>NZ_FNZR01000020.1 GCF_900109365.1 Parapedobacter koreensis | reverse complement strand
TCGAACCCGTTCAATCGCTGTATTTCCTTCTCTTTCGCTATCAAATGCAATGTCAGCTCCTCCACCTTCTTCAGCAGCAGCAGGTTCATCTCCGCCAGGTCAAGGCCGTCCTTTTCGATATCCCTGGCAGAGGGGATTTCCGGCAGGTGCCGGTGTTCCTTCACATAGGCTTCCACTTCGGCCAGCGGGGGCAATTCATACTCCGGATCGAATACATAGTCCGGCACGGTGATGTCCGTTTTCACCTTCACTTCCTTGGCCAGGATGTTGCCGTTTACGGCAAGTTTGGCTTGGGGATTAGTAGTGCCAATGCCTACATTGCCGCTCACCAGCAGTCTACCGGCAAGGTGGTTTTCTGCCATGTCCGGTGTGTAATCCGCGATATTTGTCAGCACGTCCTGGTTCTGCGGAACGCCGTTGACGCTGTAAGTCACCGTTTTTAGTGATTCACCGCTCGACTTCGTCCAACCCACGAAATGGTAACCCAGCGAATGCTGGCCATTAAGGTACGGTACGTCTACGGCAAGGTATTTTTTCCCATTGTACATACACGTTTTCAGTACCCACACGGCCGTACTTCCATACGAATCGCCGTCAAACGACGATAAGGATGCCGTCGTATGGTTATAAGCCGATGACGAACGGATATCCGCGACATTGAGCCGTTGATAAGCATTGGCTGAACCCCTGATTGCCATGATGGTACCAACAGCATAGTTTATTGCGATATTGGATCCATTGTACATCTCGTGTAGCAGGATGAGTGTTTTGGCATACGGTACATTCTGATCCATGGTAATGGTAACCGCTTTGTAGTTGCCATGCAGGGTAGTCTGCGCATCGGCTCCGCCTGCCAAACATAAGACAAACGCGAGCAACACCAATAGAGAGTTTGTGTTTTTCATTTTAGTTTTCTGATTTCATCATTTAAGACCTGCAATTGGCTACGAAAACTCGAATTTTCAGCATCCAACCGATGTAAATATTGTTTCAATTCCTGTTCGGATTTCTCTTTGGCGATTAGATGCAGCGTCAGCTCTTCCACCTTTTTCAGCAGTAGCAGGTTCATCTCCGCGAGGTCAAGGCCGCCCTTTTCGATATCCTCGGCAGAGGGGATTTCCGGCAGGTGCTTATGTTCTTTCACGTACGCTTCCACGTCGACCAGTGTGGTCAGTTCATAGCCGGGTTCAAAGACGTAATCCGGCACCGCGATGTCCGTTTTCACTTTTACTTCCTTGGCCAAGACAGTACCCTCCACGGCCAGTTTGGCTTTTGGACTGGTCGTACCGATGCCCACATTGCCGTTGTGATGAATCAGCATGCGCGTGCTCATGGAACCTCCTTTCACCCCGGTTTTGAAATACAGGTGACGGGCTCCGCTTTCGCTGTTAGGAGAAACCACTTGCAGGGTCAGGTGTTTATGGTTTGTTCCCGGATCATCACTGGTTAGGTAACTGCCGTTCGCATCCGAATGAATCCGCAGAAAATTACTCCCACCTGTTAACCGCTCAAAGCGGACATCCCCTTTTACATGCAGTTTATCCTGTGGAGATACACCAATGCCCACGTTTCCGCTTGATGGAAATGTGTTTTGCGCTAAGCACCACGCAGTGGAGGCGAAAAAAAATAAGATCGCTGTGATTGTCTTTACCATAACTTTGATTTTATTGTTTAAGTGTCATTTGCTTTACATCATAGCCGGAGTAAAGCTATGCAGAGAATCGATTGCCTATGATGCGTTTCGTCTATAAATTTGATAGGCACAGGCTATAAATTTGATAGGCTATGCCTATAAATCTGGCAATAAAAAACCCCGCTTCTCAGCGGGGCTCACACATAACACACTGTTTCACTACCACTTACTAAGCAACCAACCTTGCAAAAGCAGCGTCACCACGAAATTCACCACAGCACCAATAGTTGCAAGCGCAACCATACTCATCACGTCGGATCTCTCCGAGGCTTCTACTTTAATTTTTACGTCTCAATCAAATTCAGGATATGCAAAATCGAATTTCCCTGTCTGCATTCGGTAGACTGCTGTCGTGACTTATAACAATTCCGATTTCTGCCTTTTGGTTTTCTCTGTCAATTTTCCTACTCGGGTAAAATCATTGTCATTTGTCCTTCCGTTCTTTGAGCAATTACCGCTAAAGCAAGGCACCGTATTCGCGTCCACTACCTCACTGGCAATTCCGGTATCGAACTTGACAAGGCCACCCTCGACAGAGTACGGGAAGTGACCAAGCTCTCCGATAAGAACAAGGAATTTTCGTAACCCTCGATGCGCTTATCAGGGATTTTAAGAATAAACAGGCGTACGCTAAATAACAAAAGCCCGGACTCGTTCCGGGCTTAAAATTATTGATATTTATTCTCTATCTCTTTCTGCTTTCTAAAGTATTCGTAGATATATTCACAAGCATCGCTTTCAGAAAAAAACATCTTTTCTTTATCTCGATTTTCTCTTTCATCAAAATAGAACACGTCCCATTTAGCACTTTAAAAGTATTATGAATACTAGTGTTAGCTCCTGGGGGTAAAGCTCGCATAGGTAGTAGCGTTCCTGCGGTGAAAAGAACTTGCCTGAATTACTCCCAAAACGACTAATCTGCTGCCCTGGCATTAAAAACCTTCTCGCCTTGTTCTGCCTGCCGTCGCGTGTCATGTTGCCGTTCGCATCGTAAAGGTAGGTGGTGACACCGTTGGTGATGCTCTGCAACTGGTTGCCGGACGTCCCGTAATTGAAATAGCTGTCCCGAATTCTTTTCCAAGCGATTTTGCAGAGCAATATTTTAACAAACAACTTCATTCTATTATAATTCTACTTTCCAGTTTACAACCCCATCTAATTCAGAACAAATATCTATAGACGCTTTTCCACCATCGTCATAACAAAGGATATACTCTATAGACTTGTTTGCTACAAACCTTTTTAAATTATCAGAACCAGCTATCATATCAGAAAAAATGTTCTTTATTTCTGTTAATTCACTTAATGAATTGGCTTTCGTTAGGTTTGAAAAATTCAAATACTGCGACCAACCAGCAACAGTTAATAAATTAGAACTGCTCATACTCAAACGCAAATCCCCAACAGTAAAAGATTGACCATCTTTCAAAAACTCCAATGCTATTTTTATTCTATTTTCCATATCCACTACTTTATAACTTTGATAAGATTTGCAGGAATATGTTGATTGAATAAAAACTCCGTTCCCCCTCCTGCTCCATATCCTGGTAGGTTGCCAGAAACTCGTCTTATCAAAGCTGGATTTAATCCTGACGCGTCTATACGAAGAATTGAATTTGGCAACGCTCTATTAGCTGGTAATGCTAATTCTATCTGGGCTTGCAAAGGCGAAAGAGTTCCCTTATTGGTTAAATAGGAAAATCCATCTCTGCCAACTTTAAGTCCCTGTTGTGATATACTTTGTGCAGCTTCTTTGCTTGTATAATGGTATAAATACTTACCTCCCGTCTTAGCAGCAAACCTCCCAATTAACTTCGCACCGAAATAACTTACAGCCTTTGCTGCCGCAGTCCCGCCGATAAAATAGGATTCCGGATAAACCGCGGTCGTTGCGCCGCTATGCTTCGGTGCATTCCAAAGGCCGACTCCGGCCCGCTGCCCTTTATCGCCATAGGGACTGCCTATCACATAGCTGTATTCGACGTGGCTCTGATCAACAACCGATTTACCGTCGGTATAGTGGACCACATCAAATTCATTACCCCCTAAATCGCTGACATACGTGTATTCCCCTGTCGTTGCATTATATGCATATTCATTCGGAGGCAATGCCAACCGCCCATCCGGATCGATAAACCGCATCGGATTATCAAACGCATAGTTATAAGGCGTATACCTACGCATCGAATCCGCCAGCGGGTCAACACTTCCCCACCTGCCAATGAACGGGTCATAGAACCTTGCCCCGTAATCGACATACCCCGTTACGTCCTGCAGTTCCTTGCCGTTGTAAAGATAGCGATCTTTCGGGGAAAGTATGGTGCCCGACTGGTAGTGCTTCCCGAACGGGTAATAGTCGGTTTTCTGGATATTTGCGCTGCCGGGGCTGAAAACAACCCGGTTGTTGCCCTGGTGGTCCTTCAGTACATACTGGTAAGTGCCCGCTCCGCCGGGAAGGATACGGCCCTCCTCCATGTGGATGACCGTCAGTACATTATCCTGCCACTCGATACCGTCGATGTAGTCCGTATTGATGCCGCTGATCGTGGCACGCAGTTTCCGGCCGGTACCGTCATACACATAGCTGCCCGCACCAGCCACCGATACCGGCAGGTTCAGGTGGTGGTTGTATCCAATCGCCTTGTTCTGCCTGCCATCGCGCGTCATGTTGCCATTCGCATCGTAAAGGTAGGTGGTGGCACCGTTGGTGATGCTCTGCAACTGGTTGCCGGACGTCCCGTAATTGAACGCAAGCAGCGTTCCCCCGGCATCCCTCCGCAACTGCGTGATGTTGCCCATACGGTCATAACGGATGTCCCGTTCATCCTTGCCGGATCCCGTTATCCCGCCAAGCAGGCGGCCCACTTGGTCATAGGTATAGTTGTAATATTGTAGCGCTGCGGTCTCATGCTGCCATTCCTGACGGCTGATGTTACCGTTGTACTGCGGCGTCGGGCCGTCCTGGTATTTCAGGTAGTGCCTGAACAGGTTCGACGCGGTGGCCGTGGAGGTAAGCCACCCGCGGGGATTATATCCGTGATTCAGCGTCTGTGCATAGGTGCCGTTGCTGTTCCGGTGCAATGCCTTGCTCGCCAGTTGCCCCACCTCGTTGTACGTATTGCGCAAAATGGTCGTGGGCGCAGCCCCGTTGAGTGACTTGCGCGTCTCCCTCAGCCGCTGCCGGTGGTCATACGTGTGCTCCGTGGCTACGGTGACTGCCGGTGTGCTGCTCCCGTTGTAGTGCTTGCGCGTGCTTTTCAGCAATTGCCCAGTGAAGCTGTATTCATTGACAACTTCATCGTATTTGCCAAGCGCAACCGTTGCATTCTGGTAATGCTGGCTGAAATGCCTGATTTCCCTGTTTTGGTCGTCGTAGTACACGGCGCTCCACAGCATGTTGGAAGTACCGGTACCCGCTCCCAGCACTTTGGTCCGTGTCACCGTCGGCAGCCCGTTGGTTTTCTTGCTGTGTTCATTCTGCTTGTTGTACTCCGTAGGCAAGCCCGGCACGGCGTAGTCATCATAGTAATGCAGTGTCAGCATTGTGCCAATGGCTCCCCGGGGCCATGCCGAATAGGTGTAGCCGATGCCGGTACCTATCCGGTTTTCCCATTGCCCCCCGGCATAAGCCGAGTCCCGCACAGCCAGGCGGTGATCGGTGTTGGCAGAAGTGCCGGGATGGTTCCAGAGCCCTGTCAGCGCCACCCTGCCGCGCCCGTCGTACTTGGTGACCGACCATTCCTGGGGTGTTTTCCTGCGCTGCTCGGCATTCTGCGTGGCCACCGCCTGATCCAGCCTGTTATAGACGATGTATTCCCGGCCCTTGCCCGGAAGTTGTTTCTCCACAAGCCGGTTCCGTTCATCGTACCGGTACTGGTAGGCGTACTGGTCGAGCTTGGTTTGCGTTGGCACGGCCTCGCTGTCCGGATTGAAATCCGCGTCCCTCCCCGGTGGCAATACGAAGGTCAGGTTGCCCAAGTCATCGTATACATAATAGGTGCTTAATATTTCCTGTGTGGTACCGTTGAGGTTAAACGTGCGCCTCAGGATGAGCTTCCCTGCCTTATCCGTGTATTCCTCCACCGTATTCAGGCGGCTATTGAAACTGCTCGCACCGGCGTCCACCCAATTTTCATCCCTCATGATAGCCACATGGAGCGTGTTTGCCCCATAGGCGCTGTTTACCGTCAATGTGGGTTTTCCCGCGGCATCAAGCGATACGCCATACCTCGCCACCCTGCGCGTGGTGGCGGGGGAGCTGAAACCCGTGATGTTATTGGTGGTGTACACCGTCATCACGGTACGGCCGGATGTGGCCGTACGGCTGCCGGGTTGCCAGATGGCCCCGGGAAATCCCTGCTCCCTCACCCTGTTTAGCGGAGACGGCTCATACACCTTCCGGCTATAGGCATGTGCATTTGCGGCCTGGCCGGCAGGCGGCGTGCCGCTGTAGTAACTGGCCTGCGCCGAGGTGGCACTTGCCTTGAACGCTCCTCCGGCCCCCGCCGTGGTGGCATACGGGAGGTATTGGTAGGCCTGTCTTCCGTATGCATCATGGGCAAATGGTGTCACCACATCTTTGTAATTCTCCGCAGCCTTCACCTGGACTTCCTGCAAGGGCCGTCCAAGACCGTCATAATAGGCAATGTCGCGCATGGCGTCGCCCGTTAATGACGGAGCACTCAAACCCGGTCGCAGGTAAACTGTTTTCTCGACAAAGTTCTGGGCAGTGGCACCTCCGGGGCCGAGTTCCTCCTCGTTGATGATGTAAACCCGCAGCGTACTGCCTGCAGGGGCGTGGAAACCGGGCAGCAACCGCACGCTCTGCGTACCGTACAGTTCCTGCTGCCCGCTGTAACTGTTGTAGGTTGGATTCGCCTGCCCCAACGACACTAATGGAGAAAGCAGCGCTATCAGACCATTGAATATTCCCCATGCGCCGTGTATGATTGTTTTTGTTCTCATGGTTAGTGCGCTTAATTAGTCCGGTAATTGTACTTATACTCCTCAATGATGTTCCCTTCATCATCCCTGATGCGCCAAAGCCGCTGGAATGCATCGTAGTCATAGAATACCGTGCGTCCGTTTTCATCCGTTTTGCTGGTCACCCCTATCATAGGTTCATGGGTATATGTGGCCATGCCCGCACCAGATGGGTAAACCCGCACCTCGTCAATCGCTGTACCCTCGTTGAGCACCATATTGTTCTGGTATGCCTTTTTCTGGAATATCCACTTCCCGTTTTGTAAATAACGGTATTCAACCGTGTACTGCCGATTGTCGGGTCTGGTGAACGGCACGGTATAGGTACCAGACCGATAACGCTTGCCGGCATACGGCATACTGGTCGCAGCCCCGGTTGCCTCTTCGAAGCCCTCGTAGAAAAAGTCTTTCAATGCCGTCGCGGCAAGCTGCCCGCCCATATACGTGCAACTGACACCTGCGGTGCTTCCGCTGATTGTCGTGTTTGAACGTATCAACAAAGTATAAGTTCCTGCCGGTGCGTTGCTGATGACAACCTTGTTGTTATTCACATTCGTGTAATAGCACGGGTCATTTGGGTTGTTGTTCATGCAGAACGCACCCGACCGGCTCAGCGGACCGCTGATCGTATAGGACATTGACAGGGTGATACCCGAACCCATGAAAGTCCCTTGCAGCAGTTGCAAGGTAATGTCACCCGGTGCCATTGATGTAAACGTGAAGCTGTTGGTTGCGCTAATTGTAATGGGGACGGACACATTGCCATAGCTTGGAAAAATGCTGTACGTGTCACTGCTGTTATTGCCGTTGGTTACCTCAGCCACAACGAATTCCTGCCCGTGCCCCCATTGGTATGCCTCCGGCGGACCGTCGGCTAATTTGGCATGCTGTAATTTCCCGTTGCCCGTGTAGTTGGAAAAAATAATCCGGTTTTCGGTGGATGGGGAGCCATATTTACGGGTTTTTATAGAATCCGGCACATAGATGGCGCTTGCGCCTGTACCAATCTGCCGGTATGAGGTGGTCGCCGTATGCATCGTAACGCCCCCCGCGCTGTATGTTTCCTCAATCACCGGATTCAGCTGATTGACGGATACCATGGCTGCATAAACCCCGGTTGAAGTGAAATGGTATGGGTAACGTTTTGAAATTCTTTCCACCTTGCCTGAACTGCCTGTGGTCTGCACAACTTCCGGCTGAAGGTAATTCGTGCTGTATGTATAGCTATGTGACGTCTGCAAACTATCCGATGTGCTTTCATATTTGGTTTCCGTTATCCCCTGCGGCCGGGATTTAAAGCTGGAAACGCTGTAGCTGCCGCCGGTCGTTCCCGGCACATATACAAGCCCTTGGTGTATTACCGTCTCCAGGTACTGTTGCTGATAGCGTGCCTCACGCACAATACGGAAATCATTAGCAGCACCGTCCCACCGATATTGCCTTTCCGTGGTAAGCGTGCCGTTTTTATAATCATGCGTACCCTGCAAACCGGGGATGATATTGCTGTAGCTGTCAACGTTATTCACATAGTAATACTCCGATTTACCGTTGTTGCCCTGTCCGTCTTTATCCGTCACTGTTACCTGGTCATACCCTACGACGGTGGAAGAACCGCCCAACGGAACGATACTCGTGGAATAGGTAATACGCCTGTTCACTTTGATCAGATACGTTGTGTTGTTGCAGAGCACATCTACTATTTGGGAGGATTCGTATTGATTGGTCGCATACGAAATCAGCTTCCCGCTGGATACTGGGTTTCCCGCGGTATTCTTTTTGGTATAGGTGTACTCCCGGTCAAGTAGCAAGGTGCCGGTAGCGTCACGATTCGCTATTTTCCATATGCGAACCCCAAGGTCTTTTGGAAGAATACCTGCGTTAGGCACGGGAGCAGCGGAATAGTCATGGTTCTGATACGTAAACTCCGTGTACCCTTTAGTCGGATATACAATTTTGTTGAGCAATGCGACCGTGGGATTGGTATCGTAAAACCCAAAATATTTGCCCGAAAGGTGCGTTTTGTCCGGTATCGTACCCTCATTGTAATAAAATGAGTGCACCTTTGACTGGTTGTTTACCCCGACGCCTGTCTCCGTAACCGAAAGCAGCTTCAGCCTGTTCCCAATAACGGTGTTTGAGTTGCCCGAGGAAAAGTAGCCGTACCCGAAGGTGAATTTGCGGATTTCCCCGTTGCCATTCAGCACGGAGATGGACTGGACCCTGCTCGCGCTTCCGCTAACGGTACCGATATCATTCCGTGCAGAATAAGCAAAGGTGACCTTGCCATTTTTACCTTCGATAGACTCCAGTAACACCTCATCCGTTTCCGTGGATGTATTAGAACCAAGGGTTTGAGGGTACCCTAAATACTCATAACAACTTGGATTCGGCGATCCGGACTGGGGTATCATACTCAACGTCTGTGTCACATGCCCCTGTGTGGTGCTATTTTTTAATTTCAGGGGGTTAGGCTTATACTTAAACAAAATAATTTCTTTGTTCAAAAGTTCAATACGGGTTAAGTACCATGCTGATATGCGGGTTGCCGATACATTATTGCTGGTCACCTTCGCCATTTCCTTATGTTCAAATCGGTATATTATACCGTCAGGGGTAGTCATCACAAAGTTGTTGTTTGCATCCAAGTATATCCTCGTATCATCCTGTTGGTTAAGCGATTTCGCGTAAAGCGTCCCTGAAGAATAGGGAAGTACAAATTTGCCCGCTATTCCATTGACATTGTAGTAAAAAATATCCGGTTCGGTATCCGTTTCCCACACTTCGAGATTATTGGGATGAACCCGTGAATAGCCAACACCCGGCATGAGATCCTCCACCCACTTTATTGAGCGGGTAATTACGCCTGAACAATTCAAACTCCATCCCAAGCCAACATAGGACGCCTCATCCAGGTACCGCAGGCCGGCGTTCTGGTAGCTAAGGGCTATTCCAAAATCGTATCCGCCCTGGGAGTATGTGTACAAGGGAATGGAGGTGTTCGGTAAACCGCTGTAGTGCCCCACTTCAATTTCCCCGTATTGACCAAGCCCGGCAGCCGTTGGCGAAGGGGGCACATTATTGGGTAGAACAGGCTTTAAAACCTGCGCCCATACACCGGAAAGGGAAAGAGTCATTATTGCAATCAACAATGATAGCAGCCCATAAAATTTTGGTGTTTTCATTTCTTTCATTTAAAAGTCTAAGTCGAATTTGACTTTCACTATTCAATTAATTTTCGGGGTTTACAACAACATGTGCACTGCCTTCTAATGCCTGAACCCTTTGTTTCAAAGCTACATACTGCCGTATTATCTCTTGTTCTGCCTTTTGCCTCTCAATCAAATGCAGCGTCAGCTCCTCCACCTTCTTCAGCAGCAGGAGGTTCATTTCGGCGAGGTCTAGTCCGTCTTTCTTTATGTCTGCCGCCGAGGGGATTTCCGGTAGGTGTTTGTGTTCTTTTACATAGGCTTCCACTTCGGCAAGTGTAGGCAGTTCGTACTCCGGCGCGAACACATAGTCCGGTACGGCGATGTCCGTTTTCACTTTTACCTCCGTGGCCAGGATGTTACCGTTTACAGCCAGTTTGGCTTGGGGTGTGACCGTACCAATGCCGGTATTGCCGTTCGGCAAAATATAAAGCCCCAAGCTGCTTTCCCAAGGAGTCTGGCCAAATGCGATATAAAAGCGATAAAGGTTTTCGGAATTTCCATGCAATCCCATTGCCATATAACGGTTTTCCCGATTGGTGTCATAAAAATTGATTCCTCTTGCCCACCCTCCGGTGGCCACAGGCTTTAAGAAATTTATGCCGCCACCGTCGATCTTTATGTACTCGTTTTTGGCCGTTGGATATTCATTTTGCGCCCACAACAACGAGCATGAGCATGTAAAAAGAAGCAGAACAAGGGATATCTTTTTCATAACAATATTATTTAATTAATTTATTCACTGACTCACGAAAGCTTGGTATAGATTATAAATTCGATAGACAGTGCCTATCAAATGGTTGGTAATTTCCTCCATGTTTAATGCAAGAATTGTGGATTTTCAGAAATTTCAATGAAGTCGTTCACCCGTTCCTTCAAAGCATCCATTCTTTTTTCCAATACTGTCCTTTCCCTTCGCTCTTCCATAAGATACAGCGTCAGCTCCTCCACCTTCTTCAGCAGCAACAGGTTCATCTCCGCGAGGTCAAGGCCATCCTTTTCAATATCATTGGCAGAGGGGATTTCCGGTAGGTGCTTGTGCTCTTTCACGTAGGCTTCCACGTCGGCCAGTGAGGGCAGTTCGTATTCCGGGTCGAACACATAGTCCGGTACGGCGATATCCGTTTTCACTTTCACTTCTTTGGCAAGGATGTTGCCATTTACGGCCAGCTTGGCTTGGGGGGTTGTCGTGCCGATACCGACGTTACCGTTTGACCGGATAATCATCCGCTCAACAGCTGGACTGACGCTTGAATTTGTGGTCTTGAAATAGATATGACCCTGAGAGGTGTTGTTATTCCACAACTGGATTTCAGCTTTTGTATACAAATCATTGGATACCCCAAATCTTAAGTTGCGTTCCGTAGTCACATTGTTGCCCAATAAATAGGTACCCCAACTCGATTCAGGTATCGAGCCTTCCGCAGGCAAATTGGATTCCGCGTCATTCCTTACCTGCGCGAAGGTTATTCCAATCTGCGTGCTGAAAAAAGCCACAAAAAAAACCAATAATATAACAACCTGACTCGTTCTAACGTGTATTTTCATGATTCATCATTTTTTAATAAATAAGCTATTAACAGGTTATATCCCTCCCATTCTTTCTTTCATCGCTGCTATTTCTTCTTGCTGATTGATGATCATTTTGCGTTGCTCCAACAGGTGCAATGTCAGCTCCTCCACTTTCTCCAGCAGTCTCCGGTTCATTTCAGCCAAGCCGATGCCACTGGCTTCCGCTTCTATTGCGGACGGGATTCCCGGCAGGTGGCCGTTGTCATTGATGAAGGTTTCCAGTTCAGGCAGTGGCATGAGTGGATAATCCCTTTTGAACACATAATCAGGCCAGTTGGCCATTTCCACCTTCACCTCCTTCGCCCGGATATTGCCATTGACCGAAAGCCGCTCCGCAGGATCCATCGTACCAATGCCGACACGATCCTGCATGATGGATTTGTATTGTCTGGATTTGCTGAAAA
>NZ_FNZR01000018.1 GCF_900109365.1 Parapedobacter koreensis | reverse complement strand
AAAGGAGTTTTTCCACTATTTATCTTATCCGTAACGTCCCCCAACTTCTTCGTTGTCCACTCCCCCTCAAACCCCGGAAATCTCAAATTGGGAACATTCGCTAATTAATTTCCTTAAGGTTTTAAAATCCTATTTATGGTTCTTTGCGACTTTACGCAAAAACCTTAAATTTTAATTTTCATGAACGAACAGAAACAATTTTTAGAAGTAACCAGACTTTGGAAAGTAGACAAAAAACATTATGTGAAAAAATCTAGCTTTTCGGCTTACGCACTACTTATTGAAAACCATCTATTGCCCACCTTTGGCGAAAAGTGCGAAATTGGAGAATCGGAAGTACAAACTTTTGTCTTTCAAAAACTCCATACTGGCTTAAGCCATAAGACAGTAAAGGATATCTTAATAGTGCTGAAAATGATACTCAAATTTGGAGCAAAGAATAAATGGATGGAATACAGTCCGTTCGATATTCAATTCCCTACGGAACGCGAAAAACACAACATCGAGATATTGAACCGTGTGGATCAAAAAAAAATCATGCATTATGTCCAAGAACATTTTACATTCAGAAATCTCGGCGTGTACATCTGTTTGAGCGCTGGGGTGCGGATTGGAGAAGTATGTGCACTGACTTGGGAAGACATTGACACGGATAACGGGATAATCAATGTAAGAAGAACGATTCAACGAATCTACGTGGTAGAAGACGGGATACGGAAAACCGAACTCATCTTGGACACTCCAAAAACCAAGAATTCAATCCGCGAAATACCGATGAGTAAAGACTTGCTAAGAATGCTTAAGCCAATAAAGAGGATTGTAAATAAGTCGTTTTTTGTATTAACCAATGACTCCAAGCCAACCGAACCAAGGACTTACAGGAGTTACTATAAAAATTTGATGAGAGCGCTTGGGATGCCTGAGCTTAAATTTCATGGGCTGAGGCACAGCTTTGCAACCCGATGCATCGAAAGCAATTGTGACTATAAAACGGTCAGCGTACTGCTCGGACATTCAAATATCAGCACCACATTGAATCTTTATGTACATCCAAATTTGGAGCAGAAAAAGAAAGCCATTGAGCAGATGTTTAAAAGTTTAAGATAGATTACTGATGAATTAGGAGTAAATCAAAGCAAGAATTCATTATTTTGTTACATTTGATTATTGGTTAACAAAACCAACTCCTAATTCATCACATTTTGAGCAGACAGACTGAACAAATATTAGAAAAACAACTTATCGTCCAATTGCAAAAATTGGGTTACGATTATGTTTCTCTTATTGATGAGAAATCATTGCTTTCAAATTTGAAATCACAATTGGAGAAGCACAACCAAATGCGACTCAGTAATGGCGAGTTCGACAAGATATTGAACCTCCTAAACAAAGGCTCGGTATTCGAAAAAGCAAAGACGCTTCGTGAGAAACAGCATATCATTAGAGACAATGGGGATAATCTCTACTTTGAGTTTCTGAATGTGGAACATTGGTGCCGAAATGAGTATCAAGTGACAAACCAAATAAAACAAGAGGGAAAATATGACAACCGATATGACGTCACCCTGCTGATTAACGGACTGCCGCTGGTTCAGATTGAATTGAAACGCCGAGGTTTGGAAATGAAAGAGGCCTTTAATCAAATTAACCGTTATCAGAAACATAGTTTCGGAGCGGGGAAAGGCCTCTTCCACTTTGTACAGCTATTTATAATTAGTAACGGGGTAAACACTAAGTACTTTAGCAACTTTGGCTCACATCCACAGGAATTTCTTCAAACATTCCACTGGACCGACGAGCATAACAAACCGCTAAACAACATCCTAAATGGATTTACAGACACTTTTCTGGAGCCCTGCCACGTCAGCAAAATGATTTGTAAGTACATTGTGCTGAATGAAACTGATAAACGGTTAATGGTATTGAGACCTTATCAGTATTACGCGGTCGAAAAAATCATCAAAAAAGTCACCGAAAATGAAATCTTGAATGGATACAACATTGAAAAAAACGGGTACATATGGCACACGACGGGCAGCGGAAAAACATTGACCAGTTTTAAGGCAAGCCAAATTTTATCCAAAATTCCAGCCATCAAGAAAGTAGTTTTTGTGGTCGACAGAAAAGATTTGGATTACCAAACCAATCAGGAATATGAAAAGTTCAGCAAGGGTTCGGTCAGTGCAGCAGCGAATACGGACGAGCTGATCCGAAAATTCAATGATCCGAATGTAAAGATTATCATAACTACCATCCAGAAGCTCAACAACGCAATATCCGGCAGAAGTATCGCCAAAATGGCTCGTATGCAGCACCAACGAATGGTCTTTATTTTCGATGAATGCCATCGGTCGCAATTTGGTGATACACATAAGCACATTGTGAACTACTTCTCAAACATCCAACTATTCGGATTTACGGGTACGCCCATTTTAGCAGAGAATGCCAATGGTGAAAAAACTACGGCAAGCTTATTTGGTCAGTGCCTTCACAAATATGTAATCACGGATGCGATCAGGGATGAAAACGTATTGAAGTTCTCAGTCGAATATATTCAAACATTCAAGAAAAAGGAACACATCGTTGATTTGAAAGTGGAAGAAATCAATGAAGCGGAAGTGTTTGAGGCGCCCGAACGAAAAAATGCCATCGTAGATTATATCATTCAATACCATGATCAGAAAACACAAAACCGACAGTTTTGTGCAATGATGTGTGTACAGGATATTGATGCGGTAATCCGCTATTATGAGATTTTTAAAGCCAAGAAACTGAGGGGTGAACATGACTTGAATGTGGTAACTATTTTCAGCTTTGCTCAAAATGAGGACGAGATGGATGATCGTATGGCTTCGTACTTAAATATAGCTGCTGAGCATGACGAGGAGGGTGGCTATCGGCCACATCGGCGGGAGGTTTTGGATAGCTATGTCCATGATTTCAACATGCTCTTTGGGACAGCACATAGCACAAATGATAGCCAAAGCTTTTATAACTATTATAATGACATCGCCAAAAAAGCGAAGTACAATGAAATAGATATTCTTTTGGTAGCAAACATGTTTCTCACCGGTTTCGATAGTAAATATGTCAACACCCTGTATGTCGACAAAAACCTCCAGTACCACGGCTTAATACAAGCTTTTAGTCGTACCAATCGCATTTTCGATAAGAACAAAACGCAAGGCAATATCGTTTGCTTCCGAAATTTAAAAGAAAAAACCGACGAGGCTATTGCATTATTCAGCAACAAGGACGCCATTGACGAAATCATTGTTGAACCTTACGAGCACTACGTAGCGAAGTTTAATGAGGCAACCCAAAAATTACTAGAAATTGCCCCTCAAATCGATGCTGTTGACGACCTATATTCAGAGGATGATAAGCTCAAATTTATCCTGACATTCAGGACATTGATGCGATTGCACAAAAAAATGAGCCACTATACTGAATTTGCTTGGGACGATCTGGAAATGGAGGAACAGCTCTTTGCGGATTATACAAGCAAATATCTGGATATAAAAGACCGCATATCCACAAAAGATGGAAATGATAAAGCTTCCATTTTAAATGATATTGACTTTGAATTGGAGTTGATCAGGCGTGATACGATTAATGTAAGTTATATCCTTCAATTACTAATCATATTCAAATCGAAGCACAACCCAAAAGATCGAGAAAACATTGAAAAAGAAATATTTACATTACTCAATAACGAAGTTTCTTTAAGGAGTAAAAGGGAACTGATTGAGAAGTTTATCCAAGTAAACCTGCCTGAAATCAATGACACCGACGTTATCCCAGATGAGTTCGAGAAATTTTGGAACGAGGAGCAAGAACGAGCGTTTAAAGAGCTGGTGAAGGAAGAAAACTTATCCGAAGATAAGACAGAGAGGTTGGTGGAAAATTACCTGTTCGCTGAACGAGAACCATTACGGGATGAAATATTGGATTTGATTGAGGGAGAAAAACCTTCTATTTTGCAGCGTAAGAACACGGGAGATCGAATCCTAAATAAAATCTTAAATTTCATTGACACGTTTGTCAATGGCATTACGGGCGATCAGAATCAATAGGACTATAAAGAAAAGTAACCCACTTTGTGATTCTTTTTGCTATTTCCGCTTGCCATTCAATCACGTCACCGTTAGGCGTAAAACACAACACGCTGCAATGCTTATTCCCAAGTGTATTGGAATGAGGCTCATAATATTTCCCCTGTCGTGAATTGGAAGTTTCCCCTGGATATACCAATGCTACCTTCCGAGCCTTATAATACTCGTGGTAGACATATAATTGCCGCAGGTCATCAGGCGACGGATTATAACCCTGAATATGCTTCCATTTCGTATCAAGAATAAAACTCTCCTCCCCTCTTCTAATCCAGATATCGGGTTTCATGCTAGATGTATATCCAGAATCGGGCTTCCAAAACGGTTTAGTGGTCTGTGCCGTCACGATATAATTTCCCGTTAGGTGCTTACGCAACGATGCAAACAGGAATTGTTCCCACAGCAGATTCATGTCAAACATAAGGGCTAACACGTCATTTCGCCCCGCGCTTAAATCAGGATGATAATTTAACAGCAACAGACGGGCAATGGAAATCGCAGATTCGTAATTCCGAGTCTTGCGGGTGTATGTAATCCGCTCAAAAGTCGCATCATCTACTCGGATATCGGGCATGGGTGGGAAATGCAACAACAACACACCGATGCGGCTGTGTAAGTTGATATTGGTATTAATCTGTTTAAGCAGGCATATTGCTTTGTACAAAATAGCGTGGATCAGGTGCTGTATATCGTATACATAGTGTCTGGTATAAAATCGCTCTTGATGTACCAGGTTTTGTTGTAGGTGCTTGCTAAAGACCAAAGCACCTTTAAGAGCAGTACGATTGCCCTCGGTCTTTCGGTATTGCTTGACGAGCCCCTGATGAAGTAGTCCCTCCACCTCCCTAATGAATAATTCAAAGTACAGATCAAGAATATGATTGGATTGTAACGTGAGATCGGATTGACTGGTTGACCTAACCTGAAACGCCCCAACCACTTTGAGCATACCGATGAGCACCTTCCGCCATTTGGTTTCCATTGCTTCCGAAGGTTCTCTGGCACGGTCGGCCTTGGGCAACACCTCGATGACCGTCTGCCCCTCTTGAATAACACCGACGTACTCTTTAAATTTTACTCCATCGTGTACGAGGTTAAAGTAAGGCACACTATTACCATAATGACGTTGAAGGGACTCAAGCTGTTTCCTGCTTAATCGACCTTCACCTATCCTGAGCACTTCATGCTCATAAACCGTGATGACGTGTCTTTTTTTCAAGGGTCAAGAAATCTTGATGCCGTGAATGGCAATTTTGAAATCTTCTATCTGTTCAGGACTATATTGACGGATTTCATACACTTTGCGTTCAGCCAGCCCCTCGTAATCATCAAACACATCGGCAAAAAAATCTGCGTCGACACCAGCGTGTTTCTCCATCACAAATCCCTTTCCAAGTACCAATGCGATCTTACCATAATCGCCGAAAAAATATTCCTGCAATAGCGGAATCAAGCATCTGTAAAACACTTGCCGAAGGTCTTCCCAGCTGACAACTGAAAGGAAATAGCTATGGCCAATTTGGTGATCGCGGTCTACCAACTTTTCTACACGCCGGTTAATGGTTTCCAACAGTTTTGCTAAATCGAGGTCATACAGTTTGCCTCCGCTCTGGTTCAAAGCACCCGCCGAGGCTATAAGCGCTGGATCAGGCAGCATCTCAGTAAAACTGAAACGCCTCCTTAAGGCAGCGTCAAGCGCTTCCACGCTCCTATCGGCAGTATTCATGGTGCCGATAATGTGCAGGTTTGGTGGTACGCCAAAGGTCTCCTTGCTGTAAGGGAGCGTGACAGTCAGCGCTTCTTCCTTACCAAGACGCTTGCTCTCCTCGATTAACGTAATCAGTTCACCGAAAATCTGGGACACGTTGCCGCGGTTGATTTCGTCGATGATGAGGATATATGGGGTTGTTTTCTCCTTGACATGTTTCTTAACCAATCCCTGATCGAATGTGATTAGCTTTTCATCAATAGCGATCGGTTCTTCTTTTTTGGCGGTATGTCCATGCTCGCTCACCCATTTGTTTAAATATTTAATAACACTCCAATAAGCTGTAGCATTGGAACCGCCGATAACCGACCGAAACTCCTTATCGATATTATTAACTTTATTCAAATCTGGGAATGCGTCAAACAGTTTCTTAGACCGAGCATACGATACAGTATATTCTAATGCTCCTATAACCTGTGGCTTAATGATTAGATTTCCTTGATTGGTTATGGAGACAACACTTAGTTTCTTCTCAGTAAGCGTCTCCAAGTGCATCGGTTCGTTGGAATCGATATAGGATTGCGTTAATTCAATTAAGCTATTCCACGCATCGTCAAAAACAGACAACCTATCCAGTGGTGTCTTTTCCTCGCGTTTTTCTTTAAACCGATAGTATTCCGATATAGCACGCTTACAAAGCAACTTGAATATCCCATCTTTAACGTCGTACACGACTGATCTTCTTCCATCATCGTCTTCCTCGATATCGGGTTTGATCCCCTCTATAAAATCCTCATAGCTCATACTTTGATGGAATGTAGTAAAGACGATTTGACCGGTTTGTACCTTTTTATCGAATAGAGCTTTGACGGCAATACGGTCTTTGAAATTGAGAACCTTGACATCACTGTCATCGATAATTTTCAAAGCTTCATTAATGGAATTATAAGTTTTGCCAGTGCCCGGTGGACCGTAGAGAATTTGGTTGATGGTACGATACCTATATTTGGGCACATGATCAGGATCGCCTACTAACTGATCCTCGTTTAGTACTTCCACAGCATTTTGTATCGTTGTATTATTAGCTTTAGTATTTTGATGTTTTTCGATTCGATCTAAAGCTTTTTGTAAATTAGCTTCAAAATCTTCTTTGGTGAATCGTCTTGCGATAAATTCGGGATTTGATTGCTTTTCTTTCAGGATGTACTCATCAACCAGTGCGATGACGTCATATAGCTGTTTGTCGATATCTTGGAACATTGTTTGAATATCAACATAAGCGTCTTGCATCGGTTTGAGATGATAATTGTACATCTTGGCATTTGGGTTGAACGGTCGCCGAAAACCGAATTTCGACTCTAAGGGTTCCTTCAATTCCTTGATAAGATTCAATGCCGATGTATTTTGAGCATCATGAGGGCTGTTAGTTTGGTTAAACTCAAAATAATAAGATAGCTCCTCATTTTTTCTTGTATAACCGAAATGCAACATAATTAAATCTCCTGCAGAGCCGGGAAAATTAACAGAAATATACCAGAACGTAGTAGCAAAATAATTCGACTTGCTCGTACCGATAAAATAATCCGTTTCTGCTCCTTTGCTCGCCACTTGCCGTAGCGAAAACGTAAATTCTTCTTTATCATATTTTGATTTCAACCAATCAAAAACGGCTTTCTCGTATTCGTGGTATTCTAACATGGCTGTTTATAAAAAATTCTTGTCAGCTTGCCTACATTAGTCTCAACCCATTGGACGATATTAAATGACTACGTAACCCTTTTTCCAATCGAGATGGTTATGTACATTGACTGACTTTCGGTTTATTGGAACAATAATAGCAAAACTATTTCAACTTTTTATATCGCTGAGCAAGCCTTTGGAGCATTTCCACGCGCTGTAATCGAGTCAAGCGATGGGCACACCGGATTGCGATCTGACATATTCGTCTGCTATATAGAGCAATTTGATGGGTTTGCAAAATGTGCTGCTCTTGTGTAATGTATTCTGCACAATAAAATGTATTTTTACACTTAACAGCTAATAGCCCTATAATTCGCATGAAGAATAAGGATGAATTCATAACAGAATTGATTGACCGATTTCCGGCAATAGGTTTGTTGAACCAAATTCGGTAGAAATTAAAATTCAAAGTTTGGTCGGTTAAATGCCGATGTAAACATCTGAACTATTTTGTGAACTTAAAATATTTTAGCTATTTTTGTTAGCAATTAATAAGGATTAGATATAACGAAGTGGAAAATAAATTTTTAAGCCGCATAACTCTTTTAACTTAATCTGACCTGACCGAAAATGGCTGATGATAGATATACTTATCTGAAGGTTCCTGAAGAACACTATTATGAATTTTACAGTGAGGGTCCGAAGGGGGTCATCAAAAAAATTATACGGTATAGTCTAATCGAGGAGCGGCCATATAAAATTTATAATTTGGGTTTTGGTGACTGGGATGAAAAACATCAGGATGTTGATGATTTGGTAAACTCGAATAATGACGACCGCCAGAAAGTCTTAGGAACAGTAGCAGATACAGTAATTGATTTTTTAAACAATCATCCACACGCTGCAGTCTTCGCCAAAGGTAGCACAGCCGCACGTACACGGCTATACCAGATGAATATTTTGGCCTATTGGGAAGAAATAACAGAAGCCTTCTATCTCGTGCAAGGCTATCTGAACGAAGATTGGCAACCTTTTGAGAAAGGCATAAATTTTGAAGCTTTTATCATAAGAAAGAAATTTTGATTAACTTTGTTAGTAATGAACGGTGTAGAAATGGAAAATCACAGAAATAAAAAAAAGGGCCAAGAGAAGAAAAATATCCACCAAACTGGTTCTGTTGCTCAATACTCCAATTCAACGTTCTTCAAAAAGAAGGATGAGGAAGCCAAAAAGTTCCTCAAGCAACACCCCGTACCAGACAAGTTTTGGCAATAGTTTCAACCCTGACAATTTTCCCACGCACCGAGCGCTCCGGTGTTATTGTAAGCATTCCGAACCGGTATGTGACCATTTAAAACAACTATGAAAACAACTTTCGGCCTGATCCTATTCGTCCTTTTGGGAGTTTTGACCAGTCATGGACAAACAGACACTACAAGTGTACCTTTCGTATCATATTGGTGCGTTGGCGATTCATATGACTTTCGGGTTACCAAAATTCAAAGACAGGAGAAAGCAGGGCAACTAATCAAGAACGATTCAATTTCATATATCGCCAATTTTGAAGTAATCGATTCGACTGAGACGAGCTACAAAATCAGGTGGAACTACAAAACCAATTTGGGTGGGCTCAATATTCCGAACAACTTGATTGAAAAATTGTCTAAATATCAAATGACCGAAGTCATTTATGAAACCACCGAAGTCGGCGAATTTGTAGGCGTTGAAAATTGGCAAGAGATCGCGAAAATGATGAAAGCGCTTTTTTCCGACCTCATTGACTTGATGGTTGAGACTAAAAAAGCCGACAAGGCAACGCTTCAAAAGGCGGTAACACCATTTGAAAGTTTATTTGGCTCAAAGGAAGGTATTGAACAGCTGGCTCTTAAAGAGTTGCATTATTTACACTTTCCTTTTGGGATTGAGTATTCAACCACGGAAGTTATCGAGTATCAACAGGAACTTCCAAATATGTTCGGTGGAAACCCAATAAACGGGGATACTAAGATTTATATAGAAAGTGTGGATTTTGAAAATTCTTTTTGTGTGCTTATCGAAGAAATGCAATTAAATCCTGAGGACACAAGGAATATGCTGTATGATGTATTTAAACAAATGGACGTGACTGAACAACAATTGGATACCGCCATGAAAACAGCCAAAATCAACGTGACAGACAATAATAAATATGAATATTGGTATAACCCCGGCATTCCATACCGAATTGAAGCACAACGAGTGACTGACATTGATGTCGCTAATGAAAAAGGGAAAAGAATAGATATAACACGAATTGAAATAGTGGAATAGAAACCGCCTTACGACATGTCATTGTCTGGTCAAGTTATGAATAGCAAAAAAAGGCTGCGCAATCATTAAATCATGCCTATAATCGAATTGAAAACCGATATCGTTGCTCCAATAGACGTGTGCTTTGACTTGGCCAGAAGCATAGACTTCCACCAGTTATCTACCGGAAACACACGGGAGCGGGCTGTGGCAGGCATCACAACCGGACTCATTGGGCTTGGAGAAACCGTTACTTGGGAAGCTACGCACTTCGGCATAAGGCAACGACTTACGTCCGTCATCACGGCCTATGAACGGCCGTATCACTTCTGCGATGAAATGGTGAAAGGAGCATTTAGTTATATCCGCCATGATCATTTCTTTGAAGAAATAAATGGTGCGGCTGTAATGATTGACCGGTTTGATTTCGGCTCACCGCTGGGTATTTTGGGCAGGTTAACTAATAGGCTGGTGCTGACTGGCTACCTACGGAAATTCATCAGTCAGCGCAATGCGTTGATCAAACAATATGCAGAATCGGATAAATGGAAGGAGGTGCTATCAGCGTTGCCATGAACATCCTCTTCATATGCAGTAGAAACCAATGGCGCAGCCGAACCGCCGAAGACCTGTTTAAAAACCATCCGCTGCATCGGGTTCGCTCCGCAGGTACAGCCCCTTCCGCTCGGATAAAAGTTTCAGAAAAAACAATCCAATGGGCTGATCTAATCCTGGTGATGGAAAAACGCCATAAGCAACACTTACAGGAAAAATTCGGAAACTGGATTGAGGAAAAAGATATTCGGATACTTGACATCCCTGATGAATATGGCTATATGGATCCTGAACTGGTGGAGATATTGGAACGGCATTGGGAAGATATGGTGGAGCTTCGCAAAAAGTAATCATGTCATATTTGCCTCGGAAGCACGCAAAGATTAAGATTACTTCAAACGAAAATACAGGCCTTCCACGAGCTCAAGGTTTTCAGATATAATTTCTATGATTTACTAAAAAAATTATCAGTTAAAAATTTGTTTACTATCTTTGCTGTGATCATTAATGCAACCTTATGGCCGAAACCAAATTGAAATTTATCAAAGCAGCGACGGGCAGACGCTCGTAGAAGTCAAGTTTGTACAGGATACCATTTGGTTGAATCAAAAACAGATGGCAGAGTTGTTTGGAAAAGACACGAATACCATTGGTTTGCATCTCCGGAATATCTTTAAGGAAAAGGAATTAGAAGAAAAATCAACTACCGAGGATTTCTCGGTAGTTCAAATGGAAGGCAAACGTCAAATACGTAGAAATGTGAAATTCTATAATTTGGATGCCATCATTTCAGTAGGATATAGAGTAAATTCAAAACGAGGCCCTCAATTCCGCATTTGGGCCACGCACCGACTCAAGGAATATCTTGAGCAGGGTTATGCGATCAACGAAAAGCGGCTTGCCCAGAAACAACAGGAGGTCCAGTTAAACCTTCAATATAGATTTTAAAAAATGCCTGTAAATTCAAAAGTTATCCTTTGATGAACATTAGCTATCCCAAACAACTATGATTGAAGATAGATACCACATCGAGATTGACGACAAACATACCGTATATGAGTTTACTAGCATTGGTCCAAAGGGAGATGTTTGCAAAATTGTCAAGTACTCAGAAACCAACTTAAAAAACCTTTTCAACTTAGGTTTTGGCGACAAAAACCCAGAAACGAACGAAGTGGACGATTTGGTGGTAACTAATAATGGCGATAGTCAAAAGGTATTGGCAACGGTTGCCGCGACTGTTTACCATTTCACTGACCGTTATCCGGATGCCTCAATCATTGCAACGGGAAGCACAAAAGCCAGAACCCGCCTTTATCAAATGGGAATCTCTAACAATCTCGAAGCCATAGAAAAAGATTTTTTGGTATACGGTTTGAAGGCTAAGAAATGGGAGCCTTTCAATAAAAAAACAACATATGAAGCATTTCTTGTAAAACGAAAAAAATCGTAACTTTGTAAATATGAGTATGCTAAAGAACAGCAAAAAGAAGGAAAAGGCAGACTTCACCGTCAACAAAAGCTTAAACAAATACAGGAAAATGGATTTGTTCAAGGACAAGGTGGATAAGGCTAACCATATCCTGAAGACAGTGGGGCTACCCAAAGAGTGGTAATTCCGCATATCCCCCCCATGCAACTCCTTTGTAGGTTGTTATACTGATTTTATAAGCTCCGCTATTTCTTCAGCAATTTCCTCGACTGCAAAATTCGGAGTATTTCTAATTACTTTGTCAGCGATGGAGGGCGAATAATTAGAGGGCTTCCTTAGGGCGATCCGTTTTAGATTTGCAGTTTTGCAGAATGAAATATAAGCTCAAACACTTCATCTTTTGAGCTCAAAAACGGGAAAATTTGAGCTTATATCAAATGGCTTGGGCGATGATCAGGTGGTCAAAAGAGTCTCTATGGAAAAAAGAAAGTGCGGTAAGCTGCAACACATCTTCGAAGCCAATGGGTAACTACCATTACATGTAATCTTTGAAACCTTCCAAGGGCTCATCAAAATCATCATGTATCACAAACATGCCTTTAGCACTGCCAAATTTCGGAACAGGCTTATTGCCCTCCTTCAACGTGTTGGGTTTTGATCAGGTTTTCAGATATCCTCTTTTTTGTTGATTCGCTCCGTTTTCATTCTTTCTTCGACCGTTGGCGGATTCCCGAATCCGTCAAGCATTTCCCAAATCTGGTTAAAACGTTCCCGAATCCGAATTTTCCATGTTTTTGGCACGGTAGTTTTCCCGAGCGCTGGGTGGCAACGAATTTATTGGGGTATAACGGGGCAGGGATCCTCTGGATACTTATAAAAAAACAAAGCCATTCCGATATAAAATTGAGTAGCGATTGAAGGCAGGTGTTTTGCATTGACTATATTTGAACATTTCGGCAGAAGGATGCTATGATAATAAATCAAGACGTAGAAGACTATATCAACAAAAGTGTACTGTGCTGGTTGGCTACGGTTGACGAAGACAATGCACCTAATGTGTCACCGAAGGAAATGTTTGCTTACTATAACGGAACGACCGTACTGATTGCGAATATCGCATCTCCCGGTAGCGCAAGGAACATCAGACACAACCCAAGGGTGTGCGTGAGTTTTGTGGATGTGTTTGTACAGAAGGGATACAAGCTAAAAGGAACGGCGAGGATTGTTGATAATACCGACGCGTCGTATCCTGATAAGGTCAGGTTTCTTACCGATCTTTTCACAGATAAGTTTCCGATAAATGAAATCTTTGAGATAACGATATCCAAGGTGGAGCCGATCCGGGCACCGAGTTATCTGTTTTTCGCTGACACGACGGAAAGCGGGCAGATTGAAAGTGCAATGAGGAGATACCGTGTCGAATCGCTGAGACCCACCGACGGATGAAAACTAACATACCGAATGAATTGGAAAAAGAACGTATGGCAGAACGTATCCTCGTCTGGTTCCTTCAAATTGGGAATGCCGTGCACCAAAACAAATGCAGAATCTATATATTCGCAGTACGGAAATGGTTCGTTGTTTCATAACTGGTCATGGAAAAATTACAGCTTAATTTGAAGATATCAGCCGCCGGCATCGGACTGGTTCAATCGGTGCCTTCCCGCTTGGCGAGTGTAATAAGTGAAGCGTTGGATGAAGGACTAAAACGGGATATTGCCGAACTGTATGCCGGAAGCGGCCTGACGCCGGCCGTAGAAAACATTTCGATCGCGGTCACGTCGTTTGACAACGAATCGGGAAAAGGCAAATTCCGCATGACTTATGTCCTGCATCGCCAATTCAGCTGCTCGGATATACAGACCACGGAAAGTGACTACATCGATTGGGAATTTGCGATTGACAGTGAAAGACTACGCATTGATTGTACGTCTACCACACCCCTTGTCTGGTCAAGCTATGAATAGCAAAAAAGGCTACTGGCGTGTCCGTGACTAGACATTATCGGTAATTGTAATTTTCTTTTTATGCTTTTGCCCCCAATCGGCTAACGCACCAACAACGTCTTTTAGTGTTGCTGCGTATTCCGTAGCAAGGTATTCAACAACCACAGGTGTTTGGTCTGCTTGTACAACTCTTTTTAGCAAGCCGTTCAATTCCAATTGCTTTAATTCGTTTGAAAGCACTCTTGCCGAAATGCCGTTGATTCTTCTTTGCAATTCGTTAAAGCGTGTATACCCGCTAAATAACGCGATAATAATTCGCAATTTCCATTTACCGCCCAACACATACAAAGCGTCCTCCACTGCATTGATGTGTTTCGTGCATTGCACTTCTGAAAAGATGATTTTCTGGTCCATTTTACCTTGACAGTAACCTAAATATTAGTACTAACCTTTTGTTTACTACTAACTTTTTATTAGCAAATGTAATTAATTTTGTGCCACTAGAAAAGTAAAAAGATGGCTAAAAAAGTATTACATATTATTGCAAGCCCACAAGGTGAGGCTTCAATCAGTAAACAATTGGGGAACGCAATCATTGATAAAATTCAAGCGAAATACCCTAACAGCGTTGTGAAAGAAAGGGATTTGGCAAAAGAGGCTTTTCCGCATTTGGATGGTTTGCAGATAGGTTCGTGGTTTACGCCTGCGACAAATCACACACCTGAGCAGGCAACGGCTATAAAAATCTCGAAAGAAGCAATTGCTGAAATGCAAGAAGCCGACATTTATGTCATTGGTGCGCCATTCTACAATTTCGCGATCCCTTCTACACTGAAAGCGTACTTAGACCACATTGCAAGGCCGGGAATTACTTTCCGCTATACAGAAGACGGAACGCCCGAAGGCTTTTTGAAAAACAAGAAAGCATATATCGCCATCGCTTCAAGCGGCTTTTATTCCGAAGGCGAATTTCAGTCGTTTGATTTCGTTAGTCCGTATCTGAAATTTATGCTGGGATTTCTTGGTATTACAGACATTACTACATTTCGCGTAGAGGGACAGCGAATCAAAGGTATTCAGGAAACTGCTTTGCAAAAAGGGATTGAAAGTGTGGTGATTGATTAGTGTCTTACCAGTAAAGTCGATAGCGATCTCCTCGCATGCGCAATGGGAATTGCTGTCGAAAAATACAGCAATCTTGTACGAAGCTGGTGATTCTGAGAGTAACTCAGAAAACCATTGGTTTTTAGTTTACAATGAATAAATAAGCGTATTTTTAAGCCGTTTTAGTTGCCTTAAAGCGGCTCATACCAAGGAAAACCGATATGCAAACAATAAAGGAAAAGATACCCGAAGCGCATTCGCAATTGACAAAGCTGATTCGAAAAGTGAAGTTTCGTTTATTGCCGTTAATTGTATTGATGTTCGCTTTGGCCATGCTTGACCGCTCTAATGTCGGTTTTGTGAAGCATTATCTTGAGATAGATGCAGGAATCGGTGCTTCTGCGTATGCACTTGGTGCGGGCATATTCTTTATTGGATATGCCTTGTTTGAAGTCCCCAGCAATCTAATTTTGCATAAAGTTGGCGCACGGCTATGGCTAAGCCGCATTATGGTGACATGGGGACTGGTCTCCATTGCCATGATTTTTGTACATGACCAGACGAGCTTTTATATCTTGAGATTTTTACTGGGTGCGGCAGAAGCTGGTTTTTCGCCCGGGGTTATTCTCTTCTTAACTTATTGGTTTCCCAAAACATATAGGGGGCAAGCCTATGGCTGGTATTACCTCGGTGTGCCTATTGCATTGATGATGGGTGGGCCGTTTTCGGGCTGGTTGCTGGATTCAAGTGATACGTTCGGTTTTAGAAACTGGCAGTGGATGTTTATTGTGCAGGGAGCGCTGACTGTTTTGGTTGGAATCATCGCTTTTTTTGTTTTAGTCAGTAAACCTGATCACGCAAAATGGCTGACACAGCAGGAGAAACGATTATTAAACCAGGCGTTGGCAAAAGACCAGGCACTACAAGAGCGAACAGAAAATTCAACCAATCAACGGGTATTTACCGACTGGCGCGTGTGGCGTTTCGTGTTTATTTATTTCACCATTCAAATGAGTGTTTATGGTGTTTTGTTTTACTTACCAAGTAAATTGGCTGCATTACTAAATATGCATGTCGGCTTAACGGTTGGGTATTACAGTGCCATACCATGGATTTGTACCCTGCTTTTATTACCCATCATTACCCGGATTGCCGATAAAAAAGCCAACTGGAACAGCATGGCCATTTTAATGCTGTCATGTGCGGTTGCAGGCATTGGTCTTTCAACACAAATGACACAAATCTTTCCATTTATGCTCATGATTTCACTCGCAGTGGTCGGTTTTATTGTCGTACAACCTTTGTTTTGGAATTTACCTACCCAGTATTTAGCTGGTCGCGCGGCTGCTATGGGCACGGCTTTAATTGGATCTGTGGGTAATTTAGGTGGTTTTGTAGCGCCAAATTTAAAAAACTGGGCAGACCAAATGTGGAATAACGACATAGCAGGTTTAACTGTGCTGGCAACCGTTGGTTTTATGGGTGTGATCGCTCTAATTTTGCTGAAGCGCGAACATCAGACAGCAGGTAAACGGCTGAGCAAGGAGATTTTAAATGATGGATAACTGTGTGCATAAACCATGCATCTTCATAGTATTAGCCGTATATTTCCTCTATAAATTAAAAACACAAAACAAACCACTCTCTGTACTAAAGAGAGATATAAAAGAATTTCCTCTACGAGCTTAAAGACTCA
>NZ_FNZR01000015.1 GCF_900109365.1 Parapedobacter koreensis | reverse complement strand
ATTCTTTAGTTCATTATAAAGATAATAAGGAGGGACGATGTGGCCGCCATTTTTATTGAACGCGATTATAATTCCCGATTTTTATGTAAGTTTGATAGCACCATGAACGAAACAATAAACCAATCCTTTCCGAAGGCATACCATGCTATTGACGAAGAAACACGCCAACTTGGTTTCACCATGCCATCAGACGTGCAGACATGCGCATTGCTGCGCACGCTGGCCGCCAGCAAGCCCGGAGGGAGATTGCTGGAGCTGGGCACGGGTAGCGGGCTTGCTACGGCTTGGATACTTGACGGTATGGATGACACATCTACATTGGTGTCTTTTGACCATAATGATGCGCTGCTGGCAATAGCGAGGAAACACCTGGGCAATGATGAGCGTCTGTCATTGGTATTGTCTGATGGCGCCGAGTGGGTCCATGCAAATACGGGGCAATCTTTTGATTTTATTTTTGCGGACACCTGGCATGGCAAATACCTGCTGTTGGACGAGGTATTAGCAATGCTCCGCCCAGGAGGTCTCTATATTGTGGATGACATGCTGCCCCAAACGAATTGGCCGGAGGGGCATCAAGAAAAAGCCCTTGCACTCATCCAGCATTTGGAAGGTCGCAACGATATCTGGATCGTTAAGCAGCATTGGGCAACGGGAATTATTATTGGCGTGAAAAGATGGGCAGGAGACGTTAACAATTCAATAGCGGATAATGACATTGACAACGCCACTATTGAAAAATGAAGGTTCAAACGATTCGATCAGCCCGTTTTTTTCGTATATCCGAAGCTCGTGGTATATGCGTTCTTTGAGTGCACCGGTACCCTGGCCGTGGATAAAGCGGATTTCCTGCTGCCCTTGCCTAATAGCGGCATCGAGCGCCGAGCGCATCCGATCAATACTTAGCCTCACCATGTCCTCGGCCGTGAGGCCGGCGGTATTACGGTGAAATGCCCGCGTATGGAGGTCTACTTCGGTGATCGGTGCCATTGCACAAAGATACAAAGTGCAAATGAAATACAACCGGGCTACATTGAGCCGTCATCAGACGCTCAAACCGTTGGGTGAAAGCAGCATCAACCATCATCACGCCTTCGGCCATCGGAAAGATTTATTCATAAAAACCTGTAAGAAATAAGCGATTCGTACGTCAAATATGTAAATTGACGGACTGACAAAAGAAAACCATATGGCAAAAAAATGGAGCTTCCGGCGCATCCTGCGGATGGTTTGGATAATCGGGGGACTGACTTTCATGGCGTGGCAGCTGTACTCCTACCAATCGCACGACGTGGATAAGGGTCTGCTCGAAGACGGCGGGACTGTCCGCGTAGAGCAAAACGGTGACTACTACTTATTCATCCCCGCAGATGTATACGGCAAGGTGCTGCTGTTTTATCCGGGGGCCATGGTCGATCCCCGTGCTTACGTGCCACTCTGCCGGACGCTGGCAGACAGCGGCATACAGGTGTACCTAATGAAAATGCCCTGGCGGCTCGCCATATATGGCTACAACAAGCCCAAGGAGCTGCATTTGCTGGATGACACCACCAAAACCTACATCCTCGCCGGGCATTCGCAAGGCGCTAAAATGGCGGCCCAGTTCGTGTATGAAAATCCTGACCTCGTGGATAGGCTGATCCTGATCGCCAGCACGCACCCACGGGACATCTCGCTGGCGGATAGCAGGCTGCCCATCCTGAAAATATACGGTTCGCGGGACGGTGTGGCGGATGAAGCCGACATCCTGCCGAACAAGCCGAAGCTGCCAATGACAACGGAATTCGTCCGGATAGATGGGGCCAACCATGCCCAGTTTGGCTATTACGGATTCCAGCTCGGCGACAATAACGCCACGATCAGCAGGGAACAGCAACAGGCGGAAACCGTGAAAAGCATGCTTGGTTTCATCAATTAGAGAAATATCCCAATGGAAAATCTTGTCCCCCACCATATTCACTATACGGCATACGAGCCGGACAGACGCCCTATTAAGGCGGCCATCCTCTTGCTGCATGGCATGCAGGAGCATAGCGGACGGTACAATGACTTTGCGAGTTATTTAAAAGGCCAAGGCTATGCCGTGCTGACCTACGATCACGTGGGACATGGGCGTACAGCGAAAACCAAAGCGCAATTGGGATTCTTCCGAAGGAAAAAACCCGACCAGCTCTTGGTCTCTGAAGCCGAACGCATGTCTGGTTTCATCATAAAACGTTTCCCTGATATACCCTTGATCGTGATGGGGCACTCCATGGGTTCTTTTGTTGCCCGCCTGCTACTGAAGGAAGCCGCACACCGGTTTGATGGCGCTATCCTGATGGGGACAGGCGGCCCGAATCCGTTGGCAACGATGTTTCTCCCGGTGCTGTACCTGGCCAACTTGGTAGCGCCGACAAAGCGCAGCAGATGGCTCAATAAACTTTTTTTGACCATCAACAACCAAAAATTCAAGCATGAAAAACCGAATGACGGCACGAATTGGCTAAGCGCAGATTTAGCAAATAGAAAAGCATTTCTGGATGATGAGTTGTGCGGTGTGGATTTCAGCAACAACGCGTTCTTTGGACTCATTTCCCTCACTGTCAAAGCAACCCGGCCAAGCGGGGCGGAAGGTATCCCCCGAAGGATGCCGTTTCTGTTTGTAAGCGGATCCGATGACCCCATCGGTGATTTCGGGAAAGGCGTGGAAAAAACCGTCAAAGGCCTACGGGATAGCGGGTTTGAGTACGTAGACATGAAATGCTATCCGGGTATGCGCCATGAAATACTCAACGAACATGATCGGCAGCTGGTTTTTCATGACATAGTCGAATGGTTGGAGAAAACGACCTTGACAGCAACAGGTTGGGCAGACGGCAAACAAGATCCGCAATAGCGCTGTTTTCTTCATTGGCCACATCGAGGTAGTGTGATGCGTCCCACTACCCCGGCCTCAATATAAGATTACTTTTTACTTCTCGGGTTTGGCCCCGCTTTCTTTTCCATTTTCTTCACCGTTTTCTCCTTGAACTCGTTCAATGCATCGGCCAGTTCTTGCAATTCGGGATCAAGTCCCGGCGCAAACTCTTCCGGCCGTTCGGGGGCAGGCGGAATTGGATAGGACTCTTTCGGCTCTTTTAAGGTCACCAGCTCAGTCCCGTCGTTGGCAGGCGCACTGCCCTGGAAAATTTTCTCCATTTGTGAGCCGTCCAGCCTGAAAGTATATTGCTCTCGGTTTATGCCGGCATCAATTAATTTCTTAACCTCGGGATATTGCGAGGAATCAAATTTGGGAATGGGTAAAGCTTTTGCCCAGTCGATGCCCAACGTTTCCAGTGCTTTGGCAAATGCCATTTCATGCGCTTCATCACGCGCTATCAGAAAAGCCACCGTCGCTCTCAGCGTCTTATTGGAAGACATCTGGTAAATTCTGCATTTTTGGGTCCTTCCTGTCGATTCCAACACCAAATTGTCCATCAGATCCAGTACCAGGTTGCCGTGGTTATGAACATACGAGCCGCTCCAGGGATTGCCCGCTGCGTCTACCGGCAGTGCTCCCTGTGCACCAACAATAAAATGGTGTGGGTTTTGTTGCTCTTTGGCCATATCCATGGTCGCAGCGCCCCCTTTGCCGGGAACATCAAATTTCCCGCCATGGTATTCCGGCGCACCATCCAGCAAACGTGAAATCGTTTTGGTAATCAATTCCACATGACTGATTTCCTCGATACCGATTCCTTGAATTAAATCAAGGTAAGGAATACCGTCCCCCCTGAAATTGAAGCTCTGGAACAGGTACTGCATCATCGTACGCATTTCCCCAAACTGCCCACCAAGACCTTCCTGTAGCGCGTTGGCTGCCGATGGATCGGGTTGATCATCGACAATAGGATTAATTAAATTTTGAACGTGATAAAACATAATGTCATTCTTTTAAGGGTAAGAAAATCGAGGAAGCAATACGCACCTCATACATTACATAACTGGCCCAGAGCATACATTGTTTCAATTTTTAGCAATTAGGCCAACTAAAAATCCCGAAGTACAGCAGACCACTGACAAGCACAAATATTTAGGTTTTTTGCTTCAACGGGGACAAATGACAGCCGGAGAGCTTTCTAATATAACAGGGTTATTCACCGGCGCAGTTACGAGTTTAATAGACCGTTTTGAAAAGCAAAAATTAGTAAAAAGACAAGCTGATAAAATAGACGATAAATCAAAAAGAATAATACGATGAAGACCATGATGTTGCCTTGCTTGGTTTGGCAATACATTTTTTTATCGCTTTTTCTTGGACAGTCCTTTTCTTTTTATTTTATCCAACATTTAGCCCTATTCGTCTGGTTAATGATGAATTTGATCGTACTGCCTATAACAAATGTACCAAAATTCCAAGTTCATTTGTTCGAAGCGATTAAAGGAATTAGTATACTAATCATTGCTGTCGGATTCCCTTTGGCTCATTTTGCTCATAACTACTACCAAGGCAATGTGAAACGGACCGGCCGGGAGGGCGGTATCGCTATTTAATCCTTAATCTCCCCTGTCAAAAAATTTTCTTTCTCAACTTAAAAAAACTAATAATTTTAGTATATTTGCATAGCTAAGCTTTTTGTAAAAGCATAGCCTCAATTATTGGGTGTAGGGGCGATAACTATCTTTATCGGGCATAAAGCCGATATTTGCAGTTATCGGATATAAAGCCGATATTTGACCAAAGGTAGATAAAAGAACATGATAGGCGTATTAACCGGAGACATCATCAGCTCCCGCACGAAGCTTGCCAATGAATGGCAACCCGTGCTAACACGTATCTTGAACCAATATGGCAAGGAACCGAATGACTGGGAACTATTCCGGGGGGACAGTTTCCAAATTCGCGTCGCTCCTGAAGGTGCCCTCAAGGCGGCCATCCACATAAAGGCCGGAATGAGGCAGGTACCTCCACTTGATGTAAGGATAGCCATTGGTGTGGGCACCGAGGAACACGCCGCCAACAAGATTACATCCGCTGCCGGTAGTGCGTTTATCCTTTCTGGCGAATGCTTTGATGCACTCAGGAAACAAACCCTGGGGATTGCGATCGGCAACAAGAAACTGGACGAGGTGCTAAACCTGATGCTATCGCTTGCGGCACTAACCATAGACAATTGGAGCCCTACGGTGGCCGAAGTCATCAAAATGGCCATCGAGCACCCTGAGATGAATCAGGAAGGGATTGCAAACAAAATGGGAAAATCACAAAGCAGTATCAGTGAAGCGCTCAAAAGAGGGGGGTACGATGCGGTGATGCGAATGGAGCATTTTTACAAACAACAAATCGGCAGACTATGATCACGTTAGGCCTCAAATTAGTTCTCGCCCATGTCTTGGGGGATTTTGTTTTCCAAGCCGACAAATGGGTAAAAAGTAAGTCAGAAAAAAAACACAAATCACGGCACCTGTATCTCCATATCGCGGTACATGCAATAACGATGCTGGTGCTGTTGAAATTTGACTTCTTTTATTGGAAAGCTCTTTTAGTGATCCTATCAAGCCACTTACTTATTGATGTCATAAAAACACACCTGGACGGCAGAATAAACAAGCCGACATTATTTTGGCTAGACCAATTGGCACATAGCGTCTTCATACTAATAGCTGTCTATCTCTATGAGCCGTTTACCATTTCCATACAAGGATTGCTGACAAATGAAACACTGTTTTTTTTACTGGCCATTCTATGCATCACATTTGTCTCTTCAATCATTATCAAACAGTCGCTATCGAGTTGGGGCCTTGAAGCACAGCAAAGCCCACCAGAAAAGCTGTTTGAAAAAGATTCGCTCACCAATGCGGGCAAATATATCGGGTATTTGGAACGGCTTTTTCTCTTCTGCTTCATTTTAATGAACCAATGGCAGGCAATCGGGTTTTTAATTGCAGCAAAATCCATTTTCCGGTTTAGCGACTTATCAACAGCTAAAGACAGAAAGCTTACAGAGTACGTATTGATCGGTACGCTGCTTAGTTTCGGGCTGGCCTTATTGATCAGCATATTGTATAGGTACTGCTTGTCGTTACAATGAATTACATGAATTATTTTGTCGCATTCACCCCCTCACCCTGTCAGTTTTTGCCGCCAGATTGAATGATTCAATTGCCTAACTTCGTATTTTTAAACCAACGGACTAAATTGACGATACGATGAGAAAATTAATCATGTGGAACATCATTACCTTGGATGGTTATTTTGAAGGCAACCAGCATTGGGACCTACCTTTTCACAACGTGGTTTGGGGAAAGGAACTTGAGAAATTTAGCCTTGAACAGTTAAACGCTGCGGACTACCTCGTTTTCGGCCGGGTAACCTACGAAGGAATGGCCGCCCATTGGACAAAAGCAACGGGGGAACCAGAAACTATCGCTGGCCTGATGAACAACATACCGAAACTCGTCTTTTCTAAAACATTGGAATCGGCCGACTGGAATAATACAACTTTAATTAAAGAAAATGCTTCTGCTGAAATCGCCAAACTGAAAGCGGAAGGCAACGGAGATATGTATGTATTTGGCAGCGCTAACCTTTCTGAGACATTTATCAACGACCAGTTATTTGACGAGTACCGCATTGGAATTGCTCCGGTTATTCTGGGTAGTGGACGACACTTGTTCAGCCGGGGAATAACCCCTGACAATTTATCCCTTATCTCTACTCAGGTACTTTCGACAGGCGGTATCGTACTAACCTATGCGAAAAAATTCAGTTAAGCTGATCGCGCAAGTACAGCTCCAACGATGTGAACGGCTGGCGACAACCTTATGGCAGGGTAATTATCGGATGCTGCCAAGGCTTCCGATAGGGCCGCCTCAAGAGTGTTGTCGCTTCCGGATCGTCAATACATATTTTCTGCTGCGGATCGTAACTAAGTGGCCTATTCAACTGCATGGATAGGTTGGCCAGTATACAACTGGCTGTGGATATGTGGCCCTCTTCGATATCCGCTACAGGCAGATGGTCGTTTTCAATAGCAGACAGGAGATTCAGCATGTGGCGCCGTGTAGCCGGTGCCGTATGCAGTTCAATCCGGGGCTCGTTTAAATCCGCTGGAAATTCTTCCTTCTCGTAGACTACATCTTTCGCAATGCGGTCGCCTTCGCCGGTAGGGATAAACTCATACTTCATGACGCTTCCCTTCAGGGTGCCTTTATCGCCATAAATGATAAATGCCCATGGGTATTCGGGATCGGCAGGGTTTCCCCAAGTGCGATGCTGCCAGATACAATTCAGCTCATCATATTCAAAAATGGCGGTCTGCGTGTCGGCAATGGTAGACTTCCCTCCTTTTTGAACGTAGATCCCCCCGGTTGCACTGACCCGTCTGGGCCAGCCAAGCTGCAACAGCCAGCGTACCGCATCAAACATATGCACACACATATCACCCGTAATGCCATTGCCATATTCCATAAAGGTTCGCCACCAGCTTCCATGTGGCAGCCCATCATAGGACCGTAAAGGTGCCGGGCCGGTCCATAGCTCATAATCAAGAAAGTCGGGAACGGGCTCCACCGGTGGATTTCCATCCCGCCTCATGTGATAGTAGCAACATAGCTCTACATGGGATACCTTACCGAGCAAACCTTTATCGATCACCCGCTCTTTGGCATCAATCAGATGCGGGGTACTTCGCCTTTGGGTGCCTATTTGCACCTTTTTGTTGTATTTTCGTGCAGCACGGAGTATGGCTTCTCCTTCAAGTACATCAACGCTAACGGGTTTTTGCAAATAAACATGTGCCCCTGACGCCATGGCGTCAATAGCCTGCAGTGCATGCCAGTGATCCGGGGTACCGATGAGCACCAGATCCAATTGGTGATCAGCCAGCATTTTCCGATAATCGCTGTATAACGCCGGAACTTTTTTGGAGGCTTGCCGCTCACTGACCAGCTTTCCTGCCTCCTCCAGTTGATTCCTATCCACATCGCACACGGCGACAACATCCACATCGCGCACCTGAATGAGCCTGAATAGGTCACTTTTCCCGTACCAGCCCGCGCCGATCAAACCAACCCGCAGGTTGCCGGGTGCGGGAGCAAATGTGAATCCCTTCGCCTGCAATGCCGATAACGTCAATACAGCGTTAGCACCTTGAATGAATTTCCTGCGATTCAGACTAAGATTGGCCATAATCTATTGGTTTATAATTTCCGATCGCGCCTGGCCGACCAAGAGTTTGATTTCGTAATCACCAAGCGTGATGAGCCGTTCTTTGTAGAGCCCACCGATGGCTTTCTTAAAAGCGCTTTTGCTGATCTGAAAACGCGCCTGGATTTCTTCGGGTGCACTTTTATCGCCCAGCGTTATCGTTCCCCCAGCGTCTTTCAAGGCGCGCAGGATCACTGCTTTGGTATCCAGCACATGCCCGAAGCCCTGCGGCCGCAGGCTGAGGTCTATCTTGCCCTCAAGGCGTATGTTTTTGATCCAGCCTTTGCGCTTGTCGCCTACGGCGACATCAGTAAACAATTCATTGCGGTACAAGAGCCCAATATAACGATTGTTGATTATCGCGTTGAAACCCAGGTCGGTCTCTTCACTGATGAGCAGTTGTACTTCATCCCCTTCTTCAAAATCAAAATCCTCCTCGTCGATATACTTATGTAGCCGCGATGATGCCAGCATACGCTGATGCTGCCTGTCCAGGTAAAGGTAAACGATATGCTTTTCGCCCGGACGCATTGGTCTCCGCTGTTCTTTGATCGGCACATATACGTCCTTACTGATACCCAGATCTAAAAAAGCGCCGTTTTCACCAGCATCGACAACCGTTAAATAAGCAAAATCACCGACCTCTGCCAAGGCTTGTTTGGTAGTCGCCAGCAGCCGCCCGGCTTTGTCCAGGAATACAAAAGCAGTAATCGTGTCGTTGACTTCGGTCTGCGGGGGCACATCCGCGGATGGCAATAAAATTTCATTTTCCCCATCGGACAGGCTCAAGCCGTCGCTATTTTTCCCCGCTACCCTGAGGATGTTATATTTTCCTAATTCCGCCATCATTTATAATTTGCGTCATGCGCTTACTTCCTTAAAATTTTCTCCATTGCCTTTCCTTTTGTCCATTCATCCACCTGCTTACCCAAATGACAAATCTGTTTGCATCAGTTTATCTTTAATAAGGGCTAAATTACAAAAAATGACGGTGCGTACAGCATTTGTTGTCGTCCATCAGAAGAAACCCATTCGATTTCCATCTTAAATCGTTATATTAGCCTGAAATACAGTCGTATGAAAGCCAATCATCCCTTATCCCTATACCAGCTGTTTTTTTGGGGTACCATCACGCCCACTGAAGATTTTCAGGCACATCGGAATGTATGATTAAGCGATCCATGCTTCCCTCGCGGCTAGCCTGTTGATTCCAGGACCGCGGCAGCCCCGATTAGCCGCCGCGGTGAAGGCAATCTACACGTCCTTATGGCGAGCGCTTCCAGCCATTGTCGTTGGCCGTTGCAAGCTCCCCATATATGCCCCGTTCTCCGGCGTAATCTTTGCCGCCGAATGTATAGGTATCCAAGCCAATGAGCTCCAGCTGGATTTGAGGCACGGGAAATTGGGTGGGCGTCCCCCCTTGCAGCAGGTCATGCCTGCGCATGAATGTAAAGGGCACAAACGTGCCCCCGGCAGCGTCGATTTCAATGGCATACTCGTAGTGCAGAGCGTCCCGCAAATCAGCCGGGTTGGGTGCGATATCCGGCAATCCACCCTTGGCTTTGCGCGCGGCACTTGTGGCGTTGAGCTCTGCTGCAGCTCCCGCATAGTCCCTCAGCCAGTATTTGGCTTCCGCGCGCAACAAGCGTAACTCTTCAGCCAAAAAATAGGGGTTGGACGCCCCTGCCACGTTCAGCGTCGACAATGCAGGATACATCCAGCGCGTCCGGACGTAGTTGCTAAACAAGTTGCGCCCACGCGCTTCGAGCAGGATGCCGAAGTTGCTCGTATACGCGAAATACGTGTAAAAACGCCCATCATCCGTCTCAATGGGACCCAAGATAATCGAATTGTCTACCGGATAGCTATTGGGCGTAGTATGGTTTTTGTCCACCAGGTAAGGAATCTTGATGTCCACCGGCACATACGTGGCACCCCCGTATGGGCGCTCCAGCACATCCACCAATGCGTTGTAGTAGCCACCCACCACGGTGGTGATGAGAAAATCCGTTGTAAATCCCCGACTCGCATAGCCCAATACCCTGTTCCAATACGCATCGCCCAATCCCTCGGCTTCCGCTTGATCCCGAGCTACCGATGAAAGTATGCGTGCAGCCATGGAGTTGGTGAGCCTGATCAAGTCGTCGCGAGAAATCGTTATGCCAGTCAGGAAATCGAATCGCAGGTCAGGCGTGGCTTCCACCAATTGCAGCGTTTTATCCAGATGGGCAATCCCATTTTCAATCAAATCCTTATACGAATGCGGAAACTCCCTCACACTGAGGGATACATCGTCCACAATGATTCCCCTATCGAAAATCACCCCCAGATACCCCTGTGAAATTCCTTTGGCATAATATGCTCCCACCAAGCAATCAGCCGTGCGATCGGCACCCGCATCGTCATAGATGCGCACCTGTTGGTTTTCGATGATATCAATCACCTTGGTGGCATCCAGGTTAGCCTGGTAGAAATTGGAATACACCTCCCGCACCGCCGCATTACCCCGATATGCAGCGTTATTATTGAGCCGGAGCCGCGGCTCATTGGCAAAGTCCCACCAAGACTGGCTGCCGTTGGTGTTGGTAGATTGGTCGGCCCAAAGGCTGAAATGCGAGCCTCCGGCATTATTTGTCGTGGTCTCGAAAGCCGTCTGCACGCTACTCGTCGTCAGCACGTAGCCGAGGCTCTTTATCTTCTGGATCGCCTCGGCATTAGTGAGGGTTGAGGGATCATCAAAACCGATGGATTCGCACGATGCCATTAAAATCAGCGGGACAAGGTAATAACTATATTTCTTCATGTCTTTTATCTTAAAAATTAAAGGTCAATTTTCCGGAGACGATTCGATACGATGGATAATTAAATCCATCCTGGCCAATCCCATCGACGTTTACGCCCTTGTAGTTGGTCCATATGAATAAATTGCGCCCAATCAGGGAGAAGGTGGCATTTTGGAGTACTTTTTTGATCCCCAGCCTTTCCGTAGGAATCTTATAGGACAGTGAGAGTTCGCGCAGCGCTACGTGGGTGGTACTTTCTATCCAATAATCGGTCACCTGGGACGCATTGAAAACGCGGGTGGTAAAGTTCAACGGTTTGCCCGCCTGCGCCGTCAGGTCAGAAAACTCGGAGCGATAGACATAGGTAAGGTATTGGGCCGTCTCATTGAATTTCTGCCCGCCCTGTTGCCAGTCCAGCACGGCATACAACGAAAATGGGCCGTAGGAGACGGTATTCGCAAACCCGACATTGAAATCAGGCATGGCGTCGCCAATGATTTTTGCATTTCCGGTTGCTTCATTGACATAAAACACCGGAGCCTCATCTGCGGTACCCAACGCCGCTTTTTCCACCAAGACGCCAAATTCATTGACCGCATAATCGTCCACCCGTTTTGTGCCATCGCCCGCATTGATCACCAATCCAGCTTCGTTGGTTTCCAATTGGGATAAGCTTGAGAAGATGCTGTAGCCATAGATGGCCGTGGTACTGGCTCCTACAGCTTTACGGTATCCACCGGAGGTAAACTCGGGCACATTGCCCAAGGACGTAATCTCGCTTCGGACACGGCTGAAGGTCAAGCCCGGCGTCCAGGCAAACCGTCCTTTGCTTACTGCTCTTCCATTGATCTCCAATTCCAGCGAGTTGGATTTCACGGCACCCAGGTTGTCGTAGATATTGGCAGACCCAGCGATGGGCGCAAATGCCGGCACCGCTATAAAATCATTGGTGCTGTTTGAAAAGGCATAGTTGAATTGGACATTCACCCGATCCCAAAGCGTTGCATCAAAACCAAGTTCCGTCTCCTCCGTGACGGCACGTTTCAGGTCGGTATTATCGTTCTGGGTATAACTCACCCCACCTGAATTTGAGATGGCCACCCGGCTATCTTTTGCCCCGAAAGGCGGCAAGCTTCCCGCTTGTCCATATGCCACCCGGAATTTTAATTCGGTGAGCGCATTCAAATCCACGTCCTGCGTGATGCGGTATGCCGCCGATATCCGCGGAAAGACCGCCGTACCCACATCCCGCCCAAAGCGGGAGCTCTGGTCCAGCCGCACCAGCCCATCGACGAACAATTTGTCATCCCACGCGATTTTGGCATTCAGGAAATAGCCGTAGTTGACCGTTTTTGCCCATGATGAAGACAGCGACCGTGTGGCAGGCTCGGTCACGTTCAAGCTTTTTACCGGAGCCGTCAGGTTCCGCCCAGACCCACCAAACCCGGTCTGCTTGGAAGACTCGTACACAAACTTTGCCGTGAGGCCCCAGTCAAACTTGCCGGTGCTGCGGTTATAATTCAGCTGCAATTGCCCGTTCCTGGTATCCGTACGCTGGGTAGCCAAAGCATAGTTCCCATTATTCAAGTTGATGTTCGGCGTGATTGTTTGAAAGCCGATGGGATAATACACCTCCGAATTGTAATACCTGTTTTGCAACGACGCCGAACCTTCCGCACTGAGGTGATCAGTGATGGCATACCTCAGCTTGCCCCCCAGCAGGAGATTTTCGGTGATATACCCATATTCCTTGTTGGAAAGCTCATAAAGCGGGTTTGACCATTGCGTGCCCGGCAAGTCACTTCCGCTTGGAAAAAACACGTACCTCCCATCATCACCCTTTTCTGCCAAGTTAATGTGGGGCTCTACCAGCAGCGTCGAATACAGGAGTCCATCAGAACGGGACGAGACAGCCTCCGAAGGACTATCAAAATGCGAGTACTGTGCCGTGATATCCGCGGTCACCTTCGGCGAAGCCTTATAGCCCAGGTTGAACAATAGGTTTTGCCGCGTATCTGCCCCTACCGCGTCAGACACGCCGCCCCGGTATTGGTTTTGCGCGGAGAGATAAGCCGAATACCTGTCATCATTGGCTGATACGGATGCCGAATTGGTATAAAAGCTATTCCGGCCAAGTATGTTTTTGGTATTGTCATAAAAATCTTTGTAAGGATGCAAGTTCACTGAAAACCCATTTTCTTGGTAATCAATCACCCGGGCACCATCCACCAGCAGGAATGAACCATCCGGGTTTACTTTGAAGTGGTGGCGATTGGAAGTAGGTGGCAACAATAAGACATCAGAAAAGCCCAGCTCGTTATCGACCGTGATATCGAGCTTCCTGCCTTTGCGCCCCTGCTTCGTGAGCACCTGGATGATGCCGCCCTCACCCCGGGTTCCATAAAGGGCCGAGGCCGCCGCGCCCTTCACCACTTCGATGGATTCGATATCATTGGGATTGAGGTCAGCCAAGCGGAGGCCGGTCACAAAGCCATCCACCACGATTAAGGGCTCGATGTTGCCCGTCACGGATTTCGAGCCCCGCAAGTATACGGAGGCACCTTGGTTTCCGCCCGACTGGTCTATGCGCAATCCCGCGACCTTGCCCCGCAGCGACGTGGAAGCATCCGTGGCCGGCACGGTATTGATCAATTCATTGTCTACTTTCGTGAGGGCAAACGAAAGCCTTTTGCGGCTGGTTCCCTCGGCCACGCCGGTGACCACCACCTCATCCAGCCCCGTGGCGTCCTGCTCCAGCAGAACAGTTATTGGGCTTCCGTCTGCCACCACCGTGATGGTCTTGTAGCCCAGGTAGGATACGACGATGGCGTACGGGAATCGCTGCCCTGTCACGAAGCGGAACTTTCCCTCCCTATCGGTCGTTGTGCTGTGGGTCACCCCTTCCAGTTGCAGGGTCGCGCCCGCCAGCGGCTCCCTGGTCAGCACGTCCAGTACCACGCCATCCAGCGTGGAGTTGATCAACGGCCTCGTCTCCTGCGCCCAGGCACATATGGGCAAAAAGAGCAACAGGATAGCGGCCATTTTACCGGCCAGGGTTCGATTACGTTTTAAGTACATAGTTTTATTCATGGTCATACGGTTAATACGTCAATTTAATAAACATCATAGGCCCATACCAGCAGCGACGCCGATAAGGCTGGCACCGCAAGGCCTCTTGCAGCGCTCAATGGATTGAAGAATTTTAGTTGGATGATTTCGTACAGCTGTTGGCCGTACGGTTGCTTACAGTGGCACGGCTACATGCACATATAGCGGCAGGCCGACATGGCCATTCGGTGGGTTGAAAGAAAGGTAGGAATAAAGGTTGAGATCGTTGGATTCGCTGACACTCGCGATTCCCCCAGCAAAATAAATGTACGGTAGTGCATGGCTTTTCTTAACTAATACAACAATAAATAACTGTTTAGATACGCTGGCTACCGAGCCAGCATGAAATAACGATGCAAATGTATATCAATTCAGTAGACATTTATACTCATAAATCATGCGCATCCTAGGCATAATTTATGCACAGTACCAGCTATTGACGACAATTTTTACGATTAGTTTTTCCTGCTTTCTTCATATGTAGGGCCATACAGGCCTGGCACTTTATTTCCCGTTGCACGTAGATAGACAATCAATTCACCCCGGTGATGATAGATGTGATTAAAAAGAAACCCACGCAAGACAATGCCCCTTGGCATAGGCCCGAGGATGACCTTTTCCCCTGCTTTCATCGTCCAGTTGTCTTGCAATCGCTCCGCAGTGAGGGATTTTAAAGCCGTCCGCGCTTTCTCTACATTACTTTCAAAAAGCGCCAATGTAGCGTTGATATCATCGGGAGCGCCCCGTTCAAGGCTATCGGTGGCCATGTCGTATACATCCTTGGTGAGCGTACCCACGTACCAATAGTAGATGGTGGCAATATGCTGGGCCAGTTGGCCCATCGTCCAAGAGATTTCCGATGGTTTGTACCCCAGGTCTTTTTCAGGAACCATGGTTAATAATTTTCGGGTGTTGTTTACTTCAAGTTCAAATTCCCCTATCAAGTATTGCAGTATCATATGTTGTAAAGTTTACGATAAAAATCGCAAAAAACCACCGAATATTATAAAAAAATCTGAGAAACCCCGGGGTGTCACTATACTGTCTCTCTGACAAAACGGATATGGAACCAGACAATGCCGCTCTGGGCAGGATAAAGGATATCACCGACATGCATTTGATATGTTTGAATGATTATACCATCCGTATAAAGACCGTATGTAGAATCTCCTATTTCCTTTACCCATAGTGTATACGCTATTAGTTTTCAGCTTATGGTCTACGTAATAAATCAATCTCGTTCCGCGTGGCGTCAGTTGGATGTGTTAGTTAATAGGCCAGTCACCGGACGAAGCAGTTGCCAACTACCCTTTTCATTATTGATTCAGGTGCCCTACGACCACGAGTTTAAGCCCTTTCAGTTCCTTCTGCTGGTTTGCAATTAAACTTGCCTGTCCCTCATTCTCTTTTTTTAGCTCAATCATGTGCAGCGTCAATTCTTCCACCTTCTTCAGCAGCAGGAGATTCATCTCAGCCAGGTCCAGGCCTTCCTTTTCGATATCCTTGGCGGAAGGGATTTCCGGTAGGTGTTTGTGTTCTTTTACGTAGGCTTCCACCTCGGCAAGCTTAGGCAGTTCGTACTCCGGCGAGAACACGTAATCCGGCACGGCGATGTCTGTTTTTACCTTTACCTCTTTGGCAAGGACGGTACCTTCCACGGCAAGCTTCGCTTGGGGGTTAGTTGTGCCGATGCCTACCCGGCCATTTTGCTGCGCCCAGATGATATAGGTATTATCATCCGTCCCCAGATAAATGCCGCCGCTATTCGCTGTACCATATCCAATATGAGCGTTTTTGGCGAGACCAGAACGGGTCAAGGTGATAAACCTACCAGCCGACCCCTCCAGATGGATTTTGGTTAAAGGATTAACCGTGCCGATGCCCATTTTCCCGTCATTTTCCACCGTGAATACCACATTTTCATTGGCCACGGCCGTGCCACTTGAAAGGCGCAATATGGCATTGGTGGTATTCAGTTGGTTCATATAGACCGCGGCACCAGTCCCCGTACCATTCCTATTGAACTGATGGTAGGCCGTATTATCCGGTACCGTACGAAATACACCCGTGTATGTTTGCCCTTTAAGAATTGGAATGGTCAAGCCTATTAAGGCCAACAGTACCATTGTTTTTGCCCTACCCCTTGTGAAAAATAATCGCTGGATCGAACAGTATCCAGGGAATCTGGTCAGTTGTGTTTGCATAGCTGTATCTTTTGTCCAGCAAAGCTATGCAGAGAATCGATTGCCTATGATTCGTTTTGGCTATAAATTTGATAGGCATAGGCTATAAATTTTGATAGGCTGTACCTATAAAGCGCGGCACTGCGCCATTGATATCGCCGGGCTGGGGTATGTCTTCGCGCACCTCATAGAAAAACACCCCAATAGTTGTGTCCAACTTTTGGGGTGCTATTTACTAAGTACTGTTCCACAAACATTGCCGCCCTCATTTCTTAACATCGACATCGGAGATTGGGTTAAAAACAAATTAACATAACCGGATTTTCCGTCTCTGCTATAATTGATGTTCGATTCATAAGCAGTGCTAAAATCTATTTTTGCCAAGTCCACATATAACGGAGAACCACCAGCCGTTCGGTACCACTCATTTGCGTCTGCTAAAGTGCGACATACCTTGCGTGAAATCCTTTTCGTTCATCACAATGGCCTTACCCTGCAACCCTTCATCATCAGTTCCAAGCGGATTACCATATTCATCTTAAATCGGGCTCGCTGCCATCCCATTTGGATCAATCACTATAATGGGATTGTTCAATCCGTAGTTATAAGGCGAATAGGGTTGGAAGCGCTCCGCCAACAGATCCACGCTTCCCCACCTGCCGATCACCGGATTCCCGAGACTGCGCTCGGGACAGGCCTTGCGCCATAGTCGTATGACTTTCCACAGATTTTTCGCGTTCCGGCCATTTTCCTTACAGCCGGATTTCAGCCTGTTCAAAGAACGTCTAACCTACCAAAGATATGCTTTTTATTTATTGCTCGTAATGTGGCAAAGTGGTTCTACGACAGCTCAATTTCCTTTCTTGGACATTAATGAAATTTTTTATATTTTTACATCATGGAACAGTTTTCATCCTATATCGCAATAGATCCTAACATCCGTTTCGGAAAACCGTGTATTAAGGGTACGCGTATTGCGGTTGTTGATATTCTCCAATGGCTGGCTTCCGGCATGACCAATACTGAAATCCTTGAAGACTACCCACTATTGAAAGAAGAGCACATTCTGGCTGCGCTTGCATTCGCCGCCAACCGGGAAGCCTTCATCAAAATTGTAGCCGCATAGCATGAACCTGCTTTTGGATGCAAACTTGTCCTGGCGTTTATCAAACAAGCTTAAAGTCTACTTTGAAGATTGTTTACACGTAGATTATATTGGCCTCACCGTACCTGCCAAAGACATTGATATTTGGAATTATGCTTTGGCTAACGACTTAATCATCGTTACCAATGACGATGATTTTCTGAATCTCGCCAATGTGAGGGGTTTTCCACCAAAAGTGGTTTTATTAAGGACGGGCAACCAAAGCAATGTCTTTTTGGAGCAATTACTAATCAAACACAAGGAAGACATCGAAGGGTTATTCGGTTCGACGGAATACGGTTTCCTTGAAATCATATAACCAATCCGCTGGCACGCACGTATCGACAGGCTCGATGCCGCCGAATGGGAGCATGTCTTCGCCCTGCTCGATTTCCTCACAAAGAGCAAGATGCAGGCGATACTGAAGTAAAAAGCCCGGCTCGTAAACGGCCGGGCTACAGGAGCAATGTCAACGGGTTATTCCTCTATGCTTTACACCATGAATCTGTATAGCCTGACGGCCAATGAAATCGCACCAAGCAGGACAAAGAACAACCAATATTTTTTCAAAGGTTTCCAACCGTCTTCTCCGGAAGAGTATTTTGCCATAATACCCGCTGCCAAAAGCAGTAAAGACGGCAACAACTTGACTAAGGAACTAATATCCATCTACGTTGGCCATATTCCGCATATTATTCGTTTTTAACTCACAAAAGAGGTATATATGGCTTTTGGGGATAGGTTGGCGTTCGCGCGCAAGCAGAAGAAAATGACGCAGGGAGACCTCGGCGTAACGCTCGACTACCTCGTAAAGGACGGCGAGTACGAGCACATCGACAACGAGACGCTCAAACGGCTGAAAGAGGTGCAGGGGCTGGACAGCGACACCCGCGCCCATGTCTTCGCCACCATCGATGCGTTCATCAAGGCGGCAAAGCTCAAGAGCATCGCCGCGCTGTAAAAAGAAAAAGCCCGGCGCGTTTGGACGGCCGGGCTCATAATGCAGCGGAAAGCCGGGACTATTCTAAATACCCCGCTTCAATAGCCTTTTCTAAGTTTTCTACCGTCAATTCTTTATACGTCTTACTCGGCTTCAATGTTATTAAACGAAGAATGGATGGCAATATCCAATCCCCCTCATTAGGAAAGTAGTCATTGAAACGGAACTTCGACAAATCCACTCCGTATAACTCCGAGAACCTTGACAGCAATTCGGCAGCGTCATCCCCATAGATGTTTAAGTCGTGATAAAGCCTTGTGCGATTACCTATCGCATCTTTCAGGGGATTATACGATTCTATTAGCTCTCTCAATTCCTTTTCCATCACCTAAACCATTTTGTGTCATCATTACCGTACCATTTGCTTGGCCCGTAATACTTGCCTAACTCGTAGCTTATTTCGCTAACGGTATAAATCCAGCCTGCATAGGGAACAGCTCTTCCCAATGCCCCACCTACCATTCTTGTACCTAATGCCCTATGGATTAAACCTTTCGCAGGCAACTTGTAATTTGTTCCCAATCCGGCTTGTACAGCCCTGTCGGCCCACCGCAACGACTTAGACGCCACAGATGTCCATCTGCCTGCTGCCCCGCCGCCGCCGACTCCCCCAGACTTAGGTAACAAACGAGAACCAAGCAATATCAAAGCTGGCCCAGTCGGGCTGATACGGAAACCACCCTGCTCCGCAGTCGTATTTTCCGATAGTCCGGGAATAACATCTTGCATGGACCCGCAGTAATTCCTATTTAATAAACGTTCTTTAATTCCAAGTCAGTAGGCACTTTATATTTTTCTCGCAATTGCTGGAACTCATCTTTATTTAAAGGCCCAAAAACAGTTTTTGACTCTTTAAGAATAACCCAGTAATACATTGCCTCGCGGCCATCGCTATAATCAATCGCGTCATACATAACATCGTTAAACCGACTCGGTCTCTGTTCGGCAATAATAAATTTGCTGTTGTAACCATATCGTAGTACAGATGGGGGTATACCGTCCACATCCGGCCCCCGATTAAAAATAGCGTTTGCAGATTCCCCTTCTATACTTAGAAAGTAACCACTACCAAGTTCCTTAGTTGCATCACTGCAACCGACCAACAACCATATTGCCACTATGATACTTTGTGCTTTCATTGTATTATTTGACTACTTGATACGTTGGCCTAATCCATTTTGAACCAGTAAGGTTTATATTATATGGAGTTCCAACCCCTGCTACTCTGCCTCCTATTATCGTTTCTGCGTTTCTCGGCCAGTTCAACGGATTAGACCACGAATGCATTCTAAAATCATATTCATCAGCATAAGCTCTTACTCGATTATTAGGATATAATTTCAATGCAATGTTTCCATAAACCAAACCATCATTCACAGAATTACTATTCAATAAAAGGTTAAAAGTCTCAACCGAACCAACACCCCTGAATTTCTCCACATTTATCCCTGATAAATCGAGTTTATCCAAACTGACATACAAGGGTTGTCCGTTCCCCGTTCTAAACCACTCATTTGCTTCTGCCAAAGTAAGATGCCCGTCATAGTCGGGCCTGCTCGGTAAACTATTGTAGTTCGTTAGTAGATTAGACTTTGCTTCATCGCCCTTCAATCCCGCCACCCCCAGATTCTTCTTCAGGGCTTCCTCGTGCGACATACCTTGCGTGAAATCCTTTTCGTTCATCACAATGGCCTTACCCTGCAATCCTTCATCGTCCGTTCCCAACAGATTACCGTCTTCATCATAGATTGGAGCCGCTGCCATCCCCGTTGGGTCGATGAACCTGAGCGGATTGTTCAACCCGTAATTGTACGGGGATACGTTATCGAACTCCTCGGCCAGCAGGTCCACGCTTCCCCACCTTCCAATCACCGGGTCATAGAACCTTGCGCCGTAATCGTACTGCTTCAGCCCGTCCTGCAATTCCTTCCCGTTGTAAAGGTAATTATTTTTTGGGCTCCCAATGCGCACCACCTCGCGGTATTGCAAACCGAACGGGTAATAGTCCGCCGTGAAGTTCGGCGTGGCCACATTCGTGCCCTGCTCGAAGCCCACGCGGTTGTTGCCCAAATGGTCACGCAGAAAATAATGGTACCTGTACGTGCTGCCGTTCCGCAGTATACGCCCCTCCTCCGTGTGGATGAGCTCCATCGTGCCGCCCGAATATTCTATGCCGTCAATGTAGTCACGCGTCTGCCCGTTGATGCCGTTCACGCTACGCAGCTTACGGCCCGTACCGTCATAGGTGTACGTCACGTTCCCCGCCACCGCCGTCACGCTGCGCGGCAGATCCAGGTAGTTGTACGAGGTCGCCGTGATGTTGTTCCCCGTGCGTCCGCTGCCACTGTTCACCCGTGTCTTCAGGTTCCCATTCTCGTCATACGTGTAGTTCGTCGTCCCGGGTAACTGGTAGTTCACGTCCGTATCGGCCGTGATGGCATCCACCACCGAACCCAGCCGTCCGGCCGTATTGTAGCTATACGTCAGCTGGTCTACCGTTGCGCTTCCCGTACCCGTGCGCAACAGGCTCCTGATGTTCCCGTTCTTGTAATAAACCAGCTTCTCGCGGCCCTTGCCACCACCCATCGTACCTTCCGTCAGCCGGCCCACCGCATCGTACGTGTAGGTGTACGTATCGGTGACCTTCGCCGCCGGAGAGGCCATGTTATGCCGAGTGGATGCCTGCGTGGCAATGTTCCCGTTGTACTGCGGTGCGCTCCCCGCGTTGTACCCCAGCATCTGCCGGAAAAGCCCCGCGTTGGCATCCGAAAGCCACCCCCGCGCATTGTAGCTGTACGTCACCGATTGCCCGAACGAAGTGCCGTCCGTGCTGTGTATACCCTTCGTCCGGAGCTGCCCTACCTCGTTGTACGTGTTGCGTGCAAGCAGCGTCCGCGTGCCCGTATTGATCTTCTTCCACGCGTGCGTCAGTCGCTCCCGATGGTCGTATTCGTACTCCGTCACCACCGTCACTTCCGGCGTGGCGGTACTGGTGGTGTGGTGCTTTCTGGTCTCCTTCTTCAATAGGCCAGTGAAGGTATATTCCGTGGTGATGTCATCGAATTTCGTGGATGCGATGCTACCCCCCAGGTAGTGCTGCTTCCGCTCCCGCACCACGTTGCCCTTGTCATCATAGTAGTACACCGTCCACAGGTAAACCGCCGGGCTTACGTCCAGCACCTTCACCTTGCTCGCCACCAGCCGCCCGTGTGTGAGCTTGCTGTAGCTGCCCGACTCGTTGTGCGGTAGGGAAGGGATGTTCGCGTAGTCGTCGTAGTAGTGCACCTCCAGCACGTCCATGTCTACCGTGTTCTGCGGGATGGCCCGGTTCGTGTAGCCGTGGAAGCTCCCCGTGGCCGTCGAGCGTTCCTCCCACTGGTAGGCATGCCCGTCCACCAGTCCCTGGATGGACGCCCGATCCAGCACGCGGTTGCGCTCCACGCCCTTGAGCACGAGCCGCCCCTGCCCGTCGTACTTGTGGAACGTGTGGTACTGGCCCGGCGTGAATCCCGAAACCGTCTCTAACCGCTGGCGGGCATCCTGGTGGAATACCAGCCATCCCGCCGGGCTGTGCACGTAGTTCTCCGCGCCCCGCCCGGGGATGCGCTTCTCCGCCAGCCGGCCGCGGCCGTCGTATATATACCGGTAGGCATGGGTGGTCAGCTCAGCAGATGTCGGGGCTGTGGTGCCGGTGCGGTCACCGCCAAGCTCCGGCGTCAGCACGAACGACAGCTGCCCCAGGTCATTGTATACATAGTACGTGCTCAGCACCTCATTCACTCCCTCATTCACGTTGAACGTACGCCTGAGCACCACGCGTCCCTGCTTGTCCGCATAGTCCTCCACCGTGTGCAGGCGGCTGGCGAACGTGCTACTCCCACCGGCCCAGTTCTCGTCCTTCGTGACCGTCACGTAAAGTTCCCCTGCCGTATACGTACCGTCCAGCACCAGCGTGGGGGTGCCGTCGCCCGCGAGCGTCACCCGGTAGCGCGATGCCATCCGCGTGGTGGCCACCGTGCCGAACGCCGTCGCGTTGTTCGCCGTGTATTCCGTCGCAACCGTGCGCCCCGAGCCTGTGCCCCGCGTGCCTGCGGGCTGCCAGACGGCCCCGGGAAAGCCCTGTTCCACCACTCTGTCCAGCGGCGAGGGCTCGTACACCCGACGCCCGTAGGGCGAAGGGTTCACTGCCTGACCCACAGGCACCGTTCCCGTGCCCGAATAGTAGCTCCCCTGCTGTGCCACCGCACCAGACTTGAAGGTCCCCCCGGCACCGGTCTCCGTCGCATAGGGCAGGTAATCGCGGTCCTGCCGCCCGTACGTATCGTATGTTACCGGCGTGACCAGATCTTTGTACCCCGTGCCCCCGGAGGCTTTCACCCCTACCTGCTGCAAAGGGCGTCCAAGCCCGTCAAAGTACGTGATGTCACGCATAGCCTGCGCCGAGGTCGGTGATGCCACCGGCGCGTCAAGGGGTAAAAAATATCGGGTGGTTTGCACATAGTTTTGGTTGGAACTTGCCCCGTCGCCCAGTGAGGTTGTCCCCGTGATGAACACGCGGAGCGTGCTCCCCGCGGGGGCGTGGAAGCCCGGCAATAGCCGCACGCTTTGCGTACCGCTCAGCTCGGGCAGGCCCGAATAGCTGCTGTACGTCGGATTGGCCGCCTGGCCGTATGATGGATCCGCATACAGGCCGGATACCAGTGCTATGCAGCAAAAAATTAGTCTCATCGTATGGTTCATATCTTTGTTTCCCATGGTATCCCCCTTAATTTGTCCGGTACTTGTATTGGTAATCCTCCACTACTTTGCCTTCCAGATCGCGGATGGTGCTGAGCCGTCCAAAGGCGTCATACCCGTAGTAAAACACGTTGCCCGAAGCGTCCGTATGGCTGGTCATCCCCACCAGCGGATCATATGTATATGTATCCATCTGCGCCTCCAGCGGATGCAGCCGCACATCGTCCACGGCCACGCTGCCGCTGAGGGACACCGAGGCCACTCCGGATACCACCCGCCGGTACTGCGTCCACCCATTGCGAGTACGTACCGCCACCGCCGTGCCGCCGCTGATGCCCGTGGCGGAGGCACTCTTGGCCCAGTACGTCAGCAGGTATTTCCGGGAGGTGACAAGCCCCGTCTTCTGCAAGCTGCCCCCACCGAGGTTGTAGGCCCGCCGCCCCGTCGGGGCCGTCGCATCGGCTGCCGTGTTCCCCGAATAGCTCCAGTTCCCTTTTCCGTCCGATTCGAAACCCGCATACGCCACGTCGGCCTTGGTCGCATTTTTGACCTCCGCTACCGGGTACTGCTCCTTATAAGACCATAAATAAACAGCATTGCTTCCACCGTCTTTTGTGATCGCGATGGGATTCCCATGCTGGCCGTATTCAAGATACCGCAAACGCGTTTCCGGTGTCGCTTGCCCATACTGCTGCTTAATATATTCCGGTGCAAACAACCGATTTCCCCATTTCTTATATTCCGTAAACTGCTTATACAGAAAAGTGGTGTTCAGGTATTGGGCTTCTTCCAATACCGGTGCCAATATCCGTTTGGTTACCATTGTCTTATAGGGCTCTACGGTTCCAAAATCACTGGGATATTTATATTTGGTAAGGACATCCGCTCCTTTGCTGTCTACCAATCGCACCTCATTTGGTTGTCCATATTGGTTGTAACCCGAATAGTAGGTGCGCTTCGTTACCCCGTCAGCAGATTCAGCACTACTGGCAAGTACGGAAAGGCCTGTATTAATGTAATAATTGAAGTAGTCGTAAAGGCTCCCTCCTATCATGCCCGAAAACGTCTCTATTGCCCCCGGATACGGATACCAGCTGAAGTTCTTTTTTATCTTTTCAGCTTCAACCCCCACGATATCAGCATAGTCCAATACCCTGAGGTTAAGGCGTTCTTTACCGTTTATCACGGTATACGCATTGGTTAGCGTGTGCACAGCCTGGTTATTGGAATTATAGGAAGTTTTCGAAAGCAACTGACCGTTGCGCCATGAATACGACCTGAATGCAATGTCCGGGCGATAAGACCGGGATGTCGGCATTCGTTCTTCAGCAGCGTCAGAAAACTTGTATACGGTCTTCCCGTTGGATACCGTCCCGGTTCCGGAATATTCCGTCACTTCCGGGTATACGACCGAGCTGCCGGAGGTGAAATATGCTAATTTTGGAAATGCATAATACTGCCTGATCCGTAAAATATCACCGGGGTTCGCTGAGTGCGATCCGTTACCAATTATGCTGTTTACCACCATGCTGTAGTTGCAGAAATCATCCGAAAAAAATACATCCGAGGTATTTGCTATCGGATACGCTGCCCTGCCCTCCCCAGATTCATTCGTTCCATAGCGGTACCATTTTTTTTCAACCAACGTGCCGCTTTCATCGAAATTCTGGATTTCCCTGATGCGCAAGCCGCCATACGTTTTACCTCCCGACTTGTGTGGTTCATAGGAAAATAGGCTATATCCCTTGGTCGGATAGGTAATTTTATTCAAGATTCCTCTTTGCATATAGGTCTGGTTGGGTGTCCTGTCCATTCCGGGAATCTGGTGCGGATCGGTTAGGCTGGTTCCATTTATGCTAAATATCGGAATCGTGAAATTGGGCACATATCCTCCCGAAGTGTTCAACGTTGCACCATTGTAATACCCCCAGTAGTCGATCCCTTGGAGGCCGCTCACCGTTCCATTGTACCCAAGTATATAACTATACACCTTCCCGTTTGATTGGTCGCGGAATTCCACTTCGTCCAACCAATCTGTCCTTGGTTTTATCAAGCTGACGCTCCTGACGGGCGTGCCCGCGCTGGAAATGATTTTGATTTCCTTCAAGGAGCGGGACGTGGTTTGGTTCTGATAGGTAAATTCCACGGTTCCTCCCCTGTATTGTATCGAAGTAAGCAGCGGCGGGTAATATGACTTATAGGTAATCCCCGCTGTTCCGCCGTATTCAAACGTTGTTTCTCTAAAGCCACGACGTGTGGCCGGATCCCTTTCTACCACGTTGTAGGTTCGATCGATGACCGGCCTCCGTACGCTGTTGGTTCCCCCGGTTCCGAAGGTCCTGTACTGGAACATCACGGTGTCCGCCTCATCCGCTGAGATGATACGCTTCAGATAATAGACCGCGTTCCGGCTGTAAAAATCCCATTCCATCATATCAAAAGAATACGTAATCCCTTTATCGTCTTTTATGATTACATTGGATGATGCCCCGGCTGAAATTTGCAGGGCATTTGCCGGAACCTGAATGGACTCCTCTCCAGAGAGGGTATAGTATTGCCCACTATAGTTATGGAATGAATAGCTGAATACATCATATTCACTGTCCGAAAAATAGTCACTACTCGTTGTCTGGTTTGGCTTGCTGCCAGCTGCAACATAGCCAATCCAATTCTGGTGTGCATCCAGGTTGCCTTCGTTGGCATCGTTACGGATGATCTCATTCACCGGCTTTATGAATGGATCCCGGCGGATGCCGCTGGGGGGGCTCATGTCTGCCGCCCCCCTTGCGCTGTAAGAAACGGTGCCCCCAGCGATCAGTGTCCATCCATAGCCAAGCTCCATCGGAAGGTCATCGTACTTAAGCCCGGAAGCGTGGTACTTAAACTCGATTGGAACGGTTATTCCGTTGGTTTCTATCGTAAAAATAGGGATGGTGATATCGACAAGGCCGGTGTAGAAACTAACCGGGTAACTCCCGAACCTGTCCATCATTGTCGCCTTTGGCGGAGGAGTGGTCAACATGGGAAACGATGTCGATGAGTTCAGCTGTGCCGAAACCCTAAGTGCACAGCCAATGCCGCAGAGCAGCACGGCAGCATAACTGATGTAGCTGCAAAACACTCTTTTCATGCTTGTATGAAATAAATTAATTGGTTTTATTTTTTAAGGCCTTCAATTCCGCGCCAAGCTCTTCAATCTTCAGCACCATCTGTTTCTCAAACTTGTCTTTCTCAATCAAATGCAACGTCAGCTCTTCCACTTTTTCCAGCAGTTTCCGATTCATTTCACCGAGCTCAACACCATTAGCCACCGCTTCCTGTGCCGTGGGCATGCCGGGCAAATGGCCATGCGACTGGATATACTTATCCACTTCGTCCAATGATGGCAATGCATAGTCTTTTTTGAATACATAGTCCGGCCAGTTGGCCATCTCAACCTTTACTTCTTTGGCACGAATATTACCATTCACAGAAAGGCGCTCTGCCGGATTTAACGTGCCAATTCCAACACGATCTTGCATGATAGATTTATATTGGCGGGATTTACCATGGTTCAGGGTTTCAGGGTTGCTCACCGTTAGGTTTTGCATAAACGCTGTCATTCCCTCCGACCAAAGCATCTGCGCATCAACCTTTATCGAAAGCCGGTTGCCTGTACTTGTCAAGTGATAGATGGGTATCCGATTATTCTCCGGGTCAAAATCGCCAATGTGCCATTTCTCTGCTAAAGGGTTAACGGCTGCCAGTACTTCATAACTGGCGTTGAAATATCCCGAAGTTTGTTTCATAAATGTGATACGCTTTTTCAGCACCCCAGTATTCAACTCATAATCGAACGAACCCGTAATCGTTATCTCCAACACGCCGTTTTGATTGACGTTTGTAGGTAGGTATAAGTAGCACACCTGATTGGGTGTCTCGTTTGGAAAGGTCACCGTGAGCGTCCTTGTACCTGCATATTGTGCCCATAGCGATAGATACATTCCTATCAGTATCAAGCTAAGCATGATTTTTTTCATGTTGTCTGTTAGTTATTTTTTAGGTTTTTTCAGCGGGTCTACGGACGCACTCCTTGTTCCAGAATCCGTACCCGATCCGCTAATGATTTTAATTCATCAATTTCTTTCTCTTTCTCAATCAAATGCAACGTCAGTTCCTCCACTTTCTTCAGGAGCAGTAGATTCATCTCAGCCAAGTCCAATCCCTCTTTCTTGACATTCGCCGCAGAAGGAATTTCCGGCAGGTGCTTGTGTTTTTTTACGTAGGCTTCCACTTCAGCCAGCGCAGGCAGTTCGTAATCTTCTTCGAACACATAATCCGGCACGGCGATGTCGGTCTTCACTTTTACTTCTGTGGCCAGGATGTTGCCGTCAACGGCCAATTTTGCCTGTGGAGTTCGGGTGCCGATACCGACGTTGCCCATGAAAACATTATCCCGTGCAGACTCACTTCGTATCGATTGGCTTGTGGTGGTTCCGAAATGATTTACATAAGCATCTTCTGTTGTTTTAGCACTATACGATGATCCATTCGTTGTCGTATATGGCAACGGGTTTTGAACGCCGTCATGCACCATTGGATCGACCGCACTGTTTCCTTGATAATAATAGGTTGTACCACCTCCTCTTAACCATATGACAATTCGTTTATCGCTATTGCCTCCTGAAGCATCCGACCATCCCCCAACGAAATTTCGCGGGGAGAGGTTTGTGCTGCCTTGAAACGATGCAATGTCCGCATTGATAAACTGAGCCTGATGCCCCCAATTTGACACATGAAAATGAAATGACGCTATCAACGCCCCACGCCATTCGCTGTTTGTATGTGCAGACGAACGGCCGATATACAGTTCGGTTTGCTTATTGCTATTCCATGCCCCATCATGCCAAGTCACAGGATAATAAGTATTGAAACTTCCGCCCACGGTAATGCTGCCTGATTGCTGGGCGTGCCCATACATTCCAAAAAATAGGCAGATAGCTGCAAGTAGGCTACTTAAAAAGTTATTTTTCATACGACGTTTTTGTTATTCCAATGTGCTTTTCAATCACTGATAATCTGTCTTGTAAAAGTGTGTTTTCCCTATCCTTCTCAATCAAATGCAACGTCAGTTCTTCCACTTTTTCCAGCAGTTTCCGATTTATTTCGCCCAATTCAATCCCATTGGCTTCCGCTTCCTGTGTCGTGGGTATACCGGGCAAATGGCCATGCGACTGGATATACTTATCCACTTCGACCAACGATGGCAACACATAACCTTCTTTGAATACATAGTCCGGCCAGTTGGCCATCTCTACTTTTACTTCCTTTGCACGAATATTACCATTCACAGAAAGCCGTTCCGCAGGAGACGATGTGCCGATGCCGACGTTGCCCGTTATGGTCAGTTGGCTCACCTGATGCCTGGCTATCATATTCGGAGAAAAATCCTGTACGTTGCTGAGCACGTTTTGGTTTTGAGGTACGCCATTAATTTCATAAGTGACGGTTTTCAGGTTTTCACCGCTCGAACGTACCCAGCCAGCGAAATGATACCCTTCCTTGTGTTGCTGGTTTTTGTAAGGGACATCCAGGGCCATGTAGCGCTTTCCATTGTATGTGCAGGTCTTTAATTTCCAATCAGTAGCCATATCGTTGTTGGAGGTTATGAAGGCGCGGATACTCCTATATCCAGACCCGGAGTGGATATTTACAACGTTAAGCCGGTGATCTGCACCTGTCGTACCCCTTACTGCCATGATAGTTCCCACGGCATAGTTTGTGGGCAAGGTATTTGTTCCATCGTAAATCTCATGGAGCAATATCAGCGTTTTCGAATAGGCGGTATTGACATCCATGTTAATGGTTACCGCCTTATAAAAGCTGTGTGTCATCGTCGATTGTGCATGCACGTTCAAGAAGCCAATCAGTACCCCCTGAAGCAGCAGAAAAAAAGGTTTTAGTTTCATAATAATATCATTTTTAATTTCAGATTTTCACGTCCAGACATCGCTCCCCGATAGACGGGCTCCCCTTTAGTTTTGTCCCATTAATGTTTTTATCTGCTCTCCCTGTTTCTCATTTTCTTTTTTCAATTCAATCAAATGCAACGTCAGTTCTTCCACTTTTTTCAGCAGCAGGAGATTCATCTCGGCGAGGTTGAGTCCGTCTTTCTCTATGTCAGCAGCAGATGGAATTTCAGGTAGGTGCCGGTGTTCTTTTACATAGATTTCTATATCGGCAAGTGCAGGCAACTCATAGTCCGGTTCAAAGACATAGTCCGGCACGGCGATGTCGGTCTTCACTTTTACTTCTGTGGCCAGGATGGTGCCGTTTACGGCGAGTTTGGCTTGGGGTTCGGTAGTACCGATGCCTACATTACCCGAAGCATCGTATTTTACCATCAGCCCTTCATATGCCTGTACAGCTTCAGGATGGATGTAAAACAATTCGGAAAGTTGTAATCTTCCCTCCGGGCTTGACGCTTCATAAAATGTATAACGCAATTTTGTATAATTCCCCTGGGGCATCGCAGTCATAAAGTGGCGTGACGAATGGCCGCTTACGTTTGCCAATTCTATCCATTGGTTATTGCCATTGTAGGTATCGTATCCTTCAATCTTAAAACGCGTGCTTCTCCAGTTTCTCGTACTCCATCCTATCCAAGCACCGCTTTGGGTATGAGCCGATGGTAAATTTTCAATGAGGATAACCAATGGGTTTGCCGTGGTCGGTGCAGTTGACGTCGTTTGCGGGAGAAATGAGCCGTCAAACAACGGAGCAATTGGTATACTTGGCCCTTGCCTTGTCACCTGAAATCGTTGGTCAGCGTAAAACAATAGATTCTTTTCCAAACTTCCTGTAGAAACGTTTGACGGAATAATCACCGATGAAACTTGCGCGTTTAGCCGACAAGTTCCAAGTAAACTGGCCAACACCGTTAAACAACAGGTATAAATTTTCAGCTTTTCCATATATTAACTATTAAGAAATTAAAACAACATTGCCCTCACCCGATCATACATCCTACCGAACCAACTTCCATCCCCCATACCCACTTCTTTTCCCTTCCGGTAGCGCTTTTTCTCGTATTCCAAGCTATCGCTGCTTGCAGGATACGTCAAGACAATACCATCAAACTTGCCATCCTTTAGATAACCCTGCTGCTGCAACCGGCCATTCTCGTTGTATACCGAAAACTTTCCCGTTTCCGATCCCGATTTCCAATGCGTTACCTTGCGGAGCATGCCCTGTTCATCCCAATACTGCCATTTGCCGGATTTCAATCCGTAGGCATAGTCGCCGAGTACCTTCATCCCCTTATCTACATACCGTTCGAGATACTTGCCATGCAGCGGCTGGCCGTGGTATCCGCCCTGTGTCACGTAGATACTATCGCGGTAATAAGAATGATAGGCCATCTGCGGCTCTGCACTGCCCATGTAAGCCTTACGTGTGAAATGGGCCTCGATGAAGCCATCGCCCGTGCGTAGCAATGCGCTGTTTCGGTAAGGAATCGCTTCTTCCAGGTAGCGTTGGCCGGATACCGGCTGAGCTGCGGTGAGGCAGCCGAAAGCGGCCAGACCTATCCACCGCCAGCAAAACGAGCTTATCAAAAAATCACGTCTCTTCATTATGTTCTCCATTGTTATCCTGCATTGTAATGGTGCCCACCTGCCCCTGATGCTCCACGGTAATCAAATTTCTGGCGAGCGTGAGCAGGGTAAAGCCGTCAACCGCATCGCCGGGCTTAAGCATGTATTCCTTACCATTGATACGCACCAGTGCCACTGTTCTTCCACTGGCGCTGTTATTGATAGACCCCAGGTACAGCACCTGTGACCAGTCGATATAAGGTGCTTCTTCTACATATTCATATTCGCCTTCCATCATCAGGTCTTCCGCCTCCATATCGAACGTTTCCGCCGTGTTTTCCAGGAAAGGATCGCGGTAGTCCAGCAGCAAGCTGTCAGCCACCACCGGCTTATCGGCGGTTTGCTTCCGGGGCATCACGGGGGCTACGGACGCAGTGGTATCATCTTCCCGCAGTCCCGAAAAGACACGATAAAAAATCGCGCCCCATAGCAATACGGCAAGCCCCAGCAGCGGATAAGTCAGTTTTCGTTTCATCGCTAATTTCGGATGATAAAGCTCCGCCAGGTACTGTACCCGCTTTCATTACCCGCCCGATCCATAGCCCGCACTCGCCATAGGATGCGTTCGCCCCGGGCCCCGGCGTCAAACACATGCGAAGGGTTTTCCAGCCGCAGCGGAAACTGATCATTGAACAAGGTGGAGTCGCTTTTATACACATACAACTGGTAGGCAGCCACATCTTCACTGCCACTCCACCGGAGGGTCACCGGCCGGTTTACCTGCGTCCCGTTGGCCGGAGCGGTCAATGCCGGGGCCGATGGCGGCGTCTCGTCGTACAGGAAATTGCGTACCGTAGACCACCGAGACTGCGCCGTATCGTTCTCGGCCCGCACCCGCCATTGGTACCGCTGCTCATCGGGTATTTCAAATGTGAATGCTTCCCCATCCACCACCCGCTCAAACAGCAAATCCGCTTCATCCGCAAATCCAGCCGTATCCACCTGTAAGCGGTAATTCTTGGCGCTAAAGATGCCCTGCCAGCTGACCTCCACTTCGTCTTGGTCAGTGATGAAATTGTTGGGCGGGGCCACCTGCAATACCGTCTGCGTGCTCAATGCCGCTTCATGGATGATGAAAGACCGTGTCGTATACACCGTGCTGCTGCTGCCGTTGAGCGCCTTCACCCGCCATTGGTATTCGCCGGGTTGCAAGCTGATGCTGAAGAGGGTTTTATCCAACGTGGTATCCGCATGAAAAAGGGCAACCGAATCAAACGACGGCGATGCCAGTTGCAGGCGGTATTGCAGCGCATGGTCAAGCGGTTCCCACATGAAATTAATGAGGTACACATTGGTCTCCGCCTCCCGTCCGGGAGACAAGAGCTCCAGCTCACCATCGGCAATGGATTCTTCAAAAAAATCCGAGCAGGCAGCCACGGTGCACGCGGCGAGCGACACGATGAACAATCGGCAAAAAACAGGCATTAAATTCCTTTTAACAATCATTCCCATAAGCTGTCAATTATTGATTAGCCAGCCTCACCGTACGCAGTTGCAATAGCAACTCAGGCATACGGGTGGTGGCATTCCGTTGTTTTACAAATGATGCACTCAGCAAATTGATACCCTGCTCCTGCTCCACATCGTGCAGCAGTTGCAATAGTGCCGTGAATGCACCTTCCAATTGATATTCCGTATAATCGATATGCAGTGTTTCCGTACCCAGCCGCTCCGGGGTGGGCAGGTTTCGCACATTCACCTGATGGACATCGGCCATACTGGCTATGCGTTCCGGCTCAGAAAGCGTGGAGGCCACGTTTGCAGCTGCGGTTACCCCCGGTTCAAACAGAGCCCCCACCTGCTGCGCCTTTGCCCTCAGCTGGCCCAGTACCTGCATATTGGCCAGCCGTGCAGCTTCCCCCGCCTGCAAGGCCTGGTATTCCGCACGCAGCCGCAGGGTCGGCTTGATAGCCAGTAGGTAGCAAGCCACCAAAAGCAGCAAGGCAGCACCCCACAATAAGCGATTCTTGGTTTTCCAGTCGTATTGTTCAAAAAACTGTATCATGGGTTCAGTGTCAAGGATAAAACAAATGTGCCCACCTCCTCCCGGCCGTCAAATCCATATTCATCAATCTCTACCGTCTCGCAGAAAGGCAGCCCACGCACCTGCTTTATCCAGCCGTTCAACGTCGGCATATCGCCGCATGTACCCTTGATGCGGATGGCCGACGGGGTATGTACCGGCCGACGTTGTTTGCGGCTGAGGCCCTCATCCCGCGGGTATATCGCCATTTCATTGAGCAGCATCCCATCAGGGAGGGTCGCAGCGATACGGTCGGCCATATACGCCATTCGCCACCGGGGTACATCCGCGTACCACAGCCCTTCCAACAAGGTTTCCCGTTCGGCAGCTTGCTGCCGCAGCACGTCGATTTCCTGCTGGATCGCCAATGCATCGCTGCCAGCAAACCCCGCCACGTTATCCGAGTAGTGCATGAAAAAAAACGCATTACCCAGCAATAGCACGAGAAAGAAGGCCATCAGGGCCGCGCCCGAACGCCTGAATAGCCCTTGCTGCCGATAGTCCGCCGCCTTTTCCTGCACCGCCTGTATCGGCAGTTGCGCAAAGGGGATATCACTTATCTCTGCAAAAGCGGCCGCAAATGCAGGCACCACCCATTCATTCAGCTGCTCGCCTGCCATATCCACCCGTTTGCCCCTGGCCGCCGCTTCCAGGGGGAGCAGCTCATACCCGATAATTGTTCCCTGGTGCAGCGCCAGCCGGTGCCTGCCAAGGACACATCCCTCGCTATCCACGGGAAAAAGATATTCGCTGAACAGCTGCATGGCAAACGGGCCAAGGCCTGCGCCGAGCAATACCAGCCCCTGCGCCGCCAGCTGCGCAATGAGATCATCCACCAGCTTCCTGCGCACCACGGACAGCATGGTACACGTCTCCAGTTCGGTGTGTTGCAGGTAAAAATCATCCGGCTTGGCATTGGGCAGCACCTGCTTCAGCAAGCCACCCTCCATTGCCCGCTGCCCCTTGGCTATCGCCCGGTGGATAATTCCTTTACCACTGATGATCAGCACGATTGGCATCCCATCCTGCACCTGTTCTTTAACTGCACCGAAGGAAGCCAGTCCATACTCCCCGCGCACGAAGTGCACCGTCGTCCCCGTGCGTTTCACGACGGCCGTATTGGCCACAAATGTCTCCCCGTCTGCCAGCAGCAGCTCCACGCCCACGAGTTGCGGAATATGCCGGAGGTATGCCCCTATTGCTGCAATCATGGTCGGTTTACTGGTAAATAATGGTCGGTTTGATGAATACCACGGAGACAATTTTATTGCGCCCCTTGCTGCGGCTGCTGAATAGCCATTTCAGCACAGGAAGACGTGAGAGCACCGGTATGCCCGATGAATTGTCGGACGTCTCAAAACGTTCGATGCCCCCCAGCACCACCGTCTCCTCATTGCGTACCCGGAGGATAGATTCAAATTTGCTGGTGGTACTCGGCGGTGGCTCATCAATCGGCGTATTCTGCGTAAAGTCCGAAATATCGATGTTGATATTCAGCGTTACCTGCTCGTCACCAGACACGATGGGCTTGATATTGATGGTCATATCCGCATTGACCTCCTGGTATTGTTCGGTCACCACCGTCTGCGGATTCAGCGAGCCCATCACATTCTGCGTGGAGAGTCGGTAATACCGCGTGTTGCCGATACTGAGCGAAGCGGTATGGCCATTGAGCGTAGACAATTTGGGCACAGAGCGCAGTTCCACGTTGTTATTATCCTCCAACGCGCTCAGCGTCACGTAGAAATTAGGCGTCACCCGCCCGAGGTTGAACGACCCCGTACCGATACGGGACAGGAAATCGTTGATGGAAGCCGCCCCAAACGTATAATCGACGCCCGGCAATATCTTCCCGCCGGTGCGTACGCTGTCAGACACGCCTGCTGTGATGCCCGTCTTGATGCTGTAGCCCTTGCGGATGTCCAGCATCGTCACCTCGATGAGCACCATCGGCACGCGCGTATCCAGCTTGCGTACGATGGTTGCAATTTCATTGACCTGCGGCCCCGGCCCGGCCACCAGCAGCGTGTTCTGCTCGCGAAATTCCTTGATTTCCACCCCTTGGCGCCATTCCGCCGGAATCATCGCTTGAATCGTATCAATCGAGCGGTTTTGCAGTTGGATGACCTGCATCTCCCGCAAGCCTTCCAGCCTACGTTCGCCAATGAGGTAAATATCGTTTTCCATTTTATGTGAATACATGGTGCCCCGCAGCAATGCGCCGAGCAGGTCTTCGAAGCTCACTTGCCGCAGCTTGGTGGTGATGGTGCCCTGCAGCGGACTAAAGAGGAAATAGTTGGCACCCACCTGATCCGCCGCATACCGGATGACCTCTTCAATCGGCGTATTGCTGGCCTCCACGCTCAATAAGGGGATGGAATCCTGTGCCGTATGCCCCTGCGTCTCCACATAAAAGCCGCCAGCCTGCCCTTCCATGCCGCCTTCCACAGGCGCGGAGAGCGGCAGCCTGCGGGTGGCCAGCTCCGCTTCGCTGTTGATGAAGTTTTCTTCCCGCTGGCCAAGGGGCAGGAATACGAATGCACCATCGGCAGTTTCCGCCAGCTTCAGCTGGTTGTTGAAGGCCAGCTGGCGCAATGCCGGTGCCAGTTCCATGTGCTGCACGTAGAGCGTCACCGCCTTATCCCTTAGCTCGTTGGTTATAATCACATTGGTGCCCGTCTTTTGCGTAATGGCACGCGCCACGCTGATGAGGCTATCATTCTCCAGCGAAAGCGTAAGCTGGCGAAGGCTCGCATCATATTCGGCTGTGATGGGCTTGGGCACCCGGTACGCCTGCGGGTCGAGCTGGCGGACAGACAAGATGGTACCAATGAAATTGACATCCAGGTTATACTCCTGCGCAATGAACAGGAGGATATTCAACGCAGTCTCCGACTGGAAGTTGTTGTAAATGCGCGTTTCAATGGCCGGATCCACATTGATGTTTAGACTTGCAGCCTCCGCCAATGCCCGCAGGAATTCCTGCGCCGAGGCACCGGACACCGATAGGGACACGCGCTGGTTGATACCGGGCAGCTGCACGGCGAGATCTTTCAGCCGCTGTTCGAGCTGGGCTATCCTATCCAATTGCTGGGCTATTCCCATCGCCGGAAGCAATACCGCGATGCAGAAAAGACCGATAGCGGCAATGCACAGTCGTAATGTTTTTCTCAAGGCAATGATTATTAGTCTATTGGTTATCAGTTGATTTATTTTGTTCTTCTAAACGATTCAAGCGCGTATGCACATCGTCCAATTGTTTATCTTTTTCAATCAGGTGCAGTGTCAGCTCCTCCACTTTCTTCAGCAGTAGCAAGTTCATTTTTGCCAAGTCCAGCCCATCTTTTTCAACGTCGGCTGCCGAAGGGATTTCCGGCAGGTGCCGGTGTTCTTTCACGTAAGCTTCCACCTCAGCGAGGGTAGCCACCTCGTAATCCGGGGCGAACACATAGTCCGGCACGGCGATGTCCGTCTTCACTTTGACTTCTGTGGCCAGGACGGCGCCATTCACGGCAAGCTTGGCCTGCGGAGATGCTGTACCGATGCCAACGTTGCCGTTATGCCGGATGATAAACTTATCTTCAATACCGAAGCGCGCCACATTAGCACTCGCTCTTACCGTTCCACCCCCCGCGGGCAAAGTACCCGTGTATAATGTAGCAAGCCGCCACCCATAGTTATCTAAAAGCAGGTGGACATCATTTATTGTTGTAGCAAAATTAACCTCGATATAGCTGTTCGTACCATCGTCTGTGATACGTACAGCCCTCCAATATTGAGTCGTTTGGCTGTCCGAATTGACGCGTATACCCGCCCCGCTACTCCAGTCGTGAGCCCAATCAATGGTGGTTACAATCGGTTGGTAATCGCCACCTTCGGTGAAGACGGTCACCCGTCCGAAACTCCTACCCCCCGATCCAGCCACATAAGCAACACGCCGCCAGCCCATGGCTCCGGAGCTGGCCGTTCCCGAGGTCTGAGCGATGATTATATTGGCCCACAGGCATAGTATTGAAAAAAGAAAAAACTGTTTCATGGTCTTTTATTTAAGTCTATTAAGTTGATTATTGTATGCGACGTCTGATTATCCTTTACCGCTTATCGGTTTTTCCACGGCAAAGGGCACGAGTCCAAGCGGTTGTGAAGGTCTAAGTTAATGTTCATCATATTCGTATGTATTTCCAGCAAACATATCCGAACGCATCGTAAACAGCAATACCCATTTTGGTGTATTTTTCATGTCTATGCTACTGTTTTCTATCTTCCAGCTGCTGCATACGCCCTTCGATGGCTTTATTTTTTTCAGCCAATGCATTATTCGCCTTCTCCAGTCGGATGATGTGCAATGTCAGCTTCAAGGCCAACAATCGCTGGATTGAGTGGTATTCAGGGAATCTGGTTAGTTGTGTTTGCATAGTTGTATCTTTTTGTCCAACAAAGCTATGCAAGGAATCAATTGCCTATGATTCGTTTTGGCTATAAATTTGATAGGCATAGGCTATAAATTTGACAGGCTGTGCCTATCAAAATCGACAGCCACAACGCGTTAAACTAAGATTATCAATACTTTATCCTGATATCAGGCGACATGAACTTATTTCCGTAAATAATTGAACATCTGACGCAGCAGTGATCGCAGGACACTTCATTCGAAAAAACTTTTGCCTTCCATGATATTGTGCCTTATAAGCCCATACAGGACGGGTATCGACAGCACCAACACAATGCCCATTACGATTAATTTTCCTCGTTTCCGCTTTTGATTGTCATCTTCGTCTTTCCGTTTTTTCCGGAGTTCTGGATATAAATTCGCTCTTTCATACCGAAACCAATTGTAGGACATGACGATGATAATTAAAGGAACTAACCAGAATTTATTGAAATGAGCGGGGATGGGATACTCGTAAAACACCCGAACAATGGCAAATAAGTCCATCACTAAAAAACACTGTATGACGGTTACTGCACCACTTGCAAAGGTATCTGCAACAACATTGCGCTTTTTGTGTAGAATACCATAAAACGGTAAAACATGTAATCAAAAATATCCATCATCCTACCATTCATATTTGTTAATCCCATCGATCAATATAATTTCGGAGTTATTAGGCAATTTTTTAATTAGAGTTTCGGCAACATTGAAAGACCAACAAGTGTTTTCACTTTTTAATTTTCATAAAAGCATTATATATCACAACTCCAAAATTTAAAAATAACCAGCCTGTTACCCCTATAACAAGACTGATAAAGGGTATTAAAAAAATCGATATAATCAATCCGATTATACCATAATATGGTTGTTCATTGAAATGTATAGGAATCTTTCCAATTAACGAAAAAAACCCTGCCAATATGCAGAATGGCGAAGTCCCAAAGACACTTGACCAAAACAATTTTTTAAAACTAAACAATTCATTGTTCATTGCTGCTTTTTATTAATCTCATCGATTTCTTCCTTGGTATGCGTGTAATGTGGTCTGTTTTTGAATGCTACCGTTTTTACGCCAATGCAGGGTGTCATGTCGCCGTCAAGCACATTTGTCGATTCCCAGAATCGGAAATCCTTCAATTTTTTGAGGCTCCGGATAGGCTTTATACTATCAATATCCCCCGTCGTTTTAATAGGAGATGAAACAACCTTTAAAATTTCAAGATTGCTTAGACCACCAAGATCTTCCAAGTCTCGCTTATTGAATTTCTCAATTCGCAGATACCTCAGCGATTTACAATCAAAAAGTGATTTTGCCTTCGGCCGCCAAGTGAACTTAGCAACCTCAAGTTGCGGAAAACAGGAAAAATCAATAGGCTGTTTATCATTTGCTGTAATGTTTAAAGCCAACTTTTTAAGAGCACTTAGGGCATGAATACCCGTCAAATCAATATGGCCATACCGCTGGATAACCAAAGTTTCAACAAAGGAACAATTTTGAAGAAAATTTACATCAGCAAAAGGATAATTACCGCCTTCCGCCACTATTAAACCATTGATGCCGTTCTTTCTTGCATATTGAACAGTTGCACTAATATCGCGGCCTACATAGACAGCTGGGCCGAATTCGGTATCTGCAACTTTTATACTCATATTAGAGTTCATCCATGCTTAATTGTTTGCCCGAACAAGAACGGTAAGCCAAATATACCTTAGTAAAAATCAACAACGCTATCTTTAATTTCTTTCTATTTCAGATAAAAATTGATTTGTTTTCCAAATCGGATCTTTACGGATTTTTTGGAGAAAATCTTTCGCTTTGAATTCAATTTTCCCTTCCTGTAGATATATACCCCATGTGCCATTGCTATACTCAATTCTATCAATTTCAAATCCGTTCACAAAACTTGTCTCAATGTTAATTTTTAATGCTGTAACTTCTATAAACTCTAAACTCGCTGGGGCTATCAAATACTTATAACTGTTACCCTTTTCCAATTTCCACTCCAATATGTAATCAATATCTAATGAAAAATTATCATCAAATTTAAAAGAGTAGACCGGACAATCATGCCATGAATATTCCTTCAACCTTTCTTCCGTACCTTGATTCATAATTAATTTAATTTATTGGCATTACATCTTTTTCTCTTAAGTCTGTTTTTCCCTGTATAGTCCCAGTAAGTCTTGTCAACCATAATAGATTTTACCCCAATGCGTAACTAAAATGGTAAAACCAACCCTCGGAATAAAAAGGACAACACCGTCATCTTCCGGTGAGCACCACAAATCCTCCCACGTATCAATCAATATTTTTTTTGATAGTTTAAGGATTTTATCCGGAAAATTTTCAATTACATAGATAAATTCCTCTCCATTATGGGAACCAATTTTTGCTTCTTCTAATATTAGCACCAAGTCACTGTCATCTATAATTTCGGAATTATGAGGCAATTTTTTAAGTAGCGCTTGATAGAAGCATTGGCTATCCAATAACTCTAACTCTATGTCTAATTTATCAGCATAATATTTCCTTAGTTCGTCCTTTTCTGTCTCATTCAAAAAAGCATGGTTTTCCAGCCCGGAATCCCCTCCTTTAACATTGTCTATCATTATTGCAAATATTAAAATTAAGGTTCAGTAAACACAGCTTCTGGCCCTTCACACGTCATTGTGTAACACCAACCTGTTTATCAATATCATTTTCAAACCGTTGCTTTGTTTTTGCTGATGTATGAATTTCTGTTGTCGAGTGTTTATATACACCAAGGTCTCCATCATCATAGACCGCAATCACATTGCCTTCTTCATCCGTATGTGTTGACCATGGCGCCATCCCGGTCGGGTCAATCATTATTATCGGGTTGTTCAGGCCGTAGTTATACGGTGAATAGGATTGAAAGCTCTCCGCCAACGGATCCACGCTCCCCCACCTTCCAATCACCGGATCATAGAACCTTGCGCCGTAGTCGTGCTATACTACAACAATTTACATCCTTAATAACTTTATTTCAATCAAATATCTCAGGTTTTATCTCTCTATATATATCGTTTATTGCTTCGATTAAATTAGGAGGAAGGTTCTTGTCCTTGGCTATTTCTAAATACTTATTTCTTTCTTCATTTATTATTTTCCTTCTCTCTTCTTTTCCATAAACGGCAATCTCCGCACTTATACCTAGTATCAGTTTTTCTCTTAGACAGGACTCCTTATGGATAGACAAAAATTTGACGAAATCAAGCAAATGGATATCGAATAATCTCTTGCCTAATTCATGAAAACTCTCAGCCAAATCACCGTCACTTTCCTGACACATGTTTTCAAGCCTTTGCAGCACGTCGTCATCATATTTTTTTTCTAGCAACTGAATTAAGCTATCTACCTTTCTATATGGATACATTGTGCTTTCCTGAATAATATTTTCACTGGAATCAATGCCCGATGTTTCAACACTGTCTTCGTTAGTTATTTGCTGCTCGTTTTCTACCTTTCCGTGGCAGCTATACAGCCAAAAACCAGTTAATATCACATAAACTATATTTTTCAAAATCATGTTACTCATTGTCCAAATATTGACTTAATTAATTGATTCCATGTATCCCATTCGGCTTTGTTGGAATTTTCATCGGGTTTTGTATACTTCACCCCACCAACAAATGGCACAGGGCCAGGTACAAAAGTTTCCTCCAAGTCGTCTAAAACGGTGAGTTTGCCTCCCTTCTCTTCTTTATCGTTTTTCATCAAATTATCAGTAATCTCTTTCAGCGTTTTGATATTAATGTCACTACATCTCAGACAGCCCTCCGTCTTCTTCAAATCTGGGTTTTTCACAGGTTTCCAAAGACCAGTTTTTGAATCGTACACCTCTTGCCTTCCACCATGAATGCGAATCAAATCTCTTCCGCTTTCCAATATCTCTCCAGATTCTGGCGTCAATGCCAATCGGGGATTCGGGCCATAGGAACCTCTACTACCTCCAGATATCCACATGTTTTGATCCGGAATATCATAGACACCAAGCGGAGTATCTACCCCTCTTTTACTTCTATCCCTTCCACCAACTCCTTCCAATCTAACTTGGAAAGTATATACCTCGTTACCGTGCCTATCGGTAACCACTGCAGTCCCATAACCATATTTCCCTCTATCTTTATACGCGTGAACGGTTATATCCCACAACCCATGCCTGTCTATGCGAAGTATTGGATTATTCCGGACATATGCATAGGGGCTGATTTCATATAATGTGGAAGCCAGCGGATCCACCGTTCCCCACCTCCCTATCACCGGGTCATAGAACCTTGCGCCGTAGTCGTACCAGTCTACTTTTAAGATATCTCCGTACTACTTATGTTTTATCAAGAGGACACACAACATCTTGTAAATAACCCATAATAATATGCCCGCAATTATTGTATCAAATATCGCAATAAATGTATTCTCGGACGTTCCCCCTGGATTTATGGATTCATGAATGGCAAATGGCAACATATTAAACAAGTTGGGGGTTGTCAAAACATACCATAAGAACAAACCCGATATTGGCAATGCCATTATAAACGCTAATATCCTACGCTTCTTCGAGTATTCCATAATTATCATCATTAATTGTCAGTGACAATCTTTCCATCTACAATTTTATATTTTCTGGCTGGCAGGTTTCTAATCCGTTCCATAAGACCAAAGAACCAGAAAACAAGGACTCTCACTTTCAACTAAAATAAATGTATATAGGTGCGGCGAATAAGAAAATCATCGCGGTTACAGCATACCAGTGTTTTTTACTCCAGCTTGGATAAATAAAGGGTGATGCTAGGCTAAGTACTAATCCCCCAATTAAAATAACAACTATTGCGTTAGCAACAATAACTAATGGCCACTGAGCCCCATCGGATGTGTTTATTCCCGCAATTAAAGCAATTAATAATGTCATACCTACAGATAGGAGTAACCAAGCCATAACTAATTTCATTGGATTATTCAAACTATTCATCTTCTACTATTTTTCCGTTAACGACTTTATATCTCCCTGCGGGGAGGTTCTTAACCTTATCAAGAAAATCAAAAATTGAATGGCCTTTATTTTTACCACTATCTGTGGTTACGTTCGCTCCATCTATTGCTTCAAATGGACTTCCTAATAGCTTATTGTTAGCTACAGGGTCGTTATCATTTGAAAATTGAAATGTCGGAACTCCTTTTACAGCTTTTTGCTTACCGGGCTGAAAAGGCGCAAAGTCGGCTTCAAAATCAATCCTAACCCCTTCAATATTGTTTTCTCTTGCGTAATCCAATATTGCCTGGACATAACCTTTTCCATAAGCCCCACCCATACTATGTGTAACAACCTTGATACTTTCGGTTATAGCTCCACCTGTTCTTCTTAGACTTTCAATAATGTCGGCAGCACTCGCCTTTCCTTCTGCATAACCCGCTGCCGTCCTGCCTGCTGCACCGACTCCGGATAACCCCGGAGACAAGAGGGTGGTTAATGGATGATAGCCCTTCATCTTATTTCCAGCACCATCAACATACATGGCATGGTAATCGCCTAAATGATTCATCACCTCCCCTGCGAAATCCCGAGTTGCCACCCATCGACTCTCGTCTATCCCCGAGCTAACCCGCTGCCTTACCCAGCCACTTTGCCAATAACGCCGGCTTCCTCCTTCACCATAATGGTTTCCATTTATGAAGATAACGAGTTTTCCATCCGGGTCTATCGCATTGATAGGAGTATTTGCTGCATATACATACGGTGAAATCTGAAAATATAGCTCTGCTTTAGGGTCTATCGTGGATAATCTCTTTGTCACTGGGTCATAGAACGTTGTATCTTAATCGTAAGCATATAGGCAAATCATGAATCCATTTAATATTTTGAAAGTATTTTCGAATAAAACTCGTCAATATCATTTGGTTTTAACGCTATTGTATTATAGTATATCAAACCATCGGCAATTTCGATGAATTGATAATTCCCATTTCTAAAAATAAAATGCTTCAAGGGAATTCGAATATTTAAGCTATCTCTCAATAAAAAAACCGAATCCCTGCTATCATTTAAAATTATTTTATCAACAAATATTTTGTCCCCCGTAGTGTTGCCTTCTATCCCCTCAATAATTCTATATTCAACAGGAAAATCTGCAAGTTTCGAAAGCCGAGCCTTTTTCATATGAATTTCTTCTGAATGGTCAAGTTTAGTTTCCTTCATAAAATATTCTAAAATGATGGTTGAATCTTTCTCTTTACCGATTAAGAAGGGTATAGGGTCTATAGCGAATGAACCCTTGTCACGCATTGTTAATCCTTTATCATATATTTCTATCGAATTACTTTCCCCCCATTTATCATTAAGATAGGTACATATAATATTATCTTCATCGAAGTAAAACTGATATGCTTTTTTAAGCTTATCCATAGTCAACCTATCATTCTGTTTACTATTATATGTACACGATAGTAGAGTAAAGACAACCACCAAAAATTTTAATCCTTCCATATATTCGAATATTTTAAAGTGAAATCTTTCAATGTTCGAATCCCTTCAAATCCAATTCGTTGAAAAAGATTTGAACCGAAATCTTCTCCGTATGTCCTAAACCTCGCATTGGAGCCGTCAAAGTTTAACGCCTTCTGTCTGAATCCAGAATAATCTTGAATAAACGCGCCAAGATTATTTCCAGATAGTTGGAATGCTCCATAGTTTACTAACATATCCCTTTTATCCATGCCGCTAATCCTACCGAATGCCCCTGCTGCGTAGTTTCCTAAATCTCTTGGGCTAAAAAACACTCCTTCGCTAATTTGGGACCCTGTTTTCATGTAAGATTTAGGGTCGAACACACCGCCATTCCTAGCGTTAAAAGCGTAATTCACTTTTCCTACAGTACCGAAAGCCATTGCAGCGATAAAGCCTTGATTGGCTTCGAAGTTGTTAATCCAATCCATAGCTTCAAACGAATTGAAATTTATTTTATCTCCGGCTTGAAACGAATTTATATCAAAAGTAACACCAACCTGTTTATCAATATCATTTTCAAACCGTTGCTTTGTTTTTGCTGATGTATGAATTTCTGTTGTCGAGTGTTTATATACACCAAGGTCTCCATCATCATAGACCGCAATCACATTGCCTTCTTCATCCGTATGTGTTGACCATGGCGCCATCCCGGTCGGATCAATCATTATTATCGGGTTGTTCAGGCCGTAGTTGTACGGTGAATAGGATTGAAAGCTCTCCGCCAACGGATCCACGCTCCCCCACCTTCCAATCACCGGATCATAGAACCTTGCGCCGTAATCGTATTGATTCAGCCCGTCCTGCAATTCCTTCCCGTTGTAAAGATAATTATTTTTCGTACCCAAGACAAAGCTGTTGTATGCCAGCCCAAAGGGAAAATAATCGTCCGACTGTATTTTCCGTGCGGTGCCGCCGTAGATGTCAAAGCTGACCCGTGCATTGCCCAAGTGATCCGTCAGCGTGTATTCATAGTTATATGTACCGTTGCTCAGCCGGTAAGCCCGCCCCTCCTCCGTCTGGATGAACTCAATGTTGCCCCCGCTGTACTGGATACCGTCGATGTAATCCGCGCTCTGGCTACCCTTCACCCGCCGCAGCTTACGGCCTGTGGCATCGTAGGTATAGGTGGTTGCGTTCGGCCCGGTGACCCCTGCTATCAGGTTCAGATAATTGTACGTAAACGTATTCGTCCCGTCGGTATGCACATTCCCGTTGGCATCATAGGTGTAACTCCGCGATACGCCGCCGCTGACACCCGACAGCCGGTTGCCGGTATATGTGTAGGTCTGCGTTGCGCTGCTGCCCCGTTTCAGCGACGTGATGTTGCCCATCTTGTCATAGTTGATGCCCGTTTCACTGAAGGCCGTCGTGGAAACCCCTTCTTTCAGTCGGCTGAGGTTGTCATAACTATATGTAAAGCTTTTATCCAAATTATTGGGTACCCCCCAATGTTGGCTGCTGATGTCGCCATTATAGCGCGGGGCGCTGCCTGTGTTGTACCGAAGCTCCATGGCGAAAAGCCCCGCACTCGCCGTACGCAGCCATCCCCTTTCATTGTACGTGTATTCCACGGTCTGTTTTGCCGTTGTTCCCTCCTTATGCAATTGCTTTTTCATCAACTGACCAACCTCGTTATAGGTATTGGCGGCAATCAGCGTGCGGGTGCCTGCCGTACCGGCAGGGCTCACCGTTTTCCATGTTTCGATGAGGCGGTCGCGGTTGTCATAGTTGTACCCTGTCGTGATGGTGATTGACGGTGTGCCCGCATTGTTGGTATGGTGTTTCCTGACCGTTTCGGTCACCAGTCCGGTGAAACTGTAAGCAGTGGCAATGTCATCAAACTTTGAGGTGGCGTAAGTACCCCCAAGGTAATGCTGGCGGAACTGCCGGACAACCTGCCCCTTGTCGTCGTAATAATTCACCGTCCACAGATAAACCGCCGGATTACTTCCGAGCACCAATACCCGCTCCAGTGTCGGCTTGCCCATCGTCATCTTGCTATACCCCGCTTGGGTAAAGACAGCAGGAATCGTCTGGAGACCGCCTACATTGTAATCGTCATAAAAATGTTCAGTCATTACGGTGCTGATAGCCGATGTCCCCGAGGGCCACGCACGGTTCGTATACGCCGTGCCCGTACGCTCTTCCCATGCGTTGGCACCGCTTTGGTTATTAACGATGGTCTGCAACGCTTGCCGCGTTATCGCTGTACCGCCGTTGTTCCATATTCCTGTCTGTACCACACGCCCCAACCCATCGTATTTAGTGACCGTCCACGACTTTGCCGCACGCTGTACACCATCCTGCGTAGCCACCACCAAGTCTTGCTTATTATACACCATATACTCCCGCTCTTTTCCGGGCAGTTGCTTTTCCACCAGCCTGTTCCGTTTGTCATATTGATATTGGTATGCATAGTTTGCTATTTGGGTGGCATTCGGCAGATTACCGTTGTCCGGATTGATGCCCGGCGGCAATACAAAAGTGAGATTGCCAAAATTATCGTACACATAGTAGGTGCTTAGCATCTCTTGACTTCCGTTATTCAGGTTGAATGTTCGCCTCAAAACCACCCTGCCCAGCTTATCTGTATATTCCTCTGACGTGAATATACGGCCATAAAAAGTCTCCTGTGCCGCCGCCGAATTTTCATCTTTTGTGACGGTTACATGGAGTTCGTTCTCAGCGTATGTCCCATTGACGGTCAATGTCGGTACCCCGGTCGATGTGTTGACCGAAACACCGTAGTTTACGGCACCTTTGGTATTTGCCAGTAAGGTAAGTGCAACCCCATTGTTGGTGCTATAAGTGAATTGCACGGTCCTTCCACTCGTTGTACTACGCGTTGCCGCCGGCTGCCAGACCAATCCGGCAAACCCCTGTTCCGCGGTACGCATAAGGGGCGACGGCTCAAATTTCCGTTGTGCAAAAGATGGCGTAAGGCCGGATGAAACAGGAATCTGCACCACGCCCGAACCCGTGGGCGGCGCATTGTAATACGCTGCCTGCAGCGAAACGGCATTGTTCTTGAAAGCACCACCAACACCTGTTGCTGTCGCAAAGGGCAGGTATTCCCTATCCTGCCTACCATACGCATCATAAACCACAGGAGTAACCAAATCGCTGTATGTAGTGGTGGTTCCGTTTATCCTGTTTGCAGCTTTGACCCCTACCTGCTGGCTCGGACGGCCCAGACCGTCAAAGTACTCAATATCCCGCATCGCATCAGTAATCGTCAGCGAAGGCGGCGTACTGAATGCTTTTAGATAACGGGTTACCTGGATATGATTCTGACTGCCGGTCGCCGCGGCGCCCAACACGGGGGATGGAGCCGCAATAAAGGCATGAAAAGGGCCACCGGTCTGGAAGCCGGGCTTTAGGGTAATGCTGACGTTATTAGAGTATATACCCGTTGTCTGTGGTTGGCTCAGCTGCAGTTGCCCAAAAACGATTGGCATCCCGCATATACCTGCGGCAAGCCAACAGACTGTACTTATCAAAATGCTCACTTTCTTTTCCATGATTGATTGTTTTTACGGACGGTAATTGTATTTATAATCCGTCACGACATTGCCCTGCAAATCGACTACGGATGACAGGTTTCCATAACCGTCATACCGGTAATAAACCGTATTTCCAGCCATATCCGTCCCGGCCCCCAACCTTAAAAACGTATCATACGTATAGGTTTTAACACCCGCACCGGCCGGATGCAGAAGCACACCGTCAATAAAAATATCGCCCGACCCACCGATGCTCAGGGAAGCTGTACCAGAAAATACCCTCCTGTGAAGCGTCCACTCGTTGATGGTACGTATTGGCCCTGATAACGCAGGCACCGCAGTCCCCCCTGTAATCATCGGCTGGCTGCTTCCCTTGCTCCAGTATGTCAGCACATATTGCCTACCGGAGGTAAGGCCGCTTTTGCTGATAGCACCGTTTTTCAGGTTATACACCCGTATGCCGCGAGGAGACGAAACATCCGAGACAGTTGCCCCCGAATAGGTCCAGTTCCCTTTTCCAGCAGATTCGAAATCGCCGAACGCGATGTCATTCAAGTTCGCGTTGGCTGCTTCGGCAATGACCATCGAATTGTTGAAATCCAAGATGTAGGCAGTAAGGTTCCCATCTTCGTCGATTTCCGTCGCGTTATTAGCCGCATCATACTTATTAAAAACAACCTGTTTCTCAACCACCCCGTCCCGTATGTATTCAACCCGGTCACGCACCACCAACTGTCCGTTATTTTTATATTTGATATTCAGTCTGCTCACCTCGTTTCCGTCCACCAAATCTGTCCTTGTGAGCAAGCTTCCATACATGGATTTGCCCTTCAGCAGATTGGCATATTGGTTATTTGTGGTGGCATCTTGCGGATATACAAATACAGACTTACGGCTGATTTCCCTGCTGTCAACAGCTTGCTGCTGTATCAATTGCCCCTTCGTGTTATAGGCATATTGGACGGTACTGGCCAATGGCTGGCCATCCAAATAATCTGTTTCCACTCTGGTGGTGTTCAGATACCATCCCGACTTTATCGGGTAGTATGCTACCCTGAACAATTGGCTCCGCTCAACAGGCCCTATAAGCCACGAAGCATTACATTCCCCGTCAAGCACCATAAAAGACTTAAATGTTTTTACACCCGTAAAAAGGGAACTCCACTTGTTTTCATACCCATAAAGTGTCCTTTTAACCGGCGTTCCCGCCGCATTCTCAAGAATCTCTTCCCTGAGCAGCCCATTCATCAGATCAGGATCCTCAGGTACCTCAGTAGCCCATCGGGCCGCTTGGTTATGGAACAATAAGATGCGCTTTCCAATGTTCGCCGTGCCTGCCCGCTCAATTTCCTCCACACGGGAATATCCCACGGCACTGCCGGAGGCCGATGACGACAGCGGCACATAGCTTTCTGAAGACAGGTACCATATCTTCCGGAAATCAACAAATGTCGTATAATGGCCCGGGGAAACCTGCTCGACTTTCTCAAAATACATCCCTTTTCCATTCAAATGATGGATCGGCGACATTAAAAGCCCCGAAGATACCAAGCCGTCCGCTGCCTTGTACCTTAGCTCCTTATGGGATGACAAACTCCCTGCCTGATCAAAATTCCTGATTGCAGAAACGCGTACCCCGCCACCGATGCTGTATTTAAACATGCTTCCCGTATCCATATACTCAATGGTTGCCCGGATGGATGCGCCCTTATTCCAGTCATTTTGGGGGCCGATGAGGTCAGGAAGTTCCACAATCAGGTTATACGACGCCTGCGAATCGTATGTTATCTGTATATCCCGTTGCCAGCTTATCCCGGCATTGTTTAAGTAAGCAGGCTTGTCCTGTGTCACCATACTGATTGGCGGCGTCACGTCGGTTACCTGCCCGTTTTTTATTTTCTGAAGCTTGGCCTGTGCATTCAGCAACCGGTAAAACATGGTATCGGGCAGGTTATACTGCGGGTTTCCATTGCTCAGGTATACCCTCAACTTCACGGTGAGTGTTTTCGGCAGGGTAAAGGCCACCGATTTGGTATTGTAAGGCATGTTCTGGTCCTCGGCCATAATAAGCACATTGGCCGAACTTATCTTATCCGGATCGGGATAATTAAAGTTGGTATAATCATGGGGCTCATAGGTAAATTCCGTGAAACCTCCGGTCGGATATACTACCTTGGTGAGCAGTCCAGCCACCATTTTGTCGGGTTCCGGTGTCCTGTTCCCCCCGTTATAATTACTCAGTAAACTGAAAGGAAGGTCCTGTCCATAATATCCGGAATAATAAAAGAACGAAAGATCGGGTATTAACGCTGGGTTTTCCTTCCCGTTGAAATACCCCCAGAAATCCTTCGCAAACGAACTTTTCAAGGGCAGCAGGGTCGTATTATAAGTAAAGCTGTAAGGCGGCTTCGTGCTGACGGCTATACCGTTGGCGTAACCTATTTCCTTGACCCCCGTTAGCCGAAGCCGTTTCCCATACAGATCGCGCTGTGCTTGCGCCAAACCCGAAGCCGGTTGTCCCCTGTGCCCGCCCACGGTTGAATACGGGAAATAATCCTGCAACAGATTGAAAGTTTTTATCTTTTCATTGTTATAGCGGCTCACGACATCTACGGACTTAACCCGTCTTACCGTACCGGATATATCCTCCCTGCTGTCCTGTATGAAGTTTATCACAACATTCGTCGCCGTGATACGGTGAAGCATCTTAATCGTATGCGCATTGTAGCTTACATACGGCTGAACAAACTGTTCGCCCGGTGTGGCAAACTTTTCATGGAAAGCAGAATGATACGTCTGGCTGAACGTCTCCGACGTGTAGCTGCCGTCCTGATACTCAAAATCGATTTCCCTCCCGTTCGTCAGGATAATTTTTGACAACTTCCAAGTGTTTCCGGCATTAACCTGACCGGTGGCTGTCACCGTCTCCTTTGCCTGGAATACAAACCGTTGCCCGTGAATGTTGGTGATGGTCCATTGCATACTGTTACCGGTAATCTGAAGCTCTTCCTTTTTGTCTATCAAGACAACCTGTGCAGTTTCAGGATGTATGTAGAATTTACCTGAACTCCCTCCCGGCAATGTGTAATAGTAGATATCGGGCTGTCCATGCCCCGCAAGCGCACGCTGAAACGTCTGATAAGAGTCGCCTGTCACCGAGAAAGTCGGACACAGTACCTTATCGCCGATGGCAGGCCTCGACGACTGATAACCCGTCGAAATGATATTATTCTTTAAAAACTGATATCCCGCCGCATCGTACGTAACCAGATTATCCATATTGTCGGCCACCCCCAAAACAGACTGGATAACGGCCCCTCCCGGCTCCAAACTCCATCCTAGCCCAACATTACTCGCCTGTTCTTCCACGTTGATGCCCGAGCTGTGGTATCTCAACACTACCGGAATCGTGATGCCTTCCTCTTCGATTGTATAGAGCGGTATGGATATATCCGCCGTTCCGGTATAATGCCCTATCGGTATATCGCCAAACTTGCCAAGCATGGCTGCCTCAGGCGAAGTGCTTACTTTTTTCCCTAAATCTACGCCGGAAAAAAGATTGTTTTGACTAAATACCCGTGCTGCTGGCGATAGCATAAGCAGGCAACATAACAATAACTGTGTCTTCATATTTAATAGGTTATTCTGGTTTATCCCGTCTCATCATAGGCACTCATCGATTGCCGAGCTGTCTTTCCAACCGCTCGATGCGTTCATCCTGCAATCGTTCATTTTTCTCCTTCTCAATCAAATGCAGCGTCAGCTCCTCCACCTTTTTTAGTAGCAGCAGGTTCATCTCGGCCAAATCCAGTCCATCTTTTTCGATATCTTTGGCAGATGGAATTTCCGGCAGGTGCTTGTTCTCTTTCACGTAGGCTTCAATGTCAGTAAGCGCGGGTAGTTCATAACCGGATTCAAAGACATAATCCGGCACGGTGATGTCTGTCTTCACTTTTACCTCCTTGGCCAGGATGTTGCCGTTTACGGCCAGCTTGGCTTGGGGGGTTGCGGTTCCGATGCCGACGTTGCCGGATGCATCATATTTGACCATGACCCCATCGTATGATTGAACAGCTTCAGGATGAATATAAAACAATTGGGATAGTTGCATTCGACCGTCTGTACCTGATGCAGTATAAAAGGAAAAACGAAGTTTAGAAAAACTTCCTCCGGGCATTTTTACCATATAATGTCTTTGCGAATGGTTCGTCACATTTGCTACCGTTACCCATTGATTCACTCCATTATATACATTATACCCTTCAATCTTGAAACTGGTGGGGATCCAATTTCTGCTACTCCAACCTATCCAGGCCCCCTGCTGGGTATGTTGGGGCGGTAGATTCTCCACCAAGATCTCCAATGGCTGTGCTGATGTGGGAGCCGTTGACGACTCTGTAGGTTGGAATCGCCCATCAAACAAAACATCTAGTGCAATGTTGGGACCTTGCCTCGTTACCTGATAGCGTTTATTTGCATAAAACAGGAGGTTCTTTTCTAGACTTCCTGTCGAAATGTTGGAAGGTATGATTACCGAGGATGTCTGTGCATTTAATGAGACTTGCGATAGGCAGTGAAGAAACATCGCGAAACAAACAATGGGTCTAAGTGTCAACTGATTCATGTGCGTTAAATTATTTTTATAAATGGTAACCGCTCGCTAATAACTATGGCTCGATACAGATACTCATTGTTATTTCATTGTCTTTGAGTTATGGTTACTTGCTTTACATCATAGCGGGAGTAAAGCTATGCAGAGAATCGATTGCCTATGATGCGTTTCGTCTATAAATTTGATAGGCACAGGCTATAAATTTGATAGGCTATGCCTATAAATCTGGCAATAAAAAACCCCGATTCTCAGCGGGGCTCACACAGAACACACTGTTTCACTACCACTTACTAAGCAGCCAACCTTGCAAAAGCAGCGTCACCACGCAACTCACCACTGCGCCATTAGTGGCAAGTGCAACCATATTCATCACGTCGGATCTCTCCGAGGCTTCTACTTTAATTTTTACGTCTCAATCAGATTCAGGATATGCAAAATCGAATTTCCCTGCCTGCATTCGGTAGACTTTTCCTGCTCCCCAATCGGTAGCCCTGCAATCTTTTTCAAATTATGATAAGCGACCCCTTGTGCAAAAGAACGCAGGGCGTAAATGTTGGTTTTAGCCCACTTTCACGTTGGGTTTTGATTGTAGGATCAAAAAGAGCAGGTCATTTAAAAATTGATTTCTGTCGCCTAAGTCGAACGGCTGGAATTTGTCGAGCAAAAACTTCATAGCTGGTCCGACTTTCTATGGTGCAATGTGTGTTGTATAATTTTTCTTTATAAATGTATATGACCTGTTTATCATAGGCTTTTTGGGCAAGTATATGACATATAAGCTATCACCAATTTCATATCCTTCATTCGTAGTTTGCCCAATATATTTTACATGATTCACTTGAAAGCTATACTCAATACTTATGGTTCCTTTGCCGCCCACTTTCATCCTAGAAGTGACTATGCCGTTACTAAGTTTGCCATTATTTGCTAATCGATAGTTCTCAATGGTTTTTTCGCTTGCCCCATAAATAAATCGTCCTACCAAAAACAATATTAAAATCGTTCCTAAATGGATTTTCCAGTTCCCAAAAATGGGATCACCGCCCCTTTTTCGTTTTTTGCTCATGCGAATCTCTTAATTTATGTTCTTATCAATTTTGCGTTTAGGTTCTATTTTTTGCGCTGCATCTCTTCAAGCTTCGTAATGCCGTCTTAGGCTAAACACGGTATTCACCTTCAGATTTAGGCAACGCGACATGGATTTATCTGTCTCCTCCCATTCAATCCCGTCGATGTCAGGAAGACATTATTCAAGACGGAAAAGCTCAGGACACTCAACGGCAACGATATCGATAATGTTGTCAGAATTACACACTATAAAATGTTTCAGCTCCCATTCTTTAAACATCTCTTCACTCTCCATATCCAGCCATCTCAGAAATTCAGAATCAATGGAAATATTGATTAGCCCAAAAGTTGAGTCCTGGTTCAATAACCTTAGCCTCGCCCCTTCCTGAAAAACTCTATATCCTAAAATTCCGCTAAATCTAATTTCCAAGGTATTCTCCGGAACGTTAATGTCTTTCAAAAAAATTGATAGCTTTCCAAATGAATCTTTTAATTCCACGAAATACATTTGGGTAGACAAATTTTCAGCCTGTTCCCAAACCTTAAAATTATTAGCAGTCATATTATTTATACCTTATCTTCGTCTCCGATTGTCCAACTGAACATTCATGAACAGCACCCCAAAAGTTGTGTCCAACTTTTGGGGTGCTGTTCAGATGGCCGGGCTATAAAGTATTGCAAGACTAATTTATACGGGACTTCAATTTACAGTCCGACTATTCTTTTATATCCAACCTTTCCTTTACGATACCAGCCATCCAAAAAGAAACAACTGCCAGCACCAGTGCCATGAAGTTTATGCCTACTAAAGTATTATCCGAAGAGTCAAACTTTAGATTAAAGTCCAGCACCATTGGTTCAAAGTAAATACCCCAGCGAATGTCTTTGGTCAAGTGTTCAAAGTTAATGAAGAAAAACAATTTGTTTCCTTGCGTATATCGGTAATAAAAACCATCTGTAAACAATGTTATGCTTTGCAGTGCAAATATGACACCGTTGATAACTGAACCACGCCTTAATGAGTCCTGTCTTTTGGAAACCAAGGTATCTATTGCATTGAAAATGGTAACACCTATTATAAGGCCAGGAACAACGACCGAGAACCAAGCACCTAACGTATTTAACTCCTCCTGCTTGAATATCACCAAAAACAAATAAAAAACGCACGTTAGTGCTGACAACAATAGGTAAACACTAATTATCTTGATTACATTACGGGTTTTCATCAGGCTTTTTATTTGGGGTTACTATTTTTTCCACAGCCGTTTTAAAATATTCTTGAACACTTTTATATGCATCATGTAAAACATTGACGGCTTCTTTCGGATTAACGTTCACGGTGACCGCCCCCTGTTTTATGCCAACCTCTTCAAGAAGATTAGGAACCTCCGGAAGCGCGGTCCCATTTAATTCCACCGATGTTTCAGTATTAACCTTTGGTTCTCCTCCTGCAATGTTTTCCACATATTCAGCCGAAGCGGTGCCTTTTCCTGGTAAGGTAGACACACCAGCTTTCAAACCCATCCCAATATCCCCCTTGCTATCCATCCTCACATATACTTCGGTACCTACACCATCTTTCTCTGCACCCATCGACATTCTTGCTATGTCTTTTCCTGTTGACTTGGCATCTATCGGCTTCATATCCTTCGCTACGAAAGCAAATTGATTAATCGCTTCCCGAACCTTTACTTTCGTTATAGATACCAACGCATTCAAAATCGGATTAGGCCACTGCCCATCCGAATCAATGAAACGCATCGGATTATCGAATGCATAGTTGTATGGGCTCCACCTCCTGCCCTGTTCGGCCTTGGGGTCGATGGTGTTCCACCTGCCAATGTACGGGTTCCCGAGACTACGCTCGGGACAGGCGCCGAACCTCTCATCGTAGTCATAATATCCTGAGCCGTCCTGAGGTTCCCTGTCGTTGTAAAGATAGCGGCTTTTGATTAATCAAGCCTGTTTTCAGTGACAATCAAACTATTCCGATGCCCTCCCACTCGATGCCGTCGATGTAGTCCGCGGTGATACTCGAAAACACTGAACGCAGCTTCCAGCCCGCTACGCATCATCATTTGTTCACCCAATTTGTAAACCGATTACTAAGGTCTATAACAATATCCTCATTCGGAGAGTAAATATCACATCCTCGATCATCATAAATATTTACGATTAACGATTCAGTGAAGTCTACAAAGTAGCATGTTATATTGGCTGAAGGTTCAAAAACCAATTCGTAATTTATTATTGACGCTACTATAGGCGATACCATTCGAAAAGAATATTGTTCATAATGAAGACATAAAACGTCGTAGTCATTTTCCTTCCATTCAAGCTTTTTATCTGCCTTATCGGGATTTATACCCGCTGTTTCCAATGCACTTAACTCGTTGGCTCCCCATAAAATTATTATTAGCCATACCCCTTTACCACCAAAACAATAATCCAAAACGGCTGCACTTCTATCAAGTGCCTGCTGGATTCTAAGCTCATCCTCAAGGTCTTCTCCAAGACCAAGCCGCACACGATGATCAGTAATGCTGCTTAGCGTAGTCTTAGGTATATCTCCAAACTTCTCTATGAACATTCCTTCTAAATCAGCACTGTTCTTGATTTCCATTGTCTTTTGAATACATTAAGATTTTTATCAGCAGCCCCAACCCTTTTCAGCCCCCAGCCTCTCTATTATCCAATATGTCAATAGTGATCGCAGGATACTTCATTCGAAAAAATTTTTGCCTTCCATGATATTGTGCCTTATAAGCCCATACAGGACGGGTATCGACAGCACCAACACAATGCCCATTACGATTAATTTTCCTCGTTTCCGCTTTTGATTGTCATCTTCGTCTTTCCACTTTTTCCGTAATTTTGGGTATAAATTTCCTTTTTCGTATCGAAACCAATTAATAACTCCTATCGAGGCTATCACCGGTAATGCCCAAAACTTGTTAAAACCATTCGGGAAATCGTACTCATAAAAAACTCGAAATAATGCAAACAAATCAAGAATTAGAAAGAACTGCATAAGCGCAACAATCATCGAAGCAGCTGTCTCCGGTGACAAATCCTTTCTTTTTTTGTAGAACGAAGCTACCCTATAGAATATATAATCAAAAATATCCATCATCCACAATGAAAAGCCCAGCCAGGTTTAACAAGATCATAACCCTGAAAATATCCAATCCCTGTTTCGGTAAAAAGCCGACAGGAATACGATAAATACGCTTATCAAATAATATAAAACTACGACCAGGATTGACCACCAAATAGCTGGCGGTTCGCTGTGTTTGGCTTTATAGGTTTCAAATATCCGTTTATATCGCTTCTTATGCAGGTAGTATGAGAAAACCAAACAATATATCAAAACTCCAACAACATATTCGTTCTTGTCGGTAAAGATTTCCAAATGTTGTGTTGTCATACCTTCAATAAAAAAGAGGATTGACATAAGGTTCAACACCAAACATAAGCCTATCAACATAACAGGAATGAAAAGCGGCATATCCTGATTACTCTTTGAGCGTAACGCTAAAATATATGAATGTATAAACAAAGAATTATAAATCATTAGTTTCCAAATTTAGTCTCTACTTTGCCCAACGTATGCTTCTGCCGCCAAATTGCTGATTCATTGTTAAGTGTTCCCAGCCCGTCGAGTGTTCTGAAACCGGATCCAAATATCAAAAAGGCGGAATTGGTTGAAACGTTCCCTGAAGAGCAAACTAAAAAGCCCGGCTCGTTAGACGGCCGGGTCTTCATTAATTTGTCAATAATTAATCCACCGAACCTCCGGTGTTTGGTTTGTAATCACGTCAATAATGTTATCACTGTTACAGACCATATAATGAGTTACATCCCAGTCATTAAACAGACCATCGCTTTCATAGTTAAACCACTCCAGGAAATTAGACTGCTGTGTTTTACAAAAAGTATAAATATAGGGATTGTCCAGTTTTTTCAAACGTCCGGACTCATTAACTATCCTATAACCAAGTGGATTCTTAAACACTATCTTCATCCTTTTCTCAACAAGATCAGACTCTTTTAATAAAATTATCAGACTTCCTTCCTTAAAATACATTTCATAAAAAAAGGGCGAGGAAGGGAGCTCCTTTATAGGTTCCCAAGGCTCATATTTTTCTTCTATCATTATCATCAAAGTCCTTATTTGCTTGTTCCATTCCGCCATCCTTTATGTATTCTTCGGTACCAGTGCCCTCGAAAGGGCAGCCAGACTACACTGGATGACAATCAATTTACCCCGCTATTCATATTTTTTATAGGCCGCATAGCCGTGGTCCGTTACCAGCAGCACAGTCTTGTTTTCGGGAATATAAATGACCATCGCTTCATCTGACGTATCATACCATACATAGTCCCAGTCATCAATCAGGCTCTCGACTTTAAATTCATCAACCCGGCTTACCATATCCCAGATGATATAACTTGAGGCTGAACCTTTGATAGACAGTTCAGACATAAGTGATTGCAGAAAGTCTCGTCCCGCACCTTTGTCATCATATCTAACTTTGTTAGGGATGTATCTTTCGAGGTGTTTGAACAGGACTGGCGTTTCAATCCTATTGTTTGTAATCCCCGTCAAAGACAACAACATACCTACGACCTTACCCGATTCAAATTCATCGAGAGACACGAAGCCAAAGACCTTTCCCTGGTTTTCTTCCTTGAATATTTCAACCTTAAACGGTTCCATCAGTCAATCTTTATCGTTCCTTTCCTGAAAGGTCTTCTGCAACTTTATCTGAATATTCCATTATCTAATTTTTCCATTTTTTGTTCCTCTTTTTTAGCGACGTGACCAAACATACTAAAGGCAAAATGAAGAATGAAATGCTCACGATATAGTTAAATCCTGCGGTTGCTTTTTGGAAAAACAAATAATCGAATCGAGACACATATATCATATCGACCATATCCCCCCTGCTGTATACCCCATCGACACAATTCTTATTCGAAATGACGATGGAATACTCCCTACCGTCAAATTTCACATCGATTCTATTGTTCCTCCGTTGGCAAAAATCAGGGACGTTGATGACCTCGGCACTTACTTTAATTCCTTCCGTTTTTGCCAAACGATACTCAATATAGCTATTCTTGAAGTTTTGAAACGCCAGAAATCCAGTTAACAAAAAAGCGATCAAACAAATATAATTCATCTGCTATGGTCTGAAAGCAATGGGAATATCGACATCTAAAAAAAATATCATCGCTGAGGTTTCTTGCCGTTGTAAAGATAGCGGTTTTAAGTCTGTTCTCAATGGCTATCGAGCTATCCCAATTATATTGGAACGGCATTGAGAAGCTACACACTTGGCTATAAACCCCGCCAAACGGATAGCAGTCAGCCGCGAATTTTTCCGGCAACTTCCAGATACGATTTAGTTACACCAATTTCCGTTCATACTGCACTCGGTCTTCCGTTCATAAAAATGCCCCCAATAACGAACAACACCCCAAAAGTTGTATCCAACTTTTGGGGTGTTGTTCACAAAGGCCGGGCTTGAATTTCTTGCACAACGCTCTATTTATCAACAGATGTTACATCAGCATTCGCGGATTGACTTGATAGGTTGCCAATAAAAGTCCTTATATTTTTCTTGTTCCAACCATAAGAAATAGCCGAGATGAACATCGCTTCCGGGTTACAGATGCTATTAATAAGGACTCGACCGTCACCCCGCTTGATGGTAATCAACTCGCCCCAACTGGCCGACCGCTCCCAATCCCGGTAAGCTCTCACATAACCCTTTTGCTTCTCGATGATTTTCCATTTCAACTCTTCCGATGTCTTCTTCAATGCCCTGTCAAATGCATCACTCGTATAGGACAAATCGAACTCCCGGAACTTCAATCTATTCCGTTGCAAGAGAAAGAAAGCTCCGGCAAGAATGACAAACCCAAAGGTTATCAAAAAAAGCTCTTTCGCTTCCAGAACCCCATTGTAACTGTCCAAAACGTAATATTCCACTAAGCTCCAAAGATTAGCAAAAGGAACGATAAGGAAAAAAAACACAACAGAATAATGCCAAAGAAGCTGTTTCTTGGACAAGGTGATTCTTTCGGGTTTATTTATTACGGAAACTATCTTAGAACCCCTCATTTTTTCAGCGTTTTATCCCTAAAAATCTTTGAACCGGAAGCCTTACATACTACCCCACCTGCCAATGTACGGGTTCCCGAGACTACGCTCGGGACAGGCGCCGAATCGCGCGCCGTAATCATATGACCCTCCGCGGAGTTCCGGAATTCCGGCCGTTTTCCCAACAATCGGATTTCCGCTTGCTCAAAAAACGTCTTACACCCCCAAAGATATGTTTTTAAGGGTTGTCCGGCCACTGTTTTTTCACGATGTTTCCGGGCTTGTGCTTATAAGGGTTAGCAATCCGTCACAGCAAAGGTAGCCCTCCAAGGAGAGCTCCGCCAAACTGGCCGCAAACAACGGAATGTCAAAAATAAGCGCTAATTTTGTATGGAGCCGTTGAATATGTACGCTGGGATTAGAACCGTATACGAAAATGGCTTATTGAATTAACTTCAGCGGTTATGAGACTACAGGTAATACAGGACAGCAAGGGCAAAGCCACCGGGGTGTATATCCCCATCAAGGAATGGAGGGAACTCAAAAAGCAGTACCGGGATTTGGAGACCCTGGAATACGAGGAACCCACCAAAGAGCAGTTGTTGCAGGAACTCAGGGAAGCGGTAAACGAACTTAAATTGGTGGAGCAGGGCAAACTGAAAGCCCGTCCGGCGCAAGAGCTGCTGGATGAGCTATAACATTGCCTCCATACCGCTTTTTGACAAGCAGGCCAAACGGCTGGCCAAGAAGTACCCATCGCTCAAAAGGGATTTGGCCGCGCTTATCGAACAGCTCGCCGATGAGCCGGAAATGGGTACCGCCCTCGGCAACAGCTTCTACAAGATACGCCTTGCCATCGCTTCCAAAGGCAAGGGGAAGTCCGGTGGCGCGCGGGTGGTTACCTACGTGAAAGCGGCCCGCAATACCCGCCATTAACTTCATATCATCAGGGAAAAACTCAACATTGGATTGATCTTTATAGCTGGACAAACCCTGACCAAACTTATTTACCAGTATTTCATCTTGCAATACCATATGTCATTTTGGAAAATTCGCACCGAAATAACTTACAGTCTTTGTTGTCGCAGTCCCACCGATAAAATAGGATTCCGGGTAAACCGCGGTCGTTGTGCCGCTATGCTTCGGTGCATTCCAATATTTGCATATTGTTCGTGAAGGAATCGGCCTCCTCGCAAAGAGCAAGATGCAGGCGATATTGAAGTAAAAAGCCTCAAACGGTAGTCAGAACTACGTGGGGGATGATGACCGGAATCTCAAAAATAAATGCTATTTTTGTGGAAAAGCATTTGAATATGTACACTGCAATTAAGGGCATTTATGAAAATGGCGTGCTTAGGCTCCTGGAGCCGGCCCCAAACATAAAAAAGGCCGAAGTGGTAGTAACTTTCCTTGAAGAGGAAAAAAAGGCAACCACAAAAAAAGCCAGAAAACCCGGAGGGCTTCTGCGTTTGCAAAAAAACAGTGGCAAACGTTTTGACATTCCCAAAGATTTCAACGATCCCATTAACGATCTGAAGGATTATATGTAATGGAAATCCTGATCGATACGCAGGTACTGATTTGGTTTCAGGTAAACCATCCCAATCTTGGAAAAACTGCAGTCAGGTTAGTTACTGAGCCGAATAATACAATATATGTCTCTGACATTAGCCTCTATGAGATTGCTATCAAACAAACAATAGGCAAACTGGCAGATTTCAATGTTGATATACGGGATATCGTAACTGTAGGTAAAGAAGACGGCTTCAATTTCCTCCCGCTGAGCCATGATGCTATCGCGGCCTATGCTAATGTTCCGCTACATGACGGGCATCGCGATCCGTTTGACCGACTGATCATTGCTACGGCAAAAATGAGCGGCCTTACACTTTTATCTGCGGACGAAAAATTTGAACTATACGACGATTACGTCTCTTTGATTAAATTATAGGAGCTGGTCACAGGACAAACCGGCCACCTAGAGCGGCGTGTCACGCGTCATGATTGGCAAGTACGAGCGCGGCCGTAAAGAAGCTGGCAAGATTGCTGATGCTTGCCTTTCGAAAAGTCGTTCATATTTTCGCCGAGTACTATATAACCGCACTCGGTCTTCCGCTCATAAAAATGCCCCAATAAGTGTCTAATTTTTGGGGTGCTGTTCAGTTTGGACGGCCGGGCTTGAATTTCTTGCACAACGCTCTATTTATCAACAGATGTTACATCAGCATTCGTGGATTGACTTGATAGGTTGCCAATAAAAGTCCTTATATTTTTCTTGTTCCAACCATAAGAAATAGCCGAGATGTATAGTACTCCCCAAATATTGGACAGCTGCTTAAATGTTTAACTTAGCAGTTGTAAAAATGAAAAAAGAACGTAGGAAATTCAGTGCAGGCTTCA
>NZ_FNZR01000016.1 GCF_900109365.1 Parapedobacter koreensis | reverse complement strand
CCCCCCGTCACCAGAATCGCCGGAAGAACCTCCAACGCCTTCCGGAATCCCGCCATCAGCACCACCAGGTACAGCGGGACCAGGAACGACAGTACAGGAAGCGTACGCCCAACCGCCTGCGAGATGGCCATCTCCGGGATACCCGATACCTGCGAAGCCACAATGATGGGCGTGCCGATGGCACCGAAGGCCACCGGGGCCGTGTTCGCTATCAGGCAGATGCCCGCAGCGTACAGCGGGTTGAAACCCAGCCCAACCAGCATCGCAGCCGTGATGGCAACAGGCGCCCCGAAGCCCGCAGTACCCTCCAGGAACGAACCGAACGAAAACGCTATCAGAAGCGCCTGCAAACGCCGGTCGTCCGTCACCGAGGCCATGAAATGGCGGATGACCTCGAACTGGCCGCTCGATACCGTGACGTTGAACAGGAATACAGCCGTCACCACTATCCAGCATATCGGAAACAGACCGTAAAGTATCCCGTGGCCCGCCGACAGCGCCGCAAGACCCGCCGGCATCCCGTAAACCGCCACGGCGATAAGCAGCGCTATCCCCGTAGCCGACAGGCTCGCCATATAGCCCTTCATCCGACGGATAATCAACGCCCAGAATAAAAATAATATCGGAACAACCGCAAGCAACGCCGATATCCAAACACTGCCAGCAGGATTCGTCTCTTGTGTCCAAGTCATCATGTTTTTTTTGAAATGTGTAAACTATCTTATGATCAACCTTTAGCCTATTATTGGGATATCCCTTTTGGTTTATCGCCCATGACCAACTCCAATGTCCCGCCATTCATGAGATCCTCGTGCGAAAACCACAGGGAGTCGAGCACCTTCCCATTCAGGCTGGCCGATTGGATGTATTTGTTGGTACGCGAGGCACCTTTGGCATCCACCGTGAACGTCTTGCCATTATCCAGGGCGATGCTCACTTTGCTGAAGACGGGACTGGTAATGGTGTACATCGGTACGCCGGCTGTTACCGGATAAAAACCCATGGCCGTGAAAACCACGAAGGCCGAAAGCGCACCGCCGTCTTCATCACCGGGTACACCGAAGATGTTGTCCTGAAACCAGGTATCCAGTATCAGGCGCGTGTACTTCTGGGTCTTCCACGGCGAGTCCGTGAAGTTGAACAGGTAAGGAATGTGGTATGTCACCTGATTGCCCATTGAAAACTGGCCAATCAAACCCGTCTGGTCAGGAAATTTTGCCCAAAACTGGTACTTACTTCTTCCTATTGGTTCCCTGAAAAGCTGATCGAGTTTAGCCTCCATCCCTTTCTTGCCGCCCATCAATTCCATCAATCCCGGTATGTCATGCTGCACATGCCAGAGGTAGCTCCAGCCGTTGTTCTCATTATAATAGTCGTTGCCGGCATGTTCACCATCGAATTTGGGATCGATGGGTATCCACTGCCCCTTGGCATCTTTCGGCATGAACATGCCGATATCATCCTGCCAGAGGTTCCGGTAGTTTTTTGTCAAAGGGGAAAACCTTTCAGCAACATCACCTTTACCTAATTCACGGGCAAACTCAGACAGTGCCCAATCGTCATAGCTACGTGCCAGGGTGACGGCAACCGCAGAACGCCGCTGCCCCCGTTTTGCCGCTGCAAACGGGTCGGTCTCCACTTCCCCGGGGTGCAGTGCGGGGTAATAACCATGTGCGTCGTAGAAATCCTCCAGCGCACCGCGGGGGCCGTTGCGAGATGGCAGCATCGTGGCCTGCTCGGCATTCTTCAGGATGCCCTCAAACGCCTTCTCCACATCGAAATCCCGGATGCCCTTGCGGTAGGCATCCAGGAACATCACCGCCGAATGGAAGGCGAACATTCCCTCACGGTCACCGAAATGCTTCGGATATTCCGGCATCCAGCCGCCCTGCTCGTACATCCGCACATACGACTGGAGCATATCCGCCTCCCGCTGGGGATCCAGGATGCTCCGCAGCGGATGCATGGCCGGATGGTTGCCCCACGTGTAATCCTCCGTATAGAACGGCCGTGTGTCGGCATGAACCTGCCCGTCAAACCCGCTGAAGTAGCGTCCCTGCTCGGTAATGTCCACCATGCGCACATAAGTCCGGTACAGCGCCGTGTAGAAGCTCCGCCGCTGGGCCTCCGTGCCGCCCTCCACCCGGATCCGCCCGATGGTCTTTGCCCACACGGACTCCCCGTTTGACTTGAAATCCTCGAAGCTCGCCGATGCGACCTCTTCCTGGAAATTCTGCTTGGCCTGCTCCGTGCTGATGAACGAAATCGCATAGCGGAATTCGACCACATTGCCTTCACCCGAACCGTATCGGGCCCAGGCACGCTCGCCTTCCATAAGTGCTGGATCACCTACCGGGCCTAATACCGAATACCGGCCGAAATTCTTGTCGCCCGCTTTCGTGCCCAGCTCCGGCGAACCCGAGAAAACCCCGTAAATATATACTTTGCCCTTTTGCTGGTGCCCCGGGTCTTCCACGTATTCCGTCCCGATGACCGCGTGGCCATCGGTCACCTCATAGTCACCGCCCTCGTAATAGTGCGACAGGTGCAGGTTCTTGTCGACACCTTCCGGAAAGGTAAACCGGTAGATGCCCGTACGGGAACCCGCCGTGAACTCCACGCGGACGTCATCATCCGTCAGCAACGCCGAATAATACCACGGCCGCGTCACCTCGAAGTCGTGGTCGTAGGTGAGCCGCCGGTACCAGCCCGTATCCAGCAGCGCACCCACAGAGGGCTTGATGCCAAAGACATATTGCGGTGTGATCACATTCAGCGTCGTCATCGGGAATGCCGTCTGCTGCATGTCCAGGTAATCCTGCTGCGTGGGGAATACCCGGATCAGCTGGTTGGGCAGGTGCACCACCGGACGGTTCGTATTCAACAGTGGTGCGATATTACCGATTGTTGGATCGATATAATCCAGGTTGTTGTCTGACGGCCTATCGGCGTGGCAGCCCATGGCCGTCCATATCGCCAAAAGCAACAGGCCTTTCGGTGTACTTTTTTTCAACATTTGCATTTATATTTTGTCAATGTACCGATTGTTTTTTATTAGGAATTTCAGGTCCCATGATCAACTCCAATGTCCCGCCATTCATAAGTTCGTCGTGCGAAAACCATAGGGAGTCGAGCACCTTCCCATTCAGGCTGGCCGATTGGATGTATTTGTTGGTACGCGAGGCGCCTTTGGCGTCCACCGTGAATGTCTTGCCGTTATCCAGCGCAATGCTCACTTTGCTGAAGACGGGGCTGGTAATAGCGTATATCGGTACACCGGCCGTGACCGGATAAAAGCCCATGGCCGTGAAAACCACGAAGGACGAAAGCGCACCGCCGTCTTCATCTCCGGGTACACCGAAGATGTTGTCCTGAAACCAGGTATCCAGTGTCAGGCGGGTATATTTCTGGGTCTTCCAGGGTGAGTCCGTGAAGTTAAACAGGTAAGGGACATGATAGGCCACTTGATTGCCCATTGAAAACTGGCCGATCATACCTGTCGAATTTGGAAATTTGGCCCAAAAGTCTGGCTTCGGCCGATCCAGTCCTTCCCGAAAGAGCTGGTCGAGTTTAGCTTCTAACTGCTCCTTGCCCCCCATCAGTTGCGTCAATCCCGGTATGTCATGCTGCACATGCCAGAGGTAGCTCCAGCCGTTGTTCTCGTTGTAGTAATCAAACCCATGAGAACCGCCATCGAATTTAGGGTCTATGGGTATCCACTGCCCCTTGGCATCTTTCGGCATGAACATGCCGATATCATCCTGCCAGAGGTTCCGGTAGTTCTTCGCCTTTGGCGCATACCGCTGTGCAATAGCTGGTTTCCCCAGCTCACTGGCCAGTTCGGACAGCGCCCAGTCGTCATAGCTATGTGCCAGGGTGACGGCAACCGCAGAACGCCGCTGCCCCTTTTTTTCCGCTGCAAACGGGTCGGTCTCCTCCTCCCCGGGGTGCAGTGCGGGATAATAACCATGTGCGTCGTAGAAATCCTCCAGCGCACCGCGGGGGCCGTTGCGGAAGGGCAGCATCGTGGCCTGCTCGGCATTCTTCAGAATGCCCTCAAACGCCTTCTCCACATCGAAATCCCGGATGCCTTTGCGGTAGGCATCCAGGAACATCACCGCCGAATGGAACGCGAACATCCCCTCCCTATCGCCGAAATACTTCGGGTACTCCGGCATCCAGCCGCCCTGCTCGTACATCCGCACATACGACTGGAGCATATCCGCCTCCCGCTGGGGATCCAGGATGCTCCGCAACGGATGCATGGCCGGATGGTTGCCCCACGTGTAATCCTCCGTATAGAACGGCCGCGTGTCGGCATGAACCTGCCCGTCAAACCCGCTGAAATAACGCCCCTGCTCGGTGATGTCCACCATGCGCACATAAGTCCGGTACAGCGCCGTGTAGAAGCTCCGCCGCTGGGCCTCCGTACCGCCCTCCACCCGGATCCGCCCGATGGTCTTTGCCCACACGGACTCCCCGTTTGACTTGAAATCCTCGAAGCTCGCCGATGCGACCTCCTCCTTGAAATTCTGCTTGGCCTGCTCCGTGCTGATGAACGAAATCGCATAGCGGAATTCGACCACATTGCCTTCACCCGAACCGTATCGGGCCCAGGCACGCTCGCCTTCCATAAGTGCTGGATCACCTACCGGGCCTAATACCGAATACCGGCCGAAATTCTTGTCGCCCGCTTTCGTGCCCAGCTCCGGCGAACCCGAGAAAACCCCGTAAATATATACTTTGCCCTTTTGCTGGTGCCCCGGGTCTTCCACGTATTCCGTCCCGATGACCGCGTGGCCATCGGTCACCTCGTAGTCACCGCCCTCGTAGTAGTGCGACAGGTGCAGGTTCTTGTCGACACCTTCCGGAAAGGTAAACCGGTAGATGCCCGTACGGGAACCCGCCGTGAACTCCACGCGGACGTCATCATCCGTCAGCAACGCCGAATAATACCACGGCCGCGTCACCTCGAAGTCGTGGTCGTAGGTGAGCCGCCGGTACCAGCCCGTATCCAGCAGCGCACCCACAGAGGGCTTGATGCCAAAGACATATTGCGGTGTGATTACGTTCAGCGTCGTCATCGGGAATGCCGTCTGCTGCATGTCCAGGTAATCCTGCTGCGTGGGGAATACCCGGATCAGCTGGTTGGGCAGGTGCACCACCGGACGGTTCATATTCAGCAAGGGCGCAACCGTACCGATGTTGGGGTCGATATAATCCAAGACTCCCTTGTTATTTTGCGCATACGTACTTGTCAAACTCAGCAACTGAGACCCTGCAACCAAAAGCAGGAATGCAGCTATTTTCTTTTCTGTTCGCATAAACGATTTTGATTAGTTGTATCCAGGGTTTTGATAGAGCACATTCTCATTGTTGATAACACGGATTTCGCCCAACGGTATCGGGAAAACCGTCATGTACGCTTTCATCCCGTACTTTTCCATGACGGAAAACGCCCTTTCCGTACGCAATAGGTCAAACCAACGATGCCCCTCCATGGCTAATTCCAATCTTCTTTCCTGCCATATCTTTTCCCTCGCTGTTCCCTGATCCAGGTTTTCGTATTCTTCCACACCGGCTCTCCGGCGTATCCGATTTAATGGGGCAAGTGCTTCATCTGTTTTATTGTTTTCATTAAGGGCTTCTGCGTACATCAATAAGACATCAGCATACCGTATTACTTTCCAATTAGCGGGGCTATCATGATGCGTGGTGATGTTCGTGACGTATTTTTTTGTGAAGGTGTTCATGGCTACCCACCGGTGGAAAAACCCGGTCTCATCATAAAATCCACCACCACCGATACCGGTAACATCTTTACGCAAATCTTGCGGTTCAAACGCATCGATCAGATCCTGTGTAGGTTGATTCATTTCTTCTGCTCCTCCAATCACACCGAAATACGCCTCCGCTGTTCCGCCGACGGACTTGGGAAGAAAATTGTTGGTAAATGGACTGCCCAGATCCCCCAATCCCTGCTCGTATTCGATATCAAAAATATATTCGCTGTGGTGCTCATCCTTGGTATAATCAAACAGATCGGTATAGTTGGCAAGCAGATCATATCCCATGGTGGTCACCTCTTGTAGTTTAGCTTCCGCTTTCGGAAAATCCTTAACGGTCAAGTATACTTTTCCAAGCAGTGCTTTTGCGGCTCCACTGGTGGCCCGTCCCACGTCTGCCCCTGCATAACTGGTAGGCAAATTGGTCTCTGCGACCATCAAATCGGGTATTATCACGTCATTATAAATGGTCGTGACACTCGTCCGTCCAGCATTATAGGCCTCCTCGATGGTCAATGGTGTAGTCGGCATCGGAACATCCCCAAACAGCCGCACGAGGTCGAAGTAAGCAAGTGCACGCAGAAATTTTGCTTCACCAATGTGCCGCGCTTTATTGACGACAATGGCCTCGTCTGCCCCCTCGATTTTTACAAGCATCGTATTGGCGAGGTTGATGACTTTGTAATAATTCAACCAATTATTCCGTAGAGAACTCACATTCGGATCGAGCGTGAACACGTCATAAGAAATTCTCCGGGAATCGTTTCCCAGCTGGTGCCACGAATCATCACTACGCAAATCCGTCAATTCCCAAAAACTTTTATACTGTTCGCGAAATACAGCATAGCACCCCAAAACAGCATCCTGAAAATCTTTATCGGTTTTATAAAGATTATCCACATTCACGGTAGAGATCGGATCGAGTTCGATGAATTTATCGCTACATGACGCTATGATTAACGAAATAGCTAATAAGCAGATAATATGTATATTTTTCATGTTATTCAGTTATAATGGCCACTAAAACGACAAGTTTAACCCTAAAATGAAGCTCTTGGGTATTGGATAATTATTAGATTCTATCCCGGGCTGAAGGGGATTATCATTCATACTTACATCCGGATTAAAGGCGGTATTTTTAGTGAAGATAAACGGATTATTTGCGCTGAAATAAAGCCGTAAGCCGCCGACGCCTATGCGTTGGATAACCGCGCTTGAAAAAGCATAAGACAACGTGATGTTATTAATCCGCAGAAAAGAGGCCTCATCCAATAACGCTTGGCTTGGAAGGCGTCTTCCGCCTGTAGGAACATCGTTGGGGCGAGGGGTCACTCCGTCACCGGGTTCTTGCTCGGATTTCCAATAGTTGTTGCTGAAAGCATAACCTCTTACCCGCGCTCTGCCGCTATTTCCACCGTCTCTTGACATGTTGTAAATTTTACCGCCCTGAGAACCTTGGAAACTAACGGACAAACTGAAATCGCGATACGAAAAGTTATTGGTCATCCCGTAATAAAAATCAGGATAAGGAGACCCCATGATGGTGTTATCCGCAGAATTGATAATACCGTCACCGTTCATATCTACAAACCGGATATCGCCAGCACGGGAAGCGTCTGCACCATTGGGATTATAAATGGGGCCTTGCGCCAATTCCTGCTGATTCATGAATATACCATCGGTCAAAAAGCCGAAGAACATACCAATTGGCTGCCCAATCATCGTCACATTATTGCCTGCATAAATCGGATCGCCTCCTGCTCCCAGTTCCAGTACTTTGTTTCTGTACATAGACAGGTTGAAATCGGTAGACCATTGGAAATTGCCCGTAAAGTTTTGAGAGCCGACGACGAACTCCCAACCTGTGTTTTGCACCTTCCCGATATTCTGCAATGCATTGCTGAAGCCCGTCGTACCGGGTATTGCGACATTCAGTAATAAGTCGGTGTTTTGTGACCGGAAGTAATCAATGACGACATTCAGTCTACTGTTAAAAAGATTGATATCGGTCCCGATATTCATGGATTTTTGCTTTTCCCATGTGAGGTTCGGATTGGCCAGGTTATTCAACGAAAAACCACCCACTGCGTCACCGCCGAAGGCATATTTCTCATAGTTTATCGTCGCTAAATGTGCATAGTTACCGATATTGTTATTTCCTGTTTCCCCATAGCTCACGCGCAATTTCCAATCATTCAAGAAGCTAAGATCGACGAAATCTTCCTCTGAAATGCGATAAGCCAAAGCAAACGATGGGAACAACCCATATTTATTATCACGTCCAAAACGAGAAGAACCATCGGTACGTATGGATGCTGTCAAATAGTATTTACTTGCATAGTTATAGTTAATTCTTCCCAGGTAAGAAAGGATAGACCACTCGTACCGTTCCGAGCCGCCGCCAGTAAGTATCCCACTCACCGCATTCAACGTCGGTACCATATTGTTCGGGTACCGGTTGCTGGTCAACGAATTCAATTCGCCCCATTCCTTTTGAATCGTGTAGCCTGCCATGACGGCGAGGTTGTGCTTGTCATTGAACGTCTTGTTGTAATTCAGGATATATTCGTTCAGCCAATTGACACTCATTGCCGCATCATCTGTTCCTGAGGCCGGTTCATTGAAAAAATAAGGCTGGGAAGGCTTGAATATGAATCCTTTGTCATTTAAGATACTACCACCCAACAACACGTTAAAACTAAGATCATTGGTAATTTTTAGCTCAGACGAGATATTTCCCAAAAGACGCAACCTACGCTGGCCGACTTGCGTATCATGTGCGACCGCCAATGGATTATATACCGCTGCCATATCGGACAAGCCGTCATAATTCGTAAATCCACCATTCGCATCGCGCAACGGCCTGAAATTATGAATATTCATGGCTGCGGCCACGATGCCCGAACCCAAGCAACATACGCCGGTGGAGGGCAACGCCCTTTTATTGGTAAATGAAGGATTTAGGCTTGCCTTGATGGTCACCCTATCCGATACTTTACCGTCTATGTTCGTTCTGAATGAATACCGTTCAAAGTCGCTATTGACGACAATGCCATCTTGTTTCAAATATTCACCAGACAGGACAAACCGCACATTTTCAGAACCGCCACTTGCCGACAGTTGGTACTGCTGTTGAGGTGCTGTGCGTAATATTCCATCCAGTGCGTCCTCATCTGTCGTGTTTCTGCCTTCAAGCACGTCCAAGATAATTTGTGGAACTGGAGCTGTCCATTTCGTCGGATCACCCGATACATCATTCCCTTTATCCAAATTTGTATTCCGCATTCCATCAAAGAAAAACTGCGCTTGTTCTATTGAATTTTTCATTTCCGGCCGTTTCAAGACACTCTGATAACCATAGTACGTATCAAAATTCAGCATCACTTTTCCAGATTTGCCTCGCTTTGTATTAATGATTACCACACCGTTTGAGCCACGCGAACCGTAAATAGCTGTTGCAGAAGCATCTTTTAGGATGTCCAAGCTCTCGATATCATTTGGATTTAATGTTTCGATATTGTCTGTCGGAAAACCATCGACCACGTACAAAGGCGTCACACCCGCTGAGATACTACCAATTCCCCTAACCCGGATTTGGGGTGGCGCACCGGGTTCTCCCGTAGCGGTTTTTACCTGTACACCAGCTACTTTCCCCAACAAAGCTTGGTCGATACGCGAAACAGCGAGGTCCTTGATTTGGTTGACACCGATGGAGGCAACGGATCCGGTTAAATCCTGCCTTCTGCTTGTTCCGTATCCAACAACCACCACTTCGTCCAAATCATTGACCTTTTCGTTTAAGGTCACATTTGCGGTATTTCCGGCCGGTAGCGGTACTTCCAAGGTTTCGTAGCCCACGATGGTAAAAACCAGCGGTCCCGTATAGTCCGAAGGAAGGGCCAAGCGGTAATTGCCTCCGCCATCGGTTTGAGCGGCGGTTTCCTGCCCCTTCAACGAAACGGTCACCCCTCCCAAGGGTTCTCCCAAATTATTTGTCACTCGACCGGTAATTTCTCGCTGCTGCAAAGCCATCAAAGCCATTGGCTTCAAACTGTTGCTGTCTCCTGCTTTGGCAACAAGAATGGTGTTTTCGTTAATCGTATATTTTAATGCCTGCGGTTTTAAAACCTTATTCAAAAATTCATCCAGCGGCATATTATTAGCCGTTATGGTAATGGGCTTTGCCGATTTAACGATTTTGGCATTATAAATAACAAAATAACCCGTCTGTGCTTCGACAGCAGCAAACACTTTGGTAAGTGATTCGGCTTTTCCCTTGAAACTAATGGTTTGCGATAAAGACTTTGCACTAAGTTGCATACACCCAAATAACAATAAGAGTGACGTGATATTAATGCTCATAATGACTTTCTTTCTAAATGTCGCATTGGGTAGTCGGATTGAGCCTGGCTCAATCAATTGGTTATTATTCACAGGCATAAGAGTACCCCGTGAACATTTTACATGTTTTTTCATTAACTTTGTAAAGTTTGGATCGTTTACAATCCGGTTATTCCCTGATTTGATAAATGACGCGATCTGAATAATAGCGGGGGAGTGCTGGTACCACTTCCCTGCTTCAATTTTCGTTATATTGGTTTCATATGCTAACTGATTTAATAATTGGTTTTCATAATATGGTTAACTAAAACTATTCTTCAACATAGATTATATGGCCTTTGACACGCAGGTTGATACCTGAGTCCCGAAAGAAGTTTATCAATACTTGTAAATTGACATCGCGGCCCATCTTTCCTATGAATTGTTCTTTCGGGACTTTCCCCTCGTATACCACTTCGATGTCATACCATCGGGCTATTTGCTTCATCATTTGGTCGAAAGGAATATCTTCAAAAGCGAATATTCCGGATTTCCAAGCGATCGAAGCTGTCAAATTAGCCTTACGCGCGTGTATACCCAATGGTGTTAATACAGATTCTTCACCGGGAATCAATTTTAACGCTGTTCCCTTTCCTGCGACGCCATTAGCGGACTGACGAACTTTAACGGATCCTTCTACAAGTGTTGTCCTTGTTTCCGCCTCATCTTCATATGCAGCAACGTTAAACTGTGTGCCCAATACTTCAACTTCCTGATCTGCTGTCCGTACAACAAAAGGGACTAACCCTGACTGATTAGTTCGTTTTACGATTTCGAAATAGGCTTCGCCAATCAATTCAACTTCCCGCTGACTACCTGTAAACTTGATCGGGTATTTCAAGGTGCTTGCCGCATTGAGCCACACACGACTCCCATCGGGCAGGGTCAATTGATATTGTCCCCCCTTCGGGGTGGTTAGTACCAAGTCGTCGGGCTTTGAGCCAACATCTTGGCCGCTTGCTGGCTTCTCATCCAATAATGCCGTCCCATCATCATAGGAAAGTTTATCTCCCACAACAATACCTGCATGATCGCTGCTTAATTCGACAATGCGGCCATCGGCTAATGTGAGCGTCGCCTTATTTCCTCCGGGAAGGATATGCTGGGCGCTTTCTGTAGTTGATCCATCTTTATCAGCGGTTTGATTTTTAGCCGACGGAATAATGGTTTGAAAATAATATACACCGCCAAAGCCAACAAGTAAGATTGCCGCCGCGTAAGGCAGCCAACGACGCCATATAGGTATAAGTGGAGCGTTGCGTCTTTGTGGCATCCGTACGTCTATATCTTCCATTATTCGCTTATGCAACGTTTCCAACTCTGCTGGGGTCCATACCTCTTCATTGTTGGTACCGAGGGTTTCAAGCCACTGATCGACAATAGCTTTGTGCTTAGGATCCAGCTCGCCTGACTGATATTTTTTAATAAGTGTATTAAATTCCGCTTGATTCATAATTGTTGCAAAGCTTTCGAAGACCGCTTTGTATTGATATGTAGCGCAGCGTGGTCGATACACATAGTCTTTTTTCATTTTTTTTAAAAAAAATGGATTTCATTAAGAAAACCGCTAAGTTTGGCAGAAAGAACCTTTATTATGAATCTTGATTCCGAAGACAGTCGTTTGCTGATTGCGCTGCAAAATGGTGATACTGATGCTTTTGACTCCATCTATCACCGCATGGCAGGTAAATTGTTGCAATACATCCATAGCCGGATACACAACAAGGAATACAGCGAGGAAATGGTTCAGGAGATTTTTGTGTCATTGTGGGTACGTAGGCAGGAGATTGACATTCATAGTTCCATAGATGCTTATTTATATGCTGCGGCAAAATACCAGTTATTGAGTTATATCCGCGCTGAAAATGTCCGTCATAAATATGCCGAGCATTTTGCCATCTTTGCCAGCATGCAATCGGAAAATACCGAAGAACTCATCAATTTAACGGATCTAAAAACTGCCATTGAAGAACATGTATCTCAGCTGCCCCCAAAATGCCAGCAGGTTTTCAGGCTAAGCCGTTATTCGGGCAAAACCATTCCAGAAATAGCTCAGGAGATGAGCATTTCGACACGTACTGTCGAAAATTACATTACACAAGCCCTCAGGCATTTAAGGCAAGCCCTATCCCATTATCCTTGGATAGTTGTCTTGATGTTTGTACATGTGATTCGATGACATAGCTTATCGAGTTTCAAACCCTGCAAGGAGATTTCCAATTTGCTGCGCCGTCCGTTCAAGGTTTGTAGCCGTTGTTTGGAGCGCCTTTTCCAGTGGCATCGGCCCATTCCCTATTGCCAATACCATATCGAAGTAATCTTCCAATCTTGTTGCCTGATTCATGGGAACACTTCCGGCAAGGCCGATAACCGGTATTTTCGACGCTTTTGCCTGTACAGCGACACCATACGGGCCTTTTCCATATAACGTTTGGGCATCAAGGCTCCCCTCGCCGGTGATCACTAGATGGCTCTTTTTCAGTGATTCGCTGAAATGCGTAAGCTGCAAAAAGTAATCGATGCCATTAACCAAGCGGGCACCTAACACACCATACAATCCAGCGCTTGCCCCACCCGCTACTCCACCGGAGGCAATCGCCGTGGTATCACGTCCTGTTTTGTCCAATATAACCTGTGCATAATGGGCTAAAATGGCATCCAATTGTGCGACCTCTGTGGCCGAAGCGCCCTTTTGCGGCCCAAAAACATATGCAGCGCCATCCTGCCCTAGCAATGGGTTTGCCACATCACAGAGGATATCGATTGTACAGGATGCCAGCCGTTTGTCCAATCCAGAGGTGTCTATGGCATGCAGATGCACCAACCCAGCTGGAAGTTCGGTAAGCTCGCTTCCCTGTTTGTCTAAGAATCGGACACCCAGGGCCGCCAAGATGCCACTGCCGCCATCAACCGTGGCGGAGCCGCCCATACCAAGGATGATTTGTGTTGTTCCTTTGTCTAATGCCGCCTTGATGAGTTGCCCTGTCCCATAAGAATTTGCCCGTAATGGCGCAAGTTCCTCCCGCTTTAATAGATGCAACCCTGAAGCATCGGCCATTTCTATCACTGCTGTTTGGCCGTCGTGGACTAACCCATAGCTTGCCTCAATTGACCTGCCCAGCGGATCGGTAACCCACGCGTTAATCACCTCGCCGTGCAATTTATCGATAATCAACTTGCAAGTTCCATTCCCACCATCGCCAATCGGGAAACATTCGCACGTACAGGGGAGTTTGCTTGCCAACAGACCCGTTTGAATACTTGCTGCAGCTTCAGGAGCATCAAGGGCATGTTTAAACGCATTGGGTGCGATCAGAATATGCATAACTTACCTTATCAATCCGTTATTCCAGCAAGCCGTTCCATCAACAATGCAAGCGCACTGTGATCCAAATCACCGTCGCCCGCAGCAATTGCTGCGTCCATATGAGCTGCTACCTGTGAGGCCCCATATAGCGGTGTAGCCAGTTCCTTACCCGTTTGTAAAACGATGTTCATGTCTTTTCGGTGCAATTTAAGTCTAAACCCAGGTTCAAAATTGCGATTTACGATGCGATTGCCGTGTAAATCTAAAATACGGCTTTGGGCAAATCCACCCAAAAGCACTTCGCGTAGCTTCGCTTGGTTGACACCGGCTTTTTTCGCTAATGTAAATGCCTCCGCAATAGCCTGTATCGTCATCCCAACGATCAATTGGTTACATGCCTTTGCCGTTTGGCCGGCCCCCGCTTTGCCGATGTGCACAATATTCTTGCCCATGGCTTCAAAAATAGGTATTGCTCGCTCGAATGCACGTTCGCTTCCACCTACCATGATGGAAAGCGTAGCCGTCTCTGCCCCCACCTGCCCCCCGGACACCGGTGCATCCAAGGCCTCGATGCCCCTTTCTGTTAGCTCTTCATGTAACCTGATGGATATCGCGGGAGTTATTGTAGACATATCGATAAAAAGCGATCCTTCTTTAAGGCCTGAGAGTAGCCCCCCAGCACCATATACGACCTCCTCCACCTGTGGTGAGTCGGGAAGCATGGTCACCAACACTTCACTCCGTTGCGCAATCGTGCTATAGCCATCAACCAATGCTGCGCCCAGCTTTTCCAATTCGCCGGATGCTTTGCTGCTGCGCGGCACCAATAGTTCATATCCCGCTTTTATCAAGTTTGCGGCCATCGGTTTGCCCATGATACCCAACCCAATAAATCCTATCTTTTTGTCATTCATAGTTTTACGTTCATTTATTGACCACATTCACAGGATTTCCGCCCAAATAAGCGACAAAGTTGCTGACAACTATTTCCATCAATCGCGACCTGGCTTCCTTGGTCGCCCACGCAATATGAGGGGTGATCAGGCAGTTTTTGGCAGCAAACAAGGGATTATCCGAAGGTGGAGGTTCCGTAGCGAGCACATCTAGTCCTGCACCAGCTATCTTGCCATCGTTTAATGCAGTTGCAAGATCGGCTTCATTGACAATGGGCCCCCTCGAAGTATTAAGCAGAAAAGCTGTCTTTTTCATCTTTGCCAGCGTAATGTGGTTAATTAATCCGGACGTTTGCGGGGTAAGCGGACAATGAATACTGACCACATCGGATTGCTGAAACAATTCATCCAAGCTTACCCATTGAAAATTCTTCCGATGGGATTGGTCGGTTTCCGTGCGGCTGTATCCCAGGATGTTCATTCCAAAAGCCGTGGCGATGTCTGCTACTTTCTGACCGATATCTCCAAAGCCAATAATACCCATGGTCTTGCCCAAAAGTTCTATCAATGGGTAATCCCAAAAACAAAAATCGGGTGAACGCGACCATTTACCCTCGGCCACGGCATCACTGTGTCGCTGCACACGGTGGCAAAGTTCGAGCAACAGCGCGAATGTCAATTGGACGACCGATGTGGTACCGTACCCCGGTACATTGGTTACGACAATGCTTTTCTTTTTTGCATGGTCGGTATCTACAATATTATAGCCCGTAGCCAATACACCGATATACTTCAAATCAGGCAATTTATCCAGCACTTCTTCACTTAAAGGCACTTTATTTGTCAACACGACTTCCGCGCCCTTGGCCCGCTCCTCAATTTCGTCCTTAGCGGTTCGATCGTATACCTTCAGTTCGCCGTGTTTCTCCAAGCCTTCCCAGGTCAAATCTCCGGGATTCAGTGTGTATCCGTCCAGAATTACTATTTTCATCAAATCAAGTGTTTAAAAATCCAATTATTAAGAAAATGGCTAAGCTAAGTATAAATATCAATTATATCCTCATAAACTTATATCAGTAATATAACGATTTGATTTCCCAAAGTTTGTTACTTTTACGAAGGGCTACTGGTTCGCCTTGCTTTGCCTGCTTCGCAATTTCAATATCGTTTTCCACCTCTTTTATCGCGGCATAATAATCCAATCTCCCTTGCCGGGCAAGTGTCTGGGGCTTATATTTCCCACCTGCAATTGCTGCGTATTGTGTCCATTCATTAAGGGCTTGCCTAAGCGACGCGATGGCCTTTCCCCGGTATTCCTCCTTGCCGGTCTTCCGTAATAAAGCAGTCCATGTGGCTCCTCGAAATTTAGCAGCATAATAACGTCCCAATCGCGCCCAGGCATGGAAATCACCCAGCGTTTCCGAAAGTGCCGTACTGCCTCCAGCCGGGATAGTATTCATCCCATTTAGCAACTGATCTGCTGCCGCATCGATAGAATCGGCTACGTCAAAAGGCGTAATTCCCTTGAGGCTTGGATCGTTTGCATATTCAGCAATTGAAATTACACTTTGCTCGGGCATTACGTCCATTGCTATCGCGTCATTTATGCTGACAAATTGCTGTTCGCGTGTCTCAGGATGTCCACGGAACGATCCTTCGAAGCAAAACTCATAATCATTGGGGCCAAAATGGAGTTTATTTACCCATGAGTTGATTGCAGCCGTATTTCGCCACGTGTGATATAAAGCCGATGCATCAATTTCCGGGAACCGTAGGCTAAGCTGATTAATGTAGAAGTTGGCTGGAAGATCAGGGTCATAGGATGCTCTACCCCATATCATAAAATAATACCAATGCTTATCCATCTCATATTGCCCCACAGCGTCTGGATGCTTACTGGCAAAATCTTTTCCATATACGTATCCATCGCCCCCCATAATAAAACCAGCGGTAACGTCATAGGGTATGTTTTTAATGTAATCTGCCGCATATACCGGATCTCCCCAACGGAGTACATAACAATCATCGTTGCGTACATTCATCCAACATAGCATGTGGTTTTGCTCAACATCTGCTCGGTATATTTTGTCGAAAAAAGGAGGCACTACGCTGCTGAACATCCTCGATCTTGAATATTTAAACTCCGTCTCGAATGGACCATCATAGCCTTCGAATGCCTTACGGATATATTCCATCTTTGTATGGTGTTGCCGGAAGATGATCCGTACATCAAGCGAGGGCATCTGTGCCTTCGCGTCCATAATGCCCTTCCCATACGTCATGTAAAGCCAGTTTTCAATACCATATTCAGGAGCGATATCTCTATCGATATGTTCTCCGGCGGTGAGCCCGATTGCTTTGACATTCGGATAGGTGAGCAAGAACTGCTTAACGCTTTGACGGACATAATCGATGGTAATGGGATTGTCCTGTTCCCAGGTAATTCCATGCTTGCCTTCGGCTCCATAGACAAAAACATTCCACGTGTATAGATGGATTTCAATGCCTAAATCGGCTGCATAGCTGAATACCTTCTTCCAGAACGCTATCTTCTCATCAATGCTTAGCTGTTTGATTATACGGAGATTCGCTGGGTTTTGGATGTCATCTCGCGGATCGTCCCACTCTCTTCTCGTATCAGGCCTTATTTTGCCGGTATATACGCAGACGTTGTCTAAGGCCACATCGGGATACTCCGGTATTTTTACCATAGAGGGAAAAGGATGGGGTATCCATAGTGAAAGTACATTGTATCGATACCGGGCCATATTTTCAATAAAATTTTGCCAAAAATCGAACTCCCACACCGTCGAAATCGCGTGTTGGGCGGCGTCCCCGCGGTCATCGTAGCTTGGTGTACGCGCGTCCAATGGAATATTAAATTTTATTCCTCTTTTTTTGAGATAAGGCGCCCCTTCAAAAGCGGAGATGTTCTCCCCCAAACTAATCCTATCAGCGAGATCCGTGGCACCATACATCACGCCTGTTGCGTCACCTCCTTTTACTGCAATGGTATCTCCATTTTTTTTCACGGCATAAGCTTCAGGAGCCAAATGGATGGAGTCTATCATAAATGTTATCGTAGGATGCGTAGCGAGTTTGCTTTTCTTATCAACGAACGTTGTTTGTTTGGCATATGCTTGACGCAACAGTATCGCACCAAATACCTCCCTGGGGCTATCGGAGTCGTACACGATGGATAGGCCACCGGGTGCCTGCCCTTTCCCAATGAGCACACACATCATCATGACAAGAAAAAACATGTCTTTCATATTTGCTACAATTAATTATTAATGTCCGTCATAAAGGCAAAGTACCACCTCGAAATCATCAAGCCTTGGCACCTCACATTCCACCCAACCGTCAACTTCCTTAAAGTCAATGTGGCGTTCGGCTCGCAACATCCTTATCGCTTTTATATTCATGTTATCAACTGGTTTAAACCGTAATGTTATTTGATGTATCGATACGGGATCGCGAAATGTAGCACCCAGCTGACCAGCATGGTTGATTAAGCCAATCCACTCATACGCTCCTTTACGATTAACCATATGAGAGATTTCAATGAGTGGCGATGCATCTGTTTCAATCGTTTTTTCAATTTTCAACACATCGTTAAGTACTGTGGCAAAAAGTGCGCGATGAGCATGGTGTCCTTTAAAATTGTATTGAGCACCAATTGGCCAAGGAACAAAGACGGTGTGTCCTTTACCATATTCATTGACGATCATCCCTGGAATATCGGTGATTTCTTCCGCCATGAAATAACATTTTTCAGGTGGTCCGAACATCGTGGATGGGACAAGCCTGAAATAACCTTTTGCTTGATCGGTGGGCACACATTTCAGGAAGTCAGCATATACCATCATCAAATCGATATCCCGAAAAGCCGAATCGCCCAATACGTCCTTATCAGTTGTGCTGATACTAAGATAGGTGGATTTAGCCCGTGGAACTAATTCGTAGCCGGGTTTCACTCCCAATGATTTTAACCGGATATTAGCCATCGGATTGCCTGTTTTGTCCCGCGTAGCGGTAAAACCAGTAGCCAGAACCTTCCCTCCTTGCTGCACGTAACTATCGATATGTCCGATAAGCTCATCGCCCATCATACTGACATCGCCTAAAATAAGTGCATCATAACTGTCAATATTACGCGGAATGTGGTCGCTGCCAATGGCCGAAGGTTCGATAATATCAAACAAAATATGCTCCTCGGATAGCAATCTGATCATTCCTTTGTACTCCTCTCCATTGCCACGCACCAACGCCACTTTGCTTCGAGGCGCTAAGTTCGTAAACAACTTTTCGTGCTTTTTGTGAAACGCATAAAGATCGTTGGTTATCGCTATGAAGGCGCGATCCGCTTGATTGACCAAGGTACCGATTACATATACATCAAGTGCCCCTCCCTGAAGCATATTCTGCAACACCCAAACTTTTGAAAGGCTGGGTGCAGCGGCTACATGTCTATAGCCCAACGCGAGGAAATATTGCAACAAATTGCTTGGAGCCCGGTCATCGTATGAGCCTAACACACGCTTTACGTGGTCCGTTGAAAAGTAATTCCACTCATGCTGGTTTCTAATATGCGAACTGGATTCCATGCGAATCATGTCCACTCCCGCATCCGTGTAGGTATTGACAACAAGATTTGGATTTAACTCTTTAATAAATTTGCCAATCCGATTAAACAATTCATCTGAAGTTGCGGACTTAAATGCATTGTATTCACGGAATACTGGGTCATCAATATCTTCTACTACGGGTAACTGTGCCCCAGTAGCATTAAAGAATCTGTTTTTGCAATTTTCACATTGGCAGATACCGTGGGATTCATCATTGTAGTCAGTCGTAGTATAACCTATCATGTTAAAGAAAATACCGTCTAACGGGTATTGGATGATCGCCTCTTTCAGGATATGGAACAAATATTCCTGTTGATAACCGCCGTTGATACAAGTGTGTACCTGCCCGTTATAGTTGACATTTTTACCATGAGTACCGACATATAGCCATTCCGGCTTTTTTTCGGCTAATACTTCATTAAGCTTACTAAAGTCAAAACGACCAATCACTTTGACGTCGTGCTGATGAAGCCGATCAACTAAGGTTCCAACTAGATCCCCCTTCATGAACGGATTACGATAATGATAGGGTAGTTGGGTTGGATAGTTGGCAACGATGCCGCCCACATTTAACAGTACAACATTGGCAGAGCCGTCAAGGATAGATTGCACATACGCTTCTACATCCATCATTGCATCGATTTCTCGGAGATTCGTTTGTATTAGCCTAACGGGAGCCCTATTCCACCAGGTGTTATCGTAGCTGCCCGGGTCTATCGCATCGAAATCGACATCATCGATGCTTCTTTCGTTACGAAACACGGATACTCCATTATTCACTGTACTACCTATGGAGAGCGCTGCTGCACCGAAGAGCGTCTTTTTGATAAAATCTTTTCTTGAACTATAATGCATATCGTGTCTATAGTTGCCGTTTTGTAGCAATACCTGTCAATTAAAGCCTTGCCCAAGCTTCGTTCAGCGTTCGTTTTGCATTTGCAATGACCACATAAGGATCTTCATCTCCATAGGGTTTTATTTCGAAACTCACGATGGGTGGATGCTCTTTGTTTAGAAATCCGATGTCTAAAAGAATAGTTAGATAATCAGCCACTTCATCAACATCGTTTTCACTATTGGGAAATCCAAATCGAGGGTGTTGGTCGCCGTACCCTTCCAACGCCGGGTCCTTCACCACACAATTACCGATATGTGCATGCACGATGTAGTCCTTGATCGGCAATATCGCCTCTTCGATTGTCTCATGCAAAAGTGGAATGTGGCTTAAATCTACCATCAATCCGAAATTATCGCATTCCTTGCGCACTTCCTCTACATAGCGCAGTGCCAAGGAAGCGGGACCAATGAGGCTTTTTTTGTCTACATCATAATCAAAGATCTCCAATACAACCTTTAAATCTCCTTTACTTTTTGCATAACGGCAGATTTCCTTGGTTGATTCCACCAACCTTCCAAACGCCTGCTCCTTATTTTCCTCGTCATACTTACCGCTTAGAAAAGCAAACCCACTTGCACCCATCTCATAAGCTTCATCAACCCCATCAAATAAAACCGTCAAGGCTTCTTTTCTTCTTTCCTCATCAAGGTCGTTGATGTTTAATCCAGCTGTTAGGAGCCGGGGCTGGGCGCCATAGGCAATTGTCATGTGCGAGGTCTCCAAGATGCGTTTCGCTTGTTGGCGTTCTTCCCTGTCTGCAATGGTGGTGATTTCAATCGCATTGAAATAATCGTCCGTTGCCAAAGCGCGGATCGTTTCCAGTACGGGTCCGTTTCCCCTCATCGTAGTGGGGAATGCCATGAAGTGTACGAGGCCTACCTTCATGTATCGATACATTGATTCGTTCATTTATATATGTTTATTTAGATGTGCTTCTTTGATGATAACCGTATACCAATCGCTATGGCCGCCAGCAGAAGGGCCAACACAAGCAGGTAGATATACCCCACGCTTCTATCAGGGGTGGCTATAGTGCTCTGCGTGCCTAATGTCCCATATGCTGGAATTAGCCAAGCAAAGAGGTAAGCTTGTACAAACACGATGACACAGATAAAAAATAGCATGATGAAACTGTGTTTCACCGTAAAACGGAAGAGATCGGATTCCTGTCCGATTAATCCGCCCGCACCTGCGGCCACTGCAATGGATTGGGGGGAAATCATCTTGCCCACAACACCACCCGAGACATTAGCGGCTACCGTGACAACGGGATCCACGCCAATAGAAGTCGCTGTTGCGGCCTGCAACCTACCAAACAGCGCATTGGCTGACGTGTCGGAACCGGTGATGAACACGCCGAGCCAACCCAATACCGGTGCAAAAAACGGGAAAAGCCCACCGGTAGCCGCTAATACATTGGCCATGCTGATGGTCATACCCGAATCGTTTACGACATAGGCAAATCCCAATACCGAACTTACCGTGACGATGGGAAACTTCAACTGGCTTAGCGTCGCTCCGAAAATCTTTGCCCCTTGCCTGAATCCTATGCCAATCAATGGCATGGAAATCAATGCCGAGATCAGGATGGCCGTACCTGCGGCAGATAGGTAGTTCAAATTGAAAACATGCGGCAATGCCGTTCCGTCTGCAGCTTGTATGGTATTGTGCAAACCCGGAATCTCAAACTGGACCATACCCAAATGGTTGAGCGCTGCTTTAATGGGCTGGATACCCCATGCAATCATCATGATGGTCAGGACGATAAAAGGTGACCATGCCCGGAAGATCTGACCGGCAGTGTAGGAATAACTCGTCTGTGCAGCCGCCTGGGGTTCGTCCTTAAACCGCCAAACCTGCTTGGGTTTCCAGAATTTAAGGAAGATAATCAAGCAGATAATGGAGCCGAGCCCCGAAATTATATCGGGCAGGCTGGGCCCCAAGAAATTGGACGAAAACCATTGCAGCCCGGCAAAGGCCCCACCTGTGACCAACACCGCTGGCAAAACGTCCATTGCTTTCCTGAATCCCGCCATCAATACCACCAGATATAGGGGCACCAGTAGCGATAGGATGGGCAATGTACGGCCCACCATCTGTGAAATGCCCATTTCAGGGATTCCCGAAACCTGGGAAGCCACTAGGATTGGTGTTCCTATGGCACCAAAGGCAACAGGGGCCGTATTAGCGATGAGGCAGATCCCCGCTGCATACAACGGGTTGAATCCCAATCCGACGAGCATTGCAGCCGTGATCGCTACGGGTGCCCCAAACCCCGCGGTTCCTTCCAGAAACGAACCGAAGGAGAATGCAATAATCAGTGCCTGTAACCGCCTATCGTCGGTAATGGTAGCCATAAAGTGTTTGATGACCTCAAACTGGCCGCTCTTTACCGTGATGTTGAAGAGAAAAACGGCCGTCACCACAATCCAGCAAATCGGAAACAAGCCGTAAAGGGCACCGTGTCCAGTAGAAAGCAATGCCAGCTTGATGGGCATACCGTAGATACTTACAGCAATCAACAGGGCAATCAGCGTAGCAAAAAGGCTCGCTATATAGCCTTTCATCTTCTTGATGATGAGTGCCCAGAATAGAAAGACTATTGGTATTACCGCCACGAGTGCGGACAGCGCAATATTATCAAAAGGGTCGGTAACTTGGGTCCAGTTCATTCAAATGGTTTTTAGTGCTATTAAAAAATTTATTACTCGTAAAGACATAACAACATTTCAAAATCAGCTATCCGGGGGATTGTGCATTCGATCCAACCATCGACTTCTTTGAAAGCTACATCCGTCTCTGCGTTGACCAGACGAACTTGCTTTACGGGTTTCAAAGGCTTGAATTTTAGGCTTGTATTGGTGATAGTTATCGGTTCCCTAACTGAATTTCCCAGAAATCCAGAATGATTTATCATGCCCATCCATTCAAACTGCCCATTTCTATTGGCGAGCCGGGTCAACTCAATGGTCGGAGACATATCGGTTTCAACGGTGTTGTCTACTGACAGCAGGTTTTTAATCGTGCCCAATAAAAGCGAGCGGTGCGCATAATTACCCCTTTGTTCATATTCAGCTCCGATATCCCAGGGGATAAACACCGTCTTTCCTTCTCCAGAATCGTTGTATACCACGCCGGGGTATTGCGTAATTTGGCTTTCTTCGTACCAGGTTACTTCAGCGGGGCCATATAAATTCGTTGGGAGGAGCCTTAAATAGCCCTTGGCGCCCGGCGTTAGCTCACATTGGAGAAACCTGGCATTCATCATCATTAAGCTAAATTCCTTACTTTGGCTCAATAGCTGTTGATCAGTTGGAGAAACTTTCAGATACGTGGCTTGAGCCTTGGGAAACACATCAACGACAGATGCAACGCCCAAAGTCTCCAAGCTAAATGTGCCCGTTCCTTTTTCGATGCCATTGGCTACGGCGCTACCCAGCACCAATAATTTGCCTCCCTTTTTCACATAATCCGACACTGCAGTCGCGAGCTCTTTGTCCGTCATCGCCACGTTATTTAAAATCACCAGCTCGTAGTCTTCCAATTGACGGGGGAGTCGAGTGCCCCCGATTTGAGATGGATTGATGATGTCATACATGAGGTGCTCCTCCGACGCTAACCGTATCATCCCGCGTGCATCTTCTCCTCCACGATCTTGGATCAACGCAATGTTACTGACGGATTGGACATTGGTAAACAACGGCTCATGGGTTTTGTGAAAGGTGTACAATTCCTTCACTTTCGGTAAGAATACCCGATCTTCATAATGATTCAAGGTACCTACAACGACAAATCCGAGGGGAGCGCCATGCAGCATGTTTTCAAGCATCCATCCCCGCAACAGATTGGGGTTGTTCATGATATTCCTGTACCCTATTGCCAAGAAACCCATGGTCAAATTGACTGGGGATACGTCTTTGTACGATCCCAGGACTTGTTTTACGTTGTTGGTGGCATTGTAAATGTACTCCGGCCCGTTCCGTAGCGGCGTACCTCCGGATTCGGAGGCAATCCACGAAGTACCCACATCATTGTAGTTGTAAATAATCAAATTCGGGTTGGTAGCTTTGATGAAATCGGTCACCTTCGTATACAATTCCCGGGATGTTTCCTGTTGAAACCGCCTGTATTCGCTGATATGGGAATCATCATTGGATGTAGGCAAGTCCAATCCGGTCGATTCCTTAAACCTCCGCTTGCAACTCCCGCATTGACATATTCCATGGTATTCGCCCGAATAGGTAGCCCCCGTGTATCCCATCATGTTAAAAAAGATACCGTCCAGTGGGTAGGTTTCAATCGCCTCTTTCAGTATGTCAAGCGAATGCTCCTGATAATAGGCCCCATTAATACATGTCGAAACCAAACCGTTGAACGTTTGGTTTTGACCATACGTGCCCACATATAGCCATTCCGGGTGTTTATCGGCAATACTCGGATGTAATTTACTGAAATCAAACCGAGCGATGTACTTGATATCTTTTTCGTGCACGTGCTCAATAAGCTCCCCAACGAAATCCCGTTCGCCCATGTGAGGATTCCGGTATTGAAAATCCAGTTTTGTCTGGTAATTTGCAACAATCCCCCCGGTGTTAAACAACACGGTGTTAGCAGACGCATCGACCAGCGCATCCACATAATCGTCTACGGCCATGCTCGCATAAACGGCTGGGAAATTCGTCTGGATCAGCCTTATCGGTGTGCGGTTCCACCAAGTCCCGTCGTAGGAACCCGGTTGTATCGCAGTATAGTCGAAATCGGTTTTCGCTGTTTGTCCAAGCACCGCACCGGATAACGAAACGCCAAGTAAAATCAATATGTTAGGTATTGTCTTCATAATCTAGTATATAAAATTACATAATTGACCTGAAAGCTCACGACAGGTCTATACCAATGATTTCATGGTCAGCTATCTGATCCACCACGATATTAAGCCGGTTTCCGTCCTGTGTATACGATGCCGATTGCTGGCTCACCAAAAGCCTTACGTTTGACACGGTACGTGCATCCGGGAGTTTCACCTGCACCTGCTGGTTCGTAATGGGCAAAATCTCCCTGAAAGGCCCTTTCATCATCATGGGATTCGATAAGTTGACCAGGTGTACGGTCATGGACCGATCTTGCTGCCAAACGGTAATATCCAATACCCCTGCCCCCGTCGATTCGATAAGTTTATCTTCGCCAATTGCCCATTTCACGATATTACCGATAAGCCGACCGTGATCGCTATGCATGAGTTGCCAAAACGCACGGTCGATATCCCATGGTATATACGCGACCTTACCCTTGCCATGCACGTTGAGGTATACTTCCCGGATATCGGTTTCGGGTACTCGTGGAAAAACATCCTCCATCGGCAAATCGGGGTATGTGGGTACCAACGTAATCGGACTTGGGAAGTCATTGTGATGTGGGGTCACTTTTATCCGGTGTGTACCGTTGATGATGCGCGGGGCATCCTCCAATCCTTCCAAAATAGGGTGGTAACCTTCCGAACCTTTCCTAATCGTCAGATAGCTATTTTGCAGCGGCCCCTCTACGGCTTTGTCGTAAGAAACTCCAAATAGCCGCGACAATCCGAAATCAGCCAATTGATTCCCTTCTGCGTCATACAACGACGTCTCGAACGTGCCCACGATGTTTCCGCCATTTTCTACGTATTTTATCAATTGTTCGCACTGCGCATCAGACAAAGCGGCAACATTGGGGAGGATAAGCACTTTAAAATGCTTCAGGTGCTCATCATCCATCAAGCGATCGCTGACCATCTCGAATGGTATACGGGCTTCGATAAGCGCGTGGTACATTCCACTGGCATGATCACGGAGATTCTGTTGCCACGGTTGCCCGCCATAATTCCGGTCGGTCTGTTCCGAATAGACGATGGCCACGTCAGCCAGGGGTGCCGTGTTGCGCAGGTACCGCTCGTTGCGGTGGTAAGTGTTGTATAGGTTTTCCACGGTACTCATCCAACGTTTATCGAAAATCACGCCACCAAACTTCACAAAACAGGGACGCAAGCCGTTGGCCACCCCCTCCGAAACCCATATCCGTATCTCGGCATTGCTTTGTACAGAATCTTTCCACCGGTACCGTTCTTCTACACCCACGCTGAATATGCCCACTTGGGGCTTCATGCCCATCGTTGCACGCAATTCTTTGGCGTGCCTTCCATTGGCCCAAGGAGGGATCACCCCGCTTCTCGCTTGTTGGTCGGCAAAAAAGAAATCAGAATGCTTTCCGGTAATCAACTTGTCCGGGAATCCATTGGGGATGTATCGGGCTGTCTGTTTTTGCTTCCGGATCTCTTCATCCCACAGAAACCAGAGCTCCTGCAAGCGGGCGATACGCCATTCATTGTACTTGCGGTATGTGGTGTCCAGCCTATCCGTTGTCCTGGGCAAATCCAACCCCGAAAACGCCCTAAAGTTTTTCTGGCAATGCTCGCAATAGCATATACCATGCCCCGCCCAACGGTTGGAAAAGATTGCTTCGGGTTCATACCGCTCCATAATTTCTTGATTCACTTGAGTCATGAATTCAAAATTATAGGGCCCCAACGCACAGGTGACCCACAACTCAGGATTTGCCCAATGCCTTCTTTTTTCGCCCTCAGCGGTCACTGCAATCCAATCCGGATGCGCTTGATATACATTGTCACGTACCGCATGCGGGTCTGTCCGCAGGATCACGGACATCCCCATTTTGCGGCAGCCCGCCATTAAATACCCAAGCGGATCTGTATCGTTGAGCCATGCACTGCGATAATGCAGCGGAATGTTCGTTGGATAAAATGCCACTACCCCACCAGCGCTCAATAACGCCCCGTCTGCGTGGATGCGCTTGAAATAATCTAACCAGAAATCCGGGTCGTAATGGCCGGGATCTCGCTCAACATAGGCCAGCTGTGCCCATCGCATTGCTTTGTCAAACCATGGAGCTTGCATATTGTCCATGCCGTGGGCCAGTAAGCCTGAACGTGCAACCGCAAGGGAACTCCCCAATACAGTCGCTGCTTTGATGAAATCTCTTCTATACATGATACCGTTTTTGATATGCTTTTCTAATTATACCCTGGGTTTTGTGGAAAAATCTCTTGATTGTTTATAATCTGTATTTGCTCCAGCGGTACCGGAAAAACAGTCATATATTCATTCATGCCGAAAGGCTCCATTACCTCGAAAGCACGCCCAGTGCGAACCAAATCAAACCATCGATGCCCCTCAAATGACAATTCCAACCGCCTTTCATCAGATATCCTTTCCCGCGCTTCGTCTTGGGATAGTCCCGAATAGGCCGCAACACCAGCTCGTTCCCTGATCTGGTTTAAGTAGATCAATGCATCCGTTGTTTTATTGTTTTCATTGAGTGCTTCAGCGTACATCAACAGCACATCGGCGTAGCGGGTGACCTTCCAGTTTGCTCTGCTGTCATTGTTCATAGCGACCGGTGTGAGGTATTTTTTGGTATACGTCTGTGACGTGGCCTGCGGAAATGCGACAAATTCCCCTTCATCATTGATGAAGCCACCCCGAATCGCTACCGTAATATCCTTCCGTGCATCGTGGTCTTCAAATAACGCCATCAATTCCTCGGAGGGCGAATTCGTCTCCACACCAACACCAGTCACCCCATAAAATTCATTCATCAACCCTGAGATGGGCATAAACCTATTAGTGAAAACGCTTCCCTGATCCCCCAATCCTTCCTGGTACTCAATATCAAAAATATACTCACTGTGGTGCTCATTGCTGTAGTCGAAAAGTGCATTGTAATCCTCCAACAGCGCATACCCCATTGTTGTCACCTCTTGGAGTTTACTTTCCGCACTTGCAAAATCATGGATCGTCAGGTAAACCTTGCCAAGCATTGATTTGGCAGCACCGCTCGTGGCCCTACCAATATTGGCACCGGTGTATTGGGTAGGCAATTTGTTTTCTGCATCCAACAGATCCGGTATGATCACCTCGTTATATATCCGCTCAACATCCTCCCGGCTCATTTGATAGGCTTCTTCTGGCGTAATCGGCCTTGTCACAATCGGGACAGGACCAAAAATCCTGACCAAGTCGAAATAAGCCAGTGCTCGCAGAAACCGTGATTCACCGATATGCCTGTCCTTATTGGTTACAACCGACGGATCTGCCTCTTCAATGCGTTCCAATATGGTATTGGCCCGGTTTATCAAGCGGTAATAATTGCGCCATGTATCGCGAATCAGGTTGTTGTCACTTTCGAGTATAAATGCATCGGAAAGGTACCAAGCGTCATTTTTGACCACTTGTTGCTCGGAGTCGTCGCCCCGTACATCGCCAAAAATCCAAAAACTTTGATACTGTTGCTGCATGGTACGGTAGCAACTGACGACTGCGTCCTGGAAATCTTTGTCCGTCTTATATAAGACATCGATGCTTACCGTTGATTGCGGTGGCAACTCAATAAAATCATTACTGCAGGACTGCATCACGATAGGCAATGCCACTAGCAGTGCAACGCGTTGTATTATGTCTAGTCTCTTCATCGTGTTTATGCTTAATAGTTCATTAAAAAGCTGCATTGAGACCAATCATATAACTCTTCGGCAACGGATAGTTATTTTGGTCGATACCTGGGGTCAATGCATTTGTACTGTTACTTACATCGGGATTAAACGATGTATTTTTTGTGAATATAAATGGATTCGTTGCGCTTAGATACACCCGTAGCGAATTGATTTTCAACCCACTAATCAATCTTTCAGGGAATGTATAATTCAGTGTTATGTTATTGATACGGAGGTAAGTTCCCGAATCCAAATACCGTGCATTAGACAATCGTATCCCTCCTGTTGGCGCATTGTTAGGCCTCGGTGTCACACCATCACCAGGCTCACTCTCCGATTTCCAGTAGTCAAGTTGTGAGATCAATGTCCTACTCCGCGACCTCGTCAAGAGCCGGATTACATTAGCTTCACTATGGAGCTGATTTCCTTTGGATCCCTGAAGATTGACGGTCAACCCGAAGTTCTTATAGGAAAAGTTGTTGGTCATGCCATAATAAAAATCCGGATAGGGGGATCCCATGATGGTCCTATCGCTATTGTCGATGATGCCGTCCGGTACTCCATCAGGACCGCTGATATCGACAAACCGTATATCGCCTGGCCGCGACCGATCTGGCGCACCCGGATTATAGATAGGTCCGGCATCTACTTCAGCTTGGCTCTGGTAGATACCATCTACTAAAAACCCATAAAACATACCAATGGGCTGGCCAATCATGGTGATGTGTCGAGATGAAAATATCGGATCGCCTGTGGGTCCAAGTTTCAGTACTTCATTGCGGTAATTGGAAATGTTGAAATCGGTAGACCACCGAAATGCCTTATCGACGTTTACAGTCCCCAAGACAAACTCCCAACCCCTATTCCTCACTTCTCCAATATTTTGCAAAGCGGTATTGAACCCAGTGATGCCCGGGATATTTACGCTAAGTAGCAGGTCGGTATTGGTAGAGATAAAATGATCGACGGTCAGATTTAAGCGGTTATTGAATACAGACACATCCATACCAACGTTAAACGACTGTTGCTTTTCCCATGTCAGGTTGGGATTGGCCAGCCTTGCCTGTCCAAAACCAGCAATCGGTTCACCATTCCCTAAGTTATATTTCTCATAATCGATGGTTGCATAGTGTTCATAATTCCCGATGTTGTTGTTGCCGGTCCGCCCATAGCTTACACGGAGTTTGAGTTCATTAAGAAAAGCCGCATCGTTTAAAAACGCTTCTTCCGATATCCGCCAAGCCAATGCGGTTGATGGGAAAACGCCGTATTTTCTATTCGCTCCAAACCGGGACGAACCGTCAGTTCGCACAGACGCCGTAATGTAATATTTACTGGCAAAATTGTAGTTCACACGGGCCAAATAAGAAAGAATCGACCATTCGCCCAATTCGGAGGTACCTTCGGTAATGATGCCACTCACCGCACTCAATGACGGCACCAAGTTGTTCGGGTAGTTGTTGCTGGAAAGCGAATTCATCCGAAAAACTTCTTTTTGTGTGGTATAGCCGCCCAAAAGTGATAGGTTATGTTGGCCAAAGCTTTTGTCGTAATTCAGCGTCGTTTCAGTCAGCCAATTCAACTGCGTTCTCGCCTCGTCCCTACCCAATGCCGGATTATTCAACAATGCAGGGAGTCTCGGCCGAAAATACATGCCTTTGGTATTTCCAGAGGTCGCTCCCAGTAGCACATTCAACCTCAATCCTTCCACGATTTCATATTCCGCGACCAAATTGCCCAAAAACCGCGTTAACTGCCGTTTGCTTTGGATTTCATTAGCCACAGCGACGGGATTAAAAAGGACTGTAGATGCGTCGATGTTATTATACTCAAAATAGGTCCCGTCCGGATTATACAGGGGGTAATAGGGCTGGGCAGAGGTCGCTTGTGCAATTACCCCTTCGTTGCTGCCGCCACCGCCACCACTTGCAGTAATCCTATTTTCGTCGGTCATTGAAGCATTCAGGTTCATTTTCAAGGACAATCGTTCCGAAAGCTTGGTGTCAAAATTGGCCCTAAGTGAATAGCGGTCGAAATTGCTGTTTAAAATAATCCCCTCTTGGTTCATGTATTCGCCACTGATGGCATATTTTATGCTTTCTGTCCCCCCGGTGACGGCCAATTGATATTGTTGTTGAGGGGCCGTACGCAACACGGCATCGAGCGCGCTCACATCATTTGCATTGCGTCCCTCCAACACATCCAATATTGTTTGTGGCACTTTGAGTTGCCACGTATCTACAGGTCCGGAAACATCATATCCATTATCGATATTCTCATTTCTCACACCGTCAAAATAGTACTCCGCTTGTTGCCTGGCATTCATGAATTCGGGCAGTTTAGAGACCTGCTGGTACCCAAAGTAGGTGTCAAACGAAATCACTGGCTTGCCGGTTTTGCCACGCTTCGTGTTGATGATGACCACGCCGTTGGAACCTCGGGATCCATAAATGGCTGTGGCTGATGCATCCTTCAGGATATCTATGGTTTCGATGTCGTTTGGATTCAATGCTTGTATGTTGTCTATGGGAAACCCATCGACTACATACAACGGCCCCCCAGCCGCCGATATGCTTCCGATCCCACGGATTCGGATTTGTGGTGCACCGCCAGGCTCCCCTGTTACCGGTGAGACCTGTACGCCCGGGACTTTCCCCAGCAATGCTTGGTCAACCCTGGAGACCGCCAGATCTCTGATGGCGTCTGCACCTACGGAACCTACGGATCCCGTCAGATCTTTTCTCCTTACGGTTCCATAGCCTACCACTACAATTTCTTCCAATTCCGTGTCATCGGGCTGCAATACGACTTCAACAGTAGTGCGGCCATTCAACGATACCTCTTGCGATAGATAGCCGATGTAGGAAATCACCAACGTGACATTGGCATTGGGGACATTCAGCGTAAACCTGCCTTCACGATTTGTAGTCGTGCCTACTTGGCTTCCCTTAATGTTTACGGATGCGCCTTCCAATGGCACTTCTTGACCGCCAGTCACGCTCCCGGTGATCGAACGCTGTTGCAATGACGGAACAACGAGCTTAAGTTTTTGTGAGCTGCTGGGCAGCTTATTGCTCGGCTTGATAAATATACTCGTGCCATCTATGCGATAAGTAAGGAAAACCGGAGATAATACCTTTCTTAAAAACACTTCCAATGGCATTTCAGTAACGTTTACGCTTACAGGTTTAATTCCTGACACTACCTCATCACTATAAAGCACAGCGTATCCAGTCTGTTGTTCTACTCGGGCAAAAACCTGCTTTAAGCCGGTATTTTGCACATTAAGTGTGATGGTTTGTGACAACGTCTTTCCGCTCAGATGCATTGTTCCCAACAATAAAAATATCGCCGTAAATCGCATGACGAGGAATAATCGGTTAATTACGTTGGGTAAGAGCATTCCCCAACGCAACAAAAGATAATTTTTCATTAACTTTGTCTGGTTTGGATTATATACTTATAATCCGGTTATCAATTTCAGTTTATAATCTTTAATCTGAACACCGCAGGGAGGTGCTGTCATCACCTCTCTGCTTTGTTAGCTATCCTTTTTTTATCCGCTCATAATTTTTTGTTGTTTTAAGTTTATAAATAGTTATTGGTTATCTTATTTAATAATTAGTTTGCGCCCTTCCAATTGGAATTGGATACCCGATCCTTCGAAAAAGTCCAAAACGCTGAGAAGCTGTGCATTCCGTTTCATTTTTCCGCTGAATGTTTGATGCGGTGTTTGGCGATATACGATTTCGATGTCGTACCACCTCGCCAATTGTTCCAAGACTTCGGGAAATGGCGTCTCTGCAAAGCTAAAGTAGCCGTCTTTCCAAGCGGTAAATTGTGTGGCCATTACGTCTTTCACATGCGTATCCATTCCTGCCGCAATCCCTTGTTGGCCAGGTTTTAGCACATGCACAACCCCGGATCGCCTATTGGAAACTTTAACCCGTCCTTCAACCAACGTGGTTTTCGTCAACGGTTCGTTTGGATAAGCCGTTACATTGAATTGGGTACCCAATACTTCTACATTTTGACCGGCAGTCGACACCAAAAAAGGGCGTTTACTATCTTTGGCTACCTCAAAATATCCTTCTCCCGTTAAGGAGACTTCGCGTTTGTCACTTGCAAACTGAACCGGGTATTGCAATGTAGATTCAGCATTGAGCCACACCTTTGTACTGTCTGGAAGCGTCACTTGATAGGTTCCTCCTTTAGGCGTTGCAAGCTGAAGATTATTATTAATTGGGACACCATCAGCTATTGCGGCAACCATATCGCCATTCTCATAGGTAATCTGATCCCCGACAATTATCCCGGATTGTGCAGCGCTTAGATCGATTGTACGCCCATCTGCCAGTGTCAGTATGGCCTTATTACCGCCGGGCAAGATATCCGTTTGGGCAATTTGTTGTTTTTCAATTTTTGGGTCGTTGTCCAAAAAGAAAAATCCGAGACCCAATGCAAAAATCAGCGCAGCAGCATATGGCACCCAATTGCGGAATCGATTATGCGTATTGCGCTGCTGCGCATGGCTGATGATATAATGGTAAATGCGCTCATACTCGTCCGGATGGAGTGCTGTGGGAGCTTCCTCCGCTTGTCGCCACTCGGGATCGATAAGGCGCTGGATGGCTTCGTCTTGCGAAAGGTCAAGCACAGCGGCTTCCCATTCTTCGCGCTCTGCTTCCGTAAGCTGCTTAGCTTGGTACTTTTGGTACAAGTATATCAATCGTTCCTGATCCATCCTTTTTATTTGGTGCAACTTATAGGTATGTCGAATGGAATCAATTTTCGAGGTAATCGAAAAAACAAAAATTTTGCAAAAAGCTGATTTAACGCAAATTAAATTACAAAGACAGGTTGAAGACGAACAATAATACCGCTACATCAATACGTTGTTGCAGGTATGAACGCAGGAACTTCAAAGCAAGCTTCATATGTACCTGAACCGTCCCTGGAGCAATGTCCAGTTGACGGGCAGCTTCCTCATATTTCATTCCCTGCTGATGGCATAATTGATAAACTGTTCGCTGCTGGGGTGGCAATAAAAGGATTGCCTCTTCGATGATTTGCCGGGTTTCATTCAATAGGATGCGCTCCTCCGTCTCCTCGTCGCTTTCCTTCCAGTTGGCTTGCATAAGCTGTTCTGCCGTTCGTTCCATTTGCAAACGCCGCCAAGCGTCGATGGTACGCCTTTTGGATAATGTTTTCAGGAAAGCATCTGGATTCCGGATATCGGCAAGCCGGTTTCCCATTTGCCAAATAGCCAGCATGACTTCCTGAGCTACTTCTTGCGCATGCTCATGATCGTGAAGTACACGGAGGGCAAACGCGTGGATTTTCGGAAAAAAGTATTCATACACCTGTTTGAAAGCAGCATCGTCTCCACCAGCTACCTTCTTAAAAAGCTCAGGTACATTTGAAACCCTTGCTTGCATAATCTTGGTAATAATTGATCGAGACTAAGATACAGTTTTTTTTTAACCGACAAGTGTTTTTTTGAGTACAACCAATACAATACACCCCGATAAACCCGACATACTATTTAGCATGACGGCACATTACCGACCTTCTTATGCAGGTGAACTACCTGTGTTTTCTGGTACTGGCGACCAGAAGTGCAATGACCAGTACCACCGCGGCCACTATCCCCAGGTACAGGTAGCCCGCCGAACCGCCCGAGGCGGCATGCGCCTGCTCGCCCGCCGATGCCGTGTACTCCGGTATCAGCCACGTGAACACGTACGCCTGCGCCAGCACCAGCAACGAGATGAACAGCAGCATGATGAAGCTGTGCTTCACCGTGAAACGGAACAGCTCCGACTCCCGGCCGATAAGACCACCCGCTCCCGCCGCAACGGCTATCGACTGCGGCGAAATCATCTTCCCAACAACGCCCCCCGATACATTGGCACCCACCGTCACCACGGGGTCAACACCGATGGACGACGCCGTCGTCGACTGAAGCTTCCCGAAAAGCGCGTTGGCTGACGTGTCCGAACCCGTGATGAACACCCCAAGCCACCCCAGCAAAGGCGCGAAAAACGGAAACATCACCCCAGTGCCCGCAAGCGCGTTGGCCAT
>NZ_FNZR01000013.1 GCF_900109365.1 Parapedobacter koreensis | reverse complement strand
AGTTAGGGCAGCAGATGGAGCTTTTTAGCCAAAGGTATAACTCACGGCTTATTCTCATTGCTTGTCTTTATTCTTCTGAGTACAAACTAACGATTAACATTAATTATCTTTGATAAAATGGCGTACTGCAATTCCTGAGTATCCTGATACTCATCTACCGCGATTAAATGGAACAGGTTATTTAATGTCTTGCCAATTTTAGGATATTCATCCAAAACCTTATAGGCATAATAGAGCATCAGATCAAAATCAATTAATTTCTCGCTCGTTAGGCTTTCATGATATTCTTCCAAGAGATCATGAAATTTTAGATTGGGCTCTGCGAATGAGCCATCAGTATTTCTTCTTGTGGTAATTCTTTCCCACCATTCAAAACCATAATCTTCTTTTAATGTAGAAAGTAGTTCTTCGGATTTATATTCATCAGCAATTACAAATCCGTTTTTAATTTCAGCTATATAACCTGCGTATGGTCGAAGTATCCATTCCAGACAGAAAGAGTGAATCGTTCCAGCCCATAATTTATCGGGATTAAAATCCATTTTTATGAGCCTCTTTTTTATTTCTTCAGCAGCTCTATTCGTAAATGTTAGTGCAACAATAGTCTTTTTGCTCCCTTTGATTTTGTCTAATTCGTATGCAACTTTATGTGCTAAAACTCTGGTTTTACCACTGCCAGGACAAGCAGTTAATAAAATATTACCAGAAGCAAGTACTGCATCTCTTTGTTGATCATTTAAGCCTTCTAACATACCTTCATAATTTTTGGAGTTTGATAAACTTGCTTAATTGATCTTCAGGAAGCTTCTTGATACAAAAATCTATTGCCTTCTCACTATTTTCATTGGCTTCAAATTGTTGAGATAAGTCTGAATAATCATTTTTATCTGATTCAAATTTGTTCTTTATAAGTGATTTTAATCTATATTTGGCAATACTGTACAACGTTTGATTGGTAACATGAGGACTTGCAAACGCTATAGCTTCAAGAATATAAGGAGGGATATAGGTTAAGTGGTCAATATGCTCTTCTAACATTAATGCAAACCAACCCTTTCCGAAAGAATTTGCCAATCTTAGAACTTCTTTACCGTATACATTTACCTCATTGTTTTCCAATAAGCCATTGATTCTGTTTTTATCTGCTTCTCGGTTATATTGTTTGTTTACTAATTGCGTAACTTCAAATGAATTTCCTGCTTTAACAAACTCAACCTCAAATGTATATTTTCCATAAAATGGACTAACCCAGTTATTGTCTTTACAAAAATTATCCAATAAATTCTTTCTTAAAGCACCTGATTTTTGAGAATTTCTGTAAGCTCGCTCTTCTACATTATCGCTCACTTCATCTTTTGGAAGTTCAAGAATTGATGTGTCAAGGTCGGTAATAATTGCACAGTTTTTTCTTACTCGGTCGTTATGAAATAAAGTAGCAATATTTTGAAATCCTGTACTACCTATATTAATCAAGCTTACTCCGATTTCATCAAGAGAAATACCAAACACCTTTTTAAAGAGTACAGGTATCAATATTTGTTCGGCATCTCCTTCTACCAATGCCACGCCTTTAGCAAATAACAGATTAGTCCTTACAGCATCTAAGTACCTTTCAAGTGCTGTAATTCGTGACGGTTCTAATCCGTTAGAAGGATTAAATACTAACGCCTCTTTATTAGAGCGACTTAGTATGTTTACAGAACTGATTTTACTTACTGATGAAATATGTGTTGAATGTGTAGTAATGATTACTTGTGTATTATGACTGTGAAGTTTATCAAAAAGTGTCTTTTGAATATGTGTGTGTATATGTGCTTCCGGTTCTTCTATCAGTAAAAAATTAGCAATCTTATTTAGTGCTTTTACTTTTTCGTATTCCAATAATTTCATGGATAAATAAATGAGATTTGCTCCTCCTAAACTTAATTCTCCAACTCGCCCTTTATAATCAGGCTCATCTGAATCTCCAACCCACAATTTCAAGGATTGTAATAGACGTTCTATTTCTGATGGCACTTCCGATTTGATTTCGATATTAGGTGCATATGTCTCACCAACCGCTTGTTTAATGCTATTAGCAATACCGCCTGAAATATCTCTCACTTCCTCTAATTCACTTATCTCCTCATTCAGTTCTATTACTTTCTTTGTTATACTGTCTTTTTTGACAACATCAATACTTTTTTCTTTACCTCTTAATAAACTTAATAATGGATTGTCTTTATAGGAACGAAGGTCTGCTTCTACATCTCTTAATGCTTTTATAAATGTACAGGAGAGCTCATTGGGAATTGAGAAGCCATACAAACGAATACCATATATGTCTTCCAATTCGTCCGGATCAGGAAACGCTATCTTGTCAAAATCCCCAACATATTTGCGGTAATTCTCTTCGATAGAAAAATCAGTGTTGCCTCGTCCTCGATAAGTAAGTTCATAATCGTTCAAAGTAATTGAATCAAGTATGGCTTGTAGCTCAACCTCTGACGCCGCCAAATCCTGTGAACATTCATACAGTTCTCTTCTCTTATTTTCTCTTGGCCGGAATATTAGAGAGTAGGTTCCTTTAGTAGAATCATATTCATCCATAGTTCCAGCTTTGTGCATAGCAATTGCTTGGGCCTCCTCACTTACATCTAATTCCGAGAACTCAATCTGAATGATTATCCAATGTCCTTTCCATTGGTTCAAAGAACGATTAAAATCAGACTCATAGAACCGGATATTTCTTGGAAGATTTTCATCAATTAACAATCTTAAGGCATAAAGAATATTTGTCTTGCCCGAGCCATTTTCACCAATTATAGTGTTGACGCCTTTTTGAAAATCTAAACTAATATTTCTGAAATTTCGAAAATTACGGATTGATAGCTTGGATATATACATTTACTTTATTTTTATCAATAGAATACTTATATTATGCAACAGCAATTTTTTCATCCTCTGGAATTCTATACATCATCTTATAATGTTCCTCATGGTTCATTTTTATGAATATTTGTTTGAATACCTCAAAGTAACGGTCGATGATGGCATCCTGTTGTTCCACGTAAAGATCGTCAGGTAATCCATGGGATCCATCGTTTATCCAACACACCAATGACCGACATATTTCCTGCTCCTGAGGATTATCAAAACTTGTTATTAGGTCATCATCGGCATATTTACCCAGTATTTTAAAATAGTTTTCAATAATTCTTCGCATGGTATTCTGGACGGTGATTCCAGAGTTTTTAGAGGAATTGCTAAGTTCTTTCCATAATAATTCATATGAACTTTGAATTGGGTTTTCCATTTTGAAGGCTTGAATTGACGATACACTATTATTCTTTCGAATAATCCAATAATGCGTATTTCCGTTTTTGAGTGTTCTTCCATCAACAAAAGAAACCTCTTTATGAAAATACACGTTGTGGGTCAATAGGATGAGTTGTTTAATATTACCTGTGTTTTGCTTTACTGATTTGATGATTTCTTTTATAAGTGAGCTTACGACAAAGAGCACATTGCTATCCAGGCTTGAAATCGGATCGTCAATGACTAGGATACGCTCTTCTGAAATAGATTCCTCTTTGGTGCTTCCTTTTGCCAATTGCAGATAATATAAAAAAGTAATAAAAGTCGCCTCACCTTCACTTAATGTTGATTCTGCAATTGAACCGTCCTCCCTTTGTATTTGATACTGATTAGATTCCTTCTTGGAAGGAACTATCTCGAAGTTCAAAAATCCGTATGATTTGAGTATACGATTAATTTCATCAACAGAAGGTTGAACGCTGGTGACATTTTTATTGGCTTCTTTTATTTTTTTATTTAGTTCTACATATTTGTCTTGTAAATCCTTATGCTGTAGTTGCAATGCTTGTATTCCTTTCTCCAAGCCATCTTGCTTTTTTATAAATGCTTCAATGATTCCCCGATGCCCTTCAATCAGGTATTTCCAAATGGCTCTAATCAGATTGTTTCTTTGGTTTGTGTAATCATTGACAATATCATTATGTGTTTTTATCTCGTCATTGCATTCAACAATCAGATTTTCAATATTTTCTAATTGCACTTTCGTTGAAATCAACTCTGTACTTCTACTTGGTTCTTTCGCTTTATTACTCAAGAGCTCCTTGTTAGTTATAAATTGACTTACCAGTGTTTTTAAAAAAGCAGAGAATTGCTCGATATTAAGCTTAGACTCAGGATTGCCTTTCTGCTGTAATTCTATTTGCTCCAAAATATTCTGCAGATTGCGACAATCTCGATTATACTCCTCAGACAAAAACTTGACTTGGGTTATATCCTGAAGAAAAGATTCGTCAAAAAAATCTTCAAGTTGCTTTTTAAAACTTTCCGAAATCGTTTTCTGCTGACAGAACGGACAGGTTTCATCTTCAGTTATATAACTTCTTCCTTCGTTAACCCAATCGTTCAGATTCAGCTTTTGAATTAATCCTGCAATTGGTACATCTGCTTTCCCAATGATCTTTTTATTCCAAATCTTATCCGATTCTATTTCTAATAATCTTTTAAACTCTATTGTGGAAAGAAATGGCAATATAGTAGGCGTTTTACCAAAAATTGTTTGTGATTTTTCTTTCAGTTCTTCAATTGTCAATAGAGTTTCTTTGTTGCTCTTGAACTCATCCAGTATTTTATCCCTAAAAGAATCTTTTTTCATGAAGCCTCTAAAGGCTTCTTTAAACTCGTCTTCGTTTTCCTTGTATATATCAAGCCAGATAGCCTCCTTAAACTCATTGTCTTCTTGGGATTTTTTTTTCTGCTGTTTTTCAAGTGTTTCTTTCTTCTCTATCCCCTTATCCCTAATTTCAGCTAATTTCGATTGCATTTTCTCAATAGCTTCAATATCCTCCTTAGTCGCCTGTCCCAAGGTGAAGACACCATCCATCTTTCCCTTGCCAAAATTTCTTTCACGAAAGTCTTTGTTATACACAAGCACATTAACAGGCAAGTTACCTTTCCATCGCAAGCAGCAATCGGAATAAGCTGCATCAGTAGGATTATAAATCAGCTTTGAAAGGGTAGTTTTCCCGCAACCATTAGTTCCGTAGATAAAATTGATTTTTCTCAAATTATCTATTTGAACACCCTTCGCATCATAGGTTGCAATACTCTTAACCGTTATTGATTCAAGCATATCGTATCAGTTTTAGTATGAGTAATATTTATCCTCTGTTCGGCCCTTATAGTCCAATAACCTCTACCCCACTCCTCCCGCTTCGTTGCTTATTCACTTTAATCTGTACCGGTATTCGCTCGGTCATTTCCTGCACATGGGAAATCACCCCCACCTTGCGCCCTTGGTTATGCAACCGCTCCAGCGCGTCCATCGCGATGTTAAGCGTATTCGGGTCCAGCGAACCAAAGCCCTCGTCGATAAACAAGGACTCGACATTCATCCGGCTGGACGACAAGGATGCTAGCCCCAACGCCAAGGCAAGCGATACGAGGAACGATTCTCCGCCGGAAAGGGAATAAACGGTACGAACTTCGTCGCCCATGTCCTGATCCAGCACCTGCAGACCGAGTGTATTCGGTATCCGTTGCAGGCGGTAGCGCTTGGACAGCACTTCCAAATGCACGTTGGCATAACTGAGCAGTACATCCAGCGTGTACTCCTGCGCCACCTGCCGGAATTTCTTGCCATCGGCGGAACCGATAATATCGTTGAGTTTGGACCAATTATCCACCACGAGTTGCTTGGCTTGTATGGTGGCGATCAGGTCGCCCAATTGCTTCTTATTGTCCTCATCTTGCCTCAACCGGAAGCCGATTTCGTTGTGTTCCCGAAGGGATTCGAACCTGTCGGTTTGCCGCTGTTGTAATCCTTGTTTCAGCATATCCAAGGGTTCATCATACGGTCGTTGCTGCTCGTGTTGGGTTAGTTGCCGCTTGCGCTCACCCAATACCGACGTGGCTTGGGTAACAGCGCGTTCGATGGCCAATAGGGCCTCCCGCTCTTCGGATATCCATTCTGTGGGATGGGTAAGCAGTTTTTGCAGCGTTGATCGATCCAAGGCATTTTGCTGTTTGGCGTTGTAATCGCTGAGCCACTGTTCGATTTTGCCGAATAGCTCCGTCGTACGCTTTTCCAGCCTGATGATTTCGTGCTCCGTTTCCTTGGCCGTTGCGTCTAATTTGGCCTTTTCGGTTTGCAGGCGCTCTTGCGATCGCTTCTTGGCATTTAGCTGCTCCTGTGCTTCGGCAACTTGCTGCTTCAACCGGGCTTCAATGGCTTCGACGGCTTCGCCATTGAACAGGGACAGGCGGCTTGCTTTCAAGGTTTCGAGGGCTGCCTCCCTATCGGCGTAATCGCGCTCGGCAAGGGCAACCTCTGAGGCGAGGTCTTGTTCTTCCTTTTGGATGCCTATGATGGTAGCTTGTAATACCTTGAGGCTATTGCGATCAGCTTCCAACGCTTCGGTGGTTTGCTTCCATTCGGCAGCAAAGTCGTTGACGCTTTGCAGAAAGGCTTCGGGCTGGCTCTTCCAATTGGCAATCCACTGGTCGTCTGGAAAATGTTGCTGTATGGCGACCAATATAGTTTCCAAATTGGCATTGCCGGATGCGTGTTCTTCCCCGGCTCTTGTGAGGCGCTCTGCCAGCGTCTGCATGTGGTGACCTAAGTCTTTTGCAGCATCGGCCGATGCGGTGTGCTCGGCCTGCAAACGCTGCAATGTCTGCTGGAGCTGATCCAATGTATCCTGCGCATGTTGGTGTTGCTCTAATTGCTTGCCAACCTTTTCTTGGGTCACGGATAGCTTTTGCGCATGATTGGCCAACCAGGTGTCTTTGTGTGCCGCCTCAATATCCGCGCAAGCCTGACTGATGGGATACTGCTCCCATTGACTCGTATGCTCGTTTAGTTCACGTTGTTTTGCGGCCAGTTCATTATCGAGCTGTTCGATGGCTTGTCGCAGCAGGAATACGGTTTGCGACAACTGGCTGTGACTGGCAACGTGCTCGCCGTAGGTATGTTCGATGGCATCGTGCGCCTTCCGCAATTCATCCAGTACGTGGTTGAGCTGGGGATTTTCGTGGGCGTAGGGATGGGATTCGCTGCCGCACACGGGGCATGGCTGGCCATCCGTTAATTGGCTGCGCAGGGTTTCGACATCGGCCGAAGCAGCAATCATGGCTTTCTCGAGCATAGCAGTTGATGCTTTACGCTGCTCCGTGATGGCTTGTAAGGCGGTGGCTGTATCTTGGAGTTGGATTTCTTTTTCCTTCAGTCCAAGCTGATTGTCTTCAATCTTTTGCCGTAGCTGCTGGGCATCTTGTTGCGCCCGGTAAAGTTGCCGCCAATGGGCCGTGGCCATAAGTAACGCTTCTAACTGTGCAGTCACGGCCTTGTTTTCTTCGCGGAGTTGGCCGACGGGTAGGGCAGCCATGTCTTTGCGTAGTGTGGCAATTTCTGCCTGGGTGTCACTGACCTGCTTAGCGAGGCTTCCTGAACGTTGGATGACCTCTGTTTGTTCAGTGGTTTTGGTTTGGATTTGTGTCTCGTATTGGACGATATCGTTAGCCGCCCGGTCGATGGCTTCCAATTGTTTGCGGGCCTCTGCTAGCTTAGTGACGATGAGCGTGTGGTGCTCGGCTACAGGATGGCGGCTGGTACGCTTTTCTATCCATTGGCGATGGGTCTCGATCCGTTGCTCCAGAGTGTCGGCTTCTTTCTGTTTGTCTGCCAGCCGTTGCTTGCTCTCCCTCCATTTTGCTTGCCGGGCTTGCAATTGTCGCTGTGCGGCGGCGAGGTCGGCTTGTTGGGCTTGTAGCCGGATGTCCAACTTGTTGGCTTCGGCCAATTGGGGCTTTGCCGATTCCTGAGCGCTGACTTGTGCTTCGAGGTGTTGGGTGGCTGCGGCTACTGCAGCTGCGATATCGTTTACCTGTTGCGCCAAGAGCTGCTGCTGGCTGCTGACTTCTTCGAGCCCTGCTCGCCGTTGATGGAGAAGGCCGGATGCTTCTGCCAGCGCATCCATCCATGTACGGGTGGGTTGTACCTGTTCCACCTGCCTTAGGTACATTTCACGTTCGGTGGACTGTGTTTTTTCAGCAAAGTGCGCCTGTAGGACTTGCTGGGCTTCATATACCTGTGCTTGGTGATTGCTTAAATCTTCATGCCATTTGATTTCTTTGACGGTTGCATCGATTTGTGCTTGGAGCTGATCAAGCGTGGCTGCCAATGCGTCTTCCCGCGCTTTGAGATCAGCCAGTTCTTCAGTGGTGAGGATAGCAATGCCTTCCTGTCGCTGTTGGATCAATTTGAGCTGCTGCTCTTCTTCGCGGTAACGCTCGAAGACCTTCTTGGATAGCTCGGAATAGATGTGCGTGCCGGTAAGCTTTTCGAGCAGCGACGCTTTCTGGTCTTTATCGGCCTTAAGGAATGCGGTAAAATCGCCCTGTGCCAGCAGTACCGAACGGATGAACTGCTCGTAGTTGAGGCCGACCAGTCGGGCGATCTCGGGCAGCAGCTCGGTTTTTTTGCCACCGATGTCGCTACCGGTGGTGAGGTTTCGTAAGGTGGTACTGGCCTGCTGGAGGCTGCCTTCTATCTTATTCCGCGCCCGGCGTACGCTCCAATTGGCACGGTAGTGCTGGCCGTCGATGCCAACGAAATCAACCTCTGCATAGCCCTCGGCCGTACCATCACGCAGGATGGCGCGTACATCGCTTTGGTTGATGGTGCTGCCCTGTACGTCGGTGATTTCGATGCCGGTTTCGCGCGCTTGTACATAACGCGGGGTTTTGGCGTAGAGCGCCAAGCACAGTGCATCGAGAATGGTGGATTTGCCCGCACCGGTAGGCCCCGTGATGGTGAAGATACCAGCGGAACATAACGGTTCCTGCGTGAAGTCGATCTCCGTGGTGCCTTCCAGCGAGGCTAAGTTTTTAATGCAGATGGCCAGTATCTTCATGCATCGCCTCCTTCTTTTTCGTAGACCTGCTGGGCGACCTCGTTGAACAGCGCCATCAACGCCTTGGGCACTTCATCGCTATAGCGCGACTGGTATACTTGCTTGAATACGTCCACCGGCTTCAACGCTTGGAGTTGGTCGGAAGAAACAGCTTGATCCCGCTCAGTAGGATCTTTCTGTGCCGGATATCGGGTATCGATGCGCGCGAAACGGACATGCTTGTCAGCAAGGGCCTGCTCGACCTTATGGCGGAGGCCCGGTTCGGGACCTTCGGCTAATACACATACCTGTATGTAGGGTGCTTTAGAGCGATCTTTGCCGATTCCGGAGTGCAGCTGTTGCAAGGCAAGCAATACTTCCTCCACACGGCTGTGTATGCTTGGTACTTTGAGCAATGGCACGGTGACCGGTACCTCGATGCCTCGGGGCGGCGTTACCTGTCCGTCTTCAATAGTAAACAGGATGACCTGATGCTTGTAGTTGATTTCCGAAAATGACATCGGCAGCGGACTGCCGCAATACCGGATATGCTCCTTTCCGCCGAGCCGCTGTGCCTTGTGGATGTGGCCCAGGGCCACATAGGCGATGTCTTCAGGAAATGCGGCTGCGGAAATGCATTCAACTCCACCCATGATGAGCCGCTCGGCCTTGTCCATATCGGACGTCTCGGCACCCCGGGCATGGAGATGGCCCATGGCAATGATAGCCTGACCGGGTTGCTGGTTGCTTTTAGCGGCTTCGTACAGATCGCGGTATAGCGCAGTTACACCTTCCGCATAGGGATTGTCGCAATCAGCAATGGCGGGATAGTCGCCCATGCGCAGGAACGGGACGGCCAGGCACCAGGCTTTGATATCGCCATCTTTGGAGAGTGGGATAATGAGCTTGTCGGCATCGATATTGCCCTGATCATCTTTCGCCACCGTGCCGATGATGTGAATATTGGACGATTCGAGCAGCGGCTTCGGTGCCTCCAGCCGCGAGGCGGAGTCGTGATTACCAGCTGTAACGACGATCTGGATATCCGGGCAGGCCTTACTGGCCTTATTGAGAAACGTATAGAATTGCCGGATGGTGGCCGCGGACGGATTGGACAGATCGAACACATCGCCACTGATGAGCAACACATCCACTGCTTCCCGCTGCAACGTCTGCACCAGCCAATCAAGGAATTGCTGGTGCTCATAGGTGCGGTCATACTCGTGGAAGAGCTGGCCCAAGTGCCAGTCGGCGGTGTGGAGGATGTTCATTCGTATCTTTGTGTTGTTTTATGCTATTTTTTAGTTTGCTTTTTTCAATTTTATTAGTGACGTCCCGAGAGAGACTCGAACTCTCACTGTTGATATTTTACGTGATTAGGGTCCACACACCTTACATGCCCCATACCCATTCTTGACAGCCTCCTTCTTCGTCGTCTTAATCTGGCTCCGCGAGAGATATCGGCATCCCGTCCGATGGTACTTCGCCCCCGTCTTGGTGATGTACACCACCGTATCTTTTTGCTGCGTGGCTGTATAGGCTACTGCCCTACCCTGCACACCTGAAGCAGCAGGCAACAAAAATCCGAAGACAAGAAATAGGTAAAGTATACGCTTATACATGGCGGTTGAATGAATGGTTAAGATTGATTTGTTTCTTTTCTTTAATCGTTTTAATCCGGTACTGGAGTTTATATTGGTCGTTGCGAAATCTAAGATAAGCCATTGTGATGAAAATTGCAAATGCCCGCTACGCAAAGGTAATCGGTGCAAAACAACGGCCTTACGGTTTTCCGTAAAGCGGTGGCTTTTTCTGCGCTTCGTATAAGCGAAGATATCGCTCAGCAGGGATCGCTGCAATACCTATTTTGGGGTATTTTTGAGGGGAGGTGAAACGTTTACTATCTTTTTTTGCATAAGACATAAGTTAATTAATCGTCAAAGTTGGGGCATGGATTATTATTGACCAAACGCAACTAATAAAAGGAAAATTTCTTTATTTCGGTACAGCTCAGGCCTTTTTAATCAGACAGAAAAGTTCTTCAATTCTTGCAAAGCATCGCTCCGAAAGGAACCGTTGTCCCAAAACTAATCAAACAACTAAAAGAAGTCTCAAACCAATTCCACCGACTGTAACTCGGCCGCCAACCTATGAAGACCGTCTTCGATTTTTTTCAGTTGGGGTTGCCGAGGTTTCTTAAGACCGGAAGAATAGTGTTGAAGCTGGCGCTGGTTGATACCCGTGATTTTTTCCAAAGCTGCATTGGTAAATATACCCTTGTAATAATTCAAGAAACTTTCGGCATCGAAATGATAAACAATACTGTAATCCCCTTTAAGAAAAGGAGGGATATTTTCCGGAGTATTGTATTCCTTTAATAATGCGATACTTTCCAATATGGATTGTTTTGCTTCTTCCACAGTATCCCCGCCCCCATAAATACCTGGAACATTCTCTGCATAAGCACTGAACATATCAGCACTCCGCTCAATGATAATTTTCAGTGTTTTCATAATATAAAAATACGATGTGTGACAAATAAGAATTTGGGGATTATTTCAGCCCCAAATCCTTGATGATTTTTCTACGGAGACCTTCTCCCATTTCCTTGTTACCATGATACGGAACGGGATAAGTCCTCCCATCCTTTTCATATATGTAATGACTACCACTGGTACGGATATGATTCCAGCCATTCTTCCGCAGAAACCGATGGAACTCGCTCGATTTCATAAGGAACCAATTTTAGTGTGAACAATTATTTTAAGCCTCAAATAATAGGTCTCACACCATTGAGCCCATCTTCGATACAAAGGTAGTAAAAACACTACTGTTAGGCAAAATAAATTTATACCAGTTTTCAGTTTACTAATTGACTAAGGAAAATCTAGTATCCCGCTAAACCACTTCCTTCCCTACTCTTACAAAGCAAAAACTGGCTTTCGACTGATAAACCGATTATGTATTGCAAAAAAGCCTAACACACACTTTAAAAACTAAAAAGGAAAACGGGTAATATTGGGTGAAAAAGTTGGGTGGAAGTTGGGTAGAAGTTGGGTAAAAAATTGTGCGTACCGCTCAGCCACTTGGTAATTTCCGATGGATGCTTGCCTACACGGTCGGCAAAATCCCCTTTGCTCCAACCTCGTTGCTTGATCAAATCGTCCAATTTGGCTGCCAGTCGCATTTTGACCGCTGTTTGTACTTTTTCTACGGGGGTCAATTCGTCCATAATTCCGCTGATCAGCGGACTGCCGATTTTCCTTGCTTTTTTAATAGTCTTCATCTTCACCAAAGTTTAAATCCCCTTCCAATTCCGAGCCATCGCGGGACCATTCGATATCTCCGGATTTCAGCCGGGCTATAATAGCATGAGATATCCGGATATGCGATACGACTGGCTTCCTCTGTAATCTCCCCTGAAACGCCTACAATTATTTTTTGGGGGATGTCTTCGATGCCTTGGGGGATTTCGCGCCACCTTTCGATATTGCCTTCAGTTTTTCGCTCAGCAAATCATTTACATCAATGGAAGGCAAGAGGTACTTGCCAAACGGCCCATTAGACGTAAGTGTAGCAATGATGCCACGCATTTGATTGATACAAATACTGATTCCTGAAAACTGCAGAAACTCCCCCTTTTCCTTTTTTGAAATGTCTGCCGCTTTGGAGAAATCAAAAAAACCAACCCCTTCGGACGAAATGGCATATCCTGGCAATGCACCGTTCTTATTGACACCGATAGCCACATATACTTGGAAACGTATATTATCTTGGGTATTTATTGAGAAATCGATGTCAATCTCATATTGGTCCACCAAGGCACCAACGTCTATCTTATCTTCATCAGGTGGCGTAAACTTGTATTGCTGATTGACTAACGCAAACTCAGCTAAATCCAATGGAGAGCGCTTAACTATCATTAGGCTACAATTTGTCGTTTCTGCCTTGGCTGGCTATATGTGATTTCGGCCTCCTCCGGCTTGTTCGGGTGGAATATCCAGAGTCCATCTGGAGTGGGGTACTTCATCTTGATGAATGCTTGGATATCGACTTCCTTCACATCCAGATCGGAATGCACAGCTATCGCAGCCGGTGATGTTTGCCCTGCTCGGATTTCTGATTCGGTGAAAATGAGTTGCTCACCCAGTGCGGATTCAATCTTTGCTATAGACTTGATGGTAAAATTATGAAATCCCGCTAGCCAACGGCTCACTTCTGCCTCCTTCTTTCCCAGTAATAAGGCAAGATCTTTTTGTTTCATCCCTTTCTTCTCCAGAATCATAATAATCTGATTGGCAATAGCCAGCGACCGTGTGACATAAAGCTTAGACTCCTGACTGGTACTGTTAAGAATTTCGTCAAACAGCGGTAAATCGTTTATTACTTCTGGGCGTTTCATTTTATTCTGTTGGTTTTAGTTGTTTTTACAATTCCACTTCGAAATCTTCATCCATTTCGAGTTCTCTTCCATTTAAAATAATATCCTTAGCACGGATTGCTTCATCAAGTTTGCGAGCCAGCGCATTGGCAAACCGGAAATGACGACGGCAATTCGGGCAGTCTTCTGGATTATTCTCCGTTTTCAAATCGCCATTCAACAAGACGACGATATCATTGCTAAGCCTTATACAGTACAGGCGTAAACCATATCTATTTGGTTTGCCCGGTTGAATGTAATATGGTGGCGGCAAAGCATCCGCACTCCGCTCATGCTTGAAATGTCCCCTAAGTGCACCATACTTCTCTCCTATTTCTTCGATATATTGTAATATCATACCAAGTTGTTCGCGATACTCAATATTATCGCTCATACGAACCAGAAAATCCTGAAACTCGATATTATCAGCACCTTCTATATGCGCTGTATAATAGTAGACCTTCCTAAAGGATAACCTTCTGAATCTGACTAATCGGACAAACAACTTAACATATAAGTTAAGCGCAAATATAATGCTAATATTGAAACAAACAATATTTTGCGCGGGTTGATAATTAATTTATTACACAAAATTGATTTTCAAATATAAGTAATTCGACTCATACTTGGATAATATTTTTAGCAAAATCACACAAACAAAATATAATAAACCAACGACAAATCTTTAAAATATGAAAGCAGGGCTATCAGAACGCCTAGATAAGAAATGGTGGCCCAACCAAGTATTCGCGTTAATTGTCGCTTTGCTCTTAGAAAATAATTGGATGACACGTTCGGCTTACAGTTTGTGATTCCATTACGTATCAAAAATGTACGAAACCTATCTTTCATGCCGTAATTAATATTTTCTTCTCTACCCTAATTTGCCCTCACGGCTTACAAATCTTACACGCCCCATATCCACTATTGATCGCCTCCTTCTTCGTAGTCTTAATCCGGCTCCGCGACAGATACCGGCGCCCCGCCCTATGGTATTTCGCCCACGTCTTGGTGATGTATACCACAGTATCCTTTTGCTGCGTGGCTGTATAGGCTACTGCCCTACCCTGCACACCCGAAGCAGCAGGCAACAAAAATCCGAAGACAAGGAATAGGTAAAGTATACGCTTATGCATGGCGGTTGTGGGTCGGTAGTCGGTGCAAAACAACGGCCTTACGGCTTTCCGTAAAACGGTGGCTTTTTCTGCGCTTCGTATAAGCGAAGATATCGTTCAGAAGCCACCGCTGCAATACCTATTTTGGGGTATTTTTGAGGGGGAGGGGGTGAACGTTTGACTTCTCAATATGAAATTAGTCAACGGATTGTTGGCCAACTGTGCTGGTTAGATTTATCTTTCAAATTGCCGCGATTAACTTTAATCAGAAATCAAAGCCACAACATTTGGTAAATAATCGATGAACCACTTTGGCAATTCGTCAACGGCCACCGCTGACGTGATTTTGCCATCTAATACAATAGCTAATGTGTTGTGCTTGACTCCCGATGCGTCTATAATAGTTAAATGGTCAATCAAGTGGAGGTATTGGTTCAACTTTTCTAAATTTCCATAAAAATTGGCCTCGATGGTAAGTCGATCTACATAGTGCCCCCCATCATTGACACGGTCGGTTACCCGAAGATGGGATATGTCAGGATCCTTCAATCCAAGAAAAATCAAATGAATGCGAAAGCCTGCATCTTTGAATCGCCTCGGCGTAAGCCAAGTGGCGTCATTGGTGAAATGACCTTCATAAACAAACGTTTCATTTCGACGAAGAGATTCTTCTACCAACCTATCGAAAGTGTCGGAAACATATTCATAAGCTAACTTACGCGCTTCCTTTGGAGAAGGAACCTGAGCTGGAAATAATTCACGACGCTTCTTAACGAATAAGAGATCTCCATCAAAAACAGAGAATCGGCTTCGGATATTTGGCGGCAAATACTCCGGCCCAATGGAAGATTTGCCCGCGCCGTTCGAACCGGTAATGATATATAGGTCTGGCATCGGACTATATTAGGTTTAACCAATTCCGTGGCGCAAGCGAACAGAATCAGCCACTGACGCAGCTAAGGTATCCAATATGACAAATGAACGTGAATCAGCCGACACTTGCACAATGCAAACCTTGCCATCTGGATACTCCAAATAACTTTGCCCAGACGGCAGTTCATCGGAGTTGATCATAAACGGTTTGCCTGCAGATAGCTTACTATCCCTCAGGCGCCTTACAGCTGCCGTACCGATATTCTCCAATACTTCCAATTTACTCATGCGGCTAATTTTACACCCAAAGATACGCATATTCTGAATAACAAACAATACCGCCCGCTCAAGATACTCCCTATGCTGTGCACCCAACGCCGAAGGCAGCAAAGATCCGCTTGTCTAATTGGTCGTGCGGCTGGAAAAGTCTTGGGTGTCACGATGGCGCGCCTTACACGCGTATCTTCCTGAACGGTTTGAAAAGCAAATAGGAATTTGGAAACGATACCTAATACTCGACGGGTATCTTTCTTAAACTGTTTTTCGCTTCCTGAGAAAAGTAGAGCTTATAATCTGCCATTATGGGTTGCGGGTCAGCAATTCCTCAAATTCGCTGAAAGGGATTTTCCGCCCATTGTCCAAGTCTTCGATCCCGCGTTTCATTCCTTCCACGGCATGGGGAGGCAAAGGGGCGGCGACCTGAGGTTCAAAATTGATTTTAAGTGCCTTTAAAACCGCCTTCAATGCAGAAAGCTGTTCTTTATTTTCTGGATATACTACGTAGGCTTCCATAAAAACAAATAGAGGGTTTTTCTTTTTTCATTTCAATTTTCATTGTTACAAATCTTATATAGCCTTCAATGTCATTTTTCAAAAACAACAAATTTTTATTGTTTATCAATAAATATTTATTATGTTTGCGGAGTAAAATAGATTCATAAAATCGTTATGAAAAGTATTTCAATCGTATTTCTCCAGGCAGTTATCGTGCTGATCGGTATGGTGGCACTTGCCATTTTGATTTGGTTTCCCCTGACTGAGGGAAGGGCCGCAAACTTGGATTTGTTGAGCATTTACGCTGACCCGCTCATCCTGTATGGCTACGCTGTATCAATCGCTTTTTTTATTGCGCTCTACAAGGCGTTCAGGTTACTTGGCTACATCGGACAAAATAAGGTATTCTCCCCAAACGCTGTTAAGGCACTAAGGGGTATAAAATATTGCGCCATCGTACTAAGTATTGCCATAGTGACGGCGGGACTGTATATACGGATATTCCATAGTAAAGAAGACGACCCTGCGGGTTTTCTTGCTATGTGTATGGTGACTACGCTTGCTTCTATTGTAGTTGCCACTGCTGCGGCCATATTTGAGAGACTATTGCAAAATGCCGTGGATATGAAATCTGAAAATGACCTAACAATTTAAGCTATGCCGATTATTGTAAACTTAGACGTGATGATGGCAAAGCGCAAGATTTCCCTGAATGAACTTTCTGAACGGGTTGATCTGACATTATCCAACCTTTCTATCTTAAAGACAGGGAAAGCGAAAGCCATTCGCTTTAGCACCTTAGCGGCAATTTGCAAAGCTTTGGACTGCCAGCCGGGCGACATTCTGGAATATGTAGATGATGAATAAGTAGTCCACCGCATTAAACCCCCAAGACGCCTTCGGTATGCTCACGAATTGAAAGCAGAAATTTCAGACTTTCTTTTACCATATAAACCCCGTCATTATTACTCCACCCTTACCGCCTTGAATGTACCATTGGGCTGGATGGCATAAAGCGCCGTGGCCTTACCTGTGGCCTCATCCACTTCGAAGCGGATGGCAAAGCCGCTCAGCACCTTGAGTTTGAAATAGTGGTTGCCCTGTGCAATGGTCTCGTAATTGGTCTGCCCCGGCACATCCATGAAGACCACCCCTTTATCCACGGTAATCTTAATCTTCATCCCGCCCACTTCATACGTGCCGACGTAGGCCTGCAACTGTTCGGCGGAAACCTCCGTCCCGAAAGGCTGCCTCTTAAATAGGGCCGGATCGCCGGTAGGTTCGTCCATCGGGATGGACGCTCCTTCTATCTGCCCGTCGAGGCCGGTACGGAAATTGATTTTGAGTCCTCCTTCGGTCGTATCCGATTTGCCATCATGCGGAAACTCTTTCAGCTCAAACACATCGTAGTGGTAGTGGCGCAGCCAAACCCGGTCTTTGCCGATATTGGCCACCAAGGTATCGTTGCGAAGGTTGACATTGAACTTGCCATACGCGGGATTAGCATAGCTACCGGTATAGTCACCCAAGACATGCGAAGGATTCGTGCCCTGTATGCGTGCTACATCTTCCTGCTCGGTGGTATCCGGTGTGGTGGTCTCCGTTGGCTTATCGACCGCACGGGCATTCCAATTGATAAAGGGCAGATCCAAAAAGCGGTCGGCGATGAAATGGGATACCACGGTAGGTACGGCCGAACCATTTTGGTTGGTGAGCACCACGATGCCCAGGGAATCACTGGGGAATAGACAGACGCTCGCCGAAAACCCATCGATATTGCCACCATGCTCCACTTGGTAATGCCCGCGATAGGAACCGATCATCCAGCCGAGGCCATAGTCTTCAACGTGGATATCGGGATATTTCGTGCCCGGAAGGCCGCTGCCCATGACCATCTGCGGCGTCATGGCCTCGCCAACGTAGGCGGCCGGAATAAGCTGCGCATTGCCGGATTTGCCGCCATGGAGCCACGTCTTGAGCCAGCCAGTCATTTCCAGTGCACTGCTGTTGATGCTGCCAGCGGGGCCCATGCCACGGATTTCAAAATAAGGCACGTGCTTGATGGAATCCTTCTCCGTGACGGTATACCCCAGTGAAGCATCGGCATCGGCCGCCATATCCTTCACATCGAAGTTGGTACGCGCCATTCCCAGGGGTGCCAAGAAATACTGCTTGATGTTTTCCTCCCACGTCCTGCCGGTCATCCGTTCGGCAATCATCCCTTGGGCAAGGTACATGAAATTGTTGTACTGCCACTTTGCGCGTAGGTCTGCATTGGGTTTCATATGGCTCACCCGCTGCAACAGGCTATCCCGATCGTCGGAATTAAACACATACCATGCATAGTCATAGCGCGACAAGCCCGTGCGGTGGGTCATCAGGTCGCGTACCGTCACTTGCGCTTCCCGCCCATCCTGAAAATGGAGCTGGGGAAGGTGCTTCCCTACTTTATCATCCAGTGAAAGGCTGTCGCCAAACAGCTTGCCCAGCAATGCTGCCGTAAAGGCCTTGCTGGACGACCCAATGGCATAGAGTGTATTGGGAGTGGCGGGCAGCCGTTTTTCATAATCCCGATAACCGAAGCCTTTGGCATAAACGACGCTGTCTTTATGCACGACGGCTACGGAAAAGCCCGCGACATGGTAGTCATCAAGCAGTTTTTCCAGCAATGAATCAATGCCTTGGAGGCGATTGCTTGACGAGGGAGACTGTGCACGAATTGTAGGTGATGTAAGCCATAATGCGGCAAATAGGATGAAACAGATGCGCATGGTATGATGTACTTGTTTAAGGTGTAAATAAGCTGTTGTCTATACTAAGACGCCAAATTAAGCAAATGGTTACGGATATCATACTTATTCTTATCTTTGCACCGTTTTTTAAATCGACAATTCATGGCATTACAGTGCGGCATCGTAGGCCTTCCTAATGTAGGCAAATCCACGTTATTCAACTGCCTTTCAAACGCTAAAGCGCAGGCAGCTAACTTCCCTTTTTGCACCATTGAACCCAATGTAGGGGTCATCACCGTGCCGGATGAGCGGTTGAATAAGCTGGCCGAACTGGTAAAACCACAGCGGATAGTGCCCAATACCATCGAAATCGTGGACATCGCAGGACTGGTGAAAGGGGCCAGCAAAGGTGAAGGCCTGGGCAACCAATTCTTGGCCAATATCCGCAATACGGATGCCATCATCCACGTGCTGCGTTGCTTTGACGACGGGAATGTCATCCACGTGGATGGGTCGGTCGATCCGGTGCGCGATAAGGAAATCATCGATACCGAATTGCAATTGAAAGATTTGGATACGGTAGCAAAACGTATCCAGCGGGTTGAAAAACAAGCCAAGACCGGCGGCGATAAAGAGGCAAAGCGCACGTATGAAATTCTGTCCGTCATCAAAAACCATTTGGAATCCGGCAAATCTGCTCGCACGGCCGCCATTGCCGAGGAAGATTTTGAGTTTATCGAAGATCTCTCGCTACTGACCGTAAAACCTATCCTTTATGTGTGCAACGTGGATGAGGCGTCGGTGAATACCGGAAATGCGTATGTAGACCGCGTACGGGAAGCCGTGAAAGACGAAGATGCCGAAGTACTCATCATCTCTGCACAAATTGAATCGGAAATTGCCCAATTGGAAAGTTATGAAGAACGCCAGCTTTTCTTAGAAGATTTGGGTTTGAATGAATCGGGGGTATACAAGCTTATCCGGGCGGCTTACAAACTGCTGAACCTGGCCACGTATTTCACGGCGGGTGTGCAGGAAGTGCGCGCCTGGACCATCGAAAACGGCTTTACGGCACCGCAAGCTGCTGGTGTCATCCATACTGATTTTGAAAAGGGCTTTATCCGTGCGGAGGTGATCAAATATGAGGATTTCGTGAAATACGGTTCGGAAACCGCGGTGAAGGAAGCTGGAAAATTGACCGTTGAAGGCAAAACCTATATCGTACAGGACGGCGATATCATGCACTTCCGGTTCAACGTATAGCAGCCGGGCGCATCCGCTCCGTAACAATCCTGTTTTTTTTTCACATTTTTATTGTGATATCAAGCAAAATGCTATAAGATTGCAAGGCAATAACAGGCTTACACCTATTGCATAATGGGCAAACTCGAATTTGCCCCAAACAGCGGAAACAATAATAGACATTTTATTAACTAACCATGAAAAGTACATCAATTACTTTGTTTTTATTGGTCTTTTTCTCCTTTCTGACCAGGGGCCAGCGTTCGCTGGAGGTATGGCCGGAATCGGACACGACCACCACGTTCTACACCGTGAAGGGTGAACGATCCGGCATCAGCTATTTCAAGAAACATCAATTTGAGGAGGTAGAGTATGTCCCCAAGGGAACCTTGACATTTGATAAATTCCACACGCCTGACGTCATTTACCATTGGTATAAAAAGTGGGCAGATCAATATCCCGACCTCATTGATTTCTATGAAGTGGCCCGCAGTTTTGAGGGCAGGCCCATCTACCAGATGACGCTCACCAACAAAAAAACCGGCAAAGACACGGATAAACCCGCCGCTTACTTTGAAGGTGTACGGCATAGTGGTGAAATCACCAGCAGCGAAAGTGTGCTGTGGCTGACCAAACACCTTATTGAAAACTACGGCAAGGATCCGCAAATCACGGCATTGATTGATACCAAAACCATCTACCTGAGGCCTATAAACAATCCGGACGGTGTAAATCTATACATGCACACGGCCCAACGCAACCGGAGCACGACACGGCCCGATGATAATGACGGCGATGGACTTTATGATGAGGATCCGGAAGAGGACCTCGATGGCGATGGCGTCATTTACCAGATGCGGAAAAAAGCCGTGGGTGATGAACTGAAACGGGCGAACTACGTCATCGATGAACGGGATGCTTCTGGCCAGCTGATGAAACGTGTCCCCGAAGGTGAGGGTGAATGGCTGGTGTATCCCGAAGGTGTAGACAATGACAAAGATGGCCGCTACAATGAAGACGGAATAGGCGGATTGGACTTACACCGCAATTACCCTGAAAACTGGCGTCCGGAGCCGGGCGTGGAAGCCACGGGCCGTGGATATACACAACGTGGGGCGGGGCCATTCCCATTGAGCGAGACGGAAACCCGTTCGGTCGTCCTGTGGTTGCTCTCGCATCCCAACATTTCGGTGGTCAACTCCATGGATACCAGTGTGCCCATGCACTTGAGGCCGCCCTCCACTTCAAAAAGTGCTGAAAGCATGTTTCCGGAAGACTTGGCTATTTATAAACACATGGACAGCCTGGGATTGTCATTCACCGGCTACCCGTGGGCTGGGGATGTCTATGAAACTTATGCTACGCGCAACTCCGGCGGGCCGGGAGATCCCCCCAAACCTTCTCCCCTATTTGGCCATGGGCCGGATTTCGGCTACTTCTATTACGGTGCTATCTGGTACGGCGATGAATTGTGGAACGGCGGACGGCATGAGGACTTGGATGGCGATGGCGAAATAGATGTCTATGACGGGTACTTATGGGATCAGAAAAACAATGGTGGCAGAGGCTATAAACCGTGGACTAAATTCATCCATCCGGATCTGGGTGAGGTGGAAATAGGTGGTGCTCACCCCAAATTTTTCTCCCAGAATGCGCCGCCAAGTGTGTTGGAAAAATGGGCAAAGAACCAGGCGCTGTTCAACCTGGCCATGTCATTTGAGTTGCCGCAACTCCAGTTTGATGATGTAGCGGTGAAAGCACTGAGCAACAACGAATACGAGGTAACGGTATCCTGGACCAATACGGGAAAACTGCCTGTTGCCTTGGAACAGGCAAAACTGGTGAAAATCGTACAGGAAGATCAGGTATTGCTCGACATCGACCGTAAGCTCTTAAGCGGGGGCGAAAATGCAGCGGTAGTGATCACCAGTCCGGAGACACGCGATAAGACTTTTTATGCGGGTTATACAAAAGCCGGGGAATCCAAGACGGCCTCTTTCAAGGTACAGCTGAAACAGCAACAGCCCGTCAAAGCGAAGATCAAGTTGTCGTCTACGAGGGGTGGGTACCTGGAAAGGGAAATCACCATCGGCAACTGACCTTAAAAACACCAATTGGTTTCCTTTCCCTCGATATCCAGGGCGGATATCGAGGGAAAGGTGCCAAAAATATCTTCTCCTTACTGCTGTTCAAGGAAGTTTTCGATTATCGGAACCACAAAATTGTCGTCCCTGTAATTGGGTTTCAATGTGGTAACTTCTCCAATATATTCTCCATGCCTACCCGGAATAATCGCTAGTCGTGTATGGGCAATCAACTTGTGCATTTCAATGGCATGCTCCGGTGTTATCACATCCTGGTCTCCAATGAGGATTAAGGTGGGGGCTTTGATGGATTGGAGCTGTTCGTCTGGTATGTCCTTGAAGTCAACCATCCGTTTGGCATCCCTATCGTGCATGATTTGCAAACCATCCGGATCCGGCGCAACTTCTTTATAGGCTTCTTTCAACGGTGTTGGCATATTTTCTAACCGCGCTTGTTTCATGAAGTCCCAGAATTGGAATGGCACTCCGCTACGCTTGCAGAGCGCGGAAGCGGCAATGATACTGCCCACCAAATCAGGATAGCGGATGGCAACTTGCAGGGCCGTCGTGCCGCCATTGCTGAAACCCAGGAAATCCGCTTTGCCAATGCGCAGGTTTTTAAGAAGCGTCGCTACATCGTCTGCATCCTGTTCAAAAGAAAGATCGGTGTCCCTATCGCTGGTGCGTCCATGTGCTTGCAGCTCGACGCCAATGACTTGCCTATGTTTGGCAAGAAGCGGTATTATCCTTCCAAAACTGGTCTGGATGGTGGAGCCACCACCATGAATTAAAACAAGGGGTTTGCCTATTCGGGAGGGCTGGCCGGTAGGTGAATAAATTTCATAATACATATTTAGCCCATTCACATCGGAATAACCGCTTTTGAAAGTCGGGGTATCGGTTGTCGTATTTTCCATATTATCAATTACTTGTTTAGTCCTTGTCCGTTGCGTTATCATGGACTAGTTTATTGGCCACTTGGGCTAATTTAGGCATTTACACCTAAAATTGCGGGGCAGAAATTTGATTTATACCTATTTTTGTTGCACCTTCAAGGATTGACAATGGACAATTCAAACGGCTACGAGCGCATAGCGGCAAGTTTCATCACTGTACGTGGGCAGGCTGCCGACGGTATCGGCGCAGCTTCCATCCGCCACTGGGCACGTACATTGCCTCCGGGCGCTACCGTGCTGGACCTCGGGTGCGGCACGGGCATCCCGATTTCCGGCACATTGATTAGTGAGGGCATGAACGTCTACGGCGTGGATGCATCGCCGACATTGGTCAAGGCTTTCCGGCGTAATTTTCCCGGTACGCCTGTCTGCTGCGAATCAGTGGTGACGTCGCCATTTTTCAACCTCAAGTTTGATGCAATTGTCGCCTGGGGCTTATTATTTCTGCTCTCAGAAGACGAGCAGGCGGCCGTGATTCAGAAAATGGCCAATGCCTTGCGACCCGGCGGGAGGTTATTGTTCACCGCTCCGTCCATGGCGGTTGAATGGGAGGATGTAATGACCGGCTTGCGTTCAGTATCGCTCGGTACTGCGAAATACAAAGCACTATTGGCTGCATCCAGATTGTCAATGGTGGAGGAATTCGAAGATGAAGGTGAGAACCATTATTTCCATTCCAGGGTTCTTGAATAATTTCAAATCCCCAGTGAAAAAAACGTCCGATTGACGATCAGCATCGGTTCTTTCAGGATATCGATGAGCAGCGCAGACCAGGAGCTCTTACGCGGCGGATCCAACTGGTTGTAGCCGTATCGTCGATATTTTTTGATCTTGGGCATTTTGAAAAATTAAGCACGACTTCCATTGGTGTGTTTGAACGGATCCGGAAATCGGAGGCCGTTAGTTTTGTTCGAGAACGTCAAAATTCTTGCCAAGCGATGCTTTGATTTCGAAAATTTGAATATCTTTGCATCCCCGTTCCCGTAGTTCAATGGATAGAATTTCAGATTCCGGTTCTGAAGATAGGGGTTCGAATCCCTTCGGGAACACCAATGAAGCGCCAATACGGCGCTTTTTGTGTTTCTAAGGGATGAGAACCGAAGCGTTGGCCGGGGTTCGAACATTCTCGCTGCGGCCACAGGTGCGGGGTAGCGGTTCCTAAGGATGGATGATGTGCTTTTTTTTGTTGGACGCGATTATAATTCCTACTTTTTCCTTAAGTTTGAAAGACCAATTAAAACAAAAACAGCATGAAACAAAGCATCCTATTAATAGGGCTTTTTTTGCATCTGTTGGGGTGTCAAAACACCATCAATCAACAAAAAAGAGAAGCCACTTTATCCTCCGTTACGTGTGCTCCCGCTACGACAGATCGGGAATGGTACAATAACGATAATAAAGCGCCATTATTTGAAGGTCTCGGAGATTTGCATTTTCCTGTATCAACCGATGATACGCTGGTTCAACGGTATTTCGACCAAGGTTTAATTTTGGCCTATGGATTTAATCATGCTGAAGCGGCCCGATCTTTTTATTATGCCACCCGCATAGATTCCAGCTGTGCTATGGCTTTTTGGGGATATGCTTACGTACTCGGCCCCAACTATAATGCCGGTATGGAAAGCGACAATTATGAGCGCGCCTACGAAGCTGTACAAAAAGCCCTGAAACACTCAGAAACCAATACGACCGAGAAAGAAAGGGATCTTATCACAGCGCTTTCAACGCGATATGTGAAAGATGCGGTAGAAGACCGCACGCCTTTGGATAGGGCCTATGCCGATGCCATGGAGGCATTACACGCCAAATATCCCAACGATGCTGAAGTGGGCGTCCTTTTTGCCGAGTCGTTAATGAATCTCCATCCGTGGGATCTGCAGGACAAGGAAGGAAATGACAAGGAATGGACCCCGGAAATCACAGCACTCCTGGAAGATATCATCGAAAAACACCCGACACATCCGGGGGCGCATCATTTCTACATTCATGCTGTGGAAGCGTCAAGTACCCCTGAACGGGCACTCGAAAGCGCAAGATTATTTGACAAAGGGCTGGTCCCCAACGCCGGACATCTTGTACACATGCCGTCTCATATCTATATCCGAACGGGAGATTATCATCATGGAACGTTAGCCAACATCCAAGCGATAAAAGTGGATAGTGCGTATGTGACCGCCTGCCATGCGCAAGGAGTTTACCCCTTGGCCTATTATCCACACAACCAGCATTTCATGGCTGCCACGGCCACGCTTGAAGGCAACAGTAAATGGGCGCTTCATGTGGCAGATGCGTTGCGGAAAAACGTCAACAAACACTTGATGAAGGAACCCGGCTGGGGAACTGTTCAACATTATTTTACCATTCCCTATTATGTGTACGTCAAATTTGGCCAATGGGATGATATCTTAACCCTGGAAAATGAACTCCCCGATTTGGATTATCCAACAGCAATCTTACATTATGCTAAAGGCATGGCTCACTTGGGCAAAGGCAATAGGGAAGCCGCTAAAAGCGAACTCCAAGCACTGGAAAAAATTGCCTCAAAAGAACAACTAAAAGAAATCACCATTTGGGACATCAATTCGGTTTACGAGTTGGTGCAAATTGCCTATAAAGTGCTCAAGGCCGAACTGCTTTCGCAGGAAAACCACTTTGCGCAAAGTATAACGTTATTGGAAGAAGCCGTTGCCATCGAGGATGCCCTCAACTACAATGAGCCACCCGACTGGTTTTTCTCGGTAAGGCATAACCTGGGCGCCCTACAATTGGCGGCTGGGCAATACGAAGATGCAATCAATACGTATCATGAAGATTTGACTAAATTACCTAAAAATGGATGGGCATTAAAAGGACTCAGTATTGCTTATTCAAAATTGGGAGATTTATCCAGTCAAAAAGAAACGGAAAGCAAATTTCATGACGCATGGATGACCTCAGATATCGAATTGAAATCATCTGTCGTAAAATGAATTACTGAAATGAAAGCGGCCTACTGGTGCTTTCCAGCAGCTTGAAACGATACTGAACCACCTGAACCGCGTTTTACCACACGATCTACCCGATACATGAGGAACAGGCTCAGTATAGAGAGAATCACCACCACATAACCCAACACGTCATAATTTTCAAGCGGACCGAAGCTGCTTTTTTGAATGACGATTTTGCCGGCTACCACGGCGCCTATGCCGCCAGCCAGCTGTTGTAAGGATGCATTGATACTCATGAACGCACCACGATCTTTCAATTCGGGTACGGCGCTGGTGAGTGCCGAGGAAGGCACCATGCGGCTCATCACACCAGCCATCATCAATATATTGATGGCAATAGCTATCCACAGCGGTGTGACGGCAAGATGCGTATACCAAATACACATGGCCATCATCCACAGCGTAGCTATCACAAACAGCTTATACTTGTCTATTTTATCACTGAAACGGCCTACAAAAGGCATAATCACCAGGGTGCTCAGGCCAGAGACCATAAACAGGATGGGCAACTGGTGTACCGTGATGTGCATGTTGTTTACCGCAAACGCACTACCAAAAGGCATCATCATGAAGCCACCCACCGAAAGCAACGCCGTAGCCATGAACCCAATGCGGTAGTCCCGTTGGGCAAAGGTATGCCACAAGTGCTCAAAAGGAGATTTTTCACTCTTGACACCCAAATGCGCGGTGACCGGTTTTAAATAAAAGGCAAGGATGATGGCGATAAGTATCCCCAATACAGCCACCATGAGGAAGGGGGCTTCCCATCCCCAGCCGTTTGCGATATAGAGGCCAATGGGTATCCCTAATACCTGGCTTGCCCCAAACGCCATTTGTATAAAACCCATTACACGACCCCGTTGCTGTAACGCGAATAAGTCCGCAACGATAGCCATGGATATGGAGCCGATAACACCGCCGAAAAGACCGGTGATAATGCGGGCTACCACTAAAAACAGGTAGGTATGCGCGATGCTACACAGCAATGTCCCGATGACAAAGCCCGTGTAAAAAAACAACAGCAGCTTTTTCCGATCAAATTTATCTGCAAAACCAGCGGTAAAGAAACCGGAAAAACCAGCACTGAATGCGTAAGCGGACACTGCCAAGCCAAATTCCCCGGGGGTCAAATGCATCGATTTCATCAAAATGTCTCCCAAAGGCGACATGATCATGAAATCAAGGATGATGGTAAACTGGGTAATGGCCAAAATAATGATAACCATTATTTGATAACGGCTAAACGATATTGTCGATTCCTGTGCTTTCATCGCTGCAAACTTAACGATTATTGTCGGTGAAAAATCTTAACTTTGAATCAATCAGACAAAATGACCCATTATAACGTATACGATGAAACAAGCTATCTTACTCACCATGCTCTCGCTTTGGCTAAATACGGCGGCATTTGCCGATGTACACCTGCCGAAAATTTTTGGCAACGGTATGGTACTGCAACGTGACGCTCCCATCTCGGTATGGGGCTGGGCTAACCCGGGTGAACGGGTGTCGGTATCGTTGAACAAGCAGACCAAAACCACCAATGCTGCAAGTGACGGCAAGTGGCACGTACAGCTCGGCGTTGAAAAAGCGGGCGGCCCTTATGAGCTGACTGTAAAAAGCACAAATACCCTCACATTCACCGATGTGTTGGTTGGAGATGTTTGGATTTGTTCCGGCCAGTCCAACATGGAATGGCCGCTAAATGCCGCCGCCAATGCCGAGCAGGAAATCGCTGCGGCAAACTATCCGCAAATACGGCACATCAAGATCCCCAATACCGTCGCCGGAGCTCCGCAATCGGATATCGACGGCGAGGCTACGTGGCAAGCGGCCAGTCCGGCTACCGCAGGCGGGTTTACGGCCGTAGGCTACTTCTACGCACGCAAATTGCAGGAAACATTGGATATCCCCATCGGACTTATCAATACATCGTGGGGTGGCACAATGGTAGAGACATGGACCAGCAGGGAAGCATTCGAACAGGATCCGGAGTTTGCCGGAATGATCGCCCAGCTACCCCGGTTGGATATTGATTCGCTCCAAGCGGCTTATGCAGCCCGTGCATTACAGCGCGTAGAACAGCTACAGGGCAAGCTTCCCAATGCCGACGAAGTGCCGTCTTGGGCATCTCCGTCCTTCGATGACCAACGATGGCTCACCATGAATGTGCCGGACGCTTGGGAGGGACAGCAGTTGGTGGAGTTCGACGGCGTGGTTTGGTTCAGGACGGCCTTTGCCCTGGCGGCAAACCAAGCGGGAGCAGCAGCGGTGTTGGAACTGGGGGAAATCGATGATAATGATGAGGTATACCTCAACGGTACCAAGGTGGGCAATACCAATGGATATAACATCAAGCGGCAATATGCTGTTCCGGCAGGACTATTGAAAACCGGGCAAAATTGGATGGCTGTACGGATAGAAGATACCGGCGGAGGCGGGGGGTTCACCGGCAGCGCCGATGATATCAAGCTCACCATCGGAAACAATACCGTGCCACTGGCCGGTGAATGGAAGTTTCGGGTCGCGGCCATCCACAACAGCGACCAAAGTGTAGGCCCAAATGCTTATCCGACCTTATTGTTCAATGCGATGGTAAACCCGTTGATACCGTATACGATCAAAGGTGCCATTTGGTACCAGGGTGAGACCAATGCCGGCAGGGCATACCAATACCGCAAGGCTTTCCCGTTGCTTATCAACGATTGGCGGAAACGCTGGGGGTTGGGCGATTTTCCGTTCTACTTCGTGCAGCTGGCCAGCTTCAAGGCCGAAGGGGGCACCAGCGCGACAGGTAGTGGCTGGGCTGAATTGCGCGAGGCGCAAACCATGACGTTATCGCTGCCCCATACCGGCATGGCAGTGACCACAGACATCGGGAATACGGATGATATCCATCCCCGCAATAAACAAGATGTGGGTGCACGGCTGGCGCTTGTGGCCCTTCATGATGCCTATGGCAAGATGGCACCGTACAGCGGGCCAACTTACAACGCATTCCAAATCAAAGGCAGCCAGGCTATGGTGACGTTTGACCATGCGGAAGATGGGTTGTCGGCCCACGGAGCGCAGGTGATGGGCTTCGAGCTTGCTGGCAAGGATCGCCAGTTCAAACCCGCCCGGGCCACCATCAGTGGCCATACCGTCATTCTTCAAAGTGAAGGGGTAAGCAAACCGGTAGCGGTGCGTTATGCGTGGGCGGATGATGCGGGAGAAAGTAACCTCTTCAATGGGGCGGGATTACCGGCAGTCCCTTTTCGTACAGACGATTGGCCGGGCATTACCGAGGCTGTGAAATACCAGCCCTAACTTTTATTTCCCTTTTCCTTGTGTCATGGCTTTTACGGTCTCCAGAATAATACCGATATCTGTTTTCAGACTCATGGTAGACAGGTAGCTCAAATCGTAGTTAACCCGCTCACACATTTGGTCTACATTTTCGGCATAACCATAATGCACCTGCCCGATGGAAGTGATGCCCGGCTTTAGCCGAAAAAGCTGCGTGTATTCGGGTCTCCGTTCTTTAATCTCGTTGATGAAATGGCGGCGTTCCGGCCGGGGGCCGACGATGGCCATATCACCTTTCAATACGTTCCAAAACTGGGGCAACTCATCGAGGTGTGTCTTGCGCATGAATTTCCCCCATTTTGTAATCCGGGGGTCGTCATCCGATGCCAATTGCGGACGGCCATCTTTCTCGGCATCGACACGCATGCTTCTGAACTTGTAGATATAGAAGGGCTTTTGATCCTTGCCAATGCGTTCCTGACGGTAAAATGCAGGGCCCTTAGACGTGGCCTTGGTAATCAACATCAACACCAAAAATACGGGGACTCCTGCAAGCAACACCACCGAGGAAAACAGGATATCAAATATGCGTTTGAGGAAAATGGTCTCCTGGTAAACCAGCAGTTTCCGCTTCACGGCTTGAAGGTCTATCCGAATAGCCGGCTGAAATGTTGGTTGATAGTTTATCAACTCGTATAGGCTATTGTCTACTTTATACGCTATCTGCTGAACTTGATTCTCTCTTATCATGGTACTTAGCACTTATTGAACATGACTACTAATGCCAATTAAGTGCCACATTGACCAAAAACGCTTATGATGCGTTCCAGTGCCTATTAGCAGGCTTCAGCCCCAAAAAGACGATTGTGATACTGGGGAAAAATTCCACAATTTAGGGTAAAGGTAGGCCCAGCTAATTCCAATAACCTTTGTACATGGAGAAGGTACGCCGCCATCGGGCCGGCAAGTTTCGATAAGCAAGGCCTAATTTATAGCCCAGCCATTTGGCTGCGAACGAGCAGAAAACCCGTGGCAGTAAAAACGGGTTGCGACGCGCTACATAGCGGATTTCAGATTTGGCATACCGGAACCCTTCGCCACCGGCACGACCGAACGATTCGAATATCCATGGATTGTCACTATGAAACACGCCAATATCGAAATACCGTTCAAATTCTTCGCGGATACGGTAATCATGGGAGTGGTATACACAAGCATCGCTGACATAAGCCATCTTCCATCCCTGTAGTAAAAGCTTGCCTGCGACGATGACATCTTCGCCCATAATGGTGCCGGAGGGAAAGCCCCCTACCTCCTCAAGGGCCGTGCGGCGGTAGGCCGCGAATGAATTGGAGCATGAAATGGTTTTGATGCCATATGTGGGTGCGTCTGCAAGTCCCCTTACCTGATTTTCAGCCGGATAGTTGAACAGCCGGGCATGAGCTTCCATAACGGTAGCCCCTTTATGGGGAAGCTGCCTGCCGTAGGCCATGCCAATCTTTCCGTCAGCAAAGGCCGCCACAATATTCGCCAGCATGGCCGGGTGGGCCGGAATCGCATCCTGTGTAAGGAACACATAAATATCCGCATCCGGGAAATTAGCAATGGCCCACTGGCGGGTACCGCCATGGTCAAACCCTTCTGGGCCAAGGCCGATAACTCCAAAACCTTTTTCGCGCGCCAGCTCCACCGTATGGTCTTTGGAACCAGAATCCACCAGTACACGTACCGCTATCGGATAGGTCTGCTGCTCAAGGGCACCCAGCAGCTCGGCAAAACGGGGCCCGGCATTCAGCGTTGGGATATAAAGATTGACCTTCATCGGTGTTTAGGGTTGTTTTACCTGTTCGTCAAAAGTATTGCGCGTCTGTTGGAGTCCCACTGAACCCGCGTTGTGCAGCGCAGCGCCTCCTGAGGATACAAAATTGCTGTCTATCACGACCTGCCGGGCGGTTTCACTGATGGAGATGGCTGCATTTTTGGCGTTCGTAATGCGATTGCCTTTCAGGAATGCACTCCCTACCTTCACCAGCAGCAAGCCACCCGCATCGTGTCCGCTGGTTAGTATATTATCTTCAAACCGCAGATTTCCTTCCATGTTGATGTTTACTGGCCCGCTTTCGATTTCGTTTTCTTCCAGCAGCAGCGAATCGATGCGGATATCATTGGGCAGCAAGGCACGGGTCACCCGGTTTGCCTTCAGGTGGAGCACACGGCCGTCGGCATTGGCCAGCAACCGCAGGGTCGGGAAGGTATTGCCTTCCATGCGTATGCTGTCCCACCGGCCCACCAGTTCAAATGCGCCATCGGTGACATTCCGATTAGCGGTAATCGCTCCGCACCCTTCGATGTAGAGCGCTGGCCTGTTGTTGCCAAAAGCCCGGTTGCCGCTCAGCGTCACCTCTGAAATGCCAATAAGCGTGCCGATGCCCGATCCATCCGGCGTGGACTCGCCGCCTACAAAGCCATTTTTCCAACTATAGTTGCCCGCGATGAGTGCCTGGATGGGCATTACCACGCCATGTGCTCGGTTGTTGATATCGACGGCATCGGCAGCGTTGTATTCCAACCGGTTATTGGTGATCCGGTAATTACGCACGAGCTCCGCCGAGTTAAACGCGACCTGTATGCCACTCATGCCGTTATGATGAATGTAATTTCCGTCGATTTCCACGTCACCGCTGTCGTGGATAAAGATGCCGTTTTCGCCATTGTGGTGCAACTCATTACCGGAAAACGTCACGCCCCGACTGGATAGTACCCGAATCGCCGTGCCGGGATGATACGTTTTCGCGGACTCACGGGCACCGCCATAATGGCTAACGGTGCTGCCGATGACACGGCAGGCGGAGCAGCTGTACCATAATATTCCCGGAAATGACCGTCTATTCGTGGAATCGCCGGCTATCCGGCTGCCCGCGATGGTGATGTTGCTGCTTTGCGAGGCGTAAATCGCCTCATTGACCGTCTCGGCATGAAAAGAAAGGTAAATGTTGGATACACGGTGTGCGCGGAACAACGGTGCGGTAGAATGCTGGTTTTCCACCGAGAAGGATTCGGACAATTCCTTGGGCTGTTTCAGCACACCATCGGCTACCAAATGCACATTGGGCACGAGGCGTAGGGAACGGACGAGGTACTCCCCCTTAGGCAGGTAAACGGTATCGCCCGGCGAGGCGCTGTCGATGACGGCCTGTATGGCCTTTGAGTCGTCTGCCTTACCATCGCCCTTAGCTCCCAAGCTACGTACATCCAGCCGTTGGCCGAGTCCCGTCTCTTCTTTCTCCGCCGCCGGTTTATCCGGCTGGCAACCAGCGACAGTGACTATCAATGCCGCCAGTGCAGCAAATACCATTTTTAGCGAACCATTCCTATATTGCATACCTTAATCCGTTGATTATCCTACTAGTATTGACCATGTTTCTGCTGCCGTTTTATCCCAGGAAAACTGCGCGGCACGCTGGATTCCTTGATGGCGCAGCGCATCGTAGCGTGCGGTATCAGCCACCAATTCCTCCATGGCTACAGCAATCGCGTCCGGGGCAGTGGGATCTACGCAGATACCCGCTTCGCCTGCCACCTCCGGCAGCGCACTTACCGACGATGTAATGACGGGCGTACCGGAGGCCATGGACTCAATGACCGGCAGGCCGAAACCTTCCATCAGGGAGACAAAAAGCGTGGCAAATGCACCTTTATATAAGGCCGGCATATCTTCCTCGGCGACAAATCCCAGAAAGCGTACCCGGCCGCCAATCCCCAGGCGGTCGATGTGGGCCGCCAACTCCCCGTCGGGATGGCCCGAAAGGTAAAACATAAATTCCTGCGGAATACGCGCCTGCGCAAATGCAGACAGCATATTGGGGATGTTTTTGTTTTTGCGCCGGTTGCCCACATACAGGAAATATGGCCGCTCGGAGGGGAATGAGCGCGTGTTTTCCTGATAGCGTACGTCTACGCCATTATATACCACGGCAATCCGTTGCTCGTCGATACCGAGCAATTCCACCAACTGATGCTTACTGAAATGAGACACGGTGATGACCTTTTTTGCCCTTGCCGCCAGCCGTGCAATCACCTGCTTATAATACAGCCGGTGCAAGGACGTGTAATAAAAGAGGTGCATGAGGTCGTGGATGGTAAACACAAACGGGATGCGGCTGTATAACGGTGGCATGAACGACGGACTGTAAAACACATCCGCATCCGCCCTGCTGATTTCGCGCGCCAGCATCAGCGGCGTGAGCAAGTTGCCCAACCCCAGCTGATTTTGCACATAGGCAGGCGAGACACCTGCCGGCATCCGTGCCATCACTTCCCGGTACAATTTGCCGATACCTGTATCGCCATCCCAGCGGCTATCTATCAGTACACGCACCGCCATTACGCTACCCTCCATTTTAATACCTTTAAATCGATGGACCGAGCACTGCCCAACATGAGTATCACGCCCAGGTATAGGATGATATCGTTGTCATATCCGGAGTAGAGAATCATCATGATGGCCAACAGTGGCAGCCATGCCACCGCCCAGAACGCACGATTGGGTTGCTGCTGGCCGCAGAACCGGAAAAAATAAACCAAAAACAATACATACGCGACGAACCCGATGATACCGAAATCGAGGTAACAACTTAAAAATGTATTATGGATGTGCGGTTCGCCATGGTAAAACGCGGCATAACGGCCCAGGAAGTCCTTCCCTGCCATAAACCCATTGCCCAACGGCGAGATGGCGAAGAAATGCTGGAAAAAAGCCTTCCAATACACCAAGCGGACACCCATGCCATCGTTGGAGGCGGTAATCGTGTCTATACGGACAACCTTTTCGGCCACAAACGGAAGGGCCGCCAATGCAGCCACGGCAAGCACTACCCGCCACCTCACATTGGCTGCCATCCACAACAGCGCAAACAAACCGAGGAACAACGCCACCAGGGGCGTACGGGACAGGGAGAGCCATGCCAATAACAAGACAGCCACGACGCGCCACCATACGATGGCCTGTCGCCTGACGATGGGCAACAGCACGTAGGCAAAGCCCAGCAAGGCAATACGTGCACCGAACATATTCTTGTCGTCCAGGCCCCAGAAATAGAGCGAGGGCCGGTAGAGTGCACTACCCTGCGCCGAAGTGGGCGCCCCGTCCAGCCAACGGAATCCTGCGGCCTGATGATACACCAGCAATTGCAGCAAGGAGAGACCAAGCGCGATGTGCAGGGTAATATCCACCCAGCGCAACAGGCGGGTATTATCCCGCTGCGCACTCCACCCTACTGCGAAATACAAGTAGGTAAAATTGATAGGCAGTTTGAGAAAATTGGTCATCTCCCGCTGGTCTGCGGGTAAGCCCGCAAGAAAAACGAACGATGCGTACCCGGTGAACACGGACAGGAACCACACCCACGGGTGGCGAAGCAGCCTCGGCGTATCGAAGAAAAAAACCAACGACGCCAACAAAAACACCAAGGGATAGCCTTTCAAGGGCACGAAAACCGCCAGCAAAGCGAGGCAGAACAATACTTCGCAAAGTATTGCCCGTTGGCTGGCTGCTATCGTCTTAAACCTTTCCATCATTCTTCGTTACAGCAAGAAGTACCTGTTCGTATTCATTGACCATGCGTGCTATACTGAGGTATTCACTTGCGGATGACCTTGCCTCGCTGGCCAGCCGGTTGTAATATGCGACATCTTTCCAAAGCATGAAGATAGCCCTTCCAAGAGAGTCTGGCTCATCGGGGTCGCAAAGGATGCCATTCCGACCATCGGCAACGGTTTCCAGCAGTCCACCACGATTGCTCGCAATGACCGGCAAATGGTTTGCCAAACCTTCCACGGCGACCATGCCCAGCGGTTCTTCCCACAACGAGGGCACTACCAAAACGTCGATATCGGGATAAAAGTCGACGGGATCTGCGTACCCCCGGAAAACAATGCGTCGATCATCGGCTGCAAGCTTTCGGAAGTGCTGCTCGTCTTCTTCCTTGCCCCGGCCGGCAATGAGCAGTTGCCCTGTAATGCCCGATATCTTGAACTGCGCAATGAGCCACTCCAGCCCCTTGACGGCAGACAACGTACCAATATAGCCTAATACCAGCGCCTGCCCTTCCTCGCGCAGGCGCAGCGCCCTTGCCTCTGGAATGCGGCGGGCATTGTGAATCACATAGTGCGGGATACCGTCAAAATATCCATGCGCCACGAAGCGCTGCAATATATGGTGGCTAATGCCCACCACTGCGCTGATTTTTTTTGACATTTGCCGATGGTTGTGCCGCAACAACCCAGCTATCAGGCCTTGGCGGGTACGGGGCCTGCCGTTTTTAAACAGGGTGCTATCCGGACTCAGCAGGTACATATCATGCAACACCTGCACAATCGGGATGCCAGCCTGCCGCACCTCATCCCATACGGCTATCGACCAGCCAACCAGGTTGTGGCACGATACGACCGTGGGCTGTTCAAGATGAAGCACTTCCTTCACATCAGCGCGCATAGCGGGATTATACCGGTCGCGGAGATGCCAAGCCAACCGACTGAACTTGCCGGGCCGTGATTTTGAAAAGGGCCAATACCGATTTTTCAGCCCGACGCGGTATACCTTCACTCCATCCACCCAGTCGTGCTGCAAATCGCCTTCGGGTACGAGGCTCAGCACCACCACCTCATGCCCATTGGCCTGCATACCTTCCACGATGAGCTTGAGCGAGATTTCGGCTCCCCCAGCCACATACGGGGTATAAAGGGCATTGATGTAAAGAATCTTCATGCTTGCCTCCCCAATAATTCGTGGTATATCCCATCCAATTCAACGCCTACCTGGTGTGGGTTGTATGCTTCAGCCATATAGTCTTGCAACTGCGCTCCCATCCTTTCCAACGCAGTCGGGTCTTGCCGCTTCATCGCTACGGCCCGCGCTACCTGCTCCTTCAGCGCCGTGCGATGTTCGTCCTCGGTCACATACTCGTAATGGAACACATACTGGCGATACGTGCCTAAATCTGCAACAGTACCGATATCCGGACAGATAACCGTCCGCTGATAAGAAAACGCCAAGATAATCGTGCCGGAATTGAGGCTGCTCGACAAATCGTAAGGCAGCGCCATCGCATCGGCACTGGCCAACAACGTGGCCAGCTCGCTATCGGGCACAAAGTAGGGCAAAAACTGTACATTGCCCGCCTTTGCCGCCTGCCGTGCTACCTGCTGTTGGTACTGTCCGTCTATGGCTTTGCCTGCAATCGTCAGCTGTACTTCCGGGCCAAATGTGCTGACCACATCGATGAGCAGCTCCAGGTTTTTATAGGGCTTGACCATGCCGGTAAACAACAGGTGCAGCGCCTCATCACCCTGATGGGTGGCAGGTTGCACGGCTCCATATACGCCTATAAAATTCGGATGAGGAATATACACCGCCTTCCTGCTCGCTTTGGCACCATGGGCCGCGAGGAGCAGCTCGGTCGACTGGTGGCTATGGATCACAACGCGCCACGACCAGCGGACCAACAGCCGCGTAAGGGTACGGCTGAAAAAAGCCAACCCTTTTTCGTGCGACGTGCGGTTGTGCATCGTCCATACCAAGGGTTTCCCGCTCAGCTTGATAATAACTAATACCGTCAGCTTGCGCACGAAACTTCGCAACGCCACAAAAAAACTGCTATCGTCTACATTCTCAAACCAATTGAGGTGTACCAGCTTGATGGACCGGAAATGCCTGACGCTGGAAAAGAACGTATCCAACGGATGGATCCGGTAACCTTTGGCACGCAATTCGCCCACCACCAGCTGGATATATTGGTTTTCCTCGTTGACCGGTGGGTTGAAAATGATATCCATAGTGCCGTTAATTCGATAAACGTTTCCGTAAGCCCCGTGCCTTCACCGCTGCGATAACGATATCGCTGAGCCCAAGGCCAAATTCCTTGCTGTGCCGGTACCATAGCCAACACTTGCTGGCCATGCGATACCGCATGGACAAGGCCATGGTATACCGTTTGCGCTGCTGCATGAACAGGGTCTCCTGCTCCAACAGGGTGGCGTAGACCACCCGCTCGGTCTCGTGGGGCACATGGGTCTCCAGAAAATCCTTTAGCCATTGGGCATAGCCCAGGTTGGCCCTCATCTTCTCCAGGTCGCTCCCAGACGACGAGATCGAGAGGCTATTGCTCCGATAGTTAAATACGGGCCTATTGGTATGTGCGATACCCTTGTCTCTACAGGCAATGTAAGCGGTAATGTCGTCCGAGCCCCAGGCCAGCGGCAACGCATAAAAACCGCCCTGCTGCCGCAATGCTTCCGTGCGGTACATAAAATCAGAAATGTATTGCGACCGCCATTGGCTGAGGCGGTGCCAGATGTTGTCGCATACGCGCTCATACGCCGGGCAGGACGGTGTCAGCTGCCGTGGCCGGCCTTCGTCATCGATGACGAGGCTCCGGCAGTGGTACACATCCAATTCCGGATAAGCGGCTATCAACGCCGAAAATTCCGCCAGGTAGTCGGGTTCCATGCGGTCGTCATCGCCCATCATCACGATGTACTCCCCTTCGGCCAGGGCCAGGCATTTGTTCCAATTGTCGGTAAGCCGTACGGCACCGACGTTGTGCTCATTCTCGTTATACCGGATACGGCTATCTGTAAACGTCGCTGCAATTTGTGCTACAGGTTCCGGCGAACAGTCATTCAGGATAATCAATTCGAAATCGGTAACGGACTGCGCCAGGATACTCCCGATGCATTCCTCTAAAAACCGGCTTTTATAGGCTGGTATGCAGACCGAAAATTTAGGCATTGCCCGTTCCTTTCCCCATAAGTGTTTTTTTTAGTTGGCGGATATCCGCCGGCTTGACCACAAAAACCAGCAGGTATAGCCCATACACCACCGCAAATATAGCCGTATTGGCGATTACCGTGCCATATCCATGGGGAAGAGCCAGTAGCCCGCCTGCATACCGGCTGATGAGCAGTGCCAGTCCACCGCCGACCGCAGCTGGCAGGAAAGCCCGGGCAAACAGCCTGCCCCCATCCAAATGTAACACCTTCGGTATGTAATAAACATAGAAAAAGCCAATTTGCAGCACCATATACACCAAGTATCCCACCACCGCAGCCCCTACCTGCAACGTGCTGGCGAAAATAACCGTAATGGGCAGCGACACGATGCAGGCAATGGCCGACGAATACACCAGAAAACGTGTCCTGCCCGTGGAAAGCACCAAGCTGGCCACGGGTGTATTGTGCATGGATAGCAACACCGTGAGTAACCAGAGCGACAGCCACAGGGAAAGATGGCCATACCCTTCGCCCATGTACAGCAGCAGGATGTCGTCAGCATTCAATATCAGTACAAAGACCATGAACCCCAAAAATACAGAGATGTATTTGGTGGCTTCGAATACCATGCGCTCGATACGCGCCTGGTTGCCTTCGGCATAAGCTTTGGAAGCCGAGGGCAGCAAGACCTGCATGAATACCCCGCCGAATGCCACAATGAGCATGGCAATGGTCTGGATAACGCGATAATCGGTAAGCACCTCGGTGCCACTGGCAAATTTACCCAGCAGCAACGGTCTGAGGTTATTGGCGGTCAGTTGGAACAGGCCCATGACGAATATCGCGAGGCTATAGTGCAGTATTTCCTTGAATGCCCTGCCGTGCCATCGCGGTGCCAGCAAGGATTTCCGGGGCATGGGAAATACCCCCAAACGCCGTACATAAAACGGTATGGGTACGAGTGTGGAGAGTGTATAATAAACAAAGTATGTAATGAGCGTCCATTGCAGTTGGATGGCCAGCAAAGCAACCACGAAGTTCAATAGGCTGCTGATGACGGTCACGCGGTTGACATATCCCAATTCATCCTTGGCACTGAGCAGTTGGATGGCTACGCCGGAAACCCAGTTGAGCACTGTGGAAAAAGACAGGATATACATGATTTGGCGGTACAACGGCACCTGCGCATCGGTAAGGTTGAAGAATTGCTGCCCATAGGCGGACATGATAAGAAATATGGCTGCATTGGCCAAGCCTATGACGCCATAGAAGACCATGCTTGAACGGGATACTGCACCGATTTTGTCCCATTCGCTATTGGCCGTCCACATGGAAAAGTAACGGACAGCCCCCACGTTGAACCCTAAATCCATCAGCCGGAGGTAGGCATTAAGGGAAAATGCCAGCGCAATAAGGCCATAGTCTGCCTTGCCATAGAAGCCCACCAGCATGGGAATGGTCACAAATTTGGCCAGCGCATCAAGTGTTTTGGCCAAAATGCCCCATACCGATCCTGAAAAAACCCGCTTAGTCCGGTTGGCAACCTCCGTTGTCCTGTCAGTTGGTGCAGTGGTGTTGGAATGCATATTCAGCCACCTAATATCGACAAAAACGCCGACTGGCCAAAATACCCATCCTTATTCTTCGACAATCCGCTCTACGATAGCCACTTCCCGTTCAGGGTATACGGAATCTTTTAGCGGACAGTAACCTGTCGCCCCGCGCAGAATAAGTGCACTTCCCAACGCCACTTCTGCAAGTGACGTCAGCGGCGTCTTAAACATGCGGCTGATGCCGGTGTATAGCACGAAAGCGCCCGCGCCTACAGAGAGCAATCGCTCGGAGTTGGCAATATTGCGGTGGTCACTGGCTTCTTGGAGCCGTTCTTTTACGTCGTCCAGTATTTCTTTGGTCTTGGCGTTCATATCTTCCTGTGTCTTGATAAAATGTTGTTTCTGTTCATTGCTATACAAACAACCGGCAATGCATTTGGTTTTGGGAAACATCTTTGTCGGCGCTTGTCAGCCGCAATTAATGATGATATTTCGCCTATAGCTTGACTGAGTTGCCAAATTAAACGTACTTTGCTCCATGATATCCAATTTCGTGAGGCACCATTGATGGAGATTATCGGCTATATCTTGTCCGTATTTATTGGGATTTCCCTTGGTCTCATCGGTGGCGGCGGTTCTATCCTCACCGTACCCGTATTGGTCTATTTATTTCATTTCGAGCCGGCGCTGGCTACTTCTTATTCGCTATTTATCGTCGGACTGACCAGCCTTGCAGGGACGATATACCAATACAGCAAAGGATACGTTAATATCAAGGCTGCCTTGTCATTTGGCCTCACTTCCGTAGCAACCGTGTTTGTGGTGCGAAAATATTTATTACCGGCAATTCCAGATCAGCTCATGCGGTTTGGAACCTTCACGGTAACCAAATCCAGCGCAATGATGGTATTTTTCGCAGCGCTGATGTTGGCGGCGTCCGTATCCATGATTCTTGGGCATCGGGAAAAACATCGGAACCAGCAAGCCAACTTACCCAAACTCCTGATTATTGGATTAGGCATTGGACTGGTGACGGGCCTTTTGGGAGCCGGTGGAGGTTTCCTAATTATCCCGGTACTGGTATTGCTCGTCCACATCCCCATAAAAGAAGCCATCGGCACCTCACTATTCATCATTACCATCAATTCAGTAATAGGCTTCATTGGCGATATCGGGCATGTTGCTATCGACTGGCCATTCCTGCTTAGGATTTTAGGCATTACCATCTGCGGGGTGATTATCGGCAGTGCGATTGGCAGGCACATACCCGGCGAACGGCTGCGCTCCGGTTTTGGCTGGTGTGTACTCACTATGGGGATTTATATCCTAAGCAGGGAGTTGTTTTGAGAAAGGCCTATTTTATTACCTTTGTATAATGAAAATCGCCATCAAAAACATGGTATGTCCGCGGTGTATTCAGGCCGTTTCACAGGTATTCGCCTCCATGGGCATTACACCCCTGGATGTGCGGCTTGGCGAAGTGGTTGTAGGCCAGCCACTGACGGATCAGCAGCACGCGGATTTGCAGCGGGAACTGGATGCGCTTGGTTTCGTACTGCTGGATGACCAACAACAGCAATTGGTCGAAAAAATCAAGTCCATTATCATTGAACATGTGCATCAATTGGAGGACAATCATTTTGTCTTCACCAACGTCCTGCAAAAAGCACTCAACAAAGAGTATTCCCAGCTCAGCAAACTTTTTTCCGAAAAAGAGGGCATCACCATCGAGCAATACGTTATCCTGCAACGTATGGAGAAAGTCAAGGAATTGCTCTCTTACAATGAGCTGACATTGAGCGAAATCGCATACCGACTGGGGTACAGCAGCGTAGCTTACCTTTCGACACAATTTAAAAAAACGACGGGCCTCACCCCTTCCCAATTCAAAAATCTTGGTATCAATCTGCGTAAGCCGATTGATAAATTGTAAAATCGCCCTTTATGTTCAAACAACTTATCGCAGTGGGTATAGGCGGAGCAGTGGGGAGCATGCTCCGGTTTCTGGTATCGATATTGACCGGCAGGCTTGTTCATGGTGCATTTCCTATCCCTACCTTATTGATCAACCTTTCGGGTTGCTTCCTTATCGGCTTGCTGCTGGGCATTTTCAGCCAGCCCCCCTATGACAATAGCAACCTGCGTCTACTGCTTGTCACGGGATTCTGTGGCGGATACACCACTTTTTCGACGTTTGCCAATGAAAACCTGCTCCTCATCGAGCAGCAACAAGCATTCCTGGCGGTTGCTTATACCTTACTCAGCGTCGTACTGGGCATCGCGCTGGTATGGGTGGGAATGGCGGTCGGCAAAACAGTTTGACAACAGATTTGAATGATGATGTGCCATGAAAATTGCTCTTTTGCAATTTTTAATCAAATGATTAAAATATTTGGTTAAATCAAAAATCCTTTTTAGTTTTGCTCGGTACAATAACCATCCATGGCAAAGAAAAAGGACATCACGGGCGATTTAAGCACGGAAGAAAAAATCAAGGAAGCTGCTCGTCAGGTATTTACCAAAAAAGGCTATGCTGCTACGCGAACACGCGACATTGCCGAAGAAGCGGGCATCAACCTGGCACTCCTGAACTACTACTTCCGCAGCAAGGAAAAGCTCTTCGAAATCGTCATCATGGAGAAGATGCAGCTACTGCTGGGCAAAATAGGCCCTGTCCTCACGGATGAAAAGACCACCATCGAAGAAAAAGTGGAAGATATATCCGAGCACTACATCAGTACCCTTATAGCCAATCCCGATATTCCCTTGTTCGTGTTGGGCGAAATCCGGAATAACCCGGAGAAGTTTGCCAATTTAATCATGACCAAAACGAAGATCGTTAATTCCGCATTCTTCAAGCAATTGGCGGCAAGGCGTCCTGATATCGATCCATTGCACTTCATATTCAATATGTTGGGATTGATTATCTTCCCCTTTATCGGCAAGCCGCTTATACAGTTGATTACAGGCATCCCATCCGAACGGGCGGTCGTGCTGATGAATGAACGGAAAAAATTAATTAAAACATGGTTTCAAGCCATGCTGGACGCCAAATAGTAGTATAGCGGGGTTATATTTTTTATACCAACATTAATCAAATGATTAATTCAAAATAATAAATAATATGATTAAATACGTTGTCATCCTTTTTTGCTGTTGGTTGCTCGCCATGCAGCAATCGCTCCAAGCCCAGACGCCGTCACTGACCCTACAGGAAAGCCATGCATTAGCCATCGCAAATTATCCCATGATAAAGCAGCATGATTTAATTGCCAAAAGTGCCCAATATGCTATCGAGCAAGCACATACCGGCTACCTGCCGCAAATCAACATCAACGGGCAAGCCACTTACCAATCGGCGGTCACGCAAATCCCCCTACAAATACCGGGAATCGACGTACCGTCTTTGAGCAAAGACCAGTACAAACTATTCGGCGAGGTAAACCAACGTTTGTACGATGGGGGCAGCATAAGGCTGCAAAAAGAAGCCATCGAAGCCAACGCCGCAGTGGAGGAACAAGCCCTCGAAGTGCAATTGCATGACCTTAAACAGCGCATCAATCAATTGTTTTTCGGTGTGTTGCTGCTTGATGCTCAATTGGCACAGAACGACCTGCTGCAAAAGGATCTGACCACCGGACTGGCCAAGGCCAGGGCGGCCATTGCCAATGGCTCTGCACTGAAAAGCAGTGCCGACCTGCTTGAAGCGGAGTTACTCAAGGCAAAACAGCAAACAGCCGAATTGCAGGCATCCCGCAAGGCCTATATCCAGGTGCTTGGCCTATTCATCAACCGGTCGCTAAACGAACACACGGTGTTGCAGCAACCGGAAGATATATCACCGAATCCCGATATCAATCGGCCGGAGCTGGACTGGTATGCCAGCCGACAACAGGGGCTGGGCATCGAAGGAAAAATGCTCACGGCAAAAAACCTGCCCATGGTGGGCTTATTCCTACAGGGAGGTGTCGGCCGGCCAGCATTGAACATGCTGAGCAACAACATGGAAGCTTATTATTACGGCGGCGTCCGCCTCTCCATTCCCATCAGTGGTTTCTATACCCTTAGGAAAGAACGGGCGCTACTGGGCATGCGCCACAAGACCATCGATGTACAACGGGAGACCTTCCTGTTCAATACGGATCTGGCCGTCCGACAACAAACGACGGAATTGCAGAAATACGAACAACTGCTGGCAACGGATGATACCATCATCGCGCTCCGTACATCGGTAAAAAATGCCGCACTTGCCCAATTGGAAAATGGTGTCATCAATACGGCCGACTACCTACGGGAGGTGAATGCCGAGGATACTGCCAAAGTGGCCAAAATCCGTCATGAGATTCAGCGATTGATGACCCTATATGCGATACAACACACCACCGGCAACGAATGACGTGCCAATGAGCCGGATAAATCAATAACCCAACACCAATGCCATGAACAATACAACAACATTCGCAATCGTAGCACTCCTGCTGACCGCTTGCACCCCCAACCAGAACGGATATGATGCTTCCGGCACATTCGAAGCCGTGGAAACCATCGTATCAGCTGAGGCCAACGGTGCCATTAAAGCGCTGGACATCCAGGAAGGGCAACAGCTCCATGCCGGGCAGACCGTGGGCTATATAGACAGTACGCAGCTATACCTGAGAAAACGCCAGCTCCAGTCGCAGATCGGTGCGGTGCTCAGCAAACGGCCCGACATCGCCGCACAAGTGGCTGCGCTGCAAGAACAGCTGAGCCAAGCCATCCGGGAACAGCAGCGAATAGCCAACCTGGTGAAAGCCGATGCCGCCACACCCAAACAACTGGATGACGCCGATGCACAGGTAGCCATCATCAAGAAACAGATCGCGGCCCAGCAATCGTCGCTCGGAATCACGGCTGCCAGCATCACCCAAGAGGCTTCGCCACTCGAAATCCAGGTTGCCCAATTGGAAGACCAGCTGGCCAAAAGCCGTATTGTCAATCCCGTGGAAGGCACGGTGCTCGTGAAATATGCCGAAGCAAACGAAGTGGCCACCGTCGGTAAACCGCTGTATAAAATCGCAGACCTCTCCGCCATCATCCTCCGTGCATATGTGACCGGCCCTCAATTTGCCCAACTCAAATTGAACCAGCAAGTGACCGTGCTTGTGGATGATGTGGACGGTGGCTACCGGGAATACCGAGGTGTAGTGGAATGGATCAGCGATAAAGCCGAGTTTACCCCCAAGACCATCCAGACCAAGGACGAACGGGAAAACTTGGTGTATGCGACCAAAATCCGTGTAAAAAACGATGGTCTGCTGAAAATCGGCATGTATGCGGACGTCAGGTTTTAATGAACAGCTCCCAATATGGTCACTACAACAAACATCACCAAGACGTACCAAAAAGGCACAGTAAAAGCCGTGGACAACGTATCCTTTTCGGTGGAGAAGGGCGAATTGTTTGGCCTCATCGGGCCGGACGGAGCTGGCAAGAGCAGCATTTTTCGCATGCTCACCACCCTATTGCTACCGGATAGTGGCTCAGCCACGGTAGCCGGGCATGATATCGTAACCGATTATCAGCGGATACGCAGCAAGGTGGGGTATATGCCGGGTCGCTTTTCGCTCTACCCGGATCTCAGCATTGAGGAAAATCTCCATTTCTTTGCCACTGTCTTCAACACCACCGTCAAGGAAAACTATCACCTCATCGAGGACATTTACGTGCAGATTGCCCCTTTTGGCAAACGCCGGGCAGGCAAGCTGTCAGGTGGAATGAAACAAAAGCTGGCGCTTTGCTGTGCATTGATACACAAACCCACCGTGCTTTTCCTCGATGAGCCCACCACCGGCGTGGATCCGGTATCCCGCCGGGAGTTTTGGGAGATGCTGAAGCGCCTCCGGCAACAGGGCATTACCATCTTGGTTTCCACGCCCTATATGGATGAGGCCTCCTTATGCGACCGCATTGCGCTTATTCAAAACGGGAGCATCCTCTCGATCGACTCGCCACAGGGGATTGCAGACGCTTATCCCAGCAGTCTGTATGCCGTCCAAGCCAATGATTTGCCACGTCTTATCCACGTATTACCCACGTATCACCCACATATGCACAGCTATTTGTTCGGCGAATATATCCACTTGGATACGCGGGGCATGGGCGGGCATGACCTGCCGGAAGAACTGACGCGGTTCCTCGCAGCCGAAGGTTTCGGGGACATCGAAGTAAAGCCGATTGCGCCTACCATCGAAGATTGTTTCATTAACATGCTGATACGCCATGACACATAGGGAACCTGTCATCTCCGCCGAAAAACTGACCAAGCGGTTCGGCGATTTCATCGCCACAAACGAAATCACCTTTGAGGTGTATAAGGGAGAGATATTCGGTTTTTTGGGAGCCAACGGAGCCGGTAAGACCACAGCCATGCGCATGCTCTGCGGCCTGTCTATCCCCTCTTCCGGCCGGGCAACGATTGCCGGATTTGACATTTACCGGCAAACCGAGCAAATCAAACGCCACATCGGCTACATGAGCCAGAAGTTTTCCCTGTACGAAGACCTCACGGTACTCGAAAACATCCGCTTTTTCGGCGGAATATACGGACTGGACAACCACCAGCTCAAATCAAAAAGCGAAGTGTTGATTGAGCGCCTGGGGCTGCAAGCCGAGCGCAAAAAGCTCGTCGGCGAACTGCCGCTGGGTTGGAAACAGAAGCTCGCATTTTCCGTGTCGATATTGCATGAACCACGTATCGTATTCCTGGACGAACCCACCGGCGGGGTCGACCCGGTGACCCGCAGGCAGTTCTGGGCCATGATTTATGAGGCCGCCGAAAGCGGTATCACGGTATTCGTGACCACGCATTATATGGATGAAGCCGAATATTGCAACCGCATCTCCATTATGGTGGATGGTCGCATCAACGCCTTGGGTACTCCCGGAGAACTGAAACGACAATTCAATGAGCCTTCCATGGACGGCGTGTTCTATCAATTGGCCCGTGGCGCGAAAAGAGGAGATTAACATGAAGCAATTTATCACATTTGTCAAAAAAGAATTTTTCCATGTGCTGCGCGACAGAAGAACGCTGCTGATTCTCTTTGGTATGCCGCTTGCACAGATCCTTATTTTTGGGTTTGCGCTTACCAACGAAATCAAGAACGCGCGGATTATCGTGATAGATCAAGCCAAGGATGAGGCATCCCGGCGCATCACCAACCGCCTTGCGGCCAGCAACTATTTTGAAATCCAAGAGGATGTGATGGATCAAAACCGCATGGAAGCCGCATTCAAAGAGGGCAACATCAAACTGGCTATTGTATTTCCCGCCCAATTCCGAAACGACCTCATCCATCAAAACCATGCGCAAATACAGGTCATCGCGGATGCGTCAGACCCCAACACCGCAACAACCCTGACCAGCTACGTCTCGTCCATCATTCAGGATTACCAGACGGAGTTGAATGAGGGTAATGGATTGCCTTATCGCATCACACCCGAAGTCCACATGCTGTACAACCCGCAGCTCAAAGGAGCGCCCAATTTTGTGCCGGGCGTGATGGCACTGGTGCTGATGCTGGTATCGGTAATGATGACGGCCATCTCCATTGTGCGCGAAAAAGAAACCGGTACCATGGAAGTTTTGCTGGTCTCACCGTTCAAGCCGATGTGGGTCATCCTCGCCAAGGCTGTCCCCTACCTGTTGCTGTCATTGGTCAACGTGCTTTCCATCTTGTCGATGAGTGTATGGGTGTTGCAACTCCCCGTGGCGGGCAGCTGGCTGCTGCTGTTTGCCGAAAGTACATTGTTCATCATCACCTGCCTCACCTTAGGAATTTTTATCTCCATCAAGGCCCAATCCCAGCAAGTGGCCATGCTCATTTCCTTGATGGGGATGCTGCTGCCCACCATGATGTTCAGTGGGTTCATGTTTCCCATTGAAAACATGCCTATGCCGTTACAGGTTTTTTCCAACATCGTCCCCGCCAAGTGGTTTTACATCATCGTGAAATCCATCATGATAAAGGGTGTAGGCTTGGAGGGGATTTGGAAAGAGACGCTGGTACTGTGCGGCATTACATTGTTTTTCTTCCTCATCAGTTTAAAGAGTTTTAAGATACGACTGGAATGAGAATCCTTAAATTTTTACTCCAAAAAGAGTTCCGACAGATTTTCAGGAACCGGGCCATCCTCGCGCTTATCCTGGTGATGCCCGTGATGCAGCTCATCATCCTGCCGCTTGCCGCCGACTACGAGGTCAAAAACATCAACCTGTCGGTGGTAGATCACGACCATTCGCCCTACTCCCGGCAGTTGGTTTCGAAGATTACCGCTTCGGGCTATTTCAGGCTACAAGGGTATCCTGCATCACTCAAGGAAGCCTATCACCTCATTGAGCAGGACAAAGCCGACCTCACGCTGGAGATACCACGCGGTTTCGAGCGCGAGCTTATCCGCGACGGCCACCAGCAATTGTTCATTGCCGTCAACGCCATCAACGGCACCAAGGCGGGTTTGGGAAGTGCTTACCTTACCCGCATCCTGCGCGACTACAACGAGGATATCCGCATGGAATGGATGACACCTACACGTTTCCAGCCGGTTTCCACCATTGAAGTAGTACCATCCAACCGCTTCAATCCCCTGCTGAACTACCAGTTTTTCATGGTGCCGGGGATCTTGGCCATTCTGCTGACCATGGTGGGCGGATTCCTCTCCGCACTGAACATTGTCAAAGAAAAAGAAATCGGCACCATCGAACAAATCAACGTAACCCCCATCAAAAAGCACCATTTCATCCTTGGCAAGCTCATTCCCTTTTGGGTATTGGGCAATGTGGTCTTTACCGTTGGCTTGCTGGTTTCATGGGTGATCTACGGCATTTTTCCCCAGGGCAGCATATCAGCCATGTATGGTTTTGTAGGCATTTACCTATTGGCGGTATTGGGCTTCGGTTTGCTGATATCTACCTATACGGATACGCAGCAGCAAGCCATGTTCATTATGTTTTTCTTCATGATGATTTTTATCCTGATGGGTGGGCTGTTTACTTCCATCGATAGCATGCCCCCGTGGGCCAAAGCCCTATCCCGGCTGAATCCGGTGAGCTACCTGGTGGAGGTCATGCGCATGATTGTGCTCAAAGGAAGCGGCTGGGCCGACGTCTTCCCACATTTATGTGCCATGCTGGGATTTGCCGTTATACTGAATGGATGGGCAACATTAAATTACCGCAAAACAAACTGAAATACAATAGTTTACATGTTTTAACATTCCAGATTGTAATTTATGGGTCATTATTATCGTCTACTTGAAGAAATTAAATTTAACACCCGAATTATTTTATACTTTTGACTTATAAAAATAAAAAGTCAAAACGTCTGTTATCGATTAAACAATTACAACATGCAAACAAGAGGGATTCTATTAAACTATGAAGGCACCATTGACACCAATGGGCAACATTGGGGGGCTATTCTATGGCACAAATTCCAAAAGCACATTATTGGATTAGATAAATCAATGTTTAACCGGGCGTACACCTATTCCGAAAATGTATTGGCTACCGAGGAAGTGATCAAACCTACCCATGTCTTCTTGGACGTACTGGTGCATAAAATCACCCAGCAATTCGACTACCTGACGGCGCAAGGTTATCAGCTGGACTATGGCAATGTGCAGACGATGGCAAAGGAATGCAACAACTTGGCACTGCGCACGCTGAGGGGCACGAAGCGTATCCTCGAACGGTTGTCGAGTACATTTCCCATTGTTTTGGTCTCCGATTTTTATGGCAACTTAGACGCCGTACTCACTGAATTTGGCATTAAACAGTATTTTGCAGACGTTGTAGAATCCAGCACCTCTGTGATGCATTTCAATACAGAGATTTACGAAAAGGGCGTTAGTCGCTTGGGATATTCGCCCGAAGAGTGTGTGGCCGTGGGCGACTCCTACAACCGGGATATCTTGCCTTCAAAGGCCGTGGGTTGCAAGACCATTTGGCTCAACGTCATGGGCTGGGAAGAATGGGGTATCGACGAGCTGGAAATATCGGATGCTGAAATTGGCGATTTCAGCCAGTTGCCCGCCTTATTGGAAAGTTGGCAACCGCAGGCCCCACTAATCGGTGGTATTGCCTGAAGCTACCCAATGCGTAAACAAAGCGTTGTAATGCAAAATTTGGCATCCCCCTAAAAAATATGCATATTGCCACCATCGAAACACGGCTGGCTTATGCAAGTGAAGAAATATTCCGGTGAACTCGTAACGTTTGACGTCAACCGTTTAAAAGGCTCTCTTTCCAAATCGGGGGCCTCGCCTGATGTGGTGGACGGGGTATGGGACACCATGAAGCCCATGGTCTACGATGGGATGAGCACCAGCGATCTTTACCGGCTTGCTTTCCGCTTACTGAAAAGGGAAGCCGACTCCTTTGCTGCCCGCTACAGCTTGAAACGGGCCCTTAAAGATTTGGGACCAGCGGGTTACTACTTCGAGCAATGGGTGGCCAGGCTCTTTCGGCATGCGCATTACCAAACGATCACCGGCCAATTGCTGGTCGGCAATGCGGTAACCCACGAAGTGGACGTAGTGGCACAAAAAGATGACGAACTGCTATTGATAGAATGTAAATTCCGCAATACGGACGACGCAAAAATCACGGTGACGACACCCATGTATTTTCTATCGCGGGTGAAGGATTTCGAAGGCCGTGAATTCACTTTCTTCGGCAGGCAGCTATCGTTTACAGCGGGATGGCTGGTCACCAATGCCTATATGACGACGGATTCCATCCGTTTTTCACAATATTATGGCCTGAACCTCCTTGCTTGGGATTATCCCGAGGAAAGCAGTATCAAACGCCGCGTGGATAATGCAGGTTTATACCCGGTCACGTGTCTGACGACCCTCAATAAGGCCGAAAAAGACCAGCTCCTGGTCCGCAGGTGTATCCTGGTAAAAGACTTGCTTGAGGATGAAACACACCTGGCGGCACTGGATTGCGCCCCCCGCAAAAAGCGAAGAATCATTCAGGAAGCTACCGAATTGGTAAATTATCAAAACACATGACACCATGAGCAATGCGTTTTTTAGGGAAGAAAAGAAATTCATGGAGGGCGCACGTGCCCGCTGGAAAGAGCTCAAATACGTTGGTGGGGTGGTCATGCAGTTTCTCAAGGGATTTAGGGAGCTGCATTTCATCGGGCCTTGTGTCACCGTATTTGGCTCGGCCCGTTTTAAAGAAGACCATCCCTATTATGAGCTCGCCCGTAACGTATCGGCTGAGGTCGGCAAGCTGGGTTTCGCCATCATGACCGGTGGCGGTCCCGGCATCATGGAAGCGGCAAACCGTGGGGCCAAGGATGTCGGTGCGCTTTCCGTGGGCTGTAATATCTTGCTGCCCCACGAGCAAAAACATAACCCTTACCTCGACCGGTTTGTGACCATGGAATATTTCTTTGTGCGCAAAGAACTCCTGCGCAAATATTCCTTCGCCTTCGTGGTGTTGCCCGGTGGTTTTGGTACGCTGGATGAGTTTTTTGAAACCCTGACGCTTATCCAAACCGGCAAGATCCAGCGGTTTCCGATTGTGGTCATGGGCGTCGGGTTCCATAAGGAAATCATCGCCCATGTGCAACGCATGATGGAGGAAGAAACCATCAGTCCCGAAGACATGGATCTCCTGCTCTTTACGGATTCGGTGGAAGAGGTCGTATCCCATATCCGCAAACATGCCGAAGGATCGCCCAGCATCAAATTGGAACCACCGAGAAAAGCAGCCTGGTTATTGGGTGAACGCAAGCTAAAAAGGGCGTGAAAATCCTGTGGAAATACCTCAAGCCGCAGCGTAAATACATTTACGTGGCGCTGTTCCTTGCTGCGGTCGCCCAACTATTATCCATGATAGATCCCCTCATTTTCGGAAAAATCATTGATGACTATGCCAATAATATGGGCGGCCGAAGCGCAGAAGAATTGGTACAAGGTGTATTATTCTGGCTATTCGTGGCCATTGTTATCGCGCTACTTGCGCGCTTGAGCCGCTCGTTTCAGGAATACGTGATGCGCCTTGCCGTACAGCGCTTCGGTATGCAGATTTTCAATGACGGGCTACGGCAGACCTTGCGCCTGTCGTTTCAGGAGTTTGAGGAGCAGCGCAGTGGTGAAACACTGGCCATCTTGCAAAAAGTGCGTACCGATACGGAACGTTTCATCGGATCGGCCATCAACATCCTGTTTTCTTCCTTGGTGGGCTTTGGTTTCCTCATTTGGTATGCCATTACCAAACATTGGGCATTAATCCCGATTTTCGTGATCGGCTTCGTGGTCATTGGTACCATCACGGGCATGCTGAGCCGCAAAATCAAGACGACCCAGCGTAGCATCAACCGCGAAACCACCCGGATGTCAGGCATCATCACCGAGTCGCTCCGGAATATCGAGCTGGTCAAAAGTTTGGGGCTTACTTTTCCCGAAATCCGGCGCATGCGGGAACATACGCAGACCATATACGATTTGGAAATGACCAAAACGCGGCGTGTACGGTTCCTCTCCTTTCTTCAGGGCTCCACGCTCAACCTCCTGCGGCAATCCATCTTATTCACCTTGCTGTGGCTTATTTTCCGCGAGGTGCTCACACCCGGTGAACTGATTGCCATGCAATTTATCTCTACGGCCATTTTCATGCCTTTGCAGGATATCGGCAACATCATCGTGCAGTATCGCGAAGCAGAAGCCTCCATCCAGTTATTCGACAACCTGATGCAGAAACCCATTGAACGGCGCCCTGAAAATCCTATACCTATAGGCCCCGTAGAGGAGGTTGTATTCGATAATGTCGTCTTCCGCCACAAAACAGCTTCGCAAAACGCCATCGATGGCATCTCCTTTGCCGTAAAAACGGGTGAGACGATCGCATTTGTCGGCCCATCAGGATCGGGGAAATCGACCTTGGTGAAACTCCTGGTGGGATTGTACCGGCCCGTATCGGGCAGTATCTGGTTCAATGACACGCCCGCCGAAAAAATACGGCTGAATGAGATGCGCCGCCAGATTGGCTTTGTGACGCAAGATACGCAACTCTTCGCGGGTACCATCAAGGATAATCTGCTGTTTGTAAAGCCCGATGCCACTGATGATGAAATTATTGCTGCGCTGCACAAGGCCAGTTGCACGCCCTTGCTGGCGCGCAGCGAAAAGGGCATCCATACCCTGCTCGGGGAAAGTGGTTTGAAATTATCCGGGGGCGAAAAACAACGCATTTCCATTGCCCGGGCATTGATACGGAATCCACGCCTGCTGATTTTCGATGAGGCAACCAGCGCATTGGACTCCCTCACCGAAGAGGTCATCACGGAGACCGTACGAGCCATATCGGGCGAACGCCAGCAGATCACCGTGCTGATTGCACACCGGCTGTCCACCATCATGCATGCTGATCGCATCATCGTATTGGAAAAGGGCAGGATTGCCGAGACCGGTACCCATGACGAATTGGTGGCCGCAAAAGGGTTGTACTACGCCATGTGGCGGCAGCAAATCGGCGAGCGGCGTTAGTTAAAACAGTCGCATCTGCGCGGCCTTCGGTTGTTTGATGTGTACCTTTTCCCGCAAAGCCACTGGAATTTCGCCCACAAACCGTGAGCCCCCTCTATCCACTGTCTTGTCAACCAGTTGCCTACGGGCCGCATGCGTTATCAACAGCTTATCTTTTGCCCGTGTCAATGCCACATAAAACAACCTTCGCTCTTCTTCGATGTCTGCATTACTACTGATCAGGGGTATGACACCCTCCTCAGCCCCCACGATAAAGACAACAGGAAATTCGAGTCCTTTGGCCGCATGGAATGTCAGTAGATTTACCGCATCCGATTTAAACCGAGCCACATCGGTATAAGTATCTACCGAAAGTTTATGTAGCAACTGCCGGATGTCCGATCCGTGTTCTTCTACCAGGCTGATCATTATTTCTTTCTGAAACAACCCCACTTCATCCAACAACGCATCGGGAATCAGCCGCTCAAAAACAAACCTGACGGCGCCCGCAGCACCCTGCCCGGCAAAGACCTCCGCAGCCGTAGGGCCAAAGAGCCCGGCAAAACGTTCACCTTCAGGATAGCGCTCAAGGAAGGCCCGCTTTTTTTGTCTGTCCATGCCGAATCCATGGGTAAGCACGCTATCCAGCGCTATCACATCTCCCGGGTTGAAGTACAGCTTGATGACGTCGGCGACGAGGTGGAACGGATAAGCGGCCAGAAAAGGCGTAGCGTCACCGAAGTGCACAGGTATACCCGCCTTTCGGAATGCAGCCAACAGGGATTTGCCAATGGCACGTGTACGGAACAGCACGGCAATATCCGAAAATCCATACCCACCATCGGGATGGCGCGTGGTATTGTTGGTGAGGTTGCTGAACCCACCCACTAGCTATTCGATTTCATTGATGACAAACAAAGCTTCCGCCTGTGCGTCTGCAGTCGTACATACACGGATACGCTCCCCTGCAGGCCGGTAGGTCACCAAATCGGCATCCTTACGTACGACATTGTAGCGGATGACCTGACCGGCTGCCCTGACCAATGTATCGGTCGCCCGATAATTGTATCCCAGGGCCACTTCAGTAGCCCGGAAATCCTCACCGAAACGGAAGAATAGCCCCACGTCTGCTCCACGGAAACCATAGATACTCTGGTTAGGGTCTCCGATGGCAAACACTTGCTTGCCCTGGGCCAACAAGGCTAAAAATGCATACTGCACAGGGCTGATGTCTTGCAGTTCGTCGATGGCCACATATTGGATGCGCTTCCGGTAGCTTTCCAAGCGTTCGGGGTAAACCTTCCACAACCGGATCACCGATCCGATAATATCGGCTACATCGACGCCTCCCTGCTGTGCAGTGAATTGCCGGTATTCAACGGCCATACGCTGGATTTCATCGGTGCTACCTGTGTTGTTGGTCTCAAAATAATCGCCTAATTGGGCTGCTAATTTTTTCAGCGCTTTTTCATCCGTCTCCGAGAAGAGCATGCCCAAAATGATGCAGCGGCTTTCCGCATCATACACATGGGCAAGGTGTTCATCATAGGCCTGCAGGATGCCGAAACAAAGGGCGTGAAACGTTCCCAATACCACATCGTTTGCACGTTCGCCCAGTTCAGCCGTCAAACGTGCCTTCACCTCATCGGCAGCTTTATTGGTAAAGGTTACAGCCATCACTTCATGGGGCTGGGCATGGCATTTGCGGATGCAACGCGCAATCCAGTGGATGAGTGTACGTGTTTTGCCTGTGCCGGGGCCTGCTGTCACCAGTACAGTCCCTGGCGTCTCGCAGGCGATCAGTTGCTCCGGATTGAGGACCGCTGCTGCCGGTCTTCCGACCGGTGGCTGGACGGGCCGAGGCCCATCCAGCACCGCGTCCTTACTTTTGCGCTTAGCGGGACGGTGTTCGGCCGTCAGGCCGAAAAAATTCATCTGTCCGGTCAGGCGTGCAATCTCCCCATCATTGAAAATCCGGATGGTACCATATTCCCCATCATAACCGCCTTGGGGACTTACCTGATGGGAACGCATCCTTCTGATGGCTTCAGCCAATACGACCCCAACGCGCTTCTCAATATCTTCTATAGGGGTTTCATTAAGCAGGGTAAACTCATTGCCGAACGAAGAAATGGCCTGCTGGAAAGCCTGACTGACAGCCTTACTTGTGGACGACGCTTTTCGCACTTCAGCAAGGATCTCGGGCAGGGGAATGATGTAGTGGAAATCTGCCGCACCGGCCGGCCGCTGCGGCTGCTGGCGGTCTGCAAGCTCTGTGACCCGATGCAATACACCTATCGTGAGCGGCTGCCCACATTTCGGGCAGCGGTTGCCATGCCGCCTGCTTTCCTCCGGCTCCAAGCAGACGTCACACTTGCGGTGGCCATCCATATGGTACTTACCCTCTTCTGGGAAAAACTCATAAGTACCCAAAAAACCCTGCTTCGTCTTCAGCGCATCAAACAGCGCATAATAGCTCCGTTCGGTCTCGAAAAGGTTGGCCTCCCTTCCAAGCTTTTGGGGAGAATGAGCATCAGAATTGGATACCAACGTATAACTATCGAGCATACTTAGCCGCCAATCATCTCCGGGTCGGAAGATAACCCTGTTTCCAGTGCAAAGATATGGCTGGATAAGTCGCGAAAGCATTCCTGCACACTGTCATAACCCGACTTGGAGCCAAACATGGAAAACCACGGTGTCCAGATGTGCGCCGGAATCAAGTGTGCATGCTCGTGGGTTTCAAGCACGATTTCCAGCAGGTCGCGAGCGGACAATCCTAAGATGGGGCGCCCATCAGCTTCCAGGTTTCCAATCTGCGACAGCCGCGCATTGAGGCGAGCCACCGTATCAAAGTCTGGCGCATATACACAATTGTGATTTTTGCGTACCCTATCGCCATATTTATAGATGGAACTTATCTCCGATGTAAGACAAAACCGCACATCGATATCGTGGCACTTAAACCCGGGGACGTCCCCCTGTGGAGGATGCTTCAAGCGGAATAACCCCGTGCCATCCGGCTCCAACTTTGCTTTCAGTTCCTTGAACCACAGCGGATGGGTGAAATCACCCGTTCCTACGACATGAATGCCCTTGATGCGCGCCCATTGATACAGGGTCTCCAAGTTGAGATCCTTACTTGTGGCCCGGGAATAGTGTGAGTGCAGATGGAGATCAGCAATGTAGAACATGATAAGGTAGTCATTATGCAGCCACTAATTTAATAAAGTTTTGGAGAACTCGCCAACTCACAGTCCCTATTCCAACCCAAGGTTGAAGGCTTTGCGCAACGTATCAAGCGCCGGGTTCTTCGCCGCCATCGCTTGGTATTTTTCCTGTGCCGTATAGGGTTTGCGCGCCGCGTCATTCGCCACCTGCTTGGGAACTAAATTGACAGCGAAATTCCGCAATTTGAAGCGGAGCTCATTAAGGATATCGATTTTCGAAGCGTTCAATAAATCCTGTTGGATGGGATTTTCCACCACCACCCCTATCTGGTAGTCGGCCAGTAATTGGGGTGGATTGGCCGTCATCAATGTAAACAGGTTAATTTTGTTGTCTGCTTTCAGCTTGTCAGCAAAGGCATGCCAGTGTTTCAGCAAGTCATCATGGCTGAATGGCTCGCGTTCGTCCCCTGTCAGCAATTCGGGTTCATCGGCCTGCACCACGGCTTGTTTATCGTCAAAGATGGTATTCAAATCGGGGATGGCATTACTCAGCTTTACCTTGCCCCAGGAGCGGCTGTTTTGCGTGGTTGGCGACGGCTGGCCGGTGGCCGGCGACGAGCGTTCGATTATTGGCGAGGGCGGGCTGGAAACCGAAGATTGAGGGGGTGACACGATTGCGGCTGGAACCTCCGCCGCAGTAGCTTGCACAGGAATAGCCCCAGCAACGGGCTGCACCGGCGTGTTAGCCGGTATTACAGACTCACTGGGCTTTTTTTTTTCAGCCACTATCGTCGCGCTTCCGTTTTTTGCCAATTGGATGGCTGAAGCGATATGGCACATTTTCAGCAAGGCCAATTCCACTTGCAGCCGTTGGTTTTTGCTGGTGCGGTAATTGACCTCGCACTGGTTGGCAATATTGAGTGCCGAAAGCAACAGGCCCGATGAAATCGCGTGGGATTGTCGCAGGTATCGCTGACGAATGGTATCGCTCGTATCCAATAGTTTCAGTGTGGCCGGTTCCTTCGCGACCAACAAATCACGAAAATGTGAACCCAGTCCGCTGATGAAATGGCTGCCGTCGAAACCATGGGACAATATCTCGTCGAGTATCAGCAAAGCCGATGGCGAATCCTCCTTGATGACGGCATCGGTGAGCCTGAAATAGTAATCGTAATCCAGGATATTCAGGTTGTCAATGACCGATTGGTAAGTCACCTGCTTATTGGAGAAGCTGACAATCTGGTCAAACATGGATAAGGCGTCCCGCAAGCCGCCATCCGCTTTCTGGGCAATGACATGCAGCCCATCAGTGTCGTAAGATACACCTTCTTTTGTGGCGATGGAAGCCAGGTGATTGGCCATATCGGCAACCTTAATGCGGTTGAAATCAAAAATCTGGCACCGCGACAGGATAGTGGGCAGAATTTTATGTTTCTCCGTGGTCGCCAAGATAAAAATGGCATAGGAAGGTGGCTCTTCAAGCGTCTTTAGGAAAGCGTTGAATGCCGCCTGTGACAACATGTGCACCTCATCGATGATGTATATCTTGTATTTTCCCGTTTGTGGCGGTATACGTACCTGATCAATTAAGTTACGGATATCGTCTACCGAGTTGTTTGAAGCCGCATCCAACTCGTGTATACTGAAGGAATTACCATTTTGGAACGACTTGCAGCTATCGCATTCACCGCAAGCCTCAACGTCAGCCGTCAAATGCCCGCAATTGATGGTCTTTGCCAGGATACGCGCACAGGTAGTCTTACCCACGCCACGCGGACCACAGAACAAAAAAGCCTGTGCCAGTTGATTGTTTTTTATGGCGTTTTTGAGGGTAACGGTGATATGCTGCTGACCAACTACCGTGTCAAACGTGGCTGGGCGGTATTTACGGGCCGAAACGATAAAATTATCCATCGGTACGAAGATAGGGATTTCGGACGAAAAGCAAGCGCTTTCACGTCATGGTGTCGACAAAAATCAGCAACAAGCACGTGGTCAACTATCTTTTAACTTTTATTAACATCTATGGACTGCATAAACCGTTTTCTTTGCTTAATAAACTAAAACAACAATTCATACTACACCAGACGGCAACCATGACACGTAAATCGCTATCCGTTACCAGCTTGTTTCTAATCGTTACCTTTTTTACATCAATGGCCCAGCAACCATCTTCCGGCTTGAAAGGCAAGGTTGTGGATTCGGCCGACAATAAGGCTTTGGAATATGTAACCATCAATATTCGCACAGATAGTACGGCAATCCGATCCATCCTAACGGATGCAATGGGCAAATTCGAATGGACAGGTTTAACCCCCGGGAAATATATGCTGACTTTTGTTGCCGTAGGTTATGAAACCAAAGACCTCCCAATTGAATTGACCAACAATGCACCTGTGTTAGACCTGGGAGATATCCCCCTCGCAGCCGGTGCGGAAGCCCTCGATGAAGTGGTTGTCACCGCTACCCGACCGATTGTCAAACAAGATATCGATAGGCTGACGTATGACGTGCAGGCCGATCCGGAAAGCAAGATACTCACAGCATTGGATTTACTGCGCAAAGTCCCGCTGCTGTCTGTAGATGGCGATGAGAATGTACTGCTGCAAGGGAATGCCAACTACCGGATTTTCATCAACAACAAACCGTCTGACATGATCGCACGCAATCCAAAGGAGGTTTTGAAAGCAATGCCTGCGGAGTCCATTCAAAAAATAGAAGTCATCACGACGCCGCCCGCCAGGTATGAAAGCGAAGGCCTGGCAGGGATTATCAACATCGTAACCAATAGGAATGTAGACAATGGATACCGCGGTTCGGCTAATCTCAATTACCGCGCACCGGCAGGCGGGCCTGGCGTAGGTGGGTCATTCACCATCAAGCAAGGGAAATTTGGTGCATCGGCCTATTTTGGGGGCAGCTTGTCGCAGCGCCCACAGACCCAAAGCAACTATGAACGGATAACACACGTAGGCCAGCCCAATATCTTGCTTCAGAACGGCTTCAACGAAGGACGCAGCAACTTTACCTACCTCGGCACGGAACTCAGCTATGATATTGATAGCCTCAACCTCATCACGGGAGAAATCGGCTTCAACTTGGGCCAGTTTGATAACGACTTGAGTCAATTTTCCAATACCAATACGCTGGACGGTGCACCTCTACAGGGGTTCAACATGTATAACAGGGGGAAAAATCGGTGGGATGGATATAATGGCGGACTCAACTATCAAAAAGGATTCAAACGCAATAAAGAACAGCTCCTTACCTTTTCCTACCGCTTCAGCAGCTACTCAGACGGGCAAGATAACCGGATGCGCATCACGGATAGGCTCAACTACCAAGTACCAGATTACAACCAAACAAACGATGGCACGCAAGATGAACACACTATCCAGCTCGACTACGTGCACCCGGTCAGTAAACTAAATATTGAAGGTGGCGTAAAAGGAATTTTCCGGCTAAACCATAGCGACTTCCGTTCGGCAAACTTTGATGAGGCAAGTGATTCGTTCATTGAGGATCCCACACAGACAAACACCTATGAAAACAACCAATACATTCTCAGCGCCTACAATTCATACCAATACAAATTAGAGAAATGGGGATTCAGCGCAGGCATGCGTGCCGAGCAGACCATCGTCAAGGCGGACTTCATTTCCAACGATGCTAATGTCGACCAAAATTATTTCAATTTCATCCCTTCAATAGCTATCAATCACATACTCAAACAAGGCAAGACCTTAAACTTGGGCTACACGCAACGGATACAGCGTCCGGGAATATGGAACCTCAATCCGTTTGTCAACCGCTCGAACCCCAATTTCGAGTATTCCGGGAATCCCGACCTAAGACCGGTGCTGAATAACAACTTTAACCTGCGCTACAGCAGCTTCGGTAAAGCCAGCATCAACGTGGGGCTGAACTATTCCTTTGCCAATAATACCATCCAGCAGCTCATCAATTACAACGCGGAAACCGGTGTCTCACGATTTACATTTGAGAATATCGGCAAGGACAGATCCCTCGGCACAAACATCAGCATCAACTACCCCATCACTAAGAAACTCAATTTCAATGTAAGCGGCGACATGAGTTACGTATGGCTGGAAGGTGTGGTGGATGGCCAGAAAACGAGCAATTCAGGCATGCGCGGCTATATCTATGGTGGGCTGGGCTACCTGTTTGAAGACGGATGGCGCATCAATGGTAATTTCAGCTACAGCTCACCCTACATCATGTTGCAGGGACAAAGCAATGCATTTCCTTACTACGGGATCAGTGCTTCCAAGGATTTAATCAAGGACAAACTGAGCCTTTCGGGCTCCATATCCAATCCATTCAACAAATTCCGCAGCTATATCAACGATATGACGGGACCTAATTTCACCCAGTCTTCATTTTCTCAGAATTATTACCGCTATTTCAACATGAGCCTCTCCTATCGCTTCGGGCGATTGAAGGATGAGATACGGAAAAATCGGCGTGGCATCAAAAACGACGACGCGTCCGGTGGTGGTGGCCAGCAAGGCGGAAATTAAACTGGCTTTTTTTCGGTAAATTTGGATATTAATTTTAAGTTTGCTCGGATATCATTCAATTATGCACATTTACGGAATCAAAAATTGCAATACAGTAAAAAAAGCCCTAACATGGCTGGAAGAAAACAACATCTCCTATACCTTCCATGATTTCAAGAAAGAAGGGGTTTCAGAAGATAAGCTTCATGCTTGGGAAGAACAGACCGGATGGGAACCCTTGGTAAATAAGCGGGGTACCACGTGGCGGCAGCTTTCACCTGCAGAACAAAGTGCGGTGGTCGACGCTTCCTCTGCCAACCAGCTCATGGGTGCCAAAACCAGCGTCATCAAACGTCCCGTCATCGAAAACCCTAAAGGTGGTATCATCCTGGGATTTGACGAAGCGGAATACACGGCCAAATTGAAATAGTTCACACCAAACACAACACATATGAATAAATTGGTTATTTCGAATATCATTGGTGCTGCATTGCTGATGGCCATTTTGCCATCTGCAGTACAGTCACAGACCATAGCAAGCAAATACGATTACAAGGAAGCCTTCAATCCTTTCTTTTACACCAACAATGGCAATGAATACCGTTCGGCGAGCGGAATGCCGGGGCCAAACTATTGGCAGAACGCTGTTGACTATAAAATTGCAGCCAAACTAAATGACGAGACCAATGAAATCACGGCCACTGTCACACTCGAATACACGAATAACAGTCCAGATGAGCTTGATTTCATCTGGTTGCAGCTCGACCAGAACATGTTTTCGCAGGACGGCCGCGGGCACCTCATCGTACCACTTACCCGAAGCCGGTATGGCGATGCCCAATCGGATTTCGATGGCGGCTATGACATCGAGTCCGTCAAATTCGGCAACGGCAATGATGCAGAGCACCTCATCACGGACACGCGCATGCAGGTATTCTTGCCTGAGCCCCTGCGGCCTAATGGCGGCAAAACAACCATCAGCATTGCCTATTCTTACATCGTGCCTACGCATGGTGCCGACCGTACGGGTGTGCTTGAAACCCAAAATGGTAAAATTTTCGCCATCGCGCAGTGGTTTCCAAGGGTAGCGGTGTATGATGATATCCTCGGCTGGAATGTGCAACCCTACACAGGCCCCGGCGAGTTTTACCTCGAATATGGCAACTATGAAGTGGCTATCACCGCCCCAGCCAACCACATCGTGGTCATGGGTGGCGAACTTCTTAATCCCAACGAAGTATATACGCCTGAGCAAGCCAAGCGGCTGGAACAAGCGAAAACAAGCGACAAAACTGTCATTATCCGCTCGGCGGAAGAAATAGCACAACCTGCTTCCCGTCCGCAAGGGAAAAAAGAGCTGACTTGGAAATTCAGGCTCAATAAATCCCATGACGTAGCATGGGCTTCCTCACCAGCATTCATCGTCGACGGGGCAAAAATCAACCTCCCCAGTGGAGCCAGTTCCCTGGCATTATCTGCCTACCCTGTCGAGAGCAATGGAAACAACGCTTGGGAGCGTTCCACGGAATACACCAAGGCAGCTATCGAGTTTTATTCGAAAACACTGATGGAGTATCCCTACCCGGTTGCGGTAAATGTAGCGGCCGACATCGGCGGCATGGAATATCCCGGCATTGTCTTCTGTAGCTTCAAATCCAAAGGATCCGGATTATGGGGCGTGACGGATCATGAATTCGGCCACATTTGGTTTCCGATGATTGTGGGCAGCAATGAGCGCCTGCATGCTTGGATGGATGAAGGTTTTAACACGTTTATCAACGACCTGTCTACAGAAGCATTCAACGGTGGAGAATATTACCGCCCCAGGGGTGATGCCAACCGGCTGGCACAGGCACTTACGAGACCCGATCTTGAACCGGTGATGAGTACCCCCCAGAACATGCAGGAGCGCAACATCGGTATATTAGCCTATCTCAAACCCGGATTTGGCCTCACGCTGCTCCGCAATGAAATCCTTGGTCCTGAACGGTTTGACCGCGCTTTCAAGGCTTATCTTCATCGTTGGGCCTATAAACATCCTACGCCGGAAGATTTCTTCCGTACCATTGAAAATGTAGCGGGCGAAAATCTCAATTGGTTTTGGCGTGGCTGGTTCAAATACAATTGGCGGTTTGACCAAGCTGTACGCAATGTCGTATACTATGACAACGATCCAAGCAAAGGAGTGCTTATTACCGTCGACAACTTAGAAAAATTGCCCATGCCCATTGTCGTGGACATTACCACGAAGAGCGGCGACACACACCGTGTAAAATTACCTGTAGAAGTATGGGAGCGCAACACATCTTGGACATTTAAATATCCATCGACCGAGGAAGTCGTTGCGGTACAACTAGATCCTGACAAAGTATATCCTGACCATAATCCGGATAACAATCGCTGGGAAGCCAGTGTTATACAATAAGCAAAAATAATAAGTTGGAAATATGATGCAGTGCACGAAATTAAGATCCACATCCAAGACCGTAATACGCTTAATTGGTGCGCTGCATTTTATACTAATAACGATTTTTGCGCATACCGTAGCTGCACAAGGCAATATACCTGAGACACAAGATACGGTGCTCACCGGATATGTGCTCGAATTGAACAGCGGCGAGCCACTACCCTATGTAGAAATTAAAAACCTGAATACCGGTGCACTGTCGGCAAGTATGGGAGATGGCAAATTCACCATCCCGGCTAAAAAAAATGAACGGTTACAGTTTGAATATCCCGGTTATCGTACAGATACCGTGGTGGTCATTGAATTTGATATCAAACGGGTATACATGACGCCGGATGGCAGTGCGATCCAAATCGATGAAGTACAAATACAAGCCATGACAGATAGCCGATTGGCTACAGAAATCGAACGGGCACAGAAAGAAGGCAAAGTCGAAGAGGCGTCGCAATACCGGGGCGGTATACGTATCTCACCCTCGCGCTGGTTTGGAGAGGAGGGGCGGCAGGCCCGCATGCGCTATAAATTGTTGCTCGCGGAGCAGGATCGCCGCAAAATAGACGCACGCTTCACCCGAGAAGCCGTCACAGCCGTCACACCCTTAGCAGGAGAAGAACTTGAACTGTACATGACCAAATACCGCCCTACGGTGGAATTCCTCGCTACTGCCGATGAAGCTGACTTGCGTCTCTACATCATGGATACGTATGCCAAGTTCAAGGAATTGACACCTCAACAACGCGCTGAAATAAAAGTCCCCGAACAGAACAACCGCTAATTAGGCTTCACCGCGTTCGACCCGGAAAGAGACTTTACAGATAGCCCCATAAGAAGCTACTTCACCATCTTTTACATGCACCTTAAAATCCTTCACATACACGGAGTCTATATTTTTTACAGTGGCTGATACTTCCTTTACGGCGCTGCGGATGGCATCATCAAAACTGGTATCTGATGACGCGATGACTTCGATTACTTTTACAATAGCCATGACATTGTTTTTTAATTTTACCCTCTTGTTTAATACTATGGTATACTAACACGCTGGAGAAAAGGTTTGTTTCATAAAATATATCGATAAGGAATTTACCATTTTTAAGAATTTTTAAACGGGATGCCCTTTTTATTGAATTTTTATGTAAATTGGCCCCAAGAGCACAAAACGCATGAATACATTGTTCAAAAAGCTCAATTTCAAAAATCAACCCACTATCCTATCCATCAATCATCCGGATAGTTTCCAGCAGGAATTGAATGATATGGCCTCCGTTGCACATATCCTTACTAATGCAGATCAAGTGGAAAGCATCTCCTTTATGGTCGCTTTCGTCACCAAACAAACCGAAATTGATCGCATCATCGAACAGGTCGCCACAAAACTGGAAACAGATGCGGTTCTTTGGTTTTGTTACCCAAAAGGTACATCAAAAAAATATAAATGCGATTTCAACCGGGACACTGGATGGGCAAGTCTCGGCCGATACGACCTCGAACCCGTTCGCCAAGTAGCAATAGATGAGGATTGGAGTGCCCTACGCTTCCGGAATGTGGACAACATCAAACACATCACCAGAAGGGAAGACTTTGCGCTGACAGACAAGGCGAAGCAACGGACGACAAGCAAACGTTGAGACGGACTTCAATTGGAACCTTTCCGTAAATATTTCATTAACTGCTTTATCCTGACCATCCCTATTCTTGCTTGGAATATGGGTTGGGCAAATCAACTGCCTGTGGCCTTTTTGCCGGATACGTTTTCGAAGGAGATTCCACCTGTGGTAAGCTACGGTGAGCAGACCTTCCGCATGCTGTTTTTTATCTTGACGTTTATGATGCCGCTGAACAAGGACAACCTGCAAGCCCGATGGGCATGGCTATCCTATGGTTTTGGGTTGTTTGCTTACTTTGCTAGTTGGCTGATGCTCATCTATCGGCCGGAAAGCGGTTGGAGCAATAGCTTATTGGGCTTCACCGCGCCCGCATGGACGCCAGCTTTGTGGATGCTCGGTATCGCATATATCGGACGTTCATTTTTCTTTGGCCTGCCTTTCGGCAGATGGTTAGTATTGTCCGTATGCTGCCTATTTCTGCTTTTCCATAATGCCCATACCTATATTGTTTTTCTACGGATAGCAGAATAAGAGCATTACTTAACAATTTTATCCATAGCTCCATTCCAACCCATAAAGTACTCGTGAGCCGAGTTTGGATTAAGATTAACGTGCTCGAATATCAATAGGGTCTTTTCCGCCTTGGGAATAAACGCTACGATGACGGTCGAAATATAGCCCGCTTCGCTTTCCCACTGCCACGTGTACCGCAGTTTCTCCAACTCAACGACCTCTGTATACTCACCAAATGCAGTATGGATACTGCCATCTGAGTCTTGAAAAATAATCCGGTATTGCCCTCCTACTGCCAGGTCAATATCTGATGAAATGACGATCCCCTTCGGATCCGAACCAAACCATTGGTTAATAAACTCGGGCTTGGTCCAAATTTCCCACAGCCGTGCTACCGGGACATCGAATAGCCGCTCGATCAATATGTTGTTTCTATCCATACGACGAAACTAAGTTCGTCACAATTCGACCAATCAATGGGTGGCCGATATGCCAACATACAGGGGCAAACGAGCCAACCTTCGTTCTGTTTTCTATTTTCAAGGTATGTCTTCTTTAAGATTTCAAGAATAGGTTGGCTGCTTAAATGAAAAAACCCTTGCTAAAGCAAGGGTTCTATACTGGCTGTGCGGAAGAGCAGATTCGAACTGCCACGCCCATAAGGCGCCACCCCCTCAAGATGGTGCGTCTACCAATTTCGCCACTTCCGCAGAGGATTTTCTGGCGCAAACTTAGATAAAATTGTATTTATATGCAAGTTTAAAGAAACTGCATATAAAACAATTTTGTCGTCCTCTTGAACGACCTATCCAGTTGCTTTTGCGAGGTAGCTCATTCCGTTTCGCCCAAAGTTGGCGAAAGGTGTTTATCAATCAATGTTTGGATAATTCCATCCACCAAGCCTACCCGGGGCACAATAACCTGCCGTAAATGGCCGTATTTCATCAACGTCAGGAAAATTTCACAGGCTGGGATAATGACGTCAGCACGATCATTATTCAATCCCAATACATTGATGCGATCTTTTAACGAAAACGAACTGAGGTATTCATACAATGATTTTAATTTGGCATAGGAGATGGGTTTGTCCTCCTTATCGCTGGCGAGCCGCGACAACTTATTGATATTGCCACCGGTGCCAATACCATATACCGCTTTAAACATACGGGTATGCGTTTTTACCCACGTTTTCATTTCATCCCACGTTTCTTCTTTATCCTGATTATCCAAGATACGGATAGTGCCGATATTGAACGAGGCTGAGGCGACCAGCTTGGTATCGGCAAATACCGACAACTCTGTGCTGCCCCCGCCCACGTCGATGTACAAATACGCTTTTTTATTTCCAAGGTGCTGTTCGATATGGCTGTTGTAAATGATCCTGGCTTCCTCGCTACCGTCGATAATTTGCAAGTCAATACCTGCATCTTTAATTTCCTTGACCAACGCGTTGCCATTTTCGGCTTCGCGCATGGCAGACGTGGCACACGCCATATACGCACTTACTCGATATACATCCATCAAACTACGGAACGCAGACATCGTCTTCACCAGATCTCCCACTTTCGGTTCGGATATTTTTCGATCAATAAATGCGTCATCACCTAGGCGCAGCGGTACCCGCACCAACGTATTCTTTTTAAATGATATGATGTCGTTATTCTGGATAATATCGGCTATCAATAGCCTCACTGCATTCGATCCGATGTCAATAGCTGCGTACCTCACGATTGATTATGATTTATATTTCAGATAATTGTAAATGTCCTCCTGTGCACGGTGCCTGATTTTGTTCTTGGCACCGATATATCGGTTATTATTCAACTGATTGATTTCACGGGCCTTGCTGTTGTCCTTGAGTTGGATATCGATAATATCGCGGACTTCCTTTTTGACGCGGGCATCAATTATCGGAAATGCCACCTCTACCCTACGGTCGATATTACGCGCCATCAGATCGGCAGACGATAGGTAAACCAGTTCGTCTCCCCCGTTTCCAAAGATCCAGATACGTGCATGTTCCAAATACCGATCAACAATGCTCCTCACCGTGATGCGATCGCTGAAGCCCGCCTGCCCCGGCACCAAGCAACACATACCACGCACGATGAGCTGGATGGTCACCCCCGCGTTATTCGCCTCATAAAGCCTTTCAATCATCTCCTCATCCGATAAGCTATTCATTTTTAGAATCATGTAACCTCTCTTCCCGGATTTGGTCATGGATATTTCATTAGCAATGAGTTGATAAAGACGCTGGCGGGTTTCCAACGGCGAGGCGATGATGGATTTATAGCCACGATGAAACGTCTGCTTCTCCAGTCCTTTGAAAAGACGTTTGAGATCTTTGGTAATTAATGGATTAACAGTAAACAAGCTGTGATCACAATAAATTTTGGCTGTTTTCTCGTTGAAATTGCCCGTGGCAAGAGTGGCATAATAGACCAGTCCTCTTTTTTCGCGACGTGCGATAAGGCAGATTTTGGCGTGTACTTTGTATTGCACCACGCCGATATTTACATTCACGCCGCCTTCTTCCAAGCGGTTGCGCCAATAGATATTGGCTTCCTCATCAAAACGAGCTTTCAATTCGAGCAGGCAATTGACTTTTTTGCCATTTTGCGCCGCATTGATGAGTGCATTGATGACACTGGAATTTTCGGCCAACCGATACAAGCAGATATTGATTTCCTTGACCTTGGGGTCTATTGCCGCTTCCCGAAGGAAATGGACAATATAATCAAATGATTGGTAGGGCAAACTCACCAAATAGTCACGTTGTGCCATTTGGCTGAATATGCTCCGTCCCAAATCCAGGTTATTCACCCGCAATTGCGGCATAGACGGGTACTCCAGCGATGGCCCGCCTACATTTGGGAAATCAATAAAATCCTTGAAATTGTGATACCTGCCCCCGGGGATGAGCGCTTCCGGATCCAACAACATCCGCGAAACCAAGTAATTAAGCGTGTCCAATGGGATGTCGCTATCATACAGCAACCGCATGGGCCGGCCTTTATCTCTACGCTGCAAACTCTGCAACAAGGCGTCCACAAACTTCTCGCTCACATTGGCGTCGATATCCAGCTCTGCATCGCGTGTCAGCTGGATGCCATATGCCTCCACCGTGTCATACTCAAAGATAAAAAACAAGTCGTCGAGGCAATAACGGATGATGTCATCCAGCAAAATAATGAATTTCAACCCCTTGTTTTCTGGCAATATCAGAAACCGGGACATAATGGCCGTGGGGATTTCCACCAATGCATACTTTACCTTTTTGCGAAAGGTCAGCTTGACAATAAAGTAAATATGCCTATCTTTCAGTTCGGGAAAAGGTTTCGTGGCATTATCCTCCAACATGATGGGAACGAGCGTAGGCAGCACTTGCCGCCTAAAATATTCGCGCACGTACGTGCCGCGCCCTACATTCAGTTGTTGCTCATTGATAATGAAAATTTTCTGTGCTTCCAGTTCTTTGATAATCTCCTGTTCATAGAGGTAATCAAACCGCTTTTCGAGCCGGACAACGATGTTCTTAATTTCGTTCAGAATCTTTTTCGGATTAAACCCGAGCATGGTTTTGGTCTTATTATTGATGTCTACAAGCCGATTGAGCGTAGCTACCCGTACCCGATAAAACTCATCTAAATTGGAAGAAAAAATAGCCAAAAACCGAAGGCGCTCCATGAGCGGAACAGCCTTATCTGCAGCTTCCTGCAACACGCGCTCGTTGAAATACAACCAGCTTATCTCACGATTTATAAGGGGGATTTTTCGCTTCACAACTGTTAACATACGGCCGTCTTAAGTTAATGGGCCAATAATAACAATGCAAAGTTTTGTTAGTGTTAATCGTGTGTTAATTCACCATGACCAAACATCGTATTGATAATAGGCTTAACGTTTTATGACGGGAATTTAAACTCGTAATACTATACTGTACCATCAACCGTTCCAAGCTGGCTGTTCCAAGATTTCCATTTGCCAAAGAATTTCTTCTTGTTTCACGGGGAAAGGCTCACCTTTCCGTAGTTGCCCATATATGGCATTGAAAAGATCATTATAGTCGCCTTTCAATGCTTCCCGATACCGCAATTCTCGATCGCCGTTAGGCTTGATGATGGTGATCAGGCCTTCTTTACCCGGAGGTTCTATCCCATATGCCGGATCCTTAGGGGAAATCCCTGCTTGCAATTGGTCTTCCTGTACGTCTGCCCTTACTTTTTGAAACGAACCTTTCGTGCCATGCAGGACATAAGCGGGCAGCGGATGGGCAACCAGCAAGCTTGCATGGATAAATACGGTAAATCCTTGGGGATAAGTAAGCACAATCGTGGAAAAATCATCCACCTCCGATTCCGGGCGGTGTGTAGACACAATTTTAATGCTTTTATCCGGCTTGCCAAACAAGCTAATCACTTGATCGAGAAGATGTGGGCCAAGGTCATACAACACGCCACTCCCGGGGATTCGTTGTTCCTTAAATATCTTCGGGCTTTTTTCCAGTCGGTAACGGTCAAACCGGACATGCAATTCTATCAATTCGCCCAATGTCTCGCGTTCGACCACACGTTTAAGCAATTTAAAGTCGCTATCCCACCGGCGGTTTTGGAAAACCATGACATGCTTGCCTACTTCCTTGCCCAAATCGAATAGCCGCTTTGCATCTTCACTATTGGGTGCAAATGGCTTCTCTACTAAAATATGTTTGCCTGCCTTTAATGCTTTCGTTGCATAGTCAACGTGGGTATCATTGGGTGTATTGACAATGACCAGCTCTATTTTATCATCATTAAGCAAATCATCGACGGTATCGTAACTGATGACAGCCGGGTAGCGTTGGTGTGCCCGCTTTTCATGCCGTTCTACAACAGCCCGCAGTTCAAACCGTGACTTTTGATGGATAAATGGCGCATGGAAGACCCTGCCGGACATTCCATACGACAAAATACCTGTGACGATGTTTTTCTTAGACATGGCAATGTGTATTTAATCAATGGTGTGCGCCGTGATCCGCTTCGCCACCTGCAAGTGCGAAGAGTTCTTCAACTGCGGGTAGCTTTTCGTGGGCATATGCCCTCAACGGTTTAACGGTATTCCGCTCTGCGCGACCAAGCTGTTCCAAGATCGCCCCTTGCTCGTGCTGCACATGTGCAATATACGCTTCGCTGTTGAAACTTCCCAAGCTGTCGGTAGTAAAGTGATGCGGTACCGCAAACACCGGTGCCCCAGGATCAGGCAAGATGACGTAAAATGCCGTAGCAAGGTTTTCCAACTCGGGAATGGCTTCTTCATAAGTTGCGACCACATTCCCTGCCAGTTCCTTCGCTGCCGGTGAAGCCGGAGCGGATTGAACGTACTCGGCCAATTGCGTCTCGAATACCGCTTTTGTATATACAGACTTAAAGAACGTAAACCCTTCGGCGTCTACATCTGTTGCATTGCTATAGAGCTTGTTTCTACTTACTTCTTCACCGGCATGCCTTGAACACGAGCTCAGGCCCACAACCAACAACGATGCTACAACCCAGGAAATATGCTTAAAATTCATATGTTATATTTTTTTAAAAGGCTATTTAGCTGTTTATTTCATGCAACAAACATAGTTAAAAATGTGATGTCCATCAACAATTTTGTCATATCAAACACCTAATTAAGCCAAATTTCTACCGGCATTTACTACCCCGTAGATGGTCCGTGTCACCAGTTTGGAAAACACCTCGCTATCCTGTTCTCCCAGCCCGCCCTTTTGCAACTTTCTGATGGCATAATGCTGGATAATCAAAAGAGGCAATATAATTTTCTCACGCACCGCGATTGACTCCCGCTCTACGGGATAATTTTCCATTAACACCCTGCTTCCGCTCAGTTTTAACACGTACTGCTTGGTACGCTCGTACTCGCTGCGCATTTTTTTCCAGAAATCCCCGAAAACCTCATCGCTTTGGATGTAAGAAGTCAGATCAAAGTTTGATTTGGACATGGACATCATGCAGTTGTCAATGACCGTTTTGAACATCCCTGAGGTTTCATACAGCTCCTTCACCTGCTCCCATTTACCCGCTTCTTCAGCTTGCTTAAGGGCCGATCCCACACCGTAAAACCCAGGTATGTTCTGCTTCAGCTGGCTCCAAGCGGTAACAAAGCTAATTGCTCGCAGATCTTCCAAACGCAGTTCCTTATCCGAATTTCGCTTCACAGGTCTACTGCTGATATTTATCTGTGACAACAATTTAAGGGGACTGAACCGTTCGAGATATTTAAGAAACAAAGGGTCTTTCCGCAGTGCCAAAAACTGTTCATGGCTTACATGTGCCATGTATTCAATTAGTTGTTTTTTCTCTGTGGATAGCGTATCCCCATCTTTCTGACCGATGTGCGAAGTGAGCCCCGCATGAAGCAACTGCTCGATGTTATAGCGGGCGGTGTCTAATGATCCGTACTGGCTGCTGATGGTCTGCCCCTGTATGGTCAACTGGATATGGTCATTGGCAATCTCTTTTCCCATGGACGCATAGAAGCGTTGGGTCTTCCCTCCCCCACGTGCGGGTGGGCCGCCCCTGCCATCAAAAAACACCAAATCAACATCATATTGACGTGCAATGGTTGTCAACTCTATTTTTGCCTTGTAAATGGACCAATTGGCCATCAAGTATCCCCCGTCTTTCGTGCTGTCTGAAAAACCGAGCATGATGGTCTGCTTGTTTCCCCGACGTTTCAGGTGTGCCATGTAATAAGGATGGGTATATAGCGCCTGCATCACAGCTGCGGCACGGGTGAGATCATCCACGGTTTCAAATAGCGGCACAAAATCGATATGCAACGATTGGGGATCCCAATCGCTCCACAAAAACAATTCCATCAATGCCAAAATATCTGAAACCTGCTGGCAATTACTGATGATAAAGCGCTGGGCAGCGCGTTCACCACCAAACCGCTGGATCGCTTTAATTAGGCGGATGACACCAAGGGTATCCGCAACAAGGGCATGGGCATCTTCACCATGCAGCAAATCATGCGCCTCAAATTTAAACGCCCGTTGCTTGGCCTCTTCATCCAGTTGCTCGAACCCATCGGCAATGCCAATGGTTGTCGCATATTTCTCGCGAAAGTAAGCATGTGTTTGCCGGATGACACTGCTGTCTTGCCGGATATCCAATGTGGCGAAAAAGCAACCGAAGGTCTTTACTTTGCGAAGCAAGTCATCTACCAACTCTACGAACAACCCATCGTGATACTCGTTCAGTACACGCTTGATTTCTTTCAAGTTGTAAATGATTGCGGGCTTTTCATTTTCAGGGCTGTCCGAAGGGTTGAAGCTGTTTTCGTAAAACAGATCTTGCAGCACATCCATATATTTCTCAACGCCGGAGAATGTAATCCGCCTTCTGAGCATCCGGAAGTCCCGGTAATAACAGCGGAATAGAATGGTACGCAGCAAGAGCGCCACGCGCCGGGTACTGTCTACGGTTACATTGGGATTCCCGTCACGATCGCCGCCCGGCCAAAACCCCAGTTCAACCAATTGCTTATTCTCATCAATAGGAAAGTCAAACTCATCGTCGATTTTCGATTGAATAGCCGACGCCACCGGATAAAACACGTTTTCAAGAAACCACACCAAGCTATTTGCTTCATCAACCGGTGTCGGTTTATTCTTCTTCATAAACGGTGTCTTGCCCAATTGCTGCAGCAGCAGGTGGATGTTGTGGATATCATTCTTCTTCAATGCTTCCGTCAAATCCGTGATAATCGCCAAAACAGGCCCCGGGTAGAACTGCGTGGGATGGGCTGTCAAAACCAGCCTTAATGAAAAATCATTCAATTTCTTAACCAGCTTGTCCCGAAGCTCTTTGTTGTTTTCCGTCTGCTTAAAAACTGAATCCAGTAAGCCCGCTTCATCCGAACGGCCGGTTTTGCGGAAAGCAGCATCTTCTACCGCGTCAAACAGCACCACTTGCCGCTCGATATATTGGATGATGCGGAAGAGCAAGTCTGTTCGATCCGACTCCCCCACATATTGTTCATACTGCCCGAAAAAACTTTCAATAATCGCTTCCGGATCGAGCTTTTCAGCAACGCCGCGTTCACAATGTGTGGTGAAAAAAGGCAGCAATGTGCCTGTATGTTTCACTTGGTAAAACGGCAATGTCATAAACAGGCTGTTGAACAACTCAAAGCGCATAAGCACTTCATTTTCAAAGGCTGCTTGTTTTTTACTTAATTTCATGCCACGGAAAAATAAAGAAACGAATATAGGATTTATTGCCTATTAACGGAAGGCTGTCAAATATATAAACATTCCGCTAAAAAATTCGTTATTTATTGAAATAATAACAATAATTTAAGCAAAAAATTAAAAATAAGACAATCGCCCAAGTCAACACCGATTAGCGTGTTCAAATCACCCCATTATCCATCGCAAACCGGTACAACGAGATTTTTGAATCGTCTAAGCCTAATTTTTTGATGATATTGCGCCGATGGGTCTGGATGGTAAACGTAGAAAGATACAATTTATCGGCTATTTCTTTGGAACTGTAATCGTTGCACACCATGCGGATGATCTCCACCTCGCGTTTGGTCAGTTTGTATTTTTTCAGGAATTCGTCAAAGTATGAAAAATCGTTTCCCATAGGTTGGTCAGGCTGGGAAAAATCAGGAAACGGCGATTCACCGGCCAACACATCTTGTATACGTTTGACCAGCAGATACAAATCTTCGGATTTAACCAAATAGCCATGCACACCCGCTTGTTTGCATTGCTCGGCAAGCTGGGAGGATAAGTAACTGGTAATGACAATGATTTTACAGGAGAGCTCAGTCCTATTCAACCTTTCCAACGTTTGTAATCCATCGACAGCAGGCATATTCAGATCCAGCAGTAGCACGTCGGCCTTCGCCAATAAGGGAGATCGCAGCAATGATTTTCCATCATTAAACGTAGCAATCACGTCAAACTGCCCATTTTTTTCTAAGATATCCCTGATGCCTTGTATAACTACCGGGTGGTCGTCGGCTATAATTACGCGTGTTTTCATGGTATGATAGACTGGTAGTGTTAGTATCGTTTCGCAATACTAACTTTTTTTTATAAATACCACAATTGTTTATTAGGCAAATTGAAAAGCAAGCAGCAACTTTGAGCTTCTAAAACAAACTTCCTAATGCGCCGAAGCCGTATCCAACGGCAATTCAATCAACACAAATGTTCCCTGATTTTGGCGGCCGTTGATTTCGATAACCCCATTAAAATATTCAATGTTACGTTTCAGCAGGTTGAGCCCCATCCCATTAGCCCCCGTAGCCATATCGAGCCCCTTGCCATTGTCTTCCACATAGATGGTGAGCGACCGCTCAAGTTCCACCAGCTGCACCAATACATGAGTGGCCTGTGCGTGTTTGATAATGTTATTAAGTACTTCTTGCAGGATACGGTATAAACCGAAGCGAAATTCATCGCTCCAATCATCCGCCCGATCCAGCCCTTCGATGACTTCTTCCACTTTAATTTTACCCGAAATATTCACGGCATTTATCAAATCAAGGATTGCTGGTTTAAGACCATATTTTTCCAAGGCTACCGGTACAAGCGAGTGGCTTATCGCTCTGACCGTCTCTCCCATATCGCCCAATAATTTCTTTGCTGTCTGGAGTTTCAGAACAGCCTCGCTGTCTTTGGCAAAAACATCTGCTTCAAGCTGATCGACATTGAGTTTGGCGATGGAAAGCAAGGCACCCACCTCGTCATGCAATTTATTGGCGATTTTTTTCCGTTCTTCCTCTTCCACTTTCCGTAGCGCCTGTGCCGTCGCTATCCGATGCGTTTGGGTAAGTTGCTGCAATTGGGATTGATGGCGTTCTTTGACTTGTTTGCGGCGGATCCAGAGGACACTTATTATGGCTATCAACGCCATGGCAATCAACACGCCAATAAGGAATAGCCTAAACTGATGATCACGCTGCTTTTCTCTTTCCAATGCCAGCTCAAGATCGCGTTTTTCCAATTCATATTTGGATTCAGCTTTTAGGAGAGCTACCCGTTCGTTCTCCGTAAAGCTATTCTTTTCGAGCATCAATACCTTTTTCAAGTAGGCAAATGCTTTCTCGTAATTTTTTTGATGACGATACAGTTCACTCAAATAGGTGTACAAATCCGAAAGCGCCCGTGTCGTCTTAGTCGTATCGATGCGATGCTGTGCATCAAGCAAGTAATGCTCAGCTTTGGCAAAATTACCACGGCTCATTTCGAGCTGGCCCAGATTGGCCAATGTGGTGCTGATTTCCGTGTCCGATCCCGCTTTTTTCCTTAGCGCCAATGCTTTCTCCATCATGATTTCCGCGGTATCCAGTCTATTCATATCAAACAAAAACTTTCCGTAGTTATGAAAAGCTAATGCTAAACCCCGGTTATCCGATGCACGACTAAAATTGGCAATTGCCTGCTCAAAAAACACCGGGACAGAATCCAACTCCTTTTTTTCAATATAAATGACGGCGAGGTTGGCAGCGTTAAGTCCGGATCCTTTATGGTTTTTGAAGGCCGAATTGATTTGCTGGCTTTTGCGCAAATAGGCTATGGCTTTGTCAAACTCCTTAGCGGCGCGGAAAACAATCGAAAGATTAGTAAATGATTGGCCCAGTCCCAAGCTATCATTTAGGTGCTCCTTTATTTTTACACTTCTAAGGTGCATCGTTACTGCTTCTTCATACCGCGATGTTTCGCTGAAGGTGTTGCCCAAATTCATATATAGTTGCGCTAATGCGCGATCTCGGCCGTTCTTTTCTGCCAACCGTATTCCTTCATTTAAGTACGTTGCTGATGCTTCAAATTTCCCAAGGATACGATTGGTGATGCCAAGTTGATTATAATAGGAAAGCAGGCGTTCTAAATCGCTGTCTTTATCGTTAAAGGTAAGTTCCAGTTCAAGCGCTTTCTCGTAGTTCGTTTTTGCCTCCAAGATATTTCCCGCAGCCACGGATTCCCGCCCCAGATTCCGGTATGCCAATACTTTTCCTTTGGCAAAATTTGCTTTTTCCGCCAGCGCCAAAGCTAACGAATCGTAATGCAGTGCCTTCTTGTAGTCCTTCTGTTGGTTATGGATGTTTCCTAATGCAATGTAGGCGTCGGTTGTTCCTTCTTCGTCATTTTCCTCGCGATAATGATCCAAAACGCTCGTCGCTTCCATGACGGCCTGCTCATAATTACTGGCAGGTCGTTGTACCGCCCGCTCAAGCAACAGCCGCCAATGTACATTGGTATTCTTCTCTTTTTGTAAAAGCTCGTTCAAGCTATCAACAACGCTTTTTGTACCATTCGTTTGACCGACACTTAGGTTAAAAACAACATGGGTTAAAACAAAAACGAACGCAATTTTTTTGAAAACGGACATAGGAGATTCAAGAGATTAGTAAGTTGCACCTTACAGCTATATTTTTGCGTAATAATAAGACTTTGCGAAGACAAAATCAATTACCTACAAAAAGGCCGCGCCACTAAAGGCGCGCACCTTCTTGAATGTTATAACGTGTTAAAGGAATACGATTTATTGCCGCAAAAAGTTATCACTGGAATTGTACGCCCAGCCTCACTTGAAAAATCCCCATCGGCATTTTCTGCTCAAAAATGCCACCATCCTCTGTCCCCGCTCCGTCAGACACATAGTAGTACGACTTGGTATTAAAGGAACCAGACTCATAGCCCAATGTAAGCGTACCTTTCTTGTAACGTAGATTGACACCAAAATCGCCTTTCCAACCAAATAAAATGGGATTGTCACTATAAAAACTAAATTCTGTATAATTTCCGCTGCCATCTTCAATATAAAAATCCGGTGCCTCAAAAGACGATACCACGGTAGGTGCAAACTTGGCAAAGACGTCAGCATAAACGTCTTCGAATACATTGAACGAAACCACTGGGCCGAATTTCACGGCAATGGTCGTCAGGTCGTACTTGCCCGACCCCGATGAGCTCGGTAAGGCGGGCCATTCAAACGCATTATAGCCCAGCGAAAGGAAGGTCGCATCCAGCCCCACCTTGAATAGATCATGAATGGGATCTTCGTGAAAGAAAAAATACCTTCCCAATTCAAAATTGAACCCGGTGCTGGCCTGCATTCCCCCATTCTTCCCCATATTTTCATAAACTGGGATAGCAGGGTCGAATTTGTTTTTGAGGTGTCCTTGGGGAAGGTTGATTCCAATCCTGAGGTAGAATTTACCAAAATCAGATTCATCGTAATAGCCCTGGCCTGCTACCGAAGCTTGTTGGGCATAAGCCTGGCCAAGCGCAAACACCAGATAGGCTGCGATGCAACATTTAATGATTTTCATAGCTAGATGGTCGTTATCCTAAAAAAAGTTTGGTTAATTGACGCCCAATCGGCTTTGCAAGTCAGGCACCACATTTTCGTACGTGCGCAAAATGCGATCCCACCTGCGGAAAGACTCATCCGCGTTTACGCTGGTACCCGGGGGGGCGATTTCTGAGACCAGTTTCGCTTTGTATTCCAAGGGATCGGTGTTGCTGGTTTTGACGATCAAACGCGTACGTACCACGCCTGAATTAAATGATTTTGCAGACCAAGCGGTAGCCATATATCCTGTAGCCTTGTCCATAATGGCAATAACATCGAAAGAGCCGGTCACGATACGGTTGAGCAATATCCAGGATTCATCGTTGCTTCTGGACGGCCTGATATCAATATCTTGGTTGGCCAGATTTGTCACAAAAGAATTTTCATAGGCTTCATCCTTCGTCAATTGGATAAAATCGGTTTTGGGAATAATATTAATACCGTTGTTTTCATAGTTACGGATTTCGGTCACAAAACCTACCTTCTCCACACGTATATTTACCGTGGCATGCTTAGGGATCTTGATTTTGGCAGGGGCAGTCACTTGACTACCATCCACATACATACTCGATCCGCTCTCTGTGTTGATGGTGATGGTTCGGTTTTTGGCCTTTTGGCCATAAAGAGGCCATGTTGTTGCCGAAGTGATCGCTGCAATGATGGCGATAATGCATAGTAGCTGTTGTTTCATGGTAATTAAATTAAAATATTGACAGGCACAAACCTAATCAGCGGACAGGTACCCTCAAATACTCACTTGTCGGTATTTTTCAAAAAATTTTACCTGGCCAAAAGCGGCAAAATCTTTTGTGTATCTTTGCAGTTACCATCCTGCTGTGCATGAACAAGGCGAAAGAAATCCAGAATTTTTTATACAGCCAGTATTTTACAGATGGCTTGCGCATTACATTCGGCACGATAATTCCAGCCTTGGTTTTCTCCTGGTTTGGCAATCTCCAGTTGGGCATCACCGTTTCATTGGGCGCGATGGTCGTGGGCTTATCCGATACACCCGGTCCACCAAGCCATCGTAGGAACGGCATGCTGATATGCACGGCTGCGGTGCTGATTTCAGCACTTATCACCAACCTGGTCAATGGTATACCGTGGCTACTTACCTTGGTCATTATCCTGTTGAGCTTCTTTTTTTCGATGTTTGCCGTGTATGGCGCCCGCGCATCATCTGTGGGTACACTGGGCATCCTCATCATGGTGCTGAATATCGATGCCGCAGACCATACCTCACTGGATGTCATCGTACATATTGCTTATATTTTAGCAGGCTGTATTTGGTACATGCTGCTAAGCTTATCACTCTATCAGGTAAGGCCTTACCGGCAAGCCCAGCAGGAGCTGGCGGAATCTATCCATAATGTAGCGGACTATATCCGTATTAAAGCCAGGTTCTATGATACCAAATCAGATACCGAAAAAAATTACCGCGACCTGATTGAGCAGCAAATTGTGGTGAGCGAGCACCAGGATAATGTACGTGACCAACTGTTCCGGAGCAAGAAAATCATCAAAGACACCACCAAAATCGGTCGGCTGCTCATTCTGATTTTCACCGATGTTGTCGACCTATTCGAACAGAGCATGGCTACCCACTATGACTATAATTCCATCCGGGAACAGTTTGGAGCCACTGGGATATTACAGCATTTCAACTTGACGATACAGCGAATAAGCAATGAATTGGATCACCTTGCTTATCAAGTCAATGCAAACAAAAGGCCAAGAGCGTTATACAACTTCAAAACCGATTTGGAACGAATACGAACGGCGATTGACAAGGTGGAAAAAACCCATCAAATCAACACGCTTGCCTTGAAAAAAGTCCTGATAAACATACGTAGCCTTATCCAACGCATCAATAACATCTACGGATATTTTGAAATGGAGCCCAAAAACTCCTTCAAGAAGGAAGAGCCGGATCATAGCCGCTTTGTTGAACATAAAGAAATTGATTTAAAACAGCTGCGCGAAAACCTGACATTGAAATCTACCCTGTTCAGACATGCGGTACGGATGGCTGCCGTCATGGGCATCGGCTATTTGCTATCGTTGGCCATCAATGTGGGCAACCACAGCTATTGGATACTGCTGACCATCATGGTCATCCTCAAACCCGGATTCAGCCTGACCAAACAACGGAATTTCCAACGGCTCATCGGCACTATCATTGGTGGCATCGGCGGTGCGCTCATCCTGATATTGGTCAAGGATGAAACTTCACTTTTCATTCTCCTGCTACTATTCATGGTGGCCACCTATAGCCTCATCCGCATCAATTATATTGTCAGCGTCATGTTTATGACGCCTTATATTCTCATCATGTTCAGTTTCCTTGATATGAATACCTTGTCTATTCTCAGGGAACGCATCATTGATACGCTCATCGGATCGGGACTAGCCTTCTTTTCCAACTATGTTGTATTGCCCAATTGGGAAAGCACGCAGGTACATGGCACTATGCGCAAATTGCTCATCGCCAACTATAATTACATTGCGCAAGCATTGAAAATCATCGCCGGCCAATCCTTGAGCGTGACCGACTATAAGCTGGCTCGGAAAGAAGTATACATCACCACGGCCAATATGGCCTCCGCATTCCAGCGGATGATCACCGAACCCAAAAGCAAGCAAAAGGACGCAAAGGAAGTGAATAAATTCGTCGTTTTTAATCACATCCTTTCCTCCTATTCTGTCACGTTGCTCAACAACGTCATGGGGGCTGATAATGCGTCCCTTACGGGTGAGCACGTGCGTGTCATCCGGAAAACCCTGTTCCTGCTGGCACAAACCATCAGGCTCTTCGAACCGGAAGATGAAGAAGACGAGTTTAAGGAAATAGAACGAAGCACACCTTCCGATCTTGATAATAACAATATTGACTCTGAAGAATCCCGGTTGATTACCGAACAGCTTCATTTCCTGAATCGGATTGTCATTGATTTAAACAAGACCTGCGAGCGGCTGATGAACCAGCTCCAGCCTGAAAACGTCAATTCGCCGTAAAATCCAACGTTAGTTGCTGTTTTGAACCGGCTGTCTTGTATCTTTGTGCCACATGGAACTTCCTTCAACACAGTACGACTTACTCATTATCGGTGGCGGCCCTATTGGGCTGGCTTGTGGCCTTGCGGCCCAGGAAGCGGGGCTGACCTACCTCATCGTCGAAAAGGGATGCCTGGTCAATTCCCTATATCATTATCCCCAGCATATGACATTCTTTTCCACGTCAGAGCGCTTGGAAATAGGCGACGTACCGTTCGTTTCTACCAATCCAAAGCCCAAACGTGCAGAAGCCTTGGAATATTACCGGCGCATACAGCAGAAATTTACGTTGAACATTCATTTATTTGAGGAGGTGACCATGGTACGCCAGCAAGACCCTGGATTTGGAATCACCACATCAAAATCAACATATCACTCCCGGTATGTGGTTGTTGCCACAGGGTTTTATGATATCCCTTGCCTGATGGATATTCCGGGAGAAGACCTACCCAAAGTGAGCCATTATTACAACGACCCTCACTACTATGCCGGGCAAAAAGTGGTCGTCGTAGGTGCCAGCAATTCGTCGGTCGATGCAGCGTTGGAAACTTATCGCAAAGGTGCGGACGTCACGCTTGTGGTGCGCAAGGAAAGCATCGGTCCCCGGGTCAAATACTGGGTTCGCCCCGATATGGAAAACCGCATTGCTGCGGGTGAAGTAAGGGCATTATTCAACAGCAGGCTGACGGCAATACGGCCCACGGAAGTAGATATCCAGACGCCGGATGGCCTCATTACCCTTGAAAATGATTTCGTGCTGGCGCTCACTGGCTACCAACCTAACTTTACTTTTTTGGAAAAGATAGGCATTACATTGGCCGAAGACGCATCGCGGGAACCCTATCACAATCCGGAGACGATGGAAACCAACATTCCCGGTCTTTTTCTCGCCGGAGTCGTATGCGGGGGCATGAATACACACCTTTGGTTTATCGAAAACTCCCGCGTACATGCCACGCAGGTGGTCAAGCGGATTTTAGCGATGGAAAAATCCGAACAGTAGCCGTACGGTATTGACTCAGTGGCTTGGTGCCTTTTCTACCTCCAGCCCTTTCAAAAATATGGTTGCCATTTTCTTCTGCAAGTTCAATATCCGGTCAAATTCTTCTTTTGTAGGAAACAACATGCCATTGAGGTCTTTCAGGATGCTAAACCGCATGCCCACCAACGCGAATAACATGATTTCTGCGGTCTCCTCGACATGCTCGACATATAACTGGCCGGTATCGACGCCTTTTTGCAATATTTTGCTGATAATCGTTATTTCCTTTACCTTAGACTCCGCCATCACACAGGCCATCTCATCAGGCATCTGCTGTACTGCGGATATGGAATGCTCCAACAAATTATAATATTTGGTTATGAATGCAATTCGCCTATCCAATATAAACATCACGGCTTCCTGGCAATTGCCAATCGTGGCTAACGCCTCCTCGATTTCTTCAAACGATTGATTGATCACATGCTCCAATACAGCCGCATACAAGGTGTTTTTATCGGGAAAATAATAATAGAGTAAAGCCTTGGAAAATGAAAGATCCTGGGCGATTTCTGACATGGTAGTTTTCGCCAAACCGAAATGGGCAAACCGGCGGGTGGCTGCTTCTAATATCTGCGTGCGCTTTTTATCTGCATTAATCATACAATCAATTTAACGATGCTGTCAGGTCAATCACTTATATTTGGTCGCTGAAGTTAATACGCTAAAGGTACACATTTGTTTGAATAATTGAAAACTTGGGTCAAAATTCTATGGAACTTTCGGTTAAGGAACATTTCTCATTAAAGCATTACAATACGTTTGGTGTAGTGGCATTTGCCCGCCAGTTTGTGGAAATCCATACCGAAGAGGAGCTCGCCTTTTTATTTAGCCGAGATATCGTCCGGCAGCCCATCCTCGTACTGGGGGGTGGCAGCAATATGCTGTTTACCAAAGACTTTGAAGGATTGGTCATCAAAATGAATATTCAAGGCATAAGCCATGTGATTTCCGAAACCACTGCCACGGTAGTAGCCGGAGCGGGTGTCGTGTGGAATGATTTGGTAAGCTACTGTGTGGATCGCCAATTTTCAGGTTTGGAGAATATGGCACTCATCCCGGGTACAGTAGGGGCTGCGCCCGTCCAGAATATAGGTGCCTATGGCGTAGAGCTAAAAGATGTATTTGTAAGCTGTCGCGCATTTGATACATTACGTAGAAAGATTTCTACATTCGATAAAACGGCATGTAAATTTTCTTATCGTGAAAGCATATTTAAAAATGAAGAAAAAGGTCGCTATATCATTACATCTGTGACACTCCAACTGCCGTTAAAACCAACCATTAACACATCTTATGGTGCAATCAATGCCGAACTGTCCGCGCGAAACATCACACAGCCTACCATTAAGGACATTGCTGAGGTTGTATCGGCCATTCGTACCGATAAGCTGCCTGATCCATCAACCATTGGCAATGCAGGGAGTTTTTTCAAAAATCCCATTGTGTCCGTACAGTATTTAAAGCAGTTGCAGTCTACTTTACCGGACACGAACTTCGTCTATTATCCGGTCGACGAAGGACGGGTAAAAATGGGCGCTGGCTGGCTTATCGAACAATGCGGATGGAAGGGGAAAAAAGTGGGTGACGCCGGAACATGGAAAAATCAAGCACTCGTACTTGTAAATCACAAAAACGCCTCAGGCACAGAAGTTTACAACCTTTCAGAGCAAATCATCCAAGACGTAAAAGAGCGATTCGGTATCACCTTGGAGCGGGAAGTAAATATTATATAAAATTATCAAAAAATTATTATACATTAGCATACTATTAAACGACCAATTATTCTTTTAGCACGATACTTGCAGCAATTGCCGTGACACTAATAAACTAAAGCAAACGTCAGGTTCTTTCATTAAGCATACACTTATTTGTATCATAAAATTGTTTAACTTGGAGATTCAGGCCGTAACCTGGACCCCCTTAAACCGTAAAAAAATGACGAGATTTGAATTTAACACATTAGTGGTACAGCACACAGAATCCTTAAGGGGATACGCATTGCATTTTACCCGTGACGATGAGGATGCCAATGATCTTGTACAGGATACCGTGCTCAAAGCGGTCACGTATCACGGTAAATTTAAAGAAGGCACTAACCTGAAAGGGTGGTTGTATACCATCATGAAAAATACCTTCATCAACAACTATAGGCGGTTTGTAAAAACAAACGCATTGGTGTCTCAATCTACGGAGATTCCAAGTGCGCACCTCGCCCATAGCGCAGCAACGAATGCCGGAGAAAGCAAGTTCATCATGGAGGATATTAAAGATGCCATGACTAGGTTAGCCGATGAGTATTACATCCCCTTCAGCATGTATTTTGAAGGCTACAAATACCATGAGATTTCCGATCATTTGCAAATCCCGATAGGCACCGTAAAAACGCGTATCCATGTGGCGCGGCGCATCATGAAAAAAGCATTGAACGCCTACAAATATGAGCGGGCATAATAGGCCTCCGGATCTTCCCACGTATTCAAAATCACAATTAGCGTTGAGAAACGGCCAGGATAAGCCGGAAGTCTGGGTAGCTTACCAGGGATACATCTACGATGTTTCCAAAAGTCGCTTATGGTTCAAAGGCACACATTACGAGCATTGGGCAGGGCAAGACCTTACCGATGAGCTGGTGGGTGCCCCGCACACTGATAGCGTATTCTCGCGATTTGAAATTATCGGTACGCTACGGTAAGGCTATTTATGCGTTTAAGGAGTCTTAATCCTCAATGTCAAACTTGGTAAGTTCAGTAAAGCGGCTAAGGCGTTCGCTTATCAATGCACTATCCAGTTCTTTCAACCGTTCGGTGCCGAATTTTTCCACGCAGAAGGAGGCTAAAGCAGAGCCAAAAATGACAGCGTTTTTCATATTGTGGAATGTCAAGGTTCCCACTTTAGCCAAGTAGCCGATAAAGCCACCTGCAAAGGTGTCTCCTGCCCCAGTTGGGTCATAAACATCAGTAAGCGGAAGGGCGGGAGCTGAAAAAATCCGGCCGTCACCGAACAACAATGCACCATGTTCACCCTTTTTGATGATGAGGTATTTTGGGCCAAGCTGTAAGATTTTCTCCGCTGCCTTCACCAGGCCATACTCTCCGGATAGCTGCCTGGCTTCCGCATCATTGATGGTAAGTACGTCTACGCTGCTTAATACCTGCATCAAATCATCCCATGCCGTGTCCATCCAAAAATTCATGGTATCCAGTACCACCAATTTCGGTTTGTGGCGCAATCGGCTAAGCGTGGTGAGCTGTACCTGCGGCGTGAGATTGCCCAAAAGGAGGTATTGGCAATCCTGGTAACTGTCGGGAACTATCGGATCGAAATCGGCCAACACATTCAGTTCGGTAGCTAAGGTATCGCGGCTATTCATGTCGTTGTGGTACCTGCCCGACCAAAAAAAGGTCTTTTCCCCTTTTTTGACTTGTACGCCATCGAGACTTATACCCCTGGACTTCAATACATTCAAGTTTTCATCACCAAAGTCGTCGCCAACGACACCAACCAATTTCACCTGATCGTATAAATAAGCTGCAGCCAGTCCTGCAAAAGTGGCCGCTCCGCCTACTATTTTATCTGTTTTTCCGAAAGGTGTTTCTATTGCGTCGTACGCAATGGTTCCGATGATGACTAAGCTCATAGTGTTATTTATCAATTTTGGGCGCAAAGGTATGGCTTTTAAAGGGCATATAAAACTTCCTCCGGGTATTTGACGAGAATATTGACACCAAGCCAACCTAAACTTAACATACACTTAATAACTGAGTATTAGCTTTGATCGCTTTTATTTGGCAGCTAAATTAGCGTTATCGGGACTTATGCCTCCTTTTTTCCCAAAAATATGTTTACTATTTTGGGTATGTGTTCCTTTAGCGACACTTGCTCAGAAAAGTAACCGTAATCCGTTGGAGCATACACGTACCCTAATTAGGCAAAATCCCGATGCAGCCTTTTTGCAAATTAAACGAATACTGAATGAAGCGCTGGAAGACCAAGACGATTACATCATGGCCATGTGTTATGAGCAAATCGGCGAGGTATACTATTACCAGGCGGCTTATTCCCAGGCTTTAGATAATTATTACAAAGCGGTAAAGATCTTCGGGCGAGAAAAACACCCCGCTGAATTGGCCAACACCCTGATCAAAATTGGCGAAACCCATTATTACAATCGCCAATATCCAGCCGCATTGGAAATTTTCCAGGAAGCGCTGGCCATTTATGCAGATTTAAACCGTCCTCAGGGGATGGCCGATGCTTACGGCCATATCGGCCAAACTTACGAGAAAAGCCAAAATTATGAACAAGCCACCTATTTCCAGAACCTTGCCCTGCAACAGCTCAGCCATGTGGAAGGCCAGTCGGGCATCGCCAAAATCTATGAAAATATCGGCAGCATTTATGAAGACAAACTCCAATTGGATACCGCATTGCATTATTTCAACTTGGCGTTGGAGTTGAACAAACGAGATAACAACCAGATGGCCCAAATCGAAATCATCAACAACCTCGGCGATGTATACCGAAAAACAGGGCGGTATGCACCGGCCCTGCAATATACCCGTCAAGCTGCCCAGTTGGCCGAGGCTATGAACGAACACTACCAATTGGCCAGCGCTTACAGAGACATTTCACTGACATTCAATTTAATGGGGCAGCACGATAGTGCGTATTACTACAGTGAAGCGGGAAGGGAAATCTTCGTCAATATTTTTTCAGAAGAAAACAAGAAACAGCTTACCATCTTGCAGACACTTTTTGAGATGGAACAAAAAGACGATGCCATTAACCAGTTTCGAAAAGATCGCCGCACATACGGTATTCTGACGGCCGGTTCCGTCCTCATCATCATCCTATTAATCAGCCTGGGCTTCAGCATCATCAGTCGCCAGCGCCTGAAGCTAAAAAACGAGCAAAAGCTCAATGAACAAAACAACATGCTTTATGAGGCACAAAAAAAAGCCTTGGAAGCCGATTTACACAATAAACAGCTTAAAGAAGAAAACCTAAAGGGAGAATTGGAGCTGAAAAGCAAGGAGCTCACCGCCCATACCCTGCACCTCATCCAAAAAAACCAGCTTCTCGAAGACCTGAAAGACAAGCTTAATCGAATGATTAAGGATGACAAAAGGGATCAACGGAAGGAATTGAAACAGCTCATCAGCCTTATCAATTTCAACAGCAATCAAGACAAAAACTGGGACGATTTCCGGATTGTATTCGAACGGGTACATGAACATTTCTTTGACAGCCTCAAAAAATACAGCAATACACTCACTTCTGCAGACTTCCGGCTGGCCGCCTTATTAAAGATGAACCTCAATTCAGCTGATATCGCGACGATGCTGGGAATCTCCCAAGATAGCCTGCGGATATCCCGGTACCGGCTCCGAAAAAAACTGGAGCTCGAAGAAGGCGAAAACCTCGGTGCCTTCATCCAACGGCTTTAAAGCCCCGTTGATTCAAGCTCCGCTGTTTAAGCTTGACGTAACGTCGGGATAACACAAACTTAATGGCTATCAAAAAAACTATTAATCACCTATAAACAAACAAATTACAAAGCAAAAATCGAGCATGTTGCCCTCCTGTCTATGCTATCATCTCCGCTGTATATGTTTTGTATACGCCCCTAACTTGGCGAACGACCCATCTGCGGCAATCTTTGTCCCAGCAAAACAAAAACAGAATTTCTATGAGACTGATTACTTTACTTTTCTGTTTGCCGCTCACGTTCCTTGCCACTTCAGCAATGGCGCAGCGTGGAATCATCAGCGGCAAAATCATGGGACAGGAAAACCAAGAACCGCTCGCCGGTGCCGTCATTTCCATTTCCGGCACGAACAATAGCACATCGACTGACCTCAGTGGCGAATACCTGCTTTATGTCAATACCGGCAGCATCAGCTTGACGGTGAGGTACCTTGGTTTCCAGGATACCACTGTCAGCATACAAATCGCTGCCGGCGAATCCAAGACCATTAATATCCAGCTTGCGAGCCGTCAACAAACGCTCAGTGATGTCGTCATCACCGGGTACACGCAAGGCCAAGCGCGGGCCCTCAATCAGCAAAAGAATGCCGATAACATTAAAAACATCATCGCCGCAGACCAAATAGGCCGCTTTCCCGACCCGAATGCCGCTGAAGCCCTGCAACGTGTCCCCGGTGTGAATATCGAAAGGGATCAAGGAGAAGGGCGCTATGTGTTGGTCAGGGGGCTGGCCCCCCAGTTTACCAACATCAGTGTCAACGGCGAGCAGATCCCATCACCGGAGGCCGACGTACGCTTCGTGGCATTGGACGCCATACCGTCGGACCAGTTGGCTTCCATCGAAGTGAGCAAGGCATTGACCCCCGATATGGATGGAGATGCGATTGCCGGTTCCATCAACTTGATAACACGCACGGCCCATAGCCGTACGCCCGAAATTATCGGCTCGTTGGGCAGCGGATATAATCGGCTGATGGGCCGGGCCAACCTACAAGGGCAGCTCCAATACGGACAGCGCTTCGGAAGTAACGAAAAGCTGGGTTTGCTGCTCAATGGAAATTATTACCATAATGATTTGGGTTCGGACAATTATGAACGCGCTGTCGACGACAATGAATTGGAGTTGCGAGATTACGAGCTTACGCGCACACGCATGGGATTGAGTTCCACGCTTGACTATGAATTTAACACCAACCATGAAGTATACTTCAAAGGGCTCTATTCCCGGTTTACCGACCGCGAATGGCGCAGAGCTTTTGTCTTTAAGCCCGAAGATGAGGAAATCGAGCGGCAAACCAAGGATCGTTTCGAATCGCAATCGGTATTGACACTCAATGCGGGGGCAAAACATACGTTTCGCTCCTTCTTCCTGGATTATGAGGCACAATACAGCTACGGCGAGCAGGATACGCCTTATGACAATGAAGGTGGATTTATCGCAGGCTTACCAAGCACGATAGACTTCAATACGCCCCGTTTCCCACGCTTAGATGCAGGAGACTATACCAACAATACATTATACGAATTTGACGCTGTCGGGTATGGAAAAACACTCGCCAAAGATCGAAACCTGACCGCCAAATTCAATGTAGGCATCCCCTATAAAATAAACGGCAATGACGGACTGATAAAATTCGGGGCAAAAGTGCGTTCGAAAAACAAAGATTTCGACATCCAGCAAAACACCTACGAAAACCTCGGTGGCGTGCCCAACCTTGATTCATTTGATGGCAATCCGGTCAAAGACGATTTTTTGTCGGGAGAATATACCTTAGGAAGGCCCTTGGATGTCTCCAAACTCATCCGCTATTACAACGCCAATCCGGCACAATTCGAATTGCAAGTAGAAGACAAAGCCATCGATGAAGCATTGGAATCTTTTGAAGCAAGTGAAGACGTGATTGCCGCCTATATTATGGCACGTCAGCAAATCAGGCGGTTGATGGTGTTGGGTGGTGTCCGGTACGAGCGCACCAACGTAGACTACCGCTCCAGCGATGTCATTATCAACGAAGCCGGTGACCTCGATGCCATTCTTCCGGTGAGGGGCAGCAGCAATTATGACTTTATACTGCCGCAACTCAACATCAAATACGAGTTGGACAATTTTACCAACATCAGGGCTGCAGCCACATACTCCTACGCACGGCCCAATTTTTCGGAAATCATTCCGGCGCAGGAAATCAACCGTGAAGATCGCGTAGCCACTGTCGGCAATGCGGCACTACGTCCCGTAAGTGCGATTAACTATGACTTGATGTTTGAGCATTACTTCGGCTCCGTGGGTATCGTCTCTGCTGGCGTGTTTCATAAACGGTTGGATGATTTTATCTACCGGCGTATCCTCTTCAACTCTCCCTATCCGCTGACCGGCACGCCCGTCATCAACGACATTGATGTCGTGCAGGCACAAAACGGCGACAACGCCAACCTCACCGGCGTGGAATTTGCTTTCCAACGGAGGCTCAATTTCATCCCGGCTTTGAAAGATTTCAGCCTATACCTCAACTATACATATACCCACTCCAAGGCAAATATCCAAAGCCGCGATGCCGATGAGGACAACGCCAACGCCACAGAGTCCATCAAACTACCCGGGCAAACCACGCACATGGGCAACGTTTCACTGGCGTACGAAGGGCGTCGATTCACCATCCGGCCATCGTTGAACTTCAATGGGGCATACCTTTCAGAAGTGGGTGGTAGCAAAGCAGACGACTTGTACGTGCAGAATCGCCTGCAACTGGATGTCAGCGCCAGCTACGCCGTCATCAGCAGGATGAGGTTGTTCGTTGAATTGATGAACCTCACCGACCAACCGTTGGAGGTGTACCAAGGCAATCAATCACAAACCATCCAAAAGGAATTTTACTCATTTTGGGCACGCTTCGGACTGAAGTTCAATTTGTAGCCAACCTATTAACTTAGCTTACAGACAATGAATACACTGAAATATTATGCATGTGCTTTGCTGATAATGTTGGCAGCATGCGACAAGAAAAACGATAACGTGATTTCCCCTGTCGTGGAGAATGATTTCCCACAAATCCTCCTCCTTGCAGACGAAGGAGACGGCGAATTGGAAGACGAAGAGGAATTCAGTTTTGTCATTACGCTCGCTGATCGCATAGATCCCGACCGGGAAGAACTTGGCGGGAAAATCGTTCCGCTGACGGCAGATGTGACCGTCCATTTCGAAGTAGGCAATCTCGAAGGTTTCGATGAGCTACCTGCCTATGTCTTGGGTGCTACAGCATTCTACGAGCTAGACGATTGCACGACTTCCGAAGATACCGATGTAGACCTCAACTTGGTCTTTGATCCCGGCACTGGACTGGGGAGTGTCACGTTCCCACAGGGTGTGGAAGAAGTAGAAGTCGTTTTTGAGACCAGCCCGGATTTATTCGACGATGACGAATTTAACACGACTGCGCGCGGCTTGGAAATACGCTTGGTATCGGTTGATGCTGGTACGCAAAACGTAGTGATAAATACGGCTAACACATTTGAATACCAAGCACTTGATGATGAAGGCATTTATGGCGCATACGAATTGGCTATTACGGACGCTGAGCAGTTTGCACATTTCATATCCCTCTTTGGCCTGGTCAACGAAGACGTGGCAGGATTGTCCGTAGCTGACGTAGAAGCCATTGAGATCGAAGTCGAATACGGAGAATTTAAGGCAGTCGTTGTATTAAAGGAAACAGAAGAGATAGACGAATGCGGAGAAATTGAAACGGTAAATAAAGAAATCGAAATCGAGGGCGAATTTGAAGAACTGGAAGACGACCAACTGGAAGGCGCACTCGAATTTGTTGGCGATGTAGAACTCGAAAGCGGTGCAGAGGCAGAATTTACCTACCAAGGCACCTTCCAACTGGACGGCGACCGGCTGACATTGATTTTACAGGGTGAATTTGATGGAGAAGAAACGGAAGAAATCACCCTGATATTGAATAAATAACCAGACAAACAAAATAAGAACACCATGAACAGCGTCATCAAACCTATCGCAGCAGTTGCTGTCACATTTACCCTCTTTACAGCATGCATGAATCGCAACACCCAACAAACGCCAGTCACCTCGGCAAGCGGGGATAGTGTTGCCGTGCCCCTATACGTCACCGAACCCGTCGAACACGACACCGATGATCCGGCAATATGGATAAATCCGGCAGACCCTGCACAATCGCTCATCATCGGTACCGATAAAGATGAAGACGGCGGCTTATATGTATATGACCTTAAAGGAAAAATCATTCCCGAAAAGACCATCAAGGGATTGAAAAGGCCGAATAATGTGGATATCGCTTACGGTCTTCAGTTGGGCGGCCGTACGGTAGACATTGTGGTCGCTACCGAACGGATGACGCACAAACTCCGTATTTTCGCATTGCCAGACATGAAAGCGATAGATGGTGTTGGTATAGCGGTCTTTGAAGGCGAAAGCGGCCCAGAATACCGCGACTTGATGGGAATTGCTTTATACACGGATTCTGCCAAACATATTTATGCCATAGTGGGCCGGAAAAACGGCCCTACGGACGGCACGTACCTATGGCAATACCTGCTGGAAGACGATGGCAGTGGTACCGTAAAAGCTACCCTTACACGCAAATTTGGTCAATACAGCGGCCACAAGGAAATTGAATCCATTGCTGTAGACAACGAATTGGGTTATGTTTATTATTCCGACGAACAGGTAGGGGTGCGAAAATATCATGCAGACCCGGCTAAAGGAAACGAACAACTTGCTCTATTTGCTACCGAAGGATTCACGGACGACAACGAAGGAATTAGTATCTATAAGACCTCCGATAGTACAGGTTACATCTTGGTATCAGACCAAGCGGCAAACCGTTTTAACGTCTATAGTCGGGAAGGAACGGCGGGAAATCCACACGATCACCCCCTCATCACCAGTATCCGCACATCCACCAGCGAGAGCGACGGCTCGGATATTGTTTCTATCCCCTTGAATAACGATTTCAAACACGGCTTCTTTGTAGCGATGAGCGATGATAAAACATTCCAATACTACCGTTGGGAAGATTTGGCTAAGGACAAATTGACGATAAATCAACCGGATTAATTGGCCACTTTCTTCTGCCTTTCTTCTGCCATCTCCCGTGCGTGATACGGAGCTAATCCAGGGTGTATCCGGGAAAAAGTAAGATCAGTATCGCATTACTTACGGATAAACCCCGCATTACGGCAGAAGAAAGGCGGGAAAAAGCGCGTATAAGGTATGATATTCACTAATTCATGACCGTGCTTTATATGTGCTTAGGTGGTGCTTTACATGTGCATATCGGGTGGATATGCAATGTTTCGGGCGATGCACCAGGATGTTAATAACGCCAAGTGTTATAGGAAGTCCGATGCCTGTATGGTGTGATTAAAAGCCACTAACGCATTTATATTTACAATCGTAAAGACATTTTCAATACCTGTATGGTGCGATTAAATGCATCGAATATCAGATGCAAAAGGCCATGTACCTAATATTTCAATACCTGTATGGTTCGATTAAAGGTTAGCCACATGAGCCTGTCTTGTTTTTGGCTCATATGATTTCAATACCTGTATGGTTCGATTAAAGGGCTTATTGTTGGGGAAAATAATTGGAGGCAAATAAGAATTTCAATACCTGTATGGTTCGATTAAAGGAACAACTACTCCGTGAACAGCGGGCTTGACTCCTCCGATTTCAATACCTGTATGGTTCGATTAAAGGCCACGGCGATCATGTCCGGCAGTATAGGTAACCAATTTCAATACCTGTATGGTTCGATTAAAGGAGTTATCCTCAACAACGGATATCCCCCCGCCTCCAGTATTTCAATACCTGTATGGTTCGATTAAAGGATAGGCGTTTACCAACGAATAGCCGTAAAAACGCCATTTCAATACCTGTATGGTTCGATTAAAGGGTACTGCGACGTAATGGATAAGTCAACGGAGTTCAATTTCAATACCTGTATGGTTCGATTAAAGGATTTCGACAACTATAAAGGCCGACTAAATAAAATACAATTTCAATACCTGTATGGTTCGATTAAAGGTCGGCCAATGGAAGTAAAAACACATCACATTTATGTATTTCAATACCTGTATGGTTCGATTAAAGGGAGGGTATAAAGTATGTTCAAAAAGCACTAAAGAAAATTTCAATACCTGTATGGTTCGATTAAAGGCCGTAATAAACGGCATACAAATATGCCTATTTTGGACCGAATAGCGAAACTTTTGCCTATGAAATTGGCCGTGACATTAGTCGACCGTCAATAAGCCGAAAACCCTTGGGGATCGACAACCCTCTTCAATGGAGTTTTAAACGGAATTTACGGCACCATGTCAGGCCTAAGATGTCAAAGAACCTACGTTTTCGTCTTCATCGACGACGTGTTAAAGAAAATTTCCCAGCTCATTCCGTTCTTTGCCCATCACTTCTTTATCCAGCCACTTTTCCTCCCGACTTTTGAATACGATTATGCTATCATCTTCTAAGTCCATAATTTCCTTGGCAAACGCAAGTAACTCTTTTAGCTTTACCGGAGTAATTTCGCCCTCAAACACGGAATTTTGTATCCAGTGCAGGTATCGCCTACATAATTTAAGCATCTTTCCAACACGCTTTTCCCCTATGTCATATACTAGGATCACATACATTACCAGCGCGCTTTAAAAGGTTTATACTCTTCCATGCTCAAGATATGCTTGCTCAATTTGTAGCACTCCAATTTCACTAAATGCTTATAACTCACATGCCGTTTCAGCACCGGATGCTTAAATGTTTCATTCACCCGTTCTTCCCATATCCTTACAAACGTCTTTCTCCCCGACTCCTTCAGCAGACAGCCATTGAGCTGGCGGTCAAAATCTTTCGCTTGGATTTCCTTTTTATTCAATACGCGGAATATCAGCCTATCTACCAGCACAGGCTTAAATATTTCCGCCAAATCAAGCGCCAGCGAATAGCGGCGATAGCCCGGCTCGTGCAAAAAACTAATTGTAGGATTGAGTTGTGTGTGATATAGTTGGCTCAGGCAGAGTGTGTAGCACATCATATTGCCAAAGGAGATCAACGCATTGATTTCATTCTGCGGAGGTCGTTTACTGCGATTACCCATAGCGAAGTCTGCTCCGATGATGCCATCAAAAGCATCATAATACGCCTGCCGGATATTGCCTTCGACGCCCATAAGTTCATCAACGGCAGTGGCACCATCTATCAGCAAAGCATATTGCTCAATAGCGGCTAACGCCATTGTCAGATCCTTCTCCCTATTGATATAATAGCGGAGATTTTTCGTCATATTAAATGCAGCACCCAAAACAAACTTCCGTGCCAATGCCAGCCGCTTTCTTTTATCGATATATTGTTTCGTCTGCTCAATCTGCATCTTTCCAGCCAACAGGTACTCCTTTGGGGTAAACGAACCGGTATAATGCTCGTAATAATCGAAAAAATGGACAGCAATCCCTGCCTTTCCTAAAAAGTTGTACAACGCACTGTTTGCATCAAGACTGCCGAAACAAAACAAATCCGAAACGCCCTCAACGGGGATATACTTGGGCATCCCTTCCCTACCCTGTTCATCCACAGGGGTAAATTTAAGCGTATTGTCCTTTCGGCTCATGCGGCCGGGATTGAAGAGGTAATAGGTCTTCTTCATGATTATTCAATCGATTGCTTCACCCACATAGCAAAAATCGTAATAGCTGCATCGGCGGCATATCCTGGAATGGATAACAGGCGGACACGTGTTTGCCGACACAATATCAGTAATATCGGCTTCCCATCCTTTTATAGCATTAATATCTTCTTCTTTTAATTCCACCAATTCCCGCTGTCGCAACTTTGGATATTCAATAATGCCTGTCGCATCAACCACTCCATGTTGTTGCAGTTTATACAGGTAGTACTTCACTTGTGCGATATGCGCATTTTCTACGCCATCAGATTTCTTTACTTCGTGAACCACTTTGTTGCGGGCATCATAGAAGTCTATCTTCACGCCGTCAATCTCGATTTCCGTATACCGCTCAGCCCGTTCAGGATAAGACAATTCGCCGATGAGCTTGCCTTCTGCCACCACGTCTGATGTATGTTCCATTCGGATGCCGTTGGCATGGAGCCACAATTCGCGGCGACATACATGATAAAGATTGATATGGGTGGCGGTGATGTTCATAGCTTTGGTAATTCTTCCCTAATAAATGCAGCAATACCAACTACAGTTATCCCTGCTTCCGGAGTATATGCTTCATCCACATTAGCTATAATGTATCCCTTAAGGGCTTCAGTATCTTCCATAGAAATCCGGAATCCTTTACTGATGCTCGGCACAGCTGCATATTTAATCTCTACAGCAGCTACGATTTTACCATTCTTCTCGAGTAAGAGATCGCATTCTGCACCTTGCTGTGTTCGATAAAACCAAGGATGTGTATTGTCGTCCAATGAGTTGATAATCTGCTCCAATACAAATCCTTCCCACGAAGCGCCTACCTGAATATGATTAATTAGCGTTCCTAAGTCATCCAGCCCAAGTAAAGTATGTAGCAGGCCACTATCTCTAATGTAAACTTTAGGCGATTTGACCAAGCGCTTTTTGATGTTCCTGAACCATGGTTGTAACACACGGACCATAAAAGCCCCTTCCATAAAATCAAGATATCGGTTTACCGTGGGACGTGTAATCCCCAAGGAGCGGGCGAAGCCTTCCGCATTCCACAGATTCCCATGTACGGAGGCCAACATCCGCCAAAAGCGCTCCATCAATTGGGGATCGGCTTGCAGGCCCAGCAATCCCAAATCTCTGTTAATATACGTTTGGATGAAATTTCTTCGCCACAAAACACTTGCTCGTTGGGATGTTGCTAAGTAGGCGAGCGGAAAACCGCCTCGCAACCACAACTGTTGCGCATTATTATCCACTTCTGGCATTGTAAAGGGTGTCAATTGCAAGTATCCAATTCTTCCGGCGAGCGAATCCGAGGCATTGCGGATTAAATCCGGTGAAGCCGATCCCAGTAATAAAAACCTGCCCGGTTTGCGATCGGCATCGATAATTCCTCTCAATTCCGCAAAAATCTCCGGCATGAACTGCACTTCATCCAAAATGAAGCATTTATTTGGGTACTGCGAAAAATAAAACCCGGGGTCTTTAAGCTTCTCCCGATCGGCCAAGCGCTCCAAATCCAGATAAATAAAATCATCCACCTTGGTAAGCCCCTTTACAAATGTCGTTTTGCCTACTTGCCGAGGCCCTAATAAGCCAACGGCGGGGAATATCTGCCTATATTCCTCGAACGGCTCCGTGATATTTCTCTTTATTTCCATGAAAAACGAAAATCAAATTTACGATTTTCATGGTAAATTAAACAATAATTTGATTCCATATTGTAAGCATCGATAATTCTTCACGCATTGGCCTGAGATTAATTTTATGAGTTGTATTACTTTTTAAGAACTCTTGCTCCGTAGTTAAATAAAAAATGAATCACTAAACGCCTCACTATTCAAGCCAGTTACATAGTCATATGGTTTTCCCTTTTCCCTTTCTTCGTTCCAATGGGAAAAATACATGAAGCCATATTCTTCCACGCCAAAACCTTCTTGTATTTTCCTATAATCTTTTGAATAAGAAACCAGTGAAAAACTGAACTTAGCCATAATTGACTGCAACACCTTAAAATCAATTTTGCGATTAATGTTAAAACCAACGTGTTCTTTTACCTGTTGTTCAATAAGTTGCCGATAAATGTCCCAAACTTTTTCCCCATCAATGAATCCTCTTTGTTTGCCATGGCATACATCTTCTTGCGGCAATACACCGAATCGCTCCAAAAAACGCAAATCATCGGGCGTGAAAATCTCATCAACTGCATCGCTATCCATTCCATCAATCAGAATTGGAACTTTCAACGGTACAAACACCAGACTGTTCTCCTGGTCGATAATTTGAAATCCTTTATCTACATCTGTGTAACGGAGTGCATCGACACAGTTTTCATAATCGCTGATGGAATTTTTGAACAACGGATTGTTTGAATCATCAATGTACAATAAGACCTTTTCATAAAGCTGTTTGAAATCTTTTGTCTTCAGAATTTCCTGATACAACTGTTGATTAATATATTCTTTTGTTTTTGCATAACGATAGTCTTTCCCGTAGAGCACATGAGCATCATCTACCCGGAATAAGTACACTTCACATCCATCTTTACTTGCATTTCTATTTACTCGGCCAGCCAATTGCTCGTCCGAATCCAAAAGAGACACGTTCTTAAAACCCAAATCCATATCAATGTCCACACCCGCTTCCACTACCTGAGTGGTGATGAGCAAAATATTCTTGGATTGTTTGGTCGTCCGTTTGATGAAATTGATGATTTCTCTTCTACGGGATTCGAGTATGGTTCCTGAAAGGACAAACACCTCATCAAAAAAGCCATTGTTTTCAAACAGCCGCTGAAATGCGGATGCTGATCTCTTATAAATAAATTCAACAATTGTCCGGACCGCACCGTGTTGCTGTGCATAATTTTCGGACTTCTCCAACACCGATGCCGCAAGTGTTTCCAGTGATATCTCCCCTTGTTCAAACAATTCAAAGTTAAAGGATACCCTATCCGAGAAGTTTGGGTTGGTCATGTACTTACGTGCATTAGGCAGCAACTCTACAAAAGGCAATGTCTGCGTGAGACCGACTTTGAGTTCACTGATCTTGGGCAAGGTGGCAGACATTAAGATAAAGCGGATATTAAAAAAACGTGCAGAGTTACTAATAAAATAAAGCATCTTATCCCAAATGGCGGGATTGTACGACTGTATTTCATCGATAACCACAACCGCGTTTGCCAAGCGATGCAACAAATAATTAACTTCTTTCCGATTGGTTTTGAGTATCTCGAAGAATTTAACATGCGATACCAGTGTTATAGGATACAATGCAAACAGATTGTCAATAAAATCCTTCTTGCTGCCACCAAATAGACCGTCTTCGAGCGCTTCCGTTTTACTGGCAAAAGCCGCTTTTGAATGCAATTCGATGATTTCATCGTCATGAAGCCCCATGCTTTCTTTTAAGGCACCAAAAGTTTGAGTGATCAGCGTAGTGAATGGAAACACATAAAAGACCTTATTAATATCCTCATGCGCCCTTAGCAATTCAGCAATGGCAATTGCGGAAAGATTGGTTTTACCTCCACCGGTTGGAGCCTCCAAATAAAACAGATGTTCGCTTAAGTGGCCTCGGATTTCGCGAACCAATTCGATGGACATTTCCTTACGCAACAGGTTCAGGTTTTTACTGGATCTGGTTGTCGGATGTACAAACTGATAGTTGTGCAAACTGTTGAACGTATCGGCATTATATTTATGCTTCTGTAAATGGCCAATTATTTCATTAACCCGATTACGGTCATTAAGCAAACCGAAATCTGTTGTTTTTGCCTCGTTGCTTTCGTTGCCATTCATATATTCATGCGTAGCCAAATAGTCGGCAGCCGTAAGCAGTGAAAAATTAAGTTTGATAAGCGCGAAAAGCGGGAATGGCGTGTAGGGTAATTTGTTTTTTACTGCTTTGTGCCACATGTCTTCCACATTGGCAAATACCTTTGTAAGCACCGGTTCGTCAATGACAATGGAATAGCTTGCAATAAAACGCCTTAACTCATTCACCGAATGTCGGAATTGCGACATGAATCCTTCTTTTTGCTGTATGTCATACAATGCCGGACTGTGGTGTTGCATAATGGTATATGCAAGGAAGAAACAATGGCAAATCAACGTTATTTTCCGTTCCTGCTTCCAGTCATTTTTGAGAAGCCAATGGATATGGTAGCTCAGAAAAATAAAAGCACCCAAAAAGGAATGCCCATGTGGTGGTTTTAAAGATGTGTTTCTGAATGCCGTAAAAGCGTTGTTTTGCAACCTTGCCGTTTGGAAGTTTTCATTGATTTTTCCAAAATCGTGGAACACGATCGTATGTACAAACAGCATCTTAAGAAAGTCGGCATCTTCTTCATCCCCCCAACCGTCAACATAGGTTAATAGCAGTTTGTCGATAATCTTGTCCAAACCATGGACCTCGACCAATCTTGCCGCGTATTCATTGACCAATAAGATATGCTCTTGTAATGATTCTGGCGGTTTCGATACGTGGATATGTGCCCAATACTTTTCATAGTTGGCGAGATTATCAACGATGTTAGGCGCTTGGGTTCCTATTTCACGAAATGTTCTCAAACTTAAAACAATTGGATGTTTTTCAGTAATTCATTTTTCTTCTCCTTAAGGGTATAGAGGTTGGCGATTTTAGATGATGATTTAAGGCGCCAGTCCGTGTAGGCAAAGTCGTTCAGTTGATATTGCATCAACTTTTCGTCAAACCCAATCGGCAGCCGCTCAAAATAGGTAAAAGAACCCGACTGGACACTGAAATCAAAACTTATTTCCGTTTCAACTATTTGGTTTTTTATGCTACCGGACTTGACAAACAGACTGTCGACGGCGAATGGTCGATCACTGTTCAATGGGGAATAGTCCCATTCATGTATGTCAGCTAGCCATGCCTGAAATTCATTCTTCCCCAAATAGGGAATAAATTCTGCCTTTCTTTGTATGATATAGTCATGCAGTTTGGCCTCAAGTTCATTACCGGTGTCAAGTAATACATAACAGCGGTAAGCCGGAGCTACCAACATGGTTTCTTCTACAAGAAGATTGCCATCAGCGTTGGCATAGCCTACACCGTTGGTGTACTTCACCGATGTTTTCTGAAAATTGCCTTTCTCATGTCCTAATGGTTCTATGCTCACCAACAAGTGCTTAAATTGTTGATAATACATCGGCAGTTCACCTTTCTGCTTATAACCTTCAAGGCCGACGATTGCCCCCAATATACCCAACAACCCAGGTTTATGCAACATGTTATAAGATAGCTGCAAACCGTCGTTGTAGTCCGGCTTCTTAAAGAACGCAAAATTGGCTTTAAGGTCAAACGATATTAATTTCCAATGGGCCATAGCCATTAGTTTAATTCAAAAATTGTCCCATTGACAGGTAGGTTTATTACGGTAGTGGTCGCACGGTTATAGTAAATTTCAACCTTCTCGATTTCGGACTTCACAGTGTCTTTTTCCAATAATGCAGTCACTTTTGCAAAATCAATTTCCCTTTGGTCATTATTGGCAATGGAAACCAGTTCGACGAACGATGGCAACACCAACTTAGAACCCTCCTTTAGTTGTACCCAAAACAACAGTTCGTTTTCCACACCCGCCTTTGCGGCCGAATCATAGAAGGTTGCCCCGTTTCGCAATGCTTCTTTCAGTTTTTCGATATCGCCATCAGAAAGACCTTCCGTTTCGGCAGCTTTGCACATGTCTTCCAAGTTGCGTGGATTGATGGAAAAGTGGTGCACATAGTGCCCTTCTTTGAGTTTAAACTGCGTTCCAAGTGTTGTTTGCATGGAATCTGCGCTTTTTTCGTTGGAGTTACGGAAAGGCGATGAGATTTGTTCAGAATAGATAACACCTTCGTCAAAGCGGTTTACCCCGTGAGTGATTTGGGTAGTACCGTGGAGCGACAGGTTGGCATCTTTGCTGGCAAAAGTACCCCCAAAAAGGCGGACATCAATACAGGTAAGTAGGTTGCCCAATATCGTCTTTCTTGCTTTTACGGCTTCTTTTTTGTCCGTCTTCGGAAACTCTCCAAAATACTTTACATAAGACTGGTCTAGGTCCCGGGGCTGCATCTCCGCATTCAGGCTTTTGAAATAGAATACCTTTTCTTCAGGGAAGTTTTTGGCCAAATAATTCCGCACCGTGTATTTGAGGGCTTTGTCCGTAGCATATACTGTCCCGTCCGGGAGCGTTCTGGGCTGGTGAGTGAAATCTGCATTATAATTGGCATTTATCGTCTTGATTATAACACAGCCAAAAACACGATTACTAAATGAATTGCTCATGGTATAGATTTATTTATTGAATGATTTAATTTTCAGTTGCTGATTCTTCCAATGTTTCAGTATCTTCTTGTTCTTCCTTATCGCTAAAGAGTTCATTTTTCGAGAACACACCCGATAGTATCGTAGGTATCAGTTCCCTTATACTGGTCTTCGCTTCGTAGGCCATTACCTGTGCAAAAGGGTTCTTGAAATTTCCCGAAAAATTCTCGTGTTTGTACGAGTCGAACAGGCGGGCAATCGCTTTGTTAAGTTCTTTGGATTGCACTTGCTGCATAAACGGTTCTAACCGTTTGTAGCTCCGGTCTGCGGTTTTGCTTTTCGACAACAGGTAGTAGATGACCTGCCCTACGGCAAAAGCATATTCATCATCGGATGAAATATCCACCTTTCCTTTAGCTAATTTTGTGATAAACTCACGGTTTGCTAATAACTTGTTTGCCATGGTTTCATTATTTTGGGTTTTAGTTTTATTGAAATTCTCGGTAACGCTGAACCAAATATTCAGTTTTTGCCTGATGGCACGGTCCTGTGTATGATAGCCGTTTTTTATTTCATCCAGCCTGATATCCTCCAAAACAGCGTCCCGCAATATGTTGTGAAACATGTGAGCTGTCACAGACTGGCGTTTGGATTTGTAAATAAAGTCGTAAAAAGCCTTTCTATACTGCAACACCTGTATGTATGTAACGTCAGACTTACAGTATCTGCTGTCTATCTCGTCGAAATACTTGTATTGAAACGTATCCGATTTGGTCTTGGTCACCAAAGCATTGTTAAAGATGGGTACTAAAACAGTTTGTTGGAGATGAAATACATTTTTAATGGTCTGTCCGTTGCCACCGTTGAATAGGTCCGTGATTTCCCATTTCTCTCCCCTATCATCCTTTAATTGGTATTCAAATTTGGACACATAATCAAAATCTTTAATGATGCCTCGGTCATAAAATAATAGGTAGTAATTGCCCAACTCTTCATTATGTGTCTCATACAATTCCTCCATAATCTCTTGATAACCAATACGGGTTCCGTTTTCGGCCTCTCGTTTGAAAATCTTAATAGCGGATGTTCTGATATCTGCTCCTCTTTTTTGCCTGATTTCATCCTGATGGATAAAAATGGGCAATGGCTTCGGCAGAATGTTTCTGCTCATGATATCCTGAAATTCAAACAACGCTTTCGCCTCTTTTGATGAAACCCTGCCGGCAATATCAAATGCTGCAGAGCGATGTGTTAGGAATGGTTTTTTGGAGGGATAACCGTTAAAGAAGTCGCTGGTTCCATACACCTCGTCCCCGATTGCCGTATTGAATTCATTCGTGTTGAATAATTTGTCAGCGAGATATCTATTGCTTGTCTCCTCGTATTTTTCTATGGGAACATCCAAATAGAAAATCACATATTCTGAATCTTTCACATCGCCATACGCCGGAATTAGATTGAGCCAATAGTTGAATTTTTCTTCGGAGTTTATAGCGTTCCTGAACATTTCTGCTATTTTTTTTTCTTTTTCGTCCGACAGAAGTTCAAGGGCTTTTGCGAAGTAGCTATCTATGCGTTCATATACCTGCGATTTAGTATTGGCTCTATACTTCTCCCCATCCGTGAGATTTTCCCGCTTCACGGCAATACAATAGGGTGAACACGAGTGAATGGCTTTTATAGGCAGGTCAAAGCACTTGTTGGTATTGACGCACCATGAAAGCTGCGATAAAACAGGGACTTTACTCAAAAATTCTATATCCGCTGGTGTCTGGTCTTTTGTTTTCGTATAAGCATATTGTTTCAACGTGAGCTTTTCGAAGCTAAGCTGCTCGTTCCCTTGGCTAAGACTTAAAAGCACATGCAAACCATCTTTCGCTTTCATGCCAAGCGCTTTTATATCCGTGTCCAAGGCATCAATAAAATTTGATATTTCTTTTATCATAATATCTCCTCCTTCACAGTAAATAATGATTCATATTCCTGTTTTAGCTTTTTATAACTCAATTTATTAAGAAAATCATCTTCTGGAAACCAGTATTCAAAACTGAACTCTTGTTGTCTTAAATACAACATGTTGCTTCTGATGTCATCTTCTATTAATCCCGAGCCGTCTGATGCGATAAAAACGATTTCAAACCGCTTGCGGCTTTTTCATTACTCCACCTCCCACAAACCCACCAAATTCCCTACCTCAAAACTCTCCACGTTCACGGCAAACCAACTTTCAACAGCTTTCGCCTGCTCTGTGGTTACGGATTCCCGGTTTTTGTTGCGTATGTACCCCACCATATCCTGCCCGAAATCCAAGTCGCCCTTCATCAGACCCAGCAGTAAAGGCTCCAAAACAGGTGGAATCTCTTCATTCTCGTTATCGTAACCCAATATGATCCTGCCGCGTCCTCCCCCGGTAAATTGCATGGACTTTGATTCCAACATCTCAAATACCCTATCAAGTCCTTCGTCATCCACCCGAAAACGGATGGCTAATGCTATCTCCTCATTCATATACTCTAATGAATTACAAGTTTTCAGGCCACTTTTTTTTCGGAGCAGTTTACATTTTTCTCTCTGGGGTCGAGACATACGTAGTCCCAT
>NZ_FNZR01000017.1 GCF_900109365.1 Parapedobacter koreensis | reverse complement strand
TCCGCGCACCACGCACCGTAAGCGGTGCCGCCTCCAGCTCCGTCAGCCCGCAAGCGTCTTCCGCCGTATACGTCAGCCGCGGGAACTCCCTGCCCGATTGGTTGTCTTCACCCACCTCCGCCCATACCGGACGAACGATATGCACCATCTTCCAGTGCGCAACCCACTTCCCGCTAGCCCCGGCAGCCTGCTCCCGCCGCGCACCCGAAAGGGCCTTATCCATGCCCGCCGCGACCCCAGCCGCAGAACCCACCGGGATGTTCGGCTCCATGCCCCCCTGCCACAAAGCCGTATTGCCATCCATATCCGGCGTGTTAACCGCCCGCCGGACCCTGTCCTCGTAATTCCGCATGTAACCGTAACCCATCGTGATTTCCTCGATGTTCGGGTGGACAAATCCCCTGTCCCAGCCCATCGCGTCCGAAACGCTGTTGATGTAGTCCCAGCGCCCCGTGTTGAACCCGACGAAATGTTTGCCAAGCGCCGCGCGGATTTCCATCAGCTGGAACGTCGCCTCAAGCTGCTCAACCAGCACGTAGGCCCTGATGCTGCCCCTTCCCAATCCCAGCCGGTCTTCCAGCGTCCCGAGCATCGAGGCCCACAGCGCCGCCTCCCCCGCCGTCTGTATCTTGGGAAGGTACAGCACGATGGACGAACCGGATGCCTGGAGCGTCCGGTAGTTGTTAACCACGTACAGCACCAGATCCACTATCGACGCCGCCATCGGGGAACCGTCCCCCGAACGGACATGCCGGTCAGCAAGGTGAAGCCCCCGGACACGGAATATGCGCGTCGTGAAACCCAGCTGCCAGCGCCAGTCCGTGACAATCTCCCGCCCGAGGAAGCCCAACGACCACCGGTTCATCTCCCCGGACACCCCCTCGGCGACACGATGGAACAGCGGATCGTTCCCGTAGGCCAGCTTCAGGTTCCGCTGGCTGTCCAGCGACATCGTCCCTGCCTGGCCCAGCGCGTCCTCCCCGTCGAACATCCAACCGTCGGCCCCAGAAAGCAGCGCGTAGGCAACGTTCCGAAGGCCCGCTTCAACCGATGCCCCGGGACGCGACGCGGGGCCCGTCCCCTGGATCCACTGCCGACGCAAATCATCCGGGATCGCGCCCCCCTCGAACCGACCCGAACGCGCGTCTCCCACCTTTATCGACGTGCCGGGAATGTACGAATCCCACGGAAGGAAACCTATCCTTTCCCCCAGCTGGTAGCGTGAAAGCCTCCGCCCGAGACGGTCGGACATCGCCGATTTGATGGCACCGTTGAAAGGAAGCAAGGCCTCCAGTGTTTCAAGAACATCCAAGGTATAGATGTCGCTGTAAGAGTCTAAAAAGTTACCTTGAATTTTTATATCGCTATGCTTCATGTTGTATACACTGAATAAATAACTATTGAACATCGTTCCCAAATATACATTTACGCTGCCTTTGGGACTCAATGAAAAGTGATTACCTAATTAATTTTACAATAATATATGGCGTCTCTTCATTCAAATCGGGATATATACGGCCATTCCCTGCGTCGTCCATCATTTCAATGAAATACATATAATCCCATGTCGGGTCGATCTCGCCTGCTGCAACCACCGCACTATAGGTGTCTGCTGATCCTGAACGCAACATCGGAAGTGTTTTATATGGCTTTTCCTGATTGACGCTCCGGTGCCTGAGGCGAACCCATTTGACACCTGCTGGAGCTTTAATAGTTACCGTGATTTTAAGTGGCTCACCAACCGGGTTTGTTACTACTGGATCGTGTACCACATTAAATAGCTGGCCTTTGTCGGAAGCCGTTTGATAACGTGGTGCTGTACGTATAGCAGCGCCTGTCGTCGGCATTTCGTCCCTTTTTTGTTCCAACTCACGCAACCCTCTTTCAAGGGCTTCGAGTTCATCCTTCCAGTGCCCGCAAAGTCCTGCGTTGCATACACCGAACAGTAAATCATCGTTAAATACATCTTTTGACGCAGCTACTATTTGGCTCCAAGCCGTTATAGCCTCGCGTTCAAAAGCTATGGCATCATCCAAAGCGGTTACATCCTTGGTTTTTTCAAACAAACAGTAACTGACAGCCGCAGGTATTCTGCGGGAATGAAACAATGCCAGATTCGAAAGGATTTTAAGGTCTGCGATGGTGACCTCCAGCTCGCGATTCCGTTCGTTTGGCATATATTTTTCGGCTTCGGAAACCAATCGATTAATGTCTTGTGAAACCTGTTCAAACCAGCGGCTGTTTTCTGACGGCAGTATCCGGGGCTCTTCCCCTCCATCAACCAGTAAATTGGCTTCGTCAGTAAAATTCGCAAATTGCTGCATATCGCTAAACTCCGCTGTTGAATACGCAGGCAAATCTCCAAGCCGTTCTTTTTCAGGCCATCCCCTGGTCATTGGAAATTCACGGTAAGGGAAAACGGATGTCACAATCCTTGGCAATACCCAACTGGCTTTATGGAGGGCCTGCTCAATAATAGGTCCCACTTCATTACCGAATCGCTTTTGAAACGCTTTCTCCCATACCTCCGGCGAAGTATCTGGATTGTAGCCCATGCGTCCAAATGTTTGAAAGAAATGCCAATACCGCTCAAATTCATAATCGTAATACTGATAATCCGGTTTTATTAATTCAAACGGCTGGGCATCATGAGGCTGGGCCTCCATCTTTGTTGCAAGCGGTTCGTTTACTTCAAACCCCTCCCCGTCATACAAATGGGTCGCTTCCACGAACCTTTTTACATACGCTGGACTTCCCCAAAGCAGCATCCGCGATGTTCCTCCGTTCCAAAGACGCCAATGCATTTTATACTTCTGTGGATACCTCAGCAAATAAGCATAACTATGCCTGATAGGACTTTCTTCAGGGTTAGTCTTCGTTGGATGGTATGGCATTCCCATTTGTTCCATCCAAAACTTAGTAGTGAGCCGGAAATTCACCCCTATTTCCAACGCATCATCAATAATCTGATCTGGCAATTCCTTCGCACGTATATCCAGTCGGAGATTGGGAGCGGTCTTTTTAACCATGCGGAAAATTTCAGGAAAAAAGACCAATTGTTCCGCTGCGGTCAGGCCTGATTCCCAATGAACCCTTAATTGTATTCCGTCAAGCCCAGGGACAACCTTAATAAACTTCTCCATGCCTGCTTTCGTATAGGCCGTCAAGTTATCCGCAGTAACTCCCCAAACAAGGTGTTCTTGGGGTTGATTTGGCGCTTCCTTATATTCGGGAACTCCTCCTCCCTGAACCCCACCACGGTAGATGTGGTCCCAGATACCAACCGAAAACCGAATACCTCGTTCATGTGCCATCTCAACGAGGCGGTTAAGCATTGCCAAATTGCGTTTTTGCTGCCCACTATCGATACCTACCATATGCACATCCGGGAATCCATCAACATCAAAAAAATAAGGATAAACGGGAGCTAAAAAGCCACCATTTTCATAGCCAAAGATCAAAACCAGGGAGTTAAATCGATTCTTAGCCAGTGTATTCAGGTACCGATCCCAATAAGCTTCATCATAAAACCGGCTTTCCCAATAGGCACGATTCATGGTATAGATGGAGATCGCCCGTTCGGCTGCGTCCGGTTTTTCCGTCACTTCCACAATCGCTGTCAAGGGCTCTTGCGAATCAGTGGCCCAACTTATTCGTTCTGCCACGTCTAAAAGGCCATACATTAGCCCCCGATTGTCTGAGCCGGCAATCACCCATCCGGGCCTACCGTCAAAACGTGTTGACCAAATCGCTAAGGATTCGGGCTCCGCAGGCACAGCACGATTTTCTGCAACCAGCAGCTGTGCCGCTGCACCGTTTCCTTCCGACAAACCCACCACTACGATATGCTTGCCTTGCGCTTCCTCAATCGATCCAACGGTCTCAAATGATATACGCTTTGCCCGCAGTTCATTCGTTATCTCAGCCAAGCCATGGTTCACTGGTTCTCCTGGACCGGTATCAGTGACAATAGAAATCTGCGGCTTATTGGTCAATGCATCACAACCAAACTGCGACACGAGCATCAGAAAAACGAAAAGTTGGCCAACTTTTCTTAGACATTTTTTTTTTCTCATAAAAAATCAATAAGGTATAATTAACACTTACATAACTACTTAGCAGGAAGATACGTCGAATTTCTTGCTATTTCGATGTCCCGTTCCACATCGGGTCTCAACCGCTCCCAATGAAAACGCGATTTGTCGCCAGTTGCATTCCGCACTCCTTCATGAGGATAAGCGTAGGCCGCCAATGGCATATCCCGGTATAATGGTCGGGCTTGCCCTACGACTTCATCCCAATAGCCAAGTGCTTTTTTCAAATGGCCTATGGCTTGTTGTTTGTGCTGTTCGCCTCCAAGCAAGCGATAGGTCTGCAAGGCTACTGCCCCTCTTAGTTTTTGTGCAAAGTACAGCCCCAGATTTGCCCAGATTTTAATATCCGCCACCTCGTATAGCAGTGGATTGCCATCCGGTAAATCAATATGCTGGACTAGCGCTAAGGCTTTTCCGCAATCCGTTTCCAACATGCCTGCCAACAACAGCGGTGTAATCCGATTATCCGCTATTGATTTGCCTGCCTTTGAGCTATTTACATACTCATAAACAGACATATAAGATGAATCCGCAGGAAGTTGATTGATTTGCCTATCAATGGAAATAAACCGCATTTCATTATCTTCCATCGCCAGAAATCCTTCACTATAAAGCGAGAAATCCCATGTAAAATCAAAAGAAGAAGCAAGACGCAGCGGCGTTTTCCCTGACAATGCTGACGCTTCCAATAATCCTTCTCCTGCCATGCCGTAACGCCTAATAAATTCGGATTGGAACACCACATCCGGCGTAGCAGGATTATACAAGAGCCGGCCCCATAATTTATAGAATAGCCATTGCCGTTGGAAAGCATATTTCCATTGGATCGCAGAATTGGGTTTAGAAAAGTAATCTTTAGCTGGAATATATCCTTCCGAGCCTACAAAATACCCGCCAACATAAGGATAATTGTTTGTGGCAATATGCTTGCGAATGAAATCCGGCACCCCCCAGCGCAGGCAAAAGAAATCCTCATTACGCACCATCCAAGCAATTTTATAATTTTCGGGTTCCGGTTTGAAATAGGTGTCACTCAATTGCCCCCCGTGTACTTTAATCAATTTCGTGGAAGAATGCCCATGTGACCAATTAAATTTTACTTCAGCCCATATTGGTTTTTCGAGATAATCTATTTTTTCCATCGATTCACGGGTCAGTTGTTCCACATTTATAGGACCAGATTCGCTGCCCTCGGAATTAACTTCAAGCGGCACCCGATGGATAAGCTTCGCTCTGCGCTTAGCGAGCTTCATCCCTTCCAATATAGTCGTTTCGAACCAATCTTGGCGTTCCTTGGGAGACATTCCCCGCATCGCCTCGCCATGTGTAAAACCGATGCCCGTTAAATCCGGATATTCTTCCAGCACCTGTGTAACACATTCGCGCGTATAGCGTTTGATGACTTCCGCGGTATCTCCCATGCCGTAATGGATCCGCGCTTTCCCGTCTGGAATTGAAACACCGTGGGCCTTAGCAAACGTGGGGGTAACGAAGATATTCCAATTGACGATGTATGTTTCAATGCCACGTTCCTTAGCCAACCTAAACAATCCCCTGTACAGCGTTTGCCACGCTGCCATCTCCTGATCATCAAAAGGGCTAGCTTCCGGAAAATTGCGGGGTCTAATCATATAAGGGAAGGGATGTAGGTTCCAAAGTGTGAGTGTGTTGAAACGATTTTCAACCATCATATCTAAAAATGTCTCCCAGTAACCCAAGTCCTTGCAAGTTTGCAGATGCAGTTCCATGGCATACCCTTCACGATATGCATCCCACGGCAGGTTGAACTTGATAGCACGGAAACTTAAATGAGGATGCTCTTTTTTTTCTTTGATGTTTTTTAGCGCGATGCCGTTCTCCAAATCCTCAACCACCGATAAGCTACCATAAATAAGCCCCCTTACATCGCCCCCAGTTATCCTGATTTGATTCCCTTCAAGTCTGATTGAAAAGGCCTCTACAGTCATCTCGATGGTATCCAAGAGGAGAGATATTTGAAAATTTGATTCGTTGGCATTCCCGACGAGATAACCTTTATTCAATATCGCTTCCTCCAATTTCCTTGCCGCATAGGTTGCTTGAGGCACCACATTGTCATGTTGTATGTAGACGCGCTCAGGTCTCTGTCCATAGGTACAAAGGGCAAGAAACATCAGTATTATAAAAGTAATTTTCGACATATCAATCGCTGGCCTTAGTCCGTCAATCCAACAATCTTTTTTGCAATTTGGATATCTCTCAGTACCTGTGGTCGTAGTTGTTCCCAACCAAATACCTGGAATTCAGATCCCCAACGTTCGGTACTCACATGTGGTGTTGGAAAATATCGCCCATTGGTATAGGCAACCACTTGATCCCAATGTCTCAAGCATCCTTCCAACAACGCGATAGCGTTATGTCCTTGTGCCTCATCCCCGCTTTTTTGGTACAATTCCAGCGCAACTCCGGCCTTCAGTTTGTCTGCGAAATAAAGTCCCAGGTAACTCCACGTAGCCAAGTCTTCCAATTCCGAACCGAGCGCGCCGGAGTATTCATTCACATGTCGCTTCAATGAGTCGATCAGCTCAAGCGCACGTTTACTGTCGGCCTCGGAGGAAGCTGCCAGTGCCAAAGGGGTAATCTTGCCAGGAGGAATGATTTCCTCGCCCAGAGACAGCCGTACGAAGCTGGGTATATCAAGCATATTCGGATCCAAAGTTTCGTGGTGAATGAATTCGTCTATCGCAATAAAAGGAGATGAACGGTCAAAAAAATCGGTGGAAGAAGGCTCCGCCTCGATAAACCCTTCCGCATAGAGGGTATAGTCCCAAGTAGAACGATGGAAAGATGCCAGCCGCAACGGCATATTACTGGCCAATTTGTAAGCCTCCAGCAATTTATGCCCCACCTGATTTCCATAGCGCAAGTCAAAAGCCGTAGCAAAAATCTCGTCGGGTGTGTCGGGTTGATACAGCAGTCTACCCCATACTTTGTAGAAAAACCATTGCTTTTCAAAGGCATATTGCCATGTTTTATCGGATGAAGGCCGCTGGGAGTAATCCATGGCTGGGATATATCCTTCCGACCCAATAAAGTACCCATTGACATAAGGGTGGTTATTAACGGAGATGTGTTCCCTAATAAAGTCAGGTTGTCCCCAACGTAGGATAAAGAAATCCTCATTGCGAACCATCCATTGTATCCGGTAATTTTCCGGCAAAGGCTCCCAAAACCTATCATCAAGTTCGCCTGAATGGTAATCATGAGATATAGCCAAAACCGGAGTGGAATGCCCGTGCGACCAGTTAAATTTAATCTCTACCAATACCGGTTCGTCGAAAGCAGCCTTGTCAATAAGGTTTCGCATGGCCATCGGGTCGCCCGCAAGAACCGATCGGTGAATAAATTTGACTGGCCGCTTTGCTGTCTTTATTCCCCTAACGAACGTTTCTTCAATCCAATCTTCCCTTTCCTGCGGTTCCATACGCTCATTAAAATTGCCCATCCAATCCGCCAATGTCACCCCTAGGCCCGTCAAATCTTCATATTCATTGATCAATTGCGTGACCGATTCACGCGTGTATTGTTTCACTTGTTCGGATCGGTCGCCGTATTCTTTTACTCCGTACGCTTCTGCAAATTCTGGAGACACCACGATGTTCCAATTCACAATGAACGTTTGGATACCCCGCTCTTTTGCCATGCGAAACAACGTCTTCCAGAACATTTGCCAGTCTGCTAGCTCAGCATCGTCAAAAGGCGTCGCTTTTGGAAAGTTTTTGGACTTGATCATGTACGGAAAAGGATGGTTATTCCAAAGGGAAAGTACGTTCAGACGATTTTCAACCATCATGTCCAGGAAACGTTCCCAAAAGGCAAGATCCCTACATGTATGCATATGCACTTCCGTTGCCCCGCTTGTTCGGTAAGGAGACCAAGGGAGGTTGAATTTGACGATCCGATAAGCAAACCCAGGATTGATAAGTTTACCTGGTATTGAAGAAAATGTCCCTTTTGTCTGGGCATATTCCATCACATCCAAAAGACCATACAGGCTTCCGACGGCATCGGTTGACAAGATAAGCAATGTCTTTCCCTCGTTGATCCAGCGGTATTTATAGCCCTCTTCCTGAATATCGGAAAAGTCTGTCGATTCAAGATATGGCGCCAGTAATGAGGGGACACTTTCATTGGCAGAAAGTACCCAAACGGTCGGCATCTCGGTCACCTGATCTTTATGATAAGTTCTCACCGCCAATCCTTGGCGGATTAAGGTCTGGCGCAGCAGATTAACACCATAGTTGACCGGCTCGACTTCCGTGTCGAATACAATGGTCACCTTTGCCTGCACATTCATGTCAAACACAAAGGAAAACAATGCAATAAATACAATCTTCAAGATACTCATTCGGACATGGTTTAATTAACGAATATAACGGATCACGACGGAAACTCCTTATTCATATCCCGGATTTTGGGGCAATATCTGCGGATTATTAACCACCTGCAATTGTACAAGTGGAATTGGAAAAATGGTCATATGTGGTTCCATGCCATAAGCAGCCATTGTACGATAAGCGCTACCTGTCCGTACTAAATCAAACCACCTATGCCCTTCAAAAGCAAGTTCAAGTCGGCGTTCGGTGTAGATTTTCTCCCGGGCATCATCCGGCGAAAGATCAGCATACCCTTCCAAACCCGCCCGCTCACGTACCTGATTCAAATAATCCAAGGCTTCATCCGTTTTACCATTTTCGTTCATCGCTTCGGCCAACATCAGCAAGACATCAGCATACCGGATTACTTTCCAATTCGCCTTGCTATCGTTCGTCGTCGCCACTGGCGTCATGTATTTTTTTGTAAAAGAACGTACCTGTTGCGAAGGCAAAGGAATAAAATTGCCATTTTCGTCCGTAATACCACGCGCCACTGTGATATCTTTTCGTAGATCCTCATCAACAAATATTTCAAACAAAGCATCTGTCGGGTTTTGGTTGTCACTTCTAACACCATTTACCCCAAAGTGGTCGCTGATGAATGGGACATTGGGGCAAAAATTATTGGTAAAGATGCTGCCCATGTTCATGCCTTCCTCATATTCAGCGTCAAAGATGTATTCACTATGATGTTCAGACGAGTAGTCGAACAAATCATTAAAATTGTCTAAAAGCGCATATCCAAGTGTAGTTACTTCAGCCAACTTGGCCTCGGCATTGACAAAATCATGCCTTGTCAGGTATACCTTACCAAGCAACGCCTTTGCAGCACCTGACGTCGCCCTTCCCACGTCCACACCAGTATATCGATTTGCCAGCAAATTCTCTGCATCAAGCAAATCACTTATGATCAGACCATTGTATACTTCATCTACACTTGATCTCCCAATTTGATACGACTCCTCTTCCGTGATTACCTTGGTAATCAAAGGTACATCGCCGAAGATCCTAACCAAATCGAAATAAGCTAGCGCACGCAAAAATTTCGCTTCTCCGATGTGACGATTTTTATTGGTGACAACTGCGGGATCTGCCGACTCGATCCGTTCGAGCACCATATTTGCACGATTGATCATGGTATAATAGTTTGCCCAGCTGTTCTGAAGGATGCCCGCCGAATTATCCAGTGTAAAATCATTCATGAAATCAGTTGCCGTCCCTTTATACATCTGTGCTTCTGAATCGTCTCCCCGTAAATCCCCAAACTGCCAAAAGTTTTGGTATTGATCAGCAAAAGCCCTATAAATGCCCACCACCGCATCTTGGTAATCCTTATCAGTTGTGTAAACTGCATCGATATCCACCGTGGATATGGGAGATATCTCTAAAAAACCACTATTACACGCGCTCATTACAATTGACGCGACGATTATATAAGCTAACTTTTTCATATCAATAAGTTATTAATGGTGTTTCCCAACGTATATGACGGAAATACACTACATTCATCCTCTTAAGTTTATAATTTTGCTATTCAAAATGTCAAATTTATGCCCAACAGCAAGCTTTTCGCCGTGGGATAGTCGTTTTGATCAACGCCGGGTTCCAATGTATTACCACTGAAATCAACATCTGGATTAAAGCCCGTATATTTGGTAAAAATAAAGGGGCTATTGGCTGTCAAATATACCCGCAAAGCGTTAATATTAAATCGTTTATATAATCTATCGGGAATTACATAGGATAATGTAATGTTGTTTATACGGAGATAAGATGCATTATCGAGCCACTGTTGGCTGTAGGTTCCACGGTAATTACCCGTCGGGGCATTATTAGGTCTGGGGGTCTTTCCATCACCGGGCTCTTCTGCTGATTTCCAAAAATCATTCAAGAAAGCGAGTTGCCTGTACCGTGCCCGCGTATTAGCCGATGATACCCTAGATATCGCGAGAATTTCACTTCCATACGAACCTTGCAAGCTGATACTTAAACTAATATTTTTATAAGAAAACCGATTGGTCATCCCATAAAAGAAATCCGGATATGGCGATCCCATAATCGTCTTGTCATTTACATCAATAATCCCGTCAGGCACACCATTGGGACCACTGACATCTTTGAACCGGATATCGCCCATACGGGAGGCATCCCTGGCGCCCGGATTGTAGATTGGGCCTTGATCTAATTCAGCTTGGTTCATAAAAATTCCATCGGTCAACCATCCGAAATACATGCCTATCGGCTGTCCAATCATGGTGATACTTCCCCCGGCATAAATCGGGTCCCCATTCGGACCGAGCTTCACCACCTCATTGCGATAGGTAGAAATATTAAAGTCTGTCATCCATTCAAAAGGGCCATCTATGTTTATCGAATTTACGGTAAACTCCAAACCTGTGTTTTTGACTTCGCCAATATTCAATAGCTTATTGTTGAATCCCGTAGTAGCAGGTATACGAGTATTCAACAACAAATTGTAATTTCTGGAATTAAAATAGTCGACGGTCAACTGCAACCTGCTGTTGAAAACAGCCAAATCAGCACCGAAATTAAACTGGCGCTGGGTTTCCCACGTCAATAATGGGTTCGCGATCCGCTCTGGGGCATAACCTGAAATTTCCTGTCCGCCAAACGGATATTTCAGATAGTTAATAGTCCCTTGGTGTTCATAGTTACCGATATTGTTATTGCCTGTTATGCCAAAGCTCGCTCTGAGTTTCATATCACTGATAAATTGTATCGGCTCCATGAAATTCTCATCGGAAATACGCCATGCCAACGCCGCAGATGGGAAAACTCCCCATTTTTTTTCTTGGCCAAAACGCGATGAACCATCTGTACGGATAGACGCTGTGACGTAGTACTTATTATTAAAATTATAGTTCGCTCTCGCCAGATACGAAAGCATCGACCATTCGCTGATGTCGGACGACCCATCCGTAATAATTCCGCTCGTAGCACTCAATGTAGGCACCAAGTTATTGGGAAATTGGTTGCTGAAAAGAAAGTTGGTTTCGAGCTGATCATGCTGTGCCGTGAAACCGACCAATCCTTCGATGTTGTGCCGATTAAAAGCTTTTCTATAATTGAGCGTATTTTCTGTGATCCAATTGATTCCCATGGAGGTATCATCCCTTCCTGATGCGGGGACGTTAAAGAAGGCCGAATTCATGGGCTCGAAGTAAGCCTGCTTAAAATTAATTAAATTACCGCCGAATAACGTGTTGAATTTTAGGTTGTCCGTGATAAGATACTCTGCGTTAATATTTCCTAAAAAGCTTATTCCCTTTCGACTGCTCTGAATTTCCCTGGCTACGGCCAGCGGGTTCGGAAAATTACCTTGCGCTTCGAGACCTGAAAAAAGGAAATACTCACCATTTTTATCATAATTTCCATTTTCATCTACCAGCAGTGGATAGAAATTGTGTACATGTAGCGCACCTCCCACTGCACTTCTATCCTCCACAGTGCTGTTTGGCCCACCAGCCGGCACAAGATCCCTATGCGTAAAAGAAGGGTTGAGATTGAGTTTTACTGTCAACCGCTTTGATAATTGTGCATCAAAATTCGCACGAAGGGAATAGCGCTTAAAATCATTGTTGATCACGATCCCTTCCTGATCCAAATATTCCCCGCTTATTGCATACCTAATCGATTGATTTCCTCCGGTAGCCGAAAGCTGATATTGCTGCATAGGAGCCGTCTGTAAAATCTCATCCAACGCTTCATAATCATTCGTATTGCGACCGTCCAAAACATCGAGGGATACTTGAGGCACTTTAATTGGCCATGTTTCGGGTAGTCCCGAGACATCATTTCCCTCATCTATATTCTGATTTTTAATACCGTAGTAGGAATAGATAGCACTCTCCATTGCATTCATGTATACTGGCTTCTTTTCAAGCCGTTGGAACCCAAAATAAGTATCAAAACTGATGCTTGTCCTTCCTTCGGAACCTCGTTTTGTGTTGATCAGTACCACGCCGTTCGCTCCCCGTGATCCATAGATAGCTGTAGCAGATGCATCTTTCAAAATATCCATACTCTCGATATCGTTCGGGTTCAGGTTGTCAATGTTTGAGGTGGGAAACCCGTCAATCACGTATAATGGGTCTGACCCGGCAGAAATACTGCCGATGCCCCTTATTCTTATTTTGGGGGCTGCACCCGGTTCTCCTGATACGGGTTTGACATGAACCCCCGATGCTTTTCCCAATAAGGCTTGATCGACACGGGTAGCAGCCAGGTCCCTAATTTTGTCTATACCCACCGAGGAAACAGAACCCGTAAGATCTTGTCTCCGCTGTACACCGTAGCCAACGACCACTACTTCACCCAAATCGCTTACCTGCTCTTTCAAAGACACATTTATCACGCTTACTGATGATAGCGGTGCTTCAAAAGTTTCATACCCCACAATGGTAAACACCAAGGATCCGGTGTCAGCTGTAGGCAACATCAATCGGTAATAGCCCTCAGCATCAGACGTCGTGGCGATGCTACGTCCTTTTAGCGAAATCGTGACGCCTTCCAGCGGCTCCCCTTGTTCGTTCGTTACCCGTCCAGTGATTTCACGCTGAACCGGGACAATTTGCTTGGAGACAACAATCGTATTATTTCGAAGTCGGTACCGCAATCCCGTATTTCTAAACGATTCATTCAAAATATATTCTACGGATTTTTCAACAGCGTGTACCTGGATAAGGGGAGCATCCGCTAGGTCCTCATCGTTGTAAATAAACTGATAGTCAGTCTCCCGTTGGATAATCTGGAACAATTTAACAAGCTTTTCATTAGTCAAGTTCACGGTCAGCCGATATTGTGGGGATGACCAGGCAACCATTGCTGTCAACATAAAGGCAAATGACATACAGCCGAATCTGACCTTCCTACCAAAGTAAGCATGAGGTATCATCATAATTCATTATTAAATGGTTAATCAATCAGTTTTTAATTGGCAATCCCTTGCTTTCCGGGATTTGTAATGGAAACAATAGGAAATGGAAAACGGGTGACACGTGCTATAAAAAAAATTCAGGTTCACAAAAACGACTTATAAAGCCAATCGCCTTGCAATGATTACAAAGCAAGGAAAACATATTGGCACTAAAAAAATGCTATTTTGCTTTGTTGACAAGCAATTGATTATTCTTTAAGGAGAATCTTACTTTTGCCGTTTCTGTAATGATATCCAACAGGGTTTGGATATCGGTATAGCGCTGTAATCGACCTGTAAAACGGTAATTCTTGGTTTCCGGATCTACAAAGTGGGGATGGATGTCATACCAACTGGAAAGTTCTGCCAGTAACGATTCCAATCGCTCGTTCTCAAATACAAAAAGCCCCTGTCTCCAGGCCAATACTTTGTTTGCGTCTGTTTTTTGGATAATCATTGGCCGATCATCGTCTACAATTACTTCAAAACCAGGCTGTAATTGTATCATGTGCTTACGTTTGATATCCATTACTGTTACCGAACCGCTAAGTAAGGCTGTTCTTTCGACACCATTACCAGGATAGGATCTAACATTAAAGTGTGTTCCTAATACTTGGATACGGGATTTGCCAGTCATGACAATAAATGGCCTGGTTTTATCCTCAGCAACTTCAAAATAAGCTTCCCCATGCAATGTCACACGCCGTTCTGATACCTCGAAAGCGGTAGGATATTGAATCGAGGACGAAGCATTCAACCAGACCTTTGTACCATCGGCGAGTACCAAATTATACGTACGAGCAGCCGGTGTCATGACAGTATGGGCGACAGGCCTTCCCCGAACGGGTGTTTCCTTTGCGAAATATGACAACCCTTGTTTATCCCGGTTTATCTGGGTTCCATCCACCTCATGCCATACCTCAGTCTCATCATCCAATACCACCCTTTGCCCATCTCCCGTGACCAATGTGACCCCACTCGGAACTGATAGCCCACCCACTGGAAGCTCATCAGCAGCCGATACAGTAGCAGTCTGAACAGGTTCTTGTTTATCAGAAAGGTAGAAAACAACCCCAACAGCAAGCACGAGCACCACAAACCCAGCCGCAATCCGCCATGCAAAAAATTTCCGTTTATGGATACTGGTGCTGTGCATTACTTGACCTTGTAATCGCATCCATAAGGCATCGGACTGGGCATTATCTGGCCATTGTTTTAATTGGCGACTGGTATAATCACCGTTAGTCAACTTATTCCAAAGGTGCCTGTTACTCAAATCAGCCGTTCTCCAGTTTTCCAAAACGACCATTTCCTCCTCACTAATTTCATTACGCAAGTACTTGCCGATTAACTCAGCAATTTCAAAATTAATATAGTCGCTTTGGCTCATTTCTCTTGTAGTGAAGAACAATCAAACCGTCAAATTGGGTGACGCAATTTTTGCAGTATTTCTGTTACCAATATTACCAATCCCGGCGATAAGTCCTTTAAGAACATCCTAAGATTCCGCAATGCTCGTAGTTTTTGTGTTTTCACCGTGTTGATGGAGATATTCAGTTGTTTTGCAACCTCTTGATTACTCATTCCTTCAAAATAGCTTAGTAGCACAACTTCCCGACAAGCCACAGGAAGTTTTTCAATGGCGTTGTATAAATTATTTAAGACCTCTGCTTCGATAATTTTGGCCATCATGATAGGACTTTCAATTGGCTCTTCTTGCCTGGAAAGGTATTTTTCTACAACTTTGTTATGTTTATATTCATTTCGACAAGAATTTTTCACACACAAGTATAGGAAAGCTTTTACAGCCATCATATCATTGAAACTTTCCCTGCGGTTCCACAGCTTTACAAAAGCGTCCTGCACAATGTCTGCCGCCATAGCTTCATCATGTACAATGGTTGTCGCTAAATAAAGCAAACGCTTGTTGAATAGATCAAAAATGGCCTTAAAGGCAGGTTCGCCGCCATTTTTGAACTGGATCATGAGCTGTTTGTCGTCCAAATTCAACGTTTCTTAATTGTTTAACCAAACTTAGGAATCAAATAATTAGTCGGGGTTAAATATAAGAAATTAATATAGAAAATTGTTGCATTATTGTTTGCGCATGGTATTCAGAGATTTCTGATGATAACAAGCGATAAAATTACCTATTTGCCTTGCTACGCGTTCAAGATTTTGGGCCGTCGTTTGCAATGCTTCTTCCAATGACATCGGACCGTTTCCCAAAGCCAGCATCATATCAAAATAATCTTCCAGTTCCTTTGCTTGATTGTTAGGGACAACCCCGGCGAGGCCAATAACCGGTATTGCCAATTGTTTTGCCTGCAGAGCAATGCCGTATGGACCTTTTCCATATAACGTTTGGGCATCAAGACTCCCTTCGCCGGTGATTACCAGGTTGCTTTTTTTCAGCGATTCCCTAAATTGCGTAAGTTTCAAAAAGTAATCAATACCATTGACCAATTGGGCATCCAATATCCCGTATAATCCTGCACTTGCACCGCCTGCTACCCCGCCGGAAGTCACCGCAGCGATGTCTCTTCCTGTTTTCCTTTCGATGATCGCCGCGTAATGCGTTAAAATGGCTTCCAGTTGTGTTAATTCGGCTGCCGAAACCCCTTTTTGCGGGCCGAAAACACGCGTTGCACCGTCTTGCCCTAGCAATGGATTTGCTACATCACAAAGTATATTTATTGTGCATGATGCCAACCGCTTATCCAACCCTGATGTGTCTATAGCATGTAACCGTTCTAATCCTATTGGAAGTTCATCAATCTCATCTCCCTCTTTGTCTAAAAATCGGACTCCGAGAGCCGCTAAGATGCCACTGCCGCCATCATTCGTTGCAGATCCCCCCATACCGAGTATGATTTCTTTCACTCCCTTATCTAATGCGGCTTTGATGAGTTGCCCTGTTCCATAAGAATTTGCCCGTAACGGTGCCAATGCCGAGTGGTGAAGTAAGTGCAATCCGGAAGCGTCAGCCATTTCAATAACCGCAATCGTCCGGTTTTCTATCAGTCCTATTGGTGCTTCCACCGACTCGCCCAATGGGTTTTTAACAGTAGCTATGAACGTCTCGCCTTTACATTTTTCTATAATTAGCTTACAGGTCCCATTCCCTCCATCTCCCACAGGGAAACATTCGCAGGTACAGGAAAGTTTACTTGCCAACAGTCCGTTCCGAATACTTATAGCGGCATCATGGGCATCAAGGGCGTGTTTAAATGCATTAGGTGCTATCAAAATGTGCATATCATTTTTCTGTCAATCGGTTATCCCTGCTAGTTTCTCTAGGAGCAATGCAAGTGCACTATGATCCAAATCACCGTCGCCAGCGGCGATTGCAGCATCCATGTGGGCAGCTACTTGGGAGGCACCGTATAGCGGAACAGCCAGTGCTTTTCCGGTCTGCAAAACGATGTTCATGTCTTTACGGTGTAGTTTAAGCCTAAATCCGGGTTCAAAACTTCGATTTATGATGCGATTGCCATGCAAATCCAGAATGCGGCTTTGGGCAAACCCACCCAGCAGTACTTCGCGTAGCTTTGCTTGGTTTACACCTGCTTTCTTTGCCAACGTAAACGCCTCCGCAACAGCCTGTATGGTCATCCCGACAATCAGTTGATTACATGCTTTTGCTGTTTGGCCCGCGCCCATTCCACCCATGTGCACGATATTTTTGCCCATTGCCTCAAAAATTGGCAATGCCCTTTCGAATGCGGCTTCACTTCCACCTACCATAATGGAAAGCGTAGCTGCCTCCGCTCCCACCTGCCCTCCGGATACCGGGGCGTCTAGTGCATCGACATTTCGTTCGGCCAAAGCGTTGCTCAATTTAATCGATACGGCGGGCGCTATGGTGGACATGTCGATAAACAGCGTGCCTTCCTTTATGCCTGTAAGCACGCCATTTGTACCGTACACCACTTCCTCCACATCGGGGGAATCCGGAAGCATCGTAATCAATACGTCGCTGGCTCCTGCCAGCGCACTATAGCCATCTACCACTTGCGCCCCAACTTTCTCCAATTCGCTTGATGCCTTACTGCTGCGGAGTATTAACAACTCATACCCCGCTTTTATCAAGTTTAGGGCCATCGCCTTGCCCATGATACCCAAACCAATAAATCCGATTTTTCTATTGTTATCTTGCATATATAAAAAATGAATTGAATCCGCTTATGGAGTTGGAACTACCTGTGTTTTTCTGGTACTGGCGACCAGCAGTGCAATGACCAGTACCACCGCGGCCACTATCCCCAGGTACAGGTAGCCCGCCGGACCGCCCGAGGCGGCATGCGCCTGCTGGCCCGCCGATGCCGTGTACTCCGGTATCAGCCACGTGAACACGTACGCCTGGGCCAGCACCAGCAACGAGATGAACAGCAGCATGATGAAGCTGTGCTTCACCGTGAAACGGAACAGTTCCGACTCCCGCCCGATTAATCCCCCAGCACCGGCCGCCACCGCTATCGACTGCGGCGAAATCATCTTCCCGACAACGCCCCCCGATACATTGGCACCCACCGTCACCACCGGGTCAACACCGATGGACGACGCCGTCGTCGACTGAAGCTTCCCGAAAAGCGCGTTGGCAGACGTGTCCGAACCCGTGATGAACACCCCAAGCCACCCCAGCAAAGGCGCGAAAAACGGAAACATCACCCCAGTGCCCGCAAGCGCGTTGGCCAT
>NZ_FNZR01000022.1 GCF_900109365.1 Parapedobacter koreensis | reverse complement strand
GCGGCTTACTTTGTAAAGGCTATCCTGCATATCCAGGCTGTCCAACATGTCCAGCATGATGTATTTTTTCTCTTGCCCCATGGCACCAGCTGCAGCTCCGCAGCACCAGCCGATAAGCAGCCATTTTAGTATGATATTCATTATCATTCAATTAGTTATCACATAGTTCCCGGCCCATTATCAGGTTTCCATCTGCCCCCCTGCCCATGTACCTTGAAGATGCCTGTGTGACATCACTTTTCAAATAAGTAGTTCCCCCGATGTCAAAAGATGTCACATTGGCGTAAGCACCTGTGTAGGTCAAACCAGCCCATGCTAAGGAAAAGGCATCGTATTGGGATAACCCAAATAATTCCTGCAAATAGCTTGCCATGGGCGCAACGTATTTTGTAGCCATCGTCTGGTGTTGATTTGTCTTAGCCTTATTGATAAGATCGGCTTTCTGTAAATATGCGTGCAGCACCTCATGAATAAATATAGCAAGGGCTCCTTCTTGTGATGCATCCGGCATATAGTTTTCATGAAGTACAATGGTTGCGACGAATCTTTTGGGGACACCGCCTATTGTCGTTAATGTTGAATTGGTCACCTCTCCGGGCCTTCCAGTCTTAGTTATTCCATCAATAACGTTTATATTAACGATGTTGTCTCCGTCTAATTCCTTGATGATGTCGGTAATTAAGCCCATCACGGGTTTTGATCGATTCAGTGACTTATCAATAGTCTGTCTTAAACATGGATTATCAATTTCATTTTTGATGTCCCAATTTTTAGTAGGAGGAGGTGGATTATATCCGGGACCACCACCGCCACCTTCCCCCGGCCCCTGATATTCTTCCGGCATCGGTCCTTCATCGCTATAAGTGCAATCCAGCGAAGTATGAGCTGTGCAATGGGTGTAAGAGCCCGCAGTCACACAAGAATGGTATGTGCTGGACGTACAATTAACGCCGCCCATGCTGAGCATCGTTTTTGAATTGCCCCTCGCGGTAAGATAATGCTGCCTGGATACGGGTCTTCCGTCCAGCAATGTTGAATAAACGCCAACTCCGGTGTACCAGTCATTAACGATGGCCAGCCCGGAGAAGCGCTCTTGGCCGACCGAATCGGGAAACATCGTGATGAGCTGTATTTGCCATGTGTCCCCGGCATTCAAGAGGCGTATCCAGCTGTTTATCTCGGTGCTGGTACTATCGTCTTGATAGTAGTACAAAGCCTCAGATAACCCGACGGGTGCGAATACTACAAGTGTGTCGCCCAGTCTATTGTAATAGGCTTGCCCCCAGTCTACCGTTCGCCCGAGTTTCTGGCGGTAGTCCATGTTGGAAGTATCTGATACCGTTTCTTTATTTTTCTGCCGGAAGACTTCCATGGCTATGCCTATTGGCTCTTCTTCTATTGCTTCGGGGATAGCAGATTGCTCTTTTTGGCAACTATAGATAAAGATTGCAGCGAGTGTTACAAGCATCACCAAAAAGAGATGGCTTCTGTGGATGAGTTTAAGTTGTTTCATGTTTGTATAAGAGTAGTTTTGATTATTTAGATGTTTTGTGTATTTGTTGTTTGTTTTATAAGGTAAAAATTCTAATGAAAATACGTTTTGTTTGGCTTTGTTGAATGGTTTTTAGAATTTTTTCAAATAAAAGATAAAATATGTCTCGAATCAATACGCCAAAATAGGTATTTTAATATTTTTTGGTGCTTGGATGCCATTTCTGAAGGACGCTAAAACGCCACTCATTATAATCCTACCCAGAGAACACATGTATAACTGCCAAAGAACGTATGTGCCCAGACCTGCGGGTCCTTTTCTGAGCGTAAGTACGAACAGACCTCCCATGTCCAATTGGCTCATTCTTTTCAGCGCTTGGCTTTGCGATTTGGCATCGAGGTGATACCATACCGCTCCATTTGCCCAGCTCGTTGATTACTGGCAGGGATTATTTCAGCCAAGTTCTTTGGTGGCCTGGGCATCCGGCCTTTCATTCATTACCTGTCGTTTCACGGCATATAGCTTCAGTATTTCGGGTAACGCATGTGAAGCCCTGAAGCTATCGTGTCTAATGCCCACTCGAACTCGCGCCGTGCCTGCGCCCAGCGGGGCAGGTGCGTAATAGGCGCTGAAGATCGAGGCGGTAACCAAGTAGTAATAGCCTCGGTTCAGGTCTAGTTAGCACCAGTCGCCTTGCGTATTAATCGAATACATCCGGATGGTGCGTTTCAAATAGGCAGTTTTAACAGATTCTATTTGGAGTTAATCTAAATAACGCTAATTTTGCGCTGTATGGAATCCGAAGCGATACAGCCTGACAACGCAGCGACCCCCGGCATGGATGAGGCTGCCTTTGAGCGGCTATACCGCAGGGAATGGAAACAGGTGTTTGCCATCTGCTTGCATTACGTGAACGACGAACAGACGGCCGCCGACTTGGCGCAGGATGTGTTTGCGATGGCCTGGCGGAAACGGGCCCTGCTAAAGCCAGGAACCCCTATGCATCACTATCTATACCGCGCCGCTAAATTGGAAGCACAGGGACATTGGCGTGCGACCGGACAACACCGCCACCACCTTGAAGCGGCACAAAGCGACCGCCCCGCCGGAGCGAACAGCACCGAGGACGCAATACGCTACCGTGAGCTGCGTGAGCGCATTGACGGTGTATTGACGAGGTTGCCCGAACAAGCACAGGCCGTGTACCGCCTGAGCCGGGAAAAAGGGCTGGACAACCGCTCCATTGCGCTGGCTATGGCGCTATCGGAAAAGGCGGTGGAGTACCACCTCTACCGGACGGTGGCCGCACTCCGAAAATTTCTCGCAGACTATCAATAAGTTACATTTTTTATTGCGCAGCCATTTAGGAAAATACCGGGCTTGTCCCGTATTATCCAGATGAAGATCACACAGGAACTGCTGGACAGGTACTATGAGGGATGCTGCACCGCCGAGGAACAGGCTGCCGTGGAACGATGGCTGGCCGAAGACCCCGGTCTGCCGGACATCCCGGACCTCGCCCACCTCCAGACACTGGAAGACCGGGAATGGGGACGCCTACGCGAAAACCATATCCGGAGCGGAAAGCCGGAGCGCCAAACCAGGCGACTGTCCCGGTTATGGATGGTCGCTGCATCGCTGCTGGCATTGGTCACCGTGAGCGTGGCCGTATACTGGCTGATTACACCTAAAGCCCATAACGTTTCACTCGCGACCACCGAACCCGCTTTCCGGGAATACCGTACCGAACCCGGCCAGAAGGCAAAGGTCATTCTGCCAGATGGCAGCACCGTGCATCTGAATGCGGGGAGTTATATCCGCTTTCCGGCTGCATTCGACCACAGGGAAAGGACGGTGGATTTCGAAGGTGAGGGTTATTTCAGCATCGTCAGACAGGATGGGGTGCCATTCACCGTACGCAGTGGCGAAACCCGTACTCATGTACTCGGAACCAAGTTCAACCTGCGGGCCTATCCCACGGAAAACCGTACCGAGCTGGTGCTCGAAGAAGGACGAGTAGCCTTTCTCCGGAAAAATCAACCGGACTCCGTCGTGCTGGAACCGGGACAGCGGGTGATTGCACAGCCTATCCAGCCGCTTGCGGTTGCCCGGGTTGACCCGGCACGGTACACGGCCTGGAAGGACAATCGGCTGCGGTTTGACGGGATGCCACTATCGGAGGTCGTCGCTGCGCTGGAACGTTGGTACGGGATCGATATCGAGGTAACGGATTCCGCGCTGCTGCGGGAAACCTACAGCGGGCAATTTGACAACCCGACGGTACACCGGGTGCTGGAAAGCTTGTCCTATGCCATCAAATTCAACTACGAACAACAGGGAAAGAAATTCAAAATCTATCGATAAATCAGGAAGAAAACCCGGTACGCCATCGCCAAACGTTGTACCGGGCGGTCAATTAACAAGTCATGTTTCACCATTAATTAACACGTTCACAAATCTATGCAAATATTCGCCAAAAACCGATTGCTCATTACAGTTCTCCTATTGTTTACCGTCCTGGCTGCCGGATCCCGCGCGCTTGGGCAACAGCGGGTGCTGGAAACACCGGTGACCCTCCGCCTGACCGGCGTAACCCTCCGCAGTGCGCTGGACGCCATCGCCGAAAAGGCCGGAATCACGCTATCGTACAGCGACAGCCAGTTGGACCTGGATCGCTCCGTATATGTCGACGCCACCGGCAGGCCGTTGGGCGAACTGCTGCACGAGCTGCTCGGCAACCGCCTGGCGGGCTTACGCGAAAACGGACGGCAGGTAACCATACAGACTGCCGATGGGTCGGCTACCGTGCAGGGCACGGTGCGTACGCGTGACGGCCAGCCAGCACCCTTTGTGACCGTCGCCCTGCGAGGACGTAAGACCCAGACTGATGCTGAAGGCCGCTACACCTTCCAGAAGGTAGAACCGGGCAATTACGTCCTGGGAGCCACTTCGGTGGGCATGAAGACCCGCACGCAACCGGTATTGGTAGCCAGCGGTGCCTGGGTGGAAGTCGATTTTACATTGGACGAGGACGCCCAGACCCTGCAGGAGGTGCAGGTGAACGGCGAGAAGATCAACAAATACGCCGACAAGGCTTCCGAACAGGTGGCCCGGCTGCCGCTGGCCAACTTGGAAAATCCGCAGGTATATAGTGTGGTGGGTCGGGAACTTATTTCCGAGCAGCTCGTCACCGAACGCACCGACCTGTACCGCAACGTACCGGGTGCCGTACCTAACTTTGCCGGGGGCGGATCGCAGGGCATGAGCATCCGGGGGTTCGCGAATTTCAACGGAATGCGGAACGGATTGATGACCAGCGCCATCCTACCCATGAATCCAGCGATCTTGGAACACGTGGAGGTGCTGAAGGGCCCGTCGGGCACGCTGTATGGCAGCAACCGAGGTGCCACCTTCGGTGGGGTCTTCAACTACGTGACCAAGCAGCCGTTCGATGCTTATGCGGGCGAGGTGAGCTACACGGCAGGCAGCTACCGTTTCGGCCGCCTCATGGCGGATATCAACACGCCGCTGAATGCCGAACGTTCAGCACTGCTGCGCGTGAACGCCGTTGCGCAGACCGAAGCATCCTTCCAGGAGCAGGGTTATTCCAAGAACTACACGATTGCACCGAGCTTCCTCTACAAGGCCAGTGATCGGCTGACTTTTCTGATCGATGCGGAAATCACACAGAGTGCTTACACCGGCTATACGATGGTGATCGGAAACCTCGCCAACATCAGCGCACGCAGCATGGCGGACATCCCCGTGGACTATAAGCAGCCGCTGCTGAATAATGCCATCGATGCCGCGAACGGTGTATATAACCTACAGGCACGGGTGACCTACCGGATTTCGGAGCAATGGCGCTCGGAAACGAATTACCTGCTTTCGCATGGGTATTACGAGCACTACTACGCGCCTACGCACACGTTGCTAACCGACAGCACGGTGGCGCGCACCGTACGTAACCAGACCCCGGAGAATTTTGGGAACATCCAGCTACAGCAGAACTTCGTGGGGGATTTCCGTTTGGGCAGCCTGCGAAACCGGGTAGTGGTAGGCCTGGATTACAACCAAAATTACTACGAGCTGAACCGCGTGACGGTACCGTACGATACCGTGAACCTGCGGAGGCCGATCCCTAATTTCAGTGCCACGGCACTGGAAAACCTTTCGGCGGCAAGGGGCTTTGTGGCCACAAATTTCGTGGGTAACTCATGGGCTGCCTACGCCTCCGATGTGCTGAATGTCACCCCGGAGCTGATGGTGATGGCCAGCCTGCGCTTTGACCGGTATTTCACCGATGGGTCCTACAATCCGGCCACCGGCCTGTACGCCGGTGGTTATGCGCAGAATTCGCTGTCACCCAAGCTGGGCATCGTCTACCAAATACTGCCGGAGCGGCTGTCGCTGTTTGCCAACTACCTCAATGGTTTCCAGAACATGGGGCCGGTGACCCAACCCGACAATACCATACTGAACCTGAAACCGCAGTACGGCAACCAATGGGAAGGCGGGATCAAATACGAAGCCCGCAGCCGCAAGCTGAGTGCGACGGTGAGCTACTACGATATCATGGTCACCAACGCCATGCGCAACGAGCTGCGGGACAACCTGAATTTCACCGTACAGGACGGCACCCAGCGCAGCAAGGGCATGGAGGCCGAAGTGCTGGCTAACCCCGTGCCGGGATTGAATGTCATCGCGGGTTATGCCTATAACCAGAACAAATACGAAAAGGCCAACGCCAACGTGGAAGGTAAGTTCCTCGTGAATAGTCCAGCGCACATGGCCAACCTGTGGGTGAGCTACTTCCTCACCCGTGGAAAGGCTGCCGGACTGGGCTTCGGCGCCGGTGGGAACTACGTGGGTGCATCCTGGTACGAAGCCAGCAATACGTTCAGCCTACCTGCCTATACCCTACTGAATGCGTCACTGTTCTACGACCGGCAACGGTACCGCATCGCGCTGAAGGGCAACAACCTGCTCGACGAGCACTATTGGAACACGAACGGAACCCCGCAGAAACTGGCAAACTGGTTGGCCAGCCTCACCTTTAAGTTTTAGGGATTGACGGCGAAAGGAACTATATTATGGCTGCACCGCTGGCTCGGACTGCTGTCCGGGCTGGTGGTGCTGATCTTGAGTATCACCGGATGCCTGTACGCATTCGTGGATGAAATCACCCCCCTTATCTATCGGCAACGCCAGCGGGTGGTGCCCGGCAGCCACGCCATGGTTCCGCTTGACCGGCTCAGGGAAACGGCGGAAAAGGCGATCGGCCATCCGGCAAACCAAGTATTCATTCCCAACCGGCCGGATGCCGCTGTCCGGTTTATCGCTTACCGTTTCGATGCGGATGCATGGCACTATGGGGCGCAATACCCCTACTACTATACCTGCTACATAGATCCGTACACAGCCGGTGTCATGTACATGGAAAACACGAAATACGAGTTTTTCAACCTGGTGTTCCACCTGCATTTCGACCTGCTGCTGGCTGGTGCAGGCCGGTGGATCGTAGGCTGGAGTACAGTGGTGTTTGCCGTGTTGCTGGCAACTGGACTGGTGCTGTGGTGGCCGCACAAACGATCGGCATTGCGGCAGCGGATACGCTTCGTGTGGACGGACCGGACACGCTGGAAGCGGAAAAACTATGACCTGCATAATATTTTGGGCTTTTACACGCTGGTGCCTGCATTGGTACTGGCACTGACCGGGCTGGTGTGGGCTTTCCCGCAGGTAGACCATACCGTGCAGCGGTTGCTGGACGGCGGGGAGCGCCCCTCGGGCACGGTGACCGTAACAGACAACCGCCTGCCCGGCCCGGAGGGACCGCTGGAACGGATTGTCAGGGATCTATGGGCTGATATGCCCGGAGCACGGTATTACCTACTGAACCTGCCGGATGCGGGAACGGGCGCACCCGTTACGGGCTTGGCCTACCCTTACGGGCGGCAGCGATACCAGTATACGCTGAACACCTATGAGGCTACAGACGGAAGAAAGCTAAGCGGCCATCGTTACATCGACAAATCCCCCGGCGCAAAATACCGCGCCATGAACTACGACATCCACATCGGTAACATCTTTGGTCTGCCGGGCAAGATTCTTGCCTTCGGCATCTCACTGATCTGTGCCAGTCTGCCGGTGACCGGAGCGGTCATCTGGTGGCAGGGACGGAAAAAGAAGCGGACACGGGCATCGTAGCGGGTTGCTTTACTTTCTGCTCGGTATATTTTAATTCAACATGCAAACCATTTGGTATCTCTTCCACTTTCAAAGCCATACCGGGAGAAATACGGTATTCTCTTTACGGAGGAAATCCAGCAGACGCGCGAAAACAGCTCTACCGAATTCAAGAGTTCGTTTAATGACGGGGTCATTGAGTCGTTGACGGCGTTTGCAAACAGCAAGGGAGGAAAGGTGCTAATTGGGGTTGACGATAGCGGCAAGCCTGTCAAAGGTTTTACCATTGGTATAGAGTCGTTTGAATTGGGCCGCTTTTCTACACCAACCAGTATCAAGGATGGCCAGACATCCCGCAGCGACCTGTTTACCGAAGTGGAAGAAGTATTGGCGTTCATCCGGAAGCACATCAATAAGGAATACATTATTACCGGCGACCCACAGCGTGAGGAGCGTTGGCAATATCCGATGCCGGCACTGCGTGAAATCGTCACCAATATGGTTGTCCATCGTGATTATATGAATAGCGGCGATTCGTCGGTAAAAATCTTTGACGATTATATCGAGTTTTTCAATCCCGGTCACCTGCCGGACACGATCACCATCGAGCAGCTGCTTGCCGATGACTATTCTTCCTACGCCCGCAACCGTAAAGTCGCAGCTACCTTTAAGGAAGCTCAATTGATAGAAAAGTACGGCTCAGGAATCCGGCGTATCCGCGAGGCCTTTGAACAGTATGGGCTGAAAGCCCCTAAATTCGAGAATTTCCAACATGGATTCCGTGTCGTTGTTTATGCCGAGAGGGCGACCGACACAGGGAAAACGTCGGGGAAAATTATAGCCTACATTCGGGAGAATCCCGAAATCACCATCCCTAATCTTGCACGGTTGCTCGGTATTACTGAGCGTTCGGTAGAGCGCAACATCAGCCAATTGCAGCGGGCCAATAAACTGACCCGTATCGGCCCAGCCAAAGGCGGCCATTGGGAAGTGATTGATTAATAAACTACATGAATGACTGTCGCTGTTTTCAGGGGGGAGGTCACTAAATAATTTAACGCTAACGTCTCTATCAATTCCTCAATTCAGTCTACAAGCGATGAATTTTTTTAATATCAGCTTCGGAATACCTGATATGCAGCCGCTATTGACAATCTTATAGGGTGGTAGGTTGATATCTTTATTTTAACTCTTCTGCCAACATGACCTTTTCTTCCAGCACGTTTTGCCATAGCTCGTCCCTGGTTTTGGTATGGCGGTCTCGCCCCTTTTCGATGAAGCCCCAATTCTCCTCAAACAGGAA
>NZ_FNZR01000012.1 GCF_900109365.1 Parapedobacter koreensis | reverse complement strand
GTTCCCAATTTGAGATTTCCTGAATTTACTGAGGAATGGGAAACTAAGAAATTGGGGGAGATTGCTACGTTTTCAAAAGGAAAAGGAATTTCTAAAAATGATATTGAAGAGAATGGAATTACTGAATGCATAAGATATGGCGAACTCTATACACAATACAGAGAAGTTATCAACGAAATAAAGTCCAAGACTAATGTAAACACATCGGTTTTAGTTTTAAGTGAAAAGAATGATGTTATAATTCCTGCTTCTGGCGAAACAACAATCGATATAGCAACAGCTTCCTGTGTTTTGAAATCTGGGATTGCATTAGGAGGTGATTTGAATATTATCAAGACCGAGAATAATGGAGTCTTTTTATCTTATTATCTAAACAGTAAAAAGAAAATGGAAATAGCTAATTTGGCACAGGGTATTTCCGTAGTACATTTATATTCAAGTCAATTAGCTTCTCTTTCTTTAAGCTTGCCAAAGCTCAATGAGCAGAATAAAATTTCTTCATTTTTAGCTTTACTTGACGAAAGAATTCAAACCCAAAACAAAATATTAGGGAATTAGGGTCGTTAAAGCTATCGGTTCTTAAAGCTATCTTTACTCAACGATTGAGATTTAATGGTTGTGGCGGAAATAGCTTTCCAAGATGGGAAGAAAAAAAAATAGGTAAACTATTTTCTTTTAAAATTACCAACTCACTTTCTAGAGAAAAACTAAACTATCAGCATGGCGCGGTGAAAAATATCCACTATGGCGATATTCACACAAAATTTCAAACTCTCTTTGATATTGAAAAAGAAAACGTTCCTTATATAGACCTTGATGTAAACATTGATAGGATAAACGAAGAGAATTATTGCGAAGTTGGTGATATGGTTCTTGCAGATGCTTCGGAGGATTTGAATGATGTAGGCAAAAGTATCGAGATTGTTAATTTAAATAAAGAAAAGCTAGTTGCTGGATTACATACAATTTTAGCTCGACCGATTAATAAGACTTTTTCAATAGGTTTTTGTGGCTATTTGTTTAAATCAGATAAAGTGAGAACCCAGATACAAAAAGAATCTCAAGGGTCAAAAGTTTTGAGTATATCAACTGGTAGGTTATCCAATATTTCGCTAACGATTCCCTGCATAGAAGAGCAAACTCGAATCGTGGGCTTATTTTCGTCTTTGGACTCAAAAATTGAAATTGAAACTCAGCTATTGAAAAAATTAGAAAATCAAAAGACATTTTTGTCGCAAAATCTGTTTGTTTAAGTTTAAGTCTGCTAGGCAGCTTTAATTTAAATGAACAGTTGTTTTAACAATGTTTTTTTCTGCTTTTCGAGCTGCCTTAGAATATGCTTTTCAGTCTGGATTTTCTGATCTATTCGAAAGAGAAAATTTGAAATAATATTTTGCTCATTTAAAGAGGGAATCTGCACTTTTAATTTTTCTATTGTACTTTTTGATAAACTTGGGACACCGGATGCCTCATTGAATTCCAACCAATTAATTGTTTTAAAGAGATGAAATATAAACTTTGGAATACACGATTGAAATGAGTGTGTATAAAATAACGTGTCTACAGTCCAAATTTTCCCATCGTAATACATTGGCTTGTCAATAGTTCCCTTTCTTCCAATACAGACTGTTTCTCCGTTATGTAGGTAATCATCAACTGATGTCATAAACCCACCAGTTCCAAATACTGGAATATTGCCGGGCCGTAAATGCTTATAGTCTTTACCACTGCCAATTTTCAGTATATCCCCAATTTTTACATCTATCCATTCAGAAAAATCACCGCCAATTTCATTTTTAAACCTTAATTTCCGTTGGAATATATCATTTCTAAAATTTTGAATTAAGGTTTCTAATTGTTTAATTATTTTGTTTTGGGTTTGGATACGCTCATTTATCAACGAAAAAAAAGAGGCTATCTTCTGTTGTTCCGCGATAGCCGGAAAATTTAACTTTACGTTTCTGATGTTTTCAAAATTCAGACCTTCGCGACCACTTCCAGTTTGCAAGCTTTTAAATATATTTTGGCCTTTAATCGACGAAAAAAAGGGTTGGATAAACCGCGGAACGTGTTCCTTATCTAACCTTACAATACAAACATGTTGGCTGACATTTCCGACTTCAAAGTTGTGGGGTACAACACAGCTTCTGCCTAATGATGCTCCTGTAATATTCAATAGTATATCGTTTGGTTGAACAATACTGTTCCTCATTTGGCTATTTACTTCTTCTGGAATAAATACCGAATGTTTCAACTCTAGCTGGTTATCACTAACGTTCTGGCTCCTAATGAAAAGGACGCCTCGGTCGGTATAAGCTGATTCGCCACCTAAAGGAGTTTTTCCACTATTTATCTTATCCGTAACGTCCCCCAACTTCTTCGTTGTCCACTCCCCCTCAAACCCCGGAAATCTCAAATTGGGAACGTTACCTACTTTTAATTTCTTATTCGCCATCTAGGTGATTCAATTATCTTAGCTATAAAAATTAGGGATTATTAGGTGCAAAAAACTAAAATACTAGGCCTAGTTCTTTAAAGTAACCTTCGATTTCAACATCGAGTTGAGCACGTTTGGCTTCGAGCTCTTTTATCTCTCGCATTACAGCTTGAATGTCGATTTCTTCTTCCTCCTCAAACGTGTCGACGTAGCGCGGAATATTAAGGTTATAATCGTTCTCGGCAATTTCTTTCAAGGTGGCCAGGTAGCTGTATTTTTCGATAACAGCCCGGCTACGATAGGTTTCTACAATTTTATCGATGTGTTGCTCTCGTAACATGTTTTGGTTCTTCACCTTTTCAAACTCCCCGCTGGCATCAATAAATAGAATATCATCGGGAGTCTCACGGCACTTTTTAAATACCAGAATACAAGTCGGGATACTGGTTCCGTAGAAAATATTAGCAGGCAAACCAATAACGGCATCCAAATAATTTTTTTGCTCAATTAGGTATTTGCGTATTTGGAGTTCTGCGGCACCACGGAATAGAACTCCATGTGGCAATACAATAGCCATTGTTCCGTTTTCTGCCAAATGGTAGACCATATGCTGTACAAAAGCGAAATCTGCTTTGCTTGCTGGGGCCAGTTTTCCATACTGACTAAAACGGTCATCCGTCATAAAGAGTGGGTTGGCACTCCACTTGGCTGAAAAAGGAGGATTCGCTACAATCGCTTCGGCTTGTAAACCAAGGTGCTGTGGATGTTCTAAAGTGTCCTCTTGTTTGATGTCGAATTTTCGATAATGCACGCCATGCAAAATCATATTCATCCGCGCGAGGTTGTATGTCGTGCGGTTCATTTCCTGCCCATAGAAATTATTCACGTCCTTCACCTCCCGAGCCACGCGGAGCAACAACGAGCCTGACCCGCATGTAGGGTCATATACAGATTTAAGTTTGTTTTTCCCTGTAGTTACTAATTTGGCTAATATCTTCGATACCTCCTGGGGTGTGTAAAATTCTCCTGCCTTTTTTCCTGCACCACTTGCGAACTGGCCGATTAGATATTCATAGGCATCACCCAATACGTCCAGTTCGGTATGTTCCAATTTGAAATCAATCTCGTCTAGGTGTACCAGTACTTTTGCGATGATTGCATTTCTTGCTTCGGGAGTTTTCCCAAGCTTCGTGCTATTGAGATCCATGTCTTCAAAGAGGCTGTCAAAATCTTCCTCACTTTGCGTGCCCATGGTACTCAGCTGGATATTAGTCAGAATTTTTTGTAGGTCTTCAAGAATAAACGTGTTCGTGTTGCTTTTTCCGCGCTTTGCAATCTCACTAAAAAGCTCAGAAGGTTTAAGGAAATAACCCAACCTTTCAAGGGCCTCTTCCTTTATCGCTTCAATATATTCTTTACCCTCTTTCGTATTTTCTTTGATATCTCTAAACCGTATATTGTCCTGTTTCAAAATGGAATTAGCATAAATCTCCATTTTTTCTGCCAAGTATTTATAAAAGATGAATCCAAGAATGTAATCGCGAAATTCATCCGCATTCATTTTCCCTCTTAGCGTATTAGCAATATTCCAAAGCTGTTGCTCTAATATTTTCTTCTGTGCTTCTGACATTGGTAAGCTTTGTTTAGATTTAGGGTTTACAATCCCTAATTTACTGACAATAGTAATTAATTTGGATGGAAATACCTATGACAATAACAATAATTTGGCAAGGGCTGCCGCATCGGCCGTCTTTTGGGTGTACATCGCAATACGGTTGCCGCTTTTGTAAAGGATAGCGGATCTATACATCAATAAAGATCTGCATTTACAAAAAAAGACAATAGAACTAAATATTTTAGTCTTATTGTCTTTTTTGTTTTATATTTGCACATGACCAAATCAAAACAACCTACTATTGGAAAATTCATCGACCCATTGACGGATTGGGGTTTTCGCCATCTTTTCGGACAGGAACCCAATAAGGAGATACTGATAGAGTTTCTGAATGACCTGTTTCAGGGGGAGAAGCATATTGCTGAACTCGAATATGCTCCTAATGAACATGACGGAGATGATGGTACGGACAAACGCGTCATTTTCGATTTGCATTGTCGTGGAGATAACGGCGAATACTTCATTGTGGAAATGCAGCGCATTCGGCAGGATTATTTCAAGGACAGGGTGTTGTTCTATGTATCCCGGCTTATTCAGCGGCTATTGCAGAAGGGACGGGAATCAAACGATTACGAACTGCCGGAGGTTTACCTTATTGGCATTTTGGAATTTAATATGGATGCCGAAGAGCAAGACAAATACTTCCACGACATCGCATTGATGGAAAAGACTTCGGGAAAATTATTTTACAATAAGTTGGGTTTTAAGTTCTTGGAACCCCGTAAGGGCTCTATCAGGCCAATGAAAGCTGATAAGAATCTGATAAATTGCCTAATTTTGTAAGAAGTGGCGGCGACTTGCTTAACGACATGGACAAATGGATGTACCTGTTGAAGCACATGAGTACCTTGAAAAAGATCCCGACATTTTTGGATAAGCGGATTTTTCAGCTTATTTTTAAGATATCAGAAGTAGCAAAACTAAGAAAGGAGGAACGTATGGCATACGAAGCAAGTTTAAAGGCTAAGTGGGATACGCAGAATGCATTTGATTCGGTTCGGAGGGAGGCTCTTATAGAGGGAGCTGAAAAAGAACGTGCCAAAGCAGAGGCCGAGAAGCGTAAGATTGCTCTGGAGTTTAAAAAAATGGGCGTGTCCATAGCCGATATCGCCAAAGGCACCGGTCTATCCGTTGAGGAGATCGAAAGCCTTTAATTTTTTATCTACCATGTCAACCCAAATGTACCGAGCAAGTTTAAAGGCCGAGTGGGATACAGAATGCGTTTGATTCGGTGAGAAGAGAAGCTAGCGAGCGGTTTGTGAAAAACCTTTTACTTAATACTGATTTTAGTGTTGAAAGGGTTGCATCTCTTGCTGATGTTTCGGTTGATTTCGTCTTAAAGGTCAAAGCAGAACTGAAATAATAAGCCCTATGCTTAATACGCAGAATGCGTTTGAGTCGGTAAGACGAGATGGTATAAATGAAGGTAAGTCTGAAGTAGTGAGGAACTTACTCAATAATGCCGATTTCTCCATAGAGAATATAGCAGCCCTCGCATCTGTTCCAGTCGATTTTGTATTCGGCTGCCAGTTTCATATGTGTGACAACTGTTAAGTCCACTATTCGAGATTTGCAAAATCCACCCAAATATGTTTCATTATTAATTCGTCTCCTGATAACCTTATGCTTTGCGAAGTGAAGGACGCAACTCTACCGCTGTTGCTGTCGGCTTTTAGGATGTCATTATCATTCCATCGTAAGCTTGGGTCGCTTGAACTTTTGATTTCATCTTGTATCCACCCATTAACCTTTTCCAACCAAATAGATGGTGAATCGGTTTGAATATAGCCGATTAGGGCAGCATGGGTCACATCCTTTCCGTGACGACCATTTTTGAAACGTTCAATGCCCCCAGAGTTTTTTTTGCGTATGCTTAGTTCGTATTCACCAATGACATATTCACGTTCCCGTTTTGTGGGCAATTTACAGTTTAACCGTTTGGCCTCAAACTTAATTAGGGCGGGGGAAGTTTCGTCGAAGCCAAATATACCGAACGCAGCAAAATCTGTGGAAGTATTGGTATGTTCGTCTTCTAAGTTTTGGTGATGGAAGAAAAATGGCAGGTCACCTCTATTGAAGTTTAGGGAAATGCATAGCTTGTTGGTAATAGCATTTTCATTTTCTTCAGTTGTTACCTTAAATCGATCAAGGATATCAATTATGTAAGTGTAAATATGGTTAACGATAGTGCCATCTAGTGCACTACTTAATACGCCATAGGTGTTGTTGGTGCTATAGCTCATCATTTCCCCTGCTTGAATAGGTCAATAAACGTTTCATCTGCATCCCTAATGGCTATGGATTGTAACCAGTAACGTTTTTGGTTCGGTTTGTACAGGAAGACAACGTTTTTTTGATATACCTTTATAATACGTTTGAGCCATAGGTTGTTGCTTGCTTTGTTGTCAATCAATTTGCTGATTTTGTCTTCTATTCCTTCGATCGCAGTTGGAATTTCAATTTCCGGTTCGTTACCTAAAACGATTGGGTAGGTGATGAATTCTTTTCCGATTATCGGATCTAACGGTTTAAAGTTTTTATAAACAGAATTTAGGGTGTGACAATACATGTGGCCGAACTCCTTCAAATCCTTACTGGTCGGATTTTTCAACAAATCACTCTTTTCGCCTCTTTTCCTGAAGCTTGAGTAGTGACTAGCAATATCGTTTAGTAAGATATTTTCTATTTTGTCGAATTGCATCGGAGGATAAGGAAGAGATAGTATATCCACTTTATTTGGCACTCCTTCACGAGACGTTACAACTTTCCCACTCACTAACCACATCAACGGGACGCTCTGATTGCTCGACAATGTAGCGGCTATTGATTTCAATTCTTTCGCAAATTGTTCAGGCGCGTGAATTCCAAATATCTGGTCTTTAAAGGTCAGGTACTGCTCACTGTATAAAACAGGTATTTTTTTTCCAGTGACGCTCTCCTTGATAAGTAAATGAGGCGGTTGGAATATTTCCTTGTTTTTTTTTCTAGGACGAAGAAAGTATTCAGCAGTGCACTTGGGCGTTAATAAAGTGCTGTTTCCAGATAAACTCTTAGTTTCAATAAAATTATGCCCTGTAATCCAATTAGCTTTATGTTTGGCTTCTAAATCTGCTAATTCCTTTTCTTCTCCTAATGTCAAGATTCGCTCGCTTTGAAGCTGACTGATTCGTTTAAGAGGACTAGAATCAGACGATTCAATCCACCCCTCAGCGACCTTCCAACCATAATTCTTTTCCATGATATCGAGGTAAGCACCTAAGGTCTGATTAGGGTCAATTCGTTCCAGTAGCTTATGTAATCTTCCGCCGCCCATAAAATTGGCTTGCCACACCCGAGGATTAGTCAGCGCCTTCCGATAAGCTACTTTATGTATGTCATAGTGGTCTATTTCAAATTCGATTTTTTCGCTTGAAGCCCTTGTTCGTCTGAAGATTAGATGATTTACTGGTTTATGTCCGTCTGGAGGAACTCGTTCCGCAAACACTGCAGCCACTGCTGGTTTTGCTTTTGAACTGCTACCGGTGAATAGCCTTGCCCGTAATGCTGTGAAGTCGTAAACTGTACTGAAGTAGTTTCGCTCGAACAAGTATTTCTTAAACGTATGGGTCTTGGTGTTATACAGTACCGGGCCGGATGGCAGGATCATACAGGTTTTACCATTTGGCTTGAGCCGTTCAAACGACTGTTCCAAAAACAGCAGCGCTATTTGTTGGTCTGGAACATCCGGACGTTCAGGATTTTCATTCTTTGCTGTTTTATTAATTTTAATTGCCCATTCGGTAAGTTTTGAGTCGAAAGGAGGATTTCCAATCACCAAATCAAAATCATCTGGCAGTTTTTTCTCACCAAGCGTTTTGAAAAAATCCCCAGCAAATAAGTTGGTTCCGACGAGATTATCAAAATGTACATTGTTCCATATTTCTTTTGGCGATAAGGCATCTAAGAGCGCAAGACCTAAGCTGAAATAAGAAAGGGTTATAGCCTCATCTTCCAAGTCACACCCATATATGTTATTGACCAATAGCCTCTTTAATTCTTCGATATGCTCTTTGGTCGGTTTCGCCCAGTTATTTCTGAGTCTCCACCACTGGATCATTCGCTTGAAGGCACCGACCAGAAATATGCCCGATCCACATGCGGGATCCAATATTTTGAATTGCGCTTTGGGGGTATTAAGCGGCATACAACGGTCGATGAGGAATTGAACCAAGTAGGGAGGCGTGTAAACTACTCCTTTTTTCTTCTGGCCTTTATCATCTGCAAGGAAATCTTCATAAATATGGCTTATCAATTCAATAGGAAGGTAGCTAAATTGGTAAAGACGCCATAATGACATTTGACCAACGCCTTGATTGGCTTTCGAAAAAATGGAAACTTCACCCTTTACGAAATGTCGAAATAATTCTAAATCAATCGAATATAATAACGTTAGCTCATTTTGGTCCAAATGGAATATTTGGCCGTTGAAGTGTTCTTTAGTCGAAAGTCTTTCCAACATCGCTGCTAAGGTATCTGCGTCACAAAGTACACCCTCCAGCGTTGGATCGTTCGGATTGAAAGCGGTATAAAATTCTTTAGGATTTAAAGCTCCATTTCCGTGCTCATCTTTTCGCTCTTCTAGGTACTTTATTAGGATAAGCATCATCAATAGGCGCTTTACAAGCGCTGATTTTTCTGTGCCGACCCGTGATATGATATTCGCCTTTACATTCTTCAGCTGTAGCAACAACTGTTCATAAGCGCTTTGATCATATTTGAAATTCTTGCCCGTCTCAGAATCCCAAAATAAGCCTGAATCAAATTGGCGAGCATTATACTTTTCAAACCCAGCTTGTACTTCATGTAGAAGTTTGATCGTGTCATTGGGCGTAGTAATAAAACTATTTCCATCGTTATTGATAACTGGTTTTTCCCCACAACTGTATACAAGTATTTCCGTGCTGCCAAAAATAAAAACATAGGGTACAACACCGGCATTCCACAAGTGGTGATGGATATCAGCCCCCTTTTCTTTCGCAGTATCTAAGTCATCGAAGGCATAAATATACACTTGTGGTCTCGGAGGTCTTTCGTTATCAAAAAAACGCAAATAGACTGCTTTAGCCCCAAAATCCGCTGCTTGCTCTAACGCGATAAATATGTAAGGGTCGACTTCTTTATCCTTGTCCGAAACCCATTTCAGTCCAGAGGACGTTGTCGCCTCCATATCAAACTTTGCCAAAGCTTCTGCTAATGGTATGTCCAATTCCTTACTCATTAAACAAATCTATAAGTGGCGTAAATGGTTTGTAAAAGCAATTCTATTTGGAGAAATCCCAAGTATATTTTGAAATCTAAGAATATGAAATCTGTGGTTGTGTTCCATTAAATTTATATTCAAGTGATCTTAGTCTTGTATTATGGCTACAAACGCAATGATAACTAATTTATTTAGTTTTTCAAATATATTTAGCTAAAAAATACACCTCACCGCGTTAAAGGTATAAAATAGTGCTTTAATCGGGTCTTTATGTTGAAAGTTCGTCAATGTGGATAATTTTTATTGAGGCTGAAATTCTGTCAAAACTCATTCCCCAGCCAACCTCAATACTTTTTTCCTGTTTCGTGGTGTAATAAGCTTGCATAGGATTATTCCTTATTCGTGCAATCGCACCACCCACGCGCTGTCAATTGGCCCACAATCCTTTTAAAGGGTTGTAATCCCTTCCCTGGAGACAAAATAGATATCAATTCCGACTTTCTTGATAATAAGAGATATCTTTTCTGTTAAATCCCTATGATTTTCTGGGAGAGCAATGCCAAAGCGAATGCCTGAATGTTCAGGTTTGCACATTAAGACAAAAGTCTTCATCAGCGCAACACTGACGTGAGTCCATCGTTGGTTTTTGGTAAAAGGTTTGCTGTATCGTTTGGACTTTTCGTTGGCACTGGTTTCGCCCTTTGCTTCGATATAAGTCTTTTGGCCATCGGAGGTTGTGATCTCTAAATCGATACCATGCTGTTTGGTCGTTACTTTCTTTATTTTGCATCCTTTGGCCTCAAAATACGCGCCTAGTAAATCTACTATGTCGTTCTCGGTGAGCATCATTTTATATTACTAGTGCGGAATAATCTAATACCGATTATGTTATTTACTATTCAATTCCACTATTTTACCAGCAATTTCCCGGCAATGCTCGATATTCCGTAACAAGCCCATGGTTTCAGTTTCAATCTTGAAAAGGGTAGAAGCAATGGTTTCTTGATTTGCTCCATGTATTTTTAGACCGAATATTTGAGGAAGATAACCATAATATTCGTCTCTTGCTTCTTCATATACATTCACGCCTATTGGGTCCCAATCAGACCATAGGATTTCGTCAATTTTTTGATAAAGTATCTTCTGTTCAAAGGTCATTCTCATATTATTTTTTCCTCGAATACACATTTGTGCCACCTTTTGACGGGTGCGGTTCAATTTTAATCAAATCAGGCATACGTTTTAAAGCGTTAGTCAAAGAGTTTCCCGTTATTTTCCATCCGTAATTATCATCAACGAATTTCACAATTTTGCCCCGCTCTTTTGGTGTATTTAAAAAATCAATCTTTAACACTCTGTATTTGATGATATAGGGAATGGATGGTGTGCCACTTAAAATAACATAGATTTCTGGTGAGTTTTTATATAGTTGAAGCAGTTTTTCTCTTAGGTTATCGGGTGGTTTGAAACCACGTTTGCTTAATTTGTCGAGCCCTATAGTGCTAAAACCGGCGATTTTATCGAGTGATACCACTTTAATTGGTTTATTACCACTTTCAATATTTACTAATGTAGCTCTGGAAATCCCAGCTAATGATGCAAAGTCTTTTTGGGATAAGCCGATCGCGTCACGTATTTCAGCGACATTTTCACCTATTATTTTACTTGAACCGTCCATTTAGCAAATGGACAAACACAAATAGTGATATTTTGACTAAAAATTTATTGTTTTTGAAATAATTTATTATGTTTGTATCGTTGTAAATCAAATAGGTGTGTAAATTATAGTTGTAAATAAATAATGATGAAATAAAGGTATTAATAGTCTTGCAACTCCATTCTCAGGCCAAGTGGCAAGGCAGCAGATATAATACCTCACGCTTTCAATGAAAAATGCTAATTTTGCTTTTCATTGGAGTGTGGGGCTGCTGTTACACCCGTCGCGACTAAAGGCCTGAGAATCTTCTGGAGTTACGGGATGCAGTCCTACACTTTTTTTGTGACTGCTTCTAAGCAAGGCTTGTTAACGTACAAGCCAATGAAACCAACAAAAAGAACCATAGAATCTAAGCCCATCCAACCTATCCAAGATAGGAGGGATGATGGTTATTGGGTGTCTAAAACGTGGGAGATTTCCACGTCTAATTTGTTTAAAAGTATAGCGAAAAATCCCGTTTGAATTGGTGTCGAGAATGAATTAACACAATTTCTTACACCCAAATCAAACATAAATGAAGCAAAAATTACGCTTAGGGGATAGCTATGCCCTTATCCATAAGTTGTCTGCTTACTGGCGCAACCAACAATCGGAAACATTCCGAAAACATAAACGAAAGTTAGTCAAGAAACTATGTGTGCAGACCCATGCGCAGGCCTTCGCTCTCCCCGGGCGGGGCCGCGCAATTGGGGTATTGGCACTGTTACTATTAGGCTTATGCACATTTGGCATCGCACAGCAACGCCAAACTATAAGCGGAAAAGTGGTTTCTGCTGCGAATAGAAGTGCGATAGAAGGTGCTACCATCTCCAACAAGCAGACGCGCATACACGCGTTGACGGATAGGAGCGGGGAGTACAGCATCTTGGCTGGGCCGGATGATATCCTTATCATATCCTTCTTGGGCTACCGAACCGTGGAAGAAAAGGTCGGCGACCGTATGGTCGTCGAAGTTTTGCTTGAAACTGTGGAAAATACCTTGGATGAAACGGTAGTCATTGCCTACGGCACCACCAGCCGCAGGCTGAATACAGGAAGCGTTGGCCGCGTCACCGCCGAAACGATTGCCAAGCAGCCCGTAGGTAACCCACTGCTTGCCCTCGCTGGTCGCATACCGGGGCTGGAAATCAACCAGACCAACGGCTTGCCCGGCAGTGCCGTAAACGTACGCATCCGGGGCCGCAACTCCATCCAGCAGGGCAATGAGCCGTTGTACATCATAGACGGTGTGCCGTGGCTGAGTACGAGCCTCACGCAGTTCCAAACGCGTGGTGCAGCAGGTGACATCAGCCCGTTTAACAGCATCAACCCGGCAGACATCGAAAGCATTGAGGTGCTCAAAGATGCCGACGCCACAGCCATCTACGGCAGCCGTGGGGCCAACGGCGTTATCCTCATCACCACGAAGCGGGGCACAGCGGGAAAAACAAGTGTAGATGTAAATATGTACACCGGCTTTGGCAAAGTGACGCGCACCATGGAGCTGATGAATACCCAACAATACCTCGAAATGCGTCGCGAAGCCTTCCGCAACGATGGCGTGGAGCCTACACCGGCCAACGCACCCGACCTGCTGCTCTGGGATACCACGCGCTACGTAGATTGGAAGAAGCTAATGATAGGCAACACGGCAAGGGTAAATGATGTGCAGGTAGCGCTGTCCGGTGGGAGTGAGGGTACGCAATTCCGACTGGCGGGTTCGTACCGTCGCGAGACTACCGTATTTCCCGCTGATGACCAGGCAGACAAACGGGGCTCTGCCCAACTCAATGTAACGCACCGCTCCGCTGATGATAGGCTACAGGCGAATGTGAGCGTGGGGTATAGTCATAATGCGAATGATCTGATGATGAATGACCGCACGGCGGCGATTTACACGCCGCCCAACCAACTGGCTTTTACGGAATCTGGTGAATTGGCTTGGGAAGAAAACGGCTCCGCGCTGACCAGCCCGTTAGCACAGCTCTACCGGACAAGCTCGAGCACGACAAGCAATTTACTCGGCAACATGAATTTATCGTATCGATTGGTCAAAGACCTTTCAATCAAGGTTCAGGGCGGATTTACACAAACGGCGATGGATGCGGAAAAAATTCAACCGAAATCCACCTTTGCGCCCACCTACGCCGGTTCGGGGCTTGCTGATTTCAGTGCCAGCAGAAGTACCTCATGGATTTTAGAGCCGCAGCTTGCGTACGAAGCATCGCTGGCAAAGGCATCGCAGCTTAGCGTACTCTTCGGTACGACATGGCAGGCTACCGATGCGGATGCTTCATTGGTGCAGGCAAGCAACTATTCCAACGAGGCGCTGCTCGGTTCCATCAATGGAGCAGCAACGCTCGTCAACAGTGCATCGTACAACGCATACCGCTACCAGTCCTTTTTTGGCCGCATCAATTACAACCATGCCGGGCGCTACCTCCTGAATCTGACGGCAAGGCGCGATGGCTCCTCGCGGTTTGGGAGTGGACGGCAGTATGCCAGTTTTGGCGCTATCGGTGCAGCGTGGATATTCTCGGAAGAAAGCTGGCTAAACGGTAATGGTGGCATTTGGAGCTTCGGCAAGCTGCGCGCCAGCTATGGCATCACCGGCAATGACAATATCGGCAACTACCAGTACTTGGACACCTATGGCACCACCAATCCGTATCAGGGAATCGCTGGCCTCTATCCCAACCGTCTTTTCAATGCGGACTATGCGTGGGAGACCAACCGCAAGCTGGAGGGAGCCTTGGACCTTGGCTTTATGAGTGACCGGATTTTGTTTTCCACGGCGTGGTTTCGTAACCGCAGTGGCAACCAACTCTTACAGGATGCCCTACCTACGCAGGTCGGTTTTGCGAACATCACGCGCAACCTGCCTGCGCTCGTGCAGAATATAGGATGGGAGTTTGAGTTGAATACGGTGCCCATCCAACGCCCCGGCTTCACATGGTCATCGGATATTAACTTTACACTATCGCGAAATAAGCTACTGGAGTATCCCGGATTGGAGACATCCAACAATGCATCACGGTATGCGATGGGAAAACCGCTGGACAACGTGCGCCTGTGGTCATATACCGGAATAGATCCGGAAACCGGGATATATACGGTTGATACCGAGCTCGGGCAGACCTTGTTTTATGATATGACGCCAAGTTTCTACGGTGGCTGGAATAATACATTGACCTATAAAGGTTTTGAAGCCAGCGTATTTTTCCAGTTTGTAAAACAGGAACAGCGAAATGCGATTGCATCGTTAATCCGGCCGCCTGGCTTCCAATACAATGTGCCGGTAATCGCTTCAAACCGATGGCAGCAGACAGGTGATGAAGCGTCAGTGGATATGCAAAGGTACACCAGAGGAGGCGATGCGCTCACTGCGTTTACACGGTTCGGCAATTCGACTGGCGTCTACACGGATGCCTCTTTTTTGCGACTAAAAAACCTATCGATTGCTTATCGCGTGCCAAGGTCCCTTTTGGGGAAATACGGCTTGGAGAACTTAAGGTTTTATAGCCAAATCCAAAACCTTTTCACTTTTACCGCCTATCGGGGTAATGACCCGGAAACTGGCAATTCGAATGTTTTGCCACCCTTGCGGATGATTTCGATGGGATTACAGATTACCTTATAAGTACAATGACAATGAAGAAAAAAAAGTATATAATCACCCTTTCGCTATGCTTCACGCTATTAGCACCGACTGCCTGTGATTTTTTGGACATCCCACTGCCCAAAGACCAATTGGTACAGGATAATGTCTACACCACCGATCAAAGTGCCATTGCAGCCGTTGCCGGTGTTTATGAGGGGATGATCAATGCCAGCGGCCAACTCGGGAATTTGAACATCGCTTTGGAGCTTTGCGCGGACAATCTGGCCTTCAGTGGGAATGACAATGGCTATGTTCAGTTTTTTGAAGGCAATGTTCAAGAGAATAATAGTTATGTGCAAAACCTGTGGACTGCTTTCTACCGCAATATCTACAGGTGTAATGCGGTGTTGGAAGGGTTGCCCGCCGCAACGAATGTGTCCCCTGAGCTTCGTGATCAGCTGCGCGGCGAGTTGCTCGCGCTAAGGGCGTTTTGCTATTTTTATTTGATTAATTTATGGGAGGATGTGCCATTGATTACAGGTACAGACTACCGCGTCAACCAAGGCTTGGGCCGTACGCCGACAACTGACATCCAAGAAGTCATGCTCCGTGATCTGGAGGAAGCCAAAGGGTTGCTAACGAGCGATTACCCGTCGTCAGATCGCGGCAGGATAAACCTGAGGGCTGTCCAAGCGTTGTTAGCCCGCATATACGCGTCCTTGGAAAACTGGCAGGAAGCAGCCTCGTTGGCAGGGGATATCATGAGCGATGCAACGTATGAATTGGAAGGCTCCGAAGACGTATATAAGGTGGGTAGCAGGGAAACCATTTGGCAATTGATACCGTACAACTTTCCTGCCCAAGCTCCCACGCATATACCGGGAAACCCAGGTATCGTGCCGACTTATTACCTGACACCGGACCTGATCGATACATTCATGCCTGACGATAAACGGCTGCAAGCATGGACGGGAATGAATACCGTGGGCGAAGCCTCTTATTACTATTCCCGTAAATACAGGGTGACCACAGGGAATAATCCCGTTACGGAAGCTTTGGTCGTATTTCGCTTGGCTGAGTTATACCTCATTCGTGCGGAGGCGAATGCCATCTTGGGGAATGAGGAAGAGGCGTTGCTTGATCTGCAGGCTGTACGCTCCCGTGCTGGTCTGGGGGATATCGAAGTGCAGGGAGAAGCGCTCCTCCGCGCCATCACTGACGAACGCCGGAGGGAATTATTCGCTGAATGGGGATTCCGTTGGTTAGACCTTAGACGTACAGGCACGGCAGATGACGTGTTGGGTGCGGCTAAGCCCGGATGGCTGCCCACGGATGCGCTTTGGCCGCTACCAATAAACGAAATGGAGCGAAATCCTTACTTGGTACCACAGAATCCGGGCTATTAATCACATCTAAGGGTATCGAAAGCGATGAAGAATTTACTAACAATACTTTTATGGATTGTCTTGGCCGGAAATGTTTCCGGCCAAGATTTACAAACGGCCCGAAGTTATTCGGTAGGGGATACCTTGCCCGATATTAAACTCGGTAAGTACTTGGTGAATGATAAAGGCCCTGATGCCACGCTCCATGATTTCAGAGGCAAGTATGTCGTCCTTGACTTTTGGGAGCGGTATTGCCAGCCTTGTATCAATGCTTTGCCAAAATTGCAATCCTTGCAGGATAAGTATCGCGACAGCCTGCAAATTGTTTTAATAACAAAAGACACCGAAGCGAACGTGAGGATGCTGCTGGGACGCTCTGAAGTTACGAAAGATGCAAACATCCGATTGTCTTTTGCGGTCGAAGAGCCCGCATTGCATCGGCTATTTCCGCACACGGTCATCCCGCACGTCATCATTATCAGTCCTGACGGCGTCATCGAAGGGATTACGCATGGCGAAGAAATCACGGAAACCAACGTAGCTGCGATGGTGGCAGGAACTAAGAAAAGTTGGCCTTTGAAAAAGGAAGGGGGCGGGGTAACCGCCGATTCAGATACCGTCATGGGCTGGCGGTCATACCTGAAAAGAGGAGGGATAGGTAAGGGGAGCTTTTCCAAAGACAGCATCGGGCGGCTTACCGGAGTCCATCTGGAGTTTACCCCAATCAATATTTACTATAAAATCTTTTCTTATTTCAAGCTTAATATGTTAAGCATCATCAACAAGCAACGTGTGATTGTGGATGTTCGGGATACGCTAACCAGGAGGCAATACGCCAATGCAGATTTGAAACTGCCGTTTTTTCCCAATGAATTTCCGTATTTGCATTACAATAGCAGAAGTGAATACAATCGTGAGAATGTATACACCTATGATTTGCGCCTGGCCAGTCCCCGAGTACTGGATGATAATCTGTTTGAGCAGATTTTCAATGAGCTGAATAATTGCCTTCCCATTAAAGCTAAGGTGGTAAAACGCAATGTAACGGGCTGGGTGATCCGGACTAATGATAGGGAAAGCAGCCCGGCTAAATCGAAAGGGCTGCACCAACCCAGTTATCTGAATTTTGACCAAGCGAAGGTTTTTGTGAAAAATCGATATCTCGTTGATTTTGTAAAAACATTGCGCCGATTCAGGGATGCACCACCATTCGTCGATGAAACGGGGATTGATTTTCCTGTTGATATTGAAATTGATTTCACGCATTCTACACTTAGGGATCCAAAGGCGGGCCTGATCGTAAACAATCCGTTGGATCTTGAAGTGCTACGGTCTGAGCTTGCCCGTTACGGTCTGTATTTGGAACAGCGTCAAATGAGTGTGGATGTATTAATGATTCACGATTGATGCTTCAACATTAAAGGAAGGGATAGGCTGTATATATGTAACTCATTAGTATAATAGAGCGCTATCAACGTATTTCCGGATACATATAGACTCCTAATAAGTTTGCCGTCAGTTACGGGTAGGTAGAATGAACCGAGGTAACTGTCATTGATGTAATCATACACATCAATGGGGATATGATGCATGTATTCGCGATAAGTCTCGTTGTCGGCTTTTAAATTGGAGCAAATGTAAAGAAGGCCATCGTGTACGCAACCTGTTTTATTGGTTATTAAGCGGGGTTTGTTAGGCGGTAGGGCGAGCTTAGGCGTGATCGTATCAATAGTGAAGGCAACTGCTTTTTTTGCCAAACTTCGGTCGAAAACCAAGATGTTGTTATTATAATAGTGCATGTATACCAGCTTCTCATGGCTTTCGTCAAAAAACAGTTGCCCATCGGTGCTAATGCCACGATCCAAGCTTGGGAGGGATATATCCGATTCAAGATCGAAATAGCCGTACTTATTGTATTTGGCAAATAGCAGCCCGTTGTGTGGTTTTGATATTTGCCGAACGATAAATGTGCTGTCGGCAAAGCGCACTCCAGTTGAAAATGAGGCTCTGGCGGCGGCAACATGAAGGTACGCGTCATTCGCTGTGATAATACCGGGTAGATTTTTAAAGAAATATGCTATCGTATGTGAATCCATGGAGACAAAAAAAGGCGGGCCAAGATTGGCGTTGTTTTGCGCCCGTTGCAGGGTAGGGAATGAAATTGTTGTAATAGCCATAGTTGTGCGGTCTATCTTCAACAGGTCGAGCGAATGCGCTAATGACAGATAGATATTGTGGTCATCTACCTGAATTATTGCACGACCTGATTCCGGCAAGCTTAGCTTTTCTTTCAATGACACGGCATCTTCAAAAAAACTGCGCGTAAACCCGTTCGGCACTTGGTTGGGCAATTCGGTCGTGTAAAAGAGGTATACCACAATGAGGATACCGGCTAAAATGGATACAAGGAGTTTAAAAAGGTACATAACTGGATAGTTCAACGTATAAATGGATAGCACCGGCAGCCGGTGCTATCCAGTCGTATACAGGTTACCTAAAATTTAGCAGATCCGCCATTCCATTCGAGGATATCATCCTCATTGTTTGGGTCAAAAGCGCATAGCGTACCTTCGTCCGGACAGACCGTGCTTTTGAGTTGATCCCTCGTGCCGGTCACTTGGGGATCTACCGGCCCACCATCTTCCATAGGAATGGTTTGGTAAATCGTTTCTTCCTGTGCAAGAGCAGATGGTGCTTCTTGTGCTACTTCCACTCCTGCTTGATTCGAACCCAGGAACACATAGGCCGCCGCAGCTAATGCCAGTGTCCCAATTTTGCTTACTGTTTTTATTTTATTTATCGTTTCCATAACGATGATTGTTTAAAATGAATAATTGAATAATAATTGTGTCTCGGAAAGGCGTGCCTTTCCATTGGACGGGTGGTAGGGCATCCGTCAAGGCGGGTGGTTCCAGATGATTCGTTGATACCTATTCATGGCTTATTGTTTTGATGTGTTTTCAATTGCCGTTCTTTCAGGACGACCGCGATGCAAGCCAATGCCAGAAACGCGCTATTGAATAGGAGGTGTTGTTCCCACGTGAGGTTTTCCAGCGCGGCCGAGCAAAGGCATGGGGTGTAATAGCTGTAGTTGAGCAGCAGGTAGATGTAGCTGGTAAACAGGCTCATCAGGGATACCGAGGCATAAAGCCCCCAAAGCTGCGTCTGCCCAATGATTAATGCTGCCGTCACAACGGCTTCCACGGCGGGAGTGCCCCAAGCAACCCACCCCTGGTAGGCCATCAGAAAAGGGGATTTGCCCAACTCGGTGTAAAATCGCTCAAACTGAACGGCCTTATCCAGCGCCGTGAGGCCGAATAAGATCACCAATAGGTAGGAGATGATTTCTACCGTGCCTTTTGCGATATGTCTTCGGGTAATAGCCATATCACAAAAGTAAGGGAGGGCGAAGGTCTAAACCTGCGCCTGGAGGCACAAGTTTGAGTAATTTAGCTTGACACCCTGACTAAGTCAATGATGCTACCTAATAGCAGGCAGAAAAACGTGAAGGTAAACATCCCCAGCAGATAAGCTGCGAACGCTTTGAGGTAGGCAGTGGCCTTACGGCTGCCAAAAAACTGCCCGACAGCCCATGAGCAATACACAATGGATGCCACGCCGGCCACTTGCACGAGATCGATCTTTGCCAGGTTGCCGATAACGCCGAACATTGCATAGATCAGCATGCCTACCCCCATCACAAAGCAGAGCAGGATCAGGATCTCAAAAAAATTGTACGGGCTGCGCTTGAAGAATAGCCTAATCCATAGTGCAATCAACCCGCCCATCAAAATATTGGCATACCCATAGTGCTCCTGAACCCAGCTGAAAATGGCGGTAGTAGCAGCGGCATTAAGCGATGAATCGCTGTGTTGGGTGTAACTTTCCTCGAAACGGAAAAATCCATTAATCAACGTATAAATCAATGAGGTAATGATGATGAAAATAACCGGCTTCACCAGCCTTCCCCGATCTTGGGTCAGAAACTCCCTGATGGATTGTCCCGGACGGACAAATAGTTCCTTGACCGAAAAAAGGAACCCCTTTTCAAAACTTAACGCTTGCGCAATCTCATCGCGAAGGTACCGCGCATCCACGCGCTTCAATTGGAGGGGGTGCCCGCAATGCTGGCAATAATTTCCGCTGGCGGCTTCGTTACATTTTTTACAGGCTGGCATACCTATCCGATACTAGGGTATAAACGGTACGAATGTAATAAAAAAAGCGGTCAACTAATCTTCCCGGCTACCGTCGTCGGCCATGCGTACGATCCGCGGTGTGAATGTGGCCAATACATCCACCAAATCGGTCTGCGCGGCCATGACGGTGTGGATATCTTTATAGGCCATCGGTGCTTCGTCAAGCCCGGCACCCACAAGCGTGACACCGCGAGCGCGAAGCTCAGCCCGCATAGCTTCTTTGCTGATGGTCTTGATAGCCTGTGTACGGCTCATCTGCCGCCCTGCGCCGTGGGAAGCCGAATTGATGGACGCTACTTCACCCTTGCCCCGTACGAGGAAACCCGCTGCCGTCATGGAGCCGGGAATAATGCCCAGTACGCCCTTTCCGGCGGGTGTAACGCCCTTGCGGTGCACGATGACTTCCTGCCCGTTCCACGTTTCTTTCCAAGCAAAGTTGTGGTGGTTTTCCACCTTGGCCAGTACCTCGGCGCCCAATGCCTTCGCCATCTTGCGATGGATGATCTCATGGTTGGCTGAGGCATAGTCGCCCGCCAATGTCATCGCTTGCCAGTACTCCTGCCCGGCTTCGGTATCCAGCCCAAGGTAAGCCAGGTTTTGAGCCTCGTGGGGCAGTCGGCATAGCTCCTTGGCCAACTTGGTATAGTGTCCCGCGATGGTAGCGCCCAAGCCCCGAGAGCCGGAGTGGGAGAGGAGCGCCAGGTATTTGCCAGCCGATACACCCAGTGCTTCATCACCCGTAGCAAAATCGATGATGCCAAACTCCACGAAGTGGTTGCCGCCGCCGGAAGTACCGAGCTGTGTCCAAGCCTTGTCCTTTAGATTGGCGACGAAGGTGTTCATCCCGAAAGCCACATCCGTCAGCACCGTATGGTCTGCCCGCTCATCTGGCTTAAAGCCGTGCCCAGCGCCAAAGCGTGTTTGCGCAATCAGCTCCCGCTTAAACTGGGCCTGGTTTGCATCAAAGAACGCTTCCGGGATGTCATAGACAGACAAGGCCATGCGACACCCGATATCCACGCCCACGCCGTAGGGAATGACGGCATTTTCCACGGCCAGTACGCCGCCGATGGGCAGGCCGTACCCTTGATGGGCATCGGGCATCAATGCGCCCGCCACAGTGACCGGTAGCTGCATGGCTACGTCCATCTGTGCGCGTGCACCGGCTTCGATGTGTGACTCGCCATAGATGGCGTAGTCGGCACCGGCGTCCCGCAAGGGAATATAGGCGTCTTCAGGAATCGCGGCTTCTTCGATGAGGGCCTGAGCCAGCTTGCCATATACGATGTCGGCTGCAAAGGCTTCTGGCGAGGCCAGTACATTTGCAAATTGCGCAAGCAACGTTTCTTTGCCAAGGTGCTGGTATTTGTTGGCCGTACGCAGGGCTACGCCAAAAGCCCGTCCGGGCGTGTATCCCAAGGTCGTTAGTTCTTCGCTGTTGATAAGGTAATTTGTTGGTGTGTTCATCTTTTTTAACGGATTAAAAAACCCTGCCGGAACAACGTTTTCCGGCAAGGTACATGATTTAATTTATTTGGAAAACAGCTCCTTTAGCTGCCCGACGATGTTGCCGCCGCCGGAGAGCGTGATCTCGCCTATTTTTTCGGCGATTTTCTCCACGTGCTCCATTTCCTTCATTTTCCAGAGCATGGCGTTGTCTTCCATCAGCTTGGCCGTGTTGAGCAAGCTACGCATGGCTGCCGTTTCCTCCCGGCGGGTGATGCCGTTGGCTTGTGCGCGTTTCTCGGCCACCAGCACATGGTTCATGATTTCCTTGATGTCACCCGGTAGGATAATATCTTTCACGCCGCAGTCGATCAACCGTATGCCCAACGTTTCAGCTTTGCTGGCACAGGTGCTTTTCACCGCGTCGGCAATATCTTGCTTGCCTTCCATCAGTTCGTCAAATCCTTTGTTGGAGATGAACGCACGCAGGGCCAGCTGCACCAGCACGTAGAGTTGTTTTTCAAACTCCTTGTTGTGTACCACCGCCTTCACCAGGTCGACCACTTGGTACGTAACCGTGAAGTTGATGCGCAGTTGGGCTTTATCCTTGGTGAGAATTTCTTGCCCAAGGATTTCCATGCCCAGTTGGCGCATGTCTGCCTTTACTACCGTCGTGCTGGTGTTGTTTTTCCAGTACACGTAGTTGCCGGATTCCAGCAAACGGTCAAACTTGCCGTCGATAAACAATAGCCCTTTTTCGAAAGATTCGACGGTATAAGCCCGTACGTATGGGTAGAGCGGTTGCCTATTGAGCAGGTTGCGGTCGATGTCTTCCGCGATTTCCAACTGCGTGGTATCGGCGCAGATGAAACGGTAGCCACCTACCCCTTTCCAGAAGGCATATTTGCCAGCGGTAAGCACGGTAGCAAAGCGCAGATCTTGGTAGACCAGCACCAGCTCGTTGTCGGCTACATCCACCACCTCCAGCAGGGATGCCAATGCCTCGTGTGCGAGCAGCGTGCGCAGGTCTTGCTCCGGTGCAAATGCTTTGGTCATGTCGAAGCGTTGCACGCGTTCGCCCCAAAAGAGCCAGTGTGAGCCTTTGCTCAGCACACGCTTCAATTCGCCATTCTTAAAAACCAGACCAACGGTGTTGGTCGTGATGTTTACGCGTTCCATCGTGTTATTGTTTAAAATTAATCCATTCGTTTTAATAAAGTTGGGCATGCCGGGATTCCCCATCGCTGCGGCGGAGCCGGGCAAGGCGCTGGCGTATCCCTGATCCATGAGCATACACCCGTTCGCCGATGCCGCCAAGTCGCTGGACTTGGCAGTTGGTGCGACGGGTGACGGCCGTCCGGACCGGGGCCTCTTCCATTGCGTTGCCCGGCTGCAGGCCCAACGGCGGTTGCGATGCTCGAAATTGCACCACAGATACCGTACCTGCCCAACTTACTGTACTTGCATTACCATTTTGCTATTCCAAACCTAAATTGGAAGCAGGATTCGAACTTGCATAGGGGCTGTGCTCTACCCAACTGAGCTATACCGGCCATAGCCGATAGTGGGAATCGAACCCACGACCGCAGCGTCAAAAAAACAACCCTTGCCTCCCTCGGCCAGTATATGGCCCGCCATCGGCGGCCACACTGCCACGCTTGTGAAACGTGTACCCCAGGGCCTCGCGTCAGCGCCGGTCGCTATCCGCCTGAAGGCGGATTTCGTATAGTAAGTAGTGTTACTGATCAAAGAACGTGATGTCATCTGCCGACGATACAAAGATGCAAGTGGTAGTGCGCAGTGCTTTTGCGTAGTTTTTTTGAATGGCTGTTTTTTGTTTTAAATTATTGTAATACAGTGTGATAAATTTAATTTTATTTTTAAATCGTGCGTTTTTAGCAATAACTGCGCAATTCGATTGCGCAGTTGTAGAACAGAACGATTAAATTTGAATCTCGAAAAACTGTATAGCATCCTTATGGCCACCAATAAACTTGCCCTCATCCGGTATAAAACCATCGATAACTGCCTGCGCAACCGCTACCGCAAATGGACCTTGGAAAGCTTGATTGAAAAGGTTTCGGAGGCGCTGTATGAATACGAAGGCATTAAGGATGGCGTGAGCAAACGCACCATCCAGGCCGATATCCAGCTGATGCGCAGCGATAAGCTGGGGTACAATGCGCCCATCGTCGTAAACAATCGGAAATATTACACCTATGCCGATCCAACTTACAGCATTTCCAACTCGCCCATCAGCGATGCCGATATGGAGAAGATGCGCGAAGCGGTATCGGTACTCCGCCAGCTCAATGGCTTCCAGTATTTTGAGGACATGAGTGATATGGTGGCCCGTTTGGAGAATACGCTGCAACAACACGCCAAGGGCGGTCACAGCCACGTCCAATTCGAGGGTAATGGCCAGCTCAAGGGCTTGCACTTCATCACACCCCTGCACCAAGCCATCCTGCGCAAGGTACCGTTGCTGATCGAATATCAGTCATTCAAGGCGGCGGCGCCTACACAGGGCGTTTACTATCCCTATTTACTGAAAGAATACCGCAACCGCTGGTTCCTCATTGCAAAGCCCAAAAAAGGAAAGACACTGGCAACACTTGCATTGGACCGTATGGTGGAGGTGCAGGAGATGGCCGCTAATGGGTTTGTGGAATATGATGGCGTCGACTTTGACCGCTATTATGCCGATACCATCGGGGTGACCAAGTCAGCGCGTGACAGGGGACGTAAAGTCGTGCTATGGATACACCCCCGCCATGCGCCGTATGTGCTGACCAAGCCACTGCATACCTCGCAAGAACTTTTGAAACAGGATGAGACAGGGGCTATCATCTGCATATGCGTGGTGCTCAATTTTGAGTTGGAGCGCGAATTGCTTGGCTTCGGCGAAGCGTTGAAGGTATTGTCGCCCCGGGACCTGCAACGGCGGATCGCTCGACGTATTGCACGGATGCAGGAGTTATACCCGGAGGAATTACCGAGGTAATCCACTTGCTCCTGCTGGAAGGTGCCGGAAAAAGCTATGCTGAATAGCAAAAGTATTTTTATATTGACACCCCTCGTCAAAGTTGCTCCATTGCTCTTGCAATCGTGCGCCTTGAAATGCCCAGATAATCCGCTTGCTCCTCTTGAAAGGTGAGGAGACGCATGGACTTCATGTAGTCATCCGTGGCAAATGCCCGGTAACGCGCTATCTCGTGCTTTATCAGCATCAGCCTGCTTTTCTTCCGGTATTGTTTCAGCTTCTTCTGCTCCATCACGTGCACCAAAGTATTGGCCTCGGTGCAGGTTTCTTTGTAGGCCTTTAATGCATTCGCTGGAATACAAATAAGGACGCTTTTTCGTAGCGCTACCACCTCATAGTCTACCTGACGATGCGTGTAGAGATTGTTTCTGGTAAGCGCACTATGCAGAGGCGGCAGGAAACGATCAATCCGCCTATTACCCTCGGCATCCCACCAAGCTGTAGCTAATAGCCCGTCGCATACGAAGTACACATAATCACCCCGGTCGCCGGGCTCGAAAAGCCGAGTGCCGCGTTTGGCGGTTAGCTCCTTGCCGTGAATGTGTAGCCACTCGTGGTGCGAGACGTCAAGCGGGCAATAGTGAGTCCAGTAGAAAAGGAGCGGGACAAAGGCGGATGCTGGCGTATGATATGTCTGTTTCATGTGGCAGTGGGGCGAGAAAAGCCGGGGCCTACAACCCCGGTCTGTGAATATCAATGCGCTGATGGCGGCAACACGAATGTGATTTGCAGCGATTTGGAAAGTGTGTATCCTTGGTTGGGCACATAGGTGGCCGTTGTCGATTCACCGGTAATCAGCAATTTGCCCGGATGGTCGATGGGAGGCAACTCGTCGGAATAAGGAACTACCAATTGAATGGGCTGGCGCAGCGACAGAAAATGGGAGATGTTTTCTGCCAAAATGGAGATGTAGTCTGCCGGGATAGTTCCGAGGTATTGCAGCTGATGGGACCTCAGATCAAAGTGCCGTAGTAGCCATCTGGGCAGGTCTTCGAGCGCCTGTTGGCTTTCATGTTGCAATTCATTTTCGGGTAGGCTGTAGAGAGCCAGCAAAACCTGCTGCACACCCAGCGAATTTAATGGTTGTTTTTTCATGTTTTTAATTATTTAAATTATTGATAATTAATGTATTGCACGCCTTGTGCAATCGTCGGCGGCAAAGCTATCGAATGCCACATTGCTTTCCCAACCAAGTTGCTTGAATCGGAAAAAAGCGGCGGTGAAACGGAAATGGAATGGTTATGTAGCGGGCTGTCAGGTTTGGTTTCATTCGCAAACGTGCTTATATTCGCTTGTCACACTTCTACCGACTATACCATAACTGTATGCATTTTGCTGTGTCGACAAATTTTTGAAACCGTAGTGCGGCCATGCCGTCAATGACGTGGCCTTGCATGAATAGAACTCATTTGCACATGTTTAAACAGCTATCAAACAACATCAAAACGTGTTTTCGTAATCTGGGGAAACGGGGAGAACAACGTTACATCCCCCGGCGCCACCGCCTCTGGATAGCCGTACCATTGGCCCTGCTGATGGTACTGGTAGGCAAGCGTTGGGCAGTGATCGGTAGTTTATTGACCAGCCATAAGTTGCTGCTTTTATCATCTTTTCTGGGAAGCTATGTGATTGTGGTGGTTGTGTGGGAGTTTGCGACATGGGCCACCCAATGGCTGGACGCTCAATCGGATTGGCGTAAGGATTTCAAGAACAGGTTGTTCATGCAGATTGCGTTGCCCCTTGTGGGTAGTTGGGGGTTGAGCATTTTGATGGCCATGGGCCTTTATTGGATAATGGGCATTGATATCAACAGTTCGGGATACTTTCGTTTCGAAGTATGGATTGTCCTTTTTCTATTGGTTGCCCTGAGCTTTGGGTATGCATTCTGGTACCTGCACAGACAAGTACAGCTGACAGAACCGGCACATGAAACCGCCTACATCACGGTGACGTACAACAAAGAAAAATTGATCGTGTCCGAGCGGGACATCGGATGCGTGATCGGTGGTCCCGGCTTTGGGTTGGTACATATGATTAATGGCGATATCTACCATACGGGGATGACCATTACTGCATTGGAAAATGTGTTGGATCCGGTCAGGTTCTATAAGCTGAAACGCCGGTACCTGATAAACGGGGCGATCATCATCAAACTCATCACCGATAAGGAGACCAAACACGATGAAATCAAAGGAACGGAGATCGCTACCTATAAGTGGATGTTGAGGTTTGGAAATGGTGAGATGGGCATGCGGAACGAGCGGCTGGTAAAAGGCTCGATGAAACATGTGGACGATTGGTGGCAGCGATACAAAAGGCTCAGCGATTAATCCTGCGTACCTGATTACAACTATCGGATATGAAAAATACCAAGCTACACCGTACCACGCTACCCTGCCATGCTTGCGGTACGTTGCTTCGTATGCTCTATCCTAAGCTAAAGCGGCTACAGGAAGATCACAGCGAAATCATGCGCTTCATCCTTGAAAAGCGGGAGGCCGATACGGTGTACCGCTCTGCCGAGTATACGCTGGATCGCGTGGGCATCAGTGAAAGCACGTTGCTGCGCTGCCAGCGCCGAGGGGAGATCCGTGTGGCGAAAGTGATACGCGGTAAGAAGTATTTCCGTGATGAAGATGTGGAGCGGCTGCGCCGGGAGTATTGGGGGCAGGAGTGACCAGCTTTCCTCTCTCTTTTTTCCTGCCTTTGTTCTGCCGTAATGCGGGGTTTATCCGTAGGGGATGCGGAGCGGATCTTGCTTTTTCCCGGATACACCCCGGATCAGGACCGCATCGTATACGGGGGATGGCGGGAGAAAGGGGGGAGTTAGTAGGTCGTTACCGCAACAGGTTTATCGACCCCTTAAGCGGATCGCACCCCATCCCGAGGTCAATGATATAAAAATAAGCTCCCACAGGCAGATCGGAGCCCCTATACCGGCCGTCGAAATCCGGAGCTCCGGTGCGTTGCGTGTAGAGCAGTTGTCCGTTGCGGTTGAAGATGTGTACGGTGGCATGCGGATAACTGGCAAGACCAGCGATGTGCCAGGTGTCGTTGTGACCGTCTCCATTCGGACTGAATGTGTTTGGTGCCTGGATGCCGGCATTGCTGATTTCCACGCGGATGGGTACACGCGGGCTTTCGCAACTGCCATCGGCAGCAGCGAGGTAATATGTGGTGGTTTGTGTGGGATAGACCTCAAATGGGGTGATACCGGTGTTTTCCTCGATCATGACCCCACCTTGTAGGGCAGGATATAGCCGGTAGTGGTAATCGGGCGATCCGGTGTACGAGATGCTCACCTTGCCGGGACTACAGAGGGCCAATACTTCTGGTGCGGTAGGGGGAGCCAACTGGCCGTCATCATTCAGAATGGAATACATTGCAGACTCTACCTGGCATCCGTTTGCATCGGTAACGGTGAGGCGATACCGGCCTGCCGTCAATCCGGTGGCTTCGGCCAACTGGCCTACGGCCGTACCGCGCTCGTCGGCCCAAGCATAGCGGTATGGTGCCCTGCCGGCCATAGGTTGCAGGCCGGATATGCTGCCCGTACCATGGCCACAGGCATCGTTTACCACCGTGACGGATGTGGCGATCAAGGTTAAGTCTGGTGTGTTGTCCACGGTATAGGTTCCATACTGCACTTCGCAGCCCTGTGCATCGGTAAGCAGCAGGGTATAAATGTCCGGGGCAAGCCCGTCGAGCTGAGCCGTGGTGCCGATTTCACGGCCGTTGCCATTCAACCAACGGAGGCTGGCGGGGCGGACACCGCTACCGAGGTCTATCCGGATGGTGCCGTTGGGCTGCCCGCAGTAGGCAGCGGCTATTTGCACGGCGTAAGCAGGATAGTCGGTCGGCGGTTCTTCGTCGACGTAGTAGTATATCGTTTCCGATGCACAGGGCCCATTGGAAAGGTACAGACGGTATCCGCCTGCGGGCACATGGTGTAGCTCCTGTGCGGTGTCTATAAGTTCACCGCTTTCATTGCGCCACGCAAATTCCGTTGCACCGGTAATCTGTAATCCCGTGATACTGCCTGAACTGGGGGAACCACAGGAAGCCGCCTGCACGACCAATTGGGTGTCATCAATGACGATGGGGGTGCCGCCCTGATCGATGAGTTCAAAGGGGCCAAAGGTTTTTTCGCAACCGTAATAGTTTTTCACATGCGCCCAATATCTTCCAGGCAACAAATCTTTGGGAAAATAAGCTTGGTCAGTGGCAGGGTTGCCCGACTCATCCGTCCAATAGAGTTCCGATACATGGTTGCTGTTGAACCACGTAATCTCACCGCCCCTGTCACAGTTTGGGTGGATGTATTGGGCGCTTTCGACGTCTATCCATGGTATGGTATTTTCAATGATTACGGAGTCGATAACTTTGCAGCCGAATTGGTTGACAGTGAGGTAATAGGTGCCTGCGTCGAGCCCTTCAATGTCAAGGGTATTGCCCACTACCTCGCCTTTTTCATCCAGCCATTGGAATTTGTTGGCGTGTTTGACAAAGGCGCCCTTGATACTTCCCAATTCGGTATCACAGGCGAGGTGTTCCACTTCAAGTTTCCCAATCCAAAGGAAAATTTGTGGATGGGTAAATTCAGAACTTTGCCGTCCGTAAGTGGCTGCAGCTATCACGTTTTTATCGGGATCAATAAGCCCATCATAACGCCACTTGCCTTGGGCATTTGCTGTTGCCGTGGCAAAATAGGTTTTAGGTTGGCAGCTTTCGCAATCCTTATCGGTATAAAAAAGTTCAATTCGCGAACCGGGTTTGGTGGCAGTGCCGGAAGCATATGACTCCGTAACGTCGTCCAGCGTTAGATCCACATCTTGGATAAGCTGCCATTCACTAAGCGGGTTTTCGACGATGAATGGTACAACAGTATTGCAATACATGCTGTTGTGCGACAATTCAACGTTGTGGGCCTCTTGGGCGTAAACAACGGCCTTATAGCCGCTATAGTCGTGATGAAGGATATTGGTAAAGAGGTTGCCATCAACGGTGCTTTCCCCACCGATTAGGGTGCGGCCGGACACATAGGATACCATGATTGCATGTAAATAAATGGGCACCATTTTCGTCCGATCTTTCGTAGCACCGAATGTGTTGCGCTGGATGGTCACGGTTGCGTTGTTGTACCCGTTTATGCCGACGGAACAACCCCATTCGTTGTTAACCATCGTAATGGTTGCACGGGCACCGGTAGGGTGCCTGGTAGCGCCCGTGGCAAAGTAAGTATTGAGTTTGTACAAAAAATCGTAGGGGTTGTCTCCATTGGCATCCATACCGAACCGGTTGTTGGATATCGTTACAGCGCAGTCTGAAGACATGACATCATCAATATCCCCTGTAGGTGAGTGGAGAAAAGTCGCCAATATGATGTTTCCCTCATCCTCGGATCCCCCAACGGTTAGGTTGCTGGTATAAATCAGGTCGACAGTTGATTGTAAGTGCTGATCGATAAAGTGGCCCTGTTCGTCGACACCGATGTGGTTGTTTTTCAGTTGCGCGGTATGGATGCTTGCATGGCTTCCATACTCGGGACCGACGAGGATGGTTCTGGCGTTATTGTACAATACATTTCCTTTGCCGCGTGCACCAAGGCGCAAGGTTTGGAGCTGTGCGTTGACGTGTATCGCCGATCCGGAATCGAAATAACCTTCAGGACTACGTGTGCTGAACGCTTTGATGATCATGCCGTAGAGCTCGAATAGCTGAAAATTGCCGCTTAAAGAAAGCGCGACTTTGTCATATGCATATCCCGTTTCTTCTTCCATATCGGGCATATTGGCGACCAAGATAACCTTCGCCCCGTTGATGGATAGTGTTTCCCCTGGTTGGGTGGAACCATCGATGATCAAGTTGCCAGTAATATTGGGTAGCCGTGTTCGTAGCCGGATAGTCTTGGCCGAGGCGCCCGATCCGGGTAGATTAAAGTGGATTTCGTCGGTTTCCGAGCCGCCATTGTCCGTCGCTTTTTGTAAGGCCTCTCGCAGCGTGCCAGGCCCGCTGTCCGCATTGCTCGTGACCACGAAAACTTCCGCATGTAGACCCAACGAAAGCAGAAGCAACAACGCTACGGTCGATATCCGGCTCAGGTGATTCATGTAATGTGTCTTGACGGGGCTAAGATAGGTTTTTTTGTTGGATCTTCGACCGTCAAAGCTCGTTCAGGATCCTTCACCTCCCCGTCAGTTTACCGATAACACCCCTTCATCTTCCCGTCAATCCATTTATAGCTATATATTTTTGATTTACAGTGTGTTATGTTTGTCTACATGAAGCAACGCATACCGGTATTGCGAGTTGTGAAATGGAGTGTAAATGAAGTAAAACTTAAAGTAAAAGGAGACCAGAAATGGGAGTAATTCGAAAGGGAGCCAACGGAGGCTTCAAAGGAAAAGCGGGAAGTGTAATCGGTAGCAGCTGGAAAGGCATCGATTACATCAAAGGGTTGTATAAAAAACGCACGAAACCAGCTACGGAAGAGCAGCTTATGCAGCAGACCAAATTTACGTTGCTGATGCGTTTCTTGCTGCCGCTGAAGGTGTTTATCCGAATCGGCTATGGCCAGCGCAAGACAGACACGCATACACCGATGAACGTGGCGTTTCAGGACAACATCGACCGCGTGATCACCGGCGATTATCCGGACTATGCATTGGATTACAGCCAAGTGCGTATCGCCGAGGGATACAGTGCGGGCGGCAGTGAGTCTATCGCCGTGGATGAAGGGGTGCTGACGGTGGCGTGGGATACCCTGCTGAACGAGATGTATGAACAGCGGGATGACGACCGGGTATATGTCGTTTTGTACCACCCGGGCATTGACCAGTTCCTCACCGCACCTACACCGCCACAGCGTGCGGATGGCACGGTGGATATCACGCTGCCCAATCATTTCCGTACAGGCCAGGGCCACGTATGGCTTTTCACGGCGGATCGGAAGAGGCTCAACGTGTCGCGGAGCGTATACCTCGGGGAGGTAGCGCTGGCATAAGGGCGTAAAACCGGAGCCGCCTGCGTACCGCGGAGCGTAGGCGGCTTCTTTATCGTACAACGTGCAATAAATTAACGAGAGAAAGCCATGAACATCATATCCAACACCACCGAACGGAGGAAAAGCAGCGAAATAGATGGCCGCCTGCCCATCCGCCAGCGGTTCAAACTGGCCAGTGAATTTCTGATGCCGTTGCACAGATTGATTCGGCGGGGGTTCGCAACCAAGCGGAAGGGTAAATCTGCATTTGGCCGGGCGATGTCATACGTGCTGCTGCGGGCCGTGTGTGGTGAATATCCGGATCAATACATTGACCCGGCGGCCGTACGGCTCAGCGAAGGGGTGTTGCAGCATCCAATTCGTACGGAAGTGACGCGCCAAGGACGTACAGTAAGGGTGGCGGTGGAATCGAGAATGGGCGACCTGGACGGGTTGAACCAGGCTTGGGACGATCGACTTGTCCTCTGCGCGTACAACCCTGCATTGCGTGTGGCGGGCATCAATGACGAGGAACGGCTTCGTGAGGATGGCAATGTGACGCTGAAACTGCCGCCGATGCTGGCAGATAAGCCGGTGCACTTGTACCTGATAGTGCATGATCGCAGTGGGCAAAAATGGTCAAACAGCAAGTATCTGGGAGAATTTTGAATGGTGGTCGTTTTTCGCCTATTGCAGACACGGCCCAGGAGACGGCAGCGAAGCGCACCGGATCCAGACGTGGAGCAATAGGTTAAAAACGGGTTGAGTGGAGGATGGGTGGCTGTGATGAATGTTTATAAGGAGACAAAAGAATGGATGAAACTAAAATCATTCGCATGGCTGCGGGGAATAACAGTACCCTTGGCCACCTGTATATTGGCAACATATTTTGTTGCTACATCTTAGAAGATACCGTGCGCGACCGCAAGATACCGGGCAGGACGGCCATTCCGGCAGGCGAGTACACGCTGGGGCTCAATACCGTCGCCGGCATGAATGCGCGATACAGTAGCCGCTATGCGTCCATGCACCGTGGGATGGTGGAGGTGCGCGGGATACCGAATTTCTCGCTGGTATTCTTCCACATCGGCAACTACCACACCGATACGGCTGGATGCCTGCTCACGGGTTCGTATTGGCAGTTAATCGATGGTGATTACCGGGTACTGCACTCTGCTGCGGCGTATAAGTTGGTATATCCACTGCTGGTAGAACAGATCGAGCAGGGGAATGATAGGATGAAGGTGATTAATCAGCTGTAAGCCAATAAGGGATAGGCTGTAAGCGATAAGCCTGCTGCCTAAAGCGAATAAAAAAACAAAAAACAATGCGAAAGAATAAAAGAAAGGTCGAGCTCCCCACAGTGGCGGATCAGACGCTATACGACAAAATCAAAGAAGGGCTGGCCATGGCGAGCCAACTTATTATCGCCGCGCCGATGGGGCTGCCCGCCAAAGTGGTGGCTGTAGCGCGCTACGTAGCCCTTGCGCTGGGTGTGCTGGAAGCGGTGGAAAACGGCGTGAAGAAAGGAGAGGAGGATGAAGATTGACCAGCGGCTGGGCATCGGCACAAGCGGCGGCACGTTGCTGAGCATATTGGGCCAGCTGGGATTGCATGATGTCTTGAAGACGGCCTTGCTTGCTGCCATCGGGGCCGTGGTGAGTTTTGCCGTGACGCTGCTATTACAGCGGTGGCGACGGCGTTGAGTAGGAATTGGCCGGGGCGATACTTAAGCGCCCCGGCCTTACGTACAGCTTTCAGCGTGGCAGGTGTACATAAAAGGTCGTGCCACTTTGCTGGGAACTGACGAAGGATATGCGCCCATTGTGTGACGATACGATTTGTTTGACAATGGCAAGCCCCAGTCCGGTCGAGGGTTCGCCATTGGTGCCGATCCGACCTGCGGATTTGCCCATTTCAAAAAGCCGATCCTGAAATTCCGGAGCAATGCCAATCCCGCTGTCCTGTACCTCAATTAAGACCTCAGTTTCGTAGCATCGCAGACGGACGGCAATATGGCCCCGCCAAGGTGTAAATTTAATGGCATTGTCTATCAGGTTGCTGATGACCCGCCAGATCTTTTCACGGCTACCGCACAACACTACCGGCTCGCCTTCGAAGGCAAGCAACTGTTCTTTTTTCGTGGCGCGTAATTGCATGAGTTCGACGCAGTCACTCAGCATCATATACAGGTCTATTTGATCGCTGTGGGTTACGTCAGACCCGGTTTCGTAGCTATGCATCAGTTCTTCAATGAGCTCCAACGCGTGGCTACTGGATTTTCCGATGATTTCGAAAAACGAAGTTTTCTGGGAGTGCTGCAGCTGCGTGTGCTCCATCAGCAGGAAGTCTACGCTCATTTTGATGCTTGTCAGCGGGTTTCTTAGGTCGTGAGCGACCATGGCCATGATGCGGCTATTCTCCTGCTGGCTGTCCTGCAATGCCGATAAGGCTAACTGGAGCTTTTCATTCCGTTGATTGATTCGGTCATTGAGCTGTGCAAGCCGCCTGACGTGCCGCTTGGATCGCCGCCAGTTGCTATATACCAGGTAAACAACGGCAAGAGTGAGGATAAGCACAACAATGCTGACCAACAGGAAGATAAAATTTTGCTTGTTTTTATAAGCGAGCTGGGTATAAGCCGATTGTTGTTCACGGCGCTCGAACTCGCATGAGAAGTCCGCGCCAAACAGGGCCTTATCGGATTCCTCAATGGAATCCTTCAACGTTTGATAATCCCGGAAAGCAGCGTAAGCATCGGTGAGATTGCTCCGCTCATCGTGAAACTGCCAATGTACATGTTTCCAGCGAAGCTCAAAATCTGCATTTGGCAATGAGTCCAATCCTTTTCTGCTGTCGGCAATCATATGCTCGGCGTCGGCCAACCGGCCCATTTTGATGTACAGGTCCGCCAATTTGATTTGCGCCGTCTGCACGTCCCGTTGGTCGTAGCCCGGCTTTCCATTGATGGTCACGCTTTCCGTAAGGTAATGTTCGGCCTGTTCATATTGGCCGGTTTTGCTGTATAGCCCGCCCAGGTTGCCGTAGATGACGCCTTTGGCAGTTGTGGCAGCCTTTTGGCTTTCTGGAAATCGACGGGATTCCTGCTCGAGAAACGAAAGCGCATGGTAATAATAGTGAAGGGCACTGTCCGGTTCGTCCATCAGGTCATAAAACCAAGCAATGCCGTTGAGCAATCCCTGCGGTTCGGTGACGGCTTCATAATAGGTGTCGATGTGCTTCGTTTCACGGCATTGGCAAAATTGAGCGTAGGCCTGCTTGTAGTGCGCTATTGCATCGGGATAATTGTTTTGCTTGTAACGGACAAAGCCGAGCCGTGATGTAAACTGTGAAAGCTTGCACGCGTCCCACTGAGCCAAATAGTCGGATTTTACTTGGTAGTAGTAGGTGAATGCCTCGCTCAGTTGCTTAAGATTGACCAGTGCATCGCCCTTCAACAGCATCCAAGTACCATAATGTTCGAGATTGAGTTCCCTAAATGACTTGTCCTGGAAAAGGGCCAATGCACTGTCCGCAATCTGGTCGGCATGTGCATAATCGCCTAAACGGTACGTTGTATAATACCAGTGATAGAAACCGTATTTCAACAATTTTTCATCAGAAGATAGGGGCACATGACGTTGAAAAATACTGTCGAGATTATATTGGATTGATTCGGTGAAGACATCTTGAGCAATTGCGGCATAGACAGAATCAACGGCGGCCTGTATTGCCAGACGGACTTGTCGCCTTGGCGAGACGGGGTTGCACGATGGGACAATGAGCGAACATGCCAATAGCATCGGCAACGCGGTATTGACACCGAGTAGGGTATGATTCCAAGTGCGCATTAGCGTTGAATGATTGACTAATATACAACTATTTTGGATATTTGCAACATGTATGTTACATTAAGGCAAATTTGAAGATCGTTTTCTTTTGAATACCTTTAAGGCTGGATGATACCCAAAACAATGCACTATTGGAAAGATATCAGGTTTTTTCCGCAGCTTCAACTCGTTTTTTTGATGTGCTGCGTTCTTGTACTGGCCTCATGTGGCACGCCGGGCATCACCTACTACGTGGCCACTGCGGGCACCGATGCGGGTACGGGTACAAAAGACAATCCGTTTTCGTCACTGGCCGCGGCCAAACAGGCGGTGCAGGAACAACGGGCTGTTGGGAGTACCGGCCGGTTTGAAATCGTGCTGCTGCCGGGTACGTATTTCCTTGCGGAACCGTTGGTTTTCGGGGCTTATGAATCTGGTACGCCGGAAGCGCCATACATCATCCGGGCCGATGAAGGGGGAGATGTCGTACTGAGTGCGGGAATCCCTTTGCAATTGGACTGGCAGCAGCACGATGGGCGCATGTGGAAGGCCAAAGTACAGGGGCTTGATCAAATCAAGGCCTTGTTTGCAGACGGGAAAGCCCTGGTGAGTGCGCGGTACCCGAATTACGAGGAGGGGAAATATCCGTTCGGCGGCTTTGCGGCAGATGCGCTTGCACCCGAACGGGTGGTGCGATGGGCACATCCGGAAGGGGGATACATCCATGCCATGCACAGCGGCCGATGGGGCGGCATGCACTACCGCATCACCGGCAAGGACGCTACGGGTTCCCTGGCTTATGAGGGTGGATGGCAGAACAACCGGCCCAGCCCGATGCACGGCACGCAGCGGTTTGTGGAAAATATCTTCGAGGAGCTGGACGCTCCGGGCGAATGGTATTATGACCGAACGGATAGCACGCTGTACTACATCCCCGAAGAAGGGCAGGAAATAGGTCAACTGGCATTCGTAGCTGCCCAACTGGAATCCATCATCCAGCTGAAAGGCGACGAAGACAATCCGGTCACGGACATCTACTTCGAGGGGATAACCTTCCGGCATACGGTGCCGACATTCATGGATACCCGGGAGCAGCTCATGCGCAGTGATTGGAGCATCTACCGCAATGGGGCGGTACTGTTTGACGGCACGGAGCGCTGTGGTGTGCGGAAGGCAACATTCAGCCAGTTGGGGGGCAATGCGGTATTCGTGAGCAACTACAACCGGCACGCCGATATTTCGGGCAACCTCATCGAAGACATCGGCGGCAGTGCCATCTGTTTTGTGGGGAGCCCCGATGCGGTGCGATCGCCCGCTTTCCGCTATGAAGAATTTGTGCCAGCCAGCGAAATGGATACTATTCCGGGGCCCAAGGGTAATGCATATCCGACCGATTGCATCGCTGAAGACAACCTCATCCGTCACATCGGGATGGTTGAAAAGCAGGTGGCAGGGGTACAGATTCAAATGGCCGCGCGGATCAGTGTACGCCATAATACCATCTACTACGTGCCCCGCTCGGGGATCAACATCGGCGATGGTGCTTGGGGTGGCCACGTCATCGAATTTAATGACGTATTCCAGACGGTACTGGAGACCGGCGACCATGGTGCATTTAATTCATGGGGCAGGGATCGTTTTTGGCACCCGGATAGGAAGGTGATGGATAGCTTGGTGCGTATCCATCCCGGGTGGATTTTGCTGGACGCAGTGGAAACGACCGTCATCCGCAACAACCGCTTCCGGTGCGACCACGGATGGGACATTGATTTGGACGACGGTTCGAGCAATTATGAAATCTATAACAACTTGTGCCTGGCCGGCGGACTGAAACTTCGTGAGGGTTTTTACCGGAAGGTATATAACAATATTTTGGTAAACAACGGTTTCCATCCACACGTGTGGTTTGAAAACAGCCACGACGTGTTCACGCGCAACATCGTGATGACGGCCCACCAGCAGATACAGGTAATCCATTGGGGGGATACGGTAGACCATAATTTTTTCCTGGATAGCGTGGATCTGGAAGCGACCCGCCAATACGGTATCGAGCGCAATGGCCGGGTGGGCGATCCACAGTTTGTGGATGCTTCCGCCGGAGATTTTTCCCTCGGAAAGGGGAGCGATTTGCTGGCGGCTGGTTTTGTAAATTTCGCGATGAATGACGTTGGCGTGGTTTCCGCACGCCTGAAAGCCGAAGCCGACCGACCGGAGATTTCGCCACTGACCGTGGGTGGTGCTTTTGCAGCTGGCGAGATGGTGCAATGGCACGGTGGCGCACTAAAGAACGTGGAGACCCTCGGGGAGCAATCGGCGGCTGGGTTGGATCGGATCAGGGGTGTATTGGTAGTAGCCGTGCCTAATGATTCGCCGCTGGCACTTGCCGGACTGCGGCCCGGCGATGTGATTTTGGGCTGCGAAGGTACCGGTACGGACGACATGCTCAACCTGCGGAAAGCCGAGGCATCCCATAAGTGGAAGGGACACTTGCTTTTGGATGTGTGGCGAAACCAACGGATCAATCGGGTGGAGCTGCGGTTGGAATAGCCGCATTCGTTTCTTCATAACGGTACTTCAAAAAAACACCCCAAATGTTGTGTCCAACTTTTGGGGTGCTACGCGAGCAAGCGGGTGCTTTTCGATATTCCGTCTGGGCAAGTGATTAGCGGGCCGCGATAGTCACTTCATTGGAATCGGCCAGCAGCATAGCTGCACGCTCGATGGATTCGTTTACGTAGCGTTCTACTTCCATAAACAGGGGCAGTGCTTCGGCAAGCCCGGCATAAGCATCTTTTGTCTTGTTCAACGCTTTTGCTTCACGTTTCAATTCCTTTTTCAACAGGGTCTGCACGGCGGCAATGCGGTGGGCTTCTTCAGCAGCCCGCTGTTCGTGGGCCTTGGCATACCGTGCTTTGATTTCAGCGATGGCCTTTTGGCTTTGCGCCACGCGGAGGCCGTTATCAATGTCCTGCTGGTATAGCCCGATGAAAAACTTTTCATCGCGATCCAGGTCGGCATGGCTGCCTGCACGGTTTTGGATGCGCTGCACTTCCAAGTTATATTGCTGCCACAATATGCTGACGTTGTGCTCATGGAAAGCGACCTGCGATTTGAAGGCTTCCATGCGTTTGGCGGTCTCATTTACATCAGTATTGACAATGTATACAGTGGCTGGTTTTTCGGTGGCATTGGCAAAAAAGGCCGTCCCTGCATTGGCGGTAGCGAAAAGTGCGATGATGGCTAATGTTTTCATGATGTTGTTTTTTTTACAAGTTATCGTTTTATTTTTTTCTCCTAATTTTTGTCGGCCTCCGCTTCACCGGGCGTCCCCAAGCTCAGCGTCGCCGTACTGTGCCAATACCTTATATTTCTGTACCAAAAGTGTAACTTGCTGATAGGTAGTTGAATAATTTTTAAGTGGGATTCCGTGCTGTCCGATAGCGGACAGTTAATTGTCCGCTTGCGTACGGAAGCGGACACGATAAGCCGGCTGGCTTCATGCGTATATAGCACATTAAACAAAAATCCTTATCTTGGGGACTTACTTAACTTTTGCTGAACCATCATGGAAAGATCGATCGATAGCCCCACGCATTGGACTGCTGTGCAACTGTTGGCATTTCGCTATTTTGCCGTGTTCATCATACTCTATATTTTTCCGTTTCCGTTGAGTATGATTCCGCTGGTGTCGTCGTTGATGCAGTGGTATACGGCTGCCTGGCATGCTGTGGTGGTGTGGGTGGGCGAATACGTGCTGCACTTACCCGAACCCATCACGGTATTCCAGAGTGGCAGCGGCGACAAAACATATGACTTCGTATTGCTCCTTGTACTGGCGGTGGTGTCTTTGCTCGTGGCCATCGTGTGGAACGTAATTGACCGGCAGCGGTATGAATATAACCGCCTATACGATGGACTGCGGGTGATGGTGCGCTACTACCTCGCTATGATGATGGTATACGGGATGAGCAAGGTGTTTCACCTGCAGATGCCTTCGCCAAGCTTGGTACAGCTCCTGCAGCCTTTTGGGGATAAATCGCCTATGGGATTGGCGTGGTCTTATGTAGGCTATTCTAAGGCCTTTAGCTTGTTTACTGGTATAGCGGAAGTCATTGGTGGGCTATTGCTTTTCTTTAGGCGTACCACCACATTGGGCGCGCTGTTCGTCGCGGCGGTCATGTTCAACGTGGCGATAATGAATTTTTGTTTTGATATCCCGGTAAAGTTATTTTCTACAATTCTGTTGCTGCTGGCAGTCATGCTCTTGCTACCGGACGTGGGTCGCCTATTGCGCGTACTGGTACACAACAAACCTACCGAGCCTGCACCGGACCGGCGCTATCATCTACGCAAACGCTGGATGCGCGTTGCAGCAGTGGTCGTGAAGGTTGTTTTCATGGGATTGGTGATCATCGGCCAACTGTACGGTCGAGCACAGGCTGTGAAGCAGTATGGCGATAAACGACCGAGATCTCCACTATATGGCATCTATGATGCCGAACTATTTGTGTTGGCTGGCGATACGGTGCCGCCGCTGATCACGGATAGTGTCCGCTGGCGGCACCTGATACTCGATAATCCGGACTACGCGTATGTGAAAACCATGAACGATTCATTGCGGCGGTTTAACGCGACAATGGATACGGCTGCTAAAACGCTGACGCTGCGTTTGCCGCAGGGTAGCGAGGAGGAGCGGGGAATCCTCCATTATGAAGAGGTGCCGGAAGGGCTACTTATGCATGGCGTATGGCGACGCGAATCAGTGGCCGTGCGGCTCCGTAAGCGTGATTTAACCAGCTTTCGGCTCATCAATACGAAGTTTCGCTGGATACAGGAATACCCCTACAATCGGTAGGTGGTATGTCCGCAACGATGATCATCGCTTGCGACCGTATACTTTATTGAGCGCTTCCGTGCGGTTCTGTACGTGCAGTTTTTCGTAAATGTGGTGGATATGCTGCCGTACCGTGCCAGTACTGATGTACAGCTTGTCGGCTATTTCTTTATAAAGGAAGCCTTTGGCCAGCAATTGCAGGATTTCCTGTTCGCGTATCGAGAGCTTATCCCGTTCGTCCGTGCCGTGGAAGGAGGCAACCACCTTGCGCGCGATAGACGTACTCATGGGCGCTCCGCCCTCGTGCAGCTCGCGGAGCGACTCGATGATTTTGGCAGGGGAGGCGTTCTTCAGTAAATAGCCGCTCGCTCCGGCCGCTAAGGCATCGAACACCTGCTCGCTGTCTTCGTAGATGGTAAACACCAGAAACCGGATGGCGCTCCCCCGGGCTTTCAACCTGCGGATGCAATCCACGCCGGTAGCGCCCGGCAATGCGATGTCCATGATGGCGATGTGGGGTGCTTGCTGCAGCAATCCGGTATAGGCGTCTTCGGCATTGCTATATGCGGATAAGCACTTGAATCCTTCCGACTGGTTGATGATGAAGCGGAGCCCCTCCCGTATTTCGGATATGTCTTCTACAATACTGACCAAAATCGTTTCCATCTGGTAAAGATAATACCAAATCCCCGGTGTTGCCACACTAACAAAGGTTAGCTAATTTTTTTTCCTATATTTATCCACCGAATAAGCTACCCATGAGCTGCCTACTGTCTTTCTTTTTATTTTTCGTGATGGGCCAAATCCAATTGGGATTGAGCATTGATAGCTTGAAACAGGTGATAGCTGCCATGGAAGATGATACGGTGAAAGTGGCTACGTTGATCACGCTGGGCCAGCAATATGAGAGCAACCAACCCGATTCAGCGATAAGCTACTACCAAGCGGCACGCCGCCTGAGCGAGCAGCTGGATTACCCTGCGGGCGTAATCAGCTACATCAACAATTACACGGCCGTGCTCAATGTACAAGGGCGCTTCGAGGAATCACTGCGCCTCAACCTATCGGGTATCGACCTATGCAGGCGCCATGCGCTGGCGGCGTTGCTGCCAAAAGCACTGGTCAATACCGGGGTGGTATACCAGTACATGGAGTCGTATGAGACAGCAATAGACTATTACCTCCAAGCGCTGCCATTGGTAGAGCAGGATACGCATATGCTTTCCCTGCTATACGGCAACCTATGCGGGCTTTATCGAAACATCCACCAACCCGAAAGGGCATTGGACTATGCACAGAAGGGGCTTGCGCTGGCCGAGGAAGATGGAAATGGCTACGCCATCGGATCGGCGAGCATCAACCTGGGAAATGCGCTCAGTGATGTGGGACGCCAGCAGGAGGCCATCCAGCATTTGCAGCGGGGCAAACGCTTGGGTGAGGAACTGAACGACCTCAACCTGCTTGAAACGGCGCTCATCGACTTAGGTAAAGTGTACCTTGAACTGGAAGACCCCGCAGGGTACCTGCCTGCTTTCGAGGCGGCATTGCCGCTGGCCGAGCAAATCGGGGATGTCTCTGGCCAGGCGTATGCGATGAACGGCGTGGCACTGGGTCTTTACTGGGAGAAGCAGTACCGGCAGTGCGAACGGTATCTCCTGGAAGCAATGGCGTTTGCCGAGGCCCATGATCAGAAGGAGCCGCTCGGTGAGATGCTCATGCTGATGTCTGACGTGCAGCTGGCCTTGGATGCTCCCCGCCGATCGCAGGTATACCGGGCCAAACACGATTCGGTAAGCCGGGTGCTGGTCAGTACAACCACCTTGGCCCGCATCCAAGAGCTGGAAACGAAATACGAAACCGCCAGGAAAGAACAGGAACTTATCCAGAAAGATCTGATGCTGCGCCAACGTGCGCAGGAGGCGCGCATACAACAGCAGTGGTTGGTAGCCATAGCTGCGGGTGCGCTGCTACTGATGGCGCTGTTGATATTGGGATACCGCACGTACCGCCAGCGGCAACAGCTCAGCCGGAAGGCGATTGAAGCGCTGCACGCAGAAAAGGAAACGACCCACCTGAAAGCGCGGCTTGAAGGCGAACAACAGGAACGGCGGCGGATAAGCCAGGAAATGCATGATGATATGGGAGCGGGCCTTACCAAGATGCTATACCTGAGCCGGGCTTTTGACGGCGATCAGGAGGCTGGGCGGAAGATAGGCGAGACCGCCGAGGGGCTAATCAAAAAGATGAACGAGATTATCTGGACAATGAACGACGATGAAAACACGCTCGACGGCCTGGTGGCGAGAATACATGGCACTGCGGCAGAATTGCTGGACAATGTGGGCATCGCCCTGTGGTTTACTGTGGACGATGAGCTCCCCGCGCTGATGCTTCCACAGGATTTCCGACGCGGCATGTACCTGGCGGTGAAAGAAGCGGTACATAATGCGATCAAGCATTCGGGAGCATCGGAAGTGGCGATCACTGTTTGTACGGATGGTGGGCTCACCATCACCGTGCGCGACGACGGAAGGGGAATGCCTGCGGAGCCACCGGTAAAGACGCAGCGCAACGGCATGAAAAATATGCAACGCCACCTGGCTGCGCTGGGTGGCTCCCTAACCATCGACGCGTCCGAAGGCACGGCTTTACGGTTTCAGGCACCATGGCCGCCATCCGCTGAGTGAGCGTATCATTTGTGTTCCCACCCGAATGACAGTTCCAGCATAGCCATTGGGAGGACGGTGCGATCGTCTCCAGAACCGCTGGAACCGGACCATTCGTCCTGAATGGGTAGGGATACACCGACGTAAGCGCCTACGCTCAGTACGCTCCGCTTTGTTGCCGAACGCCACCTGAACCCACCATTGGACATGATGGCAATATTCTGGAAGTGGCTCTCCCAATCGCCCATGTCATAGCCCGTGGAACTGCCGAAGGAGTAGTCCAGCGCACCGCCCACGTACCAAGCGCCCTTCTCTACGGGAAACAACGTCTTATAACCCGCGCCCAGCCCGAGCGCGAGGGGCGATACGGCTACATCATCACTCTGATCGTCCCAATTGACGACGTGGTAGAGCACGCCGAGGTAGGGGATGCGTATATGAGGGACGAGATAACCTTGTTTGCTGATTTTAAACTCGCCTTGCGCAATCGGGCCGAATTGCAGCAACCCAAGTGGGTTGATATTGAATGTCCACCTCGGGAGCGGATTGGATGTGCTGGCAGCGCTGGTATCCGCCTGGCTGGAAGCGGGCTGTGCATAGGCTTGCAGCGCCAATAGGCACCCGATCAGGCACGGGGCCAAGAGCAGACTGATTTTGCCTGCTGTCTTCTGAATAATGTGTATTGTTTTCATGGCTTCAATGTGTTACTGTTTATGCTGCCAAAAATGCCGATCACCCGGGTACGGCACAATAGAACAAACGTTATAATCTTCTCCGCAGCTTTTGGGGATGCGTTGAATTTTTGCTATTATTGGGCATGCGAAAATTTATTCATTTGACGCTCTTGATAGGAGTGATTGCGGCTTGTAGCCTCCAGGCGCTGGCCATTAATCCGTCCGATACGTTGCGGATACTGGCTATCGGCAATAGCTTTTCGGAGGATGCGGTGGAGCAATACCTGTACGAGCTGGCCGAGGCTGCCGGTAAGCCGATAGTCATCGGCAACATGTACATCGGCGGGGCACCTTTGTCCCTGCACTGGGAAAATGCAAGGGGCGACAAGGCTGCTTACCGCTACCGGAAAATTGATGCCCATGGCAAAATAACCATCCCCGGGGAGGTGAGTATCCGTACGGCCTTGCTGGATGAGCCATGGGACTACGTATCCCTGCAACAGGCGAGCCCGCTGTCCGGCCAGTTTGATACGTACATACAGCCCATCAATGCACTGCACCATTACATCGATAGCGTGACATCCGGAACGGTGAAGTACATCTGGCACCAAACTTGGGCTTATGCCCCCACCTCTACACACGAGGGCTTCGCGGCTTATCAAAAAGACCAGCAAACGATGTATCGGGCTATCGCGGAAGCGTCCAGCAAGGCAAAAGACCTGATCCCATTTGACCTGCTGGTGCCGAGCGGCACGGCCATCCAAAATGCCCGGACCAGTTTCCTGGGGGATGATCTCACGCGAGACGGCTACCATCTTGATCTGCATATTGGACGGTTCATCGCAGCATGCGCATGGTTTGAATCCTTGTTTGGCCAGCAGGCACCTGTGGCCAGCTACCGCCCCGAACAGGTCTCCGTGGCACAAGCCGAGGTGGCCCGGGAGGCTGCGCATGCAGCCGTGGTGCAGCCCTTTGCCGTGACAGCGATGGCCGACACCGTGGTTTTAAAATGATGGATACCTAATTTTGAAACATGGGTAAAATTTTGATACTGCTCAGCCAACGCCACCCGGCTCATGATGATCCCGTTGAATACTTGCGTATCATCACTGTTATCGCCGTGTTGGTCTTTTTGGTGCTATGGATCTTTACCCCGTTTAATTTCCGGCGTTTTCCGGAAGAATCTATTGCTTATTATGCGCTGCTTTATGCGGGTACAGCGTATGCTACTATGCTGATGGGGTTGGTTTGGATAGTCTTTTTTCCTAAACTGTTTGCAACGGAAACGTGGACACTTGGTAAAGAAATGCTCAACGCGACCTACCAGTTTACGGCTGTCACGCTTGCCGTATGGCTGCTCAGCCGTACGTTGGAAGGGTGGAAGCCTGGGGGCAGATCCTACCTGGATACTTGGTCGGTTGTGGCCGCCGATGGAATTTTGCCCTACCTGGTGGCCATTTCGCTGAAACATGTCTACCAGTTGAGGAGGCATTTGCACGAAGCGACACAGCTGCAAAATCAACTTTCAGGCTACCCACGGTTTGAATCTAAACAGCCCTTGGCTGTCCGTGGGCTGCTGGTTCCGCTACTGATTGAGGAATTCCATTATGCGAAATCCGGTGGGAACCAATTGCATATCTCAGCAGTGAAAGGTGGCAACGTCCAGACGTATACCGTCCGGGGGACGCTTAAGCAATTGCTGGCGGATAATGAGGCTTGTTCGCAACTGTTTCAGTGCCATCGGACATATATCATCAATCTGACACATATTGCCGCCGTCGATGGAAATGCGGCGGGGTGTACTGTAGATCTGGGAGACGCGCTACCTGAAATACCGGTATCACGAACCCACGTATCCGGATTGAAAAAGGCACTTGCTGGACGACAAGCATAGGCACTTGTGAAAATCAAATACGCTATGAAAAAAATAATGGACTTTATCCGGACGCCCTATCCCGCGTATATCGATCCGTGGAGCTACTTGCGGACGATAACCATCATTAGCTTGGTCATTTTCTTTATCTTGTATATGTTTAGGCCCTTCGATTGGTGGCGAATGAGCGAAGATAGGCTATTATTTGCTGCGGCAATCTCTTCGGTGGCGACGTTTGCAGCGATGCTGTTGTTTTATGTGTGGCGTTACTTGTTTCCAACGTTTTTTGCCGAACGCAATTGGACGTTGGGAAAAGAAATGTTGCTGGGCATCCATCAATTTACGGTAGTGGCACTGGCCGTATGGCTGGTGAGGCTATATTTTGAACAATATTATGGAGACGCTCCCCGGCGTAGTTTTTTCTTTACGTGGTGGGTAGTGTTTACTACGGGTACAATACCTTACCTTTTGGCAACATTGCTGAAGCGAATCTATGGGATGCGTCTGCATTTGGCCGAAGCGATGGTTTTGAACAGACGTTTGCCGAAAGAGATTGAAAAGGATGAGCCATCTGTTTTCAGCTTGCCAAAGGATATGGGGATAGTGGAAGATTTTCTATTTGCCGAATCCCGGGATAACTACGTAGACGTTTATGGGATGGAAGGTGGTGTGGTGAAGTCCCGAAGTATCAGGTGTACCCTGCTGGAGCTTGAAGCATGCAATCCAGCATCGGCGGTGTTCCGCTGCCACCGCGCTTTCATCGTAGACCTGCGCAAGGTGCTTCACGTCACCGGCAATGCGGCAGGCTTCCAAATCAGTGTACATCCGGACTTGCCTCCTATCCCGGTTTCGCGGTCTTATGCGGCCGCATTCAAAGCCCGTATGGGAAACGCCATCCAACTGGCTTAAATTCGTTTTCCATTCGCCACATATGATTGCTGAATATCCCTCAAACACTATTTTTCGGAGTAAGGGCCTAAATTTGTCTCCGAAAATAGTTGGCTGATATAATCCAGCATTGCGTAATTACTTGGCGCCGGGTGCCGAAGGTCGATAAAGGTGAATGTCACTTCGGCATCCCCAACGCCAAGACAATGGGGTATACCCAGCAGGGCATGGATTTTCGATACGTACTGCGTACGTAGTGCTGTTCATTCTGTTGGTTTCATGACATCCGTTAGGCAGAGGGTGCGTGCCGGCTGGAAGAGTATACCGCCATGGTCGTACTCAACCGGCTGGTCCAGCAGGATGCACAGTGCACCTTCGGGTCAATTCCACATCGGGTTTTGGGGAAAATTGGCCACATGGGCATATTTGGGGCCAAGCGATACGATGGCTTCCTTCCAAAGATTCTCGCCATCATTGCCTAAGGTGATATCGGGATTATAGTGATTGCTGATTACCCATGCATTTTCTTTCAGTTCTTCATCCAGTTGGCCGGGGCTCCACCCTGAATAGCCGATAAAAAACTTAACCTCATCCCGGTGGATATCACCGTTGCGGATAAGGATTTGCAGGCTTTCAAAGTTGCCGCCCCAATAGATGCCATTGCCCAAGCCTATCCCGCTGTGCAGCTTGTCGTAGCACTTATGGATGAAATGGATGCTCTCCTGGGCTACGGGGCCTCCAAAAAATAAAGGAAAATCGCCTTCCGGAAAACCATCCATTACGTCCCCTAACTGGACGTTGGCAGGCTGGTTGAGTACATAGCCGATAGTTCCATCTTCCGTGTTATGCTCGCAAAGCAAGACAACCGCCCGCTGGAAATTGGGATCGAGCATGAAGGGTTCTGATATAAGCAAACTCGCTATCTGGGGTATGTTTTTGTTGAACATGGCAAATCCCGTTTATAAATACTGTAAATGTAGTGAAAAAGTTTAAATGATTCATTGCCATGCATTTGTTGCGGTAAGTTTGCTCAGCTGGTTTTCGTCGGTGAGATCGAGCCGCAGCGGGGTCACCGATACGAAACCATTCTCCACGGCCCACCGATCGGTATCTTGTTCGGCGGGTTCCAATGGGCTTACCGTAAACCAATAGTGTTTGCGCCCCATGGGATCCTTGCCGGGTTCGATTTTGCCGTCGTAAAACCTGACCGATTGCCTCGTCCATCGGATGCCGATAGGCTCAGGGGGGTAGTTGACATTATAGAGCGCGATTTCAGTGGGATTTTGAAGCAATAGTTCCAAGGTTTTTTCGACATAAGGAGCCAGCAGGCCAAAATCCGGTTCGGTATTGCCTACTGGCGTACTTAAGGCAATGCCTTTTTTGCCGAGTAGCACGGCTTGCTTTGCGGCCGCTAATGTGCCGGAATGCCACATGGAATTGCCGAGGTTGGGTCCCATGTTGATGCCGGATAAGACCACTTGAATATTGTTGCGCAGGTGGGTGCCCAATGCTACGCAATCCGCGGGGGTACCATTGACACGGTAAGCCTCTATACCCGGAAAATCAATGGGCGATTTCTTGTAAGACAGTGGTCGCGAATGGGTGACCGCATGGCCCATGGACGATTGCTCGACGTCCGGCGCCACCACAACCACTTCACCGAATTTTGCGGCGATATTTGCTAAAGCATTGATGCCCGGACTGTATATGCCATCATCATTGGTCACTAAAATACGCATAAGTAAAAGTGCTTAAATGAACGTTGCTATGTTACAAACAAGTCTTCCTGATTTTTTGTTTTGTCCAAAAATGAGAAGGAACTATCGAACATGGAAATGAGCAAGCACGCCCACTTATTGCACAACCCCAAGGCTGGGGATGGGGATCATTTGAAAGAAGAGCTAATGCAGACGATAGTGTCCTGTGGATTTACCTGCGAGTATGCGTCTACCAAGACAAAAGACTGGGGGCGCATGAAGACGAAGACCACGCTGGTGATCGTTGCAGGCGGCGACGGAACGGTGCGTCAGGTGATGAAGAAACTGCTGGCACGCCGGATACTGGACAAACGGCTGACGGTGGCGCTCCTGCCTGCTGGTACGGCCAATAACTTTGCAAAAACATTGGGTGCCCCGCCAGCACTGGCCGGGCTGAGCCGGACAATCACCAGATGGAATTTGAAAAAAATTGATATCGGTGCCCTACGGAATGTGCCGAATACTAAATTTTTCCTTGAAGGCATGGGTATGGGCCTGCTTCCAAAACTGATCAAGGAAATGAAGGAAGCCGATCGTCCGGAAGAGGAGACAGCGGAGGAGGAACTGGACACGGCACTTGGAAAGCTGATCGAAATAACGGCACACTATACGCCGAAAAGAGCAAAAATCCTCATCGATGGGGTCGAATACGAGGACGATTACCTGCTCGTGGAAGTACTGAACATTAAGTCCGTGGGGCCAAACCTGAAGCTCGCACCCCAAGCGGATCCGACGGATGGGATATTCCAGGTGGCCTTACTGAGAGAATCGGATCGGGAAGCATTTGTCAATTATTTACGCCGGCTGAAAGACTCGGGTAGCCGCAAACGCTTGAAAGTACCGCTACAGCTTGTGGATGCAACGAAAGAAATTATCATTCGCTGTGACAACCGGCTGATTCATGTGGATGACGAATTAATCGACGTAAAAAAACAACGGCCCATCAAAGTGGAGATAAGGGTAGGAATCATGGATATGATTGTTTGAAAAATGCAGGCAGCGTATCACCGGGCTTAAGCAGGTGGGTGTGTAATCCAAGTGCGTTGGCCGTATCGATGTGCTGCGGGCTGTCATCGATGAAAAGGGTGTGCCTGGGATCCAAGTCATGGGTGTGCAACACGAACTCAAAGATTGCTTTGTCAGGCTTGCGCATTCCCATCAAGTGCGAATAATAATCTTTTTCGAAAAACCCCGAATTGCCGTTGAGGCCAAATTCGCGGGCAAGGTAGGCCATGATCCAATTGTAATGGATCTCGTTGTTGTTGCTCAGCAGAAACATACGGTAGCGGTCTTTTAGTTGAAGCAGCAATTCATGGTGGCCCGGCCTGACACCAATGAGTAGACTGTTCCATGCGGTATCGATGGCCTCGTCTGCCAGATCATCATTGCCCACGGCTTTACGAATCTCGTTTCGGAACTGCGCGGCGGTGATGATGCCCTTGTCAAATGCGTCGAAAAGCGCATGCTGCGCCCTATGGCCATAAAACTGATCGACGTCCTTGACGCCCAAATCGATAAAAGCTTGCCGCAATATTGAAAAGTCAATATCAAACAATACATTGCCGTAATCGAGGATGATGTTCTTAATATTTTGCATAAAAATTTCGCGATGTATATGCAAATATGTAGATTTGCACCCGCAAAACAACAATTATTTGCAACTGCGCCTATAGCTCAGTCGGTTAGAGTAGAAGACTCATAATCTTTTGGTCCCTGGTTCGAGCCCAGGTGGGCGCACCGACAAATTTAAGTCCTTTTATTAAAAAAGGGCTTTTTTTTTGCGATGCGCTTTCCTCAACTTGCTATCGTCAAGGCGTGGGTGCGCCGCAGCTGAAAGCTTCCCACAAGCCGTTGAGCTTAGCCCACACGGGAGCTGTTCGCTCTTGGGGTGAAAACTGATGAAATAAGATGGTATGATCGCTGTCGGGGCATTGCCGGATGTGCACTGTCCCTTGGAGGACCATCGGCTTCTTCCCCATGTAATCCACCATATTGACGGTTCCGACAAAAGTCTCCAGGTCCCCGCTCTCCGCAGCTGGCAGTTTCCTGAACTGGGCTTCGGTTTCTTTTACCAAGTCCTTCGGCAAACTACGCTTCTCGATATTGCGGCCAACCAACCCATCGAAGTACGCCGCAAGGTTTTTCTGGATGTCCTCCTCCTGTATACGGTGGGTACCCTCCACATACCACAGGAAGGCATAGGACCAATATTCCGGATCTTGCTCATTCCCCCAGCCGGGCGTGAAGCGGATGTCCTCGACCCCCTTGAAAGGAATCGTGGGCGCAAAGTCAATGGGCATGGCGAACCGTTCGATTCCCCAGCCTTCCAGCGATAAATCATAGGGGGCTTTCCAGCGCACCGGGTCGAATTTTTCCTGTTGCTGCGCGCAGGCGTTCAGGGCTAAGAGGTAAAGTAAAGCAATTGTGGTTTTTTTCATGGTTTTTAGCGTTGCCATCATCGTTGTATTGCCGTACTGCCAAGATATGGAAAATTCGGGAAGAGCAAGAGTTTTAATTCGTTATTTTATAATTCAAATAATTGTATTACCTTTGCAATCCACAAAATTTCGTACGAAAGGAGGTATAACAGGATATGATTATAGTAAATGTAAAAGAAGGTGAATCACTTGATCGGGCGTTGAAGCGTTTCAAGAAGAAATTCGAGAAGACCGGTGTATTGCGGGAGCTGCGTTCGCGCCAAGCTTATGAGAAAAAATCCGTTACCCGCCGTACGCAAATTAAAAAGGCTATTTATAAGCAGGGCCTTAACCAAGAGACCATCTAAGGATTTTTATCCGATATAGATACGCAATTTATTTTGCAGCATCAGAAAACTATCCGTATATTCAGCATGTAGAATATAAGGGTAGTTTTCGATGTTTATAGACCGTTTTGTCAATTTCCTTACGTATGAAAAACGCTATTCCGCACACACGCTGACAGCGTATGAACATGAGGTAAACCGATACATTGGATACCTCGGCGAACAGGAAATCGACGCCAAGGCGTTGACCCACCGGCAAGCAAGGGCCTACCTGGCTATGCTGCTTGAAAATGGCCAAAATCCGACAAGTGTCAATCGAAGCCTTTCCGCACTTCGTACATACTACCGATTCCTGATGCGCGAAGGCCTGGCCGTGCATAACCCTTTTGCGCTCATCAAGGCATTGAAGGCTGCTAAGAAGCTCCCGGTAGTGGTTGATAAAGAAAAATTGTCGACGTTGCTGGATACCGAAGGGGTATTTGCTGATACGTTTGAGGGCCTCCGCGATAAGGTGGTCATGGAACTGCTGTTCGGTACGGGCATCCGGCTTTCCGAGTTGTTGCAAATCCATGACGAACACCTGGACTTTTACAACCGAAACGTCCTTATCTTTGGTAAACGGAACAAGGAAAGGCTCGTCCCGCTGAACCAGACTTTGGCTATGTTACTCCAACATTACATTGATGTAAAAAAAACGCAACGTTTTGATAACAATTCGTCCCGTCTGATCGTTACTAAAGAAGGGAAGCACGCCTATCCCAAATTGATCTATGACATCGTAACACATTACCTCAGTGCCATATCTTCGCAGCAAAAGAAAAGCCCGCATGTATTGCGGCATACATTTGCCACGGCATTGCTTGACAACGGAGCGGATTTAAATGCAATTAAGGAACTGTTGGGGCACGCCGGATTAGCTGCCACTCAGGTATACACACACAATTCAGTAGAACGACTTAAATCGATTTATAAACAAGCGCATCCAAAAGCTTAAAAAAAGGAGGAAATATGAATATTATCGTGCAATCTATCCGATTTGATGCAGACCGGAAATTAATCAAATTCATCCAAAAAAAAGTGAACAAGTTGGATCAGTTTTTTGATCAGATTATTGACGGTGAGTGTTACCTGAAATTGGAAAACGTGGAAGACGAGGCGAACAAAGTCACAGAGTTTAAACTGAATATCCCTGGCAATCAATTATTTGCTAAAGCACAGGCGAAATCCTTCGAAGAGGCCACCGATTCAGCAGTGGAATCGTTGCGCAGGCAGATCAACAAGCATAAGACCAAGACGCGTACCAAGGCGAGCAACCATAAGGCATTGCTTTCGCTGACCGAAGTGCGTGTGGCATAAGCATACGACAAACCATCGAAAACCTGGCAGATTCGCAAATTTGCCAGGTTTTTTTGTTTTTACTATCTTAGGTGCTGAAACCTCAATCTTCTATAATGTATAGATGGTTTGAAAAGTATTTTGCCTTCAGTCGCAGCGAGCTCACGGGGATATGTGTGCTTGGGGTATTGCTGCTGGCAGCGTGGATAGCTCCATACCTTTATCGCGCCTGGAGTACGCCTGAGGATACGGCCTTATCGGCTCACATCGATGATATTGAGCGGTTTTTGGCTACGGCAAGCGAGCCTGCCCCAGCGGCGGATCGGATAGCAGCAGCCGAATACTTCCCCTTTGATCCCAACGGCCTTGCGGTGGTGGATTGGAAGCGGCTGGGGCTTTCTGATAGGCAGGTACGGATGATAAAAAATTATGAAGCAAAAGGCGGCAGGTTCCGTAGGCGGGAAGATTTAAAGAAAATTTACGCCATCAATGCATCGGACTATGCCCGTCTGGAACCGTATATCCGCATAAAAGCGGCGGCTATTTATGGTGAACCGGATTCTGCTACAGTACCATCTGACGGGGGGAGGCCACCTGCCGACCGCTCGCGGGAAATGGTCGTTGAGGAAAAGTTATACCTTGATTTGAATACGGCAGATTCACTGGATCTACAGGCGTTGCCGGGAATCGGGCCGGTGTATGCTTCCCGCATCGTACGGTTCAGGGATCGGTTGGGTGGCTTTCACCAGGCTGAGCAACTATTGGATGTGTATGGGTTTGATACCCTTCGGTATGATGGATTGAAAACGTACGTCTATGTCGATACCACCAAGGTAACCAAAATTGCATTGAACCTTGCGGATTATGCGCAGTTGAACAACCATCCTTTTATAAGTGCCAAGTTGGCGAATCTCATTATCCAATACCGCAAACAGCATGGACCCTACCGCGCACTGACGGATTTATTGCGCATTGCCATTATGGATGAAGAGATTTTTCGTAAAATTGTACCGTATTTAACCATAGCTAATGATTGATCAACGATTGAAATCCGTCATACGCGATGTGCCGGATTTTCCCGAACCCGGCATTATCTTCAAAGACATTACACCGATTCTCAAAGATCCTGGCCTATGTGAGGCCATATTGGATGCATTTGAAGCGCGGTTGCAAGCAGATGCGATTGATGTCATAGCGGGCATCGAAAGCCGGGGTTTTCTGTTCGGATTGATGCTGGCCCAGCGGCTGGGCAAGCCGTTTGTCCCCGTCCGCAAACAAGGCAAGTTGCCTTATCATACCGTAGCACAGTCATATGCCCTGGAATATGGGAAAGCAACTATTGAAATCCATGAGGATGCTTTTATCGCGGGTACACGGATACTTGTCCACGATGATTTGCTGGCCACGGGGGGCACCGTCACCGCTACCAGCCAGCTTATACAGAAGCTTGGTGGAAATATTGCTGGCTTCGCCTTTATTATCAGCCTGGATTTCCTTAAAGGTAGCGAACGGCTAACTGATTACAGCCCGAATATTGTTTCTTTGGTGGGGTATTAGCTACAGTTTTTTGCCCGTGATCGTGATGTCTGAAACAATGGACATGGGGATCTGCATGCCCTGTACTTCAATGTCGCCGCTGATGTCTTGTTTCAGGCTGGTCTGTATCGGCAGCCCGGATTCGATATCTACCCGCAAGGTGCCCTTTTGTGTGCCTTTCAGGTTGAACTCGGCCCCCTGCAACATGGGATTGCCCCCATTTTGCAGCTTTGAAAAATTCATCTGACCATCTACTTCCAAAATGGCCAGATCACCTTCCGTCTTTGAAAGGACGAACTTGGATGTTGCTTCGGATTGCATCATGCCGGCAATGGGGCCGGTGAATGCTTTAATCCAACTTTCGCCGATATCCACTTGGTTGGCAGGATAGATGTTGGTCATCTGGTTCATGCTGAGGATCATTGAAGAATCTCCAAAGCTTTGCTTAAGCATCTCGGCTTGCTGCCCACCCACGGCATTGATGATATCGGCTAGCCCTTCCACTTTTTCAACGCTTCCTTCTTCATTGATATGCATCAGAAAAGATTTGCCGACGAGGTTTGAAATCGCACTGAGTTCGCTGGTTGATGTTTCTGGGTTTTCGGAGTCAAAAGTTAGTCTTTGCATGCCTGCAACATCGGTGTCCATTTTTATCCGGCTGAATGTCACATTAATGGCGGTGACGCCATTCTGGACAGACTGGATGTCATACACATATTCTGAAAGGATATCTTGCGTAGTGGCCATCTGCTGGCCCATAAAATTCTGCGTGATGTTTTGTTTGGTTGCCGACGAGAAAAAATACTGTTCGCCGGGTTTGAGATTGAATTTTAGCGTCAATGCCCGATTTACCGGTACCGTGTTTTCCTTGGGTAGGGGATGTGCGTTGGCAAATTCCCCGATGGAGGTAATCAATAAGACGACGAAGAGACCCAATGTGATAGTATGTTTCATGGTGCGTTTTTTTGTAATCATGCGTTTTTCCCAAAGGTATACTTTATGGGGGTTAGTCGTATTTATTTTTGTAAAAAAATACAACCAAAGTATGCGTATCTTCGGTGTTGCAAAATGAGCGTTCACGCCATGCATATGCACGATATCGATTGAAAATGCAAGATACTAAGGAAATACATCAACTCATTAAGCAACACGATAAATTGGGTATCAGGCTCAGTTCAAACGCAAACCACTATTTGCCTGCCGATCTGCTGCAAAAGTTGCTTCATCCGCACCGGCTGACCTTTTATTTTTTCGTGTTTATGGATAAGGGGTCTTCAAACTATAAGGTGGACTTGCAGGACATTACCCTCTCAAGCGGACAGTTGCTTTTTGTATTGCCCAATCAAGTTGTTACGCCACCGCCCATAAAGGACGACCTTGAATATTTTAAGGTTGGATTTGATGAAAATACATTGGCCTTGCTTCCGCAACAGTTTCCTTTTTTAGTTAATCCGCTGAACACACAGACCATACCTGTTGGTGACGACGCAAAACAGCGGATAAGGAAGGTTTTTGAGATTTTAAACCAACTGCTTCATACGGAAGGCAAACACGATGTAGACACTGAAGTAATTTTAGCGCATTTGAACACGCTTTTAACGGAATTCAACAGCGCCTATTTCAAAGGTAAGACCCAAGACAACATTTCAAGCCTCAAGCTGTCAAAATATATCGAATTTAAACTGGCTGTTGAGACACATTTAACCGAGCAACATTCGGTCAATACAATCGCCGAACAATTAGCAATCACTCCCAGCAGCTTATATGGAATCGTAAAAGAATTTTCGGGCATTTCGCCAAAAGAATTTATTACCAACCGTTTGATTACCGAAGCGCAACGAAAACTGCATTATTCCAAACGTTCTGTCAAAGAATTAGCTTACGAGCTGGGTTTTAACGATCCCGATTATTTTTCCCGGCTTTTCAAAAAAAGCACGGGGAAAAGCGTCAGTGAATTTCTGGCAGAACAGCAGGATTTGTCGGGCAAATAAAACGATTTGTCCATTTCCCTCGTTTTTCGGCTGATTATTTTTGTCCCGTACTTTTAAACAGCAAAAAATGAAATCAGCATTCATCACAGGAGCGAATAAAAGCATTGGCTTTGAAGTCGCCAAACAATTATTGCAAAATGGGTTTTATGTGTATCTCGGGAGCCGTGATTTGCAAAAAGGGCTTGAAGCCGCAGAGCAACTAAAATCCGAAGGATTAATCCAGGTAGAAGCCGTACAAATCGACGTCACCGATGAGGAATCTGTAAAAAACGCCCGCGCTGAAATCGGCAAAAAAACAGACGTGTTGGATGTGCTCGTTAACAATGCGGGCATTTCGGGCGCAAAATCTGATGAAAATGGAAATTATATTCCACAAACCGCCACAGATACCAGCATTGAAATTTTCAAAGAAGTCTATGAAATCAACGTTTACGGTGTGATAAGGGTGACGCAGGCATTTTTGGGTTTGCTCAAAAAATCCGAAACACCGAGAATCGTGATGGTCAGTTCAAGCCAGGGTTCAATTACATTACACAGCGACCCGACGTACAAATATTACCATCATAAAGGCGCGGTTTATCTCTCATCAAAAGCGGCGTTGAATATGTATACGGTGAACCTGGCTTACGAACTGCGGGACACCGCATTCAGGATAAACGCGGTGAGCCCTGGTTTCACCAAAACAGATTTCAACAATAACCGGGGCACGGGCACCGTTGAAGATGCAGGAACACGCGTTGTAAAATACGCCTTGATAGACCAGGACGGGCCAACAGGTAAATTCTTCTGCGAGGAAACCAACCCCGAAACGGGCGAAATTCCCTGGTAAAAGAACCTCCCTTTTACGGTTTTGGACACGCATTTCACGGTTTTGGATACTGCTGCCACTTTATGTTTACAGAACTTTGCCTTGTAAAGATTTAAAAACATGATACAGGTAAAAGGATATGCGGCACAAGCGGTAAATGAAAAATTAGCCCCTTGGAATTTTAAACGGCGGGAATTAGGCACACACGACGTACAGATTGAAATTTTATATTGCGGCGTTTGTCATTCGGACATTCACAACATCAAAAACGAATGGTTTCCGGGAATCTTTCCAATGGTTCCGGGACACGAAATTGTGGGTAGGATTTCTGCCGTAGGCGAGCGCGTGAGTAAATTCAAAATCGGCGACTTGGCTGGCGTGGGGACGTATATCGATGCGTGTAGGGAATGTGAGGATTGCAAAAGCGGGCATGAGCAATTCTGCAATCAAGGCGTACAAACTTATAATCATTTGGACAGAAACGGACAGCCGACTTACGGCGGCTATTCGAATATCCTGGTGATAAACGAAGATTTTACATTCCATATCTCCGAAAAATTGGACCTGGCGGCAACCGCACCTTTACTTTGTGCGGGCGTTACAACGTATTCGCCGCTGAACCGATGGAAGGTAGGAAAGGGACATAAATTAGGTGTTGTCGGCTTGGGCGGATTGGGACACATGGCCGTAAAATTTGGTGTGGCTTTGGGAGCGGAAGTTACGGTTTTCAGCACTTCACCCGATAAAGAAGAGGCCGCAAGAAAATTAGGTGCCCATCATTTTGTGGTTTCAAAAGATGAAGATCAAATGAAGGCTGTTTTCCATTCCTTTGATTTTGTACTGGATACGGTTTCGGCTAATTATGACATCAATCCGTTGCTTGCCGTTTTAAGGACAAACGGTGTTTATATCAATGTCGGATTGCCCTCAAAACCCTGGGAAATTTCATCTTTTTCCGTGGTCGTTGGCAACAAAGTGATTACTGGTTCTGGACATGGTGGATTGCAGGAAGTCCAGGATATGCTGGATTTCTGTGCCGAACACCACATCGTTTCAGATGTTGAAGTTATTGCTATTAAAAACATCAACGAGGCGTTTGAAAGAATGGAAAAAGGCGATGTCCGTTACCGTTTTGTTATTGACATGGCAACGTTGTGACGACCGGGTAATACTTGTCCTTTGCGACAGATTATTTTTGAATAAATTTGGTAATAATGAAAAAATCGGTGCTCTACAACATTAAATCCATTTGTGAACTGCACGACTTGTTCAATCTTCCGAAACCGCATAATCCGTTGATAAGCGTAGCGGATGTCAGCTTGTTCGACTATGAAAAAAACAGGGAAATCTGGAAACATTTCAGCCAGGATTTTTACTGCGTTTCGGTGAAACTGGGCAATAAATGCAAAATGAAATATGGTCAGCGATACTATGATTTCAACGAAGGCGTAATGGTTTTTACCAAGCCCGGACAAGTCTTCCGGATTTTTGAAACTGATGAATACCGGGCGACAGGTTTTGCGCTATTTTTCAAAGCTGATTTGATTCAGCATTATCCGCTTGCGAAAACAATCAAAGACTACGGTTTTTTCGCTTATGATTTGTCTGAAGCACTGCATTTGTCCGATGCCGAAATGAATATTGTTTCGACATTGATCGAACAGATCCAGCAGGAATTGAAATCAAATATCGATACGTTTAGTCAGGACATTATCGTTTCGCATTTAGATTTGTTGCTCAATTATGCTAACCGTTTTTACAACCGGCAGTTCATTACCAGAAAACCTGCGAGTGATGAAATTTTAATCCGGTTGGAAAAGTTGCTAAACGATTATTTTAACGACGATAACCTATCGCTCTCGGGTTTGCCAACAGTGCAATACGTAGCAGGGCAATTGGGCATTTCCGTAGATTACCTAAGCGATATGCTGCGAAGCACAACGGGGCAAAACACCCAGCAACATATTCACAGCAAACTGATTGAAAAGGCCAAAGAGCTGCTATCGACCACCAATCTCTCGGTAAAGGAAATTGCCTACCAATTGGGTTTTGAATATGCGCAGTCGTTTAACAAACTGTTTAAAAAGAAAACAGCTGTTTCGCCAATGGAATTTCGGGCAAGGTTTAATTGACCGGTAAAGCCATGGAATAAATCATATGAGCCGTTTCGCCTTGTTTCGTCTTTTTCGTCAATTTCGATGTAGTTTCTAAAATGTCTTAACAATTCTTCTGACATAATTGGTTCTTAGCTGCTGCCTGTTTGATTTCAGCGTTAATCCAATCGGTACTGCTAACGACTTGCGTCGCTAATCCGTTTCCTATGTTTCTTGCCCCAGCTTTCCATTGGTTTTATGACTTCTTCCAAACCGAAAGCATAATCCGTCACGGTATATTCTATCCTAACGGGATAATCATCAATTACCGTCCGCTTGATCAGCAGGTTTTCTTCTAAATGTTTCAACTCCTTTGATAACACGCGATTGGTGATTTTGGGAATCGCATTTGAAATATCATTAAATCGCTTATTGCCGCCATAAATGGAAAGGATAATCGGCAACTTCCATTTTCCGCCAAGCACAAACATGGTATCCTGAATGGCTTTGATTTTCTCTTGAAATCGTTTTTCCTCCCTTGTCATAAATCAAGTATCCTTTTGGATACAGGTATCAAATGTATATCTTTTTTCGGTTAGGTTTGCAGTGTAAAAAATAAAATTTGATTCAAATGGAAACCATCTTCATCACGGGCGCATCATCCGGTATTGGGAAAGCAGCTGCAAAATTATTTCAATCAAAAGGTTGGAATGTGATCGCCACCATGCGAAACCCTGAAAAAGAAACCGAATTGACGCAGCTGGAAAATGTAACTGTTTTGCCGTTAGACGTTACCAATGTTGAACAAATCAAATCAACGACAGCTAAAGCCATTTCATTAGGAACTATTGATGTCGTGCTGAACAACGCAGGTTACGCCTTGTTCGGTGCCATGGAAGCGTTCAGCAATGAACAAATTGAGCGGCAGATCAGCACCAATCTTTTAGGGACCCTGTACGTCACCCAGGCATTTATCCCGCATTTCAGAGCGAAGAAAAGTGGTTTGTTTATCAATGTGACCTCGATTGCGGGACTTTTGGCACATCCATTCAGTAATGTTTATCATGCAACAAAATGGGCGTTGGAAGGCTGGAGCGAAAGTTTATCCATTGAATTAGCCCCTTTTAATATCGGAGTTAAAACCGTGTCACCGAGCGGAACAAAATCCAACTTTTTTAACGTTGCTGAGATTGCTTCGTTTCCTGCGTATGATCAGGCTATCCAAAAAATGTTGGGCGGCTTCAACCTGAATACCGAACCCGAGCAAATCGCGGAAGTTATTTACGAAGCCGCAACCGATCAGAAAGACAAACTGCGTTACCTGGCAGGGGAAAATGCGAAAAAAGCGTATGGTAGACGCCTGGAAATCGGTGCAGAGGCATTCAGAAAAGAGACAAAAGCTTTCTTTTTAAAGTTGCTAAACACTTAAATAGCTGTTTATGATATACTGGCAAGTAATACTGGTTTGATTTTCGTAATTTTCCCGAATGGACAAAACTCAAACCATAGAAGAATTTTATAAAGCGAAATTGAACTGGGTTCCGGATAATATCAGACCGGGTTTTTCTGTGTGTTTACTCCGACTTTTTTTCACCATTTCGGCAACCTGAAAGATTACGAAGTGTTTCAGCCCGACAGTTAGCGGAGGGGCTCATCACCGTTCTACCTTTGCATCCAAATAAAAGAGAAAATTAATTATGGATACAAAGAACGTATGGTTTGTAACCGGGGCTTCAAAAGGATCGTGCGACCGCAAAAATCAGTTTACTTTCAGCAGCGTTGGAAAACAACAAAAACACGTCCTTTTCTACGGATTTTAAATGAACCACTGTGGAAAAAACAATAAAAGAAATATGGATGCGGTTTTCTGTATTGCCTACAAAAGAGGAAATAATAATTTAAATAATTTTTCAAAAAAATGGGGCACTCGGAACCTGTACAGTGGGCTTATACCTAATCAGTGAATTGAATTTATACCAGAAACTGTTTTATCCTATATTATACCGTATTTTCTTTGGTTTGCTTTTGATTTGAGATTGTTTATCATTGTGTAAAACCATTATGATAACGTCTTAAATTAAGTGATAATGCACGCGCAATCCACAATGCAAGAAGCGGAAAATCGTGAACTGGTATGCCAGATGGTACGCGATTTTGTAGTGAAAAATATCCGTCCCCATGTGATGGAATGGGATGAAGCACAGTATTTCCCGGTGGATACCTTCAAGGCCATGGGCCAATTGGGCATCATGGGTACGTTGGTTCCGGAGGAATACGGCGGTGCGGGATTGGGCTATCATGAATATGTAGACATTATCGTGGAGATAGCGAAGGTATGTGGGGCCATAGGCCTTTCGTTTGCGGCGCACAACTCGCTGTGTACAGGGCATATCATGGCCTTTGGCAACGAAGCTCAAAAGCAGCGTTGGCTGCGGAAACTGGCCGCTGGGGAAGGACTCGGGGCGTGGGCACTTACCGAAGCCAATACGGGATCGGATGCATTGCGCATGCGTACTACTGCCGTGCTGGATGGCGATGAATACGTGATAAACGGCACAAAAAACTGGATTACACATGGCCAAAGCGGCGATATAGCTGTCGTGATGGTACGTACTGGTGAAAAGGATCGTGCGCGCGGCGTATCTGCACTGGTGGTAGAGCGGGGCACACCTGGTTTTACAGCTGGAAAGAAGGAGAATAAGTTGGGCATGCGGGCATCGGAAACTACCGAGTTGGTGTTTGATAATTGCCGGGTGCCGCGTGAAAACCTCCTTGGCGTGGAAGGAGAAGGCTTCAAGCAAGCGATGAAGGTACTGGACGGCGGGCGTATATCCATTGCGGCTTTGGCTCTGGGGATTGCCAAAGGTGCATTGGAAGCTTCTATAAAATATGCAAAGGAGCGCCACCAGTTTGGCCAGCCAATAGCAAATTTTCAGGGTATATCGTTCAAGCTGGCCGATATGGCCACGGAGATTGAAGCTGCTGAACTGCTCATCCGGAAGGCGTGCGAACTGAAAAACCAGGACAAAGAAGTGGCAAAGAATTCGGCTATGGCCAAATACTATGCGTCTGAGGTAGCGGTACGCTGCGCTACCGAAGCGGTGCAGATTTTTGGCGGATATGGGTATACCAAGGATTTTCCAGTGGAAAAATACTACCGGGATGCCAAATTATGTACGATTGGTGAAGGCACGTCAGAAATCCAGAAGCTTGTTATCGCACGCGAAGTGCTGAAATAGGTCGGCCGCAAAACAATGTACTGATTTGCGCGTTGATACGTTATTATGGAATGGCTCTTAAACCCTGAAGTCTGGATCTCACTCCTGACCCTTACCGTACTGGAAATTGTCCTCGGCATTGACAACATTGTCTTTATCTCGATTTTAAGTGGAAAACTACCTGACGAACAGCAAAAGAAAGCACGCCAGCTGGGGCTGTTCTTAGCACTTATTATGCGTGTCGGGTTGTTGTTTTCGGTGAAGTGGATCATGTCGCTTACTGAACCGTTTTTGACCATCGGTGAGTGGCTGGGTATTCAGAATGGCAATCTTAATCACTATTTGAATCTTTCGGGCAGGGACCTGATCCTGTTGCTTGGCGGCTTGTTTTTGATTTATAAAGCCACCGCTGAAATTCATACCAAGCTGGAAGGGGAGGAGCATCGCCATGAATTGAAAGGGAAGGCTGTTACGTTTGGCAATGTCCTTGTGCAAATTGTCATTTTGGATATTGTATTTTCCTTGGACTCGGTGATCACGGCCGTCGGGATGGTGGATCACATTGAGGTCATGATTGCAGCAGTCATCATCGCCGTGGCGATTATGATGCTTTCTGCGGAGTCCATCAGTCGCTTTGTAAATCAACATCCGACGGTGAAAATGCTTGCCTTGGCTTTCTTGCTGCTGATAGGCGTATCACTGACCGCGGAAGCGTTTGAACAGCACATACCTAAGGGTTACATTTATTTCGCAATGGCATTTTCTGTTTTGGTGGAATTCCTGAACTTGCGGGTACAGAAGAAAAAAACTAAACCTGAAGCTACGGGAAAATCAAAGTGAATGAATAAGTGCCCAATACCGGTATCCTAAAAGGACACGCTGGCCCTTGGTCAATGTGGTAGGATCCTTGCCTGTATAGCGAGGTAATACGATGTTGTTGAACTTAACGAGTAATTTAAAAAAGCTTTTCTTCATACCTAATTGACTTCGTGATCTGATTTTAATGGCAACCCGGGCGTAATTATTTCATAGGAGAGACCGATAAATTGCTTTTATATGCGCTGCGATTATATTGCATATAAAAGGCAATTTATCTAAGTTTGCCCGAAGCTAATTTATCCACAAGATATATCCAACTATAATATGGCAAGAGCAAAAAAAGAACCAAAACAAGAATCAACACAACATACTCCCGTCGTAACGTCCAAATCACTCCAATTTTTTGAACAATATATTAATAACCCTTCACCGACGGGTTTTGAATGGGAAGGTCAGCGCCTGTGGCTGGATTACCTGAAACCTTACGTAGATGAAACATTTACTGACCCCTATGGTACGGCCGTAGCAGTCATCAACCCAAAAGCAGATTTCAAAGTGGTGATTGAAGCGCATGCAGATGAGATATCCTGGTTTGTCAATTACATCACCAAAGATGGATTGATCTATGTCATCCGCAACGGGGGATCCGATCATCAGATTGCGCCCTCAAAACGTGTAAACATCCATACGGATAAAGGGATAGTGAAAGCGGTATTCGGCTGGCCGGCTATTCATACGCGCTCGGGCGAGAAAGAAGAAAGCCCCACCTTGAAGAATATCTTTCTGGACTGCGGCTGTACGAGCAAGGAGGAGGTAGAAGCCCTCGGGGTGCATGTAGGAAGTGTGGTCACGTATGAAGACCAATTCATGATATTGAATGACCGCTATTACGTAGGACGTGCGCTGGACAACAGGGCTGGCGGCTTCATGATTGCCGAAGTGGCCCGCTTGCTCAAGGAGAATAAAAAGAAGCTTCCTTTCGGCTTATACATCGTCAATTCGGTGCAGGAAGAAATCGGCCTGCGTGGCGCTGAAATGATTGCCCATCGGATTAAACCCAATCTGGCCATCATCACGGATGTGACCCACGATACCCAGACGCCCATGATCAACAAAGTCACACAGGGCGATCTTGCCTGCGGCAAAGGGCCGGTAGTATCGTATGCACCTTCTGTGCAAATAAATTTCAATAGACTGCTAATAGACACCGCAATAAAGAAAGAAATACCGTTCCAGCGGCAGGCATCTTCGAGGTGGACAGGCACAGATACTGATGCATTTGCTTATTCCAATGAAGGAGTACCTTCGGTATTGATATCGTTGCCCCTTCGGTACATGCATACAACGGTGGAAATGATTCATAAAGAAGACGTGGACAACGTCATCCGCCTGATTTATGAAGCGTTGCTTGCCATCAAGTCGGGACATGATTTCCGTACGTTCGCGAAATAACGGATTGCCGGCACTGTGCGATAGGGGGCAGTGTCGGCAGGTTTTTCATGTTTGGAAATTTCTTTGCATTTTTGTGGCAGACTAAATTATAAACAGCACAACGATAATGGCAGAAAAAAACGAAAATCAATTAAATATAGAGCTTGCCGAGGATGTGGCTGAGGGAACGTATTCCAATCTAGCCATCATTACACATTCCAATACAGAATTTGTGCTGGACTTCATCCGTGTAATGCCGGGCATCCCTAAGGCAAAGGTAAAGTCCAGGATCATCCTGACACCGGAACATGCAAAAAGATTGCTACACGCGCTGGACGATAATGTTGCCAAATATGAATCCGCGAACGGCCAGATTGATGCACACGACGACCCGCCATTTCCAATGAATTTCGGTGGGCCAACAGCACAGGCTTAAGTACGCTTGGGTTTACTGAAGATGGCCATGATAAGTGCAATGGCTGCCAGTATAACCACAATGTTGAATAGGCCTTTCAAGGCGTATAAAAATATGCCTATTCCCCAAATAGCCAATAAAATCAGTGCTAAGACAAAAAGAAATCCTCTCATACGGTTTTTTTATGGATATAACCATTATCAGGCTGTTTTGTTTGTGCCGTGCTTGAATCAGTAGAAGTATGCTAAAAAATAGGAAAACTTTCAATCAACTGGCATGCGGCATCCTGCTATTATCTTTGGTAATGGGTGCATGTACAAATCCATCGAATGTTCGGGAAAATAGCGTGCCCGAACGTAACGTTCCCTCCCCACATTTAATAAGGTATTCGGTGGTCGATAAGATTACGCATGATACAACTGCATTTACCCAAGGTCTCGTCGTCTACAACGGTGACCTATTGGAGGGTACCGGACAACAGAAACGTACGCTGATAAGAACGATCGATACCTTAACCGGTAAAGCCAAGACGCTATATTCAACTTATAGGAACGACATTTTTGGAGAAGGCATCACTGTCCTTGGCGAGAAACTATACCAACTGACCTATCAGAACCATGTTGTTTATGTATTTGACATCAAGAACTTTAGTGAATTCGAGAAAACCTTTACATGGCAAAGAGAAGGATGGGGATGCACGACTGATTCGACTTCGATTATACTAAGCGACGGGACAGCAAGTTTGTTTTTCGTGAATCCCAACTCATTCAACGTTGAAAGAGAAATCACCGTTGTCGATGACAAAGGCCCCGTTGTTGATCTGAATGAATTGGAATATATTGACGGATACGTCTATGCAAATAGGTGGCATTCCGATACCATTTACAAAATTGATCCCCACACGGGCCATGTTGTTGGACTGATGCATATTGATGGTTTGATTCAGCGCTACAAGCCAGACTTTATTGATACCGGAGAGAATGTGCTGAATGGAATAGCTTGGGATCAGCGGAACAAAACGTTATTCATCACAGGCAAAAACTGGCCGACAATATTTAAAATAAAATTCACCCCGATGTGAGGCGTTTGAAAGGCAAGCATCCCCAACCTCATTTTGGATACAACGAAATCCATTTTGGAAACATCCACATTTCGACTTCTGCAGAGTTTTGCATTGTTAAATTAAAATGAGTAAAACAATGTCAAAAACAATTTTTATTACAGGAGCCTCAACAGGTTTGGGCAAGTCAACCGCTAAATTATTTCAGCACAAAGGCTGGAATGTAATCGCTACAATGCGAAATCCCGAAAAAGAAACAGCTTTGGGCCAATTGGAAAACGTTACGCTGTTGCCGCTTGATGTCACCAACTTGGCACAAATCAAAGAAGCCGTAGCAAAAGCTATTTCATTACACAACATTGATGTGGTTTTCAACAATGCAGGTTACGGGCTAATGGGCGCATTGGAGGCAATTTCTGATGAGCAGATTACACGACAAATCAATACGAATTTATTGGGCGTTTTGCGCATGACACAAGCGTTCATTCCGTATTTTAGAGAAAAGAAAAACGGTTTGTTTATCAGTACCACTTCCATCGGTGGGATTTGGGGTTTTCCTATAAGTTCAGTGTATCACGCCACTAAATTTGCGCTGGAGGGCTGGAGTGAAAGCATGTCGTTCGAATTAAGTAAATTCAATATCGGTATTAAAACCATTGCACCGGGTGGAATTGTAACGGATTTTGCAGGGCGTTCGCTGGATATGAATTCGCTTCCCGAATATCAGGACATTGAAAACAAAATGTTCAGTGCTTTTGAAGAAGCATTCAAATTGGCTTCTACGCCCGAACAAATTGCCGAGGTGGTGTATGAAGCCGCAACAGACGGTAAAGAAAAAGTGCGTTATGTGGCTGGCGCAGATGCTAATGCGATGTATGCCAGACATAGAGAAATTGGCAATGAAGCATTCAGAAAAGAAATCGGACAGCAATTTGCGTGATCATCAAAAAGCTGGCAACTGCCTTTTTGGGGCAGTTGCTTTTTGTAAATTTGTAAAAGAGAAGCAAAAATGTACATTGTCAATTCCATATCCGAATTTCATCGGCAATTATCATTGCCCGAACCGTTGCATCCCCTGGTAAGTGTCATTGATGTTTCAGAAATGAAACCTGCCGAAAGCGAAATTTGGGGACAGTTTTTTGTGAATTTTTACAGCATATCGCTGAAAAAAGATGTTACCGCAAAAGTAAAATACGGACAACAATACTACGATTTTGATAAAGGGACGATGAATTTCATTGCCCCAAGGCAAGTGCAATCATTAAGCATTTCCGAAATTCAACAAATGCGACTGGAATGTGGACAAGGTTATATGCTGATGTTTCACCCCGATTTTCTGCATAAACATCCTATTGCAGCTGCCATCAAAAATTACGGTTTCTTTTCATATGCCGTAAATGAAGCCTTACACCTTTCGCAACGCGAAGAAAAAGACATCATCGAAATTTTTCAGAAGATTACACAGGAATATCAACATATTGACCGCCACACGCAGGCTGTTATTCTGTCGCAAATTGATTTATTGCTCAATTACAGCAATCGTTTTTATGAGCGGCAATTTATCACGCGAAAAGCGGTGAATAATGATCTGCTTTCCAGCATGGAACGATTGCTGAACGATTATTTCGACAATGAAGAAACCCTGAAAAATGGATTGCCGACGGTAGAATTTCTGGCAGGAAAACTCAATGTCTCGGCACATTATTTAAGCGATATGCTGCGTTCGCTCACCGGACAAAACGCACAAATGCACATTCATGAAAAGCTGATTGAAAAAGCCAAAGAATACCTTTCTTCCACCAATTTGTCCGTGGCCGAAATTGCTTATCAATTGGGTTTTGAATATCCGCAGTCGTTCAACAGGTTGTTCAAGAAGAAAACTAACATTTCTCCATTGGAGTTTCGGGCGAGTTTTTACTAAATGATATCCCGCAAAAGGAAAAGAACCTCAGTAATAAAAAAACTTGTCAGATGCCTCTTTTTTCAGTGTACCTATCGACCAGAAAATAAAGCAAAGTAGCAAATACGAGCCCCAAACCGAGCGCATATGCGAGATAGATCACATTGCGGTAATACGGGATCGCCCATAAATTGGTAAAAAGTCCCCAAAATGCAATCATGGCAACAACTATCAAACTAAATATTCCGACCTTCTGAAGATAAGAAAATGGCTTTCCTTTTTCACTGCGTGAATCTTTAATCAATTGAAAAGGCAATAAGATAAACAGAAGGAATAGTAAGGGAACTAAAGGATATACCAGTGGATGCACTATGACTTTATATAGGTATTTTGGAAGTGAATCATAATATGCATCGTAATGTTTGTAATTCCCCTCAATAAGATTCCCCCAATATCGAATCGAAATAACAATCGGAAAGCCAACCAATGCTGTGACTACATTTACCACTACTTTTCTGAGCATAAGCAACAATTGTAAAGCCATTCCAATAAAATCATGTTCGTATTAATACACAATAAAATATCCAGGTTCCACCGTACCTTTTGTGATATAATCGAAAGCGCGGATTTTGCTGCCTTCAAACAAAAGATATGTAAGAGGCTGGCCTTTATTCAGCAAGATGCCAAGATTGTTTGGATCAGTTGCAAAATCAACCTTAGACTGGTGGTATTCCCCATAGGGAATGTACGTGTAGTCAGCTACCGAATCAATGCCTTTTCGCACCTTAAAATTTTCAAGGTGCCCCTCAAGTATCTGCAATCTCTTATCCATCGATACTGCCGTATCAAGGGGTGCGAAGTACATGAGGCTGTCCATGATGAATTTGGCATTTCCGTTTTCGTGTAACCCGGCACTTATGAATTGCCTGACAATCCGCGCTCGCTCATTTTTAACTTGCGTCTGAGCGCCCATGAAGGCCATGATTGAAAAAATCAATACTGTTGTTTTAATCATCAGTTGCATCCTCCTGTTTTTTGCGGGGTATTCCCCCCTGTCGTTTTTCTTGTTGCATGCTGTGCACTTAATTTGTTAATGGCTCGAAAACCAACATTGAAATCACGCAAATTCCATTCGAAAACTTAGACAAGTTAACTTTTATCTCTTTATCAAATACTAAAAAGCCTCCCATTTTCTTCCGCCACTCTTTTACAGAGGAAGGTGTTTCCATTGGAATTTCAAAGGCAGTGCCTTTTTTTCCAAAGTGATAATCCGAATTGTCGAAAAGAGCTATATCCTGAGATATAAATTTGAAGGCTAATAGCGGGTTACGAAATTCAGACGTTTTTTGCTTGCTGACAGTAATCGCGACAGATTCAAAAACATACTGATCCACGGTTAATTTTTTAATGCTGTACATGTTATCAATTGGCGCTGAAATCATTTTGGCAGCATTTTTTAACTCAACACTGGGATGCTTTATGATGTCCGAAAACAACCTCTGATTTGTCAAAGACGTAATAAAGGGCGAGTGAATCATAAATAAAAATCCTGAGGCTAATAGTCATTAATGATGGCCAGTCCAGAAAAACGCTCCTGAACCGATAAACCGGGAAATATGGCAATGAACTTCACTGATGGCCTGAAAAAGTTAAATGATTCAGATTTATTCATGTCAGAAAGGTGTTTATTTTTATTCTGTGAGTATTTTAAGCTGCGTATTAACTGTGACAAATTATATAAAATATAAAAATTTACATATTTGAAACCATACCTGTTAATTTTTGTGTCAATTTCAAATTAATAACAAAATAAAATCAATGACAATACGCTAAAATAGGTATTTTTAAAATATACCAATGATTCGTTGCTGAAAAATGGTCAGCACCGCTTCTGGTGCGTTGCTCAGTCCCATACACATAGCCACAGCCGTTCTTTTTGGGAGAGGCTTCAAAAGCCCTGAAAATCCATTCGCTTCGCCCATGTGCTCATTTTATCAGTAAAGAAAAAAGTATTTATCTGATAATGTAAGTATTAACAAAAAAAGCACAATTGAATTTGCAAAATGTAGCAGAGTTTGTACTTTTGCGGCGGAGAGTTGGCAGAGTGGTCGAATGCGGCGGTCTTGAAAACCGTTGTCTGTCACAGGACCGGGGGTTCGAATCCCTCACTCTCCGCTAAAGCCTTAAAAAGCCCCGCATTAGCGGGGTTTTATCGTTTATAGGCATTGCAAAATCTGCTTTAGCAAAAGTCGTAAACGACAAAAGCTATACGTGTATACGACTAATATTTGTTTTTTATATGGACAATTTTAGCTAAGTTTGCACCGAAAAAGGAGCGCCCATAGCTCAGTTGGATAGAGCAACGGTTTTCTAAACCGTCGGTCTTAGGTTCGAATCCTAATGGGCGTACTTAGGGCCTCTTGATATCCAAATTGAGGGGCTTTTTTTGTTAGGTTTTGATGCAAAAAGCTAACTTACCAATTGATGATAACTATCGGGAAATAGGTCATGGACGTGACTAAACAAACAGTTGGGATGATAGGAAGCGGCAGTTGGGCAACGGCAATCATTAAAATGCTGGGTGACAATACCGTGGATAAATCCATATTTTGGTGGATACGTAATCGGGAAACCGCTGATTATATCCGTAACTATCGGCATAATCCCAATTACCTAAGTGCAATTACCGTAAAAATCCCTAAACGGCATATTCATACCGATATACGCACGGTTATTGAACATGCTGATATTGTTGTCCTCAATACACCTGCTGCATTTTTAAAAGATGCCTTGAAACGTGTTCCGAATGAGGCTTTTCAAGACAAAATTGTCGTTTCTGCGATCAAGGGCATTATACCCGATGAAAACCAAATTGTGGGTGATTACCTCCAAGAGCATTACCAAGTGCCGATAGACCGAATCGCGGTAATCGGTGGGCCTTGCCACGCGGAAGAGGTGTCGCTCGAAAAACTTTCATACCTTACCGTGGCGTCCAAAAATAGGGAGGTGGCGGCGCTGGTGGCATCGTTGATTAGTACCCGCTACATCAAAACCAACGTCTCCGATGATATTTACGGGACGGAATATGCAGCGATATTGAAAAATATTTATGCGGTAGCAGGGGGGATGTGCCACGGGGTGGGATTCGGGGATAATTTCCAGGCGGTGCTGGTGTCCAACGCTGTCCGGGAAATGGCCCATTTCGTGAATACCGTTCATCCCATTGCACGGGATATCAAGGAATCGGCGTACTTGGGCGACCTACTGGTGACGGCCTACTCACAATTTAGCCGCAACCGCACCTTCGGCAATATGATCGGTAAGGGCTACTCGGTCAAATCGGCGCAACTGGAGATGAATATGGTGGCCGAAGGCTACTATGCATCGTATTGCATCCAGCAGATTTGCATAAAATACCGGATCGATTTGCCAATATGTAACGCCGTTTATAACGTGCTTTATGGCCACCAATCTCCTATTGTTGAAATGAAAGCTTTAGCTGAACAACTAACCTGAACATCATGAATAGACGAACTTTTGCCCATTACTTGCTAACTTGCTTTGTTGTTGCGCTGGCTGCGTCATGCGACACATCCAAAGAAGGTAAGGTGCTGGCTGCTTACCAGAATGGTGTAGTGGTGACCGCCCACCCCGAAGCTTCAACTGTTGGATTGCAAATTCTCAAAGCCGGAGGAAATGCTGTGGACGCCGCTGTAGCGATACAATTTGCGCTTGCTGTGGTATACCCAAATGCAGGAAATATAGGCGGGGGTGGATTCCTGGTGTATCGGGGCGCTGATGGCAACGTCGCTTCGCTGGACTTTCGGGAAGCTGCACCTGCTGCAGCAACAAGAGATATGTATTTGGACGAAACGGGCAATCCCATTACCGAACTCAGCTTGCGTGGGCAATTGGCATCGGGCGTACCGGGCGTGGTAGATGGCATGGTGAAGGCGCATGCGCGCTACGGAAAGCTGGATTGGCCACAGTTATTGCAACCGGCCATCCGCTTGGCCCAACAGGGATTTCCGATCACCGAGATGCAGGCTAAGGAACTCAACGGCAGAAAGGAGAGTTTCCAAAAGTACAATCCTAAAGGAACGGCGTTTGTAAGGGAAGAGGAGTGGATGGCGGGAGACACCTTGGTGCAAACCGAACTGGCGCATACCTTATCCTTGGTCAGCAGCGAAGGGAGAGCCGGTTTCTACGAAGGTGAAATCGCGGACTACATCGTCGAAGAGATGGCCAGCGGCAACGGCATCATCAGCTATGACGACTTGAAAAATTATGGTGCGAAGTGGCGGGAGCCAGTGGTAGCGACCTACCGTGGGCATCGGGTGGTATCTATGCCGCCCCCATCAAGTGGCGGGATTGCATTGATTTCCATGCTAAAGGCTGTGGAAGCTTATCCGCTATACCGATGGGGGTTCCAAAAGGACTCAACCATGCGGGTAATGATAGAAGCCGAACGCAGGGTATATGCTGATAGAGCGACTCATCTTGGCGATCCGGACTACTATGAAGTACCACAAACCATGCTGATGGATTCGGCTTATAATGCTGAGCGGATGCGCAATTTCAGTTTCGGCCATGCGTCGTTTAGTAGTGATATCCACGCGGGGAGTTTGCCCAAAATTGAACATGAAGAAACCACGCATTTTTCCGTGGTGGATAAGGAGGGAAATGCGGTGTCTATTACCACAACCATCAATGGTTCCTATGGCTCCTACGTGGTCGTAGCTGGCGGTGGATTTTTGCTGAATAATGAGATGGACGACTTTTCTGTAAAACCGGGCGCTCCAAATATGTATGGGCTGATTGGCGGCACGGCCAACGCAATTGAGCCGGGTAAACGTATGCTCAGTTCGATGACTCCGACAATATTGGAAAAAGACGGGCGGTTATTTATGGTGGTGGGCACGCCCGGAGGCTCTACGATCATGACGTCGGTATTCCAGACGATTCTCAATGTCGTAGATTTTGACATGAATATACAGGAGGCTGTTGCCGCCCCGAGGTTTCACCATCAGTGGTTGCCGGATGAGGTAGCACTGGAAAACGACGCTGTGAGCAAGGCCGTCCGCCATTCGCTGTCTACTACTGGGTACAAATTGGTGGATCGTACCGGCATCGGTAGGGTAGATGCGATATTGATGTTGCCCGATGGGCGTTTGCAGGGCGGGGCCGACCCCCGTGGTGATGACGTGGCAATGGGTTATTAACGAGTATACCATGATGGACAAACAACAGATTGCCAAACAGTATGAATCCATCCAAGATGAAATATGCGTGGGGCTGGAAGCATTGGATGGGGGAGCGACTTTTCAAGAGGAATTATGGCAACGTGATGGTGGCGGCGGTGGCCGTACAAGGGTCATCCAGCAGGGGAATGTCATCGAAAAGGGAGGGGTCAACTTTTCGGCCGTGCATGGCGTGTTGCCTGAGCCGGTGAGAAAGGCTTTCCAAGTGGATGAAACCAATTTCTTTGCTACGGGTGTTTCCATCGTCATCCATCCCGGCAACCCGTTTGTGCCGATCATCCATATGAATATCCGGTATTTTGAGTTGAATGATCGGGTTAAATGGTTTGGAGGTGGGATAGACCTCTCGCCGCATTATATCCAAACCGAAGATGCGGCTTATTTCCACGGTCGCCTTAAAAACATTTGCGACCAATTTAGTCCAGCTTTTTATCCAACCTTTAAGGCGCATGCCGACCGCTATTTTTACATCAAGCACCGGCAGGAGACGCGCGGCATTGGCGGTATTTTTTATGACCGGCTTACACCGGAAAAGGCGGGAGTGCCCTGGGATGCGATAGTTGATTTTTCCTGTACGCTGGGGCGCGCCTTTGTGCCCATCTACGCTGAACTGGTAAACCGGAACCGCCATCGGGAATTTAACGAGGCTAACAAGCATTGGCAATACCTTCGCAGGGGGCGTTATGCGGAGTTTAACCTGGTATATGACGCGGGGACAAAATTCGGGTTGGAGACTAATGGTCGCATCGAATCCATCCTAATGAGCTTGCCGCCGCAAGCGGAGTGGGTGTATGACTTCAAGCCCGAGGCTGGTAGTGCGGAAGCGCAGACCTTGTCGTTGCTGAAGCAGGATATAGACTGGCTAAACTTATAATTGGTTTTTACACTATGAATAGTTAATTGCGTATCAGGATGGTCACATTCAATCGATTTACATTGGCTAATGGTTTGCGGGTTTTGGTGCATGAAGATGCGGCTACGCCAATGGCCGTGGTCAACTTGCTCTATGATGTGGGAGCACGGGACGAACATCCCGAGCAGACAGGCTTTGCCCACCTATTTGAACATCTTATGTTCGGGGGATCTGCCCATATCCCCAACTATGATGCACCGTCGCAGGCTGTGGGCGCGCAAAACAATGCCTTTACCAGCAACGATATCACCAACTATTACATCACCCTGCCTGCGTCCAATCTCGAAACGGCTTTTTGGCTGGAAAGTGACCGGATGCTGGAATTGGCATTCAACGAGAAAAGCTTGGAGGTGCAGCGTAATGTGGTGTGCGAAGAGTTTAAGCAGCGCTACCTCAACCAACCCTATGGCGATGCTTGGCTCAGGTTGCGGCCGTTGGCCTATAAGGTACACCCGTACCGCTGGGCAACCATCGGCAAGGAACTGGCGCACATCGAACAGGCAAGGATGGAAGACGTCAAATCGTTTTTCACCAAGCATTATAACCCGAGCAATGCGATTTTGGTGGTGGCTGGCCGTGTGCAGACCGATCAGGTAAAGCAGCTGGCCAAGAAATGGTTTGGCCCTATTCCGTCTACCAACACGTACGAGCGGCAACTGCCGATGGAACCCCAACAGCAGGAAGCCCGCAGGGAGGTGGTGCAGGCCGATGTACCGCTGAACAGTATCTACATCGCTTTTCATGGCCCTGCCCGTCTGGATGAAGGGTACTATGCAATGGACCTGATTTCCGACTTGCTCTCGCGTGGGCCGTCTTCACGGCTGTATCGACGACTGGTGAAAGAAGAAGAATTGTTTAGCGAGATCAATGCTTACCAAACGGGAAGCTTGGATGCCAACCTGTTTGTAATCGAGGGCAAACCGTTGCCCAATGTTGCCATGGATACCGCTGAGGAGGTCATCTGGTCGGAATTAGATAAGCTCAAGGTGCAGCAGGTGGAGCCCTACGAATTGGATAAGGTCAAAAACCGCATAGAATCGACCATGGTTTTTGCGGAAATGGCAATTCTTGAAAAGGCGATGAACCTTGCTTATTTTGAGCTGATCGGCGATGCAGATAAGTTCAACCACGAGGTGGAACGCTACTTGGCTGTCTCTGCTGCCGATATCCAGCAACAGGCGCAACAACTGTTTAGAAAAGAAAATTCGTCAACGCTTATTTATATTGCCACCCCCCATGCTCGATAGAACATTGCCACCTGCGTATCACCCGATAACCGGCTTCGATTTAATTAAACCGGCACACCTCCAATTTTCAAATGGCTTACAGGCTTTTGTATTCAACGCAGGTGAGCAAGATGTGGTACGCATCGAATGGATTTTCGCGAACGTATTTGCGCAGGACGAACAAGCGCTGCTCAACACCTGTGCGAGCGAACTCCTGCTCGAAGGGACTGCGTCATACAGCAGCAAGCAGATTGCCGAGCTGGTGGATTTCCATGGCGCTTTTCTGGTGCCGGAGTATGGCTATGACCAGTCATCCCTGACGTTGTTTTCATTGAATAAGCACTTGAGTCAGTTGTTGCCAGTTGTTAAAGATATCCTTACGGACGCTGTTTTTCCTGAAAAAGAACTGGCTACCTATATCCGTAACAATAAGCAGAAACTGCAGGTGTCATTGAAGAAAAATAGTTTTGTGGCACGCAGGCTATTCAACAAAACCTTGTTCGGCCCGTCACGCTACGGTAGTGTGCCTGATATTGCAGACTACGATCGCATCTCCAGGGAGGCATTGTTAGCGCTGTTTAAGCAGCAATACACGCCCTCAAATTGTACATTGGTAGTATCCGGTAAGGCCACAGATGAGGTGATAGCGATGTTGGAAGGGTTGTTTGGCGATAGCTGGCCTGCGGAGGGTGGATCTGCACCAGTGGATACTGCACCGGCTATTTCAGGTACGACAGGACTGCTGGTGGTAGATGAGCGTAAAGATGCGTTGCAATCGGCTATCCGCTTGGGATACCAAAGTATCCAGCGGTCTCATCCCGACTTTCCCGGCTTGCAGGTGCTGAATACCCTCTTGGGTGGTTATTTCGGCTCGCGCCTAATGGCTAATATCCGCGAGGACAAGGGGTATACGTACAGCATTGGTTCGGGCCTCGCTTCGCTCAAACACAGTGCCTTTTTCACCATAAGCTCCGAGGTAGGAGTCGAAGTAACGAAAGCTACAATGGCCGAAATTGAAAAAGAAATCCGACGGCTTCGGGAAGAGCCTGTGGAAAAAGCGGAACTGGCCTTAGTAAAAAACTACCTGATGGGGACGATGCTGGGCAGTTTAGAAAACGTGTTTTCGCATGCCGATAAGTTTAAGAATGTGTATTTCTCCGGCCTTGATTTCGAGTATTACGACTATTATACGGATGTGGTCAATGCCATTACCCGAGAAGAAATCTTGCGACTGGCCAACACCTATTTGGATTATGAAAATATGATCAAAATAGTGGTCGGGAAATACGAAGCATAAGTGTCCATGTAGCGAAGTGCCATTCCATCACTGGCTTTTGAGCACTTCAAACAATGCTTTCCCTTTTAGCAAGCATTCGTTATATTCCTTTTCGGGATCGGCATTATAGGTAATGGCCCCACCTGTATGGAACGAGAGGTAACCGTTTTCTGCATTATATAGCAGTGTACGGATAACAACACTGAAATCGTAGTTGCCTTGCGGACTGAAATACCCCAGTGCACCGGAATATATTCCTCGGCGGCTGTTTTCATAGCGGTCTATCAGTTTCATTGCACTGATTTTGGGAGCTCCGGTCATCGAACCGGGCGGAAAGGTATTCCGGATGGTCTCCGTAGCAGTCATCCCTTCCTGTATTTGGCAGACAATCGTCGAAATCAGCTGGTGTACTTGTTTGAAACTGTGTATCTGTAGGAGGTCGGAGGCCCGCACACTACCCGGTTTGGCGCTTCGGGTAAGGTCATTCCGGACCAAATCTACAATCATGATGTTTTCACTGATTTCCTTGGGGTTAGCCGCCAATGTGGCCTTCAGCTGCTCGTCCTCGCCAGCAGTTTTGCCCCTGGGAGCCGTCCCTTTGATGGGCTGGGAAAGCAACGTATTGCCACTTTTGGATAGAAAACGTTCTGGTGAAGCAGAAAGGATGTATTTCTGCCCAAATTTAAAGAAGCAAGAAAAGGGGGTAGGCGACACTTCGTTGAGCTTCCGATAGGCACTCAAGGGATTGAGGGAGACTTGCTCGGCAAAGAATTCCTGGCAGAGATTTACTTCATAGATATCGCCTTGATGAATATGGTGCTGCAATTCGGCAAAAGCCGAAAAATAGGCCGTCCTGTTCATGCGATATTTCAATTGCCCCTTGAATTCCAACGGCTCATCCTTTAATTCCGTTGCCTCAATTTGCTTGATGATTGCTTGCGGATCCGGACCTTTGATTTCTGCATTGTACTGGCCAATAAGCAACGTATATTGTGGTACAAAAAAATAGGCATCCGGAAAGCCCGTATGATTGGGATGACGAGAATGGAGGTCCTCGATTTCATTCTTTAAATCGTATCCCAGGAATCCCGGAACCCAGGTGTTGGGGTGGTTGTCAATAAATTCTTGGAGCTTTTCAAATGTATCCTTGCCATCAGACATAAAAGATGCAGTGGATCCTACGGCAATAAATACGTCAATATTGCCGTAATTGTCGCGGTAGCCATTGGAATCGAGGTAGCACACGCTATCAAACTGTGCAGCCCATTGCAACGCCTTTTGGGTGAATACATCGCTATCAGCAAGATGGCATGCTAATGATACCATAATCAACTAATATCAGCTCAATAACAGTGTCTGCGTGCGATCCGGCCCTACAGACAGGTATTTAATGGGTACGCCAAGGTGCTGCTCCAAGTAATGGATATACTCTTGCAAAGTTTCAGGGATTTGATCCTTGCGGGTGATGCTGCATAAATCGGTGTCCCATCCCTTGAGTTGCTCATATACCGGCTCTGGTTTGATGCTCACAATGTCATAAGGCATGTAATCGATTTTTTCGCCATTTTGAATGTAATGGGTGCACACGTTGATCGTGTCAAACCCACTCAATACATCAGCCTTGGTCATCACCAATTCGGTGACCCCATTGAGCATAATGGCGTACTTCAGCGCTGGTAGATCAATCCATCCGGTGCGGCGCGGGCGTCCGGTCGTTGCACCGAATTCATGGCCTAATTGGCGAAGTTGCTCCCCGGTCTCGTTTTCGAGCTCGGTAGGGAATGGACCACCGCCAACACGGGTACAATAGGCTTTGAAAATGCCGATAACGTGGCCAATCTTGGAAGGTGCAATCCCCAAACCAGTGCAAGCACCTGCCGTAGTGGTATTTGAAGACGTCACGAAAGGGTATGAGCCGAAGTCGATATCCAGTAGTGTACCCTGCGCCCCTTCTGCAAGCACGTGTTTACCTTCCCGTAGGTATTGGTTTACCAAATGCTCGCTATCTACGTGGGGGATGGTTTTCAGGAATTCGATGGCTTCCATGAATGCTTGCTCACGCTCACTAAAATCAGGGATTTCGCCGTAGTGGGACAAGATGGATTTGTGTTTTTCCACAAGCCGCTGGTAGCGATCCATGAAATCAGGCAGGGTCGTATCGCCCACACGGAGCCCATTGCGTCCGGTTTTATCCATATAGGTAGGGCCGATACCTTTGAGCGTGGAACCGATTTTGCCAGCGCCCATTTTGCTTTCCGAAGCTGCATCCAGCAGCTGGTGCGTAGGCAGGATGAGGTGGGCCTTGCGGGCAATGACCAATTTTTCTGTGGCTACCGGATCAAAACCGTTTCTCTTTAACGTGTCGAGTTCCCGTTTGAGGATGATGGGATCGATCACCACCCCATTACCAATAAGGTTGAGGGTATCTTTATTGAAGATACCGGAAGGGATGGTATTCAAGACGTATTTTTGGTTGTCAAATTCCAAGGTATGTCCTGCGTTTGGCCCGCCTTGGAAGCGAGCAATCAAATCGTATTTTGGGCAGAGCACATCCACAATTTTGCCCTTACCTTCGTCGCCCCATTGCAGGCCCAAAAGCACATCAACTTGCATAATTTAATCAGCGTTGAAAAATTGAAATCATTTAATAATCAGTGAAAGATGGTAAGCGTATCCCCGATGCTGCGAATTGCTGGAACATCAATTTCGTGGCAAATCTAACATTATTTTAATATTCTCCGATTTTAAAATCGAAAAGCCGAGCAATGCCCGTTCGCTGGCTGCGCGTGAAAAATAAAAGTTGGATCGAATCAAGTTCAATGGGTCTCAGCCAATTCTCTTTTCTTCAGGGAGGGTTGTCCGGGTAATCCTGCTTTCTTAGCCGAGCAATCGCTGCATATTCCGTATAAATTCAGGGAATGGTGCTTAATGTCAAACTTTAGCAACTCACCCATCATGCTCTGTATCTGGTGGATACGTGGGTCACAAAATTCCACAACTTTGCCGCATTCGATACAAATGATGTGATCATGCTGCTTGTATCCATACGACTTTTCAAATTGGGCCATGTTTTTGCCAAATTGGTGTTTGGTCACCAAATCGCATGATACCAATAATTCCAACGTGTTGTATACGGTCGCTCGGCTGACACGATATTTTTTATTTTTCATGTGGATATACAACGATTCCACATCGAAATGGTCATTTCGGGAATAAATTTCTTCAAGAATGGCATAGCGCTCCGGCGTCTTGCGAAGGCTTTTGTTTTCAAGGTAAGCCTCGAAAATTTTCTTTACTGTTTGATAGTTTTCCGTTTGAGTCATCATCCGAAAGTTAAACGTACAAATTTACATAAAATTGCATGAAAATGCAAATCAGGCACCACCTCTCAATTGGTGGAGTCGAACCGCGTAATGCCGGTGATCCCTTTGATCTGTTTAAGGTGTTTGATAAGGTTTTCCAGATGGGCCGTATCATTGACGAAAATCATAATGGAACCTTCAAAGATGCCGTCATTGCTGGAAATGGTAATGGAACGGATATTTACTTTGAAATCGTGTGAAATGACTTTCGTGATTTTATTGACAAGCCCCACATCGTCTATACCCACGATGTGTAGCCCTGTAAGGAATGCCAGCTCTTTCTGGGATGTCCATTTGGCTTTGACAATACGATAGCCATAGTTGGCCATCAGTTTGGCCGCGTTCGGACAATTGGTCCGATGTATTTTAATGCCGTCATTAATTGTAATGAAGCCAAAAACATCATCGCCTGGAATTGGATTGCAACACGGGGAAAGCGTGTAGTCGATTTTTTGCAAGTCATCACCAATCAGTAACGTTTCGTAATCCTTTTTATTGATCTTATCAACCAGTCCACTAATGTGCGAGTTGAACTGCTGTCCGTTTTGCTGTTCGACTGTTTTTTCGCTCAGGGCAAATTCTTTCAGGTTTTTGATGTCGATGTCGCCCTTAGCCACGTTGTAGAATAAATCCTGCGATGAAGGGAATTTAAAAAACGAAGTGAGCTTGTTGATATTTTCCGTATTGTAGGTAATTTTCAGCGATTTCAACTTCCGCTCAAGAATTTCCTTCCCATCTTCGGCTACGCGCCTTTTTTCTTCCTTCAGGGCTGACTTTATCTTGGACTTGGCTTTGGCTGTGACTACGAAATTAAGCCAGTCTTCTTTTGGGGTCTGCTTACTGGAGGTGATGATCTCCACCTGGTCGCCGTTCTGGAGTTTGTGGCTCAGTGGCACCAACTTATGGTTTACTTTGGCACCGATGCAACTGGCACCCAAGTCGGAATGTATCTCGAAGGCAAAGTCAAGTGCGGTGGCATCGTTTGGTAGTTGGATAAGCGCTCCCTTCGGAGTAAAAATGAAGATTTCATCTGAAAATAAATTCATCTTGAAATCATCCAGGAAGTCCAAGGCATTCGGCTCCGGGTTGCTCAATATTTCCCTTACTTTCTGTATCCATTGGTCGAGCCCGCTGTCTGAATTTGATTCCTTGTATTTCCAGTGTGCGGCAAAGCCCTTTTCGGCGATTTCGTTCATCCGTACGGTGCGGATTTGTACTTCTACCCACTGGCCTTTAGGGCCCATCACGGTGGTGTGGAGAGACTCATAGCCATTGGCCTTGGGCGATGAAATCCAATCACGCAACCTGTCTGGATTGGGACGGTAAAGATCGGTCACGATGGAGTAGGCTTTCCAACATTCGGCCTTTTCATTTTCCTGGGTTGCATCAATGATGATACGGATGGCAAATAAATCATATACCTCCTCAAAGGGGATTGATTTTTTACGCATTTTGTTCCAAATGGAATGAATAGACTTCGGTCTGCCGAATACTTGGGCTTTGATGCCCTGCTCAAGCAATATCTCTTTGATAGGCCCGATAAAATTATGGATAAACCGCTCCCGTTCAGCCTTTTTTTCGTTGAGTTTTCTGGCGATGAATTTATACGTATCGGGGTCCGTATACTTCATGGAAAGATCTTCCAACTCGGACTTGATGGCATACAGGCCTAGACGGTGAGCAAGCGGCGCATAAAGGTAAGAGGTCTCCGATGCAATTTTCAGTTGTTTATCCCGGGGCATGAAATCCATGGTGCGCATGTTGTGCAGGCGGTCGGCCAGCTTGATAAGGATAACACGGACATCATCAGCAAGGGTAAGCAGCATCTTCCGGAAATTTTCGGCTTGCATGGAGCTATTGGGATCAAAGATGCCGGATATCTTGGTCAAACCATCGATAATACGGGCCACTTTTTTACCAAATTCACGTTCGATATCCTCCAATGAAATATCCGTATCTTCCACCACGTCATGTAATAAGGCGCAAACAATGGAAGTGGTGCCTAAGCCGATTTCTTCTGCTGCAATCTGGGCGACTGCGATAGGGTGATAAATGTAAGGTTCTCCGGATTTGCGACGCATGTCCTTGTGGCTATCCAGCGCCATATCAAAAGCTTTGCGTATCATTTGTTTGTCTCCACGCTGCAAGGTAGGCTTACAGGCGCGTAGCAATGCGCGATATCGCTTGCGTATTTCTTTACTTTCTGCTTCTAAATCGATCACTAATTCTTTCATATATATCGCCTTACACTTTATTGCCGAGAATTTTTATCTTTGTATGTCCGTAATGATATTGGACAAAATGTTTGTCCTTTCGTTTAATTCATAAATATACGGATAATTATCGATATTAAGTAAATGGGTTATCTACGTGTGTTGTTTTTTTTAAGTGCTATGGTGCTTGCAAGCGACGTGATGGGGCAGCAGGATACCGTTGCTTTGTCACGTAACGAAACTCAGCGGCGAGAAGGACAGATGGTGCTTACGGCCGTGGTAGACGGCGTGCAGATGCCCTGGCTGCTAATCCCGGAAGTAGAAGTCACCCGAAAACGAGTATTTAGGAGCCCGGAAGATAAGGCCCGCTACATGCGGCTACGCTATAACGTGATCAAGGTATTGCCCTACGCCAAATTTGCACAAAATAGGTACCAGCAACTTTACCGTGATTTGGCTTTGACCAATAGCAAGCGGGAGCAAAAACGGCTCGTAAAAGCCTGTGAGAAAGAAATCAAGGACATGTTCAACAGGGAAGTCAAGAAATTGACCATTTCACAGGGGGAAATTCTGATTAAACTCATCGACCGCCAAACAGGCAGCTCCAGCTATGAGGTGGTGAAGGAATTAAGGGGTGGATTCACCGCTTTCTTCTACCAGTCTGTCGCAAGGGTATTTGGCCATAACCTCAAAAATACTTACCATCCGGAAGAGGATTTCGAAATCGAAAATATCATCCGAAGCTTAGAACGACCAACCAGCCGTTATTTCTGATCCAATACATTTATTATCTTTGCGCCAAAATTGTTGAACACTCGTACATGGAAGAAAACAACAAGCTGGATATTTTAATCATTGCCGTACATCCAGATGACGCCGAATTAGGTTGTGGTGGTACCATTCTCAAACATGTAGCCATGGGCAAGAAGGTGGGTATCGTTGATTTGACACGCGGTGAATTGGGCACAAGAGGAACCCCGGAATCACGCCATGAGGAAGCACGTCATGCTGCAGCGGTGCTCGGACTATCGGTGAGGGAAAACTTGGGAATGCGTGACGGTTTTTTCCGTAATGATGAGTCACATCAACTACAAGTGGTTCAATCCATACGGAAATATCGCCCGGAAATTATCATTTCCAATGCGCTATATGACAGGCATCCGGATCACGGGCGATCGGGGGACTTAGTCAACGATGCGGTTTTCCTTGCTGGCTTGCGTAAAATAGAAACCATTGATGAAGGCAGCGTTCAGGTGCCTCATCGTCCGAGGCTGGTGCTTCAGCTGATTCAGGACTATTATATCAAACCCGATATCGTGGTAGACGTTAGTGACCACTGGGAAGGCAAAATAAATGCTATTAAGGCATTTAAATCACAGTTTCACAACGAAGCATACGCCTCAAATGAGCCTGAAACCTATATTTCGAGACCGGATTTTTTAGAATATATCGAAGGCAGGGCAAGGGAATACGGCAAATATATCGGAGCAAAATATGCCGAAGGCTTTACGTGCCGCAGGTTATTGGGGGTGGATGATTTGTTTGCACTGAAATAGCGGAAGTGACTAAACCGCGAAGCTTTCCCCGCAAGCACACGTACGGGAAGCATTGGGGTTATGGAATTCAAATCCTTTACCAGTAAGGCCATCCGTGTAGTCCAGCTCCGTCCCCGCTAAATAGAGGTAAGACTTGATGTCCAAGCAGATTTTAACACCTTTATCTTCGAAAAATTGGTCGCCCTTCTTCTCTTCATTGTCAAAATTGAGCTTGTAGCTCAATCCAGAGCAACCACCACTTTCCACAGCCACCCGAACGAAATATGTGCTATCGTAACTTTCCTCGCGTAAGATATCAAGGATACGTTGTTTTGCTTTTTCTGTTACCGTTACCATTTTTGTTAGTTATTAAGCTGCCAGCTTTCTGACTCCTGATCCTAAAACATACAAATATCGCAATATTCACCCAATATGCAAATAGCCAAACGTTTGGTGGATGTCATAATTTATGGGTAGGGAGATCGTTTGCCAAATACGCGCATGAGGTAAAACAAAAACGGTAAGATGAGTGGGCTACCTAATAACAGCGCCCACGCAAGGGCCGCAATGGTTTTGGCATTGTCGGCATGCTCAATCAATGACAAGCCACCACCATGCTTGAAGAGCACCAGCTCTGGATAATGTTGGTACGTTGCTGCCAGTAAGATCATGGTTACCTGAAAACCTGCCAATACACGGGCAGCGACCGCTTTTCGTCTTTTGAATGCAAGGAATGTCAGTCCTAAGGATATTGTGGCCAATAGGATGGCTGCTTGCCCAATGCGTGCTCCGAATATCCAATCCATTAAGGGGATATCTGAATACGTGGCTGATAGAAAGACCAAGGCACCCGCCCCAACCACGAGGTAAATAAACCGTTTGGCACTGCGAATCATCAATGTCCTGTCGTATTCATTTTCAACGGCCCCGATAGCATAGGTTGCCGCAAGGTATCCACAGATGCTCGTCGTAAAAAAACCAATCGCTACACCGAACCAACTCACCCAACTGCCAATATAGGCAGAGACGAAATCAGTGGCTCCTACATCAATAGTACGGGCTACGGTGGCTGCCGCAATCATGCCTAAGAAAAATGGCGTAATCACACTTGACCAAGTATAGATATACGTATATACACGCTGCCACTCATCAGCTACGGCATCATAGCTGCGGAAAACAAATGCCGTGCCCCTGGCCATGATGCCCAATAACATGGCCACGAGTGGAATGTGCATATAGATCGACATCGTGGTATAAATTTCAGGAAATCCTACGAATAGGATGACAATGGCAATGATCAGCCACATGTGATTGGCTTCCCAAATTGGGCCGATGGCGTGCGACATAATACTCCGTACCCGTAAATTATGTTTGCGGCGAACAGTCAACTCAACGATACCGGCCCCAAAATCAGCGCCTCCAAGTAAGAGGTACAAACAGATGGATGCCCACAGAAATATGATGACGACGTATAGCATGGCAATGATTAGTTGGATTGATAGTCGGGATCGGTTGCATCGTAAAGTTTGCCGACCATCTTCATTTGACGATGGAGTAGAAAGACAACAATAGCTGAAAGGGAAACAAACACGGCCGTAAATAAATAAAATGAATAAGCAATACCGGGCATGGGCGTGACAGCATCTGCGGTACGCATCACGCCATAGATAATCCAGGGTTGGCGGCCTACCTCGGTGACTATCCATCCGGCTTCTACGGCGATATATCCCATTGGGGTGGCGATTACGAATAGTCGAAGCAACCACCGGCTTGCCAGCCATTTCCTGCGTTTAATCAAGGCTATTAAATAAATAAAGGCCAGTAGGGCCAATAACATGCCCAAAGTAATCATAAGCTGGAAGGCGTAATGAGTGATCACCACCGGAGGCCAATCTTTCCGGGGAATCTCATTCAAGCCGATGACCGGTTTCTCCGGGTCTCCGTGGGCAAGAAAACTCAATAATTTCGGTATCTTGATAGCGTATTTTACCGTTTTTTCACCTTCATCAGGAATGCCGCCGACGACAAAAGGAGCATGGGCCTCGGTCTCGAAATGGGCTTCCATGGCTGCCAGTTTTGCTGGTTGGCGTTTGGCTACATCTTTAGCGGATATATCCCCACTTATCGGCTGCAAGAGTGCAGCGATACAAGCGCATAATGCCGTGATGCGGAAAGCGGTGGCGTGAAAGGTCACATTTTTCTTTTGGAGAATCATGAAAGCGTGGATACCTGAAACCGCAAACCCAGTGGCTGCGAAGGCAGCAAGGGTCATGTGCAGTGCCTGTGAAAACCATGCCGCATTAAACATGGCTTGGATGGGATCGATATTGAGGTATTCACCATTGACGAAATCGAAGCCAGACGGACTGTTCATCCATGCGTTGGCAGCTACAACCAATATACCGGAGGCTAATCCACTTAATCCGACAATGAGCCCGGTGATCCAATGAAACCAAGGTTTCAATCGATCCCAACCATAAAGAAAGAAACCAAGTGCAATGGCTTCGATAAAAAAAGCGGTGCCCTCCAATGAAAACGGCATGCCGAATATCGGCCCGGCATGTTCCATAAAAGTAGGCCACAGCAATCCCAATTCAAAAGAAAGCATCGTACCTGATACCGCTCCTGTGGCAAATAGAATGGCCACTCCCTTACTCCACGCCTTGGTTAATCCCTTGTAGACCATATTGCCTGTCTTCAGGTAGATAAGGTGCGATATCGCCATAAAAAAAGGCATAACCATACCAACGCACGCAAATATGATATGAAATCCAAGGGATACGGCCATTTGGGAGCGCGCTGCTATAAAATCATCCATGACACATACAAGTTGGGTTGTTTTAAAAGTGTTTAAAGTTAACAGTTTAATAAACACCCTGTCCCCGTAATTACAAGGTTAATAGTCCATAGCAATAATTTGTATTCTTTCTAAATTAAGCCGCGCCCTGATTGTTTAAACGGGTCGGATATCTATTAAATAAATAAATTTTCTCCGTACTTTATGTACTTTTGTGCTATGACCGTCGGGCTCTTTCAAAAAATCAAAATTTATACTAGGCGATGTATAAGTTTCTTAATTGGTGATGAAACGACGTTGACCCTGGAAAATCGATTGTTTAATTCCGTTTGCCTGATTGCCATTTTTATTATGGTGTTCAATATTCCCTTCAATTATTTGTCTGGATTGAAGGTCACGGCGGTAATTTTTTTCATTTTGACAGTCTTCCTGAGTTATATTTATTATACAGCCCGATTCAGGAAGCGATTGATGTTCAGTTTGGTCGTGTCATCCATACTGGTTATCTTGTTATTTGCAGTCAACTACTTCTACAGTGCGGGGATACGGGGGGCTTCGCTTTTATCCTTTATACTGGTCTTTATACTCGTCATTATTGTTTCACCGAGATCGTTATATTGGCTGTGGGTATCATTGTGTTTATTAGTCGTAATTGGATTGCTTGTCATTGAATATCACTTACCCAATTCCGTACAGGTTTCTTATGTAGATGACAAAGCGCTGTTTGTGGATATTGCATTTACGTATGCTACGGGCATTGTTGTAAGCTTTTTTAGCCTGTTTTACCTGAAGGAAGCATATAACAAAGAAAAGAAATCATCCGATCAAAAAGCCATTGAATTAGCGCAGTTGAATGATGAAAAATTGAAACTTTTTTCCATTATTTCACATGATTTGCAAGCCCCGTTGTCTTCTTTGCACAGTTATGTCCGTTTGGTAGCCAGTGAACGGCTTGCGGCGGATGAACGAAAACAGGTAGAACGTGGACTGGCTAATGCGTTGCATGGGACTCAGGAAATGCTTTCCAATATGTTGGTATGGTCCCAAAGCCAATTGCGGGGCCTTCATGTAGAGCTGGTGCAAAATAATGTCAGTGAAATACTGATGCCTGTCATTGATATTCAGAAGATTTATGCTGCCCAAAAAGGTATTGCCATGGAAACTTGTCTCGACCAGTCCTTGCAGGCAATGGTAGACCGGGACATGTTGCAACTGATTGTCCGCAATTTGCTGAATAATGCGATTAAATTTACATTGTCGGGTGGATACATTCGTATTTCGGTAGTTAGAAGCGGGGAGCGTTGCCGGATTCTGGTGGAAGATAATGGCATCGGGATGTCGAAAGAGCAGCAGGTGGAGCTATTTTCGCTGCGAACGCGCTCGACCTATGGAACGAATAATGAGCGGGGGATAGGCTTGGGATTGTTTTTATGCAAAGAGTATACCGTGGCTCAAAATGGCAACATAGCCTTTGAAAGCGAACTAGGGAAGGGTACAACATTCAGCTTGTCGCTGCCTTTGGTGAATTGACGTAATTTTCCAGCTACAGGCCCGTATCCTTGTGCCATTCAACTTTAAACCGCTATATTGGTAGCCGTATTTTTAATGCGCAACTTGATTTTAGCTATGAAACAATTGATACAATTTGTACTGGGTATTCTGTTTGCTACCGTAGTCCAAGCACAGGTAGCGCCCAAGTGGGCACGGTACCCCGCCATATCACCGGATGGAAATGCGATTGCTTTTACTTATAAAGGCGACTTATACCGGGTGCCCGCTTCGGGTGGCAGGGCTACCCAACTGACCTTCCACAGTGCCCATGACTTCATGCCGGTATGGAGCAAGGACGGCCGGCAGATTGCTTTTGCATCGGATAGGTATGGCAATTTCGATGTGTTTGTAATGGCCGCCGAAGGCGGGGAGGCTACACGGCTGACGTACCATTCTAACGACGAGTTTCCCTATACGTTCAGTGCCGATGGATCTTCGGTGTTTTTTGGTGGCAACAGGCAGGATTTGGCCAGTCACCGCCAGTACCCCACGGCATCACAGCCCGAGCTTTACTCGGTACCGGTAGCGGGCGGCCGGATACAACTGCTGCTGACGACACCGGCGGAATATGTGCAGGTCAGCAAAGACGGCAAAACATGGATATACCACGATAAAAAGGGTGGAGAGAATGAATGGCGCAAACACCACCAATCGGCCATAGCCCGTGATATTTGGAGCTATGATGCCACTACCGGTAAGCATACTAAAATCACTTCGTTTTACGGTGAAGACCGAAACCCCGTATATGCAGCAAATGGTGAAAGTATCTATTACCTTTCGGAAGAGAGCGGTACGTTCAACGTTCATAAGCTATCAATAGGCAACCCAGCCCAGCACATGCAGGTGACCCAACTTTCGACGTATCCTGTGCGCTCGCTGTCAATTGCCGATAACGGACTGATGAGCTTTTCGTATGATGGCGAATTGTACACATTCAGGGAAGGGGAGGAGCCACGTAAAGTGGCGGTGACATTATACACGCAAGACCGTGCAAATAATGATAGCTACGTCGCGGTCAATGGTGGCGTGCGGGAGATGGATATTTCACCGGATGGAAAAGAAGTTGCTTTTATCGCGCGGGGAGAAGTTTTTGTTTCATCCGTGGATGGCAAACTGACCAAACGGGTAACCAATACGCCTGAGCAGGAGCGGTTTATCAAGTTTGCACCGGACGGCAAATCACTGGTCTATGCCAGCGAACGCAATGGCCGGTGGCAGATCTTCCAAACGAAAAAGGCCAGATCCGAAGAACCGTTCTTCTTCGCATCCACATTGCTGGAAGAAACACCCTTGGTGAGCAATGTGCATGACAATTACCAGCCCGAATTATCGCCGGATGGCAAGCGACTGGCTTTTATCGAAGACAGAAGAACGCTCAGGGTACTTAATTTGGATACGAAAGATACGCTTACATTGCTGACGCCGGAGCAACTGTTTCATATGCAGGATGGCGACCAGTACTTCACCTGGAGCCCGGACAGCAAATGGTTGATGGCCATGTATCGTCCTACTATGGCAAATAGTGAAGTCGTGCTGCTGGATGTTGAGGGGAAACGCCCAATGGTAAACCTCACACAGAGTGGATATAGCGATCGGTCGCCCAAATGGGTCAATGGTGGCAAGCAGTTGCTGTGGTTTAGCAACCGTGATGGATTGAAAAGCCATGCAACAAGTGGTTCTACCCAAATGGACGTATATACCTTATTTTTCACAAAAGCGGATTGGGATCGGTTTAACCTTGATAAAGATGATTTCAACCTGTTGAAGGAACTGGAAAAAGCCAACAAAAAAGACGATGAGAAAAAGGATGACACAAAGGATACCACCAAGACGGCTAAACCCACGGATCCACTGGCCATTGACTGGGAGGGATTGCATGACCGAAAATCAAGGCTGACTATCCATTCTTCGTCCCTCAACGATGCGGTACTTTCAAAAGATGGCGAAAAACTTTATTACCTAGCCCGCTTCGAAAAAGATGCCAACTTGTGGAGCACGGATTTGCGCACCAAAGAAACCAAACTGGAGATAGCGCTCAATGCCTCCGGGGGAAGCCTCCTGTGGGATAAAGAAATGAAAAATCTCTATTTGCTGAGCGGCGGACGTATTACCAAAATTACACCCGATAATAACAAACGCGAACAAATCAATGTGGCAGGCGAGATGCTGTACGATGCTGCTGCCGAGCGGCAGTATATGTTTGAGCACGTATGGCTACGTACCAAAAAAATGTTTTATACGCCGGAAATGCATGGTGCGGATTGGGACGGCCTGAAAGGGGAGTATGCGGAATATCTTCCCCATATCGGCAATAGCTATGAATTTGCGGAAATGCTCTCCGAACTGTTGGGCGAATTGAACGTTTCGCATGCAGGAGCTCGTTACAGCGGTAGCATGGAGAATGGGGATGAGACGGCTTCGCTTGGTATTTTCGTGGATTATGATCATCGTGGACATGGCATACGCATTGCGGAAGTCATTAAGGGTGGCCCACTCGATAAGGCCAGCCTGGACATCAAAGCAGGGATGATCATCGAGCAGATTGATGGGGATACCCTAATGCCTAATCGGGATATAGCGCGCTACTTGAATCGTAAGGTGGGCAAATTTACCTTGATTGAGGTGATTGATCCGGCTACCAATAAACGCCAACGGCTAACCGTTAAGCCGGTATCGTTGGCCGAGGAAAACCAACTGCTCTATCGCCGATGGGTAAAACAGAATCAGGCAGAAGTGGATAGCCTGAGCGGCGGCCAGTTGGGGTACGTGCACATCTCTGGAATGAACGATGGGCAGTACCGCAATATCTACGAAGAAATGATGGGCAAATATGCCGATCGCAAAGGGGTAATCGTCGATACGCGTTTTAATGGGGGTGGCGATTTGGTTGCCGACTTGGCGATGTTCTTCACCGGCGAACAATTTCTGGACTATGCCACTGCCGATCGTTCAGTGGGATATGAGCCTACTTTCCGGTGGACGAAACCTACGCTGGCAATGTTCAATGAGGCAAATTACAGCGATGGGCATTGTTTTTCGTGCGGGTATACCGACCTGAAAATCGGCAAGACCGTGGGCATGCCCGTACCGGGTACGTGTAGCTTCGCTGGCTGGGAAGTATTGCCGGATGGGGTTCGTTGGGGGGCTGTGCCCATCAGCGCGAAGAACAAAGCCGGTGAATGGCTTGAAAATAATGAAACGAAACCCATGTTCGAAGTGAAAAACCTGCCGGATGTGATTGCCAAAGGCACGGATCAGCAATTGGAAAAAGCTATTGAGGAATTGCTGAAAGATGTGGAATAATGTGGTAGAAAAAATGAATTATCCAAACGAAGTGTTTTTGAACGGACAGTGGCTGCCTGCCGCGCAAGCCACGGTGTCTGTATTCGACAGGGGTTTCATGCTGGGCGACGGCATCTATGAAGTGATTCCATTTTACCGTCGCAAGCTTTTTACCCTTGAAAAACATGTGCAACGGCTCCAGCAGGGACTTACATCGGTGGGTATTGGCTACGATGTGGATGTGCTACGGGGACGGATAGTGGAAGCGATAATGCGATCCGATTTTGAAGATGGCGCAATCTATATGCAGGTGACACGTGGCGTGGCCCCACGCATGCATCGCTTTCCGGCTGATATAGAACTCACTGCACTACTTTATGCCTACCCATTCCGTTTTGAAGGGTTTGAGCAAAAGATCGTTCCCGTGCTCCTTTCGGAAGATTTAAGGTGGCATCGCTGCAACATTAAATCCATTTCCCTGATGGGCAATGTGCTGGCTAACCAAGCAGCGCATCAAGCGGATATGGCCGAAAATGTCTTCCATCGGCATGGGTGGATTACGGAAGGTTCGCATACGTCGGTTCTATTTGTGCGGGATGGAACGGTATATACACACCCTAATGGCCCATACATCCTTCCCGGCGTAACGCGGGATATCGTGCTTTCCATCACGGATGAGCTGGGCATAATAGCCAAGGAAGAGGCGGTCGCCGTCGCGGATTTGCAGCGTGTCGAAGAAGCCTTTCTGGCCGGTACGACGACACAGGTGACGGCGATAGGCTCTTTTTTTATTGACGGTGAGCGGTTAGATATCGGAAATGGGGGTGTCGGTCCGGTTACCCGGCTCATACAAGACGCATTTATCAAACGCATCAATACGTTGTAGACAGGTCGGTCAGTCTTTGGCGGGCAAGAGGGGAAGTATCTTTTCGATGGGGATCGCTTCTACTTTTCGCCCAGCCTTCCCTACCGTAGTGATTGCGGCGAAGAGGGAGCTAATTATCGCTTCCTCGGTCGCTTCGATGGCAGCCATGAATAGGGGAGACATGAGGTCGTTGGGAACCAACGATACAGATTGGAGCGTGGCGTCCGAACGAAATGGTATACGGACTTGGGGGGCGCTGGAAAATGAGATGACATAGTCACCGCTACCATTGGAGGCAATACCTCCGGTTTTGGCCAAGCCCATGAATGCTCGTTTAGCCAGGCGCTCAAGGTTGCGGCTATCCAAAGGGGCGTCCGTGGCAACAATAATCATGCAGGAGCCATCCACATTGTTGAGCAGCCGATCACTAAATTCAAACGTTCCCAATTGCTTGCCTACCGGCAGGCCATTGATTTGCAACACACCGCCAAAATTGGTCTGTACCAGCACGCCAACGGTATAGCCGCCGAGACTACCCGGCAATTGGCGTGAAGCGGTACCGATGCCACCCTTGAAGCCAAAACACACCGTGCCTGTGCCCGCGCCCACGCTACCTTCCGACGGCCTGTCTTCACTGGCCTGACGTATGGCGGCCAACACATCTTCTTTTTTTACGTGGCGCCCGCGTATATCATTAAGGTAGCCATCGTTGGTTTCACCGACGACCGCATTGACCGATTGGACATTCTCGTTGCCAGGCAATGCCAATACGTAGTCAATTACCGCGTCCATGGCTATGGGTACGCTCAGGGTATTGGTCAAGATGATGGGGGATTCCAAGTTGCCCAACTCGGTGAGCTGCGTGCTGCCGGCAAGTTTGCCGAAACCGTTTCCTGCAAATACAGCTGCCGGCACTTTTTGCTGGAAAATGTTGCCTCCATGCGGAAGTATGGCTGTCACGCCCGTTCGCACGGAATCACCTGCATGTAACGTGACATGTCCAACCTTCACACCAGATACGTCCGTGATGGAGTTGGACTTGCCAATAGGCAAAACGCCTATCTGTATCCCCCAATCCCTCGGGCTTTTCGTTTGCCCTCGGAGCGTTGATACAGATAGGCTGCTAAGTAAGTATATGCATAGGGTGAAATGAAAAGGTCTTATCACGAGCTTTTCTTCCATTTAATGGTACAGCCAACAGCTTTGGTCACATTGGGGTTCGGTGTATTCCCCGTGTTCAAGGAAGCGATGGCATCCTCTACAAATTTTGTTTCAGGGTTGCCACCCCGGCTATCGTCGTCGATGGCCCCGATGTATTGCAAGACATTGCCTTGGTTTGTCTTTTGCAGCAAGAAGGTATGTGGTGTGTGCGTAGCGGCAAAGCGCTTGGTGATGACGTGATCGGGGTCAAGAAGATAGGGGAATGTAAATTCCTTTTCCTTGGCGCGTTGTTGCATCTGCTCAAAAGATTCCCGGGGTTCCACACCGGCATCATTGGGGTTGATGGCAATAACGGGATAACCCTGTGCTTTGTATTTTTTATCTAACGCAATAATGCGATCTTCATATCCCTTGGCGACCGGACATGTATTGCACGTGAAAATAAGGATAAACCCTTTTGCGTCGGCATAATCGGCCAGGGATACATTGGCACCATCCACGTTTTTGAGGCTGAAGTCTTCCACGACATCGCCTATTTGGTATCCTTCGTTGGATACAGGGGTATTGGCCGAAATCACAACGGACAATACCATCAATAAAACAATGATTGCTCTCATGACTCACTGATTTTGTTGAACAATGGATAAATAATTACGTTCTAATTGCTGGTAATCAAACTCTTGTTCTTTGAAAATCCGCACACCTTTGCCTGTATTGACAAACAGCGTGGCAGGTATGGCTCCCGACCATTCCGCACTGATTTGGGGAATGAAATACTGCTCGTCCCTTTCGTCCAGTATCAGTACTTCGTTTTTCAGCCCCTTTGCATTGACGAAATTCAGCACAGCATCCTGGTATTTCCTGGCATCCAAGCTAACAAAGAGCACGCGCAAAGGTTTTGATTGATAGTGTTGCTGCAATTTTTCGAAGTGAGGCATCTCCGCCACGCAAGGTGCACACCACGTAGCCCAAAAGTTGACCACAAATGTAGTGTCGCCACCATTAAATAACCGTTTTTCTAACCCATCCAACGTTATCAAGGACACTCGCTCTTGGGCCACGGCCAAGTTTGCCGAAAACACAACAACTACCATCGCTATCCACGCCCGTTTCATAGACGTAAAATTAACGAAATAACTACCAAAATGGTAGATTAGTAACGTAATATTTACTTATCGTACGCTTCCTGCCCGTTTAAAATATTTGTAATACCACGAATCATGGAGATCGCTGATGATAACCCCTTTGGTGGTCGATACATGCACAAACTTATTATTATGCAGGTAGATGCCCACGTGGTCGATATCCCTACGGCCAAAGGAGAAAAAGACAAGGTCGCCCTCCTGGAGTTGCCGTTCGTATTTGCGTTTGATGTGCTCGGCCATTTCTTTTGATACGCGGGGTACCGACTTGCCATAGACATCGCGCATGACCATACCTACGAACGCTGAGCAATCCAATCCGCGGCGATCGACCCCGCCCGAGCGATGGGGAATGCCCATCCAATCGTCTATATAGGTATATAATGTGACGTTTTGCAAATCCTGGGGGCGTACACCCAATACCTGTGCATAACCATCAATCAACCCGCGGCCTGTCGCGCGTACATCCCTTGGTGCGGACGATGCGTCCGTAAGGATAGTGTTTCGAGAGGGTGCTTTCTTGCTCCGCGTTGATACCGTGGCCTTGTCGGGTGGAAGTGCATTTTTTCGGGTGAGACACCCGCTGAGCAGAAAAACACTTAAGGATAGACAGAGCGCGATGTACGCCTTGGGATGTATCAGTGAATTAGTCATTTATAAATGGCAATTTCGATTTCTCCCGATTCCGTAATGGCACCACGGTACATACCCGCCGTGTTGAAGGGCATGGCCATATTGCCCCTATCGTCCAGGGCAATCATTCCGCCATCGCCGCCCATGCTGCCGATTTTTTCAATAACAGCCAATGCGGCTTGGGCCACAGGCGTATTACTGTATTCCATTTGGGCGGCGACATCATAAGCGGCTATACCCCTGATGAAAAACTCACCCCAGCCTGTGCAGGAGATAGCCACGCGCTCATTGGCATAGGTGCCGGCACCAATGATGGGTGCGTCGCCTATGCGGCCGTATTGCTTATTGGTCATTCCCCCCGTAGAGGTGCCAGCAGCGAGGTGTCCATCCCTGTCAAGTGCCACGGCACCTACCGTGCCATATTTATAATCATTGGTAAGCGCCGGGTTCGTCGATTGTTTATTCCCATCGTGGTCGAGCTGTGTTTTGAGCGAATCCTGTTTTAAGGCGCGTTCTAAGGCTTTCCAGCGGTTTTCTGTCCAGAAATAACTTGGATCTACGATTTCAAGACCTTTTGAAGAAGCAAATGCTTCGGCGCCTTTACCCGTGAGCATGACGTGCTCAGACTGCTCCATCACCGCACGTGCCGCCTTGATTGGATTGCGGATGGTCGTCACGCCGGCTATTGCTCCGGCGGCGCGTGTAGGTCCCCACATTACGGCTGCATCCAATTCATTCTTGCCTTCATGCGTAAATACCGCCCCTTTGCCGGCATTGAACAACGGGTTATCCTCCATGACTAAAATGGCGGCTTCCACGGCATCAAGACTGCTTTTACCCGCTTGTAACTGGGTATATCCCGCTTGCAAAGCTTGCGTCAGCGCTTCGCGGAATGCGCTTTCTTGGTCGGGCGTCATGTTCTCCTTCAAAATGGTGCCTGCTCCGCCATGGATAACCATGACATAACGCGTTTGACTGAAAACCATGGAATTGGTTAACATAAGCAACAAAACGTATAAATATTTCATCAGGTAAGTTTAATTACGGGCCTAATTTAAGCAATTCCTGTGTATTTGGCGAAAATGGTCTGCTTAAACAGCATCAGGCCGTTTTCTGGGTGATTCTTTCAGCAAAACCCATCAATTGTTTTACCTTTGCAACATGGTCATCAAAACGGCAACGTTTGTTTGTAGCAATACGCGTATCGATAAATTGCCGGCACCGGAAATGCCGGAATATGCCTTTATCGGCCGTTCCAATGTGGGCAAGTCTTCGCTTATCAACGCGCTTACGGGGCATCGTCACCTGGCCAAAACTTCGCAGACGCCGGGCAAAACCCAACTGATCAATCACTTTTTAATCAATGACGCCTGGTATTTGGTGGATTTGCCGGGCTATGGTTTTGCAAAGGCTTCCAAAGGTAGCCGTGCGGCGTGGGAAAAGTTTATTCGCCGCTACCTCTTGCAGCGAGAGAACCTGCAATGCGTGTTTGTATTGATAGACAGTCGTCATGATCCACAGCGTATCGACTTGGACTTTTGCTATTGGCTTGGCGAAAAAGGGGTGCCATTTATGCTGGTGTTTACTAAAGCCGACAAGCAATCACAGGCCAAATCCGATGGTACTATTGCTAAATTTCACCGGGCACTGCAGCAGTGGTTTGAGGAAGTGCCGCAATATTTTCTTACGTCCGCTGAAACCCAGCTGGGTTGTGAGCAGCTGTTGGATGTTATCGATGACATTAACCGTAATTTCCAGCTCATTGCCGTGAATCGTTGACAATACGTTATGAAGAAATATTTCTCACTTGTACTCTTTGCACATAGCGTTTTCGCGCTTCCGTTTGCTATCATCGGCTTTTTTCTTGCCATTAATACCACGGCACATCCTTTTGATTGGATTAAGCTGCTGCTGATGTTGGCTTGTATGGTTTTCGCACGTAATGCAGCCATGGCATTCAACCGCTACCTTGACCGTGACATCGACGCGGCAAACCCGCGTACCGCCATGCGTGATATCCCCGCAGGGCGGGTAAGCCCCCAGCAAGCGCTGGTGTTTACCATCGCCAATTGCTTGCTGTTTATCACGGCTACTTGGTTTATCAACCGGGTATGTTTTTATCTCGCACCAGTAGCTTTGGCTGTGGTACTGGGCTACAGTTACATGAAGCGGTTTACGCCCCTCTGCCATCTGGTACTGGGATTGGGGCTCGGCCTGGCCCCGCTTGGCGCATATTTGGTGGTAACAGGCGTATTCGACGTCATACCTGTTTTTTATTCGTTGGCGGTATTGTTTTGGGTGGGTGGATTTGATATTATTTATGCGTTGCAGGACGAGGAGTTTGATCGCCAGCATCAGTTGAATTCCATTCCCGCTTGGCTGGGAAAACGAAGAGCTTTGCGGGTGTCTGAGGCGTGCCATGTGCTTTCGGCGCTCTTTGTGATACTGCCGATGTTTTTCATGTCATTAAGCTGGTTCTACCTGCTCGGTATAGTTTTCTATTGCGGGCTGCTTATCTACCAGCATCGGATTGTGAGCCCCGCAGATTTGAGCAGGGTGGATCGGGCGTTCATGACTACCAATGGCATTGCCTCCGTGGTATTCGCCTGTTTTTTCTTGTTGGACATGGTGTTTTGAAGTAGGAGCCCGAGGATGAATTGCCAACTTCCGGCTTCGGACTTTGGGCTCCCGACTGACGACTTTTAAAAAAAACGTTTTGTCATTCCCTGAATAAATCCCTTTATTTGCAGAAATCTGAAAAAATCAATGGCGAAAAACTTACTGATTGTAGAGTCACCGGCGAAAGCAAAAACAATAGAGGAATATTTAGGCAAAGATTTCCTGGTCAAATCCAGTTATGGCCATATCCGTGATCTGGTAAAGACCGACGATGCAATAGATACGGCAGATAATTTTAAACAAAAATATGAAGTACCGGCCGATAAAAAGGCTGTTGTCAGCGAATTAAAAAAATTAGCTAAAGAAGCAGAGACCGTATGGCTCGCGTCCGACGAGGACCGTGAGGGCGAGGCCATATCATGGCATTTATACGAGACCTTGGGTCTTCAGAACGACAAGACCAAGCGGATAGTTTTCCATGAAATCACCAAACCAGCGATCCTCAAGGCCATCGAAACACCGCGGGGGATTGATTTTAATTTGGTGAATGCACAGCAGGCGAGGCGGGTACTTGATAGGCTGGTAGGCTTTGAACTTTCTCCTGTACTGTGGAAAAAGGTAAAACCAGCGCTTTCAGCAGGGCGGGTTCAATCTGTTGCCGTTCGGTTGATTGTAGATAGGGAGCGGGAAATCAATCGGTTTCAGGCGGAGGCAGCCTTCAAGGTCGTCGCCATCTTCCATACCGGCAATCCTAAGGAACTGTTTAAGGCAGAGCTGCCGCAGCGGTTTACTACTATGGGTGAAGCGGAGCGGTTCCTTTCTGATTGTGCTGAAGCAACTTTTGCAGTAAACAGCCTGGAAACCAAGCCTGCTAAACGCAACCCTTCCGCACCTTTTACAACTTCAACGCTGCAACAGGAAGCCAGCCGTAAACTGGGCTTCTCCGTGGCGCGCACAATGACGGTGGCACAGCGGCTTTACGAAGCTGGGCGTATTACGTACATGCGTACCGACTCGGTGAACCTGAGCGACACGGCACTGCAAGGTGCCGAACAGGAAATCAAGGCGTCATATGGAGAAAAATACCATAAGCGTAGGCAGTACCGCACAAAATCGGCGGGTGCGCAAGAGGCCCACGAAGCCATCAGACCGACCTACTTCGAGCGGCATACCATTGATGGTGACAATGCTGAGAAACGGCTCTATGAACTCATATGGAAGCGAGCCATCGCCTCGCAGATGAGCGAAGCGGAATTTGAGAAAACTACGGCAAAGATTGGGATTTCGACACGGCCGGAAGAATTGGTGGCCAATGGGGAAATTATGCGCTTCGACGGGTTCCTCAAGGTTTATTTCGAGTCGACCGACGAAGACCAGGAGCCTAATTTGGACGGGGATGGTGACAACACCTTATTGCCCCCACTGCAAAGAGGCCAACAGGTGCAATTGCAGCGCTTGACGGCCACTGAACGTTTCTCCCGGCCGCCTGCACGGTATACAGAGGCAAGTCTCGTCAAGAAATTGGAAGAACTTGGAATCGGCCGCCCATCTACCTATGCGCCTACGATCTCGACCATCCAAAACAGGGGCTATGTCGTGAAGGAAGACCGGGATGGCAAATCACGGGACTATCGGGTATTGGAGCTCGTGGAAGGCAAACTTTCGACGCTGGCGAAAACCGAAATCACGGGCGCTGAAAAGGCTAAGCTATTTCCTACCGATATTGGCGTAGTTGTCAATGACTTCCTTGTGGAACATTTTAAAGGAATCGTTGATTTTAATTTCACTGCAAGAGTGGAAAAAGAATTTGACGAAATAGCCCAAGGTATGAAAGAATGGACCGACATGCTGCACAGCTTTTATGGGCCGTTCCACAGTGAAGTAGAAACCACCATCAAGACCGCGGATCGGGCGACCAATGAACGAGAATTGGGAGCGGATCCGGAGACAGGCAAACGTGTGAGCGTGCGTATTGGCCGGTTTGGCCCCATGGTGCAAATCGGTACGGCGGATGACGAGGAAAAACCCCGTTTTGCAAGTCTACGCCCGGGACAGATGATTGAGACCATTACCTTTGAAGAAGCGCTTGACCTGTTTAAATTGCCCAAAAAAGTGGGCGAGTTTGAAGGAAAGGAGATGACCGTAGCCATTGGCCGATTTGGCCCGTATATCCGCCATGATAATGCATTCTATTCGTTGCCCAAGGACGTGGATCCCCATAGTGTGACTACGGAATCGGCTGTCCAAATCATTCAGGAAAAACGGAAGAAGGATAGCGAAAAAATCATCAAAGTGTTTGACGAAAATCCCGAAGCTCGTATCGAAAACGGCCGTTGGGGACCGTTCATCCGTTTTGGAAAACAAAATATTAAAATACCTAAGGGTGCAGATATTCAAGCGATTACCTATACGGAAATACTGCAGTGGGCAGAAGCTGATGATAAAAAGCCAAAGAAGCGGGGAAGGCGATAGGGAGCCAAAGAGATGAAAAAAGATTTGCCCGAAAATATTGTCCAGGATATTTCCATCGCGGTGGTACTGGAAAGCGATTCGCCATCGGGAAAGGTATGGAATGTATACCTTATCAATGAAAAGGACTTGCCTATCAAAAATGTAATGGTGAGTTCAAAAGGTTATGGCGTTAAGGATGAAAAGGAGGTACGGACGACCATACTCCGGCATTTCATTGGTGATATTGACCCGCATGACTATGCCAAGATTGAAGCGATAGATGAACAGGTATTCGGATTGACCAATGAATATTGGCTCAGCTACTATATCGATGGGACTATCTACGATAAGAAGTATATTTTTCTTCCCGAAAGCATTATTGACGAAAACTTGATCAAAATTCCGGTATTGAACAAACCGGGGGTATTGATTGGAGGAAACAATTGATTAAATGGCCAAAACGAATAAAGTTATTGCTATAGACGGCTATTCTTCCTGCGGGAAGAGCACGTTGGCCAAAGCGCTTGCTAAAAAACTTCATTACCTTTATATAGACAGCGGTGCAATGTATCGCGCAGTGACCCTTTATTTTATCCGAAACGTTGTTCCGATAGCTGATCAAGCGAAAATAGCCGATGCCTTGTCTGCTATCCATATCGACTTCCACACGGATGCCGGTCAGACACGGATTTTGCTGAATGAAGAAGATGTATCGGAAGAAATCAGGCAGATGTACATTTCGGACTATGTCAGCGAGGTAAGTGCTATCAGGGCCGTACGGCTGGCAATGGTAGACCAGCAGCAACGTATGGGAAGCAATCAAAATATCGTAATGGACGGCCGTGATATCGGCACTACCGTTTTTCCGGATGCCGATTTGAAAATCTTTATGACGGCTGATCCCAAGGTGCGGGCCGAACGTCGCTATCTCGAATTGAAAAACAAAGGCGAAGACATTACCCTTGAGGAGGTGTTTGAAAATTTAGCCCATCGCGATTACATTGATACCACCCGTGAAGAAAGTCCATTAGTGCGGGCTGACGATGCCATTATATTGGACAATACCAATCTCAACGAAGAGGAGCAGCTGCAATTCGTACTTGACAGGCTGTAGGAAAACCGCTCACCGATGCTAGCGGACGGCTACACCCTGCCGGGATAAGCGGCAAGCCCCCGTTCAAGGCATACCAATGCATTCTTCAAGTCGTTTATATTCAATACGTAGGCAATTCTAACCTCGTTTTTTCCCGCATCCGGTGTACTGTAGAAGCCGCTTGCCGGCGCCATCATCACCGTTTGGTTTTCATAGGCGAAATGTTCCAACATCCATTGGCAAAAGTCATCGGCGTCATCTACAGGTAGCTGAGCCACCACATAAAATGCGCCACCGGGATTGGGACAATAGACCCCGGGAATTTCATTAAGGCCGGCAACCAATGTATTCCTTCTGGCAGTATATTCTTCTTTTACAGCATCAAAATAACTTTGCGGGGTATCTACGGCAGCCTCTGCCGCAAGCTGGGCCACAGCCGGGGGGCTTAGCCTCGCCTGCGCGTATTTCAGGGCAGTACGCCAGAGTTCCTCGTTTTTGGTGATCATACAGCCCAATCTTGCGCCGCAGGCGCTATACCTTTTGGATACGGTGTCCAGCACAACCACATGCTGTTCGAGCCCGGGCAGGTGCATGGGCGATAGGAATTCATTGCCATCATAGCAAAATTCACGGTAGGCCTCATCGGACAGCAGAAACAGATCGTATTTCAGGCAAAGATCGCGTAGGGCCTCCAATTCTTTGCGGGAATAGAGGTAGCCTGTGGGGTTGTTGGGATTGCAGATGGCAATAGCCCGGGTCTTTTCGGTGATCAATGCCTCAAATGCGGAAATCGGTGGCAGCGCAAACCCATTCTCAATATAGGACAGGATAGGCTTTATCTCAATGCCAGCTGAATGGGCAAACCCATTATAGTTGGCATAAAAAGGCTCGGGAATGATAATTTCCTCACCTGGGCCGATGCATGCCTGCATGGCGATGGTAATGGCTTCGGATCCGCCGTTGGTCACCAAAATATCGGTAGGCGAGATGCCATAGCCCAGCTTGTTATAATAGCTGCTTAGCTTGGTGCGATAAGAAACGGTGCCTTCCGATGGCGTGTACGCCCATACCTTGAAATCAATATTTTTTATCGCATCAAGCATGATTTGCGGCGTTTCAATATCAGGCTGCCCGATATTTAAATGGTAAATATGCTTGCCCTCCTGCTTGGCTTTGTCTGCATAAGGCGTAAGCTTGCGGATAGGGGAGGCCGGCATCTCCCGGCCCTTTACGGATATTGAAGGCATACAACGTATTATTTTGCTGCAATATTAAGCATAGGATTTGACTTAAACCGCACAAAAAAACCGCTAATTGGATAGCGGCTTTTGGAGTTAATTGCAAAATACTGTCAATTAGCCGGTTACTTCGCCCTTAATGTAAAGCGTTTTCACGGGCGTTTTGGTATTCGACCGAACGGTGAAATTTTTGGTAAACGGCTGCTTTACCTTGGCATCGTAGGTGACCTTGATTGTACCTGTCTCACCGGGTTTAACGGGTGTCTTCGTAAATTCAGCGACGGAACAGCCGCACGATGGCCTTACTTCACTGATGATAATAGGCTCAGTACCTACGTTGGTAAACGAAAATTCATACGAAACCGGTTCATTTTGTGGTATTTTGCCAAAGTCATGCGTTTCCTTTTCGAATTTGAATTCTGCCTTGCTGTTTTGCTGGCCTAAGGCTGTTGTGCAAACAAAAGCAACCAATAGGGCACATATTGTAGTTATTTTTTTCATTGTTTCTCTTTTTTATTTCGATTTAGTAAATGTTTCAATTGCTATACAAATTTACTGATTTGGAATGATACGGTCAAAAAATGTTCCAAAATCCTCATCGCATGTAAAGGGGTATTACCGCGCGATAAGAGTCGATCACTCCGTATTACGGAATATTAAGGTATTTGTGGGTTTGAAGGGATATCTCCCATTTGGGGTTTTGTTTTACGTATTCCACAATCAACGGTGTCATTTCCTGCGCTTTGGACCATTCGGGCTGCAAGTAAAGGCGACAAGTTGGGGGGACGAGCGCAGCGTGTTTTTCTGCCCAGGCAAAATCACTCTTATTGAATACAATGACTTTCAATTCGCCTGCAGCAGCAATGACGTCGGGCAGGGGTGACTTGAATTTTTTCGGTGAAAGACATACCCAATCCCAATGGCCGCTTAGTGGGTAAGCACCAGATGTTTCAATAAAGGTCTTAATGCCGGCCAGTTGCAATCCCTTGGTAAGGTAATCCAGGTTATAAAGCAGCGGCTCCCCACCGGTGACAACTACCGTCTTAGACGGATACTGCTTGGCGTGTTCGACGATGGTGTCTGCAGCGGTGAGGGGATGGAGCTCGGCATCCCAGCTTTCCTTTACGTCGCACCAATGGCAGCCCACGTCACATCCGCCCAAGCGAATAAAGTAAGCTGCTTTGCCCGTGTGGTACCCCTCGCCCTGGATAGTGTAGAACTCTTCCATCAATGGAAGCCGTGTGCCGTCGTCTGGTACCTGATGTGCCATATCATTTTTACGAAGATGCAAAGGTACGGAAAATTGTGAAAACCAATTGTTGTCAGCTGTAGCGTATGTACCGTTTATCTCGTTTCACAAAGTGAAAAGAAAGCTAATTTTTGTTTTTAACCTAAAAAAATTACCATGAATCCGATGCGTCGCTCCGTTTTTGGTTGGCCGGTATGGCGTTTACCAATTGTTATACTGTTAGTTACAACGTGCAGCAATCCCCAGGAACCACTATACAACTATAGGGTTCAGGTGCCGGTATACCTGAACGTGAGTGCTGTGCGGGAGATAACCGTGGGGCCGCAAGCGCCAAGGAAACTATCCGCGGCAGGCAAAATTTATGTGTACGGTGATTACCTGCTGATAAATGAGCCGCAGAAGGGCGTCCATATCATCGACAATAGGCAACCCAAAATGCCCCGTATGCTGAATTTCATTGCGATTCCGGGCAACATCGATATGGCTGTCAATAGCCACATGCTCTATGCCGACAGCTATGTAGACCTGTTGGTCTTTGACATCAGCGATCCGGCCAACGTAACGCTATCGAAACGCTTGGAAGACGTATTTCCACACCTGTATGTTTATGGGGATAGCAGCAAAATTATGACTTACAAGGACAGTTTGGTGACCAGCACCACGCCGCCACGCCCCTTGGGTGGATGGATGGTCAATGACGCATTCAGCTCCGGCGTAACCCTATCGCCGGGAGGCAGTTACGGACAAGGCGGATCAATGGCCCGGTTTACGTTGCTGGGCGGCCACCTTTATGCGGTAGACCAGCAGAGCTTGCGGTTGTTCAACGTGCAAGATCCGGATGACCCGCACTTTGTTCAAGATATTGCCCTGGGTTGGGGGATAGAGACCATCTTCCCTTTTGAAAACAAGTTGTTTATCGGTTCCACGACGGGGATGCATATTTACGACGCCTCTAATCCTGCTGCTCCGGAACCCATGTCTGTTTACTCGCATTTTACTGCGTGTGACCCAGTGGTGGTAAACGAAAATCACGCGTTTGTCACATTACGCAGTGGGAATTTCTGCCAACAAGGAGTGGATTTGCTGGAAGTGATTGACATCAGCGATCCCTACAGTCCCAAGCTGCTTAAGTCTTATGGCATGCAAAATCCACACGGGTTAGGTCTTTCAGAAAATTATCTTTATGTATGTGAAGGAAAATTTGGACTGAAAAGCTACAGCATTGCCGACGTGATGAATGTGGATAAACGACAGATGCAGCATCTTCGAACTATCGATGCGTTCGACGTTATCCCCGGACCGAAGTCCTTAATTGTAACGGGTGAGAAGGGTATTTCGCAATATGATTATAGCCGTCCAAACAGGCTCCAATTGCTTAGCCAAATCAGCGTGAAAGATTAAAAATAGTGTGCATATTTCACATTTCCTCTTACCTTTGTGTCCGAAAAGAAGTCACACCTTGTATTGTGATTTGTAACGCTATTTTTAATTAACACAAAATCATAGTTGTAAATGATTAACATTACCCTTCCCGATGGTTCGGTGCGGCAATATGTGCAAGGAACCACAGCGATGGAAATCGCACAATCCATTTCAGAGGGCTTAGCCCGTAACGTATTAGCTGCCGTGGTAAATGGCGAAGTATGGGATGCTTCGCGGCCTATTGAACAAGACGCAACGGTACGCCTGCTCACGTGGAACGATAACCAAGGCAAAGCTACCTTTTGGCACTCTTCGGCGCACTTGATGGCCGAAGCGTTGGAAGCGCTCTATCCGGGTATCAAATTCGGTATCGGGCCGGCGATCGAGACGGGGTTCTATTATGATGTGGATTTTGGCGACCGGGAGTTTTCCTCGGATGACTTCAAGCAGATTGAGGATAAGATGGTCGAACTTGCCCGTACAAAGGCCGAATATGTGCGTAAGCCAGTAAGCAAGGCCGAAGCCGAAGCTTACTTCACAGCGAAAGGCGATGAGTACAAGCTGGATTTGATTAAGGATCTGCCCGATGGAAGTATTACCTTTTACACCCAAGGGAACTTCACAGATCTTTGCCGCGGGCCACATATTCCCAATACAGGTGTTATTAAAGCAGTGAAATTGACCAATGTGGCTGGGGCATACTGGCGGGGCGACGAGACTCGTAAACAGCTTACACGCATTTATGGGGTCACCTTTCCCAAGGCCAGCGAATTGGCTGATTACCTGCATATGATCGAGGAGGCCAAGAAGCGCGACCACCGCAAGTTGGGGCGTGATTTGGATCTGTTTGCCTTTTCGGAAAAAGTAGGGTTGGGGCTACCCTTATGGCTGCCTAAAGGGGCCCGATTGCGGCAAAAGCTGATTGATTTCATGCAGCGGGCGCAACTCAAAGCCGGATACGAGCCTGTAGCGACTCCCCATATTGGGCACAAAAGTTTGTATGTCACTTCCGGGCATTATGAAAAATACGGCGCGGACTCATTCCAGCCCATCCATACACCGCAGGAAGGCGAAGAGTTTCTGCTGAAGCCCATGAACTGTCCGCACCATTGCGAGATATATAAAACAAAGCCCCGTTCATATAAAGACTTACCCATCCGCTATGCCGAATTTGGCACGGTATACCGCTATGAACAGAGTGGCGAACTGCATGGACTCACCCGTGTAAGGGGATTTACACAGGACGATGCCCACTTATTTTGCCGTCCGGATCAGGTGAAGGATGAGTTTAAAAAAGTCATCGATTTGGTACTCTATGTATTCGTTGCGTTGGGCTTTGAAGACTATACGGCTCAAATCTCGCTGCGCGATCCCGAAAACAAGAGTAAGTACATTGGTTCCGAGGATAACTGGAATCGTGCTGAACGAGACATCATCGAAGCCGCCGAAGAAAAGGAATTGAAAACCGTGATAGAATACGGTGAAGCCGCGTTTTACGGGCCCAAGTTGGATTTTATGGTCAAGGACGCCCTGGGCCGTAAGTGGCAGTTGGGCACGATTCAGGTAGACTATAATTTGCCGGAGCGCTTCGAACTGGAATATACGGGCAGCGATAATAACAAGCATCGCCCCGTGATGATTCACCGTGCACCATTCGGATCATTGGAACGCTTTGTTGCTGTATTGATCGAACACTGTGCAGGCCAGTTCCCACTATGGCTGGCACCCGAGCAATTCATCATTCTTCCGGTATCGGAAAAATACGAAGAATATGCAAAAAAACTTTTAGAATCGCTCAATAATTCCGATATTCGCGGCTTGATTGACCTGCGAGATGAGAAGGTGGGTCGGAAAATCAGGGACGCAGAGTTGAAGAAAATCCCATACATGCTTATCGTTGGTGAAAAAGAAGCGGAAAACGGCACGATTTCTGTTCGGAAACACGGCCAAGGTGATTTGGGTGCGATGAGTGTGGAGGCGTTTGGTGAGCAGTTAATAAAAGAGATAACCGTTTAATTATTTTAGACATTTGGCATTAAATAGACCAGGATTCAGAGGCCCGAGACCTCCATTCAAGAAGAAGGAGCCGGAGCACCGTATCAATGAGAACATTAGGGTACCCGAGGTACGATTAGTAGGAGACAATGTGGAGCAGGGGATATTTCCCACCCGTAAGGCATTGGAGCTCGCTGATGAATTAGAACTGGATTTAGTGGAAATCTCGCCGAATGCTAACCCTCCGGTTTGTAAAATCATTGATTACAGCAAGTTCATTTACGAACAGAAGAAGAAGCAGAAGGAGATTAAGGCAAACGCCAAACAAACCGTTATCAAGGAGATCCGCTTCGGGCCAAATACCAATGACCATGACTTTGAGTTTAAACTCAAACATGCTATCAAGTTTTTGGAGGCCGGGGAAAAGGTAAGGGCATATGTTCATTTCAAAGGACGTGCTATTGTGTATAAAGAGCAAGGTGAAATTTTGCTGTTGCGTTTTGCTCAAGCCCTTGAAGAGTATGGTAAGGTGGAGCTGCTCCCTAAATTAGAAGGCAAGCGGATGTTCCTCACTGTAGCGCCAAAGGCCGCGGGAAAAAAATAGAAAACTAACAAATCGATATAAAAATTAGTGAATCATGCCAAAAGTGAAAACCAATTCCAGTGCTAAGAAACGCTTTAAGCTTACTGGAACAGGTAAGATTGCGCGGAAGCACGCTTTTAAAAGTCACATCTTGACGAAAAAAAGCACCAAGCGTAAACGCAATCTGACTCAGACCGGTTTAGTGTCTGAATCCGATATGGGCAACGTAAAACGTATGCTCGCCATCGGTAAATAAGTCTTAAGTCGAAAGCCTTAAGTCGAAAGTAGAAATTAACATTTTTAATAACCGGGTACCGGGTCGTAAGTTCGTTGAAAAACACGGCGCCTGCTACCAAAAATCAAGAAGATTATGCCACGTTCGGTTAACGCAGTAGCGTCAAGAAGACGACGCAAAAAGATCCTCAAATTAGCCAAGGGCTATTATGGAGGGCGCAGCAAGGTATATACCGTTGCGAAAAACACAGTAGAAAAAGGCTTGCAGTATGCTTATCGCGACCGTAAGACCAAAAAGAGGGAATTTAGGGCTTTATGGATACAACGTATCAACGCCGGAGCGCGTCAGCATGGAATCTCGTATTCCCAGTTGATCGGTAAACTGAATGCCAAAAGCATCGGATTGAACCGTAAGGTATTGGCCGATTTGGCCATGAACAATCCGGAGGCATTCAAGGCGGTAATAGATACAGTGAAATAGAGTTTTTGACCCGATATCGATTTTGTTAGGAAAAAGGGAGGCCGAGAAGGCTTCCTTTTTTTGTTTATTCCCCAGTGGTTACCCCAGTCCCAAGTACATGACCTTGTGCGGCCCGATGCCGGGTATTTCAAATTCTTCTGAAATCATGTCAAACCCGAGGTGCCGGTAGAAATCATACGCGACCCTACGGGCGTTGCACCAAAGGTAATCGGCCGTTAAATCAACTGCCAGATGATTGATGGCGGCGTTCAGCAATTGGCTGCCAATTCGTTTACCCTGCCAGTCAGGGTGTGTGGCCATGCCGCGCAAGCGGTAGCCTACCCCTTGATAGTCTTCCAAGGGTTCGAGCTGGCAGGTCAGGATACACACGGTGTCCTGGTCATTGGCTACATAGCCCATATGAAATGTGGTCTCGCTATCGTCACCCTGGAAATGGCAATTAGCAAGCGGTGCACCATTCCGCAGTACCAAACTGCGTAGCGGAAGGGTATCTTCCGTATCAATAAACTTAATCATGGGTAGCGATTTTGAGTAATAAGTCAACTAAGCGATTGGAATAGCCATATTCATTATCGTACCAGCCGACCACTTTGACGAGTCCACCGACTACAGACGTCAGTTGCGCGTCAAAGATACAAGAATATGGACTGCTGAGGATGTCTACGGATACGATCGGATCCACGGTGTATTGAAGTATACCTTTCAGTTCGGTAGCTGCCGCTTGTCTGAATGCCCTGTTGATTTCATCAACAGTGGCTTGGTGTTTCAATGTGCAGGTAAAATCGGTCAGAGACCCATTCAAAACCGGGACACGAATACCGGCACCGCCCAATCTATTTTCAAGATGCGGGAATACATTGGTAATGGCTTTTGCAGCACCCGTAGTCGTGGGAATGATGGAAGCCACGGCTGCCCGGGCTCTCCGTAAGTCGCGATGGGGCCCATCATGCAGGTTTTGGTCGCTCGTCATGCTATGCACGGTGGTGATGTAACCATCAATTATCCCCCAATTTTCGTCGAGCACTTTAACCAAAGGAGCTACATTGTTTGTCGTGCATGAGGCGTTGGAGAGGATAGGGGCACGCAGGTCTATATCGGCATCGTTTACACCCAGCACCACGGTCGGGATCGCCTTATCGGGTGAGGGCGCGGAGATGATCACCTGTTTTGCACCGGCAGTAAGGTGTTGGGTTGCTTTTTCCAGGGATGTGAATCGGCCAGTAGATTCGATGACTATATCGATTTCCTGCGATTGCCATGGAAGATTTTCAGGGGAAGGCTCCCTGAAGACAGGAATAGCATGGCCATCTATTATCAATTGATTGGATGTAGCCTCCACTGATCCGGGATACGGCCCGTGCACGGAATCATATTTAAAAAGATGGGCCAATGTGGCGGTGTCTGCCAGATCATTGATGGCAGTAATATGTAGATTGGTTATGTTCCGAAACAAAATATTCCGGAGTGTATTCCGACCAATACGGCCAAACCCGTTGATGGCAATGGTTATCATATCATTAAGCGAGGCCAAAGTTACATAAATAATAAGGAATCAATCCCATTAAAACAAATCATCGTGCTGGTGTGTTTTCTGCATATGGGAAAGCATGAAGAATTTGAACCACAAGATTCAAAACAGGATCAAAAAAAGGACAAGCAAATCGTCAAACGTCCTGAAGATAACCGTTATACAAGCAAGGAAGCCAACTTGGCGAATCCGGCATTAAAGAAGACCTATAGCGAGCAGCCGCCTACCAAGCACAATTCCAAAACATAGCGGCATATAAATTAACAATGGAATGACACTGGATCTTCGTTTTTAGGGCAAATGGAATTACCTTTACTGAAATTCCAATTTGACATATGAGAACGATTATTGTAGCTACTGACTTTTCCAAAGAAGCAGAAAATGCTGTCGATTATGCGGCCGCGTTGGTTCAGCAAATAGGAGGTAAGATTGTGCTTTTTAACCTATACGTGCCTTCCATACACGTTTCCAATGCACGCCTTTCACCACAGGCATTTGATGAATCGGCTACCCGTACCAAAGAACGGTTGGCTACCCGTGCTGCAGCATTGGGCGATACGTATTCCATTCCCGTTTCTAGCCACCTTAGCGTGATGGGCGACATGGGGGAAGAGATTGAACACCTGTTTACCGTTTACGATGCCAGTTTATTGGTGATGGGGATGGCTGCAAAATCCTTGGAGCAAGATTTGCTTGGCAACACAACGACAGCATTGATTCACCAGTTTAAATTTCCGGTATTGGCGATTCCTTACGGGGCTAAATTTCACGGCATTGATCGGATACTTTTCGCTTGCGACAACCTGCAGGGTATCAATCGTGTGGTTTTGGATGAGGTCAAAGCATTGGCATTAGGGGCGAAGGCTTCGGTGGAAATTTTTCACGTGAACAACCAGATCCAGAAAATCCAAGAACAAGGTATCGACGATCAAACGATAAACACCTTCGGTGAAGGATTGGAGGGTGTGACCTACTACTACAAGGATGTGGAATCGAATGCCGTAATCAAAGCGATACAAGATGAATTGATTGACATTAACGCCGATATACTTATCATGCTGCCCAATAAATACGGTTTTTGGGGCTCCCTCATACACCGGAGTAAGACACGCATCATGGCGTCCGGTTTGTCCGTGGTACTGCTCTCTATCCCGCTGACACTTGCCAGCAAAAAGGAAAAGCCCGGCGCTTAGTTCCGGATGGAGGCAACGACTTTATCGATATCACGTTCACCATCCCAATGATCTTTCAGCTGGCCATTATTGCCATATACGTATACAGCTGGATATTGCGAAGGGATATGGAATTTATTGATAAAATCCGCATTGCGATCATACAGCAGTTCGACATTGGCTTTGCCCACTAAGGGTTTGGCATGCGTTTCCAAAAAGGTGCTCATTAATGCTGGATCATTCATGGATACAAAGTAAAAATTGGCATCTTTCACTTCGTCATAATGTTGACCGATATGGTTTGCTTCGTGCTGGCAATGGCTACAGGTCGGGTCAAAGAGGATAAACACAATATTTCCCTTTTTTGCCAGATCCTGTTTGGTAAAGCGGATGCCGCTACGGAGAATATAAAAGGCAAAATCGGGTATCGTCTGTGCCGGTTGTGAGGCAGCTGGTTGCGGGGCCGCCGCCGTCGGCTCTTCACCCACCGATGGCGTTGAAGCAAGCGAGGATGCATGGGGTTCCTGTGCTTGGGTTGATTTGGCGCTGTTCTCACAGGAGGCCATGGACAGCAGCAAGAGCATGCCGGTAAATGTTATCATGATATTCGTCGTTTTCATTGTCATAACTGCAAAGGTAATGATTATCTGAGTTTCCGCACTAATAGCTGGCAGGTATAACTATCTTTGAGCTCCATAATGATGGCCTTGTCTACCAGCACCCGATCAACTGTTTGTTGGTTATAATGGCGAATCGTAATGAGTTCCAGCCCATTTTGGTGCTGCACCTCATACCGCGTCTTGAGATCGTGCAACAGCATATTTACATTATCCCCGGTGTCATCCACGCTTACCGAGAAGCTTACAGCACTGTTGTGCATCATGTTCACCTTGATTTTATGCTGGTGGAACCGCCTGAAAATGTCACTTAAATTATCTTCGACGATGAATGAAAAGTCTTTAGGGAGGATGGAAATCAATACTTGGTTGACCTTGAAAATAAACGACGGTATGGGTAGTGCTCCCTTGGTGTCGCGTATCTGTGTCCCGCTATCTTCGATGTCAACAAAGGACTTTACATAAAGTGGGATGTTTTTATTTTGCAAGGGCTTGATTGTTTTCGGATGGATGACCGTAGCACCGTAATAGGTCAACTCAATGGCATCCAGATAGGATAATTCGGCAATTAGTTCCGTCTTATCAAACCATTTGGGATCGGCATTCAGTACGCCAGGCACGTCTTTCCAAATCGTTACGCTTTCCGCGTTGAGACATGCTGCGAAGATAGCGGCTGAATAGTCCGAACCTTCACGCCCGAGTGTGGTTGTAAAATTCTCCGAAGTAGAGCCGATAAAGCCCTGCGTCACAACCAACTGATTGTCCAACAATGGTTGAAGGTCCCGCTGAACACGTGCTTCAGTGATTTGCCAGTCCACTTTTCCTTCCCGGTGCGTATTGTCGGTAGCAATATAATCACGGGCATCTACCCAGGTGTTTGGCAGGCTAATATGATTTAGGTAGTGGCTTACAATGGTCGTCGAAACGAGCTCACCCACAGAAACGATTTGGTCATAGAGGTAGTCATAGGGATCTGCCGGGGCTTCTTCCAATATCCATTCAATCTCTACAAAACGGTTGGAAACCTCGTTGAATACGGGATGATGGATGTCATCGAACAGTGCTCGAATGATATTGCCATGGTACTGTTTCGCTTGTTCCAACAGGTCAAATGTATTTTCCCGTTGCTCAAAGTAACTTAGGGTGAGTTGCTCCAGCAGGTTGGTGGTTTTGCCCATGGCCGATACCACGATAAGCAACTTGTTTGCTCGATGTGTAGCTACAATATGGCCAAGGTTTATCACACCCTCCGCATCTTTGACAGATGCACCTCCAAATTTAAATACTTGCATGTAAGGCTAAAGATTTTGCATGGTTAACTCGCCGATGATCCGCTTTGCGCGGTCGGTCAAAAGCCGTTCGATTTCGGAATACGGGACGCGCAGCTCCGTTTGGCCTTCCACATAGGGCTTAATTTCGTAGATGTTATAGAGAAATAGCATACTATCGCGCTCCAAGGCAAAATTGTCGGGAATGCTGAAACGTCCCTGATCAAAGAAGTATTGATCGTCGAGCGACTGGTCAACCGCGAGGTTTTCCTGCTCCCTGAAATAACGCTCGGCAATCGCGGTCAATTCATTTCGGAAAGCCCTTGCCACGATGTCGTCCAATACCAATACCGATTGGTCAGTCAAATCGTAATGTACAAATACCGTCGCATAATTGCCATGAGCGCCACCAGTATACGTGGAGGCATCAATGACAAGCTCCAAATAAGATGGTGTAATCCGGTATACCTTTGCATGCGATTCAGAAGTCCATATACGGGGGAATGGATCAGATTGGTGGAAATCATCAAATTCTTTGATAAAGGTTTGGGCGGCACCTGCTACGGTAGCCGTGTCGCTTCCTAATAAGGCCGACAATACAAAGCGGTTGACGACCGTATCTTGGAACTTGGGATACGAGACAGCGAAATATGTCGTATCCGTTGTTTCGCTGGTCTTGACTAGATTGTCGCTGTATCGGACATAATCCTCATCGTTGTATTCCAAAGTGTCTAAAGCAACCTTATTGCCTGTTGATTCCTGTGTCTCCGTGTTGGATTGGCAGGCACCCAACAAGGTGGCCACAACGATATAAAAGATAGATATGTTACTTCGCTTCATTGCTATGTTGATTTACCCTCACTTGATGATTACCGGCTTCGGCTCTCAGGCTATCCAATGACACATTTACCCATTCACTATCAAAAGACGCACCATATTTTTTGTAGAAATTAATGGCGGGTTCATTCCATTCCAATACTTGCCATACCATACCCTTATACTGCCGTTCCTCACATAATTTCCAAGTCTCATCAAACAATAATTTGCCAATGCCTTTGCCGCGCATTTTTTCGGTGACAATGATGTCTTCCAGATAGAGTCGTCGTCCCTTCCACGTAGAATAGCGGATATAAAAAAGCGACATGCCCACTAGTCGTCCGCCCGCCTCGGCCACGAAAGCCTCCCATACTGGGGCATTGCCAAAGCCTGCGTCTACAAATTCTTCCAAGCTTACGGTCACCGCCTCGGGAGCCTTTTCGTATGCAGCCAATTCACGGACGAGCTCCAAAAGTTGTGGACAGTCAGCCGCCACGGCCTTGCGTATGATGGTTTTCATGGTTTACCGTCCCCCAAAAATTGTACTCCCCAGGCGTACCATTGTGCTGCCTTGCTCAATGGCAATGTTGTAATCGGCCGACATGCCCATAGAAAGCGTGTCAAAAGAGGCCTCATCTTTAAAAAAGCTCGCTTTTATGCCATCAAATAACGCTTTTAATTCTCGAAATTCTTCTTTGACCTCCTTTTGATTGGGTGTGTTCGTGGCAATGCCCATCAGTCCCCTAATACGGACATGCGTTAATTCCATAAATTCCGCAGATCGTAGGAGCTCAATGACCTCCACATGGTCGAGTCCAAATTTGGTATCCTCTGTCGCTATATGCACCTGTAAAAGGCAGTCAATGACTCGGTTGTGTTTTTTTGCCTGCTTATCGATTTCTTTCAATAGTTTCAAGCTGTCCACCGAATGAATCAACGTAATGAAAGGAGCAATGTATTTCACCTTGTTGCTTTGGAGATGGCCAATCAGGTGCCAGTCGATGTCTTTGGGAAGTATTTCATATTTCCCCAAAAGTTCTTGCACCACATTTTCGCCAAAAGCCCGTTGTCCGGCGTGGTAGGCCTCCAGAATTTCCTCCGCGGGCTTAGTTTTTGAAACGGCGATGAGTTTCACATCCAGCCGTCTGAGTCCTTCTTCAATCGTTTTTACCTGGTCAGCAATATCCATAGATCCAGCCCTGTTTTTATAAATTTTAGCTAAGTTTGCACAAAACTACAAAACCCGCGGGTATCCACCAATAGGAGGGCGAAGGGATAGAATAAAAAGAATGCAACGGCTGCTTACCGGAATTACGATTTTAGTGTTGTGCATCTCCTGTGGGGAAAAGATACCGGATGGAATAATCCCACAGAAAAAGATGCCCGATGTCCTATTGGATGTACATTTGGTAGACGGGCAACTGACATCAATGCCAATAGACTCGGCACGTGCTTACCGTAATGCGTATTATGCCGCGGTTTTCGATAGGTACGGCATTGATTCAATCGCGTTTAGGCGAAGTGTCGAATTTTATTCAACACGGCCATATATCTTGAACGATCTCTACATAGCAGTCGAAAAAAGGCTGGAAGCGATGAACCTCGCCGAGCAAAAGGCCGTGGAAGAAAGATATACCGTGCAGCGAAAGGCAGATTCGGTCAGCAATGCAAGAAGGCTGGATAGTTTGCAGCGGATTACACGCGATTCGTTGGATTTTAAACGTAGGCGTTATTTGTTGTTCCTTCATGCGCCGGACAGTATTTACGGATCGCCTGAGCCGGTAACCCATGAGTTGCTGCACGACAGGCTGCTGGAATCTACGCGATTACGCAGCCTGATCAGCGAAGGCCAACATCCGTCACCCCCGGCTAAAAGGCCTTTGAAACCCAGCCAGCCACCGGTTAAAGCGGTAGAAAATCCTCCGGTTTTGCGGCCAATGGAAAAGATAAAATAAATATGATTTACCCAGACAACGCCATCGAAAAGCTTGGTTTTGCGGATATAAAAGCATTAATCAAGTCGAAGTGCCTAAGTGAACCGGGGATGGAAATGGTGGATAAAATACAACCGCAGACCCGGTTTGACCAAGTTGATAAGTTCCTCAGGCAGGCATATGAGTTCAAGGAACTGCTTGTCAATGATGCTCCATTGCCGGTGGATCACCTGTATCCCATCCGGCCATTGGCGGAAAAGGCCCGGATAGTCGGCACGTTCCTGTCGGAGGATGAGTTTTTCACGATATTGCTATCCCTGAAGACGGTATTTGCTATTATTCGGTATTTCAATGAGCGAAGTGGCCAATATCCCAATCTGGAGGCCCTATTTGAACACTTGCCTATAGAAAAGAACATCGTCACGGCGATTGAACGGGTCGTTGATGCAAAAGGCAAGGTCAAACCTACTGCTTCACCAGCGCTCGCTGAGATCATATCCAGCATTGCCAAAGCGGAACAGGAGGCACGGAAACGTATCGATCTGGTGTTTAGGACCGCACAGCAGAGTGGGTGGACGGCAGACGGCAATTTGACCATCCGTGATGGCCGCTTATGCATCCCGATACTGGCCGAAAATAAACGTAAAATAAAAGGTTGGATACACGACGAATCGGCTACGGGCCAGACAGCTTATATTGAACCGGAAGAAGTATTTCACCTCAACAATAGGGTACGTGACCTTGAGTTTGATAAACGGCGTGAGATCGTCCGGATACTAATCGAATTGACCGACGAATTGCGGCCCCACGTTCCGTTGCTGATAAGCTATCAGAGCTTGTTGAGCAAAGTCGACTTCGTCCGTGCAAAAGCACTATTTGCGATTGATGTCGACGGGCGCATGCCCGAATTGAGCAAAGACACGTCGATTTCATTAGTCAATGCAAAGCACCCATTGCTGTTGCTTACATTTCGGAATACCCAGCAAGCCGTTGTTCCCCTTAATGTACACATCGACGAGCAGCAGCGCGTGATTGTCGTTTCGGGGCCAAATGCCGGGGGCAAATCTGTATGTATGAAGACCATCGGGCTACTGCAATTGATGGTGCAGTCGGGATTGCTTATCCCAGCCGACGCTACTTCCAAAGTGGGCCTGTTTAAGCAGTTATTTGCCGATATCGGCGATGATCAATCCATTGAAAGTGACCTGAGCACCTATAGTGCCCACCTGTCAAAAATGAAATACTTCACCGAACATGCGGACGCCAAGACCCTGATACTCATCGATGAATTTGGTACAGGTACCGATCCACTGTTTGGTGGGCCGATTGCCGAGGCGGTACTGGAAGTGCTCAACCGAAAGAAAGTAAGGGGAGTGGTGACTACCCACTATTCCAACCTAAAAGTTTTTGCGAGCAATACAGCTGGAATCGAAAATGCATCTATGCTCTTCGACAATGTGGCCATGCGGCCATTGTATATCTTGCAAACCGGCAAACCGGGCAGCTCGTACGCATTCGAAATTGCGCAGAAAATCGGGTTAAACGAAACTATTCTGCAAGCTGCCAAACAAAAAATAGGCGTCCAGCAAAAGCGTGTGGATACCTTATTGGTGGATTTGGAACGCGACAAAAAGGATGTATACGAGGCTAAGGTAGCTATTGCCCAAAAAGAAAAACAGCTCGAAAGGCTAAAAGCAGAAAACGAACAGCTACAGACCTACCTAGAGGAAAACAAACGGACCATCATCAACAAAGCCCGGGAGGATGCCCGGGAAATTATTCGCAATGCCAATAAGCTGGTCGAAAATACGATATCAGACATTCGGGAAAGCCAGGCGGAGAAGGCGAAAACAAAAGCGCTGCGCCAGCGATTGGATCAGGAGTTGAATAAACATGCCGAAGAAACCAAAACGGAGACTAAAGTTAAACAAAATCCCGTCGAGACGGTTGCTATCAAGGTGGGAGATTGGGTGAAAATAGTGGGTACCGAAAATGAGGCGCAGGTAATCAGCATGGCAAAAAACAATGTGGTATTGGCGATGGGAGAGTTGCGCACCGTACAAAAGCGGGCGAATGTCGTCCGCATTGATAAAAAACACTTGCAGACCCGAACCCGCCAAGCCCACCACGCCAAAATTGCTGATGATGTAGCGAGCTTTCGGCCCGAGGTGGATGTACGGGGTATGCGCACAGAAGCAGCACTTTATGAAATTGAAAAATACCTGGATAAAGCAATAATGATGGGCTTTCCAAACTTGAAAATAGTACATGGCAAGGGAGACGGCATTTTGCGGAAATTTATCCGGGATTATCTGCGCAAATATGGCGAGGTCACCCGGATGGAAGACGAACATCCGGATAGAGGGGGTGAAGGGATCACTTACGCCTATCTGGATTAACGGTTAGAGAGAGCATGGATTTTTTGCCCGAAAATAACGATTTGGTTTCCATCGGCGTTTCCGTCTTTTGCGGGAGCTTGGTCGGCTTGGAGCGCGAATATAGAAACAAGTCCGCCGGTTTCCGTACCATTGTGTTGATTTGTTTGGGCGCGACAGCTTTCACCATCGCGTCAAGCTATGGAATAGGCAGCGACGATCGGATTGCGGCCAACATCATTACCGGCATTGGCTTCATCGGTGCCGGTGTGATCTTTAAGGACAAGTTCTCTGTGATGGGGCTTACGACGGCAGCAGTGATTTGGATGGTTGCGGGAATAGGCATGGCAGCAGGAATTGGATATTATGGGCTCGCCCTTTCGCTTGCCGTCATTACGGTCATTATCTTGTCCGTATTTAACAAGGTGGAAAATGCCATGGAACGGCTATTTCTGACCCGCACCCTCTTCGTTGTCTTCCAAGACATGGACATCAACAACCTGGAAGAACTTAAACGCCAGTTGGACAAGCATCATATCAAATATGCACGCAAAACGATTAGCAAGCGATCCCGCAGGTTGTCGGTGGTATTTGAGTTGACGACCGACCGTAAGACGTTGCAACAGTTCAATAATGAGATGATGAACCTCGCTTATATCGAGGAGTTTTATTACAATTCATAAAAAAGCTGTTTCACACCAATGAAACAGCTTTTTTATGAATTACCGCATTAGCCGATTAGAAGCTATAGGTAAGCGAGGCATTCCAGGTGGTACCAAGGCCATAGAAGTAACCGAATCCATCCTGTCGGCCAATATACTCCTTGTCAAATACGTTATAGACATTGCCCCGGAATTTTAGCCGTTGCACGCCAATGTTGAAGTTATAGGTAAGGCCTGCATCAACGACGCCAAAAGAATTCAGTTTTTCAGGTTCGTATACTTCGCCTTCGAGTGCCGCATCAACCACATTTTCCGGATCTACCTGTCCATATAGGTTATCGTAGAAGTTGAAATCAACGTCGACATACAAATCCGGCAAGATGTTGTACTTGGTTCCCAATCCGAAGGAAGTTTGCGGGGCATTACCCACTTTTACGCCGGACAGTGCGATTTCGCCGGTGCCGATGACCTGAGAGCTTTCTTCTTCACGGAACTGGAAAGGGGAGTCGCCGTCATATTGCCAATCGCCTATCGATCCGTATCCGCGCAGCATCCACTTCGGTGTAATGTAGGTCTGAAAATCGAGCTCCAAACCTTTGTGCAACTGCGTGATGTTTGTAAGCAGGTACGTTCCCTGGATCTGGTCTGCGCTAAATTCGCCATCATTCGCCAAGAACCGGTTGGCCCATGATGTGTAATACCCGTTCAGGTTGACGGTAAAGTTTGGAATAGCAAAGCGGTAGCCTGCTTCCAGGCCAAAAATTTCCTCATTGTCCACTGACGGTTCGTAGAAGTCGACCGTGTTTTGGATAAAGATATTGTCCAAAAACGGCTGACGTGAATAAAAGCCTGTATTAGCGAAAACAGTGTGCCCACCTTCGAAATTGTAAGAGGCGCCGCCTTTGATATTATAACCCAACTTGTTTTCGGTGTCCGACTGCGCTTCGCCACCCGTATAGTTCCAACGATTGTATTTGATATACGATTGGTTGGATATTGAGCCCTGTGCAAATACCGTGAAACCACCGACGGTGTATTCGGCCTGACCAAATGCACCTTGGTAATTGATATCTTCAGAATCGTCATAACCAACGCGCTGATCTTCGGGGGCAAAATTAAATAATGTGGCCCAAGGATTGATTTTATAGGTTTCGGTTATCGCATGTTCGCCACGAGCGGTATTGGTTTCGTTCCAGCTGTTTAGCCCCAATTTGTTAATGACCTGGCGAAAATGGTCACCATGATAAAAACGCAAATCCGCCCCCACATTCAGCGTCAAACCAAAGTCGGTTTCGTGGTTGAAGTTACTGACCAGCCCATACCAGAAATGGTTGTTCATGGATGCGCGAAGCATAGAACCGTTGAAACCGCCCCCTACACCATTCGGAATACTCTCATTGTAGGCCGCAATGTTGTCCCAAAGAATCTGGCCATTGGCACCATAAGCATCGCCATAAATACTGTTCAAACGGTTGACACCGTTGCCGAGTATGCCTGTGCCGCCCCCGCGACCAATGGAGGCATATAGAACGGTAGAAAGCGAGGATTGCTCATTGATATCAAAATCCCAGTTCAGGTTGGCTACCGGTTTGTGATAAAAGTTGGTAATCAATGATAATCCTTCTCCATTGTAATGGCCATAGTTGTGATTACCTCGGATGCCGGTCAGGTCATATCCTGGTGTATTTACTTGTCCGCCGATGCCGCCGCTTGAGCCTTCCGCCCAATAAGTTGTTTCCATCCGCTTCGAGTAATTCTGGCCATGCTGTTGCGGCGCGCCAAAGATCATGAAATTGAAAACATGCCGATCATTGGGCTTATAACCCACGGATAAGAAATAACTCTGTCCCTCGCCCTGTGTACCTACGGCATATTTCGCGTCGGCTCTCCAATAGTCAAGCATGAAAGAAAAGCCCCACTTGTTTTGGAGCCCGGTATTGTAGCTCACCGTTCCTTTGAAGAAGCCATTGTTGGCAGTTAGGAAACGCACAGATCCCCCTTTGTTTAAATCTGTAGCCTTGGTTACGATGTTGACTGTGCCACCCACAGATGAAATGGCTAACTTGGATGATCCCAAGCCCCTTTGCACCTGTACAGCATTGGCCACATCCGCAATCGAACTCCAGTTTGACCAATACATGTTGCCGTCTTCCATGCCGTTTATCGGCTGGCCATTCAACAGGTAAGCCGTGTTGGACTGGTCGAATCCCCGTAGGAAATTCTGGCCATCGCCGAAACCACCGGCTTGGTTGGTCACAAACACCGAAGGCGTATTTTTCATGATCTCCGGAAATTCGACGTTGCCTATGCCCCTGTCCTGGATTTCAGCACGGTTCACCGTTGAAACCGCAATGGGTGTTTTCCGTCCTTCCGCAATGTCGATAATCCCGCGCCCGATGACTACGACCTCATCCAATGTTTCGGAATCAGAAAGCGATAATACTATCGTCCCTAAATTAGATTGCGTGGAAAAAGGAATTGTTCGCGTTGAGAAACCAATAATACGAATCACCAATTCACCGGATTCATGGTCTGTAGAAATGCTGAAATCACCTGCTTCATTGGTAGAGGTGCCTCCGGCGACTCCTCTTATCGATACAGTCGCCCCGACAATGGGATCGGCACCATCAGTTACTTTTCCTGTAAGTACGCGCTGTGCCCAAGAATAATTGCTAAACAATAGCAGGATAGCAACTAAAGTTGTCCATTTAGTAGTCTTTTTTGTCATACTTAAAAAAATTAGTGGGAATTTGTGTGCAGAATGTGATGTTTTTCGCTGAAAAATGAATGAATAATGATTTGTGTGCGACGAAAAACAATACATTCATAACCTGAATGATTAATTACAAAGCAAAGATAACCGATTTGATGTAAAATAAATGTTAATAAATAATTATATAACATTTTTTTATGATCAAAAAAAGCGTCACTCTTTGAGCGACGCTTTTTCCTAGCAAATTATATGCGTGTTATAGGGTGGGGCCCGATGATTTCCCTTTTTCTACCTCAGCTCTGATTTTGCTGTGTTGTTTGCCATAGGCAAAATAAATAACGATACCAACTGCCATCCAGATGGCCAGGCGTTCCCAGCTTTCGATAGGAAGTGAAGCCATCATCGCGATACAGACCACAATGCCAAGTATGGGTACCAGCGGCACCAACGGTGTGCGGAATGGCCGTGGGATATTCGGATCGGTCTTCCGCAAGACCATGATCCCGATACATACCAATACGAAGGCAAATAAGGTGCCGATGCTCACCATGTGCCCCAAGTCTGAAACCGGAACGAAGCCCGCGAAAATACTCACGAAAATCATAAAAACCACATTGGTTTTCCAAGGGGTTTGATTTTTCGACAAGTCAGAAAAGAAAGCGGGCAGTAAGCCGTCTTTGCTCATCGTGTAGAACACGCGGCTTTGGCCGAGCAGCATCACCAAGATCACCGAAGTATAACCAGTGAGAATGGCAATGATCAAAGCCGTATTCAAAAAGGTGTATCCCGTTTGTGCAAAAGCAGTGGCAACGGGCTTTGCGTCCCCTGCATATTTCGTGTAGTTTTCCAATCCCGTCATCACGTATGAGAAGAGTACGTACAACAACGTGCAAATCAACAATGAGCCGATAATGCCTATTGGCATACCCTTTTGAGGGTTTTTGGCTTCCTGTGCCGCTGTGCTTACCGCATCGAACCCGATGAACGCAAAGAATACCACACCAGCACCACGCATGATGCCACTGATGCCGAAGTGGCCAAAATAGTCACTCTTGAAAAATTCAAAGAATCCCAACTGACCGGATTTCACCAGTTCTTCACCCTCATTTACCGGGATGAACGGATCGTGGTTGAGCGGGTTGATGAAACTCCAACCCAATGCAATGAAAACTAACACAACCGCTACTTTCACTACCACGAGAATGTTATTGACCAGTGACGACTCTTGGGTGCCCCTGATCAATAGGAGCGATAGCAGACAGACGATGACGATGGCCGGAATGTTGACGATACCACCTTCCCAAGGACCGTGGAGCAAACTCTCTGGCAAATGTATCTCAAATACGAGTAAGAGCTGATTGAAATATTGCGACCAACTGGACGCTACAGTAGCGGCTCCTAACGCGTACTCCAGCACAAGATCCCACCCGATTATCCAGGCAACAAATTCGCCTAAAGTGGCGTAGGAATACGTATAAGCACTTCCTGCTACGGGGATCATGGCCGCAAATTCTGCATAGCAAAGCCCTGCAAATGCACAGCCGATAGCAGCAACCATGAATGATAGCGTCACGGCTGGCCCTGCATTTTCTGCAGCAGCTATCCCGGTAAGGGAGAAAAGACCAGCGCCGATGATGGCACCAACACCCAATGCTATTAAACCACCACTTGATAATGTCCGTTTGAGTGTGCCTTCACCGCTTTCTGCTGCTTCGGCAATTAACGTAGGAATCGATTTTTTAAATAACATACAATTTTTCTTTTAACAATTCAGGTCATCCCAGTTAGTTAAGGGCCAAACCTACAAATTTTTATTTTCAAATGAATGGTTTTTTTTATTTACAGTCCATATGTAATGATTTTGTTGATAATGGGTGTGCTTTTATGCGAAAAAGGGATTCGTTTTTTTACAAATCCCTTTTTATTTGAGTTTTTGTCACATCGTATACATCATTAATAGGTATTTGTGTATAAAAGTCCGTCTTCCGCTTGTGCAATTTGTGCGGGCACCTCAGTTTGTTTTTTCACGTCGATTCCGGCATGGCTGCCCCCGTTATTCACACTGATGTGGGGTGCAATAATCAAGGATACGATAGACATCAGCTTGATCAAGATATTCATGGATGGGCCGGACGTATCTTTAAATGGATCGCCCACGGTATCGCCGGTTACCGATGCCTTATGCGCATCGGAGCCCTTGTATTCTGTTTTGCCGTTGATTTCCACGCCCGCTTCAAATGATTTCTTGGCATTATCCCAGGCACCACCGGCATTATTCTGGAACATCCCCAGCAATACACCGGATACCGTGACTCCAGCCAATAGGCCACCAAGGATTTCGGCAGAGGAAGTGCTTTCGAATACGCCCTTGAAGCCAAAGCCCACCAGTATCGGGACAATCAAAGCAATTGCACCGGGGAATATCATTTCGCGGATGGATGCTTTTGTGGATATGGCAACACATTTGTCATATTCAGGTTTCGCTTTGTGTTCCATAATACCGGGTATCTCCCGGAATTGCCGCCTTACTTCCTCCACCATCGCCATGGCTGCACGGCCTACGGCAGCGATAGCCAGGGAGGAGAAGATAAACGGAATCATGGCCCCAATGAAAAGCGCACCCAATACGGGTGCTTTATACAAGTCTATGGAGTCAATACCTGCAATACCGACGAAGGCGGCAAAGAGGGCCAGCGCTGTCAACGCTGCCGAAGCGATGGCAAACCCTTTTCCCGTGGCGGCGGTTGTATTGCCCACGGCATCCAATTTATCCGTGCGTGCGCGTACTTCTTTCGGTAGTCCACTCATTTCGGCAATGCCACCGGCATTGTCTGCAATGGGACCAAAAGCATCAATGGCCAGTTGCATGGCTGTGGTGGCCATCATACCAGCGGCCGCAATGGCTACGCCGTATAAGCCAGCAAAACCATAGGAGGTAATGATACCCGCAGCAAGGATAATGGTCGGTATCGCAGTGGATTCCATGCCTATGGAGATGCCACCGATGATGTTGGTCGCATGTCCGGTAGACGATTGTTTGACAATGGAACTAACCGGGCGTTTGCCCATGGCTGTGTAGTATTCGGTAATAATGCTCATCAAAGCACCTACAATGAGGCCTACAACAATGGCAAAGAATACATCCAATGAAGTGAAAGAGACCCCACGTAATTCCAAATTGTCAGGCAGTAACCAACCTACCACAAAATAAGATGCCAGGGCTGTAAGTAGGATGGAAGACCAGTTGCCAAGATTTAATGCCTGCTGTACATTGCCTTGGTCGTCATTCACCTTGACCAACGTGGCACCAATGATAGAAAAAATCACTCCCAAGCCTGCGATAAGGATGGGTAATAATATTGGGGCAATGCCATTGAAATTGTCAACGGATACAATTTCCCGCCCTAATACCATTGTTGCCAATATGGTGGCTACATAAGAGCCAAACAGGTCAGCACCCATACCAGCCACGTCGCCCACATTATCGCCCACATTGTCTGCGATGGTAGCTGGATTGCGCACATCATCCTCGGGAATACCCGCCTCGACTTTGCCCACTAAATCTGCGCCAACGTCAGCCGCTTTGGTATAAATGCCACCACCTACACGCGCAAACAATGCGATGGATTCGGCGCCCAGGGAGAAACCGGCTAGTACCTCCAAGGCTTTTTCCATTTCAATCCCATTGACGCTGGCACCGGTACTTACTACATAAATCTGATAAAAGACGATAAACAGGACACCCATACCCAACACCGCTAATCCTGCCACGCCAAGGCCCATTACCGTACCACCAGTGAACGATACCTTGAGCGCTTTGGCGAGTCCTCCCCGGGCCGCTTGCGTGGTACGCACATTGGCCTTTGTAGCGATGTTCATGCCGATATACCCGGCAAACGCTGATGTCACAGCGCCAATGACGAAGGATACCGCAATGACCCAGCTGGAAGTTTCTACCAACGTGCCTGACCAAGCCAACAAAATGGCAGCAATCACCACAAAATAGGAAAGCACTTTCCATTCGGCTTTCAGAAAAGCCATTGCGCCTTCAGCGATATGGCCGGCTAAAGAACGCATGTTGTCATCTCCGGCATCTTGCTTGGTCACCCAGGCAGATTTGACGATCATCACGACGATGCCTATCAACCCCAATACAGGAATTAGATAAATCAGATTTGCTTGTAAAAATTCCATTATTATAACCGATTCAATTGTTTACAAAACGTTTCATTGTTAAATAGGTTTCAACAAAGAGTCGCCAAAAATAAGATGCTTATTGTAATAATCAAATTTATTTGCATGAATTAATAAATATTTGCCTACTTTCGAATCCACTAATCTTTATGGATAATAACCTAATGAACACAACACCTGAACAACAGGATGACATGAAGCGTGAGCTGGGACTGCTCGACGCGACGATGTTGGTAGCCGGATCGATGATTGGCTCTGGAATTTTTATTGTAAGCTCGGATATTGTACGGAATGTAGGAAGTGCAGGCTGGCTTATTTTTATCTGGGTGCTCACGGGAATTGTTACCGTCATAGCTGCCGTTAGTTATGGCGAGCTGTCGGCCATGTTCCCAAAAGCGGGGGGGCAATATGTATACCTTCGGGAAGCCTATAACCGTCTTATCGCATTTCTCTACGGATGGTCGTTGTTTATGGTCATCCAGGCGGGCACCATTGCCGCTGTAGGCGTCGCGTTTGCCAAATTTGCGGCCTATATTTTCCCCGCGCTCAGTGATGAGAATATATTATGGGATCTGGGTATCGTACGCATCAATGCGGCTCAGTTGGTTGCCATTGCGACCATTGTCATCCTCACATGGGTCAACTCGCGCGGGGTGAAAAACGGGAAGATCATCCAGACCGTATTCACCATTGTAAAACTTGTTTCATTGGGTGGGTTGATCGTCGCCGGGTTGCTGGCCGCATTCAATACCGAAGTATGGAATGCCAACTGGTCTACGGCATGGGACACGGTTCGCTGGGACATCAATAGCGGCACAGCCATGTCCATAGGCGGGGCAGCGCTTTTTGCGGGTATTGTATCGGCCATGGTAGGTTCCCTGTTTTCCAGTGATGCTTGGAATAATGTGACCTTCATTGCGGGCGAGATCCGTAATCCAAAACGCAATATCGGGCTGAGCCTTTTCCTGGGGACACTGATTGTGACCATCATTTATGTATCGGCCAATCTCATGTATTTGGCTACCCTCTCCATGGAAGAGATTGCCTATGCCCCCGCAGACCGTGTGGCTGTGGTGGCCGCACAGGCCATTTTTGGCCAAGTGGGCACGCTTGTCATTGCCGTGATGATTATGATTTCCACCTTCGGCTGCAACAACGGATTGATTTTGGCCGGTGCACGGGTATATTATACCATGGCACAGGATGGGTTGTTTTTCAAACAGGCCGGTGAACTGAATAAATTTGAAGTGCCCGGTTGGGGACTTTGGGCACAATGCATCTGGACCTCGGTTCTTTGCCTTACTGGCCGGTATGGCGACCTGCTCAACTACGTAATTTTCGTGGTGTTGATTTTTTATGCACTCACCATTATCGGGATATTCATTTTGCGGCGGAAACTGCCCGATGCGGAGCGGCCCTATAAAGCTTTTGGCTATCCTATTTTACCAGCGCTATATGTGCTGGCAGCCTTCACGATATGTGTGGGATTGCTGATTTACCAGCCTACTTTCACCTGGCCGGGATTAATTATCGTGCTGTTAGGCATTCCGGTATTCTTTATGTGGAACCGCCGAGAGAAAGCTTTGGATTAATTCACTAAAAAAGACGGGGTGTTATGCGTAACCGCATAACACCCCGTCCTTTTGTCATGCCGTTTATCGCCGTCGAGCGGCTTCCTTATTCATTTCCGTGATATCCACCTCATCCTGGTAGTTACCCAGCAGGTACCTGCTGAAATAATCCCCCATCTTCCAGAAAAAATATTCCGTCATGTCGCCAAAGCCGTGGCGCTGGCCAGGCATTAGCACGAAGTCAAAACGTTTGTTCGCTTTGATGAGTGCCTCGGCCATGCGGATGGTATTAGCGGGGTGCACGTTATTGTCAATATCTCCTGTGGCCAGCAACAAGCGTCCCTTGAGGTTCTTGGCCAGCTCGGGGTTTTTCTCAATGGCATAGGAGAATGTTGTGTCGCCCTTTGCCGATACCCGTTCAGTTACGCCGTGGTGCCGTTCGCTCCACCACCGGTTGTAAATGTTGTTTTCGTGGTTGCCCGCACCAGACACGGCCACTTTGAAAAAGTCCGGATACACCAGCATGGCCGCTGTAGACATAAAGCCGCCGCCGGAGTGCCCGGTGATGCCTACCCGGTTGACGTCGATGAATGGATGGCGGTCGGCCAATTGCTCAGCAGCAGCTTTTTTGTCGGCCAGCCCATAATCGCGCAAATTGCCATATCCATAGGTATGGTACCAGTTTGATCGAGCTGGATGCCCGCCACGGTTACCCACGGTAATGACCACAAAGCCAAATTGAGCCAGGCGATCGATACGGTCCATGCTGCGGCCGAAAGCCTTGTTTACTGATTCGGTCTGTGGACCGGGATACACGTATTCAATAATGGGATAGGTCTTGGTGGAGTCGAAGTCAAATGGTTTATACATGACCCCATACAAATCGGTGATGCCATCATCCGCCTTTACCTTGAAGGGTTCGGGAAATTTGTATCCGGCAGCAAACAACTGTGATAAATCAGTCGTTTCCAATGCGAGGATTTCCTGTCCGGCGCTGTTATACAAAGCCGACACGGGAGCTGTATTCACCCGAGAATAATTGTCTACAAAAAACTGGCTGTTTTCATCCATATTGGATTGATGGTCAAAATCGCCGGGGTTGAGCAGTTTCATTCCCGCGCCACTTAGGCTGATGCTATACAAATGCTGATAGTATGGATCTTCATTCGCTTCACGGCCATTGGCTGCAAAATACAGCGTGCGTGTCTTTTCATCCAATCCAACAATTTCCGAACAGTAAAATTCTCCGGATGTGATTTGGTTTTTGAGCTTACCTTCGCCATCATACAGGTAGAAATGCCCCCAGCCATCGCGTTCCGACCAAAAGACAAATTCCTGGCCGTCATTAATCAATTCGGGTTGCAGCACATCCAAGTAAGTGTTTGAACGTTCTTCCACCAGCACTTTTACGGCTCCGTCAACGGCTACGGTGCCTAAGTCGACACGTTTGAGATCGCGGCTGCTCCGCGAGAAGAAAAACCGTTCGTTAGTTCCCGCCCAGGTATTGATGCGGATATCGTCCGGCCGGCTATTGCGGGGCTGTGGCTTCGTGTATACGTCAAGTGTTTGGTTCTTGAATGCCGCGACATTGATACGGCGTGGCTGTTTGGTAGCGAAGTCAAAGATGTGCAGTTCCTGCTCCGTACTGTCGGTCTCGCCCGGCATCTGGTATTTATAGGTTTCCAATGTAGGCCTTTTACCACCCACGTTGTTGATCACCCAAAGCGGGTTGATGTTCCGGCTGTCCTTGCGCATCACGATGAAATGGCGTCCGTCAGGCGACCAAGTGATGCCAGCGCGCTTGCGTTGATTTTTCTCATCTTCATCTTTCTTTTCATCGCCGGTAGTGATACTGCGATCATCCCCGCCCCATGCGTAATACTGTATACCATCCGTAGTAAATTGGTGTTCGACAATGGTGCTGTCTTTCTCGTCTTTCCGGGCTTTCTCATAATTTTCCCTATCCATCCAGTACAGGTTGTAATTTTTGGCGAAAATGACGGTACCTGTGTCCGGAGAGAAGGATGCCCAGGCGAGATGTGGTTTGGGCTTCAGGGAATCAGCCAGTTCTACCAGTTGACGGGTCTGAAGGTCATATTCCAAATAAAACACCTTTTTTTTCAGAGAATCCGTTTTGTTGGTGCTTTTCTCACGTTCTTCTTTGGTTTTTAAGGTATCTTTGGTACTGTTTATCTCGAAACGGATGCGGCGTTCATCATTGGTAAATTTCAGGTCGCGGATGTCCATGTGTTGCGCGTCAAAAGGATCCTTGACAATGCGCGTCAGCTGCGCTGCGAGCTGTGCGTTGTCAAAAAGAAAATCTTTCTTCCGGGCAGCCGGATCCACGATGTACCAGTTTTTGCCTGCTGGTGTCTCATAAACATACCAGAACCGGTTAGTATTTTTCAACCAATTGGGATTTACTGAGGTGGAAAAAATCAAGCGTCTGAGTTTTTCCGGAGAAAACCGGGCGGCAAGTTGGTAGTTTGCCTTTGTTTGTTCAAGGTTGTCCTGTGCAATTCCCATGTTTACTACCAGAAACATGAAAAAAATCAAGTTGTATTTTTTATACATAACGTTTAAGGAAAATATGATATTATTTGCGGGTGCAAATTATCAGTTTTTGATTGATATCTTTAGATTTAGGATTGTAATATTCACGTTAATACAGAAACATCGAACAACATTACTGAAAAATTAAAAAAAGGACACGGATCAGACAAAACAAGAATCGTCCAATCCGCGTCGTGTAATGATTTTTAAGGCTCAGTTACCTATTGTCCATAGGTAAATGGTGTCATTGCCCACTTCTATCGTTTTCTCCGCTTGCCAATCACCCATGTCAAAATCGTGCGATACAATACGGCTTCCGGGCTTGAGTTCTTTTTGCAGTTTTGGCCTTAGCTTCAGATTGACAGACGGAAGCAGGTACATCGTCACGACATTTGCTTGGCTGAAATCAAATTCAAACAGGTTCCCTTCTACAAACCTGACTTTGTCTGCAACACCTGCAGCCTGTGCATTTGCATTCGCCTCTTTAATGCGTTGCGGATTGAGATCGACACCAACCCCTGTGGCACCAAACTTCTGAGCCGCCGTAATAACTATCCGCCCGTCACCACATCCCAAATCATACACCACATCACCAGGTTTGACACCGGCTAGTTTCAACATCTCTTCCACAGTCTCTTGTTTCGTAGGTACATACGGTACATCCAGATCCGGTTGTTGGGCATACACACCTGTGCATGCAGCAACAAACAAGACAACCAACCAATTTTTTAATGTGCTCATCATGTTCATTTTTAGTGTTATACTTAAATTAATTAATAAACAGGCTATCAAACATATTCCTTTCCATTGGCAATCACCGAACCACGAAGAAAAATAGTGTGCCCAGCGATAGTACAGCTACACCGACCAAGGCACCGATACCGGTATATGCCAAGCTGGAATACAACAAATAAGCGCACGATCCACAGAATATCAGTGGGGTCACCGGATACAACGGTACCCTAAATGGACGGGCAATACCAGCTTCTTTCGTCCGCAAAACGAATAAGGCAATACCTGTAGCAAGGAAAAAAAACCAGAATACCGGCGCGGTGAAATCCACCATTGACTGAAAACCATCTCGAGTGAACGCACCCAGTATGATCAGTGCCAAGGCAATGATCCCCTGTAGTAGCAGGGCATTTATCGGCGATGACGTTTTAAGGTTCCACTTGCCCAACCGGGCAAACACAGTAAAATCCCGGCCAAGCGCATAATTGGTGCGCGCACCGGTAAAAATGGTGGCATTGATTGAGGTAAGGGTAGCCATCACCACCAATATACCAATAAGGAATACCCCCGGTTCACCCAGCGTTACGCGCATGAGATCGATGCCTACAGCTTCAGATGCAGCTATCCGCTCAATGCCGAGCGCATGTAGAAAAGCCCAATTGACCAACAAATAAAGCACCGTGGTGATTAAAATACTGACGACCAGCACCGGAACCATTTTCCGGCTTCCTGCTTTCAATTCGGCAGAAATGTATCCCGCCTCATTCCATCCGCCGAATGTAAGGAGCACGAATACCATGGCAAGACCGATTGCCGAAGGATTGTCCAATGAAGCAAGTGGCAATGTCGACAGCGCACTAGGGGCGGGGTTGATGAAAAAACCCACGACAACCACGCATAACGTACCAATAAATTCAAAAGCGAACAATAGTTTCTGCGTGCCCGTACCAAAACGCACCCCCAGCATATTGATGGCGGTGAGGGTTATCACCACCACTGCCGCGAAAAATGCCGATGAGTAAGTACCAATTGAGTAGAGCTGAGAAAGATAATCACCAATGATATAAGCAAGCAACGCGATGGATCCTGTTTGGATAATACTTAGCCTGGCCCAGGCAAACAAAAAAGCAAAACGTTTGCCGAACGCCCGCATCAAGAAATGATAATCACCCCCTGTGTTCGGAAACGTAGTACTCAACTCCGCATAACACAGCGCGCCGATAAGCGAAACCAATCCTCCCAGTAACCAAACCGCGAGGAACAATTCCGGGCTGCCTGTATTGGCGGCAACGATTGACGGTGTGCGGAAAATCCCGGCACCGACCACGATACCGACTACAATAGCAATTGCATCAACAATCCGGATTAAAGGCCGGGGATTTTTGTTTTCGGAGGGTTCTGAATATTGGAATGTTGATGTTTCATGGCCAATGCTTTCCTCTTTCATATGACGACGGTTGTTACGATTGGTGTACGGTTTAACTACAAATGGATACCGGCTTTGTTTACAATGGCTTGTAATATTTTTGTGAAGGTTCGGCTGCAATGGGTGGTTATCGGCCACTAAAAAAACGTTCGTGAAAATTCACCATAAACAATTCCTTGGTGGCACGCGTACACGCCGTATATAGCCACCGCAGGAATTCCACGTCAAGCCGTTCATCAGTCAGGTAGCCCTGGTCTACAAATACGGCTTGCCATTGCCCGCCCTGGGCCTTATGGCACGTGATCGCCATCGCGAATTTAATTTGCAGGGCATTGTAATAAGGATCGGCCTTCAGGGCCGCCATTCGCTCCTTTTTATCGGGAATGTCTGCATAGTCAGTCATGACGGCATCGAATAGGCGCTGTTGATCCTCCGGCGGCAGGCTGGGTGAATCCGTGTGCAATGTATCCAGCATGACCCTGCAATCGACGGGTTCGATTTCGTCGGTGTCGATAAACGCCAAACTTATGTCTGCAAAACGGAAACCATGCTGTTCATGGACGTTCCTTACCCGGCGTACCTGCGCCATGTCGCCGTTGGCGATGAAGCCCGTTCGGTTGGAATCAGCCGAAAGCCAATAATAATTGTTGCGTACCACCATGATGTAGTCGCCGCCCGTAAGCTCTTCGTCCCTAAACAGTATGCGGTTGCGTATATGTTGGTTGTACAGGTTAGCACTTTTATTGGATCGGCAAATGACCATGGTGTTTTCCAGTCCATATTTATCATAAGCATAGTGCAGCCCGTCCAGGAGCCGTTCACCAGTCATACGGTAGATATCGGTGTATCCGCTTACCCGGATGTGCGGAAATGCTATGGTTGGCTCCTGGCCATCAGCAGATTGGATTTGCTGACGTATAGCCGTTGCATTGTAGAGGATACCTGAATGTTTTTCCTGCCGTACGACTTCGGTGAGTTCGTATGCCAAGACCCGCATGCCGAAAGCTCCGGCGAGCCATTGCGCATCCAATGCCGGACTTTGCAGTAAGCCAACGGGTGGAAGCTGGGCCGTGTCCCCGACGAACATCAGTCGGCAGTTTTCACCAGCATGGACATATGCTACCAGATCTTCCAATAGGCTTTTGCCATTGAAGGAAAACCGCTCATTGGATATCATCGACGCTTCATCCACGATAAAGAGCGTATCCGTATGTGGGTTGTTTGCCAAACCGAAAGCCATGTCGGGAGACAAGGCCACTTTTTTGCGGTAAATCTTTTTGTGTATCGTAGACGCCTTTTTGCCGGAATAGCTGCTCATCACCTTCGCGGCCCGGCCAGTAGGGGCCAGCAGCACGGCACGCATATGCAGTGCAGGGAGCACATTCACCAATGTACTGATGATGGTGGTCTTGCCCGTACCCGCATAGCCCCTAAGGACAAAACAGGTGTCATCGCTGGCTTGTCCCAAAAAGGAGGCCAGCCTTTTGAACGCTTCGTACTGCTGCCCGGTAGGCTGTAAGGGGAAACGGCTGGAAATCAATTCAGCAATCTGCACCGCCAAAGGTACCCAAAAGTTTGTTCAAAATGATTTATCTAAGTATGTTTGTCACGATAAACGAACGGCGATGACATATACTTCCGAAGATTTTGACCGGCACCGTGCCGGCGATTATACCTTATTGGCAAGGATAAGCCGCGATGAACACGCTCTTGCTGTGTTGGACAACGATCGGCATTTGAGCTTCATTACTGCTTACGATCCGGCCGATGCCAGGCAGGATGTATTGGATATCCTGGAACTCGATTTTGGAGCGGTAAAGCTGGCTATCGCCGACGGCGCTTACTCATTTGTCCCAGCCGAAGTGTTCGATGAAAGCCTGCTTCAGACTTATCGCCGCTACTTGCCTGACGATGGACTTACGGCTACTTCGGTGTCAGACCTACCTGCACTTGGTATAACGCTTCTCCATCAAGTCGGCCGAATGGGTTTGGAACGTTTTACCACACGTTTCCCAAATCTAAGCATTTATCCACTTGTCCAGCCATTATTGGTAGCCATGGCTGGCTATACCATGCAAGCACCAGGTCCGTTGGTGATCATCAACAAGCAAGCTTCTTCCGTCAGTATCGCTATCCTTGATTCCGGCAGGTTTGTTTATGGTAATGATTTCGAGGTTTTCAACCCGGATGATTTTAATTATTATTTGCTGGCTATATTGACAAATGGTGGTTTAATAGACAAACGTCCCCTATGCTGCTTGTCCGGTAATATTGCAGCCGACGGCGAGTTTCATCGACGGGTAGCGAAATATAGCGATCAAGTAGTGTTTGCGGATTGCGGGCAGCTTACGGGAATTGCCATTCCTCAAACGTTGCAATTGGAACAGCATCAGTACCTTACGCTTTTAGGGCTTCACCTATGCGGATAATCGGAGGGAGCCACGGCGGACTACGGCTGAATCCACCGTCTATCTTGCCTGTACGGCCTACCACAGACATGGCCAAAGAAGCCCTGTTCAATGTGCTGGAAAACCGGATAGATTTCGATGGCATAGCTGCACTGGATTTGTTTTCGGGCACCGGGAATATCGCATTTGAATTAGCTTCCCGCGGCGCAGCTTCTGTAATGGCTGTTGATATCCATTTCAAATGTGTCCAGTATATCAATACGACTGCCCAGAAACTAAATCTAACCGCCATCAAAGCGTTGAAGGCCGATGTATTGAAGTTTATACCGACCTGCAAGGATCAGTTTGATTTGGTGTTCATCGATCCGCCATACGAGCTTCCGCAACTTCCGCAACTTCCCAGTCGGATATTTGCTGCGGGGATGCTGAAGCCGGGTGGATGGCTCGTTTTAGAGCATGCCACCGCCCGGAAAATTGAAGCCCAAGTGCACTTGGTGGAAACCCGCAAATACGGTTATTCCTCGTTTTCGTTTTATCAGGTTTAACGCTTGCCGTTGTGATACGAATGTTATACTTTTGAAAGAAAAGCCATGAAAATAGCGGTTTTCCCCGGGTCGTTTGATCCCATAACGAATGCACATGTGGATATCGTGGCAAGAGGCCAGCGGCTTTTTGACAAGATTTATGTCGCAATTGGAAGGAACAGCACCAAGAAAGGTTATTTCAATCACGACGAGCGGCTGGCCATTATTCAGGAAGTATTTTCCACACAGCAAGGTGCCGTGGTTGCCGCACAGTTTGAGGGGCTTACGGTAGATTTTTGCCGGGAAGTAGGCGCACAATATATTCTTCGCGGTATGCGCAGTGCCGGGGATTTTGAGTTTGAAAAAGCCATCGCACTAAACAATGCCGTGCTCGCCCCCGATATCGAAACCGTATTTTTAGTGAGCAGCAGCGGGCTGTCCCACATTTCCTCCACCATTATCCGTGAGATTATTATCAATGGCGGCGACGTCAGCACCTTGGTGCCCGAGGCCGTGGTGAAGGCAATAGTGCCTTAGACTTAAATCGTATTCAAAATATCCTCGATAAGCGGATACGTATTCTGCCTGATTTTACTGAATTTATCTTTTTCCAGCCATATGGCTGCCGTGATGTCTTCCTCAATCTGCGGTTTCAGCCGAGGTACTTTGTTTACACCCATTTCGTACCAATTCGTCTTTTTAAGCACCAACTCTCCTTTTAGCAGATAGGCATGGTAAGTGGTCAGGATTTTTGGCCCAAGATAATCTACTTTGATACCGCATTCTTCTTCCACTTCCCGTACGGCAGCCTGCTTCATGGACTCTGCTTCATCGACTTTTCCTTTTGGCAAATCCCATTTTCCAAGCCGATGGATAAAAAGATAATCGCCTTCGCCATTTTTCACTAATCCGCCTGAAGCTTTAATTACTTTGATTCTTTTTTTAATGAGACTAAAAAACTCTTTTGTATTTTTTATTAGTATGAAATATGTAATAAAAAGCTTATTTTGCCTCGACTCTTTGAAAAGTTTTTCAAAGTCAAAATCTTGATGATCAATTGATTGGAAATGGGGGATATCACCGGGTATAAAATCTGCCAAAACGAGGGCCGATTGGTTCATATAAATTTTATAGATTTGCGCCATGAATAATATGAATGAGGTTGCACAAAAAGTTGCCGAATCATTGTTGCAAATTAAAGCAATTAAATTACAACCCAAAAAACCTTTTACATGGGCGTCGGGTTGGAAGTCGCCGATTTATTGCGATAACCGTGTAGCTTTGTCTCACCCACCTATCCGTACCTACATACGGCAGAAACTCGCTGAGCTGATACAGGAAGAGTTTGGATCGGTGGAAATGATTTCCGGTGTGGCTACTGCGGGTATCCCGCAAGGGGTGCTGGTTGCACAGGATTTGGGGTTGCCTTTTACTTACGTACGCAGTGATTCCAAAGATCATGGCCGGCAAAACCTGATTGAAGGCGAGGTCGTTGGCGGTCAGCGTGTAGTGGTTATCGAAGATTTGATCTCCACGGGCAAGAGCAGCCTAAAAGCGGTGCAAGCCCTGCGTGAAGCCGAATGCAACGTTGTCGGCTTGGTATCCATATTCACTTACGGGTTTGACGAAGCGGAAAAGAATTTCGCAAATGCGCGATGCAGAACCGTGAGTTTATGTAATTATGATACCCTTATTGAAGTTGCCGCTAAGCACAATTACATTTTGAATAACGACATCGAGATACTTGCGCAATGGCGGAAGAATCCGGGTGAATGGTCACCAAACGAATGAAATAAGCTGCACAACAGGGCCATGACCACTATCCAGAATCAAATCACCATTGACAAACCGGTTGCCGAAGTATACGCTTTTCTGGCAGACTGCAATAACCATGAGCAATTGATGCCCGAAATGGTGTACAATTGGTCATCCACACGCGATGAGGCCCAGTTTACTATCCAAAACATGACCAGACTGGCCATCAGGGTAGACAGCCGTAAAGCGGATGATGAAGTGGTTTTTGTGCCTGCTGAAAAGGCACCATTTGCAGTGACGCTACGCTGGTTGGTAACGCCAATGGCCGACAACCGTACCCTGGCCAAGCTGGTTATTGAGGCAGACCTCAATATGATGATGAAGATGGTAGCCACCAAACCCTTGCAGAAGTTGGTAGACGAGCAGGTAGGCAATCTCAAGAACGTGTTGAGTGCATGACAAAATAAAAAGCCCCGGCATTTGAACGCAGGGGCTTCCTTTTATACCATAAAAAAACGAGCAGTATTAGCTGGCCAATTGCTCCGCTACAAAATCCCAATTGACCACATTCCACCAATTAGTGATGTATTCAGGCCTACGGTTCTGATAGTGCAGGTAATAGGCATGCTCCCATACGTCAAGCCCCAATAAGGGTTTGCCTTTAAACTCGGCATCACCCATCAACGGATTATCCTGATTCGGTGTAGAACCTATTTTCAGCGTACCGTTATCACTCACCAGCCACGCCCATCCGGATCCAAACCGCCCGGTTCCCGCCGTAGCAAACTGTTCCTTGAATTGATCAAACGATCCGAAAGCACCGTTGATGGCATCCAGCAAGGCACCCGTTGGTGCATTGCCATCTACGGGCGCACGCAGTGATTTCCAGAAAAAAGTATGGTTCCAAGCACCGCCGCCATTGTTGCGTACCTTTGCGGAAAGCGATGCAATGTTTGCAAAGAGGTCTTCCGGTGTGGAGTAGGTTACCGATTCCGCTTTGATCGCTTCATTCACGTTAGTGATATACGTTGCATGATGTTTCGTATAATGGATTTCCATCGTACGCGCATCGATATAGGGTTCCAAAGCGTTGTATTCATAGCCTAAAGGTTCCTGTGTAAATTCCAGTGCATCACCCGATTCAGCAGATGAATCACCGGATGAATTTGGTGAACTGCATCCCACCAAAGCATTTAACGGGCTCGTACCCAATGCGGTGGAAGCAACGGTCAAGCCAATTGTTGTACGTAAAAAATTCCTTCTGTTGGTAATTGCCATAACGGTTAAGAGATTTGATTTACAGCTTATATACAACCAAAGGTAAAAATTTGTTTTTAAATCCCACGGATTTATTCAAATGTAACAATAAAATCAATCGCAATTTCCATCCGGACTGCAGGTGGGGCCTTCGGTCAAATCAAAGGGTATTTTAGGATTTTCCTTGCGCCATTCCGCATACGCTTTTTCTAAGGTCTGCAAAAATACCTCGGGGGGTTGGGCACCGGATACGGCATATTTACGGTTCAACACAAAGAAAGGCACACCCCGGATACCGATATTACGTGCCTCTTGGATGTCCTGCGCCACTTCGTAGCCGTATTGATCACTGTCCAACATCGCGATGATAGCGGCTTCTTCCAATCCAGCCGTTTTACCGAGTGCGATCAATGTTTCGCGGTCACCGATGTTTTTACCTTCGGTAAAATGCGCATGGAATAAGGTTTCCTTCAATGCATTACCCAGGTTTGCTGCTTGGGCCAGGTGCAGCAAGCGGTGCGCATCCCATGTATTGGCCACAATGGCGCTGTCAAAATTCAATTCAACGCCGGCCCGCTTTCCCGAAGCCGCTACCCCGCCTGTCATTTCCCTTGCCTGCGCAATGCTTAGTCCCTTTCGCTCAGCAAGGTATTGGTAGGTGTCTGCATAAGCGGTGCCCTTAGGCAAATCGGGGTCAAGTTGGAAGCTCTTCCACTCTACTTCCACGGCTTGCGGCTCACCAAACTGCTGCAACGCCGTTTCAAAGTGATGCTTGCCGATGTAGCAAAACGGGCAAACAATATCTGACCATACTTCAATCTTCATCTGCATAATGTTGTTTCTAATCGTGTACAGGAATATTACGCAATTTGTAAGAATAATTCTTCCTTGGGCGTACGTACCTTCTTTTGGTTGACCAGCCAATCGTTTTCCGAATCCCGGTAGCCCAATGGCAGGATAGTTACACTTTTAAGCCCTTGCTCAGGCAATTGCAGTAGCTCATCCAGCGCAGCATTGTCAAAACCTTCCATGGGCGTGGCATCTACATGGAGCTCAGCGGCAGCGGCAATAGCCAAGCCGAATGCAATGTAAGCTTGCCGTGCGGCATGTTCAAAATTGACGTCAGCAGGCCTGCTTAAATACAAATTCTTCAATCGGGCTTTATAGTCATCAAACGTGCTGGCGGGCAGTCCGCGCTCGGCGGCTGTATGGCTGAAAATGTTATCAATCCGTTCTGCCGTATAATTATCCCACGCTGCGAAGACCAGCAGGTGGGATCCATCCACGATTTGGCTTTGCCCAAAAGCTATGGGTTGAATTTTTTCCCGCAACGCTTTATTGGTAATTTCGATGATTTTAAAGGGTTGCAGCCCGGATGACGTAGGAGCGAGGTACGCGGCTTGTAATATCTTATCTACGTTCTCCTGTGCAACAGGCTGACCGTTCATTTTTTTCGTGGCATAACGCCAGCTTAACGCATCTAATAATTGCATGATTAATGTGCTGAAATTAAAATAGTATTAAAACAAAATTTCGTAATGCAAAGGTAATGAATGTTCAAACATCAAAAGGGATCGCACCTGAAAATATACATTGGGATGACGTTAATGCGCTGTTAGAAACTGCCTCAACGGTTCGATAAACCGTTCGTAGGCTTCGATATGCGGTAGGTGCCCGATGCCTTCGATTTCCACGAGTTGGGCACCGGGGATGGCAGCGGCGGCTTTTTTACCCAAAAGGGGGTAATTGCCCAACGTTTCCTGTACCGCCTTGGGAGCATTGGCCTTGCCCAGCGCCGTGCGGTCGCGCTGCCCGATAAGCAGGAGGGTAGGGGCTTTAATATTGCTGAATTCATAGACTACCGGTTGCGTAAAAATCATGTCGTACAGCAATGCCGAATTCCAAGCGATACGTGGATAGTCGATGTCATTGGTCCACCCAGCCAGCATATGTACCCAGCGGTCGTATTCCGCTTTCCATTTATTATCGTAATAAAAGGTGAGCTGGTAGTTTTTAATCTTATCGTATGTCTGTACCAGTTCGCTCTGGTACCAGTCGTCCACGGTCTGGTAGGGCACCACGGTTTTCCAGTCTTCCAATCCGATGGGATTTTCCAGTATCAATGATTGTGTTTGATCGGGATACATCAAGGCAAACCGCGTAGCGAGCATTCCGCCCATGGAATGTCCCAGTACGTGCACGTTGCCTATGCCCAGGCTATCCAACAGTTTTTTGGTGTTCATCGCCAGCAGTTGAAACGTATATTGGATACGGTTGGGCTTGGAAGATTTGCCAAACCCGATTTGATCGGGCATTACTACCCGGTAGCCCAGTTGGGTAAGATCGTTTGCTGTCCGTTCCCAATATGCCCCGTTGAAGTTTTTGCCATGGAGCAGCAGCACCGCTTCGCCGTTTGGCGCTTCCGGGACGGCATCCATGTAGGCCATCTTCAAGGTTTCACCTTGGATTTGCAAGGTTATATATTCCACCGTATAGGGGTATTCGATGGTTTCGAGGTTCGTGCCTATCGGCAAATTGTCTTGTGCTTTTGACGGACAGGCAAACAGGAGTGCCAGTCCCACCACACAAGGCAGGATTATCAACATCTTATTGTAATGCATAACTATTGATTTTATCATCATGTTGCGTGGCGAAAAAAAAGCAGGTGGCCTGCCAGCATGAGCAGTGCGAAACCGACGCCTACTAAGGTAACACCCAGCCATTGGAAATGTTCCCACGCGATGGATGCAACGAACGTGCCCAATGCCCCCCCTACGAAATAGCTCGTCATGTATACGGTATTCACCCGGTTAGTAGCCTCCGGATGTTTGGCAAAGATGATCGATTGATTGGTCAGGTGAATGCCCTGTATGGCCATATCAATGAGCAGTACACCAATGATAAGCGCAGCATACCCCGTTGCCCCGGGTACCCCAATAAGCCACCATGAAAACAGCGCGATGGCCGATAGCCAAACGACCAACTTATTGCGGTCTATCCGATCAATTATTTTACCAAGCATCGCAGGCGCAAGTGCTCCCGCGATGCCCAATATGCCGAAAGCTCCTGCAACATCACTGCCCGCATGGAATGGCGGTGCTTCGAGGTGGAAGACGAGCGTGGTCCAGAAGGTTGTAAATATGGCGAAGCTACAGGCCCCGCGCCATGAAGCCAGTCTTAATGCGGCATCCGCCTTGAAATAATGAACCAATGAACGCATCAACGCGCCGTAGCTACCCGTAAACGAAGGCTTTACGTCGGGCAAATTCTTCATGACCAATATCCAGAAGATGAACATAATTATAGCGCCAATGAAAAACATATACCGCCAGCCCAATTGCGCGCCAACGAAGCCACTGATAACGCGCGAGGCCAGGATCCCGATGAGCAGGCCACTCATGACCATCCCAATGGATTTGCTTTTTTCTGCCGGCGCGGATAAGGTGGCGGCCAATGGCACAAAAAGCTGGGGGACAACGCACGTAAGGCCAATAAAGAAGCTGGCTATGACCAATCCCAATAGCGAATAGCTGAATGTGGCCAGCAGCAGCGAGGTTACGATAAATGGAAAAATAGCCAAGATGAGCCGCCTCCGGTGAAACATATCCGCCAGCGGCACCAAGAAAAACAGGCCAGCCGCATACCCCACTTGGGTAACCATGGCGACACTCCCGGCCTGTGCTTCTGAAACCTGGAAATCACGTGCGATCAGCGCAAGCAGGGGTTGATTGTAGTAGTTGTTGGCTATCACCAGGCCCGCACCGACAGTTATCAACCACAGCGTACGCTTGCTTAGTCCCGCCATTAACGGATCGCTCCCTTTTCCGATGCCTTATGAAGCTGCCAAATCAACAGCCCGGCCAGGTAGCTGCTGTGTATGAGCTGAACCGATACGGCAGTCCAGTTTTCAATCAGTGCACTTCCGAAAATCAAGATGGTCATAATGGCAAGCCCTGCAATCAACGCTTCGTTGAACCACCGGCCGCTGATGAGCCAAATCCCGGTAAGGAATTCCACAACGACCAATACGTAGCCAAAGCCCAGCACAAATCCCTGAGGTAGCAGGGTGTCAGCAAATTGCTCGGCCGTGCCTGTAGCGAACGCTTGCAACTTTGGCAGACGGACGAGCCCATGGCCCAAGAATGACATGGCGATGGGCAACCGAATGAATAGGGCAACCAAGGTAGGGTTCATGTTTTGTTTTTTTAAGTCAAACAAACTTACATAAAAATCGGGAATTATAATCGCGTTCAATAAAAATGGCGGCCACATCGTCCCTCCTTATTATCTTTATAATGAACTAAAGAATA
>NZ_FNZR01000014.1 GCF_900109365.1 Parapedobacter koreensis | reverse complement strand
GCGGCTTACTTTGTAAAGGCTATCCTGCATATCCAGGCTGTCCAACATGTCCAGCATGATGTATTTTTTCTCTTGCCCCATGGCACCAGCTGCAGCTCCGCAGCACCAGCCGATAAGCAGCCATTTTAGTATGATATTCATTATCATTCAATTAGTCGTCACATTGTTCCCGATCGTTTGTCATTAAGCCTGCTACGTTCGCGACCTGAATTATACAATTATTCTTGTAGCTTATTTCCGGGGAGATTACGTATCCACCTTAGCGGTGTCGGAAAAGTTCCCATTATAGAACAATTCCGTCTCGCTCTCCATTCGAATCAGTTGCGTAATACTTTTAGAATTGTTTTCGCGGAGGAAGGGTATGGAGAAAAGGGATTCGGATATCAATCCATTGGATAAAATGGTTCATGTTGAGTTAATCAGTTACTTCCCAATATCCTCCTTTTGCCGGGCCGATACGTTTTACTTTCCCGAACTCACGCAGCTTCTTAACATTCTTTTGTATATTCGCTTCATTAATACCAACAATTTCGGACAATTCAGGGATGGTGACCCTTGGATTTATAATCATGGTATCCAAGATTATCTGTTGGTTCGGTGATAAGTTTATCCCCTCTTTTATCCCCTCTTTTATCCCCTCTTTTATCCCCTCTTTTACGGATGTAGAAGTTTTCTGTTCCGTATACCTCAATTCAACATGGAATCCATTAGGTATTTCCTCGACCTTTAGTTTCATAGTTGGGTAGGCGGAAATTTCATTTCTTATGCGCAAGAAGCCGCTTCCGTACTTTTCAATATCCCCAGTCAGGTAAAAGGCTTCCGCTATCAGCTTGTTGCGTGCATAAGCACGATAATTGTCGCGTTCTAAATCTTTAGGAGTAAGATCTCCCATTAATTTGCCGGGATTGAAAAACGAAATATAGTTATCAAAAAGTTTCACCTGAATATCTATCGGACTCCGGTAATCCCTGTGGATTATGCTGTTGAGTGCTATTTCGCGTAGTGCCGGCAAAGGATACTCGAATATTTCAGTCCGTTGCGTAGGTATCCCCTTTATTTCAAACGCTACTTTAATGCGCGCAACGAGGTATTGCATGATTTCATCCACCACTTGAAATAAGGCTCCGTTCAGCATCTTGTCATCGATAATGAAGGTTGGCGTTTTAAACCTGCCCAAATGTACATTATAGCCGATATTGCCTTTTCCGAAGAGCAACCAGGCCGCGTTGGTTATTTGACTGCCGCTGGTCAGCTTTAGCTTTTCGAGGCTGCTAGTTGCATCGGTAAGCAGCTGGAATCTTCCTGCGGCATTAACACGTTCGATAAATTTTTCAATCAACGATATATCAAGGTCGTCAAATGTTTTACCATGTGCCGGGTATGAGTCCCATGAAAGCTGTAGAGACTGGAGGCTCAGATCTGAAATTTCAACCGGGGATAATAAGTGATTTGCATTGTTCATCCGCTTATAGTACCTGCCCTTAAAAGCTACCGGTTTTACCGGAAACTCCTTCACGGACAGTTCGCCCACTTCCTTGCCTCCCATGTCAATGGTGTTTGCATCTGGTATGATGCTCGGTTGCGTCTTGTTCTTTACCTCATTTACCCATTTTTGTAGTGTTTCCGCACCGATGGTAAAACCGTTAACGGGCAAGCCTTTATCGTCCACTCCGATTAATACCCGCCCGCCCTTGCTGTTGGCAAAGGCTGTCAATGATTCGATTACCGCGTCGGTAAAAGAGCTCTTAAACTCCGTGTGGGTGTCTTCTTTTAATCGGGCTTTCGGCATATCGGTCTTACTTACTGTTTTTGTTCGGCAATGGCCAAACTTAGGCAAATTATTGATATTGATCAATGTTCTTTTTGGCATCAATGAGATAGCTCCGCTAAGTTCGCTTTTATATGCAATATAATCGCGTTCCCTATAGCGATTTGCTGATCGCTCCGATGCTGTTGAGCGCTCTTTATTTGGCGGAGATATACAACTTTGAGAGGAATATGGCAGCTTTTTGGGTGATCAGAAAGCCGAATGCTTTAGGATGGGGAGGAGTTTCGAAGAAATGTTAAAAACAAGTAAGAATATTAGCTAGGAGATTCCATTTATACTGAGATCCGAAAGAATCATATTATCCAAGTTGATATTTACCTGCCAATAATAGGAGCAGCCATCGAACACTACCTCATAGTCATCCCAAAACCTCAACCGGTCGTCATTTATACCTCGCCACTTATCCCATAGACTATACCTGCTCCAGTAAAAATTGACATGGATTACACGTTGTCCGTTATCGTTTGTTATCCCTACATACTGGCGGAAGTACTTGCTGAGGTGCTTATGTATTGTTGGGCAATTATCCACTTGATTAACCCTGTCAGCGTTTAATTCTGCAATTTGTTGGCACAGGATTTTTTCGGCCAGTTCGATATCTTCGGCCGTAGGTGTCCAGCGGAAAGTGGAATCCACATCATTCACAAAAAAACGATTAAACGGGTAGCTTTGCTTAAAAATGGTTCCCCGTATGCTCCGGTGCTTCACACCAATCCTATACTCATCCACATCAAAGAGATGTGCTTTATTCTTGCAAGCTATGCCGTAAAAGATGAGCAACATGCAAATCATTCCCTTCATGGCTTTTTGAATCATTTTATTATTTGTCTTCCGTTGTCATTCTAAGCTCCGTCAGCACCCTGTTGCCTTCTTCAAATAATTTTAACCATGTTGAAGAATTGTCCTCTAAGTTTTCCATTATGTCATGCCCAACATAAATTCCATTGTTCGTTAGCAGATGGAATTTTATTTGACCAGTTGTCGGCAACGTTGTCGCTTGGGTTTTTGTCGCCTTGTCGAGAAATGACTGTGCTAAACTTACCAATTGCTTTGCAGCATTATTTACGTTTTCGTGTTGTCCACCACCGATAATACCACCCCCCGAACTTAAATACAAACTTGCGTCGCCTGTTTGATACGAAGTAATTGTTGCTATTGCACCGCCCATTTCCCAATCCATAATTACCCCATAAACAACGGTCTTGTCAATTGGCAATGCAAGTCTAAGTTGGTCAGGTTCTGTAGAAAAAGCCATACTTCTCAGTCCTTCGAAGGCGTTTTCAAGACTATCTTCGTTGTCATCTTGGTTTGGGTCAGTTCCCCATCCGTCAAATTCGCAATCAAATTGGTATCCAAGTTCACACATGTGTTTTGTCCACTGCGTTACAACATCGTCTGCCATTTCCATTTCAGTTGTCCAGCCCGTTATAATAAATAGCTTTTTATCCCCAGCAGAAATGCCATAGCGAACCGAGTAATTCAGTTTTCCTATTTCATTTGCTAAGCGCTCCGCCTTTTCCGCCGTGTTGGTGTAGAAAAAGTATTCCAGTTTTAGTTCCTTGCCGACAGGTACATTTACCTTTCGCAACTGGTCAAGTGTCTGCGTTGCCATTTGCATTTGCTTATCCCGATTGCGGTTGAACGCAACCTCCGTAACAAATTGCCCGCTCTTGGATTTTGGTTTTAAAAAGTCGAATAGTCCCATTACAATTATGTAGTTATTGCCATCAGTCCAATCATCTAAATTTTTCTTTAATGATCAACCTTTTCAATTTACGTCCGAAAAAGACGAAAAATGCCAATTGTTACGTTCGTTGAAAACACCATGCAGCTAAGGGGCAGGTTAATTATTCTTTCCATTGGTTTGGTCAATCATCTAGCTCCCGAAGTTAACTAAATTTTAGCCATATTGCCTAATCCCAATGGTGATTTATCCGCCAATTTTTTGCTTAGTTTATCATGTATGGGCGCCTAAAAAACCTAACGGTGCGGTTTGGTGTATTTGATTTGATAAGCCTCCATCTCCGCATTTGTCTTAATGTGGTTCAATACCCGTGCATGTATTTTATGTATAATGCCCTTGCTCCAGAGATGCCAATAGAAAGCCGGTTTGATGCGGAGACAATACCAAGTTGTCCCCTCCAGCAGGGTGTTCCCTCCGGGCAAACCAGTCAATTTGAATTCTCCTTTTTTAGATACAAGGTAATCCTGCAGATGGGGAGCATCGACGTCCCAGAAGCTGAGTTCCTTCATTGTCGCAGGCTGTTCGGCAACGTCGAATTGCAGAAGCCTCGGCTCGTCCCATACCGTAATCGGTTCTACAAAGCTTCCCGTCGTAAAGTTGCAATGCCTTATCGCGCCAACGCCCATACCATCGATTTTGGCTTCCACGGGATAGGCTATCCCGGTTTTAAAAATAAACTCCTCCGGCTCACCCATCCGGGGAAAAGCTATCACATTTTCCCACACGGTGTGCGGATCGGCCACTATCGTCACGGAAGTGGTGACGGAGGTCAAGGCCGGTTCAATGTCCTTCTCCACAAAAGCCATTGCCGGTATGGCGGCGACTAACAGCAGCGTAGCCGTCGGAGCATTATTTGGCGCCTTATTGATTATTGCATAGCCGATTAAGCTACCTATCCACATAAAAAAGAGCGCAAATGGTGCCGCCATCGCTATGCAAATCAACCCCTCAATAGCAAAAAGTACCAGCCCGGCCATAAAGATGCCAAGTGTCAATAGCCCAAGGAGGAAAGCATCCCTCCGCGTTATAGGTTTCCTCCAGCCATATAGGATTGACGGGTTGGCACCGATGAAAAGTGGAGTAAATAAAAAAAGGGCAATACCGTATTCCCCTATTCCATGAATCCCCCAAAGGGTCAGTAATCCTGCAAGGATCACAGTCATAACCACCGCGATGGTTTTGCGCCTGCTGTTTTCTTCGGGGAGGGAGAGATCGAAAAGCTTTCTCATTGGTTTAAGCATATTGATAGTTTATTAGATTCCATACTGGGTACTGTGCCTAAATTAATGTTTTTTGATGCCGGCTTCCATAACAATATTATCAATTTATCTTATCTTTCAGCTTGATCATGTTTATCCCGCCATAACTATAGTTTCCCGGAGGTAGGCTATCTCTAAAGGTTATGAAAGATTCCCATAGGCCAAGTTCCTCATGTAGCCTATGCAGGATCTTGCGGACGTTTGCTACATCGGGGACGTCAGGTTTGGCATAATGGTCATTCAAGGGTTCCCAATAAGCATATAACCGATACCTGTTATTCGTGAATACCTCAAAGATGTATTGAGTACCGTCGAACCCAATTGGATAGCCGGGGATGTGCGTTGCATCTTTAATTTCTTCGATGTTGGCTGTATTCAAATCTTCTATCAACCTGCTTACCGTTTTCTGGGATATCGTCCTACTGTCACTCAACAACTTCTTTTTTATGCCTTTTTTATCGTTTTTGGCTATAAAATTCACGACTCGGCCGTTGACAGAAGAATCGTTTAAAAGCTCCAGCTCCACCACTTGAAAACCTGTCCAAATCCGATAGATTTTTTGCGTATTCATTAAGGGCCTTTCCAAACTAATTTCCCGTTTCATGTCAGCGATGTAACCCTCCAAAACGCTATCGCTTTCCAGTGTTTGGAGCACTGTTTGACATGGCGAAACGTTCCAACCTGCCACAAGTAGCGCAAAAACTATAGCTGTTTTCATTATATGCATGACAAGATAAAACGGATGACGTTAAGTTCAGAAGTGGCTATCAATCAAGAATCCGTTCATACACCAGTGTGTTTTCAGCCTTTGATATTGAAATACGATCCCAAGTGGGTGTATACCCACGCTTATTGGGTTGATAAAATTCGTAAATGTAATTCCATTCGTCCTGATAGTTTGCGGTAAACGACGTGCCTTTCTCGCTGTATCTTGGTTTTCCATTTCTTATATCAAACATTTCCACCTCATTATCTTGATAGTTATCAGCCGCCACAATATGGTTTATAATCCGGTTTTTATCTTCCGGTGAGATAGCCAGCACAAATATGTGGTAGTAGTCCAAAAACCCGCCTGATTTATTCGAGACAAGTTTGAAATCGTCCTTGAGTTCAATATGATGTTCGCCCAATCGTTCAGCAGCATCAGTTTTAAAAAACAATTGATCCTCAAAAACTGTCGCAAAAAACAACGCTACGACGCCCGTGGTTAATATACCTGAAAGCCAACGTCCCAATTTTCTTTTGCCCAATCGCTTCGGAAGCCAATAGGAAGCATAAATCAGGGCGACGACAATCGCAATTACCAGCAAGATTACCAGTCCCCAAAAAAACAAGAAATCCATTTATGATAGAAATTATTCTGTGGTTCGTGTCTTTCCCTCAAATACAATTCAAATTATATGGTTCGATCCGGATTGTCAATTCCGCAGTTTTCACTGAACTTAATGGGATTATCAAGTCATGGTCATCTACAATGGCGTCGCCGTTTATGTCAGCATATTTTACCCCACCTATCTGTGCCGGTGGGGTTTGCCCCGGTGAGTTATCTATTTCTTCTTCACTTCTGAACGTTCCGGTCTCGAAAAAGGTCGCGCCTTCATTTCCTGAAAGCGTTCCATAAGCGCAGCTCCCCATCAAAAACAATTGGTAGTCTTTCTTGGGATCAAACGTAAACTCCACTATGCCGTCTTCCCCTGTAACCTGCTGGATTACGCCTTCTCCCCATATCATCACACCGTATTCCGATGGCGGCAAAAGTTCCAACGCCACTCCCACCATAGGCTCATTGGTTGTCGATAGTACCTTGACGCGCAACAACGAAAGTGTTTCTTGTTTTTTACAAGATCCCAAAGCGAAGAGGATAGCTAGGCAAAAGCAGGCGGCGACGGTTTTTAATGTTGACATTTTCCTTTTTGGTAAGCTGGCACATGTTTCTTTCTGTGCTTTATTACTTGCACTCATAGTCATTGCCATATTCAAAGTTGCAATTTTTTCTTGACAACAAAAAGACTTCACAATTCCGTTTAGGCCTGAAACTTCACAATGTCCATCTATTTCTATTATGTCCCTTTTTTGTTGTTGATTGATTACCTCCGTACGCTATTTCCAGAAATAAATCAGCTTCGCTTCAATTTACAAAAACTCGCGGACACTGTCGAAGATTTGGTAATCAGTGATGTTGCAGGGGATTCCTCACGGAATAATCGCGTTTTTGTCGCCTTGATAGCAGATTGTTTGACCTTCCTATTACCCAGAGGCAATATTTTTAACGACGATCATATGACAGGTGATGAGAGTACCAAGATTCACTATTATCGCGGTTCTTATAGAGGTAGTGATTTTTACATAGCCTACCGGCTTCAAGAAGTTCGTGACAATTATGTTTTAATGAGGCGACCAACGATTTCTGCTATAACAAATAGACCTGAGGTAAACGCACCGGTTGCGAAAGCAAACGCATTCGGATTAATGGTCGAAACATTAGATAAATGCCTTCGTGAGGGGATTATAGAGGCTTAACATCACCTGTGACAATAGTTAATCCTCGGATGACTTGCTTCAATATGAGGCTTGTAATCCGATAATTACTATTTGGCAACAAAACAAGTTGTAATTTACTAAGAAAAGTGGTAAAATTGTGCGCAATCATAAACAACAATAATGGGTACCTATTCTCGTCCTTTAATAGATATTAAACTAGTTGATCATTTTCTTTTTGAGGTGTTGGGCTTCGAACCGCAACCTGGTGAGGAGAGAATAAACTTTAAAATTTTAACAGGTGAAAAAGGATTAGTGGACTACGAGCAGCCAGGAGTTCAAACCTTAACTTTTGATAATAATAGGGTTGCAGAGTTTAGAAGTGAACCAGATCGTTGGAAATTGAGAAAACAGATTATTGAGGAATTATTTGCTTTAAAAAGACTCGATGATGATGAGGATATTCGGCTCGGTACTGGTGGTGCATTACCGTTAACAGGGATTAAGTCCGATTACAAAGCATATTTTGTAATTGGCTTGCCCGCATCAGGTAAATCGGGAATTTGTAATCAAATCGCTGATGATAATAATGCTATTATATTAGATTCGGATTATGCAAAGAGAAAATTGCCAGAATTCCATGAATTACCGTGGGGCGCTTCACTTGTTCATTCAGAGTCATCACAGATTATAACAGGTTTTAATCCTAATCCCAATAAAATTCTCGCCCTTCAAACTAAATCAATTGTTCATGGTTACAATATTGTAGTTCCTACAATTGGTCAAGACCCGGAGCGACTTATTACCGTTGCCATGGAGTTAAATGGAATCGGATATGAGGTTCATCTCACCTTGATTTCGTTGCCAAGAAGGGAGGCAACTATACGGGCAATAAGAAGATACAAAAAGACGGATCGGTATGTGCCTTTGGGATTGATCTTTGACGATTATGGAAATGATCCAAGCCTGACCTATTATTTATTAAAGTGCAAAAGACCGGAATTGTTTAAAAGCTTTGGCGCAATTTCAACAAACGTGACGTTGAGTGAGAAATATTATTCGATTGATTTAGAAGGTGATAATCCCGCAAAAATTTTTGATTTAAAAAAAGAATTATTATTTTAGTAGCATGGTACGAGGACAATCTAAAGGTATTGGCAAAAGAGTGCAACAAAGTAAGCGTCGAGGAGGTAAGCGACTTGCCAGTCAATCTACGGGCGTGTTTAGCGCTCGATTTGCTAAAAAATATACTGATGCCATAAAATTTATTCAGAGTCAAAATAGTGACGAATTGGATAATATGGTGCGCGAAATCCAGCTAGTGAAATCTGGCGGTTTAAAATAGTTCGCAATAAAAAGAAATGACGGTAGCCTGTTCTACCATGATTTGATATTGAGCCGTCTCACCAATGTGGGACGGTTTTTTCATTTCGGCAACGTAATATTACTGTAGAGCTGTCAATCATTTTTCTATTCGCTAAGGTTTTTTTCGGGAAGCCGACATATGCTAAATATGGTATAGGCCACCAACTAATACCGGCAGAAATGGCATCCCACCGACACAGGGAAAACGTCGGGGAAAATTATAGCCTACATTCGGGAGAATCCCGAAATCACCATCCCTGATCTTGCACAGTTGCTCGGTATTACCGAGCGTCCGGTAGCGCGCAACACCAGCCAATTGCAGCGGGCCAATAAACTGACCCGTATCGGCCCAGCCAAAGGCGGCCATTGGGAGGTAATTGGTGAGTGAATTCCATATATATTCGTGTCTAATTTCCGGGGAGAATACAATCATCGTCTACACTCAGATCACCGGGAGGGGGAGGTGTTCGGCAATACAATCTAAAGCTGCGGCTAAACCGCGGGATATTGACGCCTTATTTTTCTGCGTTCAATGCTGTTTCAAGTTGGCTATATACATCCAATATCGAATGGATAGAAGGATGGTCTTTATGGTAAAGAAGCGAAGTATATAATTTATAGGACTGGCCTGCGATAACATAAGACATAGGATTATCCACCTTTACAATATATTCCTTATAATCGCTGTTCTTATACCAACGGTCAAATGTTCTATACCGAATCTCAGCCTTGTGCTCATTGTCTGAGCAAACATAGAGAAGCGATTGTTCTGCATTTTCAAAGAAACGAACAATAATGGCGTTCACAGTTTTGGAGACTAGGTTGTCCAATGGTTCCAAGGAGTCGGTCACTTTTTCAATGACGATTTGATAAACATTGCCAAACAACGTGTCATTTATTAATGCAAGCGATTCATCCGCGACAAAAGCAACGCGGTAAGTGATATTGTTTTTTGTGATGAAGTTGTAGGTTAAGGTTTCTTCATCAAAAGAATAGTCATAACGGCTTTGCAAACTTGATACCCTTTTTGGTTACCACATCCAAGCTTGTTTCACCCTTCAAATATGAACGTACCATCTCCTTATTCTTAACCGTTTGGTGTAAAAACTTGACAATGGTTTCTTTATTCTTTTGAACTTTTTCCATAAGTCTTACAAAGGTAAACATATACACATTAACTTCCAAATATTTGGCTACAAGGTGCTGATTGTAATGCTATTAACTACAAATTAATTTTCAGACAGCTGTCCATGTTATAAAGCCTTCCTTCTTTCACCCCTCCCCCCGACAACCTGCCCACACAGAAAAACTACTGAAACAGTCTCTTAAATAACACTGGAACAAAAAATAACGCACTACCAATACCTCCGGTTAAAATAAAGATGTCACCAACTGATAGGTGGAGAGATTTTAGAAAGAAACCCACTATAAAAACTATTATGAAGGTGATCGCAAACCATTTATTTTGTTTTTTCATGTTCATATTATTTGTTTAAATGCAAACATACGTATCCGCTCTTAAAGATAGTGTTTTTTGGGTAATCTGTATCTTGCAAGTGCACCTGCTAAACTGTTCTATCAATTCCTCAATTCAGCCTACAAGCGATGAATTTTTTCAATATAGCTTCGGAATACCTGATATGCAGCCGCTGTTGGCAATCTTCGCAGCCGCAGTCATCTGCTGGATGCACGCAATGACAATCACCCCTACATCCGTCAGGGTATCGGTCATATAGCATTTGGATTTCCCAATCTTTTCTATCGCTCTTTTTCATTTTTTCAATAATTGGCCAACTGGCTGAGTAGCTTGTCATTCATTATTCGCTAACAGCCTTTTTCCGGGAAACTTACAATATGTTATTATTCCCCAATCTTAAACCCCACGCGTTCCCTGTCTGGCAGTAGTGGCGGCCGTGCAATCTTGTCATTCAGCTCGTCGAGGTACTGGAATACTAACCCAATATTTTTGTCATGGTTATCCAAAGAACGTTTTATCTTTTCGATTTCCAAGCGTATGTCAGTATTGTCCATCAGTATTTGGCGTATCTTGGTGAAAATGCGCATGATTTGTATATTCACGGCAATGGCCTGCGTACTATTGAGCACGCTAGACAGCATTGCTACTCCCTGTTCGGTAAAAGCCATCGGCGGATATTTTGAATGTCCTCCTTGTTTTAAGGTGCCAATTTGGCTCCTTAAAACATGATATTCCCCATCTGATAATTCAAACATAAAATCCTCGGGAAACCGTTCCATATTACGCCTCACCTGTCTTTTTAATTGTTTGGTCTCCACACCGTAAAGCTCAGCCAAATCGTTATCTATCATTACTTTTTGGCCACGGATGAGGTATATCTTGTTGACGAGGAGGTCATCGGATATTGTTGAGGTCTGGAGGGAAATGTCTTTCTTTTCAGCCATAGGTCTCTGTTTTCGGTGATATCACAATCCGTGCTATCAAACGTGTTTCTTATATGGGTATAAATATCGTTATCTAAGCAATGGAATCCCCGGAAAGCTAACCTTTCGGAAGAATTACGGTCAAATAAAAAGATAAAAATATTAGTAAATATTTACAAAATATTTATCTTTGAAACACATCTAATTGTCAATTCCTTAACCATGAAAGAACAACGTTTAAACCAAACCACCGTCGGAAGATTTATAGACCCAACCACCGATTTCGGTTTTAAAAAAATCTTCGGGTCATATCCGAACCGGAACTTATTGATCGCTTTCCTCAACGAGGTTTTCCGCGGCCGGAAGAAGATTGTTGAATTGACTTACAACAAAAATGAACATCCCGGCGATACCGAAGAAATTGGGGGTGTCATTTTCGATTTAACCTGTACGGCCAGCAATGGCGAACAATTTATTATCGAGGTGCAGCGGAGTGCGCAGGTCAACCTCAAACGTCGGATGCTGTACTACGGCAGCAAACTTATATCCGACCAAGCGCCAAAGGGTAAGCGGAAGGACTGGGACTATGGCATCAGCGAAGTCTACGTCATCGTGCTGATGGACGGTTTTCCCATGCCCGGCGATGACGACGATGACCGATACCTGCACGATATCTGCCTGTGCAACAGGGATACGGGCAAAGTTTTTTATGATCACCTTGGGTTTATTTACTTGGAGTTGATTAACTTTGTAAAAGAGGAATCCGAATTAGGAACGGATCTTGATGGGTGGCTTTATGTGCTGAAAAACATGAGCAGGTTGGACAAGATTCCGGTATATCTTCGGAAGCCGATTTTTGAGAGACTGTTTGACATTGCTGAATACAGTAAATTGACGAAGGAGGAAAAGGATATGTACGATACCAGCTTAAAACGCAAATGGGACAACAAGGCCATATTGGACTATGCGGTTAATGAAGCCTTAAAGGAAGAGCGCGCTAAAGCCCATGCTGAAAAATTGAAATCCGCATTGGAGTTCAAGAAAATGGGTATGCCTGTTGCAGATATTGCGAAAGGGTTAGGACTTCCTGTCGAAGAAGTCGAGAAGTTATAGCAATTGCTTAGTTTAGTCGAGAACATCAGTTATTGATAGCCATAGCCGAAGGGGCATGGCTTTTTGATTTATATGAGAGTTCCCGGCAATACATTGGCCACAAAACCACCTGACCTCCCCCCTAAAAACAGCAACGATTATTCATGCAATGTTATACGGGGAATGAATTTGAAATCCTTGACATTGTAGGTAAACAAAGGAATCCCGTAAACGACACTCATCGCGGCGATGATGGCATCCGGTATCGTGAGGTCATGTGATAGCCGATAGTCCAGTACCAATTTGATAGCCAATTCGGATACCCCTTCGTTATAGTGAATTACGTTGTAGTTATTCAGTTTTTTCTTCATTTGGGTGAGTTCACTTTTATTCCGCATACCACGGTAAAGTTCCATCACCGAAATGGAAGGAATTAATATATTTTCGCTGCCGATGGCTTGCAGTTCTGCAATGGCTGTGTCAATACCCCGAAAAAGCGAGATGAAAATATTGGTGTCGCAAATGACGTAGCTCATATGCGGTCAGCCCAGGCGTCTTTCCTCAATTCCTCAAGTGAAATTTCCCTGTCTTTCCAAATGCCAGCCAACGCGGTGACATCGGCGTGCTTCGCAAATGTAATGGGCAATTGGTTTTGGTCGGATTTCGGCGCGCCTTTCGTTTTTTGAATGGGCACCTTCTTTTCCACTACCACGTCAAACTTCTTTGCGAAGTCCAACAGCGCTTCCATTGTCTTACTATTCTTGAATTTCAATGTTACCTCTTGCATGGTAGTTATGCTTTGTTATTATTTACAAAGTTAAGGATTAAGGGGTTAAATAGCAAATTCACTTGGCTAACTATATTACATCAAGCTCTGAATTCACATCACTTTTTAACAAAATAAAGACTTCTATCCCAAAACCCATGTAGAAACTTTTGGCAAAGTAATTCTATTATAAGAAATGATTTCTAATAGCGCATCGAAAGAAACAAAGCGATATATCTTTTTATCAAGTTCGTTATCCCCAATTTGGCGCATTGTTAAATCTGAATTCATATTCATCATTATAATATAAGACTCTCAAAACTATCCACAAAATACTGTCAGACCTTGCTTATTTTATGAGAATCCAGGTTGCATTGGTCAAAGTAACACATCCCCATCCGCAGAGACCCAATAATGAATGATACCCAGTGCAGACAGAAAAGGGGTAAGGTGTCCGATTGCTTTTCGTATCGAGATATCATCCGGATGTGCGATGGCAAACCGCGCATTTGGATATAAAGACTTTAGTTCGAGTGTTTTCACAATCGCTTTTCCAAAATGCGTCTTTATCTGCCCACTATCAAAATACTGCCGCTTTTTGGTAGGGGCATTGTCCGAAGCCTTGGCTCCTTTAGCTTCAATATACATTTGATTGCCATCTTTAGATGCGACGATATCGCATCCCTTTGTCTGACCTAAACAGTGGCTGTCAATTTGCCATCCTTTTTCAACGAGGTGTTTCATCAATAGCTCAATGGTTTCGTCTTCAGTCATTTTCATTATCGTGGTCATTATTTTGGTGTTTTAGAATCTAAGTTGATTTGGTAGTCTCGAACGACGAGATCGCCGTTCAGTGCGATGCTTTATCCTTTATAAGCCGATCCCTTATCTGATTCAATTTATGTAAGCTATGGCCAATTGTTTCATGATGCAGATAAACTTCATTGTCATCATATTTGATTCCCATGCTCGAATTTTCAAACTGATTTAGTTCCTCAAATTCTTCTTCAAGTACACTGATTTCAATTTCAATGTAAGCTATGAAATTTGTAATGAGTTCATCTCTATCCTTAAAAATCAACGTGTGTTCTTTTCCTTTAAATATAATAACATAGTTTTCATTCTCGGTTACTACGTTTTTAATATGAAGCAACTTATGGAATTCAAGGGGACTGTCTTTTAATTGTGCCTTGATTCTAATGTTGAAAAGGGACGACAGTTTGTCGTAGATCTTCTCGTGATTGTTCTTTTTGTCCATTATGGAAGGTTACAAGTATGCTCCTAAGCATCTAATAGTTGTAGAGAATTTTCTGATTAAATTGTATTAAGAGGTATTTTTTGTCTTTTGATCTGGTTTTTGCTTAGGTTATTCTAATTTTACTTCTCGATAAATCGCAATAGGACTTAGTGATATCTTGGGATATGAAGGAACAAAGAAAAATTTTTCAAAGCTTTCGAATGATGAAAATACATTGCGGAACGCCCTTTCAAAATGAACTTCATCTTTAAGTTCTTCATCCGCATAACCCAGATATTCATCATTAAGATTAACTCTGTTGTCTATTTTAAGAGGGCAAGATGTGATTATCCCAAAAACAGATAATTTTATATTTGGCCTACTTCCGTAAGTATAAATGATATTGTCAAATGTCCCACTTAATAAATATTCACTTTTAAGATTGGAAAGAATCTGAAAATCGCTAAAATGGTCAAATGGCGCTAATCTAAAATTGAGTCTATTAGGGGAAAATGTGTTCAAAAACGTTTCTAACCTTTCAACGAAAGATTCGTCCAGAAATACTGCTTCAGATTCCTGTTCTACTATCTTGTCTAAATTTCTTTCAATTGCCTTTAACTTAGCTAATTCTTTATGATTATTAGAATTATTGTTTGACTTTAGACCTTTTTTTAACTCATTAATTTGCTCTTTTAATTGTTTGTATTCGGTATTTGATTCTAGAACAGACGCATAGATCAAGCGTTGAATCTCATTGAAGTTGTTCATTATTCTTTTGAATCTTTCGAAGTCCTCAAAAAAACTCCAACCATTTGCCTTTACATAAGTAAAGTTGGGGATATCGTTTAGGAATTCATTAAATGTTCTATCACCTTTTCCAAAAGCTTCATTCAAATCCGTCAATATTTTCGCATCATATAAGACCATCTCAACTTCGTTCAATAATTCATGGTATATTTCAATGGTTTCAGTGCGCAGTGACTTGCTTTTCTCGTCTCCTCCAATCCTACCTTTCAGTATTTTAATATCAAAACCAATCTCGGAAGATATGCCACCTTCTTCCTCGATAGCTTTCGTGAGTTTACTAATTAAGCCTCCCTTTAATTGACTATTTAAAGACTTTGCCTTATCATAATCGAAGTAGATCAAATCTTTAATTGATTTCATTATTACTTATTAAGATTTAGTTTATAAAATAGTGATTTGAGTTGTTGGATGGCATTTAGAACATTAACTTTTCCACCAATTAATACACCTTCGTTGACAATCATGATGACTTGAGGCATAACGCCTGTAACAGTTAATTTACCATTGTTGACAACCATGTTTTTACTAAACTGAGCTTGCTTTCTGCCTTTTCCTTTTAGATAATCTTCTTCGTGTTCGAGCATGTCACGTAAATCCTTAGCTTCGGGCAGTGAGTTAGTAAATTCATCAATTTCTTTAGACAATGTAGGATTACTTTTCTTTAGCTCTTTTGCCCACTTTAATGAACTGGCAAGTGCACCGGCAAAAGGTCTAACGGCCAAAGTTCCTTTTTTCGAAACATCGCTCCCATACTCGCTTTTAGCAGATAATAGGATTTAATCTGCTTGTTCAAGTGATGTTTCAATGGCTTGCCTTAATCTGTTTCTAATTGTAGATTCATCCATAGTATCAGTTTGTAGTCAAAAAATCTCGTTTACTTCAGGTGCAGGTCACATTGGCTATGTTAAAAGTAAAAACTAATTTGTTGAAATCCAAAGTTAAAAAAGGAAATAGCTTCATGAAATGTTGTAAAGCATAATCCTAAACTCAAAAGTTGAAGTTTTAATTAATATTATATTACGGTTTACCGTAAAATTCATAAATCGCTGACAGTCGCTAACCCGTTGGAACAAGTTCGATAATCTTTATAGATAACGGATTTCTTTTGATGTAAGCCTCAAAAAACGAATGTTACTTATAGTCTTTGGCTTATAGTCTACAATCTGCCATCTTTACACAGTGGATATCAAAGGCAAAATCGGGTTACGCATCAAGGAAGTAAGGGAGCAAAAAGGCAAGTCTCAAAAAGATCTGGCTTATGCTGCCGATTTGGATAGGAGTTACATTGCCAGTGTAGAAAGCGGCAAACGCAATATATCCGTTGTGAATCTTGAAAAAATAGCCAAAGCCTTGTCCATTAGTTTAAGCGAATTATTCAACGGTGTCTGAATGAAGAAAGTTAATATTCCCAATACCGAGGTGCAAGAATTGCTTTCGGGCAAGAAATATCAATACCTTAAATATGTCACCCAAATCCTGAATTTAGCAAATCAGAATGCGCAGGGTACAAGACCGAAAATCGTGGGGCAAATGAGCGACCTCATTCAGCAGTTTGGAGGCTCCACCTTAGCCGAATGGGAAGAATGGTATATGTCACAAAACCCAGCTGCCATTGAATCCGCTGCCGATAGGGTATGGGCGATGGTACAAGCATTTCAGAAAAGTATACAGGATATTGATAGGGACACCGTAAGGCAATGGGTGGAAGAATTGGTGATCGTTAAGACCTATGCAGGGTTAAAATTCCAAGAAGCTATACTAAAACGTGTTGCTCGTGAATATATTTTGCCTTATCGCTTAGCTACACCGGAGGAAGAAAGCAAGGGTATCGATGGTTTTATAGGCGACCAGGCTGTGAGCATCAAGCCAAGTACATATAAGACGAAAATGGGCCTTAATGAAGTGATCGATACGCCTATTATTTTTTATGAAAAGAAAAAGGATAGGATAACCATAGAATTTGACCTGCCCAGTCTTTAGAAAGGCAACACCTCTTGTAATCCCCGCCTTTTTGGAGCCTCGAAATGCGCAGCTTTTTCCCCGCCTCGATAAGTCACTTCATAGCAGGTGGATGATTGTTGCTTCACACCGTCCACATAATGGAGCCTTATTTCTATTTCTTGTGAAGTCATTACCGGCAGATTCAATGCCTCATTGAAATGTTTGATAGGCGATTTTTTATCGTCCAAAGCCCGCAATTGCAGAAACGTTTTATGCGCTTCTATCCGGTGGCGGATATATTGGTTTAGCTGCAAAGGGGCCGCCTCGTTGATAGATGCGGCAATAATGGGCAAAAACGCGCTGTCAATGTCAATGCCCACGCTATTTCTTTCGGTAGCCATGGCGGCCAAAGCAGTGGTTCCTGTACCTAAAAAGGGGTCGAGTACAGTATCCCCTTTCACCGAATACATGTTGATGAGCCGATAAGGGAGCTCAAACGGATAAGCCGCGCTGCGATCACGGCTTCCTGAATTGGTTATTTTCTGCTTTACTCCTTTTAGATCCCATAGGTCTGAAAACCATGTGTTGCGTTCCTCCCAGAAAAATGCGCTCTCCCTGCGCAATTGTTTTTCCGCTTCCGACTTAAACGTGCGTTTACCCGCCTTGCGAAACACCAATATCCATTCGTGCTCCAGTGTTACATAAGCCCCTGCGGGTAGCATGCCCGATCCCATGAATTTATTTGGGGCGTTGGTTTGTTTACGCCAAAGGATATTGGGCATATTGGCAAAGCCAAGTTGTATAAAAGCCGAGATGATACGCGAATGGTTGGCATATAGGGCAAACTGTTCGTTGATGGTACGGGTGGCATCGCCAATATTGATGCACGCAAACCCTCCAGGCTTTAATACCCTATAAGTTTGTTCCCATATCGCATCCAGCGATTGATGCATCCGCTCAAAAGCCGCAGCCCCATCGCCTTGCCTCAGGTCATCGCCAATGGCTGGGTTGATATTGGCCATAATATCATCCCACATCTCTATCATCGGATAGGGTGGCGAAGTCACTACCAAATCTACCGAATGATCTTTTAATTCAGCCATTTTCTGGGCAGCTTCGCCGATGATGATCTGATGTTGGGTGGATGAGATGGACATGGTACAAACTTAGGGAAAAAATGATGCAAGTGCAATGAGAGCCTATAACTACCTATAGTTCTATTTGCATTATAATGTTTGCAAACGTGCTATTTCCGTTTGAATTTGTTCTACTACGTCTATATTATGGATGGCTTTATTGTCCCCATTTTTTACTGAAAACACAAAAAACACGTGTCCACCAAAATCTTGAGTAAAACGTTCATGAGCCCGTCGATGCATTTCTACCCATTGATAATCGTTTAAGGTCATACCCGAAGAAATTGGTTTTATTTGTAGCCCAATATGTTTGTCATTGATTGCAATGTAAAAGTCTACTCCATAGCGCCTATCCCAATCGTCAGGAGCGGCCATAATTTCATGGCCTATCAATGCTTGTAGTTGCCCATAAATAGTATCTATCTCACCTACATAACCCTCATATGTTCGGTTTATCACGAGGTTATATATGTAGTCAATGCATTCTTCTTCTGTAATAGCTGCTAATTCTTGTCGCACTACCTCCGTTAGTTTTACATATAGTTTTTGCCCTAAAGAAGTGATGTATTCGCGAGTAATGGGTATGCCGTTTCTTTTATTTTGCACGGCCGTACCGAAATAAAATGCTTCCCATTCTTAGAAAGCTTTCGGTGCACATTCTCTAATTAATTTCGATGTCGCACCAACACTGGCTGACTTAGTTAATCCCCATCGGCTACTGGCATAATTTAATAAGGTCTCTCGCTTAAATTTGAGGTTCACTCCTTCTTGATGAGATATATAGTCTTGTGCTGGCATGTTATCTAATTTCTAAATAATGGTAAGTGGCTGCCTATTGATAGGAGAAGCCGGATTATTGTTGTTCCAATTGGCAATAAGGGCATTTCTTCTGTCATTATCTCTCCTTGTCCTGCTTTCTAAACTGTCTAAATAATTTTCCAATTCTTGTTCATCGTTGATAAGGAAGAAGCCTCTTGGATGAGATGTCTTTGAAGCGATTAAATCACCCTCGAGCTCAATACACTCCTTGATTAATTTTCGCAATTTAGGTTGATTGTGTAAGGTAGGATAGCCTAAAGTTGCGGCTAAATTAACAGCGTTAATAGCATTTTGTCGTCCAGCTTGTAAAGCATTTAAAAGAGCTTGTCTTTCTTGTTGTGTGAAGTTTTGCATTATTTTGTCATAATTTTTAATTGGGCTTAATATCTTAAACTAATAGTAATCCTTATTATTGGTTGGCAATCTGTTTTATAGTTGATTCTATAAGGGCAAGATTGCTATAGTCAGGAAATACCTTTTTAATATCTTCTTCCTTCGAGCTTGGCAATATTTTGGCGCCTCGTTCAATCAGATCAGCTATGGTTTCTAATGATAATTTCAACCGTGCGATTGTTTCAGGCGCTTGGTTGTCATAGTGGTTTGTTGCGATTGCCTCTGCTTCAGCAATAACAATATTTTTTAACTGTTGTTCTTGAGCGTCTATTAAGTTCTGTAAAGCTTCATTTTTCAAATCTAATGTTTTCGCATGAGCCTCAAATATTCTGGCTTCAGCCATTTTTTTGCGGATAACGGCGGAAGCCCAACAAATAGCTCCTACCAAATTGACTGCTGCAACGGTGCCAACTGATACCATAAGCCAAATTGAACCTGATTCAGCTGTAAGAATTTCAATACGACCATCTGTGTTACTGTCAAGAAGCGGAAGCTCTAAAGATTTTTTTAGTTCATTCGAAATTTTGGATAGTTCATCAAATGTTTTAGTTTCTGGCAATTTAATCTGAATTACACTGTCACCCCCTTGATTCAATGAGTAATAATAATTGAGAAGAAATTCGAGACCGATTCTCAATTCCTGTACTCCGCCTAAAATTTTGCTATTATCAGTAGAGTTAAAAGCATCTTCATCTTTATAATTTTTAAACAAGGCAGATGATTTCAATTCCGTTATTTCAGTTTGGATAAATTCTATATCCGCCAATTCATTAATAGCATCTTTTAATGAAACTAAATTTTTTGCCGTATATTTTAAATCCGAAGATTGAGTGGAAACATATGAAGAACTATAGTATAATTTGTCTATAACTCTCTCTATTTTTTCAAAGGTCTCTTTTATGCTCATTTGTTAAATTTATTACGTTTATATCCTCCTTAGATCCATCCTTACCTTGATTAGCCATAGCAAAATTCCTTCTTTTAAGGATTATAGATGATTAGCAATATTTTATATGTGAGAGCGTGCCTCTGGTTTTCCGTTTTGGAATCAAATGAGTCGGCATTCTTTACTTATTAATAGTTAATAAAAATTTCTCAATAGTCGTTGCTGCTTAATCCTCGTTATTCCGTTTCAGTCCGAGTATTCGTTACAGTTTTTATCTCAACCTATACAACTTCCCTTCCCTTCTTACTCCTATTCCCCTTTGTCCTTATAAATTAGCCTTGAATTGGTATTCTAATGGTTTTAAGGAGGTCACTCCTAATAAATCTTCGTTGAAATACCTAAAACTGATCAACCACGGCTTTCATGTCAACATATATTCCAACAGCTTGCATTTCTTTCAGTAGTTTTATCTTCCAACTGCCGCTCGCCTCGTATTTTTCATATAGAATTCCTTGCAAATCAGACGGCACCTCAACTCCGTCTTTTACAATAAGCCTAATCCTCTCCTTTCCTAACAATCCAATGAAATAACCTATCTCTAAGATAACATTTTGTCGTGCCTGTTTCGCTTCATTCTCTAATATGTCATCGGGAGTAAGAAGAGCGATTGCATATCCAGCTTTATTTGTTTCATCCAAAAGCTTGTCAATAATAGTTCTGCCCTTGTCGGGCTGTTCATGCAAAACGATGCTGTTTACAGCAGCACGATTTAACAATAACTGCACCTCCATTTTTAATGTATCATCGTGTCCATGTATAATAAAGGCCGTATCGTTGTTGGTTTTTTTTGCTGTGTTTGCTTCAATTTCCGGATTTGCTTCGATGATATCTTCTAACGCTTTGCCAAGATAGTCTATGAACGAATTATTGAATTTGTAAATCGAATCGTTAAAATTCCTTTCTGGAAATAATTCGCTTGATATATTAATCAGCCAATCCTGATCATTTTTGGCGATCCCTCTGTATATATTGTAAGTTAAAGATTTAGTGTCGTCTATGTTTTTTGGCAAACTCCACTCATAATTATCCCCTTCAATCCATTCAGACCATTTAGACCATTCTGACTCATATTTGTCAAAAACAGGATTATCCTTTACCTCTAAGTCTAAATAACCAAAAAGCTGTGATACGACACTGTTATATGTTCTGAGTTCAGATTTTGCAATTTGCTGAAAGAGAAAATTTACATTTTTTGGATTAAGAGCCATTATGTATAACTTTTGATGACATTTCCTGTTTAGAATTAGTCGATTGTATCCTTGATATTTTGCTTTATCGCGCCTATCTTTTTTGATATCATTTTAATTCATCTCTGAATCATAGCAAGCTCGCCCATCTGCATTATTCCACTCCCAATTTTTCGATGGGTTCTACCTTCACCACCTCCACATTCTTTCCTTTTGAGAATTGAACCTATTTAACCTTCACCCACTCACTTTGATGAAGTAATTCTCTTATGTCAACTTTAAGGAATTTAGCGATATCGTTAAGTGTGTTCAAGGTAGGTTGTTGTTTGTTGTTTACCCATCTTGAAACCGTCTCTTTCTTTACTTTCAGATGAACGACCAGATCATTATTCTTCATTTCTTTTTCCTCTAAAACTTCTGATATCCGGTTAATTTTATAGTCAGGCATAAATTTATTCTTAATTATTTGTTGATTTTTAAAATCAACTTGCATATATTTGCATATGATTTGAATTAGCAAGTCATACAGTTTGAGCTTGATTTAGGCTTGGCCTAATGATTAACGAGTCTCCAATTTCTCACTTGGTACCTGGGAAGGAGGCGGTAAGGTTAGCTCATTTCCTACGAATATTATATCTTTGCTATATAATGGCGTAGGGGGTGAGCCTTGCTGAAGTCCGCTTCCAGGTACCACCTAAGGCATTTGCTTTAGGTCTGCACTAGAGTTTCGACTCTTGTGAGAAGAGTGGGTCGACGTAAGGTTTTACCCCCTACGTTATTTTGGGGAGCTCGTTTTACATAACTAAAAATTATGGAAACGAAGACTACCAAACCACCAACGTACCCCCACCGCAAACCACTTGTGGTAGATGTCGCAATTTGCGATATCAAATGGGTACAATCCCAACCCCTGCAATCATTATTAAAGAACATCATCCGGTCACCCGAGTGACCAGAAACCGAAAATACGGCAGTCACGGAAGTGAGTAGGGTAAAGGCGTAATTAAAAAGCCCCAACCCCGAAAGCAAGGCCATCAAAAAAGCCTACTTCCACAGTTGCCACCGACCCCAATGCTGAATGGAAAAACCCGTTTTAAGCCCAGGTTGGAGAAGGTGTCTATAATTTCGGTTTCTTGCAATGAACCCTAAAAGTAGATGCTTTAATCCATACTTGCAAATAATTGGCAAAAATTCCTTCGCATTGGTGGTCGGTACATGGAGTTAATAATTTTATAAACGACTAAAAACCAATGAACAGTGAAGCGAATTTTACGCTTATGGGGATACTATGCCCTTATACACCGGTTGTCCGCCTACTGGCGCAACCGACAATCGGAGATATTCCGAAAGCAGAAAAGAAAACTATCCGGCCGGAGGCAACCCCGCCGCAAACTACGGGGCGGCAGGCCGTCACCGGCTACCCATAAAGAGAAACTATGTGTGCAGACCCATGCGCAGGCATCGGCCCTCCCCGGGCCGGGCCTCGCAATTGGGGTAATGGCTTTTTTGCTGCTGGCGATAAGTACCAGTGTATACGCCAAGCATGAAGCATATAGAGATAGCATTACTCCCCTGCAAATCGGGGATATCGTTCCCGCAGAATGGTGGGACATTCCGCTTACCCTTTGGAGCGCGGCAGACAATAGCACGGAAACAATTACCCTCAATAATTACCGAGGCAAGGTCATCATCCTTGATTTTTGGGCTACGTGGTGCAAAAGCTGCATTGCAAATATGCCGCGGATGCACAGGTTGCAAGCCGGGTTCCACCAAGACATGGTGGTATTGCCCGTCACCTATGAAAATGCCAATACCGTCGCTGCCTTCCTCGGCAGGACAGCGGATACCGGCATGGTTGCTCTACGGGAGTCGTTCCAATCTGTCATTGCGGATAGTGTGCTGAAAGCGCTTTTCCCCAATCCGGATAAATCGATTCCCTATTTCGCCATTATCCGGAAAGACGGTGTATTCAAAGGGCTCACCATTCCGCAGCATCTGGACGAAAACCTAATCAGCCAGTTGGCAGACGGCGAGGACGGTTATGTGCCGGAGCTAAGACAAATCTCTCCGGATCCGTTCCTGCAATACGCGCCCTCCTACGCCGGGAACCAACTGCATAAGCCGCTCTATTATGCCATGGTATCCGGATACTGGGATGGCTATACGTACCGGACAGGTGTAGTGATAGATTCCGTCAACAATGTCCATAGGACGTATTATGTAAACCAGCCGCTGCTCACGCTGTACAATGCGGCATTGAGAAGCGGCAGTCCGAATCTGCCCAATAGAAGATTGCTGCTGGTGGATTCAGCGGTGCAATACGAATCCCACAATTTGCGAAACCCGCATTATAATGCTTTCCAGCATAGCTATTGTTACGAATCCGTATATCCGGCCAGCATGGCGCGGCATGCGCGCTTGGAGCGGATGGTGACAGATCTGAATATGGCGTCTGGCCTATACGGTGCGCTTTTGAAAAGGGAAATCCCGTGCTTAGTGATTCGCCTTTCGGGCTCCGATCCCAAGCCCGCCGCAGACCTGCCCGGTGGAACCTCGAAACGGCTCCCGCTAAAAGCGTTGACCCAGCAGTTGAATCGCCAGTACCAAGCGGCTATTCCATATGTCATCGACGAAACCGGCTATATGGGCGAAATCCTCTGGGACAAAGCGCTTGACCGCTCTGACATCCAGGCGATACGGGCATGCCTCGCCCGGCAGGGATTTGAACTGATTGAAGAAAGCCGCGAACTGGAGATCTTTGTCTTAAGTGACCGCAAGGTAGATGACGTATCCGGCATTCCCATTGCGCTTACCAAATACGGTTATGTACGGAAGGAGGCGGGCAATGAATAAGAACCTATTCTTATACGTCCTGAATACGATAGGCCTTGCAGCCTGCGGCAGTTTAGCCCATGCACAGTCCGAAACGGACACCCTGCGGAGGGACACCGTGATGCTGGAAGAAGTACAAATCTCCACGGGCTACCAGACATTGCCCGCCGAACGGATGACAGGCTCGTTCGAACGGGTGGACGAAAAGCTGTTCAACCGGCAGATTTCCACGGATGTCATTTCGCGGCTGGACGGACTGGTTCCCGGCATGCTGTTTGACAAGCGCGGGGCCACGGACAGGCTATTGGTACGGGGGCTCAGCTCCATCGGCCTTACCGACAGCCGACCGCTCATCATCCTCGACAACTTCCCTTATGAGGGCGACCTGGATGCCATCAATCCCAACGACGTGGCCAGCGTGACCCTGCTGAAGGATGCCGCCTCGGCCTCCATCTGGGGCGCTCGCGCCGGCAACGGCGTGCTGGTCATCACCACCAAGCGCGGCCAGTTCGGCCGGCCCTTCCGGCTGTCGGCCACCTCGAACGTGGCCGTGCAGGAGAAGCCCGACCTGTTCTACCGCCCGCAGATAGCCCCCACGGATTACATAGACAACGAAACCATGCTCTTCGGCCGCGGGGTGTACGATGCCGCGCTGATGAATACGCGCACGTGGCCCGCCGTCACCCCCGTGGTGGATATCCTCGACCAACAGCGCCGCGGCCTGATGTCCGAAGCGGAAGCCGCCGCACGGATTGACGCCCTGCGCGGGCATGACCTCCGCGACGACGAGAGCCGCTACCTCTACCGCGATGCGGTGATGCAGCAGTATGCGCTCTCCCTGAGCGGCGGGAGCGACCGGCTGAATACCCTGCTCTCGGCAGGGTACGACCGCAACCTGCAGTCCGAGCGCGGCAACGGCTATACGCGCACGACCGTGCGCAGCCAGACCTCGCTGCGGCCGGTGGATGCGCTGTCGCTGGACATCGGCATCGCCTACTCGGCAAACGAGCGGCAGGCCAACCATCCCGGTGCCATCCGCATGGGAGCCACCGGCGGCATATATCCTTATGCCTCCCTCGTGGACGAACAGGGCCGGCCCGCCGTGGTGGTGCGCGACCGCCGCTTGGGCTATGCCGATACGGCGGGGGCGGGCAGGCTGCTGGACTGGCGGTACCGGCCCTATGAAGAGCTGTCCCTGGCGGATAATACCACCAAGCTGCAGAACCTGCTGTTCAACCTTTCGGCACGCTACCAGTGGACGGCACACCTGAGCACGGAGGTGCGCGGCCAGTATGAAAACCAATGGAGCGACTCCCGGCAATTGCAGGATGAGCGGTCGTACTACGTGCGCGACCTTATCAACTCCTTCACGCAGCTGGCGGGCGACAACGTAATCCGGCCAGTCCCGCTCGGGGGCATACTGGATGCCGGCCGTTCCCGCCTGCAGGCCTATGGCCTGCGCGGGCAGGCCAACTACCGCCGTGACTGGGCCGCGCACAGCGTGGCGGCCATCGCTGGCGGGGAGGTAAGGCACGCGGGCACGGAATCCGGCAGCGACAGGCTGTACGGCTACGACGCCGATCTGCGCATCAGCCAGGGCGTGGACTATGCCAACCAGTACCCGCGCTATACCAGCCCCTCCAGCCGGGCGTTCATCCCCTACGTGGGCTCCGGCAGCCGCACGGTATCGCGGTTCGTATCGCTGTATGCCAATGCGTCCTACACTTACAACGGAAGGTACACCGCCTCGGCAAGTGCCCGGCGGGATGCGTCCAACCTGTTCGGCGTAGCCACCAACGACAGGTGGTCGCCCTTCTGGTCGGCGGGGCTGGCGTGGGACATTGCCAAGGAACCGTTTTACGCATGGTCGGCCATGCCCCACCTGAAACTGCGTTCCACCTACGGCCATGCCGGCAATGTGGATAATGGCAGGGCGGCAGTGACCACCATCGAATACCGGGGATACAGCCGCCTCGGCCGCTTCCCGTATGCCATCGTGGCCAACCCGCCGAACCCCGAACTGCGGTGGGAAGACGTGGCCACATGGAACATCGGGCTCGATTTTGCCACCAAGGGCCGATACCTGAGCGGTAGCATTGAGTACTACGTCAAGGACGCGACGGACCTTATCAGCACGATAGTGGCCGATCCGACTTCCGGCTTTACGTCCTTTGCCCGGAATAGTGCAAGTATCCGCAATCGCGGATTGGACATATCACTACAGGGCCGCGCCGATGTAGGGGTATTCGGTTGGATAGGCGATTTGCTGTTTTCACATAATACCAATATGCTGACCGAATACCACAACGATCCGTGGTCGTATAGCAGTTCGGTAGGAACGGGCAACAATATCGCACCCTTTGTAGGACGCACACCCTATGCGCTCATCAGCTACCGGTTTGCCGGGCTTGACCCCGAAAACGGCGATCCTATGGGCTACCTCAACGGTGAAGTATCAAACGACTACAACAACATCACGCGGAATGCCACGGAAGAAGATGTCGTGCTGCATGGATCGACACTGGCCACCTATTTCGGCGCTTTCCGCAATACGTTCACTTGGAAAAACCTATCCGTATCGGCAAATGTGACGTATCGGTTTGGATACTTTTTCCGGCGTGAGACGGTGGCTTATGCATCCTTCCTGTCGGGTGGTGTGGCGGCGCTGCATGCCGATTACTACAAACGCTGGCAGCACGCTGGTGACGAACGTCAGACTACCGTGCCATCTATGCGCATACCGGGCAGTGCCAATAGGGATGCCTTCTACCGTGATTCGGAGGTGACCGCCGAACGCGGTGATCACATCAGGCTGCAGGATGTAAACATTACATATGTTTTTGACATGTCTAACGGGCGGCTGCCCTTCCGTCAAATCCGTGCAACGGTCTACGCCCGCAACCTCGGGCTGCTCTGGAAAGCCAACGATGTGGGATTGGACCCCGATTACCTGGCGACGCCTGCCGCACGGAGTATAGCATTTGGATTGGCCATGGACTTTTAATCATTTATATCATGAAAGCAATGAAGAAATTACCGCTTTGGATGGGATTGACAGGCCTTTGTTTTTTCTTGTCCGGTTGCGAGGACTACCTTGCGGAAAAGCCGAGTTCGTCGCTTGCGATACCGTCTTCTGTCCGTGATTTTCAGGCGTTGATTGACTACCAAGCGCGCATGAATGAATACTATCCCGAATCCGGCGACATCGCCGCAGACTATTATTACCTCACGGAGACCGACTGGGGTGCACGGTCGGATCACGCTCGGGATACTTACGTCTGGAAGGCCGACGTAGATAGTGAACAAGATTGGGCAGTGTGCTACGAGAAAATTTTTTATGCCAATGTCGTGCTGGAAGGCATCGACGACGCGTTGCTTGATGGCTTGGGTGAGCCCGACCGCCAGCAAGCAAAGGGCGCTGCATTATTCATTAGGGGGTGGACATATTATCACCTGTCACAGCTTTTCGTACCACAGTACCGCCGCGATGAGGAGTCCAGCGGTTATGGGCTCCCGCTTCGGTTTACACCGGATATCAATGCACCCACAGAGCGTTCTACGGTCGGCGATACGTACCGGCAAATTGAGGCTGATCTGAAGCAGGCCGCGCAGCTTTTGCCTGAGCGGGCGGCATTGGCTACCCGCCCCTCCAAGGCTGCGGCGTATGCGGCGCTGGCCCGTTTGTATCTTACGATGGGTCGGTATGACGATGCCTTGGAAGCTTCGGATTCCTGCCTCGCTATTCAGTCGGAGTTGATGGATTATAACACGTTGGATGCCAACCAGGCAAACAGTTTCGCTGAGCTGAATCCTGAAGTAATTTTCAACGCCATGCTATCCGGACTTTCGGGTGTACATGCTGCTGCCCGCGCGCGCGTAGACACCGTGCTTTATTCGTCATATGACGAAGATGATCTCCGTAGATATCTTTTCTTTGATACCCGCGCCGATGGAAGCCTTCAATTCAAGGGCTCCTACTATGGCAATATTCACAGCGTCTTCGCCGGATTGGCCGTGGATGAGGTATATCTGATCAAGGCGGAAAGCCTCATCCGTACCAGAAGGCGGGAGGATGGCGTGCGCATACTGGATGAGTTGCTCGCCAGGCGATGGCAGACGGGTACGTATGTCGCCCGGCAGGTCGCCACTGATGAGCAGGCATTGCGCATGGTGCTGGAAGAAAGGGAAAAAGAATTGGTCTTTAGGGGTGGAATCCGGTGGAGTGATTTGCGCAGGTTGAATGCAGCAGGTTTTTTGGTAACGACATTGAAGCGTACCCTTGGAGGCGTGGATTATCTGTTGGAAGCAAACGATCCAAGGTATACGTTTTTGATTCCAAGCAGCGTGATCGGTCAGAATAACATTGTTCAAAATCTCCGCTAACCAATACGGGTGCGGCCAAGCCGCACCCGTTCTCAAATCAGCTGTCTAACCGACGTTAGTTTCCGGAAAAGAACCCGTAGGTGATGTTGGCATGCGGTGATCTGGATTCCAATGCCTCCAACAAATCGGTTACGGCCTCAAGGTTGGGTTGGCCGCCGTTGTCCGGCGCTTCAACCACGCATACTTCCCCGCTGCCCTGGCAATTGTTTTCTGCTCCCGCGGGAGCTTCATCGTAGTTTGCCGGATTGGTGGGGTCGTCCGACTCAATGTCATACAACCACATCGTGTTGCTTGCGGTGCTAAATGCCTGCACCGCGGCCTTGCCGACGAACACTGTGAGCGCCAGCAACATCGCTACCAAGGGTAGCTGCTTTCTTAGTTTAATCATATTTGTTCCGTTTTTTAATGTTAATCACTGGGGCAGGATGCAGGGCTCCCTAAGACCGGTTCTGTTTGGTTTGCGCTTCGGCGCAGGTGAAGGCACATGGCTTTTGCCGCCTTCCTATTGGATGAATCTACTGGTCGAACCGCTTTGGGAATCCCATATGTCCCGCCCTTGTGCTTGCCGGGTTGGCCAGCCCGGCGACCGTGCACGGAGATCGTATATACATGCCGTCAGCCAACTGCTGCGGTTTTCTTCTTACTAATTCGATGATACAGTAATACACCGGTGGCAGCCATTGCCGCCAATCCCACATTTACCCAGAAATGCTGGCTCCATCTAAGGCTGCTGAACAACTTGCCGCAGGCGCATACGACCTCGCCATAGGGTTCGGAGGCCGCATATGCGGTATATACGGCAAATGCCAGCATCAATGCGGCCGATGCCCATAAGCCGTACAAGCGGGTACGGGTGATGGTAAGCAGGGCCACTGCTGCGAGCTCTACCAATGGCAAGCCCCAGTCAAGGGCAGCTTTCATCCAATTCGCCAGGGGCTGTTTGTGCAGCATGATGTGAAAGGTACGATGGTACCATACCTTCTCCATACCCGTGAAGAAAAACAGCCCGATAAAAACGACGGTGATAAATGTGATGTAATGCGTTGCCTTCATGCTTACAAAGGAAAGCAGGATACAGCCCCATGTTGCTGACCGAAACGGCCGATGCGTGGATTTTTTTCCGGTGAGCGGGTGGATGGGTTAGGTGGAGTGAAAGGTTGGGCTGGGTTGCTTGTTTATTTGTAAAAGCTTATATTTGCATAAATTGATTTCGCTATGCAGACGTTGGAAATTAAGGTACCGGACGAGAAAACAGCATTGATAAAAGCGTTGCTGAAAGAATTGGGCGTTGTGGTAAAAGTCAAGAAAGAGAAGGCCAAGGAACCCAATAAAGAGACCATCGCCGCGATGCAGGAATTGAAGCAGGGTAAAGGCAAGAAATTCGATAGTGTGGAGGCACTGTTCAATAGTATCTGAACCCCGGTTTGTCCATTATGCCCTATTATCAACTGATAACCTCCACCAAGTTTCTAAAAGACCTCAAGCTGCTCAAGAAACGTTCGCAAAAAGATTTTGCATTACTTCAGGAACTTATTTCAGTACTGGTTGAACATGGCCATTCAGGATTAGCACCAAAGCACCGGCCACACAAGCTGAAAGGTAACTATAGTGGCTATTGGGAATGCCATGTAAAGCCTGATTTATTGCTGATTTGGGACGAGAACGAAGAAATCCGATTGCTCGAATTGGTTCGTACCGGTACACATTCAGACTTGTTTGGTTAGCCGGTAATGCATCGGCGATACCCCCACCGCTTTTTTGAAAGCCCGGCTGAGGCTTTCGGCATGTGCAAAGCCCACTTGCTCGGCAATGGTAGCCAATGGAAACGCCGTATCTTCCAATAGCCCCTTGGCAACCTGGATGCGGCAGCGTACTACGGTATCCGCAATGGTGCTTTCATAACGTGCAGCAAACGCCTTGTTTAAGCGGCTGGCCGAAATGCCGAAACGTGCGGCAATGGCCGCCAGCTTCACCGCCTGCGGATCGGCAAAATGTGCCGCCACGTATGTGCTTATTTTCACCAGCAATGCTTCATGCTGCCCCGTATCCGGTAGCCGCTGTATCCGCTCGTCATACAGCGCGAGGAACCGCGCCAAATATACCTTCAGCGCACCATCCAGCTCGTCACCGCGCTTGGGGCAGTGTATCACCCGCGCCAGCGTGAGCCACTCATCCTGTTGCATGGTGGCCTTGGGCAGGCATGAAGTCTGTGTGGGAGTAGTCTTCCACACATCGGCCAGCGGGCGTAGCGACGGGTAGCGCCGCGTAAGCCATACGAGGTAGCCGTATGGGAAGCCGAAGACTAAGGTCTCGTGCTTGCCGGGAGTCAGGTTGGTCGCGTAGTTGCCCGGTGCGAGGTAGCAGGCGCAATATTGTGATGCTTCCAGCCGGAGAGAGACTCCGCCGTCAAGCAGGCGATCCAACCTGCCCTTTAGCTGATAGATAAACAATACGCAACCTTCATCTACCCGGATGCGGATGGGCTGGCTATGGGCTACATCTGCCGTATATAAACAAATCCGGAATTGCCAACCGTCGATGGCCTGGGCATACAGGTGAGCTTCGGTATGTTCGAGTACACTGCGGCCCGCGTGGTGGAGCCGGTAGTCGCTTTCGCGGACAGGCCGGTTCAGCGGTTTGAAAGGGCTGTCCGGCGCTTGGATGAAATGGATGGTCAGTAGTTTTTCCATAATTGTTTGGATTTATCTCCTACGAACGTAAGCGATAGGTGGCCGAAACCGTCATTTATGACGTGAAAGCTGTTTTTCCCTGCGTGAAAGGTGCAATAGCCTGCGTGAATCCGGTCACGCAGCAAATTGCCCCTTTCACGCCAAGGAAATCGGTTTTCACGCGGATTTGAGCGGAGGAACCAACAGGAATGCGGAAGTTAGCCGATGTCGATACGAACGCGGTTGGCGGCGCCGCCAGCCACAGGGGATTCCGAAAACCTGAGAAACAGAGTAGGACTAACCTCAAACACCTTTCCATCATGGAAGCATCACTGAACGAAGCATACGAATTGCTTTTTCCTATCCTCGATGAAGATGATAAGTGCGAGCACATTTATCTCTGATGGTCAAGCCGGGCATTGCCCGGCTTGCTTTAAAAACCTTTTTCAAAACAATGATAAACCATGTACAACAACTACTTACACGAAAAACAGCAGATAGAGCAGGAAGCCTCATTACTGTCCGTCACCACCAGCGTGGCAGCCTACCGCAAGTTTGCATTATTCACCACCAACCTGGGGCTTGCCTTGCCGGATATACCCTTGCAACGGCACCTCCACCTATTCCGGAAAGCGGTCGCAAACCGGCAGCTGTGTTTTCTCGATGAGGTGCACCACGGTGTGGTGCCGTGGCACTGGCGTGGAGAGCGCGTGCTTGATTTTGATAGCCTCCGGCACCGTCCGGCCATCATCGGTACGTTCCACACAGGGTCTTACCGGCTGATCAACTACCTGCTGGCCCAAAGCGGCGTGCCTACAGCATTGCTGGTATCCAGCACGGTGAAAGAACGGCAGGGTACGGCATTCATGCAACAAGGCCTATCCATCGGTGGCAATAGCAAGCAGTGTATATTGATCACGGCAGATCACCCGATGGCGGGCCTGCACATCCTCCGGGCAGTAAAAAATGGGCGCACCGTGGTGGGCTATTTGGATGGGAATAGAGGGGCCGCCGGCCAGCAGCATGTGCATCAGCTGCCTTTTTTGGGGGTAAATGTGCATGTGCGTATCGGCTTAGCGCACTTGGCCCGGCGGGCAGGGATACCCTTTCACGGCGTGCTGGCCATACGGGAGCAAGCGGGCGGGGTAGCGCTGTGGCATAGCCGATCTTACGGTCATCAGCAGGACGCAATGCCATCCGAAACACCGCTGGAAGTCACTGCCGCCATGTATGCAGATCTGGCCTCCATCGCCCGCGAGGAGCCTTGGCAATGGGATCATTGGTACTACCTCCATGAAACTTTTTTGGGACACGGGCGGGATTGACCTGCTTTTTCGTTAAAATTGTTCACCTAAGTGAACATAAACATTACCTAATGGAAACTACCTTTTCCAATGTTTCCTTTCACTTCCGTTATCACTTGTATGTGTTGGTCGGCTATTCACTTGTGGTATTCGGGATGAATCTGCTGGGAAATAAAGACGTTTACCTGGCTGGCCTGACGTTGATGATAGGCATCAACATCGTCGTTTTTTACTCGTTGAACGGGATTTGCAACCGGTTTTTCACCTACAGTCGCGTCAGGCTGTTGGCGGTGCAGTTGTTTGGGCTCATCATCGCCTGGTATGTGGTTGTGTACCTGCTGATTTACGTTTGGTTTCCGGGAGTTGGTATTGCGCTGTTTCATACAGGCCGGGAGTTCCACATCGGCAAGTACGTCCGTAACCTGACGTCCTACCTTGAAAAATCCTTGATGGCCGTGCTGATCTATCAATTCGCGAAACTAAACAAAGCGCGGCAGCTCGTGCTGCTGGCTGAAAAGGAGAAGATCATTGAAAAAGAGCGGCAACTCAAGGAGGTGGCGGAGCGTGCGCTGGCGGCCGAAAAGGAGCACAGGGGGATAGCGCAAGAAAACCAGCGGCTCCGTTTTGCAGCTTCTTCGGGCCAGCTGAAATCCCATTGGCTGCACAGTGTGACGGCAAGCCTCCGGGAGAAGATCGGTAGGGGACTGGATGTGACGGAGCTATTCGATGCTTATCTGGAGGTGCTCAACTACTACTACCAACACGGCGGGCCGGACGCCAATCTCGTGACCCTGCAAGCGGAGCTCCACCTCGTCAGATTGATGCAGCTGCTCAATGGAGCAATCAATAATAACCAGCCCGCTTTGGTCATCCTTCCCAGCCACCCGCTGATTGCCCGGCAGATCCCGCCCTTTTTGATGAGTACGCTGCTGGAGAATGCATTTAAGTTTGCCGACCAATCTGGTGTCGATGAGCCCATCACGCTGGCGTTCAGCAGTACCGCAAAAATGCTCGCTATCACCTGCCGGAATGGTGTGGATCCGGCAAAAGTGTTGGCTGCACCCAAAAGTGGGGTTGGGTTGCGTAGCATCCGGCAGCAATTGGATTACCTTGCGCCGTCACGGCATGAAATAACCATCGTCAATGAAGGCCGGATGTATGAGATAGCTATCGTTATCCATTATTGAATAAGTAATTAATTACCATAAACTACACATATATGAAACCGTTATTTACGTATGTCATCATCGATGACAATTTCAATGATGCGACCGCGTTGCAGACACAATTGGCCAAATTTGACGAACTCCACCTTGCTGGTATTTTTCCGGATGCGCAGGCTGGCAGAGCCTTTCTCGACAAGCATGATGTCGATTTTTTGTTCCTTGATATTGACATGCCGAGACTGAACGGGATGGAACTACTCCACTTGTTGCCCAAACCGCCGGTTACCATCATCTGTACGGCTTACTCGGAGTTTATGGCTCAGGGTTTTGAACAGGAGGTCGTAGACTATTTGATGAAGCCTATCCCGTTCGACAGACTGGTGAAAGCCGTTCAATTGGCGAAACGGCGGCTTGGCCGCGTGAGCGAGGAAGATCCGGAGGTATATCAGGATTACCTGAATGTAAAAGTCGGTAACGGAATCCGCAAATTTATCGATGTAGCAGACATCAACTATGTGCGTGCTGTAGACCACTATTGCAACGTGTCACTGGTGGATCCAAAAACCGGTGGAGAAATCACCGTCTTGGCTAAGCAGTCTTTTGGGAGTGTGGCAGAACATCTCCCCAAAAAACAGTTTTTCCAAACGAACAAAAGCTATATAGTAGCGCTGGATCGGATATCGGAAATACGCAGCAGTGGTCATCTGATGCTTAGCCTGCCAAAGGGTAAGCTCATCAGCATCACGCAAGCCAACCGCGCTAAATTGCTGAAATTAAGCGGTGGGTCATGAAAAATGATATCCACCAGCTCCGCATTACCGTGCAAGACATGCACCGGCTGCTGGAAAAACTGGTAGCGCTACAGGAGGCCGATCATCGGCTTTGCCGCGTTGTACTGCAGCCCGGTGCTGATACATCAGCCGATGAACTGGAAGACTACCTCGATAAGCAGCAGGTGAAAGACTACCTCGGCATCGGCGAGGCCACCTACTACCGCTGGGTAAGGGAGGGCAAGCTCAACCCCCGTGGCGGCAAGGGGCAGCACCGCTACTACAAGCGCGATATCCGCGAGCTGATGGAAGCGCGCAAGTACCGGTACAGGGGGTAAAGGGCTTGGCAAGGGAATTTGCTAATCACAACTTAACTGCCAAAAATGTGATTTCATACACATTTTTGGCAGTTAATATTGGCTAAAATTATAGATTTGCACATATTAACTATTGATTATGTGAAAAAAATCACATTTTTGGCACTTATCTAAGGGAGATGAAAATACAACGCACCATCCAACAAAAGTTGGGATTATGGAGAAACACGCCAAACCGCAAGCCGCTCGTGTTGCAGGGGGCAAGACAAGTAGGCAAAACCTGGTTATTAAAGCAATTGGGCAAAGCGGAATTTGAAGATGTGGCCTATTTCAATTTTGAAGAACAACCCGAACTTAAACAGTTTTTCGAGAACACGAAAGATGTGCAACGCATCGTGCAAAACCTTTCATTGGTGCACGGAAGAACCATCGTCCCTCAAAAAACGCTGATAATTTTTGACGAAATACAGGAGTGTAATGATGCATTGAATACCCTCAAATACTTTTGCGAAAACGCCCCTGAATATGCCGTGGCAAGCGCGGGCTCGCTATTGGGGGTGGCGATGTCAAAGGGACAATCATTCCCTGTGGGCAAAGTGACCTTCATGCAGGTCAATCCGATCAGTTTCGCCGAATTCCTCTCCATAGATAGCCCACAACTGTTCGACTACCTGAATGGCATCGATCAGCTGGCGCCGTTGCCCGATATTTTCTTCAATCCGTTGGTGGACAAACTGAAAACATATTTTATTTCCGGTGGCATGCCTGAGGTGGTGGCAACATTGGTAGAAACGGGAGACGTGCAAACCACACAACAGGTATTGCAGGATATATTGAATGCTTATGCGCTCGATTTTTCGAAACATGCAGACAACAAGGATATACCGAAAATCCAATATATTTGGTCTTCTATCCCGTCGCAATTAGCACGAGACAATAAAAAATTTCTGTATCAAACGGTGCGTGAAGGGGCAAGGGCAAGAGACTATGAGGATGCATTGCTTTGGCTTTCGCATGCCGGGCTTATCCATCGCATATTTAGGAACAATAAACCCGGCCTGCCTTTATCGGCTTATGACGACTTATCTGCCTTTAAAGCATACCTCTTGGATGTCGGGCTTTTGCGCCGCCTCGCCTTGTTGGATCCCATCGCCGTAAAAGAAGGCAACCGCCTCTTTACGGAATTCAAGGGGGCACTGACCGAAAACTTCGTGTTGCAGCATCTTGTGGCCTGTTTTGAAGGCATGCCTCGGTATTGGACATCGGGCAACCAAGCGGAGGTCGATTTTTTGCTGCAGGTAAAGAATGATATTATCCCCATTGAAGTCAAGGCCGATGAAAACGTAAGGAGCCGAAGCCTCACTATCTACAACGAACAGTATAAACCTCCGGTGCGAATTCGATATTCGCTAAGAAATCTAAAAATGGATAATGGTATGTTAAACATCCCGTTATTCATGGTCGATTATACGGAAAAATTGCTCCAATTGGCCTAAATAAAAACCGGCCCACCCATCCTTCGACGACTTTCCGTTTTATCTGCGCTCCTACCGGGTACTCGGCTATTGCCTAAGCCATACTTGCCCCGCACTTCCGTTGGTGCTCCTCCGCTGTTTCTCCGCTGCTCAAGCGGAGGAGCAGCGGAGGAGCACCGAAGAACGAGCGGAGAAGCAGCGGACAACAAGCGGAGAAATAGCGGAGAAACAGCGTAGCGGGCAATACACAGGTGCGCAGCGGGTATCCAGCCGGAGCGGAGCGCAAGCGGATACGCAGCAGAGAAGCAGCGAACGTGCCCCCATTTCCTATCAGTCCCTACCAATTCCTATCAATTCCTATCGTTGGTCTTCCTGCCCAGGGGGTAGCCCTATGTTTGCTGCCAGGATACGCAATCACCGGTGACAAAGACGTATCGGAGTAAATGAACAGGATTTTTAAACTTTTAAATTTTTCAACGTTATGGCAACATACAACCAGGGCCTCAACGGCTCTTTCTCCGGCAAGGCCGGCAGCGTGGTGGGCGCCAACTGGCGCAGCATCGGCTACATCCGCGGTCTCTCGCGTTTCAAAAATAAGTCCAACTCGCCCCGGCAGGCGGCACAGCGCCTGCGCTTCGGCATGGCGGTAAGCTTCATGCGGCCCATGAAGTCCATCCTCCGCATCGGTTTCATGGATCGTGTGCGCAGCCGCAACACGGGCTTCAACCAGGGCATCCGCCAATTCATCAACCATGCAATCGTAGGCGAATACCCGGATTTTGGGATCGACTACGCGCAGGTGGCCATCAGCAACGGCGGCATGGAGAAGCTCATGGGGCTCACGCTGGCTTCCGACCAGCCGTACCAGCTCACCCTTGGCTGGGTAGACCGCACCCCGCCGCCGAATCCGCTGCTGCCTGATCCGGGCGTGCACAACGACGATCGCGTGTTTGTGCTGCTCTACAACCGTACGGAAGACGTATACACGACCAACACCAGTGCATTCCGGCAAGATGAAGGCTTGGCGCTGGAACTCCCCGCCGTATTTGCCGGGCACGAGCTGCACGTGTGGGTGTTTGCACAGCATCGTGACGGCACGGACGTATCCGCAAGCCAGTATGTAGGCTCCGTGACACTCGCGGGCGATGGCTCCGAACCTGAGCCCGAACCGGACGGGGAGGAAGAGCCCGAAGGAACGGAAACCGAGCCTTAGCGGCTCTCCGGGCCACCGGGCCCTTGGCAGCGGGGCGGGGAAAGCCCCGCTGCTTTTTTCCACTGCGGAAGCGAATCCAGCATTCCGCATGTCGTAAATCAATAAATCACGAACAAATGGAACCCATCAGAATCATCCGCGTGGCACAGGGCAAAAACAGTACCCTCAGCCACCTCTACATCGGCGGGCTCTTTGCCTGCTACCTGCTGGAAGATGCCATCCGGCCGGAGAAGATACCCGGCATCACCTGTATCCCCGAGGGGGAGTACGGCCTCTCGCTCAACCACGGCGCAGGCATGAACGCCCGCTACGGCCCGAAATACCCGCACATGCACCGGGGCATGGTGGAAATCACGGAAATCCCGAATTACCAGTTGGTCTTCATCCACATTGGCAACTACCACACGCAGACGGCGGGTTGCCCGCTCACAGGCTCCTACTGGCAGCTGCTGGATGGGGACTACCAGGTGATGCACTCAGCCGCAGCCTACCGCTATGTGTACCCGCTGCTGGTGGGGGAGATTGAGAGGGGGAATAATAGGGTGGTGGTGGAGAATTGGTTTTAGCCTGCTGATCGCCAGCTGGGATCTCCGTCGCTTCGCTTGGACCTCCAAGGCTGGACGCTGCAGCAGGCGTAAAACCGGGGTGGGGTGGGCAGGGTTTTTTAATTCCCACCCAAGCTGCTTAGCAAGCCCAAGAGAAACCTAGTGGCGTGAGCGAAGCGAGCGTTACAGTTTCGTTGGTCTTGCTAACAGCGCCCGCACCCAAGGCCGGACTATGCAACGGGTGTAAAAGCCGGGGTGGGGTGGGCAGGGTTTTTTAATTCCCACCCAAGCTGCTTAGCAAGCCCAAGAGAAACCTAGTGGCGTGAGCGAAGCGAGCGTTACAGTTTCGTTGGTCTTGCTAACAGCGCCCCATCCTAGGAAACGGAAGCGGAGCGCACCGGATCCAGCTGTGGAGCAATAGGCCTAAAAACGAGTGGAGGTGCGGTTGGGAATGCTGAAACAAAAACAAAAAAACAATGAAAACAAAAATAGACGACAAAGCCGAGGAGGTACCCGCAGCGGGCAAGCCGACGGTATATGACCGGATAAAAGAAGGGCTGGCCGTAGCCAGCCAATTGATCATCGCCTCGCCGCTGAAGCTGCCACTGAAAGTGGTAGCCGTGGCCAAGTACATGGCACTGGCACTGGGTGTGCTGGAGGCGGTGGAAAGTGCCGCAAAGAAAGGAGCGGCCGATGATGAAGATTAACCAACAGCTCGGCATCGGCACCACAGGCGGTACCTTGCTGAGCATCGCAGGCCAATTGGGCATGCACGACGTGCTCAAGACAGCTATCCTCGCCGCCATCGGTGCGGTAGTGAGCTTCAGCGTGACGCTCCTGTTGCAGCGCCTACACCGGCGCCGCAGGTAATGCGCCGCAGAAAGCAGCAAAAAAGGCCACGGGAGCTATACGCCCCGTGGCCTTTTTGGTATCCTTTGATACCTTGTTATTCATCCAACAGCACCACTACCGTGCGGTATCCGCGAGCCAATAATACCCGCTTTGGGGCGGTATTGAGGCGAGTAGACAATTGGTATCGACAACTACGCGCATTAACTTTCGTCGTTGAGCATGTTATCAAAATCGTCTTGTGTATATCCTTTTTTTTCTACGATCCGAGTAACTTCCTTTTTCAGGAGTTTATCATAATGTTTTACCAGCACATTTTTCAGTTCCAGAACATCCCTTTCGGACATCGGTCGATTAAACATCCTCAATAAGGAAATTTGCAGTGCATTTAACTCTGTATGTGGATTTGAAATCGTTGCCATATAAACCTCCAGATACAAAATTACAAAAAATATACGATTTGACCTCAACCCGAAGAAGCACGGAAGAACGAATTCTTTATTCATCCAACAATTCCACCACCGGATGCCCGATATTCCCGTTGGGCTCCTCAATGTGCAGCAGCGCAGCCACGGTAGAGGCAATATCAGTCATATGTGTCTCGCGGTTGGTGGCGCCATGTTTGATGCCCCAGCCCATCCATACCAGCGGAATATGGGCATCATAGGAAGCCCAAGTACCGTGGGTGGTGCCCCGCGCGCGGGGAGAGCCACTGTACCACTGCGGTTCGAGGATGATCTGGATACATCCACTGCGCTTGGGATTATACCCATTGGCGATGCGCTCGCGGATACGCGCGGGGATGCTGGAGGAACCAGCCTTTTCCATGTCCGTCACGAAGGCCACGCCTTCCAGCGTGCGCAGGAATTTGATGGCCACTTGTTTGATGGCTTCCTCGTCCAAATCATGGGCGTTAATCACGTCATAATCCAAATGCACCTGGTAGTTCATCAGGCTACGGACGATTTTTTCCTGCCCGAATTTTTCGGCCAGTAGGGCGTTGATACCGGAAAGCGCGTTGCGCTCGTCAAAATAACCGGCATTGCCCCGCTTGTCCATGAAAAACAGCGGGTTGTGCGACGCACCGTGGTCGGCGGTGAGGAATAAGGTATATTCGCCTTGCCCTACCTGCTCATCCAGGTAAGCAAAGAACGCTTCCAATTCCTTATCCAGTCGCAGGTACGTATCTTCGATTTCGATGGCGTTTACAGAAAACTGGTGGCCCACATAGTCCGTAGAAGAGAGGCTCACGCAGAGGAAATCGGCAAACCCGCCGGCATTGTGGCCCAGCTGTTCGTTGCTGATGGCGGCCTTGGCCAAATCGAGGGTCAAAGTATTGCCGAATGGCGTACTGCGTATCAGCCCGAAGCCGTTATCTTTCACCAGGGTCGCGAGCTTCTTGGGGAAGACGGGCGACTCCTCGCCGCGGTAAGTGGCTTCGTAGTGATTGTCGTCTTCGATGCTCTGGCCATAAGTTTCAATGGGATAAAGCGTATTCCAGTCTTGCTGGAGGTATTTTTCCGTAAGCTTCTGGGCGTTGAACTGCTGCACCCACTCGGGGAGCTCCTGCATGTAGAAGGTGCTGGATACCCAATTGCCCGAATTGCCCTCAAACCAATAAGCGGCATCGGCAAAGTGCCCGGCAGGCAAAATCCCCCCACGGTCTTTGATGGCAATGCCGATCACCTTGGAGCGGAAGTTGGTGGCCAGCTTGAGCTGGTCGGTGATGGTAGAGGCGAGCAGGTTGCGGGGCGATTGCTTGCCTTCGGCCTCATCGGTGCCTACGCCGCTTACGTTGTCATCCTGGGTGCAATACATGTGCTGCCCCGTCTGCTGGATGATGAAGTCATTGCCGGCAATGCCATGTATGGCAGGTACGCTGCCGGTATATACCGTGCTGTGGCCAATGGCCGTGTAGGTGGGTACATAGGGAATGTAGGTGTTTTCGCAGGAAAACCCTTCGCCCAGCAAACGCTTGAAGCCGCCCTCGCCATAGCGGTCATAAAAGCGGTAGAGGTAGTCCCAGCGCATTTGATCAACCATGAGCCCCACGACCAGCTTGGGCCGGGGAATGGATTCTTGGGCATTTGCTTGTGTGAAAAACAGGCATGTCGCCAAAAAAATGAAGCGCAGTTTCTTTAAGTTCATGATGCGTTGCTCTGAGAAATGGATGTAAACCACCAATATGGTATTGGCAGCTAAGTTAGTAAATCCTGAAACGAAACAAAAAGCGGGCTGTAACAAACCTGTTATCCGGCAAGGACATCCGTTTTGCGGCTTACCGCTATTTTCCGCACGGTATGGATGATGGATTGGCTGTCATAGCCGCATAGTTTCCAAAGTTCCTGCTGTTCGCCATGTTCTACCACCTCATCGGGTATGCCGAGCCGCACTACGGATGCTTGGTAGCCATGGTCTGCCATGAATTCCAGCACGGCGCTACCCATGCCCCCTTGGATGCATCCATCCTCGATGGTAATGATTTTCTTGAATTGGCCGAAGACCTCATGGAGGAGGGCTTCATCCAGTGGTTTTACAAAGCGCAGGTCGTAGTGTGCGGGGAAGATGCCTTCCTCGTTGAGGGTGATGCAAGCCTTTGTCGCTTCATTGCCAATGTGGCCGATGCTGAGCAGGGCCACGTCTTCGCCATCGCACAGTTTGCGGCCTTTGCCCACTTCGAGGGCTTTGAGGGGCCTCCGCCAATCGGTCATGACGCCCTGGCCGCGCGGATACCGGATCACGAAGGGACCCATGCCGTCCTGCTGGGCGGTATACATCAGGTTGCGCAGTTCTTCCTCATTCATGGGAGCTGCCACCTTGAGATTGGGGATGCAGCGCATGTAAGCGAGGTCATAGGCTCCGTGGTGCGTGGGGCCATCCGCGCCCGCGATACCGGCACGATCCAGGCAAAAAACCACATGGAGGTTTTGAATAGCCACGTCGTGTATCACCTGGTCATAGGCACGTTGCATGAAGCTGGAGTAGATGTTGCAAAACGGTACCATGCCCTGTGTGGCCAGCCCGGCAGAAAACGTCACCGCATGCTGCTCGGCGATACCCACGTCAAAAGCCCGGTTGGGCATGGCCTTCATCATGATGTTCATCGAAGAGCCCGAGGGCATGGCCGGGGTGATGCCCATGATTTTGTCATTCATTTCGGCCAGCTCCACCAGCGTATGCCCAAAGACATCCTGGTATTTTGGTGCGACGGGTTTGTCGGCCTTGGATTTCTTGATTTCGCCGGTGATCTTGTCAAACAAGCCCGGCGCATGCCAGGTGGTTTGGTCTTTTTCAGCCAGCGCATAGCCCTTGCCCTTCACGGTGATGCAATGCAGGAGTTTGGGGCCGGGGATGCCACGCAGGTCATCCAGGGTGTTTACCAGCCGCTTCACGTCATGCCCGTCCACGGGGCCGAAATAACGGAAGTTGAGCGATTCAAACAGGTTGCTGTTTTTGAGGAGCGTACCTTTGATGCTCTTTTCGATTTTTTTGGCCACGCCAAGTGCATCGGGCCCGATTTCCGATAGCTTGGTGAGCACGTAGGCAATATCGTCACGAAAGCGGTTCCACGATTTGGAGGTGGTGATGCTCGTGAGGTAATCTTTGAGTGCCCCCACGTTGGGGTCGATAGACATGCAATTGTCATTGAGGATCACCAGCAGGTTGGACTTTTCGATACCGGCATGGTTGAGCGCCTCGAAGGCCATGCCCGCCGTCATGGCACCATCGCCGATGACAGCCACATGCTGGCGATCGGTCTCGCCCTTGTAGTGCGAGGCTACCGCCATACCCAACGCCGCCGAGATGGACGTCGAAGAGTGGCCTACGCCGAAGGTGTCGTATTCGCTCTCTCCCCGTTTGGGGAAGCCGCTGATGCCGCCCAGCACGCGATTGGTGTGGAATACCGGACGCCTGCCCGTGAGGATCTTATGGCCATAGGCCTGGTGGCCTACATCCCATACCAATTGGTCATATGGTGTATTGAGCACATAGTGGAGCGCCACGGTGAGCTCTACCACGCCGAGGCTGGCCGCAAAATGCCCGCCATGGACGGATACCGTATCGATGATGTACTGGCGCAGTTCGCCGCATAGCTTTGCCAAATCGGCTTGGCTAAGCCGCTTCAGGTCTGCAGGTGTATGTATGTCTTTGAGTAGTGCTCCGGCTTCAATCTCCATAGTGTCCGGTTTGGAAAAACGGTACAAAGTAACTAATAATTATCCAATGGTGATGTATCTAAATTTTTCAAGGATCATGTTTCATGAGCAAATGTAGCTTTTTGCACGTTTAATTGAAACAAAAACAAGCGGCAAGGCACATTGTTTTGAAAGACAGGGGTAAGTTGAGTAAGTTTGCAAACTGAAATGCAGACAGAAGGATATGAAATAAAGCTCCCGCAATTCGAGGGGCCATTTGATTTGCTGTTGTTCTTTATCGAGCGCGACGAGCTGAATATCCATGACATCCCCATCGCCAAGATTACCAACGATTTCCTGGACTATATCCTGCACATGCAGGCGCTCAATATGGAGCTGGCCAGCGAATTTATTTTTGTGGCGGCTACGCTGATGCGCATCAAAGCCAGGATGCTGCTGCCACGGCCCGAGCTGGATGAAGCGGGCAATGAAATAGACCCCAAACAAGACTTGATACAGAAGCTGGTGCTTTACAAGCAATTCAAGGAGGTATCGGAGCAATTGCGCTTGCTGGAGGAGCAGCGGCTGATGCAGGCCAAGCGGGGCAATATCACCACGGATTTGCGCATCATGGGCGAATATGCCGGCCAGGGAGAGGAGCTGGCTACTTTCGATCTGTATAAGCTCATGCTGGTATACGAGCGGCTGATGTACAACTACGCCTCTCGGAGCAAAGAAGTGCGGCATACGGTCGTGAAGTACCCCTATACCATAGAGCAGCAGAAGAAAGCTATTGCTTCGCTGGTGGCCATCAATAAAAAGCTGGATTTCAATACCATCGTCAAAAACTCTGAAAATAAAGTACAATTTGTCTATAATTTCCTGGCCGTATTGGAGATGCTCCAGCAGCAACTGCTGGAATTGCAGAGCGGGCTGGGCTTCAATAATTTCTGGGTGACGCAAAAGGGCGGCTAGGAAGGGACGAATACACTCAGCAATGTGCCTTTGCTGGGAGCGGTGTCTATCTCCAGAAAACCCTTGAGGATGGCTATCCTGTCCTGGATGTTTTTCAGGCCCATACCTGTTTTTTCGACCAGGCCGCTGGCATCAAACCCGATTCCATTGTCTTCGATGGTGAGCGAAATCCCTTCGGTTTCTCTCGTCAGCTGGATGGCCAGGCTGGTGGCGGCCGCATGTTTGATGACATTCGTGACACCCTCTTGGATGATGCGGTACAGGATGGTTTCCGTCCGTTCTTCCAATCGGTCATCAAGGCCGGATACATGGAGGCTTATTTTTATCGACGGGTTGTCCAGCTTCCCGATAAACTCCCGTACGGCGGATACGAAACCAGACTTGAGTAGCGCATTGGGCATCATCTGGTGGGATATGTCGCGCATTTCCTCATAGCTTTCCTTGACGAGCTGGATGGCCCGGTCGATGGTTTCCAAAGGAATGGGCTCGCCGGCCCGCATGCCTTTGTCTACAAACTTGAGGCTGAGCAGTGCGGAAGACAAGAGCTGCCCCACGCCGTCATGCAAATCGGCAGCAATGCGCCGGCGCTCGCGTTCTTCAGCATCCAGCACATCATGCGTCGCCTTTTCCTGCTGCTGGCTGATGGCGTGTTGCAGGCGCGCCTCGGCCTTCAGCCGCCGTTGTTTGAATAGCAGGTAAGCGGTGGCGGCACCCGCAAGGAGTACGCCCAATGCGACCAGCAGGAGCAGGCCTCGCTGCCGCAATTGCAGCTTCTGGATGGCTGTCTCCTGGTGGAGGATTTCGATCTGCTGCTCTTTTTTCCCGGTTTCGTATTGGATGCGGTAGTTGGTAAGGGCGCGGGCTTTTTCTTCCTCAAACAGGGTGTCCTTTACCGTGCTGTAGGCGGCGTATGCTTCGTATGCCCGGCGGTAATCGTTTTGGCCGGCATAGTATGCGGCCAACAGCTTTGATGCGTCCATCGCCTCTTTGGCCGATCCGATCTCCTCCGCCACTTGCCTGGCTTCGGTAAGCAGCCCATACGAGCTGCGGGGTTGGCCGAGCTGCTGGTACACCTGGGCCAATTGGATGAGCACAAAAGCGATTTCCTTTTTGTTGGCATATTTCCGGTGTGCCGCCAACGCTTTCTCCAGGTAGTCCTTGGCTTCGCCGAACCTGCCCAAGCCGAAGTAGCCCAGCCCGGCGTTGCTTTGGGCCGTGGGCTGGATTTGCAGGTAGCCCTGCTCGGCCAATGCTTTTTCCGCTTTCAATGAATAGTAGACGCAGCTATCGTATTGCTGCGTGTAATAAAATACCGAGCCCAGGTTGGTCTCGCAGAATGCGGTTTCTGCGGGCAAGCCGAGTTTGCGGTAGATGGCGTAGGCATCGCGGTAGTAGGGAATCACTTGCTCGTACTCCCCCTGGCCCTTGAACAATATGCCCAGGTTGACGGCGATCATCGCCAGCCACTCATCATCGCCAAGGGCCTTATACATGGTATAGGCCTCCCGGTAATGGTGGAGGGCCTCGGGGAAATTGCCCTGCTGGTCATAGGTGATGCCAAGGATGTTCAGCGTATGCGCGGTTTTGAGCGGGTCATCCAGCTCCCGGCTTAAGCGTAGGGCCTCGAATCCATATTCCAATGCCCGTGGGTAGTCGCCCTGTGCTTGGTAGGTGGTGCTCAGGCTCCGCAGGGCATCGGCTTCGACATCCCGCAGGTTTGATGCCTTGGCGGCATCGAGCACCTTAAACCCGTAGTATAGCGAAGAATCGGGGTTGCTGAAGCGGTATTCATACGAGTCGTCCAGCCATTGTTTGAGTTGCTGCCTTTCGTCGGGCACGGTCTCTGGGGTAGCGGCACGGCAAAGCGACGGCAGGCAGCCGATGAGCAACGCGAGGAAAGGTCTACAAAAGGTTTTCATATGCTATAAAAATCGTAAAATAAGTTAACTTTGCGTTCAGTCCAAGAAAATTTTTTGCAAAGACCGGCGATGAAACACAGCGTTTTATTGGTAGATGACCATCCCATCCTGACGGATGGGTTGAAAATGGTTTTCAAGGAAGACCCCAAGTTTGACATCGTCGCATCGATGACATCGGGCAATTACGCGCTGGCGTTTCTTAAAGTCAATGCCCCTGATTTGATGGTGACCGACTATTCCATACCGGATATGACCGGCGTGGAACTCATCCGGCATGCCAAAATATTGCGCCCTGCGCTCAAAACCATCGTACTGACCATGCATGACGAAGCGTCTATCGTCAAAGAAGCTATTTCGGCAGGGGCCGATGGCTACGTGCTCAAGAAAAGTGCGATGGACGATCTGGCCATCGCGATGGAAACCGTATTGGCGGGCAAACCGTACCTCAGCGCTGAAGCCGCCCAGCGATTGTTTCAATTGGCAAAACACCACGAACCAAACGAATCGCTCACGGACCGCGAGGTGGAGGTGCTGCGCTTGATCGTCAAAGAACTCACCAATAAAGAAATCGCTGCGCGGCTGTGCATCAGTGATCGTACCGTGGAAGTGCACCGCAAGAATCTCATGCGGAAAATCAAATGCAACAACATGGTAGGGCTCATCAAATATGCCTTTGCCCACGATTTGGTCAATTGATTGCCACCGATACCAGGCTATACGAGGATTGGCGCACGAAATAAACTTTCTTCCCACCGATGGTCTCATCCTGGATAGCATAGGCATTGGCTTGTATGATGCCTTGCTCCGTAGATCCCAATTCGGCCAGTTCCGAAGCGGAAAAATGGATCTGCGTACTTGCCCCGTCAGCTTCTTTAAGTACAAATTTTCCATCGGCGGAGTAGATGCCATATAATATCTTCTGGGCATTGCCTACCGATTGGTTGGTGATGGTATACCCTGCCGATTTTGTGATGGTTTTGGCGCTGGTCACCTTTGGTGTGCCGGGCAAGTTGGTCAATGATTTTTCAATGGCCGGGTTGGTCACTTTCCAGTTGACACCATTGGTGAAGGTGATCCCGGTGAGGTTGGCCGGATTCGTCAGGTTGGAGTAATCTGGCTGCCACATGTGCACACCATTGGCAAATTTCAGCTCGGTGTCGTTTAAGCGCACGTTATCTGCTTTGGCATTTCCTTTAAAAGCGGCAATGCCCATGCCATATTGGATCTCCAGGCTACTGGCAGGCATGCCCGGTATCGTGGGCAAATCCACAGGCGCGGGCACGGAAGCCATCACGGCTACCAGTACCGCATCGGCGTCACTGGGCTGTGGGTAGCTCGGCGTGGGGAATGTGGCTTGGAGCTGCGGCTCGGGGTCTTCCTTCTTTTTGCAGGATAAAATGAAGCAGTTGCAGGATGCAATAAGGCATACGAACATGATCGTTGTATTGATTTTTGTTGGCATAATGATGTTGTTTTGGCTTTATAACAAAGGCAAAAGTACCTTGGCCGGCAGGCCATGCCAATACGCAATCCTACCGGTTTTGCGTACGTAAAAACCCGTATTGCGGATACGTGATTTTCCGGATACCACCGCGTTCGGGGTAGGTATACTTTTACCCTACTATTTAATAACACAATTAGTAACCATGAAAAAGATACTATTGACACCGCTGGTGGCATTTATTGTTGCAGCTTATGCACAGAAAAAAGATCAGCCAGACATCACCTATGATCTGGGGGGAAAAATCGAATTGATGAATCTTACGGATGCCGGCGTCTTGCTGGTGGCAGGCAGCGGGGGCTTTGCCGGCATCAAGCCGGGTGCGGATGCACCGCATTTTGTGTTTCAGGAGTATGGCAAGGTGAAAGAGGAAGAGCTGGAGTTTGTGCCGCTATCGCCCTATGTGATCGTCAACCAGGGGAGCCTGCTGAGCTCGAAGAAGACGGTCATCGACGTGGTATCGGGCAAGGTGCTCTTTGCCACGGAAGAAAATGGCTGGAAGCTGGTAGCCAAAGCCAAGGTATTCCTCCCGCAAAACAAATTGGTGGTGGTGGGCAACCGTACCAAGGCCGAAAACGACATGCTGGCCGTGGGCATCTATGATCTGGCCACTGGCCAGCAGGAAGGCTTTTCGTCGCTTGATGCCCGTGCGGGCAAGGTGCGTACCGGCAACAGTGTCCCACAGGCGGCTGGTGAGCCCTACCTCAACAAGGACAACGTATTGGTACCCACGACAAAAAACCTCGTGTGCGCGGACTTCAAAACCGGGCAGATCAAATGGGAGGCGGATTTGGATAAGGTCACCTGGCTCGTGGCCGATGAATCGGGCACGGAGATCTACGGGTTTGAAGAGCGTGCCAATGGCGATACGCGCGTGCACAAAATAAGCCATACCGGCGAACAGCTCTGGAAGCAGGAGCGGAAGATAAAGGGCAAGGTGAGCCGGTTTGAGATATTGCCCCAAGGACTGGCCATCGTGAGCGATGTAGACAATTCGGGCAAAAAGGGCATCGCCGGCAGGCTTGCCGGGGCGTCCGAGTCGAAAATCGGGTTTTTGAGTGCCGCTACGGGCGAAGATCTTTGGGAGAAAGCCCCCAAGACAAACGGTTTCGTGCAGCATTTCTACGTGATGGACGATGGCATCCTATTCGGCATCTACGAAGGGGGGATCAATAAAATCGCTTTTGATGGCAGCGTGCTCTTTAAAAAGCCCCTCAAAACGGGCGAAAACATCCACACCATGGCGCTCACCCCCCAAGGGCTCATCTACATCACGGATACGGATGCGGATATCATAAACCTCACCACCGGGGAATCCATCTGGAACAAGCCCATCAAGTACAAGAAGGCCCGGGCCGTGGCGAGTGCATACGATAAGGCCCACCAGCGCTACCTCATCAGTACGGGAGACGAAGTGGTGGCGATAGACGAGCGTACGGGGGATATCAGCACGCTGGCCGAGATTGCGTTTAAGGAAAAAGAAGCGCCCACAAGCTTGCTGGTGAGGGATGAGGGGCTACTGCTCGCTTCCAGCCAAAGCATGATGCTGCTTGATTTTGACGGGACGGAAAAATTCTACACGTACCACAAATCACCGGGGCAAGGGGGCTTCATCAAGGCGGCTACCGGCGTATTGGCGGTGGCCTCGATGGCCATGTCTGCTGCTGCGGCTTACCAGGGCGGGCGCTACGGCACCTATGCCGGCAGCAACCAGCTCAATAGCTATGGGGAGGAGATGAAAGCCTACCAGGAGGGCTTTGCCAATATTGCATCGGCATCGTTCGCGGAAATGAACAAGCGCTTCCGGGCGACGGCGGCGACCGAGAATGCCCAGTTTATCCTGACCGATCTGGATGGCGGAGTAGGCTTGGTCAAAGTAGGGAAGGGCTCGGGCAAGGTGGAGAAGGAAATCGTGCTGCGGGACAAGAAACCCGAATATAAGGTAGACGAACTTGGTGGCGTATTGTATTACAAATCGGGGAATAGCGAGGTGTTAGCTTATAGGCTGCAATAAGGCCATATAGGCGTCCCGGCTGATCATCCTCGCACCCAAGGAAGCGAGGTGCTCGGTATAGACCTGGCAATCGATCAGCTTGTAATCCCCGGATTGGCAGAGTGAGGCCAGCGCCGCCTTGGAGGCGTTGGCTTCCCGGCTAAACATGCTTTCGCCGCAAAAGACGCTGCCCAGGGCTACGCCGTAAAGCCCACCCACCAGCGCTGCATCGCGCCATACTTCCACCGCGTGGGCCACACCCAGCTCGTGCAGCCGGATATAGGCTTGCTGCATGTCGCCCGTGATCCACGTACCGTCTTGCCCGTGGCGTGGCTGCGTGGCGCAGGCGGCAATCACCTGTGCAAAGGCTTGGTCATGGGTCACGGTAAACCGGCCCGATCGCAGGACCTGCCGCATGCTTTTGCTGATTTTCAGCTCATCGGGAAACAGGACAAACCGCTCGTGCGGTGCGTACCAAAGAATGGGCGTATCATCACTATACCATGGGAAAATCCCCTTTGTATAGGCTTCCATGAGCCGCTCGGGGCGGAGGTCGCCCCCAAAGGCCAAGAGGCCATCCGGCTCGGCCAGCGCCGGATCGGGAAAATGGATGTCGGTCGGATCAAGCTCGAAAATCATCCGGTCTATTCCGGTTGCCGGGGTTCTTTGCTGATTTCATCAAAGAGCTTATCCATGTGTTCTACATACTCGTTGGTATCATCCAGGAAAAACTCCAGCTGCGGCACAATCCGCGCCTGGTTTTTGATGCGGGCACCCAGCTTATAGCGGATTTCGTTGGCGTGTGATTTGATATTAGCCATGTCTTCCTTGGCTTGCTTGGTATTAAGGAAGCTAAGGTATACCCGTGCGATGGCCAAATCGGGGGTGACCCTCACCCGGGTGACCGTTATGAACGCCCCAGGAGCCCACGCACCGCCTTCCCGCTGGAAGAGCTCCCCTAAATCCTGTTGGATTACCCCGGCAAACCGCTGCTGCCTTTTACTTTCTGTGCTCATGGTATAGGTGCTTTATATTAAAGGTAGTAACCAATACTCAATGACAAAGGTAGTAATTTTTTTGAACACCAACCAACCCACTGCCCTGCCAAAACAAACCCGCTAAGCCAATATCACAGGCAATTCAAAAAAAAATTGTATAATAAAAAACAAATGTTGATATTTGCAAACTCTTTGCGAAAAAGGCATTTAATAAGACAAAAACAGCATACGATCATGTCAAGAGTTTGTGATTTAACAGGAAAAGGGGCGATGAACGGGTACAACGTTTCCAATTCAAACGTGAAAACGAAGCGTAAATTTTACCCTAATTTGCAGACCAAGCGATTCTTCATCCCTGAAGAAAACCGTTGGATTACCCTGAAAGTATCGACCGCAGCGATAAAGACCATCAATAAGAACGGTATTACTGCCGTCATCAATAAATTTATCAAAAAGGGATACGTATAACTATAAGCGTACTATCCGGCTGGTTTCAGCGGATACTAATATCGTAAAACAATGGCTAAAAAAGGTAATAGGGTACAGGTAATTTTGGAATGTACCGAGCACAAAGAAAGCGGTCTTCCCGGGATGTCTCGTTACATCACGACGAAAAATAAGAAAAACACCACCCAGCGGTTGGAGTTGAAGAAATTCAACCCGGTCTTGCGTCGTGTAACCGTTCATAAAGAGATTAAATAAAATTGAGGGTAGAAAGACATGGCAAAGAAAGCAGTAGCATCACTCAAAACAGGCAAAGGCAAGGACTATACGAAGGTAATCACTGCCGTACGGTCTCCGAAGACCGGCGCATACACCTTTAAGGAACTGATTGCGCACAACGACCACGTGAAAGAAGCCATCGATGCGGCTCGTGAAGCCGTCATAGACGCGGCCGCACAATAGTCTTTGTGTTCAGGGTATTTTTGAAAGCCGTTTCGGGGTGTCTACCGGAAGGGCTTTTTTGTTATGTTTACCAGTTTAGTGTTATTAAGTGATGGGATTATTTGATTTTTTCAAAAAAAAGCAGGAAACCCCCGAAGCACAGGAAGCCCTGGATAAGGGATTGGAAAAGACCAAAGAAGGCTTTTTTTCCAAGATCACCAAAGCCGTGGTGGGCAAATCTACCGTGGATGACGAAGTACTGGATGATCTGGAGGAAGTGCTGGTGACCTCTGATGTGGGGGTGACGACCACCCTCAAGATCATCGAACGTATCCAGGCCCGCGTAGCCCGCGATAAGTACGTGAGTACTTCCGAGCTTCATTCCATCCTGCGCGAAGAGATCCAGGCGCTCCTTGCGGAAAACAATAGCGCGGACTTCGAACACTTTGAATACGGCGAGCACAAGCCCTACGTCATCATGGTGGTGGGCGTCAATGGGGTGGGCAAGACCACGACCATCGGCAAGCTGGCCCACCAACTCAAGGAAGCTGGCAACAGCGTGGTGCTGGGGGCGGCGGATACTTTCCGCGCTGCGGCTGTAGACCAAATCAAACTGTGGGGCGAGCGCGTAGGAGTGCGCGTGGTGGCGCAGGCCATGGGCTCAGACCCGGCCTCCGTGGCTTATGATACCGTGAAATCGGCCGTAGCAAACGGCGACGACGTGGCCATCATCGATACCGCCGGCAGGCTCCACAATAAGGTGGCCTTGATGAATGAGCTCACCAAAATCAAGCAGGTGATGCAGAAGGTGGTGCCCGGTGCGCCGCATGAGATACTGCTCGTGCTGGATGCCTCTACGGGGCAGAATGCCATCGAACAATGCAAGCAATTCACACAGGCGACTGACGTGAATGCGCTGGCGCTCACCAAGCTGGATGGCACGGCCAAGGGCGGGGTGGTCATCGGTATCTCCGACCAATTCAAAATCCCCGTGAAGTACATCGGCGTGGGGGAGAAGATAGGTGATCTCCAACTATTCAACAAAAAAGAATTTGTCGATTCCTTATTTAAGTGAGGAACCGACGAGGCGTATAGCGGATGAAGACGAAACATAGCAAACCGGCCCCCGTAAGGCGTGCTCCCCGTGTAAATGTGGTGACCCTGGGGTGCTCCAAGAATATACACGATAGCGAAGTGCTGATGGGCCAGCTGCGGGGCAACCGCATGGAGGTGGTGCACGAGGCGGCCAATGTCAGGGCGGATGATATCGTGGTCATCAATACCTGCGGTTTTATCGACAATGCCAAGCAGGAGTCCATTGATACCATCTTGCAATACAGCGCGCTCAAAGACGAAGGCCGGGTAGGGAAGGTCATCGTGACGGGATGCCTCTCCGAGCGGTACAAACCCGAATTGCAGGCCGAAATCCCCAACGTGGATGCTTACTTCGGCACCAATGACCTGCAGGATCTGCTCGGCACCATCGGGGCTGACTACAAGCATGAGCTGGTGGGCGAGCGAATGCTCACCACACCCGCGCACTTTGCCTATTTCAAGATTGCCGAGGGCTGCAACAGGCCGTGTTCATTCTGCGCCATCCCCCTCATGCGGGGCAAGCACGTGTCCAAGCCGATGGAGAGCCTGGTGGCGGAGGCGCAGCACCTGGCCAAAAATGGCACCAAAGAACTCATCCTTATTGCCCAGGACCTGACGTATTATGGGCTGGACTTGTATGGCCAGCGCAACCTGGCCGACTTGCTGCGCAGGCTTTCGGACGTAGAAGGCATCGAATGGATACGGCTGCAATATGCCTATCCCTCGGGATTCCCCATGGATATCCTCGATGTGATGAATGAGCGAAGCAACATCTGCAACTACCTCGATATGCCGCTGCAGCACATCAGCGATAATATGCTCCGCTCCATGCGCAGGGGCATCAGCAAGCAAAAGACCATCGATCTCGTCCATGCCATCCGCGACCGCGTGCCGGATATCGCACTGCGTACCACGCTTATCTGCGGATACCCGGGCGAAACCGAGCAGGACTTCGACGAACTGCAACAGTGGGTGGCCGACACGCGGTTTGACCGCCTGGGCTGCTTCACCTACTCGCATGAGGAAAAAACCCATGCCTATAGCTTGGTGGATGATGTGCCCGAAGAGGAAAAGGCGGCCCGCGTGGAGCAAATCATGGAAATCCAACAGGGCATTTCCTACGACGTCAACCAGGCGAAGGTGGGCAATACGTATAAGGTATTGGTCGATAAGGTGGAAGGCGATCACTTCGTGGGCCGTACCGAGTACGACTCGCCCGAGGTGGATAATGAGGTGCTCATCCCTACTGAAGGCCACTACCTGGCGTTGGGCCGCTTTGCGCAGGTACGCATAGACCGTGCGGAAGACTTCGATTTATATGGAACGATTGTCAAATAATCGTTATCAATCGTCGCTTTTGCGGGCAAGCCCTATCTTTGCTTACCAATGAAGGCGACCTATATAGACTACCGCGATACGAACAGCTTTTCCAAAACGCTGTTGGCTTATTTGGACAATGATCCTGCACTTGCTCCGTTTGCGGGCAACCGGCCGGATAACACGGGATTTGCCCAGCAAGTACAGGCCAAGGCTGGAAAGACCGATAGGGGCCTGCTGGTGCAAAGCTTGCATGGTCAATATGGCGAATTGCTGGATCGCCAGCCTGAAGTGGCCGCCAACATCGAGGCGCTGCGGGATGGGCATACCTTCACCGTGACCACGGGGCACCAGCTCAATATTTTTACCGGCCCGCTGTATTTCATCTTCAAAATCGTCACCACCATTAAGCTGGCACGCGACCTCAAAGCGGCTTTTCCGGAATACACGTTCGTGCCGGTATATTGGATGGCCACCGAAGACCACGACTTTGCCGAAATCAACCATGCCCGGCTCCACGGTAAGAAAATCGCTTGGGATGCCCCAGCTCAGGGCGCTACCGGCCGGATGAAAACGGCCGGGATGGCGGATACCGTGCGCCAGTACCAAAGCTTCCTCGGCCTGTCGGCCAATTCCTCCAAATTGGCCAACTTAATGGAAGAAGCTTACCTGCATCACGATAACCTTGCTGCTGCCACCCGCTATGTGGTCAATGCACTGTTTGGCGCATATGGGCTGGTCGTCATGGATGCAGACGATGCTTCGCTCAAGCGATGTTTTGCGCCGTTCATCGAGCAGGATATGTTGGGTGAGCACAGCCATGATGCCATCATGCAGACTTCGAAAGCGCTTGAAGAAGCGGGCTTCGCTACCCAGGTGCACGCGCGCGAAATCAACTTCTTTTACCTTACCGATACGTTCAGGGAGCGGATCGTAAAGCTCGGCGACGGGCGCTACGAAGTGCTCCACCAGGGTATCTATTTTACCGAAGACGAGCTGAAAGCCGAGATACGCCGCCATCCCGAGCGCTTCAGTCCGAATGTCGTGATGCGTCCGCTCTATCAGGAAGTGATTTTGCCAAACCTCGCCTACATTGGCGGTGGGGCGGAGATCGTATATTGGCTGCAATTGAAGGCTTGTTTCCAGCATTACGGGGTAGACTACCCCATTTTGATTCCCCGCAATTCGGCAATGGTGACCGATGACAACATGGCGGTGAAAGTACTTCGCCTGGACCTGACGTTTCGGAGCATCTTTAAAGACACGGAAGAGCTGAAGAAGGAATACGTGAGGCGGCATACCAAGCACCGGCTCAACCTCAATGACGAATGGATGGAGCTCAATGCCATATTCAGCAGGCTGCGGCTGCGCGCGCATAAAATCGACCCCAGCTTGGGGCCAAGTACGGATGCGGTGAAGGCCAGGCTCAAAAAGGCTATCAATAACCTCGAAAAGAAACTACTTAAAGCCGATAAGCGGAATCACGAGGATGCGCTGATCCAGTTGGATCGCATCAAGGACAAGCTATTCCCGGGGGGATCACTGCAGGAACGGTCGGAAAACTTCGGCCTGCTGTATGTGAAGCATGGCGATCGGTTTATTGATGAGCTGCTGCAGCATTTCCGGCCGCTGGATTTCAAGTTTACCATTATCTATTGAGCGACGGCTTGCCGCGCAATGGGCGCTTTCCTGGGGCGTTTCTGCTTTTTCCACATTTTATTGATCCAGATTAGGGTTCCCGTCACGGGCAACGTGGTAGCAATCAGGCACGCGAAGAAGTAAAGTATTTTCGAAAAGGTACCGTATACATTGCCAACATGCAGCGCCTTGATGGAGCCTGCGATGCGTTCATTAAAGGGTTTCTGGGAAAAGATGTCCAGCGAGACGAGCGCACCGGTACGGGTATCCAACGAAACCTTATCACCAGCAGCTGGTGCAAAAAAGCCGATTTTCGTCTTCGTGATTTGGGCAGGAGCGCCAGGACTTGCTGGCAGGGAGATGGCATAGTCGCCGGGATAAGGCAGGTGGGTGTCTGCCGAAGCTATTAGCGCGGATAGGGCGAGTGAAGGGGCTTGTTGCGCCGTATCTGCGGTCGCCGCATGGAGCGCCCTGTCTGGAGCACCGTGGCCATGCGCCATCGCACCGTGCGGCTGTGGCCCCGGCGTGTTGCCCTGTGGCCCCGGCGTGTTGCCCTGTGGCCCGGCCTCGGGCTTATAGGTGCCCAGCGTCTTTTGCAATCCGGTGCGGTACCAGGGAAAAGACCACTGTGGCCCCGTGATGCCCATTACCAAAAGCAACGCCAGCGCGTAAAAGGCCAATGAATTGTGCAAATCGTGGTTGGTACGCTTCCAACTGCGGCCCATCTTTATTTTGAGCCCCTGCTTCCAGTTTTTTACCTTCGGCGGAAACCAGATGACCAGGCCGGTAATGCATCCCAGCGTGAAGATAATGGTGGCCCAGCCGCTGATCATGCTGCCCAGCTGCCGGTTTTCCAGGCCCTCAATGAGGGGCTGCTCGATCTTGTCCAGCAATAGCCAGCGGTGCAGGCTGAACATCGTGCTCATAAAATCCTTGACGGCATTTTTTTCGGTGGACGATCCGAGGAGTTCGCCGGTGTATGGGTTTACGAGGTATGCGGTGCCAAAGCGGCTGTTGTCGCCGGCTGTTCTTACCGTATACGTGTAGCTTCTTTTCGGATCGCTGGGCACGTTTACGGAGCTAACGGCCCCGCCGGAATGGGCTTCCACGTGTTGCAAGAAGGCATCGGGGCTCTTCCGCTCGGCACCCACTGGGGGCGCTACACGATAAAGATGGGGTGTACCCCATTCGGTGAGTTCGGTGTTGAAGACATAAATGGTGCCGGAAAGGCAGACTACAAAGATGATGAGGCCACTGGACAGGCCCAACCAAAGATGGATGTCATTAAATAGCTTCCTGGTTTTTTGCCAGGTACTTCGGTTTGCACTAGCCATGGAAGGTTGCCAATTGTCGTTGGGTTTGTTAGTATTGAAGTAATCTAAATAAAAAGTGCAAATAAACAGATTTAGATCAGAAAAGGGAAATCCTTCGTGTATTTTTATTTAGCGCGCCCATGTGAAGCGTACAAACCTCATGGTTTGATCCGCTCGGACACTTTGGCCATGGTGGCGGTATCGCGCCCGCTGAGCTCAAAGTAGGCGATGTCCGGCTTAAACATGCTGCCCCCGTCGATGCGCACGAAGATGCGGTCCAGGATAGCCTCCCGGCTGTTGATAGTGGCGTATACAACATATGCTTTGCTCTTGTCGCAATACGAAAGCCGCAGTGGAAGGTTTTTGTACGCAGCAAGGCGCAATTCGAAGGCACCATCGCCAAGTGCTTTGTGATCAATGCCGTATGCCATCGTGCGCTGCACGAAATTGAGGTCTTTGCGCACGCCGCCTTCGGTATAGCGAATCCAGTAGACATTTACCGGATCATCGGCATTCACCACGCTGTCTTCCATATTGAGCTGGTAGATGATGGTGTTTTCATCCGGGTCGCGTTGTAGGTAGAAAAGCTGCTTTTTTTCTTTGGGTACCGGTAATCTTTCTACAGTTACTTTTTTGTCAAACTTGTTTTCTTGGGCAACAAGGCCCAACGCGGAAAAAAGAAGGACAATGCTGATGCTGCCCTTGAGCCGGATGTACCGGCCTACGTCATGTAAGGTAGGCTGTTGGAAAAATGAACTTGATAGCATGGTACCCTTCTTTCTTCAAAAATAGTGAAAATTTCTATCAATACTTAACTCCGCTGGCGCGATTATGTTTGGTACAGGGCGTTCGTGCTCATTCACTTTTTTTGCCATGGCAAGAAAAATAGATTAACTTGCATGAAAAAAAACAAACACAATGCACTTAACCTTGAAAAAACCACGCCCCTTTCTCCGGCTGTCGTTCCTTTTTTTTGTGGGCGGCATGGGCGCTTTCTCGTCTTGCACACCGCCCAATGCGATGACGAGCTACTATCACGATGTCACCGCTACCCACGTGCCGTCCGATCCGGAGGCCCATATCCTGGAAGTCGCCTTCGTTGATGTCGATGGGGATGGGGATTTGGATGTCATCGCGGCACTTGAGGCCGACGAAAACAGGCTCTACCTCAATGATGGTAGCGGCAAGCTTACTTGGAAGAAAGGCGTATTCAAAGCGGCCAAGCACGATACCGAACACGTCCGTGCCGCTGATTTTGATGGGGATGGAATCCTCGATGTCGTCTTTGTGGCTGAAGACGACCAGACGCCTGAATATTACCTGGGCAATGGCGATGCGACATTCCGCGATGTGAGCGATCGGCTCTTGGGCATGAGCGAGGGCAATGGGCTGGATGTCGGTGATGTGGATGGCGACGGCTTGCCGGATATCGTGGTGGGCAACTCGGGGGCGGAGGGCCAGGATTTCCTTTGGGTAAATGATCCGGAGCGGCCGGGGTATTTCATCGATCGCACGGCGGAAAACCTCCCGCAGGTGAATGATGCCACGCAGAGCATCAAGCTGGCCGACCTGAATGGCGATGGCTTCCTTGACATGGTGGTGGGCAATGAAATTCCGCCCAACCGGCTGCTGTTTAATGACGGGAAAGGGGTATTCACCGAACGGGCAGAAAACCTGGACCTGCCTGAGCCGTTGGAAACCCGTGAAGCACTGGTCTTTGATGTCGATGGGGATGGCGACCTGGATATCGTATTTGCCAATATCACCAGCAACGGCGGTGTATGGGATAAGAATCCCCGCGCGCGGATACTCATCAACGACGGCCAGGGACGCTTCTCGGACGAAACGGAACAGCGCATGCCCGAACATAAATTTTCTACCTATTCGGCCCGGGAGGTTGATTTCGACCACGATGGCCACCTGGATTTGTTGCTGAGCGCCCTCGCGGTGCCGGGTTTTGGGGAAGAGCAACTGCGGGCCTACCGGAATGATGGAAAGGGGTATTTTACGGATGTGACCGCAGAAGTCATTCCGGAATCCGTCGTAGGACGCAATTGGAACATTACCATCGGTGATCTGGATGGGGATGGCATTGATGATGCATTCGTGGGTGGCTGGGCTTCGCAGGGCCGCCTGCTGCTGGGGAAAGCCAAGAAGTGAATAGAAGTGGACGAGCGGATTGCCTTAAAAAACGAAAGGTTTCCAAACGGGGAGAATGGAAACCTTTACTAACCAATTATAAACCTAAATTATGATGCAACAAAGGTAGTGTATTCTTTACACTATTCAAAATTTTTTTTCATTTTTTTCTAAAATTCCTCACTTTAAAAATTTTAATAAAATTGGTGCTTTGAAGTAATGTGTTCAATGGTTGCCACTTATCGCCATCAAGTTTTCATGATAACCTGCAAAATGATGAAAAAATCAAATCCGATGAATAAGCTTGTCCGACGCGTAAAAGCCGATATAATTTGTATATTGGCTCACCAAATTTCCAATTCATTATGAAGAGATCATTGACCCTATTGGCTTCTGGTGTATTGCTGGTGCACGCCGCAGGTTATGCACAGCAAATCGATGAAGTTTACAACCAAAAAATTAAGGAATACACTACGGATGATCGGTTTTTGCCGTCATCGGTGCTCAACCTGCTAACCGACCCGAACGTACCATCACCGCTGAAGCACTTTGGCGAGATCGTAGGCGCACCGGGCATTATGTACAATACGACGCAGATCTACGGCTATTTCAGTAAGTTGGCGGAGACATCGGATCGGGTAAGCATGACCCAGGTAGGCACCACGGAGGAAGGCCGCCCGATACAGTTGATTGTGATTGCGGATGAGCAGACCATGAACAACCTCGACCATTACAAAGCGCAGCTTGCCAAGCTGGCCGATCCGCGCAAACTTTCACCGGCGGAAGCGGCCACCATCATCGGGCAGGCCAAGCCAATCTATTTCCTCAATGGCGGCTTGCATTCCCCCGAAACGGGTTCGCCCCATATGCTCATGGAGCTGGCCTATCGCCTGGCTACCGATACCGCTGCATCCATCAAGGATATCCGCGAGGGGGTGATCACCATCATAAACCCGGTATCCGAACCCGATGGATGGGATAAGCAGACCGACTGGTACAACCGCTATACCAAGGCCCGCACCGATTGGGATGATGGTATGCCCACCCGGCCTCCCTATTGGGGGAAATATACCGTGCACGACAACAACCGCGACGGGCTTCAGGTATCTCAGGAGCTTACCAAGGCGGCTTACCGGGTGTATTATGAGTGGCATCCTACCGTGCTGCTTGATTTGCATGAATCGGTGCCCCTGCTCTACATCTCGGTGGGCACAGGGCCGTATAATTCGGATCTCGACCCGACCACCATCAATGAATGGTCGCTGCTGGCACAATACGAGATGACGCAGCTGGCCGCACAGGGCCTCCCGGGGGTGTTTACCTGGGGCTTCTATGATGGATGGTATCCGGGATACCTCTTCTGGATAGCCAACAATCACAATAGCATCGGCCGCTTTTATGAAACGTTTGGCAATGCCGGGTCAAATACCTTCCTGCGGGATATCGGCGGCAACTACGCCGGCAAACCGGCGACCAGCCGCGAGTGGTACCGGCCGGATCCGGCGACGGCAAAGGTCGTGTGGTCATTGCGCAACAATGTCAACTACATGCAGGCTGGTGTGTTGGCCGGACTTCGGTTTGCCTCGATAAATAGTAAGACACTGCTTGAGAATTTCTACAAGAAAGGCGTGAAAGCCATCGAAAAGGGGAAAACCGATACGCTAAAGGCGTTCATCATTCCGAAGAAGCAGCGGGATCCTTTCATGGCGGCTTACTTGGTAAACCAGCTCCGGGCGCAGGCTATCGAAGTGCATGAGGCGGCATCCGGCGCAAACCAGGGGGATTACGTGGTCAAACTGGACCAACCTTATCGCAACCTGGCGGTATCCTTGCTCACCAAGCAACAATTTCCGAAAGATGCTGAGTTTCCGCCATACGATGATATCGCGTGGACGTTTGGGTTGCTGTATGGCGTGGATGTGCAGGAGGCCAACGATGTGAGCCGCTATCCGGACAACGTGCTTAAGCTCCTGACGGAAGATACCGTGTATAAAGGAAGTGTGCGCGGCAATGGGTCGACCTATGTCATTCCCTACAAAGCGCAACAAACCGTGCTGCCGAGCCTCTACTGGCTCAAGGAAAACGATGGGAAGGTGAGTTTCGAGGTGCTGGATGCTGAGGTGGTATCGGGTGCCGATACCCTTGGCCGGGGCAGCGTGGTTTTCAGCGGCCTGGGTGCTTCGCGGGCGAATGAACTCGCGGCTGCATTTGGCTTGGATTTGCTGGCCACCGGGACCGCCATCACCGCTGCCAGACATCCGGTGACCTTGCCGCGTATCGCCGTATTTCACACCTGGTCAAACACGCAGGATGAAGGGTGGACACGCTTCACGCTTGAACAACGGGGAATTCCCTATACTTCCATCGATAAAGCTGATCTTAAACAAGGCAAACTGAATGATCGCTTCGATGTGATCCTGGTGCCCCGCCTACGGGGCTCGGGCAAGGATTTCATCCACGATGTGGATAAGAAGTTTGGCCCGATGCCGTATACCAAGACAAAGGAATACCCCTCGCATGGCTATCCCGATGCGACGGATGACATGACCGGCGGCCCTGGATTCGATGGGGTGGCCAACTTGCACACGTTTGTAGACAACGGCGGCACACTCATCACCATGGACAATTCGACATTGATGCTGGCCGAGGTGGGCATTGCCGAGGGGCTAAGCGAGAAGCCCGCAGGCAGTATGCTGCACCCAGGCTCCATCGTGCAGACGCGTGCGCGGATTGCTTCCAGCCCCATTCTGTATGGCTACCCCGAATTATTCCCCATCTTCAGGGGCAACGGGCCGCTGCTGCAGGTAGAAAAGAAAGACCGCGATATGCTGGTGCTCCAATATGGTGTGCCTACCGCTAAGGCGGACATCCCGTATTCGGGCCCGATTTTGGGAATGCCCGAGCAGGAAAAGGCAGTGGCACCGAAAAACTACGCTGCCAAGGATCATCCCTATGTCATCTCCGGCATGGTGCGCAATGAAGAACCTATCCAGGGAGAAGGTGCGGTGTTCAATGTGCCGGTGGGAAAAGGCCGTGTGGTAGGATTTACGTTTGATCCGCTGCATCGGTACTTGAATCACCATGATGCCCCGCTGGTGTGGAATGCGGTCATCAATTGGAACCATTTAGACAAAAAATAAAAGCGCTATTATACCATGAATAGAATTAGTCGTAATGGTGCAGTTAGGTGGCTGCTGGCAGCCGCTATATGCTGTTCGGGAGGCTTGGCGATAGGCCAGCCCATCGATAGGGCTTACAATGAAAAAATACGCGCTTATACCACGGACGCCCGTTTCCTCCCCTCATCGGTATTGGATCTCGTGGATGATCCTGCTGCACCGTCGCCGCTTGATCACTTCGGCGAAATCATTGGCGCACCGGGCATCATGCACAATACCACGGAAATCTACGGATATTTCAAGGCATTGGCAGACCACTCGCCACGGGTGGAGATGACCCGCCTCGGCGTTTCCGAGGAGGGGCGCGATATGCACCTCATCGTCATTGCCGATGAGCAGACCATCCAGCAATTGGCCGCTTATAAGGCACGGCTGGCTCAACTGGCCGATCCGCGGAAAATCACCCGTGAAGAAGCAATGGCCATCATCGGCAAGGCCAAGCCGGTGTATTACCTGAATGGTGGGTTGCACTCGCCGGAGACCGGATCGCCGGAGATGCTCATGGAGCTGGCCTATCGGCTGGCTACCGATACTTCCCAGGCGATTGCCGCGGTGCGCGAGCGGGTCATCACGGTGATCAATCCGGTATCAGAGCCGGATGGGTGGGACAAAATGCGCGACTGGTATTACCGTTATTCCAAGCAGCGCACCGATTGGGATGATGGTATGCCCGCAAGACCGCCCTATTGGGGGAAATACGTGGTGCATGACAACAACCGCGACGGGATACAGGTGACGCAGGAGCTGAGCAAGGCGGCCATCCGGGCGTATTTTGAATGGTATCCCACGGTATTCCTCGATTTGCACGAGTCCGTACCGCTGTTGTACATCTCTACCGGCACGGGGCCGTATAATCCGGACACTGATCCGGTGACGGTAAACGAATGGCAGCTGCTGGCGCAGCACGAGATGACACAGCTATCGGCACAGGGGCTGCCCGGTGTCTTCACCTGGGCATTCTTCGATGGGTGGCATGTGGAGTACCTCGGCTGGGTGGCCAATAACCACAACAGCATCGGCCGCTTCTACGAGACGTTTGGCAATGCTGGGGCAAATACGTTCCTGCGCGATCTGGCTGACGGCCGCTATGCCGGGAAACCGGCTACCGCCAGGGAATGGTACCGTCCCGATCCGGCCACCGAAAAAGTACTATGGTCCTTCCGCAACAACATCAATTACATGCAGGCTGGTGCCATTGCCGCACTGCAATATGCGGCAACGAACGGCGCTACGCTGCTTGAAAATTTTTACCAGAAAGGGGTGAAGGCTGTCGAAAAGGGAAAAACGGGCAGCGTCAAAGCATTTGCCATTCCGGCCAAGCAGCGCGATCCGGCTATGGCCGCTTACCTTGTAAATCAACTGCTGATTCAGGGTATCGAGGTGCACCAGGTGACGCAGGGGGAAGGCATCGGTGATTATGTGGTGCTGCTGGACCAGCCCTATGGCCCTTTTGCGAAGACACTGCTGTCCAAACAGCAGTATCCCAAGGATGCGGAGCACCCCCCGTACGATGACGTGGCATGGACGTTCGGCTTGCTCTTTGGCGTTGATGTGCAGGAGCTTGCTGAGCCGAAATACGAAAGGGCAAATTTGCAGCTATTGGATAAGGAAGTCGTGCACCGGGGGAAGGTGGTGGGTAGCGGCGCTTATTATTACCTTCCGTATAAGGCACAGAACACGGTATTAGCTGCGCTGTATTGGCTGCAAAAGCAACGGCCTTCGGCCAGTGTGGCGCTCATTGAGGAAGACCGGGTGGTGCCAGGGGGGCTGGATAGTATTCCGGCGGGCTCTATTGTATTCGAGGGCATCTCCAGCGACGATGCTACCGCGATAGCTACTGCCTTCGGCTTGGATCTCGTTGCCTCCGCGTCAAAAGTGGAAGCCAGGCAACGCCCGGTAACCCTGCCAAGGGTAGCGGTATACCACAGCTGGGCTTATACCCAGGACGAAGGGTGGACGCGCTATACTTTGGAGCAACGGGGTATCCCTTATACGTCCATCAACAAGGATCACCTCAAGGCCGGCAACCTGCGGGAGCAGTTTGACGTGATACTGGTGCCCAGGTTGCGTGGAGGCGTTACGGATTTTATCCACGAGATTGACAGGAAGTACGGCCCCATGCCCTATACCAAGACGGATGAATACCCCGCCCATGGTTTCCCGGATGCGACGGACGACATCACCGGTGGGCCGGGCTTCGAGGGGGTAGCCAACTTGCAGGCATTTGCCGAGCAGGGCGGAATTATCGTCACCATGGATAATTCGTCCATGATGGTGGCTGGCACGGGTATCGGTGGTGAATTGGGGGTGAAGCCTACTTCGCGGCTTTTCCATCCGGGATCGGTGGTGCAGGCGCGGGTAAAACAACGGGGCAATCCGGTGTTCTATGGGTATCCGGAGCTGTTCCCTGTATTCCGTGGCAACGGCCCCGTGCTTGCGGTGGAAAAACGCTACCGGCAGGATATGCTATTGCTGCAATACGGCGCACAGACGGCCAAAGTGGACGAGCCTTACCGGGGGCCTATCCTGGGATTGCCCGCACAGGAAAATACACCGATTGAGGCGGCTACTGCCGTTGACGCGTCGAAATACCCCTATGTGCTGTCCGGCATGGTCAGGAATGAAGACGAGATCATTGGCGAAGGAGCAATCTTTGACGTGCCCGTTGGCAAAGGGCGGCTGCTGGCCTTCACGTTCGATCCGTTGCACCGCTATCAAAACCATCATGATGCCCCGCTGGTGTGGAATATCCTCATCAATTGGGATCACTTAAAGGCGAGCCAATAATCCGCAAGGATATTTCATAGCTTTGCGCATCATGGGTAAAGTATACCGGATAGCAGGGTTGGAGCTGAAGACGTTCTTTTACGCTCCGGTGGCGTGGCTGTTGCTGGTTGTCTTTGCTGTGCAGGCGGGTCTGGTGTTTGCTGATCTGCTGGGTGCGCGCATATTTTCCCAACAACTGGGCGGTGAACTGCCCTCGCTCACGCAGGATGTCTTTGGTGGAAGCAGCGGTTTATTTGCCACGATGCAAAGACACCTGTATCTGTATATGCCGCTGCTCACGATGGGGCTGGTAAGCCGCGAAGTGCACAGCGGCTCCATCAAGCTACTGCTGTCGGCACCCGTGACAACGCGGCAACTGGTCTTTGGTAAATACGTAGCCATGCTGGTTTTCGGGCTACTCTTCGTCGTCCTTTTGCTGGCTCCCATCGGCGTGGCGGGTATGGCTATTCCGCACCTTGATAGGGGGTATCTTGCCGCAGCCCTTCTTGGCTTATACCTGTTGCTGGCCGCCTATGCGGCCATTGGGCTGTACGTCTCGAGCCTTACCCGGTACCAAGCCGTAGCGGCCATCGGGACGCTCGCTGTACTGGCTGGGCTCAACTATGTGGGTGAGGTGGGCAGCGGCGTCGACGTGGTGCGGGACATCACGTACTGGTTTTCCATGCGGGGCCGCACGGGCTATTTCCTCAAGGGGCTCATCAGCAGCAAGGACGTCTGTTATTTCCTGCTGGTGATCAGCCTGTTTATCACGCTCACCAGCATGAAGCTGGATGCGGATCGGGCATGGCGTGCTGCGTGGGTGCAGGTAATACGCTATGGCTTGCTGCTGCTGGTCGTGGTGGGACTGGGATATGCCAGCTCCCGGCCTGGTATGCAGTATTATGCAGACGCTACCCGCTATGCTACCCAGTCATTTACCCAGCGGAGCAAAGAAATCATCGCCCGCGTGGACGAGCGGGTACAGCTCACCACCTATGTCAATCTCTTGGGCAACCTTGCCCACATCGGGTCGCCGCGGTTCCGCAACTTTGACCAATCCAACTTGGAACAAATCCGACGGTACCTGCCCCAGTTGGAACGGGATTACGTGTATTTCTACGACACCACGGATACTCGCCTGGATCCGAATATACCCCTCCGGGAGCAAGCGCTCCGCCGGGCGACGGCTTATGGATTTGATATGGCTGACGTACTGCCACCATCCGCCATCCGCCAGCGGGTGGACCTATCGGCAGAGCGCAACCAATTTGTGCGGCTGCTGACGTACCGGGGCAAGACTACGCCATTGCGAATGTTTCATGATATCGAGGCGTATCCGGGGGAAGCCGAAGTGATCGCCGCCGTCAAGCGATTGCTGGACAAACCATTGACCGTGGGAATGCTTACGGGCCATGCCGAACGCAGCCCTTACCGCGATGGCGATAAAGACTACCCGCCGCTTATGACGGCACTGAATACCCGCAGGGCCTGGATCAATCAGGGGGCTGAGGTGACAACCCTTGAGGCCGATAGCCCACGGCTGCATCCTGACAGCTTGGATGTGCTTATCCTGGCCGATCCGCTGGTGCCTTATACTGGCGAGCAGCTGGCCAATATCCAACGCTATATCGCGTTAGGGGGCAACCTGTTGCTGGCGGGAGAACCTGGCCGCCAGGCTATATTAAATACGATCAGTGAGCCTTTTGGGGTGCGGTTTGCTCCGGGTAAGCTCTTGCAGGAAAGCAAGGACTATGAGCCGGATCTCATACAGGCCCGATTCAGCGGCGGCATCAGTGGCTTGGGGTTTTCTGTGCCTGGTGATACCGTCATTACCATGCCCGGTGCGGTGGGCCTTGTGTACCGCGATACGGCCGGGTTTGTTACCGCGCCCGTATTGGAGACCGACGGGCGATACACCTGGAACAGGACGGCCTCGTTTGACCTGAAAACGGGACGGGTCGTGTTTGATCCGGCTGTCGACCGGAAGCAACGTGCGATCGTTGCAGTGGCCACCGTGAGGCAGCTGCCGGGTAAAGAACAGCGTATAGTCGTCACGGGTGATGCCGATTTCCTGAGTAAGGGTGAATGGTCACGGTACAACGTCCGGACGGGCAACGCTGAGCTGGGTACCCAATTGCTGCGTTGGTTTAGCCATGGCGAATACCCGCCGGATACCCGGCGGCCTGCCCCGATAGACAACCGTATTCGGTACGATAAGGCACAGTTTGCGGGGGCTCGTGTCCTGACAGGGGTACTACTGCCATCTGTGCTGGCCTTGGGGGGCACGCTTATCATCATCAGAAGGAGGAGAAAATGAGTACATCCAAGAAGCCTGTAGCTGCGGCCATTGCCCTGCTGGAACACTTGTCGCACCGGTATGCCCGTGAGTGGGCCATCCGCGACATCAACCTGGCCATCCCCGCACGTGGCGTGCTGGGCTTGCTCGGTTCCAACGGGGCGGGCAAGTCTACGACCATGAACATCCTCTGTGGGGTGATCAATCAAACGGAGGGCGAGGTTTACATCGACGGCATTGACCTGCGGAAACATCCCGTGGAAGCGAAGCGGTGCCTCGGGTTTCTTCCGCAGAAGGCACCGCTGTACCCGGAGCTTACCGTAGACGAGTACCTGCGCTATTGTGCCTCCCTGCGGGATGTTCCGAAGGCTGCGATAGGGCGAGCGGTGGAGGCCGTGAAGGCGCAATGTGGCCTTGCGGCGCATGGCCGCCGGTTGCTTGCCAACCTATCCGGAGGCTATCAGCAGCGGGTAGGCATCGCGCAGGCCATCATCCACAGCCCTAAATTGGTGGTGCTCGATGAGCCGGCCAATGGCTTGGATCCCAACCAGATTCAAGAGGTGCGCAAGCTTATCCGGCAGTTGGCCGAAGAACGGGCCGTCATCCTATCGACGCACATTCTGTCCGAAGTACAGGCGACGTGCGACCGCATCGCCATGATCGAACGCGGGCGGATAGTCTTTGATGATACGCTATCGGCATTCGATAACCATGTGGCCCCGAATAGCTTTATTGCGGTGCTCGCCCATCCGCCCGCTACGCTGGAAGCGTTGCGCATCCCCGACATCATCGCCATTGAGCAGGTAGATCCCCATCGCTTCCGTTGCCGCTTTGTGGGTGGATCGGACATCACGGCGGCATTCATCGCACGGGCGGTGGCGGCGGGATGGGGACTGACGGAACTCTACCTGGAGAAAACATCGCTTGACGGTATCTTTTATCAATTGTCAAAGCAGGCTGCTCAGGATCACTGATATGCGGAAGATCGGTCGGATAGCGCGGTTAGAGCTGGCGGTATTGTTTTATTCGCCCATTGCCTGGTTGTTGCTGGTGGTTTTTGCCGTGCAGGGAGGGATCACCTATACCGGTATACTCTATGCGCAAGAAACGGCCCAGCAACTGGGGCGGCCGCTGAATGTGCTCACGCGGGTTTTATTTGCGGGCGAGGAGGGGCTGCTCACACAGGTATCTACCTACTTGTACCTCTACGTGCCGTTGCTGACGATGGGCCTGCTCAGCCGTGAAATCGCCAGTGGATCGATAAAGCTGCTTCAATCGTCGCCGGTCACTTCGGTGCAGGTTGTGCTGGGCAAGTTTGCCGCAATGGCGGTATATGGACTATTGCTCTGCGGTGTCGTGCTGCTGTACTTGCCGGCGGCCTGCTGGTCGGTGCAGGCACTGGATGTGCGCTTTGTGCTGGCGGGTATCATGGCGCTTTACGTGTTGTTGTGCGTATATTCGGCCATTGGGCTGCTGCTATCGAGCCTTACAGGCTATCCACTGGTGGCGGCCGTGGGCACATTGGCCGTATTGGCGGCTTTTAATCATGTGGGTAGCCTCTGGCAAGGTACTGATGTGCTGCGCGATATGGCCTATTGGCTGTCGCTCTCCGGTAAGGTGGAGGGGCTTATCAATGGGCTCGTGACCAGCAGGGACGTGCTTTATTTGGTCGCTTTGGTCGCCTATTTCCTTAGCCTGACGATCGTGAAGCTATCCCATAGCCGGCAGCATCGCCCTTGGTATCGCCGTATGACCGTCCATGTATCCCTATCGGCACTGTTGGTGGGCATTGCCTATTGCAGTTCGCGCTCGCCGTTCATCGGGTATTGGGATACCACGCGCATACAAGACCAAACGTTCAGCACGAAATCCCAGCAGCTGCTCCAGCGACTGGAAAAGCCCGTAAAGCTCACCACCTATACCAACTTGCTTGATCGGAATGTGGCATTTGGCGAGCCCAGCAACCGGATTAGCGACCAGCGCCGTTTTGAACGCTTACAGCGCTTTCTCCCGCACATGCAGTTGGATTACATCACCTATTACGACTCCGTACCGTACGGACTGGATACTACGCGTACCTTAAAGGAGCAGGCTCGCGAAGTGGCAGGTGTACGGGGCTTTGATTTTGATAGGGTATTGTCACCCGCGCAAATCCGGAGGCGTATCGATTTGTCTGACGAAGGCAATACCTTTGTGCGCATGCTGGAATATGACGGCAGGTACACCCCGCTCCGGATGTATGACGACCTTTTCCAGTACCCCGGCGAGGCGGAAGTAATGGCCGCCGTCAAACGGCTACTGGACGGTCCCACCCCCGTATGGGTGCTTACGGGCCATCAGGAACGCAGCTTGGATAAGGCGGCGGATGGTGCTTATCAACTGGTGGCTAAGGGGCGCGCTGTCCGTGCTTCGCTTATCAACCAAGGTTTCGAACCCCATGTGGTAGACCTTCGGCAGGTAGCTGCCATACCGGCCACCCTTGGCGCACTCATCATCGCTGACCCCCTGGAGGCTTATGGTGCTACGGAACTCACTAAGATAGCTGCATACATTGCCGGGGGCGGTAATCTGCTGCTTGCTGGAGAACCCGGCAAGCAGCACCTAATCAATCCCATTGCTGAGATGCTGGGCATGCGGCTGGGGGAAGGTACGGTATTGCAGGAGAGCGCTTATAACGAACTGGATAGAATTGAAGCCCAGTTTGCACCGCAGGCGGATAGCCTTGGGTTCGGCTTTTTTGAAGGGGCAACGGTAGGCATGCCCGGAGCGGCGCCGTTGGAAGTGGTCGATAGCACACATTTTACGGTGGTGCCGCTGCTGACCAGCCGCCCCGCTTCGTGGCGGAAACTTGGCCCGTTTGATCTCGCCAATGAGCCCGTGGTGTTTGATTCCACACAGGATGCCCGTGCGCAGCACCTGCTGTTGGCCGCGTTGTACCGTCGGGTAGGTAAGCGCGAGCAGCGCATCATCCTGTCAGGCGATGCCGATTTCATGGGAAATCGGGAAATCGCCCAGCGGTATGGTGTACAAAATGCCAGTTTTGTCATCGGGCGGCTATTCCGGTGGTTTTCTGATGGCGAATATCCCTATAGTCCCAATACCGAACGGGCGACCGACCGCACCATCACGGTAGGCCGCACGCAGATCAAGCAACAGCAGATCTTGCTTATTGCCGTGGTGCCCGCACTGATCGCTTCCATCGGCGTGATGATATTGATCCGCAGGAGGCGTCGATAATATTCAGGCAGGGACTAAAAAACGAAAGGTTTCCAAACGGGGAGAATGGAAACCTTTACTAACCAATTATAAACCTAAATTATGATGCTACAAAGATAGTGTATTTTTTACACTATGCAAAAAAAATATAAATTTTTTTTGACGTGGCCGGCAGCGGGTGATTCGTGAGCGACAATTGCATATCCGAGCGGCTTTTAGTAAGTTTGACACATCGCAAAATAATGAACCAATGAAACCCACACCTCAAATTTGGTCAAGAAGAAGTGCTTTGAAAGCCGTCGCTGCCTCCGGAACCGCAATGCTGGCCAACAGCATGTTTCACCGCATATCCGCTGCCGAAACAGCCCTCCCCTTTGCGTTGCAAGGTAAAATCAATCATTCGGTTTGTCGGTGGTGTTATCCGTCCATCCCGTTGGCAGATCTCTGCCAAGCAGCGAAGGACATGGGTATATCGGGTATTGACTTGGTGGGGCCGGATGAATGGCCGGTGCTGGAGCAATATGGCCTGCATGCTGCTTTGCCGCATGGGGCCGGTAAGGGCATTACGGAAGGGTTCAACGACCCCAGGCTCCACGATGAACTGGTAGCGAACTATGAAACGATGATTCCCAAGGTTGCCGCCGCCGGTTATGATCAACTTATCTGCTTTTCGGGCAACCGCAACGGGCTGGATGATGAGCAGGGCATCAGGAATTGTGCCAGCGGCTTGAAACGGTTGATGGATACGGCGGAAAAGCACGGCGTCACCTTGGTGATGGAGCTGCTGAACAGCAAGGTGGATCACCCCGATTACCAATGCGATCATACGGCCTGGGGCGTGGCGGTATGTGATGAAATGGGATCCGAACGCTTTAAGCTGCTTTATGATATCTACCACATGCAGATCATGGAAGGCGACGTAATTGCTACCATCCGGAAATACAGCCCTTACATTGCGCATTACCACACCGGGGGCGTGCCCGGCCGGAATGAAATTGATGAGACGCAGGAACTCAACTATCCGGCTATTATGAAGGCGATTGTAGAAACGGGGTTTAAGGGACACGTAGCCCAAGAATTTATTCCCAAGCGGCCGGATCCATTGGCTTCCTTGAAACAAGCGATAACAATCTGCGATGTGGGCTGAACATAAAAAAAGTCTCCAAACGGGGAGGATGGAGACTTTTTTAACTAACCAATTATAAACCTAAATTATGAAGCTACAAAGGTAGTGTATTTTGTACACTAAGCAAAATATTTTTTAAAAAAATTCCATTAGGCAAAACCGAATAATAGTGGAAATAGAAAGGTCACAATCATTGCCCAAAGGCAATAGACGGGCAGATAGAATGCAATGACTTTGCCGACCGCGCTGGTATCTGCTTTTTTAAACAACACCCTGAAGAGTTGTATGGTTACAAGCAGGAGATTGACTAAAATCAATGCATTGGCACCCAGTACCGCCGCCCTGTTGGGGGTGATTCCCCATTCCGAAATCCGGAATGAAATGGCAGATAGCGCAATACTATTCGCGATGATGGTGACCACGGCCAAGAGGAAAAGGATCCAGATCGCTGCCCGGCTTTTGGTTGCCTTGGTTGTTTCGGCGATAGCGAAAAAGATGAGGGCCATGACACCGACTAACAATGCATTGAAAATCAGCAGGAATTCGCGGTCGTTGTACGGATCTTTGCCCGAATAGGCCGTTGCTATGAGGTAAACGATAAGCATGACCAGCACCAATGGGCTGAATATTTTGGCAATCACCGGAGAAACCTTGCCTACGAGCTGTGGATTGGTCCGGGTAAGGTAAGTGCCTACAAGGGGCGCGGCTGCAAGCCCGACAATTCCCACATTTTTAAAATAGAATTCACCAATGTTAAAACCAATCAACGAGAAAAGCCCAACGGTAAGACTGCTTAGGATTGCACCAGACAATAGGATGAGGGCCATCATGACGAGCAGATCCCCGTTGTACGTCAAAAAGCCAAGCCGCTTTTCGCTGTCATTTCCCACCTTGCCAACGAAAACGATACCCAACATCGACCATAGCACAAACGGAAGATGAAGGCACGATAGCAGTAAGGTGTCGCTTTCCTTTTCATTGGGAAGAAAGTTGATGACGAGCAGGCCCACAAGCATGATACCGGCAGGAAATAGCATTTTTTTGGGTGACAGCCTATTCTTCCAGGCAAAGTAAGCCGACAGCAGTGGAAAAACAATGAAGCCCGTGTTTCGCGTGTAAAAAAACGCTTCGTCTACCGGCAGGAAGGCGGGTAGTTTTGCAAGCAATCCCGCAAGCACGACGGCAATGAGCACGGTGATAAGATCTTTGCTGCTGCCCCAGGAAATATCCCCGTCGACATAATTTAGCCGCTCATTCCAATAGTCGGCAAGGATGCGGTCTTCGAGCTCCGGATACAGCGACGTGAACGCCCGCTTAAAACCTGATTTGTCTGCCCGGTACAACTTCTCAAGTTGTTTGGGGTCATTGATATGGATAAGAATTTTGTCCTTCATGATGTTGCTTTGATTGTTGTTTAACTGATTTTTAGCTGTTGTGAATTATTTTATTAAAAGAACTTTGTAATTCAAAGTATTTGGCGAAAAAAAAGGCCTATGCATGATCATGATGTTGTTATTTATGCGTGTTGATTAATTTTTCCAAGGCTTTCAGGTGGTCGTCAAAGGCATTTTTCCCTTCTTCGGTCATAAAGTATTGGGTATTCGGCTTTTTGCCGATGAATGATTTTTTTATGCCGATAAACGCTTCTTTCTCCAAGGCTTTGATGTGGCTCGCCAAGTTGCCATCGGTCAAATCAAGGAATTCTTTCAATGAATTGAAGTCGAGCATATCATTGACCGCAAGTGCTGACATGATGCCCAGCCGGATCCTGCTTTCAAAGGCTTTATGTAAACCATCAATTTGTATTTTCACCGCTCGTACTTGTAATGGAGATAAATGCCGTAAATAATATGCAATAGCCCGAAGCCCAGCGCCCAGAACAGCAGGCCGTAGCCGATGAAGTATGCACTGATGAGGCCGAGGCCGATCTCGATAAGCCCCAATGTCCGCACTTCTGCGTAGGTGAATCTGCTGGCATTATACAGGGCCAGGCCATAAAACAGGAGTGTAAGCGGCGCGATGAGGCCTATCAACCCGTTGGCGATCAGCACAAGGATGAGCACCCCACCGGAGACAAGCGGTACGGACATACTGGCCAGCAGCCTTTTGGATGTGGCGTTCCAGGCTTTTTCTCCTCGTTTATTGGCTTTCTTGTAAGAAAGGAAAATAGCCGTGCCTATGGCCAAAATGAGTATTGACACGGCCAAGACGAGGACACCCGATATCGAGGCGTACCCCTTTCCGGATACCGTGGCATCGTAGTCCAGCTGCCCAGGATTGAAATCGTGGAATTGGTGTGCGATATAAGCTCCGATGAGCGCATAGCAACCGGCCATGATACCCGCCCAACCCGATAGCGACAGAAATTTGGAGGTACGCTCCATCATGGAACGTATCTCGGCAAGGTCTCGGATGTAATCCTTTTCTTCTTTCATTGTAGAAAGTACTTTTTTTTTCAAAGTTAAATAGAAATTGTAAATTTGCAAGAATTGGAAGAAATATTTTAGTGCATATGGCGTATTTTGTGGGTAAGGAGTCAATCGTCCGCCGGATCTGGGGAAATGGGGATGTGATCCTATTGGTCTTTGCGGGAGCGGCTGCGGAATTTGCTTTGAACAAAGCTGTGGATTGGCTTTACTTTACGGGGCGTCTTCCTGCTGATCCGCTCAAGCGGTTGTTTTCCACGGTTTCTTATGCACGCCAGATTGTGTTTGCCACCGATGATGGGGCAATGCATGCCATCGACAAGATTTCGGCTATCCATAAAGGGGTGGAACAACAACGGGGGAAAAGTATCCCCGATTGGGCTTATCGTGATGTTTTATTCATGCTGATCGATTATTCCATACGGTCTTATGAGCTACTGGAAAGGAAATTGAGCCTGGAGGAAAAGGAAGAGGTGTTCAACGTTTTTCGGCGTGTGGGATCGCGTATGGAAATCGGCGATTTGCCTGCGGACTATCAGCAATGGTCGCTCATGCGGGCGGCAGCGCTGCACGAAAACTTGTTGAATGGCGATTTTACCAAGGATCTTTATCGCCAATACAGGGGGCATTTGGGTTGGTTGAGGTACCTGGTTTTAAAACTAGCCCAAGCGCTGCTGGTTCCCGCGAAAGTAAATGAACTGCTGGATCTTGGAAACAGCCCTTTTGCGCTCATCATGTTGAATTTGTACAAATGGAGCCGGGTAATCCGGATCAAATCACTACTGAAAAATGCGATACTCCCGCCTGCGTACAAGAAGGAGATTATCGCATTGGACATGTACCGTGGCTGATTGGTTTAGTGTACAGGCGTGTCGGCATTAAGCCTACGTTGCTTAGCTACACGTTTGCCTCGGAAAAACAGGTACATGTTGAGGAAAAGCGTCAGGCCTAAGTAAATACTGAACCCACCAAGTTTGAGGGAAAGCACTTCGATAATTTCCTGTGCAGAGAGCAGGGTGTACCCAATCTTAAGGATGTACAATGCAAATCCGACATTAAGCAGGTAAAAGCCAATCTTAAAGAGGCTATTGGTAGCCATTGCCACTTCTTTTCTTCCGGCAAAGATATCTTCCATATAGACGATACTGTTTTTGAATAACGTATGTGCCACATATAACGTGAGTGCAATGGCCAAAGGCAAATAGATAATGTAAGCAATGATGATAAGATTTTCCATGACTATGGGGTTTTTGTTTGAATATGTGCGTGTATGAAACGTTTGGACAACCAATAAATGAGCGCAATGTTAAAATAATGCGTGACGGCCAGAATAAGCACGAGTAAACCAGTCTTCTCTGCAATGGAATACAGCAACACGTTCATATTAGCTACCGGTTGCCAAAAGCTAAATTGGATAATAGCATAGCCTATATTAAACAAACAATAGGCTACTAAAAGTAGGTTGTTGGTCGTATCTGCGAGCGATGCGTTGCCTTGAAATAGGCGAAGGATAAATACCCGTCCATTTCGATGACAAAACCTACCTACGCTGATAATAATGTAACTGGTTACAAGGCCGTAGATGAAATAAGCGAGGATATTATGGTTCATAGCTGTCATATGAGGGCTTTCAGTAATTTAAGCAACAACTCGCTACGGTTGGATTGAATAAGCTTATCTGCAATTTTGCTCAATTGGTCAACGAATGATTGAATACCCGAAACCACCTCGTAGAAATCCTTCCCGTCGTCGGATCGATCAGCTTCAGTTGCTTTGCGGATGTCGGCTAGTACCCCCATGACAGGGTCTATTTCCCGTTGTTTGCGCATCGAAGCAATTTTCATTGCCCATTTGAAAATGTCTTTTTCTGCTACAAAATACTCCTTACGGTCGCCCGCGATTACCTTCTTGTAGATAATACCGTAGTCCACTAATTGACGAAGGCTCATATTGGCGTTGCCACGTGATATCTTGAGCATGTCCATGATTTCATCCGTGGACAATGGATTGGTGGAAGCCAGCAGTAAGGCTTGTACTTGTGCAACTGATTTGTTGATGCCCCATTCAGTGCCTAAGGCACCCCAGGTATCGATGAATTGCTGTTTGGATGCTTGTAAGTCCATAACGATTTATTTTTTGATAGGACAAATGTAATTGAAGTTTCTGTATTTTCAAAATATATTGAAAATAAAATAACAACAGAAATGTCAACTGATATCAATGTATGCCTTACAGGCAAAAAAGTAAAAATAAATTTGCTTTGTTGCTATAAATATTAGTATATTTCCTCTATAAATTAAAAACACAAAACAAACCACTCTCTGTACTAAAGAGAGATATAAAAGAATTTCCTCTACGAGCTTAAAGACTCAA
>NZ_FNZR01000002.1 GCF_900109365.1 Parapedobacter koreensis | reverse complement strand
ATGGGACTACGTATGTCTCGACCCCAGAGAGAAAAATGTAAACTGCTCCGAAAAAAAAGTGGCCTGAAAACTTGTAATTCATTAGAGTATATGAAAGCAAAACCTTGTTATTTATGGTTGGGGACAAAGATCAGGCAATTTATGGCTCTCTCGGAGGTGTTGCAAAGACTGTAGAAGCCATAAGTATCCAGTTTGGGCATATAGCTATTTCGGAGTTGGAATTGTCAGGCAACTACCGAAGTTCACAAAGGGTAATTGATTATTATAGAAACTATCAAAGTGCTGGAATCAATATAGAGTCATTGAGTAAATATGCAAAAGAATCGGGATTGATTACTTTTAATAGAAACATAGATAAAGATGAGTTGGCAGACTATATAGCCCAAATAATTCAACAAAATCTTGATAGTGGAGTTCCCGAAAATGAAATCTGTGTATTAGCCCCACAATGGTGGCTTGTTATACCTATGGGTAGAAAATTAAAATCACTTTTGCCCAATGTAAATTTTGATGCTATTGGGCTATCCCCCTTGTTAAAAAATAAAGAGAATATATGGTTTAAAGTAGCTCGATTGTTTTTGGTTTCACCTTCTCCGAAAATGTATTTCGTACGTGGACGTTGGGCGATTGAATTAGTGAATGAATTTGATAGTTTGGGAATAGAAATTTTACCGGAAACAGACAGGAAATCAAAGGTCCTATTAAAATTTATTAATTCAATCTCATCGGAGAAAGAAGATGGATTGGCTTATTTAGAAGAATGCTTTAAATCATTATTAGCTCTATTGTGTATTAACATCCAAAGATATCCTACTTTAAAACTTCATTGGGAATATTTTTTCGAAAGCTCTAAAAAGCGTTTAGAAAAGCCGGAATTTGACTATGCGAAAGATATTGCAAGTTTTAAAAGATTATTTAATCATACTTCGGGTGTAGTAGTCAATACGTGTCATGGTATTAAGGGAGAAGAGTTTCATACCGTAATAGCATTTGGACTACTTAATGGATATGTCCCTCATAAATCAGACTTAGATCCTATAGATTCCTCAAGAAAACTCTTGTATGTAATATGCTCACGCTCTAAAAAGAATTTGCATTTAATTTCGGAAATTAGAACCAGATATCGGAGACAGATGCTTGTTACGGAACATTTAAGAGATTTGAATTATATGTATGATTCATATAAAATTTGAGTAACTCATTGGCAGTGTAACACAAACGTGTCATCCGGATCAACCTCAACTTAAATTGGAATAGATGGGAATGTAAAACAAACTGTGTCAGGGATTGAACAGCGGCCCCACGGGGACAAGTTTAACGCTGTTTAATTTTACTCTATGTCCATATCATCCTTCAGCAATCGCGTCACGTCAAAAACCGGAAGGTAATATTTGTTAATGAATGAGCCAGTGGATTTGGCGATAATGATTCCCCTCGCGGTTGATATGGATAGGTCAAGCAATCTTTCTAATACATTACCGGGTAGCCGTACGTTTTTGGTTTCAGGGCTTATAAGGCTTTTTAGATCATCAAGTTCGAAAGCAAAAGACCCTTTATAATGAAATAAACGTAAGAGATCACCGCTAGCGTCGTCACCGTAGTCATAACTGAAAGCTAAGTGGATCGTCACTTTGTTATTATCGGCGTCGGTGTTAAAATAGACGTCTACACCAACGTTTAAGAAACCTACGTCGAATGAATTGATGATATCATCGCTAGGTTCGTTTATTGTGAATGCCTCCGTTTTGACGTCGGTTAGTCCAATCACAAATTTATCTTCTGTCATATAGTGTCGGAATTACTTTCGTTGACCAGCTTTATACTGCGGTGGGATACTTAAATGTGCCGTGAATAGCCTTCACCGTTACTTCTTGCTCGTTTGTGATGCCATGTCCACCAACGTCGATCGTCGTGTTTTTGCTGTATTTTTCTGTTATCATGGCCGTTGGAGAAGAGGTGGCATTTTGCAATGCAGCATACACAGAAATAATATCTTCACCCAGTGCGCATTCAATATAAGTGATTGTTTTTGTAGAGAAACTATGCGTGCCAGTCAACCACTTACTGATTTCAGACCGCTGCTTGCCCATTGTTTTGGCTAAATCAGCGGGTTTCATGTTTTTTTGAGAAAGTATATCTGCAATCCTATTAGCAATGGCCAAATTACGCTTCACTAATTTATCAATAGCGGGATCGCCGTATTCTTCCAACCAATTGGAGATCAGGTTATTTTCCTTCGTGACGCCAGCATTACGGGTGTGCATTTTTCCTTCCTTTTTCATGCTAATTCATATTAAAATATCAGCAAAAATTCCTCGTCGTATACAATATCCGTACGGTCATCGTTCCATTCAATATCTCTTTGGTTAAAACAGTCGTCGATGACCTGCACCAATTTGTTTGCCATCCTGAAATGTGGCCATACGTTCGGACAATCCTGTGCTGCTTCTGCCGTTTTAACATCACCGTCAAACAGGAATACCACGCTTTCCGACAGCCGATAACAATACAACCGGAGGTTATTGGTCGCCACTTTTCCGGTTCCTATTTCGACGTAGGTGGGTTCCCGATGTAATCCTTTTGGTGGTAGGGCATGTGCTTCTCTTTCATCCCGAAACAGATGGGGCCTCGCGCCCCATGCGTTGCCAATTTCTTTTAACCAAGACAAGATATGATTTAGCTTTTCACGATTATGTTGTTGGTGCCTCGAAACAAACTTCTCAAAATAAGAAGGCTGATCCGCCTCCTCGTCTACCAAAGCAACCGAATAATAAGTCACTTTATCATAACTTGCTATGAACGATATTTTAGCAAAGGTACTCATTAGGTGAAAGATTTACAAGGATTTGTTCATTAAAAAGTGAACATTATTCTTTCTCCTTGTCCAACAACCTCAACTTCTCCTTTTCCCGTTCTATCTCCGCGATCAGTTCTTCCTCGGAGGGGAGGTAGAGCATGTATTTAGTGGCGAATATTTGGTTATTATCGTTAATGACCGAATATTTGACTACCGTTTCGCTTTTTTCTGTACATAGGATAATGCCGACGGTGGGATTATCGCCCTCGGGTTTCTTTAGGTCATCAAACAACCTTCGGTACATATCCATCTGCCCGATGTCTTGGTGGGTTAGTTTGCCTACCTTAAGGTCTATCAGCACGAAGCTTTTTAGTAAGTAGTTGTAGAATACTAAATCGATATAAAAATGCTCCAACTCTGTGCTTATCCGATATTGGCGACCTACAAAAGAAAAGCCTTTACCGAGTTCGAGCAAGAAATGTTGCAGGTTTTCAATGAGAGCGGATTCGATATCTTTTTCTGAGGCATTTATGGGTTGGGGTATGTTGAGGAACTCGAATACATAAGGGTCTTTGATGAAATCTTCGGTACGTTGCTTTTCCAGCGTATTGCTGTGTTTGATGGCAGCTTCCTTATCCTTTGAAGTCAATAGGCGCTCGTAATAAAAAGAGTTGATGTTTCTTTCCAGTGTTTGGGTATTCCAGTTTTGTTTTTCCGTTTCCTTGATATAATATTCTCTAGCACGTTCATTTTCCACACGCATAATGGCTCGATGGCGTGTCCAACTCAATTTGCTACGCAATGCGTAGCATTTTTCGTAGTCAGGGTATGTGAGGTAAAACTGCCTGAAATTTCTCAGGTCAGCCGGAGGATACCCATTGCCATATTTCAATGTCAATTCTTTGGATAACGTTTTCAGAAGCCCTGTACCATATTCCGCACGTTCTTTCCCTTCCTGCTCTTCCTCTGCGATGCGTTTGCCCGTAAGCCAATACTATTGGAATGGTAGTTCCAGTCCAACCGCAATTTCTACATAACAAAAGCTTCAAGTTCTATGTTTAATGGGGGCAGACTGTACGATTCTGCTTTTAGTGTAATGGCCCTCGCTATTGGTTCCATAGGGTTTCTAGCTTTGACTCGGCATCGTTGTGCTAGGATTTATCTTCCTGCTTAAGCTTATTCTCGATGTGCTTTTTGGACACCTCAATAGCTTGATGTAATTTTTCCTTTAGCAGTTTTTTACTCGGTAGTTGGGTAAGATATTCGGAAACCTTGATGCCGACTCTATCGAGTTGGAGGAGTTCCACTTGTTCGTGGCTACCTTCTGCACAAAGAATCAATCCTAACGGGGTGTTTTCACCCTCTTCCATTTCGTGTCGTTCCAACCATCTTAAATAAAGTTCCATTTGGCCTTTATAGGCGGCTTTGAAGCGACCTAATTTCAACTCGACCGCAATGAGCCTCTTAAGCTTCCGGTGGTAAAACAGTAAATCCAATTTGAAGTCTTCTCCATCGATAATCATGCGCTTTTGGCGTTCCACGAAGCTGAACCCTTGTCCCAATTCAAGGATGAACCGCTCCAACTCCCTTAAGATGGCATCCTCAAGATTCTTTTCGTTATAGGTGTCTTTGAGATTTAAGAAATCCAGTAAATAAGGATCCCGAAACACGAGGTCTGGACTTATTCTATTGTCATCACGGAGTGTTTGTAGTTCCTGCTTTATCAGTTCATCGGGTTTCTTGCTGATGGCTGTGCGCTCATAGAGCATGCTGTTTATTTTTTCTCGGAGCGTCTTTACGTTCCACGCTTCCGCTTTGCATAGTTCCAAATAGAACTCCCGTTGAAGTTCACTTTTCAATGGAATCAACGCAATGAAATGTGTCCAACTCAATTGTCGTATCGCCGATACGACAATTTGTTCATCCGAAAAAACCGAGGCAAACTGCATCATTCGTCTAAGGTTCTTCTCAGAAAAATTATTGCCGTATTGCTGTACTAGGCCATCTGACAATGTTGCAATGATTCGTTGTCCATAAGCTGCTCTTTTTTCGGCAAGGAAATCTTCGTTTACACGTTTGCCTACTCTCCAATAAAGATAAGTAAGTGTGCTGTTTGCGGTCTGGGCGAGCTGTTGCTTACTTTCTTCAATCAACTTAACGATATCGGCAAAAAGTTGCTTTTCAAATTTAGCAGGTTGGTTCATTATGTTTTTCAGTGACTATTTGCTAACAAATATAGCAAATAGTGTTTGAATATGAAAGAATTAAAATAGAAGTTTTGGTTGCGATTTACTATGATTTCCGTATTTATTTTATCCATATTGATAAATCCATAGTATCTCCTGTTCTTCTTCTGTAATTCACGTGGGCAATTGCGATGCCAACACTTGATAATTCGAAGTTTTTAAAGAGCGTGTTGTTGCATACATCAAAAAGAACTTCCATTTTTGGGTAGAATTCGACTAATAGGTCTTTGATTTCTGTATCGTTTTTAGTTGTTTTATCAAAAAATTGCTTCAGTTTTTTTTTGTTTTTTGCTGATACTCTTTCTTCAGTCATTAAAAGTTCCAAAGAGTTTTCATCAAAAGCCCTTATTTGGAGTTTTTTGGGGTCGTGAAAACAAGACATGAGTAAATTTACAGATATTGAACAACCTTTAAATTGAGCGCCAAATTCTTCCGCTGTAAATCCTTTTGCAAAGAATCCTTGATAATTTTTTCTAAACATCACTTCTAATCGATGATAACCTCCCGCTCGAATATTTCCACACCTTAGATACTCGAGATAATTGTAATGTTCATAATCCTTTAAAAGGTTATCAATAAAAGGGAAAACATATTCGCTAAGGTAAGCCTTAAAGCCTTCAAAATTCCTAACATTCATACGACGAACCCTAACAATAAGAAAGAGAAGCGTTACACACGAATAGGCTCGTTAAAAAAACAGGGTAAATAAACGGCCGCCTATATTAGACCATTCCTTTTTTAGTAGCTTTGAGATTCGCCGGGCTTCTGTTTATGACCCCTGGACGGGCCATGACAACTACATCCGAAATGTTATTGAAACTGCGCACGCCGTTCCTGAATATACCGTAATCGTGAGTTCGATTACTGTCATCCCAAAGAAAAACTAACATTTGATTGTATTTATCTTTGTATACGCTTTCCTTCTTAAAGTAGAGTGTCGCGTCGGCAGCAATTTCCTCCAGCATTTTTTGGAAACTTTTGCCTTGGCGCAGGTACTTTACTTCAATGATTAGATTTATCGATGGCAAGCCAATATCTGCACGGGGGTTAAGTTGGCCGGTAGTTTCCAAATAGAATTCATCCTCTAGGTCAGGAAATAAAGGTGCGAGGATGAAGTACAAAAGGCTTTGTACATGGTATTCATTTTGTACGTCCCACTTTTGAGGGGCGCTGGTTTTAGTTTTAGCTGAATCTTCCCATACCCAACGCCGGAAGGCCGGGGTAAGGTTGGAAAGGACTTGAACGACCTGCGGGATTGTTGGCATATTGATTGATATCGCAGGCAAATGGTTCATTAAATAATCAATGGACTGCAACCGTGCTGCTATGAATGCAATATCGCCTTCTTCCCTAATCGCTCCATTGCACACTGCTTGGTATATTCGGTCAAAGCTGGTAGGTGAAAAACAGTTTATTCCCCGTGAATACAAAGCCAGTTCCATTTCCGACGCATGTGTGTGATCAAAATTTATGACTGTATTATCTTCCAAAACAAATAACGCGGCTGCCATCAACGATTGCTTCCAAGGCGGTAAAGTTCCAACAGAATTTGGAATAAATGATCGCATCCATTTGGCAATATTTTTTTTCATCCCGGTATCTGCACGCCTTGCACCTAAAGCTAAGCCAAATAAGGCGATGGCGTCATTGTAGAACGCAGCCGGCCCAACACCAACAATCATAGGCGACCTGCTCGCTGTCCTTTGCAAGCCATCAATTAGGATAGGTAACAGGTCCGAATTACGCTCTGAATCTATCTCCAACAAAAAGGCGATCTGTGCTACATGGCTATAGTTATTTACAGCCGGGTTTAACGGTAAAACAGGCATCTGTTGCGATCTTGAAGGCGGGTATAACCAAGCGCTAAAAGCATATTCGATCGTATCGGCTGACATCTGTCTGATCTTTGCCGATAGTGCAGCAAAAATATCTTGCAATAGCAGACCTGCGGGGTTTGATTTTAAAGAAACCATCGTGTTGTACCGATTTTATTGTAAATCGCATCCGGGTTCCAGTTAGGCGTTCCGGACAATTGACTTAGCATTTGTGCCATTAATTGTGAGTAATAGATTGAAACGGGCATTGGTGCGGGCTGGTAGCTTCGCCAGGAATGAGCCCCGAACTTAATCACTTGCTTGCATAAATAAGCCATATCCTTAAATGTCGAATCCCGGTGAAGGATCAGTTGTACGGGTTGAGGAATACCATCACTCGCCTTTTTCAATTCCACGGCACCAGTCAGCGAGGCCAGAGCGACGTGTTCTGATAATTGTAGATAGTTGGTACGTTCAGGTGCATAAATGCCTTTACCAAAAGAACCCGGTTGAGCCGTATCAAATAATATATAGGGACTATTAGGTGCCACATGAACAAAAGCAAATTCAACATTAAAATCGCCGAGTTCGGACATTACCTGCTTTACCGCATCTGCCTCTGCATCTTTAAAGGTTTTAAAAGCATGAAAGATTAGCCTTACCGTATCTTTGGGACGCCAAGCGAAATCAGTTTTAACTCGATCCATTGTTGTGCGCAGATTTTGCAATAGCGTCTCGAAGTATTCGTCTGCAGTAACAGCAGATGAAATATTGTTCACATAATAACGGCCATCACCTGTAAATACGGTGGTAATTCCAACCATCCGCTCTTTGGCACTTAGACGGCTAGTGTGTATCATAGCACTACCGATGCCGAAAACCACTTCATGACCAATGGTCGAGTCGGCTGTCAGTAACCAAGGTACGCCGCCAAGTTTAGCATAGGTGGCCAAAGCCATATTATTCAGGCTCCATACGATTCGAGCGTCAGGTTGGCCAAGATTTTCCATAGTAAATTCCTGTACCGGTATTTGTTGGCCGACAAAGCGAGCTTTAGCTGCTAGATAAGGGTTGTTTGAAGCCACACGGCCACGGAAGCCGTCGTCAATCTGTATCAGCGCAAGATCGAATGTGCGAGTACTGCCGTTTGATTGCAGCGCGGCCGTAATTGCCCTGTTGTAAGACGTGATACTGTCATCTTCGGCTGTAAAAAAATCTATATAGCAATCCTGCAACCGAAACTTGTTTTTTAATCCAGTGAATTCAAAGGTTTTTCCGCCTTTTCCGTAGGCCACCGGCGGCATACCATTCAGGAATTTATGCAAGATTTGTTCGACTTGTCCTTTTTTATTAGCCTGGAGTACAACACAAATATGAGGTTTATTGGGACTAAATGTCTCCCGTGAAAAAGGGCCATATTGCTGTAAACCACCATCATTCCAAGTAGAAACCTTAGCGGCTCCCGGAGAAAACACAAAAACCGGTTTTTCAGCTTTGTAGGTCTTTATGTGGCTGGTCTTTGCCTTATCATTGTCCAGAAAATTGCCGATCTGAAATGGCACACCGTCTACCAGGCTTAGTTTAAAGGTCTGATAACTTGCCAAACCACGTTGAAGCTTTTCGAATTTTTTATTGCCCACGTGATATTGAGCCAGTTTCTTGTCAATATTGGATAATATCTGCGATGCATCCGTGCCATATATTACCCTGATGCAATTGTCAAGATGGTCCTCGCGGGGTTCCAAGTACATTTCGGTCGGATCAGCAAGCTCAAGTTCTCCAGGCCGTAAATCTTCAAGTTCCAACATTCCGTCGGTATTTACATTCACTACCCGGCCGACCGTAGAAAATCGTGGCTTTAATTCGGGGTTTCTGCCGTAGTACGGTTTTCCTACATATTGATTGAGGACGGATACGCCCTTCGTCATTAATTGTTGGCAGGTCAAAGAGATTCTTGTCGCAGTACTAATGTTGATCGTTATAGAAACGAACGGTGCCTTTCCCACCGGATCAATGACACGAAATTCGACCTCCCATTTCACAAATACACCTAGCCCTTTCACCAGCGAATAGCCTTGAGGCATACAATCTTCTAATAAATTCTTTTTGGTGATAAGATAGCTGAGCGGCGTAATACTTGATACCCATAGGTTTCGTTTAAACAATTCACGGTAAAATGCGTGATTTGCAAGCGAACGGGTTAATGAAAGATCCTTTTTAAGATCAACCTGCTCACGCATGCCACCTAGCGGAGGCAACCCCTTTTTTATAGGAACCGCCAATATAGAGTCGCCGGTACGCTTGATCATATGCGTGTAGCGACAATCGTTTCGTAATTGTTCGAGCTTTTCATCGTTAAACGGAAACTTTTCAAGATATATGACGACATCGTCAAATATGATCGGTGCAGTATTTAGTAAAAGTGGCATATTAAATTAAAAACTAAACAAGTTACTCATGTGCAATCTTATAGAATAGAGATGTGAAAAATTCAAACCCTTCTGATTATGCCATCACCATATCGTCAAACACTTCAAATTCGTTGAGCCCCTTTATTGTGTTCATACCCCAATGCGCCTGAGTCGATATTTTTGCAGCTTTTACCTCTTTGCCCGTTATGGGGTGTTTTATTTTATGGCGGCCGGTAACTAAACAAGCCACTACTCCCCAAACCGGTAACCGGCTTTTAGCGTCTATAGGAATGTCGGTAAAAGCTTTCCAGCGTTCTTGGAAGATGTGCTGCTTGCCCTTGGTATCCGTAAAGACACATTCAACAAGGCCCGGATCATCGCTACCTACAAAGCGTTCTATTTTTACCTTTAGGAAAGCGGTTTTATCATTTGTTTCTTTCGCAAATACATCCCAACTATTAAACTTGTCCCGAAGCTTGATTAGTCTGGGTGCTTTTTTCTTAATAGTGTACGACTGTAGGTCTTCGGCGAGGAATATTGGTCTGATTGGCTCATTAAAATGCCCCTCGCAATCTTTGAAAATCTTCAAAGCGGTTTTGGGGAAGTAGAAGTAGTTGCCTTCGTACTTTTCGTCCACCCAAGATTGAATTTGTTCGGACGTAATGGTACTATTGGAGGGAAGCAATAGGTCTTTAGGCTCTTCGCCGAAAGAGATTAGTGATTTCCATTTTCCGTTGCCGACTTTTTTATCCGCGCGGTAAAGATTCCGACCCGCCTCATCCGTCGCTTGTAAAATGCGGGTGGAGTAGGTAGGCGCCTGATTGACGTTAGGGACGATGGTCTGAATGCCACTGCCAAAAATTTGCCGGAATTGATTGGTTGCGGCAACTGAATAGGTTAATTTTTTGTTGGGATCTTCTGCATCTCGGATATACAAATCGCGTTGGCCTAAAAGAAAAGCAAGTTCAAATTGGTTATATCCTTTTTCATGCCGGAGTATTAGCACATTCAGCATTCGTTCCACTTCTATCATCGGCATGGCTTTTACAGTTATTTCGATATACTGAAGAGAAGGTTTCATATTTGCTGGTCAAGCGATAATCGTCGTTGGCCACAAATATACGAATCCTATTTTCGTTTTTTTGGCTTGATATAGGTATTGAGGTCGTTTTCTAAAATAATCACAAGCAGTTTTCTTTTCACGGCGCTAGCCAATGGTTGGCTAAAATTATTTGCTTTCCAATTTTGGTTTTGCAACGCATTACATTCGGTAACTATCTCGTTAACTGTCCGAGCTTTTTCGAAAAAATTAGTGGATTCAATCATCGCATTCAATGTGCCAGTAGGGCCAGAGTCACGAGGGATAGGGGCTATTTCCTTGATAACTTTCTCGTCTTTTAAAATTTCAGTTGGGTAAAAGTCGTAGACAGTATATTCAGTTTGTATTATGGTTTTATCTTTCGCATCAACCAACTCCTGCTGCTTTTCTTTTGCTCTTATGCTAAGATAGATAGCGATTAAACTCAAAATTTCGTCAGAATATTTGGCGTTATGTGCACTGCTCTCTATGTGTCCGATATATTTCGGGTTCTTTTTCAGAAATAACGAAATTTCTTTTGCCGTAACACCCAGTTCAAGTCTAATAATTCTTATTCGAATTATCAGATAAAGTTCTATAGGGGATAGATACCAGATTGTTTTTGTCATTCGTAAATGAAGTGCTAATGCTTATTTATCATTGGTGTCTTGAAAAATTTGTTTTTATCGATTGGTCTGTTTATATTTGCTCTGTAAGGAAACACAAGGTAGTTTCCCACAAAACTTAGGTGTTTAAATTAAGAGTCTTGCGGCTACAATTTCTGAGGACGCGACGCAAGGCAGCAGAATAAACACCCATGTCTATGCTTATTGTGCTATATTTGCCTATAAGATAGATGTGGGGCTGCTGTAATCCCGTGTCGTGTAAAGCCTCAGAAACTTTAATGTAGCCACGGTTTGTAGCCCCACATGTATCAATTGGGCGCACGCCAACAAGACTCGTTACTGACCATAACGAGTAATGAAACCACAAAAAAGACCAATCGGAATTAAATCCGTTTCTACTATCCAAATTAGGAGGGGAGATGATGGTTTTGTGGTATCCAAACCGTGGATGCTCTCGACGTCCAATCTCCAGAAGAACATAATCAAAAACCCTGTTTGATAGCGTGTAAAGCCTAAGTCAACCACCAATTTTTACACCAAAATCAAACATAAATGAAGCAAAATTTACGCTTAGGGGATAGCTATGCCCTTTCAGCAACCAACCATACAAAACATAAACGAAAGCAATCCGACCATCGGCCACCTCATATTTACATAAACGAGCAGTCTCCGCTACGTCTTCGCTCATCCTCCGCCGTTTCTCCGCTGCGGCTGGATACCCGCTCCGTACCTGAGCCGTGCCTGACGCGCACCTGCTCCGCTATTTCTTCGGTGCTCCTCCGCTCGTTCTCCGCTTGTTCTCCGCTGCTCCTTCGGTGCTTCTCCGCTGCTCCTCCGCTTAAGAAGCGGAGAAGGAACGGAAAACAGGTGGACAATAAGGGAAAAACCAGCAGTGTGGACACCCATCAGGTGCGCAGCAGGTATGACGAGGATAATGACCTCCAGCGGAATATAAACAGAGCAGAAGCGGACAATCCCAACGGCCAATCCCCACGGGATGAACCTCGGCTTGCCTTACCCCAAATCCCACCTTCCCTTACCCTTCCTTCGGGTCCTATCCGCGTATCCCCCGCATATACCTCGGTAAAAGTACCCGCCAATGGCATTTTAGCGAAGGTATGGCGGCTATGTAGCGGGATAAAGGCGTATAAGGAAGGGCATGGAACATGGTGGGGCCGTCTCCGGAAAAGCTTACTATGTGTGCAGACCCATGCGCAGGCCCTCGCCCTCCCCGGGCGGGGCCGCGCAATTGGGGTATTGCTGCTCGTTTTTTTTCTGTCCGTGGCAACTATTAATGCGCAAGCGCGATACAGCCGGGCGTCCGACGCCATTATTGAAGGCACGGTGATGACATCCGTCTCCAATTTGCCGCTGGAAGGGGCAAAGGTCTGTATCATGGAGACGGGGCAATGTGCGACCGCAAACCGGCATGGGTATTTCGCCCTGCCCGCAAGCCAGGCTGACGGCACACTCACCGTAAGTTTCAATGGGTACGAGACTGTGGAAATACCGTATGAAGGGGGAGCGCTAAAAAGGGGCCGTACAACCATACGGCTAAAGAAGGACAACGCATCCATCCCCCCATTGGCCGTCGGGGACACGATTCCCGGCCAGCTCTGGGACATGGCCCTGTCAGTGATCAACGAGCCCACAGGACGTACCGAAGTTACCCTTGGGGAATACCGGGATAGCAGCCTGATTGTGCTGGACTTTTGGGCCACATGGTGCGCGCCGTGCGTCAAGTCGGTGCAGAAATGGCAGGAGGCTACGGAGAAATATGCGCATAACGGATTAAAGGTGCTTACCGTCAATGTGGGTTTCTTCGATAGAACACTATCGTTCATGGACGAGCGTAGCTGGACATTGCCCGCCGTTGTGGGGGAAAACACCCATTTGCTCAACAGCTATTTTTTCGACCGCTACCAAGTGGGCGGCGTGGTATGGATAAAAGACGGCTGCATTGCCGCGATTTCCTATGAAAACGGGGAGAATATGGAAAAGCTGCCGCTGCTGCTGGAGGGCAGGCCCGTGGTGCTCCATTCCACTTCAATGAATACACATCAGAAACCATAAAAGACCGGAACCGATGAGATATATATTAATTGCCAGCAGCATCGCGATGCTGCTGGTGCACCAATTGTGCGCACAAATGGCCGTGACCGGAAAGGTCGTACGTGCCGAAGATAACGAACCGTTGCCTGAAGCAACCCTGCTGTTGCTAAACAAAAGGCAAACCGTACTGTCCGGGCACGACGGTACGTTCAGCCTGCAGGTGGACGGGGCAGATACGTTGCTGGTGAGCCACGTGGGCTATTTGGCCAGACGTATGGCCGTAGCAGCGGGCACACCATCGTTGATAATACAGATGGAGCGTGTGCCCAACGAATTGGAGGAAGTGCAAATCAGCACGGGATACTATCAGGTGCCCATAGAACGGGCCACGGGCAGCTTTGTGCACATAGGCAACAGGCTGCTTAACCGAGCAATAGGTGCCAATGTACTGCAACGCCTGGAGGGAATTGCGCCCGGGGTACAATTTGTAAACCCCGGAGGAACCGCCGCGGCCGATATCCGCGTACGCGGGCTGAGCACCATCGAGTCCGACGAGACACCGCTAATCGTGCTGGATAATTTCCCGTATGAAGGCAGCCTGGACAACATCGACCCGAACAGCATCGAGAGCATCACCGTGCTAAGGGACGGTGCCGCGGCGAGCATATGGGGCGCACGGGCAGGCAACGGCGTAATCGTGATCACCACTAAAAAGGGCGGAACGGATGGCAGGGTACATATATCGCTGAATGCGAACACCAACATCACGGACAAGCCCGATCTGCTCTACTCACGCGCGTGGCTGCCGAGCGCCACAGTAATGGAAATCGAAAAGGAACGCTATGGCCTTGGGCATTACGCCACTGACAACCGCACGCCAATACCCTTATACGTGGAATGGCTAAGGGACTATGACGAGGGGCGAATAAGTGCCGGAGAGCTGGCAGCGCAGGAGGCCGTACTGCGCCAGACCGACACGCGGCAACAGGCGATGGATTACCTGTACCGGCGCAGTGGCTTCCAACAATACGCACTGAATGTATCGGGTGGGGCCGAGCGCTACGGCTACGATGTGTCGGCCGGTTACCACGGCGCGTCAGGTGAGCTGTCCGGCGACGACAGCAAGCGGGTAAACCTGAGCATGCGCAATCGGTTTTCGCTGTTTTCCGGTACAGAGTTGGTCACCACCCTGGCTTACGTAGGGCAGCGCAGCGGCAACAACGGGATCGGCTTCGGAAGCCTGAGCCCTTCCAGTATCGGCCCGTCTCCGTACCTGCGGTTGGCAGACGGGCAGGGCAATGCGCTTGCCGTTCCGCGGGATCTGCGCTACCGCTACGCCGAGTCTGCGGCGTCCAACGGACTGTTGGACTGGTTGTACAGGCCGCTGGATGAACAGCGGAGAAACGCCAATACGACGTTCAGCAACGAATTGCGTATCAACGGCGATTTGAATACCCGGATATGGCGGGGGTTGTCGGCGAAGGTAAGCTATCAGTACGTGCGTGCCAACGCGGGTTCTCAAAGCCATCACCGGAAAGACAGCTACTACGTCAGGAATCTGGTCAACCAGTTTACCCAGCCGGATGGCACGCTGGTTATTCCGCATGGGGGCATATTGCAGGTGGGTAACCCCGCCGGACGGTTTTCCCATTTTGGCCGCGCCCTGTTGAACTTCGAGCGGGGCTTCGGGGATAGCCACCGCATGGCGGCGTTGGGCGGCATTGAGATACGCCACAGCCAGTCGGAGACCTTCCCTGCATCCGTACTGTATAATTATAACGACGAATACCTTACGGGAAGCAGCCAGCTCAACTTCAACCAGCGATATCCCACACTTCCCGAAGGCTCACCCACGCGCCTTATCCCGGGTGGATCAGACATCCACCGCCTGTTCACCAACCGGGATCTGTCATATTTCGGGAACGCCAGCTATACCTACCGCCAGCGGTACACGGTGAGCGGCAGCATACGCTGGGATGGCTCCAATCTCTTCGGCGTTAAGACCAACCAGAAAGGCGTGCCGCTATGGTCCCTGGGTGGCAGTTGGGAGGCAAGCCGGGAAAACTTTTATCCCTTGGCCGGGTGGTTGCCCTATGCACGGCTGCGTGCGACCTACGGTGTCGCGGGCAATGTGAACAAGACGGTTACGCATTATCCAACGGTAAACTTCGGCCGCTCCTTTATCAATTTGCCCTCAGCTACCATCCTCAGCGTGGGCAACCCGTCGCTTCGTTGGGAACGGGTCTCCACGGTAAATGCCGCATTTGACTGGCGTCTGAAGCGCGACAGGGTGTCCGGTTCCATCGAATATTATACGAAAAGGGGCAATGACCTTATCGGGGACGACTACATGGATCCGACCACCGGTATCACCGGCAATTACAAAATAAATTATGCGGATACAAAAACCCATGGTTGGGATATACAAATCAGCAGCCGTAACCTCGAAGGCCAATTAAGGTGGAACTCTTCTGTGCTGGCCAGCTGGGTTTTTAATGAAATAACGGGCTACCGGACGAACGAAGCGGTACGGGTGACCAATTATTTCAGTTCTGTCGCTCCTCCAGCGATTGGCAAGCCACGGGATGTGGTGTATGCCCTCCCTTGGTCGGGGCTGTCCGCAGACGGATTGCCGTTGGTTTTTATCGACGGCCGGGAGACCCAGGATTACCTTAGCTATTTTAATCAGTACCTCACGCCGGATATGTTAGCGGAAGCGGGTGTTTCAGTGCCTTCATTCTATGGTTCACTGCGAAATACATTGATGTGGAAGGGGCTGGAAGTGGAGGCGTTGATTACATGGAGGTCCGGATATGTTTTCCGGCGCCCTTCTATGGAGCCTGACGGGGACTATTACATGCGGTACCATGTGGATTATTTTAACAGATGGCAGCGCCCGGGGGATGAGAATGCCACCAATGTGCCAAGAAAGATTAGCTATGGCGAAATGACGGCTGGAAACAGTTCGGGTGCCAGCAATGCTTACAGGAATTCGGAAGCGTTGATAACGAGGGGCGACCACATTCGGCTGCAGGATGCGCGGATTAGTTACCTATTGCCGGCGGCATTGATAACGGACTGGCCGATTAGGGCCGTCAGGGTATCAGCATATGCCCGCAACCTGGGAATCCTGTGGAGGGCCAATAAACAGGATATCGACCCGGATTACGCAAATTCGCTTTACAGGGCACCCCGGCAATTTGCCTTTGGGGTTCAGGTTGATTTTTAAATCTTAATATAGACGAAAATGAAATTAAGCAACGCAGCGTCACTGGTTTTTATCGTGTTGTCCGCTTCATGCGGCAGGGAATTTTTGGAGGTCAAATCGGACGTGAGCATTGGCACGCCGTCAAGCATATCGGACTATCAGGCACTTCTGGATAATTCGACAGCCAAAATGAATATAGAATCGGCATCGTCGCTGAACATTATCGGTGCCGATGAGTATTTTCTGGAATCGGACGCATGGCACAGTTTGCCGACTACCAACAATAGCCTGCAATATAAGAATGCGTATACCTGGATGGATGATTTTTACAGCGGAGAGTCCGGGAATGATTGGAATAAAGCGTACTCCCGTATTTTGTACGCCAATCTGGTGCTGGAGGGGATAGCGCGAGTGGTGCCCGCAGCGAATGAGCGCGGCGCATGGAACAACGTAAAGGGTTCGGCACTGTTTTTCCGCGCACTCAACTTTTATCAATTGGCGCAGCTCTTTTGCCAACCCTATGAAGCCGCTACCGCAGACCTGGCGCTTGGCATACCGCTGCGATTGGAGCCGGATGTAAACTTGAAGTCCACGCGGGCGACCGTGCAACAGACTTATGGACAGATACTTTCCGACCTTAACGAGTCGGCCGGCTTGCTGCCGGACTATCCGCAAGTAAAAATGAGGCCCTCAAAGGCGGCAGCATATGGCCTGATGGCACGCGTCTGCCTGTCCATGCAGGATTATCAACAGGCTGGCTTGTTTGCAAGGGAGGCATTAGACCTCCATGGCGACCTGATGGACTATAACGAATTGGACCCGGCCTTGCCGTATCCATTCCCAGCGGATTATGGAGAAACCAATGTGGAGGTCGTTTTTATGAATATGACACTGAATTATCCGATGTTCGGCGATGCACGGATGCATGTTGCCGATGATTTGCTTGCCCTTTACGAGCCTTCAGATCTGCGGCGAAGTTTATTTTATGCCACGGGTACGGTAGATAACATCTTTTTCAGGGGATCTTTCATAGGGGCCGGGGCTTTCTTCGCAGGCATTGCTACCCCCGAATTGTTTTTGATCTCCGCCGAGGCCCATGCAAGGGAGGGAAGCGACGAGGAGGCGTTGGCCGACTTGAACCGGTTACGTGAACACCGGTTCGCGCAAGGCCGGTTCAATCCGTACCGGACGGCGGATGCTGAAACAGCCTTGGACCTTGTATTGGAAGAGCGCAGGCGGGAACTGGCATTCAGGGGGCTTAGGTGGGAGGATTTGCGGAGGCTGAACCAAACGCCTTCACATGCGAAAACCATCGAACGATGGATCGATGGCCAGCGTTACACGCTGGAGCCCAACAGCGTGAAATACGTGTGGCCAATACCGGATGATGTCATCGCGCTATCGGGTATGGAACAGAACCCGAGATAGCAAATCCGGAGCGCCTCGGCGCTCCGGATTCTGGAAACCTACTGATTCCTTCTCGCGTATTGTACGGAAGAAGATGCACCGGCCGCGATGGCTTCCGCGACCGTTAATTCATCAATAGGTGTCGAAGAGTTGAAATTAGTCAAATCCAGTTCCGCTTGACAGGGATCCTGGTTATTCAATGTACTGCAATTACCGGTAGGCGGCGCAGTCCCTTCAAACGCTTCGATCTGTTGATGCTCCTGGTTATCCGGATCCAGGGGATCGACGGTTATCGTGTACCAACCCGATTCCGCTTGATGGCGACTGGCAGCCTTAAACGCCGAAAACCCTACAAACGTGGCCGCTAAGGCCAGCATGAAAAAATACTGTTTAAAGTATGTGATGGTTTTATTTACCATGTTATGGACTTTTCTTTCGCAGTTGGAAAAAAAGCACCCCAAAAAAAGGTTTGATTTAACTTAATGGCTTTAAAAGCCGTTACACTCGCCCGGCCGCTGACGTGGAGATTCCGGCCACGTGCCCTGTCCGTTCGCCTTGGAACGGACGCAGGCAGGGTAGGGGTTTGTCATCAGGCCCTACGCCGGAATACGGCCATCTTCCTTGGGAAACGCAGCCGGATGGCAACGGCACGGCAACGGTATAATTGGCGGGCAATGTGCCTGCGGCGGAAAAGCCGGAGCGCTTTGCGGTATCTACGGTGTGGATGGCCTGCCAGGTGCTTCGGCCGCGTGAGCAGGGCGCCAAAGACGGAAAGCAGCAGGAATGCCGCATTGAACCACAGATGCCCCTCCCACGACAATCCGCTGATGACCGAACCGCAGCCGCACGGGCGCTTTTCATACCAGCCCAGTACACCGAAGAGAATGAAAAGCGTAAAGCCAAGCATGAGCAATGCCGAAAGCCACATACCGTGATGCACGCGCCTGCGACTATCCGGCCAGGCAATGAGCACGGCCGAGGCCAGCTCCAGCAAGGGCAGCGGCCAATACAGGGTATCGGCCCACCAGGCGGGGAAGGGCTGCCGCAGCAGGGTGCCGTGGAATTTTTGCAAATCCCACAGCTTTTCCGCTGCGACGGGCAGCCACAACACCACAAGCGAAAGCCGGATTACGGATATGGGGAGCAATGCGATATGTTTTCTAATAGTGATCATGACCCAAAGGTAGGGCGGGCCCGGCCCTCCTTAGTTGTTAGAATACCGATAGTTATTTTGGGTTTTGATCGGGAAATGGACAAGTACCGCGCTGCTGCCTCAGCTGTTGCGGGCTGAGGCCAAATCGCCTTTTGAAGGGTTTATTGAGTGCGGCCGCATCGCTGTAGCCGAAGGTTGCGGCCAGGGCATATACGGGCTCGTCCGTGCATAGAAGGGCCTGTTTGATGGCATCCATCTTCAAGGCTTGGAGATAATCCTGTGGAGCGGTGCCCAGCCCGGCCTTAAATAGTTGCTGCAGTTTTTCGGGAGATACGCAGGCAAAATCAATGACGGATGCCAGCGACGGCGGCTGGCCGTGCCGGGAGGTTTCTTGCCTGATATGGGCCACAATCGTATCGAGCTTTTGGCGATTATAATGCGTTTGCCCTTTGCCGTTCAGCAGCCCTTTGAAAGCGGAGAATACACCTTGGAGGTGGGCCTGGATGTGCAGGTTGAACGCTTTGCGCCGTTGCATGCTTGGCGGGCTGATAAGCTTGATGAGACGACGCATAAATAGGCGGTCGGACTGGATGGACGGGCTATAATAATCATCCATCAGGGGATTGCCTGCCAGGAGTGCGGCGAGCTCGGCAAAATCTTCGCCGATGACGGCCAACTGCGCGGTATGGATGGCAATGCTGATTAGTCTTCCGGTGCCGCTGGGTAGTTGGATGGGATAGGCATGCCCACTTATACGGGCCAGATAGGCCGCGCCGGGAGCCGAGGCTTCCCAATGGCGGGTAGGGGATCCAAAATGGAAGTGCCCATCCAGTACAACGGATAGCACATATACGGGCTTTTTCTTCGGGCTGATGGACAAGGTGATGGTGTCGGTACTGGTGGTTTCCATCAAATCGATGGTAAGCAGGCTGTTGATATAGTATTGCCGGGTGGCGGTGAATGCGGATCCCGATAGGCGACGGTAAATGATGGTACAGGCCAGTGGGATGGCGTGCTGGCATAGCGCGGGGTGTTCGCCGGCCCGAAAACAGGTTTCAGCGACTTCAAAGGGAAAGTCGATATGGAATGCAGTGGCCACGCCTATTTTGCTTACCCTGCAAAATTAACCACATTGGGAAGCGGCTGTATTGACCACGGTTAGGTGAAAGGGTTAACCGGGGTTAATCCAAAAACATGCTACAATGCCAAGAGCATGCCCAGCCGGTGACGCAGGGATGACTGCCCGCCCCGCCCCAAATTGCGGAGGATGCGGCTGAGCGACTCGGGTGCAATACCCACATGTGCTGCTTGGTATTTCTTGGCAATACTGTCCAACCGGTCGCCGAAATCTTCGGCCATATGGAGGTACCTTTCCGTGGCGTCGTACTGGTAGAGGTTGCGGTCGTAACTGTTCAGGTAGATATTTTGGTTTCTCACCAAATTTCGTATCGCTCCCTTCACCGGCCGGAAGCGATCGATGATAAACTTCACGTCGGCCAATCGCAATGAATAGACATCGGTATGCTGCTCTACGGAGATATCAAACCGGGCGGGCTTTTTTAAGAGCAATGCCCGCCAATCGGCCATCACCGCAGGGCCAAGCCAAAGGTAGGGAGCCACCGGAAACATATTGCGCAGGCTCTCCCGTGAACCCATGGCAAAGCCTGCATATTTGATGTACAGCTTGCGTGGAATATCATCCTTGATCATGAGCTGCCTGGCGGCTTGGCTGTGTTCCTTGTGGAGCAGGGGCATAAGCAGGGTCAGTAGGTCGGGCTTGAACGATTCAAGGCCGTCTCCAGCGGCGATTAGCTGATCAATGAAATAATGGAGTACGTGTGTTGTCATTGCATAGGATTTGCGTGTGTTTGTATCAGGGGTTGTCTTTTTTCTAACTTATCTTTCAATTGCAGCCACTGGACTGCACAAAGTGCAGTGGTGCCACGCGATTTAAGGAACGCTTCGTAGTCTTCTTCCCGCTGTTGCTGCAGGGCTTCTACAAATTCGGGGTCAAGCTGCTCTTCACAGGTACAGGGTTCGCCCTTGGGGAGGAAAATGGCCATTGCTGCGCCAGTAAGCAGTGCAAAAGGGGCCGCCGGATTGATGCCGTGCTCCTTTAGCCAGCAGGCTGCCCAGACGACGATATCTTTCAAACAGGTTGCGATTCGCTTCATGACAATCGTGTTTAATGTAAAATTAAAAACGGGGCTATGAAAGTCAAAGCGATTTTTGCGCGGATTTCCGCGAGTGGTACATTTGCGGTAGTGAATGGTGCACAACGGTATCGGATGGTACCGGTAGTGCATAAAAAAGTTACGGTTTTCGTGGCTGCATGCGCCCTTTTACTTCGTAACTTAGCAAGTAGAAACATACTGATCATGAAACGAATGATTGCCCCCTGCCCGGCGACGGGTGCCTGAGCCATTGATTGGATTGCACACGTATCCGGGATTTGTAAAAAATGAACGGATATGCATAAATACGTTACCACTTCTTTTTTTCGCTCACTGAAACACATCTTGGTAATGACGGGCCTTGCATTGGTAGGTGCTGTATTGCTATATGCAAATGGAATGGGGCCGCAGTGGCCATTGCTCTTTTCAAACCGGCATTATTTCAGCTTATTTATTTTAATAGTTGGGATTTCGCTGGCAGCTGTTTCACTGGTAGACTACATCACCGGTAAGCTGAATGGCTATGCGTGGGCCAATACGAGCACTTCGCGTCGGTTTTGGATACAGGTGGCACTGGGGATAGCAGGGGTGGGTACCCTGACTTACCTGTTTGAAGGGATGGTATTCGAATGGTTGCTAAATGGGATGTTCAGGTTTTCCCTGGACGTGATGTTTGCCCTCGTGTTTTTGCTCTATATGCTCCTGGTAAACATGGCCGTGCTCTTTATCCATGGGGTGCTGCGGCTTACGCCCACGGGTGCTACACCAAAAAATGTGTACTTGGAATACTTGCTTACGCTCGACGGGAAAGTAGCGGCGACCAACATCCGTTATTGCTATCACCATAAGCATAAGATGAATCGTGTCCGCTTACGGGATACGGTAAAACATGCTGATCCGGTGATGGAAGAAAGTCTTGACGATGCGGAAAGGCAGTTGGACGCCACGGAATTTATGCGCATAGCCCCCGATGTCATCATTCACCAGTCGGCTATCGTAGATGGGGGAAGAAGGCTCCCCAACCGCAATAGGTTGGTGAGGCTGGTGGAACCTTTTGACAAGATAGATATGCAGGGGCGGGTGAGGAAAATTGGAGAAATCGCTATCAGTAGGCGTAAGGTGAAGCAGTTTGATAGCTGGCGTGAGGAATACCGCAACCGAAAATAGGCGCGACGACCAGCCGCCTCAAATATACTGCTTCAAACTGCGCTGTATAGCGCCAAGATAAGACTCGCCAAACAGGTTGAGGTGTACCAATAGCGGATAGAGGTTCCATAGATCCATACGCTGCTCCCAGCCTGCCTGCAAGGGATAAGTTTCGTTGTATGCTGCATAAAAATGGGTGGAGAACCCGCCGAACAGCTTGGTCATCGCGATATCGACCTCCCGGTGCCCGTAGTAAACATGCCACAAGGTACGAAAATCGCCGGCCCATGCACCAAAGATTGTTTTAATCCCGTTGGTTTTATAGCTTTTTCAGCAATATTTTTGCAGTCGGATTATCTTTTAGTGTGGTTGATAGAGGGATGAGTAAAAAAATTATGCCCACCAAACGTGAGTTGTTTCTTTGCCAGCGTTACCATGTCAATCTTGAATAAATTCATATTCGGTTTATTGCCGGATAAGAAGTCGGTTTAATGAAAAGGAGGGTGTCAACTCTGTCAGGTTGGGGCGGTTACTGCCATCTGCATCGGCGATATAGGTACCTCTTACACCATCTACTGTTCCGGTGAAAGCAAATTGGCTGCCATCGGGGCTCCATACCGTTCTTCGGTACATGCCACTTGTCGACTCCTCAATATGTGCCAACGCGTCAATACTGCCGTCGAGTTCGTTGAAGGTGCAGAGGTTCATGTTGTTTTCGTCGAAAAAGCCGATACGGTTGCCCCGGGGTTTTTCTTCACTTGTCCTACTGCTGATTGTGCAGCTGCCGGCCAGTAAAAGTGCTGATAGCACAAAAATATAAGCCGATGATAAATTTGCGTTAATCATAATTATCCCTTTTTAACCCGCGGGATGACCTCCGCACCGATGAGTTCGATGGAGCGCAACAGCTGCTCATGGCTCAGCCCTGCATTATCCATTTGAAAGGTAAAGCGGTCTATACCACCCAGTGCTTCGCTATGCCGCAATAATTTTGCGGCCACCTGTTCCGGTCCACCCACCACTAGCACACCTTTGGGAGCCACCGCGGCATCGAATTGCGCCCGTGTTACCGGTGGCCACCCGCGTTCCCTGCCCGCCTTGGTCCAGAGTTCGGCATACCCCGGATAATAATCTGCAATCGCTTTCTCATTGCTATCGGCTACGTAGCCCGGCGAATGCAAGCCCACTGTTAATTGCTCCGGTGCGAAGCCGGCCCGGTGCCCTGCTTCACGGTATAGATCCACCAATGGGCGAAAGCGCGCCGTATCCCCGCCGATAATTGCAACCATGAGTGGCAGCCCCAGGGTCCCGGCCCGTACAAATGAAGCAGGCGTACCGCCAACACCAAGCCAAATCGGGAGCTTCGCCTGTGCTGACCGGGGATAGACCGGCTGGTTTACCAACGCCGGCCGGAATTTTCCGGACCAAGTGACGAATTCCTGTTCACGGATTTTCAACAGGAGCTCCAATTTCTCTTCAAACAGCGCATCGTAATCATTCAGGTCAAACCCAAACAACGGATAGGCTTCTATTGCCGAACCTCTGCCCACGACGAGCTCTGCCCGCCCCTTGGCTATCAGGTCTACCGTGGCAAATTGCTGGTAAACCCGTACCGGATCGGAGGTGCTCAGCACAGTGACGGCACTGGTGAGGCGTATGTTTTTCGTTTTGGCTGCGGCTGCGGCAAGGATGACAGCGGGTGCGGAATCCAAAAACTCCTTCTTGTGGTGCTCGCCGATACCGTAAACGGCCAGCCCCGCTGCGTCGGCCCGGACAATCCGTTCCAATAATTGTTCCATGGCATCGACACTGCTAAGTGTATGGCTGCCATACATCGCCGATGCAAAACTGTCAATTCCTATTTCCATTTTTTTATTTGCTAAGACGCCACTCCATTTTAACGCTTGAATAGCCATTATATGTTAAGGAAATCTCCTTCATGGGTTTTCAAACACGCATTTATTTTGCGTGTATCGCCCACGAGCCATATGATATCATTGGCAACGATCGCCTCAGATGAACTGGGATTGAGAATCCGGTTTCCGTTCCGCTCGATGCCGGCCACGTAGCTACCCAGATCTTTCCGGATGCCAGAGGCCTTTATCGTTTTGCCTGAATAGGGGTTGGCTGCTGTAACCTGTATTTTCGTAAGCTGGATATCGTGCACGTCAATATCTTCTCCGCCGTCTTCTTGCAGATCTGTTTGGTCAAAGAGCAATTTTAATTGGGAAATCTGCTCTTCCGTTCCCAATATGCCTACTTTGTCGTACGGCAATATCCGTTGTTTTCCGTTGGGCAGGTGTATAGTTCTGTCATTTCTGCGGATGTACACGACAGCTATCCCATATCGCTGTTTCCAGTCGAGCTCATACAACGTCATACCGGCAAAGCTAAAGGCATCGCCGACTTCAAGTTCCGTCACATAGGCATTCCATTCCTGAAAATGCTTCCTTGCTTCTTCGTTTTTTTGCTGCAATTCAATGGTTCCCTTATGTTGGAGATATTCCAGCCGTTCCCGTTCGTTGAGGTTCGCTACGAACTGTCCCGTTATCCGCTGATGGATTTTCTGAACCTTGTCAGAGAAAAGCCATAGCAATGCCACGATAATCGGCACAGCGACGATCAACGCATACCGGGTCGATGCGATCTGGTCAATGAAAAAGCCAATCAGGAATATCCCAACGAGGAACCGGATGGCATGGAGTGCAATACCTACCACCGAATAATTCAGGTAATACGAGTGAAAGGCTCCGCCGCCTTCTTTTACCGTGATTTTTTTGATCAGGATAGCCCAGAGGAAAGGCGATGCCAGCAAGGTAGCCGCACTGATCAACAGTATATTCCGCCAGAGCACACTTGTGATTTGCGCATCTAAAAACGGAATGAATGTGTATTTGAACAGCAGGGCGACGGCAACGAGCATAATGCTGTTGATGACCAGTATGCTGTTGTATTCGCGCAGCATTTTCTTCCAAAGCGGATTGTCTTTGTTTTGCTGCGCCTCTGACGTGTAGGCGTCCAGGCGTGCCACCCATTTTGGAGGAAGTAGTTTTACGATGGTATTGTACAGCGGTTCTGAAAATTTAATCAGATACGGTGTGGTAAACGTGGTGATTGCCGAAACGCCTACCGCAATCGGGAACAGGAATTCGGAGATTACGCCGAGCGACAACCCCAAAGCGGCCACGATAAAGGCAAATTCGCCGATCTGGGCCATGCTGGAACCTATTTGCACAGCTTGTTTCAACGGTTGCCCGGAAATCAATGCACCCAATGCGCTGAACAAAAACTTTCCGGTTAGCGTCAGCAGGGTAACGGCAATTATCGGAACAGCATAGGTGTACATCGCCTGCGGATCGATCATCATGCCCACCGAGACAAAGAATATGGTACCGAAAAGCTGTTTGATCGGTAAGGTAAGGTATTCGATTTTTTCTGCCAATACGGTTTCTGCAATCAGGGAGCCCATGACGAACGCACCCAATTCAGCTGAAAACCCGACCTGCGTAGCCAAAAGGACCATGCCAAAACAAAGGCCTATCGAAAGGATGAGCACCGTTTCTTCGTCCATCCATTTTTTTGTCCTTTTGATGAATGCGGGCAGCAGGTAAATCCCCACCAAAAACCACAGTACCAAAAAGAAGCCGAGTTTGAGTATGGTAAAAAGGATTTCCGACCCCTCGAATTGTTGCGTTACGGCAACCGTAGAGAGCAACACCATCAGTAGGATGACGATGATGTCTTCGACGACCAACACCCCGAAAACCACTTTGGCGAATTGTTTGGATTTTAATCCCAGTTCATCAAACGCCTTGAGGATGATGGTGGTCGACGAACTGGCCAACATACCGGCAAGAAATAGGCTATCCATTTTGTTCCAACCCAGCAGATACCCTGTTAGGTAGCCGCCCAAGCCTACAAACACGATTTCTACCACCGCCGTGATGGATGCCGCGCCCCCCACTTTGACCAGTTTTTTGAAACTGAATTCCAACCCCAGGCTAAACAGCAGCATGATGACGCCAATCTCGGCAAACGTATCAATGTTTTCGTGGTCCATAATGGTGGGCAGGTAGCTGAAATGTGGGCCGACCAAAAATCCCGCAATGATATAGCCCAAAACCAGGGGCTGCTTGATTCGCTTAAAAATAATGGTCACCAAAGCACCTACCAGTAGGATCAGTGCCATGTCTTGTATCAGTTCGGGTAAATGTGCCATCGATGGTGTCTTAGGGTGAAAGGGGTTTTATGGTGCCCTTCATAGTATAAAAGCTCCCATCGGGCAAGGTTGCATTGCTGTAAATAATGCCATTCTCATGGTCTTCAACATGCGTTACCGTAGCGCCCGAAAGTTCTTTCCATGCGATCATATACACCTGTGGACGAATCTCAGCCACAGTGGTTTCCACGTGTTCGGAATAGCCGTTTTCAGTTAAGGAGCCGCCGTCTATAATGGTAAACACCATGGATTCATCGGTTTCGAAGTAGAGTTCGGTTTTCAAAACGCCTACATCCATGATATATCGGTTGCCTGTTAAGTTGCTTTTCATTTTTAAACCTATTTAAACATCATTTAGTTAATTTTTATTACCACTGATATATGTTCGACAAATCAGCACCTTCTGTTAAGCTTACCTTCGGAATATTGTTGGTGATTTCGATTTGAAATTCGTCACTAAGTTTTACCGTGTTAAAATCAATGGGTTGTCCTGCTATCATATAACGTTCTATCTGCCCTGCAAGCTCTTTTTTGTCCAAATAAGTAGCACCAACGTTAATGAAGTCATCAACCGTTAAAATCTCATCTTTCGTTTTTGTCTTTCTAACCTCGAACAGGTCGAGCAGCATATTCCGGAGGGTAAATTTTCCGTTCGACGCTAACCGGATATGGTTATCGAGGCAGAAAGCATAGATTAGGCCCCGCCGGTACGGAAGAACGCCGTAATTGGCATAATCCGTCCAGTAATTTGCGGCAATGGAATCGTTGTGTACACCTTTAATCGCACTCTCGTAATGTTCTTTCAAATTCTCTTCATTGAGGTAATGCATAAACGCTTCCTCCGAGAAAATTTTGCTGTGGGCCAAATTAATGATGGTGGTATAATCGTTAAACCCCTCGCCGAACCATTGATGGTCAAAACTACCCTCACCTAACATGATCTTGATTCCTATCCACGAGTGGGCGGTTTCGTGGGCCGTAACGTACTTCTCCCGTATGCCGAATGCTCTACCCAACTTCATGACAAAGCCATTCTTTATCCCAAAACCACCTCCCCCTATTTCTTTTTGGTTGTTTTGCAGTGCCGTGACGGATAAAAAATAGAACGGAAAATCGGTATCGTTCCAAAACCTGTGGATGCTCTGGAAATAGCTTTCAAAAAAAGGGCTGAGACTCCCTTGCAGGTCATTGCTATACCGGTCTTCTTTGGTGGTCACGCAATAGTAAGGGATGCCCATAACGTTGTATTCCTCCACGCTAATGTTATCGCCCATAACGAATAGGCTAATTTTTGCGTCGTCGTAGTGGTCGGAAAGTTTTTCCGATGGATCTGTCTGGGATGGATTTACGGAATTGAAATAGCTGACATCTTCGGGATAGCTACGCCAAACGTAAGATACCAAAGGATTACGTTCATCGGTTATGTTCAAGGCAAACTGCTTAGTAACCAACGTCATTACGCCTTTGGTGATAACAGGCCTGAACAGTTCCATCTGGGAACTTATCGTGGGTTTATCAGCGGGAAGCGATCCGTCTATTTCATAAGTGAGCCTGTGTTCTTTTGCCCCGTTATGGTATACTGTGATCCGCCTGGCCACTTCGTCTACATTGAGGACTTCAGGCTCGACACAGCCGATATTTTTGATCACCGTAAATATATCGTTCTGCCCGCCAAAACTCGGATCTCCGAATATAAAGACGGTACTGTCTTTTTGTGCAGCCGAATAAGTGAGTTCAACACCTAATATATCGGAATGTCCGTCCCAGCTCAGCACATAGTCCATGAAGGGCTCTTGTTTAGTACAGGAACAAATGCTAAAAATTAAGGGAAGGAGGATAAAGATTTTGCTTTTTTTCATTTTTCCTGATCTTTTTAATACATATTTAACGGTTCGCCTAACTTATTTAAGAGCAAGTCATAAGTTTGCCTCATTTCTCAAAGGGTATTACAGAAAAGAAGTCATGGCATTTCCGTTTGCTGATTTGTCTGCCGGAACCTCTTCCTGCACGACATCCCAATGTTCGGCTATTTTTCCATCCTCCAGCCGGAAAATATCCACTACCACCACCGGCACCGGCCCCCATCCATGTACCAGGCTATGCGTGATCACGATGTTATTTTCCTCCACGATGACGCCGGGCTGCCACTTAAAATCTGCATCCAGAAACGGCAATAGGTTTCTCAGCCCTTCGTGACCGTTGATCATAGATGGGTTGTGTTGTTGGTAGTTTTCATGCCAGTAACGTTCGACCGCTTCGCTATCTTTTTCATGAAATAATTCATTCATGGCCCTCAATACGATTTCTTTATTTCCCATTTCGTCTTTATGCTAACGATATAACCTTGCTTTTTCGGATCCCTACTTTCGCAGAAAGGCCAATAATTCAGCATTGAATTTCTCCAGCTCTTCGTAAAACAGGCCATGGCCGCTCAGGTTTTCCTTCGCCTAAATCTGTCACGTGTAGCCTGACATTTTTTTCCACCGTAATGTACTCTTCTCTTCCGTAAGCGGCAGCACTAGCTTGCGCGCCATTTTTTTTCGTTTTCATCCCGTTGTTAATTTAAATTAAAGGTGTTTTGATGCTATTTGAACTTATACTTTTCCTTTTTGATCATCGATTTTGCCGTATTTCCCAGCATAAAAGTCGCGGTAAGCATCTGCTATCTCAGATCGGCTGTTCATCACGAACGGACCTTCGGCCACAATCGGTTCGGTATAGGGTTCCCCGCCGAACAACAGGATGTCCGTGGCTTCCTGCAATTTATTTTCAATTGTTATCTCACCAGCCGCCCGGTCAAATTCTATAAACTCTCCTGCCTGAAATTCAGCATCATTGATTATTGCGGCCTGCGTAGGCAAGAATGCAGCAATTTCGACTTTCTCGCCAGCGGCAAGGGTGAAATTTTTACCTGCTTCGACTTGAATATGATATAAAAACTGCTCCGAATAATTGGGTATTTGGGAGCTCAGTTCTTCATAGTTTCCTACGATTACTTTTATCCAGCCACTGTCATTTAGTAATGATTTTTGTGGGACTTCATTGCTCTGGATGGCAAGGTATGCTGGTTTTTCAACTTTGTTCTTTGCCGGCAGGTTAATCCAGAATTGAAAGGCATGCGTCTGACTACTGTCTGTTTGCGAATCGGCATTTAGCGTTTCGTCGTGGAGGATACCATTTCCGGCTTTCATCCATTGGATGCCGCCGGAGTGAACCGTCGCGTGGTTCCCGGCACTGTCGAAGTGGGTGGCCTCTCCTGCAATGAGGTACGTGAGTGTCGCAATGCCGCGATGGGGGTGCACCCCGGTTCCTCCATTCTTATGGGCAGCGTGCATTTTTGGGGCGATATGGTCCAGAAATACGAACGGACCAACCGCATCAGTATATCTATTCGCCAATATCCGGTAGATGGTCAGATCGCCTATATCGGCCCGTTGTCCTTTTGTAGAAAAGCTGGTTTTCTTCTTCATCCTTTAGCTAATCAAGAAATACATACAATGATTTTATTTTTCCGTCTTCAAAGAATGCGATATCCATCCCCGTTGCGACAATCGATTCTATATTTGGCCCCATGCCCCATATCAGTCGTCCGATATCGTTGTTGATGACGATTGGTTGCAGTTTGAAAAAGGAAAACGTGGCAGGGACATTTGCCAGCACCTTACTTACGCTGTCATTGATAGCCTCATACCCGGTCGTTTGATGCCCTACATGGTATAGGCCACTATTAATCGCGTAGATGGTTCGTATCGATTCTATTCTGTGGGAAGCATCTCTTTCGCTCCATACTTGAGCCAAATTTTTTTCGAGTAGAAGGGCTAAATCATTATTCATATATGCCATTTTATGGTCAGTTTCAGTTAGTGTTTTTCAGCATGGGTTGCCAGCAGCTGCAGCTCCCAAGCTAGAGCAACGCCGCTTGCTCCGCCGTGCTCAAATAAAAGAGGCCCCAATTGAGCGGCTGTTTCGGTACGGGCCCAGTCGCGTTGCCATTCTGAAACCGCGGCTATCCAAGTGATTGGTACGATGCCTACCTGCACCATTCTGCGGACAGCCATATCATGGGCCTCCGCGCTAACTGCACCACAGGCATCTGTAACAACGAACACCTCATATCCTTCGCCCAAAGCCTGGATTGCGGGCATAGCAACACAGATTTCTGTCCATAGACCCGCCAAAATCAACTGCTTGCGACCGCTTTCTTTTACAATATCAGTAACCTTAGGGTCTTCCCATGTATTGATGAACGTCCTGTTGATTGGTTTTTGTTCAGGGAATACGTCTTGTAGTCCTTTAAGGATGTATCCGCCACGCTCTTCTGTAACCGTTGTCAGAATGGTCGGCACATGAAAGATTTTTGTGGCTTTGGCAAGCCCCACAGTGTTGTTGATAATCGTTGTGGGCTCGTGGCTGTTCAGGTTTGCGAACTGAAAGGGTTGATGATCAATTAACACGACGAAGCTGTCTTCCGGGCGGAGTAGACCATCAAGACCGATTTTGGGAGATTTTTCCATTGCTTTGTTTGATTTAACTTTGTGTAACAAAATTGCATTAAACCCAAAGGAAAAAACGTAGACAAATGGCGAAAAAAAACATCGACAAATGTCTATGAAATATAAAACAAGATGGAATAATCGCTTACTTCTGGCGTGTTTTTTTGCGAACTCGACTGAGTGTGTCTTTTGTAATGCCAAGATATGAGGCGATGATGTGTTGAGGAAAACGCTGGACAAAATAAGGATGGGAGCCAACGAAATCTTCATAGCGTTTCTCTGCGGTAAAGCTAATCGAAGAGGTTATTCTTTTTTGTGCGGCAATGTTATTTCGTTCATCAAGTTTTAACAACAATTCATTAAAAGCACGGCATTGACTACACAATTTTAAGGTGTCTTCTCTCGAAATGAGCAGTAATTCACAATCTTCCCATGCATCTATATGATAGATACTGGGCGTAAACATGACAAAACTTTCACGGTCACCTGCCCACCAATTTTCAATATAAAGGTCTACAATATTTTCCGTCCCCTTCTCATCTATATAGTATTTTCGCATAGCTCCTTTCACTACAAAAGCCATATGTTTACCTATTTCCCCCTCTTGTAGTAAGTATTGCTTTTTCCTTATTTTTTTTGGGGTAAAGTGGCGCCTGATAACCTCAAACTCTTCATCCGAAATTAACGTAGAAGCATATTGATTGAGATAATCGCGTAGTTCTTGCATGCGTACGGAGTCTTTTATGTAAAATTAGTCATTTTTTTGTTTTCTATCCCATTATTGACTTCTTTCCACACATTCGTAACAGCCTTGATGACGGTTGCATTTGGGTTTTCATGTCTGCATCCTGGAAGTCCCGTCGGGGAGCACGGCTGCCTGGCCTGCGCAATACAGGGTGCTTTTCACTTGTTTTACTTCTACTGCTGGGCTCAAGCATACTGCTTCAAACTGCGCTGTATAGCACCAAGATAAGACTCGCCAAACAGGTTGAGATGCACCAATAGCGGATAGAGGTTCCATAGATCCATACGCTGCTCCCAGCCTGCCTGCAAGGGATAAGCTTCGTTGTATGCTGCATAAAAATGGGTGGAGAACCCGCCGAACAGTTTGGTCATCGCGATATCGACCTCGCGGTGTCCGTAGTAAATGGCGGGGTCAATCAATGCCGGACGATCTGCCGTATCCACAAGGTAGTTGCCGCTCCAAAGGTCGCCATGCAGTAAAGCAGGAGGCTCTTGTGGGTACAGCTCGCCCAGGCGGGAAAACAGCCGGTCGAATGGCGCTTGCAAGCCGGCTTCGCCGAAGTGTTGCCGGGCGATATCCAGCTGCTTTTGCAGGCGCTGGCCGATGAAAAATTCCGTCCAGTCTGTCGAAGGCGTATTGGACTGGGGCAGCCGGCCGATAAAATTATCATGGTCGAGCCCGAAGGTATCGTGATGCTGGCGATGCAGCGTGGCCAGCATATGGCCCAATGCCTCCTGCCCGGCTTCGCTATGTTTGCTGGCTGCGTGTATCCATTCCATCAGGATGAACGCTTCACCGTGTGCCTGGCCCACCATGAGCGGCTGCGGGGCATGGATGCCGACTGTCTTTCGTAGCAGCGTTAGTCCTGCCGATTCGGCCAAGAATAGCTGGGTGGCGTGGGCGGTATCATTTACTTTGGCAAAGTAGTGGCCAAATTCGGTCTTCAGGTGGTAGGCACGGCTGATGTCTCCGCCGGACACCGGCATCACCCCCTGGATGTGGAAATCATTGGGCGCTGCTGCGTTGAGCGCCGTCTCAAAGGCTTGAAAGAGTGACTGGGACAGAAACATGGGCTAAGATACAAAACACTTGCCTTTTATGGGCAAGTTGGCTAAGTTTGTTCCGGTAATTTCAGGAAGCATGCCCGTAAGACGCCCCACCAGATATCGGATTCCATTGCTGTATGGCATTGCCTTGGCGGTGCTGCTGTTCCTGCTGCAATGGTTTAAGCTGCGTTTTATCATCATTGACCACTACTTCGAAATTTATGTGGGCGCTATCGCAATCACGTTTACCACACTGGGGATTTGGCTGGCATTGAAACTGGCTAAACCTAAGGTGCAGACGGTAATCGTAGAAAAAGAAATCACCCGTAATGGCGCGTTCGTATTCAATGAAACGGCGGCGGCGCACCTGGGGCTGAGCGGCCGCGAAGTGGAAGTGCTGGGGCTGATGGCCGAGGGGCTGAGCAACCAGGAAATCGCTTCGCGCCTGTTTGTTTCGCTAAACACGATCAAAACGCATTCTTCACGGCTGTTCGACAAAATGGAGGTCAAACGCCGCACACAGGCCGTGGACAAGGCCAAGAAACTGGGAATCATCCCGTGATGCTTGCAAAATCACCCGAAAGTATGACCCGAAAGTGAGGTTTACCTGCCATCTTTGTACCCGAAACAAACAATTAATCCTTCAACAATGAAAAGAACAGCAATTGTATTCGGACTGATATCGGGGGTGATCATCACCGCCATGATGGTGTACGGCGTTTATTTATGCTACCACAAGGAAGATTTCAAGGGCAACACCACCATGGGCTATACGGCCATGGTCGTTGCTTTTTCGTTTATCTTCGTGGGGATAAGAAACTACCGCAATAAGTACCTCGGTGGGTTCATTTCGTTTGGCAAGGCTTTCAAGACGGGGCTTTTCATCGCCTTGGTTGCATCCACCATCTACGTCTTGGTGTGGCTGGTCTATTATTACGGGTTTATCCCTGATTTTATGGACAAATACGCGGGTTATGTCTTGCGTACGGCCGAAGCGGAAGGGGCTACGCCGGCTGAGCTGGCCGCGAAAACCGAAGAAATGGCTACCTTCAAAGAGCTGTATAAGAGCCCGGTGATGGTGGTGCTGATTACCTATGCGGAGGTACTTCCCCTGGGGCTGATCATCGCATTATTCAGCGCGCTCGTATTGAAGCGCAAACAGGACTAAACGAAGTTGCCTCGTCAACTAATTTTCGCGACCTTTGGTGTGACATGCGCAAAGCCTATCACATCGTCAATGGCATCACGTACTATCGCCTGGTAGCTGCTCCGGTGTTGCTGCTATTCATCCTCACGGACCAGCAGGATGTGTTCAAATGGCTACTGCCATTGAGCTTCTTTACCGATGCGATAGATGGCTACCTTGCCCGTCGCTACAGGGTGGTGAGCGTGATGGGGGCAAAGCTGGATTCCATCGCCGATGACCTGACGGTCTTGATGGCCATCGTGGGGCTTTTGGTGTGGCATTGGTCATTCATTGTACAGGAGTATATGGGAGTGCTGCTCCTATTGTTGCTTTTTCTGGTACAGCTGTCGCTTGCGTTTTTCAAGTATGGAAAGGCGACCAGCTTTCACACCTACCTGGCCAAGGTCGCGGCCGTCTTTCAGGGGATATTCTTGGTGCTTGCATTCTTCCAGCCCTCACCTTCATTAGGGCTGTTCTATATCGCGCTATCCGTTACCGCCTTGGACATCATTGAAGAAACGATTATGGTCTTGCTGCTGCCCACATGGGAGGCCGACGTCAAAGGGCTTCATGAAGCATTGAAGCGGAGACGCTGATGTGTAAGCACGGGCCGTAATATTTTTTGCATAATCTTCTTTGACTAATTGGAAATTTTTTATATATTTGATACCCCCGGTAGGATGAGCGGGTACTGAACCGAGGCCGGGAATCTCATTAAGGAGTTATAAACCACAGGGTAAACTTAAATTTTAAGCCATGGAGACTTTAAAATTTATGACAAACATCGATTCTCCTAAGGAGTTTGGCCGTATCAAATCAATCCTTGATCGATTTTCGGAAATCAAGGAATGGGATCTTGACTTCGATTCCATTTACAATTTATTGGTTGTAAAAGCAATCAACCTGAAGGGCTCAGTAATTGCAGATGCATTGAGTGGCTTGGGCTATCATGCGACGCTCTTGTACGAAGAGTAATAGCCGTATCAGTCTACGATATCCGTCAGCGAATGGCTGAATGCGATCCCCAGTAGCTGCTGGTAATCCCGGCAGAAATTGTCGTATACGTGTTTGGCGATGCCTTTTCGGCCTGAATTAAATAAGATGGAGCATTTGAGGTGCAGTGCCTCTTCGTTGACGGGGTCGTGGATAAACAAGATGTCTGCAATGGCCAGCCGTATGTCGTCATTATCGACATAGGGGCTGCTATGGAGCAGCTTGGTCAGGAGTTCCACAGTTGTACTTGAAAATTCGCTCTTAAAGGGGTCTATCCAGTCTGTTTCCACGGCAGGCAGCAGTTCGCCGCGCTGGAGCAGTGCCAGCAGTCGGTAGATTGCCGTTTTGTCCGAAGGGTTGCCGGACTTGAGGCGGTCGAAAAGATCCAGGATTTCCGTATAGTCACACCGCACGTCGTTGAGCTTGATAGACCAGGTCTCGTTGGTGGATTGCACCTCGAACTGGCCCAGTTGGTCGGCGATGGCGCGTAGCTTGCTGAGGTATACATTGCGGTTGTTCTTGGCGGATTCCTCGGACTTGTCCGGCCACAGAAAATTAATCATCTTTCTGCCCGCCAGCCCCTTGATGTCTTTTCGGGAATGCAGGATGAGTAGGATCAGCAGGTACTTGAGCGTCGGAGTAAATTGCCCGGATATGTCGTTGCCCTCGCGGTCTATCACAGCGAAGCCTCCCAGGAAGCATATGGCGCTTTTTGAAAACTCATGGTGCGTATCTGCAAGTCCGATTTCCAGGGGCTCAGGTTGTTGTAGTGTATTGATGGCGGGGTGGGGGCTGCTGCGCAAGTCATGTGGCTTGTGGGTGCGGCGCCGCCGATATCGCCATACGAGGAGGGACACGCCGCAGACCGCTGCTGCGAGCATCAGGTAGTGGCTGAGGCTGAATTTACGCTGTTGGCCGTTGCGTACTGTTTGGTGTATGCTGCTCAACGATATGGGCGGAAAATTCATGGAATAAATGGAGACTTCGGTCTCCGTCTGGCTCTTTTTTTTGCATATCAGTGCATAGAGCGCGCTTTGGCTTGATGAATAGTAAAGGTTGGTATAGAGGTATAAGCCTTCCAGGTCTTCTTCGATCGGGAAAGAGACCGTATCGAAGCCCTGCTTATCCGGCGTTATGCGGATGAGCCTGCCGCCGCTTACCTGGGTGGTCAGCACGTAAAACGCACGGTTTTCGGTGTCTACAATCATGTTTTCACCGGGCAGGAAATCGGAGGGTACGCTGGTTTCTTCCCACAGCTTCGTGACTTTATACCCGGGAATGGTGACCGAATAAAGATCGTAATAGTTCCGCGGAGACAATTCCTGCCTGCCGGATGGATTGCCCCGCCCGGCAAAGATGTATAGGGAGTTTCCCATCATGGCCGTCGCCGAAAAATAACGGGGCGGGATGCTGGAAAGCGTGATGGTCTCGAACCCATTGCCATGTGGCGACATCCGGATTAAATCGTTGTTGTAGCTGTAATATCCGTATCCGCCGAAAGAAAATACCGCTGAATCCCGGGCGGAAAACACGCTCGAATTGTTTAGGTATCCCGGGTCTTTGGTGCCTTTTTGGTCGGACGACCATGATCGGGTATGAAACGAAAAGGTCGAATACCTGTTTTCGTCGATATTGTAGGTGATCAATTCATCCGTGAGGGCGTCGTAATAGATTTGGTTCGGGGCGTTGGAAGCCATGCAGCCGTGGAGCACCGCCAGCTCATGTTCGGCATGCCGTGCCGGATCGAATACCAGTATTTTGTTGGTGTCCGGCTGCACGATATAGAATTTATCGCTGCCGTTAAACGCAAACAGCGAGTTATTCTGCACCTTTTTGGAATAAACTTTTTCCCACGTGGCATACATGTCGAGCATCCAGACGGGATTGGTAGCTACCGCTTCGGCGTGGTTCAGGGAGTCCAGCGCTCGGTCGCCGTTATGTTCCTTTAGTTTCCAATAGTAGGCCAATGCCTGATTGCGGAATAGTTTGACATCCCTGATATTCACGGAGGCGATATCGGCCATTTCAAAGGACTCAAATGGACAGCGCCCGAATGCGATTCGTGCACTGGAAGCTTTGGCAAGCCCGAAGGGGACGGAGAGTTCCTTGCCATCGAAAACCAGGGATACCTGGTTGCCGGTTTTGGAAAGGCCGACGGATACATTGATCCATTTCCCGAAGGCGATCTCCCGCGAGACCGGATGGACTTCCTCGTTGACGACCAGAATCGGATAGCGCTCGTTGTTTTGCCCTGCGGTAAACAGGAGATCGATATGGTCGTCATTATCCGTGATCAACCTGAAAACGACACCGAAGGCGTTGTCCTTTCGTACGAACATATCAAAGCTCAACCTCAATTCCCGCCCTAAGCTGATGGGATCGTTGGCATTAAGAACCAATGAAGTTTTTTTGGAATCTATTTCCGGATAACTTTTGATGTACAAGCCATAGTCGATTTCCTTGCACTCCGCTGGCCTAACCAACATTAGGATAAGGGAAAAAGAAAAAGCAAAATAGGGTATTATGTTCCTCACCAACTGCCAAATCATAATTTAAGGGTGTCACTCAAAAGGCCTACACCATACAAAATTAAGCTAATTTTTTGTGTCCTCGAAACCTCGTGATAGCCAGATCGGCAATAATTGTAAAAGGTTCATTGTGGCCGTAAAGGAAGGACCAAATGAACCTTGAATGCTCCTTAGTTTTTCGAACGGTGTTTTCGCGGCAGCAAAAACCACACAGCTGCTTTCTTAAGGTGCAGGTAAATCAGCAATTATGAGGATGTTAGCACTATTCATTTATCTCCACATTAATTTACGGTGGCTTTTACCACAGGGCTGTAATTGTAGGTGGATGACGGTGATGAAGCCGCGCGTGCGCCTACCCGGAAATAATAGTCTCCTTTTGGCAATCGTGTCTCTGCCCAGTTGATCGTAAACGTCTGTGGCATGTCCATGATGGCTTCGTCCGCTACGTCATCCCCGATGGGAAGTTTCCAGAGATTGGGGTAATAGGTGCCCGGGCCGGCTACATTAGAACAAACGTTTTCGTTGACTATCGGATAGTCATTGACCATGAAAATCACCTCGACCAATTTGGAGTCGTTTGCTGCCGATTTGGTAAGGGTGTAGGTGAATGTGCTGTCTGATACCGTGGCCGCTACCCGGTAATAGGGGTGTACCTCGAAGTTGAGCTCTGTGAGCCGCCCGTCGGAGAGGGTTACATTCACGGAATCGTCCAGGTAGCGGAATGGGCCATTCCAGGGGAATGCCTTGTAATCATCGGCGAAAAAACGGGTAGACGAGTAGGTGCCATCGGCTTTGATGGAAATATCAACGGGCTGCGGACTGGGGTATTTTTGCAAATCCCACTGTAAAAGGCGGATGGAACCACCGCCCGGTTGTTTGGTCTCGATGGGCTGCCCGGTTTCGGCATCGATGATGTTACCGAAAATGCCGGCTTCGGGTGCGGCATAATTATCATATTTCGTGCAGCCGGCAGCAGCGATGAGTGCCAATATCGCCAATTTTAATAATGTCGTTTTCATATAATTTCAATGCTATGATTAATAACCCGGATTGTCTACCAATGCCGTATTCAATGCGCGCTCGCTTCCCGGAATCTGGAAATAGTAATCCCGGTCCTGGTAGGTCTTGCCGCCATACACGGGCACCTTTTTAAATACATAATCACCGGCGTCTACATCGTAATAGATGTCCAAGCCATAGAGCTGCCGGACGTTAAACTCGGTGGTCAGCGTTCGCCAGCGTACGTAATCCCAATACGTTTTGTTTTCAAACGATAATTCAACACGGCGCTCGTGCCGGATTTTTTGCCGGTCAATGGACGTGTGCAGCGGCATGCCTGCCCGTGTCCTGATCTGGTTTACCGCGTCCAATGCTTCAGCGGGGTCATTCCCCAGTTCAAACGATGCTTCGGCATAGTTCAGCAGGATTTCGCCATAGCGGATGTCTATCCATGATGTCCGCGATGTCCACGCCCGGACAAGGTTCCGCTCGATGACGGGATCGGTCCATTTCTTGAGCCAAAAGGTTTGTGAGCCGGAGCTCGAATTGCCCGTGCCGACAATGGGCGTCACGCCGCCCTGGAAAGAGCGGCTGCCGGTATCGAAATACTGCAAGACGGTATTGCCATTGTACTCCTGGCCCCCGTAGATGACGCCACGCTGTGCGGTGATCACTTCGCCCCGGAACTCGGTGCCCGGAATGACTACCGTGGCGGCCAACCGGGGATCTTTATTTTCAAACGGGCCGCCGAGCGTGCTATGGTGTACGTAGTTGCTGGGGGTGCCGATGTCCAATGCGCCGGGCGTGCCATCACGGTATTCAAATTGCTCGACGAAATCCAACGTGGGTTGCAGCCTGTTGGCGTAGCCGTCCGGCGAGCGAATGTAGTCGGGCAACACCATGAGATCCTGCGAGTGGGTAGACTGTGTCGATGCAAAATCGAATCCCTTGGCGAAAATGGCTTCGGGATTCTGATCGCCGGGCTTGCATTCATAGAATAAATACTGGAAGTTTCGGATCTTATCCGTGGGGTATTGATTGAATAAGTGGTAATACCCGTCCGTTATGATGGTCCTGGACGCAGCATAGGACGACTGGAGGTATTCGGTTGCCTTGGCGGCATCCACGCCTATGACACCGTTTAGCTGTACGGTTCCGAATTTACCGATGGAGCCGGCATGCAGCATGGCCCGTGAGAGCAGGCCCAGCGCCACATACTTGTTTGCCCTGCCGTATGGGCTCTCCGCTGGCAGGTTTGCCGCGGCAAAGTCCAGATCTTCCTTGATGAAGTCCCACACCTCGGTTTCCAGGTTTCTCGGCTGGTTGCGCAGGGGCCCGGGATCCAGGGCCGGGCCGGTCAGGATGGGTACGCCGCCCCAAAACTTGACGAGCGCAAAATAGTAGTAGGCTCTTACAAACCGGGCTTCGGCCGTGTAGCGTGCTTTCGTGGGCTCATCGACATTGGTCACGGTTGCGATTTCTTCCAAAAAGGTGTTTACATTCCTTATCGCACTGTAAAGCTTGCCCCAGTTCTCTGCATTCAATTGCGAATTGCGCGTACCGTAAGCAAAGGCTTCTTCGGTCCAATTGGCGGTATAGGAGTCGCCGTTGGCCGGAAATTCACCAAAGCGGCCGTTGCAGAAGGTGTAATCTTCAATCGGCATATCGCGGTACAGCGAAGCAAAATAGGCGGTAACACCTTCGGGACTTGCATATATCTGGTCTTTGGTGAGCATCGTTACGGGATCGACGTCCAGCAAATTATCCCGGCAGGCGCTTTGCAGCACCGACACGGCGATGAGTAGAAAATAGATAACATGTTTCATATGGAATAGCTTATGAGCATCGTTAATAATGAGTCATTTGGCTGGGGGCTAAAAACTTAGCTGGGCACCAATATTGACATTGAATGTGATCGGGTAATTGTAGCTGTAGTACCGATTGCCGGAGTATTCGGGGTCGATAAAGTCGAGTCCCTGGCCTGTCCACGTATATAAGTTATAGGCGTTTACAAATACCCGCAGGCTATTGGCCTTGATACGGCTTAGCAACTGGGGGTTGAATGTGTATCCCAGGTCGATGCTTTTGATCCGTAAGTAGCTTGCGTCAAAGGTGTTGAAGGTATTTGGCGCATCTTTGTAGTTTTGACGTTGGCCGGTCGATGGGAATCTCCCCGGAATCCACGCGCTGTTCGGATCGTTGATATCCGCCCTGTGCCAGCGATCGTAGAAGACGGAAATGGGGTTGGCACGGTCAAAATAAAATGGACGCGACAGTTGGTCCTGGTAGGTGATGCGGTACATCGTTGCTCCTTGGAGCAATATCGAAAAATCGAATCTTTTCCAGCTGAGGTCAATGTTGGTGCCAAAGTAGATGGCGGGTTTTCCGCCGCCGCGGCCGATGACGGTTTGGTCCCGGCCATCGATGAGGTTGTCGCCATTGACATCAACGTACCTGAGATCCCCCGGCAGCAGTGTCCTATTGCCTGCGCCGTCATGGATGGGCGCAGCGTAGATTTCCTCAAAATTCTGGAACTGCCCATCGATTTGATAGCCCCAGATAATATCGTTGTACCGCCCGGCATTTCGATTCCGGTAGTAGTCCAGCTCGTTCCCCGCCGGGGTCTCCTCCCGGTAGCGGTAGTTGGTGCGGGCATAGGTGATATTGCCTGAAACTCCGAAGTCTACGTTGCCCAGCTTGCTCCGGTGGCCCAGCACCACTTCAAACCCCTGGGTGCGATCTTCGTTGAGATTGACCTGCGGGAGGGTGACACCGTAGGTGCCGGTCACTTCGGATATGGCAAAGGCCAGCAATCCGTCGCGATCGCGCCTGAAAATATCGCCCTCAAACGTGAGTTTGCCTTTCCATAGGGAGATGTCCAGGCCAATGTTTGCCGTAGTGGAGGTATACCAGGTGATGTCCGGATTGGCCGAATTTTTGAAATCAACGCCCCTGACGAATCCTGAGCCGAATACAGCGCCCCCTCTTGAACCTCCCTGTGTACTTGGATAGGTATAGCCCGTCAGGTAAGCAAAGGTGTTCGCTGCAACGATGTCGTCCCCGAGCTTGCCATAGGACAGCCGTACTTTCAGATTGTCAAGAAACGGCACGTTGTCTTTCAGGAAAGACTCTTCGGAAATGCGCCAAGCGAAATTCCCATAGGGGAAAAATCCCCATCGGCTGGTTGGCGGAAAGTAGGATGACCCGTCATAGCGGAAACCGAATTCGGCCAGGTAACGGCTAGCATAGTCGTAATTGACCCGCCCTACATAGCTTCTGTTGCTGCTTTCACTGAATCCGGATCCGACCACATCCGTGGAGCGGTCCCCGGCGGCCAGCTGATCGATTGCATCTACCACGTATTGGGTTTGTGCGTTGTTGCTGTTGCCTTTCCGGTAAATTTCATCATACAAGGCCAGCACGGTAAGGCCGTGGTTGCCAAACCGGTTTTGATAGTTCAGTGAGACCTGTAAGTTATTGGTATAGCCCTGCCCGAAGTATTCATTGAGCTGCGACGGGCCGTTGTGCAAAAATGTCCGTTGCTGCTGGGTGCCTTCGTCAAACTGGTATTGGTAGTACTGCTTCCTGAACGAACGGTTGAAGGAATAGCTGTTGTCATAGGCAAATAATGCCTTGGCACTCAGCCCCTCGATGAATGGAAGTGCATAGTTCAGCTGGAAAGTGGAAGTCAGCGCCTTGTCATTCGTATTGTTGTAGCCGCTGACATCCTCGGTAATGGATGCGAGTGGGTGGTCATGCGGCGCGTTGAAAAACTGCCGGTAATAGCCGGTTTCGCCATTGGAATACATGGGCTCCGTAGGGCTGATGCGCCAGGCATTCCTGATGATGCTGACCACATCCATATTCGGCCGTTTGCTGAGTACATTGTTGTACCCCAGATTCAGCCCAAATGTCAATCCTTTCAAGATCTCGCCGTCCAGGTTTGCGCGGAAATTGTATTTTTTGCCATACTCAATGTCGGAGGCGAATAATCCCCCTTCGTCGAAATAACCGGCAGAAAGGAAGAAACGCAATTTTTCGGTTCCGCCGTTCATCGTGAGGTTATGCTGCTGCTGGTCGGTTTGGTTGGAGAGAATGGCACCCAGAAAATCGGTGCTGGGCACGGCTCCGCTTTCAAAATCGGCCAACTGCTGGTTTGTAAATTCAGGCGGGGTCAGCTGCTGGCGGTTGCTAATCATGTTGTTGATCTGCTGCTCATTGAATAGCGTGGCATACTGAAATGCATTGGAAAGCTCCGGGTACCTGGTGATGTACTGCTTGCCAAACCGGGCGGTGTAGTTGACCTGGATGTCGCCTTGGCGTCCTTGCTTTGTGGTGACTAAGATGACGCCATTTGCAGCTTTTACCCCATAGATGGCGGCGCTTGCGTCTTTCAGGACGCTTACGCTTTCGATTTCATTCGGATCCAGGCGTTCAAATCCCGATTTATCGCGCTGTACGCCATCAATGATGAACAATGGGCCGCCTTGCTGGTTGCCTCCGTAATCACCGGGATCCGTGTAGCTGAAACCGCGGATATCAATCTGGCTGTCGAACCTGCCGGGCTGGCTGGACAATTGCGTGATTCGTACACCGGGAGCCCTTCCGGTCAACGTATTGGTGACATCGTTGTTCGAATTTTTGACGACGTCTTTGGCTACCACGGTGGATACGGCGCTGGTTAGATTCGCGCGTTTTTGCGTGCCGTAGGCAACGACGACCACTTCATCTAAATTCCCCGGATTGGGGGAGAGTACGACAGTCAATGCCGTTTCTCCTGCTGTAAGGGCAACTTCCTTCGCGAGGTATCCGAGGTAGCTCACCACCAGCACGGGGTTTTCACTCGATAGCCGCAACTCAAACGTGCCGCCCGTAACGGTGCGGGTACCTCCGGCACCGTTTTTTACTTTGATTGATGCGCCGACAAGCGGGGTGCCGCTTTCATCCGTTACTGTCCCGGTAACGACTCGCTCCTGTGCGTACAACTGCAAGCAGATGCCGCACAATAATAGTAATAGAAAACTCCTCATAATTTTTAATCTAGGACTATGAAAAAATTGATTAGGTGAGCAAAGAAAGAAATAGCCCTTAAAATAAAATTAAAATGGAATTAATACGGGAAAAGAATGGGTGTTTTGGTTACAACTATTTGATAATTAATGTGATATTTTGGGGTGTAGTCGGCATGCCTACGCAAGGATAGCTGCCGTATTCGCCGTGGAAAAGCGATTTTTCCACGGCGAATACGGCAGCTATCGACGAATGTATAAACTGCGCTTAAGGCTTCTCAAATGCAGCGCCAAGCTCGGCAAGGAATGCAGGTTGATTGCTGGTCAGCCGGCCGCTGAATTTCCAATCCCCGCCTTCTTGTATCACTTTGATGAGGATATGGTTCCAGCCTTGCCGCAGCTTCATCGCTTCTGCGGAGGTTTGCCCGCCTTCGATGGGGCCCACGCGGATATTGTCGATGATTTGTTCGCCATTCAGCCATGCCTGTACGGCGTCATCGGCGGCTACTTCGAGGTTGACTTGTGGCATGTTGGGCTCCACCAGTAAGTCCGCCAACGATCGAGGACTTGATACCCAAAAACTCAGGTATGCGACGGCATGGTCTTTCTGATCCGGTATAGCCAAAGATTTCAGGTCAAGGAAGCCGTTTTCGGCCGGTACGACAGTCCATTGTTTGCCGGCGGTCGTCGCATCGGGCTTGAACGCATCACGCTGTGCTAATGGCAGGGTATGCTGCGCACCATTGGATGCCGAACTCACTGGAAAATTGCCGAGGTAAAGCACATTGGCGATTTCTCCCGATGCAGTCAGCGGTTTTCCTTCCACAGCTGGTTGGAGGGCAATACCTGCATTGGACAGCAACGTTTTTACGGCGGACTTCGCTTTGGCGAGCGGTATCCGGCCGGGTAGCGTGGTCACCAAAAGATTCCCATTGCCCACGCGATGCCCTATCAGTACCGCACCAGCTGGTTTTTCCTCACGTTCTGAGCGTAATACCATAGCGGTTTTTACGTATTCACCTTGTTTGTTCCATTTCAACCAATCGGTAGGATTGGCCTCCAGCAATACCGTGCTTGTCCGTACCAGCTCGCCGCCCAGGCCATGCTGGACGATTTCAGCGGGGACGAGCTCTGAAAAATACCAGTCCGCGTGTTCCATGCTGTCGGTCAGGTTGCTTTGGTGCCTGATCAGCAACGATGAGGCCTTCCGGTCGGTGACTTCAACGGGGGCTGGGAGCAGCGCACCCAGCTGTGGTAAGGCAGCGGGAGAGACACCCCATATCCAAACGGTGCCGCCCTTTGCTTGTACGGCGCTGGCGCGTTTGGCGGCGCTTGCCTCGGGCGGGTGGCTGCCATCGATGAAAAGCACGTCCGGCAATTCACGTTCCTTAGCTTGCTGTACGGGCACCCCTAAATTCAGCAGATCTGCCGCAAGCGTACTGCCCTGGCCGCCTATGACTTCGACAGCTGTGATGCCGCCCTTCACGGCAAACGAATAGGGCATCTTACCGCCTTCCGTAAGCGGGATTTCAAAGGGCGCAAGCGGATCGGCTGCTGCATCTTGTATAGCGTCAAAGAGCGGCCAGGTCTCATACAGTGGCAGCGCGGGGTCGTAGCCGGGGTTGAAGGTGGTGGTATAGGGGCCAAGCCTTTCGGGCTGTACGCCCGGAGTTCCTTCTTGAAATGCGGCAAAATAGATGCCATCGTCCAATGTCGGGGCTTTGGAGGTGTCCTTCAATCCGATGGCTAAAGGCTTCAGGCCGTACCACGCGAGGTTGAAGACACTCCGATAGGAAGCGTCCCGTTGCCGCTGTGCGACCAACGACTGGTAGGAAGAACGTGCGACGCCTTCCATCCGGCCCAAAAACGATTCATAGGCCCGGCTGCCATTCGTGGCGGCTACTTGCTGGGGTGTCCCGTAATAGGCGTTGCCATCTTCGCCCACGCCCCAGGGTTTCCCGCTGTTTCGGGCATGATCCATGCCGCCTTCCCCGCCGTAATGAATCATATAGATGGGCAATTTTCCCTGCCCGTCATCCTCGCCATCGGCCGAAATCCAGGGCCTTGTGGGATCCAATGTCCGGCAGATATCGGCCCACACGCCGTAGTACGCGATGAGTTTGTCGCGTAGGCCGGGCGGATTGCGCATCACGTTGACGATCACCGGCATCACTTCATTGGAAACACTCCATCCAAAGACCGATGGGTGGTTTCTATCGCGGCGGATAAGGGCCGAGAGGTGTTTTTCCGAGTCTTTCCAATACCGTTCATCGCCGAAGTTTGGCCCGCCGTCACTGGCCCATACCGCGGTTTCATCCAATACCAAGATGCCCATTTCATCCGCCATATCCAAGTAAAACGCGGGGAAGGGCTGTGCATGCAACCGCACGGCATTGCTGTGCGCATCTTTCAGCGCTTTATACCATGCCCACGCATACCGTCGGGTCATCTGCGGAATGCCCATAAAATGCCAGGAGTCGCCTTTCATGGTTACCGGCTTGCCGTTTAGTAAAAATTTGCTCCCTTCGATGGTGGTCTGCCGCCAGCCAAATCGCTCGTATTTGCTGTCGATACGCTGCTTATCGTGCGCCACGTGCAGCACCATTCCGTACAAATTGGGCGCTTCGGGCGACCACGTCTTGAGCTGATCGGCCACGCGGACGCTTAGCTCCACCTTGGTTTCGCCGTGGGCGGGAATGCTGACCGTAATCGGTGGGATGCTGAGCGCAGGCTTTTCTGCCAGCTTCGTTTGCGATGCTGGCGAAGCCAGTCCATCCGGCCCGATAGTGGGAAGCCATTCGTATACGTTTCCCCCGAGCTCGCCCTGTACGGCATGGGACGTCTGGTTTGTTAAGGTTACCTCAACTGCGAGGGTGTTTTTGTCCAGCCAGGGTTTTATATACGTATCGGCAATGGACACGGCAGGGGAGGCCACTACGTGTACATCCTGCCAGATGCCGGCGATATGCTGGCCCCAGAAGGATCCTGCTTGGTAGGTGCGTCTGCCGTTGGTGCTCCTTTTGTCAAACAGTGATGCTTTGCGGATGCCCACATACAGGGTGTTTTCTTGGCCCAGTTTCACGGCATCGGTGATGTCGATATCGAAAGGCAAGAAAATATCGAAGTGCGTGCCTACTTCTTTGCCATTCACGATGATCTGTGCGTCACCGGCAACGGCCTCAAAATGCAGCTGGATCCGTTTGCCTTTCCATGATGCCGGAATGTGGAATGTTTTTTTCAGCCAGCCCAGTTTTACCTGCTCCCATGCCTCCGGATAACTTGGGTAGCTTCGGAAATCTCCGCCACGGTCTTTTTCGGCAAAACTGTTGACATTCCAGGGCGATGGTATTTTGACTAATGTCGAACTCCATTTCGCCTCATCAATAGTGGGTAATGTTGGCGATGCGTCTTCGCCTTCCCGGAATCCAATAGGGAGATCGACCGGCTGGAATTGCCAGCTCCCGTTGAGGCATATGGCGTCTCTATACGGTTTTTCGACTTCTTTTACCAACGTTTCGGTAGGCGCAAATATCATCGGTTGTTGCTGCCGGGATTGCCCATGCGCGCAAACGGTGAGTAGTAGGGTTGCTGACAGGCAGCAGAGCCTTTGCAGGCTTTTTGGATAATTAAGCATATATACGTTTTTTAGTATCTTGGTATATGTAATCTATGGGGGCAAATAAAAGCCCAGCACTAAATATTTCCTTAAAAAATGGTTAACGGGTAGACTGGCCTTCGGAAAATAATGGTGGAGTGATATTATTGCTTATATTTATGCATTGTAGCCAATTTGAGAAAATGATATGGATAAAATGCAACTAAACCGCTTGCGGCTCGATCTGGCCACAAAGGCAAAAAACGGACTTGATTTTATACTGGCTGCCGCAATCGTTTGGTCAATTATTTCGTTGGTATGGTACCTCGATTATTCCAGTTATGACAAAAGTATCCTCACTTTTATCGTTGGGAGCGCCATGCTTCCGCTGGCATTGGGCCTTTCTAAGCTATTGAAGACAACCTGAAAAATTAGAGATAACCCGTTGCAACCGCTGGGACTTTGGCTGAATTTTGCCCAGCTCTTTTATTTCCCCTTTTTGATTTTTGTATTGATTAAACAGCCCGACTATTTTTTGATGACGTATGTTATCATTACAGGGGCTCATTTTTTTCCTTACGCCTGGTTTTACAACGAAAAAGGTTTTGCTGTAATGGCTGGCGTCATCAGTATGGGTGGTTTATTGCTGGGACTAAGTTTGGATGAAGAGAACATGTATCTCCTTGGTGTTTTTATGGTGTGTTGTTTGCTCGTGCTGGGAATCTGGATTTATGTTTCTTATTTAAGCAAAAGTAGGAACAGCACTGCGCGATGAAGTATGGCCGGATTCCATTGTGGTCAATCTTATCAATAGCTACCATGAAGGATCGGTGCACGCGGGCAAAATGATGAGATGGCCGCAATTCCTCCAGTTTTGCAAAGTTAATAAGGGTCATGATCTTTCCATGTACGGTATGCACGCGAAGGTAATCTTTCATGCCCTCAATCAGAAGGATGTCTCGGATGGTAATTTTCTGAATGCGGTGACCCACCTTCAGGAAGATGTACCCCTGCTCGCTTTTCACTGCTGTCTGATCAGTGGGTTGCCTAGTGCGGTGTTCCTGGTAGATTGACAGCAAGCGTACCGTGTATATCCGGTTTATTGGTACACAAGCTAAATACGACAAGTTAAAAGATTGTTCGAGGGTATAAAAATTAGGAAAGTAATGATTAATAAGATACGGAACGAAAAGCAATATCACCAAGTGATGACTATGACTGAGGGATATCTTCAAAAGGCTACTGATGGCGGTGGATTCCACGCACTAAGCCAACAAGAGGCAGACGAATTGGAGAAACTAAGCCTTTTGGCCGAACGCTATGAAGATGAGTATATGAAGTTGATGCCCATGCCATTGACACTTGCCGCTGTGGTGGAAGCCAAAAAGGAAGAATTGGGTGTTACCCAAAAGGGGCTTGCATCCATCCTTGGCATCGGCGCACCGAAATTATCCCAAATACTCAACGGCAAACGTGACCCCGATGTAGGTTTCCTGAAATCATTGCATCAAAAACTGGGGATTGACGGGAATTTTATTTTGGAAAAAGTGTAAAACTCATTTTATGCGTTAGAACCGAAGCACAGATTTGAAAGTAAATATAGCAATATTGCTGGAGTCGCCCTGACCTATGGGTACAATTGTCCGTATAATACCGCTTGCGTTTGTAAAACAGCCATGGGGCCTTCTATTCCCGAAAAATTTTACGAGAATGGCCAAGAATTTTACGAGAATTGAATATCATCTTGTTAACGAATTAAGGACTCACAGCCATGCGTAGGTTCGTAATCCATTTAATTCTTGTTGTTTCGTCAGGATGTTTTGAATTGTTAAGTTCAAATCCCTCAAACAACGTGTACTGTGGCATATTGTCTTTAGAAATTTCAATCCGCTCGATGGATTTAATGACTTTTGGAATGTTTGCCCCAAACCATTGCTCATCTTCTTGTAATTGCCAGGTTACCTCATACAGCACGGCACCTATCGGATAGTTTCCATCGTTGCTTACTTTGCCATGATGATAAGCAATATCGTTGCCATATAGGACCGCCAGGGTACTATCTTTTGGATACACTGAACTGGTTATCGCGTTCAGTAATAACGGGTTTTCAGGTAAATCTCCTAAGCTGTTAATGGAAGCCTTTTCATTCAAGCCCAATTCATTTTTCGAATGGCATCCATAAACTAAAAGTAAAGCTATGAAACCGGAAATAGATAGGGAACGTTTCATTTTTTGTTGGTTTTTTGTTGGTAATCTTTTAAATACAAAGGTTTTGTAAATACATAATCGTTGTTTTTCATGGGCTGATGACAGGCAATGCATTCCGCAGTAAATAGCGCTTTTCCCCCATAAGGTTTCAGATCGGTCCCTCGCCATCTTGCCCAACCCCAATCGTTGGTCGCCGCATATTTATGGGTATCTTTGATCATGAATTCAACCTGTACAAACGATCCGGCAGTGATACTTCCATCCGCGTTGGCCTGTTGCTTCCAGGCCGTCTTGGCAAAAATGGCTCCATCCGGCCAGGGATTTGTCGCGTGGTTCTGTATGGCTTTTACAGCGATATCATTTCCATAGATGATGCGCATGGTACCGTTGTCAAAGCGGTCTGAAATGCTGATCACTTTCCAATTGCGGTAATCGGGTATATAATCAATACCGTTGGGTGCAGGTTGAACCGATTGTTTTGATAAAGCCATTTTTCCGTCGACAAAATCGGAAAACTGTTGATTGGATTCATGGATTTGTATGCTGTCAATTGGTTTTCGTGGCGTTCGGGTAATCAGGAAGTTTTTTAATGTCATTATATCATCCGTTGAAAGCTTCGCATTGGGATGGATGGCTGTATAAGAAAACAGTGGCATTTCTCCTTGTAAGATCTTGTTGAGTGAATAGTACAGTTTTGTATTTTGATCTGCAGGTGCTAAGGAATCCCATGTTGAAAAATCCAGCGCCTCACGGCCTTTTGCAATGTGATTGGATACGATGTAGTTGGCAGGCGTCAGTTTGTCATACCACCTTAATTCGGTTTGTGTTGAATGGCAATCGAAACAGGAACTCCGGATAATGGCATTTACTTCCTGCGGTATTCCGGTTAGATCATTGACGGGCTGATATTCCGGCTCTTCCGGCCCGATGAATTGCAATAATCCGATACAAATGGTAACTAAAATCAGTATTATACTTGCCTTTTTCATTGTTTTCAATAATCATTTATCAGGACAAAACTATTGCTAATGAAATGGTTATAAAACAACGAATTGGTCAGTGGGAGAAAATGGCAAGTAAAAGGGAATAATTAGCTTTAAAGCGGAATGAAAACGCATCAGCTATATGCGGGATGGGTATAAAAAACTAATTTAGCGCTATCGGTTTCAATGATGAAAAAAACAAAGCTTTATATACTCACCTTCTCCGCCATTGCGTTGGTCACGTTGGTGACTGCCTTGGGATCGTTAAGGTATTACTATGTTAGCGCCCGTGAAGCACTGTTAGCACAGAAAGCACAATCAGGCCAGCGGGAAATACGGGAATTGGGTACGTTGCTGGAACAACAGCTCCAGGCCGGCATTTCTTCCGTTGACGTCATTGATAATTTGCAACAAAGTATTCAGAACACGGATGTACAAAGCGAATTTGTCTGCATGTACAACACCGATGGAATAGAACTGTGCCATCCTGATCCATCGTTGATAGGCCGGAAGATAGAAGCCGGAAATTCCAGCTTTTCAGGCTCCGGCAGCACACAAAGTTTTCAGGATATACTCAAAAGCGGCCTGCTGGCATCGGGTGTGAGAAATTTTCCTGAACAGGCTAACCGCAGTTCCGAAATTGTAAGTGTTTATCCCGTAAAAGGTACGGACTGGATGCTGGCAAGCCATACTAATATCAACGCTCTGCAATTGCAGTTGGATAACTTGTACCAACGGTTTTTAGTGGGCACGATAGGGTTGATCCTTGTCATTACTGGTAGTAGCTTTTGGCTGATATGGATGATATACCGCAAGTATGAAACGGAAATGGATGTGAAAATCTCTGGTTTAAATGAGGAAATCAACAGCTTAAGCATGCTCAACAGGCAATTGGAACTTAAGCAGCAGCATACCGAAAATAGTCCGATCCCGAAAAAAGAAAACACGCGGAAACGGCTCATGACCTACCAGAAGGATGAAATCATAACGATTGATACCGATGAGATCGTTTATATTGTTTTGAATGATAATGGCGTTTCTGTCATCACTTTTCAGGGCAATACCTATACCATAAACAGCAGCTTGGATGATTTGATGAAGGAATTGGATACTGAAATCTTCTACAGAGCCAACCGCCAATATATTGTCAACGTCAATGCGATTGAAAGTATATGGATATATGGACGGAATCAATTACGTATAGCCACCCGACCCCAATGTCCTGAGCCGATTATCATCAGCAAAAATAAAGTTTCAGAATTTAAAAAATGGCTTGACCGATAAACTAAAGGTTCATTAAATACTCAAATAAAGGGATACATCTCCAAAAAGCTACCGATGGGGGTGGTTTCTATGGGAAGGCGAATTTCGGCTTTAGGGGCTTGAAATGCACTATCTTTACATCATAGCGGGCTGCAACGGGGCGGGAAAGACCACCGCCAGTTATACCATATTGCCTTTCTCCTTTCAATCCCGAAAGCGTGGCGCTGGAAGCTGGCCGGATTATGCTTGCTCGTATCCGTGAGCTGTTGGATGAACAAGCCGATTTTGCTTTGAAACTACGTTAGCAACCCGTAGTTACGTGTCGTTAATCAAGCGGGCAAAGGCTTGCGGATATAAGGTTGTCTTACTTTATTTCTGGCTGGATTCTCCCGAACAGGCGATAAAACGTGTTGCCAAACGTGTAGCTAAAGGAGGGCATCACATCTCCGACAATGTTGTGATACGAAGGTATTTTAGGGGGGTACATAATTTGATACATTTATATACCCAATATGTGATAAATGGTTGATTTTGGACAATATGAAACTTGTTCCTCAGTCGGTCGCAAAGCGGGACGAATTTGGAGAAATGGTATTTAATGACGAACTTTGGGATGTTATAAAAAGGCAGTGTGATGAACAACATTGATGCTTCATTGTTTCCAGACAAAAATTCGTTCACTGACAAAATTCTTTTTGGTGTTCAAAAAGCATTGCGCAAACTCGCTGAAGAAGCGGCAGCCAAGGATGAAAACCTCGTGGTGAAAATTGATGGGGAAATTAAAGAGGTTCCTGCCAAGGAACTGTTAAAAACCTTGCCTGAACAAGACGTTACTGAATAACCCAGTATCCCGCCGTATAAATCCTGCTTCTCAGGATAGGAGCGCTTATCTATCATCTTATTCCACATGTGGGCCTTTTCCAAATGGACAGCATTGGACATTTGCATCGCGGTGCGTTCGAAAAGCTTAATTGATACAAGCAATATGAGCCATACCCCCATGTTGCAATAGCCAGAAAACGAAAAAACCCTCCTTACATGCTGTAAAGAGGGTTCCGTACCCAGGGCCGGGATCGAACCGGCATGGGTCGCCCCACTGGTGTTTGAGACCAGCGCGTCTACCTATTCCGCCACCTGGGCTTATTGTAAAGTACGATTCCCCGTTTCGGGGATGCAAATGTATCTATTAATCCGTATTCCGCAAAATGTTTTTCAAATTTCTGTTTTTTGTCACGATCGCCCCTTACGGTTGGCGCATTCCCCCACCACGGTTGATAGTGATGTAGGCTATCTTTGTAGGCATAAACGACACAACAAACAAATAATTATGAAACTCAATCCCTATTTGAATTTTGATGGCAATGCGGAAGAGGCGTTCCGGTTTTATCAATCGATTTTTGGCGGAGAACTGTTTGTCCAGCGTATGGGCGATGCACCCGGTGGGGAGGAATTGCCGGAAAACGAGAAACAGCGCGCCATGCATGTTGCCATTCCCATTGGCGACGGCCAGCACCTGATGGCATCGGATTGCCTGCCCTCTGCGGGGCATGTCTTGCATGTAGGCAACAACAACTACATTTCCATCACGCCGGATAGCAGGGAGGAAGCCGATAGGTTGTTTAATGGGCTTTCTGCCGATGGAAACGTCGAAATGCCCATGGAAGATATGTTTTGGGGCGATTACTTTGGTTCCTTTGCGGATAAATTTGGCGTGCACTGGATGATCAATTTTCCTACGCAAGCGCAATAAGATGATAGCGCCTAGCCGATAGCCTCTCCCGGCATGGCTGGGCTGCTTTTCCTTTTGGCAATGCGCTGGGCGACAAACACGGAGGCAAAGCATATGCCCGTGACCACAGCCATGCAACCAGCAATGGACGCATTCAGCCAGTAGGCCATCCAATAGCCTGCAAAAGCGATGAAAATACCCAGCACGGCTGTGATGGCGAGCATGTGTTTCAAGTCGTGGGTCAGCAGGTAAGCAGTGGCTGGCGGGCCGATGAGGAACGCAATGACCAGTATGGCTCCGACAGACTCGAAAGAGCTAACGGTCGTCAATGATACAGCAGCCATGAGCAAGTAATGCCAGAGGGCGGTGGAGATGCCCAATGCCGATGCAAAGGCAGGGTCAAACGATGTCAGCTTGAGCTCTTTGTAGCCCACTTTGATAAACAAAATGACGACGAGCAGCATGGCAGATAGGATGTATACCGGACGGGGTCCTAAGATAATGCCGCCATCCATCACCCACAGGTCGATAGGGACATAGGCGATTTCGCCGTATAATACACAATCTTGGTCAAGGTCTACTTTTCCGGCAAAGACGCTGATGAGGATGATGCCTACGGCAAAAAGAAAGGTAAACGTAACGCCGATAGCGGCATCGGTCTGCAGGTTGGCCCGCCGGTGGAAATACTCGATGAGAAAAGTAGCCAGCATGCCCGTGGCTCCGGCACCCAGCAACATGGGCAGTGTCTCGCGGCTTCCGCTGAGCAAAAAAGCAATGACAATGCCCGGCAATACGGCATGGCTGATGGCATCGCCCACCATGCTCATCTTACGGAGAATCAAAAAACATCCCAGCAGCCCACAAGTGATGGCTACCAATGCTCCGGTGAGTATAATCCAAAACGCTATCATTTTCTTTCTATTTAAAGCTGCCTGCCGACTTATAACTTACGGCTATTTCGGAATCTCCGTATCGTGCGGATCCTTATCGGGATATCCCAACTGATGTTCAAGCTCACGCTCCAATTCAGGGGTGAGGATGTGTTCGATGGTTTCGGCATCATCATGCACATGATCGGAAGCAATATCCATATATTTTGTCAGGTACAATTCCCACAGGCGGTGTAACCGGACTACCCGCATGGCTTTTTGGTGTCCCGCATCCGTCAGCGCCCATTGGCCGTCCCGCGAGGCCAATAACCCCTTTGCGACCAGTCGCCGCAAGGCCGTTTTCAGCAAGGCCTTGTTGACTTCCCGGGTGCTGGCCAATTCATCCAGGCTTCTCATGCCGTCAAAATGGCTATTCCGTTCACCAAGGTGGTAAAACATTTTTAGTGTGTTTTCTTCCACAATCACCCGCTGGTTTTTGCGCTGCATGTACATCCGTGGTACGATTCCTTTCCGGGGCGCGAAGAAGAACGAAAAGAAGGCAATGGCGGATGAGACCACCACCATCCATGGACCGGTAGGCATGGCGGGGGCGACATACGAAATGTAAGCACCGGATAGGCCCGCGAATACCCCGAAGGCTACGGCGATGCCCACCATACGCCGGATATTGTCTGTCCAATAGCGCGCAGCCGCGGCAGGCGTGACCAGCATGGCCGCCATCAGCACGACGCCTACGGCTGTAATGCCCGTGACTACCGCTAATACGGTAAGGCTGGTAAGCAACAGGTCAAGCCTACGCACGGGATAGCCCAGTGCTTCGGCATAAGGCTTGTCGAAAGCGACCAACGCAAACGCTTTAAAGAATACGCCCACCGCAAGGAGCAATACCGCGGCAAGGATGCTGAAAACCACCAAGTCTGCGCCCACAAGGGTGGCGGCGTTGCCAAAGATGAAGTGGTCAAGCCCGCTTTGTGCAGCATTGCCCGATTGCTGGATGTAGGTCATCATCACCATGCCCGTACCGAAGAATACCGATAATACCAAACCGATGGCAGCATCCTTTTTGATTTTGGACTTGGCAGCGATGTAGTCGATGGTAATCAAGGCCAGCCAGCCCGAGACGAAGGCTCCGATCAGCATGAGCGCTGTATTTTTACTGCCGGAAAACAGGAATGCGGCGCAAACACCAGGCAAAACTGCATGGGATACCGCATCGCCCACCAGCGCTTTTTTCTGAAGCAGGATAAAGGCACCTACCATGGCCGCACTGGCGGCGAGCAGCACATTGCCGAGTACGACATAGCGTACATTGGGATCCGAAAACGAAATGAAATCGATTAAATTCTGCATGGTTTCCTCCCGGCTTAATGCTCCCTGCTGGGGAAGGCACGTTTTTCCATGACATCACCCACCTGTGACAACAGGCTGAGCCTGCCACCATAGGCTTGCTGCATCATTTCTTCGGTAAAGACCTGATCGGTTGGCCCTGCTGCAACCAAGTGCATGTTGAGCAGAATCAGCCAGTCGAAATAGGCACGGACGGATTGCAGGTCATGGTGCACCACCACAATGGTCTTATTGGCGGAAGCCATTTCGCGCAGTAGCTTGATAATGGCTTGCTCCGTAGCGGCATCTACGCCAGCAAAGGGCTCGTCCATGAAATAGATGTCGGCCTCCTGGGCCAATGCCCGCGCAAGGAAGACACGTTGCTGCTGGCCGCCGGACAGTTGCGAAATCTGGCGCTTGGCAAATGCCGACATGCCCACCTTGTCCAGGCAATCAAGCGCAATCGCGCTGTCACGCGTACCGGTATTGCGAAAAAGCCCCACCTTGCCATAGCGGCCCATGAGTACCACATCCAAGACCGAGACCGGAAAATCCCAGTCGACCGATTCGCGTTGCGGCACGTAGCTCACGCGGTGCCGTACTTCCTCCAAGGGGCGGTCAAACAGCTTGACGTACCCACTTGAAAGGGGAATCAGACCCATGATGCTCTTAAGCAACGTGGATTTACCGGCACCATTGGGGCCTACGATGCCTGCTATGCAGCCGGTAGGCAGCGTGAAGTCTACGCCCCACAGCACAGGTTTGCGCGAATAGCTTACCGTGAGATCGTGTACTTCAAGTACGGGTTGTTGTGTATGTACAATCATATGCTTGTTCTATTTGCTCAAAGCCGCCACAATCGTATTTACATTATACTGGACCATGCCGATATACGTGCCCTCAGGTGTACCCGGGGTACCCATGGCATCCGAAAACAGGCTGCCGCCGATGTGTACGGCACCTCCGCGTTGTTGCACACCGGCCAAAACGGCTTTCAACGAGCGGTCGGACACTGAGCTTTCTACAAACACCGCAGGTATCTGGCGGTCAACAATGTAGTCTACCAATGCCGATACATCCTGCAAGCCAAATTCTGAAAGCGTGGAAATGCCTTGCAATCCCCTTACTTCCACGCCATAGGCGCGGCCGAAGTAGCTGAATGCATCATGGGCGGTGATCAGCACCCGTTGGCGGGGAGGGATGGTGTTTAGCTGTGCATGCACCCATGCATCCAGTGTGTCCAGCTGAGCCATATAAGCAAGGGCATTGGCATGGTAATAGGTGGCATTGCTGCTATCAAGTTGTGCCAATTCCTTTGCAGCGTGGGCGGTAGCCGCTTTCCAAAGCGATACATCAAACCAGATATGCGGGTCATACGTGTCCGCATTGATCATGATCAGGTCTGCTAAACCTTCACCCACGGCTACCACCGGTTTCACGCGTTTCTGCTTGTTGAGGATACTGGCCAGCTTCCCTTCCAGGTGCAACCCATTGTAAAAGATAAAGTCGGCATCCAACAGCTTGCGCAGGTCGCCCTGGCTTGCTTTATAAAGATGCGGATCTACGCCGGGATGCATCAATGCTTCTACAACGGCCGAATCCCCCGCGATATGCTGGAGCATGTCAGCAATCATGCCGGTGGTCGCCAGTATATAGGGGGTTGCGTGGCCTGTATCCGCACCTGTTCGGTGCTGGCAGGATGAGCATACCGATATGCCCCATAGCGCAACAAAAACGAAATATACTTTCCTCATGCTGAACGCAAAAATACGAAATTTAGATGAATCTAACATTTTTTGTAAGTTTATTTTAACTCCCGGATTTTGATGTTTGGCTGAGGTTTCCATCGTATTTCGTAACTTAGCGCCTATAATCCGATATTGTTATGCAGGATGTCTATATTGTTTCGGCGGTGCGAACACCTATTGGCAGCTTTGGTGGCGGGTTATCCGCGTTGTCGGCCACGCAATTGGGGGGCGCTGCCATCAAGGCGGCGGTACAGCATGCCGGGCTTTCCGTGGCACATATCCAAGAGGCTTATATCGGCAACGTCTTATCAGCCGGTTTGGGGCAGGCTCCTGCTACGCAGGCTGCCAAGGCTGCTGGACTGCCCGATATACCCGCTACTACGGTAAACAAAGTCTGTGCATCGGGAGCCAAATCCATTATGCTGGCTGCGCAGAGTATTGCATTGGGCTTCAACGATATCGTGGTGGCTGGAGGCATGGAAAGCATGAGTAACGTGCCGTATTACTTGGATAAGGCACGGACAGGTTACAGGCTGGGGCACGGGCAGCTGACGGACGGCCTGGTCAAGGATGGACTTTGGGATGTATACAATGATTTCCATATGGGGTTGGCAGCAGAGCTATGCGCCTCAACATGCCGTATCAGCAGGGAAGAGCAAGACGCGTATGCTATTGAATCCTATAAGCGGGCACAGGCAGCGCAGGCGGCGGGTAAATTTAAAGACGAAATCATCCCGATCGAGGTTCCCGGCCGGAAAGGGGAGGTGGTGCTGGTGGCCGAAGACGAGGAAATACACACGGCGGTGTTTGATAAAATGCCGTTGTTAAAACCCGTATTTAAAAAGGAGGGTACCGTGACCGCTGCCAATGCTTCTACACTCAACGATGGGGCGGCGGCGCTGGTATTGGTCAGCGAGGCGAAGCTCAGCGAACTCAACTTGCGGCCATTGGCCCGCATACGGGGGTATGCGGATGCCCAACAGGCACCGGAATGGTTTACCACAGCGCCCTCCAAGGCCATTCCCCGGGCATTGCAGCATGCGGGCATCGGTGCCGCTGATGTTGATTTCTATGAAATCAATGAGGCGTTTTCCGTGGTTTCCATCGCCAACAACCGGGAACTTGGCTTATCTACCGATAGGGTCAATGTCAATGGTGGTGCCGTGGCACTTGGCCATCCGCTGGGTGCTTCGGGTGCACGGATTGTGGTGACACTGCTTTCCGTGTTGGCCCAAAATGATGGCCGTATTGGTGTCGCCGGCATCTGCAATGGCGGTGGTGGTGCCAGTGCCTTGGTCGTGGAGCGAATGGAATCTTAGGGTTTACGAAAAGGTGACGTGCTGATGAAACGATTTTTCTTTTTAATGGTCGGGTTGTTTTTTTTTGGCGTTCGAGCGTGGTGCCAATCCGATAACCGCAGTGAAATCACGGCATTGCAAGATAGCTTGGTAAAATTGGGGTACATCATGTACAATGAACCCAGCGAACCCGATCGGCTGGACGCTAATTTTACCTTTGTCAAAACGTTGGTCGCCGCGTTGAAGGTTCCGCATTCGTATTCCTTTCCGTTTGATTCCCTCAACATGGTGTCTATACTTGCAGCGCCGGATGGCAAATTCAGGATATTCTCCTGGCATATCCAGCTCAACGACGGGTCTTATTTATATTATGGCACTATCCAGTTGAATACGCCGGATGGCAGCCTTAAGTTATACCCCTTGCTGGATAAAACGTATGAAATCCAAGATCCCGAGCGGGCCGTCACCGCGACGGACAATTGGTATGGGGCGCAATACTACCGGATGATTCCGCTTGATGGCGACTATATTTTGCTGGGGTGGAAAGGGTATAACCCCGGCATGACACAGAAAGTCATCGACGTGCTCCAGCTGACGGGCAGCGGTGCACGGTTGGGTAAGGCGGTTTTTAATGGTGCGGATACCCAGCAAAACACACGGATGATTTACCGCTATAGCAGGCAGGCCAGCATGTATATGGATTACGACAGCGCTGCGAACCACATTATTTTGGATCACCTGGCACCCGCAGACACACCCTATGAGGGACAGTATGAGCACTATGGGCCTGATATGTCCTACGATGCATGGCAGTTAGGTGGTGGAAGGCTCAGACTCATTTCGGATGTCCCGTTGATGAATCCGCCGAGCCCTTCCGACGATGGGTATAACGACCCCAAAAACCTCAAAAATCATCCCAAAAGTGGCTTTTCCGGACAGCAACCTTGATAGGCATTTCCAATATTTTTTCTTTAAATTCCATATAAATCGCAAAAACTTTGTTTTATTTGCAGTCCATGCCGATAAAATAAGGCGTTTGGTAATACCTAATATCGCATTATGCAACAATTACAGCAAGATGAACAATTGAACAATCACCTCATTAAGAATGGTGTGAATACGAAGATGGTGTTCGGGCATCCGGTAGGCCTGTTTGTATTGTTTTTCACCGAGATGTGGGAACGATTCAGCTACTACGGCATGCGTGCGCTGCTGACCCTTTTTTTAATCTCCGAACTTGCCGAAGGGGGTTGGGCATGGTCAAGGGAGGGTGCCATGGAGCTTTATGCGTGGTATACGGGATTGGTCTATTTGACGCCATTGATTGGCGGGTTTATTGCTGATAGACTGACGGGATACCGAAAGGCGGTCATCATCGGAGCGGTTTTCATGACGCTTGGCCATGCTTCCATGGCATTGGAAGGCGTTGGTTCCAACTTTTTCTATTTAGGCTTGTTGCTGATCATTTTGGGCAATGGCTTGTTCAAGCCGAATATTTCCTCCATTGTGGGGCAGCTCTACCCGGATAACAGTGCAAAGAAAGATTCAGCTTATACGATTTTTTACATGGGCATCAATGCCGGGGCATTCCTCGGCATGTTGCTCTGCGGATACATCGGCGAGAAGATCGGCTGGCATTATGGATTTGGTTTGGCGGGTATCTTTATGTTTTTCGGCATGTTGCAGTTTTATTACGCGCAGCGGATTTTTGGCTTGTTGGGCAATCGGCAAAAGGACACGCCTGATATCGAAGAGACAGCCGGGACTGTTGTTGAGCCAGCGGCGGATAAGGCACCGAAGCATGTGGTCCGCGATCGGCTGATTGTCATCATCGTCCTTTGCTTGTCGAGCATTTTCTTTTGGATGGCATTTGAGCAGGCTGGCGGTTCCATGAGTATTTTTGCAAGGGACTATACCCAGCGTGTCCTGGAAGGCAACGCTGCATTGACGTTCAAGTGGATCGATGCTATCCTGACGATTTTCCCCCTGCTTATTGTGACACTGGTGCTTTTTTCCTTGGCGAAAAAGGTGTTTTCGGAGTATCCCATATCGATAGTATTTACGGCATTGAGCTTTGCCGTGATCTGGTGCCTGGGTATCTGGAAAGTACAGCGTGAATTCTATGCGGTGGAAACAGAGGTGGCGGCATCCTGGTTCCAAATCCTCAATTCATTTTTTATTATTACGCTTGCCACTCCTTTCAGTAGGATATGGGAAAAGGTGTTTAATCCGAGTGGACCGGTGAAATTTTCCATTGGATTAGTCCTTTTAGGTATCGGTTTTGCGGCACTTGCGTATGGCAGCCGGCATATTCCCCAAGGTGCAGCCACAGCTCAGGTGAGTATGGTGTGGTTGGTGCTGGCATACTTTTTCCATACATCGGGCGAGTTGTGCATCTCGCCGGTGGGGCTGTCTTACATGAGCAAGCTGTCGCCTAAAAGCTTGGCTGGCTTTATTTTCGGCCTTTGGTTTGGCTGTACGGCTGTGGCCAATTGGCTGGCCGGTATGTCGGGAAGCTTGATCGACCGCATCAGCGAAGCGTATTCACTGTCGACGTTTTTCTTGATTTTTGCTGTGATTCCGGGGTTGGCGGGACTGATACTGGTGCTCTTTTCACCGTTGCTGAAACGGATGATGCACGGTATCCGTTAAACGGCATTTTTGTATTCAACCTTTTGCTGATAATCGTTACCTTTATCGCCAAATTATAGTCGATAGTGTCAGATAGCGTAGTCATTGTTCCTACATACAACGAAAAAGAGAATATCGAAAAGCTCGTCCGCAACGTGTTTTCGCTTGCCGGAGATTTTCATATCTTAGTAGTGGATGATGGTTCGCCGGATGGAACAGGGGCGATTGTGAAACGCCTGCAGGCGGAATTTCCCGGGCGGCTGTTTTTAGAGGAGCGGGCAGGCAAGGCGGGATTAGGCACCGCTTATATCCATGGTTTCCGGTGGTGTATTGTCAGGGCGTATACGTATATTTTTGAGATGGATGCCGACTTTTCGCACAATCCCGAGGATCTGCCCCGGCTTCGTGAAGCGTGTGTATCCGGTGCCGACATGGCTATCGGATCGCGGTATATCAAAGGGGTCAATGTGGTGAATTGGCCGATGAGCAGGGTGCTGATGTCTTATTTTGCTTCGGGTTATGTACGGCTGATAACCGGAATATCCATACGCGATGCGACGGCTGGGTTTGTATGCTACCGGCGGGAAGTGCTTGAGACCATCCCACTCGATCGGATTAAGTTCGTAGGTTATGCCTTCCAGATTGAAATGAAATTCACAGCCATCAAGTATGGCTTTAATGTGGTAGAAGTACCGATTATTTTTACCGACCGTACCGAAGGGGTTTCCAAAATGAGTACACGGATCTTCCGTGAAGCTTTTTTTGGTGTCATCCAGATGAAGGTGAGCAGTTGGTTTAGGGGGTATAGCCGGAAGTCTGAAGTCGGAAGCAATAAGGCTTAGGTTGAAGATTGATTTCTGACGGCCCGTGTGGCTAAAGCAAAGAAAATGAACGAACATTTGGATCCGAATGCGGAAAGGTTATCGAATGTTGAGCGCGAGCTTGAAAAAGTGTTGCGCCCACAGGCCTTTGAAGATTTTACGGGCCAGAAAAAGATATTGGAAAACCTGAAGGTATTCGTACAAGCCGCCAAGCTACGTCGGGAAGCACTTGATCATGTATTGCTTCATGGACCTCCGGGATTAGGAAAGACTACACTGTCGCACATCATCGCCAATGAGATGGGGGCGGGCATTAAAATCACTTCAGGCCCGGTATTGGATAAGCCGGGCGATTTGGCGGGCCTATTGACCAACCTGGAAGAGGGCGATATCCTCTTCATTGATGAAATACATCGCTTAAGCCCGCTGGTAGAGGAGTACCTCTATTCGGCCATGGAGGATTTCCGGATAGATATCATGCTCGAAACCGGCCCCAATGCACGCTCCGTGCAGATTACACTCAATCCATTTACGTTAGTGGGTGCTACCACGCGTTCGGGACTGCTTACGGCACCGCTGCGGGCAAGGTTTGGCATCAACGCCCGGTTGGAGTACTATGATGCCAAATTGCTGACGACCATCGTACTCCGGTCGGCCAGTATCCTCCGTACGCCGATTACCGATGAAGGGGCATACGAAATCGCCCGCAGGAGCCGTGGAACGCCTCGGATAGCGAATGCGTTACTCCGGCGCACGCGTGATTTTGCACAGGTAAAAGGCAATGGGGAAATCGATACACCCATTGCGAAATATGCGCTCAATGCACTCAATGTGGATGAGCATGGCTTGGATGAGATGGACAACCGTATCCTGATGACCATCATCGATAAATTCAAAGGCGGACCGGTAGGCCTCAAAACCATTGCCACGGCGGTGGGAGAAGATGAAGGAACCATCGAGGAGGTTTATGAGCCTTTTCTGATCCAAGAAGGATATTTAATGCGCACATCCCGAGGTCGGGAATGTACAGAAATTGCGTATAAACACCTGGGAAGGGTGAATTATACGAAAGGAAATACACTTTTTTGAATAAAAAAACACAAACGTATGAAAAGAGGCACACTTTTAGTCACATAAACCCAAAAAATTCCTTTACTACGCTATGAAACTACCTGGAATTACACTTTTTTTCTTTACCTGTTGTTTTCTTGTCTGTATAGCACCCGCCAAGGCTCAGTTCGGGGATGAGTCACCGGTGCCTTATTTCAGATATGCGCTATCTTTCGGTGGCGGTCCTGCCATGATATCCGGTGATCTCCAGGGAAAAGCCTTGGGAGCTGGAATCTTCTTAAGGGGAGATTATTTCTTGCGCCATGGGATCAGCATTAGCCTCGAAGCCCAGGAAGGCGCACTGCGAAGCGGCGATCAGTATGATAATATCGACTCTTATCCGGTTACGTTGTTGTTTTTTACGGGGCTATTGAACGTCCGTTTTCATCCACTCATGTATATGCAGGATGATCATGACCGGCGGATAATGTACCGGAAAACGTACCTGCAAAAGGCAATCAATACGGTTTATTTAGGCGCTGGGTTCGGTGGGATGTTCAACTTTACGAGGAGCGAGGCCGTGCGAACCTATACCAACGGCTCGTTTTTTGGGTACATCTACCACACCGATATCGGTGTTGATCTGCCGTTAAACAGGATGGCGCCTTACTTGATGGATTCATTTATGTGGTACATCAATGTCAATGGCCAACTGAACTTCGCTGCCGATAAAGGAATGGATGGTTTCGGCGAACAACGGGACAGCTACGGGATGTTTTCCGTGGGCATCAAGCTAAAACTTTGATCGAGCCAACTTGGCCATTATTTTTTTGCCGCGGCTTTGCATTGCCGCCGAGCCATCTTTCAGGAGAAATGCAGTCTGTTGTTTCAGCTCAGCTGCTAACCATTTAATTTCATCACACATATTGAATAGGGCTGCTATGCAATTGACCTGTACGGCTACCGGTGCGCGGGGCGCGATAAGCCAGCTGAACAGGATTTCCACCAACTGCTCGTGATCAATGGTGGCAAAGGCATTTTGGTAGGGCTTAGGCGCTTTTGGATGCGTGATGCACATGACTATTTTGGTAAAATGGCGTTGGCAGCTTACATTTCGTTGTTCGGGTAGCCGGGATAGGAATGCGTCAAAAATGGGCATGAACCGATCAGGATAATGGGTCGCGATATGCTCCAGTACCCATGCGGCCCTGAACGCGACGGTGCCATGCTTTTGGTCATAGCATATGTCATGCAATAATGCTATTGGGAGGGTAGCATCCTCGGCCAGGGCCACTAATGCTGGCGTTTTGACTTTTGCCGCTGCGGCTGAGAGGCGCTCAAACAGATTTCCTTGGAAAGGCATGCACAATGTCCTGTTGATGAGTTTGTGGGGTAAATATACGATATCGTTGCGACCCTTGCCAGGCGAAACAATCCATGTCTTGCATTGTTTATTGAGAAATATACAATATGGACCTGCATTCTGGGCTTGCTTACTGGATTGTCAAGAACGAGCTGTTTGATTATTTCCATCCGCTGAGGGATGATTTTGTCATCGATGTGGCCATTATCGGGTCGGGTATTACCGGTTCGCTGGTAGCGCATGAACTGTGTATGGCAGGTATCCCCTGTGCGGTATTCGATAAGCGTACCATTGCCACCGGGAGTACGGCTGCCAGCACATCCCAGCTTCAGTACGAAATCGATGTGCCACTGTGCGAAATGATGGATAAAGTGGGGGAGAAGACAGCGGTGAAGGCTTACCATGCCAGCTTGCAATCCATCACGGACATTGAGGAGGTATTTCATGCCATAAGGGTCAATCCAGACTTCAAACGGGTGTCCAGTGTTTACCTGGCAAGCAACAGGCGTGGACTGGGATTGTTGGAGCGGGAATACGAGGTGCGCATAAAACACGGCTTGCCCGTGGAATTTTTGGATGCCGATGCGTTATTGGCAAACCATCGCATTGAAGGTCCGGGGGCATTAAAAAATAGGGAAGCTGCACAGATGGATTGTTACCAAGCGGCTACGGGATTGCTGAGGCACCATATCAAGCAACATGATTTGCCGCTTTTTTCCCATACGGACATTGTAGCCTATGAGGAAAAAAAAGGCGGGTATACGTTGTTGACCGGGGATGGGAAGGCTATCCGGTGCAAGTATGTCGTTATCGCGGCAGGCTTTGAAGCCGGGAGATTTTTGCCCAGGCAGGTCATGGATCTGAATTCTACCTATGCGTTGGTCTCCCAACCTGTCGAAGCATCCCAATTGTGGCCCGAACGTAGCCTTATATGGGAAACTGCCCACCCTTATTTCTACATGCGCACGACGTCGGACAACCGCATGATGATTGGCGGGGAAGATGTTGCGTTTAAAAATGCGGAACGGCGGGATCGGTTGCTGCGCTGGAAAATAAAGCGGCTCGAACGGCAGTTCAGGCGGATTTATCCGGAAATCCCATTCACTGTAGACATGGCTTGGTGCGGTACCTTTAGTTCCACGCGTGATGGGCTGCCATTTATTGGGCCGTGGCCTGGCAAGAAACGGATGTTCTTTGCCCTGGGATACGGCGGCAATGGAATCACATTCAGCATGATTGCCGCTCAAGTGATTAAAAACAAATTGATGGGTATCAAGGACGAACGGGAACGGATATTTGGGTTTGGGCGATGATGGGTGATGGATGGCAAAACGCCACCGACCACCCATCATTGCCCCGACCACTAAATAAACCTGTTGACCAAGTTCTCGTAAAACTCCTGTTTGCCGCTGATGGTTTCGGGCTCGCCGGATGCTGCCGCGATATCGCGGAGATTGGTGAGGGTCAGCTTGCCGTCTTCGAAGTCCTTGCCTTTTCCGGAATCATAGGAAGCGTAGCGATCGGCCCGTAATTTCAGGTAATCGGATTTTTGGAGGATGTTATCTGCCGCGATGAGCGCACGGGCAAATGTGTCTGCACCACCGATATGGGCATAAAACAAGTCAGCCCTATCTGTGGAATTGCGGCGTATCTTGGCGTCAAAATTGATGCCGCCGCCAGCAAAGCCACCTGCTTCCAGGATGATAAGCATGCATTCCGTAAGCTCGTTGATGTTGTTTGGAAACTGGTCGGTATCCCATCCGTTCTGATAATCACCCCGGTTGGCATCCATCGATCCGAGCAGCCCGGCATCAGCCGCCACTTGCAACTCGTGCTGGAATGTATGGCCGGCCAGTGTGGCGTGGTTTACCTCCAGGTTGAGCTTAAAATCGCCGAGCAAGTCGTACTGCCGCAGGAAGCTGATCACCGTAGCCGCATCATAATCGTACTGGTGCTTGGTGGGCTCACAAGGCTTGGGCTCAATGAAAAATGTGCCCTTGAATCCTTGGCTGCGGGCATAGTCCTTGGCAAGATGGAGTACGCGTGCAAGGTGTTCCTGCTCGCGTTTCATATGCGTGTTGAGCAAGGTCATATACCCTTCGCGACCACCCCAGAATACGTAATTTTCGCCACCAAGGGCAATGGTCGCATCCAATGCCGCTTTAATTTGTGCGCTGGCATGCGCCAGCACCGCAAAATCCGGGTTGGTCGCTGCGCCGTTCATGTAGCGTTTATGCGAAAACAGGTTGGCCGTGCCCCACAGTAGTTTTACACCGGTAGCTGCTTGTTTTTCTTTCGCATAGGCGACCAAGGTTTGCAGCCTGCTTTCGTTTTCAGCCACGTCATTGCCATAGTCCACCACGTCCACATCGTGGAAACAATAATACGGCATGCCGATTTTGGTGATAAACTCAAAGGCGGCATCCATCTTGTCCTTTGCACGTTGGATAACGTCGTTGCTTTCATCCCAGGGAAAAAACAGCGTAGGGCCACCGAATGGGTCGCCGCCATTGCCATTGAACGAGTGCCAGTATGCCACAGCAAACCGCAGGTGCTCTTCCATGGTTTTGCCGGCAATGACCTTGCTGGCATCATACCAACGGTAGGCCAATGGATTGTCTGATTCCAGGCCCTCGTATTGGATTTTGCCGATGCCTTTGAAATATTCTTTTTCGCCGATAAGTACGTTTGACATATTGTTTTTTATTAAAAGCTGTTAATTTATTTGTTCGTTAATGATGGTTTGGGGACTTTAGTTCTTTTGTTAATTGGTCATCCAGTAGCTGCTTCCACTCTTGGTAAAATTCTTCATAGTGGAGCGAAACCTGTGGTTCCACAGTCTTGATGGCTTTCAATTTGCTGAACGCTTCTTCCGCCGATGCAAAGATGCCTGAGCCGATGCCTGCTCCCAGGGCAGCTCCCACGCTACCGTCGTTTTCATACAGTTCTACTGGCACGCGGGTGATGTCCACAAAAATCTCGGTAAACAGCTCACTGAGGAACATATTGGCCCGTCCTGCACGGATGATTGCCGGATTCATGCCGTTTTCGCGGATGATGTCCAATCCGTAGCGGAAAGCGTAGGCGATGCCCTCTTGTGAAGCACGGAAGACCTGCGACCGCCCATGGGCATTGAAGTCGAGATCGATAAACCGTGCGCCGAGAATCTTATTGTGGAGAATGCGCTCGGCTCCATTGCCGAACGGCAGGATTTTCAGGCCATTGCTGCCGGGATTTACCGCTTTGCCCAGTGCATTCATCTGCTGGTAGTCGAGCCCATGCCCGAAGTGCTCCTTCACCCAGCGGTTGAGGATTCCCGTGCCGTTTATGCAGAGCAATACGCCTGTCCGGGGCACCTCCGGTGTATAGTTGACGTGGGCAAAGGTATTGACCCGGGATGCATGGTCATAAACCAGCTGGTCGCTTACGGCGTAAATAACCCCCGAAGTGCCTGCCGTGGCGGCTACTTCCCCGGGCTGTAGTACATTGAGGGATAATGCATTGTTGGGCTGGTCGCCAGCCTTGTACGATACCGGGATGCCGGGGCTGAGGCCAAGTTGCGCCGCCACGTCCTTCCGCAATGTGCCATGCTCGCCGAATAGGGGGGTGATGACCGGGAAGATTGACTCGTCAAACCCGAAGTATTGGAGGATGTCCGTGGAAATGGCATTGGATTGGAAATCCCAAAAGACACCTTCGGAAAGCGCGGATATGCTGGTGGTAGCTTCGCCCGTCAGTTTCAGGGCAATGTAGTCGCCGGGCAACATGATTTTGTGGGCTTTAGCGTATGTGTCCGGCTCGTTCGCTTTCACCCAGGCCCATTTTGAAGCCGTAAAGTTGCCGGGGGAGTTGAGCAAGTGTGCGAGGGTATGTTGGGGGCCTATTTTGGCGAACGCCGCGTCACCGATTTCCACCGCACGGCTGTCACACCAGATGATGGAATTGCGCAGCGCATGGCCGGCTTTGTCTACCACCACCAAACCGTGCATCTGGTAGGCAATGCCAATGGCAGCGATGTCTTTCGTATCGAAAGTGGCATTGGCTGTGAGTTTTTTGATGGCCAGGGATACTTGTTCCCACCACATGTCGGGCGATTGCTCCGCCCACCCGGGAATGACGGAGAGGATGTGGTTTTCATGGTCGTCCGGATAGCGGGCAGACGCGATGCTGGTCTGTGTGTGGGCATCTACCACCGAGACTTTGATGGATGAGGTGCCGATATCAATGCCTAATAATAACATGGCCAAACTAAAATAGGTTTCATGGATAATGCTAACGTTGGCATAAAGGTAGGATATTCCTTCATATTTCCAAAATCTATCGTTACTTTTGTTTATTACGAGAAATTCATTAGCCATTTAATCCTTTCAAGCTTGAAGAGAGTTACCATTTTAGATATTGCAAAGGAACTTAACATAACCTTTTCCACGGTAGCCCGTGCGCTCAATGATCATCCAGCCATCAGTGCCGCCACGAAGCAGGCGGTACGGGAAACCGCCGATAGGCTGGGCTACCGGCCCAATCGGGTAGCCTCATCCTTGCGCTCGGGCAAGACCAAAATTATCGGTGTGCTGGTACCCCGCCTGGATGTGAGCTTTTTCAGCTCCGTCGTCCATGGCATAGAAGGGATAATGAATGAAAATGGATATACCATCCTGCTCTTTCAATCACAGGAATCCATCAAGCAGGAAGCCAGGGGCATTGAGACCTTTTTGCGTTCGCGTGTGGATGGCATTATTGCTTCCATTTCCCTGGAAACCGAAGATGACGGAAGCTACGGCGAAATCAAGGAGCGGAATATCCCGTTGGCCTTTTTTGACCGCGTGCCGCAGGGCCTCGATGTGCCCTCGGTGACCATCGATGATTACCGGGGGGGATTTATCGCAACGGAGCACCTCATCCGGGCAGGCTACCGCCGGATTGTACACATCAGCCAATACCGGAATATCAATATTTTCAACGAGCGCTTGCGGGGATACCTTGATGCACTCAAGCAGTACGGGCTTCCCGTCGATGAAAACCTGATTATCAAGGGAGATTTTTCCATAGAATTTGGCCGCCAATGTGTCCGCGATTTGCTGGCGGGTGGCATCGATTTCGATGCCATATTCACACTGGAGGACTTTACGGCGATGGGTGTCGTGCAGGAATTGAAAGCAAGCGGCAAGCGCATACCCACAGATATAGGTGTGGTGGGCTTCGCCAATGAAGCATTTACCAGCTTGGTGAGCCCAACGATATCCACGGTAGACCAATGCACCGTGGAAATGGGGGAGGAAGTCGCCCGGCTATTCCTTAAGCTGCTCGAAAAGGGCGATTATTATAAGCACAAACCCGAGAAAATCGTCCTGGAACCCAAGCTGCTGATTAGGGAGAGTTCTTCGCGGGAAGTTTAAACCAAGTTCCGCCTTTTCTTCTTCTTCCCCCACTTGCGGTTGTACCAGATGAGGAAGCCGGTGATGGGGAGGGAGGCACACACCAATGAAGCTAAGAAAGCAAGGATCTTGCCGGGCATACCCATGAAAGAGCCCACATGCAGATCGAAGTTCATGGCGCGTACTTTCTCCGCGGTATTGAGATCATCGGTACCATAGGTATACAGCAAGGTTGCATTCGTGCGGTCATAATATGACCATTCGAAATGGTAGGTACGGCTTTTTTCCTTCCGGATCTGGAAGTCATAGGGTGTGGTGGGATTGTCGTTGAAGCGGATGGAAACCATATCGGCAGAAGGATGTTTTTGCAGCACATCCGATAACGCACGATCCAAGGGCAGCAATGTGGCCGCCAATTGGGTGGCCGACTGCGGGATACTGCGCTCCGCTTTCTGCTGCCCCCCGCTGAATAGGAAATAGAGGGAGTGATCCACCCATGGAAAGGAAAACACCAGTCCGGTAATGGCCAGTACCAATGCGGGTACCAGCGTGTAAAATCCCAGTACATTATGCGTGTCATAATTGACCCGCTTGAAGGTGGCCCGCCACTTGATTTTGACGCTTTGCAGAAGAGCTTTTTTTGTCCACTTTTTTGGCCACCATAAGATAAGGCCACTGATAAGCATGAATACAAAAATCAGTACGGAATAGCTAACAATGGGGTGACCGATTTTTTGCCCGAGCAGCAGGCGCATATGGGCGTCCAGTATCAGCTGGAAAAATTCGGTGCGTGCATCTTCCACATGCACGACCGCTGCCGTATACGGATTGACGTATACCCGGTAGTAATAACGGTAATAACCCCAATGGCCAATGCCATCGGGGTTAGTTTCCAGCGCGCGGAAAATCCAGGTACGGTTTGCCGCCAGATGAATGTCAAACCGGCTGATCCGGTACTCGGAACCCAGGGCTTGCTTCGCGTTGGCCAGCATGGTCGATAGCGGTTGCACAGGTTGATCTGCCGGCTCCACGAATAGCCGATCTGGATAGAAGGCCGCCTTAAGCTCGTCGGTAAAGACGTAGATACAACCCGTGATGCTCACGATAAAGACCACCAAGCCGGTAATCAAACCGAGCCACAGGTGTAGCCAGCCGTTTAGTTTACTCAACCTACGCATTCGATTAAAACGAATAACTGATGCTCAAACTCGTCTTGGCACCATTGCCCATATAATATTGTTCATTCAATGCGCTATACTGGCTATAGTAGGGGAAGTATGCATTATTGAACAAGTTTTCCACGCCCAAGCTCGCCCGCAGCGCTTGGCTAAAGCGATAGGAAGCATTCAGGTTAAACAAGTTGACAGCTTTCGTAGGACCCTCCGAGGAGCGGTACGTGCCATTGTCCAACGGATTGAAGCGATCGCGGTCGCCTGTGTATACCCAAAACAGTTGCAGATTCAATCGATCTACCGGGGCATAATATACATAGGCGGTGGCTTTAGGAGGTGCGATGCGCGATCCGGTGAGGTATTGCTTGGTGCCGTTTTCCAGTTCGGCTTTTCCCTCCACGTAGGCATAGGTAGCACCCACCGTCAGGTTGGGGAGCAGGTACGCATCTGCCGTCAATTCATAGCCGTACACCCGCTCGGGTGCCCGCTGCGGTACCATATAGCCATCACCGCGATCAACAAGATTGGCTCCTAACTTGGAGGTGCTGATGTAATAGGCCGCCGTGAGGTGGAGCAGGCTGAATCGGCTACTCACGCCTACCTCATAGTTATTGGTGATGATCGGGTCGGTTTGCAGTTGTGTCAGCGTGCTTTCTTCAGCACTCCGTACGATACGGCCCAGTTCGTTGAGGCCAAACCCTTGGGAAAAGCTTACAAACGGGTTGAATGCATCGAACTTGGTATAGCGAAGACCAGCGTTGAATATCGTCGCGTTGTACGAAAGGGTTGCTCCCGTGACCGGGATGCTGCCTTCTCCATTGGGGCCGGTGGCAAGCGTATTGAAATCGGCTATTTTCACCGTGGCATTTTCGTAGCGGATGCCCCCTTTGAAGATGAGGTATTCGGCAATGTCTGCTTTCAATTGTGCATACGGGGCGAAGTTGGTCATGTCCATGTTGGGGATATAGATCCGGCCGTCCAATAGCGGTTGGCTGGTCACGTCGCCCAGCAGATCGACGCCGTAGACCACATTACCTTTGACAATGCCGTTGCCCCAGGGGGTGCTGAGATTCAGCCGTACCCCTTTCTTTTTGGAACTGATTTGGGTCTGGCCGGGGCCATACCAGCCGTTGGCCCGCTCCACATAGCGGTTGGTCGAGAGAAACCGTTGGTAGTAGCCCGTAAGTTCTAAAAATGTATTCAGCGGCAGGGCCTCATTCCGGTAGGTCAGAAACGCATTGTGATTCTGCGGCGTGCCGGCCGGATCGCCTGGATACTCGCCCTTTATTCCGATGGAGGGTCGCTCACCGTATACACCGCTCTGATTGATATAATCGGTCTCCTGCAAGCTGTGGAAGGTACTGTAGGAGAGTGTCAGGTTGCTTGATGCATTGAATTGGTACGCCGCCTTTGCAAAGATGTTGTAGGAATACGTTTGGCTCAGGCCATCGTCCTGCGCCAGCACATTGCCCTCGGCATCTTTGAATACGCCGTTGTAATTGTAGGAACCTCCGGCGACGTAAGAAAATTGGTCAATGGTACCATGCAGCACCTGCGAAATGCGGTATCCCATGGTATTGGCGAGGTGCCCGGGCTGGCCGTTCGTGCCCAAGGTGGTCTGGCCGCTGATCTTCTTATCGCCGTCCGGTTTTTTGGTGATGTAGTTGATGATACCGCCGCCTGATCCATTGCCATAGATGGATGTAGCTCCTTTGATGATTTCCACCCGTTCGATGATGGCCGGATCGATTGAACGGATATCGCGCGAGCCGTTCATCAATGGGGTAGACTGCGGGATGCCGTCAATCAGCACCAGCACACTGCGGCCGCGGAGTGTCTGGCCCGAGTTGGTCGCCTTATTGGTCGATGGTCCGAGGCCGGGCACCGTGAAGCCCAGGATCTCACTGATGGAGTTGTTGATGTTAGCCTGCTGTTCAATCTGGGCGGCATTAAGTATCGTCACCGAAGAGGGTACCTCGTCAATGCTTTCCTGTACCCGGCTCGCGGTCACGATGACCTCCGAAAGCTGGCCCGTTTGCTGGAGCGTAAAGGTAATATCCGCAGTTTGATCAGGAGCGACGGTTATTTCCTGCGTGGCCGTGCTGTACCCTACGGCGCTTGCGTTTAATTGGTGGGCACCCGCTTCAACCCCTTCCAGCGAGAAGTGCCCTTGCTCGTCTGTGCGCGTATTTCGGTACCCCTGGATTCCGACGGTCACGTACGCGGCCGGTTTGCCATCGGCGGTTTGTACCGTACCGGTGACTTTGCCTTTGCCCGATGAAGCTTGTATCGTAATCCGGTTGCCTTCTACAAGCAGCTTGTTGAAATCCTTGCCCAACAATTCGGCAAGGACTTCACTCAACGGGGTGCCGCTGGCAGCAATGGACACCCTTCGCTGGGTATCAAACTGGCTGCTCGAATAGGAGATGGGGGCACCGGCTTCCTTGCCCACGGCCGAAAGTGCCTCAGCCAGCGTCACGTTCGTAAGTTGCAACGTGATGGGCTTCGTGAGGACGTTTTCCTGCGCCCACACGGTGTTGACAAAAAAGGTACTCAGGAAGATGGCGATGATTAGTAAGAAAGCGGAGATATTTTTCTGGTAACTTATTACCGTTTGCATATTTTTGTTGATGGTATGATTAATAATTCACGTTATTGATTACTGCTTGCCCGGTACAACGTTTGGCGATGGGGTGCCGGGCTTCATTTCTTATTGAATGGTCATGGAGGATATTGATCGTTCGTCATTTCGTATGTAGTTAAGGAGTAAGGGTTGTTGAAGGTGTAATGGTCACGTGCCGGCCATCGGTTTGGTATTCGAACCGGATGGCAAACGCCAGGCTTTTTAAGACGCTCTGAAGCGAAGGATGGTCAAATTCGCCGGTATAGCGTTGCTGCGCTAAGGCATGCGAAACGATGGTTACCTCCACGCCGTACCAGCGAGTGAGCGTGCGGGCGATGTCTTCCAAGGGCATATCATCAAATACCAGCTTGTTTTCCTTCCAAGCAGTGTGGTATTCGGCTGCTACCGCTTGTTGTTTCAGGACGTTGCCATCTTTCAGCCGACCGAGCTCATTTGCCGTGAGCATAAGCTGCTGGTTGCGGTCCTGTTTCGCCGAAAAGCTGACCCGCCCTTCGGCGACCACCACGGTAGTGGTGCGATCCCCTTCATATTCGCGGAGGTTGAATGCCGTACCTAATACCCGGGTGACACTCTGCTGTGTCTCAATGACAAATGGCTGGGCCGCGTTTTTCGCTACTTCAAAAAAAGCCTCGCCGGAAAACGTGATGAGGCGTATGCTATCGTCGAACCGCTCGGGATAGCGCACGGTGCTCCCACTGTTGAGGTAGATGCGGGTGCCATCGGCCAACGTAAGCGTGGCTTTCTTTCCCGGGGCGACGGAGTAGGAATGGTAGTTGGTCATGTGAGGCTCCTGACGCAGGTGGGGATAAAGGTAAAAGAAAAGCGTACCGGCAAGCAATAGACACGCTGCAACGGCAATGAGCCGCCGTATCGACCACGTATGCCCTTGGGCGGTATGCCTAACCTCGGGGTGCCTTGCTTCGAAGGATGCCCAGCCGCGATCTTCGAGATACTGCGTATCGGGATGCGGTGGCACAGGCGCTCCTGTCTCATCTTCGTCGGCCAGCCATCGTTCTACGGCTTCTTTCTCCGTGGGGCTGCACTGGCCGAGGTAATACTTGTCTAATAACTCCTGCGTGATTTCCATGCACGATATCGCTAACGGCTTTTTATGCGTCCGTTAATACTATCACGTCCTAAGTCGGGCATTTTCCTCAACCGGAGATGGATTTTTTTAACTTATTTGATTTTTTCCCGGAGATAGTTTAGGGCTTTGTACAAGTGATACTCGACATTCTTTTCGGATATCGCCATCGAGGCGGCGATGCCCCTTTTGTCCAGTCCGTTTTCGTGGAGGTAGTATATTTCCCGGCTTTTGACCGGTAGGTCGGATACCAGTGTTGTAATGGTGGTTGTCAGTTCATGGAAGAAAATAGCTTCTTCCGTATTGTTGGTAGTGCCTGGAAGTGTGCACGCGTGTGTTTCCAGCAACTGCTTTCTATTGGCCGTATGGCGGCAGTATGATTGTGCTTCCAACTTAGCAGCCCGGCAAAGGTATTTGCCGATACCGGTTTCGGGAATAAGCATGTCACGCTTCTGCCACGCCAGCTCAAATACATGCTGGGTAAGGTCTGCCGCCAAATCCGCGTCGCGGACATACCGGTAGCAGACCGCGAAGACCTCCTTCCAATGGGCCCGGTACAACTGTTCGAACTCCCCGGCACCAATGCCCTTAGGGGTTGAATGTTGCATATTATGATCTTCGGGACGTGACATTGTCCCGCAAAATTAAATTTATTTAGAATGATTCAAAAGTATTTTTGCAATATTGTGCCAGATGCGAGGAGCAACTGCTATCCATTGCTTCTCCGGTGTCTCGCCATCAATATAAAAAGCCGAATAGCCACAGGGGGATTTTAGATCCGTACCCGTATTCAATATCATCTGCGGCGATGTAGCCTGCATCCACTTCCTTTAACTGGGCGGTGGACTTATCTTTTCCACCCACCTCGAAGACATATTGGCCGTCAATCAGGAAATCCCCTTTTGTGGGAAACAGCACTTGGTGATGATAAGACAATTGGTTTGCAAAGAACGTTTCGCGGACGTTGCCCACGTTGGGCTGCCCGAGAATATAGGCCAGGTTCGTGTTTTCCAGGAAAATCTTATCCGGCTTTTGCAACCGGCTAATGCCTCCGGCAGCGCGGAAAAGGTTACGACTGAGTCCCACTTCTTGCAGGTAGTGCAAATAGGAAAGCAACGTGGCCCGGTTGATGCCTATCTTTTCGCTTATTTTGCTGACATTGGGGATAAAAGGAGCTGATTCGGCGATGATAAGGAGTAATTGCTTGATTTTCGGCACGTAGGCCAAGTCGACTTTCCGCAACAAGGGCAACTCGATTTCCAGCATCATGTTGATGACTTCCTCTACCCGTTGCGCATACAGATCGATTTCCTCTCGGTAATAGGGATAGTATCCGTGCTGCAGGTACGCCGAGAAATATTTAAGGGGTTTGACGTCCTGTAAAATCTTTTCGGCGATTTCGGAATGGTGTTCAAGGAGATTTGGTAGCTTGATTTCAGGGGTGGTGTAGCCCCATTCGATGGCCAGGTATTCGCGGAACGATAAGCCTTGCATGGCGTAGACCACAGCACGTCGGCTGAGGTCCGCACGTGCATTTAGTATTTCCAGCAGCGAAGAGCCGGTAAAGATGATCTGTAGGTTTGGGTAATCGTCGTAACTGTTTTTTAGTTCCTGCGACCAGTTGGCATATTTATGTACTTCATCCAGAAACAGATGCTTTCCACCCCGTTTTACAAAGTTGTCCACGAGATCGGCCAACCGGTTGTTGCTGAACCACAGGTCATCCAAACTCACGTAGAGTACTTCATCAAGCCGATCGCGCAGGTGTGATTTGATATATTGGAGCATCAACGTAGTTTTTCCCACACCCCTGGGCCCTTTTATGCCGATCAAGCGCGCGTTCCAGTTGATGGCTTGGATATTCCCCCGCATAAAATCCAGCGATGTATAGGCGATTTTTTGCCGGAATTTTTCCGTTAGCTTTTCCATATTTGTTTATTGTGATATACAAATATACTAATTATATGTTTACCATAGTAAACAAAAATAGCATAAATTGTTTAGCATAATAAACAATACTAAGGGTTTTCCAAGCGCGAGGCAGAGGGCTGCCGCTGATTCCGTTGCCGCTTTTTCTTCCCCCACTTGCGCTGGTACCAGACGATGAAGCCGGTGACGGGGAGGGAGGCGCAGATGAGGGAGCCGAAGAAAGCGAGGATTTTTGTGGGATAACCGCCTATGGAACCTGTGTGAATTTCACTGTTCATGCGGTCACCAAAGTCTGCGAAGCTGGCCGTGGCGTATCTTGTCTGGCTATAGATCCCTCCACCGGGTACTTCCTTCAATGTATAGCGGTCGTAGTAATAGATGTCTTGTGCGTATAACCTGCTAATGGGACTGAACCGAATAAAGTAGGTGTCCGCTTTTTCCCTGGGGATGTTCATATACAATTCCCAGTTCTTGCCCACCGGTTTTATCCGATTCCATATGGTGTCCAGCGCTGCAGCAAGCGGGATATTGTCCATTTTTGTAGTATCCGATGCCACCGGTATCCATTCGGATTTGGTTTTTCCCCCGGAAGCAACCCAGTACAGGCCTTTTGATACCCAGGGAAATGAATATACAAGCCCTGTAATGGCGAGCATGAGTGCTACGGAAAATACATAAAAGCCCAGCACATTATGCAGATCATAATTCAGCCGTTTGAACGTAGCCCTCCACTTTATGTAAAAACTTTTCTCCCGGCTGGATTTTCTCCAGTTTTTGGGCCACCACAATACCATTCCCGATAGGAGCAGAATTACGAATATCAGGGTGCATATGCCGACGAACGGCCGTCCGACAGGGAATGGCAACCAGAAATGCCGATGCCCCCGCATGAGGAAGCCAAGGACGTCATAATGGGTCAACCCACCGACATCGGCCCCACTTTTGGCGTTATTATCCTTATTTACCAATAGCTTTCCCGAATATGGATTGAAAAATAAGGTATGGCTGTATTCGCTGGCGAAGTACGAAATGAAGGCTTCGGAGCCGCTGTTTTTGTAGACAATGACCGTGGGCACTTTGCCCGGGAGTTCTTCTTCCGCTTGTTTCAGCAAAACCGATGGCGGTTGTACAGGAGCATTCCTTGCCAATATCGTAGGCGAATCGTTTTTAATCCACAAGGGTGAAAGCTCGGCCACAAGTATCCACAGGCAAGCCGTAAAGCTGATGATAAATACGACCAACCCGGATATAAGGCCGAGCCAAAGGTGCAGCAGGTAAACGATCTTGCGGAATGTCATGGATAGTGGTGTTTAGTTAATTAAGTTGATTGGGAGCAGTATGTTCCCAATCAACTCGTGCGTGAGAATTACCTGAATTTATAATTCCGGTATACGGCAAAAATGCCAGGGTCAATGGAAACACCCTTTTTGAATTCGTCTGTGTTAGGGTCATATCGATATACTTTCCAGCCGTTATTCCTTACGAATGTGTACATCTTGCCATCTTCCACGGCATTAATCAGCCCGCGTACCCAATCACCCTGTTCATAGGATTGCAAATCCACTTTCATCTTCGCATTGGGCAGATCCGCGATGTAGCGGCCCTCGCCGATGCAAGCGTAGCCATCTGTGATGTATGCACTGAAGCTATGCGGATTTTCCAGGTTGTCCGGCAGCACGAACAGGTAGTCCGGATCGATCCGGGTTTCATCCTTTTTCATGCGGAGAATGGCATTGCCATATTTCTCCGAGGGGGAGTCTGCAATGACCGGAGTCCCTGAGAAAAAGTAAATATTTCCTTCTTCATCACGAACCTGTTGGTAGAGGTAGGGGGGGACAGGACCTGCGTTGACACCGACTCCCGCACGTTCATCGGTAATCACTTCGGGATTTTCTAAGCTTGGATAATCCAATGAATAAAGGAAAAAAGATTCCGACTGCGTGGTCGGCTTGGTTTTGGTTTCGTACCGGATGCCGAGAAATAGTTTTCCGCCGTTGAGGAAGCATTGGCGGATATGGGTGGCCACTTCCTGGTCCTCGCCGGTTATGGGGTTTACAATCGGATCGGGTAGATGCGGTATGTCAATGATTTTTGCCGCCTTGATGGTCATGTCTGTGGTATTTACCGTATACAGCTGGATTTTGTAATCGTCTATTTTGCTGGCAACGATCAGGTCGTCTCCATCCCAGTCAAAACCACCCTGAAAATTGATTTCGGCTACCATGTTGTCCACTTCCACATAACGGCCGCTTTCAAATGTGCCTTTGCTGAATTTTCCATTCAAGCCCTGATAAAAATAGCCGTCGCGGAAGGTACAATTGCCATAATCAAGGATTTCGTTGGTTTCGATACCGGTGCCGACGATCGAGATGGTCGTATCTTTCATCAGATCGTCAAGGGTCAGCATGTAAAAGCCGTAGCCGGTTGCTTCGCTGCCACCATATAGCCAGATACCGTATTCCTTGGACAGCTCTGGATCCGGAGCCCCGTTGCCGGGATCTTTTTTACAGGAAGAGGCAGATATGCCGATCAGCGCTGTAGCACATAGAAAGAGTAATGATTTGAATCTGTTTGTATTCATGTTCGATATGTATTAATTTGTTGGTCTTCAGATAATGGACACCCTGAATTTCACATAGAGCGCCCGGCCAGGCTTCTGCAGCCGGAAGTTGTCGTATACCCGGTCATCCGTCAGGTTCCGGGCTTCAAGGGAGAGATTGTATCGCTGCTCCAGCCACGAATAGGTGACGATCAACGAATGGATGAATTGGGAGGGGATGACCGATTTGGTGTCTTTGCGTCCCAGTTTAGACCACGTAAGGTAATACCAGTGGGTGTATTGGTAGTTATAGGTCAATTGCAAGCGGTCATCCTTCCGTTTTACCTGATCCCAGCCAATGTTGGCCGTTGCTCCACCGTAAAACCACGGCCGATTGGGCAACTGGTCGCCATAGGTAATACTTACGATGCCGTGTTCTTCATCCACATATTTCCAATTGTCACGAGCCGATTCGTAGCTGCCGTTTACCGCAAGATCGAATTTGGTTTTATAACCATAGTGTGCTTCCACATTGATGCCCCGGAGGCGAACTCCCGGCATATTAAAGCTTTGGAAGTAGTCTCCACCGGCATTCCTTGTTCCAATATAGTCCTTTGAATCCCTGTAAAACATGGAACCATCGATGTTGAGAAAATGGCTCCCTAAAAAGCGGTTGTAGAAAACCCCTATATTGACATTGTCGCTGCGTTCAGGTTTCAGTCCGTAATTGGGAATGTGGTTCTGTCCATCACCGTATAATCCGATCATTTCTGGCAGATTGTAACCGCGTTCAGCAGAAGCTTTCAGTCCGATGTCATCGGACAGGCGGTAGCGGAGGGCCACTCCTGCACTGTAATAGCCGAAAAATCTGGAGTAATCCATAACACTGCCCACCACTTCTTTCTCTTGGTTATTCCAACGTCGTTCGTCTACCGTCCAATCCGTTGATAAACCGTAGTATTTTCCAAAAAGGTTGCTGATTAATTTCTTGCTGAACCATTGCCCCTGCCAGGAGAGGCCCAAGATATGCCTGCCAAGGCTACTGGGCAAACCGCTGACGTCCTGCTTTTCGGGCGGTGCAAGTTCATCGTATACCTTTTGGCGGTTCCAGTCAAAGTTATAGTTGAAATTGATGCTCTGCGTACGCTCCTCATTGAAGTCGTAATTGAAATTAGCCCGGAAGACATAGTTGTTGTACCGGTATTTGAAATAACTTGGCGCGCGGGAAATAGGAGGAAGCGGATTGACCCATTGCCCACTCCAATCATAGCGGTATAAGGCGGTATCGCGGATATCATTCGCATTGTTGGAATAGCTCGCGAAGAGGTTGGCATAGAGCCCCTTCGTAAATAGGTCGTCTTTGACATAACGCGCTGACGGCATCAGGAAGTCGTTCTCCGTCCAGTTGCCTGCTCGGATAGCGTTTACTGCGGCGCCCAATTGATTCTGTTTCTTGTTTTTTGAATAGATAAGTCCCACGGTGAACCAATCGGCCCATTTGACTTTTTCCATCCCGACTTCCAATTCACCCATGGCCGACCAGTAGGTGTCGTAAAAACGTCGTGCTTTATCTACGGGCACGAACTTACCATCCTTCGCCACCTCCAATAAGACCTTGTATTCCGGATCGCTATACATCGTATAATTATTGTCCGAGTAATTGTAATATCCATTGGCCCGCAACATTAAACCGGTTTTTTGGTCACGCAAATTGGCCGTCAGGGCTGTACGATGGGTGTTGAACGAACCAAAGCTGTAGCTGGCATCTATCGCCTGCCGCGACTGCCTTTTGGTAATGACGTCTACCGCACCGCCCATGGCATCCGAACCAAGATAAGCGGGTACCACACCTTTGTATACCTCTACGCGTTCCACCATGTCCACGGGGATGTTGTTGAGGCCCATCGAACTACCGAAATTTTCCATTGGAATGCCGTCAATGAATATCTTGGCATCCAGTCCGTTGATTTTGAATGTGAAATCCGACCCCATCCCGCCCGATTCCCGGATGGTGATGCCTGTGGTCTGGCGCAGCACTTGATTCACATCGGCGGTGGTGTTGGCATATTTCTGCATGTCCACCACGTTGACGTTGTATCCGCTCTCGCGGATTTCCTGCACAACGCTTCTTCCGCGCACGTTGACCTCCTCCAAATTGCGGCTGTCCCGGCTGACCGTAAAATCAACGATAGTTGTACGGTTTGCGGTAACTTCTGCCTCACGGCTGCTCAACAGTTGTCCGACGTAGGACACCCGTAGCTGGTAACTGCCGGGCACCATGTCCTCCAGTTGGTATTGTCCTACGCTGTCCGTTTCCGTTTTATTTATGCCCACCACCGAAACCGTTGCATAGGCGAGGGGTTCGCCACCCTGCAACCGTACGGTACCGGTAATACGACCCCGGCCGGGCACGAGTTTCAACGTAATGACATTGCCGCGCACAGTGATATCGGCAAGCTTGTCGCCCAGCAACTGCGTGAGGGCATTCCTGAGCGATTGGTTTTGGATGTTTATACGGATGAATTGCTCGGTATCCAGCAGCGAATTATTATAGGAAAGGGTAGCACCTGCGTTTTGAGCAAGATAACGCAGGGCATCTCCCAAACGGATGCTGTGTTCCCGGAGCGAGACCCGCTGGTCCAGCAATGACGGCTGTGCATGGACCGGATTGATAGCCAGCAAGACGATGAATAGGAAATAAGAATATTTTAGAAGGTGTTTTTCTGACGTAACATGCGTTGCATGTCTGCTGATATGCATATTTTTGGCGAATTGTGATTAGCTAACGGTTAATTACACACGCCCGGTGGAAGGTTTGGCGACGGACCGCCGGGCATTTTTCCTACCTCATCGCTATGTCATGGTTTTTCATTGTTTATAGTAAGCACTTTGTTTTCAAACCGGTACTCAAACCCATAGGCAAAACTGAGGCTCTTTACCAATTCCCCGAACGGCGGGTTGTTAAACTCGCCGGTATACCGTTGTGCGAGCAGGGCCTTATCCTGTACTTCTACGGTGATACCGTACCAGCGTTCTATCGTCCGGAATACCTCTTTGAGTGGCTGGTTGTCGAAGATTAGGCCGCCACGTTGCCAAGCAAGCTGGCTGCTGATATCCTGAACGGTCTTGGAAAGTTGTCGTTCTGCGTCTTGCCATCCCGTCTCGCCGGCGGTGAGTATGACAAACTCCCCCGATCCGGGATCGGACAACTGGACTTTTCCCCGCACCACATTGACCGATGCCATGGTTTCATCTTCATAGGCCCTGAAATTGAATGCCGTGCCCAGTACACGGACGACGCTGCGCGGCCCATTGATCACAAAAGACTTGGTTGTATCGTGGGCAATGTCGAAATACGCTTCGCCACCGAAGGAAACCAGTCGCAGGGAGTCGGTAAAGCGCTCCGGATACCGGATGAAACTGCCTGAGTTGAGGTGTACACGGCTGCCATCGGGTAGTGTGATTTCCATTTTTTTACCGGCAGGCACTTCGACAACCCGATATTGTACCTCCGCCGGTGCCGACGGTCTCAGGAAGTAAGCCAAGCCAAGTGCAAGCACGATGCCTGCAGCCACCCCGCGCAAGACCCATCGTTGGAAGAAAGGCTTTGTCTCTTTTGTTTGAGCCTTGAAAGCTACACGTTGGTGAAGCTCTTCCCACGACGTTTCGCGCAGACTCTCCATGTCTACTCCGTCCGGAAAAGCGGTTTCCGCATCGCTTTCCAGCAACCAGGCTTCCACGGCTTCCCGCTCAGCGGCGGTACATTCGTTGCGGTGGTACCGCTGTATGAGTTCCTGTGTGATTTCCATCGTTCAGCTACATAGCTGCATGAAGAGCTAGTTTCCCTAAATGATCGATGGAAAAATTTATAAGTTGCTCATTTGTAGTGTGAATAGTTTTTAGTGGGATTGCACTGTTGTTCCGATCGAGGAGCAAAAGAAATAGCTTTTGGTTTGTGAATCCAGTATTTGATAGCTATATTTGTGACTAGCTAAGCAAAGGAGGCATTATGGTAACCGAAGCGAGGAAACTGCACGTCATCGAGCAAGTCCTAAAGATAAAAAACGAAGAAAAGCTAGCTGCTATTGAAGATTTTGTTAGCCGTACCTTGAAAAAGCAAAAAAAAGAAGCTCGTTTGGAATCGCCGTTTCAAGAATTTGTGGGTATATGGAGTGAGGAAGAAGCAGCGGAAATTGAGAACGCCATTGCCGAATCATGTGAAACCATAAACCCTGATGACTGGAAATAGCATCCTCTTAGACACCAGTATTGTCATCGAACTTTTTAAGGGCAACACCAAAATATCATCCCATTTGGGTGACAGACAAATAGTCGATATTCCATACGTGGTACTTGCAGAATTGCTATTAGGGGCATACCGATCATCAAATACACTGAAGCATCTTTCTCAGATAAATAATTTCGTGAAACGATGTAATATTGTATCCGCCGATGCATCAACGGCCGATGTTTACGCCCAAGCCAAGGCCGGCCTGTTAAGAAAAGGAAAACCAATCCCTGAAAATGATATTTGGATTGCAGCCATAGCCTTGCAGTATAATTTAGTTTTAGTTACCCTGGATAAGCATTTTCAAGAGGTTGAGGGGTTGCTAACAGAAAGTTGGAATCCGAATAATTGACGGACTCTCAACTCACTGCTCCTTCCCTGTGTTGACATCATCATTGTTCACACCTCGGTGCTGCACCTGTCTTCCCGATTGCCCGAATTTCCAGCCGACTGTCAGCCGGAAACTGCGGTTGTAATACCGGTTGTCCAACTGCGAGCGATACCCCGAAGCATCCCACACATCGGTCCGCGACGTATAGGCGGCAAATGGATTGGCTGCAACGAAGGAGATGTTGAGGTTTTGCTTGGGTAGGTCCTTGCTCACCGAAAAGCTGTAATAAAGCCAATGCGTTTCATAGCCCTGCAGGGTCACCGCCCGCGAATCGTAGTCGACAAACCCCTGCACGGTATACTGCTTGCCGGGTGAATACGTCAGGTTGGCGTTGATTCCGGCATTCCATCCCCCATTGGCAATTTCAAGCGCACGGCTGTCGAAGCGTGCATGCCCTGCGCGGGCGTTGCTGCTCAACTGCCATTGGCTGGATATCGGCCAGTTGGCCGATGCATTGACACCCAACTGCCGACTGGAACCGAGATTCTGCTTGGTAATTGTCGAAATGCCGGAAGCAGGATCTATGCGGATGATGTCTTCGATGGCGTTGTCGCTCTGCCGCCAGTACAGGGAACCGAACAGGAAAACGCCGGAAGCAGTACTTGCCCCGTACGAAAGTTCGGTTTGGTGGGTAGCCTGTGGCCGTAAATCGGGATTACCCACCACCAGGTTATTGGCATCCCGGGCATCGATATTGGGGTTCAGGTCGATGATAGACGGGCGGGTAATCCGCTGCGTATAGCTGACGGCCAGTGTCCCGTTGCTGTTCCACTTCTTTTCAAATGTAGCGCTGGGCACCCAATTGGTAAAGTCATTGGTAAAAGGTTCGCCAACCGAACGCAGCAATCCTTCTACGTAGGTCTTCTCCAGTCGTATACCGCCGATGACCAACCAATCTGCTGGCAATTGAAGTTTTGTCTGCAGGTATCCTGCCAGCACATGCTGGCTGTAGTCAAACCGGTCCGTCCGGCTGGGCTGCACTTCCAGCGGGGATGAACCCGTTTCGCTCGCCAGCGTGGTGTAGTCGCTCAGCACGTCCCGGAAAATGGCTTTCACGCCTGCTTCAAGCACATTACGTCCGCCCCGGCCCAGGGGGTGCGTGTAATCGGATTGCAATGTCCATTCCGCAGTCTGCAGGTGATTGTCGTTGCGTTCCCGGTAGATGGGGGTGCCTGCATCATTGCGGTGCCAAGTATCGTAGTCATAATCGTCTTTTAGGTTATTGCTGTACTGGGCGATGGCAAAAAGCTCCTGACGGGGCTTCCGTAAGCGCTTGGTATAACTACTGTTCAGTTCAAAACCGATATTGGGCGCTCCCCGGGTGAGGACTTCCTGCGCGTACCGTTGCGCTGAGCCGGGCAGCAGGCTGACATTGGTTTGCGTGGTGTTGACAGGCCAATTGCCGAACCAACTGCCCGCGGAAAGATTGAGCAATGTTGTCGTGTCGGGTTGGTAGTCTACGCTCATGTCGTACGATCCGTGCGGCCTTATGTTGTCTGCTGCTGTGGATTGCGTAAGACCATACACCGCTCCCTGATCGGAAATCGGCGACCTTTGCAGGCTTCGCGTCCATTTATCCTGCAAGCGATGCAGGTGCGCGTAGGCATTTACATGCCATTTTTCCAAAGAGATGCCTGCCCGCGGATTCAGGATCTGCTCGCGGTTACCGCCGCTTAGGGTTAAGGCTCCCCCAAAGGGCATATTGTTTTTCTTGGTGATAATGTTGATGACACCGGCGGCACCTTCAGCGTCGTATTTTGCGTTGGGACTGGTGATGACTTCCACCGAGCGGACGATGTCCGAAGGAATCATGTTGAGGGCATCGGCCGGGCTGCGCGCCACCTGTCCGGAATATTTGCCGTTGATGAGGATGCGGATGCTGCCGCTGCCCCGCATGGTCACGTTGCCCTCGGCATCCACCTGAAGAGCCGGAGCTTTCCGCAGTACATCGGCGGCCGAGCCGCCCACGTTGGTGGGATCGTTTTCGGCGTGGTACACCAACATGCCGGGCCGCTGCTCGACGAGCCTTTTCTTCGCTGATACATTCACTTCATCCAGCAGGTTTACATCGGGAGCGAGAAGGACGGGTGCAAGCGGGATGGAAGGCTCCGTTTCCGCTACGGTAAACACAACGGTCTTCGGATGATATCCCACAAAGGAAACTTGCAACTGATAACTGCCGGGAACAGTGGTTTTCAACTGAAATGTGCCGTTTTCGTCGGAAAACGCAGTTTCGATCGTTTTCCCGGTGCGTGCGGTCAGCTGTAGGGAAACATAGCCGATGGGTGCACCGCTCAACGAATCGTTTACCACACCCTTTATGGTTCGGAAATTAGTTTTGTTTTGTGCCTGTATGGGCTGGCCCAACACCAGCCCATACAGGCACAGGAATGCAACTCGGAAAAAAGACATCATTAGCTATTTAGCTACTTCAATGCTATAAGTGGCACCCTGCCATAGTGCTTCGTAACTATTAGCTTTGTGCTTGCCCGGTGTTTTTTCGTAATGGCTGATTTCAATGACGTAGGTGCCCGGCCATAGTGGGATAAAATCAACGGTTCCGTCTGCACCCAGCGGGATGCCCTTTGTCCAACCCGTAGGGGATAGGATCGTGGCAAACCCCTCGGTCAGCGTTCCTCCTTTATGCAGGGCTTTCAGCTTGGTCGGTTTGTTTACCTTCCATTTGGCGGGAGATTGTGGGAATACCGTTAGTTCTTGGCTGCTGAGCATGGTTTCCGGGTTGTCACCTATTTTGCCCACACTCACGGTTGTTTGAGCCAAAAACTCCAGTTGGGTGTCGCCATTCAGGTCGCCGAGTTTATGTGCGGTGGAGAGGATGTACACCCCATTTGCCGAGGGAACAAACGATGTGTGCAGGAAGTTGCTGTCCGGATTCACGGTTAGTTTTTCTTTGCTTCCGTCGGGCTTGGTCAGCCACAATTCCAGATCTTTCAGGTCGGAATGCCAATTGGTTAGTGGTTCCCGTTCCCCTTCGGCATATTCGCCGAAGAACAGTTTGACCGTATGCACCTGCCCAGCTTTGCCGATAGGGGTTGTTTCAATCCAAAGGGCATGAGCGGATGCATGGAAAGTCGCTGATATAAGCGCAATGAAGAGAAAGAGTATTTTCAGGTATTTCATTTTTTAGTTATTAATGTGATTATTTGATTCGATAACATAGCTGCATAGCGCAGCATTTCCCCTAATGTATGGTAATAAATAACTGTTAAGGAGTTTATTTACAGGGAAAAAAATTATGATTTGTAATCTTTTAGATGCCTGCGCAGGAAAGAGCGGGTTTTACCGATGTGATATTCGACGGTTTTTTCGCTTACGTTCATGGCAGAAGCGATTTCGCGATGATTAGCACCCTCAAAATTGAGCCGGTAGATCTGCTGTCGTTTTGGTGGCAAGCTTTCCAACAATTCATCCATGCGGGCAGTAAGTTCGGCATAATGGACATCCTCTTGCGTACTGTTGATGGACTGTGGTACCTGATTCCGGTAGCTATCCAAATGTACTTCACGGATATTCTGATTGCGGATGTATTGGAACACTTCAAGCTTCGCCGCCCGGATCAGGTAGGCCTCTGGGCTGCCTGTGATAACCAACGTTTCCCTGCGCCGCCATAAGGATTCGAAAATATCCTGTGCAAGTTCCTTGGCCAGTTCGGTGTCCTGCAATACGCGGAAGCACACACCGAATACCTTAGCCCAGTAGGATTCATAGAGCTGCCGGAAAGTGTTTCCGTCGATATGCAGAGCGATATGTTGCTGTTTATCCGCCACGGGCTGTCAAAAATTCTATGGGCAAATATAGCCTTATTTAGAATTGATACAAATAAATTTGTCATATCGGTTTTGATTAGAAGCGTGTCACGTTAAAAGATGGCTGATTCCATACAGCACATGCCGTCGATTAGCCTGTTTTTGGTTGTTGAGTATACCCAAGATGGTAAGTCGCTTAAGTGTGGTGTACACGGTGGCGTAGCTGATGGTACTACCGTGGTTGCGAAGCCACATGAAAATGTCTTCTCCAGCCATAGGGATTCGTTGCTCAAGCAGAAAATGGATAATGGTTTCTTCGGGCACTGTTATCCGTGTTCCTTTTCGCTTTTGGACAGTTTCCAGTAATTCAGTTGCCAAAGTTTCCATTTATGTACGACTTGGTTTTTGTTTGGGGAGTATTGCCGTCGGCTGTTACCCTTTTTATATGCCTTTTCTTTTTCCCTCGTTTGCGGTTGTACCAGATGATAAAGCCGGTTACAGGCAGGCTTGCGGCAACCAGGCTGGCAAAAAAAGCAAGGATTTTGGTGGGCAGTCCCATTAATTGACCCGTATGGATATCATAATTCATCCGGTCACCTTTGTCAGCTAAACTGGCCGAAACATACCTGTTCTGGCTGTAGGTTCCGCCACCGTGCAGTTCCTTCAGTGTGTACCGGTCGAAATAGTAGATTTCCTGCCGGTAGAGTGTTCCCGGTTTTTTATTGACATTCACAAAGTAAGTGTCTGCCGGCTTTTCGGGCAGTCCGATGTAAATGGCGCCTTTTTCGGGATTATTTTTCCAGAATCTCTCCCATATCCTATCCTCCGGATGTTGAAAGGTTTCACCTACAAAAGTGGTATCCGAGGAGACGTTTTTCCATTCCGGGAGTTGTTTGCCTACGGATGCCACCCAGTAAATCGACTTTGATACCCACGGGAAGCCGTATACCAATCCAGTCAGGGCGAGGGCTAATAGGATAAGCAGGGAATAAAAGCCGATCACATTGTGCAGATCATAGTTGATGCGTTTGAATTTGGCGCCCCATTTAATGCGGAAGCTCTTTTCACGATTGGCTTTTTTCAGGTTTTTCGGCCACCAGAGCACCAAACCCGTTACGAGTTCGATCACGAAAATCAGGATGCCGTAGCCGACGATCGGGCGTCCGTAGTCCCACGGCAGCCACAGCGCCCGGTGCCCATTCAGCACCCAGGCGAAAAAATCAAATTCCGCCGGGGCATCCTGTTTCCAATGCGTCTTTTTAAGCAGCTTTCCCGTGAAAGGGTCAATAAAAAGCTGGTAGTTTTCATTTTCCATCCAAATGAGTACCCAGCATCCCCACCCAACCTCATAGGTGAGCGCACCCGGTTCCTTATCCACCGGAGCATACCGTTTGGCCAGTGCGATGATTTCCGAGGGGGAAAGGTATGTAGTGCTCTTATCATGGGACACACGGACTTCGCTGTCCTTATCCATCAGCTTGTTGATTTCTGCGTGGAATACATAGAGGCATCCGGTGATGCCAACGATGAAGACAACGATACCCGAGGTGAGCCCCAGCCACAAGTGGATTTTTCCGATGAGCTTTTTGAATGACATGCGATCCCTGTATAGTTAGGAACCGGGGCAGGCAGCAAACGCCACGCCCCGGAAACCAGCTGAATTCGTTAAAAACGGAACGTCACATTGCCCACCACACTTCGCAATGGCTGCGGTACAGCTCCCGACCAATATTTCTGGTCTGTCAGGTTGTTGGCTTTCAATCCTACCCGCCATTTCGGCTGGTCGTAAAAGACACTGGCATTCAGCAGGAAATACGAGGGGATGATCACGGTGTTCTCACCATTGAAATACGATTTGTCGACGTAATTGCCTCCAAACGCAATTCCGACATTCTTTAATGCGGGCGAAGACAAAAACTTATAACTTACCCAGAAATTGGCGATATTTTGAGGGTTTCCGGTCACTTGCATGCTTACATTGGATGCGGATTCGACGTATTGGTTGTCATTGAATGTATAACCCGCCAACAGATTTAATCCGGGAAGCGGATTGACGATGAGTTCGATATCGATCCCTTTGCTGTGCTGGTCCCCGTCCTGGTGGATGAAGCTATTCTCGTCAACACGGATGGCATTTTCAATGTCAATGTTGTAATAGCTGATGGACGCATTCAGCTTCTTGTCGAAGGTATTCATTTTTATCCCTGCTTCCCATTGTTTTGCATACTCAGGTTCAGCGATCAGTTGGGTGCCATCCGGCTGGTTGAAAGGACCATAATTGTTGAAGTTGCTCATGTAGTTGCCAAACAGCGAAACCTGATCTGGTACAACTTGATAGACCAGGCCTAACTTTGGAGCAAGCGCCGTCTGTCCATAACCCTCCTTCTGCTGGTAACGATCCAGCCGTAAACTCAACATTAGCAACAGCTGCTTCGTGAAATTGGTTACATTGGAAACATAAGCGCTGTACCTGTCCTCTCCTGATGTCGAAGACCAAAGTCCGTTTTCCCGGAGAATGGCCCAGTCGGCTTGCGAACGGCTTACCGGTGAAAACCCCTGCGTCAAATCGATGGAGTCTAGGAGGCCGCCCGCATAGTTGAATTTGTTGTCATGGTGCAGGTAATCAAGCCCCAGCACAATGCGGTTGGCCACTTTGCCGATGGCAAACTGGCCGTTGAAGTTTTGCTGAATGTTGATATACTCGTCGGCAATCGGGCCAAACAACGTCAATCCCCGGGCAATCGTGGTTTCATCGAGCCAGTTGGGATAGGCCTGGTAGCTGTTGGTGGCCCGGGTATTGCTGTTGGAAAAACTGGTGCTCGATGTCCAGTTGTCAGACATCTTGTAGGTGGCTACCACAAAAGCCCTGAATGTGTTGGCCAGTCCGCTGAAATCCTCACCGTACAGGGAGGTGGTGTAGCCGATGGGGACATCTTTGACGTTTGTCAACCCATACTGGTTGATTAGGGTGTTGATGTTGGGGTAAGGGTTACGGGTTTTGTCTTCCTTGTAATATTCGATGTCGACCAGAAAGGATAGCTTTTTATTTAACTCATAGTAGAGGCTGGGTGCAATGGCGATGGTATTGTGATGCCCCGCATCCATGAAGCTGCCTTCCCGGTTGTAGGCGGCATTTATCCTGAATAGAGCGGTCTTCTCCGCATTCAGTGGAGTGTTCACGTCAATGGTTACCCTGTTCAGTTCCCAGCTACCGGTGGAGTAGGATATTTCTCCTCCGAACCGGTCATAAGGTTTTTTAGTTACCAGATTGACCACACCGCCGTACGACGCGACATTGCTGCCGAACAATGTTCCTGAAGGGCCTTTTAACACTTCTATCCGCTCAATATTGACCGGATCTAATGTCGATCTTCCCGTAGGGGAGGCCATTCCATTTCTTGCATTGATGCCCACTCCAAAGCCTCGGGCGGATATACCCACCCCGCCAGCGGGGTCATTGCCGGCCACCGATCCCGGTATGTTGTTCAATGCCTGATTGATGTTGGTGTTGATCTGTTCGGCCATCAGCTCTTTGGTCACCGTACTGTATACCTGCGGATTTTCCAAATTACTCAGCGGCATTCGCGCGGCATAGTCTGTTTCCTTGTCGGCAAATTTATTTACACGTTCGCCGTTTACCACGACCTCCTGCAGGGTCTGTGCATCCTCACTTAGGGTAAATGTCACATTGGCTGTACTTCCGGCCACTACCGTTACGGATTGCTGCTGGGTCTGTAGTCCTACATAGCTGGCTGTAACCGTATACGTGCCAACTTCGATGTTTTCCAGCGTGAAACGCCCTTGATCATCGGCCTGTGTGCTGCGTTGGCCACGGATGCCTACCGTTACAAACCCTGCGGGTTGCCCGTCGCTGGTGGTCACTGTTCCTTTTACAATACCCGTATTTTTTTCCCTGACAATGATTTGCTGCCCCGACTGGGCAAAAGTCAGGTTGGTCTGGGCACTTATCTGCTCCAGGATATGTTGCAGGCTGCTGGATGGATCAGCCAGCGTGATGGTCCGGTCTACTGCCGCGAAGCGGCTGCTGTATACGAAAGTGACGTTGTTTTGCTGCTCGATCTGCTGGAGGATAGCTTTGACGGCCTGGGTTGCGGGTTGGATACGTATGGATTGGCCTTTCACAGGCTGGATGACCGTTGCCATCAGGAAAATCGCCGCCAGCATGCTTAGCCAGCGGGCACTTGAATTAAAATTCATACTTTTGTAAGCTTTTGAGAAATAAAATGCAGTGAATAAGTGAATGTATTTGTATTCTTGAAAGTTAGTTAAGCGGACGTGTTGCGAGCGCGTCCGTTTTTTATTTCTTGATTACTTGTTTCCCGTTAAGGCGGGAAATGGAGGGTAGCTGTTGATTCCATATTGGTGATTGATAAACGATATGTTGAATTAATGATCATTTCTTATAGATAGTAATTTGCTTGCCTTTCCGGGAGAACGCAATATCGGTGCTTTCGCTGATGACCCATAGAATGCGATCCAGCGGTTCCCTCGTGAATTTGCCGGTAATCAGCTGCTGTTCCACGTTTTCGCTGCCGGAGAATGTGACATCATAATGCTGTTCCAGCCTGCTGAATACCTCTTGGACGGGTGTCTCTTCAAACCACAGCATCCCGGATGTCCAAGCAAGGACCGGGGCGGTATCAGCCAATTGCTGTTTGCTGAAATCTTCTTGGTCGCTGGTCAGTTGCTCACCGGGAACCAGGTGATGGTATTGCGTCGCTGTGCGGTAAGCAATACGGCCATGAATCAAGGTGATTTGGATCGGATGATGATCATCGGCATGCCGGACGTTGAATTCCGTACCCAGCACCTGGATATATTCCTTCTCCGCGGTATGCACGATGAATGGACGGTGTGTGTCCCGATGAACGGTAAAATAGGCTTCTCCCCGAAGGAAACGAATTTCCCGGAGGGTGTCAGTAAACCGTTTGGGATAGGCGATACTGCTGCCGCCGTTCAGTTGGATGACGGAGCTGTCGGGCAAGGTAAGTATGCGTTGTTTGCCCGGCGGATTGTCCACCTGTACCCATTCCAGTGGCTTGGGGGACTGGGTAGATTGGAAAAGTCCCAATCCCAGTATTAACAGAAACATTGCCGCAGCGGAGCCGATAAGCAATACCAATCTATGGATGGTTCGTTTCTTGGCCGGGGCCTGCCTGATCCGGTCTTCCAGTTGCAGCCAATGACGGTCTTTCTCGCCATTGGCAGCCGGCGGTGCCGGAGGCAGCTCATCTGCCTCGTGCAGCCATTGTTCTACCAACCGCCGCTCATCTTCCGTACAGGTTCCACGCAGGTAACGGGCTATTAATTCGTTGTCCATCTATAAAGGATATACCCATTTCGGACGGGTACCCTAAACGGAGACTGTTTTTTTTAAAATTAAAACATATTGGAATTACGATTTCAAATAATCCCGCAGGGAATGTCGCAATAGTTGCAGGGTTTTTCCCATGTGGTATTCCACGGTTTTTATCGAGACATTCAACTGGTCGGCAATTTCACGGTGGGTGAGGTGCTCTTCACGGCTCAACCGGAATATAGTTTTGGCAGGCTCACGGATGGCCGACATCGATTTGGCATAGGTGCGCTGGAGCTCTTTGAATTGGATGTCTTCCGCCGACGCCGTACTTTCGGTAGCCGGGTTATAACCCGCTTGCCTGCGTTCCAAACGTTGCTTGTCTCGCAGGTATCTAAATGATTGGTTTTTAGCTGCTTGGTGCAGGTACGCACTGAGGTTGATAGCTGGAGACAATGATGCGCGGCGCACCCAAAGCGAATAGAAAATGTCCTGAGTCAGTTCGGCGGCTTCTTCATGTAATCCGATAAGACGTTCACAGACTGCCAGCACCTGCGACCAATAACGGTCATAGATTTCCTTAAAAGCGGTCACGTCCCCGCCAATTAGCCTGTCTATTGAATTGCTGAGCATCGCTTGTGTTATTTAGATAAATTCTAAACAACTGCAAATATGCTAACCGCCGGGGATATAACCAAATTTTAATTGCGTCTTTCTTTCGTCCTTGTTCTTTGTTCATTATCTCTGCTTTTTTTCTTCTTCCCCCACTTCCGGTTGTACCAGATGAGGAAGCCAGTGATGGGGAGGGAGGCTGCTATCAGTGAAGCGATGAAAGCGATAATTTTCGTCGGCAGGCCGTAAATGGCGCCGATATGTATATTGCGGTTCTGGCGGTATATTTTTTCTCTTACGGATAAATCTTCATACCGTTTCGCGAAGTGATCAGCGAAGGGCAATTCCTGCAACGTATACTGGTCAAAGTGATACCGTTTCTCTTTGTACTTATTCCCTTCCAGGTAATCAATATATGCGATGTAGGTACCCTGTGCTGCTGTTGGAAGCAGGAAAAAAACGCTGGATAGGTCGGGATATTCCAATTGAAGGCGATTCCAAAGGCGATCCAAGGGCGCTTCCGGGGAGGTGATATTGACCGTCGTATCGCTGACGGGCCGGCTCCCGGTCAATAACGCATTTCCGGTCAATGCCCGGTGATAACCTTGGTTGAACCAGGAAAACGTGTAGACGAGGCCGGTAGCCGCTAAAATCAGGCAAACGATAAGGCTATAGAACCCCAATACGTTGTGCAAGTCATAGTTTTTCCGCTTCCATCCCGTGGTTTTTTTCCAGCCGAAACGGAAGCTACGCTTCCGCATATGCTTATTCCACGGCCACCACAATACAAGGCCGGAAAGCAGTAGGGCAATGAAAATAACCGTGCTCCATCCCACGATATACTTGCCAACCATGCCCAGCATTAGGTTGTAATGCAAATACAGGATAATGTTGAAAAATTCGTGTTTTGTGTTTTCGATGTATACTATCTTTCCGGAATACGGGTGGATATATACCGTGTAATACACTTGGATCGTGTTGAAATAGTGCGTGCCGGCCGGATTGAATAACATGGCATTTGCCCGGAATGTACGGTTCGGCGCAGTATTGGCCTGGATGGATACCAATGGAATATCCCCCATGGTATCCTGTGCAATGCGTGTTAGTTCCGTAAGGGAAAGCGGTGTTCCTTCGGATGGCTGGATGAATAGCCGATCACGGTAAGCGACGTTTTTGATGTCTGGTTCTAAGACATAAATGCAGCCGGTTATTCCCAAGATAAACACCACCAGCCCGGAAATCAATCCGAGCCAGCGGTGTAAAAAGGCATTGAAATCGGATAGCTTTTTTTTGATAGTCCGCAATTTCATCAGAGTTTGACGCCGATGCTCAATATTGCCCGCCTCGCCCAAAGTGGGTAATACCCCCCGTACATGCCATACGTGTATCCTTTCTCATTCGTTAAGTTTGATACATTGAGCCGGGTGAAGAAATGGCGGTATTGGTAGCCAATGGCGGCATCGAGCGTCGAGTATGAAGGGGCTAGTTCGTTGTCAAGGTTGTATGCTACATGTTGGCGGGTTCGCCGAGAAAGGTTTCAAATCGCAACCGCTGGAGTCCATCGTACGTTTGGTTGGGGGAGATAATACCCGGATCCGATGTACGTTCGTCATTGCTGTAGACCGCCTCAACGTTCCAGGTTAGCCGATCGGTGATTTTCCAGGTAATGGTCGGAGCAAAAAGAAATGTCCGGTTGTTGATTTCATCCCGGAAACTATTAGCCTTTTCAAGTGTAGTATTGAGGCGGAACAGTACGGTCCTGTTTTCATCAAGTGCACCGCTGATATCGAACGTGGGACGAAGCAGGCTGTATTGGCCCAATTTCATTTCGAACCGTGTATAATTTTGTTCAAGTGGTTTTTTAGTGACTAAGTTGATCACCGATCCCGGCGGCAAGTCGCCATATTGGATGGAGGCTGGGCCTTTCAGTACGTCGATCTGCTCGATGTTATCGCCATAAAGCTGCCCTGCACCATTGGCTATACTCACGCCATTCCGCATGGCGGTAAGTTCAAATCCCCTTCCTGAAAATGCATCATAACCGCCTGAGTAGGAGCTGGCATAGTTGATGCCGCTGACATTGGCAATGGCTTCCCGTATGGACAGCACCTGCCGCCGCTGCAATTGAGCTTGGTCGATAATCTGTACCATCATGGGCAAATTTTCCAATGGAATATCCGTTTTTGTCACTGACGAAGTTTTACGTTGCTGGCCAGTCACCTCAACCTCCTGCAAGGTCTGTGCATCTTCGCTCAGGGTAAACGCTACATTGGCTGTGCCGTCCGGCGCTACGGTCACCCGCTGCTGCTGGGTTTGCAAACCCACATAGCTGGCCACAACTGTATAGGTGCCGGCTTCAATGTTTTCCAGCTTGAAGCCTCCCCGCTCATCAGCTTGCGTACTCCGCTGCCCGCGGATGCTGACAGTTACGAATCCGGCAGGTTGCCCATCGCTTGTCCGTACCGTGCCTGACACGGTACCTTTGCCAGCCGATGGCTGGAGGTTGATGCGGTTGCCCTTGATTTCCATGCGCTTCACGGCGTCGCCGAATACATCCTGCAACACGCGTTCGAGTGTCTCGTCGCGATGGTTGAGGCTGACCTTCCGGCCGGCATCCAGCAGGTTGAGGCTATAAATAAACGTGCAGCCTGCTTTCTCCTCGATTTGCTCCAATGCTTGCGCGAGGGTGACGTCATTCACCTGGATGCTGATGCGTTTTTGCAGGATGTCGGACTGTGCCCAGGAGAGGGATGTGATAAGCGTAAGCCATAGGATGAGGATGAGGGTCTTGAAGAGATGTGAAAGGTATGTGGTGCTAAATAGCGAAAAGTTCATATTTTTGAAACAGTGTAATGTGATTGAATAATTGATGAATCCATTGCATATGCCCGGTGAACGAGTTTGGCGATGAGTGCACCGGGCTTCTTTATTTAATGATTTAATATTTATTGATACAATATAACCTCCTTGTTTTTAACGGTGTAGTTAATGTTCATGCTGAATGCCAGGTCATGCAGTACCGAAGAGAGCGACGCATTCATAAAACTGGCCTTCACGCGATAATCTGCCAATCCGGGGTTTTGCAAGGTAATGCGGACATCATACCAGCGCTCCAGTTCGGGCAGTGCTTCCGCCAATGAAATTCCGTTGAAAATGATTTCGCCGCTTTTCCATGCCGTATAATTGCGGCTGTTTACGGCCAACTGTTCCATGGCTTTGCCGTTGTAGATGCCCTGTTCATTGGCGATAAGGGTAAGGGTATCGGCCACTCCTGCGGCGGTAAACTGTACCTTGCCTTCCTCCACGGTCAGGCTGGATTGATCCGGGGCACGGCTCCGCATATTGAAGCGGGTGCCCAATACCCGTGCCGCTGCATACGGGGTCTCCACGATGAACGGCTGTTCGGGATTTTTGGTCACCTCGAAGAAGCCCTCGCCTTCGAGCAGCACATGTCGTCGACTGCCATCGAATCGAACGGGATATTTTAGCGTGCTTCCTGCGTTGAGGTATACTGTAGTACTGTCTGGTAAGGTCACTTGCATTTTCCTGCCGTACGGCACCGCTATTTCCCGGTATTCGGCAATGGATAGCCCGGGATGTTCGGTAATTGATGACCACTTGAATAGATAGAGGGATGTTACGATGAGTAACGAAGCGGCTATGCCTATGGGCATCAGCCAGTGATGTAGTCGCCGGTGATAGGACTCCGCGGGCTTTTTTTCCGGTTCTTCCTGTTTGCTACTGCGTTCGCCCTGTATACCTTGCCACAGCTGTGTTTTCAGTGCCTCTTCTCCATTAGGCGCATGCAATTCGTATTCCCGATCGGGGGTATCTTCGGCCATCCAGGCTTCCACGGCTGTCCGTTCTTCGGGCGTGCATCGGCCCGACCAGTATTTTTCCAGCAAGCGGTGGTCAATCTCCATGGATGTTGCGTTTACAACATCAGTCGGCGTTCGGGCGGCTTACCCTTAGTCGGGTATGGAAAAAATTATTTCCAGTAATGCCCCTTAACGGAATGGATTCTTATTCTGTCGTTTAAGACTTCGTAAACGATCCGGTGCTCATCGGTTATACGTCTTGACCATTTGCCTGATAGCTCGTATTTCAAAGCCTCGGGTTTGCCTATTCCGTTATAGGGATTCTCTTGGATGGAACTAATTAGGCGGCTGATCTTTTTTTGGATAGCGAGGTTTCCAGATTTCTTCCAACAAGCAATGTCAGCCATTGCTTGTTCAGAATAATCTATTTCCACAAATCTTCCGTTTTAATAGATTTGAATTGGCCGTTTCGGAACTCTTCTTCGCTTTTTTTGATTTTCTTTACAAAACTCGGATCATAGGTTTTGCCCGATGTTTTCTCAAAAGAGATATTCATGGCTTTTAATACGGCTTTAATTGCGTTTGCTTGGGCCTTGTTCTCCGGATGCACAATAAACGTTTCCATATAATACTTTGTCGTATACTGGCAAATATACTCATTATTCTGATAATGTGCAATCACTTGCTGTCCAGTTGCCCGTCAAGGTTCTTTTTTAAGAAACCAAGAGCTTTGGTGAGGTGTGCCTCCACGGTTTTCTCAGAAATGGACAGTTGCTCAGCGATTTCGCGGATGTTTAATCCACTATTGCGGCTGAGGGTGTACACCTGTCGGCAGCGGCAGGGGAGGCGATTTACCAAGCCATCCACGAAGTGGTCGAGGTCTTTGTAGTAGATGGTTTCTTCCGTATTGTTTACAGTCTCGCAGAACTGCTCAGCAAGGCAATTCTCCCGTTCCGTCCGTTTGAATTTCTCGCGGAAATGATCACTGATTTTGATGCGCGCTGCGCGGAAGAGGTAATATTCCATGCTGACACTGATTTGGAGGGTTTCCCGTCGTTTCCAAAGCGAGCAGAAAATATCCTGTACCATGTCCATCGCCGCATCATCGTCATGCGTGTGGTGCTGGCAGAAGGCCAGTAAACGTTTCCAATAAAGGTCAAACAGCAAACGGAACGCCGTTTCATCCAAGGGGTGTTGGACTTGCTGTTGTGGGTCTTGTTGGCCGTTTTTGTCCACGGAATACGAGATTGCAGTTTAAACGGCCCAAAGCTATGTATTTATGTGGAATAATTCTAAATAAATTTAGTGGTATGTTAGCAGGCTATATCCTCACTTTTTCTATTGCGCCTTATCCGTATGCCCCAGTTGCTTATCCGGTGCTATCCGGTCTCGTACCAAACGCTTCAACGCGGTAATTTCGGGGAATCCACCGTCCGTTTTCCGATCCACAATTATTGTTTCATTGATGGCTATGGTGAATCTCCCCGCTGTTTCCGAAGGCTTCAGCAGGACGCCACCGAGTTCCTCGGTGAAGGTAGTCAATAGTTCAGATGCGAAATATACCGATCGCAGCATCCAGCCGCATTTCGGGCAATATTCAATCGTGATGGTTGGCTTCATCGCACGCTACGTGTTAAAAAAACCTTGCTAAAATACAGAAATATTAGCATAAATGTGGATGGAAAACCAGGCATCAATAGTCCAACACCACACAAGTGAAGTCCATAAATGCCAACGCCGCCACGATGTCTTCTGTAGCATTGCGGTTGGTGCATACCCGCAATACTTTATCGCAATCGTCCAGGTCAACGGTCCAGTTGCCCTTGCCGAGCAGCTTGTCCATCACGGGACTGATGGCTGATACGTCTTTCCCGGTCGCCACCGAAGTCTTAAAAATCAGGATGTGTTGCATCATTTCGATAGTTGCGCATTGGGGATGACAAAAGAGATGCTGAAATTGAAGTATGCGCTCCCTTTGGCATCCGTTTCAAAAAGATAATCCGTATTCCGGTTATAAACCTTCATCAGGCGGCTCTGTATGGTGTTGCGGTAGCCGGCACGGGCACCGGCAAGGATGCGGCCGAACAAACGCTCATACCCGATACCCGAACAGAGCTCCGCTGAAAGATTTTCGTGGTTGCCCCGGAGGGCGTCGGACTCGGGTGTGAAAAAACTGCTGCCCGCCAGTTCCGGTCCGATTGACAGCCAACCCTTTAGGAAATTGGCCTTTCGCAGTATGATTTTCTGTGGAAAGACCGCATCGATTTCCCAGGGTCCGCCACCGAGCCGATGCCAATAGCTGATTACGGGGATTACCGGCGTGGTACTTGAAGGATCCGATGTCACATACACGCCCAACGTGTATCTTGTGGCCGGGCCTTTGACAAAGATCAGCGATGAGACGGCAGTGACAAACACCTTCCTCACGTAGACAAGGTTCGTGCTTGCCATGATGATGTTGACATTGTGCAGGACGGGCTTGTTCCATAGGTTTCCCCTGTGAAACATTGAGGTGGTCAGGTTCACGTCATTGATCTGCATGCGCCGGTCGGGTATAAATCCCGGAAGCCCCGACATCCCTGAATTGGAAATAGCCATGTGCGTATATAGGACACTCCCCGCAAAGGTCGTCTTGCCTTGTTTGTAGATCGGGAAAGAGCCGAGTGCCATGAAGCGGAGCATGCTGGCGTTTCCCCTACCAAATTCCTCATCCTGATGCCGGTTGGTGTAGTCGGCTCTGGCCACCCGGTCGAGCTGCACTATGTAGGGTTTGACCAATGGGTAGTCCGGGGGGTGTTCCGTCTGTTGTGCCGGATCGGTCTGTGCTGGTAATAGCAGGGGGATAGCGGATAATGCAGCAACGAGCAAGATCTTGGCATCGAGTTTTACGTTCATTCTGGATACAAAAATGTCCTTATCCTTTGGCGTGGAAAAGGATAAAATAACCGAAACGGACAAATAAAGGGGGGAAATCGAAACATCAGTGGCCGGAGAGCCAGCGCAGGAACTGCCCTGTTTTCTCCTTGCTCACCTTGACGGTGTCCCCAAAGGGGACGGTCAGATCCACAGCCAGTTTACGCGAAATGGATTGGGACGCGTGTTTCACGGCCCCGCGATTTACCAACTGCTGCCGGTTTACACGGAAGAATTCGTCTCCCACCTGCCGTTCCAATTCTTCCAGGGGCCTACCAATGGCAAAGGTTTTCCTATCGAAAGTCAGTAGGTAGGTTTCCTCCTGTTCGATGTAGAACAATGCGATCTCCTTGATGGATAAGGGGATGATTTTATCCCTGTAATTCACCAACAGGGAAACTGGCCTACGCAGCATATCATCCAGGAGCCGTTTGTAAACGCCGTCATGACTTTCTCTGCCGACCGTGAACATACGCTGGAACGCATAATACTTGCGAAGGGCGGTGGCAACGGCTTCCTCACTTGTCGGTTTCAGCAGGTAATCGATCCCATTGCTTTTAAAAGCCTCCAGGGCATACTCGTCATATGCTGTGCAGAAAATCACCGGGGCGGATACCCGTACGTTGCTGAATATCTCGAAACTCAACCCATCCTCCAGCTGGATATCGCAGAAAATGAGGTCGGGTTGGGACTGCGTGGGTTCGTTCAGGTATTCGGCGCTTTCTGCAACGGAAGCCAGTACGGCGAGGATCCGGACGTCCGGTGTAGCCTTCTGGATAGCATTTGCCAGCACTTCGGCGGCCAATTCCTCATCTTCGATCAATAGGACGTTCATTGCTCAGTATTTTGATTTTTACTAGAAAATGTTCGCTGTTCCGCACGATTTCGATGCCCTCTTCCGAGAGCATACGGTAGCGTTCGGCAAGATTGGCCAGGCCGATGCCTGCGGATGCTTCTATATAGGCTTTTTCATGGATGTTGTTCTTGACGCATATCCATCCGCCTTCTGAGGCGATGATGATGGACAGCGGGATCGACTTCGTAAGCTGGTTGTGTTTTATCGCATTCTCGGCAAGCAATTGGACAGCAAATAGGGGAAGTTTATGATCCATAAGGGATTCATCGACGGTGATGCTGAAACGCAACGTATCCCTGAAGCGCATTTTCTGCATCTCCAGGTAATCGCGGCACAGTTTTATCTCGTCGCGGAGCGTTGCCGTGCCGGCAGGATTTGAGGATACCGCAACCCGGAGGAAGTCAGCCAACCTCAGCAGGTAGGCTTCCGCCATATTGCCGTCTTTCCGGATCAGGGCCCTCAATGTGCTGAGTGCGTTAAACAAGAAGTGGGGATGGATCTGCTGCCGCAGCAATTGGTTTGTAGCTTCGCTTTTTGCTTTGGCAAGCCGTGAATTTTCAAGCTCCACCTGCCACTTGGCATACTGCATGATACTCAAGTGCTGCCAGATCAGCAATACACCGTTCATCAGCACGGCCTGCAAGGCAAGGTAAACATATAGCTTTCCACCTGCTATATCCGAAACCGGTTGGGATAGCATCGGGTACCCGCTAAGGAGCCGCTTATGGAGGTTGTGCACCGCATAGATGGTCAGGATGGCGAATGCACTACTGATGCCAATAGCAGCCGCGGAAAGCCGTACCCCGTTTTGCGGAGGCATCAATGCGTATATGGCTGTATTGCCCATGGAAATGCAGAAAAAAACCAGGAAGGCGAATGTGGTCCGATCCAATACCTGTAGCCCATTCAACCCTTCCATATAAGACGACAGCATCACATAGATGGTAAGGGTCACGGAGAAAAGTAAACCCTGCTTTATCCAGATCTGTATCGGAAATCCCGACGTTCTCATGTGCAAATATACACATCGGATTGCTTTCAATTCCGGGGAACGCATCCAAACGGCCAAATCCGCGTCTGGAATGGGCAAATCCAGCGTGGAGACCATACTTTCGGTTGTATCAGATAATAGTGGTGATTGTACTTATCCTCAATGATGCGTAAACGGATTGTTCCAAATCACATCCAACGCGATGTACTGGACATCCTTGGTATGGTGTCCATGTCCGATGAGGTTGTTCATGTAGCCGATATCCAGTGTGAGTGGGCTTTTACTTGGCTGGAACGAATAGTAGCAGGTAAAGCGGCTTTCCTTATAGGCAAAAGGACTCCACTCATGGCCGGGTACGTTTTCTTCCGAAATGGCAAATAAGGCTTCCGCGCCGCCGACAATCTTTTGGTTGCCATCGACATCCAGCGGGATGGTCAGCTGTGTCTTCGCGCGGGTCCTGAACTGGATGTTTTCCTCGACGGCTCCAAAATCCGGGTCGAAATATTTCCGTACCTCTTGGCGGAAGGTGTTGGTCCATTTGCTCTTTCCAAGGGGATGTGTGTAGGCCATACGACCATATAACCTGAACTCCTGTTGTATCGGAATGGAATCCGGTACGAAGTGGGCGTCGGACTCCTGGTATTGGTTTTGTCGACGGTAGCTTAATGCGTAGGAATACTGCCAGCGGTCGGCAAACTGATGGTAAAACTCTTGGTTAAGTACCATAATGGCTGGATGCCGCGCGGGATTGCTGCCAAGGTGCGGGTCGCTGATGCGGCCAAACCCTAAATAAGTGGTTGAACTTTTGGTATTTTCGGCATTGAGGTTCTGTTTGATTCCAAACGCTATCCAAGAAGCGGTTGCCGTGCTGCCCAATCCCGGTGGGCTTATCTGCGCAAAAACGACGGGAAAATAACTGAATAACGCAATGAAGAGAAATAAGGAATATTTAGTTGAGAAAAGTTTTGATGTAAATGATGTTAAATTCATTTATAATTAATGATTTGTTAACATTGAAGCGCCCAAAAATAAGAATTTCGCTGACCGAAATGAAAGTAGCAGTGGGAATGCACTATTATTTTTACGATTCCGCAACAGGAACTGCATGAACAGGTTATTTACTTCTTACTACTTTTACTAATTGTAGAAACATTATACGGAAATAATACGGAAATTGTAGGGACTTTATAGGGACAAATCCCTAATAAATCCTTATAAACTATCAGTAACTTATCAGTTACTGTTGGAATTGGTCATCAGGTTTTATTACTTTAGTAATATACAAAAAACAGGAAAAGGATATGGCAATCTTGAAAAACGGTCCTAATGGTGGATTCAGCGGAAAGGTAGGCAGCATTGTCGGCTATCAATGGCGCGGCAAGGACGTGATACGCGGCCTGCCTCGTTTTTCCTCAAAACCGCGTACGCCCGATCAACTGGCTAACCAATTAAAGATGACACTGACACAACGCTTCCTGCAGCGCGTGATCCAATTCATCCGCGTAGGATTCAGGCATGAAGCTGATCGGAGGGTCATGAGTGCGTTTAATGTGGCGATGTCCTACAACAAGAAGCAGGCTATCGTGGGCGAATACCCGGATTTAGCATTCGATTACCGGAAAGCTTTGGTGAGCATGGGCAGTGTGCCGCCCGTGAAAGACGGTACGGCACGCTGGGTAGATGGGGGGCTGGAACTGCAGTGGACGAATGACACCGGCGAGGGCAACGCCGGCGGCAGGGATTACTTGCTTGCCGTGTTGTTTTTTCCGGATGACGAGGTCTGCGAATTCCGTTTTAACGGCGCGTCGCGGACTGAAGGCCGGGATGTAATCGCTGTTCGGCCGATGTTTGTTGGAAAACCCGTACACGTCTATGCTTCATTTACTTGCTACAACGGAAGCGATATTTCGCCGAGCAGCTATGTTGATGTGATTACTGTTTGAGGTTGGGCATGGGCAACATCTGCATCGTAACTTTAATCGTAAATGTTGCAAAGGTTATGGAGCTATTGTTATTTTTGCAAACTGACCAGCGTATGAAGAGCTATAGCGTCGAGTGAAAATCATTAAAATCGGAATAATTGTTAGCTGGTGTCTGTCTTGCTTTCATTTACAGGCACAACATTCCTATGTTTTTCGCCATATTGATGCCAATAGCGGGTTGTCTGACAACTTGATCAAGGGAATAGGCACTACACCGGATGGTCGCGTGCGGATACGGACGCAATCAATGCTAAACCTGTACAACGGCGGGACGTTTGATTTCTTTCGCCAAGATAGCGGCACACTATATACATGGAACTGTACGGGAGATGAAGAGGAATATGTGGATAGCCAAAACCGTATCTGGCTTAAAGAGAAGCATCGGTTACAGCTGTTCGACCTGAATACCAATCAATATGTGCCGGATGTAGACAGCGTTCTGCGGGCGTATGGAGTATCTGGCAAGTTGAGCGATTTCTTTGTTGACGATACTACAACCTTGTGGTTTGTTGAGGAGGATCGTACACTTTCGTATTACGATACGGCAATTGGTAAATGTATTGCGTTGCCACATCCAGGTATTGAAACAGGGGGCCGAGATCTTTTGCCGCGCGAAATCGAACGGGTGGGCGATACCTGCTGGATAGTTTATTCGAATGGGTTGGTCCGGCTGTGGAACTACCGTACACGGAAAATTATTCGTGAAGACGATAGGTTGGCAGGATTGATCAATGAGGCGTCGTATAATCTGGTGTTGAAGCGATCGTCCAAGGGTGGGATGTGGCTGATGCACCAAACCGATCTCCTGTATTACGACCCCTTGTCCGACCAATGGAATGTTACAACGAATATTGCCGGTTTGTCCAACTTTTTTACTTGCATGGATGTCGATCAGGATGGCAACGCATGGGTAGGCACGTCGCTGGCAGAAATTCGAGTGGTCAGTGGGAGGTCTTTCCATACGCAATCGTTTGTCGGCTTGCCCCTGACGACCGGTGGAAGGCTGGTCAATGATATCAGTACGATTTACATCGATGATGACAATGGGGTATGGATTGGTACATTGTTTCAGGGAATCTGTTATTACCATGCAAGCATGCGCAAAATCAATCTGATACACACTGTGCCGCATGAAAGCCATGTCACCAATGAAAATGTCCGCTGTTTTCTTGAAGAACCGGACGGTACGATTCTGGTGGGTACGGTTAACGGATTATTTCGCTATTTCCCTGAAACCAACCGATTAGAGAGCGTATACCCCGAGCTGAAAGGAAAACTTTGTATGTGGCTCTATCGCGATAGCCGGGGACGGATATGGGTGCCCACATTCCTTAACGGCGTATTCTGCATAGCGAATGGGCAAGTGCGGCAATATGAGCAACCGGGTGTCGCTATCCATGCCGACCCGAATCCGAACAATGGCCGGATGATCATCGAAGATGCTTCAGGCCAGCTGTGGGTGAGCGTGTATGGGGGAGTGGGCCGATTTGACCCGCGTACGGGATCCATTGATTATTTGTATAAAAACCATCCGGAAATAGGCAACCTCAAATTGGGGCTGACGTTTACCCGTATGAATGACCGTGTGCTTGCTGTGGCCGCAGAGGAGTTGTTTTTCTACGATATAACAACAGACAGCCTGTGGTTTCCGTCTTACAGGGATCAGATCCGGACCCATGGAGCGGAGTTTAATTTTATTTATCCGGATAGCCGATCGCTTCACTGGATAAGCGTTGATGGGCTAAAGGTGTGGGATGAGGGAAACAACCGAATCTACGAAATTCCGATCAACGATGATCGCCCGAACCAGACGGTATCGGCTATTTTGGAAGACGAAAAAGGAGATATGTGGGTGTCTACCATGAATGGCATCAGCAAGATTACGGTGAATAGTGGCACGGAAGGCTATGATTTTACGGTCACAAATTTCGGTAGTACGGATGGAGCGGGTGTGCAGGCAGGACGCTTTAATACCGGTGCATCCATGCGGGCCAGCGATGGTACCATGTATTTTGGCGGCGTACATGGCATGAATGTGTTTCATCCAGAGTCGATGGTGTATAATGCCGGTGTGCATAAACCGATTTTTACCGGGTTCAGGCTGTTTAACACGCCTATTAAGGAGCGTATAACCCATAATGGGCGTATATTATTTGAACAGCCCATCAACCAGATGCATGACATCCATCTGAAGCATCATGAAAACTTTATCACGCTGGAGTTTGCGGGATTGAATTATGTAAACCCTTCCAAGACCTATTACCGATACCGGCTGGAAAACTATGACCAAGGCTGGACGGAGATACAAACCGACGGCGTGGGCAGGGTAAACTATACGGGTTTGCCGCCGGGGAAATATACATTTAAAGTGTATACAGCCAATAACGATAGGCATTGGGGAGACGAATATGCCGAACTGGCCATTGTGATTTCCCCACCTTTTTGGGCTACGGCATGGGCTAAGTTATTATATGTTGTACTTGCCTTATTGGCTGTGTTAGGAATTATTAGGTATTTTAATTGGCGAAATCACCTTAAAATGCTGCGTAAACAAGAAATGGAAGCGCAGCGTCAACGGGAGGAACTTGACCAATTTAAACTCAATTTCTTTACCAACATCAGCCACGAGTTTCGCACGCCATTGTCGCTTATTATGACCCCGCTGGAATTGCTGCGCAATGATGTGGACGACCCTGCGCTGAAGGAAAGACTGGGAGCGATATATGGGCATTCAAATGACTTGTTGGCGATGGTCAACCAACTACTGGATTTCCGCAAGCTGGAGGTGAAGGGTGAAGAATTGCGATTGAGCCATGGCGATATCGTTGAATTCTTAGAAGGTGTATATGCTTCTTTTAAACCTATAGCCGATAGTAAATACTTGGACTTTGCGCTGAATAGACCGGAAACGCCGGTGTACATGTTTTTTGACAAAGACAAGATCCAGAAGGTGATGAACAACTTGCTGTCCAATGCCTTCAAATTTACCCCGCAAGAGGGGAAGGTGAGGTTGCGCGTGTCAACGGACATCACGGGCGAACGAAGATGCGTGCGCATCATCGTGGCCGATACGGGACGTGGGATTGCTGAAGCCGATTTACCTTATATCTTCGACCGGTTTCATCAGGCAGACAACCAGGTGTCCAATCAGGCGGGAAGCGGTATTGGTCTGTACCTGGTCAACGAGTATGTAGCGTTGCATGAAGGGCAGGTAGACGTGGCCAGTAGCCTGGGCAGCGGGACAACATTTACCGTACAATTGCCTACTGATTTGGCAGCTGAACCCGTTGCACTGCCTTCACAGGACAATGCACAGGAATCGATTAAGGCTATACAGGTCGTTACAACCCAAAAGATTCTCATCGTGGAGGATAATACCGAGTTCAGGCAGTTTCTCAAGTCGCAACTGGCTGTGCATTATAGTGTGATAGAAGCTTCGGATGGGGAGGAAGGTGAAAAACGGGCATTGGTCGACGAGCCCGACCTTATCCTTTCGGACATGATGATGCCTAAGATAGATGGGATTACCCTCTGTCAGCGATTGAAAAGCAATATCCAGACCAGCCATATCCCCATTATCCTCTTGACGGCACGGACATCTGAGGATGCAAAGTTGGCCGTATATGCTGCCGGAGCAGATTCCTATATGGCTAAACCCATTGTATATGCTACGCTGTTGACACGTATTGAAAAACTTATCGAACAACAGGAAATGCGGAAGGCGCTGTTTCATACCACCATCGAAGTAACGCCAAGCAGCATTACGATCAATTCGCTTGACGAGGCGCTGGTGCAAAAGGCATTGCAAAGTGTCGAAAAAAATATGGACAATCCACAGTATGGAGTTGATGACCTCGGCCAGGAGATTGGATTGAGCCGTGGGCACCTGTATCGAAAACTTCAATCCCTTACTGGTCGGAATCCGGCAGAATTTATCCGTGCTATTCGTTTGAAAAGGGCAGCCCAATTGCTTCGCGATAGCCAACTCCATGTTGCGGAAATCGCGGATATGGTCGGCTTCAACACGCTCAAGTATTTCAATAAACACTTCAAAGATACCTTCGGTATGACACCTACGCAATACCGGGAGAAAGAAAAGACGGATTGTACAAAGTGACCTATCATTTGAGACAATTTGACCCAGCCTTGAAAAGGCATTCAACCTACTTTTGCTGTCCAATTAATAAGAAGCTAACCCATATTTTAAACATGTGAATTATGATTCAGGAAAACAATTACAATTAAACCAATTGATGCCATTTGGCCATTGATAAGCAAATGTTAACCAATGAATAATTGGGAGGGAACCAATTATTTGAAGTGAATTTTTCAAACCTTAAAAAAAGAATTATGACATTAAAATTAGCTTTTTCGAATAGAGGCTTTTGGTTGTTACCTTTTTTTCTTTGGGCAACAATGCAATCGTTTGCTCAAGGTCAGACTGCGAATGGTACGGTCCGGGATGCGACGACGAATGAGCCACTGCCCGGGGTAGCAGTCAATGTGGTGGGCTCATCGACGTCAACCAGCACGAATGAACAGGGAAATTTTACATTACAAAATATTCCAGCAGGTGCCACATTGGAGTTTTCATCGGTAGGTTACACCGCGCAACGTGTCAGTGCAGCTACCAATATGATGATTCTGCTGGACGTCGAACAGAGCGAACTGGACGAGGTGGTTGTGGTGGGTTATGGCACGGTCAAGAAATCCGATTTAACAGGGGCCGTAGGAAGTGTTTCCAATCAAACATTGACCAAGGGCGGGCAATTCAACGCGTTGGCGGGTATGCAAGGGGCGGTGTCCGGCGTGAACATTGTGCGGAGCAACAGCAAGCCAGGCGGCGGTTATTCGATTGAGGTGCGTGGATTGAGCTCGATTTCGAGTACCAATGAACCACTTGTCGTTATCGATGGAGTGCCAGGCGCAAATCTGGATAAAATTAATCCGGACGACATTGAAAAGGTTGATATTTTAAAGGATGCATCGGCCACGGCTATCTACGGTTCGCGTGGTGCCAATGGCGTGGTCATCGTCACCACGAAACGGGGTGTCGATGGTAAGCCCAGTGTCAGCTACCAGGGTTATGTGGGCTTTCGGCAATACATGAATTTACCGGACATGATGTCCGGGAATGAATACGTGCAGCTTGCCCGTGAGACCCGCCGGGCAACGAATAACAACGAATACATTTCGGACGAGACTATTTTTTCGGATCCTTCAGAACTACTTGCGGTACAACAAAACAATTACTTCGACTGGGTCAGCGCCGTGTCAAATACGGCAATGCAAACCAACCACACCATTTCGGCGACTGGTGGCACCGAAGATACCAAGTATTCGCTTTCTGCGGGCTATTATAACGAGGGTGGTATGTTGTATCCGCAAGGATATGACCGGTATAACCTGCGCGCTAACCTGGATTTGACAGCGAACAGATTTCTGAATTTCGGCGGAAGCCTTTACTTGACCTATGATGACCGTGAAACGGGCAATTCGGATTTGATGCAGGATGCTATCCGTATGCGGCCTACACAGCACCCGAATAGCCTGGTGGATGGCACAGAACTTTTCCGGTACCCAAGCAACGGCTTGTTTAATCCCTTGGTCACCCAACAGAATGAGTTTAATAATACGAAGGCAACAAATATCTTGGCTAATGCGTATGTGAGCCTGAAACCGATTGAGGGATTGGAACTCCGTTCGTCCTTCTCTCCCTACATCGTCAATACGCAGGTGGGCCAGTATCGCGGGGTGTATACCAAAGCTTTGCAGGGGACTGCGGCGGGAGCCACCAATAGCTTGCGGAAATACACGGATTTGAACTGGGTATTCGACAACATTGCGAATTATAAGTGGGAGTCCGGGGTACATCGCTTGGATATTACCGGTGTGTTTTCCTTGCAACAAAATCAATATGAAAACATTCAGGCGGCTTCGCGTGACCTGAGTTTCAACTCGCTGTGGTATAACCTACAAGGAGGCGAAATGACAGGTCTCAGCTCTGCCTATACGCGGGTCAACCTGATGTCGTACCTCCTTAGGGCAAACTATACGTTTAATGATAAATACATGCTTACAGCAAGTGCACGCTATGACGGGTCATCCAAGCTGGCATCAGGCAATAAATGGGCTCTTTTTCCTTCTGCGGCCGTTGCCTGGCGCCTTAAACAGGAAGCGTTCCTGACGGATGTCGACTGGTTGAGCGACCTTAAACTTCGGCTGAGCTATGGGCGTACCGGCAACGATTCCGTGTCCCCCTATTCGACAAGCGGTACGATATCGGGCCCAAGGTATTATGTTTTTGGGGAAGACGTCATCGGAAATGCACCCAACAACTTGCGTAACGATGCGCTTACCTGGGAAAAGACGGCCGAATATAATCTGGGGATTGACTTCGGACTTTTCCGCAGCCGGATATCAGGTAGTGTAGAACTCTACAATAGGTTGACCACCGATTTGATCATGAGCCGGATAGTGCCTACACACCTGGGCTATGGTTCTATCACGGACAATGTGGGATCGGTGCGCAACAAGGGGACGGAGGTGATGCTGAATACGGTCAATGTAGTAACCGATAATTTTAGATGGACCTCGGTAATTAGTGTCGCGTACAATCACAATGCCATCGTGGATTTGGCGGCAAAGGAAGACATGGGACGCTATTCGCCGCAGTTGGAAGGAATGATGGGCGATTATGCCAACCGATGGTTCATCGGGCAACCTATCCGGACAAACTGGAACCTGATGACTATTGGTGTGTGGCAACTCGGCGAAGAGGAAGAGGCTGCCCGGTACGGGCAACGTCCGGGACAATTCCGTGTGCGTGATTTCGACGGAGATGGGGCAATTCACAACGACCGTGACCGTGCCATTGATGGCAAAAGGCAAGCGGACTGGAATGGTGGTTTCACGAATACGTTTGAATACAAGGATTTCGATCTGGCCGTCCACACTTACTGGCGAACAGGTGCCCGCGAGCGAAATCAGTTTTATGTCTCCTATGCCCTGGAAAATAACAATATGAATTTCAACAACCTGAGGAAAGACTATTGGACGCCGGAAAATCCATCAAACACCATGGGACAACCTTCCAATATGGGGCCTTACCGTGATCAAAATAGCACGGTATCTACCGTATCCCATGTGGTGCAAAGTACAGATTTTCTGAAGATAGCTTATGCGACGCTGGGATATACATTCAAAAGCTCCCTTGCTGAACAGATCAAAGCAAGCCGCATACGGCTTTATGCCACCGTGCAAAACCCATTCATTTTTACCAGCTGGTCCGGGTTTGACCCTGAACAGCCAAGCGCAAGTATTGGCGGGACGGACTTGATGACACGCAGTGTGCTTTTTGGATTGAATGTTTCCTTCTGATCAAAGAATGATGAAGGGTTAGGATGAACTTAAAAATGAGAAAAATGAAATTATCGAAATATATCGTTAAAGGGGTTGCCCTCCTTGGTATCGCAGGCTCATTGGCTGCGTGCAGTGACTTCTTGGATGAAGTCAACTACTCCAGTCAGTCTGCTGAAGAATTTTTCATGACGGCATCAGGTTATGAAAATTTAGTCATTGGCTGCTATGCTGATTTGCGCAGCATTTATAATAGTAAAGACTATATCAATATATCGCAATTGGGAACGGATGTCGTAACCCAGAATTTTGTGGGCTCGGTATCGCCCCTTAACCAGTATACGGTGACGTTTGATGCGAATCAAGGAAGCCTAAATGCACATTGGAACCGGTTGTACAGTGCCTTGAAAAATGTGAATGCAGCAATAGGCCGTGCACCGGACGTGCTGACACGTGATCAAGACCTGGACGGTATCGATGAGGCGGTGCTGGCCACGCGCATAGCGGAGGCGAAATTCCTTCGCGCACTCTATCTGTTTGAAATCGTCAAAAATTGGGGACAGGGGCCACTATTGACAGAAGAACCGATGGCTCCGGTATATACTGCTGACATGAGCCCCGCATCGGCATTTTACGAGCAGATTTTGTCCGATCTGGGCGAGGCTATCGAGCTATTGCCTACACGGCAGACTGGCGTGAATTACGGGCGGGCCTCCGCTGCTGCAGCAAAACACCTTCGTGCGCTGGTATTGCTTACCCGGGGATATGAAGATTATGCGGCACCGACAGATTATCAAAATGCATTCAATGATGCGATAGATGTCATCAACAATTCGGGGCATAGCCTGTTGGACGATTATATGCAGGTACACCGGCAGGCCAATCAGCGCAACGACGAAATTATCTTCTCGATAGGCTTCTCGGAAACGGCAAACAACAACGTGAATGGTCGGCATATGTATTACCTCTTTCCTTACCGGGAGGGTTGGCCGGGCCTTTCGAAGGATAACTATTATAGCAACGATGACGCGAGCTTTGTGCCGACGAAATATTTCTATATGCTCTTTGACTGGGCAAATGACCGCCGCGCGGAAGTGACTTTCATGAGCCCGCTGAACGCCGATCCGGCTACGTCAATCGATGGAAGGAACACCGGTAAAAACTGGTTCCAATGTACTTCGCCCGTGGCCGGCCGATTTGCACTTGGGGATACCGTAGTGTATTTTCCAGTGCCGAGCGACCCGAACTTCAAGTTTTGGACTCAGGAAGATAAAGATGCCGTGGAATTTACCGTATACAATTTCCCTACGGGCGATCCGGACGATATGTCGCAGGACGATTATTTCCGGAATGCGTACCAAACCAGCAATTCCAATACGCGGGCTTTCTTGCCGGTCTGGAAATTCAAGGACGCCAACACGATTTATAATGAAAGTAATGCGGCTTCCGGAACCCGGAATATCTATCTTTTCCGTTTGGCGGAAACGTATCTGATTGCCGCGGAGGCCGCATTGCAAAACGGAGACAATGGGCAAGCTTCGTTTTACCTCAATGAGGTACGTGAGCGTGCAGCGAAGGTCCCAGGAAGCCTGCGAAAAACCGGAACGATTACCCTGGATGATATCCTTGATGAACGTGCATTGGAGCTGTTTGGTGAAGTGTCTCATTGGAACGACCTGCAACGGACGGGTCGCTTGGGCGAGCGCGTACTGGCACACAACTGGGATACGGCCAATATCTTTGGCGGCATCCAGACACAATTGACCACTGGAGAGTCCAAGTTTTATTTAAGGCCGATTCCACTGGCTTGGCTAAATACGCTGTCAAACGGCTCGGAGATTGGAAATAACCCTGGATGGTAAACTTTTGGAAATGAAAAAATTTTGGTTAATTATTATTGGTTTATTGCTGGGCAGGTGGGGGGCTGCCCAGCAAACTGAAGAACCATTCGTTCATCCTGGCATTTTGCATACGGAAGATGCGCTGATGGCAATTAAGCAGGCAATCACGGAGAACCGTGAGCCGTGGGCCAACGCTTATGCCTTGTTTTTGAAAGATAGGCGTGCCTCTTATCAATATGATGTCAATGGTCCATATGATGTCGTTTCGCGGATGGGCAGCCAGCCCAATGAGCCAAACCTGCACAAGAAGGAATTCGAGGACGACTGCTTAGCAGCTTACTACAATGCGGTACAATGGAGGCTCACGGGCGATCAGCGGCATGCTGCCAAAGCTGTTGAAATCATGGATGGCTATGCGAGGGAATTGAAAGAGGTCATCAACCACGATAGGGAATTGATGGCTTCTTTGTGTGGTCACCTGTTGGTCAACGCGGCAGAGCTTATTCGACATAGTGATGCGGACTGGGATACGCAGCGGATCGCGGCTTTCGAGCGCATGGTACGTGAAGTGCTGTATCCGGTCATCGCTGAATTTGCTACGTTTGCCAATGGCAACTGGGATGCAGCTTGTATCAAGGCCATGATGACGTTCGGTGTATTCCTGGATGATAGGGAAATGTTTGACCGTGCGGTCACGTATTTTTACAAGGGCGAGGGGAATGGCCGGCTGACGCACTATGTGATCAATGAAGCGGGGCAATGCCAGGAAAGCGGACGAGATCAAGCGCATACGCAATTTGGTCTGGGCTGCCTGGCAGAAGCTTGCGAAATCGGCTACAACCAGGGATTGGATATGTACGGGGCCGCGGAAAACCGTCTGCTCGCAGGTTTTGAATATACTGCAAAATATAATTTAGGATTTGATGTGCCGTTCTCGACTTGGCTGGACAGGACAGGCAAGTATTACCATGCCGAAATCGCACACCATGACCGTGGTAAATGGCGTGGTGTTTTCGAAATTGTCCTTAATCATTATGAAAAGCGGGCTAAGTTAAATCCGTTCTATACCCGAATGGTGGTAGATAAAATAATGCCAGAAGGCGAGCCGTGGACGGCTGACCATCCGGGCTATGGTACCTTATTATTCCGATCTCCAAATTAATTCAACTATGTCAATTACGTTGCGTTTAATTGCGCTATCTCTTCTTCTTATGTGCGGCCGGATAGGTGTCGCACAGCGTTTGTCATTGAAATCGCCCGATGGCAACTACGAAATGCAGGTTTATACGGCCAAGGAAAGGTTGTGGTATATGGTAGCTTATCGGGGAACACCCGTTATCCTGGAGTCCCAGCTGGGCATCCGGGCGGCCGAAGATTGGTCCGTCGGACTGGAAATAGCCGATCAGACAATCGGGGAAACCGATACGGTGTGGAAGCCGATCTACGGTGAGCGATCACAGGTGACCGACCATTATCGGTCTTGTGAGTTGACGGTTACGAAAAAGGGAACGGATAAGAAGCAATTGAAGCTACAGATTCGGGCATATAATGAGGGCATCGCCTTCCGCTATCGGTTTCCCGGGAACGAATATTTTCAAGTGACCGACGAATATACGGAGTTTCAGCTGCCAGCCAACACACAGGCTTATTTTACCAAGCAAGCCCAAAGCGTCTATGAGAAACGGCCATTGGCGGATTGGCCTGGTGAAAGCGAGCGCCCATTGGTATTGACCTTAGAGAATGGTCCTTATGTGCTGTTGACAGAAGCGGCCGTAGTCGATTATGTGCGTACCAAATTCGTGCTCAGTGCACATAAAGCCAATACGATAAAAGGTGCCATGTACGGTCCGGTGGATCACATCGCACCTTACCAAACACCATGGCGGGTCATTATGGTGGCAGAGCGACCGGGGCAATTGATTGAGCATAACGACCTGCTGCTTAATCTCAATCCACCAAGTGAAATCGATAATCCGTGGTGGATTAAACCCGGGAAAGCGATGCGCGAAGTAACACTTACAACAGAAGGCGCGAAAGCTACCATCGACTTTGCTGTCAAGCATCATCTCCAGTATTTGATGTTCGACGCCGGTTGGTATGGGCCTGAAGGCAGCAAATCGTCTGATGCGACCACGGTTACGTTGGATCCGGCACGCAACTCGAACCCGGATGCGTTAGACCTTAAAACCGTCATTGCTTATGCTAAACAACGTGGCATCGGAGTTATCTTATATGTCAATCAGCGGGCGCTGTTTCAGCAACTGGATGACATCCTGCCCCTTTACAAGTCCTGGGGCGTAGACGGCCTAAAATTTGGTTTTGTGCAGGTGGGCTCGCAATACTGGACGGCTTGGATGCACGAGGCTGTCCGGAAGTGTGCGGAATATGGATTAATAGTAGATATCCACGATGAATACCGGCCATCGGGGTTCAGCCGTACCTACCCGAATCTGCTATCACAGGAGGGAATTTATGGCAATGAAGAGTTTCCGGATGCCACGCACAATGTGACCTTGCCGTTTACCCGGTATACCCAAGGTGCGGCAGACTATACCATCTGTTATTACCGGCAGGATTTCGATGGCAAAACAACGTTCGATACCCGACATGGACTGACGAATGTACGGCTGCTTAAAACGACGTCGGCGCATCAATTGGCTTTGTCTGTCGTTTATTACAGTCCGCTTCAATTCTTGTACTGGTATGACAAGCCCAGCGACAGCCGGGACGAACCCGAACTGGAGTTTTTTGACCAGGTGCCCACCGTGTGGGACGATACCCGGGTTGTGCAGGGTGAGATTGGTGAATACATTAGCGTTGCCCGCAGGACTGGCGACCGTTGGTTTGTAGGAAGTATTACCAACAACGACGCACGGAAATTGAATATCCCATTGGATTTTTTGGAAGAAGGCAAGGAATACGTTGCCAAAATTTATGAAGATGACCAACATGTGTCAACACGCACGAAAGTCGGTATCCGTGAACTTGTCGTAAACCGATCGATGCAGTTGAATGCTGATCTGCAGGCTTCTGGTGGTCAGGCGGTTTGGATTTTTCCGAAGGATTGAAAACGCGCTTACGTAAACTATACTGATGAAACTTTTATTCAAGCTGATTCCCCCATTAGCGCTTATCCTGTCTTGCCAAAACGAGCAGCAATATGACGTTCAACACGAAATCGATTACAGTGTAGCGAAAGTGCGTCAGACTTTAGCCCTTTTACCACCCGATCCGCCAAATATCCCTCGAAACATTACCGAAGATGGAAAGACTTGGCGATATGTGAGCCATAGCGATTGGACCAGTGGATTTTGGCCCGGCATCTTATGGTATGCCTATGAAGCTACGCGTGATGAGACATTGTTGAAGACAGCCGACATATTTACTAAGCAGTTGTTGCCGCTCTCGCAGGAACCAGCGACCGACCACGACTTGGGCTTTCAGGTATTCAATAGTTTTGGCAATGGGTATCGGCTAACTTCAAATGAAGCATACAAACCAGTTATTTTGGCAACGGCAGATAGCTTGGCTACCTTGTACAACCCCCGCGTCGGTACCATCTTGTCCTGGCCCAGATCAGTGCCAAACTTGGAATGGCCACAGCACAACACGATCATCGACAATATGATCAATCTCGAATTGTTGTTTTGGGCGTCAAAGAATGGTGGTGCGGATTCGTTGTATGACATCGCGGTGAAACACGCGGAGGTGACGATGGCGAACCAGTTCAGGCCAGACCACACAGTCTACCATGTCGTGGTATATGACAAAGATACCGGAAAGCGAATTAAACAAGTGACTCATCAAGGGTTTGCGGATCAAAGCGTATGGGCACGCGGGCAGGCTTGGGCTATCTACGGATTTACTATGGTCTATCGGGAAACACACGATCCGAAATTTTTGGATTTTGCCCAGCAAGTAACCGACGTATACCTCGATAGGTTGCCCGATGACTTGGTTCCCTACTGGGATTTCGACGACCCCGATATCCCGGATGCGCCGCGCGATGCATCGGCGGCCGCCATCGTTGCATCGGCCCTGCTGGAGCTTTGCACGTTTGTTGAAGGGCCTGAAAAAGACACGTATTTTGATTGTGCGCAGGCGATGCTCCGGTCGCTTTTTGACCATTATCGGGTAGACATGCCGGGCAATACGGCATTGCTGAAAGGTGTCACGGGGCATAAGCCGAACGGGAGCGAGATCAATACGTCTATCAACTATGGCGACTACTATTACTTGGAGGCGTTGTTGCGGCTGCATAAGCTTTCTGGCGGCCCCAAATAACTCGGCTGTTCGCCGCCGAGGTCAATGACCACCCGTTGCAATACCACACCGGGGTCGACGAACCATACCTTTAAGGCATGTTTCCCGCTATCGGCAAGCGAATGGCGGGAAACCACATGCTTGATGTTGTTGGCAACCCCCTCACCCCATGCTTTCTCGGATCCGTCTTCGTTGATGTTGATCAATTGCGGAGCCTGCCCATCCACGGATACGGCCAGCCTCAGATGGCCTTCCCCGTTGAAATTGAGGGTGGGTGATACGTGCAGCGTCACCTGGGCGTCGCCTTCGCCGTGGCTATAAAAGCGGTATACCAGGTGCGGGCTTCCTTCGTCCCAAGGCAGGGGAGGGGCGGTCACGGGCATGGCCGCGACGGCAGACTCCGTGCGCCCGTAATCCGGTAGCACCTGCCACTGGATGCCCTTGGCATCCACCGCTTCACTGTAGTGATGTGCTTCGATGGCGACATAGCCGTTGTTTTCGATAAAGGTGTTGGGTTGTTCAGCCTTAGGTAGCGGGTAATAATGTATGGGGATCTGCACACGTGTTTCCTGTCCTGTCCCTTTTATGCGGATGGTGGCGGTATGTTTCCCGGCAGGGACCTTGTCCCAGTCGATATACACCCATAGTCGCAGTTCATCGCTGATCGTCCCGCCTGTATCGGAAAGCCGCACCCAGTCGGCCGAAGACTTCGCTTCGAACGGGAACGTGCCTTCCCCTTGGTTGAAGATTTCGATGTAGGCGCTGTCGCGCGTATGGGGGTTCAGTTCGGGCAATAGCGGTTGCTGCTGTCCGTCAAACCGGAACCCTTCGGCGTGTACGCCCATCCGGGCCTCTGTGGGCATGGTGAGGCGTTTTACCTCGGGCATGACCTGATGTTCGGGCTGCTGCCAGTACGTATAGCCGATATGGGTTTGGTCCATCATGTGGCTCCATTTGCCTCCGGCCATCACGTCGTTGTACTGATGGGTGAGCAGGGAATCTTTTGCGAACAAGGTTTCGGCCTGTTCGGCCATCGTATTGGTTGCCGCGCGCCGCTGGGAGGCGTAGAGCCGGTTTTTGGCTACGGTATAGTAGAGCTCGTAGAGGTTGGCGCAGGCCAGGATGGGAAAGAGTACCAACTGGTAGTAGGCGTCGCGGTATTGCGCGGGTAGTCGCTCATGGACAGCTTGGGCGCGGTCGGCTAAGGCGTTGTAGTCGGCCACCACGCGTTCCCATTCGCGGTAGTAGTGGAGGCTGTAGGTATCGGCATCGAGCAGCTCAGGCTTGCGGCGGCCGTTGAATTTGGTGTACTGCGCAAGGAACTCGGCGATGTCGCTTGCATGGGTTTCGCCGAATTGTTTCTGCGCCCATTCCACGGTATATGCATGCAGTTGCGCGGCACCCCAGCGTTCGGGCGACCACGCCATGTCGAGGAAAAATTCCGTGGGAAATTCCATGGGCTTGATGTCGCCGACATTCACAATCCATAGCTGGGTGGCACCATACTGATAAGCCAGGTTCATCTGTTCCCATACTCTGGTAATGGGGTTTGTGTTCAGCCATTTGTAGTTGCGCGGGCCGCCTACATAATCGAAGTGGTAGTAGATGCCATAGCCTCCCTTGCGCGGCGGGTCGGACAGCTTGGGTAGCTTGCGGATGTTGCCCCAGTTGTCATCGCAGAGCAGGAGGGTCACGTCATCGGGCACGCGCATGCCATGGTCGTAGTAGTCCTGCACTTCTTTGTACAGCGCCCACACTTGCGGTACTGCTGTTGCATCTTTCCCGGTAACTTCGCTGATGATTTGGCGCTGGTCGGCCACGATGGTTTCCAGCAGTCCGATGGCCGTGCCTTCGGTCATCGGCTCGTCGCCGTCGCCCCGCATGCCGATGGTCACCAGGTTTTCATGAGTACCCATCCGCTGGATGCCTGCTTTCCAGAATGCTTGGAGTGCAGTTTTGTTGGTTTGATAATCCCACGACCCATTGCCGTAGCGCCGCCATTCGTCGTGCGCACGCACCATGGGCTCGTGGTGGGAAGTGCCCAGCACGATGCCATATTGATCGGCCAGCACGGGATTCAGTGAGTCGTCGTCGTTGAATGCCCGGCCCCACATGGCAGGCCACAGGAAGTTGCCTTTAAGACGGAGGATAAGCTCGAATACTTTTTCGTAGAAGGTATGGGTGAAGCCACCGTGGTATTTTTCAGCCCAGCCCGCCAGTGCTGGGGCCTCGTCGTTGATAAAGATGCCCCGGTATTTGACGGCGGGGGATTGGAGAACCGTCCTTTTGGCCGGGAAGAACAGCTCGTCGCTTTTTTTCACGGGTACATCAGCCCAATAGTGCCATGGGGATACCCCGATTTGGTAGGAGACATCATAAATCCCGAAGATGGTACCCCGGTTGTCGCTGCCTGCAATGACCAGCGCCTGTGCAATATCTGAAGTGGGGTTGTCTACCACTTCGATGAGCGTGCTTTCCCATTTGCCGGTGACATCGGTCATGTCAATCGTTCCCGTGCGAACCAGTTCATCGATGACGCGTGATTTTCCGATGGTACCGATGATGATAGTGGCAGGGGTACCCTTGCCATTCAATGTGGGCCGTACGGCGGTGATGCGCTCGATATCCAATTGTAAGTCCGAGGCTGCCCGCAGTACACTACGGTGTTCGCTGCTGTCGACCATGATGTTGGCCGCTTGGTGGCTGCCAACAATGGGAAATTCCTTGCCGGATGCGTATGCGATCTGTACGATTCCTAAAATTCCTATGAAAACGGCGATTTTCTGCATAACTCGGTGTTTTAATGGGTTTTATTAAAGGATTAGAAATCTACCACCCTCCAATAAGCCCTTTTGGGTTTCCGCTGGGTATCGAATAGGGAGGGATGATTTTTCCTTCCCGCTACCGGGTAATTATCGAGCCAGGTGTAGCGGTCGTTGGCATTCCAGAAGGTGACACTGGTCAGGACGTCGCGGTAATCACGGAATACCCGGAATGCCATCGCGTATTTTTCGGCCTGGGCTTTTTGCATGGCCTCGGTATACACATCGGATTCGTCGGCACGTTTGGAGCGGCGTTCCTTTTCCCAGGGATATACCGAGACATCCAGTTCGGTGATGTGCAGCTCCAGTCCGAGCGAGGAAAACCGATCCAACGCATAGCGCAATTGGTCTTCCGAAGGTTCAAAAACAGACCAGTGTGCTTGCAGCCCGACACCATGTATCGGGACGTTTTTGTCTTTGAGCCGTTTCAGCAGTGTGTAGATACGCTCCACCTTCTCCGGTCGTTCGCTGTTGTAGTCGTTGTAGAAGAGCTTGGCATCCGGATCGGCTTCGTGGGCAAATTCAAAGGCTTTTTCCACGAAGTCTTCACCGATGATCGCCGTCCATTTTGATGGCCGCAACAGGTTTTCCGGGTTGTCGTCAATGGCTTCATTCACGACATCCCAAGCATATACCTTCCCCTTGTACCGCTTCATGACGGTATGGATGTGCGTCCGCAGGCGTTCCAGCAGGATTTCCCTGGAGACTGGTTGGCCTTCGTCATCCACGAAAAACCAGTCGGCCACCTGCTGGTGCCAGCATAGGGCATGGCCCCTAATCCGCATGCCGCGGGAAGCAGCAAATGCCACGATATCATCAGCAAGTTCCCAGTTGAATACACCCTCCTTGGGTTGCAGCGGTCCCATTTTCATGGCATTTTCAGCGGTGACACTATTGAAGTGCTGCTGGATAAACGCGGCTTCCTCACCGTCAAGGCTTCTCGGGTTGACGGCCACGCCGATGGGAAAATAGGCCGCATAATAATCCTTCAAGCCTTTGTCCGGTTGGGGCCGGACAGACGATGTGCTGGCTAATGCCAGTAAACTGATGAACACTGGTAGTCTTTTCATGACACTGGTATTTATATCCCCGGCACAAAATGGAATTGCAAATGCTCATAATATTCCAGCGGATGCGCTGGCTGCTCCAGTCCTTCCGGGATGGGCATGCCCGAAAATTGCTGGAAGTACAGCACACAGGCATCGCGCCACAGGATGGCTTCCTCGTGCTGGACGGCCAGCAAATCACTTACCTCCTGAAAGACCGTCGAATCCACCTTGCCGCGCTGTGCTTCCCAGACGGCCTGCATGCCGGCCACTTCCGCTACGCCGCCATAATAGTGGCCGCAGAGCGTCTCCCAGAGCGTTTCGCCGGATTTCATCCGGAAATCCCAAGGGAGGTGGTGGAACCACAGAAGGTACTCATCGGGGCAGGTTTGCGGGTCTTCAAATCGCTTGCGTACCTCCGGTGTATATTGGCCTAAGGCATTGCTGCCCGAAGCGGTGCGGTCAAAGCCAATGCCATCTTTATCAGCCTGGTGGTAATACACCGACGTCCAGTCGGCCCGCTGTTTGTCCTTGATCCACGGCCCCGGTCCGTAGTGGTGGCTCCATCCCATTAGGTGATGGAGGCCGAGGGGTGTCATGTAGTTGACCACGGCCTCGCGCGACTGCATCATCAGGGGCAGCAGGGCACCGATGAGGGAAGCATCGTTGCCGAAGGTACGGCGTAGCCAATCCTCGGCAATGGTAGCGGCGTCGGCTTCGGGATCCCACGCCAGCTGGCCATAGGCAAACCAGTTGGCCTGTGCAAAGGGGTGTCCCGTCCAATTGGTGGCGGTACCCGTGTTGGCCACGCCGGCTATGGCCGTAAGCGATTGCCCGGTCAATGAGCCGTCAACGACACGCGCAACGGTTGATTGAGGGCCGTCGGCATAGGTGTCGGCCTGCAACGTTTCACTGAACAGGGTGCCTAAATAAGCCAGGTTGGTGGCAAAGCCGAGGTATTCCTGCGTGATCTGGAATTCCATCATCAGGGGCGTTTGGGGCATGGCCCCGAAGAGCGGATGGAAGGGTTCGCGCGGCTGGAAGTCGATTGCACCATTCTTGACCTGCACAATGACATTGCCACGGAATTGGCCGTCCAATGGTTTGAACTCGTTGTAAGCCTGCTTGGCCCGATCATCGGGTTCTTTGTCGTCATAAACAAAGGCACGCCACATGACCACGCCGTTGTGGGGTTCCAGCGCATCGGCCAGCATGTTGGCCCCGTCGGCATGGCTGCGCCCGTAGTTCTGCGGACCGGGTTGCCCTTCGGAATTGGCCTTCACCAGGAAGCCACCAAAGTCGGGAATATACCGGTAAATTTCCGCAACCTTTTCATTCCACCATTGCTGCACCTTGGGATTGAGCGGGTCGGCATCGGCAAGGCCGCCCAGTTCGATGGGGGCGCTGAACCGTGCAGACAGGTATACCTTGATGCCGTAGGGACGGAAGATGTCGGCCAGTGCCGCGGCCTTTTCAAGGTAGGGCGCCGTAAGCATGAGCGCGTTGGCATTCACATTGTTGAGCACCGTGCCGTTGATGCCGATGGAGGCATTGGCGCGGGCATAGTCCGTGTAACGCGGATCGCGGTATCCCGGCAGACGGTGCCAGTCCCACAGGGAGAAGCCCGCATAGCCGCGTTCCACGGTGCGGTCGAGGTTGTCCCAATGATTGAGCAGGCGCAATGTAACCTTGGGCCGGGTGGTGATGGCCACTTGTGTGATATCCTCGCCGCCTTGCAGCAGGCCAAGGAATGCGTAGGCACCGTATAGCACACCCTTGCTGGTATTGGCCAGGATGACCGTTGCCGGGCTGCCGTTGATGGTCGTGCTGTGGATGCCATATCCTTCCTCGCCCATGTGATCGAGATGTTCGCCAATGGCTTCACCAGCCAGCCAGGGGAGGGTAGCGGGGGTGCCGACAATCAGGGTGCCTGTCTTTTGGGGGGTATCAACCGATGTGGGGCGTTGCCCGAGCAAGCCATCCAATGCGGTGAGCAGTTCCTGCTTGGCAATGCTATCTGTTTGGTTTGCCACAGGGAAAAGCAGGGCTGTAAGCCGTTGCTTGTAGCCATCGGCCGTTTCTGTGGGTAAGGATTTGAAATCCAGCCACAACCGATAGCCGGATTGGGCCGCAACAGGAAGGCTGTATAGGCAAACTCCTGCCAGGAAGGACAAAATGCGGGTGTATGGGTTCATAATCGGCTTATTTTCATCATTGGTTTCATTGTGGTCGTTGGGTAGAATCCCGTATGATCAATTCATGGCGCAGCATGATGGTTGCCGCGGTATGCTGTTCACCATTTCCATTAAGCAGGTTGATGAGTGTTTTGGCTGCCATTTCTCCCATTTCAGGCCCCCGATAATTAACGGTAGTGAGGTTGGGTTCAACCACCGTAGCGATCGGATCGTTGTTAAATCCAGCAACGAGGATGTCTTTCGGGACGTATATGCCATTTCGTTTCAATTCCTGCATGCAAGCCACTGCGCAGGTATCATTGGCTACAAAGACGGCATCGGGCCGTTCCGTCAGTGCATAGATGTGTTTTGCGGTATGTATGCCGTCTTCTGCACTGAGGTTATTGACGATGAGCCAGCCTTCCTGGAATTGAATGCCATTGTCTAACAAGGCGTCTCTGTACCCCTTGAAGCGTTGGCTATAGACATTCCTGTTGAGATTACCCGCTACATGCATAATACGCCGGGCACCTTGCTGGATAAGGTAGGAAGTAAGCTCGTAGGCTGCTTTATAATTGTTGATGACGATATTCGGGCAGTTGGGGTGTTCGAATACGCGGTCAAAGAAAATCAAGGGAATATTTTTATCAAAGAAGCGCTTGAAATGGTCAATGCCTGTTGTCGTATAGGCCAGGGATACCAATAAACCATCCACTCTGTTATTAAACATGGTAACGGCGTTCTTCATTTCTTTTTCCATGGTCTCCAGGGATTGGCTGATGATTAGTTCATAGCCTGCTTCATTGGATACCTTTTCCATGCCAGCAATGACATCCGACATAAACATACTATTCAACCGGGGTACAATGACACCGATTGTATACGTTCGTTTTGTCCGCAGGTTGCGGGCAAAGGTGTTGAATCGGTATCCCATGCGCTCGGCTTGGGCAAAAATCCGATCTTTCGTAGCCTGCTTGATTGCGGGATGGTTTTTCAGCCCCCGGCTCACGGTTGCCGCTGATATTTGGAGGGCAGCCGCAATATCATAAATGGTTACTTCTTTTTTCTCGTTGGACGTACTCATTTGTTTGGTAAAAATACGGTTCACTAAATGGTTCGGCTAAAATAAGAAAAAAAGTTTTTTTTTGCAATCGGTTGCATAAATTAATTTTTGTTTCTACCTTTACCCACAGAAAGAAATAACCAAGGTCCGGGAGGACGTTATAAACCTTATCCAGATTCAATCATTTCGATGATAAGGTAGTTGTCAAAAGTGCCACATGCCAACGTTGGAACTGTGCAGTTGGGAAAATTGGTCAAGTGGATACGGTAAAGTAGCAATTAACTAAATTATTAAACCAATAAAATCCTACAGTATGATAAGCGTATACAAACCGGGATTGCGGCGACAGCGAGGGAAAGCCATCAAAGCCGCCTGTCTATCGTTGCTTTTGTTTTTTTATTCCGTATACACCATGGCCCAAGGCGGTGGCGTGGGGATATCAGGGATCGTTGTCGATGAAGGAGGCGTGGCGCTGAGTGGGGTTTCCATCCGGTCGAGTGTGGGCACAGCAAGCACGTCTACCGATGACGGCGGCCGCTTCACTATCCGTGTGCCTGCAAGCAGTGCATTGATATTCAGCTATGTTGGATATGCTACGCAAGAGATTAAAGTGGGCGAAGCTGACCAGCAATTGACCGTCACATTGGTAGGGGAAGCCAGTGCGTTAGATGAAGTGATTGTTGTGGGATACGGTGTCCAGCGGAAAGAAGCGGTGACAGGTTCGGTGGCCACAATCGGCGGCGATCAGATGCGCGACGTGCCATCGGCGAATATTTCGCAGGCCTTGCAAGGGCGTTTGCCGGGGGTACAGCTATCGCAAACCTCATCACAACCGGGCGCAACTACGCAAATCCGTATCCGTGGTACACGTTCGCTGAATGCCAGCAACGACCCGTTGGTGGTGCTCGATGGTATCCCCTTTGCGGGGTCCATCGGTGACATCAATCCGAACGACATTAAGAGTCTTGATATCCTCAAGGATGCTTCTGCAACCGCGATTTATGGGTCGCGCGGGGCCAACGGCGTGATATTGGTGACCACCAACAAAGGGCAGAGCGGGCAAGCGGCACGCGTATCCTACAACAGCTTTCAGGGTTTTAAAACTATTTTTTCCAAATATCCGATGATGAATGGACCGGAATTTGCCGCGCTCCGTGCCGCTGCTGGCCAGTACCAGAATGGATTGGATGAATCTGATGATGTCAATACCGATTGGCAGGATCTATTTTACCGAACCGGAAATACAATCAGCCAGGATGTCGGCGTTTCGGCTGGCACTGAAAAGGGCAACTATAATTTCGGCGGGGGCTACTTCCAGGATGAAGGCGTGGTTCCCACGCAAAAATACAGCCGTATTTCATTGCGCGGTACGGTCGATCAGCAACTGGGGGATTATTTCCGGGTCGGCTTTACCACCAACAACAATTATAATATGACAGAAGGTTCCCAAGTGGGGTTGTATGCCGCTTTAAGCATGTCGCCGATAGCCAATCCCTACAATGAGGACGGCACCTGGAAACGGACGATACGCATGCCCTTGGATGAGCCCTGGACGGCCACGAGGGAAATTATAGAAGGTGTACAAGACCAATGGTTAAACGAGACCCGGGCTTATGCTACATACAACTCCGTATATGGCGAAGTGAGTGTACCTTGGGTCGAGGGGCTGAAGTATCGAATCAATCTTGGTTTGGACTACCGCCAAAGCAATGGTGGGGCCTATACCGGGCAGGGCATAAACGCCACAAACCCCACCACACCTTCATCGGCTTCCATCAGCAACCAGCACACCTATCACTGGGTCGTTGAAAACCTGCTGACCTACGACCGTACGTTTGCTGAAAAACACAACATCAATGTAACGGCATTGTACTCTTCCGAGCAGAACAAATTCAACCAATCGGGTATAGCGGCAAGGGATATTCCCGCTGATGCATTCCAGTTCTATAACCTGGGGCAGGCAACAGGCGAAATTACGATCGATCCGAATGGACAGATCTATGAATTGTGGGGATTGATGTCGTGGATGGGCCGTGTCATGTATTCCTATGACGATCGCTATATGCTGTCGGCCACGCTGCGGTCCGACGGCTCCTCAAGGCTGGCATCGGGTCACAAATGGCACACGTATCCAGCGATATCAGCCGGATGGAATATTGGAAGAGAAGCGTTTATGCAAGACGTTTCCTTTGTGGACATGCTCAAACTGCGGGTGGGCTACGGGCAAACCTCCAATCAGGCTATTGCCCCCTATGCGACATTGGGGCGTTTGAACACCCGGCCGTATAATTTCGGCAGCGATAACTATGCTGTAGGCTATTATGTATCCCAATTGCCCAATGCAGGTTTGGGATGGGAATATTCGGAAACGTGGAACTATGGGTTGGACTTCTCCATCCTGAACAGCCGTTTGTCCGGTACCTTAGAGTATTATGTAACAAACACCAACGATGTGCTGTTGAATGTCAATCTGCCGAATACAGCGGGTGTGGGAAGTTACACGGCTAACATTGGGGAAACACAAAATAAAGGGTTGGAGCTTTCGCTCAATGGGGTGATATTGGATGACCACAATGGCTGGACTTGGGAAGCTGGTATCAACGTGTATGGCAACCGCAACAAGCTGGTGGCATTGGCTTCCGGACAGGACAGGGACGAAGGCAACTGGTGGTTCGTAGGACATCCCATTGATGTCGTTTTTGATTACGAGTATACGGGACTCTGGCAGGAGGGAGACCCTTACCTGGATATCCTGGAACCGGGTGGAAACGTGGGTATGGTCAAGGTAAAATACACCGGCGATTATAATGACGATGGGACACCTGCCCGGGCAATCGGGCTTGCCGACCGGCAAATTATCAATCTGCAGCCTGATTTTCAGGGCGGTTTCAACACGCGTGTTGCCTATAAAAATATTGATTTGAGCGCTGTAGGGATGTTCCAGCGCGGTGGCACGCTCATCAGTACGCTCCACACCGCATCCGGCTACCTGAATATGCTGAGCGGACGCAGGAATAACGTGCGGGTAGACTACTGGACGCCGGAAAATACCGATGCGCGGTATCCCATGCCCGGTGGTATTATCAGCGGCGACAATCCGAAGTACGGCAGTACCCTGGGTTACTTCGATGCATCGCACCTGAAGATACGCACGCTGTCACTGGGCTATAACTTCGACGGCAGCGATTGGGTGCAACGTGCCGGCATTGACCGGTTGCGGTTTTATTTCACGGTACAGAATCCATTTGTCTTGTTCTCTCCCTATAACAGGGAGACCGGATTGGATCCGGAAACCAACTCCTATGCTGACGAAAATGCGGCGGTAACCAATACGTACCGGCCCCGGTTATTGACGATTGGTACGAATTCGCCGGCAACGCGTAGTTACTTGTTTGGTATTAACCTGGTATTTTAAAGAAAATAGTAATGAAACAGACACGTAATATCAATTATATAGGAGCAGCCGTGATAGCGTTGTTCTTTTCGGCATGCGCTAAGATTTTGGACGAACAACCGCGTAGCATTTATGAGCCCGGTTTTTTCACGACCGAAAAAGGCGTCCAAGGTGGAATAACCTCCATGTACGCACACCTGCGTTACATTTATGGGCAGGCTTACTATTATAACACGACCCTCACGGGCACCGATGAGGCAACGTATGGGCAAGGGGCGGACGAAAACTTCCTGGTCATGGACCTCAGCGGGCAGGGACAGATCACGCCGATCAACAGCCGTGCTGATGTCCTGTGGGGCACTGCATTCAGCAATATCAACACGGCAAGCGGTATCATTGAAAATGCCGCAGAAGTAGGTACAATCTCAAATGCGTTGATCGCCGAAGCCAGGTTCTTCCGGGCGTTCGACTATTTCATACTGGTGCAGACCTTTGGCGGGATACCGCTGGATTTGGGTGCAGGCGAACTGGCGTTCAACACCAATCCCAGCAGGACCTCCGCGCGGAATACCGTGCCTGAGGTGTACACCAAAGCTATTTTCCCGGATTTGCTGGTCGCGGTAAATGATTTGCCGGATGCCGGCCGGGTAACGGGCGGTGTCACCAAAACGGTTGCTCGCCTATATCTCGCAAAAGCTTACCTGACCTACGGATGGTGGCTGGAAAACCCGAATAATATTCCGACCTATCCGGAGACCAATCGTGTCGATCCGGATGGACATGATGCCCAGTGGTACTACCAGCAGGCATATGATGTGGCAACAGCGGGTATCGACAACCCGGGGCCCTTCGGTTTACAGCCGACATTCTACGACGTCAATTTGGGGCCAAATGATCGCAACAACGAAATCTTGTTGTATGCCGACCATACGGAGAGCAGTGAATTTTACAACGCAGGAAGCCTTACGTATAGCAATGGTGAAGCTCCGGAGAACTTTGCCGGATGGATGATGACATGGAATTATACCGAAATCCGAAGCAGTTCGTCCAACTCGGGGTGGACGGCTATGAGTTCCGTCCAGCGTGAAGCCGAGCAAGCGCTCGGGCGGCCGTGGATGCGGATGAGTCCCACGATTGGAGCGATTACCAATACCTTTGCCGACAAGACCAATGACTCCCGCTACGATGGCACGTTTACCACCGTTTATCGTGGCAACTGGGATAAGGCCGGTGTCAGTGGCCCGGTGTACAACGTAAATTTTGCGCCGGTAAACCCCGGCGATGCGATACTGACCTTTCTGGATGAGGAACCGGAAGGAACTATTGATTACTCCAATTCGACCTATAATAGTAACGTCGGCGCAGGTATACTGCCCGGAAGGAGCGATTTTGTGGTGTCGCCCCGTGGCGTCAGTCGGCGCGTCTATCCCGGGCTTTGGAAACTTGGCCCTTACCGCACCGATAATGGCGATGGATTGGGGCAGCCGAATGCAGCGAGCACGCGGCCGTTTAATATTGCTAAATTCTCAGAGCTCTACCTTATCGCGGCTGAGGCCGCTGTGAAAGGTGCATCGGGTACGCGTAGCGCGCGGGATCTTATCAACGTCATCCGTGAGCGCGCGGGAAAGTGGCGCTGGGATAACAACGGAAATGTGGAGAAAATAGCCGATAATAGTGCCGCCTTGGTCGCTGCCACACCGGCGACGATAGACATCGACTATATCTTGGCCGAACGGTCACGTGAATACTATGGTGAAGGTTATCGGTGGTACGATCTGATACGTACACAGAAATGGACCGAATTGGCGGGTACGTATGAAATCTGCGGACCCAATATCGGTGACCATACGCCGCAAACGGTGACACGAAGTATCCAGCCATATCACTACTTGCGGCCCATTCCGCAGGGCCAGCTGGATGCGATGGAAGGGGAGACCGAAATGTATCAGAATCCAGGATACAATTAACCTGAATGTCCAATTAACAAGGCCGGTAGTGTCCACGATGAGGGGATCTACCGGCCTTATGGATTGGAGCGTCTTTTGCCTTTATGTAAAAACATGCAATCGGTTGCGGTTTTCATTTTTTATTTTTAGATTTGTGGGTAGCGGAATAACCAAACCCCTTTTGGGGTGCTTATAAACCGATTTTCAGACCTTTTTGCATCGGTGGAAGAACATATTTGGATACCGGACGGCTTTGCATGCCAACGTTGGTTTTCAGTTTATGGTGGCTAACCGGTGTATGCGTCTGTCCAGGCAACGGGGATAATACTAATCAATTATATCAATTAAAGCTTATAAAATATGAATGCAAAATTGAAACAATTTCTTGCTTTTGTTTTTGCTTTCCTGTGGGCTTTCCATGTGCAAGCTCAGCAGCCTGTAACGGGGAAGGTAGTCGACCAAAACGATGAGCCCATCTCGGGGGTAAACATCAACGTAAAGGGAACCAGCAATGGTACCTACACCCGGGAGGATGGTTCGTTCGAAATCACCAATGTTCCTGACGGAAGCACGTTGGTATTCTCCCATTTGGGTTATTATACACAGGAGCACCTGGTAGAAAGCCGATCCGATATCCGTATCCAGCTATCGGAAGACCCCAATACGTTGGATGAAGTGGTGGTCATTGGTTATGGAACGCAAAAGCGGTCTGATCTGACGGGGGCCATAAGCTCGATAAACGAAAAATCCATTTCGGAATCGGGGGTCGTCAATATCGATCAGGTATTGCAGGGGCGCGTGGCGGGTGTGCAGTTTCAGCAAAACTCCGGAATGCCCGGGGCGAGCAATTCGGTCAGGATAAGGGGCATCAGTTCGCTCAGTGCATCCACGGAACCGATTTACGTGATAGATGGTGTCATCATTGAAGGCGGGGCTGCCGGCGGGGATAATACCAATACCAACGCACTCGCCTCCATCAACCCCATGGATATCGTTTCCGTGGATGTGCTGAAAGATGCATCGGCAACGGCTATCTATGGTTCCAGGGCGTCCAATGGGGTCATTGTGATTACCACGAGGCGGGGGAAAGCCGGATTTTCTACCCTGAGTTACCACGGCTATACCGGCATGCAGCAGATTCCCAAAAAGATGGATGTCTTGAACTTAAGGCAATATGCGGCGCATCGAAATACGTTGGCGGATTATAACATCTCCACGCCGAACAACAATTTCATCCGTCCTGATTTGTTGGGTGAAGGCACCGATTGGCAAAGCGAACTTTTTAATAATGCGCAGATGAACAACCACAACGTTTCCATCTCCGGCGGCAGTGAGCGGAATACCTACGCGTTGACCGGCGGGTTATTAAAACAGGATGGCATTGCGGCGGGCTCCGGATTTAAGCGCCTTACCTTAACGGGCAATTTTGAATCGCAGGTCAAAAGTTATTTAAAAGCCGGTATAAATTTCGCATTTAACCACTTGAATCAGACGTTGACGGTTTCCGACCAGTCCTTGGTCTCCATCGCGCTGAGGACAACTCCGGATGTGCCTGTAAGGAACGCTGATGGGTCGTTTGCCGCATCTGATGAACAATTCATGCCTACCAACCCAATGGCAATGGCAACGCTTATCGATAACCGGATGGAATCTTACGGTATCCGGGGCAATACATTTGCCTCAGCGGATATCCTTTCCGGCCTGACCTTCCGGACGGAGGTCTCGTTTGATTACAGTACGCCCAATTCGTACCGGTTCCAACCAACTTACTACCTCTCGCCAACCCAATTCATGGACAACAACGAAGGAACCTATTCGAAGCAATTTAACCAATTCTGGACATGGCGGAATATATTGACGTATACCAAAGCATTCGGTGTACATAGTATTGATGCAATGTTGGGCCAGGAAATGCAGAAAACATCCTGGGAGTTCCTGGGTGGATCACGGACAGGCTATACGACCAATGGATCAACGGACTTGTCGTTGGGGGATGCAACGACGGCGGCCAACACGGGGTATTCGGGCGCAAGTTCCATCCTGTCCGAATTTGGCAGGGTTTTTTATTCATATGACGACAGGTATTTGCTGACGGCTACGTTGAGAAGGGACAGGTCTTCGAAATTTGCTCCCGAAAACCGTACCGGATGGTTTCCTTCTGCTGCATTTGCATGGAAGGTTTCCAGTGAAGGGTTTTTGCGGGATCATCCAACAATCAACAACCTGAAGCTGCGCCTGGGGTGGGGGCTCGTGGGCAACCAGAATATTCCAGACAACTATGCATATATCGCTACATATGGCACTGCGACGACGATCTGGGGCACCGGATTGATAGCGGCCAATACACCCAACGAAGATTTGAAATGGGAGAGCACAACCTCCAGTAACCTGGGTATCGACCTCGGCCTGTGGCAGGACAGGGTAAATTTCACGGTTGATTTCTACCATAAGAAGACCGAAAACCTGCTCTTGCAGGCCTCGCTACCGGTATACGCGGGCACTGCGGGTACAGGCGCGAGCGGCCGCCCTTGGGTAAACCTTGGTTCCTTACAGAATAGGGGGATTGAATTTACACTGGCGACGACGAATTTCCAGCGGGATAATTTCCGGTGGCATACCAATCTCGTTTTTTCGTTGAATAGGAACAAGGTGCTGGCCATCAATACACAGACCGGTATCGACTCGCGGACCATCGAGAGCAGCACGTATGGTGTGAATGACAGCCCGGTTATCAACCAAACGATAGTGGGGCAACCCATCGGGCAGTTCTATGGCTATCAGATTGTTGGCCGGTTTGAGCAGGCTACAGACTTTTATTACAAAGACGAAGCGGGCGACATCCATCGGATCCCGGTGATGTTTGATCTTCCCATCGACGAACAAACGGGTGTATGGGTTGGCGACTACATCTATCGGGACGTCAATTTCGATGGGATAATCGACGAACAGGACCGCGCTTTCATCGGAAATCCGGCACCGGATTTTACCTTCGGTGTTGGTAATACGTTTAATTACCGGAATTGGGATTTGACCGTATTTCTGACAGGTTCATACGGCAATGACGTCATCAATTATTCGCGCAGGTTCCTGGAAAATCCACGCAGGAATATCTCAAACCTCTACGCCAAGGCGCTTAATTACGCACGCCTTGAGCTGATCGATCCGGATGGACCGAATGATTACCGGAATGTGCGGGTCGCAGGAGGAGATGGGGACATGAGCCGGCTGGCAATCGGCCAGCAAACATCGAATTACAACTATGCGTTCAGCGACCGTTATGTCGAAGACGGATCTTACCTCCGTATCCAGAACATCACCCTGGCCTATAACTTTCCGACGAGGTGGATGGAACGGATAAAGCTCCAGAACCTGAAGATTTATGCCAACCTGCAAAATGTATACACATTTACCAATTATTCAGGCTATGATCCGGAAATTGGCATTACCTACAGCGGCGGCAACCAGCTGAATGGTGTGGATAACGGACGATACCCAGCTCCGCGCATTTATACTTTAGGTGTTAATCTTAGTTTGTAAAATCATGAAAAATAGATTTATAACAATGAAACCCATCTATGTGCTGCTGGCTTCGGTGATTGCTGTGCTCACGCAGTCGTGCAGCGATTTCCTGGATATAAAACCCAATAATCTGATTACCGGGGAAAGCTTGACGGAAGAAAACCTGCCTTCATTGACCTCGCCGTTATATAATGTGGTTTGGTCGGATTTCAACAGGCAGTTTTACTATGGATTGGGCGATGGTGCTTCCTATAATTTATATGCGCCATTCTCGGATTATGTCTACCCGTTTGCCGATCTCGCGGTCACCGGCCTTACCGGTCCGTTGGTCAGTGCATGGCAATCTTTTTATGTGGTTATCCAGCAGTCCAACAAGGTCATCATCAGCATCAACCAAAGTTCGGCCAGCGATGAAGAAAAACGGACTTATATCGCTGAAGCCCGTTTCATGCGCGGCGTGGCGTATTGGTATTTAGCCTCGCTGTGGGGGAATGCCATCATTACCGAAGACCCCAGTCCGATTGTCAATAATCCGGTCATCAACAGCCATCCAAGGAAGGATGTCTTTGAGTTTGCTATCCGGGATCTCGAATATGCCGCTAAATACCTGCCCCCGGTTTCATTGCAATCCGGAAGGGTGAATAAGTTTTCGGCATTCGGGATGCTGTCCCGTGTATACCTGGCGTATTCCGGTTATGTAGACAACGAAGCCAATCCGAACGGCGGTACGCGCAACCAGACTTACCTGGATTTGGCCAAACGGGCTGCAGCGGCAGTGATTACACAAAGCAGTTACCGGTTGATGGATAGTTATCCGGATCTCTTCAAAATTGAAAACAATAACAACAGCGAATCGATGTTTGCCTTGCAATGGGTTCCCGGCCTCAGCAGTGCTACGGGCTGGGGCTATATCAATCCGCAGCAAGCCTATTTTGCTTCCAGCTCACAGCTAACGGGCGATGATGCGGCCTGGGGGGATTGGACAAGGGCAACATACGACGTGATTAAAGAATATGAGCCAAGGGATTCCATTCGCCGCAAGGCTACCTGGATGGGATATGGAGATTTCTATCCGGAGATCAGCAAAGCTGCGGGCGGATACCTCAATGAGCGGGGAAATGGCCAGCAATTCTTAAATGTAAAGAAAGGGGTGGTGGGATCCTCCCGGGACAACGCGGCGATAGCACGTATGAATTCAGCGCTCAATACCTATATGTTGCGGCTGGCCGAGGTCTATTTAAATTATGCGGAAGCCGAACTCGGGAACGCGGCATCAAGCAGTGATGAACAGGCGCTTTTTTATTTCAACGAAGTGCGCAGACGTGCGGGCTTGGATCCCAAGACAAGCATCACCTATAACGATATCCGCCATGAAAGGCGTGTTGAATTTTGTATGGAGGGCTTATATTGGTATGACTTGCTGAGCAGGGCGTATTACAAACAGCAGGAAGTGATCAACTACATCGAATCGCAAGACCGGGGTACGATTGTACCGTTTCTTTTTGATGCACCTAACGTGCTCAGGGAAGACCCGGATAGGGACCGTGAAACGAGGGCCGTCGGAAATGTGACCCCTGCCATATTCCTGTTGCCATACCCCGAGTCGGAGCTGATACAAAACCCGCTATTGCGGGAGCCGCCGGTCCCGTATGAATTCACTGAGGAGAAAATCACCGATCTGTTTGATTAAAGAATGTTGGCATGAAAAGCTTAATTAAGAATAAAAGTATATACCAAGGGGCGGCCCACGCGGCCCTGGCGGCGTTTCTTTTGGTTTTGTTGTTGAATGGCTGCAAAAAGAGTGATGAGGCTTCCGGCGGACCGATGCGCATCGATGTGGTGTATTTGCAGGACGTCAATTCGGATGTGCCGGACAGGGCCGTGGAGTTTGCGCGTATCGGCCAGACCATACGCATTGAAGGGGAGGGGTTTTCAGGGGTTGAACGCATCTTTATCAATGGGTACCAGACGTCGTTTAACTCGGCGTTGTTTACTGACCATAATATTTGGTTGTCCATCGCGGCGGAAACCCCGACATTTGATGCCAACCCGGACGAACGTAATACCATCGTGCTCGAAAAAGGAGGACAGCTGTACCAATATGCCTTTGAAATCCGGTCGTCGGCACCCACTGTAACGAGCATTTCGCATACCATGCCACAGGCGGGTGAGGAAATTACCATCTATGGCACAGGCTTACAGGGAATAGAAAGCATTACGTTTCCCGGTGGGATAACCGTCACAAGCGGTATCGTCTCGGACGACGAGGAAGGAACCTATTGTACGGTTACGGTACCTGATAACGTATCCGACGAAGGTGGTGCATTGTTGTTGGTGGGAGCCAATGGAGGGGTCTATTCCCCGGCGTATTTCAATTTTAAGCGGGGACTGCTGCACAACTTTGATAACGTGAATACGGCATCATGGAGCAACGGCGAGATATCCGAGGATCTGGATGCGCTGCTGCCCGCCGATGGAAATGGGCCGAAATCCCAAGGTCTATACCGATCGCTCAACAAGGACAGCCGGACGATGGCAGCCTCCGATGCCGCTGTAGACATTACCCGCTATTGGATCAACAACGGCGTGTGGGGGAGTATGATTGACAACACGGTCATCCCGGGTACGACATCGACCGATCAGGTGGCGGTGCAGCTGGATATCTATGTGCAAGGCGAATGGAACTCGGGAAATATCCGGTTTGTCGTCGCTGACGGCTTCGGCACCACCCGCTACTGCATGCTGTATGCCCCATGGGAGTCGGGCGGATCGCGTGTTCCGTTCGAGAATCCGGGCCATTGGTTTACCGTTACCTTGCCTTTCAGCGACAGCGAAGACTTCGCGGGCATGGATTTCCAGGGGGTATTGTCCCTGCTTTCCACAGTGACTTACGCACAGGCGGGCCCGTGGCTGGAGAATGGGCCGATCAATGGGGTGCCCGCGGAAAATACGAACGTAAACGTCTATTTTGACAATATCCGCATTGTGCCATTAAGTACACCCGCATTCAGCGATTTCGAGTAAACGTATGGTTAAACCTTTAGTTTGAAAATGATGAATAGAAAGATAAATATGCACAACGGTCTGCTCATGGCCTGTGTGCTGCTGCTGTCCATGCTTGGTGCCTGTGATAAAAACAAGATGGAATGGGGGAGGGACCCGCGATACGGGCAGGTCACGATGGCGGAGTTGCCATTGGAATTGCGCGAAGCGATTTCGAGGTATGATGTACTGAAAAGCTACTCCGATTTTACACTCGGCGTCGGAATAGATTTCGCCTTGTATTCGAGTGATCAGACCTATAGGACCTTGGTGAATGAAAATTTTCACGAGGTTGTAGCCGGCTATGAAATGAAACACGGGTCTATGGTGGGGGCAGATGGCGCGATTAATTTCGGACCCGTGGACGCGGTCATTGACCAGCTGGTGGCGGCCAACTTACGTGTATATGGGCACACGCTGGTTTGGCATCAAAATCAAAATGCGAGTTATTTGAACAGTCTGATAGCGCCTACGGTCGTGCCTGCGGCAGGTGGCAGTGTACTGGACGTGAGTCCGCTGGCAGACGGCTCATTCTCCGGTTGGAGCAGAAATAACGCAGGAGGCATGACGTTGGTGGACAATGGTGGGCTCAGCAATGGCCCAGCGCTGCGCCTGGAGGTCACTGCTGCCGGAAATGAATGGGATACCCAGTTGATGAGCCCTGGCATTCCTGCCACAGCAGGACACCGCTACGAAATATCCTTTTGGATAAAGTCAGACGGGCCGGGAAACGGACGGATGTCTTTTGACGGGATGGCCAATAATTATCCGTGGTTAAATGGGGCAGCGCTATTCGAAACCAGTGGGGTGTGGACTAAAATGACGTATAGCACATCGACTTTGGGGGCCGACTTTACCGCAACCGCCAGTACGATAAAGCTTGCATTCGATTTGGGTAAGGTGCCCGGTGTTTATTACGTGGATATCAATTCGATCAGTGTCATCGATGAAGATGCGGCGCCGACGGAATATAATCACGTGCCTAACGGTGGATTTGAATCCGGGAGTTTAGGCGACTGGGCGGCGCTGAACCCCGGTGCGGGAATTGAAGTTGTTGGTGAGGATGTTCATGCGGGCAGCTATGCGGTGAAAATGACCACGTCCGCAACCGCAGCTAATGCGTGGGATTTGCAACTCGAAAGCCCCGGACTGCCGCTGCAGGCAGGTAACGACTATACCTTTTCTTTTTATGTGAAATCCAGCGTGGCGGGCCAGGGCAGGGTTTCGTTCCCCGGTCTGACCAATCAATATCCGTGGCTGGACTGGCGGGGTACAGGTGCCGGTGAGTCGTTTACGACGGGCACGGATTGGTCGTTGATCAGTGTTGATTTGGATGGGATAGCCTATAGCTCGGGTACCAGTGTAAAACTGAGCTTTGATTTTGGCTATTTACCGGGTGTCACTTACTATATAGACGACATAAAGGTCGTCGAAAAAGGCGGCGGAGGATCTCCGGGTGGAACGCTCATCATTGAGAAAACACCTGAAGAGAAAAAACAGCTTATCGGAGGGGCGTTGGAAACGTGGATTACGGCGATGGTTTCCCATTATCAGGGCAGTGTCCATGCGTGGGACGTGGTGAACGAGCCGATGACCGAGAGTGGAACCTTAAGAACCGGAGCTAATGTCGTGGATCCGGCCAGCGATGAATTTTATTGGCAGGACTATTTGGGAGAAGATTATGCTGTGCTGGCATTTAACTTGGCACGCAAGCAAGCGAAGCCTACGGATAAGTTATTTATCAATGATTATAACCTGGAAAGCGGATCATTAGCGAAACTTGATGGCTTGATCGACTATGTAAATTACATGGAAAGTCAGGGCGCTGCCGTAGACGGTATCGGCACACAGATGCACTTGTCACTCAGTTCCAACAGGGATAATATTGCCGCGATGTTTGAGAAGCTGGCAGCGACGGGCAAATTGATCAAGGTATCTGAACTGGATATCCAGGTGGGCACCACTTCTCCAACAATGGAACAATATGCGGAGCAGGCAGCGCTATACCGTTATGTGGTGGAAATGTATAACACCCATATTCCAAAAGAACAGCAATTTGGAATAACGGTCTGGGGTATTTCGGATAATGCCCAGGAACACCAATACTGGCTGCCTGAGGATGCACCGAACCTTTGGGACCAAAATTACGCACGTAAGCATGCGTACAAGGGATTCGCCGATGGATTAGCGGGTAGGGACGTTAGTGAGGAATTTAGTGGCGAGCTGGAATATTAATTAACCGAATCCTGTAATAAGTCGATCATGTCGACCATTAACATGAAAGGCTGTTTCACTTACCGAAACAGCCTTTTTCATTGGATTTTTTCAGGAGCAGTACGCGTTAGATGGGGTCGGCATTGCGGTATGGATTTATCGTTCGGATGCGTCCGTCATTGTCGTACTGGAGTTCGGTCACTTTGATGTTGCGCAGATGCGTCTTGCCGCCGGACAATTGGGTGTCGTGGTAGAACAGCCACCATTTACCGCCGTGCTCGACAATGGAGTGATGGGTAGTCCATCCGATGACCGGGGTCATGATCACACCTTGGTAGGTGAACGGCCCGTAAGGATTATCCCCGATGGCGTATACCAATTGATGGGTATCGCCAGTGGAATAAGACAGGTAATAATTGTCCTTGTACTTGTGCATCCAGGAGCCTTCAAAGAAGCGCCGGTCGTGGTCGCCCGTAAGCAGGGGTTGCCCGTTCTCGTCCAGAATAAGCACATCCCGCACGGCTTCGGCAAATTGGAGCATGTCATCCGTTAGGCGGGCTACCTTTGGTGTCAATGCAGGGAGGCTATCATTTTCCAGATCGGTGGATGAACCCTGCGGATCATACTCGCCCGATGCCCAGCGTTGCAACTGGCCGCCCCATATGCCGCCAAAGTACAGGTAGGAGGTACTGTCCGTATCCGTAAATACGGTAGGATCCATGCTGAAACTGCCTTGGATGGGCTCCGGCTCAGCGGCAAAAGGTCCTGTGGGTTTATCGGACGTGGCTACGCCGATGCGGAAAATATCCTGCTTGTCTTTTGCCGGGAAGTAGAAATAGTATTTGCCATTTTTGTGGGCTGCATCCGGTGCCCAGAGCTGCCTTCCGGCCCAGGGAATGTCTTCCAGTTTTAGCGCCACGCCATGGTCTGTGACCTCACCACCTACACTATCCATGGAAAATACATGGTAGTCGCGCATGTCGAAGTGGTCGCCATTGTCGTTCTCCGGTGTCCCGGCATCGATATCATGTGATGGATAGACGTAAATTTTGCCCTCGAACACATGGGCGGAGGGATCGGCTGTATAACTATGGGAAACCAGTGGCTGGGATATGGCCCCTTCGAAACGTGGATCGCCGTCACCGTCAGCAGATTGCGATGATCGCTGTTGGCACCCTATCAGCAGGAAAATGCTAACAGGAAAGGCAGTTAGGGCCGGAAAATAGAATCTTTTCTTCATCATTACTAAGGTTTAATGGTTAGTCAAATTAAGGCGCTTCTTTTCCTGAGAATGCAACCGATTGCAATATTAACTAATTTTTTGTATACTTGCCAAGTAAACCCATGTGTTTAACCAAATTAGCTAAAGAAACGATGACTATCAAGGAAGCAGCACGGACGTCACTGTCGGGTACTATTCGCATCGCCATACTTTTCCTTTTTTTCCAGGGGATGTTGTGTTCGTCGGTCGTTGCAGATGTGAGGCTTCCTGCCCTTGTCAGTGACGGGATGGTATTACAGCGCGGCGTAGACCTGAAGATTTGGGGCTGGGCGTCTCCCAATGAACGAGTCGCAATGCAGTTTGCGGGCAAATCGTATCGAGCAGTGGCTGGGCGCGACGGGAAGTGGCTCGTGGTACTGCCGCCCATGGATGCGGGAGGGCCTTACACCATGGATATCCAAGGAGATAACCAAGTCACTGTCCGGGATATTCTCATCGGCGATGTCTGGTTCTGTTCGGGTCAGTCAAACATGGTGTTGCCCATGGAACGCATCAAAGAGAAGTACCCTGATGCGATAGCTTCGGCAGCGTATCCCCAAATACGCAATTTTTTTGTGCCCACGGCTGCGGATGTCCGTAAGGTACAGGATGACCTACCACCGGGAAAATGGGTGACGACGACACCTGAACATGTTCTGCCGATGGGTGGCGCGACTTTTTTCTTTGCCCGGCAACTTTATGAAAGGTATCGGGTACCCATCGGTATTATCAACGCCAGCGTGGGCGGTACGCCGGCACAGGCCTGGGTTAGTGCAGACGGGCTGGGGAATTTGGAACCTTATGCTGCACATATTGCTGCCTTGCAGGATACTGCGTATTACCGTGTCCTCACAATGCCCGATGAGGTACCGTCGCAACCTAAACCATTTCCGGTGGATAAGGGTACCACTGGCCCGGTGGCTTGGTTCGACCCGGCTTACGAGCCGCAGGGCTGGCGTCCGTTTTGGATGCCGGGTTACTGGGACGATCAAGGGACAAGGAATCTGCATGGCGTGCTTTGGTTTAGGAAGGAAGTAGACATTCCGCCAGCTATGGCGGGACGCCCGGCGAAATTGTTTCTTGGGCGTATCGTAGATGCCGATGAGACCTATGTAAATGGCATTAAAGTGGGCAATATTACCTACCAATACCCCCCGCGCCGCTATGAAATACCCGAAGGGGTTTTGAAGGGAGGGAAAAATCTTATTGTGGTACGGGTGACCAACACTGCGGGTAAGGGTGGGTTTGTGCCCGATAAAAATTATTCGCTGACCGATGGCGAACATACCATTGACCTACGGGGTGATTGGATGTACCAAATCGGCATGGTGCAGCCGCCTACGCTCGATGGTTCAACTGCCCGTGCACCGGTATTCAGCGCGCAGAATGAACCCACGGGGCTGTATAATACCATGGTGGCTCCGGCTGCTGACTATGCCATCAAGGGGTTTCTTTGGTACCAGGGCGAAGCCAATACCCACCGTCCGGACGATTACGGGTCGCTAATGAAAGCATTGATTGCAGATTGGAGAAACAAATGGGGGCTGGGCGCACTGCCATTCATCTATGTACAGCTTCCCAACTTCATGGAGGTGGATTTTTCGCCTACGGAAAGTAATTGGGCACTGCTCCGTGAGCAGCAACTGCAAACGTTGTCCGTGCCCCACACGGCGATGGCCGTGGCTATCGATCTCGGCGAGTGGAATGATATCCATCCGTTGAATAAGAAGGACGTAGGCGAGCGATTGGCGCTGGCTGCGGAAAAGCTGGCCTATGGGGATACGGGTGTCGTGCATTCTGGGCCTATCGTGGAATCGGTGGAAGTGAAAGGCAACCAAATTATCGTATCCTTTGATCAAGTTGGCAGCGGTCTGGTTGCTAAAGACGGCGGTGATCTGTGCCATTTTGCCATTGCTGGAGCGGATAAACATTTTGTGTGGGCAAATGCCCGAATTGAGAGGAACACCGTGGTCATATGGAATGACGATATTGACAAGCCATTGTACGTCCGGTATGGGTGGGCAGACAACCCGGAATGTGCCAACCTCTACAACAAGGAGGGGTTGCCGGCATCGCCATTCCGGACGGATCAGCCATAAAACGAAATATAGCGGTCGCCTGAAAAAAGTGACGTAAATCACTAAAAAATGAGAGGTTAATTTTATCCATTCTAAATAAAAACAAATTAATTTTGCCCGTATATGTCCCTTATATGGAGAAACGGGTATTTGCCATACTGATTTGTACGTATATTTTATCAATCTGCACGCTTAACGCCCAGGTGCTTACCTCTGAAGATTCATTGGCCTCGGGCCTTATCGAAAGGCACCAAACGACCGTCCTTTCCGGGTATGGAGAAGCCAAATACGGGTTAGACACCAAACGCCAAAGTGCCGAAGCCAGGCTGATGCGTGTCGTGTTATTTGTGGGACACAAATTCAGCAACAATATTTCCCTATTTACAGAGCTGGAGCTGGAGAACGCACTGGTCGCCGGGGCCAACAACGATGAGGGGGGCGGGAAGGGGCTTGGGGGCATTTCCATGGAACAGGCATTCCTGAAATTCAATTTTAACCCCTCTTTGTATTTAGTGGCAGGGCTCTTTATCCCACGGATTGGATTTCTGAATGAAAATCATTTGCCCACGACCTTCAATGGGGTGGACAGGCCGTACCTGGAGCAGCAGATCATCCCGTCGGTGTGGCGGGAGGTCGGCGTGGGGCTTTATGGGCAGGTGCGCGACGTGCCTGGGCTCAATTACAGCCTTGCGCTCACCAATGGCCTAAATTCAGGTAACTTTAGCAGCAGTACGGGTATCGGCGGGGGCAAGCAATTGGGGCAGGCCACAGATGGGATCAACCTGGCCGTGAGCGGTTCGCTTTTATACTACTTCCACAACTTCCGCATACAGGCATCGGCTTATTTAGGGGGCTCCACTGCCCTGGAAAAGCGCGTAGCAGATAGCCTGTTGCTCGATGGGGGAGCCTTCGGCAATCCGGTGTCGTTGGGCGAGATGAATGTGAGCTACAACCACGGCCCTGTGAATATCCGGGCCATCGCGACGTATATCCATGTGGCCCATGCCTCGGAAATCAACCGTGCTTTTGCGAACAATACGGCAGAAGAATTATACGGTGCCTATGGTGAAGTTGCTTATGATTTGTTTTACAGGTACTATAAAGGCGAAAAGATGCTGGCGGTATTTGGCCGTTATGAATGGATGGATTTGTCGGCTAAGGTTCCATCCAATGGCATCGATAATCCGGCCAACCGGAAACAATACCTCATTGGCGGATTGACATACAAACCCGTCCGTGGGGTAGCCGTCAAGGCCGACTATGTACGGAGGATTACCGGCGAATTTAATCCGGCACTCATCGTGACTCCTTTTCCACAGCGGGTACCTTATTTCAAGGACAATGGATTTGTCAATGTGGGGGTAGCCTATAATTTCTAAACAAAATGGTTTCAAGAAGGATATTTATTAAATCAGGATGTGCAGCGTGCCTGGGGTTGTCTGGTGCAAGCCTGTTGAACGCTTGCGCCACGCGGCTTCCGATGGTGAAATTAAGCCCGGATGCGGGGCGGGTGCTTACTGTTCCCGAGACGAGTTTCGTGGAGGGGGTGGAGATGTTGGTGGTACGGACCAATACGCTGGAAAACGATATCTTGCTCAGGAAAGTCGGCGAGCGCTACCTGGCGCTTTATCTCCATTGTACGCACGAGGGTGTGGGCCTTACTCCTACGGCCGAACGTATCTATTGTCATGCCCACGGGAGTGTATTCGATCTGGAGGGGCAGGTCGTGAAAGAACCGGCCTTCGAGCCGCTGAAAACATTCAAAACCGAATTTAATAATCATCAAATACTCATTTATTTAACTTAATATACAATGAAAACAAAAGCAATTACCTTTTCATGCTTGCTGGCCACGGTGCTTTTCATAACACTTTCTTGCAGCAAGGACGACGATGGCAATGACGGTACGGACGACATCGCCTTGCAGGAAGAAATTCTGGCCCAGGTTGCTACCAATGTCTGTGAGGATTCATACATCGACATGCACGCCAAGGCCGTGGCTTTGAACGAAGCGATTACCACCCTCAACGGTACGACCACCGACGCTAACCTCGCTGCTGCCCAAGCAGCATGGCGCGATATCCGCACCACTTGGGAACGTACGGAAAGCTGGCTTTTTGGTCCAATTGATGCCGATGAAATCGATCCCCGTATCGATACCTGGCCTGTGGATTTCAATGACCTTGATGGTATACTCGCCAATGGAGACGAACTGACGGAGGCATATATTGACGGATTGGAGGAATCGCTGAAAGGGTTCCATCCGATTGAGTACCTGCTTTGGGGGGAAAACGGAAACAAGACCGCAGCGCAGTTTACCGACCGGGAAAAGGCCTACCTCAGCGCCTTGGGTGAAAACCTGACCAAACTGAGCGCTGATGTAAAAGACACCTGGCAAAACGGATATACACAGGAGTTGGCCAACGCCGGCCGTGGGTCTTCGGAATTTGCTACCCGACAGGAAGCATTCCTGCAACTGGTGGATGCAATGGCGGGGATTTGTGACGAGGTGGCTAATGCCAAAATTAAGGAGCCTTTTGATGCTGCGGATCCCACGCTTGAAGAGAGTCCTTTCGCTAAGAATTCCTTTACCGACTTCAAGAACAACATTACGGGTATCTTGCTGATGTATCAGGGCAAATTCAACACGGATGGCAAGGGGCTGGAAGATTTGGTGCGTACCCATAACCTGTCGCTCGACGCGGAAATCAAAGCCAACCACGCAGCGGCTATTGCTGCACTGGATGCGTTCAACGTACCGTTTGGGGAGGCTATCACAACCAGGCAATCAGACATACAAAATGCCATGGACAAAATCAATGCTTTGGCGACTACGCTGGAAGGCAAACTGAATCCGTTCGTCTTGCAATATGTAAGGTAACGCACATCCCTGCCGGCATGCACCTATATAAATCCACAAAGTTAGCTATCGCATTTGTCGTCGGCGTGTTGACCCTCCAACTGGCTTGCCGGAAATACCAGGATGATACAACGAATCCGGATGATGAGTGGCGATCGGGAGGGGAGCAAACGGTATTCGACCAGGGAAGCGGGGCGTTCGGGCACGCATTCAATGGCCTCCCTGCGTATTTGGCAAGGGTTCACGAAGTGGGTGATGTGCAGTTTAATGCCACTTTTGTTTCTGCTCCGGCTCCGCTTAACCCGGGGCTGGGGCCAGTTTTCAATAACGTATCCTGCTCTTCTTGCCATGTCAACGATGGCCGTGGCAAGATTCCGGGCCGGGGAGAAAGCGCTGCCAATATGCTGTTCAGGGTCAGCCTCCCGGGTGTGGGGGAGCATGGCAGCCCGCTGCCGGTACCCGGCTACGGCGATCAAATCCAAAACCGTGCCCTGCTCAATTACCAGCCGGAGGCCGATGTGGCGATTGGCTATACCAATGAGTCGTTTGCCTTTGGCGACGGCACGTCCTATGAACTCCGACGGCCCACCTATACCATTACCAATCCGTATAGGCCATTACCGCAGGGAGTATTGCTTTCACCGCGTGTGGCGGCGCCCATTTTCGGTTTGGGACTGCTGGAAGCGATAAGCGACGTCGACATCCTTGCCCGTGAAGATCCCAGTGACCTCGACGGTGATGGCATCAGTGGGCGGGCAAATTGGGTATGGAATATTGACGAGCAGCGGACGACCTTGGGGCGTTTTGGCTGGAAAGCCAACCAACCCAGCCTATTGCAACAGACTGCAGCGGCCTATTTTGCTGATATTGGCATTGCGAACAGGCTCTTTTCCGATACCGATGGCGTGCTGGAGATTACCGATAGCCTACTCTATGCCGTTGACTTTTATTTGCGTACCCTTGCTGTTCCGGGGAGGCGTAATGTCGGGGCAGCCACCGTGCAACAGGGGAAAGCGCTTTTCTTGTCGTTGGGTTGTTCCAAATGCCATATCCCCGATCAACGGACGGCCGTCACCACGGCTTTCCCACAAACCAGCTACCAGCTCATCCACCCCTATACCGATCTGCTGCTGCATGACATGGGGGAGGGATTGGCCGACAACCGCCCGGATTTCCTGGCAGACGGAAATGAGTGGCGCACGGCGCCATTGTGGGGCATCGGTCTCACACAGAAAGTGAACGGCCATACCAACTTCCTCCACGATGGCCGCGCACGCAACCTTCAGGAAGCCATCTTATGGCATGGCGGTGAGGCCGAAGCGGCAAAAGATCGGTTTCGGACACTCGGTAAGCCTGATCGCGACGCTGTAATTGCTTTTCTGGAGTCGTTGTAGACTGCAAAATAATTGTTTATAACAATTCTAAATAATTACTTATGTTTGTACCATAGATAGGATGCTATGGTAATCAAATCGCGGATAGAAGGCATGGCCGATTGGCTATTCATCGAGGATGTCCCCGACAGGTATACCCCCAACTATCGGTTGATTGAGAAAGAGGTGGCCATCCATCGGAAGCCGGTATTCCTGGCCAGCCATCAATTGGCTACCGGTGGTTTATTCATGATGAATTCAGAGATCCTCTTCGATGAACCGCTCAATATCCATACCGAAGTGATGGGCGAGATCATCGCCAGCCAGTTTATTTTTTACAGACGGGCATCCGAACAATCAAAGGGCAAGCCGAATACCTTTTACGGCAGGAGCCGTCACAACATCCGATACACCCCGACCACCAGTAGCGATCACGAGATCAAAAAAAATATCGATTATACCTATTTTCTGGTGGTAATGAGCAAAGACTATTACTTCAACCTGATAGACCGACACTCGCTCGTACACGAAGATTTCGTCAAAGAGATAGCACGTGGACAATATACATCGTATGCCTCCGAAGACTTTCCGGTGACACTTGAGATGCGGCGCGTCATTGATGATTTGGTCAATTGTCGCCAGCATGGCGAATTGAAACGCATCCATACCGAAGCGCGTATCCTGGAGCTGCTGATGTACCAGCTGGAGCAACTCAATGGTGGTCACGATCGGCCCGAACTGTATTCCGTCAAGGGAGACGATGTCATGCGGCTGGAGCAAGCCCGCGAAATCCTGAAAGAAACCTTCCGCCATCCCCCCACGCAGCGGGAACTTTCGCGGATGGTCGCACTCAATGAGTTTAAGCTTCGTAGGGGTTTCAAGGAATATTTCGGGACGACGGTCTACGATTACGTTACTCGCCTCCGCATGGAACATGCCCGCAAACTGCTGATGGAGGATCGGATGTCAATTTCTGAAGTGTCCCATGAAGTTGGGTTTTCCCACCAGAACAATTTCAGTATCGCATTCAAGAAATATTTCGGTTTGCCACCCAGTGATTTGGCGAGGTAACTCCCAAAAAGCTATTGAACTCGTGCGCTTCCAGCCGCTGGCCCAACGGCAAGATATTGGTTTTCAGACTCCGGGGATTAACGATGACGTGCGCATCCATCGAAAATACGGAGTAGATATTCCGTTCATTAAGTATTTCAGACGGCGTTCCATCGTGCAATTTCCGGCCATTCTTCATCAGGATCAGCCGATGCGCATAATGTGCGGCAAGGTTGATGTCATGGAGCACGGTTAGCACCGTATACCCCCTATCGGCCAATGCTCGCAGGATGGCCAACGTTTGGTGTTGATATTGTACATCCATAGCCGATACGGGTTCGTCCATCAGCAACACACCGTTGGGCCGGTCCCATACCTGCGCCAGTACGCGGGCGAGGTGCACGCGTTGCTGTTCGCCGCCGGATAGGGATTGGATAGGGCGTTCGGAAAACAGCGTGATCCCACATACGGCCATCGTTTCTTCGACCGTCTGATGGTCGGCCGCTTTCGGGTTACTCGTATAGTGGGGATACCTTCCCATCATGACCACTTCGGCCACTGTAAAATCTGCGGATACTTGGTGCTGTTGACCCATGGTGGCCCTCCGGACAGCCAATTCAAGCGGGGTATACTTTTCCAACGCTTTTTTTGCCAGCCGGATGCAGCCCGATGACGGCTTTTTTTCACCGCCCAACAGTTTGATGAGTGTGGATTTGCCCGCACCGTTTGCCCCCAGTAGCGCAACCAGTTCGCCGCTGCCGATACTAAAACTCACCGCGCGTAAAAGCGTTTGGTCCTTGATGGTGTATGTGAGGTTTTCCACACTGATCATGTTGCGGCAAAAATAATATTAATGGATGATTTTTTTCTTATCGCGTATCAGGATATAGAGAAACAGCGGGGTACCCAGCAGGGCGGTGATCACACCTATAGGCAATTCGGCAGGTAGGGCTACGATCCGCGCAAGCAGGTCGGCCACGGTGAGGGTCAGCGCCCCCAGCAGGGCCGATGCAGGTAGTACGTAACGGTTGTCTGCCCCACCCAGCATCCGTATACCATGGGGTACCAATAGCCCGATGAAACCGATGATGCCTGTCATCGCCACGGAGGCACCTACCGCTAATGTGGCAAGTAGGATCACCAGGCGTTTTACCTGCGTAGGTTTGAAACCAAGCAGGTGTGCCTCCTGCTCGCCAAGGGCAAACGCGTTGAGCGGTTTGGACAGAAGGGGGAGGCCTATGATCGTCAGTACGGTAAATGGAAGCAACACAATGACCGTTTCCCAACTTGCACCGCCCAGGCTGCCCAGCATCCAGAAGGTGATGGTGCGGAGCTGCTGTTCATCGGCAAGGTAGGAGATGAGCCCGGTGAGCGCACCGGCCATGGCATTGATGGCGATGCCCGCCAGCAGCATGGTGCTAATGTGGGGCCTGCCGTCCACCAGCGAAATCCGGTAAACCAGCCAAGTGGCGGCACCGGCACCGGAAAATGCCCCCAAGGCCAACAGATAATGTCCGAAAAGATCGCTGAAAGCCGTGAAGAGCGTCGCTTCGAAAGCGATGAGGAGTGCAGCTACGAAAGATGCTCCCGCAGATACACCGATGATTCCCGGTTCAGCCAGCGGGTTGCGGAAGATGGCTTGGATAGCCGCTCCAGATATGCCGAGTGAAGCGCCCACCAGCAAGCCCATGACGGCACGTGGTAAGCGTACCAGCGCAATCACGCCGGAATAAAGTTCGTCGACGGCCACGTCTTCGTATAACCCGACACGTTGCAACAGGCTCACCACCACGTCGCCTATCGGGATGGGCATAGCTCCCCAGCTCAGGGACAAGATCACCGCCAGCACCAATAAGAGAAGCATGGTCACATAGCTGGTATATGTTTTTGTTGTGCCTGCCATGATGCTTTTCAGGGACAAAGCGCCCGGTTAAGTGCGGTGAGGGCCTGTGGCAGTCTGGTACCGAAGTTGACGAGCAGGGGACCGTCCATCTCGATGATGCGCTTGGATTTCCCGGCCGTGGTGAGCGATATACCGGGCATCCGGAGCACAGCTGCCGGGCCACCCAGGCTACTCAAACCAAAGTCGAATAGCAGGATGGCATCGGGATTGGCCTTGACCAATGCTTCCGTGCTGTATGGTTTGAAATCCGAAAACTCCTGGATGGCATTGCGGCCTCCGGCCAGCTCGATGATGGCATCGATGGAGCTGCCCTTGCCTGCGACGCTCATCAAACCCACACCCTGGGCGTATATAAACAGCACTTTTGTCCTTTTTTGCGGGATTTTCCTTTTTTGCAAGGCACTTTCGAGATCCTGTTTAAGCTCGCGGGCGAGCGCATCTCCTTTTTCCGGCACACCCAGCGCGCCAGCAACGTCCCGTACGAAACGCACCGCCCCGTTTGGACTGTATTCCTGCCGTAGTGTAACCAGTTTAATGCCGAGTTGTTTCAGGCGACGTTCTACATCGGGCGCCAAGTCCCCTGTGGGAGCCAATACCAAATCGGGCCGGAAAGCGAGGAGCCCCTCCAGTGGAACAGTTCGATCCTCGCTCACCCGTGGCAGCTTTTTGACATAGGCCGGGTATTCGCTGGTGACATCCACAGCCACCAGGCGGTCGCCCAGTCCCAGCGCGTCAATCGTTTCACTGAGCGCGCCGCTCAATGAAACAATGCGGCGGGGCTGCCCATATGTGCCATGGGTGATTAACAGTGCTGCCCATAAAACAAGAAAATACAGAGCCGTTTTCATCCGGTGCAAAAGAACGTTTTCCGCACGCCAAATCCAAGCCAACCAAGCATCCAATCCGGGTACAAGTGATAGAAAATACGGATTGCATATAAAAAAATACGGATAGCATATAAAGTAATACGGATTGCATAGAACACTTGCCACGGGGCTTGCGCAATTTTGTATCCATGATTAGCAACGAATTGAAATCGGCTACACGCGTAGCCCACCAACAATTGGAGAAGACCGTGGTACGGCGGCTTAAGGGTATCCGTTCGGAAGCGGATTATGCAGCATTTCTGAATTATTTCTACGCCTATTTTCGTGCCGTGGAACGGGCCATCGCCGAATACATTACGCCAGAGGTATTGCCCGACTACACCGAACGGCGCAATTCGGATTACCTGAAACGGGATATTGAAAGCTTGGGCGGTACAACCGAAACCCTGCCGACAGCCATCGCTCCGTCCGTTGATAGCACAGCCGCGGCATTGGGCGCATTGTATGTGCTGGAAGGTTCCATCATGGGTGGCCCGTACATTGTGCAGCTATTGCAAAAACAGGGAATCACGGCGGGATTTTCCTTTTTTTCGGGTTATGGTGCCGAAACCGGCAGGATGTGGAGTGCTTTCACCGAAGCATTGGATGTTCAGGCAAGTGGCACGGGCGATCGCGAATCGGTTTTGCGGGCAGCACAGGAGACCTTTGAGCGATTCGGTGATGTATTCACCCGTGATTCGATAGCAACGGATATCGTATAGCTTCACTCCGATGGGCAGGAAAAGGCTTTCACAGATTATCCTCACACGATTGGCTGATGGCGGATATGTCATCAGCCAACAACGTCGTGTACTGATTGAGGAGGTTTGCAAAGCGCAGGCGATTCCGGATGTGGAAGCTTTTTGGATACAGCTCCGGTCTCGGCATCCCATCAGCTGGTCTACCGTATATAATGGCTTAAAATTGCTGGCGCAGCTTGGTTTGCTGGAGCGAAAGGCAGCGGGCACACGAAATCAAGCTTACCGATTGGCACCCGGGCTATTGCCGGAAGTTTAGCTGTTCACTGTTTGCCTGTGCAATCAACTAAAACCTTTTCTAAATCACATTAAACACCAAAAATACGGATTGCATATAAAAAAATACGCTTTGAATATATCGTGATTCCAACCATTTGTCCACCTTTGCGGCATGAGTTTATTTAGAACGGTTTTAAATAAAACAGCAATCGTTGTCTTGCTGCTTGCCGCGTGTGGGAAGGACGACCCTGTGGCACCCCCGTTGGAAGACGGCAAAAGCACGGTCATATATGACCTGGCAGGGGATACCCAAGCCTCGATAGCCGATGGGATAGACGGCAAGGAAAGACGCCCCTTTTATACATTTCTATACCGCCTGCGTGATAAACGGCAAATCTGGATACGCACCAAGGCCGATTCCGCCCAATGGCTGAAAACCGCCGATTGGGACATTGCTTTTACCGGCAACTACAACAGTGAAATCTATATCAACCATGCTGCGGATCCGAACAATCCGGGGTATCAGGGACCGGTAACCAACACGGGCATTGTATTGGTGGAGCAACCTTACGAAGCGGTGACCACCGCACCGTCGGATGTGGAGTTTGACAACAATGGAGTGGGTGCCGTCGGTTGGGCACAATCGGAAGGTTCCCCGGGTTGGTTCAGCTATAACGCGACCACCCATATCATGAAAGCGCTGCCCAACCGTACCTATGTGTTGCGGCTACCCGATGGGAAATACGCCAAACTGCAATTGCTGAGCGCATACAAAGGCAATCCACCTGCCGTGACGGATATGTATTGGCCAGCACCGTATTTCACTTTTCGGTATTTCGTGCAGCAGGATGGCAGCAAGGACTTAAACACCAAATAATGGAAAGCGGAAAATTGATGATGCGTAAACTGGCAGATTTGCACAGTCGCAGATTCGCGAAATCGCAAACCTTTATACTGGTACTTATGATTACGTTATTTGCCTCCTGCGGCGAAATCTACGACCTCAACGGGTTTGACTGGGAGCCGGATACACCGCCGAGCGATTCGGTGTTTAATAGGGAGATACAAGTGCTGGATTGGGGGCTTTCAAATCTTCCGGAAGGACACCGACCCCTTGATGACTCGGATCCGATGTTGTTCAGCCTTGAAAAATTCTCGACCGTTCATATCGCTTATAAAAGCAGCGAGCGTTGGGATATATCGATTGGAGGATTGGGCGGGTTATCCAGCAACAACGGAGGGCATGCGGGTGTTGGTTACGGCTCATCGGCTGTTGGCGGTTTGTTATTGCTGGACTCGGCCTATAGTCAGGTGACTTCCGTGCCGGAGGATAACCGCTTCAGCACCCCCGGCAATGCCGGTTTGGATAATTTCAATGGGAGTGGATTGGGTTATATATACTATACCTTTTTTGGAAACGCATTCCGTCCGGACATGGTGGAATGGTCCAGAAGTTCCGATCCCGATAAGGCAGCTACCGGAAATCGTTACCTGCACATGATGTATTGCCTGTCCGAAGACCTTGCCCGGACTTTCCCCGGATTAAATAGCGGCTATTATGAAGTCAGGCCCAAGACCATCATCGTCCGGACGGCCAATGGCAATTACGTCAAGCTGGAGATGCAAAGCTACTATAAAGGCACCCTGGATCCCAGGGAAATGCGGCGCGGCACCGATATGCCGGGCGGTTATATGAGTTTCCGGTATATGGTGATCCGGGCAGACGAAAGACGCTTTGGTTTCGTAGCCCGTAGGCCGCCCTTAACCGTAGACCTGACAAACAAAAAGATCACGGTAGGCGAAGAGAACGTGGAGCATATAGAAGAATAAAAACTCATCACAATAAAAATAACAAGAACAATGAATACAATCATACCAAACAGCAAGCCGTACTTCTGGCTTATCGCACTGATCGGCATCGTTCAGTCCTGTACAAAAACGGAGTATACCGATTATGAAACGGAGCCGCAAAACCACATCGTGGAATACCGGGTCACCAATGCGCAACAGGAACTTTTGGGCGCCATTGACAACGAAAATAATACGATTACCGTGTATATTCCCTATTACCTGGGCATCGAGTACCTTAATGTGGAAGTGAAGATGGACGAAGGGGCTACTCTTTTGGATAGTGCAGGCAATGAGATTAACCTGGATGGTGGGTTGGAGCCTGTGCGCATCAATCCCGATTCGACGGAGTACAACTACACAGTAGCAGCCGCCTCCGGCGAACAGCGTATTTATAGGCTGATCCAGAAAATATTGCCGCATGGAGATTCCCTTCACGCCACCTATGCGCTGCTGGAAGAAGGACAAACTGTCTTGGCCAGGGCTGCCAATAGTCCGTTGATCATCACCGGCAATTTTGAATCCTCCAGCGCCAATGCCCGGTTTCTCCTGACCGACAAGGCCACGGGACAGGTGTACGACAATTTTATAGAAAAAGTATCGATGATACCCGGCGATAATGGATACACGTTCAATACCTTCGTATCTCCGGAAGCGCTGGCGGGCGACTATACCGTACGTGTAGAACACCAAGGGCGTAGCGCGGATTTGCCCGACCTACACATCTACTATCAAAAATATCCATTGGCAACCGCCTATTTTAACTCGACAGCGGCCTACGCACCCGGCGATACGCTTACGCTTTCGGTCGCCATCAATCCGCCGGAATACAATCGTCCCAGCATACTGCTGCCCGTAGAACGGCTGTATATAAAAGTAAAAAAAGAGGGTACCTTGGTAAGGAATGGCGTAACGGTGGCTCCAAGGCCCAATGGTTTCGTGGCTCCCGAAGGCTTTCCCGAATCGCTGTACGATACCGAGATACCCTTGGAAATTGTAAGTCAGACCCGCCGGGAAATCAAAGCCATTTTCCCGGACATGCCGGCAGGTTATTATACACGGAACAACACGGTTGCTAATGCAGACTTAGCATTACCCACGTATTCAGATGCGAATTTTGGCTTCTACCTGGCTTTTAAGGAAGAAGCCGGATGGGGTACTGAGGGGTACGTTACCTGTTCCGTAGGCCCCATCAGATTTACAGTAAACGAAAAAGAGTAAGACTATCCAATATAAATAATCATGACAGAAAATAAAAAATATATCGGTTACACGGGTGTCGTATGCAGCCTGCTGCTTCTTTTCGCGGTCTCTTCCTGCAAAAAGACGAACTATGAGCAGCTCAAACGCCCTTATAATTCCATAGAACGTTTTAGTTTAGGGGGCTACAACGAACTGGATTCCATCAACGGTGTCATCAGTGGTGATGAAATTAAAGTGTATTGGTCGGCAGATGCCGAGCGCCCGGCAACGATAAGGCCAAACATAACCCTCTCCGAAGGCGCGGCGGTTTCCCCGGCTTCGGGTGAAGCTGTGGCGTTTTCCGAAAACACGGTGTACACCGTGACTGCAGAAGACGGAACGACAAAGGAATATACACTCAAGCCTATTTTCAATGAGGCAATACCTGTGTTGTCTGCCTTTGATGACATTACAAGCTGGTCTTGGGCGACAATAGATCAGCTGAAGATCAATGGTGAATATTTTTTGACCAACAATGGCATTGCGGATATACGTATTCATGCTCAGCGCCTGCGTGACGGCTATGAATTTGACCTGGATATGGATGAAGAATTGACTACCGGTACACAGCTTATCGTAGACCTGCCCAAATTCACTACGGAACTGGATTCGGGCATGCACCGCATCTGGGTGCAGGTGGGCGATTTTCCGTCCAACAGTCTTGATATCTTTATCGCCCAGCCGATACTGTCAAACATTGCCACATCCTTCACCTTAAAAGAAGCCGGACAAACCGTTTATCTCGGTGATACGCTTACACTGACCGTTAATTTAAACCCTAAAATTGATATTGACCAGTTCAGGAAATACTTTACAAAGGATAACCTGTATAGGTTAAGTGTTAACTTATTGCACGAAACCATAAACAGAAGCATAGGTGCAGATTTTACGGGTACAGCGGTTATTGAGGGCAACCAGATTAAAATTCCCTTCGAGGCACAGGCCAACAATCCATTTATAGCCGAGGCGGCCAGGGACGGATATTATATCAATAGGGTACAGCCTGAATTTATCTATCAGGTTGGTGAATATTTCTACGGAACCACTACCTACGATACGAATAGTGGCTATAGTAATACGATGCGTCAGCGAAGCGATGCACTGGCACAATATACCGATTTGGATACACGTAAAAAGACGGTTTTATTGGAAAGTAGAGATTAATCAGATGGCAGTAAAATCAGCAGGAATAGCCATTGGTTGTTTGATACTGCTAAGTTTAACTTCCTGTTACAAGCTCGAAAATCCGCTGCCCAACTACGAAGACGGCCGCAGTACGACGGTGTATGACCTGCCGGGTGATACACTGGCTACCGACGGTTGGGACGATAACTACGAGGATGGCGATCTCTACCTGCGGCAGCGGTATTACGATTCGCGGTGGACGGATTCCATCCGCTTCGTGCCGTATGGTGGCGAAGTCTTGAATGCTGCCATCGGTGTGGATATTGTCAAAGGAAGCCGTGCGGACAGTGTCTGGAGGGAAGAAATAAACGCACATGAACAGGCTATTACCTGGCTGTCCGATGCCTCATCCCATCCGGTAGGGACCGCCGATAACAGCGCCTACCGCAACACATCGGATAATCTGCATTACATCTACCGTAGTGGCGTATGGTATCAAATGGAAATATTCGGAGAACGGGGAACCGCTGAAAATGATAGCATCTTCGTTAATTGGCGCGGTTATGTAAAAGATCCACCGCCAAATCCGGAGACGGGATGGGCCTACCGGGATAACGATAACAACCGGGTATACCAGTACAATGGCACGGCCTGGGAGCTGATGGTTAATGACGCCAACTATCGGGAAAATATGGATTTCATACAGATCGAGTATGGTAAGAGCGGTAAGGAAGCGGGTATTTACAGTATGTTCCTTTACCGTTTCCGGGATGGTAAGCAAGTCTTTGTTAGGGATCACGCGGACTCCGTCCGGTATTTACAAACCGACGAATGGGACTTGGCCTTCACCGACGAATTCAATAGTTTGGTCTACCTGAACAATGGTCGGGCGCGGTTCAGTCCGGCCACCGGAAGCCCGATTACCAAATCGTCCTTAATCATGTATGAGTATGGTTACGACTTTATGGATGAGGCGCCGGAGGATGAGTTTTTCGACAACCGTCCTGCCGACCAGCTGCATATAGGTAGCGTGTCACAATATGGTCCGGGCGTAAATCCCTGGTATGAAATCGGCAGTACCTTCATTGCCAAGCCTTTTCCATACAGAGCATATTATTTACGACTGGAGCAACCTGATGGTAGTTATCGCTACGGAAAGCTCCAGCTCATCAGCATGTACAAAGGCGCACCGGAGGTGCTTACCGATCGAAACTGGCCGTCGCCGTATCTCACGTTCCGGTATTTCATTCAGCAGGATGGAAGTAGGAATGTGCGGACGAAGGATTGAGGTGAGTTGAGAGTCGGGAAGACCGGAAGTCGGAAAGAAGGGAAAAGAAAGAATCAGCGGCTATCCGTTTGATCCGCATTATCTGCGTTCAATAAACTACGCGCGCGATTTGTTCTTTGACATATTGGAAACAGGGACAATTGAAGTATTCCGGCTATAAAATATTTTTGTGTATTTTTGTACATGTTTTTATTTTTAAAAACAAAGCGCTATGGAAAGTATAACGATTTATCCTAAAAATGAACGTCAAAAATCTTTGCTCAAATCTTTATTGAAAGAGTTGGAGATTCGTTTTGAAATAGGGCAATATGAAGACGAAACCTTATTGAGTGAAAAAGATTTTCTTGCCAAAATAGATAATTCCATTGCTCAGGCTGAACAGGGAAAAACCAGATCGCTTCCAAAAGACCAACAGCGGGAGTTTTTGGGATTATGAGTTATTCGATTGAACTGACTCCGGATGCTGAATCAGACATTGAAAAGCATAAAAAATCGGGCGACAAAAAAATACTCTTGAAAATCGATAAATTATTAAATGAACTCCGTGACCACCCGACCTTTGGTACCGGAAAACCTGAACAATTGAAACATTACGATTTTCCGACTTGGTCAAGGCGAATTTCTGACAAACACCGATTAGTCTATAGAATTCAAGAAGACAAAGTAATTGTATTGATCCTTTCATTCTGGGGTCATTACGGAAACAAATAAAAGTTGAGAAACTAAATCCCCTGTATCCAATATGTCTGCTTAAAAATGAGTGACAAAAGTTTGGATACAACAATGAACAAATATTTTTTACTGCTTTTATTGACGGCATGCCTATTTCAGGTATACGGCCAAAGCAGCACACTGACAGGTACTGTTACCAACCAAGCAGACAGTGCCATCGCAGGTGCTGAAGTGTGCATCTTGCCAGATGGGCCGGTGGCCGTCACGGATGAGGCCGGACGATTTAGCTTGGTGGGCTTGGCACGCGGTACGGTCACGGTGAGCGTTTATGCCGTGGGCTACCGCAAGCATGAGGAGCAGGTTTCCCTAACGCGGGACATCACTGAACTGAATTTCCGCCTGACCATTGATGAGCAGTCGCTCGATCAGGTAGATGTGACCGGCAGGCGCATCAATGCCAATACCGAGACGTTGGTGAAACTGGAAAACACCATCATGCCAGTGACGGTGATTGACCGCCGCACCATCGAATTGATGGGCAGCCGCCGCCTCGACGAGGTGATGAAGGAGCAGACGGGTGTGGCCATCGTAAACGACATCGCCAGCGGCTCTCGATCGGTAGGGGTGCAGATGCAGGGTTTTGGCAGCGAATACGTAATGGTACTCATCGACGGGCAACCCATGGTAGGGCGCAATGGCGGCAACTTCGACCTCTCGCGCATCAGTGTGAGCAACATCGAGCGCGTGGAAATCACCAAGGGATCCGCGGCGAATATCTATGGAGGCGATGCGCTGGGTGGTACGATCAATGTGATCACGCGGCAGGTGGTGTCGCAACCGCAGGCACTCGCGTCGGTCAACTACGGCAGCAACGAGACGGTCGATGTGTCGCTCGATGGGGAAGCACCGGTGTTGCGGCAAAAGGGCAGTGTGGCACTCAACGCCAATTATTACCACACGGGCGGCTTCAACACCAACCAGGGTACCATCGTGGGTACCACGGCGCCGCCATACGACAATTATGGGGCACAGGGACGGTTCCGTTACCAGTTCAACGAGGCCAATCGATTATCCGTGAGCGGACGCTATGGCTTGCGGCGCAGCTTCATGAGCAAAGATTTCGCCGGGGCAAACTATCGCACGGAAGATGTGCTCGACGAGCAGGACGTGAACCTGTCGGCCAACTTCGACCATCGCTTCAATCAACATTGGCGCAGCATGACGCGCTATTACTTTACGCGATACCACGCCGACATGAATGTGGCCCTGTCGCAGGGCGATAGCATCAGCCAGACCACCTTCGGCCAGTTGTTCAACCGGTTGGAGCAACAGGTTTCCTACAGCATCCCTGAAAAGCTGGATGTGATTACCGGTGTTGGCGGCAGCATCGAAGGCATCGACCAGAACATCCTCAACGACATCAGCGAAATCAAGTCGCTCTTTGCCTACTCGCAGGCCAACTGGAATATCACATCCAAATTGGAGTTTACGGTGGGCCTGCGCTACGACCACATCGTCGACTATGGCTGGCGGCTGGATCCCAGCGCGGCGTTGCAGTACCAGTTGCTTCCTACGCTGCGGCTGAAAGCGGCTTATGGTACGGCCTTCAAGGCCCCGGACATGCGCAAACTTTACCAAGTATTCTACAACCCGGCGTATAACAACATGGTGGTCGGTTCGTATGCCATGCGCGATGTGATCAACGCGATGCGCGAAAGCGGGCAGGTGAGCCAGTATGAACTGGAGCCTGTTTACGATGAGATCAAGGGGCTTGCACTGAATGCCGAAATGAGCAAATCGTACAACGTGAGCTTGATCTGGGAGTCTCCAGACAGGAACATACGGGCCGAAGGCAGCGTGTTTCACCACGATATCACCAACCAGATCAATTCCGTACTGATCGGTCGGGATGTGCAGGGAGGATTGATCTATTCCTACCGCAACCATGCTAAGGCCTATTTTCAGGGTGCGGAATTATCATTGAGTTACAAGCCCATACCGGACCTTCAGGTCAGCGGGGGCTACCAGTACTTGGTAGCCAAAGACCGGACGGTTGGCGACGAAATCCGGGAGGGTGGGAAATATTACAGTCCACTGTTTGATCCCAGCACGGGTTTTGTGAATTACACGCCTTCGACGTCCGATTACTGGGGTATTGAAAACCGCTCGGTGCATATGTTTAATGCCCGCGTATTTTATACGTACCAGCCTTTGCAGTTGAGCGCTAATGTGCGCGTGAACTACCGTGGCCGCTACCCGTTTAGCGATCTGAACAACAACGGTTATATGGATCGTTTTGATACATTCGTCCGCGGGCATTACCTCCTGAATGCCGGGCTGGAAAAGCGGTTTCCGGCACAGCGCATGTCGCTTCGTCTCACCTCGGAGAATATGCTTGATTTCGTGGATCAGAAGGTGCCTTCTCAGCCGGGGCGTGTTTATTTTGTAGGGCTGTCTTATCAACTGTACCGAAAGTAAGGGCATGGCTGGGATCAGGGAGTGTTTGTCTATTATTCTTATTGGTTTGGCCTTTCACGGCGAGGCGCAAGTGGCTGGAACGCTTGACGGCCGCGTCGCCGATAGTAAGGGGCGGCCGGTTTTAGGTGCTACGGTACTCCTTGAGCCCGACCGCCACCTCATACAGACCGATTCGGTTGGTGAGTTCCGTGTCGAAGGACTTTACCCGGGAATCTACCTCTTGCAGGTGACACACACGGGTTTTCGCACGTTCGTGGATTCGGTGATGGTGGGGCAGGACGAGAATAAAGCCATAGCTGTCACCCTGCTTGCAGGTGATCAGACTATCGGCGAAGTAAACGTGACGGGTGATCGCTCGCTTGCCCCGACGCCGGACAACTTAATTCGACTCGATCGGGCAGCCATGCCCATGCAGATCATCACACGGCGGCAAATCGAGCTGATGGGGAGTCGTCGACTGGACGAGGTGCTCAAAGAGCAGACCGGCGTGGCCATCGTCAACAACATCAGCGGCGGCAGCCGCTCAGTGGGGGTGCAGCTACAGGGGTTTAGCAGCGAATACGTGATGGTACTGATCGACGGGCAGCCCATGGTAGGCCGCAATAGCGGTAACTTCGACCTATCCCGCATCAGCGTGAGCAACATCGAGCGCATCGAGATTGTCAAAGGGGCTTCCTCCTGCTTGTTCGGCAGTGAAGCACTCGGCGGTGCTATCAACATCATCACACGTTACGGGGCGGTGCAACCACAAGCCTCAACATCTGTGAGCTACGGCAGCCTGAATATCGTAGACGCGACCGTAGACGGCGAAGCTCCCTTTCACCACCAACGCGGCTCAGCGACGGTGAGCGCCAATTATTACCGAACGGATGGATTCAATACGAATCCCTACCTGTCGTCTGGCGCGACCAGTGCGCCATATGACAACTACGGTATACAGGGCCGTGTCCGCTATCGGCTCACCAAGAACAGCACGATAGGGACCAGCGTCCGCTATGGGCTGCGCAAGTCCTACATGCCCAAAGACTGGGGGGATGGTTGGGTATCCGGTGATAGCCAGGATGAGCAAGACCTGAATTTGTCTGCCTCATTTGACCATACCTTCCGTTCCGGCCTGCGCAGCATGAGCCGTTACTATTTCACACGTTATACATCAGACATGAGCGTGTTGTGGGAACAGCAGCAATCGGTAGCCAGCAGTGAGGTGTTTGGTCAGTCGCTCCACCGTTTCGAACAGCAATTTGCACTCAGTATCCCAGATGCAGGCATAGGCCTCACGGGCGGGTTGGGTGGAAGCCTGGAAAAGCTGGATGAACAGGCACTGGGCGACATTCGCCATATGGCAACGACCTTTGGCTATGTGCAGGGCGATTGGCAGGTGTCCAAGCGGTTTTCGGCATTGGGGGGACTCCGATACGATTACACGCAGTATTATGGGGGCAGGCTGAATCCAAGTTTGGGAGTGCAATATCAAATCGACCGTCGGTTGTTGCTGAAAGCGGGGGTAGGTACGGGTTTCAAGGCACCGGATTTCCGGATGCGGTACCTGGTATTTTATAACCCGGCAGCCAACTACCTGGTCATCGGCAATGACCTGCTGGGCAAGACGTTGCAGCAGTTGCAGGACAATGGGCAGATCAGCGAACTTCGCCAATATATCGTGGATCAACTGAATCAAAATTTACAGGCGGAGCGCAATACTTCCTGGAATGCGGGACTGGTATGGAATCCATCTTCATGGGTGAAAGTGGAGGGCGGAGTGTTCTATCATCAGCTCCGCAACCAAATCAATGCGGTGCTGGTGGCTACCGGTACGGCTGTGGGTCAGATCTATTCGTATCAGAACCTATCCCGCGCGACAAATAAGGGTGCCGAAGCGACGATCAATCTTACCCCAGTGGAAGGCCTCGACATCAGTGTAGGCTATCAATATTTGATCTCCCGTGATTTGAGTGTAGTGGATAGTATACGCACAGGCCATTGGCCTTACAATCAAAACATCCACAACCCGATTACCGGAGAATCGTTCAGCCCTAAGGCCTCGGACTATTGGGGTATTGAAAACCGCTCGCGCCACATGCTCAATGCCCGGGTTTTCTATACGTATCGCCCATGGGATGCCAGTATGTCCGTACGGATCAATTACAGGGGGAAGTATCCATTTGCCGATTATAATGGCAACCAGTTTATCGACCGTTTTGATACGTTTGTGCCGGAGCATACGTTGCTCAACATGTCTATGGAAAAGAAATGGATGCAACAGCGATTAAGCATCCGGCTGACAGTAGACAATCTTTTGGACTTTAAACACATGCTCATGCCCGGTCAGCCCGGCCGGTTATTTATTGCAGGGATTACGTATAGATGGTATCGGTAACTTCTATTAATCATTAACAAATAAATGAAATCGATATTTACGTCTTTTGAAATGGAAATTTTAGACGAATACTGTTTGCTGCTGATTGCATTGGCGATGGCCAACATAGGCATCGTGGCGCTGAATGTTTATCTGGATAATAAGTACTTTAGGAATCGCACGGAGAAAAAAATCTTGCTAAAGAAAAGAACGGTTGAAAGCAAAAACCAAGTTTCACTATTTTGGAAAATTAATCCATCGGCAATAATAGATCGCGAATATTTTCTGATTGAGGGGTGTTCTTTCGTCACAACCCATTCGCCCTCGCCGTGATTTCGGCGATATCCAGTACCTGTACGTCCTGTTCTTTTTCCTTGATTTTAATGCCGTCACGCAGCATGGTCATGCAAAATGGGCAGGCAGCGGCGATGATTTCCGGCTGGGTTTCCAGTGCTTCCTCGATGCGTTCGGTATTGATGTCTTTCTTTCCCTTTTCGGGCTCCTTGAATAGTTGGGCACCCCCGGCGCCACAGCATAGGCCATTGCTGCGGCATCGTTTCATTTCCACCAGTTGGGCGTCAAGACTTTCCAAGGCCTTGCGCGGTGCTTCATAGACTTCATTGCCGCGGCCTAAGTAGCAGGGATCATGGTAGGTGATGCGTCGGCCCTTGAAGGATTCGCCGCCCTCGGCTTTAAGCTTGCCTTCGTCAATCAACTGCTGGATAAGCTGTGTATGGTGGATGACTTCATAATGGCCACCCAAATCGGGGTATTCGTTTTTGAGCGTATTGAAACAATGGGGACAAGCAGTGATAATTTTTTTTACTTCGTACCCATCGAGGATTTGGATATTCATCAAGGCTTGCATCTGGAAGAGAAATTCGTTGCCCGCACGCTTGGCGGGATCGCCCGTGCAGTTTTCTTCCGTGCCAAGGATGGCGTATTTGATGCCCACATGGTGCAGGATTTTGCAGATATCACGGGTAATGCGCTGGGCACGCTCGTCAAAACTGCCCGCACAGCCTACCCAAAATAAGATATCGGCGGTTTCTCCTTTGGCCATCAGCTCGGCCATCGTGGGTATGTTGAGTTCGTTCATTTGCTAATTACCATCCACCCAATTTGCTCTATCTGCTTGTGCATATTTCCAGGGAGCCCCATTATTCTCTACATTGCTAAACATCGCATGGAGGCTGGCGGGGGCCTGGGATTCTTCCATCACGGCATATCGCCTGAGCTCCATGATGATTTCCAGTGGATTGATGTTTACGGGGCAGGCTTCCACACAGGCGTTGCAGGTGGTGCAGGCCCAGATTTCCTCGCGGGTGATGTAATCGTCTAACAGGGATTTTCCATCTTCCGTCAATTCCTTGTTTTTGCGGACCTTATTGCCTACCTCCACCATGCGATCGCGGGTGTCCATCATGATTTTCCGGGGGGATAGCAGCTTACCCGTCATGTTGGCAGGGCATACTGCCGTGCACCGTCCGCATTCGGTGCAGGTATAGGCTTCCAGCAGGTTTTTCCACGTGAGATCCGATATGTCTTTTGCCCCAAAACGAAGTGTGGCAGCTATGGCCATCGGCGTGTACGTTGGATCGAGCATCGCCTTTACTTCATTGGCCACGCTCTCCATAGTGGTAAAATGCCCTTTGGGATTCAGGTTCGAAAAATAGGTGTTTGGAAAGGCAAGCACGATGTGCAGGTGCTTGGAGTAGGGGAGGTAATTGAGAAAGACCAGCACCCCAATGATATGGAACCACCAGCAAAAGCGCTCGATGCCGATGAGCGATGAAACATCATCCGGTAACAACGGAAGCAACCATCCACTCACCGGAAACGCACCTGCTTGCGTATAGTGCGGTGCACCCAGTAATTGCAAGTTATGGTCGGCTGCATTCATGGTCAGAAAAGCGGCCATCAGCAGGATTTCGGCAGTGAGGATAAGATTGGCATCCGTCCGTGGCCACGGAGTCATCTCGGTGCCGGAAAAGCGCCTTATTCGCGCGATGTTGCGTCGCATCAGAAACACGATGCATCCGGCCAACACCCCCAATGCGAGCCATTCAAAGGCACCGATAAGCAAGGCATAAAAAGCCCCCAGGCCCGAAAAAACGCGATGGGTGCCGAACAGGCCATCGATGACGATTTCGAGCATCTCGATGTTGATAATGCAAAATCCAAGATAGACAAATAGGTGGAGCAACGCAGCGAAGGGGCGCTTAAACATCTTCTTTTGGCCGAAAGCTACCAAGAGCATAGCCCGCCACCGTTTTGAGGGGTGATCAAAGCGCCGCTCATCCCGTCCCAACCGGATGTTTTGGAAGATTTTACGAGCGTTGCAAATGGCCAGCGCCACCGCAGCAAGTAATAGTGTTCCGAAAATGAGTTGGCCTATCATATATTGGGTTTATATAGCCTATACCACCTAACCACTACGAAAATACGGAATTTAAAATGCTATGCAAGCATAATAAATTATTTAGATGGATTTTAAGATTTAAGGGGTTAGGGACAATAAAAAAGCGGAATGGTTGTACATTCCGCTTTAGTTAATATAGGTGTTCGATATACCTCTTATGGATTGGATGGTGTGGCTGCAGGTGTTGTAGCCGTAATTCCCAGCTTGGTCTTGACATCCGCAGTCAAATCGTCGCCACCGGCGAAGTAGGGAATGCCACTATTTGCGATGTCAAACACATACGCATAGCCTTTTTCTTTCGCTACCGCTTGAACGGCTGTGTTTGCCTTTTGAAAGATGGGCGCGAACAGTTCTTCGCGTTTTTGCTCCAGCTCTTGCTGGGCTACTTGCTGGAATTCTTGGATCCTTCTTTCGATATCATTTACTTCCACAGTAAGGGTCTGTAATTTGGCATCAATAGAGTCCCTGTTGGCTTCGCTGCGATTGCGTTGCAGGTCTTGTGCGGCAGTTATCCTTTTTTGGTATTCAGCGCCCATTTGCTGCAATTCGCCTTCCTTGCTTTTCGAAAGGGTTTCAAATTCCGCATTCGCGGTTTTGAATTCGGCCATCGACTGGATGATGTCATTTGAATTGACATGGCCAATCTTCTGCTGAGCACTTACGAGTCCGGTTGATAAAAACAGCAGCCCTACCACCACTACACCTTTAAACAAATTTTTCATGCTATCCATTTTGATTTTACTTGTTGTTTTGGGGCTACGATCACTTACCCCTGTCTGTGATTATACGTTATTATTCTTGTTACTTTTCCTAAAAGTCCCGCAATGATACGAAATGGATTAATTTTCCGCAAGTGACGGATCGGGTTTATATCCTAAACGGGTAATGACATCGTTGCTTTTATCCAATTTGGGGTTGGCGTAGAGGAAAGTTACCTCGCTTCCTTTATCCAGGATGATATCCAAACTTTGGTCGGTAGCAATGGTTTGGATGGCTTGTGCCACCCGATCTTGGATGGGTTGGATCAATTTGGTGCGCTCCTGAAAGAGGTCGCCTTCAAAGCCGAATTTCTGCCGCTGGAATTCCCGGGCTTCCTGTTCTTTGAGCACAATTTCATCTTCCCGTTTCCTGCGCATTTCTTCACTAAGCAAAACCTGTTCTTCTTGGTAAGCTTTATAAAGCTTTTCGATTTCAGCAAAACGGTTGTCGACCTCTTCCTGCCATTGTACGGATAATGCATCCAACTGCTTTTGGGCAGCAAGGTATTCGGGTATATGTTTCAGGATATATTCAGAATCCACGTAGGCAAATCGCTGGGCCAATGCTGCGGACGAGGTAAGAACCAGCAGAACAACGATTCCCATTATTTTTTTTGCGTTCATGATTATATGACTTTAGTGGTGAACATCACTGCAAAAGTAATTCCATTTTTTTAATCTCAAATCTATATTATATTAAAATCCCCCCATCTGTTGCATGATGCTGAAGGTGAAATTCTGCCGCCACGTGCTGGATGGAACGCCCGGTATCGGATCAAATGCATGGCCATAATCAATACCCAGCAAACCAAAGATAGGCAGGAAGATACGGGCTCCTACACCTATCGATCGGCGTACTTTGAAGGGATTGAAATCCCGGAAGTTATTCCAGGTGTTACCACCTTCAGCAAAGGCCAGTACAAACACGGTAGCTTGGTCATTCAGCATCACGGGGTGCCGCAGTTCCAGTTGGTATTTGTTGTATATAGGGCTGCCCGAGTTACGGGCAATATTCACATCTGCGCCGTCGGGTATGACCATCCCGTTGGCATACCCCCGCATGGCGATGATCTCCGAGCCTTGCAGGAAGTCGAAGCCCATCATCCCATCGCCACCGAGCTTAAACCGTTCGAATGCCGACTGGCCTGTTACGCTGTTATACGTGCCCAGGAAACCGAATTGCGCTTGTGCCTTGAGAACCAGTTTGCCGGCAATCCGGGTAAACCATTGGGAGTCAAACTTCCATTTATGGTACTCTGTCCACTTATACCGCTCGTCATTTGGCGCAGTGGGATAATTAATGCTGTTAAAGCTCGAATAAGGCGGCGTGACCTGGATGGTCAACCGCAGGTGCGAACCGCTTGTTGGATATATCGGGGCATCCACTGAATTGCGGCTAATCTCTTGCGTAAGGTTGATGTTGTAGGACGTGCCATTTTCAAACAGGAATCCGGGGTAGTTCTGCAACTTATATTGCTGGAATCCCAATGAGTAGTTCAACTGGAAATAATTGTCGGGCCATTGGAGGCGTTTACCCAAACTCACGGTCACCCCGTTCATCCAAATCCGGTTTAAGTCGGCATCGCCCACAATCTGCCTGCCCGTCCAATAGTCAAAGCCGCCGAATGAAGACGATGAGGTAAAGGCACTCACCCCGAAATAAATCGGTTTCTTACCGCCCAACCACGGTTCGGAAAACGAGAAGCTGTACGACTGATAGCGCTTGCCGCTGGTTTGGCCACGGAGGCTCAATTTTTGGCCATCGCCCCTTGGCAAGGGTTTCCAGGCACCTTTATCAAAAATATTGCGGGTGGAGAAGTTGTTGAAATTGAGACCCAACGTGCCGATAACCTGGCCTGCACCGAAACCGCCGGAAAGCTCCACTTGGTCGGACGGTTTTTCCACCACATTGTATTCAATATCCACGGTTCCATCAGCGTGGTTGAGGTTGGTGGGTACCGGGTTGGTCTTTTGTTCGTCAAAGTTGCCTAATTGGGAAATTTCGCGGGTACTGCGCATCAGCAGTTCCTTGGAAAATTTCTGGCCGGGTTTGGTGTAGATGGAACGGAGTAATACGCGATCATTGGTCACGTCATTTCCTTTAAGGATGATGTTGTTGACGGTAAACTGGGCCCCTTCATAGATGCGTAGATCCAAGTCGATGGTGTCGTTGTATATCTTGGTCTGTATGGGGTCTACGGTAAAGGTCAGGTAGCCGTCATTCATATACAGCGAAAGGATATCATCACTGTTTCGGGTAGGCCCGCTAAGTTTGGTATTGAGTTTTTCTTCACTGAATACTTCACCTTTCTCAATACCTAAGATGACGTTCAATATCGAGTCCGAGTATTTTGCATTCCCCTGCCAAGAAATGTTGCCGAAGTAGTATTTCGGGCCTTCATAGAGGTCGATATCAACGATGACATTCCGGTTGTTGTATTTGTAAAAGGTGTCCCTAAGAATTTCTGCATCGCGGTAACCGCGTTCGTGCATCTTGGCGATGAGGTTTTCTTTCGCTTCCTTATATTTCTCTTCCTTGAATTTGCCCGGTCCGGTGATACGCCACCAAGTACGTTGCCTTACGCCCTTGAAAAACTTGCGGAGCTGGCGTTGTGAAAACTCTTCATTGCCTGTAAAATTGATGCGATGGGCACGTACCTTGCGGTTGCGATCCACGTTCACTACCAGGATCTGATTGTTTGCCTGAGTGGAGTCCTTCACGGGAGCCATCGTGATTTCAGGGTATAAATACCCCTTTTCGCTGAGGTAGCGGGTGATGGTATTCCGCGTGGTATTCATCAAATTTTCGTTGACGATTTTACCGGTGTTTTCATTGAGCTGCTTGCGGACATCCTCCGTTTGGGTCTTGCTGAGCCCTTCGATATCGATACGGGTGAGGCGTGGGCGTTCGACGACATGGATGTTGAAAAAAATCGAATCGCCTTTTACGGCGTCCGCATAAAGTTCCACATTGTCAAACAGGCCTTGATTCATCAGGTTTTTTACCACATTTGATGTAGCATCGCTCGGTACTTCGATGCGTGATCCAACCACTAGTTTTGATATGGTGATAAGTACATCATTATCAAGGTATTCCGTACCACTTACCGTTATTCCTCCAATAATGTAATTCTGGGGGTTGAGGTAGCTAAATTCATCTGAATTACCCACGGGTGTTCCGCGTTGCTGGGCAATGGAGGTCTCTGCCGCCAATATGGTAATAAGTACAAAAAAGAGTATCCGCTTCATCTATCTAATTTATCGCCGCTAAAGTACGTCAAACAGTTGTTAATTTTTGTTAAAAGGTTTTTTTTTGAGACACGAGACAACAGACATGAGATAACAGACCCTGCACAATTAATCATTAATCCTTATTTCAGTTGTTCACTGGTGAGTCCGAAGCGACGTTCACGCTGTTGATAAGCAATGACAGCTTCAAATAAGTCATTCCTTCTGAACTCCGGCCACATTTTATCAGTGAAGTATAATTCGGCATAGGCCAATTGCCAAAGTAGGTAGTTGCTGATGCGCTGTTCGCCACTTGTGCGAACCATAAGCTCCGGATCCGGTACATTACGGGTGGTAAGATGCTGAGCGAATAGCTGTTCATTAATATCATCAGGGCTGATTTGGTTTGATTGGACTTGGCGGGCCAATTGCCGGGCCGCTTCCGTGATTTCCCAACGTGCGCTGTAGCTCAATGCCAACGTCAACGTACAATTGGTATTAGCGGCTGTTTTTTCCATCGCTTCGTGAAGCCGGAGGTAACATTTGGTGGGCAACTTGGCTAAATCACCGATGGCGTTAAGCTTGACGCCATTATCCATAAGGGTCTTGGTTTCTTTATTAATTGTATTGACAAGGAGTTCCATCAGCGCGGATACTTCTAATTTTGGCCGATTCCAGTTTTCGGCGGAAAAAGCATAGAGGGTCAGGTATTTGACGCCGATTTCAACCGCACCTTCCACCGTGTCCCGCACCGCTGCTACACCGTTTTGATGACCAAACACGCGCAGCTTACCGCGTTCTTTCGCCCATCGCCCATTGCCGTCCATGATGATGGCTACATGTTGGGGAAGCCGTGACTTATCTATCTTTTCTTTGATATCCATCCGTTAATTTGGCGCAAAGTTAATATAATTTTTCGAACGGAATCACCTCCATTCCGGACACCCGCCTTTGAAAATGGTGTATGACAGGGTGATGCCTACGGTCATGAACGAATCGTAAGGGCGTCCGTCGCCACGTTGGGAACCTATCGGCGAATTACTCGGATTTGCTATGTTTCCCCAATCGGATCGTGAAACAGGTGCAAAACCATTTGAAAGGGCATAGTTGTAATAAACGTCGTAATCGAAATAATCACCACTCACATCATCCAGATAATCCGTTAAGGTCATTCGATAGCCAAGTTCAGCACCGATGGTCCACGGTCCCCGCAGGTTGTATTTGAAGCCTGCGCCAAATGGGATGGTAATCGTTTTGTTTTGGTATATTACACCTTCTGTGTAGTAATGGCGCAATTTGATGTCATTTCCTGAAACGCTCCGCCACTTCGGGTCGAAGAGGATACCTCCTATGCCTGCAAAAATATAGGGTGTATACACGATCCTGCCCCGTTGCGGCAACCACTTGAAGAAATTGAAATCCACCAATAAAGCGGCTTCTTTCACGGCTCCGAAAAAACCCAGGTAGCGATTTTGTCGCTGCTGGACGCTCGAATAAAAATCATGTGCAAATAGATTGGCATAAGCAAAGTTACCACGGAGCCCCCAAGTATGGTTAAAATTGTATTTGACAAACGCAGCGGCCGACCAGTCGTTGAAAGCCAGGGGATTTTCGGGGTTGATATCGCCCATATAGCCTGAGGCGCCGCCTTGCAAACCAATTTCCCATTCCTGCGCTTGGACATTCATGAGTTGGAAAGCAATGAGTAACGTCAAAAATCCTCGGAGCACCGTATGGGGGTTGTCTATTTATAAAGGGCTAAAGATAATTATTTTCGTTTACGTATAAAGAACTCCGTGTAAATCCGCCAAATCTGTGTTCCATTAATAATTCCGCGCATCAAGGCCCCAAAGTAATTTATTGCGTAGGTTGGTGAAATAGCTGTAATTTTTTAATCGGATAAGGTTTACCTGATAATGCGCTTTGCTGATCTTGAGCCGGATGTCGGTGGAAATGGTGGTGGTCTTGGAATCGCAGGACAGCAAGAATTTGCCGCTTCGGCTTTCGATTTCCAAATCCAGCTCCATGTCGTCTGATATGACCACCGGCCTGACGTTGAGATTGTGCGGAGAAATGGGCGTGATGACAAAGTTGCCGCTTCCGGGCATAATAATCGGGCCACCACAACTCAGCGAATAAGCCGTAGAGCCTGTGGGAGTGGCCACGATGATACCATCTGCCCAATAAGCATTGAGCAGTTCGCCGTTGAGGTATACATTGACGGTAATCATCGCTGAACTATCCGATTTAAAGAGCGTAATGTCATTGAGCGCAAAATGACTCCCCTCAAATAGCGGCGCTCTCTGGTCGGATTTTACGGACAGCAGCGTCCGCTTTTGGATGTTGTATTCGCCCATAAGGATGGCTTCCAGGGAAGCATCGATATCATCCTTATTGATATCAGCCAAAAAACCCAGCCTGCCGAAATTGACACCGGCAACCGGAATGCCCGAATCCGCTACGATGGAGACCGCCGCGAGCATGGTGCCATCGCCCCCTAAACTCAACATAAAACCGATATCGTCCGGCAATTCGTCGTGCGTGGCATACGTGTAAAGCTTTTGCGGGCAATCAACCTGCTGTTCTAAAAATTCATGGAAATCCTTGTATATCCACAGTTCGGTGTTTTTAGCAATTAACGAATCAAACAAACGCTGTACATAGGGAACGACTGATGAATGGAATTCTCTCCCATAAACCGCTATCTTCATAGTTACATATTGATATAATTCATCAGTTGTTCATAGCGATCGTGGGAATTATCGCGGCTATTTTCGTCATTATAGGTGGCCTTGATCGTATAATCATGCCGCAGGAAAGCAGCGATGATTGATGAGATATCTGATTTGTTGATTTTTATTGTAACCTCCAAACGGGGAGAATCCGGAAACGCATGGACATAGGAATTCAATATCTGTGCATTGTCGGCTTCGACGATATGAGCGACATGCGATAGGGCATTATCGCGGTTTCCCATTTCCAATACGATAATCCCGCCGGGCTGGGGGATGGACATGGCTTGGCTTAGTGCATTGATCAAATCAAGTGGCGTCACCGCGCCTAGGTAATTGTGCTGGTCGTCAATCACCGGCAATAAATCCAGTTGATGGATTTGGAAAAAGAGCATGGCATCATACACGTGCTGGGTATCGTAGATGTGTACCTGTTGATAGGTAATGTCTGTTTCCTGGATGCTGTTGTCCGGTTTCGGGCGCCCGGCCAATGACTCATAAGCTACAAGGCCCAGGAAAAGGTCGCTTTTTACCAATGGCAACTGGGCCAATCGGAGATCGGCCATTTTGTCCAGCGCATGGCGTATGCTATCCGACGGGCTTATTGCATAATTGCGGTCGATGATGACTTGACCTATATTCATGGTTTCCCCTATGCTCCTTTTTTAGTTAAACGAATAAAACAGCCAATCGTTTAAATTAATCTAACTTGTTTGTCAAAATTACTTCGTTTTGGTGATATCAACGACTATTTTACTTTTTTTTTCACTATTATCGGATTTTTCGTGGGAATTAAACAAAGAGATGACAATATCGGAACTTTTACTACTTTTGGCTGCTAAACGCTTCGGCGGCTATAATTGCTGGGAATAGGACATCAATTGCTTGGTTGAATATCGTTTTGGAAGATAAGAGCAAATACATCGTTATCAGGGAGGTTATCCGCAAGAAAAACCCGGTGTTACTTAAATGGATACCCCGATTTGTGCTGCGCTATATTGAGCGGGTGGTGCATGAGGATGACATCAACCACATTATGGCAAAAAATGGGCAGCTGTATGGCTTGGCCTTTGTCGATGCGCTAATAGCCGATTTGGGGGTCGTGGTGGAGCTGACAGGTGCAGCGCATATACCGAAGACAGGCGGCGTGATTTTTGCCTCGAACCATCCCTTAGGCGGGTTGGACGGGATTGCCTTTATGCATGCTTTGGGCAAGTACCGGGAAGACATCAAGTTTTTGGTCAATGACATCTTGCTGAACATCAAGAACCTCGAACCCTTATTTGTAGGGGTCAATAAACATGGTGCGCAGGGACGACAGGGTATCGCACAGATTGAAGAAGCCTATGCCCAGGAGCATGCCTTACTGGTATTTCCTGCTGGATTGGTTTCCCGTAAACAACACGGTAAAGTTGAAGATCTGGAATGGAAGAAAAGTTTTATCAACAAAGCGAAAAAGTACCGGAAAGATATTGTGCCGGTATATATCGATGGAAAAAATTCCAATTTTTTTTATAATTTCGCCCGTTTCAGGGAAACTATTGGCATCAAAGCCAACATTGAAATGTTTTACCTTGCAGACGAAATGTTTGCCCAACGAAACAAAAAAGTGACCATCCGTATAGGAAAACCAATTTCTTATACCTATTTTGACGGCGCCAAAAGTGAAAAAGAGTGGGCGGCGGAGGTTAAACGAACGGTTTATAACTTAGCCCCTGAAAATTAACTATATGCAAGAAATAATAGCACCTGTTGAACGGAATTTCATAAAAAGGGAGCTTACTCAGGAGGTATTTGTCCGTTATACCAACAATGGGAATAACGAAATTTATCTGATAAATCACCACAATGCACCGCACACCGTAAGGGAAATCGGGCGATTGCGAGAACTTACCTTCAGGGCTGCTGGCGGTGGTACCGGGTTGGCATTGGATCTGGACTATAATGACACCTGTCCCGATGCTTATGATCAGCTGATCGCCTGGAATCCGGAGGATGAAGAGATCATTGCCGGGTACCGGCTGATTAAATGTAAGGATGTAGGCGTCAGCAGCGATGGGGAAATCAATCTGTCAACTGCTCATTATTTTCATTTTTCACCGAAGTTCATCCAGGAATATTTGCCCTACACCATCGAATTGGGCCGTTCTTTTGTGCAGCCTAAATATCAGCCCGGCAAAGACAACCGCAAAGGGTTGTTTTCGTTGGACAACCTGTGGGATGGGTTAGGGGCCGTGGTAAAGCTCAATCCGGATGTCAAATACCTATTTGGCAAGGTGACTATGTATCCGCATTACAACCGGGAAGCACGCGACCTGCTGATTTATTTCATGCATCATTACTTTCCCGACCAGGAACGGTTGGTATGGCCGATTAAACCACTTGACTATTTTGGAGATACAGCAGCTTTCCAAACCATTTTTGATGGACTTGAATACAAAGAAGGCTACAAAATCCTGAACAGCCGAGTGCGGGCGCTGGGTGAGAACATACCGCCTTTGATCAATACCTATATGAATCTTTCGTCTACCATGAGAACGTTTGGTACAGCCACCAATGACGAATTTGGCACGGTGGAAGAAACGGGAATCATGATTACCATTGACGACATCTTCGAAAGTAAGAAAGAACGCCACATATCTACGTACGAGCGCGACAAAGAAATTGGAAGCCGTAAGGTGATGTAGTTTTGGCTATCGGTAGATCAGCTACCAGCTGATCTACCGATAGCTGGAGCTAATTTCCTGCTAACAGGGTTTTGACGATTTCGGATATGGTTTTGCCATCTGCTTTCCCGGCAAGTTTCTGGTTGGTCGATCCCATCACCTTACCCATATCTTTTGGCCCGGTGGCTCCCGTTTCCGCGATGACTAGTTTGACAATATCCTCAATTTCTTCTCGGGAAAGCTGCTTGGGCAGGTAACTTTCGATGACGGCAAGTTCTTCCATTTCGATTTGGTAGAGGTCGTCCCGATGTTGTTGCTGGTAAATTTCAGCAGACTCTTTACGCTGTTTAGCGAGTTTTTGCAGTACTTTAATCTCGGTATCTTCGGTAAGCGCTTCGGCTGACCCTTTCTCGGTTTTGGCGAGCAAAATAGCTGCTTTGATGGCACGTAGGCCACGGAGCCGAGCGTTGTCTTTGGCCAGCATGGCCGATTTGATGTCCTGATCTATCTTGTCTTGTAAAGCCATTGTCGTGATGATGTTGAAGCGTCAAAGGTAATAATTAGGACCGGCAAATGGAATTATTGAAGCAATCATATATGATGGTACAGATTTTTTTGTACTTTTGGCGCAAACTGTTATTTACATGGCAACGACATTAGAAAAAACTCCACCCAGGAAAACAGATAACGAAGCAAATCAGACCCGTCACTATGTAACGCTGGCCATCGCAGTGGCCATCGGCCTTGCTGGAACGTTTTTCCGGTTTATCCAGGATTCGTTTCTGATCTCTACCATATCGAATATTTTGCTGGCCTTAGGCTGGTTTATTGTATTCCGTGTGGTGTTCCGGATCATGAAATAATTTGTTGCCCACAAGGTGATAAGCGATAAGCCCGACCTCCTTAAGGTTGGGTTTTTTTGTATCCGCCGAATACTAAGCTTTTTTAACTGTTGATATAGCTCTCCAGTTGGTTAATGGTCTGCCGCTGGTCTTCGATGATGTATTTGACGAGGTCTCCAATGGATAACATCCCGATGACGGTGCCATTGTCCAATACGGGTAGGTGCCTGAAGTGATTGTTCGTCATCAATTGCATGCAGCGCTCAATGGCTTCGTGCTGCGTGATGGTGTAGGGATCCGTTGTCATGACTTCGCGAATCAGCGTATCCTTGGAAGATTTGCCTTGTAAGATTATTTTGCGGGCATAGTCCCGTTCAGTGAAAATACCTTGGAGGTACCCGCTTTCAATGACCAGCAATGCGCTGATGTTTTTTTCCATCATGATTTTCAGGGCCTCCAATACGGAAACATCTTGATGTACCGAGTAGACGACAGCCGGCTTGTTCTTGAGAATGTGCTTTACGGTTTTCATGGTTTTATACAATTAGATCGTTGTCAATGGATCCCATTAAGGGTTATAGCGATTAAAGCATGAATACACGAAAGGGGCTACGATATGCGTATAATTGGTGTCTGGCAAAATATATGGATAAAGCTACTGAATTTTCCGGAATAAAAAAACCCTAATGGAACAAAAAAACCATTAGGGTTTTGCAATGCGCAAATGCTATTGAACCCGTTATATCCTGGGCCATACATGCCAAGGAATACGGGATAAGATGAGTACCAGCGCGATTAGGTAAAATACCGCTACGGTGCCATTTTGCTTTTTGGCCGGAGCCAGTCGCTTAGCTCGTGAATAGCCAATGGTGATAAGGACGATGGCTATCAACATGATGAGTGGATGTTCAAGGAAGTAAAGACGGGCAATACTGTCTTTCATGGCTGTTCCTGAGGCGTTTTTGATGCCATACGGCGATACGAAATACATGATTAGCCCCACAACCAATTGCAGGTGGGCACATATCAATCCCAGCAGCGCCATCTTGCGGTTATAGGCCTTATTTTGCAGGTAGGCAAAGAGCACATAAAGAATTGAAATAATTAGCCCAGCCAATAATACATAAGCAAGCGTAGCATGTAAATGTCTGATTCCTGTGTACATAGTTATATTATATATAGTTGTTAGTCTTAAAGTCTGTCTAGTGTCTAGTGTCTCGTGCTAAAACCTACTATCTCCCATTTCCTTGAATTCCGAACCGGCTTTCCACTGCGGGAAAGTTCGCTCTTGGCTTAAGCTGTAGCCGATATCAAATGCGAGGCGAATGTCGGCTATCATGCCGCTTACATCCCAGGTTTCGTCATATTCGTCACTTACGTGGTGGTAGCGTTTGCCAAATGTCTCTTGCAATGCGGCAGCAGCGGTACTGTCTTTATCTACGATATGTTTGCCGCTGCCCGTATATAAAGCTGGGACACCCACTTTGGCGAAATTGAAATGATCAGAACGAAAGAAACTTCCCGCAGAGGGGTTGCCCCCCGGTACGATGTCTCTCCCTTGGCGTGCCGCCGCACGGCGCGCATAATCGTCCATGTCGGATTGTCCAAGCCCAATAACGGCGATATCACTGGTTTTTCCGATGGGGCTCAAGGCGTCGATGTTGATGTTGGCAACGGTTTTGTTAAGGGGGTATACGGGATTGGCTGCATAATAAGCCGATCCCAGTAGCCCTTGTTCTTCAGCGGTCACTGCAAGGAACAGGATGGAGCGCTCCGGCGGCACGGTCGCGCTCTTGAAGCCCTTGGCCAATTCAAAAAGTGCGGCAATGCCACTTGCATTATCATTGGCTCCGTTGTAAATCGAGTCGCCATCAACAGGCTCGCCGACACCGAGGTGATCCCAATGGGCGCTGTAAATGATGTATTCGTCGGGATACTTACTGCCGGATAGCTTACCCAGCACATTGTTGGAACTCGATTTCCTAAATTCGTTTTTCAACGAAATACCTGTTTTGATGCCTAAGTCTACGGGTTTGAATCCCGGTTTTTTGGCTTGGCTGATTAGGCTATCCGTTCCTCCCGCCAGCTCAAACAATTTTTCGGTGGCTTCAGCGGTAAGCCAGCCTTCAAATGCGGCCCGGGAAGCACCGTTGTCAGGGGTGACCAAGCTCAATTGCGGCCCTGCCCATCCGCTTCGCACGACATTCCAGCCGTAGCTGGCCGCATCGGTATCATGGATAATGAAGACTCCGGTGGCACCCTGCCGTGCGGCTTCCTCGAATTTATAGGTCCAGCGGCCATAATAGGTCATCGTATCACCCTTAAACAATGTTTTGTCATAAAATCCAGGGTCATTCACCATGACGACCACAGTTTTTCCCTTGGCATCAAGGCCAGCATAATCATTCCAGTTATATTCCGGAGCAACAATGCCAAATCCGGCAAATACTACTTCGGTTTCCGGAATATCTACTTGGGCATTTAAACGCTTGCTTCCTATCACATAATCGTCAAGGTGATCCAAGCTGAACTGGCTATTCCCTTTGCTGAATGTGAGGGGGAGGGTGGGGGTAGACCTGATCTCGACCATCGGAACCGCCTGGAAGTAATCATCACCATTTCCCGGTTCCAGCCCGATGCGTTGAAATTCTTCGGCAATATACGTAACGGCTAAGGTGTCTCCTTTCGTAAAGGGTTTGCGGCCGAGCAATTCGTCGGCAGACAGATCTTTTACATATTGGACGAAACTTTCCTCATTAATGCTGTTCAGCGCCACGGAATCAACGGCTTCGGAGGCATCATCGCCACTGTGGTTTCCGCAAGATGCTAATAGGGATGAGACTATCAGGATGACTGGGACAAATCGTTTCATAAAATCTAAATAAGCGCTAAAAATACGGAATAAATTTAAAAACCAGCTATCGGCTATTGACGAAAGTTGCCTTGTTGCAGGATGAACACTTCGGCAATGGGGCTAAATAAATATATTCGCTGCGTCTTCACCTCCACGCAGCGGTAGCGTTTCCTGATTTTTTCCTTTTTTTGGAAAACCCGGCCATTTTTTAGCGCAAATACCGTGTTTTCCGGCAACTGTTCTACCGTATGAGTGTCTTCCTTTTTAATGTCGTAGCGCTTCAATACGCGGAATAGGTTCAAATCCGAACAACTGGAAGCCGCTGGATTATCCATGTATGTTGAAATGGCCACCTGGACGTCATGCGGGAAGATGGCAGCCTGCAGGAACGGCTGCATCAATTGCCTGAAGCTGGATTTCCACTCCTGGCCGTGGGGCTTCACGCGGTCTTTATAGGCGTTCCACGTTTTCAAGTGTGCAAACTCGTGCACCGTGGTGATGAGGAATGCATACGGGTTGAGGTTGTGGTTTACCGAAATGCGGTGTCCATGCCCGCCATGCGGTGGCCGATAGTCACCAAATTTAGATATGCGGCCCCTGCTGATGCGAAATTGACACCTGCTGTCATTAATCCAGCGCGAAATCACCGGCGCAGCTGTAGCCGGCATATATTTGCTCAATTGAGCACTGTAGTCTTGCATTGTTGCAAACTTAAAACAAAGGAGCAAGTATTCATAAACACCGGGCTATTTTTTCCCTGTCTCCAGCTGCTGTTTGACCATTTGTATAAAATTGTTTTTCAAACTGAATACTTGACTGATTGGTAAGGGTTTGCTTTTGGCATATGCTGCATCCAAAGCCTCTGCGTTATGCTCTTCGGGTGCATCACTGAAGCTGACCGACTGGAGATCTGTTTTTTCAAATACCGCTTCCACTTCAAGCACAAGGCCGGGTAGTCCCTGATAAATGTCGGGGCCGGCAGACACGGGTATATCCGTCGTGAACCAAACGCTTGTACCTGTCAAGTTTTTGAGATTGGCTTTCGTACAGCTGTATTGGCCGATTTGTTTTTTCTCATCGGTGATCTCCCATTCCAGGTTTCCCTTGTTTCCGGAGAAATAATATTCGTCACCTGTAAAGGTTTCCTTGCCGTGGAAATTCCCTTCGGCATCAACAAGTACGAACACCGAATTGCCCGCTGGAACGATTCCCTCGACTTTGTTTATTGAATCAAGTTTGTAACACGAAGTTTGGGTCTTTGTGTTGTAAATGAGGGTATAGAAAAATTTGTGGTCACCGATGTCTTTCAGGAGCTTGCGCTGTTCCTGTGGGTCGTTGGCCTGTAGCTTTATGGTCTGTACGATGGTGGGAGACAGTCCGTTGCTCACATACTTGGCCATCAGAAAATCGGGCTGCTGTTGTGCCAGTGATGGGTTGAAGCTGGCGAAAAGCACCAGCGCGGAAAATAGCAATTGGATGAATCTTTTGGTTTTCATGATTAGTGAATTGAGTGATTAATTAAACGTGTATTTGATGTAAAAAATGGCATAACGGATAGCACGGTCGTTGGTTATAATGGTGTTGATGCCCTGGTTGTAGACGACGTAATTGTTGTAGGCAGCATTCCCAAATAGCCCGAAGAAATCGTCGAGGTTCAGTCCCTGGAAGCCATAGGTGACTTTGGCACTTCTCTTTTCCACGGTGAGGTTGATGTTCTTACGGTCGAAGCGATTTCCATACAGGAAGTCCAGCTGGTATATAAATTCCAGTTTGGTTTCCATCCCCCTGCCCCTGGCTTTGACTGCAAACGTATTGATGGTGGACTGGTTGTCAAAGGTGTTTTCATTAATGCTGATCGTATACAAATTGGCACGGCTTGAAACTTCGAAATTGAACCACGAAGGGTTGAGGGACTGCAGCCCAATCCGCACCGAAGGCCCCCTGTGAAGAACATCAGCAAGCCGCTGCCCGAAATAGGACGGCGAGTTTCCGAAACTATAGCTCAGTGCGGCATCGGATTTAATAGGATAATTGTTGCTGAACAGGTTTTTGGAGCCTGTGACGGATAGTTTTGTATCTTTTGAATGGGGTATTGCGCGAAGCGTGAACAGGCGCATACCGTTTTCATAGGTGCGGTCGAAGTTCGGCTGCACCTGATTATATTGCGTCTGGCGGGTGACGCTGACGCCATAGGAAACACCCCTGAACAGATTCATGTATTCATAACCCAGTGAATGGCTATCCATACGGTTTGTGAGATGAGGCAGCTCATCTGCGCCTAAGTGAGTATCCGTGAGGTTCCGTATCAATGTAACTCCCGTACTGATGTCATTCAGGAAATATTGCCTGCTGCCCTGTGCATACCAACGCTCAAGCCGCTTGTCAACCGATATGCTGAACCGGTAAGGGAAGTAAAAACCCGTATGTCGCGATGTGCTGAAATGGAGTAGCTCCCAATTGGCCGAGTAGTTCAGGTAGTCGAGCAGCCTGTCGCCCGCCATGCCCAATTGCAGCCGCCTTTGCGAATAATCACGGTTGAATAGCGTCGCCTCGTTTCCTGCGGATCTGTTGGTCACAGCTTCCCGGACATGCTTATCCTCGTATTCCACCCATGGAATGAACGTTCCATTTAACCGGAATTTCAGGTTTGCCCTGATGGCCAAGGCGTTCATGTTGAACCCCGCGTCCTGTACGTTCCCATCCACCGTCGGGTTTCCGGCATCCAACGATACTGGATAGTCAATGCCTGAAAGGTGGTGGCCAAACCGGATGGAGGAAATCCAACGGTTGGAAAACTTATGGGAGTAACCGACATCGTTCAGGATATAATGGCTGTTTGGCTGTGTGGATGAGGAAAGCCCGTTCATCAGGAGGGAATTTTCACCATCGAAAATCGTGACTCTCCGGTCTGAATGGCCGTGATCCCTGATGACATTGGTGATGAGGCGGTAATCCAGTAAACTATTATCTTTCAGACGGTAGTCGAACGAACTGGTGTGCAACAATGCCCTGTAGTTATTGGTATTCCGGTCCTGGGTGGTCAGCAGCGGATTTCCATCTTCAGAAACATTCTCGGTACCGGATGATGTTTCCCGGTTATTCATTAGGTAGTAAGCCACCATTTGTAGTCGGTAACGATTGGTTTCCTTGCGTACCGTCGCGTTGGTGTTCGACCGGAAATCACGGGTGCGTGCCTGATTCTGTGAAAGCACGCCGTTGATGAGTTCCTTATCAAGGTCTGAAAAAACCTGTTCCCGGCTGAACAAGGCATTTATCTCCCTTGGCTCAAGGTTGATGCCGCCGATGTTGTTGGTGTTGTGTATGAAAAATGCGTTGATAGGGGTGGAAAAATACAAGGCTTTCCCATTGGCATCGTATTTATTCGATGCCCCGTATCCAGCGCTTACGTCCCCGATGAGGATGCTGCTGAAATCGGCTTTGGCTGCGACGTTGAGGACGGTTTCTTTTGTGTCTTCAAAACTTAACCTAAAATTGTCCTGGTAATTATTGATAACGTCCAGGTGATCTATCATCCGCTTTTCAATGGATTGCAGGGCCATCTTATTCTGGTTTACAAACACCTGCCTGCCGTTGACCGTTATTTTATCGATATTTCTTCCCCGGTAGAGGATGATGCCATCCTCATCAAGCTGGAATTCGGGGAGTTTGGACAAGATTTCTTTTAGGTCGCTGGTTTCTGATAAACCAAGGTCGTCGATGTGTATCGCCACGGAGTCCGGTTCGCTCTCATCGCGCTCGACGACCACCTCATCCAACACCACCGCCTGCGGTTCCATAACAAATTCCTTTTCAATCTTTTCGGAGGTAAACCAGGAGTCGTCGACCGTAAGTTCAACTTCACGATAGCCGATTGACCGGACGGTCACTTTCGTACCCGACTGTTTCGGTAGCAGGAGCGTGAATTGACCGTCATTATGGGTAGTAGCAAATCCCCGTATCTTTCCTTCTGCTGAATATGTAGTTACCGTGGCTCCCGGTATGGCTATTCCTGCTGCTGTTTTCACCCTGCCGATCAACGGAAATTGTTGCCCATATGCAACGTTGGCTAACACCACACCGATAAATAACAAATGGAACGGAATCTTCAACATTAAAACTAAAATAACAAGTTAAACGTAATACATAGTATAAGTATGTATATGGCCAAAAAAATTACTTCCGTCTTCGCTTCACCAAACGCAGGATCAACGTGGTCAATACATAGAACACAACACTAACAAGCAGCATTGCGGGAATGAACCAGTTGCCGAGTACCTCTTCGACACCATACTTCTGCCGGTATTTGGGATCGATAATTCCAAGCAAATAAAATGAACCGTCTTGAAAGAAAAGTCCCACCTCCTTCGGGTACAGAATTTTTGCCCCGATGACGAATACAAAAGTGAAAAGGAAGAGATAAAGCAGGGAGAAAATGATGTATGCCACCCCGTTGGTCACGTTCAATGCCAATGCCTTAACGATATGTACCGGATTGAACGTAGTGGTTGCCTGGCGTAGTTTCTTTTCGGCAATCAGCGGCCGCAGGACATCTTCGGGTTCCCCGAACCTATCAAGAATGTCCAGCAACTTATCGGCCTCGGTCGCCTCTTTAACATGCACGCGTTGCATTGCCTCATAGATATGGCTGTTTATTTCCATAAGGATATCATCCTTGTCCTCCTCGGGCAATCCTTTGCTTACTTTTTTTACCCGCTTGATATACAGTTGATAAATTTTATTCGCTGTTTTGTCGTTGAACGTAAGCATCTTCATTTTGATAGTTTATTGATGGATTTCTGCAATTCTTCCCAAAACTGGGTCATTTGGGCAAGGCTTGCTAATCCCTTTTCATTCAGTGAATAATATTTCCGGGGAATCCCCGTTTCCTGTTCTACCCATTTAGCGTTTACCAATCCCTCGTCTTTCAGCCGGTTGAGCAGGGGATATAGTGTCCCCTCGGCCACATCGATTGCGGTGTAGCTTCTGATTTGCTCAATGAGCTCGTATCCATACAACTCCCGGGTCTTCAGGATATTTAGCACGATGAAAGCAAGTGTGCCTTTTTTAACCTGAGATCGCCATTTATGTACAAAATCTTCATTCACGGAGGCAAAGATATAACAAAATACATAGTAATGCAAAGTATGTGGTAAATATCTTGATGCTCGACAACGCAAATTATTTCATCCATTATCTATATCTTTGGGCATGATTCAACGATTGGGTTTCTTGGCCAAGGGAATGATGTTGCTGTGCTTATGGAGCACGTCCACACAAGCCCAAGATTTGAACGCACGGGTACAAATCCTTTCGCCACAAGTACAAAATACCAACAAACGGGCATTGGAAGTATTGCAAAAAGCGGTGTCCGACTTTCTTAATAATCGCTCATGGAGTGCCAATCAGATACAGCCGCAGGAACGTATCGATTGCAGCTTCGTAATCACCATCAACGAATGGGATGGCTCGTCCAATTTCAAGGCGCAGGCCCAGGTCATCTCCACAAGGCCGGTGTTCAACACTTCTTATAATAGCCCGCTGCTGCGTGTGTCAGACAACAATTTTGATTTCAGCTATACGGAAGGGCAGCTGATGGATTATTCCGATCAGCAGTATATGAATAATCTCACTTCCTTACTAGCCTATTATGCATACCTCATTGTGGGACTGGATGCGGATACCTTTGAACATCAAGGGGGAACGCCGTTTTATACGGCTGCGCAGAATATCGTAAACAATGCGCAAAACACCGGTTTCATGGGGTGGCGTTCGATGGAAGCGATGAACAACCGATTTTGGCTGGTCAACAACCTGCTCGACCGCCGGTACCAGCCCATCCGTGATTTCCTGTATAGTTTTTACCTAAAAGGTCTGGACGCGATGTCCGAGGACGCACCGACTGCCCGTAAAACCATTTTAACACTATTGCCATCTTTGCAAAAAATAGATAGGTTGGCACAAGGAGCCGTCTTCAACCAGGTATTTTTCACGGCGAAGTCAGACGAGCTTATTGGTATATTCAGCGGGATGGGTCCGCAGGAAAGGGTGCAAGCCTACAATGTACTTGCCGAAGTGGATCCAGCCAATGCGAATAAATATGAATCTTTACGAAATTCAAGGTAGTTCATAAACTATGCTTAGTCGCCTATCCATCAAAAACTATGCGCTCATCGATGCGCTTGATATTCATTTTGACAGCGGATTGAACATCCTGACTGGCGAAACCGGAGCCGGTAAGTCCATCATCATGGGTGGATTATCACTCATTCTGGGCCAACGGGTGGAAAGCCGTTATTTTTTCAATCAGGACAAGAAATGTATTATCGAAGGGCATTTCGACGTGTCGGGTTACCAGTTGGCGCCTTTTTTCAGCGAACAGGATTTAGATTACGAACAGGAAACCATCCTGCGGCGTGAAATAAGCGCGGATGGGAAGTCCAGGGCTTTTGTAAACGATACGCCGGTCACGCTTGGTGTGTTGAAAGCTTTGGCGGAAAAGTTAATTGACATCCATTCCCAGCATGCAACGCTGCAACTTAGTACCGAAGCCTTCCAATTGCTTACGTTGGATAGCGTAGCCCAAAACCATACCCTGCGTGGCCAGTACAGCGCCACCTATCAAGCTTACAGGGCTATACAGGGACGATTAGATCAATTGCGGGAAGAAGCACAGCAGGCCCGTTCAGAGGCTGATTACCATCAATTTCTATATGATGAACTGGCCAAGGCCAACCTGCATGCCGACGAACAGGGGCGGCTGGAAACCGAGCAACAGCAACTGACACATGCCGAAGAAATCAAGCGTAACCTATTTGGTGTGGTATATGCCTTGCAAGAACAGGAAATGAATGCGATAGCGCTGCTTAAGGAGGCTGTGCAGCAGCTTCAGCAAGCTGAGCGCTATATGGCGGCCCTTGCCCCGCAGACCGAACGGTTGCAAAGCAGTTTCATCGAACTGAAGGATTTGGCTGATGAAATCAGCCGTACAGAACAGGGAATTGTGCTGGATGAAGCCCGCTTGGTGGAAGTCAACGAACGACTTAGCTTGCTGTATATGCTGCAACAAAAACATCGGGTAGATAGTGTAGCCGGGCTCATTGCGCTGCGGGAGGAATTGGGTGGGCGACTGGAAGCCCTGTCTTCAGATGAAGCTGAGATCAATCGGCTGGAAATGGAAGCCAGCCAGCTAAAAACCGAAACCTTTGAACTGGCGGCCCAGCTGAGCGAACAGCGCCGATTGGCCATTCCGCTGGTGCAGGATGAGGTAAGTAGGATATTGCATGAGGTGGGGATGCCCCACAGCCGACTGCAGATTGTGCTTAGCCCACTCGACACGGGTCAGGTAAGAAGCAGCGGACAAGATAAGGTAGCATTTTTATTTACGGCCAATAAGGGACAGGAACCGCAGCCTATTGGCAAAGTGGCCTCGGGAGGGGAGCTTTCCCGGCTCATGCTGGCCATCAAATCATTGATAGCGAAGACCTCATCATTGCCAACCATCATCTTTGACGAAATCGATACCGGGATATCCGGCGAGGTGGCACTCAAAGTGGGGGATATTATGGAACGCTTGGCGGACCATATGCAGGTCATTGCCATCACGCACTTGCCGCAGATTGCTTCAAAAGGGAAAGCCCACTTCAGGGTCTATAAAAAGGAGTCGGCAGACAGGACGTCAACCGGCATTGTCCAATTGGAACCACAAGAACGGGTGCTGGAAATTGCGCAAATGCTTAGCGGGGCTAAGCCCGGTGAGGCGGCACTCCAACATGCTGCTGAATTGTTGGGGAATTAAAAAAAAGCATTATTTTTACCCACTTTATATTTCATTGACTTTAAAACAAGCAACTATGTCCCATAACCTACTGAAAGGAAAGAAAGGAATTATTTTTGGCGCATTGGACGATAAATCCATTGCATGGAAAACTGCACAGCGCTGTGTAGAGCAAGGTGCTGAAATTGTGCTGACGAATGCTCCGGTAGCGTTGCGTATGGGCACCATCAAGCAGTTGGCTGAGGAGTGCAACAATGCGCCCGTTATTCCTGCTGATGTGACCAGCAACGAGGACATTGAAAACTTGTTTGATCAGACACTGGCGCATTTTGGGGGTGGTGTGGACTTTATCCTGCATTCCGTAGGAATGAGCATCAATGTACGTAAAGGCATCCACTATACGGAAAACAACTACGACTTCACACATAAAGCCTTTGATATATCGGCCATCAGCTTGCATCGGGTGCTGGCTACCGCGATGAAAAAAGATGCTATTAATGAGTGGGGATCGGTCGTAGCACTTACGTATATCGCTGCGCAGCGTGTATTCCCGGATTACAACGATATGGCTGATGCCAAGGCATTACTGGAAAGCATTGCCCGTAATTTCGGTTATCAATATGGTGTGCGTAAAAAAGTGCGTGTAAATACCATCAGCCAGTCACCTACGCAGACCACTGCTGGCTCTGGTGTGAAAGGTTTCGGGGATTTTATCTCCTATGCCGATAAGATGTCTCCGTTGGGCAATGCCACGGCCGATCAATGCGCGGATTACACGGTCACGTTATTTTCGGATTTGACAAAGATGGTGACCATGCAAAACCTCTTCCATGATGGCGGTTTTTCATTTACCGGGGTGAGCGAAGCCGTAATCGGAGGAATAGGGGAGGAGTAGTGGAAATACAGCGAGTATACCACATAAAAAAAGCGGCTGCAAGCCGCTTTTTTTATGGAACCTGTATCTGCTCTAAAATTCGCGTATAAAATCAGATTCGGAAAGCACCACCTTGACCACTGCGGGATCGGGTAAATTGATTTCTATACCGGGCTCCGCCAACGGGTCTTCTGCGAATATCGTAATGGAACCGACCGTGTAATTGACGGAATAAGCAATACCGCCAAATGTGGTCGGCAAAATATCGTAACTATTTTCGCCGTCGAAACTTATCGCTACACTGACATTTCCTTCCAATAGGTAATACTCCGTTAGCTCTGGGATGGCTTTGGTATGGAACACCTGGTGACTAACGCCGGACTCCCATTGCCATGCATTTGTACCGATGGTATAGACATAGGTCGTATTGGGGTTTGGATTTACGACATCGTAATATTCTTTTTTGCAAGATGACATGCCGAGGATGGCTAAAAATCCAACCATGGCCAAGGTAAAGTGCTTCTTCATATGCATGAGTTTTGGGTAAATAATGCTGTTTTCTGTTCCTGTTTGTATGACGGTAAATGACGTTGAAAAGTTTAACGCAATAATTGCTCCAAGAATGACTACACCAAAGATGTTACAACTAAAAAAGCGTCGCTTATTTTTCATAAACGACGCTTTTCGAATAAGCAGGTTGCTTAATTAGTCATCTTTTTTTTCTTCGGCCAAATCCGAAGGTTTTGACGAACCATTGTCCGCGGCTTGCACATTAACCACGATTTCCTGTTTGTCTTTGTCGTAACCCACTTCAAGTGTATTGCCTTCGGCTACCACGCCCTTGAGGATTTCCTCGGCGATGGGATCTTCCAAGTATTTCTGGATAGCCCGTTTGAGCGGACGTGCACCGAAGTTGCTGTCGAAGCCTTTTTCGGCAACAAACTCTTTGGCTCCATCGGTGAGCTTAATATTGTACCCCAAAGCTTCAATGCGTACGAAGAGCGACTTCAACTCGATATCAATGATTTTGAAGATATGCTCTTTATCGAGGGAGTTGAAGACAATCACGTCATCGATACGGTTGAGGAACTCGGGCGCAAAAGCACGTTTCAACGCATTTTCGATGACACTGCGTGAGTGTGATTCAGCCTGTTCGGATTTTGCCGCTGTGGTGAATCCTACCCCCTGTCCGAAGTCCTTTAATTGGCGTGCGCCGATGTTGGACGTCATGATGAGAATCGTATTGCGGAAATCCACCCGACGGCCAAGGCTGTCGGTCAGCTGTCCTTCATCCAGCACTTGCAGTAACAAATTGAACACATCGGGATGTGCTTTCTCGATTTCGTCAAGCAATACTACAGAATAAGGTTTACGGCGTACTTTTTCCGTCAGCTGGCCACCTTCTTCATAGCCTACATACCCCGGAGGCGCACCGACCAAGCGGGAGATGGCGAATTTCTCCATGTACTCACTCATGTCGATTTGGATGAGTGAATCTTCACTGTCAAACATGAATCGTGCAAGCTCTTTAGCCAGTTCAGTTTTACCTACACCCGTAGGGCCTAAGAAAATGAATGAGCCGATTGGCTTTTTAGGATCTTTCAATCCGGCACGCGTACGCTGAATCGCTTTTACCAATTTTTTAACGGCTTCATCCTGACCAATAATGCGACCTTTCATGGATTCAGCCATGCCCAATAACTTTTGGCTATCGGACTGCCCTACACGTTGTACGGGGATACCGGTCATCATAGACACGACTTCAGCTACGTTATCCTCCGTTACCGTGTACCGCTTGGTTTTGGTTTCAGCCTCCCAAGCCGCTTTTTCCTGCTCAAGCTCTTCAAGCAGCTTTTTTTCTGTGTCGCGCAATTTCGCAGCTTCCTCATATTTCTGGCTGCGTACGACTTTATTTTTCTCGACTTTGATTTCCTCGATTTTCTGCTCAATATCGATGATGCTTTGCGGCACATGGATATTGGTGAGGTGTACCCTTGAACCGGACTCATCCAGCGCATCGATGGCCTTATCGGGCAGGAAGCGATCGGTAATGTAACGGGTGGTCAATGACACACATGCTTCAATGGCTTCCGGCGTGTAATTGACGTTGTGGTGCTCTTCGTATTTTTCTTTGATGCGATTGAGTATCTCCACCGTTTCATCATGCGTGGCAGGCTCAATCATCACCTTTTGGAACCTACGGTCAAGCGCACCGTCTTTTTCGATGTATTGCCGATATTCATCCAATGTGGTGGCGCCAATGCATTGAATTTCACCACGGGCCAAGGCTGGTTTGAACATATTGGAGGCATCCAATGAACCCGATGCGCCACCGGCTCCTACTATGGTATGGATTTCATCGATAAACAGGATGACGTCCGGTGATTTTTCCAACTCGTTCATTACCGCTTTCATGCGCTCTTCAAACTGGCCGCGGTACTTCGTGCCCGCTACCAACGAGGCCAAATCAAGCGTGACCACGCGTTTGTTGAACAATACCCGCGATACTTTACGTTGGATGATGCGCAAGGCCAAACCTTCGGCAATGGCAGATTTGCCCACACCGGGCTCGCCAATGAGAATCGGGTTGTTTTTCTTACGGCGCGATAAGATTTGCGAAACACGTTCGATTTCCTTTTCACGGCCAACAATGGGATCAAGGCGACCTTCTTCGGCAGCCCTTGTCAAATCGCGTCCGAAATTATCCAGTACTGGAGTCTTGGATTTAATGTCAGATACCTTTTTGGGCTGGCTAAAGTGATCTTCTTCTTTGAAATCATCGTCACCAGCTGTAGAGCCGGAAGCTTGATCGGTAATGCCTGCTTTGTGCTGCTCTACATCCGCTTTGAAGACATCGTAATTGATGTCATACTGTTGCAGGATTTGCGAGGCAATGTTGTCTTCATCGCGTAGGATGGATAATAATAAGTGCTCTGTGCCAATGACATCGCTCTTGAAGATTTTCGCTTCAAGGTAAGTGATTTTCAATACTTTTTCCGCTTGCTTGGTAAGCGGCATATTGCCAATAGGGGCGCGGGACATTGAAGAGCCCTTGACGGCGTCCTCAATGGATTTGCGTAGCTCGGTGGTGTCGATCCCTGCATGTTTCAATATCTTGATAGCCATGCCGTCTCCTTCACGGATCAGCCCGAGCAGTAAATGCTCCGTGCCAATGTAATCGTGTTTCAACCTGATGGCTTCTTCCCTGCTGTATGAAATCACATCCTTTACGCGAGGCGAGAATTTTGCTTCCATGAATGTTTACCTTTCTTTTTTTATGCTAAGGATGCGATAAATGTAGAAAAAATTATCGCTTGTGCCCTTAATATTTGTGTAACATTTATCAACAATTAAGCCATTGACACAAATATAGCATTTTGTCAGTTTCCATGAAAGATTTATTACATCATTCTGACTATACGCCTTATGCTGTCGCTGCTTGCATATGAAGGGTAAGTTAGCTAAGTTTGCACTTCCTATTTAGTTTTACAACGTTTGTAAAAACCACAACATGTCTGACGAGAAAATTATATTTTCCATGGCGGGGGTAAATAAAATCTACCCACCCCAGAAGCAAGTACTGAAAAATATTTACCTCTCTTTTTTCTATGGAGCTAAGATAGGCGTCATTGGCCTCAACGGCTCAGGAAAATCGTCACTATTGCGGATTATCGCCGGATTGGACAATTCCTACCAGGGCGAAGTGGTGTTCTCTCCGGGCTATTCTGTGGGCTATTTGGCGCAGGAGCCCGAATTGGATACCAGTAAATCGGTTCGTGAAATTGTCGAAGAAGGTGTAGCGGAAACTACTGCAATTTTGAAGGAATATGAAGAAATCAACGAGCGATTCGGGCTACCGGAAGTGTATGAGAATCCCGACGAAATGGATCGGTTATTAGCCAGGCAGGGTGAATTGCAGGACAAAATCGATGCTTCGGGTGCATGGGAGATCGACAGCAAGTTGGAACGGGCCATGGATGCGCTCCGCTGTCCGGAGCCTGAGCGACGAGTAGACACATTGTCAGGAGGCGAGCGCCGCAGGGTGGCATTATGTCGTTTATTGTTGCAGGAGCCCGATGTCCTCTTATTAGATGAGCCGACCAACCACCTGGATGCCGAGTCCATCGACTGGCTCGAACAGCACCTGCAGCAATATAAAGGCACCGTCATTGCCGTCACCCACGATCGGTATTTTTTGGATAACGTGGCGGGCTGGATACTGGAACTCGATCGCGGGGAAGGAATCCCATGGAAAGGCAATTACTCCTCATGGCTTGATCAGAAGGCGAAGCGGCTTGCCCAGGAGGAAAGAACCGAAAGTAAGCGGCAAAAAACGCTGGAACGCGAACTCGAATGGGTACGGATGGCGCCCAAAGCACGCCATGCTAAATCCAAAGCTCGTTTGCATAACTACGAAAAACTGGCCTCCGAGGAAACTAAAGAACGGGAAGAAAAGCTGGAGCTTTTTATCCCACCGGGCCCGCGATTGGGCAACGTGGTTATCGAAGCACAACAAGTGAGCAAGGCTTATGGGGACAAGATTTTGTTTGAAAACCTGAGTTTTTCACTGCCACCCGCGGGCATCGTGGGTATTATCGGGCCTAACGGAGCGGGGAAAACCACCCTCTTTAGGCTTATTACGGGCCAGGATCAGCCCGATAACGGTACCTTCCGTGTCGGGGAAACCGTGGCACTTGGCTACGTAGATCAGTTGCACGATGATTTGGATCCGGATAAGACCGTATGGGAAAACATCACCGGCGGAAATGAAAACGTGCAATTGGGCAATCGGTTTGTCAATTCCCGGGCGTATGTTTCCAAATTTAATTTCAATGGTGCTGACCAGCAAAAGAAAGTAGGTGTACTTTCGGGCGGGGAGCGCAACCGTGTACACCTGGCCATCACCTTAAAAAAGGGCGCCAACGTACTCCTGCTTGACGAGCCTACCAACGATATTGATGTCAATACCTTGCGGGCACTGGAAGAAGGATTGGAAAATTTCGGCGGATGTGCTGTGGTCATCTCGCACGACCGTTGGTTTCTCGACCGCATATGTACCCATATACTGGCTTTCGAGGGAGACTCTCAAGTCTATTTCTTTGAAGGAAACTATACCGAATACGAGGAAAACCGTAAGAAACGTCTGGGCGATACCGCGCCCAAACGTATTAAATATAAGAAATTGGTCAAAGGATAATGGATACCGCCAAGTTACTTAAGGCAATCATTGAAAATGCGATCGACGGTATCATCACCATTGACTGGCATGGTACCGTGGAATCTATTAATCCGGCAGCGCTGAGGCTCTTCGGATACGACGCTGCTGAGGTCATCGGGCAAAACATATCCATATTGATGCCCGAGCCAGACCGTAGCAATCATGATGGTTACATTGAAAACTATCATCGGACCGGACATAAGAAAATCATCGGAATCGGCCGTGAGGTGAGAGGCAAGCGCAAAGACGGCAGCACCTTTCCATTCCGCCTCGCTGTTAGTGAGGTGCATTACGAAAATAAGACGGCTTTTACAGGGTTTGTACATGACTTATCCAAGGAAAAAGAAGCGGAGGAAAAGCTTCTCTACCATATGGAGGAATTGGAAGCAACCGTCAGCAACCGTACAAAAGACCTGATCAAACTGGTATCTGAACTGGAAAAGGCCAAATCCGAAGTAAGCTTGTCGCTGGAAAAGGAGAAGGAACTTAACCAGATGAAGTCCAGGTTTGTCTCCATGGCTTCGCATGAGTTTCGCACACCGTTGAGTGCTGTACAGTTGTCGGCATCGCTGATTGAAAAATACATTGAAAAACCCGATAAAGCCAATGTGCTTAAGCATACGGGGCGGATCAAAAATTCTGTACAGTTGCTCACCAGCATCCTAAATGATTTTTTATCGCTCGAACGGTTGGAAGCGGGCAAAGTGTTAGCTGCTAAACAAGAAATAAATTTGGTGCAGCTTGCCGAAGAAATCACCGAGGAGATGCAGATGATCTGCAAGGCCAACCAGCATATTGTATACCAGCATACGGGCTCTACCGGAAAATTTGACCTCGATGCCAATTTGTTGAAAAATTGTATTATCAATTTGATATCCAATGCGATAAAATATTCGGGGGAGAATACGTTCATTGAGTTCAATACGGAAATCAATGATGATACCTGTACCATTGTCATCAAAGATGACGGAATAGGCATACCCGAGGAAGACCAGAAAAGTTTGTTCGAACCATTTTTCCGGGCACATAATACCGGCAACATCCCGGGTACGGGCTTGGGACTTAATATTGTGAAAAGATATGTATCTTTGATGGGCGGTCAAGTGACTTGGCACAGTGCCCAGCATAAAGGTACCCTATTTACACTTACCTTCAGTAATACGATACCGGAACTAAATGACTACTAAGCAAATCAATGTGTTGATCATCGAAGACAACGATGATATCCGCGAAGGGACGAAAGAAATCCTTGAACTTACCGGCTATCAGGTGTATACCGCACCAGAAGGCAAAACCGGAGTAGATATGGCCTTGAAACATCTACCGGATATCATTCTGTGTGATATCATGATGCCGGAATTGGATGGCTTTGGCGTATTGTACATGCTTTCCAAACATCCGGAAGCCGCTACGATACCGTTCATCTTTCTGACGGCGAAAGCTGAACGTGCGGATATGCGCAAAGCAATGGAAATGGGCGCCGACGATTACCTGACCAAACCTTTTGATGATATCGAATTGCTGAATGCTATTGAGACACGTCTTAAAAAGCGCAAACAACTGGGAACGGACAATAACGTCCGGAAAAACTTATATTTAAGTGACGAGGAGCAAGAGTTGCTACTCAAAGAGCTGGTACAGGGAGCACGGGTAAAAACCTACCGGAAGAAGCAGTTTATTTATCAGGAACGTGATATGCCACTCTATGTATATTACGTAAAAAAAGGGAAAGTACGTAACTTTTTGTACTACTTGGATGGCCGTGAATTATCAACTGATATTCACGTGTCCGATTCATTTTTTGGCTATGAGGCGTTATTGTTGCAGCAACAGTACAACGATAATGCAGAGACGCTGGAAGAAGTTGAATTGGCATTGATTGATAAAGAACAATTCTTTGAATTGCTATACCGGAAGCCGGGAATTGCCAATAAATTCATTAAATGGTTGTCGGGTACTATCCGTGGCAAGGAAGATCAGTTGCTTGCGTTTGCTTACGATTCCGTGCGTAAACGGGTAGCCAATGCGTTGATAAGTGTTGCCGAAAAGACTATCTCCAATGCATCGGCGGATGAATGCCTTATCCGGATCTCAAGGGATGATTTGGCCTCTTTGGCCGGGACGGCGAATGAAACCATCAGTCGCATGCTGGCTGATTTTAAAGACGAAAAACTAATTGCAAAAGAGGGAAATGCCATCCGCATCTTATCCATCCATCGATTGAGAAATATTAAACAATAGCCCGCGTGGCCAATCCTATTTTACTTTTTTTCTAAAATGTGATCACTATCATTTTTTAGATTGACCCCTCACATCGCCTGCCATAGGCTGCTCCTGTAATTTTGTGGGACAATGAATACACCAGAAAATCATTTTCCCACGGACACGGACAGACGGATGAAAGCAATTGCCTATAGTATAAAGCCTCAGGAGAAGGAGCATTTGGCTCTTGCCAACGGAAAGCGGCATGATTTGACGTTGATATCCAACGAACTGAACGTAAAGACCGTATCCTACGCCCACGGAAAAGAGGTCGTTATCGTTTCCACGTATGACATACTGGATCGCGAAATGCTATGGGAACTCAAAAATGCAGGAGTAAAAAAAATCATCACCCGATCCAAAATTACCACACACATCGACCTGAAAGAGGCTACACGGATGGGATTGAAAGTGGCCAATGCACCAGACGAAGACCAGTCCATTGAAAGTATCGCCAAGCAAACGATACGCAACCTGAATGCTTGGGATGCTGGAAAATGTGTAGGCAAAGCCTGTTGCTGCCAAAAGGTTTGCACAATGGACAATGCCGATAGCCCCTACGTGTATGGAAACAACGAAAAATAAGCTATTGGAATTGGTCCAGCGCTATGACGTGGCTGCACCGCGTTATACGAGCTACCCCACGGTGCCGTGTTGGGATGAAAATACTTGGAGTCCAGGCAAATGGATTCATCATGTCCGTTTGCAACTGGCTCAATCTTCATCACGGGGAATCAGCCTCTATGTCCACCTTCCGTTTTGTGAAAGCTTATGTACCTATTGCGGTTGCAACACACGCATTACCAAAAACCATGGTGTAGAAGTGCCTTATATTGATGCCGTATTGGCCGAATGGAAGCTCTATCGAAACCATCTCAGTGCAGATAGTCTGCCCATTAGTGAGATACACCTGGGAGGGGGGACGCCGACATTTTTCAGCCCGATTCAGCTCGATAGGCTGGTGGCTGGTTTGCTCGATGGCAACCACGTGCTTCCGGGTGCGTCATTTTCCTTTGAAGCACATCCTGCAAATACGACTATTGAACATCTTCAACTACTATTTGACGCAGGTTTCAGGCGACTGAGCCTGGGCATACAGGATTTTGATAGTGGGGTACAACAGTTGATCAACCGGAGACAGACCGAAGCCGATGTGTGGCGGGTCATGAAAGATGCCCGCCAAATCGGCTATACGTCCATTAATTTTGATCTGATTTATGGACTCCCGCTACAGACCTTGAAAAGCGTATCGGATACGGTGAAGAAAGCGCTGGCCATGCGACCCGACCGCATCTCGTTTTATAGCTATGCGCATGTGCCGTGGATGAGGCCCGGCCAGCGACGTTATACGGAAGAAGACCTGCCGAAGGGCCGAGATAAACTCGAGCTTTATCTCCTTGGCAAATCGGCCATTAAACAGGCCGGCTACCGCGATGTGGGCATGGATCATTTCGCCTTGCCCAATGATGCGCTCTGCCGGGCGGCAGATGACGGATCGCTGCACCGTAATTTCATGGGTTATACCGATCGGTATACGCCGCTGCTTATCGGACTTGGCGTATCGTCCATCAGCGATTCATGGACGGCATTTGCCCAGAATGTGAAAACCGTGGAGGAATACAAAGCATTGGTGAATGCAGGCCAACTCCCGGTTTTTAAGGGACATGTATTGTCGACAGCAGACCTATCGGTAAGGAAACGTATCTTGGACATCATGTGTCGTGGCACCACGATACTGGATGTGCCGGCAGCGCAGTCGGCGACGATACTCCGGCGGCTGGCACCACTATTCGCCGATGGGCTGGTATCCTGGGATGGCCTGCATGTGAAGGTTACGAAAAAGGGATTTTCCTTTTTACGCAATATCTGCATGGCATTTGATGAACGATTGCATGCAAAACACTATACGCACCCTCTATTCAGCAAAGCTGTATAACCAATTGTGAAGGATGAATACGGAAACGAAAACATCGAAAAATACCAAATGCTTTCATTGTGGTGACGCATTGCCCAATGCGGTGTATGAATCGGATGGACATGCATTCTGCTGTCTGGGGTGCCAGAGCGTATACCAAATATTGAGCAGCAGTAACATGCAGCAATATTACCGGTATAATGCCCACCCCGGTAAAAAGCGAAACGACCAGGCTGATCGGTATGAGTACTTGGACGAACCTGCCATTGCTGATAAATTGATTGATTTCAAGAATGACGAGATCACCATGGTGACATTCTATGTTCCGTCCATCCATTGCAGTTCATGCGTGTGGCTGCTCGAACATTTGTATAAACTGCATCCGGCCATTGTCTTATCGCAGAGCGATTTTCTGAAAAAACAGGTGAATATCACTTTCAAACATGGAGATATATCCCTGCGGGCGCTGGTCGAGTTGCTGACCAATGTGGGGTATGAACCCAAGATTACCTTGCAGGATGTGGTGAAAGCGGGTCAGGAATTTTCCCAGAAGGGATTGATTGCCAAGATTGCTGTTGCAGGGTTTTGTTTTGGTAATTCGATGATGCTGAGCTTCCCCGAATACTTCGGCATGGCGGCATTTGAAGCCAAATATTCCATTTTTTTCGGCTGGATGAATCTCAGCTTTGCGCTTCCGGTATTGCTTTACAGCGGGCGGGATTATTTCCGATCGGCATGGCACAGCCTGTGGCAACGGCAGCTTAGTCTGGATGTACCCTTGGCGTTGGGCATTTTGGTGTTGTTCGCCCGTACCGCGTGGGAGATTCTATCCGGCGCGGGGCCAGGGTTTGCTGATACGCTCTGTGGGTTGGTTTTTTTCCTGCTGGTAGGCCGGTGGGTACAGCAGCGGACGTACCACCACCTGTCTTTTGAACGGGATTACCGCTCTTATTTTCCGGTAGCGGTGACACGCCTTGGCGATGAGGGAGCAAAGCCTGTACCCATTGCGGAAATATGCATGGGGGATCGGCTCCTTATCCGAAATAAGGAGATTATTCCGGCTGATGCCATTTTATTAAAGGGACGGGCAGCAATAGACTTCAGCTTCGTCACGGGTGAGTCTGAGCCCGTGGAAAAAGTACTCGGTGAAATCATTTATGCTGGTGGGCGACAGTTGGGTGAAGCTATCGAACTGGAGGTTGTTAAAGCCGTATCGCAGAGCTACCTGACCAAGCTTTGGAACAACGATGCTTTTAAGCAATATGAAAAGCGATTCCGCACGTTCAGCAATGTGGTCAGCCAGTATTTTACCGTCGTGCTCCTGGGGATTGCCTTTTCAGCGATGGCTTACTGGTTTTTGCATGATGACGTGGCAAAGGCATGGGGGGCTTTTACAGCGGTATTAATCATTGCTTGCCCCTGCGCGCTGGCGTTGAGTTCGCCATTTACCTTATCGGCGGCGCTGAGTGTCTTTGATAAAAACCGCTTCTATGTAAAAAACACGGCGGCCATCGAGCAACTGGCTGCGGTAAATTGCTTGGTTTTCGACAAAACCGGTACGATATCTTCGCCCAGTGCCACGCGGATGCGTTTTGAAGGAAATTTAGAAGCCGAAGAGCTCGCCATGGTAGCAGCGGTATGCCAAAACTCGAATCACCCATTGAGCCGCGAACTTGTGAAATGGGCGGGATCCATCGGGAGGTGGCCCGTAGCGGATTACCGCGAAATCGGAGGAAAAGGAATTGAAGCGTTGGTCAATTCAAACTGGATACGTATAGGGAGTGCCGCGTTCACGGGGGCGTCAGCTGCAGGAGGCCTACGCGCCGGAAGCAATATCCATATCTCCATCAATGGCAAGGCAAAGGGCTGCTTTTTTGTGGAGCAACCCTGGCGGGAAAATCTTGGTGAAATCATGGGAGAATTGGCTAAGGGATATGAATTGCACTTGATTTCGGGCGACAATGCTAAGGAAAAAGATCGGCTTCGTGAAATTTTTCCTGGGAATGCGGATTTACTGTTCAATAAACTCCCCGCTGAAAAATTGGAATACATCCAACTATTACAACAAGCAGGTAGCAAGGTATGCATGTTTGGTGATGGGCTTAATGATGCCGGCGCACTCAAACGGGCAGACTTAGGCATCGCAGTAAGTGATGACATCAATAATTTTTCCCCGGGATGCGACGCTATACTGGATGGTAAGTCGTTTGCCCTGTTGCCGCGTTTTCTCCGGTTTGCCAAAGATGCGGTGCGCGTCATCCGCATGAGTTTTGGCATTTCGTTGACCTATAACATCGTGGGATTGAGTTTTGCTGTGATGGGCACGATGTCGCCACTATTTGCCGCAGTCTTAATGCCGTTGAGTACCATTACCATTATTGGCTTTACTACCATAGCTACGCATATATACGCATCCCGGAACCAGTTAAACAATAGGCCATCATGAGCGCGATATTTTTTCTTATCGGATGCAGCGTGTTTATTGCGTTGATCTTTTTGGCCGCTTTTTTCTGGGCCAACAAGACCGGGCAGCATGAGGATACGTATACACCTTCCGTGCGTATACTGTTTGATGATGAGCCGATGGAGGAGTCGGGAGGCCGAAGCCAGGAGTTGGAAATCCGGGATCCGGAGTTGGAAGCAGTCCGTAAACCCTGATTTATTACATTATTTTTGTTACTTTTACGGCAGGGAGCCTGCAGCCGTAGGGCTGCTTAGGTCACATCATTTTTTATGCTGTTCGCATGAAACGGAAATTGAAGTATTACCGGCTTGTATGGCTCAAACATGACCTGCCTGCCGGTTTGTCCGTTTTTTTAGTGGCATTGCCGCTTTGTTTGGGTGTCGCTTTGGCATCAGGTGCCCCGTTGTACGCGGGGTTGCTATCCGGAATTATCGGCGGCTTGGTGGTAGCGTTGATCAGCGGTTCATCATTGGCCGTGTCGGGCCCGGCGGCGGGCCTGACGACATTGGTAGCGGCCTCCATCGCGTCGTTGGGTGATTACCGCATATTTTTACTTACGGTTGTCATCGCGGGCTTTTTCCAACTGCTATTGGGTATACTAAAACTGGGCGCCATCGCCAATTATTTCCCTTCAGCGGTGATAAAAGGGATGCTTGCTGCTATCGGCATCATATTGATTTCCAAGCAAGTACCATTGGCTTTAGGTTACGAACAGCCTGATTTCTGGCGAAGTGGATTTTTGGAGATTTTTTCGAAGGAAGTCTTTTCCGGGGATTTTGATTTTTATCGTGACCACCTGACCTTAGCAGCGGTTTGCATCACGGTGCTATCGCTCCTTGCGATGCTCATCTTTCAAAGACCTTATTTTAAGCGATTTTCGTATATTCCTGCTGCGTTGGCTGCCGTATTGGCAGGTGTCATCGTTCATCTTATTTTTACCAAAATAGCGGGAATATATCCACTGAAGCAAAGCCAGTTGGTGGATATTCCCCTCAACATTGCTGAAAGTCTTACTTTTCCCGACTTCAGTAAGTTGTTTTCAACTTCCCTGATTTGGAAAAATGGGCTTTTTATTGGTCTGTTGGCCACGTTGGAAACATTGCTGTGCATCGAAGCGGTAGACAAATTGGATAAACGCAACCGCATCACGCCGGTAAACCGTGAATTAGTAGCGCAGGGGATAGGGAATATCGCATGCGGATTACTGGGGGCCATTCCGATTACGGCTGTTGTAGTGCGGGGCGCGGCTAATATCCAAGCGGGTGGTCGTACCAAGCTTTCGGCCTTCACACATGGCATCTTCCTGCTGATTGCCGTTGCATTGATTCCCATGGCGATTAACTTTATCCCTTATGCCTCGCTGGCTGCCGTCCTGCTGGTAACGGGTTATAACCTGACGAAGCCCTCGCTTTACGTAAACATGTGGCGTTTGGGATGGGCACAATTTTTTCCTTTTCTAATTACCATCGTCATTATCCTCGCCACGGACTTGCTTATTGGTGTCTCCATTGGGTTGCTGATCTCGCTTTATTACATTATCCAGAATAATTTCCGGACGGAATTCCGGGTAACGAAAAGCGTTATCCATGGTATTGACCATTACCAGGTTAAACTGAATACCGATGTAACCTTTTTAAATAAGGTAAAGCTGAGGAAAACACTGGATGAAGTGCCTGAATACAGTGTGTTGACGATTGATGGGAGCGAATCAGATTTCATCGATTATGATATTCTGGAAATCATCAGTGAATTTGAGAGCAAGGCCCGCTATAAGCATATCGAATTGCACCTTCAAGGAATCAAAAAAGTGGAATTGACATCGTCTTTACATTAGAGGCAAAGCGATTGCAGCTTATAGCAGCAGATTTATCAATGCCAACCATTCTTCTTCCAACGTTGTTGCCGGTCGTTGCTGCCCCGCCCGGCGATACCAGTAATCAGCATTCCAAAGATCGCCTTCTTTGCGGTGAAGGTAGGCATGTACATGGGCGGACTGTTTGTCGGCTAAATCATTAATCAAATCATGGGCTTGCTCCCACTCACCTTTGCCATCATACCACAAGGCCTCAAGCTGTACGGTAAGGCCGATGGGTGGTGTGTCGTGCTCCAGGGATGACTTGAATGCCGCGATGTTCATAAGCTGTTTGTCCGTTAATCTTGCCAAATGTACGTTATTTTTATTTTTCGCTACCAATCACGAACCACCCACCACCAAAGAAATAGTGACTACCATTACTTTTAAACCCAATCGCCGTCATTCGACTGACACTCCGGTGACAGTAATTTTACCGACGGAAAAACAATTACAGCAATGCAGCTAACTAAATTTAATTACGACAACAAGATTGTAAGGGATTTCGGTATCGCCACTATCATCTGGGGCATTGTCGGCATGTCCGTAGGGTTATTGGTGGCCATTCAGTTGATATGGCCATTTATGAACTTCGAACTCCAATACACGACGTTTGGGCGGGTACGTCCGTTGCACACGAATGCCGTTATTTTCGCATTTGTGGGAAACGCCATTTTTATGGGGGTGTACTACTCGTTGCAGCGACTGCTTAAAGCCCGTATGTTCAGTGATCTGCTGAGTCGGGTGCATTTTTGGGGCTGGCAACTGATTATTCTGGCTGCGGCCATCACGCTGCCACTGGGTATCACGACGTCCCATGAGTATGCGGAGCTGGAATTGCCGATAGACATTGGGATTACCATCATCTGGGTAGTTTTTGGAATCAACATGTTTGGCACCATTATCAAGCGGCGTGAACGGCATATGTACGTGGCCATCTGGTTTTATATCGCCACGTTTGTCACCGTAGCCGTGCTACACATCGTCAATTCGGTACAGCTGCCGATCTCGATGTGGAAGAGTTATTACCTCTATGCCGGTGTCCAGGATGCGCTGGTGCAGTGGTGGTACGGGCACAATGCTGTCGCATTCTTCTTGACGACTCCTTACCTGGGCATGATGTATTATTTTCTGCCCAAGATGGCCAACCGGCCCATCTACTCCTATAAGCTGAGTATTCTGCACTTCTGGTCGTTGATTTTTATTTACATCTGGGCTGGGCCGCACCATTTGTTGTATACGTCATTGCCGGGATGGGTACAGTCGCTCGGCGTAGTATTTTCCATCATGCTCATCGCTCCCAGTTGGGGCGGGATGATCAACGGGCTGCTCACCCTGCGGGGGGCATGGGATAAGGTACGTACGGAGCCTACATTGAAATTCATGGTGGTGGCACTTACGGCTTATGGCATGGCCACTTTTGAAGGCCCCATGCTTTCGTTGAAGCAGGTCAATGCCATTGCACACTTTACCGACTGGATTGTTGCCCACGTGCATGTGGGTGCATTGGGTTGGAATGGATTTATGACCTTTGCTATCCTCTATTGGTTGATACCCAGGGTTTATAGAACGGAGCTGTATTCAAAGAAACTCGCATCCATGCACTTTTGGATAGGTACGCTGGGTATCCTTTTCTATGCGATTCCGATGTATTGGGCAGCTGTTGTACAAGGACTGATGTGGAAAGAGTTTACGCCAGAGGGTGTATTGAAATACCCCAATTTCCTGGCGACTACCCTCCAGATCATTCCGATGCACATGCTCCGTGCCATTGGCGGTACGTTGTATTTGACCGGGGCCATCCTCATGGCCTACAACTTGGTGAAAACGATGAAGAAAGGAAAGCTCTTGGCCAATGAACCGGCCGAGGCACCGGAACTGGCACCAGTGGTCGTCAACGAGCGCTCCAGGCACCGTCGTTTGGAACGCAAACCCATCCTATTCATGGTTGTGGCCTTGATCACCATTTTAATCGGGGGGCTGGTGCAGATGATGCCGACGTTTATGATTTCATCGAATGTCCCGACAATTGCCAGTGTGAAACCTTATACGGCTTTGGAATTGCAGGGCCGTGATTTATACATCCGCGAAGGCTGTGTGAGCTGTCATTCACAGACCATCCGGCCATTCCGGTCGGAAACAGCCCGCTACGGTGATTATAGCAAGGCCGGCGAATTTGTCTATGATCACCCCTTTCTCTGGGGTTCCAAACGGACTGGGCCTGATCTGCACCGCATCGGCAAAAAATATCCCAATAAGTGGCATTTCGATCACATGCTTGACCCCACTATTACTTCGCCCGGCAGCATCATGCCGCCATATCCTTGGCTTATCGAGCAACCCCTGGATACTACGGCCACTAAAGCCAAGTTGAATGCCATGCGGATTTTGGGCGTGCCGTATACCGATGCCGATATCAATGCAGCAAACACCCACCTCCACCAACAGGCTGAAACCATCGTGGCGGACTTAGGGCAACAGGGTGTCACGATACGGCCGGATCGGGAAATCATCGCCTTGATCGCCTATCTGCAACGATTAGGGACAGATATCAAGGCACAAGCAACGGCAGCAACACAGGATTAACGCTTTAAAATTTAATAGGCAATGTTTAAGCAAATAACGGATTTGAGCGGTAATGAGTGGTACCTCATTGTTTCGCTGTGGATTTTTCTCATCTTCTTCATCGTGGTAGCCATCATGCTGGTTCGCATGCGGAAAGACTATGTAGACTACATGAAGGAAATTCCAATGGATGAAGCCGAAGAGTGTGATAATGTTTAACATACTAAACAACTACAAACCATGGAAATAGCATTTATACAGATAGATAACGTTGAGGAGGCTGCCACGGCCACTTCGTTATTCGGAAGTGGAAATATCAACAATGATATACTCATTATCGCGCTCATCATCGTAATGATCGTGGTGCTTGCCGCTGCTATCGTCGTACTCAAGGCGATGCGCGTCATGGTGCGTATCACCATGCCGCACATCTTGGAAGCAGAAAAGGAAACAAAAGTACAGGCCCTGGCCGCCCGTAAGGCCAAACGTCGGGCATGGTGGAACAAACTGATGGGATTGCGCCCGATTGCCGAAGAGAAAGATTTGATCATTGATCATACATATGACGACATCAAGGAGTTGGACAATCCTGTGCCGGCTTGGTTCAACGGCTTGTTCTATGCCTCGGTTGTATTTGCAGCGGTGTACCTCTGTGTGTACCATGTCTTTGGATGGGGGCCAAACCAGGACCAAGAATACGAACGCGAAATGGCTAAAGCTGAAAAGGCACGCCAAGAGTGGTTGGCGCAAGCCGCCAACAATATCGACGAAAATTCGGTAGAAGTGGATGCGCAGCCGGAAACGATAGCTGCTGGACAAGCTGTTTTTACCCAAAATTGTGCCGTATGCCACGGCAATGCCGGAGAAGGCGGAATTGGCCCCAACCTGACGGATGAATTCTGGTTGCATGGCGGGGAAATTCAGGATGTGTTTAAGACCGTAAAATATGGGGTACTCGACAAAGGCATGGTTCCTTGGGAACAGAGCCTTACGCCGGCGCAAATTGCAGAAGTCAGCAACTACATCCTTAGCCTAAGGGGAACGAACCCACCAAACCCGAAAGAACCACAAGGGGATAAGGTAGAATATCAGTCAGCGCAAGACGCAGCGGGAACGGAGACGGCAACAGTGGCCGGGGATGAGAAGAAGGTGATATAAAGCAGGTAGCTATGGATATGATCGTAGGAAAGGCATTGGATGGGACGAAGCCCAAGCGCGAGTGGATATATGCCAAGAAACCGGGGGGCAAATTATTTGCCTACCGCCAGTGGCTGGGCTATACGTTGCTGGCTTTATTGGTGGCAGCCCCTTTTATAAAAATCGGGGGTGAGCCGTTTCTGATGTTCAATATCATCGATCGTAAGTTTGTGCTATTCGGCAACGTGTTCTGGCCCCAAGACCTGCATATTTTCGTCTTTGGGATGCTTATTGCTATGGTGTGCATCGTGCTGTTCACCGTGGTCTATGGACGTGTGTGGTGTGGGTGGGCTTGTCCACAGACGATTTTTATGGAGCTGGTGTTCCGACGGATCGAATACTGGATAGAAGGCGACTGGCAACAGCAGAAAAAGCTGAACCAGGCACCGAATACGTGGGCCAAGCAAAGGAAAAAATTGATCAAGCATGCTATTTTTCTGCTTATCTCGTTTTTCATTTCCAACATCTTTCTTGCCTATATCATTGGGGTGGATAATCTTTGGAAAATCATGGGCGACCCGGTAAGCCAACACCTTGGGGGATTTGTTTCCATCATGCTTTTTACCTTGGTTTTTTATGCCGTGTTTGCTTACGTACGCGAAATCGTTTGTACCACGGTATGTCCCTATGGACGGTTGCAGGGGGTGCTGCTGGATGACCAAAGCATCACAGTTGCCTATGACTACAGGCGGGGCGAGCCCCGTGGTCACCGTAAAAAAGGAAGCGAACAGGCTGTAGGCGATTGCGTGGATTGCAAACTATGCGTGCACGTATGCCCAACAGGCATTGACATCCGCAACGGCTTACAGATGGAATGTGTGAGCTGTACAGCCTGCATCGATGCGTGTGATGCAGTGATGGAAAAACTGGACAAGCCCAAAAAGCTCATCGGCTTTTATGCAACGGGGGAGATTGCGGGTGACACCAAAAAAAAGGGAAACACCAGGGCAATTGCTTATACCGTCGTGTTAGTGGTGTTGATGGGTATCTTTGGCTGGTTGATATTCAGCCGGTCGCAGGTGGATGGTACGTTGCTCCGGGCAAAGGGAAGCAGTTATCAAATCCGTCCGGATGGCACGGTGAGCAACCTGTATAGCTTGGAGCTGATCAATAAAACTCATCAGGACATGCCATTCGAACTGGTAGCCGCAGCGGAAAACTTCACCGTACAGGTGGTCAATAAAATTGATGAATTAAAGAGCGGGGGTACCGCGCAGCTGAGCTTTTTCTTAATAACTGCTCAACGGGAGGTGCAGGCTTACAAGACGAACGTGAAAGTAAACGTCATGGTGGACGGAAGGGTGTTAGAGACGATGAAGACCACATTTGTAGCGCCACCCGGAGGAGGAAATTAACAACTGAAACATCGAAAATGGACTGGGGAATAAAAATTGCGATTTCATTGGTGCTGTTCATGGCGCTGATCATTTCTTTTGGAATTTACATGGTGAGCAACGATACGGACTCGTTGGTCGCTGAGGATTATTACGAGCAGGGGTTGAATTATGACAAGTTGCATAAACCAGACTCCGTTCGGATTGACAACGACTCATTAACGGTCAAACCCAATCGGTAAAAGTGAATTACTTGGTATTTGCTTTCTTTATGGGCGTTTTTGGCAGCCTCCATTGCGTAGCGATGTGCGGGCCGTTGGTATTGGCGTTGCCAAGTGGTCATCAATCGCGATGGATGACATTGGTCAACGCCGTCGTATACCAAGTGGGCCGGGTGGCCGTATATGGTATGCTTGGATTGCTTGCGGGCTTCATCGGCAATGCCGTGGAGACGAAAGGGTGGCAGCAGGGGATTAGTGTTGTTACCGGACTGTTGCTCATGAGTGTGGGATTGCTATCGATTTGGCGTAGGCGCTTTCGTGGTGTTGTGCGCGCCCAGCAAATATGGGTAAAACCGGTTGCCAAATGGATAGGATATTGGCTTTATCGGCCCGGTGGCTATTTCATGGTCGGTGCGCTCAATGGCCTGCTGCCGTGTGGTATGGTATATATGGCCCTGGTCGCTGCGCTAAGTGCCGATTCTGCATATGGCGGAGGATTATTCATGCTGCTCTTTGGGCTGGGTACGTGGCCAGCGATGCTACTTGTCTCGGCCATGGGCAATGTGGCTAAGCGTTATATCCGATTCAATCTTGCTTTTTGGCTGCCTGTCATCTGCCTGCTGATGGGCGGATGGTTTTTGCTTCGTGGGGCCAGCCTCGATATTCCGTATCTGAGTCCGGCGATTTACCCAACAGGAGCGGTAAACTGTAAATAGATTTTCCTTGTTTTCAAACTTCTTCTTATCATATTACCGAATATGATAAGGCAAACGGTTGCTTGGAAACTGAATACCCCTTAATTTTGAGCATATACAAAAACCGTGTCACTGGCCACATACTCCTTCGATCAGTATCAATGTCTTGATGGGTTAATCCAATCGATTATGTTTGACAGGTTATCAACGTATTTGCAAAATAGGTCTGCTGACTTTCACTATATACGGGATTACCCAAGAATGGAAATCTGGATTAAGGGGAAAGAATGGTATCCGATCATCATCTCCCATGTCAGCCGGCACCGGTATCTTGTTTCTTGGGGCGACGTTGCGTTTGAGTTTAATGACCCAGAGAAGGTGTATCATTATGTATTGCGGATATTCAAGGTGATAGGTAAGGGCTGAGGATGGCCCTCAGTTGGCAGCTATTAAGCGAGAATTTTCCAATTAGGGACAAGATTTGATAAAAAAATCGCAATATTTGTGTGCCGCAATAAGCAGCCTGATGAAACAATTTCTGATCGCGATTACCTGTTTGTTTACAGTCACTTACTTATTTTCCCAATCACCCGAAGAAGACTTTAACCGGGCGTTCATGCATATCTATATGCATACAGCCAGTGAAGATATAAACGTTGCTTTGGAGGCGGCTGACTCACTTTATCGGGTGGCAGGTAGTGATATTCAAAAAATCCGGTCATTGATGCTCATTTCTGATATGTTTCATCGGATGTCTAACCGGGATTCTTCCATCCACTATGCCATCAAAGCCGAGCGGATAGCCGAACGGACAACTAATCATGCATGGCAGGCACGTATCTGCGGCGTCCTCTCTACGCAACATCGCGAAACTGGTTTATTCAGTGCAGGTAAGCAATATGTGGAAAAGGGGTTGAGGGCCATCGAAAAAGTGGATAATCCTGAGGTGGTTAACCAATTTAAGGGGCAATGTTTTCAGGAATTGGGCTTTTATGCACTGGCGGAAAAACAATATCATGAAGCGATAGCTCATTTCAAACGAGCGGATCTGTTTTTTATTAATCTTGCGGACAGCACGATCAGGCATTTTGCCTTGGCACAAAACGACGAGCGGCTTGGCTTATGCCATATGGAATTGGGTGCTATCGATTCTGCAAAATTCTATTATGAGCGCGCTTTAGTGCTTGAACGCAGGGCGTCTGAAGCGGAGACGCCAATGAAGGGGTTTATTTATGATGGACTGGGCAGGGTGCATCTTGCCAAACAGCAATATGGGTTAGCAGATTCATGTTTTCAACGCGCATTAGCCATCGCTGAGGCAAGTGGATTCCCCAACCTCAAAATCAGTGTGTATAAAAACCTCGCGCATTATCATCAACTTACGGGCAATGAAGAAGGATATCATCAGTATAATGAAAAATACCTCAGGGAAATCGGCGACGATGCAGCCAGGCATCGGAAATATGCCGATAATATTTTAGCGCGTATTCAGCAGAAGGTTCTTGAGCTATCAGCTACGAACCGGATGTTAGGCATTGCGGCTGCTGCCTTTATCGTGTTGGCCGGACTGAGCATGGGGATGTATATCCGCAGGCAACGGAAAAATCAGCGCCGGTACAAAGACGTGATCAGTAGGCTCAGGAGCGCAAGGACGCAAGCATTGGCTGTAGTACCTGCTACCGTAGAGACGTCGTCCGATCGAGATAAGGACCTCATGCCTGAAAGCACCAAACAAGAATTGCTGCGAAAATTGGAGCATTTTGAATCGTCCCAACAGTTTACCGAACGGAATATTTCCATTGCCGTATTGGCGGGCAAAATGAAGACGAACACCAAATACCTGTCTTATATTATCAATAATTACCGAAATAAAGATTTCAATAGCTACATAAACGAACTGCGTATTAATTATATCATATCGAAAATAGGAGCGGACAATCGGTACTTAAACTATAAAATCAGTTATTTGGCGGAGGAGTGCGGATTCGCTACCCACAGCCAGTTTACTACGGTATTCCGCAACATCACCGGGTTGTCTCCCTCTACATTTTTGACCTATCTCAAAAAGGATGAGCAGGTAGGAGATAATACGATGGTAAACTAGGTTTACCTCCATCCGCCACCCAATGCTCTGTAAAGCGCTACTTTGGCGTTGAGCTGTTGTTGCTTGATACTTGCCAAATCCAATTCGCTGTTGAGTGCATTGCTTTGCGCGGTGATCACTTCCAGGTAAGTGGCTTCCCCGCTTTTAAAGAGCAGGTTCGCATTTTTGACACCAAGCTGTGCGGTAGCTACCCGCCGTTCAGCGATGGCGTATTGCTCATTGAGTTTCGCTATCATGGTCAGCGCGTTTGTTACTTCATGGACAGCCTCCATGACGGTTTGCTGGAAGCTGATTTCGGCTTTGTCGCGTTCCAGCTTTGCAATTTCATGCTGGGTTTTGAGCCTCCGCCTGCTGAATAGCGGTTGCGTAGCGCCGCTGATGATGCCGCCAAACAATGCACCGGGGATGTTGAACCAATTTTGGGGAAGCATGGCATTGAGCCCCCCCGAGGCATCAATGGTAAGCGTTGGGTAGCGGTATGCTTGGGCTACGCCCACATCAGCATTTGCCGCGCGCAGGGCAAGCTCGGCCTGCCTTACATCGGGGCGGTTGGCCAGGAGTTGCAGGGGCACCCCCGCGTTGTAGGTGTCCTGCATGCGCCAATCCATCAATGCCGATGAACGGTAAACGCTATCGGGCATGCGCCCGGTTAATGCCATCAATGTATTTTCCTGGATGGTAATTTCCTGCTCCAATTGGGGAATAAGCGATGCTGCTACCAACATTTGCGACTCCGTCTGTTGGATGGCCAGGGAGCTGACTTCCCCTGCATCACGTTGCAGTTTGACGATTTGCAAGGTACTATCGTTGAGCCTTAGGTTTCGCTGTGCAACTTCTAACTGCGCGTCTAACATCAGGAGGTTGTAGTAGCCTTCTGCAATGGTGGCTACCAAGCTGGTCTGTATGGCTTTTTTTGCCTCAAATGTTTGCAGGTATTCGGCCAGCGCGCTTTCGTTTTGCCTGCGCATCTTTCCCCAGATGTCCAATTCCCAGCTCATGCTGATGGATGAAATGTATTGCGACTGGTACATGAATAGGTTTTCGGACGGTTCAGCCTGACCATCACGCCCATACCATTTCGAAGCGGGTGAACTATAGAAATCACGCGACCGCCATTGATGGTTGGTGCCACCCAATTGGGCTTCTATCTCTGGAAAAAAGGCAGCACGCGATTGCCGCAACGATTGATTGGCAATTTCGATGTTCTTTAGTGCGGTCTGCATATCATAATTGTTGGCGATAGCACTGTCAATGAGCATCGTCATCATGCTGTCGGTAAAGAAATCATACCAAGGAATGTCGGCAATGCTGGCGGTATCCGCGGTGCCCGCAATGGTATCTGTGCCACGGAAAGTAGGGGTGAGCCCCGTATCGGGACGGACATAGTCCCGCCCTACCTTACAGGATGATGCCAATATACAACCTACGATTAGGAATAAACCCGCTTGCCGGATAAACGTTATCATTAGTCTTCTGCTTTTATGATCAATTTATTTTTTACCAACTCATCAAGGTGCTTGAAAATGACATACAACACAGGGATGATAAATATCCCCAAGGTAGCCCCAATGAGCATTCCGCCCGCCGCACCGAAACTGATGGAATGGTTGCCCTGGGCAGAGGGGCCCACGGTCCACATCAGCGGGATAAGACCCGCTACAAATGCAAGCGAAGTCATGAGAATAGGGCGGAGCCGCATGCGTGCGCCTTCTATGGCCGACTCGTAAATGCGTAGTCCGGCGCGGCGTTGCTGTAAGGCAAACTCCACGATAAGAATGGCATTTTTGGCTAACAGCCCAATTAACATGATGAGCCCTACTTGTACATAGATGTTGTTTTCCAATCCTGCTAAATTAATAGCGGTATAGACGCCGATCAGTCCTACAGGCACAGAAAGCATGACGGCCAATGGAAGGATATAGCTTTCATATTGAGCGGCTAGCAGAAAATAAACAAAGATGATGCTCAAGGCAAAAATCAAAAGCGTTTCGTTGCCAGACTGGCGCTCTTCCAAGCTCATGCCAGTCCATTCGTAGCTGTAGTTGCCAGGTAGGTATGCTGCTGCGACTTCCTCCATGGCTGCCATCGCCTCGCCAGTGCTGTACCCATCTGATGGTATGGCATTGACGGCAATGGCATTATACAAGTTATAGCGGTTTACGATTTCGGGACCCATTACTTTTTTGAGTTTGACAATGGTGTTTACCGGAACCATTTCGCCGTTGTCATTCCGAACAAAGATGGATTTAAACGATTCCGGCTCGGCCCGGTATTCGAAATCGGCCTGCATGTACAGGCGGTACTGCCTGCCGAAGCGGTTGAAATCGCTCACCGTTACACGGCCGTAGTACCCCTGGATCGTGCGCATCATGTCATTGATGCTTACTCCCAAAGCTTTGGCTTTCACAGGATCTACTTCCAGCAGGTATTGCGGAAAATTGGCATTGAACGTCGTATATGCGGAGGCGATTTCCGGCCGTTTTTCCAGCTCGATCATGAAGGTATCTGCCACCATGCCGAAATCCCACATGGAGCCGCCCATCCGGTCTTGCAGTACAAATTCGAGACCTGAAAAGTCGCCAAACCCCTGTATGGTGGGTCTTGGGAAAACACTGAATGATGCTTCCGTGACTTGGGCGAGGTCACTTCGGATGGTGTCCATCACCGCATTGATGTCTTGGATAGGCCCCCTTTCTTCAGCGGGTTTTAGGTTGATATAACCTACGGCAAATGCCGAACTCGCGCTGGCATCGATGGCATTGTAACCGGATACGGTGGTCATGCCGGCGATGGCTTCGCGCTTTTTCAATATGCTATCTGCCTTGGCGAGTGCAACAGTTGTCCGGGCGAGCGAAGCTCCGGGAGGCATGGAAAGCGAGTACGTGACGAAGCTGTCGTCTTCGGTAGGGATAAAGCTTGACGGTGTCCGGTTCATCAGCCATATGCCGATGGCCGTCACAATTGCGAGCCCGCCAACGGCGAAGGCTTTCCGGTTGATTAAAAAGCGTAGCGAACCAATGTATTTATTGGTAATCGTGGCAAATGCGGTATTAAATGCTTCAAAAAACCGAGATACCAACCTACGGGGTTTATTGTGGTTTGCCCGTGGGGTATCTGCAACTGCCTGGTGCCGTGCTGGTTTTTTAAGCAGCAAAGCACATAATGCCGGTGTGAGTGTCAATGCATTTAATGCCGAAATAAGGATAGCTGTGGCCAGGGTGTATGCAAACTGCTGGAAAAAGACCCCCGCTGGCCCACCCATGAAACCCACGGGAAAAAAGACGGCAGCCATCACCAAGGTAATGGAAACGATAGCGCTGGTAATTTCGCCCATGGTAGCAATGGTCGCTTTCCGTGGCCCCAGGTTCGTGGCATGCATTTTTTGATGTACGGCTTCGACGACGACGATAGCGTCATCCACCACGATGCCGATGGCCAGCACCAAGGCAAACATGGTAAGTACGTTGATGGAAAATCCGAAAAGCTGGAGGAAGAAGAAGGTACCTACTAGTGATACTGGAATGGCAATGGCTGGAATGAGTGTAGAACGGAAGTCTTGCAAAAAGATGAATACAATGATGAATACCAGCAGGAATGCTTCAAAGATTGTATGCTGCACCTGGCTGATGGATTCGTCGATTTGGTCGCGTACGCTATACGATATTTCATACTGTATACCCTCCGGAAAATCATGGGAAAGCCGTTCCAGCACTTCGCGTATCTGGATGTCAATGTCACGGGCGTTGGAGCCGCTGGTTTGAAGGATATTTAACGTAAGTCCCGGATACCCGTTCACCTTATTGTCACTTCCCAAATTAGTAGCCCCAAGCTCGGTACGGGCAATATCTTTTAGGTATAATACCGAACCATCATCGTTGGTTTTGATCACAATTTGTTCAAATTCTTCTGGCAAGGTGAACCGTCCTTTATGCCGCAGGATGGTTTCAAATGCTTCATTGGAAGTTTCCCCGAATTTCCCGGGTGCGATTTCAAAATTCTGGTCACGGATGGCCTGTTGGACATCCTGCGGAACCAATCCGTATACGGCCATTTTTTCGGGATTCAACCAGGTGCGGATGGAATAATCGCGTGCGCCCACACGCCTCACTTCTCCTACCCCGCTCACCCGTGCGAGTTCGCGCATGAGGTTGATCTGGGCATAAGCCTGCAAGAAAGTCTCGTCGTACAGGGTGTCCGGATGGTTGCTGAAGACATTGATGGTCATGATAATCCCGCTTTGGCGGGGTTCTACCGTGATACCCGATTCAATGACTTCCGGGGGGATACGGGAGTTTGCCTTAGAAACACGCGTCTGTACATTGACTGACGCTTGGTTGGGATCCGTGCCTGTCTTGAAAAACACGGTGATGTTTCCCGAACCGGAATTGGTTGCAGACGATCGGATATACGTCATGTTCGGCACACCATTTATCGCTTCTTCAATGGGTAGGAGTACCGCTCCAGCTACCGTTTCGGCATTGGCACCGGGATAGGAGGTAGATACGGTAACACTTGGAGGGGCTATTTCCGGGAATCGGGTGATGGGCAATTGCCACATCGATACCAGCCCGAGGATAACCAATAACGTGGAAATAACGGTGGCCAACACGGGCCTATTGATGAATGTCTTGAGCATTGTACATTTTTTATGATAAAAGTCTGCCGGAGACAAGCACATGGCATGCCTCGTGCAACGCACTAAACGGCGGGATTAACAACAAAGGCGCTATTCTGCTGATGGTGCCGGAACGGTCAGGGGCTTGATTTCCATGCCATCCGATAATTTATCCAAGCCGGAAAGGACAATGCGATCGCCGGCCTTGATGCCTTCCCGCACAATGTATTGGTTGCCGCTTTTTCCGGCCACTTGGATGGCTTGTTGCTTCACTTTGTTGTCAGAAGAGAGGATATAGACGAAAATCTTGTCTTGTAATTCCGTGGTGGCCACTTGCGGGACGGTCAATACGCCACGTTCGTATTCGGCCATCTTAAGCGTACCCGTGTTGCCAGAGCGAAGCATGTTGTCTTTATTCGGGAAGGTGGCCCGCAAGCTAATAGCCCCGGTGGTTCGGTTTACTTGGCCGTTGATGGCATCTACGACACCCTTTTCTGGATACACCGTGCCATCGGCCATGATCAGTGATACATTGGGGATAATCTGCGCGGTATCTGCCGAATTTACCTCGGTGGAATCCTTCTTGCCATATTTCTTCCGAAAATAGAGAAAATCAGCCTCACTCATGGCAAAGTATACATAAACTTCGCTGATATCGGAAAGCTCGGTCAATGCATCGCTCTTGCCCACCAGGTTGCCTACCCGCTTGGGGATGCGGCCAATGAAGCCATTTACAGGTGCTTTGATGGCAGTAAATTCCAGGTTGATACGGGCACTGGCCACTGCGGCCGAGGCCTGAGCAAGCGAGGCCTTGGCTACATCATAATCTGACATTGCGGTGCGCAGGCGTACATCAGAGATGACATCGTTTTCAACCAGGGGCTTCAACCGCTCCACTTCTAATTTTGCATTTTCTAATTTTGCTTTCTCCACATTTTCGTTGGCTAGGGCATTGTTTAGTTCCTCTTGATAAGGCTGGGGATTGATTTTAAAAAGTTTTTGCCCTTCCTTTACAAATGCGCCTTCGTCTACATAAATTTCTTCCAAAATGCCCTCAACCTGGGGACGTATCTCCACATTTACTTTGCCCTCTATCGTTCCCAGGTAATCCTTGACTGTAGTGGCTGTCGTCGTATCTACACGTTGCACAGGTAGCGCTATAGCATTGTTTTCGCTATCGCTGGTTTTGGATGAACCTGTGGAGCAACTGAGAATTCCAATGAATGAAATAAATGGTAAAATGCTTATTATTAGTGTTTTAATTTTTAATCTGATGGAGGTGTTCATACTTGTTGATTTTGTTGCTGTAGTATCTGTTACTAGTGATTATAAAAAATGCATGTCCCGCGATGCTGAGCATATGCGGTTGCTTAATGAATTTCAGATTGTATGCCAAAGTAGGTGAAGAAAACATTTGCTCCGCATCGGTGTTTATGATTCCAAATGGAATTGGTTTACACCATACACCGGGAACAAACGCCTCTTATCGTAACAGCTATCCACGATGGTCACCGGCTTGCTTTGCCGTTAAATGAATACATGTGTTTGCAGGAACATGAACGTTTTCGGGAAGAAGATCCCTATACGGGTGATATGGCGGATTTGCCGGTAAGCCGGATTATCGTGGGGACTTCAAGGTTTCAAACCGATCTGAACCGACGACGCGAACAGGCCGTGTATCGCAAACCGGAAGATGCTTGGGGGTTGACCGTCTGGAAGCCAGCATTGCCGGAAATCATCGTGGCCCAGCTATTGGAGGGCTATGATCAGTTTTATGCGGATATGGCCGAGTTGCTGGAATGGACGATAGCAGAATTTGGAAAATTTGTGGTTTTGGATATTCATAGCTACAATCACCGCCGGGAGCATCCAATGAAGTCGGCGAGTATCGGCGAACATCCGGAAATCAATATCGGGACGGCCCATAATTGGGATAGGTGGAAATCACTGGGACATTGTATGGTTAGGTTTCTTTCCCATCATCATATTTTGGGGCGGTTTCCGGATGTGAGGGAGAATGTAAAATTTAAAGGCGGCGCATTTTCTGAATGGATAAACCACAATTTCGGTGAGTATGGCTGTGTATTGTCATTGGAGTTTAAAAAGACATTCATGGACGAATGGACCGGCAGAGTGGATAGGACACACCTCAATCACATTAGATCCATGCTCCATGGGTGTATACCGTTTCTATTAGACTTATTGGACACGCCAACTAAATCTGCATATCCGAATGGCTTCTGATACCAAAAAATACGTCCAACGTATCCTTGATAAACTCAAAAAAGGTAGTCCCTTGCACGCCAATTTGCCTTGTGAGGGTGAACTTCACATCGATAGGCCGGTTCCTTATCTATTGGTTTATCGTGTCCCGCCGGATGGGGAAGACGCTTTTACCTCGACATTGGGAAAAACGGAGTCGGCTTATCTGGTAGCTCCTGATACGCCGGCATGCGCGGTCACCCCCATTATCCGGGCTATTGCCAATGCGATGGCAGACAAATTCGGGGGATTTATGCTGCTGGAGGTCTGGTTGTCAGCCCGTATGGATGCATCTCCTTTCACCATCCATATCTGTCAGAAAAGTGCATTGGCCGTGACCGAGAAATTGCAACTTGAATTGCAACACATCCAACTGTACCAGACACAAGGGATCGATATAGCGCTTGAGAAAAGTAAAAAAGTTCCGGCCCCACCTTATTATCGTGAAGTGTTTAGCATTGAAGAAGCACGGAAGCGCGAGATTATTCTTATCGGACTGGAGATTGCGCCTTTTTATATTAACCAACAAACGGGCACACCGTATCCTTTGTTTCTGCGCGAATTGCGCGAAAACTTCGGAAAAGCGTTGCGGAAAAGCTTTTTTGAGTTTATACGGATAAAGACGTCTTATAGTGCCGCACATTTCGAAATGTTGGGCACCACGGAGCTGCATGAAGATGTGTGGAAAATGGATGAAAAATTGGCAGAATACAGCAACCAATTCGATTTCCTGCTATTGGTGACACCAATCAATGCGCAAGAGGCCTGGGAAAGTTTTTCGAAAAGCAAATACCGTAAGAACCCGGTATTTCACTATCGACCCATGCCGATAGACCCCGAGCTTATCAAGCGTAAGTTGTACAACCTGCCTATTGAGGATATCATGGATCCGACCATCGCCTACCTCTTTCGGGACAAGCGCAACGAGATCGATCGCATGCTCAATATGCTTAGCGACAGGGAGAAGCCTGATTTCATGTATAGCAGCCAGCAAGTTTTTGGTAAGGTAGAAGAAAGTTTACTTGATATTGCAAGTGCGATATTGGTAGCCTCAGAACCGCAGCGCCCGCCTGTGGAAAACGAAATGCTGGATGCATATGCATTTGCGGAGTTGGCAAAGGGTGAACTGGAATACCTGAAACAGCAGTATGATCCGGTATCCACAGCCGTACGTGTCCGGGATGACGTGGAGGGCGTCATGGTGTCCCGTGGCACGCTGAATATCGGCTCCCGCTACCGGATATCAAAAGACAGGGCTTTTTCATTGCTTCAGCACGAGGTGGGTACGCATGTGGCCACTTATTATAATGGGATGGCACAGCCCTTCAAACTTTTTTATGTAGGCGTGCCGGGTTACGAGCAGCTTCAGGAAGGGCTTGCCGTGCTCAGCGAATACATGACCGGAGGACTTACCAATCAGCGGATGCGGACACTTGCCGCCCGCGTAATAACCGTTCACCACATGCTGGCTGGAAATCCTTTCGCGGATACTTTTGGCCTTCTTGTAGACAAATACCTATTTAAGCCTGAAGCCGCCTTTTATATTGCCATGCGCGTTTACCGGGGTGGTGGGCTGACCAAAGATGCGGTCTACCTCAAAGGGTTGCTCAATGTCATCGAGTATGTCAAACAAGGGAAGGATATTGCACATTTATTGGTGGGCAAAATAAGACAGGATTACCTTCCCATCATTGAAGAGTTGATGCATCGGCGGTTGCTGAAACCGCTCCCTTTACGGCCAAAGTTTTTGGAAAAACCCTATATCAAAAAAATTAATGATATTAAAAAAGATGGTAGCGTATTCAAAATGATAGGGTAGCTGTGGGCAACAAGCCTACAGCTTACAGCCTCTACCTACAGCAAAAAACATAAAACAGCGAAAACAATATGACCATTACATTCGTCGTCAATCAAGTACGTAAAGAATCGCCGGGCTACACGACCACGGCACTAGCTTTTGAAGCCCATCGGCGAGGCCACACCGTTTACTATGTAGGTATAGGGGATTTGGTATATTTATCCGATGGGTATGTGGGAGCACATTGCCGCAAAGTGCCGGATCGCGAGTTTCGATCGTTGCACACGTTCTTGGAGGCCGTGATCGGTGTTGAAAAGCAATTGGTAAGCTCTGCGGAGTGGCATGTTATGTGGTTGCGGAATGATCCGGCTGTGGACATGGAAAAGCGGCCCTGGGCACAGGATGCCGGCGTGTTGTTTGGCCAACTGGCCAGCAAACAAGGGGTATTGGTGCTTAACAATCCGGACGGATTAGTAAGAGCGTCTAACAAAATCTACCTGCAATATTTTCCGGAGTCTGTTCGGCCACAGACTATCGTCACCCGCAACATGGCTGATGTGGAAGCGTTTTACCAGGCACAAAAGCACCGGATCATCCTCAAGCCGCTGAAAGGATCCGGTGGAAAAAATGTATTCCTGCTCGATAAAAAAGAGGAAAAGAACCGTAAACAGATTGTGGAGGCCATCTGCCGCGATGGCTTTGTGATCGCACAGGAATACCTGCCTGCTGCAAAAAATGGGGATACGCGCTTGTTTTTAATGGAAGGGCAACCGTTGATGAAAGAAGGCAAGGTTGCCGCCATCCATCGCGTGCAGCAGGCTGGGGAAATCAGGAGCAATATCCACCAAGGCGGACAGGCCAAGCGAGCCACGATGAACAAGGAAATGAAAACGATCGTCGAAACCATCGGGCCATTATTGAGAGAAGACGGTATGTTTTTGGTAGGTTTGGATATTGTAGGCGATAAACTTATGGAGATCAACGTCTTTAGTCCCGGTGGGCTTATCCATGCAAGCGAATTCCATCACGTAGATTTCATGGAAGAGGTCATTACGGCTGTGGAACAAAAAGTAGCGAATCTCACGGGGAATCCTTAAGTTTGGTCATGCATTCAAGATGCAGGACCGTTTATGACACAAACGCTTCATCAGATAGGGGCTTTCACGTATCAGTGGTATTGGGTGCCGCTTCTTTTGATATACTTGGCCATTATTGCGACCATCCTTATTGAGAACCGCAATCCCACAAAAACCATTGCGTGGGTTATGGTCATTGTTTTTTTGCCAGTGGTCGGGGTCGTTATCTATTATCTTTTTGGACAGAAATTCAAGAAGATACAGGTTTTCAGGAATCAAAACAGGGAGAAACATGTTCGTTTGCTACGCGTCTGGGATAGACTGAATCCCATCATGGATGAAAACCTACAGACACTAAAACAGGCGATTGGTCCACTCAGCCGTGTATTCACCTTCCTGAAAAATCAACGTGTTGCACCGCCATCGCTACACAATGAGGTCACATTATTGATCAATGGTGAGCAGAAATTCCCGGAACTCATTGCTGCCGTCCGCGAAGCCCAGCACCATATTCATTTGGAGTATTACATTTTTGAGCCTGATGATATCGGTGGTGAAATCATTTCCCTGCTTGAGCAGAAGGCCCTGGCCGGTGTAGCTGTGCGGGTTGTGGTGGATGCGTTCGGATCGCCAAGGCTTAGGAGGCGACGGAAGCGGCTTGCCAAAATGGGTATTCAGCTTGTTTCGTTTATGCCTGTTGGCTTTGCTTCGCTAGCCGATAGTAATTACCGGAATCATCGTAAAATAGCCATCATTGATAGCCATACGGCATTTGTAGGAGGGATCAACATCAGTGATCGGTATATCAATAATGGCAAGCATGGATTATTCTGGCGGGATACAACACTAAAGATTCAGGGTGAAGCGGTAAATGTCCTCCAAACGCAGTTTTGGATGAACTGGCATTTGGCCAATGGGCAACCTTTCAACCTTCGCGACGGCTATTTTTATACGGCTCCGGTAAATCCGTCTGGTACGGCTGCGGTGAGCTTTGCTTTCAGCGACCCCGGCTCCGTTGGGCCGTTCAACATGGAAGCCATGTTGATTGGAATAGCGGAAGCTGAAATGTCCATCCAATTATGCACCCCATATTTTATACCGAGCGACGAATTGAGCACGGCACTTCAGCTGGCTGCCGGATCGGGAGTGAAGGTTGAGCTGATGCTGCCGGTTCAATCGGACGCATTCATTGTGCAGCATGCTTCATTTTCCTTTCTGAAACCTTTATTGGAAAGGGGGATATCGGTCTATCTCTATAAAAAAGGGCTAATGCATGCTAAGACCATCTGTATTGATGGAAAGCTTGCGTACGTTGGCACAGTCAACCTGGATATCCGCAGTTTTTACATCAATTTTGAGGTGAGTGCCATCGTCAGCGATCAGGATCTCTGCCAGCAACTGCAAAGCCAATTCAACATCGATAAGTTGGACAGCATACCAATAACACTGGACGATTGGCTAAAGCGACCGAGTTGGAAACGTGGGCTCGATTCGGTATGTAGGCTGTTAGCGCCGCTGTTGTAAACGGTATTTTAAATGTTAAAATTATACTATCTTTTGGCATAAGCAGCCGAAAAAAGATATCTTAGCCGCTGATTGATTCTAAACAGGATGGGAATGAACCGTATTATTAAATTATTTTGTTTTTCTTTTTTTAGCTATTGTTATTCCATACCCGTATTCGGCCAGCAAGATAGCCTCAGCATCAACACGGTTGTCGAGAAGACGCAGAAACTGCTCGAATCCTATCCAATAGAAAAAGTGCACGTACATTTTGATAAACCCTACTATGCGGTAGGGGATACCCTATGGTTCAAAACCTACCTGACCAGTAATATGTACAATTACGATCTAAGCAAAGTGGTTTATATGGAGGTCATGAACGGTAAAGATTCATTGATGCAGACCCTGCGTATTCCGCTGACGGACCATGTGGGAAATGGCCATCTCGTGCTCGATCAAGAATGGTATACGCAGGGCAATTATCGTTTTAGGGCTTACACGAAATGGATGGTCAACTTTGATCCTACCTATTTTTTCAATAAAATCGTGCCGATAGGCGACGTGCTTAATAATAATCTTCATTATACCCTTACATTCAACGATGTAAGCAACGGTAAGAATGCGCGGGCACAGGCTGTCTTGCAATTTAAAGACAGGGAAGGTAAACCCTTGGGAAACCGCAAACTCACATGGGCTGCGGTAGCGGGCTGGGAAGCCATTGATGACGGCAAAGGCCAAACCGATGCGGTGGGCAATGTCATCATCAATATCAACGGGAAGGACAGGGAATTGCTGAAAAAGGGCAACCTGCATGTCTCTGTGGAATCCGGGGGCAGCGCTGCTCCAATGACGGGCGCTTTCTCGTTGTCGGTGGCACTTTGGGATGCGGACGTACAGTTTTTTCCGGAGGGAGGCGACTTCATTGCAGGATTGGCAAAAAAGGTAGCTTTCAAAGCGTTGGGGAGCGATGGGCGGGGATTGTCGGTGAAAGGGAATGTGGTAGACCAAGCGGGTGTCGAAATCGCGTCCATCGCAGATATCCATAAAGGAATGGGATATTTTACGATGATCCCGGAAGCGGGTAATACGTATACGGCTAATCTTACCTTTGAAAACGGTGAAACACGCAGCTATCCGTTGCCTGCCGTTGTTGATCAGGGAATTAATGTGACGGTGCTAAAATCCGACAGTGCCCAGCTGCAACTGGCCCTTATGTCCAATGATCGCTTTTTTGCGGCCAACAAGGGTAAAGCATTTTACCTGATTGCCCAAGCCAACGGCATCCTTTGCTATGCCGCACAGGCTGCCCTGCGGAATGAGTCGGTCTTGGTCAATTTGCCCGTATCGCGTTTCCCGACAGGGATTGCCCAGCTTACCCTCTTCACTTCGTCGGGAAGGCCCGTAAGCGAGCGGTTGGTTTTTGTGGAAAATATTAAACCGCTTGACATTGCCATCAGCAGTGACCAAAATGAATACGCGGCCAAGCAACTGGTCAAACTGGCATTGAATGTAAGCAACAACGATACGGCGACAGCGGGGAACTATTCGGTAGCAGTGGTGGATGAAACGAAGGTACCTTATGATGAAGACAAAGAGACTACCATCCTGAGCAATCTACTGCTCACTTCGGATCTCAAGGGTTATGTGGAAGAACCCAATTACTTCTTTAATCAGGCCGATAAGCAAAAGCGTGAAGCGCTTGATGCGCTATTACTCACTCAAGGTTATCGTAGGTTTTCGTATAGTGATGTGCTGGCAGATAATTATCCACAAGTGCACTTTTTGCCCGAACAGGGTATTGAGCTATCCGGTGTTTTGCGGCTCAATAACGGAAAACCGGTAGTTAATGGTGGGTTGTTGCTTTCCATTCCTGACAAGAGTTTCCGTAAAGATACGTACACCGATGAAAGCGGACGCTTCCTTTTTAAGGAACTGGTATTTACCGACTCCTCACGCGTGACCATCAACGCACGGGGTAATGATGATTACCGCAACATGGTTATTACTGTGGATCCTACGCAATTTCCAGGTATTGATAGTACGGCTTACCGGGCTAATGATGAATTGAATATTGATAAGGCAATAGCCGCTTATCTCGACAATAGCCGAAACGAATACCGGACGTCTATATTGTTGGAGGAAGTGGAAGTGACGGCCTCTGCAGGCCCAACGTTTTCGCATAAGGACTATTCCGCTATTTCGGGATTGGGTATGGCTGATCACCAGATTACCGCCGACCGGCTGAAGGGTTGCAACAACCTGCTGATGTGCCTCCAAACGGTGCTTACAGGGGTCACCTATGATTCGCAGCAGCAGCTGTTTTATATCACACGTGATTACAATGCAGGTGGGCGTATTCCGGTTCAGTTTTTTGTGAATGGTATGGCCATGGACGTCCCTTCACTGAATGGCATCATGCCTGCCGAGGTTGAAGGGATTGAAATCTTCCTGCGGGACGAGCTGGGCACGGTGAGCCGGATGTACCAAAACAACGGTGTGGTATCGATATACACCACCAAAAAGCAGGAAAAAGGCCCCCGGATGTCTCTCAGCCAAATCGAAAGCCTATTGCCTAAAAGCAACATTATCGACCTTACACCACTTGGATACGTCAAGGAACGTAAATTTTACGTGCCAAAGTATGATACCCCGGATCGGCGTGCGGTCAATGATGTCCGTACAACGGTGTATTGGAACCCCAGCGTGGTTGTGGGCGAAGCGGGCAATGTTCAGCTGGATTATTACAATGCGGATGGTAAGGGCAGCTATCGGGTGGTGGTGGAAGGCGTGGATGCACAAGGCAACATCGGTAGGGGGGTCTATCGATATACGGTAAAGTGATGTACGTCTAAGAACTGCAGGGGTTAAATCAGCCTTTCGGTTTGCTGTGATCGCTCTGGAATGCTATCGGTTCGTCCTCCACCTCCTTTTCTTTCCAGACGACCTTCACGGCATAGGACGACGGCCATACGCCCTTACCATACCGGAGCGCATATACTTTCGTGAATTCAGCACCGAAATATAGGATGGCCGCGGAGTAATATATCCAAAGTAATAGGATGATGATTGCGCCGGCAGCCCCATAGGCAGAAGCCGGTGCGCTGTATTGCATATAGAGGCCGATGAGGTATCGGCCGAGCATAAATAATGCAGCGGTAAAGAGCGCACCCCCCACTACGTCCTTGAAACGCATGCGCGCATCCGGTAGAAACCGGAAAATAAAAGCAAACAGCGTGGTAATGACCAGAAAGGTAAGACCGATATTGACCCACTCCATCACATATACCGAAATGTCCGGAAGATATTGGGTAATCTGTGAGCTGAGGGCCACAATAATACCGTTTGCGATTAATGACACGATGAGCAGAAAACCAAGCCCGAGGACCATGGAAAAAGAGATGGCCCGATTGAGCAACATTTTTAACCAGCCTTTTTTAGGTTTGGGGCGAATCCCCCATATCCGGTTGAGCGAATCTTGTATTTCTATAAAAATAGTGGTTGAGCCTGCTATCAATGTGCCTACCCCAATGGCAATACCAATCCCTGATTTATTGGATAGGCTGATATTCTGGATAATCTGCTGGATTTGGGCGGCCGTCTCTGTGCCGAATATATTGGCAAATTCTTCAAAGACCTCGGTTTGTGCATCTTGTTCTCCGGCTAAAATTTCACCGTAAAAAAATCCGACCAGCCAAATGACGATGAGCAGCAGTGGCGCTATCGAAAAGATGGTGTAATAGGCAAGGGAAGCACTCATCTTCATCGCACTGTCTTTGGAAAATTCAGAAAACGCATCACCAAGCAAGCCAAAAATCTCCTTGTAAAATGATTTTTTTAATAGTTTCATCCCTGATATCTTGATAGTCCAACTGACAACAAAACTGTGCCAATGATGTTCAAATGAGCGAAAACCATGTTTATTCCTGGTATATCCCAGCTATTGCTTTTTCGTGTCGTTGTGCGATTACTTTCCGTTTCAAACTAAGTTTTGGGGTGAGTTCTCCTGCATGGATTGTCCATTCTTCTGCGAGCAATATAAATTTCTTTACTTTTTCCCATTGACCAAAGCCCTGATTGAGCCGGTCAATTTCCCGCTGGTACTTGTCGATGACTTCGGGTTTTTTGATGATTTCTTCGCGTGAGTTAAATGTGATGCCTTTGATGGCACACCAATTTTTCAACACATCGAAAGCAGGCACAATGAGTGCGGCGGGAAATTTGCGGTTTTCGCCGATGACCATCACTTGGGCAATGAATGTCGATTCCATGTATTTGTTTTCCAGTGCCTGTGGGGCTACGTATTTTCCCCCGGCGGTTTTAAACATTTCCTTTTTGCGATCGGTGATTCGTAAAAATCCATCGGCGTCCAGCTCGCCGATATCGCCCGTGTGGAAATAGCCATCACGGTCTATGGCCTCGGCAGTTGCTTCGTCATTTTTATAATAGCCAGTAAAAATACTGGGTCCTTTACACAATATTTCACCATCGGAAGCAATTTTTACATCCACATGCTTGAGCACTTTGCCTACCGTCCCGAACCGAACGCCGTCTTTTTCCAAGCTGTTTACGGCAATGACAGGCGACGTTTCCGTGAGGCCATACCCTTCAAGTACCGGCATTCCAGCAGCCCAAAATACGCGCGCCAAGCGGGGTTGAAGGGCCGCTCCTCCCGAGACGATAAGTTTGATGTTGCCACCAAGTGCGGCCTGCCATTTGCTAAAAACGAGTTTACGTGCGATGCCCAGCTTCAGATTGAACCAGGTACTGTTGCGGCCGGGTTCTTTATTGGTAAGCCCCAATTGGAGGGCCCAAAAAAACAGCTGCTTTTTCAATCCGTTGAGGGCCTTGCCTTTGGATACAATACTATCATATACTTTTTCTAACACGCGCGGTACGGTGGTGAATCCATCGGGCTTGACATCACTGATGTCAGCAACAATCGTATCTAAACTTTCTGCATAATGGATTTCCACCCCTTTGGCAAAGTATAAATAGACCACCATGCGCTCGAAAATGTGGCAGAGAGGCAAAAAACTAAGTGCTTTCTTAAAGTAATCCGGAAGCAGGTGATAGCAGTCGTAAACATTGGTCAGCACGTTTTTATGAGAAAGATGAACACCCTTAGGCTTGCCCGTAGTGCCCGATGTATAGAGGAGCGTGAGTAGATCTTCCCCATCTACAGCATTGCGGTAAGTGGAGAGATCCACATCATGTTGTTTGCCTTCTTCGACCAAACGCTGCCAAGAAGGCACACCGTCTACGGGATCAAAGGTATAGATGGGAATAGTTAGGTTATTGGCCTGCAACGCACCCGTTATCTTTTTATGGAGATCCGCATTGCTCAGCAAAATCAATTTTACCGCTGCATCACTAATGATGAAAGAAAGATCTTGATCAGACAGTGTAGGATACAAGGGTACCGTGGCAGCACCCAGCTGGCTGATAGCGAAATCGCAGAAGTTCCATTCGGGGCGGTTGGATGACATCAATGCAATCTTATCTCCTTTGCCAATCCCTTTGGATAGCAGTCCCTTACTCAAATCGTTTACGATGGTTAGAAATTCGTTCGTAGCATAGTTTGTCCACCTGCCATGTGCCTTTCCGGCAACCATTATTGGCTTGGCATAGTGGGTTTCATAGTGCGTCAAAATATCAAAAATGCGAGTTGGAACTACCATAAATTCTTACTGTTGGTTTATACTGTCTGTTGCATATGCAGCTTTCGGCAATAGCGCATCTAAAGTTAACAATAATTTGGCTAAATAGTGCCATGAATAAATAGCTGATGCGGTGCTGGAAGGCAGCAATGTTGGCATTTGTTTTGTTTGGATAGCGGCATGGAAAGAAAATGGATAGCCTTATTTATCGTCATAGCCATCAGTGTGATCACTTGCCAACGGGCTTTGGCACAGGAAGGAGATGTTACCTACATGCGTGCGATCGGTGGTCGATTTGGGGTGGCAAACGGCATTACATACAAACACTTTTTGAATGATAGCCATGCGATAGACGGCATTGTGAATTTTCAGGGCAATCGCAGTTTTACCATTTTCAAACTGCTCGGCCTATTCGAGATTCACCAACCGCTAAATCTATTCGATGTAGCAGGGCTACGGTGGTATTATGGCTTTGGCGGCGGGCTGGGCACCTACCGTTACAAAGACACGGATGAAAGCGGGGTGGCCTGGAGTTTTGACGGTGCCATAGGCCTCGACTATAAAATCCCTACCGCCCCCGTTAACCTGTCGTTGGATTGGAAGCCCACCATGGAATTGACTCCTGAAACGGGCGTACGGTTTGATGGTATCGGCTTATCGATACGATTTGTGTTTTAGCCACCACCATCGCTCACGGCAAAGAAAGCCAGATTTTCCCCAAACTTACTTGTTCCGGTGTGGCGTTTTGCAATGGAACAATGCTGAATGCACCTTTCTTGTCTTTGCTGAGGACGACGTTAAGCGTGCGTATTTTTCCATCCCTGGCGATCAGCACATCAAGCGTATCGCCCACAGCCACTGTTTGGATAAGGCGGTTTAATTCCCGGCCATTGGCATCCAGGCGCTCACCATTAATGGCGATGATTTCATCCCGCACGTTGATGCCCCCATCCCAAGCTCCCGTGCCACGGCTGACACCGCTGACGGTAGTACGGCCATCACTTACCGATGTGGTGATGCCTAAATCCGGCAATTCCCGGCCTTTATTATAATCGACCAACTCATATCCGACAGCGTTGAGGTAACGATTGTAATCCAACGGCTCCACGGTGTAGGCGGCATGGAATAGCTCATCAACGGATACACCGGCAACCTGTTCAATCAATGCTTGGAACTCATGCTCTTCAAAACCACGTTTTTTCTTGACGTAAAATTCATCATAGGCAATTTTCAATACGTCATCCAGGCGCTTCTGTCCCTGCGTAGCGGCGAGGATCTTCAAATCAAGCATCATGGCAAGCAATGCGCCTTTATTGTAATAAGAAACGCTGGTGTTCGCTGAATTTTCATCGGGACGGTAATACTTAATCCAGGCGTCAAAGCTGGCTGATGAAACCGGTTGAAGCTGGTTGCCCGCGCGGTTTTCTACGGTATTGACATCATTTGCCAATGCCTGTAGGTAGTTGCTTTCGTTCAAAAAGCCACAACGCCTGAGCAATAGGTTGTCGAAATAGGCAGTAAAGCCTTCCATGATCCAGAGTGCGGTGGTGTAGTTTTCCGCATCGTAATTAAACGGGCCGAGTTCAATAGGGCGAAGCCTTTTAACATGCCACAGGTGGAAGTATTCGTGTGCCATGAGTCCCAAAAAACCCACATAGGATCGTTCGTTTTGATAGCCGTTTCGACTGGCCCCCAATACTGTAGAATTGAGGTGCTCCAGCCCGCCGCCGCCGGATTGGTAGTTGTGCACAATAAACACGTAACGTTTGTTGGGATTTACGCCAAATATGCTTGTCGCTTCTTCGACAATGGTGGTGCCGTCTTTTTTCAATCGTTCGCGATCGTAGTTTCCACCACCAACCATCGCAATCTCATGGTGTACACCCGCTGCTTCAAAGGTGAATACGTCTTGATTGCCCACTTCGATGGGTGAGTCAAACAACATGTCAAAATCTGCGGCATAATATGTACCGGGACTCCCCGCTACAGGTTCGAGTCCAGTGGAAACCGTGCTCCACGAAGCATGGGGGATGACCGTTACATGCGCGGGATGATTAAGCATACCATCCACGTATAGGAAAGTGGCGGCAGGGGACAAAAACGCATGGACATCATCGATAAAATTGGTACGTACCGATACTTCGAAGCCATATACCCGGTAATTGACGACTACGTATCCGTTTTTATTTGATGCAATACGCCAAGTGTTCTTATTGATTTTCGTGATTGGCAACTCCGTACCCTCCTCATTACAAGCCTCCATGCTCTCGACATTTTTTGAATATTCCCGTACTAAATAAGAACCGGGTGTCCATACGGGCATTTTCACATCGATATAGTCTTTGCGGAGATCAGAAATTTCCATTTTGACTTCAACATAGTGAGCTTGTGGTTCCCTGAAGGAGATTTCAAAATTGATGCGGGGTGCAGCAGCTAATGTGGAAGAAATAACAGTAGTCATAAAGATACAAAGCTTGGTACGTATTCGTTTCATTATCATGCAAATTATCGTGTGAAACTTGGCTAACTATTTTCTCTTACTACTAATGTAGCGCTGGCCTGGATGGTAGGCATGATAAGCATATCGTTGATATTGACATGTTTGGGCCTGGAGGCAACAAACCATACGGCTTCTGCGATGTCTGCCGCTATCAGTGGTTCCAGGTTTTGGTATACAGCTGCGGCGCGTTGTTTATCGCCCTTGAAGCGCACCTCTGAAAACTCGGTTTCCACCATGCCTGGATGTATGGCCGTCACCTTGATGTGTTGATGGAGCAAATCGATACGCATCCCTTTTGTAAGGGCATCCACGGCATGTTTGGTGGCACAATATACATTACCATTGGGATATACCTCCTTACCGGCAATGGAACCAATATTGATGATATGTCCCTGCTGCCGCGCAGCCATGATAGGCGCTACCGCCCGGGTGACGTAAAGCAGCCCTTTGATGTTGGTATCAATCATGCGATCCCAATCGCCAACATCCCCTTCATGGATGGGATCAAGCCCTTGGCTTAATCCAGCGTTGTTGACCAATACGTCAATCTGCTGCCATGATCCGGGAAGGTTACTAAATGAAGAAAATACATCTTCGGCATTACGGACATCAAGTGCAAGCAAGTGGGTATCGATACCATATGCTTCTTCCAAACGGGCAGCCAGTTCTTCCAAACGGTTGATACGGCGGGCAGCGAGCAACAGGTTATACCCTGCTCTGGCAAATACTTCCGCGCAAGCCTCACCGATACCTGCGCTTGCTCCGGTGATGAATACAATTTTGTTGGACATGGATGTGATGTTAGACATTAGATGTTTCTGCTTATTCAAAAATTAAACTTACCTGGAAATTTCTTAACATGAGCCGCTGTATGGGGTGGTTGTACATATTCGGTTCCCGTGCATCAAGCAGGTTGCCGATACTCTGCACCCATTTCAACTCAGGGGACATCTTGAAAAAATCGAAATAGAAATCAAACCCGATGCCTGCTTCGTAAGAAAAATACCCGGGCTTCGTTTTCAGTAATTTTTCAATCGGTGCTGATCCGGCGTCATCATAACGTTTGCTCGATACAACATTGATGGCGTATTTGCCCCCACCAATCAGGTAACCCCGGTAGTTTCCTTTGCGATCGGACTTGAATTTAATCAAAAGGGGTAAATCAATGTATGATGCCCGTACGATGGAGGTAAGCTCCCTGTTGTGGGAGCTTATCGGATAGGGTGTATAGGCATAGTTCACTGCTTTGTTGGAAAAAACCAAGGTAGGCGTAAACCTAAGATTTGCATTTTCAGTGAGTTTTAAGTCGGCTAGCAGACCCAGCCCAATACCTGTTTGAGCGGGAGAATATACCTTATATAGCGAATCTGCCATAAACCCATCGATGGTACCCTGAGCGTCTGTATAGGGAGATTGCCAATTTTCTTTTAATCCGATTTTATAATTCGCACTGATATAATGGAAGCTAAAGCCGAAATGGATGGTCTCGTCGTCTACACCGCCACCCCACCGTTGGAAACGTTGCTGGCCAAGGGATGGGAGGGATAAGAGTACAAATAGCACCATTACGCAAGCAGGCCATATCACCGGCATCGGCTTCATTTTGTGCCGATGTAAATGGTGCAAATGCCGAATGTTTGGGGGCGGCATTCCGTTTGGCTGAATCCTACTTGGCGCAGGATGTCAGTAAAATCTTTCCCATCCGGAAATTGTGCAACGGATTCGGGAAGATACGTGTATGCCCGGCTATCTTTGGAAAACGCCATGCCAATAAGCGGCAACACCCGACGGGAATAAAAGTTATAAAGCTGCTTAACGGGAAATGATTTTGGTTTTGAAAATTCGAGCACCACGGCTTTCCCTCCTGGCTGGAGTACACGGCAAATATCCGCCAGCCCTTTTTCCAGGTGTTCGAAATTCCGTACGCCAAAAGCTACGGTCACCGCGTCGAATGTATTATCGGCAAAAGGGAGGTTTTCCGAATCGCCCAATAATACCTTAAATTGATTTTCAAGGCCTTTTTTGATGATCTTGTCCTTAGCAATATCCAACATACCTTGAGAAATATCGACGCCGATAACATTAGCCGGCTTCAGTGTTTTTAGCGCTTCCAACGCAAAATCGCCCGTGCCGGTGGCCACATCCAACAGCTGTTGCGGTTGGATGGTTTTTAATGCGCGTATCGCCTTTTTTCGCCAGATGACATCGATGCCGAATGACAAGAAATGGTTGAGGAAATCGTAAGTGCCAGAGATGTTGTTGAACATGTCTGCCACCTGCTGCTTTTTGTCGTCGTTACTGTCTTTATAGGGTTTTACTGTCTCGGATGTTGTCATGATACGCAAAGATAGGATTTATGATTTACGATTTATGATTATTGATAGGCTATTTATATTTATAACGCATCCCTGCTGCTCCTGACTTCCCGTACCCGACTTTGTTAAGTAATTGTTAAGGATTTTTGTGCTAAAGATTGATAATCAAGTGGTACAGTGCGGAATGCATTTTCAGGACAAATAATTCCGGTTTTTATCTGTATGTTTGCGTTAATTCACAGTTTGGAAAGTTGTTAACATGCTTGTAATGTTTTGTAAATCAATAGATTTTTGAGGTTTCTGACATTTTTTAAACATAGCGTGTTGATAACATGCGGGGCTAATTGCGCTTGTTTCAAGGTGAAACGTGTTGGCAAAAAGGATTTGTGAAGTGGCTGTTCAGAACTTATATAAGCGTACGAACCAAAAATCCATACATTTGTTTTGTTGATTTTCGGAGCAGCAACCGGTGATAGACCGCGCATCAATTCTACCACTTAAAGAGATATAATTATATGACGAATGAGAATGAATATGCCTTCAACCAAGCCGGCAATTCTTCACGGGGCACGTTTGCTGAACGGCGTACGCGCTTGAATAACCTTGTAAGTGGACTTGGGAAATTGCCTCCCCAGGCCGTCGATCTGGAGGAGGCGGTGCTGGGTGCACTGATGCTGGAGAAAAATGCACTTAGTGAGGTGATCGATATTCTCAAACCGGAAACTTTCTACGTAGAGGCGCACCAAAAGATATTCGAAGCGATCTATAACCTCTTCCAAAAAACGTCTCCGATAGACTTGCTTACCGTCACTGCTGAGCTCCGGAAAATGGCGGCCCTGGAATTGGTAGGAGGGGCTTATTACATCACACAGCTTACTGACCGTGTGGTTTCTGCCGCCAACATTGAATACCACGCCCGCATTGTTTCCCAGAAGTATATTCAACGTGAGCTCATTAAAGTATCTACGGAGATTATCAACAATGCGTATGAGGATACCACGGATATCTTCGATCTGTTGGACCATGCGGAGAAAAGCTTGTTCGATATTGCGCAGAACAACTTGAGGCGGGATACCCGTAAGATGGACGATATCATGCGGGAAGCAGTGGAAGCATTAGAAATGCTGCGGGATCGTACAGATGGCCTTACCGGCGTTCCCTCCGGCTTCACCGAGCTGGATCGGATGACCTCCGGATGGCAGCCCTCAGACTTGGTGATTGTGGCGGCCCGCCCAGCCATGGGTAAGACAGCCTTTGTTTTGAGCTGCGCACGTAATGCGGCGGTGGATCACGGTAAGCCTGTGGCGGTATTCTCGCTGGAAATGTCTTCCGTACAGTTGGTAAATCGTCTTATCGCCGGAGAAACCGAAATCGAACAGGAAAAACTCCGGAAAGGCAATTTGGCTGATCACGAGTGGACCCAAATGCATTCGCGTATCGGGCGGCTTACGCAGGCACCGTTGCTTATCGATGATACACCAGCGCTTAATATCTTTGAGTTCAGGGCCAAATGCCGCAGGCTGAAAGCGCAATATGATATACAGATGGTGATCGTGGATTACCTTCAGCTGATGCATGGCAAGAATGATGGTAAGGGAGGCAACCGCGAGCAGGAAATCGGCAGCATTTCACGCTCCCTGAAATCGGTGGCAAAGGAATTGAATATTCCGGTTATTGCCCTGTCACAGCTGAGCCGTGCCGTGGAAAGCCGTCCGGGAGGCAGCAAACGGCCTATGCTTTCCGACCTGCGTGAATCCGGTTCCATCGAGCAGGATGCCGATATGGTACTCTTCCTCTACCGGCCGGAATACTATGGCCTCACGGAAGATGAGGCCGGACGCCCAACAGCCGGGGTGGGGGAAGTCATCATCGCCAAACACCGAAATGGGGAGACCGGGACGGTACAATTGCGGTTCATTGGCAAGTATGTCAAATTTGCAGATCTGGAGGACGACTTCGCCTTTAGTGGGGAAACGGGATTCCCTGATGCAGGTTCGTTTTCGTCTGGTATGGCACCGTCTTCTTCATTCGACCAACCGGGAAGCATTATCCGGCAATCGCGCATGAACGACATGAATGACGATTCGCCTTTCTAAGCCATCGGTTTTTCAGTTGTCGGCAGTCCGTTTCCGGCTCTGCCGGTAATTTTGTACCTTTACACCGCAATCGGAAAAGACATAAGAGGAACAGGATTTTGGACTATTTAGCAGGTTTGAACCCTTCACAGCGGGCCGCGGTAGAACAAACCGAGGGGCCCGTAATGATAGTGGCCGGAGCAGGGTCTGGCAAAACGCGGGTAATTACTTACCGGGTAGCTCATTTGGTACGCCGTGGCGTAGACCCCTTCAATATCTTGGTGCTGACATTTACCAATAAGGCGGCCAAGGAGATGCGTGAGCGCATCATGAAGGTGGTGGGTAATGAAGCAAAGAATATCTGGATGGGCACCTTCCACTCCGTATTTGCCAAAATACTGCGGGTGGAAGCCGAACATATTGGCTATCCGCGGAATTTTACCATCTACGATACTGATGACAGTAAAAGCCTCATCCGTAGCATTCTCAAAGAAATGCAACTGGATGATAAGTTGTACAACGCAGGCTTTGTATACAACCGGATTTCATCGGCGAAAAACAACTTGATATCTGCACAGGAATACCTTAATAATGATCAGGTACAGGCAGAGGATTACTCCAATGGCCGAGGACAGCTGGGGCAAATTTACCTCACCTTCACGCAACGCTGTTACAAGGCCGGCGCAATGGACTTCGACGATTTATTGTTCAAAACCAATGTGCTTTTCCGCGAATTTCCGGAAGTGCTGCACCGGTACCAACATAAGTTTAAATACCTTATGGTAGATGAGTATCAGGATACCAACTTTTCGCAGTACCTAATCGTACGAAAACTCGCAGCCATCAACGAAAACATATGTGTGGTAGGTGATGATGCACAGAGCATCTATGCCTTTCGTGGAGCAAACATCCAGAATATCCTCAATTTCGAGAAAGACTACTCCGACTTGAAGGTTTTCAAGCTGGAGCAGAACTACCGCTCGACACAGAATATCGTCAATGCTGCTAACAGCATCATCGCCAATAATCAAAACCAACTGAAGAAAAGTGTATTCTCTGAAAATGAGACGGGCGAAAAAATCAAGGTATGCCGGGCATTCAGCGATAATGAAGAGGGCAAGATAGTGGCTGAAGCTATCGCGCAGGAGCGATCGCTGAAAGGATGGAACTACCGCGATTTCGCCATCCTCTACCGCACCAATGCGCAATCACGGGCTATGGAGGAAGCCCTTCGTAAAATCAGTATCCCATATAAAATCTACGGAGGTACGTCTTTTTACCAACGTAAGGAGATTAAGGATTTGATTGCCTATTTCAGGTTGACATTCAACCCGAATGATGAAGAAGCCATCAAAAGAGTTATCAATTATCCTCGCAGGGGTATAGGGGACACCACGGTGGATCGTATCCTCATTGCAGCAGATAAACACCAACTGACGCTTTGGGACGTCATCAGCAACGCCGCAACCTACCTGGATGGCCGTAGTGCGGGGGCGGTGGGTATCTTTGCAACCATGATACAAGGATTTCAGGTGGTCGCCAAAGGCCATTCTGCTTTCGATGCCGCTATGCACATTGCCCAGCACTCAGGATTATTAAAGGATCTGTATCAAGATAAGTCTGTGGAAGGCCTTAGCCGGTATGAGAACATCCAGGAATTGCTCAACGGCATCAAGGAGTTCAGTGAGCGGGAAGATATCGAGGAAAAAGGGCTTGATGTCTTCATGCAGGACATTGCATTGCTCACGAATGACGATAATGATAAAAATCCCAATGCGGATACCGTGTCGTTGATGACCATCCACTCCTCCAAGGGGTTGGAGTTTCCCCATGTATTTATCGTGGGCTTGGAAGAAAATCTTTTTCCATCGCAATTGTCGCTTAATTCGCGCAGCGAACTGGAAGAAGAACGCAGGCTGTTTTACGTGGCGGTGACCCGTGCTGAAAAGAAACTGACATTGAGCTATGCTACGTCGCGATACCGCTGGGGTACCTTGAACAATTGCGAACCAAGCCGCTTTCTGGATGAGTTGAATCCGGCGTACCTCGAACTGGACTTCAAAGCCAGGACAACGCCTGAGAGCACCGCTTCCTTTGCCGACGAGCGCCAAGCATGGGGACAACGGGATATGTTTACTAAACCGAAGCCAAAGGTAGCACCAAAAACTACGGCTATATTGCCCAAGGCCCACACACCGAGCCCGGGATTTGCACCCTCGGATACCAGCGGCCTGCAAGTAGGCATGGAAGTAGAACACGAACGCTTTGGCTTCGGCAAGGTCATCAACCTGGAGGGAAATAAAAATGATGTAAAAGCAACTATTTTTTTCAAAGAATTGGGGCAGAAGCAATTGTTGCTTAAATTTGCGAAGTTGAGAATTGTGGGGTGAAAAAAGAATTACTATAATTTATGGAAATAGATTTTGATTACAATAGCACAAGGCCAAAACTAATTTTGGCGGAGTATGGACGGAATGTACAAAATATGGTGGATTATATCTGTACGTTGCCTACAAAAGAAGAGCGCAACCGCCATGCACAGGTCGTCATCGATATGATGGGATTCCTCAATCCACATCTCCGCGATGTGGCTGATTTCAAGCATAAGCTTTGGGATCACTTGCATATCATCTCGGATTTTAAAATTGATGTGGATTCGCCATATCCCATTCCTGAGCGGGATGCTATTCATCCGATGCCGGAGTTGCTGGACTATCCCCAACACCGGATAAGGTTTAAACACTATGGTCATACTGTTGAAATGATGATTGAAAAAGCCAAGCGGATTGGTGATTTGGAAAAAAGGAAAAGTATGACCCAATCCATCGCCAATTTTATGAAAATGGCCTATGTGACTTGGAATAAGGATTCCGTAGAGGATGAAACGATAATAACCGATCTTCACGAATTGTCTAATGGTGAATTGCAACTTGGATCTGATGTAAGCTTGACTAAGCTTGACTTCAAAACACCGCCCCCAGGTGTCCGGACAAAAGGCGGTGCCATACAGCAAAATAACAACGGGAAGAATAAAAAGCTGCAAAAGAAAAAGAAGAAGCATTGAATGCATTCGAAATTCACGGGGGAAAGCCGCTGAAAGGCGCTATCATTCCCCAAGGGGCGAAAAATGAAGCCTTACAAGTCTTATCGGCGGTGCTGTTGACCCCGGAGGAAGTGACGATAAGCAATGTGCCAGACATCAAGGACGTCAATAAACTCATTGAGCTACTTGGCGACCTTGGCGTACAGGTAACCCGGACAAGCAAAGACACCTATACTTTTCAGGCAAAAGATATTGACCTCGATTATTTTAGATCGACGGAATTTAAGAGCAAAGGTAGCGGGTTGCGCGGTTCCATCATGATCGTGGGGCCACTGCTTGCCCGATTTGGTAAGGCTGCAATTCCGAAACCCGGGGGAGATAAAATTGGTCGTAGGCGACTGGATACCCATTTTCTGGGGTTTGAAAAGTTGGGGGCAAGGTTTCACTATGACCCGGATGCCCATTTCTTTAATGTCGACGCAACCAATCTTACCGGTACGTATATTTTGATGGATGAAGCGTCGGTGACCGGAACAGCTAATGTCGTAATGGCAGCTGTGCTGGCTAAAGGTACGACCACGATCTATAATGCTGCCTGCGAACCCTACCTCCAACAGCTTTGTAAAATGCTGAACCGGATGGGAGCAAAAATCTCGGGCATAGGCTCCAACCTGCTGACCATTGAGGGCGTGGACTATTTGGGGGGTACCGAACACCGGATGTTGCCGGACATGATTGAAATAGGCTCCTTTATCGGCCTGGCTGCTATGACGGAATCGGAAATCACGATAAAAGATGTGCATTATCACGAATTGGGTATTATCCCGTCGGTCTTTGCAAAACTGGGTGTCCAGTTTGAACTCCGAGGCGATGATATCTATATTCCATCCCAAAAGAACTATGAGATTGATACCTTTATCGATGGTTCGATTCTGACCGTGGCCGATGCACCCTGGCCCGGCTTTACGCCCGACCTATTAAGTATCGTATTGGTCATGGCCACACAGGCGAAAGGGAATGTGCTTATCCATCAGAAAATGTTTGAAAGCAGGCTGTTTTTTGTTGATAAGCTGATTGATATGGGAGCCCAGATCATCCTCTGTGATCCACACCGGGCTACGGTAATCGGTCTCAACAAGGCTTTTAAGCTGCGGGGCATTGAAATGACCTCGCCGGATATCCGAGCGGGAGTTTCACTCTTAATTGCTGCGTTATCTGCTCAGGGCAAGTCCATTATCCATAACATCGAACAGATTGAGCGTGGATACCAAGATATTGAAAGCCGTCTGCAAGCCTTAGGGGCAGATATCAGGCGTGTTGAAACAAATCCATCGCTCCACTAAGAACAATTTTGTCTGATAATTGTTATTTTTCCAGTATAACGTGAAAAATGGCTGCCGATTCATATTTTTGCACAAAATAAATGTTTAACCATCAAATTACTTAATCGTTAGAATCATGGAAAAAGTGTTTTTATCATTAACAGCTGGGGTATGCTTATTGGTATCCTGTGTAAGCAATCCGGAAGGAAAAAAGGCAGAAACGACAGACAGTGTGGAAACAGCCGTTGCTGCTTCAGGCAATGAATTGGCGGTGGATACCACGGCATCTACCGTAACATGGACAGGAAGGAAAGTAAGTGGCCAACACCATGGTACTGTTAAGATTAAATCGGGATCATTGGCAGTCGAAGGCGGGAAGCTTGTCGGTGGCAATTTTGTCATTGATCTGAATACCATCACGAATCAAGATTTGGAAGGCGAATATAAGGGTAAGCTGGAAGGACACCTTAAATCAGCTGATTTCTTTGATGTGGAAAACCATCCTGAAGCAACGTTTGAGGTCACCGGCGTAACGGACGGAACCGAAGCTGGTGTGATAGTCGTTTCAGGTAACTTGACATTGCGCGGTGTCACTAAAAATATCACATTTGATGCTCACGTAGAAGAAGCAAGTGATACTGCTGTGAAAGCGACTGCAGATTTCAATATTGCCCGTGAGGATTGGGGCGTGAGTTACGCAGGCCAGGCTGACGACTTAATTAGCAAAGAGATCAACTTGAAAATTACACTGGTAGCTGGAGCATAACGGTTCAGTGGTACTTCGTCTTTAGTACTTAGTACATAGACGTAGTGCATTAGAAGATTTAAAAGCCTGGAACGATAAGTTTCGGGCTTTTTTACTTATCCGGAAATGGCATTGATGATATCGTATTGCGTGATAATCGCAAGCTCGCCCGACTCATCCTCCACCAACACGGCTTGGTTGTCTTGATGGATAAGGGATGATATCTTATCGATGGACGTACGGAGGTCCACAAAGGGGAAGGGCGAGGTACAGATTTCTACAACCTGGGCTGATCGTAACCCCGGATTTTCCAGCAACGCATGCAGGATGTCCGCTTCGGTAACTTTGCCAACGACCATTCCGTGCTGTGTCACGGGGATTTGCGAGATATTAAGCGTCTTCATCGTGTTGAACGTCTCCATCACGGATTGCTCCGCATCTGCTGTGACAATGGGCACGTTGCCGCGTTTTTTTAGGATGGATTGCGCTGTCAGTTTTTCGTCTTTGAGAAATCCGCGTTCGCGGAGCCAATCATCATTATACATTTTGCCCATATAGCGGGATCCGTGGTCATGTAAAATGACGACAACGACAGCATCATCGGTAAGCTTATCCCTAAGCTGCAAGAGGCCCGCTACGGCAGCTCCAGACGAATTACCTGCAAATATGCCTTCTTTACGCGCGATTTCGCGGGTCATCAACGCAGCATCCTTGTCCGTCACTTTCTCAAATAGATCAATAACGTCAAAATCCACGTTCTTTGGCAGAAAATCTTCCCCGATGCCTTCTGTGATGTATGGATAAATCTCGTCCTTGTCGAATACGCCTGTTTCCTTGTATTTCTTGAACACGGATCCATATGAATCGATTCCCCATACCTGTATGTTGGGATTTTTTTCCTTGAGGTACCTACCCACGCCGCTAATCGTGCCCCCGGTACCTACGCCTGCAACGAAGTGGGTGATTTTACCCTCCGTCTGTTCCCATATTTCCGGGCCTGTCTGCTCGTAGTGTGCTTGGGTATTGGAGAGGTTGTCGTATTGGTTTGCTTTCCATGAATTGGGGATTTCGCGTTCCAATCGGCTAGAAACCGAGTAGTAGGAGCGTGGATCTTCCGGGTCGACATTGGTGGGACAGACAATAACTTCGGCCCCGAATGCGCGCAGTGCATCGATTTTTTCCTTGGATTGCTTATCCGTGGTCGTAAAGATACACCGATACCCTTTGATGACGGCTGCAATGGCTAAGCCCATGCCGGTGTTGCCTGACGTACCCTCGATAATGGTTCCACCGGGTTTGAGCAATCCTGCCTTTTCGGCATCTTCAATCATTTTTACCGCCATCCGATCCTTAATGGAGTTGCCAGGATTTGCGGTTTCTACCTTGACCAATAAGGTGCCCCTTATGCCTTTGGTGATGGTATTGAGCTTGACCAAAGGCGTATTACCAATGGTTTCCAATATATTGTTGTGCCACATTGTCTACCCTTTTACTCGTTTTTACAAAAATAGGAATAAGGGTTGGTATGGGTAGCTGTAAACGATTAAAATTTCAGGTGTTTTACGGTAAGCCCGTTATTGATGAGTTGTCGCAGCGATTCAATACCTACCGTAAGGTGGGTTTCTACGTATGAGGCCGTGACACTGGAGTCACTCTCCACGGTTTTTACGCCCTCGGGGATCATCGGTTGGTCCGATACGAGAAGCAGGGCACCTGTAGGAATCTTGTTGGCAAAACCTACCGAAAAAATAGTAGCCGTTTCCATATCCACCAACATCGCACGGATACTTTTGAGGTAACGTTTGAACGCCCTGTCGTGCTCCCATACCCGTCTGTTCGTCGTATATACCGTGCCCGTCCAATAATCCAACGAATGATCGCGTATCGTCGTCGATATGGCCTTCTGCAACGCAAAAGCTGGCAATGCAGGTACTTCAGGCGGAAAATAGTCATTGGACGTACCTTCGCCCCGGATGGCGGCGATAGGGAGCACAAAATCGCCTATTTTATTCTTTTTCTTAAGCCCACCGGCTTTGCCCAAGAATAAAACTGCTTTGGGCGCAATAGCCGACAGCAGATCCATGACGGTGGCTGCCATGGGACTTCCCATGCCGAAATTGATTATCGTGATTCCTTCGGCAGTCACACTCTGCATTGGTTTGTCCAGTCCCATAATGGGGGCATTGTCGTGCATCTCGGAAAACAACTTAACGTAATTGGAAAAGTTGGTAAGCAGGATATATTTGCCGAATTCTTCCAACGGACGACTAGTATACCTGGGCAACCAGTTGTTCACGATATCCTCTTTTGTTTTTAGTCCCGGTTTGATCGGGCTTTGCACGGGCTTTATTTTTTCTTGTGCCATAACGATCTAAAATAAAAATCCCCCGTTTCAGGCGGGGGATTAGGTTATGCGGCTTTCAGCTTTTTCAAATCCGACTTTTCGAATTTGTGTTTGGCGTATTCGAGCGAGATATAAAACTCTTTTTGCTCAGTTTTACTCTTCGCGGAAGGAATCTCAAACATGGCATCCAGCATGATCGCCTCGCAGATGGAACGGAGCCCGCGAGCTCCGAGCTTAAATTCATCCGCCTTATCCACGATGAATTGAAATACGTCCTCGTCAAACTTCAATTCGACCCCTTCGTAGTCAAACAGCTTCCTGTATTGCTTTATCAAGGCATTTCTGGGCTCGGTAAGGATGTTCAACAACGTATCCTTGTCAAGGGGGTTGAGGTAAGTCAATACGGGTAACCTGCCGATAAGCTCAGGAATAAGCCCATAATTTTTGAGATCCTGCGGTGTAATGTATTTGTACAGGTTATTCATGTCGATATCGACATCTTCCTTGTTGACTTTATACCCAATGGTTTGCGTACGTAAACGGTTGGCTATTTTTTTCTGTATACCATCAAACGCTCCGCCACAAATAAACAGGATGTTGTTGGTATTCACGGCAATCATTTTCTGATCGGGATGCTTGCGCCCGCCCTGTGGTGGGACGTTTACAATCGTACCTTCCAAAATTTTCAAGAGTGCCTGTTGAACACCTTCACCGGATACATCGCGGGTAATGGAGGGGTTATCACTCTTCCGTGCGATTTTGTCAATCTCATCGATGTATATAATCCCCCGTTCGGCGGCAGCAACATCGTAATCCGCAGCTTGCAATAGGCGGGTAAGTATACTTTCCACATCTTCGCCAACATAGCCGGCTTCGGTAAGTACCGTCGCATCGCATATGCAGAAGGGCACATTCAGGATTTTGGCAATTGTCTTAGCCAGTAAGGTCTTGCCGGTTCCCGTCTCGCCAACCATGATGATGTTGGATTTCTCGATCTCGATTTCATCCTTATCAATCTTTTGGTTGAGCCGCTTGTAGTGGTTATAGACCGATACAGCCATCACCTTTTTTGCGTCATCTTGGCCAATGACATACTGATCAAGGTGCTCCTTAATCTCAATGGGGCGTATCAGCTTCAACGTGGTTTGAAGCGCCTTGCTTTTCCGGAGATTCATCTCTTCCGTCAGTATTTCATTGGCTTGGGTGATACAGCGATCGCAGATGTGCGCGCCGTCACCCGCAATGAGCATCAAAGCGTCTTGTTTACGTATCCCGCAAAATGAACAAGTCACTTCTTTCATATTTTTTGCCATTTTTATTTTTCCTTTTTGGAGGTAAGCACCTCATCTACCATGCCATGTTCTTTGGCTTCAGAAGAGGTCATCCAATAGTCGCGATCGGACGATTTCTCCACCCATTCATAGGGTTTTCCCGAATGTTGCGAAATGATTTCGTACAGCTCTTTTTTGAGTTTAAGCATTTCGCGGAGGTTGATTTCCATATCAGCTGCTACGCCTTGCGCACCACCGGAGGGCTGGTGTATCATCACCCGGGAATGGGTTAATGCTGCCCTTTTGCCCTTAGCACCGGCACAAAGCAATACGGCCCCCATGGAAGCTGCCATGCCTGTACAAATCGTAGCGACGTCAGGGGTAATATATTGCATCGTGTCATAAATACCTAATCCCGCGTAAACGCTTCCCCCCGGCGAATTGATGTAGATTTGGATATCACGGTGAGCATCTGCCGATTGTAAAAAGAGCAGCTGTGCCTGTATGATGTTTGCCACCTGATCAGTTACTGCGTCGCCAAGGAAAATGATGCGATCCATCATCAAACGTGAAAACACGTCCATCTGCGCTACGTTCAATTGCCGCTCTTCAATGATATAAGGCGTAAGCGATGTAGGCATCTTCTGTTCCACACGGGAGATGAAACCATCCACATGTTGGCTACCAATTCGATGGTGCTTAATTGCATATTTCCTGAATTCGTTTTTATCTATACCCATTTTTCTGTTGTGTTTAATCTACTAAGATAGGTTATTCCGTTTAATTTTTTATACCCAATACGGTACTACTCGTTGGGCAAACATCGATCCATTGCCTCTTGCCGTGAATATAACTGTCAAAATGCCTTATAAATTTACTGTCAGACTGTCTGTTTTAAGAGCGCATTCAGGCTCCAAGGGGGTATTCAGGCAAATCGTCCAAAAAGGTGAATGTTCCTCCCTCAAAATCGATCCGGCAATAGAAATGCTGTAAGCCATTGCTGACTAGCAAAAAAGGGATTCGATGTACTGTATTATAGTTGGCTATTTGTTCGAAAGTGGCTTGTGTAATTTTAACCGAAGGGGCCTTGAATTCAGCCAACAGAATCTTCTTGCCCAGGTTGTCATAGACGACCAAATCACTTCGCCTGGACATTTCATTTAGGGTAAGTCCTCCTTCGATTCTGATAAGTGCTCTGGGGTATTTTTTTGCACGGATAAGGTGTTGTACCCAATGTTGCCGCACCCATTCTTCGGGAGTCAGCACGAGTTGTTTTTTTCGCAGTTCGTCAAAGATAAACAATGCGGCTCCATCTCGTTGGATTTTAGCCGGATAGGCAGGCAAATTGAGGGGGATAGGGGTAAACATTTTACAAACTTAGCCAACTTGTGTCGAAAAGGCAAACCGCCAGACATGCTGAAAACTTTTTTTGCAGATGGAACATAATGTTTAATTTGGCGACGCGAAATTAAGTTCGCGCAAAAAGATGGATGCGAATAAGATCATAGCTGATATCAAAAGCAAGAAGCTCCAGCCGGTGTATTTGCTGCACGGGGAAGAACCGTATTACATCGATTTGGTGAGTAATTATATGGAGGAGCATGTGCTGGATGATGCCCAAAAGGGATTTGACCAAACGGTTTTGTATGGAAAGGATACCGATTTCACCACCATCGTAAATGCGGCTAAACGCTATCCGATGATGAGTGAATATCAAGTGATTGTCGTGAAGGAGGCGCAGAACCTTAAATGGAAGGACGATGCTTTGTTTACGGCATACTTGGAAAACCCAATGAAAAGCACTGTATTGGTGTTCGCTCATAAACACGCTAAATTCGACAAACGCAAAAAGAGCTATAAGCTGGCAGAGAAAATAGGGGTAGTGCTGGAATCGGCTAAGCTCTACGATGATAAAGTGGCACCCTGGATAACAGCGTTTGTGAAGGACAAGGGGTGGAACATTCACCCCCAGGCTGCGGCGATGATGGCGGAATACCTGGGCACTGATTTGTCTAAGGTGGTCAACGAGCTGGAAAAGTTGATGCTCAATGTGCCCAAGGGGCAGGAGATTACGGCGGGCGATATCGAACGCAACATTGGCATTAGCAAAGACTTCAATGTTTTTGAACTGAATACCGCCCTAGCCAAACGGGATGTCGGCAAAGCTTTCCAAATCGTAGACTATTTTGCCGCTAACCCACGCAGCAACCCTATACAGGTAATCCTGGGTGTCATGGGTGGGTATTTCACGAAAATATTAAAATACCATTACCTTGCTGATAAGTCCCCCCAAGTCGTGGCACGGGAACTTGGCGTGCATCCTTTTTTTACCAAGGAATATGATATAGCGGCGCGTAGTTACAACCGTCGGAAGACCTTTGACGTCATCGCTTACCTGCGTGAATATGATCTAAAATCAAAAGGGTTGAATGCGGTAAACATGGAACAAGGTGATTTGCTCAAGGAGTTGGTGTACAAAATCCTTTATTGAATGATGAGAAAAAACTGTTTTTTTGCAATTATTGGTTTATTGTTTTGTTTTCAGGTGCAGGCACAGCAACGCGGTACGTATACCTTGTTGCAAGCCGGAGGTCTTTTCGGTGTCGCAACCAGCAGCGATCAAAGTCCCATGCATGGTTATCAATTTCAGTTTGCATTTGGCCGTAATTTTTATGACAATGTTTATTTGGGCCTTGGTATTGGCACCGATGTCTATCGGGGCCGGACGACCCTGGCCGATGGCACCCGGTCCACCCGGCGGGTAAATACATTGCCAATATTCGCTGACTTTAGACTACCATTTGCTCAGCTATCTCCTTTGGGTAGCTTTGGCATGATGGCCAACGCCGGGTATGCCCCAAGCATTGGCAACGACTACTTCAAGGGATTCCTCGGCAAGGTAGGCGTCACCTATGCACATCTTTTAGTGGAGGGCTCAGACCTGCTGTTCAGTGCTGGTTATGGATTCCAGCAGTTCGATTCCAGCTTTTCAGGAAACACCTTTAGTCAGCATAACGTCTTCCTTACCGTGGGGCTTTTTGTGCATTGACGGTTTTTCCAAGTTTATGCATACATCGTTTCGCGCTGCCCTTTCACGGCATCGCTTTTGATATATTCATCATAACTCATCAGCTTATCAATGATGCCGTTTGGCGTGAGTTCGATAATGCGGTTGGCTACGGTTTGGGTAAGCTCATGGTCACGTGAGGTAAACAAGATACTACCCCTGAAATCGTTCATGCCATTGTTAAGCGCTGTAATCGACTCGAGATCGAGGTGATTGGTAGGTTCATCGAACAACAACATATTCGCTTGCTGAAGCATCATCCGCGAAAACATGCAACGCATTTTTTCCCCTCCGGAAAGTACCGAGCATTTTTTGAGCACTTCCTCGCCGGAAAACAGCATCTTGCCGAGGAAACCACGGATAAACTGTTCGTCTTTATCTGTGGAAGAATATTCGCGCAACCAATCGACAAGGTTTTCGTTCTTGCCGTCAAAATAGGAGCTATTGTCCATCGGAATATCCGCAATGCTGATCGTGACACCCCACTTGAAACTACCGTTGAAATCGTTATCCCGGCCAGCAAGGATGTCATAGAAGGCCGTAGTAGCCAAACTGTTCTGTGATAGGATAGCGATTTTATCCCCCTTGTTGACCATGAAATTTACATCACTAAACAGCAGATCGCCATTCAATGTTTTGCTTAAATTCGCTACCTGTAAAATTTGGTCGCCAGCTTCACGGATCATTGTATTGAACATGATGGCCGGATATTTCCTGTTCGATGGTTTGATTTCCTCCAGGTTGATTTTATCCAATGCTTTCTTGCGGCTGGTGGCTTGCTTTGATTTGGAAGCGTTTGCACTGAAACGGCGGATAAATTCCTGAAGCTCCTTGACCTTATCCTCCATTTTCTTGTTCTGTTCACTACGTTGTTTTGCCGCTAATTGGCTAGACTCATACCAGAAAGTGTAATTACCGGTATAGATGGTCATTTTTCCGAAATCGATGTCCACTACGTGTGTACATACGGAGTCAAGAAAGTGCCGGTCGTGGGATACAACAAGTACGATGGCTTCATAGCTGGCCAGGAAGTCTTCCAACCAAGCGATAGTATGGATATCAAGGTCGTTGGTTGGTTCATCCAGTAACAGGATGTCCGGGCTGCCGAAAAGCGCTTGGGCAAGGAGTACCCGGACTTTTTGGTTGCCATCCAGTTCCTTGACAAGTTTATAATGCAAGCTCTCGTCGATGCCGAGATTGCTGATTAATGTTGCGGCATCGCTTTCGGCATTCCAGCCGTCCATCTCCGCGAAACGGGCTTCCAGCTCGCCCGCACGCTCGCCATCGGCATCAGAGAAATTTTCCTTGGCATATATGGCATCCTTTTCCTTCATGATGCTATACAGCTCTTGGTGTCCCATCAGCACGGTTTCAATGACAGGAAACTCGTCAAACGCATAGTGATCTTGTTTAAGCACTGCCATACGCTCCCCAGGCGTAAAACTTACCGAGCCTGTCGTAGGATCTACATCGCCTGAAATGATTTTCAAAAACGTGGATTTGCCGGCACCGTTAGCACCAATGATGCCGTAACAATTGCCTTGTGTGAATTTTAGGTTGACTTCTTCAAACAGCACCCGCTTGCCGTAGCGCAGCGAAAGATTCGATACATTAATCATGGGGCAAAGGTACGGTTTAAAATGCGAGGTATGAAACCTGAAGTTTTAGTTGTCGTTAGGAAGGGTAAAGGCCAAATATTTACCACTTGACCGCATCCCCAGTTTCCCGCCTCCTGCTGCGATAACGATGAATTGTTTGCCTTCAATGGTATACAGGGCCGGGGATGCAAACCCAGCAGCAGGGAGTTTATGTTCCCAGAGTACCTTTCCGGTTTTCTTGTCGAAGGCCCTTATTTTTTCATCTTGCGTACCGGCGATAACTACTAGTCCGCTCTTGGTTACCACGGGGCCACCATAAACCTCGGTGCCGGTATCTTCCTTGGTGCCAAGTTCCTCAAAATTACCTAAAGGAACCTTCCATAGTAGCTTGCCACTATTCAGGTCCACGGCATTCAAGGTACCCCATGGCGGTTTTATGCAGGGATAACCATCGCTATCGAGGAATCGTTGATAGCCGTTGAGCACGTATTCGGGAACGGCATTCCTGTCCACGGCTATGGTTTTTTCACCAGGTTGTTGCGGGGTGGCTTCCTTGTCCTCCAAATCCAGCAGGTACGTCAGCAATGCGGTCTTGTCTGCATCAGTAAGCATCTCCTTGAAGGCGGGCATCATGTTGCGTCCATTCTCGATGACTAACCGGGCTTCTTGTATCGTTAGCCGATCACTCAAGCCTCGAAGGGCGGGAAACGCGGCACCAATCCCTTCCCGGTCAGCGCCATGGCAAACGGCGCAGTTTTTCGTGTATACCAGCGCTCCCTGCCCACTCAGGGTGGTAGCATCACCTTCTTTCAAGGCCGGGTTAGGGATCAGCTGTAGCCGCCAGGGCAACTCAGAGCTGCCCACGTACAGCACTTGTGTCTCGGGATCCACCGCAGCGCCGCTCCATTGCCCACCTCCATCAAATCCAGGGAATATCCAGGAACCTTGTAAGCTTGGGGGGATAAATAAGCTGCCGCTCCGGTACCTGAAATATTCTTCGAGCAATTTCCCGATGGATAGCGGGCGTTCGGTCACTGACGTCCTCCGGGCCAAAATGTTGCCTAGCGAACGGTTCGGGCAGTGTAGGTATCGGCTGCGTGGGCCATGCGTGTTCATCGGGAAGGTCGGAAGGCAGTACGTTCACTTCTTTAATCGGAAACAAGGGCTCCCCCGTGACTCGGTCGAGGAGAAAAATATACCCTGATTTAGTGATTTGTGCAACCGCTGCTACCCATTGGTGATTTTTTTTGACAGTTACTAAATTAGGGTAGGCGGGGAGATCCCTGTCCCAGATATCATGGTGGACAGTTTGGAAATGCCACAAGTAACTCCCTGTGTTGGCATCTAAGGCAAGTAGGCAGTTGGCGAAGAGGTTTTCGTATTTACGGCGTTTGCCGTAGAAGTCGGGTGTGGCTGATCCAAGGGGAACATATACGATCCCCCGTTCTTCATCAAGGGCATCCCAGCCCAATTATTCGCGCCGCCGACTTGTTTCCAAGCATCCTTATCTCTCCACGTTTCGTATCCTTTTTCCCCCGGATGTGGAATGGTATGAAAGATCCACCGCCGTTTGCCGGTATGTACGTCAAATGCACGGATGTGGCCTGGGGCGGCATCTGCACCCTCGCTTACCCGCATGCCCGTGATGAGCAAATCTTTGTAGATGATGGGTGCAGCATTTCCTGCCATCCAGCTGTTTTGATAGGGGCCGTCCATGTCCGCTCTTAAGTCAATGTAGCCGCCTTTCCCAAAGGAGGGTATGGCTGTGCCTGTGAGGGCATCAACAGCATATAACTTCGGCCCGGTGGCATAGAAGAGTCTTTTCTCGCGAGCCGCGTTATCTTCCCAATAAGCCAATCCCCGGATGGAACCCCTTGCTGCCGGATCTGGGGCCTTGAAGACCCAACGCTCCTCACCCGTGCGTGCATCCAATGCAAAAAGGTTTTGGTTGGGAGAGACTCCATATAGGATACCACCCACCATTAGCGGCGTTATCGGTATGGTTGATCCCTTGGTGATGGAGTCGCCGGTGTCATATTCAAGCGACTTGCAGGTGCTTGACGTTGTCGGCGGTGATATCGCCACTGGCAACATATCGCATACCCTCGTTGGTTCCGGTGACCGTGCGCCATTCTTCATCGCTCCCGATCGAGGAACAACCTGACAGGATAACTGCGAGAAACAAAAAAGATTTCGTATTGGCCAAATAGCTCATATGCTTATCGTGAAATCAATTCCGTTTCTAAGACCACATTGTCAAAGTCATATACGGGATATTTGCTTTCAATCAATTGGATAAGCAATTCCATCGCCATGCGTCCCATTTCGAAAGCCGGCTGGTGGACACACGTGAAGTCGGACTGAAGCAAATCCAATACATCGGAATTGGAAAAACCTGCTACCGCAGGATGCCTATCTTTGGGAGCCAAGTTGTTGTAAGCACTCAAGCAGCCCATGCTTAGCCGATCACTAGCTACAAAGATGGCTTCCGGCTTTTCCGGAAGGGCTAGGAAATAACGCACGGCTTCTTCTACTTCTTGCTGGATGCGTCCGCCGTGATGGCAATAGCGAATGAGCGATTCTTCAAGCGCGATGCCATTCTGTCGGAGCGCTTCTTCGTACCCCTCAAGACGCTCACTGGTAATGGACAAATGGGGCGCATTGGCTAAATGGGCAATTTTTTTAAAACCCCGGTCGATGAGCGACTGCGTGGCCTTTTTTGCGCCCTCCCGGTTATTGGTCGTAACGGTATGCGTGTCAAAGGTGTCAATAATACGATCAAAGAAAACAATCGGAAGGCCTTGGTCATGTAAGTTTATGATATGGGAAAAATCCTTTGTTTCGGCAGACATCGAGATAAGCAATCCATCGACCGCCCGGTTGGCCAAGTGCTGAATATTCACTACCTCTCGCTCATACGAATCATGGCTTTGTGAGATAATAACGTGATACCCCTTGCCATAGGCTACGGACTCGATACCATCGATGGCTTGGGAAAAGAAGCTATTCGCCACCTCACATACGATCACGCCGATGGAATAGCTGCGGCCTTGGCGCAAGCTTGATGCTATCGGGTTTCGGCGATAGTTGTGTTTTTCCGCATATTCCAGTATACGTTTCTTGGTCTCTTCATTTATCTCATAACTGTCGCTCAAGGCACGAGAAACAGTAGACGGTGAAAGTTCAAGTGCCTGTGCGATGTCTTTAATGGTGATGGGTTTGAACACGGTTCAATTTAGTTACTTTTTCCGCAAAAATAAAAAAAAGTAACCCTGTATCAACATTGATTCATTGAACGCTTGCTATTCGTTGGCTAATAGAAGTCGCAATCGATACCGGTATCGATTGCGTAGATTTTTCCGGACAGAAATGGCAAATTGGAATTATAAGTGCCTAATATTGCGGGCAAGTTAAAACAATCGGCTCCGATTGGATAGACGTGGAGAATGCATGAGCCGATTATTCAAGCTGTTATAAACCAAGAATTTTATTTCAAAATTTATATTATGAGCATTATTTTATTTAGGAAAATGAGAGGGATATTGGCAGTCTTTTTCTTTTTTCCTGCTATCATCAGCTTCGCCCAGGATAGTCCGCGTGGTACCGAAGTAAAATACTTGTCAGGCATAGATAAGGATCATCGGGTTGATTGGGAATTTAAGATTGATAAAGGCAGGAGAAGTGGGGAATGGACGACAATTCCCGTTCCCTCGAATTGGGAACTGGAAGGCTTCGGTGTATATAATTATGGCCATGATTGGCGTGATTCATTGCCGAAATCGGACGCTACTGGATATTATAAGCATCGTTTTTCAGTGCCCGCTACATGGAAAGGGAAAGCCATTGAAATTGTTTTTGAAGGCGCGATGACGGATGCCGAAGTTAAGATTAATGGCAAATCGGCAGGTGTGACCCACCAAGGGGGATTCTACCGCTTTAAATATGATATCACAGGATTACTCAAAATAGGGCAAGAAAATTTGCTGGAGGTAACGGTGAAGAATGTTTCAGCTAACGAGTCGATTAATCAAGCCGAGCGCGATGCAGACTTTTGGGTGTTTGGTGGAATTTACCGTCCAGTTTATTTGGAGGCCAAACCAAAGGAGCACATCGATCGGGTCGCAGTCGATGCGAAAGCGGATGGCACGTTTTCGGTTGATGTTTACCTCGCAAACATCCAAAAATCAAATTCCGTGGAAGCGCAGGTTTTTTCCCTGGATGGTCAACCGCTTGGCAATGCTTTTCAGGCAGGGGTAGCGGGAAAAGAAGATAAATATACACTGAAACAGCAATTTACCCAACCTAAATTATGGTCACCTGAATTTCCGAACCTATATGTCGTTGAGGTAAAGCTGAAAGATGAATCCGGCGAGGTACATACGGTGAAGGAACGATTTGGATTTCGCACCGTAGCGCTTCGCCCTAAAGATGGCTTCTATGTAAATGGAAAGAAAATAAAATTCAAGGGGGTAAACCGCCACAGTTTTTGGCCAAATTCAGGCCGGACACTAAGCAAAGCATTGAGCGTACTGGATGTCAACTTAATGAAAGACATGAATATGAATGCTGTCCGGATGTCTCATTACCCCCCAGACCAGCATTTTTTGGATGTTTGTGATTCCTTGGGGCTTTTTGTTATTGATGAACTTACAGGCTGGCAGTCCGCATATGATACTGAAGCTGGACGAAAGCTGGTAAAGGAATTAATCATCCGGGATGTAAACCATCCTGCTGTTATCCTGTGGGCAAATGGCAATGAAGGTGGGAATAATTATGATTTGCTGCCGGACTATCCGGTATATGATCCGCAAGCGCGTACAGTCATCCAACCGTGGAACACACTCGGGGAAACAAATACGTTCCATTATCCGGATTTGGATTATGTGTCTGATGTGCTCGCTAATGGCGATAAGATATATTTTCCAACAGAAGTAATGCATGGGCTTTACGATGGCGGTCACGGAGCAGGGCTAGAGGATTTTTGGAATGTCATGCAACGTAGTCCGCTGTCTGCGGGTGGTTTTTTATGGGTCTTTTCAGATGAAGGTGTGGTCAGGACTGACGAAGGTGGTAGAATTGATGTCAGGGGTACCTATGCGCCCGATGGTATCTTAGGCCCATACCGTGAAAAAGAAGCAAGCTATTATACAATCAAAGAAATCTGGTCACCAATCTTTATTGACCAACAGTATATTACCCCTCAATTTGATGGTACCTTAAAGGTGGGAAATCGGTTTCAGTTTACTAATTTGAATGAATGCAAACTCCAATGGAGTCTGGTGGCGTTTCCAAAACCTAACGATGAGCGAACAGATTCGACCATACTGCATCAGGGTGAAGTACGTCTTCCTTCTTTGGAACCAGGCTTGTCTTCTTATATCCATATCGACTTACCGGCAGGCTGGGAGGGCAGCGATGCGCTGTACCTCACAGCTACCGATCCCCATGGACGGCATATTTTTACGTGGACCTGGCCCATTAAGACTGCTTCGCAATTTGCTGCCGCAATTGTCGATACGACTAGCGCGCAAATCGCGAACGCGCGTGAGGACGAACAATATATCTATATGGAAGCCAATGGTGTAGAAGTTAAATTCAACAAGACAAACGGCTTGATTGAAGGGGTGAAAAACCGATTATCATCAATCTCTTTTGGAAATGGGCCAAGATTGACCACCGAGAATAGTAAGTTTAAGGCAATTAGCCACCACCAAGCGGGTAATAAACACATTGTTGTCGTCGATTACGAAGGGCCGATTAGTAAATTGTCTTATAGCATGTTGGGCAATGGCTGGTTGAAGTTGGATTACACCTATGCCTTGTTCGGAGATTACGACTATATGGGGATTACGTTTTCTTATCCAGAAGAAAAAGTGAAGGGTGTGACGTGGTTGGGAAAGGGCCCGTACAGGGTTTGGAAGAACAGGATGAAGGGGCCACAGTTTGCGGTACATCAAAAAGAATACAATAATACCGTTACAGGTATCGATTGGAATTACCCCGAATTCAAAGGCTACCATGACCGGATGTTTTGGGCGGTAATAGACAATGAAGAATATCCCATTACCATCGTGTCGGAAACGGATCACATTTTTTTGAGGCTGTTTACACCAAAGCCTACCGGAAGCAAAAATGTGGATCCCATTTTTCCCGAAGGCGATATTTCGTTTATGGATGCCATCAGCCCAATTGGTACGAAATTCCAAACCTCGGATCAACTAAGTCCCCAAGGTAAAAAGAACCAATTTAGAAATCGTAGGGACAGGCAACGCCTATGGGGGGCTACCCTGTATTTTGACTTCGGCGCAGGAGCAGTGCGGGACTCTCAATAGCATAACAACTTTTTTAAGGGCAGCATATGTTGGATGTCCCGATAAAATAATTTCCTATAATTAATCATAAGTTAAATTTTTATATTTAATATGCAAAATCAAAAAATTAGAAAGAGCAGGTATTTATGGCTTTTTTTACTGGTGGCCGGTATGTTCATCAGGGTTCATGCGCAAGATTTAGTAGTTCGCGGAAAAATAACCGATAATAACGGTGAACCGCTCTCGGGTGTGACGATTGCGGTGGAAGGAACATCGATAAGTACAGCTTCAGCGGAGGATGGTAATTATTCGCTCAATGTGAAAGATGGAAACGGAACACTAAGCGTTACTTATATTGGTTATCAAACGGCTAAGATTCCCATCAGTAATCGGACGACTATCGATATTACTATGGAACCGGAATCGGAGGAATTGGGCGAGGTGGTTGTCGTGGGATATGGCACGCAAACGAGACGGAACCTCACTGGGGCGATTGCATCGATAAAAGCGGATGATATTGTGACAGAAGGGGCCAATACCGTGGAGAAATCACTTCAGGGGCGGATTCCCGGTGTACAAGTTGAGTCGGCGGGCGGCAATCCGGGGTCGGGCGTCCGCATATTGATTCGGGGCACCGGTTCGCTTGGAAACAATACGCCATTGTATATCGTGGATGGTGTACAGGTAGATAACATAAACAATCTTTCTCCGTCAGACATTGCGTCCATGGATATCTTGAAGGACGCATCTGCTGCTGCGATCTACGGATCGCGCGCTGCGAATGGTGTTGTATTAATCACTACGAAATCTGGCAGGAAGGGAGAGAATAAAATTGACGTGGATGTCTATACAGGAATTCAGGATATTGGGAAGCAATTGGACGTGTTGGATGCCTCGGGCTGGGCTACTGTCAACAACATGGCACATGATAATGCCGGGCAGGAGCGGCTGTCTTTCGCCCAAAATCCAGAGTCTCTTGGCAAAGGAACAGATTGGCAAAACGAAATATACCGAATAGCACCAATACAAAACTATGCCCTTGGCGCGAGTGGAGGGGGGGAGAGCTACACGTATAGCTTATCCGGCGGCTACCTTAGCCAAGATGGTATCATGGATAAAACAACCTATGACCGGTGGAACCTCAGGCTCAAATCAGACTTCACAAAGGGACGGGTAAAAGTTGGCGAGACGGTGATCTTAACAAAAGAATATTGGCGTAATGCATCCGGAGGTTTTGGCGGACAAGGGGGAAATCCGGCAGGTTCGGCGGCTAAGATGATTCCCGTCTTCAACGTATATGATCCCACAGCGGTCGGAGGCTATGGCGGAGCTTATGGTCCTATCGTAAACATCGAAAATCCTGTTGCCGTATTGAACCTGGAAGATCCGGAGGAAAATATGACCAAAGCAGTGATTAATGCCTATGCAGAAGTTTCCATTATCGAGGGGTTGAAATACAAGCTGAACTTGGGGTATACCAATATGGCCGGGTATGACTACACCTACACCTACCCTTATCAGGTCGGTACGTTTTTTACAAATTTGGACGCCGACTTATATGAAGGTAGAAGCGAGACGAATACTTCTTTGCTCGAACATACCCTCACGTATGACAAGGCTTTTGGAAACCACAATATCCAAGCATTAGCGGGATATACTTACCAAAATTCCAACTACCGAATTTTGACAGGCAGCAAAAGTGGTATGCCGCAAGGAATCAAGGTGCTTGATGCCGGCACATTAAATATAGCCTCCGGGAGTAATGCGCTGGAAAACACATTGATCTCCTATTTTGGAAGGTTGGTGTATTCTTATGACAACCGCTATGTACTTACGGGAATACTCCGCAGGGATGGATCCTCCCGGTTTGGGAAAAGTAACCGATTTGGTAATTTCCCTTCAATTGCCGCGGCTTGGAATATCTCCAACGAAGCATTCTTCGATCCGCTTTTGGCCTACATCGACCAGGCAAAGCTGAGGGTAAGCTATGGTATATTGGGTAGTCAGGAGTTTGATGATTACCGGTATAATCCTGCTATCTATTTGAATATCAACTCAGTCATTGGTCAAGATCAGCATTTGTGGCCCGGAGCCATCCAAACCGCGTTTGCAACGCCAGACATCAAATGGGAAACCTCAAAGACGCTCAATATCGGCGCTGACCTTGGATTCTTCGATCAAAAACTACAATTGGTAGCAGATTATTTTATCAAAAAGAACTCCGACGTGATTTTGCAAGTGCCCATCCCGTTGTCTACCGGAGCGAGTGGAGACAGCCCCTATATCAATGCAGGGCAGATAAGCAATCGGGGATTGGAACTATCCTTATCTTACACAAACTCGGTCAACGATTTGGATTATCAACTGACAGGTACATTTTCGACCGTGAAAAATGAGGTCGATCAATTGGGAACAGGTTCCCAGCAGATATTCGGCGGCCAACCTACGCATCACGGGGCTTCCGCGACGCTCACGCAAGCAGGATTACCTGTGGGGGCGTTCTATTTAATTAAAACTGATGGCATTTTTGATTCACAAGAGGAGATTGATGCCTATGTGAAAGATGGCCAGCGTATACAACCTAATGCCCAGCCAGGGGATATTCGTTTCGTAGATCACAATAACGATGGCCAAATCGATGAAAACGACAGGCAATATTTGGGAAGCCCCACTCCGGACTTTACAGTTGGGGTAGGAGGAAACCTGGCATGGAAAGGATTTGATATGAACCTGTTTATACAAGGTACCCAAGGAAATAAGATCTACAATGGCCTCCGGCAGGACTTGGAAGGAATGAACCTCGATGTCAATTACTCCAGATCGACGTTAAGCGCGTGGACTCCGGAAAACAGGAACACAGCTATGCCCCGGGCAGTCATCAACGATCCCAACCAAAATGCACGGACATCCGATCGCTTCCTGGAAAATGGGTCTTATCTCCGGCTAAAAACAGTGCAGATAGGTTATACGTTTTCTGATGCATTGGCACAGTCGCTAAAGGTAAACCGTGTACGCTTCTACTTAAGCGCGGATAATGTGTTTACCATCACGGATTACAAAGGATATAATCCGGATTTGGGACGGGTCGGATCCATATTGGATAGGGGCGTGGACTTTGGTCATGTTGCTTACCCCCTTGCCAAAACGTTTATGGCCGGTGTTCAACTTTCTTTTTAAACTGAAAAAAACAACTTGAAATGAAAAGAATAGCCTATATTTTAATTCTTGTGTTGAGCTTAGTTGGCTGCGAGAGTTCACTTGATCAAGTGAATCCGAACGTGGTGACGCAAGAAAATTTTTGGAAAACCGAAAATGATGTTTTGACCGGATTGGCTGCAACCTATAAATACCTCAAACAAACGACAAATGGTTATTGGGGGTATCGTGTGGTACAGTTACAGAGCGGAAGGGGTGATGATTTTTTTATCCGGAATGATAACCGGGATATGTATCAGCTTTCAACATTTACGAATAGTCCCACGACGAGCATTCCCGGATATTTATTCACCGGTGCCTATACCGGGATTTTCCGAGCAAATCAAGTCATCGAAAATGTACCCAATGCTGAAATCTCAGAGGAACTGAAACGTCAGTTTATTGCAGAAGCAAAATTCTTACGAGCACTCAATTATTACCACCTGGTGATCAATTTTGGGGCTGTTCCTATCCACACGAGTGTGCCCAAATCTCGTGAGGAATATTTCGCAGCACAATCATCGGAAGAAGAAGTATGGGCCCAGGTAATCAGTGACTTTGAAGAAGCGAAGGCGGATTTGCCTCGTTCATATCCGCCCGAATGGGTGGGCAGGGCTACCCAAGGTGCTGCCATCGGATATTTGGGCAAAGCTTATGTTTACCAAAGTAAATGGCCGGAAGCCGAAAATGAGTTTAAATTGCTGGCCCAGCCAAATGGCCAGCCTATGGCACCTTACACCTATGATCTTTTGGCGGATTATGAGCAGAACTTCCTTAAAGAATACGACAACAACGTGGAATCGTTGTTTGAAATCCAAGTACAGAATGTAGGAGGTGCTGATGGATGGGCTGCAGAAAACGCAAATGAATCACAAGGTGTAGTCATCGCGTATGGCAATGCCCCTGCGGAGGTAGGCGGATGGTTCCAGATGCACCCTACCAATAAAATGTTCAATGAGTTTCAGAAAGAAAAGACGGTAGATGGCGATTTTGATCCCCGTATGTATGCTTCCATCGTGTGGGATTATCCGGGCGCAATGTTTTATAACAGGCCATTTAGTGAGTTCGAGCTGGTATTCGGCAAGCAATCTAAGGTGAGGAAATACCAAAATTGGCGGAACAATAACGAAGGAATCGACGGTTCTTCCGAAATCAACGAGAAGGCGCTTCGGTATGCTGATGTCCTTTTGCTGTATGCGGAAGCATTGATTATGCAGGACAGGGAAAATGAGGCGTATCCACTGATCGACCGGATCAGGAACAGAGCCAAATTGGCAAATCTACCTACCGGGTTGAACCGCGACGAACTGATGGCCGAGCTCCGCCACCAACGTATGGTTGAATTTTTTAGGGAAGGGCAGCGGTTTTATGATTTGAGGCGTTGGGGGCTTTTGGAACAAGAGATTGCTAATAGTGATAAAGAAGGGCGCGAATACTTCAATTTGGCCAGGCACGCCTATTTTCCAATACCACAAAATGAGTTGAATACAAATCCTAATATTGATCAAAATCCTAATTGGTGATTTGATGGCGCGGACACTGAATTTTTTCAGATAAAAGGTGTGTAAGTGAGTTATTTTGCTGAATTTTGATTGTACGGCATCCAATTATATAAATCAATTAATGCAACCAATTAATAACAGTAAAATGGAAAACAAACATCAGCATTCTCGTAGAGATTTTATCAAGACAGCTTCGTTAGGAGCAGGCGTTATCGGACTTTCCGCAATGGGATTCAGTGCCAAAAGTTATGCACGAATTTTAGGTGCAAACGACCGTGTTAGGGTCGGCATTGTTGGGTTTTCCAATCGGTTCAGAAGTTCGCTGTTCCCCTGTTTCTTGGATCACGCGAAGGCACAAAACTTCGAATTTGTGGCGGTTTCGGATTTATGGAACCGGCGTCGTGACGAGGCTTATGCGTATGTCAAGGAAAAAGCAGGCATGGAAATCGCAAAATATAGGAATAATGATGAACTTTTCCCTCGCACGGATGTAGATGCCGTCATCATCAGCACCGCAGACTTCCAGCATGCCCTGATAGCTGCTGATGCTGTACGCCATGGAAAGGATGTTTATGTGGAGAAACCGCTGGCCGAGACGCTTGAAGATGCCAAGGTTGTGCGTAAGGCCGTCGAAGAAACGGGGAAAATTTTGCAAGTTGGTTCTCAACGTCGCAGTGCTCCAAACTATATAGCGGCCAATGAATATATCCGATCTGGAAAATTCGGCGACATCAAAATGGTCGAAATGACATGGAACGTAAACCAACCGGGCCGCTGGCGTTTGCCGCAATTGACCAAAGAAATCCGCGAACAGGATACTGACTGGGATCGTTTTCTGATGAACCGGCCAAAAGTCGCTTGGGATCCCCGGAAATACCTCGAATATCGGTTGTTCTGGCCGTATTCCTCTGGTATTTTCGGGCAATGGATGGCACATCAAATTGATACCGTGCATTGGTTTACTGACTTGCCACATCCGCGTAGTGTAGTCGCCAATGGCGGTGTCTATATGTGGAACGACGGCCGCACAAACCCGGATACGTTGACCGCTGTAATGGATTACGGCCCGAACGGCGATCCTGCTAAAGGGTTCCAAGTGCTTTATTCCTCAAGGTTTACCAATTCGGCGGGTGATGTGAAAGAACTATATTTCTCCAATGCAGGCTCGTTAAATTTGGATACCAACCAAGTAACCCCCGAAGGAGGCCTTACAGGGCGCATGGCCGCCGAGATGGACATGAAAGAGAATCTCCTCGAACCGTTTACATTGGCAAATGCAGCAAAAATGGAAACTTCTGCCAACACCGGTGGCGATCCAATGACTTCCTTGCATATGCTCAATTGGATGGAGTGCGTACGGAACAGGAAAACGCCTAATGCTGACGTTGTGGCTGGATATAACCATTCAGTAGCTAATATCATGGGGCGTACCGCTTATGAAACAGGCAAACGGGTAACTTTTGATGACGATAAGCAAGAAGTTGTCATTTCTTAACCATCAAGAAAAACATGAAACGCAATCCAATAAGTATGATTACGGTTGCAATGGCGATGTCTTTCTTCTTCGCGGCGTGCAGCCAACAGCAAAAAGAGGCTGGACAAGACGGGCAGATCGGGAGGTTTTCTTTTGTGGAACACCCCGAGCTTAAAAGCATTGATATTTTGCTTGATGGACAGCCTTATACATCGTATTGCTATGCCGATAGCTTGAAGAAGCCGGTTTTATTCCCATTGCGTACAGCAGGCGGGCATTTTGTTACACGGGGATGGCCCGTAGCACCACGGGCCAACGAACGAACAGATCATCCCCACCACATCGGCCTTTGGTTTAACTACGGCAATGTGAATGGATTGGACTTCTGGAATAATTCCACGGCTATTCCCGCAGAAAAACAGGCGGGATACGGTAGCATCATCCATGCCGCTGTAGACAAACTGGAAAGTTCAGGCGACGAGGGTAGGCTTGAAGTGACCAAATACTGGGTGGGGCCACAGGGAGACAGTTTACTACGCGAGAAGACGCGGTATGTTTTCAACGTCGTCGATGAGCAGACAACAGCGATTGGGCTGGATATCCAATTGACCGCTTTAACCGCCGTGTCCATGGAAGACAATAAAGAAGGGGTACTGGGTATACGGGTTGCCCGGGAACTTGAACATCCTTCCGATGAGCCGGCAACATTTACCGACGCTAATGGCATTGTCACTGAAGTGACGCAAGCAAATAATGAGGGCTTGACGGGGCAATACATCAGCAGTGAGGGAGTAGTGGGAGACGAAGTGTGGGGGACGCGCGGCAAATGGGTAACGCTCAACGGTACCCTCGGAGGTGAAGATGTTGCCCTTGTCATTCTTGATCATCCGCAGAACCCCGGATTCCCGACGTATTGGCATGCTCGTGGGTATGGGTTATTCGCCGCGAATCCCTTAGGACAAAAAGAACTAAGTGGGGGGAAGGACGTATTGGACTTCAAGTTGGCCAAAGACACATCCACGCGGTTTAACTACCAGGTATTGATACACTCGGGCAGTAAGTGGGATGCCGCAACTATCAACCAATTGTTCACAACCTTCAGTGATCAGTAAATCCACAGTTATCATTATATGTTCAATTTCAATTGCGCAATCGTTACCGGTAACGATTGCGCAATTATAATGATTCAATTGTTTCGCCAGTTATTCGGTTAGCTGTAAAATTGCACCAGCAAACTTATATAGTACAGCAGACCCATGATGATTGAAAGCAAAGCCATTGGATTTGTTTACACAAAGCTCTGAAAATAAATAGGCGCGAATGAAATTATTAAATAGACGGTTAGTTAAGGTGAATTCCGGGCCAGAAAAGGTGCTTCAATTTGGCACAGGTGTGCTGCTCCGGGGACTGCCCGATTATTTCATTGATAAGGCGAACAAAATGGGGTGTTTTGATGGGCGGATAGTGGTCGTTAAATCTACTGATAATGGAAGCACGGATATGTTTACTCAACAAGAGGGGATGTATACGTTGCACGTAAATGGGATCCACCAAGGAAAAATAGTCCAGGAACATATCGTTATATCAGCGATTACCAATGTACTCTCCGCAACGGAGCAATGGGATGAAGTGCTTAGCAGGGCTGAAAATCCTGATTTGACAGTTGTCATCTCGAATACCACTGAGGTGGGTATTGCATTGGATGAACACGACGATTTATGGGCTGCTCCGCCACGTTCGTTTCCTGGTAAACTGACAGCCTTGTTATATAGGCGCTTTCACTTTTTTAATGGGGATATGGCAAAAGGATGGGTGATTTTGCCTACCGAGTTAATCAGTGACAATGGCACAAAATTGAAGTCAATCGTCTTGGATCTAGCACACATACATGGCCTGGACGATAATTTTATCGATTGGCTGGAGGCGGCAAATGACTTTTGCACAACCCTCGTGGATCGCATTGTGCCTGGCAAGCTTTCCGCGACGCAAGCGAAAGATGCAGAAATAAAATTGGGCTATCGCGATGAATTGGCCATTATGGCAGAGCCATTCCGGCTTTGGGCTATCGAATCCGATAGTGAGCGAGTGCGTGATAGGCTTTCTTTTGTGCAAGCGGATAAGGGAATGGTGCTCACACCGAATATTGTAAAATTTAAAGAACTCAAACTGCGCTTGCTGAACGGTGGCCATACCTTTTCATGCGGATTGGCAATACTTTGCGGATTTACTACCGTAAAGGAAGCCATGCAACACGAGTTGTTCGCACGTTATGTACGATTGTTGATGCAACGGGAGATTACGGATACGATAGTTGATGAACAGATTTCAGCCAACGAAGCATTTGAATTCTCTGAGCAGGTCATCGATCGTTTCAGCAATCCTTTTCTCAATCACGAATGGTTGAGTATCAGCATGAATTATACCTCAAAGATGCGGATGCGGAACGTGGCTTCATTGCAACGGTTCGTACAAAAGCACGGGGTTTCCCCTCAATATATGGCGTTGGGCTTTGCTGGTTACCTCTGTTTTATGGAAAAAAACCAAACGGTGGCTGACGAATACGGAACCGTATTAGCGGATATAAGATATGCTTATCACGGTGACGAGTTTGTGTATAGGGTGCTCGGTCAGCAAAACCTCTGGGGTATGGATTTAAATGATTTGCCTGGGTTTGCGGAAGCGGTAAACTCCTTCTTAGCACAACTCCGACAAAAGGGGGGCTTGCAAGTCATCCAGGAACTGAAAGAGAATGCCCATTTGAAAAAGGAGGCATGAAATGGACATGCGCGTATTGAAAGTGCATCCGCAGGATAACGTATTGGTAGCTTTGCAGGATCTAAAGGACGGGGAAGTCGTCGCTTATGCAGACCATGTATATCAGTTATTAGATGATGTTGCCGCGAAACACAAGTTTTTTACCACAGATTTGGAAAAGGGTGCCGCCGTGGTGATGTATGGGGTTATTGTCGGCAGGGCGACGCAAGAAGTGCATGCCGGACAATGGATGAATACGGAAAATGTAGCACATGCGACGTCGCCCTACCAGTACCGTTCCTACGACTACCGATGGACTCCGCCGGATATATCGAGATTCCAAGATCGGACATTCAATGGCTACCATCGGAATGATGGCCATGTGGGTACGGCTAATTATTGGTTGTTTATGCCTACTGTATTCTGCGAGAACCGCAATCTCGATGTCATCCGTGAGGCTTTGCATCATGAATTAGGATATGCGGTCACCGACAAATACAGCGCAAAGGCGCGGCTATTGCGTGAACTATACGAGCAAGGTGCATCACTGGTCGATGCGGAGTTGACGATTCGCGAATCGGAAGTCAACGTGGATCGCTTGTTTTCTAATGTAGACGGGATTAAGTTCCTCAATCATCAGGGGGGATGCGGGGGCACGCGTCAAGATGCCGCGGTGCTGAGCAAATTATTGGCGGCCTACGCCAATCATCCGAATGTTGCAGGCGTGACGGTATTGAGCCTGGGGTGCCAAAACTTGCAAGTGCAACAATTTTTGGATGATTTATACACATTAAACCCGAAGTTCGATAAACCATTACTCATCTTTGAACAGCAGCAATCGCGGAGTGAAGAGCAATTGATTACAGATGCCATGCACCAAACATTCCTTGGCTTGGTAGAGGCAAATAAGCTTATGCGACAACCCGCCCCGCTGAGCAAATTGACCCTAGGCGTGAAATGTGGCGCAAGTGACGGATTTAGCGGTATCTCAGCCAATCCTGCTGTCGGATATGCGGCCGACCTGCTTGTTGCTTTGGGGGGTACGGTATTATTGGCTGAGTTTCCAGAGTTGTGCGGTGCCGAGCAGAACCTGCTTGACCGGATGCCGGATGAGGCGTCGGCACTTAAATTTATTTCCTTGATGCAAGCTTATGGGGCTGCTGCTGAGCAGGCGGGGTCGGGCTTCCACATGAACCCCTCGCCAGGAAACATCAAGGATGGATTGATCACCGATGCCATCAAGAGCAATGGTGCCGCAAAAAAAGGAGGCACTTCGCCCGTGGTGGATGTACTTGATTATACAGAGCGGGCTACCAAACCGGGATTGAACCTGGTATGTACACCGGGAAACGATGTAGAGGCAACAACGGGCAAAGCAGCCAGCGGGGCTACACTGATTGTGTTTACTACGGGGTTAGGTACCCCTACAGGCAATCCAATATGCCCTGTCATTAAAGTGGCTACAAACAGTTTACTGGCGCAACGGATGGCCGATATCATCGACATTGATTGCGGCCCTATTATAGCTGGGGTGCAGACCATCGAAGAGATGGGAGCAGGTATATTGGAATATTGCATACGTGCGGCTTCAGGAGAAGTGGTGCCAAAAGCTGTAATGCTTAATCAAGATGATTTTATTCCATGGAAGCGCGGTGTCTCTTTGTGATTAGTGAATAACGAACTTAACGATATGAAAACTTTTTTGGACGAACATTTTCTTTTAAATACAAAAACTGCTCAGGCGCTATACCATGGCTACGCCGCTGACATGCCCATCATCGACTACCATTGCCATTTGCCACCCCGGCAGATTGCTGAAAACACAGGTTTCGAAAATATTACCCAAGTGTGGCTCAATGGTGACCATTATAAATGGCGGGCAATGCGTACGAACGGCGTAGACGAAAGCTATATTACCGGTAATAAGCCCGATCGGGAAAAATTCCGTAAGTGGGCAGAAACTGTGCCTTATACCATGCGGAATCCGTTGTATCATTGGACACACTTGGAATTACAGCGTTATTTTGGCATAGCGGAGCTGTTAAATCCAACTACGGCGGATCGGATATTTGACGAAACTCAGGAGAAGCTTCAATCTTCAGAATACCACGTTCGTGCATTGTTACAGCGCATGAATGTGAAAATCATTTGCACGACGGACGATCCAACGGATCCACTGGATTTTCATCAGCAATTGCGTGATGAAGCCTATGAAATTGCGGTTTACCCCGCATTTCGTCCCGATGCGGGAATGAATCTCAGTGATCCGCATAAGTTTAGAAGCTACGTGACTATGTTGGAACAGGTATCTGGCACACCGATTTCCGGCTTGGCAGATTATTATAAAGCCTTAAAATCCCGCCATGATTTCTTTGCATCGATGGGCTGTAGGGTGTCAGATCACGGGTTGGAGGAGATATACGTCGAAGATTATACCGACGCGGAGATTGAACACATTTTTGCGCAGGCTTTGGCTGGAAAGCCGATATCGGGCAAAGAACATCGGAAATTCAGGTCGGCCATGCTGCTGTTGTTTGCACAATGGGATGCAGAGAAGGGATGGGTACAGCAGTTTCACTTAGGGGCATTGCGCAATAATAATTCACGCATGTCGCACAAACTTGGGCCAGATACAGGCTGGGATTCTATTGGCGATTTTGCGCATGGTCAAGCGCTTTCGAAGTTCTTAGATCGGCTTGATAGTCGCGATCAGTTGGCCAAGACCATTCTTTACAACCTTAATCCGGCGGATAATGAGTTGATGGCCACCATGATTGGCAATTTCAACGATGGATCCGTGGCGGGCAAAATACAATTTGGCTCGGCTTGGTGGTTCCTTGATCAAAAAGAAGGTATGACCAGGCAACTAAATGCTTTGTCCAATATGGGATTATTGAGCCGTTTTGTAGGTATGCTCACCGATTCGCGGAGCTTTCTCTCCTTTCCGAGGCATGAATACTTTCGGCGGTTATTGTGTGATCTCTTCGGTACCGAAATAGAAAATGGTGAATTACCAAACGATTTGGAATGGATTGGTCAAATTATCCAAGATATCTGTTATAACAATGCGCATCGATATTTTGGCTGGAAATAGCTGATGGCCGCTACGCTCAGGAATACGAAAACGATTTCGAAGAATTTCCATGTAAAAAAGATTAGTAGTCGGGAACTCTTTCTATATTTGGTTTTTGTAAACGTTTACACCTTTATAAATCTAATCATTTTAAAACGTTAATTATGTCTGCTTCCCCCCCGATGACTAACTACCGCTGGAGTATATGTGCCCTGCTTTTTTTCGCCACGACGATCAATTACTTGGATAGGCAGGTATTATCGCTTACTTGGACCGATTTTATTGTGCCCGAATTTCATTGGCGAAACAGCGATTATGGTAATATTACGGCAGTTTTTTCCATTGTTTATGCCGGTTCGATGTTGTTTGCGGGGAGGTTGGTTGACTGGCTGGATACCAAGCGCGGGTTTTTATGGGCCATTGGGGTTTGGTCGGTGGGGGCATGTATACACGCTTATTGCGGCATAGCCACAGCCGGCATTCTGACGGGGAATTGGCTTGTTGGTTTCGGGGAAGCAAAAGAGCTTATTGGTACAGTAGGGGATATTAGCCGTGTCGTATCGGTAAGTGTTACGTTATTCATTTTCGCCCGTATTGTCCTTGCAATCGGGGAGGCGGGCAATTTTCCTGCTGCCATTAAAGCTACTGCGGAATATTTTCCGAAAAAAGATCGTGGATTTGCCACGAGTATTTTCAATGCCGGGGCGACGGTTGGTGCATTGGCTGCACCGGTAACCATTCCCTTTATTGCAGCGGCTTACGGTTGGGAAGCTTCGTTTATCATCATCGGGGCACTGGGCTTTGTATGGATGGGGTTTTGGATATTCATGTATAAGAAGCCCCATCTGCATTCAAGGGTTAGTTCGGCCGAACTGGCTTATATTCAACAAGATGATGTAATGGTGAAGGTTGAACAGTCTGATCCGTTGGTGACGCCAAGGAAAATGTCCTTTATTCAGGCGTTTGGCTATAGGCAAACTTGGGCGTTTGCTGCTGGCAAATTTATGACAGATGGCGTTTGGTGGTTTTTCCTTTTCTGGACACCGGCTTACCTCAGCTCTGTATACAACCTGGACTCTACGGAAAGTGCCCTATATATCTTCGTGCTTTATGCACTTACGTTGCTTTCCATCATAGGTGGGTGGCTTCCGACTTATTTTGTCGAAAAGAAGGGCATGAATCCTTACGCCGGCCGAATGAAAGCCATGCTGATTTTTGCATTTTTTCCTTTACTGACCTTATTGGCCCAACCGTTGGGAAGTATATCGGTATGGGTTCCTGTGATCATTATCGGTATTGCCGGCGCTGCCCATCAATCCTGGTCTGCAAATATTTTCTCGACGATTGGGGATATGTTTCCCAAATCCAGCGTAGCTACCATTACCGGTATCGGTGGGATGGCAGGCGGTGTCAGTTCATTTTTAATCAATAAGGGGTCGGGCGTGCTTTTTGATTACGCGGCGGATACCAACATGAAATTCATGGGATTTGAAGGTATCGAGTCGGGTTACTTTATTATATTCTCCATTTGTGCGGTAGCATACCTCATCGGATGGTTGATTATGAAATCGTTGGTGCCCACTTATTCCCCCATTACAGATATTGAATAAGGGTATTTGCAAACGCGGGATAAAAAAAATCCCTGACACAACGTGTCAAGGATTTTTTTTATCCCGTTTGCAGGGCGGTTTACCAACGGCTTTTTTCGCGCCGTTTTCCACCGAAATCGCGGAAACCTCCGCCATCACGCCTTTTGCGTCCGCCATCACCGTTATTGCCATTGCCATTACGGAATGATCGGCCTCGTTTTTCGTCCCGGCTTTCTCCACGGCCTTCCCCAGCGCTTTCCACACGTACTGTACGTCCGTTGAAATCAATGTTTTGGAAGCCCTTGAATACTTTATCTACCGATGAATTTTCAACTTCGAAAAAGGTATACACCCCTTTGAGGTCTATTTTGCCAATAGCTTTTCCACTGATACTCGTGGTATTGCAGATATAGCCCAATATATCGCCTCGGGTAAAGTCGTCCACAGAGCCGAGGTTGATAAACAGCCGGGTGTAATCCGATTTATATCCATCACGGCCGAAACGATCTGTTTTTCCCTTGCTGCGTTCGCTGCCACGCGCTTCGTGGGCATCCACATTGAGATCCGGCGCATTTTGGTAGTATTCCAAAAACCGATTGAACTCCAGGGAGGCAAAACGCTTAATGATTTCTTCTTTACTCAAATCAGCAAAACTTTCCATGATTTTCGGCAAGTACCGATCGATGTGATCATCGTTTACGGCGACCTCATGTACCTTGTTGATCAAAGCAAAGAGCTGCTTTTCAACAACGGCGTCACCTTTCGGTACTTCCATTTTAACGAATGATTTGCCGATAACCTTTTCGATTTGGCGGATTTTGCCAAGTTCTTTCAGGTTTACCAATGAAATGGAAATACCCGTTTTGCCGGCGCGGGCCGTACGGCCGCTACGGTGGGTGTAGTTTTCAATTTCGTCGGGCAGGGAAAAGTTAATCACATGGGTTACATCATTCACATCGATACCACGTGCCGCTACGTCAGTAGCAATCAGCAACTGTAGGCTGCGCTCTCGGTAGCGTTTCATTACTTTATCGCGTTGTTGTTGCGAAAGATCGCCATGTAGCGAATCAGCATTGTAGCCGTCCTTGATGAGTGCTTCGGCGATTTCTTGCGTTTCTACTTTAGTACGACAGAATACGATGCCAAAAATCTCAGGGTTCGAATCCACAATGCGCTTGAAAGCAGCATACTTATCACGGGCACGTATCACATAATAGTGATGCTCGATATTGGCATTACCGCTGTTTTTGGTTCCCACGGTCAGTTCAAACGGATCGGTCATGTAATTCTTAGCGATCCGCCGCACCTCGGCGGGCATGGTGGCTGAAAACAGCCAAGTTTTTTTCTCGTCCGGGGTAGTGGACAGGATATTGTTGATGTCTTCCTGAAAGCCCATGTTGAGCATTTCGTCAGCTTCATCCAATACGACGTACCTTACGTTGGAGAAATCGATGGCGTCACGGCCGATGATGTCGAGCATGCGGCCGGGTGTGGCCACTACAATTTGTACACCACGACGGATTTGCCGCAATTGGTCGCTGATACTTGCACCGCCATAAACGGCGACAACATGTACATTCGGAATGTTTTTGGCAAATTTTTCGATGTCTTTGGCAATCTGCAAACACAACTCACGGGTAGGGCATAGTATCAGCGCCTGTGGGTGTTTCTGCGAAAAGTCCAACAATTCTAATAATGGCAGACCAAATGCTGCGGTTTTGCCGGTACCAGTTTGGGCTAATCCGACAAAATCGTTGCTGCCTGTCAAAAGTACGGGAACGGCTTGTTCCTGAATGGGAGTGGGTTTCTCGAACCCTAACTCTGTGATGGCATTAACAATATCATGACGGATTCCCAGTTCAATAAATGGGTTCATGAATATTATATGTACAATAGGCACTATTGCCTAAGGCGGTGCAAAGGTACGGTTAATAAATTGAAATTCAAAATTTAAATCAGAGATCGAAATCGGGAGCTATAGCGCTTTCTCTTCGCACTCCCGACTTCGGTCTCTGCCTCCTTATTAATATAATGTAAACTCGACCCGACGGTTTTGTTGCCGTCCTTCTGCGGTATTGTTGCTTGCGATGGGTTGTGATGGACCGTATCCGGTGGCTTCAATGCGTGACGGGTTGGCTCCTTTGCTGACCAAGTAGGCTTTCACCGCCTCGGCGCGATCTTTCGAAAGGCGCATATTCGTTTGCATGGAACCGGTGTTGTCCGTATGGCCAGCCAGTTTGAGACTGAAGTTTTTCTCAATCAATAGTGCTGCGACTTTATTGAGGCTTGCGTGGGATGATGGACGAATCGTGGCTTTGCCTAAGTCAAACTCTAGGTTTTGAATTGCTTCATCCACCACGCGACGGTCCTCTTCGGTAACGACTACTTGTTGTACCACGGGCGTCTTCGGTTCCGGTAATGGACATCCCGCACCATCTACTTTGGTATTTTCAGGGGTATCCGGGCATTTGTCATACCGGTTGGCTACGCCATCTCCGTCATCATCGCCAAGGTCGGCATACAACCGCTCGATTTGCGATTGCATTTTCGCGTTTGCCGCTTGTTGTGCCTCCAAGGCTTCCCGCTGCGCTTCTCTTTGTGCCACCAATTCGTCATACTGCGCTGTGTATTCTTTTTGCATACCCGACACCGGATTGCTGTTGGCCAAGAATGGTTTGGATTTATTGCCCAACGCAAATTCGACGCCTGCATGGGCGTAAGAGAAAATGTCTTTCGAACCACCTCCGCGTACTCCATCAAAGGCGGTTGACTGTACCAAACTCATCCGGTAGCCCAAATCGATGTTGATATCCGGCGCAACGGCAAACTTCAATCCTAAGCCCGCCGGTACAAAAAGCTCAGTGGTCGAGTCATACGTCCTTGTAACGCCGTTGATTTCAGTGGTTGGCTCAAAAGCCAGTGCGCCTAGGCCGACATTCAAATAGGGTTTGATAAGTCCTTGGTGATGCCGCCAGTTGATGTTGGCTAAGGTGACATGTGCGGATAGCGCTACGGACCAGGGTAGCTTGGTCTCAAAGGAATTGTTGTTGTCTTTGTAGGCACCGGCAACTTTTCCACCCAGGTATTCCGCTTGGATGCCAAAACCCGGAAGAATTTGCCGTTTCACGTATACACCGTATCCGAAGTTGTGCTCCACTTTATCAAATCTACGACGGATGCCAATGAGGTTGGATTGATTTAAAAGCCCTCCATGTACACCAATAGACCACGTCCGGTACTCAGATTCCGGAGCAAAGGGTTTTACGTCATTGACAGCGGGGGCTTGGGCAACAAGTTGGTTAGCGGCGAGGATACTTGCTGCTGCAAGTAAGCCTGCTTTCTTTACGTTCATTTTCATGTTTGGTAATTCGTTATGCGATAGTTGTGATTTTTGAAAGCGACTGTGCAATTAGCTTGCCAGTTTTGTGTCTACAATAGCTACAAATTGTATAAACAGGCAATTTTGACTAAGTTTGCGGAAAATATCAAACGCATTTTTTCAAATGACAAGCAGGGAAATCCGTGAAGCATTTTTGACTTTTTTCAGAAATAAAGGCCATCAAGTCGTGCCGTCAGCTCCAGTAGTCATCAAAAACGACCCCACGCTGATGTTTACCAATGCTGGCATGAACCAGTTCAAGGACATTTTTTTGGGGGAGGCGCAAGCGCAATATCCCCGGGTGGCGGATACCCAACGTTGTTTGCGTGTATCCGGCAAACATAACGATTTGGAAGAAGTGGGGATAGATACGTATCACCATACCTTGTTTGAGATGCTCGGCAATTGGAGTTTTGGCGATTATTTCAAGAAAGAGGCCATCACGTGGAGCTGGGAACTCCTTACCGAAGTGTATAAGCTTGATAAGGATAGGTTGTATGTGACCATTTTTGAGGGCGATGCCATAGATGGCTTACCCAAAGATGAAGAAGCGCATGGCTTTTGGAAAGCGGTGATTCCCGAGGATCGGATTCTTTTGGGCAACAAAAAAGATAACTTCTGGGAAATGGGAGACATGGGCCCTTGTGGGCCCTGTTCGGAAATCCACGTGGATTGCCGGCCTAACGCCGAGCGTATGGCGGTAGATGGCAGGACGCTGGTCAACGCCGACCATCCACAGGTTATCGAAATCTGGAACCTGGTATTTATGCAGTTCAACCGGCAAAAGGATGGCTCGCTGAAGCCGCTTCCGGCTAAGCATGTGGATACCGGCATGGGCTTTGAGCGCCTTGTACGCATTATCCAGGGCAAGGCTTCCAATTACGACACGGATGTGTTTCAGCCCCTTATCAGCTACATCGCAGCGCGAGCAGGGATAGCTTATGGTGACAATGAACAAACGGATATTGCAATGCGGGTAATGGCCGACCATATCCGTGCCATCAGCTTTACCATCGCTGATGGGCAGCTACCATCCAATAATAAAGCGGGTTATGTCATTCGTCGTATCCTGCGGAGGGCCGTGCGGTATGCCTATACGTTTCTGCACTTCAAGGATCCGTTTTTGCATGAGTTGGTGCCTTTGCTGGCCAAACAATTCGAGGGCGTATTCGATGAATTAATTTTGCAGCAGGAGTTTGTGCAGAAAGTGGTGCTGGAGGAAGAGCAATCCTTCCTGCGTACGTTGGTCACAGGGGTGCAACGTTTTGAAAGTTATGTGGCTTCAAACCAGGCAATAACTGGGGACTTTGCTTTTGAATTGTATGATACGTTTGGTTTTCCCATAGATTTGACCGAACTGCTTGCCCGGGAAAAGAAGTTGAATGTAGATATGTTGGGCTTTCAGCGGGCATTGGAAGCGCAGAAAAACCGTTCCCGAGCCGCCACGGCCGTTGATACCGGCGACTGGGTTGTCCTGCGCGGAGGAGATAGCGTGGAGTTCGTTGGGTATGACCAGCTTGTATGCGATACAGAGATCCTGAAATACCGGAAGGTTAGTGCAAAGGGTACTGATCAATATCAGGTAGTACTTGCCAAAACACCCTTTTACGCTGAAGGAGGCGGGCAGGTGGGCGATACTGGAGTACTGGTGGCTACTGATACCGGTGAACAGCTCGTCATCACGGATACCAAGAAGGAACATGGATTGATTGTGCATTTTACCCCGCACTTGCCCAAGGAATTGCCACGCGCCGTTGTAGCTCGGGTGGATGCGGCCAAACGCCGTGAGACAGAAAGCAACCACTCCGCTACCCACTTGTTGCACGCAGCACTCAAACAAGTGCTGGGTAACCACGTGAACCAGAAAGGATCGTTGGTCAATGCGGACTACCTGCGGTTTGATTTTTCGCACTTTGCCAAAGTCAGTGATGACGAGCTGTTGCAGATCGAACGCATCGTCAATGCCAAGATTCGGGAAAATATCCCCCTTAAAGAAGAACGTGACGTGCCCTTCCAGCAAGCCATCGATGCCGGGGTAACGGCATTATTCGGTGAAAAATACGGCGACCGGGTGCGGGTAATTACCTTTGATGATAAATTTTCCAAAGAGCTGTGTGGGGGCACACATGTGCGTGCTACCGGACAGATCGGTTTTTTCAAAATCGTGACCGAGAGTGCCGTGGCTGCCGGTGTGAGGCGGATAGAAGCGATTACCGGGAGCCATGCGGAGCAATTTATCCATGAGCAGGTCGATATTGTCAATAAGTTTAAGGAGTTGCTCAACAATCCAAAGGATTTTGTCAAAGCATTGACGAAGGTAGTCGATGAAAATAGCTTACTGAGAAAGGAAATAGAGCGTGCGGTGGCAGAACGTGCGCTCAGCATGAAGCAGGATTTGGCGGCAAAGCTGGAGCATATCAATGGGGTTAACTTCCTGTCCCAAAAAATTGATGTACCCAATGCTGACGCTGCGAAAACCTTGGCCTACGCATTGAAAGGATCGATAGACAACCTTTTTCTTGTATTTGGTACAGCAATTGGCGAGAAGCCGGGACTTACCGTCGTTATTTCCGACAATTTGGTCGACGAACGTGGTTGGAATGCAAGTGCGATTGTGCGGGAACTGGCCAAGGAAATACAAGGAGGTGGTGGTGGACAGCCATTTTATGCGACGGCTGGAGGCAAGGATATAAACGGCTTGGACAGGGCGTTGACCAAGGCGAGGAGTTATATAGGTGATTATACTAAGGTTATTGAAGATGATGAGTAGAATGGTAATCCTATTGGGATGGATAAGCTTACTTTTTTCGGCCTGTGCCGGCAATGAAGAATTTACGATTGACGGACAGGTAGCTAATGCCGGAAATATCAAGACCGTATTGCTTTATGAAGGCGATCGGAAATTGGATTCGGTATTTCTCAATGAGCGGGGATCGTTCAAATTCCATCGCACGGCATCACATCCCCGGTTGCTTACGTTAGAAGCCGGCAACAACAGGTACCACCTTATCCTTCAAAATGGCGATCGGTTGACCTTCCGTGCCGACCTCATGCAAGAAAACGACGCTTATGAAATTTCGGGTTCGCCACTGTCAGAAAAAATCAAAAGTTTTGCCGGCACGATTGCCGAAAAGGAACGTTTTCAGGCGGAGTTGGAGAAGTCTTTTGCAAGCCAGGCGGTGGGGCTGGATGATACCGCATTAATGAACCTCAGGCAACAATTTCTCCCAGAATACCGCAAACGTATGGAGCAATATACGGAAGCTGCGGTACAGTTCGCCAATCAGCATGATGATTTAGCCGGGTTTTATGCCATGAGCACCCTGGATCCGGAGCTCGCTGAAGTGGAATTGATAGCCTACGCCGATCGCATTGCCGGACGGTGGGAAGACAATGCGCGTGTGCGGCAATTTTCTGAAGAAATGGCGCGTTTGAAACGCTTGGCCGTCGGACAGCCTGCGCCTGATTTCGAATCGCTTACGCCGAATAATCAACCGGTGAAGTTATCGGATTTTAAAGGTAAGTATACGCTGGTGGATTTCTGGGCATCGTGGTGCGTACCTTGCCGTGAAGAAAATCCCAACATCCTTAAACAGTACCACACCTATAAAGATAAGGGATTTACCATTTTAGGTGTATCGTTGGATGGCAATCCAGGAGCTTGGATGCGTGCCATCCGAGACGATGGATTGGAATGGACGCAGGTTTCAGACTTACAGCAATGGGGGAGTGAAGTGGTGGGATTGTACCGGATACAGGCTATTCCGACCTCCTATTTGCTCGATCCACAGGGCACCATCATTGCTAAGAATTTAAGAGGGGCCGACCTCGAAACTTTCTTGAAGAAAACATTGGATTAGTGCTTCTTTAGTGTTAAAGCAGGGGTGTGTTTAACGATTTATTAATATTGGTTTAACCATTATTTGTCATTAAGTACATACTTTAGCAAAAAATAACACCATGAGTACCGCAAAACAAAAGATATTGGTGGTAGACGATGAACCGGATATCGTAGAGTTAATTGCTTATAATCTCAAGCGCGAAGGCTATCAAGTTTATACGGCGTCCAATGGACAAGAAGCTGTCACCACAGCAAAGAAGATCATGCCGGATTTGATCATCCTCGATGTCATGATGCCCAAGATGGACGGTATTGAGGCCTGTCGCATCATGCGGGCCATGCCGGAGTTCAAAAGCACATTTATGGTCTTTTTGACGGCCCGTAGCGAAGAATATTCGGAGATCGCAGGCTTCAATGTAGGGGCTGATGACTATATCGCCAAGCCCATTAAGCCTCGTGCCCTGTTGAGCCGTATCAATGCCATCCTCCGGCGCAACGCGCAGAGTGAGGAGCTCCCAAATGAAAAATTGGAAATTGCTAATCTTGTTATCGATCGGGAAGCGTTTTTAGTGTTCAAAAACGGGGAAAAGATTGTGCTGGCCAAAAAAGAATTTGAATTGCTCTATTTGCTGGCGTCCAAGCCCGGTAAAGTGTACACAAGAGAAGTTATCCTGAAAAACATTTGGGAAGATTCGGTGGTTGTGACCAACCGCACCATTGATGTTCACATCCGTAAACTTCGGGAAAAAATTGGCGAGAATTATGTCTCTACGGTCAAAGGCGTTGGATACAAGTTCGAAGCTTAGCCTATACTGAAGGCATCATAAATCGTTTTATTGAGGTGATAGCCGTAATTTTCGGCTGCTTCGTTTGCTTTGCGCACGAATGAACCACTGCTGATTAGCTGATGTAGCTTTTTGATATCATAGGAAAAAATACGATCACTATTGACAAAAGGCACTTTGGTTCTTACGAGCTCATGGCAAGATTCCAATACTTCGGAGGATTTGAGCGGACGCCGAAAATCCATTGCTTGCGCTGCATACAATAGTTCTATTGCCAGGATGTATTCGAGGTTGTCTATGACTTTATTCAATTTACGTCCGCTGATGGATCCCATAGATACGTGATCTTCTTGCCCCAGCGAGGTGGGGATGCTATCTGCACTGGCTGGAAAACACAGGCTTTTATTCTCTGAAGCCAAAGCTGCGGTTGTGTATTGCGGTATCATGAACCCGGAATTTAACCCAGCATCCTGGATGAGTAATTTGGGTAGTCCATAGCGCCCTTCGATAATGAGGTAGCTCCGACGGTCAGCTATATTGCCTAATTCAGCTGCCGCTACCGTAGCATAGTCAAGGGCAATTGCTAAGGGCTGTCCATGAAAATTTCCGCCGCTGATGGCTTCCTGTGCCCCTAAGACAATGGGATTGTCTGTCACAGCATTAATTTCTATTTCGGTAAGTTCTTTGAGATGAAGCCATGCGGTACGTGATGCCCCGTGTACCTGGGGCATACAGCGCAAAGAGTAAGGGTCTTGTACACGGCCGCAATCCGGATGCGAATTGGCAATTTCGGATTTGTGAAGCAGCTCCCAAAGGCGATGGGCTACCAATTGGTTGCCGGGGAAGGGCCGGATTTGATGCAGGCGGGCATCAAATGGTTTGTAAGAACCCATCAGCCCTTCAAGGGACATGGCACCGATAATGTCGGCAGCTTCTAGTGCATTATGCATCCGGTACAACGCATGGACTGCGTGGGCTGCAATGAATTGTGTGCCATTAATCAAGGCCAACCCCTCCTTCGGGCCGAGTTGGAGCGGCAACATTCCCTGCGCCCTTAATGCTTCTTCGGCAGACATGATATAGCCTTGGTAGTATACCTCGCCAAGGCCGATAAGTGGCAAGAAAAGATGAGAAAGTGGCGCAAGATCGCCCGAAGCACCAACGGATCCCTGTTCGGGAACAACGGGAATGATGTTTTGTTCAACCATCCAAATGATGCGTTCAAGTGTACGCAGCCGTATGCCAGAATACCCCTGTGCCAGCGATTGTACTTTGATAACCATCATGGTTTTTGCAATATCCTTGGAAAGCGTATTGCCCACGCCTACCGCATGGCTTTTGAGGAGATTGTGCTGCAGCTTAGTGGTATCCTCAGCCGAGATGATGGTATCACATAATGGGCCGAATCCGGTATTGATGCCATAGACCACCTCATTTTGGGATACGATGCTGTCCACAAATGTAGCAGATTGGTCAATCTTGTGCCTGGCTTTGGCAGACAATGTTCCATGCAATTCACCGCGTGTGAGTGCCATGGCAGTTCCTATGGTTAGCTTATCCGTGCCGTATCGAAAATTTTTCATCATTAGTTTATCCCGTTATAATCATTCCTACCTGTCGTACGACGGTCCTGCCAGCGTTGTAGGCGGGCACTTTTTTTGACATTTGCTCAGATGAATCTTTGTTTTGGAATCGTCTGCCCCTCGGCAAACCACCGGATGGAAACCTGCAATGTGCATGTTATTTTTTTGATAGCGATCAATTGTTTTCAGATAGAAGAAAAATAAGCCTAAGATTTACAAAATCCATAATCAGCATGCAAGCGTCTATACAATGTTAGAAACTATCCATGACTTTATCAAATAAATAATGCATACTCCGCTCGCTGCGGCGAGCTTGCTTTGAAATATTCTACTAACTTTGGAGATCTGTATGGCTGTATTCAGGTTTAAGCGGTTTGCCATTGATCAGACAGGGTGTGCTATGAAAATCAATACCGATGGCGTATTATTAGGTGCCATGGCCACTGTCCCTAATCCGATGCGCGTGTTAGATATTGGAACAGGTACCGGCGTTATTGCTTTAATGCTTGCCCAACGGTTTCCTTCAGCCACAATTGATGCGATAGAAATTGATCCCATAGCTGCCGATGCCGCACGAAAGAATTTCATTGCTTCTTCTTACGCCGCACGGACTACGGCATATGCCGTGGCATTGGAGGATTTTGAACCCACTGGATCGTATGATTTAATTGTGTCTAACCCGCCCTTTTTTTTGCATTCACTTAAGAATACTGATGCGCGCAAGCAACTGGCCAGGCATACCGATATGACCTTTTTTACAGCATTATTAATGCGATCGGCCCGTTGGCTCAGCCATGAGGGAAGTTTGCAGCTTATCCTCCCTACTTTGTTGGCAGGGCAGGTAAGGGCCAAAGTATCAACAGAATGCCAGCTAATTATGCAGGGCGAAAAATATATCCGTTCTTTTGGGTCGGCACCGGTGATACGCCATTTGTTGGCCATCGGTAAAATGCCTCATGCGGGAATATGGGACAAACAGGATTTTATAATTTATGAAGACAAAGGCGTCTATAGTGGCGCATACCGTAAGTTACTGGAAGACTTTTTCCTGGCATTTTAGGAATTCTTATATTAGCAGCCAGTATGACCAAGATTGGATTGCTTTCAGATACACACGGCTACCTCGACGATGCGATATTCCGGCATTTTGAATCTTGCGATGAAATCTGGCATGCCGGCGATTTCGGAAACATTGCCATAGCGGATACGTTGGCTGCTTTCAAACCCTTAAAGGGCGTATATGGGAATATCGATGGACAGGATATCCGCACTGTCTATCCGGAAAACTTACGGTTTACTTGTGAGGCGGTGGATGTGTGGATGACCCATATAGGAGGATATCCAGGACACTATACCCCATTGGTAAGGGATACCATCTACCGCCACCCTCCTAAGCTTTTTATCTGTGGCCATTCGCACATCCTTAAAGTGTTGTATGACCAAAAGTTACAATGCCTTCACCTCAATCCGGGCGCTGCGGGAAAACAAGGTTGGCATAAGGTTCGCACGCTTTTACGATTTAGCATCAATGATAATCGTATTGAGCAATTAGAGGTTATCGAACTAGCAGGAAGGTAAAGGATAGTTTTACACTAAGATATTTTTAAATCTTTGTTTTGTTGGTTTTTGGTCTATATTTTTGTGGTGTATGAAATAATATTAATACACTAACTGATTTCATTTTATGACCACAGTGACTACCCTGGGACAATTCATTATTGAAAAACAAGCGGACTTTCCTTATGCCAAAGGGGAGTTATCAAGGCTGCTGCGCGACATTGGTATTGCGGCAAAGATTGTGAATCGAGAGGTCAACAAAGCCGGCCTCGTTGATATCCTCGGCGACAATGGTACGACCAACATACAGGGGGAAGGGCAGAAAAAACTGGACGTGTATGCTGATGAGCAGTTCATCTCGGCATTGCGTAGCGGCGGTGAGTGCTGCGTGGTCGCTTCCGAAGAGCACGGTGATTGTATTTTTATCCATTCGGAGATATCAAAAAACGCAAAATACATTGTCTGCATTGATCCATTAGACGGTTCATCTAATATCGATGTAAATGTGTCTGTGGGAACCATTTTTTCGATTTATAGACGCACGACTACCGAAGGACCTGTGCAGTTAAAAGAAGTCCTTCAGCAAGGTGTCTGCCAAGTGGCGGCGGGATATGTGGTTTATGGTTCTTCGGCAATGTTGGTATATACCACGGGCAAAGGTGTAAATGGCTTCACGCTTGACCCTTCAATCGGTGAATTTTGCCTGTCCCACCCCAATATGCAAATTCCGCGCAATGGCGTGATTTATTCCATCAATGAGGGCAACTATATTAAATTCCCACAAGGTGTAAAGGACTATATTAAATATTGCCAAGTGGAAGACCAGATCACCCAACGGCCGTTTATTTCGCGTTACGTTGGTTCGATGGTTGCCGATATCCATCGCAATTTGATTAAAGGAGGGATTTTTCTTTATCCCACCACTTCATCACACCCGAAAGGTAAACTAAGATTGATGTATGAATGCAATCCGTTGGCATTTATTGTTGAACAGGCGGGAGGAAAGGCTACCGACGGATATTGCCGGATACTTGGCATTCAACCGGAATCGTTGCATCAACGTACACCGATCTTTATTGGGAGTACTGAAATGGTCGAAAAAGTTGAAGAATTTATCCGATTATCATCGGAGCAAAAGCAGCCGATTGGCGTAAATGATTAAAGGCTATCCCGTACTTCCAGCAAAAAAGCTTTCAACCGTTGGAGTGAGTCAATAACCCGTTGGTTTTCGCGTGCTTCACCCTTGTTGTTTTTCAGGTAGTCGCGAGCGCCTTGAAGGGTATACCCCTTGTCTTTGACCAAGTTGAAGATAATTTTTAAATTGGCAACATCTTCAGGGGTGAACAGTCGGTTGCCCTTTTTGTTTTTCTTGGGCTGTATGATGTCAAACTCACGCTCATAAAACCGTATCTGGGATGCATTGACACCGAACATGGTCGTCACTTCGCCCATTGTGTAATAAAGTTTAGTTATTTCGCGCTCTTTATATGGCATGTATTAAGAAGAGAAATGAAACAGTCCTTCTTGCAAAGATACAATTACACCCGAATTTTTACACAAACCCGGTATTTTTTTTGCGCAGGTTAATCAAAGGATTGGTTTTCCTGTGATGCTGCTTCCAAAATGGCCACATATTCAGTAGGCGTAAGGTCGTTGTAAATAAAGTTGATGGGGTTTACAGGCTGGTTATTTTTGTGTACTTCGTAATGCAGATGGGGGCCTGTTGAAGTGCCTGTATTCCCTACATAGCCGATGAGGTCGCCACGTTTCACCTGTTGGCCAGCCTTTACTGCAAAACGGCTCATGTGGCCGTAAAGCGTCTTATAGTTGTATCCATGATTGATAACAATGCGACGTCCATAACCCCCGTCAATGCCTACTGATTCTACTTTGCCGTTGCCAGTGGCATATATCGGTGTGCCCACCGGCGCTGTGAAATCGATTCCGGCGTGCATTTTTCGGATTTTGTAAATGGGGTGTATACGTATGCCAAAACCCGAGACGCCGGCTCGGGTTTTTCGGCTGTCCACAGGCTGGATAGCGGGGATACTTGCCATCATCTCTGCTTTGGATTTGGCCATTTCCGTTAAATCATCGTATGATTTGGACTGTACGTATAACGCTTTGGATATATAGTCGAGTTTTTTGGCTGTTTCGACCATGAGGTCAGAATTGCTAAAATGTTCCAGGCTTTTATAACGATTTACACCTCCGAAACCTGCCTTGCGGACATCGGGGTCAATGGGATCTGCTTCGAAGATGATGCGATAGATGTTGTCATCCCGATGTTGCATATTTTCCAATGCAGCGTCAATTTGTTTTAGGCGTTCCTGCATGATGTTATATTGCAGTGCCATTTGATCTACTTCCCGTTTGAGTTGTTTTTCCTTCGGAGAATCGATAACGGTAAAACCTACATAAAGCAAAGCTATTCCACATGCAAAGGAACTGGTGAAAAACCCAAGAACTCGTAGTGCCAAGGTTTTAGTGGTTGTTTTTACTTTCTCATACTTCAGCGTATGTGAATTGTAATGGTACTTCGTTTTCGCCATTCGCATTGTTTCGATTAGTCCTATAATGGGTTATACGGAGCTCGGTAACAAAGGTACTTAGTTTGAACGACGCAAATATGTGAAAAAATGTTAGAATTCAAAACAAAATTAATTGTTTTGTGTTTATACGCGCATGACCGCCATGTTGTAGGGCAATAACGGTATATATCCTTTCCTATTTTACCATCCTCAGGAATAAGGCTACTTTTTGCTTGAGCTCGCGGCGATCGACGATGAAGTCCAAAAAGCCATGTTCAAGCAAAAATTCGGATGTCTGGAAACCTTTCGGTAAATCCTTTTTGATGGTTTCCTTGATTACCCTGGGGCCGGCAAAACCGATGAGTGCACCGGGTTCGGCGATGTTGATGTCACCGAGCATGGCGTAAGATGCTGTGACACCGCCTGTGGTAGGGTCGGTCAATAGACAAATATACGGTATTTTGGCTTCGTTCAAGAGGGCCAATTTAGCCGAAGTCTTGGCCATTTGCATCAGGGAAAAAGCCGCTTCCATCATACGCGCTCCGCCGGATTTAGCTATGAGCATAAACGGAATCTGATGTTTTAAGCAATAATCAATGGATCGGGCGATTTTCTCGCCGACCACAGAACCCATCGATCCACCAATGAATGTGAAATCCATGCATGCCAATACCAAATCTTGTCCTTCGATTTTACCATGTGCACAACGGATGGCATCGTTCAGGCCTGTTTTGGCATAGCTTTCCTCCAGCCGCTCGGTATATTTTTTGGTGTCTTCGAAGTGAAGCGGATCACCCGAACGTAAATCCGCAAACAGCTCGGTAAATTGGTTGTCATCGAAAAGAATAGAAAAGTAGGCAGCAGAACCAATGCGTAAATGATAACCGCAGTAATGGCATACATACTTGTTTTCAATTTGTTCGATATTCAATAGAGGCTTTTTGCAAGATGGGCACTTGTTCCATAGGCCATCGGGTGCTTCCTTTTTGTGCTCGGTTGCCGTACTTATTCCGGCCTTTTCACGTCTAAACCAACTCATGCAAATCGTCGTTATGGGATGCAAACTTAGATAAAGTTGCGTGGATATGCAAATACTCTTGTGTTGGAATAGTAAGGTGCGGTTAGCTGGATGAAGACGGGGATACGGTGAATAAGGTGGGTATAAATAAAAAATGGGCAAGCTCCTTTTATCGCACCGCTCAACCCAATACCCTTGCTGTGTTCCCACCCTGGGGGGTTCTCGGGGAGCTGGTCGTAAAAGACTTACCCACCGCAAAAGTAGCAAAAAATGGAAGAATACACAATAAAAATTGCTTTTGTTATTCAACCGATTGGTTTGCAGGTGGATTATGTAATTCGATACACTTTGCCTGGAAGTGCTGCAACAACACCTTTTATCTCCATTTCAAGCAATGTGATAGCCAATTTACTTTGGGGCCATTGGAGCCGTAATGACAAATCATCAATAGCGATTTGGCCCATGGAACGGATGATGTCATACACATGTTGTTCTTGCACATCGAGGGTCACCGGTAACCCCAGTTGCCTGGAACTGCCTGACGTGGTATCGGGAAGCCAATTCATGAGGTATTCCAAATCCTTCGCTCCAGTGATGAGGTGTGCCCGGTTAGTTTTAATGAGGTAATTGCATCCGGCCGAAAACTCCTGGTTCAGGTTGCCCGGAAAGGCGCAGACATCGCGGTTATACGTATTAGCAATTTCGGCGGTGATGAGCGCGCCTCCTTTGGTCGCGGCCTCTACCACGATAGTTACATCGGCTAGACCGGCAATGATGCGATTGCGCATCGGGAAATTCTGCCGATCGGGATTAGTACCTGACGGGAATTCAGTAAGCAAGCCCCCGTAATCCAGCATTTGGGCTGCCATCTCGCGATTGGTAGCTGGATAAATGCGGTCGAGACCATGCCCCAGTACGCCAATGGTGGGTAAGCCGAATGTTAGTGCATTACGGTGGGCATAGCTGTCTATGCCATAGGCCAATCCGCTGATGATGGTCGCATGATAGGATGAAAGTGCCTGGATAAATTCGGAGCAAACGGACTTTCCATAAGAAGTGGCGTTGCGTGTCCCCACGATGCTAATCATGCGTGGGGCATTCAGATCGGCATGCCCTTTATAATAGAGTAATAGGGGAGCATCGGAACATTCGGCAAGGCGTTTAGGGTAATCTTTGCTACCCCAAAAGCGGACTTGAATATGATGCTTTTCTATAAAGCGGAGTTCATTTTCCGCGTTCTGGAGCGCGTTCCCATTCAAAATGGTTTCCGCCAAGCGGGTACCGATACCGGGAACGGCCACAAGTGCTTTCTTAGTTGCTGAAAATACAGCTTCTGCGTCTCCGAAATGGGAAACAAGGTGGCGTCCGAGTACCGAACCAACACCACTCACTTTAGTCAATGCGATTTGATGAAGCAGGCTCATAGGATTCAGCGAATATACGGAAAAGCAGCCAAAAAAGGCGTCGATTTCCGCAAAAAATAGTGTTATATTCGGCTACTTTATAACGGATAAAAAACTCAACATGGAGACTGGACAACAACCCGAAGTATGGATGCGGGGCCCGATACCAGGAGTACCACCATTATTGCAACCTGTCGCACATGCCTTATTGCAGGCTAAAGAGGAAATGGGACGATATATGGCTGGATTTGACGACAGTCACCTATGGGTAATGCCTGCTGATGTAGCCTCTGTGGGATTTCATTTGCAGCACATTACAGGGGTGATCGATCGGATGTTTACGTACGCGGCCGATAAGCCGTTGAGCAAACTGCAATTTGAATACCTTCAATCAGAGGGGAAGGCCTTACCTGGAATTACCGCTGAAGATTTGGTGTCCGCATTTGGGAAACAAGTGGACATTGCTATCGCGCGGTTACAGAAAATGGGCGAGAAAGATTTAACGGACACCCGCCACTTAGGGCGAAAACGGATACCTACAACATTGATAGGGCTGCTGTTTCACGCAGCGGAACATACCCAACGGCATGTTGGGCAATTGCTGGTTACCGTGAAGTTATTGCCTTTGCTGCAAAACCGTTAGCTAATCAAAAAGACATGATGCGTCACACGGGGATATATACCAGGTGTTTCGTTTCAAAGAACGCTTCCTCAAAATAAGCTGAAAGCGGATGTACTTCTGCCTTAAGGCGGGCTTCCCTGATTTCTTCGGTGAGGTTTCCGCCCTTCAAATAAAGGATGCCATTCGGGATTGCATTCTTGTCTTTTTTCAACAATTTATTGCTTACCCAAGGATAAAAATCGACTAGCCGCGTTACTGCGCGGGATACGATGAAATCATATTTTTCATCCAACTGTTCGGCACGGATATGATCCGCTTCTACATTTTTCAACCCAATGGCAGCGGCTACCTCCCGTACCACCTTGATTTTTTTGCCGATGGAATCCACTAACTGGAAGTGGACTTCCGGGAATAAAATAGCTAAAGGAATACCAGGGAAACCACCGCCCGTACCGACGTCTAATATCCGCGTATGGGGTACAAAGTTGATAAACTTGGCAATACCAAGGGAATGTAACACGTGGTGGAGGTATAGACTGTCAATATCCTTGCGTGAAACCACATTAATCTGGGCATTCCAAAACGGGTACAGCTCGCCCAATTGCTGAAATTGCCGGCGTTGCGCGTCCGATAGTTTCGGAAAATAACGATAAATAATATCGGCAGTTGGATTGAGCGTTACTTCCATTTCACTTCTTTCCTAAATAATGCAAAGAACCCGTTGACGCATATGTAGCTATAAAATATGATATCCAGCAATGGCAACGCCCAGATGAGGCCCTTGGTCTGGAGTTTTTTCATGATGGTGTAGTACACAAGTAGCTGGACAAACATCCTGCAAAGGTAAATTCCGAGTATGATGTACCAATATTGCGGAAATACCGCTACAGTGACGATGGCGGACAGGTAGAAAAGAAATGCGCTGATCAGCTGCGCAGCCAACATCCGCCGATGCTTCGCCTTATAGGCCTTGGAAGCGCCAACATGCCGGGTTTTCTGCCGATAATACGCTGAAAGCGTGGTTTTAGGTTCGCTCCAGATATGGGACTCGGGGTGGATACAGATGGCTGTATTTTGCGGTGTCGCATTTTGGTTTACGAAGAGGTCATCATCGCCAGATAAAATATGCATGTGTGAGGCGAAACCTTTGCCCCTGAAAAATAAACTTTTCGTATAGCCCAAGTTACGTCCTACGCCCATATAAGCACTCCCCTTAAGCGCATAAGCAAGATAATTCATCGCGGTGTGGAACGTTTCAAAGCGTATCAACGCATTCAGTACGCCTGTTTTTTTTAGATAAGGCGAATAGCCAAGTACAATTTCTTTTCCACCGTCGAAGGAACAAGCCATGTGCCGAAGCCATTGATCCGACTGGGGTACACAGTCTGCATCTGTAAAGATCAAATGCTCGTACTGGGCTGCTTTAATGCCCAATGACAATGCGAATTTTTTGCCATGTTTGAGACGTACGTGCTCAGCGATTTCCACCATTTTCAGGTGCTTATATTGGGCGCACAAATCTTTTAATAACCATTTTGTGTCGTCTTCGGAGTAATCATTGACCAAAATGACTTCAAATGTTGGATAGGCTTGGTCAAGAATGGCGGGCAGATTGCGCCGTAGATTCTCTTCCTCATTGCGCGCGCTGATAATGACCGATAAAGGTGGAAGGGTTATGTCAGGCAGCGCAGAAGGGATTTTATAGTAAGCTAGCTTGCTATAGACGAACAGCAGGTAGTACAATTGAAAGACGAAGAACAGGACGCATATTCCTGATAAAACGAGAAAATCAATTTCGGCTATTTGGCCCCACACGTCCATAGTTGTTGCTAAAGTTAAGTTGCCAAAGATAACAGGTTAAATTGAAAAATCATGCATACGGGCATCTATTAGCCCGATGAGGCAGGCGTTATGTAGCGGTTTTTTTGAAATTGCATATGCAGGGCATTTTGTCTAAGTTTGCGCAACGTAAAATAGCATGAAATTTACCCTCCAGGCAAAAGACACACAATCCAAGGCACGGGCCGGTATACTTGAGACGGCTCACGGCCCTATCGAAACTCCTATTTTTATGCCTGTGGGTACAGCCGGTACGGTTAAAGCCGTTCACCAACACGAGTTGGTAGCCGATATCAAGGCCCAAATCATTCTGGGCAACACCTACCACCTTTACTTGAGGCCGGGATTGGATATCTTGCAGGGTGCCGGTGGGCTCCATCGCTTCAACGGATGGGAAAAACCCATCTTGACAGACAGCGGTGGTTATCAGGTCTATTCGCTTACCGAAGTGCGCAAGATTAAAGAAGAAGGGGTGACATTCCGTTCGCATATCGATGGTTCCAAACACCTCTTTACGCCAGAAAATGTGATGGATACCCAGCGTATCATTGGAGCTGACATTGTCATGGCATTTGATGAATGCACGCCTTACCCCTGTGATTACCAGTATGCCAAGCGGTCGTTGGACATGACACACCGCTGGCTTGGGCGCTGCTGCGATCGGTTTGATACGACCGAACCACTGTATGGCTACGAACAAGCACTGTTTCCCATTGTGCAAGGTTCTGTATACCGCGACCTCCGTGAGCAATCTGCTGAGACAATTGCTGCTTTCGAGCGGGAAGGCAATGCAATAGGGGGGCTTTCCGTCGGGGAGCCAGCTGAGGAAATGTATGCGATGACCGAAGTGGTGTGCGATATACTGCCAGTCGAGAAACCACGTTATTTAATGGGTGTAGGTACACCGGTTAATATTCTGGAAAATATTGCGCTGGGTATTGATATGTTTGACTGTGTAATGCCTACCCGGAATGCACGCAATGGCATGTTATTTACACGGCGTGGCATTATTAATATTAAAAACAAGAAATGGGAACGGGATTTCTCACCAATCGACGCGGAGAGCGATTTACTTGCAGATCGGGTATATAGCAAGGCTTATTTGAGGCATCTTATCCGTTCGCAGGAGATTCTAGGTGCACAAATTGCTTCGTTGCACAACCTGCATTTTTACCTCTGGCTAGTCGGTGAAGCCCGGGCGCATATCGTGGCAGGTGATTTCCGCGTGTGGAAAAACAGTATGGTAAAACAATTGGACGAAAGGTTATAGCGAATGGTGAAGTGGTTGCGGACGTCATTTAATATCGTTGATAGGTATATTATTAGGAAGTACCTGACCACGTTCGTGTTTACCATGGGCATCTTCACGGTGGTCGCTGTGGTGTTTGACATCTCCGAGCGCCTGGATGATTTCATGAAACATAAGGCACCGCTTTCTAAGATTGTATTTGAGTATTATGCGGGTTTTGTGCCGTTTTATTTAAACATGCTTTCGCCGCTAATCAACTTTATCGCGGTTATCTTTTTCACGGCAAAAATGGCCGACCAGACGGAGATTGTTCCGATTTTAAGTGGCGGCTTGAGCTTCAATCGGTTTATCAGGCCCTACATGATAGCGGCTACCATCATTTTTGGACTCAATTTCGTATTCAGTGTGTATATCATCCCGCGTACAAATAAATTGAAAGTGGGATTCGAACGGATATATGTAAAACCCGTAGAGAACAATACCAAAAGTTCTACTCATATGCAGATTGATGACAACAGTTATGTCTATATCGATAATTTTGACAACAACAGAAAAGTAGGGTATAACTTCGTGTTGGAGAAGTTTAATGCCGGTGAGCTGACCGAAAAGCTGATGGCCGACCGCATTACGTGGGACTCCATCAAGAACAATTGGCGTATCGAGAATTATACCGTCCGTATTATAGATTCGTTGGATGAAGAGATGATTAAAGGTACGCGCATGGATACGTTGCTTGACATGACGCCGCGTGATTTTGAAGTATATGACAATATTTTCACGGCGATGAACATGACGGAGCTGAACGACCGCATCGAAAAAGAAAAAATAAGGGGCACGGGCATGATGACAGATTTGCTGTTGGAAAAATATAAGCGCTTCGTCACGCCCCTGGCTGCTTACGTGCTCACGTTGATGGGGGTTGCATTATCGTCCAAGAAAGTACGTGGCGGGATAGGGCTGAGTTTGGGGATCGGCATAGGACTGAGCTTTACCTATATTGTCTTCATACAGTTTTCGACCATGTTTTCATTAAAGGGGGGATTACCGCCCATCATTGCGGTTTTCATTCCCAATCTGATTTTCGGAACCCTTGCTTTTTATTTGTTGCATAAAGCGCCAAAATAATTACTTGTAATAATTGCCATGGGAAGTCTAACCATCAGCCGCAACCTGTTTATCCTACATCTCACGGTCGTCGTTTGGGGCTTTACCGGCATATTGGGCAACCTGATTTCGATTTCGGCTATCCATCTCGTGTGGTATCGGGTACTGATTGCGTTCGTGTCATTGGCCTGCTACTTTTGGTTTAAACGACAATCCTTCGCCGTAGGACAGAAAGAACTGATGCAATTTTTCTTTACCGGCGGATTGGTGGGATTGCACTGGGTGCTCTTTTTCGAGTCTATTAAAGTATCTACGGTATCAGTCACGTTGGTGTGTCTGTCATCGATCACGTTGTTTACTGCCGTCATCGAGCCATTATTTTATAGGCGGCGCACATCAAAAATGGAAGTGCTGGTAGGATTACTCATTATTGTTGGCATCTACCTCATTTTTAAATTTGAAGGCCAGTACGTCAAGGGCATAGTTTTGGGCTTATCAGCGGCAATGGCCGCTGCTTTATTTGGTACCATCAATTCCAAACTGATTAAGAAGAACGAGGCTACGGTCATTAGCTTTTACGAAATGCTTGGCGCTTGGCTGTGGGTTTCCTTGTTTATGTTATTGTCCGGAGGCTTTCATGGGGGATTGAAGACTACAGGCTCCGATGTGCTCTACCTGCTATTGTTAGGCATCGTGTGTACATCGGGAGCCTATGTTGCTGCGGTGTCGGTGATGAAAGAAATCAGCGCATTCCGTGTGGCGCTTGCCAGCAACCTGGAACCAATTTACGGTATCTTGCTTGCTTGGCTGTTTTTCGGTCAAAGCGAAAAAATGAGCGCCGGTTTTTATGCCGGCGCAATTATCATTTTAGGGACGGTTTTCGTTTACCCTGTAGTCAGGTACCAATTGGCAAAAAGGAAAAGCCAACGGGAAATAAGCCCAAAGGCTTAGGCATAATCAAATACCGCGTCTTTGCTTTCCAATTCGGAGTATCCCATGAGGTATTCATCCACCTTGCGTGCGCACTCACGGCCTTCGGAGATGGCCCACACGACAAGCGATTGGCCGCGCCTCATGTCGCCAGCCACAAAAACCTTGTCCGCAGACGTTTGGTATGCGCCTTCGAGGGCGCGCACATTGCCTCGTTCATCCAATTCGACACCCAATTGTTGGAGTAACCCATCGTGTTGGGGATGGAGGAAGCCCATGGCCAATAAAGCCAACTCGCACGGGATTTCCCGCTCCGACCCGGATACTTCGGCAAACTTCACTGGACGACCGAGGTGGTCGCGTTCCCACTCCAGATCGACCACACGGGCACTTTTGAGGTTTCCATTGTCGTCACCGATAAACGCCTTGGTACTGATACTCCAAAAGCGATTGCAGCCTTCTTCATGCGACGTCGTGGTTTTAAGTAGCATGGGATAGGTGGGCCAGGGCATAGCCTCCGTACGGTTTTTGGACGGTTGGGGCATTAATTCAAATTGGGTGACCGATTTTGCCCCGTGCCGATTGGATGTGCCCACACAGTCTGATCCCGTATCACCACCACCAATGACCAGCACATGTTTGTCCGTGGCCCAAACGTTTTCTTCCGTAAAAGGTGAATTACCCACCCGCTTGTTTTGTTGTTTCAGGAATTCCATGGCAAAGTATACGCCCTTTAATTCTCGCCCCGGGATGTTGAGGTTGCGGGGAATGGTAGAACCTCCTGCCAGTACAACCGCATCATATGCCTGAAGTTCGCTAGTGGGTACATTTTTGCCTACCTCAGCATTGCAGCGAAAGATGACACCTTCTTCTTCCATGACTTTTATCCGGCGGTCGATTACCCATTTTTCAAGCTTAAAATCCGGTATTCCATAGCGAAGCAATCCGCCTGGTTTGTCGTCACGTTCATACACGGTCACCTCATGGCCCACTTTGATCAATTGCGCAGCGACGGCGAGGCCTGCGGGTCCGCTTCCAACTACAGCTACACGCTTTCCGGTTTTCAGGTGCGTAGGGCGTGCCTTGACAAACTCACGTTTGAAAGCAATTTCGATGATATGCTTTTCAATCTCTTCAATGGCCACTGGCGAGCGGTTGATACCCAGCACACAGGCTGACTCACAGGGCGCCGGGCATATCCTTCCCGTAAATTCAGGGAAGTTATTGGTGGATACCAATATCCGGTAAGCTTCTTCCCATTTGCCATCATAGACGGCGTCGTTAAACTCGGGGATCACGTTGCCCAGTGGGCAGCCCGAATGGCAAAACGGTATACCGCAGTTCATGCACCGTGCTGCTTGGTCGTTCAATTCGTCGTCGCTATAGGCATGGACGAATTCGTTATATGTTTTTTTCCGGCTTGCAACGGCCTCCTTCTTTGGAAGGAGCCGTTCGAATTCCTTAAATCCGGTTGGTTTTCCCATGTTATTTTAAGACATTAGATATTAGACATTAGACAAAAGACTTGCCTATCCTTGTTCCTTGTTCATGAAGGCCTTTATCTTCATTACGCTTCTACTAACTTTGCCCGCAGTACATTCTTGTATTCCCGTGGGAATACCTTGATGAAACAAGCCCGTTCGTTCTTCCAGTTTTGGAGGACAAGGGTGGCTCGCTTGCTTCCAGTAAGGTGGATATGCCGTTTGAGCAGGGCGATGATTGCTGTCTCATCCTCGGTATCGAGTGGGTCGAGATCGACCATTTCGGTATTGCAATTGTCGCGGAAAGTACCTTCGAGATCATACACCCAAGCAATGCCCCCACTCATGCCAGCGGCAAAGTTGCGCCCTGTGGCACCGAGGATGAGGGCCCTGCCCCCGGTCATGTACTCACATCCATGGTCGCCCACACCTTCTACCACGGCTGTAGCTCCCGAGTTGCGTACAGCAAAACGCTCACCGGCCTGGCCACAAACAAAGAGGTGGCCGGAGGTTGCCCCGTAGAGGGCCACGTTGCCGATGATGATGTTTTCATGTGCAACACGCGGATTGGCAAGCGGCGGATAAATGGCCAACTGTGCGCCGGAAAGTCCCTTGCCCACATAGTCGTTGGCTTCACCTTCCAACTCAAACGACAACCCTTTAGCCGCGAAGGCACCAAAGCTCTGGCCGGCAGAGCCGGTAAACTTATAGTTGATCGTGTTGTCAGGAAGGCCTTCGCCGCCATATATTTTTGATACTTCATTAGACAGCATCGTGCCGATTGTCCGGTCGGTGTTTTTTACATGGAATGTGCCGAAAACCGGTGTTTTGTTTTCCAATGCTTTACGGGCTTGGGTTACCAACCCCCAATCCAGTATCATATCCAAACCGTGGTCCTGCTGCTCCGTCTGGTATAAAGTGTCACCCATTCGACTATGAGCCACGTGCAAGATGCCCGATAGGTCAAGTTTGTTGATCTTCCAGTGATCCACGTTTTCCCGCTTTTTGAGAAACTGCGCCCGGCCTACCATTTCATTGATGGTGCGGAAGCCCAGTTCAGCCATGATTTCGCGCAATTCCTCTGCAAGGAATTTAAACAGGTTGACGATGTCCTCCGGTTTGCCTGTAAATAATTTGCGCAGTTCGGGATCCTGTGTAGCCACGCCGACAGGGCAGGTGTTTAAGTGGCATTTGCGCATCATGATGCAGCCGCCTGCTACCAACGCGGAAGTGGCGACGCCCCATTCCTCGGCACCCAATAACGTAGCGATGGCAATGTCTCTGCCGGTTTTTAGTTGCCCATCCGTTTGCAGGACCACGCGGCTGCGCAGGCCATTCCTGACCAGCGTCTGGTGTGACTCGGCCAATCCCAATTCCCAGGGTAGTCCGGCGTGTTTGATCGAACTGATGGGAGAAGCGCCCGTTCCGCCGTCATAACCCGCGATAAGAATCACGTCGGCATGTGCCTTTGCGACACCGGCAGCGATGGTGCCTACGCCAGCCTTCGAGACCAGTTTCACATTTATTCTCGCTTCGCGGTTGGCATTTTTCAGGTCAAAAATAAGCTGGGCCAAATCCTCGATCGAATAGATGTCGTGGTGGGGTGGGGGGGAGATGAGTCCTACTCCCGGCGTGGAGTGCCTTACGCGAGCTATCCAGTCATCCACCTTATGGCCGGGCAGTTGCCCCCCTTCACCAGGTTTTGCGCCCTGCGCCATTTTGATTTGCAATTCATCAGCTTGCGTGAGGTAGTTGGAAGTGACGCCAAATCGGCCTGAAGCCACCTGCTTGATGGCAGACCGCATGGAATCACCGTTAGGCAGTGGCTTAAAACGTATTTCGTCCTCACCGCCCTCGCCGGTATTGCTTTTGCCGCCGATGCGGTTCATGGCAATAGCCAACGTGCTATGGGCCTCATGCGATATGGAACCAAAGGACATGGCACCGGTCGCAAAACGTTTCATGATATTTTCCGCAGATTCCACCTCATTGACGGAGATAGGCGTACGGTGTCTTGCAAAATCCAGCAAACCGCGCAGGGTATACATGCGCTCTTGTTGGTTATTGATGAGTGCCGCATACTTCTTGTAGGTTTCATAGTCGCCCGTGCGGCACGCCTGTTGCAGCAAGTGCACGGTTTGTGGGTTGAATAGGTGCGCTTCGCCCCGCCTTTTCCATTGGTATATGCCTCCTTCAGGCAGTAGTTCCTTGGCGTTTCGTGAGCTGGTAAACCCACGGTTGTGTTTGCTTAGCACCTCGCGGGCGATATCATCCAGATCCAAGCCACCAATGCGGGACACGGCCCCACAGAAATAATTGTCCACCACGTCTTTGTTGAGGCCGAGTACCTCGAAAATCTGTGCGCCATGGTAGGATTGGAGGGTAGAGATGCCCATCTTGGAGAAAATTTTCAGCAATCCGCCACATACCGCTTTGACATAATTTTTCGCCAATTGAGGCCAGCTGAGTTCGGTATCCAACATCTTCTGCTCTTTAAGCGTACGGATGGTTGCAAGGGCCATATAGGGATTGATAGCCGTAGCGCCAAATGCCAGTAGACAAGCAAAGTGGTGCACTTCCCACACATCCCCCCCCTCTACTACCAAGCCTACAGCGCCGCGGTGGCCCGTCTTGATGAGGTGGTGATGCACAGCAGATACCGCTAAAAGCGAGGGAATGGCTGCGTGCTGTGAATCAATAGCGCGGTCAGAAAGGATAATCACCTCAAAGCCGTCTTTCACGGCGTCCTCTGCATAGCGGCAGAGCCGATTCAGCCCGTCTTCAAGCGCCCCGGGCTCTCCGGTAGCATTGAAATAACATTGCAAGGTTTTAGCCTGGAATATGCCGGTATCAATACTGCGCAATTTTTCGAGTTCTCTGCTGGTAAGTATGGGGTGATCCAGCGCCACGCAATGGCAATGCATCTTATCCTCGTCGAGAATATTTCCATTGTTGCCGATAAACGTGGCAAGACTCATGACCAACCGTTCGCGTATGGGATCGATGGGTGGGTTGGTTACCTGGGCAAAGAACTGCTTGAAATAGCTTGAAAGATGCTGGGGATGGTTAGAAAGCACTGCCAACGGCACATCAGTCCCCATGGAGCCTACAGGCTCCTTGCCATCCAATGCCATGGGCGTGAGAATGCCTTCCACGTCCTCCCGGGAGTAACCGAATATCTGCTGATACTTAAATACGGATTCCTTGGATAAGTAGGTAAATGTCACCCGCGGTTCGGCGAGTTCCTCCATACGGATTTTATATTGATTTAGCCAATCACCGTAGGGCTGTTTGCGGGCAAGCTCGTCCTTTACTTGTTCGTCGGATAGGATTTCTCCTTTTTCCATATCAATAAGCAGGATCTTGCCGGGCTGCTGGCGCCCTTTTTTGACAATGATACTTTCATCTACCGGCAATGCCCCTGCCTCTGATGCCACAATCACGCGATCGTCTGAGGTAATGGCAAAACGCAAGGGACGTAAGCCATTCCGATCCAGCATGGCACCGATGATCGTACCATCCGTAAAGCAAAGTGCAGCAGGCCCGTCCCAAGGTTCCATCAGCGTGGCATGGTATTCATAGAATGCCTTTTTGAGGGGATCCATTTGCGTATTCCCATCCCACGCTTCGGGAACCATCATCAGCATGGCGTGCGCGATGCCGCGTCCGCTGTGCAGGAGGAGTTCCGCTACGTTGTCCAAACAAGCTGAGTCCGACTGGTGGCCATCCACTACGGGTAGCAAAATCTGCATTTCGTCTTCCGTAAAATAAGGGGAAGACAAGGAGCGCAGGCCAGCATAAAACCAATTCAGGTTTCCGGTCAACGTATTAATTTCCCCATTGTGCGCCAGCATCCGGAAGGGCTGAGCCAATTGCCATGAAGGGAAGGTATTGGTAGAAAAGCGGGAATGTATCAATCCAAAGGCAGATACCACCCGCTCATCCGAGAGATCGGGAAAATAGGTGCCTACTTGATATGTGGTCAATTGGCCTTTATAGATGATCACCCTGCAGGATAGGGAAGCAATATATGGCTCTTCGGTAAGCGCTTCCGTTTCCCGTACCATTTTTGCGATAAGGCGGCGTAGTACAAAAAGTTTCCGCTCAAAATCCGTGGTATTGGTTACCCCCGCCGGGCGCGCAACAAAAAACTGGACGATTTCCGGTTCCACACTCAACGCTGTACTGCCAATGCCCTCCGCATTGACGGGCACGCGTCTGAATCCGAGAAATTTCATTCCCCTGTCTTCCGCTGCACGTTGGATGATCTCCCTGCATATGCGGTTTGCCTCCGCATCCTTGGGTAAGAAGGTCATGCCGGTACCGTAATAGCCTGGCTCGCTCAGTTGGATACCAAGCGATATGCATTCTTCCCAAAGAAATTCATGGGGTAACTGGATCATGATTCCTGCACCGTCGCCACTTTCAGGATCGCAACCGCATGCACCGCGATGTTCCATGTTTTCCAGCATGGTCAATGCGTCCCTTACTTGCTTGTGTGTTTTGTTGCCTTTGAGATTGGCAATAAATCCCACGCCGCATGCATCGTGCTCAAAATCAGATTGATAAAGCCCCTCCTGTTGTCTCAATTTATCAGTCATTCTATTTAGTTAGCGTATTCAATTTGCTAAATTAGTAATTATTTTGCGGATAATTAAATTATTTTCAAATTTTTATTTTGTTTATTAATAATTACCTATTATTTGTGTGTATTTTTAGTAAATTGCTAAAACTGTTATATTCTATTTATCAATTTTGCAATCAAATGGAGCTGGCTCGGTTGCGGCTATCCATTGTCCTGCTACGTTAAAAATGTTAACTTCGAATCCCAAGGCAATCCAACAATAAAATTAATAAAAAAATGAAGATAACCCATATCGAAATTTACCGTTTTAGTATTCCCATGGAGCCATTTGTGATTGCTACGGGAGCCGTGGATTATGCACAAAACACCCTTATCAGGGTGTATGTGGATAGCGGAGCCTTCGGTACCGGCGAATGCTCAGCCTTTCCGATGATTGTAGGCGAAACACAAGATACGTGTTTGGTGATCGCGCGCGAGTTTGCACGATTGTGGAAAGGCAAAGATCCGCTGGCCATTGGCGATAGGCTGGCTGAGCTTGACGCATTCATTGCCAGGAATACGACGATCAAAAGTGCCTTTGATATGGCATTGCATGATTTGGCAGCCAAGCATGCAGGCATGCCGTTATACCAGTTTTTGGGAGGCGGCATCCGTGATATCGTCACCGATATCACCGTAGGTATTGGCAGTGCCGAAGAAATGGCTGCAAAAGCACTGGCATTTAAAGAACGGGGTGCGGAAGTACTTAAAGTGAAACTTGGCAAGGCACCGGAAGCAGACCTTGTACGGCTGAAATCCATCCGCGATGCTGTCGGCTATGCAATTCCGATACGGATAGATGCCAACCAAGGCTGGACGTATGAAGAGGCCATAAGGGCCTTACAGGGCTTGCAAGAAATGGATGTCCAGTTTTGCGAGCAACCCATGCGCAGTTACCACGATCACCTGTTGCCGCAGTTGCGAAAAGAGACACGTATCCCTATCATGGCTGACGAAAGCTGTTATGATCATCGGGATGCGATTCGCCTGGCCTCGCAGCAGGCTTGCGATTACATCAATATCAAATTTTCCAAAGCCGGTGGCATTGCTGAAGCCATGCGCATGCAGCAAGCAGCAGGACAGTATGGGATCCCCTGTATGATTGGTGGTATGCTGGAAAGCCGCTTGGCGCTATCGGCCAAGGCACATTTCGCTTGTGCGGCATCTAATGTGCGGTTTTTCGACCTGGATACTTGCCTGCTCGGTCACTTGGAAGATCCGATCGTGGGCGGGGTGCAATTCAATGGCTATCACATCTCCCTGCCCGATTTACCGGGCATTGGTGCAGATGTCGATGATGCTTTCCTGAATGCGTGTGAGCGTTGGGATGTGTGACCTTAAAACCGTACCTTTGCCAACAAAACCAAGTGTAAAGAAGAGATGAGCAAAACAAGAGGCCCTATATCCCAGTTTATCGAGAAAAATTACCTGCATTTCAATGCTGCGGCATTGGTGGATGCAGCTAAAGGTTACGAGGCACATTTGGATGCCGGAGGAAAAATGATGATTACGTTGGCCGGAGCCATGAGTACCGCCGAATTGGGTATCTCACTTGCTGAAATGATCCGTCAGGACAAAGTGACCATCATCAGCTGCACAGGAGCTAACCTTGAAGAGGACATCATGAATCTGGTTGCTCATTCACATTATAAACGCGTACCGCACTACCGCGATCTGAGTCCGCAGGATGAATGGGAACTGCTTGAGAACCACTATAACCGGGTGACGGATACCTGTATCCCAGAGGAGGAAGCCTTCCGTCGTATCCAACAGCACATCTACAAAATATGGAAGGATACAGAACAAGCCGGAGAACGCTACTTCCCACATGAGTTTATGTATAAATTGTTGAATAGTGGTGTGTTGGAGCAGTATTACGAGATCGATCCAAAAAATTCGTGGATGCTGGCAGCGGCCGAGAAGAACCTTCCTATCGTGGTGCCCGGCTGGGAGGATAGCACGATGGGCAACATCTTTGCCTCCTACGTCATTAAGGGCGAGCTAAAAGCCTCCACGATGAAAAGCGGCATTGAATACATGGCCTACTTGGCCGATTGGTATGTCAAGAACTCCGAGGGCAAAGGCGTAGGGTTTTTCCAAATCGGCGGGGGAATCGCAGGTGATTTTCCTATCTGTGTAGTACCTATGCTTTATCAGGATATGGAAATGGAAAACATCCCTTTCTGGAGCTATTTCTGCCAGATTTCGGATTCCACGACGTCGTATGGCTCCTATTCCGGTGCCGTGCCCAATGAGAAGATTACATGGGGGAAGTTGGATATCCATACACCTAAGTATATTATTGAATCCGATGCGACCATTGTGGCACCGTTGGTATTCGCTTGGATATTGGGACAATAAGATTACGGTTTTTGCCATGTTTAAGCTCAATACTTCCGATCCCATAGCACTCCGTTATTTGATGAGCGAAACGGTCTTTGGCATTGCGGAGGGCGCGATGGACACATCAGGCACCGGGCAACCGGAGAAAGAAGCTGTTGGCAAGCAGGAGCAGGTACCGCAGTTTGTTTTTTATGGCAAGAACAAGCGCAATTACCTGTTTTTGACCCAAGAGAAACAACATGAGTGGATGTCTGCCGCTGCATTGGAGGCGTTTACAAAAACCATAGCGGCACTAAAGCTCACACCGGATGATGTGGCCGTGTTGAATGTGGGCGCACTGGTCGCAATCCCCGGGAAAGCGGATGTCCTTTCTTTCTTTAGGCCAAAAGTGATAGTAGGCCTCGGCGTTTCTGTGCAATCGATAGGGCTGGACATTTCGCCGTCTGCACCCATGGCAGAACATCATGGCATCACCATTTTTCACACATGCACATTCGATGAAATGCTTACCAGTCCAGAAAAAAAGCGCCTTTTCTGGACGACAATAAAGACGCTACTCACATGATTCAGTTGGTGTTTGCTACGAATAATGCCCATAAGCTGGAAGAGGTACAGGCTATTGTAGGTCAAGGCTTTCGTATCCTGACGCTTGCCGATATTGGCTGTACTGACGATATCCCCGAAACGGGTGATACGTTCGAAGCGAATGCTTCACAAAAAAGCACCTACCTGTATACCAAATACGGCTACGATTGCTTTGCCGATGACTCCGGCCTCGAAGTAGAGGCGCTGGGCAATGAGCCGGGTGTGTATTCCGCGCGTTATGCAGGTACGCGGGACATGGAGAAGAATATCGACCTGCTGCTGCAGCGGCTGGGCGACCACCAAAACCGCAAGGCCCGTTTCCGAACGGTCATTTCCTTGCAAATTGCCGGGAATGAATACTTTTTTGAAGGTGCCGTGGAAGGTAAAATTGGCCATAGTCGACAGGGGATTGGCGGTTTCGGATATGATCCCTTATTTATCCCTAATGGTTATGACAGGACATTCGCCCAGATGACGGCCGATGAAAAAAATGCCATCAGCCACCGCTCCGTTGCCGTGGCCAAGCTGGCGGAATTCCTGAAGGCCAACTAACCTTAATTGGTTATCGTCCTGAAGGTCAGGTTCACCCGTGGAAGCTTCACGCGGGTGGTCGGCGGCAACCGGTGCAGCCAATGGGTTTGCGTGGTGCCTTTCATCACCAATAAGCTGCCGTGGGGGAGCAAGAACGAAACTGTTTCTTTGGTTTGTTTATGGCGGAAGGAAAACTTCCGTTCCGCTCCGAGGCTTAGCGAAGCAATCGCTCCGTTTTTCTTTAAATCTTTTTCACCATCGCTGTGCCAGGCCATGCCCTCATTGCCGGTAGGATAAAGATTCAGCAAGCAGGAATTGAAGTGTTCCCCTGTTTTCTCTTCCACCAATTTCTTCAATTCCACCAATTCCGGCGTCCATGGAAGTGCTCGCTTAGTGATGTTGGAATACGTATATGCATAAGGGATATTGGCAAACCAGGCAATTTTTCTTTTGGTTAGGTAGTGTTTACCGAAAATGACAGCTTCATCCGGTTTCCACGGAATCGTAGTCAGCAAGGACGTTAAATAGTGGTCAGCTACGGCGGGTAGTAGCAAGCTACCGTAGTAATTGACGATGCCATCCTTCGGCAATAGATTTTTCGTCTCGTCTATTTCAATATTGAATAAATCCATTTTTTTAAATTCCATTCATTCAACTTAGCGCGTCATGAAAGATAATGCCCAACGTATACCGTTCTCCTTCATGGACTTCGCTCACACCATGTTTCACATTTACGCGGTAGTACCTGTTTTTTCCCTTCGCAGGCCTGAAATTGGTGGTGAAAACCAACATATCGCCCTTATTCGGTAGCAGGACCCTCGCTTTTGATTGCGCGCGGGGCACTTGTTCGATCAATACAAATTCACCGCCTGTATAATCGCTGTTTGGCTCGCTCAGAAATAGAACTACCTGGATGGGGAAGTATACTGATCCGTATAAATCTTGGTGCAGGGCATTGAATCCTCCCTTGCCGTATTTCAGAATCAGCACTGTGGCTTTTCGTTGGCCATTGGCTTGGCATTGCGCTAATAATTCCTCGTGTGTGGCCGGAAAGGCGACTCCGCTATTTAATGCTTGCATCCATTGGTTGGCAATAGCTGCCAGGTGTGGATATGTTGTTTCCCGTAATGTTTGGATGACAGGTGGCAATGGATAGTCAAAATACTTGTATTCGCCCAGGCCATACTGGTGTCGTTCCATGACGACCGTTTTTCGATACCCGTCGTCATTGATGTAGTTTTTTTTCAGCGCCTCGCATTGGGAATCGTCTAAGATGCCGGGAATCAGTGCAAATCCCTTTTGGTGCATGGTTTCGGCTGCCTGCAGCCAGTCAATGGTTGATAATTTTGATAATAAAGTATCCATGTGATAGGTTTAATTTGGTGAATATATTCGTTGACCTGGCAAATCAACTTGCGCATTTTCCCAGCCGACGATGGCCGTCTTCCGGGTATTTCCCCACATATAGCCGCCCAGTGCTCCCGTAGATTGAATAACCCGATGACAGGGAATCAGGTATGCCACCGGATTGCTTCCGATAGCTGTGCCTACAGCTCTGGAGGCAGTAGGGTGTCCTATTTTTTCGGCAATAGCTCCATAAGTGGTGAGGCTACCCATCGGAATTTTCAATAGCGTTTCCCATATTTTTAGTTGAAAATCAGAGCCTTTCAAATGCAATTTGATTTCGCGGAGATCAGTCCAGTCGTTTTGGAAAATAGCCAAAGCGTGTTGATGGGCTGGATCCCGCGCATGCCTAAGCGTGGCATTGGTGAATTTCTTTTTTAAGTTTTCTAAAGCTATGCGTTCGTCATCGTGAAAGGCCATGTGGCAAATCCCTTTGTCAGTTGAAGCCACCATCAAATCACCAAAGGGGCTTTTGGCAAAGCTGTAGTGGATGGTCAAGCGTTGCCCGCCATTTTTGTATTCGGCGGGGGTCATGCCTTCTATCGTGATAAACAAATCGTGCAAACGGCTTGTTCCGGAAAGGCCCGTTTCCAGCGCGGTTTCAAACAACGTTGCTTTCTCTTTAAGTAAGCGTTTCGCATATTCAATGCTGGTGTATTGCAGGAACTTTTTTGGACTTATGCCCGCCCATTCAAAAAACAACCGTTGGAAATGATAGGGGCTTACATGCACCTGCTCGGCGATTTCCCCAAGCGTGGGTTGCGCTTTGAAATGTTGCTTGATATAATCGATCGCTGCCGCGATGCGATGGTAATTAATCGTTGCCTGGTCATTCATATCCTATTGATTTTATGTAACAAAAATCATAAATATGATTGCGCAATAAAATCCGAAACTTGCTTAAGTTAACGAATTTACAGTTTTTTGCCGAATTATGTCACTTATTTATGCATAATCGTTTTAGCTATTTATTTGGTGTTTGTAATTAATAAAATTTTATATTTGGCCATTGATAGCGATTGGTCAATGGATCAAGCGCTATCAAACTAAACGATAACAATATATATAAACCAAAGAATAATGATTTCTTACCAAATCAAGGAAAATCCCACGGTATTTGATGCGATAGTAGTTGGGTCGGGTGCCGGTGGTGGGATGGCCGGTTATGTGCTGGCCAATGCGGGTCTAAAGGTGCTCATGTTGGAAGCGGGCCCGTTTTTCGATCCGGCAAAAGATACGTTGCAGTTGCGGTGGCCATGGGAGTCCCCCCGCCGCGGGGCAAGTACAGTCCGCCCGTTCGGGGATTTCGACGCGGCCTATGGTGGCTGGGAATTGGAGGGAGAGCCCTATACGCGCGCAGCGGGTACGGAATTTGAATGGTTCCGGGCCCGGATGCTGGGTGGACGTACCAATCACTGGGGACGTATTTCCTTGCGGATGGGGCCTGATGATTTCAAGCCTACGGATGGTGTGACGGCCGAATGGCCAATTACCTACGATGAAGTAAAGCCTTATTACGACAGGGTCGATCGGATGATTGGTATTTACGGCACGGTGGAAGGCATCCACAATGAGCCAGATGGCATCTTCCTGAAACCACCCAAGCCAAGGCTCAATGAATTGTATATCAAACGTGGAGCACAAAAGGCTGGTGTGCCGGTCATCGCAGGCCGCGGATCGGTGCTTACGGAAGCCCTTCCCGGTGTGGAAGGACGGGGTACGTGTTTCTATTGCGGCCAATGTGGCAGGGCATGCCGGGTATATGGCGATTTTTCGTCTTCTTCCTGTTTGGTTATACCCGCCATCAAGACCGGCAACCTTACCGTCGTGGATAATGCGATGGTACGTGAGGTACTTACGGATGACGAAGGGCAAGCCACCGGTGTTTCCTACGTGGATACTAAGGATTTGCAGGAGTATACCGTACGGGGCAAGCTTGTCATACTGGGTGCAAGTGCTTGTGAAAGCGCCCGCCTGCTACTCAATTCCAAATCAGCTGCGCATCCGGGTGGTCTGGGCAATAGTACGGGCTTGGTGGGCCGCTACCTGCATGATTCCACGGGCGCAAGTGCTGGGGGCTTCCTGCCGCAGCTGCTGGATAGGAAGCGGTACAATGAAGATGGGGTAGGTAGTGTGCACATTTATTCACCCTGGTGGGCAGACAATAAGAAACTGAGTTTCCCGCGTGGGTACCATATCGAATACGGTGGTGGTATGCGCATGCCATCATACGGCTTTATGGACTGGGCAGCCAATGTGAACCACCTGGTGCCGACCAAGGATGGCCAGCAGCGGGAGCAGGGCGGATACGGAACTTCATTGAAGGCGGATTACCGCCGATTCTACGGGGCGAGTGTAGGCATGGCGGGTAGAGGTACAGCATTGGCAAGGCATGACAATTATTGCGAGATAGATCCTTCCCGGGTAGATAAATATGGTATTCCTGTGCTCCGTTTCCATTACAAATGGGCCAATGAGGAAGTAGAGCAGGCCAAACACATGCAGGAAACGTTCAAGGAGATCTTGCACGAGATGGGTGCCATCGTCACCTCATCCATGCCTGGCCCGGAAACGTCTTATGGATTGGAAGCGCCGGGAAAAATTATTCATGAAGGTGGCACTACCCGTATGGGCGATGATCCAAAAACATCCGTGCTGAACAAATGGTGCCAGGCCCATGATTGCCAAAACCTCTTCGTGGTGGATGCGGGACCATTCGTACAACAGGGGGATAAGAACCTGACCTGGACAATCCTTGCACTGTCGATGCGCACGGCAGAATATATATTGGAACAGCGCAACAAACTGAATATTTGATAACCACATTAAGGATAATAACGTGAACAGAAGAGATTCCCTTAAAGCATTGGGCCTTGCCGCAGCAGGCGGGGCGCTGTTGTTTGATTCCTGTGGCCCGGAGACAAAAGCGGACAAAGCAGCAGCAACAGGCGGCGAGAAGCTTCCAGGTGTGCAGGAATTTGAGCATGAACGCAACCAGCAATTGGCCAATGAACAATTTTTTACCGAGCATGAGCTAGCCACCATTGCTGTGCTGGCAGACATCATCATTCCGGCTGATGACGTTTCGGGAAGTGCTACGGATGCGGATGTGCCAGCATTCATTGAGTTTATGGTAAAGGATATCCCCAGCTACCAGACACCGATGCGGGGTGGATTAAAATGGCTCGATGTACAATGCCAACGACGGTACGGCAGTGTGTTTGTTGATTGCAAGGAAGATCAGCAGCTAACAATCGTGGATAATATCGCCTACCCCGGCAAGGCGCAGCCCGAGATGCTGCAAGGGGTGGCCTTCTTCAGCTTAGTGCGCAACCTTACCGCGTCGGGCTTTTTCACCAGCGAGCTGGGCGTGAAGGATATCGGCTATGTCGGCAACCGTCCCGGGGTGTGGGATGGCGTGCCTCAGGATGTACTCGATGCCCACGGATTTGCGGACGGCTGGGGCTAAAGACTGATGAAAGCCGAGCAATGAAAGGGTTTTTACTGGCTATTGGTGCTGCCCTGCTGTGGGGCGTATCGGGAGCTTGTGGCCAGTTTTTATTTGCATATCGCGGCGTAGATGCCGGTTGGCTGGTCACTGTCCGGTTGCTCATCTCCGGCTTGTTGTTAATCGTGTTGGCTGCCCTGCAAGCGAGGCATGGCGTATGGCATATCTGGAGAGAACGACGAGATAGGCAGCAGTTGGTACTCTTTGGGATATGCGGTATGCTGGCTGTGCAATACACTTATTTCATGGCTATTCAACACTCCAATGCGGCCACGGCTACTGTCCTGCAATACGCTGGTCCCGTCATTATTGCAGTATACCTGGCCATAAAAAAGCGCACCTGGCCGAAACCAATAGCATATGTGGCTGTATTTTTCGCCGTGGGGGGCACGTTTTTACTGGTGACCCATGGTAGCTATGGTACGCTTGCCATCACCAATCAGGCACTTTTCTGGGGTATTGCGTCGGCTGTTGCGCTCGCGTTTTACAGCATCCAGCCTGGCTATCTCCTGAATCGATACCCCGCCACCATTGTCATCGGATGGGCGATGCTCATCGGTGGGACGGCCCTTGCCATCGTACATCCACCTTGGCAGGTAGTGGGTAGTTGGGACAAATATACGTATCTCAATTTCGCATTTATTATTGTATTCGGGAGTGCCATTGCCTTCTATGGGTACCTCACTGCCGTGAAACTCATTGGTGCTCAAAAGACAAGCCTATTGGCTGCCGCAGAGCCACTTTCCGCTGCCATCATTGCCGTATTTTGGCTCGGTGTTTCGTTTACGCTGTCCGATTGGGTAGGCAGCATGCTCGTAGTCTCCACCGTGTTTTTATTAGCCCGATCAAAAGGATAGGGGCACGAGCGGTATGCGCCGTGTTTACTTTTTTTCCTTTTTTGTACGCTTCCGATGTGCCAAAGCTTGGGCAAGCAGGAATTCAATTTGGCCATTGGTGCTTCTGAATTCTTCTGCTGCCCATTCTTCTAGTGCTTTCAGCATCTCTGCATGTATGCGAAGTGCAAATGCCTTTTTATCCGCTTTATCAGCCATTAAAAAAAATCCCTGTTTATGATGATGAAACGCAAAGATACCATTAATGATACAAGGTGCCTGCGTTGACTATCGGAGCAACATTCCGTTCACCGCACAAGACCACCAACAGGTTGCTTACCATGGCAGCCTTTCGTTCCTCATCGAGCTGTACGATGTCTTTTTGCGACAGTTTTTCCAACGCCATTTCTACCATACCTACGGCACCGTCTACGATTTGCCTCCGCGCAGAAACTACAGCGGTGGCCTGCTGGCGCTGGAGCATGGCACTGGCGATTTCCGGTGCATAAGCCAAATGGGTGATCCGGGCCTCAATCACATCAATCCCGGCCATCGCGAGTCGTTCATTCAGCTCTTTTTCCAATATGCCACTGACCTGCTGTGCCCCATCTTTGAGGGTGATTACAGCGTCTTCATCCTCAAAATTATCATAAGCAAATTGGTTCGCTAAGTGCCGAACAGCGGCCTCGCTCTGTATTTGCACATATTTGGTATAATCGTCTACAGCAAATAATGCTTTGGCGGTGTCACGTACCTGCCAAACCACTACAGCGGCGATTTCGATCGGATTGCCCAGCTTGTCGTTTACTTTGATTTTCTGGCCATCAAGATTTCGAGCCTTTAACGATACCGTTCGTTTCACGACAAACGGATTCACCCAGAAAAAACCGTCTTTTCGCACCGTGCCCTGGTAGCTGCCAAACAAAATCAGTGCAGCAGATTCATTGGGATTGACAATAAGCCAGCCTTTCAACATGATCAATGCAAGCACAATGCCTACTGCAATGAGCCAAATCACTTGGCTGTAAATTCCATAAGCAACCAAGCCGAGGGCGGATAGGAGAATGAAGAAGGACAAGTATCCCGAAATTGCAGTCGTGTTTTTTTCGTGTATCATGGTTGTTTTTTTGATATTATATTGATATCACAATAATATTAAAAAATATACAGAATCAAAAATAATTTGATCAAAAAAATACACCAAAATAGGTATTGCCTATCCAAGCTGTCTTCTCTAACTTGCATACGATCATCCCAAGCGTTCTTTTTCTTGCATGAGATGCATGGAGTATTGGGAACGCCCCATGCGTTATTTAGTGTCACTAACACTTGCATATGTGCAGGATAAAATATCCTGCACATTGCAAATTTCAATGCATCTTCAAAAAAGCAGTGGATAGTCCAACCATCGCTTCCTTTCCCCGTTTTCTATTTCTTTTATTTGGATGTGCAGGTATGTCTGGCCACTTCGATCGAGCCTGCCAAGGGTAAACCTATAGCGTCGACTATCCCGCCCATCATGTTCCTCAAAAGACCAGCAGTGGCCTTGCCATTTGCTTTGCAAGTTGTTTTTGTCATCGGTTACGATTACTTTGCCCGCATAAACCAATTCCAAACCACCGATGATAACCACGTTTTTTTCGAGATTAATGGAAGTCAAATCCAGCATTGAAGGTTGCGGGGAAGAACTGTCGTAGGTGTAAAACCAGATTTTGGTTCCATCGCTTGCGATGGATAAGGTCAGTTTATATTTCATGTTGTCTGCGATAGCTGCCGTCATTTCGCCTTCGGGAAGCATGGCTTCGATAGCTCGTTTTATGTCTTCTGCGGGTAAGGCGGTGGGCTGTGCAAGTACGGTAAAACCCCCGCTAAGGAAAATAAAGCTTGGTATTAGGATTTTTGTCAACGAAAAATACATGGTGTTCATCGGTCGAATATACTATTTTAAGCTTCTTTTACTGATACTTTGATTTTCTGTTGCTATATTGAACCGTTTTTTAGCGCAGCTGAGACGATGAATGAGAAAAAAATAATGGTTATAGGTGCCTCTTCGGGGATAGGCCGTGCATTGGCCGACACGTTGGCATCAGCGGGTAGCATTGTAGGCATCGCGGGTCGGCGGGAGGCGCTGTTGCACGATTTAGCGGCGACGCGGCCGGATCGCTATCGCGTACATGCTTTTGATGTCACGGAGGCTAATACCTGTATTGCTCACCTGGAAACCCTTGCCAAGGCGATGGGTGGTGTTGATGCGGTCGTCATCAGTGCGGGCGGGGGAGATGTCAATGAGGCACTTGATTTTGAGGTTGAACGCAAAATGATAAACCTGAATGTCTTTGCCTTTACACAGCTGGCCGACTGGGCATTCAACTATTTCAAGCGCCAAGGATTTGGCCACTTGGTAGCCATCACGTCCATTGCAGGTATTCGGGGCAGTAGGCAAGCACCGGCTTATAGTGCAACAAAGTCTTATCAAATCACCTACCTGCAAGGATTACGGCAAAAGGCCCATAAGGAGCGGGCATCCATTACCGTTACGGACATCTGTCCCGGTTTCGTGGATACCCCATCGGCCAAGTCGCCCATGCGTTTCTGGGTAGCACCGCTGTCCAAAGCTGCCGGGCAGATTTACCACGGGATGCACAAACGCCGGAAAGTGGTATATGTCACCAGGCGTTGGCGCTTTATCGCCTGGCTCTACCGATGGTTGCCCGCACAATTGCATGAACGGCTGTAATCGTCATAATGCGCGCATCCGTTTTCGGATAAACTTGATGTCCAGGGGGTTTTGTGCTAATGGAAGTGCTGCACTGTAAGCGTTGTTTGCCTGTTCGCTACTACCTATACGTTCATATACGTGTGCTTTCACCATTTGCAGGAGAAATGCCGTGCCCGGACGCTCATCAGGCGTAATAGCCTCCAGTTCGGCAATGACGGCGAAGGGCCCGCAGGCATAACTTTCCGCAACCAGCCGGTTGAGTTGGATCAACGTAGATGGTTCAAGATCTTCCAATAGGCGATACAGGCTAAGAATAATTCCCCAATCGGTTTCCTCAAAATACTTTGCCGTGCAATGCAGCGACGCAATTAAGGCTTCAAGGTAGTATTTGCCTGCGAAATCGCTTTGCTTCGCACATTCCAGGTAATGAAATCCCTCGGCAAGCAGCTGCCGATCCCATAGCGTCCGATCCTGTTCGGCCAATGGAATCCAATCACCATAAACCATCAGCCGTGCAGGAAAACGGGCGGCATTGAAAAACATTAATGCCAGCAACGCATTTACTTCTGCCGAAGGAGGAGCAATAGGGCACAGGAGCTTTGCAAGGCGCATCGCTTCATAGCAGAGGTCGGTATTGATACCTTTTTCGTCGCGCGTGGCCTTATATCCCTCATTGAACATCAAGTAAAGGATGGTGCAGACGGTAGCCGATTGCCGGGTTGCCCGTTTTGCAGCTTGCGGATCCAACTGGATGTTTCTGCGCAATAGTGCAGCTTTGCTACGTTGCAAGGCTTTCTTGACAGCTTCATTATTCATTCGCAGGGCATTAGCCAGCTCGGGAACCCCGAAACCACATAAGATATGCAGGGTGATGAGGATACGGTCACGTTCGCCGAGTGCGGGATGGCAGCAAGCCACCAACAGTTGTACTTGGCTGTCTGTGGCCGTCCCGTCCCCGATCGAAAAAAAAGGATCGCCATCCGCAGTGGATACTTGTGCCATATGGACGTCTTTCAATGGGACTTGCCGGGCAGACCGTTTGATGGTGTTGACGAGCTTATTGCGCGCCACGCGCAATAGCCAGGCCGGTGGATCTGCGGGCATCCCATGGTAACGCCAATGCGACACGGCGGTTTCAAAAGTGTCCTGCACGGCATCAAGGATATTATCCAACTGGGCTATGCCAAACACCCGGGCGAGGGACGCTATCATCCTGCCCGAGTGTTCCCGGAAAAAATGAGCAAGCAATTGTCCGGTGTCCTCCATCACGGCTTATTGTTCGTCCATCGGCATGATTTCCCGAACCTCCACCGTACGATCCCAATCCAGATCAGGGTTCCCTTTAGCGATTTCAACGGCTTCTTCAAGGGATGTGGCCAAGAGGATGTAGTAGCCGCTGACACATTCTTTTCCCTCTAGGAAAGGGCCATCCGATACGATTTTTTTTCTTCCCTTAATGTAGGCACCTCCGGCATCAAGCGGCTGGGCTTCCTTGTATTGGCCCTTTTTCTTGAGTTCTTCCACCCAATGGTAATGTTTTTCGATACACGCTTGCATTTCTTCCGCAGACAATTCGCCGTAATTGGCTTCTTCACGGATCAACATCAAAAATTCTTTCATAACGTTTTTGTTTTGTTTATACCCCTTGACAATCAATACCGTCGTTTGGGGACATTTTTTTTACGTTATTTCAGTATCTGCACGGTGATGTGGCTTGAGTGCGTCGCATCGTGGTACACCTTGTGTTCAGCCTTGGTATAGTCCGTTGGCTTGGCCTTGTAAGGGTTTTCGGTGAATTTCTGTGGATTGCGGTCAAACAATGGGAACCATGTACTTTGCACTTGCACTTGGATGCGATGACCCTTTTTGAACGTATGGAAAATGTCCTGTAAGTGCACAGGTACTTCGGTCACACGGTTTGGCGTGAAAGCTTCGGGCCGCTCAAAACTATTGCGAAAGCGGCCGGGCATGATGTCACCCCGTACCAGCATGTGATAGTTGCTCAACGTTTCGCTTCCGGGAAAAACATCAACTAACTTGACTACCCAATCGGCATCTGTACTGCTGGTGGATACCCACATGTTGGCCAGCAGGTTGCCACTGAGCGTGATGTCTTCCGTGAGCGTATCCGTCTCGAAGACCAGTACATCCGGTCGGCGGGCATTGTCGCGCTGATCGCTGGTCATGTAGCTACGTGGGGTAAAGACGATCTCTTCAGCTTGTGAATAAGGTACCGGCTTCAACGGATCACTAATAAAAGCGGACGACGCCTCGCCAGCAGCGGGTTTGTTAAAAGTAAGCTTTCCATCGGGCTGCAAATATAGCGAGGTCGCAGTGGCTGTCGCTGGCGGCCATTGCTGGAAATCCTGCCACTGCTTTTTGCCGGTATCAAACATATGGGCTTCGGGAAGATCAGTTTGTCCGTCGCCTTCTCCTTTAAGGAAATGGTCAAAAAATCGAAATTCGATGTCACGCTGGTAGGCCGTGGAAAGGCTGTCTCCAAAGTAGATATCGCCAATTTCTTGCCTGCCCCGTTCGCGCGCCCAATCGCCATGGCTCCAGGGACCCATCACAATGGTATTGTAATTGCTGCTGTTTTTTTCAATGCCCCCATAAATGTGGAGTGGGCCGTATAAGTCTTCAGCGTCAAACCAACCCCCTACCACCATGATGGCAGGCTTCACGTCATTCAGGTGCTGGATAAGTCCCCGGCGCTGCCAGAATTCGTCATAGTTGGGGTGATCCAGCAGCTCGCGCCAGAAAAAATTATCCTTGCCCTGGTAAGGGGTAGCATTTTCGATGGCACCAAGGCGCAGGAAGAAATCATACGAATCTTGCGTATCCGGGCGTGCCGTGGGATACCAGCCCTTTTGCTGGGGACCATCTTTATGAAAACCAAATACAGGCACAGCAAAGAAGTAACTGGCCAGCATGCTGCCATTGTGATGGAAGTCATCAAAAAAGAAATCACCGATGGGGGCTTGCGGAGAGGCGGCTTTTAATGCGGGGTGGTTGCTCAATGCGCCTGCAGCGGTATAGAAGCCGGGATAAGAACCACCCCATAGGCCGACACGGCCATTGTTGCCAGGCACGTTGTTGACCAACCAGTCAATCGTGTCGTATGTATCGGTGCTTTCGTCGATTGCGGTCTTGTCACGCCGTTCTTCCGCAGCAAGCTGCGGCCGCATGTTGGTAAATTCACCTTCGCTCATGTAACGGCCCCTTACATCTTGGTATACGAAAACATAACCGTCGCGCATGAGCAATGCATTGGGACCGAGGGCGGCCTTCAGGGCATCGCCATAGGGTCCGGCGGAATAGCATGTACGCTGCATCAGGATGGGATAGGACAGGCTTTTGTCTTTAGGCGAATAGATGACGGTGTAAAGCCGTACCCCATCGCGCATGGTGATGTAGGTTTCGGTCTTTTCATAGTGGGTTTTTACATAGTCGTCTTGTGCAAAACTTACGCTGAGATACACAACGAAGGCGACTAAAAGAAGGATACGTTTCATGTTGCTTGGTTTTTCTAAGGGTTTTTATACCGATGGTAAAGTTGCATTTTTTTTGCGAACGTTCTGCCTTGTTGTGTATAAAAATTATTTAGATAATTTCTAAATAAACATACATTTGTGCCATGAAAAGATTAACGACTAGCGGATATCGTGCGCTTTCCCATGATTTGGCGGCATTGATTTTACGTTTGGGTGTCGGCGTATTGATGATTCCCACTTATGGTTACGGAAAATGGGTAAATTTTGCGGCGAAGAAAAACGATTTTTATGATTTCCTTGGTTTGGGTGGTACCATTTCCATGGGGCTGGCGATTTTCGCAGAATTGTTTTGTTCTATTTTATTGATTCTGGGATTATTTACTCGTTTGGCTACCATTCCGCTTATCATCACGATGCTGGTGGTCATCTCGGTGCATGATTGGCAACTGTTTGGCAAGCATGAGCTGGCTCCGGCCTTCCTGACCATGCACTTGGCGATACTGTTGCTGGGACCGGGCCGATACAGCCTTGATGCGTGGATTACCAAGCGGCAGGCGTACCGCCGATGAATTTCCCAAGCTATCTTTACCGATGCGTTGCCGCGGGATAGTATCCGGTACAGCGGGCAGGGAGTCATTTCCTGGCGTGACCGGACGTCCGCCAGGCGGCTGAAGCACATCGGTTGAGTCCGGAGCAATCGCAACCTCTGCCGCCGGACGTCTTCGGGCGAGCAGATCTTCTTTGGAGGTGGGGCGATCACCGGGTTTCCACACGAAGCCTTCAAGTATCTCGACATCCTGCGGAATGAGGTGCATGGGGTAGACTTTTCCATCCACTCGCCTAATGGGGTTAAAATATGTGATCTGATTGCTGTCGACCAATATTTTTATGCGGCTGCTGCGGCTATGATACATGTTGGTATATATCTTCCGCTTTTCATCCACGGTGTAATAGATGCTTTCCGCATTGCCATCAACAAACATTCGATCCAGGGCATTGCTCGTGAAAAATCCTGTAATCCGCCGCCCTTTGATTTGGTTGTACTTACTCGAATCCAATTGGGTATTTACCATGAAGCTATTGCTCACCAGCAGCATATTGTCCAATTGCTCATTACGGATTTGCATGTAAATCGTATCTGCTGTCATCTGCGACCCCTGTGCCCATATCATCGGGCGGCCGAAAAAACGCATCATGGAATCTGGATAACCATAATAAACGGAATCGGCCACGGCTTGTAAGTCCGATTTAAAAAGCCGGACGTTGTAATAGGCCTTGATGATGCGCGTTTTTACCGTATCGCTGGCCAGCGAATCGCTTGGCAGGGTCTCTGCCGTTGGCGGACGCGAAACAGCGGCCACGGCCCCTAACAGCAGGCTGTCGGCCTCACCGCCGATAGGTATCACTGCCTGGTCGCGGAGTATGCTATCTGCCTCGAGATTGCGTGTCAATGCGTCCAATCCGGTAGTGGATAGCCGTACAGCAGCCACGGAATCTACAGCCTTGGCCAGGCTAGCACTATCCGGTGGCGCTTTTAGCACATCCAACAGGGAATCTGGCGATGTTGTCAACGTATCCACAGGCTGTCGTTGGAGGCTGTCGATAAAATTAGTGTCCGCGCCCAGCGAATCCCTGCTTAATGTTGGTTTGCCCAAGTCGGTGGACAAATCCATGTCGTCCATGGTGCCGAAATCTTCCCCATAAACCTCGTCCTCATAATCATCAATTTCACCGCCTTCGCGATCGAGATCGAATTCCTTGGGAATGTAATCTTTCAGCAGGATGAGCTGCGAAAACAGCGTATCAGCGGTCATATAGATCGTGTCTACGGCTGGGCGTTGCGGTTGTTGCAAGGTATCGAGCTGGCGCAGGGAAGAATCTATCGGGGTTGTGCGGATGCTGTCTATGGGTGTGACGGTGCTATCCGAAGCGGCGCTATCCGTCGCGGTGCTGTCATTGCGGGTCACGGTCATGACCAGTGGATTTCTGGTCATCGTGATTGATTCGTTGCTCCGGTCATATACTCCCTCGCCGCCATAGGTAAAATATTGCTGCGCAGTATCAATGAACACCACATTCTGCACGGCGCGCCCGTTGCCCGACGTGCCATCGTAGTAGAGGCTATCACCGCGGAGGAAACGACTCCCTTCCGTATACAGGTTGTTACGGTCAAACCAAGCCTGTTCCGTATCGGTATTGTATTCACCACGTTCCGTATAGAGGTTTTCGCCGTCATTGCCCTTGATATTGGTAGGCCCATAAAAATAAGTCATTTTGGTGCCCGAATTGTAGCGCATCGTATCCGTGTATATTTTCACGTCCGGCGTACGCACGACCACGTCGTAGCGGAAATAGGCATCTTTTGTATTATCAAAATAGTAGGCGTTTTTGCTCGTGATGGTATCCGTTGTGTTGACGATGCGGCCCCCGCCAGTATAGGTTCCCACGCTACTTTTCATATTGTATGTCAGGTGGTTGGTGGTGAGCACGGAATTGTCATCCACCATGCGCACGTTGTTGGTGAGCGTAGCCAGCTGGGTTTCGGCAATGTAATGCAGCTTGTCTGCATAGATGACCGTGCCATTGGGCTGGGTGATGATCACCTTGCCAAATGCATCGAAAAATTGCCTGCCGTCATCGTCATTATAGACATAGCCGCTATCCGCGGAGAGGGTAGAGCCGTGGTGTTCGTATACTGGCCGGTAGTTCATCATGTTGCCCGTGGTGGCATTGAGACGGCTATGCGAAGACGATATCAGCCGCAGTTCATCACGCTGCTGTGCATGCGCCAGCGTAGAAATCAATGCAGTAAAACAGATAAACAACAGGCACTTCTTCACAGGCGCAAACTTAGCTAAAATGGATGGATTCACGAATACCTCCTGAATAATCGTAGAAGCAGTCAATTGTGCTTTATATGCCGTACCTTTGGCCTTATGAGCATGCAGGAGCGATTTATCCAATACGTAGCCGACCAAGCATTGTGCCAATCGCATGAGCGTATCCTCCTGGCTGTCAGTGGAGGCAAGGATTCGGTATTGATGGCCCATCTTTTTGCTGGAGCAGGGTATACCGTTGGTATTGCGCATTGCAATTTCCACCTGCGGGAAGAAGCGTCAGATGCGGATGAGGCGTTGGTGAGTGAACTTGCCAACGTGTTGGAGGTGCCCTTCTATTCAACCGGATTTGATACGGAAACCTATGCCCGGCAGCAAGGCATTTCTACCCAGATGGCTGCGCGCGAGTTGCGCTATGCGTGGTTTGAGACCATCAGGTCTTCCCAAGGTTATGATTACATCGCTGTCGCGCAACACCGCAATGACCATGTCGAGACGGCGTTGCTCAACTTGGTTCGTGGCACGGGGCTGGCTGGTCTCGGGGGCATACGGCCTAAACGCGGTTATATCATCCGCCCTTTACTGTTTTTAGGTGCAGATGAAATAGCAGCATACGTACACACCCACGGATTGGCATACCGTGATGATGCTTCCAATTTTTCCACCAAGTATGCGCGCAATAAAATCCGCCTTGAGGTTATCCCCCGGCTGAAGGAGCTCAATCCCAATCTGGAACGCACCATGGCCAGAAATATGGACCGTTTTGCGGATGCTTACACCGTGGTGGAAGCCTATGTAGATCAAATACGTGACGGTTTGTTTACGGAGCATCGACCTGGAGAATGGCATATCCCCGCCGCCGATCTGATGGCATTGCATCCCCTGCAGTTTATGCTTTACGAGCTTTTCCGGCCTTTCGGGTTTACCGAAGCGGTGGTAGGTGACATCGCCGGGACATTCCCCGGTACACCGGGGAAACGGTTTTCCTCGTCCTCGCACACCTTGTATGCCGATCGGGGAACTTGGGTTCTGAAAGCCATTGAGCCACCGAGGGACGAAGTCGCCACTATTGTGCGTCCGGGGGACAGCGTAAGGTGGGGTGAATATTGCTTCCAGTCGGGATTGGCTAACGACACGGCGATCGGCAACGATCCGAATGCTGTGCAGTTGGATGCGGCATATGTCATCTTCCCCATCCAAATCAGGGCATGGCAGGAAGGCGATGCTTTTCATCCGTTGGGCATGGCGGGCCGCAAAAAATTAAGTGATTTCTTCGTGTCACTCAAAGTGCCTGTATACCAGAAGCATGGTGTACCCATAGTGATCAATGGCAATGGCGATATCTTATGGGTAGCGCTCTACCGGATGGACGATCGCTATAAAATTACAGGCAAAACAAAAAAAGTAGTTACATTAGCATGTTTGTAATAGCCGATGGCAGAAAAACCGATATACATAGAAAATCAATACATGGGCCGGGACCGCAGTTGGGTAAGCGTCCGGTTGTTGCTGGCGCTCTTTTGTTTTGTAGCCTATTACATCAATATCGAGCGGGAAAACGAAAGCCAGCTGTTCCTCATCGTAGGAAGTGCCGTTATCTTTGTTTCTATCGTGATGATGTACATGCTTCACTACCGCGTCACGGTAGAGCAGGGCAGCGTGAAATTGAGCGGGCTCTGGACTACCCGCCTGGTAAAGATAGACCTCAACAGCATCGTGAACGTGGAATGCAAACCCTACAGCAGTTTTTTTATCAACAATCCGGTGTATAACCTCCACCAAAGGGGAAAAATCAAGTTTTATGCAGGGGGCAAAGATGCGGTGTGGCTCACCGATCGCGACGGGCTCGTCTATATCATTGGTACTCAACGGCAAGTTGAACTCCAGCAGGCTATCTTGAAGGCCAAAACCAAGCCGGGGATATAGCCCTGTTTTGTTTGTCAATTAGACGTTAAAAGTTCGTTAAAATTAAACCATCTAAATTCTTTTATCCAATTTTTAATTATATTTGTAGGATATGGGATTATTGAAATTCTTATTTATTGCAATAACCGTCCTGTGGCTGATACGTATGGTAGCTAGGCTCCTTTTCCCTTGGGCGATGCGCAGAATGGCAGAGAAAGTGATGGGCAATGCCCAACGGCAGTATCAATATAGGAACAATCCTTATAACACAAATGCCAACGGAGGCAATTTCCAGCAGCCGCGCCAGCCAGAAGGCGAAGTACGCATCGATTATATGCCTCCCCAGAATAAGCCAAAGCGGGGAGCGAAAAGCGCTGGTGAGTTTGTGGAATTTGAAGAAATTAAGTCGTCTGCCAAATAGCCAGCGAAAACCTTACCTTTGCAGGTATGTGGCTGAAACAATTGTCTGTACTCAATTTTAAAAATTATAGTGAAGCTACGCTTCACTTTGCTCCCGAGGTGAATGCCTTCACAGGGAGAAATGGTGCAGGCAAAACCAATCTCCTTGATGCCATCCATTACCTATCGCTTTGCAAAAGTTATTTCAATCCAGTGGATTCCCAGCAGATTAAGCAGGGTGAAGAGTGGTTTATGGTGCAGGGCGAATTTGACAAAGACGGCCGACCCGACGTAGTGGCCTGCAGCTTGAAGCGCAACCAGAAAAAGCAGTTCAAAAAAAACAAGAAGGAATACACGCGTTTAGCCGACCACATTGGCCTCTTTCCTTTGGTGATGATCTCGCCCAATGATGCGGTCATCGTGACCGACGGTAGCGAAGAGCGCCGCCGTTTCATAGACAACGTGATTTCACAGACCGACCCGCATTACTTGGATGGACTGATTGCTTACAACCGTTGTTTGGCACAACGCAATAGCTTGCTGAAGCAAGCAACCAAGACGGGCATGCTGGACAAGGGGGTGCTTGATGTGCTGGATATGCAATTGGTGGATTTGGGAGTGCCGATTTTCGAAAAACGGCAAGCGTTCATGACAGCGTTTATCCCCGAATTTAACCGGCATTACCAATTTCTCACCGATACGGCTGAAGAGGTGTCACTGGTGTATGAATCGCAGCTGATGGCAGCGACCTTCGCTGGCCTACTGGCGCAGCACCTGGATCGCGACCGTGCACTGGAACGCACCACCGTAGGCATCCACAAGGATGATCTCCTGTTTGCCATCCATGGCGACATGCCCCTTAAAAAATTCGGTTCGCAAGGACAGCAAAAGTCTTTCCTCATCGCATTGAAATTGGCACAATACAGCTTTTTGTATAAGCAAAAAGCATTCAAGCCGCTGCTCCTGCTGGATGATATCTTTGATAAGCTTGACGAAGGGCGTACCCGTAAATTGATGCAGATGGTATCGGCAGATGATTTTGGGCAGATATTTCTCACGGATACAGATGCTGTACGCATAAACCGTATCTTTGAAGAAATAAATCGGAAAGTGTGTGTTTTTGAAATCAATGGCGGCGTGGTAAACCAACTGGAGGTAGCAGTATGAACAGGAGAGGCAACGATATGACGATCAAGGAAGCCATCGAGAAGATGCTTGATGTATATAAACTTCGGCGTAAATTCGATGAAACGGCGTTGATTTCGGCCTGGCCTCAACTGATGGGAAAGGCCATTGCCAACCGTACCAAGCAGTTGTATATCCGCGATAGGAAGTTATTCGTAAAAGTAGAATCGTCCGTCATCAAAAACGAACTTTTACTGATGCGTTCGCAAATCATCGGTCGTATGAACGAGTACGTGGGACAGGTGATTATCGAAGACGTCGTGGTGTTGTAAGACCTTCACAACAGCATCAATACACCTAGCGCAATGATAGCCGGAAGCCCTTGGAGGACCAATATCCGCTTACTCGCGGTAACCGCACCGTACACTGCCGCAACAATGATACACCCCAGGAAGAACGTAGCTACATGTCGGCTCCATAAAGGATCGGTTATCAGTAAAGACCAAATGAGGCCGGCGGCAAGGAAGCCGTTGTAGAGCCCTTGGTTGGCCGCCAATTTTTTGGTCGGCGTAAAAAGATGGGCTGGCAGGCTGTTTCCAAATGCCTTCTTACCCGCTGTTTCCCAAGCAAACATCTCAACCCATAGGATGTACAGATGCTCGATAGCGACCAAGAGTACCAATGTGTTTTTTAATAATTCCATGATTTAAATAATATCGATTAAGGGATGGACAAGATGAACCCGACACCATAGATGTTTTCAATCCTGACGCCTGAAGTAGAGTGCCGTAATAGTTTGCGCAGCCTGGAAATGAAAACATCCAAGCTGCGGCCCATGAAATAATCGTTTTCACCCCAAAATCGGATAAGCAGATCTTCCCGTTTCACGATGGAGTTGCGATGGGTATGGAGGTATTCCAGCAATTCGGCTTCACGCAACGTTAATGTGGTGGTTGTATGTCCTTCGATGGTGAGGCTAAGCGTTTCTTTATTGAGCTTGATATCCCCGATTTGAATCGTGTCTACCGTATTGAGTTTTTCCGTCGGTTGTACGCGTCTGGTGATGTTGCGAATGCGCAAAATCAATTCGTCGATATCAAAAGGCTTGGTAATGTAGTCAATTGCGCCGATGTCCAACCCATATAACCTATCTGTTTTCTCCTTCCGTGCCGTTAAAAATAAGAAGCATGCATTTTTATCGTGTGCCACGATTTTCCGGGCCAAATCGAATCCATTGATGTCCGGCAATTGAATATCGATGATGAGTAAGCTGTAAGCATTACGGTTTGTCAAGTATTCCTGATAAGCGCTTTTTCCCGTCATGCACCAGGTTACTTTAAAATTCATGGTTTCAAGGTATTGCTTGGTCACATTGCCCAAATCTACTTCATCTTCAACATATAGCAATCTTGGTTTCATAGGTGCACGGATTTTTAATAGGGGATATTGATGGTAAACTGGCTGCCTTTCATTTCTTCACTTGTCACGGAAAGCGTCCAGCCATGACTTTTGATGCACTGGTACGTATAATAAAGCCCTAGTCCCAGTCCGGCGATATGTTGGGTACCCTGTTTTTGGATACGATAGAATTTTTCAAAAATATGCTCGATTTCTTGGTCGGGAATGCCTATCCCGTTGTCAGCTATCTGTAAGTGGATAGCCGCATCGGCTATCTCAATAGTTACCGTGATGCGTTTATGGTCGTTATGATTATATTTGATGGCGTTGTCAAATAAGTTAAACAGCATCGTCGTGAAAAAGAAACGGTTCAATTCAACGACAAAGGGTTGTTTGACTTCGTTCAGTTCGATAGCAATGTGTTGAACCGAGGCTTTCACGTTGTAATCCGTGATGATTTCGTACAGCAATTGGTTAAGTTCGTACGCTTCTTTCTGCAAGGACGAATTGTCCATCGTGGTGATATCCATCACCTGTTCAAAGAGTTTCTGTAAGCGCAACGATTGGCGCTCGATAATTTTCGTGAGTGGTTTGATGTTGTTGGGATCGGCAAGTATTTTGTCGTTCTGCATGTTTTTGTTGGCCACGATGATGGTAGATAGCGGCGTATTGAACTCATGCGTGATGCTGTTGACAAAATCCGATTTCATTTCTGCAAGTTTTTTTTGCCGGATCCAGTTACGGAAGGTAATGTAATAAATGGATACTACACAGCCGATGGCAAATAATGCCAATAAAAATGTAGGCATCATCAATTTTACAATATGCCAGGTGCGATTGCTGTGATCCGCATACAGTGAAAAGGTCATCCAATAGTTGTAATCTGTAGGGGAGCTCACCGTGATACCAGCAATTTGGTTTTGTGGTCTTGGTTTTCCCAGTTTACCGCCGATATACACACCATAGCGAGTTTTTAGGCTGTCCGGGATGAATGGATACGATTCATCCGCCTGATAGATGGTTACGACACGTAAGTTTTTGAAAACCAATTGGATGGAATTGATAGTGAGCAGGTATTGGAGATCTTCATTGAGCGTATACTCGGCTTTGATTTGTGCAAATAACCTGTCCATCGTGTTGGTTTCCCGGAGTGCATGAAACATGCTATCCAGGATCCGGTTTTTGTAATGCTCGAATGCAACCCTGTCTTGGTCGTACAAAACCTCCATCGTGTACATGTTGCCCATTAAATAGGGGTCAATGATGGCTACACCACCAGGAAACACCTTATCGTTCCGTATACGCTGCGTATACCTGTTGTTGATGAGCGTTTTTTCTGCCGCTTGGTATTGCTCATCTCTAAGCTTGAAGGCATTATAGGTGAGATAAAATAATACAGCTATCAGCAGGACGAGCCCCAGTAAGGATATCCCTTTATGTATGGCTAATGAATACTTCATCAAGCTATCCGACTAATTAAGCACATGCAATAAACAGGAGCGAATATAATAATGAAATCAGCAGTATAAACGCTCAAAATGAGGCTATTTGGTTTTTATTAACAATTCATTGAGTATTCATTAACATGCTTCATGGACAAGATGTATTATTTTTGTTATTAATGAATGCAATCGCACCCTATTAAAACAAATTTATATATCCAAAGTAGGATGGGCAATCTTTGTAACATAAAGATTGTCCATTTTGCTTTTTAGCAAAAATGAGATGATACGATTTTTATTTGCCGCTTTGTTGTTTCTGCAATTTCAAGGTAGTTTAGTTGCCTGTGCCATTGATCGTCCGCTGGCAACGCTCAAAAAAGAGCAAGGCAAAGCAGATACACTTGTCCAAAACGGATTTCAGCTTATCTTTGTCCAGCAAGATCCGGATTTCGACTCACATGTGGCGACCCGGCTAAAGGAGACCTTCTTTCAGGTATATCCTGTATTGGTAGCGACATACAATCCGGACGCGGTACACCATGTAACGCTGACCATAGATACGGCTTATGACGGTGTGGCATATGCCCACGATGGCCGGGTGGTCATTAGCCAGGCCTGGCTGAAAAAGATGCCGCGTGATGTGGACGTCGTAACCCACGAAGTAATGCATATTGTACAGGCTTATCCATCAGGAAGCGGGCCGGGATGGATTATTGAAGGGATAGCCGATTATGTGCGTTATAAATATGGTGTGGATAATGTTGGAGCGGGTTGGTCATTGCCCGATGTTCAGGAAGAGCATCATTATACCAATAGCTACCGGATTGCTGCCCGTTTCTTGGACTGGATAGAACAGACACGGAAAAAAGAATTTGTAAAGACACTTGACAAAGCCATGCGCGTACGCGCTTATACGGAGGCGATTTGGAGAGCCGAAACCGGGCTTGGATTGGACGAGCTTTGGGCCGCATATGCGACGAGTGGCAATGGCAAGGAATAATCACTAAGAAAACAACAAGCAGACAGCTATAATGAGGCAATTACTTTTCGTTTTATTGGCGACCACGGTGAGTGTTCAAGCGCAGCCGCAAGATAGCCTAATACGCTATGTGCAGCCCCTGATTGGCACAGCCAAAATGGGCCACACCTTCCCCGGGGCTACCGTACCTTTTGGAGCAGTACAGCTAAGTCCCGATACGGATACCATTCCGTATGCCGTAGATGGCAAATACAATCCCGATGTCTATACCTATTGCGCTGGATACCAGTATGACGATCCCACCATCGTGGGCTTCAGCCATACCCATTTCAGTGGCACCGGGCATTCCGATTTGGGTGATTTCCTCGTCATGCCCACCGCAGGTGCCTTGCAGCTCAATCCCGGTGTGGCCGAGGCCCCGCAGACCGGATTCCGATCGGCCTACCAGCACGCCAACGAGGCGGCCGAGGCCAATTATTATCGCGTAAAACTGGATGACCACCAGATTCTCGCAGAGCTGACGACCAGTACACGGGTAGGCTTGCACCGCTATACGTTTGCCGGGCAGGAAGAGGCACATATCATCTTGGATTTGATGCATGGCATTTACAATTATGACGATAAAAACGTATGGACGGTCGTACGGGTGCTCAATGACAGCACCATTACGGGGTATCGGCAGACCAATGGTTGGGCACGTACGCGCACGGTGTATTTTGCGATGTCATTTTCTAAACCATTTAAGTCGTACGGCAGTAAAAGCTTCGAAGACGAATCGGTATACCGGGGCTTCTGGCGCAAGTTCGATCAGACCGACAACTTTCCCGACATCGCCGGGAAAAAGCTGCGTATGCATTTCGATTTTGATGTGGAAGTCGGTGGGCAGGTACTGGTGAAGGTAGCGCTTTCATCAGTGAGCATGAGCAATGCGCTGGCTAATATGGAGGCCGAGATACCGTATTGGGATTTCGACCGTACTAAACGCGACGGGCGGGCCTTGTGGGAAAACGAGTTGAGGCGCATTGAGGCTACCTTGCCCACGGAGGCTGATTACGTGAATTTCTATACGGCCATGTACCATGCAGCACTGATGCCTACCGTCTATATGGATTTGAATGGGCAATACAAGGGGCTGGACTACGAGGTGCATACGGCCAAGGGCTTCACCAACTACACCTCCTTTTCGCTATGGGATACCTTCCGCGCGTTCCATCCCTACTTAAACATTGTAAACCCTTCCCGCAATGCGGATATCGTGGCATCCATGATGGCTCACTATGATCAAAGCGCCCTGAAAATGCTGCCCATCTGGTCGCATTATGCCAATGACAACTGGTGCATGAGTGGTTACCACAGTGTGTCGGTCATTGCCGATGCCATCATTAAGGGCGTGTATCAAGGCGATGCGCAAGCAGCACTGGATGCTTGTGTGGCCACGGCCAACTACCGCAGGTACGAAGGCATCGGTGATTACATCGATTTGGGGTATATCCCCGATGAGAAAAACGGTACCTCCGTATCCAATACCTTGGAGTATGCGTATGACGATTGGTGTATTGCACAACTAGCGAAGTACCTCGGCCGACAGGACATTTATGATACGTTTATCAAACGCTCCGAAAACTGGCGCAATATGTACGATTCATCCATCGGGTTCATGCGGCCACGGCATATTGATGGCACGTTCAGGAAGGATTTCGATGTGCTGGAGACCCACGGGCAGGGCTTCATCGAGGGCAACACGTGGAACTACAGCCTCTATGTGCCACACCATCCAGAAGGATTGATGGAAGTGATGGGCGGCAGGGCACGGCTCTTGGGCTACCTCGACTCGCTCTTTACGATGCATCTGCCGGACAAATTTTTTGCCAATACGGAAGACATCACCCGCGAGGGCATCATCGGTAATTATGTGCACGGCAACGAACCCGCCCACCACGTCGTGTACCTCTACAATATCGTCGGCCAACCATGGAAAGCGCAGGAGCGTGTGCGCATGATTCTTGAAAACCAATATCATAATGGCGCGGATGGCCTGGGGGGCAATGACGACTGCGGGCAGATGAGCGCTTGGTACCTTTTCAGCAGCCTCGGCTTCTACCCGGTATCGCCGGGCACGGATGAGTATTGGCTGGGCAGCCCGCTGGTGCAGTCGGCCACCATCAACCTTGAGAATGGAAAGCGATTTACGGTGGAAGCCATCAACCAAGGAGCTAAAAACGTGTATGTGCAAGAGGTCTTGCTCAATGGAAAACCATTTGAAGGCTACAAGCTGAAACACAGTGATATCGTCAATGGTGGAACGCTGCAATTCCGGATGGGAAGTAAGGCGAAGAAATAACAGGAATGAAGTAAAGCGGCAACTTGATGCCGATAGCCTATCGAAAAGGTGCCCGGCTTTTATTCATAAGGCGGGCGCCTTTCGTTAAAAAGCCGGGCACCTTTTACCAAAAAGGCGCCCGGCTTTTCAGTAAACGACCGAAGCGGGTATCCGTCCTTTATTCGTTAAGTCGTTTTTTCCACGACTTTGCCTTGATCCAATTTGATGGAACGTTGTACGCAGGAAGGAATATCTTCCTGATAATGGCTTACATAGATGATGGTGGTGTCGCTTGCCCCGTGGATTTCATCCACCAGTGCCTTGAAAAATTCGCGGTGCTGTGGACTCAATCCCTGGCAAGGTTCATCGAGAATAAGCAGGTTGGGGTTTTTAATAACTGCACGGGCAAGCAGGCACAGCCGTTGCCTGTCCGGGCTTAATTGCACCAGCCGCTGCTGAACGGCATCGGCCAAGCCGAAAAGCTGTAGCCATTGTAAGGCTGCCTCACGCTGCAATGGCGTCACTTGGCGGAATAGCCCTACCGTATCAAAGTAGCCCGATAGCACCACCTGTAGGACGGCCTGGTTTTTTGGAAAGTACTGATGCAGTTCGGGTGATACATAGCCAATTTGTTTCTTGATATCCCATATACTTTCGCCGGTACCACGCCTGCGGCCAAAAAGTGTGATGTCATTGCTGTATGCCTGGGGGTTGTCCCCATTGATGAGGCTGAGCAGGGTAGATTTCCCGGCACCATTGTGCCCTTTCAATGCCCAGGCTTCGCCTTGTTCGACTCGCCAACTCACCTTATCCAGAATAAGTTTGTCGCCGTAGCGAACGGTTATGTCGTTCAGGGCCACAATGGGGTTTTTCATCGGCTGCTGGCCACGTTGGCGAAATAAGGTACTGATGCTGTGGCGCAAGGTATCGGGCAACGCATAGTTGCCGCCGGCCGCTGGCTGTTGGTACTTATCCAGGTTTATCGTATCCCTTGGCCCTTGTGCGGCAATGGTATCGTTTTGGATGACGGCAATGTGGGTGACGCAATCGGGGATTTCCCGTATCGTCGTCGTCATGATCACGTGGATGCCCGACTGGATAATGGTCTGCAAAATGTTGTCAAAACGACCCCTGGTCTCGACGTCCAGGCCAACCAACGGATTATCCAGCAAAAGGAGGGCGGGATTTTTAACAAGGGCCGTAGCCAGCATGAGCCGCCGGGTTTCACCATTGGATAGCTTAATAAGCGCCTTATCGGCAAGTTTTTCTAAGTTGAAAAGTGCTATGGCGCGCTCCGGTGTCCAGTGGATGTTTCCGTGTTTGGGTTGGATGGTGTTTAGTAATTCACGCACCGTGGCTGCATCATCGGCATCCGCACTATTGAACCGTTGCTGGTAATAAAAATTCTGCGTATTGTTTTTACTTCGGAAGTGGTGGTGAAACGGCACGTACGCCACCAAATCATGATGGCTACGATAGCCCTCATTGCCTGCCGCGTCTTGTAAGTATTCGGTGGCATGGTGATGTTGGATAATGCCTTGGCTGATGGCCACTTTACCCGCCACGGCTTGCAGAAAACGGTTCTTGGCAGTCTCTGGCTCACCGGTAATGGCCCACTGTTGGCCTTGGTATAGCCTGAATGTGATATGTTGCAGTGCGATCGTCCCGTTTTGGACTACCATCGCATCTGTGATCGCAAGCAAAAGGTTAGCAGGTTCCATTTAGATTATAAAAAAAGGCTTAAATCTCCTTTGCCCTCCCGGATGATTTCAAATTCACCCGCTGTTGTATCAACAACGGTTGAGGCCACATTTCCGCCGTATCCACCGTCAATGACCATATCGACAAGGTCTTTGTATTTTTCATGAATAAGTTCCGGATCCGTGGAATATTCGATAATCCCATCTTCATCGTGGATAGAAGCGGATAAAATCGGGTTGCCCAGTACACGTACGATTTCGCGGGCAATCGGATTGTCGGGCACACGGATACCTACCGTCTTTTTCTTTGAGCTTAACAGTTTCGGTACTTGACTGCTCGCATTGAAAATAAAGGTAAAGGGACCCGGCAAAGCCTTTTTCAATACCCTGAATGTAGCCGTGTCAAACGGTTTGGTATATTGGGCGATATCGGTGAGATCATAACATACGAATGAAAGGTTTGCTTTTTCGGGTCTAATGCCACGAAGCTCGCAGACCCGTTCGATGGCTTTTTGGTTGTTGATGTCGCATCCCAAGCCATACACGGTGTCCGTAGGGTAGATAATAAGCCCACCTTTGTGCAGTATGTCCACCACTTGTTGGATGGCCTTGGGGTTCGGATTTTCTTCGTATATTTTGAGTAGCATGACCTTGACTATCTGGTGTCAACAATCAAAATTCCGCATTGTTTGGTGTCCTTGGGAAGGGGATGACATCCCGGATATTGGTCATGCCCGTGACGAATACGACGAGGCGTTCGAAGCCAAGCCCGAATCCGGCATGAGGTGCCGTGCCGAAACGGCGGGTATCCAGGTACCAATCCAGCTCTTTTGCCGGTACGTTCATTTCCTCCATGCGTTTGACCAGTTTGTCGAAACGCTCTTCGCGTTGCGAGCCACCAACCATTTCCCCGATACCGGGGAAGAGAATATCCATGGCACGGACGGTATGCCGTCCCTGTTCGTCGGGGTCGTTCTGCCGCATGTAAAACGCTTTGATTTCTGCCGGATAATCCGTCAGGATCACGGGCTTCTTGAAGTGTTTTTCTACAAGATAACGCTCATGTTCGGATTGCAAATCGGCGCCCCAGCCCTCGATAGGATATTTGAACTGCTTCTTTTGGTTGGGCTTGCTGCGATGCAGGATGTCAATGGCCTCCGTGTAGGTGATGCGCTCAAATCGGTTGTCTAAGCAAAAGTGGAGCTTAGCTACCAGATCCATTTCCGAGCGTTCGTTTTGGGGCTTACCTTTTTCTTCATCGAGCAACCTGTTTTTGAGGAACTCTATTTCATCCGGGCAATGATCCAGCGCGAAACGGATGACATATTTTAGGAGTTCCTCAGCCAGATCCATGTTGTCTTCCAGCTCGTAAAACGCCATTTCAGGCTCAATCATCCAAAACTCCGCCAAGTGGCGCGTGGTATTGGAATTCTCGGCGCGAAACGTGGGGCCGAAGGTATAGATATTACCCAATGCCATGGCGGCAAGTTCACCTTCCAACTGGCCCGATACCGTGAGGTTTGTTGGTTTACCAAAAAAATCTTCTTTATAATCCACGGCCCCATCGGGAGTCCGTGGCGTGTGATCAAAATCCAGCGTGGTTACCTTAAACATCTCTCCGGCACCTTCCGCATCTGATCCGGTAATGATGGGCGTGTGCATATATACGAATCCACGTTCATAAAAAAACTGGTGGACAGCGAAGGAAAGGGCATTACGTACCTTAAATACCGCATTGAAGGTGTTAGTGCGAAAACGCAGGTGTGCGATTTCACGCAGAAATTCGAGGCTATGCTTTTTGGGTTGCAGCGGGAATTTCTCGGGATCGCTGTCGCCCAGAATTTCCAAGGTGTCTACTTTGACCTCCACACGTTGGCCTTTGCCAAGCGATTCCACCAAAGCACCCGTAACGGCAATGGCGGCACCCGTGGTAATCCGTTTCAGCAGCGCTTCATCCGTATTGTTGAAGTCGACCACGGCCTGGATATTGCCCAATGTGGAACCATCGTTGATAGCAATGAATTGGTTGTTGCGAAATGTTTTTACCCATCCTTTGACGGTCACTTGGTGTCCGTATGTTGTGGCGTTCAATAAATCCTTTATACGAGTATGTTTCATGTGATTGGAGACTTGAGACGTCAAGACGTCGGCCCTTTCTATTTTTATTTCATTGTTGTTGATAGTATTTTCTGTCCGTTCTTGTAAAACGCCAGCGCCAGACCGGCTAATACAAACGGTACGCTCAGCCATTGCCCCATGTTGAAGGCCATTCCATGCTCAAAAGCTACCTGATCTTCCTTGAAAAACTCAAGGCCAAATCGGGCCGAAAATAGCAAGATTAAGAATATTCCGAAAATAAAGCCATCCGGTTTTGTGTTTCTTCGATACAGGATGAGCATCGTGACAAAAATGAGCAAATAGGCACATGCTTCATACAGTTGTCCGGGATGCCGAGGGACGGTGTCGACCAATTGGAACACAATGCCGTAGTCGCCGCCTGTAGGTTTGCCAATCATTTCGGAGTTCATGAAATTGCCTATGCGGATAAACGCGCCGGTAACGGGGCCGACAATGGCTAACCGATCGGCTACCCATAGAAAATGCTGATTGGTTTTGCGGCAATACAGGAGGACGGCGATGATGATGCCGATGGTACCGCCATGGCTGGCCAATCCCCGGTAGCCCACAAACGCATAGGAGCCATTGATTTTTTCTATTGGAAGAAAAACTTCAATCGGATTTGTCCAAAAATAAGACGGCTGGTAAAAGAGGAAATGGCCGAGCCGGGCACCGATTACGGTTCCCAGTAGTACGTATAGGGTTAGCCGTTCAAAGTGTTCATTCGGGATATCTTCCTGTTTGTAGATGCGTGCCATCACATAATAGGCCAACCCGATCCCGCCGGCAAACAACAAACCGTAGTAGGTGAGTGGAAATACACCGAAGAGCTTGGTGATTTCAGGAGACATATGCCAATAGATGATGCTTGCGATCATATCGTGGGATTTAACGTAAAAAACCCCCAAATAGCTGGAGGTTTTTTATCAACTAAATTTATGCTTAAAATCGTTGAACCCAACGAGACTTAAGACAAGACCTTTTTTACCAATTCAGCCGCCTCTTTGAGCAGAATCGCAGAGTATACCTCCAATCCGGATTCGTCAATAAGCTGTTTGGCTTCTTCGGCATTGGTACCCTGCAAACGCACGATGATGGGCACGGGAATGTTGCCGATTTCCTGGTAGGCGTCAATGACCCCCTGGGCCACACGGTCACAACGTACGATGCCGCCAAAAATATTAATCAGGATGGCCTTTACATTGGGGTCTTTCAGGATGATGTTAAATCCAGCCTTCACTGTCTGGGCATTGGCTGTGCCGCCCACATCCAGGAAGTTGGCCGGTTCACCGCCTGCAAGCTTGATGATGTCCATCGTGGCCATGGCCAACCCGGCACCATTGACCATACAGCCTACGTTTCCGTCAAGCTTTACATAGTTCAGATTGGATTCGCCAGCTTCCACTTCCGTGGGATCTTCCTCGGCCACGTCGCGCAAAGCAGCATAGTCTGCGTGGCGGAACAGGCCATTTTCATCCAGGTTCACCTTGGCATCTACCGCCAATATTTTGTCATCGGAAGTTTTGAGCACCGGATTGATTTCAAAAAGTGAGGAATCGGTGGCATCATACGCTTTGTATAAGGCAGCCACAAATTTGGTCATATCTTTAAATGCGGCACCCCCTAGACCAAGGTTGAATGCGATTTTCCGGGCTTGGAAGCCCTGAAGCCCTACCTTGGGATCGATTTCTTCCTTAAAAATCAGGTGGGGTGTTTTTTCGGCAACCTCTTCGATATCCATACCACCTTCCGTGGAATACATGATAATGTTGCGGCCGCGACCACGATCAAGCAATACGCTCATGTAAAATTCCTTGGTCTCGCTTTCGCCGGGATAATAAACATCCTGTGCAATCAACACTTTATTTACTTTCTTACCTTCAGGGCCAGTCTGTGGGGTTACCAATTGCATACCAATGATATCAGTAGCTCGTTGTTTCACTTCGTCGAGGTTTTTGGCGAGCTTCACGCCGCCGCCTTTACCACGGCCACCGGCATGGATTTGGGCTTTCACCACTACCCAGTCCGAGTTGTAGCCTTCCTTCAGCTTTTTGGCTGCTTCCACAGCTTGCTCAGGCGTTTCGGCTACGATGCCTTCCTGCACCCGCACACCGAAACTTTTCAGTATTTGTTTGCCTTGATATTCGTGAATGTTCATTTGCGAAAAATTTGGCGTAAAAATAGCGTTTTAATTGAGAACGGTCAAGGAAAATAGCCAAAAAACAGGGATCTATTTAATCCTTTTTAGCTTTCCACGCTTGGACTGTGAAGGCACCATCAGCGGTACCCGCTCAATGGTTACGAAGCTGGAGTCAAGGCCAAATCCGCGCTCTTCCGATAAGCTGAACATCCGCAGCATGCTATAGATGTCCAGTATGATCCGTTCTACGAAATTAAGCTCGGAGGTATTGGACAAGATGCGCTCCAGCACCACAAAGCGGAAATCACCGTCAATCTTGTGTTTACGGAGCGTGTCAAAATTGCTTTTGATGTCTACTTCCCCATTGGCGACGAGGTTTTCCACAACTTCCCGAAACAAGACGCTGATACGTTGTTCATCACGGAATCCCAGCCTGAAATCTATCCGAATTAATTTCCCCGGCACCAATTGCATGACTTCATACTCACCAGTGTATGGAGCATCGGTTACATCCACGTGTACCAGCCAATAGACATCCGCCCGCTTGGGTTTCTTTTTTATGATCGAGTAGATGATGCTCTCTTCGATTTCCGAATCAAAGTTTGCACTCGTCAAGTAGACAAGCTGCGACGCATACAACGGTATCGATTTGTCTGTGCCGATTTCGGAGATAATCGGCAGGTACTGCTCGACGTCTACAAAGCGGGTATGCCTGTTTTTAATTTTCCGGGCCCACCACCAGCAGAGCATCAGGAAAAAAGCGATTGCCGTAATCAGCAGGGTAAGCCACCCACCATGCGAAAATTTAGATACATTGCCGATAAAAAACGTGATTTCGATAATCAGGAACAGGGTGAGAAAACTGTAGGCAAGGAATTTGGATACCCGCTTTTGCAAAAGAAAAGCGGTCATCAATGCCGTGGTCACGATGAAGCTGATATTGATGGCTAGTCCGTAGGCCGCCTCCATGCGGGCAGATTCACGGAATACCAGTACCACAAGAATACAGCCCAGCAACAATATCCAATTTACAGAAGGCACATAGAGCTGCCCTTTTAGCATGTTGGGGTGCACAATACGCACCTTGGGCCAAAGATTGAGCCGCACGGCCTCGGAAATCAAGGTAAACGCACCAGAAATCATGGCTTGGCTGGCAATCACGGCGGCAATGGTTGCCACGGAAATGCCATAAGGTATAAACCACTTGGGCATCGTTACGAAAAACGGATTGCTGCTGCCAAGTAGCGCGCCCTCATGTTCAAGCAACCAAACACCCTGCCCGAAATAGTTGCATAGTAAACAGGCCTTTACGAAAATCCAGGAAATCCGGATATTCTTCAGCCCACAATGGCCGAGATCCGAATACAATGCTTCCGCGCCCGTTGTACAGAGAAACACGGCGCCGATAATCAAAAGCGCATTGGGATGTGTGGCGATGGTCTGGATGGCAAAATGCGGACTTAGGGCCTTGAGGACTGCAGGATTCCCGATTAGATAGGCAAACCCGATTACCGCCAGCATGGAAAACCAGACAAACATGACCGGGCCGAACATCCGTCCCACGATAGCGGTTCCAAACCGCTGCAGGGAGAAAAGAGCGACTACGATGACCAGTACAATGGGGACGGTCTGCAAACCTGGATAAAAGATGTCCAGCCCTTCCACGGCGGACGAGATGGTGATGGCTGGCGTGATCATGCCGTCGGCCAACAAGGCCGCACCACCGAGCATAGCAGGAAATACGACCCATCTGCCCTGTTTCCGGACTAGCGAAAAGAGGGAAAGGATACCACCCTCGCCCTTGTTGTCGGCTCGCAGGGTGATGATCACATATTTGACCGTCGTTTGTAAGGTGAGTGTCCAAAAAATGCACGACAGCCCCCCGTAGACCACGTCGGCAGTAATGGCATCCTGCCCAATGATTGCCTTGAAAACATAAAGCGGCGAAGTGCCAATATCCCCGTAGATGATGCCGAGAGCAATGAGTAATCCCGCGACGGTCAGCGGATGTTTGGGAGACAGCTGTTGCATTGTTGCTGTTGTTATTTTTCGCATGCAAACATAAGGGATTATACTTATGATATCCAAAATAACTTAATAACGGCTGCACTGTTTTTGTTTCCTTTCCATTTTCCATATTGACTTGAAATTTTCCTACCTTCGCGGAATGCTACATGCAACGGGCATCTATAAATCGTATGGTACATTAGCAATCCTTAAAGGAGTAGACCTGCACGTCGCCAAAGGGGAGATTGTCAGCCTCGTGGGAGCCTCCGGTGCCGGGAAAAGTACCTTATTGCACATCATCGGAACACTGGATCGCCCGGATAAAGGGACTGTCGTCATTAACGGCACCCCCATCGATAAGTTGAATGCCAGGCAATTGAGTGCTTTTCGCAATGCGCATATTGGCTTTGTTTTCCAGTTTCACCACCTGCTCCCCGAATTTACAGCGTTGGAAAACGTTTGTATTCCGGCCTTTATCAAGCGGGTGAGTAAACGGGAGGCGGAACATAGGGCTTCTGAGCTATTGGAGTTGCTGGGCGTGAGCCACCGCAAGGGCCATAAACCCGGAGAACTCTCTGGCGGAGAGCAACAACGGGTAGCCGTGGCCCGCGCCCTTGTAAACAACCCTGCTATTGTGTTGGCCGATGAACCGTCGGGAAACTTGGATTCAGAGAATGCTGCGGCCTTACACCAATTGTTTGTTGAATTGCGTAATCAATTAAACCAAACATTTGTTGTAGTCACACACAACGAGGAATTGGCGAACATGGCCGATCGCACGGTGCATATCAAGGACGGAATGATTGAATCCCACCAAGGATAATGGAACAACCGGGGAAAATGTTGATTACACAAGGTATGCGGCCATTCGCGCAACGGGTGGCCAATCAGCTATCGGAAAGGCAGCGGAAGCACGTATTATTCGGCTCCTCAGAAGAAATGCCGCAGGTATTGCTACGTTTGGACAATTACCTAAAAATCCCCCAAGTCTCCACGGCCGCCTTTGCACATGAAATGCTTAAAACTTGCCTTGACAAACATGTTGCGATTTTAATTCCGCTTGGCGTTGATGAACTTTATCCCTTGGCGGAAGCGCGGCAACTTTTTTCGGAATACGGCATTACCATTTGCGTGCCTTCTCCAACGGAACTCGCTGAGCTGGCCATCATTGAAAATCCACCAAAACAACTGCCCTTGCTGTTGCTGCACCACGGCAGGCCAGTGGTAGCTGATCAGGAACAAGCAATTGGCCAATACGGGACGCTGTCAGGTGTTTTTTCGCCGGCAGATTCCGGCGACGAATTGGCTTTGTGCTGCGTGGCAGATTAACATAGTGAAACGATCTCAATGATTCCGCTAAAACGAACACGACATCATTAAACCATTCCCGTGTTTTTGATTCAAACCATATATGCTGACATACGCGGATATCGACAGCGCTAAGAAGGCGGTTGTGTTTGAATTGGATGATGTGCTTTTTCCAAGAAAAGATTATTTGTTACAGGTATATTACTTGTTTGCCAATTTGCTGGAGTACACGGAGACAGCGCCTCCGGCGGGCGATCTGACCGATTTTTTCAAGACAGCGTACACGCATCATGGCGAAGAAGGGATCTTTGAGCGGGCAGCGGAAGCATTTGGTATCGACCACAAGTATAAAGAACACTTTGACAGTCTGCATTTGGCGGCACGGCTGCCCTTGAGGTTGTTGCTTTATAAACCCATGCTGGAGATGATGCAGGCTTTGCACCAGCATGGAAAACGATTATTTGTATTGACGGAAGGTAATCCAACCATGCAATTGAATAAGTTAAAGCACATGGAATGGGACGGCCTTGACAAGGTGATAAACGTATATTTCCATGAAGAACTTTTGAAGCGGCAGCTGGATCCACTGGCTTTTTTATTAGCCGACAACGGCTTGCATGTACAGGATGTGTTATATATCCATGCTGCCGGCAGGCCCGCATTGGCTGGTACCCTGGGCATTGATAGCATCAATGCTGAACGGTTTTGGAATCCGTAGCTGACCCTAACCGATACGTGACGATCATAAAAACAAGATGAAGATAACCTCCATTAAACTCCTTGCAGGCTTGCTGTTATTGGGCAGCATGTTCGTTGGCTGTAGCCGGGATACGGTGATGCCCGAATTGGAACGGCCGGCGCGCACCGATACACAGGAAGATCGGTTAAAAGACCAAGTCTACATGGATACTTACCAAATCTATTTGTGGCAAGAGGACTTGCCCGACTGGTTCTCCGATGTACGCGGAAATACCAGCCGCTACAATTCCGCCGATGCTGTGTTAGAAGCGCTCAAGGGCTATGCGCGGGATGATGAGGGCAATCCGTACGATCGGTTCAGCTTTTTGGATCGATGGGGTACCGTAAATGCCGAGGTGCAACAGGGGCTTGCCGGTAGTTTTGGTTTGGATGTACGCTATCAGGATGACGAGCGCTTGTACGTGAAAAAAGTAGATATCGGCTCACCGGCTTATGCTGCGGGGATAAGACGGGGGTGGCAACTATTGCAAATCAATGGCAATAGCGATCTTTCGCTTGCAGCGTTGGAACGGGACAACCTTGATTTCCTTTTCAATGCATTGAGTGATACACACATCAGCCTGTCGCTACGTAAACCGGACGGCGGGGAAGTATCCATCAGCCTCGATAGGGGAAATTATCAGTTGCAGCCTATCTCAGCACATCAGCTATTCACCGTGGGTGCCAAGAAGGTAGGATACTTTGCTTTCGATAGTTTTATATCTACCCTCAATAGTCGGGGCAATGCCACCTATGTGAAGAATCAATTAGACCAACTGGTTGCCGAATTTGAGGATGCGGGTATCCAAGAGTTGATTGTAGACCTCCGTTATAACGGCGGCGGCGCCGTAGTGACCGCTGAATATTTATCAAATTTATTGGCGCCGACGACTGTTGGCAATAGGCTGATGTACACCAATAAGATAAACGGCGGGCTTGAGGACTTTTTGCAAGCCGAAGGTGTATTCCTGGATTTTTCTCCAGTTCACTTTAATAAGGTGAATGCCCTTAATCTTCAGCGGATTTATTTTCTCGTGACTGAAGGTACGGCTTCGGCCAGTGAATTGCTCATCAATAACCTGAAACCTTATATGGATGTCAAACTTATTGGTGAACACTTGACATATGGAAAGCCCGTGGGCTATTTTAATTGGAATATATCGGGGGTTGATCTATATGCGGTTTCGTACCAGACGTTCAATGCACTAGGGGAGGGCGACTATTTTTCGGGGATGCCTGTGGATAAGCTGGTATATGATGACCTGACAAGGGATTTTGGAGATGTGCAGGAAGACATGGTCGCCGAAGCACTGTACCATGCTGCCAATGGCCATTTTTCAGCTGAAGGTGTTGGTTTGCAATCAAGTGGGCAGACGAGCAGTGCCAAGCGGACATCCGTTCATATCAATAGGGTACTGGATCGGCACGGGACCAAAGGAATGTATCATTTTGCACCGTGATTCCGAATCGTACTTTTCCAAATTATTAGTATATTGCGCTTGCTTTGTGCATGAAACCGGCTTTATACTAACTGAATCCGATGAAAGAAGGTAAACCTGCAACAATAAAGGAGATTGCGAAGCGGTTGAAGATATCGCCTTCTACAGTTTCCAGGGCATTGAATGACCATCCGAGCATCGGTTTGGTGACGACGATGCGTGTCAAGAAGGTTGCAGCGGAGTTGAACTATGAACCTAATCAGACCGCCATTTTTTTTAAACAACGTAAGACCTTCACGATAGGTGTGGTCTTGCCGAGCCTGTCAGAGCCGTTCTTTTCCGCTGCCATCAGCGAAATTGAAAATGTAGCCCATGAAAAAAACTATACCGTTATCATGGGGCAATCACTTGATGACGCCGACCGAGAGTTCCGTATCTTACAGACGTTAAAAACACACCGGGTAGATGGCGTACTGATGTCGATTGGTAAAAATACGCAAGACTACCAGTTTGTCGAGCTGCTGAAAGGCGCCGGTATCCCCATCGTTTTTTTTGATTGTGTGCCGGATTTGGATAATATCCATACCGTGGTGAGCGATCTGGAAACAGGCATGTTGGAAGCTATCGATATGTTCGTCTCCTGTGGCCATCATGCGATATCCCTCATTAATGGACCCGCACGGTTGCCTGCCAGCATCGAACGTAGAAATGCATACTGCAAAGGGCTGGAGAAATGCAATATCCCATTCCGGGAAGAATACGTCGTGAATACCGATCTGACGTCCGAAGGAAACGAATCCGCTATTTTGCAACTGCTTGCGCTGCCTGACCGACCATCTGCCGTAGTCTCCTTTAACGATTATGTGGCGTTGGATGTGATGATGATCGTTCGCCAACGGGGCCTTACACTCAACCAGGATATCCATTTTATCAGCTATGCCAATTACCCCCTTTGGAAGTATATGGAAAACCCGCCCATGGCTTCTATCGAACAATTTCCTGGCGATCAGGGGAGAAAAGCCGCAGAGCTGCTCTTTGAGCTCATCCAAACCCCCGAACGCACCGATCCTGTAAAGATTGTCTTCAAATCAAGCCTGATCAATCAAGCCTGACCTTTCCTTCAATCTTCCAGGAATGCCGATACCTCTTCTTGTTTGGCCACGGGTTTTTCAGCCTCATGGGTAGAAATAACGGTATATGCATTGCCGATATCGAGCCCTACCGCACGTTCGATGTGATTGGGGCCACACCATAGGGCCGACCGTAAGTAGTACCCCAATGCGGCAAAATTGTCAGCGCCTTCGGGAACGATGACGTCAAGTACACCGTCAAATTCCTGCTTGAAATGCGCGACCAATTCGGGATATTTTGCACCGCCGCCAACCAAATACAACCGGTTGGTTTTTTCGAAGTCAGTGTCTGTAAAAGCTTTCCGCATCGCTGGCGATAGTACTTCATCGTAATAGCTCGCCAAATGGCTGTTCCTTGCGCCGAGCAGGCTCATGCGCTTTCGACCGATGACCATATCCCCACGCTGGAAACTCTGATTGATCATGTGTTCGTTTTTCATGGAGAGGTAATAGCTGGCACTCAACTCGTCATAGAGCGTATTGACAGCATGCCGAAGTCCCGGAACGCTCACGCATGTCCGCGCGATGGGGCCTTCAGCTGTGCTTAAAGCCGTTTCACAGGTGCCATAGCCCAAGCTTACAATGAAGAAATTGCCATTGTCTGCCAACGGTCCTTTTCGAACCGCATTGATACAGCCCATAATTTCAGACATGACCTCCAAATGGGAGATAGTTAGTTGTACACGGCTCCTGCCGCCACCATTTAGGGTGTCGCTATTGTACTCGGTAATGACGTCACGCACGGCAAAGAACTTCTCCGCTTGTTGTCTGAACAGCTCGTAGACTGCCGAAGGGAAGCCCGTAGTCACCACCAATTCGCCGGATTTAGCCCCGGAGGCCAAGAGTAACCCCGTTTTGGCCAGCAATTGATAATCCATGTCGGAAGGAGAGCTGTTGATGTTGCGGTAGGGAACATGCCCTTGGGATAGTGCCAAGTCGCCTACCAAAAAACCACCATCGCCTTCAAATAGTTGAATGCGTTTCTCCAGGGCAGACGTGAGCTGCGTTAAGGGTTTGTCATGCCGCTCAATAACACTGGGGATACTTAGGAATTTTGTTGCCATCTTATTTTTAGGTAGTGTAATGGCAAATATAATAATTGTTTTAGCTTAGGTAAACAATTCGGCGGTTTTTTTGCTGTTACATTTTTGTTAAGTTCAGCTGATTAGACTGAGATCCGGAGACCGACGATGGAAATTTAAACTTCCATCGTCGGTCTCCGGACTCCTGTTATAGATGGATCACTTCACCATACGCATCAGCGGCAGCTTCCATAATGGCTTCGCTCATGGTGGGGTGCGGGTGCACCGATTTGATGATTTCGTGTCCCGTGGTCTCCAGCTTGCGGGCCACAACCACCTCGGCAATCATTTCGGTGACGTTGGAGCCAATCATATGGGCTCCCAGAAACTCACCGTATTTGGCATCGAAGATGACCTTTACAAAGCCATCCTTCGCGCCGGCGGCGCTGGCTTTGCCAGATGCTGAAAATGGAAATTTGCCCACTTTGATTTCATAACCGGCGTCCTTGGCCGCTTTTTCGGTATAGCCTACAGACGCAATTTCGGGCGAGCAATAAGTACAGCCCGGTATGTTGTTATAATTGATGGGCGATACATCCAGCCCTTTTATTTTTTCAACACAAGTAATGCCCTCAGCGGAGGCTACGTGCGCCAATGCCTGGCCTTTCACGATATCGCCAATGGCATAAATACCGGCGATGTTGGTTTTATAGAAATCATCTACCACCACACGGCCCTTTTCCGTTTTGACCCCTACTTCTTCCAATCCGATGTTTTCAATATTTGGGGTAATACCCACTGCGGAAAGCACGGTTTCGGCTTCGATGGTTTCGGTACCTTTTGCCGTTTTGACTTGCACCTTGCTGAGTTCGCCGGAAGTATCTACGGATTGGACTTCTGCATTGGTGAGCACCGTAATGCCGGCCTTCTTCAAGCTACGCTCCAATTGTTTGGATATTTCTTCGTCTTCTACGGGCACGATGCGGTCAAGGAATTCCACGATGGTCACCTTGGTGCCGATGGCATTGTAAAAGTAAGCAAACTCGACACCGATGGCCCCGGATCCGACGACCACCAAAGATTTGGGCTGTTTTTCAAGATTCATGGCCTGGCGGTACCCAATAATCCGTTTGCCATCTTGCTTCAGGTTGGGCAGCTCGCGCGAACGTGCGCCGGTAGCCAATATGGTATGTTTTGCACTGTACTCCTTTGTCGCACCCTCAGCATCTTTGACCTCCACCTTGCCGCCTTTCTTGATTTTGGCAACACCCGTGATCACGTCAATCTTATTCTTTTTCATCAGGAACTGGATGCCTTTGCTCATCCCGTCGGCAACACCACGGCTACGTTTGATAATGGCACCGAAATCGGCCTCGCCGCCATTTACTTTGATGCCGTATTCTTCCGCATGATTAAGGTACTCAAATACCTGGGCGCTCTTGAGTAGCGCCTTGGTGGGGATACATCCCCAATTGAGGCAGATGCCACCCAAGGATTCCCGCTCTACAATAGCGGTTTTAAAACCAAGTTGGGAAGCCCTGATGGCTGCTACATAACCACCTGGTCCGCTCCCGATTACAATGATGTCGTAGTTCATATAGTTAATTGTTTCTTGAGATTGATTCACTTTGCGTTGTCCAATCAAAATACGGTGGCTACAAACTTACATATTTTTTTGATAAGCTGTAGGTGGGTTCCATCGTCACATTTCCGTCAAACCCTTTTTAAGTAATCCCATGCACATTGGATAATTGCCTATACTTGCACCAGCAAATTATTCGTCATGAGCACAACTAAACAAGCGCTGTCCTGGTTTCGCAATGTTGCCCTCATTGAGGGGCTTTCATTAATTGTATTGCTTACGTTCTCCGTATTAAAGCGCACCACTACTTATGCGTGGGCGGTACTTGGTGTTCAGTATATCGGCATGGCGCATGGCCTGCTTTTCATCGCCTATGTATACCTGTTGTGGGCATGCGCTTCGAAATATCGATGGAACTGGCGTCGCGTGGCCCTTTTCCTTTTTGCATCGATTATCCCTTTTGCACCATTTTTTGTCGAAAGAAAACTGAAGGATGAAATGCACGGCTAGGGCCGATCACCTGCAAAAGCATATGTGATTTCCGTTTTCCCATGGGGAGTCGGATTGCCATCCAGGTCGAGATTCACAAATACCAGCTTGTCTATCGTCAGGATGCTTTTGCGTGTGATTTTATTACGTACCTGGCAGGTGAGCGTAATCGATGTGCGGCCGAAATGCGTGGCGGTGATACCCAGTTCAATGATGTCGCCCTGCTTGGCTGAACTTACAAAATTGATTTCGGAAATAAACTTGGTCACGACATGCGGGTTGCCTAATTGCACAATGGCATAAATCACCGCTTCCTCATCGATCCACCGAAGCAACGTGCCCCCAAACAACGTCCCGTTGGGATTGAGATCTTCCGGTTTGACCCATTTACGTGTATGGAAATTCATATGCGTATTATCAGTAAAATTTTAACCATTTAACTTTTTTCACTGCATAACACGGTTTATAGAAAGGTATGTCTCGTATATTGCTGCTGTGCTTGCAGGCACAGCAGCAATACGGATTTTTTACATGTGTATGGCCCTGTTGGCCGTTGCCGCAAGGGAAGCTTCCCGGAATGCTTCGGTAAACGTGGGATGCGCATGGCAGATCCGGGCAATATCCTCTGCGGATGCACGGTATTCCATCGCCACGGTAGCCTCGGCAATCATGTCGGCCGCACGTGGGCCTATCATATGCACGCCCAGTACCTCGTCGGTTTCGGCGTCGGCCAGCACTTTGACAAAGCCATCGGTGTCACCGCTCGCCTTGGCGCGGCCACTGGCTTTGAAGGGGAAGGAACCGGTCTTATATTTTTGGCCCGCAGCCTTCAGCTGTTCTTCCGTTTTCCCTACGCTGGCTACCTCAGGCCAAGTATATACGACGCCGGGTATCAGGTTATAGTCGACGTGTGGTTTTTGGCCTGCAATGCGTTCGGCCACAAAAACACCTTCGTCTTCAGCCTTGTGGGCAAGCATGGCTCCCCGGATCACATCGCCGATGGCATAAATGCCTTGTACCGGGGTTTCGAGGTGTTCATTCACCGGTACTTTTTTGCCGCGCTCTTCCAGGGTAATGCCGATATTTTCCAAGCCCAGCCCTTCGGTATAGGCCGTACGGCCTACGGCCACGATACAATAGTCGCCTTCCCATTTCACGGCTTCTCCTTTGGAGTCTTCCGCCGTGACGGTCACCTTCTTGCCCTTGGCTGTGGCACCAGTGACTTTATGCCCGAGGAAAAACTCCATGCCAAGGGATTTCTTTAATACCCGTTGCAACTCCTTGCCTAAGCCACCGTCCATTGTCGGAATGATGGATTTTTCGTATTCCACAACCGATACTTTGGCTCCCAAGCGGGCGTAGACCGAGCCAAGCTCCAGCCCGATGACCCCGCCCCCGATGACGATGAGGTGATTGGGCACCTCCTTAAGTGTCAACGCCTCGGTAGAGGTAATGATTCGTTTTTTATCTACCGGGAGAAACGGCAATGCGGTGGGTTTTGATCCGGTGGCGATAATCACGTTTTGACCTGTGATTTGCTCCGAAGAGCCATCGCTCTTCGTCACCTTGACAGTGTTTTTGTCTACAAAAGAACCCACACCAATGAAGCTGTCTATTTTATTCTTTTTGAACAAAAATTCAATGCCGGATACATTTTGGGCAATGACATCGTCCTTCCGCGCTATCATCTGCTTCATGTCTACCTGGAGGTTACTCAGGTTGATGCCATGGGAGCCGAAGTGCGTGGCAGCATTGTGGTAATGTTCGGACGAATCCAATAGGGCCTTTGAGGGAATACATCCCACATTAAGGCAGGTGCCGCCAAACGTATTATATTTTTCGATAACGGCTGTTTTCAAGCCTAGTTGCGCGCAACGGATAGCGGCCACATAACCACCGGGCCCGCTACCGACTACAATGACGTCGTATTGCATGTGATGAAATTAGTCAATTCGATAATTCAAAGGTACATATAATTCTACTGGGGCAGAAAAGCGAATAACAAAAAAGACAGCCGTCTGACTGTCTTTTTTGTTATAGAGTCGTTTACATTATTCCGCAACGATTTTTCCTTGCATGACGCCATAGTGGCCGGGGAAGCTGCATAAAAAGGGATACACCCCTGCTTCCAGCGTAAACTCGATGGTATCGGTTTCTCCAGGTCCCAATAGTTTGGTATGGGCGATGATGGAAGATGCGAAAGTCGCGGGGATATATTCTGCGTCCGGCGCTTTGATGGCTTCGCCACCGAAAGCAGGCAAATCAGTACCCGGCTGAAGGATTACGACATTATGTCCCATAGATTCTTTGGGCATTTCACCTGCGTTGTGGAAGGTAAGCTTTACCGGTTGGCCGGCTTTGACCCTGAAAAGGGTCTTGTTATATTTCATCAGGTCATTTCCCTCTAAGGCCAATTCATTGCTCACAGCTACCGTATCCAAGCCAGGGATGTTTGCCGCAGGGGCAGCTGGCTGTTCGGTTGCCGTTTCGGCCGTTTCAGCGGATTCTTCCTTTGTCTGGCTGCCACCGCATGCAGCGATAAAAACTGCTCCTGCTACTACAGGGACTAAAAATAACTTTTTCATTGTTCTTTTTTGTGTTATAATCTTTCAGGTTACCAAGTATACGTTAAACAATTTAACTCCATTTTGGTGTTTGCGCCCCAAAGGTAGTTGAATTTAGAGAGGTAGAAAAGTGCATTTATCATGTAATTGTAATTTTGGTGTTACTCGCTGGCCCGGGTATTTGCTCGGGTCAGTGTTTTAATGATTTGGTACAAGGATACCGGGTCGAATGGTTTGCCCACTACTGCATCGGCTCCGGCCGCGTAGGCCGCTTGTTGCTCGCGTTGCAATACGGATGCAGATATGGAAATAATCGGAATGCGCCGGATGTGTTCTCGTTGGTCGTTTCGGATGATTCGGATGGCGTCAAACCCACTCATCACCGGCATGTGTGCATCCATGAGGATAAGGTTGTAAGCCGTATGTTCTACTTTATCCAATGCCTCTTTGCCGTTTTTGACGGTGTCTACTGATATGCCCCACGTATTGAGCATGTGTTTCACCATGAAGCTGTTCAGCTCATTGTCTTCGGCAAGGAGGACATGGATATCGTTGAATGGCGGCATATCGGTATATTGTTTCTTATCCGATTTTGGAGCCGCGTCAGCGGCTTCCTCGTCAAACCAACATTGAAATACAAACTCACTGCCCTTATCGAGTTCACTATGGGCATAAATCTGTCCCTGGTACAAGTTTACCAGCCGTTTTACAATTGCCAGCCCTAGGCCTGTGCCGCCAAAGCGCTTGGTGATGCCTTCTTCTCCTTGTTCAAACGACTGGAAGATTTTGTCGATGGCACTGCTATTGATACCGATGCCCGTGTCTTTCACCGAAAATTGGATATGGACGCGTTGCTTGGCACGGCTGAGCAATGTCGTTTCCAGGGTGACACTTCCTTTTTCCGTAAACTTAATGCCATTTGAAATCAGGTTGCTTAATATTTGGGTCAGCCGAAGGGAATCTGCAAGGATGAACTTAGGTAGGTTATGATCCGTGACGACATGGAATGTAATGCCTTTCTGCTCCGCTTTATAGGCAAACAGGTTGTTGAGCTCCTTGATAATGTTAGAAAGCGATGTTTTGGCATAGTCAAGCCGCATCTTGCCCGAGTCAATTTTAGAAAGATCAAGGATATCGTTGATGATGAGCAGCAGTTGCTGCGATGCATTTTCGAGGTAGTCCAGCCATTCGGACTGTTCTTCATTGAGCGGGGAGTTCCTCAGCATGGTGGTGATGCCCATGATGCCATTGATCGGCGTACGGATTTCATGGCTCATGTTGGCAAGGAAGTTTTCTTTTGACTTGCGGGCAAGGTCGGCCTCTTTTTTGGCTTTGACCAATTCCATGTGCGAACGTTCCAGTTCTTCATTTTTCCGTTTCAGTTCCCGTTGGATGTATACCTGTTGCATAAACGATTTCACCTTGGCCAGCGTCACGTCTGGATTAAGGGGTTTATACAGGTAATCCACGGCACCGCTATGCAATCCTTTGAGCAGGGATTTATCTTCCTTGGATATCGCCGTAATCATGATGACCATGATTTGCCAGGTCTTTGGGTTACTTTGCAATAAGGAGACAAATTCAAAACCGTTGATTTCCGGCATCTGTACATCTACCAGTGCAATGGCTACATCTTGGTTCCAGCAATACCGCAAGGCCTCATTTGGAGAAGTGCTGCCCCAAATGTCCAGGTTGTCTACGTCAGCTAATAATGCCTTTAGACTCAGTACATTCTCTTCTTTATCGTCTACGATGACCAGCTTCAATTTCTCCATTGTTAGTCGCGCTTCAAAATATGGTTATTTAATTCCTGACTGAAGACCACCAGTTCTTCATCATTAAGGATGAGCGTTGCCGCGCCCCGCGCAATAGCGGCCTCGGGCATTGCCTTGATTTCTGCGTATTCTGGATGCTGCACAATACATAAACCGCCAGCATTCCGGATGGTTTGCATACCCTGGGCACCGTCCTGATTGGCGCCGGATAACAGTACGGCGGCTACGGACGCACCATACACATCAGCGGTGCTTTGCATCGTCACATCTATCGAAGGTCGGCAAAAATTCACCGGTTCGGAAACGTCCAAAGACAGGCTACGGTCAGGCTCAACCAATAGATGATACCCTGCGGGTGCGAAATATGCGGTAGCGGGTTTAATGGGTTCTTTTTCTTCGGCAACTTTGATAGCAATGCGGCATTTCGTCCCGATACTTTCTTCGATGTTGGTCTCGTATTTGGGACTCCGATGGATGATGACCAGTACCCCGATTGATAGGTTTTCTGGAAATGCCTTCAGCATTTCCACCAAAACCTTAAACCCACCCGCAGAACAAGCCAGTAATATTACTTCAATCCGTTGAAGTCTGTGTGCGATATGTGGGGCCAGCCTAAGCAATTTTTTGATAAATATTTTGTTTTTTATTGATTAAACGAAATTTATGCTTCAACTGCTCGGATCGGAGGCTTTCTTTTGTTCCCAGGCAAAGAAAGCCAAACATTGCCAGGCTTTCATACAACAGCTTGAGTACACGCTGTTGCAGCGTCAAATCGAAGTAGATGAGTACATTGCGGCACGTGATGAGCTGAAATTCATTGAACACCCCGTCAGAGACTAAATTATGAATCGAAAAGAGGATATTTTTACGCAATTCGTGATGCATGATGGCTGCGTCGTACCGGACAGTATAGTATTCGGAAAGTGATTCCCCGGATTCGGTTTGAAGGTAATTGTCTGAATATTCTTTCATCTTCCTCAAATCGATAATGCCTTGTTTGGCACGTTCCAATACCTTGGAATTGATATCCGTGCCATAGATAAAGGAACGTTCGTATAATCCCTGCTTTTTTAATAAGATGGCCAAGGAATACGCCTCTTCACCACTCGAACAGCCGGCACTCCAAAGCTTGATATGCGGAAAGGTGGCGAGGTAAGGAAAAACTTCTTCTCGCAAGGCTGCATAAAAAGCCGGATCGCGGAATAGCTCCGTCACGTTGACAGTCACTTCGGTTAAAAACCGATTGAAGAAACCGGATGTATTCACCAGGTTGTCCTTCAGGTTATTGAAATCAAGGCGGTACAATTCCATGATATGCGCCACCCGCCTTTTAAGTGACGCACGGGTATAGCCTCGTAAATCAAAACCATGGACGTGGTTGATCAACTCAATGAGTTCTTCCAGATTTTCAAACGATATACCCATTATTTTATTAGCTTAGCCATACCCGTATTAGGGAGAGTAGTTCATTAATAGCTATCGGCTTGGCAATGTAATCATTTGCCCCTGCATCAAGTGCGTGCCGCTTGTCCCCCTGCTTGGCTTTGGCAGTCATTGCGATAATGGGCAATTTGGCAAGCCGATCGATCGTCCTGATTTTCTTGATAGCTTCATAACCATCCAATGCCGGCATCATGATATCCATCAATACCAAATCAATGTTCGGCTGCTGCTGAATCACGTCGAGTGCCTCAATCCCGTTGTTGGCGATTTCTACCTTGATCCCATAAGTCGAGAAGACCGTGCTTAGCGCAAATATGTTGCGCATGTCGTCATCCACAAGGAAGATACGTTTGCCTTTTAGTGCCTGATGCACATCGGTAAATACCTGCGGCACGTCCGTATCCTGAGCTTCGGTGAGCAACGCATTTTTCAATGGTGGCGCGACAGCTTGAGGTAACGTAGCAAAGACTTCGTCGAGTGATTCAGCAGCTTGCTTCCCTGTGATGGTTGGTACTTCGGAAAGCACCGGTTGAAGATCGCTTCCCGCCCCGCCCACATACCGCAGCGGAATAAATAGTGTAAATGTGCTGCCTTTATGCTCTTCGCTTGTGACGTGGATTTCGCCGCCAAGCGCAGTGGCCAGCTCCCGGCAAATGGATAGCCCAAGCCCGGTGCCGCCAAATCGGCGGCTGGTGGAGCCATCCGCTTGTTTGAATGCCTCAAAAATCAGCTGTTGTTTGTCTTCGGCGATGCCTATGCCTGTATCGGTCACGGACACAGCAACTACCTGATCGGCAGCAATACCATTGAGCATCCCTGCTTTCCATGCCGGAGATTGATTCGCCCTGGCGAATGACAACGCTATCCGCCCGTTTTCCCCTGTGAATTTAAAGGCATTGGCCAGTAAGTTGTTCAGGATTTGCTTGAGGCGCTGCCCATCGGTAATGATGAACGGGGGCAACTCGTCATCGATGGCCATGTGGAAATCGATGGCTTTGCTGTCGGCTACGCTGCTAAATAGTTCGAACAAGTCTTGGGCGATATCCGAGTATTCAATGCGTTCGATGATCAGCGCTACGTTGCCAGACTCAATCTTGGCCAAATCAAGGATGTTATTGATGAGGTTGAGTAACTCGCTGCCCCCGCGATGGATAATCGTGGCATATTGTACCTGCTCAGGCAGGAGATTGCCCGGTTTATTGTTTTCCAGCAATTTGGCCAATATGAGGATGCTGTTGAGCGGCGTGCGTAGCTCATGGCTCATATTGGCAAGAAATTCATTTTTGTATTGGCCGGACTGCTTGTCATTGATCGTACGGAGTTCCTCCTGCTGGGCCTGCAGCGCTCCCACCGATTTGGCCACGTAAACGAATATCCATAGGATGGCCATGAATGCCAAAACGGCGGCCATCAGAAAAACAACCCGCCCAGACAGCAAGAATCCATACAGCAGACTGGCTGACAGAAGGATAATTAAAACGGAAAAACCTAAATAGATAGGTGTCTTGAACGTTAGCTTTTTCATTATTAACGCTATCCCCCCGGTTTTGCAAAGATACAAACAATTGTGATCTCGCCCAGCTACAGGATAGGATGCCGCTCGAACGGTTTATGCCGGTCAAACAGGTAGCGGTAGGTGTGGTGGGTTTTATAGATGGTACCACCGACATACCGGGCCACATTCATCATTTTCGGATTGAAATCACCTATCCAGTTCATCTGCAAGTCTTCGTAGCGCAGCTGTGAACGATCCCGCATCACCTTTGCGGCAGCCATTGCGAGGGCGGCTTCCACGCCTTTCCGCTGGTGCTCTGGCACTACGCCAAATACAATGCCAAACATGGTCTTGCAACGTTTCCGCCAGCGGTTCCAAAGGAAAAGCACCTTGCCCCACCATGCCAGGCGTCCGTTCATGTATTTCACGATAAGTTGGTTTACGTCTGGGATGTTGACCCAGAAACCCACCGGCTGGTCTTGGTGGTAGGCAAACCAAATAATTTTCGGATCGATGATGGGTTTCATGGTTTGCATGAGCTTCAAGGCGCTGTCCCTGCTCATTGGGCTTACCCCTTCATGCCGGGCCCACGCTCCATTATAGACCGTCCGGAAGTCTTCGGCAACCTTTTCGAGCTGGCGGTGGTCAATAGGACGAAAGGTATAATCGGTATCCCGTAAGGCATATGCCGCTTTTTCAGCCACCCTGTTGGAAATTTCGGCGGCGATTTCGCGGCGATAGGTGAATTGTTTAAAATAGAGCTGAAAGCCATATTGCTCGAAAAGCCGTTGATAATACGGCGGATTGTAGTTGCAGCAGTAGCAGGGTGGGTGGAAACCGTCAGTAAGTAAGCCCCACCAACGTTCCCTGTTCCCGAAGTTTATTGGCCCATCCATGGCCTGTATACCTTTTTCGCCAAGCCATGCTTTTGCCGTGTCAAACAATAAATTTGCCGCCTCTTGGTCATCAATGCATTCGAAGAAACCACAGCCTCCAATGGGAAATTCATCGCGATCAAAGGTGTCAAAATTATAAAACGCTGCGATACGGCCAATAACGCGATCGGTGTCATCGTGGAGGAGCCAGCGGGCGCATTGGCCGCGTTCGTGATACGAATTGGTGAGGGGGTTAAATACATCCAGCACGTCCTGGTCCAATGGCCTTAGGTAATTGGGATCTCCATGGTAAAGCGGGGGAGCCATGGTTACAAACAACCGATCCAGTTCCGTTCCGGCTACGGGAAGAATTTTCATAAGCGATATCGTACAATATTCGAAAACGCGTTAAAAATAGCAGTTTGTAGTGGTTTATGCAATAATGGCATATGGTGAGGAGTTGGTTAAAAAAAATGGCGCCACCGCTGCAACGTATTCCATTTTATGGCGTCTTATCAAAAGAACACAAAGAAAAAAGAATACCATGAACAAAAAACTATCTTCATTAGGCTGGTTGACATTGTTGTTGCCATTTTTTAGTATCGGATTGGTTCATGCGGCCGCGGGGCTGTCTTTTGGCGATGAAGTCCGCGAAGTCCAAGGCTTCCATGCAATAGCCAATAGCGGCAGCATTGATGTGGAAGTACATTTTGGCGACCGGGAATCCGTACGGTTAGTGGGTGACGATGCTGCCATCCGTGAAGTCGAGACCAAGGTGGAAAACGGCACGTTGGAAATCGGATTTAAAAAAGGTTCTTGGAAAATGGGACGCAACTGGGGTAAAGTGACCGCTCATGTAACCGCCAAGCGGCTCGATGGGATTAAGCAATCTGGCTCCGGGAATGTTACCGTATCGGGAATCCTGTCGGGCAATGAGCTTAGTGCGGCGCTGAGCGGATCCGGGCGCATTACTTTTGAATCTGATGTGCAGGTCTTCAATGGTGCGATCAGCGGATCAGGGCGGATAACGGCTGCCGGAGACGCAACGGAGAGTAATATTTCCATAAGTGGATCGGGACGGTTTGATGGCGGTGAACTAAAAAGCCAATCTGCAAACCTTAAAATATCCGGATCGGGCAATATTACCATCCATACCGATAAACAATTGGATGCATCCATTAGCGGATCTGGCAATGTCAATTACAGCGGAAATGCACAAACGAACGTAAGGACATCAGGTTCCGGTCGGCTTCGCAAGATTTAGTGCGCCGATGTTTTATAGCGCGCGACGGTTTTAAAAAGCGCAACAACCTTTGAATCGCCATTAAAAAGTTGTACCTTTAGAAACTGTATTAGCGCTATAAAACATATTGACCTTATGGATCCCAATTTCACCCCTATTTTAATTATTGTAGGAGCTATTGTAGCATTCTTCGTATTGCTCTACCTGCTCCCCGTAAATCTGTGGTTCACCGCACAGTTATCCGGTGTTCGTGTCAACCTGTTGAACTTGCTGCTGATGCGGTTGCGCAAGGTTTCACCTGCATTGGTTACCAATGCAATGATTACTTCTACGAAAGCAGGCTTAAACATTACTTCAAACGAAATCGAAACCCATTTTTTGGCTGGTGGTAATGTCAACAACGTGATAAAGGCGTTGATTTCGGCGGATAAGGCCAATATTCCATTGGATTTCAAACTGGCTACGGCGATTGACCTCGCAGGCCGCGATGTATTTGATGCGGTGCAACTATCGGTAAACCCACGGGTCATCAATACACCGCCGGTAGCAGCCGTAGCGAAGGACGGTATTCAGCTTATCGCAAAAGCAAGGGTAACAGTACGGGCCAACATTAATCAGCTGGTCGGTGGAGCTGGGGAGGAGACCATCCTCGCACGTGTGGGAGAAGGCATTGTGACCACTATCGGTTCGGCGTTAAATCACAAAGAAGTGCTTGAAAATCCCGACCGCATTTCAAAAACCGTTTTAGCAAAAGGATTGGACAGCGGTACGGCATTCGAAATCCTCTCTATCGATATCGCAGACATCGACATCGGCGAAAACGTAGGCGCAAAATTGCAAACTGATCAAGCCGAGGCCGACCTTAAAGTGGCCAATGCCCGTGCAGAAGAACGAAGGGCCATGGCCGTTGCTTCCGAACAGGAGATGCGGGCCAAAGCGCAGGAAGCCCGGGCGAAGGTCATTGAAGCCGAAGCTCAGGTACCCCTGGCAATGGCCGAGGCGTTCCGCAGCGGCAATCTTGGTGTGATGGATTATTACCGGATGCAAAATATCCAAGCCGATACCGATATGCGCGGTTCCATTGCAAAGCCTGGAGGGGGAACCGGCAAAGGCGACAAATAAATAAAAAACAAAACCCCGATGATGGGCACCGGGGTTTGTTACTAACCAATTATAAACCTAAATTATGAAAAGACAATCTAAATCCCCGGTATTACTCGGGTTAAATACATGATGCAAAATTAACACCATTTTTTTATTTCTCAATGAACCTTTTGTTAACAAATTGTCAAAAGAACATTGCCGCTTTTGTGGCTTGAAACACTTTTAAAGCGCTTTCACGGGTATACTGTCAAATCCTATGCCAAAATATATAAATGCAGGCCTGCGTGTATCCCCTACACCATTTCAGTAGGATACCAGTATAGTTGAGATCAGAAAACAAGACAAGATGTACCTGCGATTGACGCCATGTTTTTTTAAAAGGAACATGGCGTTCGGCGGATTTTGGCTAAGTTTGGTCGCAATTAGTCGAAGTGCCATGTTATTTGATAAATTTAAACAGGTAAAAGCTTTTGTACTGGATGTGGATGGCGTACTGTCCGATGGAAACATCTTGGTGACGGAACAAGGCGAACAATTACGGTCTTTCAATATCAAAGACGGTTATGCGTTACAATTGGCGGTCAAAAGGGGGTATCCGGTAGCCATCATCACGGGGGGTAAATCCTTAGGAGTTAAGAAGCGAATGGAAGGATTGGGTGTCACGGATATTTTTTTAGGTATTGATGACAAAAATGCAGTGCTTCGTGACTGGTTGTCAGCAAAGCGGCTTTTACCTGAAGATGTCCTGTACATGGGTGATGATATTCCCGATTTAGCCAATATGCAGGTTGTCGGCCTGCCTACGTGCCCAGCCGATGCGATGGAAGAGATTAAGGCCGTGGCGGCATACATTTCATTCCGCAATGGGGGAGCGGGCGCTGTGCGGGATGTCTTGGAAAAGGTGATGAAGCTTCAGGGCACTTGGGAGGATCGGTGAGATGAAGATTATCCTGGCTTCACAGTCGCCGCGCCGAAAAGAATTGCTGTCACTTATGGGGATTCCCTTTGAAGTCGTGGTCAAGGCGGTGGATGAGTCGTTCCCCGATCAGGCCGATCCAATTACTGCCGCCCAATATGTTGCCGAAAAAAAGGCCAGGGCATTCATCACCGACATCACGGATGAGTTGGTCATTGCGGCGGATACCATGGTGGCCATTGATGGCCTAGTCCTCGGTAAACCCGCTGACAAAGCACAGGCAACGGATATGCTCATGCAGTTGTCCGGAAGAAAACATGAGGTAATTACCGCAGTGGCGTTGCTTCACCAGGGAGATATCACCATATTCTACGAGGTGACAGCGGTTTATTTCCGAACGCTTGCCCCCGGAGAAATCACCCATTATATCGACCATTACCAGCCGTTTGATAAAGCCGGTGCCTACGGCATCCAGGAATGGATTGGTGCCGTCGCCATTGAAAAGATTGAAGGTTCGTATACCAACGTTGTGGGTTTGCCTACGGCACGTCTTAGTGTTGAATTGCAACGGTACGGATTGTCATGAATGCCCCCGATAGTTGTCGCTTTTGCACAGCTTCTTTTCGATGAGGTGATACTAATTTTGCTTTATGAAAAATTCCATTTATCCATGTCTTTGGTTTGATGGCAACGCTAAAGCAGCTGCCAATTTGTATTGTTCAGTTTTTGCCAATGCAACCATCACGGCAGACACGCCGATGGTGGTCACCTTCGAACTTGATGGTATCAAATTCATGGGTTTAAATGGTGGTTCCCAATTCAAGCCCAACGCGGCCATATCGTTTTACGTGACCCTCGAAGACCGCAGGGCATTGGAAGGTGCATGGAGCCAGCTTGCCGATGGCGGTACCGTATTGATGCCCTTGGATAAATACGGGTGGAGTGAGCGGTACGGATGGGTACAGGATCGCTTCGGGGTCAATTGGCAACTGTCACTGGGCAATAGTGATGACGTGGGGCAGCGGTTTGTGCCCTTGCTGATGTTCTGTGGCGAGCAACAAGGAAAGGCTGGCGCGGCAATGGATCACTACATGTCGGTATTCCGTGATTCAGCGATCACATTTTTGGCAAATTATGCACCCGGCCAGGTAGCGCATGATGCCACCATTGTTCATGCACGTTTCCGCTTGCTTGGTGATCAGGTGTTTATGGCGATGGACAGTGCGGTTCCGCAGCCGTTTACGTTCAATGAAGGAATCTCGCTGGTGATCGATTGCGAAACGCAGGAAGAAGTAGATGATTACTGGGATAAGCTTACTGAAGGTGGCGAAGAAAGCATGTGCGGTTGGGTGAAAGACCGATTTGGGGTATGGTGGCAAGTCGTGCCAACGATTTTGCCCAAGCTCTTGGGTGATCCCGGACGTGCAGAACGGGTCATGCAGGCTTACATGAAGATGAAGAAGTTTGATATCGAAGCATTGCTGGATGCTTAAATGAACAAGGAGTAAGATTGAAGGAATAAGGATATCCTTACTCCTTCAATCTTTGCTCCAAACCTAAATCCTACTTGATGCCGAACCGAATCCCGGCATAAAACATCCTGCCGGTGATGGGGCCCCAAAGCAGCGAGGAGTCGAAAAACTGACTGAAGGGCTGGTCTGCGGCCAATATCGGATTTTGCTGGAAAAAGTCCGTCAGGTTTTCACCACCGATGTAAAGATCAATGGGATGGATCTTGCCTACGGTTTTGCTGATTTGGGCATTCATCGTGGTGTATGTACGCGAATGTCCCGGTACCTGGTATTCGACGGGGTTGGCCGTCGTGGACGGCAATCGCTTCTGGCCCGTGATGTTGAGCGTATAGTCAACATGCCAGCCGCCGCTAGGAGTTGCGTAGCCAAGGTTGAGGAAACCGCGGTGGCGGGCTACCAATGGCCTTTGCAGCAACGTATTGCCGTAGGTGGTCTTCACGTCAAAAAATCGATAGGCCATCCGTGCTTCGAAATTCGGCAAAGGCATAAGACGTAGCTCGGTTTGCAGGCTATTGGAATACGACTGGCCTTCCAGGTTGTAAAACGCCAGTTCGCGTGGGTTTTCATAATCAACCACCACCTGGTTGGTGAAGTTGTTTCTGAAAAATTCGGCACTGATGGATGCCTCACGGTGGAACAGCCGAAACGACTGGTCAACGCTGATGCCCGTGTTCCAGGCGACCTCCGGTTTGAGTCCGTAGGCGTTTGCATTGCTATTAGCCGAGGCGATGCGTACCATACGCGAGCTGGCCAATGCCGCCGTGTTTTCCGCAAAGATGTTGGCCGTACGCTGTCCACGGCCGCTGCTGATCCGGAAGGTGGTACCGGCCACAGGTTGGTAGCGCACATGTGCGCGGGGCGTGGCAAACCAGCCGTATAGGTTGTTGTAGTCGCCCCGCATGCCCAAGACGGCATCAAATTTTTCGGATGGGCTATACGTGTATTCGAAGAAGCCTCCCGGGACGATTTCGGTACGTGCAAAGCGTTGCCCGATGTAATGTTCATGATACCGATCGTACTGCATGCTGAGGCCCGTGCGGTATTTGTGCACGACGGTACCGATGATGTCCTGGTAAATCAGGTTGGCATAGGCATTGCGTTGTTCGGCGTCGTATGTGCGCAGACCGAAATAGGAGCTTTGGTCGTACGATGTGCCCGAGAGCTGCAATCCGATACTCCGTTGGGTATGCTGGGGGAATACGTAGCCTATCTTGGCAAATACCTCATAACGCTCGATATCAAAGCCCAGCCCGTATCGGTTTTCCGTCAGCTTGTCCGTGGCGGGGTCGAAGTCTATCTGGCCACCGGTACGGCCGTCGCTGAGAAACTTGGCACCGAATTGGAGCATGAAGCCTTTCCCGTCTTCGTATTTCCACCTGCTGACACCCGAGAAGAGGTTACCCACTGGGATATCCCGAAAACCATTGTTGCTGAAATTCATGTTTTTATTATACATGAAATTGTCATGCAGCAACAGTCCGCCCGTCCACCGTTCATTGAATCGGTGGGACAGGTTGAGGTTGATGTCGGATCTGCCCATGTTGTTGGTGTAGGCATTAAAGAAGAGTTGCTCAGAAGTTTCCGGTTTCTTCAACTCCACGTTGATTTGTCCGGCAATATTTTCAAAGCCGTTCACCACGGAGCCGATGCCCTTGCCGATTTGGATGGACTCAATCCATGTTCCGGAGATGCTGTTCAGTCCGAGTGGCACAGCCAGTCCACGTGGCCCCGGCAGGTTTTCCACCGTCAACTGCGTGTAGATGCCGCTTAGGCCGAGCATCTGGATTTGTTTACTGCCCGTGACGGCATCGCTGCTCACCACGTCTACCGATGCATTAGTTTCGAAGCTTTCGCTGAGATCACAGCACGCGGCCTTGAACAGTTCCTGCCCCGTCAATACCTCCAGCCGGGTGGGGCTGAGCGCTGAAATGTAGTTGGATCGCCGTCTTGCCGATATGGATACCTCGGCCAGCACGTTGTCCTTCGCGGTGACCACCACCACTTCACGTGGGTTGGTGATGGTGAGCGTGTCCGGTTGGTTTCCCGCATGGGAGATAACGAGCTGCTTAAAGTGTTGTTGGTGGCCAATCTTGAATACCCCGGAAGCATCGGTCTGCGCATGGATGGTGGCGTCTTCTACCCAGTGTATGTTGGCTGATTCGATGGGCGTAAGTTCGCCACGGTTGTTTTCCTGCATGACCACGCCCGTGACCAAATGGTCGTCATGGCCTTGTGCGGCGGCCTTATGGATGTTTGTTTCATCCCGGTAATGGCAGCAAGCAGGCAGTCCTTCATAGACACCGTCGTCTGCACGCAGCCCATCCACGTCGTGGCCTGCGGCAGCGACGCTTTTTTTAATGGCCTCAGCACTTGTTGTTTTGGGATTGATGACCAGCCGGAGCTGTTGGCTCCCGGCATCCCATATGGCCGTTTCGGCGCCTGCATCTTTTGCCGCTTTCTCGATACGGGCCTTGCACATGTCGCAGTTGCCTGACACGGTAAAGGTAAGGTCGTTCCGATCCTGGGCCATGGCTGGCAGCGAGGTCGGTAGCAAGAGCAATAGCGCAATGTACGCTTTGATAAGATAAGTCATGGTATACGAATTTGATTGCTGATGTTGATTTAAAACAAAATCTGGTGCGGTTGCACCATTGTCGCAACGGGCGAAGCAGCTGGGCTCTACCCGAGGGCAAACATTCAACAATCAAATGCGGTACGTGCAGTGCTGGATGAATAAAGGGACAGCCGTGTTGGGCGGGCCGTCATCTGCCGTTTGGACGGCATGGCGGATATTCAGCGGCAGGTCGATGACGTAGGCTAAGGTGAAAACCAATAGCTCCAGCGGATAGATCTTTGCCAGCTTTTTGTCCACACTGGGAAGGTGTTCCTCGGTGGTTTTCTTCGCTTCCACCTTTACATTCTGGCAGTGTGCGTATCCTGCCCGATCGGTATCACAACTGGCATTGCTATCGTCGTCACTATTGCTGCCGTCAGTACAGCAAATGGTATCTTTTTTTTCCGATCCGTGGTGTGTTAAACAGAGCGGGCAATCTTCATGTCCAGGTTTTTCATGTTCCATCGCTAGTCTCTGGGGCTCCCCGCAGCAGTAATGCAAATGCATGGTTGCACCCGTTGCCGAGAACGCATAGATGAAAGTGAGTAATATGACGAATACCTTTACCACAATAATGCAAAGGTAGGTAAAAACCTACCAAGTTTCCAACGTATGGCCTTCAAAACTTGGCAGGTTTTAACAGTTATTTCACTTCTTCGGCATCTTGTATGCCACTTCCAGGCCGATCTTTTTTGGGTTGCCTGCTGGCGAGCGGTGGCTGGTCGCCCTTGCTTTCGCCCAGGTAGCTGGGCAGTTCCATCCCGGCCATATCGAAGATATCCTTCAGTGGCGGTACGGATTTATACAGGCCAGACACGAAGTTGGCCGTGGAGGTTTTGCCGTCCTCACCGCCACCGTTTCCACCATCCCATACGGTGACTTTGTCAATCTTGATGTTTTTGATGGCTTCGGTCTGCAGCTTCACCAGCTCGGGCAATTTATCGGTAATCAGCAGCAGTACCGCATCCTTCGGGTTGTCACCCGCCGACTTGACGATTTCCTTGAGGCCCTCGGCCTGCTTGGTCAGCATTTCATATACCCCGCGTGCTTCAGCTTCCAGTTTGGCAAAGATGGCATCTGCTTCACCCCGGGCTTTCTCCCGTAGCTGTTCAGCCTCGGCCTGGGCTTCGATGATGGCTTTTTGCTTTTGGATTTCAGCGGCCACCACGATGGTGGCGTTCTGTGCGGCGCGATCACGCTCGGCACGTGCATCTTCCGCCCGCTGTTCAGCCTTGTAGGCTTCTTCGAGTGCTTTGGCTTGTTGTACCTTTTCGGCTGCCACGGCTTTTTTAAGGGCCTCAGCCTCCCGCTCGCGACGTTCGGCATCAGATGCTGCTATCTGGATCTTGGAAAGGTTTTCGCCCTGTACGGCAATGGCGTTGGCATCAGCGATCTTTACCCGGGTATCCCGCTGGGCTTCGGCTTTACCGATATTTTCATCACGGGCTGCCCCAGCAATGCTGACTTCTTTGTCTTTGGTAGCAATGGCGACCTCGGTATCCCGGTCACGCAGCATTTCGGCCACCTTGATGTCACGTTCTTTTTCAGCTTCCGTTTTTCCCACATCGCCAAATCGCTCTTGCTCGGCCACCCTGATTTTAGCGTCATTGATTGCTTTGGCCGCCGCTTCCTTCCCCAAAGCATCAATATAGCCGCTCTCGTCCTTGATATCCGTTACGTTTACATTGATCATCTTGAGGCCGATTTTGTTGAGCTCGGCTTCCACATTGGTGGCGATATTGTGCAGGAATTTGTCCCGGTTGTTGTTGATTTCCTCAATATCCATCATGGCCACCACCAAGCGCATCTGACCGAGGATGATGTCCTTAGCCAGTTCATGCACCTGCGGGCGTTGCAATCCCAGCAGCCGCTCTGCCGCATTCTGCATGACGGAAGGTTCTGTGGATATGCCTACCGTGAAGCGCGACGGCACGTCTACCCGGATGTTTTGCTTGCTAAGCGCGCTGGTCAGGTTTACTTCGATGGAAATGGGCGTGAGATCCAGGAACGAATAGTCCTGAATCACAGGCCAGATGAAAGCAGCTCCACCATGAATACATTTTGCGGTGCGGGTACCATCGGAGGCATTTTTGCCGACCTTGCCATATACAACCAAAATGCGGTCCGAAGGGCATCGCTTGTACCGCTTGAATAGTGAGACAATAAAGACAAATACGATAATGATGCCTACAGCAATTGCAATCAAGATAAATTCCATACGGTTTTGTGTGTTATTAGGTGTAAAAATCTGTTGACTACTTCATCCCGGTGACCAGCAATACGCTTTCATTCACGATGCCGACGACCGTCACGGGTTTCCCGGTCGGAATATCGTTTTCATCGTCAGTGAGTGCCCGTAGTTCGCGGAGCGATCCCTGTACCCGCACATGTACCTTACCATAACCGCTTCGCAAAGCAGGTATCCGCAGGTAAGTCTCTGCCTGTTTCTGCAATGCATTTTGAATCTGTAAGGTGCCACTGGAGCGAAGCCTGGCCATTCTGGAAAAGAGGAAAAACATAATCAGTACGATGGCGAGGCCTGATAAGGTCGACCAAAGGACAATCTGGAACATGGATAAGCCGCCTTGAAGACAAGCTAAGCCAACCCATCCAAAAACAGTAAAAAACGTAATGAAGTTTTTGATGGTAAAAAACTGGTAGTCAATACCACCATCGCCTTCCACGTATTCGTCTGAATCACCGAAGGTGCCATCATCGTCACCTCCGATGAAGGAGATGACGGTCTGCACGACGAACATGAAGGAGAATAACAGGGCTACAGCCCAGAAGAATTTTTCGACTCCTGCTAAGGTGTGCCACCAGGTTGCTATGGATAATGTGTTTGCCATGTTACGAATAGATTTATGGGTTCTTTTCTCCAGGTCCTGTGGTATTTCAGGGGCCCCGGTTTTCGCTTATTTGATGCCGAATTTGGGTAGATGTTACAGCAAATCCCAATTTCCAAAGTTTTTCCTACTTTGATGAGTTGATTTGTACCGAATCAAAAATGTATGAACATGAAAAAGTTAGTATTCAATCTATTTGTCCTTTTTTTGACAGGGCTTTCAGTGATGGCGCAAGGCGCTTCGCCGCGGGGAGTGCCTGCTGTGGTAATCAATGCGTTCCAACAGCAATTTTCAAAGGCACGCCAAGTAGAATGGGAGCGGAGAAAAGATGGTAGTTATGAGGTCGAGTTCAACGTTGGTTTGATAGGAAGAGACCAAAAGGCATTCATCAGCCCAGAAGGGAAGGTGTTGAAGCATGAGGAGGAAATCGCTTCCAGCGCGCTCCCGGAGGCGGTCAAGAAACAGCTGAAAACGGAATTTGATGGCTACCGCGTCGAAGATGCAAAAAAAATAGACACAGCAGGAACGGTTGCCTACGAAGTAGAGCTGGAAAGCCGTTATGGTGATTTACAGGTGCGCTTTGATTCGGACGGAAAAATCCTAAAAGAGCGGATGGACTGATGCCCATCCGTTTAGCCCCTCAATTGGTGGATAAACTGGGGTATTTTCTCCCGGTAATCCGCCTCACCCAGCAATCGTACGAAGGCGCTACCCACAATAGCGCCTTCGGCGTATTCCGTTGCACGGACAAACGTTTCATGGTCGGAGATGCCGAAACCGATAACCGTAGGATTCTTTAGGCCCACGGCGCGGACACGCGAAAAATAAGCCGTCGTGCTTTCGGATACCGAAAGGTTCTTGCCCGTGGTGGCCGAGGAAGAAAGGAGGTAAATAAATCCCGTGGATAAGCCATCAATTTTACGGATACGTTCTTCAGAAGTCTGAGGTGTCACCAAAAAGATATTGCTCAACCCATTGGCTTCGAACACAGATTGATAGTGTTCTTCAAACTCATACATCGGCAAGTCCGGCACAATCACGCCATCCACGCCGACTGCTCTGCACGATTCACAGAAATTCTCCACACCATATTGCAATACCGGGTTCACGTAGCCCATCAGCAATACCGGAATGGAGACGCGTTTGCGCAGTTCCTTGAGCTGTTCGAAAAGCACGTGGAGGGTCATGCCATTATGCAGGGCCACTTCCGAGCTGTGTTGGATGACCGGCCCATCGGCTACCGGATCGGAATAAGGGAAGCCAATTTCGAGGAAATCGACACCAGCTTTTTCCAAAGCCTCGGCAATATCAAGGGTGCTCTCCAATGTGGGGTAGCCTGCGGTAAAATAAATGGAAAGTATACGTCTGTCGCCTTTGTCGGCGAATAATTGATTGATCCGATTCATGGTTTAAAACCCAAAATACTTCATGTAATTATCCAAATCCTTGTCGCCGCGGCCGGATAGGCACACGACAACATTTTCGTCGCCCTTGAAAGCCATTTTTTCAAGCTGGGCCAATGCATGGGCGCTTTCGATGGCCGGGATGATTCCTTCAAGCCGGGTAAGCAGGAGACCGGCTTGCATGGCCTCGTCATCCGTGATGGCCGCGTAGGTTGCCCGGCCCGTTTTATGCAGCCAGGCATGCTGCGGTCCGATGCCGGGATAGTCCAGCCCTGCGGAGATAGAATAAGGTTCGATGACCTGCCCATCTGCGGTTTGCATCAGGATGGAGCGGCTGCCGTGCAGTACACCCTCGCGGCCAAGGACGGTCGTGGCTGCAGATTCTCCGGAATGTATACCCCTTCCAGCGGCTTCTACGGCGACCAACTTTACCGAGGGTTCGTCAAGGAAATGGTAGAACATGCCGGCAGCGTTGCTGCCGCCCCCTACGCAGGCCACGGCATAGTTGGGCGTTTCACGTCCGGTCTTTTCCAGCAGTTGTTTCCGGGTTTCGGCAGAGATGACCGATTGGAACCGGGCAACCATATCCGGGTAGGGATGGGGACCTACTACCGATCCGATGATGTAATGCGTATCCACGGGATTGTTTATCCAGTCGCGCAGGGCTTCGTTGGTGGCATCTTTGAGGGTCTTGCTGCCCGAATTGGCGGCCACCACTTCGGCTCCCATCATCTTCATGCGGGCAACGTTGGGTGCCTGCCGTTCGATGTCAATGGCTCCCATATAAACCACGCATTGCAACCCCTTCAGTGCACACACCGTGGCCGTTGCCACGCCATGCTGGCCAGCCCCCGTCTCGGCGATGATGCGTTTCTTGCCAAGCCGTTCGGCAAGCAGGATTTGGCCAATCGTGTTGTTTATCTTGTGGGCCCCGGTGTGGTTGAGATCTTCCCGTTTAAGGAAGATGTTCGCACCATAGCGTTCGGAAAGGCGCGCAGCTGGATATAGCGGTGAGGGTCTACCTACATAATCCCGCAGCAGCCTGTCAAATTCCCGTTGGAAGTCACCGCTTTGGATAATGGCAAGATACTGTTGCCGCAATTCTTCCACGTTGGGGTAAAGCATTTCGGGGATGTAAGCACCGCCAAAATTGCCATAATATCCGTTGTCGTTTACCTGGTATTCACTCATCGTTCATCGTTTGTAACGTTCGTTTCAGTAATTCAATATTTTTGACGCCCGGTTCAATCTCGAATTTGGAGTTCAAATCCAAGGCATATAAGCGATCATCACCCAGGTGCAAGGCATCTTGTATGTTTTCTGCACTTAGGCCGCCGCTTAGGAAAAAAGGCTTGTCGGATCGATAGCCATCAAGCAATCGCCAATCGAAGCGGGTGCCGGTACCGCCGTATCCGGTGCTTTTCGTATCAAACAAATAATAATCTGCCACCGCTTCATAATCGTTCAATACAGCCCAGTCAAAGCCTTCTCCGATACCGAATGCCTTGATGATTTCCACGTCGAGATCATGCAGTCCGGCGCAGTACTCGGCACTTTCGTCTCCATGCAACTGCACCGCTTCGAAGTGGTATTGCCCGATTGCTGCCCGTACCTGATCCAAATCCGCATTGACAAATACGCCAGTCTTTTTTGCTCTGCTTTGTAATCCCGCCACCCAAGTCGCATCCAATGCCCCGGCAAAACGTTTAGAGGCAGCGTGGAAAATGAAGCCGATATAATCCGGTTGCAATGCCAGCACCGCCCCGATGTTTTCGGGGAATTTCAAACCGCATATTTTTATTTTCGGGTTCACGCTTTTGTTTTTCTGAACGCTGATGACACACATTGATACTTCCGATAATCACGGATACCCTATGATTATCCATGTTCGCTTTATTGAACCAACCTGCGAAAACTCTCCAGCGCTTTCTTGCTCAATAGCGAAGCCTCGGCTTCATAGTAGCAGTCGCCGAAACTTTTCTCCGGATGGATTGTCTGTATGGCGATTGCCGCATTGGCGAGCACCACATTGTTTTGCTCCGTGGTGCCACTACCGTTGATGACTGCCGTAAATATTCTTGCCGCTTCCTCCACGGTTTCCCCACCGTGGATGCTTTGGGCGGATTGCGCGGCAAAGCCTAATTGTTCGATGGTATAGAAGTGTTCCCCTTTATTAGTAACCGTCTTAAAGTCGCCTGTCAGCGAAATTTCATCATAGCCGTCCAGCGCATGGAGGATGGTATACTGCTTGTCAGATTGCTGGTAGAGGTAACCATAGAGGCGGGCCAGCTCCAGGCTGAATACCCCAACGGACTGGTAGCGGGGATTGGTCGGATTGACCAACGGCCCAATCATATTGAAGAAAGTCTTTACACCCAATTCGCGACGGATGGGTGCCACGGTCTTCATCGCCGGATGGAACAGCGGTGCATGGAGGAAACAAATATTAGCGTTTTCCAACTGGCGGCTGATGGTATCTTTATCATTGGTAAACTGATAGCCCAGGTGCTCCATCACGTTGGACGAACCGCATCCGGACGAAACGCCGTAGTTGCCGTGTTTTGCCACGGGATAGCCGGCACCCGCCACCACGAAGGAAGCCAATGTGGAGATGTTGAAGGTATTTTTACCGTCACCGCCCGTACCGCAAAGATCAATCAGTTGATACCCCGGAAAATCGAGCTTAAGGCACAGGTCATACATCGCATCGCGAAACCCTTCCAGTTCTTCCACCCGGATGCTGCGCATGCCGTATGCCGTCATGAACGCCGCTATCTGCGAGTTGTTGTACTTTCCCGAAGCGATGTGGGTCAGTATCTCATACGCTTCACTCTTGGTGAAAGTCTTAAATTCAAATAAATGTGCTAATATCTGTTTCATCATATATATAGACGCCATAAAAAAAGCCTGCCGGTGATGGGCAAGCCGCTATACGTTTCAGTAACACGATTACTTACAATAGATGGATTGCCACAACGTCAGTTGCTATGCCACCACCAAGTAATATGTTCTGTTTGAAAATTCATTTTGCTTGTGGCAAATATGGGTTTTTGTTTTGAAAGATGCAAGGAAGTGAAATAAATAGTTGAAATTTGACCCGGCATCAATTGTGTTCCCGTGATTTTTCTTGATATCCATACCCACCATTGTACACCGTACTCACTCGGCGCAAGGGCAATTTATAATGCCCATTCTTCACTTGATAAGCCGATGCCTGTGGACAAATGGATTTCTCTTGGCCTGCATCCGTGGTACCTCACCGCCGGTAATATAGCGTCCCAATTGGCTTTCTTGGAAGCCCATATCGGAGACGAAAACGTCAGGCTTATTGGCGAATGCGGCTTCGATAGGCTGCGCGGTCCGGCAATGCCCGTCCAACGTGCCGCGTTTGAGCGACAGGTCGATTTGGCCTTGGCCCACCGCAAACCGTTGATTATTCATTGTGTACGGGCGTTTGACGAGCTACAGCCCGTTGGCAAGCGGTATGCCCATAAAATACCGATGATCGTGCACGGATTTAATAAATCGAGCGAATTGGGGGAGCAGTTGATCAGGCAGGGCTTTTTTCTTTCCTTTGGTGCCGCGATATTGGATGAAGCCAGCGGTGCCGCGAAGACCCTCCGCCAGGTAAACCAGCCTTTTTTCCTCGAAACGGATGATAGCGGGCAAGGCATCGAAGCCATCTATGAGCAAGCCGCTTTTTTGCGTAAGGTCACAGTAGATGAGTTGAAAGATGCTATTTTTGCGGCTTGGCAACAGATTCAACTGATTTAAATGACAACGATCAACTGGTTATCACGCTCGGCATTGCTGGTGGGCGATGAAGGGATTGCATTATTACAACAAAAACACGTACTGGTGGTGGGCCTTGGTGGTGTGGGGTCTTTTGCTGCGGAATTTATCTGCCGGGCAGGAGTGGGGGAGATGACCATCGTTGATGGCGATGTGGTGGATCCCACCAATCGCAACCGCCAATTGCCAGCGTTGGCCACCAACCATGGCCAAAGCAAGGCGCGCATCATGGAGGATCGCCTGCTGGCCATCAACCCTGATTTGAAACTGCATGTCGTGGAAGAGTTCCTCACGCCGCAAAAGTGCCGTGAAATCCTGAGCAAACCTTATGACTATGTCATGGATTGCATCGACAGCATTACGCCGAAAGTGACCTTGCTTTCGACGGCATTGAACGCAGGTATGCCCATCGTGAGCTCGATGGGCGCTGGCGGGAAGCTCGATCCTACGATGATACGCGTCACGTGGCTACCGGAAACCTACCAGTGTGTATTTGCGCATTATGTACGCAAGCGACTGAAAAGGCTGGCCAATGCAAGTACGGTAAAGGCCGTATTTTCGACGGAAGAAGTAAGGCGCGATTCGCTGGTCATGACCGACGGCAACAATTTCAAGCGCTCGGCGTATGGTACCATCTCCTATTTGCCGGCCGCATTTGGTGGGGCATGCGCATCGGTGGTTATCCGCGATCTATTGGATATCCCGGTAGAACTGGTATCCCGGCCGAAGCGGATACAACGGAAAAAAACCAAGGTAGGTAAGCAAGTATCATGATACCAAGCCCTTCCCCAGGAATATTTTGTAATTAGGTTGACCATCGTAGCCTCAACGATGATAGTTCTAAAAATGATAAACCAAAATTCCCAGTTTTTGGTAAACATAAAGCGCTGGCCATACAAGATTGAGTGTAGTCACGGTGTTTCAGTTTTGTTGCAATTCTTTTTCCGAAAGATAAGGCAGGGTAAATCGGTCAAAATGATAATACCATTCGTGCCACTCCCAGAAACGCCAGGGGTCTAAAGTGAATGTACGGTAGAGTTGCTTGTCTTTAATGTCGGGATTGCGTTTAAGGAAATTGTGATATGCTTCATTTCTTGTATGATATGAAATACCTTTTAACCTCATTTCATCAAATCTAAAAGTGCCATTATAGTTGCTATAAGTGTAATGCCTTTTCAAGAAATATCCAATGATAGTGAGATTTGTTACTAAGACAACAGCAATGAATACGGAAGACCAAACAATTAATCTAACATGTTTCTTTTTCATGGCAGCGAATCCTTACGTTGTTCGTTGTCCAGCCCTTCCAATGCGCGATTGCGCTGTATCTCTTTCTCCGAAATATAAGGCAGTGTGAATCGGTCAAAATGATAATACCATTCGCGCCATTCCCAGAAACGCCAGGGGTCTAAAGTGAATGTACGGTAGAGTTGCTTGTCTTTGATGTTAGGGTTACGTTCAAGGAAAGTTCCATATCGATTATCTCTTCCTTCATATGATTTGCCTTTCAGTCTGTCCTCATAATGTCTAAAGCTGCCATTGTAATTACTATATGTGTAGTTCCGCTTTAGAAAGTATCCAACAATGGTCAAGTTGGTTCCTAAAACCAAAGCAATAAATAATGATGACCAAATGATTAATCTTACATGTTTCTTTTTCATAGCTAAGATGTTTAACAAGGGCCTTTACTAGTAGGTACTTTGGCGTTATTGGCAGTGTCTATACGATTATCCCCTTGTGCTTTAGCACTACGCATCGCCTGAGTCATGCACTGCTTTCTAACCTGCTACTCCACATGGCGTACTAATAGAGAAGTCACCTGTAATACGTGTAAAAGTTGTTTTTGAATACTTCCTGCGGGTCGTATTTCAATTTCAGACTGAAAAAATCATCGGCTTTCGGGTATATCGCTTTCATGGTGTTTTTATCTACGTGTAGCCGGTAGGGCAGGTAAAATGTACCTTCATACTTGAGGGCTAGTTGAGCCAACACATTGGTAAGTGCTTTCATGGCTTCTTCGTCTTGAGTTGTTTTCTTTTGATTAAAAAGGAATACAAATCCAAATACATTTTCCCGTGCGTAATTGAGGTAACTGATTTCGTCCTGATAGACATCCCGTATGGTGATATTTAGCAAATCGATGTTTTGGTGGGGGAGAACAGTTTTCAATTCGTCGATATAGGTGTTGAAATGCCTCGCTGGGATGAAATATTCCTGTAAAATATCGGTCGATTTAGCATCTTTGTTTTCGATGAGACTGACATCATCATGTAGTAATTGGTTTCGGGTTACGGTGTTGTTTGAGGCAAATCTGCCTAACGTTGTTTCTAAATCCCAACGTAACCGTTTTCCATATTCACTATTGACCGTACTCCTAAAAACCAATCGTTTGACCTCAATGGGTATTTGGCTATAGCTATTTTTGCCATTTGCATCCGATTGCTCACCTGTTTTTTTGAAAACATTTAATGTGGCGTTTTCAAGAAACTGTTTGTTGGTTATATTGAGTCGGCCAAATACAAGCTCAACACTGTTGTCATCGCTCGCATATTTTTTGAACGCATCCAGGTATTCGGATGAATTAATTTTGTAGCGAATGAATTTTAGGTTGGTGTTGTCTACGATTTTCAGTGTTACATCGAGGATTATCCCGAATAGCCCATACCCACCTATGGCCAAGCCAAATAGCTCCCGGTTTAGGGTTGGGCTACAGGCGATGATTTCGCCATTGGCGTCCATCAATGTAAAGGAAACCACGCTTGACGATATTGGAGGGGTGTTTTTCTGCCACCCGTGGCCGTTTACGCTGATGGATCCCCCGATGGAAAACGAACTGAATGCCTGCATGACCGCCACAGACTTGTTGTATCCATTTAAGTAATCAATCACATCTGCCCAAAGCGCCCCGGCACCCACTGTTAAGATATTATTGTCCAAGTCTATTTGCATGTGGTTGTACGGACGCATATTGATGAGTATGCCGTCGGGGTACATGGTGTGTCCTCCCATGCTATGCTTAGCACCTGCAATAGAGATTGGGATGTTTTTTGTTTTGCTGTAGGCAATGAGCCTCCTGAGCTGGTTTTCAATAGCTGCTTTTGACGAGGCCACATCAATGATGGTATCCATTTTGGTGAGATTGAGTCGACTTGCATCATTGGTGTAGCCTTTCGGGGTTTCGACAGCGATTTTATCCTCTTTCAGGTAAGTTCTGTAGATATGAAAAAATGGAATTGCTATGAGAATCAACAGCATAGCCCCGGCAAGTAGTATCAAGTAAACGACATGCTTTTTCTTCATGGTCAATGGTGGATTTTTTTATTTTCAATACGGCGTGGATATTCAATCACCGAAGTAATCACCCATAGTTGATTTCCTTTCTATATTTAGTTTGTATAACTCATGCAAAACTAATCCCATACATTGGGAAAACTTTTGACAAAAGTCAAAAAATCAAATACTTGCCCGGATTCTGCTTAGGGTGGATTGGTTGATACCCAAGTAAGATGCAACGTATCCCAGGGGCACGCGTGTTAGCAGCTGTGGTTGGCTTTTCAGCAAGTCCAGGTAGCGTTCCTTGGCGCTCAGCATGCGAAGCGTGTTAGCCTTCGCTTCGCTGCGGATGTAATAGTGCTCGGTGAGGTGGCGACCGATGAAGTTGAATTCAGGGTATTGGCGATACAAAAGGGATAGTTTTTCGTAGGTGAGCGCAAGCAGGGTACACCTCTCTAAGGTTTCAATGGCTTCAAAGCTGGGCCGCTGGCTGAAAAAACTATATACCGATATGGCCAGTTCGCCTTCGAAGAGCAACCACGAAGTGATATCATTGCCTTCCTTGTCGATATAATACGTGCGCACGCCGCCCCGGAGGATGAAATAAATGGATTTGCAGGTCTCGTCAATGTGTAGCAGTTGCGCCCTTTTTTCGACCGTAATCACCTTGCTGTGCTGCCGGATGCTTTCGGATAAGCCAGCGCTGATTGGGTATATCTCGTTAAAAAGCGCTGCAATGCGTTCGTGGGCCGTGTGATGCATGCTGTTTTCCATAACGATGGTGTGTATAGGGAAAGGTTGACATTAAAACAACACCGCCCCGGACGTTTTCGTGCGGGGCGGCTATCCGTTAATATTCATCTTCATTGAAGAAGAAGTCGTCCTTGGTAGGGTAGTCGGGCCAAATTTCCTCTATATTTTCATAAGGCTCACCATCATCCTCCAAAGCTTGCAAGTTTTCGATGACTTCCACTGGAGCACCTGAGCGTATCGCATAGTCAATAAGCTCGTCTTTTGTTGCTGGCCAAGGTGCATCTTCCAAATGTGAGGCTAACTCTAGTGTCCAATACATAACCTGTCAATTTAAGTTTCATTTTTGCGCAAAAATATAATATTTCTATTATGATTTTTAAATTTTTTGTCAATATTTTTTGGCGTTAATTTAAATGGTTGATCAGTAGGGTTTTGTTTGGTAATGTAATGTTGTTTTTACGTAAAAACCGCTTTTTTGCACGTACATCATGCTGGAGAAATGAACCTAAAACCGCTTGAGAACGCACGTAAATGCAGGGTTAGATATTTTCAAAATCGGTACCCTTTTCCCGTAATGCGGCAAGCCGTGGCGATACGCTTTTGATGTCTTTATTGGGGTAGTCATCTTCAATGAGTCCGTCCCGCATGCGGACAATCCGGTGTGCGTGCTGGGCAATGTCTTCTTCGTGCGTGACGAGGATGATGGTATTGCCATGGGAATGGATTTCTTCCATCAACCCCATGATCTCAATGGACGTCTTGGTGTCCAGGTTGCCGGTGGGTTCATCAGCGAGGATGATGGACGGGTTGTTTATCAGTGCGCGGGCTACGGCCACCCGTTGGCGCTGGCCACCGGAGAGTTCATTGGGCTTGTGGTCAACACGGTTGCCTAGCCCCACGCTTTCCAATGCCTGCTGTGCCATTTCATCTCGCTTTTTCTTGCTATATCCTGCATAGACCAGGGGCAATGCCACATTGTCCAGGGAGGTCGAGCGCGGCAGCAAGTTGAATGTCTGGAAGACAAAGCCGATCTCTTTGTTGCGCACTTCGGCGAGTTCGTCGTCGCTCATGTCGCTCACATTGATGCCATTGAGGATGTATTCCCCCCGTGTAGGCGTATCCAGGCAGCCAAGGATGTTCATCAGCGTGGATTTGCCCGAGCCAGAGGGTCCCATCAAGGCAACAAATTCACCTTTATTGATTTCAAGGGTCACCGACTTCAATGCGTGGATGGTTTCCGCGCCAATCACGTATTTGCGTCCAATGTCCTTGATTTGTATGAGTGGCTGTTGCGACATAAATTTATCTTTTCCTTAAGACGTACGAAGATAGCAAAAGTTACAAGCCCCCTGTCCGGTTCCAGTGTTTTTTTATCAGCTGGTGCACGTCGTCCCGGATCTGGTTGGCTTGTTCCAGCTGTAGATTAGCGGTTTCGATAGGCTTCAGCACTTCGATATCGATGATTCCCGGACGGCTGCCATGGGTCTTGCCATCGTCCCAGAAGATTTTCCACGCATTGTGGATGATAATGGGGATAATGGGCGCTTGGGCTTCGATGGCCAGCCTAAAGGGACCGTTTTTAAAATCGTAGAGGTAGGGCGGGTATTCTTCACCGATATGTCCTTCGGGAAATATGGCCATGCTCCGCCCTTTGCTTAGGTATTCATCGGCACGCTTGAAGGCTTTGAAGGCCGAAATTTTGCTTTGGCGGTTCAGCGGGATGTCAATGGTCTTGAAAAATAGGCCGGTCACCGGATTGTCCAGCAGCTCGATTTTTCCCATGAAGGAAAAGGCTGATGGACAGAGCACCACCATGGCCGTAATATCGAGGTTGGAGGTATGGTTGGAGCAAAGGATATAAGGGTGCGACCAATCGATGGGTGTTTCAAACCGGAATCGGTAAAATATCCCCACACATGCCGAGCTGAGGAAGCCGATGATGCGGCGACAACGGGCGATGGCGTGGAAATGCCGTTCGGGATTCCGTGCCAGGATGGCTAACAACGGATAAAAGAGTGCAAAGAAAACTAAAACAGATGCCAAATAGAGGCATCTGTGTACTTTTCTCATTACGCGTATCATCCCGTTCACGCCCCCCTTTGTTAGCTCAATTCCGCAAAATACTTGTGAAACAGCGGAATTGTTTCAATACCTTTAAAATAATTGGCGATGTCGTACTTCTCATTGGGCGAATGCAAGTTGTCGCTATCCAGCCCAAAGCCCATCAACACGGTTTTTAGTCCCAATTCGTTTTCAAATAACGACACGATGGGAATGCTGCCGCCACCGCGCGTCGGGATAGGTTTCTTTCCGAAAGCCTCTTCGATGGCTTGCTCGGCAGCCCGGTAGGCCACGCTGTCCGTGGGTGTTACCGCCGGTTGCCCGCCGTGGTGGGGAGTTACTTTCACCGATACATAGTCCGGCGCGATGCGTTCGAAGTGCTTCGTAAACAGGGCCGTGATGGTGTCCGAATCCTGGTTGGGCACCAGCCGCATGGAAATCTTGGCAGACGCTTTCGATGGTAGTACCGTCTTGGCGCCCTTGCCGATATATCCACCCCAGATGCCATTCACTTCCAACGTCGGGCGTATACCGGTACGCTCGATGGTGGTGTATCCTTTTTCGCCCCAAAGGGCCTTTACACCGAGATCCTGCTTGTATTCATCTTCATTGAATGGTGCTTCATTGAGCGCCTTACGTTCAGCGTCACTGAGTTCGGCCACATCGTCATAAAAGCCAGGGATGGTAATGCGGTTGTTTTCGTCATGCAATGAAGCGATGAGTTTCGTCAGGATGGTAATCGGATTGGCCACAGCTCCACCGTACACGCCGGAGTGCAGGTCGCGGTTCGGCCCTGTCACTTCCACTTCAACATAAGATAGGCCCCGCAAGCCCGTTTCCAATGAAGGCGTATCGAGGCTGATCATCGCTGTATCCGAGATGAGCACAACATCAGCGGCCAGGCGTTCCTTATTGGCTTTCACGAATGTGCCCAGGTTGTCCGACCCGACCTCTTCTTCGCCTTCAATCATGAATTTGACGTTGCAGGCCAGGGTTCCCGTGGCTTGCATCAATTCAAAGGCCTTAATGTGCATATAAAACTGCCCCTTGTCATCGCATGCGCCACGGGCAAATATTTTACCATCGCGAACGGTCGGTTCAAACGGTGGCGTTTCCCAAAGCTCCAGCGGATCAGGCGGCTGTACGTCGTAATGGCCATATACCAGCACCGTGGGTTTGCTGGCATCGATTATTTTTTCACCGTATACAATAGGATGGCCTGCGGTGGGATATATTTCCACGTTGTTTCCACCTGCGTCCCGTAATTTTTGGGCTACATATTCCGCTGCGTTTCGAACATCTGCTGCATACTTTGGATCCGCACTGACTGATGGAAAACGAAGCAAATCAAACAGTTCCTCCAAAAAGCGCTGTTGGTTCGCTTCTACATATTCTTTGATTTTCTGCATAGTAAGAGGCTTTGCCACAAACTTAGGCAAAGTAGATCGCTTATGCAACATTTTGTCCGCAATCGCGCCCTAAAGCCGGACGCAATCGTCTGGCCTGAAAGGGCAGGATTTGCAAAAAGATGTTAAAATGCATGAATTAATTTTGGAACTATTTTTTTAGTTTTATATTTGCAACAGTTGGAAGCATGGGGCAATAACGACGCAGCCTAAATGATCCAGTGCCAATGCGTTGATTAAAGCATATTTTGTAGCATTAAAACCCGGTTTATGAAGAGATTCCTCGTTACGCTGTTGATGGTATGTTTTTGCTGGTTACTTTCGATGGCCCAGGATGGTTATGCCATTAAAGGTGCGGTGGTTGATACGGCGTCCAGTATCAAGCTTGCCAAGTCGTCCATCGTTTTGGTACATGCCAAAGATTCCATGCTTTATACATTTACGCGTGCGGACGCTTCCGGGAATTTCCAACTGGAAGGCCTGGATACTGGCGAATACATCCTTTTTGCTACCTTTCCCGAATACGCCGATTATGTGGAGCGGTTTACGCTGGACAGCGCAAACAAGGTTATGGATTTTGGCAATTTGGGGTTGGTGCTCCGTGCTAAGCTGCTGGAGGAAGTGCTGGTGAATCGTCGGCAGGCCATCACCATCCGGGGGGACACGACGGAGTATGACGCAGCGAGTTTCACCATCCAGCCCAATTCCAAGGTCGAAGACTTGCTCCAGCAACTACCGGGCATACAGGTAGACCAGGATGGGAAAATCACAGCACAGGGACAGACGGTCAACAAAGTATTGGTGGATGGGGAAGAGTTTTTCGGCGACGACCCGACGTTGGTGACCCGCAACCTCCGCGGTGACATGGTAGACAAAGTGCAGCTTTATGACAAGCGGAGCGACCAGGCCGAATTCACGGGCGTGGACGATGGTGAGCGGTCGAAGACGCTCAATATTGTACTCAAAGACGACAAGAAAAAGGGCCATTTCGGGAAAATAGACGCAGGCGTTGGCAGCAAAGATTTTTACCAGGGCCAAGCCATGTTCAACAGGTTCAATGACAAGCAGCGTTTTTCAGCCTTTGGTACGATAGGCAATACGGGCCAAACGGGATTGAGCTGGCAAGATGCCGATCGGTATGCTCCGTCGGGCAATACAACCTTGATGGAAGACGGGGGCATCATGATCATGATGACGGGTGGACAGGACGACATTGAATCATGGGGCGGCCGTTATGACGGCCGGGGTATTCCCTCGGCATTGAATGGAGGAGCCTTTTACAGCAACAAATGGAATGATGGTAAGCAGTCCATCAACGGAAACTATAAAATCGGTGAGCTCAGCGTAGAAGGTGTCAACAATACGATCACTCAAAATAACCTACCTACCGGAACCATCAATACCGTGTCCGGCCAGACCTTTGACCGACGGATATTCCGTCAGCGCGGCGGGGCCATCTTTGAAACCCAGTTTGACTCGACATCTACGTTGAAAGTGACCGTGGACGGCACATTGCGGAATGGCGAGACAACGGAATTCAACCAATCATCAGGTACGGACGGGGCAGGGGATATGCTCAACCAGTCAATCCGCCGTACCACCAACGATACCGAAGGCGTTAGTGCTTACCTGACCGCCCTGTGGACCAAAAAGCTTCGCAAGCAGGGTCGGACACTTTCCTGGGAGCTCAATGAAACCATCGAGCAAAGCAATGCAAACGGATTTTTGTATTCAGAAAATACATTCTATGAGCGCGGTGCGGTGGATAGCATATGGATAGTCGACCAACACAAAATCAATGACAACAACAGTTCAGTATTCAACTCCAATGTGACGTATTCCGAACCATTTTCACCTGCACTTGCCTTGGTCTTGAATTACCGGCTCACGGCGAGCAATGGTACATCGCTCAGGCAATCGTTCAACCCGGCGGGTGTTGGCAATTACACCGATCTGGATTCCTTGTTCAGTAACGATTTTAAACTCAACCAGCTTTCGAACCAGTTGGGAGCCATCTTTAATTTCAAGAAAGGAAAATCCACCGTTAATTTTGGTACCCGGGTCAGCCGGGTACAATTTGACCAAACGGACAGGTATGCCGACAGCCGCTTTGAACGCAGCTTCACCAACCATAACCCGCAAGTGCGGTGGCAATACCGTTTTTCCCAGCAGAAGTCGTTTACGTTGTCTTATAATGGCAATAATACCCAGCCTAATATCAATCAAATCCAGCCCGTACGGGTGAATGATGACCCCATGAACATCGTGCTCGGTAATCCCGATTTGAAGCCGTCGTATACTAACCGCTTTAACGTTTCATACAACTCATTCAAGGTGATCGGTAATCAATATGTATATTTTTCGGGAAGCTTCTCCAATACCAATAATCCGATTGTCAGCAATACGTATACCGACTCGGTGGGCCGCAGCACCTTCCAGTACGCAAACCTGGACGATGAATCGCCGTTCAATTATTATTTCTATTCCAATTTCAGCAAGAATCTGAAGAAGTGGAATGTTAATGTGGGGGCGGGATTGAATACGAACGGCAACATTTACTATAACTTAACCAACGGTGAGCTCAATAAGACGCAAAGCTCAACTTACGGTGGGAGCATCAATATCCGGCAGTATATCCAAAAGAAATACGATTTCTTTGTCAATTTCGGCCCAACTTATACGTATGGGCAATCGTCATTGCAACGGCAGCAGAACAATAATGGGTGGGGGCTGAACGGTAACTACTCCTTCAATATTTACCTGCCATTGAAATTCCAGATCACGTCCGACGGCCAGTATACCTATACCGCCGCTACCCAGTCATTTGATGAAGAATTTGAGCGGTTCATTGTCAATGCATCGGTGAGCAAAAAATTCCTGAAAGATGAAACCCTTCGCTTTTCCGTCGGCGTAAATGACTTGCTCAACCAAAATGTCGGCTTCAGTCGGTCGGCCAGCAACAATATCCTTTCGCAAAACAGCTATACCACCATTACACGCTATCTGATGTTTTCACTCACGTGGGATTTCAATCGGATGGGCGGTGTATCCATACAAAATTAGCGCTATGAAAACGAAGATAGTTCACCTGTTATCCTGTTTATTTACGTTGATGGTCGCCTCCCAACCGCTGCGGGCGCAGTATGCCCGCTTTGTCGAGAGCGGTGTCGTCGAATTTGAAAAACGGGTAAATATGTACGCGAAGATCAAAAACCAGATAGGCGGCAATTCATTTATGGAGCAGGCTTTTGAGCAATACCAGAAAGCCAATCCGCAATTCAAATCATTCAAATACAGCCTGGCATTTGGCCAAGGGAAGACGCGGTTTTGGCCCCATGCGGCCCCGGGCAGCAATACCGGTTTTTTTGGCAGCGATCCATCCGTCGATATGGGAAATACCATTTTTACCGATTTGTTGACGGGACAAAGTACCAGCCAGAAAAGTATTTACGAGGAGACGTACTTGATTACGGACAGCACGAGGCGCATCCAATGGCGGCTCACCAATGAGACCCGTGAGATTGCCGGTTATGAATGCCGGCGTGCCAATGCGCTTGTGCTCGATTCGGTTTACGTCGTCGCGTTTTATACCGACCAGATTCCGGTGGCAGGAGGTCCGGAATCATTTACTGGTTTACCCGGCCTGATTCTGGGCGTAGCATTGCCCTACGAGAATACGACCTATTTCGCCACCAAAGTGGAGGACAGGCCAGTGACAGCCAAGGAACTGGAAATGCCAAAAAAGGGCAAAGCCTTGAATTACCGCGAGTTGCGTACGCAGTTGGAAGCTAGCTTGAAAAACTGGGGCGATCGTGCACAGGCTATCCTGAAAGCCATACTACTGTAATCGCCGCCTCACCATATGCCGTGTCAAATCCACAATGGATGATGACAAACATTTGCGACAGCCAGTTGTTGGCTTTCGTGTAATCGGGTCATTGGATTTAGTCACGGACATTATGGAATCACGAAGATCAATAGCCACATTTTGCAAATATTCGATTTTAGGGGTATCCGCATTGATTTATGCAACATCGCATTTGTATGCCCAAGCGGTTGTCGAGTATGGAAAGGACGTAAACTTACCAGCACCGATGGCTACGCCATCCGAAACCAAGCTGTCCAAGGTGGTCGGTTGGCCGGAAGGGAAGACACCCACTGCTCCGGAAGGATACAAGGTTGTCAGGTTTGTTGAGGGTCTGAACAGCCCCCGGTGGATCTATGAGGCACCGAATGGTGATATTTTCGTTTCGGAGGCGCGCACAGTGAAGCGTGGCGTAGATCGCATCAAGGATTTGGTCAGCGGAAAAGCTCGGTCGCAAAATGAAAACCTGGAAGTGAGCTCCCACCAAATCATCCTTTTCCGGGATACCGATGGCGATGCCAAGCCGGATGTGCAGCGCGTGTATCTGGATGGCCTCAACCAGCCCTTCGGCATGCTGGTATTGGGCAGCCACTTCTACGTGGCCAATACGGATGGACTGTGGCGATTTCCTTACGATCCGGCAGCATTGAGCATTGTTGCGGAGGGAGAAAAGCTACTGGATTTACCGGCGGGTGGATACAACAACCATTGGACGCGCAACATCATTGCCAATGCAGACGGGAGTAAGATTTATATATCAGTCGGTTCGGGCAGCAATGTCGGCGAAAATGGCATGGAGCATGAGGTACGGCGGGCCAATATCCTGGAGGTTAATCCCGACGGCACCGGTGAGCATGTTTTTGCATCCGGCCTCCGAAACCCTGTAGGAATGGATTGGGAGCCGCAAACGGGAGCCCTGTGGACGGCCGTCAACGAGCGGGATGAACTGGGCGATGCGCTGGTGCCGGATTACATAACCGCCGTGCAGGAGGGTGGCTTTTACGGGTGGCCCTTCGCCTATTGGGGGTCGCATCCCGATCCGAACTGGAAAGGGGAGCGTAAGGAACTGATTGAAAAGAGCATAGTACCGGATTATGCCCTGGGCTCGCACACCGCATCCCTTGGGCTGGCCTTCAGCAAGCATAAAGGATTCCGGCCGGGGGCTTACATCGGCCAGCATGGCTCATGGAACCGGTCGGCGCTTGTGGGCTACAAGATCTTGTATGTGCCTTTTGAAAACGGCAAGCCCACCGGGATGCCGGAGGATTTCCTCTCGGGCTTTATTGCTGACACGGAAAAAGGTGAAGTATATGGCCGTCCCGTAGGGGTGACGTTTACGAAGCGAGGTTACCTATTGGTGGCAGATGATGCCGCAAATACCATTTGGGCGGTAGTACCGGACTAACAGCGGTTCACTGTTTAAGTAAGACCAACTGCCGCAGCTTTCGGTTCCATCTTCAAGATGCCTGTTTACGGGTTGTAAATCAGTAATAGCGTGCGTGCGATATCGGTTTAGAATAGATCCACCAACCAGCCCGGGAAAATACCCAGCAACAGTACAGCCGCCGTAATCAGGGTGGCTAGCACCACGACATAGGTACGCGCAGGTCTGATTTCCCTGGCGTCCTCCGATGTTCGCAGGAATGCATTCAGCGGCACTTTGAAGTAGTAAAACAGCGAAAGGACTGTAGTAAGCGCACCAACAATGAGCAGCAGCACCATGCCCGTATTGCCAGTGAGCTGCCAGTTGCTGAATACCGCGCTGAATACAAATAGCTTGGCGATGAATCCAGCGGTAGGGGGTAAACCGGTGAGGGATATCAGCAGGATGACGAAGCTGACGAAGGCTGTGGGTAGGGTTTTGCCCAGCCCGCGGTACTCGCTCACATTGGTGGCACCGGTACGTGCTTCAATATAATCGGCGAGTATGAATACGCCCATGTTCATCAGTGCATATACAGCAAGGTAAAACAAGAGTATAGCATATTCGCCAGATGAATAGGCCAACACCGCCATCATGAGGAAGCCGGTATGGCCAATGGATGAGTAGGCCATCATCCGCTTCACGTTGGTCTGGCGGAGTGCGGCGAGGTTGCCGAGCAGCATGGTGGCTATGGCGGATACCAGCACAAGCGTCTGCACGTATTGGAAGGCGGCACTATCGGCGGGCCAAGCATACATGATACGCGACAACAAAGCGATCCCGGCGATTTTTGGTGCAGTGGAGAGGAAGGCCGTCACCGGTGTAGGTGCACCTTGGTATACATCGGGTGTCCAAAAATGGAAGGGCACAAATGATAGCTTGAAGCCGATGCCCGTGAAGACGAACAGCAGCGCCGTGGCGGTAAGCAATGGCGCGGTACCCGCCAATCCGCGGATATGTGCGGCGGATGTAAAATCAAGGTCACCCGTGAAACCGTACAGGAACGACAGGCCGTATAGCATCACGGCCGAGCATACGGAGCCAAACAGCACGTACTTCATGGCGGCTTCGGTCTGCCGTGCTTCGTTCGAGAGGTATCCCACCATGAGGTAGGAACCGATGGACACCATTTCAATGGCCACAAAGACCATCAGCCAGTTCGTGGCCATTCCCATGAGGTTGAGCCCGATGTGCACAGCGAGCAGGATGCTGTATAGATCGGATGTCTTCTTACGATGTGCATTGAATCCGGGATTTGCCTTTACAAACAGCACGAATAGCAAGCAAACGGCTGAGGTAAGGATGCGGACGTACTGGCCGAGGGCATCCATCGTTGCCATCCCAAATAGCAGATCATCTACCGTGGGCAATGCGAGTTGCAATGCGCCGTATATCCCAGTGAGTACAATCCCTGCGGTGGTGACCACATATGAGCCGTTCCGCCAATGGTGATCAACGAACAGCCCGGACGCTATGGTCGCAAGGAACGCCACGGCCAAAACCAATTCGGGCAGCAGCATGGGAAGGCCGGCGAGTATATGATCTAGCTTATCGGTGATATGGGGCAGCAATTCGGTCATTGTACGCACATTGTTAGTTCCCTGTCACTAATTCTACCAACGCCAGCACGGAGGCATTGATGTTGTCCAATGCTAAGGCCGGGTATATCCCCAATAGGAATGCCAACGCGAGCATAGGTACCATGATGAGCGTTTCGCGGGGAGAAGCGTCGGAGAGGGCTGCTGCCCACTCCACCCCCCCCTTGAGGCGGGGCTGTCCGAAAAACATCCGTTGCAGTGTCCAGAGGAAATATGCGGCGCTTAGCAGGATACCCACTGAGCCGCTGATGGCCATCCACCGTGGCAGTAGACCATGTATGCTCTCGGCATTGAAAGCCCCGATGATGACGAAAGCTTCCCCAATGAATGCCGAAAATCCGGGTAGACCCAGGGATGCAAAAAATGCGATAGCCACGAATACCGTAAACCGGGGCATCAAGCTTGCCAGTCCCCGGAAATGGTAGATGTCACGGTCATGCACCCGATCGTATAACATGCCCACGAGGAAAAACAGCGCGGCCGACAGGAAGCCGTGGCTGATCATCTGGAATACCGCCCCTGCAGTACCCGCCGCGGTGAGGGAAGCTATGCCGAGCAACACAAAGCCCATGTGGGATACAGACGAATAGGCGATCATGCGTTTCAGATCACGCTGGGCAAGGGCTACCAATGCTCCATAGGTGATGGACACGACGCCGATGAGCCCGAGCCACCATGCCGATTGCAGCGCCGCATCGGGAAAAATGCTGAGGCAAACCCGTAAGATGCCGTATCCGCCGATTTTGAGCAGGATCCCCGCAAGGATGATGGATACGGGGGTAGGGGCCTCCACGTGCGCATCCGGCAGCCACGTATGCAGCGGTACGATGGGTACCTTAATGGCAAAGGCGATGAACAGGACGATAAAGCCCAGCAGCCGGGCCGGCATGCCGAACAGTTCCCGCTGGGCGATCGCTGAAAACAGCGAATCGGGGACGTAATTGGCCGCATCCATCATGTGCAGCATGTTGAACGTGTGCGCGCCGGTTTCGGGATTGATTACCGAAAAATAAAGCCCCACGATGATAAGGAGCATAAACACCGAACCAAACAGGGTATACAGGAAAAATTTGATGGCTGCATATTCGCGCCGCGCCCCACCCCAGATGCCGATGAGGAAATACAAGGGAAGCAACATCAACTCGTAGAAGATGTAAAACAGGAAAAAATCCAGGGCGGAGAAGACCCCCATCACGGCCATGTCGAGTACCATGAGCAGGATGAAATAGCCTTTTACACGCTTTTGCACATGCCATGATGCCCCGATGGCAATGAGCATCACCAGCGATGTAAGAAAAAGAAAAGGCATGGAGAGGCCATCTACCCCAATGAAATAATCGATTTCCAATCGGCCGAGGCTTCCCATGTCCAGCCGTATCCAAGGTACATGGTCTACAAACTGGTACAGCCGTTCGTCGGTGATGCCTGCTCCCTTTGGATGGAAGAGGTGGTACATCGCCCCGCTCAGCACCAGCTGCAGCAGTCCCGTGGTGAGCGCCATGTACTTATAGGCAGCCTTTTTGGCCGATGGCACAAGCAACATCGACGTGGCAGCGGCCAATGGCAAAAATATCAGTATGGTCAATAAATGCGGGTTCATGCTTGTGCGAATATATGATAAAGCAAAATCACCAAAACAATAAAAAATACCAGGGCAACGTATTGCTGCACCCGGCCGGTCTGCGATCGCCGCAGCACATGGCCAGCCCCCCAGGCGAGGTTACCCACCAAACGGATGAGGCCATCCACAAGGTGGTAGTCTATCCATGCGGCTATACCGGCAAGGGATCGCCCAGCCGTAGCCATGCCGTTTATGGCACCGTCCACAACGTGGTGATCTATCCACAACAACAAGAGTGACAGTTTTAGCAACGGGCGGACAATGATGGCATCATACAGCTCATTCAGGTAGCCCTGGCGCTCCGATAGGCGGTACAATACACCCTTTGTCCTGATTGGGTAGTGTCCGTTGACATACCAGCGCCAAGCAAGGGTAGCCATGACCAGCGTCGCCGCCGTAGCCAGGGCAGGCACGAGGATGTGCAGCGGCCGGAGGGGCGGCAACGTAGGTGCCTCAGCGACAAGCCCGTGCAGCAGCCACACCTGGCCATCGTTCAGCGGATGGAATGTGAATATGGGGAAGAGCGAGCAAAAGGCGAGGAACGCCATCGGGGCCAGCATCCAGCGCGATGCCTCATGTATGTGGATGTCGTTATTGGCCAATACGGACGGGCGGGCGAAAAATACCTTGGCCAACAGACGGAAAATGTAAAAGCTGGTCAATATGCTCACGATGACCAGCACCAAAGGAATGGCAATGGCCGCTTCTCCATGTAAGGCTGCCCATTCGAAAGCATGGACAAGCAAGGCATCCTTGGAAAGGTAACCTGCGGTAAACGGGAATCCCGCCAGCGCGAGTGAGGCGATGAGCATGGTGGTGAATGTCAGGGGCATATGCCTACGCAGCCCGCCCATGTGGCGGATGTCCTGCGGGTCGATATCCAGCTGGTGCTTTTCCTTGGCATGCTGCATCCCGTGGATGATGGCCCCTGCCGAAAGGAATAGCAAGCATTTGAAGAAGGCATGGGTGACCAGGTGGAACAATGCTACGTGGTACATACCGATACCGATGCCAACCATCATGAACCCCAGTTGCGAGATGGTGGAGAAGGCCAATATTTTTTTAATGTCGTATTGGGCGAGCGCAAAGTAAGCAGCAGCAAAGGCCGTGACGGTGCCCGTGGTGGTAATGACCAACAGCGTGGTATCATCGAAGATCGGAAATACACGGGCGAGCAGGAATACACCTGCGGCGACCATGGTGGCGGCGTGGATGAGTGACGACACCGATGTAGGCCCTTCCATGGCATCAGGCAGCCACACGTGCAAGGGAAACTGTGCCGATTTGGCCATCGTGCCAAGGAAAAAAGCAAGCCCTGCCACGGTGAGCCAGCCGGAAGTGATGGTGCCTTCTGCGGCAATGGCTGGTGTGTCTGCCCCCATCGGTGCTGTAAGCAGCCCCTGCGGACCGAAAAGCGCCTGGATGTCCAACGTGCCAAAGCTACTGTGCAGGATGGCAATGCCGAGAAGGAAACCGATGTCGCCGATACGGTTGACGATAAATGCTTTTTTGTTGGCCTGGACGGCCGCATCCCGGGTATACCAAAAGCCGATGAGCAGGTAGGAGGCGAAGCCCACAAGCTCCCAGCAAATGTACATGAGCAACAGGTTGTCAGCTACCACCAGGCCAAGCATGGCAAAGCAGAACAAGCTGAGGTAAGCCCAGTAGCGGTGGATGCCGGGGTCGCCCCTCATGTAGGCGATGGAGTAGCAGTGCACAGGCAAAGCAATAAGGCAAACCAGTACCAGCATCAATACCGCCATGTTGTCCAATAATAGCCCCACATGGAAGGCGTGGCGGCCAATGGTAAACCAATGCCATTGGATGTGGATGGGGGTATTCCCCCACACTTGCGTGAATGCATATCCCGCAGCCAACAAACTCAGTGAAATGGCAACAATGGAAATCGTTCCATGCTTGGCTTTTTTACCCAATACGGCAGTTAATAAAAAGGCAGCGAAAGGCAACAATACCGCCGATAAGGCAGCCAATAGCGGATATGTCAGCGTGTATGCAGGCAATGTTGTCTTTCTTTAATCTTTTAAGTTGCTGATATCTTCGGGGTTAACCGATTTGTAAAATTTGTACACATTCAGGATGATGGCCAATGCAACAGCTACGGCCGCAGCGGCCAGCACGATAGCAAAAAGCGCAAAGACCTGCCCACCGTAGAGCGATTTGTCGTAGCGGCCGAAGGCCACAAGGTTTACGATTGCGGCATTGATCATCAGTTCGATGCCCACCAGTACCAATAGGGCGTTGCGGCGGGACAATACGGCATATAAACCTGTTGAAAACAGGCATGCGCCGACAACAAGAAAATGCGTAAGTGTAATCATGGCGTCTCCTCCTTCCGGGTCAGGTGTGCGGCGCCGATCAAGGCCATCATCAATAGCACGGATACCACTTCAAACGGCAGCAGGTATTGCGTCATGATCTGCAGGCCGATTTGTTCGACCGTATTGTCTGTGGGGTGGATGGCCGTGCCCGCCATTTTGGAAGCTGTTATCCAAGCCGGTTCGTCAGTACCCCCTTGTATGGCCGTATAGACCAGTATAGCGAGGAATGAAGCGGCGATGAGCAGTGCCTGCCACACCGGAAGCGCAAAGAAGTGGGACGTGCCGCTGTGGAGCTGCTGGAGCAGTTCCTTGTTGGAAAGCATAAACGCAAACAGCAGCAACACCAATACGCCACCCACATAAATCAGGATCTGCGTGATCGCTACGAAGTCGGCCAAAGCAAATAGGTACAATCCAGCGACCGAAAAGAGTACGATAAAAAAGAGGAACAGTGCGCGCGCGATGTTGCGCATGCTGACCAACAGGAGGGCCGAACCAACGGCCGTAGTCGCAAAGCCGTAAAATACAATTGTTTCCATAGGTGGTTATTTGGTCTTTGCCGCCTCCTTTTCAGCTTGGAATTGCGTCCATTCCCGTTTTTTTTCTTCGACCTCTTCGGGAGTCATTTCCGCAAAGGCGTAGGTCAGTTGCGCAAGGTTGGTCATGCTGCGGTCGTATTGGTCGGTCATGGTGATGCATTCCGTGGGGCATACCACGGTACATAAGCCACAGTACATGCATTTGGCCATGTCGATATCAAATTTGGCGGCATATAAGCGTTTGACGCTGCCATCGGAAGTTTTGCCGATGACGCCCGTGGCTTTGACCGATTCAATGGTAATGCAATCCACAGGGCAGGCCTTGGCACATAAATCACAGACAATACAATCGTCTATTTCGACATCCAGTTGGTAGCGTGCCACCTCAGGAATAGGCATTTTTTCCTTGGGGAATTGTACGGTGGTAATCCCCTCCTGGTTGCCAAAGTAGTCTGCCTTGCGCACATCCAGTACCTTGCGCGACCTGCGGGCACCGAAAAGGTGGGCAAGGGTGATGGCCAATCCCTTCGCTGCGGTAATGAACGCTTGTAAGGCTGTCTTAAACATTTTTTTCGTTATCCTATTTATCAACCACCGATTACCCATACCCGCCAGATGCCCGAAAGCGCCATGCATAAGAACGCCAACGGCGTGAGCACTTTCCAGCAAAGCGCCATGAGCTGGTCGGCACGCAGGCGGGGCAACGTCCACCGTATCCATACCTGTATGCCCACGATAAGCAGTGTCTTGGACAGTGTCCACAAAATTCCCCACGCCAGTCCCGTGGTCCAATCGGCCAACTTCACCACCCCGATGTTGGGCAGCGGCGTATTCCACCCGCCGAGGAAGACCACGACGCCGATCATGGCCACCAGAAACATCATGGCGTATTCCGCGAGAAAGACAAACGCAAAGCGCAGTCCGCCATATTCGGTATGGAATCCCCCCACCAATTCGGATTCGGCTTCGGGAATGTCAAACGGTGCACGGTTGCATTCCGCAAGCGAGGCGATGAAAAAAATGACGTAAGCCAGCAGGAGGTGCGGCGCTTGGAATACGTTCCAAGCCAGTATGCCGCCAATATCGCTGACATCCCATAAGCCGAGAAACAGCAGGGTGTCTTCCGTACCGATGCCCTGGTTGCGCGTGATTTCTTGCATGTCGAGTGTTTGCGCAACCATGACCGCCGCAATCAGTGCGATGCCCGCGGGGATTTCATAGGAGACAATCTGTGCTACGGCCCGCATGGATCCGAGCAGTGAAAACTTGTTGTTCGAGCCCCACCCGGCCATCAAGAGGCCGATCGCATCAATTGAAATGATGGCAATGGCATAAAAAAGCCCCAGGTGAAGTGCTGCGGGAGCGATACCCGGTGCCCATGGCATCACCGCAAAACCAAGGAAAACAGCCACAAAAATGACGACGGGGGCCACGCCAAACAGTATCTTGTCTGCCGCCGAGGGGGTGATGAATTCCTTTTGGATGAGCTTGAGGATGTCGGCAAAGGTTTGTAACGTACCGTATTTGCCCGTTTCCATCGGGCCAAGCCGATCTTGGACAAAGCCCGCTATCTTACGCTCGCTGTATACCGCAAATAAGGTAAAGAGGGCAATGAACCCAAATAAAGCAATAGCGACAATAATATATGTAATGTAGAAAACCACGTTGTTTTACACGCTAAAAACATCGTGCAAACATAAGGAATTTATTTTGAATGATTCTAAGAGTGAGGCCCCGGCAAGCATGATAAATCTGTCGGGGCTTCAAAACTGGATTATCGTTGATCCAGCGGCACGTAGTCCCTTGTCGTGCTGCCGGTATATATCTGCCGGGGGCGACCGATAGGCTCCTTGTTGGCTTTCATTTCTTTCCATTGTGCAATCCAGCCGGGTAACCTGCCCAAAGCAAATAGCACGGTAAACATGTCGGTGGGGAAGCCCAGTGCCCGATAGATGATGCCAGAGTAGAAGTCTACGTTGGGGTAAAGCTTGCGATCGACGAAGTATTGGTCTTTCAATGCCGCCTCTTCGAGTTCTTTGGCAATGTTCAGTACAGGATCATTGATGCCTAGTTTTTCCAGCACTTCATCGCACGCTTCCTTGATGATTTTGGCACGGGGGTCAAAATTCTTGTATACGCGGTGGCCGAAACCCATTAGGCGGAACGGATCGTTCTTGTCCTTGGCCTTCGCCAACCATTTTGCGCTGTTTCCACCATCATTCTTGATGTTTTCAAGCATTTCAATGACCGCCTGGTTGGCCCCGCCGTGCAATGGCCCCCAAAGCGCAGAGATGCCTGCCGATATCGACGCGTAGAGGTTGGCATTGGATGAACCAACAATGCGGACGGTGGATGTAGAACAGTTTTGCTCATGATCCGCATGCAGGATCAGCAACTTGTGCATGGCACTCACTATTGATTTATCGATGGAAATGTCTTCAGTAATTTGCCCAAACGTCATGTTCAGGAAATTGTGCACATAATTAAGTTCATTGCGGGGATAAATCACCGGATGCCCAAGCGATTTCTTATAAATCCATGACACAATGGTCGGCATTTTGGCCAACAGCTTAATGATGGTCAGGTTTTCTTCTTCTTCGCTGGGGTTCGGGTTGAGTGATTCGGGATAAAAGGCGGACAGTGCGCCTACCAAGCAAGACAACTGCCCCATGGGATGCGACTTTGATGGAAAACCATCAAAGAATTTTTTCATGTCTTCATGGATGAGTGTGTGGCGGCTGATTTTCTTCCTGAAATCCAGCAGGGTTTCTGAAGAAGGCAGTTCGCCGTATATCAGTAAGTAAGCTACTTCCAAAAATGTTGATTGTTCAGCCAATTGTTCAATCGGATACCCGCGGTAACGGAGAATACCTACCTCGCCATCCAAAAAAGTAATGGCACTTTTGGTAGCACCGGTATTCTTGTATCCCGGGTCAACGGTGATTGCTCCCGATACATCGCGAAGTTTGGATATATCGATACCTTGCTCATTTTCTGTGCCCGTAATAACAGGCAGTTCATAAGATTTTCCGTTTAATGATATTGAAGCTGTTTCTGACATAATCGAGTTGGATGAATTGCAAATGTAATGAAATTGAGAAAATATAAAAGCGTTTAAACAGATTATTTGATGCCATAGTAATGTTAAATTAATGTAACAGCTTGGAAGGATTTGTAGTTCTACGTTATTTTCGTATTTTTACGTCATAAACGTAAGTCCAATGGAAAAACTGACCATACAAGAAGAGGAAGCCATGCAATTAATTTGGCGAAACAATGGCGGATTCGTCAAGGAATTGTTGGATAGCATGCCTGGTGAAAAGGTGCCGTACACCACGCTGGCCTCTACAATCAAAAATTTGCAGCGCAAGGGCTATGTAAAGGCGGTAAGGTATGCCAATGCTTATCGGTATGAGCCGATGGTCGGGGAGGAAGATTACAAGAAGGTGTTCATGAACGGGTTTGTGAGTGATTACTTTAAAAACTCCTATAAGGAACTGGTTAGTTTTTTTGCCAAGGAGGAAAAAATCAGCACCGATGAGCTGGATGAAATCATCAAGATGATCAAAGAAGAAAAAAGCGAGTAACCATGCCTGATATCGTCTTATACCTCCTGAAAGCCAATCTTTCCATCGTCCTGTTTTATTTGGTATACAGGTGGCTGTTGCGCAAGCTTACGTTTTATCACCTCAACCGATTCTATCTGCTGTTCGCATTGTTTTTTGCCGCCGGCTATCCGTTGGTGGATGTGGAGGCCTGGTTGTCCACTACACAACGCAAACTACCGGAAGGAATCGGATATGTCATGCCGGACTGGCGGCAATTGCCTGCCGATACATTCAGCTTGTGGCCTTTTGTTGTTGCAGTCATCTGGGCAGGAATGGCTTACTGTCTGTTCAGGCTGCTTGTCCGTTTGGTGAGCCTTTGGCACATCCACCGTAAGTCGCAGCCCGCGATGTGGCGGGTTTTTCGGTATCGACAGCTATTCGACAATGTAATACCTTTTTCTTTCTGGCGGAATATCTACCTCAATGTGCATAATCATGAAGAGGGAGAGTTGAATGGTATCTTTGAACACGAGCAAATCCATGTGAATGAGTTGCACACCGTGGATATCTTGGTGGCCGAATTATGCGGTGTGCTGTGCTGGTTTAATCCCGGTGTCTGGTTGATTCGCCATGCTATCCACGAAAACCTTGAATTTATTACAGACAGCAGGGTGTTGCAAAGCGGCATCGATAAAAAAATATACCAGTACAGCCTGCTGAAAGTCGGCGAATATGCCCGCACTCACCCCTCGGTCGCCAACGGGTTCAATTTGAAGAACCTGAAACAGCGCATCATCATGATGAACAAAAGGCGGTCATCCAACTTACAGTTGGGCAAATATGTATTTGCGATTCCCGCAATTGCGGTTTTTGTACTGGTTTTTACGGTTACGAGAGCAAGAGACGAGCAGCAACTGCATCAGGATCCCCTGGTCATTGGGTGGGATTCTCATACCAAAGCGGATGAAAAGCCGCTCTACATATTGGATGGCAAACCAATCGATGAGAATAGGTTGCGGAGCGTAACGCCGGAAAGCATCGAAAGCATTTCTGTCCTCAAAGATGCGTCAGAGACTGCAATATACGGCAGTCGGGGCGCCCACGGTGTCATCCTCATTACGACCAAAAAAGAAATGAACGATAAGCCAACATTGGTGAAGGCAGTAGACAGGCCAATGAAACCCGAGGGCACCGCCATTACGAAAGTCCGTATCACCGGTTATGGTCAAAAAAGGGATCCACTTTACCTCTTGGATGGCGAACCCATAGCGCAAAAGAAATTTAAGGGATTGGATCCGATGCGCATTGAAAGCATAAACGTGCTTAAAGAGACATCAGCCACAGCCATGTATGGCAGCCGGGGAGCCAATGGTGCAATCCAAATTAAGACCAAAAAACAAGCGGATTACTCGGTAGCAAATCCGGCTGATTCCAGTAATCTTGCAGTTGTTATCAGGAGACAGTCCAAGGGCGACGGGCACAACGTGCCGTTAATCATTGTCGATGGAGAAGAACAAACGTCTGATGCACTCGGTAAACTTTCTTCGGATGATATAGACGGCATACGCGTATGGAAAGATAAAGCCGCTACGGACAAATATGGAGAGAAAGGAGCCAACGGCGTGATTGAAATCACGACAAAGGACAGGCAATAGTTGCCGCTTTATTTGTTGAATTGCGTCATGGTGAGTTCGACACCCACATGGACGAAGCTGTTCACCATCTGTACGGAACGTTCGATGAGGCTGGGTAGCTCCGGTAATTCATCACCGTCAAACCCGCTGAGCACGTAATCGACCTGCCTGCCTTTCGGGAAATTGTCGCCTATGCCAAACCGTAACCGTGGATAGCCCTGCCCGCCGCATAAGGCTTCGATGCTTTTCAGCCCATTATGCCCGGCACTGCTGCCCTTGGATCGGAGCCGTATCTTGCCGAATGGCAAAGCCAGATCGTCTACGATCACCAAGATGTCTTCCAGCGGAATTTTCAGCTCGTGCATCCAGTAGTTGACGGCTTTGCCGCTCAAATTCATGTACGTGGTTGGTTTGATGAGGTACACACTGCTGCCGCGCTGGCGGTATTCCGTATAAAAAGCATGCCGTAGGGTAGAGAAGGTGGTCCCGGCTTGTTTGGCAAGCTCATCGGCCACCATGAACCCGATGTTATGCCGGGTATCGGCATACTCCTGGCCGATGTTGCCAAGCCCCACGATCAACTGTTTTTTTGCCATGTTTAAGCACAATTCGTAATGGACTGCAAAAAAAAGCACCAGCTTAAACGGCTGATGCTTTTTGTCTGTTCACGGATTAGCGTGATAATGTTATTTTTTCTTGTCAGCCTTAGCCGCCTCTTGTTCGGCTTGACGTAACGCACGTGACATAACTACGGATACAATGGTATCATCGCCGTTATTAAGTATCCGTGCATTTTTCAATTGGATTTCATCCACGCGGACAGACTTGCCCACTTCCAGGCTTTCTATGCTCACTTCGATGTATTGCGGTAAGTCCTTAGGAAGCGCTTTTACGCGTAGCTTACGGAGTTTTTGAATCAATTTACCACCCATTTTTACGCCGGGGGATGTGCCGGTAAGCTTGATGGGAACTTCCAATGCAACTTCTTTTTTGTCATTTAATTCCAGGAAATCCACGTGGCGAATCTTATCCGTCAATGGATGGAATTGTGCGTCTTGTACGACGGCTTGGAATTTTTGGCCTTCGACGTCCAAATCGATGAATTGAATATCCGGCGTATAGATTGCCGGCTTCAAATCAGTTGCGGATACGGAAAAGTGGTATTGTTTGTCACCACCATAGAGCACTGCGGGTACTTTACCAGCGTAGCGTAGCTCTTTCGCATCTCTTTTCCCTACGTTCTTTCTTAAAGAACCGCTAATAGCAATTGATTTCATTTTGAATCTAAATTATAAATAAAATTAAGGCCGCAAAGGTATGCAAATTATTCGATAATTAAAAGTACCATTATTCTACTTTGAATAGATCGCTGATGGAACCATGCTCATTGACGTTCTTGATGGCTTCTGCAAACAAGTTAGCGGTAGAAAGGACCTTAATTTTGGGACTGGGATGTTTCAATGGGATGGTATCGGTGACAATGAGTTCGGTAAGCGCAGAATTTTCAATGGTCTCGTAGGCCTTGCCGGACAATACGGGATGGGTACATACTGCCCGCACGCTTGTCGCTCCGTTTTCCATAATGAGTGAAGCGGCCTTGGATAAGGTGCCGGCAGTATCGCAGATATCGTCAATAAGGACAATGTCTTGCCCGGTGACGTCGCCGATGATAGACATGGATTCGATTTCGTTGGCCCGTTTGCGCTGCTTATCGCAGATGACCACCTCGGCATTGAAAAACTTGGCAAACGTACGCGCACGGTACGAGCCGCCCATATCAGGAGAGGCAATGGTCAGGTTCGGCAAGTTGAGCGATTTGATATGTGGTACAAAGATGACCGAGGCATCCAGGTGGTCGACGGGAATGTCAAAGAAGCCTTGTATCTGGGCCGCATGGAGATCCATGGTCATGATGCGGTGCGCACCGGCGGCGGTGATGAGGTTGGCAATCATCTTGGCACCAATGGCTACACGAGGTTTGTCTTTGCGATCCTGCCGGGCAAAACCAAAGTAAGGCACCACGGCCGTGATGTAGTGCGCAGACGCCCGTTTGGCCGCATCAATCATCAATAGCAATTCGAACAGGTGGTCCGTGGGTTGGTTGGTAGACTGGATAAGAAATACGTCGCATCCACGGACAGACTCATTATAAAACGGCTGGATTTCGCCGTCGCTGAAGCATGAGACGGTCATTTTGCCAAGATCTTTGCCATAAGACAGGGCAATTTTATGGGCTAATTCCGTGGATCCGGAACCGGAAAAAAGTTTTACCGGATTGAATTGCAAGGGCATGGTCTTACTGTTGTTTTGTGGGTTAGCAAATAGACTGGGATATTGTGATGTTTCACTGTAAGGCTAAGATAAAAATTGTTTCCACAACTTTCCTATTTTTTTTCAAAACAATTTATTCACAGATAAACCGTTTAACCAATACGGTGTGCTGCTATTGTATTAAAACAAATATCCGTTAAAAAATTACGGATTGCCGAAAGACAATCCGTAATTTCTTGTTGCCCGACCAGGATTCGAACCTAGACAAACAGAACCAAAATCTGTCGTACTACCATTATACTATCGGGCAATCCGAGTTTTGTTTTGCCACCCTTGCGAATGGGACTGCAAATATAGGGCGACAAAACAATTATTGCAAAAATATTTTATTTTTTGCTGCAAGGGCCTGATAGTATGCCTAATGTGTTAAAAATCCAAATATTATGTTTGTGTTACCATACTATTCTTTATTTTCGGGGCGTGATTTTATAATGAACCATACGCACAATACTTTATGAACTACAATAGGATCAACAATATTATAGGCTGGTTATGCGGATTGCTGGCGACCACGGTGTATATATTCACGGCGGAGCGCACGGCAAGCTTTTGGGATACGGGCGAGTTTATTGCATCAGCTTATAAGATGCAGATTGTGCACCAGCCGGGAGCCCCCCTGTTTCTGATGTTGCAGAACGTATTTTCCAACCTGGCCTTCGGCGATCCCGGGCGCATTGCGTTTTGGATGAACGTGGGTTCGGCGGTATCCAGCGGATTGACGATTGTCTTTCTTTTTTGGAGCATTACGGCACTGGCTAAGAAAGTGGTATGGAAGGTGGGGGCCGAACTCGCCGAAGGCGGATTGTTCCAAATCATGGGTGCCGGGGCGGTGGGTGCTTTGGCGTACACCTTTTCAGACACCTTCTGGTTTTCAGCGGTTGAATCTGAAGTATATGCCATGTCTTCCCTCTGCACGGCAGTGGTCTTCTGGGCAATCCTGAAATGGGAGGCGCATGCGGATGATGCAGGAGCGGACAAATGGCTTCTTTTTATCGCCTATATAATGGGGTTGTCCATCGGTGTGCACCTCTTGAACCTGTTGGCCATCCCCGCCGTCGCGTTGGTCGTCTATTTCCGCCGTGCGCAGCAGGCCACCAGCAGTGGTGCAATTAAGGCGCTGCTGATTGGTTTTGTGGTGGTGGCCGTGGTGCTCTGGGGGGTTATCCAATACCTCATCAAATTTGCGGCCTACTTTGACCTGTTTTTTGTGAATACGCTGGGCATGGGCTTCGGTTCGGGCGTGGTGGTGTTTGCATTGCTGCTCATTGGTGGTACCGTTTATGGTATATGGTACTCGATACAAAAAGCGAAGCCCTTGCTTAATATGATTCTGCTGGCATTTGCCTTTATTGTCTTCGGTTATAGCTCCTTCGCGATGATCCTCATCCGGGCCAAAGCAAACCCGACGTTGAATAATAGCGATCCGGACAACGCATTCGCTTTCCTGAGTTACCTTAACCGCGAACAATACGGTGATAATCCGCTTTTTAAGGGCCCTTATTTTGATTCACGGCCCGTGGATATCAATTATGGAAGTAATATCTATCGGCAAGGAGCGGAGAAGTATGAGGTGGCCGGCCAGAATTTCGACTATGTGTTTGACCGGGAGACCGTTTTTCCAAGGATATACAGCTACCGGGAACCGGCTCACCAACAGTATTACCGCAGCTACCTTAACCTGGGTGAAAGCCAGCAACCTACGTTTGGCGACAACTTGCGCTTTTTCTTTAGCTATCAGGTAGGCCATATGTATGGGCGGTATTTCCTTTGGAACTTCGTGGGCCGCCAGAATGATCAGCAGGGGCATGGTGATCTCACCACGGGCAACTGGATTAGTGGCATCAAGTTTATTGACGAGTTGCACGTGGGTGGGCAAGACGCGCTTCCCCAATCGCAAATCACCGATCCTTCTTATAATAAGTTTTATTTCCTGCCCTTGATTTTGGGATTGATTGGTGCACTCTGGCACTTCAAGCGTCGCCAGCGGGATGCAGGCGTTGTGGGGCTGTTGTTTTTCATGACAGGCTTGGCCATCGTATTGTACCTCAACCAGACGCCATTGCAGCCCCGTGAGCGGGATTATGCTTACGCAGGGTCTTTCTATGCCTTTGCTATCTGGATTGGGCTGGGCGTGATGGGTATCAACGATTGGCTGGTGAAAAAACTCAATGCGCGGACAGCGGGAATCGCAGCGGCGGCGATCGGCCTGCTAGCCGGCCCGGTAATTTTGGCTAAGGATGGATGGAATGATCACGATCGCTCCCAAAAATTCCTGGCCCGGGATATTGCCAAGGACTACCTGGAGTCCTGCGCTCCAAACGCTATCTTATTTACCTATGGTGATAACGATACCTACCCGTTGTGGTACGCCCAAGAAGTAGAAAAAGTACGACCGGATGTACGGGTGGTCAATCTGAGCTTGTTAAGTGCCGATTGGTATGTACGGCAGATGAAGGATAAAGTGAACGAGGCGGAGCCATTGCCCATCAACATTCCGGATGAAAAATATGAAAAAGGGGTGCGGGATGTCATCTACTTTCAGGACGCTAAAATCCCCGGATCGGTGGAGTTGAAAAATATCGTCGCGCTGATGCTTTCCGATAATCCCAACGACAAGCGGCAAATCCAGGGCGAGGAACCCGAAAATTTCCTGCCGACAAAGAATTTACAACTGAGCATCAACAAAGCGGACGTCATCAAGCACCAAGTAGTCCCTGAGCAATGGCAGGATAGCATTGTCGACGCCCTACGGTGGACATATAATCGTAATTACGTATCCCGTGCCGAATTGGCTATCATGGATATTCTCGTGAATAACAACTGGGAGCGGCCTATCTATTTTGCAACTACCGTACCGAGTGAAAATTTCATGGGCTTGGACAATTACCTGGTGTCCGAAGGATTTGCACTCCGGTTGATGCCCATCAATATGGAACAGAATACCTCACAAGGGCTGGTCAATGCAGATGCCGTGTATGATCACGTTATGAACAAGTATACATGGGGCAATATCCGCAATTCGCCATACATCGATCCAGAGTCATACCGCATGATCAGCTTGATATTGAACAATATCTATGCTGCCCCCGCGGAGGCTTTCATTGCTGAAGGCAGGGTGGAAGAAGCCAAAAAACTGCTGAATAATGCCTTGGAGATCATGCCGGAACGGATTTACCGAATCATGGATGTGTACAGCTACTCCTTTATTGTAGATAACCTGTATGCGGTAGGGGAGACCGATAAGGCCAATGCATTGATGGAGCGTGGTATCGGCTATCTGGAGGAACAACTTCGCTATTTTGCCGCTATCACCGAAACGAAACCCAACCTGGAGATGCAAAATATCCAATACTGCATGTTTACGTTGAATCGGTTTGCCGAATCGGCCAAGGAACATGGCCAGGAGGAGTTGGCGGCGCGTGTCTCCAACATTTTCGGGCAGTATGAAGCCCGGTTCTTCGGCGGAGGGATACCGTCGAACTAAGGCGTTGCTATGAATAGGATCGATCGGTTGTTTGGTATGCTCACCCTGTTGCAATCGCGCCGATACGTGACCGGGGATCAGCTTGCGGAAAAATTCGCTATCAGCATCCGTACCGTGTACCGCGACGTTAAAGCGCTAAACGAGCAGGGGATCCCTGTAGGCTTTGAGCCGAACAAGGGATATTTTGTCGTGGAGGGATATTTCCTGCGCCCGGTGTCGTTTAACCTGGAGGAAGCCAATGCGCTGTTGCTCATGGAGAATCTGCTGGCGGGATTTGCCGATAAATCCATCCAAAAACATTATTCCAATGCGCTGAATAAGGTAAAGGCCGTCATGCGGGATTCCCAACGGGAAAAGCTGGAGTACTTGGTCAGCAATACGGGCTTCCAGCTTCCCCGCGACTTGAAGGGCCACGATTATGAACACCTGTCGGCGTTGCAGGAGGCAATCGTCTCCAAAACCATACTCGAAATCCGTTATTGCAAGGGGGATGGGGAGGAAAGCGGCAGGCGTATCGAGCCTGTTGGCTTGATATTCTATGCATTGAACTGGCACGTCATTGGCTGGTGCTACCTGCGGAAGGATTACCGTGATTTCCGGGTATCCCGGATTGTGAGCCTGCGCAATACGGGCCTGCCTTTTGAGCAGGCAAACCATCCGCCTATCACAGAGTTTATGAAACAATTGCCGGTCGACTACTGAATCCGGTCCACCGGGTCTCGGTGTTAAAAAATGTTAAATCCGGTTTGGACAAGCACGGTATAAACACTTATCGCCTAACTTTAGGCAGTAATTACAGTCAAGTGTTGAATACCCACGAACCGGACAAACATGAACTACCAAAAAACCAATAACCTTATCGGTTGGCTATGTGCGGCGATAGCCACAGCCACTTACGCATTGACCATGGAAGCGACCACCAGTTGGTGGGATCCCGGGGAGTTCATTGCGGCTGCCTATCGCATGCAGGTAGTGCACCAGCCCGGTGCACCACTGTTCCTGATGTTGCAAAACGTATTTTCGAACCTTGCGCTGGGCAACCCGCAGCGTGTGGCTTACTGGATGAATTTCGGGTCGGCATTATCCAGCGGGCTGACCATCTTGTTCTTGTTTTGGACCATCACTGCCCTGGTGCGGAAAATCGTGTGGAAAAGCGGGGAAACCCTCACGTCCATGGCGTTGCTGCAAATCATGGGTGCAGGCGTGGTGGGTGCGATGGCTTATACGTTTTCGGATACGTTCTGGTTTTCCGCAGTCGAGTCGGAAGTCTATGCCATGTCTTCATTATGTACGGCGGTGGTCTTCTGGGCCATCTTCAAATGGGAAGCGCGGGCTGATGAGCCGGGCGGTGACAGATGGCTCGTATTCATCGCGTACATCATGGGGCTATCCATTGGTGTGCATTTGCTCAACCTGCTGGCCATACCAGCGTTGGCGTTGGTGGTTTATTTCCGCAGGGCATCCAGGGCGACGGCGGGGGGCATAGCCAAGTCCTTATTAATTGGCTGCGCACTGCTGGGGGTAATCTTATGGGGTGTCATTCAATACCTTGTCAAATTTGCTGCCCATGCAGATTTATTTTTTGTGAATACATTGGGAATGGGGTTTGGGACAGGGGCAGCGGTTTTCGTCCTTGCGTTGGTGGGTGGTATCGGCTACGGTATCCGGTATTCCATCCGTAGGGTAAAGCCCCTGCTCAATATGGTGCTGGTTTGCCTGAGCTTCGTCATCTTTGGATACGGTTCGTTTGCCATGGTACTTATCCGGGCAAAGGCCAATCCCTCATTGAACAATAGCCAGCCGGATGATGCTTTTTCGTTCCTGTGGTACCTGAATAGGGGGCAATTTGGTAGCGAACCGTTGGTAAACGGCCCATACTTCGATGCTAACGCCGTCGATATCAAGCAGGGAGCCGACATATACCGGAAGGGCGGGCACAAGTACGAGGTGGCGGGGAAAGATCTTTCGTATATATATGACCGCACCACTTTATTCCCCCGTATCTACAGCGATCGCGACTTCCATCCCCAGGCATACCGTGCTTGGCTGGGCTTGGGAGAGCAAGAGCAACCGACATTTGCGGATAACTTCAAGTTCCTGGCCAACTACCAGCTCAACCACATGTATTGGCGGTATTTCATGTGGAATTTTGCAGGAAGGCAAAACGATAGGCAGCCGCTTTTCGAGAACTATACAGAAGGCAATTGGATAAGCGGCATCAAGGCCATCGATCAATGGCGGCTTGGCGGGCAGGATGCATTGCCGGAGGCGATGCGTATCGATCCTTCACGGAATACGTTTTATTTCCTTCCCTTGCTGCTTGGCATCGTTGGATTGGTGTGGCACCTGAGACGCCACCGCAGGGACATGGCAGTGGTGGGGCTGCTGTTTTTTTTCACGGGACTGGCGATTGTCCTTTACCTCAACCAAAGTCCGCTGCAACCCCGTGAACGGGACTATGCCTATGCCGGGTCGTTTTATGCCTTTGCAATATGGATAGGTATGGGAGTGGCCGGGCTTGCAGACGCTTTGAAAAAGCGTTGGAACCAGCGTATTGCCATACCGGTTGCCGTGGTATCTGGGTTATTCATGGCCCCCATCCTGATGGGAGCGGAGGGATGGGATGATCATGACCGTTCGCAGAAATTCATGGCACGTGATATGGCCCGTAATTACTTGGAGTCGTGTGCGCCAAACGCCATTTTATTTACTTATATCGACAATGATTCGTTTCCTCTTTGGTATCTGCAGGAGGTGGAAGGTGTGCGGCCGGATGTCCGTGTGGTCAACCTCAGCTTATTGGGGATGGACTGGCAGGTGCGGCAGATGAAGAAGCCCGTCAATAGCGCCGGGGCGCTGCCGATTACCATGACGGACGGACAATTCGTCAAGGGGCAGCGTGATGTGTTGTATTACCATGACTACGGTATTAAGGATTCCGTGGAGCTGGAGACGTTGCTGGCCTTACTACTGTCTGACAACCCTTCCGATCAGCTGGAATATTCAAATGGATCGCGACGGAATTTCCTGCCCACCAAGCGGTTTAAGCTGACGGTGGATAAGGAGCAGATAGCCAAAAACCAAGTGGTTCCCGAAAAGTGGCACGATGACATCGTCGATACGATGGTGTGGACATATAACCAAGAATTTGTAACCCGCGCTGAGTTGACGATGATGGATGTCTTGGTACACAACCAGTGGAAGCGCCCGATATATTTTGCGTTTTCCGTGCCGGAAAGCCAACGGCTTGGGCTCGATGATTACTTAGTGTCCGAAGGGTTTGCATTGCGATTGATGCCGGTGAACGCCCGGAAAGAAGGGGGTAGCGGCGAACGGTTGGTAAATACCGACGCCATGTACGGCAACCTCATGCAAAAATATGCTTGGGGCAATATGAAGGAGGCGACCTATCTTGACCCGACGTCGTATACCTTGGTGGGCCAATCAGTCAAGGTGTTTTCAGATACGGCGGAGATGCTCATTGCCGAAGGGAGGAAGGATGCAGCTAAAGATATCGTCAACCGCGCCGTTGACGTATTGCCTGATCGAACACATTTGGTGGAGCTGGCTGCACACTATCCGATATTGGCCGATCAATTATACGACGTGGGCGAAATGGCGAAGGCTAACACATTGTTGGAACGCAATGTGGCGTTCTTGGACGGGCAGTTGGCTTATTATGCCGCTATTGCCGAGACCAAGCCCAATGTTGAAGGTATGGCTATCCGCGATAGCATGGTGGCGTTGCAGCAGTTTGCGCTGGTGGCAGAAGCACACGGGCAACGAAAGCAGCACGAGGCAGCCACAGCCTTGTTTGATCGATATAGCCAGGTGTTTTTCGGGGAATGATAATGATGGATATGACGGTAGACAAAAAAGCGCAGCTAATCGGATTTGTGTTGCGTATATCGCTAATATTTGCCGGGATGGCAACTTTTGTTGCTGCATTCGCACAGAAACAGTCGGCCGGAGAACCTTTTATTATTCAAGGGCGGCTGATCAATTCACCCGAACGGACTTTGAAAATCTTTTTCGAATCGGACAGCGGACGGGAATACCAAATTGAGACTCTTAACCTGGACGAACAAGGGAATTTCTACCTGAAGACCTGGGGTGTAAAATACCCTCAGCGTACCAGTATCCAGCAAAACAGGACACAAATCAACGACATCTATATAGCTCCGGGGTACGACCTCACGATTACGGGCGATGCAACCGATTTCCGGACGTTAGTTAAGACATTGGCGATTACAGGGCAGGGGGCAGCAGCCAATCAGTACAAGATTACACGCGCCGCCACGTATATTGCGTTGAATGATACCACCCAGTATTGGATGCTGGATCCGGAAGCATTGGCGGCGTATGCCAAAAAACAGCGGGCATTGAATGACTCCCTCGCTTCGGCTGTCTTTACTAAAGACCCGGTTGACGATCCGTATTTTGCGTATTTTGCCAATATGGTGCGGCTAGATAACCAGTTTATGGAAGCGTATTACCTGTTGGAAGCGGTCAACCGGGCACCGATGGGTTTCGAGGAATCGATGGATTTTGCGAAAAAGCATATTGATAACGAATTGTTGGCTAATTTCTCGCAGGATGCATACTTGATTTCACAAGACTATAAGAATTGGGCGCTTGACCAATATGTTACTTACAGAAGATATCTCGACGCGAGGAAGGATTCGTCCTTAGTGAAAGAAAAAGGTCATGCTATCCGGAAAATCAACGAAGTATTAAGCGGACGTGTAAAAGACTATTACCTCAATGCAACGGTGACTTCCCGCATTCCCTATACAAAGACTATTGAAGAATTGAATGGGGCAAAGGCGTCCCTGAAACCTTTTATCCAGTCCATAGCAAGCGAAGCGTATAAAACGGCCATCCAACAGCTCATTGCTGATAAAGAACAGGAACTGCTACAGACCCAAACCGGCAAACCGGCACCGGCTTTTACCTTGAAAAGCGCCGAAGGAACGGTATATAACCTGTCGGATTTCAAAGGAAAGGTCGTCTATATCGACCTTTGGGCAAGCTGGTGCGTGCCTTGTAGGCAAGAGACGCCAAGCTTTAAGCAGTTATATGAAAAGTATAAAGACGATGAACGTGTTGAGTTTGTCAGTGTTGCGGTATCGGACGGAGAAAAGGAATGGCGGAAGGCTTTGGAAGAAGACCAGCCCCACTGGTTGCAGCTCTACGATGAGGATGGAAAAGTGAATCAGGCTTATGTCGCCAATGCGATCCCTAAATTTATTGTGGTAGACAAACAAGGAAATATTGTGGATTTTAATGCCCCAGCGCCAAGTAGCGGAAACGTGTTGGAGACTTTGTTGTTGGAAGAAATGGCCAAATAGTTGTATAAAATGAACCAGTTGCTGTGGATGATTAGTTGTATGTTTATTTTACCCGTTTACGGGCAACAGCCTAAGATCACGATGCTGGAAGCAGGCACACCAACCAGCATACGCGGGCTTTCCGTGTTGGATGATTCGGTGGCTTGGGTAAGCGGTAGCAATGGGTGGATAGGACGCACGGCTGATCGTGGGCAAACGTGGCATTGGCAGCAGGTCGCAAGCCATGAAGCAATGGATTTTCGCGATATTGAAGCTTTTTCGGCAGACGAAGCACTAATCATCAGCGCCGGCTCGCCATTGGTGATACTCCATACCACCGATGGGGGTGGTTCTTGGCAGGAAACCCACCGCGATGAACGGCCGGAAATCTTTTTTGATGGCATGGATTTCTGGGATGGACAGCGGGGACTGGCCTATGGTGATCCGATAGGCGGGATCATGCAATTGCTGGCAACGGACGATGGCGGCCAGACATGGCAGGACATCAGCAACCAAGCCCAAATCCGTCTGGCCGACGGTGAAGCCGGCTTCGCGGCCAGCGGCACAGGTATCCGGGTATTGCCAGACGGGCATGTGTTTATCGCCAGTGGGGGGAGCCAATCCCGGCTTTTCCACGCAACGGATTACGGCCATACTTGGACGGCGTACACCTGTCCGATTATCCAAGGCACCGCCTCCACGGGGATATTTTCCATCGCCTTTCGGGATAAGCAGCACGGGGTGGTGGTAGGAGGCGACTTCCAGGAAGACGAGCACAATGAAAAGGCGGTATTCGTGACAGCAGATGGCGGTGCCACTTGGCAGCAGCCCACCGTACCCACCAACGGGTACCGATCGGCCGTGGAGTATGTGGGGCCGTATCATGTGGTAGCCGTAGGCACATCGGGCGTGGATGCCTCAACGGACGGCGGAGCCTCGTGGGTAGCCGTCTCAGACGAAAGCTTCCATGTCCTGCGAAAGGCCAAAACCGGCAGTTGGGTGGTGCTGGCTGGAGCGGATGGACGGATAGCTTCTTTGTTCCTAAATTAAACTTGAACATATCCATTTCAAAAAAATGCAAAAATATTTTGTGTTTACGAAAGTGTTCGTATATTTGAGTACGAAATAAATCGTAGTTTGTGATTGTAGAACTTCATCATCATAAAACCATGTATATCTCCTTGGATAATATCATCGAAGCCACGGGATGGAGCATCATCCATTCCCTGTGGATTGGCGCGCTGGTTTACGGTTTATTATTGCTACTGTTTGCGGCATTTCCGGAGGCCAACGCCCGGATCAGGTATGTGATGTCTTTTTCTTCATTGCTGGTGCTTTTTGCTGGCTTTATATCGGTTTTTTTCAGCCTGCTGGAGTTTTCTTTTCGCAGCGGGGGCGACGGCACGCCGGAGCTGGGGTTTCTGGCGGCGTTTCTATTGTATTCAGACGTCACAGTGAATCCTGTGGTGCCCATTTTCCGTTACCTCGCAACGGGATATGTTGTGGGGCTTTGCTTGCAGTTTGCCTTATTGGGCGGCGGTTACCTTCGCCTTAGCCGCTTGCGCAGGGTAGGTTTGCACACTGTTCCGGACGACTGGAACGGCATCTTCGCTCAAATGTTGCTGCGTATGGGGGTGACCAAGCAGGTGGGGTTTTGGCTTTCAGCGCAGGTGAAGGCCCCGGTGGTCATCGGTTATTTCAAGCCCCTGGTGCTTTTTCCGCTGGCACTGCCTAATCACTTGGACGGGGATCAGGTGGAAGCCATATTGATACACGAACTATCGCACATCCGGAGAAATGACTACCTGCTCAATCTGTTTAAGACGACAATGGAAGCCTTGCTGTTTTTCAATCCGTTTGTGTGGCTTCTGGGCAGAATCATCAGCCAGGAACGCGAGCATGCCTGCGATGACAAGGTGCTGGAGCAAACCGGCAAGCCGATTTTCTATGCACAGACACTGCTGCATGTGGCGTCGCTGTCTGGAACTGGAAATCATGGGTTGGCCATGGCTGCTACCGGCAGGCAGCAATCGCAATTATTTCAACGCATCAAACGTATTACCAGCATGAGTAACGCATACCATAACGTCAGGCAGCAGCTAATTATCGTGGCCGTAGCCGCTTTGGCGGCAGCATCGCTGGCCTGGGCGAGTCCGAAGAAAACAGGAACGGATACCGTCAATCGCATAATCGCCGATGGTGGAGAAAGGGAGCTGTCGCCGTTGGATACATCGGCAACGGAACTTTCAATCCGGCTTGCGCCGCCGGCGGATTCAACAGACACCACTGCCAACAGGAAAATTGTCATTGTCACCAAACGGGACACGCTCAGCAAAAGGATACAGATGGTTTATCGCGATTCGCTCGTCTTATTTGGTGATTCGCTAAAACTGATGAACCTCAAACCCCAACCCGGCAAGATTTGGTTTGCCGGTGCTGATTCCATGATGTTTGAACTAAAGGCTATGCCATACCTGATACTGGATTCCATCTTCGATGGAAAGCCATTGGAGATCCCCAAAGGATACATGGGCAAATTCGATGATTTTTTTGACTTGGAGTTGTACAACTCCCCGGAGTACAAAGCCCTTCGGGATAAGTTTGAGCAGGATGTCAAAAAGTTAAAAGAAAAACAGTCAAAGCGGAAATAATAGTTGGTGCATGGTGATATTTGTCGTATATTTGTATGACAAAAGGCGTAAAATGAAAACTATCCAGTACGATAAGCCTCAATCTTCAGTCCGTGACGCACGGGGCATAGCTGAGCCTGCAGCGATCTATCTGTCGTCGGCACAGGCCGATTTGTTTGCTATACCCCAGTTTGAGTCCCTCAATGAAAAACTGCCTTTCACACAGCAGGAATGGGCAGACATGCTCCACATCAGCGAACGTACTTTGCAGCGTTACCTCAAAGAACAGAAATCTTTTGAAGGATTGCACGCGGAGCATCTTCATCAGTTGGCTGCCCTAGCCAGCATTGGGTTGGCTGTTTTCGGCAATGCGGCAGCTTTCGAAGCATGGCTCCGCATTCCCAAGACCATCCTGGGCAAAGAAGTTGGCTTTGAGGCGTTGCGGTCTTTTGGCGGGGTACAGCTTATTGCCGATGAGCTGGGCCGCATGGCTTATGGCGTGTATAGCTGAGCATGCGGGTATATCGGTTGGCGCATCGCGATTACATCATGGACAGGACGGGCACTGGAGCCCGGTTATATGGTGGGCGCTGGAATCCCAAAGGGATGGCCTGCCTGTATTCAAGCGAATATATCTCACTTGCCTTGCTGGAGAAATTTGTGCACGCCCAGGGTAAAGAGGACGCCGCGGAGCTGATGGTAATGCAAATCGACATACCGCAGGAAGCGGGCCGGATTTACCATACCGATACTGCTCGCCTGGCAGGCAATTGGGCGCATGATATTGACTACTCGCAATGGTTGGGCGAGCAAATGCTCAGGGAAACTTCCATTGTAGCCTTCTCGGTGCCATCGGCTATTGTCCCGTCCGAGCGCAATGTCATCATCAACACGCGGGCCATAAATTTCGCCGTTGTAAAATTTTTCAAACCGACAGCTTTCGGTATGGATCCGAGGCTTTTGGATAGGCTGCTGTAGCGGAAAAATATTCAATCAGGGGCACCATAAATAAAAAAAATGTAGTAGGTTTGTGGCGTGTTCCGTGCCACTTTGAAAGTCAGTTTCGAATGAAACAATCTATATTATTGGAAGGTCAGAAATTCCAGATTACTATCCAGCGGCTATGCCACCAACTGATAGAGAATCATGCCGACTTCTCCGACGCGGTGATTATTGGCATCCAGCCCCGGGGTACCAATCTCGGACGACGGATTGTGGAAGAATTGAAACAGATCCAACGGGTATCTGCCATTGCTTATGGCGAATTGGATATCACCTTTTTCCGTGATGATTTCAGGCGAAAAGACAGCGGCCCATTGGTGCCGAGCAGTACCCATATCGATTTTATCGTAGAAGGCAAGAAGGTCATCCTCATGGATGATGTGCTGTGGACGGGCAGGACCATCCGCGCGGCAATGGATGCGCTGCAGGCGTTCGGGCGACCGGCTAAGATAGAATTATTGGTCTTGGTAGACCGCCGTTTTTCACGGCAATTGCCCATTGAACCCGATTACATCGGTATACAGGTGGATTCGATAGACTCCCAACGGGTGACCGTGGGCTGGAAAGAAGTGGATACGCACGATCGGATTACACTACTGACAGAAGAAGATTAATACCATCGTTTTTTGCATTAAATGACAACACCAAGGCAACTCAGCACACAGCACCTTTTGGGTATCAAGGATCTCAACGAGGAAGATATCCAGCTTATTTTCGAGACCGCTGATAATTTCAAGGATGTGCTGAACCGCCCGATCAAAAAAGTCCCTTCGTTGCGTGACATCACCATCGCCAATGTCTTTTTTGAAAATTCTACGCGTACGCGGCTATCGTTTGAGTTGGCCGAGAAGCGGCTGTCTGCGGATACCATCAACTTTGCGGCTTCTTCTTCGTCCGTGAGCAAAGGGGAAACGCTCATTGACACCGTAAATAACATCTTGGCCATGAAAGTGGATATGATCGTGATGCGGCACCCTTATCCGGGTGCAGGGATTTTCCTGAGCAAGCATGTGAAGGCCCAGATCGTCAATGCCGGTGACGGCGCTCATGAACATCCTACTCAAGCGCTATTGGATGCATTTTCCATCCGTGAACGTTACGGCGATATAGCGGGCAAGAAGGTGGCTATCATCGGTGATATCCTGCATTCCAGGGTAGCATTATCGAATATCCTGTGCCTTCGCCAATTGGGTGCGGAGGTCATGGTGTGCGGCCCGACAACCTTGATACCGAAATACATCAGCTCGCTGGGGGTAAAGGTTGAATATAACTTAGTCAATGCCCTCAACTGGTGCGACGTAGCCAATATGCTGCGTATCCAATTGGAACGCCAGGATATTGCTTACTTCCCATCCCTGCGGGAATACTCCATGCTTTATGGGTTGAACAAACAATTGCTCGACTCGCTCGACAAAGAAATCACGATCATGCATCCCGGGCCGATAAACCGTGGTGTGGAAATTACCAGTGACGTGGCCGATAGCCACCATTCGATTATCCTTGACCAAGTGGAGAATGGTGTGGCCATCCGGATGGCCGTTTTGTACCTGCTTGCAGGTAAACGCGGATAGCGGTGTTTCTAAGTGCAATGTTATTAACATTTGTGGACAACTTTTGGGGAAAACGTTGCGGTTTCTCCCTTAATTTAGTGGGTCAAAACGGGTAACACTATTTTGTGGCCCCAACTTTGTGTGAAATTGAGGAAATCGAAAAATTAGCTAATTTGACAGCATGTGTAACCGGATTTATCAGTTAGGGATTATATTTATTTTAGCCGCCTCCTCAGCCATGGCCCAGCAAAGCGCATGGCAGGAGGTCAATCAGGCATACAAAACGGGGATGGAGCTGTATGAAAAGGGAAAGTATGCCGCCGCTGCCAAACATTTTGACAAAGTAGACGCCATCCGGATAAATTCGACCTTGCAGGAAGATGAGCATGCTGAATTGACGCTGCTGAAGGAAAACGTCCGTTTCTACCAGGCTATCTGTGCACTGGAACTGGAGGAATCCGATGCGGAGAGCCAGTTTCTCCGTTACATCAAGGATTATCCGGCCAGTGCAAATGCAAAAGCGGCTTACTTCCAAGTAGGCCGGTCCTATTTTGCCAAGAAAGATTACAAGAAGACGCTGGAATGGTTCAACAAGCTGGATAGCCGGAACCTGGCGGGCCGGGAAAATAAGGAGTTTCGCTATAAGCAAGCCTATTCCTTTTTCATGATGGATGACTATGCGTCGGCTAAGCCGCTTTTCCAGCAGTTGAAAGACGAAGGCGGTATTTACCAGGAAGCCTCCATTTATTACTATGCCTACCTGAGCTACCTGGATAAGGACTTCAAAACGGCGCTGGCTGAATTTGAAAAACTAAAGGGTTCAAAAACCTACCAGGCGACATATCCTTACTACATTACAGCCCTGTATTACCTGGACAACCGCTATGACGACGTGCTGGAATATGCGTTGCCGATATTGGAAACCTCTGACCAGGTGCACGAGACGGATATGTTCCGTATCGTAGCCGCTACGTATTTTGCCAAGAACGATTTTGAAAACGCCAAGGAGTACTACGACAAATTCCAGGCTGATGATCAGGGGAAAACCCAAAATAACCAGGACAGCTACCAGATTGGTTATATCGCTTACAAAAATGGCGATTATGAAAAAGCAATTACGGAGCTGGAGAAAATGGAAGACCCCGATGCCTATTACCAAAGTGCAATGATTGCCCTCGGCGACGCATTCCTGAAAACAGATAATAAACAAGCCGCGCGCAATGCTTTTTTCAAGGCGTCCAAACTGGATTTTGATCCGGCGTTAAAAGAGGAAGGGCTATTCAACTATGCGAAGTTGTCTTATGAGCTTGAGTTCCACCAGGTGGCATTGGAAGCAACCCAGGAATACCTGGATACCTATCCGAATACCAAGCGGCTCGAAGAGGCCAAAACGCTTTATGCGGAGACCTTATTAGGTACGAGTAATTATCGGGCAGCGGTGGATATCCTCGAATCCATTAAAAATCGTGGCCGGGAGGCCGACGCGGCCTATCAGAAAGTGACCTATTACCGGGGATTGGAGTTTTATAATGAACGGGCATTTGAAAACGGTATTTCCTTGTTTATGCGGTCGGAGCAGTATCCCATTGATCCGGAGATAGCGGCGTTGGCGACGTATTGGAAAGCAGAAGCCATGTATGAAGTGCGCAAATACGGGGAAGCGGTACAGAATTTTTCGCGTTTCCTGCGGACATCCGCAGCTCGCAAGACCGATGTATACGCCTATGCAAATTATGCGCTGGCGTATGCCGCGTTCCGGAACAACAGCTTTAATACCGCCGCCAACTATTTCGAACGTTTCCTATCCACGGGGGGCAATGCCATCGAACCGAATGTGCGTAATGACGCCATCGCCCGCTTGGGTGATTCGTATTTTTCCATGCGCAATTATGGCCGGGCCATGCAATATTATGATCGGTTGATCAATAGCAAAGCACCCAGCCAAGACTATGCCCTGTTCCAACGGGGGATTATCCAGGGGCTGCAAGGCAGCAATGACGCAAAGCTCGGTACACTGCGTTCGGTGGTGGAGCAATTCCCCAACTCGAACTATGCCGATGATGTAGCTTTTGAGATTCCTTATACGTATTTCACCATGGGCGATTATGACACGGCCATCGAAGGATTGCAGCAAATGATTGAAAAGTATCCACGGAGTAGCTACGCCCCGCGGGCATTGATGACCATCGGCCTTGTCCAATACAATAAAGACGATACCGAAGCGGCCATGGCTACCTTCAGGAGGGTGGTGGAAGAGCACGCGACCACGGACGAGGCCAGGCAAGCGCTGCGATCCATCGAGAATATCTACCTGGATAGGGGTGATGCTTCCGGCTACATCAACTACGCCACCAGTACAAATATCGGTGATCTGTCTTCTGCCGAGCAGGACAACCTGGCCTTCCAGGCAGCCCATACCTTATTTGCAAGAGGCGAATACCAGGCTGCCGTGGAAGCTATCAATGCGTATTTTGACAAATTCCCCAAGCCGATACAGGAGAAACATGCCCGCTATATCCGGGGAGTGAGCCTCTATCGCACAGGACACCCCAAGGAAGCGTTGCACGACCTGAACATCATCCTCAACGACTGGACCAGCCAGTATACGGAAAACACTTTGCTCACCGTATCGGAGCTCTACTTAGGTCTGAAACAGTATAATGAGGCGATTGTGCACCTCAAAAAACTGGAATTGACTTCGGAATACAAGGCCAATTATGGCTACGCGGTGAATAACCTCTTGGTTTGTTACTATGAGATCGGTGATATGGAACAAGTGCTCAAGTATGCCAAGCTGATTAAGGAATACGATCGTTCGTCGGAAGAAGATGTTGCAAAAGCGCATTTATATACGGCCCGCGCCTTGCTGCGGCAGGGGGATACCCAAAATTCGATGAAAGAACTGAACCTCGCGGCATTGAAAAGCCAGACCGTGGTGGGCGCCGAGGCACGTTACCGGGTGGGTCAATTGCAATACGAGGCGAAGGAATACGACAAAGCCATTGAAACGGCATTTGACGTGATCAACAACATGGCTTCGCATGACTATTGGGTAGCCAAGAGTTTCATCCTGCTGGCTGATGCTTACGCAGGTAAAGGGGATGATTTCCAGGCGAAGAGCACACTGGAGAGTGTGATAGAAAATTACGAAGGGGAAGACGATATCATACCTTCCGCAAAGGAGCGTTTACAAAAATTGAACAATAAGTAACGGGTATTTTAATAACTTATGATCTTTCAAACATCAATGCGCTACGGGTATTTGCTTACAGGAATTTTTTCGGGCATGATCATGATGGGGTATGCCCAGGAGGAGCGGCGGGACGAAAGGTCTGCTACTATTGATTCCATTGATGTCGTGCGTGATTACCGTCCGATACTGGCCGATGCCGTGAAAATACGGCGCAGCCCCGATATGAGCAATAAACGGCAATACCAACCTAAGTTGGCTTATCAAATCTTGGATAGGAAACTGGATATCAATACGGGTACAAAACAACTCGCCATCCAGGAAATGCCCTTCACGCGGACGCAGACGCTGACCAACAACTATGTGAAGATCGGTGCCGGAAACCTGGGTACTATATTGGGTGAAGTCCATTTGAGTTCGGACTACTATGTGGATACCCGGTTGGGGGGCTACGTAAAGCACCTGAGCCAGCAAGGAACCTACGAAGAGCAAAAATTTTCATCGCAACAAGTCGGGGTCTTCGGCAGGACCATACTGGGGCCTGTTACACTGGATGGGGAAATCGGCTTTAATCGGTACGGGACGCGGTTTTATGGCGTGGTTGGCGACGTTGATGGCACGAACCTGAACCTCAATCCCGCCAAGCAGGCGTTCAATGACATTTATTTTACCGGTGAGCTGACCAGCAATTATGATGAGCAGGCCACGGATGCATTTTCCTATTCACTGAAAGCGGATGCCTATAGTTATAGCAATGCGTATGACACGAAGGAAAGCGCCGTTGCCTTATCTGGTTATGTGAATAAACAGCTAAACGTATTCAACGTGGGAGCCAATATTTCGGGAGACTTTACTTCGGTAAAAGACGCTTCCTATGATCTCGGCAACAACATTGCGCGAATCAATCCCTATATACGGTTTCAGGGATCCAATTACAACATTACGCTGGGCGCTAATTTTGTGTCTGAGTTCGGCGATTCTTCACGGACCAATATCTTTCCCTCAGCAGAAATCGATTTTGCGCTCATTCCGCAATTTGCCCACATTTTTGGAGGGATTAATGGCGATGTGAATAAGACATCGGTCAAAGAGTTGACCAAGGAAAACCCTTGGCTGGGTGCGCTGGGCAATACAAACTACATCCGCAATTCCGTGGATCGTATGCAGGTATTTGGCGGTATCAAAGGGAATGCCGGTGCTACCTTTGGCTATAAGGTGAAGGCGTTCTACCGCCGCATCGAAGGCATGCCGTTTTATGCGGTTACACCGGGAACGCCCTATGCGTTCCAGCTGGTTTATGAAGACGGCGAAAATGCCAGCACCATCATCGGGCTTGAGGGCGAGCTCAACGTCCGTGTATCGGAGGTCGTAACAATAGGCGGCAAATTGAACTTCAATGAGTATGATCTCCAGCGTGAAGAAGAAGCTTGGTATATGCCCAAAATGCGCCTGGCTGCCAATGCGCGGTTCAATATCAGCGACAAGCTTTATATCGACGGTGAGTTGCTGTTCCAAGGGCAAACATATGGACTCGTGCGGGATCCCAATGTGGATCTATCGGAATATTCAATGACCGAGCTGGGCAGCACGGGGGCAAGGAAGACCACCATACCTTCATTTGCCGACTTGAGTGCCGGTGCGGAATACCGGGTTACCGACCAGATAGGCGTTTATATGCGGTTGAACAACATGCTGGGTACCCACTATGAGCGTTACTTGTTTTACCCGAGGTTGGGGCTGAATGTCATCGGTGGCGTCAACTTTTCATTTTAACGACTTAAGGCATTACCTTTGTGAGGTGAAGGTGCCAAACGACGTAAGTTGAGGAAGAATATATCGTATGAATTTGGGTTTGTGTATAGTGAATTTGTTAAGGCGATACCCAGCAGTGGAGGTGCCGGAAATCGGCGTGTTTACAGTGACGCATGTTGCTGCATCTTATGATGAAGAACAATCGATGTTTCTTCCCCCTACAAGCCATGTCGCACTGGCCGAAAGCGGCAGACCGGATGCTTTTTCAATAGCCGCTTATGTGCAGGTTCAGTATAAGGTGGATGAGGCCGCGGCAAAACGTATACTGGATGAGGCCATTGCAAAAATAATGGAATCCATAAGCCGCAATGGTCAGGCGCTGTTGAGCGGGCTGGGTTATTTATTGGCTGATGGTGCGTCGTTTGTATTCAAGCCTTTTGAAGCGGAAGGTTTCGGGCGCAAACCGGTAAAGGAGGTTGCCCCCGTGGAAAAACCGTTGCATACGACAGCTATCGAAGAGGTACAACAACCAGTGGCGGTGGCGGAGACCGTTGTGGCGGCCGACGAAACAACGGTTGCTGAAGAATCCATAAGTGAAGGACGTGGTTCGCGATGGTTGATTGCGACGGTGGTGGTGGTCGTGCTGTTGTTTGCCGCCGTAGGATGGGCTTGGTATTACAAGCCTGCATGGCTGGAGCGAACAAAGATCGCCTCCCTTTTTGGGCGGGAAGGTGATACCGCCCGGGGGGGCAGTAGCGAGCCAAGTAGGCAACCGGTCCAAATACCGATCGTCACCGTTGATACCGTCGCACTTGACACAACGCAGGCACAGCCTGTGGATAGCCTATCGGCAGATAGCGTGGTAAACCCTCCGGAAGTGGTGGCAAAGCCAGCGGTCACCTACGAAATCATTGTAGGCTCGTTTGCCACGATGGCACAGGCGGAAAAATATGTTGCCCAGATGAAAGCCAAGGGCTATGAACTCCATGCCATCAACAGCAGGATGCCCGGCAACCGTAAGAAGATAAGCTGGGGTTCATTCGAGACAGAAGAAGAAGCGTACAGGGAATTGGCCAGGGTGCAGAAAACCTTTGAGCCTGGCGCATGGATAGCGAAAGTAGAACGCGACCAATAACAACACATTAATAAGCAGATTATAAAACAAGCATAGGAAACCATACCAACAATTTATGTCACTATTACAACAAGACACCGTATACCCGCTTGACACGTTGGCGGGTGCAGCGCAGCAAACTGTAGAACTTGCGAATGAACAAGTAAGCTTGATAGGTTTATTGGTCAAGGCTGGATGGATAATGATCCCGTTGGCGTTATTGCTCTTTGCTACACTGGTCATTTTTATTGAGCGGTACCTGACCATCAAGAAGGCGTCCAAATACGATCCCAGCTTGATGTCGCATGTGAAGCAAAGCGTGCTATCGGGTAGGCTGGATTCGGCGCTGTCCGTTTGCCGGGCGAGCAACAGTGCACTGGGGCGAATGCTTGAGAAGGGCTTGCTACGGATAGGTAGGCCGATTAAAGATATTGAAGGGGCCATTGAAAATATCGGCAAACTGGAGGTTGCCCGGCTGGAGAAGAACCTCAATATATTGAGTATCATATCCGCTGTAGCGCCGATGCTTGGTTTTGTCGGAACGATTTTCGGGGTTATCATTATCTTCAGGGATGTGGAGGCCGCGGGTGGTATCGATATCGCCAGCGTTTCCGGTGGATTATACGTCAAGATGATCGCTTCCGCTGCGGGGTTAACCATCGGTATTCTGGCTTTCTCCGGCTACCATGTGCTGAATACGATGCTGGAGCGGCTGATTCTCCGGATTGAAACCGATGCAATCGAGTTTGTTGACTTATTGGATGAACCGGGCTCTTAAACTGTGCTAATGCGATGAATTTACGAGCAAGACGAAATAAATCGGAAATAAGGGTTTTCACGGATTCCCTGAATGACATCATGTTTTTCCTGATGTTGTTTTTCCTGCTGGCATCTGCCGTGGCTAACCCGCAGGTTGTCAAATTACTGTTGCCGCGTTCGAGCGCGGGCGAACAGTCCGTAGCGAAGAAGACGGTGACCGTGTCTGTGACCCAGGATTTGAAATATTACCTCGATAAACAGGAGGTGCCTTATGCCAACTTGTCAAACGCTGTCCAAGCATACGTCCAGCCCGGGGAAGAACTGACCATCATGCTTTATGCTGATAGTACAGTGCCTATCCAGAATGTGATCTCCGTGATGGACATCGCCAACAAGCTGAAGATACGCTTGGTACTGGCTACGGAACCGATGCGGGAATAACGAAGGTTGATTTATGGAATGCGCATGTGGCGCGCATCTAATTGAAACAAAGACGTATTGAAATACGATGGGCTATTATCATTTACAGGAAGACAACAACTACCCGAAAGCATTGTGGATATCGGGTAGCGTGATGGGGGGATTGTTGCTGATCAGTTTTTTTATTATGATTGGGTCGGCGTTTCCCGAAATTGGGACAGGCGGCATTATTGTGAATTACGGCACGTCCGAAGTGGGCATGGGCGACGATTATATGACCGTGGACGAGCCGTCCACGGATCCGAATGCCAATAATGTACGGCCGGATAGGATTGATCCGCAACAGGAGACACAACCGACGCCCTCCCAGCAGGTGACCGAGCGTACCGTGGCTACGCAGGATATGGACGACGCTCCTGCAGTGGTGGCCAATGAAACCAAAAAGGCCAATGCGGAGGAAACTACCGTGGAAAAAAAGGAGAGTAAACCAGCGGTAAACCCCAATGCCTTGTATACAGGCAAGCGCAACAATGCCCCGGGCAAGGGCGATGGTACGGGGGCGGAAGCTGGCAACCAAGGTAGTGCGCAGGGCGATCCACTGGCGGCAAACTATGGCGAGGGCGGATCGGGCTTCGGTACGTCCGGGCTTACCATAGCCAATAGGCGCTGGGTGGTGCCTCCCCAAATCGAGGACAACGGCCAACAGGCAGGCGTGGTGGCCGTGGAAGTACACGTTGCGCCCAATGGGACAATCACCTATGCACGGGCAGGGGTGAAGGGTACCACGTTGCCAGACCGGAGCCTTTGGGAAAAGTGTGAGCGGGCTTTGCGTGGTGCGCGGCTGAATGAGCTGGAGCGGGCACCAACTGTCCAGAAGGCTATTGTCCCAGTTCGGTTTCGCTTGAAATAATAAAGCTATTCCCATACTTCCCATACCTGCTATGCAATACAACGAGGCGGTTGAATACCTTTATGCGCGTTTGCCCATGTTTACGCGTGACGGCGCATCGGCAATAAAGAAAGATCTGACCAATACCTACCGGCTTTGCGAAGCACTTGGCAACCCCCATGAACGCTTTAAATCGGTGCATATAGCCGGAACGAACGGCAAGGGTTCCACCTCGCATATGCTCGCGGCTATTTTGCAGGCAGCGGGCTATAAGACCGGGCTCTATACGTCGCCCCATCTGCTGGATTTCAGGGAGCGGATACGCGTAAACGGCACGATGGTTGCCAAAGAGGCAGTCGCAGGCTTTGTCCGTGATCACCAAGCATTGATGGCAGCCGTGGAGCCTTCTTTTTTTGAGGTGACCGTTGCGATGGCCTTCAAGTGCTTTGCCGATGAGCAGGTTGATATCGCGATTGTGGAGACCGGGTTGGGGGGAAGGCTCGATTCGACCAACATCATCACCCCGCTGCTCTCCATTATCACTAACATCGGCTATGACCACACCCAGCTATTGGGTAATACGCTACAGGAAATCGCCAGCGAGAAAGCGGGCATCATGAAGCCGGGCATACCGGTGGTCATCGGTGAATGGCAAGCGGAGGTCTCCGGTGTTTTTGAACGTTTCGCGGCCGAGCGAGGCAGTCGGCTTGCTTATGCGTCCCAGCTGTGGCAGGTCACAGGAATGAGCAAAGATTCGGGATTGTTATACGTGGATGCCACCCATCGGTCTAGTACCACGGGATCGATCTATGCGCTGGATTTGACAGGTAGCTATCAGGTCAAGAACGTCGCAACGGTACTTTGTGCGGTGGATGAATTGCGCCGGGCGGGTTTTTCCATTACCGATGCGCATATTAGGCACGCCTTGGCGCGGGTGCAGGAACTCACCGGCTTGATGGGACGCTGGCAAACCTTATCGACCAACCCGTTGGTAATTTGCGATACCGGACACAACTTGGATGGCTGGCGCGAAGTGCTGGCCAACATTATGGCTACGCCCCACCGGGATCTGCATATCGTCATCGGCGTCATGCGTGACAAGGATTTGGATAAGATGCTGCCGCTACTGCCCAAGGACGCCCGGTATTACTTCAGTGAAGTGGCAATGCCCAGGGCATTGCCAGCATCCGAATTACGCGCTACGGCTATGCGCTATGGGCTGCATGGTGAAGCATATGGCAAGGTAGCGGAGGCTGTCCATGCCGCCCGGGAGCATGCCCATCCTGCCGACCTCATCTTCATTGGGGGGAGTACCTTTATCGTGGCGGATGCCCTACGCGGTTAATTCACCCCGGATATTCTGTTCCGCCCAGTAGGCTACATCTTGTTGGTTTTCAAATTCCCCTTGCAGGTACATCAGTTTGGTCACAGCGGCTTCGAAGGTCATGTCGTATCCGCTGATTACGCCCATTTCTTTCAGGTAGCGGCTGGTTTCATAGCGCCCCAGCTCTACGCTGCCCACCTTGCACTGGGAGATGTTGAGGATATTTTTGCCATGGCGGATAGCTTCATCGATCAGGTCAAGGAACCACTGAGCGGTGGTCGTGTTTCCCGAGCCGAACGTTTCCATGATGACAGACCGGGCCTCGGATTCCAACACGGCACGCACGACCTGCGGGCTGATACCCGGGTACAACTTGAGTACGGATACCGAATTGTCCAGTTTGGTATGCAAGATAAATTCTTTGTCGCTGTTGTCAAGCAACGCGTCCTTGGTATACTTGAGGTGCACACCAGCTTCCACTAGTACCGGGTAGTTAGGCGACCGGAAGGCCTCGAATTTGGCTGAGTTGTATTTAAACGATCGGTTGCCACGGAATAATTTATTGTCAAAGAAGATGCACACTTCATGGATGAGTGATTTGCCTTTCTTTTTTGCGGAAGCAAGTTCCAATGCGGTGATTAAGTTTTCCCTTGCGTCTGTACGTATCTCGCCGATGGGTAGCTGCGATCCGGAAAGGATGACCGGTTTTTGAAGCCCTTCAAGCATGAAACTGAGCGCTGATGCGGAAAAAGCCATCGTGTCAGAGCCGTGGAGGATGACGAAGCCGTCGCAGGTATCATAATTTTCCCGGATAATATTGGCCATTTCCACCCAGATGGCCGGTTGCATATTGGAAGAATCGATGATGGGCGTAAAGGAATGCACACGTAGGTTGTAATTAAGCCGCGCGAGTTCGGGAATATTCTTGGCGATGAGGTCGAAGTCAAACGGGATAAATGTGCCGTTTTGTTCGTCTTTGACCATTCCGATAGTCCCACCCGTATAAATTACGAAAATATTATTCATCCAGTTAGCGTTATGGTTATCCCGATTGGTATCGGGGTCTAAATTCCGAAAACCCGCTTGGCATTTTCCGTGGTGGTCGCGGCCACGGTATCCAATGTCACCCCGTGCAAATCTGCAATTTTTTGCGCAATATACAATAAGTAACTGCTTTCATTCTTTTTGCCCCGATGTGGCACCGGAGCGAGGTAAGGGGCGTCGGTCTCCAACACGATATGATCGAGGCTGAGTGCTGCCACGACCGCATCGAGCCCGGCGTTTTTGTAGGTGACCACGCCACCAATGCCCAGGTGCAACCCCAAGGCTACCGTGCGCTGGGCTTGTTCGTGATTTCCAGTGAAGCAGTGCAGCACACCGGTAAGCCTGCCATCTTGTATTTCTTCAAGCAATTGGAAGAGCTCATCAAACGCATCGCGGCAATGGATGGACACGGGGAGCCCAAGTTCCTTGGCCCAACCGGTTTGTATGCGGAAAGCTTCCTGTTGCAGGGATAGCGTTGTTTTGTCCCAATGCAGATCAATGCCGATTTCGCCGATGCCGTAAATGTTGTTTGCGGCTATTGTTTTTTCGATGGTAGCCAATTGGCTAGGATAATCGGCCTTTACGTCGCAGGGGTGCAACCCCATCATCGGGTAGCAGCTGTCCGGGTAGGTAGCGGCTGTACCCAACACCTTCGGTATGGAAGCGCTGTCTACGTTGGGCAGCAGCAAATGCCGTACGTCATTGTCAAAACAGCGTTGCATCTGGCTGTCCAGCTCGGGCGTACCATATAAATAGTAAAGATGTGTATGGGTATCGGTAAGTGTCATTGTCAGAAGTGGGGGTACGTTGCAAACTTAGCTAACTTGCCCTTTAAAAGCAAGAACGCCTTCCGAAGGGGAAGGCGTCCGTTTGTTTTTTTATTGCTGCGCAGTGGTATCCTGTACTGCGGGCTTGAGGATGTCGATGAGCTCGACATCGAAAACCAACGGAGCAAAAGGCGGGATGACGCCACGTCCGTCTCCGCGTTCGCCATAGCCCAGTTGGGATGGGATGATCAGTTTAGCCTTGCTTCCCTTGGGCAATAACAATAGGCCTTCGTCCCATCCGGGGATGACCTGGCGGACACCGATAGCAAACTTGGCCGGTTCATAGGGCCGCATCGCGTTGTATATTTTGTTTGTTTCGGCTACCTCCTTGATGGACGTGTCAAACACATCACCGGATGCAACCAATGAGCCGGTATAATTGACCTTTACCGTATCACCTGCAACCGGTTTTTCACCGGTACCTTCTTCGGTGATTACGTATTGCAAGCCAGATGCGGTCTTTACCGGCTCCAACTTGTTCTTTTCAATGTAGCTGCTAATTTTGCTTTCTTCGGAAGCCTTCAGTTTTTCTATTTCGGCATCGAAATAGGTGTTTACCTCTGCGTACAGGGCACTATCTGTTAATTCGCCCTTTTTGAAATGTTTATTCACCTTTACATTGAAGGTCACATACTTATTGGCAAAGTCTGGCTTTGGCTGCATGGTTTTGGCCGCCATGGTATCCAAATCCAGTTGGAATACGGCACTGTCGCCTTCGCCGAGCATCCGGAACATGGAGTTATAATCACCCGGATACAATCCGGGAAGCGAGTCGGCAGCAATCGTTACGATTTGCGGCAACCCAATTTTATAGGTGCTGGATAACAATGAATCCCTATCTGTAGTGACGGTCAGGTTTACCGAGAGCAGGTCTCCTGTTTGTGCTTTCGGCTGGCCGTTGTCCTTCACAATTTTGTATTTCAACCCCCCTTCGCCCGTCTTGAATTGCTGGCAGGCACTGGCCAGCACGACGACTGCAAGCCCTAAACTAAAAATTGATTTCTTCATTTTTTTGTGTGTAATTAAAAATTATTGTATTAAAAGCGCTTTATATTCTGGTAATATCGATTTGAATTTCAGTACGACATTCGCCAGTGGCTCATTGGAATTGCCACCGGCTGCATTGCGATGGCCCCCACCATTGAAATGCGTTTTGCATACCTCATTGCAGGGAAAATCCCCCACAGATCGCAGCGAAAGCTTCACCTGCTCGGTGCGGTCGATGATTAATGCTGCAAGCTTCATGCCGCTGATGGCCAAGGCGTAGTTCACCAGCCCTTCGGTATCCCCCGTAGTGATTTTAAACCGGTACAGGTCTTCACGGGAGATACTAAACAAGGCCGTGTGGTATTCATGGAGTACTTCGAGCCTGTTTAACAAGCAAAAGCCGAGAAACTTTAATCGGTTTTCGGTGTAGCTGTTGTATATCGCCTCATGTATTTTCCAGTTTTTGGCCCCCAAGGTGATGAGGTCCGCGGCAATGAGGTGTATAGCAGGTGTAGTCGTCTGGAAGCGGAAAGATCCGGTATCCGTCATGATACCCGTATACAGGCATGTAGCGATTTCCGGCGTGATAGACTGCCGATCATCCATTACATTGGCGATGAAATCATATACCAACTGCGCAGATGCGGCAGCATGGTTGTCCCAATGCCGGTAGTCATCGAAACCTTCCGGATCCAGGTGGTGATCGATCATGATTTTCGTTCCCGATGCATCCCTCACAGCACCTTCCATCGCATGGATACGAGCCAGCCCATTGAAATCCAAGCAGAAAATCAAGTCGGCAGCAGCAATCAACGCATCATTGGCGGCCTTATCGTCAAGGTATATCCGCACATCCTGCCTGCCGGGCATCCAATCCAGAAAAGTGGCAAAGTCAGATGGAACGATGACATGTATGGTATGGCCCTTGGCTTTCAGCCAATGGTAGACAGCCAAAGACGATCCCAATGCATCCCCATCGGGTTTATGGTGCGTGGTGACAATGATAAGCTTTGGTTTGGCCAGCTCGTTCTTAAGCACTTCCGGTATAAACATTCAACTGCTAAAAGTGTGCAAACCTACTATAAAAAATCCGATTAAGGAATTTTTGGTCGGTGAAATCGGAAAAATTTATGCCCGGTCTTTTTTCACTAAGTTAACAAATTGGTAACCATGTTAAAAAAATTAGTATATTTGCGGCGGTTTAGGTTGATAGCCCCTAATCCCATTGGGGCGGCCGCTCGTTTATGACGGGCGGTTTTTTTATGGAAATTTTTCATAGCTTTGAACGAGGTATCGTCGGATACCGATACTAATTATAAAACTAAACACATTTTTAATGGCTACAAAATCATTAAGGAGTCAGGAATGGTTCGGTAGGAAGGGTAAAGATGGATTTATCTACCGGGCGTGGATGAAAAACCAAGGGATACCCGACTACGAATTCCGGGGGAAGCCCATTATCGGTATTTGTAACACCTGGTCTGAGCTTACGCCCTGTAATGGCCATTTCAGGGAGTTGGCCGAATCGGTGAAACGAGGCATCCTCGAAGCTGGCGGATATCCGGTCGAATTTCCTGTCATGTCATTGGGGGAGACGCTGATGAAACCCACGGCCATGCTTTTCCGCAACCTCGCCAGCATGGATGTCGAAGAATCCATCCGGGCCAATCCCATTGACGGCGTGGTATTGCTGTGCGGCTGTGACAAAACCACCCCATCATTGGTGATGGGGGCATGCAGCGTCGATCTGCCCGCCCTCGTGGTATCGGGAGGTCCGATGCTCACAGGCAAGTACAACGGGCGGGATATCGGCACCAGCGATGTATGGCGGTTTTCCGAAGATGTGCGTACCGGCATCATGAGCGAGGAAGAATTAAACCTGGCGGAGGCTGGCTTATGCAGGAGCCAGGGGCATTGTGCCGTCATGGGAACGGCTTCCTCCATGGCCTGTATGGTGGAATCCTTGGGGCTCACATTGCCCGGGAATGCCGCGATACCGGCGGCAGATGCCAACCGGAAAGTGCTTGCTCAATTGTCCGGCAGGCGTATCGTGGAGATGGTAAACGAGGACTTGAAACTATCTACTGTGCTCACCCGCCAGGCCTTTGAAAATTCCATCAAGGTAAACGCTGCAATCGGCGGATCTACCAATTTTGTCATCCACTTGCTTGCCATCGCGGGAAGGATCGGCGTGCCGCTTACGATAGATGACTTTGACGCGTTCTCCAGAAATATCCCGCTGGTCGCGAATTTGCAGCCTTCGGGCAAGTATTTCATGGAAGACTTGTATTATGCAGGCGGGCTGCCGGCTGTGATGCATGCCATCGGCAGGTATCTCCATAACGATTGTATCACGGTGAATGGCCGTACGGTAGGGGAGAATATCGCCGGCAGGGTAAGTTTAAACCGGAACGTCATTTCAGATCTGGATCAACCCTTTAATGAAGTCTCGGGCGTGGTGGTACTGAAAGGCAACCTTTGTGAAGCCGGGGGTGTGCTTAAGCCTTCCGCGGCCAGCGTGCCGTTGATGCAGCATACGGGAAAGGCAGTCGTTTTTGAAGACATTGAGGATTATAAGCGTAAAATTGATGATCCCGACCTTGATGTGGACGAAAACAGCGTATTGGTGCTGAAGCACGTGGGGCCAAAGGGGTATCCCGGGATGCCCGAAGTGGGGAATATGGGCTTACCGACGAAACTGCTTGCCAAAGGGATTACAGACATGGTGCGGATTTCGGACGGACGGATGAGCGGAACGGGGTTTGGGACCGTAGTGCTGCACGTTTCGCCGGAAGCCGCCGACGGGGGCATGATTGCGCTGGTGCGGGATGGCGACCTCATCAGGCTGGACGTTGCTGGTCGGCGGCTTGATCTATTGGTAGATGCCGCCGAGCTGGAGGAGCGGAAAGCGTCGCAGGCTTACCCTACCAATCCGTTTACGCGGGGCTACGCGAAGCTGTATGTAGACCACGTGGAGCAGGCCCACCTGGGTACTGATTTTGGTTTTCTGAAGGGCGGATCGGGAAGTGAAGTTTCCCGCGATTCACACTGATAGTTATAATTGCTAATTTGATGACACCAGGAAGATTTAAAGACAAAACTGCCATTGTGACCGGCGCCGGGCAGGGCATCGGTTTTGAAATATGCAAGCAACTGGCCCTTGGCGGGGCAACCGTATTGCTTAACGATATCGACGAATCATTGACCGCTCATGCCGCACACCAGGTGCAGGAAGTAGGGCGGTGCATCGCCTGTCCGGGGGATTCCAGTGATCTGGCGATTATTCGGGAATTGGTCGCTACCGCGGTTTCGGAGACGGGGCGCCTCGACATCGCGGTAGCCAATGCCGGAATTACCCTGTTTGGCGATTTTCTGGGATATTCCCCGGAATCGTTCCGAAAAGTGATGGATGTAAACCTCGGCGGCACGTTTTTCCTTGCGCAGGCCGTGGCCAAGCGATTTATTGAAGAAGGAAAAGGGGGATCAATACTCTTTACTTCGTCGGCGACCGGCCACCAGGCGCATAAAAACCTGGCAGCCTACGGCATGTCCAAAGCTGCATTGGAGATGCTGGCAAAACATTTGGTCGTGGAATTGGGCCCGTTCGGGATTAATGTAAACACGGTAGCTCCCGGCGCGACGCTGACTGAACGCACCGTGGCCGACAATGAATATGAAGCGGTTTGGTCGCGCTTGACGCCAATGGGTCGGCCGGCGACCACGGCCGATATCGCCGCAGCGGTACTCTTTCTCGTCAGCGATGAAGCACGGCATATCACGGGGCAGACGCTTATCGTCGATGGCGGATGGACTTCATTGAGCCCACCGCCGTATTGATGTCAATCAAACAGCCGCAATTGCTTGTTTACCGGAGGCATGGAATCGCCAAGGACGGTCTTTCCACCGTATCGCCAAGCATTGCCCCGTTCCCGTTCCAATAGTTCATCAAGGTTGTCCTTGGCTATGAAGTCTTCTTCTGCCCGGAAAGCGAGGTTGCTCAACGCCTGTATGGCTTGTTTTTTGTCATTCAAGCCAAGTTTGGATTGCTGGACGGCCTTATGGAGTATATCGATGGTTTCGTCGTAGACTTTTGTAGGCACGGGGAAGGGGTGCCCATCTTTGCCGCCATGGGCAAACGAAAACCGGGCAGGGTCGTCAAATCGGGTTGGCGTGCCGTAGATCACTTCGCTTACCAAGGCCAGCGACTGTAATGTGCGTGCGCCCATACCCTGTAGCAATAGTAGCTCATCAAAATCGGCAGGTCGTTTTTCATGGGTAAGCCAGAGCATGGCCCCCAACCGTTTGAGGTTGATGTCGTTGGCGGTGACGTAGTGGCGGTTGGGCATGGACAGGGTAGACAGTTCAGCGAGGACAGCGGTCGGTTTTTCCGTACATAAATTGAGGATAGCGGTTTTTGTGGGTTTCGCTTCCAACGCCGTCATGTCAATAATCTTCCCTTGGTTCACACCACAGATGCCACTGTGCGGCTGCTCGGTAAACGACGTAAACCCATCCGAGTACCAGTGGTACCTTCTGGCCGTGGCGTCTGCATCCTTCATCCCCTGCTGCACGACGGTCCACCCACCTTCGTCGCTGACGATGAACGTGTGTAAATAGAGTTGGTAGCCATCCTGTATGGCAGAATTATCCACTTTGGCAACCAGCTTTGAGACCCTTGCCAACCCCGCTCCATCCAAGCCATGCTTATCGCTATACAGGTACAGCTCCTGCGGTGTATTTTTGGAATGCCTGCCCTTACCGCCGCAGATATAGATGCCCAACTCTTTCGAAAGTGGGTTGACGGCCTTTTTCAATGCGCCGAGCACGGAGGTGGTAATGCCTGAGGAATGCCAATCCATGCCCATCACGCAGCCCAAGCTCTGGAACCAGAAGGGATCGCTGAGCCTTTTCAAGTATTCTTCCTTCCCAAAGTCTTGCAGGATGTGCTCCGTGATGACCAATCCCAGCTTTGCCATTCGTTCAGCAAGCCAGACCGGTACATAACCATGGTGCAGGGGAAGGTTGGCAATGCCTGATCGTTTCATTCCGTGTCTCCTTTGTTGGGCAAATATACTAAATAAAATAGCGTAGTGCTGTATTGCTATCGCTCAGGGCCACGCCACCTGCATTTAACTTTTGATGGTGGTAAATGAACTTTTTTTGCTTTTGCCCGCAAAGGCTTTCCGTCGCTCGCCGCGACAGGCGTGGTACTTTTGCGATCAAAAGTACCCAAAAATCACCGCTTGGATCTTTTGCTACAAAGGTAGTGCCTCAACCTGCTTGCCGCAAAATCTCCTATTCGGTAACCTATGCTATACGGAGGGTTGTTGCTGAAAGCCGCACGGAATTATCATCTGAGCCGGACCGACCTTGAAGGATATGGAAGCAGCGAGCGGCAAAGCATTTGTAGTGCCCTCTGTACTGGCAACTCACCAAGCGGATTGAGGGAGCGCAGCGGCTGCAATCCGCGCCGTGGATGCTTTGCTATCAGGCTGCAAGATAGCCTTCACAGTCTTGATTTTTTTGCTTCCTTTTTTCATCAAGGAAAAAAGGAAGGCCCTGCCGTGGCAACGGCGGAAAGCCTTGCGCTGAGGCAAAAGCATGCTCCTCACGCAGTGAGTAATTGCCTAAACAAAACCTTCGTCAATATTCAGCTAAAAGCTGCGCCGTCTCGTTCTTGCCCCATCGGGGATCCAGGGGGGAAACGTCTTTCAGTGTATTGAATGTCTCCATAGCCTTGTCCAGATAAGGCCGGGCTTTTTTTTTGCCGCCGCCGAAAGCTGCCGGTGTGCGGAAAATGCCCATTCCCCGGACATAATAGGCCCGCGGATTGTCGGGGGCCAGCTCGAAAGCTTTGTTGAGGTGCTCCTTGCTTTGGCTGCCCATGCTGGCTCCCCTGAACATGGGGTTTACATTGATGCGTGCGCTAAGCAGGTAAGCCATCAAGACATAATTTTCGACCTCTTTTGGGCGTATCCCAACAGCCTTATCGAGGTACTCCACCGCGCGGTCACAAGTTGCATCAATCTTCCCCTTGGGCAACTGGAATGCCAGCACTGTGTACGCATAAGCGGTATAATATTGGGCATGCCAATTTTTCGGATGCGCCAGCGCGATGCGCTCAAAATCGTTGGCCAGGCGTTGGAGGTTGTCCGCGCCACGTGCGGTTTCCAAGGTAGCGATTTTTGGCGTGAGCAATTGCTCGATGGACTGTCCACGTGTTTCAGTGTTACGGATTGTCAATCCTATGAGTACGAATAAGAGCAGTTTCATTTTTTCCCTCCTTTTATGGTAATTGATTTAATAGTTCATCCGATCGGTCTTTGCCCATGCTGATAAATAACCCCAATAGGAGGCTGCGGCCATAGGGGCGTGCTATTGGCATATGGAAACTGCCGTCATCAGCATACTGGTAGTTGAAAACCTGGTGGCTACCCACGACGTTGTTTAGCGCCGCAACAAGGGTGATGAACGTGTTACCCCATTTGCGCAATACAGCCGTGTTTACGTTTACATTGTGGTATACCGGTGTGCGATCAGCGAGGAAAACCGGGTTCAATGGGTTAAAGTAAGGCCTGCCTGCCGCCAGGGTGTAAGAAGCACCGATGAAGATCCCCCAAGACTGTATGAATTGCTTGGCTACTGCGTGGAATGTGTGCGGGCTTGCAAAAGTAGGTGCCGTGCTTATGGGGTAGTCGAGGTACCTGCGTTTCGTATGCAGCCAGCTGTATGAAATCCAATAATCGAGGCCGGTTACCGACTGTTGATCGCGCCAAAATGCATCCAGCCCATAAGCAAATCCGGTTCCATCGTTTGTCCCGCTGCTGGCAGCGGTGGTAAGTAGTCCGTGGTAGGCTTTGTGGTAGGTTTCGATGCGTAAGGTTTTACCGTCTTTGCCCCGCTGGAAATTGGCAATGTAGTGGGTAGCACGTTGGTAACTGGGGTGCTGGGTCGGCAACGGGTAGCTGTACGCTGGTTGCTGTGTGTAGCTGCCCACCACCAGTGAGATGCGGTCGGCAGTGGTGAGCTGGTAACTTCCCGTGATACGCGGTGAGAGCACAGGCCGGGGGAGCAGGCGGCTGTAATCGACGCGGACACCAGACCTGATGGTGGCACGGCCCAAGGCCGCCACGGTAAGTTCTGTCCAAGCGGCTACCTTCCGATCAGCGATAGGTGTTGCATAGGGGGCGGATTCGAAGTGTACGAGGTATCCCTCGGTACCCACATCGAGCCGTACGGAAGCGGATAGTGGCCTGTGCACGGCAATGCGCAGCTGATGCTGGGACTGGCGGGTTTCAGCCGTGTGATCCGTTGTGCGGAGGTTATCCTTGTTGAAATTAAAACCATAGCCGATATACACGGAGCCGTTGCCACGGGAAAGCGGTTGCTGGAACGTCAGGAGCGATACAGCATTATCATTAGCTACATACAAAGGACGTAGTAGGCCCTGTGCATTTACGTCGGGAAGATTGGCCGATTGGGACGACGTGTTGGCATACCCAAACCATTTGATGATGCCTTTTCCGGGCGTGTTTTGCCTGAAATTTGCATTGGCCATCCAGTTTTCCGGCGCACGTATCCAATCCGTGCGGTGATGGATGAGGTTGTAATACGGGCCGAAGTTGGAATAGCCGACATCAAAACCAGCGGAGGTTGTTTCGCTGAAAAGCCGATCATGCCCCAGCTGAGCGCCATAGGGGATAAGTGCCAATACGGTGGAGTTTTTTTGCGGGTGGTTGCGTGTGTCCAGCGACAGGATGGAAGACAGCGCCCCGCCATAGGCAGGGGCATACCCCCCGGTGCTGAACGTGATGCCCTCAAACAGATGCGGCGAGTAGCGGCTACGCTGCGCGATATCCGGGACACCCGTAAAATAGGGATGGGTGATTTCCAGCCCATCGATAAACGTTTTGCTTTCTTCGTCGCTGCCACCCCGCACAAAAAGCGCCCCGCTTTCCCCAATGGCCTGTACCCCCGGTAAATCCCGCAGGGCGGTGGTGACATCGCCATCGCTTCCGGGCGAGGTATCCACATCCATCGTTGTCAGGCTAATCGAGCGGTTGTTGTCCAGGGCGGCGTAGTTGCTGATGCTTACGGAAGCTTCATCGAGCAGGTTATACCGCTGATGAAGCATGATCATGATAGGTATGATGCTCGAATCGATTGAAAAGGCAATTTCCCGGGTTTCCATGGCGACATGGCGGGCGACCAAGACGGTGTCTCCCCGGATAGTGGTGGCGAATGAAAATGCGCCCGTTTCATCGGTGGAACTACCGGATACGGTACCCTTAATGAATACATTGGCACCCTGTAGCGGATCGCCATCCGGATTTACCACCCTTCCCTTGATGATCACCTCCTGGGCAGTAGCGGTAAGCATCCCCGTCATCAACGGTAATAGCAGATAGAAACAAGCGCTACGCATATCCTGCCTAAAGCCTTTAGTTTCCTGCAAGCTTACACAATCATCGTAACGTAGCTGTCATGCGCGGGTCAAGAAACTTATGACCAGTGGCAGCGGCCGGCATGGTTTTATGTGTCTTTACATCTGCGGATGAAAAGGCATACCGTGCCGTGCCGAATAACAGCCGTAAGACGCGGGGCTAACCGTTAATAATTATACCGCTCCACAGACGCTATTTGATTGCCCACTTTGGTAAACACCAGTATGGGCTCGTAGTTGTCAGCCTCTTCTTCGCTTACCTTGCAGAAACTCAAGATATGCACGGTATCACCCACTTTGGCGTGCAGTGCGGCCCCACCATTCATGCACACTTCACCACTTCCGCGTTTTCCGGGAAGCACATAGGTCATAATCCGGCTGCCGTTTACCGCGTTATTGATATATACTTGTTCGTATTTTTTGATTTGGGCGGCATCCAGTAAATCCGCATCTACGGTAATGGATCCATTATATTCGACATTGGCTTCGGTTACTTTTACAGTGTGGATTTTTGATTTTAAAATAGTTAACTCCATGTTGTTTGTGTGTGTTATAGTGACGTTAGGCAGTGCCTGTGCGCTTCATGGGAAGGCTGAACGTTTCCAGCGCAATTTGTTTGCCGTTTTGAATAAGGATATGCCGTTGATAATGGCAATGGTACGTAAACGTATAGGGCAGGCTGAGATCAATGGGGTGTTTGGCGATGCAATCGACGCAGTAATCTTCGCTGCCATCGGTAGCATACCTTGTCACGATGAACTGCGCTGGTACGTCCCCATTTTCAAGCGAATACCAAGCCCCTTCCCCAATACCGCCCAGCCAGCAGGCGGATTCCGGCACCGACGTCGGTTTTTCCGGTTCGCCCATGCTGCCCGGCTCACGGTCGCACGGCAGGTCCTTAGCTTTGGCGGAAGACAGGTTATGGCACAGCAGGCCCACCTGAAAACGCAAGGACTGCCACCTGGTCATCCGCAGTGATTCCAACACGTTTCCTTGATGGCAATAGATAATTTTATCAGGTGATGCGTTCACCACGTTGCTTACCGGGCTTGCTTTGAGGCTTTCCGGTAGGCCTATCCGTATCCGGGCCGGATGCCGGGCTGGCAGGCCAGCCAGAAGCACTTGGGCCACGAAGCGCGAGCAACTGTTATTGCCCTGGGCAATGGCACCATACTTTATCGGGCCACGTGCCACGATACATTGGGCAAATTGGCTTGATGCTGCGTAAGATAGTTCCGATATCACGGAAAATAGTAACCGTCCACCACCGTGGGTGGCGTATTCAATTTGTTCGAGTTCGGCGAGCACCGTTTTCAGATTACCGATGTTGCCTTGCTGGTCAAACCGGGCTTGTGTGAATAACTTCAGCCGCGGATCGGATTCGGCATCGCGTGCCCTTCCGTATCCACGAGGCGTGACATAACGGCCGAAATCGTAATAAGCCAGTGCGCCGCTTCGCCGATTGATCAACACAATGGCTGCATGGCCTACTTTGAAATTTAGGTTTTTAACGATACCAAGTTGCTTCAGTAAAGCCATCCAAAACTCGTCGCCACGCGCCGTTTTATCTGGCCAAGCGATTACCATCGCTAAATCTTGGTATGCTTCCAACTTATCCATCATTCACTACATATTGTCGTCGGCAGTGAAGTAACCGCCCAAATCTGTAAAGAATTGGGAATTTGGTTGGGTAGGTTGGGATTAGCCGATTGTACCAGAAAACTTACTAAAGTATTTGAAATTTATCGCGGAATTATTACGAAAATTATCATTTTTGCAATCCAGATATAAACATGATAGACCGTAGCATGAAAAAATTTTCTCAGTGGACCATTACTAAATCGTTTTTATTCATTTTATCCTTGGTCGTTTTTTTCGCGGTGCATTCCTGCAATAAGCGCAGCGGCAAGCCTAAAATTTTGGTGTTTAGTAAAACTGCGGCATTCTACCATGAATCCATACCCGCAGGTAATGAAGCATTGATTAAACTTGCTGCGGAGAACGGATTTGATATCGATACGACTACCAATGCCGAGTGGTTTAATGACGATAGCTTGGCAGCCTATTCGGCCGTGGTATTCCTGAGCACCACGGGTGATGCCCTCAACCATTACCAGGAGGCGGCTTTTGAGCGGTATATCCAGGCTGGGGGTGGTTTTGTGGGCGTTCATGCTGCATCAGATACGGAATATGATTGGGGATGGTATGGTCGCCTGGTCGGCGGGTATTTCCAAAATCATCCCAAACCCCAGGAGGCAACCTTCCATGTAGTGGCTGCGCAACACCCGATTACGGAAGGGCTACCGTCCACATTCACTTACAATGATGAGTGGTATAATTTCAAGAAGCTTAGCCCGGATATCAATGTGTTGATTACGATTGATGAGGGTAGCTACGAAGGTGGTGAAAATGGTGAAAACCACCCCATGGTTTGGTACCACGACTTCGACGGAGGCCGATCGTTTTTTACGGCTTTTGGCCATTCAGATGCTTCATTCACCGATTCGCTGCAACTGAAGGTGCTGTTGGGCGGTATAAAATATGCCATTGGGGATAATTTGAAGCTGAACTATTCCAAGGCGAAAACACAGCCGGTACCTGAAAGGCAACGTTTCGTCAAGACACAATTGCTCCAGGGTGAGCTTTTCGAGCCAACGGAAATGGCTTTATTGCCCAATTTCGATATCCTCGTCGCGCAACGGCGCGGGGAGTTGATGCGCTACAGCCAAGAGAGCAAAACGGTGAAGCAAGTAGGGTACTTGGATGTATACCATCATACGGAGACGCCCAACGTGAACGCCGAGGAAGGGTTCTTGGGGCTGGCCCTTGACCCGGACTATGAACAAAACAAATACGTCTATGCCTTCTATAGTCCGGCCGATACGTCGGTAAATCGGTTATCGCGGTTTGTATACGACAACGATACATTGGATACGAGTTCGGAGAAAGTCATTTTGCAGTTTTATTCGCAACGGGATATTTGCTGCCATACAGGTGGCTCCCTGGCTTTCGGGGGCGATGGATTGTTATACCTCTCCACGGGGGACAATTCCACGCCGTTTGACCAGCCGGATCCTTCTCCTTATAAAAACAAAGGATTTGCACCCCAGGATGGCCGCCCGGGATACGAACAGTATGATGCCCGCCGTTCATCGGGAAATACCAATGACCTTCGGGGCAAAATCCTCCGCATCAAGGTACTGCCGGATGGCAGCTATGAGGTGCCTGAAGGTAATCTGTTTGCAAAAGGTACGGAAAAGACCCGGCCAGAGATTTATGTAATGGGCAACCGGAATCCTTACCGCATTGCGGTAGACCAGAAAACCGGCTTCCTCTACTGGGGGGAAGTGGGTCCGGATGCGAATAACGATAGCTTGGCCACCCGTGGCCCCCGTGGGTATGATGAAGTGAACCAGGCACGTACGGCAGGATTCTTCGGTTGGCCACTATTTGTGGGCAACAACTACGCCTACCGTCCGTTTGACTACAACACCGGCCATGCGGGCGAACCCTTTGATCCGGCGAAACCGGAGAACAATTCGCCAAATAATACCGGCTTGCAGGTACTGCCTCCGGCCCAACCGGCCTATATCTGGTATCCCTATGCGGCCTCACCGGATTTTCCGCAAGTGGGTACGGGCGGGCGCAACGCCATGGCTGGCCCGGTGTATTATACCGATATGTTTCCCAAGGATACCCGGTATCCTGACTATTACCATGGGAAGCTGATTATCTACGATTGGATACGCGGATGGATTAAGGCGGTGACCATGTTGTCGAATGGCGATTTCGACAAGATGGAACCCTTTATGGAAGGCGAGCCTTTTGCTAATCCGATTGATATGGAAGTGGGCAAGGATGGCCGCCTGTATATCTTGGAATATGGCAAAGGCTGGTTTGCCAAGAATGCAGACGCTGGCATCGCACGCATCGATTACATCGCGGGCAACCTCCCACCGCAAGTAGGGGAAATTACGGTGGAAAAAAGCAATGGCAAGGTGCCTTTCACCGTGAATGCTACCGTAGCTGCTGAAGACAACGAGAATGACAAGCTCGCCTATACGTGGAAAATCGGCGACATCACGCAACAGACGGAAGGCCCTGCACTGACCTATACGTTGGATCAGAAGGGCGAATACGCCATCAGTGTGACGGTGTCTGACGGCAAAGGCCAGTCGGAAAGTAATCCCGTCATGGTTTATGCAGGTAATGATAATCCGGTTGTCGACATCGTATTGACCAACACATCCGGCGTATACACACCGGGGGAGACTATCGGATATGAGGTGAAGGTAGATGACGGTGGCCGCGCCATCGATGCGGCTAATTTGGTGATCGCCATTGATTATGTCAAGGGAACGGATATGGCGGGAGCTTCCCTCGGTCATCAGCAGGTATCGGAGCTTGTGTTGGGCAGGAGCCTGATGATGGCATCCGATTGCCAATCGTGCCATAAAATCAATGAACCCAGTGTGGGACCTTCATTTACCCAGGTAGCTGCACGGTATAAAGATCAGCGTGAAGCAGCTGCCTACCTGGCGGAGAAAATCATGCAAGGGGGAAGCGGCGTATGGGGTGAAGTGGCCATGGCCGCCCACCCCGACATGAAGGAGGCTGAAGCCCGCCAGATTGTACGGTGGATCCGGTCGCTGGCAGATGATCAGGACGCCAAGCGGAAATCGCTACCTGCGAAAGGTACCATTGTAGCCCGTCCGCCTGCTGGCGGTGATGGTGAGCAGACGGTACTGCGGATTACGGCACAGTACACCAATAGCCCGGGCATGGGCGTGCGGCCGTTGTCTGGCTCAAAGACGGTGAATCTGACTGTGAAGCCAAACATGGACTAAGGATGCGGGCATCAGGTGATTAGCTATGGGTGGGTACTGGCGGCACATACTGGATGTCGATCGCAAGCACCTGGCAGGTTTGGATCACCTCCGTGCGTTGGCCATTATTCTGGTATTCCTTTGCCATTACCGGGCCTATGAACGTCCGGGATGGGTCAATGAGATCGGGCTTTTTGGTTGGAGCGGTGTTGACCTTTTTTTCGTGCTGAGCGGTTACTTGATTGGCAACCAGCTCATGCGCCAACTCAACACCGGGTCTATCCACTTCGGCGAATTTTACGTGAACCGTGCCTTGCGGATTTTTCCGGCTTATTTTCTTGTTGTATTTTTATATTTTACCTTCCCGATCATCCGGGAACGTGATGGCATTGCGCCGCTGTGGCAATTTCTGACATTCACGCAGAATTTTGATTTGGATTTCGGCAACGAGGGGACATTCTCCCACGCTTGGTCGTTGGCCATCGAAGAGCAGTTTTACCTCCTTTTGCCGCTTACGCTTTCCTTGCTTGCAGGCTCCCGCATTTGGCGGCAGGGTTTATGGGTCTTCTTAGGCATATTGGTGCTTGGATTGCTCGTCAGGAGTGTCCTCTGGCTCCAAGTGATGCAGCCCTTCTACGACAATGCCATTACGGAAAATCGATTTGTGGCTTATAACAAATGGATTTACTACCCTACGTACAATCGGCTGGATGGACTCGTGGTGGGTGTGGCAATTGCATCGGCAATGAACTATCGCCCACGTTGGCAGGCCTGGCAGGCCAAGCATGGCAATCTGCTGCTGGTGGTTGGGTTGCTCCTATTGGCGGTGTCGTATTTCCTCTTCCGGGGTGATCGGCTGACGTTCTGGCCGACGGTGATTGGCTACCCTTTATTGTCCGTCGCCTACGGTGTCCTCGTTTTCGCGGCACTTTCCCCATCCTGCATCTTATACCGTACTCGTTGGAAAGTGAGTGCTCTTATCGCTGCATTATCATACGGTATCTACCTTTGCCATAAATTTCTGAACCACCTGCTGCAACAACCGCTGGATGCCATGGGACTGGAAAAGGATGGCAACATGCGGGTATTGATTTGTGGGATGGTATCGGTGCTAGGTGCGTTGTTGCTCAATATGGTGGTTGAGTACCCGTTTATGAAGTGGCGCACCAGGCTCAATAAACGAAGGGCCTAATCGTAGCGATAACCGTATAATTTCCGGTCGCCTTTGCTGTATAGCAGATAACGATGGTTGTCCCTTTCCAGCGGCCCAAAATAAAAATACGGTGCCCCTTCCGTTGGAAATCCATTGACGATTGTACCATCAGGGTTAAATATGTAAATCAGCTCATTGCCTTCCGTTGCGATGCCGATTTGGTGTGTGCCATTGGCCTGCGCGAAAAACCGTGGCCGGTCTGCGAGCTGCTGCCTGAAATCGTAATGGTAAACCAACGCGGTGTCTTGATAAACGGATAACTGCCCCTTGTCGGTAAAGATCAAGTCAGGAGCCTCGCTATTCGACACGGTTGCCATGTCAAAGGTGTGTGCCGGACTCCATTGCCGGATGTGCTTTTCGGTATGCTGTTGCCCAAAATTGACGATTTGCAAAGTGCCGGACGTGTCCGTGGTGGCTACCCATGACCTATCGGGTTCGCCCGCTGATAGGTACATGCCGATGGGATTGCTGAATCCGACTTGCTGGCCATGGTCTTCAACGCCTATCAACTGCCCATTGGGATTGAAAAAATACAACCGCCCGGCATCCGTAGCGGCGATTACGTAATGGATATCCGTTGCATGGGCTGTTTTTAGGTCAAACAACAAATCACCCGAAACCGTTTTGTTGTCCCAACCCCGAAGGCGTGACCCACGGCCATCGTACGCCAGGATATGGTTTTTTGCTGGTACAAACAAGCGCACGTCTTGGCCGTCTTCATACACGGTGGCACCGTAGGTGGCGTCACGCGGAAGCTGCAAGGAAAACCCCGGCAGCGGATCACCATTGGTATCAAGCCGATAAAGCCTTCTTGCTGTCGTAAGCATGATGCTACCGTCGGTCAATTGCTGGATGTCGCCCAGTATCGGGCCAGGCAACTGGGCGTTCCAAAGCTTTCGTCCATCGGTCGCTATGGCATGTAAAATATAGCTGGCGTCCTGCGCGAGTATAAACGAACTGGTATCGTTGTAATGGCAGACGATGGGATCAGTGATGAGTTGGCCATTCAGGTCGAATGCCCATTGCGCGGCAACGCTTGTCGTTTCATTGCGGTCGTATTTGGCAAAAAAGCTGGTAAAAAAATTTCCCGAAGCGCCGGAGAGCTGGAAGGAACATCCATAAAACCGTTGGTAACCAAAGTGGACGGTGTCACGGTAAATCGCTTCAAATGGTGTGACTAGCCGCTGTGTGATGGTACTTGCGGCATTATCCCTGTTTACAAACCAGGTCACGTTACTGCTGTTGGCCAGCAAGGCTTCAAAATCGATGTAGCCAAGCGTGGTAGCCAATGTTTTTTGCGCGGCATAATCCACGGCAAACTGCCGGAGCGTATTGGGTTGGTTGGCACAAATCAGGTATTGGTCTACCAGTAAAAAATAAGGCCGGGTGAACGTTTTCAGCGGATCGCCAAAACTGTAATAGAGCAGGTTGGAATGGTTGAGCCGGTATAATTTTTCAGGGTAGGCCGTGCTAATCCGCTGGATGGTATTGGCAAATGACAGCGAATCCTTTACCTCGATGATGGCGAGTTTTTCCTGGTTGGCTAATTCGAGCACGGCGAATTCATCCCCCCATTCGGGCAAAAGTTCCGCTTGTATGGATAGCCCGGATGAATGCTGGATCAACCGATGCTGTTCCTGCATTTGGGTGAGTTCGTCCCGGATGGTAAGCAGCTGGACAATGCCCGTATGCAAAGCGGGGAAGTCACTGATGCCGAATGCCAGGTAAGACGCGGTGCTGGCCGGAAATAGATGTTCCAAGGTCTGTTCGACTGGGCGTTGCTGACCATAAAGCGAAAGGTAAGTGATTGTGTCGGCATTTAGGGAGCTATTGCCACTGAACATCAACGCATCGCTTTTGAAATTCATGTGCAGGGTGGAGTATCCGGGTAGTCCCTCCAGCAAGGAGGCCATGCCTTGAGGTTGGCTTTGCAGGATCCCGGCAGTGAAGGCGGCCAGCTGCCCGTGGTTGATGTGCCATGTCATCGGTGAATTAGCGTTGTTTGCACGGTGGAAATGGTCAATGGCATCGGCAGTTAGCCGGGGGGTATCCTCGTTGAGGGCATCGGACAGTAGTTCGCTGCTGAAGCTGGCCAATAGCATGCCCTCGCGCTCGGCGACATAGAGCATGGAGCTATCGGGCAAATGCAATAAGAATGCCTGTGGCAGTGAATCGGGATCCACCCATTGTGGGTTGAAAAGTGTATCCATGCCACCCACCTTGTCAAACAAGGCCTGTACAGAGAGGGGCTCATTGAGGGGAAGGCCCATTAAGTAATGGAGCTGGCTTTCCCGAAGGTGGAAGGAAAGTACGACTTCTTGCCCGCTGACGTAAGAGGTAAGCTGTTCGTCCCGCAAAATATGTTGGATATCGTGCAGCCGCTGGGACTGGATGTTGCCAAGGATAGCTTCAAATAAGCTGAAGCCAGTGAACATACGGGTTGCCGCGTCTTCATTTTTAAAAGAGACCAAAAAAGCGGCGTCGCCGGGAATATAGGAAAGGGGCTGCCGGTTGGATCGTTCGCCTTTCCTGAGATCGGAAAAATAAAAAATCGAGGCGACCACCACGGCTATGAATGCTATCGATGTGATGATAATGGTATTCCTCATTCCCTACAAACCTAACATAAAAAGTGCCGAAAGTAAAATTTTGGGTAACTTTATTCCCATTTGAACCAGCTTGCATATGACTTCAATTATGCCTAAGTTTGGCAAATATTACTATCATTAAATTGGCCTTAATTAATCATTGTTATACCGATGAATAAACGCATTATACTCACTGCTTCGTTTTTTGGTCTTGTAGCTGTTGTATTGGGTGCATTTGGAGCGCATGGTTTGGAAGGCAAAATCAGCGAAGACCATCTGGAGACCTGGGATACTGCGGTGGAGTATCAATTTTATCATACGGTCGCCCTATTGTTTTTAGCGACATTTTCCCGGGCAAAAAATACCTACATTCGGTTTTCATTTGTGACATTCACATTGGGGATATTGTTGTTTTCCGGATCGCTGTATCTATTGAGTACGCACGCCATCACCGATTTTGGAGCTCCGTCGATTATTGGCCCGATTACACCGATTGGTGGGTTGTGTTTCATATTAGGATGGCTCGGTTTATTTATTGCTACCATCAAGAATAAGGGATAGTGCCTGCTTGATTTTTGCCTTATTATGCTTGAATTTACGGAAGGTAATGCTGCTATACGCACCACGTTGTTCGTGGAGGTGGTGTTACCGTTGGCCATATCGAAGACCTATACCTACCGCATTCCAAGTGCGTTGGATAGCCAAGTGGCGATAGGCAAACGTGTCATCGTGCAATTCGGGAAAAATAAGGTCTATTCCGCTATTGTATACCGCATGACGTACCAAGCCCCGTCTTTATATGAGGCCAAGTATATCCTTGATGTGCTGGATGAGCAGCCCATTGTGGATGATGTGCAGCTGCGGCTATGGGATTGGATAGCATCGTATTACCTCTGCACATTGGGGGAAGTGATGCAGGCTGCTTTGCCGTCGGCCTTGAAATTGGCCAGCGAGACCAAGATTATCGCAGCCAGTACGGAGATCATCGACCGATCGGCCTTGAATGATAAGGAGTTTCTTATCCTGGATGCATTGGATCTCACACCGGAATTGAAGGTAAGCGATATCGTCAAATTGCTGGGGCAGAAAACGGTTTTTCCCATTCTCAAAAGGCTATTCGATAAGGGGCTGATCTTGATTTCGGAAGAAGTTGCTCCGAAATATAAGCCCAAGGTAAAGACGTTTGTCCAATTGCATGATGATTATGTGGACGAGCTTGGCCGGAAGTTGCTGCTGGACTCGCTTGATAATGCACCCAAGCAACAGGATGCCGTATTGGCTTACATCCAACTAAGCCGTAGGCAACCAAAGGTGGCAAAGTCGGAACTCATGGAAGCAAGTGGTTGTAGTGGAGGTATTATTTCGGCGCTTGTGGAAAAAGGTATATTGGTGTTGGAAGAGCTGGCGGTAAGCCGCCTGGACGGCGAGGACATCGAAGTCACGGGCGACTTTACGTTTAACGACGCGCAGTCGGCCGCGTTTAAGGCGATCAAAAGCAACTTTGAGGCAAAGGATGTGGTGCTGCTGCACGGCGTCACGGCTTCAGGCAAGACGCAGCTCTATATCCGCCTGATGGAAGAGGCGGTGGCCAAGGGTACCAACGTATTGTATCTGCTGCCGGAAATTGCATTGACCACGCAGATTACGGAGCGGTTACGGATGCATTTCGGCAATAAATTGGGGGTTTATCATTCCCGTTTCAGTGATAATGAGCGTGCGGAAGTGTGGCACAAGATACGCAATAATGAATATCAGGTCATTGTAGGGGCACGTTCTGCCGTCTTTTTGCCGTTCGGGGCACTGGGTCTTGTCATCGTCGATGAAGAGCATGAAACTTCCTATAAGCAATTTGATCCGTCACCGCGCTACCATGCGCGTGATACGGCCATTTACTTAGGCCACATCCACGGTGCGAAAGTCTTGCTGGGTTCAGCGACGCCGTCGGTCGAAAGCTATTATAATGCACGTGCGGGCAAATACGGCCTGGTCGAACTTAAGCAACGCTATGGAAATGCCAAGCTGCCTGAAATCGTGACGGTGAGCATCAGCGAGGAAAGCCGCAAGGGAAACATGTTTTCTTATTTCAGCGGTACATTGCTGCAAGAAATGGAAAAAGCCCTTGCACAGCAGCAACAGATCATCCTTTTTCAAAACAGGCGGGGCCATACGCCGCTGTTGCAGTGCAAGACCTGCGGCTATATTGCCAAATGCATCCATTGCGATGTAAGCCTTACCTACCATAAAAGTAGTGGTAAACTGCACTGCCATTACTGCGGGTTTTCGGAAGAACCCATACAAGTGTGCCCAGCGTGTGGTTCTACCCATATTGAAAGCAAGGGCTTTGGCACCGAACGGGTGGAAGAGGAGCTCGAAATGTTGCTGCCCAATGTACGCATCGGTCGCCTTGATCTGGACTCCACGCGGGGCAAGCACGGGTTTGACCGGGTATTGAATGCTTTTGATGAGCATCGCTATGATGTGCTGGTAGGCACCCAAATGGTAGCTAAGGGACTGGATTTTGGAAAAGTGAGCTTGATCGGTATTGTTAATGCCGATGGATTGATCAACTATCCCGACTTCAGGGCTTATGAAAGGGCCTTTTCGTTGCTTGCCCAGGTAAGCGGACGGGCGGGAAGGCGCAATGACAGTGGGAAAGTGATTATCCAATCGTATGCACCCAACCACCGCATCATCCAGCAGGTCATCGATAATGACTATGAGGGCATGTTCATGACGGAAGTAGCGGAGCGCAAAAACTACGCTTATCCGCCTTTTTACCGCTTATTTAAGATTGACGTAAAGCATAAAGAACAGCAGGCCCTGCACGATGCCGCACATCGCCTGGCAACGGCATTGCGTGAAGGGCTGGGACAACGTGTATACGGGCCGGAAGTGCCGTTGGTGGGGCGGGTGCGCAACTACTATATCTACAGCATCCTGCTCAAAGTGGAACGCAGCGGCACGAGTATCACCAAAGTAAAAGAACTGGTAAAAGCGACCTTATTGCGCTTCGAGGCGGATAAGCTCAATAAAGGAGTGCGCGTACAAATTGACGTGGATCCCTATTGATTGATCAAACCAAAATTATACTGGAGGGTGACAGCGGCTACGGGTGAGAAAAAATACTCCCAACGGTGGCGTTTGGTTTGTTCCGGTTCGCCGGTAAATGTGTTGTCTGCATAAGCGTTTATCTTTTGGTAGGTGTAGGCGATATTGAAATTGGCTTCGATACCGATGGCTACCCGTGAAACCACATAGAATTTGGCACCGATAAACGGTGAAAAGAGCAACGCATTTTTATTATCCTCCGCAAATACGTTAGCGTCATAACCCTTCGTATTGAGCGTTTGCATCATGAAGCCCAAATCGCCCCCGAAATAAGGCTGGAAGCGGGAGTAATTGACACTTTTTTCAGCACCTACCTTAATTGCCGTGTTTTGGAATTTTCCCGTTACTTCGGCGCATCCGTCACATTCGTTGTCAAATGTAATTTCGTTGTTGAAATGCGCTGCTTGCAAGCGGTAAGCGACTTGGTTGTCATTAATCTTAAATAGGATGCCGTTGAATGCTGAACCCAAGGATGCCGATTGCCCTGATGGTTGGTCAAGCAGCTGCGGGAATTGCTCGTAAGCATAAGCCCGCACAGCGACGGTATACCAATAATCCGTATTGAAATTGTATTGTTTCCTTTTTGGGATGGTCGGATTGGGGTAGTTGACCGTATCAATGCGCGTTACTTGTGCAAGCAATTGATCGGCTGTGGAGCAAAGCAAAACAACTAGAAGAATATACCTCATGTGTAAAAAAGTTTATACCGTGCGAAAATAGTAAATTTAATTATATATTAACGGAACGATGGCAACTTCGCATATCTCGTTTAATATCCTTATTTTTGGGCCGTAATGGCATATAAATTTATTGACAACTACCGTGAGCAAGGAGCTCGTAAGCAATTGGTTGAATTGCTGAAACGGCGGGGCATTGAAGACAAAAACGTTTTGGAAGCCATTGGCAAAGTACCCCGTCATTATTTTTTTGATGAGACTTTTTGGAACCAGGCCTACAAAGATATTGCCTTTCCCATCGGTGATGGGCAGACGATTTCGCAACCCTATACCGTAGCTTACCAAACGGAATTGCTCCATATCAAGCCCGACGACAAAGTGCTTGAAATCGGCACCGGATCCGGCTACCAGACCTGTATCCTGATGGAGCTGGGGGCTGATGTCTATACCATCGAACGGCAGCAGAATCTGTATGACCGGACTGTTCAGGTATTGCCCTATTTGGGCTATAAGCCCAATTTTTTTCTCGGCGACGGCTCCAAGGGCATTCCTCAATATGGTCCCTATGATAAAATACTGGTGACTGCTGGCGCGCCTTTTGTGCCCGAGGTAATGCTCAAGCAACTCCGTATCGGAGGTGTCATGGTCATTCCGGTAGGAAGCGAGAAAGAACAAAAGATGGTCACCATTCTTCGGGTGGGGGAGCAGGAATATGAGCGTATCGAGCTGGATACCTTCCGGTTTGTTCCGCTGGTGGGTGATCAGGCATGGTGAGCGAGTAAAAGGCAAGAAGGGCTTGGATGATTAATATGATGAACGGCAGTACCATGGCAGAACACGTTTATAATGCCTATCAAAAAAATATAGCGGACACCAATGGGCGGTTGGCCGTGTTGCGAAAGTCCATAAATGGCAATTCACTGCTGCGCCTCGCCACCATTTTGTGCGGTGGCGCTGCACTGTTCATGGCGGTGCAGTCCGAGTGGTTGTGGTTGGTCATGGCACTTTTCTTCACCATCATTGTGCTTTTCATGGGACTGGTATGGCGGCAGAGCAAGCTGGAGGCCCGTAAAGCCGCGTTGGAAGATTTTCTGGCTGTAAACCAAAATGAAATAGACGTTTCCAATGGCCTGCCCAATCGGTACCCGCACGGGGAGCTTTTTGCGGACAGCCATCATCCCTATGTGAGCGATCTGGATGTATTCGGGCCATCCTCGCTTTTTGCAATGGTCAATCGCTGTGCGACTCAATTGGCCAACCGGCTATTGGGCGGCTGGTTGTCTTCGCCTGCTGGTGCGATAACGATAGGGATGAGGCAACAAACCGTGAAGGAGTTGGCCGGTGATCGGGATTGGTGCCAGCAGTTTCAGGCCAAACTGTGGTTCAATTTACAGCATCGCGGTGATTTCAAAGCGCAGTTTGACCGCTTTCTGAATAATGAGCATGTTGTCTTTGGCAATTCCTTGATGCGCTTATACGTAAAAGTAGCACCCTGGTTGATGGCATTGCTTATTGGATTGGCCCTGTTTGAACCTGTCTTTTCGCGCATAGCGCTCTTTTTTGCTTTGGGCCATTTCTTGGTAGCAATCGGCTACGGCCGAAAAATCAACCTTATCGCGGGCGAAGTGGGTAAAGCCGGGCGGCTGTTAGGTGCTTTTGCCGCATCATTTGAGCTCATTGAGACTCGGAAGTGGCAAAGCCAACTGGGCCAAATGTCTGCATCAGCGTTGTACGCAGAGGGGGAGACTAAGCCTGTTTCCATCGTCTTCCGGGAGTTGGCCGTGCTGATTGATCGCTTGGACTACCGGCTAAACATGCTGGTGGGTGCCGTGCTCAACATGGTGGCACTTTGGGATTTACGGCAGGCATTTGCCATCCTCGATTGGCGTAAGCGGTATGGGGTGAATATGCTTAACGCCTTTGACTCCGTTGCCGAAATCGAAGCCTTGGTAAGTTTGGCGACGCTGAGCCGTAATCACCCGCAGTGGGCATTTCCCGAAGTAGTCGAGTCAAAAAAGCCAATTGTACATGCCCAGGCACTTGCACACCCGCTGATTTCCCCGCGTGTCGCTGTGGCAAACGACTACTCCCTGGAAAATCACCGCGTGGCATTGATAACAGGCTCAAACATGGCCGGAAAAAGCACGTTCCTCCGTACCGTGGGCATTAATGCCGTGCTGGCCCTGTGTGGCGCACCCGTATGTGCAAAAGTGATGCGGTTGTCATCTTTCCACCTGGTCACGTATATGCGCATTGCAGACTCGCTAAACGAAAGCACCTCCACGTTCAAAGCCGAACTAAACCGGATACAACTGGTGTTGCAGACCGTGAAATACCAGCCCAACACGTTCTTCCTTGTCGATGAGATGCTACGGGGCACCAATTCCATGGACAAATACTTGGGTTCGAAAGCGATTATCAAGCAGCTGATTGCCGATGATGGCGTAGGTATGGTAGCCACGCACGATTTGCAGCTGTCCAAACTGGCCGGGGAATACCCCGGAGTGCTCGCCAACTACCATTTCGACATCCAGGTGAAAGATGCCGAGATGCTTTTCGATTATAAGCTTAAATCCGGCGAATGCACCATTTTTAATGCATCCCTTTTACTGAAGGGGATAGGAATAAACATCAATTAAACATTAATTGTCAATGACCATGAACATAACTGCCAACTTATCCATTGAAGAGCGTATTGAACAATCCGAAACGCATATCTTCAAGGCGGTTTTCCCGAATACCACCAACCACTATGATACCTTGTATGGCGGAACGGCCATGGCGCTGATGGATGAAGTCGCCTTCATTGCCGGGACACGGTTTTGCCGGAAGCGCTTGGTGACCGTTTCATCCGATCGCATTGATTTCACCAAACCGATACCAGCGGGCACGATTGTGGAACTGATAGGGAAGGTGGTACACGTGGGCCGTACCAGCCTTAAGGTCGAGGTGGAAATTTTTGTGGAGCAGATGTACCACGACCACAGGGAACTGGCTATCAAAGGCACATTTACTTTCGTGGCTATTGATGAGCATAAAAATCCAGTTCCGGTGCTGGGGTAAATAGTTTGGCCGTTGCCTATAACTGGTTATCCCTTCATCACCCGATCCAGCTCCCGTTTGGTATCCCGCTCCTTGATGGTCTCCCGCTTATCGAAGTCTTTTTTGCCCTGTGCCAATGCGATTTCCACTTTGGCAAACCCGCGTTTGCTGATGAACATGCGCAGGGGGATAATCGTGAATCCACGTTCCTCGCTTTTGGTTTTCAGTTTTTTGAGTTCCTTTTTATTAAGCAGCAACTGGCGGTCGCGTTTGGCCTCGTGGTTGTAAAATGAGCCGTGCGAATACTCGGCAATATGCATATTGCGGATATATAGGCCGTCGTCGAAAAACGAACAGAAGGAATCGTTGATGTTTGCTTTGCCCTCGCGTATGGATTTGATTTCCGTACCAAGCAGGCGTATGCCAGCCACATAAGTGTCCAGTATGTGGTACTCAAAAAACGCCTTTTTATTTTTGATATTGATGTCTGAAGATAGTGCCATATGGTGTGTCGTGCGTAGTTCCTGCGGCCACAACAGGCCGCAGGGCGTATAAATTACAAAGGTTTACAATAGATATTCTGCGCCACTTTGTCCGAGATGTTGATCCGGGAGTTATCAATGGCCAACATCATGGAATGATCAAATTCATATTGCTGCAAAACGGCTACCTGGCTATTGATGCGGATGCCGATTTGGCTTACATACTGCAAAAACGATGGGCTATTATCCTTTACTGCCACAATGGTATAGTGTTTGCCTACACAGGCCTCGGCCAGTGTGAGGCGGGCTTCATTGATATAGTCGCCATCGGCGGTGGGGATGGCATCGCCATGTGGGTCAAATTGTGGGAATCCAAGGAATTTATCGAGCTGCTCCACCAATTTTTCGGATTTGATGTGTTCCAATTGCTCGGCGATATCATGCACTTCATCCCAACTGAACCCCAGTTTATCAAACAGGAAGGTTTCCCAAAGCCGGTGTTTGCGGATGATGGCTATCGCCAAATCGCGTCCCGTATCGGTGAGTGATATTTTACCGTATTTTTCGTAATTGACAAGCTGCTTTTCCTTCAATTTCTTTAACATATCGGTAGCCGTGGCCGGACGCACGTTGAGCTTGCCGGCCAATTGGTTCGTCCCGGTCTCGCCAGCACCGCCATGCTCACCAGTAATGCGCAGCAGGGCTTTCAAGTAATTTTCCTCGGTGTCGGATAGCATAGCTGCAAAGGTAGGTAAATTGTTAGGAATATTGCGATCGGAGCGGGGGAGCTATTTGCCCTTTGGTGGGTACGGTAGCTATAAAAAAGGCGTTGGGATATACACCCAACGCCCATTATATTGTGGTCTTGTATTATAACCTATACATTTACGCCTAATTCCTCGGCGATGGCTTTGCCGATTTCGGCAGGCGACTCCACGACACGGATGCCGCATTCGCGCATGATTTTCATTTTGGCAGCGGCCGTGTCGTCTGCGCCGCCCACGATGGCCCCAGCGTGGCCCATGCGGCGTCCCGGAGGCGCGGTTTGCCCAGCGATAAAGCCCACCACCGGTTTGGTGCCGTGTTCTTTAATCCAGCGGGCAGCTTCAGCTTCCATGCCGCCACCGATTTCACCGATGACAATGATGCCTTCGGTCTCGGGGTCATTCATCAGCAATTCCACAGCCTCTTTCGTCGTGGTGCCAATGATGGGGTCGCCACCAATGCCGATAGCTGTCGTAATGCCTAGTCCGGCCTTTACGGTTTGGTCTACCGCCTCGTAGGTAAGCGTGCCGGATTTGGATACGATGCCCACGTTGCCTTTCTTGAAGATGAAGCCCGGCATGATGCCGATTTTTGCCTCGTCTGCCGTGATAATGCCAGGGCAGTTCGGCCCAATGAGCCTTGAGTTTTTGTCACTCAGGTAAGATTTTACCTGAATCATGTCTTTGGTGGGGATGCCTTCGGTGATGCATACGATGACTTCGATACCGGCAGCAGCGGCCTCCATGATAGCATCTGCAGCAAAAGCCGGCGGAACAAAGATAATGGATACATTAGCTCCCGTTTGGTCTACGGCGTCCTGTACAGTGTTGAATACCGGTCGTTCCAAATGCGTCTGCCCGCCTTTGCCGGGAGTCACGCCACCGACTACATTGGTGCCGTATTCAATCATTTGCGAGGCGTGGTAGGTGCCTTCGTTGCCCGTAAAGCCCTGTACGATTACTTTCGAATCCTTATTTACTAATACACTCATTGTTCTGGATTTTTGTACCGCAAACTTAGATAAAATTGCTTTCATATGCAAGTTTGAAGGAACGACATATGAAAGCAATTTTATCGGCCGCTCACCTGCTACTGACGAAACAGATTTTGACAGATGAAACCTAAGATTTTACGGTGAAATTTTACAGTGAATCCGTTACACGGAGGTGAAGTTTGGTGTAGAAGTCCCACAGCACGATGCCGATGGATACCGCGATATTGAGCGAGTGTTTCGTGCCCGACTGCGGAATTTCGATGCATGCATCTACCAGCCCCATCACGTCATCGGCCACGCCATGTACTTCATTGCCAAAGACCAATGCATACTTTTGGCCGACTGCGGGCGCGAATAGCTGCAGGGGAGTGCTGCCCTGGGCTTGCTCCACAGCCAGGATGCGGTACCCTTCTTCGCGGAGCTGCTGGACGGCCTGTGCCGTATCTGCCGCATGGAGCCAAGCGACAGATTGCGTAGCGCCGAGTGCCGTTTTTTCAATTTCGCGATGGGGGGGCGTGCCGGTGATGCCGCATAATACGATCCGTTCGAGCGCAAAAGCATCCGACGTCCGGAAGGCTGATCCCACATTGTGCATGCTACGGACATTGTCAAGTACCAGCGTGACCGGGAGCTTGGCCTGTACTTTGAATGCCTCGACCGATGGCCGCTGTAACTGATCCATGGATAATTTTTGCATGGGGGCAAAGATAGGGAAAGTTTGAAAGTCCGGTGTCTAATGGCTAATGTCCAGTGTCACACCCTAAAAATTATAAGATTTGTTTTGAATATTAAAAAGAAGGTAGTAACTTTGCGGTCTGAAAATTGAAAGAAAAAATATAGCTAAATAGATGGCAAACCATAAATCAGCACTTAAGAGAATCCGTGCCAACGCTGCGAAGCGCCTGCGGAACCGCTACCAAGCGAAGACTACGCGTAATGCGATTAAGAAATTGAGGAATACAACAAATGCCGATGAGGCAAAGGCGTTGTTGCCACGGGTGATTTCCATGCTTGACCGCTTGGCCAAGAAAAATGTCATCCATAAAAACAAAGCTTCCAACAACAAGTCGAAGCTGACTAAACTCGTGAATAGCTTGTCATAATACTACAGATACAATAAGCGAAAAGCCGTCCCGATATGCATCGGGACGGCTTTTTTTATGTTACAGCTGCTCATACCAATCCAGGATATCATCCGCTACCTGTTCCCAGCCCGGCTCTCCGGCGATGAAATGACTTTTCCCTTCATATACTTTCAGATCAACCCAGCTGTTTTTATCGCGGTACTTTCCGGCAATTGTTCGGGTGAGTGATGCAGGGAAAATATGGTCGCTGCCCCCGCCAACGAAGAGAATCGGTGCATGTGGCTTCCGGAAATCAATATTGGAATAGGCATCCAGTACCAATTGGCGGCTTACCTTGAGGCTTTCCGGGACAGCGTATCTGTCGAACATTTTTTCCTTTTCGGAATCAGGCAAGGTGTTGAAGAATGCGTGGTTGTACCATTTTCTCGAGCCCATGAAATAGTCTTTCCCTGAAAAAAAGCCGAACGTACCCAGCACGGTTTTTACGGTCGCAAACGGAGGGAATACATTCTTTGGGGGAGCTCCGTCGATACTGACCGCGGCAGCGCCTTTGCCCATTTCCGTCAGTTTCAATACTGCCATTCCCGCCATGGAATGCCCGATGATCAATGGTGTTTCAGGAAGGGAGTCGATCAATTGCGCGATGTTATCCACCACGTCCTTGAAACCCACGGCTGCCAGCTTGGGGTGTACATTGGCCCGTAAATCGGAGGGGGTTCCCTCGTGTCCTGGATTGGCTGGCGTGTATACCGTATAGCCTCTTTGTTCGTAGCGACTTTTCCAGTCTGCCCAGGTAAGATCATTCACGAAATTTCCGTGGATGAGTACGATTGTTTTTGACTTTGACATAGCTTTTGTTTTTTGATATGTCAAAGTTAATGCGTAAAACTATCAAACTTTTTAACTTGGGTTAAAATCGTATGGAAGGCGGCTCATTGGCCGTTCCGTAGTCGTCCCAGCACCTGCTGCAGCTTTGCTTTATCCTGCATATAAGGTTCCAAATCAAGCAATTCCACTTTCCGGAAGTCAATGGGGTGGCTTTCGCTTTGCAACGAGATGTAGCCGCTTTTCAGTAATTTGCCGTCTTCCTTTACCGCCGGGTCATAATTGGATACACTTCCGCCGCCAATTTGGGGCTTGAAATAGGTCAATACCGTATCGCCTTCGAGGATGTGATGCACCACGGAGTCTGCCAGCACCAAAAATTCAGCAGTCACCCATTGGTCGCCGTGGTAGGTTTTTGAAGATGAATTGATGCAATGTGGGGTAAACAGCTCGCCGTCCACCTCCATGAATACATTGGTGCCCGGCGTACACAGGTTGCTGGTGGTTCGGTCGTTTGTGCCGTCACCCCCCAGCAATTGCCCTTCAATGGAAATGGGAAAATCCTGGTCTTTCAACATCGTTTTCGGATCCTGCCCATGTAGCATGGCCCCGCTGTTGCGCCAGGCCCAGCCTTCGCCCCCCGGTGCCTGTTCGCCGGTAAAACGGTATTCCACACGCAGGAGGTAGGCCGAATAAGGTGTGTTGTAATGGATATGCCCATATTGGAAATCAAAGTCTGTATAGCCATCATACCGTACCTTTAGCAAGCTGTCTTCCACACGGAATGTATTGGCATAATTTTCACCTACTTCGTGTTTGGCGATTTTTACGGTCCAGTCGTTGAGATCCTTGCCATTGAAGAGCTGGATCCATTTCAATTCGTCATTGCCGTTGGTCGTTGTGCAGGCCGCTACTGCTGAAGCAAGTGCCGCCGCAATGATAAGAGATGCTTTCATCTGATTGCTATTGAGGTTAGTGCTAGTATCGTTGTTTTATCTGTCCCATAGCCCGCGGTGTTTGACGTATTCGCTTGGCCTTACACCTATTATCTTGGTAAATGTATTGCTAAAGGTAGGCAGGCTGCTGTATCCCACTTTCGCAGCTACTTCATTGATGCTGAGTTTATCGTCCAATAGCAATTTCAACCCTTTCAGCATCCGTAGAATCGTAAAGTACTGGATGAAGGACATGTTGAGTTCTTTTTGGAATAAACGCGCCAATGAGCGTTCGCTGACCCCGAAATGGTCAGCAACATGTTTAAACCCGATGCTATCGGCGACATGTTTATCCAGGTATTCCACGATTTTCACCAGGCGGCTGTCATCCGGATAAGGCAGCGCCAAAGGCAGTGCACCCTTGCCCAATTCGGGCAGCAACATTTTGAACGCCTTGGCGATGCTGTACCTGCTTTCATCCTCCGGCCGGATATTGCCGTTCCAGCGGTTGGTAAACATCATCAATTCCATCAATAAATCGTCCACGGGGTAAATGGCCGTTTGCGAAAAAAATACATCATCGCAGGTGTACACCGGAAAATATAGGTTGCGCATGATGACCTCGGGTGTGCTGGGATGGATGCTGTGCTGTACACCGGCGGGGATCCAGATATAATGCCTTGCAGGTAGAAAATACGACTGCTCTGGCGTGTTTAGGTAGACGACGCCACCTTCGGTATAGAGGAATTGCCCCTTTTTATGCGCGTGTTCGGGGATGAATTTTTCACCCATTACAGCATGATGGCAATAAATGGTGTCCGGATACCGATCCACTTCCGTGATATAATACCTATTTACATAATTCTCCATTCAGGCTGTAACATAATCGCGGGCTAAAATAAGGAGAAAACACGAGTATTTGTCTAAAATGAATAAATTTATGACGCAATGTAATAAATGTGGTTGGCGGATAACACTTAATATTGCAAGGATATAAAACGAACTGGGAATGCCATACGGAAGAATCAAGGCGGAAGAACTGTTTGAAAAAGTGGTCACCGCGGAGCAGGCCGCGCAACTGTTTAAGCACGGCATGGTGGTAGGGTCAAGCGGGTTTACAAAAGCTGGGGACAGCAAAGTCGTGCTCGATGCGTTAGCCAAGCGTGCGGAAAAGGAAGAATTAAAAGTGACGCTGATGACAGGGGCATCATTGGGCCACGATACCGATGCGAAGCTTACCCGGGCGGGGGCACTGACGAAGCGGATGCCATTTCAAGTGGATCGCGTGCTCCGTGAAGCCATCAACAAGGGCGAAGTGCTGTTTATCGATCAGCACCTCAGCGAAAGTGCCGAGCTTTTGCACAACCAATGCTTGCCGCCCGTGGATATTGCCGTGATTGAGGCGGCATTCATCGAGCGGGATGGGAGTGTCGTACCCACCACTTCCGTAGGCAATTCGGTGACATTCCTCAGCTTGGCCAAGAAAATTATCATCGAGATCAATACCAAAGTGCCCGAATCCATCTATGGCCTGCACGATATTTTCCAGCCGGAGAATTATCCGCACCGCAACGTCATCCCGATTGTCGCGCCGGAAAACCGGATAGGCAGGCGGTCCATACCCGTGGATATCAATAAGATTGCCGCTATCGTATTTACCGACATCCAGGATAGCCCGGCAGATATTGCACCGCCCGATGCGAAAACCATCGCCATTGCCCAGCATTTGCTTCATTTTTTCGAAGATGAAGTCAGAAAGGGCCACCTGACGGATAGGCTGCTCCCGCTACAAGCCGGGATTGGCAAAGTAGCCAATGCCGTACTTTCCGGCTTTAAGGATAGCAATTTTTATGATTTGCGGATGTTTTCGGAGGTATTGCAGGACAGTACCTTTGATTTGCTGGACAGCGGGAAGATGAGCTTTGCTTCAGCATCATCAATTACCGTGTCTTCCGCATGCTACGACCGCGTTTTCGGCAATCTACAGAAGTACAAAGACAGGGTGGTGCTGCGGCCGCAGAACATTAGCAATACCCCGGGCTTGATTCGTCGGCTGGGCGTCATTGCCATCAATACGGCCATCGAGTTTGACATCTATGGCAATGTCAATTCGACGCACATCAGTGGCACAAACATCATGAACGGCATCGGCGGATCCGGAGACTTTGCCAGAAATGCATACCTCAGTATTTTTGTCACCCAAGCGGCTTCCAAAGGAGACCACATTTCGCACGTCCTGCCCATGGTATCACATGTTGACCATACCGAGCATGATGTGGATATCCTGGTCACGGATATTGGACTTGCTGATTTGCGCGGGCTGGCACCCCGCGAACGTGCACAGACGATTATCGACAACTGCGTACATCCCGATTACCGTGAAGCATTGCAATCCTATTTTGATCGTGCCCGTACGCTCCGGGGTGGCCATACCCCCCATATCCTTGAAGAAGCATTCAGCTGGCACACCCGGCTCAGGGAAACGGGGAGTATGAAATAGCCCATAAATGAAAATCCCTGAAACGGGGAGAATCAGGGATTTTTCTAACTAACCAATTATAAACCTAAATTATGAAAAGACAATTTTATAACCAACCGTGTTCAATAAGTGTGCCTAAAGCATCTGCAGATTGTTAATGTTTTGTTAAATTCCTTGACGGATTTTCATAATGTGTCGTATGCCGAAGAATAAATTTCGCGAACGATTTGTCATTTGCTATTGTTTAGAATAGATTTAAATAATAGTTTTGCCGGCTGTAAAAATAAGGGCATGAACAGCAAATTTTATTGTACAATTCTTTTTATAGCAGCTTCGATCGGAGCGTTGGCACAAACCGGCACCATCAGCGGAACGATAACAACATTCGACGGCCGTCCGGCTGAATCGGTGAATATCACCGTAAAGGGTACCAACCGGGGTGCCAGGGCAGATGGGAGTGGAAATTATCAGATTACAAATGTCCAAGAAGGGATACATGTGGTTGTCGCTTCCTTTATTGGCCTTGAAGCGCAAGAAAAGACCGTGACTGTCCGACCGGGTGAATCGGCTGTCGCCAATTTCGTGCTCAAGGAAAATGCTGCCCAGTTGCGGGAAGTCATCGTTTCAGCCCAGCAATCACCCAACCGGAATACTGAGGTGGCTAAAATCCCCTTAAAGAACCTGGAAAATCCACAAGTGTACAACTCCGTCTCAGCCGAATTGTTAAAGCAGCAGGTGGTCACGTCTTATGACGATGCCTTCCGCAATGTCCCCGGGATAACAAGGACGTGGGAATCTACCGGAAGGGCGGGAGATGGTGCTGCCTATTTTGCCCTACGTGGTTTTGACGCCCAGCCTTCCTTGACCAATGGACTCCCCGGCCTGGCCAGTGGGAACCTCGATCCGGCCAACGTGGCCGAAATACAGGTGATCAAAGGCCCCTCGGCGACACTGTTTGGTGGTAGTTTCTACAGCTATGGCGGGTTGATCAACACCATCACGAAAAAACCATATGATGGCTTTGGCGGCGAAGTCACCTACAGTTTCGGGAGCTTCGGCCTGAACCGTATTGCTGCGGATATCAATACGCCGCTGAGCAAGACCGAAAAGATCACGGCGCGTGTGAATACGGCCTACCATTCGGAAGGGAGCTTTCAGGATGCCGGGTTTAAAAAGTCTTTTTTCATCGCCCCTACGTTGGCCTATGAAGTCAATGACCGGCTGTCGTTTAATATAATGGCCGAGATTTTGGAAGAAGAACGGGCCGTGGCACCCGTATTCTTCAATTCCGATCGGCTGAGTCCGCTCGACTTCCGTACCATCGAAGAATTGAACCTCAATCCTTCGCTGTCATTCACCAGCAATGACATTACGATAAAAAATCCCAAGTACAACCTCCAAGCGCAAATGCTGTATAAATTGTCTGACCAATGGACTTCCCAAACGGTGGTTTCCCGTGGGACAGTCAAATCCAATGGTTATTACAGCTACCTTTGGGATGACGTGGCGGGCGACAACTATTTTAGCCAGATCTTCCACAAAGAGCAGCAGACGACCAACACCACCGATATCCAGCAGAATTTCAACGGTGATTTCAAAATCGGTAATCTGCGGAACCGCCTGCTTATCGGGCTTGACTACTATAGCCGCAACGTCATCGACAACGGCTCGGGATGGGGATGGGCGCGGAGTGTGACACCCCAGGGCGAGGTAGACTATGTCGATCCACTCATCGGGGAGGAAATGCCGCCCGTATACCTGACGCAGGCATCCATAGAAAACCTGCTGGGTGGCCTGGAAGGGACAATGAGCAACATTGCCAATAGTTCCTATAGTGCCTACTTCTCCAATGTGCTTAATGTGACGCCCGGTATCATGGCCATGGTGAGCCTTCGGGCTGATTATTTTGACTCCAAAGGGGAGAAGCAGGTTGCTGATGATGATTTTGACCAGTTTGCCCTGTCACCGAAATTCGGGTTGGTATACCAACCTATACGCGATAAAATCTCCCTTTTTGCCAATTATATGAATGCCTTCATCAATGTAGATCCCCAGCAGGTATTTGATGTAGACGGCAACTTCGTTGAAATCAAGTCATTCAAACCAGAGCAGGCCAACCAATGGGAATATGGGGTGAAAGCCAACTTGTTTTCGGATAAGCTATTTGGTACAGTGTCGGTCTACGATATCAAAGTATCGGACCGGGTGTATCCCGATCCGGCAAATCCGAACAGCTCCGTGCAAGGGGGCAAGGTAGGCAGCAAGGGCTTTGAGGTGGATGTAAATGCCAATCCAGTGTCCGGATTGAATATCATGGCAGGGTACAGCTATAACGAAACTAAAGTGATAACGGGCAACAACGATGATTTTTATTCAGAGCCGGGCAGAAGCCCCGGAGGCCAGGGCCCGCAAAATTTGGCCAATATCTGGGCAACCTATCGGTTCCCTGAGGGCAAGCTTAAGTATTACGGCATTGGCATCGGCGGCAACTACGCCAGTCGTTATAAAGTGATTGACAATAGCCAGACCGGCGTATTTTACTTGCCCGAATATACCTTAGTCAATGCGAGTGTATTTTACAATGGCGATCATGTCCGGATTACGGCCAATCTGAATAATCTTGCCAATACACAGTATTATACCGGTTATTGGTCGGTCAATCCGCAGAAAAAGCGCAATTTTGCGGCAAGCGTGGCCTATAAATTTTAACAAGTTCGAAGAATTGCTTACCTTTCGGGAACATGAAGGCACGGACGATAAAACTGTGGTTTGAAATACACAAATGGACCAGTTTGGTCTGTACCCTTTTTTTGCTCATGCTGTGCGTCACCGGACTGCCATTGGTATTCTATGAGGAAATAGACCACCTTATGCACGACGAGATCGAGGCCGCGCCATCGGCGGAGGCTGCCCGTTTGTCCAAAGACGTGGTGCTTCAGGCCGCGATGGAACAATTGCCCGGCAAGGTGGCCAAATACATTTTCTGGGATGAGGACCACCACCCCGGCCAAATGTTTGTCACGCTGGCCGATTCGGCGGAAGCGCCCATCACGGCCGACCATTACCTGACGATGGATGAGTATACGGCCAATGTGCTGGAAGCTCCGCCCAACGAAATGGATTTCATGCTCGTGATGTATTACCTTCATGTGGAGATGCTCGCCGGCATACCGGGCAAGCTCTTCCTGGGCTTTATGGGGTTGTTATTCACCCTGTCCATGGTGTCAGGTGTGGTACTGTATGGTCCCATCATGAAGCGGTTTGACTTCGGGATGATCCGCACCGAAAAATCACGGCGGCTGCGGTGGCTGGACCTGCATAACCTGTTGGGCATCGTGACACTGGCATGGGCAGCCGTTGTCGGTCTTTCCGGTGTCATCAACACGTTGGCCGATCCCGCACTGGAGGCGTGGCGGGAAGGGCAGCTTGCCGAAATGGTGGCTGATTATAAAGACCAACCCAAAGCCAAAGGGTCGCTTGGCTCGCTACAGGCTGCCCTTGACAGCGCGAAAGCGGCGGCTCCGGGGATGGACGTCTCGTTTGTAGCCTATCCGGGTACATTGTATTCCAGTGGCCATCATTACGCCGTGTACATGATAGGTACCACACCGCTCACTTCGCGCATTATCAAGCCGGCTCTCATTGATGCCAAGACCGGGCAGCTGACGGATATGCGTGACATGCCGTGGTACCTGAAAACGATTTTTATCTCCCAGCCCTTCCATTTCGGTGATTATGGGGGGATCCCCATGAAAATCATGTGGGTGGTTTTTGACCTTTTTACGATTGCCGTACTTATTTCCGGATTATACCTGTGGTTTGCCAGGCGCAAAGCACGGCAGGCGCAGTTGAAAAGGGCCATCCGGCAAGTGGAATCACTTACCCTATCAAGCGAGCAGGAGCATGTTGGATAAGCATAAATTTGTCAAGGTCTGGGGCAAGCCGATTTGGTTGTTTTTGATTACCATCGCCGGGCTGTTGTTTGCCATTATGGGTACAGGCATTGCCTGGTACGCCCTTTCCTGGATAGCCTTGGGCATCCCTTTATATGCCATGGTCAAGCATGGGCGGGCGTTCTTCCGTCAGTAGCCCCTTATCAGGGTCGGAAAAAAATTGTATTTTAGCAGACAAGCTAAAACTACAACCGCTACATGATGAAAACACGCTATTTCTTAATCCCGCTATTGTTGGCCACGGCGACCCTGTCTGGCTGCAAGCTGGGCCGCTTCGTATGGTTTAATTTTGCAGGCATCGGTGACTACAAGATCTTCCCGGCGCGGGAACTCCACGGTGCATCCGATCCCTTCCTGTTTCATACGGCCGTGGAAGAAAAAGGACCCAAAACCATCGATCTCGGCAGTGGCGCAGTCGCTTTCGATGATTTTCTCCAGCAGACGGAATCCGTGGCTTTCCTGGTTATCCGCAATGACAGCATCCTCTACGAGCGCTATTTTGACGACTACGATCAGGCGTCCATTGTGCCTTCGTTTTCAATGGCCAAGTCCGTCCTTTCCATGCTCATCGGTTGTGCCATTGAAGATGGGTTGATCGGCGCTGTGCAAGACCCGGTAAGCCGGTACGTACCCGAAATGGCCAAGAACGGGTTTGACAAAGTCACCATCGAACACTTGCTCCAGATGACTTCCGGCCTTCAATTTAATGAAGGGTACAGCAATCCCTTCGGGGAGGTGGCCACCTTCTATTACGGCCGTCGCCTCCGCAAAGCTACCACCAAGTTGAAGTTGGAGACCGAACCCGGCACCCGTTTCGCCTACGCCAGCGGCAACAGCCAGGTACTGGGCTTGGTGCTGGATCGGGCCTTGGGCGACAAGACCATCACCCAATACCTTGATGAGAAGATTTGGCAACCGATAGGTATGGAGTACGACGCTACATGGAGCATCGATCGCAAAAAAGAGGGGCTGGAAAAGACCTTCTGCTGCCTGAATGCGCGGGCACGTGACTTTGCCAAACTGGGCCGGCTATACCTGCATCACGGCAATTGGGAAGGGAAACAGTTGGTACCAGCTGATTGGGTGCGCCAATCGACCAAGGTGGATAGCACAGCGGGGAGTAATAAACGCTACCAATACCAGTGGTGGCTGCCTACATTTCAGGGTGATTTTCTTGCCCAAGGCATCCTCGGGCAGTATATCTACGTCAATCCAGCTAAAAACTTGATCATCGTGCGCCTGGGGCACAAAGTGAAGGCCAATTGGTTCAATGTGTTCATCAACCTGGCAAAGGGGTATTAAGGGATAGTTTTCGGTTGCTGCGAGATAGATTGGAAAAAAATACTGATTTTCAATATTTTATTGCTATCTTTATGGCAATTAATTAAGTTTTTTATTTTATAAAGTAGCCATGCAACAAGGCAAAGTTAAATTTTTCAATGAAACCAAGGGTTTCGGATTCATCACTCCTAATGACGGTGGACGTGATATTTTTGTCCATTCATCGGGATTGGTTGATAATATCCACGAGGCAAGCGAAGTTTCATTTGAAGTAGCCCACGGCCAAAAGGGCCCGAACGCGGTAAATGTCAAATTGATATAAATTTTCTTTTTTTCAGATATTGTGTAAACCATCCGGTGTTACTCACCGGGTGGTTTTGTTTTTAATACCCATTTTTATGTCCAAAACCAGTTTCAATAACTGCAACAAAGCCTTTTCAGCGGCGCTTCGTTCACGCGTTAATCAATATTTTAAAACCAATAACCTATCCAATACCGGTAATACCAGGTTGTATATCAAAAGCATCGCCTTATTAGCGGGAGCCATCGGATTTTACGCCGTGCTGCTTTTCCTTCCCATGCCTATATGGGGATGCATTTTTATTTGTGCCCTATTGGGGGCAAACCTCGCTGCCATCGGATTTAACATCATGCATGAAGGGGGGCACCAGAGTTTCTCCAAGAAAACCTGGCTTAATACCATATCCGCTTACTCGCTAAACATGCTTGGTGGCACGATTTATTTCTGGAAACAGAAACATAACATTAGCCACCACACCTACACGAATGTGGATGGCCTGGACCACGATATCGACATTAAGTTCATGCGCACGCATGCCGACCAACCACATCGGTGGTACCATCGGTTTCAGTTTGCCTATTGGTTTGTGCTGTATGGCATATCCTATATTGCCTGGGTGTTTTTTCAAGATTTTGAAAAATACTTTAGCGGAAAAATGGGTATCAAAGCCGAACGGAAATCGATGCCATTGCGCGAACACCTGATTTTCTGGGCAACCAAAATAGGTTATGTGGGCATTTACCTGATCATTCCCATTACCATGGTTGGATGGCTCCCAGCCCTGCTTGGGTGGCTCGTTGTCGGGATATCCTGCGGATTCTGCTTAGCGGTGGTATTCCAGTTGGCACACGTGGTCGAGGGAACCCAGTTTCCGGCAATTGATACCACATCAGGTAAGATCGAACAGGAATGGATGATACACCAGCTCAGCACGACATCCAATTTTTCGACGGACAATCGGTTGGTATCTTGGTTACTCGGCGGGCTTAATTTTCAAGTAGAGCACCATCTTTTCCCCCGCATCAGTCACGTGCATTACCCCGCCATAAACAAACTGGTCAAAGAAACCTGCAAGGAATTCGGTGTCGTTTATCTCGAACACCGTACCATGGGACATGCCTTCATGTCCCACCTACGGCATATCTACCGGCTCGGTATCGCATAGTACGAAACAAGCATGCCGACCCATGCGGGCCTATCCAGCGATCTTATGCCGCTGAATAGGCCCGTTTTGTTTTCCTTTTGTTTTTATTCCGCTTGTTTTTTTGCGGATGATTTGCGGAGCGTGCTGGCTGCTGCTTTTGCGGTTTCGCGAATGATACCGTGCCATCCATGGGAAACGGATGATCCGTATTCCGGTCGATTTCCCTGCCTATCAGTTGTTGGATATCCCACAAGTATTCACGTTCTTCGATATCGCAAAAAGACCATGCCCGTCCGCTCGCACCGGCCCTGCCGGTACGCCCGATGCGGTGTACATAGGTTTCCGGTTCATTGGGCAGATCATAATTAATCACCAGGTGGAGGTTATCCACATCGATGCCACGGGCGGCAATATCCGTGGCGACCAAAACCTTGATCGTTCCATCCTTAAATTGTTTCAGCGCCTTTTGCCTCGCCTGCTGCGACTTGTTGCCATGTATGGCCTCTGCGGTGATGCGGGACTGCTTCAATTTCCGGACGATGCGGTCCGCACCGTGCTTGGTGCGGGAAAAGACAAGGATGTAGCCGTCTTTCTCCTGCTTGATGAGGTGCTCCAGCAACCCCGGCTTATCTGATTTGGCGACCGGAAAGACCAGTTGTTCGATTTTTTCAGCCGTTGAAGATACAGGAGTCACCGCAATCCGTTCGGGATTAGTCAGGATAGCTTGGGCAAAATCCTCGATGTTTTTGGGCATGGTAGCCGAAAATAGCAGTGTCTGCCGCCTGTCGGGAACCAAGCTGATGATTTTTTTGATGTCTTTGATAAAACCCATGTCCAGCATGCGGTCTGCTTCATCGAGTACCAGAAAGCCGATGGCACTAAGGGAAACTGCACCCTGGTTTAACAAGTCCAGCAGCCTGCCCGGAGTAGCCACGAGGATTTCCGGCCGCTTGCGGAGTTCACCAATCTGATTATTGATGGAAACCCCACCGAATACGACGGCGTGTTTAATGCGGGTCAGTGCAGCATATATGCCAATATTTTCGCCTATTTGAATGGCGAGTTCACGTGTAGGGGCTAAGATAAGTGCCTTAGGACCTGCAGGCCTCCCTGTGCCCTGATGCAAAAGCAGTTCGATAAGGGGTAAGGCAAACGAAGCCGTCTTGCCCGTTCCGGTTTGTGCACATGCCAAAACATCCCGTTTCTGCATGATGGTCGGGATAGCCTGCGCCTGTATAGGGGTAGGGGTGTGGTATCCCGCTTTTTCCAGAGCCGATAATAGGGGCTCAGAAAGATTGAATGATGAAAATTGCAAATTATATAAATTTAACGTGTTGAATGTATGACAACACCAGCATCCCGTCGAATACGGATGATTAGAAAGGACGGCGCAAAGGTACGTTATTTTTCCCACGCTGCATGGTGTCTTTTCCAAATTGAATACATAAATTTGTCCACCTTTCATTAAACAACGGGCAGAAAACATGGGCGACTACGATGCTGATTTACTTATATTCATCTCTAAATTTAAGCAAGCACTTAAAAAGGTCTTCCATGAACAGCATGATATCAATGAGTTGAGCCTGGAGCGGGGATTGCCTCCGCACATCTGGATAGATATCATGGACACGCAGCCACTTTCCGTAGCTATTCCCAAAGCATACGGTGGTAGAGGATGTATTGTGAAAGAGTGCCTTAGTCTGCTGTCGGCCGCATCGTATGAATCCCTGTCCTTATCGTTGACTTTCGGCATTAATATCGCCCTATTTCTGGAGCCGCTTGCGAAATATGGCAATGTGCGGCTAAAAGAGGAGGTATTATCCGCATTTCTCAAAGGGCAGCATATGGGCGGATTGATGATCACAGAGCCCGATTTTGGAAGTGATGCGCTGAATATGCGGACGGCCTATAAAGAAGCCGGTGGAATGTATACGATACAAGGGCGCAAACATTGGCAGGGGTTGACAGGGCAGGCCGATTACTGGCTGGTAGCGGCGCGGAAAGATCTGGGCGATGGAAATTTGTCCCGGGATGTCGACTTCTTTTTGACAAATGATGCCATAGCCAAGCAACAGATCAAGGTAGAATCACTATACAGCAACCTGGGACTGTACATGATCCCGTATGGCTTGAACAGCATTGACGTCGAAGTACCCAGCTACCATCGGCTGGAGCCGGAAAGTACGGGCATAAAAATGATGTTGGACATTCTGCACAGGAGCCGGATGCAATTCCCGGGAATGGGAATGGGCTTTATCAAACGGATGCTTGACGAGGCGCTGCTGCATTGTAAAAACCGGATTGTCGGTGCCGGCAACCTATTGACATTAGATTCCGTACAATTCCAGCTGTCAAGGATACAGACGGCTTATACGATTTGCTCAGGTATGTGCGCCCGGAGCAGCAACATCAGTGGCATCCAGCACAACCTAGCAACAGAAGGGTTGGAAGCCAACAGTATGAAAGCGCTCGTCACCGATCTGATGCAGGAGTCTGCCCAGCTGTGCTTGCAAGTTTCCGGCGCGAATGGCTACAAAATCAGCCACATCGCGGGGCGGGGAATCGTGGACAGCAGGCCCTTCCAGATTTTTGAAGGATCGAATGAAATGCTTTACACACAGATTGCTGAAATCATCTTAAAGCTCATGAAAAAGCAGAAAGAATCCGGATTTTATACGTTCCTTTCCCACTTTGAGCTCACAAAGAAGTCGGCCCCTCACTTCAAGGAGCAGCTCAGCTCCGTATCGGGAGAACACATTCTCCAAAGAAGGCTGGTGGATCTCGGCAAAATAATTGCCCGGCTGGTAAGTGTAGGATATGTCCTGGACCTTGGCGAAAAAGGCTTCCGGAGCGATCTGGTGGATAATTGCCTGACGAATATCCGGATGGATATTGCCCACCTTTCTTCAAACCTCTCGCTTGAAGGCTATGCGCATCTTGTAGAAGAGTTTGGCGAAGCCAGCGAATGGTCTGCTTTTATCTGAAGTGGATTATTTTATACGGTGTTTCTTTGTTGAGGTCGGGGTAAATGAATCCTTTACCGTTCATGTCCATCATTTCTATTAAATACATCAAGTCGTACTGTGGGTCAACCTGGTCAGCGGGTATAATTGCCTGGAACAGATCTTTTTCGCCGGTCGCAGACATGGGCAACATCTCAAAGTCCTTATATTGATTCATGGCGCGGTATTGCAGGTGTACCCATTTTAATCCTGCGGGCGCATGCACGCGGACCTGTATGGTGATGGGCAGCCCCACGGCCGCAGTGTCTGGAGCTCGGTGGCTGATGGCAAAGTACTTGCTGTTTTCCGGATCGTCGGTAGGCTTATAGCTGGGCGATGTGGTTGCCGGTCCGTTTGGTTTAAAAGCCGAACGTTCTGCTTGCAATTTTTCCAGTCCCCCGTTTAGTAATACCAGTTCATCTTTCCAGTGTCCCGAAAGCGGTTTTTTACCGATCAGTATCGGATCCGCATACACATCGCCGGCAGCGTTTACCAGCTGCGACCACGCTTCGATCGCGTTTGCTTCGTGGTTGATTGCTTCGTCCAGCGCCGAAGCATCCTGCGTATGGAGGAACAAACAGTAACTTATCGCTGCTGGAATCCTGCGCGAATGGTAAAGCGCTAAGTTTGCGAGCATCCTGAGATCGGTGACCGTCGAATTAAACTCTTTGTTGTCTTGGCTTCCGATGAAGGTTTCCGCTTCCGCGACTTTTTGGTTAATATCCGCAGCCAACTGCGCCAGCCACATGCTGGTCGTTGATGGTAGCGTTTTAGCCGTTTCCAGCTCGCCCAAGAGGACCCGTGCTTCCTCGTCAAAGCTGGCAAATTGCTGTAGGTCGCTGCCCTCCGCTTTCGCATACAGCGGCAAATCCCCTAAACGCTGCTTTTCAGGCCAAGCGCTGGTCGTCGGGAAAAAGCTGTAGGGATAACAGGCCCCCACGATCCGTGGCAATACCCAGCTGGCTTCATTTAAGGCGGATCGGATCAGCGGCCCCGCCTTTTCTCCAAATCGTTTCTCGAATTCCTTGTCCCACACCTCATCCGGCGTGTTCGGGTCGTACCCGATCAATCCAAAGGTCTGGTAGAAGTTCCAATAACGTTCAAATTCATACTCATAATACGAATAGGAGGGGTTGAGCAGTTGGAAAGGTACAGCATCATGCATTTGCGATTCCATTTTGGTGGCCATGGGCTCATACACGGAATAAGCATCGCTGTTATACAAATGGCTGCTGGCCGCAAAGCGCCTCACATATTCCGGGTCGCCCCATAGGAACACCCGGGTTGAGCCCCCGTTCCATAGTTTCCATAGCATTTGATAATGCTGCGGATAGCGCAATAGATCAGCGTACCCATGACGCCGGTTTTTCTGATCCTCCCGGTTAATGTGGGTCGGGCTGAAAGGAAGCCCCATCTGTTCCATCCAGAATTTGGGTGCGATGCGGAACTTGATACCCATGTCGGTCGCACTTTTTATCAATGCGTCGGTAAGGCCTTTCGCATGAATATCGATAAACATATCCGGAGCCGTTTCCTTGACCGTCTCGAAGAAATTCAGGCTGAACGCATGCAATTCGCTTTCCTTGAGCCCGGATTCATTGTTGGTTTTAAACAGGATGGCATCCAGCTCGGGGAATGTCTTCAGGAACTTGGCAAATGCCGCTTTGGTATACAGGTTTAGGTTGGTAGAATCAAGTCCGGTCACCTGCCAAGGCAAGGGATGGCCTTCACGGTATTCAAAATCCGGATTTCCACCGGCCTGCACACCCCCTCGATATACATGATCCCATATGCCGAGCCGAATGGCAATGCCACGGTCATGCGCCATCTTGATCACTTGGTGCATGGTGGTTACATTCCGTTGCTGTTGCTCCGTGGTGATATCGGCCATTTTTACGTCCGGATATTGGTCCACGTTAAAAAAATAGGGGTAACAGGGTGCCATAAAGCCACCATTCTCATATCCAAATAGAATTTCGAGCATGTTCAGCCGATTCTGTGCCATCATGTCGAAATATTGCGCCCAAAAGTTCTCGTCGTAAAAACGGCTTTCCCAGTATGCGCGGTTCATCGTGTACATCGCAATGCCGCGCTCTTTGATGTCAGGCGATGACGTAACTTCTTTTACGAAATGCAGTGGATCCGAAGGGTCTGTGCTCCAACTGATGCGGTTGGCAACATCAAGCAGCCCATACATCAAGCCTGTATCGTCATATCCGCTGACAACGGTGGCTGGCTTGTTTTGCCAGCTGGTGTTCCAGATAGTCAGCGCCTCTTTCATTTTTGGCACCGCATGGTTGCCTGCTTTCAACAGGCTTGCCGCCAAACCGTCCCCATGAGCAATGCCGGTTACCAGTATAATCCGGCCTTTGGCCGCATCGGTAGATGTCAATGTCTCAAACGTTAGCTGTTTGCGCTCAAGTATGCCGATCAACTTGGTTAATCCATGGCTCGCCACCGGACTTAGCTGGGCATCCGTAATAATCGATATATCCGGATCTGCCGAAACCGCACGGGCATGGGACAACAGCAGGGGAAATACAAGCAGCAAGGTACGCAGACAGTTTGGGATTTTCATAATAGCGAATTGGTAAATTGATTTAGCAATCTGATAACAGTTTATAAAACTTGGCTGCCCTGAAAGCAGGACGTAGAGCAAATGTCGCAAAAAAAATGATAAAGATGACTGCGCAGGCAAAAAAATACGATCAGGTAGCGATAGCACGTTTTAGTCGACACAATCGAACCGCTTTGTAAAAGATTTGAGAAGAATATCGGCTTTGGGGGCCTGAAAATGCACTTTGAAAATAACTAAGCCGGATAGAGGTCGAACCGAAGACAACATTTCCCAATATATATTGAACCGCAAACGTAAGCTTTCCATCAATATGATACGGAGGCTTCATGAGGCGATGCAGATACCGGCGGATGTATTGGTGCAGGAATACCAGTGCTCAAAGACAGATGTATAACAAAAAACCGTATATCCAACATACGTTGGACATACGGTCTGTGATTTTCGTACCTAGGGCGGGAATCGAACCCGCACTCGCTTTAGGGCGAACAGGATTTTAAGTCCTGCGTGTCTACCAGTTCCACCACCTAGGCAACTGACGGTCTTTTACTAAGACCCTATCGGGCTGCAAATATAGGTTGTTTTGCGCATTTATAAAGTATATTTTGATTTTTTTGATCAAGCGCTTTTTTTTAATGAGGTTTGGTCCTTTTTGGGAACCCGCGTTGGCCTATGCGGGTAACGATGTTTTACGACGGGTATGGCAGGGTAGTCAAAAGCAATAGCGAAGCCAACAGGGATGCATTTGGAAACCCTTATCAGGATCACTTTGTATCGTTTTCCACTGCTCCATAGATATTAACTAAAAGCCATTGAAACTATTTGTATCTGGCTTTGGGTTAGAAACACGGTATTAGAATTTACCATTATCATTTTTCCAGGCCTCCCTTGGTGGAATTTCCATGATGATATCCCAATGCTCGGCTATTTTTCCGTTCTCAACGCTGAACAGGTCATAAAATGCGGTATGTTTTCCATTGGATTGACCTTCGCTGATTACGAGAACAAAATTGCCTTCGCCCAGAACCTTGTGGATAGTATCGTACTTTATCCCTTTTGCCGACCATTCGCCCAATTGTTTTTTAAAGCCGGAAAGGCCATCCGCAACCGATGGACTGTGTTGGATATAATTGTCGCCATCAAAGTAACCAGCAAGCTTATCAACTTTGCCCTGTACATAAACTTCATTCACAAAATTGCTGACCAGTGCTTTGTTTTCATCTGTTTTGTCCGGGTCTTTTACTTCCGTAGTGCCGTCTATCATGGTCCTGCCGCTTGGATTTGGCAGGGCAAACTCCTGTATATTGTCCCAATGTTCCACAATGAGCCCATCTTCGAAACGGAAAATATCTATGGCCGCCTGGCGTCCGAAGAAGTTATATTCCGTGTGCGTGAATACGGTGTCCCCGTCTTCAATGGCACGCACGATATTGGGTTTTGGCGACCCCTCCGGAAGAATGTTCAACAGCCCTGCCATTCCTTCTACACCGTCAGGGGCAGCGACCTCGTGTTCGATGTATTTTGTGGGATGGAGATAATCCAATAGATGTAATGCCCCTGTTTCAAAACCTGCTGTGAAGGCAATTGCTTTTTGTCTGTTACTTGTTTTCATTTTTTTGTTTTTTAAATCCGATTGTGATTTTTGAGGATTAATTTCACCCTCCATTGATGTTAAAATCAATGATAGTCCTCTTTTCCTTGCCCTCAATGATATCCTGTATGGTGTCCGCAATCGTGTAGGGGGTTGTGAAATCCGCATTGTCACCATGCCCGTCCCTTTCGATCCGGATCGTGCCGGGCAACAGGATATGCGAGGTAATTCCAAAACTCTTTTCGGATTCATTGATGAGTGCTGAAAAATTAAACAGTAACTGTTTCGATAATGAATATGCCAGATTATATTGGGCTGTACTGAAATCCATAGCGGACTTTGCACCGATAAAAATAAGTTTACCCCCTCCGGCAGACCTGAAATGGGCAATGAGTTTCCGGGCTAATGTATATGCCGTTCCAAAATTTACCTGGATCATTTGGTTAATGTCCTCCAGCTGTGTATTGTCGAGATTGCCCGGGTGGAATCCTCCGGCCAAAAAAACAGCGGCATGGATAATTTTGCCATCACTGATGATTTTACGCACAAGCGCCCCGGACTGTTCACTATCAATGATGTTTGTGTGGTATGATGTTGATGTCTTTTTTCCATGCCCCTCAATAGCTGTCCTGACAGGGAGGTGTAAATGATAACCTCCTTGCAGGAGTGAATCTACAACATACGTTGCTAAGTTTCCGGTACTACCGGTAAGTAAGATGTTTTCCATAGCTGTTCAGATGAATGATTTGTGCGGGCTACAGACCTGTCGTCCGCACAAAGATCGGGCAATTGATTTTTAGCCCAGGTTAAAGAAAAACTGATCGGATACAATTTTTCCGTCTTTAACTTCGTACACACAGATTTCGGCCAATCGCTTTCGTCCGATTTCCTTATAAGTGGCATCAATGTCCATCACAATGGCGAAATGGTTTTCCGCTACAATCGGATCAGAGACGGTAGCATGATGGATTTCCGCTACGCTGGCTTCCCAATTTCTGGTGCTGGTTTTTACCGCTTCTTTACCTTCGGTCACTTCATGCGGATGCCCTTCTGGCTCCCTGCTGATTACGTCATCTGCGTATAGCTCGTCTATAGCCTGTAAATTCCTGCCTTCACGGCAGCGCTGAACTAATCTGTCAGCAATTTCCTGTACTGTCATATTTCCCGGATTTTAAATGTTATTTCATCGAGTGCAATGCTACCCTGTTGCCTTCCGTATCGATGAACTGCGCCATATAGCCGTTTTCTCCTATTGATGTTTTGGGCGTGAGGATCTTGCCTCCGGCTTTTTCCACTTTTGACAGGGCAACGCTGAGATCCGGGCCGGCGTTCAGGTAAACCAGACTGCCCTTGCCGGAAGGTGCAAACCCCTGTCCATGTACGATTGCCCCGCCAACCTCATCCTGTGTCCCAATTGGCAGGAAGCCATACTTGATGCCATTTTCATGGTTTATTTTCTGTATATCCCATTCCATGATCCGGCTATAAAAAGCACAGGCTCTGTCGAAATTTTTTGATGGAATTTCAAACCAATGGATTGCGTTTGCCATGATATATTAATTTTTTATGATGATTTTCTTATAGCAAAAGTAGATGTTCATGGGGCAGTTTGCAATATTTAAAAAATCAAAAACGTAGTATTCATAATTATCTATACTCCCTACTATTGCTCTAAATTATTTATTTTTATGCCTGAAAAACGTAAGATTCAATGAATAAAAAAGGCAATCTATTTTTACTGATCAGATCACTTTCAAAGAGTGAAAAAAGGTATTTCAGGATTTTCGCCGGCATGGGTGGAAGGGACGCCAACTACCTTCAACTGTTTGATGTGATCGATAAACAGGAACAATATGATGAGGAAGCGGTACGGGAAAAGTTCAAAGGCGAGAAATTCCTAAACCAGCTGCATGTCACCAAAATATACCTGACGGAGCTCATCATGAAGGCAATGAGGAACTACCACGCCGATTCATCAGTGGAATCCACGATTCTGGACCTCATCAAAGATGCTGAACTGCTCTTTAACAAAGAACTTTATGACCTATGCCATTCCAGAATCCTGAAAGCGGAAGAGCTGGCAGATAAGTATGAAAAACTACCCTTGCTGGTTGAAGTCCTTTCGTGGAAAAGAAAACTTAATTTAACCATTTCCGGTACGCCTCCGGACGTAAACGCCATACTTGAAAAAGAAAGTGAAGCTATTGAGCAGATGAACATCCTAAATACGTATTGGGCGCAGATTATGAATATCCGGACCGCTATCATGGATAACACGGATATAAAAAGTATTAAGCCTGCGGCGTCGGGAAATGACTTTACCCTTCAATCAAAAATCCTGCATATCCACATTGCCTATACGATCCATTTTTTCAGCGGCGACACCAAAGGAGCAATCAGGTACAGTACGGATCTGATCGAACTTCTGGAAAAATTCCCTGGCCGGATAAGGGAAGATCCACATTCTTATGTTACAGCTATCAGTAATAAGATCAGTGTACTCCTTGCCGTTAAACGATGGGAGGAAATCCCGCCATTGATCGATAGGATCCGGGAAGTACCGCGGAAATATAAATTGGAGCATGAAAACAAGTTTACGGTCAGGTTGTGGTTAAGAACTTTCAATGTGGAGCTTGAGATGTACCGGGACTCTAAAGAGCATGAAAAAGGAATAGTGCTCATGCATCAGATCCAAAAATTCATAGCAGCCCGCCGTACGGCTATCCCGGATGATTACATACTGATGTTCTACTATCAGTTCGCAAGTATATTTTTCCAAAAGAAGGCCTATTCCCAATCCCTCCACTGGCTGAACGAAATCATAAATTCGGGTTTTGGCAATGCAAGGGAAGATATACAGGCCTATGCCCGGATCTTAAATCTTATCGTACACTTTGAACTGAACAATATCATCGTGCTCAGGTATGCCGTAGATAGCTGCCGCAGGTTCCTGAAGAAGAGAAGGATTGACAATGGGGCGGTGAAGGAGGTTTTAAATTTATTCTCCGGGCTCAGCCGGGCATATCCAACCGCATATGAGCCAATTTTCAAAAAATCTTATGCAAAGTTTTCGCGGTCCGATATCGGGCAGTTGCAGGATTTTATAGACATAAAAGGCTGGCTTGAAGAGAAAATGAAAATTTAATGCACCTTAATGGTCAGCCGTATAAACGTTTTTACTTTCGAAAAAAGGCCTGCGCGTAAAAAATGCCAAAACGGGGAAGAAGTGCATCGGAATAGCAAGTCCGGGGAACAGTTCCGCTCCCTGTAGCAAAAACTTTTTCCAGATGTAATGAGCATACCAGCATATGCAAATTTATGCCGTTATTAACTACCCAGCTCTCTCGGAGGATATCCAAAATGTTTTTTGAATGCATAGGAAAAATGTGAAAGATTTTCAAAACCTAAGTCAAGATAAATATCCGAAACAGTCTGTTCTTTCTCTGTCAATAAATAATAAGCTTCCTCTAAACGCCTTTGTTGTAGCCAGCTCCGTGGCGAAGTGTTGAATGTTTTTTGAAAATCCCGTTTGAATGTTGCCAGGCTTCTGCCTGTCAAATACGCAAACCTGTCAAGATGAACATTAAAGTGAAAGTTTTTGTTCATAAAGCTTTCCAAATCTATTTTATACGGTGGGGTAAAATCAAACAAAACGTCTTTTAGCGTAATGTCGTATTTAAGGAGCAGTATCAACGCTTCTTTTTGTTTCAGCCGGATAAGCGTCATATCGCTGTTATTGTTCAATATATCATCATAGTCCAACAACGACTGCATAAAAGAAGTGAGTGCTTTATTGGGACGAAAGGAAATGTATGCAGAAGATTTTTGTTTTGCTTCGGATTTGTAATCATATTCTTTACTGAAATCACGCAACAACTTTTCGTCAAAAGAGAGCGTCAATGATTTAAACGCTCCATTTTCAGGCGGATGTTTTACGAACTTCATTAAGTGATTTTTCCTTGTCGAATACAAATCTCCTTGTTTGAATTGTTTTTTCCTTTGTCCGTCATTCAATTCCATAACGCCCGAAAGAACGATGCCCAAACTATGGAAGGCGTTAAAATGTTCGCCTTCCCGATAGTCTGAAATGTGGCAGGAAAAATTTATCAGCTCTGTTGTTTCGTTCTTATTCATCTGGTCTGAAAGGTACATTTTTATTGTTTCAGTTCGCGGTTGTCTGTCCAGTCAATAGACAAGTTCCGCTCGGCAAACAACCACTTTCCGTTTTGTTTTACCAGTATGTCTTTGTAGCGAATACTCATAATCAATAACATTTTTTTATCGTATTTGATGTGATGAGCCAAACAATAGCTTTCATTTGTGGCTTTATCACCATTGACTGAAACGGTACTTTGCCCGTTAAAATGTGTCGTTACGTCATATTGTTTCAATGCCTGAAACGCTTCCGCTAATTCTTTACGTCCGTGTAAAGTTTGCACGGCCTGTTTTTCTTTTCCGTTAGACACGTGTACAGCCGCATTTTCGGTAAAAAGTTCTGCCTGCTTCTGTGCTTCCCGATTGTCCGCACATTGGGCATAAGCATTGATTAAATCTTGTATTTCAATTCTGTCTTGCATTGCTGTTGATTTTTGATTGCAGGCATTGATAAAAGGCAATACTGCAATAAGGATTAATAAAAGTAATCTTTTCATTTTTAACTTTTATATGCTCATGGTTTAGATGCCAAACTTTACGCCGTCCACAATTCCACGCCTCTGTTATCCAATTCCAGGGATCATTTTAATTGTTTTTTCTAAGAATGCTTTGTTTTCTTTCTTCCGAAGCATAGGGGTTTTCTACATCATCAAAATCGGTAGACCTGCTTACGGCTTTCCATTTTTCAAACTCTGTTTTTCGGTCTGCATCAACTGTTTCTAAAACCGTAACAGCGTCTGAGCCTAAAACCAGATGAACAGGTGGTTCCGGGTGTTCAACCAAATCAAGAATTACTTTGGCAGCCTTGTCGGGATTGCCCAACGCTGTAACGCTTGCCAAATAACCTTTCAACGGATCTAAAACAGGTTTGTAATCTTCAATTTCTTTGGCGTAGCTCATAGAATCGCCACCCCAATCGGTGCGAAACCCGCCCGGCTCGATAGAAGTAACTTTTATGCCTAATGCGGCAACTTCTTTGCTTAATACTTCTGTGAAACCGGCAATGCCCCATTTGGCTGCCTGATACATAGAAAGTCCTGCCGAACCAACCCTGCCGCCAACGGAACTGATGTTGAATATGTAACCTGAACGCTGTTTGCGCAAATGCGGTAAAACGGCCCTTGTAATTTCAATCGGTCCATACAGATTTACTTCTAATTGGCTTGTTACCTGTTCGTCTGTAAATTCTTCAATTGCACCTGTGATGCCGAAACCTGCATTGTTTACCAAAACATCAATTCGTCCGAAGTACTTTACTGTCTGTTCAACTGCCGAATGGATTTGTGATTTGTCTGCTACGTCTAACTGTAAAGCCAGCATTTGATTTGGATATTTGTCTGCCAAATCATTTAATTGTTTTGGGTTTCTTGCTGTTGCTGCAACCTTATCGCCATTTGCTAAAACCGCTTCTGTAATGCTTTTGCCCAATCCCCTTGAGCTTCCTGTAATAAACCAAACTTTTGCCATTGTTATTAAATTTTATTATGCAAAGTTCGGTTGAATTTCAAGTACTAAGTTTGCTGTATGGCTCAAAAGTCACTTTGTTGTGTGGCTCATAAGTATCAGATGATGGGAGCGGTCTGTTGCATACGAAAAAACCCCCTCTAACATTATTAGAAGGGGTTCATGTGGAGCGAAAGACGAGGTTCGAACTCGGAAATTTTCGTTTTTTAAATTGCCTTGTTGATTAGTTGAAACAGGTGAGTCTTTTTCAGAATGCTTAAATGGCCATTTTTAGGTCATGTTCTAAGCGATTTTTTTCTGGTTTAGTTTCCAAAACGAAAAATTCTCTAATTGTCAAATTTTGGTGGGAGTTTTGGTTAGTACTTATCCATGTTGTCAGTGTGTTAAATTATAATACAATCTAAAAAAACAGAGTAAAGCCCCGATGATATTCATTAAAATGATTGTGATTAATAGATATAAATATAAGAATTTATACGCTTTTATAGATGCAAATATGTATAAAATTATGAGTTAATAAATAAGACTTTAAGAATTGGTTATGGGAACTTTTAAACAGCTTATTCTTGGATTCGGTAAGTTAGCCTAACTGAAATATAATATAAATTATACATTTGCAAGGTTTTATTGATCGATCCAATGGAATGACGTACATTTGGGCAAGCTGTACTAAACCAGCAGGTTCGGATCAGTTTTTGATAAATCGTCCATACTTGTTTTGGATTTCTGCAAAGGAAACCAGACTCTTTCCCAATATATATCAAGCGAAATGAAAAGAAAAGATCCCACTGGTAACACTAAAGCCAAGGAAAGGAAAGTAACCAATGGCCCGGTAAAGTCCAAAGCACGTACCATGAGTAAATTGATTATGGCGGTAGGTAAAGTGTTAAATCGAAAGGGATATACCGGTTTAACTGTATCCAATATTGCCAAGGAAGCAAAAGTAAACCGCAAGCTTGTTTATCTTTACTTCGGAAATGCGGAGAATTTGATTGAGGCGTATATTCTTGGAAAGGATTATTGGCAATTCGATGCAAAAAACAGCATAGAATCAATTCTTGAGAAAAAGAACACAGGACAAGAAGATCTTTTGATGTTGTTGAAAAATCAATTTAAAGCCGTTTTTAAGAATCCAGAATTACAAAAAATAATTCTTTGGGAGATTAGCGAAAGCAATGCTTTGATGCAAAAGATAGCGTCTGAACGAGATAAAATTTCTGATAAATTGGTGCAATTTGTGCATCCCAAACTAATAAGTGAAAAAGTGGATCTTCCTGCCATTGTATCGCTATTAATAGGTGGTGCGTATTATCTTCCTATTCATGCTACAAATAATGGAAGTACGATATGTGGCATTGATATCAACGAAAATGTAGGAGAGGAACGTGTGCTAAGGGCATTCGAACAAGTGATAAATCTTTGCTATAATACAATAGGAGAGTAGCTTAAAAAATTAGGCAAGCGTCTTTCCCTGCTGTAAAGTTTTTGTGACACAATGTGGCATAGATATCTGTTTATTTTCCTTAAATCCCCTAATAGGTTTATATTTCTCGTATATGAGAAATTTACTATATTAGTAACCTGTTAGTTAATAAGGTTATTTGAGTTAAATCTGTGCTGTTTCATAGCAATGCGGATGTTTTTTTGGGATGGTATTTTTATGAAGAAATCAAAAGCAGAACAATACAAAGAAGCTAAGCAAAACGGAGATTTGTCGATTACTGATTGGGAATTGGACGGTGGGTATGTTCACTCAAACATGTATCTAATAGTGTATAAGGTTATTGAACGCGTGAGGTTTTGGATTTGGATAAATGAAGAATGGCAAGGTTGGGATTTTAAGCATGACGGTGTAATCGGTAAGGAACTGGCAATCATGAAGGTTGAAGATTCCAACCTACGTTTAACTGATCCCAAAGATGTCCCGCTCAGCTTATCGGACAAATTCGAATACAAGAAATACGCCGACTTTATACATCTTATTTTTACGATATGATTTTTTCGGTGGAGCGTTCGTTGAAATATGATTTCATGATGTTGAGAAGATATAGCCAAACCATAGGCTCGATTCCATAGTGATTTTGTAAGAGCTCCTGAAGTTGTAAATATCTGCTGAATATGACCTTTTCATCACTATTACCTAATAAAATTTTGTTTGCTAAATCCCTGAATTCTCCGAAATTCCCCTCAATAGTTTCATTGTCCCTATAATTGTCCAATTGTCCCCGGTTTTGTTGTACAAAAGAATTTGCATTTTCTTTTAACCGAAAATAGAACTCGTGTTCAATGTTGGCTTCGGTAGCACCTTCATAATACGAAAATAGAAACGAGTAGATTTTACGGCAGAGTTCATCAGGAAAAACACTGCAAAGGCAAAAATGCAATAGCATCGCTTCGGCAATCGTGTTTTCATCATCGTTGACAAATGGTAACGAATCGTAGATCATAACCTTACTGATCGCTATGCAATAATCAGTATACCAATCCTCTGGAAAGCTGGTTAAGACTTCACAAAGGAAAGAATTGTTCGAATAATGCATCCAAAGGTCTTTCCCTGGAATAAAATTGTTTCGGGGAGCGGGGGAAGGGTTTTGTTTCAAAAATTCCTGCAATGAAGAATGAAACTGTTGATATATACTACCCAGGGAAATTGCTTTCACGCAAATGACCAATTTTAGTTGTTCACCTTTGAAATTTGAAATGTAAACCAGGGAATAATTAATGTCTTTTTCATGTTCCGAGAGTATTTTTTGAATACACTCGGTTATCAACTTGGATTGGCTCGACTTCGAGTAATGTATTTTAATACCGATGTATTCTTTGCCGGATGTAGCAAGTTGCTCCATTATCTAAAGGTTTTAATAAATTTTGCGGCTGTGTATCCGATTTGCATCTCCAAGCCCGAAGCCCTGGGGGTTGATTTGAATGTCCAGTTTTTCGCCTTTTTTATGCCTTTCGTATTTTTTTCTGTTTTCGACTTCGGTTTTAATTAGGATCAGGCTGTGATTTAGAGCTTGGTCGTCAACCATATAGTATATTTGTCTATCCTGATCACAATGAAATACTGCAACATGTTCACAAAATCCCAAAATTCGCTTGCCTTCTTTTTTGTTTTCCAGATGAATTCCTTTCCCATCTACAACCCACTTTCCGAATGTTGGGGCAGACTTGAATTCGATCAACCCATCCGAATCGACTGATTCATCATCCAATAAGTGAACCTCTTCATAATTAGAATCTTTAAATAGGTAGACCGCTTTTGTCTCATTTGGATGAATGTATGAAATTAGTATCGAATCCAGATTTTTCCCGATGTAATCATTGTTGAATCTGTCGATGTGCGAATGAGAAATAAAATTTAAATAGGAGGGATCGTCATATTCAAATTGGACGAAACCTTCAGCTTTGAGCCGTCCATATAGTTCAAGGTCTTCAAATCCATATCCTTGCATTGATTCATCAAACCCATTCATTGATTCAAAGTCTTCCTTTCGTATGCACACCCTGCCCATAAAATCTCTTTTTGTGAAGACCGGAACCATAAAGATGTTTTCATTTGATTGGAAAGTTTCATTTATGAAAAACGCGAATTCAGAGCCGAGGAAATTATCTGCGTCAACATTGCAAAGAATATCTCCGGAAGCCAATTTAAAAGCCATATTCCGGGAATGACTACGCTTGAAATGTTCAGATGCTGTCGTCTTGTAATATTTTAATATTGCAGAATCAAGATATTGACTAAGATTATCCAAAACCCATCTGTCGATATCGTCAGAGGAATTATAATTTAATAAAACGAATTCAAGGTTGGGATATGAAATATTATCTTCGATGTTTCTTGCCATTGTTGCTTTCAGGTGATCCAATCTATTCATGCTCACCGTGCAAAAGGATATTTTAAGATGGTCTTTTTTCATTTGGATCTGTTAAACATGTATAGATTTCCAATGCGGCTCCTGAAATTTCAAAATTTTAGGGAGCCGGTATTGGAGCGTTTTCAAAGACCAGAGGACAATTGATTCTAAAATCGATTAAACCTTCCCGATTCATTCTAACGTCTTTTGGAGGAACTCTGCTAATGCCACATGCCTAACGTTTACCAGTACGATATTACCGTCATTATCAACCAAAAAAGAAGATGGGTAAGCATGAATGCCTAATTCATTAGCCGCCAGTCCGTTTTCATCCCAATATTGTGGCCAAGGAAGGTTTTGCTCTTTGATCCTTTCTAACAATTGGCTGCGCTGCTCAGTTCTGTCCGTGGAAATTCCAATAATGTTAAAGCCCTGGGATTGATATTTCTCATACAATTCTTTGAGATAAGGAAATTGCGCTATGCAGGGAGCACAGGACTCATACCAAAAATCAATGAGTGTATACCTGTGCATACTAAAATAATCTTTTTCCAGAGGCTTGCCTTCCATATTATTGGCGTTAATAGGAGGCATGGAGCTGCCCACACTGGTTCTTCTTGCAGAAATCAAGGATTCATTCAAATGTTTGCCAGCATATGTACTCTGGACATTCTTGTCAAGGGAATTCATTATATCTTCGAAAATCGGTTGGTAACCGAATTTGGTAAGTTGGGCGAACTTCCACAAACCAAGGAATGAAGAAGGATGATCGGTTGTAAACTTCAATAGTGTTGAATCGTGCATTTGGTAACTTTTTTCCAGCATGGAATTTAACATTTCCTGTTGGTCTTTTGATAGTTCCCCTTTTGATTCAAGGCTGTCCCTCAAACGGTAATAACTTTCCCTTGCCTTTAGGGTTTCCTTGAAATACTCATTATAAGTGCGAAATTCTTGGCTAAAACGGCCTTCTACTTGGGGGACTTGTCTATTGTTTTCAATGTTAATTTCGTAACGCTGGTCACCATCATAAACCACAACAAGGTCAGACATATAAATTTCATCAATAATAATGTAATATCCGAGGGGAAACGGTATTTCACCGGCAAACTCAAACCTTCCGTTATTAATCGTTGTTTCAAGCGTTTTAAAAGATTCTGGATACAAATTTTCGTTTGCCACAGGCACGAGTGCCACGGAACCTGAATCAACGTTCACACTCCCATAGATCTTGTATGGCAGGGAATTTCTATTCTGGCAGATTACGGAAGAAAAGGACAATAGAAATAATCCGATAAATATTAACTTCATAATAACTAAAATGAAAAAATAGATGGATACAGCAAATCCATCTATTTTGTGTTTCGACCATAACTTAAATATGGCGAAAAATGTATTCCAAAAACAATAAATGGCCTTATTGTTTTTGAAAAGCCATATACAACTCTATTTGTTTTACCACCGCTGGTCGCAATATCCATTCACGCACCAATCTTCCGCTCTTTCGCATTTGCATTTATAGTTGCACCGATAAACACAGGTTGGCGTATAACCACCGCTGATTTGACGTAACTCATCTCTGGACAAAACCTGCCCAACATTTCCGAAATTGAAAGTTCCTCTTTGCATGTTGTTTGAATTTTTAGTGAAATATCTTTTTTTAACATTTTTTTTGCCTTCTTAAGTGAGGCGTCAACTTGTCAAAACAAGATCCTCGAAATTAATTTGACGGGTAAAAATAATTTGGTTCTTTAATGTACTTCAATAATTAGCTTGAAGTCAAATATATAGAGATTAATAGTTAGGTGCAAACATTTTCTTATAAAATTTCTCACATATGTAGAAAAAAAATTAGTGTGTCAAGGTGCTTCTTTTTTTGCCGTTTTTGTTAACCAGAAAGTTAATAAGTTTAAATGTTTTAATTAGGTTAGCATATATTTTAGATCGTCAATATCATATATATCTGGCAGTTGTTGTCCGTTAAAGAAGAAAGTCGGTGTATACAAAATGCCTGCATGATTGCACCAGAGCCACATTTCATCCAATTTTTTGCCCTGCTCTTGTAGATCCGTATCACTTACAGGGTATTTTGAGGCAAATTCTGTATAATTTTTTGATGGTGAGGTATACCAATAATGTAATGCGCTTCTTGTTAACTCTTCGTCGTTTCTTGATGCAATTGCCATGAAATGCTTAACCGGAACAGCTTTGTAGTCCCTTTCACTGTTTCGCGACGTAAAAACAATCTGCACTTGCACATCTGGATTTAACCTTAATATCTCATCTATTGAGGGATGTGCTTTGGCGCAGGGATCGCAATAAGGACTGCACACTTTGATTATTTTATTTTGCGAATCCGGCTTTCCCAAAGTTATCCCCAATCCTTCTATATCCCCGCTAAAGCCTTTCTGGCGCATTAGTAGAGAATTGAAAACTTCGCCATTGTGTTTGAGGCGCTGGAAATTGTTCTTAAAATGCCCCGCTTCCTTGGCTGTTCTTAATGTCGGCACACCCCAATACGCCAATAAAAATACCAGGAGAAATATAGAAACAATGATAATAATATCATTTGCAGCAAGCGCAGTAATTGGGTTTGTGGCCAAGCCACCCGCGACAATAAATATAATAGCTTGCAAGGCTAAAACAGCTTGTATGGAAAGGCATAAGGGGCACCATTGCCTTGCTACACGCCATTGGTAGTAAATGGAAAAAACTATATAAGGAGTGCCTAATAGCCCAAGCCATCCCATTGACCAGGAGATATCCATGTCAAAAGAAGAAAAAACAAAAGTCAACAATTGGCTGGTAAAGAATGTAAACCCGATGGCGCTCCAGCTAACGCCAAATACCTTAGATGCTTCCGAGTTTAGGATGGCATTACAATTTGACCGCTTTCCAGAGCATACCCTCATTAACAAGGGCGAATGGCTGTCTATTTCAAACCAGATCAAAAGGCAGCAGATAATCGCCCCCGCAAATGACAGCAACGAATATAACGTAAACCAATAGTTAATTGCACCTTGAAATATCCAATAGAACAAGACAATGACTATAAAAAGCAGAGGAAAGGATAATATGGAAGCCCAAGCCCTTATCGCGTTATTTTTTTCAGATCGGCGTTTATTTTCATAATCGGCTTCCGGTGTTACAGTCTCCCCATTGACAACTAAGCCAACACCTTTGTATATTTCTAAGAATGATGTGGTTTCTGTCTCTATCCAAAGGGTTTTTTCCGGATCGTAATAACAAACTTTCTTGTCATCAAGATTTTTGACAACTGTAAATATTTCATAGAAAGTGTTAGGAGATTCAATTTGTGCAATAAACGGCTGTTTGATTTCCTTCAGTTTATCGCCATCGATTTGCGCAGCATAGACATTCGCCCCAAACTTTGCAAAGACATCGTATACCGCAAGCATGCTTGGGTAATCCGGATGCTCATCGATAGCTTTTCTTAATCCCTCTTTACTGATGGGCAATTCGAGAATTTGCGAATATATTAATACTACACTGTTAATGTTTTCTTCGCTGGAAATGGTCGATTTCTTAAATAGGTTTATCATACTTGACGGTTTAATAGGGTTTTTACAAAAAAATGTTTCAACGGGCGTTCGCCCTTAATTTTCTGTCTTTAATGAAGGATAATGGTGGCCGGTTTGTACAAATTCTTAAACGGCGATAGCAAATCTACATTATTTCAACGAAAAAATTCACGCATGTGTGATATTAATTTTGATTTGCTATCAGCTTTAAATTTCTGATAAGCCGCATTAATAAAGAAGCATCCTCAGTAATGATTTCTGCCGTCCCCTTCAATCCAGTGCGCAACTGAACGGGCCGTTTTGTAGGTACGGGGTCCAGAATTATTTTTGAGATAAATAGACTGTCTTGATGTGGTACAGAACTTACCTGTCCCACTGTTCCTTTAATAATACCATATTCCTCAAATGGGAAACTAAGAAGTTTAATATGTACTTTTTGGTTTTCCCTAACCTTCCCCATATTATATTGAGGAATCACTGCTTCCCCAAAGTAGTCCGTGTTACCTGGATTTATATAAAACACGGTTTGTCCTTGATCTATGTGTTGGTTTTCCTGAATTATTCCGGCATAGCTAACCCTGCCTTGCTGCCTGGCAGTCAATAAATATTGGCTTTTCCATTGTTCAGTTGCACTTATTAGACTATTGAGAGCCTGTATAAATTTAGATTTTTCTTCTTGTATTGTATTTTCCAAATCCGATAATTCCCGAATCTTCGAGGTATACGAGGACTCGTTTGAAAGAATTGCCGAACGTGTTTCTTGAAGTGGGTATTGTTTCGAAATCAGTATGCTTTGCTTTTGTTGATATTCGGAAGGGGATATGACTTTTTTTTCGGCAAGGACTTTGTATCGTTCAAAGTCTTCCTCCGCTAATTTCAATTCTTCACTATATAATTGTAGTCTCTTTTCTAAATGAAGTTGTTGTGTTTTTATGTTTTCCAGATCTCTGTTAATGTAGGTTCTCTGCCTTAAATATATCCCCCCTTCAGTTGCCGCCTTATAGGAAAGGTAAGATTGGTAGAAAACCTGGAATTCTTCTTGAAGCTCGCCCAAACTTCCTTCCGTTGGTGGTATAAACCCTACCGATGAGAGAGGTTCCCCTGAATTGGTAGCGATTCTCAATTCGTAAAGTTGTTTGGATAATTCCAGAACTTGGTTATGATCCGCAGTGCTTTCCAACCAAGCCAATGGTTGGCCGGCGTCCACCTTTTCGTTTTCGGGAAAGAGGATTCTCACAATATTTCCGGATATCCTATTTACCACCGGCTTAGGGGAGTTAGACGAGTTTATTCTAATTTCCGTTCGAATGATATCCGGATACCTAATTATGGCTGATAGTCCGAGGATTAGCAATAGACCCAATAAAACTATTGTTGTGCCAGATTTTAACAATGTGGATGGCGGTTTTCCGATTATTTCCTGGATGGCCTCGCTATGTTTTTGATATGATTGATTTTTCATCGCAAGTCAGTTTCCTAATTCCAGTTGATTTCTTACAAGATTATAGTATTGACCTCGCTTATTGACCAAATCTTGGTGTGTTCCCTGTTCAATTACCCTTCCGTTGCTTAATACAACGATATTGTCCGCATAGCTTACGGTGCTTAGCCGATGGGCGACTATAATAACCGTTCTATTTTCAAAAAAATTCTTAAGATTTTCAATGATTATTCTTTCGTTTTTGGCATCCAAGGAATTTGTTGCCTCATCCAAAATTATGTAATGGGGATCTTTGTAAACCGCCCTTGCAATCAGAATTCGTTGCCTTTGACCCTGGCTTATGCCCTTGCCCGCAATACCAATTCTTGTTTTTAGCCCAAAGGGCTGCTCGTCAATAAATTCTGTGAGGTTAGCAATTTTCAGTGCCAATTCAAGTCTTTCTCTATCTGGCTCTTTTCCGACAATAATATTGTTCTCAATGGTATCTGCGAAAATAAACCCGTCTTGCATTACAACGCCGCAGTCATTTCTCCATGTACTGAAGGAAATGTTCTTTTGCTTTATATTGCCAACATACAATTCTCCTTTTTCTGGCATAAAAAACCGGAGTATCAGCTTCAAAACCGTAGTCTTTCCGCTTCCGCTCATGCCGACGATTGCTGTTGTCTTCCCGCCTGGAAATACTAAATCAATGTCAGACAATACGGGTTCGTTTCCCGCGCCTGGATAACGGAAAATGACCGACTTAAATGTAATACTTCTATCATGAGGAAGCTGTGTAAGCAAATCGTTTTCTGCGGGCTCTTCGTCCGGCTCCTGATATATTTCGTTGATTCGCTCCAGGCTTATCTTTGCATCTTGATAGTAATGGATGAAGCCGAGCAGTTGTTGTATTGGGTTGCTTACCATCCCTACGATGTACTGAATGGCCATCATAGTACCCAAAGATAATTCACCATCTATCACAGCCCTTGCGCTGATAAAGATTATTAATATGTTTTTCAATTGCTCTATTGCCATCGCGCCAGATTCTTGGTACTGGGAAAGGGCAAGACTCTTAACCTTGAAACGGAAAAGCCGGGCTTGTATATTCTCCCACGACCAACGTTTTTGCCGCTCAAAATTGTTCAGTTTAATTTCTTGAATACTACTTACGATCTCAACAACATTGGTTTGGTTATCGGATGCAATCGTGAAGTTTCGATAATCAAGTTCTCTTCTTCTTTTCATGAAAAGAAGTATCCAACCTGTGTAAAGCACACTGCTGGCAGCGAATACAACAAAGATTCCCAAATGATAAAAAGCTAATACGATTCCGAAAACTACCAGGTTTACAAATGAGAATAATGTGTTCAATGTCGAACTTGTGAGAAAAGTCTCTATTCTTTCTTGATCCTGCATCCTTTGCATAATGTCACCGGTTGTCTTTGTGCTAAAAAATTCCATTGGGAGCTTCATTAGCTTAATAAGTAGGTCGGTAAGGATCGAAATATTTATACGGGTACTTATATGAAGTAATATCCAAGATCTGATGAATGTGATCGATGACTGGCCGATAAACAACATCAATTGTGCAATCAATACTAAATATATGAAATTCAGGTTGTTGGTGTTAATACCGATATCAACAACCGATTGGGTCAGAAATGGTGTTACTAATTGGAGAGAGCTGCCGATAATGACGCCTAAAATCAATTGTACGAACAGTTTGCGATACTCATAAAAATATAGCAATATGGTCTTCCATTTCATTGCGTTATCATCATCCCCTTGTTGGCTGTAAAACTCCGGTCTCGGTGATAAAATCAAAACCAACCCATAACGCTGATCATTATCGGGATACCAATTATCCGTGAATTCTTTTTCGGATAGGTTTACCTTACCGATTCCCGGATCGGCAATGAAATACCTGTTGTTTTTTATACGGTATAAAATCACGAAATGGTTCTGTTTCCAATGCAGAATGCAAGGAAGCGAAATTTCCGGAAGCTGTTCGATTGTCAGGCGCAAGCCGAGACTTCTGAAACCAAGCTTTTCAGCCGCTTCACTAAGTCCGAGCATGTTTACCCCTGAATCCGTCATAGAACTCAACTTACGGATTCTTTGGATACCAATGCTACGACCAAAACATTTGCTGATCATTCGCAGACAGGTCGCCCCACAATCCATCTGATCTTGCTGTTCGTAAAATGGAAACGATTTCACTCCTTAATCGCTATTCTTAATAAAAGGTTTTACTTAGGGTAAAGCTTTGTTTATGTATGGAATCAATCGACGAAAATTGAACGAATGATTCAAAGGTTAAAAATGGATATAAAAAACTGAAATTTCACAATTTTTATAAATAAATCACAAATATGTGAAATTTTATATATTCAACGGTTGGGACCGGAAAGATTTCCCGATTTACATGTTAGAATAGATTTCCGAGCGGATTTAAAGGGTTGCGACTTGTTTAATATTAAGGGGTAAGATCCCGGTAAAAATTTGATAGCAGATCTATTTTAAACGTATTAGCTGGTTGTTTCGGTAGTTAAGAAATTTCAATTAAGGTAAACGGTTTATGTTATTTGCGGTTTAAAGACTTGAATCCATTGCCATATCGTATTAAAACCGTAAATAAAAGTGTGAAATACTTGGTTCATGTATGCTTCTGTATTCGTTGTGGTTTATAGGTACACTGTGTCTGGAAACAATTTTATTGATTGGCAGTCTCTCGATTTTCTTGTTTGTACGTTGCTTTTGGCTTGGGCTGTTGGATGGGCTGTTGTTGAAACTATAGTTTAGCCAGTTTTACTCTTTCCGCTTCATTATAACACATTTCTACGATGGTTTCCATAGCCTTAATGAGACGCTGCTTTCCTTCGTCTTTCTTGGAATCGATTTCGCAGACCGTACCGCCAGCTCCGTTCGCGTGGAGCGTCATGTAGTAAACCCCGCCCAATAAAATTGCGTAAACTGCCCGCAAGTCGATACCTGTCCCCTCAAAAATAGGATCAGTCATTTTGAAAAGCTTGGAACCGAACATCTCACGAACCATACTGATTTCATGCAGGAGCTTGTTGTTCTCAGACAATTCATATAGGATGATCTTTTGGGCTTCCGGCCTGTCTTCCAAGTGTTCGAACAGGCTTCCGAGGAACGTCGAGGCGAGATCCCTTCCAAAGTTATGGCTGTGTATATTCGCCAATTCGTCTTCCTGCGAACGCAGGGTCATCCAAAAGTCCATTTCCTTGATGTAGGCTTCTATTAGGTTGTCAACTGATTCAAAATACCGGTAAATCAGTTTTTTACTTACACCTGCGTGGTTGGCGATGTTATTAACGCCCAGTTTGGTGTATCCTTCCCTGCGGAGGACTTCCCCTACACTGTCGATCAATTTCTTTTTGGTGAGTTCCTTGTTCCGGTGTTCGCCCTCAATTTTTCTTGCCATGATGATTTAAATTTTGGTTTACAAATAAAGGTTGATAGTTTATACATAGAATGATTTTATACAAGGTTTAATTTTTTACTAATATAGTCAAATGCATCAAGAACTTTGTCAAGTTGTTCTTTGGTGTGTGTTGCAGAGAGGCTCATGCGTATCCGCGCGTCTTTTTTTGCTACTGCGGGATACAGGATGGGATTTGCATTGATGCCGCGCTCCAGCAGCATCCTTCCTGCATCTCCGGTCTTATGTGGATCGCCTATTTTGACCGGTATGATTGCAGATTCGGTCGTGCCGACATTCAGCCCAAGTTTTGTCAGCCCCTTTTTTAGGTAATCCATGTTTTTATTAAGGTCATCTTTCCATTTTGGTTCTTCGTCAATCAGTTCGATGGCCTTTACAATGCCCAATGCTGAAGGGGCTGAAGTCGCCGAAAATATCTGTTGCCTCGACTGGAATTTCAGGAATTTTATATCGTCCGGGTTAGCTATCACATACCCGCCGATGCTTGCGAACGTTTTGCTGAATGTGCCGGTGAGGAAATCCACTTGGTCAAGCAGGCCGGTACGTTCAAGTACGCCCCTGCCGGTTTGTCCGATTACCCCCACACCGTGGGCATCATCCACCATTAGATAGGCACCGTATTTCCTCGTTAGGTATAAAATGTCCGCAATGGGCGCGACGTCCCCATCCTGCGAAAATACACCATCGGTGATGACCATCTTTGTGCGGTACTTATCTTTGGAGATTTTCAGGATATGTTCAAGGGACTCAAGGTTGTTGTGCGGGAAAGTTTTTTTGTTGGTGAGGATGCAACCTTCGTGCACCGAGGCATGTACGGCCATGTCTATAATGGCAAGGTCTTCCTTTTGCAAAAGGCAAAGAAGGGATGCGCTGTTTGCTGTATATCCGGTAGTGAATATTACAGAGTGATCGGCAGGTTTTCTAAAAAAGGCCGCAATTTTCTTTTCAAGTAATTCATGGTATTCGAAATGGCCCCCGATTAAGGGAGATGCACCCGCTCCGGTGCCGTATTTCTCAATGCCATCTTTTGCGGCTTGCTTGACTTTCGGGTGCTGCGTGAAACCAAGATAGTCGTTTGATACAAGACTGATGTAGGTTTCACCGTTATCCGATCCGGTAAGCCTGGTTTTCATTTCGGGTGCACATCCTGTTTCATTGAGCAGGCGGTAATTCATGTGCCCATTCTCTTCCATAAATTCAAGGAATTGGCAGAATATCGCGGAGCGTTGTCGGATGTCCATCCTCGGAATGTTCTCGAAATCCTTGAATGTCGCTTGGTTGAAATCAATCATAATAGTTTTAGTTTGTTCTTTTTTGGCGGAAAAGATAGGTACAAAAAAGTAAACAAGTGGTGACATAGGACAGCAATAATCCTTTGTTTCAACACTTTTTTTAGCGTACAGTTTATCCGATTGATTTACAGGAGAATATTAAATAAAAGAAATTTTTTATTTTGTTGTACTTTTTGTGGAACCCCAACCAATCCTTATGGAATGTTGTCACCGTAACCAAAAATTTCAAATTGGCTTTCATTCAACCAAAGTAAATTTCGCCAACAAGGTGAAACGGCCTTAAAGGAAAAACACAAAAGATGCAAGGTGGTTCAGCTACCTAAGAAAGAAAACGCTTGGCGGCAAATACTCAAGCCTTTCTCTTTGGTTTGGTAACATGGAAAAAGTACCAGAAAGTCACAAGCGCCGCAATGCCTAACCCAACATACGGGTGGTCACTTCCCAAAGAGGAATAAGACGCGACAAAAACCACAATGGCAACAAATATGAACAGCAAAAAATTCATGCCTCCAAATTAATAAAAAAATCAAAAGACCTGCAAGATTAATTGCTAAAAAATTTGGTTTTATACTTCGTTTGTTTTCCTCTTTTTCCAGTTTCAGGACGCAGTTGAAAAGCGTTAATAGGAAATCAAGGTGGTTGTTGTATGTCCATGGCGACCAGCCTTCCTCGTCGAAATACTCATCGAGGAACTCCTTGGCTTTGAACTCGTCAAACCTGCTGCATGGGGAGTCAAGGAGCTCGGCATCCACCAGCCAATCGGTGAAGTTGTTAATGTAGGTGTCGTAGGTGGTTATGGTGCGCTCCGAATAGTTCCGGCCCTTGCAGTATTTCCGGTATTGTTCAATACCTTCTTTCAGAGTCCAGCCCTGCAGTTCTGTCTGATCTTTAGCGGCTGTTTGGATTCCTGTAACTTCGGAGGTATTTTGCGGGGATTCAGCAATTTTAACCTCAAATTCTGCCTGCTGAATTTCGGCAACGTGGTCTTTCTTTTCCTTAATTTCTGCTATGAAGTCGGTTTCCGCATTTTCAAAGAGCGGATCGAATCCTTTAGCGAGAATATCCTTCACTTCGTCGAGCAATGCCCGCATTTCCCGCTCCCGCCTGGCGAGGTCTTGGATTCGGTTCAGCCCTGCGGAAATTTCAAATTTTTTGTGGGTGCCTTTTTCTCCGGGTGGTTTTCCGGCCATTGGTAATAGAGCGCGATGAACCAGCCCCGCTTGGCGCGGACGATCTTAGGCTCCCTGTAGCGTTCGACCGTCCTTGCCATCTTTTTTATCCTCGTGCCGGTGGGGTTTCTGGTGGGAGTTTTGGTGGGAGTTTCCCTTCCGAACCCCTCGAACACGAAAAACCCCCTCTAACATTATTAGAAGGGGTTCCTGTGGAGCGAAAGACGAGGTTCGAACTCGCGACCTCAACCTTGGCAAGGTTGCGCTCTACCAACTGAGCTACTTTCGCTTGCTGTTTGTGGATGCAAATATAGGGAGTTTTCGGCTTCTGTCAACAATTTTTTCAAAAAAATCACAAGTCGTTGTCATTCAGTAGTTCAAGGGCTAATTCACTTTCATATCCCTTGCTGATGGCATATCGGAGCAGTTTGTGTTTCCGTTTATAGGGGTGTTTTTCCTTTTCCAGCCGGGCTTTGGCTTGCAGCAATTCATGTAATTTTTCGCGATAGGCCTGGTCATCCAAGCTGGCCAGCGCCATCTTAATCAGCGGCTTCGATACGGACTTTTGCTGTAGGCCCTGCTTGATTTTGTGCTTGCCCCAGCTTTTCAGCCGGAACTTGCCCGAAGCATAAGCCAGTGCAAACCGCTCTTCATTCAGGAAGCCGGCCGCAATTAAATCAGCGATGAGGTTTTCCACGTCCAACTGGTGTAACCCCCAACTGTATAATTTATCCCGTACTTCCTGTTGTGATCGCTCCTGATAGGCACAGTAATGTTCGGCTTTGGCCCGAGCGTTTTCCTTCGACACTTCCATGGATCCAAAATGGTAAAAAATTCTTGGAGTACCCAAAAAATGCTGAAATTCGTGCCATGTACGAACGGTCTTACACCATCCGCCGGATTTCCGAGCTTATGCCTGCCATAACGGTCTCTTTCAGCGATGAAGGGGCTGAGGTGCGCACGTTGTTGTATGACAGCAGGAAGCTGTCGGATACCTTGCACGGTTTATTTTTTGCGTTGGAAGGGCGGCGCGATGGTCACCAATATATCCGGGATGTGTATGCTGGGGGGGTGCGCAATTTCGTGGTAGCCGATGGCAAAACGGATACCACCGGATTTCCAGGCGCCAATTTCATTGTTGTAAAGGATACATTGGAAGCCTTACAGGCGCTTGCTGCTTATCACCGCAGCCAGTTTGCCTATCCGGTCATCGGCATCACGGGGAGCAACGGCAAAACCATCGTGAAGGAATGGCTGGCACAATTGCTGGCTCCGGAATACCGCATTGCCCGTAGTCCCAAAAGCTATAACTCGCAGATAGGGGTGGCCTTGTCGTTGTGGCAGTTGGACGGCAGCTATGATCTCGCCATCATTGAAGCTGGCATTAGCAAACCGGGAGAAATGGATGCATTGCATGCGATGATCCGGCCGGACATCGCTGTGCTCACCAACATCGGCCCTGCGCATGATGATGGATTTGCCTCACGCGGGGACAAAATCCGGGAAAAGCTCCGATTGTTTGAAGGAACCGCACAGGCTATTTATTCACCGGATCACCTGCAAGGCATACCGATGCCTTCGGCAGGGAGGCATGTGACGTGGGGTGATGGCGAGGTGTCTTTGAAGGTCACGGGTCATGAGCTGGTAGACGGCCACAAGTGCCGGATACACGCGGAGTATGAAGGGAGGCCGGTGCAGCTTACCATCCCGTTTACCGATGCCGCTGCAAGGGAAAATGCCGCATGTTGCTGGACAGTAATGCTGGCCATGGGGTATGGACAAGCCGTCATCACTGAGAGGATGGCGATGCTGCAATCGGTGGAGATGCGGTTGGAAATGAAAAGAGGTATCAACAATTGTACGGTGGTGGACGATAGCTACAGCAATGACCTATCGTCGCTGGCTATTGCGTTGGATTTTCTCCGGCAACAGCAGCAGCATGCTACACGTACATTAATTTTGTCGGACATCCCCGGTGCTTCTGGACGTGAAGAAGAAGTTTATTCGAATGTAGCGAAGCTGCTTGCTGACAGTAAAGTTAATCGATTGGTGACCATAGGGGCTGCACTGCTTGAACAACAGGGCAAATTCGGATTCGTAAAACATGAGGGGTTTCCGGATACGGCGGCATTTCTGGCCTCGTTTGACGAACTGGCCTTTCACGACGAAACCATCCTTTTGAAAGGGGCGCGGAAATATGCCTTCGAGCGCATTAGCCAGCTGCTTACGGCCAAATTGCATGATACGGTGTTGGAGACGAATCTCAATGCCGTGGAGCATAACCTGAACCAATATAAGTCGCTGTTGCCCAAACAGGTAAAACTGATGGCCATGGTGAAGGCGTTTTCCTATGGTAGCGGCAGTTTTGAAGTGGCCAATCTGCTTCAGTTCAACAAAGTGGATTACCTCGCTGTAGCTTACGCGGATGAAGGTGTGGAGTTGCGCAAGTCGGGCATTCGGCTGCCCATTATGGTGATGAGTCCCACGGCGGCATCGTTTGACGCGCTGCTGGCGCATGAGCTGGAACCGGAAATATATAGTTTTAGTATACTGGATGATTTTGTTCGCCTATTAGCAGGCAAACGGATGAGTGGTTATCCTATCCATATCAAGGTCGACACAGGCATGCATCGGCTGGGTTTTGGTGCTGGCGATATCGAACAGGTAATAAGCAGCTTGCAGGAGACAACTGCCGTAAAAGTACAGTCGGTGTTTTCGCATTTGGCTGCAGCAGGCGATACGGTTCACGATGCATTTACGGAAAAGCAACTGACTGCTTTCCATGGATTTGCCGAGCGTTTGCGCGAAGCATTGGACTACCCGTTTATCCGCCATATCGCCAATACCGCAGGTATCCGGCGATGGCCGCAGGCACACCTGGATATGGTGCGTTTAGGTATCGGGTTATATGGGGCTGGTAGCAAACGATCTACCACCTTGCAGCTACAGCAGGCAAGCACGTTGAAAACTATCATCACGCAAATCAGGCAAGTGCCCGCAGGGGAAAGTGTGGGATATAGCCGCAGCGGCATGCTTACCAAGGATAGTACCATCGCTACGGTAAACATTGGCTATGCGGATGGCTATGACCGCCGGTTTGGCAATGGCGTGGGCCACATGGTCGTACGGGGCGAAAAGGTGCCCACCGTGGGGGATATCTGCATGGATATGGCCATGCTGGATATTAGCGGAGTGGATGCACGGGAAGGCGATGAGGTCATCGTGTTTGGCGATGTGGATCAGCTGGCGAAAGCCATCGGCACCATCCCTTATGAACTGCTGACGGGAATATCCCAGCGTGTCAAAAGAGTCTACCATTACGGGTAGTCCGGAGACTAAAATCTGTTGTCTAACGTCTAATAGCTAATAAATGAAAAACAGAACAATACGTTTATTTTTTAATTACCTCATCAAGGGTACCTTGGTGGTGGTGCCGCTTGCAGGGGCGTTATTCCTGATTGTCTGGATTGTTGCGAGCGTCGATTCGGCCCTCAACCTGAGCAGCTGGTTTTGGGAGGATGACTTAGGAAAACCACTTTATGTGCCCGGCTTGGGTATCCTTACCGTCATCACGGTGCTGGTCATCGTCGGGATGGTATTTACCAACGTCGTCACCGAGCCGATAACCAATTGGCTCAATGGCCTGCTCAACCGTATTCCGCTGTTTAATACCTTGTATTCTTCCATCAAGGATTTTACGGAAGCATTCGTGGGGGATGCCAAGAAGTTCAACGAACCTGTACTCGTGGAGGTCAATGAAACGGGTTTGAAGAAAATTGGCTTCCTCACCCAGCGGGACCTCAGCAAAATAGGCTTGGAGGATGAAGTAATCGTTTACTTTCCCTACTCGTACTCCTTTGCCGGGCAGGTTGTTGTGGTGAAAACCGAACGGGTGAGACGGCTCAACATGAGCGCCACGGACGCGATGAAACTGGTCGTGTCAGGCGGTGTGAGCGGCTTGGAATAAGGGTTGAGACAACACCTCTTTGAGGATGCGGTACGATTTCAACCTTGCCCCCTGATCATAGATATTTCCCGTGGTCATCAGCTCGTCAATACCGGTCTCTTCAATGAACCTGGAAAGTTGCGCAGCCAGCGTTTCGTGGCTTCCGATGAAGGTACAGGCAGTCATCTGCTTGACGGCATTTTCCACATCGGGCGACCAGTAAGGTTCCATGGACGGAACGGGCGGCTGCAGCGGCTTGCGCGTGTTCGTAAGGATGCCGAGGAACATGCGGTACATGCTCGTCGCCAGTATGTGGGCTTCTTCATCCGTATCGGCCGCGATGACATTCACGCAAGCCAACACATAAGGTTTGTCCAATTGGGCAGACGGTTTGAAATGCTGGCGGTACAGGGCGATAGCTGCGCGGAATTGTGCTGGCGCGAAATGTGCAGCAAAAGCATAGGGAAGTCCCATCTCGGCAGCCAGGTAAGCGCTGTCGGTACTGGAGCCGAGTATCCAAAACGGGATATCGAGCCCTTCGCCCGGAAATGCCCGCACGCGCCCGTCGACGTTGTCGTTGCTGAAGTACAACTGCAATTCGCGGATTTCCGAAGGGAAATGGTAAGCGGTATTGAGGTTGTTGCGGCGCAGTGCCATGGCGGTCAGCTGGTCTGTACCCGGTGCGCGGCCCAAGCCCAGGTCAATACGGCCCGGATAGAGCGTTTCCAGCGTGCCGAATTGTTCGGCAATGGCCAGCGGGGCATGGTTGGGCAACATGATGCCGCCCGAACCGACACGGATGTGCTCCGTTTTGCCGGCTACATGGCCAATAAGCACCGATGTGGCCGAACTGGCGATAAATTCCATGTTGTGGTGCTCGGCGAGCCAGATGCGTTCATACCCTAATTGTTCGACATGGCGGGCAGCCTCTACCGTGCGGGCGATGGCCGATGAGGCATCACCACCTGCGACGACGACGGAGAGGTCAAGTGCGGAAAGCTTTACTTGCTTGGACATGGCTGCAAAGTACCGCATTAAGTGCAGGATGCGCAAGCAGGCGTCAGCATTTTGATGCAAAGATGACCAAAAGCATACCGTCGATGCCGGTGCAGAAAAACAAGTACAGGTCTTCGCCCTCGCGTATGCGGTGGCGCTTGCGTAGGTCTTCGGCTTTCAGCGGGAAATTCCGGGTGCTTACAGCAGCATGCCATACCGCTTTGTCCTTTTTGAAATCGCCATAGGACATCACTTTGCCAATGGCAAATGCCTTGCCCGGGAAGTCAGGCACCGGTGTCTCCGATGAGTAAAGGTGGGTATGCTGGTGGAGTTTTTTCAGGCCATACCGCTGGCCGATGAGTTTGAACGCACCGGACTTGAGCAGTGCCGCATCGGGCTCGTACAGGTAGTGCGCGGGTTGGCCAAACTCGGAAACAGCTGTCTTTTCCTCGGTTGCCGTAAATGAAAAAGTACGTACGCTTTCATCTTTCAATAATGCGGCGGTAAATTGGGCTGTACCGGTATATGCCCGGTCAAGGACAAACAGCAACTCCTTGCATTCATTGTCTATGCTGACGATGTGCACTTCGCTGACGTTTTCAAGCGCTTGGAGAGCAGCGGAGATATCGAGCAAGGGCGCAGATTTGATGACTACGTTCCCCGCTTTTTGCAGCAGTTCCTGCTGCGCTTCCACGACATTCGGTTCGCAGTCCTCCAGCCGGAAGACCTTCCGGCTTTCCACCCGGCGCGAAGGGTCGACATACACGTAGTCAAACGCATTGTCGGGCTGGCTATGCAGGTAGGCGATGCCATCGGAGGCGATAAAAGCAATATTGGTAGTGCCCAGTACGAAGGCGTTGTGTGCGGCAATTTGTGATAAGGCTTCATTTTTTTCGCAATGGACCACGGTGTTCGCCCGCTGGGCGAAAAAATAAGCGTCTATGCCCAGCCCTCCGGTAAGGTCGATGACGCGGGCTTGCCGGGGGATGAGGCTGGCCTTATACTGGGCCGTGGCCTGCGAGGAGGCCTGTTCCACGGATAGCTTTTCGGGATAATAGATGCCCGGTGTACCGTGCCAAAGCGGTAGTTTTTTCCGGCAACGTTGCCTGCCGTCCAGTTGCTGGGCCAGTTCCAGCGGGGAAACACCGGGAAACGGGCTTTTGCGTAGCGCCATATCGGCGGGGGGCATGGTTTCGTGGGCATGCAGGTAGTGCTGCACTTCGGGTGCGAGGACATGGGGGTTTATCGCCGTCATGATGCGAAGACGAGCTGCCGGATACGCGAAAAAGAGGCTTGGGCGGCTGCCAGCTGCTTGCTGCGGGATTCATCAAGCGCGGCTTGATCGGCATTAAGCGCGCGCTGGAAACCTTCGGATAGACCATCAAGTGCTACGGTACGGTTTATGCCGGCGATGCCCCACGTCTGGAGGTAGCTGTGGAGCTTGGGCACGGCCACACCAACGTACGGCACGGCATAGCTCATGGCGGTAATCGCGCCGTGCAGGCTGGTGCCGATGTATACCCGCGCATTGGCGATGAGGTACATGATGTCCCAGATACCGACCTCGTCAAATACCGTGCAGGGGTGTTTCAGCAACGGGGCAATGCGGCCCAGTGCCAAATGGTCGTCGTGGTTGAGCGCCTTGCCAATCGGGCAAAAGCAGAGATCCATGCCGGTCTGCGCGGCAATCAAATCCAACTGCTGCGCAATGCGCTGTTCGTTATTTTTAGCGTGGTTGTTTTTGATCTGGAAAAACACATACGTTCCCCGTTTGGCAGCGACATATTGCCTAACGGCAGGGGATACCTGCTCGGCCAATAGCGTGGTGGGGTAAAACGTAGACATCAGGATCGCCGAGTCGGGATAAAGGTGTGTCTGTACTTCCTGTGCGGTGAGGTTGCGCTGCGTGGCTTCATCACGCACCGCAAAGTAGTCAATTTGCCGCAGCTTGTCGCGGAGGCCGGGAAGCTGATCGAAAATAGCCGGATTCAGCTCCGAGCCGCCAAGTGAATTGAAGATGACACGGTCTACGCCCTTGAAATCGGACTTCGTGAATACAAAGGGCAGGTCGGTCTTGCCATGCAGCGCCCGTTTGGCGAAGGCATTGAGATCAAATACCTTGTTTATGCGGCCATGGAAACGGTGCGTGCGTTTGTAGAGGCTGTTGAGCGCCAGCAGCAACGAACTCCACGTGACGGCCACGGCCTCACCGCCCGCTACGATAACGCTGGTATGGCCCGCTTCTTCATTGCATTTGCGGTAAAATGCCCGGATATCCTCCGTTGGCTTGCCGCCCAATGCACTGAGGTCACTTTTTACGAGGCCAAAGTAGGAAGCCTCGAAGGGTTGGCCATAGGTCTTCAACTGGGCTTCGATGACCAGTGGGAATAGTAAATCCCCGTAGTTGTAGCGGTCAAATGCGCCGATGATCAAAATGTTGTTTTTCGTTGTTGTCGCCAATCGTTGAACGTTTTTTTAATAGTTAATTTATTTAATCCATTACCCCTGCTTCGTATAGCTGCCAAATCGGCGAGGAGGCCCGCAGTCGCTGTACCGCTGATGTGATCTGTGTGATGCCTGTGCGGATGTCTTCCTCGGTGTTGAACCGGCCGAGGCTGAATCGCAGCGCGGAATGGGCATCGGTATCGGAAAGCCCCATAGCTTTGAGCACATGCGATGGGTCACGCGTGCCGCTCACACAGGCTGAGCCGGATGCCAGCGCGATATCGGGTACCGCGACCATGATTTGGTCTGCCTTAAGGTGCCTGAAGGTGATGTTGCTTACATGGGGCAGGCGGGGAGCGGTTTGCCCGTTGGCAAAGGTGGCAGGCAGCGCTAATAATCCGGCTTCCAAGCTGTCCCGTAGCTGCGCCAGGCGCAACGACTCCGGGGCAAGCTGTTGCTGGGCAATTACCGCAGCCTGGCCAAGCCCGACGATACCCGGCACATTGAGTGTGCCCGCGCGGAGCTTGTTTTCCTGTCCGCCACCATGCAGCAGCGCACCGGTCTGTATCCGTTTGCTCCTGCGCCTGATGTACAGCGCACCCACGCCTTTGGGGCCGTAGAGCTTGTGCGCACTGAGGCAAAGCATGTCAAGCTGCATATCGCCAACGGCTATCGGCACTTTGCCCACAGCTTGCGTGGCGTCACAAAAAAACAACACGTCATGTCTGTTGGCAATATCGGCAATTTGCTGGACGGGGTGGATGACGCCGGTCTCGTTGTTGGCATACATCAGTGCAATCAACACCGTATCCTTGCGGATAGCGGCTTCCAGCTCCGCCAGATCGAGACTGCCATCCGGCGCTACGGCCAAATAGGTGACTTCGGCCCCTTTCCGCTCCAGGTAGGCAAAGGTGTCCAGCACCGCCTTGTGCTCCGTGCGGCACGTGATGAAGTGCCTGCCTTTGATGGCGTAGTGTTCGAATACCCCTTTCAGGACCATATTGATCGCCTCAGTGGCTCCGGAAGTGAACGTGATTTCCTTTGGGGTAGCCCCGATGAGGGCAGCTACCTGCTCCCTGGCTTTTTCCACCGTGGCGGCAACCTGCCGTCCTGCGCGATGCGTCACGCTGGAGGCATTGGCATACTGCGTGGTGAAGTAAGGCATCATAGCCTCCAGCACCTGCGGATCGAGCGGGGTAGTGGCGTTGTTGTCAAAGTAGATGAGCCTGTCCATGTTGCGAATTTATAAACAATTTTAGCGCAAAGCTTGTTTCCCTTTTATAACTTTACATAAAAATCACGAACACCATGAAGTTTACCAGAAATGCAAGTGCCAATTGGAAAGGCACTGGAAAAGATGGCAGTGGTACGCTCACCACGCAAAGCACGGTATTGGATCATACCCAATATTCATATAAAACGCGGTTTGAAGATGGCGTGGGTACCAATCCGGAAGAGCTGATCGGGGCAGCACATGCGGGCTGCTTCACCATGCAGCTCAGTTTTTTGCTCAGCGAAAAAGGGTATGATCCGACCAACTTGGATACCGAGGCTAAAGTAGTTTTTGAAGACGGAAGCATCACGACCGTGCAGCTGAAGCTGACCGGGGAGGTGGATGGCATTTCCGAAGCCGAGTTTACGGAAATTGCCGAAAAAGCCAAGGAAATCTGCCCAGTATCCAAATTGCTGAAGGCAAACGTTGAGCTGACCGTCGCATTGGCTTAATAAGCAATAGGGGTTAAAAAAAGCGTGGCCAATTTTTGCAATTGCCAAGCTTATTTTATATTTGCGTCCGATTTTACCGATGCCGACGTAGCTCAGCTGGTAGAGCAACGCATTCGTAATGCGTAGGTCGTAGGTTCGAATCCCATCGTCGGCTCCCGTTTTAAGCCCCGGAACGATACGTTTCGGGGCTTTTTCATTTCAAGGGCAACTTATTTTTGACTACAACAAAAAGCGTTTAGGCTAAATCTGTTTTTTGCGTGTTGCTGATCTTTGTGACATTAGAAAACAGAAAGATGGAATTAAAAAACAGTACCGTCCTCATCACAGGCGGAACCAGCGGAATCGGGTTGGAGCTTGTAAAACAACTGACCGAACAGGGCGCGAATGTCATTGCCACCGGACGTAACCTTGACACACTGAACGAAACAAGAAAACGGTTTCCAAAAGTTCATACCTTTCAAAGTGACGTGAGCAATCCGGCAGCCATTGAACAGCTATACGCGGAGGTTACATCGCAATTTCCTGAATTGAACATCATTGTCAACAACGCAGGACTTATGCGGCTGATCGATTTGCAGGACACCACATTGGATTTGGAAAACATCAACCGTGAAATTGTCACCAACCTTTCGGGAACTATCCAAATGGTGCATCAGTTTTTGCCGCATTTGCTGACAAAGAAATCGGCTGCGATTGTCAATGTTTCCTCGGGCATTGCATTTATGTCCTATTCTTCCGCACCTGTTTACAGCGCTACAAAAGCCGGCGTTCGGGCGTATACACAAGCCTTGCGTTTGCAATTGGAAAACACGAGTGTGAAAGTGTTTGAAATGATACCCCCGGGCGTCAATACAAATCTGCAAAATGACTGGGTGCTGCAACCGAATCCCAGGATGATGATGGATGTGGATAAAATGATCAACGTTGTCATCAAAGGACTTTTGAGAGATAAACCGGAACTCAAACCGACGATGGTGAGCGTGATAAAGTTCGCAAGCAGAATGGTGCCCAATACACTTTTGAAGTTTGGGCATCGGGAATTTAAAAAATTTAAAGAACTGAATAAGAAATGAACAACGAAAACAACAAAGACGGACTATCAAGACGTTGGTTTATACGTTCCAATGCTGTTCCGCCAATTGGATTTTTACTGTATTTCAAGCACAGGCAACAATATCCCAATAAAGCTAAAAGCGCTTTGACAAGCGCAATAATCGGCATCCCCATGGCGTTAATAGCAGGATACATCATGAACACTTATATCCTTAATTAACATGGTAAAGATCATCCTTTCATTAGTCTTATTGATCGTATCCGTATCGCTAAGTTTCAAACACGGTTGGGACGCATTCAATTACAAAAACAATCCGCAATCCGTTAAAATGATGGCTGAATTGGGCATTAGCGAGCCGGTCATTCCGTTCTTTGGCGTGTTGACCATTGCGATTGGGGTATTACTGCTGATACCTAAAACTTTCTTCTTGGGGAATGTATTGAACGCCATGTCGATTCTACTCATCATGGCCTTATCGCTGAAAGCAGGAAATTACAAAACGGCGTTGATAGAAATTCCGTTTTTAGCATTGCCTTTGATGTTGATTTGGCTTAAATATCCGTTTAAAAATTAATTGTGTGCTATGGCAAATGCAAAGCCCTATCGAATAAAGTCCATAACGGAAATACATCGTTTAATGCGGCTCCCAAAGCCTCATCATCCGCTCATTGGTATCGTTGATGTATCAGGGCTGAAAAATGATTCCGCTATAAATGCCGTGCTATTTGATCTTTATGTCATATCGCTGAAAAGGGGGTGCGATAAACTTCATTACGGACAACAGCGATACGATTTTGACGAGGGCTTAATGGCTTTTATGTCGCCCGGACAAATTTTGCGTGGTGAAGAAAACGGCGTACCTGCGAACCTTGAAGGTTGGATGTTGTTCATACACCCCGATTTTTTATGGAACACCCCGCTTGCCAGAAAAATTAAGCAATACGAATATTTTGGTTACTCCACAAATGAGGCCTTGTTCCTTTCCGACAAAGAAGAAACTATCATCAACGGAATAGTGGAAAACATCAAAAATGAATACTACGCAAACATTGATAAGTTTAGCCAGGATATTATTATTTCGTACCTGGAAACGTTGCTGAACTATGCGGAACGCTTTTACCAACGCCAGTTCATCACCCGGAAAATAGCCAATCATCACATTCTTGACCGATTGGAAAAACTGCTTTCGGACTATTTCAATAACGATGATTTAGTGACAAAAGGATTGCCTACCGTTCAATATATTGCGCAGCAGCTAAACATTTCGCCTAATTATTTGCGGAGCCTGCTCAACATGCTGACAGGACAAAGCACCCAGCAACACATTCATGATAAATTGATTGAAAAAGCCAAAGAAAAACTATCGACAACCGACCTGTCAGTCAGCGAAATTGCTTATGGATTGGGCTTTGAACACCCGCAATCATTCAGCAAGCTTTTCAAGACAAAGACCAACGTTTCGCCTTTGAGGTTCAGACAATCGTTTAATCAGGTTATATAAAAAGAAAAACAAAGCGTCTTCCAAACACCGTCTTCGGCTCCAAAAGCGACTCCGGAACTGTCCGTTTCGGAGTTTTTTTGTTGTTTCTGAAAGCAAATTTGCCTATGTTTGGCATGATTAACCGATAAGGCAGGTAGAAAAAAAAGGATTCAACAGTCCCAAGCCCAATACTGAATGTTAATAGAGCTTTTATTTGCGTTTTTTATACTTAATTACCTCGGCAAAAAGGCCGATCCTGCGCAGGCGAACTATGATCTTCTCCAATATATCACCAAGGGAAGGTACGTAGTCATCATGCTTATGGTCGTGGATTTGCTTACCGATTCGGAAATCATCTCCAATGTGATCAGGCTTGCGGTAATTGCGCTGATGTGGGTTGTCTACAAGCGCCCGGAGTTGCGCGTGGCCCGGAGTTTGGTGTACGCGGCGCTTCCTTATGTGATTTTTTCACTGCTGGCCGACATCGTAGAGCTCGTCAGTCCGGAGTTTTATGACGAATATAGTCAGGTCTTTGAAAGCATCGGCCTTTTCGGCGTACTCTGGTTTGCAGCGATGTGGTTTGTCAATCGCAACCAACGCCGGGCATTGGAGCAGGAACGCACAAAACGGGAAGCCGAGGAAACCCGTAGCCGCATCATGGCGGAGATGAAGGAGAGCCTGGAGGTACAGGTTGCCGAACGCACGGCAGAGTTGGTGAAACAGAAAGAAGAACTGGAAGGCACGCTGGACGAACTCAAGCGCACGCAGACCCAACTTATCCAATCTGAAAAAATGGCATCACTGGGTGAATTGACCGCAGGCATCGCCCATGAAATACAGAATCCGCTCAATTTTGTGAACAATTTTTCGGAAGTGAGCATCGAATTGCTTGACGAACTGAAAACCGAACTTTCAAGTCGGATCGCGCCCGAAGGCGTCGAAGAAGCCGAGGATATCATCAGTGATCTTACCCAGAATCTGGAAAAGATCAACCTGCATGGCAAGCGTGCCGACGGGATCGTGAAGAGTATGCTGCAGCACTCGCGGAGCAGCTCGGGAAAAAAGGAAGAAGTAGACATCAATGCGCTGGCTGACGAATACCTGCGCCTGAGTTACCATGGCCTACGCGCCAAGGACAAGACCTTCAACGCGACGATGGAAACGGATTTCGCTACGGATCTGCACCGGATAGCCGTTGTCCCGCAGGATTTGGGGAGGGTATTGCTGAACTTGTTTAACAATGCGTTTTACGCGGTGAGCGAAAAGAAAAAACGTACCTCCGGGGATTATACGCCCGTTGTGCGGGTAACCACCCGCAATACGCAAGGAACGGATGGCGATGCAGCCATCGAAATCACCGTTCATGACAATGGTTTGGGTATTCCTCAAGCTATTGTGGATAAGATTTACCAGCCTTTCTTTACGACCAAACCGACCGGGGAAGGCACGGGCTTGGGGTTGTCAATGAGCTACGACATCGTCCATAAAATGCATGGCGGTGAAATGGTCGTAGACACGGTAGAAGGCCAATATGCCACATTTATCATCACGATACCAGCATGAGATGAAGATATTAGTAGTAGATGACGAAGCGGATATCCAACCGCTGTTTAAGCAACGGTTCCGTCGGGAAATCAAAAACGGTGAGCTCGCATTTGAGTTTGCGCTCTCGGGAGAGGATGCCGTACATTATTTGGCATCCGAGGAGTCTGAGGTGGTGCTTATCCTTTCGGATATCAACATGCCGGGAATGAGCGGATTGGAACTCCTGCAACACATCAGGGAATCCCATGGTACTGCACCCCCATTTGTCATGATGATTACCGCGTATGGCGACGAGGCAAACTACCAGCAATCCATGCAGCTTGGTGCTGATGATTTCCTGAGCAAGCCATTGGATTTTAATTTATTAAAGGATAAACTAAAACACCTCGATACGCATGGCTAAGATATTGGTGGTAGATGACGAGGCTGATTTGGAAGCACTCATCCGTCAGAAATTCAGGAAAAAAATCAGGGAGAATACCTACTCGTTTGCATTTGCCCGAGATGGCAACGAGGCATTAGCCGCGCTGAAAGAGCAGGATGATATCGATATCATCCTGACCGATATCAATATGCCCGGAATGGACGGCCTGACGCTGCTGACCAAACTTCCCGAGGCCAATCCGGTGATCAAAGCGGTCATGGTGTCGGCCTACGGCGATATGGACAACATCCGCACGGCCATGAACCGCGGCGCATTCGACTTTGTTTTCAAGCCGGTGAATTTCGATGATTTGGGCACCACCATTGAAAAGACGCTGCAGCACGTCGAACAGCTAAAAACAACATTGCGGGCAATTAAAGAAAACGATATCCTCAAAATGTATGTTGATGAAAATGTGCTCAATTTCATGACCCACCAGGAGTTTGAAAAAAGCCTGATGGATAATGAAACCATTGAAGGCACGGTGGTATTTGTCGATATCTGTGGATTTACCGCCATCACCGAACACGTAGGTGCCGATAGCGTGGTGAAAATGCTCAACACCCTCTTTGACGTGATCGTAAAAGAAATCATCAATCACAACGGCCATATCGATAAGTTCATGGGGGATGCCGTGATGGCCGTATTCAAGGGCGACTACCACATCGACCGGGCCATCGATGCGGCGCTGGCCGTTAAAGATAGCATTACGCGCATAGCTGCCGCAGATTTGAGCGAGCATGGATTTGAACCGATGGTGTCCATCGGCGTCAATTCCGGGGAAATGATTTCGGGAAATATTGGTTCGGCTTCATTGAAACGATTGGATTACACCGTGATAGGGGACACCGTCAATGTGGCGCAGCGACTGCAATCGGTCGCCAAACCCGGCCAGATTTTGGTGGCCGAACACATCTACGAACAGGCCAAGCAGTCGTTTGGTTTTAAAGCGTTGGGTTCCATGGCCTTGAAAAATAAGGCGCAGCCAGTAGCTGTCTACGAAGTACTCGAATAGCCAACGGGGGCATTTAATGGGATCGGGCACGTTTTTTCAACACCCCGCCAGCCACTTCCTTGATCGTGTTGGTGTATATAAATGCCTGGGGGTCTATCTCCCTGACCATCGCTTTCAGTCGCCTTACCTCAAATCGGGTCACCACGGTAAACACAATATCCACGGGATGGCTCACGTCAAAGCTGCCTTTGAGGAATCCCCGCTCACCCTTATACACCGTGATGCCCTTGCCCATTTCATTGACCAGCCGATCTTTGATGGTATCACTCTTGGAAGATATGATGTTTACGGCGGTATATTCCTCCAAGCCCTCAATGACGAAACTGATGGTACGCGAAGCGGTATAATAGGTCAGAATTGAATAGAGTGCCGTGGGAAGGCCGAGTTGTATCGCGGCAATAAGAAAGATGATGATGTTGATGCCCAGGATGATTTCGCTGATGGTAAAGCTGCTTCGTCTGAGCGTATATAACGCCAATACTTCAATGCCATCAAGCGCGCACCCGCCCCGCATAGAAAGGCCCACGCCTAACCCCATGAATACACCGCCGAAGATGGAAACCAGCAATTTATCCGACGTGATGGGCGGATAAGGCACATATAATAGGCAAATCCCTAATAGCATGACACAGCCCAGGGTTTTCCATGCAAATTTGGCATTTATCTGGAACGCACCCATGATAATCAGCGGCAGATTGGCCAATACAATGACGTAGGCGATATTGAAATTATAGATTTCATGGATAAGGAGTGCGATGCCCGTCACGCCGCCATCAAAAAAATGATTGGGGATCAGGAATCCCTTCAGTGCAAATCCGCAAAACAACACGCCGCATATCACATAAATGATGTCTTGGGCCACGGCCCGCCATTGGTTAGTTATCATGGTTCGCCTATTATCAATGATTAGGTTAATAGCTTATTATAATTTTCTTCTTTTTTGGAATCCCTGAGCCGTTTGGACGTTGCCGTAAAGTATTGGTGGTTGTCCAGAAACGCGATTTGTATCTTACTGTATTCGTCGCGGGAGGCGACGGTGCCCAAATGGCGCATCTCTTGGTAGAGTAGTTGGCTCCGATCAAAAAAATCATCGCGGCCGAGGTAATCCAGGTCGGCATCGCAAATGATTTCTTCCAGGTGCTGCCGTGGCCGCTGAGGGATCTCCGTAGCCATGATAAGGCGGCAAACCATGGCGATGTCCGCATCGGTATAACCGAAACCAGGTAACACTTCCTGCGCAATAGTGCATGACGAAACCTCATGCGCTTTGGCATTAACCAGAAAACCTGCATCGTGGAAAAGCGCCGCGGTGAGGAGCCATTGGAGTTGTACGTCCGATAGGCCTTCCTGCTGGCCGATTTGCCTTGCCGCATTGTACACATCAAAGGTATGAACAGCATTATGGTAGGTCAAATCAGGCGAAAGTTCATCGTTTAACCTGCTTAAAATATAGTCCTCAGCCAAATCGAGTCGCATATCCGATTGTTATCGGTCGCTAATATATCAATTTATTTCTTTCCAAGATAGCTGCTCTTGCTATACTGTTTTTTGTTGGCGCTGTGTACGAACAGGTAGGCATGAAACGGTGCCGCCCACAGCTGCGGAGGCAGCTCCACAACGATATGCCCGCCCGTTCGTGTGCAGGAGTGGGTGTTGCGTCCGGCGATACCCGCTTCAGGGCTGTACACCACCAGCACCACCTCGTCATTGGAGCGGGCCATCGGATTTTCGGCACTGGAAAAATAGACTTCCAGTTCCTGTTCATGGAAGATGACGTCGCTGATCTGCACGGCCGGCAATATGCCCATACTGATGCTCACGCGCTCAGGCACTACCCGCTGTTCGGGGTATTCGCCTTCCAGCGCGTCCTCCATCAGCTTTTTCAGCGCTTGCCCAAAGGCTTTCTTCTTGCTTCCCTTGCCCTGGTTCAACCAGCTTTCGGCGATGACTGGCCGCAGCGGATTGAGGAAGACCATGGCGATCCGCATCCGCTGCTGGACGGCAAGCTTGCCATATGATTTTTCGTTGGTTTTGGGTTTATTAATGTCGTAAAAGAAATCCATGATCGTCAAGATTGGAGAGCCAAATCCGGGGTAGACACCGGTACATAAACCGTTTTTGAAACGCGTTTTCTTTGTTTGTCAGCAAAGAACAACCAAGCATGGATTTCCGTACCCCTAATCTTGCTCGGGAGATCAATACGTGCCGATCCAGCCTGGCGGTTTTCCTTGGAATTAACAAAGAACATGTGAAATTTCGGGCTGTAGGCGATGGCATATGAAATATCGTCCACCTCACCACCCATGCCGTAAGTCTTGGGATTCCAAGTTACATGGATGCCACCGTTATCCAGCCATGCTTGTTCTGCGCCGGCGGTGCATAGCGACCCGTGACTGAATTTCAGGGCAGCGTAGTCGAGGGAGATATTATCGCCATCGGTCGTAAATGCGTGGTCGTAATTGTATCGGAATGCCGAATTGACACCGGTTGACTTTTCAGTAAACGACCTGAAACCCGCATTCAACACCGTTTTTAACGGAATAAAAAAGGTGTTGAGCAGCTTGAATTTTTGTCGTTGAACAGCCTGCTCGGAGGTTGGGGGGCGTTTCAGGCCCTTATCGCGTCGAAGCCCCTTGATGTAGTTTATCTTTTTCCAGCTACTGCCGACTACGCTCCCCGCTTTTCCTTTGAATGGTCCGTTAATACCTTGCTCAATGATACCCATGGCGATATGCGTTACGTTTTCCTTACAAGCGTACAAAATTTAAAGCAAAATCCATAATAAATTTTAAATAAAAATTATAATATCCATAATATATTTTTAACTTATATCAATAAATAATATAAATTTTATCGTAAATTTATCGTATCAAATACGATAAATTTACGATAGATTTACGATGGCGATACGATGATTATTAAAGTAATTATAATAATTGAATAATTTTTAAATAAAATTTAGAAGGAAAATTGTTGGCAAAAAACCTTTAAATGGTTTAAATCCGGGGCTTTCCCTATCTTTGCATCAATTTTATTGATATCATGACCCTTGTGCAATTAGAATATATTATCGCTGTAGACACCTACAGAAGTTTCGTAGCCGCTGCCGAAAAATGTTTTGTGACCCAGCCAACGCTAAGCATGCAAATCCAGAAACTGGAGGAATCTATCGGCGCGCGTGTTTTCGACCGGAGCAGGCAGCCTATCGTACCCACGGAGGTAGGTGTGGAAATCATCAAGCAGGCACGGGTCGTGCTGACCGAGAGCCGCAAAATAAATGAACTGGTGCAACTGAAAAAGGGCGAGTTGGAAGGCGAGTTGCGTATTGGGGTGATTCCTACGATTGCTCCTTATTTGCTGCCCCGCGTGCTGGGCAGTTTCATGCAGAAATTTCCCAAGCTGCAACTGCAAATATGGGAATACACTACTGAAAAGATTGTCCGGGAGCTAAAGGTCAATTTGTTGGACTGTGGCGTGCTGTCTACCCCGGTGTATGATTCGGCATTGATTGAACGTCCGCTATTTTACGAGCCCTTCGTGACTTATGTCTCTCCCCAAAGCGCCTTGATCAAGAAAAAAGAGGTGACGGCTGAAGATGTGTTGGGAGATAAACTGTGGCTGCTTACCGAAGGCCATTGCATGCGTGGCCAGGTATTGAATATTTGTCAGCGAAAACGGAGCATGGATCCGCATGGTACGTTTGAATACAACACGGGAAGTGTGGAAACGCTTAAGCGGATGGTCGATAGCAATTCGGGCAGTACCATCCTTCCGGAATTGAGCATCGACGATTTTGACGAAGACCAGCTTGGCCGTGTACGGTATTTCAGATCTCCTGAGCCGGTACGTGAAATCAGTCTGGTGACCACGCATAATTTCCTGAAAAAGCAAGCGATAGAGGCATTGGAACGCGAGATTATTGCAGCTGTACCGAAACGGTTCAAATCGAAGAAGAAAAAGGACATCATGGAAATTGATTGATAAGCGATGCAGCGAAAGACCCAACAGTTTGTTCACCGGCTCAACCAATGGCGAATGCAGAAAATTTCCAATCGGAATTTTCTTGTCATCTTGGCCGTAATAGTAGGCGTCATCGGTGGATTGGCGGCTGCCGCCCTCAAAGGGCTCACCCATTCCATAGCGGCGTTCTTGCAGGACGATGTGCAAGGACAATATAAATATTACTTGTATCTCTTCTTCCCGCTCATCGGGATATTGTTGAGTGTCCTATACGTACGCCGCTTTATTCGCAAAGGCACCTTCGAACACGGCATGACACCGATTATTTACGCCATTTCACGCAAGTCGAGCCGTATACAATCGCATAATATCTATTCCCAGATCATTACCAGTGCCCTCACAGTTGGTTTCGGCGGCTCTGCCGGGTTGGAGGCACCGATTGCCTACAGCGGTTCGGCCATTGGTGCCAATGCCGGGCGTTTCTTTGGCCTCAACTACCGCGAAGTAACCATGCTGCTGGCTTGCGGGGCTGCCGCGGGCATTGCTGGTGCGTTCAATAGCCCGGTGGCGGGGATGATTTTTGCCATAGAAATTTTGTTACCCGAATTTTCCATCCCGGCATTCATTCCGTTGCTGATGGCCGCGGCGACGGCTTCCGTGGTGTCGAGATTGGTATACAGCGAGCCGCTTTTTCACTTGGTCACGGAAGATTGGGTATTCCATGCGCTGTTTTTCTACGTCTTGCTGGCTGTCATCATCGGGGGGTTTTCCATATATTTTGCCAAAGTCAGTACGTGGGCCAAGGCCGTGTTTGCAAGGATTACGAATCCCTACCAAAAAGTAGGAATAAGCGGAATAAGCTTAGGGATATTGATTTTTCTCTTTCCGGCTCTTTATGGCGAAGGTTACCTGGCGATACAGCAAATCCTTGACGGACGTATGGATGCGTTGCTGGCCAATAGCATTTTTGCGGATTACCGGCATATCGGTGTGTTGATAGTCGTATATGCCGTGATTACCGTATTTGCCAAATCCTTGGCAGCGCTCGTGACGCTCAATAGCGGGGGAAATGGCGGTGTATTCGGCCCTAGTTTGGTGATGGGTGGATTGTTGGGCTTTGCATTTTCCTACGGTATTAACCTGACTGGGTGGATTGAGCTGAATGTGGCCAACTTTGTGGTGGCGGGTATGGCTGCGGCGCTCAGTGGCATCATGCATGCGCCGCTGACCGCCATTTTCCTTATTGCGGAAATCACCGGGGGGTATGCATTGATGGTGCCGTTGATGCTGGTGACCGCCATCTCGTACTTGATCAACCGGGCGGCACTGAGGTATTCTATCTACACCAAAGTATTGGCTGAACAAGGCGACCTGCTTACCCATGAGGACAAGGATCGTACCGTGCTGAGCATGATGAAACTCCGTTATGTACTGGAACGTAATTTTACCATTTTGCGGCCCGACGAGCGGCCTGCCGATAGGCGGCATGATATTATCCACACCAAACGCAATATTTTTCCGGTGGTGGATACCGATGGTAAGCTGCTGGGGATTATCTACAGCGAGCGGCTCTTTGAAATATTGCTGGGCGAAAGCCCGGAAAAGGAAGGCAAGACCATGCGCCAACTGGCCGAGAAACCAATGGATATCATCAGCCTGGACGCCAATATGGAAGCTGTGATGCAGAAGATGAACCGGGAAGATATCTGGATATTGCCCGTGGTGGATGGCAGTGGGAATTATATGGGCTTTGTGTCCAAATCGGCGGTTTTCAATAAGTACCGCGCGTTATTGATGAGGCAGGGTGCTTACTTGGAGTAGGTTGCTGGTGGAAGATTAAAGCCGTTGCAGACGAAACCTAGGAGACGGCAGCGAAGCGAACCGGATCCAGTTGAGGAGCAACGGCTTTAATCACTGATCACCAATTAAAGTTCCTTAATGCGGATATTGCGGAAGGCTACGCCATTGCCGTGATCCTGCAAGGCGATTTTGCCTTTCGGATATTTTGCAAATCCTTCCCAGTCTTTGAACTTGCTGGCGCTCAATACCTGCTCCCATTCGGGGGTGCCAATGGTGACATCTGCAGTTTGGATATCATTGAGCCAAAGGGTAATCTGCCCGTTGTTTTTGCGGATACGGGCTTTGTTCCATTCGCCGACGGGCTTGGGCTGTGAAACTTCCTTGCTGCCAATCATGTCATACAGTGAGCCTGCGAGGTGATTTTCGATTTTATTGTCCCCGGCATCGATGTTGTCAAGTACTTGTGCTTCAATGCCTGTTTGATAAGTTGCACTGAATTTGGGATCTTCATGCACACCGAAAATGATGCCGCTATTGCCCCCGGATGAAATCTTCCATTCCAATTCAAGCTCATAATTTTCATACTCACCATCCGTCACGATGTCGCCGCGTTGCTCGCGCGATACTTCGGGATTGAACTGCAACTCGCCATTTTGTACGATCCAGGCAGCCGAAACGGTATCCCGTAAGTAGGTGTGCCACCCGTTGGTGGTCTGTCCGTCGAATAGCGATACCCATCCGTCATTTTCAGTAGTGGTAGCCGTGGCTGTGCTGTCTTGCCCTTCGTCGGTCTTTTGCCCAGACCCGCATGCCGTAAGCATTGCAACTGCTAAACCAACCGATAACGATTTTTTTAAATTTTCCATGTTTAATATTCTGTGATGTTTATGATTTATAAGTTTGTTTGGTGTCAATACTACGAACTTATTTTCAAAAACGGGCGTTTTGAAACATTATTTTTATAAACAGGTAAATGTTACAAAGCCTGAAATTTCGCTGTTGGTGTTAAGCATATGTTTATTTTTCTCTAATAAATAAGCAATGCGGCGCAAAATATGATGCCTTATAGCATTAATTAATGCAAAATAGGTAATATTGTGGGCCGAAATGGAGTTTAACTTACAGCGTGTATCTGCCATTTTTGATTCGTATATATAAGACATGTCCGCTAAGCTGCTTTGCAAATTCCGTTTTTTTCTATTCGTAGTGCTTACTGGTATACCATGCCGTGCATTCGCCCAGCCAACATATACGGTCAGTGGACATGTCCGTGATGCACGTACAGGAGAAACGCTGGTGGGGGCAAGCCTTCGGCTGAAAACCGATGCAACGGTGGGTACACGGACCAATAATTATGGTTTTTATTCACTTACCCTTGCCGAGGGTACGTATGTACTGGTCGTGTCACATGTGGGCTATCAATCGTATGAAACGACCATCAGCCTGGGCGAAGATAAGCGTGTTGATATTGATTTGCCCAGTGGCGAACTGCTGGATGAAGTGGTGATTAGCCAATCGGCAATCAGTGAAAATGTGCGGAGTCCACAGATGGGCGTGGCACGTGTTGGCGTTAATGAAATTAAGCATGTGCCGGTATTGATGGGAGAAAAGGACGTGTTGAAAACCATCCAATTGCTGCCCGGTGTGCTGGCTGGAGGTGAAGGGAGTAGCAATTTTTTCGTACGGGGCGGTGCGGGTGACCAAAATTTGATCTTGCTCGATGAAGCGATGGTGTACAATGCTTCCCATCTCTTTGGTTTTTTCTCCACGTTTAATTCGGATGCCATTAAAGATGTGAATCTTTTCAAAGGGGGGATGCCTGCCCAGTATGGCGGACGGCTGGCATCCGTGCTTGACATTGCCATGCTGGATGGGAATAAAAAGCGCTTGGGTGCGGAAGGAGGAGTAGGGCTCATTGCATCGAGATTAAAGATAGATGGGCCAATCGTGAAGGACAAGGGATCGTTCATGGTGAGCGGGCGGAGGACGTATGCCGACTTGTTCCTGAAATTGGCCAACGATGAAAGCATCAACAGCAGCCGCCTGTACTTCTATGATTTGAATGCGAAAGCCAATTACCGGATAAATGAAAAAAATGCGCTTTTCCTTTCGGGTTACTTCGGCAGGGACGTCATGGGGTATTCCACGCTTTTTGGTTTTGACTGGGGGAATACCACAACGACATTACGCTGGAACCACGTGCTCAATAGCCGGTTATTCTCCAATACTTCGTTTATATACAGCAATTTCAACTACAACGTCAATATCGATAATGACGATCTTAATTTCGTAATCGCCTCGCGTATCCTTAACTATAACGTAAAGCAGGATTTCCAGTTTTTTCAATCCAACAAAAGCACATGGCGTTTCGGCATTAACCTGCTTCGGCAAAACATTTCCCCCGCAAACATCGATGCCGATGAAAATACATCGGTAAACAGCCTTCGTCTTGAGCAGAGGAAGGGAATGGAACTGGCCGGATACCTTTCGCATGAATGGAAACCCCTGGATAGATTGAACTTGGTCTATGGCGTGCGGGCTACTAATTTCCTGTTGTTTGGCCCGGGTATGTTTTACGAATATGACGCTGGCGGGGATATCGTGGAAGGCCGGCAGTATGAACGTGGCGATGTTGTGCAAAATTACTTCAATTTAGAACCCCGTCTGTCAATGAGCTATCAGCTGCCGCGTAATAATAGCCTTAAACTGTCGTACAACCGCAATACACAGCATTTGCACCAATTGTCCAACTCGACGTCCAGCCTGCCTACCGACACGTGGGTAATGAGCAGCAACAACATCAAACCGCAAATAGCCGATCAGGCGGCCGTGGGGTATTACCAAAACTTCTTGAGCGATACCTATGAGTTTTCGGTGGAATCGTATTATAAGTACATGCAGAATCAGATAGATTACCGGAATGCGGCTGATTTGCAAGCCAATGAGCATATCGAGGCCGAATTGCTTTATGGTATTGGCCGGGCTTACGGTGTGGAATTGTTCCTGAAAAAAAGGGAAGGCAGGCTCAACGGCTGGCTGAGTTATACCCTTTCGAGGAGCGAGCGCCGCTTTGACGATATCAATCAAGGGAATTGGTTTACAGCACGGCAGGATCGTACACACGATGTGGCTGTGGTAGGAATGTACCAATTATCTCCCAAATGGAACCTTTCTGCGACCTTTATATACAGCACGGGTAATGCAGTGACCTTCCCCAGCGGTAAATACAGTGTGGAGGGCCGTACGCTTTGGTACTATACCGAGCGCAATGGATACCGGATGCCGGATTACCATCGGCTGGATTTGGGGGCGACATGGGAATCCAGCGTAAGCAAACGTTTTACATCGAGCTGGACCTTCGGTGTTTATAATGCATACAACCGCAAAAACGCCTATATTATTGATTTCAGGGAAAACGAACATAATCCGAACGTTACGGAGGCTTACCGGATAGCCTTATTCGGCATTATTCCGTCTGTTACATGGAATTTTAAATTTTGAACGATGCGTAGGTACTGTACTCCTATTTTTTTAATTGTCGGCTTTCTGTGGTCGTCATGCGAAGATGTCATCGATATCAACTTGAACGATGCCAATCCACAACTGGTGATCATTGGTGAAGTAAGCAACCAGACGAACCGCCAGCAGGTAACCATTGGCCGTACGGTAGCTTTTGGTTCGGACAATCCTTTTGATCCAGTATCCGGAGCTGATGTGGAGGTGCTGACCGGAAGCGGGCAGGTATTCCATTTCGATGAGCAGGAGCCTGGCATATACGTTGCGGATCATTTTCGTGGAAGGGAGAATGAATGGTATGAATTGCATGTACGGGTGGATGGGGTCCTGTTTACGGCAGTGTCTACCATGCCCCCCTTGGTCATTGCGGATTCCATTGGCACGTCCATACGAAACCTATTCGGCGAGGAAGAGAAACTGATTACGCTTAAATTCCAAGACCCACCCTTTATGCCCAATTACTACCGTTACCTCTGGAGTGTGAATGGCGCACCTTTTGAAATGGTGCACCTGGCACAAGATAAGTTCAACGACGGGAAATATGTGAGTGAGGATCTGATCGATTTTGATATTGAACTGGTTACCGGTGATTCCGTGATGGTCCAGATGCAATGTATCGACAAGGCGACGTTTGATTTCTGGAATGCGGTGGAGTCTACTAATCCGGGCAGCGCTGCTCCGGCCAACCCACCTGCTGCATTTGGGATAGGGGCGCTTGGTTACTTTAGTGCCTGTGCGATGTCCGAGATAGCTACGGTGGTGCAGTAAGGCGTCCGGAGACCGAAGCTATAATACACCGAACTCAAATCCCTTGTCCAGCCAGTGCTCTATGGCACGCGGAAGGGCATACGTGACACGGGGAATAGCTTTGATGTTATCGTGGAAAACTACGATGGATCCATTCCTTGTATGGCTGATGACGTTTTGCAAGCATTTTTGGGGAGCGAGGTTGGTGTCAAAGTCACCACTGAGGACATCCCACATGATGATTTCGTAAGCTGCCCGTAGCGTTGCATATTGCGCACGTGTACCTCGTCCATACGGTGGCCTGAAAAGGTTTGTCTGTACCAGTTGCTGGCATTGGGCTACATTCCGGACGTATGTTTCGTTGGGTATTTTCCAACCATTGAGGTGGTTATAGGTATGATTGCCAATACGATGCCCGTTTTCCAGTAGGTCATCGAATAAATCAGGATGTTTTTTAATATTTTCGCCAACACAGAAGAAGGTGGCTTTGATGCCATATTTTTTCAAGGTATTTATGATGGCCGGTGTAACATCCGGTATCGGGCCGTCGTCAAAGGTGAGAAAAATGCGTTTTTCAGCACGGCTGCGGTGCCAAGTGAGTGTGGGGTAAAGCCACTTTAAGATGATGGGGGCGCTGACTGTGTACATGGATTTACAAAAGAAACAAATATTAATCAGATTCTCGTAACAAGCTCACTGTTGTTTAATCGTAATATATTTTGATGAAGAAGAAGTTTTTACACCTAACGTATTTCGTCGCTTGTTTATGTACAATGCTACTTACTTCGCTGGAGGGTTCGGCCCAACAGGTAATCTCGGTAAGAACGGCAATTTCGCAAGCACTCGAAAAAAACTTACAAGTGAGGCAAGCCCAGTTTCAACAATCATTGTCTGAACAAGATCTCAGGCAAGCTAAGATGAACCTGTATCCGACGCTCAATGCGGGAGTAAACGGTGGATTCAACTGGGGTCTTTCGTTCGACCAGACTGCCGGTAGGCTGGTGACCCAGTCGGTCAGCTCTGCCGGGGGGCGAATCAATGCGAATGCCGATTTATTTACCGGCTTCCAACGGATAAACCAGATAAGGGCCAACCGGTACCAACTGATGGCCGACGAAAGTAACGTGGAACGGATGAAAAATGATTTGGTGCTTTCTGTGGTAACCACTTACCTCGAAGCGTTGACTAATCAGGGGCTGTTAAAGGCCAGCGAACAACAACTGTCTTTGTCGCAGCAGCAATTGGGCGTAGCCGAAGCAAACTATGAGGTGGGAAACAATACGTTGGCCGACCTCTCGCAGGCAAAAAACCAAGTGGCTACGGATGAATTGAATGTGACCTCCGCCCAAAATGCATTCGAACTTTCCATACTCAACTTAAAGCAACTGATGGAAATGGATCCAGCTGTAGCTATTGCACTTGAGAATCCTGCATTGCCTGATGTCGACGCTATTGAGCGTAATTATATCGCCAGTCAAATCTATCAGGAAGCAGTATCCAGTTTTCCGGATATCAAACAAGCTGAGCTATTGTCGCTTGTTGCCAAGCAGAATATCAGTATTGCACGAGGTGCTTTTTATCCTACGTTGTCAATGAGCGGTGGCCTCGGCACCAACTTTTCGTCGCAAGCGGTGGATTTTTTCGGTCCTTTTGGTGAGCAGTTGCGGCGAAACAGGAGCGAATCACTGGCGTTCACGTTGAGCATTCCGATTTTTAATAACATGCGTACCCGGATCAGCCTGGCCAGGGCGAAGATCGGTTATGAAAATGCGTTGGCAAGCGAACAACTTGCCAAGAATAATTTGAATAAGATCATTAACCAGGCGGTGCTCGACCTGCGATCGGCAGAGAAACGTTATTCTTCTACGGAGGCTGCCTTTGCATCGGCTAAGGATGCGTTTGAAGTGATTAACCAGCGCTATGAAGTGGGCTTGGCCAATTCGGTAGAGCTTTTCACTGCACAGACGACGATGAACAGGGCAGAGTTTGATCACATCCAGGCCCGGTATGACCTGCTATTCCGCAGCAAAGTGATAGACTTTTACCTGGGCAACGAAATTAATTTTGAAAACTGAACAATTAAATAGCAAATCATAGATAGACTATGGCAAAGAAAAAAAACACACTGAAATATGTAGTGATTGGTGCAGTAATCCTATTGGTGCTGGTCATCGTCGCCAATAAAATGGGTTGGATTGGCCAGGGCGATGTCATCAAGGTAGCCACGGACAAAGCGGAAAAAAGGACGGTGAATGAGCAGGTATCTGCCAGTGGGAAAATCCATCCTGAAGTAGAGGTAAAGCTCAGTTCAGAGGTTTCGGGTGAGATTGTGGAACTCAACGTGAAGGAAGGCGACGTGGTGACCAAAGGACAGGTGCTTTGCCGTATACGGCCCGATATTTTACAATCGGGATACGAACGGGCGGTGGCCTCGCTCAATGCCCAACGTGCTAGCTTAGCCATGGCCGAACAGCAATTGAAGCAGCAGGAAGCCAACTTTGTTAATACGGAGGCCATTTTTAACCGGAATAAGGAATTGTTTGACAAGAAAGTCGTATCGGCAGCGGAATTTGATAAAGTCCGGGCGGACTATGAAAGTGCAAGGGCAAGTTTGGAAGCCCAACGGCAAAACGTATTGGCGACGCGGTATGGTATCGACCAGTCGCAGGCTTCGGTAAAAGAAGCTGGTGATAACCTCGCACGCACAACCATTTATGCGCCAGTGGATGGCGTAGTCTCTCTATTGCAGGTGGAGCTGGGCGAACGTGTGGTAGGAACGGCCCAAATGGCTGGTACCGAAATCATGCGCATCGCCAATATGAACTCCATGGAAGTGGTTGTGGAGGTCAACGAAAACGACATTACCCGTGTAGCACTTAATAATGAAGCAACCATTGAGGTAGATGCTTTTCAAGGCAGGGAGTTCAAGGGTATCGTCACGGAGATAGCCAGCTCGTCTACCACCGCTGCAACGACTACGACCACGACGGCGGGTACGGATCAGGTAACCAATTTTAACGTGAAAGTGCGAATCCTGCAAGAATCTTATGAAGACTTGCTAAAAAAGGATCAACTGAATCCTTCGCCATTCCGTCCAGGCTTGTCGGCTACGGTGGATATACATACCCAAGCGGATACGGGACTGGCCGTGCCGATACAGGCCGTGACTACACGGGAGCCAAATGGAAGCGATACTACAGCAGCTGGCACAGTTGATACCAATGCCGTCAGTACGGTGGCAGGGACACCAAAGATGAAAGAATATGTATTCGTATTTAGCAACGGCACCGTGAAGCAAGTGGAAGTGACTACCGGGATTCAAGACGACATGTACATCCGTATCCTGACCGGCCTTAGCGAAGGGGATGAAGTGGTATCCCGTCCGTTCAACGCCATCAGTAAGACGCTGAAGGATGGCAGTAAGGTAGATAAGGTAGATAAGAATAGTTTGTTGTAGCTTTCGAAAATTTAGTTGGACTGATTATAAATAATATGTATATTCGCATCCGATTCATACATGTTATCAGCAAATGATCTGTCCGTTAGCTAATTTCGAAGACGTTTATAAAACTGACCATGGCGCTGTGTATCAATGCAGCAGGCAGAATTGTTACTGGTTGGAGTTTGCCGGCAGCACGACGGCGTTCAAGGTGAGTGATTTCTTCAGTTTCAAAAAGAAGATTGATGCGATCGATATTTCAGCGATGATTATCGATTCGTCGCGTACGGCTGATTTTACCATTGTGATGCCTTACCGCACTTCCCGTTGTTTTGTGTTGGACATCAATGACGTATTGAATCTCCGTGAGCTTTTAAATGGGGCTAAGTTTATGATCACATTGAATAGCGTCGTCCAAACTTGCCTGAAAGGAACTCCCTGCCGGGTAGCTTGAATCATTACCCATAATTTAGACTGAATTTGTATTGCGTTTACGTTGAGTGTTTTGCCACTTAGTTTGTGTATTTTTGTACAACAAAGGAGGTATAAATATGAAAGATTTATTGCGATTAAAAACGTCGTTAAACGAAGAGATAGAAAACATATTGAATGCACAAATCAAGGTGGAAGCGCATTCTTCGTCTATCTATTTGGCCATGTCATCGTGGTGCGATGACCAAGGCTATGACTTCAGTGCCGATTTTTTTTCCAAGCAGTCGGAAGAAGAGCGGAAACACATGATGAAGCTTTTCAATTATGTAAACGACAGGGGCGGGAAGGCGATTTCTCCGGAAATCGTGAATATTCCTGCAGATTTTGAGTCATTCCGCAGTGTGTTCGAACAAATGTTGGAGCAGGAAATGTATGTGACACAACAATTCAACAACATTGCTGATAAATGTATCAAATTGAAGGATTTTGTGACGTTTCAATTTATCCAGTGGTTCCTCGCTGAGCAAATTGAAGAGGAATACGTGGCCCGGCGCATCCTGGAAATGTTTGACGTGATTGGCGAGGATGGAACAGGCCGTTGGGAAATCGACAAACATGTGCCGAAAGTAAGTTACGAAGGGTGATTTATCGATAGGGGATCACCATACAATCGGGCTGTCTTTTTGAGAAGGCAGCCCGATTTTTTTTTGCACACGTACGGATTAAGTACTATCTTTCGTTGTTAATTATAAAATAAGGAGCGGATTCGGATTTCATATAGAAGACATTCCAAACCCATTCATCATATCTTGACGAAAAGTTGCCATCGATAGCTATACATAGGCTCCTCGTTTTCGTATTTCTTTTTGTGTCGTTGCAGGCATTGGGCCAGCCTCGGCGAAAAGAGATAAGCGGCATTGTAATTGATACAGCGGGCACACCTTTAGCTGGTGTGAATGTGCGCCTTACGTCCATATTGGATACCTCGTTGACCGTTAGCGGTAATGATGGAACGTTCCGGTTTTCGAACATTATCGGGCCTGAATTCCGACTTACCTATAGCATGATTGGTTACAAAATCCTGGAGCGGTCTTACCCGGCTACCTTCCCGGGTGCTGCAATGCAATTGCTTCCCATGGTGCTACCACCGCAGCAGACGTTGCTCAAGGAGATTGTCATCAACCGGATACAACCCATCATTCTTAAAGAAGATACCGTGCAGTATAACATGGATGCCTACCATGTGCGTGAAAATTCGCTGCTGGAGGAGGCGCTGAAGTTATTGCCCAATGTGCAGGTGCGGCGGGACGGGACGGTAATTGCCCACGGGAAGCAAATCAGCAGGGTACAGGTGGATAGCAAGAATTTTTTCGGTGGCGAAGTGCTCACCGCTACACGTAACCTTCCGGCTGAATTTATCCAATCCATACAGGTTATTGACTACTACGGCGATATGGCCAATAGTACAGGGATAAAGGACACGGAACCTGAGAAAATACTGAACATCGTATTAAAAGAAGATAAAAAGCGTGTGCTTTTTGGCCAGGTGACGGGAGGGGGTGGCACGAAAGAGCGGTATATCGGCAGTATGGGGGTAAACAATTACAACGATGGACAGGAGTTTTCAGTCATCGGATCGTTCAATAACACGAATACCAGCCTATTCAGCTACGGAGCCCCGACTGGCGCGGGTGTCCGGGATCGGGGCAATGCGGATTTGACGGGAATGATGGATCCGGTGGACGGCGTAAATACGACCAATTCAGCGGGAATCAGTTATTCAGACGATATTTCCGACAAGGTGAGTGTATATGGAAAATATACCTTTACGAATAGAAAGAACAGCACAGTAGGGAATTCGGTATTGCAGAGTGTGTTCGATTCTTATACCATTGTCAACCAAGAAGCACGGGAAGTCAACACAGACAATATCAATCATTTGATGGCTTGGGACATCGAAGCCCAATTGGACGCACAGAATTACTTGAAAATAAGCCCCAACATCTCCTACAGCACGATTAATTCCTTGCATCACAGCAATGATACCATCAGGAATCGGGGGATTGTAAGCGAACGGGCATACCGGGCTGGAGAAGAAATGTCATCACCTAATTTTGATATGGATGTGTTGTACTCCAGAAATTTTCACAAGCCCGGGCGTAAATTTGTGCTGAATATGCAAGGCAAGTATGCAGGCAGGGATAAGTTGGAAGACATCAATGATGTGTTTGAAAGTATAAATGCAATTACAGGGCAGCCCGTTCAGGACGGGTCCTATGCATTCTCGCAAGAAGTGGAAAGCGACAATCAGAACCGCGTGGGAAGGTTGAAGGCGTCTTACGTCGAACCCATTGATGATAAAAGCATTCTGGAGGTCAGCTATGAATATAATTATACAGCCATTGATAGCCGCCGTAGCGTTTGGGACACGGGCAAGGAACTATTTGTAGACTCGTTAAGCGTAGATTATGCGTATTTTTTCGAGAGTAATCGGGTGGGATTGATTTATCAAATGGAGCAAAGCAAACGTTTTAGGTATACCTTAGGTTTTGGTGTGCAACCGCTCTTGCTGGAGGGGCGTACACTTGATGCAGATACCACGACACAACACCGCAATGTCAATTTAATTCCCAGTGCGGGTTTCCGTTTCCGCATCAATGACGAAACCGAATGGTCCATCGAATACCTGGGCACGAATAACCAGCCTAATTTTTCCCAGATACAACCTATCCGGGATCTGACCAATTCGCAGAACATCATCATCGGCAACGCGGATTTGAAGGCTGAATTTGTTAATCGGATTACCACACGTTTCCGGCAAACCAAAATGGGGCGGAATCAATTTTTCGAAGCACAGCTCGCGCTCAATCAAATCCAGAATAAAATCGTGACCAATCGTTCGAACCCCAGCAGCACGGTACAGGAAACGAGCTTCCGCAATTCTTCAGGGTACTTTGATGCCCGGGGATATTATATGTTCAGTACGCCGGTATTCAATGACAACCTGCAATTAAATCTCAACGGGACGACGGATTACGTAAACAATATTTCGTACATCAATGACGAGAAAAATTTTGGGCGGAACTTTATCTATTCGCAGGCCGTACAAATGCGGTATACCCTGGAAGACGTCATCGAAACCGAATTGAACAGCAGTTACACCTTTAACCGTACACGCTACTCGCTGCGCAACTGGGAAAACCGGGATGGTATCGATGCCAATTCCGTATTATTTGGATTGGCTGGTAAAGGCTATCTGTCGGATAATTGGGCATTTGGCTTCGACCTTTCCCATCGGCTCAATACGGGATACAGCAGCTTTGTCAACGCAAACCCGACCTTGCTGAACGCTTATATTGAATGTACGTTTTTGAACAATAATATGGCATTGTTGCGTTTTCAAGGATTTGACTTGTTTAACCAAAATACCGGGATTACGCGCGAAGTGTTGGGCACGGACATCCTCGATGTCCGGAATAACCGGTTGGCCAGGTACTTTATGCTGTCACTCAATATCCGGCTGCAAAAATATCCTTCGAAAAAATCATGATGCAAGCTGCCTCCATTACCCAATATGGCGATGCGGATGGGCTGTCCATCCAGCGACGTCCTGTGCCGACACCCCGTGCCAAGGAAGTCCTTATCCGGGTACATGCTGCTGGTATCAATCGCCCTGACATCTTTCAGCGGAAAGGCAATTACCCCGCTCCACCGGGCGTAGTGGCGGATATTCCGGGCTTGGAAGTGGCTGGTGTTGTGGAAGCTTGTGGTGCTGAGGTGAAGCGATGGGTACCCGGCGACCGCGTGTGCGCTTTGTTGGGGGGCGGTGGATATGCCGAATTCGCGGCGGCAGATGAGGCGCATTGCCTGCCCATACCGGCAAACCTTGATTTTGTGGAAGCTGCCTGCTTGCCGGAAACGGTATTTACCGTTTGGCACAATGTCTTCCAGCGGGGAAAACTACAATGCGGTGAAACGTTGCTGGTGCACGGTGGCAGCGGAGGTATCGGCACCACGGCCATCCAGCTGGGTACAGCCTTCGGTGCACGGGTATATGCAACGGCGGGAACCCGTGAAAAATGCGACTTCTGCGAACAATTGGGAGCCGTGGCCGGTATCAACTACCACGAGCGTGATTTTGCTGAGGAACTGGCTGGAGAGCGGATAGATGTCATTTTGGACAGCATAGGCGCACCTTATTTTGAGAAACACTTGTCATTGTTAGCCGATGAAGGCCGGCTCGTATTCATCAATGCGGTAGCCGGCAAACACGTGCAAATGAACATCATAGCATTGATGCAACGGCGGCTTACCTTTACGGGAAGCACGTTGCGGAGCCGGGATAATGCCTTTAAAGCGACTTTGCGGGAGGCGGTTGAAAATCACGTATGGCCATTGGTTGAAAAGGGCGCATTCAAACCGATTATCCATCAGGTATTTCCGTTGGCTGCGGCATCCGATGCACACAGGCTAATGGAATCTGGCAATTTTATCGGTAAGCTGGCCTTGGAAGTCTTCTGATGGTCTTCAAAATAAGTGGCTAAATACTTTTAGCGTTGTTCTTCTCCGGTATTTTTGCCATATTAGCCAACGAAAATAGCACAGATATAAATCCTATAAAACAAATCCATACTACAATGAGATCGTTATTAACCTTGTCTTTTGCCTTGTCGCTCTTGTTCGGTCAGGCCCAGGAAGTCACGCATGTTGCGAACCCGCTGGATTACGTAAATACACTCATGGGGACACAATCCGTGCACCTGCTGTCCAATGGCAATACGTACCCGGCTATCGCCCGCCCTTGGGGCATGAATTTTTGGTCGGCGCAAACGGGAAAAATGGGCGACGGGTGGATGTACACCTACACGGCGGATAAAATCCGTGGATTCAAGCAGACCCACCAGCCTTCGCCCTGGATGAATGATTATGGCCAGTTTTCCATCATGCCCGCTACAGGCAAGCGGACATTTGATGAAAATGAACGGGCAAGCTGGTTTTCGCATAAAGCCGAAGTGGCCCAGCCGCATTATTACAGCGTTTACCTGGCCGACCATGATGTGACTGCCGAGATTACGCCAACCGAGCGGGCGGCTCGCTTCCGTTTTACCTTCCCGAAGACGGATAGTGCATATGTGGTTATCGATGCTTTTGACAAGGGATCCTATGTAAAGGTCATTCCCGGCGAAAATAAAATCATCGGCTATACGACCCGCAACAGCGGTGGCGTACCCGAAAACTTCAGGAATTATTTTGTGATGGTATTTGACCGTCCGTTTGCCAATGTGGGCACCTTTGCGGATTCTGTATTAGCGGATGGCCGTTTGGAAATACAAGCCAACCATGTGGGGGCCATCGTGGGGTTCAGCATTAGCCATAGGGGAGAGCAGGTGCAGGCGAAGGTAGCCTCATCATTCATCAGCCACGAGCAAGCTGAGTTAAACCTGCGGGAGATCGGTGATAAAGACTTCGAAAGCTTGAAACAGGAAGGTGCCGACCAATGGAATTTGGAGCTTGGCAAGGTAAAGGTGGAAGGTGGTACGATTGATCAGGTACGCACATTTTACTCGTGTTTGTACCGGACGATTTTATTCCCCCGCATGTTTTATGAATATGATGCCAATGGAAAGGTGGTGCATTACAGTCCTTACAACGGCCAGGTGCTTCCGGGCTACCTATTTACCGATACGGGTTTCTGGGATACGTTCCGGGCTTTGTTCCCATTCCTCAACTTGGTCTATCCGGAAGTAAACCAGCAAATGCAGGAAGGGCTGGCAAATGCCTATAAAGAAGGGGGCTGGCTGCCGGAATGGGCAAGTCCGGGGTACCGCAACATCATGGTTGGTAATAATTCGGCTTCGGTAGTGGCGGATGCTTACATCAAAGGGCTGCGGGGCTATGATATTGAAAAACTCTATGAGGCGCTGCTAAAGGGGGCTAATAATGCAGGGCCCATTACGGCCGTGGGGCGTGCAGGCGCGGAGTATTACACCACGCTGGGCTATGTGCCCTATGACGTAAAAATCAATGAAAATGCAGCTCGTACATTGGAGTATGCCTACGATGATTTTGCCATCTATCAACTGGCAAAGGCCCTGGGCCGCCCGGCCGATGAAATCGCCTTGTACCGTGAACGTAGTTTTAACTATAAAAAGCTGTTTGACAAGGAAACAGGCTTGATGCGGGGTAAAAACAAGGACGGCAACTTTCAGAGCCCCTTCAACCCATTCAAGTGGGGCGATGCCTTTACCGAAGGAAACAGCTGGCACTATTCATGGTCGGTCTTCCAGGATGTGGAAGGGCTGGCGCAATTGATGGGTGGTCATGATGCATTTGTGCAGAAGCTCGATTCGGTGTTCTCCCTGCCCCCTATATTTGACCACAGCTACTACCGGTTTACTATCCATGAAATTCGTGAAATGCAAATCGCCAATATGGGCCAGTATGCGCATGGCAACCAACCCATCCAACACATGACTTACCTCTACAACTACGCCGGTGCCCCGTGGAAAGCCCAGCATTGGGTACGGGAAACCATGGATCGGATGTACTTACCCACGCCAGATGGCTATTGCGGGGATGAAGACAATGGGCAGACCTCAGCGTGGTACGTGTTTTCGGCATTGGGCTTTTATCCGGTGACACCAGCGACGGATGAATACGTGTTGGGAACACCACTATTCAAAAAAGCCACCATTCAATTGGCTGACGGAAAAACCATCGAAATCCAGGCCCCTAACAATGGCAAGGAAAATCGGTATATTCAATCTGCGAAGTTCAACGGCCAGGATTACAATAAAAATTACGTCAAGCATAGTGAGCTTGTCAACGGTGCGGTGCTGCGTTTTGATATGACGGATACGCCGAATAAAAACCGGGGAACGAAACCGACGGATTTTCCATTTTCGTTGAGTTTGGAGGAATAGTCACTTCAAATAAGCCCTTTGGTAATTCAAGGGGCTTTTTCCAACTGCCGTGGACAAACATATTAAAAGCTTACGGGAGAGAAAAATTCCGCAACCATCTACCAGATCGTTTTCAAAGGATACTTCGCAATATTTGGATCAAGTGAAATAACAGTCATATCCGCATCTATTGCCGCAGCGGCAATGAGCCGATCAAACGGATCTTTATGATAGAAGCCAAGTCCTTCCAGTTTGATAAGATTAGACAACTGAATTGGCAATATAATGATGCCGCTTGTAATACAAGCTTCATATAGTTCGTTAAGCGAGTACGTTACTGCCAATTTGCCCAATGACTTTTTTATAGTGATTTCCCAAAAAGAAGCTATGCTGACGTGGAGATCGTTTGTGCTGTCAAGAATAATGGATTTAGCTGGTTTAGATAGCCGTGGGCTGTCGTCGTGAAGCCAAAGCAATGTATGGGTATCCAGAAGGTATTGGCCCATACTTACATATAATCTTTGAAATCCTCCAACGGGTCGTCAAAATCATCAGCCATTTGTAGCTTACCTTTTAGCAACCCTAATTTCCTTTGAGCACCTTTTTTAAGGGCTGCTGTAGGTTGCTTCTTGCTTAAAATAAAATCAATGAAATCCTCTACCTCTTGTTGATAAGCAGGCGGTATTTTTTTTACCTTCTCTAAAAGCTGGATATGCCCCATGGTCAATTCAAAAAATCCAAACTACACCAAAGGTACGAAAAATCAATTGTGAAACCAATGACCCCTATAACTTTTCAAACCTAACTTGTAGCATTGCTTCGAATGCCGAGGAATAGTCACTTCAAATAAGCCCTTTGGTAATTCAAGGGGCTTTTTCCGGTGATCTGCTTGAAGTATTTGTGGAATCCGGCGAAGTTATGGAATCCGCTCTCGTAGCAGATTTGTTTGACGTTCATGTGGTTTTCAATGAGTAGCCTGCACGCATGGCCCACGCGTATCTCAATGAGGAACTGCGAAAAGGTTTTTCCGGTGCGCGACTTGAAATAACGGCAGAATGCATTGCTGCTCATACCGGCGACCTCCGCTACGTCGTCCAATGCGATCCGCTGCTTGAAATGCTGGATCGCAAAATCATAGATGTTGTTGATGCGGTCTTTTTCTCCACGCTGAAAGTGCGGGTTGAACCCGACGGATGAAAGCAACTGAACGTCTTTCGAATGCGCAATCGTAGTAAGGGCCTCAACAAGCAAAAGGATGCGTTTGGGCCCCTCGGATACAAGCAATTCTTCCAAAAGTTGCTGGACATGCAGGCCGGCTGTGCCATTTACCGCAATGCCCTGCTTAGCGGTCTGGAGTAATAGCTTGATATTGGTATTCTCGGGCAAATCAAGGAAATGTATTCCCCAAAAGTCTTCATTGAAATGCACGACACGTACATCGGCTTCTTCGCGGCGGTAGTCGAAATAGCTGCTGTCAAAACTCCAGTAGTGCGGCAAATTGGAGCCAATCAGCACGACGTCGCCGGAAGCAAAATTGCGGATACTGTCGCCAATAAACTGTGTACCCCTGCCTTTTTCAAAATGGATAAGTTCAATTTCACGGTGGTAGTGCCACCGATTATTGGCATAAGGTATGGTATCGCGCCGTGCGCTGAACGAATGAGCGGGTCCTGTACTTACTTTTAGTAACTGGGGTTTCATGCAATTGCCTGATTGGTCAGTCAAAAAAACATAATATTTGTCAATTATACGAAAAATGCGCTAATATAGCTGAATACATCGCTAATATGTTGGCAGCTTTTCTATGCTTTCTTTGCTTATTTTGCGTAGTCTTTGGACGCTAACCAAAACGATAGGCTATATGACTAAACGACAAACCTTGATACCGGTAATTTTGATTACCTCATTGTTTTTCCTGTGGGGATTTGCCCATAACCTGAATCCCATACTGATCCCCCATTTAAAGAAGGCTTGTCAACTGTCTGATTTCCAATCGGCCTTTGTTGATTCTGCATTTTTTATTGCGTATTTTGCCGTTGCATTGCCGGCGGGATATTTCATGAAACGATTTGGCTATAAACGAGGTATTGTATTCGGGCTGATCATTTTTGCTTTTGGGGCATTTTTGTTTTTCCCGGCGGCCGATACGCGTGCATACGGGCTTTTCTTGGCGGCGCTCTTTGTCATTGCCAGCGGACTTACCTTCCTGGAGACCGCTGCCAACCCTTACATCAGTGTGTTAGGCAGTCCGCAAACGGCGGCACAGCGGCTCAATTTTGCGCAATCGTTCAACGGGCTGGCTGCTACGCTGGCCCCCTTTATCGGTGGGAGGTATATTCTTTCTGGAAAGATACTTGATTTGGAAGAACAGGCAGCGATGTCTGCAAATCAGTTGAATACCTATTTACAGGCTGAAGCCGATGCGGTAAAGCTGCCTTATCTCGTTATCGGTGCAACGGTGCTGCTTGTCGCGCTATTGGTGGTACGTACGCCACTGCCAGAGATTAATGAAGAAGCGTCGCATGCGTCGGATGGTGCTGGTAAAGGCAAGTCGCTATGGTCGAATGTTAATTTTGTGTTTGGCGTGGTTGCCTTGTTTTTTTATGTGGGTGCACAGGTGGGTGTCGTCAGCTTCTTTATCCGCTTTTCCGATCAGGTGGCTGGTGTACAGGAGAAAGCAGCCGCCAATCTGCTTGCTATTGCATTGCTTGGATTCATGGTCGGGCGTTTCGTAGGCACCTTCTTGATGCGTTTTATCGCTCCGGCTAAACTGCTTGCCGTTTTTGCACTGCTCAATGTACTGTTTACGGTGCTGTCGGCTTCGGTAGATGGTTTGTTTGCTGTTTACGCGATGGTAGGAGTTACTTTTTTAATGTCTATTATGTTTCCGACAATTTTTTCACTGGCCATCAGTGGGCTTGGCAAGCACACCAAACAGGGATCTTCCATTCTCATCATGGCTATTGTGGGTGGGGCAATCATCCCATTGATTATGGGAAGGGTATCCGATCGGTTTACCATGCAGGCAGCCTACTTGGTGCCTGCAGCGTGTTTTGCTGTCGTGCTGCTGTTTGCCTTGCGGAATATGAATAATAAACGTGTGCAGCAAGTGACCATTGCACATTAATGCATATAAAAAACTACACGATATGAAACGTTATGCGCTGGCATTGGATCTGAAGGATGACGAACAATTGATTGCTGAATATGAACAATTGCACCGGAACGTGGCTCCGGAAATCAAGCAATCGATAATCGATTCGGGTATCCTCCAGATGGAAATCTACCGGTTTGCCGATCGGATGTTTATGATCATCGAAACAACAGCTGATTTTTCGTTCGCTGAAAAGGCGGCGGCAGATGCCGCAAACCCGCTCGTGCAGGAGTGGGAACAATTTACGTGGAAATACCAAAAAGCAATACCGGGATCCAAACCGGGAGAAAAATGGGTGGTAATGGATAAAATTTTCGAACTTAGCCCTATTGAACATACAAATGGATAAACAACTTTTTTTGCAGATACACCCCGAAGATAATGTGCTGGTGGCTTTGCAGGATCTGCCCCCCGGCATGGAAATCGTTTTTGAAGATAAACGATTCCCGCTGATTAGCGGCGTAAAGGCCAAGCATAAGTTTACCCTTGAGCCGCTTGGCGACGGAGATGACGTGCGCATGTATGGGGTGCTGGTCGGAAAGACAAATGCCGCCCTGCCCCAAGGGGAAACCATCACTACGCAAAACATCCACCATGCGGCAAATCCCTTTACATTAGGTGAGCGCAAGCTGGATTGGAAACAACCTGACGTATCGGGATTCGAAGGCCAGACCTTTATGGGATACCACCGTACAAACGGTACAGTAGGTACGGCAAATTACTGGTTGGTCATCCCCCTGGTATTCTGTGAAAACCGCAATGTGCTGGTGATGAAACGCGCATTGGAGGAAAAGCTGGGCTACAGTAAGCGATCGCGTGACTATGAGCCGGAAGTGGAGCAACTCATCCAACTGTACAAGGCTGGCGCAGCAGTGGAAGACGTATTAAATGCCGATATCACAGCAAGCAGGGAACAGGAAAGCGGCAAGCGGCTATTCGAACACGTAGACGGCGTCAAATTTCTGAACCATGAAATGGGCTGTGGCGGCACACGGATTGATTCGGACGCGCTTTGCGGGCTGCTTGCCGGGTACATCACGCACCCGAATGTTGCAGGTGCTACGGTACTGAGCTTGGGGTGCCAGCATGCGCAGGCATCCATACTGCGTGAAGAAATAGCCAAGCGCGATCCGCTTTTCGATAAGCCATTGTATATCTTTGAGCAGCAATTGCTGGGAACGGAGACCAATTTGGTGCAGCAGGCATTGAAACATACGTTTGCGGGGTTGATGAAGGCGAATGAGCAGGTTCGGCAACCCGCACCATTGCATAAACTATGTCTCGGCCTGGAATGCGGCGGTTCGGATGGCTTCTCGGGCATTTCAGCCAATCCGGCATTGGGCTACGTGTCTGATATGCTGGTGGCGATGGGTGGCTCGGTGATCTTGTCGGAATTTCCCGAGCTATGCGGCGTGGAGCAGGAACTGAGCGACCGCTGCGTGGACGAGCCAACGGCACTGCGGTTCATGGACTTGATGAAAACCTATAATGCAAAGGCCGAAGCAGATGGATCGGGTTTTTATGCCAATCCTTCCCCGGGAAATATCCGGGATGGTCTGATTACCGATGCCATCAAATCTGCCGGGGCTGCCAAAAAAGGCGGGACTTCGCCGGTGACGGCGGTGGTAGACTATCCGGGAGTGGCCAACCAACCGGGACTAAACCTGCTCTGTACGCCGGGCAACGACGTGGAAAGCACCACGGCGGAAGTAGCAGGAGGGGCAAATGTCGTGTTGTTTACTACCGGATTGGGAACGCCTACGGGCAATCCGATAGCACCTGTCATTAAACTGGCTACCAATACCAAGTTGTATGAGCGGATGCCGGACATTATTGATATCAACTGCGGCACTATCATCGAGGGCGAGGAAACCATCGAGCAGGCTGCCCATCGCATCTTGCGTTTTGTCATTGACGTGGCCAGCGGTCGCGTGCAACCCAAGGCGGTGCAATTGGGGCAGGATGATTTCATCCCCTGGCGTAGGGGAATATCGTTGTAGGACTTTAGGTTTACTTATTTAGATTTACAATTTAATGCATGTCAAATAAAAAGTTAGCTGGAAAAACAGCGATTATCACGGGGGGCGGCAGTGGGATAGGACGGGCTATCAGCTTGCGCTTTGCTACGGAGGGCGCAGCTGTCCATATTTTGGAGTTGAACACAGCGGTTGCAGATACATTGGTGGCCGAGATCCACGCCTTTGGCGGGCAGGCTACCGTACACGCTTGCGATGTCAGTAAGCAGGAAAGGATATTGGAAGTAGTCAATGGTATTGGCGTTGTCGATATTTTGGTAAACAATGCGGGGATAGCCCATGTGGGCAGTTTAGAACATACCACGGAGGCGGATTTTGATCGGATTTATTCGGTGAACGTGAAGGGTGCGTATAACGCGCTCTATGCCGTGGTGCCTTTGATGAAAAAGCAAGGAAAGGGAGTCATCCTGAACATGGCTTCTATCGCGGCTATTGTCGGCATTACCGATCGGTTTGCCTATTCGACCAGCAAAGGGGCTATTGCTGCGATGACCTTGTCCGTTGCGCGCGACTACCTGCCGTATGGCATACGGTGCAACAGCATTTCGCCGGCGCGGGTGCACACGCCTTTCGTGGATGGCTTTATTGCCAAAAATTATCCGGGCAAGGAAGCGGAAATGTTCGGAACGCTCTCCAAAAGCCAACCCATCGGGCGTATGGCCCAACCGGAAGAAATTGCGTCGCTGGCGTTGTACCTGTGTTCGGATGAAGCGGGCTTCATCACGGGGAATGACTATCCGATAGACGGCGGGTTTGTGAAGTTGAATAATTAGACAATAGACATTAGACAATAGACAATAGACATGAAACTAATTCGATATGGTGATCCCGGCCGTGAACAAATAGGGGTACAGCTTGATGGTATAAACTACGATGTGTCTGCCTTTGGCGGTGACTACGATGAAGCATTTTTCGCAGATAATGGCCTTGCCCGACTGGAGGAATTTGTCAAAGCCAACGAAGGGAAATTGATTCCGGTGCCGGAGGGTACGCGCTTGGGAAGCCCGATAGCCCGCCCTTCGAAAATCTTATGTATCGGGCTCAACTACCGCGATCATGCCGAGGAAACCGGGGCTATCATACCTGCTGAGCCCATCATCTTTATGAAATCCACTACCTCATTGAGCGGGCCCTATGATGACATTATAATCCCAAAAAATTCAACCAAGACCGATTGGGAGGTAGAGTTCGGGGTTGTGATTAGCAAGAAAGCCAGTTATGTAGACGAGTCTACGGCGTTTGATTATGTGGCGGGGTATGTGCTGCACAACGATGTGTCTGAACGCGAATTTCAACTGGAGCGGGGGGGCACGTGGGATAAAGGCAAGGGGTGCGATACGTTTGCGCCATTAGGCCCTTTTCTGGCTACGAAAGATGAAATCGAAGATATCGATAACGTCCGGCTTTGGCTTACCGTGAATGGCAAAACGTACCAAGATGGCAATACGCGAAACCTGATTTTCAATGTCCCTTATATCATTAGCTACGTCAGCCAATTCATGACCTTATTGCCGGGGGACGTGATATCCACGGGAACACCGGCAGGTGTCGGGCTGGGCTTCAAGCCGCCGATCTACCTCCAACCCGGTGATGTGGTGGAATTGGGCGCGGATGGATTGGGGGTGTCACGCCAAACCGTGCGATGAAACGGATTGATGCGCACCAGCATTTCTGGCGATACCGTCCGGTAAAAGATGCCTGGATAACCGACGACATGGCGGTTATCCAGCGTGATTTCCTGCCGGATGATTTAAAGCCCAGCTATGACGCCAATGGCGTATCGGGATGTGTGGCGGTGCAAGCCGATCAGTCGGAGGCCGAGACGCTATTCCTGTTGGGTTTGGCAGACCAACACACCTTCATCGAAGGTGTTGTCGGCTGGGTGGATTTGCAGTCGACCAATGTCGCTGATCGATTGGCCTATTTTAGCCAGTACCCCAAGCTCAAAGGCTTCCGGCACATTGTACAGGGCGAGGACGATCCTCGTTTTTTGCTGCGTCCGGCATTCCTGAACGGCATTGCAGCCCTTGGCAAATACGGCTATACGTATGACGTGCTTGTAAAATCGCATCAACTGGAAGCGACGCTTGAATTTGTGCAATGTTTTCCTGGCCAACCGTTTGTAATAGACCACTTGGCCAAACCGGATATCAAAGCGGGAACGCGCCAACCTTGGGCGGCCCAGATGGAAGCCATTGCCCAATACGAGCAGGTGTATTGTAAACTTTCCGGCATGGTGACCGAAGCAGATTGGAAAAACTGGACACCGGCGGATTTATCGTATTATATACAACATGTTGTCGAGGTGTTCGGCCCCCGGCGAATCCTATTTGGTTCGGATTGGCCCGTTTGCCTGGTTGCTGCAGACTATCAGCAAGTGATTGCTGTGGTGGAAAGCGCTATTGGGCAGCTGCCGTACGAAGAACAGGAACGGATATGGCATAAGAATGCCACGGATTTTTATAGATTATAACCATAGCACATGAATTTGAACCTGAAAGATAAGGTCGTCATCGTCACGGGAGCCGCCAAAGGAATTGGTCGCGGTATTGTATTGGCGCTGGCCGGAGAGGGGGCCATCCCCGTGATTGTGGGCCGCAGGCAAGCGGACAATACAGCGGTGCAACAGGAGGTGGAATCGATAGGTGGGCGGGCATTCAGCGTGGAAGCCGAACTGACCCATCCGGAGGATTGCGAACGTGCCGTAAACGAGACATTGGCCCAATTTGGGCGTATCGATGGATTGGTGAATAACGCCGGGGTAAATGATGGGGTAGGGTTGGAGAGCGGCAACTACCAAAAATTCGTGGACAGCTTGCACAAATCCCTGATTCATTATTACCTGATGGCCCATCACGCATTGCCGGCCCTGAAAGCGAGCAAAGGGAGTATCGTCAATATCAGTTCGAAAACAGCAGAAACCGGGCAGGGCAATACATCCGCGTATGCAGCAGCTAATGGGGGGCGCAATGCCCTGACGCGGGAATGGGCCGTGGAGCTATTGGAATATGGCATCCGTGTGAATGCGGTAATCGTGGCCGAATGTTATACACCCTTATACGATACGTGGATTCGGACATTGCCTAACCCGGAAGATGCATTGGCAAAAATCACCCAGCGGATTCCCCTTGAGCAGCGGATGACCACTACCGAGGAAATAGCCAATACCGTCGTGTTTTTGCTGTCATCGCGTTCGAGCCACACCACCGGCCAGTTGATCCATGTGGATGGCGGGTATGTGCATTTGGATAGGGCGCTTTAAATAACGAGCGTTCGGGCACTTCGCGACTGATGCTCGAAACACGTTGCGTGTGTGCTTGCATTGTCGCGTCATAATGTGATCCCCAAGATACACATTTATAGCCTATGCCTATCAAATTTATAGCCAAAACGAATCATACGCAATCGATTCCCTGCTTAATTTTGCGTTCATAAGCAAATTTGCAGAATATAAGGTATGGTCAAACAACTTAAACACATAATTTGTACGAACCTTTCGCGCATCCGCGCGGCACGGCGGTACTCCCAGCGAGAAGTCGCGGCGGTGCTATCAATTAAACAGCCGTCGTACCGGAATATGGAAGTCGGCATTACATACATCAGTGCAATCCACTTAGCGTTACTTGCGGATTTTTATCGGATACCCATACAGGATTTCTACCAGAGCGAGATGGAATTGGATGCGGGAATTTCATCGTCGAAAGAACAAACTGAACGGTTGAAAGAACAGTTGCAAAACAGTAAAGTGCTGTTGGGTGTCTACGAAAAACGTATCGAGGAACTGGAGGCGAAAGTGAGGCGAAAGGATACGAAAATTGAATCGTTGCTGGCAAGAAGTACGCTTTGATAGCCATAGGCTATCAAAGTGATAGCTAAAAGGGAGCACATTGATAGCCAAAGCGGATCATGGGATGTCGGTTTAAACGGTAATATTGCTGTATCAAACTTCTCATGACCATGAACATCAGAAAAACGAAGAAAGCACTCGCCACCGCAACAGGTACGATAGCTTTTTTGGTGCTATGCACGACCGCTGCGCAGGCCCAGGAACAGGATTCGGTAGCGGTAAACCGCGTAGCACTGATTGCCGATGATTTGGAAATAAACCCGGATCAGGCCAAAGCGGTGATGGCTATTATTGATCTTGACAAAACCAAAGCACGGGAGTTAGTGCGGGAAACCTACCAGCAGTTGTCCTTAAAACTGCAAGCACTTGCTGGTGAACGGGATCAAGCATTGAAAGAGGTGTTGTCTATCGACCAGTTAGCAAAAATTCAACAAGTATTGAGGCGGGAGGATCTATGGTCGCCCGATGGACGTCCTGTACTGGAGCCCAAACACTGACGTGGAGTCCTTGTCAAATGCAAATGAATTTTGTCAACCAGCTAACCAATATGGTAATGAAGCTTCTGAACTCAATTTTGGTCAAATGTGTGACCTGCACTATTCTCTGTGTTTTAACTGGGGCCAGTTGGTGCCTGCAGGCCCAAATTCCCAGTGTGCCAATGAGCCTCCCCAGCCCCAACGCAGCATCGCTGGGGCTGTACGGTGAATATCCGGTATCCCATTTTACCGGAACACCCCAAATTAGTATCCCGTTGCACCTGCTACAGTCGGGCGAGGTAACGGTACCGATTGTTCTGGATTGCCACGCTTCCGGCTTCCGGCCCGATATGCACCCGGGTTGGGTAGGTATGTCATGGAATCTTCTTGCAGGGGGTGTAATTTCCCGGGTAATCCGGGATATGCCAGACGAATACAACAACGGAAACCTGTCATACGGAGCAAACAATGGATTCTATTATAACCACGCTGCGATTAATTCTACAAGCTGGGATACACCCACCTTCATGGAAAATATTGCGCAGAGTTTGGAATTGTCCACCAAGGATACGGAAGCGGATGAGTTTATGTTTTATGCAAATGGGCTGTCGGGTACTTTCTACATGGGGCACGACGGCCAATGGCGCGTGCGAAGCGACCGCCCCATAAAAGTTACTTTCAACGGTTCATTCCTTTCGGTACCCTTTAGCCCACCCACCGGCTCACCATTTTCTTATCTTGGGTATTTTAAGTCTTTTTCAGGCTTTACGATTACGGATGAGAACGGCGTACAATACACATTCGGCGGCACTACCGACGCCATCGAATACAGTATGGAATTTTTCCGCCAGCACGACAACCATTGGATTGCCAATTCCTGGTACCTCACCAAGATAACCTATCCATTGGGCGATGAAGTATCATTTACTTATGAACGGGATGGTTTCGTCAACCAAATGATGATAGCGGTAAATAATTCAATAAATATACGTAAGGTTGAGTTGGGTACATGGCCGGTCATTTGTTCCGGGCAGTACCATCCCATAAACCAGTCCTATGAGGGCATGTTGATTTCGCCTGTGTACCTCACCAAAATCCAAGCCAAGCACGAGGAGATAAAATTCCAGCGCTCCAATAGTACCGAACTCCGATATGCGCAAAGCGTCTACGACTGGCGATACTCCCAATGGTCTGCCTATAGCACTTATCCCAGTTTTTTGCCTTTCCTGGAAACAAACGACAACAACGATACTTACCCCGCTAATCTTAGTAAATTGCAATGGAAAAAACTGGACCAGATTCGTGTGGAAGTGGATGGCGAGCTTAAAAAGGCATTCAACTTCACCTACAGTGCCAGTACGTCGCAACGCCTGACCCTGCAATCCGTCAGGGAGCAGGGCAGTTCAGGTGGTTTGCTGAAACCCTATATCTTCGCTTACAATACCTCGGTATCCCTGCCGGCATACCTGGCAAACCGGAATGACCATTGGGGATTCTACAACAATACCTATGCGGATATCAGCAATACGAGCACTTATTACACAACTTACTATAACTACCGCCAGCCAAATGCTACGTACCTGCAGGCGGGTACCATCAGCCGGATTACCTATCCAACAGGCGGGGTAACGGATTTCACGTTTGAGCCGCACTACTATCGCATGGAAGTCCCTGAGCAGCGCTGGAATGCACCGGTAACGGTTGCTTCCAATACACTTGCCGGCGGACTCCGTATCCGGAAAATCAGCAGCTACGATCCCGAATTCCCGGCGGAAAAGGAGGAAAAGGAATATTTCTACGTGAAGAATTACACCAATTCCAGTAATGTGACCACCCTGGCATCGAGTGGTGTGCTGAGCGGCAAGGCGCAGTACTATTTCCCGGAATATCGGCTGTATGCCGTTAATCAGCAGGCGGGGTATTCGTTTGCGTTTTTTTCTTCCCAAACCTTGTTCCCTACCTCGCAAAACAGCAGCGGCAGCCACGTTGGGTACAGCGAGGTGGTTGAAAAAAGCAATGATAATTCCTACACGGTATTTAAGTATTCCAATTTTGACAACGGCTACCCCAATTATAATGATCTCCAACCGTCAAGGCGGCTTCAACTCACCCATATCATTCTTGAACCCTATACCTCCCGGGTACACCATCGCGGCAGATTGCTGTCTGCTGAAGGTTATAATGCATCGAACACGTTGCTATATAGGCGACTGCTATCTTATGTGGCGGTTGGCCTTGGCGCAGCACCACCACGGTCACTTCAGGCAAGGCATATTGTTATATGTAATGGTGCCAAGCTGGTGGAGGGCACCGCTTATCTGAATCATACCGATGCTTTCCTGCCGTCTGGCGAGACCGTCTATGTTTACGATGAAACCGGTGCCAACCCGGTAATAAAAGGGAATAATTACACCTACGATTCCAACTACAAGTTGCTTAAGGAGATTCATACATTTGACAGCCACGGGCAGATAAGATATACCAGGTACCGATATGCCTTTGATGTGCTGACCAACTACAGTAGCTCGTACAACAATGCCCAAACCTACCCATATTCGTACTTGGTTTATTCCCACAACATCGCCACGCCCATCGAAGTGGTCAACACGGTGGTGGAAGATGGCGACTCGGACAGGATAACAGATGTTTCGGTGCTTACCCATACTGGCACCAGGTTATATTACGATCCCTCGATCCATTGGCGCACGGTACCGCACAGAATTTACCGGCTCAAAAACCTGCTGCCCATAGCGATGTCCGGGTATGTTCCCTTTAAGGTGACCCGCTCGGGCAGCGGCGAAACACAAACATTGGATCCCGGCTTGTTGAAGGAAACGGAATACGAATTTGCGCCATCGCGCACCTACAACAAGACCAAACCCGTGGGCGTCACGGATGGTACGAGTAGCGTTGCTGCCACCATCTACGGCCAGTTCATGAAACACCCCATTGCCCGGATTGACAATGGCCGTTTCCTGGAGTCTGCCTATTCGAGCTTTGAAACGACGGCGAACGACAGCGACTGGCGTGGAGGCGGTGGGCAGGTGCTTACGCGATACAATAATCAGGACGCGCCCGTGGGTGCATACTGTACAAATAATACGGGGACCTCGGGATACATTACCACGTATGATAAGCAGCTGGTATCCAGTTTTACCTACGTGCTTACGTTCTGGGAGAAGGGCGGTACGGTGACCATCAGGAACAGCGGGGCCGTGGTGTCGAGCAATACTGTGCTGCAAACCAAGGGCAGCTGGCAACAGCGTGAAATCCGGTTCCGCAGCGTTTCCGGCAACCTGCAGATTATTCCGGCAGGCTATATCGATGACCTGCGGCTGTATCCGCTGGGTGCGCAGATGACAAGTTATACGTATAATCAACTTGGGTCGATTACCACATCCACGGACAGCAAGGGTTACACCACGTACTATGAATACGATGAGTTCAACAGATTGAAACGGGTGAAAGACCGCCAGGGACGTATTATCGAGGACTATACCTACCATCTCAAATAGCAGACAAGCCATGAAACATCAAAAGATAAACCTGTTGCTGCCTCTGATGGTGGCCCTGTTTCCTTTCGCCTTAGTGCTCGGGCAATCGACAAACAAGAATTATGTCCGCATGTCGATACCGATGGTACCGACCACGACACCTACGGCGCTGGATGCAATAATGGCGGACTATACCAAGGTACGGGTGAATATCGACTACTACGATGGCTTGGGAAGGGCGCTTCAGTCCGTGGCCTCCAAGGCGGCTCCCGGTGCGGTGGATTTGGTGACACCCATCGCCTATGATGCCCTTGGAAGGCAGGATAAGGGATACATGCCCTATCCGGCAGGCACCGGAAACGCTTTCCGTACAAACGCCGTATCGGCCCAGCAGACCTATTACAGCGGCACGGCCCCGGCGGGGCAACCCACGACTGGGAAAGCCCACACGGCAACGGTCTACGAGGCCTCACCGCTGAACCGCGTAAAGGAGCAGGGGTTCCCGGGTGAAGTATGGCAGCCAGCGGGTTCACGTACTGCCACGGCAGGCCGTACCGTGGCGACGTCGTACCTTTCCAACAATACGGTGAGCTTCACGACAAGGGCCACGACACGGATGGCTACGCGCTACTCGGTGACGCTTTCTACGGCTGGGGTACCGACGCTAACCAGTAATTCCTACTACGGTTCCAGCCAATTGACGGTGAAGGTGACCAGGAACGAGAACTGGGCCGGGGGGAGCGGCACTTTCGCGAGCCGGCTGCACACCACGGAAGAATACACGGACAAGCACGGCCGGATGGTGCTGAGCCGGACGTTCAACCTCAACGGCTCCACGGAGGAAATACTGAGCACCTATTACGTGTACGACAACCTCGGCAACCTGTGCTTCGTCCTCCCGCCGGAGATCAATCCCGACAAGACAAGCGGGGTGCCCACGGCAACGGAGCTCAACAACCTGGCGTACCAGTACCGTTATGACGGCCGTGGGCGGATAATCGAGAAAAAGTCACCCGGGATTGGCTGGGAGAATTTTGTCTACCTGCCGTCCGGGAAGGTGCTGCTCCATCAGGATGCACGGCAAGTCAGCGAAACTATCCCCGGATTTACTCCCGGACAGTATCACACGTTTTACAAATATGACCGGCAGGGACGGCTTGCGCTTTCCGGCATCGAGCGCAACCGGGTTTACAACCGGCAGCAGATTCAGGACATCGTAGATGCACAGACGCTATTCTGGGAAGATCGATCCACAGCCACCGGAAATGTGCATGGCTACACGAACGTAAGCATCCCCCAGGGAGCGGCATCCGGGGATATGGACGTAACGCTGGTAAATTATTACGACGATTATGCAGGAATCCCGGGCCTGCCGCACAACCAATCCGCCAGCTACAGCAAACTGACGCGGGGGCTGCTGGTCGCGAGCAAGGCGAAGGTGCTTGGCACGGCTTCGACCTACCTATGGACGGTCAACTACTACGACGATGAGGGCCGGTTGGTACGGCAGTGGAAGCAGCACTACCTGGGAGGCAGCTCCACAGCCAACAAATTCGACGACACCACCAATGAATACGACTTCAACGGCCAGCTGACCAAGAGTACACGTAAACTCCATACGACGAACGCCACTACACCCGAGGTGACAGTGGTGACGGAATATACCTATGACCACACGGGGCGGCTGCTCGATACGTGGAAGACGGTGAACCCTGCCCCTTCAAACCCCGCGGGAACCCGTACGCTGATCGCCCGCAACGGCTATAACGAAGTTGGCCAGTTGCGCACCAAACGGCTGCACAGCACGAACGGCACATCATTCGGACAGACCGTAACCTACGGCTACAACCACCGTGGTTGGCTGCGTACAACGAGCACGGCCCCATCAATGTTCAACCAGGAATTGCAGTATACCGAGGGGACGAACAAGCAGTATAACGGCAACATCGCCTACCAGTTGTTCACACGGCATAACCTTGCCACGCCCACACCTGCGCTGGTAACGAATACATACACCTATACTTATGATGCGGTGGGACGGCTCACGCAGGGTGCTATGGCAGGCAACAAGGGCCGGGAGACGCTGACGTATGACCGGAACGGGAACATCAAAACACTGGTGCGCACAGGTACGAACAGCACTGCGGTAGATAACCTGACATACAACCTGACGGGGAATAGATTGACGAGCATTGTGGATGCGGTGACCGCCACAGATGCGAATTACCAGCTTCCCGGTACGACAAGCTACACGTATGATGTGAACGGGAACGTGAAGACGCGGAGCAATACGGGAAGTACGGGCAACAATATCACCGCCATCACGTACAACTACCTGAACCTCCCGCAGAACTTGACAGCCGTTGCCGGCAATGTGACGTATACCTACGACGCTACGGGAAGGAAACTCCGGAGCGTGAACGGCATCAATACGCAGACGCGGGACTACATCGACGGCATCGAGTACACGGGTAACGGTGCGACAATGGAATTGATTTATACGGAAGAAGGGCGCATCACGCGGAGCGGTAGCACGTACACGTACCATTACTTCCTGCGCGACCACCTCGGTAACAACCGGGTGGGTTTTGCGGGCACTACCCCCGGAACGGCAAACTTCACGGCAGATTATTACCCGTACGGGCTACAATATCGTGAAGTTATCCGTGCTGGGGCGCCGATAATTAATTATCTTTACGCCGGTAAAGAGTTCCAGAACGGGCTGAAATTGTACGACTTCGGCTCGCGGTTCTACGATGCCACCATCGGCAGGTGGGGTGTGCCGGATCCGGCGGAGCAATTCGTCAATCCATACCTTGCATTGGGGAATAATCCCATAATTTATGCCGACCCTGATGGCGAATGGATACATATTGTGGTCGGAGCTTTGGTAGGCGGTGTGGCCAACCTGACGACCAAGTGGTTACAGGGGGATATAGGCAGCGTGGGTGATGGTTTCGCGGCATTCGGCATAGGAGCGGCTGCGGGTGCTGTGGGAGCAGCCACGGGTGGGGCTGCACTGGCCGCTTCGGGTATGGGAGCGGCGAGTATCGGAGGGGGTGCCTTGATAGGTGCATATTCCTCGGCCGCGGCGGGCCCGGTATTGGGACTGGGCAATGCGGCCTATTTCGGTGACCCCTATTCGGCGAACGACTGGGCTATGGGGGTGCTTGTTGGAGGCGTGACGGGCGGTATAGGCGGCGGTATAAGCAATGTCATCGGTGGCAAGGGACTAAATATCTGGACGGGGAAACCAAACAACATGGAGGTCGGTGTTCCCAGGATAACCCAGTTCGGGAATAGGGTGGTTGAGGGGGTAGATGATGTTGCTAACGGGGGAGTTCAATATTCTGATGATTTAGTAAAGGCTGCACAGAAAGCATATCCTGAGCTGGCAGGGAAAACACAACTACATCATATTACCCCTAAATATCTTGGTGGTGCAGCCAATGGTCCTCTTGTTCCATTAGATGCGGCATATCATCAACAAATAACAAATGCGTTTAGGCAGGCTTGGCCATATGGACAAGGAGTGATCAAAGATCCTGTGTTGATAAAACAAATAATGGATCAAGTTTACAAACGATTTCCTTTGCCACCGGGCTATGGCTATTAATTCCATAATAAGATGAAAGAAACTGTAGAATTTCGGATATTTAAAGATTACTATCATCTGCTATCAAAGCCAAATAATGCTAAATATAATGGCGTAGTATACGTTATTGAGGTTGAAAAAGAAGATCCTCTTTATAACGAGATTGGAAGACTTAATAAAAGTGTGAAAGAAAAGTATAGTGAGTATTTTTTTGGATATTATAGTATCAAACGGAAGTACAGTAAGAAGGAATTAGAAGGGGCCACGCTCTTACACCTTAAAATAAAAACCACATTTGAGCCAGCAGGTGAAGAATGCGGAACGATGTACGATGAGGTTACAGCGTGTGCAATATGCGGAGCAAACAGAAAACAGATAAACCCTTTAACTTTAATGAAAGGTTCTGTTCCTAAAAAAGATATAGCAAGAACAATAGCGGGAGAAGTTGTAGTGTCGGAAAAGTTTGCAGCGGCCTTTAAACAAAGAGGTTTGAAAGGAGCATTATTAGAACCTGTTGTTTTTAAAAAAGGAGCGTCTAATTATTACCAGTTAATTGCTTCTACAGAAATTGAATTATCTCATCATACAGTTGTAGGAGGAGACCCATTCGATTTAGGAATCGAAGGTGGTGAAGCACTGGAGTTTACTGTATCAGGCGGCTATCCTGTTGAGTTTGAAAAAGAAGTTTACAAATGCCCGAAAGGTCATACCATAGGTTTAAATCTTCTGTCAGAACCCTATGTTTTAAATAGCCAATTAATCGGAGAGTATGATTTCTTTGCAAGTAAGCAAAAAATTGGTGTCAAACGTGGGTTGCTACGGCCAGAACCGATTTACTTCTGTTCGCAAGCTTTCAGGAAAATGATAGAAGAAGAAAAGCTAAGCGGGTTTGAATTTGAGATAACACACATTGAATAAATCGAGTAGGAATATAGGGATTGGTTATTTGATAATGAAAGACTCTAATCAGTAATCAATCTTATCCTCGGAACGAAAAGGACGACTATCTTTATTGCGGTGTGGCCAACCTGACAACCAAGTGGTTCCAGGGAGATATAGGCAGCGTGGGTGATGGTTTTGCGGCATTCGGCATAGGAGCGGCGAGTATCGGAGGGGGTGCCTTGATAGGTGCATATTCCTCGGCCGCGGCGGGCCCGGTATTGGGACTGGGCAATGCGGCCTATTTCGGTGACCCTATTCGGCGAACGACTGGGCTATGGGGGTGCTTGTTGGAGGCGTGACGGGCGGTATAGGCGGCGGTATAAGCAATGTTATCGGTGGCAAGGGACTAAATATCTGGACGGGGAAACCAAACAACATGGAGGTCGGTGTTCCCAGGATAACCCAGTTCGGGAATAGGGTGGTTGAGGGGGTAGATGATGCCGCGAGTGTAGTCAATCAAACAAGTAAAGCTGTTTTAAAGAATGGCTATTATGAAGTAAATGGATTTAAGTTTAGTGAATATTACTACAACAAACTTTGGAGTACCGGAAGAGGAGCACCGTCTTTAGTTGCTAAGGAAATTTTGGAAGGTGGGGCTAAAACTGCCGTGTCTGATGCAATAAAGGCAGGATTTTATAAATATATTTACGGTGGTTGGGAAATGATATATAATCCAACAACAAAAGAAGTCTGGCCTTTATTACCTTTAAGATAACAATTTCAATGGCCAATTTTATTGAATTAATAGAAAGTAGTTTGTCCCAAAAAAAAGGGGTTGAATTCGTTGAGCAAGAAATCAAGCTATTGTTCTCTGCAATTGCTGGTACGAACAAAATCGATGATGCAGAATTATTATTTAAGAATTTAGAGGACATTCAATTTGTTTTAGCAAAATCAATCTTCAAAAATGGCATAAAGGTTACCTCTTTTTTGAAAAAGTTCGTGTATGATTTTGACAGGATAGATGATAATGATACAAAAAAAAATCTATACAATAAAATAAAAAGTGAAGCCGCCCAATAAATCTAAGCAGTTGTGACGAAATTACGGCTTTATTAAGTGAACCAGGTAGTGAGTTGATACATATAACCATTGGTTTCTTTTGGCGCTACCGCGAGTGCGGCGAACGACTGGGTTTTAGGGTTGCTTATGGGTGGTGTGACGGGCGGTATAGGCGGCGGTATAAGCAATGTTATCGGGGTGGCAAGGGACTAAATATCTGGACGGGGAAACCAAACAACATGGAGGTCGGTGTTCCCCAGATAACGCAGTTCGGGAATAGGGTGGTTGGGGAAGTGGATAATACCGTTAATACAGGAATTGCAAATTCAAGAGCATTAGGTGTAGCTGGCGAACAGTCAGTAGGTTTGTCCGGAACAAAAACAGCTATCCAAATTGGTGGTAGAACTAGGATACCTGATGCCCTTACTAGAACAACTTTGACAGAAGTAAAGAATGTTAAAACACTAAGTTTTACTAGCCCGCTAAGAGATTTTCTGGCTTACTCCCAGCAAAATGGATTGGATTTTGTACTTTATACCCGTCCAAATACAGTTTTGTCTGGACCTTTACAACAAGCCATAAACAATGGATTAATTATTCACAGATTTATCCCCGGGCTATGATTAAAGAAAATATAACAGAATTAGAAAAGAAATGGGTTGAATTATTGAAAAGCCCTAAAAGGTTAAATGCACCTAAAATTACTAATACAAAAATTGTTGCTGCTGAATTACAAACCCAATTATTACAGGATGAAGAATACCAGAAATGGATTAAGGAAAAGGACGAAGTACGAGCAGCACTTGAAGCAGCTTATGCTCAAGATGAGAAACCACTGGTTGAAGACTTGGTGAAAGCGGGTATGAATATAAGGTCATCTTGGGATTTGGTGAATGCCAAATCAAGCTATAAATCAGCCATTCCGATTTTGATAGAACATCTATCCAAACCATATTGTTTAAAGAATAAAGAAGGAATTATTCGAGCACTGGCAGTGAAAGAGGCAAAAGGCGTTGCTTGCAAGACCATTCTTGATGAATATAATAAAACTGAAAAAAAAGATGCTAACTATCGGTGGTCTTTTGGGAACACAATGGCGGTGATTATGACGGCGGATTATATTGGAGATGTTTTAGCCATTGTTCAGGACGAAAGTAATGGGGATTCCAGACATATGTTTGTTACAGCTTTGGGAAATACAAAATCTTCAAAGGCAGAAGAGACGTTAAAACAATTGCTGACCGATAAGAGTGAAGTAATAAGAAAAGAAGCTCAGAAAGCTTTAAAGAAAATCAATTAAAAAATCAATATTACCCGATGTTTGGATTAGATGATACGGATTTGCATTTTGAAGAAGTGAAAAAGTTATTGGCTCAGACAAAATCACTTCTCATTTAATAAACGAATACATAACAAAAAATCCAAATAGGGAGTATCATAATAGGAAATGAAGTCAACAAAAGAAATTCTCGTAATGTTAGTTCATGAACTAAATAATCATCTTGATAAGATTAAATCTATCAATCCAATATCAGTATATTATTATAACGAAATATTAGGAGATACTTCTTTTCTTATAGTGGGGCTGCTAGAATCGCTTCTGAAGGAAAGTTGTAGTGAATGGGGTGAGAAAAAATGGATTGACGATAGTCTTATAACAAATGTTATTGTACAAAATAATAAACTGAAAATTGAAGGCGTAATTATATGGGGTAAAATGGATATTACCGAACAATGGACAGATCCTTTTTCTTTCGAGATAGAGCTACTTAGGGATGAAATAAGTTTTAAAGAATTTACCTTTTTGTTTTGCGATCTGGATAATCCTGAAATAACATATGAAGACTTTAGAGATAATCGTGATTATTGGGTAAGGACAAATAGGAAGTGGAAGTATGTTATTAATTCAAATGAAGTTTTAATATAAATACTCCTAGCAGAACAAATGTTCCCAGGAATGAAAAAATAAGCAGAAGCCCAGCAAGTCGGGAGAGTGTAACTTAAACAGTGTCATTTCATTGATAAACGGATAAAAAATAATAGATTCGTAAATCCGCAACGGCAAGAGCATGAAGACTGCCAGGACCATCCTTTAAGAAATTACCTGGATTATTCCATGACGACGCCCATCTTGCTGAATTTGTCTATGCGATCGGCAACCAATTGGTCGGCTTGCTTGTTTTGTAAGGTGGCGATATCGGTAAGGATCTGCTGCTTGACCGATTCGGCAATTGCCTTCGGATCATGGTGGGCACCTCCCAATGGTTCGGGGATGATGCCATCGATGAGCCCATTTTTCAGCATATCGGCGGCTGTCAAGTTGAGTGCTTCAGCCGCTTTTTCCTTGTAATCCCAACTGCGCCAGAGTATGGACGAACAGGATTCAGGGGATATGACCGAATACCAGGTATGCTCAAGCATGTAGACCCGATCACCGACGCCGATGCCCAAAGCACCACCGGAAGCCCCTTCACCGATAATGATGCAGATGATGGGAACTTTCAGCACGGACATTTCCATTAGATTGCGCGCAATGGCCTCGCCCTGTCCCCGCTCTTCGGCTTCTATACCGGGGTAAGCCCCCATCGTGTCAATCAACGTGACAACGGGCTTATTGAATTTTTCGGCTAACTTCATTAACCGTAAGGCTTTTCGGTAACCTTCAGGATTAGCCATCCCAAAGTTGCGGAACTGCCTTTCCTTTGTGTTTTTGCCTTTTTGGTGGCCAATGATCATAAGGGATTGGCCGGCAATGGTCGCAAAGCCACCTACGATGGCTTTATCGTCTTTTACATTCCGATCGCCATGGAGTTCGATGAATTCCTCACAGATTTGGCTGACATAATCGAGCGTCTGCGGCCTGTCCGGATGGCGTGACATCTGCACTTTTTGCCAGCCCGTCATGTTATTGTATAGCTGGTGTTTGGTTTTTTCCAGCTTATCCTGCAACTCTACCAGCGTTGCGCTCATGTCTACTTTTGTCTTGTCGGCTACTTGGCGCACTTTTTCGATCTGCAATTGCAGATCGGCTATTGGCTTTTCAAAATCAAACGTTGTCTCCATAAAACGCATTTGCAAAATCAGGCCGCTAAGTTAGGGAATTGTATTGCTATTTAAAAATGTGGGCCATAGCAATGGCTTGGTTTTTGTGTAACTTTGCCTTGTTCAGTGTCGATATAACGCAATCATGCATATGATTAGAGCAACTACCTTATTTGTTAGTTTTTTTTTGGTGCTGATATCGTCCGCTTTAGCGGAGACGTATCCCGAGGTTTTGTTTGAGAATAGTATGTTAGGAGGGAGCTATGCCTATAGCGCCATACACCATGAAGGTGGAAGCTGGGTGGAAAACGTAGGTGGCCGACTACCGGTGTCGGATTCGATATACTTTACCCCCGGTAACGCGTTGTCGTTGAAATACACCGCTCTGCAACAAGGCAACTGGTATGCGCAGATTGTTTACCCATATGCTTCAAACCATTACCGGCCGGAAAGCACGGATGTGCTGACATTCAAGCTGTATGTGGTGTCAAACACAAAAAGTAGCGCGCTGCCCAAGCTGGCCATCTACCAGCAGGATACCTTGAGTAGTTCGGTGGATTTGGCCAATTACATCACGGATTTTCAGACCAACATGTGGCTCAATGTACGTTTGCCAGTACGGGATATCCATGGGGTGCGCATGGACGAGGCAATTGACGGCATACGGTTTTCCCAAGGGGCGGGTGACAATGGCACCCATTGGCTGTATATCGATCAGATTGAATTTTTGCCAGCTAAACCACCCCGCGTAAAATTGTCTTCCCCTGCTGTGCTGTCCGCTGCGAAAGCCTATGATAGGCATGTAGACCTTACTTGGCAATTACCGCTGACGCCGAGTATCCGGTACATCAAGATTTACCGATCAGAAGACAATACCCATTTTGATCCCGTTGCCATACGGCCCATCTTCGTACAAAAATGTACAGATTTTGTGCCCTATTCGAATAAAACATACTATTACAAAATTGCATGGGTAGATTACGATTACCTTGAATCACCATTTTCCGAGGTCATCGAAGCATCACCAAAAACAGCCAATAATGAAGCGTTGCTGGATGTTGTGCAAGCGGCGCATTTCAACTATTTTTGGGAAAGGGCAGAGGTAAACAGTGGCATGCATGTCGCACGATTTGGCGTAGACGATGCGACGGTTTCGGTGAAAGAAACCGGCTTGGGCATTTTGTCTTACGTCGTGGGAGCCGAGCGGGGCTTTGTATCGCGATCGTCGGTAAGAAACAGGTTGCAACGGATATTGAATTTTTTGGACAAAGTGGAGCGCTACAATGGGGTGTTCCCTGCTAAGATAGACGGCCGTACGGGCAAAGGGGTTTTTGCTGTTGACACGATACCTGAGGCTGATTTGGAGGCCACAGCGTTTTTGATGCAAGGATTGCTGGTCGCTAAACAGTATTTTGAGGGAGACGGCGATAAAGCGCATTTGCTGACTGAAAAAATCGATACCCTGTGGAGCGAAGTTGCATGGAACCAATTCGTCATCGAAGGGCAAGAGAATATTTTGCTTGACCGCTGGTCGCCTGTTGTTGGGTTTCGGGATGCATTGCCATTAGGTGGGTTCAATGTGGATTTTATCTGCTATATCCTCGCATTGGCTTCCCCCCAATTTGCTTTAGGGCCGGAGGCTTATACCGAGGGATTGGGAATACACCGGAAATTGGCGGATTCAACGCATGCGTTGGAATTAGTGGGCAATCCTGCTTTTTCCGTGCAGCTTCAGCAAGAAAACGATCCGGTATTGCCCCATTACGTTGAATTTCCTTATACATCAGACAGTACCGTATATGGCCTGCCGATAACGGTCGGATCGGTAGATACGTCGCTGCTCGAAGCTTATAAACCTTTTCTGGCATTTGACCCACGGAATAAAAAAGATAAATTCGTGAATTATTTTGCGAACAATGTCAATCTTGCAAAGGCCTACCAACGGCGGGATAATGAACATAGGTGCTGCGGGTTTTCGAAAGATATATGGGGAATGGAAGCGGTTGTGGATACCACAGATTCCCTGTCGGATACACTATATACCGTTAATCCAGCTATCGCATCGGCCAGTTATGGCTATATGCCAGCCGAGGCCATGCAATCCATCCGTGCATTTTACGACGAGTTTGGCCAAGCCCTGTTTACGGAGTATGGATTCCGAAAATGGATTGCCATCAACGACAATGCGTTGGCGGATGAGTATGATGCTATGAATCAGGCGGCTGTGGTGGTGATGATTGAAAATGGACGCAGCGGACTGATTTGGAAGTTATTTTCAGACCATCCGGATATAAAAAAGGTTATTGAAAATCATTTTTCTGTTGAGTAGTTTTTTTATTTTTACCTCATCGATTTCCAAACATGAAACACTATATCGCTCTTTCGTTCGTATTGATTTTTTCCGCAGCGCTCTTTTCCTGTAAAAACAAGAAAATGACTGTCAATCCCGGTGCACAAGTCACCATTGATGGCACCCAGGATGGCCTAAAACATGTGCAAAGCAATTTTGAAGACGCAGCAATGACGGATAGGGGCATTATGGTAACCTTTGATGCGGATGTGCTTTTTCCGCTTAATTCCTCTTACCTGACTGATCAAGCGAAAAGCGAACTGGATAAATTGGTAGCGCTTTTAAATGACTATCCCGGCGCATCGCTTATCGTAGACGGTCATACGGATGCTACCGGGACGGAAGAATATAACCAGTGGTTATCTGAAAAAAGAGCAGAATCTGTGAAGAAATATGCCGTTGACAAAGGCATGGATGAAAGCCGGATTGCCACCCATGGATATGGCCAGGCCAAGCCCGTAGCGCCCAATAATACCAAAGAGGGCAGGCAACAGAACCGCCGGGTAGAAGTGACCATCGTAACGGAGAAACCGTAACTTAAGTTGACAGCTTCAATTCGTCTGCCGTAACGGTTTTACCATAGAATCTTCCCGCCCGTTCCTCGAAATCTGCCGCGTTGTCCGTGGTGAAAAAACGGATGGTGTTGTTTTTTGTACAAAGGGTCTCCACTTCCGGATGCCGCTGGAGGTAATCAACCAAGCTGCTGGCTACCAATTTGCCTTGGGCAAGCACCTGGATATGCGGTGGCATGAAACGCCGGATCAGCGGTAGGAGCAATGGATAATGCGTGCAAGCCAGTATGACGGTATCAATATCGGGAGATTGCTGGAGCAATCGATTGATATCGGCTTCCACAAAGTAAGCAGCCCCCTGGGAATCCAATTCATTGTTTTCTACCAGAGGCACCCACAGCGGACATGCTTGCTGGTACACGGCTACATCCGGGAAAAACTTATGGATCTCAATGGGATAAGAAGCGGATTTCACGGTTCCGGGGGTCGCCAAGATGCCCACATGCCGCGTATGGGTATAATGGCCGATTACTTCTGTCGTTGGCCGGATGACTCCCAGCACTTTATGCAAATCGGTATAAAGGGGCAAATCGCGCTGCTGGATGGTGCGGAGCGCTTTGGCAGAGGCGGTATTACAAGCCAACACCACTAAACGGCACCCCATTGCAAAAAGACTTTCCACGCATTCTTTGGTGTACGCATATACCGTCTCAAATGAGCGAGTGCCATAAGGCACACGCGCATTATCACCCAAATAGATGTAATCATATTGCGGTAACGCCTTCACAATTTCCCGGAACACGGTCAGCCCGCCATAACCCGAATCAAATATTCCTATAGGGCCCATATGAGATGTGAGATTCTAACGTCTACTTCAACAAATATGGTTTTTCTTTATAGGTTTTCCATAAAAATTCGCCAAATAAGGTGTTGGCCCAAGCAAACCATTTACGGGTGAATCGCTTCGGGTCGTCCTTATGGAACGATTCGTGCATGAATCCCGTGTCGCCGTGGGTGTTTTTCAACGACTCGATGCACGATTTTATCTCATCGTCATTGATGGATGTCAAGCCCCGCATGGTGGTGGCCATGGGCCAAATCATGTCGCGGCCGATATGCGGGCCGCCGATGCCCTCGGCTGCCGAACCTTTGAAGAAAAACGGATTGTTTTCGGAAAGCACATACGTGCGTGTTCGCTGATATATCGGATCCTGAGCATCCACGGCGCCGAGATAGGGCAGCGATAACAGGCTTGGGATGTTGGCATCATCCATCATCAGGTAACTGCCAAAGCCGTCCACTTCGTAGGCATATATCCGTCCATGCATTGGATGGTCAATGATACCGTATTCCTTTATCGCGTTTTCAACCTCGTCGGCCAGGTCGAGCATTTCCGTGGCAAGTGCCTGCTCGTTGGCAATGTGTGCGAGCATTTCAGCCGAATGGCGGAGGCTCACCACGGCAAACAGATTAGCCGGGATGAGAAAAGAGAATACGCTGGCATCATCACTGGGCCTGAAGCTCGAACAGATCAATCCCACGGGGTTGACCGGATACCCATATCCGTCTACTTGCAAGGTGTCGGATCCGCGCGCCGTTGTCCGTTCAAAGTGGTAAGGGCCAAGGTTTTCTTTCCGTTGCTGCTCCCTGAACGTGCGGAGGATATTGCGCTGTGCAGCTATCCACTCGGCATCGAACGGCGTAGTATCGCCGGTAGTTTTCCAGTAGCCATGAGCCAGGCGGATGGTGTAGCAAAGGGAGTCAATTTCCCATTTCCGCTCATGGATGCCGGGTTTCATATCGGTATGGTCGCTGCCCCATTCGCCGACCTTAGTGGGATCATTATAAAAGGCGTTGGCATAGGGATCGATGTTGATGCACTGGCTCTGCTTATTGACCAGGCCTGCAATCAGGCGCTGGAGCTTGGCGTCATCTTTCATAAACGGCAAATACGGCCATACCTGTGCACAGCTGTCGCGTAGCCACATGGCGTCGATATCCCCGGTGATGACATACGTGTAGGGCTTGCCATTCTTTTCCTCCGGAAATACCGTGGTGTCCAATGTATTGGGGAAGCAGTTGCCAAATAGCCACCCCAATTCTTTATTGCTCACCTGTTGCTGGAATTCGCGGATAGCTTGCTCAATGGCCGCGCTGCTGAAATGGCGCTGGCCTTCGGATACGCGCACGGTGGGAAAATCCTGAGCGGCCGAAGCCACTGAAAATTTACCGGCCCAGATTCCCGCGCTTAGCATAGCGGTGTTTTGGATAAACGTTCTTCGTTTCATGGTGTTAATATTGGGTTTGTTTTGGCAATTGCCTCATGGATGCCGATTTAAGGGCTGCAATATGCGAAAAAAAACTAATATAGTGATTTGCCAAATGCTGCCTTGATTTTAACGATAATATGGCTTAATTCTTGGTTGGCAATGTTATCTTTGCTAACTGATTTTTTCTTATGGTAAAACATTTAAATGATTGTTGCTTGCGGATGGTATTATCCGTTGTCCTATTAAGTTGCGCTGTTTACATCGGAAACGCACAATCAACATACCAACCCTATTCCTACCAGTTTTACCAGAAGCTTAATAATGTACTGTACAGTACCGATACCCGGCTTCATACGGCCCTGAAACCTTTCATCATTGATAGTGCCTTGCAGCCGCGGTATGATTCATTGATGCAATTGGGGGTGACCGAGCGGGCGTCCTGGGGAGGGCGTAAGCTGTATAATGAGCATTTGATTGATATTAAAAAAGACGACCACACATTTTATGCGGATTTCCTGCCAGATTTCCAGATTGGGCGGGATTTTGCAGGTGGGGGAAGGACGACCTGGCTGAATACAAGGGGGGCGCAGGCGGGCTTGACCATACAGGATAAATTTTCACTTTATGTGAATTTCTTTGAGAACCAAGCGGTATTTCCGAAATACTTAAACGATTATATTTTTGAAAATGCCATCACCCCAGGCCAGGGGAATGGGAAAACATCCTACTCAAATCCCAAGATGAGCGATTGGATGTATTCTTCGGCTACCCTGTCGTATACGGTCAATAAGTACCTGAATGTGACATTGGCCTACGATAAGAATTTCATTGGCGATGGATACCGTTCGGTACTGCTCTCGGATATTTCGTCGAATTATACTGCGTTGAAACTGACCGGTACATTAGGAAATGTGCAATACATGAGTATGTGGACGTACATGCTTGATCCGGTGCATCCTCGGTCGGATACGTATGACCCCATCACCGGCTTGCCGACAAGGGGGGGCGATAATTGGAAATGGGGGGCATTTCAATATTTGGATTGGAATGTCGACGACCGGTTTTCGGTGGGCTTATTCCAATCAGTCGTATGGGGTGCTAAAAATGCCGCCGGCCGCAGGGGATTTGATTTCAACTATTTCAATCCCATCATTTTCATGCGGTCGGTCGAACTGACCAATACGTCTTCACCCGACAAGATGCACTTGGGACTGAATACCAAGTACAAAGCCCTGAAAAACCTGTCGGTATACGGGCAATTCCTTTTGGGGGAGTTCGTGGCAAAGAACTTTTTTTCCACCAATGGCCACGTGACGAACAAATGGGCGGCTCAAGTTGGCTTTAAAGGTTTTGATGCTTTCGGTATTAAGGATTTGAACTTTTTGGCTGAATACAATACCGCGCGCCCCTATACCTATGCCCATTTTGATCCGGTGAGTAACTACAGCAACTACGGGCAAGCGTTGGCCCATCCCTGGGGAGCCAATTTCAGGGAATTGGTCGGGATATTGAATTACTCCTATCGGCGGTTTGACTTTTCATTCCAGGGTACCTGGGGCCAGTTTGGCACGGATCCAAACCCGGAGGCAAATTTCGGAGGCGATATCTTTAAATCCTACCTGACACCCACCAACGAATATGGCAATTACATTGCCCAAGGCGTCAAAAACAACCTGTTGTATGGCGATGGACGGGTATCTTACCTGTTCAATCCAAAATACAACCTACGGATTGAGGCTGGTGCGGTATACCGTCGGCAGGAAATCCCCGAGTTGGGCAAACATCCACAAACGGGCATGATTACACTGGGATTGCGTGGCTCGTTCCGCAATTTCTACTACGATTTTTAGAATAGGTGATTTTTTTTGATATTGCAGCAATATGAGCAAGATTATCATCATCAATGGCCCGAATCTTAACCTATTGGGCGTACGAGAAAAAGGCATTTACGGCGACCAGGATTTCATGACTTTTTTTACGGCGTTGCGTGAATCGTACGCTGGCGTGGAGTTGTCTTATTTCCAAAGCAACCATGAAGGTGCGATCATTGATAAAATCCATGAAGTTGGATTCGCTATTGATGGAATTATCCTGAATGCCGGAGCTTACACCCATACCTCATTGGCCATTGCGGATGCGATTGCGGCGGTAACCACACCAGTGGTAGAGGTGCACATATCCAATGTGTACGCCCGGGAATCCTATCGCCATCATTCGTACTTGGCCAAAAACTGCAAGGGAGTCATTTGTGGTTTCGGCCTGGATGGCTACCGGCTGGCTTTGGAGAGCTTGCTAACAAAATAAATAAACTTAGGACAGCACATCCAGCCATGACTGCCGCCATCGGTACGGTGGTTTCATTGTGGAGGTAGCTGACCAGTGCGGATGACAGCGCCCCGCACCCCATCTGGATGCTGCCCATCAGCGCTGAAGCACTACCAGCCAATTTACTGAACGGACTGAGGGCTAATGCCGATGTATTCGGAAATACAAATCCCTGTGAACCTAAAAACAGGAAAATCAAGCCAATCATTAGCCATAAATTGATAAGTCCCGTCACGCAAAGGAAGGTCAACATGAGGCCGATGGACGATTGGGTCACCAGTGCTATTTTGGCGATTTTTTCACTGCTGTACTTATTGAGTAAGATGCTGTTCAATTGGCTTGCCGTAATCAATGCGGACGCAATGAATGCAAATACCAACCCATACTGCTTTTCATCCAGTCCATACAGCGAGACCATGATATAAGGCGAGCCCGCCAGATAGGCGTATAGCCCCGAAGAGGCCAGTCCGCCCGCAAAGGCATAGGTAAAAAACTGCCGTGTCTTGAACACCTGCCAGTACGACTGCGTAATGGGCTTTGGCATCAGGGACATTTCGGGGTTCGGTCCCCTGCTTTCGGGAAGGAAAAACGAGACAACGGCCAGGATACAGGCCGTAATGACAGCCAATACGATAAATATGCCATGCCAGTTCCAATGAGCGATGACAAAGCTTCCCACGGTAGGGGCCAATATAGGTGAAATGCCAATGACCAGCATGAGCAGGGAAAAAACCTTGGCACTTTCTGATGGCCCGAAAAAATCCCTGACCATCGCCCGCGATGCTACCATGCCGCCGCAACTGCCCAACGCTTGGATAAAGCGGTAAATCATCAAGTTGTCGGCAGAATTGGTCAACGCACAGCCCACGGATGCAGCGATATAAATGACCAATCCGACAATCAGTGGTATCTTGCGGCCAAAGCGATCGAGCAGCGGCCCATAAACGATCTGGCCGGATGCGATACCAATGAAAAAGGAAGTGAGCGAAAGCTGGATATGCGCCACGGTGGTATGCAGGCTGGCTGCTATCGAATCAAAACCGGGCAGGTACATGTCTATGGAAAAAGGGCCGACGGCCGACAATAATCCAAGGATGATGAAAATAAAAAGACGATGCCTTTTTGTAGATGCCATGTGGCCACAAAATTACTTCTTTTTGCCCACCTGTTTGTTGTATGGCCTGAATAACAGGTAAACACCAATAGCAACGAACGGAAGGCTCAACAGCTGCCCCATGTTGTACGTCATACTTTCCTCAAACGCTTCTTGATTCTCTTTTAAAAATTCAAGGACAAATCGCGCACCAAATAAGAGAATCAGGAACAGGCCAAAGATAAATCCCGGTTTCAACAATGGTTTTTTGTGGTAGATATTCCACAATAAAATAAAAATGAGGATGTAAGACAACGCTTCGTATAATTGAGCAGGATGCCTTGGAATTTGGTCTACATGCTCGAATACCACGGCCCAGGGCAAATCAGAAGGCAAGCCGATGATTTCCGAATTGAAAAAATTGCCGATACGTACAAAAGCGCCTGCCAGGGGAATGACGATAACGAGCCTATCGGTGATCCAAAGGAAGTTGGTCTTCGTTTTACGGCAAAAGAGGAAAATGCCCGCCAGAATGCCAAGGGCACCGCCATGGCTGGCCAGTCCATGGAATCCCGTGAGCGTGAATTTGCCATTGACATAGGTATAGGGTAAAATCATCTCCAGCGGATGATCTTTATAATAATCAAATTCGTAAAACAAGCAATGGCCCAACCGGGCTCCCAATAGTGTGCCGACGAAAATATAGATGCTCAACTGATCGAGCAATTCCTGCGGTTTGCCTTCCCGCTTGAAGATGCGCAGCATCAGGAAATAACTGCTGACAAAGGCAAGCAGGAAGCACAGCGTATAATACCGGACTTCAAAACTACCGATGCTGAATATTTCCGGACTTGTATTCCAATGGATTGCAGTCAATATACTGTTTATCATGGCTATGATCTGTTTAGGCTGGTAAATATAGTGTTTTTAAAGTTTAGGACCTGCCTTTGCTTTCCGTTCTTTTTTGGTTTGCTGTTTCAGGATATATTGTTTCTCCAGGAAAGCGATAACTTCTCCTGCGATATCTTTATGGGTTGCTTTTTCGATGCCTTCAAGTCCCGGGGATGAATTGACTTCGAGTACCAGCGGCCCGCGATCGGATGGCAGCAAATCCACTCCACAAACCGTTAGCCCCAATTCCCTTGCCGCCCGAATGGCCGTTTCCCGTTCGGCTTTGTTGAGTTTTATGATTTCTGCGGTACCGCCACGGTGCAAATTTGACCGAAACTCGCCCTCTTTGGCTGTGCGTTTCATGGCTCCCACCACTTTGCCATCCACGACAAAGGCCCGGATATCGGTACCACGGGACTCCTTGATGTATTCCTGGATGAGGATGTTGTTGCCCAAGCCATAAAAAGCTTCGATAACGGAAGATGCAGCCTTCCGGGTTTCGGCCAATACAACACCGATACCTTGTGTACCTTCCAGCAGTTTGATCACCAATGGTGGGCCGCCGACCATTTTGATCAAGTCATCCACATCACGTGTCCTGCGGGCAAAACCCGTAGTAGGCATGCCGATGCCTGCCCCGGAGAGGATTTGCATGCAGCGCAGCTTGTCACGTGATCGGGTAATCGATTGGCTGGGATTGGCTGATATCACCCCCATCACTTCAAACTGGCGGACGATGGCCGAGCCGTAAAAGGTGACGGATGCCCCGATGCGTGGAATGATCGCATCGATGCCGGATATATCCTGCCCCTTATAATGGATGCTGGGTTTTCCCTGCCTGATACCTACATAACATTGGCTATGGTCTATTACTACACATTCATGGCCACGCAGCTGAGCAGCTTCCACTAACCTGCGGGTAGAATACAGACTTCTGATTGTTGATAATACGGCGATTTTCACGTGTGCTGCAATTAATTGTCGATAGAAACAATGACAATGGGTTAATGTTTGGGATGCTTACGCCCCCTAGTTGATTTTTTTGATAAGTTTGCCTGCGATACGTCTACAAGAAATTTTTTCCGGATAAAGGATCTGCCCAATAGTATCGGAAATTCCATGCCTGAACGATCGCGCAGTGAAAGTTCAATCGGATGCAATTCGTTAAATATTGAAATTGCCGTGTTGATGATGTATCGGTTTTCTTCCTGGCCAAACGAATTCCGAATCCGCCGTTCACTATGAAAGGGGAATGTATAGGTATTTGCTTGATGCCCGAGATGGCCATCCAATGGACGAAACTCAACATATTGTTTCCGGCCTTTCTTGATTAATCGGACGTAACTGCAATGCAATACAGCTGTACGCGCACCGGTATCTACTTTAGCAGGGATATTTGTAATTCCCAGCTCCGGCAAGTCTACGATTTCCTTCCATCCGATGGTCTTCAACATAGCGGTAATGTATGGTGTGCATATCGCCGTAGGTAGGCGGGGTATATCAATAATAAACGTAAGTACCGAAAGGCGATTTAATGGATACTTGTTTCACGGTAGAGGTTTCTACGCGCCCGATAACTTGCGCGCCGATGCCAAACTGCGCCGCAATATGAATAATGCCGTCAGCAATGGACTCCGGCACATACAATTCCATTCGATGCCCCATATTAAACACTTTGTACATCTCCTGCCAACTGGTATTGGACTCTTCCTGGATGAGCTTAAATAATGGCGGTATCTCGAAAAGATTATCCTTGATGACATGCAGGTCGTCAATGAAATGGAGTACTTTCGTCTGTGCCCCGCCGCTGCAATGAATCATGCCATTGATCTGCGGGCGATATTCATCGAGCACCTGCTTGATGACGGGTGCATACGTGCGCGTAGGGGACAAGACGAGCTTGCCTATCGTTATAGCACCATGGCCTGGGACGTCGATAGTTTCGGTCAACCCCCTCGTGCCGGCAAACACCAACTCGTCCGGAACAGCCGGATCGTAGCTTTCAGGAAACCGGGTGGCGATGTCCTTGTAAAATACATCATGCCGTGCCGATGTCAGTCCATTGGAGCCCATGCCCCCATTGTACGCGGTCTCGTAGCTGGCCTGTCCATAGGACGATAACCCCACGATGACATCACCAGCCTGTATGCGGTGATTGGAGATGACGTCTGACCGCCTCATCCGGCAAGTGACCGTACTGTCTACGATGATGGTGCGTACAAGGTCGCCGACATCTGCTGTCTCACCACCAGTGGAATAAATGCCGACGCCTAACTCCCGAAGTTCAGCGAGGATAGCTTCCGTTCCATTGATGATTTCAGCAATGACTTCCCCGGGGATAAGGTGCTTATTGCGTCCGATAGTGGACGACAATAAGATATTATCCGTAGCGCCTACGCACAGCAAATCGTCGAGATTCATGACAATAGCATCCTGGGCAATGCCACGCCACACGGAACTATCGCCGGTTTCCTTCCAATATACATAAGCCAACGATGATTTCGTACCCGCACCATCGGCATGCATGATGTTGCACCATGCCTCGTGGCTACCTAATATATCCGGAATAATCTTGCAGAACGCTCTTGGAAATAATCCTTTATCCAAATTTTTGATGGCATTGTGCACATCCTCCTTACCTGCGGAAACCCCTCGTTGATTGTACTTCAAATCAGCCATTCCCTCGTTAATCGATATGCTTGATTTCCACGCGGCGATTGCGTGTTCTTCCTGCTTCTGTATCGTTGGACGCCACTGGTTTTGTAGCGCCGAATCCATTGACCGCCAGGTTATTTCCGTTGATGCCTGAATTTACCAAATATAACTTAACGGCATTTGCCCTATCGATAGACAGCTCCATGTTATACGCCGCCGTACCTTCTATGGATGCATGTCCGTCAATGACAAACTTGGCATTAGCGTCTTTCTGCATTTCCCTCGCAATTTGATCGAGGATGGCATACGATTCGGTTTTCAATACATGCGAATCATACTCAAATTGGATGTTCTTGAACGTATAGTTTGGCGGAGTTGCAGGGGTTGCTGCGGGTTGGGTTGGTGCCGCCTTGGGTTCCTCTTTCTTCGGCTCGGCCACGACGCGTTCGGCAGGGGCTTCCCTTTCAATTACTTCTGCGGCAGGCTGGAGTACGACTTGCTTTGGCTTACAACTTTGATAAGAAATGGCCAATACGCCTACATAGGCCATTAATATACAACTCTTTACGGTTTTCATGTAAAATAACTTTGCTGCTGTAAACATAGGAAATATCTGTTAAATAATATTGGATAAGATAATACATAACTATGATTTTTTTTGCATATACTTGGAACTTAATCCGTTTCTGGTTATAAATATTAAATTAAATTAACCCATAGTTATTTCAAGATGAATGCAATGATAATGCCAACCCCGAGCGTGCGGAACGTGTTTCTCTTTTTTATGTTGTTGTTTTGCAATTGCGCGCTTGCCCAAGAAGGTTTAAAAGTGGCCATAGCTGGATTGAGCCATGATCACGTCAATCCCCTGCTCAATGCCTACCAACGGCATGAAGTGAATATTGTGGGCATCGCGGAAGCTGACAAAGCGTTGATACGCCGCGTCCAAGACCGGTATAAACTTACCGACGAATTGTTCTATACGACCGTCGATGAAATGCTCAAAGCCGTGAAACCCGACGTGGTATTGGCTTATAACGCGATTTCCGAGCATGTGGATGTTGCCGAGGCCTGTTTGCCATTGAAGATACCATTGATGGTGGAGAAGCCGCTGGCAATCAATAACGAACAGGCGCAACGCATCGCGGCGCTGTCTGCCCAATATGGCACTGCCGTATTTACCAATTACGAAACCACGTGGTATAAGAGCAACCAGGCGCTTAAACAACTGGTAGACGACGGGGGGATCGGCACCGTGAAAAAGGTAATCGTCAAAGATGGCCACCAAGGTCCCAAGGAAATCGGATGCAGCGAGGCTTTTTTGAGCTGGCTTACCGATCCGGAAAAAAACGGGGGCGGGGCGTTGATTGATTTTGGATGCTATGGAGCCAACCTCATGACGTGGTTGATGAAAGGCGAGCGCCCCGTGGCCGTGACCGCCGTGACCCGTCAGCTGAAACCATCGGTATATCCAAACGTGGATGACGATGCCACCATCATACTGGAATACAAAGGAGGTGCCACAGGCGTTATTCAGGCTTCGTGGGATTGGCCGTATAGTATTAAAGACATGCATGTATACGGTGATCGCATTTCGTTGCACGCTGTGGACGGTAATACCCTGGTGCGCTATTCCAATCCCCGGAAACAGGAAAACGTACCGGTAAAGGAAGACTATTTTACTGATCATTTGGCTTATTTGCAGGCAGCGCTTAATGGAAGCATTGACGTAGCGGACGATTTATCTTCCTTGGCCAACAACCTCGTTGTCGTGGAAATCCTGCAAGCTGCGCGGGAATCTGCCAAGCGGGGGAGCCGGGTTGTGCTATAAGTGGTTTCCGCCACTTATTCGATGCGGCTTTGCAACAGCGTATCACACCATTGGTGATAGGTATCCTGTGTAAAATGGGAGGTAGGGATGGCCAATTCGATGGTATGCAATGCCGTGGGGCCTTCGGCCACATAGGTCAACAACACGGCTGACCCACAATCACCTTCCGCGGATTTGGTGTTTTTGATGGCATATAAGATGGCTGTTCGGCCTTCGACGACTTTTTTATCGACCACGTCGAGGGATGCATCCGGACAGCCAGCCTTTTCAAATTCAAGCTTTTCCTGGGGCGATCCTTCAGCTCTCATCGGATAATAACGTTTGTCGATGGTCGTGACGGTGACCATTTGCACAGGTGCCTGTTGGGCATCCTTCCCCCTTATCGCATATGACGTGCCCCGTATGCCTTTAGTGTCTTTTGGTATGTTCTGGCTTTTCCATCGATATTCAGCGGGAAGGCTGATCACTATCTTTTCCTTGCCGGGAGTAGGCTGGGCGTAGCCATGAAACGTTGATAGCAGTTGGACGATAATGAAATATCCGATTATCCTGCACATGCTCATTAAATTAAGGGTTCAAACCGCATGGCAAATTTATCCCGGTAAGCTTTTGGCGTCATTCCAGTATTTTCTTTGAAGAGCTGCCTGAAATTTTTCATGTCATTATATCCGGCGGATAGCATGATCTCGAGTAATCCTTTTTCGGTATTTTCCAACAACTTCTTGGCTGCTTCGATTTTGGTTTTTTGCAGGTATCGGATGGGGGTGAGCCCCGTAGCCTGCTTAAACCGGCGTACAAAATTCCGTCTACTGGCCGGAATATCGGCAATGGCTTCTTCGATGCTTCTAATTTCCGGAAATTGGTTTTTGATTTTGTGCTGGACACGCATCACCAATTCATCATCATGCGCTTCCATGGGAGCGAAATGGCTGAAGTGTGCCTGGTTTTCGCGATCCATATCGATGGAAAATATTTTGGCAATACGGACAGCCAATTCCCTTCCGCAGCATTTTTGTATCAATGCCAGCATAAGGTGGAAACCACTCGTGGCACCGCCGCTGGTATAGATATTGGCATCATGCGTTACCACTGCATCCTGTTCGAGCTTGACTTTTGGAAAATATGCTGCCAGCTTATCAGCGGCATCCACATGGGTAGTAGCCCGTTTATCGTTGAGCAATCCCGATGCAGCGAGCAGGAATGCCCCTGTACAGTTGCTTGCCAATACGGCACCTTGATGATACTGTGCGTGCAACCAGGGGAATAGGCAGCTGTTTTCTTCCAGCGTTTTTGCCATGTCTACCGGGCCGAAAGCAGGCACGAAGATCATATCGTAGAACGAGCCGCGCTCAATCGGCGCGTAAGCAATGTGGTTGAGACCGTCGGGAAGTTCCTTGGCGGTTGCGCTGCCTACAAATGTGATGTTGAAAAAATCGGGTTTGCCGTCTTCATTCAAGAGGCGGTTGGCAGTTTCAAACACATCAGCGATGGCTGCAAGGCTCAACAATCGGTAATTACTGGTCAGAATGATGGATAGTTGCATGGTAATCGCATCGTTGTTTTACACCAAAGGTACAAACCTTCCGCGTATTGAGAAAAATATGCCATCAAAAAATTATCTTTGCCGTTTGAAGTCGATTTGTATGAATCATATCCGCAATTTTTGCATTATTGCACACATAGACCACGGAAAAAGTACGCTGGCCGACAGGCTGTTGGAATATACAAATACCATCACCCAACGGGAAGCGCAGGCCCAACTGTTGGATAATATGGATTTGGAACGGGAGCGTGGCATCACCATAAAGAGCCATGCTATCCAGATGAATTACGTAAAGGATGGGCAAGAGTACGTGCTGAATCTTATCGATACACCGGGGCACGTGGATTTTTCTTATGAAGTTTCGCGTTCCATTGCCGCTTGCGAGGGAGCATTGCTCATTGTGGACGCTTCGCAGGGGATTCAGGCGCAAACCATTTCCAACCTGTACCTTGCGCTGGAGCACGATTTGGAGATCATCCCCGTGTTAAATAAAATGGATTTACCGGGGGCAATGCCCGAGGAGGTGAAAGATCAGATTGTCGACCTCATTGGTGGCAAGCGCGAAGACATTATTCCGGCATCTGGCAAAACCGGATTGGGCGTAAGGGATATCCTGAATGCGATTATCGATCGGATACCCCATCCGGTGGGCGACCCGGATGCACCGCTGCAGGCGTTGATTTTTGACTCCGTGTTCAATTCATTCCGAGGCATCATGGCTTACTTTAAAGTCGAAAATGGCGAAATACGCAAAGGTGACAAGGTGAAGTTCATCGCCACCGGCAAAGAATACATTGCAGATGAAATCGGGACGTTGCGACTCAATCAAGTGCCCAAAGAAGTAATCCGTACCGGTGATGTAGGCTACATCATCTCGGGCATCAAGGAGGCGCGGGAAGTAAAAGTAGGCGATACCATCACACAGGTAGCGCGTCCAAGCAAAGAAGCCATCAAAGGATTTGAAGAGGTAAAACCAATGGTCTTCGCGGGCATCTATCCGGTGGATACGGAAGATTTTGAAGAGCTCCGCGAGAGTATGCACCGGTTGCAGCTCAACGACGCCTCCTTGGTGTTCGAGCCGGAATCTTCGGCAGCTTTGGGCTTCGGCTTTCGCTGCGGATTCCTCGGGATGCTGCATATGGAAATTATCCAGGAGCGGCTGGAGCGGGAGTTTGATATGACGGTCATCACGACGGTACCCAACGTATCCTATAAAGCCTATCTCACCAAGGATCTGGAGGAAATCATCGTGCATAATCCTTCCGATTTGCCCGACCCCAGTAAACTGGACTATGTAGAAGAACCCTATATCAAAGCCAATATCATTACGAAGTCTGAATTTGTCGGTCCGGTAATGTCGCTCTGCATCCAGAAACGGGGCATCATCATCAACCAGTCTTACCTTACCGCGGACCGTGTCGAATTGGTATTTGAGATGCCAATGGGTGAAATCGTTTTTGACTTTTACGATAAACTGAAAACGATATCCAAGGGATATGCTTCATTTGACTACCATCAAATCGGATACCGCCAATCCGATTTGGTCAAGTTGGACATACGCCTCAACGGTGAACCGGTAGATGCCTTGTCTTCCCTTATTCACCGGAGTAATTCCTATGACTTTGGCAAGAAAATCTGCGAAAAGCTGAAAGAATTGTTGCCGCGGCAGCAATTCGAAATAGCCATTCAGGCTTCCATCGGAGCCAAAATTATCGCCCGGGAAAATATCCGTGCGTTGCGCAAAGATGTAACGGCCAAATGCTATGGTGGGGATATATCCCGTAAACGTAAATTGTTGGAAAAACAGAAAAAAGGAAAAAAACGCATGCGCCAGGTGGGGAATGTTGAAATCCCGCAGTCTGCATTCATGGCAGTTTTGAAGTTGGATTAGTTTTGGACAACAGACATTAGACATGAGACGCGGGTCTCAAATCTGATGGCTGATAGCTCAAATATCATAAATATGAAATTACTCGATGGAAAGCTGGTATCAGCAAAAATAAAAGAAGACATTAAAGAAGAGTCGGCAGCTTTTTTAGCGTCAACAGGAAGACGGCCGCATTTGGTGGCAATTCTCGTGGGAAATGATGGCGCGAGTGAAACATACGTGGCCAGCAAGATGCGCAATTGCGAACTCGTGGGTTTTGAATCGACCAATATTCATTATCCGGCCGATATTTCCGAGGAGGCGCTGATTGACAAAATCAAGGAACTTAATGCGGATGAACGGGTGGACGGCATGATTGTGCAATTGCCGTTGCCAAAACACATTGACCCCGATCGGGTGACGGAAGCTATTGACTATCGGAAGGATGTGGATGGCTTCCATCCCATAAACCTCGGCCGCATGCAGCGCAACTTACCGTGTTTTATTCCCGCCACGCCTTACGGCATTTTATTGATGCTGGAGTATTATGGTATCAATACAACAGGTATGCATGCCGTGGTGGTCGGGCGGAGTAATATCGTCGGCAGCCCGATGAGCATCCTGCTTGCCCGCAATACCAATCCCGGCAACTGTACCGTGACATTGACCCATAGCCGTACCAAAAATATCAAGGAAGAAATCCTGCGTGCCGATATCATCGTGGCGGCTATTGGCAAGAAACATTTTATCACAGCCGATATGGTCAAGGAAGGCGCAATCGTCATTGACGTGGGAATCAACCGTGAGATCAGTAACGAAACAAAATCAGGCTATAAACTATATGGCGATGTAGACTTTGAACAAGTTGCTCCCCGGTCATCATGGATCACGCCGGTACCGGGTGGAGTAGGGCTGATGACCATTGTAGGCTTGTTGAAAAACACATTGGAGGCGGCAAAGAAAAGCGTTTACAACTAGTTGATAAACAGTTGGTACAAATATTGCGGGTAGTAGTGAAAACATTTAATAGCTATAAGATGATGAAGAAAATAGCATTCGCAGCCTTATTCGCTGGGGCGCTGGCTTTTGCGGCTTGCAATAACAGCCAATCAGGTGCCGATTCGCATGACCATGATCATTCGGAGCATGATCATAGTCATGATGGACACGATCATGACCACGAGGGCCATGACCATACCGTAGGGGAGGAGATTGATTCGGCGATCGATAGCATCGAAAAAGCTGGTGACGAAATCGGGGCCAAAGCGGAAGAAGTGGGAGAAGACACCAAGTCAACTTTCGATGAGGCCAAAGAGGGAATAAAAGCAGGGGTGCAAAGTGCCAAGGAGGAAGTAAAGGAAGCTTCCAAAGCCGCCTCCCAGGATATCAAGAACGCAGCGAAGAAAGTGGGCGATGAGGTGAATAAAGCTGCCAGCGAGGTAAAGGAAGATCTGAAAAAGAAAAATTGACTTATCAAGCGATTGATCGTACCACATCACCCATGGGCCATACCGCCCATGGGTTTTTTTTAGTATGAAACTGCTCATTATAGAAGACGAACAAGGTTTAAGAGACAATATTGTCCAGTTTTTGTCTAAAGAACAATACATTGTCGAGGCAGCCGTTGATTTTCATTCGGCCATGGAGAAGGTTTCGTTGTATGACTATGATTGCATTTTGCTGGATGTCGGGTTGCCCGACGGAGACGGGCTTAATCTGCTTAAAGCACTCAAATCGAAAAGAAAACGGGATAATGTGATCATCATTTCGGCCAAGGACTCCTTGGACGATAAGCTGGAAGGCTTGGAACTCGGGGCTGATGATTACCTGACCAAGCCCTTCCACTTGGCTGAGCTGAATGCCCGCATCAAAGCCGTATTGCGCAGGAAAGCTTTGGGTGGCCGCAATGTAGTCACATTGAATAACATGGAATTGGATTTCGATGGCAGGGTGCTCACCATTGATGGCATTGATATCCACTTGAATCGTAAGGAATTTGATATACTCGCTTTTTTTGTGGTTAATAAAAACCGACTTATCCATAAATCTGCTTTGGCTGAGCATGTGTGGGGCGATCATATGGACAACGCGGACAATTTCGATTTTATATATTCCCAAATTAAGAACCTACGCAAAAAATTGAAAAACTATGGTGCAAACCTGGAAATCCAGGCCATATATGGTGTAGGCTATAAGTTGACCGTATAGATGAAATTGCTCAACCATACACTATTATACTTATCGGCTTCGCTGGTTTTTATCTTGAGCATATGGGCGGTGATTTTTTATTTCAGCATGATGGATGAGGTATACGACAGCATCGATGATGGTATCGCCAACTATAAAATCCTCATCATAAAAAAAGCCCGGCAAGACACGACATTGTTAAACAAAAGAAACTTCGGGGAAAGCAATTACGCCATACGGCCCATTGAACGGGAAAACGCATTGCGGGCCACCGAAGTGTTCAAGGATACGGCTATGTATATGGAGTATGAAGAGGAGTTTGAATTGGTGCGCATGCTTACCACCTATTTTTCTACGGATGACAATCGGTATTATGAATTGAAAATCATTGCTTCCATGGTGGAGGAGGACGATTTGGTGGCTGATTTGCTGCATGCTTTGCTTTGGCTTTACCTGGCGGTCATAGCCAGTGCGTTTATCATCAACAATTGGGTACTCCGGAAAATCTGGCGGCCTTTTTATCAATTGCAACATGAGTTGAGGGGATTTAGACTTGGGGAAGATAAGGTTTTCAATCCACCGCAAACCAAGGTAAGCGAATTCCGGGATATGAATAATACGGTGGCCGAACTGCTGAAAGCCAATATTGCCGTCTTCCAAAACCAAAAGCATTTTATCGAAAATGCATCCCATGAGCTGCAGACGCCCTTGGCGATTTCACTCAATAAGCTGGAGTTGCTGCTGGAACAAATCCAAGGGGAGGATACCCAAGCACAGTTGCTGGCCAATGCCATCCAGCATCTCGAACGGATGACCAGGCTCAATAAATCGTTGCTATTGCTTTCAAAAATTGAAAACAAACAATTTTCCAAAGAAGAGTATGTGGACTTCAATGTGCGCCTACAGCAACAGATCGAAGATTTTAGCGAGCTGTTGCAGTACAAACGCATTAACTTAGCGGTAGCCGAACAAGCCCGGTTGAAACTGCTTTTCAATGTAGACCTGGCCGATGTTTTGATCTCGAATTTATTGAAAAATGCCATTGTACATAACCATGAAGAGGGGCGTATTGATATTACGGTGACAACTAATGGTTTTGAAATAGCCAATACGGGAAAAGCGCAAGCCTTGGAACCGGAAAAAATATTTACCCGTTTTTATCGATCGACTGATTATCCTTCCTCTACGGGGCTTGGCTTAGCCATTGTAAAAGCGATTGCACAGCGCTATCAAGCTAATGTGGCATACCGCTATGATGGCGGGATGCATCGCATTGTCTTTTCAACTCGTCAATTGATATAATCCTCGTCGGCTGGATCCAATGGCTTGTTTACCTCGAAAGTGGGGTCAGTGTATTGGGTTGTTTGATGTTGTTTCTTCCGCGGGCGGCCAAGCAAAAACCCGACCACAGCTCCGATGAAAAACATGACACCCAATACCGCTAACTTAGGGATAGACCGTGTGCCGAATATCCAAAAATTGACCTCATCCATATTTTTCATGAGAATTACCGTCACCAAGACGGTAATGATGACAATAAAAATCGTTTTTGCGCTCATGTTCGCTTTTTTGGGAGATTTTATGAACGAAAGTACTAAAATCTTTATGGGCAGTGCTAATAAATGGTTAACTTTTTTTAACATTTTTTTTATAAAAATTTGTTTATATGGTTGAACATTGTATTTTTGACGCAGCGATAGAATTAAGACACACATAAAGCACCTTATTAATTACACTGTATTGGCTTTTTTATTAATTTGATTTGTTCGTATTGATTGACGTTTTATTTGTGCAATCAATTACCAAATGATTCCATGCCATATTTTTGTGGTTAGTTAAAGGTGCGTTAAGAATGTAAGAGAAGGCAATGTTTGGAAGGATAAATATCAACCATGACAACATTAATTACAGCTTTTAAGACATTTTTTCAACTAAGGTTTTATTCACTTATTATTAAACCGGGTGAGTAGATATGTTACAGGTATAATCCGATAGCGATAGGATTTGAGCTTTGTAACATTCTTTTAATTTTCTAATTTTCTAATTTTTTAACCAAATTCACAAACACATGAAACAAAGATTACTATGTTTCTTTATGTTGGGTATATTGCTGATCGGGTCAGCGTATGCCCAAGACAGAAGAATCAGCGGTAGAGTGACTGCTGAGGAAGATGGAAACCCAATCGCCGGCGTGTCCGTGTTGGCTGTTGGTGCCAATATTGCTGCACAGACAGATGATTTGGGTACGTTTACGATAGACGTCCCATCTTCCGTAACCTCCCTTGAGTTTCGTTACCTTGGATATATCTCTCAAACGGTATCCTTGGGCTCGAATACAAACATTACCGTGGCCTTGGCAACGGATGCCACGGCGTTAAGTGAAGTGGTGGTTACGGGTTACGGAACACAACGGAGGTCCGAAATCACCGGTTCAACGGCAAGAGTTTCTGGAGCAGCTGTTGCTGACCGGCCATTGCAAAGCTTTAGTCAGGGATTGACTGGGCAGGCGGCGGGTGTGAACATCGTTCAACCTAACGGTCTGTTAAACAATCCCCCTGTAATCAGGGTACGTGGATTAAGCTCTTTGACGCTGAGCTCGTTTCCGTTGGTTGTTGTAGATGGGATACCTATTTCAACAAACGATGTGTCACCAAATTCAGCGACTAATAACCCTTTGGCCGACATCAATCCTTCAGATATTGAATCCATTGACATTCTGAAAGATGCGGCTTCTGCCGCGATTTACGGATCGAGGGCAGCTGCAGGTGTATTGTTGATTACTACTAAACGGGGAAAAGCAGGAGAAGCTAGGGTTACCTACGACGGGTGGTTTGGTATTAACAACGCTGTACGTTTGCCTGAGGTGCTCAACGCCCAGCAGTATATGGATCATAAGAATGCAGCAATTGACAGAGCGTATGAGATTAACCCGAGCGCTTCTCTTCCGCCGCGTAATGCATTTCAACCCAGTTATGATGCTAACGGTAATCTGATAGATACGGATTGGCAGGATTTAGTGTATCGCACTGCTTATTCCCAAAACCACAATGTGACCGTTTCTGGAGGTGGAGACAAGACCGTTTATTATTTTTCAGCGGGTATAACCGATCAGGATGGCTTTTTGCGGGAAAACAGCTTCCAACGCAAATCGGCGCGATTTAATGTTGACCACAAGGTGACGAATTGGCTCAAATTCTTGGGAAATGTAAGTTATACCAATTCAATGAATAAATCACCGAATAGTGGTTCTGACCCTGGATCGGCATTTAATTCTTCTGGTTTGGGACGTATTGCAGTGGCACAGGCTCCCAACGTTGGCCCATATAACGAAGATGGTAGTTACAACGTGCAAAATGCATCGATAGGCTGGGGAGCAAATCAAACAAGTCTCCAGTTTGCTAATCCGGAAGTACTCATCAAAGAAGACAAAAACTCTTCCGAGAACAACCGTTTATTTGCTAACTTGGGTGCAGAGGTGCAACTTGCTGAAGGGTTATCCTTCCGGACGTCATATACGTGGGATTTTCGTTTGACGGAAGACATACAGTTCTGGAATCCAATTAATGGAGATGGATACAGCCCCAATGGTAGTGCGACTAACAGGAATACACGAGCTAACAACTGGAACTGGATTAACACCTTGCAGTATCAAAAAAGCTTCAATGGTATACACAACCTCAATGTATCGTTAAGTACGGATGCGCAAAAGCAACGGACTCAAAATTGGGGTGCTAACCGCCAGGGATTAATCGATCCGTTTTTTAATCAATTCCAAGGAACCTATAATATTAACAATGCATCCGGCAATGGCATTACGCAATTGTCCTATATGGCATATATAGCTATTGCAAGTTATAACTACGCGAACAAGTATTTTATCAGCGGTAATTTCCGTCGTGATGGCAACTCTGGTTTAGCACGTGGTAACCAATGGGGTAATTTTGGTGGAGCTTCGGTTGCATGGGGTATTTCCCAGGAGGAATTTTATAAGAATTCGTCACTTTCCGAAACGGTATCTAATTTAAGGTTCAAGGCAAGCTGGGGCCGTGTAGGTAACGGCAATGTCGGTGCATACAACGAATATTCTACGTATGGTTCCGGGATTTATGGAGGAGCCCCTACTTGGGCATTTAACCGGGCAGGCAACTCGAACCTTAGCTGGGAAACCAGTCAACAAACCAATATTGGAGTAGATATCGGATTGTTTAATGATAAAATAATTGTGGAGGCCAACTGGTTCAATAAAGACATTGATAATATGATCTTGGATGTTCCACAAGCTCCATCCAAAGGGATTCCCAATAACGAAATTCGGGCGAACGTTGGTTCAATGTACAACAGGGGTTGGGAATTTTCTGTCTCAGCATCTCCTATCTCCAAGGAGAACTTCCGTTGGACAACGAACTTGAATCTTGGTTTGATTAAGAACGAAGTAACTTCGTTGGTAACTGGGCAACAGTTAGCTTTTTCGACTGGTGGACTTGAATTATCCAATGTTACTGTGACAGGGCATTCCGCTGCCAGCTTGTATGGCGTAAGGGTAGTGGGGGTTAATCCTGAAAACGGTCGCCAAATTTTCCTCAATGGCGATGGTGAGCAAGTTCAATATTTACATCTTGGTGGAGCTAGCGCGTGGACCTACCTTGATGGCAGCCCTGCCGTTGCTCCGAATACCACACCTGTGGTTCTTGGGGGAACTATCCCTACTTGGTCGGGAGGTTTTAACAACTCCTTCCAATATAAGAATTTTGATTTGGCATTAAATTTCACGTTTTCGGGCGGAAATTATATTTATAACGGATCACGTGCCGGATTGTTGGACCAACGTGTATGGAACAATTCAGTAGAAGTATTGAATGCATGGACGGCGATAGGGCAACAAACAGATATTCCGATGGCCGTATGGGGTGATAATGTTTCGAATGGATCAGCTTGGTTAATCGATTCAAACATTGAGAAAGGGGATTTTCTCCGGTTGCAGACCGCAACGGTAGGCTATCGACTGCCGACAACGTTGTTTGGTAACTCCGGAATTAACTCAGCGCGGATTTATGCTTCCGTAAATAATGCCTTTATCTTGACGAATTACACGGGTGTAGACCCTGAAATTTCATCCAATGGTGGCGATAATTTGGGGTCGGGTATTGAACGGAATACCATTCCTCAAGGACGGGCTTTCACATTTGGCGTTAACATTGGTTTTTAAATCTTGGAAAAATGAACTTATTAAATTATAAAGCAAAAGGATATTTAGGCAAGAAAATAGCGTTTTTGTCTATCCCCTTGTTATTATCCATTTCCTCCTGCAGTGAGGACTTTTTGGTGGCCGAGCCGGAGCTTGATATCTCAGACGTAGTGATATTTGAAACACCGGAGCGTGCGGAAGCAGCGATATCAGGTCTATATCTCGGAGCAAAGCATGGGCGGTTATTTGGTGGCAGGTATCTGATTTATAACGATATCAAAGGCGAAGAGTTTCTTAACCGGACTACCAACGTTGTTACCGGTTATAGTACGTATCAATTTACAAATGATGCGTCGGATACCTATATTGCCGATTTTTGGAATCATGGCTATCTAACAATCAATAAGGCCAATATTGCGATTGCTGGATTAGAGGCAAATACTTCCGGATTGGACGGAGCCTTGGTGAGCCAATTTGTTGGTGAGGCTAAATTTATCCGGGCGTTGTGCTATTTTGGGTTGGTACAGATATTTGCTAAGCCTTTTGTCCTTGACAATGGGCAATCTCGGGGATTGCCGTTGCGCCTACAACCAGAAACGGGCTCTGACAATAATGAGTTGGCACCAAGCTCGGTAGGTGAGGTTTACAACCAAATATTGGCGGATTTAGATGCTGCGATCGGTAGTCTTCCAGCAGACTATAATGATGATGAGAAGAATGTTACCAGGGCGCATGTAAATGCTGCGATTGCTTTAAAAGTACGGGTACTGCTGGCAAAAGGAGATTATGCTGGTGTGATTACCGAAGGTAACAGATTAGTTCCTACATCTGCACCTTTCATTGCTCCGTCGGGGATTTCGCATCGACTACAACCTGATATCACATCGGTGTTTAGTGCTCCTTATCTTACGGCGGAGTCCATTTTCTCATTCCCCATGGCGGCTACCAACAATCCAGGAGGACAGAACCAACTTGGCTTATACTATAATATTGGTAATGGTAATTTGGAGTATACCGTCAATACCTCATCACCGGGCATATTTACAAATCCACAATGGGGAGAAAATGATGATCGCCGTACCGAGTTTATCGGTGTGGAACCAAGAGGCACTTATTTTACTAAATTTGCTGGCGTTTCTCCATTTGTCGATTATGTGCCCATCATTAGGTATGCCGAAGTGTTGTTGAACGTTGCGGAGGCAGAGGCAGAAGTAGGTGACGTAAATCGCGCAAAAGCTTTGTTAGAAGCTGTCCATCATCGTTCTGACGCTGCGTACGAGTTCGGTACATTAAGCCGTGACGAGTTGATTGAAGCCATTCTTGTTGAGCGTCGCATTGAATTAATGGCGGAAGGATTCAGGGCGAATGATGCCGCAAGAAGGGGATTGCCTCATGAGTCTGTTGGCGCAGGAAGTGCAATACCACCAACGGATAACCGATATGTTTTCCCCATTCCTATTTTGGAAAGGCAGACTAATCCGGCCATTGGTGACTAAAATTTTTCAATTAGAGAGAATAAGGCCGTCAAAAAACGGCCTTATTTCTTTCTTTATAAACGATAAATTATGAATGCCGTTATTGTTAAATGTTGTTTAGCTTTTGCAATTACCTTGTCTTTATTTAAGGGGTATTGCCAAATAGCTATTTCTGCCGATCCGGTTGGCGGTAAACCGTTGACAGGCGAGAGTTACTTGGACGTTAAGGGTTCGCCCTTTCTATTTGAAGATTGGAAGACAGGAAACGTAACGCTTGATAATGACACCGAATATAAAAATGTCCAACTAAAATATGATGAGGTAGAAGACAGGTTGATATTCCAAAATCATAAAGGAATAAGTCAAATGTTTATGAAGCCAGTCAAATCGTTTGTCATTTACGTTGATGGTAACAGCGGCGATTCTGTTTTATTTTCAACTCAGTTTTCTTCTAATAAAACGGGATTCCACCAAATTTTGGCGTCAGGTGATGTGTATCTATTGAAGAAAGTAAAAAAAGTATTGATGGACGAAAAACAGTACGGGTCAGCCAAGACCATTCGTAATGTTGTTCCTTCTACTAAATATTTTGTTTATAAAGGCGGTCAACTGACTGAAGTTAAATTAAATAAAAGAATGCTATCAGAGGTCTTTAAAGATAAACAAAGTGAAGTAACTCAATATATTGCAGACAAACGATTGAACTTAAAAGATGAAAAAGATTGGGGAAATGTTGTAACGTTTTATAATACCCTTTGATCATGTAATAGAAGATCGCTAATAGTTTGCCATAATGCTTATTGTATTCCACACACTTAAACTACCTTACCAATAAGATAAATTTGTTTGCCAAAATTTAAAATAGAAGTAATGAAAAAAAGTGTATTTTTATTGATCACCATACTAGGTATGGCTTCAATTTCACTTGCGAAAAGTGAAGAAATGAAACCGTTGCATAAGACAGTTGATTTGCAACAACAGGCATTTTTGATGCATCGGATAATCGTTGATGCTATATCCATAGAGGTGTATTATCGCGTTGCAGGAGGAGAAGTAACCTCGTTTTATTTCGAAGTGCTATCCGCAGATCCCGATGATTACGTCGTTAATTATAATGTCTCTTTTGGGTGGAATCAAAGTGGTACAATTGTCACAATGACGGGCTTTATTACAGTGGGCAATGTAGGTGCTACTTATTATTTTGACGAATACGAACTTACACCTATGTAGTGCTTAGCGCACGGCGAAGTATCAAAGCCCTGAGAAAATAGAAAAGCCGCCTCATTATCTTGAGACGGCTTTTAAACGTTTACGATAATTCTGGACTACACTCTCGCCCTACTCAGCCACTACTTCAAACGGCAGTTGTACCTTTACTTCCTTGTGCAAGTTGAGGTTAGCTACATATTCACCCAATACTTTGGGATCTTGTTCGAAGGTGATGCGGCGGCGATCCACGTCAAAACCTTGTTTTTTCAATGCTTCTGCTAATTGGATGCTATTTACTGAACCAAAGATTTTTCCGGTTTCGCCAGCTTTGGCACCAATGGTCAGTTTTATACCTTCCAGTCTGTTGGCCAATTCTGTCGCATCCTTTTTGATTTTTTCCTGCTTGAATTGTGCCTGGCGGATATTTTCAGCCAACACTTTTTTCGCAGAAGAAGTAGCCAATACCGCGAATCCCTGTGGGATGAGGTAGTTGCGCCCATATCCAGGCTTTACGGTGACAACATCGTCCTTTTCGCCCAGCTTTTTGATGTCTTGCTTTAAAATTACTTCCATGTCGTTTCCCTCCCTATTTTAGTGAATCTGTGACATAAGGCAACAAGCCGATGTGGCGTGCGCGTTTTACTGCTTGCGCTACCTTACGCTGAAATTTCAATGATGTGCCGGTAAGCCGACGGGGCAATACCTTGCCTTGGTCATTGACAAATTTCAACAGGAAGTTGGCATCCTTGTAGTCGATGTATTTAATGCCATTTTTCTTGAAACGGCAATACTTTTTACGATTGTCCTCTACCTTGGGGGCAGTTACGTATTGAATTTGTTCGTTTGCCATTAGTTTGCTACCTCCTCTGTTTTAGGCGTTTCGGCCTTCTTGTTGAAAGCACCACTGCGTTTTTTCTCATTGTAGGCAATGGCATGTTTGTCTAATTTGATGGATAGGAAACGCATCACTCGCTCATCACGCTTGTATTCAATTTCCAGTTTACTAATCAATTCACCTGGAGCCTTGAATTCGATAAGGTGATAAAATCCGGTTGTTTTTTTCTCAATCGGATACGCAAGCTTTTTCAAACCCCAATTGTCCTCATGGACAATTTCGGCTCCGCCTTCGGTAAGGATGCTCCGGAATTTTGCAATGACTTCCTTTGAAACTTCCTCTGAAAGCAACGGGGTAAGAATAATAACGGTTTCGTACTGTTGCATACTTTTCGTTTAAAAAATAGAAAAATTAATAAATCACTCCGTCTTGAAACGGGCTGCAAATTTATACATAAAGTTTTTGATATCAAAGGGGTATTCGTATAATTTTTCAGGGGAAAATTTGAATATTAGAAATAAAGCATTACCTTTGCGCTTCGAATTTTAGAGACAATTTAATTATTAATCCATTAACAATGTACGCAATAGTAAATATAGCCGGACAGCAATTTAAAGTTGCAAAAGACCAACAGCTCTTCGTGCACCGTTTGCAGGGAGATGAGGGCGCTAGTATTGAATTTGACAATGTATTGTTAGCAGAAAATGATGGTAAATTTACCATAGGTGCCCCTACGTTGGAAGGAGCCAAGGTTTCAGCTAAGATTTTGTCACATTTAAAAGGTGATAAGGTGATCGTTTTCAAAAAGAAACGCCGCAAGGGATACAAAAAGAAAAACGGACACCGTCAACAATTCACTAAAATTGAGATTACGGGTATTTCATTATAATTTAGGAAGGATTGTTTAACTTAGGCTTTTGCCTTTAACTAATAAACGAAGTAAGACATGGCGCATAAAAAAGGTGCTGGTAGTTCGAAGAACGGCCGTGAGTCACATAGCAAACGTTTAGGGATAAAAATATTTGGTGGCCAACAGGCTATTGCGGGAAATATTATCGTTCGTCAGCGTGGTACTAAACACCATCCGGATGTAAACGTCGGTATAGGCAAAGATCATACGTTGTTTGCATTAATCGATGGCAAGGTGGTGTTTCGCAAGAAGGCGAACAACAAGTCGTACGTATCGGTTGTACCTTTTGAGAAGGAAGCCGTTGTGGCAGATCAGCCGAAGCCGGTAGAACAACAAGTGGCTACCAAAGAAGCTGAAGTTGTGGCTAAAGCGGATGAAGAAGCGGCAGAGAAACCCGCTAAAGCAGCCAAGAAAGCAAAACCTGCCGCTGCAAGCGAAGCGGTTGCTACCGAAGACCAAGCGTAAAGTAACGCTTAGTCATTAAGAATAAAGACCACGGGTATGATGCCCGTGGTTTTTTGCGTTTATGCGACCCTAACCGAAGCCGCGCATCCTACGCGGAACCCCTGTCGATTTCGATTTTTTTCGTACCCCCTTTGTAATTGTAGTGGATTAACTACAAACGGTTGAAATTGTACGATTTATCTGTTTTAATTTCATAAAAAACATTGAGATTTGTTTCATAAGATTGAACGAAGGCACTCAGCATATGAAAAAACAGATACTTCTGGTAGAAGATGAACCCACGATTCAACGGTTGTTGTATTTTTTGCTTTCAAAAGACTTTGATTTGCGAATCGCGGGCAATGGGTATGAAGCGTTCCTTTTGTTGGAAGCCCATCGGATTCCGGATTTGATAATTATGGATTGGGTGATGCCCCATTTGGACGGTAAATCCTTCCTCAAATGTTTAAAAGTAAGCGGTTTTTACTGCGACATTCCCGTTATTGTCTTATCTGCGTCTGAAAATATCAATGAAGAGCTGAATGGTCTGCCTTATGCTGTCGATAAATGCCTTCGTAAGCCGTTTGATCCAATCATTTTAAAACAAGCGATTGCTGAGACATTTAATACTAACGCCTATTAAAATCATATTCTACCACCTATGGATTTATTGAAAGAACTTAGACAACAGCACAACTTCATAACGATTTCTGCTGCATATTTTGGTGGGAAGTTTGCCGACGAGCTGTACAGCGATTTTGGCGAATATGTAGACATCACCCTTTTTGATAGCTTGACGTCGCTGAGAAGCCATTTGCACCACCAGTCCTTGTTTTTTATCCCCGATGTGGTCATCCTGGAAATTGAAGATAATATTGCCGAGATCTATTCATTTATTGTTGAACTAAAAACGTCGCCAATCACCCGTGGGATAAGCGTTGTATTGTTAGGGTTTAAGAACAACAAGGAAGTCATTTCGCAAACGTTTAGGCCTTATGTAGATGATATCTACTTCTATCCATTTAATGCGCAGAATATTCGTGAACGGCTGTTCTTCATTTTCAAGTTCAAGTTGATCACAAATAAGCCGTTGCTGCCCGACCATAGGGCAAGCAAGACCAAGGAGTATAAAACGCCGTTCATGAAACGATTATTTGACGTGTTGGTAAGCAGTATTTTGATCGTTTTGTTTTCCCCGGTTTTTTTAATCGTCATGGTATTGATAAAGCTGGATTCGAAAGGTCCGATATTCTATAAAAGTAAACGTGCCGGTTCGGGATATAAAATTTTTGATTTTTATAAATTCCGATCCATGAAAGTCAATGCGGATAAAGAACTGGACAAACTGGCTGTCTTAAATCAGTATAACGGACAGTCAGCTTTTATCAAAATAAAAAACGATCCGCGTGTGACCAGGCTGGGAGCGTTTCTTAGGAAAACGAGCCTCGATGAATTACCGCAGCTTTTCAACGTATTGAAAGGGGATATGTCGTTGGTCGGAAATCGGCCGTTGCCCTTGTACGAGGCGCAAATGCTCACCTCTGACGAATGGGCCATGCGCTTTTTGGGCCCGGCTGGCATTACCGGGTTGTGGCAGGTCAGTAAGCGGGGGAAAAGTGAGATGTCGGATGCCGAACGTAGACAACTCGACAATCAATATGCTCAGTATTATTCCTTTTCGATGGATTTAAGGATTATGCTATTGACCATTCCCGCAATGATTCAGAGCGAACGGGTATGATGAAGGATTTCGTAGACGTATTACTACAAGATGAAATATAGTGCTCGAAATATAATAAAATTCATCATAATTAATTTCACTTTTGTTTGGTCATTTCGTTGAGCTAGAATTAGATTCAAACGTTTGCTACTTTGTAAAAACATTTTTTAATCATAATCTATGAAAAAGGCAATTTTCACTGTTTTACTTGTTTCATTATTGGTTGGACATCAAAAGTTATCTGCCCAAGAGTCTATTATGGGTGAGATAAATTATGAATATTTAGAAAAACTGATTGACTTGGCAAAAAAGAATTACCCAAGGAATCAAATTATGAAAATTCAGGGAGAACGGAGTAAAGCTGCGGTTTCAGCTGCTAAAATATCCTACCTGGATTTGATCCAAGCATCTTATTTCTATAGCCCTGCTGAAAGCTATTTGGCTTCTTCATCTCCAGGCACTAACAACGTTTCGTTGATTCTTTCAGGGTTTCAGTTCGGTGTTGTTTTAAGCCCCGGTTTATTTTTTCAGAAACCCTATACGGTAAAACAGGCAAAAGCGCAATATGAAGTTGCCATGTTGGAAACGAAAAATTACCAAACAGTCCTTGAAATTGAGGTGAAGACCCGGTATTATAACTATGTGTTAATCCTGAATGACTTAAAGGTGAAAAATCAAGAAGCGCAAGACAGCAAATTCATGCTGGAAAGTGCCCGGGAGCAGTATGAACTCGGTGAAATAGAACTTGAGGACTACAATATGCGAAAGGGAGGCGCTACGCAAGCTGGCTTGTCCCTCGCACAAACGGAAATTAACTTTTTAAAGGCTAAGGATGCGTTAGAGGAGATTATCGGGGTAAAGTTAACGGATGTCAAATAAAAAAAAATAGTGGCTATTAGATTTAGTGTCATATGATTGATTTAAATGCATTTTTCAGGTATCTGTGGAAATACAGTTGGGTAATTCTTGCAGTGGTAGTGGTTAGCGTTGTGACTACCTTTTTTTTGGTCAAGAAACTTCCAGAAGATTATACATCCCAAGCTCAGCTCGCTACTGAGGCCCCCGCTCAATTAATAGCACAAGGCGGAGAAGGTTATGAATACGGGAACATCGTGGAAATGATGAAGATGCGGCGTGTGATAAATTTGCTGTCTTATCGTTTAATCATCCACGATTTAGAAAATCCAGACAAAGCGTTTAGGACCCTGCCGGAAGAAATAGCGGCAGAAACAAGGCAGGATATGGTTGCCGAGTATAAGCGAAAACTGTTTGACCGATCAATTTTGACGGTATCGGATGAAAAACTGTTTGACATTGTGAATACGCTTGGCTATGGGGAAAAGAAGCTTCTCAGTGCGTTGACCATACAGCAAGGGGCTGAAAGCAACTTGATTAAAGTAGAGTTTATATCGGAAGATCCGGACTTATCTGCTTTCGCTGTCAATACGTTTTGTACGGAGTTTATTGACTACTATAATAGTATAACAAACGCCAGCAATACCAAGTCGCTACAACTGCTGGACTCTTTGCGAAAAGAAAAAGAGCAGATTATGAACGACAAAAATGCGCAGCTCCAAGCTTATAAAAGCAGCAGCGGCGTATTGAATGTAGCTACCCAGTCTGGCATTGTCTACCAACAGGTGTCTGAATATGAGAGCAGGTTGTCGCAAACGAATAGAGAAATAGAATCACTAAGAAGCGCAATTGCACGGATCAACAACCAGCTCAATAGCCTGGAAGAACCAGCAGCAAGTGCTCCGGCGCCAAGCCAAAGCAACAACATTACCAAAATAGACGATGAGATTAGCCGCGCTAATCAGCGGTATATCGATAACGGAATGAGGCCAGCGGATAAGACGATACTAGATTCGTTACAAAAACTGCGCGTAAACGCGTTATCAGCGACTCCGAGACGAAGCGCGCAGGCAACGAACACATCCATCATCAGGCAGTCCTTGATTAGTGAGCGGATGGATCTGGAAACTTCGCTGGCACTTGCTGAAGGGAGCATTGCATCGACACAGCAGGGGCTTGCCGAAGCACGGCGCAAATATAATGTGATGGTTCCTACCGATGCGGGTATCCAACGGTACGAACGTGATGCAGACCTTGCTACCAAGGATTATACAGAGGCATTAAATCGGTATAACCAGGCTAGTTTGGGAAATACGGTTGGATTGAAGTTGAACCTGGTGGAACCCGGTTTGCCCGGTTTGCCGGAATCGTCTAAGCGAATAATGTATACCGGGCTGTCTGGAGTTGCCAGTTTTTCCTTGTCTTTCGCCATCTTGTTTATCGCTTTCCTGCTTGACCACCGAATCATTAATGCACAACAATTGGCTTCTGTGACCAAAGGAAAAGTAATTGGGAATCTAAATCTGATTAAGCGCTCGGACAAGGATCTCAGAAGCATCTGGAAAAGCGACGGGGATGTACCCGATTATAACTTGCATAAAGACTTACTGCGTTCGCTGCGGTTTGAAATTAATAAGCAATTGTCGGCCCAGAAAGGTGAGAAAGTGTTAGGGATAACGAGCTTGTCATCCAATGAAGGAAAAACATTTATTACCATGGGGTTGGCCTATGCGTATGCAATGACGGGTAAACGGGTGCTGCTTATCGGCGAGGACTATCCAGATTTGCTGAACCTGATAACCAACACGGAAAAGTCTTCAGGCGAAGACAAACAGCATACCCTGGAGTTTGAGAAGTTTTTGGTAAAAAAAGAAATACAGGCAGAGGATTTTATTACCGTGCTCAACCGGAATTCCAACAGTACCTCCTTGTTGGAAATGAAGGATTCACAAAACCTCATAGCCGGTTTTGATGTACTTCGGCGTGAATTTGATATTATCCTCATCGATATTAATAGCTTGAAGGATATCAATAAAGTCAAAGAATGGCTCATGTTTGTGGACAAGTGCATCGCCATATTTGCATCCGGAAACTCCATTAAACCCGAAGATGAGGAGTTCATCTCATTCATTAATAATGAACCTACGTTCATGGGATGGGTTTTGAATAAAATTCCGGTAAAGCATTATCGTCAAAAAATTACCGCGTAAGACATTGCCATGGAACAAAAATGGGTGATATCGGATCGTAAGGTCAATCCATTAATTGCAATTGGTTGCCTATTGGTATCCGTTATAATTAGCTTCGCTACATATAAGTTTGGGACTGCTTTACCGATACTGTTTGTAAGCTTATCCTTTATGGCGCTAATGCTGTATACCTTTTTGCATAAGCCCAAAATAGCCCTCTTTATGTTGATTGCCTACTGTTTTTTGGTGGGGATCTTGGGACGTGAGGTTGATATCGGGATACCGTTTGGCTTGCTAATCGAAGGGTTATTGCTGGGTGGGTGGCTAATTACGGTGATAAAAAGCAGCAGGGGCGATTTCAGCAATGTAGCCAATGAACTCTGTCTTTTGTGGGTTTTGTGGTTTATACTGAGTGTCTTGCAAGTAGCGAATCCGGCGGGAGGAAGCTTAAATGGTTGGGCTAGCGAACTTAAAACCGTTGCGCTTTATCCAATGCTTATCATACCGCTGACCTTCATGTCGTTCAAGAGCAATAAGGATTTGAATGTTTTTTTGATAATTATCATCGGGTGTTCGGTACTTGCGGCACTGAACGGCATTAAACAGGAACATTGGCGGCTGTCTCCCGGAGAGTTGAAATTTTTGAATACGGGTGGCGATGTGACCCACTTGCTTTGGGGAAAACTGAGGGTTTTTTCTTTTTATACGGATGCAGGGCAGTTTGGGGCATCCCAGGCGCACATCGGTTTGGTCGCATTGACGTTGGCATTGGGACCCTTCAAGCGATGGAAGCGGATTCTGCTGTTCATTGCCGCTGGCTTGATGTTTTATGGCATGCTGCTATCAGGAACAAGGGGCGCATTATTTGCCTTGCTGGTCGGCGCTGTTTTCGTCATATTTTTGAGTAAAAAATTCAAAATATTGCTGCTTGGCGGAATTGTGCTGGCATTGTTTGTGGGCTTCTTGAAATTTACGCATATCGGGGATGGCAATTACCATATTTATCGGTTGCGTACGGCGTTGAATCCGAAAGACGCTTCGTTGAATGTCCGCTTCGAAACGCAGGCTTTCCTTAAGAATTATTTGAAAAATAAACCCTTCGGTGAAGGATTGGGCGTGATTGGCGCAAATGGGAATGAGTATAACGCTGATATGTTTATCTCCACGGTACAGCCGGATAGCTATTTCGTCAAAGTATGGGTGATGTATGGCGTGGTGGGACTGACAATCTGGCTATGCATTACGGTTTATATCCTGGGGAAATGTTGCGGCATTGTCTGGAACATTAAAGATAAAGGGCTACAGACTAAGCTTATCGCGTTGACTTCGGGTTATGCGGGGATACTGTTTTGCAGTTATGGCAACGAGGTGATCAATGTGTTTCCATCGTCGATGGTTGTGTATGTATCTTGGGTTTTCGTGTTCTTGGGGCCAAAATTGGAGCGGGAAATCCTGGCGAGAAAAAAATTGGCCTCTTAAATAAATACTAGTCATATGCCTTACGAAATATTTGCTTTACCGATTTTGATTTGTTTTACACTGGGTTTTATTATCGGCTATAGAACGATGGAAAAACAGCGGCAGAAGAATTATTAACGATGTCTATCTCATCTTTTGTCAAATCCAATCCAAGAACAAAGAAAGTTGCGTTATGGATGCTGATGCCAATCAATGACAATAAACCGAGACTCTGGGTTAGGCTGTTTCTCAATCCGTTAAAACATAAAAGAGGAAAACGCGCAAAAATAAGGCGCCGGGTACGGATGGATGTATTCCCCTTCAATGCGTTTACGTTGGGGCGGGCTTCAATTATAGAAGATTTTGCAACCATCAATAACGGGGTAGGTGATGTCCATATAGGCGACAAAACAATCATCGGTTTGGGCAATGTCATTATAGGCCCTGTTTCCATAGGGAATGACGTCATGCTTGCGCAGCATGTGGTGGTATCCGGTCTTAATCACGGATACGAAGACACCAGTATCCCACCAAAAGAACAAGGTGTGGTCTGCCGGCAGATTACCATTTCGGACGGTGTCTGGATCGGTGCCAATAGCGTGGTTACCAGTGGTGTCACCATCGGAAAACAAGCTGTGATCGGTGCCGGTAGCGTGGTTACAAAGGATGTGCCGGCTTTTTCCGTGGCGGTAGGAAATCCTGCGAAAGTGATCAAGCGCTTTAATTTCGAAACACAGCGTTGGGAAAGGCTTTGACAATTTGCTGAAAACTATGGCTTAGTGATGAACACCAGACATTATTTTGAAGATGTATCGCTTTTGGTAACCCATTATAACCGGAGCAAATCCCTGGAAAGGCTCTTCGTGTCATTCGAACGGCAGGGCTGTTTTTTCAGGGAGATCATCGTCTCTGATGATTGCAGCAATGAGGAGCATTTGCGGTTCATCGAAAAACTACGTGCAAATTTTGACTTTACACTTGTTTCCGCCAAACAAAATGGCGGGCTGGGAAGCAACATGAATAAAGGGCAGGATGCTGTCAAAACACCTTATACCCTTTATGTGCAGGAAGACTTCATCGCGCTTGATGGCAGCTGCTTACACCTGCAAAACGGCAGGAAACTTCTTGAAGAGCGGGCAGATTTCGACATGGTTCGGTTTTATGCTTATGTAAATTACCCGTTCCTTAAGCCAGACAAAAATGGTTTTTCGGAGATGGTATTTAAGTTGTGGAGCCCCGGACTGGATAAATTCCCTTATTACAGCGATCACCCGCACCTGCGGAGGAGTACATTCACCGATAAATTCGGGCGCTACCCTGAAGGACTGTCCGGCGACAAAACGGAATTTATCATGATGATGTCCTTTTTGAGGAATAGTGGCAAAGCTTTCTTCTTTAACGACTATAAAGGTGTATTCGAACAAGCCAATACGGCGGTGGAACCCAGCACGATGAAAAGGGGTTTTTTCCGGAACAGCAGCAATGTGTTTATTGTGTTCATCAGGACAATATACCGGTATCTCAATTATTATTTTGGTTATTTATCCGGTAGGCCATTATGGCTGTCATGATATGCTCCTATGACTAACCAGCAACATTTCATCATCGTCGGCCAGCAGCCTTGGGATACGGATATCGGCAGCAACTGCAAGAATATTGCGCTGGAGCTGAGCAAACATCACCGGGTATTGTATGTAAATTCCCCCCTGGATAGGATAACGTTGTGGCGAAACCGGAAGGATCCCCATGTCCAGAAACGCATAGCCATTATCAAAGGAAAAGCTGATGGGCTTATCCGGATAAATGAAAATTTATGGAACTTATATCCCGATTGTTTAGTCGAGTCCATTAATTGGATAAAATTTCCTAAGCTGTATGACCGACTGAATAAGCGGAACAACAGGTTATTCGCCAATTCAATTCATTCAGCGATCCGGTCATTGGGATTCGGGGACGTCATCCTGTTCAATGACAATGAAATGTTCAAAGCGTTTTATTTAAAGGAACTGCTTAGGCCTAAGCTTAGCATTTACTATTCCCGCGATTACATGCTGGGCGTTGAATACTGGAGACGGCAAGGTGAGCGGCTGGAGCCTTTGCTGATAGCAAAAAGCGACCTGTGCTTTAGCAATTCCATGTATTTAAGAAACTATTGCAACCGATATAACGCCCGGTCATATTACGTTGGGCAAGGTTGTGATATTGATTTTATGGCTGAAGTTCCAGCGAATCGAAGTGGTGATGACTTCCGCGGCATCACTTCGCCTATCATTGGCTATGTGGGATCATTGGATAGCAACCGGTTGGATATTGGCATTATCGCGCATATCGCGGAGCATTTTCCGGATTGCGCTGTTGTATTGGTGGGACCCGAAGATGATGCGTTCCTATCGAGCCCGTTGCATCAACTGAAAAACGTACATTTTCTTGGAAAAAAGCCCGTACAGGATCTTCCTGCTTACATCAATGCGTTTGATGTGTGCATCAATCCACAACTGGTAAATGCCATTACGGTGGGCAACTATCCACGGAAGATTGATGAATACCTCGCGTTAGGCAAGCCTGTTGTGGCTACGGCCACAGAGACCATGGATATTTTCAAGGATTTTGTATACCTGACCGCCAGCAAAGAAGGCTATATTGCATGCATAGCCAAAGCATTTGCGGAAGACAACGAGGCAACCAGGACGGCAAGGAAGGCGTTTGCAGCTTCCCACACCTGGGAAAATTCGGTGGGTGAAATGTATAGTAGAATAGCGGCACGCTTAGCCGACGCATAAGCGTGCATCTTTTTAACGTATTGGCTTATGGAATTTTTATGGTTACTTTTTCAGGTGTTTATCGGATACCATCTCATGGTGCCGTTGTTCTTTTTTTTGCTGTTTAGACTCAAGAAGCGGACAAAAAGCAGAATAGCTACCGTAAGAAAACAAGCTTATGACTACGGCTTGATTGTTACAGCCTATGAAGAAACCAAGTTTCTCCCCCAGGTGGTTAATTCATTGCTGAATCTCAACTACGATAATTATGTGATTTATGTCGTGGCAGACAAATGCGATGTTACGGATCTCCAATTCAGCGACCCCCGGGTAGTCATCTTGAGACCGGAAAAAACATTAGCCAGTAACGTCGGTTCCCATTTCTATGCGATACATCGGTTTATAAGGGCGCATGAAGTATTTGCCATCATTGACAGTGACAACATGGTGCATCCGGAGTTTCTGAATGAATGCAACCGATCTTTCGATAGTGGCTATGACGTGGTGCAGGGATTGCGGGTTGCAAAGAATACGAATACACACTATGCTGCATTGGATGCCGCAAGGGACATTTACTATCATTTTTATGATGGCGAGGTACTCTTTCATTTGGGGTCGTCAGCTACGTTGGCCGGATCGGGAATGGCGATGAAAACGGCGTTGTATGTCGACTGTATGGCTGCCGTTGATGTAAAAGGGGCTGGGTTTGACAAAGTACTGCAGGCAGAACTGGTACTGAGGGGGTATCGAATCAGTTTTAACGGGGAAGCCATTGTGTATGACGGAAAGACGGCTTATGCCGATCAGTTGGTCAATCAGCGTGCGCGCTGGATAAACACATGGTTTAAGTACCTTCGTTATGGATTCCTGATTTTGTCCAAGGGAATAGTAAACCGCAGCTTAAACCAACTCTTGTTTGGTTTTATTTTACTGCGGCCGCCGCTGTTTATTTTCCTGTCCTTATCGGTGGTGTGCATGCTGGCAAGTTTCTTCCTAAGCCCTATCAGTGGACTGGTCTGGCTGGCAGCCTTATCGTTATTCATACTCGGGTTTTTCGTGGCTTTATGGAATTACCCGACCAACAAAGCAATATATCAATCCCTGGCAAGAATACCGTTTTTTGTATTCCACCAGTTTAGGGCACTTTTACATGCAAGGAGTGCGAATAAACGTTCTGTGGCGACAAAACATGCCCGCAGTTGATTAGCCCATAAAAAGAAAGGAGCATCCTATGGAAATTTTTCGCTTAAATCGGATGAGCAGCGCATTGCTGGCATTGTGCTTTGGCATTTATCATATACAATGCTCGGAACGGAAGGGGACGCCGATAGATACGGATTATGTTGCTCCACCAGCTGCTGATACCATCAGCAGTATCAAATTCAAAGATATGCTGGGAATCAATGGCTTTGAGTGGGAGTTTTTGAATGAAAATAATGAAATCGATGCGGAAAAAACCGCATTAATAAAGCCGTTTGGCGGATTCAGGCATTACCTGGATTGGAATCGAATAGAGACGGAAGAAAACGTATACGCTTATCAACCGTCTTTAAACGGCAACTGGGGGTATGATGATATTTACCAATGGTGCAAAACCAATGGCATCCCTGTACTGGTTTGCCTCAAAACAATACCGGACTGGCTGCGGGCCACGTATCCCGAAGGCGAAGACGATTATGAGAACGCGCCTTTGCCCTATGGGCAGGATAAGGCGGATCCGGCTTCATATAGGCAATTTGCCAAATTGGGATTTCAGTTTGCCGCACGGTATGGCCACAATGCGCAGGTAGACACTGGCTTGGTCTCTGTATCGCCCGATCCGGCATGGAGCCCCAACCAGCGGAAAATCGGGCTGGGCCTGGTAACGTATATCGAATGCAATAATGAACCCGATAGGACATGGAAAGGCGAAAATGCACATCAGACAGCCGAAGAATATGCAGCCAATCTTTCCGCATTTTATGATGGGCATCTTGGCCAATTAGGCCCCGGTGTAGGGGTGAAGAATGCCGATCCGGAAATGCAGGTGGTCATGGGGGGATTGACGAAAGGCGACGTGGATTACCTTTCGAAAATGATCGAATGGTGCCGTGTGAATCGGGGGTTAAAGGAAGATGGCACGGTAAATTTATGTTTTGATGTGATTAATTACCACCATTATTCTTTTTCGAATGAAGATTTGTTTGCGAAGGGCACCCGTGGCAGGGCTCCCGAACGATCCAGTGCTGCTGAAGCGGCGATAAAGGTAGTAAGCCTGGCTAAGGAAGAGGCCAATGGGACACCCGTTTGGATAACGGAACTGGGATACGACGTGAATAAAAAGAGTCCTTTAAGAACGCTGAAAATAAAGGATAAAAGCCCGTTGATTACCCATGCGGATTGGTCGCTGCGTTCAAGCCTACTTTATGCCAGACATGGAATTAAGCGGTTGCATTTTTATATGCTGAATGATGTGGACATCCGCAGTTCAATCCAATTTTCATCTTCCGGTTTTGTGCAGGGGTCGGAAAGGAAGCCCGCTGCAGATTATTTCTTGCAAGCAAACGAATTGATGGGTGAATATGCATACTTGCACACGCTGAACAGCGATCCAATCGTGGATGTCTATGCATTGGATGATAAAAGGATGTATGTATTGATGGTGCCGGACGAGCAGGGTAGGGAAGTAGACCATGAACTGGAAATGCCCGAGGCGGAAAAAGTGAAGATATATACCTTGCAAGTAGGCCAAGACAAAATGGCTGTGCGCATTGAAGACGTCGTCGCCGGAAAACTAAAAATCCACGTCACTGAAACGCCCGTGTTCGTGGAACCAATCGGTGTGCCCGGGCTTTAAGTTCAAACCGTTTGCGAGTTGCTGATGACTTGTGGCGCCGCGGCGTCGCGTTGTTTCGGTTTAGCGGGCCTTCCCACCATCACAGGGAGGTATTTGTTGCATATATAAATGATCGGCAACGAGAGCAGTAGCGTCGCCGCCACGACCGTAAAATTCAAATACAGGTTGTCTGTAAGCAAATCATCCGGGATCTGAAAAGCCATTGAAATGGCCTTTTTGACAACACTCATGACCATCAGATGGAAAGCAATGATGACCAATGTGTTCTGTGCTAAATACTGGAACAGCCAAACGGGGCCCAACAACATTTCCAGTACCCGGCTCAATGTCAAAGCGAAGAGGATTCCCGAAAAGGCACCCATAAAAAACAGGGTAAAACTGTCATACGTGCTTTTGTTCATGTCTATGAAGTTCCGTGAAGAAATAACGTACAGTAGGAATCCGGAACATGCCGAAAGCGTTATTAGCTTTGGCAAAGAAAGCGCCATGATTTTATTGACGTTTTCTTTCAGCATGTTCGCGACGCCGTAGAATACTATCCCGATGATGGCGATATTTAAGCTCCATGGCCACCTAATGGGATCATACTTTTGATCAATGAAACAAACGGCAAGGATTCCTGCCAATAACACATAACGCCGTGCTCCAGTCACGTTTCTGAACAAAAGAAAATAAATATTTTCCAAGACAAACAGGCAAATAATAAACCAGGAAGCAATGCTATGTATTAGCCAATCCTCGTGTCCATTGCCATAAAATATCCCGATAAATGGGGTGTATAAAGGCTCCGATATGACATAATGGTAATCAAACCTTCTGAAGAAAAACAACCAAAGAATATACGTTACAAAATTTAGGATAAAATAAGGAATAAGTAACTGCTTGGTTCGAGCCTTCAAGAACGCGGTGTAATTGTCGAATTTTTTGAAGGAAAACAGATAGCCCGACAAGAAAAAAAACAAAGGCAGGGCAAACGCTGAGATGAAGGCAAACCAATTCCCCCTGCCCGTGTGGTGAGCACATACGACGAGGGTGATGCCTATGAACTTTGCATAATCAATCCAAAGTATGCGTTTTGAATTTTTGGTAACGGATGTATTCGCCATAACCCTGATAAAATATTGAATTGAATGTTAGGATTGGGAGATAATTTCTTGGGGCCTCCTAAATAGCTGTTGTTTCGGCTTATAAGGCCTTCCAACCATGATGGGCAAATATTTGTTGCACAAATGTATGAGCGGTAATGACAGTGCCAAGGTGGCTGCTACAACGATAAGGCTGAGGTACCTGCTATGTATAACGACGGCACTGGGAATATCAAACGCCAATGCAATAAAATTCCTTGAAAGACTTATCAGGAAGGTGTGGAAGGCAAGGATAACCAATGTGTTTTGCGCTAGATACTGGAAAACCCAGACAGGACCCAATACGATATCCAACATACGGCTTAATGTCAAAGCAAATAAAATTCCTGAAAATGCGCCTATGATGAACAGGTAAAAATTGCCGTAAGTACTTTCAAGCATATCTACATAATTTCTTGTAGAAACGAAGTATACAACAAGCAGGGAGGGCACCGATAGCGCAATCAATCTGGGCAAGGGCAGATTCATGATTCGTTGTGTCTCTTCTTTGAGGATATTTGCGGTTCCGTAGAATATCAAACCAATGATAGCTGGATTAAAACCCCAAGGCCATCTTATCGGGTCATATTTTTGATCCAGCAAGGAGACGATAAAAATACCGGCCAATAGTATAAACCGGAATGCGCCTTTTGCGTTCCTAAATAGCAGGAAATAGATGTTTTCCAACGTAAATAGACAGATGATAAACCACGAGGCCACACAATGTATCAGCCAGCTATCGTGCCCGTTGCCATAGAATATTCCAATGAATGGCCTGTATGAAGGTTGGCTGATCGCAAAATTTTCGTCAAATTTCCTGAAGAAAACTAGCCAAAGCGCATAAGCGATTAGGTTTAAAAGAAAATAGGGGATGAGTAGCTGCTTGGTGCGAGCTTTTAGAAAAGAAGCATAGCTGTCAAATTTTTTGAAGGAAAATAAATAGCCTGACAAGAAGAAAAATAAGGGTAGCGTAAATGCCGAGATAAAGGTAAACCAACCATCCCTGTCGGTCTGGTGAGCACACACCACCAGGCTAATGCCGATAAACTTTGCATAGTCAATCCAAAGTATACGCTTTTGATTTTGATGATTTTTTGTCATAGCTCCTAAGACAACTTTCGGTGTATAAAATTGTATTTGAATCGTTTGATATCCGCCATGAAACGGTTATAGATGACATTTACGAAATTTCCTTCCTTCTGTAACGTGCGAATATCTGTCCATACGCGGGCCTTTGCTGATCTCACCTGTTTGATTTTGCCGTATTTCATCAAATCAAGGCATAATTGCCCGTCTTCTCCGCGTCGGTTTTCCTGAATGAATCCGATGTTGAGGCCATATTCTTTGATGTAACCCATGCTTATTCCGAAACAATTGAAATAAGGTTGCCTGAAATGCCTGATCTCTGCCATGATATCTTTCAATTTTTCAAGGACGAGCAACTGCCACCGGGGAAATCCGCCCTCCCCGATAAAGGAATACCGGCCATAGACACAGACAACCTTGGGCTGTTTCAAAACATGAACCATTTCGTCTACCCAATAGGGCGGATAGATGCAATCCGCGTCCGCTGTGAGGATATATTTGCCTTTGGCGTGTACCTGACCCTTTTGCCTGGCTGGCCCGGCACCTTGCTTCAATTCAATGAATGCGCGGACATGCAGTTGGTCTATCGTATGTTGTGTTTTATCTGTTGAGTTGTTATTGACTACAATGATCTCCAAGGGATAGGCTGAAATCGTTTCTGCTAAACTTGAAATACACCTCAAAATATTGGTCTCTTCATTCCATGCAATGACGACGATGCTCACCACCGGATCGGGATGGGAGAGACTATCCAACTTTGCGTTGACTTGGGTAAACGTTTCTTCCGTAATATCTTCAAAACGCTCAACGGAAAATTGAAATTTAGTAAGCCATTTTGGATTCCTAAAACCTGCCATTTTGTTTGTAAATATCTGCCAAATTACTGCAAAATATTAGTAAAAGAAATGGCCAGCTCCGACTTTTATCGGGGAACAACGGCAAGAATTTGGCGGGAAGGAAACCCAAATATGCTCAAAATCCGCAGAATGGATATTGTAGGGGCTTGTTTCCTGGGCTACGCTTCAAACCCTGCAAAAATGCAGCTTGTAGTGGAAAAACTACACGTAGAGGCCGTTTTCGCACATCGGATTCGGTATTTATGCCTACTTTTGCTTCCGAAAATTCCAAAGTTAAGTGAATAGAAGAACATATATTAAGTATGCAGTGACTATCGGTTTGGCAACGGTTTCTTCTTTTTCAATTTTTCAATGGATACGCACCCGCCAAAAGGTAAACTTAGCTGCTTTGCATTTAAAAAGAGAAACAATAGCAATTTTGGCAGATACAATTATCCCAAAAACCGAATCGCCCGGGGCGGCGGAGGCCAATGTCGCAGATTTTGTTGTTAATATGGTAGATGCATGTTTTGATACCAGTCGGCAGCGCCGGTTTTTGGCAGGCTTAGCGGAGGTGGATGACTATTGCAGGGCTACCTATCATCAAGCGTTTATTGAATGTGGGATGACAGATAGGGTTTCGGTGCTTAATCATTTAGAAGCGAAAGCAACTTATCGCATGCCGCTAATCGGCGAGTTAAATAGGCTGTTTTTTGGAGAGCCGTTTATTGTGACATTGAAATCCCTGGTTGTTGAAGGGTATTGTACGTCAGAACTTGGGGCCACCATGGGATTGGCATACGATTATATTCCTGTGCATTATCAGTCGTGCATAGCGATGGGGGAAAGTCAACGGGTATGGGCAACTAATTAGTGCCATCATCCTTATTCAAATTGAGCGATGTCTAATTTAATTGGAAAAGCTAAAATGAGCAATACCTATGATGCCATTGTTGTCGGCTCCGGCATCAGTGGCGGGTGGGCTGCACGTGAGCTTTGCCTCAAAGGATTAAAAACATTGCTGCTTGAACGGGGAAGGAATGTCGAACATATCAAGGATTACCCTACGGCATTGCTCAATCCTTGGGATTTCAAACTCAGGGGCAATGTCCCACTTGCCTATAAGCAAAACAACCCGGTGCAGACCAACGTTTCTGACGATACCGACATGCTTTTTTTCGCAAATGACCAAGATCATCCCTATATCCAAAAGAAACCGTTTATGTGGTTTAGGGGATACCAGGTAGGGGGAAGGTCGTTGACGTGGGGTAGGCAATGTTACCGGCTCAGCGACTTGGATTTTGAAGCGAATGAAAAGGATGGCACAGCGGTAGATTGGCCAATACGTTACCGGGATATTGCACCTTGGTATGATTATGTGGAGTCTTACATTGGCGTCAGTGGGAAAAACGAGGGGCTACCGCACTTGCCAGACGGTAACTTCCTGCCACCTATGGAACTCAATTGCATCGAAAAGCATTTAGCACAATCGATTAAAAATAACCATGAGCATCGATTGCTTACCATAGCGCGCGTGGCCAACCTTACTCGTGGCTGGGATGGCAGGGGGCCCTGTCTCAATCGTAATCTTTGCTCCAGGGGATGTCCCTATGGGGGGTATTTTAGCAGCAATAGCGCCACCATTCCGGCAGCCATGGCCACGGGTAATCTGACGCTTAGGCCCTTCTCCATCGTCGCGGAAGTGCTCCATGATGAACAGGCGGACAGGGCAACGGGCGTCCGCGTCATCGATGCGTTGACGCATGAGGTCACGGAATTTTACGCGAACGTTATTTTTATCAATGCATCCACCATCGGTACAGCAGCGATTTTATTGCAGTCGCGCACGGATAGGTTTCCAAATGGGCTTGGCAATGACAGTGGGCAAGTAGGGCACAACTTAATGGATCACCACTCTTCGGCTGGTGCCTTTGGCATCCATGACGGATTTGAAGATCGCTATTATAAAGGAAGAAGACCTTGCGGCTTTTTAATTCCGCGCTACCGCAATCTATCCGCCACGGAAAAAAATGGATTCATCAGGGGGTATGCCGTACAGGGGAGGGGCGAAAGGCAAGGGTGGAAAAGTACATCGCCCAACATAAAAGGATTTGGCAGCGAATTTAAGGAAAAACTGACCAAGCCGGGCCCATGGACGGTGTGGATGGCCGGATGGGGAGAGTGCCTGCCATATTATGATAATGAAGTGCAATTGAGTACGACACGTAAGGATAAATGGGGGCTGCCGCTCGTTGAAGTCAACTTTTCTTTCAAAGAAAATGAGTATCGCATGATGGATGACATCAAGGAAACCTGCGCCGGGATGTTGGAGGAAGCCGGATTCCAACAGGTCAACGCGTTTAATTATGAAAAGCCGGGGGGGGCTACCGTGCATGAAATGGGAACGGCGCGGATGGGGAAAGACCCGAAAACTTCCGTCTTGAATGGATATAACCAGATGCACGCAGTCAAAAATGTTTTCATTACGGATGGTAGTTGCATGACTTCCTCTGCCAACCAAAACCCTTCACTCACGTACATGGCACTGACCGCAAGGGCTTGTAGTTTTGCAGTCAATCAGTTAAAAAAAGGAAATTTATAATTTTATGTTCCTCAAGCTAGTTTTTAAATATCAACTAACAAAATTTGTCATCGTCGGTTTATGCTGCGCGGCGGTTGAGTTCGGTGTCTTTAGTTTCCTGGTCCATATCCAGGCTATCGATTACCTCATTGCTAATGTAATCGCGGTGGTGATAGCAATTATCCTGAACTATGTGTTATCCAGGAAGTACGTGTTTCAAAAAAGCAAGTATTCCAGATCGATGGAAGTGATATCATTTGTGGTGTTTTCATTGATGGCTATTGCCTTAAATCAATTGATTTTGTGGCTTTTTGTCGAACAAGCCCTTATCACCAACATCCAACTGGGAAAAGCGATGACGATTATCATTGTCGCGATATTTAACTTCAGCACTAAGAAATATTTGGTATTTAAACAGTGATAATCCCAATGCATTATTTTGCTTATTCATAAACGCCTATTGTATTCAGACTTCTATTCATGATGAAAAAATTACTTTCCTACCTCCGACTAATCCGTGTAAACCAGTGGGTAAAAAATAGTTTTATTTTCCTGCCAGCCTTCTTTTCACTAAAGCTTACCGATACCCATGTGGTGCTGCAATTGCTGGTGTCGTTTATCGGCTTTTCGTTAATAGCCAGCTCGGTATACGTATTCAATGACATGTTGGATGTCAAAGAAGATAGACTGCATCCTGTAAAACGAAATAGACCGCTTGCCAGCGGCCTTGTTTCGACGGCTGAGGGAATTGGTTTAATTGGTGTGTTATTGGCGATTGGGCTATCCATCTTTTTGTTTTTCATCCAGGATCCATTGGTGCTGCTGATCGTGCTGCTTTATTTGGTGCAGAATGTGCTGTACACCATTAAACTTAAGCACATCTCAATTTTGGACATCGTGATAATCGCCGTGGGATTTGTATTGCGGATTGCATTGGGCGGACTGATTTCTGACACGGTGCTTTCCCATTGGATTATCTTGATGACGTTTGTATTGGCGCTGTTTCTTGCGTTGGCCAAGCGGCGGGACGATGTGTTCAACTTTGTCAGGACGGGGGTCAGCCCAAGGAAGAACTTGCAGGGGTACAATTTGGAATTCCTCAACGTAGCGATAACGTGTATGGCTACGGTCGTTGTCGTGTGCTATGTCATGTATTGTACGTCAGAAGAAGTCATCAACCGTTTTGGGAAGAATGTCTATTTGACCTCCTTCTTTGTTATCCTGGGCATGCTGAGGTACCTCCAATTGACGTTTGTATGGTTGATTAGCGGGAGCCCTACCGCCGTATTGCTGAAAAACAGGTTTTTGCAAGTGATTATCCTGGGATGGATATTGTCTTTCTTTGCCATCATTTATTATAATCTGAAATGGTAGTGGACCGGGCTTACGGGTATTCAAAAACCTTTTTTCACCTGGGATATTTCCTTATCGCGGTGCTTGGTTTTACGTTGCTGCTTTCGAGTGTCACCTTTTATCTCGGGGGGAGCATCGGCTTTTGGCAATTCCCGGTAGCCATTCTTTTCGCTATCCTTTCAAGCCACTATTTACAGCGCGGCGTCAATACGCGGGGAAGTTCACGGCGCTCATATGTGGCCACAGTTGGTGTTCCGTTGCTGCTGGTCCTATTGTCTTTACTGGTTTCTGCTTGTTTTTATGACGTATCTTACGATGGCCAGGCTTACCACCAAGAGGCCGTCATTCAATTGGCAAATGGATGGAATCCCTACTGGGATGCCCCGTTATCCGAACGTGTAAACCAGGCGATTTGGATAAACCACTATGCTAAGGGGATGGAAACCGTACAGGCCGCCATATATGCTGCTTCTGGTACAATAGAAGCGGGTAAGGCGACGAACATGATGCTGTGGATGGGGAGTTTCTCCCTTGTCGTATCCTGTATTGGTTATATGGGTTGGCTGTCCTTAAAACAGGCGGTGCTTTTGGGGGCGCTGTTTGCGAGCAACCCCGTTGTGATGAATCAATTGATTACCTTCTATGTAGATGGCGTTCTCGCATCGTTGTTGTTGGCCTTGCTGGCAACGGGTATCTGCTTCTTGTACCGCCTTGAACGGCGGCTCCTGCTGTTGTTTGCGTTTATCGTCATCTTGATTGTCAATGTAAAATTCACGGCCATTGTATATGTGGTATTTATTGTTGGGGGATTTTTACTTTGGTTGGCGTTCCAAAAAAAATGGCCCGTTTTCAAGATGTTCCTACTGGCAGCTGTTGCTATAGGGATCCTATCGCTGGTGGTTGGGTATAATCCCTATGTCACCAACACGGTAGGCTATGGGCATCCGTTCTATCCATTGATGGGTAAAGATCCGGTGGATATTATGGTTATCAATACACCATTGGACTTTGAAGGGAAATCCGAATTGCAGCGGTTTTTCATTTCCCTCTTTTCGCGTACTGAAATCGTGTACCCTTGGGACGTTGGTATTGCGAAGCTAAAAATCCCCTTTACTGTATACGAGGGCGAAATCATCAGTACGCCACGAGTGGATTGCCGCCTGGGTGGTTTTGGCCCATTCTTTAGTGGAATCCTGCTGCTCGCAATCGCATTGTTGGCTATCCAATACCCCAAGGGAAGGAATAAGCCGGTTTTTTACGGCATCATGGGGTTTATCGCAATCACCATTGTATCATTAATCATCATGCCGGAATCCTGGTGGGCGAGATACGTCCCCCATTTTTGGTTTGTGCCCATAGCGATATTGCTTGGATCGGAGTTGCTTTTGCCCGGAAACTACCGGTTGCTGAAGGGATGCCTATATGTAGCCCTTGTATTGAATATCGGATTCAGTTTTGCAGGCTTTTTGTTGAATGCGATACTGAAGAGCAAAATCAATTACCAACTGGAAGTTTTGGCTTCATCCAACCAACCGATTGTCGTGGAATGGGGTGATTCGGCGAGCAACCGGATTCGTTTCGATGACCGTGGCATCCCGTTTCACGAGCAAAAGAATTTATTGAAATTACGCGAAGAGGGAGCCCGAGTGGAAAAAATAGCGGGCTCTCAAGCGATGTTTATATGGCCCGACGATGCGGATCGGTCGATAACAAAATCACCGTGGCTCAGGCTCACGGAGCATTGGATACCCTTACGGTGGCAACATTATTAGCGTTTTAGGTGATAGGTTTATGTTAGCGTCGCGTTTTTTCAACATTGGTTTTCAATTGATTGGGGTTCTCGTACTCACCCTGCTTTTATCGTCATTGACGTTGCTGGTTGGTGCGCAGGTAGGTGCCTGGCAATTCCCGCTTGCGGTATTGATTTGCCTGGTAGGGGTGGTAGCGACAGCGAAAACCGCGCACGAGCGCAAACGTGATCTATTGGTTTATCGCGTTGCGGTACCCCTATTGCTAATCGTTTTTTCGATAGGGATAGCAAATAGCTTTTATGATGTTTCGCATGATGGCCAAGCCTATCATCAAGAAACCTTGATTCAGCTAAAGGCGGGTTGGAACCCGTATTGGGATGGGCCATTGCCTGAGCGTGTCAACCAAGCGATATGGATCAGTCATTATGCCAAGGGAATGGAGCTCATCCAGTCGGCTATTTATTGTGCCATTGGCAGCATCGAGGCAGGTAAGGCGACAAATATCCTGTTGTGGCTGGGCAGTTTCTTTTTGGTGCTCTCCCTGCTTTGTCAATTTCAGTGGCATTCATTCTTCAAAAAATTGGTTGTTTCGGCATTGCTGGCGAGTAATCCAGTGGTGATCAACCAACTGCTGACCTATTACGTGGATGGCGCACTGGCCTCGCTTTTGCTCTGCCTGCTGGCTACCTTTTTTTTCATTGCCAGAGGCGGGATAGCTACGAAGGAAGTTTATTTCCTTTATGCTGCCGTCTTTGTGCTCGCGTTCAATGTGAAATTCACCGCGGTTGTTTACGTGGCCTTGTTTACGGCAATGTTTATTGGCTGGCTTGTGATCCATCGAAACTGGGGCGCGATGAAAAAAGTAATCGGTGTATCGGCAGTCGCGGTCACGCTCGCTGTCGTGGCGGGCTACAACCCTTATGTTACAAATACAGTAGGCTACGGGCATCCGTTTTACCCCCTTATGGGCCCAAACAAAGTGGATATCATGACGGCTAACCTGCCCGTCAGCTTCGACGAAAAATCAGGTTCCGAAAAGTTTTTTATATCGCTATTTTCGCACACAGACAATGTGATGCTGGACAATGGCCGGGTTCCTAAGCTGAAAATACCGTTTACGTTTAACAAGACCGATATTGCCAGTGCCCCCAAAGTGGATGTACGCATCGGTGGGTTTGGCCCATTATTCAGTGGGATACTTTTATTGGCGATAGTTTTGTTTGGCATTCTTGTCGTCAAATTCCATGGCGGGCGCCTGGTCCGAAACATGGGGTACCTCTTGCTTGTGCTGGTTTTGTCTGTCGTCATTATTCCCGAGTCCTGGTGGGCAAGGTATGTGCCGCAATTGTGGTTTATTCCCCTTGTTATCCTTTTAGCTGCAGATGCCGTCCAACCGAACCGGTTGAGGTGGTTCAATCGATCCCTCTATATACTGCTGCTGTTGAATGTTGGATTCACGCTGACGGGCATACTTTGGAATTTGGCGGTTACCAGCCGAATTAACTACCAGCTTCGTGTATTGAAATCGGCCAATGAACCGATAGTAGTGCAATGGGGCAGCGCATCAAGCAATCGTGCCCGTTTTTGGGAAAATGATATTCCCTATATCGAGCAAGATTTGGAGGGAGTCGCGGGTGCGGTGGGCATCGTACGATCAACTTCGAGATTTATAGTCCCTGATAATATAGATAGCATACAAATACCACTCATCATAAAATGGACAACGGGAACATTGCCGGGAATAGAAGAATAATTGCCGCTTTTGATTTTGACGGCACGATTACTACAAAAGACAGCTTACTGCTCTTTTTATTGTTTAGAATCGGCTTTTTCAGGTTAATGGCAAATGCCGTTGCATCTTCATTGTACCTGGTGGGATATAAACTTCATCTCATCCCAAATTACAAAGCGAAAGAAAAACTATTCGGCAATTTTTATAAAGGAGTGCCCATCGAAGCATTTGACAGGCGTTGTGTGGCTTTTGCGGAGAAGTTGACGAAAATACTCCGTCCTGAAGCCGTTGCAAAATTGAATTGGCATCTTAAGCAGGGACACGAAGTCGTCATCATTAGTGCTTCCATCGCAAACTGGATAATCCCATGGGCCGTCAAAAACGGGATCCAGCACGTTCTTGCCACGAAAATTGAAGTTCACAATGGCTTAATCACGGGTAAATTTTTATCACGGAATTGCTATGGGCCGGAAAAATTAAGTAGGTTTTTGGAACAATATCCGGATAGGGATAGCTATGAATTGTACGCATATGGTGATACCGAAGGAGACCGGGAATTATTGGCAGCGGCAGATCACCCGTTTTACCGGACTTTTTAGCCGGCAGGAGTGCCTTGTATGCCTAATGGTTAATGAATGATAAGAATAAAGGCAATGGATAAAGCAAGTGGCTTAGCAAAACACTATTTTCTGATTGGCTTTTTTTTGATGCTCGTGCTTGGCCTGACCCTGGTCATCCTGTCGCTTACCTTTTTCCTGGATGGTCACGTCGGACGTTGGCAGTTTCCCCTGGCATTGGTTGTCGCTACAGGCATAAATGCCTATATCTTGTTTCGATCCCAATGGATGGGCACCGCTGAGATTAAGGGCAAATATTATACGCTGGGCGCATCCGTACTGTTTGTCTTGCTGGCCATCCTTATTTCAGGTCAGTTTTATGATATATCCGAAGACGGGCAGGAGTACCACCAGGAGGCAATCATTCAGCTTAGGCAAGGTTGGAATCCCTACCGGACAGCACTGGATGACAGCATTACGACGCATTCGATTTGGATAAATCATTATGCCAAAGGCATGGAAACCATCCAAGCTGCCATCTATGCGACGACCGGAAGGATAGAAACGGGGAAGGCTACCAATCTGCTGCTTATCGTTGCAGGCTTATTTTTTTCGTTATCCATACTCGTGCCCAAAATTTCAACGCCTAAGGCGTGGATAACCAGCATATTGCTGACCTGCAACCCCGTGGTCATAGTCCAAGCGCTGACGTATTATGTGGATGGCGTCTTGGGATCTATTTTCCTGATTTTTATCGCGGCTACTATACTGGCATTGAAGGAAAAACAATGGATGCACTATCTGTTGATAGTCGTGATTATCACGCTCGCTTTTGGCATAAAATTTACTGCAGTGGTTTATATGGCCATGCTGATGGCGGCGGTTTTTTGCTGGCTATTATTCCATAAGAAGCTGAAAAGCCATAAAATTCTCATTGTTGGCTTTGTCTCTGGAGTTGTATTGGGCATCCTGGCGGGGTTTAATCCGTATGTTACCAATACGCTCAATTTTGGGCATCCCTTTTATCCCTTGATGGGGTCCAAAAAAGTGGATATCATGACGCGCAATTCGCCTGCGACCTTTGGGGAGCGATCCCCCGCAGAGCGGTTTTTTATTTCCCTTTTTTCCCATACGGATAATGCCATCATGGAAACCGGCGGAAAACCGGTATTGAAAGTTCCCTTCACGCTTAATGAGGTAGATATCGTCAATTCGGGCAAAGTAGATACAAGGGTAGCGGGTTTTGGGCCGTTCTTCAGCGGTATAGTGATACTTGCTATCCTATTGTTTATCCTGCTTGCTATCCAATGCCGTAAAGAAAGAAGGTTTAAAAACATACTTTCTATAATCATCACCCTGGTTGTAACCATTGTCATTATACCAGAGTCCTGGTGGGCAAGGTATGTGCCGCAATTTTGGTTTATTCCAATTATCTTGCTGGTTACAAGTGAATGGTTACTGCCCGGTAAGCATAAGGTGCTCAAGTTTGCGGTATATACAACCCTCGCTGCCAATGTGATTTTTGCCTTTTCGGCGATTGTTCAGAACATCGTTATTACCAGCCAGATCAACCACCAGCTGGCTATCCTTAAAGATACAAGCCAGCCTATTGTTATTGATTTCAGGAAATCCGCGAGTAATCGCATCCGTTTCCAGGAGCATGAGATTCCCTATATACAGCAATCCTTTGAAAACGACAGCGTGGGCGAATGGATCATTCGTTCGGAAGCCCGGTTTTTGCCGCCTGAAAATATCAACAGGGAACTAACGCCCCCGGTCATCCTGAGGTTGTTGGGCGGACTTAGAATCAAGCTCAAGCCTTGGGGAGGGATAGGGCAATAATGGTATTAACCTTTATGTCAATAACGCCATGTATTCGGCAGCCATTTTTCCGTTAGCCTTAGCCAAACGGACTTTTGGATAGCCGTGTTGTCCATCTCTTCAGATTTGATAAACAACGCTTCCGAACCAGTCATGCCGTGGTGCGTAGCTTCGTCTAAATCCTGCTCCTCGTAGGGTATCCCGCGTTCGATAAACCGAATACGGTTGCTCGCCGACCCTTGCCAGTCTACGACAACAGTTTTTCCAGAAGCTTTGAAGACATCAAGGTCATACTTAATGAGTTCGGTCAAGGTGATGTTAAAGAAGATGCCGATTAAGCTGAACATCATGTTTAGTATACCCGAAGCATAAATCAACCTTTTTAGGATTGTATATTGGTTCTTGAGCAGCAATTCGCCCGCAAGGAGCAATACGGGCGGGATGAACCAAAATTGCGGCACATACCTTGCCCACCAAGATTCCGGCATGATAATGACGGACAGGATAATCAACGCGATGAACCATACCAAATAGTTGAAGATCGCCTGATTCCTTGCTTTGACAAAAAGAATGCAAAACAATCCCAACGATAGCAGTAATATACCGCTGAAGAATGGCCCAAAGCCCCCAAGCCGTGCGTCAACCCGCGCAGCATTTACCACATCAATCTTGTTGAATGTAAAGGGGACTTTCAATGGAATGCCTTTTTCTTCCGACGAAGGGAAGAGGTTATTTGTATGCGCAAAAGTCGATAGCAAGAAACGTTCAAGCCCCGACTTACCATTAAACCCGGCGGGCGTATTTAGATCTTTCATGATGTCTACGCGGGCGCTGCCCATTAAGGGATGCAGCGGATGGTGGTATTTTATCGAATTGGTAACGTATGGATTATACCCCACGACAATTGCGGCAAAACCAGCAATAACAGACACCAGTAATAACTTCTTTAGAGCAGGAAAAGATTTTTTGACAAGCAGCCAAAGTAAAAAACCGCCCAGTGATAGGCACACATATAATATCCCCGTGAATTTGATATTTATCAATAGGATGATGATCAATGACAACAAAAGCAAATGAAAAGTAGTTGCTTTTTTGATGATATAAACACATAATACCGACAGTATCAATAACGAAGATGCCAGTGCGCCGTCTACATAATAGGTGAGCAATTGATTCAGCACGGTTGGGCTGCTTGCCAGCAATCCACTGATCAATATTCCTTTTTTTAACCCGATAGACTCGATTTGAGAAAGGAAAGACAAGGTCAGGAAAAAACTCCCTATCCAAAGCACCATGTTCGTCGCCTTTCCCACTTCGATGTCATGAAACGTGCAATAGATTGCCGCTTGGATGGTTTCCATGCCTTTGGCGTAATGATTTACCCATATCGCCTGGTTGACACTGTCCGGCAAATATTGCCAGTAAGGATTCCAGCCTTGCTTTAGTTGAATGAGCGCTTCCTGGTGATAGGCTTGGCCATCGACGGAAACGTCGTAAAAATAGCTCGAGATAAGGAGGGCCAGTATTAAGGGCAAAAGCAGGAGAAGAACATAAAACAAAACACTGCGGAGTGTAGCTGTTCCAATATAGTTGACAAAAAAACCATAACTTAAACCCAATGAGATTAGGACAGCAAGCGGGAATAACCAACCGTTTATCGTTCCCCCGAGGAAAAAGGTGATTGAAGCACCTAAAAGTGTAATGACCAAGGAGCTAACTAAAAAAAAGCCGATTGAAAAGAAGAATAACGGGAGCTTGGGCATGTACATCATATTGAATTTAGCAGGGTGAAATTTCTGAAGACACAAGTGATTACTTACGCGGAATTAAATTGCGGGCTTTCTGCAAGATATTCGTGAATTTTTTAAGGTATCTCCTGGTTTCGCCAATGGGCTTGTAGGTAGTCCAAGCCGTTTGACGTAAGTATGATAAGAATATCTCCCGATAGTCTTCGCTGAAATTGTACGTTTCGTAGATGGGTTTTCTGCCGGTAAAGTGTATAAGGTAAGGGTTTTTATCTTCAGAATATGCAAAACGGTTCCATAATGGATCAAGCTCCAGCCAATGGTGGCCCAGTATAGCGTTTAAGCCGTATTGATCTTGGAACTGGGCATGCTCTTTATTTTCTGCCAGGCATTTAAGCACCTTATTCGAAATATCGTTTGCCTGCCATTTTTTTATGTCCATAAGCATTAAACCCGCATTGAAATATTTGCTATCCTTCGTGTAGCCGAATTGCTCATAATTGCTTATTCCCCCCCAGCGGCTGACGATTTGTATAAACTGGTCTTGGACCGCTCCCACAATATTTGTTTGCAGATCGGTATACCACAATTTGCTGATGTCTTCGAGCATGATCATGTCTACGTCCAAAAAAATGACCCTTTCGGTTCCGGGCGAAACAAAAAATGGGATGAAAAGCCGAACATAGATATTGAGCGGTGAACTGCTCTTGTCGGTAGGCAACACCGTGCCTTTAGGAATGCAGTCGCGCATTGGTTTCCAGTGAATGGTCGTTGTATCTGCATTAATGGAGGCCGATAGTTTTAGCCGGTTTTTCTTCGAGATATTATCATCAACGATATAAAATTCAAGTTTTTCCGGAGTATGGTGGTTTGCTTCAATGGATTTAATCAAAGCGGCTAACAGCATCGCATAATGATTATCGCATACACAGACAATGGTAATGGTAGCTGATTGATTCATGGGTGTTTTATTAAAGGCTCATTTTCTGAGCGTGATAAGCTGAATATTAAGTTTTATGAATTTGAAACAAAGATAGGCTCTTCTCAATAGCAGGATTGCCGGTGTCTGGCTTTGTTTCCAATCTTTTCTGAAATCGGCGGTACTGGGTTCTACGGTGGTATTCTTTTGTTCAAGCAATGCGTTTAGCTGATCATAAAGCAACGCCCTGCCGTTATGTTTAATGAACGAAAGGGCCATGGACATTTCGGCATTGTCGCCATTGCCGCCTTCCTGGTACCGCCCGAATTTTTCGAGGAAGGAGCTTCTGCGCAGATGGGGGTGATCACCGTAGACATAAAACTTCAATAGGTTGGTATACCAAGGTTGGGGCCTGAATTTTTTCTCCGAGAACCCCATTTTATAGGGCACCAGATAAGGGTAGGGGATGTACGAATAGAACGTAACCAAATCCCACTGCTCCTCATCGTGCATGATTTGAAGCGCATCTTTGAAACTGGCTATAAAAGCCGGTTTTGGAATAAAGTCTTCCTGGATATACAGCGTGTAAGCTGTTTTGACGGCGTCCTGGCCTTTATTGATATTATTTCCCAATCCTTTGTTTGATGCCGTGGTGATGAGCGAGAAATTATATGTTGCCCTCAACTTATTGATGTAGCTGAGGTGATCGCTGCTACTCCCGTCATCTGATACGACGATTTCCTGGAATGAACAGTTTAGTGCAACGAAAGCGCTTAGCAGCCTTTCCAGGGATTGGCTCCGGTTATAATGGGTTATAAGGAGCGTCACCTCATCAAAATGATGAACCAGCATAGCAATATCCTTAGTATGTCTCAATATGTTGTAATCCATTCGTTTTCAATTTCTTTGATATCACCAATGAATACATCAGTATAATTAGCGCCGCGAAAAAAAGATAAGACTGAAGGATGTTAAAGCGGGTATCGGCCAGCTTCTTGGCAATTTCAAGGTATTGTGATGCAATGACAAACGCCAGGGAAAACAACAGCAGTTTCCATTTCTTTTGGCGATAGAAATGACACGCAAATGGTGTCAATAAAATAAAAATTGGCAGCAGAATACCGTAGTGATGTTCCCAAGCAATGGGCGATGCGATGGTTGTACAGAGCATCATGATAGCCAAATCAATCGCATCCGGTTCGCTTTTCTTACGATTCCACAACAACCCTAAAAACGTGAGGATAAGCGTGGAAATCATCGTGGATATATAAACAACTGGCGAATACGGTGGAAATTCGTTTTCCTGAAAGAATACATTTTCGCCGTTGAAGAGCAAACGGTGAACCAATCCATTAACCGATTGGTTTGCATATTGCGCCTCGCCGTGCCTGGATAAAAAGGATAGTGCTGATAAATAATCCAGGTGATTATGAAATCCATACAGCGCAATGGATACCGCAAGCACAGCGACGACCGTGATGCCACCAGCGATGATCATGGTCCATTGCCGGCGAATGAGTGCCCACACGAATAGCAATCCAAGCTGCGGTTTTACAAGGCACACCAACCCGATAAAAAGCCCACTTAAGCCCTTTTTATTCGCCAGCCAAAAATAGATTGACATCGTCGCAAAAAGCGTCAATAGGGTTTGTATTTGCCCAAGTTGGTATGACCGTATCAGCGGGTAAAACAATACGGTAATGGCAAGTACGAGGATATATTGTTGAAAAGCGTTAGCCGTGGAGGATATATTAAGTTCGCTGAACCTATACGTTGCCAGTGTGAGGGATAAAATCTTCGACGCAAAAAACGCTATTAGAAATACGGAAAAAAAGGAAAGGACATCCCATAGACGGGCAATCTCCGTATAATCCAATCCCGTGATCCTTTGCGGTATATCAAACAGCAATAAGCTGCTTGGTGGATATTGGAATTTGATGCCCTTTTCCATCAATAAGGTTTGATAGGCATTGGAATCAGGGAATTGCTTCATGTACATCAATGCATTGGTCATTGCTTTCCAGGAGTCATTTTGATAGGGTTTGCTATAGAACAACCATTTTACTTGACTGAACGCATTGGGTTTGCTATGGATAAGGGTCAATACAAAAGCATACAGGAGATTAAGCGAGATGATAAATAAAAATAGACGTGCAACTTTTCCGGTTTGTTTGAAATCGTGTGTTAAAGAACGCATGATAGTTAGATTAGTTTGCAGCTATTCTACAGCACCCACAGATGGTGTGCCGGCGCGTTTGTGGCCATAAAAATCTTCAGTTACCGGAGCTGGCCTGCCCGCCTGTTTGGCTTTTGAATCGGCAGACAATTTAAATTCCTTTTCATCGACAATGCCCGCTTCCTGGGGCGTATTGAAATACAAATTATGCGAAGCCGTGGGAATGAGATCAGCTTGTTGATTCCAAACATCTTCGGCGTTTACCAGTTCAAAAGCGAGGTTATTGTAGACATCGCAGCTTCCGCCTTGTAAGCTGTATACGTCTACGACAGCGCCAACCCAGTCTTGGCTGGTATTCATTTTGCCGCACGTGTTATTAAAGACCTGGGCATTTGCGTAGGTGGTCTTCCCGGGGTGGATATAATAGTCAAATGATTGCACTTCAAAGGCCGAATATTTGAACGAATTGTAGACGATGTTATTGTAAATCTGGATATCCTTGGGGGTCGATCCTACGGTGTAGCCCCATGCCCTTAATACATTGCCTTGGTGATTCGTGACCATGTTGTTGTGGAATTTTCCATTGCCCATTAGTACAAAAATGCCATTGTGGAGCTTGCTTGATGAATTTACGTCGGTAATCGTATTGTGGTGCACATTGTAATCCTCCAGATTGGACATCCAGACGATCGAACCTACATAAGGCGAATTGCGGTAGTCTACATAAGCAATTTCCAGGTTCTTAATCATCCCCATCACCTTGCCGCCATCTACACCTGCATCGCCATTCAAAAGGACACCGACCCGATCACAGGTTATATGGGAAAACGTCACCTTGTTGGAATACGAGCCTTCCCGCCCATTGTATTCCTCCTCGTGTTCGCAGATGATGGCTTTGCCATCTAACATATCTTTAAATGAAAAGTACGATAACTTGAAATCGTTGAGCACGCCGTATAGCTGGACGGCGGCTTGTCGTGTCTTCCCGAAAATAAATCCCTTGTCTATCGTCGGTACACCATTTCCGGTAACTACGACGTGGCTTAGGTCCATCATGCGCATTGCCTTGTCGCCTCCAGTCATATCGACCAAACCCTCGTTTTCAATGATTATGGGACATCCTTCGCGTCCTTCTAAATTTAGGATGTCTATCATGGCGTAAGTACCCCCCTTAATTTTGATAAGCGTGTCGCACGAGAAGTGCCGTTCTGCACCATCGATGACCAAATGCTCGCCTTCTCCCGTTCCCAATACGATAAATTTCCCGGCTTCTTCTTTATCTGCGGCTAGTTCACTGTCCGAGCGGTGTTCATTTATCGAATCGGATCCAGTGGATTGCTGCTGGATGTCCCCGTCTCCCGTACATGTGGCCAGCGTAGCCAGTATGCTTATTAAAATTGAAGTCATTTTTGAATGATTAATAATAAACTTGATCATGTTTATGCTGACTAAACGAATGAAGCGATGAAAAAACAATGAAAATTAAGACATTACTTTTACAAGGAACAGCTATCAGGAGTTGATGAATTTTTTCAATCAAAATTTTTCATATTTCCACCGCAATAATAGAAATATCTTCGGACACTTAACTGGCGATCAAGGCATTTTGGCCGGAAATAAAGGATTCTGTAGTTATTGTACTACAGCAAGGCATTATCAATCATATCGCTAAGGGAATACGCAAAAAATTGACCTACTTTTGAAGCGTTAGGAAAGGCAATTTTTACGGATATATGCGGACAGCACATCTTATACTTACCCATGCAAATCCCGGGCAAACCGAGCGGCTCATCAAGCGGATGTCACATCCCGATTTTGATTTTTATATCCACTTGGATAAAAAAACGGACATGGCTACTCACCGCCACTTGGGTAGATTGCCTAATGTTTTTTTTGTCAAGAAACGTGAGGATGTAAAATGGGCGGGTTACAGCATCGTAAAAGCCACCTTCAACGGCATCCGTGAAATCTGTGAAAGTAAGACGGATTATAACTTTATCAATTTCCTCAGTGGACAGGATTACGCGTTGAAACCGGCGCCGGTGCTGGCCGATTTTTTTAAAAAAAATTCAGGCAAGGAATTCATGTCCTATCTCGATATTGAAAGCGAATGGCAGGAAGGGCGGCTAAGGTACCAAAAGTACTATTTGGCTGATTATACGTTCAAGGGGCGCTACTTATTGGAACGCATCATTAATAGCCTGACACCTATGCGGAGGCTTCCGTATGGTTTCCATCCTTATGGCGGCTCCATGTTTTGGATGCTTAGTCCAGCAGCCGCTTTATACGTAGCGGATAAGGTGGAGCTGGATCCGAAGCTACGCCGTTTCTTTTTCCTTTCTTGGGCAAGTGACGAGTTTGTATTTCAAACGATATTGATGAATTCGCCTTATCGGGAGCAGCTTGTCAATGACAACCACCGTTACATCGATTGGTCCGGGGGTGGTCCGCATCCTAAATTGCTTCGTGCAGAAGATTTTGACGATATAAAGCGCAGCGGAATGCTGTTTGGCAGAAAATTCGATCTGGCGAAGGATGCCCGTATTTTCGATTTAATAGACGCTGAAGGGTAAAACCAGCGTTAAAAAATATTGACATCGTCCACTTTTCCTTTTTTCACCAACTTAGATAAATATCCCGGGAAATAAATCCGGAGGAACAGTTTTATCCACAATCTTTTGCTTCGTTTCATAAACAAGACCAAGTGGTTATTGAGGTGATCCCGGCTCAGGTAGGTCCGGTGTTTCTGGTGGATATAATCCTGCATTTGTTTGTATTTGCTTCCGGTGAAGCTTCGCACCATGGAGTTGGGGCTGATTCGGTAAGCAAATAATGATTTTTTGAGGTAATAGAATTTTCCCCCTGTAAATGCAATGGACAACCATAAATCCCAATCTTCAAAACCCAACCGATTGAGGTTCATGTCGTAGCCCCCTACTTTCTGCCAAGCTTCACGACGGAATACGGCACTGACATGCATGTAATTCCAAAGCATCAGCCGCTGCAAATTAAATTCACCAATGATCCATGGCCCCGTCTTGGCATTGAAATATTCCCCGTCGCAATAAACTACCGTATATTCCGGTTGGTTTTCCAAGATTTCAATCGCTTCGTAGATGTACTGAATGGACACCTTGTCATCGCTATCCAACGGAAGGATGTATTTGCCGGCAGAGGCGTTTATGCCGTTATTCCTTGCGCTGCACAACCCTTGGTTTTGCTGATGGATGACGCGGTATCCCTGCCGTGCCAGCTCCTGTAAGGTCTCCAGCGTGTGGGTTTCAGTGGAGCCATCATTGATAATGACTATTTCATATTTTTCTTGGTGCCAATAGTCCGGAAAACAATTGATTGCTTCCATCAAATATTGGCCATGGTTGTAGCACGGAATAATAATCGATAGCAGTACATTGCCCATGCAGCAGGTATTGGTATAGTAATTAGACAATTATTTAAGCGTCCAAATATATAATATTTTTGTTTAGTGCCGTTTTCTTTTTAGTTTGTACGCTTTTCTTTTTATATAAATCGTATTGTGTTATTTTTGGAGGCATGGGAGCACCGTCACACGCAATGAAATTGACATCCATCATTACTGTCAACTATAACCAGCCGCAGCTTACTTGCCTTTTTTTACGTTCGATATTGGATCATGACCCTTTGGAGACTATTGAGGTCATTGTCGTAGACAACGGTAGCCGCGAAGACCATGGATTGATGTTCAAAGCGGTATACCCGCAGCTGATTTATATCCGATCCGAGAAGAATCTTGGGTTTGCCGGTGGAAATAATCTTGGAATTGGCCACGCACGGGGGGAGTACCTCTTGTTCCTCAATAATGATACTGAAATCACCCAGAATTTTGTGAGAGCACTGCGCGATGAATTAGATCACCATGCGGAAATCGGTTTGATTTCGCCACTCATCCTATTCTTTGAGGATAAGCATAAAATCCAATATGCGGGTTATACGCCAATGAATTACTTGACGGGACGGAATAAAAGCATCGGGGCATTGGAGGATGACCACGGGCAATACGATGCGATGACCACGGTGACCGGCTATTGCCATGGGGCGGCCATGATGTGCCGTAAGGCGGACTTAGCCAGGGTAGGGCTGATGGCGGAGCATTTTTTCCTGTATTATGAAGAATTGGATTGGTGTGAAAAATTTAAACGTGCGGGATTTAGCATGGGATTCACCGGAAAAGCCAAAATTTACCACAAGGAATCGATGAGTGTGGGCAAAGCAAGCGCTTTAAAGACTTATTTCATGGCCCGTAACCGGTGGTTATTCATCCGGCGCAATGCGCCGTGGCCAGCTACGCTCTTCTTCGCTTGTTATTACCTGCTTATCCCTATGCCTTACCTAATCATCAAGCACCTGGCCCGCGGGAGGTTTGATTTGGCAAAAGCCGTTTTAAGGGGGATGGTATGGAACACCACGCATTCCACCACGAGTGGCGATTTGGGGATTGAACTTCCTGCGAACTAAACTACAAGGTGCCGGTTTTTGCCAGCTCTGCACGAATGGCCTCTTTCAGCCGATCACTGGCACCTACCAGTGGCAGCCTCACCGCAGCACCGCAGATACCCAGCTCTTCGAGGATAGCTTTCACCCCTGCAGGATTCCCTTCGGCAAAACAAAGCTCGGTGATGCGAATCAATTGGTTGTGTATTTTCCGCGCTTCGGCATATTGGTTTTCAAGGCATAGCTTGGCAAGCCTCGCTACCGCGGCGGGGAATGCATTGCCGATCACGGAAATGATCCCGGCTGCGCCCAGCGCTATCATGGGCAATGTCACCGGATCATCGCCCGAAATCAACAAGAAGCCATCAGGCTTGTCGCGCATGATTTTGCTGAATTGATCGAAACTGCCCGAAGCCTCCTTCGTACCCACGATGCGTCCGAATTCGTTGGCCAGCCGTACGGTGGTTTCCGGGCTTATTTGGCTGCCTGTGCGCCCGGGTACATTGTACAAGATGAGTGGTAGGGGAGAAGCGGCCACTATCGCTTTATAGTGCTGGTAAATGCCTTCCTGCGTGGGCTTATTGTAGTAGGGGCTCACGGACAGGATGGCTGTATATCCTTCATGATCGAAGGTTTCCAGCTGACGTGCAACTTCGGCGGTGTTATTGCCGCCTATGCCTGCTACGAGCGGTATACGTCCGGCTGCTTTTGTTGCGGTAAATTTCCATACGGCCTTTCGTTCATCGGCAGTGAGGGTAGCTGCTTCACCGGTAGTGCCCAATGAAACCAGGTAATCCATGCCACCGCTGATTTGGTGCTCAATGAGCTTTTCCAAACCCGGGTAATCAATTGTTCCGTCCGAATGAAATGGGGTAACCAATGCCACCCCAGCGCCGTAAAGCTCGTCCATGTTGTTACGTTTTATAAGCGGCCAAAATTAAGGTAAATAAATGATTTTACGATAATCAATTAATCATGCCAAGCAGCTCTTGCTCAGAAATGATGGGGACTTTTAGTTTTTCGGCCTTGGCAAGCTTCGATGGGCCCATCTTGTCGCCGGCAACCAGGTAATCCAGTTTTCCGGATATGCTGCTCAGCAGCTTGCCACCGTGGCTTTCGATAAGGGCGGTCAGTTCTTCCCTGCTGAAATGCGCAAACACGCCGGAAATAACGAACGTTTTGCCTGATAAGGCATCGCCGAGCCGTTCATGCTCTTTTTCTACGGTAGCCAGTTGCAGCCCATGCTGCTTTAGCCGTTCGATTTGTTCCCTGTGGATTTCCTTGGCAAAATACTCGGTCACGCTTTCGGCGATCCGTTCGCCAATTTCGTAGACCGACTCAATCTCTTCCTTCGAAGCAGCGGCCAGGGCATCAATGGTCTTGAAGTGAGCAGCAAGTTTTTTGGCTATCGTTTCGCCCACATAGCGGATACCGAGGGCAAAGAGCACCTTTTCAAATGGTTTCTCCTTGGATTTCTCAATGCCTGCCAGCATGTTTTCAATGGACTTCTGGCCAAAGCGATCCAGTTGTATGAGGCCTTCTTGCTTTTCATTAAGCGTATAGATATCCGTGATGTTGTGGAGTAGGCCCTGCTTGAAAAAGGTCTCGATGGTCTCATCGCCCATGCCCTCGATGTCCATGGCCTTGCGGCCGATGAAGTGCTGCATGCGTCCCACGATCTGCGGTGGGCAGCCTTCTTCATTCGGACAGTAATGCACCGCCTCTCCCGCTTTGCGTACCAGCGGCGTCCCACATTCCGGGCAGGTAAAAGGATATACGATGGGCTGGGATTCGCGCATCCGTTTCTGGAGGTTTACGGCCACGATTTTGGGGATGATTTCGCCGCCTTTCTCGACGAATACCATATCGCCTTCCCGCAAATCCAGCCGGGCAATCTCATTGGCATTATGCAGGCTTGCCCGTTTTACTGTCGTTCCAGCCAACAATACGGGACTGAGGTTGGCTACTGGCGTTACTGCCCCTGTACGGCCGACCTGGTAGCTTACGGAAAGGAATTTGGTCTCGGCTTGCTCGGCTTTATATTTGTAGGAGATGGCCCAGCGGGGTGATTTGGCAGTGAATCCCAGTTCTTCTTGCTGCCCATAATCGTTTACCTTGATCACGATGCCATCAATATCATAGCTCAGGTCGTAGCGCCCCTGCTCCCATTTGGCAATAAAAGCAAGCACATCATCGATCGATGTGCACAGTGCCATCTGCTCAGAGACATGGAATCCCCATGATTTCACGGCTTGGAGGCTGTCCCAATGGTTGTTGAACAACCGATTGCGGTCGTCGCTGTACAAGAAATAAAGGAAGCAGTCCAGTGGGCGGCGGGCCACCTCTGCGGAGTCTTGCAGCTTGATGGTACCTGCGGCGAAGTTGCGCGGATTGGCATATGCCATCTCCCCGTTTTCGATGCGTTCATTGTTGAGCCGTAGGAATGCCGCCCGGTGCATGAAGATTTCACCCCGGATTTCGAATAGGTCAGGATATCCATTCGGTTTCAGCTTGTTGGGGATGGATTTGATGGTGCGCACATTCGTGGTCACATCGTCGCCCTGTACGCCGTCTCCACGGGTCACGGCACGTTTCAGCACGCCATGCTCATACGTGATACTGATGGATAGGCCGTCGAATTTTAGTTCGCATACATATCCAAAATCATCGCCGATGGCTTTGCGTACCCGATTGTCAAAATCGCGCAGCTCCTGCTCACTATAGGTATTGCTAAGCGAAAGCATGGGCCACCGATGCTGCACGGTGTCAAAGCGCTGTGTAATATCGCCCCCCACTTTTTGGGTAGGCGAGTCGGGATCGAGGAGCTGCGGGAATTGTTGCTCCAAGGCATCCAATTCTTTGAGTTTCTGGTCAAAGTCGTAATCCGAAATCGTCGGATTGGCCAATACGTAATATTGGTAATTGTACTCATTAAGCTCCCGGGTTAGCTCCTCAATCCGGATAGCTGCTTCTGCTGGTGACATGGCAGCGAAAATACAAATTTTATGGTTTTCGGCAATCGGTTATTCCTTCAGCCTGCTCCACACTTCATGCATCGGGTCTCCTGCGGAGCTTTTCCCAGTATGGTGCCATTGGCCGTCAATGATTTGGTCATCAAATGGAAGGGACATGCCCACACGATCACCGCCCCTGGAGAAAAAATCGATGTTTTCCGTGTATTTGCCATTTCCAAAGGTATAGGTGCCGCCACCAGTGCCCGAGAACTGGCCCGTCTTGATGTTGATGGCTACCCACTGGAAGCGTTTCCCCGACAAGATTTTAAGCGTCCGCCGATCTTGAAGCGTCCGCTGGGCGATCTCATCCCCTTGCATGCGTCCGGACATGTACCACACCCCCGCCATGGGCCCTTCATTGCCGTCAATACGTTGCCAGGCAGCATTGGAGCCTGACAAATCGGTGGTCAGGGTGGTGCCCGCTTGGTATGCAAATGTGCTGGACTGACCCAACCACGTATTGATGGGCGTCTCATTGGCAGCCTTTTCCGTGTCATACTGCCAAGTGATCGTGAGTTTGCCGCCCGTAGCTGAATAGGTGCCGCCTCTTGTGGCGACGAATGTTTTGTTTTTGACATCATACGTACTGTGTGATACGTATCCATCTACGAACACAGCCGTTTGCTCAATGTCGCCTTGTTGGGTGTGCCAAGCTCCGGCCAGTGCATCCGCCTGATAAGCTTGGATACGCAGGCTTGTTGCACAAATGGTGAGTAATGAAAGAATCAGATATCTTTTCATGATTTTGTTGTTTGTTGTTTTTGGCTTACAAAGTCCTAAAATAACAAGCTATCGGATAAAAAGTTGTCGTGTAGCTGGTATTTTACAAAAAATTTCTTGGGTTGAGCTGACTGAAATAGGCCTTTCCATGCACATAGAAAGCCCAGATGAAGCTCCCGTGATAGATGCCCTTGGTGCCAAATTTTTGATTGTGCCGCTTTCTTTTCTTTGCGGTTTTAAAAAAATCAAGAAAGAAACGCTGGTGTGACCGGCTGATGGCCCAGGCATCCTTCGGTTTTCCGGCGATGAGGAAATGGGCAAGTGCGATGAAATCTATCCACATGCGCGCAAATATCACCCATACGGCCTGTAGGAAGGGCAAATTCTTTTGCATCATAAACAGGCTATTGCGGAAATTAAGGTACGTTTTCTTTGGGTTGCTGGCAGCCAATGTGCCGCCGCCTACATGGTATACCACGGATTGCGGGCAATACCCGATACGGTAGCCCGCGAGCTTGAGGCGCCAGCACAAGTCTACCTCCTCCATGTGTGCAAAAAAGTCGGCATCAAACCCGCCCGACAATTCCCAGCAGTGGCGTTTGATGAAAAACGCGGCCCCACTAGCCCAGAATACCTCACAAGCGTCATCGTACTGCCCATTGTCCTTTTCGATGACATGCAGCATCCGCCCGCGGCAAAACGGGAAACCATAGTGGTCAATGAACCCGCCCGCCGCACCGGCGTGCTCAAAATGATCACGCTGGTAATAGGAGCGGATCTTGGGCTGGGCAGCAGCCATGTCCGGATGGTTTTCCAATAATTCGATGACCGGAGCTATCCAATTTGGCGTCACCTCCACGTCTGAGTTGAGCAATACATAGTAGTCCGCATCCACCGCTTTCAGCACCTCATTATACCCCCCTGCAAAACCAAGGTTGCTCGTATTTCGGACGATGCGGACTGTGGGGAAATGTGTGGTGACAAATTGAATGGAATCATCCGAGGAAGCATTGTCGCCCACCACAAATTCCACATTCGGATAATTACTGTTATACACAGCGGGGAGGAATTTCTCTAAAAAAAACCTTCCGTTCCAATTCAAGATGACAACGGCTACTCTCGGATACTGCTTCATGGTTTGGGCTTTCTTTTCCATCGCCGATGGGACCACAGCCACCATTCAGGCTTTCGGCGGATGATATCTTCCGTAAATTTATTGTGAATATCCGTAATGCCGTGCCCTGGCACTTCCGCAGGGTTTTCTACCAATGTTGTAAACGTACACGAATAGTAGCCACGTTTGATACGGTCGATGTGGCAAAATACCACCGGAAAGTTAGTCATTTTAGCAATCTTCTCGGCCCCTGTATATACCAGGGTATCTTGGTTGAGGAAGGGGATAAAATAGTCGGAATCCCTGTACATCGGTGTTTGGTCGGCCACAAAGATGCTGATATGCGGTTGCTGCCGATGGGCAATAATCTGGCGCAAGGTTTGTTTCATGGGCACCATGGTGGCACCGAAACGGCTCCTTATCGCATTGTAAATGAAGTTCACCGTCTGGTTATGCAGGGGTTTGTAGATGATAAGCACCGGATTTTTCGTGAGCAAGCTCAATCGATGGATACCCAATTCCCAATTGGCATAATGTGCAGTGACGCCTATCACGCCTTTGCCTGCCTTAAAGTGGCGTTCCACTTCTTCTAATTGATGGATGACTATACGCTTTTCAACCTCGTCAGCCGCGATACTACGCATTTTGATGGCTTCCACGATCAAATCAGGTAGAAAGCGGTAGAATTTTCGGGCAATTTGCTTGTGTTCTTCGTTGGTTTTTTCCGGAAATGCATTCCGTAGATTTTCATACACCACAGCTTTTCGGTAGCCAATAAGGTGATACAGCAAGAGATACAGCAGATCAGAAAGCACATAAAGCGCCCAAAAAGGCAGCAGGGAAATCAGGTAAACAAAGAAAGATACGATGGAAGATTTTCGCATTACGGCCATTCAAGTGCGTAAAGCTGCAAATATCCTTAATTTAAGTTATTTTTACAGCACAAACTTATATTTCTTGTAATACATGGACAATCAGCTCATCTTACCTGCGTTTTACTTACCTCCGGTTTCCTATTTCAGTGTGATCCAGGTTTCGTCGCTGCCGATTTTGCTGGAGCAATACGAGCATTACCCCAAGCAGACTTACCGCACGCGGGCGTCGGTCTACTCGGCCAATGGAAAATTGGATCTGATTGTACCGGTACAACGGGGAAACCATGGCCACACGCAGATGAAAGACGTACGGATCAGCTATGAATCGGATTGGCAGCGGCTGCATTGGATGAGTCTACAGACGGCCTACCGCAGTTCGGCTTATTTCGAATATTATGAAGATGATTTCGCTCCTTTTTACCAGCAGCGGCATGAGTGGCTATTTGATTATAATGAGCTTCAGCTACAACTGTTGCTTCGCCTGCTGAAAATAACGCGGACGGTTGGGCGTACCGAAAGCTACCGCGAAGACTATGTGCCTGCCCTGGATTTCAGGGAAACCATCCATCCTAAGATGGACTATGCAGGGGACGACCCCAAACCCTACTACCAGGTATTCGAAAATAAACATGGTTTTATCCCCGGTCTTAGCATCGTGGATCTCCTGTTTAACCATGGACCCCAAAGCCGGATGTATCTCTGACGCTTGAAAACTTTTTGGGCCAATCCCTGTTTTAGTGTCATTACCTATTAATTAAAGGAAATTATGCTGAAACAATATTTGCTCATTTCGTCCCTCATCGCAGTGATAGATGCGACGGCGCAGTCCAATACGGATACAACACAACGGAAGGTGTTTGTCACCAGCGGCATGGGATGGGGATTCGCGATGGGTGAAACCAAAGATGTTTTGCAGGCAAAATTTTCCAACAGCCTGGGCTTGGACATTTCACTGGCCAACAACCGGTATTTTGTTTACCCATCGCTTGATTTTCTCACGTTTAGGTATGACCAGCAAGTGCCCGATCCGGATTACCCTTATAACCTGGAAAAGGGGAGGAGCAATTTCTATATCCTTAACCTTGCCGGGGGAATGCGGAAGCGATTTGGTAAGCTAAATACACATGCATACGCCGGCCCGGGAGCTGGTGTAGTAATACAACCACGGGCAATGGTTTCTTCCAGTGAAGATAAGGTCACAATTGAAAGCGCTTCGCATATCACGCCTACGTTAAGGGCGGGGGTGGGAGCCGACTACCGAATCGGTGGTTTTTTCCTATTTGTAGAAGCGGGATGGCTGCACAATTTCCGGCAGATACAGCAGCGATCGGTCAATGTGATATCGTTATATGGCGGATTGAAGACGGACGTGACCAAGCTGAAAGACAACGTAGCACGTGTGATAGGGATAGAGTAGGGGCATGCCGCCCCTACGCTGTATCTTTATTTCGCTGAAATACTCAGTTCTACCACCTCCACATCAATGGAGTTGAATAGTTTATGGGAGGATTGCAGCTCGTTTTCAGGCTTTATTTCATCCAAGGTGCGGACATCCACGCCACGTTGTTTCGTGATATCGAGTTTGCCGCCCAGGCAGGGATACTTCACTTCAATGTCACCGCCATTGAACCCCAAAATGGTAGCAAATCCATCCAAGCTGTTGTAGAAGTTGGTCATGGTGACGGGCATGAAATTGTTGTATTGTTTGATTTCATTCAGCGTGGAGCCCACGCGGAGCCCTTCCGCGGTTTGGTATGGCCCAAAGTTATTGGCTATGGTGATCTTCGTGATGGTGGTATAAGGCTCTTGGCTTTCCGCCCAGTATACGGTGATTTCTTCTGCTTCATTGGGGAATACCTTGGTGATGTGTACAGTGCTGCCCCCTTCCTCTACCGTTCCGTTTTCCAGCTTATCGGCGCCGACGGCGCTATCCAGTGCCGCGTAAGAATACGTAAGTTTGACGGGCCCGATGCCTTCGCAGGTGATGGCGTTCGGATCTGCGGCAGGCGTTGTTTCTTCTTGTTGCTGTTGTCCTTGTTGGCAGGCTGACGCCACCAAACCGATCAATGCAATACGGTGCAATTTATTCATCATCGTTTATGTTTTTCAATTTACGCTCGCTAAAATAAAAAAACCTGCCCGGTTTCAAAACCCGTTGGCCTAAAGATTCGCGAGATGCTCTTCCAATCGTTTTATTTTTGCCTCAGCATCCGCTTTCTTGTTCCGTTCGTTGGCTACAATTTCCGGCTTGGCGTTCTGCACAAAGCGTTCGTTGGCGAGCTTGGCATTCACAGCTTTCAGGAACCCATTAAGGTAGTCAATTTCTTTGGTAATACGTTCCCGTTCGGCATCGGCATCGATGCTTTGGGCGAGGCTTACATAAAATTCGTCTTTGCCCACCAAAAAGCTGGTGGATCCGGCCTGCTTGCCATCGGCAAAACTAACGGCTGACACGTTTGCCATTTTCTGGATGCTTTCGGCATAGCGCTTGAAATCGATACCGGATGAAGCATGGATCGCCAGCGGCAAGGGGGTTTTTGGCGAGATTTGTTTCGCATTGCGGAGGTTGCGGATTTCGGATATAACCTGTTGCAATACCGCGAAGTCGCTTAACGTTGGCTCGTCAAAAACGCCTGCTGTGGGATATTCCGCTATCATGCAGCAGTCTTGTTCGGAGCGTTCGCCAAAAAGTTCGTCGTGCCACAATTCTTCGCTGATGAATGGCATGAACGGATGGATAAGCTTCAGCACAGCTTCAAAGAATCCTTTGGTCGCCTCGAAGGTTTCCTTGGCGATGGGCTGCTGGTATGCCGGTTTCACCAATTCGAGGTACCACGAGCAGAAATCATCCCATACGAACTTATAGGTGGCCATGAGCGCATCGGATATGCGATAGCTGGTAAAGTGGTCTTCAATTTCGGCGATAGCTTGGTTGAAGCGGTGACCAAACCAACTGGCCGCTTCGTGCTGCGCAGAAGAAGCGGGGATGGCTGCGACTTCCCAACCTTTTACCAACCGGAATGCATTCCAGATTTTGTTAGCAAAGTTACGGCCCTGCTCGCAATACGCCACGTCAAACATCAGGTCATTACCCGCAGGAGAGGAGAGCAGCATGCCCACGCGTACCCCATCGGTACCATATTGGGCCATTAACTCGATGGGATCCGGCGAATTGCCCAGCGACTTGGACATTTTGCGGCCCAGCTTATCGCGGACAATACCTGTAAGGTATACATTTTTAAAAGGCGGCTGACCCCTATATTCATGGCCAAAGATGATCATGCGGGCCACCCAGAAAAACAGGATTTCGGGAGCCGTCACCAAGTCGCTGGTCGGGTAGTAATAGCGGATGTCTGCATTGTCCGGATGGCGTGTGCCATCGAATACCGACATTGGCCAGAGGCCTGAAGAAAACCACGTATCCAGCACATCTTCTTCCTGCCGGATACCTTCGGTAGATTTGCCTTCTGCCTCGAAAAGCGCCCGGGCTTCTGCCTCGGTCTTGGCTACGACCCACTCGTTCTGGGTGTTGTACCATGCCGGAATGCGTTGGCCCCACCACAGCTGGCGGCTGATGGTCCAGTCCTTGATGTTTTCCATCCAGTGGCGGTAGGTGCTGATGAATTTGTCGGGGATGAGCTTCACTTCGCCATTAACCACGTAGTCAAGCGCCGGTTTGGCCAGTTCCTGCATCCGGCAAAACCACTGCATCGAAAGCTTCGGCTCAATGGCTGCATCGGTGCGCTCGGAAAAGCCTACTTGCGACTTATAAGGTTCTGTCTTTTCGAGCTGCCCGGCTTCTTCCAGCAACTTGGCCACCGATTTGCGGGCTTTGAAGCGATCTTCGCCCACCAGCAGTTGTGCTTTATCGTTGAGTGTGCCATCGTCATTCAGGATGTCGATGACCTCCAGGTTGTGCTTCTGGCCAAGTTCGTAATCATTCAAATCATGGGCTGGCGTTACTTTGAGGCAACCGGTACCAAACTCCATGTCTACATACTCATCTTCGATGATGGGTATTTCGCGGTTGATGAGTGGCACCAATGCCGTCTTGCCTTTGAGATGGGCATACCTTGGGTCGTTGGGATTGATGCATACGGCGGTGTCGGCCATGATGGTTTCCGGACGCGTGGTAGCAATGGTGAGGTAAGAGGGGGTATCCCCGGTGCCCTTCACGGCATAGCGCACGTAGTAAAGCGTTTGGTTGACCTCCTTTCGGATGACCTCCTCATCGGAGAGTGCAGTGCGCCCCTGTGGATCCCAGTTGACCATCCGCACACCCCGGTAGATGTAGCCCTTCCGGTATAGCCGGATAAACGTGTCAATGACGGCATCTGACAGATCGGGTTCCATGGTGAATTTCGTGCGCTCCCAATCACATGATGCGCCGAGTTTTTCCAATTGCTTGAGGATGATGCCACCGTATTTTTCCTTCCACTCCCAAGCATGTTCAAGGAATTGTTCGCGGGTAAGGTCTTTCTTGTTGATACCTTGTTCTTTAAGCATGGCCACGACCTTGGCTTCCGTGGCGATAGAAGCATGGTCCGTACCCGGTACCCAGCACGCGTTTTTGCCCTGCATGCGAGCACGCCGGATGAGCACATCCTGTATGGTATTGTTGAGCATATGCCCCATATGGAGCACGCCGGTGACATTAGGAGGGGGCATCACGATGGTGTACGGCTCGCGATCGTCCGGGATGGAGCGGAAAAAACCTTTTTCCATCCAATAGGTATACCATTTATCTTCGGCTTCCTTCGGGTTGTATGTCTTCGATATGCTCATGGAATCGTCTGCATTTTTAAGGGACGCAAACTTAGCCAAAGTTAAGGTTTAAAGCAAATACTATGATTGCGGGCTTGCCCTTTTTGGTTGGCCGTTATACGAGAAGTATTATTAATTTTGCCACGCAAAATATCAATAGATGGGATACGTATTGCTTAGCGTCATTTGCAGTGTCACGGTTTCTGTCATCCTAAAGCTGGCGAGGCGTTACCAGGTGGATACGGTTCAGATCATTGTTTGGAATTATCCCGTTGCCGTGTTGTGTGCCTGGTTTTTTCTCCGGCCGGAGTGGTCGCTTGCCCTGCTTGCCGACGCCCCTTTTGTGTTGTATGGCACATTGGCTGTATTGCTGCCGGGGATTTTCGTTGCCTTGGGTGCTTCCATTCGCTATGCAGGCATTGTGCGTACCGAAATAGCCCAGCGCCTTTCCTTATTCATCGCATTAATGGCCGCTTTTCTGCTGTTTGGCGAGCGCACGCAGCCTACAAAGCTCATCGGCGTGGCCATCGGTATCGGGGGAATATTATGCAGCATCGGGTGGCATAAGGGCAGAAACCAATTTGGGCTCAATCACCGGGTATGGCTATATCCCGTACTTGTATTCTTAGGTTATGGGGTTGTTGATATTTTATTCAAGCAGGTTGCCCAGCATGCTGAAGTGCCTTATACGGCATCCATGCTCCTTGTTTTTACGCTTGCGATGGTGGTGGCACTTGTATACCTGGCCTATCACATCTTGGGCAAAAGAAAACCGTTTTCCGCCCATGCCGTGTTTTGGGGGATGGTGCTGGGCGGGTTCAACTTTGCGAATATCTTGTTTTACATGAAAGCACATCGGGCATTGCCCGAGAATCCGTCCATCGTGTTTACGGGCATGAATGTGGGAGTCATCGCCCTGGGTGCACTCATCGGTATTTTCCTTTTCAATGAAAAATTATCATTTATTAATAAAATTGGGATAATTTTGGCCGTTATATCCGTTTTTATCATTGCCTATTCGTGAATCTGTTTGACGATACGTACAAGACCATTGCCAATCCGGCGGAGGGGATGTTCAAAGACAAGGGCAGCAAGTTTATCGCTTATGCCTACCCGTTGCGCAGCGAGGCTTCGGTGAAGGAGTTGGTTGCTTCCCTGAAATCCCAGCATCCCAAGGCACGTCACCACTGTTGGGCTTATCGCCTCACACCTGATCGTTCGGTATACCGCATTAACGATGATGGTGAGCCGTCAGGTACCGCTGGCCGTCCCATGCTCAATACGCTGCTCTCTTATGACGTGACCAACGTCCTTGTGGTGGTGGTGCGCTATTTTGGCGGTACGCTGCTCGGTGTGCCGGGATTGATAAACGCGTATAAGACCGCTACGCAGGTAGCCTTGGATGCCGCTGCAATCGTGGAGCAGATGGTTAAGGACATCTACCGCGTATCGTTTGGCTATGAGCAGATGAACGAGGTGATGCGCATCGTGAAGGAAGAAGATATCGGCGTGTTACGGCAGGACTTCGACAACCGTTGCACGATGGAACTAGAAATTCGGCAACGGCTGGTGGAAAAGGTACTGGGCCGGCTGGAAAAGATAGACCATGCAACTGCCGTATACCTTGCAACGGTGTAAATGCCATTAACGCATTCCCCAACGGGTATTCGGCTCACTACCCATCACCAATTCCAGCTGGCCACCTGCAATGATATCCTGGTGTGAGATCCAGCATCTTTCATATGGAAGGCCATTGAGCTTGGCCGATTGGATGTACCGGTTGGCGGGAGAATTGCCTTGCGCGATGATCTCAAATTTCCGGGGATTGGCACTATCACCCACAGTAAAAGAAACCCGGTCAAATAATGGCGCGGTGATCTCGTAGCGATTATCCCCTGGACATACCATGTGGATGCCACTAGATGCCAGCACATACCAGGCAGACATCTGGCCGACGTCTTCGTTGCCCACCAGGCCTTCCACCGAATTGCGGTAGGCGTTTTCACAAATAATGCGCGACCATTGTTGGGTCAGCCACGGTGCTCCCAGCCGGTTGAATAGGAAAGGTACCTGATGTACGGGCTCATTGGCGTGGTTGTAATAATCATTCCAGCCGAAGTCCTGCGGCGTACGCTCAAAAAAGTCGACCAAATCGGCGACCACCTTGTCCCGTCCGCCCAAAAGTTGCACCAGGCCATCGATATCATGTGGGACAAACCATCCCTGTTGGTAGGAATTGCCCTCTACGGTGGGTTGCGCGATGCGGCCACCGTCGGGCCAATCTTGCCAGCTGCCATCTTCGGTTCTGTTCCTGAACCATCCCATATCTGGATCAAAGTTATTCCGGTAGCTTTGGGCCCGCCGTGCGTAGCGATCGGCATCATCCGGATGCCCCAGGCTATTGGCCAGTTGGGCGAGGCACCATTCGGAATATGCATGCTCTAATGTATAGGAGATGCCACCCGAGTGGCCACGCTCACCGTTTCCGAATTTTTCTACCGTATTGCGGGCGTAGCGATATGCACGCTGCACATCAAAATCCCTTATTCCCTTGTTGTACGCGTCTACCACTACAGACACGGCAGGGTTCCCGAGCATGCATCCGCTGTAGGCATTCAAAAATTCCCAGCGTTCCAGGTATTCGCTGCCATTTTCGTCAGCGAGCGTAACAAGCGAATTAATCATGTCGCTGACTACCTTAGGATTGATGATGCTCTGGAGCGGAAATTGGCTTCGGAATACATCCCAGCCACTGAAAATCGTCCGTTTGGTAAAATGGTTGTTCTGGTGGATATTCCCGTCTCCTCCGGGATAAGCCCCGTCTACGTCAGCCATTTCCCTTGGATCGATCAACGTATGGTAGAGCGCGGTATAAAAAACCGTGCGCTGCTCTTCCGTACCTCCCGTGATGTGTACCTTGCTCAACGCAGCATTCCAAAGGCGTAGGGCATTTTGCCTGGTGCGGTCGAAATCCCAATCCGGTATTTCCTGCTGTAGGTTTTGCTTTGCACCATCCATGCTTACAAACGAAATGCCTACTTTCATCAGCACCGACTCCCGATCTTCCGTTTCAAATTCAGTATAGAAGCCCAGGTGCTTACCCTGTATTTCATTCCGATATGGCAACCGTTCGGCTTGGAGAATCAAGCTGTCGTAGGCGGCACGTTCAATATCCTGCAGTTTTCTCCTGCGGTCTTCCGGTATTGGAGCACTCCATACGCCATATTGACGCAACGGCTTGCTGAACTGCGCGTAGAAGTAGACGGTATAGTCGGCTTTTCCATCCCCGTTGCCCCATCCGCCACCGTCGGGCGTGCATTTCATCCATCCCGTGATGCTATGCCCGTCCACTACGCGGACATACTGGGACGTCGCAGTACCACCTACGCGGCGGGCCAGATCAATCTGTATGCGTGACGTATCCTGTTTGGGGAAGGTGAAGCGTAGGATACCGCTATGGGCGGCGGCGGTGGCCTCTACCCGGGTGTCGTAGTCGGTGAGCGTTGCTGCGTAGTAGCCTGCCTCAGCTTTTTCAGTGGCCTTGTCATAGCGTGATCGGTAGCCGCTGCCAAGCTTGGGGTGCCGCCCGGCGACAATGTGCAGCGGTCCGGTAGTGGGCGTCACCAGGAAATTACCCAAATCGCCATACCAGCCCACCCCGCTCATCTGCGTAAATGCAAATCCTTCGATGAAGGAATGTTCATCACTGTAGCCGCTGCCATTGTCGCCGCCGGTGATGGTATTGGGGCTGAGCTGTACCAAGCCGAATGGCGTAGTAGCTCCGGGGAATGTTTTTCCCAACCCGTGGTATATGCCGGCCGCATCAGCACTGGTGCTTGCCCCGATAAAAGGATTGACATAAGCTGCAGGCGATTTCTGCCCGTAGCTAATCGGCAAGGGAAATCCCAATAACCAACAGATGACAAATCGGAAAATGCGATGCATGGGTATATATTTGATTTTTTGACCTGGACAAGGTAGGTAATATTTATATTGACACCAAATGGAAGCATGCAGAAGAAGCATAGTTGAAATTTGTAAAGCGTGTGTTCATTCGATACCTTTGAAAACGGATAGCCTGATATACCGATGCGGGCTGTTCGGAAATATAAAGTATGTAAGCATGTTCACAAGAAGCGCCAAAGTCGGTGTCGTTCAAGCCACCCCCATATTATTCAATATTGAGCAAAGCGTATCGTTGGTGGTCCAATGGATTGAATCTGCAAAAAAAGAAGGCTGTGAGCTACTGCTGTTCCCCGAATCGTTCATACCCGCTTATCCCCGGGGCATTTCCTATGATGCGGTTGTAGGCAGGCGTACAGAAAGAGGCCGGGCACTTTGGTTGGACTATTGGAAAAATAGTATGGAGGGCTCGTCCGACTATGTAAAGCAAATCGGCGAAGCAGCAAAAGCTGCAGCGATGTTTGTCGCTTTGGGTGTCACCGAAAGGGAATCGATTGGGGGAAGCCTCTATTGCAGCCTATTTTATTTTGGCCCTGATGGAACTTTTTTGGGCAAGCACCGCAAGCTCAAGCCCACGGGGCTGGAACGTTTTGTGTGGGCGGAGGGAGACGGCACCACATTGGCAACGTATGACACGGGAATTGGTCGCGTTGGGGGATTGATATGCTGGGAGAACTACATGCCTTTGGCACGGATGGCTATGTATAGCAAAGGAGTGGATATATACCTGGCACCAACAGCGGATGCCAGGCCATCCTGGCAATCTACGCTTCAGCATATCGCTTTAGAAGGCCGCTGTTTTGTGCTGGCCAGCAACCAATATGTGAGAAAATCGGACTATCCGGATCGATACCAGGAATTCTTGGCTGATGAGCCGGAAATTATGAGCGCTGGCGGAAGTGTAATCATAGCGCCTTCAGGAGAAATACTCAATGGACCATTGTGGAATGCAGAAGGATTGCTGACAGCTGATCTCGATTTCGATTTACTGGCCAAAATGAAATTGGATTTTGATGTCGTGGGCCATTATGCAAGAAATGACGTGTTTTCATTTGGAGCGACGGGACAGCCGGATACGAAGAATATTAAAGCCTTATAATGGATAATACGGCTTTCGAGAAAAATAGGCAATGTAAGGCAGAACGGATGCAAACAATTGAAATAGCGATAATAAGTGATATTCACGCAAATATTATAGCACTTGAGGAAGCCTTTGATGACATTCGTAAAAAAGGAATCACACAGGTTTACTGTTTGGGTGATTTGGTCGATTTTGCACCGTGGGGCAATGAGGTCATTGCACGTATTCGGGATCGGGGAATACCTTGCATCCTCGGTAACCATGATGAACGTATCGCATATGATCAGCCTATCATTCCGCTTGCGCATCACGATTCCATAGAAACTGCGCATCGGGAGCTTGCTATTAGATTTTCCAAAAACACGATTACCGACGACAATAAAAAATGGCTGGCGGAACTTCCTTTTCAACTCGAATTGACATTTAAGTTGGGGGAACAGCTGAAGCGTATTTTGCTGGTACACGCGAGCCCAAGGAGTAATGACGAATATGTTTTTGAATCGGATCCGAAAGAGGGTCTGCTGGATATGTTGGGTGGTAACAAGGTAGACGCCATTGTGATGGGGCATACGCATTTTTCCTATGTCCAGCATTATGCAGGAGTGCTTTTTGTAAATTGTGGCTCTGTTGGCCGAAGTAAAGAAAAGGACCGTAAAGCAGCATACGCCATGCTTACCATATCGGCTGATGGCATAAGCGCTGAAATCTGCAAGGTGGATTATCCAATTACTGAGGTTGCCAATGCCATTTACGAAAGTAACATTCCAGACTTCTATGGAGACTTTTTATTGCTGAAATGAATTTGGCGCGTTTTGAACAACGTTGCAAATATGTACTATGCCTTAATTTGGCTGGTGATAAAAGCTGAAGGAACAGGCAACAAGAAAAACATTTATATGGCTACTAAATCCTTATTGATCGTACTCCTCGCTGCCTTCTTTTCAACCAGCATACTAGCACAAGAAGCGGGCGATATACCAAATGGTGTGCTTGCAAATCGGGTTTCAATTGCTCCGAGGAATGTTTTAAGCATGTTTCGCCAAGCTGGAATGGATCCCGTAAACCATGAACTCACGGAAAGCGAAAAAGAAAAAGTTGAAAAAGCCTTTGCTACCTTACCCCCCTTGCATCAAAAAATCCTAAAAGAGCATTTGCTGAGCATCAGTTTTATGGATAACATGCCCAATACAGCACTTACTTCCCCAGTAGCAACTACAAGCGCGACAAAAATGTTTAACATTACTTTTCGCGCCGGAATTCTTAGTGAGACCATTTCGGAATGGGCTACCTGGAAAGAAAATACTTGTTTTGAACGTTCTACAGATCCTGAATTTGAAATTAGCATAGACGCGGGTGAATTAGACGCTATTCAATATGTCCTGCTTCATGAGGCTACACACGTAGTGGATGCTGTTTTAACGATTACGCCGCATCCCAATGATAGTGAGGAACTGGTTGACCCTACTCCGTTTACCAAAAATATTTGGTATACGATGAATGTGCCGACTGAAGCGTTCATTAATCCGTTATTGGAAAAAACACGCTTCCGCAGTGGCAACACGGTCGCTATATCGTCAGCACCGGAAATATATGGCGCGCTCCAAGAAACACCCTTTGTCTCACTGTACGGAATGGCATCTTGGTTTGAAGATATTGCCGAACTGGTGACAATCTACCACCTCACGGATAAATTGGACCAGCCCTTCCGCATTTCGGTTAGAAAGCATAATAGGGAAGTGGCAAGTTTTGAGCCGATGAAAAATAAACTGGTAAAGAAAAGGCTAAAACAAATCAAAACCTTTTATTAGGTGAAAATGTCCGAATCGGGCAAGTGACTGCTCGTTTCCGAACAGTAACGAAAGCCGGATGGATTGGAGATAATATGCAATCATTTGTTTCATGCGTAAGACAAGATATCACACCTCATTTGCCACCTTTGCAAACTTATTCCTGTACTCGATTGGTGTAAGCCCTGTAATCTTTTTGAAGGTATCCCGAAAGGCTTTCGTATCCGTATAACCTACATCAAACATGATTTCCGTTACATTCCTTCTTGATGCTTCAAAAAATTTTTTGGCGGCTTCTATCCGTACCCGTTGTATATATTCTATGGGGGTATTGTTGGTCGCCTCTTTGAATTTCCGTTCAAAAGTTCTACGGCCTGTATTAATCAACGTGGCTAACGTTTCTATGGATAGTTTATCACCATAGTGTTCTTCAATGTAGTCCTGTACTTTTTGAATATCATCATCACCATGATTCCGTTGACCTTTGAATATCGCGAACTGGGATTGGCTGTCTCTCCCGATATCCAATGCAAAGTATTTTGAAATCATTACAGCTGTTTCTCTATCCGCAAACTTTTCGACCAGGTATAATATTAAATTCCACAAACTGCTTGCCCCACCGCTGCTGTAGATATTATCGTGTTCGGTTATTATCGCTCCATCTTCCACTTCCACATCCGGGTATCTTTCTCTAAACTCATTGATGTGCGCCCAATGTGTCGAGCATTTTTTGCCATTGAGCAAACCCGTTTCAGCTAAAAGAAAAGCGCCGACACACAAGCTGGCAAGACTTGAACCTTTTTCGTGCAATTTTTTAAAATAAGGTATCGCTTCGGCATTGGCCTGAATCCCTTTGGCCGTATCGCCAAACGTAGGCGGTATGATCAGTAAGTCCGTTTCAGTAACATCTTTGAGCAACCTATCGGTCTTTATGATATACTCGCCATTGTTAGCGGGTACATAGGCTTGCAGGCCCACATACTCAACCTTGAAAATGGGCTTTTTACCAAATGTGGTTAAAAACTCGTTGGCGGTATGAAAGGTTCTGAATGGCGGTGTAACGGCCTCAATGACACCATACTCAGGTACAAAGACAGAAATCTGCATATCAATTATTGGTTATTAGACCGCAAGGTAAAAATAGTTTGTCATAATTTACCCCTAAGATTGTCATTTTCACAACCGCCGTAAGCCGGTACCTCATCGTAATTTTGAATTGTAAAATTCATAGACAGCACGAACAATGGCACAAGTAACAAGAATTACGGTAGAAGCAACGGTGAATGCGCCCGTGACAAACGTTTGGAAGGCTTGGAATACACCAAGCGATATTATTCATTGGAACACGCCTGATCCCAGCTGGCACACCCCAAGCAGTGCAAACGATCTGCGCATAGGCGGTAAGTTTAAGAACAGGATGGAAGCCAAAGATGGCAGTTTCGGAATCAACTAATTCATAAACCATTTAACAATTAATAACATGAAGAAGAATAAAATTATCTTTTGGGTGGCAACAACCATCATTATCCTTTGGGAAGGTGTCATGCCGCTTAGCACCCTATTGTTTTCGCCAGCGTATGCGACTGTAGGTACAGAACCGTTGGGCTATCCCGATTACTTTGCTTATGCGCTTATTATCGCTAAAGTGCTCGGCGTAATAGCGATATCCATTCCAAAAATATCAACTAAGCTAACCGAATGGGCATATGCAGGGCTCACCTTTAGTTTAATCTTTGCATTCATCAGTCATGCCTGTGTAGATCAAAACATCGGGTATATGCTGCTGCCACTGGTGGTGTTGGGCATTCTGGCCGTTTCTTACGTGTATAACCGTAAAATCCAGACAAATGGCTAAGACGGATTATCAAAGCATTGATCAGTATCACCAGGCATTTAGCGGTGAATCGTTAGCGCGGATGCAAATCATCCGAAAAATCATTCACGAAGTGGTACCGGATGCCGAGGAAAGCATCAGCTATCAGATCCCTTGCTTTAAGTACAAAGGCTATTTGATATACTACTGCGCATTTCCGAGGCACATCTCCTTGTCGCATCCCTATAGCGATGCATTTTGGGAACACTTCAAAGCTGATTTAGCGGGATATAAAACCAGCAAATCGGTTATCCAGGTTCCAACCGACGAACCGCTGCCGGAAGGGCTCATTAAAAAAATCATCACCTTCAGGAAAAAGGAGAATGAGGAAAAGGCTAACAGTAGCAGAAAATAAACGAATTAATCACAAGTAAATTTTAATCTCATGGAAAGTAATTCAGTTTCATTGCACCGGGTGATCAAAGCAAGTCCGGAAAAGGTATTCCGGGCATTTGCGGATCCTTTAGCCCAATCAACCTGGCTGCCGCCTTACGGCTTTATCTGCACCGTCCAGCAAATGGATTTTAAGGTAGGGGGTAAGTACCACATGAAGTTTATTAATTTCAGTACCGGTAATGGGCATTCTTTTGGTGGATCGTACCTGGATATAAAACCCAATGAATTGATCACATACACCGATACGTTTGACGATCCTAATTTACCCGGGGAAATGACAACAACCATCCGGTTGAAGGGGGTTTCATGCGGCACCGAACTTACCGTGGTACAGGAGGGGATTCCTGTAGTAATACCGGCAGAAATGTGTTATTTAGGCTGGCAGGAGTCGCTGGAGAAGTTGATAAAGCTGGTAGAGCCTGAAATTCCTGATGCGTAATTTAGCTGCGATGAATGATCCTGGTCGTGGTAAATTTGTGAGTGCGATCTTCATTACATTTCCCGGCAATTGCAGGAAAGCACTCACCTATTACCAAACCTGCTTTGGCGGTACATTGCACTTTGAAACGTTTGAAAAGGAATTAGCAGGTTATACGGAAACGCCTGTTGTCAGTGGGTCGCTTGTTTCCGATAGCATAACTATCCACGGTTCGGATCTCGTACACGACGAAGGGAGAACACTTGGGAATTACCTGGCTATTTTTCTTCATTGTAAAAATACGGATGATCGGCAAACGCTTATTAAAAAACTGGGACTTAATAAACAGCATCTTTTTGTCAAGCATGGCGATGACCAAAAACTGGTTGAGTTGACCGATGCTTTTGATGTGAGGTGGGTGTTGGGTGTTTAGCAACAGTTGCTGGTCAACGAACCATTTGCTGGCCGTTGAATTAAACGACAAGGGCCCCGACGCAAGTCAGGGCCTTTGTCGCTCACTTTGGGTTTTTAACACCATAATGGGTTAGCCATTTAGCTTTTATTTCTGCACGGGCATTGATGAATTCCAGGTCTGTGCCCCCTGCAATTGCATCAAGCGGATAACGCAACGGACGTGTTCCATCAGGCATTTGTATCAGTTTCAAAATACCGTCTGCTATGGTTTGCGGATTCATGTTAAATTCCTGCATTTTTGCGAGCAAACCACCGCCAAATTGCGCGTTAAGCTGTTCGGAAGCTATTGGGTCATAGGCTTTGATGATTTCTTCTTTGTCAGCGTGAAGCCCGGGTTTACTTCCATCACTCATTTCTGTGGGGTAAACTCCCGGCTGAATGGACACGTTTTCAATACTGAATTGTTTTAATTCATCTTGTAAGCCTTCAGTAATGCTTTCAACGCTAAATTTTGTTGCCAAGTAGGGAATCATAAAAGGAAGCGTGTGCCCGCTTGCGCCTGACGTTACATTGATAACCAAACCGCTTTTTTGCTGCCGCATACTTGGTAAAACGGCTTGATAGGTGCGCAATACACTATAGAAATTGACTTCAAATAACTGACGGATGCGGTCAATGGAAAATGCTTCCAATAATCCGAAGCCTATTACGCCTGCATTATTGACAAGTACATCTATTTTACCATGTTTTTTAAGCGCCTGTTCAATTGCAGTAGAAACCGAAACATCATCGGCTACATCCATATCAACAACTTCTACATGAGGCAATGCGGCCAATTCTTTTGCAACTTTTTCGTTTGTGCCTTTCGTGTTGCGCATACCCGCTATTACAGTATATCCTGCTTTGGATAAAGTGATAGCTGTTAATTTCCCAAATCCGGTACTTGTTCCGGTAATAAAAACTACTTTCATCTTCTTTTAATTTATTATTTTGAACCAATCAGTTCATTTTTGTTTAAAATTTTTTGCCATTACCACGGAAGCACTTCATCTTTAAAATAAAATCCTCCCGTTGGACCGTCATCACCTAATAGTGCGTATTGAATACTTGTTTCGCTACCTTGCTGTAAATCTAAGTTCGCATTTGCGCCACCCATATCACTTCTTACCCAGCCAGGGTGTATAGAATTGACCTTGACCTGCGTATCTCTTAACGCGTATGCCAAATGGGTTGTGAACATATTTAAGGCCGCCTTGCTGCTGTCATAAGCCAATACTTTCCCATCATACACCGCATTGCCGGGCGTTGCGTTGAGTGAAAGAGAACCCCTAACGCTCGACACATTAACAATCCGGCCAGCAGGAGATTTTTTTACAAGCGGAAGCAAGGTTTGGGTTAGCGAAACCGTGCCAAAAAAATTAATAGCAAACGTATCTTTAAGAATTTTTGCATCAAGTGATGCGACATTGTTGCTCACTGATGAGGAAGAACTCGTGCTTTCTAACCATACTGCGGCATTATTGATCAGCATATCGAGTTTGCCAAACTTTTGCAAGATGTAATGATATGCCTTTTGGTGGTCTTCGGTTTTAGATAAATCAAATACCAACAAATCAGCAGAAATACCCTCGCTTCGGAGTATATCCAGAGCGGTTTTGCCTTGCGATTGTTTCCGTACGCCAAGAACTACGTGAACTCCCTTTTTCCCCAATCCTTTGGCTGTTTCCAATCCTATTCCTTTTCCTGCCCCTGTAATAAAGGCGACTTTTTGTGTGGTTGTCATCGTCAAAAAATTTTATTGTTTATATTTCTGCTTTTATCAATTTCTTGGCAATGAGTTCGCCATTTTTTCCTGTTTCAATTCTTGCTGTCTGCATATTCGTTATTTATTTTTATGAACCGATTGGTTCAATTTTAATTAAAAAAATTTACTGCCTCAAAAAACCCTTCAATTCATTCGCCAAACCTTTAACCAATTTCTTGTTACCATAGATAATATAAGATTGACGAAAACCCGGAAAGGAATTAAATATAAAATGGGACATTGTTTCCGCATCTCTTTCCTTTCTGATTTGTCCCAATGTTTGTGCTTCTATAATTAATGATTTTATCAGGCCTATTGTTTTACTATTGCCCGCTTTAATAACAGCATGTGCCTCTTTGTCCTGTGCTGCCACTTCAAAAGTAGTTTTTATACCTAAACAAGAATTTTCTCGTTCTATGCTTACCATTGCTATCTTGTCAATAATACTGTCTATTTTTTCAAGCGGGGTATCTTTTTTATTTAAAGCTGAGGCATAATCGTTTTCTACAATTTTGCCATAGGCTTTGAGCGATGCTATAAAAAGAGAATGTTTGTCTTTGAAGCTATTATATAGGCTGCTTTTATTGAGTTTCATAGCTTCCGTTAAATCAGATAAGGAAGCGCCGGTATAGCCCTTATTCCAAAACACATTCATTGCTTTGGTGACTTTTTCTTCTGGTATGAATTCAATGTTTCTTGCCATACTATTTGCAAAGATAAGGATATTCTGAACTTTTCGGTTCAATTTTTTTTATAATCAAAAATAATCACATTGATACCTTGAATAAACTATCAAAATGCACTTTTAAAGAATGCAGATGGGCGAATGGCAAATGATGATTCCAGACCAGCAATCCTTCGTGGCGGAAATGCAGGTGGTGCAGAAAGTCTGTGCCTGCAAAAGCCATTGACAATTGCTTAATGCTCACCGAAGGATCAAGGAAGCCGAAGATATCTTGCAATTGGATCTCACCATCCAACGAGCAAACCAGTAAAAAGTGAAACTAAGTAGTTTTCTAAAGTATCCTATGCGGGTAGAATGGGCCCGCCCGCATAGGGTACTGATTTATGACGCTTCAACGGTATCTTTTTCTTTTACAGAGCGCAGGATCCGGGCAGCTTCCACCATATTTTCAAGAGCCGCTGTGGCTTCTCCCCAGGTTCGTGTCTTCAACCCGCAGTCAGGGTTCACCCATAGCTGTTCCGCGGGGATGACCGCCTTCGCCTTTTCCAGCAGGAAAAGGATTTCCTCCACCGGGGGTATCCTGGGCGAATGGATGTCGTACACACCGGGGCCGATGTCGTTGGGGTATTTGAAGTCCGCGAAGACATCAAGCAATTCCATCTGGGAGCGGGACGTCTCGATGGTGATGACGTCTGCGTCCATCCGGGCAATGTCCCCGATGATATCATTGAACTCGGAGTAGCACATGTGGGTATGGATCTGCGTCTCGTCCCGCACGCCGCTCGACGATAGTTTGAAAGCCTGCACCGCACGGTCGAGGTACAGCTGCTGGTCCGCTTTGCGCAGCGGCAATCCCTCACGGAAAGCGGGCTCGTCGATCTGGATGATTTTTATCCCTGCCCGCTCCAGCGCCACCACTTCATCGCGTATGGCCAGCGCAATCTGGAAAAGCGTGTCATGCCGGGGCTGGTCGTTGCGGACGAACGACCATTGCAGCATGGTGACCGGCCCGGTGAGCATGCCCTTGACGGGCCGGGGGGTGAGCGACTGTGAATAGGACGACCAATAGACGGACATATCCTCCGGCCGGCTTACGTCGCCATACAGGATAGGCGGTTTGACGCAGCGCGACCCGTAGCTCTGCACCCATCCGTATCCAGTGAATGCATAGCCCCTTAGCTGCTCACCGAAATACTCCACCATGTCGTTGCGCTCGAATTCTCCGTGTACAGGCACGTCGATTCCCGTCTGTTCCTGCCACCGGATGGTTTTTTCGATCTCCTGTTTGATAAGCGTATCGTATTCCGCCCCGCTGAGTTCCCCTTTTTTTAGCCGTGCCCGCCAGCTGCGCACTTCCCCGGTCTGCGGAAAAGAGCCGATGGTCGTGGTCGGGAAGTCGGGCAGGCCAAGGTTGACCTGCTGTTTCGGTTTCCGCCCGGTGAATGGAGTCGGGCGCGTGCTGTCCGCCTCGGTGATCCCCTGTACGCGCTGCTTGACCGCATGGCGGTGGATGAGCCGGGAACCTGCCCGTGCCTGCTGCGAACGCCGGTTGGCAGCTAGCCGGGCATCTATGTCCGTATCCCCACTTCCGTCGGCCAGCTTGCCCAAGTCGGATACTTCCGCCAGTTTCTGCTTGGCAAACGCCAGCCAATCCTTGATTCCGGGCGGAAGGGTTTTTTCGTCCGTTTCCAGATCGAGATCGCACGGCACATGCAGCAGCGAGCAGGAGGGGGCTATCCATACGCGGTCTTTCCCAAGGACATTAAGGGCATCCCGGATGATCAGCAGCGATTTTTCATAGTCATTTTTCCAGATGTTGCGGCCATCCACCACGCCTAATGACAGGATGAGGTCGTGCGGTACCTTGGGCAGTAGTTGGTACAGCTCGCCTTCGCCCCTCACCAGGTCGATGTGCAGCGCTTGCACCGGCAGGTTGAGCGCGGTATTGGCGTTGTCGCCAAGCCCTTCGAAATAGGTGGCCACGATGAGTTTCAGTCCAGCCGCCTGTTCGGCCAGCGCGCGGTAAGCCTTGCGGTAAGCCTGTCTGGAGCGCTTATCGAGATCCAGCGCCAGGCACGGCTCGTCCAACTGCACGTATTCCGCTCCCAGCTTCTTCAGCCGCTGCAGTACCTCACCGTATACGGGGAGTAGGCTGTCAAGCAGGTCGAGCCGGTGGAACCCGCCTTCCTTCTCCTTGCCCAGCAGCAGGAAACTGAGCGGTCCCAGCAGTACGGGTTTGGTCTGGATGCCCAGTTGCTTCGCCTCGTAAAACTCGTCCATCACCTTTTCGGAAAACAGGCCGAACTGCTGGCCTTTGGTGAACTCCGGAACAAGGTAGTGGTAGTTGGTGTCAAACCATTTGGTCATCTCCATAGCAGTGATGTCCTTGCCATCCCGTTGGTATCCGCGGGCCATGGCAAAATACAGGTCGAGTTCCCGTTCCGGCCCCTTGCCCTCCACTAACTGATGGTAGCGAGGCGGGATTGCCCCGACCATCAGCGAAGTATCCAGCACCTGATCATAAAACGAAAAATCGCCGGATGGGATCAGGTCAATGCCGGCATCCCGTTGCAGGAGCCAGTTTTCCCTCCTGATTCCCTTCCCCGCCGCGATTAATTCCTCCCGGCTGATTTTTCCGGCCCAGTAGGCTTCGTTGCTCTTCTTGAGCTGTCTCAGGTTCCCGATGCGCGGGTAACCCAGGTTGTTTGTACGCAACATATCCGATATATTTAATTGTCATTTGTCTCCTGCAGTTTTATGGCCCCGTGTAATTGTATTTCCGCGCGGTTTTCATCTTTGCCGTTCAGGAAGACGGTTCCCTTTATGGTAATCGGCTCCTCGCCGAACGTGAGTTTTGTGTTATCGGCCATGGTGATTTCAGCCATCGGGGGGATGCCATTCTGTCCGCAGAACATGCACTGGTAAACAGGCAATACGGATAGCAGGAAGACATTGTGGCGGCGCCTCGGTTCGATGGGCACCATATAACCCTTTAACGTAACGGTCTTTCCGTCGAGCCGCTTCAGCGACTCGGGAAAATGCGGTGTATAGATGGTCTGGCCATCTTTGTGTGTTACCTTATACATCAATTCATCAAATGTTTCCCATACCGCATTCATCAAAGGTTTATGGTCGACCAGATGGTTCGGATCCGCCTCCTGCGCGCGGACGGTCAATGATGACAGTATCACGACGCACGCCGGAAACAGCATATTACGGAATCTATACACAAAACTTAAAACCATCTGATCTGATTTTCCTCATTCAACCTGAATGCAATACGGCAAAGGTAATGCATAGTTTTTTCAATTGCAACTTTGTTGCTTTTGTTATTTTATATGTATAACTTTGACTGACTAAAACGTGATGATATGATACCACAGGATTTTGAAAGCTGGAAAGATTGCATCGAGCGGCATTGCCGGATACCGCTGACCGCCGCTTTCGCGCGGCAACGGCTGGCGGTTTACAATAACTGCGAGCTGCCCGAAACACGTGAATTCGTCAGGCTCTACGGAGAGGAACACCGCTCGCGCATGGTCGATTGGTTCAGCCGGATTGCCCTCGAACGGATACGCTGAACAATTAGGATGCACGGAAATTAAATAACGAAACAACTGTAAAAACAAGAAAATCTATGGGAGCAAAAAAACTGCCTGTAACCGTATTGAGTGGGTTCCTCGGAGCAGGGAAGACCACACTTTTAAACCATGTACTGCACAATAAGGAAAACCTCAAGGTCGCCGTCATCGTCAACGACATGAGCGAGGTGAACATCGACGCGCAGCTGGTGGAACGGGAGAACACGCTGTCGCGCACGGACGAAAAGCTGGTAGAAATGAGCAACGGCTGCATCTGCTGTACGCTGCGGGAAGACCTCATGGTAGAGGTGGAGCGGCTGGCAAAGGAAGGCCGATTTGATTACCTGTTGATCGAAAGCACGGGGATCTCCGAACCGGTACCCGTGGCGCAGACCTTCAGTTACATCGATGAAAATAACGGTATCGACTTGTCGCGTTTCAGTTACATCGACACGATGGTGACCGTTGTGGACTGCTACAATTTCTTCCGGGATTTCGGCACGGACGAGACGCTGGTAGATCGGTCGCTTACGGACGATGAGTACGATACCCGTACGATCGTGAACCTGCTGACCGACCAGATTGAGTTCGCCAATGTGATTGTGCTGAACAAGACGGATCTGGTATCTGATGAGACGGCGGGCACGCTGGAAGCGACCATCCGGAAACTGAACCCCGATGCAAAAATCATCCGTTCCCATTTCGGGAAGGTGGATACGAAAGCGATCATGGGTACAGAACTTTTCGATTTCGAAAAGGCGTCATCTTCCGCCGGTTGGATCAGGGAACTGGAGAACGAACACACGCCTGAGACTGAGGAATACGGCATATCATCGTTTGTATTCCGTACACAGCGACCCTTCCATCCGCAGCGTTGGTACCGGTATCTCAACGAGTATTACCCAATCGGGGTGATACGCGCTAAGGGTTTATTTTGGATGGCGTCCAGGCCGACTATGGCAATCAGTTTCAGCCAGGCGGGAGGTAGCCTGCGCATCGAGAGCGCGGGGGCATGGTGGTGCAGCATCCCCGAAGCGGAGCGTTTCCGCTATGCCGACTACCTCGAACACCGGGATTCCATCGAAAGCCGTTGGCATCCGCAGTGGGCCGACCGGAAGACGGAACTGGTCTTTATTGGCCAGAACCTCGACAAGGAAAAACACCTGCGCGATTTGGAAAAATGCCTACTGACGGAAGAAGAGGCGGAGGACTGGCGCTATACGCTGTGGAAGGATGAGTTCCCGGAAAACATATAATTACGATATCATATAAAATAGGAAACACAGGAAAATATGAAACGCAGGGATTTTTTCAGGAATTCAGCTTTGGCGGCGGGCACGGCGCTGGCCGGCCCCATGGATCTGTTCGGTAAACCGATCGTCGGCCCAAGACAGGCAGATAGGGCCAAAAACATTATCTTCATGGTCAGCGACGGAATGAGCCTCGGGACGCTGACGATGGCGGACGAATTAAGGTTCCGTAAAGAGGGGTTCCAAAGCCACTGGATGTCCCTGTACAGGGGCGGGTTGGCAAAACGGGCGGTGATGGAAACAGCCTCGGCCAGCTCGCTGGTCACCGATTCGGCGGCGGCGAGCTCCTCCTGGGGTGGGGGGCGGCGTGTAGCCAACGGGTCGCTCAACGTCAATGCCGACGGTTCGTTCAACAAACCCATCTGGCAGAAATTCAAGGCTGCAGGTAAAGCTGTCGGCTGCGTGACCACCGTACCGATTACCCATGCGACGCCGGCCGGGTTCTGCGTGAACAGCAACAGCCGCGATGACCAGCCCCGGATCGCAGAAACGTACCTCGACCTGCGGTTCGACGTGATGATGGGCGGCGGAACGGAATTCTTCGATGGAGGCCAGCGCAAGGATAAAACCGACCTTTTTGGGAAGTTCATCGAGCGTGGTTTCGATGTGGTGCGTGACCGGGATGGGCTGCTTTCGGCCGACCCGGCCGGGATTGCACCGCTGCTGGGCGTTTTCCACGGGGATGGGTTACCTTTTGCCCTTGACCGGGACAGCGACCCGGAACTGCGGCGGCGCATACCCTCCCTTGCGGAGATGACATCCACCGCGCTGAAAAGGTTATCCGCAAACAGCGAGGGGTTTGCGCTGCAGGTGGAGGGGGGCAAGGTAGACTGGGCGGCCCATGCAAACGATGCCCCGGCCCTGCTTTACGATCAGCTCGCCTTTGACGATGCCGTCGCCGCTGCTATCGATTTTGCAGACCGGGACGGGAATACCCTGATCATCATCACCACGGATCATGGGAACGCCAATCCCGGATTGTTTTATGGCAGTAAAGCGGATGCGAACTTTGACCGCCTGCAGACCGCGAGGCATACCAATCACTGGGTGCTTAACGGGATCACGCCGCGGTCTACGGTGGCCCAGGTCATTGAGCGCATCGAGGCGGCGTGCGGTGTGGCCATCCAGCCGGAAGACGCAGGCGAGCTGCTCAAACACTACCGGGGAGCGGATGAAGCGGGCCTTTACAATCCGAGGAACCTTCCGTTCAGGGCATTGGCGGGCATGCTGGAACGCCATCTCTCCGTGGGCTGGGGCAGCATGGACCACTCCGGGGATTTCGTCGAACTGGCGATGTACGGTTCCGGCAGCGGGGAACTGATGCCATTCGTAAGAAACTTTGAACTGCACGATTACATGCTCCGGGCAACCGGAGTATTGACAACCGTTTAGGAATATGGCTACAACACAATCACTGACAAGGAAACTGGCCATCCTGCCCATCCGGGCATACCAGCTCATGGTTTCCCCGCTGTTCCCGCCGTCATGCCGCCATATTCCCACCTGCTCGCAGTACATGGTGGAAGCCATCGCCGAATGGGGCGCACTCAAAGGTGTATCGATAGGGATGAAAAGGCTTGCCCATTGTCACCCCTGGGGAACATCGGGCTACGACCCAGTACCCCGGAAACTCCTGGTGCCGGAAACCCTGGAAGAGACGGACGGACTGGACCTCCAGTTTGAAAAAAGGGGCGGGCTGATCCCGGTAGCCATCCAGGAGTTCTCCACCGGCCAGATACTCATGCAGGCGTATACCAATCGGGAGGCATTTGATTACACGCTTGCCCACGGGAAAGCGGCCTTCTGGAGCACCTCCCGCAATGAGCTATGGATAAAAGGTGCCACCTCGGGAAATACGCTATCGGTGGACCGCATCCTCGTAGACTGCGATCAGGATGCCCTGGTGTACCAGGTTACCCTCCGGGGGGAGGGCGTCTGTCATACCATCGGCAGGGACGGCAGGAACCGAAAGGCCTGCTTTTACAGGGATTATGACAGCGATACGGGAAAATGGAGATTCATCAGGGGCATGGAATAACGCCCCAAAAACTAAAAGAGATGCAAGAAGAAACCGAACAACTGCTGGTGGACGAGATGGGGGATGCCCATATCATGACCTCCATTGATACACCCCTGCGGCCCGATGCATTTGACAAGCCGGACGAGGAGAAAATAGCGAACATCGCCCGCCATTTTGCGGCCATCATGGAGGAACTTGGCCTTGACCTGACGGACGATAGCCTAAGGGGTACGCCCCACCGCGTGGCGAAGATGTACGTGAGGGAACTTTTCCGGGGACTGGATCCTGCGAACAGGCCGAACTTGTCGGTGTTCGAAAACAAATACGGATACGGCAGGATGCTCGTCGAGAAGGACATCGACGTGTCATCCGCCTGCGAACACCATTTCCTGCCGATTATCGGGCGGGCACATGTGGGCTACATTGCGGGCGAAAAAGTCATCGGCCTGTCCAAGATCAACCGCATTGTGGAGTACTATTCCCGCCGGCCGCAGGTACAGGAGCGGCTGACGCTCCAGGTATTCAATGAACTAAAACGGGCACTCTCCACCGAAAACGTGATAGTCGTGGTGGAAGCCGAGCACCTGTGCGTTTCCGCGCGCGGCATACGCGATCCGCACAGCAGGACGACGACACTGGAATACGGTGGGTTATTTGCGGACCAGAAATTACGGGATGAATTCCTAAGGATGGTTTAAAAAAAAGCGCCATGGAAGATTTAGCGAAATTGCTCAGGGATCATGGGCTGAAGGCGACCCGGCTCCGGCTTATGATACTTAAAATTCTCATGGGTTCGCGGAAATCCTTTTCCGTTCCCGAATTGGGATCACGGTTCCGTTATCAGGAGGATCGGGTGACCATCTACCGCGTACTGGGTGATTTCCATTCGCATGGCCTGATCGAAAGGTTCGTGGACATCGACGGCATAGGACGTTACATATACCATCCAGAATGTTCGGCATTGCATCCTCATTTCCGGTGCCGGAATTGCGGGACGGTGCAGGGTTTGCCCGAGTTGCCGGAATCCTACATGGCAACCATGCGGGATTGCCTTGTCGAGGATGCGGTTCTGTTGTTTTCAGGAACCTGCAATGACTGTCTGCGGCGCGCTTCCGATAAGGCTATCAACCGTGTGCCATAAAAACCTGAACGGATGGAAGAAATTGAAAAATACGTCAAAGCCGAATACCCGGGAGAGGAATCGCATTCCATCCTGCACACCGAAGCATTTAGAAACCTTTGATACACCATGCACACGATATCCGATAAATACCCCATTCATATACACAATTCACTGACGAGGAAAAAGGAACCGTTCGTTCCCCTGCATTCCGGCAGGGTGGGCATGTACGTGTGCGGTCCCACGGTCTATGGGGAGCCGCACCTCGGCCATGGCCGCTCGGCCATCGCCTTTGATACCATCTTCCGGTATTTCACCTTCCTGGGCTACAACGTGCGCTATGTTCGGAACATCACCGATGTGGGGCACCTTGAGGATGAGGTGAACGAGCGCGGGGAAGACAAGATCGCCCGCCGCGCACGGATCGAGCAACTGGAACCGATGGAGGTGGCGCAGCATTATACCAACGTGTACCGGGATACCATGCGTCAGCTGGGTGTACGGCCCCCGTCCATCGAACCGCAGGCATCCGGGCATATCCCGGACCAGATTTCCATAATTTCCCGGATAATCGACCGGGGGTTCGCCTATGTGAGCGATGGATCCGTTTATTTCGATGTGCACCGCTATGCGGCGGAATACCCCTACGGTGAACTTTCGGGGCGGTCGCTTGGCGGGCAGATCTCCGGGACGAGGGATCTGGAAGGGGGCGACGGAAAGAAGAACGCGGAGGACTTTGCCCTGTGGAAGAGCGCGGAGCCTTCCCACATCATGCAATGGGATTCTCCCTGGGGTCGCGGTTTCCCGGGCTGGCACATCGAGTGCACGGCCATGAGCATCAAGTACCTCGGCCTGCCGTTTGATATCCACGGCGGGGGCATGGATCTCCGGTTCCCGCACCACGAGGCGGAAATCGCGCAGGCGAAAGCCGCCTATGGCAAGGCTCCAGTACGTTACTGGATACACAATAACATGGTCACCCTGGAGGGACAGAAAATGGCAAAATCCAAAGGCAATTTCATTTCCCTTGGTCAGCTGTTCTCCGGTGACCACCCACTGCTGGAAAAAGCTTACAGACCCCTGGCGGTGCGGATGTTCATGCTCCAGGCCCATTACGGCAATGAGCTTGATTTCTCGAACAAAGGCCTTGGGGCTGCAGAATCGGGACTGGAAAGGCTCAACGGATACCTGCGTATGCTCGATGAAATGGAGCAGCTCCCGTTGGGTAAGCCGGACATGTCGCTGGACATGCAGGTCGATTTCCAGTGCGATGCATGTTATGCGGCCATGGGAGACGATTTCAATACGGCCAAGGCGATAGCCGTGCTTTTCACGCTTGGCAAGGCAATCCAATGGATCCGGGCAAACTTTGTGGCAATTCCGCTGAATGCCGGAACGTGGCAGAAAGCGTTGCTGACCTTCCGGGGTTTCATGGATGAGGTACTTGGTATAGTGGATAGACAGGAATCAGCGGAAACCGACAGAACAGGGGAGCTGCTTGGTCTGTTAGGAGAACTCAGGTCGAGGGCGAGGGAGGAACGGAATTACTCACTTTCCGATTATATCCGTGACAGGCTCATCAAACTCGGCATTACGGTGAATGATCCGGCACCGGATAAGACTACCATAAAAATGGAGGACAGCCATGGATAAGCACAATAAGAACCCGACTGGAAGCGATACCCGGCCGGTAACCATCCTCACCGGGTATCTCGGCGCAGGAAAAACAACGTTTCTAAATAGTTTGATGGCGGCGAACCCGGACACACGTTACGCGATCATAGAAAACGAGATCGGCGAAACGGGCATCGATGGGCAGCTGATTACCCGCCGGCCCGACGACTTCATCGAGCTGGAGAACGGTTGCCTGTGCTGCTCACTCAACGGCAGCCTTTATGATGCCATCGAACAGATGCATAGGCAGCGGGACGGGTTCGACGAACTCATCATCGAATGCACCGGACTGGCCATGCCGGGAGCCGTAGCGGAACCATTCATTTCGCATCCGGTCATCAAGTCCGTTTTCCCGCTGAAACGGATGGTCTGTCTGGTGGACGCCGAAATCATTGAGGACCAGTTGGAGGACAGGGACGAAGCCATGCGGCAGGTCACGGCGAGCGATGTGATCGTCATCAACAAAACCGACCTGGTACATGCCGGTCATGTAGAATCGTTGGAACAACGGCTGGCACGCCTCAATCCCTTTGCTCAAGTATTTGTCGGGCAGGCCGGGAGTTTTCCGATGGACCGGATCGGGCAGGTATTCTACAAACCGGCGCCTATGGTCTTCCACGTAAGCCCCAACCCGGGTAAGGGTGATACGGACAGGACACTCGGCCGGCATACCGGTCACCATCGGCACGGCGATGTTTCTTCCCAATCGTTTGAAATTACAGAAGAACTGGATATCGTCAAGCTGTTCCTCACCCTGTATTCGTTTTTCATGGTGCATGGGGATACCGTCTACCGGATGAAGGGGGTGCTTTACGAGCGGATTCCGGGCAAAACCAAGCGCACGTTCGTCCAATCCGTCGGCGGGCGGCTGGGTATCGAGGACGGCCCGCCGTGGGGGAGAGAAGAGGTACCCTCCAACCGCCTTGTGTTTATAGGCAAGGGCCTTGATGACCTGGACATCGAAACGATGCTGCATGCTTGCCTGCCGCAGCAGGACAAAACGGCATCCAGCCTGCAAAAAAAGGAAACGGAGGCCGGCATATGATCTACGTGACCCGGCGCGAACGGTTCAGCGCTGCCCATTTCATGTACAATAAAGCGCTTTCAAGGGAAGAGAACATGCGGCTGTACGGTAAATGTGCAGGCATCCATGGACACAATTATGAACTGTTTGTCACGGTCTCGGGGGAAATAAACCCGGAGACGGGCTACCTAATCGATCTTGGCATCCTGGGCCATATTATAAGGGAACACGTGGTGGACCTGCTGGACCATCGCAACCTCAATGAAAACGTGGCATTTCTGGAAGGGCTGCCGACCTCGACGGAAGTACTGGCGGGGGAGATCTTCCACCAACTGGAGGCCTTGGTAGCGGCTGCAGGGATAAGCCTGCACAAGGTTAAGTTGGTGGAGACCAAAAACAACTATACGGAGTATGGGGGTGATACATGGCAATGATCATTCCGATGCAGGATGCAGCGGATGGAGTGCATGCGTTTCAATCAGGATTTGCTCCGCTACGTAATAACCACATAGCGGATTCGAAATCAGGCACCATCGGAAATATCCTATTTCCGGAGTAGATGGGTAAGCGCGGTAAGGTGGGGGAACTCAACCAACATGCCTATGATGATCGCGGCATAGATAAGCGGTTGCCCGGGGAGGGTTACCACGGTCACGCCGAGCATGAGGGGTGCATTACGGGCGGCGGTGGTCATGGCTAGCAGGACACGTTCCGGGCGGGAGAACCCGAAGAGGTTCGATAATCCTTCACCGATAAAATAAGTGGTCACAAAAAACAGGAAGACAGCGAGCAGGATGATGGCAAAAGTGCCCGCGTGATCAAGGATGATACCGACATTGGCGGAAAAGATCAGCGTGACCAGCAGGGCGATGACGTATGGTGTGGAAGCACCCGCCAGCGCCACGGACCGGTCGAACAGCTTTGCGGGCAAAAGGATTTTAAGGATCATTCTCAGGATAACCGCACCCGCAAACGGCATCAGGAACCAGTGTATAACCGTATCCAACAGGGATACCGGCAGCTCAACCTGTTTGGCGGCAAACAGCCAGAGGTAGACCGGATAGAGGAAAAGCTGCGTTACCATATTGACGGGAATCAGGATGGCACCGAGCGTCACATTGCCATTGGCAAGCTTGGTAAAACCAAGCATCCAGTCGGTGCAGGGCGCCATGAAGTAAATCAGCAAGCCGGTAAAAAAGAGCGGCTGCCCTGAAAGGAAGAGGGAGGCAACCAGAAAGCCGAGGGTTGAGATGATAATGAAATTGGCCACCCACGCTACGGTAAGGAATAGCAGGTATCTGCGTGCCCGTGCCAGGATTTCAAATCTGACCTCAAAGAATAAAAGACCCACCAGTGTGAGCACAACGTGGTCAACATAGTTCCCGAGCAGTTCGCCTGTAGCCGGAGCGATGGATCCGATTGCGGAACCGGCAAGGATACCGGCAACGATAAGCGCGGTGGTGTAAAAGCTGGTGGGGTTATCGTTCATGTCTTGATAAAGCTTCGGGTATCTTTGAGGGAATGTGTGGATACCATGGTTTTGCGGGGTCGGCATAGAACCTATCAATCAATCGCGGGTGGAACATACAGCAGCTCCCCGAGCTTATAGGTGTCGATATCCTTTCCATCGGAGATGGACACGGTCGTGGTTTCCGTGTCCCAGCCGTCGGTGTCCGTATCCCAATAAAAAACATGGATGGTTTCCACCGGGTCGTCGTTTTCCTCTGGACCGATGGAATACGGTGTGCCCTTTCCGGTGTAGAGCACGATCTTGTCTCCCGGTACGTCCCGGCGGTCGCCAAAGCCGAAGCTGTGCCCAAGACTGTCGGAAACCGTGAAACTTCTGAGGTCCACGGTTGCATGGATATGCAGCTGCAGCCTTTCACCTGCCTTTCCGGGTGCGATATAGTGAACTATCGTGATATCCATATCAAATTCCGGTTAACATTTGCAATCCTCTTGGCAGCAGGAAAGGTCATCGAGGAACATGTTGTGGCGGCGGTACAGTTTGACAGCCGCATCAGTATCCATACCGAGCTGGGTGGCTATCCGGTGAGCCACGATGCCAAATCGCTGCCGGAATTTGTAGATGAAGCAGAAAATTACGTTCTGGTGCATCACGTGCGGGCCGGCAAGGTAGAGGTTGGGTGTCCTCGTGGATTCATCCCATTCATTAAGCTGCGGGCGGCCACCAGTGTTGTAGAATAAATCGTGGATCTGCTCCTCGCCTCCCTTGAATCCCGTCGCAAGTATGGGCGGGGTAGGCGACTCATAATAGCCGCTGCCGGTATGTATGCGGAAGGCACCATTGCCACCGTGGGTCACCTTCTTTACTTCCGTTCGCTCCTCCAGTCGGATACCGTCCGCGGCCGTGGTTTCATCGAGCCGCTGTTTGGTATAAAACGAGAGGGTAACGCTCGGATCCTGGCTTTTGCTGTCCATAACCGTTCCCCGTTCAAGGATTGCGGTTTCCCTGCCCAGCATGGCAAGATTCAGCGCGGCATCGACACCGCTTTCGTACCCGCCGATGATGGTGAAATCATCGCCCAGGAGATCTCGGTAGGAGCCAATGCGCGAGTTGTGGATGCACAGTTCCGCACCCGGAAAAGGGCGGTCGTTGGGAAACTGGAACTCCCCCGTGGACCAGATAAGGTATTCCGCCACATAGTAGGCATCAACGGTTTCCAGCACAAAGTCCCTGTCGCGTTTCACGACGGTCATCACCTCCCGCTCTTCGTGGACGGGCAGCTGGAACTCGTAGACCACTCGGTTCAGGTAGTGGACATATTCCGGTCCGCTCAGGTGCTCCTTTCCCGAGCTGTAGGCTGGCGAGGTATTGATGGCCACGGCATTGAGGTCGAGCAGGCCGAACTGTGTGCTTTGGAATGATGGGGTCAGGAAACGCGTTTCCGTTGTCCATTTCAGGAACGTAGAGCCGATAAGCCCCTTTTCGAGGATGACGAAGTCATAGACGCCGAAATCCTTCAGTGCCACGCCCATCCCGATACCCGCGGGTCCCGCGCCAACGATCACGGTGCGGTACGTTTTCAGTGTTTTCTGCTGCTTGCTACTTTTTTTTGTATCCATTTCCGAATGAATCGCTATATGGCGGATTCCGGCGGCACCTATCTTCTCTTAGTTAGTCCCCCCTGGTCGGGGAAAATGATGTATACCCGGGCGAATGCCGTTTCCAAACCGGGACAAATATAAGTGGTTTGGGTGTACGGAAAAAAAATAAAGCAACATTGTTGCTTTATTTTACAGTGTCTGTAGATTTGCATATCCAGTAGAAGCCGGATTAGGCAATGAAAGCACGTTTATGTCCATTGATCGCAATTTTCCAGCTGGCGCTGCTCCTGGGCATGCTGACAAGCAACATGCTATTCATGCACAGCCATGTGGCTAATGGCCGGATCATCATCCACGTGCACCCCTATCCGCTGGATGACGATGGGCGTGTAAAGCAGCACCCGCACAACGGGGATGAGCTTTACCGCCTTGACATCCTCTTTGCCGCGACGTTCCTCGGCGGGGAGACCCTGGATGGGATCGATGCACTGCTATTCGGGCATGCAGTTTGCCATGTGGCATTCCCGTTGCCGCAGTCTATCCAATCCCCGGTACCTGAAATATTTTATCTTCGCGGCCCCCCAAAAGGCAATGCGTAGTCGTTTTTCCGGTACCGGATACGGCTTTCTCTCCTGCACCGGTTGTAGTCAATAATCCAGGTCATTATGGGATAGGGCTTGGTACCGTCGGTGCCTTCCCTTGGTTCGGTCGTTCATGTTTCAGTGCGGCCGGAAACTGAATTCAATAAAACATGAACATGAAGAACTTTCTGATACTTTTCTCGCGACAGGTAAGAAAAAGATGCAGAAACCTCAAAGAGAAATCGAACTTTACAAAAAACAGTGTAACGATGGCTTTAAGCAAGTTTTTTTAGAGAATCTTACACTACAATCTAAAGATTTAATCGTAAAAATCGAACGATAATTGACTAGGCTATTACAATTTGGGTCACAGGTTTTTATTGGTATAAAAAAAGGAGACAACCATTACTTGGTGTCTCCTTAAGTGAACCCGCTGGTACAGAACTCGAACTCTTTTTTGGAAGATTTAAGGCGATTAAATCAACTTAAAGACAGTCCGTACCAATCTGATATATTCGTGGAAAAGGTAAATCAACCTAAACCTAAACAGCTTCAAATTTCGACAAAGGTAAACAAATTGAAAAAATGACAATGCGTTTCCTCGGAAAATTTTCATGCTTCCTGCAAAAAAATCTTTCCCTACTTCGACCTGTATTCTGTATCAAACTCATTGCTAAGAGCAATATTTGTGTTTAGATAGTGATAGTGTACAATTTAAAAACCCTTAGCTATGAGACATCCTTTGAACAATATTGTGGCTGAAATACAGAAGCAAGAGAGAAAGCTGTCAGCCGAAACATCCAGTTTCATTGACGAGGCATATAAGATGACGATTTACCTCCAAGAATTATTATGTGCCGTCAAAGAGGATGTGATAACGAGGGCTTTTCCGACAAGAACGAGGAAATCCATTTCTTTAAACAGATAAAGCCGAACATACTCGGAAAACTTATCTATTACAATAAGGTGTACCGGATTGAGACGGCTTGCCCCGTGGATAACGGCAACATGAACCAAAACTATTATGCCTTACAGCTTCGTGAATTGACACAGGAATACAGAGAGCATGTTTGCAATTCGGCTTTTTACAGGTACCACCGTTCCGGTAGAACCGATAAGGACGGAGAATATTTCACGTTGGGAAATATCAATTACCATGACGGGCTGAACAGCTTTGTATTTGAAATCGACCCCAAATTTTCAACCTATTTTGATTACAAAGTGGCGAAAATCATAGCCAACGAATTAATCTATAATTACCTAACTAGTAAGCTAAGCCCCGAACAAAATCCCGATGTCCTGCTACAGCATGAGGAAACCAAAGATGTTTTTTGGACACAATCGAAAAATGCCCTTATCGAATTGATTTATGCACTCTACGCCTGCGATGCCATTTCACATGGGAAAATAGGCATCCGCAAAATCAGCATGGTTTTCCAAATCCTGTTCCGTGTATCACTGAACGACATCCATAACAGCTTCCACCGGATGAAAACCCGTGCAGGCTCACGGACGTTGTTTTTAGACCAACTCAAATACAGCTTAGAGGAATATATGGACAGGGAAGACGACCTATAATTTTTGTATTCTCTTTCCATCAAAAAGGACAGCATCAATCGGTGCTGTCTTTTTTTGCCCGTTTGCCTATATGTGTCTATCGGCAAACCCATTGATTTGGATGCCGACCGATTGACCAAAAGTGCAAAAATCCCCCAAAAACAGCACTTTGCATGAATTGTAAAAAAATGAAAAAAGTGCCTTTTTGATAGACACGTATCGGAAGACAGCCTGCGCCAATCGCTCCAATTTTGTGGTGTTAGAAATCATTAAAAAGTATTGTTATGAACATCGACAGAATGGAATTTATCGCATGGATGGAACGTATAATGGAGCGTTTCGATATTTTGAAAGAGTACGTCCTAAACATCAAGAAAGAACGGCACAGCATAGACGGCGAGGAATTACTGGACAACCAAGACCTGCTCCTTATGCTGAAAATCAGCCACCGCTCCCTACAACGATACCGCTCCACGGGCAAGCTACCGTATTACACCATTAGTGGAAAACTGTACTACAAACTATCGGATGTACACCAGTTCATTAGGGAAAGTTTTAAAGCCCCCTTACGGCGCACAAAAGAAAACCGATGACAAACCCTACCACGAAAAGACGAGTACGGCTATGCCGTACCTGCTTCGCCTACTTTCGGACAATGTAAACTTTAAAAAATCAATATCATGAGCGAACAGACAAATGAAAATCCACAGCAATATCCCGAACAGCTTTCGGATGTGCTGTTGGTGATGGACAAGGAAAAAAAGAAAATCCAAGCCGTCACGGGTGTTGACGAAAACGGCAATCTGAAAACCGTTGATGCCACCAAGAAAAACCAAAGCCAATTTATGCGAGTGGACAGAGCCGGAGATTTATTTACAAATTTCTTCTCCAACTTTTGGCGACAGCTTAAAGACCCGACCCATTTTTCATTCTTCAAAGTGCCTGCAAAGGAAGCGGTCGAAACCGCTAATGAAATGCAGAAACAGGTCGATGCCCCCACCAAAGAGGGCGAGGCTGTTATGGCAAAGCATGAGGTCAAAGAGCCAAAGGAGCAACAACAGGAAACCAAAAAGGATGTGGAAGCACCACAGGCGACACCGGAAGCTCCGCAAGCACAGGAAAAAAGCGAATACCGCTATAAGGCGGAAGATGTGGACTGGAATTATTTAGCGCAATTTGGGATAAACAAAGAGAGGCTTGAAAAAGACGGGCAATTGGATTTACTGTTAAAGGGCTATAAGACCAATAAGGTATATCCCACAAGTGTCAATTTCGGTGCGGTTATCATGCGCTCGGATGCAAGGCTCGGTTTCCAAGACGGTGAAGACGGAAAACCTGTACTTATGATGTATGGTGTACGCCATGAACCCAACCTTAAAGCCCCTTTCTTTGGTCACGAGTTTACCAAAGAGGACAGGGAAAACCTGCTCAAAACCGGAAACATGGGGCGTGTGGTGGAATTGACCAACCGCAAGACAGGAGAAAAGATACCGTCCATTATCAGTATTGACCACCTAACGAACGAGGTTATCGCATTCCGGCAGGACAGGATAAAAGTACCCGATGAGATTAAGGGCGTAAAGTTGACCGAAGACCAAAAACGGGATTTAAAAGATGGGAAAGCCATTTATTTAGAGGGGTTGGATTTTAAGAACAGTACGAACAAAAATGCCCATGTGCAGTTCAACGCCGACAAAAAATATCCAGAGTACCTTTTTGGCGATAAAGCCCCCAAACAGACACAGGAAAACGACCCGAAAATATTCCGCAACAAAGTGTTTTCGGATGAACAGTACAAGCAACTCACCGAGGGCAAGACGATTTATGTTTCGGATTTCAAGGACGGAAAAGGAAACCCGTATAAAGGCTACGTTACGCTGAACAAAGAAACAGGGGGTTATAATTTCAGCTTTAAAAACCCCAATGCGCTGAAAAATAAGGTACAGCCTGCCGAAGCGCACAAAACACAGGTTGCCGTAAACTCCAACGGAAAAACCAACGAAGCGACCAAACACGTCAACGAGCCTCTGAAACCGGAACAACAAACGCCGAAAAATAAAACTCAACAGCAACGGCAAAATGACCCCAACCGTCCGGCTAAATCCAGAGGGGTAAGAAGATAATACCATCAAAAAACATTTTTCTTTGGAAATCCCCTTTCACAGAATACGAATGGGGTTCTCAAAGAGAAATGTCCATCATATAATCCATTAAAAGAGATAGTATCATGAAAGCAATCATTGCAGAAAAGCCAAGTGTGGCGAGGGAAATAGCTACCCTGTTGGGAGCGACCGAAAAACGGGATGGCTACCTAATAGGGAACGGCTATGAAGTTACGTGGGCATTGGGGCATCTGGTCGGACTGGCGATGCCCGAAGATTACGGGGTATCGGGCTTCCAAAGGGAAGCCCTGCCCATATTGCCCAACCCTTTTTTACTGACGGTACGAAAGATTAAAAAGGACAAAAGCTATGTTCCCGATAACGGGGCATTAAAACAGTTAAATATTATCGAACAGGTCATCGGCAGATGCGATAGTATTATCGTGGCTACCGATGCCGGACGTGAGGGGGAACTCATCTTTAGGTATATCTATGAATACCTAAAGTGCCGGAAACCTTTCGAACGTTTATGGATAAGCTCGCTCACGGAAAAGGCGATTAAACAGGGTTTTGACAACCTAAAAGCCGGAAGCGATTTTGACGGGCTATACAGAGCCGGACAAGGACGGAGCAAAGCCGATTGGCTTGTGGGCATCAATGCCTCGCAGGCGTTGAGCATTTCGGCAGGGCGTGGCGTTTACTCGCTTGGCAGGGTACAAACGCCTACGCTTGCCCTTATCTGCAAGCGGTATTTGGAAAACAAAGACTTTGCCGTCAAGAAATACTTTCAAATCCAGTTGGAACACCGCAAAGAATTTACGGACTTTAAGAGCCTTTCCAAAACCAAATGGGATGACAGGAAACTTGCTGACGATACGCTAAAATCCATTCAGCGTAACGGAACAGCGACCGTTACGGCAATGGAAACCAAAACAGTTACGGAGCAACCGCCTTTACTGTTCGACCTTACGGGGTTGCAGAAAGAAGCCAATAAAAGAGCATCCTATACTGCCGAGGAAACATTGAACATTGCCCAAAGCCTGTATGAAAAGAAGTTTATCACCTATCCACGTACAGGGAGTAAATATATTCCCGAAGATATGTGGTCGGAAATCCCTGCACTGGTAAGGAATTTGGAAGCCCGTGCTTCCTGCAAAAAAGCGGTCGGAAAAGTGAAATGGGGGCGTTTCAATAAACGCATAGTGAACGATGTAAAAGTAACAGACCACCACGGTCTGTTGATTACCGAGAAAATCCCATCCGAATTAACAGCGCATGAAAATGTTATCTATGATATGATTGCGCACCGCCTACTGGAAGCCCTTTCGTCTGCCTGTACCAAAGAAATAACCGACATCGGATTGCAGGCTTTTCACTATGATTTTACACTGAAAGGGTGTAAAATCATAGAAGCCGGCTGGCGTGGCATCAAGGGAAAATTCACGGATGAGGACAGCGACCCTGTGCAGGAACTGCCGGAATTAAAGGTGGGCGATGAGCTGAAAATCAAAGTGGCATCCGTACTTGAAAAGAAAACCAAACCGCCTGTGCTTTATACCGAGGCAGGTCTGTTGTCCGCAATGGAAAATGCCGGAAAAGAGATTGACAACGAGGACGAACGGAAAGCCCTAAAAGACATCGGTATCGGTACACCTGCCACAAGAGCCTCCATTATAGAAACGCTTTTTAAGAGGGATTACATTCGGCGTGAAAAGAAATCCCTTATCCCTACCCATAAGGGATTGCAGGTTTACGGGGCGGTTAAGGACAAAAAGATTGCGGATGTAGCCATGACCGCCGAATGGGAAATGGCTTTGCAGAAAATCGAGAACAACGATGCAAATGCAGATGCTTTTCACCGTGATATGGAAACCTATGCCACTTTCATTACACGGGAACTTTTGGACACGGGCATTGCCCATGAAAAGCAACCCGAACTGACCTGCCCCAAATGCAAGAGCCGTCAGCTATTGGTTTGGAACAAGGTTGTAAAATGCCCCGATGAGGCTTGCAACTGGCTTCAATTCCGTACCGTGTGCGGAGTGCCGTTGAGCGTTGCCGATATAGAAAACCTCGTGACCAAAGGAAAGACCAACCTTATCAAAGGCATGAAAAGCAATTCGGGCAATAAATTCAATGCCTATATCGTGATGAACGATAAAGCCGAAACCTCCTTTGAGTTTGAGAACAGGAAACCAAAAAGGAAATAAATGTTTTGTTTTTTGGACGGCATACAGCGTGAGGGATAGAAGCGACATCCTTTTGCGGTCCTCGCAGATCCGCAAAAGATACAGCGGATAGCCCGACCCGTCTGCATTTTTCGATAGCCTGGGCATGGGGATAAAATGCAGACGGTGGCACGCCCAAATCCTACTTTTCGTCCTGCCCGTCCATTTTCTTGATAAGTTCCTCCCGAAGCGCATCAAGGAATTTGGTACGGTTCATCTTCCGGTTTCTCAACTCCAAATAAGTCTGATAAAAATTGCCCAAATCAATATCAAATGTGCTTTCAAAGATTTGGGCTACTTCCCTTATATCGTTGTTCCCGTTGTCAAATACATTTTGATAGTGCAGGGCATAAATCAGTTCTATCAAGGCTACTTTGCTACCTGTCCATTTCAGCTTCTTTTGGGTTTTCGATTTATCTTTTTGGAATTTGTTATACAACTGGTCTTCGATGTAAACCTGTATCAAATCATTGGCTATTATCTTGGCGACCTTGTAATCATGTGAGGTGGAAAAGGACTGGTCAGACTGGAAATAATAAGTGTCCAACCATAGCTTAATATCGTGGTTGCCCCGTAAAAACATTTTCTCGTCAAGGAACGAGTTATTGCTACGGTAGTACTTGTAAAAATCGAGGTTGTTGTCAAAGAACCTCTTTAGCTTTTTCAGTTCTTTTTTGAGGTATTTCCTTATGGGCTTTGCTCTGTAGGGCTTCTTTGTCTCGATTTTATAAATGGCGTTGTAGTAAATGAGTTTTGCTAAAATAGCAGGTTTCTGATATTTGAAAAAACGGATTTCTTCATTCACATTCTTAAACCCTCTTTTCAAGACATATTCCTTTACTTCGGACAAGCATTGTACAATTACGTGTATAACAGCCTCTATTCGTTGTACAGAGCAATCAGCATCTATTCCAGTTTCGGTGATTGAGGTTTCCAGTTTAGAAAGTGTTTCATTGTAAAATTTATCCATCCAATTATTTTAATTGCTATTTTATTAGAAATGCCTAAATCTGTTGTGTTTAGGCATTATCCAATTCCTCGTTTATAATTTTAGAGAGATGACAGGGCTACCCATCATCTACACGCTATTTTTTTAATAAAGAATAGCTAAACACTGCCTTTCTGCAATTCAAAGATGGTGATTTCTGGAAGTATACCCACACGACCGGGATATCCAAGAAATCCAAAACCAGCATTAACATATAGCTGCTTGTTTCCCTCCGAATAAAGCCCTGCCCATTCTTTGTAAATGTATTGCACAGGACTCCATTGGAAGTGTTCGCTCCGCACACCAAACTGCATTCCATGTGTATGTCCGGCAAACATTGCATCAACATCCGTATCTAATACCTGTTCACGCCAATGCGATGGGTCGTGTGACAGGAGTAGTTTTACTGCTTCTTCCTCGGTTCCGAGCAATGCCTTTTGAATATTCCCTCTATTCGAAAAGTTCCTCGTACCCCAGTTTTCTACTCCCACGATGGAAATAGTTTCGTTATCCACTTTGACCTTGCGGTTCTCGTTGCGAAGCAAATCCCATCCCATGACCTTATGTGTGCCAACGAGGTTTTTGAGGTTTCGGTGCTTTTCGGGAGAATCCCCGTAACCGAAATGGTAATCGCCATAGTCATGGTTTCCGAGTACCGAGAATACCCCTAAATCGGCTTTCAACTTGGAAAACAAATCTTGATAGTCCCACATCTCCGAAGCAAGGTGATTGACCAAGTCGCCCGTAAAAAAAATCATATCCGGTTTTTCCCCCATCAATAACTCTATCCCACCTGATACCGCTTTTTTATTGTAAAACGAACCCGAATGCACATCCGAAATCTGTGCAATGGTCATACCATGAAAGGTTTGTGGAAGATTAGGCAGGTACAGCTTTTGCCGACGAATCCTATAATCGTATGCACCCGAAATTACACCCCACGATAGCCCAAAGAACGGCAACGAAGCCACGACCAATCCCGACTTGAGCAAAAAATCGGAACGTGTGATTACATGCCTCTGCTTGTCTCCGATAAGTTGGGGAGAGGGAGTTTCTTTTTCTTTTTTTGGAAAGAGAAAACGGGAAATCCACACGCCTCCACGCCTAATGTCGTCAGTAACCAAGACCAGTCCATAGCTAAATTTACACATGGTCGTAATGATAAATGTAATCACAATACCGGAACGGTAAGCAAACGGAAAATCGGAGCGAAGCGCTGTGAATAACCCGATTAGGAGCATGATGCTATACCCCCACCACAGCCATCCAAACCATATTTTCTTCGCAAAGGGGATGCTCGACCCACGCAATGCGAAGAAAACATAAAAGTCCAAAGCGACAATAAGTATGGCATAGAAAAGAAGCATACGGTATATTTATTTGCCTAATTTTTGTTGAACCTGTGCAGGGTAGCGTTCGCCTACAATTTTAATTGTCGCCAATGCTGCATTTATTTTGCTCAACTCGTCATTGGTTAATGAAACATTTGTCGCACCAATGTTTTCTTGTAAGCGGTGTAATTTCGATGTTCCCGGAATTGGAACGATGAAAAGTTTTTGAGCCAATAACCAACCTAATGCAATTTGTGCAGGTGTAGCGTTTTTGTCTTTCGCAATGGAAACAACCAAATCAACTAATGCTTGGTTGGCTTCCCTATTTTCTTTGCTGAAACGTGGCGACATATTTCTTGCATCGGTTTTATCCAATTCCACATCTGCGTTTATTGTTCCTGTCAAAAATCCTTTGCCCAATGGACTAAAAGGCACAAAACCAATACCTAATTCTTCCAATGTCGGAATAATTTTATCTTCGGGCTCACGATAAAACATTGAGTATTCGCTTTGCAAAGCGGTTACAGGCAAAACGGCGTTTGCTTTGCGAATGGTTTCTGCATTTACTTCACACAAACCAAAATGTTTTACTTTTCCCTCTTTTATCAGGTCTTTTACAGCACCTGCAACGTCTTCAATAGGAACATTCGGGTCGAACCTGTGCTGATAAAACAAATCAATTACGTCTGTCCGCAACCTTTTCAAAGACGCTTCGGCAACGGCTTTTATGTTTTCGGGACTACTGTCTAATCCCAATCTCCCATCCCCGTCTTTGAAACCGAATTTTGTAGCAATCACAACTTCATTACGCAATGGTTCAAGTGCTTCGCCTACCAAGAGTTCGTTTTCTCCATAACCTTGCGCCGTGTCAAAGAAAGTGACTCCGTGTTCAACTGCCGAACGTATTAACTTTATGCTGTCTTCCTTTGTAGGTGCATTCGGAAAACTTAATCCCATACACCCAAAACCCAATACAGATACTTCCAATCCGCTGTTTCCTAATTTTCTTTTGTTCATCTTTTTTGATTTTAAAATTTGTTAGTACAAAATTGGCTCAATAAAAAATGAAACCATTTGCCATTTGGCAAAAAGTGATTTTAGCGGATATTCTTTCTTATTCTGCTTAAAGATGATTGCGTAATGCCCAAATAGGAAGCGATGTATGACAAAGGCACACGATTTACCAATGTTGGAAACTTCTCGATAAAGTCAAGGTAGCGTTCTGTTCCGTCCTGCGAAACCAATTCGCTTCTTCTTGCAATTTTTTCGCCGTGATGTTTAGTGATTATTTTTTGAATAATGCTATCCCAACCAATAATCGTTGCGGAAAGGTCTTTCCAATTTTGTTTTGAAAAAACAACCAATTTGCAATCGGTAATGGCAGACAGATATTCGGAAGGCGTAAAAACTTCATCAACTGTGTTTCCCGATAAAATCAAATGGTTTTCCTCAATAAAATAGCGTGTAATTTCTTCACCTTTGTTGTTGTAATAAAAAACACGAATAACACCGTCCGTAAGAAACCCAACCTGTCTAACTGTTTTTCCCGCTTCCCAATAATATTCGTCTTTTTTGAGTTCTATTTCTGTCGCCTTGCTTGTAATCAAGTCTATCTGCTGTTTGTTCAAATTACCGAACTGCAACAGGTAATTTATAAATTCTTCCATAGTACAAAATTATTAAATGGTTTGGTATGACGATTTGCCAAATGACAAAATGCAATATTATTTCTGTGTTTCCTAAGGTAACTATCGTTTAGTCACTTATTCTTATACCCTTACTCCTGCTGTATCAAATGCTGTAAATCGGGGTCGTTCTTAATCCGCTCCATTTCGCTTTCGACAATCTGCATAACGTCCGTTTTAACCTGCCTGTAATTGGCTTCAATGACCTGCTTCATATTGTCGTTGCCGTGTTCATTGGTAAAGGATAATATCTTTGGTATCTTTTTGTAGGCTTTGGTTTCGGCAATGAAGTTATTTACTTTTCATCCCGCTCATCCATTCTCCGTATTAGTTCCTCCCGAAGTGTATCAAGGAATTTAGTACGGTTCATCTTCCGGTTTCTCAATTCCAAATAGGTCTGGTAGAAATTGCCCAAATCAATGCCAAAGGCACTTTCAAAATATTGGGCTACTTCCCTTATATCGTTGTTCCCGTTGTCAAACACATTTTGATAATGCAGGGCATAAATCAATTCTATCAATGCCACTTTGCTACCTGTCCATTTCAGATTTTTCGGTGCTTTCGATTTGTCTTTTTGGAATTTGTTATACAACTGGTCTTCGATGTAAACCTGTATCAAATCGTTGGCTATTATCTTGGCGACCTTGTAATCATGTGACGTGGAAAAGGACTGGTCAGACTGGAAATAATAGGTGTCCAACCATAGCTTTATATCGTGGTTGCCACGAACAAAAAAACTTTCGTCAAGGAACGAATTATTGCTACGATAATACTTATAAAAATCGAGGTTGTTGTCAAAGAACCTTTTTAGCTTTTTCAGTTCTTTGTTGAGGTACTTCCTTATGGGCTTTGCTCCGTAGGGTTTCTTCGTTTCGATTTTGTAAATGGCATTGTAGTAAATGAGTTTTGCTACAATGGCAGGTTTCTGATATTTGAAAAAACGGATTTCTTCGTCAGTATTCTTAAACCCTCTTTTTAGAACACGTTCCTTTAATTCGGACAGGTTTTCAACAATGAGGTGTATAACAGCCTCTATCCGTTGTACGGAGCAGTCAGTTTCAATCTCCAGTTCTTGGATTGCAGTTTCAAGTTTAAGGTATGTTTCATTATAGAAATTGTCCATCCGCTTCATTTGAGATTTCTAATATTTGGGGTTAGTCTTAATGCTAACAGTGCCTAAATTTGTTTTATTTAGGCACTGTTAGCATTTTTTTGTGTAATCAACAAATTTGTTTAATTTGAAATAACTACGTCATAGCTGTCTAAATTCTTCATTATAGGATACCGGGATGCAGGCTGTTAATAGAAAAATTCTTTATATGAAAATACTGAACACGCCAATACCACAGAAGTATTAATGTAGGCTCTTACCAAATGGGAAATCACAGGCTCTTAAACCTGTGATTTTTATTTGTAATACTTTTATGCAAGAGTTTCGCCTATCATTAGGTGGGTGCTAAGTATAACCCTATTCCAGAGATTGATTGTAATGATTGCCGTTATTATATCTGCAATTTGGGTTTCGCTAAAAAATTGTAAGGCGTTTGCATAGGTTTCATCCGACAACCCATTTTGATGGATTAAAGTTATCTCTTCCGTTATAGCCAGCACTACTTTTTCCTCGTCTGTAAAAATATTTTCAGTTTCTTTCCACACACTCAGTAAAAATATACGCTGATTGGTTTCTCCATTTTTAACTGCGTCTTGAGTGTGAATATTGACACAAAATGCACATCCGTTTATTTGCGAAGCCCGAATTTTTATTAATTCTTTGGTTGTTTTAGATATAGAACACTGTGCTAAATAGGTTTCTAAACCAATCATTGCCTTTAGAGCATTGGGAGCTACTGTTTTGATGTTAAATCTTTTTTGCATTGTATTATTGTTTAAAAGTTTGACAACACAAAATTGAAAAATACGGAGGCAAAAAAACTTAAACTGGTTTAAGAAAGAAGCCTTTTGCGGATTTCGCTTAAATATTCAGGGGTGAATCCCAAATATGAAGCGATTAAATATTGGGGGACACGCTGGATAAATTCTGGGTGATTTTTAACTGCCTGCAAATAAAATTCTTCTTTCGAAAATGAAAAAAGAAATTTGAAACGCTTTTGTGCCGCTGCATAGGCACGTTGGTATACAAAACGGAAATAACGTTCCATTACCGGAAATTTCTCTAATAACTTTTCCTGCTTCTCTTGAGTGATATAAAGTACTATAGATTTTTCTACAGCCTGAATATAAAATTCCGTAGGGACTTGGTGTTCGTAGGCGAAGTTATCGGTCATCCACCAAGTTTCTATGGCAAATTCGGTGGTTTGTTCAACACCTTTTTCGTTGATGTAAAATTTTCGCAATAAGCCTTTCAAAACAAAATAATGATGTTTGCAAATCTGTCCTTCCTCTAATAGGTTTTCTTTTTTGGCTATTTGGCTTATGGTAAAGAACTTCAGGATTTCATTAAATTCTTCATCAGAAATTTTCAGAAATTTTTCTATATGTTTTTTAAATATATCAGACATTTTATATCGATTAATTATTTATTGTTATTAGATGGGTCTTTAACAAAGTTAGTTAAGATTTATTTGATTTTTGATAGTTTCATCACATATCGTTTTATTATGTTGGTGTTCTGTTATTTCTCTATAATTTGATTGTAAAACTGGTCTTTCATTAAGCTACATATAGCAATATAACGATATTGAAAGTGATAAAAAAAATGCCTTAAATCGCATTGATTTCCTTTTACATCTTAATTGAAAAAGTATCAAATTCTTTCTTTATTGTTTTCCAAATCTTTTTATCTAAGCAGTAACGAACTGATTTTCCTTCAATAGGACCTTGTATGACACCTATATTTTTCAATTCTTTTAAGTGCTGCGAAATAGTTGCCTGTGCTAAGCCTAATTCATCTACTAAATTACTACAAATACAAGCTTTCTGATTGATTATATGTTGAAGTATCGTTACTCTTGCATGATGTCCAAAAACTTTAATTAACGAAGCTAATCTATTTTGTTCGTTTGAAAATATATCTGATTTAGTAAGTCCCATTGCTCTATTTTACATATCATAATATTACTATAACAATTCAGAGGGAAAAAGAAATTTTAGATTTCTATTTTTAAGTTTATTCCTGTTGCACCAAATGTTGTAAATTCGGGTCATTCTTGATACGTTCCATTTCGCTTTCTACAATATGTACAACGTCCGCTTTGACCTGTCTGTAATTGGCTTCGATGACCTGCTTCATATTATCGTTGCCGTGTTCATCGGCAAAGGATAATATCTGCGGTATCTTCTTATAGGCTTTGGTTTCGGCAGAAACCTTTTCGTTGTCCACCACGATTTCAGCATGAAAGATTTTCTGCTCGATACGCTCATCAAAATTATCTGAAACAGACCCAACGAACATTCCCTGTGTCAAGGTGGATATTTTAGATGCAGGTATAAGCGTGTCTAATTGGGTGGATATAGACGTGGATTTATCATTGCGGTTAATGGTGATGCTTTGACGTTTCTGCAAGACCTTTCCAAAGCGTTCAGAAAGTGATTTTGCTGTCTCCCCAACGACCTGTCCACTAAAGATATTACCGACCAAGTTTTGTATAACCTTACTTTCTTTATCGCCGTAATCCCTCGTTAACTGCGAATAGTCTTGGATGCCGAAAAGTGACGAAATCCGATTTGAACGTGCCGTACTGATAAAATCCAAACCCCTAAAATAAATGGTGGGCAACTCATCTATGACAATGGAACTTTGAAGCTGTCCTTTCTTATTGATGAGTTTTACAATCCTCGAATTGTACAATCCCAAAGCGGACGAATAGATATTTTGACGGTCGGGATTATTACCCACGCACAGGATTTTCGGCTCTTGTGGGTTGTTGATGTCCAGTGAAAAATCATCCCCCGTCATCACCCAATAAAGCTGTGGCGAAATCATCCGTGACAATGGAATTTTTGCCGATGCTATCTGCCCCTGCAATTGGTCTTGCGCTCCGCCCTGCCACGCATCCATGAAAGCCGAAAGATAGTTTTCCAGTTCGGGATATGAGGTGAGTATCGTAAAAACGTCTGCATATTTTTTATTCAGCAATTCAATAGCATGGGGAAACGTGCAATACTTTCCGTCTTCATAGATTTTCAGAAACCAAATGATTGAAGCAAGCAATATAATTGGGCTTTCCACGAAAAAATCCCCTTGCTTCAAAATCCACGACCTGTTGAGGTTGAGCATGATGGTATATGAGGCTTCGTAAGCATCGGAAATGTCTGTCATAAAGGCAGGGCTTAGGGGATTGCATCGGTGGCTTCGGCGTGGGTCGTCAAAGTTGATAACATAAAACTTGGGCTTTACCTTATACTTATCGGAATGTTTCAGCAAATGGTTGTAGGCAATCGTGGAAAGGTCGTCAAACTTGAAGTCGTAGATATACATCGCAAAGCCCTTTTCGATGTGTTGCTTGATGTAGTTGTTTACGATGGCGTAGGATTTTCCCGAACCGGGAGTACCAAGTACAATCGAGGCTCGAAAAGGGTTGACGATATTAATCCATCCATTGTTCCACTTGCCTTTGTAAAAAAACTTTGTAGGAAGATTGACCGAGTATTCATTTTCTATCAGACGGGTTTCCTGTTTGAAACTCTCGTTTTCATTATTGAAAACATCGTCCATCAGATTGTTGCGGAGTAGTCGGCTCATCCATACCCCTGCCATGAGCAAGGCTATATATCCCAGACTTGTTGTAAGGATGTAAAGGAATGTGGCAACCCCTGCCGACAGGTTTAACAATGGCGTGTTCAGAAAGAACAGCACAAAGCCGATAACTAAGGCGGTGTAAATCTTAGTCCATGTTATCTTTTCATTCTTTACACCTTTAGTGCCGAGACAGCTTAACGCCAACAACAGCAATGCAAAAATCTTGGTGTAAAGGGTGTGGGCAAACAGTCCTGCGGTACGGTTGAAATTGGTCAGTATCTTGCCGATAATTTCCAGTGTCCATCCACGTTCGGCAAAGAACCCGTAACAGAACCAATAAAAGTGCATCAGTATCAAAAGAATACTTACCGCACGCATAAAAGCCATGATTTTGGCTAATCCTCTCAAATCGTCTTCTCCCTGCATAACAAAAAATTTTAGTGATGCAGGAAATTTAGAGGGTATTTAAAAGGGCATATCCAAAGCGGTTTAGGATGGCTTTTGGTGGCTTTGTTTGACAGTATTTAAAAACCACGATGACCAAGATGTTAATCCTGGTCATTGATGGTCAAAAAAGCTATTGTTGTCTTCCCCGTTTTCTGTGTTTCTTCTTTTTCTTCATGCGGTTGGCAAATGCCTGTTCCTCGTAGTCTTCGCCCTGTGCTTCCGGCAATAGCCCTCCCAATCCGTCTATCAACAAATCATTGGTCTGCTGTTCTTTATTAAGGAAGTTAAAAAGTGCATGGGCTTCCTCTTTCTCTGCGGTCGATGGCGGATTTTGTGAGGTTGCTTTTTCAGCTTCTTGGCGTTGCCCGACCGCCTGCCCGTTCCACCAATCATTAAAGACATTAGCCGATAGGTTTTTGCCCAAAGCTGAACCGTTCCAAACGGTACGGCTTTCATGGTCGATAAAAGTCATACCATATATACGCCCCTCATCGTTTCGCCGTACCACGGCATTGATGCCCTGCTCCAACAGTTGCTTTTTAAAATCGGCTTCATTAGTGGCGGTGTCCATCGCCACTTCAATGGTGCTTTTGAGTACGGCTCTTACAGGGTCGGCTTTCATTTTCTGCTTAGCCTTTGCAAATTGGTTTTGCAGTTCGTCCAGTCCTGCCTGTTTGCCAAAAAGGGATGCTTTAAATGGATTGCTCGCTTTTTCTCCCTGTTCGTTCAATGCAAAATAGACAAGCCCGTTTTTAGGCTGTCCGTGCAATTCCCCTTTGACTTCCTCTGCCGTAATATTGAAAAGTGAAAGCAAGGCGTTGTATGCTCCGAGGCTTGCGTACCCGTAATACTTCGGCAGGTGTCGCACCACCGAAGCGATTTGGCTCTTAACGTCTCCGGCTCTGTAATCCACCGGACGGAATACCTGCTCGTTTCCGGTGCGCTGTTTTTCCGTGGCAGGTATAAGATTGTACGTTTGTTCCAAATCCCGACAGATTGCCATCGAACGTGGATGGTCGTAACTGTCCGGTAGCTTCTTGCCGTCCAAACCCACACAGATCGTTACGATATGGATATGGGTGCGTTCAATATCGGTATGCTTAAAAACGATATAAGGTTGGTTGCCATAACCCATACCCTCCATGTACTCCTGCGCCATTTTTACGAACTGCCCATCGCTGACCCTGTCCGCAGGATCAGGGTTCAGCGATATGTGGCGCACTGGCTTTTCTGTTTTGATATTTGCGGACAGATACGGCTCAAAACACTGGTGCAGGTAAGCGGTCGAATAGGTATTATCCAACGTTTCGGGCATTCTGTTCAACAACAGAACCTGTCCGTTTTCGCTGTCAATCTTCTTTTGGTTATAGGAAATAGCACCGTACAAATTCTCACCCTTTCCAATCTTTGCTATCATCTTATCTGTGTTTTTGCAGGTGTTCTTTTTCAAATTCCTGTGTTAGTTCAATCACTTTCCGGCATAAGTCCGCCATTTCTGCCGTCTGCTTTTCCAGTTTAAAGAGATAAGCCGATGCCTTTTTCTCCGAGAAATTGCGGTAAAGTATCTTCACGATTTGGTTGTAATTCACGCCAACCGCTCTGAACTGGCTGTAAAAATTGGTGAGCCTCGTATGAAAATCGACTGCATCCATGTCAATTTTTACGGTTTTGACTGGCTTCTGAAAGATACAGGCTGTAATAAAATGCGCCATTACTTTCATTCCCGATTGCTCGAACAACGTAAGGAACTGTGCATTTTCCATGTCGTTGAGACTAATCGAATAACGGTGGATGGCAGGGTCTTTCTTAGGCTTGCGACCAACTTTGTTTGTTCGGTTTCTTCTGTTGTCTTCCATATCTAAATCCATTAATAACCGAGCTTCAGCGAGCTCAACTTTAGTTAATTACTATAAACTGCGACTTCGGAGCGGTTTTCAGCCCCCTGCAAGGGCAAGTGGTTTTGAGGTGCGGAATTTATTTCGAGCATCTCAAAACATAACTTGCTCTGTTCGGGTGAACAGAAAATCCGTCCGCCTATCGGCGGATGCGGATTGGGTAAAGCGGAAAAAAACGGCTTTGCGCCGTTCCGCCCATAACTTCCATTCTCCAATGATTTTTCCATTCACCCTTTGCATTTAAGCCCTTACAAAGTAAGGGTAGCTTTTTCAAAGCATTGACCTATCCGCCACGACCAAACATTGCCAAAAAATGCCGTGGATTACCGCTTTAAATCAATGGAACGGAATAACCTGCTTCTTTGCGCTATCAGTCACGCAAGCCTGTTTGCAGGCATCCGCTCCCGATGGCAGTTGTGAAAGACGGAGCGCAGGAATGCCGGAACACATGACGGCGTTCCGCTCGGCAGGCACGAATACCGGACGGCATGAAAACTATCCAGTAGCCGTTCCAACAGGCAGGACGATAGGCAAGCCATCGGTCTTGCCTGTATGAAAGCCGGAATGACGGCATGGCTGACTGAACGAATGAGGGCAAGTCCGACAGACGGAATTGTATCAAGACTGACGGACAGTGTGCAGGGATGAAAGCCCTGCTCCATGCAGGACGGCAGGTAGTCCACGGAAACAGAAACTTAAAAATAGAATAGAAATGGAAGCAACAAACAGGACAAAATTCATTGCTTTTTCAAGCCAAAAAGGGGGCGTTGGAAAAAGTACGTTTACAACGGTTACGGCAAGCATACTCCATTACCAAATGGGTTATAATGTAGCCGTCTTTGACTGTGACTATCCACAGCACAGCATCTGCCAAATGAGGGAACGGGATTTGAAAGCGGTCATGCAGAACGAGGTGCTGAAAAAACTGGCACACCGCCAATTTTCCACCATCAACAAGAAAGCCTATCCGGTACTGCAAAGCAAGGCTGACAATGCCCTAACGGATGCGGAAGCATTCATACAGTCCTCGACCATTCCCGTGGATGTGGTTTTCTTTGATTTGACCGGAACGGTGAACACTTCGGGCTTGCTGAACACACTGGCAGGAATGCACCACATCTTTTCGCCCATTACGGCAGACCGTGTGGTCATGGAAAGCACATTGAGCTTTACCGATGTGCTGACCAATGTCCTTATGAAACACGGGCAGACCTCCATCGAAACCATACGGCTGTTTTGGAACATGGTCGATGGCAGGGAAAAATCGCAACTGTACGAAATCTACGGCAATGTCATTAACGAGGTCGGACTGCAAGCAATGGAAACACGCATTGCCGATAGCAAACGCTTCCGCAAGGAAAGCGAGGCAACGGCAAAGACCGTCTTCCGCTCCACACTATTGCCCCCCGACAAAAGATTGATGAAAGCCTCCGGCTTGGACTTGTTCATCAGTGAATTTCTAAGAACCGTCAAACTGTAACCGCTATGGAGAATGAAAACAAGAAAAAGCCGAATGCTCCGATTGACGAGGCATATCTCATGTCCATCATGGCGGGCGAAACAAAGAAGCCCCAACAGGCGGTAGCACCGCAAGAGCCGAACGCAGAGCCGACAAAGGAAATGCCAACGGAAAAGCCAACGGAAAAGCCCGTAGCCAAAGAACGTACCCGACAAAAGAGGGCTTCCGATACGGGCTATGGCGAGCGTTTCCTCAACAGCCATACCATGACACGCCGTGGTGATAAGAGCATCTACATCCGGCAGGAATACCACGAACGGCTTTCCCGTATCGTGCAGGTTATAGGGGAAGATAAGATACCCCTATATGCCTATTTGGACAATATTCTCGAACATCATTTTGAACAGTTCGAGAAAGCCATCACCGATGATTTCAACAATAAGTTTAAACCCATTTTTTAAAGTATTCGATTATGAACAAGACACAGCAAAAACAACCGGAAAAGGTATTGCGCAAAGCGCATTACAAATCGGCATTTTTAAGACCGACAGGGGTCGTGGCAAGGTGCGGAAAATCGGTCTATATAAGCCCCGATTTTCATAAGAAATTATCCCGTATTGTCTTTCTGCTCGGAGAGGGAGAAATTACGCTTACCGATTACCTGCACAGTGTACTGAAACACCACTTTGAGGAGTTCGGAGACGAAATAAAGATTATCTACGCCGACAAGCAAAAGCCAATATTATAGCTATGGAAACATTGATTGTAATATGCCTTATTATCGTCATCATCCTTTTGCTGAAAGATAAGGTGGTCATCCATAAGAACGTCCACAGGAAAATAAAGCCGGAAAAGAAAAGTTCAGACCTGCCGGATATTATGGGGCTTCCGAAGCCTGTGGAACGCCACACCTTGCCACCGAATGCCACAAAGAGACAATCGGGCGAACGTGACTGGATAGCGGATAATTTTGGTACAGAAACCTACGGGATAGGTGTTGGATTGGAAAATCCGCAGATTGAGGGAGAGCCGGATGAAGATTTCGGGAATATGTCCGATTTTGAAAATGAGGCAGACGAATGGGATGAATACGGGTTTGAGGACAGCGACAATGAGTTTGCCACAGGGGTTACCTTTGATGAACTGACGACCGTGGGGGCATGGTTGGAGCAAGATACACTTGAACCTGCCCAGCAACAGAAAGCGGTGGATATAGTTCAGCGATTACAGGGAACTGAATTGTTAAGTCTGCTCGAAAACTCAATGGATGGGGCTTCACGGAAGATTGCAGAGTTGTTGGACAAGAGCCTCTCCGCCGGAACGGATTTCAGTTCTCCCGATTTGCGGAAAAGTGATTTAGAGGATTTCGACATTGGGGAGTTTGTGTGAGCAAGCTCCCTTATTATTTGGTCTTGATTAAGAAGTTATATAAAAAGTCTATAATCATACGATTTTCCCTCAAATCTTGAAAGCAGTTTACCAATTCGAGCAATCTGATTTGATGAATCAATTGTCGCAGGAAGTTTAGAATATAAATCAAGAGAGTTCCAATTCATCTTAGTTAATCCTAATATTTCTCTCGCAATAATATCTATATTCGATTCACCATAATGCTTAATTATTTTTATCGGTGCAGGGATACTCCGACCCCCTAAATAAAATTTATAGTTAGGTTGTCGTACAGAAGGTACTATACCATGTGTCCATAACAGAGCTGTATGTTTATTTGTTACAATGCAAGTACCTCTTGAGATTGGGAATTTGTCAATTTGTAAATTATTCTGATACACACTCATTGCTAAGAACCGTGCATCTGCTTCGTAGTTTATTTCTATAAGGTCAATCTTTTTTATTCCAGCTTTATTAAGACTTGCTTTTATACCGTTAATTTCATCCTCCGTAAACTTGGTTCTTTTGTGTATCACCACTCTTTCAGGTACTTTGTCCATCGACTGATAAAATAGTTCATGGATTGATACCCCAAATTGAAAAGCTTCCTTAAAAGACAGATAAGGGTTATTTTGATTATCTAAAAAATAATTATCAATTTTTGAAAGCCTATATTTTAACCCTTGACCATTAGAATCGTAAATATGACTACAACCGATAACAATTTCAGATTTATCTCCCCTATGTGAAATACTATACCCAATTCCTGCATAAGCTGTGTTTTTCTCTTGACCATATAACAGCCAAGGTGTTCTAAGTGATTTAACGTAAAAGGATAGTGAAAGCCACCAATAAATTTGACACTTCAATTTATCATCTAATGTCTCCTCTCTTATTAATTGTGTAGTAACGCCTTTGGAAGCAGAAAATGCCTTGACGTAATCATGTAAGTCAAAAGTTTCACCTTGATTAGTGTAATTCTCAAATGGTTGCCATTCATTGGGAATAAATATCACGACAGGTCCCACACTTTGAGTATTCGCTAATTGTTCTATTCTCGATGTTATCAATCTTGCTAATTTCAAAGCATTTGTATGATTTTCCTCCACACTATCCGCTTTAAAATTAATATCTACCCATTTTTCGCTATTATCAGCATTCGGTATATTTATGGGTAAATTGTATGTAGATAAAAAACCAGGATATTCGATTAAATAGTCAGAATTGTTGTTTTCTGGCGCATGCTTTGAATTTAATTCTGAAAGGAAATCAAATAGTTTGTCAGCATAATTTCTACCGCATATGACGGTGAGATTTACCTCCGTCGAATAGACTAATCCATTTAAATTGACATCAAAAGGCCTATTATTGACTAAACCTCTCATCGGGTGATAATCTTTGAATTCGATATCTGATGCAACATTTCGGAACATCAACTGTGGTTCTAAAAACTGAACACCTCTAAATTGGGTTTGCCTTTTGTTATAATTATTCGGATTATATGTCCGAAAATTTGGGTCTAAAACATTAATTTCACCAAATGCAGTATTGGAAGATATTTGAAACTCAAATCCAGTTCCCGACTTTTCGGGATATTCGAATTTTAAATTCCTTTCTGGAAATATAATTCCATTCCAAAAACTCAATAATTCATCATATTTATTGTTGTATAATTTTTCTAATTGCCCTTTACTTATCGATTGTTTATGCTGTTTTGAAATCTCGTTATTAGAAGTAAGATGAACGGCAGGAACGAAAGATAAATATGCAAATTTGCTGTTTTTATCGAAGTAAAACGAAAGAAACAATGCCTTGTGTATGTTAATCTCATCGTATTTACCAACGATAGATTTTAACCAAATTTTACCCTTGAAATTCGTGTCTATTTCATACTTGTTGACAATATATTTCAAGACTGCTTTTAACATTAAAGACTGAAAGGCAGAAACATTTTCTACATCATATTTTGAAATAGGCTCTCTTTTTATTTCCGTTTTTAGGTGTGCTTTGAAAACTTTATCTATGTCTGTTAACGTTCCGATAGCATAGACCTTACCTTTAAAAGGTACTGCACATATACTTGTTTCCTTTGTTATTTCCTTTAAAAAACTCCACGGTCTTTCATCTTTATAATCTATCTCAAACTGAAAAACTTCTTTTGGAAATGTAACAGCATGAAGGTTGCTTTTTATGTATTTATCCGTTTTCTTAATATTTAGGCTAAACTCTGTTTTAAAATATTCTTCATCTTTTGAGGACTCCAGAGCTTTTTGGATTTGTTGCTCAATTTCAGAATTTCCCTCAAATGCCGATTTTGATAAATGTATTAAGGTCTTATCGAAACCATCAGTTGATATGTAATATGCTTCTCGTCCCGACTTCCTGATTTTTGAAATCAAATCAGATACTTCTTTATTTATTTGGTCACCAAATCCACACCAATATAATCTACCAGAGCCTTTTTTGGAGAACGCCATAAAAATTGCGTCCATAAGAGACTTATCTCTGCCACTATAGCCTAACACTATTAGATTTTTATCAATGTGATAATTAGAAAAATGCTCTATAAAAGTATCATTTTGATTGTCTAACTCCTTTTCCGTATTCTTCAGAGTAGAGAATTTGTAATCACCATGTAAGGCGATAGTTAGCAACTCTTTACTACTTTGATTTCTATAAATTCTATCAGCGTTATCTAATGTTACCTCTATTGGTGTCAGTTTATTCTGATGTGCTGAACGAACAATTAACCCATCAAAATTTGTCGTCCAAACGGATTTGACAATGTTATGTTCAGCTAACGTGCAAAGTAATTTATATCCGATATAGGGTTCTTTATTTTCAATGAGACTGAAAAAATATTTCCGTCTATCATCGGCAATAGGATAAGCTTTTTCGGCATAAAAAGAATATTCATTAGGAGAATCTATAGGAGGATATTCTCCTTGATTGTCTAACCAGTTTTGAATGCTCTTTCGGACAGATTCATTTTTGTAGTTTTTATAAAACTCTGCGGAATTTATATTTTTCGAAAGATAGATATCCTTCTTCCATTCCCAAATACAATCGTATGCAGATTGAATTCCAGAACTAATTGAAGCTCCTGCACCTAATAAAAATGAATGTGGAACATCCACATTTCTTTTAAATGACCTTAAAAAGGCATCATATTCAAGTTGTATATTTTCCGTCATAAAGTAATAATTCCAAGTTATTCAGGAACATAAAAGTCCTATAATTTCTACCATGAAAAATGAGCGATTAACAATAAGTAAAGTTCAAATCAGTTTTGAAACACTTAAAAGTTTTGCTTGATTCAATTATTTGCTAAAATACTAATTTTTGAGTGTCTAATCGCCACTCACTGCCAACTAATTCCGCTGAATTCCACTTTCCCATAACGCTTCGATTTCCATAAGACTTTTGTTGCGAAAGCCCACACGAGGTGGGCAAGTAGTAACAATTTAATTCAGTTAAATCATGGTAAAACAAAGCAAAAAAGTGTTGCTGACAGGCGTTGCGTTCCTGTCGGCATTCGGTGTGTTTGCACAGGGCAACGGCTCGGCAGGTATCACTGAAGCCACGCAGATGGTGACATCCTATTTCGACCCTGCGACCCAATTAATTTATGCGATTGGGGCTGTGGTCGGGTTAATCGGTGGCGTAAAGGTGTACAATAAATTTAGTAGCGGTGACCCCGATACAAGCAAGACTGCGGCGTCGTGGTTTGGGGCTTGTATCTTCCTCATCGTAGCGGCGACCATTCTCCGCTCATTCTTCCTTTAAGCTGGCGTATTATGAGCAATTACAATATCAATAAAGGTATCGGCAGGACGGTCGAGTTCAAAGGACTGAAAGCACAGTACCTGTTCATCTTCGCAGGTGGTCTGCTCGGCGTGCTTATCCTCGTCATGGTCATGTACATGGCAGGTGTAAACTCCTACGTGTGCCTGCTTGTCGGGGCAGGCGGTGCATCGCTCATCGTTTGGCAAACATTCGCATTGAACGGCAAATACGGCGAATACGGATTGATGAAAGTCGGGGCAAAGAAAAGGCATCCGAAATACATCATCTGTCGCAGAGCCGTACACCGCTATTTAAAATTCACTTCTAAATCCAGTCATTTATGAGAAATACAGGAAAAGCCACAACGTTGGAAAGCAAGTTTCCATTACTGGCTGTGGAACACAACTGTATCATTTCAAAAGATGCGGACATCACAGCTTGCTTTCGGGTACACCTGCCGGAACTGTTCACGGTAGCATCGGCAGAGTACGATGCTATTCATTCGGCTTGGCACAAGGCTATCAAGACCTTGCCGGACTATACCATTGTCCATAAACAGGACTGGTACATCAAGGAAAGTTATGCACCGGATATTGCACGGGAAGACCAAAGTTTCCTTGCGAAATCCTATCAGCAACATTTCAACGAACGTCCTTTTTTAAACCATTACTGCTATCTCTTTTTGACCAAGACGACCAAAGAGCGGATGCGGATGCAGAGCAACTTTAGTTCGCTTTGCAGAGGTGTGCTTATCCCGAAAGAAATTAGGGATAAAGAAACCGTCCGCCGTTTCATGGAGACGGTTGCACAGTTTGAGCGGATTATCAATGATAGCGGTTTTGTGAAACTGGAACGCTTGACCGAGGATGACATCATCGGAACAGACGACACACAGGGATTGCTCGAACAGTACCTTACCCTGTCGAGGAAAGCCGGAACACCTATGCAGGATATAGCTTTGGGAAGTGAGGATGTGCGTATCGGCAACAAAAGGCTGTGCCTGCACACCCTGTCCGATACGGACGATTTGCCGGGCACGGTATCGGCAAATACGAGGTATGAAAAGCTGTCCACGGACAGGAGCGATTGCCTATTGTCCTTTGCCTCTCCCGTGGGCTTGCTCCTTAGCTGTAACCATATCTATAACCAGTACCTGTTTTTGGATAACAGCGATGAGAACCTGCGCAAGTTTGAAAAGTCAGCCCGTAATATGCACTCACTGGCAAGGTACAGCCGTGCCAACCAGATTAATAAAGAGTGGATTGAAAGGTATCTGAACGAAGCGCACAGCTTCGGGCTATCCTCCATCCGTGCGCACTTCAATGTGATGGCGTGGTCGGATGACCCGAACGAGCTAAAACAGCTAAAGAACGATACGGGCAGTGCATTGGCATTGATGGAATGCAGACCGAGGCATAACACGGTGGATGTCGCTACGCTGTATTGGGCAGGCATGGCAGGCAATGCAGGCGACTTTCCGGCAGAGGAAAGTTTCTATACGTTCATCGAACCTGCACTGTGCTTCTTCACCGAGGAAACCAATTACCAAAGTTCGCCATCGCCTTTCGGTATCAAGATGGCGGACAGGCTCACGGGCAAGCCTATCCATTTGGACATTTCCGACCTGCCTATGAAAAAAGGCATTATCACGAATCGGAACAAGTTCATACTTGGTCCGTCAGGTTCGGGTAAGTCTTTTTTCACCAATCACATGGTACGGCAATACTACGAACAGGGCGCACACGTCCTGCTCGTAGATACCGGAAATTCCTATCAAGGATTGTGCGAGTTGATTAAGGGCAAGACCAAAGGTGAGGACGGGGTTTACTTCACTTACACAGAAGACAACCCGATTGCGTTCAATCCTTTCTACACGGGCGATGGTGTTTTCGACATCGAGAAAAGGGAAAGTATCAAGACTTTGATACTGACCTTATGGAAGCGTGATGACGAACCGCCGACCCGTTCGGAGGAAGTGGCGTTGTCCAACGCCGTGAGCGGTTATATCGACCGTATCAAGCAAAGCGGTGAATATCCATCTTTCAATGGATTTTACGAGTACGTGAAAGGTGACTACAAAAAGATACTGGAAGAAAAACAGGTAAGGGAAAAAGACTTTGACGTTGCAGGTTTCCTGAATGTATTAGAGCCTTACTACCGTGGGGGTGAGTACGATTACCTGCTCAATTCAGACAAGCAACTTGACCTGCTTTCCAAACGCTTTATCGTGTTTGAAATTGATGCGATTAAAGACCACAAAATCCTCTTTCCCATAGTGACCATCATCATTATGGAAGTCTTCATCAATAAGATGCGCAGGCTCAAAGGTGTGCGTAAACTGATACTGATTGAGGAAGCGTGGAAAGCCATCGCAAAAGAGGGAATGGCGGAGTATATCAAGTACCTTTTTAAGACCGTCCGCAAATTTTTTGGTGAAGCCATCGTGGTCACGCAGGAAGTGGACGACATCATCCAGTCACCCGTGGTCAAGGAAAGTATCATCAACAATTCCGACTGTAAAATCCTGCTTGACCAACGCAAGTACATGAACAAATTCGATGCGATACAGGAAATGTTGGGGCTTACAGAAAAGGAAAAATCCCAAATCCTTTCCATCAATCAGAACAATGACCCGTCAAGGCTTTACAAAGAGGTATGGATTGGGCTTGGCGGTACGCACTCCGCCGTGTATGCCACAGAGGTTTCGCTCGAAGAATACCTCGCCTACACCACCGAGGAAACCGAAAAAATGGAAGTCATGCAACTGGCATCCGAACTGGACGGTAATGTGGAACTGGCGATAAAACGCATTGCCGGGCAGAGACGGGAAAAAGGAAATAGTTATTAATCATTTAAAAAAATCAGAGACAATGAAGAAAACAATGTTACTGGTGTGTACGGCATTTATGCTTGCCGTTGCACCGTCCGCAAAAGCACAATTTGTTGTTACAGACCCTGCAAACCTTGCATCGGGTATCATCAACAGTGCAAATGAAATCATACAGACTTCTTCCACCGTTTCAAACGTGGTAAAGAATTTCAACGAGGTAAAAAAAGTGTATGAACAGGGCAAGGAATACTACGACAAATTGAAAGCCGTAAACAACTTGGTGAAAGATGCCCGTAAGGTGCAACAGACCGTGTTGCTCGTGGGCGATGTGTCCGAAATGTACGTGAACAATTTCGGCAAAATGATGAACGACCCGAATTTCAGTGAGCAGGAACTGACGGCAATCGCCAACGGATATTCCACGCTCCTAAACGAAAGTACGGAACTGCTCAAAGAACTGAAACAGATTGTAAGCTCGACCGGACTTTCCCTAAATGACAAGGAACGTATGGACATCATAGACAGGGTTTACAAAGAGGTCAAGGATTACCACAGTCTTGTAAGGTATTTCACCAACAAGAATATTTCCGTAAGCATTTTGAGGGCAAAAAAACAGAACAACACCCAAAGGGTGCTTGAACTGTACGGAACTGCTGAACAAAAATACTGGTAAGCTATGGAATGGAACAATCTTCACGAACTCCTGCGCTCGCTTTACGATGAGATGCTCCCACTGTCCGCCGATATGGCGACAGTGGCTAAGGGCATCGCCGGATTGGGCGCACTGTTCTACGTGGCACTGAAAGTGTGGCAGGCATTGAGCCGTGCAGAACCGATAGACGTGTTTCCGCTCCTGCGACCGTTCGCCATCGGGCTTTGCATTATGTTCTTCCCGACCATCGTATTAGGAACTATCAATGCGGTATTAAGTCCGGTCGTAAAAGGCACAAACGCCATGCTCGAAAACCAAGTGCTTGACCTCAATAAATTGCAGGAACAAAAAGACCTTTTAGAGAGAGAGGCGATGCTCCGCAATCCCGAAACCGCTTATCTCGTAAGCGATGAGGAATTTGATAAGAAACTGGACGAATTGGGATGGTCGCCGTCCGATTTGGTTGCCATATCCGGTATGTACATGGAGCGTGGAATGTACGATTTAAAGAAAAGCATCCGTGACTGGTTTCGGGAACTACTGGAAGTCCTTTTCCAAGCATCCGCTTTGGTCATAGACACCATACGGACATTCTTTCTTATCGTGCTGTCCATACTCGGGCCGATAGCCTTTGCGATAAGTGTATGGGATGGTTTTCAATCCACACTTACGCAATGGCTGACCCGATATATCAGCGTGTACCTGTGGTTGCCCATCGCCGATATGTTCAGCTCCATGCTCGCCAAGATACAATCCCTCATCATCGAACGGGATATTGATATGCTTGCCGACCCGACCTACATCCCCGACACATCCAACACCGTGTATATCATCTTCATGATAATTGGCATCGTGGGCTACTTCACCGTTCCAACGGTGGCAGGTTGGGTGATACAGGCAGGGGGCGCAGGGAACTTCATGCGCAACGTAAACTCTACGGCATCGAAAACCGGAAACATCGCCGGAGCAGGAACGGGTGCAGTTGCAGGCAATATCGGTGGCAGGTTAATGAACAAATAAAAATCAAGAAGCAATGGAATTTAAGACACTAAGAAATATCGAAAACAGCTTTAGGCAAATACGGCTGTACGCCATTGTATTTGCCGTACTCTGCATCGCTGTGGTAGGTTATGCCGTATGGCAGTCCTACCAGTTTGCCGAGGCACAACGCCAAAAAATATATGTAATGGACAAAGGCAAATCCTTGATGTTGGCACTTTCACAGGATGCAAGCATCAACAGACCTGTTGAGGCAAGAGAACACGTTAAGCGTTTCCATGAACTGTTCTTTACGCTCGCACCCGATAAGAACGCTATCGAAAGCAACATGAAAAGGGCTTTTAACCTTGCCGACAAATCTGCTTTTGATTATTACAAAGACCTCTCGGAAAAAGGGTACTACAACCGTATCATTTCGGGCAACGTGCAACAGCGTATCGAGGTGGACAGCGTGGTATGCAACTTCGACACTTATCCCTATGCCGTTAGGACGTATGCGAAACAGTATATCATCCGTCCAAGCAACGTGACCAAACGGAATTTGGTCACTTCATGCCTATTGTTGAACTCGGTCAAGTCTGACAACAACCCACAGGGCTTCAATATCGAAAAGTTTGCCGTGTTGGAAAACAGGGATATAGAAGTCGTAGACCGTTAAAGCCAAGATTATGGAAGCAATATCAGATTTAAACACGTTCGCCAAAATCCTTACCGCAAAAGGGTATGACGGCTATTTCCATACGCAGGGTGCGTATGCCGGAAAACTGAAAGCAAGCATCAGCGAATATCTCGCCAACAGCCCCAAAGGTGTGGTTAAACAGGAGTTGTTGCTGACCTGCTTTCTGCAATGGGCAGGCGAAGACCTGCCCAGGGTAGAATGCCTTATGAGGGTGAAGTACCTAAACGGCAAATTCTTCCTTAACAGCATGGAAGTTGCGAAAAAAGACCGTTACGGGCAAGTGCTGAAACAATCGGAACTGACCGACCTGTCGGTCGTGACCGCTCCCAAAGCAAAGGAAGCAATCGCTATGGTCAGCGATGTACCTGCACAAAAGGCTACTTCCCAAAACAGGCGTTTCAAGCACTAAACATGGTCAAGGCATGAAAAATCTAAGAACAACAATCAATAATTGGTTTGACAGGCTCGATGGACAGTGGCGAGCGATGCCCGTTAAAAAACAGCACCGCTATACGCTACTGCTCTTTTTGGGCTATGCGCTATTGTCCGTTGCCGTACTGTTGAAAGTGTGCTACGATGTAGCACATTCCGATAATACCATCACGATAGAGCATATCGAAAACCCGATTAACGGGCAAAACAAATCCTCGGTTTCTCCGCAGGACAGTATTAACACAATCTTAAAACGCAAAATGTATGAAAGACAGTGAAAACAAAAGGGTAAGTTTTTTGGTCGAAGATGACGACCCAAAAAACGGAATGGATGCACCGCAGGACGGTGCGCAGAACAAAGCCGAAAAGCTGAAAAAGCCCATCATTTTTGCCCTCATGGGCGTGGTGTTCCTCGGCTGTATGTACCTCATCTTCAAACCATCCTCCGATAAGAAAACGGTTGAGGATATTGGTCTGAACGATGCCGTACCACAGGCTACCGATGCAGGGCTTCAATCCGATAAGCAAAAGGCTTATGAACAGGAAATGCTCGAACAGAAAATGCAGGAAAAGCGGAATGCACTCCTGTCACTGTCCGACTATTGGAGCGAGGACAGTACCGCCGATCCGGAAGCGGAGCAACCGGATGAGGGCAACGAAGACGGCTACGCTTACGGCGGTGGTACACGCAGGAACAGCAACCCTGCTCTGAACAGTTACCGAAGTGCGCAAAGTACGCTGACCTCGTTCTACGACAACAACGATTACGAAACGCAGGAACTCCGCAGACAGGTTGAGGAACTGAAAGAGCAACTGGCGGAAAAGGACGTACCGCCTGTAACAACCGTAGAAGATCAACTGGCTTTGATGGAAAAGTCATACGAAATGGCATCCCGTTACCTGCCGTCAAATCCGGCACAGACGGGCAATGCGGACACAACGGTTTCAGCAAAGAGTGCCTCGCAAAAAGAGCATTTCGTGGCATTCACACCCGTAAGGAAAAATACGGTGTCCGCATTGTACCGTGAGCCGACCGACAGTGCATTTTTGGCAAACTGGAACGAAACCCGAAACCGTGGCTTTTATACGGCAGGCGTTTCGGAACAGGTCATACAACCGAAAAACAGCATTAGGGCTGTGGTGCAGGAAACGCAGACCGTGACGGGCGAAAGCGGTGTACGGTTGCGACTGTTGGAAACGGCGCAAACTCCCGTCCGTTCCATTCCGGCAGGAACGGTACTGACGGCTAATGCCAAGTTTCAAAGTGGCAGGTTGCAGTTAAAGGTAACATCCATCGAATTTGAGGGCAACATTATTCCGGTCGATATAACCGTGTATGACGTGGACGGACAACAAGGGCTATATGTGCCTTACTCTCCCGAAATGAATGCCCTTACCGAGATAGCCTCCAACATGAGCCAAACGGGGGGAACAAGTATCATGATGACACGTTCGGCAGGGCAACAGATGGCAGGCGACCTTTCCCGTGGTGTGGTACAGGGCGTATCGGGTTACTTCTCCAAGAAATTGAGGCCACCGAAAGTAACCGTCAAAGCCGGTCATCAGCTATTCCTCGTTTCAAAAAATTAATGTTTAACTAAAATCAGAAAGAAAATGAAATGTTCATGTTTCTAAAAAAACAAACACACATGGACATTCCATATCTCCATTAAAAAATAAACAATAACGATATGAACGCAATATTTAAAAGCCTCATGGCAATGGTCTGTTTAACGGTCTTTATCAAAGGTGCGAATGCACAGCAAATGGCATCCAGTACAACAAAATTGAGCATGGGCAAGGTTGAGCCTTACGAAATGCAGGTGACGTACAGCAAGACCTCGCACCTCATATTCCCCTCGGCAATCCGCTATGTGGATTTGGGCAGTGAATACCTTATCGCAGGCAAAGCCGAAGATGCGGAAAACGTACTGCGTATTAAGGCAAGCGTAAGGGATTTTGACGAGGAAACCAATTTTTCGGTCATCACGGACGATGGTCGGTTTTACAATTTCAATGTCTTTTACAGTCCTTATCCTGCAACACTGAATTATGATTTGCTGACCATGCAAAAAGCATCCGACAGGGAAAACGGCAACGATGTTCTGTTTGAGGAATTGGGGGGTAATTCGCCGTCACTGGCTGGCTTGCTCATGGAAACGATTTACAAAAAGAATAAAAGGATTGTAAAGCACATCGGGGCAAAAAGCTACGGCATTCAGTTCCTGCTAAAAGGTATCTACGTCCATTACGGAAAATTCTATTTCCATACGGAACTGCGCAACAAAAGCAATGTGCCGTTCAACATTGATTTTGTGAATTTCAAGGTCGTGGACAAGAAAGTCGCCAAGCGTACCGTGGTGCAGGAAAAGGCAATGAACCCATTGCGTACGTACAAAACGCTCGGCGAAATAACAGGCAATACCACCGACCAAAACGTGTTCCTGCTTGACCAGTTTACCGTTACGGATGACGAGGTTCTGATTATCGAAATTTTTGAAAAGAACGGGGGCAGACAACAGGTATTGCAGGTGGAAAATTCAGACCTCGTACACGCCAAGCTGATAAGCGATATGCACCTAAAGATTAATTAACCCAAAAAGAACGAACAATGATACGATACATTTTTGCCGTGGTGCTTGCCATGCTAAGCATGACGGCGGTACAGGCACAGCGGATGCTCCCCAAACAAAAGGGATTGGAAATAAACGCAGGTATGCTGTCCAGAGAAATAAGCGACAATTACTATCTGAATTTGACATTGACCGTGAACGGAAAGAACGGCAATTACTGGATATGGGGTGCGGAGTACACCCATCAATTTTTCGGTTACAGGGATGTACAGATACCGCTCGAAACCTATACGGGCGAGGTGGGTTACAGTCTTCAGCAATTGGGGGATGCAAGAAAGACCGTTACGCTGAATGCAGGGCTTACAGCCGTGGCAGGTTACGAAACCATCAACCGGAGCGAAGCCATGCTACCGGACGGTTCGACCATCCTCGACAAAGACAATTTCGTTTATGGCACAGGCGGACGGCTCACGCTCGAAACGTACCTGTCCGACCGCTTTGTCTTGCTTCTGCAAGGGCGTACCAAAGTGCTTTGGGGTACGGATTTGAAACAGTTCCGTCCATCGGCAGGGATTGGACTAAGGTTTAACTTTTAAAATTGATTTGGGATGAAAACATTAATCAGAAAATACGGGCTAAATGTACAGGCGATGTTTATGCTCTTGGCGATGTTGGTCTGCGCCGTGGTGCTGACCTCGTGCGAAAAAGACGAACTCGACATCAGGCAGAATTACCCTTTTGAGGTACAGGTGATGCCTGTACCCAAAGAGGTAACGAACGGGCAGACCGTTGAAATACGGATTACCGTTCAACGGTCGGGCAATTTTAATGATGCGAAATACTTTATCCGCTATTTCCAATTTGACGGACAGGGAGTATTGCGCTATTACAGTGAACCGCCGTATATGCCCAATGACGTGTACGTGTTGCCACAGACACAATTTAGGCTGTATTACACCTCGCAGTCCACCGTATCACAGTCGTTTGATATTTGGATTTCGGACAACTTCGGGAATGAGAAGCAAATAAGTTTCCAGTTTAACAGCCGTAATTAAAGACAGAAAAATCCTGCCCGATGTGGCGGGATTTTTAATGGGCTTAATACATAAGATGTTTTGTACTTAAAGGGTAGGATTATAATATTGTGTATAATAAATCGCTTCGTTATCTTTGCTAATAGAAAATATTAAAATACTTAAAGTGTTTTTGCTTTAAGTCTCGATACTAAAAACTGGTAATTTTTAAACCCCGAGACAATAAGTAAGGACGCTCACGTTATGGCGTGGGCGCTCGCTTATTCGGGGTTCGGCGTACCAGTGCCTTAGTATCGGTAAGTGTAGTTGCCTGCGCTTTTTTTATTGCAGGTCGCTACTTTAAAAACAGATATTATGAATACTGGAAAAGACAACAAAAACAATGTCTATGTAGCGGTCATAGATGACAACCCAAAGCTTCGGGATATGTCTGTAAAGCAACTTGAAAATTCAGGCTATACGGTATTGTTCCAATCGGGGTATGGGCAGGATGCCCTACAAAAAATAAAAGAGGGTGGCAAGTTGCCGGATGTCTGTCTCATTGAGGATGACTTTACTACGGCTAAACTTATACTCGAAAAGCATCCCGATTTGAAAGTCCTAATTTCAAGTACGGAAGATGACACGGAGAGCGTAACGGATATGCTGAAAATAGGCGTATCGGGCTATATACTGAAATACGCTGACCCCGATGAAATGCTAACCGCCGTTAAGGTATTGAGCGAAAACAGAAAATATTTCAGTGTTGGGATTAGCGGAATAGCATCGGAATATTTTAAAAAGTAATTATAATCTCATAGGTTTCACAATCTCTTATACCGTTTTCTTTTTAAACAGGTCAAGCAGATTTACTATTTTATCGAGAAGTTCGTTAAAAGGAATAATCAACACATCTTTGTTACTCCACCTGAATAATTCAAAGGAGGCATCTTGACCTTTCTTTCCAAATTTGGAGGTATCTCCAGCAACAACGACACAAACCGAGTTCAATGATTCTGCTTCAGTTCCGACTATAGAGTGGTAATTCTTCAACAGATTGTTCTTTTGGTCAAGCACCTGAACTATTGCGCCAGTTAGTTGATTACTGATGGGGTATAAGTCGTTTCGATATTCAGAATTTGATACTATTGGTGTCAAATGAGTTTTTATTTCAATAAAAGCTATGTTTTTATTAATCTTATTTCTGTATAGAAAATCTACAATTTTGTCTTTACTTCCACCTATATTATGTCCGCCAACATTTACTTTATCATCAAGAAAGACCGCAGGAAAGGAAAATATTTGAGAAAATATCCAAGTGTGCTTTTTGAAAAACTGATGCCAACGTTCCTCTAATGACGAGGTATCGGTTGTTTGTTTTAAGATTCCTTTATATTCTTCAATAATATCTTCAATGTAAATAATGTCGATGTCTGTTTTTGCCGAAATCAGCGTTTCCTGTGGCAGACCAGAGTTAATCAAAAGATTGGTTAAATCTTTAGTTTCTTCATCTGAAAAGTTAACATTGTTGTATTGTTCAATAAATAGTTTTAGAGAACCTTTGACATATTCCGGTTTGTTTGGAGGGTCAATTTCCGAAGGAATCACTTTGTGCAGTATCAACTGATATAGATTCTGGCTCTCATTTTTTTTGTTCTCAACAAAATTACCTGTCTGTTCCTCTAATCGTACGAAATCATCAAAATTCAAAATAAACTTATTGCCATCAATTTTTGAGGTAGCTGTTTTTGATATCACTAACTCATTTACGTTAGGAAACTTGTCTTGAAAATAATAAAACAAATTAGAAACTCCTTTGGGGTTGGTGAAACCAAAGCCCTTACTTTCAGTAAAAGAAACACCTGATTTTAAGAGTACACCCTTATCGATTGTTATACAATGGATAGATTTGTATTTCTTTTCAATTTTCCCATCTTTCTCGTAGAAAGGATAATACTTAGTTGTGCCGTTATTAAATACTTCCTTGCCTATAAAATTGGTTTTGGTTCTCTCAAATTCTACAACGAAGGTAGTTTTGGTTGCCAGTTTTTTTTCTTGTATAAGTTTAATTCCTTTCATCTGATTAGTTTAGGGTTAGGGTAGTTTTTATTTTTTCTTATTCATTATTTTGCCTTTTCGCTTTAGCTTTTTTAAATGTTTTTCCGTTTTTTCCTCAATATTTGCGTTTAGGTGGTCAAAATGCTTGGACACCTGCTTCTTAATAGTTTCAGAATCATCCATTATCTGGGATGCACGATAAGCATAGGTTAAGAAGTTCTGTCCTCCCAAATGTGTGAACCTATTATATAGCTTTTTCTTTAGAAGTGCCTTTCCTTTTGCGTTTTTGCCGTACGCACGCTTAATCGTTTCTCTTACGCCCGCTTTCATTCTTCTGTGAAATCTTGAAAGGCTTGAGGAACGTATATATGAATTTTGTCCATTAAATTCAAAGCCTAAATACTGCAAATTTTTAAAGTTTTTTCCGTTATAATCATCATATCCTCTTAAACCTTTCTTGGGGTCGCTAATGAAATAAACTATTTCCTCTTTTTCAGGCTGAATTTCTAAATCGAGCTTTTCAATTTCTTGGTATAGTTTGTTTTTTAAAAATTGTAAGTCGTTAATATCACATACAATAACGATATCATCACAATATCTACGGTAGATAAAGTCATAATCCTTTTTTAAAGACATAATTGATTTGTCATACTCTATCATATAGACATTTGATAGGACAGCGCTCATTGGCGAACCTTGGGGAATTCCTTTTTCAGTATTTACTTGGAGGGGAGAGGTAGATGCTAACTTTACTTTATTTCTGAAATGCTGAATGTCGCAAAACCTTGTTAACCTATTCTTTTGAATATCTTTTTCTTTTAATTCTAATACACTGAGCAGATTCTTCTTTTCGATAAAAGCAAATTTCGTCAACGAATTAAACAGCTTGAATTGGTCTTTAGGTAGCTTGTCAAAAGTCTCATTTTCATTGGTGTTAATAACTTTTAGCCAATTCGCTTTTAAAGTGTCGTGATTTAAATTGTCAAAAAAGCCCTTAATATCTAAAGCTACTGCTACACATTTACCCTTTGATTTGATATAATCAAAAACTTCTTTTGCAAAATCAATATTACATGATTCAAGAGAACGATAAGCCAATACTGATTCGCCAATACTGCTCTCTGTAACAAATTCTTCATATTTTTCTGATAAATATGTTGAATAGAACGAGTAAATCAATGCATCAAAGTGAGCGGCGTAGCAGATAGGTCTTTCCTTAATCCTAATCTGTCTTTTATTTTTTCTTTGATTGTAACCCTTTCGTCTTTTAATTTCGAGAATGACTTTCAAGAATGGAAAGAAAGAGTGAGATGCAACACTATTGGGGTTAGTTATAAACCTTTTAAATTTTATCTGAAATTCAGGAAACCAAATGCGATTGTCAAAATGTAAATACCCTTTTTTTAGGTATTTTCTATTTGCAGTATCATAAAATGTAAGTTCTTTATTTATAAATGAACTCCAATATTTCTCATAAGCCATTCTCAAATAATTTCATTACGAATTGCCTGAACCGAGGTTATTCAAAGGTGGCAATTCGTGCAAGCCTTTCGGACAAGCGAAGTTAGAGTTACCCCCAACCATTCAACCATCACTGCTGATGGCAAACCCTCGTTTGTGAACAATATGAATGTAACAGTAATGACTATTATTATCAAGCAAGTGTTATACAGCTTACTCCCTAACGGTTTGGAAGTGTGGGCAGAAATAACTATCTTTGCAGTAATAACGCCAAATATTAACATTCTTCCCTTACTCTACTTTTCAGTAAGTTCGGCATTTAGTTAATATCAAATTTTATTCCGTGCTGATTTTTCGGACATTTTGTCTGTTTGATATCGTTTTCTGTCATGGATTTGTGACAATATCATCTACTATCTGACTTATAGTCTGTATAAATACTTCCTCAACTAATCTTAAAAATACAATCTAAGAAATAGTGAAACAGTCGTATTTTATAGTGATTGTGCCATTTTTCGCAAAAAGACTGTTCCGACCTGGGGAGGATCTGTCTTTTTTGCCCGAGCAAATTTAATAAAGATGGGAACGGCTCACCGTTCCCGAAAATTGTATCTACGAATTATAGAATACATGACCGTCCTCGCTCCAATAATCACCGCAAAACAGGTCACGGGCATAAGCCTCATAATCGAAGTACGTTTTTGCAAATTCGGGTAAATCCATTTGCTCCACCTGTTCAAAGGCAAAATCTTCCTCGTCCTCGTATTCGCCTATATAGTCATTGTCAAAGTCGCTTATTAGGTCGTTTATATCCCCCTCGGATAGCTTACGATGTCCGTTGTCGCACCATATTAGAAATGCCTCTTTTCGGGTTTCGTCCATGTCTTCCAAAGCTTCCAAAACCTCAAATATTTTATCACTTATCCAACATTCATCGATTAAGCCGTTCGGAATGTTCTCATAATCTTGAAACATAAATTCGGGGTCTTCCTCGTCATCGTGCAGCTCCCTGCAAGCCGTGTAAAATTCTTCCTTGTCCGCATAATCGGATAGTTTTAGCCACTTTCCGAAGATTGAACCGTCATTATATTTTGCGTATGTGCCAACATATACGCTTGCTTCTGATGTGTTTATTTGATGTGTCATTTCTTTACTGTTTTGAATTGTTTTTTTTGATTTATTCGGCAATGAGAGGAGGTGCTGTTGTTTTGTTTCAATACCATTTCTAATGCTTATTTTCCTCATGCTTGACATTTTTTTTATTCGTGTAAAGAGCTGGAGTATACTGTGTTTCGTTTCGGGAGCATAAAAGGTTAGTGTTTAGTAGGCACAAGGTTTTGGATAAAAAATACACCCAACGGGCTGGAGATTTTTTTCCAAACTTGTCTTGACCTTTTGCCTCCGTTAAGAACACGGAAATACCTTTGCTCCATGAAACGTGAATAACAGGCATACTCGCTTTTTAGATAAAAGCAACTGTGGAAATAATGAGGATAGCGTTGGTAAATGGTGCAATAAGAATTTAAAGCCAATCATTATGACAACAGGTGATTGAAGTATGGAGTGCAACAGCCTAATCTGTGGAACGACATCTTCAATCTCCTGTTCCCAATCATAGCCGTAAGCTCTTTTGCGGTCAGTAGCGGAGCGAATACCGTAAATGTGCTTCGGCTATATTAATGCATTGAGCCATTCTAAGCCAAGTAATTCAGTCAAAAGACATAACCCGATATTCATTCCATCATCTCTATAAGTTTGTTTGTGATGCGGATTATTCCGCTTGGTTAACAAGCAAAATAGAGTTGAAGATGGAGAAAGAAAAAGCGAACGATTTAACTCCCGAAAGAGTTGTACAAATCTTGAAAAAGAAAGGAACGGAGGTCGATTTAGAGGAAGCAGAAGCCATTTTGGAGTTTGTCAAGAAAATAGCTCACATTGCCGTTAACCAGTATCTAAGAGGAAAACTTTAACCCAATGAACAAGGAAAATTGTTGTGATGAGAAAGGCAGATTTATACATACGTGTATCGACAGATGAGCAAGCGGACAAGGGATATTCGCAACGTGACCAAGAAGACCGATTAAGAAGATATTGTGAGATAAAAGGCATTCCGGTAAGGGATGTTTACATAGAAGACCATTCGGCAAAATCTTTCAAACGCCCAGAGTGGCAGAAGTATTTATCCAACCTACGTAAATCAAAGAATAACAAATCGGGGTCAATAATATTATTTACTAAATGGGATAGGTTCAGTAGGAACGCAGGGGATGCCTATCAAATGATTAACCAGTTACGGTCGCACGGTGTTGAGCCTGTGGCAATAGAACAGCCCTTAGACCTTACCATTCCCGAAAATAAAATCATGCTTGCATTCTATCTTGCATCGCCGGAAGTTGAAAACGACAGGCGTGCATTAAATGTTTTTCACGGAATGCGCAGGGCGAAAAAAGAAGGGCGGTATATGGGAACTGCTCCATTGGGGTATGCGAACAAGATAACAGAAGGCAAAAAGAAATACATTGCACCCCACGAGTTTGAAGCACCCCTTTTGAAATGGGCGTTTGAACAAATCGTTTCCAATAATTTCAATACAGAACAGATTTGGAAAATGGTTCGGGAGAAAGCCGAAGGAAAAGGTCGGTTTAGCAAAAATAATTTTTGGGTAGCTGTCCGAAATCCCTTGTACTGTGGTAAAATATTCATTCCTCCCTATAAAGAGGAAAAGGGATATTTTGTCAAAGGGCAGCATGAGCCAATAATCAGCGAAAAGACGTTTGCCGATGTACAGGATATTCTCGATGGGAGAAAGAGGATTGTAAAGCCTAAAATCGTGGCTATGGACAATTTACCGCTAAGAGGCTTTCTCAAATGTCCTAAATGCGAGCGTATGCTGACTGGAAGTGCTTCAAAGGGAAAGATGGGAAACTACTATTATTACTATCATTGTAGTTCCCCCTGCGGAACACGGTTCAAAGCAGACACGGCTAACGAGGCTTTCTTAAAACAACTGCGGTATATGTCGCCAAAAGAGGGTATGGTTGATGTTTTTATTGAAGCCTTTATAAAAGACTTTAATAACAAAACCAAAGCCCAAAACACCGAACGCACAAATATCATAGGTGAGATTGATGCGTTGAATAAACGCTATCAAAATGCACTATTAAAGAATGCCGATGGGGAAATGGCAGACGATGATTTCCAAGAAGTAAAGAAATTGACCAAAGGGAAGATTGAGGTTTTGGAAAGAAGATTAAACGACTTGGCAGTAGTAGGAACGGAAATTAAAGATTTGGTAGCTTCTACCTTAAAAAAGGTCGCAAACATTGATAGACGCTATGAAAACGGCGATATTGAGGAAAAAAGGCTTATAGTGAGTTCGATGTTCCCCGAATTTTTGGAATTTGACGGAACAAGACATCGAACTCCGAGACTAAATTCTGCGATTGCTCTTATCTATCAGAATAACAACAAGTTACAAGGCCAAAAAAATGGGACAAGTCTTTCTTTTTTAGACTTGTCCCAAGAGGTGACCCCGCTGAGATTCGAACTCAGGACCCAATGATTAAGAGTCATTTGCTCTACCAGCTGAGCTACGGAGTCAAAATTCTTGGCAAAAGTACATTTTTCCTTCCAGTTGGCAATGTTCTGTGAAAAAAAAATCCGATCCCACACTTGGAAGAATTGTTTTACAGGAGATTATTTTTCATCACTGGAATCCTGCTTCCATCCGTTTGCCAGACGATGGCGGTGTGTTGCCCCCCATGCGCCTAAAGCATCGATGATGGGCTTTAAGGTTTTACCATAATCGGTAAGGATGTATTCTACGACTACCGGATAAGAGTCGTGGATAATACGTTTTACAAGACCGTTTATTTCTAAATCCCGCAGTTCTTTGGATAACATGCGATCAGTGATACCATTTACTTCTTTGGATATCTCCGAAAATCGCTTATTGCCAAGCCAAAGGGAAAGAATGATCGGAAGCTTCCATTTACCGCTTAGAAATGCTAAGGCGTCCTTTACTGGCCGAATACGATTTTGGCATTCCGAGTGATCTAATTTGTGTAATTCTTCCATGATAAAACGAGGTGAACACACCTTCTCACAAAGGTACGCCTTTTTTTATATTATTAATACATACTATACATTAGTATAGTAATATATGATATATAGTTAATATATCATAATTTTGCAGCGGTTATTATTAAAAAATATAGAACATGAAACAGAACGTAATTTATTGGATAGCTACGGGATTAATATCATTAATGATGTTATTTTCGGGGTATGCTTATTTCACTGACCCGAATGTAAGCCAGGGTTTTACTCATTTGGGTTTTCCAAGTTATTTTAGAATACAGTTGGGCGTAGCCAAAATTATCGGCGTATTGTTCCTCTTATTGCCCTTTGTGCCCATCTGGTTGAAAGAATGGACCTACGTAGGTTTTGGCATTACCTTTATTTCGGCATTTATTGCGCACGTAGCCAGCGGTGATCCGACTTCTGTAGTAATCGGCCCTGTGGTGGCTTTTATTGTATTACTGGTGTCGTATGTGTATTTGAGAAAGCAAAAGTTTGCGAAAAGTAGCGTTGGTGCTTAGCAGTACAAGATACCTTTTGTATGGTCGTTGAACGCGAGAAGTTGTCCGTTGGAAAATTAGCTTCTTTTACCTTATTTTTTCGTGAACAAGTTTTTCAAATTCGATTTTTTGTAGTACGTTTGCACTCGCAAAAACGGTGAGGTGCCTGAGTGGCCGAAAGGAACAGTTTGCTAAACTGTCGTACTGGAAACGGTACCGCGGGTTCGAATCCCGCCCTCACCGCCAACGCAACTAAAGCCCGACGTAGTCGGGTTTTTCTGTTATAGCGCTTTTGTGAGCTCGCTCAACCAAAACCGCTATAACGGAAAAAAGATGAGCGAAGCGAGGTAATCCTATTCGGCCTTGAAAATGGATGCTTCATAACCAGAAGGAATCTTGGCACAAAAGATAACGGTGGTGGGCGTTTCAAAAAGATCGTTTTCCGAGGCGATTACTTTAATGGGGATGCCAGCAAGTCCAGCCAGCTCATTTTCCCTTGAAATGATTTTGGCATTTGGAGACCTTGCTAACAGTTCCTGTAATGATTTTTTATCACTTAACACAATAATGGGGTTATCCAAATAGAAGTTATAAGCTGAATTATAGCGTTTATAGGCATAAACCTGTTCCCCCGGTTGAAAAAGATGGACTGTTTTTGCCACCGGATTCTGCTGGTAAAGCGCGGGATAAGCCAATGACAGCGCAACGAGATTAAATAGTGCATATCCGCCGCTAATGACTACAAGCGCAGGCCCTATTCCCTTTTTGCGCTGCTGGCGCAAGGCGATTGCCGTGGCGATGATGGGGATTAGGAAAATCAATGGCCACATCATCATGTTTTTGAGTGCCTTTTCGAAGGATAGCGCAACGAATCCTCCGACAAATAAGCCGCAGGAGAGGAAGAGCAGTACCCACAGCGCGTCCCTGCCCCCAGCAGGGTGATATGCCGTCAGACGTGCCAAACAACAGCCTACCAGTATGGCCACAAATGGATAACAAGACATGGGATAGTTGGGAAGCTTGGTTCCCGAAATACTGAAAAACAGGATGGTAATGACGGCTACGTACAACGACAATTGCCACAATGCATTACCTTGAAAATGAGACTTGGATTTGAAAATATTCACGGCGAAGACTGACAAGGGCAACAAACCAGTAAAAACAATTACAGGTATCAGTGCTATATTGCCGCCATGGTCTTCCATCGGTTTTTTAAACCTTCCAACATTGTGTGTGAAAAAGAACTCCCGGGAGAATGCCCCATCAGTAGCAATGTGTACGGCAACATACCAAGGGGCTGCAACGGCCAGGATCGTTAAAAAATAAAGAATCATCCGAAATGAAAGCAACGCGGGAAATCTTTTGGTCATTAGCGTCCAGCAAATCACAGATAGTCCGGGCAAGGCCAGCGCTACAGGGCCTTTGGCCAGTATAGCCAGTGCGATGGCGATAGCAGACAACATCAGCCACTTCATCCGATTTTCCATGACGTAAGCGTGGAAACAAAGCGTGCCGGCGGTAACGAAGAAAATAAGGTATGGATCTGGAACTGCGAGCCGGAATTCAAACAAAAAATGTGTTGATAACAGTAACGTGACGGCCGCCCAGGATGCTTCTTGTTTTCCAATGAATTTTTTTACAAAATACCACGTTATCCACACGGTAAGCCATCCCATGATTGCCGAAAAAAAACGTGCTCCAAATGCATTGACGCCAAAAAAGGTATAAGATAGCTGCATGAAATAGTAATGCAATGGCGGTTTATGCGACCTTAATGTCCCATTGAAAGTGGGAACAATCCATTCTTTTTGCTCCAGCATTTCCCGTGCGGTTTGGGCGTTTTTTGCTTCGTCAAGGATGTAAACAGGTGCCGCCCCCAAACCGAGTAAGAGCAACAATGCGGCAGATATGAAGATGAGTTGGGGCGTGAAGGTGTTTAAAGGCGTCAAAACGGAAGTAAATAGCCAGCTGGTTTTTTGTTTAATGGATGGCGAACGCATGATAGGCCAATTTTAAGTATTGGATACTATCATACCATTATGGTAATGCTATTTTTCAATTAAGAAAAAGAAGTGGAAACAATCAGTCGGTATGCTGGGGTGTTTCGATATCCACCTTTTGCATGGTATTACTTTTTTTGCCGCTGGTATCGTAGTCAATGCGCACATGGTAAATGCTTTTCAGCATGTCTTTGAATATTTCACTGACCATGGTAATGTCCTTCAAGGTGATGTTGCTGTTTATCAATTGCTTTTGGCTTAGCTTGGACTCGATAATTTTGTCGACCAGGTCATTCAAGCTTTGCGCACTCGGTTCTTTTAGACTTCTCGATGCGGCTTCTACCGAATCGGCCATCATTAATACTGCCGTTTCGCGCGAGAAGGGGATAGGGCCGGGATAATGAAATACATCTTCATCCACAAACTTTTCCGGGAAGGATTTGATATAAGATTGATAAAAATAATCCACCCTCGTGGTGCCATGGTGAGTACGGATAAAGTCAATGATGACTTCGGGTAATTGGTTCTTTCTTGCAAGCTCTACGCCCTTGACTACGTGCGAAATGATGATTTGAGCGCTTTGTTCGAAAGAAAGACCATCGTGGGGATTATATCCTTTGGTTTGGTTTTCAATAAAATATTGTGGGTTCGACATCTTGCCGATGTCGTGGTACAGCGCGCCGGCCCTTACCAATAGCGTGTTGCCGCCGATCTTATAGATGGCTGCCTCCGCAAGATTGGCTACTTGCATGGAGTGCTGAAACGTGCCGGGAGCTTTATAAGACAACTCGCGGAGCAACTTGGAGTTGCTGTTGGTGAGCTCCATTAATGTGACGTCTGAGATGATGCCAAATAAGCGCTCAAAGGCATAAATTAACGGATAGGCCAGCAAAGTAAGCAACACGCTGAACACGAAAGGTGCGATATCCGACCAATAGAGGTTGGTCAATGAACCATCGCGCATGAGTCCCATCCCGATATAAGCTACTAAATAAGTGCCCAAAATGACGGCCGACGAAATCAGGAATTGCTCCCGCTTTACGAGGGTCTTGATGCTGTATATGGCCACCATCCCCGTTGAGAATTGCAGGAAGACAAATTCAAAACTGTTTGGCACAAAGAAAGCAGCCAACAAAACCATCAGCAGGTGGATATTTAAGGCCAGACGCGTGTCGAAAAGAATCCGTATAATCACCGGCACAATGCAATATGGGATGTAATAGAGGCTCGGAAGCTTGATTTTAATGGCCCAAGACAGTACAAGCAGCATGCCGGTAATGACAATAAGAATGAGGGATATTAATCGGTTGTTGTGATAGATGTCTTTGCGGAAGAGGTAAACGAACACAAAAAGCAACGAAACCACCAACGCAACAATGAAAAATTGGCCCAGCGTCACCAACGTGCTATTGCCGCCGATGCGGGCTTCTTCTTCATAGGCTTTCCGTAAGGATTCGATTTTTTGATAAATTTCATTGTTTACGGTAGTGCCGTTTGCCACAATAAGCTCACCCCGTTGCACCATGCCTCTGGTGGTAGAAATGCTAGCCAAGGCATCCTCTTCCAGTCTTGCAGTAAGTGACTCATTAAACACGTAATTCACGGAAATATAGCTGCCTATAGCGTCAATAAACCATTCCTTTTGCTTGATGGCAGATCGGTTGCTGGCGGCCTTGGTGATGTACTCCAGAGCTGTCTCTGTAGTAAATACAGCCGCAGTATTCATTTGTTTGGCTATATGGTCGGTCAGCAATGTGAAGTTATACTGGGTACGATCGCCTTGGAATTTATTATTCAACGCGATAACGCCTCGCTTGTAAATCTCCGCCAGTAACTGTTTGCCAACCTGCTCGTATGTGGATAGCTGTTCGTTCAACGTGTCTAGCCCTGCGGCTTGCCATTTTTCCGGCAAATCCGCTTCATATTGCGTGAGTTGCTGCTCACCAACCTGCGTATTGTGGTCGTAGATGGGATAGACCGATTTCAATACACCTTCCCGTTCTTTTTCGAGCTCTGCCTGGGTTTTCAAAACGGCAAAGTTATAAGGCGAGATCAGATCTTCATGCATCCAGACCTTACCCTTCTCAAATTCATACCTGAAGCGGGGTTGTTTGGGCAAAAATATGGTAATCAAGATAATACTGGACAGTATCATCCCGTATTTGAGGAAATAGGCATAGCGTCCGCCACTATTGACTGCTTGATATTTGATTTTTAACCGTGCCACGTCGCCGTATATTTTTACCCAAATTTATTAAAAAAATCCGTTATACGGAAGGAATGGTGTACCTAACCGCGGCAAATGTAACAAAACCTTTCATACCATGCTTGGCCATCCAGTTTTTAACAGTATGATAAATCATGATTAATGATAGCTTATCATTTGCGTTGTAACTTTTGCCCATGAAACCTGTCATGTCAGTGACTTTGACAAAAGACGATGAAAACACAGGTTTCCTGCCGCAGGCAGGAGGTTATTGAAAAGTAATTAGTTACGAATGAAAACAAAAAGTCGTATCATGACAAAATCTAGTATTGAAATCACGGACAATGCGTACCTCATCACCCTGGATAAATCCGAATTTGAATATCCGTTGGTGCGTAAACTGCTGAATAGGTTGCTCAGTGGTGGCTTGCATTATGAAAAGGGGCTTGTAAATGATGAGGACTTAGTCAATAAATACCCAGCTGAGCTGGGCGAACGTTTTGACTTTTTAGCCGACAAGTAATATCGGCTTTGCTTTGGCTGACAATAATAGCAATTCATTATCTTTGCCAAAAAAAGTCATGTCCAAGCGTAAACATCTTGTCGCTCCTTCCGTGCTATCCGCAGATTTCGCACATTTGTATGACGATATTGCAATGGTCAATCAAAGCGAAGCTGATTGGTTCCATATTGATATCATGGATGGGGTTTTTGTGCCCAACATTTCATTCGGATTTCCGGTGTTGGCTTCAATAGCACATTATGCGAGGAAGCCACTGGACGTACATTTAATGATTACCGATCCGGATAAATACATCAAGCAATTCAAAGCGGCCGGGGCAGATAACATCACTGTGCATTTGGAAGCCTGTACACATCTTAACCGTACCGTGCATGCCATTAAAGAGTTGGGATGTACCGCTGGCGTGGCCATCAATCCAAGCACACCAGTTGCCCTGCTTCATGAGATCGTTGAAGATGTAGACGTTGTGCTCATCATGTCGGTCAACCCCGGCTTTGGAGGGCAAAAATTCATTGAAACTACTTACCGGAAAATACGGGAATTGAGGGACTTGGCCGCAGGAAGGAATGATGGTTTGCTCATCGAAATTGACGGCGGGATAAGCAATCATAACGCACTGGCCTTGTTAAAAGCAGGTGCGGACGTGCTGGTGGCCGGTAATTTTATATTTGCGGCTAAAAATCCTGTACATGCCATTGCCGAACTTAAACGCATAACACCGGATTTAATTTCGATGTAATCGATTCCCATGAATTGATAAGGTTTACATTGTTTAGAATATTTCCAAATTAAAGGAGCGGATTACCAAAGCTCATTGTGACCTGTTTTTTTCGTAAATTCGCAACAATTTAAATATCAACGATACGTTATCGATCGTTGTTTTATTTCTTTTCTTTATCATCACTAATTACTTAATAGATGGCATTTGATATCGATATGATTAAAAAGGTCTACGCCCAATATGGGGAGCGGATTGCCGCTGCCCGTAAGGTGGTAAACCGGCCTTTGACGCTTACTGAGAAGATCTTATACACGCATTTGTGGGATGGCAACGCAACGCAGGGGTATGAACGTGGTGCTTCTTATGTGGATTTTGCGCCCGACCGCGTGGCGATGCAGGATGCTACCGCTCAGATGGCGTTATTGCAATTTATGCAGGCGGGCAGATCGCGGGTGGCTGTCCCATCGACAGTGCATTGTGACCACCTTATCCGGGCAAAAGAAGGGGCGGAAAAGGACTTAGCAGTGGCGACTACTGAAAGTAAAGAAGTGTTTGATTTCCTGGCATCTGTATCCAATAAATATGGTATCGGCTTCTGGAAGCCTGGCGCAGGTATTATCCATCAGGTGGTGCTGGAAAATTATGCATTCCCCGGTGGTATGATGATAGGTACGGATTCGCATACGGTCAATGCGGGTGGATTGGGAATGTTGGCTATTGGGGTCGGAGGGGCTGATGCCTGCGATGTGATGGCTGGCCTGCCATGGGAACTTAAATTTCCGAAATTAATCGGTGTTAAACTAACAGGTAAGCTTAATGGATGGACAGCGCCCAAGGATGTGATACTGAAGGTGGCCGGTATCCTCACCGTGAAAGGTGGTACGGGTTGTATTGTCGAGTATTTTGGTGAGGGGGCACAGTCGATGTCTTGTACCGGCAAAGGTACCATCTGCAACATGGGAGCAGAGATAGGAGCTACGACGTCTACCTTTGGTTATGACGAGTCCATGGAGCGTTACCTGCGTGCTACAAACCGTGCCGATGTAGCGGATGCTGCAAATGCGGTCAAAGAACACCTTACTGCCGACCCGGAAGTGTATGCCGATCCTGAAAGCTATTTTGATCAGGTCGTGGAAATCAATCTTTCCGAGCTTGAGCCACACTTGAATGGCCCCTTTACGCCGGATTTGGCCACACCTGTTTCTAAAATGAAAGAGGAGGCGGCAAAGAATGGCTGGCCGTTGAAGGTTGAGTGGGGATTGATAGGATCTTGTACCAACTCTTCCTACGAGGATTTGTCCCGTGCAGCATCTGTAGCTAAACAGGCCATAGAAAAAGGACTGGTAACCAAAGCTGAGTTTGGTATCAATCCCGGTTCTGAACAGGTGCGTTACACCGCAGAGCGGGATGGTTTGCTGGATACGTTCACGGATTTGGATGCAACGATTTTCACCAACGCTTGTGGCCCTTGTATCGGTATGTGGGCACGTGTCGGTGCTGAGAAAGCCGAAAAAAATACCATCGTCCATTCGTTTAACCGCAATTTCGCGAAACGGGCGGACGGTAATCCAAATACCTATGCGTTTGTGGCTTCTCCGGAGCTCGTAGCGGCCATTGCGATTTCGGGTGACTTGTCGTTCAACCCAATTACGGATACCTTGGTCAACAATAAAGGTGAAGCTGTAAAATTGGATCCACCCTCAGGGGATGAATTGCCCCAAAAGGGGTTTGATGTGGAAGATCCGGGCTATCAAGCACCGGCGGAGGATGGCAGCAATGTCGTGGTGGCCGTGTCGCCAACTTCTGATCGGCTGCAATTGCTTGATCCGTTTCCTGCATGGGAGGGAACCGATGTTACGGGCTTGAAGTTGCTCATCAAAGCAAAAGGCAAATGTACGACCGACCATATCTCCATGGCGGGGCCTTGGCTGAAATATCGTGGTCACTTGGATAATATTTCCAATAACTTGCTTATCGGTGCCGTCAATTTCTTCAATGAACAAACAGATTCCGTGAAAAACCAGCTGACCAACGAGTATGGCCCAGTACCCGCTACACAACGTGACTATAAAGCGGCTGGAATAGGTTCTATTGTTGTAGGAGATGAAAACTATGGCGAGGGATCATCTCGCGAGCATGCGGCGATGGAACCGCGCCACCTGGGCGTTCGTGCGGTATTGGTCAAGTCATTTGCCCGTATCCACGAGACCAATTTGAAAAAGCAAGGGATGCTGGCATTGACGTTTGTCGATAAGGATGACTATAACAAAATATTGGAAGATGACACCTTTGATATCGTAGGGCTTACGGAGTTTGCACCCAATAAACCCCTTACATTGGTCATCCATCATGCAGATGGCTCAGTAGACGAAATCCAGGTGAACCACAGCTATAATGAGCAGCAAATAGGCTGGTTCAGGGCTGGTGGTGCCTTGAATATCATTCGTCAAAGCCAAGCTTCTGCTTAGCGTAAAACTTACTAACTAAACTACACGTAAGCCGTCCCGATGTACATTGGGACGGCTTTTTTCTTACAGCCAGTCGTTCAATGCAAACGTGTCCTTTAGTCGATATCCTTTTTCAGTAAGTTGTATTGTGCAACATTCGTTTAGGGGGTCGTGTTCTAAAAATAAGGCGTAATCGTTGTCCACGGCTTCCTGCCAGTAGTTTTTGCGCTCTTCCATGGTGGTAAGCGGTCTCACGTCATAGCTCATCACATAGGGTAGCGGGATATGGCCTGCCGATGGAAGGAGATCAGCCATATAGAGCAGTGTCTTGCCATGATAATCGATTTGTGGCAGCATCATGGCATCGGTATGGCCGTAAGCAAACCGGATAGTGATATGTTCACTGAATCTAATGCCGTCTTCGACGTCAATGAAACGAAGCTGGCCACTTTCATAGATGGGAATAATGTTTTCCTGTAAAAAGGAAGGCTTTTCCCGGTGATTAGGAAACAAAGCCCAATCCCAGTGCTGCTCATTACTCCAGTACGTCGCATTTTTAAAGGCGGGAACGAGGTTTCCTTGTTCGCGTGTAATGGCGCCTCCGACGTGGTCAAAATGAAGATGGGTGATGAAGACATCGGTAATATCATCTCGGTGGAAACCGTGGGCGGCGAGTGAGCTATCCAACGTGGCATCGCCATGGCGGTAATAGTGGCTGAAAAATTTGTCGCCTTGCTTGTTGCCTATTCCCGTGTCCACCAAAATCAGCCTTGCTCCGTCTTCGATGAGCAGTAATCGTGTCGCCCACGTGCACATGTTCCGGTCGTCTGCAGGGTTGGTTCGCTGCCATATCGATTTAGGCACTACGCCGAACATTGCTCCTCCGTCGAGCTTGAAAAATCCGGTATCAATAGTATACAGTCTCATCGTTTTTAGTCTTTAATTATATAGTGTACTTGGCCAATTGCTAAAGATAGCAAAAGCGTATAAAAGTTAAAAATGCCCGTGTATTATGTGACACATTTGCTTAGGTGATTCATTTTTTTTGAAATTGGCTAAAACGATAAACGGTATTGTATGCCAGCCTATTGACTTAGTGTAGTATTTACAATAATCTGATTTACAGTATGTTTTGTTTGATTTTATGATTTTTTAATCTGTAAATTTACTGCGTCAATGAAAATATAATCTGTAAATAATAGCTATGAATGCCGAAAAAACGTCAATTCCTGACCTAAGCTACCTTTTTATTCAAAATGCAAGGAATGTACACTATCAGAAAAAAACAGCGGAATTGGTGGAGCATGCCGTGATCAAAAGTGAAGGGTTGCTCGCCGATTCCGGCGCATTATGTGTCGACACCGGGTATTTTACCGGGCGTACACCGTACGATAGATTTATTGTCCGCGATGCGTGTACCGAAAATACGGTGTGGTGGGGAAACATCAACCAACCACTGGCCGAGGAGTCGTTTGAATACCTGTTTGCGCAGGTGGGGACATATTTCCACGACAGGGACATTTTCGTGCGCGATGCCATCGTAGGAGCCGACCCTAGCCATCGTATAGGTGTGCGGGTAGTAACGGAAACCGCATATCAAAGTATTTTTGCAAATAACTTATTTATTCGGCCAGTTTCGCCAGACTCCAATGCGCGTCCCGAATGGTCCATACTGGCTGCGCCGGGATATACCTGCGCGCATCCTGAAAAGCATGGCCTGCACAATACGAATTTCGTGGTCATCAACTTTACGCGCAAGGTGGTGCTGATTGCTGGTACGGGTTATACCGGAGAAATAAAGAAAAGCATGTTTTCAATAATGAATTATGTGCTACCACTTGACAAACAGATACTTTCCATGCATTGTTCGGCCAACACGGATGACCATGGGCACACTGCGCTCTTTTTTGGCCTCTCAGGTACAGGGAAAACCACGCTTTCGGCAGATAAGGGGCGGCGGTTAATAGGGGATGATGAGCATGGTTGGGACGAAAAGGGGATTTTTAACCTGGAAGGAGGGTGTTATGCCAAATGCATCGGGCTGACTGAAAATGACGAACCCGAAATTTACCATGCGGTGCGTTTCGGGGCGCTGGTTGAAAATGTTAATTTTTTTCCGGGCACACGCACACCGGATTATCGGGATGGGTCGAAAACGGAAAATACCCGGGTTGCTTATCCTATTCACCACATCGTGGGCAGTGTGGCGTCTGGTATGGCTGCTGCGCCGAAGAATGTCTTTTTCCTTACAGCTGATGCTTTTGGTGTCATCCCCCCGGTATCGTTATTGTCTACCACGCAAGCCATGTATCATTTTATCTCGGGTTATACAGCAAAAGTCAGCGGTACCGAGGTGGGTATCACCGAGCCGAAGGCCGTATTCTCGGCATGTTTCGGCGAAGCTTTTTTGCCCCTGCACCCTTCAAATTATGCGGAATTGCTGCGGAACAAGTTGGCAGACGGAACAATCAATGTCTGGTTGCTAAATACGGGCTGGATTGCGGGGCCATTTGGTATTGGCCGCCGGATAAAATTGGAATATACCCGGGCGATAGTAAGTGCGGTATTGAGTGGTGCACTTAAGGAATCCATATTCCAAACCCACCCGGTGTTTGGACTGCGGTACCCTGTCAATTGTCCCGGAGTGCCTGATGCCGTGCTGGATCCTGTACGGCTATGGCCGGATGAAAATGCCTATTATGGCCAAGCCAACCAACTGGCAAAGCTTTTCATAGCGAATTTCAAGAAATTCGAAGACGGTGTGAGCAAGGATGTATTGGACGCCGCCCCCCTTGTACTGGCAGCTGATCCATCCGCCTAATCGGGCCGGTGACCAACCCTCTTTAGCGGCCGTAATGGCGAAAATGCGCGTATGCTTTTCCCTAAAAATCACGCAAACGATTGTTTGAGTATAGGATATGGTTTTTATTCGGCGAATTTGCATATTGCATGCCATTTTGGAGTGCATGGAGCTGATCCGGGTATTTTATGAGCAATTTTAATCCACAGCAGCTAACCGCGTTAGCGAATAAATTTGTCATTCAGGGCGATGTGATTGACGTGATACCCTTCGGTTCGGGGCATATCAACGATACATACCGCGTACGGACCGCACAGCAACAGGCAAGAGACTATCTGCTCCAGCGGATAAATCATCGCGTCTTTGGGGATGTGCCATCGCTGATGCAGAACATAGCGATCGTCACGCAACAACTGAAACGAAAATATGAAGCTATCGGTGGCAATGGCCGCTCTCTTGCGGATCGGGTATTGACGTTGATACCTACCCACACCGGGTTGGCTTATCATCAGGATTCGGAGGGCAACTTTTGGCGGATGTTTATCTTGCTTGCCGATACACGGAGCTACGATATCGTGGAGACACCGCAGCAGGCGAGGGAGGGGGGGCGTGCATTCGGGCAATTTCAGCGGCTTCTGGCTGATTTGGATGTCACGCTTATCCATGAAGTATTACCCGACTTCCACCACATTGGCAGGCGGTTGGCTAAATTACACCAGGCAATCGCTGCGGATCCAGTAAACCGGGTGCGTCGCGTAGAAGAGGAATTGATGTTTGTGAAGGCACGGGAAAAGCGCATGCATACCATTTTGCAGCGGGCGGCTGAAGGCCAATTGCCTTTGCGCATCATCCATAATGATACGAAATTCAACAACGTACTGTTGGATGTGCATGATCGTGCGCAATGCGTGATCGATTTGGATACCGTAATGCCTGGATATGTGGCCTATGATTTTGGCGATGCCATCCGAACCATCATCAACAGTGCTGCTGAAGACGAAGCTGATTTGAGCAGCATAACGTTGAACATCCCCCTCTTTGAAGCGTATACAGCGGGGTATTTCGAAGAGGCACATGCTTTTCTGGTGCGGGAAGAAATCAACTCATTGATGGAAGGGGTGCTGTTGTTGCCTTATATGCAGGCTGTTCGGTTTCTCACGGATTTTCTGGAGGGCGACCATTATTATAAGGTTCACCATGCCGACCACAATTTGCAGCGGGCAAGGGCTCAAATCAAATTGGTGGAACTGTTGGAAATACATGAACCTGAACTTCGTAACAGCATAGACCAATTAGCGAAGCATACAATATGAAACGATTGGTCATCCCCTTTTCTGCACAAATAAATTATCATTCAGGCATGGATGACGTCTGGGCAGCATTGGACGCCTTGGATGCAACCAAATTGGATGAGGTGGCTTGGGCTGATTATCCGTATAAGCCGTCGGTACACATGAAAATTGCACACACCCCGGATAGCTTGGTACTGGCATATTTGGTCAAAGAAAAGCATGTCAGGGCTAAATACCGCAATACGAATGACCCAGTTTATAGGGATAGCTGTGTGGAGTTTTTTGTGTCTTTTGACGGCGAGCGTTATTACAACTTGGAATTCAATTGCTTGGGAACAGGATTGATTGGCTACGGGACGGAAGACAAAAGTGGACGCAGGTTGCTGCCAAAACATACGGTGGAAGACATAAAGACGTATAGCCATATTAAAGCCCAAAACAGCAATAGGGGAGACACGGAATGGCAATTGTTGTTGAATATACCGTTTAGCGTATTTGACGTCCACCGTATTCATTCATTAGCGGGCATGGAATGTATGGGGAATTTTTACAAATGTGGTGACGAGTTGCCCATGCCACATTTTGTTTCCTGGAATAGGATTGATTCTCCCGTCCCTAATTTCCATTTGCCGCAGTATTTCGGTGAATTGTTTTTCCAATAAAATATTGGAAGTTTAATTCATATTAGCTATCTTTGCACGCTTAATAAAGCATATTAGTAACTCATAGATAAAATGAAAAAAGACTTGCATCCATCGAATTACAGGTTAGTGGTTTTCAAGGACATGTCAAATGATTATGCCTTCCTTACACAATCATGCATTGATACCCGGGAAACCATAAAATGGGAAGATGGCAATGAATATCCATTGGTGAAACTCGAAATCTCGCATACTTCCCACCCCTATTATACCGGAAAAATGAAGTTGGTTGATACCGCGGGGCGTATCGATAAATTCCGTAGCCGCTATAATAAGAAATAAGACAGTCATTAGATAAATGAATATTAGTCCCGATATTTTATCGGGACTTTTTTATTTTAGCCGTTCTAAATGGTGACCTATGCATGTCGTTCTATTTGACAAAGCGGATTGGCGGGCGGGGCTTTATCCATTGGCGTTGACACGTCCCGTAGCCGATTTGCGTGTTGGTATTTTGACCATCGCCGAAAAATGGGGAAAATGGCTGAACGCCCCATTTTCGTTCCTAAGTGAAAATTATTTGGCTGAAAAATTTCCCTTGGGATCATTGGCCGGGGATGTCCTGCTGGTTAAGGGAAATTGCTGCCCGGATGATCGGTTGGTGGATGCCATCGCGGCATTGCGCGTAGGGCAGGCGTTGATGGCTGGCGATCAATGCATTGCTGTGTGTACTGATGCTGAGTCACTTCCGCAGCTGAACCCCCTATCTTTGTCAGGCTATTTGCCGGTAGCTTATCGCTATGATTTTGTGCAAATCAACTATCCCGAAGATCTATTTATGAACAACGGCCAGCAAATTCATATCGATTTCCAGCTCATTACAAAGGGACGGTCTTCAGCGGTATTGGCAGACAGTAATCGCTTTCTTGGAGATAATTTCTTTGCAGAAGAGGGTGCTAAAGCAGAATTTGCTACCTTTAACAGTACAAAAGGCCCTATCTATCTGGGTAAAAACAGCGAAGTATGGGAAGGTAGCCTCATCAGGGGTGCATTTGCGTTGGGCGAAGGGTCGCAGATTAAAATGGGGGCCAAAATATACAGCAACGTGACCGTAGGGCCGTATTCTCGTGTCGGCGGAGAATTGAACACCTGTGTGATATGGGGACGTTCTTCTAAAGGCCATGATGGCTATCTCGGTAGTGCAGTGATGGGGGAATGGTGTAATTGGGGGGCGGATACCAACAATTCGAATTTAAAGAATAATTATAAATCCGTACGTTTATACGATTACGGGAAATCGGAATATCGTGATACCGGATTGCAATTTTGTGGTACCATCATGGCAGACCACGCAAAGTGCGCAATTAATACGGCATTTAATACAGGTACCGTGGTGGGAGTAGGCGCAAGTATTTTTGGTGCGGGTGTACCGCCTACATTTATCCCTGATTTTTCGTGGGGCGGATCCGAGGGGTTCGCTACTTATCAATTGGACAAACTTTTCGAAACCGCTGCTTTGGTATATCAGCGCCGGGATTGTACATTTGACGAAATAGAAAAAAGACTGCTAAACTCGGTGTTTGAATTGACCAAAAATCACCGTAATTTCTAATAATGTCATTTATTTAATTATTTATATAGTATATCAAACATCATGCGAAAGAAAATTGTAGCCGGAAATTGGAAAATGAACCTTGACTTCCAACAAGGGATAAGTCTTTTTTCTGAGATTGTAAACATGGCCAAGGATGAAGTATTGGGCCAGCAACAGGTGGTTGTTTGTAGTCCATTTATTCATCTGCATGGTATTGCCCAATTGGCGAAAGGTGTTTCCCGTGTTGCAATAGGGGCCCAGAATATTTACTTTGAGGAAAAAGGCGCATATACCGGAGAAATATCGGCCGTTCAGGTAAAATCCGCAGGGGCTGAATATGTGATTTTGGGCCATTCGGAACGTCGCGCATACTTCAACGAAAGTGATGACATGCTCAGCAAAAAAGTGGACGCTGCCTTGAAACATGGATTGATTCCTGTTTTTTGCATCGGTGAGACACGGGAAGAACGTGAAGCCGATCGGTATTTTGACGTCATTGGTGGCCAGTTGGAACAAGGTGTTTTCCACCTTTCGAACGAAGCATTCAGCAACGTGGTATTGGCATATGAGCCGGTATGGGCTATCGGCACGGGGCTTACCGCATCTCCGGAACAGGCACAGGAAGTCCATGCGTTTATCCGCGACAAAGCGGCCGAACAGTACAATCAGGATACCGCAGACCAGCTAACGATACTGTACGGAGGGAGCTGCAATCCGCAAAATGCACCCGAACTATTTGCACAGCCGGATATCGATGGGGGACTTATCGGTGGGGCATCATTGAAGTCGCGTGATTTTATTGATATCGCCAAGGTATTCAATAATTGAAAAGATAGACTAAACACTCCATGAGATATAGCGAGGTTATTTTCACTTGCAAAGGCGGCGAAGATTGGCACCAAGACCTATTGATTGACAGCTTGGCGGATATGGGGTTTGATACTTTCGAACCGAGGGATAATGGATTTGCGGCCTATATTGCTTCGGAACAGCTCGATATGCAATCGTTGGAGGCGTTATTGATACATCAACCCGTTGGTTTCCAAGTAGCCTATGAGGTCAATGAAATTCCATCGCAAAACTGGAATGCAGTATGGGAACGCAATTTTGAGCCGGTGGTGGTGGCAGACCAGTGTTATGTACGTGCCACGTTCCACCCTCCCCAGGCCGGATATCCTTATGAAATCGTCATTGATCCGAAGATGGCTTTTGGCACAGGCCATCACCAGACAACCTCGTTGATGATGCATTACATGCTGGAAACTGCCTTTGAAGGGAAGCGTATCTTGGATATGGGCTGCGGGACAGGTATATTGGCAATATTGGCGGCAAAGCTTGGTGCATCAGCTCTATTGGCAATTGATAATGATCCTGTTTGCATTGCCAGCGTAGAAGAAAACAAGGCCTTGAATCACGAGCCAAATATCGTGGCCAAATGCGGATCTGTTGATTTGATTGTGGATGAACAATTTGATGTGATATTAGCAAATATCAACCGAAACATCCTACTAAGTCAGCTGGAACAGTATGCCCGGTCGTTAGAAACGGGAGGAATATTGTATATGAGTGGGTTTTATGACGGAGAAGATTTGGCCTTGCTGAAAGCCGCGGGTGCCCAGCATATGCTGTTTTATGAAAGCCACAAGCAGTTAGCTAATTGGGTGGCTACACGGTTTATTAAAAAAGCATAGTTATGCGCGTACACTTCATTGCCATTGGCGGCAGCATTATGCACAACCTGGCTATTGCATTGGCCAAGAAAGGGTATATGGTGAGTGGTTCGGATGACCACATTTACGAACCATCGCGCACGAATCTCGCTAAGGAGGGATTACTTCCCAAGCCTGGGTGGGATCAGGCCCATATCACGGCGGATATCGATGCCGTGGTATTGGGGATGCATGCCAAGGCAGATAATCCCGAATTGTTGAAAGCACAGGAGATGGGTATCCGGATTTATTCCTATCCGGAATTCATTTACGAGCAAACCCGGGATAAGATGCGGGTTGTAATAGGGGGGAGCCATGGCAAAACCACGATTACCAGCATCATCATGCACGTGTTGAAATCCATCGGACGGGATTTCGATTATTTGGTAGGGGCGAAGCTTGACGAATTTGAGTACATGGTAAGGCTTACGAAAGATGCCCCGCTTATGATTATCGAAGGGGATGAATATCTGGCTTCACCGATCGATCAACGGCCGAAGTTTCATTTATATCGGCCCCATATCGCCCTGATTAGCGGTATTGCATGGGATCATGTAAACGTTTTCCCTACGTTTGAAAATTATGTGACTCAGTTCAGGCTATTCATTAAGAGTATCGAGCCCAAAGGTACGTTGGTGTATAATAAAGAAGACAAAAAACTTCAGGAGTTGGTTTTCGATGACCAATCCAAAATAAATAAACACGGCTACCGTACGCCTGAATATACCATCAACAAAGGAGTTACTTATATGCATACCTATATGGGCGATGTTCCATTGCAGGTGTTTGGCAGGCATAATTTGTCTAATATTGCAGCGGCATTCACGGTCTGTGAATGGCTGGGTGTTGAGCGCGAAGCATTTTACCAAGCAATTAAGCAATTCAAAGGAGCGTCAAGGCGTTTGGAGTACGTCGCCAGCAATAATGATAGTGTTGTTTATCAGGATTTTGCTCATACACCTACAAAATTAAAAGCAAGCATCCACGCGCTTAAAGAACAATTTCCGACAAAGGCGCTGGTTGCCATCATTGAATTACATACATATAGCAGCCTCAACAAAGCGTACTTGAATGAGTATAAAGATACGATGCGCGAAGCGGAGTATCCAGCGGTCTTCATCAACCAGGACGCTTTGAAACAAAAAAATGCGGAAGCTATTTCAGAAGATACGCTTAAAAAGGCGTTTAACCAGCCCGATCTGGTCTATTTCAGCAGTATCGAAAGCATGAAACAATACCTCCAGGAAACGGAATCGGACGGAAAGAATTTATTGTTTATGAGTTCAGGAAATTACGGCGGTGTGAATCTTGTTAATTTTGCCGATAAATTTTTGTATAAATGAAAAACTTAAGTATATTAGATTCCCAAATAGAAAAACAGCATTAAACAATTATTAAATTTCAACAATCATCTTACCAATGAATGCATTAGGAAAAAAAATCAGATTATTAAGGCACCAAAAGGGGTGGAGCCAAGAAGATGTAGCCAAACGATTGGATATATCTATACCGGCTTTTTCCAAAATTGAAACCGGAATAACGGATGTCAACTTATCCCGACTGGATCAAATATCCCGGCTGTTTGGACTGTCTATCGTACAATTGCTGGCCACAAATGATTCGGAAGAAGAGAAAAAATACATCTCTGAACTGGCTGTTGCTAATAAAAGGCTCCAAGAGCGGGATACCGAAGTGATTGAGTTACAAAAGAAGGTGATAGAGCTTTACGAGTTGTTGCATAAAAAAGCAACGGACTAATCCTTTTATTATACGTTAGCATAAACACATCTACTATGTACGGCTTGCGCGATCATAGTAGATGTGATAAGATTCTTATGGATTCGAAATAATTATAATTTACGCTAATTCGAATAAACGAAGGGGCGTACGAATCCTACATTTTGTGATGGTAGGTAAGAGTTTACTTTCAATATGAGTTCAATATGAGGGTGTCTTATCAGAAATCATCGTCGTCATCGAAATCATCAAACTCATCCAACGAGTCTAATTCATCCAACTCAAAATTATCCTCATCCTCGAAAAGATCGTCCGAATCGTCGTCATCATCAGGCCCACTGTCAAAAGAGACCAAAACGTCATCCTCCAGAATCGCTAAATCATTGTCTTGCATCATTGGCGTTTTCATAATCATTGTTAAATAGCGTATTGTTGTTTTATTTTAGGATAAAAATAGCAAGTTTTTATTTGTAAAACATTTTTTTTGAAAAAAATATCTCCCTCATCTATCTCCCTCATCGTCATTCGCTTATCTCGCCTATCGTGTTGTCTTCTTGGACGATTTCTTTAAGTTTTGGTAAACCTGCTGTGTTGGCTATGCCAAAGTGATCCATGAATAAATCGCTTGTAGCATAGAGTATGGGCTTCCCCAGCGAATCAGCTTTGCCGGCGATCTTAATGAGCTCTTTTTCCAGCAATCGCTGTATGGAGTAATCGCAGTTGACACCGCGGATTTGCTCGACTTCCAATTTGGTAATGGGTTGCCGGTATGCGATAATAGCCAGGGTCTCCAATGCGGCCTGGCTAAGTTTCTTTTTCGAACGGTGTGTCTGGAGCTGGTTGATCGTAGGATAATAGTGTTGTTTGGTCAAAAATTGGTAGCCATTGTTGATGGCTTTCAATTCCATTACATATTCGTCATGAAGGTAGCGGGCTTGAATCGCTTCCAATGCGGTTTCAATCGCATGCTCTTCTACGTCAATGCCTGTAATTTCAAGTACCTGTTTGATTTCCGATACACCGATGCCGTATTCAGAAGCATAGATAAGGGCTTCAATTTGTCGACTCAAGTTTTCCAAAATCCTCCGTAGTGATTAGTAATCGATAACTTGTTCTTCCATTGTCCTGGGCAATTCCCTGAATTCGTATTTCTGCGTGCGCAGCTGGGGTTCGAATCCTGCTTCGCGGATAGCATCCTGGATGGATTTGGATGTAAATCGATGGGGGGCACCGGCAGCTGATACCACATTTTCTTCTATCATGATGGATCCGAAATCATTGGCACCCGCATGCAGGCATAGCTGTGCCACGCGCTTTCCAACAGTAAGCCAGGAAGCTTGAATGTTCTTAATGTTGGGCAGCATGATACGGCTTAGTGCAATCATACGGATATATTCTTCGCCGGTGACATCATTGCTGATTCCGCGAAGACGCTTCAGCAATGTGCCATCATCCTGGAATGGCCATGGAATGAAAGCAATAAAACCGTAGGCATCTGCCGGTCGCTCCGCTTGCACTTGCCTTATCCATACCAAGTGCTCAAAACGTTCGGCAAGTGTCTCAACGTGCCCAAACATCATGGTTGCCGAAGTGGGTAAATTGATTTGGTGGGCTGCCCGCATCACATCCAGCCATTCTTTGCCACCGCACTTGCCTTTCGATATGAGCCGCCTTACCCGGTCATTCAGTATCTCGGCACCAGCACCAGGCAGTGAGTCAAGCCCGGCATCTTTCAACGCGCGGAGCACATCGATGTGGCTCATGCCTTCCAACTTGGCGATATGTGCCACTTCAGGCGGGCCAAGTGAATGCAACTTCAGCGTTGGGTACAATGATTTTAATTCCCGGAAGAGGTCAGTATAAAACGCCAGCCCCAAATCCGGGTGATGCCCACCCTGCAACAACAATTGGTCGCCGCCGTACCGGAATGTTTCTTCGATTTTCCGTTTGTAGGTCTCGATGTCCGTAATGTAGCTGTCTTCATGCCCCGGTCTCCGGAAAAAATTACAGAATTTGCAATTGGCGATGCAGACGTTGGTCGTATTGACATTGCGATCGATTTGCCAGGTCACTTTGCCGTGGGGAACTTGTATCTTGCGAAGTTCATTTGCCACATAGGATAAGTCCGCTATTGCGGCATTGCTGTACAAATAGATTCCTTCTTCAATGGAGAGAAACTCGAAATCCAGCGCCCGGCTAAGCAATGTATCCACGTTCATAGTGGCAAAGATACGCAGTTTTTGATAAACGCAATAGCTTTTTGAAACTCGCTGAATTTTATTCAGCTGGAACTAATTTTAGCAACATACCCGGCCCCTCGGTCAGCACCCAAATGAAACCATCCGGATCTTGCGCCACCTGGCGCACGCGTCCGATACCAGAAAGCAGCTTTTCTTCATGCCTGTATTTGCCGTTTGACAGCTCGATACGCGCAACGTGGGTCAGTGCCAGGGCCCCGGAGAATAGGTTGCCCCGCCAATTGGTATAACGATCGCCTGTGTAATACAGTAATCCGCAGGTGGCAATGGACGGTGTCCAATAGTGGATGGGTTGTTCCATGCCTTCTTTTTCCGTTAATTCTGAAATGATTGCGCCGCTATAGTCGATGCCGTAGGTGATTATGGGCCAGCCATAATTTTTTCCTTTTTCTATGATGTTTAACTCATCGCCGCCACGGGGGCCGTGTTCGGTAGCGTAGAGGATACGATTTTCCCGGTCATACGCCATGCCTTGCACATTGCGGTGTCCATATGACCAAATGCTGGGTTTTGCAGCTGGATTATCCAAAAATGGATTATCGCTGGGCACTCGGCCATCATCGTGTAGCCGGTGTATTTTGCCCATGTCATTGGTGAGATCCTGGGCGTTTGCCTTGGTGCCCCGTTCACCGGTACTGAAGTACAGGTAGCCAGCTTCGTCAAATACAATGCGGCTTCCAAAATGTACACCAGATGTAGACAACGGCATGGTTTGGTACAATATTTCCATGTCGCTGATTTGGTGGTCCGATAATCGGAATCGGACCAGTGTAGTGCTGCCGCCCTCTTTTCCGGGCTTAGCATAAGTGGCATAGATCCAGCCATTTTCGCTATAATGGGGGTGGACCTGGATATCCAGCAATCCTCCCTGTCCACGTTCGTAGACTTCGGGAAAACCACTTAGTTTCTCGCCGTTATGATGCCCCTTTTCGAACACCAATATTTCGCCTTTCCGTTCGGTCACGAGCATGCGGCCATCAGGCAACCAGGTGATCCCCCATGGATTCTCAAGTCCGGTATGGAGGGTATCCATGTGGAAGTTTAGGTCTTCAGCTGTTATTGGATTCCCGGTACTGATTGCATCGGTGCCATGATGCCCATTGCCCGTACAGGACATGCCCAGTAGGCATGAAACAATTGTATATCGTAATTGCGAAAGTATTTTCATGGCTGCTTGTGTTTATGATGGCTGCTTGCGTTATGCGGTTGTTCAATAATCAAAGATATGGAATATATTGTTGTGGCTTAGTTGTCATTGCCATTAAATTTTCCGCTTAGTTGTCGGGAATGTTAAATGTGCCCTTGCATATTCGTAATCAAAATGTTAAGTTTGTAATAACCAATTACAAAAGAGCCTTGTTGAACAAACCACACATTGAAACAGATGCTGAATTGCTCGAACGGATAAGCAAGGATGACCAAACGGCTTTTAAGGCGCTTTATAAGCGCTATTGGAGACGATGTTATTCCTTGGTCTTACGACGCTCAGGGGATACGACACTGGCTGAGGATTTGACGCAAAGTGTTTTTATCTCGCTTTGGGAAAAGCGTAGGTCAGCGGCTATCAAGCATGTAGGCGCTTACTTATCTGCCGCAGTACGTTTTCAGTTCATCACGTACCTGAAATCCCAATTGAATGAAGATGCCTATATATCTCATTCGTTACAAGAGCAAAACGATTCGCAGAATCCGGTGGAAGCATCCATGCGGATAAAAGAACTGAATGAAGCTATTGACAAAGGGGTTGATATGATGCCTCCTAAAACCAAAGCCATCTATACCCTCAGCCGAACAGAACATTATTCCGTAAAAGAGATAGCGCATAAACTCAACCTGTCTGAAAAAGCGGTGGAATACCATATCACGCAGTCCCTCAAGACGATGCGATTGGCGTTGAAAGACTTTCTCCCCCTTGCGTTGATTTTCCAAGATTTTTTTTGAAAAAATTTAGGGATTACATCGCTTTAATAGACTTACCTATATAGCTAGCGTTTATAAACATTTATGAATGAGTAGGGAGAATTTTCACCGTTTATTGCAGCGGTACCTGGCCGGGCAATGTACACCTGCCGAAGAGCAGTTGGTACACCACTGGTATGATATGTTGGAGGGGCGGCATGAAATCAACCCCGAAAACCTGGACACCATCGAAAATGCCATCTGGGATAAAATACACGAAGGCATCAATATTAGCCATCCGGAACGCAGTTTCGTGCACTCCTCCCGTTTCTCACCAACGTACTTACGTTTTTGGCTGGTCGCTGCTGCGGTAGCCATATTCCTCATAGGATCAGGTACCTTTATATATTTCAGGGTTATCTGCTATCCTGTTAGTCCGTCGTTTGTATCGGAGCCCATGTCCGACGGCCAGGTAATAACGATAACGAATGATACGGATCACCACATGAATATCATTCTTTCCGATGAGTCTTTGGTTGAACTTTATCCCGGGGCGGTGCTCGAATATCCAAAGCGCTTCAAAGCAAAAAACAGGGAAGTCCGTTTGTCTGGCGACGCTTTTTTTGCGGTTGCAGCCAATTTGGAGAATCCGTTTTGGGTCTTCCACGAAGGGATGATCACCAAGGTACTGGGGACAAAGTTTAAGATAAAATCCCCGAAGGGTAATGCCAAAGGCGAAGTAATTGTTTATTCGGGCAAAGTGGATGTGTTTTACAATGTCGGCAACCGGAATTTTGTAAAACGGCTCCTCGCTGTCCCCGAGAAAGCATCCATTACAACCAACCAGAAAGCCGTATTACAGCCGGAAACTATTGAAGAGACGGTTATGGAAAACCCATTGCCAATTAGCACACAAGTAGATGCCATCCGCCATGAAACGTTTAAAGATGTTCCCATGACAACATTGGCGAAAACACTTAGCGACCTTTATGCGTTGGATGTGGTAGCAGATAGCAGCCTCGCGGGGACTATGTTTACGGGCGATCTCAGTGGCATCGGATTATTCAAGCAATTGGATATCATTTGTACAGTAACCAACACGCAATATGAAATCTTGGGCAAGACTGTTTTTTTGCGTAACAAACAATGACCACAACACACACAAATTTTTATACCAAACACACTAATGTTATACTGGATTATGAAAGACGATAAAACTTAACCTGTTAATCAGTTATTAGCAATCGAAAAGTATTGCTGCCCGCCGTATTGAAATCATCGCATAGTAAGGGCACCTCGATGTCACGGAGGTGTTGAGTGATGTCTTTTGATCAGCCGACTGAAACGTGGTAGCCAATTAGAACAAATGATGCTAACTAAATGAACGTGATTATGGAAAAACCAAAGACTTAAGGCCACAAAAAAACCGGCAATATGGGGGTATTGCCGGCCATCTTCCGGCACCGATGCGTTCCGGAAAAATTTACAGTTCAAGAAAATCTGTTTAACGAACCATAATTTTTCAAAAATATGAAAAAAGAACGAATTATTGCTTTAACCAAAACAGCGATGAGACTAACCTTTTTATATGCCCTTATCACATTGACTGTCGCATTTGCTACCCATGCTAAGGAAGCGGATGCACAAGGTGTTTTGGATAAAAAGATTGCGTTTTCTGCCAAGCGTATCACCATAAAAGAGATGATAGAGGTCCTGGAAAGCCAATCGGAGGTTCATTTTATATATAGCTCATCGGCGATTAAAGCCAACAGGAAAATCAAGATCGCAGCCATTCACGGCGAATTGTCGAATGTGCTTGAGGGCGTATTTAAACCCATTGGAATTACCTATAAGGTTGAGCATGACAAAATATTGCTTTTCAGCATGTCCCAGGATTTTACCATCACGGGCACGGTTGTCAATGGCCAGGATAACACACCCATTTCCGGTGCGGCCGTGAAGGTCAGGGGGACGACAAGGGGCACCAGTACCAATGATAATGGTCAGTTTTCGCTGATTGTAAATCCCAACGAAGTGGTGGAGGTAAGTTATATCGGTTTTGCCACACAGGAATTTAGGGTAGATAGCGTGAAGCATGTGTACAGCATCGCGTTGCACGCATCGCTCAGTACGCTGGACGAGGTCGTGGTGACAGGGTATTCCGCGCAACGTGTGAAAGATTTGACCGGCTCTGTGGCCGTGGTTGATGTAAACCAACTCAAAGCACAACCCGTTGCCAGCCCCGTCGAATCCTTGCAGGGGAAGGCCACCGGTGTTCAGGTCATCAGTGATGGCGCTCCGGGAGCTACGCCGCAGATCCGTATCCGGGGCTTCAGTACCATCAATAACAACGATCCGCTGTATGTCATCGATGGGGTGCCCTTCGAAGGCAAGCTGAGTTGGCTCAATCAAAACGATATTGAAAGTATGCAGGTGCTGAAGGATGCCTCCGCAGCTTCCATTTATGGCGCACGTGCAAATAACGGGGTAGTGATCATCACGACGAGAAAAGGCATCAGGGGTGCACCGCAGATTTCATTGGATATGTACTATGGTACGCAAAATCCCCGGCGGGAAGCATTTCCTGAAATGATGAACCCGACGCAGTATGCCAATTACCTATGGCAGTCTTTTGAAAACAACCCCAGTTTCACGCCCGGTACTTCAGAGACCACGGGCAGCAACTATCGCATGGAAAATGGCGTCATCCAGTTGCCTGAATATTTATTGGCGGGATCAGCCACGGGCCATAATGTAACGGCCGCTGATGCAGACTTGGCCAATTACAACTATAGTCGTGATGCGGGGACTTTCTATCAGATCACACGGGCCAATCAGGCCGGAACCCAATGGTTTGAAGAAATGACGCACAATGCACCGATTCAAAACTATCAGTTGAATGTGAGCGGTGGTGGTGAAGCCGCGACGTATTCGATATCCGGTGGGTATATGGAGCAGCAGGGTATCGTCAGGCACACCGGTTTTGAGCGGTTCAATGTACGTTCGAATACAACGTTCTCCGCATTGAATGAGCGGCTACGTTTTGGGGAAAACATGCAATACAGCTACGAGGAATTTTTCGGCGTGGGCGTGAATCCCAACGTGTCCGGGGATTACCAGGGAGAAGGCAGTGCGCTGGGTTTCGCTTACCGCATCCCGACCATTATACCCGTTTATGACGAGATGGGCAACTTCGCGGGTAGCCGGGGAGATAAGCTTGGCAATGCGCAGAATCCCGTGGCCATGTTGTACCGTGCCAAAGACAACAAACGCAGGCGCAATTTCTTCTTTGGTAATGTATTCACCGAAGTGGATATCGTGACTGGTCTTACCGCCCGAACCAGCTTCGGCTTGCGGTATGAGAATTATAATGGCATGAATATCGGCTATCCCAACCTGGAATTTTCAGAAGGGAGCAATGCCAATAACCTGGATGAATGGCAGGGATTTACCATGGATTGGACATGGACGAACACGCTGACCTATAAACGGACGCTGGGCGGACTGCATGACTTGACGGTCATGGCCGGTACGGAGGCCATCCGGACGAATGCGCGTGAATTGGGGGGTGCTCGGAACGACTTCTTTTTGTTGGGCAATTTAGATTTCTATTACCTATCCCGGGGTGCCACCAACATCAGCAACCGGAGTTCGGGTAGTATTTGGTCCATGTTTTCCATCTTCGGGCGGGCTGATTATTCGTTTAACAACCGCTATTTGCTCAGTGCTACGGTTAGGCGGGACGGCTCGTCCAATTTCGGACCCGAAAATAAGTATGGCGTATTTCCGGCTGCCAGTGCAGCATGGCGGCTTTCGGAAGAGGCGTTCCTGGATGACGCGGCATGGCTGACAGACTTGAAGATCCGAGCAGGCTATGGCGTTACTGGCAATCAGCGCATTCCGGGATTCCAATATCTGCGCCGCTACGAAGTATCCATCCCTTCGGCATCTTATCCCACAGAAGGTGCTGGGCTCACGACTGGCGTTTGGCAGAATGCCTATGACAATCCTTCGGTAAAATGGGAGCAGGTCAATTCATTGAATTTGGGATTGGATTTTACGCTCCTTGATGGTCGGTTTGACGGTGCGTTTGACTGGTATACCCGCAAAACGACGGATATGTTGTACCCTGTTCCGCTTCCTGCCGCAGCAAGGGGAGAAGGTAATTCGCCATTCATCAACATCGGTGACATGGAAAATCGTGGAATTGAGTTGTCGTTGAATTATCATCATGGACAACAAGACAACCGTCCGTTCCAATTTGACGTTGGTGCCAATTTCACGAAGTACACCAATAAAGTGATATCCCTTGCACCTTCGGTAACTGAACAGCTTTATGGTACTTTCCGTAGCCTGCAAACCACTATCCTGCGGCCGGGGGAACCCTTCGGGTCGTTCTTTGGCTACCAGGTGGCCGGTATTTACCAAAGTGCTGAAGATATTACCAACAGCCCATCTTACGACGGTGCCCGGTTAGGTGGTCCCAAATATGCGGATATTTCCGGACCGGATGGCACACCCGATGGTGTCATCAATCCCTTTGACCGGACGATTATTGGCAATCCCCACCCAGACTTTCTGTATTCGCTGAGCCTTGGTGCCCGCTACAAAAATTTCGACATCAGTATGTTTTTCAATGGGTCACAAGGCAACGACTTGTATGAGGCTACCCGGTATTTCACGGACTTCAGCACGTTTGACGGCTCGGCCAGCGTACGCATGCTGGACACGTGGAGCCCATCGAATCCCTCAGGTACAATCCATTCGCCCTATCGCGGCGCATCCGACTTTGAGTTGGCTTCATCGAGCTATTATGTGCAGGACGGGAGTTTCTTCCGGATGAAAAACCTGCAAATAGGCTATACATTCCCTGCCGGGAAATTGTTCCAGGGCAAAATCAGGAACTTACGGCTTTATGTAAGCGGTACCAACCTGTTTACCATTACGGATTATACGGGGCTGGATCCCGAGGTGAGCCAAACAAACAGTACCTTCTCGGCACTTGGTGTGGATTTCGGGGTATATCCCGTTGGTAGGCAATATCTATTAGGTCTTAGTGTAGGGTTTTAATATGTTAAGGAGCGAACAAATGAAAAAGTTGAAAAATATCATCTGTCTTACATTAGTTGGTGTATTTGCCGCTTGCAGCAGCGATTTTTTGGATCGGGTGCCGCAGGGTGAATTGATTACCGCCCAATTGGAAAATCCAGATGGGGTGGAGGCGACGCTGGTGGGGGCTTATGCATTGTTGAATGGCAATGTGAACGGAACGTGGGGGAGCTATTCTTCTGCACCGAGCCAATGGTTGTTTGGCGAAGTAGCGGCGGATAATGCCCATAAGGGCAGTAATAATGGCGACCAACCAAATATGAACCAAATCGAATCGCACCAAGCCGTCAGTACCAATGACAACCTGGCAATTATGTGGAGCCGGTACTATGAGGGTATCGCCCGGTGCAATAATACATTGCGCCTGCTGAATGCGGTGCAGTCCGGTTCCGGCGAAAAACTTAGTGATGCCCGGGCTACCGAGGTTACCGCCGAGGTACGAATGCTGAGAGCGCATTATTATTTTTTCCTGAAGCGGGTGTTTCGCGATATCCCTTATGTAGATGAAAATACGGAAACGGCGGATGCAATCACCATTCCCAACAATACGGATGTGTATCCCCAAATCGAGGCTGACCTCCGCTTTGCTGTAGACAACCTGTCTCCGGACAAGCCCCTTGGAGAGGCTGGCCGTGTCGACCGGATAGCCGCACAGGCTTATTTGGGAAAAGTACTGCTGTACCTCGGCCGCCATGCTGAGGCCCTGCCGCTATTTGAGGCGGTGATGGATGCCAGGCCTGACATCACTACGTTGCCCTTTACGGACAATTTTGATGTCACCCGCGAAAACGGGCCGGAATCGATATTTGCCGTGCAGCATGCGGTCAATCCCGATGGTAGCGGCGACAACGCGAACGTGGGCGATATGCTTGGTGGCTTGTACGGCAATGCCCCGGTCAATTGCTGTGGGTTTTTCCAGCCCACATTTGATTTGGTCAATGCCTTCCGGGTAACTGCTTCCGGCCTTCCAATGTTGGATGGAAGCTACCGTACAAATGCGTATACTTCGGATTTCGGGCTGACGGGTAGTGCCAAAACCAATTATGCCGTAAACCAAACGCTGGCTTTCGACCCCCGATTGGATTATACCGTTGGCCGCCGAGGTGTGCCGTATCGGGATTGGGGTACGATGCCGGGGGATAGCTGGATCAGGGATCCTGCCTATGCAGGCCCATTCGTAGGCGTCAAACACATGATTGAACAGTCTCAATTCTCTACACAGGCGGTGCAAGGAACGTTGCAAATTACGGGTCTGAACATTAATCTCATTCGCCTGGCAGACGTGTATTTGATGGCTGCTGAATGCTACGTGGAAGGCGGGGATCTCGGCTCGGCGTTGGATATGGTGAATGCCATCCGTGAGCGGGCAGCCCAGCTGCCGGGCAAACAAGTGAATGGTTCAGCGGCAGCAGCATACAACGTGCAGCCTTATCCCTCGTTTCCCAATGCGGACTACGCACGTAATGCCATACGTTTTGAACGTCGATTGGAACTGGCGCTGGAAGGCCATCGCTTCTACGATTTGGTTCGTTGGGGCATCGCAAAGGAAGTACTGGAAAGCTATGCTACATTTGAAGGGGAGTTGTTGTCGGCCTACCGCGATTTGGTTTTCCAGCCAAGGAACGCGTATTTCCCGATCCCCCAGGAGCAGATAGACCGAAGCCAGGGGGCATTGGTACAACATGAAGAATATTGATGGCTTATTATGATATCACGAAAGAGGTTTATTCATGAAATGGGGACCGGGATTGCTGCTATAGTGGCATCCCCGGCCATATTACCGTTGTTTTCCTGCGATGGGCAGCAGACCAAAGCGGACGATGGCAAAGATGAGTTGTTCTTTAAGATTTCGTTGGCCGAGTGGTCATTGAATCGGGCGATTTTCAGTGGCCAGCTCGACCATTTGGATTTTCCGAGGTATGCCAAGGAGAAATTCGGAATAAATGCGGTGGAATATGTCAATCAGTTTTTTAAAGACAAGGCCGAAGACCAAGCGTATCTTAAGGAAATGAAAAGCCGATGCGACGATCAAGGTATGACCAGTGTGCTCATCATGTGCGATTTAGAAGGAGATTTGGGGGATGCTGATGTGATTGGTCGCAAACAGGCAGTGGAAAACCACTACAAATGGGTAGAGGCAGCTCAATTTTTGGGGTGCCATGCCATCCGTGTAAACGCCGCAGGGCAAGGGACGGCCGACGACGTGGCTCAACGTGCCACGGAGAGCCTGCGGGAGTTGGCTTCGTTTGCGCAGGATTATGGTATTTCCGTAGTCGTGGAAAACCACGGCGGGTATTCTTCCAATGGTGCATGGCTGAGTAAGGTGATGCGGGATGTGGGAGTGCCCAATTGTGGAACCTTGCCAGACATCGGCAATTTCTGTGTCCGGCGGAGTGAGCCATTGGAACAAACCATAGAGGCCTATTTAGCCACCGAATGTCTTGAGGAATATGATCGTTATAAAGGTACGGAAGAATTATTGCCGTTTGCCAAAGGGGTGAGCGCAAAGACGTATGATTTTGATGAGCAAGGCAATGAAAGCAGTATTGACTATGGCCGCATATTGAACTTGGTAAAAGATGCTGGATTCACCGGCTATTTAGGCATTGAGTATGAAGGACATAATCTTCCGGCAGATGAAGGCATTGCCAAGACCAAGGCGATGCTTGAGCGGCTGGGGCGGGAGATGACCTAATCAATTAAGAGTAACCTGTTAATACAAACACGCAGATGGGGGCGTTTGGAGAGCGACAGCTTTCCAGATTCCCCCTTTTTATTGTTGAGTTTTTTGCAATCCAACAATTTCCTATCTTAGCCCTTTCAAAGCTATAGATGTCTACAATTAAAAACCACAAGCCCACTATACGCGCATGGGCGATGTTTGACTGGGCTAACTCAGCGTATAACTTGGTCATCACCTCCACGATCTTCCCGGCATATTACACGGCTATCACTTATACAGAGGCCGATGGCGATCGGGTGGATTTTTTTGGTTTTAACGTGGTCAATACCGCCCTGTCGAATTTTGCGCTTTCTTTTGCCTACCTGCTCATGGCCATTGCATTGCCAATATTGTCATCGGTAGCTGATTTCAAGGGCAATAAAAAGGCCTTCATGATGGCATTCACCTATCTCGGCGGATTTGCTTGCATGGGCTTGTTTTTCTTCAGGCTCGAAACCCTTGAATGGGGAATCATTTGCTTTACGTTGGCTGCTATGGGGTACGTAGGCGGCGTATTGTTCAACAACTCGTACCTCCCCCAGATCGCTACCGTAGATCAGCAAGATCGGGTAAGTGCGCAGGGATTTGCATATGGATATGTAGGATGTGTCACCATACAGATCATCTGTTTTGTATTTGTGCTTAAGCCCGAGTGGTTTGGTATCACGGACCCGAGTCTGCCGCCGCGCCTTTCTTTTTTTCTCGTGGGGCTGTGGTGGATAGGTTTTGCCCAGATCCCATTCCGTAAATTACCTCAAAACACACGCAACGGCCAGCGCGTCACGAAGCATGTCCTGCGTAAGGGGTTTGCCGAATTGCAGGACGTATGGCACAGATTAAAAGATATCGCGGAGATCAAGCGATTTTTGCCGGCCTTTTTCTTTTATGCCATGGGTGTACAAACGGTTATGATCGTGGCGGCTGCCTTTGGCGAGAAAGTACTCCACCTCGGTGCACCCAAGCTGATCGGAACCATTTTAATCATCCAGTTGGTAGCCATAGGGGGCGCATACTTAATGTCATTGTTGGCCCGTTTTATCGGCAATGTGCCAGTACTCATGCTGGTGGTTTGCATTTGGATAGTGATATGCGTTGCAGCTTTCTACATCAACCACGAGGTGCATTTTTATATACTGGCTGCTTTGGTTGGATTGGTGATGGGCGGTATCCAGTCGCTATCTCGTTCTACTTATTCCAAGTTATTGCCGGTGGGAGAGGAAGACACCGCTTCGTTTTTCAGCTTTTATGATGTGACGGAAAAAGTGGCCATCGTCATTGGGTTGTTTTCGTTTGCGCTCATCGAGCAGGTGACAAACAACATCCGTTATTCGGCACTGTGTTTGGGCCTGTTTTTTGTAATGGGGTTGATATTGTTGTATAGGATGCTGTTACTAAAAAAGCCCTTGGAAAATGACCGTTGAATTGTTTGTCCCTTGTTTTATTGATCAATTATTTCCCGAGACGGCATTCAATACGGTGAAAGTGCTGGAGAAAGCGGGGTGTGAGGTTGTGTACAATCCCGAACAAACCTGCTGCGGGCAACCGGCTTACAACGCGGGTTTCTGGGATGAAGCCAAGCGGATCGGCCAAAAGTTTTTGCATGATTTTTCAACGGATCGGGTCATCGTGTCGCCATCAGCTTCCTGTACGGGGATGATAAAAAATGCCTACAATGATTTGTTCACAAATACGATGGTGCACAACCGCTGCCGGGCAATTCAGGGGAATATCCACGAGCTTTCTGATTTTCTTGTAAATATACTTAAAAAGGACTACTTTGGAGCCGAATTGGAGGGGCGTGCTGTGTACCACGATTCTTGTTCGGCACTGCGGGAGTGCCGTATCCGGGAAGAACCACGCCGATTGCTGTACAGGGTTGAGGGCTTGGAAATGGTCGAGATGAAAGACACCGATACGTGTTGTGGTTTTGGCGGTACATTTGCGGTAAAGTTTGAAGCCATATCCAGCGCCATGGCTGAGCAGAAAGTACACCATGCATTGGAAATGGAAGCAGATTTTATCATTTCCACGGATGCTTCTTGTTTGTTGCACCTTCAAGGGTATATCGACAGGCACGGACTCCCCATCAAAACCATGCACTTAGTGGACGTGTTAGCCCATGGCTGGGGAAATATTTGAGGACGTAATTTTTGCTGCAGAACCTAATTTTAGCTAAATAATATGACTAACAGAAGAGCATTTTTAAAACACTTGGGTATCGGCGCGCTGAGCGTTTCGGTACTGCCGTCCATGGCGCTGCCCATGGATTTTACCGGGAACAAAAAGTTGTTTTTTGACATTTCATTGGCCGAATGGTCATTGCACCGCACACTTTTTGCCAAGCAATTGGACAACCTTGATTTTCCGGAGACAGCAGCAAAAAAGTTTGGCATTCATGCCGTGGAGTATGTCAATCAGTTTTTCAAGGATAAGGCCAAGGATAAGGCATACCTGGGCGAGCTATTGCAACGTGCAACCGATCAGGGTGTCAAAAATATCTTGATTATGGTAGATGGTGAAGGGGCGTTGGGAGCGTTAGACGAAAAAGAACGGTCACAGGCTGTGGAAAACCACTACAAATGGGTAGAAGCGGCTAAGTTTTTGGGATGCCACGCCATCCGTGTCAATGCAGCGGGGAAAGGTACGCCGGAGGAAGTACAAGCTGCTGCTATCGACGGGTTGGGCCGGTTGAGTGAATTTGCGGCCCCGCATGGTATTAGCGTCATTGTGGAAAACCACGGTGGTGTATCTTCCCATGGCGATTGGTTGAGTGCCGTGTTGCAAGGTGTCGGCAAGGCGAATTGTGGAAGTTTGCCTGATTTCGGAAATTTTTATGAGTACGATCGCTATCAGGGTGTGACCGAGATGATGCGCTTTGCCAAGGGGGTGAGTGCGAAGACACTTGGCTTTAATGAGCAGGGGGACGAAGCTAAGATTGACTACCGGAGAATGCTCCAGATCGTAAAGGATGCAGGCTATCGGGGATATGTCGGTATTGAATACGAAGGCAAAGAATTGAGTGAAGAAGAAGGAATAAAGGCAACCAAACGTCTATTGGAACGTGTAGGCGAAGAGTTAAGTTAATCGGTCGGGGCGGCTGTACTTCCGCTTCCGAAGATAGTGTTGGAGGAAACCAAGCAAAAGCAAGAGCGCAGGAGGCAGGGCGACATTAAATAATTGCCAAGCAGCAGACTGCGCCTTGATTTTTATTGGATCGAGCAAGCGGAGCTTGACTTCCTTTTCCCGCAAGGTAATAATACCCGTATCGTCAGTAAGGTAGTCTATCGCATTCAGCAGGAACGATTTATTACCATACTGTTGTTCGGTATACCTGTCCCATCCCAGGGGGTAAGGCGATCCATCAGTAGGATTTACCTGTCCTTTGAATACATCACCATCAGCAATGGCCACCATCTTTGTTTTTTTCCCGCTTTCGGATACAGCAATAGCCGGATCAATCCCGGCAGGGATCGGGCGATGGGCAAATACCGAGGGGAATTCTCCTTCCAGCAGGGCGGCTACCGGATAGGGTTTGTTTTTGAATTCAGCTGGGTCGGGTGTTTCCTCTACTAATTGCAAGGAGATCGTTGCTGGGATATCGACCAACCGTGAGAATGGTGATGATTGCAAGATAACCGTTTTGTGGACGCCCTGCACGGCAATCGTATCCAATGTGCCAGCAAATTCGCTACGTATACCGTTTAGATTTTTTAGCATGGGATGGCTGGTTGTCGGTACAAAGATGGGATAAAATAGCCAAGGAGCTAATTCAACCTGGGCTTGGCTACCTACCTGACCCACGGTCACCGGGATCTGTGCAGCATTCATATCGGCAATAAGATCATAGTTGAATCGTATGCCATAGGAGAATAAGAGGTCATCCAAATTGAGGGATCGGGCTATCACTGTTTGCTCACCAGTGGCACGCAGGCTGTCCAGATCGGCATCCAACTGGTCAATGGCCCACAGTGCCCGGCCACCGTTCATAATGAAATGGTTGATTTTGAATTTTTCCGTTTCGGTAAATCCCTGAGTTGGTTTAGCGACAATAAGCACCTTTAGCTGGCTGAGCCCTTGGACTGTAATGCTATCAAGATTCACAAAACCCACTTCGTAACCTTCCATGAGGCTCTGGATGGCATCATGAAGCTGCAGGTTGTCCAGTTCGCCATGGCCTTCAGTAAATCCAATCAAAGGTTTGCCGCCTGAGGTGACTTTACGGAGTGCAGATACAAAAGCATATTCCAGGTTTTGCACGGAATTGTTCAGCACCTCCTCAGGGGAGGCTCCGGCACGGCTTTGCAGTAAGGGTACCGATATTTCGTTTTCACCATAGGTAATCAACGCGGCAGGGAATATCAATTGTTGGCTAAATCCGGTTTCCGTTCGCACGTTGAGGTTGGTGGGTGTTATCCCTCTATCGGCGAGTGCCTCCATATTTTTTTGCTGCTGCTCCATGTTGCCATCCATGGGATTAATAAAACGGAATGTCAATTTGCCAGCGGAATAAGCAGTCAAGTCTCGTAGCAAATCCGCGGTGGCCGTTTGCAACCGTACAAAACTTGCGGGCAATTTGCCATCAAGGAATACGGTGATGTGTGCTTCCTGATGAAGGGCATTTACGGTTTGCTTTGCCAGGGGTGAAAGCGTAAAGCGCTTATCGGCGGTGAAATCTACGCGGCTGAAATAAAAAGAGGCAAGGAAGTTTGCCAACGCCAAGCCCCCTATCAGCAAAAGGCCCTGCCGTAATGCTTTCTGCCTGGATCGGCTACCCGCAGCGAGTAGCCCCCGTGTAAACCATAAAAAGAGCAGTGGGACGCTCAGGAAATAAATCAGATCGCGGCTATCCAAGACGCCGCGGCTGATGGCTTCATAATGGGATTGGATGCCAAAAAACGATAAAATATTCGCATGGCCTGAAAAAAAAACCAGGCTGCTCAGGGCATCAAAAGCATAGTATATTAAAAAGCAAAAGCATACGGCTGTCAGAAACGCGATAATAACATTATTGTTTAATGCGGATGAGAAAATGCCAATGGCTGTAAAAATGGCACCTAAGAATAACAGGCCAATATACGACCCAATAATGGCGCCGATATCCACATTGCCGATAGGCATGGCCAGTTGGTATATGGAGTAGCCGTAGACAAGGGTAGGTAACAACGCCAATACGACAATGGTAAGGCTTCCCAGGTATTTGCCGAGTAAAATGCTCCATAGGCGGATTGGGCGGGTGGTCAGGAGATCCCATGTGCCGTCGGCTTTTTCCCCCGCAATACTTCTCATGGTAATGGCAGGAATAAGAAACATGAAGAGGTAGGGACTGATCCCGAAAAACCCGTCAAGCGAAGCGTAACCGAAGGTAAGTGTGCTTGTATCCGGAAAAACCCAAAGCAACAAGCCTGTAGCCAATAAATACAACCCTATCGCCAAATAGCCGATCAGCGAATTGAAATAAGTGGCAATTTCCTTTTTGTAGATACTCCGCAATGGTGATGTTTTTGAAGCCTCGAAAATAGGAAAACAGACACTGTAAAACAAGAAAGCACGAACAAATGGTTGTCCGTGCTTTCCCAATCATATTGTCAGATCTTGTTAGCGTTGGCCAGGCAAATAAACCTGGAAGCCCAATGCTACACCCAAGCCACTTTGCCCGGTTGACCCCGAAACTGTGGCCTTGCTGTAATTATAACCTGCCGTGACCTCAAGCGCCACACTGCTGGTGATGAAATGCGCATAGCCTACATTAGCACCTAATGCTAATGAAGCGCCCGAACCCGGCGAGCTGCCTGAAATACCGACATCGCCCTGTGCGAAGAACCGGCCCGTTGAGCTGGATCCCTCCGGAAAGTAATACCGGATAAACGGAGCTACGCCGTAGCCCCACACGTCATCTTCATCGGGCACCGTTGCCAGGCTACCCACCAACCCCAAACCAATAGCGATGCCATCAGAGATGAAATAGCCGGCTCGCGGATTTAAACTAATATTAAAATTCTCACCCTCAAAGCTATAACCCAAACTACCTAAACTTCCACCAACGATCCAGTTACCTTGCTGCACAGGCGCCATCCCAACATTGGCCGAAGTTTGCGGTTTATTGATGTCTTGAGCAGAGGCTGCAAAGACACCTGCTAAAAACAATGCTGAAAATAGGAGTACACGTTTCATGGTTTTTCGTTTAATGTTCAATTAATTATAATGTTTACCTAAGTAAACACAAAACGTGCTATATTGTTTAAAAGTAAAAAAAGAGATATCGCTAACCAGTGGTTGTCAGCCGGATAAACAATGCTTCCAGGTTTGCATCTGTATATCGCATGGGCAGTTCGCTGAGCGGAAAATCAGCAATGATTTGACCTTGGTGGATGATGACGACATCGTCGCATATGGCTTCTACTTCTTGCATGATATGGGTAGACAGCAGTACAGTTTTCGCTTTGCCGAGCTGTTTGATTAATGCACGGATACCTTGCAATTGGTTGGGATCTAGTCCGGATGTAGGCTCATCAAGAATAAGTACTTCGGGATCATGGAGGATCGCTTGCGCCAAGCCTACGCGCTGGCGGTATCCTTTGGATAGCTGGCTGATTTTTTTGTGCTGTTCTGGAATGAGACCGGTCATTCCAATCACTTCGGAGATCCGGGCCTGCTTATGTGGAATGTGATGCATTTCTGCCGCGAAAGCCAGTGCTTCCTGTACATACATGTCCAGGTAAAGCGGGTTGTTTTCCGGCAAGTAACCCAAGTGGCGGCGTGCTTCGAGGGCATTTTGCAGGATGTCAATACCATATACCGATGCGGTGCCCGTGGTAAGGGCGATGCTTCCGGAAAGGATTTTCATGGTGGTAGATTTTCCTGCGCCATTGGGCCCAAGAAACCCCAAAATCCTGCCGGGCTTGGCCGTAAACGAAATGCCCTTTAGCGCGGGATGCGTGTTGTAAGATTTATAGAGGTTGGATACGTGAATGGACATTGGCCTGTTAATTGACAAAGGGTGATAATAATTTGTGCGTATTACGGTATCCGTGTAATGCCTTGCCAGCCTCAAGGGGCCTGTCGGTTGATAAGATATCAGCTCCACGTTCGATTAATCCCGTATATACCGTATCACCCCGTGTAGCGGCCCGTTGATCCAAATTGCCCATGGTGCCCACAATACAAAGGATGCCGTGGCCGTGGAGCAAGTCATATACATTTTTAGGGGCCTCGCTCGTGCCTACAAAAGCAACAAGCCTGTTGTCTGGAATATTGCGGTCACTGAGCCTCAGCAAATCCGCGGATGAATGGATAGAAGCAGCGATCATTAAATCAGGCGCTAGCTGGTGTACGGCAGCGGCCTGATCTGCATTATAAGTGATGACGATGCTATACGCTTCGGCCTTGTTGCGCCGTATGGCTTCAATGACGGAAGCATAGGGCACGTCACGCTTGACATCGATGGTAAAGATGACTTTGCCTGCACCCCATTGAAGTGCCTCATCAAGCGTAGGTATCTGGTATGCGGTTACTTTGCCGTCGGTATCTTTCAATCGCAATTTTCGCAGTTCGGCGAAAGTGAGTTCATGCAGGTTTCCGGTACCGGAAGTCGTACGATCAAGGGTCTCATCATGCATGAGTACCAATACCGAATCTTTGGTCAGGCGGGCATCACATTCAATAATGATCGGCTGGTGGCGATAACTATTTTCAAAGGTTTCTATTGCATTCTCCGGGAATTTGGAAGCAGGGCCACCCCGATGGGCACTGATTAGTGGGTAGCGTTTTTCATTGTACGTAAGAAATCGGTATAAATCATCGATATTGGTGAGTTTGATGTTGTTGGCGGTATAGCGAAAATCCCCACTGCCAAGGTTGGAGGGAAGACAGGAGGCAATAAAAAGCGAAACAACAGCAACCAGTAGTAGCGAGGTAGAACGCCGGATCATAAAAAGGAATTTGACAACACGGTAAAACCGGCATAAAGATACATAATTCCCGTGTGAAATCAGCTTACCAGCCTTACCAATTCTTCCAGTTGCAAAGACAGCTGATTTGCGACATGTGCAGCCTGCAGGTAATAGGATTCTCTTTCAGCCAGTTTGGATTGGATATACGTCAATAGCTCCTCACCGGACAGCCCGTTTAGTGCCGGCCGCGAGGCAATGTCTGTCTGCATCAGCCTATCCCACAGTGCCTTGGGCGGCAGGTAAAGGTAGATGGTCAGACCGACCTCGTTCATCCAGGTCATGTTGTCAAAATAGCAAGGAGCACCACCGCCGGTAGCGATGATGGTGGGCTGATCCAATGGCAGGCTCTTCAGGATACGGCTTTCCAATTCCCTGAAAGACGCCTCGCCATGTGCCGCGAAATAATCGGCGATGGAAGTGCCGAGCTCGTTGACGATGGTTTCATCCAAATCGATGAATGCACGTCCGGTCTTGTTGGCCAGTTTACGACCCCATGTGGTTTTGCCACTTCCCATAAAACCGATGAGAAAAACCGCTTTTGTATCCGTCATGTTGTTATTTTCGTCAGGCATCCAGTGTTGTCAATAGGCTTTACTGAAATAAGCCTTATCCAGGACCTCGAAGTCCGGTAAGGTGTTGTGGTGCCATTTATCGATGACGATACCATTTTGCATGAGTAAAACACCGGGGTTTGCCCTTACCATGCTCTTCAGCGGTACCGCGTCGGCATAGAATATTTCCATGAGCAAATCAAGCTCATCGCTTATCCGCTCGGCATCTTGGGTGCTGCTGGCGGTAAGCAATATGGATCGGATATTATAGTGCTCTGCTGCATTCATGACCAACGCATTGATGGTGCGCAGCGCGTCGAGATCCGTTGCGTTCAAATCCCAGGCTACCACGATGATGTTGTAGTAAGGATTTTCAACGAGCTGCTGGGTAAAGTCTTCGCCATTGGCATCCGTAATCAGCAAATCGGGTATAGGCACTTGATAGCCCTTTTTGACCAATCTGCTCTCGGGATCACCGATAATTTCCCAATTTTCATCTTTCCAAAGTTCTTCAGCAAGATAAACCTTGTCTGACACGGTTTTTTGTTCACCCGAAATTTTGTGCTTTAATGTATAGATCACTTCATATTGGTCGCCTTCTTCGCCTTCAGGAAGTGTCATCAAGGCCGGAATATTATTGCCTTTTTTATAAGGCAGGAAATCAATGAATGGTAAAAAATTTATTGTATAGATTCCGATGCCCAACGATACAACGACCAATGCCACCGTGATGATTGATTGGGTGTATCCGTCTGGGATGATGGGGCGAAGCTGCTTCCTGTTGACAAAGACAACGAGGATCAACACGAAGAGCACAAGGTCTTTGCTAAATGACTGCCACGGAGTAAGCGGTATGGCATCGCCGAAGCATCCACACGATGTGACCACTTCAAAGAATGCGGAATAAAACGTAAGGAACGTAAAAAACAGGATCAGCAGTAGTAGTCCCCAGGCCACCGTGCGGCCCCAAAAGCCGAGCAATAGCAGGGCACCGAGCAGGATTTCGAAGCCGCAGATCACAACGGCGATAGCTACCGCATAGTCGTTAAGAAAATGAGTGCCGAAGACATGGAAATATTCTTCCAGCTTGTATCCGAACCCGGTCGGATCGTTGGCCTTGATGAGTCCTGAAAAAATAAATAACAGCCCGGTGACTATTCTGGAAAATCCCAATAAGTAATTGGTACGTGTTCGGTGGTTATTGGATGTCTGCATTTGGGGTGTGCTTTAGGGTTTGTGGTTTGCAAATCCGAGTTTAATCAGTGCAAAGACAGCATAGTTAAGCATGTCTTGGTAGTTGGCTTTTATCCCTTCGGATACGAGGGTTTGCCCTTGGTTGTCTTCAATTTGTTTCACCCGGTAAATCTTCATCAGTATCAGGTCTGTAAGCGATGTCAATCGCATATCCCGCCACGCCTCACCATAATCATGGTTTTTAGCAAACATGAGCTCCTTGGTTTCTGCTACAGCGTCGGAGTATTTTTTTTCGACAGTATCCAGCGATAGGTGCTCCTCGCCGCTCATCCCCAGTTCCGATTGCATCATGGCAATCACACAATAGTTGACGATGCCGATGTATTCGTCCGCGATGCCATCGCCTACTTTGGTGACTTTCTTCTCCTCCAATGTGCGTATACGCTGGGCTTTGATGTAAAGCTGGTCGGTGATGGAGGGCAGGCGCATGATGCGCCAAGCAGTGCCGTAGTCGGCCGTTTTTTTGATAAATAGTTGTTGGCAGTGTTCAATGACGTGATCGTATTGTGCTGATGTATCCATGTTAGGAGCAAAGATAAGGATAAGATGCGAGACGTGGTAGCTGAAACAACACGGGGGAGTCTGGGAAATTCAGGCTGCTTATTATCAAAATTATATAGATATTTGGGCGTGGATACATCAACAATACGGACTGTGCAGGTGACGCGTTACGTGACGCCCCTGCGCGAAGGCGGTTCGCTGCCGGCTATTGCAGAAGCCGACGACGGCTTTCTGTATGCACTCAAATTCCGGGGCGCTGGTCAGGGAAGCAAAGCCCTGGTTGCCGAACTATTGGGCGGCGAAATCGCCCGTGCATTGGGTTTCCGTGTGCCGGAGATCGTGTTTGCCCAGCTTGATGAAGCTTTTGGCCGGACAGAACCGGACGAAGAGATACAGGATTTGCTGCAAGCTAGCACGGGGCTCAACCTCGCCCTACATTTTTTGTCCGGGGCAATCACGTTTGATCCGGTGGTGACCAAACTGGATCCGGTGCTGGCTTCGCGCATCGTATGGCTGGATTGCCTGCTGACCAATGTAGACCGTACAGCTAAAAACACCAACATGTTGATGTGGCATAAGGAGCTGTGGCTCATTGACCACGGGGCGGCGTTATATTTTCACCACACCTGGGACAATTGGAAAGAACAGGCCAGCAAACCTTTTATACAAGTAAAGGACCACGTATTGCTTCGCCAGGCATCGCAATTGGAAGAAGCCGATGCCGAATTGAAGCCGCTGCTCACGGCGACGCTCATCCAGCACATCGTGCGGTTGGTACCCGATGAATGGCTGGAAGACCATGGTGTGCAATCGCCGGAAGAAGCCAGGGCGGTTTATCGGCAATTCATAGGAGCCCGGGTGGCAGCATCGGAGATTTTTGTTAAAGAGGCGCAAGATGCAAGGAAACGGATTATTTGAGTATGCGGTAATCCGCTGGGTCCCCAGGGCGGAGCGTGAGGAGTTTCTCAATATCGGTGTGGTATTGTATTGCCGTGGGCAACGTTTTTTGGATATGCGATATACCCTGAATGCCGATAGGTTGCATGCCTTTTGCCCTGCGGCTGATGCAGCAGAATTGGACAATTATCTACAAGCCTTCCAGCTGATCTGCCGGGGAGGGCAAGCCGGAGGGTTGATTGCCACGTTGCCAGCCGCTGAGCGTTTTCGCTGGCTTACGGCCAAACGGAGCACGATCATCCAGACATCGCCTGTACATCCGGGATTGTGTGTGGATGCAAAGGATACGCTCGAACGGCTGTATCAGGAACTCGTGTTGTAGCCTATTGGGTTATTTACACGCTTTCAGTGCTTGTTCGATCTCCTCAAGCGTGAAGATTCCCATTTCATTGCCAAACGAATTGCCCACATACGTGAGCACATAAGCAATTTCTATCGGGGCGAGCCGGGGATTGGGCGGCATTTCAGCATCAAAGAACTGGCCATGGATGCTGATGGTATCCGAAAGCCCATTTTTTACGATACAGGCCAGTTGGTCACGGTGCCCCAGCAGGAATAAGCTGTCCGTTAGCGGTGGATACAATTTTCCCAGGCCTTCGCCCTTGGCACCATGGCAGTTCTGACATTGCGCTGCGTATAACTTCTGGCCATTTACGGCATATTGCGCGGTACGGATGGCCTGCTCACTTTGGCAGGCATGAACGGACAGGTATATCGCTGCCAGCGCTGCACCAGCATACAAATAGCTATTCCGCGTCATTCATACTCCTTCAAAAGCATGGCCAGCTCATCAAACAAGAGCTGTACCTGGTCATCGTTTGTGCCGTCATACACGCCCCGGATATGCTTGTCTTCATCGACCAACAAGAAATATCCGGAATGGTCGTAGCCACCGGGGACGCCGCTGTCTTCTTTCGTATAAACCATATAACTGTCTGCAAGACCATAGATTTCGGCCTTGCTGCCCGTCACAAACTGCCATTGGTCATTGGTGACGCCCAATTTTTCCGCATATCGTTTCAATACCGACGGTGAGTCATAACGAAAATCGATGCTGTGGGAGAGAAACCGTACCCGCTCGTCGCCCTTATATTGTTCGTATACCTTCAGGAGATTACGTTGCATAATCGGGCAGATACTGGGGCAATGTGTAAAGAAGAAGTTGGCAATGTATACCCCATTGTCAAACGTGTGATTGGTAATGAGGATACTATCCTGATTGAGCAGCTGAAATTCGGGAATACTGTGGTACACCGTGTCGGTGATGGTTTTGCCGTCAACTACCTTGGTTACGGGCTCGCGCGCACCCAATATGGGGAGCGTCCGGGTTTCCGGATTGCAACCGGCCATGATGCTGACCAGGCAACCGCTGATTAAAAAGAAAAAGATACGCATGGGGCCGAATTAGAATTGGGCTAATTTGTCGGTACTTTCCTTCGCTACTTCGTCAAACAGCTGTTGTAAGCCTTTTACTTTTTCCACTTCCTTCTCATAGTACGACTTGATTTCGGTGTTGGATTTATCCTGGGGGTCTACATCGAAATTCGTCATCCACGCCATCATGGAGTCGGTGGCCTGTTCGAGGCGGCCTTTCAAGGCAGCCAACTCCGTGCGTGTTTGTGTGGTGTCTAAGTCGGGATAGGCAGCCTGAAGCTGCGGTAGACTCGCCAGCAGGGAATCAATTTTTACCGTGTTGCGGTCAAAAGCACTGATTTGGGGCATGATTTCATCGTGTACGGTGATGGCTTCGTTGCGCAATTGTTCAATTTCATTGGCTTCTTTGTCGCCGCCATTACATGCCAGCATTGACAGTGCTGCCACACCAAGCTGTAATACTATCTTCTTCATGATATCCATCTATTTGGTCAATTGGCAAAGATAGGGAAAACTGCAGGTTACTCGGGTAACTAACCCTACTTTTCCGTATAATACTCCTCACGGTCTCCACTATGCACATCAATGACACCCGCGACGATCAGATTTACAAGGATACGTTGTGTTTTCCGCTTGGAAAGCTGGAGGTGCTTGCACAGTTCGGGCAGCTGCGATTTGGTATGCGTATGGACATATTCCAACAGTTCTTTTTCTTTGTCCGTATAATTAATGAACACCCCATTGGGCTCATTGCTTCGGCGCAATACATCCACAACCACTTTGCCCGCTAAGACGCTCTTATCCTTTACCCTTACGTACACCCACCACCGCTGGTCTTCATTAAGCGCATAATGCGGTTTAGTATCACTTTCGGCCACTTGGGCCAGCAGTACTACTTTGTCATCCACATAGATTTCATCGAAATGGAGGTCAATGGCCGGGCGGCAATACAAGTGGCCAGCCCGTTGAAGCATGTATTTTTCTTCATCCTCATTTTTTACGCCTTTGATATAGCCGTTGTCATCGACACCCACCAATAGCTTGCCACCTTTGTTATTAGCAAAAGCAACCAATGTCTTGGCAATTTTCTCACAACTGCTGATTTTATTCTTAAAATCGAGCTGTTCGCCCTCTCCCTGCTGTATCAATGTCTTGATGGTCACGCTCGTATACTGGTTAACAGTTTACCATTTATTTTGCTGTATGGTATCGTACGTCTTTTGAATCCTTGACACTGGAAGAGCGGGTCAGACATCAATGCATAGAAGGGATTGGCATTTTCCGATAGTCGCATACGACTACTAAGGTAGCCACAAATTTTGAAAGATGAAAAAATTGGTGCAGATAACCGTGGTGGCAGTGGCCGCTCAGACCTTCCTGCTGGATAAGAAAAATCGCCATTTGATATGACGATTATCATCGGCCTTCCAACCGGACATGGCTTAACTTAGCCAGTAAGTATTTTTTAATTATTAAATGTAAATACAATAAAAACCAATGAACAATTGCAACGCGATGTCATGGACGAACTGAACTGGGATCCAATGGTTGCTGCTTCGGAAATCGGTGTTTCCGCGAAGGATGGAGTCATTACGTTAAGTGGGTATGTAGATAGCTATTCCAAGAAATATGCGGCGGAGAAAGCGGCCAAGCGTGTAAATGGCGTGCTGGCGGTCGCTGAAGACATCGAGGTCAAATTCAGCGAAGCTGGCAGGCGCGACGATACAGCTATTGCGGAGGCCATCTTGAATGCATTTAAGTGGAATACGCTTGTACCCGAATCGAAGCTGAAAGTGAAGGTCGACGAAGGCTGGGTGACGCTTGAAGGTACTGTAGACTGGCAATTCCAGAAAAATACCGCCTACAAAGCGGTACGAGACATTGCGGGCGTAAAGGGCGTTTCGAACCTGATTGCCTTGAAACCCCGCTTGGAAAAGATCGATATTGAAAAGACAATCAGGCAGGCACTCCATCGTAGGGCCAGCGTAAATGCTGAAAACATCAGGGTTCGCACCGAAGGCGGCAAGGTGATCTTGAATGGGAAAGCTAGTACATGGAACGAACGACGGGAAGTTGAAAAGGCCGTATGGTCCTCTCCAGGTGTCACCGAAGTGGAGGACAATATTGCCGTTACTGCATTGTGAGCAAAACCATCAGTCGATTAAAAAGCCGTACTAGTTTAATTGGCACGGCTTTTTACCCGCATCGGATGATCAATGCACAGGACACCACTCTTGCGCAAAATCATAACATTTCATGACCAATGTCAGTACAAAAGCTTAAAAGAGGTACGATATTGTAACCGGTTTAATTAAATAGCGTAGCCATGAAACGATCAGAAACAATACTAATGGGTATCGCCGGTATTTTTGCCGCTGGGGCACTTGTCGGGATTTTATTTGCGCCAAACAAAGGGAAAAGAACAAGTTTCGAACGAAGTTATACACCTCAAAACGGATAAAAAATGAAAACACTGCTTGTGCCCACGGATTTTTCGCAACATGCCTTCAATGCTTGCTTGTACGCGGCTGGCATGGCTGTCGGACATGATTGGAAACTGCATTTGCTGCACGTATATGACACCTATTATGCCGTATCGGCCTATCCGGCCATGACTGGCGCTGCGTGGGCGGAGATCAGGGATGCGGCTGACGAGCAGATGGCTGGTCTTATCACAAAACTGCAAGAACAGTTCCCATCCATTGCAATTTCCGGAGAAAACCGGGAAGGCACCGTCGGCGATGCCGTCGCGAAATCCGCGCGGGAGAAAGCGGTAGACCTGGTAGTCATGGGAACCCACGGGGCTACCGGCCTGAAATATGCCACGCTCGGAAGCAACACGTTTGCCGTCATCCAGAAATCGCCCGTTCCGGTGGCAGCCATACCTGCCGGGGTTTCGACATTCCGTATGGATCGGGTGGGGTTTGCCGTTAATTACCATGTCTCGGAAATCACCGCGCTGGAAAGTTTCACTGAATTGATCAACCGGCCGGTGGATATCATACTCTTCCACCTCTACGGCAAGGGAAAACAGGAGGAAACCCAAAAACTACAGAAATGGGAGAAACGCTTTGAAAAGATAACCAGCGGATCCAGATCGCGATTGCACTTCAAGCTGGCCATTTCCCGTAACCTTCCCGTGGGGATCAACCGCATGGTGTTCAGGGAAGGTCTGAACGCATTGGTCATGACGCCCGTGGACAAACCGTTCTTTGACCGGCTGTTTTCAAAACAGTTGGTCAAGGTGATCGCTCATAAACCGGTCGTGCCCGTTTTTTTCATGAAGGGTGCTGGAAAATAGGGTAGCTAATGACGACAATCATTCTTTTACCTCGCTTTAGTCATCCCTTGCCAGCCCCATTAAGGCGATATTTGATTAACCAATAGGAGGTGTTATGAAACGAATATTATGTCCTTTTGATTTTTCGGACGTTGCGGAAAATGCCGTGAAATATGCTTGCCATCTTGCAAAAGATCTGAATATGGCTGTGTCGTTGTTGTACATTGAGCAGATTCCCACATGGCAGGGATCTTTTCCGGTCGATGGTGGGTTTCTCCCTTATATTGACGACCAGGCAGGGAATGCGGAAGATCGGCTTAGATCGTTTGCGGCGGATGTGCAGCAGCGGTTTGGTGTATCTTGTACCTATGAAGTGAAAATAGATGCCCACACGCTTGCCGATGCGCTGGGAAAGGAGATAGCGGCTGGGGATTTCGAGTTTGTGGTCATGGGAACCCACGGTGCAGCAGACGCTTTTGACAAATTACTGGGCACCAATACCTATCAGGCTATCCGTAAAACCAATAAGCCGTTTCTGCTGGTGCCGAAGTATGCCGCATTCAAACCGCTCTCGCGAATTTTGTATGCCACGGATTATTGCCCGGAAGACCACCGCAATGTGAAACACTTATTGGCACTGGCGGCACCATACAAACCGCAGCTTACCGTCTTTCATATCAGCAAGAAGGGAACCGTGGTCAGTGATGAACTATTCCGGTGCTTCCGGGATGTCCTGGAAGATGAATTGGGCAATAAAAGGCCCATTGAATTTAAACGCATGGTGGGCGATGATGTACCGCAATTGCTTCAGGAAGCCATGGAAAGCGAAGACTTATTGGTACTGCTCACTAAACATTACAACATCCTCGAAAGGGTGGTTCATCGCAGTACCATTCGCAAACTCAGCTTTTTGGCCGACTTCCCGATATTGATCTATCCGTATACGATGGACATCGCATAATGTTTATCGCAATTATACAGATTTCTTGCTGCCATTGAGCAGCTGCTCCAATTGGTAAAGTAAGGTTAATTCTTTCTTGTTGTTGCCGTGGAATGCAAAAGCGATTCGATTGGCAGAAAGCAAGATCCGTTCCTTGAGGGAACTGGCAATAAAATCTGGGTTTTCCTTGACAAAGGCTTCAAATTCGTTAAAAGCGCTATCGGGTGCATAATCGGCGTCGTCTAACCAATCGAAGATGGCCTCCATCTGGAAAGCAGCATCGCTGCCAAAGGGATCTGCGGTATCCTCCAAATCCAACCAATTGGTTTGAATCTCTTTTTTGAGCGTGGTGCGCTCCGCAGGGGCAACATGCCTGTCGACGGCTGCTATACTATACAGTAGGAAGCCAAGTTTGCGGTAAAATTCCAACCATTTTCTTCTTGAGTACATGATGTTATGATTTTTGATATACACGAAAATCTGGTAATAAATAATACGTACGCATGACATCGCTTATTGTATAAGGTGATTGATATCATACCTGAAAATCAACAGTCTAAGAGCCATCGGAATTTTGATGAAGAAATATGCTGGATTTCAATTTAAGTTTTATTTTAGCGCGGTAATTTTATTTCAAATGACCAAGGATAAAAACCTAAAGGTATCCAATGCCAAAAACGTATGGATGTTGGTTATCGTGGCTGCGCTCGGCTACTTCGTCGATATTTATGATCTCGTAATTTTCTCTATCGTGCGGGTGCAAAGCTTCCGGGATATCGGTATTCCAGAAGCGGAAATGCGCATGGATGGCGAATATGTGCTCAATATGCAAATGGGCGGGCTGCTGCTCGGTGGCTTACTCTGGGGGATATTGGGAGATAAATTTGGTCGCGTCAAGGTGCTGTTTGGCTCCATCTTGTTATATTCCGCTGCCAATATGGCCAATGGATTCGTGCAGGATATCCATACATATGCGGTCATTCGCTTTGTTGCGGGCATTGGTTTGGCAGGTGAGCTGGGTGCGGGTATTACATTGGTTAGCGAAAGCATGAGTAAAGGCAAGCGCGGATATGGCACGATGATCGTGGCGTCGGTTGGTGTATTGGGGGCGGTGGCCGCGTATTACGTTTCGGCGCTTTTTGATTGGCGGAATGCATATTTTGTTGGGGGAGGAATGGGGTTGGTGCTACTTATTCTCCGCGTGGGCACATTCGAGTCGGGTATGTTCAAAGAGGTGACCGCCCGGCCCATAGAAAGGGGCAAGCTGAGCATGCTCTTCACCAACGCCGAGCGCTTCAAACGGTATTTGTATTGTGTGCTGATTGGATTACCCTTATGGTTTGTGGTGGGTATTTTAATAACGCAGGCCCCGGAATTCGGCAAGGCGTTGGACGCACCCGTTACATTGAGTGCGGGCCGGGGTATTCTCTTTGGTTATATCGGCATTGCAATAGGCGATGTGTTTGCGGGGCTGTTTGCGCAGCTGACCAAGTCAAGGCGGCTTGTTGTCTTCCTTTTTCAGCTTTCTACGATTGGAACGGCCATCTGGTATTTGAGCAGTGAAGGGCTTTCGGAAGCGCGCTTTCATTGGATAGCATTCTGTATGGGCACTGCGGTAGGCTATTGGGCGACGTTTGTCACCATTGCTTCAGAACAATTCGGTACCAACCTCCGGGCTACGGTCACAACCACGGTGCCGAATTTCGTACGGGGAGCGCTGATACCATCTACGTTGTTATTTGAGTTTTTTGTAGGCCATTTTGGCATCATTACAGCTGCCTATGTCATGATTTTCCTGCTCACGGCAATAGCGATGTTTGCCCTCAGCCAGCTAAAGGAAAGTTTCAGTAAAGATTTGGATTTTGTGGAAGATTAGCCTTTGGGGCATTTCTTGCATCGTTTGCCGCGTTTATATTTCTTGCAGCATTTTTTGAACTCGCATCCGGCAAGATAAGGATTCATCCCTTTGAAAGTCTGTGGGTCTGTCGCACAGGACAGCGGACATTCAGTGGTTGCCAATACGAAAAATGGGCGCTCATCATACATCACGCCACAAAGTTAACGCTTTATTTAGATAAATTCCAATTAGAAGCACGGGAATTTTTAATGCGCAGCGTGGTTGCATTTGGACGATTACTGCATCTTTTGTAACTTGTGGACATTCCCGGCTAAGGGAATGTCCAATGTATAAACGGTTATGATTAATAAAGTAGTAAATGACGTTCAGGAGGCTATCGCGGGCATCACCGACGGTATGACTCTGATGTTGGGTGGCTTTGGTTTGTGCGGTATACCTGAAAACTGCATCAAGGAAATTGTCAGGCAAGGGATTTCCGGGCTTACCTGCATTTCAAACAATGCAGGGGTGGATGATTTCGGCATTGGGCTAATGCTTCAGAAACACCAAGTCAAGAAAATGATAGCCTCCTATGTAGGTGAAAATGCCGAGTTTGAACGCCAGCTGCTCAGCGGTGAGCTGGAGGTGGAACTGATTCCGCAGGGTACATTGGCTACGCGGTGCCTTGCCGCAGGCTACGGCATGCCTGCTATTTTCACACCTGCTGGTGTGGGCACGGAAGTGGCGGACGGGAAGGAGGTACGCAATTTCGGGGGCAGGGACTATGTGATGGAAATGGCTTTTGAGGCTGATTTTGCTATTGTGAAAGCGTGGAAAGGCGATACTGCTGGCAACCTCATCTATCGGAAGACGGCACGCAATTTCAATCCAGTCATGGCTATGGCGGGTAAGATGACCATAGCGGAGGTAGAAGAATTGGTAGTCGTGGGGGAGCTGGATCCGGATCATATCCATACACCCGGTATTTATGTACACCGCATTTTCCAAGGGCAAGGCTACGAAAAGCGCATCGAGCAACGTACGATAAGAAAGCGTGAAGGGATAAACTTGGCTAAAGCTGTGGATTATGCTGGATAAAAATGGAATAGCTAAACGCATTGCCCAGGAAATTAAAGATGGGTATTATGTGAATTTAGGTATAGGTATCCCTACGCTGGTAGCCAATTTTATACCTGATGGTATCCAGGTGGTGCTCCAGTCCGAAAATGGCCTGCTGGGCATGGGACCATTCCCTTACGAAGGGGAGGAAGATGCCGATCTTATCAATGCAGGCAAGCAGACCATCACAATGGCGCCGGGTGCGGCAGTATTCGACTCGGCGATGAGTTTTGGGATGATCAGGGCGCAGAAGGTAGACCTGACCATTTTAGGGGCGATGGAAGTATCGGAATATGGCGATATTGCTAATTGGAAAATACCGGGAAAGCTGGTCAAGGGCATGGGTGGAGCCATGGATCTGGTCGCTTCGGCCAAAAATATCGTCGTGGCCATGCAGCAGGTCAATAAAGCAGGGGAGAGCAAGCTGCTGCCCCGATGTACGCTGCCGCTTACCGGTGTACGGTGCATCCGGAAAGTGGTGACCGAAATGGCGGTGTTTGAAGTGGATAGTGAAAATGGTGGTTTCCGGTTGCTGGAGCGTGCGCCCGGAGTGAGCGTTGAGGAAATACGGAAAGCAACAGCTGGCAGGTTCATTGCATCGGGAGATATCCCTGAAATGCGGCTTTAAAGGGCTTTAGTGCGCAATTCGGCAGAAATCTCATCCGTGATAGCGACAATGGGGGCCGGATCATCCGTATTATTAATAATAATGCGATCACATTGATCCCGGAAAGGCAAGAGGTATTGCCGGTAGGCAGGCATCACATGGTTTACCCATTTATATCGCACGTCTTCTTCATTATAGCCGCGTTCTATCAGATCCCGTCTCAAGCGCCTTTGCAAAGCAATGTCTTCTTCGGCATGCAGGAAAATACGGTGATTGAGCAGGGCATTCACTTCCTCATAATAAAAAATAAACAACCCTTCAATGATCAAAACGGGCGCGGGCTTGGTCTCTAGCAGCTTTGGTTTCAGTGCTTGGTTATTGAATGTATACTCTTCCCGGTAAATGGTCTGGCCGCTGAATAAGGCGGCAATGTTTTTGGAAAATGCTGGCCTGTCAATCGCTGTGGGCAGATCAAAGTTGTACAGCTTGTTTTCCTCCTGCGTCTTGGTATGGGCAGGGATGTAATAGTCGTCTTGTGAGATAAGCGCTATTTCATGCGGAGCAAAATGATTGAGGAAACAATTCAGGAAGAATGTTTTACCCGATCCGCTGCTCCCCGCGATGCCGATGACATAAGGCGCGTTAGTTGTTGGTGTCATTCGGGGTACCGTAGGAAAGTTCCACTTGGAAGCGTCTGTCTAATACGCCGATGAGCGATGCTGCTGATTTTGAAACAACAATAATGGCGTCTTTCGTCTCTGCGGTTTCTGCAAATTTGCCTACTACCTTGATTAGTGCCGTGCGATTCGTCATCGGATTGGTGATTTTGACCACGGTACCTATGGGTGCGGTTTTGTGCAACGCCAACATGCTGCCTGCCCCTTGGTTGAGATCTTCTATCCATACACCGATTCCCTTTTCGGTCATCTCGCGGATGCCGTATCTGTTTTCGGGTATGACCATTTGGTCAGCTGAGGCTGCCGTAGCCGAAGAATCCCCGACGGCAATAAGTTGGCTTACTGTGGGGGCCGGAGGAGGAAGTTCCTTATTCGGTATTTTAAGGACTGTGCCTGCTTTCACCGTGTCATTGGTGAGCCCATTTGCCCGTTTGATGCTTTCAATAGAAATAATAAACCGTTTGGAAATGGTGAAGAGTGTTTCACCATTGCCGACCTTATAGGCGGTATACTCGTCTTGTGACAATACCGGCGGGGGTGTTGGCTGAGTGGTAGCTTCAGCAGCGATTTCTTTACTGCTGGTCGCTGCCACATTATCGGTAGTTACACTACTGGGCATGTCGGTAGGAATACGCAGCGTGTCACCGACTTTCAGTGGTTTATTGCCATTTGCTGCAATAATTTGCTTAACCGGTATACCATATTGCCTGCTCAATCCATAGTATGTTTCCTTGGCTTCCAATTGATGGATAATGATTTTTTTGCCATTTTCATGTGTGACACGTATGGAATCCGTCTTTTCCGACGCGGCCTTTAGTGAGAAGCTGCAGCAGCCCAAGAATACAACCACAAAAAATGATGCACGATATAGATAGGTTGCCTGATATGTAATGTCCATATTAAAAATTCGTTGCAATTATACTAAATACGAAACAATTTCTTGTTTATTATCGCCAATTATGAAAAGCAACTGGTCGATCATAAAGAATAATTCCGGTATCATCTTAGCTAAATTTGTTAAAATTATCGTATCAGCCAAAATAGTTAACCCATTGGATACAACTAATCTGACACGGAATGTCTGGCGATCTTTTTCGTGGAACGCCCAAACGTGCTTTGCCCCGGTTTGGCAATAAAAAATGTCGCCATAGGCAGCGTAATCTAACAACATAGGAATTTCACCCGTGTATGTTTGGGGTATGACGATATCGGGGCCGATAGGTTTATTGGCGGAAATGTTAAATTGTGTTAAATTTCCATTGGCCAGGTCGAGGTATTGCTCATAGCCGCCGGCGAAGTTGCGATGCCGGACGGTAAGTTGCCGGTTGCCGATGTTTACCAGCGTATAATTGAACTGCTCCCACCGTAGCTTGCCTGTAAATGCATCCACGCACGCAATGCCGGGACTATCCGGACTATCCGGGGCAAAAGCCCGCAAGATCAGCTTGCCGTCGGTAATTCCGGCCAAGGTCCAATGCCGATCGCCGTAAGGCATTTCGTGTAGCAGGGATTGGCCTGTCGTGTAGTCAAGGGCGGAAAATGCAGGATTACCGTTATCCTGGTTGCGCGACTCCACGGCGAATATGCTGTTGGCTGCATCGACTTCGATGCGCCAGATGAGGCCCAAAAAACTTTTTCGGAATGCAGTTTTTAATGTATATTTATCCATGATTACGACCATTCAAAATTATGAGGTTTTAAATGATATGTGCAAAAAAATGCCGATAAAGAAATTATTCGGTTTGACATCACTCATCGCATGGTTGATAGGTGTTGCTTTTGCTGTGCATGCACAGCAGGTCTATCAGTTTGACTTAAAGGAGGATATAGGGCCTAACGCTTGGCGGACAGTCAAGAATGCATTTACAAAAGCCGAAGCAGCCAAGGCGGACATGGTGCTGATAGAGATGAATACCTTCGGCGGCATGGTCAACTTTGCTGACTCGATCCGTGTGCGGATATTGGATTCACCCCTTGAAACAGCGGTTTTCATCAACCACAATGCCGCATCTGCCGGAGCGTTGATCGCATTAGCCACTGATCGCATATATATGAGCAAGGGCTCAAGCATCGGAGCAGCCAGCGTGGTTGACCAATCGGGACAGGTATTGCCCGAGAAGCACCAATCTTATATGCGGGGCCTGATGCGGGCAACAGCCGAAGCCACGGGGCGTGATCCAAAAGTAGCTGAAGCGTTTGTGGATCCCGACGTGGATGTGCCCAATGTCAAACCTGCAGGCAAAGTGCTTACACTGACATCATCCGAAGCGGTAAATATCGGATTGGCGGAAGCCGAAGTGGCATCGGTGGATGCTGTACTGGCTGCCGAAGGAATAAACGCGCCGCAGATCACCGTACATCAGGTCACAGCTACTGACCGGATTATCGCTTTTCTCATCAATCCGGCAGTCAGTGGCATATTGATGCTGCTTATCATCGGGGGGATTTACTTTGAAATGCAAACACCAGGTGTTGGGTTTGCATTGGTGGTTGCTGTTATCGCTGCGGTACTTTTCTTTGCGCCGTTATATATTCAGGGACTGGCCGACAACTGGGAAATCGCTTTGTTCATTGGGGGGGTGGTGTTGATATTGCTGGAATTGTTTGTCATCCCCGGCTTCGGGGTGGCGGGGATATTAGGCATTATCTGTTTGGTATGTGGATTAGCGTTCAGCATGGTCGCTAATGATTATTTTAATTTTTCAATCAGCGAACCGGGTATGTTGTTCAATTCGTTTTTGTTGGTCATCGCTTCTATGGTGATAGCTACTGTGGCAATGGTTATTTTTGGTAAGAGTTTGTTGAAAACCAGGGCCTTCCAGCGGTTGGTGTTGCAGGACGAACAACGTTCGCAGGAGGGCTACACATCATCGCGAACGAATACAGCATTGGTCAATAAGGAAGGGAAAGCCAAGACCGTACTCCGCCCATCCGGCAAAGTGGAGATAGATGGCAAATGGTACGATGCTGTGGCACTGGATGGTTTTATTGACATTGGTGAAGAGGTCTATGTAGAGAAGCATGAAAACTATAATCTTTTTGTCAGAAAGAAGCGTGCGTTATGATGCCCTCGTAAACTTTTTGTAGCTTTCGCTGTTTTAGAGACGTATAAATTTTTAACATCATGAACCCAAAAGCAATTAGTTTAGAAGAGAAGAAACTGAGACCCGTCGTTGATCATTTGAATGATCTGTTGGCCAATTACCATATTCATTACCAGAAGTTGCGGGGATGCCATTGGAATGTCCGTGGTAGCCATTTTTTTACCCTGCATGCTAAATTTGAAGAACTATATACGAATGCTTTGACGACTATTGACGAATTGGCTGAGCGTATCCTCACGTTGGGCAAATCGCCGTTCAGCACGTTCAAGGACTACGTAAGCAATGCGGAGATCAAGGAAGTGGATACAATAGGCATGAAAGATGTCGATATGGTGAAGGCCATTATTGGCGATTTGGAGGCGCTTATCGCCATGCAGCGCGATTTGCTTGAAATTACCTCTGAAGCGGAAGATGAAGGCACGAATGATATGGTCAATGCCTTTATGCAATTCAATGAGAAACAAAATTGGATGCTCACAGCTTTCGTGAATAAGGCTTGATGTAAGGTAAGGGTAAGAAAGGCCTGTTTGGAAATGAAATCCAGACAGGCCTTTTTTGCGTTAAAACTTTAATCCTATGGACAACAATACGTTGTGCCGTTGATTTTTCACTTCAGCGACAGGGCTGTATAGGCCCGCTGCGTCATCCAATACGTAGGGACTCATGTTGTAACTCCGTTGGAAATTTTGGTAGGTCAGATCCACATAAACATTGTTGATACGGTAGCCCAAGCCTCCAGAAACTGTTTGTCCGGTGTAATCGATGCTTTCATCGCTATAAGGACTGCCGGTATATCCGTATCCGGCCCTGACCATTAGCTGTGGTGCAATCAAGTATTCACCGCCAATTCTGAAGTTGACTGCACTGGAATACGTGTTTGCTATCCCATCGTTAAATTCGCTATCATAAGATGCATCAGAAGATGACATGGACATGCTGGCATAGTCGACATAATCAATGTCTGCACTCAGAAGCCCATCGCCAAAGATATAAGCCAAGCCACCGCTTAGTTTGTATGGCGTACGTAGGTTATAGTCGTAATACACCGGTTCGCTGGGGTTTTCATCAAAGCTATCCGTACCGTCTGTAAGGTAATTGGTGATGCCAAAATAATCTTCGTAGTCATTGGTGAGGCTATACCAGGTGGGCGTGGTCGCTGAAAGGCCGATTTGCACTTGCGGAATGGGTTTGAAAATCACGCCAAGCTTGGCGTTGAAACCATTTCCGCTGGTATTGGACCAGTATTCATCATCGAACGCATATTCAGATTCTAGTAGCGGGTTGTACAATTCATAATCGCTGTTGCTGGGATTGACAAAGCGCGAGTTGGGATTTTGGCTATAGATATAACCATAATCCATGATTGCTCCGTCTTCCATAAACAGCCTGTTCATGCGGTTGTTGATGCGGGTGAAGCCGACGCTTGCACCGATATAAAGTTGATTTGAATAGTTGGCTCCAAAGGAAAGGTTAGTTTCGGATTGGTGGCCTTTTTCACGGTAATATGCTGTTTGCACGTCGTCTAAGGTGGTCATTGGAATGAGCTGGCCACTGGCATTTTCATCAACCATGCCGAATTGCCACCCGATATCGCCGAGGAGGAAGCCATCCTCAAGCGCCATGAAGTCGCCGTAGCTGCTTTCATTGTTTACTCCTGTAAATCCCAGTGTGGAGTGGAAGTTGTTCGTCTGGTGATAACCGACACCGATATTGAAATTTAACCAGCCTGTTGAAAGGTTGCTGCCCCTGGCCTTTCGGGTAGGGATGTGGAAGACAGCCGCGGCTTGGTTGATGGCAAACTTGTCGGCATTATTGCTGCTATTGGTGCCGAAGTAAAGCGCCTTATTGACATCGCTGCTAAAGTCAAAAGACAAACCGATGTCTGACTGTCCAAAAAATCCAAGGCCGGCAGGGTTTCCCGAAACAGAGCTGAGATCACCACCAAGCGCAGTTTGGGCATTTCCCAACGCTTTGAAACGTGCCGACGCACCCTGTTCGGGTTGTGAAAACCGCAGGAATTCATCTAACGATTGCGCGTGGGCCGGGATAAAAGCACATCCCAATAATGAAGCTAAAATCAATATATTTTTTGGCTTTATCATATGCTAATATTGCTAAAGGATTTATAATGAAGGCCAGCCAATCTACTGGTGATAGATTGTAGCTGACCTCTATGTTGTATTTATTGTTTTGTTTTTCCGGATTTTAAAGGACTATCCTCTGCCTCTTCCACCACTACGGCTGCTGCCACCGCCGCTGCTTCTTCCGCTACTGCTAGCACCAGAAGAACGTGAGGGAGGCGATACCGAAGATCCCCTGCTGCCGCCAGACGAGCGTGGCGGTGTTACGCTGGTGGGGCGTGTGGTCGAAGCTGGCCGTGCTGGGCGCGCGCTGCTGCCGGTCGGCCGGGTAGTCGAAGCTGGTCTTGCGCTCTGTCCTGCGGGCCTCCGCGTGGTTGTTCCCACGGGGCGCGTCGTTTGGCCGGCAGGGCGGGTAGTGCCACTTCTTATGCCTGTATTGCTTGTGCCACGAACGGTACTGCTTGGCCGCGTACTGCCTCTCACAGCTGATGTAGCACTTCCACGCGTCCCGGAAGCACGGGTCGCTCCATCACCAGCACTGCGTGTAGCCACCGTGCGGGTAGAGATACGGCCATTAGCATCCCGGCTGATGGCTGTTCGGCTTGCCGTTCTGGATGATCCGGCGACGCTGCTTGAACGGCCTGTCCGGACATCCATACGCGAACGCGAAGCGGTGCGGGTACCTCTGGTTCGATTATCAATGATGATTGCTCCGGGGTAATAGCTACCCCATCCGCCCCAGCCCCAACCGCTGTAAGCGTATGGTCCTCCGAATCCCCTGCCGTAGTAAGGTGATCCCCAGCCCCAATATCCGCCATAATAGGGATTATACCAACTGCTGCCCCAACCGAGGCCCCATCCGCCCCATCCGAAACCGAGGCTCCAGGCGCTACTCCAGCCCAAACCCCAACCGGGTCCGTACCAAGAATTGAATCCGTACCAGGGATCAAACCAGGGATCGTAATAGCTCATACCGGGGGAGTAGTAATGGAATCGGTTTATCCGATTGGCATACTCGCTATCACTATATTCATCGGCATAGTAATCGTTGTAATAATCACTATCCGCGTACTCATCTTCGTAATAACCATCCGCTGCAACGGCTTGCTGTTCATCCTGCACCGTTCCTTCATCATAATAATAGTCCGGACTTTGGTAGCTTTCTTCCACCGCTCGGGCATTATTATTATAGACGTCGTCATGGAATGCAACCTGCCGCGAAGTGCTACATGCACCCAAAAACAGGATGCTTGCTAAGGTTATCATGCTGACTACTAATCTATTGGTTCTCATGTTAATTATCCTTTCGTTTGGTTAAAGCCCACGCTTTTATCTAATAGACAATATTCCATGGGATTGGTTTAATCCCGTGCTGTTTTTTTGTTCGGTAAATTTGCCAAAAGGGGCTACCTTTGCTTGGCAGAATTTAACGTGTATTCATCCACAAAAATTATACTAATTTTATAGAAAGTCAATATGAGCAAAGGAATTACTAGTCGCGAAACAGATTATTCCCAATGGTACAATGAGCTTGTCGTAAAGGCCGACTTGGCAGAGCATTCCGCTGTGCGGGGATGCATGGTCATTAAACCCTATGGTTATGCCATTTGGGAAAAGATGCAGGCGGCGCTAGACAAGATGTTTAAAGACACGGGCCACAGCAATGCTTATTTTCCTTTGTTCATTCCGAAATCTTTCTTTTCCAAGGAAGCTTCCCATGTAGAAGGCTTTGCCACAGAGTGCGCAGTGGTGACCCACTATCGATTAAAGAATGATGGATCGGGCAACATCGTGGTAGACGAAGAAGCCAAACTGGAAGAGGAACTTATCGTACGGCCCACCTCGGAAACCATCATTTGGAATACGTATAAGGGTTGGATAGAGTCTTACCGGGATTTGCCACTTTTGATCAACCAATGGGCCAATGTGGTGCGGTGGGAAATGCGTACACGGCTATTCCTCCGTACTGCCGAGTTTCTGTGGCAGGAAGGGCATACCGCGCATGCTACACAGGAAGAGGCTGTAGCCGAAGCGGAGCAGATGCTTGGCGTATATGCGGATTTTGCTGAAAACTGGATGGCATTGCCCGTAGTGCGGGGACGAAAAACCGAAAATGAACGGTTTGCGGGCGCGTTAGATACGTTGTGTATTGAGGCATTGATGCAGGATGGCAAGGCCCTGCAAGCTGGTACTTCACATTTCCTCGGACAGAATTTTGCCAAAGCGTTTGACGTGAAGTTCACCGCCAAAGATGGGAAGCTTGATTATGTATGGGCCACCTCATGGGGCGTATCTACCCGCTTGATGGGTGCATTGATCATGGCACATTCGGATGATCAGGGCTTGGTATTGCCCCCTAAGCTGGCACCCATCCAGGTGGTCATTGTGCCCATATACAAAACCGAAGCGGAGCGGCAAGTGATAGGCGGACTCGCGGATACGCTGATTGCCGAGTTGAAGGCGAAAGCCATTTCCGTCAAATATGACGACCGGGATACGCATCGGCCGGGATTCAAATTTGCCGAATGGGAACTGAAAGGGGTACCCGTACGTATTGCCGTGGGTACAAGAGACATGCAAAACGGTACGGTAGAAATCGCACGCCGCGATACCCAAGCCAAGGAAACAGTGCCACAAACTGGATTGGCCGACAGGGTGGAGCAACTGCTGGAAGATATCCAGCGCGATATCTATGACAGGGCAGCGGCATTCCGTGAGGCCAATACAGTGGAAGTGGATACATACGAAGCGTTCAAGCAGGTGCTGGATGAAAAAGGGGGCTTTGTGGCTGCCCATTGGGATGGGACGGTGGAGACTGAAAAACTTATCAAGGAAGAAACCAAGGCGACGATCCGCTGCATCCCGTTGAATAGTAAAATGGAGGAAGGTACGTGCATACGTACGGGTAGACCATCGACACAACGGGTGCTGTTTGCAAGGGCGTATTAGTGGATGAATAGCAATCGATGAACGTACTTATCGTAGGATGTGGATGGGTAGGCACGCACGTGGCCACCAACCTGGTAGCGGACGGCCATCGGGTATGGGCGACATGCACATCGGCGGGCAAGGCCCTGCAGTTGGAACAGTTGGGGTTGGTTTCGCAAGTAGCTGATTTTGACAAGGAATACTGCACTGCCGATTTCGACGGCGAGGCGTTTGATTTGGCTATCATCAGTGTTCCCATCACACATCGGGATACGTTGGACGTGGTGGCCGATCGATTTTCCAGGCTGTCCGCTTTTATGCAAAAGTTATCGTTCAAGCAATCGGTGTTTTTCGGTTCAGTAGGTATCTATCCTCAGGTAAGCGCAGAGATTGCCGAGGATACATTTGCGGATGAGGAATTGGATGCCAGATTATTGCTTGGAGAGTCAACACTACGCTCGGCATTCCCCGGTTTGAACATCCTGCGATTGGGCGGGTTGTTTGGCTTTGAGCGGGTCATGGCCAAACATTTTGTCGGCAAGGTTTGTCAAATTGGTTATCAGACGGCAAATTTTGTGCACGTCACGGATATCGATGGGATTATCCGCGCGATGGTTGCAAAGCATGCTCAGGGAAAAACATACAACGTAGTTTGCCCTGAACATCCGCTGAAAAAGGATGTCATCGAAGTATCGGCAATAAAATATGGCTATGGACTTCCCGAGGCTTTTTCAGACACAGACACGACGGCGAAAATTGTGTCGCCAGATCGGTTGATGACTGAGCTTGACTATCAGTTTGTATACAGCTCGCCGCTTCAATTCTAACAGGTATTTAAATAGTTTTTGCCATGAGATATAAATTCGCAACGAAAGCCATACACGCCGGGCAGCATGCCGATCCCACTACGGGCGCAGTGATGACACCTATCTACCAGACGTCTACTTACCGCCAAGCAGCGCCGGGTGATCACCAGGGATTCGAGTATTCCCGAGGTACCAACCCCACGCGTAAGGCATTGGAGGATTGCCTTGCCGCACTGGAAAACGGAAACCATGGATTGGCTTTTTCCAGCGGGATGGCTGCTACGGAGACCGTATTGAAGTTGTTGAAACCTGGGGATGAAGTGATCACGGGCGACGACCTTTATGGCGGCTCATACCGTATGTTTACGAAAGTGTATGCACATTATGGTATCAAATTTTATTTTGTAGATACGTCCAAGCCCGAGCAGATTGAGGAAAAAATGACAGTCAATACCCGCCTGATATGGATTGAAACACCTACCAATCCCACGCTGAAGCTGGCGGATATTGCCGCCATCGGAAAATTGGCCAAAAGGGCAGGGGCGCTGTTGGCTGTAGACAACACCTTTGCTTCACCCTATCTGCAAAATCCGTTGGATCTGGGGGCGGACATCGTGATGCATTCCGTAACGAAGTATATCGGCGGGCATTCGGACGTCGTGATGGGTGCCTTGGTGATGAATGACAAGGGACTATACGACAAGCTGTTCTTTTATTACAATGCCTGTGGCGGCACGCCCGGACCTCAAGATAGTTTCTTGGTACTGCGTGGTATCAAGACACTGCACCTGCGTATGCGCGCTCACTGTGAGAATGGCCGCAAGGTGGCCGAATACCTTAAAACACATCCCCGGATCGAAAAAATCTATTGGCCGGGGTTTGAAGACCATCCCGGCCATGGCATTGCGAAACAACAAATGCGCGATTTCGGTGGCATGGTATCCATCGTGCTGAAAGATGCATCACTTACGGATACATTTAAAGTGGCTTCTTCCTTCAAGGTATTTACACTGGCCGAATCGCTGGGCGGTGTGGAGTCGCTCATCAACCATCCGGCCACAATGACCCACGGATCCATACCCAGGGAAATCCGTGAACGTGTGGGGGTGGTAGACAACCTCATCCGTATCAGTGTAGGGATTGAGGATATTGACGATTTGTTGGAAGATTTGGCGCAGGCATTGGGATAATGGCATTCGATATCAAATATTTTCTTGACCGTAAAGTGGATGAATACAATCGCCCGGCATTTATCAGCGACGACCCGATTTGTATCCCGCATCGGTTTGCGCGTGCCCAAGATGTAGAAATCATGGGATTCTTGGCAGCCGTCCTGGCTTGGGGGCAGCGCAAGACCATCATCAACAAGTGTACAGAACTCATTGCCCGCATGGATGGCGCGCCTTTTGATTTCGTGCGGCACCATCAGGCAGCTGATCTGAAACAGTTGCTCGGCTTTAAGCACCGTACATTCAACGACACGGATCTGCTGTATTTCATCAATTTTTTCCGCACGCATTATGCGCAGTATGATTCGTTGGAAGATGCATTCATCCCGTATGTTGCCGATGGTGAGTTCAGGGCAGCGTATATGGAGGCGCATTCTTCCGTTGATGGCGATACGCCCCTCGCGTCTTCGGTTTGTTATTTGAATAAACTGAAAGCACCTCCGTTCAGTGTGGAGCAGGCATTAAACCATTTCCGCACCCATTTTTTCGGGTTGCCCGAGTATCCGCTACGCACGCGGAAGCATATCAGTTCGCCCTTGCAAAACTCGGCATGCAAGCGGCTGAATATGTTTCTACGTTGGATGGTGCGCCAGGATGATAATGGGGTAGATTTTGGCCTATGGAAGCGGATATCGCCTGCGCAGCTGGTTTGTCCCTGCGATGTGCATGTCGAACGGGTGGCTCGTAAACTTGGGCTTATCCATCGTAAACAATCCGATTGGAAAACGGCCATGGAGCTGACGGGCAACCTGCGGTTATTGGATGCCAATGACCCGGTAAAATATGATTTTGCCTTATTTGGTTTAGGTGTTGAGGGTGCCATGTAAGCGGGATACGCTTTTTTTGACTACTTTTGCCTTTATATGGTCGATATGACATGAAAAAGATTCGTTTTTCTACCGTTATTACGTTAGTGCTGGGCGTATTCGTCATTGTACTTTTACTGAGCCCGGACGCAAAGGCATGGGTAAGTCGCGGTTTGATGGCAATCGGCCTATACAAACCAGATTTGGCTACTGACAAAGCGGACAAACTTGAACAACCATCTCCAACGGAGGCAGTGGGGAAGCCGTCTGTTTTCTTTACGGATGGCGACGGCGATCGCATTGATGCAGCCAACCAGCAAGGTAAAGTGGTGTTCATCAATTTTTGGGCTACCTGGTGCCCGCCTTGCATTGCCGAGTTGCCGTCTATTGATAAGCTTTATCAGCAGTTTAAAGACAACGAAGAGATTGTTTTTGTGATGGTTGATGTAGACAGCCGCTATGAGCAGTCCAAACAGTTTATGGCTGACAAAAAACTGACCCTGCCCGTGCATGTTCCTTCAGGAAATATTCCGGGCCATTGGCTCGGCAGTGCCATTCCTACCACCATCATCCTCGATAAGCAGGGACAGCTGGCGGCGCGCCATGAAGGGATGGCCGATTACAGTCGGCCTGAAGTGGTTGAATTTATCCAGAAACTAATTGCCGAATAATTTCCTAGGGGTTTTAAGTTGCTACTCGTAAACTTTTGGATTGACACAGTACGGCAGGGGGTCGCCGCGAAGTCCCGCAAGCAGGTTTTCCACCGTCAGTTGCATCATCTTCATGCGGGTTTCAATGGTAGCCGAGCCGATATGCGGCAAAATGGCAACATTCGGCATTTCGAGCAGCGGATTATCAGGCGCCATCGGTTCCGGATTGGTTACATCGAGGCCGGCACCCCATATCATTCCCTTTTCAAGGGCATCCCGGAGATCTGCTTCATGGTGCATCAAACCCCTGGCTGTATTAATAAAAATGGCGGAGGCCTTCATTTTCGAAAAAGTATCACGGTTGAACATCCCGCGGGTCTGGTCGCTAAGGTTGGCGTGCACGCTCAGCACATCGCTTTGCTCCAGCAACTCGTCAAATGAAACCCTGCGGGCACCCAGTTCTTTTTCGGCCTCTTCATGGTGCCCCCTGTTGTGATAGATGATGGGCATGTCAAAGGCATATCGGCAGCTTTTGGCCATTTCATAGCCGATGCGACCCAATCCATAGATGCCAAGGGTCTTGCCTTGCAGATCAACTCCCAAATCAGCCGTGGGGTCAAAAAATCCCCAATTGCCCCGTAGGATTTCTTTATGTTTGTGGATTGCTTTACGTGCTACGCTTTGCATCAATAAAAAAGCGGTATCGGCGGTCGCCTTGCTCAGCACACCGGGCGTATTGCCAATGGGGATACCCAATTGAGTGGCTGCTGCCACATCCACATGGTCGTACCCTACACTGCATAGCGCAATGACGCGGAGGTGGCTGCATGTCGTTAAAAATTGCTTATCGATAGCATGCCCGCCGACACTGAATAATGCGTCATTGGCTTTTGCATACCGGATAAGCTCATCGGGAGTCAAATCACGCTTTTCCGTCCATTCGGAAAGCTTATGGCCCTGATCAGTCAATGACTGTTTGATGGTTGCTGGGACTTGTCGGGTTATAAAGATGTTCATCATGATATCCGACGATAAATATAAGGTTTTTATTTTTTAACAGCGATTTTTGTCTTAGGTTTGCGCGAATCAAAGCGCAGCAGCATGACCCGTTCCGAACTTATCCAACAAATCAAGGCCAAGCGTTCTTTTCTTTGCATTGGTCTCGATACGGATATTGACCAATTGCCACCGCACCTGCTTGATAGCGAAGATCCGGTTTTTGAATTTAACCGGCAGATCATCGCAGCGACAGCCGACTTGTGTGTGGCCTATAAACCCAATGTGGCCTTTTATGAAAGCAGGGGCATAGCTGGCTGGAAAAGCTTGCAGAAAACGTGGGAAGCGTTGCCAAAAGATTGTTTGCGTATCGCTGACGCCAAACGGGGTGATATCGGCAATACAGCCAAACGATATGCGCAGGCATTTTTTGACCAAGAAACCTCAGGACTGGGTTTTGATGCCATTACCATTGCTCCTTATATGGGTCATGATTCCGTGCAGCCTTTTCTGGAGTTTGAGGGCAAGTGGGGGATTGTGCTTGCACTTACATCCAATGCCGGGGGGCTGGATTTTCAGACTATCCCCAATGGGGATGGTGTGCAGCTTTTCGAACAGATCATCCAAAAAACCAATACATGGGGCAGTATCGGCAATCTCATGTACGTCGTTGGGGCCACGCGGGGCGAAGCCTTTGCTACCATCCGCAAACATGCGCCAGATCATTTTCTGCTCGTGCCGGGAGTGGGCGCGCAGGGGGGGAGCTTGAGCGACGTATGCAAATATGGCATGAATGCCGACTGTGGACTGCTCGTGAACGCCACACGTTCCATCATCTATGCATCCAAAGGAAAAGACTTTGCCGAGAAAGCAAGGCAGGAAGCATTGGCCTTGCAGCAAGAAATGGAAGGTGAGCTGTTGGCCAGCGGTATCCTATAGGACTGTTGGCTCAAGTTTATTGCCCGTTAAGACGAGCCACCCAATTGGCAAACGCATCCATGAAATCACGCAGGAATTTCTCGGTAGACTCCTTGATTAGGCTTCCATCATCTGCAAAAAGTTCGTTTGCATGGCCGATATATGCTTCGGGCTGGGCCATCGTCGGTATATTGAGATAAGCCAATGCCTGCCGGAGGTGATGATTCGCGCCGAAGGCACCGATGGCGCTAGGCGACACGCTTACCACGGCGGCAGGTTTGCCATCCCAGGAGCTTTCGCCATAAGGGCGTGAACCTACGTCCAATGCGTTTTTCAGTACACCCGGAATGGTCCGGTTGTATTCCGGCGTTACAAACAGTAAACCATCGCAATCTTTCAAATGCTTGCGGAAAAGTACCCATTCCTCCGGGGGAGACTCATCAAGATCCTCGTTATAAAACGACAACCTGCTGATATCCATCAATTCTAATTGGAGTGAATCGGGTGCAAGCGTTATCAGTGCCTTTGCGGTCTTCCGACTAAAGGAAGCCTGTCTGAGGCTTCCCACATAAACTGCAATTTTATAAGCCATCATATAGCTATAAGCGTTTATGTGCCGAAAATGTTTGCTGTTTTTGTATTTACAAGGTTATAAGGCAGTCACTAAGACTTTGTCGATGCGGTTGCCATCCATGTCCATCACTTCAAACTCATAATTTTTCCATTGCATCCGCTCACCTGCCGTCGGCATGTGGCCCAATTTGAGCAGGACGAGGCCGGCGATGGTGTTAATATTGTCAAGGCCCTCGTCTTCGTCGTCAGTGACATTGATGTTTAATACGGCAAACAAACCGTCTAATTGATATTGCCCATCGACGAGCATACTACCGTCTTCCCGGGTAACGATCTCAGGCCTTTCGGCGGTATCACCGTCTGAGATATCGCCCACGAGGCTGCTTAAGATATCGTTGATGGTGACGATGCCTTGCAATGACCCATACTCGTCCAGTACGACGGCCTGGTGTATTTTAGAGGTTTTAAATTTGTTGAGAATGCTATAAGCCGAGCTATTTTCATGAACGTAATTGACGGGCTGCGTCAATTGCATCAGGTTGATGGGTTGGTCAATTAGGTACTGTTTAAGTAGGTATTTGATGTGCACCACACCGATGATATTGTCCAAGCCATCTTTGCACACCGGGTAGACCGTATGCCCACTTTCAAGGATGGTTCGTTTATGCTCCCCGTATTCATCATCGATGTCCAGCCAGACGATGTTGCTTCGGTGGGTCATCAGGTTTACCGCCCGTTTGTCGCCCAAGCTGAATACACGATCTACAATCTCATGTTCGATATGTTCGATGGCCCCGATGTCGGCCCCCTCGTCTACCAATGCCTTGATTTCTTCTTCGGTGACGGCATTTTGGGAGGTTTTGATATTAAGCAGTCTCACAAGGCCTTCAGTCGTCGCGCTGAGCAGCCATACAAATGGTGCCACTACCTTGCTGAGGATATCCATTGGGAAGGCCACAATCATGGCATATCGCTCGGGAATGGCCAAGCCTATTCGTTTTGGCACCAACTCGCCAAGTACCAAGGTGAGGAAGGTGATTGCGATGACAACGATGAGCACTGAAACCTCCGCACTGTATCCATCAAGCCATGCGACTTCGGATAGGTGGACATCAATACGCTGGGCGATCGTGGAGCCGCCAAAAAGACCAGTGAGGATGCCAATGAGCGTGATGCCAATTTGTACTGTGGAAAGAAATTGGTTTGGTGAATCCTTAAGCTTCAATACTTGCTTGGCAGCGGCATTTTTTTTGTCGACCAACACCTGCAAACGTGCTTTACGGCTTGATACGATGGCAATTTCGGAAGCCGAAAAAACGCCGTTTAATAGAATCAACGCTAAGATAATCAGCGACTCAATAAGCATGAAGCTAAAATAACAATTAATTTATACAAACAAAAACCCGGAAGCATAGCAGCGCTATGCTTCCGTTATGATTAGTTTCTTTGGTTTCTTTACCTGTTGCTTCAAAAGCGCAATGTTTACCACTTCATGCATCTCGTTGACGTAGTGGAATGTCAGATCCTTGATGTAATTTTCCTTGATCTCAAGCACGTCCTTTTTATTGGCTTTCGAAAGAATCACCTCTTTGATGTTGGCCCGCTTGGCGGCGAGTATTTTCTCCTTTATTCCACCTACGGGAAGCACTTTGCCACGGAGCGTAATCTCGCCCGTCATGGCCAGCTTTTCCTTCACCTTGCGTTGAGTAAAACTCGATGCCAATGCGGTGAGCATGGTGATCCCGGCAGATGGCCCGTCTTTTGGTGTGGCGCCTGCTGGCACATGGATGTGTACGTCCCACTTGTCAAATACACCATAGTCAATGCCAAATTCATCGGCATTTGACCGGAGGTATGCCATTGCTATACTCGCTGATTCCTTCATCACATCGCCCAGGTTGCCCGTCAAGGTCAATTTGCCTTTTCCCGGGCTTAAGCTCGATTCAATATAAAGGATGTCGCCACCCACTTGGGTCCACGCCAATCCAGTCACCACCCCTGCAACTTCATTGCTTTCATAAAATTCTTTATCAAATATCGGTGCGCCGAGAATTTGCTCTACGGCCGCAGTATCGATTTGTTTCTGGAGCGGATCCTCCATCACGATATGGGTGGCAATTCCCCGCACAATGGAACCAATCTTCTTTTCCAAGCCCCGTACCCCAGATTCCCGGGTATATTCGTCAATGATTTTCTCGATTATCTTGGGCCGGATGGATACGTCTTTGGATTGCAGGCCATGCAGTTCCCGTTGCTTGGGAATCAAATGTTTTTTTGCGATTTCGATCTTTTCCTCAATGGTATATCCGTTGACCTCGATGATTTCCATCCGGTCGAGCAGCGCAGGCTGTATGTTGCTCAATGAATTGGCCGTAGCGATAAACATCACATTGGACAAATCATAATCCAATTCCACGTAATGGTCGTAGAAGGCGTTGTTTTGCTCCGGATCAAGCACTTCCAGCAAGGCGGATGAGGGGTCGCCGCGGAAGTCGCTACCCACCTTGTCGATCTCATCCAGCACGAATACAGGGTTGGAGGCTCCTGCTTTTTTGAGGGATTGGATGATGCGCCCCGGCATCGCTCCGATATACGTTTTACGGTGTCCTCTGATTTCAGCTTCATCGCGGATGCCACCGAGCGCTATGCGTGTATATTTTCGTCCCAATGCCTTGGCAATGGATTTACCCAGCGATGTTTTGCCCACACCCGGGGGGCCGACGAGGCAGAGAATAGGGGCCTTCATGTTGCGTTTCAACTTCAACACGGCCAAGTATTCGATAATCCGCTGCTTTACTTTATCCAAGCCATAATGATCGCGATCCAGGATACGCCTTGCCCGGTGCAAATCAAAATTGTCTTTCGTGAAGTCATTCCATGGAAGTTCCAAGAGTAATTCGAGGTAGTTGACCTGCACGGAGTAATCCGCTGCGGCAGGATTGATGCGGGCCAGTTTATCCAGTTCTTTGCCAAAATGTTCACCTATTTCCTTGGCCCATTTTTTTGCCTTGGCGCGTTTCCGCAGGTCTTCCATTTCCAAATCCGGGGTGTTGCCCCCCAGTTCCTCTTGGATGGTTTTCAATTGCTGGTTGAGGAAGTAATCCCGTTGTTGTTTGTCTAAATCACCCCTTACCTTGTTTTGTATCTGTGTTTTAAGTTCCAGCAACTGGAGTTCGACGTTCAGTTGCTCCAGCACCTGGGATGCCCGTTCTTCCAAATCTGCGGTTTCCAGTAGTTGTTGTTTGAATTGCAGATCGGTATTGAGGTTGGAGGAAATAAAATTAATCAAGAAGGCTGGGCTTTCAATATTTTTGATGGCGATGCCTGCCTCACTGGGTATATGGGGAGACAATTGGATAATTTGCAAAGCCATCTCTTTGATGGAAGAAAGCAATGCATTGAATTCCCTGGTTGACTTGTGCTTTTTCTCTTCAAAACGTTCGATATAGGCTTTGATATACGGATCGCTTTGAATCATATCACGCAATCTGAAACGCTGCTTGCCCTGGATGATCACCGTGGTATTGCCATCAGGCATTTGCAGTATCTTGATGATCATGGCTACGGTACCCACTTTATTCAGCTGTTCGAATGTCGGATCCTCGATGGCCATGTTTTGTTGGGAGACTACGCCAATGATGCGATCACCCTTATACGCTTCTTTTACCAACTTGATGGATTTATCCCTGCCCACCGTAATGGGAATGACCACGCCTGGGAATAATACGGTGTTGCGCAATGGAAGGATAGAAAGTGATTCAGGGAGGTCGGCATTGCTCATCTCATCTTCGTCTTGCTGACTTAACAACGGGAAGAATTCAGTATCTTCATTTATGATAGGTATTGCCTGATTAAAGTCAAATGGATCAAAATTACTCATGAATATGTTTTGTCTTTATATGAGGCGCCATATTGGCAGCCATTGTTCATTTGTGCTAATGCCATATACCTTTTGTATAGGCTCCATACTTATGCGCAATGCCTATGCCAATAGCAAACTTTTTCGATATTTCACTGTTAAGTTGTATCATCAAGGCACCCTTGCTGAAAAAAAGTCAGGAACGGGATGGCTTGGTTGTTTACGTCATCTATCTGCTAATATAGAAAAACTATTTTTGATAATACTAAAATAATCTTTTTGGAGTTTTAAGTTTTGGATTTCGTTTATGAAGCTACAAGACATGAATTGTATTTGCGTGTAATAATAATTATGTTTGTAGCACGGAATTTGTAGCATGGAGCAATTGAGAGTCGTTTTAGTAAAAGAACACAGCAAAAAGGTGGAAAGGATTTTGTATAATTTAAAAGTGATGAAAAGAAACAAAATGAACATGTTTAATCGGGTTGTTACAGGAGCAACATTATGTTTTGCAGTGTTGGTAGCGCAAGCGCAAACTACAGAAACGGCTCCTAGCAATCCCAACGTCCGTCTAGGACAAAAAGCCCTAATAGATGGGGATTTTAAGGCTGCCGCCACTCATTTGCAAAAGGCGCTTCCCGCCGAGTCGGGCGATCCGGATGTCATGTACATGCTTGGCTACTCGCAGTATCAGATCGGTGAGTATAAGAAGGCGCTGGAATCTTTTGGTAAAGTAGTCCAACTGCTTCCCGAGCACGAATCGGCCTATTATTATCGCGGAAAAGCAGCTAATATACTGGCCGTGCAGACCGATATGAAAGTCAGTTCCAGCAACAGGGAGAAAATGCTGAATGCCGCTATTTTGGATTATACAAAAGCCATTGAATTGAATGCTACTGACTCAAAATACTATCAGAATAGGGGGATTGCCTATCGGGATTTGGGTATTTTGCGGGGTACTTCCGGTACAGCCAACTACGACAAGGTTATCGCGACCGAAGCTTATGATAAAAGTATTGCCGATTTTGAGCAAGTACTAGCTATGACGCCGGGCAAGAAAGATATCCAAACGGAAATCAAGAAGGCGAAAGTGTATCGGGACAATCTGAAGTAAGAGTGCGGTAGGTTTTGGCAATTTGTCCAATAAAAAATGGCTTTGCGATATCGCAAAGCCATTTTTTATTGGATAATCCCGTTTACAGTGTAACTGCTCGCGCCGATAATCCGTACCTGCTGTTTCCTGATTATTCGATATAGTGAATCCGGATAATAATCGAGCTGCTCATTCGTTTGATACAGCATGTTATTTACCCGGTTGACGATATGGATACGGTTGATGTCATCATTCGCATCCTTTTCTATTCTAATCTGTTCGGTGCGCAATGCTGGATCCAGGCTGGTATAAGTCAATGAAGTGGCCGTACTGTCTATTCGGTAACTGTGCTGCCAAGCCGGTTTGTTGATGTCAGAATCAATAAATAATTCCAGCTCATTTTTCCAATTGCCAATCCGGGTGTCACGACTTTCCGTCTCCCCATTTTTTGATACCGTTTTGGCAATATCGGGCGCACGCTGCTGCAAGCGGTCGGCTTCCTGGGTAAAATAATCCCCCAAGCTGAAATATACATTTTGGGAGCTAATTGATTGGCTGCCGTCGGGATTACTGCAAGACGCATTTGCTGCCAGAAGCACACAAAAAAACCAAGCCTTAACTATAAAATTACGCTGAAACATATCCCTATTGAACCAAGATATTTCCGGTCATTTCAGCCGGAATAGCCACTCCCATGATCGTTAATATCGTTGGGGCGATGTCGCCAAGTTTGCCATCTGAAATGGATTTGTAGTCCTTATCAATGAGAATACAGGGGACGAGGTTTGTCGTATGGGCGGTATTGACCGAGCCATCATCATTGATCATGAATTCAGCATTGCCATGGTCCGCAATAATGATGAAAGAATAGCCTTCTTTAACGCCGCATTCGATCACCTGTTTTGCACATCGGTCTACCGTTTCCACGGCCGTTACCACAGCATCAAATACCCCGGTATGGCCTACCATATCGGGGTTGGCAAAATTCAGGCAGATAAAATCCGGTTTATGAGAGGTCATGTCCTCGCATATTGCATCTGCCACGCCCTGTGCGCTCATCTCGGGCTGCAAATCATACGTTGCTACTTTGGGCGAAGGGATAAGTATGCGGTTTTCTCCGTTGAACACTTGTTCGCGGCCACCGGAAAAGAAGAAGGTCACGTGGGGGTATTTCTCGGTTTCAGCGATGCGTGTCTGTGTCTTTTGGTTGGTTTCGAGTACTTCGCCCAAGGTGTTGGCCAGGTTGTCTTTGAGAAACAGCGCCTGTACATCCTTAAAGGTTTCGTCATAGGTGGTCATGGTAAGGTAGTGCAGCGCCAAGGGATGCATACCTTGATCCGGGAATGCCCGTTGGGTAAGTGCGAGGGTAATTTCACGCCCGCGATCGGTACGGAAGTTGAAACAAACGACCACGTCGCCATTTTTTATCGTGGCAAGCGGCGCACCGTAAGCATCGGTCTTGACGATGGGTTTGACAAATTCATCGGTGACGCCCGCATCGTATGATTGTTGTACAGCTGCAACCAAATTTTGTGTAGATGTTCCCACACCATGCACCAGCAAGTCGTAAGCCTGTTTTACGCGTTCCCAACGATTGTCCCTGTCCATTGCATAATACCGGCCGATAGCCGATGCAAGCTGCCCGGTACTTGTAGTAAGGAACTGCTCTACATCCGTTAGATAACCGATTCCAGAATGGGGGTCCGTATCCCGCCCATCCAGAAATGCGTGGATGAATACCTGTTCGCTAGCCAGTCCGGCATTTTTTGCTGCATTGCATAAACCTTTGAGGTGCAAGGTATGGGCATGCACCCCACCATCAGACAACAACCCGATGAAATGCATTTGTTTGTCCTTATTTTTTGCGTAGGCGAACGCTTCTTGCAGCAGTTGATTGCTGTCAAATTCACCATCCCTGACCGCTTTGTGTATCCTTCCGAGTTCTTGATAGACTATTCTGCCGGCACCTAAGTTCATGTGCCCAACTTCTGAGTTGCCCATTTGGCCTTCGGGAAGGCCTACAGCTTCACCGGAAGCTTCCAGTTTGGAATGTGGATAGTTGGCCAACAGGTCGTCCAAAAAAGGCGTATTCGCCGCTAATACGGCATTTGATTGATCGTCTTTGCCATAACCCAAGCCATCTAAGATTATGAGCGCTACTTTTTTAGTCATATTCACAGCTACAAATATACGCCTTTTTTTGGGTAAAATGGGGCTGAAAGATGTATTGCTGCAAACGGTTGCGTAGAAAAAAATGGCATGTTTTTGGCTGTAATCTGTCGTGAATAAGTGTACGATGTTGAAAAGCATGGTTTGTAGAAAAAAAGCTACACTTTTTCACTCGATAAAACGCTAATATTGTCGAATACCAAACAAAGTGACATTTGAATAAACAATTACTGTGGAAGTAAAGGGAATCAGACTGATTAAAAAAGCTGCGATTACAGGAATAACATGCTTGTTTATGGCGACGGGCCTTGCCAACATGAATGATGTGATAGACGATATTTCGTCTTGCATCAGAAGTGCCAACACCAAGGAACTTTCCAAATACTTTTCTTCCACGGTAAGTATGACACTATTGAATGACGAGGGCATTTATTCACGCGTGCAGGCTGAGATTATCCTACGAGATTTTTTTGGCAAAAATACGCCCACAGACGTGAAAATTGCGCACAGACTGGATTCCAATCCCAGCTTCAGGTACGTTGTGCTCAATCTTGAAACATCCAAAGATACCTATCGGGTTTCGTATAAGCTGACCAACAACGACAATTCCTTTCAAGTGACGGAATTCCGTGTAGAATCCGTGTATTAGCCAGCGGCCTAATTTTACTTTTATTCGCTCTATTTTATTTTAAATAGCCATCTTAGCAGCGTTTTTAAACAAAATGCTGGAAATGTATATGCCTGCGTGGGGTTCGCCTTTGATAGGTATATCTGTTTTTGTATGCTACAACAAATGACACAGGAAGAAAAAGACAAGTTAGACATTTTTATTGCGGCAGCACTTGCCGAGGATGTAGGGGAAGGCGATCATACCACATTATCAATCATTTCCGCCGGGAAAATAGGAGAAGCGCAGTTAATCATCAAAGAACCAGGCGTATTGGCGGGGGTGGAAGAAGCGTTGGCCGTGTTTGATCAGGTGGACGAAACACTGGATGTAGAAGTCTTCATCGAAGATGGGCAGCTTGTACGGGCCGGGGATATCGTCATGCGTGTACATGGAAATATCCATGGCATACTGATAGCGGAGCGACTGGTGCTCAATATCATGCAACGCATGAGCGGTATTGCGACGACCACCCATCGGATCGCCGCGGCTTTGGCCGATACGCACACAAAGGTGTTGGATACGCGCAAGACCACACCCTTATTGCGTTTTTTAGAAAAGAAGGCAGTAGCTATCGGAGGTGGGGTAAACCACCGGTTCGGTTTATATGACATGATCCTTATCAAAGATAATCACGTAGACTATGCGGGCGGCATAAAACCCGCTATTGAAAAGGCAAACCAGTACCGGGAGCACCTGGATAAACCCATAGCCATAGAAGTGGAAGTTCGGAATCTCAACGAACTGGATGAGGTACTGGAAGTAGGGCAAGTCGATAGGATTATGTTAGACAATTTCGGCCCGGATCAACTGCGTGAAGCGGTGATACGCATCGGTGGCCGGTTTGTGACGGAAGCCTCGGGCGGCATCACTGCCGAAACGGTTCGCCAGTACGCCGATGCGGGCGTAGATTTTATTTCTATAGGAGCGCTTACGCATTCCGTGAAAAGCTTGGATATGAGTCTGAAAGCTAAACTTGTCGATTAAATAAGCAGATGTTGTTTTTTGCTTCTTTTTCATTAACTTGCGATTCATGATATCGATCTATTTAGTCGGAGCAGTCGTGTTAGCCTATCTATTCGGCTCTATTCCTACAGCGGTGTGGCTTGGCCAGTCGTTCTACGGGGTAGATGTGCGGGAGTACGGGAGTGGCAACGCAGGGGCGACTAATACGTTCCGGGTATTGGGCACGAAAGCTGGTGCTGCCGTGATGTTTATCGATATCCTAAAAGGCTGGACGGCGACAAACCTGGCCTATTTTATCGGTCCATCCGTGACGGGCCCCCAAGCTGCAGCCCAGTTTATCAATTATCAACTGGCCTTAGGAGTCATTGCGGTGCTTGGGCACTTATTCCCTGTGTTTGCCGGTTTCAGGGGCGGCAAGGGGGTAGCCACCTTGTTTGGAATGATATTAGCCGTGCATTTCCAAGCAGCATTGATTTGTGTTTCCGTTTTTATTATCATGTTGTTGCTCACCCATTATGTGTCGCTCAGCTCCATTGCGGCGGGATTTGCCTTTCCTTTTAGCATCGTCTTCCTCTTTCATACGTCGGTGAAATCGGTTTTGCTTTATGGCATGTGCATCTGTGTATTGATTTTGATTACCCATCAAAAAAATATCGAACGGCTACTGAAAGGCAAAGAATCGAAAGTTTATTTATTCCGGAAGCGTACATAAGCCATCCTTCAGGCAATTCGGCATATATATTGCTTGTGGCATAGCATGGGCTGTCAAGTCCTTCGCTAATACTGAAACGTCATGAAACTAATTGTTAAAGGTCTTTTTTTGCTATGGATTTCCACAATGGTTGTTTCCTGCGCGACCGTGCCATTGACCGGTCGGCGGCAATTAAGCCTGGTCAATGAAGCCGAAATCCAGCAACAGGCATCCCTGGCATACCGGGATTTTTTGGGTGACTCGAAAACCAAAATAGTCAAAAGTACCGCGCAGGCACAATTGGTGCAGCGGGTAGGAAAAAACATTGCATCAGCAGTGACCCGCTTCCTGCAAGAAAACGGGTACGGCAATCAATATAGTTTCGAATGGGAGTTTAACCTGATTCAGGAAGATCAGATAAATGCGTGGTGTATGCCGGGCGGCAAGGTGGCTGTATATACGGGTATTCTCCCTGTCACCCAGAATGAAGCCGGGCTGGCTACCGTGATGGGACACGAGATTGCGCACGCCATTGCCAAACACTCGGCCGAGCGCATGTCGCAAACCATTATTGCACAGGCTGGGGGTGTAGCGGTGGATGCCGCGACGGCGGAAAAATCCAATACTACCCGGGCAGTGCTCAATACGGCTTACGGGCTGGGGGGGCAACTGGCATTGTTGAATTATTCGCGCAACCAAGAAAGTGAGGCCGACCGCCTGGGGCTGGTCTTCATGGCCATGGCCGGCTATGACCCGAATGAAGCTGTGGGATTTTGGCAGCGTATGGCGCAGGCCAAACAGGGACAAGGGGGCGGTGCCCCACCGGAATTCCTGAGCACCCACCCAAGTGACGCACGCCGTATCAACGATATCCAGCGATTGATACCCGAAGCCATGGCATATTACAAGAAGTAGCAGTTTTCGGATGGTTTTCGTATGTTTGCATCCTTAACAATACATGCGAAATGACATTGAAACAAACGGATATGGCTGCAATCCGGGTGGAATATGAGATGGGGCAGTTAAACGAGGATGGCATATTACCCGATGCCATTGCACAATTCCGAAAATGGTTTGATGAAGCCATCGAGCGGCAGGTTATGGAGCCCAATGCCATGACATTGTCCACCGTGTCTACGACAGGCAGACCATCATCAAGAATCGTATTACTTAAACAGCTGGACGACTCGGGTTTCGGCTTTTTCACCAACTACCAAAGCCAAAAAGGAATGGAATTAGCGACGAATCCTTATGCTGCGCTGCTGTTTTTCTGGCCAGAGTTGCAGCGCCAGGTGCGCGTCGCTGGCCGTGTGGAGAAAATGTCCGCAGCGCTATCAGAGACGTATTTCCAATCGCGGCCCAAGGGAAACAAATTGGGATCCGTAGCCTCGCCCCAGAGCCAGGAAATTGCTGGACGGGACGTATTAGACGCCCACCTTGCCCAATTGGAAGCACAGTACCAAGACACGGAGTATATTCCCCGCCCGACACATTGGGGCGGATATTGGCTGGTGCCGGATTCGCTGGAGTTTTGGCAGGGGGGGAGGAGCAGGCTCCACGATCGGTTGGTCTATGAGAAACAGGGGGAGCACTGGACTATCAAGCGACTTGCACCCTAAGCACCATTTAGCATGGAAGTTTTGACACGCATTAAATCCCTGCTGGTCGCCCAATTCGGAGATGCAGCAGGGATAGCCGAAGAGCAATCCGGGTTGCAGCCAGCCCTTATCATATCCAGTGCATGGTTGCCGAAGGTGTGCTTGTTCCTTCGTGATCATGAAGAGACTTATTTTGATTTCCTCTCGTGCATTAGTGCGGTGGACGATGGGGTGGCTGCTGGCACCTTTACCATGGTCTACCATTTGGCGTCCATTCCCCTGAAGCATCAGCTGACGCTCAAAGTCATCGTACCAAACGATCGGCGGTTGGACAATCTTCCCGTTGTGCCCAGTGTGAATAGCGTGTGGCGCACCGCTGATTGGCACGAACGTGAAGCGTTCGATCTCATGGGTATTTATTTTGACACACACCCGGATTTGAGGCGGATATTGATGCCGGATGACTGGGAGGGGTATCCGCTGCGCAAGGATTATGCAGAAGCCGAAACCTATCACGGCATAGCCATTAAGTGAACTGCAACGTTGAAATAGGAGCAGAAGTATGCGATTAACAAGATCAAATGGAACCATCACCGGCAATAGATAGACCCTACCAAGAAGCCTTACGCGCTTATGAAGCTCGGCTTGCGGCTATTGGAGCCCAGGAGATGGTTATCAATATGGGGCCGCAGCACCCCTCAACACATGGCGTATTGCGTTTGCAACTGGTGACTGATGGTGAGCTGGTCAAAGAAGTTATCCCGCATGTTGGTTATTTGCACCGTTGCTTCGAGAAACACGCCGAGTCCATGAATTATGGGAAAACCATTCCGTTTACGGATCGGATGGACTACTTGGCTTCGATGAATAATAGCCATGCTTTTGTAATGGGTGTAGAGCGTATGCTTGGTATTGAAAAGCAGATCCCGAAACGGGTTGAATACATCCGTGTTTTGGTCTGCGAGCTCAATCGTATTGCTTCCCACCTGATTGCCATCGGCACCTATGGTATTGACATCGGTGCGTTTACACCTTTTATGTGGTGTTTCCGCGATCGCGAACACATCATGAATATGTTGGAATGGGCATCCGGTTCGCGGATGTTGTACAATTATATTTGGGTGGGCGGGTTGTTTTACGATCTGCCCGTAGGCTTCGAAGCGCGCTGTGCCGAATTTATCCAGTATTTTAAACCCAAGTTGGCTGAGTTGGATGAACTGCTGACCACCAACCAGATTTTTGTGTCGCGTACAGCGAAAATCGGCGTGTTGCCGGCCGACGTGGCCATTAATTATGGTTGTTCGGGGCCCATGTTGCGTGCCTCCGGTGTGAAATGGGATCTGAGGAGGGTAGATGATTATTCCGTCTACCCCGAAATCGAGTTTGACATTCCCATTGGTAGCGGAGCGATGGGTAGCCTGGGCGATTGCTGGGATCGGTTTAAGGTGCGTGTGGAAGAGATAAAGCAATCGGTAGGGATTATTGAGCAATGTGTCGCGCGCCTTACCAAAGAACTGAAACGTACGGCAGATTTCGATCCCCGGGCGCTGGTGCCCAAAAAAGTGAATTTGAAAGCCCAAGATTATTACGTAAGGGCTGAGAATCCCAAGGGAGAATTAGGGTTTTATTTTGTTACACAAGAAAAAACAGACATTCCCAAGCGGGTTAAAGCCCGTGGGCCGAGTTTTAACAACCTTTCTGTACTCCCTGAATTGGCTAAGGGCGTACTTATCGCCGATTTAGTTGCCATACTGGGGTCGATTGACATTGTTTTGGGAGAAGTAGATCGATAAATCCCCGCTTGGGGCAAGATATTGCGGCTATAGTGGCTGGCAGATGTTGTTTTGAAGGGTGGTTTCAAAAATATTTTAAAATAATTTTGCAAGGTGTGAAACAAACACTATCTTTGCATCATCATAATTTAGGTTTATAATTGGTTAGTAAAGGTTTCCATTCTCCCCGTTTGGAAACCTTTCGTTTTTTATAAAAAGCGATACCACCGATTATTCAAAAAAAGAAACCGCCCCATAATCACTTATGAGACGGCTTCTTCTTATGAAATGCTTAGCGTATTAGAAATAAAATTGTACGCCAAGTTTCGGGGCAAAGGAATCTGCATTCAAGCCGAAAGAATTGCTCGTGACGTTGCTTCCCTCTTCCGGTTTAATACTGGCATTTTGGTAATACAAGCCTCTTACGGAAAGTTCGATCCCGATTTTGCTCGTTGGGAAATAGGCAAAGCCGGGAGCAAGTTCAACACCGTAGGTTTCAATGTTCCCCAATTTGGTGTCGTCGGCCTTGGCTGTTCCCCAAGCCATAGGAACCGAAAGCTGGCCGAAGAATTTGAAATTGCCGTCACCTTTGTACAACCGCGCAAATGGCGCTACGCTAAATGCGTGTACGGTATTGCTGCTTCCGAAAATGTCCGCATCAACGGTGTTTTTTTCATAAGAGTAACCCAATCCCGTTCCCACAGCAAGATTGTCACTGACAAAATATCCAGCGGAAGGGACGATGCTTAGCGAATGGCCTTCTGTATCCAGGTCCTTGATTTTTGAATAGTCATACGAAACGTTTCCGCCCAAGATGATTTTTCCTTTTTCCGTCTGTGCGTTAGCTGCGAAGGTCACCGCGATGGCGGCAGATAAGGTTAAAAATAATTTTTTCATGATGTTAAAAATTTTAGTTAAATGTCAGTCATTTCGTCTTTGAACAATTTGACTGTATAGGTCAATAAACAATAGCAGTGCCAAAATCTATTATTGGATTGTATAATATGTCACAGTTAAGTCTCTTTTTGGGGTAGGTAATTTTAAGCGAATTAATTGTCTTAAATAAGTAAAAAACCGTTTTTTTACTTTGTTGAAAACAAATTACGCACTGGTTTATGAAGATGAATTTGCCGTGTTACTTTTCTGTTCTTATAGTGCTGACTTTTTGAGTTTTATAGTCAGTTTAGGCTAAGTTGTCATTGTCGTGTTGATTGTCAACAACGGTTTTTATGACAAAAGCCAAAACAATAATCTGTTTTGGCTTTTGTTAGTAAAAGTCCAGTAAGCTTGTTATGCGTTATTCAAAGTACTCTTTAATCCGTTCAAAAAAGGTTTTTTCATTCTTTCCCGGTTGCGGTTTGAAATTTGGCGAATTGCGCAGACGTTCAAGAAGTTCTTTCTCTTCAGGAGATACCACTTTGGGTGTCCAGACATTGACGTAAACCAACTGATCGCCTTTATGATAAGAATTTACCTCGGGGACGCCTTTGCCCTTGAGCCGCAATATCTTTCCGCCCTGGGTACCGGGTTCAATTTTGATTTTTGCCTTGCCATCTATTGTGGGAATTTCCGCGTTGGTTCCCAAGGCCGCATCCACGAAGTTGATATATAAATCATAAATGACATTGGTGCCGTCTCTTTTAAGGGTCTCGTGCGGTATTTCCTCGATGAGAATGATCAAGTCGCCCGGTACGCCTCCGCGTGGGGCTGCATTTCCTTTTCCGCTCATGGAGAGTTGCATGCCTTCACTTACGCCGGCCGGGATATTTATGCTAATGGTTTCCTCGCCGCGTACCAGCCCATCCCCATGGCATACAGCACATTTTGCTGATATTTCTACACCTTCGCCATTGCAGGTAGGGCAGGTGCTGGTAGTCTGCATCTGGCCAAGGATGGTATTGGTGACCCTCCTTATCGTCCCCGTACCGCCGCATGTGCGGCAGGTGTGGAAAGATGATTTATCTTTTGCGCCACTTCCGTCACACGTAGAACAGATGACCTGCTTGTTTACTTTTATTTTCTTTTCGGCTCCTTTTGCAATCTCCTGGAGGTTGAGTTTCACCTTGATGCGCAAGTTCGAGCCCTTGGATACACGTCGGCCACCACGTTGCCCACCGCTGAAAAAACTCTCAAACGGACTGCCACCACCGCCGAAGATATCGCCAAATTGGCTGAATATATCCTCCATATTCATGCCGCCGCCACCGTAGCCGCCTGGAGTGCCTCCGGTGTGGCCAAAGCGGTCGTAACGTTGTCTTTTTTCGGGATTGCTGAGCACTTCATACGCTTCAGCAGCTTCCTTGAATTTCTCTTCAGCTTCCTTATTATCTGGATTTTTATCGGGATGGTACTTAATGGCCAGTTTTCGGTAAGCTGACTTTATTTCCGCTTGATCCGCATTTCGTGAAACCCCTAATACATCGTAATAATCTTGTTTTGCCATGCTTGCCTATTTGTTAACTGCCAACAACCACCTTGGCATGCCGCAATACCTTGCCATGCAAAAAGTAGCCCTTTTCGATTTCGTCAATTACTTTACCTTTCAAGTCGTCACTTGGGGCAGGTATATTGGTGATTGCTTCCTGCAATTCGGCATCAAAGGGTTTTCCAATAGACTCCATTTCTTTTAATCCCTGATGGGTTAAAATATGCTTTAACTTTTGGCCTACCAGCGTTATTCCCTCTTTTACCGGAGCAACTTCTGTCGCTATTTCGACAGCCTTCAGTGCCCGCTCGAAATCGTCTACTACCGTCAATAGATTGGCAATGATTTCTTTACCGGCGGTCTGCATGAGCTCGATGCGTTCCTTAGCCACACGGCGTTTGTAGTTGTCAAACTCGGCATATAAACGAAGGTACTTGTCGTTTAACGAAGCCAATTCAGCAGCCAATTGCTCTTCGGCTGTCGGTTGATCCGTGGCAGATTCTTCCGCCGCAGCGTCTGCTCCATTTTCGTTTGGGATATCGGTTGACTGCGTTTCGTCCACAGCAGATTCTTTTTCTATCATTATTTCGTTATCCTGGTCTTTTTTATTGTTTTTTGCCATAATTAGCCATCCTTACTGTTGTCCACTATTTAATTCCAGCCTCAATTTTATTGCCAATAGCGAAATATCGGTCACCCTGTCAGTTTTGCAATCCTGTTATATCGACACATTGTCGTGCAACGCGCCATTACCCGTTTTAATAATGCGCGAAGGCATATTGCGGATAATCTGGTAATCGTGCGTGGCCATCAGGATAGCTGTGCCCGCACGGCTGATTTCTTTTAGCAGCAAGACAATCTCTTCGGATGTTTCCGGATCAAGATTGCCCGTTGGTTCGTCCGCCAAGATGATTTCTGGATTATTCAGCAACGCTCGGGCAATGACCACCCGCTGTTGTTCGCCGCCTGACAGTTCATGCGGCATTTTTTTCAGCTTTGAGCGAAGCCCCACCTTCTCCAGCACATCGAGCATGCGGGCATTGATAAGCGCCTTGTCTTTCCAGCCTGTGGCCCTGAGTGCAAATTCCAGGTTCTTTTCTACGGTGCGATCGGTAAGCAGGTGGAAATCTTGAAAGACAATCCCCAATTTCCTGCGCAAGAAGGGTACTTCGCGCTCGCTGAGCTTCTTCATGTCAAATCCCGCTACCATTCCTTCGCCGCTTGCAATGTGTAAGTCGCCGTAAATAATTTTCAGCAGGCTACTTTTGCCGCTGCCAGTCTGCCCGATAAGGAAGACGAATTCGCCCTTGTCGATTTTAAGATTTACGTTAGCGAGCACCAAGTGTTTGGGTTGGTAGATATCTACGCTTTTGAGTGTGATTACCGTATCGCCCATCATAAGCTTACAATTCTAGTTTTTTAATTTGCCCAAAAGGCATTTTCTGGACAATTTCCATGATATATTCCGCTTTGTCAGCCAATCCCAATTTTTCCAGTGATTTATCCGGACGATCTACCCTGAAATAGGCGAGCAGTGTGAATGCATCATCACGCAATTGGACATAATCCGGTATCTTAGCTACGCCCTTGACCTTAATGACATACATGTTGCGGCAAAGTTAGCATTAATTAGGTGAAAGATAAAGGTCTCATCGATGTTCTGCCAAAAAATCAAGCGTATTCACACCGTCTGCATAGTCATCAAGTGCAGGCTGCTGGCTTTGTCCAAAGCGTACGGAAGGCACCGGGCTTTCCAGCGGTTCAAGGCTGACCACGCATTGCAATTGGGAAGCTGTTGCAGCAAGTTTTGCACTAAGCATGTCTTCATTGTCGTATTCCTCCATGTACAGGGTTGCCAATGGAGAAGCCGTCCGTTCATCCGGTTTCACCAGCAGGAAGCCATTGTCATAGTGCGGATCGCCATTGATAAGGTAAATGGATTTGTTATAGTCGTAGTTGTTGGTGTATTTATAGTGGTCTGCTATATCGGCAAAGGGCGCGATTCCCGCATAGAAAGCCGAGATGTCATATCCTTTAGGCACAAACAGCTTGGAGACACTGCGGCAGCCGAGGCCGAAGTAATCAAAGATATCCGAGCCCAATTGCACGAGCGCATCCGGGGTTTCCTTTCCTGTCAAGATGGCGACACTGTTGCGGTTTTTCCGTATGATGTGGGGTTTTTTGCCAAAGTAGTACGTGAAATACCGTGCCGTATTGTCACTTCCGGTAGCTATTACCAAATCAAAGCCCGCCAGGCGATCAGTGATGGTAATTTTATTGGCCAAGCGAGGTTCAATTTCCTGTAGCTTATCGAGCACATGCGTGGTCAGCTTCAAATCGGCTGTCGATGGTTTTAGTTGGACATTGAAACCGGCACAAAGTACGCATAAGATATCGTGAAAACCTACCAATGGAATGTTGCCTGCCAATACCAGCCCAACGGTTTGGTCAGTTTCCCCATCAAAAGGATACGGATCCAGCCACTTGCCCAATTGCGGTGCTGATAGATTCAGGGCCGTATTTTTCAACGCTTTATAAACGTTTGGCAGGGTAAACCACGCATTATAATATCCAGCAGATTCCACGGCATCATGGAGTTCCTGGCTGTCGGAAAGTAAGTAAGATCCCAATAAGGCGAATGCGTCAATGCGTTGTTTCTTTGTCAAAATGTTAATCTTAAACCCTTCTTTGCACAATATTTGTATTACCTTTGCAGAAATTTGGCGTCACTAAAAAAGACGACCGATTGGGTAGTGAAGGCGCTTAGCCAAAAACAAGGCGCATTCAAAACGGATACAAAAATAAGGTTTTATTTTATCATAATAGTAAGCATTAGATGGCAATCAAGATAACAGACGAATGCATCAATTGCGGGGCTTGCGAACCGGAATGCCCGAATAATGCAATTTACGATGCAGGGGTGAGTTGGCGTTTTTCAGAAGGCACGGAACTTAATGGAATTATTGATTTTGGCGATGGGACCACATTGGATGCGGATGAAGAGCAATCCGCGTTGTCCGATGAAGTCTATTACATCGTTTCCGATAAATGTACCGAATGTGTCGGTTTTCATGACGAACCGCAGTGTGCAGCGGTATGTCCGGTTGACTGTTGTGTAGACGATGAGGATGTCCGCGAGACCGAAGATGAACTACTGGCCAAAAAAGCTTGGTTACATGGCGAGTAACGATGGCGTAAGGCTTTAAGAAGATCTACCACATACACACAAAAGAGCCCTCCGCCGAACCAGCGGAGGGCTCTTGCTTTCCATCGGATTAGCATTTGCCGGGTATGACCAATACCGGGCACGATGCACGCCTGATCACACTTTCCGAGACGCTGCCGGATATAAAGTGGTCAAATCCCGTGCGGCCATGCGTGCCCATGATAATGAGATCTGCCGCCCATTCACTGGCAACGGTCAGTATCTCTTGTTTCGGGCTGCCGATACGGCTAAATGTAAATACTTCCTTTACATCCTGGAATTGCTTGCTGATTTCATCCAATAACGTTTTTGAATTTTCTTCCTGTATTTCCGTGGTTTCCGGAATGATGATCGGTTGCTGCCCCATTAAGGGATCAGCACCGTAGTTGGTGGGGGCTGTCGGCTCGATGACATGTATCAATGCCACGGAAGATTCCATCATTTTAGCCAAGTTGTGGCCGTGCCGTAGCGCTTTTTTCGAGCAATCGCTATCATCCGTTGCGATGAGTATGCGGCTGTAATTTGCTGGTTTTGCATCCATAACTAAGGGGGTTGATAGGGTTAAACTTTTGTAAAGATAACAATATTTGATGGACTTTGGTTTTTCAGCGCATACGAAATGTGGGCTACAGGGCTAAGACAGTTCCTGCATCAATTTATCAAATTCGGCACGCAAAGTGGCCAGTTCGGCTTCTACCTTGGCCAAGCGAGCAGCCAGCTCGGTGGAAGACCCGACGTCGTTGGTTTCCAATTCACTATCATCCGGAAGCTCGTCCCCACCCAGCAGGTGCATATAGCGCGCTTCCTTTTGTCCCGGCCGTTTGGGCAACTGCCTGATATATGGCTGTTCGGCTCCGGCGAGGTTGTCCAGCAGGGCTTGTACCTCGTCCAGCGATTCAAATTCATGCATCCTGCCCGAATTGGTGTTCAGCTCGCCCGGCGTCAGCGGACCCCGTAGCAGCAGGAGGCAAATGATGGTCACTTCAGCGGGTATGATGGGATATACCACCGCAAAATTGTGTTTGTATTTGGTCACCCTGCTGGATCCCCCGGTGACCGTCGATACCAGCCCTTTTTTCCGCAGTGCATCCAATGTAGCGATCACCGTATTATCGTCATAATTGACAACCGGCTTCCGCGATGTCTTTTGGTTGCACGCGGCCACCAGGGCGTTCAGCGTAAGTGGATAGTATTCTGGTGTCACTTTGGACTTTTCCATCAGCGATCCCAGCACGCGTTGTTCTTCAGCGGACAGGACGGGAAGGGTGGGTGTTATATCCATAGTATGGTTTATTATCTTATTGTTAGCTTCCAAAAATGATGTTTTTATCGCAAATAAACAACTTTGTATAAAATATGGTAGCTTCATTTGCTATCTTCGCCGTCAGTTATATCACGGTTTCCTTGCTTAAGATTGCCTACCATCCCAGCTATATGCACCCGTTGCCGGAAGGACATCGGTTTCCGATGATCAAATACGAACTGATCCCCGCGCAGCTGTTATATAGTGGCCTCATCCAAGCGGATAGCTTATTCGAGCCGGATGTAGCCAGCTTCCAGACCATCGTCCAGGCGCATGCTGCGGATTATTGCCACCAATTGATTGACGTGGCGCTTCCCCCGGCGATGGTCAGGCGCATCGGTTTTCCACTGTCTGAGGCGCTGGTGGCGCGCGAACTGCGGATTGTGCAGGGCACCATTGACGGATGTTTTTTTGCCATGCAGCACGGCGTAGCCCTCAACGTGGCGGGCGGTACCCATCATGCTGGGCACGATTGGGGCGAAGGGTTTTGTTTGCTCAACGATCAAGCCGTCGCCGCCGCCCACCTTGTAAACAACGGGATTTGCCGCCGGGTAGTAATTATCGATTTGGATGTGCACCAGGGCAACGGCACTGCCCAGATTTTTGGGAGCGATAGCCGCGTATTTACGTTTTCCATGCATGGTGCACGCAATTTTCCTTTCCGCAAGGAACGGTCTGACCGCGATGTAGGCCTGCCTGACGGGACGGGCGACGAAGTATACCTCGAACTGCTCGCTCACCATCTGGACTGGATTTTCGAAGAAGTGCAGCCCGACTTTGTGTTTTACCAGGCAGGGGTAGATGTACTTGAAACCGACCGGCTGGGCAAGCTCGCGCTTACGAAAGCCGGATGCTTCAGCCGTGATGAGCTTGTATTCCGCTCCTGCAAATCGGCCGACGTGCCTGTGCAGGTGAGCATGGGCGGGGGATATTCTCCCCATATCCGTGATATTGTGGATGCACATTGCCGTACATTTGAGGCAGCTATTCGCTGCTATGATTGATTGTTTTACGATAAATAAATTAAGGAAACGATGTTTTACCACACCGACGCCATCATCGAACAATTGGCTATCCACCGCGTAGGCAACAAATTGCAGGATGAATTTTACGCGCTCAGCGACCATCCCATCCCGCTGGAAGATGAGTTGCTGGGGCAGCTGCTGATGCATTATTTCCTCAGCCCGTTTGCCAAGGTCAATGAAGTCTATCGGCTGTTTCATGCCAGTGGTACCCTGGCACTCAATGAAGTATACCATTTTTCTGGGACCTTTTTCCAAGGCGAGCTGGGATTCCTTGAGCTGAGCCAGCAGCTTTGCAAACACCTGTTTGAGGCATCCAGCCACCCGAATATCAAGGGGGGCGAGCTTTACGTCGTGCACCTGCGTGGCGTACAATTAGAAGGGGAGCTTCACGAAGCCATCGGCATATTCAAGTCGGAGCACAAAGAAACCTACCTTAAGGTATCCCCCCGGCAAGGTGCATTCGATGTAGATTATGAGCAGGAGGCCATCAATATCAACAAGCTGGACAAAGGATGCCTGATTATCAATACCGAAAGCGACGAAGGCTATAAAGTGCTGGTCATCGACCAGACCAACCGCCAGCAGGAAGCGCTTTATTGGAAAGACGATTTCCTCAGCTTGCGCATACGCAACGATGCATTCAACCAGACCGGCAATTTTCTGAAGGTATATAAAAAATTCGTCAATGAGGGATTGGATGAAGCATTCGAGTTGGAGCGTACAGATAAAATCGACCTGCTCAACCGTTCAATGGATTACTTCAAAGATAAGGAAACCTTTAAGCAGGAGGAATTTGAGGAAGAAGTATTAGGCAATCCCAAGGCCATCAGCTTATTTAACGATTATCGGCAACAGTTCGAAGAAGCGTATGAATCACCCTTTGGTGATCAATTCGGCATTTCCAGTCAAGCCGTAAAAAAAGTCCAGGCTACCTACAAGAGCGTGCTGAAATTGGACAAGAATTTCCACATTTATGTGCACGGCAAGCGGGAGTATATCGAAAAAGGGTATGATGAAGAGAAGGAAATGAATTATTATAAACTATATTTCAAAGAAGAGCACTGATTTTTCCCGATTCTTTCCAGATTTTGCAGCTACTTTGGTCGCCATTCATTCAATCCATGTAAGCTGGAAAAGACTTTATGAACCATACCAAAGATAGTGTATTCAGCGAGGTTATCAAGAAACCTTCAGATTTTAAGTTCGGTGCCACGGTGGCCAATGCCTTCGACGACATGGTGGAGCGTTCGGTGCCTTTCTACAACGAAATACAGCGGATGATCATTGAGCAGGCAAGTGATTTCGCCAAGCCGGGTACCAACGTCTATGATTTGGGCTGCTCCACCGGTACGACGTTGCTCCACTTAGATCCGCTTGTAAGCAGTGAAGTCCGCTTTGTGGGGGTGGATGATTCGCAAGACATGCTGGCCAAATGCGCGGAAAAGCTTGAACAAGCAAACCTTACCCGGAAGTATGAGCTACAGCATGCCGACCTGCACCGGGACTTCCGGGTCGAAAACGCTTCGGTCGTCATCCTGTGCCTTACCTTGCAGTTTGTGCGGCCGATATACCGCAAAAAATTGCTTCGCAAAATTTATGAAGGGCTCACCCCCGGCGGTGTATTGCTGATCGCCGAGAAGATATTGGCCGAAGACAGCCTGTTCAACCGCAATTTCATCACCTACTATTACGACTATAAGCGCCGCAACCAATATAGCGAACTGGAGATTTCCCAGAAAAGAGAAGCGCTGGAAAATGTGCTGGTACCCTACAAGCTCAGTGAAAATATCAAGATGCTGCGGAAAGTCGGTTTTGGCCATACGGAGGTATTTTTCAAGTGGTATAATTTCTCGGGATTCATCGCCATTAAAAATTAGTGCTATGATCCGTATCGGTAATTTTTTCTTCAGGTACCGCAATTACCTCTTTATTTTCCTTTACCTGGCGCTATTCATTCCCTCACCGCCCATTTTCAACGAAAGAGGCTTTGGCCCCAGCTTCTATTTATATCCCTTGATTAGTGGGCTGGCTATTACCGTTATGGGGCAGCTTATCCGGGGCATCACGATTTCCCTGGCCTACATCGTCAGGGGGGGCAAGGACAAAAAAGTATACGCCGACCAGCTGGTCACCGATGGCATTTTCGCCCACTGCCGCAATCCACTGTATGTGGGTAATATCCTGATGTTGCTGGGCGTTGGTATTCTCGTCAATTCCCTGTTATACCTCGCCGTTTTCATTCCACTCTTTTTGTTTATCTATCAAGCCATTGTCTTGGCCGAAGAAAATTTTTTGCGCAATAAATTCGGACACCAGTTCGATGCTTATACCCAACGGGTGCACCGCTGGCTGATCAACCCGGTGGGCTTGGCAAAGACCATTTCCGGCATGCATTTCCTATGGCGGCGGTGGCTCATCAAAGAATACAATACCCAAGTGATTTGGCTCGTGGGCATTGCATTGATCCTTTTCTTCAAGTATACCCACTGGCCGTGGGACAGCGCCACCCGCAACGCTTGGTTCGTTGTGGTGTTGCTCATGCTGGCCACCTATTACCTCACCGTGCGGTACCTCAAAAAATCCGGCAAATGGACGGTTGCTTAGTGCGATGCCGATACATCCACCTTGCCCTGGCTGGTATTATTCTTCAGCATCAGGATGAAAGGCACGCAGATGAGAAATAGTAAACCAATGTAAAGGAATACGTCCATGTATGACAATACAGCCGCCTGTCCCATGATCGATCCATCCATGGCGCTCAGTGCAGCGGCCTGTGCCTGATTGGGTGCCATGCCGTGGTGCATGAAGTTGGCCACCATTCCCTGGTAGTTTTGCTGGAATGCCAGGTTATCGGGGCTGATGTGGTTGATGAGGTCACCGCGGTGCAAAGCGTTGCGGCGGGTCATAAACGTCGTGATGAGCGCAATACCGAATGAACCACCGAGCTGCCGCATCATGCCTGTAAAAGCGGCACCCTGTCCAATTTGTTTTCCCCGCAATGTGGAGAGCGATAGCGTAGAGACCGGTATGAACAGCATGCTCATGGCAAATCCCCGCAGCATCAGCATCCAGAAGAATGCGTCGCTGCCCGTATCGGGCGTGAGGATATGATAGCCCCAAAAGCAAAAGATAAAAAAGAGAAACATGCCCATAGCAGCCAAGTATTTCTGCTTGACACCCCGTTGTATCGCCTGCCCAATCATGGGCATCATGAATGCCGTCATCAGCGACGAGGGCACCATGAGCAATCCCGCTTGGTAGGCCGTCCACCCCAGTGAATTCTGCGTGTACAGCGGAATAATGAAGGTAGAACCGTACAAGCCGAAGCCCAGGATGAAGGAAAGGACGGTGCCCACGCGGAGGTTGCTGTTTTTCAGCACGCGCAGTTCCACAATGGGATTCTTGTAGGTGAGCTCTCGCCAGAAGAAAAGGTAGACGCAGAGTGCACATAGCACGGCAAAGAAAAGGATCATGCCGCTGCTGAACCAATCTTCTTCCTGTCCCCGTTCCAGCACCAGTTGCAGCGAGCCTACCGCACCGGCAAGGAAGGCGATGCCCCACCAGTCGATTTGGCTGGCCGCTTGCCGCTCGCCATATTTAGGACTTTTGATGAATCGCAGGGTCAGCATGGCAGCGATGATACCTACAGGGATATTAATGTAGAAGATATAGGGCCAGCTGTAGTTTTCCACGATATAGCCGCCGAGCGGTGGGCCAAGCGTGGGGCCTACGATGACACCCAATCCATAAATAGCCTGGGCCATCCCCCTTTTTTCAATGGGATAGACTTCCGTGATGATGGTCTGCGAGGTGACCAGTAAGGCCCCGCCGCCCACGCCCTGGAGGAAGCGGAATAAGATAAGCTCCCACATGGCTGTGGCATTGCCGCACAAAAACGAACAGACGGTAAAGAGGATGATTGACCCCGCAAAATAATGCGTACGGCCAAACTGCTGGGAGAGGAAGCTCGTCAGCGGTACGACGATGACATTACCAATGGCATACGCGGTGATGACCCATCCGATTTCGCTCAAGGTGGCACCCATGCTGCCGCGCATTTCATTGAGAGCTACGTTGATGATGGTGGTATCCACGATTTCCAGCAGCGCACAGCAGACGGCAGTCACCGTGATGATCGTGCGGCGGAAACCATATTCTACCAATGAATCTTGTTGCATGTTTAATTTAAATGTACGTCTACCAATACGTTCATACCCGTCCGCATCCTTTCAATGAAGGCCAGTTGATGTGCCGTATCGAAATCAATGCGTACCGGCACCCGCTGTACCACCTTTACAAAATTGCCGGAAGCATTATCTGGCGGCAGCAGCGATTGTATCGCACCTGTAGCCGGAGAAAAAGAGGTCACCGTGCCTTCCAGCGCCGAGTCCGGGAAAGCATCCACCTTGATGGATACCTTTTGTCCCACTTGCATCTTGGTCAGCTGCGTTTCCTTGAAATTGGCCACTACCCATTTATCGTGCGTAGGCACGATGTTGAACAGCGCTTGCCCCGCATTGAGAAATTGGCCTGCCTGGAGGTTTACCTTGCCCACCTGGCCATCAATTGCCGCGGTAATCACCGTATACGAAAGGTCCAGGCGTGCCGCCTCCACTTCGGCTTCCCGCTGTTTGATGGTGGCGGCAGCTACCAGGGCCTGCCCGCTGCTCACCGATTTTTGGCGGCTCACGGCATTTACCTGGCGTATAGCCGATTGCTTTTGCGATTCCAGTACAGCCAAGTGCTGCTCAGCCACCTGCTTGGTTGCCATTGCCTGCTCATATTGCTGCTGCGTGATGCTGTGGTCGGCTATCAGGTTTTGATAGCGTTCAAAGTCCGCCGAAGCGCGCCACAGATCCACCTTGGCCGATTCGATTTGCGCATCTACCGTGCCGATGCTGGTTTGCGAAGCGTCGATATTCGCCTGCGCCACCGCCACGCCAGCGCCAGCCACGTCTACGTTGCTTTGTGCGGAGGCCAGGGCAGCCTCGGCTTGTGCAAGCTGCACCTGGAAATCACGGTTGTCCAAGATCACCAAGGTGTCGCCCCGATGCACCAGCTGATTATCGCTTACACGCACATCCTGTATGTAGCCCGCCACGCGCGGGATGACCGGACTGATGGTCGATACGATTTGTGCATCGTCGGTTTCTTCATGCCGTTGGGCATGCCTGTATTTAATGACACCATACGTGCCACCGATGAGGATGAGTGCACCAAAGACGATCGCAAAGCCTTTGTTGCCTGATTTTTTTTCCTTCATTGCTGTTGAGTCCTGATTATTGGGTTGCATCGCTGATTGTTGAAATGATTATTTACTGTGTTCGAATACGTGATTTTGCGCCGTGAAAGTTTCCACGTCTATTCCGGCACTCTCATAAAGTTGATGGTAGGCCACGGCGGCATCCGCTTTGGCATACGCATAGTCAATGCCCGCCTGTAGCCGGGCCACGTCGGCATCCAGCAAGTCGGTAGTGGTCGCCAAGCTGTTGTCGTACTTGTTTTTCGTGATGCGGTAGTTCTCGTCGGCCTGCTCCATTGCTTTGCGGTATACATCGATCTTTTTCAAGCTTTGGGAGTAGTTGAGGTACGCTTGGTGTACCTCCCGTTTGATGCCTTCATTTAGCTGCTGGCGGTTCCAAAGGAGTTCTTCCTCTTGGGCTTTCGCCTGTTTTACCTTCGCACCAGCCTTATAAAGTGCACCCAGGTTGTAGCTCACACCCAGGCCCGCATTAAGTGCATTGGTGATGGTCAGCGCTTTCGGAATATTAGCCCCCATGTAGCCCGCGCTGAAGGCTATAGCAGGGTAGTAGCTGCCTTTCGCGATTTTCACGTTGGCATGTGCCGCCTGTTCCCGGCTGGAAAGCGCCTGGTAATCTGCCCGGCTATCCAGTGCTTTGGATTCCCAGTCTTCCAACGCATCTGGAAGGGGGGCGTCGGTCAGTGCCGCGCTGTCCAATACCAGCCGCGTTTGTTCGTCGAGCCCAAGCATCAAGTTGAAGTTATAGTTGGCGATTGCCGCATTATTTTCCGCGTTGAGCAAGGCCAGCTCCAGGTTGCTTTCCTGCAATTGCACCTTCAGCAAGTCGTTGCGTGCCACCAGCCCATTTGCTTCCATGTTGCTGAAATCCTTCACGCGCTGTTGGGACGATTTGAGGTTTTCCTTCACCAGCGCTACGGCAGCTTGGGCCTTGTAGAGGTTGTAATAAGCCGCTACCGTGTTCTGCACGATGCGTTGGCGGTCGCGTTGCGCATCCAGCCGTGTAGCCGCTTCGAGGAACTTTGCCGAGGCGATGCCGTTGCTGATTTGGCCTCCGGTGAATAGGGGGAGGGAGGCCGTGGCCATCCCCACCATCGCTTGGTTTACCGCAGGGAATGATCCGCCCCCGTTGTCGCCGTCATCCGTTGCGCCGCCATCGCCTGTATCGAATTTCAGGTCGATGTGTGGCTGGTTGACCCGCAGGTACTGGCCGGAGACGTCGATGTCCGGCAGCCGGTTGTTTTTCGCCTCTTGTACCGAGGCAATGGCCGCATTTACCTTGCTGTTGTCTATTTTGAGCTCATTGCTATGCGCCAGGCTCGCGGACACCGCCTGTTCCAGGGAGAGCGATTGTTGTTGCTGTGCAGCCGCAGCACCGGCACTAACCAGGCACAATGCCAATAATCCCGTTTTTATCAAACTTATCGATTTGTTCATGTTACTATTAAAAATTCTTGGATTCATCCGGCAATCGTTCAATGGTTGCCAGCGTCAGTGAGGTATGCAATAAACATTTGTTTGAGGTGTCGGCGTAGCGTCTCTGTGCGTGCCCGCATCGCGGCCTCCTTTTGCTCGTCGGTCATATTCGAGTGTTCCAGTTCGTACCGCGTATTGGCCATGTTCTGGTTTACGCTGCCAATCAGCACGGACGACATGAAAAACACATCCACATCATGGCGAAAGACGCCCAGTCGCTGGCCGTTTCGCACCGCTTTTTCCACCAGCCGCCTGTTGACGGTCTTCATCTCCTTGATCATATCAAAAAGTGGCCCCTGTTTGAGGATGCCCGACTCCCGTATCATCAAGCGGTGGAAGAGTTGGCGGCTGGCCAGCATATCGATAAAGACGTCGATGATTTGGCTCACCTTGTCCGTAGCCGAATTATCGCGCTGGTTGATGATGGTGCGCAGGATTGATCGTATCGAGTTGAAGTGGTTGATGAAGACTGCCTCCAATAGCTTTTCCTTGGAGCCGAAATAATAGGATACCATGGCTACATTCACTTCTGCTTTGCGAGCAATATCGCGGATGGAGGTTTTATCATATCCATGCTCGGCGAAAAGGCGGAGTGCCACCTCCATGATCTGTAGCTGTTTCTCGTTGTATTGTATCGTCTCAGACATAACGGCACAAAATTAAACAAACGTTTAATTAAAACACTTGTTTAATACTATACCGTGAAATAAAAAAGGGCTGGAAATCCATAAGTTACTGTAGTAAAACAATTTATGGATTGTCAGCCCAACGTAAATACTTTTGGGAAACGTTTTTTAAGTATTGAGATCCTGTCGTTGGCCGCTTGCGCACGCCGCATAGATGGCATCAATGATTTTCAGATCCCTTACACCTTCCAGCCCATCTACGGGCACTACAGGTTTATTGCCATCGAGAATAATACCTGCCATTTCATCCATTTGCCGGGTTTGATGTGTCTCATGCGGTTGGGTGAGTTCGCCCTTATTGGTGCGGCCTTTGATGGGCCCATACCCGGTAGACGGCTGCAACTCCGCAAACCCCTTTTCGCCGTTGAGGAAGAAGCGGTCGAGGTAGTTCATGTTGTAGGTAGATAAGCAAGACGCCACCGCCCCGCTTGGGAAGCCCAGTTGGAACTGGATGGTCTCGTCCACACCTTCCTTGAATTTGATGGTATCCGTCTTGGTTTCCTGTGCGGTCACCCACACGGGTTCTTCGCCCACCATATAGCGGGCGCCATTTATTGCATAGATGCCAATATCCATCATTGAGCCACCTCCAGCCAGTGCTTTGTTGAGCCGCCACTGGCTGGGATCGCCGATACGGAAACCGCATTGTCCCTGGAAAAACAGGATTTTCCCCAGCTCGCCCGCTTGCCGCATCCGTATCACTTCAAGCGTCTTGGGCTCGAAATGCATGCGGTAGCCCACCAGGAGTTTCACCCCGGCGCTTGCGCACGCATCTACCATCTCCTGTCCTTCCTTGGCATTGAGGGCCATCGGTTTTTCGCTGATGGCATGTTTGCCCGCCTTGGCTACACGGATTACCTGATCGTGGTGGAGCGCGTTTGGCGTGATCACATATACCGCATCGATATCGGGATTATCTTTGATGTTGTCGAAGTTTTCGTAATTATAACGGTTTTTTTCAGGAACATTATACTTGGCTCCCCATTCCTGCAATTTGGCCGGTGTGCCGCTGATGAGGCCGGTTATTTTTGCCCGCTTGCAGGATTGCATCGCCTCGGCTACCCGTGAAGCATACCCGCCAAGCCCCATGATGGCCACCCGCAATACCGGGCCCTGGTTATCGGATAGATGGAAATCAGTGTTGCCAAGCGCATCATACGCTGATAGGAAAGGCATAGCGATGGCTGAGGCAGCCAGTTTTTGCAGGAAGTCCCGACGTGAGTTCATGGTACAATTAGTTTAATGGTTTTATAATAATACAGGTAACAATGCGGTAATCAGTTAGTTTGTCTTTAAGCTATTTAACAAATATAGGCAAATTGCCTTTAATACGCAAGCGGCTGGGTGCACGACAAATTTCCGGTTTCTGAAATCAACCTTGTTTTCTGCTTGTTGTTTTTCGGCTATAACGCTCACTTCGCTCACGCCATTAGGCCTGCAAAATAACAAGCAGAAAATATAAGCGGAAATTTGTCGTGCACCCCAAGCGGCTGTGGCATTGCTGGAATTAGATCAATGGTCTTCGCGGATGGCTTCGGTAGTACTCGATTTTGGACAAAAACATCGTTGCCATCTTTTCCGCGCGCCACTTGGCCTCCTCCGCTTTTTCACCCGTGAAAAGGCCGTCTACGGTATCGCGCCACAAACCAAGCCAGGCGTTGAAATGCGCTTTCCCAATAGGTAGGGAAGCGTGAGGCGGAAAAGGAGCACCCTGGTACGTATATTCACCAAGCAGGACCGTCTGCCAGAAGCGGTACATCTTTTCAAGGTGTTCGGGCCAGCGCCCTTGGATGACACTATCGAACACGGGGCCGATAAGCGGGTTGAGCCGCACATTGCCGTAGAACGTATCCACGAGCAATTGGATGTCTGCTATCGTCTCAATATCGCTTTTCGTTTCCATTCGCCTTTACAAAGATACGGCATCTTTGCAATAAGCACGAATTGTCTTTCCAAAGGTGACTTCCACCATCGGCGGGACGCCATTCTGGCGGTGCAGTAATGTCCATGTATGCGTAGCTGCTGACCGACCAAATCGAGTTTGCCAATGTCATCGTGCTCAACCCATTTCACCGAATCAGAGGCAGCCGATTGATTTATCCAAACGTATCGCCCATCTGAAACATCGGCAAGTACATGGCGATGAGGATGAGGCCCACAAACAATCCCAGGAAGACAATGATCAAAGGCTCCAGCAGTGCCGCTATTGTGGCCGACTGGTATTCCACCTCGTCGTTGTACTGGTCGGCCACCTTACCGAAGAAATCGGCCAGTTGGTTTACCTCTTCGCCCACCTTCACGAGAGACACCAGTTTGGTGTCATATATCGGGAAAGCTGCGAGGCTGCTGTGGAGCGGATGGCCATGCATCACGCGATCCTCCACCGCAATGAGCGAGTGCTCAATGGGGTAGAAGCCCACCATCTGGCGGCAAAGCTGTAGCGCACGAATCAGCGGAATCTTCGAGCCGGTGAGCAATGCCATCGAATTGCAGAAGCGAGCCACGTATACCTTCCGGATCATTCCTCCGAATACTGGCAGGCGAATCATCAGCCAGGCCGTCCAGCGGCGGTTCCAAGCGTTGTTGCGCCGGAGGTACAGCCACATGCTAAGCGCCGCCAGCGCAAGGATTATCAGCGGTGCATAATTGCGCGAAACTTCCGATACGGATACGATAAGCTGGGTGATGGGCGGCAATGCATTGCCCGAGCGCTGGAAGATATCAGCAAACATCGGCACGATGAAGTTCATCATAAAAAAGATGGCACCGAATGACGTGAGCATCACGATGAAGGGGTAGGTGAGGGCGCTGGTGATCTGGCGCTTCTGTTTAAGGCGTTTGCGGAAAAACCGGGCAAGGTCTTGCAGCACGGCCGCGATTTTGCCCGTTTCCTCCCCAATCTGCACGCTGTGGTATTCATACGGGGTGAAAGGCTTGTGCTGCTGCATAGCTGCCGAAAGCGAGCTGCCCTGCACTACCGCGGACTGCACTTCGGTGAGCATCGCCGCATTTTTCTTATTTTGCTGCTGGCTGATGAGCATATCAAAAGCGGCCTTCAGGTCTATGCCAGCCTGTAGCAAGATGCCCAGTTCATGGTAAAGCGACTCCTTTTGCTTGTCGCCAAAAGGCGAGAATAGCGTATAGTCCTTGGTTAGCCATGCCGCAAGTTTCGGCGTGTTGCGCTGTCCGGCAGATGTGGTGGTCGCTGCCGCAGGTGTCGCTGCCACCTTGATTTTCTTGATATCGATCCCGTTGCTCATTCCGTGGGTTGTGTGAGTTGAATTAATGTAGCCGCATCATACCATTTGCTTACCGTGATGGTCAGCGGCCTATCGGCGATAGCCACCGAAAGCACCCCTTGGTCGGCCAACTGCCCGGCAGTTTCCAGCCTTTGGCCAGCAAACCAGCAGCCAACGCTATCCACCCGGATGCGAAATGTATCCGCTACGATGCCTTCGTGCCGAATGCATAGCGAATCCGATACGAGGTATTGGATAGCCCGATGGTCCCTGTAAAAATCGATGCCATCGGCATTGTATCGGATTTCATCAGCGTCGTCAGCATCCGCCTGCAATGCCCCATGCAGCCTATTGAATTCCCCGTAGCGATCCAATTGGCCCGAGAGCGTATCGCGCTGCCGCTGGACGTAGCGTATCGCCGCGTATACAAAGGAGATAGCCAGTGCGGTAAGCACCAGTGCCACCATGGTTTCCACGATGGTGAATGCCCGAAGCCTATGTTTGCAAGTCGTCATTGGTCTTTGATGATGATTTCGCGGTATACCGCCACTTCCCCGGTTCCTTGTTTATAAGCTTTCAGTTCCAGCAACAGCAGCAGCGTGTCGGTTTGGTATGGTGTTACCTCCTTGTCGATGCGCACACCATTGTCCAGCTGGTAGTGTCCAGCATCATAGCGCCTATTGCGCTTAGCCTCCGCGGCGATAGCTTTCAGCTCCAGCTGCAAGTTTACCAAGTTATCCGGCCTATTGAGCCCCATCTTCGCATACAGCGTGGCAGCGATGGCCATTACCAAGGTGATGATCACCAATGCTACCAGCACCTCCACCAATGTGGATGCCTTCAGGCGATGAGCTATAAGCGGAGCAGCCATTGGCGTGTTGTGTCCTTAGTTTGTTTCATTTCGTTTTTTATCCAGCCATTCCAGCACCTTGCCCTGCCTTCCGGTATTCAGCAGCGGGCTGCCCGCATAATGGGGCGATAGGCGGGTATAATCCATCACCCCACCCAGCACAAAATTTTCATACAAGCTGGAAGGTGTTTGCAGGGTAAATCTCCGGCACAGCGTGATGCCCTTTACGGTGCCCCGCAATTCCAGCAAGCCATCCGCGTATACCTGCCCGTTTACGGTGGTCTCCTTAGCCAGCTTGATGTTGGCCAGGAGCTGTTCGCTGCCCGGAAAGTGTGAAAACACCAATCCGTTGACCACGCTGGCGCTATCGATGGTTATCATCGGCTGGAATTCATGGATCAAGCTATCCTTCGGGATGTTTACGAGCCCCAGCACCGAAGGGTATGCGAAGGCACATCCGCGTCCCACGACGAGCGAATCACGTGCGAACGCCTGCAAGCGTCCGCTGAATCCATCTGCAAACCGGATATGCGGTGCAAATAATAGCACGTTGTCCAGCACCGCATCTGCCGATACGGATATCAAGCTATCAGCCACCAGCAGTACCTGGCCGGTGATTGGCATTCCGCGGATGGTGATGCTATCCCGGCTATAAAGCAGCCGTGGCGTATTTGCAAAAAGCTGAGCCAACGAATCGCTGGCATCCATGCCATACCAATCTTCAGCGGCACGTTTCCATTCCGTTGTATCATCATGTTGCAGGTACGGAGCCAGCCGGCCGAGTATGGCGCTGTTCAGCGCAGGCAGTTCGGTGGTGCTATGCCGGATAGCTCCGTCGTAGATTACCTCTTCGCTGGCATAGGCCTGGTTTTCGATGTAGGCCTTGCGGATACCCGCTTCGGGCAGGAAAGCATCCCCGTGGATGCGGGTCTTGCCCGATATCGATAGCGGCCGGTATTCATCCGCGAGAAAAAGCGCATACCGTTCGGTGGCGGTAAGTATGCGTCCCATCAGGAATGCGTTAGCCAGCGTGTCCCGCGTATCGTAAGCGTAGGCGAGGCCCACGTCGAATACCCCCCAAGGTCTACGGACGAGCGCTACGGTATCCCGCCCATCGTCAAAAAGGCTCCTGATCACGGTATCTCCGCCTTCCACAGGTTCGCTGGTGAGCAGCAGGTTTGTTGCCGAGGCCAGGTGCCGCTGCAGCCGTTCTTGCCGGAGGGTATGCGCCGCATACTGGCGATGGTACTGGAGGAGCAAGAGCAAACCGGCCGTCATCACCCCGATGATGACGGCTATCAAAAGTGCAAAGAGCAAAGCTCCGGCCCGGAGGTATGTAGGTTGTTTTTGCATCCGTTTGATTACATCGGTGAAAGTATGTAAATCGAACGGAAAAACATAGCCGCGAGGCACGACCTGTTAAATTTATAGCCTATGCCTATCAAATTTATAGCCAAAACGAATCATAGGCAATCGATTCCCTGCTTAATTTTGCCAAGGCAGTAAACGCTACGGAATGATTTCCAAAGTGTGGAAACTGCAAAAATACACCAAAATGGGTATTGCTATTTATTGGCCGTACCGATATGTTTGCTTTAATTATCTTATAAAATCTACATGAACTTTATGAACAAACCGAAGCCTATTTGGATGCGCAGAAAACTCCGGGCTTTCTCGCTTACCGAAGTGTTGGTGGTGCTGGTCATCATCGGTATCATCATTCTATTGGCACTGCCCAATCTTATGCCGCTCATCACCAAGGCCAAAAGCACGGAGGCCAAAGGCCAGCTGCAGCATGTATATACACTGCAGAAAAACCAGTTTTACGAACGTTCAACCTACAGTGCCAACCTTGAAGATATCGGATTCGAGCAGGAGAAGCTCGTCAGCGACGGCGGGCAGGCCAATTACCGTGTGGAGATGGTACACGCCGGCACGGGTGATTTCGTGGCCCGTGCTACGGCTGTGGTAGATTTCAATGGCAATGGGGTATACAATGTGTGGGAGATTGATCAGGATAAGAATCTCCGCGAGGTGACAAAAGATTGAGGTGATGGTACTTTGGGCAATGGTCATTGGCATATTAGCCTTGGTCGTGTGGCAGGATTTCACACACCGAGCGGTATACGTTTGGATATTCCCGCTGCTTGCGGTATTGGCCATTGCCCATTCAATCATGCTTCAGGTGTTTTCCCTGGCGTTCATCCTCACCAATTTAATCATTGTCGTCATTCAGCTTTGTGTGCTGAACATCTTGCTGTATGGAAAGCGCAAAAAATGGCTGATGCACGGCGAGCAGTGGCTGGGTTGGGGTGATGTGGCCTTTTTCGCGGTATTGACGTGCTGCTTTTCCACGGTCAATTTCATCCTGTTTTACGTGGTGAGCCTCATCATTGTACTGCTGGCCACGTTGCTGGCCATTGCGGTGGGGTGCCGGATGAAAAATATCCCCTTGGCGGGCGGGCAGGCTGCGTTGTTGGCCATGGTGTTATTGGCAGATTATGTCCATTGGGGCAGGCAGTTGTACATCGATATCGATGTCTTACATGTTATTCAATAGTTACATAGCCAATGGAAGAACTCGACCTAAACCTTGCCGATCTGAAATTAATAAATGCCCAGCAAGCTTGGCATTACCGCATCATCCCCCAGCAGCTGGATGGTTACCTGCTGTGTTATACCGATCGTGATACGGATCTGCGGCAAGTGAGTGAAGAATTGGAGCTGCTCACCGGCATAGGGATAACCATGGAGACGCTTCCGCAGGGCATTATCACCAAGTACCTCAATAAATATTACCTGCGGGAGGACGCGGAGCCGTCCGCCAATGCCGGAGCACATTTAGGCGAGTCGGCAGATTTCCTTGGCGATTTGATTGCCGAAGCGCGCCGCCTCAAAAGCAGCGATATCCACCTGGAGATTTATGAAGAGCGCTGCCGGGTGCGTATCCGTATCGATGGGCAGATGATCGAGCGGTACCGGCTGGAAAAAACCGCCTATCCCGCTGTCATCAATAAAATCAAAATCCTGTCGGGCCTGGACATCGCCGAGAAGCGGCTGCCCCAGGATGGGCGTATCAATTTTGACAATGGGCAGTACAAGTTTGATATCCGGGTGTCCATACTTCCCACGTTGCACGGGGAGAAGGTGGTACTCCGCCTGCTGAACAACGACGCCACGAATATTTCGTTGGATACGCTGGGCTTTTCGCCGCAGGATTTACGGCATTACCTCGAAGGGGTGCAGCGGCCCAATGGCATGGTACTCATCAGTGGCCCCACCGGATCGGGTAAGACGACCACGCTATACGCCACGCTGAAGCTGCTGAATAAAGAGACGCGGAATATCCTCACCATCGAAGACCCGATTGAATACACATTGGAGGGCATCAATCAAGTGCAGCTCAAGGAAAGTATTGGACTTACGTTCGCTTCGGCTTTGCGCACGTTTTTGCGGCAGGATCCAGACGTCATCATGGTGGGTGAGATACGCGATGTAGATACCGCTGCCATGGCCATCAGGGCATCCCTTACGGGCCACCTGGTGCTCTCCACTATCCATACCAATTCGGCCTGGGGCACCGTATCGAGGCTCATCGATATGGGTATCCCTCCGTTTCTGCTGGCCAATACGCTCAATACTACCGTCGCGCAGCGGTTGGTGCGGCTGCTTTGCCCGGCATGCAAGCAAGAGGAGGCTTTCGACGAGGCGCTGTATCCCCGCAATTTTATCCCGTATAAGGCCGTTAGTAGCCATCACCTACCAAAGGGGTGCGATCAGTGCCACCATACCGGGTACCGCGGGCGTGCCGCCGTGTACGAAATTATCCCGATAGACCGCGCCTTGGCCGAGAAGATCAAGCGCAATGAATACGATATCCAGCAAAACCTCGCCGAGATGAATATTAAGACACTGGCAGAAAACGCATTTTCGCTGTTTGCAGCAGGGCATACCTCCATTGAGGAGATTTATCCATTGCTATTCAGCTTTTAGGATTACCATTCACAAAAGTGCAAAATACACCAAAATGGGTATTGCGTTTGTTCATGCGGAGCGATAAGTTTGTTTTTAAAAAAAAGCGTTATCTATGAATACTTCAACCCTGATCTTTAATCGTGCTAAACCCATTTAATCATCATCACAGAAGCCGTCAATGGATGAATCTACCAACATTAAAAACCATTGGCATAGCGGCAGTTTCTAATTGAAAAACATAAACAAAGCATAGCCTGAGCCTGAAAAACCTTAATCGTAGTCAATCAAATTTACATACTATGCCTAAACGGATTGATGCAATCATTCGGACAAACCTTATCAAATTCAGGGCTGCAAAGCGGTATCCCCAACGTCATATAGCGCTGGTATTATCCATCACGCAACCTTCCTACAACCAGATGGAAACGGGGCATACCCGAATCTCGGCAAGCCAGTTGTATGTATTGGCCAAATTTTATGACGTTGCGGTGCAGCTTTTCTATGTAGAAGACGCCAAGCTGAATGATGATTACGAACGGTTGAGTGAAGCGAACAAGGCGCTACAGGAGCAAATTCTGAATTACCAAACGATTACAGACTTCTACATCAAGCGCATCAAGGAGCTGGAATCGAAGGGGATGAGAAAGAGAAAAAAACGCAGGCTACCAATGGGTGGGCGGCCGCCAGCGAATGGCCAGCGATAGGCGTAGCTTATCAAATTTATAGCCTATGCCTATCAAATTTATAGCCAAAACGAATCATAGGCAATCGATTCGCTGCTTAGCTTTACGACATGAAATAGGTAGCATAATATAAACAAACCAATAATGCCTTTAAAACGAACCAAAATGAGAACATTACTTTCTATGATCTGTCTGTTGTATGTCACTTTCATTTCTGCACAGACCAGCCCACCCAAGCTGATCGAGGTGACCCCACCATCGCCCAACGCCGCGGCGCTGACCAAGTTTGGGGATATGCCCGTGAGTCTGGCCACAGGATTACCCCGTGTCGGTATTCCTATCTATACTTATAAGGCCCAGAGCGGGGGGCTTTCAGTAGCTGTCTCGCTGGATTACCACGCTGGCGGGATACGGGTCAAGGAGCGGGCTTCAAATGTCGGGCTGGGCTGGGCGCTCAATGCAGGCGGAGCGGTGACACGCACCGTGAGGGGCATCGCTGATGAAACACCCGCAAATGGCTATTGGGCGGTCGCTATGCCCACAAATGAGTTTGACGGCAATTCACCAGCAAACGTCGCGTTTCGACCGTTCAACAACATAGCGGCCGGAGTACGCGATGGTCAACTGGATTTGTTTTCCTTCAACTTTGGTGGCCGTACAGGCCAGTTTCACTTCGGTAAAAACAACGACACGCTGATGAACGTCACCGAGCGGCTTCGGATAAGCAAACAGGTAGGCACGGTAAACGGCCAGACGGCCATCAACAGGATTACCATTGTAGATGAATCTGGCTTTACGTATGTATTTGCCGCTCCGGAGATGGCTACGGTGTTGGGAGCAGTATGGACCGGTAGCAAGCATTTTACCACCGCTTGGTACATCTCCGAAATCATTGCGCCCAATGGTGCGGACAAAGTCGTGTTTGAGTATGACAATACCGGTATCAACAATTACATCACCAGCTCAGGCTACACCCGGTATCAACGAACCTCTATGCAGTTTGGCGAAATCAGCGGCTCAGGATCCAGTGCTCAGGCGATAAGTGGCAAGCGGTTAAAAAAAGTTACTTTTCCGGATGGAGTCTGGATAGACTTCGCTTACAGTACCACGCAGCGTACCGACCTGCCGGGGGATTATTTGCTCAACAAAATTACAATCAACGATGGCAACAACAGGCGCGGTTTTCGCCTTACCCAAGATTATTCACTTGGCCGGGCCACGCTGAAGCAGGTCGTGCCCTTCCAAGGTACGTCGGAGACCGCAGACAGGCCGTATGTACTCCAGTACTTTACCAGCGGTCAGCTGCCCCAGTATGAATCAGGGACGGACCATTGGGGATATTATGTCGGCCCCGGATTCATGGGCGACCAAATTCCCCGGGAGGTTTTCCCCAATGGGATGGGGCCGTATTTTGAGATGCCCGGTGTCAACCGCGATACGAATCCCACGTATGTGAAGGTCGGCTCATTGCAGCAGATAACTTATCCAACAGGCGGATACACCATATTCGAGATGGAGGCCAACCGGGCCAACCATTCCTGGATGAACAAACAGTTTACCGTAGGCGGCAATACCTACTCACACATCCAGCAATATGTAGGCGGGCTGCGAGTAAAAAAGATATCGGATTATGACGGGGTTTCCACTACTCCTGTACAAGTAAAGGAATATGAATACGTGATGCCCAATGGTACCACGTCTTCCGGCATGTTGGGCGTGTATCCCACGTATACGTACAAAGTCACCTACGATTACCGGCAGCAGGGATGGGAAGTGCCTACAAACGAACCCTATAATCCAGCGATTGAATATATCGTGCGGAGCAGTTCATCGGTCCATGAATTGGTCTATGGTGGTGGCAGTCCGGTAGTTTATGAGCGCGTGGTCGAGAAGCGCACGGCGAATGGTGTCGCCAATGGCTATACGGTGAGTACCTTCACGACCAACCAGCCGGTGATTGGCATCACCATGCCAATTACACCGCCCGATCAGAAGAACTGGAGCTCCGGGCTTCTTAAGCAAGAAGATGTTTACAACAGCAGCAATACCTTAGTCAAGCGTACGGTCAACGAATACCGCCAGGTGCTGCACAACTATACAGCCGATCCGGCACGCATGCAACGGTTCCGATCGATAGTCCTTATGCCCGTCAAATTCCTTATCCCATCCGGCCAAGTGGATTATGTATTTACGCCGTTGGCACCACCGCTCTATTTTTTTATGCGGGACTATTACCCCCCTGCCGGCAGGATGGAGCTCGTCCGTACAACCGAGACGCTATACGAACCGACTGGTTCATATCAGCGGATATTGGGACATAGCTACCACGCATCCCTATTTTACAGGAAGACCGACACGCTGACGGATAGCCGGGGCCTTAAGCAGATCACGCGCTATACCTATCCTCCCGATATGGTATCCGCAGGCCGTGATCCGAATGGTGTATATGCAGGTATGACCACTAAAAACATCATCGCCCCGGTAATTGAGCAGGTATCTCTACAAGGCACCACCCAGTTGGATTTGCTCCGTACGAACTATTACCAGCCCTTTTCCGGTATATATGCGCCGCAGACGGTGGTCACCAAGAAGCGCACGTTGGCAGAAGACACCCAGCTTCGGTACAGCGCTTACAACAATCGCGGTCGCGTCCTCACGGCTGCCGTCGAGAAGGCCGCGCCCACCAGCTATTTGTGGGGCTATAATGGCCAGTACGTGATAGCAGAAGGGCATAATGCCGGGGAATATGATATCGCTTATGTGGGATTCGAATTTAATGAATCCAACCTTTCATTGGTAAATGTGAGCACACCCGTTGACGCTTCGGCACCCACAGGCAGGCGTATCGGGACGCTCAGCAGCAGCCAGAGCTCCAAGATCACGAAGTACGGGTTAAGTACCGGCAAGGCTTATATTTTGTCATACTGGGTCAAAGACGGCTCACCAATGCCGTCCATTACCGGCGGTACGGTCACCGCGGCTGTGCAGGCCCGGACAAAGGGCGTATGGAAAAACTACCGCCACCGGGTTTCGGGCACGTCCACATTGGTCCTTGGTGTGACGTCGGGTACGGTGTCCATCGATGATATCCGCCTACACCCTGTTGATGCCGGACTTGATACCTACACTTATGACCCTTTGCTGGGGATGACCAGTCATACGGATGCCTCGGGCAACATATTTTACTATGCGTATGACGGCTTTGGCCGGCTCAGCATCGTGCGTGACCTTGCGGGTAAGGTCGTGGAGGATTACCAATACAAGTACCGGACAAACTAATGGAGGGCATCATGGCAAACAAATATATAAACCATACGATGAAACTAATTTCGTTCTGCATTGCACTGGTATCCAGTCTGCATGCGGGCTTATCATACGGCCAGGCGGCCAACCCGACGTACAGCAGCTATTCGGGGCAGACCGAGTTGAGCGGCACGCAAAGCGTGCGGCTATTACCGGGCTTCCACGCGCCTGTAGGAAGTACGCTGCGCGTATTTATCACGGGGACAACCTCACTGGGCAATGGGGCCAGTGCCAACCAAAACTACGTGCAGACCACACGCTATTTTTCACCCCTTGACGCACCTGTGGCATCACCTACTTCGGCACAGGCCATGCGGGACATCACGTATTATGATGGGCTCGGGCGTCCCTCGCAGGCCGTGGAGGTGAAGGCCTCGGGAGGCGACGGTTTTAAGGATTTGGTGACGCCCATTGCCTACGATGGCTATGGCAGGGAAGAATACCAATACCTGCCTTATGCAACGGAGACTGGCGCAGGAGGTGCCTTTAAAGCCAATGCAGTGACGCAGCAGAATAGCTATTATTCCAGTACGTCGACTGTCCCGCTGGGACAGACCGCCCATGCCTATGCCCGTAGCCGGACGGTGTTCGAGCCCTCGCCGCTAAATCGGGTCCGTGATCAAGGCTTCCCCGGTGCAGCCTATCAGCCGGGTACACGTACAGCCACCGCTGGCCGTGCTGTGCGTACCGAATATGCGGTAAATAATGATACCGTTTATTCCAACATCAGCCGTACCAAGCAGGTGGCGCGTTATGGGGTCACACTCAGTGCATCTTTAGTGCCCACCCTTACCATCAGTAACACATATGGCGCGGGACAATTGCATGTGACTATCACCAAAGACGAAAATTGGACATCCGCCGATGGGCGCAATGGCACAGTAGAAGAATACACCGACAAGCAGGGACGGATGGTACTCCGGCGTACGTTCGAGTCCAATAAGTTGTTGAGCACCTATTATGTGTATGATGACCATGGCAACATGACCTACGTGCTGCCCCCAAGTATCAATCCCGACCGTACAGGAAATACAGCACCCACAACTACCGAGTTGAACAATCATGCTTACCAATACGTATACGATATGCGCGGCCGTGTAGTGCAGAAGCGTATTCCCGCCCGTGGCTCCGAAAATTACGTATATAACCCTGCAGGATGGGTGATATTCCACCAGGATGCGCGGCAGCAGTCGGAGACCATTTCTGGCTTTACACCGGGGCAATACCATACCTTCCACAAGTACGATGGGCAGGGTCGGCTGGTCATCAAGGGCGTGGAGCGCAATCGCGTGCTGGATCGCGTATCCATCCAAGGGCTGGTAGATGCCCAGCCCCAGCAGTGGGAGGGGCGCTCGACGGCAAGCGGGCACTTCCATGGCTACACAAACCAAGTGATACCGCAGAACACGGGGGATATGGACGCGTTGGAGGTATACTATTACGATGACTATGCAGGCATCCCATCCCTGCCGCACAACCAGTCGGGGAGCTACAGCAAGCTGGTACATGGCCGACTGGTGGCGAGCAAGGTGAAGGTGCTGGGTGTGAGCCCTGCTGTTTATCTCTGGACGGTATACTATTACGATGACAAGGGCAACGTGGTGCGGGAGTGGAGGCAGCATTACCTTAATGGCGGTACCTCCTCCACGAAATTCGATGACATCACCAGGGAGTACACGTTCAGCGGCCAGGTGAAGAAGGAAACGAGGAAACACCACACCACCAATACCGGCACGCCGCAAATGACGATTACGACGGAATACGAATACGACCATCGGGAGCGGCTGGTGAATACGTGGAAGACGTTCAATACCGGTGCACGGACACTCGTCTCCAGAAACGGCTACAACGAGGTGGGGCAGCTGCGCACGAAAGGACTGCACAGCATAAACGGGGGCAGTACGTTCGGGCAGACGGTCACATACAGCTACCATCCACGGGGTTGGCTGCGCTATACCCATTCCGGGCATTTCAAACAATTGCTCCGGTACGAGGATACCACAGCCAACCGGCAGTTCAACGGGAATATCAGCAGGCAGGCTTGGCAGCACGGTACGTCCGGGACGCAGCATTACACGTATACGTATGACAAGGTGAACAGGCTGCTGGCGGGTTCTGGCAGCAACAACCGGAGTGAAGCGATCACCTACGACGTGATGGGCAATATCCAGGGGCTGACGCGGGATGGCGCAGCGATGGCCTACGAATACAGCCCCGTCGGTACCAGCCGGCTGAACCGGATTACCGGGGTAGGTACGACCTATCTGTATGACAGCAATGGCAACACGACACGCGACGGGCGTGCAAACCGCACGTTGGCGTACAACCACCTGAACCTTCCGGTGAGCATCTCCGGTGCGGGCAGCTACGTCTACGATGCCACGGGGCGGAAGCTGCAATCCACGCTTGGAGGCATCACCACGGACTACATCGACGGTATCGAATGGCAGGGCGGTTCGGCGAGCCTTATCCAAATGGAGGAGGGGCGCATCCTGCCCACTGGTGCCTATGAGTACCTGATACGCGACCACTTGGGCAATACGCGTTCGGGATTCCGGGCATCGGCCACGGGTACGGAGACGTTCGCCACGGACTACTACCCCTTTGGCTATTCGCATTCCGGTGGAGCGACGAGTTCGCCGAAGAATCGCTATCTTTACAACGGCAAGGAGCTTCAGGAGGTCTCAGGGTATTACGACTACGGCGCACGGTTCTATGACCCGGTCATTGGCAGGTGGGGAACGGTGGATCCGATGGCGGAGCAGATGCGTAGGCATTCGCCGTATAACTATGCGTTCAATAATCCGATGCGTTTTATCGACCCGGATGGGATGGCTCCCCGTTACAACTGGGATACAGGTCAATACGAGGAGGAAGACGGAAAAGAGGTATCATGGGAATATGTAGGCGACTTCCTGAAACACAATGATGGATTTGAAAGCAGCGTGTCGGCTGATGACCCTCCGGGGAAGAAATCTGGGTCTGGCTGGAAACAAGCGGGCAAAGATTTTGTGGATGGGATACCGGTTGTTGGTCCAGCGTTAAGGAGCGGCGATAAGCTCAACAATGGAGATTTAGTAGGAGCAACAGCAGATTTTGGGTATGGTTTGGCGGAGGCTTTTACATTCGGCTATGGAAGTCGGCTTGCTTCTACAGCTTCAAATTTCTTTGTTAAGTTTCTTAATAGGAATGCCGCAAATGGGGGAATACAGTTAGCCAAAAAAACTTTTGGGCATACATTTACTACTCACGGAGATGGTATGACAAATTTTTTGATTAACAGAGCAAAAGGTTCTGGTATGGCACAAGGTCAATTCTTGGATAATCAGAAAGCAGCTCAATTTATTTTAGACAATGTAGGTAAAACAGCAAATGGAGCTGTGAATATTCCTATTCCTAAAGGTTTTCCGGCAAGGATTATTATGCCAGACGGAACATTTAAAGCTGCTACTCATATACGACTTGTCCCAGGTGGTGGCGGAGTTAAAACAGCTTATCCATTAGTCCCTTAATTTTCACCTTATGATATTGAAAAAAGAAATAATTAAACAACTTAGTAAGGAATTATTACTACCTTTTACAGGTATAGAACAAGATTGGGATATTGAAATGGCTAATTCTAAGAGGATTGATGAATTTATTAAGTTCTATAAAGAAAGTCATTTGTGTGATGATAAGAAAGTAGCAGTAATGTCCCTTATTCTTTCTTCTTATGATGATTTACTAAATGAGAATAATTTGGAAATTGATGATAGATGGAACGAAATCAAATCAATATTAGAATCTGAAAGGATAATTTTTATTGACTTGATAGACTATTGGTCATTGAGTAATGAAGTAGAAGAGAATCTTTTTCGAATAACACCTCTTATGAGAAATATAAAATAGAATGAAGTTGTCTGTTAAAGAGGTACAGTCCGTATAACTATGCGTTCAATAATCCGATGCGTTTTATCGACCCGGACGGGATGGCTCCCCGTTACAACTGGGATACAGGTCAATACGAGGAAGAAGACGGAAAAGAGGTATCATGGGAATATGTAGGCGACTTCCTGAAACACAACGATGGATTTGAAAGTAGCGTGTCGGGTGATGATCGGCCTAGCAAGACAAAAGAATCAAATCAAGGATTAAGTATAGGGGATTATTTAGGTGAGGTAGGTGTTGGGTTAGGAATAATGGAGCTTGGTGCCAATTCTTGGGACAAGTATCTAAGTACTGACTTGTATAAGCAGGGATACCGTAGAGGTTTAAATGGTAACTATCTTTTAACGGGTCGTAATTTGTCGTTATTTGGACAACAAGGAATGACCTCGGCCTCGGCTCCAATGACTGCCATCGGTCAAATAGGGAAAGGTTTTGCCTTTGGAGGCACAGTAATGGGGATATTATCAGCGATTGATGATGGTATTGGAGTGTATAAAGGAGATTTAAGTGCATCTCGATTTGGATACCGGATAACGGGAGGAGGCATCTCGTTGGGAATGGGTTTCATAAGAGGGGCTGGCCCACTGGGTATTTTGGTTGGGACAGAAGCATATGTGTTTGAAAAAACATATGATATCGCTGCCCCCCAAATGCGTTCAAGTTTTAATCAGTTTTATAGATCCTTAATTAACGGATGGTTGAATTTAAAGCGATAAGATGACTTATACTTATAAGATTTTATTAACCAATCATATCAAGAATGCTTGGACTATTTTATTTGCATTGGTTGGTTTTTCCCTAATGCCTTTTTATTTAAGGTATAAATATGGCGAAGAGGACTTTAATTTGTATGTTTTGGTTTGTTTTTCTGCATTTCTTCTATTTTTTATTCCTCAAGTGACGATTCATTTGACGTATTATTGGCTAAATGAAGGACGGATATTTTATTATAACCCTTCGGAACGCCAGATAACAATCTGTATAAGAGGGGAGAGATACGGTTTTGCTTTTGACGATATTAAATTAGTAGAACGAAACAAATCATTTGCGCTTGCTGGCATTACTTATCAATGGATGCCTTGGGATAATTACAACTATTCGGTTATTCATTTGAAAAATGGGCAGCAGTTTGTGGTGACAAGCCTTTTGGTTCCCAATATGGATTTGCCTTTGGAGGAAAGTAAAATTAAATTACGAAAGCGGTTCTATTGTTATCCTTTTGGAACAAAAGAGATACTCGATGTTTAGCATAAAATAGTTAATATAACGTAGCTGGTGATGACCCGCCCAAGAAAAAACCTGAGAATAGAACCCTGCTTACCGGATTTATCACGGAGCATCAAACCGTTATTTTGGTCAATTGGCTCCCTACACGGGTTTTTGATATAGAAAGAAAAATAACATAAATACATCATTAATGGGCGAATTAGAATATCTCAGAGATAGAAGCTTGCTGATAATTGATTTTATTTTGAATAAGAATGTTGGCAATCCTAAGCTACGGCCTGTTTGATAACAAAACTATGTTCCATAAGCGCAGTTGCATACCGGAGACACGCCATGATATCCTCCGGTTCCAGCGAAGGGTAATGCTTTAAGATTTCCTCTGACGATTCACCCGCACTGAGGAATTCCATGACCGTTTGCACCGTAATCCGCTTGTCACGAATGATGGGTTTGCCCCCGCAGATTTCAGGGTCGATATAAATACGATCAAAAATTTGTTCCATCCTCAAATAATTTAACAAATTAAAGACATTACCAATTTGTCGGTCTACACGGAAACTGGGTGAAAAAACACTCGATATTTGATTTAGCATAAAAAAACAAGCAATAAAGCGAAGCTGCGCAGTTTTGTCTACTGATAGGCGCAGCTTATCAAATTTATAGCCTATGCCTATCAAATTTATAGCCAAAACGAATCATAGGCAATCGATTCGCTGCTTAGCTTTACGACATGAAAAGAACACTTATTTATGGCTTTGCCACAAAGATGGCATTAATATTTGCGTGGACGGCATGCGACGCGCAACAAACAGGCAGCATAACGGTTGGGGGCGATTTGGATACATTTTATCCGGTCTCCTGGTCAGACGGCGGGTGGAGTAGCAACCGGGAGACCGAATTGCACATCGGTAGGTCTTCCGCGCACATCAACAGCCAATGGCGGGGGGCTATGATGGCCGTATTCAACTTCCATACAACCAGTTGGGGTAATACGGCCAATTTCATCAATGCCCATATCGCGTCATTCAGGGGATCTACAAGCACTCCAGCGCGAAATTTTATCGCCGGCTGGCAGGATGTCACGGCTGGCAACAGTGATCGGAAAATCGTGATATGGCTCAGGGGCGGGGGGACGACCTACCATTATCAAGCCAGTTTTGCCGTTGATCCCGTGGTTTATGATGGTGTCCAACATGCGTTACCGTATACCACTTCGAATGGGAGTGCGTCTTATAATGTAAAGACCACGGAAGATGCTTACGTGAATCATGCGGGGATGACCCTTGGGCAAACATTGCGGGTGAGGGGTACGGGAAACAGCGTGATCATGGGGAATGTAGGCATCGGCACCGATAATCCGCAGGCCAAGCTGGCTGTGAACGGCAACATCCGGGCCACGGAGGTGAAGGTAAAGAATGATATCGCCGTGCCGGATTACGTATTCGAACCGGATTACGATCTGCCTGAGCTGTCCGAAATCGCGGCTTATATAAAGGAACATAAACACCTGCCGGAAATCCCTTCTGCCAAGGATATCGAAAAGGACGGGCTTGACCTTGCGGAGATGAACCTACTGCTACTGAAGAAGGTGGAGGAGCTGACGTTGCATTTGATTAAACTTGACGGAGAGAAAAAAGACCTTCAACATCAGGTCAACGAATTGAAAACGGTTGTTACACGAATTGAACGCTCATCCAATCCATAGTCATGAATCTCCAATACATCATTGGCATTTAATAAATCAACTAAATAACATTGTTATGAAAAGCACAACTCTTGTTTTACTTTTTTTCACATGCTCATGTTCATTGCTATGGGCGCAAAATGAATATCCGACAGCCAAGAATGAATACATAAAGATTGACGGTGGCGGGCTGAATTTAATGAGACCCGTCACCACAGGGGGATGGGCAAGGGGAATGCATTTTTATAATGGTAATCTTGATACCCATTATATGGGGATGGGATTGCACGGAAGCGGAGATAATCTCTATCGTTTCTATATAGCTTACGGTCAAAGTCCTTGGACGAGTAATTTGGGACTTTATATTTTGCCAAATGGCAATACAGGCATAGGTACTAATAATCCCGAAGCCAAGCTGGCTGTGAACGGCAACATCCTGGCCAAAGAGGTGAAAGTAAAGACGGATATCTCCGTGCCGGATTACGTATTCGAACCGGACTACGATTTGCCCGAACTATCCGAAATCGCGGCTTACGTAAAGGAACATAAACATCTGCCGGAAATCCCTTCTGCTAAGGATATCGAAAAGGGCGGGCTTGACCTTGCAGAGATGAACCTGTTGCTGCTGAAGAAGGTGGAGGAACTGACGTTGTATTTAATGGAAAAGGACAAAAAGGAAAAACATATGGAAGCGGATATACAGGAGCTGAAGACCGAATTGGCAGCTTATATCGAAGCTAATGGTCATTTACCCCGTATACCGCCAGCGATAGAGACAGAAAAGGAGAGAATAGAACTAGGCGATATGAGTGGTCGATTACTCGAAAAAATCGAGGAATTAACACGTTACATCATTGATCAGCATAAGCGGATTTCAGAAATGGATGAGCGGATTAAACAGTTGGAAAAAAGCGAACCTAAAAGCTGAACAAAGATTTACTTCTCGCTTTAATCTCATCAAAGGCTGGTGCTAATTTCAATCGCAATTCTTGGCTGTATTGGGCAAGCTGGGTGATAAGGAAGCCAGCTAAGCTAATAGAGGAGGTAATTTCCGCTATTGACAGACAACCTATTAATAATGTAGTTAAAATTAAATATTTCAAGCAATTGCGAGTGTTGGCACAATTGCGTAAATTTACAAAATCAAAGAAAGTGAGGGAAACGATGTTAACAACAGCTTCATTTTTTAAAGTAGAGAAGGATCCTTTTTATAAACAGGGCGTGGAGCAAAAGACCCATGAGATTGTAAGGAACTTGATCCAAAGTACAGAATTTGATGATGCCGAAATAGCATCATTGGCTATTGTACAACCATCCTTCGTCCGCAAAGTCCGCGCTGATCTGGCCAAGAAGAAGAAATAACGGTAGCCCGCCCTGCCGTTCATCGATACGCAGCCATATCTACCGGGTATGGCTTTTTGTTTTACTAACTCGGAATTTTGGAGGAGGTCACGTATAGAATATATCTTGACGGTTGTCGTAAAATATTCGTAAATTTGAATTATGGAAAAGTTGACCATCAATATCCCAGAGACAAAAAGCGCTTTGGTAAAGCAGCTTCTCAAAGAACTTGGGGTGGTATTCCAATCGCCTGGCAAAAAGGAGGATGTATCGGAGGTTAGGTCAAAATTAGCCAATGTATCGGTATGGTCGGATAAGGATCTTCAGGTTTTTGAAGATAGCAAGCAAGCATTTGACAACCTCACACCTCCCCAATGGTAGCCGATACCGGGATTTTTATCGAACACCTAAGGGCAAAGGACAAACTGTCAACCACCCTTTATAAAATAGCCGATGGCACCGAAATCTTTTTATCAGCCGTAACCCTGTACGAACTTCACATGGGCGCTACTACGCCGGAAAAAAAGAAAGATGTAACTGCCATCACTGAAAGTTTCATGATCCTGCCGTTTACCGATGATGTTGCTCGTACAGCAGCAGCAGTATACCATGTATTGCGTACGCGGAATCAGATGATTGAATTCCGGGATATCTTTATCGCAGCCACCTGCCTTGTACACGATCTTCCTATTATAACCCTGAATAAAAAGCACTTTAAACGAATCGATGACTTGAAAATACTACGATAGTACCGCTTGCACCACAAACGGCGATTCCAATACACCAATTTACAACCTATGTTCGATTTTTTCACAAGGAAGATTCCTAATCCAACAAACCTAATCGATTTCCTGAATTCCACCGAACTGGGTGGATGGAATTATAAGGATGCTCTTTCTTTAAATGATACAGAAATCGAAAAAGCAACCCTTGAACAACTTTTAAGCAATCCAAGCGATGTAGCAGACGGAGTGGTTCAGGTTGAAATGGTATTCAGCAACATATTTTTTGGAATATTTGATAACCTAGTGATAAAGTACCGTGACGATCAATCGGTACAACTCATGTTTTATACCACTACGGATGACCCTGAGTTGGTTCAATCGTTTTTCAAGCAACTAAAGCCTTGCCTCGGTGGAGGATATATCGCAGATCACAAATTTGCTTCGTTCAATGAACACGATCAAATAGCCAAACTTGCCCAAGGACAAGCTTTTTCGGAATCTGATGAGTTGTTCCATTCATGGCTAAAAGACAATTTCTCTTTTACGTTGAATTATAGAATTGACCCTAGGCAGCAATTGTTATTTATAGTAAAGTCCAAACCTGAAAAAGTTGTAGACTATTCAATTCGGACAAATGGAACACTGCTCAGTATTTTAACCCATGACTTAAACACCATCCTAAAACAGGAAGCATTAAATACCGAAATCAAATCAGAAAACGGACAGGTCAAATATGTGGACTACGCTTTCGAATTGTCACCTTCTGAATTAGGAATTTTTGACGTAGTAAAAATCAGAATCTTTGACAGTGTAAAATCCATCAACGAAAATATCCAAATCCATGTAATCTACTTTAGCAAATACGAAGCGGACACAGCAAAAGTAATCACATTGTGTGATAGGATAATCGATATATATGGTCCCGACAATTTCGGGGACACTGAACTCCAGCCTCATGAATGGGACATGATTGATAACAGCGAATTTTGGACAGGCAGAACCTGGTGGCTTAACAAAGCGCATGGGATATACGATGTCCAGAATAAAACTCAAACGATGTTATACGAAGTCCGACTTGGAATTGAGCATGATGAGGGATTCTCTCTTCATATCGTTGCCTTTCAAAACATGCTGTTTTACCATGGTCTTATGAATAGCAATTTGGATTAGTATAGAAATTTGGCCAGCATTTGGATCATCAGGACAAAATAACGCTAATAATATTTTAGGTTAAAACTAACTTAAGAAATCCTTAATTGTTGTTTTAATTGTATTTTCATATTCAGACTCGATTCCTATGCCAAGGATTCCATCGATGTCAATCGTCTGGAATATAATCTTTTCATTTTTAGGATTGACTATAAAAAAATCGTGAGTCTTACTGCTTCCATTGAATATTTGAACGCAGGATACCACTAAATTTGATTGCACTAGTAATGAATATATTTTGGAAGTATCAATAATTTTGTCGTTGAATTGTTTTATTACATATGTTTTGTGATCGTACTGGTCGAAATACCTTATTATGAGTTTTTTTTCATCATAAGAGTTATGAATGAAAGATTGCGGTCTGGTGTCTGTATTGGGTTTAGAAATGTCAAAACTGAAAAATGCGAAGACTACATTTTCAATCTTTTTGAAGTGACAACCATCATAATAGGCAACGTCAAAACCACCTCCCCATCCTTCAAGTAGATTTTCTGGACTAATTTTTTCTTGCCATAAAAAGTACGCACAAGTCAATAATACTTTGTTGAGACATTCGCCTAAAAATACTTTTTCACCTTGTTGGAGCAAATTTGATTGCTCATAGAATTTTTCATTCCATTCTTTAGCACCGCTTCCGCTTGAAATTACTTTCTCAAAGAACGGATGCTCTTTAGTTTCCCATTTGCCTATCGCTCTGCCTGTAACCGTGTTCTTTGATATTTCAGGGCGACCCAAGGTGAAACTAATGCTTAAGTCTTTATAATGTGAGAAGTGGTATTCTTTAAACAGGTTTTGTAAGGTTTCTACATTCACATATCGGTGTAAAAAGAAATCTTCAATATTAGCTTGAGCATCTTTAATATCGGCAACATTGCCAGCAAACGTGACACATAAGATATCTTGAATGATTAAAACTTTTAGACCATATGAATATATTTTCTTCCCAGATCCTAACTTGTTAAAATCTACCTCTCGATTTAAAGAAGGTACATATATTTCATCAGTCTTTTCCTCTGTTGATATCGCAATGTCGCTCACGATAACGGGTTGGCCATAATTCGTTATGACAGAAACTAAGCTCATTAGAAGACCACTTTATTGCTATGTTATTAATGCATCAACATTCAAGTTTATTTGACATAAAGAAAAGGAATTATCGGGAAATAAGAGCAAAGCTAAGGATTTTGAAAAGGATTATGTAGGTCACCTTGTATTTTCCGAGTACAGCGTCGGTTAAGGGGTCGGAATGCCAATAAGCTTTGGTTCCCGTATCCATGATAGACAATCTGTCCGAGTGGCCTGTTCCAGTGTCGAGGTTCCAGATATTGAACGCATTCAGAGGTTTGTCTGTTCCCCAATTGGTAGGCGCGTGTTCGAGATAAACCTCGGAAAAGTCAAGCGCAGGAGCGAACGGATCCAATTTTCATGGGCGTTTACAGTTTGTCTCATGTTTGGTTCATTTTGTAACTGATTTTCTGTTCAAACGATTTCAGGCAGATAAGGATTAATTTCAATTCCGAATCTGTCACAAATGCAAATAACGCGTTGTTTATATTTGTTTCCAGAAATATCTTCATAGTTTAATTCAAAAACAGTCCATTCAGATGCTGGAGATTTGCTGTCAATCAAAAAATGAAACAACAAGGGGTTATCTCCCTTTTTCAAATGATCACGTCGATCATCAAGGCTCATAGGTATAAATATCTGCTTAGACCTTTCATCTTGAGATAGAATTCTTGAAATTTTTAGTGCGATATTCTCAGTTTCATTTGTGACTTCTACGGTGAGTATTTTTTTATGCTTCTCACCTGGAATCATTTTGTCGGTTGATGCGGAATATTTTAGTAACGGTTTAATACTCTCTTTGAATCGGGTGCTCTCTATTTTGAACAACTCATTCTGGGTTTTTTGTACTTCCATCTGCGATCTCAGCGTTTTATACAAAAAAACAGCGGTAACCAACGTAAGCCCGTAAATCATCCAATCATTGATGTTTCCCCATATTTCCGAATTAAACTTTTGGCCTTCTGGTATAATATCGTTTGCAACGTATATGAGTGCACAAAGGCCAAGAGTTATCATTAATCCGGTAAGGATTAGCATTAAATTTTCATTTTTCATGATACCTCCCAATATGGGTTTACATTAAAGTACTTCAAATATTCTCCTCCCAAAATCAATTGTTTATCTTATCCAGTAGCGTTACGTCTCTTTGCTTATCGCGTAATGATATAAATCCTAATCATATTCCTATCGAGATGGCATCAACCGAATGCCCATTAACCAACACCGTATTAATAAGCACTATACACAAACTGAAACATCAGCTATTGGAAGTTCAAGTCTGATTGGTTTGCTTTAAAATTACAAAGTAATTCTTTTATGGCCATCTTCTATAAATTTTTTTGCCTTCAATTAATATATACTAAGAGTATTAGTTTTTAAGATTGAATTTTATTAGCTTTGCGTATGACCAAATCACAACAGTCTACCCTTAGAAAATTCATCGACCCGCTTACCGATTTTGGATTCAAGCGGATATTTGGCTCCGAACCCAACAAGGATTTGCTTATTGATCTGCTCAACGGTGTTTTTCGGGGGCGCAAGCACATCGTGGATTTGGTGTACAACAAAAACGAATACGCGGGCGATACCGATGAAATTGGTGCCGTGATTTTCGACCTTACCTGCACCGCTAGCAACGGGGAGCAGTTCATTATTGAGGTACAGCGCAGTGCACAAGTCAATCTCAAGCGACGCATGCTGTACTACGGCAGCAAGCTTATCTCCGATCAGGCTCCAAAAGGGAAACGCAAGGAATGGAACTACGCTATTAGTGAAGTTTATGTCATCGTATTGATGGACGGATTTGGCATGCCGGACGGTGTGGGAGATGGGCGATGCCTGCATGATATCTGCCTGTGCAACAGGGATACCGGAAAGGTTTTTTACGACGATTTGGGTTTTATATACTTGGAATTGATTAACTTTGTAAAAGAGGAATCCGAATTGGAGACGGATCTTGACGGTTGGCTCTTCGTGTTGAAGAACATGAGCAGGCTGGACAGAATACCGCTCTATCTTCGGAAACCCATATTTGAAAAGTTGTTTAATATTGCTGAATACAGCAAATTGACGAAGGAGGAAAAAGAGATGTATGATACTGGTTTGAAACGTAAATGGGACAGTAAAGCTATTTTAGACCATGCGGTAAAGGAAGGCGCAGAGCAAAAAAGCTATACTGTGGTAGCCAACCTGATGCAGCAATTGGGCTTGGACGATGAGACTGCGGCCGATGTAGCCGAAGTCTCCATAGATTTTGTACGCAAAGTCCGCGCCGATTTGAACAAGAAAAAACAATAATGGTAGCTTAGGCTATCGTTGTAATTATATCAAGCCTTCCGCCAAATACCGGAAGGCTTTTGTTGTAAGGGTATAATTCACCTCCATAGTGATCGAACCCGATTATCTTGTTTCTTTTTCCTCGGTTTTAATTTGGGCTGGTGACTTGCCTTCTTTTGGTTTAGTTTCGATGAGCAGAAGCTGCCTATTCACATTTAATACTTCCGCTATTTTCGGTAATCTGGAAGCTTCTGGGTAGCCTTTATGATTTATCCACTCTGATACAGTTCCACTGTTCACTCCTACAAGTCCAGCAAAAACTTCCTTTTTTACACCTTGTTCTGCCAAGATTGCTCCAATTCGATATATGGGTTCTTTCTTTTCTTTTTTAGCCATTTTCTCTCAAAATGACCCTAAAACTATGCTTCTTTAGAAACATATGCAAATCGCAAATAACTGTGAATGAGTATATTATTGTGATTAAACTATAATATTTTATGATTTAATCATAAAATATTATGTATTGGTCATAAATAAATATATCTTTGCTTGTGATATGTTTAACGATTAGATCAAGGTAATAACAAGAGTCTTGCGGCTACACATTCTCACGCCGTAACGCAAGGCAGCAGTTTAATACCCATGTCTATACTTGAATATGTATCTTTGCGTATCAAGATAGATGTGGGGCTGCTGTAAATCCGCGTTACGTAAGGCGTGAGAAACTTTAGTGTAGCCGCGGTGTGCAGCCCCACATTTATTGGATGCTCACCATATAAAGACTCGTTACTAACCATAACGAGTAGTGAAACTAAAAAAAAGAACCGTCGCATCTAAGCCCATCCAGCCTATCCAAGATAGGAGGGAGGATGGTTATTTGGTATCCAAAACGTGGGAGATTTCTACGTCTAATTTGTTTAAAAGTATAGCGAAAAACCCTGTCTGATTTTAGGTAGAAACCAGAATTAAGTCATTTTCATACACCTAAAATCAAACAAAATGAAGCAAAAATTACGCTTAGGGGATAGCTATGCCTTATTCCGAAAACACAAACGAAAGTCAGTCAAGAAACTATGTGTGCAGACCCATGCGCAGGCCTTCGCCCTCCCCGGGCGGGGCCGCGCAATTGGGATATTGGCGCTTTTGCTGCTGATAAGCGTCAGTTCAAACGCACATGGATACCAGTTTCAGGACGCGCCCGCAGATACGCTGTCTACAGAAATTACCCCCCTGCAAATCGGGGACACCATCCCCGAATCTCTCTGGCACCTGCCCCTGCATGTGGTGAACCATCCCGAAGGGAAGGAGACGATTACCCTTAGCGATTATAAGGATAAGCTGATTATCCTTGATTTCTGGGGTACCTTTTGCAGTACATGCATCAGCGCCATGCCGGAGGTACATCACGTGCAGCAGCAGTTTGCAGACTCCATGATCGTACTGCCCGTTTCATGGAGCAAGCCCGAGGCCACGGAGCAGGCGCTTAAAAATCACAAAACACTAAAGCCCCTCGGACTGCCGTCGATTGTCGAGGCGGAGCCGCTTATCGAAGCATTCCCCCATAACGTAGTGCCCCACTACGCATGGATAGACCCACAGGGCAGGGTAGTTGCTACCACGGCCGGCAATGACGTGACTGCCGGTAATGTGGCCAAAGTGCTGCGGAATGAGCAGCCGGACTATGCGCTTAAGACCTACATTGACCCCGATGAACCATTGGTTTCGGGCATTGATAAATTCCCGAAGTCGGCAAGCTTACGGAAGCTTTCCACGTTGGTACACGGCTATATACCCAGCCTTCCCTCGGGAAGCAGGCTTAGGAAACGGGGGAATACGGTCGTAGGTCGCTCGTCATTCAACGTGACGATAGGGGCGCTTTACTACGGCATCGCGGAGAAGATTTTAGGCTCCCGCTTCTCCGATCAGCAGGTCGTGATAGCTGCGGACACCGCAAAGTACCCAGAGATAGCCATAGTCAACCGTGGCCGTGTGGTGTCCGACCCGGCAAAACTGTGTTCGTATGAATTTGCCACCGCAATAGAAAATGCCGATTCGCTATATCACCGGATGCTTATCGATCTGAATACGTGCAGCGGTTTCCATGGCATCATTGAAATGCGCAAGGTAATTTGTTACGTACTCAAATCGATGACCCCCGATGCACCTCTTAAGCCCGTAGGCGCTGTAGGCGAAGAAAGACCCGTGTTGCAAAATCAATCCTTCGGGCTTCTGGCCCATATACTTGAAAAGGAGCCTTCATTGAATGGCCGAATCGTCTTGGATGAAACAGGCATCGATACGCCCGCGACCATCTGGCTAAAGCAAGGCGGTAGCCTTCAGGATTTGAAACACGCTTTGGAAGCTCATGGCTTATTCCTTGAAGTGGCCGAAAGGGAGCTTGAGTTCATGATACTTACCAAGGCATAACCACTTACTTACAACCTTTTACTAATCGACAAAATGAAACGAATCGCAATTGCAATATTAGCGATGTGCTTACTCCCAGTGTTTACTGTAGCCCAAACGGCTATTAAAGGCATCGTACAAAACGAAAATGGCGAGGGCATGCCCGATGTGATGATAATTGAGAAGAATAGGCGGAATGTAGTTTATACCGATACACTCGGGAATTTCAGTATGACGGTCGCCGACCGCGATGCTGCGTTGGTCGTGTCACTGATGGGGTACCATACTGAAGAAATCGACATCGGCAAACAGCCTTCCGGATTTTTGAATATCGTTTTAAAGACAAGCATGTACCTGTTGGATGAAGTACAGGTATCCACAGGGTATCAATCCCTTCCCAAAGAGCGCATCACGGGATCATTCAATATCATTGATAATAAAACGTTCAATGAGCAGATCAGCACGGATGTGCTCAGCCGGTTGGAGGCAGTCGCAAACGGATTGGATGTCTCGCGGACTACTACGTTGGGTGGCTCGGATATGGGTATACGCATCCGTGGCCTCAGCACGCTGTCCACCGGGGGATTAAGGGATCCACTGATTATCGTAGACAACTTTCCCTACGAAGGCGATATCGGCAATATCAACCCAAATGACGTCGAAAACATCACAGTGCTCAAAGACGCGGCGGCATCCTCCATATGGGGTGCCCGTGCTGGCAATGGTGTCATTGTGATTACGACCAAAAACGGACGGTTGGGAGAGCCGCTAGCCATTTCGTTTAACACCAACACCACGGTAAATAGTATACCAGACCTCGGCTACTACCCGTTGATGGATAGCCGGTCATACATTGAGGCCGAGCGCTTCCTTTTTTCCAACAGATATCGGTTTGCGGATACAGCTGCACTAAGCCGACCGGCTTTTTCACCGGCGTACGAGGTCATGTTCAGGAGGCTCAATGGCCAGCTTGATGAGTGGCAAGCGGATTTGCTCCTCGAAGATTTGGCACAGGGAAACATACGGGATGAATATCGGAAGTATATGTACCAAACTGGGATCAACCAACAATATGCCTTGTCAGTGACCGGGGGCACGGAACGTTGGTCCCATTACCTTTCTGCGGGGTATGATCGCAACAGGGATAATCTGGATGGCCGCTACCAACGGCTTAACTTCAATTTCCGAAACAGCTATTCTCCGGTGGACAAGCTCAGGCTAGATGCAGACATTCACTATACACAAAGCCGAACTGTCAGCGGCAATCGGCCCTATGCGCCCACTGGCCAGTTGCCTTATACTATGCTCGCAGACGAAGCCGGTAACGCCTTGCCAGCTATGAAGGACTTTAGGCAGCCCCTGTTGGATACCATTGGAGGCGGGAAACTATTGGATTGGAACTATTATCCATTGCTGGAGGATAGCTATTCCCGGTCAACGGCTAAAGTAAGTAGTGCAGTTATCAGCGCCGGAGCGAACTACGCACCTGCTGAATGGATTAACGTCGATCTGAAATACCAGTATCAGGCGCAGGACACCGATGGTGAGACGTTGTATGACGAGCAAAGCTACGTTGCACGCGACTTGGTAAACAGGTTCAGCCAAATTTCAGCGGTAACAGGCGAAGTGGCTTATCATATCCCTAAAGGGGCCATTATGGATTTGACACGTACTCGGCTCACGGTACACAATATACGGGGACAGATCAATGTCGATAAGAATTGGCGCCGCCATAATATTACTTCACTGGTAGGGACTGAATTGCGAAGTTCAGCTACCGTAGGAAACCGGGGTAGAACCTATGGTTACGATGTCGAAACGTTGAATTTCGGAAATGTGGATTATGTAAATCGTTTCCCGCACTTTATAACGGGAAGCAACTCCTTTATTCCTAACAATGAGCTCCATACCGGCCTGATGAACCGTTTTGTCTCCGTGTTTGCCAATGCGGTATATGCGTATGACCGCCGATATTTGCTTACCCTAAGCGGAAGGCGAGACGCATCCAATCTATTCGGGGTCGGTACCAACGATAAATGGAATGTCCTTTGGTCCGTTGGCGCGGGGTGGAACATTAGTAATGAGCCGTTCTACCGATCCGGCATACTTCCTGGCTTGAAGCTTAGGATGACTCATGGACTTAGCGGAAATGTAGATATGAGCAGAAGCGCGGTAACCACATTCAACTACCTGTCGCAGCAATCGCCGTATATACAGCGCGCGATAGCCTCCATATCCCAGCACGCCAATCCAGCGCTCCGGTGGGAGCAAGTAAGGATGACGAATATGGGGGTCGATTTCAACAGCCGCGGCAACCGTCTTACCGGCAGTATTGAGGTTTATTTAAAAAAAGGCATCGATCTTTTTGGCCCTGCTCCTATGGATGTAACGACCGGCACCGCCAGTACCATCACCAAAAATGTTGCCTCCCTGAAAGGAAAAGGTATGGATGTCGATTTGAACTCCGCAAATATAGCCGCTGAACATTTCAGCTGGCGCAGCAATCTAAGCCTTAGCTACTATAACGATGAAGTCCTTTCGTATTACCGCGCTTCGGCACCACAGGGAAGCGTCTTTGTGGGAGGATCTACGCCATCCATGATAAGGATTGAGGGCTATCCCATTTTCGCCATGTTTTCCTACAAGTGGGGCGGTCTTGATCCGGAAACGGGAGATCCTGTCGGCTTCGTGGGTGGAAACCCAAGCAAAGAATATAACTTGATTACCGGTGCAGGCACCCAATTGAGTGACATCGTTTATCATGGTTCTTCCGTCCCTACCGTTTTCGGCTCTTTGGGCAATTCGTTTTCATGGAAGAACCTTTCCTTATCCGTCAGGTTGATTTACAAAATGGGCTATTACTTCAAAAACGAAGGAATAAGCTACAGCGGCTTGTTCAACATGAGCCCCTACGGTTATCATGAAGAATTTGTGGACAGATGGCAAAAGCCGGGAGATGAACAGGTCACAGACGTCCCTTCGATGGTCTATCCCAATAATGGCTATCGCACCACATTCTACCTCAATTCAGAAATTAAAGTGGCAAGAGGCGACCACATCCGCTTGCAATATATCAACATTGCTTACGACTTTATGAAGAGCAGTCATCGATGGCTACCTGTCAAGCAAGCAAAGGCGTATTTGAATATGAACAATTTGGGTATTATATGGGCGGCCAATGACGACGGTGTCGACCCCGCTTATGGGCCATATGGTTTGCCACCTTCCTTTAATTGTGCGCTTGGCGTTCAGATTTCCTTTTAACCAAAACCATAAAGATAATTGCTATGAAAATAAAAAATTTGTTCCTGTGTTTGGCAGCATGCGCTCTGCTGTTTTGCCGCTGCAACTCCTATTTGGATGTGAAGCCGGATAAACAATTAGTAATTCCTGAGACGTTGGCAGATTTACAGGCACTCTTGGATAATTACAGTAATGTGCACTGGGATCCTTATATCGGTGAGGTGAGTTCGGACGATTATTACCTGGCGGACACTGATTGGTCCGCTTTGTCCGATGAACGGGATAGGCGGCGATACCTTTGGGAGAAAGAAGGGATATATCCTTCGCTTTCAAATGATTGGTTTTGGCCGTATCGCAATGTATATTACGCCAATGTCGTTTTGGAGACACTGGACCGGATAGGCAAAGGGCAGACCAATCCGCCAGATTGGGATCATATCCGGGGCCAAGCACTTTTCCTGAGAGCAAGGTCGTTTCTTTCGGTAGCACTCTTATTTTCCAAATCCTACGACAGCTCAACGGCAGCAACCGATCTCGGAATACCTATCAGGCTATCTTCTGATTTCAATATCCAATCCGAGCGAGCGTCTTTAAAAGACACTTATACACAGATAACCGAAGATTTAGTAGCGGCGACCGAGGTACTCCCTAATACGCCGTTACACGTTTACCGAGCATCAAAGCCTGCGGCAATGGCCTTACTGGCAAGAATGTATCTTTTTATGCGGGATTACGAGAAATGCTTGTATTACGCAGATGCTTGCTTAAAGCTGAAAAGCGACCTGATAGACTATAACACATTGGATAGCAACGCAAATTTCCCGATCCCCGAATTCAACGACGAAATTATCTATCAGTCCATCACGTACGCAACGCCGCTGGCAAATAATAGGGCAAAAATAGACAGTATATTGCTTGACAGCTATCAAGAAGGGGATCTACGGAAGCGTATTTTTTTTCGTGTCAATGTTGATGGTTCAAGCGGGTTCAAGGGAAGTTATTATTCGGCAAGCAACAATTTGTTTTCAGGTATCGCCGTAGATGAAGTATACCTTATGCGGGCAGAGTGCCATGCCAGGTTAGGTAATCTTGAGATGGCGCTTGCTGATTTGAACACGTTGCTTGCCAAACGGTGGAGTGATGAGAAGTTTATCCCTTTAATCGATGATAGCCAAGATACCATATTAGCCACCGTTTTAACAGAGCGGAGAAAGGAACTGCTAATGCGGGCAATCCGATGGCCTGATGTAAAGCGTTTGAATATGGAAGGATTCGATATCAGCTTTGAACGGCGAATTGGAGACGAGGTGTACACGCTCGCACCAAATGGGCCCCGATTTATTTTTCCGATTCCGGATGACGTAATCGAGTTAACAGGCATGCCCCAGAACCCATAAAATAAAAAACGCACCCACATGCTTATTAGTTGTGGGTGCGTATGATTTGAATTAGCTAATTTTTGGCCTCTACACCATCATGATTAAGAAACTGGTCAAGCTGATCGTCGGTAAAATTCGCAAGCATTGTCTCAATATCGGGATAACCGGCCTCCTCCAGATCTACTTGGCAGGGGATGGCTACTCCCCCGCAGGGATCGGAGGACTCTCCCGGTTGCCAATTAGCCGGATTTCGCCAATCTGACGCATCGTTTGGTGTAAAACGATAAATCGCCAGCCTCGCTTTTGTTGGGCTTGCTCTAGCCACTACAGCTTGCTCAGGCACTTTTACCTCGTGGGGCTTTTCAGCTACATTCCCTGAACTAAAAAGAGAGAAAAGTAAAGCGGCACCAATTTCAATGGGCCAGTTCAAAAATGTGGAAATCATTGTACGTGTACTTTAGTTTAAAAAATGAATGATTTGTACAGCAAATATGGAAGCTTTAAAAACTGTATAAAGTTCGATTTCGGACTGTTTTTTTCTACTGCTCCTTCCAAGCAGACTTGGCTGCAAAGAATTGGCTCCGGCTCATGCGTAAATAGGCAATTTGTTCCTTTTCGCTGAGCAGGGCGTACAAATGATGCATACCCTTACGGAATGTTGTGTAGCGGCGGTTAGTGTCCAGCAACAAAAGGAGCAACAATGCTTCTTGATGCAGAATACGTCGTTGTTTCAGCACATGCAATATCTCGCTGATGCCGGAAAAATGCTGCTGCGCAAACCGCATAGCCGGGGCAGGGATAAGGAGGAGCTGCGTATCCCGCAAGAATTGAATATTGGATGAGGGCGGCCGCTGAGTAAACAAGTGAATGGTTCCGGTGAAATAATCTCCCGGAAGTGCCAACCAGTTATAGCTATAACGATGGTTGCCAAGTCGTTCTAAACCTGCTACTAATCCGGAAAGTACAAAACACCAGAATGGGCGCGCTTCTCCTGCAAGGACGAAGTCGTTGCCCGCTGCATAGGAGCGGATCTGGCTATGCTGCGATAGGTATTCCCTTGTCTCCTGATTCAGGTTGATCCAATGGCTCCAATATGCAAAAAATCGCTCCATTTCGGTGTGCTGATGGTGGGAAAATTACACGTTGATTACATGCACGTCAAGAGACAGTGGATGACATACAAAGGCATGGCGTATACCGGGCACTTGATAGGCGGCAAAATCCCTGCTTCCGGTAGTCGATACACGGCAAAAACGAGTGACATGGGATGACACCCCACAGGAAAAAAGGATGAGAAAAGTCAATTTCATGGTTAGAAACGTGTCGTTCACGAAAAAAATCGTCGTGGATGGACTTTTTTACACAGGTTTACGGCACGATCGGCAATATCCTTTGGCCAAAGGAACAGGCAGAAACCGGGGCCTGCACAATAGACAAATCCGGCAATGTAGCATAGAAAAAATAAGAATCAACGATGGACTTAATTCAACTGTTAATCGAGTTTGCGCAGCTGCTTGTAGACAACATCCTGCCGTTTTTCAACCTGAATGAGCTGTTTAGCCTCACGGCTGAAGACCCTCTGCCAGTAGATAAGTGTGACATCTTTATCATTTAACGGATACGTCATGAATCCCCTCGATAAATACAAATACCTGGACTATCCGCAGGCTGTGGAGGCCATCACCAAGGATACCATGGCCTTCAATCCCTTTGCGCACGAACGCGGGGGTAGGCTTTTTGCATTCTTCACCACCAATCTGGCCAATTTTCTCCCTGATATTCCCTACGAGCGCCATGTGCCGCTATTGCGTGAGTGGGTATGCAACCAATGGCTCGGACGGCTGGAGCAGGAGTATTTTGCTGGCAAGCTGCCCATAGCGGTGGCAGGGTGGGATGAGGCGCTTGTAGCGCGGATACGGCACCAGCCGGGTATTGTATGCACGATGCATACGGGATCGTATCGGCTGCCCAGCTACCTGCTGGGGCATGCGCGGATACCATTTGCGCTGGTTGTATCGCGGCAGGTAGTCCGTACGCAGGGCGATGCCTTCCGCAGTTTGCACAAAAGCCTGCGGTTGCCGGGCAAGGCACGGATGCATATCGTGGAGGCCGACAGTCCGGGGGGCGTACGGGCCATGGCCAAGCTGCTCAAGCAGGGATATCAATTGCTCATCTACATCGATGGCGACATGGGGGCATCGCCTGTGGAGGTGGGCAACCTTACGCCGACGCCGTTTTTGGGGCGGCAATTGCTGGTGCGCAGGGGCGTACCGTTTCTCTCGGCGCGGCTGGGCGTTCCCATCCATCCGTTGCTCTGCTTCCGGCGGGGACAAAACGAATGCCTGGAGGTGATAGCGCCTTCACCCATAGTGGCGGGCGAAGGGCCAACGGAAGATTACATAGCCTCGGCGACTGCCGCCATCTATGGTACGCTGGCTGAGCAACTGCGGCACCGCCCTGCGCAGTGGGAGAATTGGCCTTACCTCCACCGTGTCACGGCTGCACCGGATGACGCACGGTTTGCGGAGCCGCCTGATGTGCAGACTGCGCTCAGCCTATTGACCCCCGTTCACTATGCCGTATTTGCAGCACAAGGAAAATACTACCTCATCCGGAAAATCGGTTACAAAACTGTTGCAATTGCTAAGACGCTGTATGACAATTTGGTGGAGCATTGGTATGGAATGCCCTTGGGTACCTGACTTGCTGGTTTAGCTTTCGTTTTGTACCTTACGTCAACCGAAGCTAAACTACCCTATGAATAAAAGACAGAAACTAATCGTTTGCCTATCCCAATTGGGTTATTGGATCAGCTATTTAATGGCTATGTTATTTTACAACAATGAATTTTACCCCCATCGGCGCATACGTGATGTCATAGCGGTGGTCTTGGTCATTATCCTATCGTTTTACCTGCTCGTCGCGTTGTTTTACCGATGGTCTCTGCTGAAAACCTTTCGTCCGTGGAAAGTCCTGCAATGGGGTGCGATAGCCGCGCTGACCATTGCATTGCTGCTGGCGGTCGGCTATAAATTTGCGCACCAATGGGCAGCGGAATGGCTGGATATTCAGTTTGTGAGGGATGGAATTGAGGCGGGTTTCAGGCATTTTGTGCTGGTCATGCTGCCTACTTATCACCATTGGCTGTTGCATGCCGTGCTTGTGGTCGTGATTATCCGGCTGCTGCAAAACAGTGAGCGGCACAAGCTGGCGCAGGAAGAAAAGCACCAAGCTGAAATCGCCCGGATGAAAGCCCAGCAGGAAAGTGAGCGCAATGAATACCGCTTCCTATCGGGGCATCTCAGCTCCCATACACTCTTCAACGTGTTGAACGGATTGTATGCAGATGCGCTGGGCTATTCTTCCCGGATGGCAGCGGCTATCCTTTGTGTTTCAAAGGTGCTGCATTACTCCGCAATGTGTGCGCGTAATCAGGTGAGGCGTGTACTCATGAACAGCGAATTGAAGGAGCTGGCTGCCTATATCCAACTACAGCAGTACCGGTTTCCGGATGTAGAGGCTGTAACATTGCGGATTGAGGGCTCGCCGGGTGGGCATGTGATATCACCGCTGGCTACCATCTCGCTGCTCGAAAATTCATTCAAGCATGGAAAACAAGGGGAAACCGTGCGGGTAAACGTCCAATATCATCCAGATAATGTATCGCTTACCTGCATAAACCAGCTGGGTGAGGGCAGCGATCCTGTCCCGTCATGGGGCACTGGCCTGGAACACCTCAGGCGGCGGCTCGAACTGGCCTTTCCCAACGCCCACCAACTTGAAACGCGGGTGGCCGATGGTTGTTTTTTTGCCACCATAACCATTATGCAATAACTCATGGAACGATTGAAATGCATGGTCGTAGACGATGAGCACAAGGCAATAGCGCTGATGCGTAAGTACATACGGGGACGGCCTGATTTGCTGCTCGTACATGCTACTGCGGATCCGAGGGGCATTGCGGCACTTGTGCGGCAATATGGCGTAGCGCTCCTCTTCCTGGATTTGGAGATGCCCGGCATCAACGGGCTGGAAATCCTCGCGCAGCTTGGCGAGCGTATACGTGTGGTGGTCTGCACGGCCCATGCCGACCGTGGGTCGGAATGTATTGATGCCGGTGCGGTGGATTTTCTGGTAAAACCGTTTGACAGGGCGCGCTTCGGCAGGGCGGTAGATCGCGCGAAGCAGAAAGGAAAAGAAGGGATGAGGCAGGTGCTGCTTGATGATGGGCGGCTGGTGTTACCTGGCATAGGGAAGGGAAAGTTCATCCAGCTGCTGCTTGACGATGTGGATTACATCGAAGCCGATGAGCATACCGTGGTCATACATACCATTGAAGCAACGCTCCAGGGCGGTATAGCTATCGGCGAATTGGAGAAATTATTGCCCCCGAATAAGTTTTTAAGGATACATAAGAGCTATATCGTAGCGCTCGACCGGATGAGACGTGTGGAGAGTGGTCGGCTGCACGGTATGCGGTTGCAGTCCGATATCGGCCTGCCGGTGGGTCTTACGTATAAGGCGGCCCTGCTTGACTACCTGAATAGGCGGATGCCGGGTGGCCCAAACGATGGGAGTACGGATGGCTAAGCCGACAGGAACAACGGCGGCGCTCGCCGATGGGGTCGAACGGCTGCTCAGCTTGCTGGACAGCTTGGACGAAGCACGTTCAATGCGGGAGACCGATCCCTGGCTATCATTCAATGCGCAGGTGCAGGCGTTGCTGGAGGATTTAGATGGCCAGCAGCAGCGTTGCCGGCAGCAGCTGATGGCAAGGGCGGCCTTGCACGATATGGTCGGCCAAGCCGCGTTTCCCAGTGTGGGCGCGGCGGGTATGTATCACGAAGACCAGCGGCAGTGGTACCGGCATTTTCTGGGCGACTTACAGCAGTATATCAGCGGTGGCGTCGAAGGACGTTGCTTACGGGTGTCCATCACGGTCGTGGAAGTACTTTTTCTGCTGAGGTTGTTCGTGGAAGAGGGCGTGATAGAAGTACGCCAGCTCAAGCCGGTATTCAAAACATTAAGCCGTTACATGGCTACGCCGCATCAGGAACGGCTTTCCTATGAAAGTATCCGAAAGAAATACAGCATCGCCCCCGGCGAAGCGCGGGTGAAAGTGCGTCGGCTGCTTGAGCGATTGCTGAACCGGGCAAAAGGGGATTTGCCCAACCACTGATAATAGCGAACCGGAACATTTACCAATCATACAGTAAAACATGTTCTTTTAACTAAAAGGAGGTCTTTATGGAAACAAATCCTTACTTATCCGCACCGTCTTCATTTGGAGGCGGGGTGGCGAATGCAATTTTACCGCTGCTCAACCTGCTGGCCGAGTTGCTGAAGAAGCTGCTTGCCGGCTTGGGCAATCCGGCGCACCGCCATGGGCTGCTGCTTCCTGAGGAAGTCTGCATGATGCTGCACATCAGCGATCGCACATTGAGACGGTATACCGAGCAGGGTGTATTGAAGTCCCTGCGTATCGGTGGCATGCGTTATTACCTGATGGATGACATCATCCAGTCTGGAAGGGGTAGTGGCGTTGCCTGACGCGTAGTCTCCCATTGCAACACCCCGCCGCTTGTCCGGTGGCGGCGGTGGTTGTTGCGCTTTACCTGCTGGCTACTGCTTGCTTACCTTTAGTTTACCGTTTGCTTACTTCTTCCTTACCCCTTGTTTACCCTTTCCATACCGGTTCCTTACCCTTTGTTTACCGATTCTTTACCTTTTCTATACCCTTTGCTTACCCAGGGGGTAACGGACGGGTATGGAAGGGTTAAGGGAGGTGTAGGGGGATAGCGGCCAATTCCTGTCTCTTGCGGCCACCGGCGGCCAATACCGGCCATGGTCTTCTGTCCGGTGGAATAGCCCGCTATGTTTGTCCATGGAAGCGGATAAGTACCGGTACGAAATGGAGTAAATCACGTCGGCAGAAGTGCCGTTTTCCGCTGCTGGCAGTTTTTTAACTATTAAATTTTTCTTAATCATGGGAAGTTTCAAAAAGGGGATCCAAGGCGGATTCTCCGGTAAAATCGGAAATGTGGTAGGCGCCCACTGGCGCGGTATTGATTACATGCGCAGCCTGCCAAGGGTATCCAAAGGCAGGGCCGTCACCGAGGAGCAGCTGTTGCATCGCGTACGGTTTGCCTGTGCGGTCAATTTTGCCAAGCCCATCAGCTTCGTGTTCAATGCGGGGTATGGTAAGCTGGCCAAGCAAAACCTGAGCGGGTACAACCTTGCCGTGCGCCAGATTTACAAAGACGCTATCGTTGGGGAATATCCTGACTTCGAGGTAGACCCAGCCTTGGTGCGCATCAGTGAAGGCGACCTTGTGCGGCCGCGTAATCCCGCGATGGCGGCCGTGTCCGGTCAGGTGCTGCGCCTCACGTGGGTAGATCATACCCGCCTCGGGATCAAGGCTGACCATAGCGACCGCGCCATCGTGGTCGTGTACAATCCCGCCAAGGCGGAATATCAGTATGATACCCAAGGTGCGGAGCGCCTTGATGAGGAACTGCTGCTGGAGCTGCCGGACTATTTTGCCGGTGATGAAGTGCATGTATACCTCGGCATGGTGAGCAAGACAGGCGGAAATGCCTGCAATAGTCTCTACTTGGGCACGGTGACGGTAGACGGAAGCGGGACTCCCGCGCCGGAACCTGATGATGAGCCTGAAGAGGAGGAAATCGAGCCTTAGTGGCTCTCCGGGCAATTAGCCCTTTGCAGCGGGGTGGGGAAGGCCCCGCTGCTTTTTTTCGCCGTGGAAGTACATTCCACCTTCGGCAAAACCAACAAATCAAGAACAAATGGAACCCATTAAAATCATCCGTGTGGCCCAGGGCAAAAACAGTACCCTCAGTCACCTCTACATCGGCGGCCTCTTTGCCTGCTACCTGCTGGAAGATGCCATCCGGCCGGAGAAGGTCCCCGGTATCACCTGTATCCCCGAGGGGGAGTATGGCTTATCGCTCAATTCCTGGGCGGGGATGAATGCCAAGTACGCTCCGAAGTACCCGAAGCTTCATCAGGGCATGATAGAAATCACCGAAATACCCAATTACCAATTGGTCTTCATCCACATTGGCAACTACCACACGCAAACAGCGGGTTGTCCGCTCACCGGGTCGTACTGGCAGTTGCTGGATGGCGACTATCAGGTACTTCACTCGGCTGCGGCATACAGGTATGTGTATCCGCTGTTGGTGGGGGAGATTGAGAGGGGGAATAATAGGGTTGAGGTTTTAAACCAGTGCTCCACGTCTGGATCTCCGTCGCTTCGCTAGGATCTCCTAGGTCGTGTCTGCACTGGTTGTAAAACCGGGGTGGATGGATGATGGGTAAGAGGGGGAATGGATGGGCCAAAGGTGAATTTTTTCATAAAACAAAAATCATGAAAACAGAAGTAGATAAAGTAAATAACAAGGCCGTCCAGCGGCCCGAAGCGGGCAAGCTGACGGTATACGATCGGATAAGGGAGGGCTTGGCGGTGGCCAGCCAATTGATCATCGCTTCGCCGCTGGGGCTTCCTGCTAAGGTGGTGGCTGTAGCCAAGTATGTGGCTCTTGCGCTGGGTGTGCTGGAGGCTGTAGGGCGTAGGGGGAAGGAGGAAAATGGTGATGCGGAATAGCCTGCAACTTAGCGTCGGTACGGGCAGCGGAACGATGCTAAGTATCATCGGACAGCTGGGTATGTACGACGTGATGAATACGGTCGCGCTTGCTGCTATTGGCGCAGTGGTGAGTTTCGTGGTGACGCTGCTTTTGCAACGTTGGTTGCGTAGTAAGTGATAGTGAAACAATTTGTTATGTGTGAGCCCCGCTGAGAAGCGGGGTTTTTTATTGCCAGATTTATAGGCATAGCCTATCAAATTTATAGCCTGTGCCTATCAAATTTATAGACGAAACGCATCATAGGCAATCGATTCTCTGCATAGCTTTACTCCCGCTATGATGTAAAGCAAATGACACTTAAACAATAAAATCAAAGTTATGGTAAAGACAATCGTTGTATTCTTGTTTTTTTTTGGTGCTGCTATATGCTGTTTGGCGCAGAGCAATACATTTCCTGAAGAGGGGAATGTGGGAATAGGGACAATGACTCCTGCAACAAAACTGGAAGTGAATGGAGATATCTCATTGGCTCGCACGAGGAAAATTAAATTTTTAGAGGTTGTGGGTGGAGCAGAGCGCGCTTATATACGATCCACTAATGGCGCTAATGGTGAAGATTATAATTCGCTGGTGTTTGCGGTAGGGGGAAGTTACGAGCGGATGATTATCCGGTCAAACGGCAACGTTGGTATCGGCATCACAAACCCCCAAGCCAAGTTGGCCGTAAATGGCAACATCCTTGCCAAAGAGGTGAAAGTGAAAACGGATATCGCCGTACCGGACTATGTGTTCGCGCCGGATTACGAACTGCCCACGCTTACTGCCATTGAAGCCTATGTACAAGAACACCGCCACCTGCCGGAAATCCCCCCTGCCAAGGATATTGAAAAGAATGGCCTTGACCTCGCAGAGATGAACCTCTTGCTGCTGAAAAAAGTGGAGGAACTGACGTTGCATGTCATCCGGTTGGATGCCGAGAATGTAGAACTACGTGGACAGATACACTCCGTCAACAATGAAATCAAACAGATTAAAACTAATAAATAATTAGGATGATGAGAAACACATTAAGGCATTTGCCTGTCCTGCTTCTGCTAATAGGTGGCGTGGGTGTAACCAATGCGCAAACTACCCTGCATGGTAATTACAAGGCGGTAACCATTGCCATGGATCGCAATGTAGCATACGCCAAAACGCTGATTCTGTTGCACGAAATGTACAACGGCTCCTTGCTTTCAACCAATTATGCAGTGGGGAGCATTATGGCAATCAGGGGTTCAACCAGTACTTATCAACGGCTCAATGTCGCCGATATTCGCTCGTCGTCTGCTTACAATACCACGAGTGCATCTTTATCGTCTTTTGACGGTGACGCGTATGGCAGCACAGCAGTCTGGGCGCTGAAGACATGCATGTACAACGGGAAGAAATACCTTGCCTTGCATGTGCCCTATCTTGCCGGTCAGCACATGCTTGGCTACCATTTCGTCGGCTGGATTAAGTCGACTGGGGAAACATTGAAAACGGTGACCTATGAGGTCGAAGGCGTTCCGCAAAATCAGGATGTGCTGACGGATATCGCGGATTACACACCGAACATGGCAGAAAACCACCTTGCCGGTAGATTGCTGGTGAGCGGCAATGTCGGTATCGGCACCACCGACCCCCAAGCAAAACTGGCCGTGGAGGGCAACATCCTGGCCAAAGAGGTGAAGGTGAAGACGGACATCGCCGTGCCAGACTATGTATTCGGGGAAGATTATCAATTGTCCACGCTTGCGGAGGTGGAAGCCTACGTAAAAGAACACAAACACCTACCGGAAATCCCCTCGGCGGCAGACATAAAGAAAGACGGCCTGAACTTGGCGGAGATGAACCTCCTGCTGCTGAAGAAGGTGGAGGAGCTGACGCTGCATTTACTGAAAGAACGCAGGGCACGGGAAGCGGTCGAAAACAGGCTGGACTCCATTGATACGGCGATACAGCTTTTTCGGATTCATGAAGTAATCGCCAACAAATAAAACCATTATCCATGAGAAAAAAAATGCGCTTTTTGCAACTGGTTATCTGCACAGCATCTCTTATCCATTCCTTTGCCTACCCGCAGGATGTTACGTTGCTCAAACAGCCAATCCCTAAAAGTCCGGACGTGACTAACCTGCTTAAGTTTATTGAGCATCCAGTTTCGGTTTCCTCAGGGCTTCCAGAAACCAGCGTGCCCATATACAGGATACAGACCAATTACATTGATTTGCCTATTTCGCTGAACTATCATTCCGGCGGGATAAAGGTAAAAGACGTGGCTTCCCATGTTGGCATGGGGTGGTCATTGGTTGCGGGCGGTATTATCGCCCAAAACATAAAAGGATTAAGTGATTTGGGATTGACTCAGGGCCGAGAGGGCCGCCTAAACAACCCGGTCACCCAAATTGATGACCCCAGTATATGCGACTTGAAAAAAATCGCAGACAATGAACTGGATGCAGATCTGGATATATTTGCTTTTACATTCTGCGGTTATACCGGGCAATTCTACATCAAAGATGACTACAGTATCGGCCTGACTTCTGATGTGGCATTGAAAATAGAAGCACTTCCGGGATACGTGGCGGGGCAGGGTTTCAACGTTTCATCCTGGCAGGTGACAGACGTAAACGGTACGAAGTATGTATTCGGGAAATCCGGTTCCGTTGATGTGCGGACAGTGGTCACGAAAAATAACCAAATACTAAATGGGAATGTAGAACAAGGCATACCCCAACGGACGCAAAAAAGCTTTTACCTTACTAAAATTATCCAGCAGAATAACGAGGAGATAATCTTCAATTATGATCAATATGCCATAAGGGACGTGGCTCATTTGTCGGACACGAAAAATGGTATAAATGACAATGTCACCCGAAATTATCAGGCCATAGTGACCACTGAACAGCGAATCCGGTCAATCACTTTCAAAGATGGTACCGTTGAATTTGTGCCAGGTCCCAATCGCTGCGATTTGTACGGGGATAAAATGCTTGATAGAATTATCGTATACGATAGCAAAGGACAAAAGATAAAAGAGGTGAAATTAAACTATCAATATTACGTGGGATCGCAGATTAGGAATGTCAACGAACTGACATTCAATTCGGCCAATGTGCCGTATTTTACAGGCGACAGCTATTCCGCAATACAGAATGATGTTTATAAAGATAAGAGGCTGTTTCTGAAGAGCGTGGAAGATATCAACGTTGCAAATAGCCAGGACGTGCAGCGATACGGTTTCGAGTATAAAAATTCATATGGATTGCCAGACAGGTTCTCGGCGCAACGCGATTGGTGGGGCTACTATAATGCAAATGGCAAAACTACCCTGCTTGACAACATATTTCAGGATCCTAGTTATCTGACACTTTCGCATATCTATACCACAGATCATAGAAACCCCAATGCTACTCGGACTTCCGAAGGCATACTAACTAAAATTACTTACCCCACGGGTGGCTACGCGGCGTACGAATTTGAGCCCAATTCAATTTCGGAGTTAAACAATAAACAGATTACTCATCAACCGGTTACGTATTATGTTAGGTATGGCAGCCCTGGAGCTTATTTGGGAAGCCTGGATATAAATGACAGGGCTAACGGAACGAAGCAAATCAAATTTGATGTGCAAACTTGCGTCAACGGTGGATTTATACAGGATATTCCATTTTCTATCAAACGACCCGACGGGAGCATGATTTCCTCGTCTTCTTATCCGTCGGAATCGCACAGTGGTTTCCGAACCTATACCATCGGCCTTACCAACGGTCACTATGAATTGTACGCCTCCAGCGTTAATGCGCCCTGCGATTACTATGTAAAGGTGCAGACTTGGTATGAAGATCCCGTGGGTACCTGGGTGCTTACGCCCGTTGGTGGCGTGCGGGTAAAGAAGAGCATCTTGTATGATCCTGTATCCAATAGCCAGCTGATTAAGCAATATGATTATACATGGATAGACAATGGGATTGTAAAATCGTCTGGTAAGGCCCCTGGATGGGCAAATTTACAAACCGGATACACCTACAAAGTAAGTGATGAGGTGCTTGCGACAGGCATAGAAGTAGCTAAGGAAATTTATTTGATGACCTCCTCCCCGGTTTATCCATTGGGTGATGTATTATACGATAAAATAACCGAGAGTAGGATAGACCAGAACGGCAATGACATCGGACGGACGGCCTATACCTATTTGAATAACCTGGACGGTATTAGTTCGGCAATTCTGTTTAAAAAGCTGCCTTCTAACCTCATGGTTATTGAGTCAAGCAAACGGGCACCGATGTATAGTATTGAAAATAATTCATGGAGAAGGGATAAGCTGTTAGTGAAGGAGGAGTTTGCCAACGTAGCCGGCCAATACCAAAGCGTCGTTAAAGAGCAATATTACTATAGCGCAGTTTTTACAGATACGCTGGCAGGCCTTTCAGCCAATTATTATTTTGAATCGGCCCATCCCTATAATGCCGAATGTTCGGTCGTACAGAACGATATATTCGGCTATTCAAAATATTACCAGTATTCAGCATACCTCAGGCTTGATTCGATTTCAAAGCAAGAAACATTTTCGACAACAGGAATTGTAAACAGCAGTAAAAAATATGAGTATAGCCTCTTGGTGAGACTTCCGAGTATAATTACGGAAACCAACTCATTGGGCAAGAAGATAATGAATACTTATAAATATGCAGGAGATTATTCAAATGTAACCAGCACGTCGGATGGTATCCTCGGGCTTAAGCAACGTTATGCTATTGGCGCAAAAGTCGAGGAAAGCAAATTTCAGGTTGACGCGCAGGGAAATAACAAGGTGCTTCTTTCATCCTCTTTTATTTCCTATAAAGCAGGAACGATACTTCCCAGCAAAATATATACAATAGAAATGTCCGCCCCCCTTACCAATTTTGCGCCATCATCTGTACAAGGCGGATCGATTGTTAAGGACAGTCGCTATCGGGAACAACTGCTTTTCAACCTCTATGACACTTATGGGAATATCCTTGAGCAGCAGGGAGCTACTGGAGTAAAAGAAACGTATCTATGGGGTTATCGGGGTAGCTATCCTGTGGCCAGAATAGTGGGAATAGATTATGCCACCGTAGATCTGGTGATAGATATGGCCCTGCTGAATAATCCAAGTACGACAGAGGCTCAACTGAAAGCAGAACTAAATAAGTTACGGACGGACAGCCGGACAAAGAATGGTATGGCCAATACCTATACTTATAAGCCACTCACTGGCATGGCGTCCATCACAACGCCAGCAGGCCAAACAACTTTCTATGAATATGATGGATTCGGGCGGTTGTGGCGGGTGAAGGACCACCACGGCAACATATTGGAGGAATACAGGTATTACTACAAACCCTAAAGCGATACGGAAATGAAAACAACGGGAAACAGCCATACCGTCCGGCACGTGGCCGGTGCGGTTTTATATGCCCTTGCAACGGTCCTTGTGCTTGCCTTGCTCACCGAAGCCACCTCTGCCCAGCTGGTGCTGAACAGGGCGGGGGCCACGGGGGAATACACGGCGCCGACCACGGTGACATTATCGCCGGGCTTTCAGAGTACGGGGAACTTCCGGGCGTCGATAGCTGCGGCGGCCCCAGCACTGGGGCTTGGCGGGAGCACGAACCAGAATTACGTGCAGCGTACGGTTTACCTTCGGGGCTTCGGTGATGCGCCTCCCGCGGCGGGTGCGCTGACGGTTGCCGACGCGCTGCGTGACATCACGTACCATGACGGGCTGGGCCGTCCGGTGCAGGAATTGGGGGTGAAGGCGGCGCCGAACCAGCGGGACGTGGCGGTACCCATCGTTTACGACAGCTACGGCCGCCAGCACCGGGATTACCTTCCGTACGCGACGGCTACGGGTGCCGGTGGCGCGTTCAAGGCCAATGCCGCCGCGCAGCAGGCCGCGTACTACAATTCGCCGCCCGCGGGGGTGGTGAAGATAGATGCGGTAACGGGCTACGGGACGCCGTCGTTCGGTGAGCGGCGTTACGAGGCCAGCCCGCTGGGCCGGGTGCTGGAGCAGGGCTTCCCGGGCGGGGCGTGGCAGCCCGGGAGCCGGACGGCCACGGGCGGGCGCACGGCGGTGGCGGAATACGCGGCCAACGACGCGGTGGCGGGCTTCGGGGCGAATAGCCGGCGCGTTGCGCGGTACGGGGTGACGCTGAGCGCGCAGGGCACGCCCACGCTGGCACTTGCCAGCAATGCCATCTACGGTGCGGGGGAGCTTTACGTGGCGGTCACGAAGGACGAGAACTGGGTGCCTGCGGACGGGCGTAGCGGCACGGGGGAGGAGTACACGGACAAGCAGGGGCGTGTGGTGCTGAAGCGCGCGTACAACGGCAGCGCGGTGGTGAGCACGTACTACGTGTACAACGACTTCGGGCAGCTGGCGTTCGTGCTTACGCCGGGTTCCTCGCCGGACCGAGGGAGCCTTCCGGCGGCGGGCACTGCGCGCAACGCGTGGCTTTCGGACCATGTGTACCAGTACAAATACGACCAGCGCGGGCGGCTTGTGGAGAAGAAGGTTCCGGGGAAGGGGCGCGAGTTCCTGGTGTACAACCGGCTGGACCAGGTGGTGGCCACTCAGGACAGCGTGCAGCGGGGGAAGTCGCCCCAGCAGTGGACGGCGGTCAAGTACGATGCGCACGGGCGGGTTGTGCGAAAGGTGCAATGGCGCCACCAGGGGAGCACGGCAAACGGTGACCGGCGCACGGCGGTGCAGGATTCGGCATACCTCATCACGGGCGCCAACCAGTGGGAGGAGCGGAACGCTGCTGGGACGGCCTACACGAACCGTTCGTGGCCGCGCGGGAACACGGCGGTGCTTACCGAGCAGTTCTACGACGACTACGACGTTGCGGGGCTTCCTGCCGCATACAAACGCACGGACTACAGCGCGATGACCAAGGGGCTGCCGACGGTGTCGCGGGTGCAGGTGCTGGGGACAACGCAGTACCTGTGGAGCGCGGTGTACTACGACGACCGGGGGAACGCCGTTCGTGAATACCGCCAGCACTACAAAGGCGGCGGCACGGCGGGTGCGAATAATTATGACGACGTGGCCACGGAATACAGCTTTACGCGGCAGGCGCTGGCCAGTACACGCAGGCATTATGCCTCGGGGAGCCTATCGGCCACGGTGAAGACGGAGCATGCCTACGACCACCGGGAGCGGCTGGCGGACACGTGGAAATCGGTTGACGGGGGCACGCGCACGCTGGTATCGCGGAACGTGTACAACGAGTTGGGGCAGCTTTACCGCAGGCAGCTGCACAGCACGAACGGCACGTCGTTTGCCGAGACGGTGACGTACGGCTACAATGCGCGCGGGTGGCTGCTGAAGGCGGTGTCGCCGAAGTTCCAGCAGACACTGCTATACGAGGATACGACGGCGGTTGCGATGCGGCAGTTCAACGGGAACATCAGCCGGCAGGGCTGGCGGCACGGCACGGGTACGGTTCAGGGGTACGCGTACACGTACGACAGGCTTGGCCGGCTGCTGTCGGGGGTTTCGGGGAGCCGTAACGAGACGGCCGTCTACGACGCGATGGGGAACATCAGGTCGCTGTCGCATGACGGTGCGGCGATGGCCTACGAGTACAGCCCCCTTGGCAGCAACCGGCTGGACCGGATAACGGGCGTGGGCACGGCCTACGCGTACGACGGCAACGGTAACATGACGCGTGACGGGCGCCAGAACCTCTCGGTTGCGTACAACGAGCTGAACCTGCCGGTGTCCGTGGGCACGTCTGCCGCCTACACGTACGACGCCACGGGCAGGAAGCTGCGCTCGGAGGTGTCGGGCACCGCGACGGATTACATCGACGGCATCGAGTGGGAGGGCGGCACGCTGAACCTCATCCGCATGGAGGAGGGGCGTATGGTGAAGAGCGGGGGCAACTACGTGTACGACTACATGCTGCGCGACCACCTGGGCAACACGCGGAGCGGGTTCTCGTCGGATGCCACGGGGGTGGCGAAATTCGTGACGGACTACTACCCGTTCGGCCGTTCGCATTCCGGTGGCGCTACGACTTCCCCGAAAAACCGTTACCTTTACAACGGCAAGGAACTGCAGGAGGTCTCGGGTTATTACGATTACGGTGCAAGGTTCTATGATCCGGTGATCGGGAGGTGGGGAAGCGTGGACCCGTTGGCGGAGAAACATTTTAACTTGACGCCGTATAATTATGTTCTAAACAATCCATTAATATATATCGATCCATTTGGATTAGATACTTTATTATACAATCAAGATACTGGTAAACTACTTGATCGGAAACTTGGAGAAGGGAAAAGTGCTATTTATACTGTTAGTGGTGATTATGATGAAGAAAATATATGGGGTAGTGCTTCTCCCTTAGTGTATCAGGTTGGACAAAGGTCGGGAGGTGTTTCGGGCAAATCATTTAGAAACAACCATCCATTGAAGGGGATCGGCACTCAAGTGGGAGGTCAAGTTTATTTGGAAGACTTGCTGGATATGACAAGTGAGTTCAATACGTTGATAGCTGATAAAATGGGGCTTTTCGAAAGTCTCAATGATTACAGTAGTAGTTGGGGATATATTAGCCCGAAATTCTTAGTTTTTAAAGATTGGGTAACGGACAATGGTCCTTTTGATTTAAAGTCTTTAAAAAGATCAAATGAAACATCCTATGCCGCAATTGTTATTGGTGAGTGGAGTATTCTCAATGGAGAGTTAAGGAGGTATGATGACTATGGAAACATGAGTTATGGGGCTTGGGGACGTTCAGCCGGCTTCACCACTAAAGATTTAATTAGAGGGTCAAATCTTAACCAAATATGGAAAGGGATGTTTGGAAAAACAAATATGGGGGGGGATGAGACCAGGGATGTTAATATGATATTAAGAGGTATTCGCGAATTTAGGTAATCATGAGACTTAGTTTATTTCTATTTATTTTGCTCTTATTTATTTCTTGTTCACCAAGATTAAACATTAAGGAAGCGGAGCGAGTAAACAATATGTTTTATTATAAAGGCAAGCCCTATTCGGGTGAGGTGTTTGACTTATTTAATAATAGTAACACTATATCATATACTGCAAAAGTAATAAAGGGTATTCCTAGTGGACGTTGGATAGCATATGGTTATAATGGAGAAGTAGTATCAGAAGGTAGATTTATTACTTTAGACACTGAAGGGGGGAATGATTTTTCAAGAATAACTTTGGAGAGGTCAAAAGAGAACGAAATCGAAATCAATAAAGTTTTTGTAGTTACTGATGATCCGGATACTATTAAGAACAAACCTAAAATTATTGAAAAGGTAAATTTACTGCTTGATAAACAAAATATATCTAAAGACATTGTAGTTGAGTTTGTGGAATATGAATTCTAATATTGTACAGAAAGCTGTCTAAAGCACCACGACTACGGCGCAAGGTTCTATGACCCGGTGATAGGGAGGTGGGGGAGCGTGGATCCGTGGAATTCTTTAGTTTTGGATGTAGCTAGCTAGGGGTAGATTACAGTTCGACTTAGGCGACAGAAATCAATTTTTAAATGACCTGCTCTTTTTGATCCTACAATCAAAACCCAACGATGACGATATTGACACTGCAATACGTGAAAGTGGGCTAAAACCAACATTTACGCCCTGCGTTCTTTTGCACAAGGGGGTCGCTTATCATAATTTGAAAAAGATTGCAGGGCTACCGATTGGGGAGCAGGGAAAGTCTACCGAATGCAGACAGGGAAATTCGATTTTGCATATCCTGAATTTGATTGAGACGTAAAAATTTAAGTAGAAGCCTCGGAGAGATCCGACGTGATGAGTATGGTTGCGCTTGCAACTATTGGCGCAGTGGTGAGTTTCGTGGTGACGCTGCTTTTGCAACGTTGGTTGCGTAGTAAGTGATAGTGAAACAATTTGTTATGTGTGAGCCCCGCTGAGAAGCGGGGTTTTTTATTGCCAGATTTATAGGCATAGCCTATCAAATTTATAGCCTGTGCCTATCAAATTTATAGACGAAACGCATCATAGGCAATCGATTCTCAGCATAGCTTTACTCCCGCTATGATGTAAAGCAAATGACACTTAAACAATAAAATCAAAGTTATGGTAAAGACAATCGTTGTGTTCTTGTTTTTTTTTGGTGCTGCTATATGCTGTTTGGCGCAGAGCAATACATTTCCTGAAGAGGGGAATGTGGGAATAGGGACGTCGAGCCCAGCAGCGATGTTGCATGTAAAAGGGGATGTCCGCTTTGAGCGGTTAACGGGTGGGAGTAATTTTCTGCGGATTCATTCGGATGAGAGCAGTAGTTACTTAACCAGCGATGATCCGGGAACAAACCATAAACACCTGACCCTGCAAGTGGTTTCTCCTAACAGCGAAAGCGGAGCCCGTCACCTGTATTTCAAAACCGGGGTGAAAGGAGGTTCCATGAGCACGCGCATGCTGATTCATCACAACGGCAATGTCGGCATCGGCACCACAAACCCCCAGGCCAAGCTGGCCGTAAATGGCAACATCCTTGCCAAAGAAGTGAAGGTGAAAACGGACATCGCCGTGCCGGATTATGTCTTTGAATCCGGTTATGAATTGCCTCCACTGGCCGATGTGGAAGCGTACGTGAAAGAGCACAAGCACCTACCGGAAATCCCCTCTGCCAAGGATATCGAGAAAGACGGCCTTGACCTCGCGGAGATGAACCTGCTGCTGCTGAAGAAGGTGGAGGAGCTGACATTGCATTTGATAGCGAAAGAGAAGGAAATACAGCGATTGAACGGGTTCGA
>NZ_FNZR01000010.1 GCF_900109365.1 Parapedobacter koreensis | reverse complement strand
CAGAGCCGATGGTATTGCCGTAACAGGCGTGAGAGTAGGTCGGCGCCGGATTTCATTCCAGCCCCCCGTTTGTACACGGGGGGCTTTTTTTGTTTATGATCATGCAAACTGCCAACACCTACCCGATGATGCTTGTTTCTTCTTAACATTTCTTTCTACTATTTATTTAACAAATTGCCATACGCCAATCACGTATAAATTGTGCTCTTTTTAGGTATATTTTGTTCCTATAAATGTCTACCAAAATGGTATATATTTGGGCGGTTATCAGACCTAAAAATGAATAGTCATTCAAGAAGAGCGACAGAGAAAGCGGGATAAAGAGGGTAACCTTAAAATATGGAAATATGGCAGTTTCATTAACTAATGGCTCAACTTGGAAGGCTTATGAAAAACAGGTTTTCCGTTTTGTTTTTATTTACTTTGTGCTCCAAGCTGTGCCATTGGACTGGAAATTCTATAGCCACTTATTTTCGATCAACTGGTTAAATCCAACGCTGGCCGATTTGTTTAATGTCAGCCGCTATACCCCTCAATTTTTTCATCAACTTACTTCCGCAGACTTCTGGGGACTCAGTACGTTGGCGGATTGGCTGGTCGTCGCGGTGCTAGCGGGGATCGGATCTATCATATGGTATTTTTTTGAACAACAGCGGGGGGTTCGTTCGAACTACCTGGATTTATATTACCTACTCCGAGTAATTTTGAGATATCGTCTTGCGCTGGGGGTGATTGCATACGGGCTTATCAAATTTTTCCCATTACAATCGCCTTATCCGTCGCTTAGCAACTTTAATATCGACTATGGTGATTTTTCGGCATGGAAGATTTTCTCGCTGTCTTTGGGGGTGGCCCCCACTTTTGAAACGTTTTTGGGTGGGCTTGAAATTTTTGCCGGATTATTACTACTTTACCGGGGGACTGCCGCAATAGGCGCATTTATCGTCCTTATCTTCCACGGCAATGTGTTTTTGTCGAATCTGGCCTATGAAGGTGGTGAGGCCATCTATAGCCTGTATTTGTTGCATATCGCTGCATTTCTCTTTTTGCACGATGCCAAACGGATAGTCAACCTGTTTTCATTGAACAAGCCTACACATCCTGATTTGTATAAACCTGCCTATATACATGCCTGGCAATACGCATTGAAGATCGGGTTGAAGTCCGCTTTCATCCTTGTTTTTATTTTTGTATTCGGGTATAAGGCCTATGCTACGTACAAGGCTGGTTCTTATCACTATCCGGCGGCACCGGGGCTTTCCGGCGCTCAAGGGTTATATGATGTCAGTGAGTTTGGCTGGAATGGTCAAAGGCTTCCTTATTCCAAGAACGATACGGTGCGCTGGCAAGATGTGGTGTTTGAGGAGTGGGCAACATTAAGTATCAAGACCGCAGCAAAAATTGAGCCTTGGCTGGATGGTATAGAAATCATCCACCACAACGATAAAGATCGGATATATGAGCTCTCCGGTACTGTAGGCAGGCACTATTATCACTATCGTGTCGATAGCGTTGCGAATACGCTTAGCCTCGAAAATAAGAATCCAAATTATTTGAATGATAAGTTTCAGCTTCGCTATGAAAGGCTTGATCAGCATACCATCCGATTGTCCGGACTAAATTCCCGAGGAGATTCCTTGGATGTGCTGCTGCGTCGTTTGGATAAAAAATATTTGTACGAAGAGGCGCAAAAAGGGACGCGTAGGGGTGGTTTCTTGTTATAAGATCAAGCTAAAAATTCAGGATCATGTCTGTAGAAAAAATAAGTCCGAAACCATGGACGATTTTTCAGAAAATTGCCTTCCGGATAGGGTTTATCTATATTATTTTGCTGGTGCTTCCTTCAGGTATCTTTTCCATACCTCCGGACTTCAGTTGGTTCGAGCAATGGTTCGATTATGATTGGACGAGCTTGCATTACCGGGATCTGTATAGCATTGCACGCTACCAACCGTCATTTCCGCAGGTAAGCCGGTGGCTGGGCATACCGCCTTTGGAAGGGCATTCCATTTGGGTGACGCTCTTGGCGATGGCTACCGTCGGGGGCCTGCTATGGACATTGCTGGATCGTAAGCGTAAGACATACAACACGCTTTATTATTGGTCTTTGGTCATCGCCCGGTTCAGGGCAGGCATTGGTATTATTGGCTTCGGTTTTACCAAGGTACTACCGGTACAGATGCCTTATCCTTCCGAAGGGCTGCTCAATACGGATTTCGGGGATTTTACGGGCCAGAAAATTTATTGGCTCTCCATTGGTATCGTGCCTTGGTATCAGGTATTTACCGGATTGGTAGAGCTGACGGCTGGAACCTTATTGTTTTTTAGGCAAACCACCGTATATGGCGCGGCTTTACTGTTTGGAGCGTTGGGCAGCATCACCCTTGTAAACCATGTGTATGATGGTGGCGTGCAGACTTACGCTTTTTATTTTGTCATATTCGGCTTGTATATATTTGGATATTATGTGCCACGGATTTATAGCCTGTTTATCCTCCAACGGTATACCGTGCCCGTCGATTACTGGCCTACATTTGCGAAACAATGGCAGAAGGTCATAAGGGTGGGGCTTAAAACTTTGGTGATTGTCTTGTTTATTGGTGTATTCTATTACCTACAGCTATTAAACTACTGGTACGATCCGTATAAACAGCCGTCCACGCCGGGTGTCAAAGCACTCAGGGGATACTATGACGTCACTGAATTTAAGATTAACGGGGAAGAAATCCCCTATTCGCCAATTGATACGGTACGGTGGCAAGAAGCTACATTTGAAAAATGGACTACGCTTACCTATAAGGTGAATAGACCGACGCTGCTGGACTTGTCAAACGGTGGCGGCAACCCTATCCGGGACATCGACCGCACATTTGAAATTGCCGGTACGGGCGGAGGAAGGCGGGTATTCCACTACTATGCCGATACGGTGGATCACACGTTGTATTTGCAGGATAAAATCCGCAAGCTGGATTCGGCAGCTGATCCGATTGGTGCAGATTGGATTAGCGAGGAAGCTTGGAAGCATATTGGTGACGAAAATAGGTTTATCGATCCGAGGGGTGCAACAGCCCGGAGGGCACAGGAATTTGCACGTGCGTCACGCCCGTCCAATCGGAACAAAATGATTTTAAACTATAAAACTGTTGATGGTGGAAACCGTGTGATATTACAGGGCATCAATGAAAATAGGGATTCGTTATACGTCGTATTAGATCGTGTTGATCGCCAGTATCTGTTGTCGAAAAGTACGCTGGATGCTGGAAAATACGAATAGCATCGTGCTGAAATGGCGGCAATTGCTATATTTGTGAATCAGCATGGGCAATAAACAAATAGCAACAACGCAAAATGAATGCATTTAAAATGGTAACGTTGGTAGCTTTGCCAATCTTATCCTTGGCGGTACAACCTGTCTTTTCGCAAGTGACCAAGATAGTCATCAGGGCAAAGGCTAAAGATGCCAAATTTATCGGTACGGGCATCGGTGGTGCTTATGTAATCGTCCGGAATAACACCACGGGCGAAATCCTGGACCAAGGGTATACCACGGGGACATCGGGTGATACCGAATTGATCATGAATACGCCTATTGCAAGGGCGGTGCGGCTTACCGATGATAATACGGCTAAATTCGAGGCTCAGCTAACGATCAGCGAGCCTATATTCGTCGATGTGGAAGTTATCGCGCCAATAAACCGGAAAGCAGCATCGGTGAAAGCGACTACACAATTTTGGGCCATTCCGGGCAAGCATATCCTCGGCGATGGAATTATACTGGATATCCCAGGGTATATCTTGGACATCAACTATCCAACTACGCATCAGACAATCGCCATAACCTCATTGCCACAGGGAAGTTTGAAAGCAAAGGTACACCTAGTGATGATGTGCGGCTGTGTTATCAACAAAGGGGGCATATGGGACGCTGATGATATCGAGGTAAAAGGCCTGCTGCGGCGTGATGGAAAAATTCTAGCAGAATTTCCATTTGAAATCACGGATGAGGACAATGTTTTTGAGGGAACGTTGCCATTGACAGAAAAGGGAAGTTTTGAGCTATTGGTATACGCCTTTGATGAAAAAACGGGTAATTCAGGCATCGATAAAGTTAGTTTTGTGATAAACTGAATTCGGCGGGAAAGAAATTGAATCGATTGAAGAATAAAACGGATTACGATGCGATTGTGATAGGCAGCGGCCCTAATGGACTGGCTGCAGCTATCACACTTCAACAAAAAGGGCTGTCCGTATTGCTTGTGGAAGGCAAGGATACCATCGGGGGCGGTATGCGTACTGCTGAGTTGACGTTGCCGGGTTACCTCCATGATATTTGCTCAGCAGTGCATCCCATGGCTGCCGGATCCCCTTTTTTCAAGACCCTTCCCCTTGCGGACCATGGTCTTGAATACATCCACCCGCCCGTACTTGCTGGCCACCCGTTTGACGACGGAACGGCTGCGGTGCTGAAAACCTCTTTGGATGAAACTTTCACGTTGCTTGGACGTGATGCGGATCAATATCGGCGGTTTTATGCACCGCTTTTGCGGCTGTGGCCCGGTATTGTAAACGACGTTCTTGGACCCCTCCGGATACCCAAGAATCCGATAGGATTGGCCCGATTTGGATTAAAAGCATTGCCTCCGGCAAGTTATATCGCCCGCATATTCCATACGGAGGCGGCCAAAGGGCTGTGGGCAGGCATGGCGGCACATTCGCTACTGCCGCTGTCGAGCCTGACGACATCAGCTATTGGCGTAGTGCTTACCGTAAATGGACACCTTACCGGCTGGCCAATAGCTAAAGGAGGCTCACAACGTATAGCAAATGCGTTGGCCTCTTATTTCCAGGCGTTGGGGGGGCGGATAGCAACTAATCTATACGTGACGTCGCTGTCTCAACTACCTTCGGCTAAAACCATCTTGTTTGACATCACACCACGGCAATTGCTACAAATTGCAGGGCATAAATTTTCTTCCCTATACAGGTGGCAGCTCAATCGCTATCGCTACGGCGCAGGCGTATTCAAGGTAGATTGGGCGCTTGACAGCCCAATACCGTTTACGGCTCCTGAATGCCGGGAAGCTGGAACGGTGCACCTGGGGGGGACGTACGGTGAAATTGCTTACGGCGAGCAGGCGATATGGGACGGGAAACATCCCGATAAGCCTTTTGTGTTGCTTGCACAACAAAGTGTGTTTGATAATACTCGTGCTCCGGAAGGCAAACAGGTGGCATGGGCATACTGCCATGTACCTAATGGCTCTACCGTGGATATGACGGAAGTAATCGAACGACAGGTGGAGCGGTTTGCCCCTGGTTTTCGGGAGCGGATACTTGCGCGGCATACCATCAATAGCGTGGAACTGGAAGCGTATAATCCAAACTACATTGGTGGTGATATTAATGGAGGAACCATTGATTTGGGACAACTGTTTACGCGTCCGGCGCTTCGGTTTTCACCGTACCGCACATCAGCCAAAGGGCTGTATATTTGTTCTTCTTCCACGCCTCCCGGCGGGGGTGTGCATGGAATGTGTGGATACCATGCTGCAAGGCAGGCGCTAAAAGATGTTTTTGGCCTGACTTGATGCAATGCTCAACGTGGTTATTTTTTTAAAACCTAATACTTGCTGATATGAAACAAATGGTTGTTTATGGAGCGTTGATAATGTTGACGATGTCGTGTGTTCAAACTACAAATTCCTCCAAGAGTCAGCCGCGACGCCCTAATGTTATTTTTATATTTTCTGATGATCACACCAATGATGCCATCGGTGTGTATGGCAATACGTTAGCTAAAACCCCCAATATAGACCGAATAGCTGCGGAGGGTGCTATATTTAATAACTTCTTTGTCACCAATTCCATTTGTGGCCCGAGCAGGGCAACGCTACTGACCGGAACATATAGCCATGTGAATGGTTTTACCACGAACGGCAGTAAATTTGACATCAATCAGTTGCTGTTCTCACGTTTGCTCAGCCAATCTGGCTATGAAACGGCTTGGATAGGTAAATGGCATTTGGGGACGTTGCCGGGAGATGCATTTGATTATTGGCATATCCTGCCGGGACAGGGGCACTATTTCAACCCTGACTTCATCACGCGCGACAATGATACGGTACGGCATGAAGGCTACGTAACGGATATCATCACTCAGGTGGCTACAACCTGGCTGGATCAACGGACGGCTGATAAGCCATTCTTCTTGGTTGTAGGCGAAAAAGCTACACATCGGGAATGGTTGCCGGATATCCAGGATTTGGGGGCATACGATGATGTGGAGTTTCCGTTGCCGGAAACTTTTTATGACGACTACCAAACCCGATTTGCAGCGGCTAACCAGGACATGACGGTCTCCGAAACGATGACGCTGGATAATGACCTAAAAGTTAATATCGATTTCGAAAATACACGCCCATCACCTGATGGCATGATTTATAAACGGTTGAACGATGAGCAACGTGCGGCTTACAAGGCTTACTATCAAGATAAGGTAAGCAAAGAGTTTAACGAAAAGAAACTCAAGGGAAAGGCCTTGGCTGAATGGAAGTTTCAGCGATACCTGCGGGACTACCTTGCTACGGCCAATTCGCTGGATCGTAATATCGGCAAGCTGCTTGACTACCTGGAGTCGAATGGATTAGCAGAGAATACGATTGTTGTGTATGGGTCTGATCAAGGTTTTTACCTGGGTGAGCACGGCTGGTTTGATAAGCGATTCATCTATGAAGAATCATTGCGGACGCCTTTTGTCATTCGCTATCCGGGTGTCGTAGCACCCGGGACGAAAATCGACCAATTTTTGCTCAATGTGGATTGGGCCCCTACCCTGCTTGAAATAGCGGGCGTAAACGTTCCCGAGGAGTTACAAGGGCAGTCGTTCCTTCCCGTTTTGAAAAATGGGGGTGCCGCTTGGCGCGATGCGATCTATTACCATTATTATGAATATCCCGAACCACACCGGGTAATGCCACATTTTGGCTTGCGCACGACGAAATATAAATTAGTGCGTTTCTATGGCGATAAGGACTTTTGGGAACTATTTGACCTCGAAAGGGACCCGCATGAACTGGAGAATATATACGAAGCCAACCAAGATGTCGCGATGGCATTGAAGGAAAGGCTTGACGAATTGATTGCTGAATATGATGACGACAGTGCGGCACAGATCTTGGCCAATGAAATGGAATAAGGATGGATAATCTCAAGCAAATCGGTATACTTTTTATATTTCCGATATTGGCATTGGCTTGTAACCGGCGGCCAAGCGGCGGGGAACAGCGAAGTGAACTTTTGAATGACGATAGCGTCGTAACCTGCGTGTCGCATGGTATTCCTTCGCGTGCGGCGGCGATTGCCGAATCCAAGGCCCCGTCCCTCCTTCCCGGTGGGGATGATGCCGCTATGGTGTACATTGAGGGTGGCACATATCGCATGGGGTCGGCAAACTTTGCGGATGCCAGCCCTGTACATGAAGTGACCATTGATGGTTTTTGGATGGATGAACATGAGGTAACCAATGCCCAGTTCGCCCGGTTTGTTGCGGCCACAGGCTACCAAACGGTAGCAGAACGACCTTTGAATCCCAAGGATTTTCCTGACGTGCCACTGGATGTCTTACAACCGGGGTCGGCTGTATTTACCCCGCCAGTGCAAGCCGTGAACCTGCATGACCACCTCCAATGGTGGAAGTACGTAGTGGGTGCCAGCTGGCGGCAGCCCAAAGGGCGGGGAAGCAGCATAAAGGGCCGCGAAAATGAACCTGTCGTGCACATTGCGTATGAAGATGCAGAGGCCTTTGCGACATGGGCAGGTAAGCGGCTTCCTACCGAAGCGGAATGGGAATACGCAGCCCGCGCCGGAAAGACCAACACGACCTATTACTGGGGCAACGAACTGAAGCCGGGAGGCAAATGGCTGGCTAATGTGTATCAAGGCAATTTCCCTGTGCGGGATGTTGCCGAGGATGGGTACGAAGGCATCGCTCCTGTAAAATCTTTTGAACCCAATGCCTTTGGTATCTATGACATGGATGGCAACGTATGGGAATGGTGCTCAGACTACTATCGGCCAGATTATTACAAGGATAGCCCGGCGGTCAATCCTAAAGGACCAACAGCCAGCCATGATCCTATGGAGCCCGGCGCTGTGAAGCGGGTGCAGCGGGGAGGGTCGTTTTTGTGCAATGAGCGCTATTGTGAGCGCTATATTGCTGGTAGCCGGGGCAAAGGCGAGGTAAGTAGTGGAAGCAACAACCTCGGCTTTCGGTGTGTGAGTGATGGCCCGCCACCAAAAAGTTAAATCATTTGCATTTGTCAACGAATCATAACTATTAAGCATAGGAAGCATGTCATTAGCTAAGCTACGTATCACAGAAGATTGGGCTGTTGTTGTATTGGGGTTTACCATCATTTTTTTGGCAACATTGGGAATGCAAATTCCCATTCCGGACTATAAATGGAGCAATTCCGGGGCGCTACAACCGTTATTCACTGCAACGAATAGCTTGAGCATGTTGTACCAGTTTGTTTTTGTCTATATGATTGTCATTATCGGATCCATCATTACCGGCAAACCGGTCAAACACCAGTTATTGGGTTTCCCCATTGTGTTTGTCCTTACCATTGTCGCCCTTTTGCTGGCGGGTAATGCGTTTATGAACGAATTGGGCTTGGAAGCGGTAATTTTCAGTTTGCTGATTGGGCTAATCGTTGGGAACCTGTTTAAATTGCCCCAATGGTTCAAGGATTCGCTCAATGCGGAGCTGTTGGTGAAGATCGGATTGGTACTATTGGGGACAAGCGTCATTTTCTCGGACATCTTGAAAGCGGGTTCTTTGGGGCTCGTGCAATCACTTATTGTGGTATTATCGGTATGGTACTTTGCTTTTTGGCTATGCCGCAAATTGAAGGTGGATGAAGAGCTCACGATGATGATATCCAGTGCGGTATCAATCTGCGGGGTATCGGCGGCCATTGCCACGGCGGGAGCTATCAAGGGGGATTCAAAGAAGCTGTCTTATGTGGTGTCCATGGTATTGATTACGGCCATCCCGATGATGATTGGGATGCCCTACCTTGCCCGGCTTTTCGGCTTTTCGGAAGAGATGACAGGGGCTTGGCTGGGCGGAAGCATTGATACCACGGGTGCTGTGGTCGCCTCCGGCAGCTTGGTCGGCGAACGCGCACTGGAAATCAGTACCATTGTGAAATTTTCGCAAAATGTGTTGCTGGGTGTAGCGGCACTTGCCATCTCGATATATTGGACATACCGGGGGACGCCGAAGGGCGGGCATGTGGAGAAGCCCGGCCTTGGTGTTATCTGGGAGCGTTTTCCCAAGTTTGTCCTTGGCTTTCTTGCCGCATCCTTGTTGTTTTCGTTTGTATTGGACGCCGCGACGGTAAACCAGGTCAAAGCAGGCATCAAGAATATCCAAGGGTTGTGGTTTGCTTTAGCATTTACCAGTATCGGACTGGAAACCAATTTCAAAGATCTCTTGGCGGGGAATAACGCCAAACCATTTTGGGCATTTCTCATTGCACAATCATTCAATGTGCTGGTGACGCTTGCCGTGGCTTGGTGGTTGTTCGGGTGATGGCTATTCGAGTTAAAAAGCCCCTGCCGTCAATTGGCAGAGGCTTTCTTTGTCGTATAGGCCGATGGCTTTTATTTTCTGTTTTTCACATAGGTTTCCAACCACCGATCCATCTCGTAAAAGGTATGCATGACCGATTCACGTGCCCGGTAACCGTGGAACTCCCTGGGTAATAGGACCAACCGTACCGTGCCGCCAAAACCCTTGATGGCCGCATAGAGCCGTTCGCTTTGTATGGGGAACGTGCCGGAGTTTTCATCATCCATGCCATGGGTAAGCAATATGGGTGTCTTTATCTTATCGGCAAAGCTAAAGGGGGACATATTATAATAGACATCCGGTACCTGCCAATACGTTCTGCGTTCGGACTGGAAGCCAAAAGGAGTCAATGTACGGTTATACGCTCCGCTCCGGGCAAGTCCGGCAGCAAAGAGGTCTGTATGTGCCAATAAATTAGCGGTCATGAAAGCACCGTATGAATGCCCACCTACACCGATTCTGCGTCGGTCGGCAATGCCGAGGTCGTCTACCACGTAATTAATTACGGCTTCAGCATTATCCTTGATTTGCTGGATGAATGTGTCGTTTGGCTCCTGATCACCTTCGCCAACAATGGGCATATCTGCGTTGTCCAAAATGGCATAACCTCTTGTCACCCAAAATACAGGAGAACGGAAAGCCAGCGTCGTAAAGCGGTACGGGCTTCCTTTTACCTGACCTGCTGCATCCAGCGTTTTAAATTCCCTCGGATAGGCCCATATGAGCACCGGCAAGCGGCCATCTTCTTTTTTATAGCCTTTGGGCAGGTAGAGGGTGGCGGTAAGTTTGATGCCGTCTTTTCTGGGGTATGACAATTGTTGTTTGGTGACTCCCCTCAAACTGGGGTAGGGATCCGAGAAATCGGTGATGGCGGTATGGTTCCTGTTTTTCAGATCAACCAAAAAGTAATTGGGGACTTCTTCTACAGCCTCCCTTGAAATGTAAACCGTGCCTTCATTATTAAAGTATACGGGATATTCATAATACGGTGCCTGGGACTTGAATAACGTATCTTGCTTGCCTGAGATGAGATCCCAACGCATTAAAAAAGGCCTGTCTCCCAGTGGTGAAGCCCCCGTACCGATGGTAAAAACGGTCGGATTTTTGCCCTTATCGAAGAGGATCACATTTTTTTTGTTTTCACCTTTGGTCAATACAAAATTTCCCGGATCGGTATATCCGTCTTCGGACAGCCGGTCCATGATTCTTTTGATGGTATTGCCTGTATTGGGATTAATTAATGTTTTATAGATTTTTCTATCCTTCTGCCATTGCTCGGTGATCACGGCATAGGCATCACCTCCCCATTGCACACCACCATAACGCAAGTCCGTCTCATACAATTTTTTGCCAGTGGCATCAAACGGTGCTGCCAAAACATACAATGCATCCCGCTTTGGGACAGCCTTGTTCGGGTCGCCTTCATCCAGTGCTTCTACCCAATAGAGGGTAGCTGCCGCATCGTTTCTCCATCCGTAAGACCGGGGGCCGGACATGGTGACGTCATAACCGATTGGTAGATTGTCGGCAAGTGGTGAATGATATAATGTTTTTACGAGCTTAAAACTGGAATCATATATGGCCGACTGAAATGGAAAAGAAGCTATCGGCTTTACATAGGAGTAGGGACGCTCAATGGTTTGAACCAAGGTATACTGCCCATCCGGGCTGTAACTGAATGAACGGAAAATCTTGGGTTCGCCCATCTTGGTAATCACTCCTTCTGGGCTGACCGTTGCCAGCTGACTGGTCAGGTAATAATCCATCACCACCTCATCATATGGACTGCTCAACAGGTATTGGTAAGTAGGCGAAGGAGTGGCTCTGCCGCCGAGGTTTTCCTGAATAATGGGCCCTGTGGGAACCTGGCTGGGCACCGGTTTTTCGCCCCTGCTATCCGGGATCAGCTGCACCAAAATATGCTTGCCTTGCGGATCCCACTCCAATGTGGATCCGTAAGCATCGTTGACATAGGTATCCGTAAGTTTTTTGGCTGCTGCTTCTTCGATATTGATGAGCCAGAGCTCTACACCAACTGCCGTTGTATGGGTAAATGCCAGGAAGGCTTCGTCCGGGCTCCAGGTAATGTTGCCAGCTTGGAGATCTTCGGGCATGTTTTTGATGGGTATGTCTGCACCGGTGTGCACGTCCCGGATGGTCAATTCGGTATAGGTAGGTGCTACGGTGCCGGAATTGGTTCCCGGGTTGATACGCAGCCCGGCTATACCTAATACGGGCTGTGCGACGTGCGTTATCGAGGGGTATTCAGGTGAGGAAAGGATAAGCATCTTGTCCCCGCTTGAATTGAAGCGGACGTTGGGTACAGTGGGTGCATCCAACAACTCACGGATACTTTCCGGAGGTAGCTGGTAGGTCAGGTTGTTTTGTGAAAATGCAGGATTTAATAATAATCCATACGCCAATACAAGTGCATAGCATAGCTTGCGACTGATCGTTGTGTTCATAGTCTCGGAGGTATTTAAAAGTTTTGAAGTATTTTTACTGTGGATTTTGTGTCACCACACCATTGGAGTTATTAATTTCGTCTTGAGGGATCAGGAATTGCCACCTGATATCGCCAGTGGGGACATTGATAGTCACCGCGTATGTAGCACTGTGATTCCCTGCTCTCACCAGTGGGGTGTTAGTCCTTTTCAGATCATAAAACCGGAATCCTTCTCCCCACAATTCTGAGCGGCGCTGGATCAATATTTCATCGACCAAGGCTTGGCCAGTATTGGTAGACCGGGTATACGCCGGATCACGTACCACGGCATATTCATACAATACATCGGCTGCCTGCTCATTACCGCTCCGGGCCAAGGCTTCTGCTTCAATCAGGTACATTTCTGCAGCACGCATGTAGGGTACATCACCCATGCTGGATGACTCATTGACTACGCTAAATTTACGGCTGAGGTATGGATGCCTGGTAAACGTGGGCAACGGAAGCGGGAAATCCGTCACATTGGCACCCGTGGGATCCCATAACTGCTTGCGGATATCGGTGTCTGAAATCTGATCGTATAACACGGAGTACATGACCTTTGGGGAAGTCCGGATAATCGTGGAGCTGAAATTGATAGACATATGGGCAAAGAACGATGCCCAGGTATCTACCTGGTCGGCTGTCATGCGCGAACCCCACATCCACTCACCGACCGAGTAATTATTAAAACCACTTAGGTATTCTGCCGCAGACATCAATGGGAATCCGGCCCTTGCCTCTCGGGCATACGTTGCAGCAACGGGATAATTCTGCTGCGTCAATGCCACCCTGGCTTTTAGCCCCTTCGCTACATTGCTATTCAGCTGTGATTTATCCGTTCCTCGATCATAACCTTCCAATAAGCTAATGGCCTGATCCAGGTCCGCATTGATTTGCGTGTAGACCTCCTCGACGGTATTCCGGGGAATGGCTTCGAGGCCAGGGGTCAACACCAATGAAACACCTAAGCCATTGTTGGCGCTACCACCCACATAACGTTCTCCAAATAGCTGGACCATCTGATAATAACTCCACGCACGGTATGCGAATGCTTGGCCCTTGATGTAATTTTTATCCGCTTCCGATCCAGCAGCGCCGTCTATATTCGCCAGGATCATGTTTACATTGCCGATGATGATGTAATAAAACTGATAATTGTACTCGACAGATCGGTGTGTGGGATTGATGTGGCCAAGCCATTGATATTCTGCTAATAGCCATTGACTCGCGCTCGTCACAAATACCAGATCTTCGCCGAGGACATCCATTTGCAACATGTTGCCAGACTGGCCTCCCTGTTGCTGTTGGCCTAATACCCGGGTATATAACGTACGGTGTATGCCATTCAATGCCGCCCACGCATTGTCAACGGTTGCAAAGGCAGATGCGGTGGAAACTTGATGGGTAGGTGTAGTTTCTAAGTATTCATCACTGCACGACGTGGCCACTGTTGTCAACGCTAAAGCTAAAACCCCTATATAAATGCTCTTTTTCATCATTATTTTGTTGTTTAAAAATCGTTCAACAGATTGTTAGAATTTAATTCTTGCTCCAAATGAGATGACGCGGCTGAAATTGTAGTCGTTTCCTATCGAGCCATTAAAAGAATTGAGCACGTTCATTCCTTTCCTTGCCGACAACAACGCCAGATTTTCACCGGTAGCATAGAGGTAACAATCTTTGATTCCAGCGGTTGATATCCAAGATTGTGGTATTTTATAGCCCAATGTCACGTTGTTTACACTGAGGAAAGAAGCATCCGTCAGAAATCGTGTACTTTGTCCAGACAGGTTAGCCGTAGCGGCTACATCCAGCCGGGGCACATCGGTAATATCCCCGGGATTTTGCCAACGTTGCGTCAGCAGATCCCGGTGTAAGGTGTACCCATAGGTGCCTGAACTCATTAGCGTAGCATATGGAGAATCGTACACCTTGCCACCTAATTGATACGTCAATGTAATGCTTAATGAGAAATTTTTGTACCTCAGGTTATGTAGCATCGAACCGTTGACGTCCGGAATAGAGGAGTCTCCGGTGTAGCGGAAGTTGGCTTCGCCCAACACCGTTGTGACGGTATCATTATTGATGATTCTTGTATTGCTGGTTTCCCTATTGGTTCTGTACAAGGCATCGCCATTGTCCGGATCGACCCCATAGAACTCCCGCAAGTAAAAATCATAGATGGAATGCCCTACACTGTAGGCATGATTACCGGATTGGATCAACGGTTGGCCATCCGGCATGACCGTGATCTCGTTCTTGAAGGTGGTCACATTCAAGGTTGTCGAATAGCTAAAGTTTTCACTGCGGACAATATTTGCTGTCAATGATCCCTCAATACCGCGGTTATAGAGCGATCCGATATTCATGTTTATCTCGTGAAAGTAAGGGCTACTGCTGACAACGCCACCGTTCATCAACGGTACAGGGACGCCGAAGATCAATCCGTCTGTTACCCTGTCGAAATATTCTATGGAACCCGAAAGCCTGTTTTTAAACAAGGAGAAATCAATGCCGAGGTCAAAATTTTTGCCGGTTTCCCAGGTTAAACTGTCATTTTGTAAGGATTCCTGTGCAAATCCAGGCGTGGTGGTGTTGTTGCGGAACCCGTAGAGTGCTTGATAGGGATAGTAGTCGAGTCCGCCATCATTACCGACCGTGCCATAGGAAGCTCTTATCTTTAAGTTATCAACCCAAGGTGTAGTAAAGAAGTCTTCTTTGCTGATGTTATATGCGCCACCCACTGACCAGAACGTCGCCCAGCGTACATTCGGGTGGAATTTGGAATTACCGTCTCTACGCGCGGAGGCATTCAGCACATATTTCTCGTCAAAGTCATAACTCGCGCGCGCGAAATAACTCTCTATGGTAGAATTGTCCTCCCGGGAGTTGACCGATGTGATGGTTGCAAAATTTGGCAGTTCCAAGATACCATCTACCACCATGTCTTGGCGACCACCAGACAGGTTATTGTACTTATAGGCGTAGTTTTCGTGTCCTACGAGCATACCTACATTATGCTGGCCAAACGACTGCGTATATTCCAGTGTTTGATTCCAGGTATAACTTGTTATCCGGTAAAAATTATGGGAAGCCCGGCCTCCGGGGGCACCATCACCGATAATCGGATTTTGGTAAGTGCGATTATGCCTGTCCTGGATGTCGACGCCGAAATTAGTTGCTGCTTTCAGTTGTGGCAGAATCTGCGCTTCCAGAAACGATCTGGCACCGACGACCGTTCGTTGCTCTTTCCTTACATCCATTTCGTTTTCCCAAATCGCGTGTCTGCCGCCCCCATAAGGACGGTAATCGCCAAAGCTGTACTGCCTACTGCCGTCCTCATTCAGCAGGTATTCGCCCGTAACGAGGTCATGCTCATATACGGGATAAATCGGGGCCATAATACGGCTTGCACCGAACGGGTTGATATATCCCCCACCGCCTGCAGCATCATAATTTGATGCCTGATAGCTGCCAGTTAAATTGATGCCGGTTCTCAACCAATTCGTTGCCTGTGTGTTGATGTTGACACGCGCATTGACCCGTTTCATGTCCGATTTGAGTAAATATCCACGGTCATCCGTGTAGCCCAGGGAAGCAAAATAATTGGTCTTACCTGCGCCGCCATCATAAGATAAATCGTAGGATTGCCTGCTTTTCCCACCGCGTTGAATGGCCTTTGCCCAGTCCAGATCTTCCGGGAATAACAGCCGTGCACTGGGGTTTAATCTGCCGTCAATTCCCATTAGCTCTTCGTCGCTCACATTAAACGGATTATACCTTACCTGACTGACAATATCGCTATATGTTGCGCCGTTGTACGAAGTGGTCTGTCCGGATGCAATACTGTTTGCTACGTCGATTGGTACCGCGTTGGCACCGTGGACCAAGCTGTTGCGATAGGCTTCCCATATCAGTGGATAGTATTCATACGCGTCAACGCGATCGTATTCAGGCAGGCCTCTGCTGATGAAACCCGCGCGGGCACTTACAGTAAAATTGCTCTCACCCGATTTGCCGCTTTTAGTCGTGATCATAATCACCCCGTTAGCCCCTCGTGATCCGTATAGCGCCGTGGTGGCGGCATCTTTCAATATGGAGATGCTTTCGATATCGTCCGGATTGAGATTGACAATACCCGAATTGCCACTACTGCCGGCATCATAAGGAATTCCATCGACGACATACAGCGGAGCGTTCGAGGCCGATATAGACCCGAACCCCCTCACACGGATATTGGCTTCTGCTCCGGGAGCACCACCGCCAATCGTACCCTGGACACCCGGAGCCGAGCCAACCAATGCATCGGTGACATTGGTCAACGGCCTGTTTTCAAAATTTTCGGAAGATACTTGCGCAATCGACCCAACGTTAGTCGCTTTGGTGGTGGTGCCGTAGGCAACCACGATAACCTCGTCCAATGCGCTTTGTATTTCCTCCAACGAAACGTTGACGGTCGATGCGCTCACCACTGCTGTTTTCTCTGCAAAACCAACACTCCGAAAAACCAGTATAGCTCCATTGGCTGCTGTAATGATATACCTGCCTTCATTGTCCGTCTGTGTGCCCTGGGTCGTTCCCCGAACGGATACCGATACACCGACCAGCGGCGATCCGTCTGCAGCCGATGTGACCTGACCACGCACCTGTCGGTCTTGAATCGGAATGCTTGTGGTCTTGATTTTCTGCTTTACGACGATGTTTTTATCCCCTACTACGGTAAATTCTAAAGGGAGGTTCTTAAAATGATTGCTTAATAAGTTGTCAATTGACGCTCGTTCTACCTTTAGAGTTATTTTACGATCTTTGACTAATTGGTCGTCATAGAAAAACACATAACCACTTTGCTCTTCAATCAATGCGAAGACGGTTTCCAACGACATATCACGTACATTGAGATTGATGTCTTGGCTGTAACTCTTGGCGGGTACCTGGATCACAGCTATCAATAAGAATGCGATGGACAGTTTCATAATAAGAAATAGAAATGGAAGCGGTAAAGCCAATACGATAGCCTTAGCTTTTTTGAAATAATTCATTAGCTTTGAAAAGTTTGGGTTATTAATTTTTGTTATTTGCTGCAATAAATGATGGAATTTTTTTAATCCAACGTAGGCAGGAGTGGATCAGACTCCTGCTTTTTTTATGGATGTATCGTGTATTAATTGCAATTTTTTACCATAGGCCTATATTTTTGGGTTAAACATGCGGTTATATTTTCTTAGTTTGGATAAACAATGATTTCGCCCTTTTTCGAGGAGTCTGCTGAATTTTTCAAGGTTGCATTGATGCCGGAATAATTCAATATCTTCAATGCTTCTTGAAGTGTTGCACTTCGATATATACTCCCGGAGAACGTTTTTTTTGAGTTTCCATCCGGATAGTTAATCGCGACATCATACCATCGGGCGATGGAACGCATGATGGTTCCGATATCGGCATCCTTGAAATGGAAGCGCCCATTTTTCCATGCGATGGTCTGTTTGACGTCTGATTCCCGAAGAATAATCTGGTTGGAGGTCTTCGGATCCGTTGAAGAGACACCTTCTTGCCCAGGCCGCATGTATACACTATTATTACCTGCTATCAACCGGACTTTTCCTTCGAGTAAGGTCGTCCTGATCTCCTGTTCATTCGGGTACGCATTGATGTTGAAGTGGGTTCCCAGGACTTCTATTTTTTGCCCATCGGTGATTACTTCAAATGGTTTTGATGGGTCTTGTGCCACCTCGAAGTATCCTTCACCGGAAAGTTCAACCCGTCTTTTTTTTCCTATAAAGCGATCCGGGAATTTCAGGCTGGATTCCGCATTTAACCACACACGGCTCCCGTCCGGTAGCACGACTTGGAATTGTGCGCTACTGGGCGTCAAGATAGTGTTATAAGTGATTTTTAGTGAAGTGCTGTCTGGCAATTTTCCGGACTCAAAAATCAGCTTTCCATGGGTTGTCATGATTTTGTTTTTCCCCATTTCGGTCGAAATGATTGCTTCCTCGTTTGCCAGCAACATCCGTCTGCCGTTGCCCAAGATCAGAATCGCTTTATCGCTGCCGGGCAGTACATCATGTTGTTTGATTGGTTCGTTTTCGGCAAGAGAACGCTTTCCTTCCAAGGGTATAATTTGATTATTGCGATACCGTAGTATGCCTGCAAAACTTAGCACGGCAACAATGCTGGCTGCCGCGATACCAATGCGGAATACCGGTGTGGAAAATAGGTGTGGACGGCGGTCTGGGGGTTGCATTCCGGCTTCTATTTTGGAGAGAATCCTTCGTTTGAGCGCTTCTTTTGCAGCGATGAAGTCAACTGCAGGCTGCGCATCATCAATGGCGTTGTACCATGCTTCAAATTCAAGCTTTTCCTTTTCGGTGATTTTTCCGGCGATCCACTTTTTAGCTAAGAAATTGATTCTTGACTCCTGATAAGACATTTTTATTAGTTAGTTGACGAAACAGTATTGCTCACTGAAACGAAAGCGTTATGCGGCAACGTGATCGCAAGGCAGGTATCCTTTATGCTGTGGAAAAGCGACCGATTCATGTCCTGCCGTCATTTGCGATATCTACGGCACAAAAGCACGTTGTTCGTTATAATAGCCATTTAAAGTCGGCCTATCCCTACCTTTATTTTGATTTTTTTGTAATAATTTTTAAGTTTCCTTGTGATTTTTGTGATTTTATCCAAATACCAATGTAAAAATGATTGTGAAGTAGTGGCTTAGGTGGTGTTTTAGGAATTTTATAGCATGCGTGATGTGTTTTTCAACAGCTTTCTCAGAAATTTGGAGTGTTTCGCTAATCTGTTTGTTGGTCAAAGCGGATTGGCGGCTCATTGTAAAGACTGTCCGGCATTTCGTGGGTAACTGATTGATCCGGTATTCCAATTGTGTCTCGAGCAATTCGAGGTCAAATCGGTGAAAATCTTCCGTTGCGATATGATCATCATAACTATCATCAAGCAGCTGCTGAAATTCATGGTTTTTTACCCTTTTTGCCCGTCGATTGATGACCTCATATTTTAAAGCTACCGCGAAATAGTTTTTAAATCCCCGGGTCAACCGGAAGGATTGTCTTTTCTTCCACAGGTTTAAAAAGACATCCTGTACGACCTCTTCCCCTTCCACGGTATCATTTAGGCGGTTGCTGGCGATTATATATAGTTTCTCCCAGTATTTATCATATAGATGCCTGAAAGCATGTTCATCGCTTTGGTTCAATAAGTCTGCTAGTTCAAAATCGCTGTGTAAATCATATTGACTCATATAAAATGATGATTTTGGAGGGTAGAAATAGCTTTTTTCTTAACAATTTTAAGCAAAAAATTGTTTATTATGAATTTTATGATGATAAATAATGAAATTTATGAGATAATTTGTTGTAAATAATATATTTTTTGGTATTTTTTAATATATTTTTGATAAAATAATCAACGAAATTGTTGTGCAACGGGTGTTAAATGGGCTTTTGTGGTGTAGTAGATCGATTTTAGGGGCTATTGACTCGGCGAATCAAAAAAAAGCAGGAGCACCTGGTGGGCAGGCACTCCTTACTTACTAACCCAATTGTAAACCTAATATATTGAAGAGAGAGAAATTTTAAACAATTCGTTATTGATCACCGTATTCATGCTGTTCGAAAAACTGCTTGATGCGTTGAAAATCATGATGCAATGCTACGGCCGAACCGAAGACCAGCAATACAGGTCCTGTGTTGTCGATACCTTTTTCTTCAGCCACTTCTACAATGGTATTGACCAATCCAACAGCAGTCTTTTCATTGCTCATGGAACCATTCTGAATGACGGCGGCAGGCAGCCCTCCTTTGCCGACGTTTTGGTAGATGGCTGCGATTTCGGGCAGTTTATCAAAACCAAGCAGTACGACTACCGTAGCTTTGCTCCGGGCGGCATCTTTCAATTCAGGCGATAGGTTGCCTTGAGTATCCGTGCCGGAGAGTATCCACAGGCTCTCGCTCAAGCCGCCGTGTGTGACCGGAATGCCTTGCAGCCCCGGTACAGATATGGCGCTGGAAATGCCCGGCACGATAGCCGTTTCAATGCTATATGAAGCCGCGTAGTCCAGCTCCTCATAGCCCCGGCCGAAAACGAACAGATCGCCTCCCTTGAGCCTTACGACATGACCGAAGTTCAGGGCATAGTCCACCATTAATTGGTTGACCACGTCCTGTGAGAAATTTTCATCACCCGAAGGATTGCCTACATAAACCTTGATAGCTTCTTGTGGGGCGTACTCCAATAACCGCTCATCTACCAATGCGTCATATAAAATGACATTCGCTTGTTTTAGTGCTTTGATTCCCTTGAAGCTGATGAGATCGGGATCGCCGGGCCCTGCCCCCACAAGGGTGATTTTTGGGTCGACATGTTGTTTTTCCACCGCTGCTTCTATTGCCATCTCTTGTCCTATTTTTAAATGTTTTTGTTTAATTAAAAAGCCTCTTCGATATTGCTCGTGTCGAAGAGGCTTTTCTGTGTCTTTGCAGTCAGCGTAAAGCTTCTTCAACGGTGCCTATAACACATGGCCTTAGCACATGTGTGCATGGTATAACCCGAAATAGCCTTATGCTGGTTTGTCTTGTGCATGGGACAAATATATATAAAGTCTATTAAACAAGTAGATTTTATTAATAATATTTTTCGATATCGTTGTAATTGGCTGATTAATAGCTGAATATTTTACAGCCGCGTATAGCCAGCAAGCTGAAAGATATGGGTCATGCTATTTGGCGTGGTGTTTCTAAGCAAGAATTGATTCATATATCCGGCTTCCAAATCATATTTTCCTGAAAACCGGAAGCCGAGCGATGCATAAGCACGGTTTTGATCAAAGAACCGGCCGTTGAGCGCTTTTTGGTTATGAATATTGAAGAAAAGCTCATTTTGGAGCGACATGAATAGCCCCCGATGGAATGATGTTTTCAGTGGCTGGCTTACTGGGATAATGCCCCGGATGAAGTACCTTGCGCGTTTGGCAAACGCCTTCTCGTCTGGTCGTTGCAAGAAACGCTGTTCAAGTCGAAACCGGTGCTGTACCGGGATATTCAGCATTGGACTATTGATAATGTATTGTTGCCATATACGGTGTTCGGTAATCCTGCGGCTGTTTGCTGCCAATTCATTCGTGACCAATGTGGTAGCGTAACCCAATGAGGCGGTTTGTTGTGCGTTTACATAGTAATTAACACCGGGCCTGACCAGCAAGAGGGAGTTGGTGGTCCAATCCCTTCCCCCGCGAAGCTGTATATCATTGTTCATTCCCCATTTATGGTTGAATCGCACATTATTGAACCAAGCGGTCCAGCTGCCAAACACATGGTCTTGCGCTAGGGAAAATTGAGGGAGGAATAACACGCATAAAGTGAGCATTGTCATCAAGAAGCTCGCATAATTTAGCTGCAGCGGTATCATTTGCGTATCGGATTGAAATGTTTACGGGCTCAATATACTAAAAAGAGGCGGTCTATTAAAGAAACCGCCCCTTTGGACATCCAATAAACAGTGGATTAAGCCAAATCAAAACGATCAAGGTTCATTACTTTGTTCCATGCCACCACAAAATCCGCCACAAATTTTTCTTGGGCATCTGCACTGCCATAAACCTCAGCCAACGCCCTAAGCTCCGAATTGGAACCAAAGACCAGATCCGCGCGGGTAGCCGTCCATTTCAATTCACCGCTGGTGCGGTCATGCCCTTCAAATACTTCTTTCAATTCGGAAGCGGCTGTCCAGACCGTACGCATATCGAGCAGGTTTACAAAGAAATCATTGCTGAGCAATTCCGGCCGTTGGGTAAATACACCGTGTTTTGAACCATCGAAATTGGTGTTTAGCACCCGCATTCCTCCAATAAGCACGGTCATTTCAGGGGCGGTCAGCGTTAGCAATTGTGCTTTATCGACGAGCAGCTCTTCCGTTGATACGGTGTACCTCGTTTTCAGGTAATTGCGGAAACCATCGGCCGCGGGCTCCAGTACAGCAAAAGACTCCACGTCTGTCTGCTCTTGTGAGGCGTCCATGCGACCCGGTGTGAAAGGAACGGTGATATCATGGCCTGCATCCCTCGCAGCTTTTTCGACACCCACGCATCCTGCCAATACAATGAGGTCGGCCAGGGAGACCTGTTTGCCGTTGGACTGCGCACTGTTAAATGCTGTTTGGATTCCTTCGAGTGTCTCCAATATGTTTGCCAGTTGAGTAGGATTGTTGACTTCCCAGTTCTTTTGGGGTTCCAGCCGAATGCGTGCGCCGTTGGCGCCGCCGCGTTTGTCGGACCCGCGGAACGTAGATGCCGATGCCCAGGCGGTGGAAACCAGTTGGGATACTGATAAACCAGACTCCAGTATGTGCGCTTTCAGGGTGGCGGCATCCTGCTCATCGATCAATTCGTGATTGACAGCCGGAATCGGATCTTGCCAAATCAGTTCTTCTTCAGGTACTTCAGGGCCAAGGTAACGTGCGCGAGGCCCCATATCACGGTGTGTCAATTTGAACCATGCGCGGGCAAATGCATCGGCAAATGCGTCCGGGTTTTCGAAGAAATGCCGTGAGATTTTTTCGTAGGCTGGGTCTACCCGTAAGGCTAGATCTGTCGTCAGCATCGTCGGCAAGCGCCTTTTCGATGGGTCGTGGGCATCGGGAATGATGGCATTAGCGCCCTTCGCTACCCATTGGTGCGCACCGGCAGGACTTTTCGTGAGCTCCCATTCGTAACCGAACAGGTTCCAGAAGAAGTTGTTGCTCCACTTCGTCGGGGTAGAGGTCCAGGTCACTTCCAGTCCGCTGGTGATGGTATCCGCCCCTACACCGGTGCCGAATTTGTTTCGCCAACCAAGGCCTTGCTCTTCAATGTCCGCTGCTTCCGGATCGGGACCTACGAGGGCCGAATCGCCGGCTCCGTGGGTTTTACCGAAGGTGTGCCCACCGGCAATCAGTGCCACGGTTTCCTCATCGTTCATGGCCATGCGTTTGAAGGTTTCGCGAATGTCATAGGCCGCGGCCAGCGGGTCGGGATTGCCATCAGGGCCTTCCGGATTGACGTAGATCAGTCCCATTTGCACAGCGGCCAGCGGATTTTCCAGGATGCGCGAGTGTATGTCGCCATCTGCCGTGTCATCCGACACGAGTACTGAACCGTCCTTTTCAACACCTTCGGAGCCATGGGCATAGCGCTCGTCGCCGCCCAGCCACGTCTTCTCCGAACCCCAATAGACGTCCTCTTCCGGCTCCCAGGTATCGGCGCGGCCACCGGCGAAACCAAATGTCTTGAAGCCCATTGATTCCAACGCCACGTTGCCGGTGAGGATGAGCAGGTCGGCCCAGGAAATCTTTTGGCCATATTTCTGTTTAATCGGCCACAACAGTCTGCGGGCCTTATCCAGGCTGACATTGTCCGGCCAGCTGTTGAGTGGAGCAAACCGTTGCTGGCCGCGTCCGGCCCCACCGCGGCCGTCCCCTGTCCGGTAAGTACCTGCGCTGTGCCAAGCCATGCGGATAAACAACGGCCCATAGTGGCCAAAGTCTGCGGGCCACCAGTCTTGTGATTCGGTCATCAATGCGTGCAGATCCTGTTTTACCGCCGCTAAGTCAAGGCTTTTAAATGCTTCCGCGTAGCTAAAATCTTCGCCCAGTGGGTTCGAAAGTACAGTATGTTGACGGAGGACATTTAGCCTAAGCTTGTTTGGCCACCAGTCACTGTTCTTTGTGCCTTCGCTGCTTACATTGTGTTTTTGGGGTTTCGTGTGTAATGATGCTCCCGAAAATGGGCATTTGCCGGAGTTATTAGCATTGCTGTCCATGATATTGTGATTTTATAGTTGTTTAATCCAGTTGGTTACCGTAATGGTGCTATCAAAAATACATGGAAATAAGCAATAATCTAAATCATTTATAATGATGGCTTATAGTTAAAATTTATAGTCGGTGCTTTTGGTTATAAAAAAGAGAAACTACGGGCATTCAAGTTGGTTAGCCATATACTAAATTATTTTTGCATCAGCGGCGAACTATTGGAGAAAGATTTATCTTTACTTCCTGAATATAAACCAAAGTTAGCATGATGTTTCGCCACGTTATAAATCTTGCAGTATTGGGAGTGGTATCCGTTGCCAGCCTGACAAGGTGCAACTCGACAGAGGACCATTTGCAAGACGAGCCTACCCCTTATGGTCCAATACCCACAACGGCGCAATTAAACTGGCATGAGATGGAGTTATATTGCCTTATCCATTTTACACCTACTACTTTTCAAAATAAAGAATGGGGATTTGGGGATGCTTCCGCGAGCCTGTTCAATCCGCCGCGTTTTGATGCCAATCAAATTGCCGCCGCGGCAAAAGCCGGCGGATTCAAGGGGCTGATATCTGTGGCCAAGCATCATGACGGATTTTGTCTGTGGCCAACAAAGACCACGGATTATAACATTGCTAATAGCCCTTGGCGTGATGGCAAGGGAAATATGGTCAAGGAATTTGCAGATGCGGCGCGAAAGCAGGGACTCCAATTCGGTGTATATGTATCGGCATGGGATCGCAATCATCCGCAATACGGAAATCCGGAGTATGCAGATGCCTACCGCGAACAGTTGCGCGAATTGTATAGCAATTACGGGGAACTGTTTACCAGTTGGCACGATGGTGCCAATGGCGGTGATGGTTACTACGGCGGGGCCAACGAAACTCGCCGCATCGACCGCGCTACTTATTATGAATGGGAGGAAAAAACCTGGCCTATTACTCGGGAGATGCAACCCACGGCGGTGATTTTTAGCGATATCGGCCCAGATGTACGATGGGTGGGCAATGAGAAGGGCATCGCTGCGGAGACGTCGTGGGCTACGTTTACACCTGTTGCACCTGACGGTGGCAAACCTGCCCCCGGTCATATTGATGGGCAGTTTCTCGGTAGCGGGCAGCGTGATGGTAAGTATTGGATTCCTGCGGAGTGTGACGTGCCGCACCGTCCGGGATGGTTTTACCATCCCGAGCAAGACGATCAGGTAAAAACCCCCGACCAACTTTTTGATCTTTATCTCAACAGTGTAGGCCGGGGTGCGGCGTTCAACCTGGGCTTGGCCCCTAATACGGAGGGGTTGTTGCATCCCAATGATGTGGCATCCTTAAAAGGGTTTGGCGAAAAATTGACCAAAACCTTTGCTGAAAACTTGGCTTTCGGTGCATCATTTGATGCATCCAACATCCGGAAAGGCAACAAAAAGTATTTTGGCCCGGCTAACCTGCTGAATGACGACCGCTATAGCTACTGGGCTACGGATGATGACGTGACCCAGCCCGAATTGATCATTGAATTAAAAGCGGAAACCACTTTTGACCTCATACGCCTGCGTGAAAACATCAAGCTGGGGCAACGGCTCGACAGCGCATGGGTGGATGTTTGGCAGGACGGCTCCTGGCAGCCATTGGCCATGGCCACAAGCATCGGTGCCAGCAGGCTTATCCAGTTGGACGAGCCGGTTACCACTGAACGGCTGCGACTGCGCTTGTTTGCACCGGTTGCCGTAGCATTGAGTGATTTTGGCCTGTTCAAAATAGCGGAGGTAGACTTCGCCTTACAGGGCGCAGCGCGCACGCGTGCCGACCGTTCGCTGTGGCGTGTCATGGCTGGCCCATTGCGTGGGAGTGATCCCGTATTGGCTGTAGATGGTAAGCCGGAGACGTTTTGGCTGACGAATGAAGTAGACTTGCCCGTGCCTATCAGCGTAGACATGGGTAAGCTGGAAACGATTACCGGTATCGGCTATCTTCCCCGGCAGGATGGAAATCCAGTGGGGTTGGTAAGCCGCTATGTGTTTGAAACGAGTATGGATGGAAGCGACTGGGAGATCGTGACCCGAGGCGAATTTTCCAATATTGCAGCCAATCCCATCTTGCAGTATGTCGATTTTGGCAAAGCGGTGCAAGCCCATTATTTCCGGTTTAGCATAGACGCAGTGGCCAACGTCACCAGCAATCGGTCGGCAGTATCCATTGCGGAATTTGAAGTGTATGGCAATTAAATGGTTTATTGGAAAATGAAGAAATATGGATTGATGGGTATTTATGTCGCTGCCCATATGGCCTTATCGGCTAAAGAGCCATTGCAACTCTGGTACGACAAGCCCGCGAAGGCATGGGAAGCAACCCTGCCCTTGGGCAATGGTCGCTTGGGCATGATGCCCGACGGCGGTATAACTAGCGAGAAGATTGTATTGAATGACATTACCCTTTGGTCGGGCAGCCCGCAGGATCCTAATAATTACGAGGCCTATAAAAGCGTGGGGGATATCCAAAAGCTGTTGTTGCAAGGCCGCAATGACGAAGCCGAAAAGCTGGTAAATGCCAATTTTGTGTGCGTGGGGGCAGGCAGTGGCCACGGCAATGGTGCCAATGTGCCCTTCGGATGCTTCCAGACGCTCGGCGAATTGCTTATTCAATATCATCATGGAAAAGGAGAAGTCCGGGACTACCGCAGGCAGTTGGATATCCCCACGGCTATTGCTTCCACCGAATACTATGCGACAGGTGTCCATTACCAGCGGGAATACTTTACCGCTTTTGACGGCGATGTCGGCATCATCCGGCTTACGGCAGACCAGCAACAAGCCTTGGACTTTTCGGTGACGTTGGCTCGTGAGGAGCAGGGACATACCAACGTGGTAGACGATGAATTGCAACTTTCGGGAGCATTGGACGATGGGTATGGACAGCAAGGCATGCAGTACATGGCCCGTGTGCGTATCCAGCATAAGGGAGGTAAGCTGGTCAAGGAAGGAAATGCGCTGCGGGTAATTGGGGCCGATGAAGCCACCTTATATTTTTCTGCCGCCACGGATTTCAGGGGCAACCCGTTTGCGACACAGTCGGCCGCCCTCTTGGCAGCAGCCATGGCACGGCCTTATGGCACCCTACGGGAACGCCACATCGCCGCATTCCGGCAGCTATTCGATAGGGTCTCGTTGGCGATAGCTGGGCAGGATGCCTCCGATATTCCTACTGATGAGCGGTTGAAACGGTTTTTTGACGAGCCAGCCAGTGATAATGCGTTGGCCGCCTTATACTTCCAGTATGGGCGCTACTTGAGTATTTGCAGCACTCGTCCCGGCTTGTTGCCGCCCAATCTTCAAGGATTATGGGCTCATCAAATACAAACGCCATGGAATGGCGACTACCACCTCAATATCAATGCACAGATGAACCACTGGCCGGTGGAAGTGGGTAATCTGTCGGAATTGCATGAGCCGTTTATCGATATGATTAAGGACATTGCGCAGGCGGGGAAGAAGACGGCAAAAGCGTATTACAATGCGCCGGGTTGGGTGTGTTATATGATGACCAACGTATGGGGCTATTCGGCTCCCGGCGAGCAAGCATCCTGGGGATCCAGCACGGCGTCGGGCTGGCTATGCAACCACCTGTGGGAGCACTACCTGTTTACCAACGATACCGCATACCTGGCCGAAGTCTTTCCGGTACTGCAAGATGCCGCCCGCTTCTACCATCATACACTCATCAGGGAGCCACGGTACGGCTGGCTGGTCACGGCCCCTTCCGTATCGCCTGAGAATGCGTTCATCATGCCGAATGGCCAGCGGGCAAGCGTAGTAATGGGCCCTACTATAGACAACCAAATCGTGCGCGAGTTGTATAATAATGTGATTGCCGCTGCCGATGCATTGGGTTTGCGCGATGCTTTTGTAGACACGCTGCGTCATGATATGGACCTGCTACCTCCACCGGTGCAGGTGGGTCGCGACGGTCGCGTAATGGAATGGCTGGAGGAATATGAAGAGCCCGAGCCCCAACACCGCCATGTATCCCATCTTTATGGGCTGTATCCAGCCGCTTTTGTCTCCCCGCAGACCACGCCCGAGTGGGCGGCGGCGGCAAAGAAAACGCTGAAGGTGAGGGGCGACGAAGGTACCGGATGGAGCCGGGCCTGGAAAATCCTCTTTTGGGCACGGTTGCAGGATGGCGACCATGCCTTGGAAATCCTGCGGCAGCTCCTTCAGCCCGCTATGAGCAGTGAAATCGATATGCGCGCTGGTGGCGGCACCTACCCCAATTTGTTTTGTGCCCACCCGCCCTTCCAGATAGACGGCAATTTTGGCGGGACGGCGGGTATCGCCGAGATGCTGTTGCAGAGCCATGCTGGATTCATCCATCTCCTGCCGGCATTACCTGCGGCATGGGCAACGGGTGAAGTGAAGGGATTGAAGGCACGGGGCAACTACACGGTGGATATCCGATGGCGGGATGGCAAGGTGGTGGATTATCGCATCCACTCGCCCTCCGGGACGTCTGTAGACGTGTTGGTAAACGGCCGGATGGAGTCTGCAGGGGGATAATCTCCCCAACAGTCTTATCGCTTATAGTCCGCCCAGCAAGTTTTTCCAACCTACTAAGTCGCTGACGATTTTTTCCAAGTCAGCCGCGGCCACGCGCTCCTGCTCCATACTATCGCGGTGGCGGAGCGTCACGGTGTCATCTTCCAATGATTGGTAGTCTACCGTGATGCAGAAAGGCGTGCCGATGGCATCCTGGCGACGGTAGCGTTTGCCGATGGAATCCTTTTCGTCGTATTGGACATTGTAATCGATTTTGAGCCGGCTGAGAATTTCCCGTGCCTTATCGGGCAGGCCATCCTTTTTGGTAAGTGGCAGGATAGCCGCCTTTACCGGTGCCAATGTGGGGTGGAAGTGCAGTACCGAACGTGAATCCTGCTTGTCGGCTGTACTCAAATCCTGCTCCTCAAACGCATTACACAGTACGGTCAGAAACAGCCTATCCAGGCCGATGGACGTTTCAATCACATAAGGCACATAGTTTTGGTTGATTTCCGGATCAAAATACTGCAGCTTTTTGCCCGAGTATTTTTGGTGCTGGCTGAGGTCGAAGTCTGTCCGTGAGTGGATGCCTTCTACTTCCTTGAAGCCAAATGGAAACTCGTATTCGATATCCACAGCGGCATTGGCGTAGTGGGCCAACTTCACATGGTCATGGTAGCGGTATTTTGCCGGATTGCCCCCAATGGCGAGGTGCCATTTCAGGCGGGTAGCTTTCCACTGGTTGTACCAATCGAGCTCCGAGCCGGGCCGCACGAAAAATTGCATTTCCATCTGTTCAAATTCGCGCATGCGCATGATGAACTGGCGGGCAATCACCTCATTGCGGAAAGCTTTGCCAATCTGGGCAATACCGAAGGGCACCTTCATCCGACCGCTTTTTTGCACATTCAGGAAGTTGACAAAGATTCCCTGGGCTGTTTCCGGCCGCAGGTATACCGTCTCCGCATCTTCAGCCGAAGCGCCCATCTGCGTGGAAAACATCAGGTTGAATTGCCGCACGTCCGTCCAGTTTTTAGTACCGGATATGGGGCATACGATATCGTGAGTTTCGATGAGCGCTTTGAGTTTGGGGAGGTCATCTGCATTCAGCGCAGCGTCGAGATCGCCCTGCAATTGCTGGGCTTCTTCCGTTTTGCCGTCCGCTTCATAGCGCGCTATCTTATCTTCGATAAGCTGATCCGCCCGATAGCGCTTTTTCGAATCCTTATTGTCTATCATCGGGTCGTTGAAGCCATCCACATGGCCGGAGGCCTTCCATGTGGTGGGGTGCATGAAGATGGCGGCATCGATACCCACGATGTTCTCGTGGAGTTGTACCATGGCTTTCCACCAATAAGCTTTGAGGTTGTTTTTGAGTTCGGCACCCAATTGCCCGTAGTCATATACGGCGCTCAGGCCGTCATATATTTCGCTTGAAGGAAACACAAAACCGTATTCCTTGGCGTGTGAAATTACGTTTTTGAAGAAATCGTCCGTCTGTTTGCTCATAAGACGGCAAACTTAGATAAAATGCCCCGTATTCGCGAACACATATTCAACAAAAAATGCAGTACAGCGAGGGTCAGTGCACGTATGAGGCGGCGTTGATGTCTATCGTACTGCCGGTGGCATGGTCTGCCAATCCCGAGCAAAGCAGCGTCACCATCGGCGCGATATCCTTGGGCTCCGTGAGCATAGGCAATGCAATATCGTTCAGTGCATAATCCTCTCCGTATTGATCCATGAAATCCTGTGCCATGTCGGTACGAGTAAATCCGGGCGCTACGATAAACGCCTTAATTCCATCCTTTCCGTAGTAGCGGGCGAGCGACCGTGTAAAGCCTACGATGGCTGACTTGGAGGCGGCATAAGCCAGGTAGTCGGGCGTATCGCCACGGAATGCCGCCCGCGAGGAGATGTTGATGATCCGGCCGTTCTTATAGGCTCTTGCGTGTTCGATAAACTCCTTGCAGATGACGGCCAGCGCATGGAGGTTTACATTGATGGTTTCCTGCCAGGCTGCCAGCCAGGCATCCGTTGGGCTATTGTCTGGAATGGACAGTGCGATGCCTGCGTTGTTGACCACGGCATCGATTCGTCCGTATTGATTTGCCAAGCGGGGGATCCATCCTTTCACCGCTTCGAGGTCGGCCAAGTCGCAGGGCACCAGCGCTACCTCACCGGGGAGGTTGTCTCTGAGCTTTTCGGCAGCGGCGGCATTTTTATGATAGTGGAGCAGCACATTGGCTCCGGACTGGGCCAGTTGGTTTGCGATGGCCGCGCCTATACCCCTGGAGGCCCCGGTGACTAAGATGCGTTGCTGATCTAATGAAACGTTCATGCGTCAAAAACTAATTTCAAGGATTATGCTGGGCGGTGAGTGCATATACGGCGAAGGAGGCCAGCCAGTGTTCGCCCATGTAGTCGCCACTGGCCACCTGTGGCAAGGCAGCTTTCAGGTGCACGTTAGCCAGTGCCGTCAGGCGTTCCTCATTTTTGCCGGCGTGGTGGGCAATGCCATACAGGCACCAGGCACGGCTCAGGTTCAGGCCATCGAGATGGACAAGCTTGCCGTCGGTACGGTCGCTTACGGTACCCGGTTCAAGGTCGAAGGACTTTTTAAACAGCTGGGGGAGGAAACTTTTCAGCCATTTGCGGTACTCGGTATCCGGCAATATGCGCCACATTAAATCCGCTTCTTCCAGGCAGGGGCTTAGGAAGTCCGCGCCTCCCGGTTCCCAATTGAGCGGGCAGCCGGTATCCTGCACGTAGAAACGCACGGCCGTCTGATGGATGACGTCTTTCAGCCCTGTATCATTCACCAGCGCCGCATAGTCATAGGCCAGCCGGAGACCGAAGGCCAGGTTGGGATGTTCGCCCACGCGGATAGCATAGTTCATTTTGGGGAGGTATTCCCGGTATAACCGAGCCAGCAAATCGGCCAACGGCTGCAGGTTGTTGCTCAATTGTTTGCCCAGCGGATCTTCCCAAGATAATAGCTCGGACTGGAGCTGGAGCAGCCATGCCCAGCCATACGTCCGTTCGAAGCTCTGGTTGAGCCCTTCGAAAAGCTCCGCCTCCTTGGCAACATTTACGGCGCTGAGATTTGCGGCAAGTTTGCGTTTTATCTCGGCGGCTTCCGGCAGGTTGGGAAAAAGCTTCAGCAGCCGTATCAGCATCCAATGTCCGTGCACGCTACTATGCCAGTCAAAGCATCCGTAGAATGCAGGATGGTAGTTGATGGGTTCTTGGATGAGCGTAGTGTCAGCAAAAACAATCCCTGTTTTATACGGATAGGCCTGCTGCATGCACGCTAGGGGCAGCTGGGCAAGATGCGAAGCACCTGCTAGCGTGAGTCTGAGGGTACCTCCTTCCGCCACATAATGGGCCGGCGCTTGGGCACGGCTCATGCCATAGGTACATAACAGTAGGAATAAAAGTGTGATATTGCGCATAGTTGTTGAATATGACACCAAAGATAGGATTGCCCGCGCAATTAAAAAAATCGAGCTATGCAGTAGGCTTCGGGTCTTTCACCACGATTTCATCGCCCAAAGCCATTTCTTTCTTATTCGCCTCATAAATGCGCACGGTGATGAGAAAATAAGACAGGAGCAGCGGCCCGTACACCAGCCCCATCACGCCAAATAGCGGCAAGCCGATGATGACGCCTACTACGGTAATGATGGGATGGATATCCCCTACCCGCTTGGCAATGACCAGCCGCAAGACATTGTCGATGTTGATGACCACCACAAACCCGTATATTAACAGCCCAATCGCACCGACGTTGTTGCCCTGTGTGAACGCGATGATAGCCGCAGGCACAAAAATAAGCGGGGGGCCAAGCAAAGGGACGAACGAGAGTATGGCACATATCACTCCCCAGAATAGCGCATCGTCGAATCCGAATATCCAAAAGCCAATGGAAAGGCATCCGCCCTGTACCAATGCGATGAGCGTCTGGCCCAACACGTTGGAATAGGTGATGTTGCGCAGTTCGTGACCAAACCGTATGGCATTTTCCACCTTGAACGGCGAATAGCGGAGTAACCCCCGTTCGAAACTGCGGAAGTTGACCAAGATGAAATACAGCAAAAAATACATGACCGTGATGTCCAGAAAGAGGCCAGCAGCGCCACTAAGGAGTGAAGTAAAAAGGCCTCCCAGGTAAGAAGCACTCCGCTCCAATTGCTCTTGGAGTAAATCCGGTCTACCCAATTTGTCGCCGACAAACTCGTTGACGGTATCTACGATATTTTTAACCCACTCGGGATTTTTTACCAAGCTGATGATTTTGTTGGTCAGCATGGTGCCAATGCCCAGGAAAGGCAATACGATGATGAGAAAAGAAATGACGATGATAATTACGGCAACGAGTGGGCGGCGCCACTTCAGGTGTTCGACCATCCACATGTTGAGGGGCCTGAATATCGTATACATGACCATGGTGCCGAGCAGTGCGCCGATGATGCCTCTCACCGCATACAGGATAACGGCTCCCAATACGATCAGGAGCACAAGGGTAATGATATTCCGCTCTTTTTGGTTGAATACAGAATAGGACATACATCAAATCGATAAGCACTTTACCAATAAACGTTTAATCAGAAGTTTGGTTTTCGCTTCTCCAAAAACGCCGATACGCCTTCCTTAAAGTCTGGCGTGCCGAAGCATTGGCCAAATTCCCGGATTTCGGTTTCGAATCCCTGTTGTGTGAGGCCCGCATTCACAGCCCGGATAGCCGCTGCCACAGCATTCGGCGAGCGGGAGGCAATACGAAGGAGCAGGCTGGTAGCCTTCGGGATCAAGTCGGCAGGTTCCACCACGTGATTTACCACGCCATATTCCAGTGCTTCCGCTGCCGATATCATATCGCCAGTGAGGATGATTTCCAGCGCTTTCCCCCGCCCTACCAGTTGGGTGAGGCGTTGCGTCCCACCATATCCCGGTATCAGGCCCAGCGAGACTTCCGGTAGCCCCAGCTTGGCGTGGGTAGCGGCAATGCGGATATGGCAGGCCAATGCCAGTTCGAGGCCCCCGCCCAATGCGTAACCATTGATAGCAGCTATAACAGGCTTGTTGGCATGGTGTATGCGATCAAATACGGCGGTATGCCCTTCCTGCGCCAGCTCACGTCCTTGCTGAGCATCGAAGGCAGCAAACTCGGCAATGTCTGCTCCTGCCACAAAAGCCTTTTCGCCAGCCCCTGTAAGGATGATGCCCCGTACGCTATCCGTAGCCATCGCATCGCTTATCGCATCATGCAATGCTGCCAGCGTGGGCTTATTCAACGCATTCAATTTGTCCTCCCTGTTGATGACGATATGCCGTATCGGACCTTCGTCACGGATTACTAAGTTTTGGTATGCCATGGTGTTTATTTTAAATACTCAGCGCAGACTAAAAATCTACCTTTACGCTAAAGCGTATCCCGCCTTTGTCAATGTCGGGATGGTCAAGATACGACAATCTCCGCACATATTCCACCCGAAGTACATTCAGGATGTTTTCAAGGCCTACACTGGCTTCCATATACGGTTTGCGCGTCAGCGCAAACGTGGTGGCACGACCCTGCTCATCGGTGGGGAGCAAGAAGACATCGGGATTGTGCTGTGGTTGGTTTTCCGGCCGTACATTGCCATAGAGCAGTTTAAATCCTGCCAATTCCCGTATTTTCAATTTTTTCAGCAGCGGGATTTTATTGAGGATGAATCCATGCAGACGGTACTCGATATTCAGCTTGATGTATTGATCGCTCACAAATTCCAGGTTGTTCATCAAGCTGAAGGCATCCGGTGTCAGCACGTAGGTCTGGCTGGCATTGGGGATGTCCAGCAGCGGATAGGGTACCGTCCCGAAAATATATCCCGTCCCGACATTTACATCGGCGAGGCCCAGCTGGGAGAGGAACACCCGTTTAAACACGTTCAGCCGGAGCGCATGGTAGTTGTACTCGCCGCCCAGGATGCCACTCAGTCCCATGTTGTACCGCAGGTTGAACACAGGATATTCATTGATTATCGGCGTGCGCTCCAAATTGCGCTGATAGAACTCTTCATTTGGTGCCCAGCGCAGGTCAAGGCCAAGCTCTGACGTCCGCAGTGCACCAAGGGTATCCGCTGAAGGTCCTGCGGTGACGAAGTGCAGGCGGGCTGCGGGCGCTTGCCGTTGCATGGCTAAAAATGTTTGGAGCATCACATGGTTGCCAAATTCGATGACGTGGTTGAGTCTGAAGGCGTGGTGATACAGCCAGTTGTACTGCTCACCACTGCGAAACGAACGCGTGAAGCTATCGCCGTTGCGGAATCCGAGCAGTTGGCCCGGCTCTCGTGCATCTTGGTGATAAGTCGCCTGTAGGTAGTGCGCCGGATATTCCCCCACGCGGTGGCCATTGAGCGTGTGGGCCAGGGATCCGAATACCTTTATCCGATTGTCACGAAATCCATAAGCCGTGTACGCCTCACCGTACAGTTGTTCTGAAAATTGGCGGGTCGTCCGTCCGCTCAGCCTTATCCTGCTGCCTTCAAGGTCGTTGTGGGTGTATGAATATTCCACCGGGCCAAATTCCACCGGCCCTGCGTAGAGGAAGCTCTGGGAGAGCAGGTAGCCCAGCTTCAGCGTTCGCCGGAATGCCCGGTTGCGATGCAAGCTATCGATATTGACATACGTCTTGGCCTCTACTTCCGTCAGTTGCACGGGGCGTTTATCCTGCCAGTGACTTTCCGTTTTTAGTTCCGCATCGTCGGCTTTCACCCATTGCTGACCACTAAAGGTACCGGATGGAATGGCCGTTTCCGTATCATAGTTTTCAAAAGCGAGTGTACGCTGGCCAAAGGCCCCGCGTTTGCCTTCGAATAGTCCGAAGTTGATTTGCACATCGCTGTACGCCAGCAGGTAGATGCCACTGCGGTGGCGGCTGAAGCGCAGGGAGATATCGATCTGGTTGACCCAATTGAGGTTGGCGCGGTGGTCTATCCAGATGTCCGCACGGCGAATGCCGTAGTTGCCGTCGAGTGTTACCTGCAATTTGCCGGAGAATAGTCTGTCTTCCTCATTCCGGGGTATGAAAGTGAGCTCCACGAACTGCCCTTCCGCATTGGAGATGGTGTCTGTGATAAAAAATTTGTAAAACAACGGGGCGGCATCTGCCGTAGGGCCAAGAAACGGCTTATTGAGGATCAGGATGTTGTTTTCATAGATATCCACATCGGTGTGGATAAATTTGAAATACGTCTCAATGTTCTGATTGTTGACGTACCGTTGGTCGAGTTCCGTCTTCTTATGGGCGGTTACTATCGTTTTTCCGGCCTTGGGATGTAGCCGTTCATACCGTTGTGATAAGCTTTCCTCCAGGTAGATGGGCAATAGCGAACGCCCTGGCACTAACGTGGTGTCCACATTTTCCAAGGCAAACCGGTATCCCCGCGTTAGCGCATTGTTGGTAATGGACTTGGGTACATCGCTCACGGCCATCATGATTTTTTCGTAAGCGTCGAAGGATACATAGTCAAATCGCGAGGGACGGTTTACACGTTTGTGAGCAATGACTTGGCGGATGAGTTCCACCGCCGGATTATCGCGGTTGCGGTAGCGCCCTTTGCCGCTTACTACCACTTCATCGAGTGTTTGTGCATCCTCATCCAACTCAACATCGATGGTCTGTGATATGCCTGAGACCAGTTGCCTGATCATGGGTTTGTATCCCAATGCGTTGAATCGGATATGTGTTGCCGTCGCCTCAAGCTGTATGCGGTAGTGGCCTGCGCTGTCCGTGGAAGTGCCCTTTGAAGCATTGGGCAGCGATACTGTCACGCCCGCGATCCCCACTCCGGTAGCTGCATCCGTTACCGTTCCGCTGACGGTTATTTGCGCCAATGCTACGGAGAGGGTCAGGATCACCCCCGATATTACCAAGCCTGTCTTAACTATCGTAACATTGATGCATCTTATGCTCATAAACAACCCATTGCCGTCTTTCGTCTAACGTATACTAACGTTTATAAACGTGCCCAAGATACAATTTGTTGGGCACGTTTGGTGCAAAAGTTCAGTTTCTGTGATGACAGTCATTTTCCTACTGTTGGTATTTTTCCGACTATTTTTTGCAGCACATCAAACAAACCAAGCCTTTTGTGTTTATTTGTAACGATGGAGATGACAATTATTCGCAATCGGGGCCACAGGCGTGGCAGCTCGGGCCTGCTTTATGGTGGAATCATTTGGTTAGCATTATCACTATACGCCTGCCAGTCAATCAACGGCAGCGGAGCTACTGCAGACGCACATACCGCAGATACCTTGGCGGTCAATGTCGTCGAAGTGGCTGACGTGCCGCACCCACAGGAGCCTGCTACGGCCACGGTCGATTCTGCGGCCTATCACGAGGTGTTGCACGCGCTCGCCAATGGCGACACGACCGGTCGTTGGCCGGTAGCTGATCAGCCCCTGCCCCCATCGGACGCCATCCTACCCCACAAGCGTATTATCGCGTTTTACGGTAATTTATATTCCAATAGGATGGGCATCCTCGGCGAGCTCCCGCCGGATGAGATGCTGGACAAGCTGGATGGGGAAGTCGCGCGGTGGAACGAAGCAGATACCGCTACCGAAGCTATTCCGGCACTCCACTATATTGCCGTCACCGCGCAGGGCAGTGCCGGCAGGGATGGCAAGTACCGCGCCCGCATGCCGTTTAGCCAAATCGACTCCGTACTCCGCATTGCGGAGAAAAGGAACGCCCTTGTATTTCTGGACATCCAGGTCGGCTTCAGTACCCTGGCCGATGAGGTGCCTCGCCTGGATACGTTTCTCCGGATGCCCCATGTACATCTGGGGATTGATCCGGAGTTTTCGATGAAAGACGATTCGCCCCCCGGTAAGCGCATAGGCCATTTCACGGCGGATGATATCAATTTTGCAGCCCAGCACCTGGCTGAGCTGGTTCGTGCGCACGGGCTGCCACCAAAGGTATTGGTGGTACACCGCTTTACGCAGGGGATGGTGAGGGACTATCGGCAGATAAAGTTACAGCCGGAGGTACAGGTGGTCATCGATATGGATGGCTGGGGTGCTCCGGCACTCAAGAAAAACACCTACCACAGCTACGTCTACCGGGAGCCCGTGCAGTTTACTGGCTTTAAATTTTTCTACAAAAATGATTTGACAAGGCCGCCACACCGGATGATGACCCACGAAGAGGTATTAGCATTGACGCCAAAGCCTATTTATATCCAGTATCAGTAAGATAGGATGGCTCGTCCCATCGCGGGGCAACTGTAAATTATACCTGCCAAAATTGGATTTGGCTATCTCGAACGCTAACTTTGGCCATCATGAACATTCTGCTCATCGAAGACGACAGTCGTATCAGTGATTTTGTGATAAAGGGCTTGGAGGAGGCGGGATACAGCGTGGCGCTGGCCACGTCTGCCGAAGCTGCGCGGGAGCTGGTGAATAGCCACGATTGGGATACCATCTTGATGGACATCATGCTGCCCGGCATAGATGGGGTACAGCTTACCAAGCTCATCCGCTACCGCCGCAATCAGACGCCCATTCTGGTGATCAGTGCATTGGACGGACCCGATGACAAGGTCAACGCGCTGGACAGCGGTGCTGATGATTACCTCGTGAAGCCCTTCCATTTCAAAGAGTTGCTTTCGCGCATCAACGCACTCGTGAGGCGCTCCAAATTGGCCCATCAGGCTGACAGCAAGATTTACCGGAGCGGCATGCTCACGGTCAATGCGACCGAGCACGCCGTTTCATGGGGCGAAGACCGGGTGGAACTGTCACCCAAGGAATACAAGCTCCTGGTCTACTTTCTCGAACATCCGGGCCGCGTGCTGCCGCGTACGCAAATGCTGCATGCCGTGTGGGGGATCGACTATGACAACAGTACCAATGTCGTAGATGTATACATTTCTTACCTGCGTGCAAAAATTGAGCGCGGGGGCACAAAATTCATCCATACCGTCAAAGGTACCGGCTACCTTTGGAAGGAACCGTTATAAAACCTCGCACTATGACCATCCGCAATAGGCTCACGCTGATTTCGTCACTCACCTTCGGGGTGGTATTTGCCGTGGCAGCCTTTGCGGTATATTACACCTTCCATGTCACCTCCGAGCGCATCATCTTCAGCGAATTGCAGAAGACCGGGTTGTTGTCGGCCATGTTTTACCTCGAAGAAGACGAGCTATCCACGCGCGAGCACAACCGCATACGGACGGATTTCGAGGCCGAGATACAGCAGACGGATGTAAAGGTGTACGACAGTGCCGATCGGCTCCGGTATGGCAACGGCCAGTCCAAGGAGCAGGCGCCCGCTGCTGCGCTCCAGCGCATCCGGGAAGAAGGGCGGGTACAGTTCAAACGCGAAGGCTCCTATTATTATGGCCTTCATTATCCGGACAATCAGGGCGACTTCGTGGTAATCGTGGCCACAAGCAATGACTTCTTTGCCTCGCAGAGCAATCAATTGCTGCTCATGATGGGGGTCGCATTGGGCGTGGGCCTGCTGGTTATTTTCCTGCTCAGCTATTGGCTCTCCCGAATAGCCTATCGGCCCATTTCGTCGGTCATCCATCAGGTCAACCAGTTGCAGGCCGACAACCTGGAGACCGCGCTGACACTACCGCGGGCTAAGGACGAGCTTCACGAATTGGTCAACACATTCAATGGACTGCTGCTTCGCCTGTCAGACACCTTCGTTATCCAAAAAAATTTCATCAATTACGTGTCGCACGAATTCAAGACACCGCTGGCGTCCATCACCGGCAATCTTGAAGTATTCGCCCAGAAAGATCGTTCACCCGCCGAATACCGGGAGGTCAGCCAAACCGTATTGGCGCAGGTATCAGAGCTGGAGCGCATTTTCAACAACCTCATGATGCTCGCCGGACTACGCACTAATCCCCAGGGCAGCACCACGTACCGCGTGGATGAGCTACTGTGGGATGTACTGGATCGAATCTTTGATAGGTGGCCCGAGGCCAGACCGCTGCTCCACGTAGATGTCTCCGTACCCAATCCGGATAGCCTATCCGCGCGTGGGAATGGCCATCAGATGCAGATGGCCGTGTACAATCTGATAGACAACGCCGTTAAATATGCCAATGACCAACCCATACATGTTAGGCTGACCCAGCAAGGCAAGCTACTGCAGCTCATCATCGAGGACCACGGCAGCGGCATTGCTGCCGAAGAGCTGAAGCAGGTACACCGACCATTTTACCGGGGCGGCAATGTGGGCCATACCAAAGGAAGCGGCATCGGGCTGTCACTGGCGGTACTTATCTGCAAACAAAACGGCGTATCGTTTTCCCTCGCATCGGAGAAGGGGCAGGGCACCACCGTCACGCTGGGCTTTAGCCAACTTTAACCCCATTCTAAGCCGTTTCTAATGTTGCGGATTTACCTTTGCCGCAACTCAAAAATGCAGACTATGTTTTACGGAAGGACTATATTGCTGGGTGTCATGGGCATCGGTGGGCAGGAACTGCTCCTGATTGTCTTTGCCTGTTTGCTGCTCTTTGGCGGCAAGAAAATACCCGAACTGATGCGCGGCCTTGGCCGGGGTGTACGGGAGTTTAAGCAGGGGCAGGAAGAAGCGCCCCAATCGGAAGCGGTAGACCACCAATCGACTGAACAGTAGCGATGAGGAGCAGCTTTTTTTATTCGGTTGTAGCCCTGCTGTGCTGCCTTACGGCAACCGTTCATGGGCAGTCATCCGCCGATACCTTGGTGATGAGCCGTGCAGAGGCCGAGGCAGTCTTCTTGCAACGCAACCTGCAATTGCTGGCGGGCAAGCTGGAAATTGACGAAGCAAAAGCGAAAGTGATACAAGCCAAGCTGTGGCCCAACCCCACGCTCTCCATCGGGGAGGTCAATCTCTGGTCCAATGCCGGAGCCGAAGCGCTTGGTCACCTGTTTGGCACATGGGGCAATCACGCGCAGGTGGCCGTGGATGTAGAGCAACTCATCCAGACGGCGGGCAAGCGCAAGAAGCTCATCGCCATCGAAGAGACGGGCGCGGCGATTGCCGAGCAGGATTTCGAAGATTTGCTGCGCAGCCTCAAAGTCGAATTCCGAACCGAGCTAGCCCAGCTGTACAGCACCCAGCAGCGGCTGGGGACATACCAGCAGGTGCTCGGCCAACTGCAACGGTTGCTCGATGGCTATGGTCGGCAGGTACAGCAGGGAAACGTCAGCCGTAGCGAATACCTCCGGCTAAAAGCGTCGGAAGTAGCATTGATGAAAACCATTGACGACATCCGCAGGGAGAATGGCGAGGCCCAGCGGGCATTGAAGACCTGGATGGGCGTTGGACAACAGGAGACGCTGGTGCTGGCAGGCGAAGCCCTGCCCGATATACCCCTGGCGGCCATCCGCGCATTAGACGCCGGTACCGTGCAGGAGTGGGCACAAGCCCATAGTGCCGAGCTCACAGCCCTGCAACTGGGCGCTACTTATGCCGAACGCGAGCTCAGCTACGAGCGTGCGCAGCGCGTGCCGGATCTCACATTGAGTGCTGGCTACGACCGCGGAGGCAACATCATGCGCGATTTCATCGGGGTGGGTGTATCAGTAGACCTTCCCATATTCCATCGCAACCAAGGTCATATCAAAGCCGCCCAGTATCGATTGGAGCAAAGCTTGCTACGGGCTGAAGACAAAAAAAATGAAGTCTCGGGCCTCGCCGTCCAGGCGTGGAAAGACCTACTGGCCATTATCGCGCGCAAGGAGCATATCGGTGCCACATACGATGCCGATATGGAGGAACTGCTGGCGGGCTATCACAATAGCTTTGTCCAACGCCACATCAGTCTGCTGGAATACCTGGATTTTCTGGAGGCTTACCTCACGACCAAGGATACCTTGCTGGATACCGATAAGGAATTGCTGACGCAATATGAAACCCTACGGTACCATGTGGGAAATCAGTTTCCCTGATCGCTTTGAAGAAACAAAAAAACGCAACCCATGATACACACGATAAAATCGTACAGCTGGATAATGCTATTGCTTGCGGTCGCTTGTGACCAGCGCGAGCAACTGGTGGACGAACAGTCCGAAGGCTTCTGCCTGAGTGAAAACCTGCGTCATCAATTGGTGCTGGATACCTTGCGCGAGCGGGATATCACCCAGCATATAACGCTCACGGGCGAAGTCTCCTACAATCCCGATAAGGTGGTGCAATTCGTCAGCTGGATAGCAGGCATCGCCGTACAGACTCATTTTTCCCTGGGCGACTTCGTGCGGCAAGGGCAGGTGCTGGCCACCCTCAAAAGCCCCGCCCTCAATACGATGCTGGCCGAGCAACGGAGCCTTCAAGCCCAGCGGCAGCTGGCCGAGCGGCAATATACGGCGGCTCAGGGGATGTATGACGATAATATCGCTGCCGAGCGGGATCTCATCGAGACAAAATCCGCACTTGAAAAACTGGATGCCGAGCTGGCTAATATTGAGGCCAATCTGGCTCTTTTCCATCCCAATCCCGCACAGGGGATCTTTGAGATCCGATCGCCCTCCAGCGGCTACATCGTCGAGAAAAATATCAATCCCGGCATGCCCATCAACGATGGGGACAACCTCTTTACCGTATCGGGGCTTAGCGAAGTATGGGTAATGGCCAATGTCTACGCCACCGATATGCAATTTGTGCAGCAGGGCATGGACGTTGAGATACGGACGCTGGCCTATCCGGGGGCGGTTTTCCATGGGCGTATCTCGGCCCTTCCCCAGGTATTTGATAGCCATGAGCGGGTGCTCAAGGCCCGCATCGTGATTCCCAACGAAGGGCTTGAGCTGAAACCCGGCATGTCTGCCGATATCGCTGTGGAACGGCGCGGGGCGGGCAAGGCCGTAGCCTTGCCCGCAGACGCGGTTATCTTTGATGACAACCAGTATTTCGCTGTGGTATATGGCGGCGACTGCGATCTGCAACTGCGCCGGATCTCCTTTGTCGCGCGCGATGACCAGTGGTACTTCGTGGATAATGGGCTTGAGCCGGGCGAGCGCGTTGTTTCCCAAAACCATTTACTCATCTACGAAAGGATCAAGGGATGAAGAAGCTTGTGCAGGGAGTCGTCTCCTTTTCGCTCAAAAATACGTTTATTGTCTTTTTCTTTACCGCCCTCCTGCTGGGCGTAGGTATCTACTGCCTGGTGCATACCCCTATCGAGGCGTACCCCGACGTGACCAATACCAGGGCCCGCATCATCACCCAGTGGCCGGGTCGCAGCGCCGAGGAAGTCGAAAAGTTCGTCACGCTGCCAATATCCAAGGAGGTCAATACCATTCCGCGCAAGGCTGAGGTACGCTCCATCTCGCTATTTGGGCTATCCGTGGTGACCATTATCTTTGATGACGGGGTAGATGATTTCTATGCCCAGCAGTATGCCTCCAACCGCTTGCAGGGCGTAGACCTTCCCGAAGGCGCTGCCGCCGATATCGAGCCACCCTCCGGAGCCACGGGCGAGATATTCCGCTACGTGGTCAAAAGCGATTTGCCCATCAAGGAGGTGACGGCCATCCACGATTGGGTCATCGAACGAGAGCTGGTAGCCGTGCCGGGCGTGGCAGATGTGGTGAGCTTCGGCGGCGAAGAGAAAATCTACGAAATCAAAATCAACCCCACGGAGTTGGTCAACTATGACCTGTCGCCGCTGGACGTGTACGAAGCCGTCAGCAAAAGCAACATCAATGTGGGGGGCGATGTCATCCAGCGGGGTGACCAGGCCTACGTGGTGCGCGGTATTGGTCTGCTTGATAAAGTGGAAGACATCGAAAATATCCTCATCACCGTGCGGGGTAGTACCCCCATATTGGTAAAGCACGTGGCCGAAGTGGAAGTATCAGCTAAGCCCCGGCTGGGGCAGGTGGGCCTGCAAGACGATGATGACCTGGTAGAAGGCGTCGTCATCATGCTGCGGGGTGAGAATCCGGGCGAGGTCATCGCGCGGCTGAAAGACAAGATCACCGAGCTGAACGAACGCATCCTGCCCGTCAATGTCAAGATAGCCCCCTTTATCGACCGTACGGAACTGGTGGGCGCCACGGTACATACCGTAAGTAAAAACCTGATGGAAGGCATCGTACTGGTATCGGTTATCGTATTCATCTTCCTGTTCAACTGGCGCACTACGGTCATCGTCGCTTCCGTCATCCCGCTGGCGTTTCTCTTTGCCATCATCATGCTGCGCATCCAGGGCCTGCCTGCCAATCTCATTTCCATGGGCGCGCTGGATTTCGGATTGCTGCTGGAGGGGACGCTGGTCATCGTGGAGAGCGTGTTTGTGGGCATGCGCAAGCGCGCCGAGCTGGTGGGCATGGCGCGGTTCAACAGCTCCATCAAGCTGGGTATCATCAAGAAGAGCGTCGCCAGTGTAGCCACCTATGTGTTTTTTGCGCAGCTCATCCTCATCGTGGCCCTGCTGCCCATCTTTTCCTTCCAGAAGGTGGAGGGCAAAATGTTTTCGCCGCTGGCCTTCACGCTGGGATACGCCCTGCTGGGCTCGCTCATCCTCAGCCTTACCTATGTGCCTGCGATGTGCAAGGCATTGCTGCAAAAAAATATCCGCGAGCGCGAAAACGTGATTTCCCGCGCGTTCCACCACGGAGCTTCGCGGCTGTTTGCCTGGAGCCAGCGCCGCCGAAGGCTTACCCTTTGGGGCTTTGCCCTGTTGCTGGTAGCCTGCGTGGTGCGCTTCCTGTTTTACGGCTCGGAGTTTATCCCCAGCCTCAATGAAGGCGCCATTTATGTACGGGCTACCCTGCCCAACAGTGTCAACTTGGATGAATCCGTGAGGCTGGCGAAGGAGATGCGGCAGCGGCTACGGACATTTGACGAGGTCAAATTTGTGATGAGCCAGACCGGCAGGCCTAATGATGGTACCGACCCCACTGGATTTTTCAATATTGAGTTTCATATCCAGCTCTATCCCGAAGGGGAGTGGAAGCGGCATATCAGTAAAGAGCAACTGCTTGGCGAGATGCGCGCCGAGCTGGAGTCTTACCCCGGCATCAACTTTGGCTTCAGCCAACCCATCCAAGACAATGTGGAAGAGTATGTCGCGGGGGTCAAAAGCTCATTGGTAGTCAAGATTTTCGGGGACGACCTTTATCAATTGGAAGACTATGCCGGACAGGTGGAAAAAGCGTTAGTTTCGGTGCCGGGTATTACCGATTTGAAAGTTTATAAAAATATTGGCCTGCCGGAGCTGAGCATCCAGCTGCACGACCACAAGATGGCCCGCTACGCTGTAAACACGGCCGATGTGCAGGCCGTGGTAGCGATGGCCATCGGCGGGCAGGCCGCTACGCAGTTTTATGAAGATGAGCGGATATTTGACGTGCGGCTCCGCTTCCAGCAAGTGTATCGCGATGATGAGGAGAAGATTGGCAACATCCTGATCCCCACGATGGACGGCAAGTCCGTCCCACTGCGCGAGATTGCTACTATTGGCTTCCATACCGGGCCGGCCTTCATCTATCGGGAGGGCAGCAACCGCTACATCGGTGTAGGTTTCAGCATCGAGGGGCGCGATTTGGGCAGCACCATTGCCGAAGCCCAGCAGCGCGTGGCCGCCGAGGTAAACCTCCCGAAGAGCAACAAGATGGAATGGGCCGGCGAGTTTGAGAGCAAGGAGCGCGCATCGCGCCAGCTGGCCGTGGTGGTACCGGTGGTGCTGGTGCTTATCCTCTTTTTGCTGTATTTTAATTTCGGAAACTACAAAGACACGCTTGTGGCCGTGGGCACCATCCCCTTTGCCTTCATCGGCGGCTTCGTGTCGCTATGGGCTACCGGAACGGTATTCGGCATATCCGCCGGCATCGGGTTCATCATCCTGTTCGGCGTCAATACCATCAATGCCATCATCCTCATTGCGGTGATGAAAGAAAACCTGCTGCGCAGGAAGCTGCCGTTGGCCGAGGCTATCCGCCAGGGTGTAGACAGCCGCATCCGTCCTATCGTAATGATTGCGTTAATGGGATCAATGGGCTTATTGCCCGCCGCCCTATCCACCGGCATGGGGGCTGAAATCCAGAAGCCCCTGGCCATCATGATTGTAGGGGGGCTGCAAGTGTGCATGCTGTTGTCGTTTACCGTGTTGCCGCAGTTGTTTTACTGGATGTATCGCGGAGAGAGAAAATAGCGAGAATAACCATTGCACATGAGTTGCCGAAAGCTTAGCTTTGTTTATTATTCACCAGTTTTAAACAATAAACGCAATGAGTCAGCCCCTTAATGCGATCTGTTGGTTCGAAATCTATGTCGATGATATGGAGCGGGCCAAAATGTTTTACAGCACCGTGCTCGGCATAACGTTTCAGGATGTGCCCTCTCCTGGAGATGAGGGCGATTTCAAGATGTCCTTTTTTCCATCCGATCCCGATCCGGCAAAGATGGGTGTAGGTGGCGCCCTGGTACACATGGCCGGGTCAAGAGGCGAAAGCCAGTCCGTCAATACCATCGTCTATTTTCCCTGCATGGATTGCAGTGTGGAAGAGCGTCGTGTAGAAGCTGCTGGAGGCAGCGTACACAAATCCAAATTTTCCATTGGCGAATATGGATTCTGTGCGATCTGCCTGGATACGGAAGGCAATACATTCGGGTTATATTCCATGCAGTAACAGGAGTCAAGCCAGTAGCCGCCATACCGCTGCTGCCAGCAAGACAAAGGCCAGCGTAGTATAGATGAGCTTGGTATGCTTTGCAAGCCAATTGGGCAGGTAAATGTCAAAATTGTCCTTCCGAGAGGACGAATAGTTTCTGGCCAACAGCGTCAGCGGGCAGGTCCATCGAAAGGTCACCAGTACCACGCCTTCGACGGTTACAAGGCCAAAGCATAGCCAAAGCCATCCGTCCAGTTTGTTAGCAGCCACAGCATAGATCATATATCCGATTATCAAGTTGAAAAACACCCAGATAACGGTATGGATAGTCTTGATGAGCGCTAATTTTGCATTGCCTGTCATACCCTGCAAACATAGCCTGCAAGCGGCGATTTTAGCATGATCGCCGTCATTTCTGTATAGGACTGTTGTCACCGGGAGTTTTTCAACGCCTTCAGCTACCAAAGCATATATTATGGAAATACGAGTGAAAAACTTAACTTGTAACGCATGGAAAAAAAATATAAATCCAAAATAGGACTCGAATTGGTGATACCGTTGACGTTGATTTTTGGGGTAGCTTTATTCGCGACGGTAATAAATAAGCCTAATTGGCTTGTGGTAGCGATCCTATTGCCTGTTATGTGCTTCATTGTCCATATGTTTTTGACAACTTGCTACACCATTGAAAATAAGGTGCTGAGAATAAAGTGTGGTTTTTTGTACGATTCCCAAATCGATGTCTTTGCTATTCGAAAAATTGAGGAAACGAACAATCCTTTGAGTTCACCGGCAACATCATTGGATAGGCTCGAAATCAGCTATAACGATTATGACAGTGTTATCATCTCACCGAAAAAGAAAGTGGAATTTATCAATGACCTTAAATCCATAAATCCCGGTATTGAAGTGAAGTTTAAGAAGCTTAAGAACGCTTTATAAAGGATGCACGCGCTGCTACAGCCTCGGAAATATCCATGGCACAGCGTGATCCGAATTTTGGTCAAATAGGGTTTGTTTCTTATATTTATGAATTGAAAACTTTTATTGCCGCAATGTTTAATTGTTTGGGCTGCGAGTGCTTGCCATTATAAGCTACAGTATCTGTTTAAACGTAATTTTTATGCCTATTGTCCAATCAGCCAAATGGATGTTATTTTATGTTGTATTAGCTACGTTGCTCTCGATAATCGCGTATATTTTAATTTTTGGTGTAGAAAATTTGTTTGTTCCCGCAATAGATATAAATATTTATGATACGTATGTTGTAGTGCAACCGATCGTTGTAATAGCATACCTTATACCTGTAGTAGCGGTTTTGCTTTTTGGCATCTCATGGCTGGTACTGAAACAAAGACAGTTAGCAATTGGATTCTTTTGCAGTTTAATAATTTGGCTGATTGGGTCAATATATATCCTGTCGTGGCGGATATGATATGTCCAAGCTACACAGAAGGGATTTTATCAAATTATCCGCAACGGCAGGGCTTGCCGCATCCATTTTGAGTATGATCATGCCAAAGGCGGTATTTACATGCTGTTACGGAATGACTCATCCATTCCTTTAAATGTAGAAATTGTAGCTAATGCCTATGATTACGGAAAGCTGGATCCGATTCCCCTGGCTCCCGAGGATGAGCAGCAAAAATACGGTTTTTCATATCGATTTGCTGGAAGGGTAGAGACTGGTGAGCACGGTATTAGCGATCCGGCAATGGCGACAGAACTATAGGGGGCTACTCACATTATTTAAAGTGCAACGCCTTTTGAAGTGTGGCCTAATTTTTGTTGCTTTGTATTAGGTTTAGGTTGATAGCCCCTAATCCCATTGGGGCGGATTCCCGTTATCTATGAGGTAACGGGTTTCTTTTTTTATGTCTATTCGTGGTTCCTGACTTCAAAGGGATTAGTACCTAATCCTGATGTACAATACGAGTAGGCAAAGCGCTACCCCTAAAAAAAAACAAGTAATGCCAAAGCGCTTTATACTATTGCGCGCACTTGCTGATAGAAAAGGGTATTCATTATTTTTGGATAATAGGTACGAGCATAGGTATCCACCGGCAAATAACAGCACCACCACTAAAAAGAGTAACTTCATTGTATCCTAACTAATCGAGTCGATTGGTGCTATTCGGTCACCACTACCTGTATGGCTTCCCCGTCAGCCATGCCACTGACATTGCCTCCGTTGTACCGGATGGTATAGGTGCCGGAGGTTTCGATACGGTAGCCTTTTCTGATGTCAATGCTTACCGTATCACGGCCCATAGGGGGTACCTTACGGTAGCTTTCTGCCACTGGCGGCATCACCCTTTTGGCCATGGGGCCGATGTAGGGCATTTCTTGGCCTTCACTATTGGTAATGGTAAGAAAATTGTTCAGAAATCCTTCGAAGGGGGTGTGATATTGCGTAAATCGTAAGGTGTCAATCGTAGGATTGTATACGGCGAAGTGCAGTACAAGAGGGCCGTCCAAACGATATTCGCCATCCATTCGAAGCTCAGCCACTAAGGTTGTATCACTCGCTTCGGTATTCTGTTGGTGATTATTCGGCTGTTGGCACTGGGTGGCAAGCAACAATATACCTGCGCATACAGCAAGTAGGTTTCGTGTCTTCATTGTTTGTTGTCGTTTGCGGTATTGTGGTGCAAAATACGCGCCATAAATGCGTTAGCTATCATCCGATGGCTAGCTCGTGGGACGAGCATCCAATTCACTGCTGATACGACGCACAACGTCTACGGGCACTTCAGCTGCATATGCCGCTTGTTTATCGGTAAACCCAAATTCAGCGAGGAGGTTTTTTACCACAGTTATTTTGCCTTTTTCAATGCCGTTCTGTTCGGCTTTTTTCAGCAAATCTGTCATAGCGTTAGCAGATATGTTAGGGCTTTCTGCGCTTATTCGGTCTGCTATCTTTTCGATATTCTTCTCTCGTTTCGCTTTTATATACAATCCGAGAGCGGATGTGTTAAACCGGGCGTGTTTTTTTAGCGGTCGGAGATCCATACGCAAGGCTTCTCCGTGTTGCCATAAGTAACCACCTGCTGTCACGTAAATCCCTTTTAATGCTCGTTGGATGGTTGATCGGCCGACACCCGTTGCACTGCTGGCTTCGCGGATACTTGCATACGTCTGAATGCGTATCCCCTCATAGTTGTACTGCGTGACTTTCCGCTCCGCTGCTGATAAAAGGGAATAACGGTATGAGGTCTCGCTGACGTCGTCTTTCACGTCGACCTTGGGGGCATGTCCTTTGCGCCAAACGAAGCCTTTGCAAGTTAGTCGTCTACCATTTACAGCTGCCCGGAGATCAGATGGGCTCCCGATTTTCATAAACGATGCTGCTTCAGCCACCGAGGCAAATGTCCGGATTAATTTACCCTCTAAATCATATTGGCTTATCTTATATTGCCCAAGACTGACTTTAGGCCTCGGTGTTTTTTTTAGTATAGCTTTATGCTTTTTTGGGGTTAGTGACCAAGTGAGTATCTCGTGTCCGTTGCGCGCTAACATACGCTTAGCTTTCTCCCGTGTATCACTTAGGTACAGATTGTCAGCGCAGACATTCAATGAATCGTCGTCACGGTACAATACAACATGACCGAAATCGGTGAGATCAAAAGGTTCCACGAAACAATGGTAAATCATACGCGCGGTGTTGATTTGGCGCCGTTTGCCGCCTACCGTAATGGAAAAGCGCAGATGATACCGATATGTTTTGGCGAATGAATTGTAAGATGCATGTGTTTGCTGACACAGGATTACAGCAGGCATTGGGATGCGTACACCCTGTTTGGTCTGTCGGTAGTGAGCTACTCTGCGCGCTCTTCCTTTATTGGAAATTTGATAATGGCCAGATGCCCCAGGGATATCTTTCCATTCTTCTTCGGTTAATTGGGGAGTAGTGAGATCTTGATACGGATATGCACTTTTTTTCATAGCAGATTTAGCGAGGTTTGGTAATGTTGACGGTAAATATAATATTTTTTATGCAAAAAAAGCATTTTGCTAATTTTCTTCAAGGTCATTGAAGTCAAAAAGGCCGATCGGTCCCTACAAAGGATCGATCGGCCCGCAGTATCCAGCTATTGAAGCTAGATGACTAGACTGAACAATTTAAAAGGGCAGCGTAAGCTTCACACTGATATTACGTCCCATATTATAAATGCCTAATCGACCAGTTGGCGATGCACTGAAGTATTCAAAATACTTCAGTCGGCTTAAATGAGATTGGTAAGCCCGATCGAATAGATTATTCGCTTGTAGGCTGATTTTCAGTGAATGACTGGCGCTATATCGGATATCGGCGCCTGCGGAAATATTGAAAATCACATAGCCCGGTGTATAGGTTTCTGTGTTATTCAGCGCGAGGAAACGGTTTTGAGCCGCGTTGATATCTGCTTCAAGACCAATATTGGCAGTCGGTAGCCAACTGCTGTTGAAGGTAAACCCTTGATGCATGCTACTGGTGGCATGGATGGGTGGTATCAACGGAAGGTATTCACCCTGTATTCCATCTCCTTTGAAGATCTCATCCCGATTGAATCCATAGGTAATGGCCAGCGCGTTGTCAAAAGAAAAACCAGGCAAAAAAGGTGGGCTTAAGCTTAGGGTCGCTTCAATGCCATAGAGTTGCGCCTTGGATTGCTGGTATTGGAAGGTACGGTTTCCCTGTGCATCTGTAATGGCATCTCCGGCTTCATCTGTGAGCTGGGTGAGGTAAATGAAATTGGTCAAGTTGTTGTTGAATACACTCAATGTGGCTGATACGTATGGATTGGAATAGTCTATGCCAATATCTTCCTGCAAAGAGAATTCGGGCTCGAAGTCGCGGTTGCCGCGGTAGATGATGTGGGCCCCAGGGTCGAGGCCGTTGGCCGCATATTCGTTGATATTGGGGGCCCGGTATCCCCGTGCGATATTGGCTTTTAAACTTAGCGACGGACTGATTTCATAGGTGCCGCCCAGACTAAGCGATACGCCATGGAAGGTCTCGTCTATCGCAGGAAATTGCAGGTAAGCACCTTCGATATCCGGGGGCAGTGCGCGCTCACTAAACCCAGTAGCCGGATTAGTGCGGGTATAGAAATCATCACCAGTCAACCACCGCCGATCATAACGGATACCTCCACTTACTGTCCATTCCTCGTACTTCCATTTCGCTAGTCCGAAAATGCCTGCATCAAACAATGCATAGTTGGGTATAGGGAAATCGGTGGCGTCTACGCTTTCATTTTGCTGGTACATACCGTTGACGCCTACCGTCACCTCGGTGTTTAAGAAGGTGGGCAGGTGATAGTTTGCACCATAGTTGACGGTATTCAGCCTCACGTCCAACGACGGCTGATCCGTAGCTAATGGATGGCTGTATTCCCGGCGTCGGTTTTGCTGGTAGGCAAGTAGGGCGTCCATCGCACCGTCTCCAATGGTGTAATTGCTCTTGGCATAAAGGCGATAGTGCTGGATATGCTGATGCAATGGACTTAATGTGTAGGCGTTGAGCATGCTGGAAGGAACGATAGGCCTGTTGAGCAAATCGTCATCCTCTCCTTCGGCGATCTGCTCAGTGAATCGCCTGGATAGCGAATCCCGGCTGCCGTCCGGTATGCTTTGCAAATTGTTGTAATAGGTGGCGTTCAATGACGTGAAACCCGCTACGCTCGTATACCTGGTCGATGCGGAAGCGTTTGCTTCCTTGAAGCCGGAATTATACACCCGGCCATCGACGGAATTGGTGTAGTTCTTTGCCAATCGATAAGAACCCCGCAATGTAAATGCCCAACGTTCGTTGGCATAGGAGAGGCGTCCCCCATTTCCGATAAGGCCATTATTACCTTGATATTCCGAGGTGAAAGAGCCGTGTAATCGGCCATCGGTTTCTTTCGGCATGGTAGGCAGCAGACCTACCACGCCGGCCACAGCGTCCGAACCATAGATAAGGCTTGCCGGGCCTTTGACGACTTCAGCGCGTTCCAGGTTATAGGCATCCACCTCCAAGCCATGTTCGTCTCCCCATTGCTGCCCTTCTTGGCGGATGCCATCGAATAGCGTGAGCACCCGGTTGTAACCCAGCCCCCGGATAAAGGGCTTGGAAATATTGGGGCCGGTCTTGACAGCGGTCAGACCCGGTACATTCTTGACGAGCACATCCACGATATTGCTCTCCACGCTCTGCTCGATCTTGGCAGCGGATACTCCTACGATGGGCACCGGATTTTCCTTGGCCAATGATGCCCGGGATACACCGGTGACGATGACCTCGTCCAATGTTTGGTTGTCTGCGTCCACAAGCGTGAAATGGAGGGGCTCCAGTACAGCGGCACCGAGTGTGATGGAACGGGTCTGTATGCCGTAGCCAATAGCCGACGCTTTTACTTGGTATGTCCCTGCGGGGATGTTGATGATCCGGTATGTGCCTGTTTCGTCCGTGGAAGCGCCATAAGAGGTGTTTTCGATAATGATACTTACGGCAGGTAATGGTTGCCCTTTACCGTCGGAAACTTTCCCGGTCAATACATGCTGGTTTTGTTGGGCGTGGGTAAGGGGGGCAACCGATATGATGATTAATGATATCAAAAGTATATAGTGTAATTTCATGATGTGTAGTTTTCTGCAATGTTAAAAACGGAGGGAAATACCTGGAGCCAGCGGAAAGGCGTCATTAATCGGTGAGTCCATTGTTTCTCGTCATCAACCAACAGAAACAATCAATTCAGTAATTATAAGGAACGCTATTCTCAAAGCGGTACCCAACGGCAACAGAATAATAAAAAGAAGAAATGTAGCAGACTAACACATCGGTGGGCCACGGAGGTAGGCCGTATTTGCTGGTGGTTGTAGGGTATTAACAACCTGCGGCACGGCAAATATGCGTTTGTACGTAGATACAGCTGGCACGCAGATGGATTGCGGTGTCTCAAGCAGGAGAGCGGCATGAAACGTATAATCCAACATGTACAATCCGCGCTCGCTGTGGCGGTGCTGTTGACCGTCTTTCTTATTGAGCTTGTATGGATGGACGTGGATGATGACACGGCCATTTACCGTGCTGTGGGAGTGCATGAACAGCGTGTTGCTGGCCAAGTTCAAGCTGAACAAAACGGCGAAGAAGTAGCCGACGTATGGCCTGAAATTGATTTTTGTTTTCAATGCATCCCTATTTTAGAAAAAATGGACCTTTTCAGGCAGCAGTAATACAAAAATAGGTATTCGATGATAATTTTCTGTAACATTTATGCAAAATAATCGTTTATTTTTTTCTTCACTTCAAAAATGTTCATGGGATTACCAGTAGTTTTTGTATTTGTATAGGGTTTCACAAAAACTTGGTGTACATTTGTTTAGCGGTGTCAGCCTTATCATGACAGTTATATGCTTATGCAACAAAACCATTCCCAATCGCCTAAGGACATCCTCAAGCAGACGCTTTACCAGTTTGCGTCCGTAGACGAATCGGCATTCAATCTAAGCAGGGATTATTGGCAGGAACGGACCTACGCTAAGGGCGAATATTACAACGAATACCGAAATGTCTGCAAGTATCTGGGATTTATCCTTGATGACGTATTTCGTACTTATTTCATCGATGATAAGACAGGGGAGGAAAAAAATGTTTTTTTCTTCACGAAATATCAAGTAGTTGTATCCTTCCAAAGTTTTATCCATCAAGCACCCTGCAATTATTATACACAGTCCATGACGGATTCGCACATTTTATATATCCACTTTGATCGGTTACAAGAACTTTATCGGTCGTCCCACCAATGGGAGCGGTTTGGCCGTATCATTGCTGAAATGGCCTTCGGTATCACGATGCAGCGCACCGAAAGCTTTCTCTTCCAAACCCCCGAACAGCGATACCTTGACCTTATCGCACAGCATCCTGATATTTTCAACAGTGTCCCCTTGTATCATATCTCCTCTTACCTCGGTATCCAGGGGCCTTCATTGAGCCGTATACGCAAACGATTGGTTCTGCGGTAATTGATTTTGTTAAATGCCTGCTGAATGAAACTGTAAATCATACAGCCGCTTATAATAGCCATCTATCCGGAGCAACTCTTGGTGCGAACCCATTTCTTTCACCTCACCCTTATCCAGTACGATAATTTTGTCAGCCTTTTGTATGGTAGAGAGGCGATGGGCGATAATGATGGATGTGCGGCCTTTCATCAGGGTGTCAATGGCCCGTTGGATGAGTCCTTCGGTTTCGGTATCTACCGATGAGGTAGCTTCATCCAATACAAGTATTTTCGGGTCATGCACCAGCGCCCGGATAAACGAGATAAGCTGTGCTTGACCAGCAGATAACGTGGCACCGCGTTCTTGCACTTTATAATCATATCCGCCCGGTAGTCGTATGATAAAATCGTGTGCACCTACCTGCTTAGCGGCTTCGATGATTTGCTCACGGGTAATGGCCGGATCGTTGAGACTGATATTGCTTGCTACGGAATCAGCAAACAGGAAGACATCCTGCAATACCGTTGCGATGGTGCGGCGCAGGTAGTTGAGCTCGTATTCGCGAATATCCGTGCCATCCAATTGTATCGCGCCTCTATTGACCTCATAAAAGCGACTAAGGATATTGATGGTAGAAGATTTGCCTGCGCCGGTAGCACCTACCAAGGCCAGTGTTTCACCGGGATTGACCTTGAAGCTAATATCCTTAAGTACCCACTTTTCTTCGTCGTATGCAAACCATACCTTATCGAAAATAATCTCCCCCCGGATGGTGCTGGGGTGTTTCGTGCCGGTATTGGGTGTCTGCTCGTTGGTATCCAGTACGGCAAAAATACGCTCGGCGCTCACCATGCCCATTTGCAGCGTGTTGAACTTATCTACCAGCTCGCGTATCGGGCGGAAGATCATGTTGATATACATGATGAACGCGACAATCACACCGGGCGACAGCTCATCCGCCAGTACCTGCTTGGAGCCATACCATACCAGTAGACCAAGTGCGATGGCCATGATGATTTCGATGACGGGGAAGAAAATCGAAAAATACCAGTTAGCCCGGATATGGGCATTGCGGTGCTCGGCATTGGCCGTTTTAAATTTGCGCATTTCCTGTTCTTCGCGCGCAAAGTACTGGATAATGCCGATGCCGGATATGTGTTCTTGTAGGAACGTATTCAGGTTGGCTACCCATTGCCGCACATCCTGAAATGCGGATTTCATGGCTTCCTTGAAAACATAGGTGGCGCCGATCATCAAAGGCATCGGAATCAATACAATGAATGTGAGTCTCCAATCGGTGTAAAACATGACGCCGAGAATCACCACCAATTGCAAGATATCTCCGATGATTTGGATAAGCCCTTCGGAAAAAATGTTAGCAATGGTTTCCAGATCGGATATGGTGCGGGTGATGAGCCGGCCGATTGGTGTGTGGTCAAAGTATTTGAGGCGCAGACGCGTGATGTGGTTGAATACGGCGATACGCAGATCGCGGATGACGGATTGCCCTAAGGTACTTGTCATCAAGGTATGGTAATAGCGAATCACCGTCTGGAGTAGCAGCAAGCCCAGCATGAGCAGCAGCATGAGCCGGAGGCCGTCGGTATCATTCTGGAGAATAAACCGATCAAGCGTGTACTCCACCAGCATGGGCAGCGCAGGAGCGATACCCGCCATGAGAATGGTCAGCACTACGGAAACGACGAAGATGCCCTTGTAAGGTCTTACATAACGCATCATCCTGCGTAGCAAATGCGCGTCGTACGTCTTGCCGGTTATTTGGGGTTCGCTCATGGGTACGTGCAAAAGTACGATTTTGCGGCATATCTTCGTTCATCGATTTGTCAAACGAAGATCCGTGGTTGGTTCATTCGGTCTTAAACAACCTGTTGAGCGTTTCCGGGGAAACAGCGGCATCTACGACCTTCCCATCGGGTTGGATGAGTACATAACGTGGCAGTTCCGTAAGATACAATGAGTCTATCAAGGGCTGCTGGACCTCGTTCCGTAGCTTGTAATTGTATCGTAAGTTTAAGGACGGGCTCATTTTTTTCCATTGGCTGAATCGGCTATCGACCGACAGGTGAATGAGCGCCGTCTCTTGCGGCTTAAATGCCGTTGCCTGCGCCTCAATCCGCTTGATATCAGCATGCGCGGCCTTATCCATGCTATTCCAGAAACAAAGCAAAAGGTAGTTATAAGCATCAAAATCTGACCATGATACGCGTTTTAGCCCCTCGTCGACAGCAATTATCTGGGTTGTTGGATGCAATTGCTGAATAGGATTCGTGATGCGATCCAGGCGTTGGATGAGGTCGATGCCGTATTTGGTTTGCCGGGCCTGATCGGGAACCGCATGGTATAACTCCTTGTAAGCTGTCATGTGCCTCCGGTGGGTATTGGTGGTATACGCCAGAAACAAGGAGACAGCTAACGGTCTTTTTTGCCGGATAAAGCGTTGTGTGATATCCATTCCTTGACTTGCTGTGTCGCCCTGCTCATGATCGGCCATGCCGCTACCGAATGTATATTGGACAGCCCTTCCCTCGGCATCGGCTTGCTGGTCATTCAGCGCCTCCTGCCAATCGTTTAACAGTTCCTGTTCGTCGCTGCCGCCCTGAATGGAAAATTTAGCTTTGCTGATAGCACCGGGATGGTCAAAAAAACGATGGCCCAGCGTTAAATGGGCATTGCTCTTTTCCAAATATACGGGGACATATTCCGTCCAGCCCAGTCCACTGGTGCCACTGCGGGTTGATGTACCGTTGATTACTAAAAAATAAACTTCCTGCATGGGCAGGTGGTTGACGGTCAGTGTAAATTTGCCATTTTGGGACATGGCAGTTCCCAACGAATCTTTCTTTTTGTCATTAAGTAGCTTGATACTCGTTATTTCCGGATTGTCTACATCGCTCACTATGCGCAGAGTACCCATCGTAGGTTCGTAAGTGGCATACGCGGCTTCGGTGCCATTCTCCGTTGAGGTTGATTGGCAGCCTACAGAGCAGGTAAATAAAGCAACAAGAAGAAACAGTAGTGAAGGTGGTGTGTTCATATGAAAGGGCAGGTTTAAAGATAGGGATACGTTACTTCGGTGAGATACAAACCGCAAGCCGGTACGGATGCGCCCGCCACGGAGCGATCTTTGCTGCGAATGACGGTGTGCATGTATTCCGGCGGGTGTTCGCCCTGGCCGATTTCCATCAGGGTGCCTACGATGGCTCGCACCATGTTGCGGAGAAACCGATTCGCTGAAATATAGAAGACCAATCGTTGTTCATCGACCCATTTCCATTCGGCCCGTGTAACGCGGCAAATATTGGTATACACCTGCGTATTGGACTTACTGAAACAGGAAAAATCCTCATGTTGCAGCAAAATTGCGGCGGCTTCGTTCATTGCGCCGACATCAGGTGTGCTACGCAATTGCCATGAACGGCCATGCAAAAAAGGATCCTTTTGAAAATGGGTATGGTATTCGTATGACCGTTGTGCCGCATCAAACCGCGCGTGGGCGTCGGGCGCAACAGCAATAAGCCTTTTTGCAGCGATATCAGGCGGAAGCAATGCATTGACGCGATAAAGTAATGCATCCGTATCGCCGACGGTCGCCTCGTGCGCGACATCAAAATGCGCATAGAGTTGTTTAGCATGCACGCCGGTATCGGTACGGCCGCATCCTACCGTGCCGATGGGATCGCGTAGCAATGTGGTCAAGGCTTTATCCAGCAATTCTTGTACGGTCACCGCATTAGGCTGGATTTGCCAGCCGTGATAAGCCCCGCCATCAAAGGCGATTTCAATGAAGTAACGTCTGCGTAGGGTTTCCACAGTCACAAAGATAGGAAATTAGGTTTCAGCCGTAGGCCGACAAAAAAAGAAACGGCAAACTTACGAATCACCAAATTAACGTATCTTTGCAGCCTATGATATATCTGACACGGCGCGAACGGTTTAACGCGGCGCACAAGTTGTACCGCGATGAGTGGACGTTGGAACAAAACGAAGCGGTATTCGGCAAATGTTCCAACCCGAACTGGCATGGACACAACTACGAGCTTTTTGTGACGGTAAAGGGCGAAGTCAATCCGAAGACGGGGTTTGTCATCGATTTGAAAGAATTGAAAAACATCATCATGGCATATGTGATCGATAAGGTAGATCACCGAAACATCAACCTTGACGTGGATTTTATGCGGGGCAAGATGGCATCCACAGAAGTGTTGGCCATCGAAATATTCAACCAGTTGCGGCCGCATATCGAGGCACATGATGTGATTTTGCATTCGGTAAGGTTGGTAGAGACGGAAAACAACTCCGTGGAATATTTTGGATCATAAGGGATTCCGCAGACGAATTAATGAATACGATTATGGAAAATAATTTTCCGCTCAATGAAGAGGAGATTGACGGATACGTCAAAATCGACCGCTACAATCCGGAAAAAATAGCCCGTATCGCTGGGCACTATGCCGAGATTTTGGAGTTGTTGGGGGAAGACCCTTCCCGCGCAGGTTTGGTGAAAACCCCGGAACGGGTAGCGAAAGCACTCCAATTCCTTACCCATGGCTATGACTTGGATGCAGCAACGGTATTGCGCGGCGCCATGTTTGAGGAAGAATACAGCCAAATGGTGGTGGTAAAGGATATCGAAGTTTATTCCATGTGCGAGCACCATATGCTGCCCTTTTTCGGTAAGGCCCATGTAGCTTATATCCCTAATGGCCATATCGTAGGACTGAGCAAAATCCCCCGGGTGGTCGACATCTTTGCACGCCGCCTACAAGTACAGGAACGCCTCACCAATGAAATCCGTGATTGCATACACGAGACGTTGCAACCGGTTGGTGTGGCTGTGGTCATCGAATGCAAGCACCTCTGCATGTGCATGCGTGGGGTGCAAAAACAAAATTCAGTGACGACAACGTCTGCTTTCACGGGCGAGTTTGTGCATGAGCGCACGCGTCATGAGTTTCTCCGGCTGATCACCGCCTCATTGGACTAAGCCTGTGTCTGGCCTAAAATAGCCGCAGCCCAATCCGTATCGCGTCCTTTCCTCGCAGACCCGGCTCCGCACCGAAGGAACGGGCGTAGATGACCCGCAGATTTTGCCATTGCAATCCGAAGTGTGCTTCACCGTAATGGGATACTTCATTGGTGTTCAGGTAATGCAGCCCGATGATTTCCTGCAATTTGAGCTTGCGGAGCAAAGGCACCTTGCTGGTTAATAGTGTCGAAAGATTGTATTCGCCATGCGCCTCCACAAAATTTTCCGTTGTACTATGCTGGTAATAATCCAGCAGCAAGAATGTACTCAATTGCTGGTCGCTGATGAGCGTGCGTGTGCCATTGAAATGACGGTAATCCGTATAGTACAGCTGTTTGGCGTTTAAGAACGTGCCTGCGATGACATCAAAGGACAGGTGCCCATATAGTCCCATTCCGATTTGTGTCTTGTGCAACCGGGCCGTCAACAAATCATAGTCCGCATCAGATCCGAAAATACCCGGGATGCCTTTCGTATAGTTTATCGACAGCGTAGGCCATTTGGAAGGCAGGTATATCCGCCTATTGGGATAGGTTTCGTACCGCGTGCCAAAGTCGTAGCTGACACCCAATGAGACCTTAAACGCTTGGTTTTCGGCAAAGAGTGGTAGGTCTTCGTCGGGGATGAACGGATTGTTTGAAGTGATGTACCGCTTATTCCGCTCCCAGAAGGTATAGTCGGTACTATTAGGCAGCCACAGACGGTTTTCCCACATCGCTGATGCAGATACTTTTACGTTAGCTGGCAGTGTGTATTGCCAGGAGGCTCCGCCGAAGGCACGCTCATACACTTTCATGTAGTTACGTCCGAAGAAGGTGGTGCTGATGGTATTGAAGAGCGGCGGTAACGATCCTCGATCATTTAAATCCTGCACGCTGCTGCCGCCGTACAGGCCGAAAGTACTTTTTCCCCACGGAAACGATGTGCCCAGGTAGCCGTTGAAACGTTTGTTGGCAAAGCCATATCGGGCGTTGCCGTATAGGGTAAAGCTGCGATTGAGGATAGTATCTACCTGCTTAATATATTGTGCGCCATAATTCAACGCCAAACCTTCCACACTGTTGAAGAGCAGTGAAGTGGCTGGGCCATCAAGGGAAAGACGCCAGCGTTGCGCGCGGTTGCGGTAGGTGTACCCCGCCGCGAGGAAACCCAGGGGTTTGAACCGGTTTGCGCGGCTATCCACAGAGTCGAGGTATTCCTTTGATTCGCGCCGCCGCTGAATGCTGTCCTTACGGATGTAATCCAGCTCCTCTTCTTCGGTGAGCAGTAGCGGGCGGTTTTCAGCCCAATAGGCGGAATCCCGTTTATTGACCCCCTCGGTGATGCGCAGGGTTTCATTGAAGCGATTCTTTTTAATGTCGGGCTGGAGGTTATAATCGCTGTATACCGCAGCGAAGTAGCCGCCGATGCGGAAGCCCAGCAGTCCGCCTACAAAATCGAATCGGATGCTGGATGGTTGCCATTGCTGGTGTTCGAGCGGAATAAATTCCTGCTGGATACCGAGCGTATCGAGGATATTGATGCTTGATCCCTTGGTGAGCTGCAAGTTGACGCCATATATGCGCCAGGATTCGTCTATGATGTAGATATCGCCTGAATAGAGCGGCTCGGCCTTGCGGCGCGGAATGACCTGTATTTTGTTGATGGTGAGTCCATTCTCTTCAGTGGTGCCCAGCAGGCGGTACCGGTAGTAGCTCAGTGCATTGTCTGCTATGGGCGATACGAAAGGCCGGGGACTCAATCCCTCAATGATGGGCTGATGGTTTTCGTAGAAATTCAATTTTAAATCCGCTGCGCGGTTGAAGCTGAACCCCCGGTTGTTGCCCGAAAATTTGGAACTGATCATCTCCTCGTGGAAGTTGTCTGGCGGGCGTACCGTGATGCGGGATTCGGACTCAGAGAGGTACACGATGCCAGTGCGGTTGGAGTCGAGCCCTATTTCCTGCGCGACCTGATCGACATCAAATCCCAAGAATTTCTTCGGTGCCTGCAACAAGCGCTGCATCCCTTTGATGTATACCTTTGCCGTATAGGGGCTGGTCTCATTCAAGTGTTTCCGGCGTTCGCGGATAGCATGCCGTATAATGGCATACGCCGGATCTTCACCATTGCCGATGACTACCTCAGCGAGCAGGTAGGATTCCGTATGTAGCGTGATGGTGATGGATGTGTCGCTCGGCACCGTTAGTTGCTGAGCAACCTGCTGGTAGCCAACGGCACGGACGAGCAGCTCGTGTTCGCCGGGCGGCAACTGCAGCTGGAATATTCCTTCACTGTTGGCTGCTGTACCTATCGTGGTACTTGCTTTATAAATGCTGGCAAAAGGTACAGGCTGTCCCTGTTCGTCCCTGATTTGTCCGGTCAATTGGTACGACTGGGCGTAGGTGTATGTAACAAAGAACCCTGTAACAACGAAGGTGGCAATGACGGATTTCAGCATGATAAAGCGTTCACTATGTTTTCTCGGCTATGATTCTGATGCCCAAACTTACAAAACGTTACATCGTAGTGGTTGTTAAATTGTGTTAAGTTTATTTACTTTGCGGGTACAATGGATATGTTCGATGATATATTGACGAGCTATCTGGAGCGGACTTGTGATGCTGAGCCTGCTTTATTGCAGCGTATCAACAGGGAAACCTACCTGAAAGAAACAAGGCCCCATATGTTATCGGGCCCATATCAGGGCAGGCTGCTTGCATTGCTGAGCAAGTTGGTAGCACCCAAATTTATCCTTGAAATAGGTACTTTCACGGGGTATGCCACGCTATGCTTAGCGGAAGGCCTGGTGCCGGGGGGTGAAGTTCACACGATTGATAATAACCCTGAATTGGAAGATCGCGTGCGTGGGTATTTTGAGCAATCGGAATGGAAGCATGCCGTTCATTACCATATAGGCGATGCCGCCGCCGTTATTCCCGGACTGGTTGGTCCGTTTGATTTCGTTTTTATTGATGCCGATAAAAAAAATAATCCTATTTATTATGAGCTTGCACTTGAAAAGTGTCGTGCGGGTGGCCTGATTTTAATTGACAACGTATTATGGAAAGGGAAGGTGGTCGCCGGTGCCGGTGATTCACAAACCCAACAAATCGTCTCATTGAATGAACAGCTTGCAGCTGATGAACGCGTAGATAAACTGATTCTTCCCATTCGCGATGGATTGTTTGTGTTGCGGAAGCGGTGAAGCTAAAATCATGTACTATGAAAGGAATCAACAAGACTACCATTGCCTTATCCCTTGCTATGTGGTTGACCTCGACGTTGGCTACTCGCACCTTGGCCCAAGAATCACCGGAAACCTATATCGAACACTATAAAGATGCCGCCATCCAGCACATGGAAGCCTATGGATGTCCTGCGAGCATCATCCTCGCTATTGCGATGCATGAGAGCGCACACGGTACCAGTCGCGTAGCTCGGCATCTCAACAATCACTTTGGCATCAAGGGACCTAATAGCAGCACGGAAATCCGTTCGGCCTACAAAGGATACGATTCAGTAACCGACTCCTACCAGGATTTCATCGATTTTCTGAAACGTCGTAAAGGTACTGAAGAACTGTTTGATTTGTACCAGCCCCATGAATACCAAAAATGGGTACAAGGCATTGCCCGCTCCGGGTATGCCCATAGTGGCTCCTGGTCATCCAAGGTACTTGGTATCATCCGGAAATACAACCTGCATGAGTTGGATAAACAGCCGGAAGAGGGAATGGCGCTTGCAGCGATGGATGAACCGGAGGAAACCGCTTGGTACACCGTGAAACAGGGGGATACCTTATATGATATTGCCCGCAAGTACGGCACAACGGTGAAGACCATCCAGCGCAACAATGGACTTACCAACTCGCGCTTGCACATCGGACAACAATTACTCCTCTAACTAAATGAAAGGACAGCTATACGCATTACTCACCGTCTTATTATTTACTTCGTGCCTATCCAAGCATGACGTGCTCCAAAATCCCCGCGTGAGTAGGCGCCCTGTGCCGACCCGCAGCACCCAGCCGACCCGTACACCATCCGTAGCGCCTGCCAAACCATCTATTTCCTATACCAGTACATCGGGATATGAATACATTGATCGGTATAAAGATGTTGCCATCTCCGAAATGGACAAGTACGGGATTCCTGCCAGCATTAAGTTGGCGCAGGCGCTGCTCGAATCGGGAAACGGCAATAGTACACTGGCGCGTGAAGCGAATAATCATTTTGGCATCAAGTGCACTCCCGAGTGGATAGGAGGGAAAACCTATCAGGATGACGACCGCCGTGACGATTGTTTTCGGGTATACGAACATGCGGAAGATTCATTTAAAGACCATTCACAGTTTTTGCTTCGGAAGCGTTACGAGTCACTTTTCGAGCTCGATAAGGATGATTATAAGGGATGGGCAAAAGGACTGAAATCAGCAGGTTATGCAACCAATCCGCGGTATGCCGATATGCTGATCGATCTTATTGAGCGCTACCAACTGCACCAATACGATCGAGCGGAAAGCCGCAATGAAAAAATCAGGCGCGAGGAAGTCGTGCAAACCGAGATTGTCGAAAATAAGCCGGAAGAACTTCAGGTTGCTCAGGCGAAAGCACCTGTACGTATCGATATCCATGAGGTGAAACAGGGTGATACCTTGGCCGAAATTGCCCGCAAGTACGGGATGTCTACCGCCGATTTAATGGATTTGAACGGTTTAAAAACGGAATCCTTATTTGTCGGGCAGCTTATCTTGGTGTCACAATGACCTGTTTGTATTTGCAAAATGATGTTAAATTTTTCGCCAACTGCCAACTTAACTGTAGTTTTACGACAGTGAAACATAGGCTTTTTCTTTTTGTTGGAGTGTTCTTTTTGCTGCTGTGGTCTGGCATGACCGTAGCACAAACCGCTGTGGAAGGTATCGTGTTCGACAAGCATACCCAGCAACGCATTGCTCAGGTATATGTTTATAACACCGCAAATGATGACGGCGGATACAACAACACACGGGGCGAATTTTCGATTCAGGCGTCCCCCGGGGATATTCTGATAGCCGCGGCCAAGGGCTATCATCCCGATACCTTGGTGGTAAAAGATAAAAAGATTGTGCTCTTTAATATGGAACGTTCCACGATATGGCTTGACGAGGTGTCCGTCATCGCTAGGCGTAGCCCCGAAGAGCGATTGGAGGAAAACAAACGGGAATATAGCACAGCTTACAGCAAAGGCGATGCTGGTTCTATCTTCTCGGTGGCCCCCACTGGAGCAGGGTTGAGTATTGATGCGTTATACAAGCTAATCAGCAGGGAAGGCAAAAATTCGCGTAGGCTCCAGGAAATTATTGAACAAGACTATCGCGAAACGGTCATCGATTATCGGTTTACTCCTGAATTGGTGAGCGGGGTCACCGGTCTCAAGGGCGAGACATTGATTGATTTTATGCGGCAGTATCGACCTTCTTACTTTTTTGTCCTGAGTGCAAACGATTATAACTTGGCGTTTTATATCCGTTCGTCGCTGGCGCAATACCGGCGAAATCCAGCCGCCCGACGGTTGCCGCCGTTTCCTGAAACGGGGAAATAGGGGAGGTACTTTGGATACGCAACGCAACTGGGAGACTCGCTCCGTTCATCTCCCTAGGTTGCTTATGCGCATCCAAAGATGTCTTAGGAAGAAGAAGGGAAGCATAGCGGAGAGGGGCGGTACTTTGGATACGCAACGCAACTGGGAGACTCGCTCCGTTCATCTCCCTAGGTTGCTTATGCGCATCCAAAAGTGTCTTAGGGAAGAAGAGAAAAGCATACGGGTGGCACCGGGTCCGGACGTGAAGCAACGGCACAGAACCAATTTACTAAAAGCAAAATCCACCCGAGAAATAGCCCGCTTAATAAAAAGCAGCACGATATTTGCTAATTTTGCAACAATTATGAGACGACAGTTTTACTTTTTGCTTGCAACTCTGCTGCTAGGCGTTTCAATCGGGAAAGCCCAGATTTATAACTTGGACGAATTGCGGCGTAAGCCGGATTCCAATAGCCTCAAAGTGGACAGGCCAGCACTGAATATCCGTCCGGTTACGTTGCCCGTATCGGCTTTGGATCTGCAGGTGATTTACTGGCGACATTGGTCTTCCTTTGGCGTCAATGCCAACCAGGCGTCGTTCAGCGATAACTGGCAATCCGGTGGTGTCAACTCCATTTCCGTAGGGGCGCTTATCAGTCACAAATCCGATTATACGCGCAACAATACCAACTTTGTCACGGAGTTAAACTTGCAATACGGTAAGATGAAGAACAGGGATCAGCTGCCCCGTAAAAATAATGACCGGATTTTTTGGGATAATAAACTTTCGTTGAAAGTGGCCACCTATTGGTCACTATTTACCTCGCTCACATTTGAAAGCCAGTTTGATGTCGGCTATAATTACGCAACGAGCAGCACTGGTCGGGATAGCATCGCCAATGTGAAGTCCAATTTCATGGCTCCGGGTTACTTGACCGAATCATTCGGTCTTGAGTATAAACCGGATAATACCTTTTCCTTGCGTATTGGTACGGGTACGGCACGGCAAACGTTCGTATGGGATGATAGCGTGGCGCCGACAGCGACCGATGGATCGCGGTATGGTGTCGAGCCCGGAAGGCGATTCCGGAACGACCTTGCATTCCAGCTCACCGCCAACCTCGATCGTAACATTGGGCAAAACCTTAATCTCAAGAGCCGCTACAATATGTTTGCCAACTACGAAGAACTCGGTGATCCGGCCCACCGCTTGGATGCAACGCTAATAGCGTCCGTCACGAGGTTGATCAATGTGACACTGACCGGTATTCTGGTGTATGATAGTCGGCAGCATACCGACATCCAAACCAGCCAAACCCTGGCATTAGGCCTGCTGTTCAAGATTCCGAGGTAATCCAAAGACGTATGGCAAAGATAGGCTTCCCATCTCTGCGTATCATCATCCACGTCGCATGTGTAGGACTTGTCGTTTCAGCATGCAGTGCCAATCGCTACGCCAAGACCAACAAACAGTACAAGCAACAGGTGAAGGTGCTTGCCGAGCAAATCCGGCAGCCGCTGCCTTATGCCACACCGCGCCTTGGGGTCACTTATGATACCTCCGGGGTGGCCACCGTATCCGAAGGTCCACAGGCAAAACGTGATGCGCAATGGGTAGGTGCTATTCACTTCAACCTACGCAAACCCAATTATGTCATTATACACCATACCGCACAGGACAGCTTGGAGCAAACCTTGCATACCTTCACCGTGCCGCATTCGGAAGTAAGCGCCCACTATGTAATTGGTCGTCATGGAGAGGTGTACCAGCTGCTCAACGATTACGTACGCGGGTGGCATGCCGGAGCAGGCAAGTGGGGCAGTGTAACTGATCTCAATTCCGTTTCATTAGGTATTGAACTCGACAACAACGGGAATGAGCCATTTTCCGATCCGCAGATTTACAGCTTACTAAACGTATTGGATACACTGAAACGGAAATATAACATTCCAACGGCCAACTTTATTGCGCATTCGGATATTGCACCTACACGGAAAGAGGATCCCAGCGCCTTTTTTCCGTGGAAACGGCTGGCTGAGCGTGGATTTGGCCTTTGGCCTCATGAAGAAGAGCTGACAGTACCGCCGGAAAATTTCAATCCCATGGATGCCTTGCGCATTATCGGTTACGATACACGTGATGAGGCCGCTGCCATCAAAGCATTCAAACTGCATTATGTTCAACGTGATACGAGCGCTGAATTGACCGATTACGACCTTCAGGTGCTGTATGCTTTGTATCGGAAGCTTTGAAAAAGCAATGCAAAGAGCACGACACCCGCGCAACCCACGAGATTGAGCCACAGGAAAGCCATCGTATCAGACCACCAGAGGGCGATTACGATAATTTCGGTGAAGATAGCTGCCCATAGCACGGCCTTGCCATCGGCTCGTTTGACATAAAAGGCTACAACGAAAATGCCAAGTATAGTGCCGTAGAAAAGCGATCCTAAAATATTTACGGCTTCCAGCAAGTTGCCCAATTTGCTGGCATATAAGGCAATGATGACGCAGAATATTCCCCAAGCTAAGGTAAAAATCCGTGAAGCAGAGAGATACCCGCGTTCGCTACCTGTTTTGCTGACAAAACGTTTATAAATATCGATGACCGTCGTAGACGCCAGGGAATTGATGGCGCTCGCCGTAGCACCCATGGAAGCCATGAATACGATAGCCACCAATAAACCAATAAGTCCCTTTGGAAAATTTTCCGTGACAAAAGACAGGAAGATGTAGTTGTTATCATTGGTGTCGGCCAGGCTGTCGTGTTCCTGCATGAGCGTTATCAAATTGTGCCGTACTTCGTGAGCCTGTGTATCCGAGTGGCGCAACTGCTCGCGCACATCTGCAATGGTCGCCTCGTCGCCATGGTCAAGCGCTACTGTCAACCGGTTTATTTGCTCCTGCTTCTTTTTAAAAATCAATTCATGCTCGGCCTTTAGCTCATTTACTTGGGCAGCATATCCGCTGTTTTCAATTTTATTGAGCTCATATTTATTGAAAAATATCGGCGGGCTGTTATACTGATAGAAGGCAAATACCAATATGCCGATGAGCAAGATGGCAAATTGCATGGGCACCTTCAAGAGGCCATTCATCAGCAGGCCGATGCGGCTCTCGCGGATAGATGATCCCGTGAGGTAACGCCCAACCTGGCTCTGGTCGGTGCCGAAATACGAAAGCTGCAGGAAAAAACCGCCAATAAGGCCGCTCCATAAGGTATATTGGTTGTTCCAATCAAACGTCAAATCAATGGCATTGGCCTTGCCCGACTTGCCGGCAATATGCAATGCCTCTATCAGGCCGATGTCTTTAGGAAGCATGTGTACCACCAGTATCCCAGCTGTGAGCAATCCGCCAAAGATGATGGTCATCTGTAGCAGCTGTGTATAGGAAACTGCTTTTGTACCGCCATATACGGTATAAAGCACCACAAGTGTGCCGATGAACAGCGTGGTATAGACCACATTGATTTGGAGGATGCTGGATAAGATGATGGCAGGGGCATAGATGGTAATGCCGGTGGAAAGGCCCCGTTGGATCAGAAACAGCAGCGCCGTAAATGCACGTGTGCGCACGTCGAAACGTTTTTCCAGAAATTCGTAGGCGGTGAATACCCGTAGGCGATGAAACATGGGCACGAAGGAGATGCTGAGTACAATCATGGCCAATGGTAGGCCGAAGTAGAACTGCACGAAACTCATACCCGACGAGTAAGCCAGGCCCGGTGCTGAGAGAAAGGTAATGGCACTGGCTTGCGTAGCCATCACGGATAGTCCGACATGATACCAAGACAGGGACTTATTGCCCAATAGGTATCCGTCGATATTCTGGATACCTTTGCTCTTGTATACGCCATAGGCAACGATGAAGAGCAGCGTGCAGAACAATACAATCCAGTCCGTTGTACTCATCCGAAATACGTAGTGAATAAGTAAAACAGTAGGATTAATACCAGCAACCAGATTACGACGATCCAATAAAACCGCTTCCAGCTGCGCACAAAGGGAGGTAATCCCCTATCGGTCATGCTCGCGGCCTTTGAGCAGGCTGCCAACAAAGAAGCCGGCAAACAGCAGCCCTATCACGGCACCGATAAGGGCAGCGAGGAAGCTTTCTTGCGTGAAGCCGCCGGTCAAACCGCCAAATATCGCACCAAGCAAATAAAAATAGCCATTGGTGTTTGTACCCTTGGTAGGCTCTTCAATGTGTTGTTCCATGTTAATATATCTGTTTAATCAATTGGGTTTCGCGAGCAAATTTACAAATAATCTATAAGCCCCCGGCACGCCGGCGGGCAATTGCCTGAAAAAAGCCAGCGATGTATAAACAAAGTTACCTTTGCCATAAGAGGCCACCAATAGCGAGCCATCGCTGGCCGTTTCGCCGGGGTCAGCCATACGCAGCGGCTGTTCATAGTGTCCATCAACGCCTTCTGCGAAATACAGCCCGCGCTCCTGTATCCACCCCTCAAAGTCTGCTGCCGTGATTTTATTCGGGTAGTTCAACACCCGGCTATCGGGCGTGCGAATGGTTACGGGAGCTGTCTCATCGGTGACCCGATTGCGGGTGAGTTGGAAGGGGTAAGGTCCCAGATCCACAGGTTGCAGTCCACCACTTACATTGTATTGCACCACCAATGTGCCGCCATTTTTGACATATTCCAATAAGCGGGATTGCATATACGGTATGCGATCGTTTATGTTGTAAAGCCGAACGCCGGTGACGATAGCATCATATTGTGCAAGGTTTCCGGACAGGACCTCTTGTTCAGTAAGCATATCTACACGGAGCCCGATTTCGCGCAAGGACTGGGGAATCAAGTCGCCTGCTCCGGGCAAGTAGCCAATGCGGGTAGCCGATACACCTGTTTCCACCTTAGCGAGGCGTGCTGCCGCTGGAGGAAACCAGGTAATGCGCGGAATGTGCTCGTAAGCGATGGTACGGATAGCTTTAGCCGTTTCCGTACCATCGCCATATTGCAGTGCAATGCTCAACGAATCAGCGAGTGAAGCCTGCTGTGCAGGATAGATGGTGAATTTGGCCGTGGTCTCCTCGGCCTTCGCTGAAAAGTTCAACGGCAGTTGCTGCGGTTCTGCCCGCCATCCCGGAGGCAAGCTTAGCATCGCGACAGCCGAAACTTGCTCTTGGGTATGGCCAGTGAAGACCACTTCGAGTGTCTTGGGTTCATCACCATTAAATACCAAAGCTTTTTGGCTGAGGTTAGCCGTTATCCTCGGTGCAACGACCAGGGGCTCGTATACCTCACCGCGCACGGGATGAGTGTATTTATATACAATTGGACGTTCGAAAGTAAGCGTTTTCCCATTGATGCGTAAGGAGACCGTAGTCTTAGGATTATCCTTATTCCCTGGGTGACCTATATCCTCCTGATCATCCACTACAAAGCTGCCCAACCCATGAGGCTGGCGCAGCCAATAAGGCTGAGTAAGGGTTGAGGCGGTAAAAACGGATGATTCCTCATGTAGCTCATTAAAAGGGAGTGTGGTATTGCCCACTGTCACGGTTACATCGGGACGGCGCACGATAAATGCAGTACGGATGGGAATCTGTTCGTTTATGGCGAATTTGCCCGTAGGCGCATAGCTTTCAAACCAAATGCCACCACAAGCGAGAATAAGATCCTTGATTTCGGTCGACTTTTGGGTTTTCCAATACTCGTCGTCCAGCTTTTCCACCTCACTAAGCAAGGCCAAAAGGTCGGTGATGGAATTTTCCGGATGCTCCAGGTCAAACTGTTCGTCTATCTTAGCAATCAGCTGAGCAATGTTGTCGCTTCCATCTACGCGCTTCCACGACGTTTCAATCCCATCAAAAAGCGTTTCCGCTGGTATGTCGCCCTGTAGTGCCTCAAAACGTTCGACACTGTTGCCACGTTGGCGGGCCGATCCGAAACCTTGGCTTTTGTGGTTTGAGCGACTCTCGGCAGCAATCTCTCCATAAGATTCACCAATATAGGGATTATATTCACCGATATTCGTCAGGAAATGGCTGGAAGAAGAAGGCGATCCCTGGAAGAAGCTGGATGTGTTCCACAGCAATCGTTTGGCTTGCCATACGCTCACATCGGCAAGTTGTTCCGGGAAACGGGCGGGATCCGCTGCCGCTTTGAAGGCCTCAATGGCCAGCAAGGCAGACGCTTGGTGGTGCCCATGGCCCGCCCGTTCATCGGGCGGAAAGCGTGTGATGATCACATCAGGTCTGAATTTGCGGATGACCCATACCGCATCGGCCAGAATTTTGTCACGTCCCCAAAAACGGAACGTTTCATCCCATGTCTTTGAAAACCCGAAATCAAGGGCCCGTGAAAAGAATTGCTCACCGCCGTCTACACGCCGTGCGGCAAGGAGCTCGTTGGTGCGAATAAGGCCGAGTTCTTCCGCCTGCTCCGTGCCGATAAGGTTTTGCCCACCATCGCCGCGGGTGAGCGACAGGTAGCCCGTCCGGTAACGTTTTTCTTTGGCAAGCCAGGCAATCAACCGCGTATTCTCATCATCAGGATGCGCGGCAAAGTACAGTACGGAACCTAGGGTATTCAGTTTTTTTATCGCCTGCTTGATTTCACCAGCATGCTGCGGCTGCTGGCTCTGCGCAATGGATAAAGAGGTTATGCCAAGGAAAAAAAGCAGATTGACAAGGATTCTTACGTTCATGGCCCTAAAGATAGGGGTTTGGCGTGAACAAACAAAAGCCGTCCCGACAAACATCGGGACGGCTTTTGCAAATTAACAATTAAAAAATCATTTAAATCTTAAAACCGTTGATTTTAATAACTATTAAAACAAACGTATGCTTATTCCAACCAACAGACGAATAAAACGGCCTTAAGAAGTTAACCTTTAACAACGGTAAAGATACGAGAATAAGCCCGACGTAAGACCAGCTTTCTGCAACAAGTTTTCCACAAAAGATTCGTTTTAAACACTTTTTTGTGGAAAACCAGTCGCTTTATTTATCCCTTGTCGATGGAGCCCAGCACCCGTTTCATAAAGGTATTGAGGGCCTCTTTGCGTTCCATTCCGCCTTTTACGAGTTTGTCCACTTCGATAGCCCCGTACATGTTCGAGATAAGCTCACCAATTACATCCAGTTCCTCATCTTTCAATGAAGGCACTTCAGTGAGCGATTCAAGCGTTTCGATGGCTTCGAGCACGTAGTCTTGGTCGTTTTGCTCGATAAACTCAGTCAGGTGCTTAATTATGGGCAACTTCATTCAGCAAGTCAATTAATGGGTCAAATTTATTGGTCTGCACCTGATTCACCAATTGGCCACCCTTGAATGCCGCGAAGGTAGGCAGGTTACTGACATTGGCCAGCTGCCGCGACTGCGGAAACCGCTCGGCATCAGCAATGACAAAAGGGATTTGTTCATTTTCCGATGCCAATTTCTTGAACTTCGGTTTCATGATTTTGCAATTGCCGCACCAGGTGGCTGAGTACTGTACCAGTACCACGTCGTTATTTTTTACGATATCAGCAAGGTTATCGTTTTCTAATTCCTGTAACATAATACATTTTGTTTTTTGTTTGAATCCTCTTTTGAGGGGACAAGGACGCCCAAGAAATCAGGTTGATTTTTCAGGCATCCTTGATGAGCTTTTGTGTTAGCTCAATGAAACTTGGCTGGCCAGGTAAGTGGCTACACCATCACGGGTGGCGTTCATGGCTTCTTTGCCTTCTTCCCAGTTGGCCGGGCATACTTCGCCGAATTTCTGCACGTGTGCGTACGCATCGATTAGGCGGAGGTATTCCTTCACGTTGCGTCCTACAGGCATATCGTTCACACTTTCGTGGAAAACTTTGCCATCCTCATCGATGAGGTAAGTAGCGCGGAACGTCACATTCGAGCCTTCGAAAATGTAGCCGAATTCTTCGCTTTCCTTTTCTTCACCTTCCAATATGCCCAATACGCGGGAAAGATTGCGGTTGGTGTCAGCAAGGATGGGATACGTTACGCCCTCGATACCGCCATTATCTTTGGCCGTGTTCAACCAAGCAAAGTGTACCTCATTGGTATCGCATGATGCACCGATAACGATGGTGTTGCGTTTTTCAAATTCAGGCAATGCTTCTTGGAATGCATGCAATTCGGTAGGGCATACAAACGTGAAGTCTTTAGGATACCAGAATAATAAGACTTTTTTTCCTTTTTTGGTCGCTTCTTCAAAAACGTTGATGGACAAGTAATCACCGAGGTAATCAATCGCATCAACGGTAACACTGGGGAATTTTTTTCCTGTAAAACTCATAGCTAATCTGTTTATTTTTTGACACTGCAAAAGTACGCTTTATCTCCATGACGTGATATCGTTTTTATCAATGGGCTATATAAAATGTTTATGGGAGCGTTTTTTTGAAGTTTTCATTACATTATTTCTTGCCAGCCTGTTGTTAAAATGATTGCCATCACTTTTGTGCCGTCCGTTAGATGAGCGGGAAAATTTTTCCATTGTTCGCTTAAAAGTGTATTTTTGTCGGAGATTTAATGGCCTCGTAGTTCAACGGATAGAATAGAAGTTTCCTAAACTTTAGATATGGGTTCGATTCCCGTCGAGGCTACTGGCCCGCTTCATTTGAAGCGGGTTTTTTGTTTTTATCTTCAATTGTTGTTTCCACCAACTATCCCTTTTCTCCCACCATCCCCCGTGCGCGATGCGGGGCTGATCCGGGGCGTATCCGTAAAAAATCCAGATCCGCACCGCATCCGGGCCGGATAGCACCCGCATTATGGTAGAAGAATGGGAGGAGAATGGCGGAAGAAAGTGGGGTAAAACGTAGATGATGCCAAAACAAGCGACCCAGCGCTTCTGTAACTGCTCCAAGACTGCTGCGCGTGGGGTAGCTGTCTGCCAGCGGTGAGCTGGGTGTCTGCCGGGTGTTTGACGCACCCTTACAGCACGCTCACCGCAGCCTGATCGCCAGCTCACTGCACTGGGATGTGGGGCTTTCCGGCCGCGGGTAGGTGATCGGCAACGCCACAGGTGATCAGGTCATATTGATGAATGCATCAAAAAAATTATCTTTGTCCCATGATTTATGCATGGATAGCTGTTTTGCTGTTTGCCGCCATGTTGGTGTATTTTCGAATTGCCGACCGTTATAATATCATCGACAAGCCCAACGAGCGCAGTAGCCACACGCAAGTGACCATCCGCGGCGGAGGGATCGTTTTTTACCTCGGGGTATTGGCGTGGTTTATCTGGAGTGGCGGGGGCTATCCCTATTTTTTTGCCGGCCTTACGCTGATTATGTTCATTAGCTTTCTTGACGATATGCTTACGCTTTCAAATCGGCTGCGCATCAGCGTTCATTTGATTGCCGTATTGTTACTTTTTGCCGAAGTGCAGCTGTTTGATTTTGCTTGGTATGTCATTCCAATAGCGTTGATATTGGTCATTGGTACTATCAATGCGTATAATTTCATGGATGGTATTAACGGTATTACCGCTATGTACAGTTTCGCGGTGTTGTTATTGCTTTGGCTGGTCAACTGGGACGTTGGCTTCATCGATGACCGCCTGCTGTATTGTACCACCATTGCCAATGGCGTGTTTGCCTTTTTCAACTTCCGGGGGCGTGCAAAGTGTTTTGCAGGGGATGTGGGTAGTGTAGGCATGAGTTTTATTTTGATTTTTGCCACGTTAAATCTGATTCTCGCTACAGGTAACTTCGTATATATGATGTTTTTTGCGGTGTATGGAGTGGATAGTGTGCTTACTATCATTCACCGGCTATTCAGGCGGGAAAATATTTTTAAGGCGCACCGGACGCATTTGTATCAGTATTTGGCGAACGAGGGGGGAGGGGATAAGTTGTTCATCTCATATTGTTACGGTCTATTGCAGGTGGGGGTGGGATTGTTGGTCTTTAGACTGGCTGACTATTCCGCGGCTACACAGATTTGGGGCAGTATTGGCGTGTTGGTGGGATTAGGTATGATGTATATCGGTGTGAAGGGTTATGTATTGAAGCGACATATTAAAAACTTCTCAACGTCTTAAGCAATCCTTCCCTTGCTGATACAGGCATGTGACCGATTTTTAGAGCGTCTTTGATTTTGCTGTTATCTACTACATAGTTTTCCGTCAGTTTTTTAAGGCGTTCGGTATTGAATGGTAATGTAAGTCGGTCGCCCCATCCGGCTACACTTTTGATAATGTTTGGCGACAACCTCCAGAGCCTCGTCTTCTTTCCTCGGGCCTCTCCTAGAATCCGTATCAATTCGTTGGTAGAGAGGGCTTCGTCGTCTGCTAAGTTGTAGGTGCCGCTCGGAATATCCGGATTTTTAATTAACCACTTGACCACAAATTGGAGGTTATCAATGGAAAGGAAGGAACGGCGGTTATCAAAAGCAGCCAAAGGATAAGGGATTCCCGTTTTGACGACTTTGTAAAGTAGGTTGAGATTTCCTTTGTTCCCCGGCCCGTGAATCATACAAGGACGAAGGATAAACAGTCGTTTGCCAGGCGGTAATGGTTGACTATTGAGGTATTTCTCAGCCTGCTGTTTTGACTGTCCGTACGGCGTTTGGGGATTGGGGTGTATGGATTCTTCTAAAATGCCTTCCACAGTATCTGCTACGGCCTTCACACTGCTAAAGTAAATGAAATCTTCTGCCTTGCTTTGCAAGAAATGATCAAAAAGCTGTTTTGTCAGTTCTGTGTTGACTTGGAAATATTCATCGGCTGCGCTGGTGTTCTTTGTATCATGCGCTTTGCCAGCTAGGTGGACGACAGCGGTGTAATTGTCTATCAATTTTTGTTGCCATTTGCTGTCTCTAAGCATAACGGGTAGACAGTCCATGCCTTGTCTCTTCAGGTAAGGTGTAAGATTTTGGCCAACAAAGCCGGTGGATCCTGTGAGTAATACAATCATTCTTAATGGTTTATTTTCTCAACAGACGCAAGGTAATATAGTTTGTGATGTAATACAACGATGTAAAAAAAGGCTGTTGTTCAATATGTCGATAAATATGCCAATGGTATTTTATCAGTTTCCATTTATTGCTGGATATCGATCCTTTTCTTATACGATACCTGGCTAGGATTTCTGGCACGCAATACGCGTATTTCACCTTCTTCAACAATTGTAGCCATAGAGTATAATCTTGGCGATTTCTAATATCAGCCATGTATACTTTGCCAAAGTAGACGGTGTCATACATTGCCGTCAGGCATCCAATTTTGTTGGACATCATGGTTGAACGATAGTCGACCTTATCGGGGAAATAGTCCATTTTTTTAAGGAAATTGCCTTCTTCATCCAGCTGTTCGTAATGTGTGAATGTAAAAGGGGTTTTATTTTTCTCCATAAAGTGTAGTTGCACCTCCAACTTGTTAGGCAACCAAATATCGTCACTATCTAAAAAGGCTATGTAACGGCCAGTCGCCACCTCTATGCCTCGATTGCGTGTTCGTGCTGGGCCAAGGTTATGGTCGTTACGGATGAATTTAATTCTATTATCCTTTTTTTTGTATTCTTCCACAATTTGAGGACCACTATCCGTGGAACCATCATCAATAATGAGTAACTCTAAATTTTGATACGATTGAAGTAATACACTCGCAATTGTCTCAGATACAAATTGCGCTCCGTTAAAAAGTGGTGTGATTATTGATACTTTTTTGTTCTCAGACATTCAAGTGATGCTTCGGAGGTATTGATGATTGAATCTACGAGCAATATTAAGAAATTTTAGTAATATAATAAATATATTTAGTTCTATTTGAATATCTATCGGCAATTCAATAGTTATGATTAAACAATTATTTCTATCACTCATTTTGGTCGTTTACATTGCTGCCTTAAACGGACAGTCGGTTCAATCAGCTTCGTCTGTGATAAGTATTGGCCGAAATGGCAAAATAGCCTCCAAAAATTGGGCTGCCAATGGAGAGAAAGAAGCTATTAATATTGTGCCGGATTATTCTTATGCCGGATACAAGGGAGGAGGAGTTGCAATACCCGATGTGCCTGTCAAAATTACCCTTTCCCCAGGAAAGGGTGATCAAACGAAAATTATTCAGAATGCCATAGATAAAATAAGTAAATTGCCTTTGGATAAAAATGGGTTTAGGGGTAAAGTATTATTACGCAAAGGAACGTATAATATTAATGGGACGCTTTCCATTAGAAATGAAGGAGTGGTGCTAGCAGGCGAGGGACAAGGAGAAAATGGTACAGTGTTAAAAGCAACCAAAAAATCAAAACAAACATTGATAAGTATCGGAGGAAATTCAAAAATCAGCCCTATATCGAATACTGAACAAAATATAATAGATGACTTTGTTGGAGTCGGAGCCAGCAGTTTTTCTATCCAATCCGCGAAAGGACTCAAACTAGGAGACACAATTCTTATAGAGAAAACGCCGAACGCGGCATGGTTCAAAGTAATTGGTATGACGCAATATGGATGGACTCCCACAGCATATCGTATCAAACATGAACGGATTATTACAGGGATAAATGGTAATGAACTAAGTCTTAATATCCCTGTGGTGGATGCTATATATAAGAAGTATGGCAGTGGGATCGTATATAAAGCAAATATCACAAGGGTCGTCGCGAATTGTGGTGTGGAGAGTTTGCGTTTGATTTCGGATTACGCCAGCGAAACAGATGAAAACCATGGATGGGAAGCAGTTAAAATTGGAGGAGCTGAGCACTGTTGGATACGAAAAATTACTGCTCAATATTTTGGGCAATCTTGTGTTACCATTCTTAATGGGGCGAGCTTTATCACTGTGGAAGACTGCGCGATGCTTGATCCGAAATCGAGAGCTGTCGGAGGAAACAGATATTCCTTCAATATTGTCAATGGATCTTTTAATTTAATTCAACGATGTTATACCCGATCGGGGAGGCATGATTTTGTTACAGGGAGTAGAGTCGCTGGTCCAAATGTTTTTTTGGATTGTTATGCCGAAAATGGCCGTGCTGACACCGGGCCTCATCAACGTTGGGCTACAGGAATTCTCTTTGATAATGTGTTTGCAAACTCCATCCGAGTCATTAACGCAAAGTCCAATGGTACTGGTCATGGCTGGACCGGAGCACAAATTATGTTGTGGAATTGCGAGGGAAATAAATTAGAAGTTCAAATACCACCAACAGCTATGAATTGGAACATTAATACGAATTCCGCTATCGCTGAAAGTAATACGTTGTTTGGCAAAATTATCAATGTGGTATTTAATTCAGCTACCCAACAACCTCGCTCTTTGTATGTTAAGCAACTAGAGGATCGCTTGGGTGCAACGGCAGTTAATAATGTAACTACACCGGAACAAAGACGGGGCAATCTTTTCAATATACTTAAGCAGTGGAAAGGAGGTTAAATAAGCCTATTTATTTATATCCATCGATTAAATGATTATAGATGCCTACTAGCAGTTTTTCTTGTGATGCCCAATTTAACTCACTAGTTACGCGTCGTCGGCCGTTGGATCCCATGAAACTTCGTAATTCAGCATTTTGTAGAAGTTTATCTATCGCCTTTTGGATTTCCGTATAATTTAAAGGGTCTACAGCAATACCACATTGATTATCTTCCACAAATTGCTTCCATGCGGGGAAATCCGAACAAATTATAGGAAGGCCATTGAGCATGTATTCAAAAAACTTGGTCAATTCTTTTTTTTCATAATGTTTGGTTTTAGGAAAAAGGGCTATGCCAGCTAGCCAATCTCCTGATTTGTAAGCATCTTTTATTTTATCTTGAGGGATATATTCATTGATTCCAATAATTACAATTGCGTTTTTGCGATCTACTTGCTGCCATATTCTTTTCGCGAGATCTTCTGTACAATAGCCGATAAAGGTCACAGAGACATCGGTAACTTTATCAACTAATATGCTCTGTGTTAACGCCCCTCTTACTTCTGTGATGTTTCCTGTGTATAAGAGTTTAATATCATTTCCTGTAGGTGGTAGATTGTATTCTCTCTTTTTTTCCGTATCCGTCTTTTCGAGAATCGGATAATTTAAAATCGTATATCCATTCGGAAGATATTCTTTATAATACTTTTCTGCAAGCAATATTGTAAAATTCTCTGCCGCTCGCCTCTCTAAAAGTATATAAATTGCAGTAAACAGCTTCTTTAGAAAAACATTTAAGTACTTTTTCTGCCCGATTGACGTACGATAATCTTCGTGAACGTCATAAATCACTTTCTTGCCCCTAATATTGAGCCAATATGCTACTAATAATAATTCCGGGTCATGGATTTGATAGATGTCTGCATTTATTTTTTTCGCCCTTTTGTATATTTTGCAAGCTATACGAGTGATTCGATACAAAAGGTTCCGTTTTGCCCCTACGTCTATAATCTGCACTCCACGAAAAACTTCGTCTTGTTTCCCATCTGCCACAATTAAATATGTTTGAAATCCAGCTTTAGCCAAAGAAACACATTGTTTGTATAGAATACGGTTATCGTATCGAGGATGTACACTAGTTAAATGAGCTACTTTATATATTTTTTTCATTAATTCGTTGTTTCATCAATCCCAGTAATATTCCCAATGTTGTTAAATGGAGATAAACGACACTATTTTGAATCTGAGCTTCGATCAAAAAGTTCATTAACAGAATTATACATGTTTGAAAAATGTAGACATAAGAAAATAACTTGATTTCTTTTGTCAATTTTAATCCATGTATTGCTATCGACAATGAATAAATTACAAAGAAAAGATAAAGTGATAAGCCGATAATCCCATTCCGTAAAAGTATATATATATAGTAGTTATCAGTTGAAGACACGACTACTCCTCTTAAAGGACCTAAGCCAAATATAGGTGAGGTTCTGAATAAATCAATAGCAATGAACCATCTGTCGAACCGTCTAGAGAATGTATTTCCTGCTGCAAATAATGTCTCGAAATCTAAATTTAGAACGATTTGAATGCCAACATATAGATAATAGTTGAAGTACTTAATAACATCTAGAATAAGGCCTCGAAATAACCAAACACCAAAAATAAAAGTTACAGAGATTAAAATAAACATAAATTTATTTCTCATCCGCAGGAAAAGATATACAATTGTCAAAAATCCACATGCAATAAACCCCGTCCTTGAGCCAGATAACAACACTACCAATCCGCATATTCCAAGCATCGTTAATACTGTAAAAGATTTAATAAACCCTTTCACCAATGTGCAACCTAAGATAAACGAGGACAATAAGCAAGCCATTAAGGCTGTGGTATTAGGATTTCCAAAAATCGTCGTGACTCGCTCGGTAGAAGTCAATTTTTCGCTTTGGTGTTCGGGGGCGTATAATTTGGTTACAAATCCAAACTGGATAGGCATTATCTTTTGCATAACAGCAAAGACACCGATAATTAGTATGATAATAATGAATACACTTAAGATATTTTTAACGCTAAATTCGCTACGTAAAGCTAAGTAATAACCGAAAAGCATGAATACGGGGATCTGCAAATAACGAATAACGTCTAAAGGATCTCTAAAATTAAATTTGGTTATTCCCATTAAATATCCATTCACCAAAGAGTATAAACCAAAAAGAAAGAGAAAGAAAAAAATGAAACAAATATTTGCGACTTTAATCGTTAAATATTCGGCTGTTCTATTCAATAAAAAAAAAAGAATCGGCAATCCAAGTACGACCATATCAATCAACCTCATTGCCATTGCGCCCAGAAATGCCTGTGGATACGGCCTAAGAAAAAATAATAACAATATTAGCACGCCGTAAGTATATATAGATATACTTACGTTTGATAAGCCATTTGGCAGTTTAAAAGTGAAATTGAACACTAGTGCTTAATCAATAAACCTTTAATAAATCCGTATACACTTATAAGCCTAAAAAAATACCTAATACAATAAAGACAGAAAAAGTATCGTTTGGCTTCAGGCAAAGAGCTATTCCGAATATTTTTTGACAAGTATATTGGATTGGGAGGAACCCAAAACAAAATTATGCGCTTCATAAAAGTCAAAAAAAAAGTGCCACTTTCCAGCCAAACTTTAGGTTGGCCTGTTGCAACTCGTATGGTTTTATTTAACAACGAACGATAGTTTTTAGGTTTCATTGTTACAATTGCCGTGTCAGCAAACTTCAGTAAATAGCCATTAAGTGTTGCGTTTTTGGTCCATCGCAGGTCTCCGCCTGAGCGTAGGCCCTCTTCAAACAAGCCTAGTTCGTTAAAGAGAACTGTTTTTATAAATAAGTTACAGCCAACTGCCAATCCACGCCGTTCGATGGACTCTTTCATTTTAATATTGGATACTGAATCATAAATTTCCCAGATATTACTTTTTAAAGTCACATCGAAAATCACTTTTCCACCTATTAAATCTGCTTTTTTCAAATGTTTAGTGCCATTTAGAAGCCAGTCTTCACAGGGTTTACAAGTGGAATCGAGTAACGCTATTATTTCACCTTTTGCCACTTCAATGCCACGATTTCGTGCAGAGTATGGGCTTTTAGTATAACGTGTTTCCTTGAGAAAATGAATGTTCGGGTAACTATTAACTATCTTTTCCGGATTATCGCTGGAATCATTATCTACTACTATAATTTCAAAACGATTTGCTGGATATTTCTGACTCTTAAGCGCCTTTAATATATGTGACAAACCATTAGAGTTATTATATATTGGTATTACTATCGAAATATAAGGTAACTTAGCCATTAAGCTTGTTTAAAAAACTCAAACACTATTTTAAAAACAATAAAAGAAATTCCTATAAAAAGACCCAAAATACTAAATACTATTGCTGAAATTGGAGTATTTGGTTCACTTGGGCTGAGTGGAAGAATCGGTTTTTGAAAGATTGCTACCACGGGTTTTGACTCTTCCAATCTAAGCTTTGACTGTTCCAACTGTTGGGCTAGATTGTTATAGATATTGGATGCTAAACTGAACTCTGCTTGAAGTCGCTGCATATTTGCTTTATCCGCTTCCCAAATCAATCCAACATTGTTATCTCTAAAAGAGGCGAGATTCAGCTGTGCAGTCTTATATCTCTTCTCGGCCTCAATTAATTGGCTCTCAATAAACTTGTTATTGCGTCTCTCTCGATCAGTTTGGTACTTAATAACATAATTGATTAAATGGTCAATAATTTTTTTATTGAGAATTGCACTTACTTTTGCATCAGGCATTTTTGTTTCTATTTCAAAGATTCGGTCGGTTCTTTTGACAGTAATTCTGTTTTGCAATTTATTAATTGCACTCACTTCCTTTGCTGTTATTTGAGTATAAAAACTTACTGAATCCAAACTATTATATTCAGTTTTAAGTGATTCGGAGACCACCTCTTTATCACGCCGCTTAAAAAAAGAAAATAATTTCTTCGGTGATTGGATTGCGATTGCAATCCAATTCTGTCTTTCATACTCGGCAAAATAATCCACCAAGGTTAAAGAATCTTTAAGCTCCTCGAAATAATACTGCTCACTTGCTAATTGAAGTACAAAATCTGCATTGGTAACTATGCTAGGATACAGATCGGGCGAAAGTGTCTCGGGTTGCATTAAATTTCTGGTATTTAATCCGGCTAATGATGCCAGATTATTTAGTCCGCCCCTTCCTGTCTGATCATTTTGTTCGGTAATGACTTTTGAGTTTGTTGTATATTCGTTTGGAGAAGTAAGACCTCGAATCAATCCTATTATAAACATAAAAACGATTATCCCAACGATTGACCATTTGGCTACAAAAAAAACCTGAAAAACACTTTTTAATCGTATAGCCTCATTATCCTTCGATTCTTTAACAAAAGAACTTATATGTTTATTTATTGATCTCATCGGTAATTTAATCCTAATTAATCGCAGATTTGATTATGAAATAGCTGCCAAATTTACTGTTTATTTATGGGTATGATGACGTTATTTTTCAGGGTTCCTCTTTAAGATGTAACTCAATGTAGTTCTTATAATTCTATTATAACGATAAAAGAGCGGCACTGAAAGATATTCCTTCTTTATATTTTTCTCAAAATATTCCTTGAACTTATATTTGTTTAACCACAGATTTCTAAACACATACTTACTATATGCTCGGTGAATTTTCCGTGTATACAAATTGCGTTGTGTCAAATAATTTTTGGCCTTTCTCCTTAATTCAATTCTGGTGTTCAGAATATCTAAAAATCGCCTATTATCGGAGGACTTACTAATAGAATTTTTTTGTTTGTAAACTAATGTGGAAATAGAATCATCATATAAAACATTAAACCCCGCTTGTAAAATTCTAAACATTAATTCATACTCTTGTGAAGATTTAAGGGTCTCGTTCCAACCTTCTACGGCCAACAGGGCCGACTTCCTAAATAAATTAGCGCTAGTTATACCTAATCGAGAATCCATCAAACCAACCCATTTATCTTTTACCGCTTTTTTAGTTTCTTTTTTCCTGCTTGTTAAATCAACGGCAACGTAGTTCCCGATTATGATCCCAATATTCTCTTCACTTCCAAGAAAGTCAATTTGACCTTGAATTTTATATGGCAATAATTCATCATCTGCATCCAAAAATTGAACCCATTCCCCAGCTGCTTCTCGTAATCCTTTATTGCGCGCCGATGGTGCTCCTTTTTTTAATTCTTTAAAAATCCGAATTTTATCAGGATACTTGCGTTGCATTGAAAGCATTATACGAAATGTATCGTCTGTTGAACCGTTATCTACAAGAATAATTTCGATGTTTGGGTAGCTTTGTAAAAGAACGCTTTCCACTGCCCGATACAATGAAGATTCACAATTAAAACATGGAACAACAACAGAGACCATTTAATTCCTATCACTATTATCCGATTAAAATCGGAGTCGTTTTTCTTAAAATGTTAAATCGGCCATTTTGTCCACCCGGGACAAGCATTAGCCAGTGGCTATATATCTTATAAATACCAATACATTGTTAGAGCCAACCCAAACCAAAAGAATCGATGTATCCATTTTATAATCCTTTTCAAAAACCAGCTGCCCGATAAAATTTATTTCCTTACCAAGGTGTTTTCCTGTAAACAAAGCTACCCCCTTTTTTTTACCAGAGGAGCTTTTAAATAAAAAGCAATCTTGGCTTTTAGTATAGCCTTTACATTGTATCCCCAAGGAACCTTTATCTCCTCTTCATCCATTATTTTATTGTAATATTGGCTAAATTGGTACCTGCGTTTCCATAAAAGCCTATAGACATATTTGCTAAAAATAGAATGCATTTTGTCAGAATATCTATTTTCATTAATTAAGTGCCTTCTGATTTCTTTTCTTAGTTCGATACGTGTTTTTAAGATTTCATCAAAGGCTTCTTTATCCTTAGGTTTACTAATTGAATAATTTCTTTTATAGATATAGGTATTTAGGCCATTGTCATAAGCGACTTTACAACCTATTTTCAATAACCTAAACATTAATTCATATTCTTGAGATGAAGATAACGACTCATCCCAACCTCCTGCGTCCAACAAAACTTTTCTTTTAAAAAGATTTGCACTGGTAATTCCCAATTTAGAGTCGATGAGATTCATCCATTCATCAGTGTATTTATTCCTCGTTATCTCAACATTGCTGCCTCTATTATTATTTATTTTAATATATCCTCCTATAATGAGTGAAATATCATCATTTGTTATAAGGTTGAGTTGACCCTCTATCTTATTCGATAGTATCTCATCATCTGCGTCCAAAAATTGGATCCACTCTCCTTTAGCTTCATATAAACCCCTATTCCGAGTCGCAGGAGCTCCTTTTTTTGTTTCTTGGCATATTCTTATCTTTGTAGGATGTGCTTCCTGTAGTTTTTTCATTAATGAAAACGAACTGTCCGTTGAACGGTTATCTACAAGAATGATTTCAATATTTTTGTGAGTTTGCGCTAACACGCTGTTAACAGCACGCTCCAAAAACAACTCACAGTTGTAACATGGGATAATTACCGACACCATTAGGATTTAATTTCATTAAAAACTGTCTGCCACATAGCTTTACTTAGCTCCTTCTGTATAACTGCATGCTGTTTAATTTCGTTGCTTATGGCGGTGCGAGTTTGTTCGTGGGAAAGCATCTTAACGGCTTTGTGCAATTCATCTTTATCGGAAATATCGCGAATTAAGAGGTTCGATTGATTGTAATCAGTTAATAGCAATTCGTATTTGTGCGACCAGCCTGCTACAATAGGAGGCACACCTTGGCAAAGAGCGCTTACAACTCCATGGAATCGTGAGCATATTATAAATTTAGTTTGACCAATAATGCCCTTTATGACCAATGGATCCGGGTTGTGAATAATAGGAATCGGCGATTTCAGCTCTTGGTTGGCTTCATCCGTCAGTTTGAAATCCTTTTGGCCTTCATGTATTAAGAAAAACGGATTAAATCCCTGCTGCCTAACATTAGTCACTGCATTTCGAAGAAAACTAAAATATTCGTTTTTCTCGTATTGCGTTGCCTCCAACATCTTATAGTTTGGTATGATGGCAACCTCTAAACTGGTATCTAAATTAGTCGGAACCTTTCCATTAATCAAATTCGTGAAATCAGGAGCAAGTTTTATTTTAGGCGTATTTGAAATCTCGCGTAAATAATCAAACGACCGTGGTTCTCGTGCAAAGATCAGATCTGCATAATCAATAATCTTAACCATCACCTTTCTTAATTCATCGTCATGGAAACCTCCGAACGCTTGCGGCAGCAGGATTACCTTTTTATTTCTTTTCTTCCATTCGACGATGTGTTTTCCGAGTTGATCTTCTGCATATTTTGCCCCCCATTGATCTCCGAAAGCAAATCCTGATGCGTCCAATACAACTTTAATCTCTTCATCTCTTACATAGCCCAGCAACGCATAAAACTGTGAAGGAATAAACTTCTTTAGCGCTTTTTTCAGTGGATGACGGGAAGGCCTTATCCTAATATAAATATTAACTGCCCTAAGTTTGTCTTTTGGCGTACGGGGAGTAGGTCGCATTACAACCTTTACGTTTGAATCATGCTTACGCAATTCCGAAAGTATCGCGTGTAGCATCAATTCTGCCCCTTTATTTACGAATTCTACTCCTCTCAGCTCAACTATCATATATTGTACTTTCTAATTTGTGATAACGGTCTCTTCTCTGAAAATGCTACCATTCCTTCTGGATCGGGATATCCAACGCCTATACACATGATCGGCCGTTGGTATTTTTCTAATTTAAGGAATTTTTCCATTTTTCTCTCCCTAGCTTCAATGTCTGGCCAGTTAATAGAACAACTACTTAGCCCAAGGGTTTCCAACGCTAACATCAAAGACATGTTTGCTAACGAAGCGTCGATGTATATAACATGGCGATCTCGCTCGTCAAAGTATGCGTCTAAATTTCCGACCACAACGATCATAACCGGTATCGAATGCCCATAACCCTTTGTCCCCATCGGATAATTCACTAATTCTTTAACCAACTTGGGATCATCGAAAATTCGATATTCAAAAGGTTGTCTGTTGCATGCACTTGGAGACTGATTGGCCACTAAAACAGCTTTATCAATTAACTCCCTCGAGACAGATCTATCTAAAAACCATCTTACTGAACGCCGTTGCTTAGCTAACTTGTAAAACTCTTCAAAACTAATAGTCGATTGGTCTTGAAGAATTCTGCAATATGGTACAGATTTTTCAATTACCGATAATGCCTCTATACTCGCCTGGATATGTTTTATAAATCTATCTTGCTGTGTGGAAAGAAACGGAGTAATTTCTACACTTTTAAAATATAGCTCCAAGACATCTCTAAACCATTTAAGTTGATTGTTTTCATGTATCGTATCTGTTTTGTAAATATTTACAAAGCAATCGATTGTTTCTTCAATATAGTCAACCGCAAAAATAGCTCGGCGAGGACGCATTAGGAGCCCCTTTTCGAGTCTATGTGTGTTTCTTACCAGCAAAAAATAATTACTTTTTAGTCGCTTAGTTTCTTCAAGGTGCTTTAGCTTGCCAGCTAAGACTGCGCGGCGCTCACGCGCAAAGGCAGATGATAGAAATGTGTAATATAAACCTGAAAGGCCGATGTATCTACCCAAATATTGGATAAATGCATTGGATAGGTTCGTTCTAATCTTAAACAGGTATTTTAAAAAAGTATTCATCCGAAATGAAATTAATCCCGATGTGCAGTGATTTGTAAGGCGCGATCGAAAATGCCCCCTTCTCTGTCTAGCTCATTCTTTAAATCAAAAGTTGAGGCATACGATGATTTGAATTTTTTGTAAATCGAACTAGTAACAACCATTTTCCACCATTTCTCTACATTCGTTTTTTCAAGGAAATCTATAGCCTCTTCAACAGAAGTGAACACCAAGTTAATAGTCATCAGCGGCTGCATTTGTTTCAAATAATTAGAATGCAAAAGAGACGTGTCAGGACAGATAGCAATAACGGGGTGATCAACACTAATGCATTCCAAAAACATTGTTGAGGGATGTGTAGGAAGTAGCACTAGTTCGGATTGTTTAATAGACTCATACGATGGAACTTTAAAGTCATCAATTTTAAGCCCTAATTCTTCAACATCAATGATTTTTGATTTGGCGCTGCTTTTCTCCTTATCAAGGATATCTCGTCTATATCTAACGCATACGTTATACCTAAAAATACTGTTTGCCAAGCGAATTAACACAAAGTTTAAATAATCAATGAAGTCGGAAGACCTAGCTAAATCGTCACGAATATAAGGAAGGGGAAGCAAAATGCGCTCAACTTTGCCTATGGTCAAAAATTGTTGATATCGATTTTTAAATTTTAACAACTTATCTGATCCTAAAGGTAAATCTTTGATATTATATGCCCATCCCCACGTTACGAAACGATCGGCTATTTCGCGTTCGAAGTCTAGAATGAAGTGTTCTGCTAATTCACCATAAAATCCCCCGTGCTGATAGCAATACAATTTAGCTCCATTTAATATGCATTTTGCTATTACAAATTCTTTCAAAAAATCTTTTATTGTAAAATGAACATGAAACGATATACCTCCCGCTTTTTCCACATCAATGTGATTCCAGTAATAATCAAAATACTCAACATATACTTTAGGGATATTCTCAATGATTTTTTTTTTAAATGGGTCGGGGATCTCATTAGCAATCTTTTGCAAATTTGACCGCATGTTTGCCTTTCGATTCAGTGGCCGCAACCATAATAAACGTGAGTTTAAAGGGATCTCCTTGAGAAGATCACCCGGCAATGCTATACCAAAACTATAATTGCCTGAAGGTATCGTTAGCGTTGTTGGTGATATTATGCCTTTGATTAAACTTTTGATAGCGTTTAATACCTTGCTTATTTTAGAGACACTTCCGCTGCACGTTGATGTTGACATCTCCGCTCTTAATGCGATGTTATCAAAAGGAACATGGTTCACATTCGCAAATAGGGATTTATATTTTATAGCTGTAACAACATATCGAAATAAAAGTATCTTCCACGTCCGCTCATTACCTTTTCCATGTATTCTCATTAGCGCGTGTGCCGCGATTTGGAGAGACTGTTGAAAAACAAGGCCATACTCGTAACCATTGGCGTTTTCTAAATGAACGACAGGTTGTGTTATGCTATTTTTCTTCATCAAGATATTTTACTTACCTGTTAATCAAATTGGAGGCTAGAATTTGGAATACGCGTTTACTTCCTTTCTTGTCAACCAACCCTTTGCCTTTATTTCTCATTTCTAATAACAAACTTTTATTATCATAAAGATGGTTAATCTTGTTAATTAAATCAATGCTTTTCAATTCTTTAAAAACCCCCAAATTTATTGAGATACCAGTATCAAATATTCTCTTGCCAGTTGCATATATTTGTTCTTCTCGATCAAAAATATTTATGGTTGGCAAACCAGCATATACCGATTCCAATGTCGTAAGCCCACCTGCCAATATCGCTAATGAGCAATTTGCTAGTATACTCCAAACTGAGCGATTGGTTTTTGCTAGAATAATTTCGTGATTACTGTCTTTTGTAATGCAATCGACAAGGTCTTGATAGGAGTGCCTATAACCTTCTCCGAGTAATACCCAGAATGTACATGGAGTTTTCAGATAGGAGAGATGTTTTAACACAGCTAATGTTTTATTCGGAGCATCACCACCGCCCATGGCAATTCCAATGGTCAAATAATCATTGTTTAAATTATTAATATATAATTCGTCCGAAATAGGTTTACAATTCTCATTAAAAATAGCGAATTCAAAACCCTTGAAAATTTTGACGTTTCCAATTGGGAGGGTATCCTCATTACGCGTGAACAATAGATCAACGCGCAGCATCTGATTAAATACGGGTGAAATAGACATGAGGTTTCTGACCTTGCTTTTGATTTCAAAGAAAAACCTATCTGAGCAATAGACCGTGTCAAAAACGACAATATCGGGAGCGTAATCTAAAATTTGGTTAAGTGCATGATCCTCCGACTCACATACACGTGTGATATCGGCTAACTCATTAAAAATGTGTTTATCTTCAGCAGCCACTAACGGAAAAAGCCAGACAGAAAATCCATCCGGTGCCGACTTGGCGAATGTTTTCGACCTAAAAAAATGCCCGAAACCTAAGTTTGTGCCCCCCGTACAGTAAATAGCTACTTTCAATTTGCCTTTAATTAGCCGATCTTTTCAAAAGTAAACGCCTCATATTGCCTAATCGGAGTTTGCACGGACTTTCCGATTACCAAATCAATATCGTCTGCGTCTAATATACCTTCCGGTCGGACACAAAGCACATCATCATCTTTTAAAATCTCACCGGGAACCAAATCTCTCGCAGCGTAAAGTGACCTTCTCGCACGCTTGCGGGTATAACGTTCGGCGTCGGAAATCTTGTCTTCTTTGGGTTGAAGCGCAATTTCTGCTGTACGTATATCTTCGACATATTGAGTCAGGCCGTCTTCTTCCATCGCGTAAGCATGATCCAGGCCTTCCTGAGTATGATCGGTAGTAAAATGTTTCTCAAACCAAGTAGCTCCTAATGCTAATGCCATTACTGCGGCTAGGCTATCTCCAGTATGATCTGAGAAACCTACTTCTAAGCCAAACAAATTTTTCAATGTCGTGATAAACGACAAATTGGCTTGTTCTACTTTGGCAGGATATACAGACACACAATGCAATAAAATAAAGTTATTAAGGTTGCCAGATTTTTCGATCTCTTTAAGTGACTTTTCAATGTCACTAAGAGAAGACATTCCTGTTGATAAAACAACCTTCTTTCCGGTTTCGGCGACTTGCCTAAGGAAACGGATATTATTTAAATCACATGAAGCGATTTTGATATACGGTGGGTCTAACGAGCAAAGCAAATCCAACCCATTCTTATCAAATACTGAAGATGAAAATTCAATGCCTTGTTCGTTGCAATACATTGCCAACTCTCGATAGACATCATCCGATAGTACGGTAGATTCCCTTAGTTTAAGCACTTTCTTAATATCATAATGCCCATAGCTGTATTCTCCAGGAAGATACAGCCCCCAAGGGTTGATGATCTGAAACTTAACCGAATCGGCTTTGGCTCGAGACGCCAAATCTATCAATTCTTTGGCTTTTTGTTTTGAGCCGTTATGGTTGGTTCCCGCCTCTGCGATAATGTGAGCCATTATTATATCCTTTCGTTAACTAATGCTGCAAATTTTTCGCTATTTTCTACCATTGTATTCCGCAACTCTGCCCATCGTCCGTTTTGCCGTTGGGATTTAAGCGTTTCTAAATCTTGGAGATTGTTAAGCCTGTGCTCTAATTCAACCATCAGGTTGTCTTTTAATAAATCAATATTCCAATCATCCATGTCTAACGTCTCCAACATGCTTAACGCTCGTTGATCATAACTTATTTTAATCGCCGGCACGTCATACGACAAACAGGGGATAAACGAATGCAGGCGGAACGTTACGTTCAACCGCGTGTTTCTTAGATATGTCAAATACGTGTACACATCTTCGGTATAAAGATAATCAATCTCTTCGAATGAAGCTGCAAACGGAATGTCCCTGTGATCATGGCAAAGAAACTTTACATTCTGGTATCCTTTTCTTTTTAGCAAAGCGATCATTTCCGTTAGTTGGTCCCGTAATCGGTACTGATATTCCACAGGTATGCTCATCAATGTGGGTGTGCGGATAGAGATAAGTGTATCCGTTTTGTCCGTATCCATAATCGGAACTAAATGTTGAGGAATTTCATTGATGAAAAGCGTAGGACAGCCCCCTAAAGTATTGTCGCAACCAAGCGAATCAAGATGTGTTTTTGTTGCCTTATCTCGGGACAACGAAATATCGGTATATTGGTGCAACAGTTTAAGTTTTTCGTCAGCCATCGTGTCTGTCCGATCGACCAATTCCAACGCTCTGTTGTATACTTTTCCTCTAGAAACACTGAAGATCATCATTGGCTTTTCCAACGCCTTTAATGCAATGGGATTCACTTCCAGCTCCCCATTTTCATAAAGATTTCCTCCCCCGACAATCAAGCCATGGCCAAATTGATTCACTTCATAAATAGTTTGTGACGAAAGGCCCGCTTTCCGATGTGCTTCATATTTTCCAGTAGCAGGAAGCGATATTATGTTGTAATTCTCCTTAAATGCCATCCGAATAAAATGGTTTATCCCTAAATAGATGACGTCGTTTCCAATGTTAAACCCTTTTGGTCGAATCGAATATATGTTCTTCATATTAATTAAATTTTTGTATACGAATTAGCTGTTCTAAATGGAGGTTATATAGATCTGGATAAATGGTATGCAACTCATTAAGCCGAGCCCAATCTTCGGGCGTATCAAGTACCCATCTCAATTGAGAATAATTATGTTCATATTCAATATTAACGATGTTAAATATCGAATCATTCCTATAAAAATAACTCGTGATATGTTCTCGTTCCGACGCGTTAAAATCTCCCACATACTTAAGATAGGTTTGCGTGTTAATTAACTCAACCGCAATACCGTAAGGAAAGCTTCGTTTATACACATTACTTACGACATCAATTCGTTGGTTTTTACTAATAATTGCTAACGCTTTTCTGAATAAAAAAGGTTGAAGGAAGGGGCTATCCGCATTAACCCTAAAAAAAACGTCACAAGGATAGTCATTAATGCATTGAATTGTGCGTTCCGCAACATCTTGCAAATCCCCCCTAAAATGATGTACACCAATTGTGTCACACCATTTAGCAATCGGGTCATCTGTCTGCTTATCACTAGTCGCAACGATTAGATTAAGATTTGGGATGGTCTTCAACTTATTAATACAAATCCCTAAAACTGTCTCGTTTCCTATTTTGAAAAGAACTTTCCCCGGCAACCGAGAGGAATTAAAACGAGCATAAATAAAGACGTTTACTCGCATCGGATCAATCAATTTTCAGTAACTAAATCATATTTCTTGCAATGCCACCATTTTTTTGAACGCCGGTGAAGAATCGATCAATGCCTCGTAATCTCCTATTCCCTGTATTTTTCCATTTTGCAGAAGTACGATTAGATCGACATTTCTTATAGTCGACAACCGGTGGGCAACAATGAGTATGGTGTATTTCCCTTTCAATGCCTCGATGTTTTCTTGAATAGCACGCTCTGTTTCAGAATCCAATGCTGAGGTCGCCTCATCCATAATGAGGATATCCACTTCTTTATACAGTTCCCGCGCGATGGATAAACGCTGCTTTTGTCCTCCGCTTACTAAAATACCATTATTTCCCAGTGGGGCATTTTCTTGCTGTGGTAAGCGGCGAACAAAATCTGCAATTGCAGATTTTTCCAACGCTTCCCAGAAACGGGCCCTATTCTGGAGGGTATCATCAGCCCAAAACGTAACATTGTTATAAATGGTGTCGCTGAAGATCACAGGCTCTTGTGTGATATACCCAACACGCTCGTGATAGGTGTCCTTATTCAAAGTATTGAGTGGTACACCGTCAACCAACATATTTCCTTTTTCAATCGGCATCAAACCTGCGAGAATATTCACCAATGTGGTTTTTCCGCTACCGCTTTCACCAACAAAAGCCACCGTACTATTTTTGGATATGGTAATATCAATATTAGATAATATAGGCGTTTCATTATAAGAGAACTGTACTCCACTCAATGTAATAGCCGATTTAAGCCGATCAAAAGGAGCGCCCGTCGTCCGTTCTTGTTGAGCTGCCAACTCTTTCATAAACGCTGTGGTGTTGGTCAACGAGCCAGACATATTCAAAAAACTATTCCAATAATTTTGGAGTTGCATCAAGGCGTTGAGCGACCGGTAAAAAAACATTAAGCTCAGAATAATAGCGCCGATATTCTCGGAAAAAAACGTAACCTGTATAATAATTACTAAGACGACCACTATGATTACCAAGGGTTCACGGGTTGCAGCTAGAATCGCATTGTAAAATCCAATTCTTTTTGTATTTTGCTCAATATAATCGATGGCGTCCTTAAGTTTATTAGCATAACGTCTAATATAACCAGTAGCTTTAAGATACTTAAAAAATGCAATTTGCTGAATTAATAATCCTTGGAAGATGTGTCCTCCTTTTGTTATGTTCTTACTCGTTGCTTTAGTCCTTTTATAAATATTATTATAAACCAGATTAGATAATCCGCCTCCAATGAGGACGAGCACGGCAAATTGTGGGTCTGTTAATAACGCTAAAACAGCATAGACGCTAACCATTACACCCGATTGTACAGCTAAAAAATAATTGCGGTAAGCCTGGGAAACTCGGCCTACTTCACCTGAAAGTGTATTCTGTATTCTACCAACGTCACTCGTAACAAACGATTTATATTTTAGATTGCTTAGCTTATTTATACTTTCATATCGTAATTTCTTAATGAAGTACTGCTGAGTAATTACACTATAGTATTGTTCACAAAATTTAGCAATACCTTTTAGTGTAAAAAGAAACGCAATGATGATAAGTACGGAATAAAGCGTCAACGAAATTCCTACTGCATTGATACTGCTAATTAAGAAATTCAATCCTCCCAAACCCTCCCCACTTATCTCCTTATCCCCACCAATCATTTCAAGTAAAGGAAAAAACATAGCTAGACCGAACCCGTCCAAAATACCAACGAAGAGGCTTAGGCTCAACGCAATAAAAATGCGATGCCTGAGATGAATATAGAAAAACACGAAATACGTAAAGTATTTTCTAATTAGATCTTTAGCGTACTTTGACATGGTTTAATCTTTTCTAATTCTTTCGTCTCTCTTAAATGAGCAACAAAGGTACTCATTTTGTTCTTTTTAGAGAACATCCTGAAATATTTTTTCAAAAAGTTACTCATTTTTGAAAATTTCAAAGTTCACGCTCCCAACACCAATGTACTGCCTGAATATTCTGCCGAATTATTGAAAATCAGATTTGCGTACTCAGCACAGTTGTCGGCAATGACCACCTTTTTTACAAATCCCCATAACATCTGCCGCAACCCATCAGTTGCCATATTATAACCGAACGTTCTCGGCTTTTCCACTTGGGGCAATAAGTGTGTCGCACGCTCAATGGGTCCGGCGACCAGTAAGGGAAAGAAACTTACGAATAATGAATATTGGACAAAATTTGTAGTCGGATTTATCTTACCGTTATAAATATCAAAGACATAGGAGAGCCCATGGAAAGTATATAAGGAAATACCTACCGGAAGGATAATGCTGAGCGTTGCGGGGTGCGCCTCCAATCCAAATGCTCCCAGAAATTGAGCAAATGATTCCACAAAGAAATTGTAGTATTTAAAGAAGCCGAGGAACCCCAAATTGATGATAACGCTCAATAATAACCAAAAATTCCGCTGTTTAATAGTAGACGAGCGGAAAATGGCAAGCCCGGAATAGAAATCCAAAACTGTGGAAAATGCCAGTAGAAAAAGAAAACGCCAATCCCAGCAGCTGTAAAAGTAATAACTGCTGATAAGGAGCAAGATATTTTGTGCTTTTAATGACTTGTTAAAAACAAACCAATAAAGAATAAATACTATTGGCAGAAATATCAGAAAATCGGTTGAGTTGAAAAGCATGTTTAGGATATTAGAATTAGTGCATAATCTTCTATGAGAAGTTAATTACTGATTGCCATTTGCTATTAATGCTTCAATAAATGCCCCATAGGTTTTAAAGAGATATGCGTTCATTGTGTCAACTCCGTGCTGATTTAAATGATGGCTGTCATAATACGAGGAGGGAGGTAGAGTCAATTCATGATTTAAATTGATATATGGACCATATTGTTTATAAAAAGAATCGATTTCAGTTACATTGGTATACGATCTAAACCGTGAAGACAAAATAGGTGTTTGTATGAGTAAATAGGGAATTTGTCTATCCTTCAATTCTTGAATGATGGCCAGAAAAGCCGCCGCTTGTTTAGATTTTATCCTATATATATTTTCCTCTTCGAAAGATAGCAGTTCTTTTTCATTTATGGTTTCATACGTTTGTACGAAACCTCCTGGAATATAGACGTCTCCGTTACTTTTCGTTTTCGGTTCCTTATATCCTCTATCTAATTTTAACGCTTGCCTAAAAAGTCCGTATATTAACGTATTATAAGTTTTAATGTGATTGACCTCAAAAGCCATTTTTATAATATCGTTGTCAATTGGACTGTTTGCGATAAAATCCACTGAAGATTCAACTCCATCCGTATTTAACAATCCCGCATAGACTTCCAACAAAATGAGTTTCGGATTAAACTGATCAATGTATCTATTTACCATTACCTTTGTTTGGAGATAGGATTGTGCGCTAGACCCCAAGTTGAACATGCTTAACCGATGTTTCTTAAACAATCGAGGGTCAAAACTTCGATATGCGTGGGAAGATCCCAAAACCATCACATCGACATTTTTAACTGTGTCAGCATCTCTAATTCTGGTATATAGATTTCCTCCGGTACCAATACGATAATTTAAGTTCTTCGTTAAGCGGGGCGCAAAAATTCCGATTAAAGCAGTACCGAAAACATAAAAAATTCCGGAAAAAAGTAAGAATAAGAGCAGGTTCCTGAAAAATAAAAACATATCTTATCAAAATTGAAAATAAATGAATGGGGTCTCTTCGGTGTGCATATATAACCCTATAGTCAAAATAATTAGCGCATAAAATGACCAACGTAAAGGTCTTGGCCATAATATGCCAATTTTTTCGATGGCATATTTATCTTCTCGTCCCATCCATTCAACGATTATAAAGGTGGTAATAAGTCCAATGGTTATTAGCATACTATAGGAAAGCACCTCAGGACGGGACAATAGATTATTGGAGAAGATATCTCCAACATACTGAAACGCGTGGCGGAGACTTTCCGCCCGGAAAAAAATCCAAGCAAAGACAGTTAAGCCAAACGTTAGTGCCATCTGCAAGAGTTCTGTGATATTGGGCAGTAACCTACCCTGAGCCACTGTTTCTATGTTTTTCCTGTTGGTCTTGAACCAAACCAGGGGAACCATAAATAAGGCATTGAGCCCTCCCCAGAAAATGAATGTCCAATTGGCTCCGTGCCAAAAGCCACTGACCAAGAAAATGATAAATGTATTACGTATTCGCATCCAATTTCCGCCCTTGCTGCCTCCCAAAGGGATATAAAGATAATCTCTGAACCAGGATGAGAGAGAAATATGCCATCTCCGCCAAAATTCGGCGATGTCTCGCGAAAAATAAGGGAATGCAAAATTTCGCAGAAGATTAATCCCAAGTAGTTTGGCTGTGCCTATTGCAATATCCGTATATCCTGAAAAATCACCATAAATCTGGAAGGTAAAAAACAGCGCTCCCAACACCAATGTACTGCCTGAGTATTCTGCCGAATTGTTAAAAATCAGATTTGCGTACTCAGCACAGTTGTCGGCAATAACCACCTTTTTTACAAATCCCCACAACATCTGCCGCAACCCATCAGTTGCCATTGCATAATTGAACTTTCTTGGCTTTTCCACCTGTGGTAACAGGTGTGTTGCACGCTCGATAGGTCCGGCGACCAGTAAGGGGAAAAAACTCACGAATAACGAATATTGGACGAAATTTGTAGTTGGTTCTATCTTACGGTTATAAATATCAAAGACATAAGAGAGTCCATGAAAAGTATAGAAAGAAATACCTACCGGAAGGATAATGCTGAGCGTTGCGGGATGCGCCTCCAATCCAAGTGCTCCCAGAAATTGAGCAAATGATTCCGCAAAGAAATTGTAGTATTTAAAGAAGCCGAGGAACCCCAAATTGATGATGACGCTCAATAATAACCAAAACTTCCGCTGTTTAATAGTAGACGAGCGAAAAATGGCTAGCCCGGAATAGAAATCCAAAACTGTGGAAAATGCCAGTAGAAAAAGAAAACGCCAATCCCAGCAGCTGTAAAAATAATAACTGCTGATAAGGAGCAAGATATTTTGTGCCTTTAATGACTTGTTAAAAACAAACCAATAAAGAATAAATACTATTGGCAGAAATATCAGAAAATCGGTTGAATTGAAAAGCATAGTCGTTAAAAGTCACATTCAAAAAAAGCTATTAATGTTATTATAGATTACAACCTCCCGTCCACCATTTCCTTATCCAAACATCCCTTTGTATCAAAAATCACCCCTTTATACCTTTTTATTTTTTGATAATCAAACGTCAAAAATTCACGGTGCGCGACAGCGACGACGATGGCATCATAAATGGTACCATCGTCCATTTCATTTACGATATCCAATCCATATTCGCGCTTGACCTCCCCGGCATCGGCCCAGGGATCATATACATCCACCGAAAGGCCAAACTGCACCAGCTCGTGGTAAATGTTTACGACACCGGTATTACGGATGTCCGGGCAGTTCTCTTTGAATGTAATGCCCATGATTAGTGCACGGGCTCCTTTAATCGAAATGTTCTTTTGCAGCATCAACTTCACGACTTTACTGGCTACAAAGGCTCCCATCTGCTCGTTCACACGGCGACCCGACAGGATCACGTTGGGGGTATAACCGAGGCGCTCCGCCCGATGAGCCAGGTAATACGGATCTACGCCGATACAGTGCCCACCAACCAGGCCGGGCTTGTAGGGAAGGAAATTCCATTTAGTACCGGCTGCTTCCAAAACGTCATAGGTGTCGATGCCCATTCTATCGAAAATGAGAGCCAACTCATTGACAAAGGAAATGTTGACATCGCGCTGCGCATTCTCAATGGCTTTCGAAGCCTCTGCGACCTTGATGCTTGGGGCTTTATGTGTACCGGCTTCGACAATGGAACGGTATAAGCCATCGACCCAATTGGCCGCTTCGGGTGTGGAACCGCTTGTCACTTTTTTTATCGTGGTGAGCGCATTAATCTTGTCGCCGGGATTGATGCGTTCGGGGGAGTAGCCTACAAAGAAATCGGTATTGTAGACCAGCCCGGAAACGCGCTCTAATACGGGGATACAATCTTCTTCTGTGCAACCGGGATATACCGTAGATTCGTAAACCACAACATCGCCCTTTTTTAGCACATTGCCGACTATTTGCGAGGCCATGATTAGCGGAGCTAAATCTGGGGCATTGAACTGATCGATAGGCGTGGGAACCGTGATGATATAGGTATTGTATAGCCGGAGGACTTCAGGATCAGAAGAAAGTGAAAGCCCGGTAGTCGATGGCTGGTAATCCGTGGTTGGTGATGGGTGATCGATAGTTACCAGGTGCTTGTTCAATTCGAGTACAGCTTGAAGCTCCGTGATATCAACTTCACGGGTATGGTCTTTTCCGCTCTCCAGTTCAGTAATGCGTTTTTCATCGATATCAAAACCCAATACATCGTATTTGGTCGCAAAGGCAACCGCCAACGGTAAGCCAACATACCCCAAACCGATGACAGCAATACGGGCATCGTGTACCGCATGTAATAGGTGATTACTGCTCATACAACACCAGCCCTCCATCCATTTTTTTGTCGGTCAATGCAAAAGACACTTTTCTCCCTATTACCCCTTCCACCTTCGGGGCAAGCTGTTCCAAATAGTCGGCATTGAGTGCTTTTCCTACGATAGTGACCGCTATGATACCACTATCACGCCCTTCGGCGTAATCGCCAGTGAGTACGACCTGCTCCACATCACCCATACGGCTGAGCACCGTCTCCACAATTCGATCCAGTCCCAGATACTTATGTACGATGTCTTGCAATGAACCAAACAGTGGATGCTTCACATTGGCACGGTAAGAAACACGATTTTGATCGGCTTCTTTTTTCAGGTAACCGGCTTCCGATAAATTGTTGAGTTCTTTGCGAATAGCGTTGGTGGATTCGTTGAATTCTTCGGCTAAGCCCCGCATGTGTCCCCGATTGGCAGCGTTGATGAAAAACTTCACCAGCAGGCGCAAGCGGGTCTTCGAGGTGATGAGTGAATCAAGCATCTAAACGATAGACTAATTGAGCAACAAAGGTACTCACTTTTTTGAGAATTGCAAAGATTGTCAAGTTATTCGTACCTTTGCTTTCCAAGAACAACCATTACACACGGGATGTTATCCAAAAAAGCTAAATACGCCATCAAAGCGCTGATTGTTTTGGGCAGGAATTACGGTAAGGAGCCAATGCAGATTTTACGTATTGCGGAGGAGGAGCGTATTCCCAAAAAATTCCTCGAACAGATTTTGTTGGAGATGCGTAATGCCGGAATCCTGTATAGCAAAAAGGGAGCTGGTGGTGGCTACAACCTCAACAAAGCGCCGGAAGATATTCGGTTGTCGCAGGTAATGCGGCTCATTGATGGCCCCATCGCGCTGTTGCCCTGCGTAAGCCTCAATTTCTATCGGAGTTGCGATGAATGTAAATCGGAAGAAGTGTGTGGCATCCGGGATACGTTTATTGATGTGCGCAATGCCATGCTACAAATCCTAAACGATACCAGCATAGCGGATATTATTGATAAGGAAAAACGCTTGGCCTTGGATGTTTGACACCAAACATTTAAGCCGCTACCGCGTTTCTTATCGTAATGAAGCCCTTTTGGAAATGGGGCCTTGGCATAGCCGCTGGCCTAATCGTAATCATCATTGGAATTAATTGGTATGTAAACCATCGGTGGAAACCCCGGATGGAGGTGAAGTTGAAAGACCTTGTCGCCCGGGAGACGGGCGGCCGCTATCAACTCAACTATGACCATTTGGAGGTGTCGTTGATAGGCGGCAATGCTACGGCTACTAATATCTCCCTTACACCAGATACGTTAGCTTACAAAGGTAATGGTGGAACGAACCGAGCGGCGGACGCATCTTATCGCGTCCGGATAGGTCGCCTTCAAATTAAAGGAGTTGGTCTGATCCGGTTGCTCATCACGGATAAGGTACATATTAATTCGATTGTTATTGATACGCCGTCGGTACAGCTCATTCGTCATCGTCAGCCCGATAAAGATACCACAACCGTTGATACGACTTCCGAAAGGTTTATCGAAAACCTTGCAAAGACGTTAACGGGCACCCAGGTGAATCGTATTGAGCTGAACGGCGGTCAATTTGAGATGATGGACGACAGTAGCGCAATGGATATACGGATACCGCATATTGACTTCGCGATACAAGATTTAAGGATTGATTCAGCGTCGCTGCGCGATACGACACGCCTTTATTATGCAAAAGCGATTCAGCTGGATGTGAACTCGATAGACTTTCTCCAGCCGGATAGCCTCTATCGGTTGCAGGTAGGTCTGTTGCACTTCCAAACAGATACGCGTGAATTGTTCCTTCACAATCTCCGCTACGGACTTACGGTGAGCAAAGCTGAGTTTTACCGCCGTGTGCGACTGGCCAAAGACATTGCAGACATTGCCATTTCACGCATAGCTATGAACGACGTCAACTTAGCAAGCTGGGTGAAAACCGAGACGATAGCGGCATCAACGTTACGTATTGACAGCGGGGAGATTGCCATTTATAAAGACAAGACACAACCCAACCCGCCTACAGATAAAATCGGCAAATCGCCACATCAGCAATTGCTTCGGATGAAGCAGCGGGTGGCGCTTGATTCGGTTTTGATCAATGCGCTCGATATCAACTTCACAGAGGTGAGCGATAAGACGGCCAAGGCGGGAACAGTGACGTTTGAAGAGACCGCCGGTCTGATGCAGAATGTCACAAATGATTCCTTGGCGTTGGCCCGCAATCGTTTTCTTCAATTTAACGCAACCTCGCGAGTCATGGGTGCAGGCGATCTGACCGTGGAGTTTCGCTTTGACCTGTTGGATAGTCTGGGGGCACATACGTATCAGGCAAAAGTGGGTGCGATGGATGGAAAGCCGTTTAACCGGATGCTGACGCCGCAGATGAATGTGGAAATTGAACGGGCAGATATCCAGACCATGACCTTCGAGATGGAGGCCGATGACAGTCATACCAGCGGCACGTTGCAGTTTGATTACAAAAACTTAAAAGTGAATATGCTTAGAGAAAACGAAGCGGGAGAAACATCTCGTAAATCGCTGGTTTCTTTTTTTGTCAACCGATTCCTTGTCAACGATAGCAACCCTGATGCCAATGGCGTATATCATCAAGGTAACGTGCATTTGGTACGCGACCCAACGTATTCTTTTTTCAAAATGATTTGGCACAGCATCCGAGAGGGTACTAAGCAGTGTATAGGACTCGGTGACGGATAATCTGTATTGGAATTCAGGCGGTTGCAGACGAAACCTAGGAGACGGTAGCGGAGATGGCGGCACTTTGGATACGCACAAGCAACCTAGGTGGATGAGCGGAGCGAGTCTTCCAGTTGCGTTGCGTGTCCAAAGGTGCCTCAAGAAGGAGAGGAAAGGCATAGTGAAGCGAACCGGATCCAGTTGAGGAGCAACGCTTGAATTCATGTATTCATAGCATCTCCACACCGAGCTTCACTGCTAATGCCTGTAAGTTCTCCCACACGGCGTCGACTAGCGGAATACCGTGTTCTTTGCGATGCTGTGTTGCTTGATGCTCCGGCTCGCCGGGGATAATCACACTTTGTTGTTCATTTATCCGTTTGGCATTTTTAAACCGGGTGATCCATTGGTCGATGTTGGCCTTAAAATCAGCGACAGGCCGGAATCCATCTACGCGCATAGCACCTACGAAGTGGCCAATACCTTTGCCCGGTTGGTCGTCCAGGGGTTGCAAGTAGGCAACAAACGGTGGTACCCATGGCCCATAGTTGGCACCAGACAATACACCGGACAGAATGTCTACAGTAGCCGACAGTCCGAACCCTTTGTGGCTGCCACGATTGTATTCGCTACCCAAAGGGAGTAATGCACCGCCTGTGGTCACCGCATTGGGGTCGGTGGTGGCCTTACCATCCGGTGTGAGTGCCCAGCCTTCGGGAATAGGGACATTCATGCGTTGGGCGATTTCCAGCTTGCCGTTGGCGGCCGCTGAAGTGGCCATATCTACGACTACCGGCGGATATTTTCCCGCCGGAAAAGTATAGCACATCGGATTGGTGCCCAATAGCCGTTCGGATGAAAAAGTAGGAGCCACCAAAGGGCTGGCATTGGTCATCGCATAACCAATCATATCGTGCTCGATTGCTTTGAGTGCGTGGTAGGCTGCAATACCAAAATGGTTAGAATGGCGGATGGCGACCCAGCCGGATCCGTATTGCCGTGCTTTTTCGATGGCAATGTTCATCGCATAGGACGCCACCACTAACCCTAAGCCACCATCGCCGTCGACCGTTGCCGTAGTCGGTGTCTCATGTACCACACAGATATTGGGCGTCGGATTGAGTCGGCCATTTTCCCATAGGCGCACATAGCCGCCGAGGCGAGCCACGCCATGTGAATCGATACCACGTAAATCGGCCGAAAGGAGCACATCCGCAGCCAACACTGCATCCGCATCCGGGCATCCGATAGATTTGAAGATACGATACGTGAAGTTCCTTAGTTGCTGTTCTTGTACGATCATTTCTTATGTGCCTTTAATACGATAAGCTTTATGTTGTAGGCTTCAAGCATGTGACCTACCGCTTACAACTCATACCACCCACGACGGACTATATATCTCGATAGGAGACGGCAGCGGAGATGGCAGCTTTGGATACGCAACGCAACTGGAAGACTCGCTCCGCTCATCCCCCTAGGTTGCTTGTGCGCATCCAAAGCTGCCTTGGAAAGGAGAGGAAAAGCATCGCGAAGCGCACCATATCCAGTAGCGGATCGCCTGCTTGAATCCCCCAATAATTCCTACATCATCAAATCAAGCAGTTGCAGACGAAACCTAGGAGACGGCAGCGAAGCGCACCGGATCCAGTTGAGGAGCAACTGCTTGATTTACCTCACTGCTGCCTCGCCCGTTGCATGGGGTTCGGGCCGGCTGAGGCACCCCGTGCTGGGCCAGCACCTTGTTTAAACAATTCAAACCGCGTAGGCGTATGTTGGCGCGGCCACGCATTGTTCTCTTCGTCGATATCTGCTGTCTCCCGAAGGGGATCGATGAGAATGGCTTTTACCTCCTTGGTTTTAGCAAAGACCTTGGTTACTTCATGCTCATTTTTACGCCAAATATACGCTGGTATACGATCGATTTCCTTAGTGCCGTCGGCGAATGTCCATTGGATAAAAATGGGCATCACCAGTCCACCTTTATTACTGAAGCTGAGTTGATAGAAGTGGTACTTGCCATCGTACAATGCTTTTTCCTCCGTCGTTAAGGATTCATAGTATTGCTCAAATGCCTGCCTATCTTCATCAGCAATGGCAAAACGATCCCACTTGTTATAAAAATCTTGCAAAGAAGTATCGCCCTCTACGGCAAAATCGATGCCTTCTTCGATATTACGCTGACGGGAAATGGTGTTCAGGTCGTTTTCAAAAGCCGTCTTAGCCTCAGCTTGGGCGTCCTGCAGACTCCCCATGGGTTGGAAATGCTGTACGTCGTCCAAGGAAATATCCACAGGGTCTATACCAAAAAACCAACCCCGCCAAAACCAATCGAGATCAACGGCTGAGGCGTCTTCCATGGTGCGGAAGAAATCAGCAGGCGTGGGATGTTTGAAAGCCCAACGCTGCGAATATTCCTTGAAGGCGTAGTCGAAAAGCTCACGTCCCATGATGGTTTCGCGCAGGATATTGAGTGCGGTTGCTGGTTTTGCATATGCATTCGGCCCAAATTGCACAATGTTTTCCGAGTTGGTCATAATGGGCTCCAACTGGTCTTTGGGAAGCTTCATGTAATCCGCGATTTTATGTGCAGGCCCGCGGCGTGAGGGAAAATCCTTATCCCATTCCTGCTCGGCGAGAAACTGGCAAAAGGTATTAAGTCCCTCGTCCATCCATGTCCATTGCCGCTCGTCGGAGTTGACAATCATGGGGAAGAAATTGTGGCCCACTTCGTGTATAATTACCCCAATCATCCCGTATTTAGTAGCCTCGGAATAGGTGCCATCTTTGTCTGCACGCCCATAGTTGAAGCAGATCATGGGGTATTCCATACCATTGGAAGCTTCTACAGAGATGGCTACCGGATAAGGATAGGCGATGGTATGTTTGGAATATACTTTCAAGGTATGCGCGACTACTTTAGTGGAGTAAGGACGGTAGAGCGGGTAAGCTTCCGGGCCATAGTAAGACATCGCCATGGGTGTATTTCCTTCAATACCCTCCTTGACGCGCATGGCGTCCCACACCAGGCGGCGAGAGGTGACGAAAGCAAAGTCGCGTACGTTTTTGGCTTCATAGATCCAGGTTTTCTTAGCCGTGGCCTTGCCCTGCATGGCTTGCTTGGCCTCGTCAAGGGTGACGACCTCCACAGGCTCATTGGCCTGCTGTGCCTGTTGCCACCGATTCAGTTGCGCAGCGGTCAGTACGTTAGCATAATTACGGCATTCACCCGTGGCACCCACAACATGATCGGCCGGTACCGTAATATTTACTTTAAAATCGCCGAATGCCAGCGCAAATTCACCTCGACCGGTGAATTGCTTGTTTTGCCAACCTTGGAAGTCGGAATATACGGCCATGCGGGGGTACCATTGTGCGATGGTGTATAGGTAATTGCCATCTTCAGCAAAGTACTCATAGCCACCGCGTCCACCTTCCGTAGTACGATCACTGATATTGTATTGCCAATCAATCTGTAGCACAAACTTGGCGCCGGGCTTTAGGATGGCAGGCAATTCCACCCGCATCATGGTATAATTAATCGTGTATTGAAGTGCTTTGCCCGCACCATCGGCTACTTTCAGGATTTTGACGCCCAAATCTTTATCATCACCGATGAGTTGCTGCAGTTGACGGGTAGTCACCCGTTCGCCGAGTGAGCTTTCATCGAATTTCTTGTTTTCCGCATCGGCCTTGTGCTCGTTTTCATCCAACTGGATCCAGAGGTAATTCAATGGATCCGGCGAGTTGTTGGTATAGGTGATGGTTTCAGCGCCGATGACGCGTTGATTTTCGTCGTCTACTTCTACATCGATGACGTAATCGGCCTTCTGCTGCCAATACTGGTGCCCTGGCGCGCCCGAAGCTGTACGGTATACGTTGGGATCGCTCAATAGCGTGCCCAATTGTTCAAACTTATTGCCATGGTTTGATCCAGGATTGTTTTGATACTGTGCTACGGTCGGGAAGGAGTATAGCCCCAATCCGATAAGCATGACTAATTGATGGAATCTTCTTTTCATATTGTTTTGCTTTAAGCTTCGTCTTTCTTCAACAAATTAAAATAAAAAAGTAATATTAGTTCACGGGCAAAATCAGCTTACAGCCCGGCACTACGTTCTTTCCAGCGCCATCATCAACGCAATGCCGAAAATTGCGGCCGAAAGGAAAAACGACCAATCGCGCTTGGATACGGAAAAGATACCCGTGGCGATAAGTGATGCCATCAAAACGACAAAAACGATAGCCAACTGACCCAACTCCAATCCTACGTTGAAAGCAAACAATGGCCAGGTGATGCTGCTTTCCTTGCCCAATAGCGATCGCAAGTAATTGGAAAAACCCAACCCGTGGATGAGCCCGAAAAACAAGGCGTAACTATATGTAAGCCAGTCCGTATTTGCTGCTCGTTGGCGCTTTTTGACCACGTTACTGAAGGCCGTGATGACGATGGTGATCGGGATAAGTAATTCGATCAGTTCCGTATCTACCCGGACGAGATTAAATACGCTCAATGCCAAGGTAAGCGAATGCCCGACAGTAAAGGCCGTGACCAACACGGTGACTTTTCGCCAGTCTTTTATGAAATAGGTACAACAAAGCGCAATTACAAAAAGGATATGGTCGTATCCCGAAAGGTCTAAGATATGCTGTAAACCTAATTCGAAATAAACCCCGAAATCCTGCATGTTGAAAGTTTTGTTGTTATATTCGCAACAATATTACGTTTATTGCGGCGAAAACGCAATCTATAACAAAAAAAATGCAATAGCATACCGGTGTTAGGCTTGAAATTTCATGTTGAGTTTAATTTTTAGTGTTTTTTTAGGATTGTTCCATCCGTTTTATGTGAGCATCACGGCAGTAGATTTCAACGAAAAGACACATGCCATGGAAATAAGCTGTCGCATCTTCCATGACGACCTTGAAGATGCCCTCAAAGCGGCTTATAGTGCCCATGTGGACTTGATTAGTCCTGCTGATCGTCCTATGATTGACAGCTTATTGGCAGATTACCTCGGGAAGCAATTCAAGCTTGCCGTAGATGGCGAGTTGAAAACGCTGCACTACCTTGGCTACGAAATCGAAGACGACGTGGCGTGGTGCTACCTTGAAGTGAGCAATGTAGACAAGGTGCAACGACTTGTCATAGACAGCCGTATTTTGTTTGATCAATTTCCCAAACAAAGCAATATTTTGCATGTAACAGCCTACGGCAAACGAAAAAGCACTAAACTGGATAATCCGACGCGTAAGGCTACTTTTGTATGGTGATCGGTGAAGCCGAAACCTAGGAGACGGCAGCGGAGATGGCGGCACCCTGGATACGCAACGCAACTGGAAGACTCGCTCCGCTCATCCCCCTAGGTTGCTTGTGCGCATCCAAAGGTGCCTTGGAAAGGAGAGGAAAAGCATCGCGAAGCGCACCGGATCCAGTTGAGGAGCAGCCACTTTAATATCACCTTCCTTCAAACTCCTCATCATCAAAGTCGCCGTCAAACAAGCTGCCCAGCATGTCCGCAAATACGACTCCTCCATCGAGGTAGCTTTTGTTGAGTTGCGAATACTCGGCTAATCCATGAAGCACAAATTCCATCAGCAGCAATTGCTGGCTTTCCGCAAGCTTGGGGTGAAGTTTTTTTACCAGGGCATGCAGGCCCGGTACTTGCATCAGCGCTTTTTTATATTGGCTATCTGATAGATCATCCGTCAGCTCCAGCTGGTTGCCCATCGTGAACCAATCAACAATGGATGAGTATGGGTTTTCACTTTTGGACTTTTTTGCCTTCTCGGGATGCGGGAAGTATTGCGTAAAAAGGGTTTTTACCGCCGATCCGATTAGGCGATGCGCTACGTGTACAGGCCCTTCCAGCTCACCTTCATAAACCAATTCGATTTTTCCGGTGATGGCAGGTATAATACCGGCAAAATCTGATAGGCGAGCGATGGTTTTCCGCTGGCCGGATATCAGCATCCTACGTTCGGCCGCACTTACCAGGTTTTCAAACGCTGATATGGTAAGACGAGCAGACACGCCCGATTTCTGATCGATGAACTCACTTTCGCGGGCTTCAAACGCGACCTGTTCGACCAAGTCTTTCAATAGGCCATCTACTTCGATGGCGGTTTGCTGATCCGGCGTTATGCGCGCTTCCTGAAAAGTAATTTTGCGGGAAATATCAATATTCTTTGGATAGTGTGTCAATATTTGGCTTTCGATACGATCCTTCAGCGGTGTCACAATGGAGCCCCGGTTGGTATAATCCTCCGGGTTAGCCGTGAATACAAACTGGACATCAAGCGGCAGACGCAGTTTGAAGCCCCGTATTTGGATATCTTTTTCCTGTAGCATATTAAACAGGGCAACTTGTATCCGCGCTTGCAGGTCGGGCAATTCGTTGATAACAAAAATGCTCCGATGGGCCCGTGGGATCAATCCGAAGTGGATGACGCGCTCGTCATTATAGGTCAGCTTCAATGTGGCTGCCTTGATGGGATCCACGTCGCCTACGAGGTCGGCCACGGTGACGTCCGGGGTGGCCAATTTTTCAGTATACCGTTCTGAGCGATGCAGCCAAGCGATGGGCGTATCATCACCTTTGGTTTGGATTTCGTTCCGCGCATACCAAGAGATGGGATGCAACGGATCATCAAAAAGTTCGCTTCCGGCCACATAAGGTACGTATTCATCTAATAAATGCACCATCAAGCGGGCAATACGTGTTTTCGCTTGTCCGCGCAATCCCAGCAGCAAGATATTGTGCCTGGAAAGAATCGCTGTCTGTAATTCGGGAATGACGGTATCGTCATAGCCGACGATGCCTTTAAATCCAGCTTTTTTTTCTTGCAATTGTTTGATGAGATTGGCTCTTAATTCGTCCTTTACGGCACGGTATTGATATCCGGATTGTTTGAGTTCGCCTAATGTGTGAATATGAGTCATGTTTATTTGTAAAATCGTTATTTTTTATTGTTATCGATCACCGATCTCCACCACTGATCACCGTTTTCTAATGCCACCAATTTAAGCCGTTGCAGACGAAATCTTGGGGATGGAAGCCAAGCGAACCGGATCCCACCCAGTTAAGGAGCAACAGCTTGAATCGACACCAACACCCACTACCTTACCGTCTTTCTCCGGTTGCGAATATAATCTTCAAAAATGTATTCACCTAATCCCTGGAGCGAACTATAGAATGCTTTTCCGCCGTTGGTTTCCGTGAACTGACGGACGAATTGCTGCAAGTACGGATCGCGAGCAATCATAAAGGTGGTAATGGGAATATTCAATCGCTTACATTGGGCAGCCATATTCAACGTCTTGTTGACTACCTTACGGTCAAGGCCTACGCTATTTTTATAATAACGGCCATTTTCCTTCAGGCATGTTGGCTTTCCATCGGTGATCATGAAAATCTGCTTGTTGTGGGTCTTGCGTCTGCGCAACAAATCGGTAGCCAGCTCAAGCCCAGCCAGCGTGTTGGTATGGTAGGGGCCTACTTGAAGGTAAGGCAAATCTTTGATGCTAATCGGCCAGGCATCATTGCCAAATACTACAATATCCAAGGTGTCTTTAGGGTAGCGAGTCTGAATAAGCTCGGCTAAGGCCATTGCTACTTTTTTGGCAGGCGTGATGCGATCCTCGCCGTAAAGTATCATGCTATGAGAAATGTCGATCATCAGCACGGTAGAGGTCAATGTTTTGTAATCCCGCTCTTCCACCTCAAGATCTCGTTCGGTGAGCATGAAATTGCCAATCCCATGATTTACCTGTGCGTTATGGATAGAAGTGGTCATGTCAATCTGATCCAAGCTATCCCCATACTGGTATTCCCGACGGTCGGCATTTTTTTCCTCCCCCAGTCCGGAAAGGTTGCTATTATGGTTGCCACGCCCGCTTTTGCGCAACTTGCCAAAAATTTCTTCCAAGGCGGATTGGCGGATGGTCTGCTCACTTTTAGCAGTAATCCGGAATTGCCCAGAGCCTGGGTCGTCACTCAAATAACCCTTGTCTTTGAGATCCTGGATAAAATCGCCCATGCCGTAGTCATCCGTGGTCAGGTTGTACTGCTTATCCAGCTCATTGAGCCAAGCCAACGCCTCCATGGCGTCACCCGCCGTATATTGTAGGAGTTGCATAAAAAGCTTCAGCAATTCATCAAAACCACCTTTGGGCAATGCAGTAGGGATATATTGTGAGAAATGGTAGCCACGCATATGTTTCCGCTGTTTATTGTCTTGTTTTTACGCTGTGTTCGCTGGTTCGTTTATTTGCTTATGCGAATGGGGATTCGCGCTATGCAATTTGCATGGAGCAAGATAAGGGCAGCGAACAGCAGGTCTAAGGTAGTGCTTTTTTTGATAAGTCGCGATTCCGGCCTAGCGTTTTTTATTTTTTGTCCTTAAGCTGACATTAAGTGCCACTGGCTTGGCCACCAACCATCATATGACCTATTGGGAATTGCCACGGAAATCACTACCTTTACGAATACGAAAACATTCATAGCCAATTGTTGTTTCTCCGTCAAATGTAACTATGCGCGTCATGAAACCGATTTGGAAATGGGTAATTGGAATTGTCGTAAGCCTCTTGATGATTATAGCGGTAGGCGTTTGGTACCTGAGCAGGCATTGGCGGCCGATATTGGATGCCCGGCTCAAAGAAGCCGTCATGAACGCTACGGACAGCCTTTACCTGATCGCCTATGACGAATTGGACTTTAACTTGATCACGGGAAATGCCTCCATCAAAAACTTCCGACTGACGGTAGATACAACAATGTACGCCAAACTGGAACACCGCCAGCAAGCGCCCGACAATGTTTATAACATCAATATTGCAAATTTGAGAGTCAGGCAATTCCATCCGCGCGGCATCCTTTCCGATCGGCGATTGCGTATTGACGATATCATTATCGATACGCCAGCCATCCAAGTAATAAATACGTATCACGCTTATAACGATACTGTAGCCACTAAGCGTGATCAGCGATCGCTTTATCAGCGGATAGCGCATATACTCAATGAGGTGAGCGTGGGGGATATCCATTTCAACGATATTCAGTTTAAATTTTCAAAGCGAACCGATTCCGCGGTAAACGAGACTGCATTGAACCACCTCAATGTCCGGGTACGGGATGTACTCATTGATTCGGTTTCACAGTTTGATACGACACGGTTTTACCTGACGCAGGCCATTGATGTAGATATGCCCGGGTTTCGATACGAAACGCCCGATAGCTTTTATTATGTAAGTTTTGATCGCCTACAGCTGGCCACCTCATACAGGCAACTCTTGATTAAGGGCTTGAAATATGCTCCTCGAATGAATAGACGGGAGTTTTACAGGCGAAGCCAGCAAGCAAAAGATATGGCTATTATAGCCTTTCCGACGATTCGCCTTGAAGATGTCGATCTACAGCGGTTTGTGGATAGCAGGCAACTGTATGCCGGGAGCTTGCACATTGATAGTGGAACGGTAGCGATATCCAACGATCTGCGTTATCCCAAGCATCCGACCAATAAAATTGGCAAGTCACCCCACCAATTGTTGCTGAAAATGAAGCAGGTGATTAAGATTGATTCGGTATTGCTCAATCATCTGAGCGTTAGCTACGCCGAAGTAAGTAAAAAGTATGGAAAGGAAGGAAAAATCACATTCGACAATGCAAGCGGTGTTTTCCGGAATGTGACAAACGACACATCAGCTCTGCTGAAAAACCAAGTCATGGAAGCCCAACTGACGGCGTACCTGATGAATACCGGTAAATTAGACGTACTATTTGCATTTGATATGTTAGATAAGCGCGGAGGCTATACGTATAAAGGGACAGTTGGCCCTATGAATGGGATGCCGTTTAACCGAATCATTACGCCTTTATTGAATGCGGAAATCGGTAGCGCGAATATCAAAGGTTTGAATTTTGACGTGCAGGCGGATGACCATCGGGCACGGGGTTCCCTGCGTTTTGACTACGATAATATGCGGCTCCATTTGCTGTCTGCCGATGACGATGGAAATACATCATCAAATAAGGTAGTATCCTTCTTAACCAATAGTTTTATCATTAATGATAGCAACCCCGATGCCAATGGTCAATACCATCGGGGTCGGATAAACTATACGCGTCCGGAAACCTATTCCTTTTTCAAAATGCTGTGGCAAAGCCTATTGCAAGGCATCAAAGAATCTGCGGGTATCAGTCCTGAACGCGAACAGCGGCTTATGAATACCGCCGAAGAAGCCAAACGGGCCGCAGAAAAGACAGGTGGTTTTTTCAGGCGCGTGTTTGGTAAAAAAGGAGAAGGCGAAAAGAATCAAGACTAATGGGAGATCCCTCAGTATTTTGGCTTGAATAGGTCAAAAAACTTGGTGAAAATACCATTACGGGGAGGCAGTCCAGCTTGTTCACGTTCCAAATTGAGGGCTTCTCTGCGGGTGAGCAAGACCATATCCATGCGTTGGTCTTCCACTGGACGGTCATAGCGATCAGTCTCCACGGCAGCAATGCTGTCGATGACGGCAATTCCCGAGATCACTTCCCCGAAGACCGTATAACTCTGGTCCAGGTGGGGCGTTCCCCCCAATGTTTTATATATCTCGCGCTGGTATGCCGGAATTTTACGGCCACTGAGGCGCAATTGTTCTAAGCTATCAAGGCCATTATCGGTGAATGTCCGTCCTTGTACCAGGTAAAATTGCGAACCACTGGAAGCTTTTTCGGGATTGTCATCGCGGGCAGCGGCAATAACACCTTTTTTATGAAAAAGGCTGTCTTTAAACTCAGCAGGCACGGTGTATTCCGGCCCGCCTCCTCCCAATAGCTGCTTTTCTGCCGCGTAGCGGGAGGTGGGATCGCCCCCCTGAATCATAAAATGATGTATCACACGATGGAATAACAAGTCCTTATAATAGCCTTCCTGTACCAGTTTGGCAAAATTGTCGCGATGCAGCGGCGTTTCATCATAGAGTTTCAATAAGCATTCCCCTTTAGGCGTGATGATTCGGATATATTTGTGCGGAGGTGCGGCGGCATGTAGAGAGACAATGGATGCAACGAGTGCAATGAGTATAAGGGTTTTCTTCATGTTCGTTCTATGGCGTTTAAGTCTGTTTACTATTTGTTAGCTAATGTCGTCGAAATAGTCAATAATAAGTGATTTGATAATCAATTCTTGCTCAAGAAGCGTATAGTTAGGAATGGGCTTGATGAGTCGCCAATGTGGCCAGCCATCTTGATCCAACCCATCTAATTCATAAAAACCCATTGCGCTGAAGAGTCGGCATGTGGCAATATGCATCAATTCTTCTTTCTGCCTTTTGCTGAACTTCATGGGGCCCTTACCCAATTCTTGTACGCCGATGAGGAAGAGCATCACTTTAATATCCGGCTTTTCCATTTCGAACCGCTTTGCCGTATCAGCTTGCAGTTCGGTCCATTTTCTATTGATCAATGATGCATTCACTTGGCAAATATAATCTTTTTGGTGTTCAGAAAAGAAGGCTACATTTTGGGGAATTATTCTACAAAGTGGGGGATGGGAATCCCCTGGAATCTACCGTGATCAGGTTTTTCGATCATGGCTTGCGTTTCGTTAATGAAAAGATCTGGTTGATTTTCAAACTTATTGGTGATTTTTCTGAAAAATTGGGCACTGTGCAGCGGGTATGTTGGCAATTGGCATAATATTGTGAGGTAAGAAACACATTATAGGCAGAAATTTATAAACTTAACCACATAGCATTACCACATTGAGGGTAAAGCGAACGATAACGGTAAATTACTTAGAATAGTATGAACTGTTTGTTTTAGTATCTGGAAGAGCGTCGCTTCGGTGGCGCTTTTTTATTTTTCCCACATCCGTAATAATTCCCGACATCTTTCTTCCACCATTTGGAAGACCACTTCAAACAAACGGTTGTCATAATAGGGATCAGGAACTTCGCGATCACCCATAAACAACTGGATGCGGGCACGTTGTTCACTGGTTTTTGCTTGGGCCAGTAAGCTTTTTAGGTTATTACGATCCATTGCCAAAATGTAGTCAAATTCGTCCAAGTGGCGATTGTGTAATTGTTTAGCGCGCTGCTTGCTAATATCAATGCCGTGGCGCTTGGCTATTGCGATGGCACGGTGGTCAGGGGGATTATCTACATGCCAGCCGCCGGTACCCGCGGAATCAACGACCCAATCCAATCCTCGCTCATTGACAAAATGCTGCAATACACCGTGTGCCAACGGCGATCGGCAAATATTCCCTAAGCATACAACGAGTATTTTCATGCGTTTGTTTAAAACTGGAGGGTGAAGACGCTGCCTTTCCCTTCTTCACTTTGTACTAAAATATTGCCGCCATGCAACAGCATGATTTGTTTGCTCAGCGTGAGCCCAACGCCGCTTCCGGTCTTACGGGTTGTAAAAAAAGGAATAAAAATGCTTTCGAGCAAATCCGGGGGGATCCCTCTCCCATTGTCGCTCACTTTGATCTGCGGTTTGCCGTCATTAGCCGAAGCAGAGAGTGAAATATTGGCGTTTGGCACTTCTTTGACCGCTTCGATGGCATTGAGCAGGAGGTTGATGAGCACTTGTTCGATGAGATTCACGTCCAAATCAAGCTGCAGTTGGGTATCTTTCAAGATAATATCCAGCTCAATATTCTTCTGGATGAGGGATGGCTCCATGAGCTGGTAGAGATTTTCAAAGAGATCGGCTGCATATACCCTGTTGATATTCGGTCGTTCGATTTTATTCAATGAACGGTAGGTGCCAGCAAATTTGAGCAGTCCCTCGCTGCGGCGCTTTATCGTTTCGGTGCCCAATCGGATATCCTCCAAGTCTTCGCTATTGGGCATGCTGTCCAGACGAGTCTTCAATGTGTCCGCAAGGGACGATATGGGAGCGATGGAATTCATGATTTCGTGCGTCAGTACGCTCAAAAGCTTTTGCCATGCCTTGGCTTCTGTCTCGTCAATGGCCTCATTGACATTTTGATAGACCACCAGCTGGAACTTGCCCTCCGGAGTCTGGAAATAGCTGGAAGTAAGCAGTAGCTTGATGTTTCCTTTTGCCGAATTGACACTGAGCAGGGTTTGCTCGCCCGGCACCAGTTGCAGGGTTTTTTGGTAGAGATCCTCGTTTTTACGCTGAAGCCCATCAAATCGGTGCAAATACGGTATGCGGAAAAGTTTTTTGAATGCATCGTTCATCCAGACGACCTCGTGGGTCTCCGTGTTGTAGGAAAGGATGGCGGTGTCTACGATTTCGAGAATTTGGTGCAAGTACTGGTACTGCGTTTCCCGCTCGCCCGTAATTTTCTTAAAAACACCGTTAATTTCATTAAAAGCGCTCCGCAAAGGCAGCAATTCCGCTTTAGCGTAGCTTAGCGGAAAATGTCGGGTAAAATCGCGATAGCGGGCCGCTTCGGCAAACTCCTCCAATTCGCGGTAAGCCAGCAATTGGGAACGAAAATTCAGGGTGAGCATCCAAACGCAAAACGGGCCCAGCAGTAGCGCATACAAGTATTGTCCTTTGAATAGCAGATAAGCCAAGCTGGTCAACGCTAACAACAGTAGTATCGCCCGGAAAAAAATCAATCGCCTGAATCGTCGCATCCTCAGATATCGTATTTGCTTAGTCGCCTATAAAGCGCAGTGCGTGTGATACCGAGCTCCTTGGCTGCCTTGCTAATGTTTCCGCCATGCTTTTCCACGACATTAGCGATGGTAATGCGCTCAAGTTCAACGAGGTTATGCTCCTCCGGTACTTGCCGTTGGTTTTGGCTATTTAAGGGCACTTGTTCAATAGCGGAGAAGATGAGATCTTCCGCGCTAAGAATTTCTCCATCAGCCATGATGACAGCACGTTCAATACTATATTGAAGCTCCCTGACATTCCCTGGGTAATGGTATTTAAGCAATTTTTGTTCTGCCCTTTTATCAAAATCGACGATGGATTTCATGTATTTCTGGGCATATTTCTTTAAGAAATGCCGTGCGATCCGGACAATGTCTTCGTCCCTATCACGCAAAGGAGGTACCTGTATATCCACGGTGTTGATGCGATAAATAAGGTCCTTTCGAAAACGGTTTTCATTAGCCAAATCCGTCAAAGGTACATTGGTTGCACAAATTAGCCGGATATCCACCGCAATGGGCGTGTTGCTTCCCAAAGGAATGACTTGCCTGTTTTGCAGCACGCTGAGCAATTTAGCTTGTTGCTGAAGAGAAATATTGCCTATTTCATCCAGAAAGAGCGTACCACCATTTGCCGCTTCAAACCGACCCATCCGATCTTCGCGTGCATCCGTAAACGCACCTTTTTTGTGTCCGAAAAGCTCACTTTCAAATAGGCTTTCAGTGAGTGCACCCACATCTACCTTTACGAACGGTTTATCCGCTCTTCTGGATTGCTTATGGATGGCCGTTGCGATCAGATCTTTACCTGTACCATTTTCGCCCAATACCAGGATGTTAGCGTCCGTAGGAGCTATCTTGCTGATTTTGTACAGCAGATCTTGCATGATTTCAGATTCCCCAATAAATTCCGCGTCAGCTGTTGCCTTCTTGGGTTCGATGCTTTTTTTGCGATCTTTTTTCGACAGCAGGCCGGTTATCACGCCAATCAATTGCTCGTTTTGCCAAGGCTTCACCACAAAGTCTGCCGCCCCTTGCTTGAGAGACGTCACCGCCAGATCGATGGCCCCATAAGCCGTAATCATTACTACGGGCAGGTCTGGTTTAATGGTTTTTATACGGTTCAGCCAGTACAATCCCTCATTGCCCGTGTTGATGGTGCTTTTAAAGTTCATATCCAACAGCACGAGGTCCGGTGCTTCCTTCGCGAGGAGCGAAGGAATTTGCTCAGGGTTGGGCTCGGTAATGACTTTGTCCACATGTTGTTTGAGTAACAAGCGTACAGCAGTCAGTACATCGGGATCGTCATCCACGACTAGTATGCGCGAGTGCTTCATATCGTTTGCTTAATCTGGTATCCAAATCAAAACGTAAAACTACGATATCTGTGGCGGCTCACAAAAAAATGAAAAAATAATTTTGAATGTCGCATAACAGCGCTATATTTGCAAACCCAAAACAAAGGGAGCTTAGCTCAGCTGGTTCAGAGCACCTGCCTTACAAGCAGGGGGTCACTGGTTCGAACCCAGTAGCTCCCACATAACAGAAGCCTTCAGATAACTGGAGGCTTCTGCTTTTCTAATATTGCCTTTATTGACTAAACTCATGAGTTATTTATATTTTCCGGATCGACATGTCCGTGGTGGGGCCGGGTGACCTTGGCAAGATCGTACACGCGTGCTTTCTTGCTTTCCGTACCATTGACCAGCCCGTTGTTGAATAGGCTTTCCAGAATCGATTCTACCACATCGGTATCCGCATCAGGGTCTTTCAGTTCGACAAGCCGTTCAGCGACCTGTTTGGCCGTGCCGCTTCCGATGTCTGCCAGTGCAAAAACCACGCGGTCATCCAGTGGCGCCTGTGGGGCATGTTTGGCCGGCACTTGCAAGGGGCGGATCCGCCCGTCGTCTTCGTGTTGCTTTTTCATTTTGCTTACCGTTATTGAAACACGGTCAGGTGGAATTTGTTTTGCGCGTAGTCAGTTTCGACTATTGGAAAGCTTTCCAAGAAAAACATCCGGAATACATGAACATGAAACAACCTCCATCATAGCACTGCTACGATAACAAAAACTAACCGAGCCGTCCCTTTAAAGCTTCCTATTGCCGTAGTATAGCATTGGACGTTTGAGATTGACCCGAACGCCCCCTTAACTCGTCGCATTTGCACAACAACCGTGTCGGTTCAAAACCATAATTTTGTATAGACGGAGCTTACCTCTGATAAGAAAAAAAATAGACAGTATGAAGCCAAAAATGATTTGGGCGAATTTAGCCGTAAGCAATTTAGGACGGACAAAGGAATTCTATACGAAACTGGGATTCGAGTCTAACGGTACACATGGTTCTGACGAATTGGTTAGTTTTTCTATCGGGCAAGACAGCTTTGCCATCAATTTTTTTCGGGGTGACGTATTCAGTACCAATTTAAATGCCAATGTAGCTGAGGCACACACCGTGACCGAAGTGGTGTTTACGCTTTCCGCGGAAAGCAGGGAGCAGGCAGACGACTGGGAAAAAGAGGTCGAAAAGGCGGGTGGGCAAATCATTTCCCGACCGGAAGAATTCGGTGAAGGATATTACGGTTTCCTGTTTGCCGACCCGGATGGCCATCGGTTCAATGTCTTTTACATGAAAGGTTTTTAGCCGCCGATATTGCCATGTCTGACACAAAACCGATAATGGTAGACAAATACATCGGGGCGACTGGATGGGAAACCAGCGACAGTATTTTGACTTTCCTAATCGCACGTGTCGGACCGCTCGGCACCGAATGGTAACTATGGATGCGAAAATACCACCCGATATCATCCTGCTGGGCTGTGGTACACTGATTTGGCTGCTGGTAAAATACCTGCCAGGGTTCGGATTTGAAATAGGTTACCATGCTTTATTATCAGGGATGATATTCTTGCTCGGATTCCTCATTATTTTTTCGGCTAAGGCCACCTTATATAAGCACCGTACGACGGAACGGCCGGGCCTGCATTCGTTACCTCGGGTAACTGCTTTGGTGACCATCGGCGTTTACAGGTTCTCGCGAAACCCCATTTACTTGGGAATGGTGCTGTTGCTGATCGGTTGGACGGTAATGTTGATGAACTGGATCGGCATCATCGGGGTAGTTGTTTTTGCTGGGTTTGTTACCAAGTTCCAGATCATACCGGAAGAAAAGATGCTGGATCATATTTTCGGCAACGAATACAGAAGATATGCAAGCAGGGTACGGCGTTGGATTTGAAGCGCCTTATTGCCAGATCGTAGCGGTATCTTTGTTCTCGGATATGAGCAAGCAGGTATTATTTATATATGGAGCAGGTGATGGAAGTTATGAAGCCGACAAAGAACTCCACGCCTTACCCATTGGAGTGGGATCTGCTTTTTATCGAGTTGAATTTATAGTCGTATAGAAACAATTTTGCGATCATATTTTCCATCGCCGACGATGTTAAACCCTAATTTGAGAAAGGTGTTAAGGTGGCCGGTATAGGAGTTGGGTGAATTTCCTGGATAAGCCTCCAAAAGCGTTGCCTTTGCTTTTTGGGCATATTCAGTCGCCGCCTTTATCAACGGCGTGGTCAATCCCTTTTTACGATATGCAGATTTTATATAAAAGCAGGATATGCACCATATGTTTTTCGTGACGTCAGGGTCGCCATAACCATTTTTGGTTAACCAGGGAAGATCCTGTTTCGGTGTCAATTGGCACCATCCAGCAGCGATATTGTCAACAAGCGCCAAAAGTCCGGACGGATGTCCCGCTGAAATGATGCTGTGAAGGTCATTCTTGTTTAGTGTCCGGTCTCTTTTATGGTAGTCAGCGCCAATTCGCCAGTACATGCACCAGCATCCATTGCAGGCACCGCTCTTTCCAAACAGTTGCTCAAGTTGTGGCCAAAGCGCATCGGTTACCGGCATAATTTTTACACCCATCATCATGTTCCGCTATTCTTTTCTGGTTAATTTATACTGAATGTTTTTTTCGCTGTCCTTGTGCCCGTCTACAGGATACATCAAGCCCTGTAAAATTAACCGTAAACAGCCTATGCCAGGCATGCTATTCCCGACATTCGTGCGGGGCAATCAGGACATTTTTTGGTGTGCTTATCCGCTTGCTTTGGCATTACACCCCCATTCCACCGAATAACGGTACAGCCAGTATTCATCCGCCAAACCTGTTTTGAGCGATCGGATTTTTATGCACTGAAAATACATCCATCTGTTAAACAAAGGTATGTTCAACACGCGCGTTCTGTCCGTTTGTATTGGACATTTCCTTGCAATTATTGTTACTTCGTTGGTGGTCAACGTATCCAGTGATGTGGCCTTTTTTTTGTACCATTGCAAAGATGATGAGGTGGCCATTTCGCACCTCAAGCTTGCCGACGGTAAACGTCGGCATAAACGGCCAGCAATTGATGGACAACGAAGCTGTATTATTAAAACATACAACATGAAAACGACCCCCGAGCACGATGCGCGAATTGCAAAAATGACATTTGCATCGGTGTATCCACACTACATCACGAAGGTTGAGAGCAAAGGCAGGACAAAACAGGAATTACATCAAGTTATAGAATGGCTGACAGGGTTTGATGATAAAAAACTGCAGGAACTCATTGACGAGAAAGTAACTTTTGAAACATTTTTTAAGCAAGCAGCATTGAATCCCAATGCACAACTGATAACTGGGGTAATTTGCGGCTATCGGATAGAAGAAATTGAAAATTCATTAACAAAACAAGCAAGGTATTTAGACAAGCTGGTGGATGAATTGGCGAAAGGCAGAAAGATGGAAAAGATTTTAAGGCAATAAACTTGTACGTTGGCAACGATTTACGAGGCCTATCACTGCTCCAATGTCCGTTCCGTATGCTTAAGCAGGTTTTCGAGCATTGTCTTTTCTGCTCGATCCATACGGCTAAAAACTGGTTAGTCCGAGTACCGCGCCGAATGGATCGCTGATAATGGCATAATTGTATTTGCCTGATTCATCTTTGGATTCCTTGATTACCGTACCGCCGAGTTCAATGCAGCGCTTGACACTCGCCTCCACGTCGGTCACGTTGATATATACAATCCATTGCGGGGGGATGCCCACATTGGTACCCCGATGATGGCACACGCCACCTGCCCAATTGCCGTCTGCATCTTTCATGATGTAGTCGCTGTAGCTTTCCGCTCCGTCTTTCATTGGCATTTCATCGACGCTCCAGCCGATGACGGCTTGGTAAAAGTCCCGTGCTGCCTCGGCGTCTGCTACGGTCAGGTCCGCCGACACGATGGCGCCCTTGCTGATTGTTTTGGTTTCCATAATGTTTGATTCCGTTGGTATGTATACAAAGCTAATAAAGATTGCCTACGGACGGTCCGAAATCCGGTGATTTTCCGGGTGATGATCAATAATTGAGCTGTTCATCCACATCATATTTCATGCCCGGATAATCCAATATCCTGCGCATTAGTCCGATCTGCCCACAGAGGTAGTCTTCTCGGCCTATGCACATGCCAATGAAGTTGAGCAATGTTTCCGGGAAAAAAGGAACATCCATACCCAGCGGGATTATTTCGACCAACTTTGCATCAGTAAGCGTTAGCAGTGCGCCGTATACTGCCGGTGATATACGGTGGAAATTTTCCTTGAGTTCCACCAGTGAGGGATAGCTGAATTTTTCATTCAGTGCCTTTCCCTGAAAAAACAAATCCTCGTAAGGATCCTGCTCTCCGATGCCCAGCACATTGGCCAAGCCGAAACGCATGTTTACAAAGTTGCCAGCCATCCAAGCGACATGATTGGTCCTGCCTTCGATTCGCTTCAAGGCATCTGCTTCCGAAATACCGTCCAACACATTCACGAAGCTCTGCGTGTGCATCCTGTATGCCGGGATGATGATATTTAACTGCGGTGATAAGGGTGTGTCCATACGTCCAAAGGTAATGCGTATTACTCGTTTTTTCTGGTGACAAATGCGACAATTGGGTGGGGTAAACGGGACAGCCTGCGCACCTGGTATCCATCAGGAGGTTGTTGAAGAAACAACAGGGAAGATGACATTGGTAAGAAAATGAAAGAGAAACTTGCGCAAGTAAGTGCTTGCGTTTATATTTGCAAGCAAATACTTGCATAATATGGAGGCGCGGAGAGATGTTTTTCAGGCCATAGCGGATCCCACACGCAGGGCGATCATCAGCATGGTCGCCAGGGAGCCCACTAATGTGAACGCGATCGCCGAACGGTTCGACGTCAGTCGCCAAGCGGTGTCCCTGCACCTGAAAATCCTTGCCGAATGCGGCTTGCTGTCCATGAGACAACAGGGGCGCGAGCGCATCTGCGAAGCCAGATTGGAAAAACTTAGCGAAGTAAACGAATGGGTGGAGCAATACAGGCAATTCTGGACCCAGAAACTGGATGCGCTGGAAGATTACCTGAACAGCGTGACAGACAATAACCTATCAAACGATAAATCAGTAAACGATGAGAACCCCATTAGGAAAAATAACAAGGGAGAAAGACGGCTATAAAGTCGTTTTTGAAAGGGTGCTGCCCCATTCCATTGAAATGATCTGGAATGCCATCACCAACCCCGGGGAACTGAAATTCTGGTTCACCGATATTACGATGGACTTTCGTCCGGGAGGCACCATCACATTCCGGTTCAGGGACAAAGACCAATCCGAATCGTATGGCGAGATCGTAGCCATTGAGCCGCCCAGGCGGTTTGTCTGGACTTGGGAAGGCGAGCTGGCGGTTTGGGAACTGACTGCATTGGACGAACAGACCACAAGGTTGGTTTTCACCTACAGCAAGCTGGCAGCAGATTATGCGATAAAAGCCCCTGCAGGTTTCCACGATCTGCTTGACTTGTTGGCCGAACGGCTTGACGGCAGCGAAGAAGTATACCCGTTTGGAGCGGATGATACCGGATCCGAACATTTTGAGGTACGGATACGGTATGTCGAAGCCGTCTACGACAGCCATCCCGAGGTCATCAAAAACCCACCCGTGGTGGTTGAAAAAGAGCTCGATATTCCTGTAGAAAAAGTCTGGAAAGCGATTGCCAATAAGGATCAACTAAAACAGTGGTATTTCGATCTGGATGACTTTAAACCTGAGGTCGGTTTCCGCTTCACATTCCGGGGCCAAGGGCATAAGGGAGAGCAGTACATACACCTGTGTACGATTACCGAGGTCATCCCGCAAAGGAAACTGCAATACAGCTGGCAATATGAGGGGTATCCTGGCTATTCGCTGGTATCGTTCGAACTTTCCGAAATCGGGAGCAAAACAAGGCTGAGACTCACCCATCATGGATTGGAGACCTTCCCGCAGGACGGCCTCGATTTCGCGGGGAAGAGTTTCAATGGTGGCTGGAACGAAATCATCGGGAAAATGCTGCCGGGATTCCTAATGAAAGGAAGTCTCTGATGTCAGGATGGGAAAACGGAGATTAAAATTTAATTAAAAATATCAGAAAAATGGAAATGAACGCAACGCCAACAGTGGAATGCCAAATGATGATTCGGAAGCCGCTTGAAACGGTTTTCCAGGCATTCATCGATCCCGATGTAACAACCCGGTTCTGGTTTACCAAATCAAGCGGGAAATTGGAAGTGGGTAAAACGATTACGTGGGTATGGGAAATGTACAACGTTTCAGACGACGTGACTGTAAAGGAAATCATACCAGCTAAAAAAATTTCCATTGAATGGGACAACCCCGCGACAACCGTTGATTTTGAATTCACGGCCGTTACCGATGAAAATACTTATGTGGTGATTAGAAATTATGGGTTTCAACAAACCGGCGATGACTTAATCCGGACCATTAAAGACAACACGGGAGGGTTTACAACCGTATTGGACGGGCTGAAAGCCTGGCTGGAATTCGGTATCGAACTCAACCTGGTCAGGGATAAGTTTCCTGATATCAAACAAAATTAATGGCCAAAAAATTGTAAAATTGGGGCAGATGGATTATCAGACATTTGAACCAAGCAGGGACTTAAGTCCACTTGTGAAATGCTACTGGACACTGGAAAGTCCAATGGAAGAAAATCCCCGGCGGCAGACTATCGTGCCAGACGGCTGTATGGAAATGATTTTCCATTACGGTGACCTCTACAAACAATATATGTCAGATGGCTTGTGTGTAGTACAACCAAGGTCCTGTGTATTTGGGCAACTTACTCGGCCGCTGGAAATCGAGCCAATCGGGGAAACCGGTATTTTCTCCGTCCGATTTCATCCAGGGGGCTTTATGCCGTTTGCGACCATTCCCATAAAGGAAATGGATAACAAAGCGGTCGCATTGAAAAAATTATTCGGGAATGATGGAACCGCATTGGAATCTGCCGTCATGCATGCCAAAACCACGGTGGAAAAAATAAACGTCGTAGAATCCTTTTTATCGGGTAGGTTAACCCATGAAACCATTGACCGTTTCGTCCAGTCAGCGGTGGAAACCATCCTGTCTGCTAACGGACAAATTTCCGTCAGTTTGCTTTCTGGACAGACTAACATCGACAGGAGGCAATTGGAACGCAGATTTTCATCCGCCATCGGTCTAAGCCCTAAACAGCTTTCCAAAACCATCAGGCTACAAGCCACACTTAAATTATTGCTGGCTAAACAATATGCCAGCCTTACCGCTTTGGCTTATGCGGGAGCGTATTACGACCAGGCCCATTTCATCAGGGACTTCAAGGAGTTTACGGGGCTTACCCCAAAGGAATTCTATGGTGAAAACCTGGAAATGTCTTCCCTGTTTTACGGTACGGATTAGGCTTGTCGCGTTTATACAATTTTATATGCTGCAAGAACTGTTACTTTGCCAGCATCACATAAATAAAATGAATTCAAAACCTAAAACAATGCTTGCAGTTGTCGGTCTAATCATCTGTTGTGGTTGGACGGAACGGCAAATAGATGAAATCAAAAAGGCGGAATGGCTCTTCGGAACTTGGGAAAACAAAATGCCTAAAGGAAGCCTTTATGAAACCTGGAGCCAATTAAATGATGGTGAATTTTTAGGAAAAAGCTATTTCCTGAACGATGGGGATACGATATTGTTTGAAACCGTCCGATTGCTGGAAAAAGAGCAGAAACTGTATTATATCGTATCTGTGGCAAATCAGAACGATGGCTTGCCCGTTAGCTTTGCGTCTACGGCCGTCACGGACAATGTGCTGATCTTTGAAAATCCGCAGCATGATTTCCCGCAGGTCATCACGTACACGAAAATCAATGCCGATTCATTGGTCGCCGAGATTTCAGGAATGGCAAACGGGCAGGAACGCAAACAGCTGTTCCCAATGAAGCGGATCAGATAAAGGGCACAGGAAATCATAGCCGATGACGTTTAGTGGCTGGCGGAGCCAATCGATCGACTCAATATTAACAAAAACTCTTTTTCAGGAGCCTGAAATTCCTTTGCGAAACCGGCAAGGGATTTCCCTGTCCGGATTTTAACAAGTGATTTCTTAGCCTATTCGGGATGCATCTGTTAGAACCTTGGGACGGCAGGGTCAAGGCGACAATGGATTGTTCATCACCCAACTTAGGTATTCGCAGGGGTTTCGAATGCAGCAGCATATGAATAGCTGCGTATGCGATTGAATTCTTCGGGGCCCAAGTGAGAAAAGAACTGTTGGACGACTTCCAACGGAATTTCATAATCTCCGGATTCTGCTTTCCCTATAAAACGGAAAGCTTTCCGTTTCCAGATATGAAAAAGAATTGCAGGCGTAAGGTTGTCTCCGATCAGGGAAAACATGCTGTGGGAAAGGCCAGCCCGGCCCGAGTCATTACGATGGTGCGCAGACCATCTTTCAACAAATTCACAAAATGGAACAATCTGGTTTTCATCCAGGGTATTCATAAAATAGTCACGGAAGGTGTTCTCAACAATATTCGCGTCCTTTCCACGAAAAACCTGATCTACTGCCAGAAGAAGAAGGTCATCATGCTGATCACGCGGTGGAGTTCCTGACGTGCCTTGTTTTGGCCGAGACGTATCTGTGAGGTTGACAAGGTAGGGTTTATCCAAGAGTGACATGGCCAAAGGCAGATCAAAAGATTCTAATAATCGGCTATTTTTGGCTGAATAGTGTTGGTTATCGCGGTTTTTAATCTTATTCAAAGCGATGACCTGTTTCTTGAAAATCTCAATAGGGTGGACGCCAAAACTATTGATGTGAAAAAAAATAGATCCGTCAGAAGGTGTTTCCAACATTCCAAATCCTTTTTCCCGGTTATACCATTTTACGGCTCCCAGTATCATCTTTTTATCATTTTGGCGTAAAAATACAAGTAAATATGCGTTAATTTGTTATTTTATTGATGATTTAAAATTTCCTTCATATTCTGTTCATGCCAAGCCAATACGGTTTAGCCTCCAAATCACCGATAAATTTTTGACTTTTTATATTTCTATAAATGTCAATACTTATTATGAAACACATCCCTGCCCTTAAGAAGTACATCCCTATCATCACGGTTTTTTCTCTTCTGCTTGTCCCTTCATTAACCATCGGGCAAGATGCAAAATCAACGGTGTTGATTGGCTGATATCGCGAATTTCTGGAGAGTTTTTGACAGCGTGAAAACCACTACGGATATGTCAAACAGCAGGCATTCATCCACTCAGCAAACCATGGGCGATCTTGGCTATTTCATGGGATATGCAATTTGTAAATCGTACTATGAAAAGGCACATGATAAAAAACTGGCGATAAAAGCAATTATTGAGTTGGACTATGCTGACCTTGCTGCAACCAAGCAATTCCTGGAAAGCCGGGATACGATTTGTACAACTGAGCCATTAATCGTAAAACTTCCAAGATATTCCGATACGTAGATTGGCGTTGTTCATGGGATACCTGCGGACAGAATAGTAACCATCAGGCCACACAAACTGATTGATGAAATTGTAGCTTAGAAATAGGTTGGCACGCTTTAGCGTGGCGGTCGCCCAGACATCCACGATGGGATAGGTGGAAAATTCGATGCCTGCATTATCGTTGTAGAACTGGCCGATATTAATGGCATAAGACGGTGCGGGGAATGGTGTATTGAAACGGGTGTCAAAACCGAGGTTAAAATCTACAATTTTATAGAGCAACCCATTATAATAAAGGCTGTGCCAGGTGTATAATTCAGGGATGGCTAAGACGGCATTATAGTCGGACTTCTGATATACCGCATAATTGTCGAAATGAAATTTGCCAAACTTGAAATTTTGGCCAACGGTAATTTTCAGTAGGTTGATGTTGTTGCCAAGTTGAGCGGGCTCAATAATGCGAAGCAACCGGGCATCAACGGATGGATTGTCTATTTCCCGAAAATAAAGGTGGTTGGCAATCAAAAAATATTCAGTCTTTCCCGAAAAACCAATGGATGGGTTTTCATAGGCAAACGAAAAGTTTGTCGTCTTTGTCTTATCGAAATTGTGCTCCCATTGGTGGTACGTATAGTTGACTCGCTGGAACAGCCACTCGGGCGATTTATTTTGGAGGTACGCGCCCAGCACCACCCGACCGATGGTATTGCTGAGTAAGATGTCGGCTTTGGCTTCATAAAGATAATCGCCGAAATTTGCCCCTTGTACGATTTGGTTCAAATCACCGGTGATGCTCACCCGGTCGCTGAAGCGGTACCCGACGCCTGCTTTCAGTATGCTGTTTTGCAAAAACGTGCTATAGCCCCTATCCCGGTACCAATGCATGTCGTGTTGGTAGCCCAAGTCAAGTTTCACTTCGTTTTTGATAAACGCCAGGGATTTGCCCCTGAGGTAAAAGCTGTAACCAAAGTCATTGGTAATGGTCGTGACCTTGGTAGTATCTTGGGTTAGTACGTTGTCACCGAAAGGGAATGCATTATTAATATCTTCCTCATTCTTGTAAAATTGAAAATTGCGGAAACGCAGGTTTAAGCTATGCGACATGCGATTAGTCGGCAGGATTTGCTGCTCAGGTTTTTCGGCATTTATCGTATCTAAGCGGCCCACAAAAAGGCTTTGTCGGAGAAAAACACTGTTGTCACGCCAGGTATGCCTTGGCCGTTCATCACGTGTGCCCCGTAACCGGGTGGACTCCGAATCACTAGGCCCCCGTTCGGTATTTCGGAATAGCGTATCGTTGACTACAGACCCATTTTCGGTAGACGTAAGCCTGTTGAATACCGCGTTGGTCAATAGGTTATACCGGTGGTCGGAAGATTCATACCAGGCAAATAAGGCAGACTTTACATCGTTGTACCGTTGATTGATGTAATAGCCATCTGCCCGCGCCGCATGAAATTCGCCGCCAATATTAAGTCGGGGGGTGACGTTTTGTGTGACCTTCGCCCGGAGAATTTGATCGTCAAAAAAAAAGCCTACATTATACAATTCCGAAAACGGCGCGCGGGCTCGGTAATACTTAACGGAATCGGACTGGTAGAGAAAGCGCTCTAGGCTGTGAAACCCGGTTTGAAACCCAATGGTCTTATTAGGTACAAAAAGTAGGTCGCGCGTGGCAAGCCCATAACTGCCTAAATGGATGGATGGATTCCTTGGCTGGTTTTGTGGGTTGTAATACTGGAAGTTCTGATGCAACGTATCAATCTGATAGGTAAAGGTACCTTGTTTCATCATGGCCAAGGTCGTGTAGCGTACGTACCTCGCACTGTAGATAACCGTGTCTTCTTTGCCGTCTTCCGCGGCTCTTGCCGAGTCTAATGCACTGCTAAATTCTTCCTCCTCTTGGGCGTATACTACCGGCAGGAAAGAAATGGAGCATAGGACGAGCAGCAAAATGCGCAGAAGAACCTTCATCGCTGCAAAGCTACCAATTCTTTCAATATTAATGTCATTTTCGGTTCGGCCGTGGAAGCGACCTCCACGATCTCGGCAAGCGACACGGGCTGGAGGTCTTCATGGAATCCCTCATCGGTGACTACGGAGATGGCGAAAACGGGCAATGCCATATGGTTAGCTACAATTACTTCCGGTACAGTGCTCATGCCCACGATATCGCCGCCGATGAGGCGCATGTAGCGGTATTCGGCCCTGGTTTCTAAATTGGGTCCCGGGGTGGATACATAGACCGCACGATGGGCAGTGATGCTTTGGCGCTTGGCTATATCCAATCCTTCCTGAATCAATTGAGCGTCATAAGGACGGCTCATGTCTGGAAAACGGGGGCCGAATCTGCTATCGTTAGCTCCCCTTAAGGGATTGTCAGGCAGTAGATTGATATGGTCATCGATAATGGCCAGATCGCCTTTCAGGATAGTCGGGTTGAGGGAACCTGAGGCGTTGGATACAAACAGTTTTTGGATGCCTAATGCTTTCAGGACACGCACGGGAAAGGTGATCTGTTGCATGCTGTATCCTTCGTAGTAATGGAGGCGTCCCTGCATGGCTACCACACGCCGACCATTGAGTAGGCCAAAAATCAATTTGCCGGTATGGAACTCGACAGTGGAAATCGGGAAATTAGGAATATTGGCATACATCAATTGATGTGTGATAGCTACTTCGTCTGCCAGTTTTCCCAACCCGGTGCCGAGAATAATGCCAAACTCAGGTACAAAATCGCCGATGCGATGTTTAATGAATGCAGTGGTCTCTTCGATCAAATGGTACATGGTGATGACTTGTTTGTCAAACTTCCGTTTTTTTGAGCAAAGATGCAAAGTTTTGCATGCAAAGTACGCTGGTATTTGGGAATGAGCCTACGCGCGCGTATCATTGCCATGGTAAATACTGAGGTAGCTGTCATAGCGGCTTGGCGCAATATCGCCAGCTTCGAGTGCAGCCAATACTGCGCAACCGGGTTCGTTGATATGACGGCAATCGTTGAAACGGCAATCGTTCATCCGTTCGCGCATTTCAGGGAAAAAATGGCTCAGTTCCTGGGATTCAATGTCGATGACGCCCAGTTCGCGGATGCCTGGCGTATCGATAAGGCGGCCGCCAAACGGAAGCATGATCATTTCGGCAAAGGTGGTCGTGTGTCTCCCTTTGTCCGACCAGTCGGAGATATCTGCTGTGCGCAGCGCCGCTTGTGGATGGATGGCATTGATGAGTGTGGATTTCCCTACGCCGGAATGACCGGAAATTAACGTCGTTTTGTCTTGGAATAAATTTTTGATGCTATCGATATGCGTTCCATGAAGCGCGGAGACTTCAAAACATGGATAGCCAATGGTCTTGTAAATCGATTCGTATTCCCGCAGGATTTGTATCCCTTCCTCGCTGAATAAATCCAGCTTGTTGAATATCAACCCCGCAGGGATATCATACGCTTCGGCGGTGACCAAAAAGCGATCGATAAATCCCAACGAAGTGAAAGGAGATGCCAGGGTGACGACGAGAAACGCCTGGTCTAAATTGGCAGCGATAATCTGTGCCTGCTTCGATAGATTTACCGACTTTCGGATAATATAGTTGCGCCGCTCATCCAAGTGGACAATGATGGCCGTGTAGGGTTCGGCCTCGGGAGTGATAGCTACCCAGTCGCCAACGGCGATGGGATTCGTTGTCTTGATGTCTTTGGTTCTGAATTTTCCCTTGATGCGGCATCTGTAGATATTGCCGTCATCGGCAAGGACCTCATACCAACTTCCAGTTGACTTGGTGACGAGGCCTTTCATTTGGGTGCGAAATTATGTGCTAACGTGCATATCGTCATTGGTACAAAAGTCGGAAAAAAAACCACAATATCCCTATCTTTGTAACCACGCCAACGTGCTTTTGGGTGAAATTGTACGAACTGCCGCTAAAAAGTGGTCAACGGCTAAGGCCTGTCTGCCGATAGGCAAATAAGCTTCGCCGCCACTTAAAGACAAATTATTTGGATGAAAAAACTATTTCTTTTAGATGGAATGGCCTTGATCTACAGGGCTTATTTCGCATTGAGTAAGACGCCAAGGATTACGTCTACCGGATTTAATACATCGGCCATATTTGGATTTGCGAATACGTTGCTTGAATTGCTGCGCACGCAACAACCAACCCATATAGCCGTTGTATTTGACACCATGGCACCCACCAATAGGCATATCGAGTTTGAATCCTATAAGGCAAATAGGCAGGCAATCCCGGAGGATTTGGCGGCCGCAATTCCCTTTGTCTTTAAACTGGTTGAAGGGTTTAATATGCCCATTATCACGCTTGATGGCTACGAGGCAGACGATATTATTGGTACATTGGCAAAACAGGCGGAAGAAAAAGGGTATGCCGTGTATTGCATGACACCCGATAAAGACTTTGGCCAGCTCGTATCAGACAATATCTTTATCTATAAACCCGCGCGGCTGGGAAATGGGGCGGAAGTATTGGGTGTAAAAGAGATTCTGGAAAAATGGGAAGTGACTGATGTGAAACAGGTCATTGATATCTTGGGACTTTGGGGGGATGCGGTAGACAACATCCCGGGAATCCCGGGAATCGGAGAAAAGACAGCGAAAGACCTGATTAAGCGTTTTGGTTCGATGGAAAACCTATTGGCCAACACGGATCAGCTCAAGGGAAAGCAGCGTGAAAATCTGGAAACATTTGCTGAACAAGGGCTGATCTCGAAAAAATTGGCCACAATCCAGCTTGATGTCCCTATTGAATTGGATGAAGGGACATTGGCGATCCGCGAACCTGATAAGGAGGCGCTGGAGCCTTTATTTGCTGAGTTGGAGTTCCGCACGTTGGGCAAGCGTGTATTTGGTGAAGCGTTTAACGTGCTGGATGTAAAATCTGCAGCAGGTACCCAGATGGACCTGTTTGGTAACGTGGCCGCGGATAATAACGGCCTATCTGCCGCTGCCGTGGAATATGTACCGCCGGCCGCCGGGAAGAGCGTACACAACACGCCCCATGAATATATACTTGTGGATACTCCGGCTTTGCAGCAGGAGTTGGCGGCCCTGCTGTCACGGCAACGGTTCTTTTGTTTTGATACGGAAACTACCGGGACAGACGCCAATGCAGCGGATATCGTAGGTTTTTCATTTGCCATAGAGCCAGGCAAGGCTTGGTATGTACCCACACCTCCAGATCAGGAAGGCAGCCTGCGTATCCTGGAATATTTCAAGCCTGTGTTTGAGAATGAAGCTATTGAGAAGATCGGACAGAATATCAAGTTTGATATCTTGCTGTTGGCGCGTTATGATATCACAGTGAAAGGAGCGCTTTTCGATACCATGCTGGCGCACTACCTCATCGATCCGGACACCCGCCACGGCATGGACGTGCTGGCGGAAAATTACTTGGGCTATACGCCCATTCCGATTACCGATCTGATTGGCCCAAGGGGCAAGAACCAGGGCAATATGCAGGATGTGGATATGGAAACCATCAAAGAGTATGCGGCTGAAGATGCGGACATCACCTTGCAATTGAAAGCGGTATTCGAGCCGCTATTGGAAAAGGCAGAAGCGATGGAACTTGCCCAAAAGGTCGAATTTCCGCTGATTTACGTGCTTGCCGAGATGGAACAATGCGGTGTCAATATTGATTTGCCCGTGCTCCAGCAACTTTCGGCAATCTTGGCAACGGATATTGCGGACATCGAGAAGACTATTTATCAAAAGGCGGGTGTGCGGTTTAATATCGCATCGCCCAAGCAATTAGGCGAGGTGCTCTTTGAAAAATTACAGCTTGATCCAAAAGCCAAGAAAACAAAAACAGGGCAATATAAGACGGGAGAGGATGTCTTATTGACCCTTGCCACAAAAAGTGATATTGTAAAGGATATTTTGGAGTTCAGGCAACTGCAGAAGCTCAAATCGACTTATGTAGACGCCTTGCCCATGATGGTCAATCCAGCGACGGGCCGGGTACATACGTCTTATAACCAAGCGGTGGCGGCTACAGGGAGGCTCAGCTCGACCAATCCTAACTTGCAGAATATCCCCATTCGGACGGAGCGCGGGCGCGAAGTGCGGAAGGCATTTATCCCAAGGGGCGATGATCACGTGATCCTGTCTGCGGACTATTCGCAAATCGAACTGCGTCTCGTGGCCCACATGAGTGGTGACGAAGGTATGCTGGACGCTTTTGCCAAAGGGCTGGATGTGCATCGTGCCACGGCGGCAAAGGTATACGGTGTGCCCCTGGAGCAGGTGACCGCTGAGCAGCGCCGGAATGCCAAGGCGGTTAATTTTGGCATTATCTATGGCCAGTCGGCCTTTGGGCTATCACAAAACCTGGGCATCCCGCGCATGGAAGCAGCGCAAATCATTGACCAGTATTTTGCGCAATATCCCGGTATCAAAAAATACATGAATGATACCATCAATTTTGCCAAGGAAAACGGCTACGTGGAAACGTTGCTCAGGCGGCGGCGCTACCTGAGAGACATCAATTCGGCGAATCAGACGGTACGGGGCTTTGCTGAGCGAAATGCCATCAATGCGCCCATTCAGGGCTCAGCGGCGGATATGATTAAGGTAGCCATGATCGGTATCCATCAGGCCATCCATCGGCATGGCCTACAGGGGAAAATGACGATGCAAGTGCATGATGAATTGGTCTTTGATGTGCCGGATAGTGAGGTGGCTGTTTTCAAAGAGCTTGTGGAGGATCACATGAAAAACGCATTGGCGATGTCTGTACCTATTGTGGTGGAGCTGGGTGTGGGACGAAATTGGCTGGAAGCACATTGATGATAGAACATGGATAATCAACTTATAGGGCGGTTGCTGATAGGCTTGATGTTGCTTGTTCCGCAAGTGACCTTTGCAAATGACCGGGATACGGTACCGGCTAAACCGATATACTATGAAAAAGCGCCACATGGAATGACTCGCTTTTTCTATGATGACCATTATTTTCTCGCCGATAAAGACTGCCAGTTCAAGGCAATAGAGCGTGTTGCAGCATATGACTTTGAGGCGCAGGTGTTTGTAGGGGAATTTACAGACTTCAATAATTGGGGCAGGGCCATTTTACGGGGAAATTACCGCAATGGCAAGAAGGACGGGGCATTTAAAGCCTATCATCCCAACGGGCAATTAAAGTGGGAAGTTTCCTACATGCAGGACAGGCCACGGGGACTATGGAAATATTACTACCCGGATGGAAAACCACTACTTGAAGTGATGTATGACGATGAAAAGGTCTTGATTCGTAATTTTTGGGATCAACGGGGAAGGCAGCGCGTCGTTGACGGAAACGGGCGGTATGATTTTGCCATAGATACGGATGGTTACAATCCGTTCGGCTACATGCGCTACAGCCGCAAGGGGAAAGTGGTGGACGGGTTTCCCGATGGGGTTTGGACGATAACATATCTATTTGAGGATGGGAATACGGAAGGAGCGGGGCATGAATTGTACCAAAAGGGTAGGTTTATACGGGGATATGAGACCTATGAAGATAGGGAGTTTCACGATGCCCCGAAATACGGCATACTGCCGACGTCCTTTTTTGTCCGTGCAGACTTGATGATCGGAAAAGGCTGCACAATTGATGAATATAGCGGTTTTACAAATTATTTAAGCGAACATTTGGAAGAATGGTTTGATGGCGAATTAGACGAAATGCCTGATCCGGTGCAAATCGAGTTTTCAATTGTAGTGAGGAAAAATGGTGCACCGGAAAGGGCCGAAATGGAGGCTACATTTGGCCAAAAGCAGTATGCTGATTTGCTATTGGCAGGGCTCAGTTGGGTCAGCTTTTGGTTTCCTTCTTACGCAGATGGCGCGTATATTGATGACAAACTTACCGTCACTATGGAGGCATTTCCCGATGCTGCCGAACGTAAATTGCGGTTTTATAATGTCACCATCCAGCGTGAAAAGGGGATATGATGTGAATACTTGCACATGAACACAAGTTTGGCTAAGTTTGCCTACTAATTTTGACGCATGACCATTCATAAAGAAGGATATACCAGCATCGCAATCGTCGTCTTGGTCATTTTTGTGGCCAATGCATTGGCCCACTATTTCATTCCAGATAACAGATTCGTCATATGGACGATTTACGTCCTTTCTTTCGTGCTATTGGTGGCGATTTTGCAGTTTTTTAGAAACCCCAAAAGACGCATTATTACCGATGAAAAACTGATCCTGTGCCCGGCAGACGGGAAAGTAGTGGTCATCGAAGAAACCGAAGAATCCGAATACTTTAAGGACAAACGCCTACAAGTGTCTATTTTCATGTCGCCCGTCAATGTGCATATCAACCGTAATCCAGTATGCGGAATCGTCAGTTTCTTTCGCTACCATCCCGGTAAATATTTGGTGGCTTGGCATCCCAAATCATCAACATTGAATGAACGGACAAGCATTGCCGTGCGGACGCATACGGGAAAAGAAATTCTTTTCCGTCAGATTGCTGGTGCAATGGCACGACGGATCGTATGGTATGTACAGGAAGGCGTGGAAGTAAAGCAAGGCGAAGAATTCGGATTTATTAAGTTTGGCTCCAGGGTGGACGTTTTTTTGCCGCTGGGCACCCAGGTCGATGTGAAAATCGGTGACAACGTCTCCGGTGGACTTACAGTATTAGGGCGCTTTGCATAGCGATTTATTGTTGTCATGAGATTTATCTTACTCGTTTTTATCAATGCATTTGCAGTGGGACTTTCCATCGCCTGTGTGAATTTTTATTTTCAGCACAGCTGGCAGCATTTTTTCGTCACCTTCGCGATATCGTTGACCATCAGTTTTCTGGCGTTTTACTACCTGTTTCAACGATACATCTACAACAAGATAAAGCTTATTTATAAGCTCATTCACAACCTTAAACTGGGTAAAGATCTGAAAGAAGCGCTGGGCGAGAAGATGAGCGATGATCCCATCAATGACGTGGAACAACAGGTAAGGGACTGGGCGAAGGAAAAAAAGAAAGAAATCGATACGTTGAAAGAACAGGAGCGGTTCAGGCGTGAATTTCTTGCCAATATTTCCCATGAGTTTAAAACACCACTTTTTGCCATTCAGGGTTATGTGGATGCATTGCAAGACGGCATGATGCTGGAAGACCCGGAATTGGCGACGCAGTTTTTAATGAAGGCTTCCCAAAATCTTGACAGGTTGACATTTCTCATCAAGGATTTGGATGAAATCTCGAAGCTTGAGAGCGGCCAAATACCGATTAACTATGAAAGGTTTGATTTGGTAGCGCTTATCAAAGAAGTATTGGAGTCCATGGAAGATAAGGCAGGTATGCACGATATCACCTTGGTGTTCAAAGAAAAATATCAGCATCCAATGATGGTGCGGGCAGATCGGGAAAAAATACGGCAGGTATTTGTCAACCTTATCGACAATTCATTTAAATATGGCAAAACCAAAGGGGAGACGAATGTCCGGATTTATGAATTGTTTGAAACCGTATTGGTAGAAGTGACCGATGACGGCATTGGCATTGAAGAAAAGAACTTACCTAGGGTTTTTGAACGGTTCTACCGAACCGATAAAAGCCGGTCGCGTAAAATCGGAGGCTCGGGGCTGGGGCTTTCTATTGTAAAACACATTATCGAGGCACACCAACAAACCATCAACGTGCGCAGTACGGAGGGAGTAGGAACTACGTTTGCCTTTACGCTGGAAAAAGTGAAGCTCACGATTTAAATCGAACGGAAAGGTTTAATGCAGTGTGGCTTGTTAATTAACATTAAGTTAACATTAACATCATATTTTTGCAGAAAATATTTTGTTCTATGTCGCTTAATAGCATATTCCAGTATTTTGTTCCCAAAGACAAGAAATTCTTTCCATTGTTTGAACAAGCCAGTAGTAATCTCATCGACATGGCGAAATTGCTGAAAGAACTGGTGAACCTCTCGGATCCCGGTAAGCGAAAAGAACTTACCCGGAAAATTGAAGATTTAGAACACCGTGGCGACGATATTTCGCACCAGATACACTTGGAATTGGGGAAAAATTTCATTACGCCGTTTGATCGAGAAGATATTCACACATTGACCAGCTCGTTGGATGACGTAGCAGATTTTATCCACGGGTCTTCTAACCGGATTGAATTATATAAACTGGAAAAAATCACGGATCCCATTATCGAGATGGCGGATTTGATTTTGGAGGCCACAGAAGACGTCGCCAAAGCGGTACACGAGCTGCGCAATTTAAAGAATATCCGAAATATTACGGATTCCTGTGTGCGTATCAATAGTATTGAAAATAAAGCGGACTATATTTTTGATAAGGCCGTAGGGGAGTTGTTTGAATTTGAAAAAGATGCCATCGCGCTTATTAAATATAAAGAGGTGTTGTCTGCCATGGAAACGGCTACCGATAAATGCGAAGACGTCGCCAATGTATTGGAAAGCATTTTAGTGAAAAACGCCTAAATCAGTAATTCGCAGCGCATATGGTCACCACGCTATTGGTCATTGTCATCATCCTCGCCATTGCATTTGATTACATCAATGGGTTTCATGATGCCGCCAATTCTATTGCAACAATTGTTTCTACCAAGGTATTATCGCCTTTCCAAGCCGTGTTGTGGGCAGCAGCCTTCAATTTTGCGGCCTATTTTTACTTCACGGATCATAAGGTAGCCAATACGATAGCCAAAACGGTATTGGAAGAGTACATTACCCTGGAGGTGATATTTGCGGGACTGATGGCTGCCATTGGATGGAATTTGTTTACTTGGTATTATGGTGTTCCTTCCAGTTCTTCCCATACATTGATCGGTGGTTTTGCGGGGGCCGGAATGGCGCATGCTTTTATTTTGGGCGATAGCGCCATAGGCGCGATAAACGTAGGCGCGACATTGCAGATTATCTCATTTATCGTGCTCGCGCCATTAATCGGTATGTTTATCGCCGTGATTATAACGTTAATTATCATCAATATTTCCAAACGAGCCAGGCCTGCTGTTGCCGAATGGTGGTTTAGAAAACTTCAATTGGTTTCCTCCGCGGCATTAAGCTTTGCCCATGGTGGCAATGACGCCCAGAAAGTGATGGGTATCATCTTCGTTGCCATGGTGGCTGGAGGTTATCTGCAATCCGGAGATTCCATGCCCGAATGGATACCGCTCGCCTGTTATTCGGCCATTGCTTTGGGTACAATGAGCGGTGGGTGGAAAATCGTAAAGACCATGGGAACCAAAATCACAAAGGTAACGGCTTTGGAAGGTGTAGGGGCAGAAACCGCGGCGGCGGTGACATTAGGAATTACGGAGCATTTCGGTATCCCGGTATCTACCACACATACCATTACGGGATCCATCATTGGCGTAGGGGTAGTGAAGCGCGTTTCAGCAGTAAGATGGGGGGTCACCATAAGCCTATTGTGGGCATGGATTCTGACCATCCCGGTGTCAGCGATTTTAGCCGGCATTACCTATACCGTCATCCATTACTTGTTTTAATGAAAAAAGGCAATAGGCAGACTGAAATAAAACTTTTGTTTTTTTTAGGAAACAAGATGATTAATTGATACATTTACAACGTTTTTTGCCTGACTGACCATTAAAAAGGACATGCTGGAGGTTGAATTGTAGGTGAAGTATCAGGTGCTCCAAGGCTTTTCATGCAAGAGACAAGACAGCTGGATGAACGGATTCGGTTTCAACAAAGCCAGGGGGCCTATATAAATAGCTGTATAGTAAATAGATAAGTTCTTTTTTTTATGATTTAGCGGCTATTCACGCCCCGTTTTTTTTATAAAATCATAAAAAAAAGAAAAAACTGGAATAGTATTTGCAAATATTGCGTGAATCAAACTATTGGTTATTTTTGCGAGAAATTAGACAATTAAAAATTTTTAACCTTAAAAAAACAGAGTATGAATTATTCTACAATCAAAACGGCGGTTGCTTGCTCGCTCGTTGCGGCCTTAGGGTTTGCTGAAACAGCACAAGCTCAGGAGCCGACTGTATTTGGAGGAAGATCCCAATACAGGACGTGGACAATTGGCGTTAATGGTGGTTTTACTACGCCATCGGTGCTTATCGGTGGTTCTAATTCTTTTGGCAAGGAATTGGGTCTTTTTGAATATAAGCTTCGTGAGTACTATGGAATTTCACTCCGCAAGCAATTCTCAAACTGGTTTGGATTAGAAGGTAATGTAAACCGTGGACGCATTTTCGCCCATAACGAAGGCGGTGCTAAAACTTGGTATAACACCTCTTGGCCAGGCGTAGATCCAGCAGGATACGAATCTGCTGAGACTTCAGTACAGTATTCTGCAAGCATCAATGGTGTATTCCAATTTGCAACCATCGATTTCCTGAGAAGGGAAAATGCAGTTAATTTCTATGCAAGCGTAGGTTTGGGCTTATTGGCTTACAATCCAGTTGGCTATACCGATGCTGAAGGTTCTACCGGTGCTTGGGACAATGGTGGCAACTGGGGACAAGAGCGCAGCGACGGTGCAGAATTGACCGGCGATAAGGATTACAAGAAAGCAACTAACATTCCTGTTGGCGTTGGTGTGAAGTTCAAATTGTCCGATCGCGTAGCCCTGAACTTGGGTTACACCATGAACTTTGTAGACGACAAGACGTTGTATGGTCCAGTACTTGACCGTGCTACGAACGATAAGTTCTCTTACACTTACGCTGGTTTAGAATTCTCTTTGGGTTCTTCTTCAAAACCAGATTTGACTTGGCACAATCCGGTGTCTACCTTGTATGACGAGTTGAAAGACCCTTCATTGCGCAACGAGCTTGAAGCGTTGAAACAACGTGTTTCTACATTGGAAGGCCTTGTTGACGAGTTGAGCCGTGACGAAGATGGTGACGGTGTATCTGATAAATTTGACAAGTGCCCAGGTACTCCTGCTGGTACTCAAGTAGATGGTGCTGGTTGCCCAATCAAATTCCCTGAGCCGGTAGTAAAAGAAACAGTATCAGCTACTTATTCGAACATCCAGTTTGAGTTTGATAGCTCAGTATTGAAAACTGAATCTTATGCTACGCTTGATCGGTTGTCTTCTGAATTGCGGGAAAGTGGTGCAACGGTAACGTTGGATGGCCACGCTTCTGCTGAAGGTTCTGAAGCTTACAACTTGAATTTGTCAAGGGATCGCGCTAATTCAGTAAAACAATACTTAGTGAACTCTGGCGTAGATGCAGCTAAAGTTAACGTTCAAGCTTTCGGTGAATCAGCTCCGATTGCTTCAAACGCAACTGAAGAAGGCCGCGTGCTTAACCGCCGTGTCGAAATCAAAAAATAAGTAGGTTCTTCGTTTAGAATCCGCCTAATAAAACGGCCACCTGTTGAAGGTGGCCGTTTTTTTTGACTCAAAACGCTCTTTTTCGAAACTTTTCAAATGCCCCATTGTTTACCAATCAGAGATAAATTAAAAATTGGATTATGAGCAACTTGAAGTTAAAAGGAAATTGGAATGAGTTGAAAGGGAAGGTCAAACAGCAGTATGCGGAATTGACGGATGACGATTTGCTGTATGAAGAAGGCAAGGAAGATGAATTGGTCGGTCGTATCCAAAAGAAGACCGGCAAGGCACGTGACGAAGTGGTCGATTGGCTTAATAAGTTGTAGATAACGCCAATAGTTGAGGGGGGAGCGTTACGGATAATTGTCCGTAACGCTTTTCTTTTTAACTTAGTCCCATGACAAAGAAAAGACCTGCTATACTCGTCGTTAATGACGACGGAATCACAGCACCAGGCATTAAGGTATTGATTGAAGAAATGCAAAAAATCGGCGACGTGACGGTGGTGGCACCCGAAGGGCCACAATCCGGCACCGGCCACGCCATTACCATTGGTAAGCCGCTGCGTATTGATCGCATTTATATATATCCAGAGGTCGAAATGTATAAGTGTTCAGGTACGCCGGTGGATTGTGTGAAGTTGGCAGTGAATAAGGTGTTTAAAGGGAGGAAGCCGGATATTTGTGTGTCGGGTATCAATCACGGGCTCAATAATTCCATCAATGTGCTGTATTCCGGTACCATGTCAGCAGCGGTGGAAGGAGCCATCGAAGATATCCCCTCCATCGGTTTTTCATATGACGATCTGGAGTACGATGCCGATTTTACCCGATGCAGGCCTTATGTAAGTGCGATAACAAAGCAAGTGCTCGCTAATAAGTTGCAGAAAGGAACATTGTTGAATGTGAATTTTCCCAAGGGACACATCAAGGGAATTAAAATCTGTAGGCAGGCGGATGCGAAATGGGCGGAAGAGTTTGATGAACGGACAGACCCCAGCAACCGAAGCTATTATTGGCTTACAGGGGTATTCCAGCTACGGGATAGAGGGGAAGATACCGATGTATGGGCGTTGCATAATGAGTATGCCTCGATCGTGCCCGTGCAATTTGATATGACCGCCCATCATGCAATTCCCGAGCTCAACTCCTGGGATTTTGAAGTTTAACGAGCCAATGAAATTATCAAGATTGCAAAGGAATTCTTTCCCGTTTGGTTGTCTGGTCGGTTTACTGGCACCAATCGTTGCCTACGTCATTACAGCTTGGTTTGCTTCGTTCAATATAATTATCGGGGGCAAACCCTTGGGATTATATGTCATCGCAGCGTTAATTAACCTGTTGTTTGTCCGTTTTTTCTACCGAAACGGGCTTGAACGGAGCGCTCGTGGCGTCATTTTGGTTACCTTTGTGTCCGTATTACTGTTGATTTTTATAGAGAAGTTGTCGCTGATATGAAGCTATCCCTCGGTTTTTCCCCTTGCCCCAACGATACGTTTATTTTTGACGCATTAATCCATCATAAAATTGATACGGAAGGTTTGGAATTTGAGGTGTCTTATGAAGATGTAGAAACGTTGAATCATAAAGCATTCCAAGGGGAGCTGGACATCACTAAACTAAGCTATCATGCTTATGCATATGCGGTAGAAAATTATGTGCTGTTGGATGCAGGAAGTGCGTTAGGTTTCGGGGTAGGACCATTGCTTATCTGCCAACGCCCCGAATTGGTAGCGCAGCTATCCGCTGGATCCGACCTCAAGGTAGGTATACCGGGGAAGTATACCACGGCCAATTTTTTGTTGGGCTTGGCCTTTCCTGAATTGAAAAATAAGCAAGAGCTGGTGTTTTCAAGCATTGAACAGGCTTTGGTCGATGGGAATATCGATTTGGGGCTTATTATTCATGAAAACCGATTTACTTATCAGGACAAAGGATTGTATAAAGTAATTGATCTGGGCGACTATTGGGAAAAAATGGCGAGCGCACCCATACCATTAGGAGGAATCGTAGCGAAACGGCAATTGCCAGATGAGGTAAAACATCGGATCGATAAGGTCATTCGCAGAAGTGTAGAATATGCCTTCGCCAACCCTAAATCTGGTATTGAATTTATCCGTTCGCACGCCCAGGAGATGAGCGAAGACGTCATGTATAAGCATATTGAGTTATACGTCAATCGTTTTTCAATATCGCTTGGTGTGGAAGGCCGCGCTGCGATACTTACCTTGTTTAATAAAGCGTGGGAATTGGGTGTGGTGCCCCGGACGACCAAAGACCTATTCCTATCTTAGATTCGGCTGATACGCGGCCATTCTTGGAAAGGCTATCTCACATCTCCTATCCCAAATCTCAAATCTAATAACTAACTTTGCCCGATATGCCATAATGACGGTAATGTGTTTTGGTGCTATTATTGACGATGTTGGTGTATTATTTTAGTAAACAATTAGCTGATGTTAACATTCTTAAGTAAAATATTTGGTAGCAAGTCTGACCGAGATATTAAACATATACAACCTTTGGTAGAAAAGATCAAAGCAGAATATGTAAAACTTGAAGGTTTGACCAATGATGAGCTCCGCGCTAAAACGGCAGACTTCAAACAACGTATCACCGAATACCTTGCCGATATCGATAAGGAAATCAGTAACCTGAAGGCGGAAGCCGATCAGGAGGAGGTGGATATGATCCAGAAGACGGCCATTTATGACAAAGTGGATAAGTTGGGAAAAGAACGCGATCAAAAGCTGGAAGAAGTATTGATGCAAATTCTTCCCGAGGCCTTTGCTGTCGTGAAAGAAACGGCACGTCGATTTACTGAAAATACGGAATTGGAAGTGACAGCTTCAGATTTTGATCGGGAATTGGCAGCATCAAAGCCCCATATACAGATTGTCGGAGATGGAGATAAAGCCCTATGGAAGAATAAGTGGATAGCTGCCGGCAATGAAGTGACATGGAATATGGTGCATTATGATGTGCAGCTTATCGGGGGTATCGTGCTCCATGAAGGGAAAATTGCTGAAATGGCTACAGGTGAAGGTAAAACGTTGGTAGGTACGCTTCCTGCATACCTAAACGCATTGTCTGGCCAGGGCGTACACATCGTCACGGTAAACGATTACCTTGCGCGCCGTGACTCCGAATGGAACGGCCCGTTGTTTGAATTCCATGGGCTGCGGGTAGATTGCATCGATAAGCATCAACCGAATTCACTTGCCCGGCGTAATGCCTATGCAGCAGATATCGTATTTGGCACCAATAATGAGTTTGGTTTTGATTACCTGCGTGACAATATGGCGCAATCACCTGATGCGTTAGTACAACGAAAATTGCACTTTGCCATGGTGGATGAGGTAGACTCGGTGTTGATAGATGATGCACGTACGCCGTTGATTATTTCAGGCCCGATTCCCCGGGGCGACCAGCATGAATTTTACGAACTCAAGCCGCGGATAGAACGGTTGGTCAATACCCAAAAAGCGTTTATAAACGGCGTGCTGAACGAAGCAAAAAAAGCAATCGTTTCCGGTGATGCCGGTGTGGAAAGTGGTGGACTTGCGCTCCTACGTGCTCATCGTGGCCTGCCTAAAAATAAAGCGCTGATCAAGTTTCTCAGCGAAGGCAGCAACCGGCAGATCCTTCAGAAAACAGAAAACTATTACTTGCAGGAGCAAAGCAAGAATATGCCCAAGGTGGATGCCGAGCTTTATTTTGTGATTGACGAGAAGAACAATCAGGTGGAACTCACCGAGAAGGGCATCGAACTCATCACGGCCTCTGGCGAAGATCCCAATTTCTTTATCATGCCGGATGTAGGCACGGAGGTCGCGGAGATTGAAAAATCGGGGCTGAATCCGGAAGACAAGTTGACTAAAAAAGAAGAATTGATGCGTGATTTTTCTGTCAAGTCTGAGCGTATCCATTCCGTAAATCAACTGCTGAAAGCGTATACCTTATTTGAACGGGACGATGAGTATATCATTGATGAAGGCAAGGTGAAAATAGTGGATGAACAGACGGGCCGGATTATGGAAGGGCGCCGCTATTCGGATGGCTTGCATCAAGCGATTGAGGCCAAGGAAAATGTAAAGGTGGAGGATGCAACCCAAACTTACGCCACCATTACGTTACAAAACTACTTCCGTATGTACCATAAGCTGGCCGGTATGACCGGTACAGCAGTTACAGAAGCCGGGGAGCTTTGGCAGATTTACAAGTTGGACGTGGTGGAGATTCCGACGAACGTACTTACCCAGCGTGAAGATAAGCACGACCTGATTTACCGTACCGCCCGTGAAAAATATAATGCCGTGGCGGAGGAGATTCATCAACTCACCCAAGAGGGCCGTCCGGTGCTGGTAGGTACGACCTCCGTGGAGATTTCAGAATTGTTAAGCCGTATGCTTAAACTCCGTGGTGTAAAACACAATGTGCTGAATGCTAAATTGCACCAACGCGAGGCAGACATTGTTGCCGAGGCTGGACAGGCTGGGATGGTTACCATTGCTACCAATATGGCCGGCAGGGGTACAGATATCAAGCTTGGCCCGGGAGTAAAAGAGGTCGGTGGTTTGGCAATTATCGGTACCGAACGTCATGAGTCGCGCCGGGTAGACCGGCAATTGCGCGGACGGGCAGGGCGGCAAGGGGATCCGGGGTCTTCCCAGTTTTTTGTATCGCTCGAAGACCCCTTGATGCGTTTGTTTGCTTCTGAACGTATTTCCAACATTATGGTGCGCATGGGCGTGCAGGAGGGCGAAGTGATGCAGCATAGCATGCTCACCAAATCCATTGAACGGGCGCAAAAAAAGGTAGAGGAAAATAATTTTGGAATACGCAAACGGCTGTTGGAATATGACGACGTCATGAATTCCCAACGGACTGTCATTTATGCCAAACGTAAAAATGCACTGTTTGGCGAGCGCCTGGATGTCGATTTGAATAATACGATTTTCGACGTGGTGGAAGATATCGTGGCAACGTATAAGGAGTCTGGCACTTACGATGATTTTCAACTGGAAGTGATTCGGGTATTTTCCCTGGATCCCGAAATTGATGCAGATGAATTTGCACATAGCAACTTGGTGACACTCACCGATAAGCTGTTTGCCCAAGTCATTAGCTACTACCACGAGAAAGCGAACAAAATAGCAAAACAGACATTACCTGTACTGACCGACGTATTTGCCTCAAGGGGCGGGCAAATTGAAAATATCGTCGTACCCTTCTCCGATGGTTTGAGGGGAATACAGGTAGCTACCAACCTGAAAAAAGCGGTAGAATCCGGTGGTAAGGAAGTATTTAAATCATTTGAGAAAGGTGTTGTTCTTGCGTTGATTGATGAGGCTTGGAAGGAGCATCTCAGGGACATGGATGAGTTGAAGCAATCCGTGCAGAATGCGGTGTATGAACAAAAGGATCCGATTATCATTTATAAAATGGAGGCCTTCAACCTGTTTAAGCAGATGCTGGTGAGCATGAATAAAGACGTTGTGGGATTCCTATTTAAGGGCGAAATACCTAATCAACAGCCGCAGGATGTACGAGAGGCACGGCCATTGCCCCGCCAGGAAGCTAAGGTACGGACATCCAAGCCTGAATTGGTGGCATCTGGGGGCGGCGCGCCTGCAGAAGATACCCGTGAGTTACAGCGTACCCAGCCGGTACGTAACGAACAGAAAGTGGGAAGAAATGATCCTTGTCCTTGCGGCAGTGGCAAAAAATATAAAAATTGCCATGGCGCATAAGCCAAAATAAGGAGTATAGATAATGGTAAAAAGTCTTGTATTTACTGCGCTGTTGTTCTGTACGGGTTGTGTAGCAAGTTATGCGCAGCAACGTGGAGAGGTAGAAATTGTGGCAGACCCGTTGATCAGCTTGATGCAGCGCAGTCGAAAAGGCACCAATATCACGGCTGCAACGACCAATGCTCCACCTGTAGACAGAAAAAATGCTACACGTACGACAGCGATGGGCTTTCGCGTCCAGGTTTATTCCGGATCCAATCGGACGGAAGCCTATGCCGAACAGGCACGTTTTAAAAGCCTATACAAAGATATTGACACCTATGTCAGTTATGAAGAGCCCAATTATCGGGTGAAGGTAGGGGATTTTAGAAGTCGTGCAGAGGCACAGGAGCTCATGCAAGGATTGCGTAGGCAATTCAACAATGTGTTTATCTTTACCGAGGAAATTTATATTTACCAATAAAGGGCAACACGGAAGATGAAAAATACGATCGGCGTTCTTGCTACCCAAATTTATGAAAAGACTGTAGCCCGGCGGAGGCACTTACATCAACATCCCGAACTGTCATTCGAAGAATACCAGACCTCGGCTTTTGTAAAGGCTGAATTGGAACGGTTAGCGATCCCTTATCGTCCCATGGCCAACACCGGATTGGTTGCACAGATTGTCGGCGAACAACCTTCGGATAGGGTGGTAGCCCTGCGGGCAGACATGGATGCACTGCCGATCACGGAAGTTGAAGGACGTGAATACGGTTCGAAACACAGAGGTGTAATGCACGCGTGTGGGCATGATGCGCACACGGCATCATTATTGGGGACGGCCGATATCCTGCAGTCGTTGAAAGCGAATTTCGGGGGTACCGTCAAACTGATTTTCCAACCGGGTGAAGAGCGGTTGCCGGGAGGCGCGAGCCTGATGATTAAGGAGGGCGTATTGCAGAACCCCATCCCGCAAGCTGTGATCGGACAGCATGTGATGCCCTTGATTCCTGCTGGTAAGGTGGGTTTTCGTGCCGGTAAATACATGGCATCAACAGATGAGTTGTACATCACGGTAAAAGGTAAGGGCGGGCATGGTGCACAACCCCAGCAAAATATCGATCCCGTGGTGATCACGGCGCATATCATTACCGCGCTACAGCAAGTCGTGAGCCGCATTGCCGACCCAAAAATGCCAAGTGTGCTATCCATAGGCAAGGTAATTGCCAATGGGGCGACTAATGTCATACCCAACGAGGTTTATATGGAAGGGACTTTTCGTACGTTTGACGAAAAATGGCGTAAAGAGGCCCATGTACGGATGCAGAAAATTGCTGTCGGCATTGCTGAAAGCATGGGCGGCACATGCGATTTTGAAGTCCGTGTAGGGTATCCATTCCTGGTCAATGAAGAGAAATTAACCGCCAGGGTGAAAGGATATGCCGAAGAGTTCCTCGGCAAGGAAAACGTAATTGACCTTGACCTTTGGCTTGCAGGCGAGGATTTTGCGTATTATTCGCAGGCGGCTGATGCCTGTTTTTATCGCTTGGGTACCGGCAATGAGGCCAAAGGCATCACGTCGGCTGTCCACACGCCCACGTTTGACATCGACGAAAGTGCATTGGCCGTAAGCACGGGTTTGATGGCCTATATTGCATTGCGCCAATTGGGCAATTAAATCTACGTTCCAACCCATGTCTTCGCATCACATTGTCAAGGAAGACCAAGAACCTGCGCTAATCATTGCAGATATTGAGGGTGTCGCATGGCCCCAATTAAACCAATTGATGGAATGGAATCCCATTGTGGTCACTAATGGCGAGACGGTTAAACCCATAGCCGAGCTGGGTGTTCACGTGGATATACTTATCACCGATGGGCAGTTGGTTTTGCCCCAAAGCGACATCATCACCTTACCTTTGGCGGGTACATTTTTAGATACTGCGCTGGCTTACCTATTGAGAAGGGGATGCAAAGCAGTTAATATTGTATCCAATAACGTGGATTTAGAGGTGCTGCTTCGGTATGCCGACATGAATGTCGTTTTATTGGGTAATGGTAGACGCGTATTTGCGGCTAAGTCCGGTTTCCGTAAATGGAAGCCTCAAGGTGAATCGGTATATGCATACACTGCAGTAAGCTATACCATGGGTCTGATTCTTCAGCAGGAAAACCATTATATCACTGAAAAAGATGGTTTTTATTCCCTCTATTTTGCAGTACAGCGTGGGTTAGTGGGCGAATGTATATAAATCATGAATACGATTACCATCCAGGCTGCGACATTGTCCGATGTGGAAACTATCCATCGGTTGGCCCATGAAATTTGGTGGCCCACATACAATAAGCTATTGACTGCCGCCCAAATCAGCTTCATGTTGGAGCAGATTTATTCGGCAGATGCTTTGTTAAACCAAATGGAAGCGGGCCAATGTTTTTCCTTTGCTGTGAAAGACCGTAAACCGATTGGGTTTGTCGGCTTCCAACCCAAACCATTAGCTATCCGCACCATGCGTATTGAAAAACTGTATATCCTCCCCTCCATGCAGGGGCATGGAATAGGAAAGCTACTGATCGACCACGTTGCCCAACACGCATTGGCGGTCGGTATGGACTGCCTGGAGTTAAATGTATACCGGCATAACCCGGCAAAGGCCTTTTATGAAAAGCAAGGTTTTGCCATTGTAACGGCCGTGGAGATTCCTTATCATGGCTATATGCTGAACGATTACATTATGCAAAAACAACTATAACTAAGACCGGTAAATTCCCTAAATGCCTGCTTTTTTGTCGTAATTCCAAACAATGGCATCCCGAAGATTGTCTCTCAACAGGGAAGCATAGTACCCTATTGGGAATTGCGATAGTTCACAAGAGCAATGATTAACGAAAAAACAACAACCTTTTATTGTGATGCACTGACATTATTGAAAAATAACCAATGTGACTTTATGATCGGGGGCGGGCATGCGGTTGTCCATTATACCGGTATCCATCGGGCTACCAAAGATTTAGATATCTTCTGCCAGCCGCAGGAATATCCGAAGATCTTAAAGTGTTTTGCAGAGAATGGGTATCGTACGGAACTGACCGATTCGAGGTGGTTGGCCAAAGTATTTAAAGGGGATTATTTTATTGACATTATTTTCGATACGGTAAATAATATCTGCAAGGTGGATGACACGTGGTATGCGTATGCTGAAGAAGGAGACTTCTGCGGCATACCTGTCAAATTTGTCCCACCGGAAGAATTGGTTTGGTGCAAGATATATGTGCAGAATCGGGAGCGGAACGATAGCGCCGACGTAAACCACCTGCTGTTGAAGACTGGTCACGGGTTGGATTGGGCACGGCTATGGAAACGACTGGATACCCATTGGCACCTGTTGCTGGCGCAACTGTTGATTTTCCAGTTCGTCTACCCGTCCGATTACCGCAGCATTATACCGGATTGGTTGTTCCATGATTTAATTAGTCGGGCAAAAGAGCAATATGATTTGCCTCCTTCCTTGGAGAAAGTATGTCGGGGGCCGCTGATCGATCAGACGCAGTATGAAGTGGATATCAAAGATTGGAATTATAAAGCATATACCATCATGACGGTTTAATCGAAAGCTTATGGAAACAACGAAGAAATCAATACGGATAGCTGCGATAGGAGATCTGCATGTACGGGAAACAGACCGGGGAAAATGGAAGGACTATTTTGCAGCAATCAACAAAGAAGCAGATATTTTGGTCATTGCGGGGGATATTACGGATACAGGTGATGAGGATGAGGCCATGTTGTTCGCCGAAGAGCTGAAGGGCAGCAGTATCCAATTGGTCGGTGTGTTGGGCAACCATGATTATGAGAAGGGGCGTCATAAAATCATTAAGGAGGTGCTTCAGCAAGCTAATATGCAGGTATTAGATGGTGAATCCACCGTGATAGCAGGCATAGGCTTTGCCGGTATTAAAGGGTTTGGTGGCGGATTTGGGCCAAGGATGCTCTCCCGATTTGGTGAGGACATGATGAAATCATTTGTACAGGAGGCCGTTGATGAAGGATTGAAGCTGGAACGGGCATTGTCCAGGCTGGGGCAACACCAAGGAGAAATCCCGAAAATAGCTATCATGCACTATGCTCCTATCCCCGAGACCGTAGAGGGAGAGCCTTTGGAAATTTATCCGTTTCTGGGATCTTCAAGGCTGTTGGAGCCATTGCAACGAACCAAGGTGGAAGCCGTCTTCCACGGACATGCACATATGGGTAAGTATGAAGGGCAAACTCCGGACGGGACTAAGGTGTGGAATGTATCATTACCCATTCTAGCCCGTCAAGGGAAGGCCGTTCCTTTCCATCTTCTGGAAGTGGAAGCCATACCCGAAGAATTTGAAGGAACACCGATTAAATAATGCTATTTTTGAATGTATATGGATAAACGACACGTTTATAACAGTGGAATAATTGGAAATTGTGCTTATCTGGCACATATTCAAAAGGATACGAATGTTTCTTGGTTGTGTTGGCCGTCTTTTGATAGCTCATTCATTTTTGGTAGTCTTTTGGATGCCACTAAAGGAGGCCGGTTTTCTATCCAACCTGCAAATGAGTACAGCAGCAAACAATATTATATTGAAAATACAAATGTGCTGCGTACGGAGATCACTACGGCTGATGGAAGCTACCGGATTACGGATTTTGCCCCACGTTTCAGGCAATATGAACGCTATTTCAAACCACTGATGTTTATCCGGAAAATCGAGCCGTTAGACAATCGCCCCCGTATCCGCGTGGTGTGCGATCCAGTAAGTGCATATGGGCAGCGTTCGTTTACTAAATACCGTGGAAGCAACCATGTGGAATTTGGCAATGGTATAGAACAACTACGGCTGACGACCAACGTACCGATAAGCCATTTTTTTGGGGAGGAATCTTTCGTGTTGAGTGAAACCAAGTATTTGGTATTGACATATGGACAACCGCTCGAAGCACCCCTTGAACGTACTGTCGAGCACTTTCTTCGTGAGACCATCGGTTATTGGCGTACATGGATAAAGCATGCAACGATATCATCCTTTTATCAAGCAGCTGTAATTCGCTCCGCACTTGCCTTAAAAATCCACCAGTATGAAGATACGGGGGCCATCATTGCCGCAGGTACCACAAGTTTGCCCGAACATCCTGGGAGCGGGCGCAATTGGGATTACCGGTATTGCTGGCTACGCGATAGCTACTATGTCATCACAGCGCTAAACCATATCGGGCAATTTGAAGAAATGGAGCAGTATGCCAATTACATCACCAATATTACCCACGTGGATACCGGCAGGCTTCAGCCGCTCTATGGCATAAATGGCCAAATTGAATTGACGGAGCATATTTTAGATGATTTGGATGGTTATCAGGGGAACAAACCTGTGCGAATAGGAAACCAAGCCTACGAGCATATCCAAAATGATGTATATGGGCAGGCAATGATTGCCTTATTGCCTTTATATACCGACTACCGCTTTGTTTTCAACGAGCGTTCGGATGCAGGCCGTTGGGTAGATTATATCCTTCAGAAAATCGAGAAGACCATGGATGAAAAAGACGCGGGAATATGGGAATTTCGAAATTTCGCCAACCATCATTGTTATTCAAACCTCTTTCAATGGGCGGGTAGTTCAGCGGCTTGTAAGATTGGCCGGACGATTGGCGACCAACAAATGGTAGACAAAGCAGCGGCGTTGATGAACCGGGCTGCCCAATATATCGAAGCTTGTTATGACGCGGAGCGGCAGGTATACACCAACGCTGCGAGTAGTCCGCACCTGGATGCCAGTACGTTGCAGCTCATCATGATGCATTACTTGGATCCAGCTTCCGAAAGGGCGCGCAATCATCTTGCCGCCTTGGAGCGTGAGCTGAAGACGCCGCAAGGGCTTTTTTACCGATACCTCCACTCGGACGATTTTGGCAAGCCAAAATCGACGTTTCTGATTTGTGCCTTTTGGTATGTGGAAGCGTTGGCCTGTGTAGGCCGCGTGGACGAGGCCGTCGCTACCTTTGAACGATTGCTGACCTATGGCAATCACCTGATGCTATTCAGTGAGGATATCGACGAATCTAACGGGAGCCAATGGGGCAACTTTCCCCAAGCATATAGTCATGTAGGACTGATGAATGCCGCCTATCGCATTTCGATGAAACTGGATCGGCCTATATTTATTGGCTAACCGGCTTACCCATTGCCGCAAGTTTGGTCAGCAAGACACGCACATCACGTTGTTGTTTCAGATAAAATTTTGCTGCGGATACTTCTGTTCCAACCTTGATGGTACAGGCCTCCGGTGGCAGCACTTGAAAGGTATCCTCATCTGTGCGATCATCTCCGATAGACAGGATGAAGTCATATCGGTTTTCATGAAGGATATCCAAGGTCGCCCGGCCCTTGTTTACTTCTGCACTTCGTATTTCTACTACCTTGTCACCGTCCAATAGCTGTAAGCCATAGGCGGCAGAATAATCGCGTAGGTTTTCAATGAGTTCGTGCGCCCGCAATGCGCCCAAATCCCGTTGTACTTTGCGATAATGCCAAGCTAATGAGAAGCTCTTTTCTTCCACAAAAGCCCCCGGTGTGCGGTCGGCATATGATTCCATTAGCGCACTTACCTCATCCTTCCAAGCGCTGGAGAGTCCGCTCTTGAGTTTCCAATCCGATTCCGGCTCCTTCGTCCAGACGCCGTGTTCGGCTATCAGGCTATACGGCCGGCCGTGGAACCATTTTTCCAAGGTGCCATGTTTCCGCCCACTGATGATGACCAAATGGTTATGCATGTCGGCTTCCAACTCGTCAAGCAGTTGATAAAGCTCTTCATCCGGGAATGCTTTGTCAATATCGTCTTGGAATCCCACCAGCGTGCCATCATAATCGAGCAGTAATAATCTACTGCTGGCATTTTTATATTGGGTAATGATGTCTCGTTCGATGTTTGCACCAACCAACCTGGCTTTGGTCGTAGATTGTACGTTTTTAGTGTCTTGTAATTTATTCATGAATAAGGTCGCCCAATGTTGTACATTAAACTTAAATACGAGCGCACGCATGGATTTCATGCGTTTTTTCATTTCTGCTGTTGGCATATTCAAGGCAGTCAACAACGCATTACGGATATCGTGGATATCATTTGGGTTGACGATGAGTGCGTCGATGAGCTCTTTGGCCGCCCCTGCTATTTCACTCAGGATGAGCACGCCGGTTTCATCGTTTCTGCTGGCGATATACTCTTTACTAACCAAGTTCATCCCGTCACGCATGGGCGTCACTAAACAGACATCAGCCACATTATACAATGCCGAAATCTCTTCAACCGGGTATCCGTGATAGAAGTAGGCTACAGGATACCAATCATATAACCCATACTTGGCATTGATATGGCCCACCAACCGGTCTATCTGGTCCTTAAGTTCCTTGTACCGGGGTACGGTATCCCGGGAAGGCACAACGATCATATATAGTGTGACCCGCTTATGAAAGTCGGGATTCTCCTGCAGGAATAAATCGAAAGCCTCAAGCCGTTGTGTAATGCCTTTGCTGTAATCCAGCCTATCGATGGAAAGGATGATTTTCTGCTCAGCAAAAGCAGCTTTTAGTTCAGCAACCCGATTCAATACGGCTTCATCTGACGACAAGGCTGAAAACCGCTTGCTATCAATGCCCATTGGAAAAGGTTCTACAAACACGGTGCGATCATCCACTTCCAAGCGGTTTGAATTGTTGTTGGTCGCAGTAAGGCGGGTAGCCGAGCTGATAAAATGGCGTACATCATCAAAGGTATGGAAGCCCAGCAGATCAGCACCCAGCATGCCTTCCAATAATTCCCGACGCCATGGAATAAGCCGGAAGAGCTCTTGTGAAGGAAAGGGGATGTGCTGGAAAAAGCCGATGGACGCTTCCGGAAGAGCTTTTCTGAGCAACCCTGGGAGTAGCAATAGCTGGTAATCATGTACCCAAATCGTATCATCTGGAGCGGCATGCTCAAGTACCAGGTCCCTGAATTTTTCATTTACATTGACATACGTTTCCCAATTGCCCAAATCATAATTGGCATAAGAAGGGAGGTAATGAAAAATGGGCCACAATACTTCGTTGGAAAATCCCTCATAAAACCCTTTGATTTCTTCATCATTCAGAAAAAGCGGAATTAATCGTTTTTCTTTCAACTTGGATGTGAAATACGCTTGTTGGTCGGTATCTTCTACAGAAACACCCGGCCAGCCTATCCAACTATTTTCCCCTTGTGCATGAATGGAAGCAAGCCCAGTGGCCAGTCCGCCTTCACTGGGTTGTAAGGTATAGCTGTCTCCTTCTGTGATGATTTTAATGGGCAACCGATTAGATACAATGATTGTTTTACTCACTTTACCTCAATAAATATGTTTACACGCCTGCCTGTTTGCGGATAGACGGGTGATTCATAAAAAACATTGATGCCTAATCCGGTGCAGGAGGTATACGGCATAATTAGGAATGCCGATTTGATTCAATGCTCACAATATAAGAATAAACAAGCAAAAAGCAAAAAGTTTGGTCGCATTTGCAATAAACAATACGAAACTTCCCATGTTATCATTGAAAACAACACGCTATGAAAATCAGTTCGGCTGACACATCCACGATGAATTCTTTGAAGAGAGATGGGGTACTATCCAGCCCATGGCAATCATCCGCTACAGCATGGGCACAGCGGACAGGAAGGGAAAATACGGCAGCGGACAGGACGTGGGATGTGCTTATCGCCGGAGGGGGCATTACTGGATTGACTACGGCATTGCTTTTGCAAGAGGCCGGTTTGGCTTGTATAATCGCCGAAGCCCGTCATGTCGGATTTGGCACCACGGGTGGGACGACATCGCACATTAATACGATGCTTGACACACCGTACCATACCATCGAAAATAATTTTGGTACTTCGGGAGCTAAATTGGTGGCCAACGCTGCGCGTATGGCGCGGGATCTCATCGCCCGTAACGTATCAGCCTACCAAATCGGTTGTGACTTTGCATACAAAGACGGAGTGCTCTTCGCCCAGACGGAGAAAGAAGCCGGGGAACTTGAAAAAATCTATCAGGCATCCCTACGGGCTGGCGTAGAAGTCGAGCGTACCACAAGCATACCGCTTCCGTTGGATTTCGTCCAAGCCATTCAATATCGTAAACAAGCGCAGATGCATCCCATCGATTATTTGCATGCGCTTGCGGACGCCTTTGTAAAAAAAGGAGGTGTGATAATAGAAAATGCAAGGGTCGAAGACGCTGTCCGCGAGAATGACATTCATCAGGTACAGACAAGCGGCGGCCTTATCCGTGCCCAGCGATTGGTGTATGCCACACATATCCCTCCCGGGATGAATATGTTGCATTTACGGTGTGCACCCTACCGTAGTTATGTGTTGGGTGCACAACTTGTAGACGGCGACTATCCAAGTGAGCTGGCTTACGATATGCAGGATCCTTACCATTACTTCCGTAGCCACCTGCTTGATGGTAAGCCTTATCTAATTTTTGGCGGAGCAGACCATAAGACCGGACATGGAGATCCCCGCATGGCCTTCCAAGAATTGGAAATTTATATACGCAAACACTTTCAGGTCGCATCCATTGACTATCGGTGGTCGGCCCAATATTTTGAGCCATCAGACGGATTGCCTTATATCGGCAAACTGCCAGGAGACGAAGAAACCTATGTGGCCACGGGATTCAGTGGAAACGGTATTTTATTTGGAAGTTTTTCTGGGTTATTACTGACCGATCTCATCTTGGGTAAGGAAAGTCCCTATGAAAAACTATTTTCACCGTCGCGCATCAAGCCCATTGCCGGGTTTGCCAATTTTGTGAAGGAAAATGCAGATGTCGCCTATCGGTTTGTGGCGGATAGGATAGCGGTCGAGCGGCTGGACGCGTTGGTCGCGCTGGCTCCAGAGACAGGAGCCGTGGTGAAGTATGAAGATAAGCAAATAGCGGTGTATAAATCAGCCACAGGAGCTGTCAAGGCCCTGAGTCCTGTGTGTACACACGCAGGTTGCATCGTGGTTTGGAATGACGCGGAGAAAAGCTGGGATTGCCCTTGCCACGGAGGGCGCTATGACACCAATGGACAAGTGCTTACCGGCCCACCCCGAAAAGATCTGGAAGTTATTCCCCTTGCTTAACATCGAAATGTAGCGCAGTTTTCCATGATATCCAGCATGAGCTGATGGGTAAGCTTTGATTTGGTTTGAATAGCGGGTAATTTTTCACTTATTTGCTTGCGGATATCCTCTTGGTTGTCCCAAAACTGATCAATGTAGGCAATAAGTCTGCCAGCGTTTACCAAATGTAGTGGTGGCATGTCAATGCCCAGTTCGGACAATAATCCTTTTACTTTAGCGGCGTATGGCAGAGCGACAAAGGGCACGTTTTGCAGGGCAGCGAAAATCAGGAAATGTAAGCGCATGCCCACAGCAAAATCGCAGTGCTTCATAATGGACAGCAACTGGCCCGGTGAGTATTCGCCTTTCAGCACATGGGCATACTGCGGGCGGAGCATCAATGAAATGACTGCATGGGAATGTTGGAGGTCGCGATGATGGCGCTCCGTTGGAATGAAGAGGATGTCAGCGCCAAAGCGATCGACCATGTAATCTGCGGCGTTGGCGAGCAGGGAATGGTATTTTTCTTCATCTAAATCAGGGGCTGCGCCCCCCGGCTCCCTTACGGACATCGCGATCAGCCTACGCTCCGTGTTGAGTTGTTCCTTTACCAACGTAGCTTGGTCTATGGGCTCGGGCGTAAGGAGGAATGCCGGATCGGTAGTTACATGTATTGCTTTGGTCACGCCGATGCTTTCCAATAAATGTTTTGAATCGACATCACGAACGGTAATGAGGTTTACCTTGTTTAAGGTATCACTGATTTCGGGATATAGCGAGCGGTTTTCCAGCGGCCCTGCACCGATAGCGTATAACATCACTGGCACACCCTGTTCATTGGCAATCTTTACCTCGCGTAGGTACAGCAAAATGTCCTGATCATACAAAATGCCTCCCCCACCCAAGATAAATAGGTCCAAATCGGCAATATAAGGTTTTATTTCATTGAGCGAAAGATCCCTTACGCTGACTACATTATCGGCCTGATGCCTATTGTTTGTGTCATCCGCGTGGCGGGAGAAAACGGTGATTTCGGCATCCAATGAGCCCTTTATTTGATGGAGCATTACCTGTAGTATGGCTTCGTCGCCCAGGTTCATGCCACCATAAGATCCGGAGATTCCAATTTTGAGTTGTCGATTAAGCATAACAAGCAAAGTGAGGTGATAGCTGAATAGTCTACAATTGATATTGGCTGTTTGTTTCCCAAAGGAACCAAACGGTAAAAATATTTTAACCAACCCGGTCGAACGGATATTGTTGAGCAATATACCTGTTAAAATATTTTCCCTTGGATCGGGCCTGCCTCAATCCAATATAGATCATTTCAGGGACATCGTAATAAAGATAAACCGCCCCGGTCTGAAAGGTAATTTTCAAAATGCTATTGCCTTCATTGTAGTCCATATATTTAATAACGCTTGATGGCATATCTTACTTGTCTACTGTGAGTAACCTCCTGCATGAAGGTTTGTTTGGTGGGTGCTACCGAAACAAATGGCGGTGTCTCCTGTTATTTTTATACAGCATTAATGAAAAAACCAAATGGCGAGACTAAAAACCAAAGTGGCATTAATTACCGGATCCGATTCAGGAATAGGCCGGGCTATTGCGATTGCTTACGGCAAAGAAGGGGCAAACGTGGTGGTTACGTATCGTTCGGATGAGGAGGGGGGCAAGCGTACGACAGCCGATATCATCGCTGCCGGGGGAGAAGCGATATGCCTTCAGCTGGATGTAAGCGACGAAGCTAAAGTAGCGCAGGTATTTGATGAAGTTATCCAAAAATATGGGAAAATAGACCTCTTGGTCAATAATGCGGGTATCAACGGTAGTAATGTGCCTGTCGCGGAAATGGATACCTCAACGTTTGACAGATGTATAAAGACCAATCTTTATGGTTCTTTTTTTTGTACGAGAGCATATCTCCAAAGGCGGAAGGGCATCACGTCTGGCGGTAATATCATTTTTGTCAGCTCTATTCATGAAGAAGTCAATACCGCTGGAAATGCAGACTACAACGCCTCCAAGGCCGGGGTAAAGAATTTCAGCCGGAGTCTCGCCTTGGAACTTGCCGATAAAAATATCCGCGTCAATAACATTGCACCGGGCATGATATTAACGGAGATGAACCAAGAAGCCGTAGAAGACGATACGGTGAGAAAAGAAAAGGAGCAATACATTCCCATGAAGCGAGCGGGAAAACCGGAGGACGTCGCGCAAATCGCCGTATTCCTCGCTTCCGCCGATAGCGATTATGTCACCGGCGCAACCTACGTGGTAGACGGTGGATTAATGATTCATCTCGGACAAGGTGCCTGATAGCGACGTATCTACTGGGGTAGATAATGTAGGTTGACCACGTCAATCACATCATAGATATCAAACGGCTTACGGATATACGTCGTCGCTCCACACTGTTCGGCTATTTTATCGATATCCTGCAAGGCAGAAATAAGCACGATGGGTATACCAGCGGTTTCTTCATCTGCTCGCAGTTCTCTGCAAAGATCGCTTCCCCAACCCCAATTTAAGTTTTCATCTAAAAGTATTAATCCGATTTGGTGTTGTTTCAATTTTTTCTTGATCGCTTTTCCATTATCGGTTATTACCTCATAATCTTCAAACTGCATAAATTCCGAAACGATGTCTAACATGTCGCCATCATCTTCCACATACAGGATTTTTTTCGCCATAGTCAATTTCCACTGCCCATCCATGGGGCATACCTCGTGAGCAAATTTAACACATGAGCCCATTAGAATATAATAGTTCTTAATTTTTTTTGATATATCTTCTCACAGAGAACTATTTTACCGGCATGATGTTATCCTTGTTATGGGTTTTATCGAAATATTAGGACTCATTGCAGGTATCTGCACTTCGTCAGCTATTATTCCTCAAATCATCACCACGATTAAACGGAAAAAGGCTAAGGATGTGTCGGTATTTATGTTTGTTGTGCTCAGCACGGGCAATAGTTTATGGATATATTATGGGGTTGAAAAAAGCGATATGCCAATTATTGCTACCAATATACTGGCACTGTCGCTCAATGTGGTTATGATAGTCTTAAAATACAATTATCGGAAGGCCAAATCTTGAGTTGCGCGGTTGGGGATTACCCTGCTACTCGTCTGCCGGCTCTTGTTGCTTGCGCAATGTATCTGTCGCTTTGGCATCGGTCAATACATTACCTATCGCCACCTGCATTTTGTTTTTAAAACCCGATACGATCAGGTCTTTTCCGTCCATCATGGCTTTGTATCCATCTTTGGCTACATCAGCAGGATCGGCCAAATCACCTTCCTGAACTATTTTTGATGCTTCCATATCCGCTTTGTTGAAGAAGTCCGTATCCGTAGCACCGGGCAATAGCGACGTGATGGTAACGTGGGTATTTCGGGTTTCGTTGCGAATCGCTTCACTAAAGAAATGGACGAATGCCTTTGTGCCATGATAAACGGCCTGATAAGGTCCGGGTATCTTCCCCGCTATGGAAGAAACGTTGAGTATTTTTCCCGAATTACGGGCTACCATGTCCTTTAAAATGGATTTCGTAAGCACGATGCACGCGTTGATGTTTAGTTGAATGATAGCCAGTTCCCTGTCTAAATCGGTGTCAATAAATTCACCGTACACCCCTTGCCCTGCATTGTTGATGAGGATATCCACAGGGATGTTTTTTGCCTTTATTGCGTCAATCACTTCGCGGGGAGCTTCAGGATTGAACAGATCCTTTTGAATAGTTATTACCTCTATAGGGTGTAGCTGTGAGAGTTCACCGCTGACGCGATCCAATTCTCGCTGATCGCGTGCGATGATAACCAAGTTGTAACCATCTGCCGCCAATAGCTTAGCTAGTTCTAATCCAATGCCGCTCGTTCCCCCAGTCACCAGCGCAAATTTTTTTGTATTCATGATCCTTCCTCCATTGTATTATGCGCTGCAAACTTTACACCAACCGTGGTTAGTGTAACGTAGTGTACATCTACATGGCAAAGAATCCACTTTAGTAAACATCAAGGCTAAAAAATAGTACACTATGCTATTTACTTATACCTATTTGTTATACCTAACGTTAAGGACGAGTTCTTGCAATACAGGTAGTAGAGGGCGATATGCCCAATGATTTCTCATGATATGCGAACGTTCCATAGGATTGAAAAGATTGAACATACGCTTGAACTAGATGAGAAGCTGAGCCACCAGTTGAAAGGGTGGAACGTGCAGCGGGCTTGCAGTGTACTGATTCTGACGGTGATTGTACTTACTACATTAGGGCTTTTTGGCAATGGATGGCTAAGCAGGAAACAGCTGGCAAGCGGCGGAGCGACCCTTCAGTATGAAAAATTTCTGCGTTACGAAAAGGAGATGACCGTCACTTGGCGGGTAAGTGGAAAGGATGAAATCGAGTTGCTCATCCCAATGGATTACTTGGATGCTTTCAAAATCGAGAAAATAATTCCCGAAAGCCATGAAACACATCTTGCCGATAGAAACGTGGTTTATACGTTTAAGGTAGAAAACGGCGGTGAGGCGACCATCTATTTTTACTTAAACCCACAAAAAACGGGTACAGTGGTAGAGACGTGGCAGATCAATGGTCAAGATTTCAAGATAGCACATTTTATCTATCCATAGTATGGAACTTTTTCTTCGTGGAGTTGCCGTATACCTATTCCTCTTGGCGTTGTTCCGTGTGCTCGGCAAACGTAGCCTGGCAGAAACGACCACGTTTGATTTTGTGCTGCTGCTGATTGTCGGCGAAGCCACTCAACAAGCACTTCTGGGCAATGATTTTTCAGTGACAAATGCACTTGTATTAATTACAGTGCTTATGGGTATAGATATGGTATTTGTGAAGTTGAAGGGTCGGTACAAAAAGCTTGATAGGCTACTGGAAGGTACCCCGCTGATATTAGTGGATCATGGAAAACCCCTTAAAGGAAGGATGAAAGAGGCTAGGGTGGATACCGAAGATATCATGGAAGCTGCGCGGCTCACGCATGGGCTTGAACAGATGAACCAGATAAAATATGCAGTTTTGGAGCGGGATGGGCAGATTTCCATTATACCGCTGGCAGAAGGAAAAACTGGGGAATAACAACAGAAAGGGGACCGCAAAATTATTTTGCAGCCCCTTTCCCTTTTAAACCTTTGCCTTGCGTGTGTTCTTTTTTTTGGCTTTAGGTGTTCCGTCATCATTTACCAGTAGCGCCTCGGCAGATCCCGGCGTGCTGGCTTCGGTGCCCTCGCGTGTAGATTTAGATCCCGCGCCCGCATCAACACCGGTTATTCCCGCTTTCATGGTATTTACGGAGGGTTCGGATTCGGTCGTAATGTTGGCTGTATCAGGAACCGGAAACTGCTCTTCAGACACCGCTTCAATGCTGGCCTCGGCATTGATGTCCCTTTCGGCCAATGCCGTCAGCGTACCATCGGCTTTCTTTTCCTCGGCCAAGGTTTGTTCCAGCAGGTCGACAGCTTCTTGGAAGCCCAAAGTTTTCGCCAATGTGCTCAAGCTACCATACGTAGCGATTTCATAATGCTCTACTTTTTGCGCTGCCACGATCAACGCTGCATCGCGATGTGCCGAGCCCTCTTCCGTTTCGTCAATCACCTGCCAACCCTCGTCAAACAAGCCTTGCATTCCTACACAAAACATCGGCTGTGCTCCCATGCCCTCTAGGTAAAAAATTTTTTCCAGTCGGCTTATCTGGTTGCTTGTCTCTTCGCGGTGGTTGCGGAAGGCTGATTTTAGTTCGTCCGTGCTCGCGCGCTCCTCCATGCTTTCCAAAACATCGCGTAGATGCAGTTCACTCCAATAAATCTCCTGCAGCAATGTCTGATAGAATAACTCCAATCCTGATGGAGCTTCTTTTTCAACTTGTGTTTCCATATATTCAAATTTTTAATCTGTCTCCCTCCACTCCTGATCGGATAACAATAAGATGGGATACGGAGTTTTTAATAATTTTAATATTCATACAGGCCTTTCGGAATAAAAATGGCGAGGTGTTTTTTGCAGAAAACAAAAAAACAGTCGATATCCTATGGATACCGACTGCCTGCTGTGTGTGCAGATATACTCGCTTATTTGCCTTTAGCGTATGGTTTGAGTTTTTTCTTGAGCTGTTGCCTGGCTACGTGTATACGGGTTTTTACTGTGCCTATCGGGATTTGGAATTGTTCGGCAATTTCATGGTATTTATAACCCTCGTAATACATCGTAAAGGGATAATAATATTCTTCAGAAAGTTTTGACAACGCATATTCGATATCTTTCATGACGAACTTTCCCTCTGCCCCATTAAGCAAAGAGCTCTTATACAGGTCGGACGAAGAAATCGTTTCCGTTTTAAGGATGATAGCATTCGTTTTTACTTTTCTTCGATAATAATTGATAAATGTGTTTTTCAATATCGTATAGAGCCATGCCTGCAAATTTGTGCCTTCCTTGAACTTGTTATAATAAGAAAAAGCCTTTAACATCGTGTCTTGGACCAAATCACTTGCATTTTCAGGATCGCGGGTAAAATAACGTGCGTAGTTGTTTAATGAGCCTACTTCCTGTACTACCTTGGTGTTAAATTCAATCTTATTCATAATCTGCTTTCTGGTGTCGTGTGTTTTACAAATTATAACTTGGTGTCTCTGCTACTTTTTCATAAATCGAGGATTCATTGATGCCATTTATTACCTGTTTGGCAGAGAAGCAGACAAAAATCCCCCTAAAATTGTTTTGATTATTTTAAAAAAGTTTATTGTATCTACATTTATTTCGCGTATCCATGTATATGTTGGCCACGGATGACAAGCCAGCTATGCCCATAGGCCGATAAGCAGATTCAACAGTGATGTAGCTGTACGGACACTTCTCCGCTCGGGCAGGTTGAGGCCGTCTCCCATTCCTGTCTCCTCGCCATATCGTATTACAGGTACGCCGGGCAAAGAGAAAAGCAAGCTCATGGCTAGTTTCATCATGGTTCCGCAAAAAATTGAGGTAGCGTCTGTCCGCAATGAACTGAAGGTGCAGGAGTGCATTATGCTTCCGGCTCCACATCGGCTTCACCAATAAGTATGGCCTGTTCGTTGTGCTGCAATACAGCCGATCGCCATGTCTCCAGCAGCGCATAAGGGTCGCCAGTGAACTGGCTATCGCCTTTATTGCGAAGGGTGAGTATGACAGAGAAATGGGTTACTGGTTTGGTCAATATTTAATAGCTGGACCAATTTTTTACCGGTTATTTTCAATCAAAGCCAACAATTGATGGATTTTGCTGTCATCTTTAATGGAAGCTGCGCAACTGTCGAATTTGAGGCTTGGCTTCCACATACTGAATATTATCCGTTTAGCAATAAAAGGATGTTTTAAATCGATCGTTATGTTAGCAATGAACTACCGGGGACCGCGTCGCATACGCGTAGATCACAAACCCTATCCAGAAATCCTTCACCCTGGTGACGCCATCGTGCGTGTGATTCGTACGTGTATTTGTGGCTCAGATCTACATCTATACCATGGAATGGTTCCCGATACACGAGTGGGTACCACCTTTGGTCATGAGTTTATTGGCATTGTCGAAGAAATAGGGTCTTCTGTGCAAAATCTAAAAAAGGGAGACCAAGTGCTTGTGCCTTTCAATATTGCCTGTGGTAAGTGCGCTTTCTGTAAGCAGGAATTGTATGGCAACTGCCACGAGTCCAACCCGGAAGCCACGGCGGTTGGTGGGATATTTGGCTATTCACACACGGCTGGCGGCTATGACGGGGGACAGGCAGAATACGTGCGTGTGCCTTATGCTGATATAGGGCCTACCGTTATACCAGATGATATGGATCCCGACGATGCTGTGCTGTTGACTGATGTGGTGCCTACCGGGTATCAAGCGGCAGAAATGGGCGGGATTAAACCGGGAGATACCGTAGTGGTTTTCGGTGCGGGTCCCATCGGCATTATGGCTGCTAAGTGTGCATGGCTTTTTGGTGCAGGCCGTGTCATTATCATAGACCATTTGGAATATCGGCTGGAGTTTGCCCGCCATTATGCGCAGTGTGAAGCATACAACTTCCGGTCGTTGGAAGATCCCGTGTTGTTTCTGAAGCGGGAGACTGGATGGTTGGGCGCCGACGTGTGCATAGACGCTGTGGGAGCGGATGCGGCGGGAAGTGCACTGCACACCATTACAGGAAAAAAACTTATGCTTCAGGCAGGCTCAGCCATAGCGCTTCATTGGGCAATAAATTCAGTCAAAAAAGGTGGTATCTTATCCATAGTCGGCGTATACGGGCCTACCGGCAACTTGGTGCCCATTGGAAATGTAGTGAATAAAGGGCTTACCGTCCGTGCCAATCAAGCGTCGGTCAAGCGTTTGCTTCCTCGACTGATCAAGCATGTACAAGACGGCTACATCGATCCCAAAGGGCTAATCACCCACCGAATACCACTCGAAGAGATCGCCGATGCTTACCACATTTTCTCATCAAAACTTGATAACTGCATTAAGACTGTATTGATACCGCCTTCCGCGAGGAACTAAAAAGAAGCATATCATGGAAAACAACTTGTCAAACAATTATTCGCATATCAAAGGATGGGGTATAGACGCTGATCCGGAGAACGAACCTACTTATCCCATGAAACATTACACCGGCGATGATCACCGCAGGCTCGATTGGGAACGGCCTCCGCAACAGTTAGAAAATATTGAAGTGCTGCATTCCAGTGAAAGACCCACGGTATCGGCCGTGTTTGGTGCCCCACATCCACCTTCGGGACTGAGCGGGGCAATACGCCGACAGGCTTTTAAATACAGCGAGTCAAGTTTCGGTCATTGGCTGCCCTTGCTGCTGGCCGATCGGATCAATGTGGTGGAAGGTTTTGTGGATGATCTTAGACGGGGCCATATTCCCAACATTTTTATTGAAAGCGGATGGAAAGCGGCTTGGAAGCACAACCGCAAAGGTGTTATCACCCGAATGGTGGTGGGCACCGTGTTAGCTGTTGGGATTGTAGCGGCGATATTAGCAAAGAAACGGGATAAGTAGCACCTAGACTTCGTTGCAGAAAATGAGTGAAGACATGGCCGTTTTTAATAGGATTGGTATGAAACAAATGAAAGTTGCTGAAGACCGTATTATTCAGCTTAATTACGAGGACAAGGCTGTCTCGTTGCTTATCAAAGAACTTCAGCCCGTGGTTTTTCAAAAAAATGAGGGCTATTGCTGTGTTTTGGGGCCTGATACGCAAGCAGGCGTAGCAGGGTACGGCGACACCATTCAAGAGGCTTTGGCAAACTGGGAAGACGCGATGAAAAGACGGATGAGGAATCCGGATGATCGAGATGAGGTGGCGCTTTATGCCATAGACATGCTACAGGCATCTAACAAGAAAGTGTGGTAGCATGATTAGTTTTAGTTTCTTGAAACTTTTGCTTTCCCTAAACTATAACCGCACAGCTAAAACACTTCTACACCGTTACTTTTTAGTGCATTGTTTTGCAAATTTGCCGTTCGTTTTTTACCTTTGGATCATTAAAACCTCTTTATAGCATACCTGTAAGCCAAGTATTCGCTTGGATATCCGGCTTCACTGGAGGCCGGGAACCGTTTATATTCAATAACTTTAAGAGGTAAATCATGATACATCATAAAATAGCCGTCATTGGCGGCACAGGAAAATCAGGCGTATACGTTGTACGCCACCTATTGGAAAAAGGGTATGTGCTCAAGTTGCTCTTGCGTCAACCAAATCGGTTGACCATCCATCACGAGCAGGTGGAAGTCTTGGTAGGCGACGCCCGTGACTACCAAAGCGTTTATACATTGGTGGCCGGATGCGAGGCCGTTATCAGCACGTTGGGGCAACCTAAAGGTGAGCGATCCATTTTCAGCGACGCCACCACGAATGTCATCAAGGCAATGGAAGCCTGTGGCATCAGCCGTTACCTCGTTACAACGGGGCTCAGTGTCGACGTCCCCGGCGATCAGAAAAGCGACAGCGTAAAAGCCGCTACCGCATGGATGTACGCGCATTATCCCGAAACCACAACCGATAAGCAGCGGGAATACGAGCTGCTCGAAGAGAGTAAGTTGGATTGGACGATGGTGCGCCTTCCGCTGATCCAGCAAACCAACCAACAACACAGCACCGAAGCCAACCCGATTAATTGTGCTGGCGATTCCATTGGTGCTGCTGATCTGGCTTCGTTCTTAGTTTCTGCGCTGGAAGAGCACCGATTTATCCGGGCCAGCCCATTTTTATACGATCGTCAGGTACCATAGGCGGTTTTATTGTCAACACTACTTGGTGGAAGTCGGCCGGCACGCACGGATGCGGCCGGCTTTTTTCCTACAATTTGCACATCTAGCGCAAGTTGCTTAAGTTTGGTCAATGCACACCGAATTCCAACAATACCTTTTTGGGCAGACCGATCTACCGGACGAAACCATCAGGCAGGTATGCTACCTGGCCAAGCCAAAGGTGCTTCGTCGCAATGAATCCATCCTGGGTACAGGTGAAATTTGCCGCCATAAGGTCTTTGTCATGAAAGGCCTGCTCAAGACGTACCATACCACAACAGACGGCCACGAACATATTCTGCAATTCTCGCCCGAGCAGAGCTGGACGTTGGATGTCGAAAGCTATGATCGGCAGGTGCCTTCGCGGGTCAGTATCGCCGCGGTGGAACGCAGTGAAATTTTGTGTTGGCGCAAAACCGATTTCGACACGTTGCTGGCTGAACTTCCCGCGCTCAAGCAGTTTGCAGAACAGCTGATATCACGCAATACTTACTACAGTCGGCAGCGGATGCTGACCATGCTGAGTGGTACACCCGAAGAACGTTATGAAGATTTTGTGCAGCGTTTCCCGGGGTTTCTTTCCCGCCTGCCGTTGCGCATGATTGCTGCTTACCTCGGTATTTCGCTCAAGACCCTTACCCGCATCCGCCATGCACAGTACCGACGTTAAATGAAAGTATGGTCAAATGACCTTGTTTAGCCATCGGATACCCACCAATTTTGTTGCAAACAAAATTAAAAATCCAATGCGAATATTTATCACTGGAGCCTCGGGATTTGTCGGTTCCGCCATTGTACAACAACTTTTACAGCGTGGGCACGAAGTGCTCGGCCTTGTCCGTTCGGAGCAGGCTACCATACAACTGACCGCTACCCGTGCAGCCGTATTGCGGGGCGATGTGAATGATCCGGAAATTCTCTGGCAAGGGGCCAGTACATGCGATGCCGTTATCCATACTGCTTTTAATCATGATTTTTCCCAGTTCAAGGCCAATTGTGAGGCCGATCGTAAGGTCATCGAGACGCTAGGAGAGGCACTGGTAGGCACCGACAAGCCTCTGGTAATCACTTCCGGTACTGGCCTATTACGCGCTGATCGGGCGGTTACCGAAGACGACCGCGTATCGGACGGCTCGGATGTGGTGCCACGGGCAGCATCTGAAGAGGCTGCAGCCGTAGCGGCAGCTAAAGGCGTAGATGTGTATACCGTGCGCCTGCCAGCAAGCGTGCACGGAGTTGGCGACCATGGCTTTATCCCCATCCTCATCGGGCTGGCCCGGGAAAAAGGCGAATCGGCCTATGTGGCTGAAGGTGCCAACCGCTGGCCTGCAGTGCACCGCTTCGATGCGGCAGCTGTATATCGCTTGATTGTCGAAAAACGGCCTATCCTTAAGGTTTTCCATGCCGTGGCCGAGGATGGTATCCCCTTCCGAGAAATCGCGGAAGAAATTGGCAAAGGGCTGGGATTACCCATAGTCGGAAAAACGGGTGATGCCATCACCGCGCATTTCGGCTGGTTTGCTCATTTTGCCGCAATGGGTTGTACAGCGTCGAGTGAGAAAACACGCAAAACCTTGGGTTGGATGCCCTCGGGAAGTGGCCTGCTCGCAGACATCACCCATGCGGGGTACTTGGCATGACTGCACTGTTCTTCAGGCGTTGCCATCTTTAGCACCACATCACGCTGTTCAGGTACCAGCGTGATGTGGCGCAGCCAGGAGCAACACCCAAGGCAATCACACAACTATTTCCGGATAATTTTCTTTCGATGTTCAATCCCCCAATCGGTCAGGTTGTTGATGATGATCTGTAGTGTTTTGCCATGTTCTGTAAACTCATACTGAACAGTTATGGGTTGTGTGTCCAAGATCGTTCGTTTGAGTTAGCTATTGATTCATCAATCGGAAGCCGCAGTTCGTCCAAATTGACAGAATTTTGACCTTCATTACAAGAAAATTAAATTATTTTCAGCAATTTTTGCAAAGATTGCACATATAAGTTGGAAGATTGCTGTTGAAAAGCAAACATAGGCGTTCGTTTTTGGCCTTGCTTAGGGAATGCTGGCTGGATCTGGTGGGAAAACCAGGCGCGTTGCCGCGTGAAAACCGCAGCTTCAATGTCGTGTCGCTCTATATGATCGCCTTGCTGGCAATCCTGATCCCCTTGGATTTTTACCTGGGCCTGCAGGATATTGCAATCGCGTTAGTCGTGACCGAGGCCATGCTGATCACGATGTTCAGCTTGTCGCGCTACCGTGGCCTGCATCGTGCGGGACTGCACGTATATGCTATCTACAGCTACTTGCTGCTCATCGTTACCTACCGCTACAACGGCGGCAGCACGGGACCTGCGCTTTACTTTTTTCTGCTCACATACCAACTCCTTATTGCGTTTACCAGCAGCCGCCTACAGTGGGTCTGGACGGTATTGCACCTCCTGCTGCCTGTGAGCTTGCTGCTGATGGAATACATCCATCCAGCGGTAATCATTGATGTATATGATTCCAGGAGTGCACGTTTTGCAGACCTTATGACCTCTGTACCCATTATCGTCATCTGTACCTTGGCAGCCACGAGCTACCTCCGCAAAGGGTATGAGCGCGAACGGGCCGCCGCCGAGGCACACGCTAAGCAAATCCAGCAGCAGAACGAGCGAATCCGGCTACAGAATGAACTATTGACCAAAGCCAACCGCGAAAAAATCGAGTTGATATCCATCTTGGGCCATGACCTGCGGAATCCCCTGAGTGCCATCATCGGCTCACTGGAAATCCTGACCAAAGAAGATCTCCCTCCCGATGTGACAAAGAAACTCAAGGAGGATTTATTAGGTGCGGCCCATAATACCGCCGACTTGCTGAATAATTTGCTAGCCTGGGTATCCGGACAAATCAAGGGTATCCGTCCGCTGCTTACCTGGGTGGAGCCCGATATGGTGATCGATCGCATATTGGCCGTACAACGATTCATGGCTGAAAAGAAAGGGATAGCCATCTGCCTGAATATCGAAAAGGACATTAAGGTACTTTCGGATGCCGAAATGCTCGAAGTGATCATCCGTAACCTCATAAATAACGCCCTGAAATTTACCCCCCAAAACGGTACGATCACGGTGTCGGTAATGGCAGACCGCGCAAATAAGCAGTGCACGATTTCCGTGCGTGATGATGGCGTGGGCATGACCGATGAAGATGTGAAGGATATTTTCAATGGCCACATCCAATCAACCTATGGTACCGAAAGCGAAAAAGGGGTAGGCCTCGGCCTGTTTCTATGCCGCGAACTCACGCTCCGGCTGAATGGCAAAATCTGGGCGGAAAGCGAGTTGGGTAAAGGCTCCGCTTTTTCTCTGGCGCTGCCCCTATATGACAATGGCAAAGCCCACGGCCCCAGTACTCCCCACTGGTTCGAAAGGAACGAAGTTCCTGTCTCCAGTTAGCAAACAAAAGGGGGCATCTTCGGAAACTTTTAGCAAACCTTTTTAGCCTGCCGTTGTCTCTTTGGTGAAGAAACGGTAAGAAATGAGTGAAAAATTCGCTAAAAACGTAGGAACCGCAGAACGTGTAATATCTGCTGCAATAGGAGGATACCTGCTATATCAGGGATTAAGGGATGTGCGCCGCAGACCCATTGCGATGCTGGTATCAAGTGGATACCTGCTGTTCCGTGCGGCGACGGGCTACTGCCCACTAAGCCGCTGGATAGGTAAAAAGGAACCGCATAATCCCGCCATTAACATCCAGACATTCATCACGGTGAACAAACCCCGTGACGCGGTATACCGATACTGGCGATCGCTGCAAAACCTGCCCACCTTTATGTCACACTTGATTGAAGTAAAAGAGTTGGATGAAAAGCGTTCGCATTGGCTGGCAAAGATGCCCGGCACGGCGGGTACTATTGAGTGGGATGCCGAAATTGTGAAGGACGAACCTGGCTACCTCATTGGCTGGCAGTCCGTCAGTGGGTCGCCCATCGAGAATGCGGGAAAGGTGCAACTATATGACTCGCCTGATCGGTTGGCGACGGAAATGAGGGTAGTCTTCAGCTACCATCCGCCCGCTGGCGGATTGGGCACCGGAATAGCCAAGCTGCTCAACCCCTTTTTCAAGCAAATTATCGAAGAGGAAATATACCGCTTCAAGCGAGTAATCGAAGCAGGCGACCTCCTCGTTGAAGAGCCGGATCCATTAAGCCAATAAATGTTTATAAAGAAAAAAGCGCAAATCTTCCAACGATTGGATCGGTTCCATGCAGTGTGTGCCGTAGTTGACCGCGTAAACTTCGGCATCCTTATCGCCCGCTGCATCCCCATCGGCCGGCAAATACTCTTCCACGCCCAGCCAGGGTTTACTGCGCAGGATGAAAAAGCGGAGTAAACGGCCGTTGTTGGCGAAGCAAGGGCCTTCCGGCGGGTTGAATCCCATCAATTCGAGTTGATGCCTATCAAGCGTTTTCATTAGTTTGTCCCTCTTTTCTGCGCCAACATCTGAGAGGCTGGCTTTGTTTGGTATAGCCGCAAAAAAATGATAATTTTTTTTGAAAAAACTATTCCGAACAATCATGCGGTTAGCGGGTTAATCCCTTACTTATGGACAATGCGCCTGCTACGACTTACCGGGTTCAATTAAACAAGGATTTTACGCTCTTGGATTTGGAGCAGTTGATCCCCTATCTCCGGCGGCTGGGTATTGGTGCAATATATGCATCGCCGATTTTCCAAGCCGTGCCAAATAGTGCACATGGATACGATCAGACGGATCCCCTGCAAATCAACCCTGAAATCGGAACACTTGAACAGTTGAAGACCGTGGCCAAAAAGCTGGCCGAAGCAGGTATTGGCTGGATACAGGATATCGTGCCCAACCATATGGCCTTCCATCCGGAAAATACATGGCTTTGGGACGTGCTGGAAAAAGGGCCGGATTCGCAGTTTAGCCACTTTTTTGATACGCCGATAGCTTCTCCCCATTACTTCAAGGGGCGGCTAATGCTGCCTTTTCTGGATGCGCCATTGGACGAGGTGTTAGTGGCAGGCAGGCTGAAGGTGCAGGAAGCGGAGGGGAAGCTGGTTTTGGAATACAACGGGCAGCAATGGCCCATCAATGAAGCAGGGAGTACACTTATTGGCCGGCAACCCCTGACGGAAGCGCTCATCCGCGAGGTGCTGGCCTGCCAATACTATGAGCCCTGCCATTGGCAAGAGACCGAACGACGGATCAATTATCGGCGGTTTTTTACGGTGAATGGGCTTATTGCCGTCAACGTGCAGGACTACCGCGTATTTCAAGCCACACATCGTACGATTGCCAAACTGATAAAGGAAGGAATATTTACGGGATTGCGGATAGACCATGTGGATGGCTTGGCCGACCCGACGGGTTACCTGCTCCGGCTGCGCCAACTGGTGGGCGGAGATACCTATATGGTGGTCGAAAAAATTCTTCAGCAAGGGGAAGCGCTCCCCGGTCATTGGCCTATCCAAGGAGCCACAGGCTACGAATTCCTGGCCATGGTCAATGGTTTGCTGACAACTGGCAGCAACGAACGGCGGATGTCCCGGTTTTACGACAAGCTGGTTGGGCGGGCGGCCCCGCCGCTACTGCTTCGCGAAGCGAAGCGTGCACAGCTGTATCACGCAATGAAGGGTGAACTGAACAATCTTTTCCATTTTCTCCGTGATAGGATAGTGGATGCCGACGGGCTGCCGGAAAACCTCGATGACGTCGCGCTGAAGGCTGCGGTGGCTTCATTCGTGGTACATTGCCCGGTATACCGCTGGTATGGCCGTACCTTTCCGCTTGCCGAATCAGAAGCAACGGAAGTGCGGCATACGCTCCAACAGGCGGCACTGAGCGAGCCCGGATTGCGGGAGGCGCTGAGCTTCCTGGAAAATCTCCTGGTACCTACTTTTCTGACGGGATCCAAGCGGCAGGCGAAGGACTTGACCGTATTTTATCAGCGGTGCATGCAGCTCACCGGGGTGCTGATGGCCAAAGGGCTGGAAGATACGCTCATGTATACTTATCTCCGCTATATCGGTGCCAACGAGGTGGGGGGTACACCGGCAATGTTCAACGTGCCTGTGGCTGATTTTCATCGCTTCATGCGGCAGCGTGCGGCGCAGCATCCGCATGCGTTGAATGCCACGGCGACACACGATACGAAGCGCGGGGAGGATGTACGGGCCCGCTTGCAGACCATCACCGCATTTCCGCGCACGTGGATGAAGGCGGTAAAGGCTTGGATGAAGCTAAACGCGCCCTATAAAACCGGTGGGATGCCGGATGTGAATGATGAATATTTCATCTACCAGGCGCTATGGGGCACATTCCCCATGCCAGGCCAGCCGATGAAGGAGTACCGCGCCCGGCTGGAGGAGTATCTGGTAAAAGCCCTGCGGGAGGCCAAGCGGCATACGGATTGGACGAACCCCGACCAGACATATGAGGCGGCAACCCGCGGCTTTATCCACCGGATGCTACGAACTGATACGCCATTTTTCCACCAATTCAGCGCTTTGCATGCCGAATTGGTGGATGTGGCCATCGTCAATTCGCTCACACAGGTGGTACTGAAGTTTACCTGCCCCGGTGTGCCCGATGTATACCAGGGCTGCGAAGGGTGGGATCTGTCGTTTGTAGATCCGGACAACCGGCGACCGGTAGATTTCGGCATGCGCCGCAAGTGGCAGCAAAAGCTCGATCGGTTGAAACGCCGGGGGGCGGATGCCGTAGGTGAATGGTGGCGGGCGCGGTACAGTGGACTGCTGAAATACGGCATTACCGAGCGGTTGGCGAAACTGTGGCTGTCGCATAAGGCGCTTTTCCAAATCGGGGACTACGCACCCATCGCCATAGCGGGTAGACGACGAAACCACGTGCTTTCGTTTCTGCGACGGCAGGGCAATGCGTGGCTGCTGGTCGTCGTCCCGATCCACCTGCGGCAGGCGATGATGGACGGTAGCGGCGGCGCAAGACAAATCGACTGGGCCAACACACGGATACAGCTGCCGGAAGGGGCGCCGACGCAATGGCACAATGCGATCACGGACGAGGTAAGCGAGGCTAGCGGCACGCTGCCACTGGCCGATGCCCTTCAGCGGTTGCCTGTAGGCGTATGGATGGCCTCTGAAGCACCGCGTGAAAATAAACGTGCCGCAGGGGTGCTGCTGCCGTTGTTTTCGCTGCCGGGGCCCTATGGTGTGGGCGATCTGGGTACGGGAGCCTACCGATTTGCCGACTTCCTGCGGGGGGCGCGTCAGCGCTATTGGCTGATGCTACCCCACAACCCTACGGACAAGGGCGTGGCGCATTCGCCCTACAGCACCCATTCGGCGATGGCGGGCAATACGCTATGGCTCAGTCTGGACGAATTTCAGCGGCAGGGGTGGATTACCGAAAGCGAACTGGCGGCGAACCACCTCCCGGCAACTGCCCGCGTGGACTACGGCAAAGCCCGTGCGTTGAAACATTTTTTCTTTGGCAAGGCCTTCCGCAATTACTTGCAGCAATGGGATGGCAAGGAAGAACCGGCATTCGGCGATTTCTGCATACGCGAGGCCAGTTGGTTGGATGACTATGCCGACTATGTGACGCTGCGCGAGCTTCATCAGGGTAAGCCCTGGTATGCATGGCCGCTTGCTTATCGCCACCGGGACGAACGGGCCATGGCAGTATTCCGCAGCAAGCATGCTCATGCGCTTCAACAGGTAAAATGGCTGCAATACCAATTTCAGGTGCAGTGGCAGCGCCTCAAAGCATATTGTCACCAGGCAGGCATCAAGCTGATAGGCGATTTGCCCTTCTACATCAACCACGATGCTGCGGATGTATGGGCCCATCCCGAATTATTCAGTCTGGATGGCCGTGGCCGTACGGTGGGTATGGCTGGCGTACCGCCTGATTATTTCAATGCCGAAGGACAGGCATGGGGAATGCCGGTATACCGATGGGAAAACCATGCTGCGCAGGGGTATAGCTGGTGGATAGATCGCATACGCAAAAATCTGGAGCTGTATGATCTCCTGAGGCTCGACCATTTCCGGGCATTCCATGACTATTGGGAGATTCCCAAAGGGGCAGAGAGCGCTAAGCAGGGTAGCTGGCACGTAGGGCCCGGAGTTGCGCTGTTCAAGGCGGTTGAGGAGGCGATAGGTGGGCTCCCCTTTATTGCGGAAGATTTGGGCGACATCCACGAAGGCGTCTACCAACTGCGCGATGAGCTGGGCCTCCCGGGCATGAAGGTGCTGCAATTTGCCTTTGGCAATGACGTGGGCGCAAACCTCCATGCACCTCACCACCATGCCGCCAGTGATGTGGTGTTTACCGGTACGCATGACAATAATACGGCGGCAGGCTGGTATCGGGACGAATTGTCGGCACAGGGTAAAGTACAATTGAAAGCTTACATCGGCGCAGGGCGCCTGAATCCGCAGCAGGCCAGCTTGGCGCTTTGCCGGATGGCGTATGCGTCTCCGGCAGGGCTGGCCATCGTGCCGATGCAGGACCTGCTGAAATTGGGCAGCGAGGCGCGGATGAATGTGCCCGCAGCGCCGCAGGCCAACTGGCAGTGGCGGCTGGAGGCCGGGCAACTGACTCCCCGTTTGCAGCGGCAACTTCGCAAGTGGGTGCAGCTGTATGGTCGGTAGGGAATTTAAAAAAACAAAAGGAAATGTTCTTTGGTTGTTCCTTTGAAAGGAAAGGCCCATGCAAAAAGGAGGCCCTCCTAAATCGTAAATAAAAAACTATGGAACGTTTAATCTATCCTGGGAAACCTTATCCCTTGGGTGCCACGTGGGATGGAGAAGGGGTCAATTTCTCCCTTTACGCTGAAAATGCAACCAAAGTACAGTTGTGCTTGTTTGATGGCGATTTGGCTGATGCCCGTGAGGAAGTAATCATCCTTACGGAGCGTACGCATCAGGTATGGCATGGCTATGTACCCGGTCTGGGGCCGGGCCAACGGTATGGCTATCGGGTGTATGGCCCGTTTGTCCCTAATGAAGGGCATCGATATAATTCGCATAAACTCTTGATCGACCCCTATGCAAAAGCGATATCCGGCGTCATTGATGCCCATCAAGCACATTTGGCGTATGAGGTGGAACATCCGGATAGCGATTTGAGCTTCAGCAACATCGACAGTGCCCCCTATGTGCCCAAATCGGTGGTCATAGACCCTGCATTTGATTGGGAAGGTGACAAACAGCTCAATATTCCTTTTCACAAGACCGTCATTTACGAGGCCCATGTGAAGGGTTTTACCAAGCTCAACAAACAAATTCCCAAAGAACTACGGGGAACGTATGCGGGTATTGCACATCCGGCTACGGTGTCCTATCTGAAAGACTTGGGAATAACCACCATCGAACTTATGCCTGTCCATCAGTTTGTCAACGATCGGACTGGCGGATTGTCTAACTACTGGGGATATAATTCAATTGGTTTTTTTGCCCCGGAAGCACGGTATTCGGCTTCTGGAACCATGGGCGAGCAAGTGCTGGAATTTAAGCATATGGTGAAAGCGCTGCATGCTGCGGGTATTGAAGTGATATTGGATGTGGTGTACAACCATACGGCGGAGGGCAATCATATGGGCCCCACGCTGTGCTTCAAAGGCATCGATAATGCTAATTATTACCGGCTTACGGATGATCCACGCTATTACATGGATTACACCGGGACGGGCAATACCCTTAATGCAAATTTCCCGAATGTGCTGCGGCTCATCATGGATAGCCTGCGGTATTGGATCACGGATATGCACGTCGATGGATTCCGTTTTGATCTGGCGGCCACCTTGGCGCGCGAACTGCACGAGGTCAACCGCCTGAGTGCTTTTTTTGACATCATCCACCAAGATCCTGTAATCTCGCAGGTGAAGCTCATCGCCGAGCCCTGGGACTTGGGCGAAGGGGGTTACCAGGTGGGTAAGTTTCCTCCCGGCTGGGCTGAATGGAATGGCAAATACCGGGATTGCGTACGGGACTACTGGCGCGGTGCAGAGAGTACGCTGTCTGAATTTGCGGAGCGCTTCACGGGAAGCTCCGACCTTTATCAGGATGATTACCGTCGGCCTACGGCCAGCATCAACTTCATGACCGCCCATGATGGTTTTACGCTTCATGATCTGGTATCGTATAACGAGAAGCATAATGATGCGAATGCCGAAGGCAACCGTGATGGCGAAAGCCATAACCGCTCATGGAATTGCGGCGCCGAGGGGCCTACCGACGATGAGACTATCAATGCGCTGCGTGCGCAGCAGAAGCGCAATTTCCTGACGACACTGCTGCTCTCGCAGGGCGTGCCCATGCTGCTGGCTGGTGATGAGGTGGGCCGGACACAGCAGGGGAATAATAACGCCTATTGCCAGGACAACGAGATTTCATGGCTCCATTGGGATAAGCTGGATCAGGCACTGCTACGGTTTACCCGCAAACTCATCGCACTCCGGCGCGGACATCCGGTCTTCTGCCGACGGAAATGGTTTACCGGACGCCCTATAAAAGGTATCGGCGTGGAAGATATCGCGTGGTTTCTGCCCGATGGCCGGGAAATGCCGGATGAAAGCTGGGAACATGATTTTGCCCGCTCACTGGCCGTCTTCCTGAGCGGGCAAGGTATTCATTCCCTGGGAGACAAGGGCGAACGGATTGTAGACGATAGCTTTTACTTGATTTTTAATGCCCATCATGAGATGCTGAAGTTTGTCTTTCCCAAAAACAGGAAATACGGACAAGTGTGGGAAAAAGTGATTGATACCAGCTACGATGGCGATGAAACTTCCCAAGAGACCTATGCTGCCGGGAAAGCTATCCAAATAACGGGGCGATCAATCCACGTGTACCGCCAGGTAGAGTAAGACCAATGGATCACTGCTGGGCTTCTGCACGTTGCAATTCGATGCAAGCCTGACTGCATAGCAGACAGGCTGCGGAGCATTGCTGGCAATGGTCTTCTTCGTGCTTCTCGCATTCTTCCGCACATAGCTGGCAGATGAAATCACATAGTGTCAGCAATAATGGCACGAGTGCTGACTGTCGCTTCACAGAGCGTATCAGCAGCATGCATATTTCAGCACAGTCCTGGCTAAGGCGGATGCAAGTGGCCAATTCACTGACGTGCTCGGAGGTCAGGCAGGCAGTAGCGCATTTCTCACTGGTGAGTGCACAGTGCCATAGTTTTTCCATGAGGGCGTGATAGCGTTCGTCCATGACTCAAAAAGTTAAGTAGTGGGACGGTCATCGGTCCGCGCTAAGCGTGCGACGATGCCTTCGTCTCCACTGAGGTAAATATTTTCGCCGATGTGTGTGTTTTCCAGTTCGGGTGACGTCGCAACAATCACTTGCCCGCTTAAGATAGGTTCCCCGGTTTGCCGGTATCGGCAGGGCCGCGGCGTCAAATTCATCACCACCAAAAAACTGTCTCCATCGGGCGAATCGCGGCGGTAAGCAATCAGTTGGTCATTGGAATACACCGGCATATAAGTTCCTTTGTTCAATGCAGGTTCCGTATTTCGCAATTGAATAAGTTTGTAGTACAATGACAACATAGAGAACGGGTCGTCGCGTTGCCGTTCCACATGGACGCGGGGATAACGTTTGTCTATCCGAAGCCAGGGCGTGGCAGGTGAAAACCCGGCATTATCCCCGCCGGACCATTGCATGGGCGTGCGGCAGGGATCGCGGCTCAAATCCTTATCGGGCATATTCAGCCCCTGGGGGTCTTGTATTTCTTCTGCCGGTATGGCCACATCGCGCATGCCGATCTCATCCCCGTAATACAATGTGGGGGTACCTCGCAACGTGAGCAACAACATCGCGGCGATGCGCGCCTGGGGTTCACCTACGCGGCTTGCAATGCGGGGGTTGTCATGGTTGCCCAATACCCAGTTGGGCCAGCCCTCGGCAGGGAGTGCGCCTTCATATTGGTCGATTGTGGCGGCGATTTCCCGGGGTTGCCAGGGCAGCCGCACCAGTAGGAAGTTGAAAGGCATATGTGCACCGTCGTTCTGTGCACCATAGTACATCATGAGCTGCTGTATGGGTAGGTATACCTCACCGATGAGCACACGTGCGTCATACGCTTCAGTCACCTGCCGCATGCGTGCTACAATGGTATGCACTTCGGGTTGGTCGGTAGAATAGACGGGCAGCAGCTGGTCGTAAGTCGGTTGATTGTCGGTATAGTCAGGGTTCACTGGATTGTCGCGCAACTGGGTATCTTTGATGAGGTGCCACATCACATCTACCCGAAAGCCGTCGACACCCTTATCGAGCCAGAAGCGCATCACGCCGTACATGGCTTCCTGCACGGCTTCATTGCGCCAGTTGAGATCTGGCTGTTCCTTCAGGAAACCGTGGTAATAGTACTGCCGCGTATGGGCATCCCACTCCCAGGCGCTGCCACCGAATACGCTTTTCCAATTGTTGGGCGCACTGCCGTCCGGCTTGCCGTCATGCCAGATGTACCAGTCGCGCTTAGGAGCTGTTTTTGTGCTTTTCGACTCCACAAACCACGGATGGAGGTCTGACGTGTGATTGGGTACGAAATCCAGGATAACCTTCAGTCCCCGCTGGTGCGCTTCCTGCAACAGGTGGTCAAAATCGGCCATCGTGCCGAAGATTGGATCGATATCGGTATAGTTGGCAATGTCATAGCCAAAATCGGCCATGGGCGAGGGATAAAATGGCGAAATCCAGAGGGCTTGTATACCCAACCATTGGAGGTAATCCAATTGGAGGGCAATCCCCTGTAAATCGCCAATGCCGTCGCCGTTGGCGTCCCGGAATGAGCGTGGATAGATTTGGTAGATGACACCGGTCTTCCACCAGGGTGATGCTGTGATCGAAGAGGCCATGATGACGTATTGCTAAAACCTTACCTTGGGTGTATCGGCGACCGAATCGGGATCCAGCCTGTCGACGGTGGTATCCAGCGGATGGATGGAGTCGCTGATGCTGTCCCTGCGCACAGGATCATTTCCACGTGGCGGGGTATGGGTGCATGAGAGTAAGACCACACAGGTAATTATTATGATTAGCATTTTCATCGTTTTATCGTTTTTCATGTTGTGGAAGCAAATATCAGTACACAGACCGGAGGTAGGACGAGTACATCCGGATTGACGGTAGAACCAGCTTGTGGATCTGCCATCGTGGAGTCTAACAAACAGATCCAGGTAGTGTTTTGCGGAAGTGTATAGGGAAATGGCCGGTCTGCGAGGTTGAACAACGCCAGTATCTGTGATTGTCCGGTCTCATCCTGCCTAAGGAGGCTCCAGGCGCTTTCACTCAACACGTCTACCTCCGTGCCGGTTTTATTGAAGTTGTGCAATGCCGTATGGGTACGGCGCAGGTGGATAAGCCGTTGATACCACATTAGCAACTGCTGGTATTTTCCTTGCCCACGCTTCGGCCAATCGAGTATACTTGCTTTGAAGGTCTTCTCGTCCTGCGGATCGGGTGGCTCTCCATCGCCAAAGAAATGCGCGAATTCCTGCCTGCGCCCTTCCCTTATTTGTTCCACAAGTTGCGGGTCGTCGTGGCTGGTGAAGTAAAGAAAGGGCCTTTCCTCACCATATTCTTCGCCCATAAAGAGCATTGGGATATAGGGCGATAGGAGCAGGGCCGCTGCGGCGATACGCAATTGGGCGCCCGAGAGTAATACCGATAGGCGCTCCCCGTTTTTATGGTTGCCCACTTGGTCGTGATTTTGGATAAAGGCGACGAATTTGAATCCGGGGATACCGGCTGATGAGGCACCGTATTTCCGCTGTCGTGCACTGACGTACTCGCCGCTGTGCACAAACCCCTCCGTGTAGGCCTTGGCCAGCTGGGCCAACGTACCGAAATCTTCGTACTGTTCCTTACCGACAGGATAAAGCAAAACAAACAGCGCGTGGTGGAAATCATCTAGCCATTGCGCATCGAAACCATATCCGTTGGTCTTCGTGCTTTGGATGACCCGTGGTGCGTTCAGGTCGCTTTCGGCGATCAGGTGTAGGGGTTTCCGGGCTTGCTGTGCATAGCTGGCCACTACTTCGTTGATGTATTGCAGCGCATGAGTCGCACCGGTGTCAATTATCGCGTGTATGGCATCCAACCGCAGGCCATCGATATGGTAATGGTGGAACCAATGGATGGCGTTGGCGGTGAAGTAATCGCGTACGCCGTCTGACCATGGACCATCGAAATTCAAAGCCGATCCCCAGGGTGTCCGATAAGCATCAGTAAAATAGGGGGCGAATGCGTTGAAATAATTGCCCTCGGGCCCCAAATGGTTGTACACGACGTCGAGGATGACGGCGATGCCCCGCCGATGGCAGGCATCGACCAACCGCTTCAGCCCATCCGGACCACCGTAAGAGGCGTGCACAGCGTAGGGGAATGTCCCGTCGTATCCCCAATTGCGGTGGCCGGGAAACTGGGCTACGGGCATGAGCTCGATGGCGTTGATACCCATCGCGGCAAGGTCTTCCAAGTAGGGGATGATGGCGTCAAACGTACCGGCCTCGGTAAACGTACCCACGTGGAGTTCGTATAAAATCAGTTCGCTGAGCGCGGGATTTTCCCAAGCCTGATCTGACCATGTGAATGTGCCATGGTCGACCACTGCCGAAGGGCCGTGCACACCCTCCGGCTGGAAATGCGAGGCCGGATCGGGAAAATCGCCTTCCCCATCGGGATTGAAATAATAATGTGTAGCTGCCGGACAATCGGCCACCTCCGTCTCAAAATAACCATCGGTACTCCGCGTCAAGGGAATCCGTCTTTCCTCCGGCGAAACGATATGCAGCGCCACCGTTTGCTTCAAGGGAGCCCATATACGGAAAAGACATTTCCCATCGGCGTGAAGATGGGCGCCTGCAATTGCATGATGCGTTGATTTGTACATCAATGAAGCCAACAGCCGTATTTTTATTTTGTTTGGAAAACAAAAGGTCAAACCGGAATGTTAGCCCCGTAAATAGAATAACTACCATGAGTAAAAACCAAAAAGTTGCCCATCCGTTCCAGTTAGCGGAGCCAGCGATTAAGAAAAGGAAAAAAAGCGAGCGGGAGACGGACAGGTTGCAGCACAGCCGTGATCAGGAAAGTATCACGAAAGACTTGATCCCCAAGTGGTACACAGGTATCACCAAGCCTTCCTGTGATGGGATGATATGGTGACACTAACGTTCGAGCTTGGGAACCCTGGTTGGTGTAGCTTCACCCATGACAATGCCGTTTGCACCCAAGGCGAGGGCTTTAATGGACGAAGCGATATTTTCAACATTTAGGGTTCCCACCTCATCCTTCACGGTATGGTAATATTGATCCTTGTCAATCTGGACCGTAGAAAACGTATGAGCCGGTACGCCTAATGCCGCCAACGAAGCATTGTCACTGCGATAAAATAGATTTTGGGTAGGATATGGATCTGGGTGAAAGGTAAAATCCGTTCCCTTTACTTGCTGCTGCATCAGCTCGGCCAGGTTGGACTGGTTGTATCCGGTCACATATAGCGAGCTGGGCCCGAAGGGCGCATCTTTGCCAATCATCTCGACGTTGATCATCGCCACTACCTCATCGGCGTTGAGTTGCTGGGAAAAGTATTTGGATCCTACCAACCCAAGTTCTTCGGCGGTAAAAGCGGCAAAAAGCAATGTGCGCGCGTTGTCATTCCGCTTTTTATAATAGTTGGCCAGGCTGATGACCGCTGATACGCCGGAAGCATCGTCATCTGCCCCATTGGCAATGGAATCCTGCCCCACGGGCTGAAGGATGCCGATGTGATCATAATGTGCTGAGAATATCACGTATTCATTGGGCTTGGACTTGCCTGGAAGCATGCCCACCAGGTTGAACAAAGGCAATTCTTCTACCGTGTTGGTAAAACTGACGCGGAATGACTGGGGGATTGCACTGGCCAATACATACACCACCGAAGGCGTGGGCGGCGTGGCGTTGGCCTGCTGGTTGATCCGGCCTTGCATCATAAACCCCCTGTAACGCTCAAACAGCTGACTGAAACTCGGATCGACCACCACAATAGCATCCTTGCCCCCCGTGGATACGTCACGGAAACGTTGGGCAAAATCGTCGCTGGCCTTTATCTGGACAAACGATATGCCCGGCTCGGTATTCCAATTGACACCGGGCCTATTGCTCGATACGATGATATGATTTGATGGAATCTCCGTACCGTCAAAGGTGACTTCCCATGTGGCCGGACTAATGCGCGTCACCTGGAACGTCTGCCGATAGTCGTTCCCTACGTAAGGCTGCAGACCGATCTTGTTGAATTCCGTAGCAATGAAATCTGCGGCGCGCTCAATACCCGGCGTAAACGAAGCCCGCCCTTCCATATCGTCTGCTGCCAAGGTGTTTAATATCCTGGATACTTCCTTGGTGTCTACCACCTGATCGGAGGGCTGGTGTACGGCACAGCCGGCTAATAGGTATACAACTAAGACATAACGGCTGGCTATCCTGAACATAATCGACGATTTTGAATAGTCAAATGTATGCAATTTCCTGATTATCTTGCTAGCTTTGCGGGATAACCGCTATATTTGTATACTAATAGTAAATCAGACATGAAAGAAATTACGGTAGAGGAGCTCAAAGCGAAAATAGACAATAATGAAGATTTCCAGTTGATCGATGTGCGGGAAGAGTTTGAATATGAGACATCAAATCTCGACGGCGAAAACATCCCACTGGCGGAAGTGGTGCTTGAGCAAGATAAAATTGCCCGTGATAAACCAGTGGTAGTGCATTGCCGCAGTGGCAAACGGAGTGCGCAAGCTATTATGCTACTTGAGCGGGAGGGATTTGACAACCTATCCAACCTGAAAGGCGGGATTCTGGCGTGGCGTGATGCGTTTGATCCGGACATGCAGGTGTATTAATCAGCACGCGGGAAATCAATGCCATGAAAACGCATTTTTTGTACAATATACTATTGAATATCGGACTTATCTTAATGATATTCAGTGTCGTAGCTGCCTATAACAGTGCGATGTATCCAGTACTGGCGATTGCTGTCGTGATCGTCTGCGTGCTGGGTTACTTGAAATACCGGTTGCTGAAGCAGGTACGGCAAATGACTAAAGACAAGCCAACCGGACAAGCTCGGGCCCGTTCATAACGGGAATGGCCGATACGATATCCTGCTGCAAGCAGAAAGAGATGTCTGCGGTGATATGAAGCCGTTGCATCCGTTTGCTGTGGGATGCCTTGTTTAGGTAAGTTTCCAGATCGCCTTGAGCTTCCAGGTAAAGGCTTTCAGCGGCATGTGCCGCATCATCCAATTCAATGCCTTCAGCACGGAGACGGGCTACCAATGCGCCCGCAAAGACAGTATCTTCCAAGCTGAACTGGTTTTTCCAACCCGCACATACCAATAAGATGTGATGGTTTTGCGTCCGCAGCCAATCCGACAATGCGCTGATATTCAAGAAAGAGCCAGCGACTACCGCCGTCGCTCCGGCGCACCATTGAATAGCGCGTGTACCATTGGTGGTAGTGAGCACGATGGTTTTTCCGTCCACCTTATCCGCAGTATAAGCAAAAGGCGAATTGCCGAAGTCAAATCCAGCCACTACTTCGCCGTTGCGCTCAGCGGCCAACAGGTATCCATTGTCCCGATAAGCCAGGCACTCTTCAACCTCGGCAACCGGAATGATCGCCCGAGCGCCATTGGCCAGTCCGTAGCATATCGAAGAGGTAGCCCTGAAAATGTCGATGACCACGGCGACGGTATCATCGAGTTCGTAATACGGCAGCAATGCTGGGCTCAGGCAAACACGAATACTCTTGGGGGCCATGCGCAGGGATTATTTGACAAAGGGTGGCTTTGTAACGACGGCTTTGACCCGATTGTTGCGTATCTCGATGTAAATCTCGCTGCCTTCCTTGGCATGGTCAATGGTGACGTAGCCCAATCCGATGGACTTCTTGAGCGTAGGTGATTGGGTGCCCGATGTGACGTGCCCAATGGGGTGTCCCTCGGCATCCACGATGCTATAGCCATGGCGGGCGATGCCACGGTCAATCAGTTCAAACCCGACCAGCTTGTTTTTCAGGCCCGCTTCCTTTTGCGCCTTTAAGCCTTCGGCGTTGACAAAGGGCTTGGTAAACTTGGTTACCCAGCCCAATCCGGCTTCCAACGGTGAAGTGGTATCGTCAATATCATTGCCATACAGGCAGAAGCCCATTTCCAGGCGCAGCGTATCACGCGCACCTAATCCGATGGGTTTGATGCCATAAGGCGCACCGGCTTCAAAGATAGCATCCCACACTGTCTTGGCATGTTCGTTGGCTACATACACTTCGAAGCCGCCTGCCCCTGTATAGCCAGTGGCAGAGACCAGCACATTGTCGATGCCAGCAAAGACGCCTTTTTTGAAAGTATAATATTCCATGGTGGCCAGATCGATATCCGTAAGGCCAGCCAGTGCTTCGGCAGCTTTGGGACCCTGTATGGCAAATAGGGACGTTTCGTCCGAGATGTTTTTCATCGTCACCCCATTGGTGTTGTACTTAGTGATCCAATCCCAGTCTTTCTGGATATTGGATGCATTGACAACCAGGAAATACGTCTTCTCATCGATGCGGTACACGAGGAAGTCGTCTACCACCCCGCCCGTCTCATTGGGGATATAAGCGTATTGTACTTTGCCATCGTAGAGTTTGGATGCGTCATTGGAGCTGATTTGCTGCACCAAATCCAGTGCATGGTCGCCTTTAAGGATAAATTCGCCCATGTGGCTTACATCAAACACGCCCACCCCGTTGCGGACAGTCTCATGTTCGTCATTGATGCCCGAATACTGAACAGGCATGTTGAAACCGGCAAAAGGAACCATCTTGGCTCCCAGGGCCACGTGTACGTCGGTGAGGGCGGTGTTTTTTATCATGGATGCAAGTGTTTTATTTCGGGGCAAAGCTAATGAAACCTGCATGAATTGCCAATCAAAAAAGAATAGAACTATAATTCATGCAGGCGGGTGGCATTACTCCGGCTTGCGGCTGAGCAGCAACACTTCGCTTACGTTGACTTCAGTGACATAGCGCGTGGTGCCCTCCTTATCTACGTACTGGCGGTTGATGAGTTTCCCCTCAATGGCAATCTCCGAGCCCTTGGTCAGGCTCTTCTCGGCAAAGACAGCCTGCCTGCCCCAAAAGACGAGGTTGTGCCATTGGGTATCGGAGACCCACTCGCCCTGGCTGTTGCGGTACCGCTCATTGGTCGCAATGGAAACGCGGGCAAAGTTTCTGTTGTTGCCAAAGGTCTTTACTTCAGGGTTGCTACCTAAGAATCCCGTGAGGCGCACACTGTTTTTTAACGTGTTCATGGTGTGTTGATTTAATTAAATGAAACAAGCGATTAACGAACGATGGGTTTCCTTAGCCATCGACATTGCAAAGGTGGGATTACAGGAAGCGATTAGCCGGATGATAAACGGGTATAATCGATTATATCCGTTTAAAAACGGCTGACGCGCAGCATCGCGAATTATGCCTATATTTGTTTCGTTAGCTTAAAAAAAACGCTTGGCAAAGAAATGACCATAAAGCTCTATCAAATCGACGCGTTTACCGATCGTGTATTTTCCGGAAACCCCGCCGCGGTATGTCCACTGGACGCGTGGCTGGACGATACGCTCATGCAGCAAATCGCCATGGAGAACAACCTGGCCGAGACGGCTTTCTATGTAAAGCGGGACGACGAATACGATATCCGGTGGTTTACGCCTACGGTGGAGGTCGATCTATGCGGCCATGCGACCCTGGCTTCGGCCTTTGTGCTGTTCAACCACGAAGGTTACGAAGCGGACACCATCCGCTTCCACTCGCCCCGCAGCGGACCGCTCATCGTGAAGCGTGAGGGCGAATACCTCACCTTGAATTTCCCGACGGATGTAATAGCGCCCGTCCCGCTTACCGTTGAGCTGGCGGCATCTTTTGATGGGACACCCCTGGCGGCCTATAAAGGGAAAACAGACTACCTGCTGATCTTCGAAAGCGAAGCCCATATCCAATCGGCCAAGCCAGATCTGGCGCGGATAGCACAGTTGGCCGCGCGGGGCGTGATCATTACAGCTCCGGGCAATGAAGTAGATTTCGTATCCCGCTTCTTTGGCCCGCAATCCGGAGTTGATGAAGATCCCGTGACAGGTTCTGCGCATACCACACTCATCCCTTATTGGGCCGGCAAATTGGGTAAAAACGAACTGACTGCCCGGCAGCTTTCGGTGCGTGGTGGATACCTCCAATGCAGCTACTTGGGCGATAGGGTGGCGATCAGCGGGCAGGCGAAGCGATACCTCACGGGCGAAATCCATGTGGCGTAGTCCTGTTTTTTAGTATCTTTGTGAAATTTGGAAGGATAAAACAATGTCAATCACGAGTGAATCCGAGTGGATTGGAATGCAGCAAGTCAGCGAGGTGGTCGCCACGACGCTGAGGGAGATGCGCGAATATGCCCAGCCCGGCATGACCACCAAGCAACTGGACGATTTTGGGAGGCAGCTCCTGGAGGCACATGGGGCAACGCCGGCACCGACGCTGACCTACGGGTTTCCGGGATGCACCTGCATCAGCCTGAACGGCGAGATTGCACATGGTATACCTGACCCCCGCCGCGTCATGCAGGAGGGCGATTTGGTGAATATCGACGTGTCGGCCATGCTTGAGGGCTATTGGGCCGATAATGGCGGTTCGTTTGTCCTTGGGCAGGATATCCATGGGCACCAACGATTGGTCGATGCTTCCAGGCGCATTCTGCAAAAGGCCGTTGCCCATATCCGGGGCGGTGTGCGCATTGCCGACGTCGGCCGGTTGATTGAAACGGAAGCAAAAAAATCCGGCTATACCGTTATTAAAAATCTTACGGGCCACGGCGTGGGCAGAAACCTGCATGAAGAACCCCATGAAATCGCCAACTACTACGATCGGTTTAACCGTGAGCGGTTCAGGAAAAATACGGTGGTGGCCATCGAAACGTTTATCTCGAGCCGATCCACGTTTGCCCGTACCACAGGCGATGGCTGGACGTTGGTGGGTGATAAAGGCGGTTTCGTGGCACAGCATGAGCATACCATCGTCGTCACAGACGGTAGTCCTATTGTCCTGACCACCATGAATGAAATCGGAAACTGACAGGAGGAAAGGCTTAGATACGGGATGCTATTCAACGAGATTATTGGACAGGCGGCAATTAAACGAAGCCTCATCAACACCGTAAAAGAAAACCGGGTGAGCCATGCGCAACTTTTCCTCGGTCCCGAAGGTAGTGGAAGCTTGGCCCTGGCGGTGGCATATGCGCAATACATCAATTGCGAAAATAAGCAACCCGACGATAGTTGTGGCGAATGTGCATCATGCCGCAAATACAACAAACTCATCCACCCCGACTTGCATTTTTCGTATCCCTTCTTTGCCAAGCATAAGGAAGATACGGCGGCGACATATGCCGAGGAATGGCGGAAAGCCTTTTTAGATAATCCGTACCTCGGTCTCGATCATTGGCGCAGCCAGCTCGATGCGGAAAATAAACAAGCAAACATCAACATCGCCGAGGCGCATCACATCATTAAGAAGCTAAGTTTAAAGGCTTATGAGGCCGAATATAAAGTGCTGATTATGTGGCTGCCGGAATACCTCGATACGCAGGGCAATGCCTTGCTGAAACTCATCGAAGAACCCCCGGCAAAGACGCTTTTCCTGCTGGTGGCCGAGCAACAGGACAAAATATTGAATACCATCATCTCGCGCACACAACTGGTAAAGATAAGCCGCCTTACCGATGCGGATATTCGTGCGTACTTGGTGGATGGTAAACAACTGAACACGCATCAAGCCGACGAAATCGCATTCATCAGTAATGGCAACGTACAGCAAGCCCTCAACCTATTGGGGGAAGATACTACCGGTCATTTTGATTTGATGATTCGCTGGCTCCGCTATTGCGTAACAGACGCTGGCCAGTCGCTGATCAAAACCTGTGAAGAGGAATTATCAAAATTGGGACGTGAAAACCAAAAAAGTTTCTTACTTTACGCCATTAATATGATGCGGCAGGTGGTGTTGCTGAAGGAAGGGATGCACCAATTGGTGCACCTGCCCGGATCAGAATTGGATTTTGCGCAAAAATTCAGCAAGCATTACCAACTGACGCAAATCGAGCAGGCCATCGGCCTGTTTGAGGAGGCGTACTATCATATTGAACGCAATGCGAATCCGAAAATATTATTTTTAGATTTATCTTTGCAGCTGGTTTTAATTTATAAATATCAAACGTTCCGCCAATTGGCGGACTCAACATATAGCGATAACTATGGGATGTAGCAGCTGCTCATCCGGCGGAGGGTGTGGAAGCACACCGGCAGGTTGCCAGAATAATGGCGCTTGCATGACGAGCGGATGTAATAAATTGGATGTATACGATTGGCTGGCCCACATGGACATGCCAACAAACTATAAACCCTTCGACGTTGTGGAGGTGCGGTTTAAAGGATCGCGGAAAGATTTTTATATCAACCACGAAAACCTGTACCTCGAAATGGGCGAAATGGTGGCCGTGGAGCCCAGCACCGGCGGATATGACATCGGCCATATATCGATGACCGGCGAATTGGTGCGGCTGCAATTGAAGAAAAATAACGTAGACCCTGCCAGTGTGACCAAAAAGGTGTACCGTAAGGTGACCGACATCGATATCAAAAAATGGCAGGCTGCCAAAGATCTGGAATGGGAGACCATGCACCGCGCACGTAAACTGGCACTGGACTTGGGATTGTCCATGAAAATCAGCGACGTGGATTACCAGGGCGATAAATCCAAGGCTACGTTTTATTATACGGCCGACGGCCGGGTAGATTTCCGCGAACTCATTAAGCGCATGGCAGAAGCTTTCCGTATCCGCATTGAGATGCGGCAAATCGGCATGCGCCAGGAGGCCAGCAGGCTTGGCGGCATTGGCTCTTGCGGTAGGGAGCTATGCTGCTCTACATGGCTCACCGACTTCAAGACCGTATCCACCTCAGCTGCGCGCTACCAGAACCTTTCGCTCAACACGCTGAAACTTGCCGGGCAATGCGGAAAGCTGAAATGCTGCCTCAACTACGAGCTGGATAGCTACATGGATGCCTTAAAGGATATCCCCAATAATATTGAACGGATAGAAACCCAGCGGGGGGTGGCTTTCCTCCAAAAGACGGACATTTTCAAGAAACTGATGTGGTTTAGCTACCCCGGTGAGGAAAATTGGATCCCCCTCACGACCGATAGGGTGAGAGAAATCCACCACTTGAATAAAGAGGGAGTAAAACCGGAAGACATCGGCGCCGTCGTCATGGAGGCCGTGGCCGAGAAGGTGGTAAACTATGACTATGAAAATGTAGTGGGCCAGGATAGCCTGACACGCCTGGATGACCGGAACAAGAAAAAGCGCAAGCAGACCAAAGGCAAACGTAAACCTGAGGGGAAAAAACCGAAGCCAGGGCCCGAGCAACAACGGCAGGAACAGCAAAAGCCAGACAAGCCAGAAGGCCGGAGCAAGCCGGAAACCCGTAAAGAACCAGTGAAAAAGCAAGTAACTGCAGAAAATAAAACGCCGGAAAATAAAACGCAAGAAGGGAAGCCTGCCAAGCCGAAAAAACGCTTCCGGGGCAATAGAAAAGGAAAACCAGGGGGGCAGCAACAAAATGGCCCAGCCAGCTAACGGAAGATGCGTAGTCAGCTGACCATATGGATCGGATTTTTTGGCGTGGCAATGCTCACTACGTCTTGTACGGACACGGCAGTGCTGGATCAAAACGTCCCCATTGCCAATCATACCTGGCATTATGACGACCAGCCTAAGTTGACTGCACATATCATGGACGCCGGTAGGCCCTATAATGTTTACCTCAATCTCCGGCATACGCCGGACTATAAGTATTCCAATATTTTTATACTGCTGCACCAGCACCATCCGGACGGAAGTGATACTACCGAACGATTCGAATTGCGCCTTGCTGAACCCGACGGCCGTTGGCTGGGCAGTGGCGGCGGAAGCCTGTACACACACCAGCAGCTCATCAAGGAGTCCGTCCGGTTTCCGGATACGGGCAGCTATGTGTTTATCATTGAGCAAAATATGCGCGAAAATCCCCTTCGTGAAGTTGCTGATGTGGGTATTCGGATTGCACCGCTGGAATAATAATGTATTGCAATAGGACATGAACAAATTACAGCGAATCATCACCCACCCGTATTTTAGCTACCTTTATGTTTTTGTCGTGGTCTTCTGCATCATTGCCTTGCTGGTGTTGCCCCAAGGACACCCGCTGATCACCTGTGCCGTATCCATCGGACTTATCCTATTTGTCGTGCACCGCTACCGGAAATACCTATTAAAAAACCGGGACTAAGCGGTCGCCGAAAAAAAATACCTCCCCCCAGAAAACAATATCTTCCAGTAGTTGTTCTTGTGTCAGCTATATAGCGCGCTATGCGTTTAAGTGGCCTTTTCCAATTATAACTTATAACGAACCACACATGATGGCTTGCCAATTAATTATCAAACACACAATAAATTATGAACACATTTCCATTAACAATTCGACAATTAGGCGTCGGCATGGCCCTGCTGTGTCTGACGTTGTCATGCCCTACCCTCGGGCATGCCCAAACAGGGGGTATCCAAGGAAAAGTCGTTGATGAAAACAGCAACCCCTTGGCGGGCGCATCGGTTATGATCAAGGAGCTGGACAGGCAGGCGGCCACCAACGCCGAAGGGCTCTACTCCTTTACGAATGTCCCGCAGGGGACATACACCTTATCCGCGTCATTTATCGGATACCAGACTGCCGAGCGCAGCGTGACGCTCTCAAGTGCGGAGCAACTGGTGGATTTCAGCTTGGTATCCAGTGGCGAAAGCCTGGACGAAGTGGTGGTCATCGGCTATGGTACAGCGCGTAAGCGGGATCTTACCGGATCGGTGGCGTCCGTGCAGGCCAAGGATTTTAATAAAGGTGTAATCGTTGCCCCGGACCAATTGATACAGGGGCGTACAGCAGGGGTCATGGTCATCAACAATACAGGGCAACCTGGCGGATCCACTACCGTTCGGATCCGGGGAAATTCATCCATCCGTGCTGGAAATAATCCGTTGTTTGTGGTGGATGGCATCCCCTTGTCTGGCACTTCTGCACGCTCCGGACGTCCGGATGGTGTTGGAGGTTATGGGTCGGATGGCGGCAACCCGCTCAGCTACCTCAACCCCAATGACATCGCCAGCATGGACATCTTGAAAGACGCATCGGCCACAGCGATCTACGGCTCCCGGGGCGCCAACGGTGTGGTACTCATCACCACCAAACGCGGGCAGGCTGGTACACCAACGCTAAACGTGATGGCGTCGACTGGATTTTCCAATCTGTTGAAAAAACCTGAAGTGTTGAGCGCGGATGAGTTCAGGCAGGCATTACAGTTTTACACACCGGACGACGTTTCCTCGGATTTCGGGGGTAGCGAATATGCGTTTGATGCCATCACCCGATCGGCGATTACACAAAACTACTCGGTGGATATCTCCGGCGGCAATGAAGACGGCCGGTACCGCATTTCGGCCGGTTATTTGGACCAGAATGGTATCATTGAGACGTCGCGGTTCAAAAAGTACACCGCCAATGTGAGCAGTAATTTCAGGTTTCTGGAGAGCAAACGCTTGGGACTTGATATTAATATCCTGGCGGCGCAGACTGACGAAAACGCCCCGCCTATCGATGTGGGCGTAGGTTTTACGGGTAATGTAATTTCCCAGGCGTTGCAATGGAACCCTACACTCCCGTTGCGAGGAAGCGATGGTGAGCTGGCTTTTCAATCGTCCGACCTGATCAATCCACTGACCTCGTTGGCCGCTTATAAGGACAATCCGAAAGTCAACACGATTTTAGCCAGCTTTGCTCCATCCTTCAAGATTACCGATGAATTGGAATACAAACTGATGTACAGCCTCACCCACCAAGCGGGACGGCGAACGGGGCGTTTTATCGCAGGGATGATCAATCCGAACGACGTCAACAACGGTGGCGCATTCATCCGCAACGATGCCGAAACCAATCACCAATTGACACATACGCTGTCGTTTAATAAAGATATAGCGGCTGACTTAAACCTGAATGCTGTTGTGGGATATGAGTACCTGAGCTATGATACCCGATGGAATTCAGTAAGCGCAAGTGGTTTTTCTGATTTGGGAGATATTGATTATTTTGACTATTTGCGGTATTCCATTGCCAACAATAGGGACGTTAGATCCTTTAGAAGCCCCACTAATGAACTCCAATCGTACTTTGCCCGGGTAGCCTTCAACTATCAGGATCGATACCTGATTACCGGGACCATTCGTAGGGATGGATCCACCAAATTTGGTGAAAACAACAAATACGCCAACTTCCCATCGCTTGCCGTTGCATGGAATATCTCCAACGAGTCGTTTCTGGAAGGCAGCCAGCACCTCAACAACCTCAAGCTGCGGCTGGGGTGGGGGCAGACTGGTAACCAGGAGTTCCCCTCGGGTGCTTCAAAAGACCGCTATATATTCGATCCGCAGAGTATCGTGCAAGCCAATTTCGGCAATCCTGACCTCCGGTGGGAAAGCTCGTCTACCATCAATGCGGGTATCGATTTCGGGCTATTCCAAAATAGGCTCTCCGGCTCGATTGATTATTTCCGAAAAACAACTACGGATGCCCTGTTTGAACAGACTCTTGCCCAGCCTGCGCCCAGCGGCCGGATATGGGTGAATCTGGATGGCGAAATCATCAATGAAGGGGTGGAGCTGGCACTGGCAGGCGATATCGTACGGCGCGAGGACTGGAACTGGAACCTCGGGGTGAACGCTACTTACCTCAAGAATGAGGTAAGTGGTCTCCTGGGCTATTATGAAACTGCCCAACTCCGCGGGCAAGGGTTTTCGGGTGTACTGGGGCAGCGGATGGTGAGCGGGCAACCCCTCAACGTATGGTATTTGGCCCAGTTCGAGGGTATTGATCCGACAACGGGAACCAGCATGTACCGAGGGCTCGATGGGGAAGTGGGCACGGATGTTGACCCCGCACTAAACAAATTTTACCTCGGTAGCCCCAACCCCAAATACCTGTTGGGCATCACCACCGCTGTCAGCTACAAACGGTTGTCGGCCACCATCAACATGCACGGTGCGTTTGGCCACTACCTGTTCAACAATACCATGGCCACGGTACTGGGCGTAAATAACCTATCGAACCGGAATATCGGTCATATATTCTTTGACCCGCAGGCGGGCGAGTCTACGTCCAATTCAGCATCGCCATCCAATCGGTATCTTGAAAAGGGGGATTTCCTTAAAATGTCAAACCTTACACTGAGTTATAATGTGGGCAACATCGGAAGCACCATTAGAAACCTGAATGTGTCCCTTACCGGCCAGAATTTATTTGTCCTTACGGGTTACAACGGCTTTGACCCGGAAGTGAATACAGACGGAACATCTAATGGGGTGCCTTCCTTGGGGATTGAATATATCCCCTATCCACCTGCCAGGACGTTTCTTTTAGGTGTTAATTTCTCATTGTAGCAAAAACTTGGAATCATGAACACAATTAAAATATATCGTACCATTTTCTTGGTTATTGCGGGATTGGCAATTTCTTGTACCAACTTGGACGAGCAGCTCCGGAGCGAGCTGGAGCAAGGCGTGTCAACCGTGAATACGGCAGATTTGTTGATTGGTGCCTACACGGCGCTGAATGAACCCTATCAGCAGGAACAACGCTGGGTATTGGAAGAGATCTCAACGGATGCTGCCATCGCTCCTACCCGTGGGGGCGACTGGGATGACAACGGGATACACCGCGCTATCCACCTCCATACGTGGAATGCCGATAATTCGTATATGAACAACACGTTTGTTCGCCTGTTGACAGCCGTTTTCCAAGCGTCCAATGTACTGCGCAACAATCCATCGGCACAGCAAGCAGCAGAGGCACGGTTTATCCGGGCACTTGCCATGTATGATGTGTTGAATTTTTGGGGTGTGGTGCCCTATCGGGAAGATTTGGAAGATTTCCGTGCAGATCCCATCACCCTCCAAACGCAGGAGGCTATCGATTTTATTGCCAGTGAATTAAATGCAATTATAAGCGATTTGCCGAGCACCGGCGCGGCCTATGTCGCTAACCAAAATGCAGCAAGGACCTTGTTGATGAAGCTGCACCTGAACAAGGGCGCGTTCCTTAACCGGCAGAGCCCTACCTTTGAGGCAGCCGATATGAACCTTGTGATTGAGCTGGCCAACCAGGTTGAAGCCAGCAATCGATACACCATCTCGGCCCCGGGCCGGTACTTCGATAATTTTGCGCCAAACAACGATGCCGTATCCTCCGAAAACATCTTTACGCTATACAACGAGAATGGGGTGCGGGGCGGCAACGTAGACCGCACGTGGAATACCGTTTCCCATTACAACGTGGTGCCGGGCGGGTGGAACGGCTGGTGTACCCTTTCGGATTACTATGATCTGTATGAGGAAGGCGACGAACGCCTGGGCATTTATTACGAATATCCGGCGGATACGATGCGTAATCCCGATCAGCGGAAAAACGTAGGCTTCTTCATTGGGCAACAATACAACATGACTACCGGCCAGCCATTGAACGCACGAAACCCATCCAGCCAGCCGCTGTCTTACACGCGCGAGATTACCATCCGCACGTCAGGCAATACGTTGGAGACCGCAGGCATCCGTGTCATGAAATACGCGTTCGACTATAGTGTGCCTTCTGGACAACGCAATAACGACTGGGTAGTCTTTCGGTATGCGGACGTCTTACTGATGAAAGCCGAAGCGATATTGCGTGGTGGCACAGGTACTCCTGCTGAGGCGCTTGCTTTGGTCAATACCATACGGACCAATCGCGGTGTAGCCCCTTTCGCGACGCTCACGTTAGATGATTTAATCGATGAGCGTGGTCGTGAGCTTTACTGGGAGGGTTGGAGAAGACAAGATTTGATACGCTTTGGCAAGTTCCTGGAGCCGGGGCAGGTGAGGACGACCCTTTCGGAACCTCATCATTTAGTATACCCACTTCCCAGCCAGCAGATAGCGGTCAATCCCAACCTGGAGCAGAATCCGGGATATTGACAAAGGAGTAAGGAACAAAGAATAAGTATAGGCTGCCCCACTGGTATGGAGCTGCTCCACACCAGTGGGGCAGCTTTTCTTATGTTTTTTATCGGGTTGTTAATTTTTTATCACTGATTAACAAGTGTTTATGATTTTATATACTACTATGTATTGCATAGTACAAACTAAAACATATATCTTTGTATTATGATAGTAGATAACACGCAGACCCAAATGAGGAAAGGGATACTTGAATACTGTATCCTCTCGATTATCTCGCGGGGCGAGATATATGCCTCAGACATCATCGGCGAGCTTAAAAAAGCCCGCCTGCTGGTGGTGGAGGGCACCTTATATCCGTTGCTTACACGGCTTAAAAATAATGGTTTATTGAGTTACGCATGGAAAGAATCAACGTCCGGCCCGCCCCGTAAGTATTACCAGATTACTCCGGCAGGGCTGGAGGTACTCGGCAAATTGGATACGACTTGGGAAGAGCTGGTCTTCGCCGTACAGACGTCTATGGAAGGCCGGAAGACGTCAGACACTGGGCAGTAGATGTTAGACAAGAGACTAGAGACAACAGACATTAGATATCAGATAATAAAAACCACAAGAAAATGAACAGAACTATCATCATCAATATAAACGGCATCGTATTTCACATCGAGGAGGATGCTTACGAAGTGCTCCGCTCGTATATGATAGATGTGAAGAAACACTTTGGACATACGATAGACAGCCATGAAATCGTGGGCGACATCGAAAACCGGATTGCCGAAATGTTCAATGAGCGGATTGTCCAGGGTAAAAAGGAAGTCATCACCATGGAGGATGTGAATGACGTCATCGCTCAGATGGGGCGTGTGAGCGATTTTGAGACTGGCGAGCCACAAGAGGCATATGACGAAGCATCGTACGATATCCCGCCAACGAGTGGACAGCGGAAATTAATGCGTGATCCGGACGACAAAGTGTTTGGCGGGGTGTGTAGCGGCTTGGGGCATTACTTCGGTATCGAGTCCCGTTGGATACGGCTTATCTTGGTGCTGCTGTTCGTCTTCGGAGGTACCGGTCTCCTGCTCTATATTATCCTGTGGATAGTGATGCCCATTGCCCGCACACGTGCAGACCGGATGGCGATGCGGGGAGAAGCGCCTAATTTGCAGAATTTCAAACGCAGCTTCCAAGAGGAAATGGAGGGCCTCCGGACAAATTTTACCGGGGCCGAGGAAGGGCTTAGAAGAGGCTTGGACTCGGCCGGCAATTTTTTTGTAAAGGCATTTGTCGTATTGGCTAAGGTAATCGGCGTGTTATTCATCGTCGGCCTATGCGGTGGTTTAGTGGTACTGGTCATCAGTATTGTGGCTTCCTTCGGGTTTTTCGGGGCGGACGCCGATATGGCCATGTTTCCGCTGAATGTCATTGAGCCGGACTCTCGGAATCCCGTATTGATTAGCGCCTTGGTAGTGGCAGTGATTCCATTCGTCGCACTGGTAGCATTGATCATCCGCATCTTGTTTAACAGACCTGCAATGGGCCAGTATACCGGATTTATCTTGTTGGCGGCCTGGTTGGTAGCGGCGGGATTTACTACCGTATATGCTACGCGCACCATCAATGACTTCCGGGAGGAGAGCACGGTAGTGGAAGAACAGCCGCTGGAAAAGCAGCCGGTTTATTACTTATCCAGAAACGACCTCACCGTCATCCGGCTCCAAAACGATTCGTTGGATAGAGCCTCGCGCATCCGGCACCGCGCAACCATCCGCAACCGCAACATCTTGGAATGGCAAAGCCGCATGCGTATGCGTATTGTGAAGGTGGATTCGCTCCAAAGCCCATCGGTCACGTATGAATATATGGCGCGGGGTGCAACCTACGAGCTGGCTGCCGAACGCGCCGGTAAAATCGACTACCACTTCCAGCAACAGGGAGATAGCTTGATATTCGACAGCCATTTTAATATCGCTGCTCAGGAATTGATGCGCGACCAGCAGCTTTACCTCAAATTGAATATACCCGTGGGTACCAAACTCATTATCGATAGGGAACTGCGCCGCCAAATCTCGGACTTGCCGCTCAACCAGTGTGAAGCGAATTACGGATACACGGATGGAAATATACCCGATAAAACGGAATGGATAATGACCGAGTCTGGTTTGAAATGCGGCATCGCACCACCGGCACCGGCTGTGGAAGAAAGTCCGGGGGCTGTAGATACCGTACGTGCAGATAGCGTAATTGTAGATACGGCGGCGACAAATCCATGATCGGATACACATTCGTCACAGCAAAGGTGCAATTCGTCAACATTGTTTGGTGACAACGGACAGAATGAGCTTTTTTGTGTCAGAAAATCAAATATAACAATGATTTTAAAAAATTAATTAACACGTTATGCAACTTTTTGTCCCCTTGTTGCGTCATATGAACAAAAAAAGACAGATGATATGATCAGCGCATAGGAAATTACAAAAAAGAACCAAACAACACTAACAAACAAACTCACATAAACGATCAGATTTTCAGTTGATTAAAAAGCTGCGGGCTTTTTAATAAGGGGGGATTTTGTCGGCAATAAAACAAGAATGAAGAATTTTCGACATATTTTTATAACACTTATCATTACCACATTATGGGCCGTGGCGGCACACGCGCAGCAGGTCTCTATTACCGGCAAGGTCGTCGATGAGCAACATGCGCCGCTGGACTTGGCCACGATTAATCTATTAAACGCAAAAGATTCGGCATTGGTAAAAACAGTCTTCCCGGATAGCCAGGGAAGCTTTACGTTTGCCGGCGTGCAACACGGAAAATATTTCATTACGGCTGTCTTGGTGGGATATGACGATGCGACGAGCGAAATTGTGGAGATAACATCGGCAACGGCTACAAAAAATCTTGCCCCATTGGTACTGAAAAATGCCAATACGGTATTGGCCGAGGTGGCGGTGACGGCTCCGCAGCGTCCATTGGTGGAACGGAGGCCCGACATGATGGTGGTCAACGTGGAAAACTCCACCTTGGCGGCAGGCAACACGGCTATGGATATCCTGGAGCGTTCCCCGGGTGTGACGGTAGACAAGGATGATAACATCAGTTTGATGGGGAAGCAGGGCGTCACCGTGATGATCGACGGCAAGCAGACCTACCTGTCTGCCGAGCAGCTGGCCAACTTCCTGCGCAACACCGATGGCAATACCATCAAATCCATTGAGTTGATCACCAATCCGTCTTCCAAATATGATGCCTCCGGTACGGCGGGGATGATCAACATCGTGCTCAAAAAAAACCGGATGGCCGGTACAAACGGCACATTCACCGCTGGCACGGGCTACGGATTCGGCCACAAGGCAAATACTTCGCTGAACATTAACCACAAGGTAGACCGCCTCAATCTGTTCGGTACGTATAGTTACATGAACAACCGGGGTGGCAATGAGATCGATATTTTCCGCTCGATTGTACAACAAGAGAGCAATACCGATTTCCAGCAATATACAGACTTTAACCGTAGGAACAGGAACCACTCGTACCGTGCCGGGGCAGACTACAATACGTCCGACCGCAACGTGGTGGGGCTTTTATTGAGCGGCTATGCAAGCGGCAACGACAATAACAACGCCAGCAATACGCTGATAGGCCGTACTATCCTGTCGCCAGACTCTACGCTATTTACATCCTCCGTGTTTGATGGAAGCTATACCAGTTTTGCCGTCAATGCAAACAACCAGTTTACCATCGACAGCAACGGAAGGAAATTGGTGGCCGACGTGGATATATCGCGTTTTTCAAACCGGAATAATGCGGATTACAACAATACGTTTTACCTTCCATCGGGCGATATAAAGGGGCAGCCCCTGCTATCGCGCAGCAATATGCCCACCCTAATCGATATCCGTGTGGCCAAGGTAGACTACACCCATCCTTTCGGGAAGGATAATAAAAATAAAATAGAAACCGGTCTAAAGTACAGCAACGTATCGTCAGACAACGATATGCGGTTTGAAAACCAGGTGGAAGGTGCTTGGCAAAATGACGCGGGGCGCACCAACCATTTCCTGTATGAAGAACAGGTCGCCGCGGCCTATGTAAACTACAGCACCAAAGTAGGTAAATTGGGCATCCAAGCGGGATTGCGAAGCGAATATACCATATCCGATGGCAATTCGATAACGATGGCCAACCGGATCAAACGGGATTACCTCAATTTTTTCCCGAGCGTATTCCTCAACTACAACATCTCAGACAATCACCAGACGGGCTTGTCGTACAGCAAACGGATTAATCGGCCGAATTACGGGAACCTTAATCCGTTTGAATATTTCCTTGACCAGTATACCTCCGAGCAAGGCAATCCCTACTTGAGGCCTGAATATACGCATGCATTCGATTTTTCCTATACGCTCATGCAGCAATACCATTTGAGTGCGGGATATAGCCGCACCAATGACGTGATTGCCGAGTCGATGGGGCAAGATAATGCGACCAAACGGACGTGGGTGACACGGGCAAACCTGGCCAAGCAGGAAATATGGTATGGCAATCTGAACGTACCCGTGAAAGTGGCCAAATTTTGGAATACCAATACCAATTTGAATGCCTTCTATATGGGCTTCGACGGGCCGTTGGGTGGCCAGCACCTCAGCCAAGGGCAATTCGCTTGGCAATTGAGAAGCAACCATACCTTCACCATCCTGCCTACCCTCACGGCGGAGGCTTCCGTCAATTACCAGTCGTCACTGGTTTACAGCATCTACCGCATTGGATCGCAATGGTCCATCGATGCGGGGCTGAACAAATCCCTCTATAACAAAAAAGCAAATTTGAAGCTCTCGGTGAGCGATGTCTTTGATACGCGTTTGCAGGATGTACGTACGCAGTACGCCAATTTGAATACGATTATCAGTCAGAAGAACGAAACAAGGGTTGCGCGGCTTACCTTCACCTACAACTTTGGTAACATGAAAAACGGCGCCCGCCGTAATGATACACAGAGTGAGGAAAAAAGCCGTATAAATATGCCTTAGTGTGTTTGGGCATATAAATTTGTGGTTCGACCGCCGCTGATGTGAATCGGCGGCGGTTTTTTGTTTTGGCATGCTTTTGACGGCGGAAGAAACCTCCGCAGGCTGAGGACATGGGTTTTCTATCCTCTGTAGTCGCTTCATGTTTTTGACCAAATCCGAAACAGCTTTGACAAGAGTTCTCTCCGTCCAACATGTCCAGCATGATGTATTTTTTCTCTTGCCACACGGCACCGGGCCCAATTCCACAGCACCGGCCAATAAGCAGCCATTTTAGTATGATATTCATTATCATTCAATTAGTCATCACATAGTTTTCGGCAGTTTATCATTAAGCAGTGGAACCACCATAGAGCTAATCTTTTTCAGATATTATAGTGAAACGTAAATAGCAGCTTCGCATAGGTGATCAGTATGCTATGGTATGGATTTCTTGCGCTGAGCTCTTCAATTACCGTATTCAGCGTCTGGCTGTCCAACCAGGGAAACTTTTGCGGCATGCAGGTTTCGTATACGTTATCGCAAAATTCATTTTCGCCGTTATTTATAAAGATAAGGTCACCATACACATACCGGTCACCAATTTTGGTCAATGACATGCGATATACGGCAAAAAACCCAAAGATGCTTATCAGGAAAACATACCGCTCATCACTCTGCCCTTTCGTTACTAAAAAACGTAAACATCGTTCTCCAAGATAGAACTGCGACCAGTCAATTAATTCCCAGTCTAGAAAATGTAGACTGAAACACTCCTTAAATGTGGCTGAGAAATTGGGATAACTTGTTTGGAAATCTGCTATTTGCTGAAGGATTAGACTCCGCTTTGCGGAATCCATTTCATATATATAATCGCGGTCGAAGTAATCATTGACTATCTTTTTTAGCTCAGTCATCGCACACTATTGGCAGTTTGTTGAGGAAATAGGGTTTGTTGGAGTGACTCCTGTTGCATTAAAACTGGGGGTTATTCTCGCCCCTGGAATTATCGCTTCTAAATGAATTTTAGCTAACTTGGCAAATGTCATGCCGAACATACCGCTCGCGTACAGAACACAACTCCAGGCCGCGAAATCCGTTAATCGCAGAGTCATGCTTCAAAGCGGGTTATATACAACAAGGCCGTATTGGACTATGCGATAAACGAAGTTTCCAAAGAAATTGGATTGAAGAAAGATTTTTCTTTTGTTAAGAATCTAATCGAAGGCACTAATTTTAGTGATGAAAAAATTGCTGATTTGGCTTCCGTCTCTTTAGAGTTTGTAAATAAGGTGAAATCTGAAATACAGGCTAAATAATTTAATGCTAACGTCTCTATCAATTCCTCAATTCAGTCTATAAGCGATGAATTTTTTTAATATCAGCTTCGGAATACCTAATATGCAGCCGCTGTTGACAATCTTATAGGATGGTAGGTTGATATCTTTATTTTAACTCTTCGGCCAGCATCACTTTTTCTTCCAGCACGTTTTGCCATAGCTCGTCCCTGGTTTTGGTATGGCGGTCTCGCCCCTTTTCGATGAAGCCCCAATTCTCCTCAAACAGGAAATAGAAATCGTAAGAGCCGCCAACGATTCCCTTATCCGGGATATAAACAAACCTATCAATGCCCCGGTGGAGATTATAACCATCTTGGGTGCTCCAATCGGTAAACGTCCAAAACTGGTAGGCCGATTCCCCATTGTTCTCAAATTTTTTGGACAGGTATTCCCGCTGGAGCAGCCATCGATTTGGCATCAACGTGGTCTCGATGCGGAGATCAAGCGGAAAAGGCCAATGGCTGGGTAGGTTCAATCCTTTCCAATAAACATCAGCCATCCCTTGAATACTCAAGGTGTCTTGTCCAATATTGATGGTTCCATAAGGTATATTAAATAAAGGTGGATAGGTGTCAGTGAAGAAAAACTCGGCCAGGCAATGATTGCTCTTGAAATACTTACCGTCTTCTGTTTTCACCAAACTATACTGCATCGTTTTCTTATCCGCACTGCTT
>NZ_FNZR01000004.1 GCF_900109365.1 Parapedobacter koreensis | reverse complement strand
AAGTTAGGGCAGCAGATGGAGCTTTTTAGCCAAAGGTATAACTCACGGCTTATTCTCATTGCTTGTCTTTATTCTTCTGAGTACAAACTAACGATTTTCATTTACGTGAAAACCGTACTTTCATGAACAACAATGCCAGTATGACAACCAGTAAAAACAGGTATAAATATCCCTTGGAAATAGCCGTGGAAACCACGGCATGCTCGGCATTTTCCAACTGGTAATCCGGTATCAACCAGCTAAACAAATAAGCCTGCGCTGACACGATAAGGCAAACAACCAATAGTAAGATAAAGCTGTGTTTGACCGTGAAACGGAACAGATCGGCTTCCCTGCCGATAAGCCCACCCGCGCCCGCAGCGACGGCGATGGACTGTGGGGAAATCATTTTCCCAACCACCCCTCCCGAAACATTGGCCCCTACGGTCACCACCGGATCCACACCGATGGAACTCGCGGTAGTTGCCTGCAATTTGCTAAATAATGCATTGGCCGAGGTATCGGATCCGGTGATAAAGACACCTAACCAACCCAATAACGGGGAGAAGAAGGGGAACAACACGCCTGTAGCCGCAAGGGCATTTGCCATGCTGATGGTAATCCCTGAATCATTTACGACAAAGGCAAAACCCAAAACAGCACTGATTGTAATGATCGGAAATTTCAGCTGTTTTACTGTCGCTATAAAAATATGGAACCCTTGACGCATCGTAATCCCAATCAATGGCATTGAGATCACGGAAGCTATCAAAATGCCCGTTCCTGCTGCTGAAAGGAAATTAAATTTAAAAACCTGCGGTATGGGGTTTCCTTCCACACTTTGTATGGCTTGGTGCAGGTGTGGGATTTCCAGCGTAACCAGTGTCCAATGGTCAAGCACCTCCTTTATCGGCTTTATCCCCCATCCCATCATCATCACCGTTAAGACGATAAAGGGCGACCATGCCCGGAATACCTGGGCGCCGGAATAGGATATTCCCGCCCGCTCCGCGGGCAAAGGCTCATCGTTAAACCGCCATATCCGTTTCGGTTTCCAAAATTTAAGGAATACCATAAGTGCCACGATGGAACCGATTCCCGAAATGATATCGGGCAGCGTGGGTCCCAAAAAATTGGATGTAAGCCACTGGAGGCCTGCAAACGTGCCGCCACTTACCAAAATTGCGGGCAATACGTCGATGGCTTTCCGGAAACCAGCCATCAGGATGACCAGGTACAGCGGCACAAATAACGAAAGAAGCGGCAACGTCCTGCCTACCATTTGCGATATCGCCATGTCGGGAATGCCCGATACTTGTCCGGCCACCAATATCGGGGTGCCTATTGCGCCGAAGGCTACCGGGGCCGTGTTGGCAATCAGGCATATTCCCGCAGCATAAAGCGGGTTAAAGCCCAAGCCCACCAACATGGCTGCCGTAATGGCCACAGGAGCCCCGAAACCCGCAGTTCCCTCCAAGAAGGAGCCGAATGAGAAGGCGATGATGAGCGCCTGTAGCCGCCTATCATCGGTGATGGTAGCCATAAAATGTTTGATAACATCGAATTGGCCGCTTTTTACCGTGATATTGAATAAAAATACGGCGCAGATGACGATCCAGCATATCGGGAAGAGCCCATACAGTGCACCATGCGCCGTGGAAAGCAGGGCTAAATCAACCGGCATACCATAAATAAACACGGCGATTAATACGGCAATCGTTGTCGCAATCAGGCTCGCTTGGTATCCTTTCATTTTTCGGATAATGAGCGCCCAAAACAGGAAGGCGATGGGAAGAAAAGCGATCAATGCAGATAACACCACGTTACCAAACGGGTCAGAAACTTGCGTCCAGTTCATAGCGTTGGTTACTCCTTGTTCTTGACTTTAATGACCACCTTTTTAACCGGTGACGGACCACTGCCGACTACCAATCCCATGCGGTGCGCATCCGAAGGGAAAAAAATAAAAAATGTACCCGGCTGTGCCAACAGGTTGCGTCCCTCTTTTTCCTCGTAAAATTCGATATCTTTCGGTTCGCTGTATGGCGTTTTTATGGACAACCCATCCCTATTGTCCAAGCCTATATGTTCGGCACCTGATACCACAAATTGGATATCGGTGTATTGCCTGTGGGATTCGTAGTCCTTTATGCTGCTGTCTACGGTTTCATACGCCGTCACTTTTACGAACAGATCTTTTCCCACCAATGGATATTCCCCAACTGGCAGTGAATCGAAATCTGTCGTTGCCATATAGTCAAACGCCTTATCCCAAAGCTCCTTATTTTGATGGTATTCATTGTAGAATACGACCCTGTTGATGGACGGATCCGGTGCTAATGCTACATTCCCAAGCCACTCTTTGCGTTCGAACCAGGTGTTTATTTCTTCGTCCGATGTCACGGTATCCTTGCCCGTTTGTTGACATGCGTATACGGATAACGATGTGACAAACAATACTAATATGCGTAAATTATTCATATGATGTCTTTTTCTATTCGGATAAAACAGGTCTGTTAGCTAAAAATCCAAATTCCCTGTGATGCGGACTTTCGTTTCGTTAAATGTTTTGATATATAACCGGATACGTTCTTCCGCGACAAGGAGATTATAATTATTGAGGTTAATGTTTAGTAGGTCGACAAACCACGGAAGTTTCAACGCATTGTGTACGTATGCCAGTGCAATTGCCCTGGCAATCGGTAACGTCGTACCTTTGGAATCATCGTGCACATCCTTGTTTGTTGCAGCCAATAACTTCCCATACTCCTCGTCCAATAGGTGGGTGAACAATTCGGGCGTGAACCTATCGCCCGCCTTGGTTCCGGCGGCAGGTTCGTCTTCGGTGAGGCGTGCGCCTTTATGCAGCCATTCCCAAAGGATACTCAGCCGGATTTCGCCGGTAGCCATATCTTCCATGAGGTACAGGACATCGTCATTCCCGAAGAAATCCGCGGGTTTCAACGCCGCTGCCTGCATCCCCTGTCCAAAGGCATTGCCGTATTGCAGCGCCACACTCAGCAGGTTGCGTGCGCCCCTAACCGTCCGCTGTGCCGGTTCGAGCAACGTCAGGCCTCCAGCATCTTCCGCCGTATACGTAAGGCTTGGAAACGCCCTGCCCAATTGGTTATCCTCCCCCACGGTTTCCCATACCGGCCGTACAATGTGCACCATCTTCCAGTGCGCCACCCATTTGCCACTCGCCCCCGCACGCTGTTCGCGTCGTGCACCGGCTACGGCCCTTTCCATGCTCTCCGTCACCCCGGTTGCAGAGCCAACCGGAATGTTGGGTTCCATGCCCCCCTGCCACAGTGCCGTATTGCCGTTGACATCCGGCGTATTTACGGCGCGCCTTACCCGATCTTCATAATTGCGCATGTAACCGTACGTCATGGTGATTTCCTCGATATTGGGATGAATAAATTCCTTATCCCAACTCATAGCATCGGCCACACTGTTGATGTAATCCCACCTTCCGGTATTGAATCCTACAAAATGTTTGCCCAACGCCGCCCGGATTTCCATCAGTTGGAAGGTGGCTTCCAACTGTTCCACGAGCACATACACCTTGATCGTGCCCGTTGCCAATCCCAGGTGGCTTTCAAGCGCGGTAATCAGCTCATCCCACAATGCCGCCTCCCCGGCTGTCTGGATTTTGGGAAGGTAAAGCACAATAGCAGATCCGGACGCCTGAAGCGCCCGGAAATTGTTAACCACGTACAACACCAAATCCACGATGGACGCTGAGAAAGCCGTGCCATCCGTGGCGCGGATATGGCGGTCAGCAAGATGGAGGCCCCTGGCACGAAATATCTTCGTGGTAAAATCCAGTTGCGACCGCCAGTCCCGGATGGTCTCGCGTCCCAAAAACCCCGTTGCCCATCGGTTCATTTCACCGGCCACCCGTTCTGCGACCCCGAGGAACAATGGATCGCGACTGAAAGCCAGTTTCAGGTTGCGCTGGTTGTCCAGTGACATGGTACTGATCTGGCCCAGGGCGTCTTCACCATCGAACATCCAGCCATCAGCACCGGACAGTAAGGCATACGCCACATTGCGTATGCTGCTGTCCACCGGGGCATTCGGCTTGGCAGCAGGCCCCGTACCCTGTATCCACTGGCGTTGGAGATCTGCGGGAATGACCGCTCCTTCAAACTTGCCCTCACGGGCATCGCCCACGTTGATGTTTGTCCGTGGGATATACGATTCCTCGTCCAGAAACCTGATTTTTTCCTGCTGCGCTGCACGATCATTGCGCCGCTTGATGCGGGCAACCATGGCTTCTTTTATCGCTACATTATAATGGGCCAATACCGCTAACGTATCCAACGCTTCCGCCGTGAAAACGTCACGGTATGCCCCCAAGATATCTGCTGGTATAATCAATTCTTTATTAGCCATTGTCGTTTATCTTTTTAACTTCACGATGATATACGGTGTCTCTTTCGTCAGGTCGGGGTAAATCTGACCATGCCCTTCATTGTCCATGACTTCGATGAAGTACGTATAATCCCATTTTGGATTGATCTTGCCCGGTGGCACCGTTGCACGATAGGTATCCCCATCGCCTGCCGGAAGCATGGGGGTGGTTTCGTATTCGAGTTCCTGATTGACATTTCGATGCCTCAACCGAACCCACTTGATACCTGCCGGTGAACTTATGCGAGCTTCTACGGTCAGTGGCGCTCCCAGCGCAATATCGGTGACCGCTTCATGGCCAATTTGAAAAGAGACGTCTGTTGTAGGTGACGGCTTATAATGGGCCACGGTACTTGTTGTTTTCGTATGATTGGCGCGCTCCTGTTCCAAACCAGCGAGATCCTCCTTCAATAATACCAGTTCATCCCGCCAATGCCCACCAAGATCCTGTACCCACGAGTCGCCATTTTTCTTTTTGGTGACAACGCCTCTTACCCCCATCATTAAGTTATCGGTATAGACATCTCCAGCCACATCAACAAGTTGTTGCCACGCCTCAATGGCTTCCCGTTCATAAGCGATCGCTTCATCAAGCGCAGACGGGTCTTTCGTATTTACATAGATACGGTAGCTCACGGCGGCCGGTATCCTTCTCGAATGGTAAAGCGCCAAATTTGACAGTATTTTCAAATCGGTCATGGTAGCAAAAAACTCTTTGTTTTGGGTTTCCCCAACTGCTTTTTCAGCCGCTGCAATTAACTGGTTGAGCTCGGCAGACGTTTGTTCGAACCATTTACTGTTTGCCGATGGACGTATTCTTGCCGTCTCGCCTCCATCCACCAACAACCGTGCTTCCTCATCAAAACTGGCAAATTGCTGGATATCGCTTCCCTCCCCGGCGGCATAATGCCTTAGATCACCAAGGCGTTGTTTTTCAGCCCATCCCCGTGTAGTAGGGAAACTGCTTTCATAATTATATACCGAAGTAATGATTCGGGGCAATATCCAGCTTGCCTGATGCATGGCCTCTTGTACGATGGGGCCTGCATCTCGCCCAAACCTCGACTCAAACTCCTTCTCCCATATAACCGATGGAGTGGACGCGCTGTAGCCCATACGCCCGAATGCTTGGAAAAAATGCCAGTATCGCTCAAATTCATAATCGTAATAACGATATTTTTCATTTAGCAGGTCGAAAGGTCGGGCATCGTGGGGTTGAGCTTCCATTTTCGTGGCCAGCGGTTCATTCACTTCAAAACCATCCCCATTGTATAACATTGTACTTTCGGTAAAACGGCGGGCATATTCAGGGCTACCCCAGAGTAATATCCTTGTCGTCCCGCCGTTCCACAGCCTCCAGTACATCTGGTAGGTTTGCGGGTAACGTAACATGTCTGCATACCCATGGCGACGATCAAACTGATTTTCACGGTTGATATGGGTTGGGTGATAAGGCATGCCCATCTGCTCCATCCAATATTTGGTTTCGATCTTGAAATTCACCTTTTCGTCCAATGCGGTCTGAATGACGGATTCAGCCATTCCTTTGGCCCGTAAAACAAAATTCATTTGGGGAGCGGTTGTTTTCATCGATTTAAATACATCCGCCCAAAAGGCCTCCTGCTCACCTTCTTCCAGCCCGGATTCGCCATGCATCCGGAACTCAATGCCATCAAGATCGGGTACTAGTTCGATGAAGCGGGCCAATGCCGCTTTTGTATAAGGCATGAGGTTATCCCCGTCAAGGCCCCAAACCAGCCCCTCCACGGGTTTGTCGGGAGCGTCTTCCTGTCCCGGTATGCCGCCTGCTTGTACCCCGCCACGATAGATGTGATCCCAAATACCTACCGATACATCAATGCCTCGATCATGGGCCATGCTAATCAAGCGGTTTAATGCTTCCAGGTTACGCTGCTGCTCTTCCGGCTTGATGCCGACCATCTGGACATCCGGAAATCCGTCGACATTGAAAAAATAGGGATATACCGGTGCTAAAAAGCCACCGTTCTCATAGCCAAAAATGACAACCAATGAATTGAACCTATTTTGTGATAACATATCCAAATAACGTTCCCAATAGGCTTCATCATAGAACCTGCTTTCCCAGTAGGCACGGTTCATCGTATACATGGAAATGGCCCGCATGGCGACGTCTGGCTTTTCATCAATCGCTTCGATTTCAGCCATTGGCGATTCTTCATTCGCCCATCCGATCCGGGTGGCGACATCCAGCAATCCGTACATCAAGCCCCGTTCGTCATACCCTGTCACTGCCCATACCGGCTTATCCTGCCATGTGGTTTCCCAAATCGCTAATGCTTCCGGCACGGATGGAGCCGTACGGTTTTCTGTTTGGATCAATTGTGCCGCACCCCCTTCTCCCGACGCCAAGCCCGCTACTATCACCCATTTACCTTGTGCTTCTTCCAACGTCCTAACCCGCTCAAACGAAATATTTTTGTCTTCAAGTGCATGTTCCAATTTGCTGAGGCCATGCTCAACGGCAGCACCAACAGTCGGATCGACAACTATGGAGAGCTCTTTACGCCCCAGCCCGGCACAGCTGTTCACCAAGATAGCCAACAAGGTCACTGAAATCAGCACCATCGTTCGGTTAAACTTTCCTTTCATGTTAAAATTAGTTTACGATGAATTTATAAGGGTTTTAATATAAAGGATTCTGGATCAGCTCCTTATTTCGATTCATTTCTTCGATAGTGATGGGTAGGAAATAGAACCGGGGATTCCAGGTCCGTCCTTGTACATTCACCACCGTGTATTGCGCCGTTGTGGAGGTCGTCCTATCCGGATTGAGTGGATAAACGATTTCAATTCCTTCCGCATCAGCATAAGCTTCTTCGGCAATCATCCAACGGCGCACATCAAAATAGCGATGTCCTTCAAATGCCAGCTCTACCCGACGCTCATTGCGATAGCGATCAACCAATGCATCTCCCGCTTCGGTGATATCGGGCATGCCTGCTCTTTTTCTTATCCTATTCAGGTAGGTTCTGGCTTCCCCGTCTTCTCCCAACTCCATGCACGCTTCGGCATAGTTCAGCAAAATTTCGGCGTAGCGGAAATGCCGCCATGGAAAATCCTGTTTGACAAATTCCCCATCAAGGGCAGGGTTGATGTATTTGCGCTGATAATATCCGGTATACGTGCCATTCCAATTTTTCAAGGGGCCTTCGCGCGTATCCAATCCGGGTACGGTGACTATAGAATTGGTCGCCGAATTCCACCGTTCATAATAGGCTGTTTGGATCACGCCTTCCGGATCGGAGCTAACCACTTCCGTCGGCCTTGGCCGCCATGGCGCACCATTATAGTTAATGGATGCATAGAAACGCGGATCCCTGTTTTCGTAAGGAGCATTAGCCATACTCGGATTATTCCAATCAAACTTATTCCCGTCGCGGGTCTCATAAGCGTCCGCCATCTGGCCAATTGGCGTGTAAATGCCCCATCCATTCCAGCCATTAGGATTCGCATATAAGCCGGGGTTATAACCGTCCATATTGGATCTGATGGTAAAAAACTTAACGAAGATATCCTCTGACGTACCATACGACGTAAAGATATTCCCATAATTTGCAGCCACATCATCACCCGGTGCTGGATCTTTTCCATGGAGTTCATAAACCCCCAAATCCATTACCGCTTTTGCTGCATTTTTCGCAGCAAGCCATCGGGCCGTCCGATCGCCACCAATATGGCCAACCAATTCGGGGTGATATCCTCCGGTCCAAGATGTATTGTTTGCCAAGTCACTTGCAGCGTATAGCAGTGCCCTTGACTTGAGTGCTAATGCAGCCCCTTTCGTTGCGCGACCCACATTGACGTCCGTTTGGACAAGCGGCAGCAATTCGGCCGCCCTATCACATTCCTCACTGATAAATTGGATACATTCTTCATACGTGTTTCTGGAAACTAAGAACTCATCTTCCAGTGTATAGGCTTGGGTAATAAGGGGAACTCCGCCATACATGGATACGAGGTTGTGATAGAGATGTGCCCGTAAGAAGTGCCCCTCCCCTTTCAAACGATTCCGGAACGCTTCATCATTAGTCGGTACATTATCAATTTGCTCCAATAGTAGATTGCAAGCCCTGATATAACCATAAATACTTTCCCAACCCAATTTAGCCATTCCGTCAGCCGTAAATGAAGACAAGTAGCTGGGCGTTATCAAACTGTTCGTAGCGTCACTGGTCTCGAATCGGTACATCGATTCATCAACAACGGCAGAAAGTGTCACTACACTGAATCCATGGGGTATACCGCCATAGATATCGTTTACAAATATTTCTACGAGTCCGAGATCGTTCCATAAATTGTCAGCAGAATATTGATCCAAGGGCTGCTTATCAAGAAAAGATTTCTGGCATGAAATTGTATTTGCCATCACAAATACAAGCATGGTGATATATGCAATTTTTTTCATTATTCGTTTAATTAAAAGGTTACAGATAAACCGGCGTTCACTATTTTTTGGACGAGATAACTTCGCCCTGTTCCAACTCCCAATTCCGGATCGAAGTCTTTTAATCCCGGAGAATATGTGAATAAATTATATCCGTTTACGTTGATTCTCAGATTTTGCACACCAAACTTAGCACTAAGCGCTGTTGGCAAGCTATAGCCGACCTCAATGTTCTTCAGCCGGATATAATCTGTTTTCTGCAACCAAAAGGTATTGCGCTGGTTTCTCCAGTATTCCTGGTTCCAATTAAAGGTTCTTGGGTAGGAAGCATCGGGGTTTTCAGGTGTCCACCGATTTTCATAAAAATCCTTGAGGTAGTTGCCCACTTCTCCAGAGGTTGTCTGGGAATATAAAACACCCCCTGCAGCGCCCTGTACAAGTAGCGAAAAATCAAATCCTTTATATTGCAGCCCAATGGAGAGGCCTCCAGTTAAACGGGGTAGGTTTGTCTTATCATTCCGAACCTTATCCAGCGCGTCTATTTTCCCATCTTCGTTGACATCAGCGAAGATAATATCCCCCGGCCGGGCACCTCCCCAGTGTGGGGTGGCATCAATCTCAGCTTGGTCACGGAACACACCGATCGCTTGGTAGTATAAATCGTTGTCGGCATTCAAGGGGTCGGATGGGATGGGACGTCCCGTAGAACGTTGATACTCCGGAGCACCCGGCGATTCATCCCAATACGTGATTTCATTTTTCTGATATCCGCCATTTATCCCAACCTGATAGGAGAAATCACCCGCTTTATCATCATAAGTAACACTGAAATCAAATCCCCGATTCCTTACTTTACCGATGTTTTCCCGGGGAAGGGTCAATCCCGTTGTTTGGGGAACGGATGCATTCCGCCACCATAAAATGTTGGAGCGCCTATAGTTGAAGTAATCAGCCGTGATGGAAATTTTGCCATTTGCCAACCCGGCATCGATACCAATGTTGGATTGATTAGCAACCTCCCATGTCACATTCGTATTGGGTATCTGGCTTTCATACAAAGAAAGCAGTTCGACATTCCGATTGGTAATGAATCGCTCGCCACGAATACCGAATGTTGCTAAATATTGAAATTCGTCAATCCGGTCATTCCCTGTCTTTCCGGAGGAAGCACGTATTTTAAAGTGGTTGATATACGGTATATTATCCTTCCAGAATCCCTCTTGGGATATAATATAGCCTAAGGAAATGCCCGGGAAAAAGCCATAACGTTTATTTTCCGGAAAGATGTACGAACCGTCATATCGCCACACAAATTCCGCTAAATACTTGTCGGCGATGGTGTAGTTTACACGACCAAAATAGTTCTGGCGGGCACTCACAAATGCGGAACCACCGTTACTCTGTTCCAAATCCGGTGCAGCGTCCAACTGATCCAGCGAAGTTGAAATAAATCCACGGCGAAACGCATTGAACCGATCTCCTTTTCCAGTTATCGATTCGATACCAACTAATATCTTGAGCGAATGATCCGTAAACAACATGGTTTGATAGTTTACCATGGCATTAATGAGGATATTCTGGTTGTCTTCCATCCGTTCCGTTAGACGTGGATCTGCGTACCCACGTTTTGAATTGACCAACACAGGTAATCCATCATCGCCGACGGTCTGCCCATCCCAAATATTCAAATACCAAGGTTTTTCAAAACGTTTTTGGAAGTTGAATCCCTTATCAATGGCCAGGTTACTATTAACGGACAACCCTTCTACCCACGGAATCGTGATGTTTAGCTTGGCATTTGTATTCAAGATATACCACTTACTCCGATCATAGCCCGTGGCATCCGTACCGATAATCGCGGCATTGTCCCCGTCGGAGATAGCCGGCCCAATTAGACCATTTGGCCAATACGCAACCATGGTGGGCTTACCCATAATCACCGCACCAAAAAGATCATTATTGGGTCGCGTTGGGTAATTGCGGTCTTCCATGCGGCCCGCGATATCAAATCCAAGACTGATATATTCATTGATTTTTCCGTCTACGTTGCTACGGAAGCTGTATTGCTGATACTTATGTGAGCTATTTTTAAAATAGCCGTCTTGCGAATTGACACCGACCGTCATGAAATACTTGATAGCCTCGCTGCCACCTGATACCGATAGATTGCCATAATTCTGGCTGGCCCATGGCCTAAAGGCGACGTCAAACCAGTCAGTATTGGGGTATCGCCAAGGATCCGAACCGTCTGCAAATTTTGCCAACTCTTCTTCCGAATAAAGTGGCGCAAAGCCTGCGTATAAATTAATTTCATTTAGCAATGTAGCATATTCCTGAGCATTCGCCATTTCGGGAATACGTGTCGGTTGAGCAAACCCTTGATTAAAGTTAGCCGTGATTGTTGGTTTTCCTGTACTTCCTCGTTTCGTTGTAATCAAAATAACCCCATTTGCCGCTCGCGCACCATAGATAGCGGCAGCCGCATCCTTTAAAACCGTAATGCTTTCGATGCTCGCGGGATCGATGCGATCCAACGACCTGTCAGGTACGCCATCTACAACCACTAAAGGGTTATTATCACCAAGCGAATTAACCCCTCGAATCCGGAGTATCGACGCGTCATTACCCGGTTCGCCACTTGGCGAAACGGCGACTAATCCGGGCAGTCTACCACTCAGGCTGTTGCTCACATTGGTCACTGGGGCTTGCAGGATTTCGGAACCTTTCACTGTAGAAATCGATCCGGTCAGCGTTTCTTTCTTTACCGTTCCATAGCCTACGACCACGACTTCTTCTAAGTCGCTAATCGACCCTATCAATGTAATATTGACTGTTGTGGATGTACCGATTGGATGTTCCTGAGGTTCAAACCCCACGATACTGAACACCAACGTGTTTGCATCATCAGGGATAGCAAGGCGATAATCTCCGTTCTCATTGGATGTCGTGGCAGCAGCAGTACCTTTCACTGATATAGTCACCCCTTGTAGTACATTTCCCTGTTCATCCGTGACACGGCCGGATATTTCCCGTTGTTGGATAAGTAAAGGCGGGGCTTGTACCCGTGACACCGGCTGAGGTATCCTGCTAATCAGTACCGTGTTTTCCTCAATCTGGTAAGTCAACGACTGGGGGGTTAATACGGCTTTCAAAAAATCCGCTAATGACATCCTGTTTGCGTTGATGGTCACCGGCTTGGCGGTTTTGATAAAGCGTTCGTTGTACACTACCTGATAACCCGTTTGGGCTTCAATGAATTCAAACACCGTGATCAACGATTGATTTTTTGCCTTAAAGGTGATTGTTTGCGAAAGCGACCGCGCATTCAAATGCATGCACCCTAAAACGAGCAAAAGCGCGGTTAATTTTGTCATTCGAAATAATTGGTTAATGCCATTCGGCTTTTTCCCCCAATACAATGGAGGAATTACATAATTTATCATTACGTTTGTACAGTTTGGATATTAAATCCGGTTTACAATACTTGGTTTATAATTCGCAATATCTGAACGTCACAGGGGGGTGCTGGAGACACTTCCCTGTGTTAAGTTCTATCTGTTTACAGTACTATCTTCATGTTTTCATTTTGTTTATAATTTGGTTTAACTTATTGGTTATTTTCAAAATTTGGTTAGCTAATCAATAATGATCTTTTTCCCTTCAATATGGAAGCCGATCTCCGAGGCTTTCAACAACTTCAGTACGGTAGGTAAGCTCACATTCCGCTTCATCTTACCACCAAACTTTTCTTGTGGTACTTGGCTTTTATACACGACCTCCACATCGTACCAGCGTTCGATTTGCCGCATCATTTCCTCAAGTGGCGTTTGTTTGAAATGGAACATTCCCGATTTCCAGGCGATATAAGGGGCGATGTCCACCTCCCTCACCACAACGCTCTCCCCCTGAACAACACTTTGTTGACCGGGCCGGAGGATCACCTGTTGACGATGTCCACGAACCGGTGCAACACGCACCGATCCTTCTACCAGTGTTGTTTTTATTTCAGGTTCGTCGTCGTATGTGGATATGTTAAACTCCGTGCCCAATACTTCGATCTCTTGGCCTGCGGTAATGACCTTAAATGGTCTTCCGTTGTCTTTTGCTACAGCAAAATACCCCTCGCCTATAAATTCTACCACACGCTCCTTCTCTACGAACCGACTCGGATACCTCAATGTCGAAGCGGAGTTCAGCCATACATTGGTGCCGTCCGGTAAGGTGACACGATAAGTCCCCCCCATGGGTGTAGTAAGTTCCAACGGATTCACACCACCGATCGTCGCCCCATCCATCCCCTCATCGAAAACGGAAGTACCGTCGGTGTACGTGATTGCATCCCCTATAATAACACCAGCCTGATTTTCCCTAAGCGCTATCTTCCGTCCGTCGGCCAGGGAAAGCATGGCGCGGTTGCCACCGGGGACGATTTCAGTCGTTGCAAGCTGTTGGTCATTAACCGAGGGTTGTAACCCAAGGAAATAATACCCTAAGACAACAGCAACAAGCAACGATGCCGCCGCTACGATGTATCTACCAAGGCGGGCACGGTACAACAACGGGCTCGCTTTTTTACGTGAATCTTCGTGCATGCGTTGCTTCACGGAGGCCAATACCTTTTGTTTAAGGTAGCGGCTATCCGAATCGGGCAGGGTATGTTTCTTCTTCTGCAATACGGTATCGTACCAAGAACGAAGCTTTGCTTCTTCCTCCTCAGTACATGCTCCGTTTGCATACCGTTCAAGCAACCTGCTTAATTCTTCCTGAGTCATTGTCTTCTAACCCTGCTTTTGATAGATATGACAGTTTAGGGGTGGAGTGGTACAGGTAGGGCACGAAGGATTTTACACAATCAGCTGTAAATGAGGGACAAAAAATTCAATTTACGGCTCAATACGCTTTTTCAGGCGCTTAAGCGCCGAATTCAAATGGAATTTTACGGTAGATATGGAAATATCAAGTTTCGATGAAATTTCATGCTGGCTTAGCTGCTGCTCACGGCTCAGCCTGTAAACCGCCCGCATCTTCTCCGGCATCCTATCGACTTCCTCGGTTATGATCTGCGTTAGCTCTTTTTCCAATAATTGCTCGTCTACGGTCATGGCTATTGTATCGCCTTCGTGATAAAGTTGGTTTAGGTATGCTGCCCGAACCTTGTCTCGGGCCAGCATGTTTAGAATACGATTCCTGACCAGCGCATGGAGATAGGCAGCAAGGGAATTCGTGAGGGAAAGTGTCGGAGCTTTCTTCCACAGTGTCATAAAAACATCCTGCAAAACATCCTGGCAGTCATCCTCATCCACTAATAGCTGATACGCATGATGGGATAAGCTGGACCAATGCCTGTCATAGATTTCGTCAAAAGCACATTCACTACCTGCTTTCAGTAATTCAATAAGTTCATAATCGGTATATCTGCTCAGATCTTCCATTGAATGAAAATGCAAATCAAGCAAACTTAAAAAAAGTTTCAATGGAAGTAAAAAGGAAACAATTAAATATCAGCTGAAGAATGGATAGCAGGCAACGTCATGCCGGATTCGAAGGTATAATGGAAAAGCTTGCCCGAATTGTGCTGACCTAAACCCCGATAACCACGATCAGGAAGACTAGCGAGTAATAGGTTTCTTCTATTAATAGAACAATACGACCACTCCAAGCGTTTCTTTATTTAGTCTTGCAACGAAATGTCTAATTGTTTTAGATATTCGTCGATTAAGTCTTTTGAAGGGTCTGGAAGCCATTACGGTCATCCGTTGCCTGACTGTTAACCCTCATTGCGTGTCGATATTGTACTTGAAGCCCTTGGCCGTGTCTTCCAACCGATCGAGATGGATCGGCAACTGTTAATTTGCATACATGAAAAATAAAAACACTGCTATTGCAGATGATAGAAACGGCCAGGATGAGCAAGTGGCCAAATATTATCTTGCCGCTATCGTGGAATCTTCACAGGACTCGATCGTCACAATCGATTTGAACCGGGTTATAACAACCTGGAATAAGGCAGCCGAAAATCTGTACGGTTACAAAGCAAACGAAGTAATCGGCAAATCATTGGAAGCGGTCATGCTGCCGAAAGATATTGTTGAACTCATAGAAAACGTCGATAAAATACGGAATGAAGTTTCGGTTCCCATTTATGAAACGGTACGGCTGCATAAAAATGGAAAACAGGCTGACCTCCAGATCGCACTATCGCCGGTCAGAGATGCAACTGGTGCCGTAATCGGCATTTCCACCATTGCACGTGATGTTACCGCAGCTAAATTGCATGAGCAGCTAAAGGATGAATTTATTGCCGTGGCGAGCCATGAACTGAAAACACCCGTTACCAGTATCAAGGCCTATGCAGAACTACTGGTCCAAAAATTCAGTAATGCCCCGGACGGGACCAGTTTCTCCATGATGACGAAGTTAAACCGGCAAATCGACCGTTTGATAGAACTCATTAAAACCCTGCTTGATACCACAAAACTCTCAGCCGGAGAAGTGCTGTTGCAAATGGAGCGGTTTGACCTCGACGCCCTAATAGAAGAACAGATAGAATATCTTCAGCGCGCATCGCCTGAACACCAAATTATATTTAATGGTATCAAACCCCATCCGGTTGTTGCCGATAGAAAATTGATCGGCCAGGTGATTACCAACCTGGTCTCCAATGGTATAAAATATTCTCCTAAAGGGGGGCGGATTCTGGTTTCATTCATGCAAACGGATGAGGGGACCAGGGTGGATGTACAGGACTTTGGGGTTGGCATTCCGGAAGGATTGAACCATAAGATATTTGAAAGATATTTTCGCGTAAACGCCCCTCTGACTTCGAAGACACAGGGCATCGGGCTCGGTTTGTATATCACAGCCCAGATTGTCCGTCAGCATGGTGGCAGCATATCCGTAGACAGCGAAGAGGGCATTGGCTCTACATTTTCTTTCACGATACCTGACATAAGCGTAAACGAATCTGCCTCTGAATGAAACACATTGTAGTTGTGGAAGACGATCCCGGTATATTGGAGCCGATGACCATCATGTTGCAAAACGCGGGGTACCAGGTCACCTGTTTTTTTGACGGTTCTGCGATATTAACAGATGATTTCGACCTGCCCGATATGTTTATACTGGACAAACAATTACCGGGTATTGATGGCTTGGATCTCTGCAGGCATCTAAAAAATCAGGAGCAAACAAAAAATATACCGATCATCTTGCTATCCTGCAAGGTCGGGTATCAAGACGCTGGCTAAGGATGCAATGGCGGACGATGCCCTTGAAAAACCGTTCCAGATGAAAGAATTTCTGGAAATGGTCGCCAGGCATCTTAACCCAAGCAGCTAAAAGCTCGTTACGTGTTGATGTCGCAACTAACAGCGATTCCAATAGGCGTGGGTATGTATTCCAAGCATATCCGAGAAATTCACCCAACTCCTATATCGACTACCTCAACACCTTCCTCAAGTTAGGATTTAAAATAGTTTCCGATGGAAAATATGAATGGAAAATTGTTTCAATTCGACTATAACGTATTCATAAACAAAAATATTTACCATGGCAGAGAACAAAACACGTGTAACCCCATTTCTACACCTCAGCATTGGGGGCAACTGTAGTATCACAATATGAAATCGCTGAAGGAAAAATAGCCGCAAAGGTTGCTATAGAGGGCGCTGAATTTTATATAGGCGATGAAGAACCGCAGTTTGGCAATGTGTTTCCCCATTTAGATTCAGGCTGTTCCGTCAGGATAATTCTTACCACCCGGGATGCCGATAAGATTTTTGAAAATGCGCTGAAATCCGGAGCGAAACAGATTTGACCGATTACAACATCTTACATTCCTGTATCAACCCCGGTTTCCCGGCAGGACAGTCGCCCTTTTCATCCGGCATCAATTGTAATCGTTATGTCATAAACGGAGACTTGCCGTCACTTATTTATAATCACTCTAAATAAGGTTGTAGCTTTGTCCCATTGCAAAAGGAATAATACACGCAATAATAAAGACCTGCATGCCTGCCCAAAGCCATTGGGGCAGGCGTAGCAGGCACAATCCGAAGACGGCTGCTCGCGCTGGGCATGCATTACAGAAAAACCATGGACATTGATAACCTACACATACTGACCGAGAACGAAACCGGCTTCGTAAGTTTCAGGGAACGCGAAAACCTGATTTACGTTTCGTTCAAGAACATACTCCTCAACTTCACTTTGGGAGAATTCCAAGCATTCCGCACAATGGCCAAGTCGGTGGTCAGGGAGGAATACCTGCTGCCGTTTCCCAACGGTTCCAGGCGCATCATCATGCAGACCCCCTTTGAGGGTATCCATTTCTCCTTCGCCATCGAAGAAATCAATGTCCTGATCGATACGCTTGACGAAGCACACTATATGTACGAAATCAAGGGGCTGATAAGCAAACACTGAAATAATCGTATCGGTAGACCGGCACCTCAATACACGATACGTTAACTACAACAAAGAGAACTGATTCGCAGAGACACAGTTTTACTTCTTTTAGATAAATTTGTAATTTTGCATCCCTTCTTGAACTAAAGGATAATTTATGAGCAGATATAATGAATATCTAAAGCAGATTGTAGATAGAGAATCTCAGGGGCTTCACCCAATGCCAATTGATGATGCGGGCTTGATGCACGAGGTTATTGCACAAATCAAGGATGTAAACCATGAACACCGGAAAGATTCGCTCAATTTCTTCATTTATAATGTATTACCGGGAACCACAAGTGCGGCCCGTGTAAAGGCGAAATTTTTGAAGGAAATTATCCTTGGTGAATCCGAAGTAAAAGAAATTTCCCCGGAATTTGCTTTTGAGCAATTATCCCATATGAAGGGCGGGCCTTCAATCGAGGTCCTGCTGGATCTGGCATTGGGTGACGACATTGTTATCGCAAAAAATGCTGCGGAGGTATTGAAAACGCAAGTGTTTCTCTATGATGCCGATACAGACCGCTTGGCGAAAGCGTTCGGAAATGGTAGCCCTATCGCTAAAGCTATTCTTGAAAGTTATGCGAAAGCAGAGTTCTATACCAAATTGCCAGATATACCTGAAGAGATTGCGTTAGTAACTTTCGTTGCAGGCATCGGTGACATTTCTACAGACTTGCTTTCGCCGGGAAGTGACGCGCACTCCAGGTCTGACCGCGAGCTTCATGGCCAGTGCATGTTTGAGCACAATAAAGAACAACAGAAAGCGCTGCAGGCGCTTAAAGAAAAACATCCGGACAAAAGGGTGATGCTGGTGGCCGAAAAAGGCACGATGGGTGTAGGTTCTTCGAGAATGTCCGGGGTGAACAACGTCGCGCTGTGGATCGGTAAGCCGGCAAGCCCTTACGTGCCGTTCGTGAACATTGCGCCGGTGGTGGCGGGCACAAACGGTATTTCCCCGATATTCCTCACGACCGTCGGCGTAACGGGTGGGATTGGCATAGACCTTAAAAACTGGGCAAAAAAGTTCGACGAAAACAATAAGCTGGTAGTGGATGCGGACGGGCAGCCCGTTTTAGAGCAAGTCTATTCCGTGGATACCGGAACGGTCCTTACCATCAATACAAAAACCAAGAAGCTGTATAAAGACGGACAGGAGGTAATGGATGTGAGCTCGGCATTCACCCCGCAGAAGATCGAATTCATGAAAGCCGGGGGGTCTTACGCCATCGAATTTGGAAAAAAATTGCAGACGTTTGCCGCCAAGACCCTGGGTATCGTTGCGCCAACGGTATATGCCCCATCCAAAGAAATTTCGAATGAAGGGCAAGGGCTTACCGCCGTGGAAAAAATATTCAACAAAAATGCTGTTGGAACCTCCGGAGCGACCTTACATGCGGGTTCTTACGTCCGTGTAAAAGTAAATATCGTGGGTTCTCAGGATACGACCGGATTGATGACGGCCCAGGAGCTGGAGGCAATGGCTGCAACGGTGATTTCTCCAACAGTGGATGCTGGCTATCAATCTGGCTGCCACACGGCATCGGTTTGGGACAGTAAATCCCAGCAGAATATCCCCAAGCTGATGAAATTTATGAATGATTTTGGTCTTATCACGGCCCGGGACCCTAAAGGTATCTATCATTCGATGACCGATGTGATCCACAAGGTGCTTAATGATATCACGGTAGACGATTGGGCGATCATCATTGGCGGCGACTCACATACCCGGATGTCCAAAGGTGTTGCCTTCGGTGCGGACTCCGGTACGGTTGCGCTTGCATTGGCCACAGGTGAAGCATCGATGCCCATTCCTGAATCGGTAAAAGTGACGTTCAAAGGCAAAATGAAGGATCACCTGGATTTCCGCGATGTGGTGCATGCTACCCAATTGCAGATGCTCAAGGCATTTAATGGGGAAAATGTATTTCAGGGAAGGGTGATCGAGGTGCATATCGGTACCTTGCTTGCTGATCAGGCATTCACCTTCACCGATTGGACGGCCGAAATGAAGGCCAAAGCGTCTATCTGTATTTCCCAGCCGGATACCCTCATCGAATCATTGGAGATCGCAAAAGATCGCATCAAGATCATGATCGAAAAGGGCATGGATAATGAGAATCAAGTGCTTCAGGGCCTGATTGATAAAGCTGATAAACGGATCGATGAAATCAAATCGGGAGCAAAATCGCCACTGACGCCTGATGAAAACGCTAAGTATTATGCGGAATTTGCGGTAGACCTGGACAGCATTGATGAGCCCATGATTGCCGACCCTGACGTGCATAACGTGGATGCCTCCAAGCGATACACGCATGATACCATCCGGGATCTTACGTATTATGGCGGCGGGAAGCATGTAGACCTCGGTTTCGTTGGCTCCTGCATGGTACATAAAGGAGACATCAAGATTGTATCCAAAATGCTGAAAAACTTGGAGGAAGCATATGGACAGGTGGAATTCCAGGCTCCTTTGGTAGTGGCGGCCCCAACATATAATATCATAGACGAACTCAAAGAAGAGGGCGATTGGGACGTGCTGCAGAAATATTCCGGTTTTGAATTTGATGATGCCGCTCCCAAAACCACCGCCCGCACAACATATGACAACATCCTGTACCTGGAACGGCCGGGCTGTAACCTGTGTATGGGTAACCAGGAAAAGGCAGCGCAGGGCGATACCGTAATGGCTACATCTACGCGTCTCTTCCAGGGGCGTGTAGTCAAAGATTCGGACCGCAAGAAAGGGGAGTCATTATTGGCGTCTACCCCGGTAGTGGTACTTTCTGCCATCTTGGGAAGAACCCCTACCATTGATGAATATAAGACGGCTGTTAGGGGTATTAAGCTGACGCAGTTTTCACCGCCGATTAAAAATATGACTACGAGCCCGTCAATGGCTCATCAGATTTCCTTTTAGATTGCTCTACAATTGACGAAGTGGCGAGCCTAAGTAAAATACGATTCGGATGTGTGAGATCTCAACTGGAGGATTATATGACCGCTGCCATTTATATAAACGGCGTTGACCTCAGGATGATCATTGAAAAAATTGAGGCAGAACAATTGGCCAGGAAAGGCCTGCACATCCGAAACGGTTGCTATGAAGGGATCTCGTCCTTTATCGCCTTTGATAACCAGAATCATTTCCTATGTAAGACCCTGGATGACTATATCTATTCCAATCAACGATATACGCTATACGATTACAAGTATTCCGGCATTCCGGGCGACCACAGTCTTACCTGTAAAATAGCCATTGGACCCAAAGAGGTCATTTGGTATGACTTTAAAAACTTCTCTAAAGTGATTTCTTTTGAGTTGAACTACGGGGAACTTGAATTTCACTTCTGCGTAGACCAATACTTTGATGCAATAAATGCGGTTAGAAATAATACAGCGGGAAACATCTATTCATGAATTTAACGATGCTTCAAAAAGGATAAAGTACACTGGGAAGGTACTAAAAAAAAAGCACTTATGATCGATTCATAAATTCCCGACAGCCGTCGGGACGCGCTAACAAGCCGCTAATCCCCGCTACCGGCGATTAGCCACTCAATGTATTTCCGGCTCTTCTTGCGCTTGACTTCCAGCTCGCGCCGCCTCGCCTCCGCAAAGCTCCCGAACACCTCGTGGTATCTCAGTTCCCAGTCCGAAGCCGCCGAGGTATAATGAAAACGCCTGCCCGAATTGTGCTGGCTCAAACGGACCTGCAAATCCGACGTCGAACCCACGTAGTAACGATCCAAAGATGTGAATATAGAATGTATAGGTAATGCATAGGCCGAAAACAAGAACACCCGCACGTCGGCGGGTGCTTGGTGGAGGATACCGGATTCGAACCGGTGACCTCTTGCATGCCATGCAAGCGCTCTAGCCAGCTGAGCTAAACCCCCATATATTTTCTTCCTTCACTCTTGCTCCCCGGTGACCTTCCCGACCTCTGTCGGGACGCTCTAGCCAGCTGAGCTAAACCCCCATATATTTTCTTCCTTCATTCTTGCTCCCCGGTGACCTTCCCGACCTCTGTCGGGACCCGCTAGCCAGCTGAGCTAAACCCCCATATTTTGGGACTGCAAATATAGCGATTACCTCAACTTCTCCAAAAAGAAAGTATCTTTTTTACGGCACCAGATTACTTCAATCCCGCCGGCATCGGTTTTTCCAGCAGGTATTGGTAATAAAACCGGTACCGCTCTTTACGATCATATGCCGATTTCTCACGGGCAAAGCCATGTCGACTGCCGGGGTAAATCATCAGCTCGAAAGGCGTATCGCCATTAGTCAGCGCATCCACCAGCTGCGTGGTATTTTGCATGTGCACATTATCGTCCACATCACCGTGCAGTATACGCAACCGTCCCTTGTAATTTTTCACGTAGGTAAGCACCGATCCGTTTTTATACCCATCGGGGTTATCTTGAGGGGTATCCATATAGCGCTCCGTATAATGCGTATCATACAAGTCCCAGCTGGTCACCGGGGCGCCCGCAATGCCGTAATCGAAATAATCGGCACCCTTCGTCAACGCCAGGCAAGTCATGTAACCGCCGTAGCTATGGCCGGTGATGAGCAGCTTGTCTTTGGCCACCCAGGGCTTGTCCTTGAGCCATTTGGCGGCGGTGATGTAGTCTATCATCTCCCAATGGCCAAGGTTGCGATGCATCAGTGCCACCCCTTCCTTACCAAAATGGCCGGACGCGCGGTGATCCACACTGATTTGGATGATGCCCTCATTGGCCCAATGCTGGTGCTGGTTGGCAACGTCTTTCCACGTATTGCGCACCGTACCGGCATCCGGCCCACCATAGATGCTGAAAATCACGGGATATGGCTTGGTTTCATCAAAGTCCGTGGGCCACGTGATAGTGGCTGGCAGCGCATAGCCATCCGGTGTGGGGATGGTGATCAGTTCCGTTTTGGCATACTTATATTCGTCAAAATCGTCGGCCTTACTGTCTGCCAGTTCTTTGATGAGCTTGCCTTTATTGTCCAGCAGGGCTACCTTGGATGGCGTGCTCACGTTGGAATAGGTGGTAATGAAATGCTTGCCGTCGGGAGATACCGCCACTTGGTGGGTATAGTCGCCAAACGTAAGCCGCTGCATGTTTTTGCCACTGTAATCCACCCGGTAAAGATCAACCGTGGCCGAATGTTCTTTTCGGGCCGTGAAATAAACCACCTTGTTTTTTTCATCCACGAGCTCCAGGGCCGACACTTGCCATTTGCCCTCGGTAATGGGATTGACCAAGGTGCCATCCAGCGTATACAGGTAATAATGTGCCCACCCTGTTTTATCGCTTTTGAGGATATAATGTTTATTATCCTTCAAGTAGGTGATGCGCTCACTGTGGCTTAGGTCTATCCAGGCATTCTGGTGTTCGTCATAGATGGCGTTCTTGGAGCCTGTCTTGGGATCGACCTGATAGAATTTGAGATTGGTCTGGTCACGGTTCATCCATTGCACCATCAAGTTGCCACTGTCGAAACTCCAGTACGGCTCACCAAAGTACTGGTCGTCCTTTTCGTTGAAGTCTGCCCAGATGACATTGCCCCCCTCAACGGGGACAAAACCAACCCGCACTTCTGGATTGGGATCACCCGCTTTCGGATAACGTGTCTGTTCGAGGTAGCCGTGCTGGCCTTTGGCCCCATAAATCGGGAACATCGGCACCTGTGTATCATCAAACCGCATAAAGGCCAAGGTCTTGCTATCAGGAGACCACCAAAAGGCTTTATAGCGTGTAGCACGCCCTAAGATTTCCTCGAAATAGACCCAAGAGGCCCATCCGTTGTAAATCACGTCCGTAGCATCCGTGGTATAGCGGATTTCACGGCCACCAGATACCTGTATGGCATACAAGTCGTTATTACGGGTAAAGGCCACATATTGGTTGTCCGGAGAAAGCGTTGGATTCTTTTCTTCATCTTCCGGCGAGTGGGTCAACTGCCGTGCGGCATTGGCCCCCTGGCGGATGAAGATGTCGTTGTCCTGCACATACACATCCACATCGCTGCTTGGAGGTGGCGTGTATGGGTTGCGCTCACCCGTCTTGACGTGCACTTGGTATTGCTGCCGTGCCTGCACATCGGATTCGATATAATGGTCGGCATCCGCCCAACCGACTATCCGGTTGATAGGCTTGGTGAGTGAGGGCTTAGCGCCGAGGGATTGTTCCAAATCCAAGCGCTTGGTCTGCGCGGACAGCGAATGCCCCAATACGAGGAAAACGCCGATGGCAAGGTATATTTTTTTATGCATATGGATAATATTTGGGTTTTTCCAGTGAACCAACGTCGCTAAGGTAGGAAAATTTATAGTGCTTCGCACATTTAGCTCAGTTGTCGCATTAAATTTACGTTCGTTTGCTTACACGACCACATTTACAATCCGGCCTTTCACAAATATCACCTTCTTGACAGGCTTGCCTTCGAGGTAGCGCTGTATATCTTCATTTGTCAACACGGTCTGCTCCACATCCAACTGTTCCATATCCAGCGGCAACGTGAGGTTCATCCGCGTCTTTCCGTTGACGGAAATGGGGTATGAAAATTCGCTTTCCACCAGGTATTCAGGATTGAACGCTGGATAAGTCGCGTATGACAGGGTACCCGGCGCATTTCCCAGCATAGCCCACAACTCTTCGGTGATGTGTGGCGCATATGGATGCAGTACAATGCATAGGTCCTGCAAGATAGCCCGTTTGTTGCATTTCAGATCGGTCAGTTCATTCACGCAAATCATAAAGGATGACACGGAAGTATTGAACGAGAAACGCTCGATATCTTCTTCTACTTTCCTGATGATTTTATGCAACGCCTTCCATTCGGCTTTGCTGGGTGCCTCATCACTTACCGCAAAATCACCCTCGGCATTGTGGAACAGTTTCCAGAACTTACGCAGAAACTTATATACGCCTTCAATACCGTTGGTATTCCAGGGTTTACTCTGCTCCAGTGGCCCAAGGAACATTTCGTACATGCGCAGGGTATCGGCCCCATACTGTTCAATGATGTCATCGGGATTGACTACATTATATTTGGACTTGGACATTTTCTCCACTTCGTGGCCGCAAATGTATTTGCCATTTTCAAGGATAAACTCCGCATCGGCAAAGTCGGGCCGAAACTCACGGAATTTCTCCAGATCAAGCACGTCATTGCTCACGATGTTGACATCCACATGCAGCGCCACCGTGTGGTACTGGTCTTTCAAGCCATAAGACACAAAAGTGTTGGTTCCCCTACCCTGCTCATCCAATACGCGGTACACGAAATTGCTCCGGCCTTGGATCATCCCCTGGTTTATCAGTTTCTTAAAGGGCTCTTCTTCGGGCACATAGCCCATATCTTTGAGAAACTTATTCCAGAAGCGGCTGTACAGCAGGTGCCCTGTGGCGTGTTCGGATCCGCCGATGTATAAATCGACGTCGCGCCAATAAGAAATCGCTTCTTTTGATGCAAATTCTCCCGCATTCAGCGCATCCATATACCGGTACCAGTACCAGCTTGATCCTGCCCAACCGGGCATGGTGCTCAATTCGAACTCAAACGTGCCCCGGTATTTCCAATCTTTGGCCCGCCCCAGGGGCGGTTCACCGGTTTCCGTGGGCAGGTATTTATCTACCTCGGGGAGCAGCAGCGGCAGTTCGTCCACTTCGATCAGCTGCGGCAGCTCACCCCTGAAATATACCGGTACAGGCTCTCCCCAATAGCGCTGGCGCCCAAAAATGGCATCGCGCATGCGGTAATTGATGGTGGCCTTGCCTGCCCCGATGGATTCCAGCTTGGCTACCAGTGCCTGCACAGCTTCATGGTAAGTAAGGCCATTGATGATATCCGAATTGATATACCGCCCCTCCTTGGTAGGGTCTGCCTGCCCGTCGAGTTGCTGCGCATCCGAAATAGGGATGATGGGTAGGCCGAAGTGTACAGAAAATAGGTAATCGCGCTGGTCCCCGGACGGTACAGCCATCACGGCACCGGTACCGTATCCTGCCAACACATAATCGGCAATCCATATCGGGACATCCTTCCCCGTGAGGGGATGCACGGCATAACTACCCGTAAATGCACCCGAAACCGCTTTGACGTCGGCCATGCGATCCAGCTCGGATTTCTTTTTAGTCTGGGTAATATAGGCCTCCACTTGGGCCTTTTGCGCGGCGGTGGTGAGCGTTTCCACGAGCTCATGCTCCGGTGCGAGCACCAATGCATTCACGCCATAGATGGTGTCCACGCGCGTGGTAAACACCTCGATATACTGGCCATCGCCAAGCACGGGTACGCCAAACCGTACACTGGCACCTACGCTCTTACCTATCCAGTTGCGCTGCATTTCAACCAGCGGATCCGGCCAGTCGATGATCTCCAATCCCCGCAGCAGGCGCTCAGCATACGCCGTGATGCGCATACTCCATTGCATCATCTTTTTCTGCTCCACGGGATAGCCCCCGCGCTCGGACACGCCATTGATTACTTCATCATTGGCCAGCACCGTACCTAATGCCGCGCACCAGTTGACGGTACTCTCCCGCAGGTAAGCCAGCCGGTATTTCAGCAATTCACGTTGCTGTTGCGCTTCGCTGAAACTTGCCCATTCCGTTGCAGTAAACGCCAGGGTATCATCATCAGACACCGCGTTTAAACCGTGACTGCCGTGGGACGCAAAATGCGCGATAAGCGTCACAATGGGTTCGGCCTTATCAGTGGCCTTGTTATACCAGGCATTGAAAAGCTGCATGAATATCCATTGCGTCCATTTGTAAAAAGAAGGATCGCTTGTCCGTACTTCCCTTTCCCAATCGAAGGAAAAGCCGATGTTGTCCAGTTGCTCCCGATATCGCTTGATGTTGGCTTCCGTGGTGATGGCCGGATGCTGTCCGGTTTGGATGGCATATTGTTCTGCCGGAAGGCCAAATGAGTCATAGCCCATGGGATGGAGCACATTGAACCCTTTCAATCGTTTGTAACGGCTGAAAATATCCGAAGCAATGTACCCCAGCGGATGGCCCACATGCAGTCCGGCGCCGGAAGGATAGGGAAACATATCCAGCACATAATATTTGGGTTTGTCCGATATATTCGCTACGCGAAATGTATGGTTGTCTGCCCAGAATTTTTGCCACTTCTGCTCAATCGCACGGTGATGGTAATCCATAGAAACAAGGTATTGTATAAAGACGGCGAAAATACGATTTTTTGGCTTATGGTTGAAAGACTGCTTGCGTTTGTAAGTTATTTTCTCAAATACCATACGGCAAAAAAGAATTCGTCGACATTACGAAATCATTAACAAATCCACCTTGCCAGTAACAAAAAAGTGATAATTAGTATTACTAATTGCAGAATGTGTATTTTAGCGTCGATTATGTTGACGAGATTGTTATACTTTCTTGCATTAATTGCCTACATCAACACGATCTTCCACCAGGATGGGCATATACATGGCGATGATTCTTGCCAAGTAATCGACGGTACGCCATTAGTAGAGATCTTCCTCGAAGACCTGCTGGATATTCCCTGCGCCGGACAGGAAAACAAACGGGAGAGCGATTTCCAGTACGACGATTACCGGCCTGCCTCTTCAAAATGGATTTCCATTCCGCCACCAAAGGAACATATCGAACTCAATCCGTTACCTATAGTTGATATTTTCAACCAACAGCTCCGCTTAGGGCTGAATACCAAAATATCGCACCTAATAGGTTATTATGCCTTTCTTTTTCGATTAAAACCGTTTTAAGGTATAGTATTCGTTTAATGATGAGTCCAACTTCATTTCAACATTCTGGCGTAGCCTTGCGCTAATGTTATTTCAAGCTTCATCGTTATAACGCTACCAACGTATTAACCGTATTTTTTTGGGAGAGACAATTGCTAAACGCCGGTGGGTGATGCCCGAGGCGGGCATTGCATGGCGGCGCTTTGTGCTGAAAACGACTTTTATTTTAAAATAAACTAAAAACCATGGATATTAAATTAACGCTAATTTATCCGCTATTTGCATCCAGCTTACTGGCTGGCTTATTGGGCGGATGCGCCGTTGACGGCGGACAAACGGAAGATCAGGCAGATCAACAATCGATAACGACGACGCCCGTTATCGAAGTGGAAGCATTGGATACCACCATACACCAGGATTACGTGGCCAATATCCAAGCATTTAAAAATGTCGAGATCCGCAGTAGGCTTAGGGGATTTTTGGAGAAAATTTATATCGACGAGGGAAGTGAGGTGTCCCAAGGGCAGCCACTCTTCAAACTGAGCGATACAGAATATGCTTCTGACGTGGCCCGTTGTGAAGCGGTGCTCGAAAATGCCATTGCCGATGGGAAAACCATTTCCCTCGAAGTCGATCGCACGAAGTTGCTCGTCGAAAAAAATATTGTTTCGAAAACCGATTTGGAGGTGGCACAAGCCCAGTTGGCTGCGGCTGAATCCAAGATAAAAGAGGCCAAATCACTCTTGCAGCACGCCAAAGCACAGCTGGCCTACACAACCGTCCGTGCACCTTTTACGGGTAGAATCGATCGCATCCCATTGAAGGAAGGGAGTCTGCTGGATGAAGGCGCATTGCTGACTTCCATCTCGGATTTGCGCAATGTCTATGCTTATTTTGACATTTCCGAACAAGAATACCTCGGCATCGTAGCCAACGACAACATACGCACTGTCGACTTCAACATGCCGGTAACGCTGACCTTGGCGAATGGCACCGTTTATCCGTACACTGGTACTGCTGGATTTGCTGAAAATGAATTTGAAGAAACAACGGGTACCATATCCTTGCGGGCGCTTTTCCCCAATCCTGATGGATTGATTAAACACGCTGCCTCCGGCAAGGTCGGTGTGCCCCTGCAAAGCGGTGAAAACCTGGCCGTACACCAGAAATCAGTCTTCGAAATCCAAGACCGGACCTATGTGTATAAAGTGAAAGATGGGAAGACCTTGGTGATGACACCCTTCCGGGCAGGGCCACGTATCGGACATTATTACCTGGTCGAAGATGGATTGAGTGCCCGTGATACCATCGTGTTTGAAGGTGTCCAAAACTTAAGGGATGGCATGACCATATCACCGAAGATGACTTCTTTGGCTGATAATCAATTGGCTGCAAGCGGAACACAATAAACGTATCATTAGCTCACTTTGCTTCAAAAATCAGTAAGATGCTCGAAACATTCATTAAAAGGCCAGTGCTGTCGCTGGTCATTTCATTGCTTATCACTTTATTGGGAATACTCGCTTTATTCACCTTACCAGTCACCCAGTTTCCGGACATCGTACCCCCATCTGTGGTGGTCACTGCAAACTATACCGGTGCCAATGCCGAAGTATGTACAGACGCCGTGGCCATACCGCTTGAACGGGCCATCAATGGCGTGGCCGGGATGACGTACATGACTTCCGTCTCCACCAACAATGGCACGACGCTGATCCAGGTGTTTTTCAAAGTCGGCACGGATCCGGATATCGCCGCCGTAAACGTGCAAAACCGGGTAACCACGGTACTCGACGAATTGCCGGAAGAAGTCATCAAAGCCGGTGTGACCACGGAGAAAGAGGTCAACAGCATGCTGATGTACCTTAATGTATTCAGTGACGACCCGACTGCGGATGAGCGTTTCATCTATAACTTTACCGATATCAATATCCTGAAAGAACTGAAACGCATCGAAGGTGTGGGGTTTGCCCAAATCATGGGTGCCCGCGATTATGCGATGCGGGTATGGCTCAAGCCCGACCGGATGGCAGCATACGATATTTCCAGTGAAGAGGTCATCGCCGCCCTGCGTGCGCAAAATGTAGAAGCTGCCCCCGGACAGACGGGTATCGGCTCCGACCAACGGGTAAACATGCAACAATACGTGCTGCGCTACCCCGGCAAGTTCTCGGAGCCCGACCAATACCGGAATGTCCCCATCCGTGCCAATGCCGATGGTTCGATCCTCCGCATCCGGGATATCGCTGACGTAGAGTTCGGCTCGTTGGACTATGAAATGGAATCCCGCACGGATGGCCGCCCATCGGCATCCATCATGATGAAGCAACTGCCCGGTTCGAACGCGCAGGAAGTTATTGAAAATGTCAAGCAACGTATGACTGAACTACAGGAAACTTCATTCCCACCGGGCATGAAGTATACCGTCAGCTACGACGTTTCACGTTTTCTCGACGCCTCCATCAGCGAAGTCATCCGCACCCTTGTGGAAGCATTCCTGCTGGTCTTTCTTGTGGTGTTTATTTTCCTGCAAGATTTCCGCTCGACGTTGATACCTGCCCTGGCGGTGCCCGTATGCCTTATTGGTGCACTCTTTTTCATGCAACTGCTGGGCTTTTCCATCAACTTACTGACCCTCTTTGCGTTGGTACTGGCCATCGGTATCGTCGTAGACAATGCTATTGTGGTGGTAGAGGCCGTGCATGTCAAGATGGAGGAAGAGCACCTACCCCCCATGGAAGCGACGCTGGCTGCGATGAAGGAAATCGGTGGTGCCGTGGTGGCCATCACGCTGGTGATGTCTGCGGTATTCATACCTGTAGCGTTTCTCTCCGGTCCGGTGGGCATTTTCTATCGGCAATTTTCGCTGACATTAGCGGCCTCCATTGTGATATCGGGCATCAATGCACTCACATTGACACCGGCCCTCTGTGCACTCATTCTCAAGTCGCCACATGACAAGGCCGCTCCGAAAGGATGGCTGGCCGCGTTTTTCAAACGGTTTAATAATTGGTACAACCGGATCGCCATGCGGTATGCGGGTCTCATCGGCAAGATAGCGGGCAGGCGCACCGTGACCTTGGGCTTGCTCGTTGCGTTCTTCATTGCCACATGGGGAGCCAATAGCATCCTGCCCGCTGGATTCATCCCCACCGAAGACCAAGGGATGATTTACATCAATGTCACCACCCCGCCGGGTGCCACGGTAGACCGGACCATTGCCGTGCTCAACCAGGTCGATTCGATCAGCAGGCAGCATGAAGCTGTAGAGACCGTATCTACCCTCGCCGGATACAGCATCGTGACCGAGGTGTCCGGCGCTTCTTACGGCATGGGCATGATCAACCTAAAGGCGTGGGAAGATCGCAAGGCATCCGTAGATGATGTCATTGCATGGCTCGACGAACATACCGATCACCTGATGGATGCCAGTATCGAGTACTTTCCCCCACCCACGGTGCCGGGATTCGGCAATTCCAGCGGCTTCGAACTCCGCTTACTCGATCGATCCGGGGCTGACGACCTCAACCGCACCGCGGATGTGCTTTCAGATTTCATGATGGCCCTGGAAGAAGCGCCGGAAGTGGGCAATGCCTTTTCGACATTTGACCCGCGGTTTCCACAGTACCTCATTGAGGTAGACTATGACATTGCAGCTAAGAAGGGTATCAGTGTGGAAAACGCCATGCTCACGCTGCAAACCCTGATGGGCAGCTTCTATGCGACAAATTTTATCCGGTTTGGCCAAATGTACAAGGTGATGGTACAGGCTGGGCCGGGCTATCGCGAAAAGCCCGAAGATGTGCTCAAGCTGTATGTAAAAAATGACAGCGGCGAGATGGTGCCTTATTCATCGTTTGTGACCATGGAGCGGATATATGGGCCTGAGCAGGTCACCCGGTACAACATGTTTGCTGCCGCCCTCATCAGTGGCGACGCTGCTCCGGGATATAGCAGTGGGCAGGTCATTGAAGCCGTGGAGCGGGTGGCTGCGGCCACATTGCCCCAAGGCTACGGCATCGAATGGTCAGGCATGACGCGCGAGCAGATCCTATCGGGCAACCAGGCTATCTACGTGTTTGCGCTTTGCCTGTTGTTTGTCTACCTCATCCTCGCTGCCCAATACGAAAGCTTCCTCCTGCCACTGCCTGTCATCCTTTCGCTGCCGGCCGGGGTGTTCGGCGCATTCCTCTTCCTGAAGCTTCTGGGCCTTGAAAATAACATCTATGCACAGGTAGCGCTCGTCATGCTCATCGGCTTACTGGGCAAGAATGCCATCCTCATCGTGGAATATGCAATCCTTCGCCACAAGCAGGGCGCTACGCAATTGCAGGCAGCCATAGAGGGATCGGCGGCGCGCCTACGCCCGATATTGATGACGTCCTTTGCCTTTGTCGCGGGCCTCATCCCGCTGGCCATGGCTTCCGGTGCAGGTGCCCTGGGAAACCGATCCATCGGCACCACTGCCGTAGGAGGCATGGTGGTGGGTACGCTCATCGGCGTGATGGTTATTCCCGGGCTGTACGTACTATTTGCTTCTTCGAAAAAAAAGAAGATCAAAGTAGGCACGGCAGGCTTGGTAGTCATCGGCTGCCTCATCTTGCTATCAAGTTGTTCAACCAATAAGCAGCTACCTGACTACCAGCACCGCACGTTGCCCGTCAGCTACCACGGCAATACCGATACGGCCAACACGGCATATGTCAGCTGGCGCAATTTCTTCAATGACCCCAATTTGGTGGACCTTATCGATACGGCACTGGCCAACAACCCCGACATGGAAAAGGCCCTCCACCAAGTGGAGATTGCCCGTGCCAACCTAAGGCTCAGGAAGGCCAGCCTATTCCCCTCAGTAGACGCATTGGCCGAAGCCGGCCTGCGGAAATACGGCTTTTATACCATGGATGGCATTGGCAACTACGACACCAACTTCTCGGATAACCTCGATGAGGATGAAAAATTGCCAGATCCACTACCCGATTATTTCATCGGCTTGCGCACGTCATGGGAAATCGATCTGTGGGGAAAGCTGAAGAACCAAAAACGCGCTGCCTACCAACGGTTTCTTGCCTCGTATGAAGGTCGCAAGCTGATACAAACGGCATTGATAGAGGAAGTGACGCTGGCATACTATGATCTGCTGGCATTGGACAATGAACTGACCATCTTACGGAAAAACATCGGCCTCCAAGAAGAGGCGCTGGCCATCATCAACGTACAAAAAGATGCAGGCCGGGCCGACGAGCTGGGTGTTCAGCAGTTCAATGCCGTAGTGCATAATTCAAAGGGTAAGGAACAGGAAGTTCTTCAACAGATCACTGCAGCTGAAAACCACCTAAATTTTTTATTGGGCCGTTTCCATGGCGGAATTGCCCGGGACACCGCCGGATGGATGACCGATGCGTTCACGGACTCCCTTGTAGCAGGTATTCCTACCCAACTGATAGCACTCCGGCCCGATGTGAGGCAGGCGCAATTGGAATTGCTTGCTTCCGATGCCGATATGAAGGCTTCGAAAGCGGCTTTCCTACCGTCACTGGTGCTATCACCTTACGTGGGCTTCCAAGCGTTTGCTATTGATAAGTTCCTTATGGCTCCTACTTCTATCGCTTATGGCTTGTTGGGTGGTTTCATCGCCCCGGTATTCAACCAGCGTGCCATCCGATCAGCATACGAGGCTGCCAGTGCGGAATATGGAATGGCCTTCCAGGATTACGAGAAAACGGTCTTAAACGCCTGGAAAGAGGTGCAAACCAATTTGAAAGCCCAGGATTACATCAACCAACGCCGCGCGCACAACATTCAGGAGGTGAATGCGCTTTTAATGGCTGTGGATGCCGCTAATGAATTGTTTAAGGCTGGGCGGGCCACGTACCTGGATATCATTACTGCCCAGCGGAACGTGCTCGACGCGGAAATTAATCTGGTACAGACCCGCAGGGAAAAAGCCATCACCAAACTCTCGCTATATAAAGCCCTGGGCGGCGGCTGGCAATAAACACGAGGGGTAATCGGGCTGGCGTAAAATGAATTTATGCCAGCCCAATTGCATTTATATCAACGCAATTCGTTACTTTCGCAACGAAAACACCACGGCATATGGAAGTATATGAAGTAAGTACATCCTCGAAAAAGACCAAATCGGTATACATATCCACGGTCATCAGTATTGCCTTGGTATTGCTGATGACGGGCCTTTTGGGGTTAATCCTCGTACATGCAAAAAACTTATCCAATTATGTGAAGGAGAACATCGTCCTCAATATCATCATGAATGAAGGCGCAGGGGAAGGGAATGTGCTGGCCTTCCAAAAGGAACTGGAATCCGACCCTTATGTGCTTCGGTCACAATACATCAGCAAAGAACTGGCAGCCAACAACCTGTCTCAGGAATTGGGTGAGGATTTTGTTGAATTTTTGGGTCACAACCCACTGCTGTCTTCCATTGACATTTACCTCAAAGCGGAATATGCCAATACCGACAGTATCCAAACATTCATCAAAAAAGTCTCTGCCAATGAAATGGTGAAGGAAGTGGTCTACCAAGAGTCACTCATTGACATGGTCAACAAAAATATCCGTACCATCGGCATTGTCATCCTCGCGTTTACCGCGGTACTGCTGGTCATTGCTGTTGCACTGATCAATAACACCATTCGCCTGGCCATTTACTCCCAGCGGTTCCTGATCAAAAGCATGCAGATGGTAGGTGCTACCAAAGGATTCATCCGGCGGCCCTTTCTGGGCTATGGCGTCTTGCATGGCTTGCTTGGCGCACTCATTGCCATCTTATTGCTCTTACTCACCTTGCACCTTGGGCAACGTGAAATCCCTGAATTGGTGTTTTTACGCGATTGGTTTGAATTTATTGTCATATTTATTGTCGTAACTTTGCTTGGTATCCTCATTTCGGGATTGAGCACGTATTTTGCCGTCAGCAAGTATCTGCGCCTAAAGTCAAACGAATTATACAGATAATCACAGCATATGTCCTATAAAAAATCACAACCGTCCCAAAAGGCATCATTTGTATTTGGCAAACGGAACTACCAGTTTTTCTTGCTCAGCATCGCAGTCGTTTTGCTGGGCTTTATTTTGATGATGGGTACGTCGGATATTTATAGTTTTACCAAGATTACCCTCGCCCCCCTTGTGGTCGTCATCGGTTTTGCACTGGGTGTAGTATCCATTTTAATAAAGCCTAAAAATTCAGGTAACAGTCAATGACCTTATTTGAAGTGATTGTGCTGGCCATTGTGGAGGGCCTCACTGAATTTCTGCCGGTATCGTCAACCGGCCATATGATTATTGCGACGGCTTTAATGGGGGTATCTCCCACCCCATTCGTCAAGTTGTTTACCATCGCTATCCAGCTGGGCACCATTTTGTCTGTATTGGTATTGTATTATAAACGCTTTTTCCGGTCGCTCACTTTTTACTACAAGCTGGTGGTGGCGGCCATACCAGCGGTTATCCTGGGTTTTTTATTCAGCGACGCCATCGATGGTTTGCTTGAAAGCCCATTGGTAGTGGGCGTCACGCTCGTCATTGGCGGGATTATCTTGTTGTTTGTCGATAAGTGGTTCAACAAACCTTCCATCGATGACTCCGATGAAATCAACTATGGGCAGGCACTGAAAATCGGCTTATTCCAATGCCTTGCACTTATCCCCGGCATGTCCCGGTCGGCAAGCACGATTGTAGGGGGCATGACCCAGCAGCTTACCCGTAAGGCCGCTGCCGAATTTTCATTTTTTTTGGCCATCCCCATGATGTTTGGTGCCACCATACTCAAGCTGAAAGATTACTTCGATAATGGGAATGCGTTGAATGGATCGGAAATCAACCAGTTAATTATTGGAAATGCCATTGGCTTCATCGTGGCCATCATTGCCATCAAATCATTTATTGGTGTGGTTTCCAAATATGGATTCAAGGCATTTGGCTGGTACCGGATTATTGTAGGTGGCATCATCATTGCCCTGTTAGTCAGCGGACACAGCTTGCAGATTTTATGATGGAAATTTCCCGCCCAACGTTTAACTTTGCTGAAGGCGAAGTGCTGTTGATCGATAAGCCGCTCCGGTGGACCAGCTTTGATGTGATACGGAAAATACGCAGTGCCATGAAGCCCTTGAACGTGAAAGTGGGGCATGCAGGTACGCTTGATCCCTTAGCCACCGGCTTGCTTATCGTTTGTACGGGCAAATTCACCAAGCGCATTGACGAATTCCAGGCCCAGGAAAAGGAATATACAGGCACCATTACGTTGGGTGCCACCACACCATCCTATGACTTGGAGCGCGATATTGACCAGCGATTTGACATATCGGGTATTACGGACGAGCAAATCAGGAAAATGGCAACCGCTTTCGTTGGCAAAATTGAGCAGGTGCCACCTGCCCATTCAGCTGTAAAAATGGATGGCGAGCGGGTGTATGAAAAAGCACGGCGCGGCGAGACTGTGGAAGTGAAACCCCGTACTGTACATATTCACGCGTTTGAAATCTTGAATATTGACCTACCAAATGTTGAGTTCAGGGTGGTATGCAGCAAAGGCACCTACATCCGTTCGCTGGCACACGACTTTGGCAAAGCACTGGATAATGGGGCGCACCTTAGCTGTTTGCGGCGAACAAAAAGCGGCAACTTCCATGTAGGACAAGCCTGGCAGGTGGCTGACTTGGTGAAATACATAAAGGACTTTACCTTTGCAGCATCAGATGAAGATATACAAAAATCTTGAGGATTTCATTCCACTGGAAAACGCAGTGGTGACCATCGGTACTTTTGATGGTGTGCACGTAGGGCATCAGAAAATATTGAGTACGCTAAAAGAAAGTGCAAAAGCGATCGGTGGTGAAACGGTATTGCTGACGTTTTTCCCGCACCCGCGCATGATTCTGCACCCGGAAGACGATAGTTTGAGGCTCATCAACGACATCGAAGAAAAGGTACAGCAGCTCGCTGACGCAGGCATTGACCACCTCATCATTACCCCCTTCACCCGCGATTTTTCCAACCAATCACCGGAGGAATACATCCGTGAAGTCCTCGTAGACCGAATAGGCACCAAAAAGATCGTCATCGGCTACGACCACCGTTTCGGTAAGGACCGTAGTGGATCGCTGAATGACTTGCTTGGCCATGCGGAGATATACGGTTATACGGTGGAAGAAATCCCAGAGCAGGACATTAACGACGTGGCGGTCTCATCAACCAAGATTCGCGAAGCGCTCATTAAGGGCGATATCAATACGGCAAACAGCTATTTGGGGTATCCCTTCCAATTGACGGGCATGGTCATCCGTGGCAATCAGTTGGGACGGAATATCGGTTACCCCACGGCAAATTTACAAGTACATGAAAGCCATAAGCTTATCCCGGCTTATGGCATCTATGCCGTGGAGGCAGCCATCATTGAACCCATCAAGATTAAAACCGGCCCCTATTCGCCAAACTTGCCGGAACGTGTTTTACAAGGGATGGGGTACATCGGTACCCGGCCAACCGTAGACGGTGTAGGCCGGAGCATCGAAATACACCTCTTTGACTTCAACGAAGATATTTACGGGAAGACACTACGCGTCAAATTCCTCCACTTCATCCGGCATGACCAATGGTTTGAAACCATGCAGGAATTGATCGACCAGATGGCCGTAGACGAGAAAAAAGTGCGCGCTTTTTTTACGCACTGAAATACGCCCGCACGTTCTTTCCTTCCACCCAATTCATATATGCGCGGTTGACTACCCGATTGCCACCAGGTGTCGGATAGTCGCCGGAGAAGTACCAGTCTCCTTTGTGATCCGGGCAAGCGATGTGCAGGTTTTCCAGCTTTTGGTAAATCACCTCTACCTCGGCGTTGATATGGGTGCCCCGGATAATGCCGGCAATTTCCTTGGAAATTTCCTCATCGGTAAAAGGCGCATAGATGGCCTTTACGTAGTTTTCCACCTCATCTTTGGGCAGTTCCAATGAGGCGAGGCACTTGCGGTACACCTCTTCCACCACATTACCCATCCCCCTTTTGTACAACAGCGAAACTGCCGCTTCAAAAGCGACAAATTCGCCTAAACGGGACATGTCAATACCATAACAATCGGGGTAGCGAATTTGCGGTGCAGATGAAACGATGATGATTTTCCTGGGATTGAGGCGGTCGAGGATGGTTAGGATACTTTGTTTCAGCGTGGTTCCTCTTACAATGGAATCATCTACCGCCACAATGGTGTCTTGATGGTCTTTGACGATGCCATAGGTCGTGTCATACACGTGCTGTACCATATCCTGCCGATCTGCATCCTGGGTGATGAATGTACGCAGTTTGGCATCTTTAATATTCAATTTTTCAAACCTCGGCGCTATGCTCAGCATCTCATTCAACTCGTCATCCGAAATCTTGTCTGCACGGTTGAGCAACGTGTCTTTCTGAAGCTTGCGCACATAAGCATTGATACCTTCTTCAAGTCCATAAAATGCTACTTCCGCGGTATTCGGAATGTAGGAGAATACCGTGTTTTTGATATCATAATTGATAGCATCCAATATTTGCGGGCAAAGCAAGTGTCCCAAATGCTTACGTTCCTGATAGATAGCAGCATCGCTACCCCGGGAAAAATAAATGCGTTCAAACGAGCACGATTTCTTTTCCGCAGGTTCCCTGAACATTTCCTCGGTAATTGAGCCGTCTTTTTTCACAATCAATGCATAGCCGGGCTTTACTTCGTTGATTTCTTCAAATTTCACATTGAACGCGGTTTGGATGGCTGGCCTTTCGGATGCCACCACGACCACTTCATCATTGACATAGTAATAAGCAGGTCGGATACCCACCGGATCGCGCATAACAAAGGCATCGCCATGGCCAACTATTCCGCTGATGGTATAACCACCATCCCAGTTTTTGGCTGATTTGCGCAAAATCCGTGCGACATCGAGGTGTTCGGCAATCAGTGCACTGATTTCTACATTACTATAGCCTTGCCGCTTGAATTTATCAAACTGTTCCTGGTTTTCGGAATCAAGGAAGTGACCGATTTTTTCCAGCACGGTCACCGTATCTGCCTTTTCCTTGGGGTGTTGGCCCAGCTCATATAATTGCTCAAGCAATTCGTCCACATTGGTCATGTTGAAATTGCCTGCGATGACCAAATTACGGGTCATCCAGTTATTCTGCCGCAGGAAAGGGTGGCAATTCTCGATGCTATTTTTGCCATGGGTGCCATACCGGAGGTGTCCCATGAGCACTTCACCCGTAAAGCTCACATTATCTTTGAGCCATTGGGCATTGGCAAACCTATCCGGATAGGCGCGCTGCACCGCGGCAAACTTTTTCTGCACATATTCAAAGATATCGGCCACGGCATTCGGTGCCATGGAGCGATAGCGGCTGATGTAGCGGTTACCGGGTTTCACGTCAAGCTTGATGGTGGCAATACCAGCGCCGTCCTGTCCACGGTTGTGCTGCTTTTCCATCAATAAGTACAGCTTGTTTATACCATATAAGGCCGTACCATATTTTTCCTGATAATAAGAAAGGGGTTTTAACAGGCGAACCAGTGCGATACCGCACTCATGTTTTATTGCGTCACTCATGTTATGCGTTTGAGTGCTGCAAAGATACACAATTTTTAAATAATTGTGTTGCAACTTGGTTTTCTTAACTTACATTAAGATTCTGGCTGATGACATTCAAAAACCATCCCCAGCTGCTACCTGAGGATGGCTTGTATGCTCATCGCGTACTGCTTTATAATTTCTCGCCATGCTGGCTGATATCCAGCCCCACTTCCTCTTCTTCAGGTGAAACGCGCAATTTCGTAATCACATCGGTTACCTTAAGGATAACAAAGGCCATGGCAAACGTGAATATAACGGCCCCGACCAGCCCAATGACATGCGCGGTGAACAAGCCCGTCTCACCGAAAAACAATCCATCCGTACTGACCACACTATTGATGGTTTTGGTGGCAAAGACACCGGTTAGAATCATACCAACCATCCCGCCGACACCATGGCTTGGAAACACATCCAGCGTGTCATCCACCCGCGAACGGGTACGCCATTCAACCACAAGCCTGCTGATAATCGAGGCGACTATCCCGATGATGAGCGAGTGCGGCACGGTAACAAAGCCCGCAGCGGGGGTAATGGCCACCAAGCCGACGACTACGCCAATGCATACACCCATTGCCGTTGGTTTCTTACCCCTGGCGGCATCGAAAAATATCCAAGCCAATGCAGCCGCACCAGATGCCGTGCTGGTCGTAGCCAGTGCGGTAGCGGCCAGCTCGCTTGCTCCAAAGGCCGAGCCCGCATTAAAACCAAACCAACCAAACCACAGAAATCCCGTACCCAAAATCACATAGGAAATCCGTGCTGGATCATGCCCACCGTTTGCATTTCCCTGCTTCAGGTAAAGCGCGGATGCCAACGCGGTGACACCTGCCGACATGTGTACGACCGTACCCCCGGCAAAATCCAATACCCCCATACCGGCCAATAACCCATCTGGATGCCAAGTCGCGTGAGCAAGCGGGGCATAGATAAAGATAAAGAACAAGCAAAGGAATAACACATAAGAAGTAAAGCGTATACGCTCAGCAAACGCCCCGGTAATCAATGCCGGCGTGATGATGGCAAATTTAAGCTGATACAGGGCAAACAAGGCAAAAGGAATCGTTGGTGCACCGGGCCAATTCTCGCCGCCAATGACGCCACCAAACATAAAATAAGTCGCCGGATTGCCGATGATACCACCAATGGACTCACCAAACACCAAACTAAAACCAAACACTACCCATATAACGGCCACAACGGCCATGCAGATAAAGCTCTGCAACATCGTAGAAATAACGTTTTTCTTCTTGACCATACCGCCATAGAAAAAGGCCAGACCCGGTGTCATGATCAACACCAGGGCAGTAGACGTCAGCATCCAAGCAATGTCTGCGGCATCAAACTCATGCTCGCCCGTTGCGGGCAATCCTGGAAAAAACAGCGCCAAAAGCGCTATTATAACCAATAAAACAAAGGGAAGTGTAGATTTTTTCGAATACATTGTGATTGTTAATAATAATTTCGCTACTAAAATAGTAATTTGAATAACAAAATCGCAAATTTTATATATTATTTTTAACAATTATTCAATAATATAAAAAATTTCAGCATTGCCAACCAATTAAAACCAAAAAATAAAGAAAATTTAAAAACTGGAGCATTATAGCTGATTATTAATGGCAACGCACCTGGATGGTTGTATCCATCCGGCAATGGAAAAGTGTTGAAAACATAATGCTATTAATTCCAGCGCCTTGATTATTTAGCAAGGAACCGAGCAGTTTTTCTGTTCCCATTCCCCGTTTAAATCCGTAAGTTTGTTTGAATATTTTACCGCCACCCTTTTTATTGGCAACCCATGTATTTGATTTTTGACACCGAAACTACCGGTCTTCCCAAACGATGGGATGCACCGGTCACCGATACGGACAATTGGCCGCGTTGTATACAGCTAGCCTGGCAACTGCACGATGCCCAGGGCAACCTCATTGAGCATCAAGACTATTTGATTAAGCCCGATGGTTTCAATATCCCATTTGATGCGGAGCGCATACACGGCATTTCCACGGAGCTGGCCACGGAACAGGGCTTTCCGTTGGCGGATGTGCTTGAAAAATTCAATACAGCGCTGGCCAGGGCAAAATTCGTGGTGGGCCAAAACATCGGGTTCGACATCAACATCATGGGATGCGAATACTACCGCTATGGCGTGGACACGCCCTTAGCGCAGCTGCCCGTATTGGACACTTGTACGGAGGTGACGGCCGAACTGCTGCGGCTTCCCGGCGGGCGCGGGGGCAAATACAAATTGCCCAACCTCACAGAGTTGCATCAATACCTTTTCGGCATCCCCTTTGCTGAGGCGCATAACGCTACTGCCGACGTGGAGGCTACCACGCGCTGTTTCCTCGAACTCATCAAGCGTGAAGTCTTCACTCCCGCCGAACTGCAGGTGGATACCGGGTATTTCGTGGAATTTCGCGAAAGCAACCCGCAGCCGATCCAACCCATCGGATTGGCGCATGTCAATCTGAAAGCCGCGTCCGATGAGATCCGCAGACGCTTGCAACGCCAGCAACAGGCCGCAACCCCCACGCAGGATCTCGAAGCCAACCGGCGCGACATGGCAAAGGTGGACTTCGTGCACCTGCACAACCATACGCAATTCTCTGTCCTGCAATCGACGATATCGGTGGGTGACCTGGTGAAGGCAGCAGCGGCACACAGGATGCCCGCGGTGGCGATTACTGACCATGGCAACATGATGGGCGCTTTTCACTTCGTAGGCAGCGTACTCAACCACAATAAAGGCGCGGAAGCCAAAAATAAGGCTGCCATCGAAAAGGGCGAAACACCCACAGAGGTTGTCATCAAACCCATCGTGGGCTGTGAGTTTTACATCTGTGATGACCATGCGGACAAGTCGCGAAAAGACAACGGCTATCAGGTCGTCTTCTTGGCCAAAAACAAAAACGGCTACCACAACCTGGCCAAGATGTCGTCCATCGCCTATACCAAGGGATTCTATTATGTGCCGCGTATCGACCGTTCTGTCATTGAGCGGTATAAAGAAGATATCATCGTCCTTTCGGGCAATCTTTACGGAGAAATTCCCAACAAGCTCCTCAACATGGGCGAAAACCAGGCCGAGGAAGCGTTGTTATGGTGGAAAGCCACCTTCGGCACCGATTTTTATATCGAACTAATGCGGCACGGGCAGGAAGATGAGGATCGCGTAAATCAAAGCCTCATTGCACTGGCCAATAAACACGACGTAAAGATCGTAGCCACCAACAATACCTACTACATCAATAAAGCCGATGCCCATGCGCATGACATCCTGCTTTGCGTGAAGGATGGCGAGAAGCTGGCAACGCCTAAAGGGCGTGGCCGTGGCTTCCGCTTCGGACTGCCCAACGACGCTTATTATTTCAAGTCTGGCGAGGAGATGAAAAAGGCTTTTGCTGACCTGCCCGAAGCTATCCTCAACATTCAGGAGATTGTCGATAAAATTGACCCTTATTCGCTCTACCGCGATGTATTGCTACCCAAATTTGAGATTCCGGAGGAATTCCAGGTGGCAGAAGATGCGCAAGATGGCGGCAAACGGGGGGAAAACAAATACCTGCAGCATCTCACCTATAAAGGTGCCGAAGGGCGCTACCCTGAAATAACACCTGCAATACGGGAGCGGCTGGATTTCGAACTGGCGACCATTGAGCGCACCGGATACCCCGGCTATTTCCTCATTGTGCAGGATTTCATTGCTGAAGCCCGGAAACTGGGTGTGTCCGTCGGGCCGGGCCGGGGCTCCGCGGCTGGATCTGCGGTAGCTTACTGCCTCGGCATCACCAATATCGATCCGATTGCCTATGACCTCCTGTTCGAACGGTTCCTCAATCCCGACCGGATATCCATGCCAGATATTGATATCGACTTCGATGATGAAGGCCGCGGCCGGGTCATGGAATACGTTATCAATAAATATGGTGCCAACCAGGTAGCCCAAATCATCACCTACGGCACCATGGCCGCCAAGTCGTCCATCCGCGATACCGCACGGGTACTGGATCTGCCCTTGTTCGAGGCCGACAAAATAGCCAAACTCATCCCCAACCTGAAACTCAACAAGATTTTCAACATGGATGCGCAGGCATTGAAAAGCGCCTTGCGCTCGGAAGAGCTGGAAAACGTGCAGCAGTTGGTATCTATGGCACAGGGCTCCGGCCTGGAGGCCGAGACCATCAAACAGGCACAGGTACTCGAAGGCTCGCTCCGCAATACGGGCATCCACGCCTGCGGCGTCATCATCACGCCCGACGATATCACCAACTTCGTGCCGGTGGCTACAGCGAAAGACTCAGAGCTGTATGTGACCCAGTTTGACAACTCCGTGGTGGAAAGCGCCGGGCTGCTTAAAATGGACTTCCTCGGCCTCAAGACCCTCACGCTCATCAAGGATACTGTAAGCATCGTCAAACACCGGCATGGCATCGAGCTTAACCCTGATGAATTTCCGATAGACGACGTCAAGACGTATGAACTCTTCCAGCGCGGCGAAACCATCGGCATCTTCCAGTACGAGTCGCCCGGTATGCAGAAATACATGAAGGAACTCAAGCCCACGGTCTTCGGAGATCTCATTGCCATGAATGCATTATACCGTCCGGGGCCTATGGAATACATCCCGAGTTTCATCCGGCGCAAGCATGGCCAAGAACCCATCACGTACGATTTGGACGCCTGCGAGGAGTACCTGAAAGAAACGTATGGCATCACGGTATACCAGGAGCAGGTGATGCTGCTCTCACAGAAGCTGGCGGGCTTCACCAAGGGCGAGGCCGACGTGCTCCGCAAAGCCATGGGCAAGAAACAGCGCGACGTGCTGGACAAGATGAAGCCCAAGTTTGTAGACCAAGCTGCCGCCAATGGACACAATGCCAAAGTACTGGAAAAGATATGGAAAGACTGGGAAGCGTTCGCCAGCTACGCCTTCAACAAGTCGCACTCCACCTGCTACGCGTGGGTGGCCTATCAAACGGCCTACCTGAAAGCGCATTACCCTGCGGAATACATGGCCGCCGTGCTTTCCAACAACATGAATGACATCAAGCAGGTGACCTTCTTCATGGAGGAATGCAAGCGCATGGGACTACAGGTGCTGGGGCCTGATGTCAATGAGTCGTACTATAAATTTACCGTAAACGATAAAGGGGCCATCCGCTTTGGTATGGGTGCGGTGAAAGGCGTGGGTGCGGGAGCAGTAGATACCATCGTGCAAAGTCGCAAGGACAGCGCCTATAAATCCATTTTCGACATGGCACGGCGGATCGATCTGCGGGCTGCCAACAAGAAAGCCTTTGAAAGCCTGGCTTATGCCGGTGGGTTCGACTGTTTTGCTGGCACTCATCGTGCGCAGTATTTCCATGCGGATACCGATGGCGGAGGCACAACATTGGAAAAAGCGTTGAAATATGGGGCTAAATACAAGGAAAATGAAAATTCGGCACAGGTAAGCCTGTTTGGCGGGGGCAGCAGTGTGGAGATTCCCGAACCGACCCTGCCCTTCTGCGCGGAGTGGGGACTGATTGAAAAGCTGAAGTACGAGAAGGACGTCATCGGTATCTACCTCACCAGCCATCCATTGGACAATTACCGCTTTGAAATCAACCATTTCTGCCAGCATCCTGTGCGATTGCTCACGCTGATCGACAAAATGAAAGCATCGGAAGTGGATGAAGAAACCCGTACAGAGTTCAATAAAATTAAGAACAGGGAACTCACCGTCGGCGGTATGGTCACCGCAGCCAGCCACCGCATCACCAAAAACGGCAAACCTTTCGGCGTGATGGTATTCGAAGATTATGCCGATTCCTACGAGATTGCGTTGTTCGGTGAAGATTACGTCAAAATGAAAGGCTACCTCCATGAAGGGTATTTCATACAGATACGAGGCCTCATCCAAGAGCGTTTCCGCCAGGCGGGCAATTGGGGGTTTGAAGTGAAAGGAATGCAACTGCTGTCCGATCTACGGGATAAGCTGGCCAAATGCATCACCATCCAGGTACCCCTGCATGAACTGAACGATGATTTCGTCAGCCGCATCCAGCGCTTGGTAAATGCCAATATGGAGCAGCACGAAAACAAAACCTGCCAGCTCAAGTTTGCCGTGCGGGATTTCGAGTCCGAAATAAGCATTGAAATGCCATCTAAGGAACTGAGAATCAGCCCAAGTAACGATTTTATTGAAGCACTCACTGAAATAAACGGTGTCAATTACAAGTTAAATTAATGTCAGATTGTCGGTGTGCATGCCTTGGCAATGAATTTGATAGTTATCTTTGTGTCGGAAGTCCGGAGACCGGAGTCGGGAAGACCGGAAATGAAGATTAAAAAGTAAACAATTAGCGTGAACATAAGCTGAAAGCTGAAAGCCAATGGCTGAAAGCTGGCAGCCACAACTAACTAACATCATGGCATTAGAAATCACAGACAGCAATTTCGATGAGGTTGTATTGCAATCAGACAAACCCGTATTGGTAGATTTTTGGGCTGAATGGTGCGGTCCTTGCCGCATGGTTGGCCCCATTGTAGAAGAATTGGCGAAAGAATACGACGGTAAAGCCGTCGTAGGCAAGGTGAACGTGGATCATAATCCTGATATCTCAGTAAAATATGGTATACGCAATATCCCTGCGCTACTGTTCTTCAAAGATGGCCAAATCGTAGACAAACAAATTGGCGCCGTGCCCAAATCCGTCTTGACGGACAAGCTGGTAAAACAATTGTAAGAAAGCCACATGCAAAGCAAAAAGGGCGTTTTGAAAAGCGCCCTTTTTGCTTTGCATGATCTTACTGGAAATCCGGCAGCCCCGTTGTACCGGATGAAGGTGGCAAAATAGGCAACAACCTTGCCGATTCGGGGATATCTCCCGTCAACGACCCCAGAAACACGACAATATCGTCAATTTCCTGATCACCAAGCTTTTTACCAAACTGCAACTCATTCATGATGGCCACTGCCTGTTTCAGATCCCAAATACTGCCATCGTGGAAATAAGGGTATGTGCGGGTGATATTGCGCAATGAAGGCACCTTAAAAACATAGCTTTCGTTTTCATTCTTTGTTACATCGGCACGTCCCCTATCAATCGCTTTGCTTCCCGTAAGTTCCCAATAGTCTTTCATGACACCGAATTTCTGGTAAATATGGCCACCGAACAGCGGGGTCATGTGACAGGTCTGGCAATTGGCCGTGAGGAAGGCTTCCAGCCCCCGTTTTTCCTGCGGGGTCAATGCATCTGCATCGCCTTCCAAATAGCGGTCAAAACGCGAAGGGGTAATGAGCGTCCGCTCAAAAGCGGCAATAGCCTTGCCAATATTGTCATAGGTCAGGGGGATCTCTTCGCCGGGAAAAGCTATTGCAAATAGCTTCTGGTACTCGGGGATGGAAGCGATTTTTCCCGTGCCTACTTCTTCGTGCGGGAGCGCCATTTCCACTTCATTGAGTATGGGCATCTTGGCTTGTTCTTCCACATCTGCGGCACGCCCATCCCAAAACTGGGCCATATGGAAGGCGGCATTCAATACGGTGGGAGCATTTCGATTGCCCAACTGCCAATTGTGCCCCACGGAAGTGGGCAGGTTGTCCACACCGTAGCTGGCGAGATTATGACAGCTGTTGCAGCTGATGAAGCTACTCTTGGAGAGCCTCGCATCATGGAAGAGCATCTTGCCAAGTTCCACCTTGGTGGCATTCAATGGGTTGGTCTCAACCTCGGCCGATGCAGGCAACGCACCAAAAATGGAGCGTGATTGCTGAATCAACCGTTGGTCAGCTTCGGATAGCGTAGCCAGATTGGCCCCTGCCGATGTTTGCTGCGTTTCTTGCTGCATCTTCTCACCGTTGCATGTGGCAACAAACAGATAAGCGGCCACCATGCCACCCATCGTTACATACATCAGGTATTTTCGCTGTTTCATCATACGTCGTGTTTAGTTCGCCGTAAAATAAATATCAACGGCCCCGTAATCCATGTGAAAAATCACTTCTCAAAAAGATATTGCTCATTTATTGCTTGGCTAGCATCGGGGCTATTATTTCTCCATGCCGCAATCCATTTTAGTTAATAACTCATATTTTTGCGTATGTTTGTGAAGTGAATTAGTTATGCTGAAACAGACCTTACAACAAAAGTTATTACAAAAATTATCCCCTCAGCAAATCCAGTTTATCAAATTGCTGCAGGTGCCGACAGTGTCGTTGGATGCACGTATCAAGGAGGAATTGGAAGAGAACCCGGCATTAGAGGACATCAGCCTTGCCAACATGAATGATCCTGTGGAAGAATATCCGGATAAAGACCCTGATGAAGATAGCTTTAGCGATGAAGATCAGTCTGCAGAACTTGACGAATTTAATGTAGACGACTACCTGCAAACAGATGATATCAATGACTACGGATCCGGACAATATAATGGTGATGATGAGGAAGACCGTAAGGAAATTCCCATAGCTATCCAAAACTCGTTCTTCGAAAATCTGCAACAGCAATTGGACTTGCTGGCGTTGTCTGATCGGGATTTCCTCATCGGGCAGCAAATCATCGGCAGCTTGGATGACGATGGATACCTCAGGCGTCCTATCTCATCGCTCATTGATGATCTGGCATTTTCGCAAAATGTCATCGCCGAAGAGCAAGAGGTAGAAGACATGCTTAAAATCATCCAAGAGTTTGACCCTCCCGGAATCGGTGCCCGTAGCCTCCAGGAGTGCCTCCTCATCCAGCTCCGCAAAAAGGATCAGGAAAGCCCAGTTATCAAAAAGGCAATGGCCATCGTGGAAAATTACCTGGATGAATTTACCAAAAAGCACTACGACAAATTGGAGCGGGCGCTCAACATCAACTCGGATGAGCTAAAGGAAATTGTCAATGAGATTCTTAAGCTCAACCCTAAACCGGGAGATTCGGGAGCGGTGGCGGGCAAGCAATTGCATATCATCCCGGATTTCCACGTCACCAACAGTGATGGTGTGCTCCACTTGACCCTCAATGCACGCAATGCACCGGAGCTACGCGTGAGCCGTTCGTACCAGGAAATGTTCGACCATTACGATAAGGCTGCACAGAAGGACAAAAAGATGAAGGAAGCCGTACAGTTTGTCAAGCAGAAGCTCGATTCGGCAAAATGGTTTATCGATGCTATCAAGCAACGGCAGCAAACGTTGCTCAAAACCATGAATGCCATCATGAATTACCAGTACGAATATTTCCTCACGGCCGATGAACGCAAGCTGAAGCCGATGATCCTGAAGGATATTGCAGACCGCATTGACATGGACATTTCCACCGTATCCCGGGTGGCCAACTCCAAATATGTGCAAACCGAGTTTGGCACGTTTTTGCTGAAATCTTTTTTTTCGGAAGCCATTCAGACCGATACGGGTGAAGAGGTCTCCAATAAAGAAGTTAAGAAAATACTGGAAGAATGTATTTCCAACGAGAATAAACGCAAGCCATTGGCTGACGAAAAACTTACGGAAATATTGAAGGAAAAGGGGTACACCATCGCACGCCGTACTGTGGCTAAATACCGTGAAGCTATGGGAATACCGGTAGCTCGGCTGCGGAAGCAGTTGTAGGCAGGTGATCGGGGGTGTCGATGATGCGTGATGGGAAGACAGTGAAACATTATTAATTAAATCCTAAATATGATGAACTATTCATTTCTTCTTGCTGCCGCTGCATCGGTTATACTGGGCTGCACCGGCGGTACCCAAAACAACGACACGGCCGAAGCGCCCGCCACACCGGAGCTGACACTTTCCTGGAAAACGGATACGGTATTTACCGGTTCGGAATCGACGTTGTATGATCCCGCGACAGACATCATTTATGTAACCAACGGCAATACCAAAGCCGGGGAAAAAGACAACGACGGATTCATCTCCATCGTCAATACCGATGGCACCATCCGTGAGCTCAAATGGGTAGAAGGCGACTTACACGCTCCTAAAGGCATGGCATTGCTGGATGGCAAATTATACGTCACGGACATCGATGCGGTGAAAATCATTGACGTTTCTTCAGCGGCGATTGAGAAAACCGTGACCATAGACAGTGCCGTCTTCCTGAACGACCTTGCCACGGATGGCAAGCAGCTCTATTTTTCGGATAGCCGGACGGGTAAAATTTACAGCATGACGACGGATGGGAACTATACGGTCATCTCCACGACAAATGCCAATGTAAATGGATTGGAATACCATAATGGCCATTTATATGCACTGGATGGCGAGGGCTTGAAAAAATTCAGTGATGATGGCAATTACGCCCAAGAAACGATAAACACCGAAGTAACGGGCGGAGACGGGCTGGTTGTTCTTAACGACAGCACATTCGTAGCCAGCAGGTGGCACGGGGAAATCTTCCTCATCCAAGGTGGTGAGACGACCGTGATATTGGATACGCAAGCAGAAAAATCCAATACGGCAGACATCGGTTTCGTGCCGGGCAAAAACCTCATCATTGTGCCCACATTCCTGAAAAACGAAGTGGCAACGTACGAGCTGACCTACTGATTTCGAGCGCGCGGATCAGTAACCAATGGGCGACGGGTAGTCAAGCGGTAATAAATCAGCCACTTTGTCGCACCATGTCCAATACCACCCTGTATAAAGGCTTTGGGGTGGGAAGTGGCTACCGTTGCGCTCAATCCAAATATACGGACTGTCATATAGCAACAATATTGATGTTTGGGGGCCCGGTTTTCGCGTTTCATTGAACTGACGCAGATAACCGGGCTCTTCCTTAAGGCGCATATTTTGGACATATAGGTAATCTTCAAACACCAGTTTTTTGCGGCCATCCGCACTATCTACCAACAGGCTATCTACGGTTAACAAATCGGGGAAAACGGTTACAAACTCATCTTCTTGTCGCATGACCTTACGGAAATACGCCAACGAATCTTGGGTATACCTATCGGTTTTGGAGATCGTCCGCTGCAACGCCTGCACGCGTTGCTTTTCCCTATTGGGCTTGCGCTCCATACGCCTTACTTCAAAACCCTGCTCACGGATTGTACCTTGGTATAAGCTACGCATGAAGCGCATCAACGAGGTCGCATAAGTCGCCGCCCGGCGTCGCCGATAAGTCCGCAGGCTGCGCCTCCCCCCTGTCATCTCGACAAAACGGGGATAACCGGCATAAAGATTTACCCGATTGCGAAAATCGACACGGAAATTGCTCAATAAATATTCAATCGTATATCCCAACGACCGATTTTCAATGATCAACGGTTCGCTGGCCATAACTTCTAAATAACCTTCATCACGGTAATGCCTGAAACGTAACACTTCGGGATTCAAGAGCTTAGTCCGGGAAGCATTGGGAGAAGTACCGATGAATGTCTCCAGGAATAACCGTCCCCAACGGCTCCATCCGTCTTTTTCGAATGCCACCACGTCTACTTCCTCAAGCATCGTCGATTTGACCTTCAGCTTGATAGGCAAATAAACGGACTGGCTATCCCTGAGCTCGATCGACGTCACATGGGTATGGTAGCCTACCGATGAGACCACGACTTCGTAGGTTCCCGGGGCAATGCCGCCCAATTCAAAACTCCCATTGCTTGCTGAGCTTGTGCCGTAGGTTGTATTATTGATGAATATGCTGGCACCGGCGACGGGCGTTGCGGTCTCGGCATTGACAACCCTACCGGTAAGCCGTAATTGCTGGGCAGCGGCGGAGGTAGCCCATGCCATCCCTCCCAGCAGCAATATCGCAACATAGTTTTTCATAAGGCTAATTTACGAATTTTTCGTAAAATCCCTCTCCCCGTTATTGGCACAGTTTTCGTACTTTTGCAGCTTGAACAAGACAGCATCATCATGACCAACGTAAAGATCGGAACAGTGCAGATGAGTTGTGTGGCAGACAAAGCCGCCAACCTTTCCAAAGCAGTCGACCAAGTCCGTGCAGCCGCGGCAAAAGGCGCACAAATTATCTGCCTGCAGGAGTTATTCACGTCGCTTTATTTCTGCGATGTGGAAGACTACGATAATTTTGAATTGGCCGAGCCCATTCCCGGTCCGTCGACGGAGACGTTGCAGGCCGTTGCTGCCGAATTGGGAGTAGTCATTATCGCTTCCCTATTTGAAAAACGCACGGAGGGCTTGTATCACAATACCACAGCTGTCATCGATGCCGATGGTGCCTACTTGGGAAAATACCGTAAAATGCACATCCCCGATGATCCGGGTTATTACGAGAAATTCTACTTCACACCCGGAGACATGGGCTACAAAACTTTCAAAACCAAATATGCGACCATCGGGGTACTGATCTGCTGGGATCAATGGTATCCCGAAGCGGCACGCATCACCGCCTTAATGGGTGCTGAAATCTTGTTTTTCCCGACGGCTATCGGCTGGGCTTCCGATCAGGATGAAGAGACCAACCAGGATCAGTACAATGCGTGGCAGACTATCCAACGAAGCCATTCAGTAGCCAATGGGTTGCCCGTGGTCAGTGTAAACCGTGTGGGCTTTGAGCAGGATGGTGCCATGAAATTCTGGGGGGGCAGCTTCATTACCAATGCACAGGGCCGTTTGCTTTACTTAGCCTCCCACGATGCCGAGGAAACTGAAGTCACCGAAGTAGATTTGTCCCAGTCGGATTATTTCCGCAAACATTGGCCTTTCTTGCGCGACAGGCGGATTGATAGTTATCAGCCGATTACAAAACGGTTTATTGATGAATAACCGTTTGCGGCATTCCTGTTTTTTCCAAAAACTTCCTGTTTCTTTGCACAACATGACCGTACAAATACCAAAAGCATCCGGCTACCAGTTTCCGGCCGAATGGCACCCACACCGCGCCACATGGTTGAGCTGGCCTCATAAAGAAGCGAGCTGGCCGGGCAAGCTCGAAGCCGTCTTCGCGCCGTATTCCCAATTCATCAAGGAAGTTTCCGCAGGCGAGCATGTGTGCATCAACGTCAGGGATGCCGCCATGGAGGCCTTTGCGACCGACCATTTGGCCAATGCCGGTGTAAATCTGTCAGCCGTCACGTTTTACCACCACCCGACGGATGATGCATGGTGCCGTGACCATGGCCCCGCATTCTTGATCAATCCCAATGCCGATATTCCGAAAATCATCGTGGACTGGGACTACAATGCCTGGGGAAATAAATACCCGCCTTATGAGCAAGATGATGTCATTCCCACCTTGGTAGGCAAAGCCCTGGACGTCCCGGTCTATCATCCCGGTATTGTCATGGAGGGTGGATCGGTCGATTTCAACGGAGAGGGCACCATCTTAACCAGTACAGCCTGTCTGCTGAATAAAAACCGCAATCCACACTTAAACCAGCAGCAAATCGAGGCATTTCTATATGCCTATTACGGGGTATCGCAAATCCTCTGGCTGGGCGATGGCATCGTGGGCGACGATACCGACGGCCACATCGATGACATGACCCGTTTTGTAAACGCCGATACCGTAGTCACCGTGGTGGAAGAAAACCGATCGGATGAAAACTACCCCATTTTGCAAGAAAACCTGCAATTGCTCAAAAAAATGCGATTAATAGACGGCAAACAACTTCAAATCATTGAGTTGCCGATGCCAAAACCGATGGTTTACGAAGGCCAGCGGTTGCCCGCTTCCTATGCCAACTTTTATATTGCCAATGCGGCGGTGATCGTGCCCACATACCGCGACGATCGGAATGACCAAAAAGCACTGGATATACTCGCTGCGTGTTTTCCAGGCCGCAAGGTTTTAGGGATTGACAGTACGGATATCATTTGGGGCTTGGGCAGCTGGCATTGCTTGAGCCAGCAGGAGCCCGATGTGAAGTAAACTAAAATTAACAATTTATTAATATTAACCGAACAATCCAATAACCTTATCAGTAGATATTAGTAACCGAAATTTAACCATCATATAACATGAATTATCGGCTACTGGTTTTCTCTATCTTTGCTTTAGGTATCGGCACATGCCAGCCCTCATTTGCCCAACGGTTGCGCGATGAGCGCCCAACGATCGAGGACTTTAAAGGCATCCAATATATGGGCGACGATTCGACCTTTTATATCAATTTCAGGTTCAGGATGCAAAGCCGCTTAAAATATACCTCCACTGGTGGAGATGATTTAAGTGCCGAAAGTTTCGAGGCCCGCATCAGGCGACTACGGCTCCGGATGGATGGCTACATCTATAACCCCAAATTAGCGTATAGCATCCAGCTTGGGTTTACACGCGGCGATCAGGATTATGATGACACGGACGTGGTGAATATCGTGCGTGATGCCGTGATTTTCTATAACTTCACGGACAATTTTTACGTCGCGTTTGGGCAAAATAAACTTCCCGGCAACCGCCAGCGGGTAAATTCTTCCGGAGAACTGCAATTTGCTGAACGATCACTGGTCAACGCAACCTTCAATATCGACCGTGATTTTGGCATTAAAGCCTACTATTCCCCTAAAATCGGGGAAGTGCCCATACACCTCAAAGGAGCTATCAGCACCGGTGAAGGCCGCGTATCCACGACGACGGACGACGGATTGGCTTACACCGGCCGGGCTGAGTTCCTCCCACTTGGTGATTTTACCAATGACGGTGACTATTACGAGGGTGACCTTGAATACGAAGAGACGCCCAAACTTTCCATTGGCGGCGGCTACAGCTACAACGACCGCACCACGCGTAGCGGCGGCCAGACCGGAACCTACATCACATCGCCACTGACCTTAAAAACTGCATTTTATGATGCCATCCTTAAATACCGGGGGTGGGCTTACCAGATTGAGTATATGAAGCGTGGGGTTGATGACCCATTCAGTACCGATGAAGAAGGCGAAGTTGCCTACGCCTTCAAAGGGCAAGGCGTAAACCAGCAGATGTCTTACCTCCTGGATAGAAACCGGGGCTATGAAATTGCCGGCCGCTATACCTGGATTAAACCCCACAGGGATATCCTGGCCTATGAAGTGCAGACCGAGGTGGTCGAACTCGGCTTGACCAAATATTTCCGCGCCCACCGCCTCAAACTGCAATTGAATGCCAGCTACCAAATCGAAGAAGGCATCTACCGGACAAACCATGAGGGCAACAACTGGGGGGCTACTTTCCAGATTGAGCTGGGGATTTAAGGTAGAAGCCGGGAGACGGGAGTCCGGAGATAAATCCTTATTTTTACGGCATGAAGTACTACATCATTGCCGGGGAGACATCGGGCGACCTGCATGGCGCCAACCTGATCCAAGCACTCAAAAAAGCGGACGCAGATGCACAATTCCGTTTGGTGGGCGGAGACCGTATGCAACGGGCCGCCGGACAAGAAGCGGTGATTCATACTTCTCAAATGGCATTCATGGGCTTTGTTGAGGTGCTGGCTAATATCCGCACGATTGCTAAAAACCTCCGTTTGGTTAAAGCAGATGTGATGGCGTATCAGCCGGATACACTTGTGTTGATTGACTTTCCAGGCTTCAACCTGAAAATCGCATCCTTTGCCAAAAAGATGGGGCTAAAGGTTTGTTACTACATCTCGCCCAAAGTATGGGCATGGAACCAACGGCGGGTGTTGAAGATCAAGCGCGTAGTGGATAAGTTGTTTTGCATCCTTCCCTTCGAAGTAGATTTTTATGAGAAATGGGGTATGGACGTGGATTACGTGGGCAATCCGCTGCTGGACGCCATTGCCAGCTACACCTACAATGATCGCTTTCTAGAAGAAAATCACCTCGCGGGCAAACCCATTATTGCACTGCTACCCGGCAGCCGGCATATGGAGATAAGCAAGCTGCTTCCCATCATGGGCCAATTGTCCTTCCGTTTCCCCGGGCATCACTGCGTCGTGGCCGGATCACCAAACTTTCCGCTGGAATACTATCAGCAACATATGGGGGAAGCTAATCTGCCCATCGTCTTCCATGCTACATATGACCTGCTCAAACATGCCGAAGCCGCCGTTGTGGCCAGCGGCACAGCAACGCTGGAAACAGCACTGCTGAATGTACCCCAAACAGTAGTGTACAAAGCCCATCCGGTGTCTATCGCGATAGCCCGATGGGTCATCCAGGTCAAATACATTTCCCTGGTAAATCTCATTCTGGACAAACCTGCTGTTAGCGAACTCATCCAGAAAGAATGCACCGTAGAGGATATCGCCAAAGAGCTCAACGGTCTCCTGAATAACAAAATCTATCGAGCTCAAGTGCTGGATGACTACGCCGCCCTCCACAAGAAAATGGGCGATCCAGGAGCGTCTGAACGCACAGCCCAGCACATTGTAACGTTCCTTCGCTAACAAAATCAACCCAAGCCTATTGCACAGACCAAAACTTTCACTATTTTTGTCTACTAAATTAGTAGATAATTATGAAAGCTTTATTCCTCGCCTTTTTGGCCCTAAATTTCCTGTCCATCCCGGGCGAGAAAGAACCGGATGAACGCGGTTTTGTTGTGAAGGTCGGTGACGTGGCGCCAACCGATTTTGATTTGGTCTTGCATACCGGGGAAACCGTAAACCTTGAATCCCTGCGTGGTCAGGTGGTTGTCCTCCAATTTACGGCCAGTTGGTGCGGCGTATGCCGCAAAGAGATGCCACATTTGGAACAAGATGTACACCAGGCTTTCAAGAACCGGGGTGTGAAACTCATTGGTGTAGACCGGGATGAACCGCTGGCGACCGTGCAGAAATTCGCCTCGGATCTAAATATCACTTATCCCCTGGCCTTGGATCCCAACGCGGATATTTACAGTCGTTTTGCCGCCAAGAAAAGCGGGGTCACCCGCAATGTGGTCATCGATCGGGATGGCAAAATCGTCTTCCTAACCCGCCTATTTGATGAAGCAGAGTTCAAGGAAATGTTAGCCGTAATTGATGGGTTGGTTGCCAATCAGGGATAATACCAACCCTACCCAATTTATTCAGTCTCCAATGGCATACCGTATTGCGCCTACGATATGCTGTTGGAATGCTGGCTCATCAAAAGCTTCCTTGGTGTGCCCCAGTGCAGTGTAAAAAGCCCTTCCACCATCATACTGGTGATACCATGACATCGGGTGGTAGTCGCCCATCTTACCGCCTTTGTAGGATTTTTCATCCAACCGCATCAGCAATTTCACTTCATCATTTAGGTCTTTGAAATCGTACCATTCATCCTTGCGGTTCCACACGTCAGGCAAGTGTGCCGTAGCCGGATGAGACTTATCAACCACGTGGATGTCGGCATCCTGTACTTGCGGATGGCTTAAAAAATAGGCGCCTACAAGCTTCCCGTACCAAGGCCATTCATACTCCGTATCGCTGGCAGCATGGATCCCTACAAAGCCATTTCCCGCTTGGATGTAGTGCATAAAAGCTGCCTTCTGGTTGGCATCCAATACCGTACCCGTAGTGCTCAGGAAAACAACTGCTTGATATTGCTTTAGGTTTTCGTCCGTAAACGCCGATGCATCTTCGGTATGATCTACGGCAAAGCCTTGTTTTGCTCCCAATTGCTTGATGGTCTCCGCTCCTTTTTCAATGTTGTCGTGCCGGAACCCTGTTGTTTTGGAAAACACTAAAATTCGGGCTTGCCCATACACACGCATCCCGTTGGCCATGGCCAACAGCATCAAAGCTGCAAACCATACTGCTTTTTTGAAATGTTTCATTTTTATTCAATTTAGTTTAATTGGTTAATAGACATTAGTTAGACAATAGACATTAGATAACAGACTTTGGGGCTTCTGACGCTCGACTAACTAACAATCTCCCGATAAAAATCAAGGCTTTCCCGAATCAACGCTTCATCAACAAACTGATCGATACTGCATTGCCCGATATCACTGATTAAGGCAAAACCAATCTGGTCGCCCGTATTTTTCTTGTCGTTTTTCATCAACGCCACCAACTCGTCGTAGCTGCCGGGATGATAAGTGTAATCCGGAAAATGAGTTCGGAAGGTATGGATCAAATCATCCAAGGCCCCTTTGGACAACCCGTTGTTTCGATGGGCCAGGTACCCTTCGCAAATCATGCCAACGGCAATCGCTTCGCCGTGGAGCAGCGGATTTCCATCATGGGCTAGTGAATAGCCTTCAATAGCATGGCCTATGGTATGGCCGAAATTCAAAATCTTGCGCAGTCCCCGCTCAGTAGGATCTTGGGTGACCACCTCATTTTTGATGGTCACGGAGTGCATAATGTGTTCCAAGGAAAGATCTGCGGCATCCATACCTTTCACCGTCTCGTAAAACGCTTTATCGGCTATCAGGCCATGCTTGATGATCTCCGCAAAACCCGACACCAATTGCCGCTTATCCAAGGTATCCAAAAATCTGTTTGCGATGAATACGGCTTTGGGTTGAGCGAATGTTCCGATAATGTTTTTCACATTGTCCATATCGATCCCCGTCTTCCCGCCTACGGACGCATCCACTTGAGACAATAAAGTTGTTGGCACCTGTACGAAATCTATCCCCCGCTTGAAGGTGGAGGCTGCGAATCCACCCATATCCGTTACGACCCCCCCACCCAGGTTAATCAGCAGGCTTTGGCGATCAGCACCAAAATCAAGCATCATTTTCCAAATACCAATGCAGAAATCAATGTTCTTATTCTCTTCCCCGGGGTCGATTTCAATAATGTCGTAGCCGTCAAATGCAGGCATTGCGGCTTGCAGCACTGGAAGACAGTGCTCGCTCGTGTTCCGATCGACCAGCAACAATACCTTCGAGTAGGCATTGGTTTGGATGAATTGTTGCAATTCATCCAATGTATTATCAAAGAAAACGTTGTAGCCGGTGCTTGGTATGTATTGGTTCATCGATATGCTATCTTGCCGTCATCAGTTTAAGTTCAAAATCTTTGACGCGGTCATAATAAGGTATATTTGAGCGCCTTGCAAACTGCACAAAGTTCATAATGACACTGTCGCGCTGGCTTTGCGCAATAGTAGGAACAATATCATTGCCTTGTCCATCCCATATTTTTAAGCCTTTCGTGCCTTTTACCGAGTCAGGAAACTGTTGGATATGCATCAGCACAGCGGCGTATTTCTGGATACCCTTGGAATAAGCCGCCAATGCAGTAGATGCCTCCACGGTATCCGTTTCTGTTTTTTCAATGATAGCATCCGAGCCTTTTCGTTCATAAGTCTCGACGGCCACCGCCAAAACATAAGACTTGCTGACGTTCTTTTCAGTACCATGGCATGCACCAAGCAAAGCGAGTAGTAAGATAGTCCCTTGTTTCTTCATTACTTATCCGACTATTTGCACCTGTTTCCCCCTAAATTCAACCGTGTCGCCCGGCTTTACTTTCAGCCGTTTGCGGAAATCCACCTGGCCATTATGCCGCACCAATCCCGCCGTGACCACTGCCTGTGCTTCGCCACCATGCTCCACCCAGTTGAGCACTTTTAACAATTGGATTAATTGGATATACTCACCTGCAATTTTAAAGGTAACCATTGTGCAAATGTAATGCTTAATTGTGTATAAAACTTGTGAAAAATAGCAATTATCATTAATATTGCCCCATATTCGCATTCAATTAATGTCCCAGCAAACGCAGCAACAAAGCGCCCTTTCGTTCGAAAATACGGAAATCGCTTTCAGAAGTAAAAGCAACGCCGATCTAAACAAGGCTTATTGGTTGTTTAAAATTATCGCTAACAACTTTCTTACAAATATTGGCCCACCCGTCACTAATTTCGCATTGCGAGCGGGACTGCCGATAAAAGGCCTTATCCGCAGCACGATTTTTAACCATTTCTGTGGTGGGGAAACCATCGACGGTTGTGTCCCCGCCATTGAGCGGCTGGCCAATCAACAGGTCGGTACCATCCTCGATTACTCCGTGGAAGGCGAAGATACCGAGCAGGTTTTCGATGATACATGCCAAGAAATCCTGCGTACGGTTGCCTACGCTAAAACGAATCCGAACATCAGCTTTTCCGTATTCAAGCCCACTGGGCTTGGTCGTTTTGATCTGTTTGAAAAAGTCAATGCCAAGCAACCACTCACCCCGGAGGAAACCTCGGAATACGAGCGTGTAAAGCAACGCGTGGAACGTATATGCCAGACCTGCTTTGATAACGGCGTGAAGGTGCTTATCGATGCAGAGCACTCATGGATACAAGATGCCATTGACGATATCGCACTTGACATGATGCGGCGGTACAATCGCAACGCCCCAGTGGTCTACAACACGTACCAACTCTATCGGCACGACAAATTAGCGTCGCTTCAGGCAGATTACTACCTGGCGGAAACGGATGGGTTCTTTTTGGGTGCTAAAATGGTGCGCGGTGCTTATATGGAAATTGAGCGGGCGCGGGCCAAGGAGATGGGCTACCCTTCGCCCATCCAGCCAGACAAAGAAGCCTCCGATCGGGATTACAACTTGGCTGTCTTATTCTGCCTCGACCACCTCGACCGGGTTGGTTTCATGGCCGGCACGCACAATGAGGCAAGCAGCAAGCTGCTGGCTGAAGAAATGGACAAACGGCAGTTGCCACACAACCATCCGCATATTTTCTTTGCCCAATTATTGGGAATGAGTGACAACCTCAGTTTCAACCTTGCTGAAGTGGGGTACAACGTGGTGAAATACATGCCTTACGGCCCGGTGAAAGCCGTAATGCCTTACCTCTTCCGTAGGGCTCAGGAAAACACATCTGTAGCGGGACAAACCGGACGGGAACTCTCACTCATCACTAAAGAAAAAAGAAGGAGGAAATCAGGCAAATGACGGCTGATGCATTGATCCACGAAAAACTTGAGCTACTTACCCAGCTCAGCAGCAAAAAGGACTACAAAGCATTTTTATACGATTGTGACGGCACGCTTGCCGATAATATGCACGCACACAAAATGGCATACCGCGAAGCAGCGGCGCAATACGGCATCACGCTGGATGCTGCGATTATTGATGAGCTCGCCGGATGGCCTACCGTGCTTATTGCCGAAGAAATCAACAAAAGGTATCATACACAAGTGCCGCCCCACGAATTTGCGACGGCCAAATCGACCATCTTCCTTGATCGTTATGTGTCAGACACCCTACCCATCGATTTTGTAGTGCACCACCTGCAAAACCATATTGGCAAGGTGCGCATTGGGGTGGTTTCCGGCGGGAGCCGCAGAACCGTGACACGCACACTCACCGTAATAGGCCTCATTGACACCATAGAAACCCTCGTCTGTGCCGATGATACCGATAGGGGAAAGCCCTACCCCGATCCGTTTCTCAAGGCCGCTCAACAACTTGGCGTTGCTCCTCAAGACTGCTTGGTCTTTGAAGATGGCAACCCCGGTGTACAGGGTGCCATCGCCGCAGGCATGGATTGGATCCGTATCGACCAGATTATCTAAAATCCGCTCACCGCTGCCGTGCTATCACCCTACGGTTACGCCCGTGGCCTCCAGCATCAGGTTATGGAGATCGGTATTGCGTACAAAGGGCTTCAGCAGCTCACGTCCCGGCCCATAAGCTGCTATCTCAACGTGGTCACCAGAATGATCCATACTCCCCCAGCCTACCGAAGTATAATGTTGTTGAATCTGCGCCAACTCCGCGAAAGGCAACCGATAGGGATTATACAGGCCTTCTTCGTTACGGTCGGTCACATAGTGGGTCAGTAAACGCATCGCCTCATCGGCCTTGATGACAATACCTTGTGCATGCTCCAGGCGTTCAATCACCTGCGCAGCTGTAAAATCCCTATTGATGCCTTGCAACACCCATTCATTGGTGTGTTTGAAGTTGAACATCCGTTCAAAATTAGCATTGCCCCCGAAAAAGCCGGGATTGGCATTGCCATGGTCGGTCGTGACGATGACCAAGGTATCTCCTTCCGCTTCGGCAAATGCGATGGCCACCGCCAGCGCTTCATCAAACGCCAACTGGTCGTATAACAGCGCGCCTACATCATTGGCATGGGCTCCCCAATCCACCTTCCCGCCCTCTACCTGCAATACAAACCCCTGGCGGTTTTTCTTCAGGTGACGAAGAGCCGTGCCGACCATTTCTGCCAGCGACGGTGTTGCTTTTTTCAATGTCTCATCGTTTTCCCTATCCAGTGCATAGGGCAAGCCATCTTGATGAAATACGCCCAATATGGGAGCTTCCTTTGCCGCAGCATCGATAGCCAGCATTTCCTCCCTTGTTTTCGCTACCTGAAAACCACTTGCAGCAAATTTCCCGAAGACATCTTGTTTATCTTCCCGCTTGTCCGCACTGAAAAATTCCGTGCCGCCTCCCATCATGACATCAAACCGCAGGTCATGATACATCAAGGCGATGCCGGGTTGATCGTTGCGGCTGTTGCTATTCACGCAAAATCCGGCAGGCGTCGCATGGGTGATCGGTACCGTAGTGACGCACCCTACCGCTTTGCCTGCGGCTTTGAATTTCCTTAGAATGGGCGTTGGTTTACTGCCGTCCGGTGTGACGTTGAGTACCCCATTATTTACGCGGACACCACCACCCCATGCAGAGCTCGCCGCAGAGGAATCGGTGACCAAGCTATTGGCTGACGCCGTGTCCATGAGGCCTCTATTAGCTACACCAGCATGGTATAAGGACATCCAGTTGCACAACTTGCCATCCCGCCGCTCATTGAGCATATTAGCCATGCTCAGCGTACCAACACTCATGCCATCACTCACCATGAAAATAATGTTTTTAGCCGTTTTGGCTACGGAATGGGTAACTGCGACACGGCGGCCATCCCGCGCAATCGATTCAAAAGGGGATAATACAGCTGCCCCAGCGGCTGTTAAAGCTGCGTTTCTAAAAAAATCTCTACGTTTCATTTAATAAGCAATTTTGACGATCGGCTGTTAAAATGCCTCAAAAGTAGCGCCGTGAGATTAAGGTAACGTAAACTAACAATGATTAAATATGCACCAGCAACCGAATCAGGCTTGGCCCTTAAAGCGGATATTATACATCGAAAACTCCCCAAAAGTATATTGAATAATTCCAGCCAGTTGCCTGGTCAGGGAATTAATCAAACGAAAACCCAGGGTTTCATTGGTCTGCGCAAACTTTGTCTCGGGAATGCCAACACCGTTATCCTTGAAAATCAGTTCGTAGTCTTTCTCCCCTTCATGCTTTACGTGTACGTAGATTTCGCCCTCTTCGCGGTCGACAAAAGCATATTTCAATGAATTGGTCATCAGTTCCGTCAGTATCAATCCGATGGGTATAGCGGTATCAATATCCAGTGAAACGTTATTGGCCTCCACCTTGAAGCGTACGCTCTTTTTGCCGACATTGTAGATGCTCAGCAAATGGGCCCCCAATTGTTCAATATACTCCTGGATATTCAACCGGTTGAGACTTTGTTGCTGATACAGCTTATTATGGATCAGCGCAATGGAATTTATCCGGCTGCTACTTTCCTGCATCATGGCCATGACTTCCTGGTTGGTCGTCTTTCTGGATTGAAGGTTGAGCAGGCTATTGATGATTTGGAGGTTATTCTTTACCCGGTGATGGATTTCACGCAACAGCATTTCATTTTGCCGGTTGGCTTGTTTCAATATTTCATTCTGGACGGAAACCTCTGCATTTTTTATGGCTACCCGATGGGCCAGTTTGTCTTTTTCCCTAAAGTGGAAATAAAGGATGATTAATATGGTCAGCAACACGACAATGCCCGCAATAAAACCATAGCGTTGATAATTGGTATTGGACAGCTGCAATTCCTGCTCCCTGATTTGGCGCTCAAATTTTTCCAGCTTATAGTTTTCGCTCATTTCCATGCCCTGCCCGATATATTGGGCGGTATAAAGGCTATCTTTGATGTATTCGTAATTATCAAACAGGCTATCCGCTTGCCGGACATCGCCCAATGCATATAACACCTTGAAATGCAAAGAACGGGCCTCTCGCCACTCTTCCTGTTGCTTATTACCATCCAGTTGGGCATATAACGTTTCACAAATGGTCAACGCGGAGTTGTAATCACCTAAAAAATACAACTCAGTGGCATGCAATAATTGGTATGCTTCCTGTAATTGCTTGCTTTTCACCGAATTGATCAAAGGCTTGGCTTCGCTGAGCACGGTAGCTAACCGATCCTCTTCATGGGTCTTGCTATGGATATCTCCCTCAACGAGTAAAGTTTTCAATAAATCTTCCGCATTTGACAGCTTATCAAACGCTTGCCTAGCCAGTTGTGTGTAATGCAAGGCCTGCACATAATCCCGTTGATTGGCATAGCTCATGCCGTATTGCAAATAAATGGTGGCCAACGCCGAAGGATAGTTAGCCGTCTTTGCGCGACGTTCCGCCGCGCTCAGCATCGCAATCGCCTCTTTGTAATCCCTTGAAACGGTATTGTGGTAGTTGGCGAGCTGGATACTCAACTCGATTTGGGCCACGTGATCGCCTTCCTCGTCTGCTACACGCAGCCCATTCAAAAAATGTTGCAACGCGGTATAATACCGATCCTCTTTCATGTAAATCTCGCCCAACCGCTTATAACAATCGGGAAGTTTAGCCAAAAACTGACCCTGTGTATACAACGAAACTGCCTTTTCGAAATACCGACGGGCAATATTCAGTGCAGCTTTCTGCTCGTATACACATCCGGTATAATAATAGCCGTCGGCAATGCCCTGGTCATAAGCAATGTCAATGGACATTTTCCATGCCTTGTTGATGAGATCATCCGATTTTTTCAGGTTGCCGTCCATGGACCGGAAAGCCTCCCGATACCAATCATTGATAATAGCTGTATCATTACGGGATTGAAACACAAACGATGCGCATACATGGTTGGAGAAACCATGGATGACCAGTAGAAGGGGTATCAAGTAAAAACACGCGTGACTATGTTTCATCATTATCCGTTTGTAAAACTATTGCCACGTGAAGCACAAACCTCATACCCAAAACCCGGCTCACCTTATATGAAGCATGCCCTTGGCAATCAAAAACACAAAAAGGTAGATGAGTCAGCTGCCTTTTTTTGCCATCCGCTCACGCTGTAGCTAAAAAGGTACGCATCAAATGTAATAGATTTTGCTAACTAATCAAAACGTTAGCTATTAAATAATTATTAACCCCGGGGAAGGGTCAAAACCCGGTTACGATACGTATTCCGCCATTGGTAAAGTTCATTTCCTCCTTGGAAAGCCGCCCAATGGGAAGCTTAAAATAAGGCTCCACTGAGAGCGACAGCTTTTTGGATAGTGGCACCTTGCGCCCGATAGAAAAATTCATAAAACCTGCATACCCCTTTCCTTCGAGGGGCTGTTCGTTCGTCCGTTCGGACATGGACACGACTTCCATAGAAGTGGCCAAATTCTTGTGAGTGGAGTTGCTTTCCCCAAATGTGCGTTCATTGAGTTGGCCGACGAAGTGGCTGGTACGCTGCTCATTCAATACAGCCACATACGACACACCTACCGAAGTGTAGAAACCCCGCGCTACTTCGTATCGCAGATCGATCGGAATATCCAGTGTCACTACACTGCTGGTCACCGAGATCCCCTCCTTATACTGCTCGCTATTGTTTACAAAACCCTGGTATCCGTGGCCGTCCGTACTGGATGGCATGTTCGGAGTAGCGGCGGTCTGCGGCGACCGCGGTTCATAATTCGGATTTTCACTGACACCCAACTGGCCGATCGACACACCAGATCCCACCGAGAATTTGTCCGATAGCTGATAAGCGATAGCTATCCCCCCCCCCCAATTGACCTTCTCACTGGTGAGTGATGGTGCGACCATCACGCCAAGATTCCATTTCCGCGTGCCGTCGCTCGCAACTTCGCCCGCGGTTGTGGCATATGCTGCGCTTGGCGACGCCTCATGGCTTGCTGCTTCCCGTCCCAACATGCGATCAGGGGCATCCTGCTCTCCGACGGCAGCGAGGCGCTGCGCCGGTGTGTCTGATAGCTGACCCGTTGCTTCAGCACTTGAAATGTGTTTGTCATCGGAAACTTCCTCTTCCACAGCGGCCAATTGGACCGGATCAACTCCCGGTACGGATACCGCATCGGGAATAGGCGTAGCGCGTACACTTACAGGCGCAATGTGCACATTCCGGTTCGATGGTTGCACTGCTACCTGAGCAGCCCCCTCCGTTTCGTCCGATAATTCGGCTGTTGTCATTTGCTGTTTTTCCAAAGGGCGCTGGGCCAGTGTTTGCTGTATCTCACTGTCAGTAGCTATTCCATCGGGACCACTGGCCTTCCAATTGAACCAAAACAAGCCCGTTGCCAGTAGCACCACCGCAGCGGCACTCCAATAGGGCCATCGCAGTACCTTCGGCTTCGGCTTACCGTGCACAGCCGAAAAACGTTCCCATGCCCCCTCCCGGTAGGATTCCTCATGGTTGCGCAGGGCCGCTGCCATCCGTTGAATCAGTTCCTTATTTTCTTCACTTTCGTTCATTTCAACCTATCATTAAAACCTAGCCGTAATGTTTGTTGATGCCAGATAAAGCTGCCGTAATTTTTTCTTTGCGCGTGTGAGGTAGGTCCGGGATGTGCTTTCAGGAATGGCCAACAATGCTGAAACTTCCTCGTGGGAATACCCTTCCACCTCATACAGGTTAAAAATTGTCCGTTGAATTTCTGGCAGCTGAAACAATAATTTCATGATGTCTTCTACATGCAAATTTCCGGATACTTCTACACGTTGCTGCTCTATTTCGCTCTCGCTGACATCATCCAACGCCAGCAGTTGCTTCTGAGCACGCAAAAAATCAATGGATATATTTACCGCGATACGGGCCAGCCAAGCGCGGAATGACTTTTCAAACCGATCGCCCGATTCCCCGCTGTTAAACGTTGCAATTTTGCTAAACGCCCGAATAAAACTCTCATTGGTCAGCTCCTCGGCATCAAATTCATTCTTGACGTATCGCATGGTAATCGCACGCACATAGCCGTAACAGCTTTTGTATATCAATTCTTTACTCCGTTCGTCTCCATTTTGCACACACCCCTTCACCGCGTCCTCCAATGACAACGCATGTTTCCTCTTCGAGTATCGGATGTTAAAACTCACTATGCGGCTACGCTACAATTAATCAGCTCGTTAATTCGATATGCAAACTTAGATAAACCCACTTTCAAATTCAAATGCTCATTACCTGCCTGCCGCTAAAACGAACCCAACAAATACTTTTTTCAATCTATCGGGAGTATGTAGCCAGCCCTAAAACCATGCGTCATAAGCCTAATATTACGTTATTTTTGGGTAAGACGGATACCTGCAAGGAAATGCTACAGGTTGGCAACCATCGTTGCAATTAAAATGCATTTTAGCTAAGTTTGCCGCATAATTCAACATTGGATGAGTACCACACTATCTGAACAGGAACTGCAACGCAGGGATGCGTTAGCCAAATTAGCGGCATTGGGTATCGATCCCTACCCTGCTGAAGCATTCGAGGTCAATGTCACTGCCAAGGATATCCTGGAAAATTATGAACGCGACAAGCTAAACTATAAAAATATCAGTATCGCAGGACGGATGATGGGCCGCCGCGTGATGGGCAATGCCTCGTTTATCGAATTGCAGGACGCTACCGGACGTATCCAAGCCTACTTAAAACGTGACGACCTCTGCCCCGAGGAAGACAAGACGCTATACAATACGGTATTCAAGAAATTATTGGATATCGGCGATTTCCTCGGCATCAAGGGGTTTGTGTTTACCACGAATACCGGAGAAATTTCTGTACACGTGCAGCAACTCACGTTGTTGTCGAAATCGCTGAAGCCATTGCCCGTGGTCAAATCTGCCGATGGCAAGACCTTCGATGCCGTCACCGACCCTGAATTTCGCTACCGCCAGCGCTATGTAGACCTGGTGGTCAATCCGCAAGTGCGCGAGACCTTTGTCAAAGTATCCAAAGTGAAAACCGCTATCCGGAATTTCCTCAATGAGCGCGGCGCGCTGGAAGTGGATACGCCTGTATTACAAAGCATACCGGGCGGTGCAGCAGCTCGCCCTTTCATCACGCATCATAATGCACTGGACATACCGCTGTACCTTCGCATTGCCAACGAGCTGTACCTCAAACGCCTCATCGTGGGTGGGTATGATTGGGTCTATGAATTTAGCCGGAATTTCCGCAACGAGGGGATGGATCGCACGCACAACCCCGAATTTACCGTGCTGGAGTTTTATACCGCCTATAAAGACTACCTCTGGATGATGGATATCACCGAGAAACTTTTCGAGCATGTGGCTATTGAAACCAATGGTACTGCTAAGCTGCAGGTGGGTGACAAGGAGATTAATTTCACCGCACCCTACCCACGGGTGAGCATCTACGACGCCATCAAGGAACATACCGGATTCGAAGTGGATGGATTGGATGAATCAGGCCTCCGCGAGGTCTGCAAGCAACTGGGTATTCCCACGGACGAAAGCATGGGTAAAGGGAAGTTGATCGATGAGATTTTCGGTGAAAAATGCGAGCACCACTATATCCAACCAACCTTTATCATCGACTATCCCGTAGAGATGAGCCCGCTCACCAAAAAACACCGCAGTAAACCCGGCTTGGTGGAGCGTTTTGAGCTGATGATCAACGGCAAGGAACTGGCCAACGCCTACAGTGAGCTGAATGACCCCATCGATCAACGGATACGCTTCGAAGAACAGCTCAAACTCATGGAGCGCGGCGACGACGAAGCGATGTTTATCGACTATGACTTCCTGCGGGCATTGGAATACGGCATGCCACCCACATCGGGCATCGGTATTGGTATCGACCGATTGGCGATGCTCATGACCAACCAGCAGAGTATACAGGATGTATTGTTCTTCCCACAAATGCGCCCGGAGAAGGTATTGAAACAAGCCGGCACGGGTGATTACACGGCACAGGGCATACCGGAAGAATGGATACCGGTATTGCAAAAAATGGGATTAAACACCATCGACGCCCTGAAGGCAGCCAACCCCAATAAGGTGTTCAATGATTTGGGTGGCCTGCGCAAGAAAATGAAGCTTGAAATCCCTATGCCTACGAAGGATGAGGTGCTGAGGTGGTTTGAGTAGTTGGAAGTTGGAATAAGGATTAAAGAACAAGGAGCAAAGATGAAGGACGTTAGTATCCTTGCTCGTTAAATCCTTGTTCCTTAATCAAATTTTAGCGTTCAACGCCACAGCATACAGTTTCATCTGCTTTACCATAGATAGCAAGCCATTCGCACGGGTAGGCGAAAGGTGTTCCTTCAGTCCAATTTGGTCAATGAAATAAAGTTCACTATTGGCGATTTCCCGTGGCGTATGGTTTGATAACACTTTTATCATCAATCCCACCAATCCTTTCGTAATGATGGCGTCGCTATCCGCTGTGAATATGACCTTGCCACCTTGGTGGTCGGCATGCAACCAAACCTTCGATTGGCAACCTTTGATGAGGTATTCGTCTTTTTTGTACTGCTCATCAATCAGTGGCAATTCTTTTCCGAGTTGAATGATGTATTCGTATTTGGCCATCCAATCATCAAAGAATGCAAAATCGTCAATAAGTTCGTCTTGTATTTCGTTTATGGTCATTTTTGAGATTTGAGACATGAGACAATAGACATGAGACTTATGGACTCCTGTCTTCCGACTCCGGACTACAACAACATCGCTGCCGCTTTTTCCACGCCTGCTACCAATATGTCAATATCTTCCTTCGTGTTATACATCGCAATAGAAGCCCTTACCGTACCGGGAATGCCGTAGCGGTCCATTAGCGGCTGCGTACAATGATGCCCTGTCCTTACGGCGACACCCAGTTTGTCAAGGATAACCCCCACATCATACGGATGTGCCCCATCCAGCAAGAAAGATACGACGCTAGATTTTTCCTTCGCGGTGCCGATGATGCGCAGCCCAGGAATATCCAGCAAACGTTGGGTGGTATAATCCAGCAATTCATGTTCATATTGCGCGATGGCAGCCATCCCGATATCGTTGATGTAGTCAATCGCATGGCCCAAGCAGATACCCGCCTCGATATTGGGCGTGCCTGCCTCAAACTTGAATGGCAGTTCGTTGTAGGTCGTTTGGGCAAAGGTCACTTCCTTGATCATCTCGCCCCCACTTTGATAAGGAGGCATGGCATTTAGCCATTTTTCCTTTCCGTAAAGCACGCCGATGCCGGTTGGTCCATACATTTTGTGCCCGGAAAACACCAGAAAATCCACATCCAACTCCTGCACATCGATGGTCAGGTGCTGTATGGCTTGGGCTGCATCGAGCAATACAGGTGCCCCTGCTGCATGGGCCAACTCAATGATCGTTTTCACCGGATTGATGGTTCCCAACGCATTAGACACATAAGTAATCGCTACCAGCCTGGTCCGATCGTTAAGCATTGATCGGTACATTTCCATGTCCAATTCTCCCGCATCGTTGATGGGCACGACTTTGAGCAACGCACCACGTTCCTCACAAACGATCTGCCAAGGGACAATGTTCGAATGATGTTCCATAGCAGAGATGATGATTTCGTCCCCGGCACTTATGAATGCTTTGCCGTAGCAACTGGCTACCAAGTTGATGCTTTCCGTCGTCCCCTTGGTGAGAATGATTTCGTGCTCATGGGCTGCATGGATAAAAGGTTGCAATTTGCGTCGCGTCACCTCAAAGGCATCCGTGGCCAGTTGGCTCAAGTGATGTACACCTCGGTGCACGTTGCTGTTCAATTGCGTATAGTAGTTTACAATCGCATCGATCACTTGTTGAGGTTTTTGCGTAGTGGCCCCATTGTCAAGGTATACCAAGGGTTTTCCATTCACCGTACGGGTGAGAATAGGAAAATCTTTCCTTATCCGCCTGACGTCAAACCGCTCCAATACTGCTGTCCGTTCCATAGGATACAAAGGTACAAGTAATTTTTGTTATCTCACCGGGAAGTACTTGCCGTCGCGGGATAAGGGAAGCAAAACTAACCAGCCGATGACAGTTGTGGCATCTTCTTAGCAACGGTACCTTAACAGTTATTTTACATAACGAACACGTGACAAGGCTGACTTAACGGCCGATTCCGCCGATGACGGTCTGATATTTGTGCAGTTCCGCGCAGATACTAAAACAATACATTCATTAATGAAATATTTACTTTATGCCGTGCTGTCATGCCTATTTATACAATCCGCTTTGGCACAACAGCACACCATCAAGGGGGACGTACGCTCAGCCAGCGATAGCATCCCATTTCCAAACGTCACCGTCTCCCTACTCCATGCACAGGACTCATTGGTCGTCCGGGAAACGGTTACCCAATCGAACGGTTCCTTTGAACTGGATGAGGTCGAAGAGGGGGATTACCTCATCCGCGTGCAATACCTTGGCTACGACAATACCGACAAACCCATCGAAATCGATGACGATATCGATGTCGGCACCTTGTATCTCCATGAAGGAGCCCGGTTGCTGGACGAAATCACCATCACCGGCCGTCCCCCGGTAGGAAAACAGCGGGGAGACACCACTGAATTCAATGCCGGCGCATTCCAGACCATGAAAGACGCCTCTGCGCAAAACCTTATCGAAAAAATGCCAGGCATGGGCAATGAGGACGGCAACCTCCAGGCTCAAGGTGAAAATATCACGCAGATCCTTGTGGATGGCAAACCGTTTTTCGGCACGGATGTAAAAGCCGCACTACAGAACTTGCCCGCGGAGATTATCCAAAGCATTCAGGTGTTTGATAAGTTAAGTGATGAAGCCGAGGCCAGCGGATTTGATGATGGCGAACGCCTGAAAACCATCAATATCATTACCAAGCCCAATAGCCGGAAGGGGCTTTTTGGCAAATCGTCAGCCGGATACGGCGACAGCGAACGCTACATGGTGGGAGCCAGTGTAAATGCCTTCAACGAAGGCCAACGGCTCACCATCACTGGATTGACCAACAACATCAATGCGGTAGACTTTTCAGCAGATCCGAACAGCCAGGGCGAAGCGCGCCCACAGAATGGTATCATTAATACCAATCGCATTGGATTGAACTACACCGATAACTGGGGTGAAAAAATTGAAGTCAACGCCAGCTACTTATTCAATCACCGCAAAAACTTCGGTGAATCTTCACTTTTACGCGAATATGTGCTCCCTGACAGCGACGGGCAGCGCTATACTGAGTCGAGCACGAATACCCGCCGCAACGCAGCCCATCGGTTCAATATGCGCTTCGAGTACCAAATAGACAGCAACAACCGCATCCTCTTCCGACCAAATTTTTCCACCCAGTCGGACAACGAAAACAGCTTTTTCAATGGAAATACCTTGACGGATTCCGGCCCATTGAACCAAACTGGAAACCAGCGGCTGGCCGACAATTCGGACCTCAACTTCAATAGCCGCCTATTTTACAGCCGACGCTTTGCCAAAAAAGGGCGTAGCCTGCGCGTGGGATTGGTGACTGGAAATCAAAAGAATGATGACGACGCCAACCGACAAGCCGAGAATATATTTTTCGATCCCGCCGAGCGCGTGGAAAATATCAGCCAGCAAATTGTGCGTGTACGTAAAGGATTTAACTGGCAGGCAAACGCCGCCTATACCGAGCCGTTCGGCAAGAACGGTATAGTCGAATTTGAATACCAAATTGGTACCCGTACCAATGACTCCGACCAACTGACGTATGACACGGACAATATGGGCAATCAGGTACGTCTGGACACCGCGCTCAGCAACACCTTCAACAGTGACTACCTCACGCAGGAGGCCGAGATAGGCTATCAGTATTCCTTGGAAAAACTGCGCGTTCAGGTGGAAGCCGAGTTTCAGCACGCCCAGCTAAAAAATGATCAGGAGTTTCCCTCCGTGTTCGCATTGCAGCGTACGTTTCGTAGCGTCATGCCCTCCTTGCGGTTGGACTATAAGTTTACAGACTCAAAAAACCTGGAATTTGACTACGATGCACGCACCAATGCCCCCGGCATCGGCGACCTGCAATCGGTCATCGACAACTCAAACCCCCTGCACCTCCGCACCGGAAATCCGGACCTTGATCAGTCGTACAGCAATCGGTTCAATCTGCGCTACCGGAGTTATAATTCGGAAACGCAACGCACCTTTTTTGCTATGGTGCGATCTACCGTCACGTCCAACAATGTAGTCACCAGTACCACCATTGCTGAAGCGCCCATTGAATTGGCAGACGGTATCATCCTGGAGCGGGGTTCGCAGCTTACACGTCCGGTCAACCTTGATGGCTACTGGGATTTACGCTCATTTTTCCATTATGGCCTGCCCGTACATTTCTTACCCTCTAATTTTAACTTCCATGGTGGCATCTCCTATACCAATAGCCCGGGGATGATCAATGACCAGGTCAACGCGGTCAAAACCACCCGGTACAATGGGGGCATTTCATTGAGCAGCAACATCAGTGACCGCATGGATTTCAACATCTGGACACGTTCATCATACAATACCGTCCAAAATTCCCTGCGTCCCACGCTCAACAACAACTATTTCAACCAGACTACCCGGATTAATTTTAATTGGATCCTTTGGCAGAACCTGGTCTATCGGCTGGACGTCAATCACCAGCTCAATACGGGGTTATCCGAAGGTTATGACAACAGCATTTTGCTGGCCAACATGTCCATCGGGAAAAAACTACTCAGAAACGAGCGTGCTGAAGTAAGTGTCAATGTGTATGACCTGTTCGGCCAGAACAACAACATCCGGCGGGACATTACCGAGACCTACATACAGGACTCCCAATCGAATGTATTGCAACGGTATTTTATGTTGAGCTTTACGTATAATATCCGGTATTTTGCCAAGGGAACGACCATCGATGATTACGAGAAGATGTATAATTAATATTGCCATCGAGTTACCAAACTATTTTTGCATTAGTAGTCAGCAAAAACACCTGTAAAAATCGCTCATCCTCTTCGCTCACATACCGGTTGTAAGCGATAGTCTTCCCGTCTGGCGACCAATTCGGTGCGCCGACGGGTTTATTCACCTCTTCAAACCGTTGTGTAATGCGATGGGTATTGCCTGTGGCGATTTCGGTAATCAGTATGCTATTGTCCGCTGGGTAAGCCACCCACTGCCCATCCGGGGAGCTATTGAACGGCCCCTGCACCGGAAAGGGATTGGCGGTAACTTGCCGTGGTTCCTCTCCATTGGGCGACACGCCAAACAATTGCACGATCCCTCGGTTATCTTTCGCTAAATAAAGAATCATACTCCCATCAGGTATTGTGCGCAGCCAATGCCGCGGCCCTTCCACGCCTGCCATGGAGTGAGTAATCCGTCGTTGAACCACGCCAACAGGCACATGGGGGCGCGTAGTGGCTGTTCCGGCCAAGGGTTGCCCATCCTGTTCCTTCGTCAGATCATCCGGCAGATCCGCCACAAAAATCTCCGTGACCGTCCTACCCTCGGTATCACGCACATTCCCCTGGAACGCGATAGCTCGCCGCTGCTTACTGCCGTCCGGCCTGAAATAACCATCGATGCCTATCCAACATTCGTCAAAAGCCTTATCAACCTCGTTACTGCCGAGCGTAGGGGATTCGGTCACCGTGGTCACCGCCACTGAAAAGTATTCGCCGCTATTATTTTCCATTGATCCACCATCAGTGACCACTACCTGGCCCGGCACCATCACGCCGACCATGCGCAAATCCGCAACGGTGGAATCTGTTCGAGCCAGTTGTTCCATCACATAATCATTATAGGTAAAGCTGATCCACTGCCCGTCGCTACTCCACGAGTGTGCATGCGTGCCACCCCGTAAGGCACCTTTGGTAAATGGGGGCGTGATGTCCCGTGCATCCATGAAAATGGGATGCCCCGGATGATCAATATCAATAGCCACACCGGTACGACGGGTCATACCATACGGCCGGGATGCATCAGCATTGCGGATACCGTGGATGAACAATACCCGATCGGCCACGGGCGAAAACGTTGCTGCGCCCACTCCCGGCCCGTAAGCTGACTGGCCCACTGTTTGATACAGTGTCCGCGTTTCCCCGGTATGTACATTGACCATGGCTATCGTGCCCGTACTACCGATTTGTGTATCATCATTGCGTGTGTCATACACAATCCACCGGCCGTCTTTGGAAAACACCTCGGTATTGTGGATAGTATGGCCCTGGCGGGCATTGGTAAGCTGAAGCTCATTAATTTTCATCGGCATGTCCATATGCAAAAATACCTTCCCGGGTATTGCACTTATTGTAATATATTCGTACAAAAGTGTAGTATTTTGGCTTAATTTAAAGCAAAATGCGCCAACATGCCGATAATATTCGTAAAATTTCTGCCATACAATCTTTTTTTCAACTATTTTCGTTAGAATCGCCTGTTGTAATGGCAATAACAGCTTACCAGCCTTACCGCGGGCAAGCATGGATATACCCCTTTTTTATAAATGGTCAATTTTATTTAACCCCAAAACAAGATGGTATGATACACATAAACAAGCTACAAAAACCGCACACCACAATCAAGCCGATAGCCCTGTCCCTGTTGTTGGGGCTTGGCGCTATGGCTGCGACTGCACAGCCCCAGTGGATGATGCAGGAGCAGAAACTCGAACCGGTGGTACAACAAATCGTCAAAGAAGCCAAGGGCAACTCCGAGTTGGAACAGCTTGCCCACGAATTGCTGGACGTAGTAGGCCCCCGGTTGGTTGGCACTCCCCAAATGAAGAACGCGCATGACTGGGCGGTTGCCAAGTACAAAGGGTGGGGCATTGAGGCCCGCTATGAGGAATTTGGTGAATGGCGGGGATGGGAACGCGGCATCTCCCACATCGACATGGTATATCCCCGTGTGAAGACCCTCGCAGGCACGCAATTGGCCTGGAGCCCCACTACGGGTGGCAAGGCGGTGGAAGGCGAGGTCATCACATTGCCCGAAGTGAAAGATTCCGTGGCCTTCAAGGCTTGGTTGCCCAATGTAAAAGGCAAATACGTCATGATATCCATGCCACAGCCCACAGGTCGGCCAGACTACAACTGGGAACAATTCGGGAAGCCCGAATCGGTCGAAAAGATGAAGGGCGAACGCGACTCGCTAACGGCCGCCTGGAACCGCAACATCCAGGCGATAGGCATTTCGGCCAATTCACTACCGCGCATCCTCGAAGATGCTGGTGCTGCGGGTATCCTGTCCAGCTATTGGTCACGCGAATTTGGCTCCAACAAGATTTTCGGATCACGTACCACCAAAGTGCCTTCGTTGGATATTTCGCTGGAAGACTATGGCATCCTGTACCGCCTCGCGGAAAACGGCCACAAACCGCGCATCAAGGTGGAGACGGATTCCAAGGATTTGGGCACCGTGCCCACCTTCAACACCATCGCTGAGATCAAGGGCACGGAAAAACCCGATGAGTATGTCATCCTATCGGCGCACTTTGACTCTTGGGAAGGTGGATCCGGCGCTACCGACAACGGTACGGGCACAATTACGATGATGGAAGTGGCCCGTATCCTCAAAAAAGTGTACCCCAATCCGAAGCGTACCATTTTGATTGGCCATTGGGGGAGTGAAGAGCAAGGGCTGAACGGCTCAAGGGCATTCGTGCTGGATCATTCCGACATCGTGGAGAAAACCCAAGCCGTATTCAACCAGGATAACGGTACCGGCCGGGTAGCCAACCTCAATGGATCGGGTTTCCTGAATGCTTATGATTTCATGGGCCGATGGATGGCTTCAGCACCACGGGAGATTACGCGTGATATCCAGACCGATTATCCGGGTTCTCCCGGCGGCGGCGGATCTGACCATGCCTCTTTCGTGGCGGCGGGCATACCGGCCTTCATGATGAGCTCCCTATCCTGGGGCTATAGCACCATCACCTGGCATACCAACCTGGATACGTATGACAAGTTGATTTTTGACGATTTGAAATCCAATGTCATCCTCATCGCTACACTTGCTTATAAGGCCAGCGAAGAGCCCGGGCTGGTGAATAGGGAAAAACGGGTACTGCCCCTGGGCTTGGATGGGCAGCCCGGACAATGGCCCACTATCCGCCAGCCCAGGCGTACGGGCGTAGGTTACTAATGGGAAATTAGCCCAACTCATGGAAAATAGCCCAAGTGAAAAAAGGACACTTGGGCTATTTTTTTGGTGTCCTTGTCGTTTAAAAGTGACAAACTGAAATAATATAGATGGAAAAACAAGACTATCAACCCCCGATAGTTTAAATTTGTGCGACTTCGCTCATCTTTAATATCGAAACGTGAATATGTCGTCCAACATCTATGGGAAAAATTAAAAGTATACTCAAAAATTCATTCCGGCCATTTGTATACTTTTATTCCTACTTGGGGTATCGGATCTTCTTAAGCATGCTGATAAGCATTACCGTCGGTGTATTGGACAGCTTCGGTTTGGCCATGTTCATGCCCATGTTCCAGCTGATTGACAGCAAGGAAGCCCTCGACTCGGCAGATTTCGGAAATTTTTCGTTTCTCATGAGGGGTCTTACTTCCTTAGGTATCGAACTAAACCTAAAAAGCATCTTAGTTGTAATGGCTTCGTTTTTCCTGATGAAGGGCGTTGTGCTCTACATTAATCAGGCCTATAAAACCGTCATCAAAGAGCAATTCATCCGAAAAGTACGGCTACGGCTTACCACTGACTTAAGCCAGCTTTCCTTTAAGCATTTCGTCTCTTCGGATGTTGGGAAAATCCAGAATACGACCACAGGGGAAGTCAATAAACTTTCCGATGCTTATGCGGCCTATTTCGAGGCTATCCAACAGATCATCCTCATCTGTGTATACCTGGGGCTGGCTTTTTACGTAGACCTCCGCTTCGCATTGCTGATAACGGCCGGAGGTATCCTGACGAATTTCCTGTTCACCCGTATTTTCAAAACAACAAAGTCACTATCGAAACAGGTTACTTCGACATCGCATGCCTACCAAGGGCTTATTATCCAGTTTTCGGCCAACTTCAAATACTTGAAGGCTACCGGCACCTACAACCGGATGATGGCTTTGTTGAAGAAGGCCATCCAAACCATCGAGCGCGACAACCTCATCATGGGGAAATTACATGCGTTTATCGGTGCGGCCCGGGAGCCGGTATTGATATTGGTGCTTTGCCTCGTGATTTACCTGCATGTGTACCTCTTTGATGGTGTTCTGGGCACCATCATCCTGAGCTTGCTGTTTTTCTACCGGGCATTGACCTCGCTGGTGCAAATGCAATCGTCATACAACCAGTTTCTTTCGCTCTCCGGTTCGGTCGATAATATCATATCGTTTGAAGGTGAATTGAATGAAAATAAGGAAAATCGCCACGGAATGCCATTCGACAGCTTTAAGCATAGCTTGTCGCTCAGCCACATCAAGTTTGGCTATTCCAATCAGCCCATCATTAAAGATGTAAGCCTGACCATCAATAGGAATGAGACCATCGCTTTTGTAGGGGAAAGCGGCAGCGGCAAGACCACACTGATCAACCTGATTACGGGCTTACTATCGCCAGACGAAGGCCAAATCACGGTTGACGGCAATAAGATGGACAACATCGACGTAGCGTCTTACCGAAAGCGCATCGGCTATATCGCACAGGAGCCTGCCATTTTTAACGATACGATATTCAACAACATCACGCTCTGGGATGCCCCCACGGAAGAAAACCGGACGAAATTTGCTGAAGTCATTCGGCAAGCCTCGCTCCACCAGTTTATTGCAGGATTGCCTCTACAGGAGCAAACCTTGCTGGGCAACAACGGCATAAACATCAGCGGCGGACAAAAACAACGCATCTCTATCGCCCGGGAGCTCTATAAAGACATCGATCTATTGGTGCTGGATGAGGCCACCTCTTCGTTGGACTCCGAAATCGAAAAAAATATCCAGGAAAGTATCGATCTACTGAAAGGGAGCATTACCATCCTAATCGTCGCCCACAGGCTCGCGACGATCAAGAACGCTGACAAAATCGTGCTTTTGGACCAAGGGCAGATCATCAACGTCAGCAATTCGTTTGCTGACCTAGAGAGCTCGTCCGAAAAATTCAAACGCATGATTGAGCTACAGAAGCTTTAACAATCCCATCATATGGCAGAAAAAAATATACATTTCGAAAAGATAAGTTTGTTGGTCACTCATTTCAACCGTAGCAAATCGCTGGAAAGGCTCTTGCTCAAATTAAAGGAAATCGGCATCTCCTTCCACGAGATCATCGTGTCTGACGGCGGCAGTGAGTTTGACCATCTGCAATATATCGAAGGGCTAAAAAAGCATACCGAATTTACGCTGCTGACGACCCCCGTCAATAAGGGCTTGGGCAACAGCATCAATGTAGGCCAGGATCGGGCAACCACGCCTTACATCTTGTACATCCAGGAAGACTTCGTCCCCAAGCACCAAATCAAGACCGCCATAAAAGATGGCTTTGAAATCATGGAAAACGAAAAAGCATGGGATATTGTCCGGTTTTACGCGTTTCCATGGGCAGATTACCCTTACCTCAAGCCTTACCGGAATGGATTCTCCGAGATGAAGTTCCACTTGGCACCGTGGTATACGGACCACCGTAAATTCTTTTGCTACAGCGACCATCCGCATTTAAAACGGGCTACCTTCCCGCAAAAATTCGGCAGGTATTTCGAAACGTTGAGCGGCGACATTACCGAGATGAAAATGTGCCGTTCTTTCCTGAGAAATAAGGGTCGGGGCCTCTACTACGAGCAGCACGGGGAGCTATTCGAACATCAAAACACCCAGGATGAACCCGGTCAAGTGCGTCTGGACAAGCGCAAATTCCAGAAACTCCGGAACAACCCCGTCGCCCGATCGTTATTCCTGAAATACCGGATGCTCAAGGACACCATGCTGTTGCTGATGAACGACTAAGCAAAATGCGCTATGGCTTCAGCTTCGCCAGCAGCCATTCCTGAATTTTCGCCTGCTGCTCCGGGAATGTCCAATGGCCGGTTTCCTGCACGAGAAACAACTCCTTCGGTGCACCTATTTGGTTGTAAGCCGTGTAAAAGGACGTAGGCGGGCAGGTTTCGTCGTTGTACCCCCAGGTATAAAAACCGGGTATCTTTACGTTACGGGCAAAATTAACCACATCGTAATAGGCGGACACCTTGATTTTTTCCTCTTTGGCCATGAACGGCGCATTTGCCTCGTTGAACATGTGGGGCCAGCCGCCGGCACGGCCATGTAAATAACCGGTTAAATCACACAGTGCCGGATACAACGACACGAGGTAGTCTACCCGATCGTCCAGCGCCGCGGTGACAATGGACAATGCCCCGCCTTGGCTTCCACCCCATACCGCCAGCGTCTGGCCATCAAATTCAGGTAACGAATAGAGGTAATCAATCGCCCGTACACAGCCCAAGTATACCCGCTTATAGTAGTACTGGTCCCGATCGTCCATATTGAAAAACTGGTAGTTTTTCAAAGGAGCTGCACGCAGATCGTCATATAAGCCTGTTTCGTAGGTGACCGGAATCCCATGGATGCCGATTTGCAGTGTAATGATGCCTTTCTCGGCCAAATCCACAATGCCTGCATATGGCCGGATGCCCGCACCGGGCACCTGCAGGACTGCCGGGTACTTTCCAGCTATCTTGGGCTTGGCCAATATGCCGTAAAGGCGGGCACCCGTTTCATAGTTTTGCATGTTTACCTGGTATACATCGGCCTTCTCCGTGCACCGCTCAGGAAGCAGCGTCAGCTTGGCATCCAAGGGCACCTTGGCCGCTTCGGCTTTTGCGCCATTCCAAAACTCCCAGAAATCATCGGGCAACTGCTGCGTAGGCTGTACGCTTTCCGGCGCTACAGCCGCCGTACCAATACCCCGGTATTCCACGCCGTCCACGGTGATGCGTGCCTCACAGCGCAAGAAACCCGGTTCATCAAGTTTCAACGTCTTGCCCACCACGGCGGTGCCAATCTTCAGCGGGACCTTACCCGATTGCAACGGAGCCATTTTTTCCAAACTGATGGTGTAGGTCACCTCGGCATTTTCCATCAAAGCCTGATGCCGGAGCACCGTCACGAAAAAATTTATTTCCTCTCCCACTGCATATGTCCAATCGGGCTTTTCCGGCGATACCACCACTTGGATAAGTTGATTGGATCGGGTTTGGGCAGTGGTGATCTGGACGGATAGCAAGAGCAGACCATAAGCCAACGCGAAGGCACGGATAAGGGATAATCTGTTCATAAGTTTATAAGGTTTCGTAAGTTATTAAATTCTGACGAATATTTTTTTCCGGTAAAGCAGGTAAATGGGAATATAGCACAAGAAGCATACCCCTACGGCCCACAGCAGTGATGCCAATTCAGCCCAGTTCCTACCTTCCACCACGTTCATAACATACCAGTTATTCAATGGTGCAAGCACACTGGGTATGATACTTCCCAGCACATAGGCCACGATGGCGTTACTCCCGAAGATCACGCCAACAGTCGCCCATTTTTTCACGCCTAATACTTCAATAACAAAAAATAACGAAGCCAATACCATGGAAGCCAATCCGGACGTATAGAGGACATACGGGCTTGTCCATAAGTTTTTGTTGATCGGAAAAACCCACCCCCATACCGAGCCCAGGACAAAAGCTGATAATCCCAGCAAATACATCCAAGCCACCTTTTGTTCTCTTGATACATTGGGATTCGCGATAAGCCTGCCGATTAACATGCCCGAAATCCCGGTTGCTACGGCTGGAAGCGTGCTAAGCAGGCCTTCCGGATCCCATGTGCCCTGCCACATCCTGCCGGGCATTAGCATATTATCCACCCAGGCGGCAAGGTTTTTACCCGGCTCCAGCAAGCCCATTCCTACACCCGGAACCGGAATGCACACCATCGCCATCCAATAAACCACCAGCACAACGGCGCCAATCAGCGCCTGCTGTTTCCAGTTGGTGTACCAAAACAAGAACGCACATGCCAAAAACACAAGCGCGATGCGTTGCAGCACACCAGCAACGCGGATTTCGGAAAAATTGAACTCGGGAAACAAGCCTAAAAATATGCCTAAGAGAAAAATGACGGAAGCGCGCTTAAGGGTTTTCCATACCACTTGTTTCGTGGAGGCCCCTGTTGCCTTAAGCTTGTCGTAGGACAAGGTGATGGCGATCCCCACAATAAAAATGAAAAACGGGAAAACACAGTCCGTAGGTGTAATCCCATGCCAAGTCGCATGCAGCAATGGTGGAAACACGTGATTCCAGCTCGCTGGCGTGTTCACAATAATCATCGCAGCCACGGTAAATCCGCGGAAGGCATCCAACGACACCAGGCGTTGCCGTGATTGCCCGCGCCCCGTTGCATCACTATTTGTATACTGAGCCATAAATTGACGTTAAAGACGTGGTGAAATTTCACTCCGTATAGAAGTCGATGAGCGCTCCCGCATATTCGGTGCGCCACCCCTCCACAAGGTCATCGTATTCCTCATCGGGGATATTGCTTTGCCGTATCTCCATTGACGTCCCGTGTTTATGATCGTGCAGTTTGATGACCACGATGGAAGGCTGTTCCTGCTCGCCGAAATACCATTGCTGTTCGATTTGCCTGCCGGGCTCAAACGACAGGTTTTTGCCCACTATCGCCCCGTCCCAAAGCGAAAACTCGCTGCCTGGCTCGGCAACCATTACCGCCTCGTCGCCCGTCCACAGCCGGATAGTCTCCGCGGTGGTAAGTGCCAAAAAAACCAGTTCCGGCGGAGCCGGTATGATAAAATATGCTTTATAATCTTTCATGTTATTGGTTTCACAGCACAAAAGTAGGTATTTTTACATAGCCTCCGGATCGACGACCACGTATTTTACCGATCGCCTGTTGTAAGTGTAAGTGATATGCACCAAACCATCTGACGATTGAATAACAGCCGGATAAGCATAGCCATCTTCAATGGGTTCGTTTTCCAATGTCATTATTGGCTTCCAGTCCTTTCCATCATCCGATAGGGCCAGGTTCAGTACATTACGTCCTTTCGGCTCCTCGCCTTTCCTCGTGGAATGATTATAAACCAGCAGTTGACGTCCATCTTTTAAGGTCACCGCATCCGTGCCGGAATTTGGGTTGGGCAGCGGCATCGCTATCATCTTGCTCCACGTATGGCCATTATCTTCTGACCAGCTTTCGGCCAATACATCCTGCCGTGTGCGGCAAATTACCTGTAACCTCCCGTCGGGATACGTCAGCACGCTCGGCTGGATAGCGTCAAATTCGACACCATCATTGATGGGGCCAACGACTTCCCATGTCTGTCCCAAGTCCCTGCTGACTTCGAAATAGACGCGCCAATCCTGGTCTTCACCGTCACCCTTCGGATATTCAATACTGGTTGGGCTGATGATGGTGCCGTTGCCAAGCTGTATGGGTTTATTTTTTATTGGCCCCAGTAGATGCCCGATTTTTGGATCCTCACCCAGCTTTCTCGGTGCAGACCACGTTTCACCATTATCAACCGAAGTCATCAGCATTCCCCACCAAGTCTGCGGACTGGGGCCAACCTTATAAAAGAGCATCAGGTCTCCACCATCGGGATGGAACAAAACCGGATTCCAGCACGGATACCGCAACGTGTCATTGACCACGCCATCCACAACTGCTATAGGCCGCATCCACGTACTGTCCACCAAGCGCGAAATCCAAATACCGACATCGGGATCCCCTTCCTCCGTACCTGCAAAAAACGCAGCAACCAGCCCTTCTGGTGTTTCCACGATAGTGGACGCATGGCATTGTGGTGTCGGTTTGTTGTCCAAGGGATAAACCAACTGGCCTTTTAGATAAGCACCCACACCCGGCTCGGCCAATTCTGGAAGGTCGGATTTGTCGATGTTACCGCTGTCGATTGATTGACAGGCTAAGCAACAAGAGGATAGGGCTAATAGCAATGCGTTTACTAACTTTTCCATAACATTTTTTTCTGTATCCCCATTGAGCAAGCTAATATAAGGCTCATTTCGGTAATCCCGATTGCTGGATGCTATTTTACAGCTATTCCTCCTTTCTTGGCAGTAACTTTCTAAATTGTCTTATGCGATGGAAAGTGAAGTAGTTAACATCGTGCTGCCTAAATGCCCCTCCAAAGTCATCGTGATAAGCTGTCCTTGAAACCAGTACAATATCTTCACCATCAACTGCAAAAGCCGGATACTGAAAGCCATGTTTGGCCACATCTGGATGGTACAAAACGGTATCAATGATCTCCCAATGTGCTAAGTCGGCAGAACACATAAGCACGAGTGTGTTTCTGATCATCCCTTGCGTATGACGCTCATTTTCATGTTTTTTTAACACGGCATTGGACAGTGCCCAATATCTATTCGAAACTGAATCAAACAAGACATGAAATTTGGTACTTCCGCCGGGAAAATCGATAAAATCTTGCTGAGGATCGAAGTTCGGCTTCTTCCCGTATGCATCATATCTGATAATGGCCGCTTTTCCACCACCCTGGGTCATGCTTACCCGCAACATATTGACGATGTTGCCTTGGGGTGAAACCACGGCATTTCCTTCCAGCCAACCGTTGAACTGCCGATCTAACCATTGAGCATTATAGCCCAATGGCTCAGAAACCGTCCAATTCGAGGCCTTCATTAAGTCTGCATCAACAGGAGCACTCAGCATCAAGGCCCTGAAATTTTTACCCCAACCGCCTTCTCCTTTTTCATCCTCCATGGCGCGCCATATTCTGCCGTTATGGATAATGACGGGGACTGGTGCCGTATGGTAAGAAAGGTCTGAAAAAAGCAGTCCATTGTCGGCATCTATCGGCTGTGTCCAAGTGACTCCACCGTCATTTGACTTCATGATAATGGCATGCCCCAAACCGTGGCCTGCGCTGGTTCCTATTAGGTAGACCGCCCCACGGTGGGTAAAAAGTGTTGCCCACGTAATCCCTTCAACTTCACTGATTGGTTTCCATGATGCACCGTTGTCCACTGATTTATAGATCCGGGCAAGCTCACTGACACCCACCGCCGGCCCATAATCATCCCCTTTCGCCAAGTAGCTACCATCATCCAATACGGCAATAGATGGCGAACCGGCGATATACCGGCCAGTCTTCGCAGGGCTGTAATCGATAATCGTACCATAGGGCTTTTCAGGATAGCTACCGAACCCGGTGAGGGAAGGCCATATATCCAACAATTCCTGATCGTTCAGGCACCTTTCGTAACAGCGCAATTCGTCGATAAGGAGCCCGCGTGTCAGTGGGTATTCCGTGGATAAGTTACCTATCGCTAACCCATCACCATTATCCCCCGCAAGCCCTTGTAAATGCCCCAAATAAACCCAGTTTACCAGATTTTTATTTGCATTCTCTATGCGGCAATAAACCCGATAGTTATCGAATCCCTGTTCATTTTTCTTGGTCAATGCCACTTGAATCCAGGAATCAAAGTCGATGTTTATTTTGGCCGGAGGTGATAGCTCCACCAATCGCTCCTTGGCTACCAGATTGCCATCCAAACCATAAAACGTGCCTTTCCCCGCTCCCTTATCCGTAAGATAATACAGTTTTATGCCTCCTACTTGGAGAAATTCAGACTTTCCATCCTGGCCAGTAGGAGATAGCGAATCGCTGGAAAGCTTGAGTCTCATCCAAACAGTAAATTCTTTCTGGTTGATTGCACCACTTCGTCCCTCAAGCGCATCATCCCGCCCTGTCCCGGCAGCTAATTCAGCTAAGCCGTCGGAAAAAGAAATATCGCCCCGTTTTTGAATCCCTTTACTGGTGTCGCGCTGCGTACGGGCGCTGTTGGCCAAGGGGATTGCGGTATCTTCGAAGCTCCATCTGTCCGCCAAAAAGCCGTCGGTTGCCGGAGCTGCATGCTGGAAGCACGATAAAAAATCTTGCACAATCGCCTCACCATCGAAATGTTCCCAAAGTGTGATATACCTGTTGCTGTGCGCCTGTTCGACCCATTGGCCATCAATATATAACGGACTTGGTATCAAACGGCTTTTCCCCCATGTTGGATTTTTTACGATGGCAAGGGGCACTACGTCAAATAATGCCCTTGTTCGCTGTTTATCCTTATAACTGATGTGCTCAAATAAACTCACCGAATAATCCCCAAAGGTCCTAAATTTGCCCCCATGCCGACCAATAACATCAAATGGTACCGTTGGCCCTTTACCTGGCATCTCCGATTGAATGGTAGCTTGTTTAATCCGTACTGCATCCGATCCGGAGTCCTTACCGTACCGCACGGTTACCATCTCAAACTCAACGGTATTTTTCAGCACATAATTCAATGCAGCTGTATCCGCCTTTAAATTATACTCACCCTCTTGGGGATAATTTCCCCCAAGCCAAACGACCCTCATGTTTGAAGCAACCGCTGGATCGCTTTTCAGCGCTAACGCAATATTTGTAAGTTTCCCAACGGCAATGATGGTCAGTTTGTCTGCGGTAGTCGCCTGCTTAGCTTTGTTGATAATGAATTCCACCGCTTCCTTCCCATCATACGAATCCTTTCCAATCATGGGCAGGATACTTACAAAGTCAGCATTAGCCCCTTTTAAAAGCGGTGTTTGCTGCTCCGCCCCACATAATTGCAATACCCGGTATGCTTCGTCATAGTGCCGTTCGATGGCACCGCCCCCATGTGTAGCATTCACCGTGACACCAAGCACATTGAACGCTTGGGTATTTAAAAGCAGATAGGCAAGCGCATGCTGGTCATCCAATTCATTATTTGCGTCGGTGTCCAAGATAATACCGGTGCGACTAAGCGTGGGCTCCGGCCGTCCATGTGCCGAAGCCGATACGAATAGCGCAATAAAGAAAAAAATCATCCTTTTCATCCTCAAAATCTTCTTCTTTCAGACCGAAGCGATCAATGTCCATGGATATCCATTGGCGGCTTTCCAAAGCGCACCAAAATCAGGTGGCTCCTGCATAAAAGGAATTTGGTGCCTCAACCACTTCCCATCGATATCCTGCACACGTTTATCCTCCCGAGCGGCCGTTGCCCCGGCAATGCCCGCTGCTTCGCCAATGGCATGCATCGTGGCCATCACCCGTACCGCAGCGGAGGCTTCGTGTGTGGCTGACAATCCACGGCATGCGACAATCAAGTTGGGGAAGTTTTCCGTTATCAGGGAGCGAAACGGTACTTCGTAATAATCCCCTTCCGGCGGACCAAAATCTCTGCGTACAGCCCCTTGTTCACCGGGCTTCTGCTGTACATCGTGAGCACCTTTCGGATTATGGATGTCAATGAAATACCGTGACCGGGCAATCCCATCGCTGAACTTTGTGGCATTTACAATATCGTCCTGTGTTAGCTTATAAAGGCCATGGATATGACGGGTCTCCCGCACGCCTACCTGACAGGCCACCTTTTCCACGAAGGCATGCTTAAACCAGGGCACGTTCTTGATGAGCCACTCCCCTATTACATAGGCCTGGCGCCGCCCTTCAATTTCGGCCTTCGTCAAATCAATGGCTGACAATCCGGAAACTTCATTGATACGCGTCATGTTGAAATGGAGTATCCCCGGTCGGGGATAATCGTAGAAATGCACAAACGGGCGATAAGGATAGTAAAGGCTGCCGTCGGCAAGTGCTTGTTGAAAATAAGGTTCAACAAGTGCCCGCGCTTTCCGTAGGTTGCGCGTAGCCAACATGTCGGCCTTGTCTACATTGGCCATCCTGAAACTTACGGTCATCGCCTGCGTTAAGCCATCTTCGGGCCGGCCAACATCAAAGGGCATGCCTGCCATCGCTGCTAAATCCGCATCGCCCGAACAATCGATAAATTGCTTTGCAAACAGCGTTTCGCCCCCTCCTTTCGAAAACACGTCAATGGAGGTGATGGTATCGCCACGCATATGGACGGCTTTCAAAAAGGAATGGTACCGGAGGACTACACCTGCCTCCAGCAACATCGTGTCATATACGTGCTTCAGCAATTCATCGTCAAACGCCGCCGGAGACAATTCCGAACCGTATCCTCCTTTTTCATGCATCGCCGAAACCACTTCCTTAAAAACACCGCCAATGATTGCGCCATTTCTACCCGTTGCCTGGTCAGTAAATTCGTGCCCGCACCAAGGATTTACTAAGGCGGCGGTGGCCATCCCACCGCAAAATCCATAGCGCTCCACAAGAAGCGTTTTCGCTCCACGTCTTGCTGCTGAAAGCGCAGCCGCCACCCCGGAAGGACCACCCCCGCAAACAATGACGTCAAACGTATTACTTTCATGTTGGTTATTTTTCATAGCCGTTCAGCGTTTTTACGATTGCGGATCAAAAATAGTTGCCGCGATATACCGGTATTTATCGCCCGCTTCCGCATTATTGTAATAATAAGTCGCTACCACCTGTCCATTGGGCAGCTCCACGGATCTCGGATATCCAATATCGCCATTAGACCCATCTCCACCCCGGATTTGCCGCGGAGTGGTCCACGTTTGCCCATCATCGCTGCTATAGACGACGTACATGCCACGTCCGTCAGGCATTGTTTCGGGGTGCCTGATTCCGTATACCAAACAAAGACGGCCGTCTTTGAGTTTCAACAATGCAGGTGGATGTCCATTTGCATCTACTTTTACCGGATCAGCTATTTTGGTCCAGCTCAACCCGTTATCTTCTGAGATAAATGCGGCCATCTCCGCTGGTTTTGTACGGCGGATCAGTGCGAGCAATTTTTGAGGCCCCAGCCTCACTGCCGCGGGCATAATGGAGTTGATCGCATGTTCGCCTATCCAAGACAGAAATTTCCAGGTAATGCCTCCATCCGTCGTCCGCACACAAGCCACCTCCCGCCAGTCACTATCCGCTTTCCGGAATCCCACGGTTAAGAACGCGGTCATTTCGTGTTTCCCTTCGATAAGATATGCCGTACGGGATACTATGCCCACAGGTTTTGGTGCCGGAAAATCCACCTGGAGTTGATAGGCTCCATTCCACGTTTTGCCGCGATCCGTTGTAAAATAAAAAGATGTAGGGCCATCAAGCATATGGGTCATGCGGAATGTCAGCGCGAAATCAGGCTGCGTAAAATCAATAGGCGTATCGAGCGGTGTTGCCGATTTGGATTGTTCGCCGACATTATGCTCAACGGTGGCTTCCGTAATTCCCTGGCTAAAGGCATCTTCCATCGTCCATGTATGCCCACCGTCCTTGCTCCTCGAAAACATCGTAACGGATGAGGCTTGGTTAAATGTATGGCCCTGCCGATCTTCGTGATCGGCCTTCGTAAAGCCAACCAAGATTTCATCGCCCCAATTCCACATGCCCCAGTTGGCAGGCCAACCGCCATATTTGCCTTCCTCATAATATACCTTGGTGTGATAGATACTGTCAGCCACCGTGGTATTTTCCTGCTTTGGTGCATTTTCACAACCGAAAATGGTCAGTGAAGCGACAAGCACCAATAGGCCGCACTCATTGAATATATTTTTCATCATCATTTTTGTTTTGGGTCAAAAATCGTTGCACTGATGTACCGGTATTTATCGCCCCAGTTGACATTGTTATAATAATACGTCGCCACAACTTTTCCATCCGGTAGCTCAATGGCCCTGGGATAGCCGATGTCCCAAGCCGCACCATCCTTGCCCCGGAGCAATTCAGGCTTGCTCCAGTGCTTTCCTTCATCGCTGCTAAAGGTGACGTACATGCCGATGCCATCATCCATGGTAGTAGCTTCCCGGATGCCATAAACCAAACACAACCTTCCATCCTTTAGTTTCAACAAAGCCGGTGGGTGTCCATTGGCGTCTACTTTGACCGGATCATTTAATTGCGTCCATGTCTTTCCATTGTCCTCAGAGAGAAAGGTTACCATCATAGCGGGCTTGGTGCGTCTGATGATCGTCAACAATTTGCCAGCACCTAATTTCACCGATGACGGCATGATCGAATTAATCCCTTCGGGTCCGATCCAAGACAGATGCTGCCATGTTTTTCCCCCATCGTCTGTACGCACACAAGCGACTTGCCGCCAATTCTTTTCGTCATCTCCGAACCCAACGGTCAAAAAGGCAGTCATCGAATGCTTGCCTTCAATGATATAATCACTTCTGGACACGATGCCCGTTGGCGCTGGTCCTGAAAAAGGAACAGTCAGCTCATACGGGCCTTCCCAATGACGGCCCCGATCATAGGTGTAATAAAACGACGTGCCTCCAAATAATTCTCCGCGCATCCGAAACGTCATGGCGAAATCCGCTTTTAAAAAGTCGATTTGTTCGGCTAATTTAGTCGCCTTCTTTGACCGTTCACCAAGGTTGTTTTCCCATGTTGATTCTGTGATACCGTTTTCGTACGCATCCTCCATGGTCCACGTAAGCCCGCCGTCTACGCTTCGCGAAAACTTCGTCAGGCTACTTGCTGGATCATAGGAGTGGCCGTGTCCACTGATGTCTTTATGATTGGCATAAGAGTAGCCGACGAGAATTTCATTTCCCCAGTTCCACATGCCCCAGTTTGCCGGCCAACCTCCATATTTCCCCTGCTCGTACATTACTTTTACATGGGTCTGGCCATATGCGGTAAATGATGAGATAAACATCCCGCAGACTAGCAGCAATACAACACTTTTTTTCATCACAATAGTTCGTTTATTCATGTTAATTTTTCCGTTTTAATAATTTGGATTCTGAATAAGGTTGGGATTAATATCCATTTCACTTTGCGGGATTGGCCAAAGGTAATCGCGCTGGGGGTTAAATGCGCGTTGCTCGATTACGCTCAATTTATCGGCATATGCGGTATAATCCAGCACACCGTCCTGATCAAGAACGGGTACACCCTGATCTTCATAATTGTATGGCTTTTGGGGTCTCCCGTATAACGGCCCCGGCATGACTTTCTCGGCAATTTTCCATCGCCGGATATCTTGCAAACGAAGCCCCTCCAACGCCAATTCCACCTTCCGTTCCCGACGTACAATGGCCCTCATCTCCGCTTGGGACTTCCCTGCTGGGATGGATGGCATCTGGACACTTTCCCGTCCCCTGATGCGATTAATTGCCTCCAAACAAGATGCATCCAGCTCGTTGAGCTCAATTTTGGCTTCGGCATAGTTCAGCAGAACCTCCCCTAAACGCAATACCATAAAATTCAACGAAGAATTGTTCCGTAATGCTCCCCCATCCTGGGGATCCGTAGTCTTTCTCCAGCAATACCCGGAAAAACTGGCATATGCATTGGTTGCATCCTGATTGGGAATCCGGGTAGCAGGGGAAACATTGTAATTCCAGCACGTAATGCTATCCTTATGGGTCTCAAACTGGAAACCCAAAAACACGTCTCCCGGTACCGCAATGGTCTGCCTCAGTCGGGGGTCTCTGTTTTCGAAAGGCTTGGCGGGGTCATAAAGGGGCGACTGATCAATCGTCAGGCCATCAATACATTCGTATGAATCCACCAACGATTGCGTGGGCACCTTCGTACTGTTGCCCTGTGCGTTTCTTGAAAAGGTGGAAATAGGCATCCGGTGATCATAAATTCCATATTGGAACATGATCTCAAATATCACTTCGGAAGAGCTCTCCCCTTCATAAGAAAAGAGTTTTTCGTAGTCGGGATACAACGCATACACGCCACTTTGTATGACTTCGTTTGCCGCTGCTGCCGCTACGTCATACCGTTCACCAATCAATGCAATCCTGGATTTCAACGCCAACGCCGCACCCTTCGTTGCTCTTCCTCTATCAGCAGTGCCCCAGGTTTCCGGCAACTTATCCGCTGCGATATCCAGATCGGCAAGCAGCAAATCAACGATTTCCATCTTTGCGGTACGGGGAAGTTTATTGTCATCGATGTCAAGCGGCTCCAATACCAATGGCACATCCCCCCATAGTGTAATCAATTGGCTATACCAGTAGCTCCTTAAGAAACGAACTTGCCCGTCAGCAAGATCCAGCGTTTCCTGCGAAGCGTCGGCTACCCGATCCAAGTTGGCTAATATGTAATTGGCGCGGCCTATTCCGGCGTACAAATGATCCCAAATGGAACTAAACGATGCTTCGGCAGCACTGTGGCTGCCGTTTCCGGCAAATGTAAATACACTCAGATTCCGATCCCATCCGATATCGGAGGAATGGTCGAGTACATATTCCCATTGGCCGGAAGCGCTGAGCGAATTGTACCAAAGATTCCGGTAAACGCCATTTACGGCAAGACTCAATTCGGCTGTCGATTGTAAAAAGGTGATGTCTGCCGGCCCATCCAAAGGCACTTTGTTCAAAATGTCACTACAAGACATCATCGTCCACAAAGTAAATATGCTTAATAGTTTACTATATCTTTTCATAACTATGGTGTTAAAAATTTACGTTGAGGCCAAAAGAATATATCTTAACTATCGGATAACGTTCAATACTTCCGCGTGGGATTTCCACGTCAAAACCATCCAAAAAGTTATCGAACGTAAGTAGGTTTTGCCCGCTGGCCGTAATCCGGAAGTTTTTAATAAAGCCATTTCCGAGTATCCGCTGTGGTAAGGTATATCCTAATTGGATATTTTTCACCCGAAGGTACGCCCCGTTTATCATCCAATAATCCGAGTGCTGGTAATTATTGGTAAGGCCGAAAGTCAACCTTGGGTAGGATGCATTGGGGTTTTCCGGTGTCCACCGATCCAAATGGTGCATGTATGCCGTGCCTCCCGTGTCAAACGCCCATACACCCGAACCTTGTAGGTAACCCTCCACTTTGCCGACGCCCTGTAGAAACACATTCAAGTCAAACCCCTTGAAGGATGCCGTCAGGTCTGCACTATACGTATACCGAGGGATATTAGAACCCAAGACCACCCTATCGTCTGCATTGATTACATGATCTCCGTTTTGGTCCACATATTTAATGTCTCCGGGCGCAGAGGCACCACTTGACAATGCCGCATGCGCTGCGACTTCTTCAGCTGTTTGGAATAGCCCCTGCGATTGGTATCCAAAAAAAGCATCGATGGGGTATCCTTCCATCCGTATCGTACTCCCCGAGATGTACGGGCCTGTTCCCTCTAAATCAACGATCTCATTTTTTACGTCCGACAGGGTTAGCCTGACATTATAGTTAAAATCACCAATGGTATTAAAATGGTTTAAACTGATATCCCACCCTTTGTTTCGCACTTTTCCGGCATTCTGATAGGGCGCTCCCAACCCTACGGCACCGGGTATAGGCAATTCCAGCAAGATGTCCTTCGTATTCCGGACATAATATTCCGCAGTGAGCGACAGCTTATTAAAAAGGGTGGCATCTAAGCCGACATTGAGCATCTCGGTCGTCTCCCAGGATATCAGGTTGTTGCCCAACTGTGTAAGGGCTGCTGCCTGTACGGCCGACTCGTTAAAAATATAGCTTTGCGATAGATCAACTGCCGAGACAAAGGGGTAGTCTCCGATATTTTGGTTGCCCAGCTGCCCCCATGATGCCCTCACTTTTAAGTTGTCAATAATATCCACATCTTGCAAAAAGGGTTCTTCAGACAATCGCCAGCCCGCTGAAAATGAAGGAAACAGCCCAAAGCGATTCCCTTTGGCAAATCGCGAAGAACCATCGTACCGCAGGTTGGCCTCAAAAAGGATTTTTTCCGCATAGTCGTAATTCAATCTTCCGAAAAACGACATCAGACCATATTCCGTGCCGCCCGCTCCGTTGGCTTGTTGGTTTTCCCGAGACCCCGCGTTTAATACAGGATAGTCTTGAAGCACAAAATTCTCCCGCCGCGCGTTGAATGATTCCGCATACGAGTCTATAAGCTCGAAACCGCCCAGCACCTTAAAATTGTGCTGTTGAACTCCCCGGGCATAGTCAAGCAACACCCGGAAGTTATCCTGTCTGTTAAATGGATTGGTTTGCGTCAATGAATTAATCGCAGGGTAGGAATAAGCCAATCGCCCATCACCATAGAATGTTTGGTAAGTTTTCCTGAATAACTTATTCATTCCGCTTGATACTTCCGGAGAATACATGACGTTAATATTCATACCGTCTATCGGTTTCCAGTCGGCCTGCAAATTAATAATGGCCGAATAGGTCCGCTCATCTGACCGTCCGGATGCATTGGCAGCGGCCATTGGATTTTCACCCAACCAGCCTTGTCCATACCGGCCGTCGGATAGCAATCCTTCTTGATTGGCGGGGATCCGCCCATTCATCAAAAAGAAAATATGTGCAGGGGCAATGCCCGGTTCAAAAACAAACGCATCATTGCCACGGATGTCCAATTTAAAGCCCAATTTGTCTGACGCCTTCAAGTCCGTATTGACGCGAAGCGAGCTTCGTCTGTAGCCGGTGTTGGGAATAAGCCCGCCTTGATTCAAATGATTGAAAGAAGCACGTACCTTAATGAAATCCGAACCACCCGATATATCCAGCGAATGATTATGCATGAACCCCGATGAGGTAAGGGTAAGCGTTTGCCAATCTGTATTCGGATATAAGTCACTCGGCGCATTCTCCCGATAAGCTTCAATATAGCTCTCTTGGAATGTAGGGGATTGATTCACGTTTTGGTTAGCCTCATTCAACAGCAACATATGGTCCAATCCACTAACGAGTTTAGGCAAGTTCGTGGGTTTTTGCCAGCCTGCGTAGGTGTTGTAATTCACAGCGATTTTATTCGATCGCGCTCTTTTTGTTGTCACCAAGATGACGCCATTTGCAGCCCGTGAGCCATAAATCGCCGCAGATGCAGCATCTTTCAACACCGAGATCGTTTCGATGTCATTGGGGTCGATATTATTCAATCCCATTTCAACGCCATCGACAAGCACCAACGGATCTTGGCCAGCCGCCCCCAGTGTACCTAAGCCCCGTATGCGAATCGTACCGGCATCATTACCCGGTTGCCCCGAACCCTGGGTAATCGTCACGCCCGGGGCTACCCCCTGCAATGCCATGGACGTTTGCCCAACCTGTTTCCAATTGATATCCTTGTTATTGACGACGGATACCGAGCCGGTCAGATTCACTTCTTTTGTCGTGCCGTATCCGACAACGACAACCTCATCCAGTGCCGCATCCGCTTTCACCAAAACGACATCAACGGTCGTCCTATTTCCAACTTCAACGGTAGTGGACTGATATCCGATATAGGAAATCGCCAACGTGGAATTGCCAACCGGAACGGAAATTGAATAATTGCCGGTTTCATTCGTTGTCGTACTCAGGGAAGATTGGAGCAAGCTCACCGTCGCACCGCCCAATGCCTCTCCCGTCAGTGAGTCAATGACCCTTCCTGTAACCGTAATTTGTGCCCTTGCTTGCTGAACCCAAATTAAAGCACAGAATACCACCAAGTAGTTTGTTAATTGCTTTCTCATATAAATTAGGTTTATTACTATTGTTATAATCAGTTGCCGCGCAACCCTTATCCTATCTAAGCATTACAGCGACTTTACAAAGTTCAGTAATGAGGGGGGCGCTTTTATATTACATGTTTACTACTCTTTGTACAATATTGCCATACCGTACAAGGCGTATTTCCAATCGGTTATCCGGCTATCCGCCTTTTCAGAAACGTGAGCAAAACACCGGTCAGAAAAATCACCAGCGTTCCCACCACAATCACCATGTTGGCATGTAATGTATTTCTTAAGAAGGCATATTGATCAGGGATCAAATACGAAAAAGTCATCCATAAAATGACCAATATCCCGGCAATCACAGCCACCAATGCTTGATTATTTCCCGTCTTTTTGCTGATAATACTGAGCAGAAAAAGTCCGAACATTCCACCGGCAAAAATCCCTGAAAGCTCCCACCACGTATCCAGGATACTTTTGACCCCAATCATCGCCACGCCAGCAAACATTCCCAAAAGGCCAAAAAAAGCAGTCCCGATAAATAATAACCGCAACTTTTTCTTGTCATCCATACCCGGACTGAAATACCGCTTGTAGATGTCTTCAATAAAGACTGTCGCCGAGGCGTTCATGCTGGAGCTGATGGTGCTCATCGCTGCCGCTAAAATTGCCGAAATGATCAGCCCCAATAATCCGGCAGGAATCATCTGAACCATGAAGTGTGGCATCACCTTGTCGCCATAGTCCTCGGGTCCCAAGGTCTTAGCCAACTGTTCGATTTCGGCAGTATTAGCGCCAAGCGGCAACCTATCGGCCGCTGCCTGTATTTTGATGGCTTCCGCGAGTGCGGGGTGCTGATCGTAGTAGGCATACAGCGCTGTCCCGATGATGAAAAAAACCAGTGATATCGGGACATAAAGCTTGATGCAAAGCCAGACTGATTTTCCAGCTTCTTTGAGCGAACTAGCCGTATGGTAGCGCTGAACATAGTTTTGGTCGAAGCCAAAGGCTTTCAGGTTCATGAATAGGCCATATAGAAATATGACCCAAAATGTGGGTTCCGTAAAATTCAGGTCAAAACTCCCCAAACTGAATTTATCATCGCGTATCGCAATATCCGCGATTTTTCCAATGCCCCCATCAATGTTTTGGACAACGAGATACAGAATGAGCAGTCCACCAAACGTTTTGAGTACGCCTTGGACGACTTCGGTCCATATCACGGCTTCCATCCCCCCCATCACGGTGTAAATCACGATACAGATACCCATGACCAACATGATGCTGATCATGCTATATCCCGTGAGTGCCTGAAGGCTGAGCGCTATGCCGAAGAAAATGGATCCCATCCGTGCGATTTGGATTAGCAAGAAACAAAAAACGGAATACGTCCTTGCCCATGGGCCAAACCGCTCTTCCAGGTTGCTATAGGCCGATATCCCCCCAAACGTTCTGTAAAAAGGCACAAAATACTTCACCGAAATCCACGCTGCTAATGGCATCGACAAACTAAACACAAACGAATTCCAATTGCTGCCAAATGCTTTGCCCGGAACGCCAAGAAACGTATTGCTACTCAGGAACGTCGCATACAAGGAAATGCCCACCGCCCAGCCGGGAATCATTCCCGAAGCTTTGGTAAACTGATCGGCACTTTTGTTTCTTCGGGAAAACCATACACCCACAAATACCATCGCAAGCAGGTATATGAAAATGACAGCAAGGTCCAATACTGGAAGATTATTCATGATAATCGAATGTAAGTTTATAAATCAGTGCCGTAAAATAACAATAAAAAGCAGATTGTATCCTTCCGTATCCAAGACATTGCGCACTATTTTATTACGTTCAGCACACTGAGGTATTCGAGATACCGCGCATATAATGCGTCCACCTGGGCTTTAACCTCGTCATCAAACATGCCGACATCCCGCCTTGTAAATGTGGATATCGGGAGGCCACGCTGCTGTAAAAAATATTTTGCTACCAGCGGATAAACCGTATGCATGACGTCCATGTTGTCGATGAAAAACTGTTGGACACGCGCTACTTCTTCGGCCAGGTCGGCGTTGTCATAGTTGTCACACAACCATACGACCAATTCCGGGTAATAATTCCCTTGGATGCAAGAGAGTCCGGCTGATCCAGCTTTCAGCGACTCCACGGCATGTACCATGTAAGCATCATATAGACCAAAGGAGGGAACGTCTTCGGTCACCGCCAGTTTTGCTTTCACCAGATCGATATCCAAACACGTGTCCTTGTGATAAATTACCCTTCCGGTATCCACAAACCGCTTTAGCTGCTCCGCAGCAAGCACCCGCTTGAACGGATCGGGGCATTCATAAAAACCCAGCGGAATCCCAGGTGTGGCATCCAATAATTGGAAAACGTTTTCCTCAAACAGTTCGTTCGGTTCGTACTCGTCCGCCAACATATTGGTAATCACGATGGCCGCCTCAATGCCCGTGTCGTACATGCGTTTTACAAAATCGGATTGTTGTTGGACGGTTCCCCCGAATGTAGCCGTTGCTACCACAGGGACTGCTCCATCTGCCACCGCTACGACATGCCTGGTCACCGCCAGTCGTTCTTCGTCATGCAGTTCAAACATTTCACTGGAAAGGCAATTGGCAAACAGGCCTGATGCACCCGCGTGGAGGTACAGTTCGGTTAACCTGGTTAATCCATCATAATCTATTGTTCCGTCCGCATTGAAGGGAGTCAACATAACAGGAATAAATCCTTTGTTCTTTTTGCTCATTGATATCAGGGTAATTGTCTAACTTATAATTGATACCTCCAAAGGTAGGTAGCCTAGGTATCCCTGTTCTGTAGCAAATTGGCGGGGTATTGTAGGATGTTAGCGAGTGATTATTTGGATTACTCCAGCAATGCATGGACATCAGCGGTCATTTAAAATAGAAGCTTGCAGCGCGCCCAATGCCTGATACCGTTGATACAGTATTTCGTATATGCCAATACGGTCGGGATGCGGCCGATATTCCCGATCAAATCCGGAAGACATGGCCTCCTGCGCCGCATTGACCGTCGGGTATAAGCCAGCCGCTACCGCAGCGCACATCGCTGATCCCAGCGCACAAGACTGCTCGGTATTCACCGTCTTAATAGGCCGACCTAACACATCTGCCAGCACTTGCATCACATAGGGCGATTTTTTGGCAATGCCTCCGGTGGCAATGATTTCGTTGACAGGGACGCCTTCCTTTTCAAAGCGATCCACGATGGCTTTCGAGCCAAACGCCGTAGCTTCTACCAGCGCCTTGAATAGCCTTGGTGCATCCGTGCCCAACCGGATGCCTGTGAGCCAACCGTTCAATGCGGGATTGACGTCTGGCGTACGCCTTCCGTTTACCCAATCGAGTGCTACCTCGTCGGTCTCCGTGATCGGCAAAGCTGCGGCTTCCTGATTCAATGCCTCCAGAATGCGACCGATAATCGCATGCTGTTCCTGCTGATAAGTCACCAAACGGGCAAACCACTGGTATAGGTCGCCAAAAGCGGACTGCCCGGCTTCAAACCCGAGCATGCCGGGAATAACAGAACCGTCGACTTGTCCGCAAATTCCATCTACAAACTGGCCACGGTGCCTAGCGGTCGGCGCCACCAATATGTCGCAGGTGGACGTACCGATGACTTTCACTAATGAATAGGGCTTAATAGCAGCGCCTACAGCGCCCATGTGTGCATCTAGCGCCCCTATGCCGATGACCAGGCTTTCAGGCAATCCTGTCCGATCTGCCCATTCGGGGGATAGTGTGCCGATAGCCGTATCCGATGTGTGGGTTTGGTCGTACAGGCGATTACGGATGCCGGTAAGCCTTGGATCTAATGCCGTCAGGAAAGCTTCAGCAGGAAGGCCCCCAAATACTTCATGCCACATGGCCTTATGGCCTGCAGCGCAGCGGCTACGCTGCATCGATAGCACATCACGATGGCCACAGAGCATATGGGGAATCCAGTCACAATGTTCCAACCAGGAATAGGCGCTTTCGGCTACGGCTGGATCGGCACGGAGGATATGGAGCATCTTGGCCCAAAACCATTCGGAGGAATAGCTACCCCCGGAATACTTGGTATAATCTGTTTCCCAACTGTGGGCGAGCTGATTGATCTCTTCCGCTTCGGCAATGGCCGTATGGTCTTTCCACAGCACAAACATGGCATTGGGATTGTCCGCAAATTCGGGAAGTAGAGCGAGTGGCGTGCCATGGCTATCCACGGCGGCGGGCGTAGACCCTGTAGTATCCACGGATAATCCCTTGATCCGGCTCACCGTATCGGCTGAAATTCCGGAAAGCACCTCGCGGATGACAGCTTCCATCGCTTCGATGTGGTCCAGCGGATGCTGTCGGAACTGCGATCGCCCGCTATCGCAGTAAAGACCCTCACTCCACCGGGGGTACATCCGCACAGCACTCGCCAATTCGTCACCGGTAGCCGCATCCACCAGTAGCGCGCGTACGGAATCCGTACCGAAATCCAGGCCCATCACAACGTTTTCTCCCGCTTTCATTGCCCGGAGATTTTCACGTTACCACAGAAATGTACCTTGATACCCAGTTCGTCCAACGCTGCGGCCTTGATGCGGCACGCGCGATGCGCCGCTGGCTCATCAGTCGCATATACCACATGGATGTGGTTGGCTTGATGGCGTGCCATGAGCTGGTCACGACCCACGCCATCAAGCACGGCATGCATGATGGGCCACTCGGGTGATGTAGCCTGCCATCGCCGCTGCGTTTCTGCTTCGGGTAAGTTCACGACCCTTCCCACGCCAAGATCCGCCAGCAACGCTCCTTCTCGCACATAAATACGGCTCCATACGATTGGGCCCGGTCTGCTGATACCGCGCAGTGTTCCCCCGCCCAACCGGAAATACATGGGCGATTGCCGCCAGCTGCTCGCGGAAGCATACCCACCCGCAAAGTGGGCGGCAGGCACCGCACCCGAGATGAGGAACACCCATACAAAATCGTCAATGTCGCCACCTTTGTAGTACTCGCCCCAGCGGATATCGTGCAGCGTATTCGCACCATTCATGCCTAGTTCCTTCCACAGGTGGTAAGTTACCAACGCATCGATACCTGCGCATTCATCCACTTCATTGAAATGGGGTATCGCCTCTCCGGCAAAGTATTCGATGCCGTCCTCGGAATAGACGGGCGGGCGCTCTTGATTATTGAGTAAGCCTTCAACCAGATCACTTGCTACGGTCAGGTCCTTCAAGCCTTGCTGGTATTGGATACCGATGGTATCGCACCCAAACTCGGCGGCGATGCGAACAGCGGCAACATACATCTTGCATTGTTCAAGCGTTTGCCTTCGGGTGAGTTCGGTACCTTCATCATTGCCCCAATTGAATGTCATGCCCTTGTCGAGCAACCATTGCAGCACGGTCTCCGCCTCGGCGTTACCTACGGTACGCATACGGGCGTAGAGGGCCGATTGGCTGAGCCGTTCTTTGAATATACCGATAGCATGAAGCAGATCGTCGGGGACAATGGCATTATACATACCCATGCAGCCCTCGTCAAAAACGCCCATAATTGCTTTTCCACGACGCATTCGTTGGGCGAACGATCGGCCGACCTGCTCATCTGCCTTGGGGATCTTCACCAAATCGAAGGGCATTACATGTCGGAGATCATGCTTGATCATTCCTTTTTCCAGCCATTCGGCAAGACCTTGATCGAAAAAATCATCGGTAAAATCGTTACTCCATAGTGTGCTGTAAGCCACACCTGCTTTGGTAAGCGACCCATTGAGGTTGAGCATACCGACCAGTCCGGGCCATTGTCCACTCCAATTGGCCACGGTGAGGATGGGCCCACGATGTGTAGTAAGCCCTGCCAATACATGGTGTGTGTATTGCCACACGCTCTCGGCAACAATCAGCGGGACATCGGGAGGGACGGCCTTGAATACATCGATGCCCATCCGCTGAGAATCGATAAAACCATGCTGCTTTTCGGTATGGTAGCCATGTGCCCGTTTCAGGCGCCATCCCTGCCGCTCAATGGCCGCGCTCAATTGCGCCTCCATGGTTTCCTGTGCCTTCCAGCACAGTTGATTTGCCGCCAGTCGCAAATCGCCGCTTGCGACAAGCCAGACTTCTTTTTTATTGGTTTTATCCATGGTCAAATTGGTTTATCAAAAGTTGATGCCCGCTATACGGAATCAGCACCGTACAAAAGTGTAGCGAAAGCACCGGGGATTATTGGAATTTATTGCCCTCTTATTGTACGATCTTGTCATTTCTTTGGAAATCGGATTTCTATTCCATAATTTAGTACACAGGATAGGGTGATGATACATCCCCTGCTGAAACACAAAGGTTATAAACCGTTCTTTTTCCCGGCACCAGGGAAATGGAAAACAACGATTATGAGATATGAAGCCACTTTTCCACAAAGTACCGACGCAAATCCAATCGTCATTCAGTGCACGGCATGATGTCCAGGCAAACTTCGGATCACTGTGGCATTATCACCCGGAATTGGAGCTCCACCATGTCATCCGGGGTAAAGGCGTGCGGTTCATCGGTGATAATATCGGCAACTTTTCGGAAGGCGAAGTGTTGCTGTTGGGCAGCAACCTGCCACATATGTGGCAGTGCAACGAGGAATACTACCAAAACCATCCGGACAGGAAAGTGGAGGCAATTGTGATCCATTTCCTTCCCGACTGCTTTGGTAGGGATTTCCTCAACTTACCGGAAACGTACCTGGTACCGAAACTGTTTGAGAAAGCCCGGAAAGGAATGAAATTTAGCGGGAGGAGCCGGGTCAGGCTGATCGACCTGATGCACAAGGCAACGGTAGCTACCGATATGGAACGGCTCATTATTCTCCTGTCTATCCTCAAAACCATCGCTGAATCGGAAGAATATGTATCGATTGCCTCCGCGCATGCCTTTTACAAATCCAATGAAATGGATGCCGTGCGCATCAATAAAGTCTGCACATACACCTTAAGCAACTATAAAAAGGAAATCAGCTTAGAAGAAATTGCGTCAATTGCCAACTTGAGTGTCACCTCCTTTTGCCGGTATTTCAAGCTGATGACCAAGAAGACGTATTATGATTTCCTTATTGAAATACGCATTAGCCATGCATGCCGGCTATTGGTAGAGGATATTTTGCCCACCGAAATCGTTTGTTTTGAATGTGGATTTAACAACGTTTCCAATTTTTACAGGCATTTCAAGAAGGTGACGGATATGACGCCGCTGGAGTACAAAAAAAGGTATTTGTACAGCAAGGTCGCCGTTGGGGTTTAGGATATGTACAGCCTGCTACTGATTATCGTTATCAGCAGTCGGTTGATAACCGGCTGCTGATAACGATAGCTACCTATGTATCAATCTTCGCATACTTGGCGTTGCGCTCAATAAATTCGCGTCTTGGAGCCACCTCGTCGCCCATCAACATGGAGAAAATGCGATCGCATTCCGCGGCATTTTCGATGGTCACTTGGCGCAAGGTCCTTGTCGCAGGGTTCATGGTGGTTTCCCAAAGCTGCTCCGCGTTCATCTCACCGAGCCCTTTATATCGTTGCACATGCACGCTATCTTCCTTACCAGCCCCCTTAAGGCGCTGTATGGCTGTGTCCCGTTGGTCATCATTCCAAGCATACTGTTGTTCTTTGCCCTTTTTGACCAGGTACAATGGCGGCGTGGCGATGTATACATATCCATTTTCGATCAACTCCTTCATATAGCGGAAGTAGAAGGTGAGGATTAATGTTGTGATGTGCGATCCGTCCACATCGGCATCCGTCATGATGATAACCCGGTGGTAGCGTAGCTTGTCCAGGTTCAGCGCCTTGGCGTCATCGTCTGTGCCGATACTCACACCCAAGGCGGTAAACATGTTTTTAATCTCTTCGTTTTCGTAGATTTTGTGCTCCATGGCCTTCTCTACGTTGAGGATTTTACCCCGGAGTGGCAGTATCGCCTGAAACTCCCGGTCGCGGCCCTGTTTGGCCGTTCCGCCTGCGGAGTCCCCTTCCACGAGGTAAATTTCGCATTTTACGGGATCATTGTTGGAGCAATCGGCCAGTTTTCCGGGCAGGCCACTGCCACCCATCACGTTCTTGCGTTGCACCATATCGCGGGCCTTGCGGGCCGCAGCGCGGGCTTGGGCGGCGATAATCACCTTCTGGACAATAGTTTTGGCTTCCTTAGGATTTTCTTCGAGGTAATTGCTCAGGATTTCACCAACGGCCACGTCCACGGCACCCATGACCTCGTTATTGCCCAATTTGGTTTTCGTTTGTCCTTCAAATTGGGGCTCGGCCACTTTCACGGAGATCACAGCAGTGAGTCCCTCGCGGAAGTCATCGCCGGTGATTTCCACTTTCATGTTTTTGAGCAGGCCGGATTTGTCGGCATAGGCCTTCAGCGTACGGGTAAGCCCCCTGCGAAAGCCCGCCACGTGCGTACCACCCTCGATGGTGTTGATGTTATTGACATATGAATGCACGTTTTCGGAATACGTGTCGTTGTATTGCAATGCCAGCTCCACCGGGATCCCTTGTTTTACCCCTTCTACATAGATCGGTTCGGGAATGAGCGGTTGGCGGGTACCATCAAGAAATTTAACAAATTCCTTCAATCCACCATCAGAATAAAACACATCACTCAGCAACGAACCATCTGCTTGCTCGTCACGCTCATCCACCAAGGTAAGCCTGACGCCTTTATTGAGGAATGCCAGCTCGCGGAGGCGACTGGCCAGGGTGTCATAATTATACACCGTTGTAGTAGTAAAGATCTCGGGGTCGGGATGAAAGGTCACCTTAGTACCCGTCCGGTCGCTCTCTCCTATGGCCTTTACGTCGTATTGCGGCTTCCCTTTGTGGTACTCCTGTATGAACACTTTTCCCTCGTTGTGCACTTCTGCAACCAGCACCGTAGACAACGCGTTAACACAGGATACCCCAACACCATGTAGACCACCGGAAACCTTGTACGTATCTTTATCAAATTTACCACCGGCGTGGAGCACCGTCATGACCAACTCAAGCGCTGACTTGTTCTCTTTCTTATTGATACCCGTGGGAATACCCCTGCCGTTGTCCTCAACGGTGATCGAGTTGTCCTTATGAATAATCACTTGAATATCATCGCAATAACCAGCTACAGCCTCATCTATGGAGTTGTCCACCACTTCATACACCAAATGGTGCAAACCCTTCACCCCGGTATCACCGATATACATGGAAGGCCGTTTGCGAACGGCCTCCAATCCTTCTAATACCTGTATGTTATCTGCTGTATAAGTTGACTGTTTCTTATTTTCTTCGCTCATTATCGTTGTTAAATTCGGTGTCCAAAGATACGAAAAATGTACGAGAAATGAAATAGGAAACGCGGGGGGTTTGGAATGTGGGATTTTTATCTTAGGTTTGCCCTTTGATTAAGAAAATGAACAAGAGAAGTATGAAACACGCATTCGCATTTATTGCAAAAGCTGGAATATGTGCATTGTTGGCCGCCACAGTTGTGTCTTGCAATAATCAGGGAACAAGACCATCAGCATCGGTTTCAGGTGGAGACTCCACCCAAGCCAACGGTGCTGAGCAAATTGTCTACGTCAATATAGATACCCTGCTCGAAAAGTTCGAATATTTCAAAGATGTCCGATCCAACTTGGAAGAAAAAGCAAAGAAGGCGCAAGCAGACCTCCAGTCCCGCAGCACGGCCTTCCAACGTGAGGTAGCAGATTACCAACAAAAGGCACCTACCATGAGTGCTGCCGATCGGCAAAGCACAGAAGAACGGTTGGCCCGCAAACAGGATGAACTTGCCCGCCACAACCAAAATGCCAGCGCTTCATTTGCTCAGGAGGAAGCTACTGAAAACGAAAAACTATATTCAAGGATCACCGATTACCTGAAAAAACATGCGAAGGAAAACGGATACAAATTGGTATTGACCTACTCTGCTGCTAATCCAGCGGTATTGTATGCCGATGAAAGCTTGGAAATAACCACCGAGGTGCTTACTGCGCTGAATGCTGCCTATACGAAGGAGAAAAAATAAATCGCGCGGAACGCCGCAACATACTTAAATAAAAATATCCTGAGGCTGCCCATTTCGGCAGCCTTATTTTTTGCCCTTTGGAAAGCACATTGCTACCAACCAAAAAACTAATTGGCGTTTTATAAGTTTTAGAAAAACAAACGTTACCTTGTAACGAAAGAGTTTTACTACAACGGAAACACAATGAAGATGGCTAAGCGTAAGTACATTTTACCGCCGCTGCGGCTCGACCACGTGACAAGGCTCACAGACAGTACGGGCATTTTCCAGCATGCCACGTATGGCATTCCCAATTATCATGAAGGGTATTGCTTGGATGACAATGCCCGTGCACTGTTGATGGCACTCATGGCCTATCGGCAAACCAAGGATGAAACAGCCCTGCACAACATTCCCACATACCTCGCTTATATCCATTACGCGCAAAACGACGACGGGACATTCCGTAATTTCATGGGCTTCAACCGCAATTTCCTGGACCACGTGGGATCAGAGGATGCATTTGGCCGTGCCGTTTGGGCCATCGGCTACGCCATGGCGCACGCACCGAAGGATGCCTATTTCCAGGTTGCCCGTAAGGTGTTCTTCAAAGCGGTGCCTCATTTTGAGCGATTGCAATCCATCCGCAGCATTGCCAACATCATCCTCGGCTTATACCACTGTCTAAAGGGCCTCCCTACGGATGATGGGATGATGGAATTAACCCATAAACTTGCCCTCCGGCTTCATCGGGAATACATCACCCACCGACGGGATGATTGGCATTGGTACGAGTCACTGTTGGCCTATGATAATGCTTTGCTGCCTCTCTCGATGATGCAGGCGGGCGAGCTGCTCAACGATGATGCTTTCCGCCAGGTCGGCTTCGAGAGCATGGCTTTCCTCGAAAAACATACCATGCACAAAGGATACCTGAGCTTGGTGGGCAATGAAGCATGGTTTAGGCGCGATGGCGTGTGCTCCCGATTCGACCAGCAGCCCGTGGACGCCATGGCTACGGTATTGCTGTTCCTCCAGGCGCACAACCATACCGGCGATCCGCATTACTTGCAATTAGCATATACGGCTTTTAGGTGGTTTTTAGGCGAAAATGATCTGCGCATGAGCCTCTATGACGCCGAGACTGGCGGTTGCTGCGATGGGCTGGAGAAAGACGGTATAAACCGGAACCAAGGGGCAGAAAGTACACTCGCCTACTTGATTGCACACCTTGCCTTGCAGCAAGCGGTTGAAAAACCAATGAATCGTACACGTTCCAAGGAAACCGATGAAGATAGCAATACTGGCCCCCATAGCCTGGCGGACACCGCCCCGTAAATACGGACCTTGGGAACAAATCGCCTCGGCGCTCGCCGAAGGGTTGGTCAACAAGGGGCTGGATGTGACCTTGTTTGCCACAGCAGATTCCATCACCCGGGCAAGGCTCCGCTACACCACACCCAGGGGGTATGCCGAGGATCAGACGTTGGACCCCAAGGTGGAAGAATGCCTGCACATCGCCCAGGCGATGGAAGCGGCGGCTGAGTTTGATATCATCCACAATCATTTCGACTTTCTTCCGCTTACTTATTCCAGGTTGATCAGCACGCCCATGGTGACCACCATCCATGGTTTTTCCTCCCCGAAGATTCTACCGGTATATAAGCGATATAACCGCACCAGCACCTACATTTCCATTAGCAATGCGGATCGGTCGCCCGAGCTGGACTACGCAGCCACGGTGTACAACGGGATGGACACATCGCTGTTTGACTTCGTCAAACAACCGGACGACTACCTGCTGTATTTCGGGCGGATACATCCGGAAAAAGGGGCACATCTCGCTATTGAGGTGGCCCAACGAACGGGGCGCCGCCTCATCATGGCGGGATTGGTGCAGGATGAACGTTACTTTGCCACAGCGGTATCGCCCCGTATTGATGGCCACCAGATCCAATATGTAGGCAATGTAGGACCGGATGATCGAAACCACTTATTGGGCAACGCCGCTGCGCTGCTGCACCTGATTGGTTTTGATGAGCCTTTCGGGCTGAGTGTGGCCGAGGCTATGCTGTGCGGCACGCCGGTCATTGCCATCAATAGGGGTTCCATGCCGGAGCTGGTGGTAGACGGCAAAACCGGATTCCTGGTATCCAACACGGAAGAAGCGGTATCGGCCGTCGCCAATCTCTCCGGATTATCCCGGCAAGATTGCGCTCGATGGGCACAGACCATGTTTTCAAGGAAAAAGATGGTGGATAGCTACGTTGACGTTTACCGCCATATCTTAGCGGTCTGATTTGCCGTTATTATTAAGTAGTTTTGCCAATAATTCCGCTACATCCACTACCGCATACGTGGATGCATAATCCGACATGGCATACGGAATAACCAGTTTGTCTTGGTGGATGTAGGCCCCGCAGGAATACACCACATTGGGCACATAGCCCTCGCGTTCTTTCCGGTTGGGGATGAGCAGTGGATCTTTCAGACGGCCGATTTCGTGTTCGGGATGTTCCAAATCAAGCAGCAAAGCACCTAAAACATATTCGCGCATAGGCCCTACGCCATGTGTGAGCACAAGCCACCCTTCCTTAGTCTCCAACGGGGAGCCGCAGTTGCCCATCTGTACCAGCTCCCAGGGTTCACGGGGTGTCTGTATCAGCTTGGCTTCACGCCACACATTGACGCGATCGGAATACGCGATGTAATTATTAACCCCATCGATGCGGCACAGCATAGCGTATTGCCCATTAACCTTGCGCGGAAACAACGCCATGCCTTTGTTCTGTGCGATATATCCGTGCATAGGCATTACCTGGAAATGCCGGAAATCTTTGGTCATAAGCAGCTTAGGAAGGATGGATATCCCGTCATACGCGGTATAGGTGGCATAGTACGTGACCGCTCCCTTTTCACCGATGTATCGGACAAACCGGGCGTCTTCTATCCCGTTTTTCTCCGTATCGGCAATGGGAAAAATAACCCGCTCGCACACCGATGTGTCTACGGAAAATGTCATTTCATAATGGGAAGATGCCAGCCATCGCACTTCCTGCAGGAATGCCAGGTTTTCCTGCCGGGGCTCCAGCTTTACCTGTACTTCTTTGAGTGCCTGCTTAAGCTCTTCGTAGGTAAAGGTATCGTCCAACTGGTCGCTGATAATTTCATAGGCCTCATCGTTGCGGTAACCACTGTCACTCCACATTTCTCGTAACTTGCGGAGGAAAGATTTTTTATGGTAGGTGTGGTTCTTTACCTGCTCGGGTACCTCAAGCATTTTTCCCGGAGGCTCTACGTCGATATCCATATTCGTGTCCAATACACCTTGCCTGAAAACAATCGATGAAATATGCCCCTCCCCCGTAGCCCTGAAACTGATGATGACCCGCTTCTGGCCCCGCGCAAGCGAGGTCTGGTCGGGGTGTTCAATGATGGAAGGATTGAAAAATGCGGCAGCCTCAATGGAATATTCCATCGTGAAATACGAGCCGATAAGCTGCTTCAAATGATCCGGCAGCTTCGCATGGTCGATTTCCATCAGTTCCATCACTGGAATCAACCGCTTGAAATGGTTGGCAAATATCTTTTTCAGGCTACGGTGGCGCTTGGAATACTTACGCAATACCTCGCTGAGCAGATCCCGTTGCTGTCCATTGCTAAGCGCCGTCAACGCCATAATCAATCGCTTTGCCCGCTCTTCGCCTGCAAAAAGGAATCGGGCGATGACACGGCTGGAATCCGGTTCGAATATCTTCTCTTTTCTGCTTACTGTTACTGGCATGTGTTTTCTGTTATAGCGACTCTCGTGTTGTATAACAACAAAAAAAGCATTTTTGTCAGAAAAAAAAACACAAAAACCAAGTTTTTTTTAGACATTCGAATACGTGATCCAATTACTGACATCCAAAGATTCAACTGGCTTCGATTGGGTAGACCTATCGGCCCCTACCGATGATGAAATCCGGCAGGTAGCCAAACAGTACAAGCTGCATGAAGCTTCCATCAAGGACTGCATGCAGCCCGACCACTTGCCAAAATATGAATTATTTGATCATTATACGTTTATTATCTTCAGGGTGTTTGCCCCTAACCTGGGGGATGAGGCGGATACAATTCAAGAACTGACCAATAAGATCGCCTTATTCTTCACCGGCGATCACCTCATTACCGTGCACCGTGCCGAATACAACGTGATAAACTCGGTCAAAACCAAACGCATCGACACTGGCGCATGTGATTCAACATTGCACTTGCTGAACGCGTTGATCCGGGAATCGATACTCACGTTTGAGCAACCGGGCTTAAAATTGTCCGAATTGCTGGACTATTACGAAGAACAGGTGTTTTTGAAGCAGCCGAACTCGCCGATACTGCGAAACTTGTATTTTGTAAAACGCCAGATAGATGTCATACGGAGGCTGATGCTCCTCTCCTATGAAATCGTGGACAATATTGATTCGATAGGGCAACGTGATGCATATACCCGTGACCTACGCGATCTCTATATCCGCACACAGACCATTTTCGACAACCTTTCTGAAAACACTGGCCAGCTACTGTCGGTTTATTTTTCAATATCCTCCAAACGTACCAATGAAATCATGCGCGTGCTGACCATTTTTTCAGTGTTCTTCATGCCACTTACTTTTATCGTGGGTATCTACGGGATGAATTTCAGGTTTATGCCCGAATTGGAGTGGCATTATGGCTACCCGGCGGCCATGCTGCTTATGGTTGGCATTTCCGTCGCTATCTATTTTTGGTTTAAGCGGAAGGGGTGGTTGTGAAGTTTTTGTCTTCTATGCGGCAACTTTCGTCATACGGAGGTTCTGTGCGAACAGCAGTACGGGATTAGCATCGGAGCGGTAAGCGGGAGCACCTTGGGTTGGGTTGCTTACCGTTGTTTCGGCGTTGTCGCTACAAAATCCTTCAGGTAGTAAGGCTCAAAATAAGCAACATTTTCAAACTGATTATCCAGAAAAGCCCGGTACGCGGGCCCACTTAAGTGCCTTGCCGAATTTTTGAAATGGGAAATCACGACCACGTGTTCATTGGCGGCAAACAGATCCTCGAACTTATCTGCCCCATTCCCAAAGAGCGTGACCTGCTGGTTGGTATCCAAATCGCTGAATGAGTGGGCATCAACAATGAGGGCGGCAGCGGGCTTCAGCGGATTAAGCCGATGGTCATAAGTCCCCGTATACACCTCCATTCGACGGGCATCTACCATGGGATATAAGTAGGTGCCTGCGTGAATGGGATGCGATTGCTCGGCTACAAATCCCGCAGCCATGGCCGTAAGGGTATCAATGCCAATCAAGGGAAGTGCTGTCGCATAGCATAGCCCTTTCGCCGTGGAAACGCCTATGCGCAATCCGGTATAGGATCCCGGGCCTTTGCTTACGGCAATTGCTGCCAAGTCGGCAAATGACAAGCCAGTTTCATGCATGAGTTCCTCCACCAGCAACGTCAGCCGGGACGCATGTACGTTGGGTTCGTCGACATCACGGAACGCCAGCGTACGTCCGTCAACGGATATGGCCACAGAACACACCTGTGTTGCCGTTTCAATTTGCAGGATAAAATGCTTTGGCATATTTAGCCGCGAAGTTAATGATTTTTTTGGTGGCTATGGGCAATCAACCAACAGTTAGGGTACGGGGTCATGCCCGTGTCCACCCCAGGGATGGCAGCGGGCTATCCGTTTTACGGCAAGCCACCCGCCTTTGAACGGGCCATATTTCCGTATCGCCTCCACGGCATACTGTGAGCATGTAGGCGAGTAACGGCAGGAAGCGCCCAACATTGGCGACAACAATAATTGGTAGGCCTTAATCAGCACCAAGAAAATGCTTCCGAGTGCGGCTTTGATAACCTTTTCCCAAATAAAGTGAACTACCTTCATGGCCTTTGCGTGTTGCAATCCGATAAATGTGCATCCCGGAGTCTCACCAATACTTCCGCCATGCGCCGATGCATCACCGGATAGTCCATTACCTCCTTACCCACATATTGGATGGCCATCACCAAGCCATAAGGCTGGCTTTCAAGCGATGGGTACAATACTTGTCCTTTTTGCAGGCGATATGCCTCGCGCATGCGTCGTTTAAGCAGGTTCCTGTGTACGGCCAATGGAAAACGGCGTTTAGGAACCGACAGCATCACCTGTATTTTCGGTGTGAGTCCGGCTGTCCGTAGAAATACAACGCGATAGGGATGGATAAAAAAAGAAGAACCACGGCGGAAAAGGTCATCAATCAACCTTTTGCTGCACAATCGTTCTTCTTTAGGAAATCTATATTCTTTCATGCTCGATGGCTTACGCGAAACCGGTTGATGGCTCCGGACGCAAGCAGTCACCGGCAATATCGTGATTAGGCTTTGTGACGGCCTCCGTCTGATACGGTAAGGCGTTTTCTTCCCTTCGCACGCCTTGCGGCCAAAACGCGACGGCCATTGGCAGTAGCCATGCGCTCCCTGAATCCATGCTTATTCCTTTTTTTCCGTAGCGACGGCTGAAATGTTCTCTTCATGACGCTTAATATCTATTTTTTTTATATCCCCAAAACGAGAGCGCAAATGTACGGGTTAATAGGATAAATATCAAATTTATCCCACATTTTTTTCCATATCATGGGTCGGTGGAAAGCCGTATATTCGCAACATGATAAAATTGATGCTTTGCTATTTGACAGGCCTCCTGCCATTTGCCGCGTTTTCCATGCAACAGGATAGTATCCATTATCGGATATACGACACCCATGCGCAACGGGAAATCGGATTACCCGATTTGGCGGCGGCGCTCCAGCGTGCTGATGTGGTCTTTTTCGGTGAGGAGCACAACGATTCGATAGCCCATGTACTGCAGTATGAGCTCTTGCGCGCACTGACCGACCAATACAGTGGCGTTGCGCTTTCCATGGAAATGTTTGTGAGTGACGATCAACTGGTGCTGGATGAATACCTTTCGGGACTCATTACGGAGCGCAACCTGGATAAAGATGCTGTATTGTGGAACAATTACAAGGACTATCGCCCGATGGTGGAGTATGCCAAGGAACACCACCTGCCCGTATTAGCGGCAAACGCGCCAAGTCGTTATACCAACAGGGTGACCCGTGAGGGGCTGGAAAGCCTAAAAGCCCTGGATAAAACGGCCAGGGCCCTGCTCGCACCGCTTCCCGTAGACACCCTTACGGGCGCCTATTACGATAAATTTGCCGGCCTGATGGGCGGACATGAAGGGATGGGAAACCTGAAAATATACCAAAGCCAAAACCTATGGGATGCAACGATGGCTTACCGGATCAGCCGATTGGCAAAAAAGAAGCCCGTAAAAAAAATTCTGCATCTTAATGGCCGGTTTCACAGCGATGAGCAATTGGGAACGGTTGCCCACCTGCGGAAATATGCACCTAAGCTCTCGGTTTTAAACATTTCTTGTTTTCCGGATGAAAGCATCGCTCAACCGGATTGGGATACGTTTAGCCGTTTAGGTGATTTTGTGATCCTAACCGATCCGACCGTAGCCAAAACATTCTAAAAAATTCGATGACACGTGCGCTGAACGGCGCACGTGTCATCATCCCTATTGCTTTGCCTTCAGCAAATCCCTGATTTCGGTCAACAATAGCTCTTCTTTGGGCGGTTCGGGTGGTGCCGCAGGCACCTCGTCCTTTTTACGTTTCAAGGAGTTAAGTCCCTTGATAACGATAAAAATGCAAAATGCAATGATGATAAATTCAATGACAATGTTGATGAAGTTGCCGTAGTTAATCGCTGTTTCGGTCACCCCATTTGCTTCATCCCCCGGCTGAATAACATATTTCATCTCTGAAAAATCAATTCCTCCTGTTAGGAATCCAATCGGCGGCATGATAATGTCATTGACTAAGGAGGTGACGATTTTGCCAAAGGCTCCACCGATGATTACACCAACTGCAAGGTCTACCACGCTTCCACGCATGGCAAACTCCTTGAATTCTTTCAAAATGCCCATAAATAAAAAGGTTAATTTGTTTTATTTTTTTTCTTAACCCTAAAATGAGTATTTTTAGCAAGTAATCAAATTTTTTTTTAAATTGATAATTTAGCACCGACAAAGGATGATCGAAAAATTAACCACCTAGCATATATTTTTACCCCCAATCCATCAAATTTAACCTGGAAGGTTAATGCAATTAATATTTTAACCTTATATTTGCATTGTTCGCAAGTTGGCATCCTTACTTATGAAATAACCAAGCGTCATCCGTGTGGCGCCTCTATGACAAACGTTAATTTCACATGACAGAGATATTAATAGCAGATGATCACGGTATCGTTAGGCTGGGTACATCAATCGTGGTAAAAGAGACACTGCCCTTGGCAAAGGTCACCCAAGCTGAAGATTTTGATGAAATGATCAAATTATTACTGGAAAAACAATATGATCTCTTGCTGCTTGACATCAACATGCCGGGGGGGAATAACATCAAGATGGTTGAAAAAGTATTGACGGCACAGCCCAATATTAAAATCTTGGTTTTCTCATCCTATGATGAGACACTTTATGCATTACGCTATCTACAAGCGGGCGCTGCGGGTTACCTCAACAAAAACACGTCGAAAGCCGATCTAAAAGAGGCGCTTCTGGCCGTCATCCAGCGGGGAAAATACATGAGCCCGGAGGTAAGGGAATTGTACTATAATACCCTCACGATGGGAAAATCGGTACTGAAAGCCGATAATCCGTTGAATAAACTTTCCAACAGGGAAGTAGATGTGGCCAAATACCTGGTACAGGGGCTGGGTATCATGGAAGTATCCAAGGCACTCAACCTCAGCACGTCCACGGTAAGCACTTACAAAACACGTATTTTTGAGAAATTGCAAGTAGACAATATCGCCGAACTCATTGAAAAATTCCGCTTACATTCCGGTGTTTAATCCTAAGTTGCCCGTCCATCTTACAATTGATCAATTGTCCTTACCGGCACATCATGCATCTCGGAATACATGAATGACTGGGAATTTCTATACTTATAGCCTGCCGATTCATCCAAGTTCCACAGCATGGGCGACAAAAAACCAACAGTAGCTTGGTACCCCTGCACGATGGCCGAAATATTGCCTGTATCTTTTGAGTTTTTAGCCTCATTTTCGATTTCATATGGCCCATCAAAACCTTTCGCGGTAAGCAAATCTGCAAATGCCCGCCAGTCCATACTATCAGATCCGCCAAATCCAGGCAGCATAGCTTCATAATGATGCCTATCCCAATCATGCGCCGGAATGGCTACCCCTGCTTCAGCAGCCAAATCTTTATCCACAGTTTGCATGGGATACATACCACCCCAATCTACCCGGGCTTTGGTTTTGAGATTGCGGGTGGTTTTTACATGAATACGCTGGATTCGTGAAATATCACTTTGTGCAATGACATCCACGGGATCCGTATGCTGCCAGATATCATGCGACGGGTCATAAATTTCGCCATGTGCCCTACTGGGAATCAACGCATACATCAATTTGCGTGCAGCCAGAACTCCCGCCAAATTATTGAAGGTGGTCGTAAATGAAGCCGATCGCCATCCTTCCATCGGGCAATTTTCATACAATATCGTCACACCCATATCTTCCGCGTACTTGATGATCGGGCCAAACACCCGTTTATATTCGTCGAGGTTTTTCTGAAAACCACCTTCTTCGGCACCAAGCTCATGGTTATACCCGACAAATGTGCCTACCTTCACATCATTGGCATCCCCCCCCAGCAGGTACGCAATCCGGATTAGCTTCAGCAGGTGGTTTTGGTTTTTGATTCGCTCCGCCGGATCTCCACCAATCATGTTCTCGAAAGCACCTAATGATAACCCCAGGCTTGCGGCATTGAAATCTTCGATAAGCTGTTTGGCCGTGTCCAGCGTGAAGTGGTCATAATCCAAATGAGTGGCTGTATGGTCTTGCCGAGTGCCATCAAGGCGGAAAACACACAAATCAATCCCCTGTACACCAACATATTGAGCCGTTGAAATCAATTCTCTCAACGTCAACTGGTCAAATGCTGAACTCATTATCCAAATTGGATTATTTAATTTGCCGCCCATAATAGAATCATTTCTTTGCAGCGATAATACAAAAAAAAGCAGAAACAATAAAGCGCGCCCGCTGTAGCTTTATTTTAACATCGTCACCGATCCGGTCAACGGCCGCGTCAATAACTTGGAAGAGATGATGTAATAGTATGTTCCCGTGGGCAGTTGGGCACCGTTGGATTGGCCATCCCAAGGTGCTTGGTACCCTTCGGACGAAAATACCAGCGCTCCCCACCGGTTGAATACTTGTACCGAGGCACTTGGGTATTCATCCAAGCCAGCAATCACCCAGGTATCGTTGATGCCGTCGCCATTTGGCGTAAACGTATTGGGCAAAATAAGTTCCGGTAATACGCGTACGGTCACCAAAGCGACATTGTAGCACCCCTGCGTATTGCTGACCATCAGTTGGTAGGTCGTTGTTTCCGTAGGGTAAGCCACAGGATTGCGTACTGTAGCATTGCTTAAGCCGACCGCAGGATGCCAGTGGAATTGCGTACCATTCGTCTGGGGATGCAGACTGATCTGTTGGCCGGGCGAGATGACTAAATCCTCCATGGGGGCGAGGTGAACAGTGTCGCGTATGACGACCAGCGAATCCGATACAACCCTGCAAAGCCGGTTATCGAGATTGGCTTTGCTTGCCGCAGCAGTGACCCGATACCATTGATAATGTACAGGCCTGATCGTAAGGCTCGCTCCCGTTTCTCCCGGTATATCCTGCCACTCCGTTTGCCCTTCATACCGGGTTTGCCATTGGAAAGCGGGGGCAGTGGCATATGCTTCACTGGCTTCCATGGCGCTGGTTATTGCTATTGGACTTGCCGATTCTTCACAGAAGAAAATGGTATCTGTGCCCCTCGTCAATGCTGCATCCAATGTAATTTCTGGGCCGCAGGGCCTAAACTGAATGTCGTCAATGGCCAGGTCATTACCACAGCCACCGGGATTTTCATTGATAAGCACGAGGTAAAATTCGGTTTGATTGCCGGTATCAAATTCAAAGCCATAAGGTTGCCATTGTGGTGTTGCCGAAGGGGGGATATTGCCTGTCACATAGGGTAAGCTGACGGCATTGCCGTTCAGGTCTTCAATAACAAAGCGTACATTCGGAGACAGGGCATTGCTATCGCATTCCGCGATGTTATTGACATTGGCTATCCATGCGCTGAAGCGAAACCGGGTATCTTGGCACAGCCCCGAAACCCGTATGCGATAGAATTCACCGGTGTCATAACTTGCATTGACAAGGAGCATCATGCCTTCCTCATTTGGATGGGTATGATCCCGAAGATTATGCCATGATTCTCTTCCTTGGTTACCATTGCTGCCAAGTTTATATTCACCATCGTTCAATTCGCCCTGTTCATTCCGGTGATAGGTAGTGGTACCGCCACCAAAATCGGGATTCAACCGGGTGCCAAACGTAATGTTGACAATCGGGTCACCCACGGATCCGCACTGCGCCCACCCCTCAACGGAAGACAACAATGATAAAACCAAGCAGCTTATTCCAAAAAAGTATGTAGCGGTATATCGCATCACCTAAGTTAAATAACTTGCCTGAAAAATAAAAAAGCCCTGAACATTCAGGGCTTGTAAGCGTTTAATGCATATTAATAGGTCTGCTTATTTTGCATTTTTTGCATCTTGAATCTCCAAGCGGATTTCTTGGGCCAAGTTTTTAACCTCTTGTAGGCCTTTCCTCACGCGGGTACCTGCAGCGCTGTTGCCTTTATTGAAAAATTTGTCAGCGTCCCCCTCCAGCCCGTCGATTAAGCTCTTCAGCTCGTTAAATTTTTGAATACTTGCCATAATAAATACTCCTTTAAGTTTTAAATTTAATTAAGTTAAATAATCTACAGTGCGTTAAAAGTAGAATCTTTTTTTGGAAAAAAAAACATTAAAACACCCAAGGCAGGCTATAAACACGCTTTTTTTTCCACAATCCATAAGATGTTCAAACAAACACCTCAAGCCTGAAATATATATTCAGCTGACAATCAAACAGATAGTATATGAAGGGTAATATAAAACAAAAAAGCCAAAAAACGCCCTTTTCTGTGCACTTTTTGGCTTTTTAAATCTAATTGTTATTGGAGTTCTATTCCGATTGTAAAGAAACAGCTTGTTTATAATAGCCTGCTTGCAGCTTTTCGCTCACGGCAGTAAACGCATCCAACGTATAGTCAACGTCTTCACGGGTATGTGCCGCGGTGGGTATTAGCCTTAATTCAATCAATCCTTTGGGAATAACGGGATATACGACAATGGAACAAAATATCCCGTGTGTTTCGCGCAGATCCCGGGTGAGGGAAGTAGCTTCATTAAGGTCGCCCTTGAGAAACACAGGGGTTACCATGGTATTGGTAGTACCGATATCAAATCCTCGTTCACGTAATCCATTCTGCAATGCACGTGCAACATCCCATAACCTTTCCCTTAGCTCGGGGCTGTTTTTTAATAATTCAAAGCGCTTCTTCAATCCCAATACCATGGGCATAGGTAACGATTTGGCAAAGGTCTGCGAGCGCATGTTGTAGCGGAGGTAGGTAATTACTTCTTTTGTAGCAGCGACAAATGCACCTATTCCGGCCATTGATTTAGCAAACGTCCCAAAATAGATGTCGACATCTTCGATGCAATCCTGCTCTTCATGTGTTCCTGCTCCCGTAGGCCCCATCGTACCAAAGCCATGCGCATCGTCAACCAGCATTCTGAATCCATATTGCTTCTTCAACGCAGCAATCTCCTTTAGTTGTCCCTGGACGCCGGACATGCCAAATACCCCCTCAGTAATCAGCAATATCGATCCGCCATTTGCACGGGTCAGCTTGGAAGCTCTCATCAATTGTTTTTCACAGCTTTCAATATCGTTATGCCGATATACAAACCGCTTACCCATATGCAACCGCACACCATCTACAATGCAGGCATGGGATTCTGCATCATAAACCACTACATCATTACGGTCCAGCAATGCATCGACAATTGATATCATCCCCTGGTATCCGTAATTGAGCAAAAAAGCGTCCTCCTTGCCTACAAACGTGGCGAGCTCTTGCTCCAACTCTTCATGATACACACTATTTCCAGACATCATTCGGGCACCCATGGGATATGCCATACCAAAGTCTGCCGCAGCCTTGGCATCCACTTCCCTGACTTCAGGATGGTTGGCCAACCCTAAATAGTTGTTGAGGCTCCAAACCAAATGTTCCTTTCCGTTGAATAACATACGGGGTGCAATTTCGCCCTCCAATTTAGGGAAGGAAAAATAACCGTGTGACCATTCATAGTGCTGGCCGATTGGCCCAAGATTTTTCGCAATTTTATCAAATAAGTCCAATGCTGTTGCTTAATAAATTGTACAAAAATTGTTGCAAAGATAAACTTTAAATCAAATGCTACCAACTCGCTCTGGCTATTTACCGGACTTGGTCGCTGGGCTTCCTACATAAACATAAAAACTGCTTGGCTCACGATTCTACTGAATCCTCACCAAACAGTTGTACATATTAAATAGGCAGACGAGAATGCGCTAATCTACATTATCATGTAGAAATGAATTGTTTGGTCTGATTTCAGTAATGCCTTCCTCCGTGGAAAGGGTAAACCTGGAAACTTGGGATTCAGAAGAGTGCGGCACGTCATCCAAGGCCAGCTGTTTGCGTCTGTATGCGGGCTCCGTCTCCAACTCCTGAAGGCCATTGGCCGATTTCAGTTTCAGGCTCAATTGCTTGAGCCTGAAAATGCGATCCTTGACCGTCAGTAATTCTTTCTCCACTTCCTCCGGTGTCCTATGATCGCTGGTGTTGCCAACTTTTTCGACTTCCTCTGGCTCTTTCTCCTCTTGGCGAATTTCACTGCCAGCAGCGGGCAATTCAAAGTGGAACGGCGAAGCCGTCACTTTCACCTCGAATCCATCTTCGGCCCGATCTTCTTGGGGTTGCTGTTGCGCTTCTTGGGGAGTCAACGTATGGCGGATAATCCCATCATTATCAGGGGTAGTGTTCCGCAATTGAGGTTTTGATGAAGAAGGCGCACTGAACAAGTCTGCCTGCTGGGCAACGGGCCGTATGCTGGGTTCTTCCGTTGCGGGTTTGACCACGGTCACCGGCTCGGCGTCTGCCACACTTTTTTCTTTCTGAACAAATTGGTTGATAGGCCTGACGTAAGGCGCCTTGGGCTCTTCCGGCGTAAGCGGTATCTCAATACGCTCGTTTTCTTTTTCCTTTTTGCGTTCTTCAGAGGTCTGGAATCCGGTAGCAATAATGGTTACCGATAATTCATTTTCCAGTGATTCATTGATGCAATTGCCCCAAATCAAATCAGCGGACAATCCGGCTTTCTCCTGGATGTAATCCGTGATAACGGTGACTTCATCCATGGTCACCTCCTGCTTGCCCGATGTGATATTGAGCAAAATATAACGTGCCCCTTCAATTTCATTGTCTTTAAGCAACGGGGAAGCAAGCGCCCCTTCGACTGCACGTAGCGCACGTTGCTCACCTTCGGCTATGGCATTGCCCATAATAGCCACGCCACTATCGTTCATTACCGTACGCACATCTTTAAAATCAACGTTGACGTAGCCGGGTATGGTAATGATTTCGGCGATACCTTTTGCCGCAGTAGTAAGGATATCGTCAGCCTTGGCAAAGGCTGCCGTCATGGTGAGGTTGCCGAAAATATCGCGCAGCCGATCATTTGAAATCACCAAATAGGAATCGACATATTTCTGCAATTCACCTAATCCTTCCTCGGCTTGGACGCGCCGTCTTTTACCTTCAAAAGCAAAGGGGGTAGTCACAATGGCTACCGTAAGAATCCCGAGTTCTTTCGCTGCTTTGGCCAACACCGGGCTTGCACCTGTTCCGGTACCGCCCCCCATTCCCGCTGTGATGAACAGCATCTTCGTGTTGGACCCCAGCATGCGTTTGATATCTTCGATGCTTTCAATGGCCGAATTTTCGCCGACCATCGGATCAGCCCCAGCGCCCATCCCTTCGGTAAGGCTAGCACCCAACTGGACTTTATTGGGTATTGGACTCAACTCAAGCGCTTGGGCATCGGTATTGCAAACGATGAAATCCACACCGCTAATCCCTTGCTTATACATGTGGTTCACTGCGTTTCCTCCGCCACCACCCACGCCAATTACTTTAATAATTGCCGACTGTTCCTTTAACATTTCAAACTTAAAAGACATATCTCAATCGTATTTTGCTCCAACAGAGCGTGATACAAAAACCATTTCGACCCTATATTCGTAGCGTAATAATAGCACTTTTTACACAATAGTTTTCCACAAGTGTTAACAATGTGGAAAAAACAACAGATGTTGAAAACTATTTCTTGCCCAAATACGTTTCATCATCAATTTCATTACCATCTTTGATGATGTCTTTGAACCATTTGAAGAAGCCTTTCTCTTTATAACCCTTTTCGGTGATATCTTTTACGGATATCGGAGTACTGTGTTTTTCGTTCATTTCTGCCTGCTCTTCTTCGGTTTGAATACCCTTGATCAGCAAGCCGATGCCGGTGGCATACAACGGGCTTTTCAGTTCATCGTAGATGTTCTTGGGGAGTACTTCGTTTTTGGCCAAGTGCTCATTGGGAAAGCCCACGCGGCAGTCGATGCCGGTGATGTATTCGACCAACTGCACCAGATGCTTCAGCTGGGCTCCGCCACCGGTAATTACAATACCGCCGATGAGTTTATTTTCATAGCCCGAAGACTTGATTTCATAATACACATGCTCGATGATTTCCTCCATCCTTGCCTGGATGATATAGGCAAGGTTCTTAACGGAAATTTCTTTGGGTTCACGTCCCCGTAGGCCAGGTACACAGATGACTTCATTTTCTTTATTTTCGTCAGCAAGGGCTGAACCGAAACGGATTTTTAGCAGCTCAGCCTGATTGCGCAATACGGAACAACCTTGCTTGATGTCTTCCGTCACAATATTGCCTCCCAGGGGGATCACTGCGGTATGCCGGATGATGCCTTCGTGGAAAATCGCTACGTCGGTGGTGCCACCGCCAATATCGACAAGCACAACGCCAGCGTCTTTATCGGCTTCGTCGAGTACCGCCTCGGAAGATGCCAATGGTTCCAAGATAAGATCCTGCACTTCCAGTGATGCATTATCAATACATTTCTTGATGTTTTTTATAGCGCTCACGTGGCCCGAGATGATGTGGAAGTTGGCCTCCATCCGCCTACCCGCCATGCCAATGGGATCCTTGATGCCGGGTTCATTGTCAATCGTGAATTCCTGTGGCAGGACATGGATGATTTCTTCCCCCGGAGGAAGCACCAGTTTATACATGTCTTCGATGAGCCGCTCAATGTCCATCCGGCTGATCTCATTGTCATCCCTGCGCGTCAGGATACCCCGATGCTGGATACTTTTGATGTGCTGGCCGGCTATGCCGACATTGACCACTTTGATATCAACATTGGATTGTCCACTGGCTTCCTCGACAGCCTGCATGATGCTGTTGACCGTTTTCTGTATGTTGGCCACTACGCCCCTGCTTACACCGGATGATTCGGCTTTGCCCACCCCCAAAATCTCAATTTTGCTGGCACCGCTTCGCCTGCCTACGGTAACGCATATTTTCGTAGTACCAATATCAAGTCCCACGACGATTGGCGAGTCTTTTTCTGCTGTTATTTTTGTCTTCATAACTATTGTGTATTGATGCTATTATTTGGTGTATTGTCAAGGGTGGAATCCGGCATGCTGATTAGCTCTTCGGGTTTGAACCGTTCGTCCCGTTCGCAAACTATCTGGCCAGCGAATTTCAGGTTGACGGACGTATATGCGTCAATACCTGTTTTAGGTACAATCTTATTGTAAAACAGCATGAGTTTTTCAAATTTGCGTTCCAATGAATCAGCATTGCCCAGTATAATTTGTTGATTGCCCACACGGGGTACCAACTCAATATCTTGGTATTCGTTTACATACAACTGCACGACCTGGCTGCTCCACACGCTATCCGCATTGATAAACTGGGCGGTTTTGAAGATATCTTTTACCAGCTGGGTTTCCATGCTATCAAGCGCGCCATTATAGGGCTCGGTAATATGGCCATTGACCACAGGCACGCGTGGCACATACTTCAACGACACCGGCATCTTGTGTCCTTCCTTGTCAATGTAGAAATCAAGCCCCTTGTTATTGATGACACGCACCACGGCTTCCCGCTGCACAATGCGTACCGCAAGCACGCCATCCATATCAATGGTCACCATGGCCGAGAACACGAAGGGAATTTGGCGCAAATCTTTTTCCATTTCATGGGTGGGAATATCTTCAAGCGTGCGACCTTCCAACTCACCGTATTTTTCCACCAACATGGCCATGATATCTTGCTGTTCGATAAACGATTCGGCACCAAGTACCACAATGCGCACTTCGGTACAGGCTTGCTCGCTGCTCTTGCCTTTGATAAAGCCCATGAGCGTCACCAATCCCCCCAAGACGATCAGCGCCACTACACTGTATAGTAGCCTATGCCAGAAAATCCGGTTGGATAGTTGCTTAAACATGTGTTAAAATCGTTTTCAAGGGTTTCACCAATAAATCGATATCGCCTGCTCCCATGGTCACCAACAACCCGGGACGATTTATGCGGACATACTCCTTCACTTCATCGGCGGTGGCTAAACGTTTGTCTTTTAGCGCCACCTTATCGAGCAGCATCTGTGAATCCACACCTGCTATGGGCAACTCCCTTGCCGGATAGATATCCATCAGCAACAAGGTATCCACCATGGACAATGCTTCGGCAAACCCATCAGCAAAATCCCGGGTACGAGTATACAAATGGGGTTGGAAAACTGCTGTAAGTGTACTTGATGGATAAAGCTGTTTCACGGCAGTCAAAAACGCCCGCAACTCCTCGGGATGATGAGCATAATCATCGATATATACCGTCCCGTCCGTATTTACAATGTATTCAAAGCGGCGCTTCACGCCCGCAAATGACGACAGCGCGCTTCGTATGTCACCCGTCCCAATACCCAGCTGATGCGCGATGGTGATGGCGGCCACGGCATTTTCAATATTGTGCTGTCCGGGCACGCCCAAATGGAGGTTATCCATCCTTCCGCCATGCCACACGTAATCGAAATAGAACGTGCCATTTGCAATATGGATGTTTTCGGCATACGCATCCGTAGGCCTATCCGCCGCATAACGTATCGTTGCTTCAAAGGGCAAGCCGATTTTCACGATGGTTGTCCCATCAGCTTGCACTTGATGCAGAAATAAACTGAACGATTCTTCAAGATGCCCTTTATCACCGTAGATATCGAGGTGGTCTGCATCCGCAGACGTCACCACTGCAATATCGGGATGCAACGTCAAGAACGATCGGTCGTACTCATCCGCTTCCACGACCACCACATTATTATCCGAGAAGAGTACATTGCTATTATAGTTGGTGCTGATGCCGCCGAGAAATGCCGAACAGTCGTATCCGCTATCTTTCAGCAAATGTGCGACAAGCGTGGATGTAGTGGTCTTGCCATGTGTACCAGCCACCGCGATGGTAAACCTGCGCTGGCTGATGAGTCCGAGCACCTGCGAACGTTTGAATAATGTATGTCCCAGCGCGTTGAATTGATTGAGGATGCCCAATCCGCTGGGCACAGCGGGCGTATAGATGATAAGCGTAGTTTCGCCCGCTATCTTGAACGCATCATCTACCTGGCTGAAATCATCGGAATAAATCACCGGAATCCCTTCGGCCACCAGTTGCATCGTCAGCGTAGTTTCTGTTTTGTCATACCCAGCCACCAAGCAACCCAAATGGCGGAAATAACGCGCCAGTGCACTCATGCCGATGCCGCCAATTCCGATAAGATATACCTGCTTGATGTTATCTATGTTCATATTATTAAACCTTAATTCTCTCCTGCCAGTTTTAGTACTTCCCGGGCAATCACCTCATCTGCGTCCCATATTGCCAATTTGCTGATAGTTGTCCGCAGTACCTTGCAGCGTTTCTCGTCGTGGAGCAAAGCCAATGCGGTATCTACCAATTGCTGGGGAGCCTCCATATCGCTCACCATCAACGCTGCAGCTTTATCGACCAAGGCCTTCGCATTTTTTGTCTGATGATCTTCGGCCACATTAGGCGAGGGCACCAGAATGGCAGGCTTGCCTACCGCACACAATTCAGCGATGGTACCCGCCCCGGCCCGGGCAATGATTACATCCGCCGCCGCATAGGCGAGATCCATCCGGTGAAGGAAGGCTGTCAGCTTCACGCTATTTTCGTATGCATTGCCAATCACTGCACGGAGCTCATCATAGTAATACCCACCACACTGCCAAATGACCTGTACATCGGCCGCTATCAGCTTCTCCAGCCCCTCGCGCATACACACATTCAACGTGCGTGCCCCCAAGCTCCCACCCGTCAATAAGATGGTTTTTTTATGCGGTGAGAGGCTCAGCAGCTCTGCGGCCTCGAACCGTTTGCTTTGGATATCCACCGATTCGCGCCGGATGGGATTCCCGGTCAGCAGGATTTTTTCTTTGGGGAAAAACTTTTCCATGCCTTCAAAAGCGACGCATACCTTATCCACTTTGGCTCCCAATCGCTTATTGGTGATACCTGCGTACGAGTTTTGTTCCTGAATGAGGCAGGGGATTCCCAATTGGACGGCGGTATGGAGCAACGGGCCTGAAGCATATCCACCTACGCCTACCGCAACATCGGGCTTGAAATCACGGACAATTTGTCGGGCTTTCCGGATGCTTTTGTACAACTTGAATGGCAAGGTGAGGTTTTTCCACAACGATTTCCGGTTGATCCCTTGGATATCCAAGCCAATGATTTCATACCCTGCAGCGGGTACCTTATCCATTTCCATCCTGCCATTGGCCCCCACAAACAACAGCTCGGTATCGGGTGCCAATCGCTTCAGTGCATTGGCAATCGCTATAGCCGGAAAGATGTGCCCCCCCGTACCCCCTCCGCTGATGATAACTCGTTTTGTCCTGGTACCCGCCATGCTGCTGTTTAATTAATGATACCCGTAGCTTACTCCATGACTGGAATTTCGCCTACAATTACTTTTTTATTCCGTTCTACGATCACTTTTTCTTTCATCTCGTCAATGTTGCGGCTCACGCTTAAAATAATGCCAAAAGCCACGCTGGTAAATAAGATGGACGTCCCGCCCATACTCACGAGTGGTAATGGGATACCCGTCACTGGGCCCAGGCCCACTGCCACGGCCATATTGCCAAACGCCTGCAACGTAAGGCTGAACCCCAGTCCTGCTGCCAGCAGCGCCCCGAATGCCTTGGGGCTGAGTGTTACGATACGGATGCATCGGAACATGAGTGCCACATAGAGGCATACCAACACAAAACCGCCTACCGCGCCATATTCCTCGATAATAATGGCAAAAATGAAATCCGAGTACGGATGTGGCAATACATTGCGCTGCGTGCTGTTGCCGGGCCCCTTGCCGAATAGCCCGCCCGATGCGATGGCAATCTTGGCATGGTCTGCCTGGAAAGATTTATCGTCGTCGGCAGTCTCTCCGTTGAGATACGTTTCCACCCGTGACATGTACGTCTGTCGGCGGGGACCCAGTGCCACGATCAAGATGAGCAACACAAAAACACCCAAGCACACATACATAATCTGCTTGATGCTAATGCGGCCAATGATCAATAACAACACGCTTACGCCAAACAGCATCAACGCGGTTGAAAGGTTCGCAGGTGCAATAAGGGCGAAGATGAGGCAAACAGAACCCATGATGGGCAGAAATGCCTTTTTTACGTCTTTAATATTTTCTTGCTTGCGCGTCAGCGTCCTCGCCAAAAAAGTAATCAGGGCCAGCTTGGCCAAATCTGACGTCTGGAACGTCTGATTGATGACGGGGATGGTCAACCAGCGATTTGCCTCATTGATGGTATCTCCAAAGACCAACGTATACAGCAAAAGCGGGATGGTAATTGCCATCAAAATCTTGGAGATCCCGGCGTACCACCGGTAATCAAGCAAATGCGAAATGTACATTAATGCAAAGCCACCAAATATCAGCAAGGTATGTTTGATGAGGTAAACTTCGGTGCCCTTGCCTTCTTTATAAGCCAACGTCCCCACCGAACTATACACTGCTAATAGCGACCATACGGACAGCACGATGACGATGATCCACAACCATCGATCGCCTTTTAACTTTGAAAATGCCTGTTCCATAGTCTTTGTTTCAATCACAAATCCATCACAGCTTCCTTAAATTGGTTGCCACGATCTTCAAAATTTTTAAACCAGTCAAAACTTGCACAAGCTGGTGAAAGCAATACCGTATCTCCCTTTTGCGCCAGGTGCGAGGCAATTTCCACTGCGTCACGCATACTTGAACTGTTTACGATAATCCGCGCATCATCTTCCAGTGAATCATATATGCGCGAATTGTCTTTTCCGATGCATACGATTGCCCGTACTTTGGTCCGGATGAGATCCCGGAGCATATCGTAATCGTTGCCTTTGTCTACGCCCCCCATGATCAGCACGATTTGGGGGGCAAGGCTCTCCATAGCATACCACACGGCGTTGACATTCGTAGCTTTGGAATCATTGATGTAATTGACTCCTGCTATGCAGGCGACAAACTCCAGCCGGTGCGGAATGTTTTTGAATGACCCCATGCTTTCTTTCATGGAGGCATTCCGGAGTTCCTGTGCTTTGGCCACCAATCCGGAAGCCATGTTGTTGTAGATGTTGTGTTTTCCCTGAAGGGAAAGTTCATTGATATCCATCGCAAAAGTATCTTGATGTGGTACGTTAATCACTAATTCGTTTTCTTCATTCAGGTAAGCTCCAGGCTCAACCCGCTCCGTAAGGCTAAAAGGCAACACCGTTGCCACGGGTTTATGCCGTTGCAGCCCATCCTTGGTAATTGGATCATCCATGCAGTAAATAAAGAGATCCTCAGGTTGTTGGTTGCGGATGATACGGAACTTGGAATCCACGTAATTTTCCAGCTTGTGATCATAGCGATCCAGGTGATCCGGTGTGATGTTTAGCAATACGGCCACATCTGCCCGGAAATGTTCCATATCATCCAGCATAAAGCTGCTCAGTTCCAACACGTAATAGTCATATTGTTCGCGGGCGACCTGCAAAGCGAAACTCCTCCCGATGTTGCCCGCCAATCCTACGTTTAGCCCGCCTTGGCTGAGGATATGCCAAGTAAGCATGGTCGTCGTGGATTTGCCATTGGAACCAGTGATGCATATCAACTTGGCATCGGTGTATTGGGCGGCAAACTCAATCTCGGCTATTACCGGTATGTGCCTGGCTTTCAATTGCTGTACGATAGGGGCCGTGTTCGGTATTCCGGGGCTTTTTACCACTAAATCCGCAGTAAATAGCTTTTCCTCACTATGCTTGCCCTCCTCATAAAGCAGCTGTGCATCTTCCAATTGTTTTTTGTAATGGTCAGCAATATGCCCTACATCGGATACCCAAACGTCAAAGCCCAGCTTCTGGGCCAGCATAGCCGTTCCCACGCCGCTTTCCCCGGCACCCAGTACCGCAAGTTTGCCGCGCTGTGGATAGTGATATGTAGGTATAGCAGCCATGTACTATTTTACGTTTAGCGCACTTTTAATGTTACGATGGTCAAAATCGCCAAGATAACGCCTATAATCCAAAACCGCGTGACGATTTTTGCCTCGTGGTACCCTTTTTTCTGATAGTGGTGGTGCAGGGGCGACATCCTGAAAATCCGCCGTCCCTCACCATATTTTCTTTTGGTGTATTTGAAATAGGAAACCTGCATGATCACCGAAAGATTTTCAATGAGGAATACACCGCATAAAATGGGAATGAGCAATTCCTTACGAATCAATACAGCAAAGGCGGCAATAATACCACCAATTGCCAGGCTGCCCGTATCGCCCATGAATACCTGAGCGGGATAGGAATTGTACCACAAAAATCCAGTGCAAGCGCCCACAAATGCTCCGGCGAAAATTACCAGCTCACTTGAATTGGGGATGTACATGATATTCAGGTAATCCGAAAAAATGACATTCCCCGACACATAAGCCAAAATTGCCAAGGTACCACCAATGGTAGCCGATGTGCCCGTAGCGAGCCCATCGATCCCATCGGTGATGTTGGCGCCGTTGGATACGGCTGTTACAATAAAAACGATAAATACTAAAAAAACGATAAAGGTGAGTGTAGGGTCATTGAGATTGAATATACTGAGCACTTTGGCATAGTCGAATTCATTATTTTTGTAAAAGGGTATGTTCGTTTTGGTCGATTTTATATCTCTCGTATAAAACTTCCGGCCCGTATCTTCCTGTACGCGCAGCTGTACTTCGCTATTCGGGGCAGGATTTGTCACTTGCTCCCGTACGACGATACCGGGATGGAAGTACATGGTGCAAGCGATAATAGCACCCAATCCGACCTGGCCTACGATTTTGAACCTACCGGCTAGGCCCTCTTTATTTTTGCGGAATACCTTGATATAATCATCTACGAAGCCAATGGTACCCATCCACACGGTGGTGATCAGCATCAGGATGACATAGATGTTTTCCAATTTGGCAAATAACAAGGTGGGCAGCATGATGCCAGCTATGATGATCAATCCACCCATCGTGGGCGTGCCCTGTTTCTGCTTTTCGCCCTCAAGCCCCAAATCCCGGATGGTCTCCCCCACCTGCTTAGCCCGCAGAATGCGGATCAAGCGGCTGCCGTAGCCCGTAGTGATGACCAACGACACAATAACAGCCATGGCTGTGCGAAATGAGATATACTGGAATAAACCCGATCCGGGAATATGTGTGTACTCTTCTATCCAGGTAAATAAATAATATAACATATCGCGCGTTATTGCTCGTTAAATGCGTTCATCAAAACTGCTTTGTCATCGAAATCATGGCGTTGGCCATTAATTTCCTGGTATTTTTCATGCCCTTTACCTGCTACCAATACAATATCTCCGGGTTGGGCCAAGTGGCATGCCGCACGTATCGCCTCACGCCGATCTGCGATGGAAAACACATTGCGCCGCTCGTCTTTAGAGATGCCGGCTTCCATATCGTGGATAATCTGCAGGGGATCTTCCGTGCGTGGGTTGTCCGAGGTAATGATTACCTTGTCGCTATGTTTCACGGCGACAGCCGCCATTGCCGGCCGCTTTGTTTTGTCCCGGTCACCACCGCATCCCAATACCGTGATGATGTGTGTCTTGTTTTTACGCAAGCCCTGAATGGTCTCCAGCACGTTTTGTACCGCGTCGGGCGTATGGGCGTAATCCACCACGCCAATCACACCATTCTTCGAGATGGTGGTATCAAAACGGCCCTCGGCTCCAGTGATATTGCTTAGCGCGGTCAGGATCTTCATCGTCTCCTGCTCAAGCAAGATGGCTGCGCCGTAAACGGCCAATAGGTTATAAGCATTGAAATTGCCCACCAGCTTCACCCACACTTCCTGGCCATCGAGATTAAGCAACATACCATCAAAATGGCTTTCGATGACTTTTGCCTTAAAATCGGCCATGCTCTTGATGCCATAGGTTTTTTTATGGGCAAATGTATTTTGGAGCATCACCGAGCCGTGCTTGTCATCGGCATTGGACAGCGCAAAAGCAAACCGATCAAGTCCATCGAAAAAGGCCTTCTTAGCCTTGATGTATTCATCGAATGTTTTGTGGAAATCCAAGTGATCATGCGTAATGTTGGAAAATATTCCGCCAGCGAAATTCAGGCCAGCTATCCGTTGTTGCACGATGGCATGCGAACTCACTTCCATAAAGCAATAGTCGCATCCCGCCTCAACCATTTCGTGCAAAAGTTTATTCAAGGCCAACGGATCCGGTGTCGTGTGTGTAGCCGCTACGACGTTGTCCCCTACGAGGTTGTGTACGGTGGAGAGTAAACCAGCCTCGTATCCCAATTTCCGGAACAGCTTGTAGAGCAGCGTAACGATCGTGGTTTTTCCATTGGTGCCGGTGACGCCAACAAGGCGCAGCTTCTTGGAAGGATTTCCGAAATAATTGGAAGCCGACACACCCAACGCAAACGCACTATCATCTACTTGAATATAGGTGACATCATCATGGATTGCTTCAGGCAATTTTTCGCAGATCACCACCGTTGCCCCAAGGCCTATGGCTGCATCGATGTATGCGTGCCCATCTGTATGTAAACCAAGCACCGCCACAAACATACCATTGGGCACCACTTTCCGCGAATCAAAACACAGGTCTGATACGGCCACATTCAAGTTGCCCATGACCTGACGCACCGGAATGCCATGAAGTATGTCTTTAAGCGCTATCATTTCAGTTCAATTCAATCAATACAGATGCACCCATTTTTACTTTTTGCCCTGCGGGCAATGACTGTGTGATCACTTTCCCCTTGCCTTTTACCTTGGTCCGATAGCCCGAATTTTCAAGGGCATACAGGGCATCGATGAGCCCCATACCCTTTACATCGGGCACCATCCCTTCGCTAATCTCTTCATCTGAAAAGGGGATACCCTTTACGGTATCGATATGCTGCATCGGTGTCGATGATGCATAAGTTGTTTTGACACCCAGTGCATCGAAGACCCGCAACGTGGCTGCTTTTGACCCTTTAAGCGAAGGGAGCGGCTCGGTGTTTCCTACGAACCGCATCCGCTCAAAATCCTGGTGCAGGTTGAGATCATTCGCATAAACCATGTCGGCCATTTCGCGGAATACAGGCCCGGCTATGGAAGCGCCATAATATCCGTTGCGTGGATTCCTGATGACGACAATCATTGAATATTTCGGGTTGTCTGCCGGAAAATATCCAGCAAATGACGATTGATACCGGCGTGCGCTATATCCAGCCGCATCATCGGCCATCTGTGCAGTACCGGTCTTACCGGCGGTAGCAAACTGCGGGTTGCGCAGCCGCTTGCCCGTACCTTCCAGCATCACACCTTCCAGCATCGCACGCAACTTGCCAATTGTACGGTCTGATGCTATCCGTTCTTCGATTACACGGGTTTCAAATCGTTCAACGGTATTGCCCAGGTGCCGAATCTCTTTTACAAACAAGGGTGCCACCATCTTGCCATTATTGGCCACGGCATTATATAGCGTAAGCATCTGAAGGGGCGTCATTTTCAACTCATAGCCATAAGCCATCTGTGGCAAGGAGAGCCCGCTCCAACTCTTGCTGCTGGGGGTCTTGATCAGCGGATTGCCCTCACCCGGTATTTGCAAACCCAGCGGCTCATTGAGGTGTAAGGCATGCAAGCGTTTGGTGAATGCTGCTGGATTGTCTTTGTAATGTGTATTGATGATTTTCGTAATGGCTACATTGGAAGACAATTCAAAAGCTTGCTTCACCGTCACCGTACCGTACGCATGGGTGTCTTTGATGGTATGCCGGTGCACGCGATAAGTCCCATTGCCTGTCTCCACGATGGTATTCGTATCCACTTTTCCATCATCCAACGCGACGAGGTAGGATGCCAGCTTAAACGTAGAGCCCGGCTCGGCGCTTTGCGCAATGGCATAATTGAATTTCTCGCGATAGCTACCATCAGTATCCCTCGTGAAATTAGCTACCGCCCGTATTTCACCTGTCGCCACTTCCATCAATATCACACAACCATTGTCTGCGTCGCTGGCAATAAGCTGCTTTTCCAGGGCCCGTTGGGCCATATCCTGTATGTTGACATCGATGGTGGATATGATATCTGCGCCATCTACGGGCGCTACTTCAACCTCGCGATTCACCGGCATCCACACACCGCCGGCAATCCGCTGTACCAGACGCTTGCCGCTCTTGCCGTCAATGTATTCGCCATACGCCCCTTCTAATCCCACATTCACGTCTTCCGCGGGTATTTTATACCCGATAGTCCGTGCCGCCAAGTTTGTGAACGGAAGTATCCGTTTGTTCTTGCGTTCGGCTATCAACCCTCCTTTATACTTGCCCAGGTTGAAAACGGGAAATTCCCGGATTTGCTTCAGCTCCTGATGGCCTACATTGCGTTTGATTAAATAATACCTGTTTTTGTTCTTCCGTGCCTCTCTCAGTAAACGGGCATACTGCGCGGAAGATTTATCGTTGAAAAATGCGGAAAGTTTAGCCGCCAACGAATCTACTTTGGAATAAAAATCCTCATCGGTCTCGATACCAGGGGCCAGCATATCCATCCGCAAATCATACTCCGGTATAGACGTAGCCAACAGGCTGCCATCATTTGAAAAAATATTACCCCGTACCGCCTCTACATCGATATAACGCGTGGAAAGGCTATCAGCCATGGCGCGCCATGCTTCGCCTTCAACATATTGCAGGTGAAAAAGCTTGGCTAATACCGCTATCGCAAAAAGGACAATCAGCCCAAATGACAAATACACCCTAAGCAGTATGTCCGTCCTGATATTCATGCCACGTATGATTAAATACTTCCCCTATTTTTTTGGTTTTACAACAACTATCTTTTTTGGCGGCTCTGTCCGCTCCTTCAAGCCCAAGCTATCCGTCCGTTTGGCTATTTCCGTTTGGGTGGTCAGTTTCATCAGATCCGCTGAAAGTGACTTGTAATCCCAATTCATCTCTTTTACTTCCTTGCCCAAACGGTCGATTTCGCGCACAGTCCGCTCCGCATAATGCCGATTTGCGATATACAGGATAGCAAGCAAGCCGACGAAAGCAATAAATGGGATGTAACCCACAAATGCCGAGGATGAAAACCGATCCGAAGAAAACAGCGACTGAAAAAAGGTACGTGTAGCGTCAGCTTTTTCCTCCACAGTCTCCTGCAATTCGGCTTGTTGCTCATCGCTCAACGGCTGCTGTTTGTATGCATTTTTTACCATAGCTCACCAACTTTTTCCGCCACTCTTAATTTTGCGCTTCGCGCCCGGTTATTATGGCTTATCTCATCTTCGCTTGCCGTAATCGCCTTGCGGCTAATGACTTTCAAGGGCTTTAATTCATTGCCATAAAAATCTTTATCCACTTCACCCCTGAACTTTCCTTTCGCCATGAAATTCTTCACCAACCGATCTTCCAATGAATGGTAAGACAGGACGACCAACCTTCCACCCGGTTTCAACACCGCAACGCTTTGCTGAAGAAACTCCTCCAATGCTTCCAATTCCTTATTCACTTCAATACGCAAGGCCTGAAACAATTGGGCATAGTACTTATGCGATTTGCCCTTGGGTACGATGTCTTGTACGACCGTTTTTAACGCCCCAACCGTGTTGATGGGATGCTTGATACGGGCAGTTACAATGACCTTGGCCAGCGTCCGCGCATTCTGCAGCTCACCATACATTCCAAAAATGCGATGGAGATCTGCTTCTGAATACGCATTAAGTATGTGTTTGGCATCCAGTTCACCAATTTGGCCCATACGCATATCCAACTCGGCATCGAAACGCGTTGAAAAGCCGCGTTGTGCATTGTCAAACTGATGCGAAGAAACCCCCAAATCGGCCAGGATACCATCCACTGCCTTTATGCCATGGAGCCTCAGGTTGTTTTTCAAAAACCTAAAATTTTGATGGATAAGCACAAACCGCTCATCATCTATGGCGTTTCGCAACGCATCGGGGTCCTGATCAAAAGCATATAATCGCCCTGCTCCCCCTAAGTATTTCAACAGTTCCCTGGAATGCCCCCCTCCTCCAAATGTGACGTCCACATAAATCCCCTCGGCTTTAATCGCCAACGCATCCATGCATTCGCGCAACATCACCGGCACATGGTATTCGCTATTCGTCATCATCGCCCATGATATCATTACCCATTACCGATTCTGCCAATTCCACGAAATCATCATCCTCGCCGTCCTCCCACAACTTATCGTATGCCGCCTTTGACCACACCTCTATCTTGTTAAACTGGCATAAAAGTTTGATATCTGCTTCAATCCCCCCATATTCGAGCAGCGATTTGGGCAGCAATACGCGCCCCGCTGAATCCAACGCTAATTCTGTGGCACCCCGCGTGAAATCACGGATAAACTTCCTATTCTTTGCCACATATTGATTCAATTTCGCTAGTTTACGACTAATCTTATCCCACTCACTCCTTGGATAAAGCACCAGGTTTTTCTCAAAACCCCGGCTGATAACAAGCCCCTCACGCTCAACATCAGCTATCTGCTTCTTGAGCGCCGCCGGGAAGACTATCCTCCCCTTTGCATCTAACTTGCAATCATATTCACCGATCAAATGGCCCATAAGTGCACTTTACCCATAAAAACTGATGTAAAAGTAGATATTTACTCCACTTTCTCCCACTTTTCCCCACAAAAAAGTTTTCCACATTTAGTTTCAAGGGGTTCCGGTATTCACCAGGCCGATTTTTAAGCCGGTAATGAAGACCGAAGACACGTTGTAGTTGAACGACTACAAAACAAAAAATAGCGACAGGATTTATTGATTTTCAGGATGTTTTATCAACATCTTTGTATCGTTAAATACCTGTGTACGACTATGCGTTTAGCAATTATAAAACTGTTATCTTTTATACTATTCCCGTTTTTGTCTTGTGATAAAAACATGGATATGTTTCCCGTGCAATGCAACTGCAATATCGATGTGGCACAGCTTTCCCGATCGAGTTCGGTCACCTATGAGGTTTTTGCCCATGAAGGGGCTTCGGTCTCATCCATTACCTACAAGACAAGCTCCGGTGCGGTGACCACCCACAACCCCGAACTTCCATTCAGAACAACCGTTGAATTGGAGAAAGGCGAAACCATGGCACTGACTGCAAAAGGCAATCCCAAAAATGGGAGTATTATTTTGACTTACGAAGTACAGGAACATAACGATGCCTCAGGCATGGCGAGCAGCAGTGTTTCCAAGGTCTGGATATTAAAGGACGGTGTTTGCGAATAATCCCTACAGAAATCCATTCAACAACATGATTATGAATAAATTACAACAATGTAGTCATATTCCTACAACAAATTAAATACAACCTGCCTACTTTAGATTCATAATTAAATGAATGTTGAAATTGAATAATCACATAGCATAACCGAATTACCACATGAAAAGAAAAAAAATACTTATTGTAGAAGATCAACTCATCATCACCATGGATTTGGAGTACATGCTTGAAGAATTGAACTATCAAGTATGTGGCGTTTCTACAACCTATGAAGATGCAGTATCAGCCATCAAAAGCAGCCAACCGGATTTAATCCTGATTGATATCATCCTCTCTGGCGAAAAAACAGGAATTGACCTTGCGCATAAAATCAATAGCACGTTTCGCATTCCCTTTATCTTTCTGACGTCTCATGCCGACCGTGGTACGATTGAGGCTGCCAAATCTACCAAACCAGCTGGATACATCGTGAAACCATTCAACCGGAATGATGTATACGCTTCCATTGAAATCGCTTTCAATAATATTGAAATGCGCGATGAAAATTCAAACATTTTTCTTCCCGATGGGAAACACAAAACTAAAATCCACATCGACGAAATGATCTATGCCCATGCTGAGGGAAACTACACGACATTTATTACCACAAAGCGCAAAATCGTGCTCCGTAAATGCCTGAAAGAAGTTTCCGAAACCATATTGAACAACAAGAAGTTCGTCAGGATACATAAGTCATACCTAATCAACAGGGATGCTATCCGTGCACGCAGCGCTTCTAACATCTTATTAAACAACGGCGAAAACGTGCCATTGGGCCGGGCTTATGCCGGTTGCTTGTATTAATCGTTATTATTCAGAAAAATTCCGCTTATAACCACTGCGTGTTCTTCCGAAAAACCGCTATTTTTGCCGCCTAAGACAACGGTAAAAATGCATAGAACACATACATGTGGCGAGTTGACCCTGGCAGACTTGGGCAAGACAGTGGTATTGAGTGGATGGGTCCAAAAATCCCGCGATTTGGGGGGGATGACATTTATCGACGTACGGGATAGGTACGGCGTGACCCAACTGGTTTTTGACACCGCCGATGATGAAACACTGCGCAGCAAGGCAAGGGAACTTGGCAGGGAGTATGTCATTAAGGTCACAGGAAGGGTTATCGAACGGGAGAGCAAGAATCCCAAGTTAGCTACAGGAGAAATTGAAATCAAAGTCTCGTCGCTCGACGTACTCAACGCGGCCAAACTCCCGCCTTTTACCATTGAAGATGATACGGATGGTGGCGATGATCTTCGGATGAAATACCGCTACTTGGATCTCCGCCGCAATCCGGTACGCAACAACTTGGTACTGCGGCATCGGTTGGCGCAAGAAACACGAAAATACCTCGATTTGCAACACTTCTTGGAGGTAGAGACACCCGTACTAATCAAATCTACGCCCGAGGGTGCCCGTGATTTTGTAGTGCCAAGCCGTATGAATCCCGGTGAATTTTATGCCTTGCCCCAATCTCCCCAAACATTCAAACAATTGTTGATGGTGTCGGGCTTTGATCGCTATTTCCAGTTGGTCAAATGCTTTCGGGATGAGGATCTACGGGCCGACAGGCAACCGGAGTTTACCCAAATAGACTGCGAAATGGCTTTTGTAGAGCAGGAAGACATCCTCAATCTCTTTGAAGGGCTGGTGAAACACCTGTTCAAAACGGTCAAGGGTATCGACCTCGGTGAGGTTCCCCGCATGACCTACGATCAAGCGATGCGGCTATATGGCTCTGACAAACCTGATCTTCGCTTTGGGATGCCCTTTGTCGAACTTAACGATATCCTCAAAGGTGCAGGATTCCCCGTCTTCGATAATGCCGAACTGGTAGTGGGCATCAATGCTGTGGGATGTGCGTCCTACACCCGCAAGCAGCTGGACGCGCTGACGGATTTTATAAAACGCCCCCAAATCGGTGCAACTGGGCTTATCTACCTCCGCTACAACGAAAATGGATCACTCAAGTCATCGGCAGACAAATTCTATGGCTCCGAGCAGCTCCAGCAATGGGCACAGGCATTCGGCGCAAAGCCGGGCGATCTGCTGTTGGTGATGGCCGGACAAACCGACAAAGTACGCAAACAATTGAACGAGCTACGGCTGGAGGTGGCTGCGCAATTGGGATTACGAGACAAAAATAATTATGCACCACTGTGGGTGGTCGATTTTCCGCTGCTGGAGTGGGATGAAGCAAGTGGCCGCTACCATGCCATGCACCATCCCTTTACCTCTCCGAAACCTGAAGATATCCCGTTGCTGGATAGCCGGCCGGGAGACGTACGGGCCAATGCGTATGATCTGGTCATCAACGGTACGGAAATAGGTGGTGGCTCTATCCGGATACACGACCGCGAATTGCAATCGTTGATGTTTAAGCACCTCGGGTTTACACCGGAGGAGGCCCAGAAACAGTTCGGATTTCTGCTGGATGCATTTACCTACGGTGCTCCGCCCCATGGTGGCATTGCCTTCGGTTTTGACAGGCTTGTAGCCATATTTGCGGGCATAGACAGCATACGCGATGTGATTGCGTTTCCGAAAAACAATTCAGGAAAGGATGTAATGATTGATTCTCCTGCCCCGATTTCGGACGAACAATTGGCCGAACTGTCTATTGCTGTAAAATAGCCCAGCAATCCGTCGCTCGGGTTGTGGCAACAACACTTTACAACAATTAACGTTATTAGATCAGGATAATAACAAAACGTCGCTATGCCGTCTACGCAAGAATCCACTTTTCTGAAAGACAGTGCTGCTAAGGCGTTTGACATGCGCCACAGGCAAATCATCAATTATAACATCGACAAATACGATGTTGCCGTCCAAAGCGGCATGTTGCAGTTCCAGCACCTCGAAAACGCCAAGCGGAAAGCCCATATCATCAAATGGAAGGTGATGGAAAATTTGGACAAGCTATTGCCCGAGTTTGAATCCAATTTTCTGCGGAAAGGTGGAAAAGTCATCTGGGCCAACGATGCGGAAGAAGCCCGGCAAGAGATTTGGAAAATCATGGAACGTGCCGGGGCTAAGACCGTGGTGAAGTCCAAATCGATGACTACCGAAGAAATTGAATTGAACCATTTCCTGGAGGGCAAGGGTGTGAAAACGGTGGAAACCGATCTCGGCGAATATATCGTGCAATTGCTCAACCAAAAACCCTACCACATCGTAACGCCGGCGATGCACCTGAGCCTGCAAGATATCGCGGCGCTTTTCCATCAGCATTTCGGCACGCCGCCGGACGCAACCGCGCAGGAACTGACGTTGCAGGCACGCAAGCTTCTGCGCCAACAGTATACGACAGCTGATGTGGGCATTACCGGTGCGAATTTCCTCATTGCAGATACAGGTAGCGTTGCACTCACCGAAAATGAAGGCAACACGAGGCTGACCACCACATTTCCCAAGATACACATCGCTATCGCAGGTATTGAGAAAATCATCCCTTCCCTTGCAGACCTCGACCTTTTTTGGCCCTTGCTCGCGACGCATGGTACGGGGCAGCGGCTCACGGTATATAACAGCATCATTGGCGGGCCAAGGCAGGAAAGCGAGACCGACGGGCCGGAGGAAATGTATGTCGTATTGCTGGACAACGGCCGCACGGACTTGCTGGCACAGAAGGAGCAGCGCCAAGGCCTGTATTGCATCCGTTGCGGTGCCTGCCTCAACGGCTGTCCTATCTATAAAAACGTGGGTGGCCACACCTACAATACCACGTATAGTGGCCCGATTGGCTCCATTATTACCCCCCACCTCCGTGGGATGGAAGCGTTCAAACACTTAAGCTATGCTTCCAGCCTATGTGGCAAGTGTACGGAAGTATGTCCCGTGAAAATAGATATCCACCAAATGCTGCTGCTCAACCGGCGTGATGCTGTGGCCAACGGCATGGTCTCCAAAACGGAGAAAACAGCGTGGAAAGGTTTTACTTTCGCCATCACGAAACGCCGGATCATTGACCTATTTGGCGGAAAATTGAAAAATCTAATACTGCATCGGTTTTTCAAAAAGGCATGGGGCAAGCACCGGAACCTGCCCCAGGTTGCCCCAAAGTCATTCGCCCAGCAATGGAAAGAACGTGAACAATGATAGCCTATTCAAGCTCTGCCGATTTTGCCCAGATATTGATGGCCCCCTCTTTTGCATAGTTATCTATTTCGGCCAATTCGTCAGCGGAAAAATCCAATTTCTTGAGCGCTCCCATGCAATCGACCACTTGCTCAGGCCTGCTGGCCCCTATCAATGCGGAAGTAACACGCCCGCCCCGCAGTACCCATGCGATGGCCATTTGGGCAAGTGTTTGCCCTCTCCGCTGCGCAATGGCATGGAGTGCCCGCACATTAGCCAGGTTTTGTTCGCTAAGGAACTCGCGCCGGAAAAATCCCCTGGTGTTGGCGCGGCTGTCTGCGGGGACGCCATTTAGGTACCTATCTGTGAGCAAGCCCTGGGCCAAGGGAGAAAAGACAATGGATCCGATGCCCAATTCGTCAAGCGCATCCAACAGTCCGTCCGTCTCTACCCAACGATTGAGCATGGAATAGCTGGGCTGGTGGATGAGGCAGGGTGTGCCCAATTCCTTCAGGATAGCCATCGCCTCCCGTGTGCGGTTTGTATTGTATGAAGAGATACCCACGTAAAGTGCCCGGCCCGAACGCACGATGTGATCGAGCGCCATCATGGTTTCTTCCAGCGGTGTCTCCGGATCGAAGCGGTGAGAATAAAAAATATCCACATAATCCAAACCCATGCGTTTCAGGCTCTGATCACAACTGGCTATCAAATACTTACGACTACCCCATTCGCCATAAGGCCCGGGCCACATGTCGTATCCGGCTTTTGACGAAATGATCAGCTGATCACGAAGCCCCGCAAAATCCTCTTTCAGTATCCGGCCAAAAGCCAATTCGGCGCTTCCCGGCGGAGGGCCATAGTTGTTGGCCAAGTCAAAATGAGTAATTCCAAAGTCAAGTGCTTGCCGGCATATTGCTTGCTTGGTGCGATGCGGTACATCATCACCGAAATTGTTCCATAAACCGAGTGAAATAGCAGGGAGCTTCAGCCCGCTCCTGCCACAACGGTTGAATACCATGTTTTCATAACGGTCGGCATTGGGTTTCCAGTTCATTGTGTTTTGATTTATATTTTGGCTGTCGGCTATCCGCTTTCAGCTATCGATTACTTCATCCATTCAACGCGCTACACGTTGTATCGTGCCAGCGGTGCTACGTCTTGTCCCACGAAATCACGAGCAAGGTATTTATAATGTCCTGCAATGGCTATCATGGCTGCATTGTCTGTACAGTACTCAAAGCGCGGAATGAATACCCGCCACCCCTGCTGCTCTCCCAATGCGATGAGCGCATTGCGCAACCCCGAATTGGCCGAGACTCCACCAGCAATGGCCACATCCTGCACGCCGACTTCTCGTGCCGCCCGTTTGAGTTTATTGAGCAGGATGGAGACAATGCGTTCCTGCACAGAGGCACAGATATCACCGAGGTGTGTTTGCAAAAAACCCGGGACTTCCCGTTCTTTTTGCTGCACAAAATAGAGAATAGCCGTTTTCAGGCCACTGAAACTAAAATTAAGCCCCGGAATCTGCGGTTCGGGGAAGGTAAACGCCTGGGGATTGCCCTGCTGCGCATAGCGATCGATCAGCGGCCCGCCGGGATAAGGAAGACCAAGGATTTTGGCCGTTTTATCAAACGCTTCCCCCGCTGCGTCGTCAAGCGTGTATCCCAGAAGCTCCATCTCAAAATAACCGTTCACCAATACCAACTGCGTATGCCCGCCAGAAACAGTCAGGCATAAAAAGGGAAACGCAGGTACTGGATCTTCAATAAAGTGCGCAAGGATATGTGCCTGCATATGATTAACCTCAATCAGCGGGATATTGCGGGCAAGTGCAAACGCCTTGGCAAATGACGTCCCTACCAGCAACGATCCCAATAAACCCGGTCCCCGCGTGAAAGCCACCGCAGCTATCTCATTTTTATGTATTTTTGCCTCGCGGATAGCCTGATCCACGGCGGGGATGATGTTTTGCTGGTGCGCGCGCGAAGCCAATTCCGGGACCACCCCACCAAATTTTTCATGGATGGTTTGGTTCGCAATAATATTCGAATGGATTTTTCCGTCTATACTAATGGCTGCAGACGTTTCATCACAAGATGATTCGATACCGAGGATGATGGGCATGAAATGCGATATTGGACACGTTTAAACAAAAGCAAAAATATCAAAAAAATATTAAAAATAACGCTTTGGGTACTGGTTGGGTTGTTGCTCCTTCTCGCAGGCTTGACCTATTCGCTTCGATACCAGCCGGTACAAACCTATTTTGCAAAAAAGGCTGCCTCCTATTTATCGCGCGAACTCCATACCACCGTGTCGGTTGATGGCTTATATTTCCAGCCCTTTTCATCCCTGGTCCTTAATGGGTTATTCATTGCGGATGCTGCCGGCGATACCCTACTGTATGCCCACCAGCTGACAGCGGCAGTAGATTTGTGGAAGCTGCGCAATGGACGGGTGATTGTCAAACATGCGAAGCTTTCGGATGGAAGCTTTTATCTCAAGCGTTTCGAAAAAGGCACCAACCTATCGTTTATCATTGATTACTTCAGTCCCACCGCTCCCCTACAGCCATCGCAGCAACGCATATCATTGGCTGTCCATTCGCTTGATCTTTCCAATATTACATTTGCATACAAACAGGCCGCAAACCATTCACCGGCAGCAGGCATCAACTTCAAAGACATCCAGTTGGCGCAGGTTTCGGGCAATTTTACCGATATCGATTTCACCAGCCATTTGTTCAAATCGACCATCAAAAACCTTTCATTCCGCGAAAAAAGTGGATTCCTGCTCCGCGAGATGGACGCCATAGCTGTGGTAGATACTACCAGCATTGAGCTTCAAAAGTTGTACATCGCGACCAACCGAAGCCTACTGCGGAACCGTCTCCGGCTTGAATACCCCGATTTTTCCGCTTTCAGCAATTTCATGAAGGACGTTGCCATCGAATTAAACCTGGACCACGCACAGATCGATTCCCGCGACGTCGAGTTTTTTGCACCGAAAGTAGCCGCTACGCATTTTGATGCAGTCTTATCCGGCACATTCAGCGGCACAATAGCTGCTTTCGTGGCCAAGCGCGTCGCCATGCAACTGGGCAGTGCCACGCACGTACAGGGCGATTTTAGCGTTACCGGATTGCCCGATATCAACCAAACCGTTTTTGACATGCAAATCCAGCGATTGACCACCAACAGTGAGGCAATTGAATCGTTAGTGCCGCAATTGGGCAACTTGCCTGCATTGGATCTGCCAGCCTCATTCGACCGTTTGGAAAATGTGACGTACCAAGGCACACTCAAGGGCTTCTATTACGACTTCATGGCCAACGGCACTTTTGAAACAGCCCTTGGATTGGCCAATGTGGACATGAACCTCAACATCCGCGAAGGCGGCCGCTATTCGGGGCGATTATCGGCTGATGCGTTCAATTTGGAGCCCTTATTCCCGCAAACGCAACTTGGACAGGCCAGCTTTGACCTCACCGTGACGGGTACAGGCTTTACCTTCCGCGATATGCATAGCAACGTGGCAGGTCGCATTGGCCATTTGGATTTTCGGGGATACCGATATACCAACATTGACCTGCAAAGTGAGCTTGCCAAGCTGCGCGTCATGGGCGACATCGGTATACGCGATCCTAACCTACGGTTAACTGCTAAGGGCGGCATCGACTTCAGCCCCGAATGGCCCCAATATGCGTTTCATGCCAATGTGAGACACGCTCACCTGCCTAATATCCGACTTTATGGAAAGGAACGGGTGATCATCAATGGGGCGGATGTTGCTGCTGATTTCGGAGGTAAAACACTGAACGACCTTCAGGGAAATATTGCCATTCGCGGCATCAGCTTCCAGGTAGGGGCCGATACACACACCGTAGATTCGTTGATACTTGCCGCTACAGGCTATGAAGGGCAACGCACGCTCCGGCTACGTTCAACCCTGGCGGATGCAAGCTTGGCCGGCACGGTAGACCTGACCACGCTGGGTAATTATTTCAAATCGGTTGCCATGCGTTTTGCCCCTTCTTTAGGGTGGGATGTGGGAAAGGTGGGCCGACAGGCATTTGATTTCGATTTGACACTGAAAAACTTTGCGCCTCTTGCCGCTTTGTTCATGCCACGGCTTACCCTGCCCGAAGACGTATCGATGAACGCCCATTTTTCCACGGCAGACACGCTGAGTTACTTCAACCTCCTTGTGCCGCAGTTGTCCTATGGCAACGTGAAGGTGAAACGGCTAATTGTCGATGAATCTACACGGGACGGCGCATTGCGGCTATCGGTCACCGCTGATCGGATGAGCCTGACTGACAGCTTATATGTCAATAACATTAACCTATCGAATGTCATCTTAAACGATAGCCTCCATTTCAACCTGAAGCTTGCTGATGTGACCGCCAACAATCAACTGGACTTAAACGGATTGGTCAATTTTGAAAAGAACGCACTGCTGCAAATGCAGTTGCTCCCCTCCTCGCTGATATTGAACAAGGAATCCTGGCAACTTGACGAAAATGCCCGACTTTATTTTAACGAAGGTAGGCTTACCGTACAAGGCCTCGAAATTTCAAATAACCATCAGGTTGTCCAGTTGGAAGGCAACATCTCACCCGACGCGGACGACAATGCCGCCTTGACTTTCAAAAATTTCAACCTCAACACCCTTAATTCCATTACCCTGCCATCAGGCATCGAGCTTTCAGGGGTATTGAATGGCCGAATGGACGTGTCGTCTATTTTAAAAAACCCGTATGCTTTGGCGGATATAGAAGCTAGCAGCGTACACTTTAACCATACCCAAATCGGCAACGTGCGTTTGCAAGCCGACTTTGACCAGACCAGCGAACTGGTAAACGTACGATTGGAAGTGGTAAATGGTGACGTAAACACATTGACAGCCACGGGCACCTATAATGCCGCCGCCGAAACGGACAAATTGAATGTGAAAGCGACACTCAACCAGAGTGAATTGCTGGTTTTCCAACCGTTCCTCGGCAAACTCGTCTCGGATATCAATGGAACGGTATCTGCCAACCTCCGCATCACTGGATCAGTCCTGGCACCCCAAGTAAGCGGCACTTGCTTTCTACACAACGCCGGATTTACGGTAAATTACCTGAAGACACCCTACCGCATTAATGATGAGGTGGCGCTTGAAAACAGCACCATCATTCTCAACAATCTTAAAATCAACGATCCAGAAAACAATCAAGCTATTGCCAATGGAAAAGTAGACATGAGCAACCTATTGGTACCTGATATCGATGTGGTCATTGATGCAACCGATTTTCTTCTGCTCAATACGACATTCCGCGACAACTCATCGTACTATGGTACAGCGTACGGCACAGGAAGATTTGCTTTTCGTGGCCCAACAAATGCGATAACCATCGACATCCAGGCACGCACCAACGAATCCACCAGCTTCCACATACCGCTCAATGCCGTGGGCACCGTGAGCGACAACGATTTCATCCGGTTTGTAAGCCACGACACATTGGATGCACAGCATGCCCAATCGCGCTTATTGAAGGGATTAAGCATGAACATGGATTTACAAATCACGCCCGAGGCAGAAGCCAGCCTATATACCGACTTGGGTGAGCTATCTGGACGGGGAGAGGGGCTATTATCATTACGCATTTCCAGCCTTGGTGATTTTGAAATGTTCGGTGATTACCTAATCAATGCCGGTAAATTTACATTCATTGCACAAGACTTCATCAATAAAATATTTGACATCAACCAAGGGGGCACGATCCGTTGGACAGGGCAGCCTACTGACGCCACCATTGGCCTCACGGCGGTATATGGGCAACGCACGAGCCTTGCGCCTTTATACAACGCCGCCGGAAGGGAAACTGTGGAACAGCGTGTACTGGCCCAAGCTATCATGAACCTCAACGGCAACCTGATGCGCCCCGATATTACATTTGCACTCCATTTTCCGAATGACCCTTACGTAAAGGACGAACTCCAAAGCTACCTCAGCGACGTCAACAATATAAATCAGCAAGCACTGAGCCTCATCGTGCGCCGTAGCTTTGCTCCCGGGGCGGCCACAGACTTCAGCAGGGAGCTGAATAATACCTTGTTGAGTGCTGGCACGGAATTGGCTTTTAACCAGCTCAACAACCTCATTGCCCAATCACTCAACCTCAATTTCATAGACCTGAATATCCGCTCGCTCAACGATGCCAGCGCGTCGTTTAGGTTTTTCAATGATCGCTTGGTTTTTACCGGCGGGGTTACCGACAGGCGGAACCTCAATGATCTCAATGTATTCAGTGACCGTGTAGTCACAGATGCCGAATTGCTGTACCTAATCCGCAAAGACGGGCGATTGGTATTGCGCGGTTCAAACCGGCTGAATAGTCGTAACTTTCTGCCGCTGACGATGAATGAAAACTACGTGAGCGCCCTCGGACTGGTATACCGGCAGGAGTTTTATACGTTTCAGGAGTATTTTCGAAGATTGTTTACACTACGGCGGAAAACGGTGGACGAAGAAGAGGAAACAGGAGAAGCTCGTAGCGATGCACCGGATAAGATGTTTTAAAAAACCAAAAAAAATAAGCCTACCTAAACTGTGTTATCCGTTATTTTTCGTATTTTTCTCACATGTTCATACAAGCCTCCTGCATTCTTGAGTTCACGTGTGAATTGCCAACGCCCAGTATATTCATGTTGCGTCCCAAAAGTGGCCTTAGCCAGTTCGTATTACGGGAAGACTTCCAGATCACTCCCTACCTCGCCATGACGGAATTTTCCGACACATATGGCAACTTGTGCCAACGACTGGTAATGCCCGCTGGGAAAGTCAAGCTGCAAAGCAGCATTGTAGCAGCTTGCGCAGATACCATTGATGTGGATTTCACCGCTGGATGGACCCCTATCGTAGACTTGCCTGATCCCATACTTCACTTCCTTTTGCCGAGCCGGTATTGTGAATCCGATAAATTAAGCGAAGAGGCAAAAGCGATTACCATAGGCTGTAACCACGGATATGAACAAGTGGAAACTATCCGGCGTTGGATCTATACCCATTTTCAATACCAATATGGCGTGACGGATAGTAGATCTTCTACCTTGGACGTCATGGCCACAAAAACCGGTGTATGCAGGGATTTCACACACGTTGGCATTTCCTTGTGCAGGGCATTGGATATTCCCGCCCGGATGGTTACCGGATACCTGCTTGGGTTAAAGCCAATGGATCTACACGCATGGTTTGAAGCTTATGTGGGTGGACGTTGGTATAGCTTTGATGCCACGCAAGCCGAACCGAAGGGCAACCGTATATCCATGGCATATGGGCGGGATGCCGCAGATGTCGCATTTGTCACCCATTTTGGAAACGCGGAACTCAGCCGGATGACCGTTGATGTGAAAGAAACTTCGCCATCCTGGTTATAATTGCTAAAAGATAGTCACATAGTTTCTTTTTCATGGTTCTGTCAACCATTTCGAGAGCAATGCAGTGTATCGGAATCAATGATTAAAAATTAGAGTAAGATTAAACTGACCACTTTTTGAAATAGATTAGGATAATCAGCAACGATTGTTTATTTTTGGGTAAGCATCTACCGATGTTCCTGAACGTACTGATGATTGTTTGCTACAATAGATACACCCGCTCTAAGACTTTCCGGGACTTTCTTCGGGATGAGTCCATAATGAGTCCATAAACAGTCCATAATGAGTCCATTAATCCGGCAGTTTTCATGGAGTCATTATGGACTATTTGATGATACTAAATTGAGACATGGCGAATACATAGCGAATCGGATACCAGGAGGGTCTGGATACGGTAGGAAGAAAAATAAGAAAGGGGACAAACGGTAGGTAGCTATATCAAAGATAGCAATAATTTAAACCACTTCAAAATCATTTACCATGGCATCACGGGATAAAAATGGAAAAATAAGGGGGAAAATCGACAACATCGTTTATCGGGGCTACAAAGACAAGCAAATTATGCAGATATCGCCCAAACGGGTAAAACAGACGCTTTCCTCAAAGCTGAGTGCGCTCGAATTCGGGCTGGCTGCCAGGCAAGCCAAATTCATGCGCGACGTTTTTCATAATGTATATGAGGAATGTGATGGCAACATGGTACGGCGGTTCACAGCAACCGTTGCCGCCTGTATCCGTACCGCTGAAAATGAAATAGGCGAGCGCGACCTTCATGATGCCGACCTCGGACAATTGAAGGGATTCTCGTTTAATGAGAAGGCTCCATTCGAGAAACTGGTAGCGGTGTCGCCTAAGCTTGATGTGGCGGCCAACGGCTCCATCCGGTTCCAACTGGGGCCTTTCGTCCCTGGTGATAACATCGTCTATCCACCGAACTTCTTCCGGCCGAACGGCAGTTTCAGTATCTTTGTCGTCGCATTCAACTTCCGAAAAGGAAACGTGCAAATCGTTGATTGTGCGGGATTCGACGTTGCAGAAACGGACCATGCCCCTACCGAAATCGACTGGCAGTGCAACAAACTGTTGCCCGAAGGGTATATTGTACTCGTGGTGCTATGCCTGCGTTATTTCTCATTGAATTGGCTGGGGCAGCGTACCCAAACTACCAACAACGACTTCTACCCCTCCATCATCCTTGACGCCTTCCATGTAACCCCTGAAATGGCGGCATCGGGAGCGCGCGATCTACTCCAGCCACCGTCAGCTGATGATTTTTCTTCTTTTGGAGATACCAGGGAACGAATCTCACATCGAGTATTACGTTTAAAAACAAAAGCGCCAAAAAGGTAGCGCTATTTGCCGATGCAGAACTTGCTGAAAATATTATCCAGTAAATCATCTGTGCTGACTTGTCCGGTGATTTCACCCAAGTGGTGCAGTGCCTGCCTAATGTCCATCGCCAGGAAATCGGATGTCACGGCGTTATCAATACCTTGCAGCACGCGTTGCAGCGCGTCTTCCGTTTTCCGCAAGGCCTCCACATGGCGGATGTTGGTCACCAAGACATCGTCCATATCGAGGTTATGCAAGTTTACCTTGCGTAACAATTCGTGCTTCAACTCCTCCACACCTACCTTGTTTTTGGCAGAGATAAACAACGGTTCGATGGCAAGGAGGGTATCCACCTGATCCTGTTTGAGCAAATCCACTTTATTGACCACGACCACAAAAGGCACGTTCAACTGGGCGACTTCAGCTACCTGACTTTCTATTTCCGCCCTATCGTCTTGTTGCGGATCGGCCAAGTAGATGATGAGCCGTGCTTGCCGCATTTTCTCCCGGGTACGCGCTACGCCTTTTGCTTCGATGACATCCCGTGTATCCCGGATACCCGCAGTATCGATAAAACGGAACATCACGCCATCAATGTTGATTTCATCTTCGATGGTATCGCGTGTGGTGCCTGCAATGTCTGAAACGATAGCCCGCTCCTCATTTAGCAGCGTGTTGAGCAATGTAGACTTGCCCACGTTGGGTCTGCCCGCAATGACCACCGGCACGCCATTTTTCAGCACGTTTCCCTGCTCAAACGAGCCAATTAGCTTTTGGATGATGCTATTGATTTCGACAACGAGTGCGCTAAGTTGCCCACGGTTGGCGAACTCCACATCTTCTTCGGAAAAGTCCAGTTCGAGCTCTATCAACGAAGCAAACTGGATAAGCTGCTCACGTAGTTGCTTCAGGATATTGGAAAAACCACCCCGCATCTGCTGCATCGCTACTTGGTGGGATGCCGCTGATGTAGATGCGATGAGATCTGCCACGGCTTCCGCTTGTGAAAGATCCATCCGGCCGTTAAGAAATGCCCGCAAGGTAAACTCGCCGGGTTGGGCTGCACGGGCACCATGCCGGATCAGCAGTTGGATAATCCGCTCGATAATATACCGGGAATTGTGGGTTGAAATCTCTACCACCTGTTCGCCCGTATAGGAATGCGGCGCGACAAAAAGAGATACCAAGACTTCATCCAATATATCGTCCCCATCGCGGATGGTACCAAAATGGATAGTATGGGACGGTTGCTTGGTTAAATCTTTGCCTTTGAAAACCTGATTGGCTATGGTTATCGCCTCAGCGCCGGACAGCCGGATCACGGCGATTGCGCCGTTGCCGGTGGCCGTAGCCAAGGCGACTATGGTATCGTTGTTTGCCATAAGGGCAAAGGTACGAATACTTTTACCCAATGACCGTACCCGCAGGTAACACGGCCCGCTTTTTTACGACTACGATACCATCCCTGACAGCATGGGTATCGAAATCGCCATCGGCAAGGTGCGTCCCCCCCGTGATACGCACATTATCTCCGATGCAGCAGCTTTTATCCAATATTGCATTTTCGATGTAGCAATTTTCGCCGACACCAACAAGTGGAAAACCGTTAGCCCGGGCGTCTTCAATCTCATGCAGGGTCTGGTAAAAATCACTCCCCATCATGTAGGTGGTTTTGATGATAGAACCTGTGCCGATACGCGATCGGATACCAATCACCGAGCGCTCGACGTGCTCCGCGGCCACGATGCAACCATCGGCTATGACCACTTTGTCAAGGGTAGTGCCCGATACTTTGGACGGCGGCAGCATCCGGGCGCGGGAAAATATCGTGTTCCTATCAAACAGGTTGAATTGCGGGATATCATCCGTAAGCCCAATATTGGCTTCGAAAAAAGAATCAATGTTGCCGATATCTGTCCAGTACCCTGGATATTGATAGCTATGTATTTTGTAGTTCCCGATTGCTTCAGGTAGTAGTTCCTTACCGAAATCCACGCCTTCGCTTTCCTCAAGAATTTGTTTCAGTATATTTTTGTTGAATACGTAAATACCCATCGATGCCAGGTACACCCTGCCCATTGCTTTCATATCTTCGTCTACTTCAGACTCCCATGGCGGCAGCAGCGAGCTATTCGGTTTCTCGATAAATGACGTGATGTTTCCTCCCTCATCGGATTTGAGGATGCCGAAAGACGTGGCGTCTTTGGCGTTGACCGGAATGGTCGCTACCGAGATTTCCGCCCCGGTTTCGATATGGGCCTCAATCATTTCCTGGAAATCGATTTGATACAGCTGGTCGCCTGAAAGGATGAGCAAGTGTTCATAATCATGGTGTTGCAGGTAGCGCTGCAAATGCCGTACAGCATCGGCAGTACCTTGATACCATCTTTCTCCTTCGTTGGTCTGCTCGGCAGCCAGAATCTCCACAAACCCTTTGCTGAACACGCTGAAATTGTAAGTGTTTTTGATGTGCGAATTCAATGAGGCCGAATTGTATTGCGTCAATACAAAAATCCGGTTATAGCCCGAATTGAGGCAATTAGAAATGGGAATATCCACCAACCGATACTTGCCCGCTATGGGAACAGCAGGCTTGGAACGCTGGTGCGTCAGTGGATAAAGACGGGTACCCTTCCCCCCTCCCAATACGACAGAAATCACATTGTGCTTAATCATAATTTATGCGGTTATATTTTGGTAAATTTCCATATACTTAGCTGCCGATTTGTCCCAGGAGAAATCAAGCCGCATGACTTGTTCTTGTAGTTGATGCATCCTGCTTTTATCGTTATATAATTCCAAAGCCCTGTATACGGCAGCTACCGCGTCAGCGGCAATGGCATTGATAAACGTGATGCCGTATCCATCCGGCTCGTCGATATCCGGTACGGTATCCCGCAGGCCGCCCGTCTTTCGCACAATGGGAATGGTGCCATATCGCATGGAATAAAGCTGGTTCAGCCCGCAAGGCTCCACCCGCGAAGGCATGATCAGGAAATCTGCGGCCGCATAGATGCGATGCGATAAATCTTCTTGATAACCGATGTATACGCCCAGCCTCCCTTTATATTGCGCTGCTAAATCAGCCATGGCCGACTGCACCTGTGGGTCTCCCGATCCCAATACCATAATATTTAGTTCAACACGCTCATCGCCCAATATGTTTTCAATGATTTCCGGCAAAAGATCAGCTCCTTTCTCACCGGCAAACCGACCGATATAGGCCAGCAACGGCTTTTCGGCATCCAATCCGTATGCATCGCACAGGAACACCTTATTGGCTCGTTTGCCGGATTGCACATCGGTAATGTGATAGTTTCGATGCAGCATGGTATCTTCCCCTGGGTTCCATATCGTGGTATCGATGCCATTGACGATACCTACGCTTTTGGCACGTTCCATCGCGAATAGGCGTTCCAGCCCGTTGGCTTGCTCCATCAATTCCTGAAGGTATCCTTCTGACACGGTGGTAAACACGGTGCAGCATTTTATCAACGCCGCCAACGGATTGATAATCCCATCCCAATCCAATAATCCCCATCTCCACGTGTCAAAAGCAGGCAATAAAATCGCTTGGTTCCAGTTCATCCACCCTTGGTACTGCCCATTATGCACGGTAGCTACCGTAGGTACATGCCGCAGGGAAGCAAATTTTTCGCCGTAGTACATCAAAAATGGAATGAGCCCGGTGTGGTGGTCATGGCAGTGCACCACATCAGGCATAATACCGGTCTCCGTAAGCCAGTGCAGGAAGCCATGCTGGAAAGCGATGAACTGTTCGCTTTCATCGGCATATCCATAGGGTTCGTCCCTATCCAACAATCCCGGAATTTTAATCAGGTATAGCCCAAAGCCCAATACGTTGTCTTTCTCCTTATACACCGTTATCGTCAATGGTCTTGATCCTTGATAAAAAGCGCCGCTGTACACGACTTCAAAGTCATGTTGCTGGACGAACGGCTTGTTGTACCAGGGCATGACCACCCAAGTGTATAGCCCGGCTGCTTGCAGGTATTTGGGCAACGCGCCGACCACGTCCCCAAGGCCGCCAACCTTTGCCACCGGATAGCATTCGGCACTTAAATGGATGATAGGTTTGGAAGTGTGGCTGATTATCTCATTGTCCATAGCATCATGCTTCGTTATCCGGATCTTTTTTTACTTTGCGTCGCGCTTTAGCGGGTTTGCTCGCTTGTATAGCCTTTACCGGCGCTACTACTTCTTGTTGAACTTCCGTGCTGCCCCCCTGCCTTTCAGGATTCCGCTTTAGCACGAGGCCTCCCAACGGTGGCAAGGTGAGCTGGGCTGACCAATCTTGGTTCATCCAGCGAATAGGCTCTGCTTGCACCGCAGACTGTTCAATGCCGCTGCCGTAATAACCCCGATCATCCGAGTTGAGCAACACTATCCATTCCCCATGTGAAGGTAAACCACAGCGGTAAAAATAACGTACAATCGGTGTTAAATTTAAAACAACCAACACATCGTCTTCCCGCCTAATCCCCTTCCTTACATAGGCCAATACGGAGTTGTACGCGTCACCGCCCTCTACCCACTCAAAACCCGTTGGACTGAAGCTGTGCTCATAAAGCGCCGGCTCGTTGCGGTATAGACGATTCAGTGATTTGATAAACTCAAAAACACCTTGATGTGGTTCGTATTGCACTAAGTGCCAATCCAGGGACTGATTATAATTCCATTCGGCTGTCTGCCCAAATTCGCACCCCATAAATAACAATTTGGTGCCTGGATGTGTATACATATATAGGTATAGTGCGCGCAGGTTGGCAAACCGCTGCCATTCATCACCGGGCATTTTATAGACCATGGATCCTTTGCCGTGTACGACTTCATCGTGCGAAAGTGGTAGCATGAAATTTTCATGGAAAGCATACAACATGCTGAAGGTGAGCTGCCCATAATGATGCTGCCGGAACAAAGGATCGCGGCTGAAATACTGCAATGTATCGTGCATCCAACCCATCATCCATTTCATGCCAAAACCCAAGCCGCCACTGTAAACCGGGCGGCTCACGCCCGGCCACGAAGTAGACTCTTCGGCGATGGTCTGTACATCCGGGAAATGCTGGTACACTGCTTCATTCAATTCTTTAAGAAAACCAATGGCTTGCAGGTTTTCCCTGCCACCGTATTCATTGGGTATCCATTCGCCCTCCTTGCGCGAATAATCGAGGTACAGCATCGAGGCTACGGCGTCTACACGCAGGCCATCCGCATGGTACCTTTCCAACCAAAAGATGGCGTTGCTGATGAGAAATGAACGTATCTCATTGCGTCCATAATTGAAGATGTAAGAACTCCAATCGGGATGGTAACCTTGGCGGGGATCCTGATGCTCATATAGATGCGTGCCATCAAAACGGTACAGCCCATGCGCGTCCCCCGGAAAATGGGAAGGCACCCAATCCAATAACACGCCGATATCATTCAGGTGCAATTGCTCAATAAGGTACATCAAGTCCTGCGGCGACCCATAACGCGAAGAAGCGGCGAAATAACCGGTGATTTGGTAACCCCAGGATGGATAATACGGATGCTCCATGACGGGCAATAATTCCACATGGGTGAATCCAGCATCCTTGATATAGGGTACCAGCTTATCCGCGATACCGCGATAGTCCAGCAACTTGTCCGGATCGTCGGGACTACGTATCCAAGAACCCAGGTGCATCTCGTAGACGGAGACAGGCTTGTTGAGGCCATTACGCTCGTGTCTTGCACGCATCCATGCTTCATCTTTCCATTCATACCATGTCGTGGAGACCACTGACGCCGTTCCCGGCGATTGCTCCCATTGGAGTGCAAAGGGATCGCCTTTTTCCAACGTTTCCCCCTGGTACGACCGGATACGGTATTTATATAGCTCACCTACACCGATATTGGGGATGAAGCCTTCCCAGATGCCCGAGCCGTCCCACCGCACATGCAAGGCATGCGAATAGGGATTCCATCCGTTGAAATTGCCGACTACTGAAATAGCTTCGGCATTGGGTGCCCACACGGCAAAGTAAGTACCGGATCGCCCTTCGTGGAATAGGGCATGTGAACCAAACTTTTCATAAAGTTTGTAATGCTTGCCTGCCCGAAAGAGGCTAACGTCAAAATCAGTGAACAATGAATAGTTTTCTACCGTGTGCTGCATAGCGAATGGGATTGTTAGTTATCAGTGGTGATACCAAATGAACTACCGTCAGGTAACGATAATGTTTTTGAAATCCTTCGGTACCTTTACCACATACCGGCCTTGGTTATCTTGTGTCGCTATAGCGGGCTTGTCATCTACCATTACACGACTGACCTTAAATGGTAGCGCCACCAAATGCAGATCATATGTATCGTATCGCTCGGAATACAAGCCGTCAATATACTGCGTGATTTTTAAGCTTTTCGCGGCTCCCTTTACCACGAATTTTTTCTCCAAGTAAATCTGTTGCTCATACGCAAACGTATCGCCATGGTCCTCGTACATATACGAATTGGCTTCTTGCGCCGTATAGTAGACCAACAATTTGAGCGACTCTATTTTCTTTTCATAGACGTGCTGCATTACCGGGTATTCGGGCAGCACCGTCCCTGCCCTGACGAAAAGGGGCATCTCATCCATCGGTGTATTTACTTCATGCTCTTTGCCCCCTTCAAATGAGCTATCATCCCAATAATAATACCACCCACCTGCGGGCAGGTAGACCATTTTCCGTTGTTGTCCTTGGTACAAGACGGGTGATACCAATAGCTTGTCGCCAAAGCAGAATTCTTCTTCGCGCGGGATGTTGGTATCCAAGCGCTGTTCCACCATGGTGATGGGGCGCAAGATAGGAAAACCGTACTTGGTGTGCTCCCAAAATACCGAATAGATGTACGGAAGCAGTTGGTACCGCAATTCGATAAATTTCCGGTTAAGCGCCTCATAATCCGGCCCGAAGCTCCAGGGCTCGCGCTCTGCGGTATCCCCAGCCGAGTGCGCCCGCATAAACGGAGAAAATACCCCGAATTGTATCCAGCGGGTAAACAGCTCGGCATCCGGCTCGCCACTGAACCCGCCGATATCCGTGCCACAGAACGGCATGCCCGATACCGAGAGCCGTTGAAGTTGCAGCGCGCCAAGGCGCAGGTGATCCCATGTGGCTACATTGTCACCCGTCCAAACGGAAGCATACCGTTGCGTACCCGCATACGCAGCACGTGTAATGGTAAATGGACGTTTTTTCTGGAACAGGTTCTTCAAGCCTTCATAGGTAGCACGCACCATCTGCATACCATATACATTGTGCGCTTTCCGGTGCGATCCACGATAACCGTCGAAATTATGGCGAACGTCATTGGGGAAAGTACCCCTACCAAATACCGCAGGCTCGTTCATATCATTCCACACACCAGCCACCCCGGCTTCTACCAGGCCTTTGAACAATCCTCCCCACCACTCGCGAACTTCCTGATTGGTGAAATCCGGAAATTGGCAACGACCCGGCCATACATACCCTTCCATGAAATAGTCGTCGCCCCTACGGCAGAAATAGCGGTTTTTCTTGCCTTCCTTGAATACCCAATAATTTTCGTCTACCTTGATGCCCGGATCGATGATGACCACGGTATGGAAGCCATCATCCGCCAATTCCTTGATCATTTTCTTCGGATCCGGAAAATAGCGCTTGTTCCACGTAAAGCAACGGTAGCCATCCATGTAGTCGATATCCAGGTAAATGGCATCACATGGAATCTGACGTTCGCGAAAATTCCGGGCGAGGTCTCTCACTTTGCTTTCGGGGTAGTAGCTCCAGCGGCACTGATGGAAACCCAATGCCCACAAAGGAGGCAAATAATGGGTACCGGTAATGCTGTGATAACGCTTCACTACATCCATCATATGCGGACCATGGATGTAATAATATTGAAGTTCCCCGCCTTCGGACCAAAAGCTCGTTTGGTCATAAGCCTCCGCAGCAAAGTCAAAATAGGTTTTGAACGTATTGTCGAAAAAGATGCCATATGCATCACCCTCGTGTAGCCCAATATAAAAAGGGATGCTCCTGTATAAGGGATCCTGGTTAAACTGGAATGAATACGTATCCGAATTCCAATTGGCAAACCGTCTTCCACGGACATTCAGGTGGGTGGGTTTGTCTCCCAAACCATAAAATGCCTCATTGGCTTGCGCTACTTTGGTGCAGTACACATAATAGCCACCGAAATCGGGATTTTCTTCCCAGTGCATCGGCGAATAATCCTTGTTGTATTCCTTGCCCTCGCGATCTTCGAAAGCTATCAAAAAATCAGCTTTACGGATAACGCACGTCACGGTATTGGTTTTTACCCGATAGGCCTCCTGATCTTCCTCAAAAGTATATACCGCTACATGCTGGTCTGACTGTGGCACGGCGTAAGAAAAGTCTTCCAAAAATTGGCTCTTGGGGGCCAACCGGACCCGGATGATTTCGTCACTCACCACTTTAATCTCGACGCTTGCACCCCCATCGGTAAAATAATAGTTATTGTTTTCTTGGTGGAATCCAGCAACCGGCCCTAAGTAATTTTTGACAATCTCCGGCAAGTCCAATACCGGATTGTTTACATGGTGTATCCCATCGTCTAATACTTGGGTCGTGCTTAACGTGTCTGTTTCTTGTTGTTTAATCAAATCCTTCGCCATAAAGTAATCGCCTTGTTATTTGCATAACCACTAAAAACCCGTCCGTGCGCTGCACAAAGCGGTACCTTTAGAAGTGCACTTTTTTTTAGCCAAAGTACATTTTTTGAGTATTTAAAACAATTTATCTCATTACAAATTAACTAAAAACAATAAAGACACTAATTATCAATGAGTTGCTACATATTAATAGGTTGGACGTTTTGGATAAAAATTTGCAAAGACCATATTTACCTTATATATTTGCCGACCAACTTTGTGGATTATTAATGGAAAACATACAGATTGCTTTTGTTCATCGCGTACATTTCCATCATCGCCTTTGCGGCGATGTATAATTTGTATGTTTCTACGTGAAGCAATTTGTAACCCCGATGTTTTTTCTAATAATTAATAATTTTAACACCCATTGAACCTTGCATGAACGCTACTCACAAGCAAGCTTCATTGCCACTTAAAGCAATTTATCACTATACGGATGAAGAATCTGAAAATAGCCATCCAGAAATCAGGCAGGCTCAACGAAAAATCAGTGCAGTTGTTGAAAAACTGCGGACTAAACTTTGAAAACTATAAAAGCTCGCTCATTACGACGGTTTCCAATTTCCCGCTGGAAATCTTGTTTTTGCGGGATGATGATATCCCAGAATACGTACAGGATGGCATTGCCGACCTGGGCATTGTCGGTGAAAATGTAATCGCAGAAACCGAAGCCGATGTACGGTATCTCCAACGGCTTGGATTTGGTAAATGTACCCTCAAAATCGCCATACCCAATCAGAGTGAAGCGAGGACGTTGGCCGATTTAGATGGAAAGGCCATTGCCACCTCCTATCCCACCATCCTAAAGAAATTCCTTGATGAAAACGGTGTATCAGCCGATATACGCATCATCTCCGGTTCGGTGGAGATTTCCCCTGCTTTGGAACTGAGCGATGCCATCTTTGATATTGTCTCTACCGGTGGCACGCTCCGGAGCAACGGCCTGAAGCCTTTTGCTGATGTGATGGCTTCCGAAGCTATCCTTATCAGCAAAAACGGTATTGACAGCAATCCCGTGGTACGCGAGCTTATGCAACGTATCCAATCTGTGCTCCGTGCTGCCGAAACCAAATACGTAGTCCTCAATGTAGAACGTGACAACCTCGACGAAATCATCAGTCTGCTTCCGGGCGTCAAAAGTCCCACCATTGTACCATTGGCCGAAGAAAACTGGGTGGCCGTGCATACGGTCATTGCTGAGCAGGATTTCTGGGACAAAATCAATAAGCTGAGGGCAGCGGGGGCCCAGGGTATTGTGGTCATGCCCGTTGAAAAAATCATCATGTAATATGTCGATATTAAAGACTTACGACTATTATTTGCTCGAAGAACGGGAATACGAGCAGCTCCTCACACGTAATGCGGACCCTTCCCAAGCCGTTCATCATGTGGTGATGGAAATCATCAATGACGTAAAGACCGATGGAGATGCCGCACTCAGGGCTTATGCCCAAAAATTGGACCGCGTCCAATTGGAACGCCTGTTTCTCACGGCAGATGAAATCGCTGCCTTGGCGTCGTCTATCGGCCGTGAGCAGCAGCGGGCGTTGGAAATTGCCTTTGCTAATATCTACCGCTTCCACGAGACGCAGTTGCGCAAAGAACGGAGCATCGAGACCATGCCCGGCGTAAAATGCTGGCGTGAGCCTCGCCCAATCGAAAAAGTGGGGCTGTACATTCCCGGTGGTTCAGCGGTATTGCCGAGTACGCTATTGATGCTCGGTGTACCTGCCCGTATCGCAGGCTGCAAAGAAATCGTCGTTTGCTCACCGCCACAGGCAGATGGCAAGATCAACGGCTATGTCGCCTATTGCCTGCAATTGCTTAAAATCGACAGGGTGTACCTGGTCGGTGGCGCACAAGCGGTAGCGGCCATGGCTTATGGCACCCCAAGTGTACCCCGGGTCGATAAAATTTTTGGCCCTGGCAACCAATACGTCACAAAGGCAAAGAGCTTGGTGCAGGCCCTTGCTGGTGTCAGTATCGACATGCCTGCTGGCCCCTCCGAGGTGCTCGTCATTGCAGATGGCTCGGCCAATCCGGAATACGTTGCAGCCGATTTGCTGGCACAGGCTGAGCATGGAGCCGACAGCCAAGCGATATTGGTGAGTACTGACCAACGCTTGATTGACGGGGTTCAGACCGCTTTGGAAGACCAATTGACCCAGCTGCCTCGTGCAGCAGTCGCTGCAAAGGCCCTTGCCAACTCCTATGCTGTGTTATGTGACAATCTCAACGAGGCCATTACATTCAGCAATCGATATGCACCGGAGCACCTCATCATCGAGACGGACGAGTGGCAGTCCCTACTGCGGAAAATCAGCAACGCCGGGTCGGTTTTTGTGGGGCACCTTACTCCGGAGAGCGCCGGGGATTATGCCTCGGGCACCAACCACACCTTACCCACAAGCGGATATGCCCGCTCGTACTCCGGCGTATCGGTGGATGCATTTGTCAAAAAAATCACATTCCAGCATATCACGGCCGAAGGCTTACGAAACATTGGCCCGACAGTGGAAGTGTTGGCTGAATTGGAAGGTTTACAGGCGCATAAAAATGCGGTTTCATTGCGGTTGCGATGAACGTGTGGTTTTAGATGAGCGGTGGTTTTAACGCCACATTTTGATATGGATAAAATTTTTCGTAATTTTGTAGGCTATTTCATAATCGGGGTCGACCGGAATTGACAGGATGGAGACGGTTATGTAAGCATGCAGCGCGTTGGGAGTATGGCGCTTTAATCTCAACTTTCAGACTTATAAATGGCGAAAATAACTACGCCTTAGCTGCCTAATTTAGAATTAGTTTAGCTTTTGTCCCGCTCACGCTTGGTTCCGTAGCGTAGCATCCGGGGCATCGAATCACGGAACTGGTTGGTTTGGCGTTGTGACGAACCGACGAGAAACAGCAACTAAGGAAAACGGTATAGGCAAGCGTCCGGCCTTCCCTTTCCCGACAATGAAACGGAAGCTAAGCATGTAGAAAGCGTATACAGTACCATGTCTGGACGAGGGTTCGAATCCCTCCGACTCCACTCAAAAGAAACCCGGCTCTCGCCGGGTTTTGTTGTTTTACAGGCTTTGCGAAGCCCTGCTTCAGCAAAGACGGGAAACAACAAAATAAATGAGCGTAGCGAATAGTTTCTTTTGGTTTGAATCCCCCACCAAGGGATGGCTGCGGCCACGAGTGCGGGGTCGTGAGACGCAGCCAATCCCTCCCTAACAGCCGGGTTTTGTTGTTTTACAGGCTTTGCGAAGCCCTGCTTCAGCAAAGACGGGAAACAACAAAAGAGGTGGCCGCGATCAGGAGTGTAAACATAGACAACCGGCAGCTTCAAATGAAAACTTGTGCAGGAAGTACTCGTTATTCTACCATTGTTGAATAACGATTCCCAACTGCTTATCCATCAATGCGAACTCTTTTGCACCCCACGGACGAAATGTAATTTCTTTAAGATTTGGATGTAGAAATTCAGGATGAGATTCTGAGACTTTTCTATAAACTTCTTCAATATCTTTAGTCACTAATCTAAATTCGGGATTGTGTTCTTTGGCAAGTTCAGCATTTTCAAATAGATTTATCCTAAGCCCATCTCTTTCCAATACACAAAATGGTTGCCTGGATTGCAATTCATCGTGTCCAATATGAAAACCTAGACAGTCGACAAACAGTTTTAGTCCCTCATTAATGTTAGCATAAAAAATATTTGGCACTAACTTTTCAAAATTCATTTGCTGTAAAATTATTTATTAGTAAGGCAGCTTCCTGCTTCGGATACGGAAGATCTCATGGGTTAACTATCGGATAAATGTTCAAAATTTACAGTTTAACAGAGACCTAGCCATTATGCTTCCACCTGAAGGTTTTTATTTCCGTGAATATTATAAACGTGTCGGTCGTTATAATCCAAGTGACGATTCCTAATACAACGATTCTAAATCCGAACAAACCTAAGAAATCATATGGGAAAAACAGCCCGGATATACAAGGAAATACCACGGCAAGCCCCAAGTATCCAATCCAATTCGGAAATACACTGCTGCGGATTATCAAACCTGACCATATACCGATAGCAAGTGTAAATGCTGCTAAAAGGATATAACCCATCGGAATATTGATGTAGTTGCCATAAGTGCGTACGGTATTTACCACCTTTTGGTCTACCGTATCTGTTGAAATGCCGGAAAGGAACAATGGTAAGGTTAATCCGTTAATGAGGGCTGCTATCATGGCGGCAATTATGCCGAAACAGGATATGATAAATGAAAGCATCGAGATTTTATCTTCGGTCAGTAAAGCGATTGATAATCCATAGAAGCCAAACGTGATAAAGGGAAGGCTCAAGATGGCTATGGAATGTGACGTAATTAATATCGGCCTGATTTTTAAAATATATTCCATTGAACCACCGCTTGGGTGCAGTATCATGGTCAGTACCATAAGCAGGGAACCCACGACGAGACTAATACCTGTAGTTTTTCTGAATGCATATTCCATCGTTTAATGATTGATGTCCGAACAAAAATCACATTTTTGGCACTTAAACGGACTTGATTGAAATCAAGAAATGAAAATTACCGTCGGGATCTTATTCGACTTAATGTTTCGGGGGTTGTTTTCAGGTAGGAGGCAATGTATTTCAAGGGGAACTTTTGCAATAGCAGTGGTCTTTCCTCCATAATGTGCTTGTATTTTTCGGCTGGGGTCATGATATTATCGAAAAACTGAGACCTCGGGTTGGCCGGTTGTAACAGTTTTCCTAACTGAAAAAATACGGGCGAAAGTCCGATTAATTGATGGATTGAATAAATCGTCAGTTCAAGGATTTCACTGTCGGCATACGCTTTGATAGTATCGACGGAAGGTTTCTGTGAGATAAAACTTGGACTATTCAAAAACCATTCATTTTCCGAATGTAACTCAATGATATTTTCGTCGATGTCATCCATCCTATATTGATAGAGCGCTCCAGTTATTAAGAAGTAAATTGATTGACAAATTTGGCCCTCTGTAAGCAAAACCTCATTCCTTTTTATCCGCCGGTAAGTAGCACGCTTGTGGATTAAGTCCAACTCGTAAGTAGAAAAATTGCCTATTTCTTCCAATGATTTATTGACGTATGAATATGCTTCCATATTGCTCCTAATCGATTTAATTGCTCATAAAGATAGCTATTGGAATCTAAATATATCGAACAGATTTCGCCGTTAAGTGATGATTAGTTTAACTACCTCAAAGCGTTCTTCGCCCTTAAAACGAGTAAGAAGCAGCCATATGCGCTGCAGCCAATCCCTCCAAAATTATACCTTTCGCAAACAATCCCCTATCCTAGCCGTTTACTTAACAGATAGCGATTGTTAACTGATAAAGAGGAGGACGATTATGCGACGGTTGCTTTTCAGTGCGACAGCCATTTTGTTATTGTTTGGGGCATCCTGTGAAAAAGACGACGATCAAAACCAAACCATCACGATTTATTCCGACTTCTCAGATGGCAAAGATGGTTGGCAGGCCGGATTTTCAGAATACAGCGGCGAAAATTCGGATATTTATGAATTGGAAGAAGGTATCACACCACTGCCGCCACCTTTGGACGAAAGCAAGTCTGCTTATCGCATTTCCGGAGTCAATCGCAGCGACGACCTTTTTATGTATCTCACTAAACGTGTGCAAGGTTTCCGACCGAACACGACATATCGTGGGCGGTTTACATTGCAACTTGCTTCTGACGCCCGGAGTGGCGGAGTAGGTGCCGGCGGCGCCCCCGGTGAATCAGTCGGCCTTGGTGTTGGGCTTACGATCGATGAACCCCTATCTGTTCCCGATGAAAACAATTTTTATCGGATGAACATCGATAAAATTCAACAATGTTGCACAGATGGCAATGATATGGTCGTGATTGGTGACATTGCTAATGGCACCGAGGAATATGTCTATACCTTGATTGAACGCTCAGGGGAATTTACGGCAACGACCGATCATCAAGGTGTCTTATGGGCCATCATAGGGACGGATTCAGGCTTCGAAGGCCGGACCACACTATATTATTCGCTCATTGAGGTTGTCCTTGAGGAAATTTAAGCTTCGGGAATTCATCCTGAGCATTATTATTTTTTTGAAACCCCTTGATAATCAAAAATAAACTCACTACCTTTGCCGTCCTTAAAATAAGTTTAGGATAAAAGCATAAATTAAAAAACTGTAAATGCCTACTATTCAACAATTAGTTAGAAAAGGTAGAGTAGCTCTGGAGGACAAGAGTAAATCCCCAGCGTTGGACAGCTGTCCACAGCGAAGAGGCGTATGCACCCGTGTGTATACCACTACCCCTAAGAAACCCAACTCAGCAATGCGTAAAGTGGCCCGTGTACGCCTTACCAACGGAAAAGAGGTAAACGCATACATCCCCGGTGAAGGTCACAACCTGCAAGAACACTCCATCGTATTGATCCGTGGCGGTCGGGTAAAAGACCTTCCGGGTGTACGTTACCACATCATCCGTGGTGCATTGGATACTTCCGGTGTTGCAGGGCGTAACCAACGCCGTTCTAAATATGGCACAAAGCGGCCTAAACCCGGACAGGTTGCAGCAGCTCCCACAAAAGGCAAGAAAAGGTAATTAAACGGAGGACAATAAGATGAGAAAGTCAAAACCAAAGAAAAGAATCATTTTGCCTGATCCGAAGTTTAACGAAGTTCAGGTAACCCGCTTTGTCAATAACATGATGATTGACGGCAAGAAATCCCTTGCCTATAGCATATTCTACAAATCAATGGAATTGGTGGAAAAGCGAACCAATGAAAACGGCTTGGACACCTGGAAAAAAGCGTTGAATAATGTCATGCCTGCCGTAGAGGTTAAATCCCGTCGCGTGGGCGGTGCCAACTTCCAAGTACCTACCGAGGTACGCCCGGAGCGTAAGATTGCTTTGGGTATGAAATGGCTGATCAGCTTTGCCCGTAAACGAGGTGAAAAGACCATGTACGAAAAATTGGCAGCTGAAATTATCTCGGCATCCAAAGGTGAAGGTGCAGCGGTGAAGAAAAAAGAAGACACCCACCGGATGGCAGAAGCGAACAAGGCGTTCTCACACTTCAGGTTCTAAATTTTGGCAAAATAGCCTATGAAATTACACCGATTTGAAGGAAACATCAACATCCAGTAAAATCGGTGTGATTTTTTTAGCGAACAAGTGAACAATAGATAACAACATGGCAAGAGACTTAAAATACACAAGAAATATTGGTATTGCGGCACACATCGATGCCGGTAAGACCACTACCACCGAACGTATCCTCTACTACGCTGGTGTAAACCACAAAATCGGCGAAGTGCACGAAGGGGCTTCGACCATGGACTGGATGGTACAAGAAGCCGAACGTGGTATCACCATCACCTCCGCTGCTACCACCGTATTCTGGAACTACCGTGGCGACAAGTATCAGGTAAATATCATCGACACCCCGGGCCACGTGGACTTTACCGTGGAAGTAAACCGCTCACTCCGGGTGCTGGATGGGTTGGTGTTTTTGTTTTCAGCCGTAGACGGTGTAGAACCGCAATCGGAAACGAACTGGCGCTTGGCCGACAATTACAAAGTTTCGCGTATCGGTTTCGTCAATAAGATGGATCGCTCGGGAGCTGACTTCCTGAATGTCGTAAAGCAAGTGAAAGAAATGCTTGGCGCTGAAGCTGTGCCTTTGCAATTGCCTATCGGAGCTGAAGACAATTTCAAAGGTGTGGTGGATCTCATCAACAACCGTGGCATCGTATGGAACGAACACGACAAGGGAATGACCTTCACAGAAGTGCCTATTCCTGACGATATGGTAGACGACGTGGCCCAATGGCGCGAAAAATTACTGGAATCGGTAGCCAGCTACGACGAGTCATTGATGGAGAAATTCTTCGACGATCCGGACACGATCACTGAACGGGAAGTACTGGACGCATTGCGCAAAGCTGTACTCGACAATTCCATCGTACCGATGGTATGCGGTTCTTCCTTCAAAAACAAGGGCGTACAGACCATGCTGGATCTGGTGATGGAATTATTGCCTTCTCCGTTGGATCAGGAAGCCGTCAAAGGAACCGACCCGCGTACGGAGCAAGAAATTATCCGCAAACCCGACGTAAAAGAGCCTTTCGCTGCGTTGGCCTTTAAAATTGCTACAGACCCCTTTGTGGGCCGCCTTTGCTTCATCCGGGTATATTCGGGCAACTTAGAAGCTGGCTCATACGTGTATAATGCTCGTTCAGACAACAAAGAACGTATCTCGCGTATCTTCCAAATGCACGCCAACAAGCAAAACCCGATTCCAAATATCGGTGCAGGCGATATCGGCGCTGTAGTAGGATTCAAGGACATCAAAACCGGGGATACACTCTGTGATGAAAAGCACCCTATTGTGCTGGAATCCATGGTATTCCCAGAACCCGTGATTGGCTTGGCCATCGAACCGAAAACACAAGCGGACGTAGACAAATTGGGTATCGCGTTGAGTAAATTGGCTGAAGAAGATCCTACATTCCGTGTACAAACGGATGAAGAAACCGGCCAGACTGTTATCTCCGGTATGGGCGAACTTCACTTGGATATCCTGATCGACCGCCTGAGACGCGAATTTAAGGTGGAAGTAAACCAAGGCGCGCCGCAAGTGGCTTATAAAGAATCTATCACAGGCACCACACAACACCGTGAAGTGTACAAGAAACAGACCGGTGGTCGTGGTAAATTTGCTGACATCCAGGTGGTCATCTCCCCTGTGGATGCCGATTACGACCTCACCAAATCACCGCTTCAGTGGGTGAACGAGATTGTGGGTGGTTCTATCCCGAAAGAATATATCCCGTCGGTACAGAAAGGTTTCGAAGCATCGATGGTCAATGGTGTATTGGCAGGCTATCCGTTGTCAAGCATGAAAGTACGTTTGATAGACGGTTCATTCCACGCGGTGGACTCCGATTCGCTGTCGTTTGAAATCGCTGCCCGTACGGCATTCCGCGAGGCGTTGCCAAAATGTAGGCCCGTATTAATGGAACCCATCATGAAAATCGAAGTGCTTACACCGGAAGAAAACATGGGTGACGTCATGGGCGACTTGAACCGCCGCCGTGGCCAACTGCAAGGCGTGGATACCCGTGCAGGATCACAAGTCATTAAAGCACTTGTGCCGTTGTCCGAAATGTTTGGCTATGTGACGCAATTGCGTACCATCACCTCCGGAAGGGCTACCTCCACCATGGAATTTGATCATTACGCGGAAGCGCCAAGGAACATTCAGGAAGAAGTCATTGCTAAAGCAAAGGGCAAAGTAAACGTTTAATATAAATCCCGGTTTGCCTGTTGTAAATAGCTCTAATAGGCGGCCCAAACTTTAACTAAATATCATGAGCCAACGAATCAGAATCAAATTGAAATCATACGATTACAACTTGGTGGACAAGTCTGCCGAGAAAATCGTTAGAACTGTAAAACCTACAGGCGCTGTGGTAAGTGGTCCTATCCCCTTGCCTACCGAGAAGAAAGTATACACCGTTTTGCGTTCGCCACACGTGAACAAAAAAGCGCGTGAGCAATTCCAGCTCTGTGCTTACAAAAGGTTATTGGATATTTATAGCTCCAATTCAAAAACAGTAGACGCCCTGATGAAACTCGAACTGCCTAGCGGCGTGGAAGTGGAAATCAAAGTGTGATGGTTTCAGGTTTCAAAAACAAAACGGCTCGCCATGCATGGCGAGCCGTTTTGTTTTACGGTAGAAGTATACCTTATTGGCCCTATAACGCAAATCCCAAACCTACCGTCCATACGCGGTTGGTCAAGCGTTCGTCGGGAAAAAACTCATTGTTAGATCCACGGATATCCGTGAGCCCCATGCCATAACCGCCATGGATCATTAAACCATTGGCAAACTGGAAACCACCGATAAAGTTAAGACCAAAATCGGTGCCCTTCAATGTGCCATCCCTATCGAACTCAAAGTCGGTCTCTGTAGAACCCCAATTCGAGTCGTACTTATTCTTGCCCGAAATACCAAAAGCTACATACGGACCGGCACCCAAGAAAAAGCTTCCAGCTGTTTGCACAGGAAACTTCGCAACGAAATTTACCGGCACTTCGATCCACATGGTGTTTTGCGTTGCCTCAAGGTCGTCTGTATCGATAAACTTTGCCCCCTTTCCTTGCAGGGAAACGCCCGGTTGAATATAAAACCAGTTGGTTGCTATCGGCGCATCCAGAAACGCTGTCACATGGAAATTGGTCGATGCTTTAGTTTCATAGCTGCTGCTATTGCCCGCCCAATTGTATTTCGGGAAATTAACCCCCGCTTTTATACCAAAGCCCAAGGGTTGTCCCTGAGCAAAGGCCGCTGCCGAAATGCTTACTGCTACTATTGCTAATACTAACTTTTTCATGTCTATACTCTCCTTTTTAATCAATTTAATAGCGTTTAAACGATAGAACAATGTACAAGATATGAGCCATTGTGTTAACTAATTCATCAAATACTTAATTATCAATAAATTAATAGCCCTTGGTATCGGCGTGTGAAGTGTATGGATTATTATACACTTATAACGGAAAACTGGATAATGCGCAATTGTGATTATTTATCTGCTTGCATCACTTTCAATTGTCAATAATTTATCTTAGTTTTGCAGTCCTTTAGAAAGAGGGTCGGGTGGCCGAGTGGCTAGGCAGAGGTCTGCAAAACCTTTTACAGCGGTTCGAATCCGCTTCCGACCTCGTTTTACAACGGTTAAAAAAATAAAGAAAATGGGAGTTACACGCTTAAAAAGGAAAGACAGGAAAAATAAAGTGGTGGCAAAAAACGAAGTGCAATTTTTGAAACTTGGCCGCAACTTGGAAACGGGCAGCCGCTCAAAGATGCCTGCCAATAGCCAAATTGTTAAGAACAACGACGTATTGGCAAAACTGGAAGCCGAACTGAAAAAATAATAAGCCGTCTTTATAGGCTTTTCAATATATCCGCCATTTGGCGGATTTTTTCTTTTGAAGATATCCATGTATCCCCCCCCATGCCTTCCACCGTTTCGTTTGTATAATGCATACCGCTCGGCAGCATTATTTTTGCAGAAGAATGGAACGCTGTTGCATCCGTCAATCCAACAATCTGGGCAATATTCATTTCATTGATACCCGAACCGGGCATAATTTCTATTCTTCCTGCTGCCTGTGCTACAAGCTTTTTAATCAAATCTGCTCCCGCGAAGGCGGTATTTTCCATTCCCGAGGTAAGCAACCGGTCGCAACCGCAGGCGATAATGACTTCCAAGGCTTCAAACGGATCACGGCATACGTCAAAAGCACGATGAAACGTCACGTGCATGGGCCTGGCCAAAGCGACCAGTTCTGAAGTACGCTCCTTATCCACATGCCCATCAGCATCCAACAAACCAATCACCACCCCATCACACCTCGCTTCTTTACAAAACATAATATCCGCTTTCATTTCCTGTACCTCCAGATCGGAATACAGGAAATCCCCCGCCCTCGGACGAATGAGGACATGCATCCCGATCTTCAATCCCGCCCGGGTAAGCCAAATCTGACCCAGCGAGGGGGTAGTTCCCCCCATTTCTAAGTTTTGGCAAAACTCTACCCGATCTGCCCCCCCCTCCTGCGCCGCTAAGGCAGATGCCACCGAATTCGCACATATTTCCAGTTGATACGGTTTATTCATGATTGTTGAACATTTTTCCGGTGCCAAAGGTAAACAAAATAGCGTTTTCTCTTACACTGACTGGGTTATCTGCCCCATCTATAAAAAAGATACAAAGATTAATTAAAATATTATTTGTAATTGGTCTTAATAACATCTAAGTTTGCCTTGTTATTTAAAAATGATCTAAATAATGAATAATGAACTGAACCTTATTTGTTGCATACTGCTATTATCAACATCATCCTTGATGGCGCAAGAAACTGTTAATATTCCAACGGATACGCTTAAACAAAACCCGCTGGAGGAAGTGGTTGTAACCGCCACTCGTACAGATAAAAAAATTGAAGAGCTTCCTATACCTATCACTACGGTTTCATCACGCGAAATTCAAAATAGGGGTATCGTGAGGCTTAATGAAATCCTAGCTGAGCAAACGGGCCTCGCACTGGTTGGAGATCATGGAACGGGTGTACAGATGCAGGGATTCGATGCACAGTATACCATGATATTAATTGATGGTGAGCCTGTGATTGGGCGTACCTCGGGGACACTGGAGCTTTCCCGTATCACCATGGGTAATATCGATCGCATCGAAATTGTCAAAGGGCCTTCTTCTTCTTTGTATGGCAGTGAGGCTATGGCTGGCGTGATTAATATCATCACGAAAACACCACCATCGGGTGTGTCAGCGGGGGTAGCTACGCGCTATGGGACAAACCAGTCCGCAGACATTAGTATTGATGGAGCCTATCGGGCAGACAAATTTACATTCTCGGGCTTTCTGAACCGATTCAGTAATGAAGGGTATAGTCTTGTGCCTGAATCCGGCTTTCAAACGGTAGCTCCATTTGCTGCCTATACCGCTACCGCGAAGGCAGGGTACAAAATTTCCAATCAAACCGATCTGAATGTTTCCTTCCGTTATTACGACAACACGCAGGATGATCGTTATGGAATAGAAAACCGGATTGTATCAGGCAAGGGCCTTCAACGCGATTTCAGTATATTCCCCAGCGTGACACATCGATTCTCAGACGCTAATACTTCCATGTTACGTTTCTACAGAGCCACTTACAATACGGAATCTTCTATTAGCTACGAAGACACCAAAGAGTTATATGATGAGACATATTTTGACCAGGCCTTCAGCAGAGGCGAATTTCAACACGATTATCGAGTTTTTCCAAATTTAGTCTTCACCGGTGGTGTTGGTTACCAATATGAAACTGTGGAGGCCACACGGTATGATGAAAAAAAAAGCTTTAACTCAGGATATGGCTACATCCAGGCCGATTGGAAATTTTTCGAGCGCTTCAACATTATTGCAGGGGGCCGCTATGATATGCACAACGTTTACAAGTCGCAATTCAGTCCTAAATTGGCAGCAAGCTATAAACTGAATAACAATATCACTTTCCTCGCTTCAGTAAGCCGGGGATATAAAGCGCCTGATTTTAGGCAGCTCTATTTGAACTTTACCAATGCTGTTGCGGGTTACAGCGTATTTGGTTATGAAGATCTTAAAGAAAACCTTCAGCGCCTCCAAAACGAAGGGCAAATCCGAGAAATACTGATAGATCCGGCCAGTTTATCCAAGCTTAATGCCGAAAGCTCTTGGGCATACAACATTGGTATTCGTATGCAGCCAATAGACAAAATGACCGCTAACATCAATGTATTCCGTAACGACGTGGATAACCTTATCTCCACGGCCAGTATTGCTATAAAAGCCAATGGTCAGTCGGTATTTTCCTATTTTAATCGTAACCAAGTATTCACTCAAGGAGCGGAAGCTGACCTCACCTACCTGCTGTCTAACACATTGGAAGTTGGTGGAGGGCTTCAATACCTTGAAGCCAAAGACGTTGATGAATGGAATATGGTCAAGGAAGGCCGTGCTTATACACGCGACCTCGAAACAGGACGGACTATAGCCGTAAAAAAAAGCGAATACGGCGGCTTGCTTAACCGCTCTAAGTATATGGCCAACGCAAGGGTATCCTACTATGAGACGTATACGGGGATCCGTTTATCTTTCCGATGGAACTATAGAGGAAGATATGGTATCCGTGATACAGATGGCAACGGCATTGTCAACCTCGAAAATGAATATGTAAAAGGATACTCGCTATTCAATGGCTCGTTGTCTAAATCACTGCTCAATAACAAGCTCCGCTTACAATTTACGGCAGATAATATACTCAATTTTACCGATAAAGCGTATATCAGCTACTTACCTGGCAGACTGCTATATGGAGGAATTTCGTACAGTTTTAACAAATAGTTCTTTTATCATTATAATTCAAATTATCAATAACCATGAAAACAAAATTTAACACATCAAAATTTTTAGCTATTGTTTTTATTGCAGGAGCTATCACGTTATCATCATGCAGTAATGACGATGAAGACAATAATGTAGTACCGGAACTGGAAGTAAAAACCGTCGAAGACTTAGACGGATCCCAAGGCCCAGTGTTCTTCAGCTTGTCAACCGGAACCGCAGTACAGGAATCTGCAACTACATGGGATATTAAGTTTAACAGTAGCAACTTTTCATTTGGAAACGGTGCTGAGGGACAAGTAATTGAAGGTATATTTGAAAACTATGTTGTAGCCCCTGCATCTGGTTATTCTGCAGATGACCTTGCGGGGATTGGAAGCCTTTATACTTATACAGGCCAAGCAGCAAGCGGAGCACAACATGCCGTCTTACCGACTCCGGGCCGCATATTGGTAGTAAAGACACATGACAATAAATACGCAAAGATAGAATTGATTAGTTATTATGTGGGAAATCCAGACACCAACTCAGAGGCATTTATCAATCTGGAAACCCGGCCGCAAAGTAGAGTATATACATTCAACTATGTTGTACAACCAGATGGGTCAACGAATTTGAAATAGTAGTATATTTTTCTATCAGCTTAACTTATTAAAACATGAACAAATTAACGCTTTTTTTCTTTGCCATAACACTATATGTGTTTGCATCATCATGCTCAAAGGAAAATATATCTGGGATTGATAACAACAACCAAACAGATGTGGATTTAAATTCTGACTATTATGCTAATACTCTTTTTGGAAAAGCATTAGCAAAAGCTCTGAACAATAAGGAAATAAGAGAAATTATAAAGGAAGAGTCTCTCAAAAAGTTTGACAAAGATCACGACGTGTTAGTTCAGAAAATTAAAGATTACAAATTGTCAACCAACGAAGCTTTTCTAGATGCCATAGCTGATTATTCTGAGGTGTCTAAAACAGATTTTATAGATGCAATAAATAATTCCCCTCTGTTAACTGTATTTGTCCCTACTCTATCGAAATTTAGTCCAGAAAATTGGGATACAGACACACAAACACCTATTGTAAGCATAAGAGTGGAATCAGATATTCTTAAAAACGCTCCCCTGTTAGCTTTTAATCAAACTGACAAAGAGATTCTTCTTTCTTATACAAAAGAGCCCGATATTCCAGTTATTGTCATAAAAAACAACGAAAGAATTCAATTGAATGACAATAAGCAAATAGTCGAAGAGCGAAGTGATTTAGAAAACGAGAGTCTAATGCTTCAAATATCTGATGGTAAATTGTCTTTTCTTTCAAAAGGATTTATTAATAACGATGAGGAACCTAGGGAGGAATATAGTGCCAACTCAAATTTAGACTTGCAATCGGCAATTTATGTGTCTGCTAATAATAATTCACCAACGGTAAATCCAGGAGTATTCCCAGGTTTGCCACCAAGTATGTATAACCTAAAATTAATGGCACATTATTTAAGATATCAAAACACCTATGAAAGAGATTTCATTTATTACGATATAAAACAAGATACGGATACAGGCAAATTTAACAACAGTTATTCCGAGGCGATTTGTGGTTTCTACATTAATAATCCAAATACAGAAACCTATTTAGCTCAACATAATAGCGATTGGACTGAAGGTAATCTTGAAATTTTTATAACTACCATCTTTATTAATAAGAATGGAGTTGGCTCAACATTAAGGCAAGGTTTTACTTGCAATAAAACCGATTTATTTTTCATAAAGAATGGACAAAAACACACCTTGTTTTACCGTATTCCACCCATTGAGATTACTCCATGGAGATTACAAGATTATGGAGATACTTGGAAATTTTCTATTGAAGAGTATAACCCAGGTACTACAAAAAAAATTACGACAGACATCACTTCCCATTATTCTAATAACGTAAAAGTAGATATTGGAATACCTGAAATAGACGGATTGAAAATAACTGCTGGCTATGGATCCGGAGGCTATACAACATCACATACCGTCATAGAATTAACGACAACCATTAATTCAGCGCCATTAGGAGAGGCCCTATTATCTTTTTATGATCCTATTGTTGTTGGTGGCAGAGCATTTATTACATCTAATCCTTGGGCGGATTGGGTTTGGGACCCTCCGTATTACCAATTAAGAGGGTCAAATACTGGAATGATATCATTATTAGTAACTCCAATCAAACGGGGAGGATATTCTGTCACTGATCCAGCACAAGGATGGAATATTATTAATAGTTACTAAGTGCGTCTGTTTTTTATCGAAATATTGTTATTGACACTTCTATTTATTAGCAATTTCGCAAAATTAAAGCTAATTAAATGCAGCTCTAATCGGGCTGCATTTAGTACTTAAAAACGAGTAGTTCAATACAATCCGTATATTTACAATATGAATAAGAACATCCTTTTTACAAGTCTTTCCGTTGTGTTGGTGGTTGCTTTCAGCTCCTGCAATGTATCCACCACGCAACAGGACGGCGTATCCGACTCGACGAAAATCGTATCCACCAACGGTACCTTATCGGAAATCCTGGTGGCTCTCGGCTTTGAAGGCAACATTGTGGGCGTGGACGTGGCCAGTACTTATCCTGCCAGCCTACAGCAAAAACCAAAAATCGGGCACAACCGTGATATCTCCGCAGAAGGTGTGCTTGCCTTGGGTGCCGACCTGGTGGTGGGCGTCACCGACATGGTGAAGCCGGAAGTGGCAGAGCAAATCCGTGCCACAGGCACCACCCTGCAACTTTTTGACCATGAATATTCGGTGGACGGCGCTAAGCAACTCATCCGATCTGTGGCTGATAGTCTTGGACAGACCACCAAAGGCGATTCGCTCCTCGCAGCGTTGGATATGGATTTGGCTACAGCCGACTCCATTACAACCCAATCGTCCAGCAAACCTAAAGTATTGTTTATTTACGCCCGGGGAACGGGAACCATGATGGTATCCGGCCAGGGTACGCAATTGGATGAAATGATTAAACTTGCCGGTGGCGAAAATGCCATTCAGGGATTTACGGACTTCAAGCCATTGACGGCAGAGGCCCTGGTGGCTGCCAATCCTGACGTCATCCTCTTGTTTGACAGCGGGCTTTCTAGTCTCGGAGGCATCGATGGATTGCTACAGGTGCAGGGCATTAGCCAGACCAATGCAGGCAAAAACCGTAAAGTAGTCGAAATGGATGGCCAATTCCTCACGGGTTTTGGCCCGCGCTTGGGAAAGGCCATTGTAGAATTAGCCGAGAAGATACATTGAACAAGTCGGGAGCCGTGAAAAGTTATAGCCTCCTTCTCACTTTGCTTTTTGTGGTGTTGATAGCAGCCTGTGTATTGTCTGTATGTGTAGGCGCGGTAAAAATAAGCGCTTCGGAACTATGGTCTATCATCACCAATCGGATTGGTGTGAGCAGCCATAGTGGTTTTACTCCGCAACAAGAAGCCGTATTGCTCAATATCCGTCTGCCACGTGTCCTTTTGGGGGTGTTGGTCGGAAGTACGCTGGCCATTGCCGGGGCTTCCTTGCAGGGGCTTTTCCGCAACCCTTTGGCAGAGCCGGGGCTTATCGGCATTTCCTCAGGTGCATCGCTCTTTGCGGTGATGATGATTGTGCTGGAGCACCGTTTTTTCAGCTTCATGACCTCGGCGTTCGGCTACCATGCGTTGGCCATCGCAGCGTTCATTGGTGCTTGTACCACCACATTTTTCGTATACCGTTTGGCGGTTGGCAATGGAAAAGCCGATATCACCACGCTCCTTCTCGCAGGCATCGCCATCAACGCATTGGCTGGTTCATTCACCGGGTTGCTCACCTACATGTCCACGGATGAGCAATTGCGCAACATCACTTTCTGGACACTGGGCAGTTTGGGTGGCGCCAGTTGGAAGACAGTCACCGGCATCCTGCCCTTCGTATTGATATCGCTCGTGACCTTGCCGTTTTTCAGTAAATCGCTGAATGCATTGGCCCTGGGTGAATCCCAGGCTGGGCACATGGGCATCAACGTGGGCTTGCTCAAAAAACTAGCCATCGTCATGGCCACACTGGGCGTGGGCGCTTCGGTGGCCGTATCGGGTATGATTGGATTTGTGGGGCTGGTCATTCCGCACATCTTGCGGATGGCTTTTTCGGCAGACCATCGTTTGGTCGTGCCGGGTGCTGCTTTACTGGGTGCCACGGTACTGGTATTAGCGGATGTCATTGCACGTACGATTTTCGCACCGGCCGAATTGCCTATCGGCATACTTACAGCCATTATCGGCTCACCGGTATTTATTTACATCATCTTGGCAGAGCGGCGAAGGCGGGGCATCGGCAGGTAACAAATTGCAGATTTTCAATGCACAATTATCGATATGTCATTGAAATTATTAATTTTAACTTGATTTTAGTAAGATTGAAGCACGGTCTGAGCAAAGTGTTTAGCATCGTCTAAAAAGACCAACGTCCCAAACAATGATTGAAGTCAACAATATTCATTATTCAGCGGGTTCGGCAAAATTGATTGACGGCATCAGCTTTAATGTGCAGCCTGGCGAATTATTGGCCATTATCGGCGCAAACGGTGCAGGTAAGAGTACATTACTCAAACTTCTATGCAGGGAGATACAAGCTTCAACAGGCAGCATTTCCATCCGTGACCAGCCAATCGGAGCCTACAAATTGGAAAATTTGGCAAAATTCCGTTCGGTTTTGGCGCAAAGTAACACGCTGTCCATATCTTTTAAAGTACATGAGCTGGTCATGATGGGCAGGTACCCCCATTTTGATAATCAGCCGAAGGACAACGATATCCGGATCGTCAAGGCCGTTATGGATGAAACCGGTATCAGCGAATTTGCCAACCGCGACTATAATACACTTTCCGGCGGTGAACAGCAGCGGGTGCAATTGGCCCGTGTAATCGCACAAATCTATGATCAACCCCAGGGCTTGCTCTTTCTCGATGAGCCCACGAATGGGTTGGATTTGCTTTATCAGCAACAAATCTTAGTGTTGGCGCGAAGCTTGGCCAACCGCGGATACTGCGTGGTAAGCATCTTGCATGACATTAATTTTGCATCACGGTATGCAGACAACATATTAATACTAAAAAAGGGGAAACGAATCGCATTCGGCCGTCCGCGAGAAGTAATTACCCAGGAAAACATCTATCAAGCATTCAATATCCAGGTGCGGCTACTCAACGACGACGCGTTCAATTGCCCTTTGGTTATCCCCGCTATGATGGTATCAGAACAAGTATAAATACAAAATAACATGGAAAATACAACCGTTTCACTTAAGGAACAATATCAATCGTTCAAAACAGAAAATCCCAAAGTACGCATCCGCGATGCGGCAAGGCAACTGGGTGTCTCTGAAGCCGATTTAGTCGCTACGGGTGACCACAATATCTCGCTTAAACCCGAGTTTGAGGATATCCTCAAAGAAATCAGTTCGTTGGGCCACGTGATGGCGCTTACACGTAATGACCATGCTGTACATGAGCGCAAGGGTGTCTACACCAAGGCAACGTTCAACGGACATATCGGTCTTGTAGTCAATCCCGATATCGACCTCCGATTGTTCATGAATGCCTGGCATTTTGGTTTTGCCGTACAAGAAGGTGACCGACAAAGTCTCCAGTTCTTTGATAAGGATGGCGAGGCAGTGCATAAAATCTACCTCACTGAGCAAAGTGACATGCAGGCTTATGAAGTATTGATTGAAAAATATAGAGCTCCTATTCAAAACGGGACACTACAAACTACCCCTATTGATAAATCGATAGTGGAAAGTCCTGACAATGATGTCGAGGCGGCTGGATTCCGCCAAGCCTGGCTCGACCTTAAAGACACCCACAATTTCTTTGGACTGTTGCGTGATTTCGGCGTGGCGCGCCGCCAAGCGATGCGTTTAGCGCCTGAAGGGCATGCAATACAAATCACCATACCTTCCCTAAAGCGCATCTTGGAAGGTGTGTCCGAACGTGACTTGGAAATCATGGTGTTTATTGGCAGTCGTGGCTGTATCCAAATCCATACCGGAAAGGTGAAAAAATTGCTGCAAACCGGCCCATGGTTTAATGTGTTGGATCCAGCGTTCAATATGCACCTGCGTGAGGACGGTATTGAAAGTGTATGGCTTGTCAGAAAGCCGACGGAAGATGGCATTGTCACCAGCCTTGAGGCATTTGATATGGATGGCAACGTCATCGTTCAATTTTTTGGCAAACGCAAACCTCGTATCCCTGAACGCGAAGATTGGCGGCAGGTCATTGCTGACTACGCTGTCATCCAATAACACAAAACGACAAGCTGGAAGTGATGCTCCCGCATCCTTCCAGCTTCGTAGTGCTATCTTGATACTTCAATGAAAGCTATTCCCATCCTCCGGATTTTCGACCACGACAAAGCCGTTGAGTTTTATATTGATTGGCTCGGGTTCCAAGTTAACTGGGGTACCGTTTTGGGGATAATTTCCCTTACCATGACTGTCAGAGATCCGTTCGGAAACAGGTTGCTATTCAGCCAGAAAAAATAATTTCCTCTTCTTTTTTTTAAAATATAATCCTAAAAATCAACAACTTAAACATTGTTATGGATTTTATTTATAATCTTTCTAAATAATTTATATCTTTGAGGCATAGGACGAACGTTAACCAAGGTCTATATATGGTTTGTTTTATATAGTTGTTTAGTTTAGTTAGTAGAAACCCCGCTGATGTGAATCACCGGGGTTTTATTTTTATAAGAAAAGCAGGTTTCTTTATTTCTATTAAAGCATCTGGGCCGAAAAGCCCGTTAAGATGCGATCACTATTTTCAGTGGTCTCAAATAGACGTTCCATTGTAAAAGCAAGTGCGCTATAAACTTGCAGGCTGCTTTGTTTTTCAAACCCTACCGAGGCTAAGGTCTGTTGTTGCATGTTGAGGATTCTATCGAATGCTACACGATAGTTTTCATTGATGGGTTCAGATGGAGGAAACACCTGCGCAAGGGCGTCCACCTGCTTACCATTTTTCCAAAACCGGTAACATACATGCGGTCCGGTTGCAAGGCCTGTACTTCCTACATAACCGATCACCTCTCCCTGCGCAACCCGTTGCCCCCTTCTTACTGCTCGTTTGCTCATGTGCAAGTATTGAGTGGTGTAAACATTATCATGCTGGATTTTGACATAGTTGCCATTGCCCCCATTGAATGCTGACTCTGTAACCACGCCGGCAGCCGTGGCTACTATGGGGGTGCCATGCGGTGCGGCAAAGTCAGTTCCCAAATGGGCTTTCCATCGGCGTTGCACAGGATGGAACCTACGCATAGTAAAACGGGAAGATATGCGGCTATATTTCAGTGGTGCCTTGAGGAATGTCCTGCGAAGGCTTTTCCCATTTTCATCATAGTAAGCGCCCGGTTTACCGTCATTTGCCTCAAAATAATAAGCTTGGTATTCTTTTCCATTGTGGCCGAATATAGCGGATTGTATTCTACCTGGGCCGATTGGAACTCCATCGATATAGTTGCGTTCGTATATCAGCTTAAACCAGTCTCCTTTATTAATGCGATAAAAATTAACCGCCCATCCGTATATTTCAGCAAGTTGGATCGCTAAATCAGGACTGGCCCCATTTGCTTCCAGCGTTTGGTACAATGAGCTTTCGATAACGCCAGCCACCGATTCAATCTTGGTGTCTACGGCCTTTTGTTCTTTATACACAGCAATGCTATCCCGCAAGTCATAGACGACATAATCGATTGCATTGGGTTGGTAAATAAAGTAAGCGGCTCTACCCGCTGTATCCTTGAATACCGTATAGTCATGCCCCACCGCAATCTTCCTTACATCGAATATCGATTTTGACTTATCGGCAAGGATTGAAATGCTTGGCAAGTCAATTTGATAGCGTTGGAGAATATCAGAAAGGAACTCGTTACGGCCTACAGGCTTTGTCTCGATGGCATACCCATCGACTGCCAATCCATAAAGAAGTTCGGGAACAGCGTCAGCTTCGGTCTCAACGGTTGATGATACATGTGCAGGCGTAGCCTCAAAAGAAGAAAGGAAAATGAAACTGGCACCCAATGCAACCACAACAAGCACAACAAGTGCAAGCACATTCTTTTTTAAAATCATTTTTTAGTACAGGTAGTTAGAATCTCCAAAGTTGATTCAGTGTTTATTTAAGTTTATGGCGACTAAAACAACGTCACCAGCGCTCCATTACACACATTAAACGCAAATAAAACGATTTTATTGAATAACCACCCATTTTTTAACATTTTTTTACATTTGAAGCCGTTCAATTTCCATTTTCTGCAAGAAATCGGTAGGTGCATATGCTTTTATAGGTTGCTCCTGGTTCCAGCACCGTGGAAGGCCATTCGGGTTTATTTGGTGAGTCAGGAAAATGCTGCGTTTCAAGGCAAACTGCGGCTTGCTTATGGTATGGTATCCGGCTTTTTCCTACCCGAGAACCATCCAGCATATTGCCTGTATACACTTGGATCCCGGGTTCATTGGTATATACCTCCAGCGTGATACCACTCCGGGGTGAATAAAGACGGGCGGCCAGTTCGTTGATATTCCCTCCGCTGTTCAATACAAAATTATGGTCTATGCCTTTAGCGATCTGCAATTGAGCATGCGTGCTATCGCGGGCCATGCCATCACCGATAGGGATGGCTTTGGTAAAGTCAAAAGGTGTACCGGTCACGGGCAACACCTCTCCGGTGGTGATCAATGTCGTGTCAAGCGGCGTGTATTGGCTTGCATTTACATAAAGCACATCGTCCAGTATGTTATTGCCGGGATCACCGGAAAGGTTAAAAAAACTATGGTTGGTGACATTGATGACGGTCTTTTCCGTTGTCTGCACTTCATAACTGATAACCAGTTCATTTGACGGATTAATAGCGTACGACACGTCTACACGCACTTCACCGGGAAATCCTCCTTCTCCATCGGGTGACACGTAGGAAAGCACCAGCGTGCTATCGTTCGGCTGCTGGGCATCAAAGACTTTGTATTGCCATCCTTCGTATCCCCCATGAATGGTATGTACTCCACTATTGGCCGCCAACTGAATCGTATCCCCATCAAACAAAAAACGTCCTTTATCAATACGGTTGGCATAGCGTCCCACCGTTGCACCAAAAGATGATGGCTGGGCCGTGTATTCATCGATGTGATCAAAGCCCAATACCACATCGCGAAATTCGCCAGCTGTATCAGGTACCATCAAAGACACAATGCGCCCACCGTAATTCGTGATGCAGACCTCCATGCCCCTTGAATTGCCCAGGGTAAACAAGTCAGTCGAATCGCCATCAACGATTGTCTGAAAGTTTCGTCTATCCAGTCCGGACTTAGTTATTTGAGACCCGGGTTGAGGCCCGTTACAAGCCGCCAGCATTCCCACGAATAAAAGGGGTAGTATATTTCTAATGGACATATTGCACACGTCGTTTAAGATTTACAATGACTTGTAAAATTACAAATATGTTCCATATAACGAAGGTTTACAACATATCAACCCGTTATCTTCAAAGATTGGATTAGTCCGTCTTTTAATTCAACGTGATAACGCAACACAGCAGGACTTCCGTCGAATGTCCCTGAAACACGGGCGGTGAGTATACGGATTGCCCCTGTTTCTTCAAGGTCGATAGGTTGCATGACCGTGTTGTATTTTTCGTTCGCTTTTTCAATCCACTGCTGGATTTCGGATTTTCCTGTATAGCTATGGCCTTCATCATGTACCACGGCATCTTCTGTGAAACAATTCGCATAGGCAACACTGTCAAAGTTGTCCTGCGCTTTTACTAAATCGGCTATTGCTTTTGGTAAATTCATTATTTTCTTATTTAAGATTAGCGATCAAATTTAAATTGTCGGAACTGTCCCTCCATCTATTATGTATTCGGTTCCGGTGAGGTAACCTGCTCGTGGAGAAACCAAGAAACCCACCAATTCGGCGACTTCCTCGGGTTTGGCAGGCCTGCCATAAGGTATGCCACCCAAGGCATCCATGATACTTTGGGTAGCTTGCTCCACGGTCATGCTGGCACTTTCAGCGATCCGCTGTGCCATCCGTTTTGCGGACGTTGTAAAAATCCATCCAGGCGAAACGGTCAACACGCGGACGCCTTTGGGCGAGACCTCATTGGACAAACTTTTGCTATAATTGATCAATCCTGCTTTGGCAGCAGCATAAGGTAGCGTGGAATCATACAAAGGTAATTTACCTTGGATGGAGGCAATGTGGATGATCACGCCGCTGCCTCGTTCGATCATTTGAGGCAAAAAACCCCTATCCAAACGGACAGGCGCCAACAGGTTTGCCTGTATGGTGGAGACCCAGTCTTCGTCGGTCAATACAGCAAAACCACCGCCCGGCGTTTCAGAGCTACCCAGGTTGTTTACCAAAATATCAAGCCTGCTATAATCGGCCAACACTGTTTCCACCACACGTTGGGTGCCTTCTGCCCTGCTCAGATCGGCTGCGACGAAGTGTAAACCGGGATTCGATTCTTCAGGTTTGTTCCTTGCTGTAATGATGACGGTTGCACCCGCCTGCAAGAGTCGCTTTGCAATGGCTTGTCCCGTTCCTTTCGTGCCACCCGTTACCAGTGCGACTTTTCCCGACAATTCGTTATTGAACATAAATTCCTGTTCCATTTTCCATTTCTTTTTGTACAAAAATCGGTTGTATGGGCAGTATACACAAGTACGGAAAACCGAATCGAATAGGGATAACTTTTTCTCCTATTGCCCAGATCGGGGCAATGGGTTATATTTGTACTAATGTATGAACGGAAGATACCATTGAATTTGAATTGCGGGCTTGACTTGATTGGGGAAGTCCTATATGGTAAGTGGAAAATCCGGTTGTTATGGTTTATTAACCAAGGGCATCTACGCCCGAGCGAATTGCAGCGCAAAATACCCGATGCATCCCGGCGGGTATTGAATGTGCAGCTAAAGGAATTGGAAGGACACGGGTTGATCTCAAAAAAAATCTATCCCGTGGTTCCGCCAAAAGTGGAATATCGCCTTACCGAATTCGGGGAAACCCTTATTCCCGTCATTTCCGCCCTAGGGCAATGGGGCGATGACCATGAAGAATACCTGCGTTCCGTTATTCTGAAACAGTCAGCAATGACTTCCTGAAGGCCTTGGGGCTGATGCCCTTCTGCTGTTTGAAAAACTTATTGAGATGGCTTTCATCCGTAAAGCCCAGTTCTGCTACGATTTCATTGACCCGTTTGTCGCTATATTTGAGACAATGCTCTACTAAGCTCAACCGGTAATTGATGATGTAAGATTGCATCGTCTCGCCACAATGTTTCTTGAAATACCGCCCAGGTAATGTCCTGAGATGCCGAAATGCTTACTGATAGCTTCCGCCCGTATTTTCTCTGGCTCATAAATATGATGTTGGATATAATGCAGGATTTCCACAATTTTCTCTTCAGAGCTGTCATCGATTTTTTCGGTAAAAGCCATCAGACATGGAAGTCCTTGCGAGGCTCTTGGAGCAAGGTGCCATCAAACCCCATTTCTCAACTATATGGATTCAATGAAATGAAGGCAGCCCACCTTCAACAGGAAACCGGGCGTACTGTAGGCAAAATTGTGGTAACACTTGACTAACTACTTGCCGAGTACGACTTTCCGGTGCAGATCCCCCCATGCTTTGAGTTCGCCTATCAGTTTATGAAGCGATTGACCATGTGCCGTAAGATCATATTCGACAATGGGCGGAAAGGCATCGTGCACGGTTCGTTTTACCAGTTGATTGCATTCTAAATCTTTCAACTCCTTAGAGAGCATCTTATCGGTTATCCCCCCTACTTCCCGTGAAATCTCCCTGAATCGTTTGGCCCCAAACGATAATGCAATGATCACCTGCAATTTCCATTTTCCACCCAGCACCTCCAACGCGTCCTTGACCGGAAGAATCGCCGACGCACACTCACTATGCTCTAGTTTATCCATCTTTGTTTTTTCTATGAAATTTGCCATTTATAAACCACTTTACAAAAGCATAGTACTTTATAAAAGTATAGTACTATAAAACAGATAGCAAATATACCTAAATTTGTATCAATAATTAAAAACAAAATCGGATATGATACAACGGAAAATATCAAAAATAGAAACCCGTCATTTAAGGCAGGGATTCTTAGGTCCCGGACACCTTGCCGCGGCGGTGATTGATGGCAATGACTTTGCGCAAACCGATCCATTCGTACTGCTGATGGACGATCGGTTGGATTTGCCTGGTGGTCCCCCGGTTGGTGGCCCTCATCCGCATGCCGGATTCGAAACGGTGACCTTGGTATTGGAAGGTTCGGAAACTGGCTGGCAAACGGGAACTTTTGAGTTAATGACGGCTGGCAAAGGAATCATCCATACGGAAGAAATTACCACCGAAACAAAAATGCGAATATTGCAACTTTGGTTAATCTTGCCTCCTGAAAAGCGATGGGCAGAACCATTCTTCCAAGACATCAAGCTTGAGCAGGTGCCCACTCAAAAAACAGAAAACAGTGAGATAAGAGTTTACAGCGGGAACAGCAATGGGCTCTCTTCACCCATCAAGAACCAGACGCCGGTGACCATTGTCGATTTCACATTAGGGAAAAACTTCGGGGTTTCCCAGCAGCTTCCCGCTTCCTACAACGGATTTATCTATATCATCGAAGGTACGGTATGGATAGGTGCCGAGAAGGTCGAAAAAGATCAGGTAGCCTGGTTTGGCAAAACTGATCAAAAAGGAAATAGCGAAATAGCCTTTAATGCGGGAGAACAAGGTGCCCGCTTTGTACTTTATGCAGGCGAACCTCAACATGCGCCTATTGTGAGCCACGGGCCTTTCATTGGCGATACTAAGGAGGATATTGTCCGGCTGTACCACGAGTACAATCGCGGCAGAATTGGGCATGTGAAGGACTTACCCGCGACTCAGGTATTAAGGCACACCTAAGGGGTTGCACCGCTGATTTGGATACAAAAATCCGCATTTGGGATATATTGCTCAGCCGATAAAATTGGAATTTTGCTACGTTCTAAAAAATTACAACTATGGAAGAAAACAAAAAGGGAATTGTCTTCATACCGGATATCAGTGGTTACTCCCTGTTTGTCAAACAGACCGATAACCAGGCCGGTGCCGAAATTATTGCCCATCTGCTGGATGCCGTTATCCAGTCGAATTACTTGTCTTTCAAGATATCCGAAATAGAAGGGGATGCCATTTTATTTTACCGTTACGGCAGTACATTCCCCATAAAAACAATATTAAAGCAGTATGAAGCCATGCTGAATGCTTTCAAGACCGAAGTTAACCGGTTAGCAATACATTATCCGCTGGTACGAAAACTTTCCTTGAAAGTAGTCGTACACTACGGTGCTATCGAAGCATTTTCACTGAAGGGATTTTATAAATTGTATGGAAATACGGTGATGGAAGCCCACCGTCTGTTGAAAAACAACCTGGGCATGGACACCTATGCCTTGATTACGGACACTTATCTCGACAACGAAAAGTTGAGTGGAAATACGGACAGTTATATCAATGACTTGGGTCAAAATGGCAAGATCTGTGAGCTATTCAATGATATTGGCAAAATATGCTATAGTTTTTTCCCATTTGCTTCCGATTCCAATTATGCCAGTGCCGATGAGTTCGCTCTCGCGGAAACATAGCCGCGCTTTTTTAATCCGCCAGCTTAGATGGAGACACGCCATATTGCTTTTTGAATGCAAATGAGAAATGAGAAAGATCTTCAAACCCTATTTCGAGGTAGACATCGGATGGTGCACGGCCCATCTCTTTAATCAGGTAGTGTGCTTCCTGCAATCGCCTGTGCTGCAGCCACCTGTGAGGTTCCATTTTATCGCCATATTCCGTGCTGAGGGTCCTCGGTGTAGCTTGGTCCAGATAAATCGAAATCGTTTCGAAAACTCCCCTATCACGATCGGGCTGCTTGAACGCTCAAAGTGGTTTGTTCAACCGCTCAGCAGTGAAGTACTGATGGTATTCATCCTCCTGTAGGATTATGCAGATTTTGCCAGTTCCTTGATGTCTTTAACGGTAATAATTGTTTTCGGGAAATCCCTGTCCACCAGCTGAATCATCGCCAACGCCACTTCTTGCAACGTGCTCACGCCACTGGGAATGATGGCTTTCAGCAAGGGATACATCCAACTGATGTATTTATACAGCGGCAAGAGATGTACCTGTCCTTCGGTTGCTTTCATAAACGCCGGCCGGAAATTGTATACCCTTCTGAATGGCATGGATGCCAGCGTATTTTCTGTTTTTCCCTTTACCCGTGCCCACATGCTTCTTCCCTTTTCGGTACTGTCTGTCCCCGCGCCGCTGACATATGTGAATACGGCAGCGGGACTTTGAGCCAATACAACGTTTGCAAAATGGACGGTCGTATCGAATGTAATGCGGGTATAATCCGCTTCTTTGAGCCCGACACTGCTGATACCCGCGCAGAAGAAACAGGCATCATAACCCTTGAAATGCGCATCATCGGGCTTTAACTTCAGAAAATCGGACACGATGAACTCTTTCAATTTGGCATGCGTCCTGCCACATGGTCTACGGCTAACGCTTAGCACATCGGTCACCAGCGGATTAGCAAGGCATTCCAAGAGCACGCCTTCACCTACCATTCCCGTCGTTCCTGTAAGAATAATTTTCATGGGTTGTCTACTAACGAAAAACGCAAGTTACAACGAATTGTTGAATTAATAAAGGCATCCATTTATCAGTTTGGTGTCATACTTGCGTTATTAATTGGTATATCGGGAAAAACCGATATATATTTGCTGTATGAGTGAATTGGAAATATTCAAGGCCCTCTCCAATCAGACGCGCCTGCAAATCTTATACTGGCTCAAAGAGCCGGACAAGCATTTCCCGCCGCAGGAACATTCCTTTACGGAAGTTGGCATTTGTGTAGGCCAAATCCAACAGAAGTGCGGACTGACACAATCTACCGTGTCGGAATACCTGGCCTTGCTGTTGAGGGCGGGATTGTTACAAGCGACGCGGATGGGTCAGTGGACCTATTACAAGCGCAATGAGGAGGCTTTCGAAGCCTTGGGCCATTTCGTTCAATCAACACTTTAATTATTGAAAGCAAAAAATTATCAGATGGACACTACAACACTTTTTAAGCCCTTTCAATTGAAATCGCTGAATCTCAAAAACCGAATTGTCATGGCGCCAATGACCCGCTCGTTTTCACCAAATGGGGTACCGACACCGGATGTTGCGCGGTACTATGCCAAGCGGGCCGCGGGGGAAGTCGGATTGATTTTGTCCGAAGGCACCGTTATTGACCGTCCCTCATCATCGGCCGATCCCAATATCCCGCATTTTTACGGCGAACAGTCACTGGCTGGCTGGCAACGGGTAATCGATCAGGTACATGCTGCCGGTGGCAGTATGGGGCCACAAATCTGGCACCAAGGCATCATAGAAAACCACCACTCAGGCTGGTTGCCCGCTACACCGTTTGAAGGACCATCGGAATTGAACAGGCCGGGCTTCGCCAATGGACGAGCCATGACGGAAGCTGACATCCATGACACCATCCGTGCCTTCGGTCGTGCAGCGGCAGACGCTAAGCGCCTGGGCTTCGACTGTGTCGAACTCCATGGTGCCCATGGCTATTTGATCGATCAGTTTTTCTGGGAAGGCACCAATAACCGGACAGACGGTTATGGCGGGAAAACGCTGGCCGAAAGAAGCCGATTTGCCATTGAGGTAATAAAAGAGGTGCGTAGACAGGTCGGGGATGATTTTACCATCATCTTGCGACTATCACAATGGAAACCTGCCGATTACACCGGAAAACTGGCAAAAACACCGCAAGAGATGGAAGCTTGGTTACAACCACTGGCCGATGCCGGGGTAGACATTTTCCATTGTTCGCAACGCCGTTTCTGGGAACCCGAATTTGAAGGTGCAGACCTCAACTTTGCTGGATGGGCAAAAAAGCTGACCGGAAAAGCAACCATCACCGTAGGATCTATCGGCCTCTCGGGAGAATTCCTTGCTGCTTTTCGTGGCGAAAGCTCGGTACCCAGCTCACTGGATGAGTTGCTGCGCCGCTTGGACAGGGGAGATTTTGACTTGGTTGGCGTCGGCAGGGCTATACTGGCCGACCCAAACTGGGTGCTCAAAATAAAATTGAATCGCACGGAAGAGTTGGTAGGCTTCGCCAAAGAAGCGCTTGCAGAATTGGTGTGACAGGTCTATGGTTTCAAAACTCACAAAATTATAAGTCGGCCCCAGTTGGATTTACATACAATATACCACTACATTTGTTAAAATTATTCAGCTATGACTACAAAGGAAATAAAAGCATTCGGCACGGAAACTGCCGAAGCGCCATTAAAACCATTGCATATCCAACGTAGAAACGTAACGCCACATGATGTTGAAATCGAAATCCTCTTCTGTGGCATCTGCCATTCCGACCTGCACACCGCACGGAATGAATGGCACGGCAGTGTCTACCCTGTGGTTCCCGGTCATGAAATCGTGGGCAGAATCGCCCGTGTGGGCGACCATGTTTCCAAGTTCAAGGTAGGTGACCTTGCCGCAGTGGGCTGCATGGTCGATTCCTGCAGGGAGTGCGAATCCTGTAAAGAAGGCTTGGAGCAATACTGTGAGGAAGGAAATATCCAGACCTACAACTCCCCCGACAAACACCTGAACACCCAAACTTATGGGGGTTATTCGGAAAGTATCGTGGTAGACGAGCATTTCGTACTACGCGTACCCGAAAACCTTGATTTGGCTGCTACAGCACCGTTGCTTTGTGCTGGTATTACCACGTATTCTCCCTTGCGGCATTGGAATGTAGGCCCTGGTAAAAAGGTGGGCATCGTGGGTATCGGCGGCTTGGGCCATATGGGTGTAAAACTTGCAAAAGCGATGGGAGCCCACGTGGTGGTCATCACCACATCGGCGTCCAAAACGGAAGACGCCAAACGGCTGGGGGCACATGAGGTAATCCTATCCAGCGATGCGGAGCAAATGAGTCAGCATGCCAGTAGTTTGCATTTCATCCTGGATTGCGTATCCGCCAGCCACGATATCAATGCTTACCTTAGCTTGCTCAAGCGCGACGGCACGCTTGCGCTTGTGGGCGCACCCGAACACCCACTTCCAGTGGCTGCATTCAGTCTCATTCCCTTTAGGAAGAATTTTGCGGGATCTACCATCGGCAGCATCAATGAAACGCAGGAAATGCTGGATTTTTGTGCCAAGCATGACATTACCGCCGATATTGAGCTCATCGATATTCACGAGGTCAATAATGCCTATGAACGCCTGCTGAAAGGCGATGTGCATTATCGTTTTGTAATTGACATGGCTTCGCTGAAAAATTAAACCCTAAAAGGTCAAGCCGTCATTTGCTGCCATTCCGTTCCAAGCCTGCTTGAGCACCTGACACGGCAACTGTTAGTTCGCACCAATCGCCGGCACTAACTTGTTTGCCCTCGGAAAATTGATGATGCGTAGCCACTTCAATAACAGGACAACGGGATATACTGGGTCAATCTCGTGCCGCGCCTACCGAAATTGACAGACGAAGGGTGTTTATGGTGTTGCGTGAGGTGTTTTTGAGTTTGAAATTGATGTAACCGTATTTATGTGCGAACCAGTTGACCACGGCCCCGTGGAAGGCCCCCATGGTAATGACGATGGGAAGCAGCAGGAACCACCAAAAGCTGGTAGCAAACACCAAAAAATGTAACATAGGCGACTACCCACAATGCCCTCGAAAGCGGAGAATTACCCCAGCGATCGAGCCGATCCCACTTAGGCAGGTTTTTCGTAAACCGCTTTTCCACCGGAACCCGTTTTCTGTCAATACCCAAGTAAATCATCCGGGTGCGCCACATCATAGCAAAGATATTCGATGAAAAATTAGGCGAGTGGGGATCCTGCTCGGTATCCGTATATGCGTGATGCATGCGATGCATGATCGCATAGGCCCGCGGACTCATATAGGAAGAACCCTGCGTGATGTATGAAAACAGGAAGAAAAATCGTTCCCAAAACCGGCTTATCGTAAATGAACCGTGCGCTGCATATCGATGCTGGAAAAAGGTTTGTGAAAATAAGGAGAGGTACCATACCCCTACGAAAAAAAGTAAAATAGCCATAATATTGGGCAGCGCCAGGTACGAAATGAGATAGGCCAGCGTACAGGACCATAGCCATGGCATCAACTGTTGGTCAAACCGGGAGCGAACACCGGTTTGCCTATACCATGTATCGTTACCGACCAGGCTGAGGTGTCCCTTGGATAGGTAGGTGACTCCAGGAATTCCAAGCTTTCAAACGCCACGTCCTTAGCTGCATATTAATTGATGAACTCCGCTGCTTTCAGATACGCGCTATGGTCTTCTTGGTCAATGATAAACTTCACTTCCGAAGAATATGTATAGGTACACTCGGGATCGTTGATGGCTACGACAAAATTATGGGATACACCAGAGCCCATACAAATCCTTGATGGATTCGAAGAGGTGCTGTATAAATGACCCGATGCCGCACTGACGTGGCGCATAGGCACCTATAAATGCAATTTTCATGACTGTTTTTTTAATTAATGGAAAAACTTGAGCGGATCCTCGCCCTCCTTGGGTAGCTCATGGTGGTTACATTGTGTAGAAGTTTCTAAATGTACTCATTTTTCGCCAGATGTGTTGTATTTCATTTTAAATACCCTAACTTACCAAAAATTAAAATTTAGGACCATGGCAAAAGACAAAGGAGCAAAGAAGGAGAGTGGTAAAAAGGCCGCTGTAAAGACCCTCAAGGAAAAACGGGCGGACAAAAAGGTAAAACAGGCAGAGAAAAGCAGGAAAGACTAATTCTATTGTATGGCACAATCGGGAGATTTAAAAATAGCTGTACTGATCGATGCTGATAACGTGTCGAGTTCCACGATTGAGAGCATCCTGGATGAAGTGAAACGGTACGGCATCCCTTCGATCAAACGCATCTATGCCGATTGGACAAAATCGCACGTATCGGGCTGGAAAGAACCGCTGCTTACGCACGCCATTACACCGATACAGCAGTATAGCTATACAAGCGGTAAGAATTCATCCGACTCCGCACTCATCATTGATGCCATGGATATCTTGCATGGTCATCAGGTAGATGGATTTACCATTGTTTCAAGTGACAGCGACTTTACACGATTGGCAATACGGCTCCGGGAGTCCGGGAAAATGGTAATCGGGGTAGGTGAAAAAAAGACACCCAAACCATTTATTGCTGCCTGCGACAAATTTATATACATCGAGATTTTAAGCAAGGAAACTGCTGCCTTGTCGCAACCCAAAGAAAAAACACCCCCTGAAATAGTCGGTACAGCGGATAAGCTCCCCAAACGGGCAGCCCGGGATGCGAAAACGTTCGATCCAATCGACCGCGAAACAGTTGATCTGCTGAGAGCGACGGTTAACGATGTGGCCGACGAGGGAGGGTGGGCCCCACTTTCTGCAATAGGTGGACTGATCGGCAAGCGGAAGCCCGATTTCGACCCCCGCGTCTACGGATTCTCGAAACTTACACCGTTATTCAAATCGTTGGACAAATATTTCGAAGTAGAGGAAAAATCCACGGAGAAAACAAAAATAAAGCACGTTTATATCAAGATCCGAGAAGCTCGGAAAGCAGTGCGAAAAAAGCCCACCAGACAAAGATTGCACCCTGATGGTGCGATATAACCACATCTCACTACTAGTTTTTCATTGAACCATTGCATTTTTTTAGTTCGGTTGGATAACAGCGAACCAAAGTAGAACGGAACGTATTTACTTTGACAAAAAATAGCGGCAATGAACAAGCATATAAGATCATTTTTAATCCTATTTTTCACGGCATTATTATGCAATAGGACAAACGCTCAACTGCAACATGACGATTCTCCGACACCAGAAATAGACCAATTGCTCAAAAAAATCGACGCAGTTCTGCAGAAAGAACACATACCCGGATTGATGATTTCTATCGTAAAGCAGGACAGCATCTTGTTTTCGGGAGGATTGGGATATGCCGATTTAGAACAAAAAATAAAAGTCGACCACACAACACAATTTCACCTGGCATCCATTACAAAATTCTTTGTAGCAATGGGTATCCAAAAATTGATAGCAGCGGGTAAATTAAACCTTAATGACCGCTTGCAGGCAATCGCACCCGAGCTCCCCTTTACGAACAAATGGGAGCCCATGCACCCTGTAAGGCTTGTTCATTTATTAGAACACACCGCCGGGTTCGAGGATATTCAATTGAATAAGATGGTAAATACCACAGGAAAACCACTAAAAGGGATAGACGGAGTAAAAGCGGTGGAAAGCTCACTTAATTCCCGCTGGAAGCCCGGCGAAATGATGTCCTATTCAAATCCGGGATATAATGTTTTAGGATACGTAATAGAGAACGTATCGGGCGTCCCTTGGGATAGCTATATAAATCAAGTACTGTTTAAACCATTGGGGATGGATAACACACGATTTGATCTAAACGGTGAAAAACTTCCGTCGTATGCCAGAGGTTATCACTTTAGCGACGGGAATTATACACTTCTTCCCCTTTATGGCCCAAGTGGCAACGGAGCTTCTGGATCGGTGGTGTCGAATGCAACAGATATGGCTAAATTCATGCATTACCTCCTAAATGCTGGCACAAACAGCAGCGTTGATTTACTCAATGAAAATGATATTTCAGAGATGGAAAAAGTCCATAGCACATTAGCTGGTCAGCATGGATTACAGACGGGATATGCGTTGGGCAACGACTTATTTCCGAACAATAAAAAAATAACATTCAGGGGACACAATGGCAAGGGCGAAGGTTTTGTCTCCTGGCTATTTTTTAACCGGCAAGCCGGCTTGGCATATACGATTTCCGCCAATTGCAACACAAATCTTTGGCCTGTCTCCCAGCTTATTGAAGATTTTTTAACTAAGGATATCGACTTTCCAACAATGAATAGTGTACTGATAGATCAGTCAAAAATAGTACCCATGCTGGGGTATTACCAATTTATGAATCCCAAAAATGAAAAATGGGAATTTTTCAAGCGAATATTCGGCGGGATCAACCTCTTGGCTATTGACAGCGACAAACTGATCGTTGACAAGGGAAACGGACAGCGAGACTCCTTAATACATATAGGAAATGGTATTTTTCGATTGAAAGGAAATATCATCCCCTCACTTATTATTGGCAATGATAACGAGGGACGTCCTTTCTTTCAAGGATACGGAAATGGTTTTTATAGTAAAACGTCGTATGGACCGATCTTGTTCCAAAAGATTCTTATTTATCTTGGTCTGCTCGCCGCTCTGCTGTCGATTATCTGCACCATCGTAGGGATTCCGTTAGTCCTGTTCAGAAAAATAAAAGCAATAGACCTCAGCATCATAGGCTTGCCAGCCATCGGAACGATATGTTTCTCGCTAGCCTATCGCAAAATGGGGCTGACTGATGCGGCGAATAAAGAACTGTTCACTACGCTGAATACAACAAGTTTTTCCATTTTTGCAGGTATGCTTTTTTTCGGGATGAGTGTTGTGATCGGCGCCTATTTATTGTACAAACGCTGGCCGCAAATACGTAAAAAATGGATAAAGTTTTTCTTGGCTTTCAATATCCTGTTCTTGTTTTATTTGGTGGTGTTATTTTCAATACACGGCTGGATCGGGATCCCTATCTGGGACATGTAATTGATAACTTTCACGCAAATATCCTAAATTTACGGAAATAGTCCGAAGTATCTGATGTCAGAAATAAATACCTTAGCTGCTTTCTATGCCTTTTCAGGTGGAGCATTATGGCTATTAGGATCCCTGCTTTTTATTGGGTTCGATAACGTGAATACCCAAGCCAACCGATGGCTTGGGGCATTCTATTTTATCCTTGCATGCGCTTTTACCCAGCTTTTCCTGGAAGGATTTGGAATTGGTGGGAGTTTCCTTATCCATCTACTTGAGCTGCCAAGATGGGCTATGCTCCCTTGCCTTTATATGGCGGTAAACCATTACGCATCGCCTTCTTTACCCAAAAAGGATTGGCTTCTCCATTTCGTGCCTTTCCTGCTTTTCCTGCTGTTTTCGCTGGTCTACTTAATGCCAAATCTCTTTAATGAGCAAAATTATCTACCGATATTACCTCCCTGGATAGGATTTATCGTCCGGTATTTTTTCTTTGGTCAGACGGTTTATTATTGGATCGTTTGTTTTTCGCTGCTCCGTCGTCATCAAAAAAACTTAAAAATGGTGGCTTCGTTTACTGAAAAAATCGACCTGGAATGGCTAAAATATCTATTGATTTCCGTATTATTCTTGATGCTTATCCGTATACTGAGTATATCCAACATTCACGTAACTTATTATTCCCCTATCCTCTATTTTTTGGGGATAATCCTTTTGGCCTATTCAACACTAACTCAAAAATCGATTTATGCCACCGAAACCTATCACCCAGCGGAAAAAGACGGAATAGCACCCAAAAAGGTACTGAATGAACGGCTTACCCTTGAACAAGTTGAAGCACTAAACGATATAGTCATGCGAAAAACAGCTGGCGAAAAACTATATCTCGACCCAAGCCTGACACTTTCGGTACTTTCAGATAAAATAGGCATCAGCACACATGAACTATCCTACGTCCTTAATAATGGACTGGGTAAGAACTTTTATCAGTTTATCAACGAGTTGCGGACCGAGGAAGCAAAATCACTGCTATTATCGGAGGACACCAAGCATTTAGATATGTTCGGTGTTGCTATCAGAGCTGGCTTCAACTCCAAAACTACCTTTTATACCACCTTTAAAAAAGCAACTAATCTCACTCCCAAAGAATATATTAAAGCAAATTCAGCGGCTACATGACCGCAATGCTGTTCATTTGCATCCATCCGAACTTCTTCCAATCGCTAATGGGTTATCATTGCATCAAAAAAAAATAATTATGAAAACAATGAACTCATTCAAGTCGGCAATTTTATTGGTAAGCGCATTTCTTGCAACGAACTGTTTTGCACAAGGAGATAGCCGACAATCTAAAACGGTACCGCTGGAAAAGTTCGCTGGATATTACCAGTTTCCCAGTAAAGCAGGTTTTATTCAGTTTGAACCGAAAGACAATGCACTTCTTGCCAAACAATTATGGGATAACAAAGAATATCAGCTCATCCAAATCAATGAAACAAACTTCGAATCAAAAGAGGAAGGTCACAAAATCGAATTCCTAAAAGACAATTCCGGTCAGTTTACCCATGCTAAACTGTTGGGAAGAATCATGACGACAAAAGTTGCATTTAACCCTAAAGTAACCAAACAGTTATCGGCAGCACAGCTTAAAAAGCTCGAAGGAACTTATAGCTTAACGGATGACAATAGCCTCCAGATCGATATCCGATCTTCAGCAAACGGATTGACACTAAAACAGCTATGGGACAATAAAGAGATTGCCTTTACGCCCCGATCGGAAACTTTTTTTCTAAATGATGACGGTACGTTCCCGCTGACATTTTTATTGAGCGAAGGAGAAGCCGTGCAGGTCACCTGTTTTGAGGATGATGTATGGCACAAAGCAAACTAGATGGTGATGAGGAGCATGCAAAAGTTCGCTAACCGATATTTTTTCATTTGGTGTACGCTAGTCTTTTGGGCAATGGACGGGAGGGCACAGCAAGTGGCAGACGAAAACTTTACCTATCCGGTTTCAGCCCCCATGTACAAGGTAGGAAGCGGTCCCCTAATCGTATTTGATGAAGCGCATAATAATGCGTCGACATTGAGGGGAGCCTATGCTGCTTTTGGTAAACTGCTCGCAAGCGACGGCTATAATGTAGTAAGCAGCAAAGAAAAAGTAAATTATGAGCTTTTACAAAAGGTCAGTATCTACGTAACCGTGAATGCGATGTATGATATGGAAGACTGGGATTTGCCAGCGCGATCGGCCTTTTCCCAAGGCGAAATAAATGACCTCTCCAATTGGGTGGCCGATGGAGGGAGTTTATTTCTTGTAACGGATCATATGCCCTGCGGTGCTGCTGTCAATGAACTGGCAGGAAGATTTGGAATCAACGTAATGAATGGCTTTGCTATTCGGAAGGATGGCCGACCAGAGGTATTCTCAAAAGAAAAAAAGACACTTATGTCAAATGAGATTACCAGCCTTCCCGGCAAAGCGATCGATAGCATCATGTGTTGGGGCGGAACGGGATTTATCGTTCCGCCCCATGCCCATGTTATTTCCGTACTGGGCGACGACTACCGGATCTACCTGCCCAGCCATGTTTCCCAAATAAAAAAAAGGTTGTCAGATACGATTCCCTATATTTCCGGAAGCGGATTAGTGAATGGCGCATATTTAGAATTTGGTAAGGGCCGAATTGTCCTATTTGGAGATGGGGCACCTTTTTCAGCACAGCTTCAAGGTGTCAAAAGTGAGAAAAGGGGTATGAATCATCCCGGAGCGACACAGAATGCCCAATTTCTGTTCAATATTATACACTGGTTGGACAGGAAATTATAAATCCAACTTGTAGCTTGCCCCGCACTCGATAGCCGCAGCCATCCATGGAGGGGGCTCAACCGAAGAAGCCGGCACTTCGTGTCTAAATAAAAACGCCCCCTCGCCTAAGGCGAGAGGGCTTCTTTTGTTGGTCGGGGTGGCAGGACGATTCCACAACTCCGCAAATAGCTATCAATCAAATAATTGAAAATCCTTTTGAAGAACCGCTCACCTTTTTGCTCACATATAGTTTGCTCGGTGATAGTATAAAGATAAGCATTTAAACCAATAAAAGGAAACAATTGCCCACAAATTTTATTGGCTGTCGAAAGAAAAAAACGCCTAATTGACACGCCAAAATTCACCGTAAAAGCAGCGCCCGATAGGGCAAGAGCCTGCGCGGAGCGAGGCAGGCCGCAAATGTGCGGGGGCCGATTTCCGGCAGTATCCCCATGCACCATACCGAAGCAGACGATTGGCCGCCGTGGGGCGGCAGCGAGATGTATTTGCAACCCCGGACAACGGAACAGTCCCACGGTTGACCGCAAAACTTCCGATAAACCGCCACACGGGGAAGTCATCTTACCTTGGCAAGATACTTATAGATGTAATCCGCACTTTCGGGCGTTATTCCGGCAATCGGGCCAACCTCGTCCGCAAAGCGGAGCAGGGAGCCGCAGCCCGCCTTGACGAACAGCTTGCGCAACCCCGCATCACCCGAAATGTCGTAAGCAAGAAATGCGTCCATCCTGTCCACCATCAGGTGCTTCCTGTCCATGCGCTGCCAGTCGGTGAGTTCCGCAAGCCTACGGCCCTCCGGTGTGCCGTCATTGGTGAGGAAAAGGAACGTACGTACAATCCACTTTCCGTCATGGGGCGTGATGACGAAATAGCCCACCTTGTGTTTGCCGATGTAACATTCCAGCAGGGAACGGCCCCCGAAGAACTGGAAGCGCGGCGTACCGTGCGCAAATAGATTGGTTAGGAACGCCTGTACGTATCCCGATGGGAAAGAGGTGCGTTCCTCGAATCGGTTGAGCGCATGCTGCTGCGCATAGAGCGGCATTGCCACGCTGTCGTCCATATCTTCAAAACCCAATTCGCTCGGCCGGAGCAACGGCCAGTCGAACACCTTTATTTCTTTTTGGCTCGGTACGCCAAGTTTGGCTATTACCCGTTTCTTGCCGTCTATGTCCTGTAACATGGTTTGGTGGCCCACCCGGTACACCCTTATCACGTTCCGTCCTCCGGGGTTGACGATGGCCATTCCATCGGCGCGGCTCCTGACAGTGCCACGGTAAAAGTCATATAGCTGTATGTCTGCAACGCCCATCAGCCGCAATGCCTCGTCTTTCCACCGTCCGTACCAACCGCCGTCCGTGAAATAAGGGGCGAAGGCCCGCATCAGTGGGGATGACCCCCTGAACCTGTCGGCTATGCCGTACTGGATGTGGTGGATGAGTACAAGTGCATCGGTGAGGAAACGGGTATAGCTGATACGCTCGCCCGTCAATGTTTCCACGTACCTGTTGGAAAACAGTTCCACCAGCGACCGCCTGTATTTCACTGCTTCCCCGTCCGTCATCACCCGCTTGCCGTCCAATACCACTTTGATGGGCGGGTATCGGTTGGCGAACATAAGCCGCAGGCTGCTTTCGGGGAACAGTTCAAAGTAACCCCCGCCCACCATCTTCGCGCAGATGGTGCGGATGCGTGCGTAGAACGCTTTGCGCTGCATCGCCTTTGTGTCCGGCTTTTTCCTCGCTTTCCTTTTCATGGCCCGGTGAACGTTTCTGAATACGGATGGGCTGCTTGGGACAGGCGGGTAGTGTATCGGCATGAATCAAAACGTGGGGTGCGTGCTTTCCTGTCCCGCGTGCGTCTGCATGTTCGTAAAAGCAAATTTACGCATTTACTGCATGAAAAGAATGGTATGCGCCCGCTTTCCCGTGATAAATAACCCACCGATATGGGCAAATCGGTAACAAAAACAAGATTTTTACATAAGGATTGTAACGGATTTAACCCGGTTGCCGTATTATATTTGTACGTTGGGAATGGCTACCGCGGTGAAAAACCATTATGATGACAGACAATCGGGCACACATTCCGTTGGGTGATGCGCCCATTCCTATTTCTGACTTTTCACCACTGGACTGTTTCGGCAGCAAGCCGCGCCTACTATTTTGTTATTTCCAAATTGGAAAGGGGGAAGATATGGAGCCACCGCTTAGGTTGGAAATGGAAAAAAGCGTAAAGGATGCCATTACGGAAGTATGGGTACGGCCGCCGCGCTGCAAGTATCCGGTGGTGGGCCTGCCCTGGCATATCATACCGTATCCCGATTGCGAAATCACGAGGCAGCAAATCGGCAATGTGGGTGCACACATACAGCTTGGGGAATTATGGGCCACCAAGACGGTAGCACTCAAATTCACGGTGCTGCGGCCTGCGCTTTTTATGGTCTTTATACTTGACGGCTCCCTCACGTTCCGCAACAGGTACGGGCGCATCGTGTCCCGTGCAAAGGCCCGCACATTTTACATGACCTATAATTACCCCCTCTCGTTCACTTTTACGGTGGCCAAGGGCAAGCATGCCATCATGGTGGTGGCCATTGACGGGGACTGGATACTGCGGAGCCGCAGCCAGCTCCCCGAATTACATGGGATGCTGGATAGCTGGCAAAAGGAAAAAAAAGAGGAAATCGTGCTGCCCCACCTACCCCTCGTCCATCAGGTAAAAAGTCTTCTCTTGCAGGTCCGTAATGAAATTGTGGATTCGCTGGACGACGGTATCCGTGTACTCATACACCTTAAAGCGTGTATCATGACATACCATTCCATGCTCGCGGCCAAACGGCGGGCAACCCGAAGGGAGAAAACCGGGCAGGTATGGGCCATACGGAGGTATGTCTACCGACACCACCGGGATAGGGAGAAATGCACGGCATCCATGATTGCCGCAGGTACGGGGTTACCCGTTTGGCGTGTGCATGAACTGATAAAGGAACACTTTGGCACGAAGCCATACGGATACCTGCTGAAAATCCGTATGCAACGCGCAAAACACCTGCTGAAAAACACTGGAAATAAAGTATATGAAGTCGCCCTTGAAGTTGGCTATTCGGATGCGTCCAGCTTCATACACGCATTCAGGAAATACCACGGCACCCCGCCAAAGGGCTTGGCGTAAAGCCTGCGAACGGTACAAATCAGGCATATTTCCCTGAAAAGTTGTTCAAAACAAAGGTGAAATTTTCAAATTTCCCTGACGACCTCGGTTTTGAACAATTTTTTGCTGCTTTCGGGACGTAATTTTACACGACCGAATTACTGGAAAGAACATGAAAGCGGCAATCACATATCACAAGGGCAGGGCTGGCATTAAGCAGGACACCATATTGATGGTTGTCACCCTTGCCCTTCTTGCATTATGGATACCTGTAGTGGCCTATAAGGGGTTTTTCTTTGAGGCGTTCAGGAATGGGATGCTACAGCACTCATTTCCCGACTGGATTGGCCATATCCTTGCTTGGTCGCTGCCAGCATTGGAACTGGCGGCAATCATCCTGCTGGTGGTGCCGAAAACACACCGCTTTGGGTTGTGGCTATCGGCGATGCTCCTGTTAGGTTATACGGTTTATGTGGCGCTTGGTGTGATGACCGATTTGGTGACCTTTAACTGCTATTGCTCAAAACTTATTACTGCAATGTCGTGGTGGGGGCACTTTTGGTTCAACCTGACATTGCTCACCATCAGCATAGTGGGTATAATACTTATAGAGAAAGAAAAAAATCGAGGTGGTAAGACCAAGGGTCATGCCATCAAGGGCGGGTCGGCCAAATGACCGATAGTGCTATAACAAATATAAAAAATTGGTACACATTAAAAACACAAAATTATGACTACCAAACAAAAGAAAGTGGTTCCCTTCGCGGCGATGTTATTCGCGTTGGTGGCCATGTCGTTCCAAGTCGTAGCCTTGCAGCAACCGCAATGGTATCTCTTAGGGCCAGTGTTATCCAACGGCGACCAAGCTATCGCTGGCCAGATAGGAGCACCAAGTGAGGGGGGATGCTTGACAACGCCACAACCCGTACGCTGCGCTGTTCAGCATGAGGATGGGGATGTTTATGATTTCTTGAGTGAAATCCCCCCGGCAAGCATTGACGCTAATGCTTGGCGTACGAGTGATTGAATGGTTAAATAGTTAATTTAAGTGAATTTTGCTAACTTAATGCAACTGTTTTCCAAGACTTCTCAAAGTAAAGGATAGCAAAACAATCGCGACTGCTCTCTCCGTGGTTTTCCCAAACCCCGGCATCTACTAATCCGTCATTGTTTTGCTATCCTTTTTTGCCTTACCTTTCGTTCTGCACGAGACCGCCCAACCTTACTACATCAGGCGGGATGGGCAATACCCATTTCTGACTACCGATAGGTAAATTGTACTCCGTTCCATCCAAATTCCGCATCAATGGTTTTGCAAGGTTTGGGTTTTGACCAAAGCGCTTCAAATCGTGCCAACGCCGCCCACGGTAAACCAATTCCTTGCGCCTTTCCGACAATACAAGTTGCAGCAATTCGCTTTGACTTATGTCGCTGTCTATGCGTTCTAAATATCCCGCCGCTATCCGATGCGACAAAAGGTTATTTAAGTCGGAGACTGCATCGTTGATTTCACCACGGCGGGTATTGCACTCGGCGCGTACCAATATGATTTCGGGCGTTGTAATTCCATTGAACATAATAACATCATTCCCACTGTATCCAGGTTTGATGGTAATGCGGTCATTGTTGGGGATGAAAAACGCTTGTTTTCGCAAATCATGCTCGTGGTAGGAAGCATATAAAGTGCTGTCCACCTCCAAATTTGCGGCCATCAATACGGCGGCGAAGCGCATTTCCGAATAAAAGATTATTTCCTGATTGTTCCAAGTATGCTGCGCAAACGGGGTGTTTGACGATACATCAATATCATTGTAGTCCAATATTTCCGGGGCTATCCTAAATGCCGCATCGGCGTAGGTATAAGCAGACTGGTAATCCCCCATTTGGAGATGCACATTGGCCAGCATAGCCAATGCTGCCACGCGGTTGGGGCGAAGGCTGTAAAATATTTGGCTTGGCAGTAGACGCTCGGCATTTTCCAAGTCACTTAGGATTTGTCCATAGGTGGCTTCTAAACTGGCACGCTGGTACTCAACGTTGACGTTTGAAGTCGTCCTAAGCGGCAATCCCAAATCACCGCTGGCCGTGGACGGGTCGTATTGCTTGCAGAACACCTGCGCCAGTTGGTAGAGGTTAACCGCCCTGAAAAAATGTGCCGCGCCAAGTACTTCATCCCGAAGCGCCTTGTTGGCGGTTGTTTCATCAATGTCGCCCACCCCCTCAAACACGAAATTGGCATAGAGGATGCGTTCATAGGCACGGTTCCAGTCGCCGCTTGTTTCCTCTTGAAATATGTTATCTGCCCACACGTAGGCGTTCTTTTGTACCGGGTCTGCCAATCCGTTCCACCGCTGGGCAGACACGAAATAATCATCACCGCTTACTTCGCCCAACACGGTCTGTTCATAATTCATCTGATGATGCTCAAATATAGAGCGGTAGTCCTCCAATGTAACGGGAATAACCTGCGATTTATCCCTTTTGATGTCCAAAAATTCCTTCATGCACGAAGTCGCCAGCATTATAGTGGCGGCCATTGAAATTGCTGTATATACTTTGAAGTTGAATGTTTTCATAACTTGTCTATAATTGAATCTGCAAACCAAAAGATACCTGTATGGGTCGGGGATACAGGGCACTTACTCCGGGGTCAACATCGTAATCGGTGTGCTTCCAAAGCAGTCCCAAGTTACTCGCGAACGCGTATATCCTGACCTGTGAAAGACCGATATGGCGCGAATAACTGTCCGGCAATTGGTAGGATAGGTTTACATCCTGTAACCGTATATGGTCACCCCTTTCAAGCGTTGCCTCACTCCAAAGGTAGGCTTGGTCACGCCTTGCATTCGTACTCTCCGGCATGGATGGCACATCGGTGGTCAGTTCATCGCCGGGTTGTTGCCACCTGTCCAAGTAATCCATATGCATGACTTTTGAGGTGCCAAAAAGGTTGGCGTAACTAATGCTTCCCCGCCTGAACCTATGCCCGGCCTTCCATACGATGTTGACACTTGCAGAAAGTGAACGCCAAGTGAAGGTATTACGGATTGCCCCGAAATAGGGGGGCATGGTAACCCCTGCTCTGATTACGCCCTCTTGGGTCAAATCATTGAAATAAGTGTTGTAATCAGTACCCAACTCACCGTTTACCATCACCAGCGGCGCACCTGTTCCGTCCAAACCATGCCAAGGAAGTGAATAAAGCTGGTCTATCGCATTGCCTACAATCAACGGGGCCGCAACTACGGTGAGCAAATCTACCCCCATTGGTGTCCGCAAATTGTTGTAGTTCATCACGGTGTTCCGTACCTTGCTGAACAATGCTGTGGTCTGCCATTTAAGGCCACGGTCAACGTTCACGGTGTTCACTTCGATGTCAATGCCCTTCGTGTTCAAATCGGCGTAATTCCGTTGGTTGTCCAAATTGTATAATGTACCGGATAGCGGAGAAATCCCCGTGGTGGGGTCGAATACGTCCGAGCCTATCAGATTTGAACTGTTCTTGTTGTACCAATCCACACTGCCCGAAATGCGCCTATCAAAAAGCGAGAAATCCAAACCGATGTTGAGCGTGTTCACCTGTTCCCAACTTAGGTCGGGATTGCCCACACTCCGCAATATGCCGTATGGCAACCCCGTATAGGCATTGGTGCCTCCATAGGTGATAAAGGGAAGCGAGGAAAGCGACCTAACGGCGTTGCCGTTGGAGCCGTACGTAAGGCGCAACTTGGCGAGGTTCACCCAATCTACGTTAAAAAAAGGTTCATCGCTGGCATTCCATGCGCCACCGATTGACCATAAAGGCACCCCTTTTTGGTTGAAGTCAACCCCGAAAATATTTGAAGCATCCCACCTCGTGCTACCTGATAGAATATATTTGCCATCAAACGTGTAGGCAAAGTTTGCATAATACGACACGAACCTATCCGTAATATGGCGGCCGGGTGAATTGTCGTAGGGTATCCGCGCGGATAGTCGTGGCCTCGTAGGAAAAGAGGTATCGAAATTCAGGTTGGTGGCATACGATAGCACCTCGTCATTATACCCGTAGAGCCTTGAAGTTCCGCGGCTGATACTGCGCTCCTGCCTTAACTCCAAACCAGCCACCCCGTTGAGTTCATGCCTATCGGCCCAATCGCCATTGTAATCCAGTTGGAAACGTCCATAATGGGAAGAAAAGTCGCCCCCTGACCTGTCCAATATGCCACCCAAAGGCACCCGCCTTGTTCCGTTTTCATCGGTGAAACGGTTTATTGCGTGACGGGCATAGTAACTTTCCTGTGGATAATGCTGCCTTGCTTGTTCACCAATGTTTTGGTACTGGTAACGGACTTCGGCACGCAATCCCCGGTACAATTGGTAACCCACCGAAGTGTTGACCCTGATTTCATTTGTATTGGATGTATTATCATTCAAACGGAGTTCATCGAGTGGCCGATAGTGCCAGTCAAGCAACCCCATTTCCAGCGCCGCGTCCGTATAGCTAAATCTATTGTTCCTGACGATGGGTAGTGCATTACCGTTCTCATCGGCAAGCCTTGCATACACATAGGGATTATTAAACCCTATCGGCGTCAAATCCATTAAACCGATACCGTTGCTCGTTGAACGACCCTGCACATAGTTTAACGATGTGCTTATATTGAGTTTCGGTATTGGCTGGAAGTCGTTTTTGGCCATCAGTGTTATTCGCTCATATCCATTGCCTATTAGGTTACTGGCATTGTTATCGAATCCCGCCGATAGGTAATATTGGTGCCATTCAGCGCCGCCGTTGATGTTCATGGCGTATTGCTGGTTTAAACCTTGACGGTAGAGGTGCCTTACTGCTTCATCCCGGATGTCATACCGTTTAAGTACTTCCAATTGAGCGTTTGCCGTGGCTTCGTCTATCCGTTCTTCCGCAAGTGCATGGAGTATTTCAACAGCAGGGGTGTATGCCGTCCAATCGTTCCTTGTGTACAGTCCACGTTCATATAAGGTATGCTCCAACTCCACTGTTTCGGCTGGGGAAAGGTAATCCCTTGAATAGTACAAATCCGGTCTTTGGGTGATGCTCACGTTAGTGTTGAAATTGATGGTCGGTCTGCGCGATATTGCCCCGCTCTTGGTGGTGATGACTATCACCCCATTTCCGGCCCGTGCGCCCCAAATAGAGGCCGCGGCAGCATCCTTCAAAACCGTGATGCTCTCCACATCGTTGGGGTTGATGTTGTTGATGTCGCCCTCATAGGGGAAATTGTCTACCACGATAAGTGGCTCGGTTTCGCCACGGATTGTACTCAAACCTCTTATGCGAAGGTTAGGTGTGGATGACGGCGCACCTCTTGTGGCTGGCAGTTCAAATGCAAGGCCATTGGTCACACCTTCCAAGCGGCTCACCAAATCGGTACTGACGCTCCGGTTGAACAGGTCGTTGCCTATTTGGGTAAAGCTGCCCGTTGCCCTTTCTCTTGGCAGCGACTGGTAGCCTGTATTTACCACTACTTCATCGATTTGCTTCACCACTTCTTCCAAATACACATCAATGGGACTTTGCACTATGCTTGCTACCGGGATTTCTTTACTCGCATGCCCGATGAAGGAAATGGCCAATGTGTCACTGTCCGTCAAGTTGCGGAATATGAAGCTACCGCTTTGGCCAGAAACGATTGACCTACCAGTGGACTTGCTGACGATGCTCGCGCCTTGGATTGCCTGTTTCGTGTCATTGGAGTAGACCGTACCTGTGACGGTTCTTTGGGCTTGGGGATACGCCGCCAATTGGATAAGTATAAAAGTTAGTATGGTTAGGGATTTTATGACTTTCATTGTCTATTTGTTAGGTTGGTTGTCGTATTTGAACACAATCATTTCTACGGGGGTTATCTTTTCCACGAGGTCAAGCCCGTACTTGTTAAGGGCCGCCTTTACGGAACCAACATCCCCAAAGTCCGCGCTTATGGTTAAGTCGATGTTACTTTTAATACCCGTTTCATCCACAATTGGATAGGTATAGGGTTCCAAGCCGATTTTTGGCCTGTAATCAAGTGCAACATTCATGCGGGATATAAGAGGTTTCAGGGTTTGGTTTTTGAGCGTTAAAACCCCTCTGTCCATATCAAATTTGCGTATACCCTCGCCGCCTTTGGTAGATATGTCTTGATAGCTTTCGGATTTGACTATGGCCAGTGCCATTATGTTTCTTTTCTCTACCGCAACGGTGATGTTTTGGTACATCCCAAAGAACTCGTTAAGGTCTTGAAGCATCCTTTTGGACACGTCAGTTTTGTTGGCACCATCGGGAAGCACAAGGTTATAGCAGTATTCATTTTCCGTTGCCCACTGTAGCAAATCAGATTGTTCCGATGATGGTACCAATTGCGGATTAATCCGGTATCGAAGCGTGTCGTCTACCTCATAGATGATATATCTGTCATTGGTAAACGGCATCAATTCCAAATAGTCTATAGCCGTTTTATACAGCATGTGAATAGAATAGTTGTAGACAAGAATATGGCTCCGGGATGGCCATGTCATACCTGATATTCTCGCGTTTAACCTACCTGATATAACCGATTGGTAAATCATGTTTGACCCATCGCCTCCATTTCCGTCCAAAAACAAAGGCTTGGACTTATCAAACTCCACCTCTATTTTGTGGTCGAAGTCTACATCCTCTCCTTGCAGAACCTTGGCGATATAATCCGCGCTGGCGTATTCCGGCCCGGCGATAGTAAGCACTTTGCCGTCCTTAATCCATACTTGGTGCGGGATGCTTTGGTAGGGGAAGTACTCTTTTAGGATATTCTCGGATACCGCTGTGGGGAGTGACCAGCCTTTTTCTTTGAAAAAGTCGGCTGATTTGCCAGCATCTTCATACGTGGTGGGGATTACCGCAAGACCGTCTCCAAACTGTCCTTGCAGTGTATCCAGTTTTTGGAGTGACTTAATACATGGTATACACCAAGTGGCCCAAAAATCCAGTATGATTAATTTGTCCTTATAGTCCGCGAGGGTGATGGTTTCCTTGCCATCGGGATGGTTGACCACTTGGAGCGGCATATCCCACACTTCATCGGGTATGGGGCTGCCAACTTGGAGCGGTGGCGTGTTTGGTGTTGCCGTGGCAGCGGGACCCGCCTGAGCGGATCCCTGCTGCGCGGCACACAAACACATGGTCGTTATCAGAAGCGCAAGGCTTACTATCGGTGTCGTAAGGCTCTGTACGGACAGGCTTGGCCTTTTGGCTTGGTGGGGATAAAATGCCGTGGCAGCAGCCTCCACGGGCGTGGAGTGCTGCCGCACGGCTACTGCACACATGCTCTTGGTAACGGCTTGGCCGTCTGTATCGATGGGATGTCCTTGTAATTTTTTGGGCATAACCTGCCCGTAACGTCTAAAAACGCTCATGCTATGTTTGGTTAGTGGATTATATGAAAAATTCTACTGCACGGAAAAATGGCCAAGAGTAGTTAATCCGGCGATTTTATGATGCTGCGATAGCGTTGGGTAGAAAGAATTGAAATTAACAGGCATAGGCTTCGCCCTCCTTTCGGCGAGCCGCCAAAGAGAGCGTAAATGATAGACGTTTTAAATTGCCGCGAAAGAAAATGGATGGCCGCCAGTGGAGAACTGCCGGCCACCATGAACCTACGTCTACCTATGGAAAGGTATTGGCGATGCATGCTGCATCGGTTTCCTGGGACTTCAGTGCCGTTGGTTGCGATATGTTTGCTGTTCGGCTGCATTGCTCGTCAATCTTAACGAGCCTTTCTTGAAGTGAGGGCAGGCCCAATAAAAAAGGCTTGCCACCCACATCTTATTACACCGAGGCTCTGGTAGGGCCCGCTTACTCGATGGAAACCATCTTTCAGCTAACCATCCGAAAAGGGATGGCAGGCATGTAATAAGACAAGTGGGCGCAAGCCCTATCCTACAAAGGTAGGACGTTTGCGCTTCACTTGCTCTCACATGCCTTAATTTACCAGATTTCGGTGTGAGACTCGTGAAATAGATACTTCTATTTATCCTATTCCTATAACTATACCGTTTAAAAAACTACTAAATTATTGTGGTTTTTAATCACAATACCGTCAAATATATGTATTTATATCTTAAACTACAAAAATATTATAGTTATTGATTCAAATTTATCATACCTATTTGTCCTTTAGGACTTTAAATGTTTTCCAAACTTTGTTGCATGGGCATTCACATTGGAAGCATAATAAAAAGTTATATAAAGGACAGTGGTCTAAAGGTTAAGTACGTTGCCGATTTTGTAAATATCAGCGAATCCAATCTGTATGACATTTACAGGCGTGAGTCTATTGATGTGGTCAAAATGATTAAGTTTTCTCAACTATTCAACAAAAACCTGTTTCTGTTTTATCTGAACGAAGAGCCGATAAAAAGCATGTTCGACGAACAAGTTAGCCAGCTACACAATCGTGTTTTGAAGTTGGAAGATGAACTTAGAAGCAAAGAGGAAAAAATTGCAGATTTAAATCAGATTATCGATGCTCAAAATAAAGTCATCGCCTTGCAGGAGAAAAAGAGGGCATCGGGTAGCGGGAAAAAATAAGGTGAAAAACGGTGCCTTTGAAACTTGACGGTTATTTCCTAAAGTAAGGACGTTAAATTAATTTCCCACCATTATTGTTGCTGGTATCGGTCAGCATTATCCTTAAATTCATGCCGCCATCGATGCTTAAATAACCGCATTTGCATATTTTCATGTCGTAGTTATGTGAAGGCGTCAGTATATCGTCGCATCGGGGACATTGCCGTTGGTTTCGGTTCAGCCCTTTGGATATTGAAAGTGTATCCACCTTCATTAATTCTTTCTCCATTGTATTCGATTAGTCCAAAGCCAAGAAAGCCATTAAGGCCATGGTGCCAACTTGGGTCGGATTGATACCGCTTGTGCTAAAAGTCATTTCACAAAAAAGCCACCCTGTGGGTAGCTTTCATATACTCTTTTGAAAGGGATAAAAACCTATTTCATCTTCAAGAGCTAAAGTTTCTCTATTTCCTTGGCCGTGAGTTTGGTGAATTTGACAATCTGGTCTACAGGTATGCCGTCATTTTTCATTTCACGGGCAATATCAAGGGCTTTTTTGCGCTCGCCATCTTTAACTCCCTTTTGCCTTTCCTGTTCTTTCAATACTTCTATAACGCCCATTTCAATAGTGCCTCCTGTCACTTCATAAATGAATTTATCAAAGTTACGATTTATTTCCTCGTCATCAATGAAAATAAAATTTTTCAGAAACCCCAAAAAACCCAAGATGCGGTCTTTGTCGTACCTGCCGCTTGCAATCAAAGCCCGCGCGATGGTGGTTCTGCCCTCGCCAAGCTCACGCTCCGGCACCTTGCCTTCCAAGAGTGCCTTTTGGCAGGCCAGAACGATGAGGGCAAAGGCGTTGTCCATTTGCAGCAGGTCATCCTCGGCGTGGTCGAAAATATGGTAAGTGCGATACCGGAAATGAACAAATGTGTCCAGCACCTCGCGCCTGTACTCGTGCGGCTTGGGCTGGCTGTGGCCCCCTGTGTAAACCGCGATGGTGGCCACGGCGATTCGGTACCTGTCCCAAATCCGATAGTTGTATTGGTAAATGCGCTCGGCAAATTCGGCGTCGCTGCCACCCTCTATCTCGGTGTTGAGCAGGATGTGCTGTTCAGACCCGTCCTTTAGGTAGACTTTTACCAATAGGTCAGCCACGCGTTTGCCTTTGGTGCGCTCCCTGTCGGGGATTATCTCAAGCAGTTCCTTGTCCATGAAGGTCAGCCCCCGGTCGAAGTCGAAAAGCCTGTCCGCATCGGGGTATAGGAACCGCAGGAAGTCGGGAAAATTTTCCTCGAATGCGCCTTTGAGCAGTTCATCGCTCCGCTTTGGTGGCTTGTCGTTTGTTTGGTTTCTCCTGTTGGCCATGGGGTCAAAGATAGGATTTTTTGGTGCTGGTGTAAACAGTTGTTCGATTTCGGTGTATATCGCGAGCGTGGTTCGGTATGCGGCATCCGCTTTTTCAATCGCCTCCGCAAGTTTCCCATTTTTGATGGCATAGCCATGCCCATACCGTGTGGCCAAGTATGCGTCATCCAGTTGCATCGCCAAACGCTGCTCGGCTTCGTCCCGTTGGTCGAAGATGTTACCCAACCGTGGGATATAGGAAGCGGTATATCGTTGGTGGGCGTTTATGGAATGGGTAACTTTATCCCGCCCCATCACGAAAAGTTCGGCCACCCTGTAAGTGAGTTCTAATTGCTGGTGGAGCATGAAGGCCGCAAAGGGGCGGTTGTCCGTACCGAAGTACAACGACACGCCATCGCGGAATGCCAGCACCTTTGCCATTTCACTATCGAAATAGGCTTTGGCTTCTGCCAAGAAATGGCCAGCCGTGGGGCATAGGTAATCAGCCAGCCGGAAGCTGGACGTGGGGTTGGCATACAGGCGATTTGCGATGCGGCATGCGAAGTGGTAGAAAATATTGCGCCGTTTGGCTTCCTCCTTTGCCCGCTGCGAATTGAACAGCCTGTAACTTAGGTCGGGGTAATCCCTGAACACCATGTCGAGCAGGGGCATATATTCGGCAAAGGGGTTCGACACTGCTTGCGGCACGAAGATGACCAGCTCCCCGTGGCTGCCGATGGCAACGAAATTCCGGTTGTGATATATCTCGTCCACACGGATTAACCCGATGACGCGGGCCATCAGTTCGGGGTAGGGGTAGGCGGTATGGGAGCCATCCATGCCTACGGACACGGTGGCCCCCGCCAGCCGACTGCTATGTTCATTCGCCATCGCCATCCGGTTCCGCGCTTTTAGGTTTGACACCGGGTAAAGTCGGCGTATTGCCAAACATCCTTTCCATGGTATGGTCGAAGATAACCCCGACCGCTTTGAGCAATTCGCCTGTGTCATCCAGCAAAGAGGCGGTTTCAAATACTTCCCCGGCTTCCAAATAGCGCCCGGCCGTTGATTTGCGTACGCCGTCGATGTGGGCGAGTACATTTTCGTCTACGTATGGCTGCAATTGCGGCAGGTATCTCTCCGCTTTCCTTTTGAGTTTTATAAGGTTGTCGGACGTTGGGCAATCCTTGCCCAGTGAATGGGTGATGGCGGTGAACAGTTGCTTAAAGCATTGGTGGAGCATCACTAAGGCCGGGTTGTGGGATTGCTTTTTGCTTATGGCCTTGGCATTTTCGAGGAAAGCCGATGCCCTTGCCATGCTTTCTTTGTAGCTTTCCATTATTTCAGCTTTCAGGTCGGGCAACACGGTTTCGGGTGTCTTCGGGAGCCGATAGCAACTGCCCGAAAAGACCAGAAATTCCTCCCTGCAATGGGTGCTGTAATAGGGATGCCCGCCAGCCAATCCGTCCTCCACCTGTTGTGAGGGGTGGAAAGATAGGACAACGTCCTGCATACGGGTGCAGCAAAATTTCAAAATGCCGTCCAGCATCTTTTTGGATGGGGCCTTGTCCATGTCGATTGCCAAGATGATTTCCGTGCAACCAAAAACCTGATATTCGGGGATGGCCGGATTATCCAGCAGGAAAATCCTGTCCGGTTCGATGGCTGCCATTATCAAGTCCAAGATAGGTTTCAGGCTGGCGTGCTGTGCGGATACGTGGAGTAGGGAGCCTATCTGCCGCATCCAACTGTCGTACTCGCCTTGGTTGGTGTAGGAGCCAAGGTAGATGTGGTTGGTGGTTTTCGAGTTGTTGTTCGTGTTGTTGGTAACGTCACCACTGTAGCGGATGTCACCTCCGGGGCCATTGAGATGATTGTGATAAGTTGTCATTTTTTAAGTGTTTTGATGAATGGATATTGTTGCCTATATGACAAATCTCCGTAGGCCGCTTGGCATATTCAATCCCGGAAACGGTATAAAATATTCCATTTGGAGCATAATTTATCCGCGAAATATTCCATACATTCGTTGTAGGTAACGCTTGCCGCGAATTACCTTTGCTGCATTACACAACAATTATGGAAAAGACAAAAAAGGTACACGAGGGCCGCAATATCAAACGTTTCAGGGAAATGCTTGGCATGAAGCAGGAAACGCTGGCTTACCAGCTTGGTGAGGCTTGGACGCAGAAAAAGGTGTCCCAACTCGAAGCCAAGGAATGGATTGAGCGGGACATACTGGAACAGGTCGCGGGTATCCTGAACATCAGCCCGGAAGTGATACAGCGTTTCGATGAGGAAGCTGCCATAAATATCATTTCCAGCACGCTGCACGACAAGGCGGGTTCGGTATTCTACAATTTCAGCCCGATTGACAAGCTGGTAGAGGCTTACGAGGAAAACAGGAAACTCTACGAGCGCCTGTTGGAAAGCGAACGCGACAAAGTGGAGTTATTGAAGACCAAAAAACGCTGAAATTGCAGTCAGAATATCAACGTTGTGTTTTACACTTATTTTTTGCCCACGGTATATGGAGATTATTGCAGTTGTACGCCTAAAGGTGTATCTTTAATTCCAGTTATCAACCCTCATTTAAGATGGGGATTGTTTTAGTAATTGAACGCTATCCCTGCTTCGCAATTCCATGTATGGCACTTGATGCTTAATGGTTGTCTTGCACCGGGTACTGAATAGAAAGCCTTGTTGCAATTTCACGAGTTGCGCAATTCCGGCAGAAAAGGCCCCGACCATCGGGGTCTTTTCGCTTTTTTGGACTTGGGCATGGTGGCCGCATTTGCTCATTTTTTTCTCATGCCATCGGCTTTGTCACGGGCCTCCCTTGCTTCGGCTTCTTTCTTTGCTGCCGCTTCCTCGGCCAGCCGCAAAGCCTCCTGCTCGGCCTCCAGCCGCTCCACGTCCATCCGTGCCGAATCGGGGTTGGCCATATAGGTGCGCTCTGCCCATGCCGCCGCACCGGGGTAATATTGCCGCACCATACGGTATTTGATGCTACTGGCGCGAAGTTCGCCGTTCCGTTGCCATAGGTTGATTAACACGGCTACGGCTATGCTGAACGCGCATAGGATGATGGTTGCGGCGATGATGAAGCCCTTGGCGTTTCCGGTGATTTCGTGACGGTGGTGTACACTCAACCTGTCGGGGATTTTTGCCGAAAGCTGCTCCATGCGTTCACCAAGTTCTTGCATTGCGGACGGACCCGGCATCGCCGGATCCGTCCGCAATGCGTTGAGGATTTCAGCCAGTTTGGGGCCGTAGTCCGGCACCACCACCTTACGGTTTTCCAGTGCCGTGATGCGCCGCTCCTGCTGCTGTTGCAGGTCGGCCATATCCCCGATGTTGTTTTCCAGTTCGTGTAATTCTTTCATTTGGATTGTCCTTTAATTATCTGCTGATACCGCGTGATTGCTCCGCTTCCTGTGCTTTCCTTTTGCGCCGCCGTTTCTCGGCATCGGCCATCGGTTCGGGTTCGGGCACGATTTCCACGGGTTGCAGCAGAATGTCGAGCAGGCCCAACCCGTGCGATGGCTCATGGGAGTGCCCACGTTCTTGGTGCGTGTCCAGCATGTCCCTGATTTGGTCTGCAAGGGTTTGTCTATGGCCCATGCTACCCGTGTTCAACCCCATGCCCTGGTTGTTGGCTAACTGCCTGTCGAGGCTTGCAAAGCTGAATTTCCGGTCGATGGCAGACCCCTTGAATTTCACCCCGTCCTTTTCAAATGAGATTCCCTGTACCTCATCCGTGCCGCTCCGGTATTTGTACTGGATGGTGACGCCCTGCTTGGCGAGCAATTTTTCCAGTTGCGGCCACGAGGTGGCCTTGGGTGCTGCCAGCTTCAGTGAATCGTAGATGGCATAGCGTACCTGTTCCTTGCCACGCAATGCCTGCCTGTTCACCTGTTCCTTGCCCTTGCCCATGTGGTAGCCATATCGCTCGGTCATTTCCCTGCACACCTTGCGGTTTTTCTCCCAAAGGTTGTAGTTGCTCACGGTGTTTCCCGAATTGTCCACGCGGTTGTAAACGATGTGCAGGTGCGGGTGGTCCCGGTCGGTATGCAGCACCGTGAGGTACTGCGTATCGGTGATGCCCATTTTTTCCATGTATTCCCTTGCGTGTGCCGCCATTTTTTCCACGGTGAGCTTGGGCCTGTCCTCGTTGCTCCAGCTCAACACGGCGTGGCCCACGGCCTTGCCCAACGACGGCCTTAGCTTGCGCTGCGCGTTGAAGTCATCGATGATGGCCTTTGTGTCGTAATTCCGTACACCATGTGCATCCAGCACGGCCGACTGTTCCTTTTCCAGCAGGTAGCGGATGCACCTGCCGAAATTCTTTCCGGTTAGCTGCTTGCCTATCATCCCTGTTTGATTTTACTGATTAATTCCCCGATTTGGGTGAGCAGTTCGCGGCATGTCCCCATGAGCGACACCAGCCCGGCGGTGTGGGCCAGCTTGGTAAGCTGGTTGAGGTTGTTTGCCAAGCCGGAAAGCATCCGGAGCATCCCCATTTCCTCGGTGGATAGGCGTGGATTGACCACCGCGCTCCGTGCTGCCTGCCTGAACCACTGGCTCACGCGCATGCCCGCCTGCCGCGCCTTGCCCTCGATGATTGACCGCTCCGTGGGTGTCATCCGCACCATCATTATTCCGCTCCGGGTGATGGTTTTTTTTGGCCGTCCGCGCTGGCGTTTCTTCCCCGTCTGAACCGGGGTTGTCCGTGTATTCCCTGCCGTCATGCCATCCCCTTTCCTATGTTCCGACCAACGGGAGCGGGTACCCATCCCTTGCCGCCAGACGGCGCGGGATGGGATTTTTTGTATAGCAAAAAAATAAACTCGCTCCTTACAATCGGGATAGGAAAAGGGTGGTCGGATGCCTGCATCCGTACCGTGGTTTTGCAGGTACTATTCTCCATCTTCACCTCCCTCCATCAGCTTTTGGATGTCCTCGTATCTGTAGTACATCAGTCCACCGATTTTGGTGAAGGGTAATGTACCGTTCACCCGTAGGTTCTGCAACGTGCCTGCGGATATGCCGAGCAACTTGCGTACCTCAAAACTTTTGAGCCACGCCCTCTGTTCATGTCCGTGTTTTCTCGGGTGGGGGTTGTGTTTCCTGATTTCTTCCAGCAATTCCCTTTTGAATTGGTCAAGGTCGTCCTTCGTGATAAGCTCTACGTTCATCTTTCCTCCTTTGTGTTATCGTTAAAAATCTGTTACCCTGCGGACGGAATTGGTTAGTACGTTTCCGTCCGCTTTTGATACAAAGGAATGGGGAAAAGCTATTCAGAGGATGACCATCGTGGGCGTTTGGTCAGTTTAGTGTCAATGTGTATGAAACTAAGAGGTCTGTGTCGAAGGAAATATCAAGTGCCGTTCTTGAAATATCACCCGGTGGCTACGAATAATAGGGAGAAATCATCAGATAGACAATTACTCCTGTCAAGCTAACATACAACCAAATAGGCATGGTCCACCTCACGATTTTTTTATGCTTTGACACTTCCATATTTAGCCCACGTCCGATGGAAATCAGCGCAAGCGGAACGATGATGGCTGCCAGTACGATATGGGTCAGTAGAATGAACAGGTATATTACCTTGGTTATTCCCTGTCCTCCAAATGAAGTTGACGGCGTAGAGAAATGATATAATAAGTACGACACCAAAAACAGGCTCGTCCAAAAAAGGGCCAATAGGACAAAATTCCTATGTCGTTTAATGTTTTTTTGCTTGACAGCAACGAGGGCAACGATTAGCGAAATGAATGTCAAACTGTTAAGAATCGCGTTTAGTTTTGGCAAAAAAGAAAAGTCATATTGCTTTAGTATTTCTATGTTTGGCAGGAAAAAAGCAAGTGCTATTAATCCATTGATGGCCAAAGTTAACGTCCAAATCAATGGCCTGTAATTTTTACCTGATGGTGTTTGGATGATTGTTTCCATTTTTAAATTTGTTTTGAGGAATAACCAAATATGATTTGTTGATAGCTATTGGTAATTCAAGGATTCGCTGTATGCACCGTCTACAGGTAGTAATAACAATAAATCGTGGTTTTTAATCAAGTTACGTTCTTCCATAACTGGCACTACCAACTTCCTTGATTCCATTGCTTCTCTTAAAGGGCGTAAATCGACTACAATCCATTTTTCCTTGTCGCTTAGCCCAATAAAATCTTCATATTTTTCAAACCCATTTTTTATGAAGTCTTGTACCTCTCCATTATCCCCATATCGGTATCGCCTCATTGCATAGATATGAGTCGATGCATTTCCGTTCATCATGGAAAGCTCAGCAACGGTATTTCCAATATCATAATGTCCAAGTGGACTAAGCCCCCTTCCGGAATGCACATTTCCTATTTTAATAAAAGCCTTCATTGGCTTCTTTTCTTTTAGAAAATAACTGTTATATGATATGCCGAAATTTGATTTAATATTGGCCAATCTTACCTCTTCACTATCGAAATATTTTTTGGCCTCGTACATCGTATAAACCTTAAAGGTCTTTGATAATTCTTGGATAATGAAATTCGCTTCGTTACCCGTTTCAACCATCACGCTCAAATATTCTTTAATGTTCTGGTCGTTACTAACTTCGGTCATGAAAGCATAACTCCCATCATTTATATATGCGCTCTTGTGACGCAAAAGAGCCTCTTTTGCGTATTGAGACAGCTTTTTATCGCGGTCGTTATGCGTCAAACTGGCAAGTCTATCAAACAGGTATTCGATTGAACTATAATATTCTCTGTCAAGACCAACAATTTTAATATTCCTTTCAATAGCTTTTTTGTACATGTCTACATCAGCTTTCATATTTATAAATTCAGATGGCGGAAACCCATTCGTTAGTTTATATTCGCTAAGGAAATTAAAAAGATTTGATTGAAACTGCGCACTATTTGCATTATAGAGCGACATTAACTGCAATACAGCAACGGGGCCGGTCTCAATCATAAAATGATTAAATCCGTCTTCCGGCATAAAATCCAAAATCGCTTTCGTCAATTGTGAAATCAAGGGTGAGAAATGGCTTTCCCCAAGTAGAACAAATTGGGATGAACGAAATGCGTCCTGAATTAAAGTCCATCCGTTACCAGTAATATTATTGTCACTAATCACAAAACTTCGGCTATGGGCTCTTACAAGTCCGGAAGACAATGTATCTTGTCCGAATGACAGATTGAAAAAAAATATTCCAATTAACAATATGCTATATTTTTTCATTTTCAACTACACTGTTAACATTAGACGCCAAAACTAACAATAAATCAGCTTTTTTCACCAAATTATAAGCATATCACCTATTTTATACAGCGAAATCGGAATATTCTCTACATTATCTATGAATAACCTTGAATAACCTATCCTTTTCCCTTATCGGACGATATTTAGTGCTTGGATTTTCCTTGTTTGAAGTAAATCTACTCCTTAGCGTTTCCATATTGATATCCTCCTCACCATGCTGGAAATACTTGCATATCATCTTTACCCATACGCTTTCCGTGGATGCACTCAAAAGGCGTGTACCGTCTTTATGTGGGATTCTGATTTCGGGGAATTGATGGATAAAGTCAATAAATGCATTCAGGTATCCTTTTGTTATCCTCACCTTATAGTCGGTTTCATACACTTTCAAAGTCTCAAGTTCCTCATTCTTTTCCGCAAGTTCCTTTTTCAACGAAGCAATCTCCGAATCGTACCGCGTAATGGTAATGTCCACGGGGTCACGGTATCCATAGGTATTGGTGGATATGAGGTAATCGCGGAATGCCCGAAGGCATTTGAGGTTGAGACGGTTTCTTGCATGCTTACGGGAAAAGGGGGATTGTTTGCGGATAAATTCGATATGGTCTGCCACGATTTCCCTTACGAGTTCGTAAAACTCTGCTTCTGTGCATTTCCCTGTGCTTACGGCATATTCCATGTGATAATGGTAATATTGTTCCTGTTCTTCGTTACCTATTACGTACAGTCGGGTAAGAAAATGGTTGTCATCGTAGTAGTTCCAAAACCCGATGGGACTGCCGATGTCGTATCGGTGTTTTCTTCTGCTGAAAGGTCGGCGTATCTTGAAATAGGTATCCCGCATGGCAAATCATTTTTGAAATAAAAAAGAGACAGCCTGTTATAACTGCCTCTAACAAATTTACTGAATTTAATGGATTTTCAGGAAAGGTGGTCTGTTCAGCTTCCCGATGCCATACGCTCCCTTAGGTTCTGCATATCCTCGCTTAACTTATGTTCCACCACTTTCGCATAAATCTGCGTGGTTCGGATGCTCGTGTGTCCGAGCATCTTGCTCACCGATTCGATGGGTACGCCGTTGCTCAATGTGACCGTGGTGGCAAAGGTGTGCCGTGCGATATGGAATGTAAGCGTTTTGTTGATTCCGCAAATATCCGCTATTTCCTTTAGGTAGCCGTTCATCCGTTGGTTGGATATGACGGGGAACAACGTACCGCCGTTGGATGCTTTCGGGTGGTCTTGGTACTTCAATATGAGTGTGGATGCCTGCGGCAAAAGGGGCACTTTGACGACCGTTTCCGTTTTCTGCCTGTGTGTCACCAACCAATCCCCGCCATCGATGCCTTTCACGATGTTTTCGGGCATGAGGTTGACCAAGTCAATATAGGCCAACCCTGTGTAACAACTGAACAGGAACATATCAAGCACCGATTGCAGCCGTTCGATTGAAAAAGTCCTATCAGCCAATATGTCCAGTTCCTGTTGTGTTAGATGCCCCCTTTCCACTTTATCAAAGTGGAGCCTGTATTTGGCAAAAGGGTCTTTCGCAAGCCAGTCCATCATTATAGCCATGTTGACCATCTTGCGAAACCGCTCAATGTGCTTCATGATACCATTGTTGCCCAATGGTTTGTGGTGGTCTTTCGGTTGGTACTTTTGCAGGTAACTCTCAAAGTCCATGATAAACCTGTAATTAAGTTCGGATAGTGCAATATCGTTCCGCCTGTATTTCTCTTTGAGGAATTTCTCGATGTACCGTTGCGTGGTATGGTAGTTTTTCAATGTACCATGTGCAAGTTTGTGTGCCGTTTCCCTATTGTGATACTCTACAAGTTTGCGTAGGGTCATGGTGTCCTCTGCCGTTCCGAGAAAAAGAGATTTGACCGCATCAACCGTCATAGTCTTACGCTGTTGCACCAATTCGTGGTAACCGTCCGCAATGAGTGTCCGCACCCTTTCGATGTGGCTGTTCAGCTTTTGGATTTCCTCACGCTTGCCTTTTGCCCTGCCCTTCGCATCATCCCAATCCTTTGGGGCTACTTTCTTTTTAAGCGAGATTTCAGACCTGCGCCCGTTCACGGTTATCCTTGCGTACACCGTTGCCATGCCGTTTTTCTGTTGTTTGGGAATCCGCAAGACGAAGTGGATTCCAAAGGTGTTCCTACTTTTCATACCAATCTATTTTTTGTTTAACTGATACACTTTTGCACGGTTCCTTACACACTGCCCACCTATGTGCATTCAAAAGGGTATCAAACAAGAGCAAACAGCATCAAAATTATTGCATACAATAAATTGATATACAGATAATTATATGCTAATAGGTGAGTAAAATTAAGGTATAAAAATCACTCACCGAATAGCTCACATCTTGATTGGTTTTCTTTGGGGTTTATTGGTATGGAAAAAAACAAAAAACCCGCAAATCCATAGAATTTGCGGGTTTTTGACATTACTTAGTGTAAGTGTTGTCGGGGTGGCAGGATTCGAACCTACGACCTCCTGCTCCCAAAGCAGGCGCGATACCGGGCTACGCTACACCCCGTTCCCGTTAGGGTTTGCAAAGGTAAAAATTAAATCCAAATTCCAAAAACAAGTTCATATTTCTTTTTTAAAAAACGGCTTTTTTATTCAGAAAATAATCACTAATATTGCAACTCGATTTTTACGGGATAATAATCGTCATTAATTACTCAAAATCATGGATTTAGTAAAATTTGTAGAAGAGCAAGCGGTAACACAAAACGAAGTTCCCGCATTTAAAGCCGGGGATACTGTTAGCGTTCACTATAAAATTCGCGAAGGCAACAAAGAGCGTATTCAAATTTATCAAGGTGTTGTCATCCAACGTAATAGCATCGGTGCCAACCAGACGTTTACTGTGCGCAAGATTTCCAATGGCGTAGGTGTTGAGCGTATTTTCCCCATAAATTCACCAAACATTGAGAAGATTGAAGTAAACAGCTACGGAAAAGTACGTCGCTCAAAATTGTATTACCTGCGTGGCCTGACAGGCAAGGCAGCGCGTATTAAATCCAAAAGGGTTTAAGGTTTTTTTGAGCACATACCGGATAAAAAAAGGAAGCTGCCAAAAATGGCAGCTTCCTTTTTTTATCCGCATATCCCCCTTTACAGGAAGCTGTATCGGAACGAATAATTTGCTGAATTAGAGTTCGATTTATTATAGTAGCTCAAGATCTCTACCTTTACATATTTGCCAGCCGACGTCTTGACAACCAGAATGCGCCCAGGGATGGGATTGATACTGTGGTTGCTCATATCATATTCGTACCAACCATTGCCACTTCCAGCAGGTATCGCTTTTTCACTTTCTGTATCTTCCTTAAGGCCTGTACTGGGCTGTTTCGTCACTTTTTCAAAGGAGGTGTCTTTCAACAGCGTACCAGTAGCTTTGCCAGTTCCGCTGCTACCCCCATTTATCAAGATAGTAGTGCGGTTAAACGCGATATCCCAATCTTGGGATGCGTCAGCGACTTCCTTGCCTTCGGTAAAACTAAAATAAGCTGTCTTGGATGAAGCGTCGATATTGCTCACGGTTTTCGCTTCCTGTGCATGAAGTACCGTTATCATAGTCAGTGCCAATACAACGATTGACACCACTTTGGGATATATTGTTTTCATAGAGCAAATATAGACAATAATCAATTATTTATAATCGATCTAACTAAGAAAACAACACACCAAATTTCAGTTCCATCGTTGAGCGGCAGGCCTGCATAAGCAAGAGCCTGCCGCTTAGTACCTATGGAAAGCGGGCAAGAACTATTTGTCCTCGATCAATCCATACTTATACTCATAACGCTCGAAAAGCTGCTTATGCAGGTCATCCAGGTTGATGTCTCGTCCTTGTATAAACGCCCTTTCGATGTCATTCCCAAGCATATCCAAGGCATCTCCACTGGATACAATTACGTTGGCATCCTTGCCTACTTCAAGTGTACCTGTCCGGTTATCAATCCCCAAAATCTTTGCGGTATTGCTGGTGATTGTGGCCAATGCCTGCTCTTTGTCCAAGCCATAAGCCGCTGCCGTCCCCGCCATGAACGGCAGATTACGTTGTTGCCAGAAACCGTCTATGCTGTAAGCTATCAATATCCCTGCATCCGCCAGCAGTTTCGCCTGTTTATAAGGTAGGTATACATCAGCGTCACTCGCATAAGGCAGCGAGTGTGACTGCCTGATGATGACCGGCACCTGGTTATCTTTGAGCAATTCGGTCACCAAATGGGCTTCTGCCCCTCCTACCAATACCGGTTTGATGCCAAGTCGTTTCAAGCTGGATATTGCTGCAATGATGTCTGCAGCCCGATTTGCATGCACGTACACCTTGCGTTCACCGGAAAACACCGCCTTAAAGGCTTCGAAGCGCGCATTGCTTGGGTACTCTCCTGCCGATGAAGCATATGCCTTTGCCTCGCTAAGGTAATCCTCCAATTGGGCAATTTCTGCTTGCACCTGCTCTTTTTGCGCATCGGGATTGGAAGGCCCGCCTCCACCGAAACGCCCGAAACGTACGGTAGGCCAATTGATATGGATGCCTTCATCGATTTTATAAGCCGCATCTTCCCAGTTCCATGCATCCAGCTGTACAATCGATGACTGCCCAGATACGAGTCCGTCCTGCGGCGTGATCTGCGCCAGCAGGATACCGTTTGAGCGCAGGGTGTTGATGACTTTGGAATCCGTATTGTAAGCAATCAACGAGCGTACATGCGCATTATTTTCGCCAACTTCGGCATAGTCAATCGTTGCCCGCACAGATTCCACTTCCACCAAACCCAAATTTGTATTCGTTGCGATAAATCCGGGATAAACATGCTTGCCCGCAGCATCAATGGTCAACGTTCCAGCAGAGATGGTTGTAGCCCCTCCAACATAAGTGATTTTCCCTTGTTCGAAAAGTAATGTACCCTGTGTTATCACCTTGCCATCGCCTACATGGATGGTCGCGCCGATGATGGCAATGGGTTGGTCTTGCACCTTGGCTGGGTAAATGGTCGGTTGCGCGCTGGCCAGTACCGTTATCAACAATAAGGTTGCCGTTGCTGATAAATATGTGATAATTGATTTCATTTCGCTAATAGTTGAAAGCCGTTAATCCATGTATTCTTCAAACTCGCCGATTTCGCCGATGGTATCGCAATGATATTCCATATTGGGTTGGGCAACGGCCCGTTGTGTAGTGCCGCCATTCCCTTTAGCCTGCAATGACTTGCGAATAAGACGTGCCTTCTCCGCTGTCAACGCCTGTTGTTTCACGGCATCTTCATTAAGATCCCAATATTTCACGCCATCGACGAATGTTTTCTCCGCCTTGGCATAGATCGAAAGCGGTTTATCGCTCCATATCACGATATCTGCATCTTTACCCGGGGTGAGGCTTCCTACCTTATCTGCTACGTGAAGGATTTCAGCCACATTGAGTGTGACCATTTTAAGCGCTTCTTCTTCGGTCACTCCGCCGTATTTCACGGCCTTTCCTGCCTCTTGGTTCAACCGGCGGGCCATCTCGGCGTCGTCAGAATTAATAGCCGTCAGCACATTCCGCTTATGCATCAGGTAAGCATTATAGGGAATCGCCTCCTGTACTTCCATTTTATAGGCCCACCAGTCGGCAAAAGAAGCCCCGGCAATCTGGCGGCTGGCCATTTCATCGGCCAGCTTGTAGCCTTCCAGGATGTGGGTAAACGTATTCACCCCGAATCCCATGCTGTCTCCCACATGCATCAGCATGTTGATTTCCGATTGCACATAAGAATGGCAAGTGATGAATCGCTTTTTGTCCAATATCTCCACCAGGGCATCAAGGGTCAGATCCCGCCGCAATGCCGGGTCGTTGGCCGCTATCCGTGCCTTATATTCCTTAGCCCGTGTGAATGCGTCGTAAAACACTTGCTCCACGCCCATGCGGGTTTGCGGGAAGCGGGTACCTGTGATGCCCCAATTACTTTGCTTTACGTTTTCACCCAATGCAAACTTGATGAATCCGTCATTCTCGCCAAATTTCAGTCCTTCGGGGTTTTGTCCCCAGCGCAATTTGATGAGCTGGGATTGACCGCCAATGGAGTTGGCAGAGCCGTGCAACAGATGTGAAGCCGTGACCCCTCCAGCCAGTTGCCGGTAAATATTGATATCTTCCGAATTGAGCACGTCACCTATCCGTACTTCCGAGGTAACGGAGTGTGAGCCTTCATTGACCCCCCGGCTGATAGCAATATGGGAGTGCTCATCAATGATACCCGGCGTTACGTGTTTTCCCGTACCATCGATTACCGTTGCTCCTGATGCCGATAGATTTTTGCCCACGGCTTTAATTTTCCCACCGGCCAATAATACGTCTGCATTTTCCAGGATGCCATCGGCCTCATTGGTCCACACCGTTGCGTTTTTTATCAATACAGTCTCGGCTGTAGGAAGCGTTTTGTTGCCATAGGCAACAAAGGGATAGAGGATCTCGCCTTCAACAACCGATTTATTCCCCCCTTGCCGCGTCCTGCCCGACGTTTTTGTGGTATAGGCAGCCGTGTAAGTAGCCGTCCATGATGATGATGCACCGTCCGGCTGCACGACCTCGCCTTTTAAAGCCAGCGGTTCCTCCTCGACGATGTATCCGCTGATTCGTGTACTTCCCTGCTGTCCTTTTGGATTGAAGCTGAAGGACAACAAATCGCCAGTGCGGGAAGAAGTCACTTTGGTCTCCGTCGTGTCGTTGCCTACCGTAAGGTGCGCTTCCAGCCTGCCATCATTCTCTTTGACAAACAATTTCGCTGTGCCCACACCCGGCAACTGCGTAGCATATTCACCCGTCAAGTTTTTAGCATAGCTTTTTGTGGCTACAAATTTCTTACCCTGCACCCAGTTCTCGTAAATTACCGTACCTTCCTTGAATAACGTGTCGCTGGCAATAATGAAATTGGCCAGTTTACCTTTTTCCAACGTGCCCAGCTTACTGGAAAGGCCCAGCATCTCTGCCGGCACTTCAGTAAGCGCACGCAATGCATAATCCGGAGAGAGGCCATTCGCTATGGCGACACGCAGGTTGCTCCAAAAATCACGGGGGTTGTCCAGCCCAATTGACGAAATGGCGAAACGAATACCTGCTTTTTCCAGCAACGCTGGATTAGCAGGGGCCATTTCCCAATGCTTCAGCTGTGCCAATGTCACATTACGAGCATCTGCAGGGTCCTCCACATCATACGCTTTAGGGAAGTTAAGCGGCACAATCAAGCTGGCATTGGTCGCCTTAATATCTGCTATCCGCTGATATTCGTTGCCCCCTGCTTTGATGATGTAGCTTTTTCCAAACTCTTTGGCGATTTTGTCAGCCCGGAGAACATCCAACATATCGTCTACCTCAAAAAATTGCGGCAACGATTGCAATTTATTGAACGCCTCCAAGGAGATGTTATATTCATCTTGCTGCTTGGCATACCATTGGCCGTCGTAGTACGTTTGGCGTATCAACGCAATGGTTCCCATCAATGAAGAAGGATAACTGGTTCGTGCCGAGCCTTTGCTGAACGAATAATGAGCACCCGCCTCAGGAAGGATGATCACCTCGTTTTCCCGTGCCTCGGCCAAAGTAGCTACCACCGAACTACCGCGAGCAATGCCATCGCGCACGACGGACTGTACCGCACCGAATCCAATCTTCTTCAATTCTTCACTTTGCCGCTTATCTACGGTGAAAGTCTCTTTAGCTGCCGTCTCCGGACGTATCGCTTCATTCCAGCCATAGGGGCCGTTTTTGGTCGACTCAAAAATCTGGGCCTGTCGTCCGCCGCCGAATCCTTGCGAGCCGCCACCCCGGCCCTCCCTGGGTTGACCGTACTCACTAAATGCGTCGATAAACGACGGATAGATAAATTTACCCTGCAAATCGATAGTGACATAGCCTTTGGGGACAGCCTGGCCCTTGCCCAAGGCCGCGATACGCTGTCCATCCACCAATAAGGTGCCATTTTGGATCACCTCGCCCGCTTTTACCACGATAGTCGCATTGGTGAATGCAAATAATTGCGGCCGTTCGTCATGTGAACCGTTCACCGGAAAAGTCCCCTGGGCCATGGTAAGACCCGAGATCAGCATGAAACAAAAGAAAAGTAATGATTTTTTCATTATAGCAATTTGTTTTTAATGGTAACGATGCTCTTACGAGCGTATTTAGCTTGTTTTGTGAAGGCCACTCCTGATGGCTCCCCTTAAAAGGAATGATTTTCACCAAAATTAGGCGCTTATGTCAATTTAAGCATAAAAATATATCTTCGTAATAGGAAAGTTACTTACAAAAACAACATTGTTGCTATAAAACACCTTATTTTGGGATAATTTTCTTTACAGTTATATCCATGCCGTTTTCCGTGACATGGAAAATCTTTTTTTATCATTTCCACAAAAAACCGTATCTTTGCATCCCGTACACAAACGTGATGTTCGAAGCTTTTTTGGCGTAGACAACGTATAAAATACACCCAGAATTTGTCATGACTAAATACATTTTTGTTACGGGCGGCGTTACCTCGTCGTTGGGAAAAGGTATTATTTCGGCGTCCTTGGCCAAACTGCTTCAAGCACGGGGCTATAGAGTGACCATCCAGAAATTCGACCCTTACATCAATATTGACCCCGGCACGCTCAATCCTTATGAACACGGTGAATGCTATGTAACCGAAGACGGCGCGGAAACTGATTTGGACCTCGGCCATTACGAACGTTTCCTCAACACACCCACTTCCCAAGCCAACAACGTGACCACCGGCCGTATCTACCAGTACGTTATCGACAAGGAACGTGAAGGTGCCTACCTTGGCAAAACCGTTCAAGTGGTTCCGCACATCACGGACGAGATAAAGCGAAGGATGTGCCTATTGGGTAAAGATGGCCAATACGACATCATTATCACAGAACTTGGTGGAACCGTTGGCGATATCGAGTCCCTTCCTTTCATTGAAGCGGTCCGTCAGCTACGTTGGGAGCTGGGCGGCAATAGTTCCCTGGTTATTCACCTCACGCTTGTACCCTTTTTGGCCGCTGCCGGTGAGCTCAAGACCAAGCCCACCCAGCACTCCGTAAAAACCCTGCTGGAATACGGCATCCAGCCGGACGTATTGGTTTGCCGAACGGAACATCACCTCAACGCCGAGATCCGCAAGAAACTTGCCTTATTCTGCAACGTCAATGCCAATGCTGTGATTGAATCCATCGACGCGCCCTCGATCTATGATGTGCCGCTGCTGATGCTGAAAGAACAATTGGACAAAACGGTATTGACGAAACTGAAACTTTCCACAAAAAACGAACCTGATCTGGAAAGCTGGAAGGCTTTTCTGGGCAAACTGAAAAATCCGACAGCCGAGGTTACTATTGCCCTTGTGGGCAAATATGTGGAATTGCCCGATGCCTACAAATCCATCAACGAAGCGTTTATCCACGCCGGCGCAGCGAACGAATGCAAGGTAAGGGTAAAGCTTATTGCTGCCGAAAGTATCAATGCGGGCAATGTAGACGAAAAATTGAAGCGCGTATGCGGTGTATTGGTTGCGCCAGGCTTCGGCGAGCGCGGACTGGAAGGAAAATTGGTGGCTATCCAGTATGTTCGCGAACATAATATCCCATTCTTCGGTATCTGCTTAGGTATGCAATGTGCCGTCGTGGAGTTTGGCAGGAACGTGCTGAAGCTAAAAAATGCCAACAGCTACGAAATGAATCCGAAAACCCAACATCCTGTCATCCACCTCATGGAAGCGCAAAAAAAGGTAAAAAACATGGGCGGAACCATGCGGCTGGGTGCGTACGACTGCGAAGTCAAAAAGGGCACGAAAGCGGCCTCTATTTATGGAAAGGCCAAAATAACCGAAAGGCACCGCCACCGCTATGAATTTAACAATGACTACCTCGCCCAATATGAAGCTGCAGGAATGGTTGCCTCCGGTATCAACCCGGCGAATAACCTGGTCGAAATCGTAGAGCTCAAGGGACATCCTTTTTTTGTCGCCGGGCAATTCCACCCCGAATTAAAATCAACAGTTGCAAATCCTCACCCACTTTTTGTTAGCTTTGTAGCCGCCTCTTTGGCGCATAGCAAAGCGGCGAAGCAGAAATAGTGCATAAATTAAGAAATGGATAGAAATTCAATCACAGGACTCGTTTTAATTTTCGTCATTATCGCAGGTTCTTTTTATTTATTGCAGCCCTCGGACGAAGAATTAAAACGCGAGCGCCAGTTACAGGATTCGCTTGCCCGGGCACGGGCAGGCATCGAGCATGTAGATCAAGATACGACCACGCAGCAAACCGCCGTCCTTGACTCGGCCCTGCTCAGCGGTCCGTTTGGCGGTGCCATCCAGGGTGAGGACAGGGTAGTCACCCTCGAAAACGAGCACATCCGGGCAACTATCAGTACCAAGGGCGGGCGCGTGAAGTCCGTTGAGCTGAAAGACGAAACGACCTATGACGGCCAGCCACTCCTGCTCTTTGAGGGTGAGCAGAATAAATTCGGCCTCTTCTTTTCAGCTGCTGGGAAAAACATCGCTACCAATGACCTGTACTTTGCCACTGACGGCGATAATATCCAAGTGGCGGGGCAAGATTCGGCTTCCATTACTTTCCGGTTGTCTTATGCGCCCGAAAAGTACATCGACTATATCTATTCCATCAAAGGGGGGGATCACAACCTTGGTTTCACCATTGTCACCCAAGGGCTACAGGATGTAGTAGCGCCCACGGAAAGCCAGTTGGTGCTCAACTGGGAAGCAGCCCTTTCCCAAAAGGAAAAGGATATGAGTAGCGAGCGCCAGCGATCCACCTTGTATTATGCCCTCGCAGATGGCGAGGTCGATCACCTCAACACGGCAAAGGACGATGAAGAAGAGCTCGGCGAAAAGGTGGAGTGGATATCTTTCAAACAACATTTTTTCTCCAACGTACTCGTAGCCGACAATGGCTTCAATGGCGGCAAGGTAAATGTATATTCAAGCGTGGACGATCACATTGTCAAACTGTTTTCGGCCAACCTCCGCCTTGATTTCAGTCGCCAGGACATCAATACCTACCCGATGCATTTCTTCTTTGGGCCCAACCAATACAATGTACTGAAGGCACATGGCTATGGGCTGGAGAAACAGATCGATATGGGTTGGGGGCCGATGAAATGGATCAACCGATTTATTACTATTCCCGTATTCAACTTCCTGGATAGCTTCAATTGGAGTTATGGTTTGGTCATCCTGATTCTGACGGTCATGCTGAAACTGGTATTGTCGCCCCTCACCTACCGATCATACGTATCCATGGCTAAGATGCGAGTACTCAAGCCAGAAATGGATCAGATTAAAGAAAAAGTGGGAGACGATAATCCGACCTTGTTGCAGCAGGAATATCTGAAACTCTATAAACAGGCCGGTGTCAACCCCTTGGGAGGATGTATTCCGTTGCTGCTACAGATGCCCTTCACGATTGCTTTCTTCTTCTTTTTCCCGAATTTGTTTGAATTGCGGGGTGAAAGCTTCCTATGGGTAAAAGACCTTTCAACCTATGATTCGCCCATTACCTTTCCGGCGCTCCCGTTGATTGGCATGGATCACATCAGCTTGATGTGTATCTTGATGACGGTAGCCACACTGCTTTCAACGTGGTACAACAATACGGTCTCAGGTGCCGCCGCCAATGCTCAGATGAAGTACATCGGTTATTTCATGCCATTGATTTTCCTCTTTGTCTTGAATAGCTTCCCAGCAGGGTTGAATTACTACTATTTCCTATCCACGGTATTCACATTTGGCCAGCAATTCATCATCCGCCAAATGGTCAATGACGATAAGATATTGGCCATCATCCAAGCTAACAAGAAGAAGCCCGAAGCACAGAAGAAAAAGTCAAAATTCCAGCAGCGCATGGAAGATTACATGCGCCAACAGCAAACGCAGGGCAATAAAAAGAAATAAAGTTGTAAGCCGTAAGTTAAAAGTTCTTTTAACTTACGGCTTACAACTTACAATTTTGACGCTGTCAAACAAACGCGCTGAACCCCGTAATCGACCTGCCAACAATCAGTGAATTAATCTCTTTGGTACCTTCATAAGAATAGATGGCTTCGGCATCAGCAAGGAAGCGGGCCACGTCGTATTCCAACAGTATACCATTGCCACCCATTACCTCACGTGCCTGGCTTACGATATCCCGTGTGCGGAGTGTGCAAAATACCTTGGCCAACGAAGCATGTTCATCGCGCAGCATCCCGGTGTCCTGCAATTCCGAAAGGCGATACACTAATGCTTGCATAGCCGTAAGGTTGGACAGCATCTCCACGAGGTGGTTTTGAATGAGTTGGAAAGAAGCGATTGGCTTGCCAAATTGCTTGCGTTTTCGGGTATAGTCAAGCGCATTTTCATACGCACCGCACGCGCAGCCCACGGCCATCCAGGCCACGCCTGCCCGCGTCAGTTGCAATACCTTTGCCGTATCTTTAAACGAATTGGCATGTTGTAGGCGGTCGCTCTCGGGCACTATGCAATCCGTCAGGGTAATCAACCCATTCTGAACGATGCGCAATGCCATCTTACCTTTGATCTTTTCCACTTCAAACCCCGGTGTGCCTTTCCGTACCAGGAAACCCTTTACCTCGCCATCGCCCACGTCCTTAGCCCAGATGATGGTCACATCGGCAAAAGGGGCATTGCCAATCCACTTTTTCTGTCCGTTAAGCACCCAGCCCTTGTCGGTCTTATGGGCAGTTACCGTCAACCCGCCAGCAGCCCCGGATCCCACTTCTGGTTCGGTAAGGCCGAAAGCCCCAATCAGCTTCATCTGCTGCATCGCCGGCAGCCATTCCTGCTTCTGCTCGTCGGATCCGCAGAGGTATATCGATCCCATAGCCAGGCCACTTTGCACTCCGAAAAACGTAGCCACGGACGCATCTATCCGTGCGATTTCCATGGCAATGATGCCTTCCATCAATGACGACCTTCCCGCACAGCCATAGCCTTTGTAAGTAAGGCCGCAGATATCCAATTCGGCCAGCTTCGGGATGATCTCAAAGGGAAATTCATCCCGCAGCCAATAGTGGTTGACCAACGGGCGTATCTCACGTTCCATGAACTCGCGTACCCGGAGTTGCAGTGCGCGGTCTTCATCATCCAAGCGCAAGTGCAACTCGTAGAAGTCGCTGTTGATAGGTGGCAATTCTTTTTTGGGCTCCCCGCCTTCCAACATCTTCATCAGGCCTTTGAGTTGTTTATCGTCCAATTGGGAGAAAGACTCCATCGCTTTTGGCAGATCTATTTTCCGTGACAGCTTATCCAACTGCTCGAAATCGATGCTTTTGAATAGCTGGTAAGCCTTTTTGATTTTTGAAAACATAGCGTTTTGATTTTGGTTTTACGTCTGTATCACCCCTACACTAAATGGTTTCTCGATGGGCGATTGGTTAGCCGCTTCTATGCCCATGGAAATCACCTTCCGCGTATCAAGCGGGTCAATGATGCCATCTACCCAAAGCCGTGCAGCCGCATAATAAGGTGTCGTTTGCTCGTCATACCGCTCGGTAATTTCCTTGAGCAACGCCTCTTCTGCCGCAGCATCGATTTCTGTATTCGTTGCTTTCGTCGATGCCGTTTGGATTTGGAGCAGCGTCTTTGCAGCTTGGACGCCACCCATTACCGCTATTTTGGCTGATGGCCACGCGAAGATCAGGCGGGGATCATAGGCCTTGCCGCACATGGCATAGTTGCCTGCCCCATACGAGTTTCCCATTACGATAGTGATTTTAGGCACTACGGAATTGGCCACTGCGTTGACCATTTTAGCGCCATCTTTGATGATGCCCCCCTGCTCGGCACGGCTTCCCACCATGAAGCCCGTCACGTCCTGTAAGAAGACCAGCGGTATCTTTTTTTGGTTGCAATTCATGATGAAGCGCGTAGCCTTGTCCGCGGCATCCGAATAGATCACGCCACCAAACTGCATTTCCCCTTTCTTTGTTTTCACTACTGAGCGTTGGTTAGCCACAAAACCTACCGCCCAGCCATCCACCCGGCCGAGCCCACAGACAATGCTCTGCCCATACAATGCTTTGTATTCCTCAAATTCGGAATTATCGACCAATCGCTGGATGATCGCCTTGGTATCATAGGGTTTCTCACGCGACGAAGGCAATATGCCATAGACTTCGTGCTCATCCAATTTAGGAGGTGCTGCCTTTATGCGGTCAAAACCCGCGTCCTTTGGCTTGCCCAGCATACCCATGATTTTGCGGATGGAATCCAAGCAAGTCTTGTCGTCCGGCTGTTTATAATCTGTCACTCCCGAAATTTCACAATGCGTGGTTGCCCCGCCCAGCGTTTCGTTATCTACCGACTCGCCAATGGCTGATTTGACCAAGTATGACCCGGCCAGGAACACGGATCCCGTGCCTTCCACGATCATTGCCTCGTCACTCATGATGGGCAGGTAAGCACCGCCCGCCACACATGCACCCATGATGGCCGCTATCTGCACGATACCCTCGCTGCTCATCCGGGCGTTATTGCGGAAGATACGGCCAAAATGTTCCTTATCAGGAAATATCTCGTCCTGCATAGGCAGGTATACCCCGGCGGAATCCACGAGGTATATAATAGGTAATCGGTTTTCCATGGCGATTTCCTGTGCACGCAGGTTTTTCTTGGCCGTCATCGGAAACCAAGCGCCAGCCTTTACCGTAGCATCGTTGGCCACCACCACGCACTGCCGCCCCGCGACATAACCGATGCCCGCCACTACACCGGCCGATGGACAACCGCCATGCTCGGCATACATCCCTTCAGCGGCCAACGCGCCGATTTCCAGCCAAGGCTTCCCATCATCCAGCAGGTAAGTTATCCGTTCACGGGCCAATAACTTGCCCTTCGCCTGCTGTTTTTCGGCAGCCTTGGCTCCACCTCCCACATACACCTTTCTCAACCGATTTTTCAATTCGGAAACCGCCAGCTTATTCAAATCCTCATTTTGGTTAAAATCAAGGCTTATCATGGGTTACAAGATACGGCATTCTTTTGTTTCCTGCAAAACCATCAGGTTCCTACACGCCCGTTTCGGGATCTCGCTACGCTGGATTTTTTAAAAATTTTTGGGTTACCTTTTCCTGTACCCATGTATTAAGGGATAAATAAACAAATTTGTTTTAACCAAAAAAGGAAATTAACAATGAAAAACGTATTTAAATTCGGTTTTTTAGGTTTGGCTCTTTCTGTAGCTATCGCAGCTTGTAATTCAACTACTTCTGAAAGCGAAGAAACTGCTGATTCATTGACAAACGAAATTGAAGCAGAAGTTGATGCTACTACAGATTCTATCGATTCTATCGGTGGTGCTGCTATCGACTCACTTGACTCTTTGTCAACTGATTCTTTGTAAGATTAGCGCTTAAAAAGCCAGATCAAAAAATCTGAAAAAAGGGGTGCCTATAAAGCCGCCCCTTTTTTCTTAACTATCATCGTCTACCATCAGTTTATAGCCTATTCCCCGGATGTTGACGATTTCAATGTTGCTATCCTTCTTAAGGTGTTTGCGCAGTTTCGTAATGAATACGTCCATACTCCGCGCATTGAAGAAACTATCCTCGCCCCATAGAAAACCCAACGCCATTTTTCGATCCAATACTTGATTTTTATTTTCTACCAGCATCTTGAGTAAGGCAGACTCGCGAAAGGAAAGTTTTACAGCCTCTCCATCCATGGCGAGTTCCTGCAATGCACTGTTAAATACATATTTGCCAATAACAAATTGTTCGCTGGAAGTGTGGTTCGGTTGTTTGATTGGCCTATTCAATAATGCTTTCATCCGCACGATAAGCTCCTCCATGCTAAACGGTTTTTTGAGGTAATCATTCCCGCCCAATTCAAAGCCTCTTACCACATCTTCGGTCAACGATTTAGCTGTAAGGAAAATAATAGGTACCTGTTCGTTCACTTTGCGGATTTCTTCGGTAAGCGTAAACCCATCTTTGGTGGGCATCATCACATCAAAAATGCAGATAGCCGGGTTGAACGTCCGGAACGCCGAATAAGCCTTAAGTCCATCCTGCACCCACAACACCTCAAAACCCCTCGATTCCAAGCTCTCTTTGACGATTTTCCCCAAGAAGGGTTCGTCTTCTGCCAGCAATACGCTTAATTTTCCGGTGTCTTGCGCCATTTTTCGGGTTGGTTTATTATTGATAGGGGGTTACCGGAAACGTAATGGCGAATGTGCTGCCTATCCCGACCGTGCTTTTCACATCAATGTTGCCTTGATGTTTCTGAACAATGGTGGACACATACCCCAAACCCAGGCCGAACCCTTTAGCATTGTGGATATTGCCAGTAGGTACGCGAAAGAAATTTTCAAACACGCGCTCGCGATACGCCGTAGGGATGCCAATGCCATTGTCGCTCACCGCCAACCGCACATGACCATTGCCGATCAAACCATATGTTATCTCAATTTCAGGCACATTAACCGTGTATTTTAAGCTGTTGTCTATCAGGTTATATACCACATTGGCAAGGTGTGCCTGATCTACCATGGCTTCCACGCTGTCGTTTTCAGCTTTGATAGCCAATTTTGCTGCCTTTTTTTCCCATTGTGGCCGCATATTTTCCACCACATCATGCACCAGCTTTCCAATGTCGGCTTTCTGCAAAGATAGTTTGAGATCAAGCCGCTCAAATGCAGCCATCTTCAGCACCTTCTCCACCATTACCGATATGCGTTTCAACTCATGGTCGCAAATGTCGAGGTATTCCTTCGCCTGCTCCGGCCTGTCCATCACGTCGAAATTCTTCATGGCTTCCACCGCCAGCGACACCGTAGCAATCGGTGTTTTAAACTCGTGCGTCATGTTGTTTATAAAATCGCTTTTGATAGCTGACAGCCGTTTCTGCTGGAAGATAGTGCGGAGCATGGCGACGAAAGCCCAAGCTGTGATGCCGACGATGGCCAATGAAGCCAATAGCACCCAAAGCATATCGTTCAGTATGTAAATCACGTCATTCGCTACGGCCAGTGTGAGCCGGAAAGGCTTAAGCAAGCCAATCTTCACCTCGTTGACGGCCGCTTCCGGCCGATGCCCAAAAAGTGTACTATCCGAAACGTACGCATCGCCTTTCCCGTTGAAATTACTCAATTTAATGGCAAAAGGCGATCCGATGCCCGCTGACCGTAGCAATGAGTCTACTTCATGGGCGAGGCCTGTATTTAATGTTGAAAATTCATCCTGCGAGTAATCGTATGATGTATTCAGTGCAAATAGCTGCCCGGGTTTATTCAACCGCATCTGTATCCGTGGAGCACCCACGACGGAATCCCCGATACGCGCTGTAAACGCCACCATGCTATCCAAGCCGATATGCATAGGCATTTCTGAGGTATCGGCATCATCCCGATAGGTAAGCATCATCTTTGATTCGGTGATAAACTTACGGTTCCCACGCCGATCTTCCAACGCACTATCTGGATATGGGCGTGGGCCGGAAAGCAGGAAATCGACCATTTTTGCCAATCGGCCGATATCGTCTTTAGCCGTGCTATCAGAAAGCAGGCCCATCGCCTCCACATCCGCCAGCGCATGCGTACGTTCCAAGCGCTTCATTACATCGGCCACCTCCCGATCAAACCGTTCTGCGGAGAGCAAGTAGGAATTATACAGCCAATACCCCTGAAAAAGGAGTATCCCCGCCAATGAACAACTGACGATAATGACGATGAAACGTATCCTTTTGGACATCATGCTACAAAGCTATAAAACCTGACAGGTTTTGAGCGTGTTCGCCGGTCAAATATAACACCGCTTAACACTCGTTAACAGTATTTAACACAAGTGGATGACGTTAACACTGCTTAACACTAAAAACAAAGATTCAACTGCGCTACCATCCTACTTTTGCCCTTGAATACCATTCAAAAATTTTAAGATGATGAATATACGAAACATTTCAATGGCAGCCTTCCTGGTGGGCGGTTCTCTTTTCAGCCATTTATTTACAGCGCTGGCACAGGAAAACGACGTAGCATTGGCCCATGTCAAGTATGAACTGGTTCACGTAGATGATACCAACTTCCGGGACAATCCGCGCAAAGAAGAAATGATGCTTTACTTCGGCAAGCGATCTTCCATGTACAACAGCTTCGCCCTGGCTACCATGCTGGAAAAAATGAAAAAAGACATGGAAGAAAAACAACGGGTGGATGCAGGCAAAGCAGGAGCCCGCAATGGAATGAACCAGTCCCGAATTTTCGTCAGTTCGCCCAATGTATCCAACGAGACGCTATACTTATTTCCGCAGGAGAATAGCGCATACCTCTCCAGTTCCATGGGCACGGGCACTTATATCATCCCACAGGCATATCCCCTGATAGACTGGCAAATCGGTGACGGGGTCAAAGAAATTGGTGGCTACGCGTGCCAGCAGGCCACAGGCACCTTCGGTGGACGGGAATACACGGCGTGGTTTACGACGGAACTGCCTTTTCCCTACGGCCCCTGGAAACTGCATGGGTTACCAGGGCTTATCCTTGAAGCAGAAGACAGCAGGAAAGAGGTCGTTTTTCGCTACGCCGGCTTTGACAAACAAGAAGGTGGCAGCATTGAAATCGTATTACCCAAAGATGCAATAACCACTACTGCTAAGGATTTCGCCAAGGCGAAGGCAGCATTCGACAAAGATCCCATGGCCAATGCCTTACGCGGCATCGATGTACCAGCAGGAGCCAATGTAGCGCGGAAAATCGTCATGAAAGATCAAAACGGACGGGAACTATCGCCGGACGAGTTCAATGCTATGCGCGAGATGACCATGAAAACAGGCAAGGTTAAAAACCCAAACAATCCTTTAGAGTTGGAAGATAAATAGTGGTGGGTGATGCAATGAAATTTCAAGGTATGAAAGTCGTATCGCTATTTATATACCTATCCTTGTGGTCTGTCCTTGTTTTTTCTCAAAGCAGGCAGCTACAAGGCAGACTGGAAACACCAGACGGGAAGCCTGTGCCTTATGCCAGTGTGACCGTTAAAAACGATCGGCAACGTGTGCTGGCCTTTAAGACTGCTGACAGCCAAGGAACCTTCCTGCTTGCGTGGCGGGATACGATTGATATCTCCAGGCTCCATATTGAAATCAACCACCTTGGTTTCAAAAAGGTATCGATACCGCTTGCAGCCGACAACAATCACTATGACATCCTCATGGAGGAAGAAGCCATAGATTTGGCCGAAGTGGAGGTCAAAAGCCGACCGAAAATCAACCTGCGAGGCGATACGTTGAGCTATGACGTCGCTTCGTTCACCAAGCCCGAGGACCGTACCATCGGCGATGTGCTGAAGCGCATGCCCGGCGTAGAGGTGGAAGAAAACGGCCAGATCAAATACAACGGCAAGGCCATATCCAACTTCTATGTGGATGGGGACGATTTGCTGGATGACAAATATGCCATCGGCACCAAAACCATCCCCCATGCGATGGTCAAAGACGTGGAAGTGATGCAAAACCACCAACCGCTGAACGTCCTACAAGGCAAGACACTCAGCGAAAACGTAGCGCTCAATCTCAAAATCAAAGACGAGGCCAAGCTGGAACTTACGGGGCAAGCCAAACCGGGCGGTGGTCTTCCGGGCCAATATGACGGGGAGCTCAATACCATCCTATTCAACAAAAAATATAAAATGTTGAACGTGGGCAAGGCCAACAACATAGGCACGGACCTTGCCACCGACTTCACCGCATTCAACCAGGCAGGACGGCTTTCCAACATGGGCAATTCGCGCCCCGCTGAACTGCTTTCCTCCGGCACGGTGGGCAATCCGGCATTGCCGACCAGCCGCTATTATTTTAATCATTCGGGTTCGCTGAATGCCAACAACCTGGTAAATCTCCGCAGCGGGCTGCAACTCAAAGCCAATGTAGGGCTGTTGCTGGACAACAACGACATGGATTATTACAGCACCAATGACCTATACCTCGCCGATGATACCATCCAGTACAGTGAAATCCAGCAAATCAACCGGAGTCCCTTCCTCGTCGATGTTTCGCTCAATGCACAGGCTAATAAGGACACGTATTACCTGAATAACGCGCTCAAAATCGGCTATTCCGGTGAAACGGGCAATGCGGCATTAACGAGCAACGCTGCAGCGATGAATCAACGGATCAGCCATCGTATACGCGACTTTTCCAACACCTTGGATTACGTGCCAGCCCTGCGCAACGGGAATATCCTAAGCGTCAACTGGTACGTCAACCATTTCAATCGCCCACAGATACTGGATATCCAATCCGGCATCAATGCAGATGTCCTGAATGAGGGTCGCCCTTTCGATGCAGTATATCAATATACCGAAACGCCAACATGGTTCAATACACTGGCTGTAGGTTACCGCATCCCTAACGGACGGATTATGCAAAGCTACCGGCTGAGTACGCTCAACGAATGGCAGCAACTCCTTTCGCAGCTCCGTCTGATGCAGCCCACCGGCGAGCAGTCTGCCTACACCGGGAGTGCCGACAACAACCTGCATTGGCAGCGCCATAATGCCCAGCTCAACGCCACATACGAACTCAAGGAAGGCAAATGGGAAACGTTGCTTTCCCTACCGCTTAGCTGGCAGCGCATTGCGTATGAAGATGTTGGTTTCGGCCTCGATGAAACCAGCGAACGGTTACTTTTCAATCCGTTTTTCCGGGCAAAATACATGACCACCCCGGAAGACTATGTATCTGCCAGCTATGTGTACAGCAACCAAATGGGCAACATCAACGGCGTATACCGGGGCGCTATCCTCACCAACTACCGCAGTTTGCAGACCAATGATGCGGCCTTGCAGGAACAACGGGCACATAACGTCGCCCTGAACTACAATTTTCAGCGCAACATCAGCATGCTGTTCATGAATGTGGGCATTAGCTATACCCATGCCACAGCGAATACCATTGCTTCTAATGTATTGACCGACAACATTTCGAGCACCGTGCTACTGCCCTATGAAAACGATGTAAGCACATTCACGGCCACCGCTGGCATCAGCAAATACATTTTTGCCCTCGGTGCCACGACGGGTTTAAAAGGCACGTGGAGCACCACGCGGTTCAACCAATTCCTCAATGACGAGCTATTGCCGTACAACAATGTATCATTCAGCCTCACTCCCAGTTTCGAGGCACGGCTATGGAACCGCATCAGTCTCAACTATGAAGGTACGGGTACTTGGATGACCAGCAAGCTGGTAGCAGGCGAGACAGCCATCCGCATGCCCGACAGGCAAATCCTGCGGTATGATCAGTCGGTTAGTCTGCTGTACTCCCCGCTCAGCAATACGTTCCTTCGCCTGAGCGGCCGCCATCAGTACACCAGCCAGGCGCAGCTGGAAGACATCAGCTATTTCTTTATGGACGCCAGTATCCGGTACAAGCTGAGTAAGTGGAATACGGATATCGAATTGAACCTGATGAATCTTGCCAACATCACAGCGTATGAAACCTATAGTTTATCCGCCAACCAGTTCGGCTACAGCCGATACAACCTACGCGGGCGCATGGCGGTACTGAAGCTGACGTTTAATCTGTAAGCTGGCCTATGCCTTTCCGCTATGTCTCCTTTGCCACTTCATCCCGAATAATATCCGCATCCCATTAAACGGGCGGATACACAGCAGGTAAAACCCGACACAGGCGAGCAACGTCAAGAGGCTGATCGCCCAAAATTTTGCGAAAATACCCCAATCCAATTGGCAAATGTAGTAGCCAATCCAAATGATCACGGTCTGGTGCAGGATGTAAAAAGGGTAAAGCCCTTCGTTTACATGCTTCAGCCAAGGGTGAGGCCGATTGAGGTATTGCTGCGCATACCCGATAACGGTGATGACCGCAAACCAGCTTAGAAAGACAGCCGACACATCAACCAGTACCTCTGCCTCCCTGTGCGTCATGGGCAGCACGATGATTTCCCGCATGTGGAGGAATCCTCCATAGAATGGAATCAGTATCAACAACGCTGCCACCAACAGGTACCCGCGGTTCAGCCGCACGGCCTCCCACAGCTGGGGCGTGGCATAAAACAACATCCCGAAGAGGAAAAAGCAGCCATAGAAGGCAAAAAAAGCCCAGTCGTTGGTGAGTCCATGCGTTTCCTCCGGAAAATAAGGCCGCAGCAGTACCTGTGTCAGCAAGATGAACAAGGCAGGCAACGCCACCATCCCCCACGGTGCGCCCAGCACACGGTACAACACGGCCTTGAATCGAGCGGAGCGTGGCGATTTTACAAAAAGCAACAACGGCAAGGCAACCAAGCTATATACCAGCAGGTAAATGATAAACCACAGGTGGTGCCAGCTGAAGCTGCCTCCCGGATAACGGACAAATTCGAACACGGTCTGATAGAAGTCCCAATAATTGTCGTATTTGCCAATGTACTCAAAATAAATCTGCGGCGGGACGACCACGAACATCCCGAATACCAGCGGGATGAACAAGCGCCGGGCGCGCTCGCCCACGAACTGGCGGGGCGACCGCTTCCCCAAAGCAAGGTATGTACCCGCGCCGGAGATAAACAACAACAGCGGCATGCGCCAATAATGCAACCAGATCATCCAATAATCAAAAGCAGGGGTCAGCTCCGCATTTTTTACGTGCCATCCGAATGTATTGAACCACATTCCGGTGTGGAAAAACAGTAAAATCAAAATAGCCAGAAAACGCAACCAATCCAGGTCATGCCTCCGTGTCGGTGTAGTCGTAGTCTTCATTTTCATTTGAATTTTCACCAAAGGAAAGGCCTTATGACGGCTCGGGAAGAACGATATTATCGGCGGGATGTACGGATTTATAAAGTCGAACGCCGATTATTCCGATTGGCGGTATTGCGAAGGTGTCATGCCGGTGATTTTCTTGAAGGCAGTATTGAATGAAGATTTGGAGCTATACCCCACGCGGTCGGCGATTTCCTCGATTTTGTAGTTGGGATGCTGTTTCAGCAATACCTTGGATTCCGCAATGCGGTACTCACCAATCCATTCAAAAAAGCTTTTGTCAAATTTTTCGTTGATGACCTGGGAAACCACGTGGGGCGTGCTCCGGATTTCGGCAGCGAGTTTAGCAAGGCTGATATCTCCTGAGGTAAACAGTTTTCCTTCTTCCATCAGCCGGGATAATAAGTCCGCTATCCGTACTTTGTCATCGGCAGACAAATTGGAGTTTTTATATTTTCCGTCATCAGTCAGCGGAACCTGCTTAAAAAAGCCTGAATTTTTGACCACGATGAAACTGGTGAAATAAATGCTAAGGGAGATGCAGGCCGCGATGATTTGATCACCTGTATCCCTGGGATTCATCAATTTCACCACGATGATGATCAATAACAAAACAAAAAATTGGATAGCCGATGCACGGGCCGTCTTGAGGGCCTGCGTTTTCGGTGCTAACAACCGTTCATTCCGGTGCCTGAAGGCACTGACGAGTAACCAAGCCGCCATCACAAAATACACGCTAAAACCTGCTACGAGTATATCTGTGTGCCAGAAAGTCAAGCGAAAGAACGGCGAGTCCCACCACCACGGCTCGTTAATCGCCTGCATGGGGTAATCCAAGTCATACGCTGTCACCCATGCATTGAACTTGATAGCTTCCGAAGAAAACAGGTAAGGCAAGGATGACAGGAAATACAATACAGGAAGCGCGAAGTGAACGGCGATCTCAACTTTCTTGATCCTTCCCTTCAAGAGCGATTTTACCGACAAGTAAAACAACGGTGCGATCAACAGGCTGATGGCTTCAGAAAAATCCACCAAGAACAGGACGTTGGCAATGTAACCCGTATAGAGCAAGAAAATTTCCAGCAGGCTGAGGGCCATGCAGACCAGCATCCAACCCTGAAAGATGTTGAATGGTTTGCCGCGATTGTCGGAGCCAAGAAAAAACAACGATAGAAACAACGCTTGCGCAATCCCCAACAGGGTAAACACAGCATAGAAATCCAACGTAACGGGCATATTCGTATCAGCCATCAGTGGCAAAACAGTTGCAACGGTGCATTAAAAGTAAGAAAAAGTAGCACACCGAGTTATATTTTTGCCTAACGCAGCCTTAAGAGTTAAATCAAGCATAATGCTATCCATTCCAAGAGCAGCTCAGGCAATTTCACGGCATCTTTTTACCGGTAATTTGGATTTCCGGATTTGCATCAAGCAAAGCGGCTACAAACGCTTCGTTGCTATCCGGAGATAAATAAATCTCATCATACCGATTGTATTTCACAATCATTCCTTTCCGCGCTAAGGCAGGCTTGAATCCCGACCACATCGTGGTACCGACGACCACTTCCCGTATAGACGAAATACGAAGCTTGCCGCGAAAAGGGCCCGAACGGAAATAAATAAACACATTGTCTATGGAATAACCGGTATCGAACCACAGCCAAAGCATAAGGCCCATAGCGAGCCCCAATATAATGAGTCCTAAAATCTGTACCTCGTTGCCCGGCTGCCCAATACGGTCCAGCTCAGCAGCCAGCACAAACAGCATCGTCAACGCCGTCCCCAAGATAACCACGCCGAATAACGGATCTTTCCGGCTTTTGAAAGGTATTCGTGCCATGCCCAAAGATAAAAATTATCAGAATATGTATCTTTGAAAGAGGAGACAACAACATGAAGTTTGATAAATACCTGCCGATCGATCAGCTGAAGCCTTATGTCAGCTATCTTGCCATATCGGAGAGTCCCCTGGAAACTACTTACAAAGTACTTCCATCGCCAGGGCTTGTCATCGGCTTTCAATACATGGGCGAATTGGCTGCCATCAAAGAAGGCTCAGAAAACAACCTGTCCTCCGCAGGAATCACGGGCATTTCAGACCGCTACAGCATCTTCAAAAATTCAGCTAACATTGGCACGGTACTGGTCTATTTCACGGAAACGGGATTTACCCACTTTGCTTCACCTCCCGCTCACGAACTGTTCAACCAAAGCATATCGCTTGACCACATCTTTAACAAACATAAGATTATCGAAACGGAAGAACGCCTCGACAACGCCCAAACGGACAAACAACGGATACACATTATAGAAAGGTTCTTATTATCCCAATTGAAAACCATCCAAACCGACAAGCTTATTGTTGAGGCCGTGAAACTCATCTATCAAAGCAAAGGCAGCGTCCGAATCAAGGAACTCAACGAACGGCTCTTTATCAGCCAAAGCCCCTTTGAAAAGCGATTCAGGAAAGTGGTGGGCACCACACCGAAGAAGTTTGCGTCCATCGTCCGCTTCAACGCCGTGCTTAACGATTTGAACGACACCAAGTCCCTGGCGGAAATTTGTTATGAAAATAACTTTTTCGACCAGGCGCATTTCATTAAGGATTTCAAACAATTTACAGGCGATACCCCTGAGTATTTTAAACGTTTTTTATAAAAACGATTTTTTACAATCACAGCGCTTGTCCGGTGCCGATTTTTGTACTGTTTAATAATAAAATCAAGACACGATGTTTACAGTAACACAAATCAAACAGGCGCACAGCAATGTGAAATCTGGCGCGGACTTCCCAGCATATATCAAGGATATTAAGGCACTGGGCGTAACCTATTATGAAACCTATGTTGCAGACGGGCATACCGACTATTACGGGGCGGATGACTACAGGATATCCTCGGTGCCCCGATACAATGCCCTCGACATTGCGGATGCACCTGACATTGAGCAATTCAAAGTCGACCTGAAAGCCCACCAACAAGGTGAGACCGATTACCTGACTTTCGTCGGCACGAGTGCAAAGCTCGGCATCGAGAAATGGGCAGTTTGCATGGAAAAGATGACCTGTACCTATTATGATAAAGCCGGAAACGAAATCTTGGTGGAGGAAATTCCACAGTAAAGCAAGAAGCTTACGTTACGAAGCAACTTTGGGCAGTAAACGAATCTTTCTAAGAAACTGCCCAAAGAAATACCCCATCGTCACACCCGACCTCACCCTACGGCTGTACAAGCAGCCTCAAAGATTTTAAAGAGCTTACAGGGCATTTGTTATGTACGAAAGCTTAATCAACACCTAATCCCATAATGGCTCTTGCCGATTGTCAAACAAATACAGAAGTATAATTTTTGAATCGGTGACTTCGTAGACCAGAGACGTTTGTTTGGAAATGACACACCGTCTGTATTTCGGATTTATTGGTATAGCCTGAAATAGATAAGGATGCGTCCGGATTTTTTCAACCACGTCGTCCAGTTGGTCCAAAAAGCGATTGACATACTTCTCGTCCCAATCGCGTTCCATTATCGAAACTGTAGCTGATAGTGTTTCTTTGTAGGTTTCGGTATATTCGATTTTCTTAATCACGAACCGGTACTAACGACCTAATATTTCACGATGGGATTTAAACTTATGCAGTCGCCCTTCAGCAACGTCTGCTTCTGCCCGCTGCAGCTGCACCTGTTCTTTTTCACTAATTTCCTTCACAGGTTCCTGTGCATCATAAGCGATATCCATGGCCTCCAAGATAGTCTTTATGGCTGCCCACTTTTTTTTGCTGTCAATATGTAAGGTCACCTGTGTCATACGAGTCACGTTTAGAACAAAGATACACAATGCAGTTTGTTATTTCAAAACACCTCTTATAACACCTTGAACGAATCTAATAAATCACGCAAGGAGATTGTATATACCTTTCAATTTGGGGTCAGTAACACCGAATGAGGACATATTTCAAATGAATAAGTCGTTGTATATACCTTTCAAAGTGGGGTTAATAACAATCCTTAGCAAATTTATTTCTGTGATTCAGAAACAACATACTATCCAAGGGACAAGAAATCGGAAGAATTTAGGATCGGAATTTGTCTAAAAGGGTTCATAACCAACAAATCATCATCGCCGGTTATAATTGCATCGGCTTGTGCAGAAACCGCCAAAGACAAGTACTTATCATCTTTCGGGTCTCGGCATTCTTGTATCCGTTCGACTATTTGAATAGGCAACGCATTGGCTATAATATTTTCAATAAACTCAATGCGGGTCTCCAAAGACAGCCACTTGTTGAACTTATCACGAGCGAAAACAATCAGATACTCTGAAATGATTTCGTCTGATACCAAGAGTGTTCCAATCGTCCTTGCCTTCTTCAAAGCCAATCCAGATTGGGAGTGTTCGTTAAACACCGCGCTGATAAGCGTGTTGGTGTCAAACACAAAAAATTTATTCATCTGATTTCAGGAGTTCCTGTAGCTCAGCTTCGTTGAAACCCTTCGCCTTCGCCTCGGCTGTTGCCTTCTTCATGATATCAAACAACCGCTCGTTAGCTGATTGGTTGCTGAAAAAATCGGCAAGCCAAGCATTTATGTAAAGCTCCGCTGTTCTCTTTCTTTCGGTGTCAGCTTTTTCAAATGCATCGGCCAAATTTGGCGGTACATTAATCGCTATCGTTTTCATACCAACTTCCTTAATGCTATTCAAATATAGTCAATAATTTTGACATTACAGGTTTGCTAAGCAGACAACAGTCGAATCAAAATAATAACCTCCCTTGCGAATATTACATATGCAAAGATAATTGTATATACCTTCCAAATTGGGGTCTGTGACAACTCCACGCACCGGAAGGCGGCACGGTCTCCGGTTGTATATACCTTTCAAATTGGGGTTAGTAACACCGCCTAGCTGTCAATGATAAGGAATACTTTAGTTGTATATACCTTTCAAATTGGGGGGCGCTAACAGAATCGACTGCTTTCCCGAAGACTTCATGTTGTTGTATATACCTTCAACTGTTCAGTTTGGTAAAAGATTTCGTCTCAGGTGAGAGCAGTTGGCAATCCGTGCAATCGTAAAACTAACTTCTTGGGATTATGTTTGCATTAACTATGTTTGGCGGTTTTTCGGGTTACTATATCGAAGGCCCGAAACCTTGAGGAAATCTTTGTCATTGTCTGCAATCAATGTCAAGTTATTGACAATGGCCGTAGCAGCAATAAGCGCGTCAGGCAATTTGATCTTATGCATTTTCCGAATCCTAACCGTCTCGTTAATAATATATTCATCTACTCCAATAATAGCAGAATTAGCAACAAATTGCTGGTAGATTAACAGGTCTTCGGAGTTTTGGGGTGTCCACACTTGAAGTTCTATCTCCGAAACAAAAGAAATACAGCTCTCATCATCTACAACACCATCTAGGAACCTTAACGCCGTTTCTGGAAAAGTTCCGTTTAGGTATTTGATTACCGCAGAGGTATCAATCAGATATCCCGCTGCCATTCACTACGCAATTCAGTTAATTGTTTGTCAATTTCAGTTTCGGCCATTGGGGTCTTTACTTGCTTGCGCAAAGCCGACAATTTAGTCGGTACTTTTACAAGGCGTATTAACTGCAAATCCTCCAATTCTTTGAGGAGCCGGTAGGCCTTTTGGTTTTTTAACTCAACAAGTATTGTTTGCATGACTTAACCCTTTAAGACAAAGATACAAAATTACTGGGAAATATTTGTTTCTCATTAAATAGGTCATTACAGCTGCCGGCTTTCGGCAATAAGCTATTTACTACTGTCAAGGCAAAATAACACCTTTCAAATTGGGGTCTGTAACACCCTCGAAGATTGACACGCAGCTTCATTATCAGTTGTATATACCTTTCAAATTGGGGTCAGTAACACCATTCAATCGAGTGGGAAAAGACGAGATTGAGTTGTATATACCTTTCAAATTGGGGTCAGTAACACCGAACCGCCCCGTTTGCCAAATGAAAAATCGGTTGTATATACTCTCAAATTGGGGTCTGTACCATTTATTTATGAACCAACCTACGTTGTATATATTTTTCAAATTGAGGTCAGTAACAACACAAATATCGACTACTACGTAGAGTACGGTTGTATATACCTTTCAAATCTGGGGCTGTAACACCTAAACATATTAACAAGCTTGCAGATCATTTTTTGTATACACCTTCAAAGCGGAGGCTGAAACAACTTGTTAGCTTCTTCGTTCTCATCATTTAGAGTTATATATCCCTCTCAGATTGGGGTCAGTGACACCTAAGCGAGTGCCAGCCCTGCCTACAAAGGTGTTGTATATACCTTTCAAATTGGAATCTGTAGCCTCCCTCCGCTCGTGACGATGTTGCGCTCGGACTAGTTGTAAATACTTTCAAATTGGAGTCTGTAAAACAACAGATGAGTTCGCTTTCATAATCTTTTTGGTTAGTTGCTATACCTTGAATTGGTTCCACCGTCACAAGCAAATAAGCGAATTCGCGAATCCGCAACAGAAAAAAGTATTCAGTGAGTGTCATCCTGACCTCACCCTGCGGCTGTACAAGCAGCCTCTATGTGTCTGTCTCTAATGGCACCTGGCTGCGTTGCGCTTATTCGCAAAATGCTCATTTACCTTTAGTAAACTGCGCTTTTGCTCATTTCGCGCGCCTTGCCAGCCACCATTATAGCTCAGCCACTTACTTTACTAAGATTTCAAAGAACAGTTCTTAGTCCTTAGCTTTTAGCAGTTAGGTTTTAGCTCGCTGCGACAACCTATTAGCTAATAGCTAATACCTATAATTAGCTACTCCTCAATCACATTAATCCCTGCCTTCTTCGCCTTGTAGGCAATCTTCTCCTTCAATCCGTAATAGCTCCAATTGCGGAGCAAAAACTCCTCTTCCTTGGCCACCTCTTCCTTCTGCTGCTGGTTTACCAAGAGCAGTGTGCCCGCCTCGGATTTCACGCACAGGTCAATCAGCCGCCTGCTGTACAAATGCAGCCGATTATCCACATACCGCTTTTCCTTCGCGTCCCAATCCCCCAAACTTTTCAGCTTACGCTGGCGGCCCTTGCCGGGGCGGTTGTACGTAGAACCCCGCTGCAAGCGGTGCCGTGCGGCCTGTATGGCCAGTCGACGGTGCAGGAATTCCTCTTTGTTACCGATCTGGAACTGCTCCTTCCCTACCTTCATCACGATGGGATGTTCGATGGAGAGCGAAGCCTCGGCGATTACGGTGTCTTTCAACAGGTGCTCGTCCCGCTCCATCTCAAAGGCCGCCAGCAGGTACAGCTTGCCCCTATCGATTTTCAGCGAACTGGCACAGAGTTTCAGCGTACCGGCCACGTTGCGTTGAAGCAGCACGCGCTTGTCTGTCTTGTCCTTGCCCAGATAGGTTTTAAACGGGATTTTGAACAACGTAAACCGGAACTCCCGGTGCTTTTCATCCGCCACGAACTTCAACGACTTGCCGGAAAAGGGCAACGGGATACTGCGCTTATAATTCCGCAGCGACTTCTCCCCTTTCCAGTACGCGCTGCGCTCGGTATTGTAGACGCTCGTCAGCGCATTGTTCAGGTTGGAAAAGATGTCCGAGGGCATCTTGCCCAGCAGCTTGCTGGACAGTACGCGGTAAGTGGTGTTCATCCGCGAGGTGTTCAAAATGCCCTCGTCATCCTTGGCACGGTCGGCCAGTTTTACCTTCACCTCATCGGTGAAGTAAATCAGGTCTTTCACCCGATCCTGCACGTACAGGTGGGTGAAAATCAGATTCGCCGCCTGAAAGGCTAAAAACTGCCATTCATACAGTTGCTTGTAGTACCCGTCCTTCTTCTCCTTATCTTCGCAGTCTACGTATACCTGTATTTTCCGTGTCAGGATGATGGTCTTCTTTTCCATGGTCAGGCCGATTGCTTCCCTTTTTTAATAACGGTATGCGCTTGTACAAACAATGATTTCACCTTGGCATCGTCCAGTTGCAGTGCTTCCGCAATTTCTTCGAAGGAATATTGCAGGTCGTACCGCATCGCCAGCACCTGTGCCTGCTCCTCGGTGAGCATGCCTTCGGCAATGAGCGGCTTCGTACGCGTGGCACTGTCCAGCTTGGCCGTATCTGAGAGTGCAGCTTTCAAATTGGTGATGCATTGCTCCACACGTTGAGCCACTTCATAGTCGGATATGCCGCCGAGGTGATGAGCAATGCGTTCGTAATTAAACCCATACCGAAGGCACAGCCGGATAAACAACTGTTGCTGGTCGGTCAGGTTGGGCAATAAATGGTTGATCTGTTCCAACTGCCGTTGCTTTTCCGCTTCCAGTTGTTCGAGGTAGACCGTGTCTTCCTCCTGCTCTTCCTCCACATCATAGCCCAGCATAAACTCCTGGAAATCCTCGATGCCATCCAACCGTAGCATGCTCCGGTGGAAATGGTTGACGGTCTTTCGGAAGTAAGCCATCCCTGCATCCCGGAGCTGCAAGCCAAGGAATTCGTGCAGGTGCGCCACATCGCGGATGACGCCCCGCATAAGCCACAGCCGAAGGAAAGCCTCCTGGGCAATAGCATGACCCACCACATCGTCCTTCACGAAGCGGTAGGCCCGCCATGCGTAATAATCATAATAAGCGTGGTAGAAATAATTCAGTCCGGATTCTTCGTCCGCTTTGAAGCGCAGAAAGGCCTTTTCGATGTTTTTCTTTGTTCGATAGGGAGCTGTAGACATATGCGCAGTTGTAGGTAGTTGTCAGTCGATAATATTCAGTTCGGTTTTCAGTTTTTTGATGATTTCGATACCTTTATAATGCCCGTTCACGGTATTGGTCAGCACTTCCCGGCTCACACCGATTTTCTCGGCAATCTCCTTGATGGTGCGTCGGGATTTCACGATTTCAAGCTTCATTGGTAAATTTTCAGGATACCTTGCTTTCTTCATTTTTTATTACTTTTGTGAATATACGAGCAAAGTTTGTTAATATTTTTCATATTTACAAATGTTTTGTGATTTATTTTCACAATGATGTATTTTTCAAAAAATATAAAATTCCTTCGGGAGGAGCGCAAATTAGGCCAACATGATTTAGCTAAGCTACTTAATGTGTCCCGTGACAATGTAGCTTCCTACGAACGGGGATCAATTCCAAAGCTGGATGTATTGGTACGGATTGTGAATTTATTTCACATCGATCTTAGCGATTTGGTCGAAAAAGACCTTGAAATAACACCGCCTTCTTCTTACGCTGTGGCAACCGATTCGAGTGAAGTTTACCAGCGTGTAGACCAAAGCGAAGACCTTACTTTGGAATCCCTCCAGAAGTTGGTGAAAATCCAGGAAAAATACATTAAGACGTTAGAAGAAAAAATCGAGGCAGATTCTAAAACTAAGCGATAATGCTTTAAAAAGCCTCAAACACGGATTCCCCGTCGACATGCAGCCGAACGGCCTTTACCGAACCGGTTCCCACAAATAGGAACACCATGCCCACGATACGTGGGGGATTTGTGCCGAGCGGTAGTGTGTAGGCTTCCGCACCATTCACTTCATAAACAAGCTTGCCATCAACGCTGCGGCATCCCACTGTCACCCAATCTGAAAAATCCACACCGAAAGCGGAAAGGTCTGCATTTTTCCCCGATATGGACTGGCCACCACCCATCAAGCCCAATTCAGAGACGCATCCCTTGGTAGAAAGTGTCAGCGAGATGGGCATACCTTCGGTGATGAGCATGACCTGTGAAAACTGGCAGGCGTTATTGCCTGCTGCATAATCGTTGCGCACCTCGGCGCTAAACGAAAAATCAGCGACAGACAGGGGTTCGAAATTCCCAACGTTGAAATATTTCACCACAGGGGGGTCCGGCTTTAGGTCGATTTGACTGGCTTCGATAGCTTCCGCAGCGACGCCCAATCGATCGGAGTGTAAAAACTCCTCGTCTTTCAGATAGATAGGCCTCGGCATTCGATCAATCGTGCCGAGCCATCCATTGGAAGGGATAAGCAGCGGATGCTCTTTCACTACCTGCTGCCCTACCAATAGCTTTGCCAAATAAAATCCAGGCTCATAGTATACTGAGGTATGTTTGTGGCCATCCTTAGACACCTGCTCCTGCCGCACCAGATCCCAGCTCTGCTGGATAAATACCGAATCAATCGGCGCTTGGGAAGCGTCGTATGTAAAAACGACTGAGTTGGGGATATCACGGGTCATTGGCTCGCTGCTGAACGCATAATCGTCGGATGAAACGGCAATTGTTTCAGCCACTGTACCGGCGGGCATGTCTTCCTTGCCAGCCCGGTAAAATGTTACAAAACCGATAGCAATCAACGCCATGACGACCAATGCCCAAAGCACCAGCCGCTTCTTCTTGATGTCCATACTCGGAGCCACTACCGCGGACTGGGGAATCTGCTGCTGAGCCATCACAAACGAACGCCAATTTTCATAGCCCACGAAAGCCACCAGGGTATCCAAGGTAGAGGTTGCAGGCTTACCCTCGTGTTTTACACGGCCCCAAACCCGCTTCAATGTACTGGCGCTTAAGACCACTTTCGTGGATTCGTAAATGCGATCACTCAGTCGTTGGAAGTCGGCGCTCGTCCATTGCGCACTATCGCCCCAGCCTAGTTTTTCCTCAATAGCCTGTAGGCACGCCGTCAAATATGCATGCTGTTTTTCCACCGCGTCGTTTAATCGTGAAGGCCCTTGAACGGAATTGAACAGCATTGAACTATCCCTGACTCGTCCATAGCCTCACCTATCTTAATCTTTGTAGCAAAATACAAATTTATTTAAAGTAACCCAATAAACAACCGTATGATGAGCGCAAATAACTTAATGGCGCTGGCTTGCTCCCTACGGAATTAAAGCGCTGGAATAAGGCATGCTTGCCCTACTAACTCCTGCCTTTCTCCTACCATCTCGCGGAGTGGATACGGGGACCATCCGAGGTGTATCCGTGAAATTCCCGGATCTGCCCCGCATCCACCCCGTATCCACCCCGCATTACGGCAGAACAACGGCAGGGAAAAGAGAGAAGAAAAACGAGCGAAAAGGGAGCAGTTTCTACCGATCGTCGCGCCCCAACACCTCATCCACCATACCGAATTCCTTCGCCTCAATGGCTGTCATCCAGTGGTCGCGTTCAGACAATTTATCCACCATTTCATACGCCTGCCCGCTGTGGGTAGCGATGATACGGTAAAGCTCCTCCTGTATCTTCAAGGTCTGCCGGATACTGATGTCCATATCGGCTGCCGTGCCCTGCATGCCGCCCGAGGTTTGGTGGATCATCACACGTGCATGGGGCAGTGCGGCACGCTTGCCCGTAGCGCCAGCACATAGCAGCACTGCCGCCATGGACAGCGCAATGCCCGTGCAGATGGTCGCTACGTCCGGCCCGATGTACTGCATGGTATCGTAGATACCCAGCCCGGCATAAACCGATCCACCGGGCGAATTGACGTACAGTTGGATATCTTTCTTCGGATCGGCCGACTGCAAGAAGAGCAGCTGTGCCTGGATGATGTTGGCCACGCGATCGTCCACAGGTTCGCCGAGGAAAATGATACGATCTACCATCAAACGTGAGAATACGTCCATCTGGGCGACATTGAGCTGCCGCTCTTCGGTGATGTATGGCGTCATCGCCATAGGTGCACCGTAAGCCGATGCCCGCGAAACATACTGGTCTACATACATGCCGTTGATGCCGTGATGTTTTATGGCATATTGGCGAAATTCATTGCTGTTGATATTCATCGTATTGTTTATGAAGGATTAAACATAGGAGTCCCCGCACACCCGCCAGCGGGTATGCCAATTATTGATTGTTGAACGCCGTGATTACTTACCAAAGAAGCTCAGCACCTTGTCACGGAATGCACGATGCCTCGGAGCAGTAAACAGTACTTGGTGTACCTGCTCCAACTCATTCCGCAGTTGCTTTCTTCCGTAGTCGCGGATGATGCGGTAAGTCTGCTGCTGCCAGTGCGCATCTTCCCGAAGTACCGGATCCAACAGCAGCCTGGCTTCAAAAAGCGTCCGCTGCTCGCCGGAAGCACGTCCAAGCAGGCAGTTTTCCATCAATTGCAGGTCATCCAACGAAGTCTTCATAGCGCAGCGATTTTACTTTGACCACCTGTTTTATCTTTTGCAGGCACTTGAATTTCTGTACAGTTGCCGAGCGTGTGCCCGAGAAGCCAAAACGGCGGGCCACCGCTTCCATGTCGAGTTTTTCATAATAAAAAGCAACGAGTACTTCCATGCACTTTTGGCCTGCCACTTGCAATAGCCGGAGAACACGTTTATCACTTGTTGGTACGCTGCCTTGTACATCCTGTGTTGCCTCATCCACCCAGTCCATACCGGAATCGTCATCGCCTTCAAAGCTACCTATCAATTGATCAAGTGATGCATACCGTTGGTTTTCCCGATACCGCTTAGTCCACAGGTGCCGTGCTATCCCACAAATGTAAGCCGCTTCGCCATGCCGTAAAGTCAGCCGCTTATCATGTGTTTTTTCATAGTAAACCAATAATGCGTCATGGAAAACATCTTTCGCTTCTTCAAACGTGCCTCCCCTTTTGGCCACGTCACGGGCCACTATCGGGAAAATACGTTGGTAAAGTGCCTGTAGCATTGTCATCGTTGCCATGTTCTTTTATTATGATGTGCCTTTCGTAGCAGAAATATCACCCAAATTTATCATTTATCCATTACTTTTTTTAATCGGCCATTTGCCATCCAAACAATAACCCAATTGCACTGTTAAACCCTATACAATAGGCAAGTGTACGAGATACTGCGGAGGCACAATCGCCACTTACAACGACACATTATAGATTTAGCTGGTTATTCGAATGAAAATAGCATACGTTTCTACTTGCCGACCCCGGGAATGCGGTTTGGCCACATTCAATGAAAACTTAATTCAAGCGGTAGACCAACACTTACCTTTTTCGGAATCGGGCAGTTTTATGGTCGCAATCAACGATTCAGACAATAAAAACCAATATGATTATGACGATCGGGTCAAATTTATCATCAGTCAAGAGCAACTTGCCGATTACCAGTCGGCTGCGGCATTCATCAACCGCAGTGGAGCGGATATATGCTGCATCCAGCACGAATTTGGCATATTCGGTGGCCGGAGCGGGGCTTACTTACTGGCGCTGACCAGTGCTTTACAGATTCCGTACACAATCATCTTCCACACGGTACTTGAGCATCCTGATCCTGTCCAGCTTTCGATTACCAAAAAACTTGCGGACAGGGCTGCTAAAGTTGTTGTGATGAGTAAAAAGGCGGTGCAATTATTGTGCGATGCATACGGTATCCCGCCGGGCAAGATCAGATCCATCCCGCATGGGGTGCCTGATTTTGAAAAACCAAGTATACAAGATGTGAAACAGCAGCTAAATTATCCAGCAGGAAAAACACTGCTTACCTTCGGATTGATTGGCCCCAGCAAAGGCCTCGAAACCGTTATCCGGGCGCTGCCAGCCATCCGCGAACAACACCCTGACGTCAAGTATGTCATCCTGGGCAAGACGCATCCCGGTGTGTTGAGGCATTCTGGAGAAGATTATCGCAATAACCTAAAGCAACTGGCTTCGCAGCTTGGCGTGGCGGATCATTTGGTGTTTATATCAAAATTCATGAGCGAAAAAGACCTCCATGGCTATTTAACCGCTTGTGACGTCTACCTAACTCCTTATCCCAACGAAGCGCAGATCACCAGTGGTACGCTTTCCTATGCCATAGGGGCTGGAGCGGCGGTGGTTTCGACGCCCTATTGGCATGCAAACGAACTGCTGCGGGGCAACCGGGGAAAACTGTTCGATTTCAATAACCACGAGCAATTGGCTTCCGTGGTCAATAACCTCTTAGCCAATCCAGCGGAAATAAATAGGCTTAGGCAGCATGCCTTCCGATATGGGCTATCCTTGCGGTGGCCGAAAATAGGCAAACAGTACGCCAGGCTATTCAGTGCGCATGTCAAAACAGCGGAGTCCCACTTGCTTTCCGAAACTACGCTCATGCAGGTGACGTCTTCATTGACCCGTCCACTTTCGTGGAAAGCTTATTAACCAAATGACAAAAAAAAGCCGCCCACTGACGTGAGCGGCCGCCCCAATGGGGTTAGGGGCTATCAACCTAAACCTATCCATTCTTTAGCAATTCTAATGCCAAAAAATCACAAACCACCGTTTATCAATATTTTTTGTATTATTGCCAAAAGAAACCAACATGCAGGGTAGCAGCTCATGAATACTTTTGCAGACCACGTCATCCAGTTTAATCGGGATTTAGCTTTTGCAGATTCACTGCCAGCTGATGTGCAGCTATTGAATCCGTTCAAGGCAAATGATGAAATCATGTCCGTGACTACGGCATTTTATAAAAAATTTTACGATGACTACCGGAAAAGAACTTTGATTCTTGGCATCAATCCGGGAAGGTTAGGTGGTGGTGCCACGGGCATCCCATTCACGGACTCCAAGCGGCTTACCCAGCTTTGTGACATTCCCATCTCGTCCATTAGCACCCATGAGCCCTCCTCGGTGTTTGTCTATGAAGTCATCCGCCAATATGGCGGCGTAGAGGCGTTTTATAGTCGCTATTTCATCAACTCGGTATGCCCATTGGGATTTATCCGCCTGAATGGAAAGGGCAATTGGATCAATTGCAATTACTATGACGATGAGCGCTTGTTTGCTGCCGTAAAACCGTTTATCGTCTCCAGCCTAAAAAAACAAATAGATTTCGGCGTGGACACTGGCGTGTGCTTCGTGCTGGGCAAAAAGAATGCAACATATTTCGAAACCATCAACGCAGCGGAAAAGTTGTTTGATACGTTTATTGCCCTGGATCACCCACGTTTTATCGAGCAATACCAATCAAAACGGAGGCAAGATTATATCAACCATTACCTCAAAAACCTGGCATAGCAATAGCGAAGCCCGCAAACCGTCGTCTACGGGCTTCAGGCAAGTATTGATAGATGCTATTCACCGTCTAAGGCATTATCCGTTGCACGGTAGTGGTATCCGTTGGATCTACGGCATCACGCAATGCCTGGGCTTCTTCATGATGATGTTTCAAGGTAGGTAGGGTCTTCGATGCAAAGGCCTTCAAATCGGCGTTTTGTGCGTCAGACGAAGCATCCTCAAACAGGGACACCGCGTTGTCGTGATCTTTCACCATGAGATCGATGTATTCCCGGTCAAATTCAATGCCCGACTTTTCCCTTAGCTTCCGTTGCTTTTCTACATGATCTTCGCTGATCACTGGTGGCAACGTGATGTTGTGTTTGGTGGCGATGGTCATCAGTTCATCATTAGCCTTCTGGTGATCGGCTATCATTTTCTTGGCGAAATCCTTGATGCGCTGGTCGGCAGCTTTTTCCAAAGCCAGCTTGCCCAATTCAACTTCGGCTAACCCAGCATCTGCCGCTTTTACTGCAAAATCCGCATCGTCACTATTGGTCATTGCGCTAGTGTCATTCACATCCTGCGCCTGATCCACACTATCACTGGCTGTGCGCTGGTTTGCATTATTGCACGCCAATGCCACCATGCCTGATATAAGTACTACTATTAAAAATCGTAACGTCTTCATAATCTTTTAATTTTGATAAGTTTGCTTAATCTATTTCCTTTTAACCATTAAGTTTGTTCATTGTTTTGGGGTTTACTTACCAGACCGGCCACCAAGCTCTTCCATTGGGGATAGGAAAGCCCCAGCTTGGCTCCTATGCCCACCATCGCATTTCTCGCGTTGTCCACTACCGAATCGGTGTCTGTGTTGGTCACTTCATTCCTTCCGTGGTATCGGGCTATTACTTGGTGCCCCTGCCGTTCAACCACGATGGTGGAACTTGCCACATCTTTAAAGAAATGGGCAGTGTCGTCATTTAACTTTAATGGGTTGGCTGTTGGGCGGAGGGTTATTGAGCACATTTCGCTCGCTTGGCCATCGACTTCGTCGATAGCTTCAATCACGACCCAGTCATAACCGTCACCAGCCGACGGTCCCGGGCCGGGAATATCCACACGAATTTTATCGCCTTCTTCAGGGCGGGATTTTACCGCTTCGCCGCCATATTCATCTGTGAGTACAAACGTAGCCATGGGTATCTCGGCAATTTGGTACCAATTATTGACATCCAATAAGCGACGTTTTGCCAGCAGGAAAAAATTGCGCGCACTTTCTTCATCAGGCAGATCGATATGTGCATCCAAATCAACCTGCTTTCCAGTATGTTGCGGAGGCACCGATGCGCCGGCCGTTGTCTTGTGTGTTACCATCATTGTTCACCTCATTTTAAAGGGCTAACCCCGGGTTTCTGTAGGGTCATCTGACTGGATTTGCTTATCACCCAAGGGATCCCGTTCATCTACGGGCGGTACATCCTCCGGCTCCAAGGGGTTATTCGGATCGTCCCAAATCGGTTCGTCATCATCGCGCCTTGGGTCATCAAAAGGAGGCACCTCCACGTCATCATCCCCGTCTTCGTCATCTTCCGGCCCATCGTTGGTGTTATCAAAATTCTCCAAAATAGGGTTATTATCACCTCCGGCATCATCCTTCAGCGGATACCCTTCTTCATCCAGGTCACCGCGCTCATCCTCTGGCGTTTCGGCAAGCCGCTCGTCAGCTTCGTCCAGTTGGGTGATTTCATCGGCCGCAACCTCTGCATCCAGTTCTTCGAGTTCGCCTTTCAGATCGCTCCGTTTGTCCCGGTATTCATCAGGTGTATAAGGATTTTCCTCATCGTAGGTGGAATTGTCATCTTCCCCGTCCGGAGCAGCCGTATCATACGGATCGGGATGCTGGTATTCGGCATCTTCAGTCTCCGGATCTAATTCAAAGCTATCTTCCGCTTCGTTGAACCGCAAATCTTCGCCTGTTGGTTCACGCGTTTCATCTGTATCCGTTACATCGAGCGGAATTACAGGGGGTTTCTTTTGATTATCTGGTATCATCATTTTCTTTTTGTTTTAGTCAATCACATATTGCGCCAGTATAAGGATATGCCAACTTTTGAGGCTATCCAAAAGATTCCCGCTGGGGTTTCCTTTTGGAATATGAAGCCTTTTGGACGATCCTGTTTGCTTTTGTGGTTTATTTGTTTGCAAAAAAGCACACCCCTCAACGAAGTGATTTCATGGCCTGAAGCAATTTTCCCTGCACGGCCAGCCGTGTATCCGGATAGTCTTGCTCATCCACCCATACGGAAACTGAAATTTTGTATCCATCAGGCTCCAGTACGCTGATGCCTATGAGGTAATTCGTGTTTACCAGCAAATCACTTGTTTGATTAAGGGTATCGGTCAATACCTGCTTGGCGTGTTCGAAATCGATATCATACGATACTTTCAGTTCCATATCCAGTCTGCGCTTGCCGGCTTGGCTCATGTTGATGATGACTTCATTGGAAAGCTTGCTGTTGGGCACGATGACTGTGCGATAGTCACGGGTAAGGATGACGGTATAGAATAATTGGATGGAGGTTACCTCACCCTCCTGCCCCTGTGTGAAGATTAAATCACCTACGCGAAAAGGTTTAAGCATAAGGATAAGCACTCCGCTTGCAAAATTCTGTAAGGTACCCGATAGTGCCAATCCTGCCGCCACACCAAAAGCCCCTATCAATGCTGCAAATAAGGTCATCTGCAAACCCATCACCTGAATGACCAGCAGAATCAACAGCACCCGCAGTGCCATGACAATCAGGCTCGAAAGAAAAACCTCCAATGTAGGATCCCAATCTTTCTGCGTAATCTTTTTCTTTATCCATCCGGAAAGCATCCGAATCACCCACATGCCTACGACGAGCACCAGTACACCCAGTAGCACGCGTGGTGCTTGGTGAATAAACCAGTCTGTAAAACGCGTATATAACTTTTCAATTTCCATAATGATTGGTATTTGTTATTTATCATGCAAAAAGCTTACCCACTCCACACTGCTGGCGTGACGCATCGTCCTACTGTACTAAATACTGCATAATAGTGTCGCCATTTCAAAAACCCATGTTTCGTAATTCCGAAACGGTTAGTGTGGTAGTCGTGCCAACATAGACTATGTGGCAAGCAGCCGCAGCCGAGTTTGGTACGAAACGAGCGTTAAACACCTAAATGCCTAGAAACTGGGGAATCATGGCACCGTCTATGCAATCGTCAATACAAGTAAACAGTATTTGACAACCATTTAAAAGGAAACAATCATGGCACTACAAGAAAATCCCCAACACCGGGAAGGAGAAACCACCAAAGCAATAGAAGAACAGACCGCTAAACTGCCCTCGAAATTATTCCTATGCGCCGCATTAGCAGCTATGGGTGTATCCCTCGCGTTGAAATGCACGGGGCACAAACACACGGCTTTGTTCATCGGCCAATGGGCGGCGCCGTTTCTATTATTAGGCACCTATAATAAGATCGTGAAGACCCACGGCCACGACCAACAAGATAGTTAAGATGGGTCAAGGGGTAAATCGGCATAGCAAGGCATTGAGCAACGTATTCCTTTTCCAAGGAGCCTATTTCCTGATTACGGGGATATGGCCATTGCTCAATATGGAAAGCTTCATGGTGGCCACAGGTCCCAAGCAGGACACTTGGCTGGTGGAGATGGTTGGGCTATTGGCCGCGTCCATCGGGCTTACTTTTTTGGTAACCAGCCTGCGCAGGCAGCGCTTGCCGGTATTGCTTGGCTATGCGGCAGCATCGAGTTTCCTCATCATGGACATCCTGTATGTCGCACGTGGAGATATCAGTCGCATTTATTTACTGGATGCAGCCCTTCAGGCGATTTTTCTCACTGCGATGACCATTTTTATAGTCAAGAGGCCAAAACAGAATCGATAACCAGTGTTTTTATCATGTATACATTAGGAATCAACGCGGTCTTTCATGATTCGGCTGCTTGCATTGTCAAAGACGGGCAATTGCTTGCGGCTGTAGAAGACGAACGCTTTACGCGCATTAAACACGGGAAACGGCCTATTCCGTTTTCTACCTATGAATTGCCATTCCATGCGATTGACTATTGCCTTCACGTGGCAGGCATCCACCTGAAAGATGTAGACCAGGTGGTGTATTCGTTTGACCCTTATCTATTGATCGATGAGAAACAAGCTGCTAATCCGGACATTTCCATCCCTTTCCACCTTAAGGATTGGAACCCGGTCGACCCGCAACCTTGGGAAGGGCTGTTTTTATCATCCATTATCAACGCTCCTGCCCAGCTCGTTGATGGCTACCCCCATCACCTTCAAAAACGTTTTAAAGAAGCTAATCAGGCCGACTGGGAATGGCATTTCATCGAGCACCACCTTTCCCATGCTGCCAGTGCCTACCTACCTGCTCCATTCAGGGATGCGGCCGTGATGGTACTTGATGGGCGTGGCGAGGTGGCTACCACTTCCTACCATGTGGGCCAGCAACAAAGCCTCACCCGGATTGGGCAGGTAGACCTCCCTCATTCACTGGGTTTGCTGTATGAAGAAGTAACCAGCTACTTGGGTTTCTTGCGTTCTTCAGACGAATATAAGGTGATGGCGTTGGCATCATACGGCAAACCGACCTATATAAAAGATTTCAGGGACATGGTATGGCTTGGCGAACAGGGCCAATACCACATCCAGCAAACACAACTCGAAGCACGCTTCGGGCCCGCCCGGCTCCGGCATGCACCACTTACTAATCATCACTTCGATATTGCCCGGTCGCTTCAGTATGTATTGGAAGAAACCGTACTGGAGCTGGCACTGTGGCTGTATGGCGAAACCAAACAACGCCACTTAGCCATGGCTGGGGGCGTAGCGCTCAATTGCGTGCTCAATGCCCGTATTCGGGATGACGGACCATTTGAAAAGGTGTGGATACAACCAGCAGCAGGCGATTCGGGTACCGCATTGGGAGCTGCACTGTGGGCAGATGCCAAGCTACGGGACGAACATGAAAAGACGTTCGTGATGGACCATGCTTATTGGGGGCCATCCTACGGGGATGACGCAATAGCCGATTTTTTGGATAAAGCCAAGGTGCCCTATACACGGATGGAAAATGTTGCCGAGGAAACAGCCCAATTACTTGCGGACAACCGTATCATCGGATGGTTCCAAGGTGCGATGGAATATGGACCACGTGCGCTGGGCAGCCGATCCATCCTTGCCTCGCCCATGCTGCCGGAAATGCAGGCATGGCTCAATGAAGTAAAAGACCGCGAGGATTTCCGTCCGGTAGCACCGGTCGTAACCGAAGAAGACGCAGCACTATGGTTTATTGATGCGCAGCAATCGCCCTTCATGCTTTTTGTAAATCAGGTAGTTCCGGATAAGGCGGCCCGCATACCTGCGGTGAAGCATGTGGATGGCACTGCACGCATACAAACGATAAACCGCGAACAAAACCCATTGTATTACGATTTGCTGAAGGCCTTCGAACGGATTACCGGTATACCGGTATTGATCAACACCTCATTCAATACGGTAGGCCGTCCTATCGTTTGTAGTCCCCGGGATGCACTGGAATGTTTTTGGACATCGCCATTTGATGTATTGGTTATGGGTTCCTTTTTAATAGCAAAGCAATATGGAGACAAGGATATCCGTGGTCATTCCCACGTACAGGCGGCCACAGCTTTTGGTTAACTGCCTGGAGGCGCTTGCAAGTCAAACCCTCGATAATACAAATTTTGAAATCATTGTGGTAAGTGATGGTCCGGATACGGCAACCGGTGAGGCCGTCGCCCAATGGCATGCGGCAAATTCAGGGATAAACTGCCGTTATCTATCCACACCGGGTAAACAAGGGCCGGCGGCCGCCCGCAATGCGGGGTCGATAGCTGCATCGGCTCCACTCATCGCCTTTACGGATGATGACTGCCTCCCTGCGTCCGATTGGCTGGAGGCATTCTGCCGGCATTACCGCGGCGAGCCGCATATCGCTATGACGGGTGGTGTACAGGTGCCACTATCGCCCCGGCCTACCGATTTTGAATGGAATACGGCCCAGCTACAGGAGGCGGAGTTTGTGACGGCCAACTGCTGCTGCACAAAAGATGCGTTGCTCATTGTCGGCGGCTTTGACGAAGCATTCGGCATGGCATGGCGCGAAGATAGCGAATTGCAATTCAAGTTGATGATACAGGGCATTCCGATTGTACACGTTGAGGCTGCCCGCGTGCGGCATCCCGTACGTGCTGCTCCTTGGGGCGTAAGTCTCCGCGAACAAAAAAAGGGGCAATACAATGCGCTGCTTTACAAAAAATACCCCCGCCTTTTCCGTCAAAAAATCCAGCGACACCCTGTCTGGCATTATTATGCCACCGTACTGCTGTTTGCAGCGATGTGCACTGCACTGGTATTGGATTGGACGCCATGGTTTCAACTGGCACTTATCGGCTGGTTGCTCTGTGTGGCTGTTTTTACCTGCAAGCGGTTGCGCATGACCAGCAAATCAGCAAGCCACATTGCCGAGATGACCGTGACATCCCTATTGATTCCCTTCATTGCTATCTATTGGCAATGGTACGGCGCGATCAAATACCGGGTACTGTTATTTTAATCCCTAACAGCTATGCAACTTGAAAAAATCAATAAAATAGCAATTTTCCGCGCCCTGCAATTGGGTGACCTCCTGTGCTTCATACCGGCCATACGGGCCCTGCGTCGTCACCTGCCGCAAGCATCCATTACGCTCGTGGGACTGCCTTGGGCAGAGCAACTGGTGCAACGCTTTCCGATGTATTTTGATGCGTTTGAGCGCTTTCCCGGCTATCCCGGTCTTCCCGAACAGCCTTATACTGTACAGGATATGCCTCATTTCCTTGCACGCATGCAAGCCGGGAAATTCGATTTGGCACTGCAGATGCAAGGCGACGGCACACTGGTCAATCCCCTGGTCGAGCTGTTTGGTGCCACATATACCGCAGGATTTTATACCGAGGCCAGCTACCGCCCGCCCGGTGAGTTCTTCATTCCTTACCCCTCGCATGTGCATGAAGTGTGCCGGCATTTGTTGCTGATGCAGCACCTTGGCATTCCACACCAAGGGCTGGACTTGGAATTTCCCGTTACCGAGGAGGATTATGCAGCTTTTGAAACCCTTGGTCTACCGATACAGCCCGGCGAGTATGTCTGTATCCATCCGGGGAGCAGGGCGGCGTGGCGGCAGTGGCCCCCGGTGGCTTTTGCCAATATGGCCGATAAGTGTGCAGCACTTGGCTATGAAGTAGTCATCACTGGCACGGCCGACGAGATACCCACCGTCACACAAGTGGCACAGCTGATGCATTATACACCGATTATTGCGGCAGGAAAGACATCATTAGGTGCATTGGCCGTACTCATCAAACAGGCCAAAGCCATCTTATCAAATTGCACGGGGACATCACACTTGGCTTCAGCCTTAGGAACGCCAGGCGTCATCATCAGCATGGATGGGGAGCCGAGCCGGTGGCGGCCGATAAATAAGTCTGCTTTGGTGACGATTGACTGGATTCAGACGCCCGACCTGCGACTGGTGGAAGACACCTTAGTAAGCAAGCTGACGCTCCCCTTGGCTATCGAGCATTACCTCGATAGCGTTTAAGATGTCGTCAATGGTGGGCAGGTTTACCTGCTCACGGTATAAGGAACGATCCACATAACGTATCACTTCATTCCGGCTCCGGAGGCCATCATCCGTAATGCTATAGGAGAATAGCGTATGCAAGCAACGCCATGGCGTATGCTGCGGATTGGTACACGCATACAATACAACCAGTGGCCTTCCCAAAGCTGCCGCCAAATGGATGGTGGCCGTATTGACGGATACGACAAGGGCTGCCTGCCGGATGGCGGCCGCAAATTCCACGATATCCAGCAAGCCGCCGACGGAAAATGTACCTGCTCCGCAAGCCTGGTGCAAGTGATCGGTCAGCGTTCGCTCTCCGGCGCTGCCTGTAAATAAAATTTGCTGTGTAGGATGCGTAGCCAGAAAACGTTGTGCCAGCACCGCCCAGCGTTCGGTCGGGAAGGCCCTTTTGGGCTCACTCACTCCAGCATGGAAAATCACAAATGGACGCCTTACATCCACACCAATATGGGCCAGCTTGGCCATTACCAGGCTGTCGGCCCCTGTAGGCACGGCAATGGTGATCCGATCGTCATTGGAATAAGCGCCTATCCGCTCCACTAAATCCAAATCCCGTACGACCTGATGCCTGACTCGGGAGTAAGGCTCGTCATCGGGCACCCATTGCGTCAGCAGTTGATAGGGATTTTCGCGGCAATAGGCTAGCCTGCGCGGAATGCCTGCCGCCCAGGCCAGCATGGCCGTAGGCAATGGATTCTGGCTGTATACGGTAAAGATGATGCAGCCGTCAAAGGCGGCCTTTTTCAGTTGTAAGGCCAACTTATCCAGGTAGGCTGGCGAGATAGATGAAGTGTGCTTCACCCAGGGAAAGTTGGCCACCAGCGTCTCGTCCACTTCGGGCAATAGCGTTGCGCCCGCCGCGCCTGCTTCGGACGTTAGCAAGGTAATCTTGCTTCCAAAGTTCCGCTTTATCGCACGAATCGCCGGACTGCTCATCAGCACATCGCCGATATTGTCCGGACGCACGACCAGCAGGTTTTTACAGTTGTTCCAATTATTCATGAGCCGTCATATGATAGCACTTTTTACATGCGTATGTTCATAGATGCGCCGAATCAGTTGCGTGGTCGATCGGTCGGCCGTCAGTGGAATCAATTGTACCACACCACCGAGTGACTCCACCAACTTTGCTTCCGGCAACTCTGCTACTTGATAATCGCCACCTTTGACGAAAACATCAGGAGCCAACACCCCAATAAGCGCAGCAGGCGTATCATCTTCCGGATTCCCGAAGACGACTAAATGGTCTATACAACCCAGGCCCGCTAAGACAGACAGCCGATCGGCGACCCCATTGATAGGTCTTTCCGGGCCTTTGAGTCTTCGGATGCTATCGTCGTCATTGACCCCGACGATGAGTATATCGCCAAGTTTTTTTGCTTGTTTCAGGTAATTGACATGGCCGCTGTGCAGGATATCAAAACAACCGTTGGTAAACACGATACGACGCCCCATGCTTTTGTAGTAAGCGCGGATTTCCTGCAGGTGCTTCATTGAAGTCACCAGCTTCTGTTCGTTGTCCAGCTTGGCCAAAAGTTCCAGGCGCGTGCATAGCGATGTGGCTTCCTTTTCAATCGCCACGGTGGCCGCCGCAGTAGCCAAGGCCCCGGCCCTCCTGGCATCGGCGCCGGAGAGCAACGCCAGGGTACAGGCACTGACAAACGTATCCCCGGCCCCGCATACATGCGGGGTAGCTACCGGAATCGCGCCGATGTGGAAAACCAGTTTTCCGTTTTCAAACCAGAGCGAGCCGTCCTTATCCAACGTGAGTACCGTCCACTGTGCGCCGGTTTTTTGATAGAGGTCATCGCCGCATGCTTCGAGCAAAACCCTCCGGTCTTTTGTACTGCTTTCGTGGCCAAGAAGCTGCACCGCTTCCGCATAGTTGGGCTTCACCAAAGTAGGCACCAATTCCCGAAAAAGCGGTAGCCGCTTGGAATCCACCGCGATGAATTTAGGCTGCTTTTGCTTCAGTTGAATAAGGCTGTCGATGATAGCAGGTGTCACCACTCCCTTGTGGTAATCGGCGATAACCACGCCGTCGCACGCATCAAAATGCCGTTGCAAATGATCGATAAGCTGTCGCGCCGACGATTGGGAAATCGCTGTATCATCGCCCCTATCAAGCCGGACCAATGGATGGCCATCGGCCAATATCCGGGTTTTGACCAATGTAGATCGGGCCTTTTCCCGGATAAGGCAATCGGGCGAAACTCCGCTTTCGGATGCCAAGGCACATGCACGGTCGGCATCTGCGTCATCACCAATCACCGAACAAAAAATCACTTGCGCACCCAGCGCACTAAGGTTTGCAGCTACATTAGCCGCACCGCCCAGCACCCATCGGTCGGATTGAATATCTACCACCGGTACCGGCGCTTCAGGCGATAGCCGTGTACTGCCTCCTGCGATGTATTTATCAATGATAAAATCGCCAATCACCAGAATTGTCTTCTGCTCAAATTGTGCGGCGAACTGCCAGTTATGGGTTTCCATGTCAGGTGTTTTTTAGGATTAAATTTGCTGCTTCGCTGAAATTATCAGCGATATATGCAGGATGGCGGTATCCGTCTAACGGCTTTTTCCGCTCATGCCGGAGTTCGTCAATGAGCACCGTTTTGCAGCCTGCCCGGTTGCCTGCTTCTACATCATCGAGGATATCGCCCACCATCCAAGAGTCACCAAGGCTGATACCGTACATGACTGCGGCCTCCAATAGCAGGCCAGGCATCGGCTTGCGACAATGACATCGCTTTGTGTATGCCTGTACAGCGCCCTCGGGATGATGGGGGCAATAGTAGAAGCCTGCTAATGTCACGCCACTGTCGCTGAGCAGTTGCTGCAATCTGTCCTCCACACCGGCGAGTGCTTCCTCCCTGAAATAACCTTTTGCTACCCCGGCCTGATTGGTCACGACAAAAAAGGTATAACCCAGGGTACTAAGCTGCCGCAGACCGTCTGCCACACCGGCCAACAGCTCCATTTTGCTGGGATCGGCATTATAAGGGACGTCCCGTATCAAGGTTCCATCCTTATCCAAAAATATGGCTTTTTTGTTTGGCATGGTGTTTTGCTTTTCCATTTTGCTGATAAGGCAAATCGACGGCTTGGATCAATGACGACAATCCGGAAGCTTGGTGCTTTGCCGAATAATCCTCCAGCTTTTGCTCCACGATGGTGCAAAGCAGGTGGATGATATGAAGGTGCAGTTCTTGAATCCGTTGGGTGCTGCTGGAAGGCACGACGAGGTTGATGTCGCCCTTGGCCGCGGCCCGGCCGCCATCGTTACCCAGGAGTGCTACGCAAACCATTCCCAATTGCTTAGCCTTGTCCATCGCCTCCAAAATATTGGGTGAGTTGCCGCTGGTGCTCAGGCACATCAAGACATCACCCGGACGGCCGTATGCCTCCACCTCGCGGGCAAAGATATCGTCAAAGCCGACGTCGTTGGACCACGCCGTAAGCATCGCAGCGTCGGCCATCAAGGAAATGACAGGCAGCCCCACGCGATTCGGCAACTCAAACCGCCCCAACAATTCCGCGGAGAAATGAAGGCTTTCAGCTGCACTGCCGCCATTGCCGCAGACCAGCACTTTACCGCCTTTTGCAAACGTTTTTGCCAACATTTTTCCTGCACGCAATACAGTATCCGTAAGACTATCTGCCGACAGCCGGAAAATATCAGCTGCCTCCTGAAAGGCCCCGGCAATGACCTGCTTGTCGTCATTGGCATTGTCCAACTGCGCTGCGGTGAGACCCCGGTAGACTTCATCCATCTGCTGTGCTACCTTCTTCCACGTAAAGCATTCATTCACACGTTTTATTGCATTGTGCTGCATGTATATCCGCAAGTCGTCGTTTTTGAGCACGAGTTCGAGTTTGCGGGCAAGGGCCTCCGGATCTTTAGGCCTCACCAAAAAACCGGTCTTGCCATTGGCTACACTGTATTGGATTCCACCCACCTTGGCACCAATTACCGGCGTACCACACGCCATGGCTTCCAGCGGCGTGATGCCAAAAGGTTCATACCAAGGTGTAGAGACAAATACGTCGGCCGCGGAATAAAAATATTTTAGTTGTTCCCTGTTTTTCCGGCCCTCAAATGATATGGCGTCCGCTACGTCCAACACGCTGGCCATCTCCATCAGCCGCCTGTACTCTACGTCTGCATGGAGATGCGGCTTCTCATATTCGCCCCCCACAATGACCAGTTGGGCATCTATAGCGCTTCCCCGCAATTGGGCTAATGCCTGGATAACGGTATCAATGCCTTTGCGAGGCACCATCCTGCCCAATTGCAGAATGATCTTACGCGTGGGATGCAAATCCAACAACATCCGGGCATATGCCTTGTCTATCGGGTGGAATTCATGCGGACTAAAGCCACAGGGTACCATGGTAATTTTGTCTGCGTCAGCTTGGTACAATTGGATCAAATCCGCTTCATCTTGCGGGCATTCGGCAATGATGCCATCTGCGGCTTGCATGATTTGGGATTCCACATCGCAGCGTTCCACCGGAAATTTGTCCGTTTCCCGCTGGTGCATCAGCCTTACCTTGCCCAAGGCATGGAAGGTAACAACAAAGGGAATGCCCAAGCGTTCCTTGAGTTTCATGGCCACATAGCCCGACATCCAGAAATTAGCGTGCAACAAGGTGTACCGCTTTGGCTGTCTCGTCATGAAGGCTTCCATCGATTCCGTAAAGGCATCCATATATTGAAACAGTGTTTCTTTTGGCAATTGCTTGGGCGGCCCCGCTTCGATGTGCACGATCCGCACATCTGGAAGCCATTGCACTTCAATGGGTAGCTTTGGGTCATCCCTTCTGGTGAAAACATCAACGGTATACCCCAGAGTCGCCAGTTGCCGTGCAAGTTCGCCTACGTAAATATTCTGCCCGCCACTATCCACACCGCCGAGCATGGCCAGCGGTGAGGCGTGTTCACTGATTAATGCGATAGTCTTGTTCATGATGCGTTTTTTAGTAGCTATATGTTTTTGTGAATACACGCCTTTCGGCGACTTGGTGAAACAGCGTCGCCCATTCTTGTACAAACCGCTGAATACCGAACCGTTCCAGCGCATAGCGCCGGGCATTGGTGCCCATCGTTTTCGCGAAATCTTGGTTTTCCAGCAAAAATCTCATCTTGTCTACCAGTTGTAGGGGATCAAGATCCAAAAAACCGTTAAATCCATCCCGGACATGCCGCCCCATTTCCGTGGTGGCTAGGCCGATGATGGGCATTCCGTAGGTCATGGCCTCACATACGGCCAATCCCATGCTGGTGTAACGGATTGGGTTGAAAAAAAACCGGTATCTGCCCGCGAAAGCCGGCAATTGGGTATGCAACACTTCGGATAGTCCATATGGCTCGGTACCCATCCCCACCAAATCAAGCGGAACGTACTTGCGCAATTCGAGAAAAAGATCGAAACCCAGCATGCGGCCGCGCTTGGGCAGGTTGTTGATGACCACCAAGCCCTTTCTCAGCCCGCCACTGTACGTATGCCCCTGATCAACGACGCCGTGTTCAATAACGCGTGTGTCCAGCTTGCCATTGTCCCACATCAGCTTATTGAAGTGGGTCACATGCACCAAGGTGACATCACTTCCATAAGCGACGTGTTTACTATCCGTGGGATGCCCCCAGGGCGGATCATGTTGAAGAAAGATTTTCGGTAATTTGCGCTGGTCGGTTGACAACACTTCGTATTGGTCCCGCTCATAATTGTTTATCGTCTGGAACAGAATGAGATCGAGATCAAGCGTCTGCACCTCTTCAATATCCACTTCATGCACATTCAGACCAAACGGAAACGTGGTACCCCGCCCGCAATACCCTGCTGTGCGTCCATCATTTACCGGAATATAGAGGTCATAATTTCCTTGCGATAAGTAATACAAGTAGCTTCCGTGTATATGCCATGTAAAAATCCGTAATCGCCTCTTGCTTTTATTCATTTGCTTTTTTCCGTTAAACCTTTCAGAACACTTGTACCTGGAAACACTTGTATGTATTACCCCTTTGCGAACACCGTACGATATTGCATACATAAGATGAAGGATAATCAAAATCCAACAGCGTACACGACTCAAGCGGCATACCATGCCACCATTTATGGCCATAGTTTTTTCATACTTATCAGTTCATTAATCAGCAACACACTTAAATACTGCACGTTACTACAAACAACCATCGTCATTATAAGCATCAGACCAACGTCTGAAAACGCTTGGCTTGTTTTTGGGATAGTTTAGTTCGCCATTCTCCGATGTACTAAAAAGCATACTTCCTGTCGGCTATGGGAAAGTATGTTAAAAAAACTAAAACCTTTCCAACGGTTGAAACGTATACCTCTACGATTAAGAAGAAGGTTTAAACCAAGTTTAAAAGATTGAAGGTTAAGATTATGGAAAATTCAGCAAAAATCATTTGGGCCTCACCTCAGACACTCGCCCGTGACGGCATTATCGCACTTTTGGATCAAGAGCCCGATTTTACTTTTGCGGAAATTGTTTCCAAACGGGAGGATATTATACCAGCGCTGTCAACCAGGCCGGCAACAAACCTGTTGGTCATCGACCATGTTTTTTTGGAAGATGATCAAAAGTATCTGGCTACGTTGAAAAAAATCGCCCCACACATCAAGGTTCTGGTCTTATCGGGAATTGAATACGATGAGGATATCCTGAGTTTGATGAAATCCGGCGCAGATGGCTATATCGTGAACGAAGCCAACAAGGATGAATTGGTCTTTGCCATCAAGCACATCCTCTCAGGCAATACCTATATCTGTACAGCATTATACCTGAAGGTACTGGAATCCATGGCAGCTGTGGACTTTGGGAGAAAAGGCCAAGCTGTTGCATTTTCTCCACGAGAGGAGCAAATCCTCAAGCTCATATTAGAAGGTTATTCTAATCAAGAAATTGCCTATCAACTCTTTACCAACAAACGCACGATTCTCAAATACCGCGAAAGCCTGCTTCAGAAAACAGGAGCTCCAGACATTGGCACGGTCATCCGCATCGCGCTTCAACAGGGGGTACTGAATTAACGAAAGCTGGTGTTGAAAACAAAGTTGATCATGGAAAAATCGGACGAGCTCTTTGAAGTCAGGCTTGCGGATGGGCAATTTGGAGACAGGCCGCTCACGATACGGCCTGAGCAGACTACGGATGGCGTGCCTATCTACCATTGCTACACGAAAGAGACCTCCATCAGCCAGTTGCGGCAGGAGACCTCCGGGGAGTGGACACAGCTTTGGGGTGATTTGCAGCCCGATACCGTGCAACGCCTTGGAGAGGCTATTGCCCATTATAACCAGGGCGAATAAAATCAAATTGGGTTGGCAGCAGGCACCATTCATATTGGCACTTCAGGCTGGAGTTATAAGCATTGGAAAGCTACTTTTTATCCCGAAGGGCTGAAAGATAGCGGCCAACTGTCTTATTATGCACAACTATTCGATACGGTAGAGCTGAATAGTTCATTTTATCGGCTACCTATCGAGCGGACATTTCACAATTGGAAAGCAACAGCTCCGGATAAGTTCCTTTTTGCGGTCAAAGCAAACCGCTACATTACACATGTTAAAAAACTTCACGAGGTAAAGGAATATACGGTCGGTTTTGTACAGCGTGCATCAATTTTGGGCAAAAAGCTGGGCCCCGTTTTGTTTCAATTGCCCCCTTTTCTGAAAGAAGACGCCCACCTGTTGGCAAGCTTCTTGGCGGAGTTGCCCAAAGGACCTCGCTACACTTTCGAATTTAGGAATCCAAGTTGGTACCACCAGAACGTCTATGAAATCTTGGAGCGGCATAATTGCGCCTTCTGTATCTATGAATTGGCGGGCCACTTATCACCAATAGTAATAACGGCTGATTTTGCATACATCCGGTTGCATGGACCGCAGGGTAAATACCAGGGAAAATATAGCGATGGCACCCTATCGGAATGGGCGGCGCATTGCCGCACATGGCAGGAAGCCGGCATTGATGTGTTTTGCTATTTTGACAACGACCAACATGCCAATGCGCCGGCCAATGCGCAAACATTGAAAGCGATGACCACCTAATTGACGACCGCCTAATTATTGAAAAACTTCCATTGCAAATAGGCACAAAGCCCTTCCAGCTCCGGAAAGATGCTGAACGCATCTATGCCCAAACTGTGCAAGTCATCTACCATAGTTTCCACTGCTGCTTCAGGTACTTTTATCTTGATCATTTTGGCCCGGTAGTCTGCCATCTCTTCAAACCGTTGCTTACGTTTAAGCGCTTCGGTCGAATATACAGAAAATACGCCGGACTGATTGTTGATGCGCTGCTTAATAATACGTGGTCTGAATAATTTGCTCTCACTGACATCAAACGGGTGCTGATCACCTGTGTTGGGCAAGAAGTCGCCCGTTTCGGCTATAAATACCCATACTACAGCATACAATCCGGAGCGCTCCTCCGCAAGGGCCGAGCTCGTCGCAAACCAAAGGGCGGCTAATGCATTATCTGTCCAATCTAAAAACCGCGTGGGAAGCCCATAATGCTGGCCCAATGTCAGATAATCCCAATCATTCTTTACTTGAAAAGGATCGATGAGCAACGGATTGGCTCGCTTGAACTCACCCAATAAGGCTTGTTCTATCGCCAATAAATCCCCATTGCGCGGCACCAGTCTTAAAATTTTGGGAATAAGCGGTGTATCAGTTGCCTGGCCACGATATAAAAAGCTGCGCGTCATGCTTTCTACTTGGTATTTCTGCTTCAAGGCTTTTATAAAAAGCATGTAATCTACCAATGAGTTTATCTCTTTTTCCATTAGGATATGTCCAACTTACCTTTTTGTCAATAAAAAATATATTGCCAAACTTCAGGGATAAGGAATGCACGCCCCATGCTAAGCTATGCGGATTAAAATGAAGACCGAGAGTCGGTAGAAACAGACATCTATACCATGAAATAGGACACCTATTTGCGACCTCATTGAGCTACACATCCGCTTAACGGCTGTAAAAACAGCTATTGGTGATAAGTAGCCGAAATACTGCCGGTATCGGCATAAAAAATGAACTATACACCAACGAAACCAAATGAATTAAACATCATGGCAAACAAAGCAAGAAATCAATCGAACATGCCCAATGCGCATCTTCATGAATTATTTGTAGACGAACTGAGGGATATCTTAGGTGCCGAAAAGCTTTTGCTTAAAGGCTTGAAGAAAATGGCTACAAAAGCAAATAGTGAGGGGTTAAGATCAGCATTTGAGGAACACCATGCACAGACCGAACAGCATATTGAGCGGTTGAAAAAAGTATTTGCATCGGTAGACCTATCACCGAGGGCCAAAACGTGCAAAGCGATGGAAGGCCTCTTAGCAGAAGCCGAAGAAATCATGGAAAATTTTGAGGACGCCGACGTATTGGATGCTGCGCTGATTGCGGCGGCCCAGAAAGTGGAGCATTATGAAATAGCCAGCTATGGATGCTTGGTCACGTATGCCAACTTAATGGACCACCGAGAAGCAGCCGATTTGTTGAGCCAAACGTTGGAAGAAGAGAAAGATACGGATGTAAAACTGACGGAAATCGCCATGGAAGAAGCAAATGTATCGCAATGATGCTTTTGCAAATAAGAAAACCCACGTTCCCCGCCCCCTTTGCTCATTACGCAAAGCGGGGCTTTTTACTCAACTTAACTGTCGCGCTACTTCGTTAAGGAAAGTTTTGATATCAAAGGGTTTGCTAATGAATCCATCGGCTTTGCTTGCCTTAGCATCATGTTTGTAATCCTCATACGCAGACATCAGCAACACGGGAATATAGCGGGTAGCTTCATCGGCTTTCCACTCCCGGCAGATATCCAAACCATTGCCATCCGGCAGCATCACATCAATAACCAACAAATCAGGCAGTTGGCCACCGTGTTGCCTAAAAGATGCGATATTGCTAAACACGACTACATCATAACCTTGTTCAGTCAAGAGGAAAACAATAAGTTCGCCAATATCGATGTCGTCCTCTAAGACATGGACTGCTTTTTTCATGCCCCGCAAGTTAAAAAAATTGGCTATTAATTACAACTTGATCATAATTCTTGTTCCCGGGGGATGGAAAAATAAAAGGTAGACCCTTGCCCCAATTGGCTATTGACGCCTATATGGCCGCCATGGCGTTCAATAATTTCTTTACTCAAGTATAAACCAAGTCCCAAACCCGTCATTTTCGAGGTTCCCTCTACTTGGTAAAACCGGGTAAATACTTTCTCCTGTTGATCACGGCTCATTCCCATACCTTCGTCCTTGACCTGTACACTTACTTCGCGGAGAGAAGACTCAAGCGTCACATAGACGTTATTTGCATTCGGCGAGTATTTGATGGCATTCGTAATCAAGTTAATGATGACCTGTTCCATGCGTTGCCGATCGGCGATGACCGTATAGTCACCATGGATATTATTGACAAAAATGGTATGTGTCTGGCTGCTGAAATGGAACGTTTCCACCACATCGAGCACCATCTCACTCATGTCAAAACGTTCAAAATGAAAACTCAATTTGCCTGCCTCGATTTTAGAGATATCCAGTAATTCGGCAATAAGCGCGTTGATCCGTTCCAATTGTTTCAGGGCCTTGGTAAGAAACCGGCGCCCCACCTGGTCTATTTCAGACCGTTCCAATATTTGGAGATATCCCTTGATCGTGGTCAAAGGTGTTTTAAGTTCATGGCTCGCCAATGCGATAAATTCATTTTTCTTGAGGTTTAACGCGTTCACTTCTTCAAACAAACGGGCGTTATCCAGGGTCACAGCAACCAGCGAAGCGATATTCCGCATCATGTCTTCGTCTGCGGTCTTGAAAACCTCAGCTTGCGCATAACCAAAAAACATGGCTCCAATTAACAACTTGTCAGCAGCCCGGATAGGGATGGCCAAGCAGTGCCGTATGCGGGGAGCTTTGGCGCCTTCTTTCGTGTTAAAAAGTGAAAGAATATGTGCGGCCTCGCATACGTCGTCAAATTTCACAACATTCTCCCCTGCAAATATGGTGTGGATAATACCCTCATCCAAATGCAGGTTATCATAGTCGCCCCCATTTCCATGCGCCGCCACTGAAACGGAGAGCTTCGACGACCCCAATTCGTCCGAAACCCGATAGAAACAAAGCCCCACATCGGCCGAAGCAAGATGGGTAGTAGAGTCGATGACCGTTTGGATAATGGAAGGGGTGTCAAGCTTTTCAGAGATCACCTTTCCAATCGCGTGGAGCGTTTCCAGTTTCTGTGCATGAAACTGTATGGTTTGCTCCCGTTGAATTTTGTCGGAAATATCCCTCGCAATCTTGGATGCACCGATAACCTGGCCTTGCTTATTGCGCATGGGAGATATCGTGAGCGAGATGGGTATCTCTTTGCCAGACTTGGTACGTCTGATAGTTTGGTAATGATCGACTTTTCTGCCCGCCTTGATTTCGCGAATAATAGTTTCTTCTTCTGTACGAAGATAGTTGGGGATAAGTGTATTGATGGACTTGCCAATGATTTCCTGCTCGCTATAGCCGAAAATTCGCTCTGCCCCGGTATTCCAGCTCATAATGATTCCTTCCAGGTTTTTGCTTACAATTGCATCATCGGATGATTGCACAATTTCGGAAAGCATGGCTTGCTTTTCTTCATATTGCTTATATTCGGTGATATCGACCAAGGCAGTGTACACACCGATAAGATCGCCCGTGGCTGCGTATATAAGTTTAGGAAACACCAGTACAATCCGTTGCGTGCCATCAGGACGTTGAATGACAAGCTCTTCACCGGTTCTATCTTCTTTGCCGGCAAGTACCATAGCCATCGGAGATTTTTCAGCGGGCATCGGCCGCCCATCAACATAAAAAATTGCAAATGCTCCGGACCACCTTTCTTTGCCGATTTCCGGTTGCCGCTCCCAAAGCGATATTGCGGCAGGGTTATATGCTTTTAAGAATCCGTCTTTATCACAGAGATAACCTGCTATTGGCGAGGCAAAAAACAATTCCCTAAAGATCTGGTTGTCAACTTCTTTACGCACTTTTTTCATCCAGAAAGGTAGTTTTCATGGAAGAAAATAACCTCAATAGTTAACCGACACGTTCTCCCATGTTATAGCAAAAGTACGATTGTTTTAAGATATCCCAATACTTTGGTATGTTAATTATATCACAATGATGATAATAGCTACCATTCCTGGGAATGTTTGTTAAGCAAATTGATGCGTTTTATACAATTGCTTGTATTGGCGATAGAACATTGACAGTTCATTTTTTTGCCGGGTAATTAGGTCTTTAGAAGACGGTACTATACCGGTCTGTTTTTCTGCATATTGGTAAGCTTTAAGTAATGCCCGCTCACCGGTGTTAAAAAATTCACTTATAGACAAGGCGTCCTTCTCGGCAAAAGTGGATTTGACGATATTCCAAGTCCTAAGGATGGTGCCTGAAGGATTGCCCTTCACTGGAAGGTCGTGGGCCAAGGCCACAAATTCCAGCTCCAAATCTTCTTGTAGACGTTGTCCCTGTCCAATAATCTGCTCGAATACCATGTTCAATTCCGCATCGGCCTTATCAGCAGGTCCTTCAAGCACGGCTTGGTAACTCCAAATGCGTTGCCCATTCACTTCTATCAAGTCATTGAGCACTTCCAATGTTTTTTTCAGCTGATTCATGTCGCATTGGCCATACGTTTTTAACATCTTTTTTTCACGAGACGGCTGCCAACTGATGTTGCACGGCTTGCCCCTGAAGTGCACCGAAGTGTGTTATCCAGTCCCGTGCAGCTATCACTTCCCGTTTTTGCCGGTTGATGATTAACCTCAATGAAGACTGTAGGCCTTCCGTACCTTCTACACTATGATATGCGATGAGCAGGGCATTTTCTCCGGACTTACATTTGTCCAAAGAATAACTCGGCATTCTGCTCGAAAAAACCGCTTTTACAACGGACCAAGCCAGGCCAAACTTACCTCCCGTTATCAATCGGGTCTCCGCTAATCCCAGTTGCGCCCCGATATCAAGCAATTCCTGCTTCATCATCATGCTCTGCTTGATGAAAGCCTCAAATAACGTGACCAGGTGCTGCTCTTCTGTGGTAAGCCTGTTGAGTAAGGTTTCATAACCGTTTATTCGTTCGCTATGGAATGCCACCAAATCCCGGAGGCATTCCACTGTTGTTTTTAGGTTTTCCATTATTGTGTTGATTATTTTTATGCTTGTTTATCCCATGGCCTTTTCCCGGTCTCTCAATTGTTTGATTTGGTCGTGTGAAGCCAACAATTGTGTTTTCTGACTAGAAATAAGTGCTTTTGCGGCAATGGACACATCCTCCTCTTGCCCAGCTTGCCGGTAGGCTTTTTGCGCTGCATCTTCACCATATTCGCAACTCTCCAATACAGCCCGCCGGTCATCTACAGCGAAGGCTTGCCGGATATCCATCCATGCCCGGTAAATCTTACCTGAGGCCGTGGTCTGATCATCTGCCCGATTTTCCCAGGCACTGATGTGTTGCTGCAATTCCACTTTTAGTCGTTCGCTTTGTTCTATCAAACTGCTGAACAATGCTTTGAGATCGACGTCGGCAACCGGCAATTCAGCGATTGCCTTTTGATAACCCGCTATTCTATCATTATTTATTTTAATCAAATCGTTCAGTACTTCTGCCGTTTTCTTCAAATCTTCCATTTTGTTTCTCCTTTCTTTAGTAGATAGCTTGATTTTGGCCGTTACTTGGCCTCTTCTACGGTGTTGACAATCAATAATCGCTATTGTTTGAAAAAATTTTCGCAATCTTTGGGCCTTACGAATTATATCGCGCGTAGGTACGCAATGCCCTGCCAATGGCCGACACAATCGCTGGATGAATATCGTCATCGACCACTTGCCATGAGCCGTTTTTCTCTAAGATCACAAAAGAATCCCTTGCTGATCCAATGATACGCCATCCTTGTTCGCCGTTGTAGTCTTCAGGTTGGGCCAGCAAGGAGAGTATTTCTCCCGTGATAGGTTCTTTTACCGTAATTCGCTTCATGATTTCATAAAATTAACTGATGTAATTGAGGAACGATAACCATTCCAGTTGGCCAAAATAAATGTCATTAGATTGTTGGCCGTCCGTTCCGTAGGCCATTTTGAAGAACGAATTGCCTTTTCTGTACATCGAGTCGCTTTTTTAGTACAGCGGAGATGACTGTGGGCTTCAGCTCCTGCGGTACTTTTCCTGTTTCATGTAAAATGTACCCAGAAAGAAAACAACACGCAAAACTTTAAATGCCAGCCAACGGATGAGCCGGTTTAGCAGCGAGCTTTTCGCCGCAAAATCGTCGGCCTGTACCCGCTGGCAATGATTTTCCATGATAGCGACCAGCTCTTGAACAGTCCGTTGTACAAAAGCTTTTCCCCGCACATCAAGATTTAGCTCCACACTCACGCGTGCGCTGAGATCATTCACATTGAACGAACCAATGGTCATCCATTCATCATCGCAGGTAGCGAGTTTGCCATGGAGCATGCTTCCTGTATATTCGTATATTTCGACCTGATGCTGCAAAAGCCACTCGTACATGGATCGTTCGGCATCCTTTACCAAGGGGACATCCATGCGGCTACAGACGATCAGTTGTATGGTCACACCACGCTTTACCGCTGCGCTAATATCCCGCCGGACAACAGTACCTGGCAAAAAATAGCTGGACAATAGGATGACCCGTTTATTGGCTTTGCGGAAAATTTCCCTGTACGTGCGGGTGATATCGTATTTGTGACGCACCCAATCGTTGCGACGCATACGGACAGCACAGGTGCCCTCATGGCCAAAGTCTAACTGGGCAGCAGTTGGCTTGCATCGCTCCGGCATAGGTTTAACACGCTGTAAATTCTTCCACATCGTCCAGCATAGTTCGCATAGATTTACGGCAATTTCACCTGATACGCATAGGGCAAAATCCAACCAAGCGGGTTTCCCCGGCTTGTCATTGTACCGGTCACCGATGTTTGCCCCCGTTACCACCGCATAACGGGCATCTACAACCAACACTTTTTGATGCATCCTGCGACCGATGTAGAAATGTTTGCTTCTGAACAACGGCTCGAAAACGCGGAAGTGGACACCGTTTTCAGCAAACTGGGAAGTAAACGTCCGTTTCAACCCCTGCGAACCATATCCATCGACCAGCACGTAAACAGCCACTCCCCGCTTCGCCGCGGCTATCAATGCATCAGCAACCAATTGGCCCGTCTCGTCCGCCTCGTAGATGTATACCTGTAAGTGGATACACGCTTGCGCGTGTTCAATGAGTTGAATCAATAAGGAAAAAAACGTTTTGCCGCCGGTAAGCAACCTTACGTTATGATTTGGGAAATAGTCTCGGCGATTCAGTGTGTTATTAGTTGGCATCGTTGGTTTATCAGCATCCATGCATCCTGCTCAACAAATAGGGCGAATAGTTGTTTGTAAGAAAGAACTCATGTACCGAATAAGAAACCGTTAAAATCGGTTGACGGAAGCTGCGCCCGTGGTTGAAGGCATCTTGCCTTTGGGCACAATCCATACTTCACCGCCAAAATGCAATACAAGTTCCGCGAGATCGTCCAGCACATCGTCAACCAGGTTATCCGTATTATCCGCGTGGTAAAGCACATTATTCCTATCCACGATGCGGCCACGGATGATGCGGTCTTCCTCAAGCAGTAAGGTTGCCACTTTACCGTCAAACGCATCTTTTACAAGCTCATCAAGCTGATCAGTACCGAGCCGTTTAGTGGTAGCATGCCGGTACTCCCCAATGATATCATTCAGTCGTTTATTATAATAGGGCTCGAACACGTTCCAAGCAGCTTCCCGCAAGGCTTCATTGGATAATGCCCCTGCGTTGATTTTTATCCCTTCTTCCATCAGCTGCCTGTTGCGGCTTACCTGCCTGAAAAGGTGCTGGTGTTCCGGAAGCGATGCCAGGATGAGTGGAAGCCGCGTAGGGATGGAGTACCTGGCCATGACCGCCCGGTCAACCGCCCTAAAAAATTGCTCCATGTCATTGTCGACATCCGTTTTTTTCAGCCCGTGATTTTGCGCGACATCCCATTTTTCGCCGGTGGCTGTACGATAGGCTGCCAAGGTAGCGTGCAGATCGCGCAGCTCGTGATCCAGCGCATCAATCATCGACTCGGGCACGTTTTCCTGCGACAAATCGATTTCATCCAGCTGGTACCGATCGCCTTCAAACAGTTGTGCGGTATTCGTACTGAGCACCAATACGTGGTAGCGGTCGCCGCTTTGCAGGTATTTCAATAACGGCTTGGTATGGGCGCTGTCTGCCACAATGGCCAGGGGCTGCACCGGCCTACGCAGCCGGTATACATCGAATGACTCCCGCGTCGCAAACACCGCCAGTCCTTCTTTGGCATGTTGCCAAAACCGGTAGTCATCGGCTAATGCCTCAAATTTGGAAAAAATATGCTGTATGTCTTTATCCCGATCATATTCGGCCTTTACCGACCTAAATTGCTGGACCAATTCCTTGAATAGGTGTGGATCCTGCACGTTGTCAGGATGTGTACGATGGGTAGGCATATACACGGAAAAAACAGGGGCCTCATGATATCCCATCAGTGTATCGAGTTGTTTTTCGGTTAACGTTGCCATAATTTTTTTCTTTAAGCGTTCCACCAATATCGTGTAGTCAAACGTGACTGCTTTCTTTATTATATTAAACAGCCATCGCCGCTAATTGTTGGATATTTTACGATAAAACATTTCATCCCAATGAATTGTATATTCCAAGAAACTTGATGTTTGTCAGCTGATGTAACTGGTGTAAACCATGGATTGGGAACGTATCTTTCTGTACGATGTAGACGGTCAATTTGCCCTCGAAGTCGTTTTACGCACGACCATTATGTTTATCGTCGTCATGGCCGTTCTCCGGCTGTCTGGAAAGCGGGGTGTGCGGCAACTGTCGGTCTTTGAGCTGGCAATCATCCTGAGTTTAGGTTCTGCGGCCGGTGATCCCATGTTCTATGATGATGTAGCGATCGTCCCTACCGTGCTGGTCTGTGCCACGGCCATTGGCCTATACCGCCTGATTACTTGGTTAATGACGAAAGACGAGCGGTTTGAGCGGCTGCTGGAAGGTCAGCCCGTATATATTGTAGAGGATAGTGTCCTGATTATCAAGGACGATGCTAAAGATAGTCTCTCGAAAGACGAGTTCTTTGCCGAATTGCGAGACAAAGGCGTCGAGCACCTTGGCCAAGTCCGGGCTGCCATTTTGGAGACTAATGGAAGCATGAGTGTTTTTTTCTATCCGGAAGACGAGGTCAAATATGGATTACCGATTTTACCGCGCGCCTACCGAGAGCATGTAGACCACATCAAACAAGAAGGTCTATATGCATGTATCTATTGCGGTACATTACAACAACTGGCACCCGGCAGCCATCACTGCAGCCGCTGCGATCACCACGAATGGGTGCAAGCCATCAATAGCAAACGGGTAAGTTAGTTAGCTATAAAGCTACCCGAAGCTCATCCTGTGCATATGGATGATGGATACGACCACGATTTTGAATCATTTCATCGCCAAAGTGCGTAAGCAGCACCTGCTTGTATGTCAGCTGGTCATCATAGGCCAGCAACGTCTGATAATTCATATGTCCTTTCACCTCCGAATGGTAATAATTGCATTCGCAGATGAATAAATCAGCGTCTCTCGCTAATGCGATCAATATCGGTGTCCACTCGGTATCGCCGGAAAAACTGATAACCTTTCCCCCTATTCCGATGCGCAGTCCATGGGGCAATGTATCCGGTGCATGTACCACGGGAAGCGCGGTTATTTCCAAATGATCAGCTTGTAATACACCGTCTGGCATATAGGTCTTAAACAGCAGGTTGAGTCTGCCCAACACGTCGCTGCCCGGATAAAGCTGCTCCAGGAGTTTAGTAATCCGATCTTTCCCCGTTGGCGGACTGATGATGGTCAAGGGCTTCTCCCGGCGCCGGACAGCCTCTTCCAGTAACAGAAAAGGCACGCCACCATAGTGATCGCCATGGAAATGGGATATGACGATGGTATCAATGTCATCCATATTTATCCCTTGTTTCTTTATCCCGTAGTATGCGGTCGCGCCACAGTCAAGCAATAGGCTAGAATGCGGTGCCTTGATATAAAAACAGGTATGCAATTGCCCACCACTCCCGAAGGCGTCCCCACAACCAATGATAGCTACTGTTAGTTCTCCCATTTTTGATGTTGTTTTTATAAGATACAAACCAACATTCGAATTGTTACATAAACAAACAAATGAATCGACATGCTTGTAACTATAACATATGAACAGCTATTGTGGTAACATCCGATATATCTCCGTCCTGCTCATAGGGCTTTTTGCCGCATGCAGCGACCAACTTACAGGGACGCTTTTCAAAAGCCAGTCCCCACACCAGCGTTATCTGAAACAGCTGCGTGATGCGGGCCTCGAAGGCAGCACATTGTACCGACAATGGTTTCAAGCATCGGTACAAAGCCTTGCCGATCCCGCTATTATCACCATCCCCCACCAGGAGTCCGCTTATATCGCACGCGACAAGCCTACTGCTATTGCTTACACGTTTACGGCACGGCAGGGAGAACGCCTACATGCCGATATATCGATAAACAGCGCAGACAGCGTACTATTGTTTGTCGACCTTTTTGAAGCCGTACAAGCTACCACTGCCGCCCCTAAACACCTCATTTCGGCAGATACCGGTGCCGCTATGCTCAGTTGGGACATTAGGCGCGATGGACAGTACATGCTGCGCGTGCAGCCGGAGTTGCTCGCTGAACTTTCGTTCAGGCTTCGGCTCACCGCCGAAGCTTCCTTGGCCAACCCCGTAACACCAAACGCCAAGCAGCACATTGGAAGTGTGTTTGGCGATACGCGGGATGGCGGAAGCCGCAAACATGAAGGGATAGATATTTTTGCGGCGCGTTACACTCCCGTTGTTGCAGCTGCCGATGGTATTGTGGGCCGCGTGGGAGACAATCGGTTGGGAGGTAAAGTCATATGGCTCCGACCAAAAGGCAGGCCATTGAATCTGTATTATGCCCATCTTGACAGCCAATTGGTTACCGCCGGACAGTCCGTAAACATGGGTGACACGCTTGGTCTAATGGGAAATACCGGAAATGCGCAGACTACGCCGCCACATTTGCACTTTGGCGTCTATGGAATGGGTGGAGCGGTGGATCCGCTGCCCTTTGTACGCCCGGGAAAGTCGACGCCCCCAAAAATCGTAGCCGACACGGCTCGGATGGGCGATACCTTGCGTACCACCGTGCCACTGCTTCCCAGCATCCCGCGCCATACGCCCGTGTTCGTAGAAGCGACTTATCGCAATGGATATCGCGTGGTGCTGCCGGATTTGAGCCGACATTTTGTGACACAAAAGCAGTTGGCACCCTTAACCCGCCTGCGCCCGATGCAACTCGTTCGGCAACATACACTATATGCCCAGCCAGACACCTTAGCAGCAAAGATAACCGACTTGGAAACAGGCGGCCAGACTCATGTCCTTGCGGAATACCAGGATTTCCTGCTTATCGAAAGTCCTTTGCGCGGTTGGATACGCCGATAAGCGTAAGGCATAGCTACACAGATTTCCGTGGATAAGTCAGCCGCCTCCAAAGACCTTCCATGGGCCCCATTTCGTAATACCTCAGCCAAATGGTGCTGTACACGAGTTGAAATATATAGATGAGGAAGGCAACACCCACGGCTTCCAGCAGGGTAAGCGATCCAGACAAGCCAACGCCATAACCATAAAAGAGTAGCATACACAGTAAGGTCTGCATCAAATAATTGGTCAAACCAAGACGCCCGGCATTGGCTATCCATCGTGCGAGGGCCGACGACGAATTTCCAGCAAGCAGGATAAACAACATCAAATAGCCTATGGTAAGCAGCGGAGTGCCAATGAACCTGCTCAATGAATAAATTAACGTCTCATAATGATGCAAGCTGTCCGGCAGCCAATGCAATCGCAGTACTTCCGCACTGGCTACCAATTTAAACAGGAAGGCCACCAGAAGAAGACGAAATGTCCACGTCCGCAATATTCCTTTCAGTTCAGGAATCCGAAGAAATACTTCCCCTTTACCCGCTAACAGGCCCAGCAAAAACATGATTTCGTAATGGGCAAGTCCGGTGAAGCCGTGCTGAGCATCCATGAACCAAAGCATGGCGACACCCAGCTTCTGCATATTCAGCACGTCAAAAAAAGAGCCGTGTTGCCAAGTTTGCACGACTTGGTCAATGACCGCATCCATCTCTTGGCTATTCCCTTCATTCGAACCAAACAACACCGTTCGGACGATGCTGATGAGTATGGTTGCCCCTGCAATACCCCCAATCCAATTGATGATCTGTCTCGGCGATTTTGCATAGAAATAAGGCAGGGTAAAACCAAGTATTGCATACTTGTGCAAAATATCGCCAAACCAAAAAACGGTTGCATGGATTACGCCAAATAACAACAAGATCCACATCCTTCGCCTGAAAATACGCTGCCCTTCCCACCCCCGTGCAAGATTACGGTTCATGATCATGTAAAATCCGAATCCAAAGAGAAAACTATACAGTGTATAAAATTGCCCCCGCACAAAAAGCTGTATGAGCAGCTGTACAGGAAGATAAGTGGAGGGCGCATCCAATCCAAGCACATACACCTGCTCAGGCCGCAGGAATGCAAATAACGCGTAGGTTTGAATATTAAAAATCAAGATACCTAAAAGGGCTAATCCCCGTATCATATCCACAATTTGGAGGCGGTTCAGGATGTGATTCATAAAAAACGATTTTACAGTTGCATGGTTAAGGTCACGCGAGGTAGCAATGTTAAAAAAATAAAACTAAAATCACAACTCCATTGTAGAATTAGGAAATAACGAACGATTTAATACGTTGTCACGATGTTTCTTTCGCTACTATTCGGAGTTATTTTCTTCATCGGCATACTGACGTATGTCATCTACCGGACGAGGAGGAAGAGGTAACTGGCCGTTTTTTTCTCCGATTCAAAATGGCTCTCAACTGATTGTTCCAAGTGATAAGGTTGCCAATAATAATCGCATCTTTCATGTTGCTCTTGAGACGGGTACGCATGATACGTTTGACCACGTCCTTCTCCACCTCGCCTGTTTCTTTCACCCGCGGTAGCAATTCCAACGCACATAACGCGAGAAATGCACCAATCAAAAACAGAAAATTCCATTGGTGAAGGGAAACCAATTTGAGTGCCTTATCGAAATTCGGGCTATTCCATTCAAATGTGATTTCCAGATTTTTATCCGCAAAATAGTCGGCCAAGACACCGCCCACCAGTGGGCCAAGCGCCGAAAATACAGCGGTCACGATGTTTTTGACCGAAAGGTAGACAATCGCATCTTCTTTCGGAGCAAGCTTCAGTCCGATATTCGTCAGTGAAAGATTGATCCCCGCTGTGGATATGCCGCTGAAAACATGGATGAGCACGAGCAATCCGAGGTTGACATATAGCCGCGAATAAATGCCCACAAACGACCAGGCGATAATGCAAAGGATATACAATGGTGCACTTATGGCGATAATGCTTTTATTGCTATACCGATCCGAAAATGTCCCCCACATCCGCAAAGTCATGATGCTGGCGAGCTGACTGATAATGGTCAATATAATAATATAAGAAAGCGGCAAGCCCATCCCTTGCAGCATAAATACCGTAAAAAAGGGCGTTGCGATATTCAGTGCAAAAACCCAGGCCGAATTAAAGACCAGCAACCGTCTGAAATTCTCGTTTTTCAGCGGCATGCGCAACAGTGTAAACAACCTAGCGTTGGACAAATAGGATTGTGGTTCGGGTGCTCTCGATAATAAATAAGCACCTATCACACCAATAGCGCCTGCTATGACGAAAAACACTGCAAATGTAGTGAGCTCGTATGCGGGATATCGGCTCCGGACAAAATCGAGAAGTAAGGCAAGAATAATACTCAGCGCTACGTTCAGTGTCTGCGTATACCGGCTTCTTCGCGAGAAATACTCACCCAGCATTTTTTCGGGAATCATATCTTTCATCCATGAATTCCAGCTTAATCCGGATACGGAGCTAAAGAAAAAATGGAAAAAAAGGAAGAAGATGAGCATGTTGATGGATCCACCTTGCCAAAGAAGCACCACAATACCGATAATGGCCAGCGGAATCCTCGCTAATGCGATACAAATGACCGATATGGCTCGCCTATTCTGGTACTTCCTGACCAGCATGACGGAAAGTAATTGAAAAATGTTGGTGATCATCGGCAATGCAGCTAACAACCCGATTTGGACATTATTAGCGCCAAGCAGCAATGCCATGGCTACCAAAAATGCCCCCCCGGTAAGCGAAATCACCACTTCGGAAGCCAAGCCATCCCAAATCACCATCTTCAGCCCGCGCTTCAAATCTCCTTCCGTCAATTCTTGTTGGGGTTTCAGAGCCATATGTTTATCAACGATAAGTGCGTATATGCTGCACAACAAACCGGACAGTCAACTGTTGGCACAAAATGAAAAACGGGAGAAAACCTGTCATTTTCCACTTCGTCTAAACTAAAAAACGTCTTCGCCTGTTATTGAATTTAGCGATTTACATACTAACTGGTAATTCAATTACGGCTTATGAAATCAAAGGGCTTTATTAAACGTTGGTTTACTATCCTAAAAAACACCTTCAACATATTCATGGATGTGAAAGGACTCAAGTTCAGTGCTTCCCTGGCCTATTATACAATATTTTCGCTCGCCCCATTACTGGTATTAACCATCTCCTTGGCCGCGTTATTTTTTGGTCAGGAAGCGGCTGAAGGAAAGGTTTTCGAAGAAATTAATGGGTTAGTGGGCAATAGTACCGCTGCGCAGATACAGGAGATTCTCAAAAATGTCCAACTCAAGGAAGACAATACATTAGCCTTAATTATCGGTATCGGCACGCTACTCTTGGGTGCCACCACCGTGTTTGGGGATATGCAACATTCCATCAATAAGATTTGGGAGATCAAGCCAAAACCCAAACGGGGATGGGTAAAACTGATTACAGATCGCTTGCTCTCCTCATCGCTTGTCCTGTCCTTGGGCTTCTTGCTCATCGTATCACTAATTATCAATGGGCTGCTGGTGATATTTATGGATTATGTAAGACGGCTATTTTCTGATTTGGCGGTTTATCTATCACTCACCATCGAAACAATTACTAATTTTGTCGTCATCAGCATCTTATTCGGCGTCATTTTTAAATTTTTGCCCGATGTCCGCATCCAGTGGAAAGATGTAAAAGCCGGTGCTTTTTTTACAGCGATATTATTCATGATAGGCCGTTTTATAATTGGTTTTTACATTCAGACTACAGGCCCGGAATCTACCTATGGTGCCGCTGCCTCCGTGATTGTGCTCCTCCTATGGGTTTATTACACAGCGGCTATCCTTTATATCGGTGCTTCATTTACCAGGGCATATGCCGAATATGTTGGGTCTCGCATTGCTCCAGCCGAATTTGCAGTACATGTAGAAGAACGGGAAACCGAAAAAGAGGTGGATCATATCCCGCCCGCTGATACCAGCAAGAAGGCAGCTATCCGAAAATAATAGATTGCACATCAAACACGTTTGCCCCAATAACACCTATTAGTAACAAATTAATTACAATAATGAAATCACATGCGAGTACGCATTAAAAATAGTAGCTTTATAGGAGCATACAATAACAGCTACTTAAAAATAATTCAAACAAAAAAAATGCTGTTGCGTATATCATAGCGTAAACAGAAACTATCTATAAACAAACGAATAATTTTCTACTGGCTTACGGTTCCATATTGTTTCGTCATGATGATGCATTCACGTAAGACCAACGATTACGCTTCGTGGCTGGCACAAAACTAACGTACAATATACTTTAAACGATTAATTCAATAGGTTATGAATAAGATTGAGTTTAACACGAAAGTTGTACAAGAAGCTAACTCCCTAAGCAATTACGCTTTTTATTTCACACGCGACGAAGAAAATGCCAATGATTTGGTACAGGATACCCTGCTAAAAGCCTTTTCATACTATAATAAATTTAAAGAAGGCACCAATTTGCAGGCATGGCTTTACACCATACTGAAAAACACATTTATCAATTACTATAGACGGAAGGTCAAAACCAATGCCATCATACTTAAATCCAACACCATTTCATCATCGGATTTATTCAAAAGTTCCCTACGTAATACGGCGGAAGGAAAATTTGTGATGGAAGACATCGAACATGCCTTGTCTAAATTATCAGCCGAATATTATTATCCATTTTCGATGTATTATGAAGGCTATAAATATCATGAAATAGCCGATCACTTCCGGATTCCTATCGGAACGGTAAAAACCCGGATTCATGTGGCCAGACAGCAATTGAAGAAAAAACTCAAGCCCTACTCCACGGAAAACTAATCCTGCTGGCATGAAAAATAACGCCTGAATCAATGCCCGCAAAGACCGCACGCATCGCCAACATCATTATCATTTCAACGTTATCGGTTGCGAGCTTATACGTTGCTGCCCCCTTTCTCATTCCTGTGGTTCTGGCAGCATTGCTTGCTATGGTGCTCAATCGAGTGAGTGAATCACTGGAAAAAAAGGGGCTCAACCGGGCGTTAGCTGCACTTATACCGGTATTGTTGGTCATAGGAATAATTGCGTTGCTTGCCGTTGTTCTTTCATGGCAGCTAAGTCGCATGACGGACGACTTCGATAAGATGAAAGAAGAAGTGACCGCCAAAGTGGACACCCTTCGGGAATGGGTAAGCGAAACCTTTGGCATCCCGATGGAAGAGCAGGCAAAAATGCTCAATGGAAACGAGAAAGAGACGGCCAACCAAGCAGGCGCGATGTTTTTCAGTTTCGTCAACACCTTGGCTGGTATTGCGGTAGATGGCGTTTTAATCATTGTCTACACGTACCTGCTTATCTTTTACCGGTCGCATCTGAAAAAATTTATCCTTGGCATTGTGCCTGAAGGCAAAAGGCAAAATGCCAATAACATCGTACTCAAGTCCGTGGCTGTTTCAGGCCAATACCTGATTGGTCTTTTTAAAATGGTTGTTGTCCTTTGGATCATGTACAGTATAGGTTTCAGTATCGTGGGGCTGGAGGGCGCCATATTATTCGCCATTGTCTGCGGCATATTGGAGATTGTCCCGTTCTTCGGCAATTTCGTCGGCAACCTGATCGCTATCTTAGGCGCATTGGCGCAGGGCGGCGACGCGCGTATGGTATTCAGCATCGTGCTGGTTTATTTAACCGTACAGTTTTTGCAAACGTATATACTCGAACCCCTTGTTGTCGGCCAACAGGTGAATATCAATCCGTTGTTTACCATCATGGGATTGGTCGCTGGGGAGTTGCTGTGGGGGGTAGCCGGCATGGCATTGGCCATACCCTTGATAGGCATCATCAAAATTATTTGCGATAATATTCCCGAACTTCAGGCCTATGGAGCGCTTATTGGCCCCGTAAACACGAAAAAAAACACGGTTTCAATGCTGCAATCGTTTAAAAGAAGACTGCAGCGAAAATGACCTATCCCTGGGTTGCTTGTTGCAAAAAAACCAAGAGCTGCTTCTCCGTCTCCTTAGCCATAGGCTGGCCGCTACCGCTTAAGCTCTGGTTCAAATACGGCAATAGCGATCCGTCGGTATAAGCGCTCACTAAGCTGTCCGGCACGTAATACTGTTTGCAGACCGCTCTTGTATTTCCCAGGCGCCGGGATACGGCATCCAGCACGGACAGCACATTGGCTTGGCATTCTTTTTCATTGCCATAGTCAAGACACCGCGCAAACAAGCGAAATGCCCAAAGCCCGGCATACCAGGTACGGTAGTCTTTTGAAGTAAAAGCCCGATTGGTGAAGCGTTGGATATAGGCATTAATATCAGCCGCGCTAAGCCGATATCGTTTTCCATCTTCATTCAGGTATTGGAATAGATACGCACCTGGCAAGCGGGCCAATTCCAATAAATGCGCAGCTAGACGGGCATTACGTACCGTAATCTGTTGCCGCACCCCCTTTTTACCACGAAACCGGAATACCGCTTCATTGTCCGATACGTCTACATTTTTTTTCTTCAACGTGGTCAACCCACGGCTGCCATACTTGCGAAGGTATTGTTCATTGCCTATCCGAATCAGCGTTTCCTCAGTAACTTTCAACGCTATCGCTATGACTTTTTCTTTCCTAAGTACCTGATAGCGCAAATCCTTTGCGATATGTTTTCTGATCTGTGGCAATGCATGGCCAAAATCGACCATCCGCGACAATTTCGCCCGCTGCCTTTCCGTCGTCCAGTCCGGATGGTAGAGGTATTGCTTCCTCCCCTCTTCGTCGAGCCCTGTGGCTTGCAGATGGCCCCGCTTACTGGGGCTAATCCAAACATTTTTCCACGCCGGCGGGATCACCAATGCACGGAAACGTTCCAGCTTGCGGGTATCCGTCACCCGGTTGCCTTCCGGATCCATAAAATAATATCCCCGCCCTCGTTTCACGCGTGTGTAACCACGTTCAACGTCCGGTAAGTAACGAAGTTTTGAACCTTTCCGTTTCAAGTCAAGTCCCTGCGTTTTATGGCTTCTGATCCCGTTTATCCTTATTCATCTGGCCTTGTATCCAACTGAAAAACAACGCCATTTTCATGTTTTCGAACATTCTGACGCCCAACATTTCGTTGGAATATTCATCATTTTCAATGACCCCATGGACAGGAAGGGAACGTTGATATGGCGCGGCTGTAGGCGCTGCCACCCGACTTACTTTACTCCTTTTCATTGCAGTTATATTGGTTTGTTCGCGTTCATAAACCCGTATCATTGCTCGGATAGTGCTCATTTACGACGTCGATGACGTCATAAATCTCAAATGGTTTCCGGATATAGGCATTAGCCCCACAATGCTGGGCGATATTATCGATATCGCGGACGGCCGAAATCATGATGATTGGAATCGTTGCAGTCTCTTCATTCAACCGCAATTCCTTGCACAAGTTGCTGCCCCAGCACCATCTTAATCCTTCATCCATCAAAATCAATCCGATGTCATTGTCTTTTAAGAGCTTGTACATTGATTTTCCGCTATCTATGATCACCTCATAAGCTTCATATTGCATGATTTCTGCAACAATATCGGCCATATCTGGATCGTCCTCAATATACAAAATTTTCTTTTTCATTAAATCTATACTTGTTAACGTTACAAGTAGTTAAAAATGCCCTGTGATTCTGATAGCTGCAGATTAAACTACTTGATTAATGAAGCCGTGCGTTGAATAACTAAAGTTAAGTCAATATAAGAAGGTGTACAAATAAACAGCTGAAATGTTTGCCTACCGGGGTATGTTTCACTATTTTTTATCGCCACGGCTTTCGCCTGTACCATCCGGCATGGTATTAACATCCGGCATGGTATTAAACTGTTCATCTTGCGGGTCAATACCGGCTTCATAGTTTTTCTGTTGTTTTTTTTCCTTCAAATCGTGCCTTGCACGGATCAAGTCGTCCCCTTTTTTATCACGCAGTCGCTTACTATCAGCCGAGACTTGCGCACTTTCTTTCTTTATGGCCATAATGTAGTGGATTTGTTTGCTTACTTGATTGCTATTAATATACTTACAATCACATCCCCGGAATGTTTATAAAAACCAAACCAACGACGAACCGGATTGTTAGGCAGAGTATAGTAAATTAGCAATAACATAATACGAGCACTTATGACATCGCGCAAACATGTTGATCAGGAATCGCAATCGCATGAAGACCCAGCCAACAAGTATCCGAAGCCGCCCTTCCCAAAAAAGCCACAGGAAGTGCCCGGTACAGAAAGTGCCATGGATCCACAGGCCGACCACGGCGAACAATCGTATCGTGGAAAAGGCAGGTTGGTAGGCAAAGCGGCGATCATCACGGGCGGCGACTCGGGCATAGGAAAGGCGGTAGCCATTGCTTTTGCAAGGGAAGGCGCAGATGTATTAATCAGTTATTTGGATGACGTCGAAGAACGGGATGCCGAGGATACGATCAAGTATATCGAAGAAGCCGGCAGGAAAGCCGTCCAAGTAAAAGGGGACATCAGCGCTGAGCAACACTGCTGGAAAATCGTGGAAACCGCAATAAAGGAATTTGGCAAAATCGATATCTTGGTCAACAATGCTGCCTATCAAATGTCCAGGGAGACTTTGCAGGATATTCCCGCATGGGAATGGGAAAAAACGTTTGCGGTCAATATACACAGCATGTTTTACCTCTGCAAGGCAGCCGAACCGCATATGCCCCCTGGTTCAAGTATCATCAACACCACATCGGTCAATGCATATGAACCCAATCCCACCTTGCTTCCTTATGCGGCTACCAAGGCGGCTATCCAGAATTTCACGGCCAATCTGAGCCAAATCTTGCTGGAACAGGGCAAAGGAATCCGCGTAAATGCGGTAGCTCCGGGGCCAATATGGACGCCGCTTATCCCCTCTACTATCCCGGATCATGAGCATTTTGGTGAAAACACACCGTTTGAGCGCCCCGGCCAACCCGTAGAGGTGGCTCCTGCATATGTATTCTTAGCTTCCGATGAAGCCAACTATATCTCTGGTGCTACACTTCCGGTCACCGGCGGGCGCATTACCATCTGATTTTTTTACGTTAAAACCATACGCATGAAAATGTTTAGATTATTATTGGCATGTGGCTTACTGATAGGTATAGCTTCATGCGGAAATCCGAGAGAAAACGAGAATGACACGGATGGGGCAGACTCCCTGTTCATTGATTCGGCGGCAAACGATTCAGCAACTTGGGGAGATACCACCGCCACGTCTGATTCGCTAGCAAGCCCTTCTTTTCCCTAAAAATCCCTACTTTTGCGGGAAACTAGATTTTAATATGGCGTTATCACCACTTACGGCTGTGTCCCCTGTAGATGGCCGTTATCATCACGTGACTCATGAGTTGTCAGCTTTTTTCTCCGAATATGCCCTTATTAAATACCGTGTATTTGTGGAGGTTGAATACTTTATTAGTTTATGCGGATTTGGCATACCGCAGTTGCAACACTTCGATGGCACCCTTAATGATAAGCTAAGGGATATTTATAGGCACTTCTCCTTGGAGAATGCCCAATGGATTAAAGACAAGGAAAAAGAAACTAACCACGATGTAAAGGCGGTTGAATATTTCTTAAAAGATCAGTTTGAGACATTGGGATTGGTAGACTCGCTGGAATTTATCCACTTCGGCCTCACCTCACAAGACATTAACAATACCGCCATTCCCTATTCATGGAAGGAGGCGTTGACGAATGTTTACATTCCCCAGCTCAATACCCTCATCAGTACGCTGCAACAACTGGCCACGGAATGGGCCGCCATACCGATGCTTGCCCGCACACATGGACAGCCGGCTTCCCCTACCCGCTTGGGCAAGGAAATTCACGTATTTGTCGAACGATTGTCCAATCAGTTGCAACTCCTCGAATCCATACCCTACGCGGCAAAATTCGGCGGGGCCACGGGCAATTTCAATGCGCATAAAGTGGCTTACCCCCAAATGGATTGGGTCGCCTTTGGCAATAGGTTCGTGAATGAAACCTTGGGGCTACATCGTTCGCAAACCACGACACAAATTGAGCACTATGATCAGTTTGCCGCACAATGCGATGCGTTGAAACGCATCAACAACATTTTGATTGACTTATGCCGGGACGTCTGGACATATATTTCCATGGATTACTTTAAGCAGAAAATCACCAAGGGCCAGATTGGGTCGTCTGCCATGCCCCATAAAGTTAATCCCATAGACTTTGAAAATGCCGAAGGCAACCTGGGCATAGCCAATGCACTCTTCGAACACTTGGCGGCGAAACTGCCAATATCGCGTCTCCAACGTGATCTGACAGATTCTACCGTACTCCGCAATATTGGAATGCCCCTGGCACATACGCTCATTGCTGCTAAATCTACGCTAAAAGGACTAAACAAACTCATCTTGAATGAGGCTGCCCTAAAAGCTGATTTGGAACAAAATTGGGCCGTGGTGGCAGAAGCCATCCAAACCATCTTGCGGCGCGAAGGCTATCCAAAACCTTACGAAGCGCTCAAAGAATTGACCCGTACCAATGAAGCCATCACGCAAGCCACCATTGCAGCTTTTGTAGATACCCTTAATGTCAGCGCTACGGTGAAAGCAGAATTGAAAGCCATCACGCCTTGGAATTACACGGGCGTGTAATCTGACGATACATTGACCCTAATTTTAGGGGAATATTAATACCTTTGCAGAAAATGACAAAGAAATGGCAACGATAAACGTCTATACCGAATATACACCCAACCCCGCGACCATGAAATTTCTGGTCAATAAGTTGCTCGTTAATGGAAGCTTGGATTTCCCCGACAGGGAAAAGGCACAAGCTTCGCCATTTGCCCGTGAACTCTTCAAGTTCAACTTCGTAAACGGGGTGTTCTTCGCCAGTAATTTTGTGACCATTACCAAAAGCGAAGATGCGGAATGGGAAGACATTGAAGCGATTCTGAAGGACTTTGTAAAAGGTGCCGTAGAATCCGAACTCAAGATACAGGAAATTGCAAAAGACGAAGACGTAACCTTTGAAGGTTCGGAGACTGAAATCAAAATACAACAAATCTTACATGATTACGTTCGCCCGGCAGTTGAACAAGACGGCGGGGCCATCAACTACCGATCATTTGAAGAAGGGACGGTATTCGTTGAATTGCGTGGATCATGCAGTGGCTGCCCATCTTCTACCATCACACTCAAAGCGGGCATCGAAGGCTTGCTTAAGCGGATGGTACCTGAAGTACAGGAAGTGGTAGCCGAAGCAATGTAAGCTCAGCTATGTTTTTCAACCGTTTTTTTATCCCCATACTCGGATTATTCTTTGCCGTTGCTTGCAGCAATTCACCGGGCGGCGCGGAAGGGGGCGATTCGGAAAACCAACAACAGGATACAGCGTCTGCCTTAGCGGAGACGAAAACCATTCTATTCTTTGGGAATAGCCTCACGGCAGGTTATGGATTGGAAGGTCAAGAGCTCGCCTTTCCGGGCCTTATCCAACAGCGCATCGATTCGTTAGCCCTTCCCTACCGTGTTATCAACGCCGGGCTAAGTGGCGAAACAACGGCCGCTGGCAACGAGCGCATCGATTGGCTACTCAATGAAAAGATAGACCTATTTGTACTGGAATTGGGTGCAAATGATGGCCTACGGGGAATACCTACCGAAGAAACTCACAAAAATCTACAGCGTATCATCGACAAAGTCACCGCTAAATACCCCGACTGTAAACTGGTACTTACGGGAATGATGGTGCCACCAAATATGGGCGGCAACTACGGCAGTGCATTCATGGCTATTTTCCCGGCTTTAGCCAAAGAAAATGATATGGCTTATGTCCCTTTCTTATTGGAAGGAGTAGCCGGTGAAAGCGAGTTAAATCAACGGGACGGGATCCATCCCACCGAAGAAGGCCACCGTATACTAGCTGAAAATGTATGGAAGGTATTGCTGCCGCTGCTTTGATCAGCGCAACTTTCCAGACCAACGTTCAATTATCATCAGTAAAATCCTTAACTTTAGCACCAAATCAATAGTAACCAACATTGTAATGAGTGAAGACATCAACAAATTAGAGCGCATTGCATCCCAGGTCAGGCGAGACATCGTGCGGATGGTTCATGCGTGCCAATCCGGTCACCCCGGCGGATCATTAGGTTGTACCGATTTTTTTGTAGCCTTGTATTTTAACGCCATGGAGCGAAAAACCGGATTCGACATAGATGGCCTCGGAGAAGATATTTTCTTTCTCTCCAATGGGCATATCTCTCCGGTATTTTACAGCACGCTGGCTCGTGCAGGCTATTTCGATGTTAGCGAATTAGCCACGTTCCGCAAGATTAACTCACGTCTCCAAGGGCACCCAACTACCCATGAAGGGTTACCCGGTATACGTATAGCTTCCGGATCATTGGGCCAGGGGCTATCGGTAGCTATTGGTGCAGCCCGCGCAAAAAAGCTTAACCAAGACAATCACCTTGTATACGTGCTGATGGGTGATGGCGAACAACAAGAAGGCCAGATTTGGGAGGCTGCCATGTATGCTCCATACAATAAAGTGGACAACCTGATAGCCACCATCGATTACAATGGCCAGCAAATCGACGGCGCTACTGAGGAAGTGTTGTCGCTCGGCAACCTCAAAGCCAAGTGGGAAGCGTTTGGCTGGGATGTGATCGAAATGAATGGCAATGTGATGCAAGAGGTATTAGCCGGATTGGCTGAAGCGAAATCGCGCACAGGGAAAGGCAAGCCGGTACTGATCCTGATGAAAACAGAGATGGGCAATGGCGTGGATTTCATGATGGGATCGCACAAGTGGCATGGTGTAGCACCTAATGATGAGCAATTGGCCACTGCACTTTCCCAATTGGAGGAAACACTCGGGGATTATTAATCGTTTATAGACAATAGACCACGAGACAACCGACACGAGACTGAAATCTGACGTCTAATGTTTAGTGTCTGATGTCTAATAGCTTAACAAACAATGAAAAAATACACCTATACAGATAAAAAAGACACCCGCTCGGGGTTCGGAGCCGGACTGTTGGAAGTGGGCCGTAAAAACGATAATATCGTGGCGCTTTGTGCCGACTTGGTCGGTTCGCTGAAAATGAATGATTTTATTAAGGAATTTCCTGAGCGTTTTTTCCAAGTGGGCATCGCCGAGGCCAACATGATGGGCATCGCGGCAGGGCTTACCATAGGTGGAAAAATTCCTTATACAGGCACATTTGCCAACTTTTCTACTGGGCGTGTTTATGATCAAATCCGGCAGTCAATCGCTTATTCCGGGAAAAATGTAAAGATATGTGCATCCCACGCTGGCCTTACCTTGGGAGAAGACGGTGCGACACATCAAATCCTGGAAGATATTGGCTTGATGAAAATGTTGCCGGGAATGACCGTCATCAATCCCTGCGATTATAACCAGACCAAGGCGGCGACCATTGCAATTGCCGATCACAAGGGGCCGGTATACCTGCGTTTTGGCCGTCCGGTAGTCCCTATTTTTACCGATGCCGACCAAAAATTCGAAATTGGCAAAGCATGGATGGTTAATGAAGGCAGCGATGTCAGCATCTTTGCCACAGGCCACCTGGTATGGGAAGCTATTCAAGCGGGTGAACAGTTGGCCGAACTGGGTATCGATGCCGAAATCATCAACATCCATACGATAAAACCATTGGATGAGGAAGCGGTTTTAAAATCAGTGGCCAAAACAGGTTGTGTGGTCACGGCGGAGGAACATAATCGGCTCGGTGGCCTGGGCGACAGCATTGCGCAAGTGTTGGTAAAAAACCGCCCAGCTCCACAGGAATATGTAGCAGTAGACGATAGCTTCGGCGAAAGCGGTACCCCAGCGCAGCTGATGGAAAAATATGGATTGAACGCGGCCAATATTGTAGCAGCTGCCCAACGAGTGATCAAACGCAAATAACGGAGGGTGAGGCATAAGCCAGCAGATGATGGAAGACGCCCAGATATTGGAAAAATTTGCAGATAAACGTACGCGGGACGAGGCGTTTGCATTATTGCTAAAAAAATACCAGCAAAAAATCTATTGGCATGTAAGGCGCTTGGTTGTTGATCACGATGACGCAGATGATTTAGTACAGGACATATTTATCAAAGTTTGGAAAAACCTGGAGAATTTTCGGGAAGATGCCCAGCTTTATACATGGCTTTATCGCATTGCTACGAATGAATGCATCACGTTTCTGAATAAGAAAAAACAACGGCAAAACGTTTCATTGGATGATGAGAGTTCGGCTTACTTAGCAGATTCGCTCACAGAAACAGCTTATTTCAATGGCAACCAAGCGCAGCTAAAATTGCAACAGGCTTTGCTGACGCTGCCCGACAAGCAGCGGATGGTATTCAATATGAAATACTTTGATGATTTAAAATACGAGGAGATATCAGACGTATTGGGTACCAGCGTAGGTGCATTGAAAGCCTCCTATCACTTGGCCGTAAAGAAAATAGCGCAATTTTTCGAGGCGAACGATTAAACCTTTACGTAACAAAAACATCTAAGGAGTACCATGAAGGATAAACACACTCATAAGCATGTAGACGCATCGGATACACTTCCCGAAGTCTTGCGTGTGAATTCCTATATCCTGCCTGAAGGTTATTTCGAAGATCTGCAACAACGTATATTGCAAAGGTGCCGCCATATCGAAGATTCCCAAGCGGCATTTGTAGTTCCTGAAGGTTATTTTGAGCAATTGGAAAATAGCACGGTAGCAAAACTTATCGAGCAAAAACTGAAGGCCGTAGTTGCTGATCCCGGCCTTTCAGTACCTCCAGCTTATTTTGTCGATTTAACGGAACGGTTGCTGGCTACCCAAAAGCTCAATGAACACGTGTCAGAAACAGGATTTACCGTTCCTTCGTCTTATTTTGGTACCCTGCAAAACAGTATATCCCGTCAGACCACCACTCGGGAGGAAATAATCCCCATAAGGAAAATCAGCCGACCGCGATGGATGTTTTATGCCGCTGCAGCGTGTGTCGCCTTAATGATAAGTATCGCTGGGCTCTTTAGATTGGCTGATGATAGCCAACCGATCGCCGGCCCATTGGCTTCGGTATCTGATCAGGACATCCTCAATTACCTCGAACTTTATGGTACGGCAGGCGACGTGGTCTATATTTCGGAACATTTGGATGATTTCGATGGAGGTTATATCGGTGAAGGACTGAGCGAAGAGGATATAGAAGCATACCTTAATCATACGCTGTAGAAATGGCCGTATTAAAACAGTTGAATCTTATCGCAATGATGTTGCTGCTTTCCGCCACTTGCCTATTGGCGCAGGAAAGCAGGGCACAGCGGTTTGAACGGATCGAAGCGGAGAAAATAGCATTCATCACCAAGGAACTCAACCTCACCCCGCAAGAGGCCCAAAAATTTTTTCCGGTGTATAATCAATATTACAAGGAAATATCGAAGCTAAAGCACGAGCGGCGTGGCGGGGGCTTGCAGGGACGATCAAATTTACAAAGCCAAAAATTACCCGGCAATACCCTTAATCCAGCCACCGACCGTGATGTCCTTGCCTTTGATGCCAAGGAATTGGAATTAAAGAAAATATACCGGAAACGTTTTGCCAACGTCGTTGGGGAAGCCCGCGCCTCCCGGTTTTTTGAAGTTGAAGAAGAATTCCGCAACTACCTGCTTCGTGAGCTACAATACCGGCGCCGTGATAAAGAACACGAGTAAATACGGGAATGCATGCTCACTAATCGGCAACTTTTTTTACTGAATACAGCCCAAACCTCTCATTCTCCACGGCTTATTGAGATTGATCGCGCTGAGGGCATTTATTTGTATGGCCCCAATGGTGAAAAATACGTCGATTTGGTATCCGGTTTTGCGGTAAGCAATATCGGGCACCGGCACCCAAAGGTACTTAAAGCAATCACCGATCAATTGGGTAAATACTTGCATGTGACGGTATATGGCGAGTTTGTACAAGCTCCCCAGGTAGCACTGGCTACTAAACTCCTGGCTGTACTTCCCAAACGATTTGATACGGTATATTTTACCAATTCCGGAGCTGAAGCTACCGAAGGTGCAATGAAAATCGCGAAGAAGTTTACCGGACGCCGTGAAATCATCGCCGCTCATAACGCCTATCACGGCAGCACACAGGGTGCGCTGAGCCTCATTGGCAATCCTGAATACCATAAGGCCTATGCACCCCTCCTGCCGGAAATTAAGTTTATTCGTTATAACGTACCGGAAGATCTCCACCACATCACCACAGGTACGGCAGCGGTCATCTTAGAAGCCATACAGGGCGAAGCTGGTATCCGCGTACCCGACGTGGGTTATATCCGCGCTGTCCGCAAGCGCTGTGACGATACGGGATCCTTACTTATCTTTGATGAAATACAAACCGGTTTTGGCCGTACAGGGAAACTCTTTGCTTTTGAACATTATGGCATTGAACCAGATATTCTCTTGCTGGCCAAGGGTATGGGCGGTGGTATGCCCATCGGTGCTTTTGTAGCCAACAAAGCGATAATGGATGTTATCAAAGACAACCCAATCTTAGGGCACATCACCACGTTTGGTGGGCATCCGGTGAGCTCCGCCGCAGCATTGGCATCACTCAACGTCATCTTGGATGAACAGTTGGTGGAAGACGTCGAACGCAAAGCCCAGCTATTCCGCCGGCATCTCCAACATCCTGCCATCCGTGAAATCCGGGGCAAAGGACTAATGTTGTGCCTGCAAATGGACAGCTTCAGTCAGGTAGCACGTATCAGCAACTACTGCGCAGCACACGGTGTCATTATTGACTGGTTTCTTCATTGCGAAACAGCCTTGCGTATTGCCCCTCCACTTACCATCAATGATGAAGAGATAGCAATGTCATGCCAAGTGATTCTCAATGCGCTACAACACGAAATCAGTTAACCCTGCACAACAATCCTTTCAGGTACTCCCCTTCGGGAAAGGACGCTCGTATGGGATGGTCTTCGGGTTGGGTAAACTGGCGGATAAATTGAATCTCCTTGCCCGCATCCAAAGCTGCCCAGGCTAATACTTGCTTAAAGGTAGCCATATCCATTGCTGCAGAGCAGGAAAAAGTAGCTAACAAACCTCCAGGTTCCAACAGCAGCAGTCCCCTTCGGTTCAAATCTTTATATGCCCGGGCTGCTTTGTCAAGGCTTGAACGTGAAGGCGCATATTTAGGTGGATCGAGGATAATCAAGTCAAATCGTTCGCCGCTCGCTGCAAATGCCCGAAGTTGCTTATTTACATCGGCTTGGATAGCTTGCTGCTTGCTTCCGTTCAAGCCATTCAATATCATATTCGCGTTCAACGTTTCGATGGCTAAAGCAGAACTGTCTACACTGACGACCTCCTTGGCCCCATGAGCCAATACATTCAACGAAAATCCACCTGAATAGCAGAAACAATCCAACACCCTTTTCCCTGCTGCATATTCGGATGTAAGTAGCCGATTGACCCGCTGATCACAGTAAAAACCCGATTTTTGGCCTTCTACAATATTCACCCGGTAACGGATACCGTTTTCAGAGACTTCTACCCATTCGGGTGGATGGATGCCGCCAAGCACACCATTGGTCAAGGGCAGTCCCTCATGCATACGGGCATTGGCATCGCTGCGTTCGTAGATACCGCGCGGAGCCAGCAAACGGGTCAGTTCATCTACGATAATTGGTTTTATACGCTCCATACCAGCAGCGTGTACCTGGATCACCAGAAAATCGCCATACTTGTCCACTATCAATCCCGGCAAAAAGTCTGCTTCGGCAAAAATAAGTCGTAATGTATCGGTATCACGTGTATTCAATAGGTGTTTCCGCGCCGCTATCGATTGTTGTATCCGGTTTCTCCACCAGGATTCATCCGGAAGCTGTTTGCTATCCCACGTTAGTAGCCGGATTGCTACGCGCGACTGGCTGTTGAATAAGCCATAAGCGATAAATTCGCCCGACTGATCGATCACCTGCACGGTGTCCCCATCATGAAGGTTCTTTTCCACATCTGCTATAGCGCCGGAAAAAACCCACGGATGTAGTTGGCGGGCGGCTTTGTCTTTGCCTTTTTTGAGTTTAATGATATGCATCTGCCGCAAACTTAACTAACTTGCCGTTTATACACAAGTTATCCACCACACCTGAAAAACACCTTTTACCCCATGCTTGTTCTTTTTTATGCAAGGGATGCAACACACGTATCCTTATATGCGTCTATTAAGCAAAAGCAGGTTGGGAATGATAGCAGAACGCGGTGTAATAACACATTTTTTGAATCATAGCACGCAACTAATTGGAAGCCTCATTCAATGATAAGCATTATGAATTGGTCGTGGCCTGTAAACAAGGTGACCGCCAATCCCAATTTAAATTATACAACCTGTATGCAAAAGCCATGTATAATACGGCTTTACGCATCGTACAGGATGAAGCTGAGGCTGCTGATGTATTGCAAGAAGCATTTATTGACGCATTTACACGGTTGGATAGTTTCCGTCAGGAAAGTACCTTCGGGCTTTGGATAAAACAAATCGTGATAAACAAATCCATATCCACCCTGCGCAAACGAAAATTACAGTTACAATCACTCGAAGAAGGAGACGAGATCGCCGAAGAGGAGATAGAAGAAAACGACATCGAATTGAAAGTCGGTGCCATTAAAGATGCCATCCGTAAATTACCCGATGGCTATCGATTGGTACTTACCTTATATTTGCTTGAAGGATATGACCATGAAGAAATTGCGCATATATTACGCATCAGTGAAGCGACTTCACGGAGCCAATTCCTTAGGGGAAAGCGTAAACTATTGGATTATTTAGTGAATTGATGGCGTTATAAAAGGAGAAGAAATGAAAAAGGATCTAAAAACATTCATAGCGGAAAACAAGGCAGCATTTGATGATGCTAATCCGCCCGCAGATCTGTGGCAACGCATAGCCAGCAATTTGGACCAGCAAGAGCAATCACGTCATGATAGCCCCATGACCGGCAAACCCTGGGTGATACAGGTACTGAAAGTGGCAGCTATCACATTTTTGATCGGCACAGCGGGCATCGTTATCTACTTTTACGGAAGGAAACACGCCTATGACGATTACAGCCAGGTAAATCCGCATCTCGCCGCAGAACAACAGGTGTATGCTCGGTTGGTCACACAGAAAAAAGACTCCATTGCATATATCGCAACATCCGATCCGGCATTGTACGGGGAGTTTTCGAAAGTGCTCCATCAAATGGAAGCCAATTATGAAATGCTGAAACAGGAATTTGTGAAAAGCCCCAATAAAGAACTGACATTGGAGGCCATGATACGCAATCTTCAAGCACAAATTGAAGTACTAAGCCAGCAAATGGAAATACTGAATTACATCAACAATACGAAAAACCAAACCAAAAATGAACAGATTTAATACATTTACATTACTACTCATCCTATGCTCATTGTTTCACCTGGGAGCATTCGCTCAATCCGATCGGCATATCCAGAAAGAAACGACGCTGAATACAACGGTAGAAACCATCAGGGAATTGATCTCGAAAATCGGCCTGGAGATGCTGGACGCCCTGGAAGATATCGATTTTGAGACCCTGGCTGATGACATAGAAGAAATTGCTGCGCTTTCGGAAGCAAAAGCCGAGCAAGCTGCCTTAGAAATCGCCGGCATTGATTGGGAGCAATTTGGGAACCCATACGACATGACTAGCCCTTTGGGCTTTCAAAAGGAGAAGGTCATTGAGAAAGTTTATCCAATCAACCATCATACGAAGGTTAGCATTGACAACCGGTATGGCAAAATCACACTCCACAATTGGAACCGCAACGAAATAAAAGTGACGATAAAAATCCGCACCGCTGAAAATTCAGAAAAGAGGGCTGAATCTGCCTTTGATCGGGTAAATATCGACGAATCAAAATCAGCAAATAGCATATCTTTCAAGACCAATATTGCTTCTTCGGACGAATCCGGCTGGTGGTCTTCATTGACCAGTGGTACCGCACATCGTGCATTGCAGATAGACTATGAGGTCTATATGCCGAAGGAAAATGAATTGGCGTTGGCCAATCGTTACGGAGCTATTGAATTGGATGACAGGGACGGCAAAGTGGCCATCTCGGTAAGCTACGGTAGCCTGCAGGCTGGTCGTCTCAACGGTCCGGATAATTCGTTGGCCGTGGCCTATTCTAAAGCCGATGTACAATACCTCAACGAAGGCGACGTGTCCGTCCGTTATGGTGGGTTCACCCTGTCTGAAACCGAAAAGATCTCCTTAGCCATGAATATCTCCAGCGGCGGCTATATTGGCAAAGTCAATCGGGAGGCAGACATCAGCCTGCGTTATAGTGGTGGATTTGAGATGGGGATCGGCCCAGCCATACAAAAAGCTAATGTCGCAGCTTCTTATTCAAGTATCCATATCAAGCCCGCAGATGATGCCGCGTTCAACTTTAACGTGGCGATCAGTTATGGTGGATTTGATTATGATCACAACCGCATAAACATAGAAAGCAAATCCGAGGGTAATACATCAAAGAGTTACACCGGTTATTGGAATAAGGCCGTCAATAGCTCAATAAGCATCAGTTCACGCTATGGGGCAGTGAGTTTGAAATGAGGGTTTAGCCAAATCGTTTCCTCAGGATGGCATACAGTTTATCCACCGTGGGCTGTTTTTCTGACCACCTATTCTTCTCCGCATAATTGGTTTGCAGGAAAGCATCCGCCGAAGCAAAATCATCATACCGGTTGAGCAATTCGATCGCTTCGCTATATGCCAGGCTATAGCCGTTGAAAAGATCCTTAATGAACAGCAATTTGTCATTAAGGCTGATAGCCGATTTAATGTCTGTAATTCGTTCGCTATCCCCTCCCCGGCGCGCTGCAAAGAGCGAATTGGCACCGGTAGTCCCTGCCTTCCGTTGCGCTGAAATTAGCTCATTCAGTGTCAGCGGGCGGGCAGCTTTCTCCGGCTCGCTGACAGGCGCAGCAGGCAGATCGGAAGCGCCCAGACTTACCTCTTTTTCCGCGATGGTGACTTCGTTGACCACGTTTTCAGCAACCTCATCGTCATCACTTTTTTCCGTGATGCTGTTTTGGCCTTCATCAGTTGGTTCGGATTCATCGGCCACGTCCGCCTCCTTATTTTCCCGTACATCTTCAAATTGTGCCGCATGAATGGCCTGCTCAGTCTCTGCACCAATGGTAGGGGTGAAAAAAGTCTCGTCTTGCGATTCCGTTTCAGCGAGCACTTCCTCATCAAGGGTCTCATCCTTTTCATGCGCTGCTGCAAATGCAATTTGATCAGGCTGTTCCTCCAATACAGCTGATGCCGCCGGCAAATTGCGCTCATCCGTTTTCAGCAATTTGTTGTATAATGCCGCGAGTGCGGCAAAGTAGCTCGCAGTGGATTCAAAGAGTTCTCCTTTTAATGCATGATTTGTCGTTACATCACCGCTCAATTGTTCATATTGGTCGTTGATGTCTTTCAGTAATGCTGTTATTCGTGCTAAAACTTGCTGTTTCGTCGCCATACTGTTGGGATAAAAAACGCTTACTTATTACGTTGCAACCACTTCATTTGATCGTCAAGTGAGTTATATTACAAACGAAAGATGAGTCAAAATTAACATTAAATTCTGATATTAGCACTTCTTGGCAGCAGATAATTCAAGTGATCCAAGTGGAATAAGACGATACGAACATGCTATTTTCAGAAGATCGATTTGTGCAGCGCGATGCATCATACGGGAGCATTGAAGTGATTTGTGGTTCGATGTTTTCTGGCAAAACGGAGGAGCTCATCCGCAGGATGCGGCGAGCTCAATTTGCCAAACTTGATGTGGAAATCTTCAAACCAACGATGGATACACGTTATCATCAGACGGATATTATATCGCATGATAGCAACCACATCCCATCCACGCCTGTTGACCATTCTTCGGCAATCTTATTATTGAGCAGCAGTACCCGTGTTGTCGGCATCGATGAAGCCCAATTTTTTGATGATGAATTACCTAACACGTGCAATACACTGGCCAACCGTGGAATCCGGGTAATCATCGCTGGCTTGGACATGGATTTTAAGGGACGCCCTTTCGGCCCGATTCCTGCTTTAATGGCCATTGCCGAGCATGTCACCAAGGTGCATGCGGTATGTATGCGCTGCGGAGCGCCGGCAAATTATTCGTACCGCATTGCTAAAGACAAGCAAAAGCTATTATTGGGCGAAAAAGAAAGTTATGAACCCAGGTGCCGTGCGTGTTTTTACCGCAATAACGAATAGCATTACAATTTGCTGAGCAGCTCGTCGCTCATTGGTTCTACTTTTGACCGAAAACGATGGACCAGATTACCCTGCTCGTCAATAAGAAATTTCTCAAAATTCCATTTAACCTCTCCAGTGAAATCAGCATTTTCAGTATCCGTCAGGTATTTAAAGAGCGGTGAGATATCATCGCCTTTCACACTGCTTTTCTCGGCCAACAGAAACGTCACGCCAAAGTTTTTCTCACAAAAACCTTTAATTTCTTCATTGCTTCCGGGTTCTTGGCCACCGAAATTATTGGCTGGGAAACCGATCACCACCACTTTATCCCCATATTTTTCTGCCAATTCTTGCAAGCCGGCATACTGTTTGGTAAACCCACATTCCGAAGCCGTATTCACAATCAGCAACTTTTTGCCCTTGAACTGAGCAAGATTTACCTGCTTACCGTCTATGGACGTAAAGGTAAACTGATACACATCATTGGATGATGACGTCAATATCATCGAAATTACTAATAATACCATCGTTTTCATTTTTATCTTTTTTAAGTTTAACTTCAACTGTTATGTAATGGCCTAGAGCTGTATTTCATAATTTTTCTCCCGTTGAATGATATAATCAAACAATTCCTCAATCGGTCGTCTCAATATTTTACCAATCTCCACCCCTTGTTGTTCGCATACTTCCCGCAATTGATCCTTGAAATGGAAGGCAATGGATCCCACAAAGTGGCATACATAATCCCGGTAATCGGAAAACAACTCGATATTTGTCGTAATAAACTCCCTAAATCCGTCCTTCAGCAATTCATCCACAAATGGATGATGGATGTGCTCGCCCATGAAAACAGCAAAGGAAGCTAAATAAGCATTTGGCGAAGCCCGTTGATAGACATTTTTAATGACGATTTCTTTATTAATCCGATATCTTGATCGAAACCTATCCGACAGATCTGCAGGCATGGTGCCGTATAAAAATTGTGTCACAAGCTGTTTTCCAAACCATACGCCAGAACCTTCGTCACCCAACACATAGCCAATCCCTTGTCGTGTAGGAAGCACGTCCTGCCCATCGAAGAAGCTGATGTCGGATCCGGTGCCCAGCGTAGCGATATACCCCTTGCGGTTGCCACATGCTGCATATGCTGCGCCGACCAGATCGGTTTCCACCGAAATGAACGCGTGATGAAAAAGTTGCGACAACGCATTGGAAACCATTTCACGCCTATCTGGGCTCGTACACCCCGACCCAAAAAAATACACTTCGCTTACACGGTCTGCATAGGGTAAAATTTCCGGCACGTTCTGGATGATTTTAGCGATATCCTTCTCATTCACAAAAAAAGGATTCAATCCTTTGGTTGTAAACGCCAGCCGCTTACCATCAGGCAGTGCCAATATCCAATCCGATTGCGAGGAACCACTATCTGCTACTAATATCATTCCATATAACCGTTATATGTTAGCTTCCTTTTCTTCAGGATATCAAACTTAGCTAAAATTGGTTTTTTTTACAAGTATTTTCGTAGGTATTACTCCGTTTTGAGTGTCCCCGCAATCTGGTTGAGTGTTATTTCTGCCAGTTTTGCTTGAAATTGGGCGGTGCTATACCGTGTGCTTGCATCCACAAAATTACGCTGTGCTTCGCGAAACTCTAAGGGAGCGATGCTACCCAGTTTGAATTTCTCAAGCGTGATGTCCATGTTTTCCTGCGCGATAAGCTTATTCCTTTCCTCAAGCCGCACGAGTTCCAGGTTCATCAAATAAGTTTGATACGCAGCAAGTAATTGCGCTTCTATATTTTTACTTATCCTATCCACCTCTATTTCTGCAGCCTCCATAGAAAACTCCGCATTTTGTTCGTTGCGGCGTTGCATAAACCCATTAAAGATATTCATCGAAGCCGCAATGCCGTAGTTAAACCCATTGTTTCGCGATCGGGTTGAAAAGCCAAGCGCCGCCCTGGATTGCGAACGGGTATAGGACGATGACACGCTAACCACGGGGTAACGCTCGCCTTTCACACGTTTCAGTTCCAATTCGCTGATTCGATGGCTCACGATGGCCGATTGTAAGGTTGGATTCAATTGTTTTGCCCATCTCGCGAGCGTTTCATAATTCAGATCATGAGCAATGATAATGGTATCCGTCACCCCAAAATCGATATTCACGTCACGTGCCAACAATTCATTAAGCCGGATCTGTGTGCTCCGGTACTGATCACGCTGCCTCAATAGGTTCGTCGTGTCGGTATTCATGTCTACACTCGCCGCCAGCACATCCAATTTCGAAGCACGGCCAATCTGGTACCGGTTCTCCGCTGTTTGATAGCGAAAGGCCGATAGCTCCAACGCCGTTTGGGTAGCATTGATGAGCTGCTGTTGTTGCACCAAATCAAAATAGGCACTCATCACATCAAATACCGTCGTCAAGATGGCGGACTTCAGGTTGGCATCACCTAATGCCTTCAGCTCCTTCAGCTGTTCGTAACGGGTAAACATCTGCAATCCATCAAATATCGTCCAGTCAAGGCTGGCACCATAAGCCGTGGATCGGTTTTTGGCTCCCCGCAACGATCGGGTTTCCCCGCTCAATAAGGTCTGCTCGGTATTCTGGATACTCGCGCTCGACGACACGTCGCCACTGACCACAGGCAGCATACCCGCATTTCCAACATGGACATTGTTTTCTGCAATTGCTACGTCCTTCGCCACTAAGCGAATATCATAGTTGTTGTTCAACGCAAGCACAATGGCCTCTTCTAAGGTAAGTTCTGGTTGAGCGACTCCGAAATAAGGAATGACAGCAAATAGAATATAAATAAGTTTCTTCATAATTAATGCACACCGACCACGTTAATGCACGCCAGCCATCACTTCTTCTTCTATACGTTTGGCTTCTTCCAATTCGGGATTCCCTTTGTGTTCACGAGACCACATCGCATACACTGCGGGAATAATATACAGTGTAAGTACCAAGGAGAAAAGCGTTCCCCCTACAATCACGACACCCATCCCGATACGGCTGGTTGCCGCCGCTCCGAATGCAACTGCAATCGGCAGTGCGCCCAATGCGATGGCTAAACTGGTCATCAAAATAGGACGCAAACGGGCTTCCGCAGCTTCTAAAATGGCTTGGTGTACCGGTTTCCCCTGCTCCTTCAATTGGTTGGCAAACTCGACGATGAGGATACCATTTTTGGTGACTAGCCCAATGAGCATGACCGTACCGATTTGGCTGAAAATATTCCACGATTCGCCGGTAATCCAGAGTGATAGCATTGCACCTGCCACGGCCATCGGTACCGTAAGGATAATGATGAATGGATCCAGAAAACTTTCGAATTGCGCTGCCAAGATCAGGTATACCAATAACAACGCAAGGCCAAAAGCAAACACTGTATTGGAGCTGCTTTCCTTAAAGTCGCGTGATTCGCCCCCCAAATCCGTAGAAAAACTATCGTCTAAAACTTCACTGGCAATCCTATCCATAGCATTGATACCATCATCGATTGTTTTTCCCCGCGCCAATGAGGCCGAAACCGTAGCGGACATAAATCGATTGTTGTGGTACAACTGTGGCGGGCTACTGCGCTCCACCATGGTCACCAAATTATCCAATTGCACCAAACCACCATTTGTACTGCGCACGCTCACGCTGGCGAGATCCAATGGTGAACTCCGGTCTTGATCCATAAATTGCCCGATGACCTGATATTGCTTGCCATTCATCAAGAAATAGGCAAACCGTTGGCCACTGAGTGATAATTGCAAGGTTTGCGCCACATCCAGTACCGATACCCCAAGGCTTTGGGCCTTTTCACGGTCGATGCTGATGTTGAGTTCTGGTCTATTGAATTTTAGGTTCACGTCCACATTAACAAACGTAGGATCGGCCATCGCTTTCGCCGTGAATTCTGGCATTTTTTCTTCAAGTGCCTGAAAATTGACAGCCTGGATAATGTATTGAATAGGCATCCCTCCCCGACGGTTTACCGAAATCGTGGGTTGTTGTGATACAAAGGTACGCGCCTCCGTGTAGCGCCGGGTCTGCCGTGTCAAGGCTTCGACAATCTCCTCCTGCGAACGCTCCCGCTCATCCGGTGGAACCAGCCCGATACGCATCCGGCCATTGTTGGTTGCACCGCTACCTCCAAATCCTGGTGACGTATTTATAATATTCACCATTTTCTCCGGCACAGAATCATTCACCAACTGAGCCAATTCCAACATGAACCGATCCATATACTCAAACGAACTCCCTTCCGGTGCCGTTACATTAGCACTGATCAAACTCCTATCTTCATAAGGCGCTGTCTCCTTCCGGAGATTTGTCCAAAACCATGCGATTAAACCAAAACATATCGCCAAGATGGGGAAACTCACCCACTTCGCATGCATGAAACGGCGCAGGGAATTGGCATAGCCCGTAGTCATTTTTACAAAATACGGTTCGGTAAAATGATAAAATTTAGAATGCTTTGGCCCACCACTGCGCATCAGGTAAGCGTTGAGCATGGGTGTTAGCGTCAGCGCCACGAAAGCAGAAATCAATACAGCCGAAGCAATGACCACGCCAAATTCGCGGAATAAGCGCCCCACAAATCCCTCCATGAACATCACCGGTAAGAACACGGCAGCCAATGTGACAGAAATCGATATGACGGCAAAGAAAATCTCATTGGCGCCCTTAATGGCCGCCTGTATAGGCGACATGCCCTCCTCAATCTTTTTATAGATATTTTCGGTCACCACAATGCCGTCATCCACCACTAAACCCGTAGCCAGTACGATCGCTAGCAACGTGAGCACGTTGATCGAAAACCCGCATAGATACATGATGAAGAAGGTGGCAATAAGGGACACCGGAATATCGATTAAAGGCCTGAAGGCAATGCTCCAGTTTCTAAAGAAGAGGTAAATGATCAAGACCACCAATACCAAGGCAATCAGGATGGTTTCAGCTACCTCCATGACCGACTTCTTGATAAATAGTGTATTGTCGATGGCTACATTCAACTCGATGTCTGCCGGCACCTCGTTTCGAAGCTGCTCTACGCGCGCGTAGAATGCTTCCGCGATCTCGATGTAGTTGGTTCCCGGTTGCGGGATAACAGCAAGGGCCACCATCGGCGTCAGTGATTCCCGGATATCCGTTTCCAAATTTTCAGCGGCCAGTACAGCCTGCCCCACATCGCTGAAACGGATAATCCGGTCGCCTTCCGAGCGGATAATGAGGTTATTGAAATCATCTTCCGTCGTTAAGTTACCAATCGTTTTTATAGCCAATTCCGTATTCTTCCCGGTAATTTTCCCCGAGGGAAGTTCTACATTCTGCCGATTGAGTGCATTGCGCACATCAAGCGGCGTAAGACCATAAGCCGCTAAACGCATCGGATCTATCCAGAGGCGCATGGCATATCGCTTTTGCCCCCATATCTGCACTGCGCTGACACCCGGAATGGTCTGTAGCCGCTGAGCCACCACATTATCTGCGATATCATTCAAGTCCAGCGAATTACGTGTTTCGCTTCGCATGGTCAGCGTCACAATAGGTTCCGAATCCGCATCCGCTTTAGATACGACAGGCGGTGCATCGATATCCTGGGGCAGGCTACGCATGGCTTGGGATACCTTGTCTCGCACATCATTGGCTGCCTCCTCCAAATCCTTTCCCAATACAAATTCAATGTTGACATTGCTTGAACCTTGGTTGCTCGACGAAGAAATATTCCGTATACCGTCGATCTGATTGATGGCGCGCTCCAAGGGCTCCGTGATTTGGGATTCGATGATATCCGGGTTTGCTCCGGCGTAGCTCGTCCGCACCGATACAATCGGTGGATCTATCGATGGAAATTCACGAACACCCAAAAAGGTATACCCAATTACACCAAACAAAATGAGCATCAAGTTCATTACAATGGTAAGAACCGGCCTTTTGATACTAGTAGTGGACAAGCTCATCTCTTTTCCGTTTAAATCTTATTCAACAATTTTGACACGCACAGGCATACCGTCTTTGAGCGACATAATACCCGATATCAGTACGGTATCTCCTACAACTACACCCTTGTTTACCAATACATCGCTCTGCGTACGGTTCTCCGCCTCTACTTGGGCAGCCCTAGCGGTATCATTCTTATACAAAAACACCTGTTTGCCATTCTGAATCGGTATAATGGCTTCAGTAGGTATCAACACGGCATTTTCCATACGGCTCAACGACAGTTCTATGCGTGCAAACGAACCGGGGAAAAGCTGCTCATTGGGGTTTTCGGCCAGCGCCCGAATACTGATGGTCCGCGTTGCGGCATCCACACCCGGCTCAATGGCATAAATTTCCGCGTAATACATCGTTTCTGATCCACTGACGCTGAATTTCAATCCTTGGCCTACATGGATTTGGCTACTGTATTTCTCAGGGACGGAAAATAAAATCTTAACCGGATTGATACTCATTAAACTGGCCACCACAGTGGTTGGAGTAAGGTACTCACCTTCGGAAATTGAACGGAGGCCTATCTTACCACTGAAGGGGGCATGTATGGCTGTTTTTGCTATCTGAGCGCGAATTAACGCAGTTTGGGCTTTAGCCGATTCGTAATCCGCATGCGCCACGTCATACTCTTGCTGGCTGATGGCTTCTTTTTCCAATAACAAACGGGCACGGTTTTCATTGTCTTCAGCCAACTTTTCACGGCTCTGCGCCTGTGTCAGCTGTGCCTGCAATTCGGAGTCATCTATACGGAGCAGCAGTTGGCCTTTCTGCACCATCGACCCTTCACGGAAGGCTAGGTTTCTCACGATACCGGGTACTTCACAGCGTATTTGCACCTGTTCGTTAGCCTCGATAGATCCCGATAGGGTAATGATATTGGCAAACTCCCGGGGTGTCACGATGATGCCATTGACTTCCATTGGACTTCCTCCCTCTGTCGATTCCGGTGGCGCTATCCTTGCTTTGTCACTTCGGGTCAAACGATAACTTACAAAGGCCACAGCAACGATAGCTATCGCAATATATAGGTATTTTTTCTTCATTTTAGTATCTGAAAATATTGGTGTAGGCTCACGCCCTACCTCAAAAAGACATAAATTTACATCTTTTTATCCGTCAAAACTACGGCAAACATTAAGTATTTTATAGCTGTATCACTTTTTTTACGGAATGGACAGGCTGTACAGGCTATCGGGTTAAATATAAATATCTAACAGCAATACACCAATGAGCCCAACGATGGAGACAATGCTTTCCATCAAGGACCACGATAAGATGGTGTCACGGATACTTAGGCCAAAATATTCTTTAAACATCCAAAAGCCCGTGTCATTGACATGGGAGAACATCAGCGAGCCTGCACCTGTCGCCAAGACCATCAATTCAGCGCTCACCTGCGTAGATTCAATGAGTGGCAATGCTATGCCTCCGGCCATCAAGCCTGCTACCGTTGCGGAGCCAAGCGCTACACGGATGGCTGCCGCAATGGCCCACACCAATATCAAAGGCGAAAAGGAAAGATCACTTGCCCAGGTTGCAATATGATCGCCCACGCCGCTATCTACCAATACTTCCTTAAACGAACCAGCAGCACCGATGATAAACAAAATCATGGCAATGCTACGCACTGCATCCTCTAAGCTTAGCATCACGGCCTTCATGGTTTTTCCGCGGGCGATACCCATTGTAAAGATGGCTACAAATACCGAAATCAACAAGGCAATAATGGGATTGCCAACGAAAGTCACAGCGGTAGCTGCATCCGATCCGGCAGGAAGCACAAATGACAGGCCTGATGCAAGCGCGATGAGCAATACCGGCAACAACCCGGTCAATAGGCTAACCCAAAACCCCGGAACCGCTTCATCTGCCGGCATATCCACCTGCATAAACTGCGCAGGCGGATTGGGCCGGATACCTTTCAATGTCCATGAAAAAAGTACCCCCCCAAGGATGACTGCCGGAATCGCAACAACGATTCCATAAATCAGCGTAAGCCCCATATCTGCGTTATACAACGTACCGATAGCCGTAGGCCCCGGATGAGGGGGCAAATAACCATGCGTCACCGATAGCGAGGCCAGCATCGGCAACCCCACATAAATAAGCGGCAGTCCGGTTTGGGCCGCAATCGCAAAAACAAAGGGCACCAAAATGACAAAACCGACATTGTAAAACATGGGAATACCTACGGCAAAGCCGATAAGTACAACGGCCCATTGCACATTTTTCATTCCAAACGTACGAATCAGTCCGGTTGAAATCCGATGTACACCACCGCCATCTGCGATGAGTTTGCCCAGCATCACCCCGAATCCCAAGATCATCGTCAATGAACCCAAGGTGCTTCCCATTCCGCGCTCTATGGAGCCAATCACATCCGAAATGGGCATCCCCAGTGCAATACCCACGGCCAATGACGTGATAATAAGTGAAAAAAAAGCACTGAGCTTCAACACAATAACGAGCAACAAGAGCAACAACACACCGGCTACAACAATAAGAATAGGCACCATAGTTCAAATTGGTTTAATTATGTGAGTGACAAAAATTCATCTTTGACCCTGCTGTATAGTCGTTCAAACAGGTTGAAATTTTCCTGGTAGCGCTGATGGTTACGAAGGTCCGGCTGATAACTAGCGATGACCGTATCTTCCATGATATCCTTGAAATCGGCAATCATTCCCAGCGCTTTCAGGGCAACGATAAATGCGCCCTTGGCTGCGCCCTCTACGTTTTCTTTCACAAGCACCGGCTTATTAAACACATCAGCCAGCAGCTGTACCCACCAGGACGAGCGGGCGAAGCCCCCGTTGGCATGGATGACGTGGATAGGCCCTGCGATTTCCTCCAGCACCTTCCCTACGCTATAGACGCCATATACAATCCCCTCAAATACCGCCCGCGTGAAGTGGGCTTTGCGGTGGTGCAGCTGTACCCCGAAAAACAGTCCTTTGGCATTGGCATCCCAATGGGGTGCACGCTCACCGGTCAGGTAGGGCAAAAAAACAAGCCCTTCGGCCCCTGCCGCAACGGTAGCAGCCTCTTCAGCAAGCCGTTGATACCCTTCTTCTTCGGCTTTCCCCGTGGAGCCAAAATTGTCGTTATACCAGCGCAATACCACACCGCCGTTATTTACTGCACCTCCCAGTACAAACAAGTCCTTGGTCAGCACGTAGCTGAATGTGCGTGCCTGCCGATCGGTTTTAGGCAAGCCGGACATCATCCGGATAGCACCGCTCGTGCCAATAGTCACTGCCGCATCTCCCGGCATGACCGCATGTGCCCCCAAATTGGCGAGGCAGCCGTCACTTCCGCCCACGGTAAACGGTGTATCCACCGGAAGGCACATGTCCGCAGCGGCTTGTTTATCCAAGCCAACCAACGTATGCGTAATAGGCACAAGTGCAGACAGTTGCGTCGCGGAAACACCCACCAACGCTAAAGCCGGTGCATACCAATCCAACTGTTCAATATCGAGGAGGCCCGTGGCGGAAGCGATGGACTCGTCCACCACATAACAGCCAAAGAGCTTAAAGAACACATATTCCTTGATGGATATAAATTTCGATGCCCGATTAAAGACGGCAGGAAGGTGTTCGCGCATCCATCCCAGCTTGCTCAGTGGCGCCATCGGGTGAATGGGTGTTCCGGTCTTTAGGTAAATATCAAGACCAGTAGCTGTTGCCTTCAGTTGGGTTGCAAATGCCTCGCTCCGCGTGTCGGCCCAGATGATGCAATTTGTCAGTAGCCTATTCCCCTCATCCATCACGATAAGGCCATGCATAGCACTACTAAACCCCACGCCTAACACACGGCTCTCAGCAAACGCATCGCCTACCGCCTGTACTACCCCCGAGATGGATTGCACGACGGCCGTAAAAAGCGTTTCGGGATCCTGTTCGAAATAGCCGGGTTGTGGGTTCAAGATGGAATAGGTTATACGGTGCTCGGCAATTACTTCGCCACCCGTGCTGAATGCAACCGCCTTGGTGCCCGAAGTGCCGATATCCACGCCAATGATATAATCCATTAATGTTGCAAGCTATAATTGGAAAAATGAAGCAAAGTACATTCGTGTCCACAAATATAGAAAAATACCTAACTTTTCCGTTTTTTCCTTAACATTGCACCATCCAATATTCAGCAGAAAGCATGCGAAAACTCTTTTGCTCCATGATGATCGTGTCTATTTCATTGCTGCTGCATGCGCAACAAGAAGGCAATATTGATCATTTTATCATCAAGGAGAACCTGATAAAAAACGGTAAGCTTGCCATCATTGCCACCGATGCGGACGAAAATCCGAAGGAATCCATCTCGGGCACTTATCAATTCACCATCAATGGCTTTAAGCAGGAGTTATCCTTCAATGAAGGGGTAGCCATTACGCCGCATGCGATTGAATCATCAGCCTTTGTATTCATCAAGCACCGCAACCAGCAAGGATCCCATGGCCGATTATATTATGTGCTGAAAAACGACAAAGGGCTCAATCCGATTGCCATCAACTGGTACTACCTCATCCTCATTCCAGCAGTCATCCTATTGGTGGCTTACCTATTCAAGCGGATGGTTATCTTGGCCATCGTGATTTTGATAGGCCTGTTTATTTTTAACTACAGCAAGGGATTAGATGTAGAAAACATCGTGGAAACGATTGTACACGGCATCAAAGATTGGATGTAACGACTTAAAAGGGTGCACGACAAATTTCCGGTTTCTGAAATCAACCTTGTTTTCTGCTTGTTGTTTTTCGGCTATAACGCTCACTTCGCTCACGCCATTAGGCCTGCAAACAACAAGCAGAAAATATAAGCGGAAATTTGTCGTGCACCCGACTTAAAACGGCATCCCAATACCGAAATTATATTGTACAAAATTGTAGCGGTCGGGCGCGTTGGTGATGCGGTATTGTTCTTTAAACTCCTTACTGTTGAAAAATTCGGTAATTACCCACTGGCTCGCCCCCTCGAATTGCGGATCCCGGACTTTTATTCCAGCATCCAGCCGGATGACGAAATAGCCCCGGTCAAACCGCAGCCCCACTCCCGTTCCAATCGCCAGTTGTCCCAAAAACTTATCAAATTTAAACTCGCCTTCCGGATTCAATTCATTTTCCCTAATCCGCCACACATTGCCGAAATCAGCAAACGTAGCCGCTTTCAGCTTTGCACCAAACACATCGTTGAGCACCCTGAAGCGATATTCCACGTTCCCTTCCAGCTTCACTTCCCCCAGCTGATCAAGGTTGCGCAGGTTGAGGCGCAGGTCGGGATCGAGCACCCGGCGATTGTAATTGCCCGGCCCCAGCGTACGAGCCTGCCAAGCCCTGATGCCGTTCATCCCGCCCCCGAAAAGACTTTTCTCAAAAATTAATAAGCTGGAATTGTTGCCATAAGGCACCGCTACTCCCGGATTAAGCCGGACGATCAGTTGCCTATCGCCCCCCAAATACCGGTAATACCGCAAATCCGTTTCCACTTTGGCATATTGTAGGTAGGGCACACCCAACACTTCTTTTTCGCCATCCACATTCTGCCTAAAATCAATTACTTGGCTGGCTAAGCCCAATAGATTGCCACTTAAATCCAGCGCACCACGGAAATAGACAAAATCTTCCAACCGGGACAGCCGCACGGCATTCAGTGTATATACATATTGCGATCCCAGTCCGAAATAAGCCCTGTTGTTGCTGCGCACATAAAGCAAAAAGCCCTGATCAATCAGCCGTTGCGCAAAATCCTCGTTCAGTTGTCCATACCGGTATTCCAATACGAGCGGCGTCAGGTTGTGCTGCTTGTACCGGGTATCAGACCAATTATAGGACAAAGTTCCGCTGAAATACCGGTTGGAATACGTTTGGAATTGGTCAAAAGCCTGGAGGTTGGCCGAAAAAACGGTTCGTGGCAGTCCGCTTCTTCCCCCAAGTGGGAGTGCAAAAGGCGTAATCAGGCGCGGCACCGTAATGTTTACCCCTACTTGAAAGTCATTGTTGAATACCCTGTCAAATAAGTTGCCCGGCAATCGTGAGTCAAACAATACCCCGTAGCGCAGCTTTACCTCCAATTGTTCCAAGCCACCAAATAAGTTACGGTGTGTAAATGTATTCCCGATGTTGAAACCGTTCATCCCCGAATTGAACGTGTACTCACCCTCAATTTGATTGGCCATATAGGGCCTGGGCGTGAGTTCATAATAGGCATTAAGTTTGTTGGAGTCCGGCTTACTATACGTAATTTTCACGCTATGGAACCCATTTAATTCATAAAGGCGATCATAGGTGAGGTTTTCCATATCGACATTGTAGCTATCTCCTTGCCGATGGAAGAGGTACCGTGCAATAGGCACAGGACGAAACCGGCCGGTATAATCTTCGAAATATACCTGATCATTCAAGACCGTCTCTTCGGGCGTCGTGCGGTTCAGTTCGGCACGATTGTGCCGGATGACTACAAAACTGCTGTCAATCGTAAACTTCGTGTGTGCGGCTTGCCCTTCCGGGTTATCGACGATGATCTTAAGGTCAGCTTGGTTACTGCGAAGGCTCGTATCCACATCCACCCGCATGTATTGCCTTAAATATTCGTAATAGCCCTGTTGGCGCATCAGGTGGTATAGGCGCTCCCGCTCCGCGACCAACGAATCGGCATCATAGCGCATCGCGGACGCAATTTTCCAGTAGTCAGGCCCACGGTCGGCATAGATTCGTGCCAACTGTGGATCCGCAATATCCACATCCACACGGCGAAGCGTATAGGGCACACCCGGTTTCGCATAAAAATAAACATGTGCCCGTTTTCCTTTCGATACAATTTCATTCGTTACCGTTGCATTGAAATATCCCTTGGATGCCAAAAAACGGTTGATCTGCTGCGTGGAAAAATCGACCATGGGGCTGTCCAGGAGATGCGGAGGCTCGCCCACATTGCGGATTTTTTCCGTTCGGTAGCGGCCCTTTTTGCCATTGGCCAGGTTATAGATAAACAAATCAATGCGGGAATTGGGGCGTATATCCGGCGGGATATAGGCTTTTGCCTGTTCCTCCAGCCGGGGGTCTACCCCTTCGATTTCTGCCTTGGTCACCAATGCTTGCCCATCTTCCAGCAGGCGGGTAGAGCGGCACGATGCCGTAAATAGCAGCAAAAGCAGTATACTTGCATACACAAAAAGGCGATACCGTTTATCCATTGATTATGCTCTCAAAACTGCAAATCCGTACCATTGCTTCACTCCAACATAAAAAATTCCGTAGGGAACATGGGTTGTTTGTTGTAGAAGGCATCAAATCCGTAACGGAATTCCTCCATTCAGATTATATCGTGCAACATGTTTTTTACACCTCCCAAGCGGCCACAAAGTTGATTAAAATCCCGCAGAATATAAAATCAGAAGCAATCAATGATGCGGATTTACAGCGGATCAGCTCCTTGAAGACACCCCAAGGTGTGCTGGCGTTGGTACGTATCCCTGCTTATCCCGCCCTTACCCGAGAGATGCTGCGCCATACTTTTCATTTGGTCTTGGATGACATCCAGGATCCGGGCAATCTCGGCACCATTATCCGCACAGCAGAATGGTTTGGCTTTAAACGCATCATCTGCTCAACGGGTTCCGTGGATGCCTACAATCCCAAAGTCGTACAGGCCAGCATGGGATCGCTTGCCCGTATGCAACTTATTTATACCGACATTAAGGCGCTTGTCGAGCAAGCCTCCGTACCCGTATTTGGCGCTGTGCTGGATGGCACATCGCTCTATGAGACCGATTTTGGCCCTGAAGGATTGATTGTACTGGGTAATGAAGGCAACGGCATCGGTCCGTCCGTATTACCCTACCTCCGCCACCGTGTCACCATCCCACGCATAGGCAAAGCCGAGTCGCTTAATGTGGCCATTTCCGCCGCGCTTTTCTGCTCGGCCGTGGCAAATCAGGGAAAATAGACCCTGGGGTCTATTGAAACTGATCGATTAGCCCACTAATTTTGTCCTGTAATTAACACAAAACTTAACAAGTTTAACCAAAAATCATTTTTTTTGCTTTTTTTTAGTATTTTGTAGGAAAGCTACGACAGAATGGAAAAAACTACCCTTTTGGGTAGGGGTAAAATGGATTTGATCGATTTTATTTGTATCAATTTTTAAAGACCATGTCGATAGCATTAGATCCGTTCATTTCAAACAACATATTCGTATATGGCATCAACCAAAACTAAATGTACTGTCATTATCGTCGATCCCAAAAAAGGACAAAGCCGATCCATCAACATTTCTTCCCCGCATATTTATAATCTCAAATATTATATTGGGCTGTTAGCATTTGTCCTGGTCGTATTGATTACCGTTTGCGCTACGCTTTATACTTCCGCCAAGCTGCGCGAGCAGGAGCGTATTTCATTAGTTTCAACGGTGCGCGATCTGCAACAGCAACTGCCCAAGCCTACCGACACGCTGGATGCCAAAGACTATGTACAACGCATTGAGGCCAAACTTTATAAAATAAACGAATACCTGAAAAAAAGAGGGGTAAAAGGCTTCACCCAGGATGCGGTGGGTGGCGATGAGCATAAGGAATTGAGGCTTGCTCCCCTTGAATATTATAGCCTCTATGATCAGTACTTAGAGCAGGTATTCGAAGGACTCACCTATACACCCACCGGCTTTCCCGCAAAACCGGAGCTGACATCTGCTTACGGATACCGATCCAATCCGTTCCACGGGGGTGGGGGTGAATTTCATGCCGGCATTGATTTCAGGGGAAGAAAAGGAGACTTGGTACGGAGTACCGCCAGTGGCGAAGTCACCTATGCCGGCCGGAATGGCGGTTACGGTATTTGTATCCAGCTCAAGCATAAAAACGGGTACGAAACCCTATACGGACACCTATCGAAGTGCCTGGTAAAAGAAGGCGAAAAAATAGTAGCGGGTCAGGTGATTGGCCAAGTCGGATCAACCGGACGCTCAACGGGTAGCCATCTCCATTACGAAGTAAGAAAAAACGGAAAGCCCATCAATCCCATTAATTTTCTACGTTTAGATTAGCGCACGATGAGTAATGAGTTGATGGCTGCAAAATTGGCAAATAAGCGCAACAAAAGTAGCGCCGAGCAAACAATACCGACACTTATTGGCAAAGATTGTGTGATTCATGGAAACATCAATCACGCATATGCCATCCGGGTCGAAGGCACGCTCATGGGTGATGTCGTCGAAGCCGGAAGTTTAATTATTGGTGAGTCCGGCGTAATTAATGGAAATGTAAAAGCCAAAACGGTCATTATTTTTGGCCATATCAATGGCGACGTTTCCGCTACGGACTCCATAGAAATCAAGAATTCCGGCAAAGTAAGCGGTAAGCTCAGCACACAAATCCTAGCAGTTGAACGGGGAGCTGTTTATGATGGGAAAATCGTTATGGGCCACGTCTCCATGGATTCGGAGTAAGCCCGTTGGCCAATGCCAAGTATAAACATGAAATAGAAACATTCAAATTCATTCACTATGTATTCAATACAATCATTTTCCAGTTTAGTAGAAAACAACAACACTGTCCTTACGAATACTTCAAAAGACCTGTTGCATGGACTCAAGATTTTGCACAATGACAAATGGTACATTTGTGGTGATTTAGCGTTGAATGAGGGGCAATCACCCCATAAGATCATAAATTCTTCTCCCGACGATACCGATTATCAATTACTCGGCAAGGCGGCGCTTATTTTGGTGCAAAGCGCGGTGGAACAGCCCATTACCGTCACTACAGGCTTTCCCTATTCTACATACCATATTTACAAAGAAAAAGCCGCCGCTTTTTTCAAGCAAACACACCTGCTCGATTTTGATGCGTCTACCTTCAATAATGGCGGCAAGAAAAAAGCAGTATTGGAAGTGCAGAACGTGGATGTCATCCCGGAAATCGTAGGTTGTACTATCGGCATACGAAAAGGCGAAACACAAGCGACAGGCAGTTTTTTCGTACTGAGCTGCGGCTTTGGTACCTTCGAATCCATCTTAAGCACGGATTCCGGCATCATTGAGCAAACCATGGTCAGTACACACGGTATCCGCTACGCGGTCAATATCCTCATCAATGAGTTAAGAAGCAAATATTACCTGGAATTCAGGAATGCACACTTATTTGACGACGCCTTCCAACGCGGGTACGTATACCTAAACCGCCAAAACATCGATTTACGGGAAATACGCAGAAATGCGATACAGACCTATTACAACGAGGTGATTTCACCCAACTTAAGGAATGTCATTACCGATGCCAACCTGATGAAGACCAACCGGATTTACCTCTGTGGCGGCGCAATGTATTACCAAGACTTGATTGATTGTTTCCGCAATGAGTTTGAAGGCATTGCCCAATTGGAAGTATTGGATAATCCCGAAACCCTCGCCAGTACGGGCTATGCACTCAATTCGCTGCGTGTCGCCCATGGAAAACGTAAGTCAGCCGTTGGAATTGACATCGGGAATGCTACCACGATTGTGACTAATTTTGATGACGAGGAAACAAAAACCTATTAGATTGATTGATTTCTTTAAGAAAAAAGCATTTAAAAAAAGTACGTCGGAAGCGCAAGAGCCCCAGCAAAATGAAATAATTGTCACCGAACAAGACACTATTTCCCTGACGTCAATGATCCTTGTCAATAAAAGGCAAGGCAATTTTTACGTCCGCGAAGTGGCTACCGTAGCGACAAATGCGTATATTTCAGGTGCGATCGTTTCTTCCGAAGGTGTAATTAGAGGACGGGTAACGGGCAATATTACCTGTACAGGAAACCTATTGATTGCTTCAACGGCCATCATCGAAGGTGCCGTTGCTGCAAAATCCACGACTATCGAATCCGGTGCCATCATCAATGGCACCATGTCGGTGATCGATGAAGCCCCGGCAAGCTTGCTGGCTGAGAAAATACGCTTAGCCGAAAAGTTGTTGGGCAATGGCTACACGCCTGCCATTGAACCGATAGAGGTGCCGGCTGCAATGTCACCTTCAGCCTTGAATGAGGTGCGCAAAACACCGGGTAAAACTAATCACAGCAAGACACCGGGTAAAAACAACGTCAACAATCAGGCACTGAAAAGTACGGGCGCGACAAAACCGCCTACAGCCCCCGATCAGCATTCCGCCACAGGCGGCGACCAAGCGGGAGGCTGGTGGTAATCCGCTATCCTGGCTTCGTTTTTCAGCGCCCATTTTAGTAACGCGTTGTTCTCTGCTTTCAGGCCCAGCTTACGGCAAATGTTATGCCGGTGGTTTTTAACGGTATATGGGCTCAGGAAAAGGGCCTCGGAAATTTCGTTTGTTGTTTTTCGTTCAAGAATCAGCCGGATTACTTTGAGATCCGTTGCGTTCAGTGGCGTAGGGGGGCGTGATACAGCACCATCATGTGCCTGCCCCAGCTGATCAGCGGCAATACGGGGTTCGACGAGCTTGATTGCGGCAAAAATGTTGCACGGGTTTAGCGGTTTGAATAAATAATTCGCCGGTTGTATTTCGGTTGCACGCAGAATGCCCGTGTTCAAGCAATATGGCGTCACCAAAATCACTTCAAAACGATAGGAATATTGCAATTCCCTTATCCATTCCATTCCATCCCCCACGCCGTTTAAATCCACATCGCAAAGCAAGAGCTGCGGCAAAAATTCAGGCATGATTGCCCGGGCTTCGCTATTATTCTCGGCTATACGTACCTTGCAAGTAAAGTTTTCGGTCAACTGTTGTTTGACGAACCAGCCAAGACCGGTTTCATCTGTCACGATAAGTATTCGCATTCATCAATTATACGATTTTTTGCGCAGATGCCCCAATAGTCCCAACTTTTTTCTTTAGTTTTATTGGACATAATCAATTGCCATGTCTGTCGCCATCTATCAGTTAAAATATCCGATAGGCCCATTTACCAAACCCGAGCCCTTGGACGGCCGTGTTGTCGCCTCGGCCATTGATACCATTGCCTCATTCCCTACCAAACTACGCTTAGCCGTAGCAACGCTTACAAGCGAACAGCTCGATACCCCTTACCGTCCCGAGGGCTGGACAGTTCGGCAGGTCGTCCACCATTGCGCCGATAGCCACATGAACAGTTTTATCCGTTTTAAGTTGGCACTTACAGAAGATGCACCCATCATCAAGCCCTACTATGAAGACCGTTGGGCAGAGCTTGCCGATACCAAAGCCTTGGACATCACGTACTCGTTGATCTTGCTGGACGGCCTGCATGCCCGGTGGGCAGCATTGCTCAGATCGCTGGAGCCAACGGCTTTAAAACGTGTATTCATCCATCCCGAACAAGGTAAGCAACTGGCCTTGGACGAAGCCACCGCCTTGTATGCCTGGCATTGCGAACACCATTTGGCACACATCACCACATTGAAAGATTCGAAAAATTGGACGTAATGGAACAGGCCGAAAAAACAATGATGGAAAACCTGTACAAGCATACAGGAAAGGCTTTCGAGTACTGGATAGCGCTCGTAAAGCAAGAAAATTTCGAGAAACATGGGCAAATCGTCAAATTCCTGAAAGAACAACATGGCTTCACCCACGGGTTTGCCAATTTTGTGGCACTGAAGGCACGGGCGACAGATGCAGCCTCCGTGGATGATAAAGATGAACTGATCCAAAAACAATACCAGGGAAAAGAACACCTCCGCCCTTTGTATGACCGGTTAATCAGTGAAATCAACGGATTTGGCAACGACGTGGAAATCGCTCCAAAGAACGCCTACGTAAGCCTGCGGCGCAAGAAACAATTTGCCATCCTCCAACCAGCCACCAAGACCCGGTTTGAAATCGGCCTGAATCTCAAGGGAGAACCAGCCCAGGGAAAGTTGGAGGCCATTGCAACTGCCAACGCCATGTGTTCGCATAAGATCAACCTCCACTCGGCGGAAGACATCGATCAAGAGACGCTCCATTGGCTGAAGACGGCTTATGAGCGGGCCTGACACTTTTTTCCCATCTCATCTTTATAGTTCCGCCCGATGGGTATCTGATGGTCGCCGATGATGATGCGATTTTTTTCGATGCGTTTGATCTTGTCCATTGCCACAAGGAATGATTTGTGCACCCGTATAAACCGTGGGCTGGGAAAAAGCTTTTGCATAAATTTGATTGAACCTTTTACAACAATTTTACCACTTGCCGCATAGATGATGGCATAGTCCTTCAGTCCTTGAATGTGGGTCACGTCCGCAAAAAATAGCTTAATCTGCCGAACGCCGCTTTTCACAAAAATAAATTCCGGCGTATCCCGGCTGAGCTCAAAATCGGCATCTTCGGTTTTCAGCGACAAGAAGTCCCTGATTTTTTCAAGCGCCAGCAGAAAACGGGGTTTAGCTATCGGTTTCAGCAAAAAATCAATCACTCCCAATTCAAATCCTTCGAACGCGTAGTCACGGAAAGCCGTAGTGAATACCGTGATGGGTGGATGGGGCAGCGATTTCAAAAAATCAATTCCACTCATTTCCGGCATCTCAATATCCAAAAACAATACGTCTACGGTATGATCCTCCAAAAATGCCCGCGCATCAAAGGCATTGCTAAAACGACCGACGAGCTGCACCCGATCCAGCGAAGCCATGTAGCCCGCAAGGATTTCCTGAGCCAGGGGTTCGTCATCAACAATGGCGCAATTTAGCATGGCTGTACGATTTTTAAGGTTACTTCGTACCGATCCGCGCCGTCCACGATGTGCAAGTCATAATTGCCAGCATACAGCAGTTCCAGCCTTTTCCGTAAATTAGCCAGGCCGACACCACCGTTGCTGTGGTGCGGCCGGACGCCGACTTTATTATTGGCTATCCGCACTTCGAGCTGCTCACCGATAGCAATGTGGATATGCAAATATGCATTGCGTACAGCCCTACTGATGCCATGTTTAAAGGCATTTTCTACCAATGGGAGTATCAAAAAAGGTGGTATCTGGCACTTATCCACATTGCCGCTTACCACCAAACGAATATCCGCTTGGTTTCCTTGCCTGATCTTTTCCAAGTCAAGATAATTATTCAGGTAGTTGATTTCCTTTTCCAGCGGCACATAGGCTTCATCGCTTTCATACAGCATATATTCCATCAACTCCGAAAGTTTCAGTACCACATCCGGTGCCTCATCCGATTTCTTGATGGTCAATGCATATAAATTGTTCAGTGCATTGAAGAGAAAATGCGGGTTTACCTGCGCACGGAGATAGTTTACCTCGGCCTGCAATTTTTCCACGCGTATCTCCTGCAGTACTTTTTTCTGCTCGTACCAGTCCATACTGAATTTCAAGGCCACCGTCAAAAGCAAGTAAAGCGAAGTGTGGGTAAAATTATAAATCAACGAGGTGGAAAGGCGCACATTCCGGTTGGGCCCCAGCACGTAGCCAAAGAGGTAATGGTCATAGAGGCTCTGTATCACCAAATAAGCAACAATCAATGCAACCACCAATGCAAAGTATTGCCCGTACTTACCATGCAAGAGGTAACGCGGTATCAGCCAGTGGATATTGGCCCATGCCAGCGCAATCAGCAACGCCACCCTCACCACCACGCAGGCAAAAAAATTCGGGAGTCCGGCTTTTTCGATCAGGTAGGTACGGTCATACAGAAAGATCAGGGTCACCATTACCCAGTAACCCAGGTAAATCCAGCGCCCCTGACCTTTGAAACCATTCGCTAAAGCCGATCCAACCATATGTTGCAATTTACGAATAAAAAACCCGTTTATTCAAGTGCAACGCGGGCGAGCAGTTCGCCTTGGGGATGCTCGTCAGTCAGGTAATGAAGGCTCAATTGGCGGTTTGCATAGCGTTTTTCCAGTTCGCGTAGCGCCTTCACGGTTATCACCATGCCGCCATCTGCATGATTGACGTCCGCAAACTCCCATGTTTTCAATGCATGGCCCTGCTGATCGTTGATGACGATGCGCCTGCCCGTGCCTACACCCTTGTTGGTGCAATGTGTGTAATAGATACGCAGTTGGTCCGATTCCTTGGCTTTATCCAGCTGGAGCTTCCGCAGGTTCAGCGGCTGGTTTACAAATTGTTTTAAGATGAGCGTGTTATTGAGGTATATCTCATAACTGTCCAATCCCATCTTTGCCGTGAAACCAAATCCGGCGAAACATACCGTGACAAGCGCCAATAGCTTCAAAAACGTTTGCCTGAATGTCTTGTTGTTCATCACATGACTTTTTACATAAAACAATACGAATTAATTAATCCTTAGCAATATTACGCCTATGCGAAGCAACACCGAAAAATAGTAGACCAACGACCAAAATAATAGACCAATGGAGCAGCAAATGCGGCAGCCTGGCCCCACTGTCCGATACTGAACAAATAGGTGTCCGATATCGGACATTTACGTTATTAAAATCTTATTACCACACTTATTATCAATAGATTGAAATTTTGGCCTTATAAGTGCTTTAGCATTTCAAATAAAGTCTGGCAGACCATTAAAAAATAAAGTTATGCTGCGAAACTACCTCAAAATCGCTTGGCGAAACCTAAAGAAAAACAAACTTTATTCGCTGATCAACATGACCGGACTGGCCACCGGCATGGCCGTTTGTATCGTCATCATGCTATTCGTATCGTACGAACGAAGCTTTGATGGGTTTCATACCAAAAATATTTACCGGCTGAATGAGGTGCAGAAATTCGAGGGCATGGTTGCCCCGCAAAACGTGGCCTTGTCGATGTTCCCGATGGGACCCACGCTGCAGCAGGAATTTCCCGAAGTCATCAATTTCACGCGGGTCAGGCCCAATGGCAAGCTACCCCTTCAATTCGGGGAAAAGCGCGTCACGCTGGCCCATTCGGCATGGGCCGATTCGACATTTTTTGAGCTTTTTGATTTCCAGCTCGTCAGCGGGGACCGGACCACGGCTTTGCATGAGCCGAATAGCCTCGTCCTTACCGAACGCAGCGCGCAGTTGCTTTTTGGAGCTGACGATGCCCTTGGCAAGACCATTGCCCACTACGGACAGGACACCCTGCTCCTTACCGTCACCGGCATCCTGGAAAATATGCCTGCCAATTCCCACCTGCAATTTGACGGGCTCATTTCGTTCAATACCTTTGCTGATCCAAGACTCATGGGCAACTGGGGCGGCAATTGGCTGACGACGTACCTGGAGCTTGCCGCAGGCACCGACATCGCTGCGCTGGAAAAAAAATTCCCTGCCTACCTGCAGGCCCACATGAATGAAGAACAGGCCAAGGCCTACGAACTCTTTTTACAGCCACTGCAAGACGTGCACGCCCGCTCCGCGGATATCACGCACGATTACCTCAACCACGCCAAGTTCGATGGCAATTATACCTCCATATTTTCGTTCATTGCCATCATTGTACTGGTCATCGCGGCCATCAATTTCGTCAACCTTTCTTCGGCCAAGGCTGCGTCCCGCGCCAAAGAAATCGGCGTGCGCAAAGCCGCAGGCGCAAAGCGGCCGCAATTGTACCTGCAATTTATCGGCGAGTCGGTCTTATTGAGCTTCCTTGCACTGCTATTATCCCTCGCTTTCGTGGCGTTGCTCCTCCCTTATGTCAATCAGCTTAGCCAGCGGCAAATTGGTATGCCGCTATGGAGCCGTCCGGGTTTTCTGCTGTTGGTGGCGGCAGGAACCGTTGTCGTGGGGATATTATCCGGCCTCTATCCGGCAGCCTACCTATCCAGCTTCCAGCCGACCAAGGTGCTCAAGGGATCCCCAGAAACCGGACGGAAAAAATTCGGATTCCGGAATGTGCTGGTGGTGGTGCAATTTTCCAGCGCCATCTTTCTCATCATCGCCACCTTATTTGCTACCCAGCAGCTACGCTACATGCAGCGCAGCGATCCCGGGTTTACCCGCGAACAGATTGTGACGGTGCCATTGGACGACAAGTCATACCCCAAATACGAGGCGCTCAAGCAGCAATTGCTCAGCAACGCGTTGATTACGCAAGTCACCGCCTCGCAGCAACGCCTGGGCAACAACCTGCACCAGACTGGGGTAAGATTCCATGGTGAGGGTCCCGTGCGGGAGCTGGCATCTTCCCAAATCATCGTCGACCCCGATTTCCTGAACGTCTACCAGATTCAACTCATAGCCGGGCGTGATTTTCATCAAGACTACGCTTCGGACAACGGCAAGGCATTTATCATCAACGAGACATTGGCCAAGGAGCTCTTGAAAGACTACCCCGGCAAACCCGTCGAATCGTTGCTGGGCAGGCATTTTGGCTTCGGTGGCGTAGATTCCACCGCCCAAATCGTAGGCATTGCCAAAGACTTCAACTTCAATTCACTCCACCACAAAATCGAAACCCTGTGTTTGTTCAACCAACGCGACTGGGGGTTTTCAGAGCTATCCGTCAAAATCAATGGCGCGCGGGCATCCGACGCCATCGCCCACATCCAATCGACGTGGAATAAACTCGTACCGGAACGGGATTTCGAATACCAGTTTCTCGACGACCATTTTGCCGAGCTTTACCGCTCAGACAGCACCGTAAGCGAAATCGTCGGTATACTTACTGCGCTATCCATCTTTATTTCCTGTTTGGGATTATTTGGGTTGGCCTCGTTTACCGCTGAGCAACGCGTCAAAGAGATCGGTATCCGCAAAGTGCTGGGCGCTTCGGTGGGCAGCATTGTCCGGCTGCTGTCTACGGGTTTCGTCAAGCTTGTCCTGGTGGCCATCCTCATCGCCGTCCCGCTTGCCTGGTGGGCGGTAAGCACGTGGTTGCAAAATTTCGCTTACCGCATTGACATAGCGTGGTGGATATTTGCCGGAGCTGGACTCCTTGCGATTATCATCGCATTGCTCACGGTGAGCGGACAAGCCATCCGGGCAGCCCTGGCCAATCCGGTCGACAGCCTGCGGGACGAGTAATGGGGATATACCGATGTATATCGGGATCGATTCATAGCGAGATGAATGATTTTAGCGTAAAAAAATGATCAAAAACCACTTAAAAACGGCCTGGCGCACCATCTTGCGCCAACGAACGAACAGCGTCATCCATTTGAGTGGCCTGGCTGTGGGGATGACGGCTGCATTTTTCATCTTCCTATGGGTCAAAAACGAATACAGCTTTGATCGCTACCATCCCGATGCCGATCGGATTTACCGGCTGACATCGCATGCTAAACGGGCAGGCACCACCAGTGCCAGCACACCCTACACGTGGGGCGAAGGAATCCTCGGTCAGCTATCCGATGTGCAAGCTTTCACCCGCATGCGCCCCATTACCGGCGTGCTACCCAGTATCGGCAATGCCGATCAGCTTCTCAAAGAAAAGGCCGCCGCCTATGTAGATGCCCATTGGTTCGCTGTTTTCCATTACGATTTTCTCGCCGGGAGGCCCCAGCCCTTCCGTAACCATCCGCATAGCCTCATCCTCACGGCATCCGCAGCCATCAAGTATATGGGCAAAATCGAAGGTGCCGTGGGCAAGACACTGCTCGTAGACGGCACGGCGTATACCGTACAGGGCATCATCACAGATCCGCCAACGAATTCCAGCTTCCACTACAGCGTCTACTTACCCGTAGCCGCGCGGCATACCGATCCCCTCTGGCGCACAAGAGACTTCCAAGACGACTTCAATACCTATAGCACGTATATCAAGCTCGCCCCCGGTGCGTCGCCCGATGGGGTCGTCCAACGGGTCGTGGCCACGGCACCCGAGCATTGGCGCGAAAGCGACACGTTGAGCCTGCGGGCGCTGAGCGACCTGCATTTCGAAAATGACCTCGATTTTACAGACCTCCGGCATGGCAACCGGCCGATGACCGGCGTACTGCTGTTGCTCGGCGTCCTCCTTCTCGTCGTGGCCTGCATCAACTATGTCAACCTCACCACGGCCAAGGCCACCGTACGCGTCAAGGAAATCAGCATCAAGAAAATCGTTGGCGCCGAGCGGCGGCACCTGTTCGCGCAGTTCGTCATGGAAACCGTGCTCTTGGCCACCATCGCCTTGCTCATCGCGTTGTTGCTTACCTGGGCGTTCCTGCCGTTTTTCAATCAGCTCACCAGTCTTTCCTTCGTCCTGTCGCTGGCCGACCCATCGCTGTGGACACTGTACGGCGGCACCTTATTGGCCACGCTCGTGATGGCCAGCATCTACCCTGCCCTGTTATTATCGGCCTTCCGGCCCATCGCCGCCTTGCGCGGGCACAGCTTTGGCCCTGTTAAAGACAGTTTGTTGCGCAAGGCCCTGGTGGTCGTTCAGTTTTCCATCTCGGTAGCCCTCATAGCAGGCACCCTGGTCATTTACCAGCAGATGCGATTCATCGATAGGCAATACGACCAGTACGACAAATCACAGGTATTTAGTTTCCTATTTCGCCCCAGTCGGGACCTCAGCATGGAGGCAAAGCGTGCCTATTTCGAAAACGTCAGGCAAGAGTTGCTCTCCCACAGCAGTATCGCAGATGCCGCCGTCAATTCCGGCGTTGACGTAGTGGATATGCGCAATGAATGGAGTGGTTTTGACTGGGATGGCCGCGACGAAAACAAGGTCTATCCGCTCACTTTCTTCCCCATCGGATCCACGTTGGACGGATTTTACCAGCTTGAGGTAACGGCCGGGCGGTGGTTTCTGCCGGATAGCCGCGAAGACGAGCACAATTACGTGCTCAACGAGACCGCCGTCCATCAACTGGGCATCCGCGAGCCCGTCATCGGCCAGCGCCTTTCGCTGGGTTCAGACACCGTAGTGGGCCGGATTATCGGCGTAGTCGCTGATTTCCATTATTTGAGTGTCCGTGAAAAAATCGGTGCCGTGATATTTGGCAACAACCCGTGGTACGCCAACTCCTTTTCGGTAAAGAGCGTTCCCGGGCGGCAAGCCGAAGCCCTTACCGCAGCTGCGCAGGTGTTCAATACGCACCTGCCCGATGAGCCGTTCGATTACCAGTTTGTGAGCGAAGAATTTGAGCAGGTATACCGTGAGGATTACCAGGCCGCTACCTTGATTGCCGGATTTTCCGTACTCGCCCTATTGGTGTCGTGCCTGGGTCTGTACGGATTGGCTGCTTTCAGCGCCGAGCGGCGGCACAAAGAAATCGGTATCCGCAAGGTGCTCGGGGCCACGGTATCGGGTATTGCAGGCCTGCTCTCCAAAGATTTTGTCAAGTCGGTGCTGGTCGCCATCGCCATCGCTTCGCCCATTGCCTATTGGGCGATGGAGCAATGGCTGGCCGATTTTGCCTACCGCATTACCCTCTCGTGGTGGGTATTTGCGGTGGCGGGGCTCGCCGCAATCATCGTCGCATTACTTACCGTGAGCGGACAAGCCATCCGGGCAGCCCTGGCCAATCCGGTCGACAGCCTGCGGGACGAGTAATTTTCTCATTCAACTTCACAATTATTTTATGTTGATAGCATGTCCACTTCACATGCCACATTTACTTTTGGCAGCAATTAACACACAGTAAGTGAACGGATAATCACCTTAACAGCCCGCGTTACCACAATTTATTGATAGCATCAAATGGGTCGTGCATCGTTGTCAGGCATCAGTCGACTATTTTTTAATCTCATGCATATGAAAAGAACCTTTTCACCCCTTCAATGTTCACGCTTGGGCGTTGCAACGGCGTGGGTCATGGCTTCGGCCATCTTCCCTGTCAGCTACGCCCGCCCGGCTTCGGCACCGGAGATTGCCGTCCGCCCGGTTACCACTGCACCCGCCCAGCAAACAATCGCCGGGCGCGTTATTGATGCTTCAGGCACCCCGCTACCGAGTGCCACCGTAAGCATCAAAAACACCAGCACACAGGTGCGTACCGATGGAGACGGTCGGTTTTCCATCACCGCAGCTAGCCCAAATGCTGTTTTAGTAGTCAATTACATTGGCTATGAACCCCTCGAAGTACCGGCCAGCGCTACCTTTATGACCATCACGCTCAGCGAGCGGCAAACTGCGCTGGATGAAGTAGTCGTCGTCGGCTACGGCACGCAAAAGCGCTCCGACCTCACCGGCGCCATCGCCACCATTGATGCCTCGGAAGTCAATCGAGGCATCAACCAGACCGTTTCGCACGCCTTGCAAGGGCAAGCGCCCGGTGTCACCGTTGTGCAAAATTCCGGCGAACCCGGGGCCGGCGTCGAAATCCGAATCCGTGGTGCCGGATCCATCAATGACAACAGCCCACTTTACGTGGTCGATGGCATTATCGGCAGCATCGGCAACCTCAATCCCGCCGATGTCGAAAGCATTTCCGTGCTCAAAGACGCTGCATCCGCCGCTATCTACGGCGCGCGCGGTGCCAATGGGGTCGTTATTGTCACCACCAAAAAAGGTACCCGCAACCAAAAGACGACCATCAGCCTGAATACCAACCAAGGGATACAGCAAGTCTGGAAAAAACCCGAGTCGCTCTCCGCTGAGCAAATGGTGCTTATTCACACGGAAGCACTCACCAACGATGGTACCCCTGCTTCAGAATCCATATGGGACTATTACAACAATCCACAAAACAGCGTCACCCGTACCAATTGGTTCGATGAGGTCTTCAGGACCGCTTACAATTCCACCCAGGATTTGTCTTTTGCCGGCGGTACCGACCGTTCCAACTTCTTATTTAGCTTAGGCAATACCAACAACAATGGCGTGGTCAACGGCACCTATTACAAGCGGTTCAACGTGCGGATCAACAGCCAGCATGAGCTATTCAAAAACTTTTCCGTGGGTGAAAACATCATGTTGGCCGTCACCACGTCGAAAGTAGCCGAATTCCGCGGCGCATATGATGGCGTGCTCAGTTCAGCTTACTTCAATATGCGGAATATCCCCGTATGGCAGGATGAGGCAAACGAGATTTACGGTGCGCCGTCCGGCGATTTCCCCAATCCCGTTGCTTCCCTCGACAGCCGCGACAACCGCAACCGGGGCACCGATATCCGGGGCAACTTCTACGGCGAGTACAAGCTGCTCGATTTTATCACGCTCAAGTCGGACTTCGCGTATAGCTTCGGCCAATCGAAAAACAAGAGTTTTGTGGCCATCGCACAAAATGGCGGCCGCGGACTGAATCAAAATAGCTTGTCAGAATATTTCAGCAACAACGACACCTGGATCTGGAACAATACCGTGAGCTGGGATAAACAACTGGGCGGCCACCACCTTTCCGGCATCGCAGGCATGTCGTTGGAACGCGGCAAAAACGAATGGACATCCAGTGGAACAGCGCAGCAATTTAGCATCCAGGATCCCAACTTGCGTTACTTCGACAATGCCGGATCTTTTCCGAACAACGTGGGTGGAAGCGCCGACGACTATTCGTTGATGTCCTATTTCGGCCGGCTGTCTTATGCATATGGCGATAGGTACCTGTTTACGGCCAATATCCGCCGCGACGGTTCCTCTAAGTTCGGTCCCAATAACCGCTGGGGCACCTTCCCCTCCGTTTCCGCAGGCTGGCGCCTTTCGAATGAAACCTTTTTCGAGTCGCTCCGCCCCATCATCAATGAGTTCAAGATTCGCGGCAGCTGGGGCCAGCTTGGCAACGACAAGATTTCCAACTACCAGTATTACAGCACCATCAGCAGCGTGGGATCGCCTACCTTGAATGGCAACATCTTCACCGCAGTTGCCCAAAACCGGTTGTCCAACCAATCCATCAAATGGGAGGTGACCTCGCAAACCGACGTCGGCGTAGATATTGGCCTGCTGGACAATAGGCTATCGCTGGCGTTCGACTATTACGACAAGCTTACGGAGGATATCCTGGTGCGCGTGCCCCTGCTGGCCTCCTACGGGGTTTCCACCGCGCCTTTTGTCAATGCTGGCGAAGTATCCAACAAGGGCTTTGAAGTGTCGGCGAGCTATTCGAGTGCCAATAATAAAGACTTCACGTACCGCATCACCGGCAACGTCGGCCACGTCAAGAATGAACTGGTATCCATGGGCGTTTCCGGCTCCAATGCGCTGTTCCTGTCCAATTACAAAAATACCAATGTAGGCCGGATGGCCGAAGGCGAACCCCTTGGCCATTTCTATGTGCTACATGCGCTCGGCTTGTTCCAAAGCGAAGCGGAGGTAGCCGCCTACACCAACGCCGCTGGCAATCCCATACAGCCCAACGCGCAGCCCGGCGACATCAAATTTGAAGACATCAACGGCGATGGTGTCATCAGCGCCGACGACCGGACAATCGCCGGGGACAGCTTCCCATCGCTCACGTATTCGGCAAATTTCGCCGCCTCGTATAAGGGGTTTGATTTCGATATGATGTGGATTGGCAGCAGCGGCAACGAGATTTTCAACGGGCTGACACTGGGCGGCAAGCTCATGCAGGGTACCAGCTACAACAACGGCACGGATATCCTCAACCGGTGGACGCCAAGCAACACAGGTACCGACGTCCCACGCGTATCCGTACGGGATTTAAATAACAACCGCGCCTATAGCACGTTCTTTATCGAAGATGGCAGCTTTCTACGGATGAAGTATGCCTCCCTGGGCTATACCTTCCAAAACGGGCGGTTCCTCGGCGATCGCATCTCCCGGTTGCGACTGTTTTTTACCGCGCAAAACCTCATTACGATCACGGACTATTCAGGTTTCGACCCCGAAGTTGGTGCCGATTCCGGAACCAGCGGCAATATGTACGGCGTAGACCGCGGCACCTACCCACAAGCAAAATCGTTCATTTTTGGTGTAAACCTTAACTTTTAACGTTACAGTCATGAAAATATACCTTCATATATTCTCACTCCTGATGCTCGCATTCGGTTCATCTTGTTCCGACAGTTTTCTGGAAAACGAGCCGCACGAACTCACCGATGCCGTATTTTGGCAGACTGCCGCCCAAGCCGAAAGTGCATTGGCGGGCGTCTATACCCCCTTGCAGGATGAAGAAGCCCTCGGCGGCGAAGAGTGGTGCGGTATGGAAGCCTTCAGTGATATCGGCTACATGAATGACAATTATTCGGATTTCATTGCCATGAGCGAATTCCGCGCCCTCCAAAACACGGAAAACGACCTCAGCTTAAATAGCTACCGTTCGTATTTCCAGGTTATCAAACGGGCTAACGATGTCTTATACAACGTGCCCAGCATTCAAATGGACGAAACCCAGAAACGACGGATATTAGGCGAAGCCAATTTCTTACTTTCTTATGCGTATTTTACCATGATCCAGCGGTATGGCGGCGTACCCATCTACGATCCGGAAAACAGCGATGCAGCGACGGTGAGGGGTTCGGCGGCTGATGTATGGGCAGTGATAGAAAGCAGCCTCACGGCTGCAACGGGCCAGCTCTCGATGCAGCACGAACAAGGACGGCCCGGCCTTGGCGCCGCCTGGGGGTTATTGGCCAAGGCCTACGCCTACCAAGGGAAATGGTCCGAATGCCGGGCCGCTGCCGAGCAGGTCATCAACGACGGGTTCCATACCTTGCACAGCTCCTATGCCGAGCTGTTTACCATTGAGCATGAGACCGCAAGCGAACACCTCTGGTCGCTCGGCGCACGGTTTGGCTCCTATCCCATCACGCCCATCCTTTACCTGCCCAACGACGTATGGGGCGGCGACCACGACGAGCAATTGGGTGCTGGCTGGCGGTTGGTGAGTGCCACCAACGCATTTTATGACAGCTACCAAGCCGGTGACATCCGGCGGCAGGCCACCGTGGCAAAGCGCAATGTCGACGTCGTCACCTACAACGGCACTACGGATGTGCTCCGTGCGCCAAACAACCAATCGGATGTCGTATGTATTAAGTTTATGCAGCCCTACGCCACCCGGTATGAAAACTGGAATCCCGGTCTGGACGTACCCGCCGTACGGCTGGCCGATGTCCTGCTCCTCCATGCCGAAGCCATCATCAACCTCAATGGCGGTGGCCCCACCAATCGCACGGTTGGCGTTGCCGAAGCCGCAACGTCATTCAACAAAGTGCGCACCCGGGCAAATTTAACGCCTATTGACGCCCCCACATTCAACGATCTGATGTACGAACGCAAAATGGAGCTCGCTTTCGAAGGCGGCGACCGGCATTTTGATCTCGTACGGTGGGGACTGGCTGCCGAAGTGTATAACAACACACCCGCAGAAGGAAGCTATAAGCCTGCACGGACGTTCAATCCGGCCATGCACAACTTGCTGCCTTATCCACAAAACGAAATCGATGTGAGCAATGGAACTATCCTCCAAAATCCCGGATACCAAAATTAAAATCCAGTAAGACAAGCGGAGCAGCTGTCCTGATTAGGGCAGGTGCTCCGTTTTTAAAACCCATCCACCATGACAAAACCAATTTACGCATGTTTATGCGGCATAGTATCCCTGATCACCGGGCTCCAATTGCATGCCCAAAGCGACAAAATCGCAGCCAATTTCCAGCTCATTGCCCACCGCGGCGGCGTGGTAGACAGTGCTACGGCAGAAAACAGCCTTCAAGCACTGGAAAAAGCCATCGCTCGGGGTTATGACCGCATAGAAATCGACGTACGGATGAGTAAAGACAGCGTTTTCATCATTCATCACGACCGCAATTTTCTCCGCTATTACGGTATCGATACGCCTGTTTCCGAACTGGCGTGGCCAGCGATGAAGGCATTGGAAGGTTCGCTGGGCAATCGCGTGCACACCCTGGAAGAAGTGTTGGCTGCTGCCCAAAACCGGATAAAAGTGATGATAGACCTCAAGGTTCCCGGCAATGACACGCTGCTGCACGGCAGGCTCATTCAGCTGCTTTCCCGCTACGATCAGCTTTCCGACGCCCTCCTGATCGGCACGGACGAATCCACCGACTATTACCGTGGCAAAATAGCGCTGAGCTGCACACGGCAGCAATTGGAGGCCAATAGGAAACGTCCTGGCTACTCCCCGGCACATTATTACCTCTTTTCAGGCACCATCCGTGCAGCTGATGTTGAGTGGGCCACGCAACATGGCATTCGGGTGATTGGCGTTATCAACGCATCGCCACGGCAGCATGACCCGCTGAGCGCGGGCAAGGCCGCAGCCGGCGCATTAAAGGCCGCGGGCGTCCGGATTTTCCAGATTGATAGCCTATTTGATCCCTTCTTCAGGGAGCCGCCTGTACGGTAAGCGATACGATTAACAAAATTTAACGAAATTATTTCGGCTATCCCGCACGACCAATCAAATCCTGTTGTAATTTTACAGGCGATGAGTAAAACCTATGCATTAATCACTGGAGCTAGCCAGGGCTTAGGGAAAGCCTTCGCATTGGAATTGGCCCGCAGGCAGATCAGCACCATACTGGTCAGCCTACCGGGTGAAGGCCTCGATTTCGTGGCGTCACAAGTAGAAGCGTTGGGACAAGAAGCCCATTGTTATGAGACCGATCTCACACAAAAGGAAAACATCATCGCCCTGGCCGCCTGGGTGAATGAAAAGTTTCTCTTAAGCATCATCATCAACAACGCCGGTTGCGGCGGCACACAGCGCTTTCAGGATGTCAGCATCGATTACCTCGATCGGATTATCCAGCTCAATGTCAAAGCTACAGCACTGCTCACCCACCAGCTCTTGCCCAACCTGATGAAGCGCGACAAGGCCTACGTGCTCAACGTGGGCAGCGTGGCTGCGTATAGCCCCATTGGCTACAAGACCGTCTATCCCGCTTCCAAGGCCTTTGTCTATAGCCTCACCCGCGGGCTATACCAAGAGTTTGCCGATAGCAACGTGTTTTTCAGCTTGGTCAATCCCGGCCCGATGATGACCAATGCCGATTCTTCTGCACGGCTCCAGCAGCAGGGCTTTTTCGCCACCATGGGGCTGCTTTCGCCCGAGGAAGTAGCCGGTATATCTATCCGGCAGCTGTTCAAGCGCGATTCGCTGATCATGCTCAATTGGGTAAATCGGCTTACTTGGATGGTGATGAAATTCCTGCCCGTCTACATCCGGCTTCCTTTGCTCACCAACGCCATCAGGAAAGAAATCAACCGCGCATGAACGTACTGGTCACCGGAGCAAACGGCCTGCTGGCTACCAATACGATCTTAGCGCTTTTGGCACGTGGCTACCGCGTGAGAGGCCTTATCCGCGATACCAAAAAATTTTTGCTGCCACCTCAAGACGGTTTAGCGCTGGCCATTGGCGACATTACCGATGCGGCGTCCCTCGCACGGGCCGTAGGCGGTTGCGATTACATCATCCATAGCGCAGCCACCACAGACATGGGCCTGTTGCACTATGAAGACTACCATCGCATCAATGTCATGGGTACCGAGCAGGTCATACAAGCTGCACTTGCGCACGGTGTGAAGAAAATCGTTTACGTCAGCACGGCCAATACGTTTGGCTATGGCAGCTTGCAGCAATTAGGCGACGAAACCCGGCCCATGAAGGCCCCGTTCAGCGAGGCGTGGTATGCCCGGAGCAAAGCCGAAGGCGAACGGCTCATACTTGCCGCCAAAGACCGCATAGCGGTCACCGTCGTCAATCCCACCTTCATGATAGGTGCTTATGACGGCAAGCCCAGTTCAGGTGCCATTATCCAGATGGGCTATGGCAAGAAGGTGGTCTTTCATCCCCCCGGCGGCAAAAACTTCGTCCATGTCGCAGACGCTGCCGAAGGTGTGATCCGGGCGCTCGAACGCGGCGAAAACGGCGCAGCCTACCTCCTTGCCGGAGAAAACCTGAGCTACCGCGATTTTTTCAAGAAGCTGGCCAGCCATTCCCCCAGCCAGCCATTGCTGGTGGCTGTACCCCGGCCGGTTTTACGGGCTGCAGGCTACCTCGGCGATGCCCTGCGTACCCTGGGCATTCGGACGGCCCTTTCATCCGTCAACATGAAAATCCTCTGTATCTGCAACTATTATTCCAATAGCAAGGCCCAGCAGGAATTAGGGGTTGTTTTCCGGCCCATTGATGCAGGTATCGACGATGCCATCCACTGGTTCAAGGCCCACGCCATGCTATAGCTATCCCAAGCTTGCCCGCAGCTGTTCCAGCAAATCATCCGATTGAGCGCGTTTCACTTTGATCTTCCGCATAGCCGGTCGTTTGCCCTTTGCCTTTGCGCGGATAATTTTCATCAATTCCTTGCTGTATTCATCCTTATAGTCGTCGATATTAAATTCCCCGGAGTGCCTTTTGATCAGCTGCACCGCCATGTCCATTTCCGGCTTGGCAATTTTGGTGCCTGACGGGACGTTGAGCTCGCCCGCATCCCGCACTTCCTCCTGAAACCGGAGTTTATTGAGCATCAATAGGTTTTCATAGGGCCGGACGATGGCCAGGTTTTCGGTATTGCGCAAGACAAACGTAGACAAGCCCGCCATTCGGGTTTTTTCCAGCGCCTTCAGCAACAGTATATAGGCCTTTTCACCGCCCTTTTGCGGTTGGAGGTAATAGGGCGCTTCAAAGTAAACACTTTCAATATCAGCCTCTTTCACGAACACCTGTAGGTTTATCATTTTTGTCTTTTCCGGGCTGGCCTCCTCAAAGTCGGCTTCATCCAGCACGATGTAGTTGTCTTTCAGCAGGTAGCCACGCACGATGTTATCCCAGTCTACCTCTTTGCCCGTCCGCTCGTTTACCCGTTTGTACCGTATACGTGCAAGATCCTTCCGATCCAGCATATCAAAATCCGGTCGGCTATCCGTAGTCGCGCTGAATAATTTCACGGGAATATTCACCAATCCAAATCCGATGGCACCTGTCCAGATTGCTCTCATCGTTCGTCGTTTTTTGGTAGAAAACAAAAGAGCCCGCATTTTGTTTATGCACGTGGAGATCGTGCGGGCATGTTACTTTGTCGCGCCAAAGTAACCAAAGCGCTTCGGCTGGCCGCACCGGCCACGAATTTATTCCCGCACGGCTTTCAGCAGCAACCCTCCGTATACCTAAAATGCCGCCTTGGTCAGCTGCGGTTTGCACGTTGAGGCACTATCCGCTGTAGCAGCTGGGCATAGCGGCGAGTTTTGGGTACTTTTGCGGTCAAAAGTACCAAGCCCTGTCGCGGCAGCGACGGAAAGCCCCGCGGGCAAACGCAAAGAAAGCATTGCGCAACTCGCGAAAGAATGCCCCGCATAGGCTTATGCATAAACAAAACCTTCGTTTCAAACACCACGCCCCTTCACCTTCCCATACCCTACAAACGTCACGATAGCCAGCACCATCCAAAACATGTCTAAGAAGAAGATATCCACCTCCCCGGCGGCCCAGGTGAGCCAAGGCCAATTGCCAGCGTACAAACCGTTGGCCAGTGGTACTAGCACGGACAATACAGCACCCAGCAGTAGTGTCTCGCGGTTCGTCCGGCCAAGGTCGTGGCGGATGACGTAATATACCGATAGCACAAGCCAGCTGTAAAAGTACGTTTGGTAGATGAGCATTTCGTTTACCACCGCACTGGCCTTCACCACCACAAACGTGAATGCCGTCACCGGAAACATGGAGAGGCATACCGCAAGGAAGATATTTGCCAGCCAAAAGTTGAAGCGCCGCTTATGGAGGGGGATATTATTTTTGTCACGGGCGACCAGCCAAATGACGATTCCGGAGACGATGATGAGGCACCCCATGATGCCGAGGATAAAATAGGCGATTTTCAGGAACAGCCCCCCATAGTCGCCATAATGCAGCCGATAGACCACGCTTCTCATCACATCTGCATAGGTTGTTTCACCGATGGGCGATTGCTGTTTGACCACTTTCCCATGCACATCATACACCACATAGCCCGCACCCGAAAAACTACGACTCGGATCAGCCTCCACCTGGAGCACAAGCTGCATATGTTCATCGCCATAGTGTTTGATGGTCATGCGCCTCAGCGCAGCCCCCGTCCATTCCCGTTGCGTTTGCTCGATGAGGCGCTGGATATCCGGTAGCGCCGCTGCCGGCTTATTCGCAAATTCAGCATCCACGGCCACTTCAAAGCCCAAGTCCTGGTATACCTTCTCTTCATCACCCCCATATAGCAGGTGGGCAATGGGAGCCGTGTATACCGTATTTACAATCAGGATAATCCCCGTAATGGCATAGACAAGCTGGTAGGGGAAGCCGATGACACCCAGCACGGTATGCAGATCCGTCCACAAGGTTTTCAACTTCGTCCATGGTCTGAAAAGGAAAAAATTAGACACAATTTTGTCCCAGTGCAGCAGCAAGCCCGTAATCAATGCAAACAGAAATAAGAAAGACACCAGCCCGGCCAATACATAACCAAATGGGTAGCCCACCGGTATGGGCACATAGTTGAGCTGCGCCAAGAAGTGTAGCCGGTAGAGAAACTCCCCCAAGTCATACGCATCCTCGTAGCTTCGGCCCTGTTTATCGGCAAGATTGTAATAAAAATAAGTACTTTCGCCAGCCTGCTTATTACGCAGCGTGTCCAGCGATGGCCCCATGTATACATAGGTATTCAGCGAATTGGGGTAGAAATACAGGTACAGTTCCCTGCCCCGCAGGTCGTGCTGCTTATCAAGCGAATCCAATACATAAGCATAAGGAAACCCCGCCTGCCCATGTGTGTCGAAGGATTCCCCCTGCTGCCAAGCCGCGATTTCCGCCTTAAAAAACGAAAACGATCCCGCGAAAAAAATCACATACAGCACCATGCAGATGATGATGCCGGAGATGGTATGTGTATGAAAGTAGGTATTATAATTCCTGTTGTTCATGCCGTCGGAAAAATCATGCAGTAAGCAAATAAGGCAAGGCAAAAAGCACTGCCAACGATAGATATATCAGCCAGATTTTCCATCCCGATTTAGCCAAGAATGCCAGTAGCAGCAATACCGCCCAAAGGACATAGCCCAGCACCGTGCCTGTCACGAGCACGTACTGCCGCTCCACAAACGAAGCGAAAAACAACGACAAGGAAATCACCACCGCGTAGCCGCCGAAAAAGCCAGCGGTTATCTTTAGCCAGCGCTGCAAGGGCGATTTTGTCAAATATTTCTTATTAGCAGGCATGATTTAGAAAAGCAAGAGTTCAAAAGCCGCAGCCGTGATGTATAGCAAGCACAAGTGCGTGAGCCTTAAATAGCGGAAGGGGGCCAGCACCACGACAAGGCAGCCCACGCTCATCAAGACCACCACAAAGCTGAAGGCTCCGGAGCCCACACCCAGCAATCCCATCAAACCGGTCAATGCCGCAGCCATCAATACCATGCTCAATCCATCAGAAACGCCCCTGCGTTGCTCCAAGGTCTTTAAATACGCAGGCTTGCCACTGAGCCGGCTCCGCTGCGAACGGTTATAGCGCAGGTAAAACGCGATGACAACCAATAAATATAATGTACTGTACATAGCCAACCTGCTTGCATTATTTAGATTAATTACAAACAGTAGGCAAACATAGGAATTTTTGTTGCGCGCCGCAACAGGAGCGGTACTTTTACACGACCACCCGTTCACCACTTTCCATGGCTTGGTAGATCGCCTGCAGTATTTTCACATCCTGCCGCCCCATTTCACCGGGTACGGGCGTTGGCCGGTTTTCTTTGATGGCTTTCGCAAAATCATCCATTTGGATCGCCTGCTGGTTTACGCCCTCACAGTCCATTTCACCGTCGGAGGTTTCACCCTGTATCCCCGAATACGGGAATGCCGGTTCCAGCTTCGCCCAGCCATGTTCAGCTTCTGCCCGCAGCAGGTTCATGTTTTCCGAATAGCTGGATTTACATACCGCCGTCACGCCATCCGGGAATTCCATTTCCCAGGTCAGCGATTCCTCCACCTCCTTAAACATTTCCGGATCCGTTTTCGGGCCTTCCTTAGCCGTCACGGCAACCGGCTCGGTTCCCAGTGTATACCGCGCCGCCTGCACGCAGTAGATACCCACGTCCATCAAGGGGCCGCCACCAGCGAGGGCCTTATCCAGTCGCCAGCCCTCGGTGCTGCCCATGCCGTTATCGGCGATGATGTGCTTGATCGCTCCCATCCGCTTTTCTTGGCCAAAGCGCATCATCTCGATATTATGCGGCTCAAAATGCAGCCGATAGCCGATGGAGAGCAGCTTACCCGCCTCCTTTGCCGCGGCAATCATCCGGTCGCAATCTTCCACGGTCACTGCCATGGGTTTTTCGCAGATGACGTGTTTACCCGCTTGCAGCGCACGTATGGTATATTCCGTATGCATCGCATTTGGCAATACCACATATACAATGTCGATATCCGGATTATCGGCTATCGTGTCAAAATTTTCATAGTTGTACACGTTCCCTTCGGGAATGTCATAGTCGCGCCGCCACTTATCAATTTTGCTGGGCGTGCCGGTCACAATACCCGCCAGGTAGCAATGGTCAGTTTCCTGCAAGGCCGGCGCGAGCTGCCCGCCAGCATATCCACCCAGTCCCACAAGGGCGATACCCAGCTTCCGTTCAGCCTGTTGCTCATCCGTGTGTTCTTCCGCTTGTTGGTTGCTTGGCGATCCGCAGCCGCCAATGCTGGATAGTCCAGCAAACGCCATTCCACCGATACCCATCAGCGATAGCTGGCTTACAAACTTTCTACGTTCCATACGTGTATTGCTTTCGTTACATGCATTTCTTTCAGAATGACAGCCGAAGGCGCAAATTGTTGGATTGAGATTGGAAAATTTAGGTTAATGAAGTTTGTGATGAGAAACATGAATTTCATATAAAGAAATAAAATAAACATATCGCTTCTATTGCTTTCTTTTTTCCGTTGGAAGTTTTTACCATGGAAAATTTAAAGCGCCCACAGCGCCTCTTTCAGCCCCAGAAAACGATGCCGTTCAGATCCGTTCGCTTATGGAGCAAAAATAACGGGCCGAAACTTGAAACTCACCGGGGGTGAAAATAATTTTCACCGAAGTCGCTTCGCCAAAACGCTTCGGAGAGTTGCCAAAACGACTTCGGAGCGTTTTCAACCACCCATTTTTATTTCTTAATATGAAAATCAATCAAAAACCAAAAACACCGTAATTAATCAAAAATTAACTATGCTTAAACTTATTCCCGCTCAAAATACAAGGCAAAAGTATGCGCAGGAAAAGGGCCGGTCGGCCCGCTGGGTGGATAATAATCAAGAAAAAGATCCCTTCTTGAAATGGTAAACTTATATTGATTGCCATTCACTTCCAGCATGTACCCGTATTCCTCGGGCGATGACGTCGGCCAAATAGCATACGGGTATTGCCCATTAGGTATACCGATATACGTTTCCTCGTTGCCACTGATAGTTAGCAAACTGTCTTCAAAGCGATAAACTACCGAGCTACCCCTGTATCCACCGTCAGTTGCCTTCCCATCGACATACGATTTGCGTTCAATGCTTACCAGCCTCCATTTGCCAATGATATGTCTATCAACAATGATCTCACGTTTTTTACATGAACCGATAAAAAGGCTCAATCCGATGAACAATAATAGGGCTAATTTTTTCATTTTTCGAGCGGGTTAATCTCAGAATGTACGACTAAGACGTGATTTTCAATAAATTCGCCACATTTCTTCTAAAAAGATAAGGCCACCTTCCGTAAACTAAGTATCGAAAGGAGGCCTTACTTTCGCATATTACCTGAGCAACCTACTACTGCCCGTAGCCGGGATTCTGCACTAGATTCTCATTAGCATCCATTTCGCGTTGCGGTATGGGGAAGACCATCCGCGGCGAATCAAATTCGAATACGGTGGTACTGCCCGCCGGGCTGTCCAAAATAGAGCCCCTCGTCCGTTTCACATCGTGGATGGTATGGCCTTCGTGCGCCAGTTCCAATTTACGTTCACGCAGGATGAATGCCAGCGTCACATCCCCCGCCTCGGTTTCCAGATTCACACGACTGCGGATACGGGTCAGGTCGCCCAGCGGTGTATCGCCCACGGCGGTACCCAGCCGGAAGTTCGCCTCCGCACGGGTCAGGTACAGTTCCGCCAGCCGGATGACTTTCACGTTGCGGTATTGGTCGCGCCATTTCCCTACGCGGCTTTCATCACCATACAGATAAAACAAGCCGCGCCGGGCATCACCTGCCTCATAAAGTGCCAAATGAGCCGGCAAGACCACGATATCCCCATCACGGCCCCCGTAGTCGGGCACCGAATAAAACATGTGCATGTAATTGTCGCCATCCTGTGCACTTACCTGCATGGCAAAAATATCTTCGGATGTATTCTCCGTATTATTGAAGGCATTCGCATAGTTGCCCACCAGTTGCATGCCCTCCTCCTCGGCAACCTGTATGGCCCGATTGGCGGCATCACGCGCATTGGCAAAGTCTTCCATTTGGAGATAAACACGGGACAGCATTGCAGACGCCGCAATACGCGTTGCGTAGAAGCCGTTGCTCGTAGGCAACAGGCCCTCGGCAGCAGTCAAGTCAGCCAGCGCCTGTTGGTATACCGCCTCCACGGTAGCCCGCGTCAGGTTATGTTCTTCAGTAATTTCCGTCGTGGGTGTCAGCACAATGGGTACACCGAGATTGGTCGTCGTGCTGCCAGCCGCATACGGCAAGCCGTAAAACTTCACCAATTCAAAATAGAGCGCACCACGGAGAAACAGCGCCTCGCCCTGCACCCTGTCCCTATCACCCTCGTCCACCACGTCAATGGCACTTAAGATGTTGTTGCAACTATTGATCACCTTATACGCCTGTGTCCAGATGCCCGTAGTATACGTATTATTGACAAAGATGGTCTTGCTGTACACCTCATCCGGTTGATTATACGTACCCTGCCAACGAATTTCCCGGTTTGCGGAGAGCATTTCCGAGAGCAGCATGATGTTGCCCCCATAGAGTTGGTAGGAACTCAGTTCGTCATACGCGCCAGACAACACCTTTTTGATATTCGCATCGCTGGTAAGCGCCAGTTCATTGTCGATACTTTGATACGGTCGCAATTCTAGCTGGTCGTTGCACGATGAAACCACCAAGCCCGCGATACTATATAGGAATATACAAATCTTCTTCATAACTGATAAGTCCTTAAAAGCCAATATTTACACCAAATGAAAACGTCCGCGCCTGCGGGGCAGAATAGAAGTCATTTCCCTGATACAAGTTGGTGCTTTGGTTGTCAGCACCCAAATAGTCGGTATTCACCTCCGGATCCCAGCCTTTATAATCCGTAAACGTGAGCAAGTTTTGGCCTACGAGGAATACCCGTGCCGAGCTCACTTTCAGTCGTTGCAGCCATGCCGTGGGGAAGTTATAGCCAATTGTCAGCGTTTTCAAGCGGAGGTAGCTTCCATCAGACATGTAGCGGCTGGAAGCCTGCGTTCCGTTCCCTTCGCCCAGCCGCGCTTGGGGTACATCTGTGATGTCATTCGGATTTTGCCAGCGCCGCAGCTGGTCACGGCTCTGGTTGTCGAACCAGTCACCCGCCGCAGCATAATATCCGCCACCGCCCTCATAGATCTGGTTGCCATACACCGATTGAAACAAAAAGCTCAGATCAATACCTTTATAAGCAAATGAATTGTTGAAGCCCGCTATCCAATCCGGATTGGGGTTGCCCAGCACCACGCGCGCCGCCGCGTTATGGTCGTTGGTTGTGGTGGTCCGTGCCTCGTCGGCATACCAGAGTGCATCGCCATTCGCTGGATCCGCGCCTACATAAGCTGCACCGTAAAACACACCAATTGGCTGGCCTACGATGACAGAATTAAGAAATCGTGAGTTTGGCGTGAGGATATCGCCGCCGCCCAGCGCCTCTACCCTATTGACGTTGCGGGCAAAATTGATGGAGCTGTTCCACTGGAAACCATCCGTTTGGACGATGGCCCCATTGAGTGTCACTTCCACCCCCTTATTGCTCATTTCACCGATATTCTGTGTCTGCTCCAGGTAGCCAGAGGTAGACGGTACCGGCACATTGAGCAGCAAGTCCGTGGTGGCTTTATGGTAGTAATCCACTTCACCGCTCAAGCGGTTATTGAAAAAGCCAAACTCAATCCCCGCGTCAAACTGCGCCGTCTTTTCCCATTCCAAGTCCGGGTTAGGTATTTGCGAAGGGCTCAATCCAGCCTCCTGGCCATACGATGTCGCCCCATATAGACCAAAGGAATCGTAATTGCCAATTTCTGCATTCCCGGTGAGGCCATAGCTGGCTTTCAGCTTCAGGAAATTCATCACGTTATTTTCAAAAAAGTCCTCCCCGGAAACAATCCAGCCCGCAGAAGCTGCCGGGAAGAAGCCGTATTTATTGTTTTGCCCAAAACGCGACGAACCATCGAAACGGCCGCTCAGCGTAAACAAATATTTATCCGCAAAGCGGTAGTTGGCACGTGCAAAATAAGACAAAAACGAGAAGTCATTCAACGTCGACGATCCACCTGTAATGTCTGCCGCAGAAGCGATGGTACGGAGATCATCCGTTGGGAACTGCTCACCGGTCACATTGGTGTAATTGATGGCAGATTTTTGGAAAGACATCCCGCCAACCGCTTCAATGTAGTGCACATCATTCACTACGGTGTTATACGTTAGGTAATTATTGGTTGTATAGTTGAAGATCCTTGTCCAAGCAGACGCTGCATAGCCATCCGTGGATTCACCCGACTGGGTGCGCGAACCAAAAAATTGTTCCTGGTTTTGTGTCAGGAGGTCAATCCCGAACTCGCTGCGCAGCTTGAAATTTTTGCTCAATTTCAGTTCCCCAAATGCATTGGAAATATTGCGGAACGAGGTGATGCCCCACTGCGCATTTTCCGAGTCTACCAAATTGTTGTAATACGTTGTCGTGGGGCGGTCATACAGTTCGCCATTCAGATCACGTACCGGCGTGATGGGCGCCAGCGCTACCAACTGGATGGGGTTGCTGAATGCATTATCCCCCGGCAGCCGGTTGGTCTCGATGCGGGTGAGGGCAAAATTGGCGCCCAGCGTGAAGTAATCAGAGGCATGATGCGTCAGGTTGAGCCGCCCCGATATTTTCTCGAGGTCATTGCGGATGAGGATGCCCTTTGTTTTGTCCAGCGTACCCCCAAAATAAAATTGGGTCTTTTCATTGCCGCCTGTGGCCGATAAGTTCACGATATGCATCCCCGCATCGGAGTTAAACGCCTGATCTTGCCAATCGGTGTCCGTTTCTCCCGTTCGCCAGTCGCTATGTCCCGAATATTGATTCAGCCGATTTTCCACAAATTCCCGGTCATCCACGTTCTCTCCGGCTTCCAAAAACAGTTCTACATATTCTTCCGCATTCAGCCATTCCTTCAGCCGTGTTGGATCACTGTAACCACGCTGAAAGCTTGCATTGATTTTCGTCCGGCCTGCCGCGCCCGATTTTGTCGTGATCAGCACCACACCATTTGCACCCCGCGCACCATAGATAGCCGCAGCCGAAGCGTCCTTCAGTACCTCAAAGGTTTCGATATCATTCGGATTAATATCAGTCAGCGGGTTGCTGTATCCCAATGTGCCTGAGGTCGTCATCGGGATACCGTCGATGACATATAGCGGTGAGTTGCCACCCGACACCGAAGTCGTACCGCGGATACGCACCTTCACCCCCTCTCCCACCTTACCACTGGACGATTCCACGAATACCCCAGACATCCTGCCCTGCAATGCTTGGGTAAAGTTGGGCACCGGCACATTTGCAATGTCCTCGCTTTTTACCGACGCCACGTTTCCAGTGAGGTAGGCCCGGCTTGTCGTACCGTACCCGACCACCACCACTTCGTCCAAATCGGAGAATGCAGCAGCCATCGTCACGTTGACGGTATTCGACTGATCCACCGTCCGTTCCTCAGACTGAAACCCGACATAAGAAAATACCAGCACCTGGCCCGTCGCGGCCACAATGGAGTACTGACCAGCTTCATTGGTCAGTGTATTCACATTCGTTCCCCTTACTGCCACACTTGCCCCGGAAAGGGGCTGGTTCTCGGCATCATAAACTGTCCCGGTAATTGTTTTTTGCTGAGCATGGCCAACATAACCCATAAACACCAGCAAAATCGCTAACATACTACGTAGTTTTACCATCATACATGTGTTTTTTTGAAATTTTTATTAAAAATCGCAAACAAATATAATTTTTTCAAATAAAAAACAATTTATTTAATCATATTTATGTTAATTCTACAATATAATATCAACATATCAAACATAATCATCAAAAATCACAGAAAATAAACCACTATAAACAAAAAATCCAGCATTTCTGCTGGATTTACACCAATAAATTACATAAATCATCAATAAATCCTATTATTTACGTTCCATATCCCGGATTTTGTTCCAACAATGGATTTGCATCGATTTCCCGTTGCGGTATCGGATAGGTCAGGCGGTTATCGTTGTACGGAATGGGCACCTCGGTTGGTTCGCCACCCACACTTTCGACGATGACGATCGTTCCCTGCGTACGCTTGATATCGTGTATCCAGAATCCCTCGAAGGCCAGCTCCAATTGCCGTTCCAACAAGACGTCATCTAACGTTACCGAGGCTTTCAGGGTGGCATTTGCACGGCCGCGCAGCGCGTTGATATCGTCCACGGGGGTCGCCCCTACAGCAGTACCCAGCCGCGCATTGCCCTCCGCACGGATGAGGTACATTTCAGCCAGCCTGATGAGCGCGATGTTCCCAAATTGGTTGGTGTACTTTGACGAGAGCAAGCCACGGCTGCTTTCATAAAAAAAGTCGCTTCTATCGTCCATCTCCGAATCGAACAAATCCAGGTACGCCGGTTCAACCACGATGTCTCCCCCTCTCCCCCCTAAATCCTGGCTGGCATAGTGCACCACCAATTCATTGGTACCGCTCTGGTTGGTCACCTGGAAGGCAAACAAGTCTTCCACCGAATTCGCATCGTTGTTGAACGCTTCGCCATACGTCGGAGCAAGCACCCGGCCGCTGCCTTGGATCACGTCGTTTGCCGCATCCCGCGCCGCTTCGTAATTCCCTTGCTGGAGGTATACCCGCGCCGCCAGCGCCCGTGCCGAATACCGGTCGGCATAGTATTCATTCGATTCCGGCAGCAAGTTATACGCATCGTCCAAGTCGGCCAGCACTTGAGCATACCCTTCGGCCACGGTATTGCGTGGCACGGCCAGGTCGCCGTCGTAGTCCAGTATGCCCACCAGACTGAGCGGCACCCCCAATTGGTTGTTGGACTGGCCCGCTACATACGGTGCCCCGAAAGTCCGCACCAAGTCGAAATACATCAGCGCCCGCAAAAATTTCGCTTCCCCTTCCACCCTATCCCGTTCCGCTTCATCCACCACCTCCAGGTGGTCGATAATCAAGTTCGTCGCATTGATTGCCTGATAGGCATCAATCCAGTGGCCACTTACAAACGAATTGTCCACCCGTATCCGCTTGTTGTACACCTCCCGGGGCTGGGTAAAGGTTCCCACCCAAGAAGCTTCGCCCGAGAAACCGTATAAATCCGCCAGCATCTGCAGAAACCCACCATACAAGTTGTCCAATCCCGCCTGGTTATACGTTCCAATCAGCAAGCTTTGGATATTCTGGGAGGTAGATAGGGCCTGCTCCGACGGAATGGACTGCTCAGGGTCGATATCCAGTTTCCGTTCACAGGCCGACAGCCCCACCAAGAGGGCCAATAGGCTATAGCGATAGATCATCCTGTTCATGTGTCAAAAATTAAAGTTGAAGCCCAATGCATAGGTCACAGCCGCCGGTGCCGAATAAAAATCTATCCCCCGACTGGCTTCCGTGGCGCTGGCATCACTCCGCGCTTCGGGGTCGTATCCTTTATAATCCGTAATGGTCAGCAGGTTGAATGCCGAGAAGTATACCCGTAGCCGATTGATTCCCATTGGTTGGGTGATCCGGTTGGGCAGCGTATAGCCCACGTTCAGGTTGCGCAGTCTGATGAAACTTGCACCATCCAAGTAGCGCGAAGATTGCGCCGTACCATTGGCCCCATACAGGCGCGCCTGGGGCACATCCGTGACGTCACCCGCCTGCTGCCACCGCCGCAGTTGGTCGCGCGTCTGGTTGTCGTAGTAGTCGCCGTTGGCAGACTGGTACGTCCCACCCGCGTTGTAGATGCTTGCTCCCCATTCCCCCTGGAAGGTAAAGCTGAAATCAACATCGCGGTACACCAAGTTGCTGGTCAACCCGCCAATCCAGTTGGGCAGCGGCGCACCCATCACCACACGGCTTGCCGCGTTGGGATCATTGGTAGTTTCCCGGCTCTGCCCACCTCCCGCATCCGAGCTGTTTACATAGTAGAGCGCATCACCGTTATCCACGTCCACCCCCGCATATTCCAGCAGGTAAAAAGCATTAATGGGCTCCCCTTCACGAAGAATGTTCTGGCCGGTGATGACGTCCTGTCCATCGGGCAGTTCCTTCACCGTATTCTTATTATAGGCAATGTTCAGGGATGTATTCCATGTGAATCGCTCCTTTTGGATATTCCGGGTGTTGAGCACAAACTCCACCCCCTTATTCTCCAACAGCCCCACATTACGCAGCACTGTCGGGAATCCCGAGGTCGCTGGCAGCGGCACATCAAACAGCAGCCCATCCGAGCGTTTCATGTAATAATCCAGTTCCCCCGAAATCCGGTTGTCAAGAAAACCATAGTCGATGCCGACGTCCGTCTGCTCCACACTCTCCCATGTCAAGAACGGATTGGCCGCCTGCGTGGGGAAGATGCCCGCCCGCTGTCGGTAGCTTACCGGGCCGAATAGGCCGAGCGAGGCGAAGTCGCCGATCTCCGCATTGCCCGATTGGCCCCAGCTACCCCGTATTTTCAAGAACGACAGCACGTCCGAGTCGCTCAGGAAATCCTCTTCCGAGAGCACCCAGCCTGCCGATACCGCGGCAAACGTACCATAACGGTTGTCCCTGCCGAAGCGCGACGAGCCGTCGCGCCGGATACTCGCCTTGAAGAGGTACCTATCCATCAGCGAATAATTCGCCCGTGCGAAGTACGAAAGAAACGCATACGAGGTAAACGTGCTGCTGCCCGCCGTAATCTGCGCCGCGCCGCCTATCGACTGGAAATCATCCGACGGAAATTCGATGCCCGTGACACTTTGAAACCGCCGCCGGGCATGGTTGTATTCCATACCTGCCACCACATCTACGTCATGCACGTCATTAAACGTCTGCTCATACGTAAAGTAGTTGCTCGTGATGTACGATTCCGTGCCCACGCTGGAGGCAAATCCCTCCCCGTTGGTCGATTGGAAAGGGGCCAACCTGCCCGTATAGCTGTCTTCCGTCTGGTTATACAAGTCGTAGCCAAAGTCGGTATTGAATTTCAGGTTTGGCAAGAAGCGGTATTCGGCAAACGCCTTGCCATTTACCCGCCGCACGATGGTATTAAAAAACGCATGCCTATCCTGCAGCAAGAAATTGGCATACAGCGTATTCGGGTTGGGCTCGCCATCATCCAGGTAAGCCGCATTCAGTGCCGGCTGCGCAATCGCCTGCAAGGGCGTTACAAACGCATTGTCATTGGCAATGCGGTCGATGTTGGTCCTGGAAAAGCTCAGGTTTGCTCCCGCCGAAAAACGGTCGTTGAACCGGTGGGTCACATTCACCCGGGAGTTGATCCGATCCATGGCATTTCCCTTCACGATACCCCCCGTATTGTTGTACGCCCCGGAAAAGAAATAAGTCGTGTTTTCATTTCCACCTGATATCGATAGATCGGCATCGCTCACATGGCCCTGCCCCAAGGCCAGGCTTTGCCAATCGGTATTGTGGTATTGCCCATTCCGCCAATCCGCCCCATCCGAGAGGTAGTCAAACAGCCACTCCGCCTCTGCCAAGCCATCTTCCTCGCCGTAGCTGTTGATGGCCGCCTCCGTGAGCAGTTCCATGTATTCCGCCGCATTCAGCCAGTCGCGCAGGCGGGTGGGTTCGCTGATGCCGTGCGACACGTTGGCTGAGATGCTGGCCCGGCCCTGTTTGCCCCGCTTGGTGGTGATGATCACCACGCCATTGGCGCCCCTTGAGCCGTAGATGGCCGAGGCGGAGGCATCCTTCAGGATGTCGATGGATTCAATTTCATTCGGGCTCAGTGTGAGCAATGGGTTCTGTGGTGCATCGCTGGATTCGTCACGGTTGATCAGCGGCATCCCATCCAATACATACAGCGGATCCGAGCCCGCACCCACGCTCGCCACGCCCCGTACGCGGATGTTGATGCCCCCTTCCACCTTGCCATTGGTCTGCATCACCTGTACACCTGCCGCCTTGCCCGATAGCGCATTCTGGAATCCCGGCGACGGGATTTCAGCGATGTCCGATGACGTTAGTTTCGCTACATTGTCCGTGAGCAGGCGCTTACTTTGCGTGCCGTAGCCCACGATCACCACCTCATCCAAGCTGGAGGTCGAGGTGACCATGTTTACGTCAATCGTAGCACTTTGCCCCACCTCCCGCTCCTCGGTCTGCAAGCCGATATACGTAAAGACCAGGGTCTGTCCCGCTTGGGCTGTAATGGCATATTGCCCCTCGGCATTGGTCAAGGCACTCACATTGGTTCCCCGCACAGCCACGCTCACCCCCGGTAGCCTATTCCCTTCTGCGTCATAGACGCTACCCGTGATGGTCGTTTGCTGTGCAAATCCCAACGTCACCCAACACGCGAACAGACAGGCCAGCATGCGTTGTTTTTTTGCTCTCATTTAAGTTCATTTTTAATTATTCCATAGGATAGCCTCCCGAAGCCGGCAAGCACTCGTAGGAAAAACAATGACCTAAAAAGAAAGTTTTAGGAAAAGGTAAATCTTCTATCCGTTGCGTTGTTTTGAGATCTTCTCCTGGCGATTGGTTCTGAAACGGAAAAACCCAGGTATTTTCCTAAGTTACTTTATTCATAACAATACATTGTTAACTATTCTAAAGATAAGCATCAGATTTAGTTTTTCAAAGAACAAAGCGGCTAATCCTCCTCTTCCCCAAAAGCGGTTCCCAAAATTTTCCTATTTTTACACCGTGAAAAAAAGGTTTAAATGAGCGACGAAACGAATCTGACACCCCAAGAAAACCAAGGCACTACTTCTGAAGATAACCCAAACCAACCGGGCGGCAGCCAGACCATCCCGTTGTCCGGTTTGTACGAAAGCTGGTTTCTGGACTATGCCTCCTATGTCATTCTTGATCGCGCCGTCCCGCATATCCACGATGGCCTCAAGCCCGTACAGCGACGCATTTTGCACTCGTTGAAAGAGATGGATGACGGCCGGTTCAATAAGGCCGCCAATGTGATTGGTAATACGATGAAATACCATCCCCATGGCGATGCTTCCATCGGTGATGCCATGGTGCAGATCGGTCAGAAAAACCTGCTTATCGACTGCCAGGGCAACTGGGGCGATCCCGTCACGGGCGACTCCGCCGCCGCACCCCGCTACATCGAGGGCCGCTTGTCCAAGTTTGCCAATGAGGTGGTCTTCAATCCCGACACCACCGAGTGGCAGCTCAGCTACGATGGCCGCAACCGTGAGCCGGTGACGCTGCCCGTCAAATTCCCGCTCCTTTTGGCCCAGGGCGCCGAAGGCATTGCCGTGGGCCTGGCCACCAAGATCATGCCCCACAACTTCATTGAGCTCATTGATGGCTCCATCGAGGTCTTGCGGGGTGGCCGCCCCAACCTGCTGCCCGATTTTCCTACCGGCGGACAGGCCGACTGCTCGGCTTACAACGAAGGGCAGCGCGGCGGCAAAATACGCGTACGCGCCAAAATCGAGGAGCGCGATAAAAAAACGCTCGCCATCACCGAGATCCCCTACGGCACCACCACCGGCGGCCTTATCGAAAGCGTGGTCGCCGCCAACGACAAAGGCAAGATCAAAATCAAGAAAATCGAAGACAATACCGCTAGAAACGTCGAAATCATCATCCACCTGGCACCCGGCATTTCGCCCGATGTCACCATCGATGCCCTGTATGCCTTCACCGCCTGCGAGGTATCCATTTCGCCGAATACCTGCGTCATCCGCGATGACAAGCCCCACTTCATGAGCGTCAATGACGTGCTCATTGAAAACACGTGGCAGACCAAAGATCTGCTCAAGCAGGAGCTCGAGATCCGCCTCAACGAATTGCAGGAAAAAATCTTCTTCAGCAGCCTGCTCAAAATTTTCATCCAGGAGGGCATGTATAAGCATCCCGACTATGAAAACTCCGGCGATTTCAACACCGTCGTACAGGTGCTTACCCGGCTCTTCACCCCATTTTTCGCCCAGTTTTACCGCACGATACTGCCCGAAGATTATAAGAAACTCATCGAAAAGCCGATGAGCAGCATCACCCGGTTTGACGTGAAAAAGGCCGATGAGCAGATGGCCGCGCTCGAAGAAGAAATCAAGAAAGTGCGCCACCACCTGCGCCACCTGACCGACTATGCCATCGCGTGGTTCGAGCGACTTAAGGCTACGTACGGCAAGGGCCGTGAGCGCCGTACCGAGCTCCGGGCATTCGACCGCGTAGAAGCCGCACAGGTCGCCCTGGCCAATGCCAAGCTGTATGTCAACCGTGAAGAAGGCTTCATCGGCACCAGCATGCGCAAAGACGAGTACGTGACGGATTGCTCTGATTTAGACGACATTATCGTATTCAGGGCCGATGGCAAATGCCTAGTGACCAGAATACAGGACAAAGTGTTCGTTGGTAAGGACATCATCCACGTGGCTGTATTCAAAAAAGGCGATGACCGCACCGTATACAACCTCATCTACCGCGACGGCAAGTCGGGCGTATCCTACGTCAAGCGCTTCTCCGTGGTGGGTGTCACCCGCGACAAGGCGTACGATCTCACCAAGGGCGAAAAAGGATCCAAGGCCCTGTACTTCACGGCCAATCCCAACGGCGAGGCCGAGGTGGTCAATATCCAGCTCAAGCCCCATTCCAAGCTGCGCAAGCTCCAGTTTGACCTGGACTTTGCCGAAGTCGCTATCAAGGGGCGCAGCTCCCAGGGCAACATCGTGACGAAATACCCCATCAAAAAAATCATCCTCAAGAGCAAGGGCGTATCCACACTGGCTGGCCGCAAAATCTGGTTTGACGATGTGCTCAAGCGGCTCAATGCCGATGGCCGGGGCACCTACCTCGGTGAGTTCGATGGTGATGACAAGATCCTCACCGTCATGGCAGACGGCACCTATGAACTGAGCAGTTTTGACCTGAGCAACCATTTTGACGACAAGCTCATCCGCATCGAAAAATACCAGCCCCAGCATGTATACAGCGTGGTACACCGCGATGGCAAGTCGGGCGTATGCTACGTCAAGCGCTTCACCTTTGAAGACACCCCTATCGGCAAGCGTACCGCCATCATCAATGACGAGCCGGGCTCCAAGCTCCTGCTCATCACCGCCGCCGCTACCCCCGTGGTGCGCGTAGAAGTGCTCAAGGGCAAATCACAGACCCCCGATACCATCGAGCAAGACCTCACTACCATCATCGATGTCAAGGGCATGAAAGCCCAGGGCAACCGCCTTTCAGTGCACGACGTACAGCAGGTGACGCTCCTCACCGAAGATGCCGTACCCGATGCACCAGCGCCCTCATCAGAAGCACCGGCAGTTACCGACCTTCCCGATCCCCCGGCTACCGACGCGCCAAAAACCAATAAGATAGATTTGGAAATCACCAATCCCGATGACATCCAAATGGATGACAATGGCCAAATGGGACTCTTTTGAAAAAGAAACGAAAAAAATTTGCGTATCAGAAAACATTTAATCGTATATTTGCGCCGATGCAAGATCATTACAGTGACACTTTTTAGTTGAACAACTAAATTTGCGTGTAATTTTGATTGACTAAACGACCAGTTAATTGGTTTTTGCCATAAACCGGTACGATTTATCAACTTATGGAGCCTTACTATTATCATCCGCAGACTCGCTACACTTTTTTTATCAAGTATGGCACGATCGTGTCCGATGTGATTACCCTCAATGGTTCCTTCTTCGCCGCCGTGGCCTTAGCCAATCTCTTTTTAGGCCACCGTTCTGTATGGTCGGCCGATACGTTTCCGTTTTATTACCAAAATTTACTCCTGCTCAATTTAGCATGGCTCCTGATGGTCTTGCTGTTCCATGCCTACAGCGCGCATACACTGTCCACGTTGCCTACCATTTACCGATCTACGTTCCGTAATTACGCTGGGCATTTTTTATTTTTTAATGGTGTGCTGTTCTTTTCCGACCAGTTTCATGGGTACAAGCAGATTCTGTTGTTTTTTTACCTCTTGCTTGCCGTTTGGTTGGCCGTCAATCGTTTGGTCGGCACCTATTTTACCCTCAGGCTGGACAGGCGCTTTGGTATGCGCGAGCGCATCGCCGTCATTGGCCGGGACAATCCCATGGCGCAGCAGTTGAGTGCCTATTTCAAAGCATTCCGCCAAGATTACGAGTTGGAAAACCTGCTCGTTGATGATAGTTTGGTGATCGATGCACAGGGCCAGTTGCGTGTCGGGCTTTTTGGACAGCATTTCCAGGCTGCAGCCGTGAGCGGCATCCGCGAAGTATACCTTCCACTCAAGCCAGAGCATTTCCTCCAGGCCGAGGCACTTACCGAGGTTGCCGAGCACCATTGCGTACGGCTTCACCTGGTTCCTTATGTAGTACCCGATCAAGCCATCGATTATAAGCTTCGCTACCTCGATAGCGTTCCCGTATTGAGCAAGCCACCGGAGCCGATGAGCGAGATCCACAACCGGTTCAAAAAGCGCCTGTTCGATTTGCTGTTCAGCACGGCAGTGATTGTGCTCGTATTAAGCTGGCTCTATCCCGTGCTGGCCATCCTCATCAAGCTGCAAAGCAAAGGACCGGTGCTGTTCACGCAACAGCGCAGCGGCCGCAACAACAAGCCCTTCTGGTGCTACAAGTTCCGCAGCATGCAGGTCAATGCCGATAGCGACCAGCAGCAAGCCACCCCGCATGACCAGCGCATCACCCCCATTGGGCGCTTTCTCCGCCGCACCAACCTGGACGAGCTGCCCCAGTTTATCAATGTATTCAAGGGCGAGATGAGTGTGGTAGGCCCCCGCCCCCATATGCTGGCCCATACAGCGGCTTATCGGGAGCTCATCAACAAATACATGGCCCGGCATTTTGTCAAACCCGGCATTACCGGCTGGGCACAGGTCAATGGCTACCGCGGTGCCACCCACAACCCGGTGCTCATGGAACGGCGCGTAGCCCATGACCGTTGGTACATGCAAAACTGGACCGCCATGCTGGACATCCAGATTGTTTTCATGACCATTATTAATATGTTCCGCGGCGAAGAAAATGCGTATTGATCCTTTTCCTATAATTTTTTTTACTTTTTTCCAAACAATTTCCTTTCTTAGGAGTAAAAATAATTAGTTTTGTAGTGATTCTACGACAAGGCAGCACTGCCAATCTGAAAAATTCAGAAAAAACTATGAAAAACACCGCGGTTTTTAATAAACTCTTTATTTTTTCAATTAACCCCTCTTTCACGTTTTCTTATGAAAAAACAGCTAACTTTGCTCATCGCAGGCGTGTTATGCCTGCTGTCAGCCCATGCCCAGGATCCGTTTAACGTCGTGCGCGAAAATCCCGCTTACAAATGGTCATTTGGGACCCTGTTGAGCACTGCCGGCCTGGGGCTTGAAATTTACCAGCCCCTTGGCAATGCGTTGGGCATCCAGGCCGGGGCCAATCTGATGCCATATGACGCCTACTTTATCGCCACCTACGGCGAGCACGAGACCCGGTCTATCGCCAAGGCGCGGCTGCACAATGCCCATTTACTGCTGGGTTGGGTACCCTTTTACCGCGCGCACGGCGCATTCAGCCACCTCATCATCCAGCTTGGCGGCGGCTACTTCTTCCAGGCCCGGGGTACCATCAATACTGAGCTTAATGAAAACTATTACTATGGCGATATTGCCGTGCGCCCGGTAGATGTGGGCCTGATGACCACCACCGTGAGCTGGTCCAAGACGGTCGCCCCTTATGCCGGCATCGCCTTCGGCAACATCCGTATTGACGACCGGTTTTCCTTCAACCTGTCTGCAGGTGCCTACCGGCTTTCCAGCCCACGCGTCAATATTGTAGCCACCAACTTATTGCAGGGCAATGAGGCCAACGAGCCCATCATCGAGCGCAACGTACGCGACTATCGTTACTTGCCCAACATCCAGATCGGCATCAATTACAATTTTTTCACCCTGTAGTCTATCATCCCATTTTATAGCTAATACCATTCGTTATGAAATTTACCAAATACCTCCTGTATAGCTTCAGCTTGGTGGCACTTTTGTGCATACAAAGCTGCGAAGACCCCCTGAAAGACGTCCGCGTAGTTGTCAGCTCCGCCATCCTGGAATACACGACGCTACTGCAGATTACCGATGGCCAGGGCAATCCGGCAAACAACCTCACCGTGACCCTCCTTGGCAACGATGCCGAGTCCATTTACAACCTGGAAGGCTACCGGCAGTTCCAGATTCGTGATGGCCTGCTGGGCCTGGGTGTTCACCCCCAGCATGAACCCACCGAAGGCAATCCCGTCACGTTTTATGTGCAATTAAGCGGCCAGGACTACCTTACCCAGGTCATCCCCATCATCATTACCAGCGAGCAGCGCTCCAGCCTCCATGCCGTGAGCGTACTCCGGCTGAGCGATGCGCCTCCGGGCGTATCCGTTTACCGGCCCACGGTGAGCCTGGTCAGTGGCCGCATCGGCGAGACCATCATTCTCAGTACGCCATTGAGTGAAACGGTTAATCAAACCACGCGCATTACCCTACGCGCCGGTACCCAGTTTCTGGATGCCAACGGTAATGTGATCAATGGCAGCACGCTCACCGCGCTGATAGTCAATCTGGATACCGATAAAGAAAGCTCCCTGGCCTTTTTCCCCGGTGGCAAGCTCACCTCCAACAACGTCTATCCCGAAGGAGCCACTGCCCCGGTCCCCGGCGCATTTAATCCGGCAGCAATCACCAGCATCGAATTTTTTGTAGACGGCACACCGGTCAAATATTTCAGCCAGCCCATTGGCATCGATCAGCAGGTGGACGAAGCGTTTCACAACCTCGCTACCGGCGCACCGATCCAGGTCGGCGACCTTCTTTCCGTATATACCCACGTGGTAGCCGACGTACAGTGGAATCATGATCAGCAAGCTACCATCACGCAGGCAGACGATATGCTGTTCTCCAGCTACGAGACCGACCACCTGACGTGGTTTTTCAGCGGCAATTTCACCGAAGGTTGCTTTGAACCAGTCACTATCACCTTCAATACCTCCTGGTTTGAGACCGGCACCACCTACCCACTCACGGTTGAAGCCGTCATGGCCGGCAAGGTGATTGATCGCTTCACCGCCTCCATAAACGCCACGTACAATGCCATACAGCTCAGCTACCTGCCCACCTCGGGTGTGACTATCCGTGTGAAGGACGATCGCGGAGCCGTCCTCGGCGAAGAAGCCCTTACCGCCAGTTGCGGCGGCAGTATGAGCATGACGCTGGCCGACCCATCCACGGTGAATGACCCGCGGGTGACGCTGCAACTTTACGTACGCTGCCCCAGCCAGGCCGAAGTGGTGGATGTATTGCCCACGTTTTACTTATACTACCGCGATCGGGCCAGTGGCTCTCCGGAATTTAAATTCCTTGGTGTCGTGGTCAATGGTTTCATTTCCACCACGCTACTCATCCCAGAGACCGTCCGGTATGACTTCAAGGCCATCTGGGGTGATCAAGTCAAGATCGTGGGCGACCATGTCGTACAGGAAGATAATAGCGGTACCGTCGGCACCGCCCCCGGCGACATTATCGGCGAGCATGCCGGTGCCACCAACCTGGCCATCCTCTCTGAAAAATGCGACGAATTGTTGCCCACGCAATAATTATAATTGTTTATAAAAATCTTAATTTTTGCTCCCGCTGGTAATTGCCAGCGGGATTTGATATAAAAATAATATCCCGTTTACTAATTTTTAACCACCATTTACCAATTAGGCACAACATTTGATATATTTTCAATGGTTGATGATATTATTTTTGGCATTGTTAGCAAAATTTAACTATTATTTGTAAATTCGCAATGCAATCAGCTGCAGGTTTTCGTTCTGTACCCTACAAATTATTTTGAAAGACATGCAAACGCGCTACATTTATCTCTTGAAGTTTGTATTGGCCTTTTCCGACTTTCTGTTACTCAATGGTGCCTTTGTGGTGGCCAGTATGCTCGCGGAGCAACATTATTTTCTCAATGAATCGGTGGTTTTCCGGTTTTACCTGCCCATTGCCAACCTGCTTTGGTTATTTTCCAGCGGATTGTTCAGTCTGTATGGCAACGGCACGGTGGTGAGCCTGGATAAGATCTACCGGGCTACGTGGCGCAGCATCGGGATTCATGCCTCGCTCTTTACACTTTACCTGATCATCGCCGATACCGGCGCCACCCATACCGCATTTTTCCTTACCGTCTTTCATTTAAGCTTCCTATTGCTGCTGGTGATCAGCCGCTTAGTCGGCACCTTTTTTCAAGGCATGCTCATCCAGCATTTCCACATCCGCAAGACAGTGGCCATCATGGGCAAAAACGACGGTGGGCGCCAGCTGGCGCGGTACTTCCGCGCCCATGAAAAGCTGTTCCATTTCGAGGGTTACCTCGCCGAGAGCGATGCCCAGCTCGTTAATGATCGCGGCGAAGTGATGCCCGCCGCCCGGAAACAATTCGCCCGCGCGGTCGCCATGGGTATCCAGGAAGTGTATGTCTCACTCCCACCCCATCGCATTGCCCAGGCCGCTACACTTTTGGAAGAAGCCGAGCGGCTGTGCCTGCGGGTCAAGCTCGTCCCGGATTTGAAGCGGCAGGATAGCCTGCCCTATGAAATAAGTCTATTAGGCCCGGTACCGGTAGTGAGCATCCGCCACGAGCCCGCTTACGAGATCGAAGGGCGGTCTAAGAAACGTATTTTTGACTTGCTGTTTAGCACGCTGGTCATCCTATTTATCCTCAGCTGGCTGTATACCCTTATCGGACTGCTCATCAAGCTGGAGAGCCCTGGGCCAGTATTGTTTAAGCAGCAGCGCAGCGGACGCGACAATAAGCCCTTCTGGTGTTACAAATTCCGGAGCATGCGCGTCAATGCGGAGAGCGACAGCAAACAAGCCACACCCGGCGACAATCGCATCACCCGTATCGGGGCGTTTTTACGTCGCACGAGCCTGGATGAACTGCCGCAATTTTTCAACGTATGGCTTGGCCACATGAGCGTGGTAGGCCCACGGCCCCACATGCTCCGGCATACCGAAGAATACAGCGCACTTATTGATAAGTATATGCTCCGACAGTTTCTCAAACCCGGCATTACCGGCTGGGCCCAGGTCAATGGCTACCGGGGCGAAACCACTAATCCGCAACTGATGGAGCGGCGTGTGGCACACGATATTTGGTATCTCGAAAATTGGACCACCATGCTGGATGTACGGATTGTCTTTCTTACCGTCATCAACCTGCTGGTTGGCGAGGAAAACGCACATTAATTTAACTGGCTTGATAGTTTTTTGCTTATCTTTAGCCAGTCATGTCAGTCACCATTCAATCAACATCGTATTCTGTGCAATGGGGGTATTTACATTCTTAAATAAGGCAAAAAATGACACCAGCCTCGGTTGGATGGGCGTGGATATCCATTCGCACCTCTTGCCCGGCCTTGATGATGGCAGTCCAGATGTTGCCACGTCGGTGGGTTACATTGAGCGCCTGCAAGCGTTGGGTTTGTCGCATTTTTATGCCACGCCCCACATCTTCAGTGATGTCTATCCCAATACCTCGTCGACTATCCGCATCGCACTGGATCAACTCACGCCCCCATTGCCCGAGGGCGTCACCGTGGAGGCCGCTGCCGAATACATGGTAGACGATACGTTCGGTGCCACTTGGCAGCGGAGTTACCTGCTTACGCTACCCGATGACCACCTGCTCATTGAGATGTCCTATATGGTAGAGCATCCCCAGATCGATCGGTACATTTTTGACTTGCAGGTCAAGGGCTATAAAGTTATCTTAGCCCACCCGGAGCGGTACCTGTTTTATCACCAGCGACCGGAGCGTTACCAGCGGCTCAAAGAGCTGGGCTGTTTGTTTCAGATGAACCTACTCTCACCCACTGGTTATTACAATGCGCAGGTACAGAAAGCTGCACAGTATTTGCTCAAGCGCGGGATGGTGGATTTGGTGGGCACCGACTTGCACCACCGCAAACACCTCGCGGCTATTGAGAAGTTTGTATTGAGCGGTGAAGCGCATGGACTGTTTAAAAAGAATGACATTAAAAATTTAGACTTATTTGCAATATGGTGAATCGCCGGATAACGATCGGTCTGTTGTATTTATGTGTATTGGCGGGATTGAGTTCCTGCGTGTCCAGAAAGGAAATTGTTTATTTTGGCAACATTCCGATAGATGATCCACGTGTTAAACTTCCAGACTATCAAGAACCCCTTATACAGGTAGATGATATCCTCCACGTCACCGTCCAGACCATCGATGGTGGGTTGGCCATGGCGACCAATCAGCCATCCGGCGGTATCGTCGGTGCTACCTCAAGCACCTCGTCTACTACCAGTTCCGTGCCTGCCGGCTACTTGGTGGATACGGATGGCCAAATTACCATTCCCATGTTAGGCAGGTTCAACGTAGCGGGCCTCACCACATCGGAAGTCCGCGAGCAGGTTACTGAAGCGGCATCCAAATACTTCAAAGACCCGACTGTACAGGTACGGTTTGCCAATTTTAAGATTACGGTCATCGGTGAGGTGGCCCAACCAGCCACCTACACGGTACCCAGTGAAAAAGTGACGTTATTGGACGCCATCGGCATGGCGGGTGATCTTACGCTCTTTGGTAAACGGGAAAATGTACTACTCATCCGTGATAATAATGGACAGAAAGAGTTTGTACGGCTCAATCTTACCACTTATGAAACGTTTAGTTCTCCTTACTTTTACCTTAAACAGAATGATGTCATTTATGTCGAACCTGGGAAAGGACGGCTTGCAGCGCTTAATAACACGCCAAGACAAATTGTTGCCATTACAGCATCAATCGTATCATTAGTATCGGTTATACTTTTTAGATTTCTTTAAATAACTATTTCTATCGTCCATGAAGGATTGGCAAGACGATGTATTTGAATCTCAAGGCACCGACAACCGGCAAGGAATTTTTGATTTGGTAAGAAAGTTGCTTGCTCACTGGTATTGGTTTGTATTATGTGGCGGTATTGGCTTTATAGCAGCCTACACGCATCTTCGCTACACTACACCCATCTATCGAATCAACGCACGGGTGTTAGTCACGGATCAACAAAGCAATGCTAATGCTATGGGGCAAGGAGCTTTTGGTGGCGGTAATCTCACCAGCTATTTTGGTGGTAGCAATTCAGTGGATAATGAAGCGGAAGTGTTCAAGACGCGTTACTTAATGAAGCAAGTGGTTAGTAAACTCAATGCCCAGATCAAGTATTACCACCCCGGCCGGGTTCGGGATATTGAAATCCATCGCCCACCGTTCGAGATTATGCTGTTAGATCCTGATTCTGTACGTGGCGGCACATTTGTTCTTGAAGCTCTTGATGCTCAGCATGCAAAGATTCGTCAAGAAGGTGGTTTTTCCATCGATGTTACGTACGGAAATTCGGTAAGATTGCCGGGTGTCGGTGAAGTGTTTATCTCTCCCCAGCCGCAATTTGGAAGTATTGAAGGGCCTTACAAGCTCAGCATTGCATCATTGGATGGTCGAGTAGGTGAGTATATGGGGCGGTTATCGATAACCATTAATAAGCAGGTATCCATCCTTAATCTCGGGTTTAGCTATCCCTTACAACGCAAAGGCGAGGAAATTCTCCATGCTGTCATTCAGCAATACATGGAAAACAACCTGCGCGACCGGAATGCCATTGCCGACAGCACGATTGCATTCATTGAAAATCGTCTACTTTATGTCGGTCGGGAGCTGGGCGACGTGGAGGGCGATATCCAAGAATTCCGGCAAGATAGGCAACTCGCTGACATGTCCGCACAATCGCAAATGCTACTGCAAAGTTCCAACGAGTACGTCAAGCAATTAGCTGAAGTGGAATTGCAATTGGACATTCTGGACACCGTTACTACGCTTTTATCCGGTCAGGCCAACGAGCGGGTCCTACCCAATGCCGTCATCCCGGAGGATGCCGTATTCAATGGGCAGGTGACTCAATACAATGCATTGGTATTGGAACGGGATAGACGGCTTTTAAGCGCCACTCTGGACAACCCTGCCATTAAAACGCTTAATCAGCAACTCAATACGTTGCGACAGGATATGCTCGCCAACTTGGATAATACTCGCCGAAGGCTCACGATTACCCGCAACAGTTTACGTCAAAAAACTGGACAATTGGATCGCAAGGTGAGGGACGTACCTGCCGTCGAACGGACGTACCTCGATCTTGCGCGACAACAGCAAATTAAACAAGAATTGTATCTCTTCCTTTTGCAGCGCCGCGAGGAAACAGCCATCAGCAAAACGGCGACCATTTCCAATAGCCGGGTGATTGATCCACCCAAGTCCGCCAGTGCACCGCTAAGTCCTAAGCGTAGTAGTATTTTACTCACCGGTTTGTTGGTTGGCTTGGCCATTCCATTCTCGATCATTTACCTACGCGACCTCACGAACACCCGTATTGAAAGCCGAGAAGATATTACCAAGCGTACGCAGGTATCCATTGTTGGTGAAATTGCACACAGCGGTATCCGGGAGACTCTAGTGGTTACACCCGGATCGCGTACCGCTATCGCGGAGCAATTCCGTGCTTTGCGTACCAACCTCACCTTCTACCTCAAGGATCCCCAGGCCAAAGTGATGCTGCTTACCTCCAGCATGAGCGGCGAGGGCAAATCTTTCGTGGCGCTCAATATGGCTATGGTCTTTGCCCTATCGGGCAAACGCGTGGTTGTCATGGAAATGGATTTGCGCAAGCCGAACCTTTCCGTTAAACTAGACTTTGCAAACAAAGTCGGCTTCACGAACTTTGTCATCGACCCGTCACTTGCTCCGTCGGACGTCATTGCTCCTTCCGGTGTGCACGACAACTTATTTCTAATTGGTTCCGGTCCCATCCCACCAAATCCGGCAGAAACATTACTTAGTAACCGGCTTAATGAATTGATGACAAATTTACGCGCGTCGTTTGATTATATCATCATTGACACGCCACCAGTTGGGCTCGTTACCGATGCGCAGCTGCTTAGCCAGCATGCCGACCTTTCCATCTATGTGGTTCGCCAGCGACGCACGTACAAAAGTCAATTGCAAATCGCGGAAGACTTATACCGGAGTGGCAAAATCAAGCAATTGGCGATTTTAATCAATGACATTAAACCACGAGGTGGTGGTTATGGTTATGGATATGGATACGGGTATGGATATGGTTATGGTTATTACGACAATGGAAAAAAAGACAAACCATGGTGGAAATTTTGGGTAAAAAATTAAATAACAAAGCAAAATATGCCGTACATTTGGAAACATTAGTTTCCAAATCGTATCGGATATGAAAAAAGTGATTTATCTCGTGTTGTTGAGTAGTTTACTATACCAAGGAAAAGTGACAGCCCAATCGTGGCGGCAAGGCGGTGTATTGGAAGATCGGCTGGCCATCGGCTTGGCGGCAAACTACAACACTGGCGAAGCACGTTTCGGCATTAGTGGACATGCGAAGTGGCTATTTCCTCCCAGATATAGGACATCTGGGCGGTTCCTCATCACAGGCAAAATCACACACACGCCGGATTCCACAGGCGGCTTTTTCACGGTATTTGATCAAGGCAAATACGCCAATATTACCGTAGCCCATCTTATGGGTGGTTATCGGTATTATTTCTACGATACCTATCAGTATATCGGCCCGGTCACTGGTGGTGATCAATTTTTCGTTGAGGGCAATGCCGGCGTATCGTATATCGGGTATGACATGTCCGTCGGTCCAGCTATCAATCCCGTTGTTGGTTTTTCAGCAGAGTTTGGGCTGGAGTTTACATTGGGTTATCAGGGTGTTTTGGCACTTCAGCGGGACAATAAAAGCCTGCATCTCGTCGAAGTAGGCTTCACTTATCGGTTTTGATCATACCCAAAAGTCGCCTAAACCAACAGGCTGGGCGGTATGTCAAAACTTGAATTAACGATAGGCACACTATCGCAAAGCAAGAAGAATAGCAATTGCTATCATAACATATGGAAACAACCAGCAGCATCTACATCGCAGGTCATCGGGGCATGGTGGGTGGCGCCATCAAGCGTCATTTGGAACAACAGGGGTATACAAACTTGATTTGCCGAACTTCCGATGAGCTTGACCTCCGCAATCAGCAAGCGGTAGAAGATTTCTTCGCCACTGAAAAACCTGAATACGTCTTCTTTGCTGCGGCCAAAGTCGGTGGTATCATGGCTAACAATACTTATCGGGCAGACTTTCTGTACGAAAACCTTATTATGGAGACCAATGTCATCCATGCGGCTTACAAATATGAGGTCACAAAGCTTTTATTTCTCGGCAGCAGTTGTATATATCCTAAGTTTGCTCCTCAACCGCTAAAAGAGGAATATTTGCTTACAGGCCCATTAGAGCAGACCAACGAGCCATATGCCATTGCAAAGATTGCGGGCATCAAATTATGTGAAACCTACCGTGACCAATACGGTTGCGATTTCATTAGCGCAATGCCCACCAACCTCTATGGTATCGGTGACAACTACCATCCGAACAATTCCCATGTATTACCTGCACTCATTCGCCGCTTTCATGAGGCCAAAGAAAAAAATAAACCCATTGTAACGATTTGGGGTACCGGTACACCCATGCGGGAGTTTTTGTACTCTGAGGATTTAGCCGAAGCATGCGTCTACCTAATGAATCATTACAGTGAGCGGGAACTGGTCAATATCGGTACAGGCGAAGATCTGTCCATTAAAGATTTGGCTCTACTCATCAAAAAAACAGTCGGATACCAAGGCGCATTGGAATTTGACACCACCAAACCTGACGGCACTCCCCGCAAACTCATGGATGTAAGCAAATTACACAACATTGGTTGGAGACATAAAACCGACCTAAATGATGGTATTGAATTAGCTTATCGGGATTTTCTGAAAAAGAAATTCGCAATCCGATAATTAAGGTGTTGTATCGCGTCAAAAGTTGTGTTTAAAAACAAAACTGTAGGTATAATGAAAAGAGTAATTGGATTAGATTCATTGCGATTTATTTTAGCAGGCATCGTTCTTTTAGGACACGGTGCGTTTCCACTTATTGACCAAACTTACATTGAAAAATATCCCCAATTAGCGTACGTGAATGCAATAATTGGCAACGCGTTCGTCGGTATCGCAGCAGTGATTGCCTTTTTTGTTATTTCAGGGTTTGTTATTCATTACCCTTACGCGACCGGCAAACGCATTAATATCATAGAATTTTATGCTAAACGAGTTACCCGAATAGCAATACCAGCTATAATAGCCATGGCTATTTATCATTACACATTAAATCTGTTTATGGGCGTAGTCTGGAGTCTAATTTGTGAACTCATTTACTATTTCCTCTATCCTATTTTCTTAAAATACAAAAAAAATTATTTCAATCAGATTCTAATCGCATCATTCATACTAAGCTATATTGTATCGATAAACTACTCCTCAAACTCAATTGAATACAACGGAGATTTCCATAGAAACGGATTCACGATAACCTGGATAGTAGGTCTTCCAACGTGGCTAATCGGTGTAGCTTTGGCAGATGTCTTTACGAAGAAAAACTACACCTACTTACCCTCATACCAAAAGGTATGGGCGTACAGATTGATATCTTGGTGTGCAGCATCAATTTGCTCAATACTCAGATTCCATGTAGGAATTGCTTACGTCTACACACTTCCAATATTTTCCATCTTGGTTTTCTATTGGCTTAAAACGGAGATTTTTTATTATACGAATCGCAATGAAAACAAACTTCTGGCTTACGGTGGCCAAATGAGTTACTCATTGTACCTTATGCATGCCTATTGCTTAACCGTTGTTGAATTAAACTTTCATAGCGGATTGGACTTAACAAACAGCCCGTTTTTATGTCTACTAGCAATTGTATTATCATTATTAGTTTCTTGGTTGTATTATTTATTTGTTGAAAAGCCTTCCCATAAGCTTGCTCGCAAAATTACATTTCCAAGAAAGAAAGATATTCAAGTACAGATACAATAACATTATAATAATCGTTTACAAATGAAAATAGCTCTTATCACAGGAATCAATGGACAAGACGGTGCCTACTTGGCAGAGTTGTTACTTGAAAAAGGCTACATGGTACACGGTGTCAAACGCCGATCTTCACTCATTAATACCGATCGCATTGATCACTTGTACCAAGACCCTCATGATGCAAACGTACGTTTCAAGTTGCATTATGGCGACATGACGGATAGCACAAATCTCATTCGCATTATTCAGGAGACGCAACCAGACGAAATTTACAACCTCGCGGCGATGAGCCATGTAAAGGTCAGCTTCGACACCCCTGAATACACCGCCAATGCCGATGGCATTGGTACGCTCAGGTTGTTAGAAGCAATTCGGATATTGGGTTTGGAAAAGAAAACGCGCATCTATCAAGCTTCGACATCTGAACTTTATGGTTTGGTACAGGAAGTGCCACAAAGTGAAAAAACTCCCTTTTATCCTCGCAGTCCGTATGCTGTCGCCAAGCTATATGCCTATTGGATTACGGTTAATTATCGTGAAGCATACAACTTATATGCATGCAACGGCATTCTCTTTAATCACGAAAGCCCACTTCGGGGAGAGACGTTCGTAACCCGCAAGATCACGCGTGCCGTCGCGGCTATTGCCTTGGGGCTGCAGCAAAAGATGTATTTGGGCAACTTGGATGCACGCCGAGATTGGGGACATGCCAAAGACTACGTTAAAGCGATGTGGCTCATTTTGCAGCAGGAGACACCAGAAGACTATGTTATCGCCACGGGCATAACCACACCTGTACGAGAATTTGTTAAGATGGCATTTGCTGAGGTGGGAGCAGAAATCGAGTTTACAGGCGAAGGTGTGGATGAAAAAGGTTTTATTAAGTCTATTACCAATTCCGGCTTTTCTTTAAAGGTTGGTCAAGAGGTCGTCCTTGTGGACCCAGCTTATTTCCGTCCAACAGAAGTGGAGTTATTAATCGGTGACCCAACTAAAGCCAAGACAAAACTAGGTTGGGAACCGGAATATAACTTACCTTCCTTATGTAAGGAGATGGTCGCCTCCGATTTAGAAATCTTCCGGAAAGACGACAAAACACAATGGGAGCATTTGGCAGGATAATTAACTCCACTATTCTAACTTTTAGAATATGTTAAAGAATCTCATAAAAAAATACTTTCAAAATTTTCATTTCTTTTATTCCTACTTAAGAAATCGGATTTTTTATAAAGTAGCCTTAAGCATTACAGTAGGACTACTTGATGGCTTTGGCTTAGCGATGTTTCTTCCACTTCTGCAAATGGTTGATGATAGCACGAAAGCAGATCCAAACGCGTTAGGGAATCTCGATTTTATATTGCGGGGAATGAACCATCTTGGTATCGAACTCACACTTGGTGCTGTGCTATTGTTAATTTGCTTATTTTTCATTCTTAAGGGATTTGCTTTATACGTAAATAGTCGGTATGACGTGTCTTTGAAACAGTTTTTTATTAAAAGTATCCGTAAGAAACTTACTTTCAATCTGAGTGCAATCCCGTATAAGTCCTTTATCCAAATGGACGCTGGCCGAATACAAAATGTCTTGTCTGGAGAGGTTGTAAAAATAACGCAAGCCTATGAACAATATTTTGCTATCATCCAGCACCTCGTATTGGTTATCGTTTATATGTCTTTTGCGTTTCTCTTAGATTCAAAATTCGCCATTCTCATTACAATCGGCGGTTTATTGACGAATATATTGTTCAAAGTACTTTTTGGTAAAACCAAAAAAGCCTCAATTAAACTCACCAAAGGCACCAATATTTATCAAGGTTTGATAATTCAGTATGTTGCTCACTTTAAATACCTAAAGGTATCCGGCAACATAGAAGTTTTCAACAAAATGATGTTAAACACCATTGAGTTTATCGAACGGCATAACAAACAATTGGGCACATACGGCGCTATTATATTAGGAGGCCGGGAGCCCATTTTGATAATTGTCGTATCCGCAGTCATTCTGACCCAAGTTCAATTCTTGGGAGGAACGTTGGCTACGATTCTTGTTAGTTTACTTTTCTTCTACAGGGCATTGACTGCATTGATGAGTATGCAGGCAGCTCACAATAACTTTTTGGCAGTATCCGGGTCTATGGAAAATATAACAGGTTTCATAAAGGAATTATCGAATCACAAGCAAACAATTGGCCCAGAAAAGCTCCATGATTGCATTGATTCCATTGAATTGGATTCAGTATCTTTTAGTTACAAAGAAAATCCGGTAATTGATAATGTTAGTCTTGGCATTAATAAGAATGAAACCGTTGCTTTCGTAGGCGAAAGTGGTGGTGGCAAATCGACAATAATCAACTTATTGACTGGCTTATTAGCCCCTGAAAGCGGAAGTATGTTTATCAATGGGATAAATCGCAATCAAATCGACATTACTTCTTATCAAAAAAAAATCGGATACATAACACAAGAGCCTGTTATTTTTAATGATACCATTTTCAATAATGTAACTTTCTGGTCCGAAAAAAGCGATGAGGTGATGGCTAAATACGAAACTGCCTTAAAAATGGCATCGATACTGGATTTCGTTGAAGAGTTATCACTCAAAGGAGAGACAATGTTGGGCAATAATGGGGTCAATCTAAGTGGAGGGCAAAAGCAGCGTATTTCGATTGCTCGAGAATTATTCAAGGAAGTGGATGTTTTGGTACTAGATGAAGCCACATCCGCACTAGACTCGTACACTGAAAAAGTTATCCAACAAAACATTGAACAACTAAAAGGAAAGTACACGATTTTAATAGTCGCGCATAGACTCGCCACTGTCAAACATGCCGATAAAATTGTCTTAATGAGTAGAGGAAAAGTCGTTGATATCGGTGACTATGACTCGCTTGCTGAATCTTCTTCCGAGTTCAGTCGATTCGTTCAGCTTCAAAAACTATAGTTAGCGTTTATTATGCTCAGGCAATCCATCAGAAGAATCAAAAACAAGGCGAAAGCTTTCATAAATAAGAAAGCCGCCATTTATTGTGCTAAGTCACCAAAAAGAGCGGCGTTATATTACCTGCTTTTTAATAAAGCATTTCATAGAGAACTGCATTCAGTCTTAAATGGAAAATTAAAACACCTACATGAAACAGAAGTAATTAAGGCAAACTATTTTTTATTGGTTCGCAATACACATAGGATTGAAAAAGGATTGTTAATGCGTCCACGGAGGCCTATCTTTGGAAAAGACTATATAGAAGAAACTGTCGACAGTTTTGAAGAAATTTGGAAAACCGCTTTAACAAATAAAATTGATAATCAGCAACTTAAATGGTTTCATGATGTTTTAAGCGAATACTTTCTAGTCACAGATGCCACTCACGACGCTCTATTAATAAAATTGAGTGAGCGATTTGTTAATATTATTCAATCAAAGCCCTCATCTATATTAAAATATGCGTCAACGGACAAATTCATTCCTTATTTCCGACTTAAAGAGAATAACAGCAACATTTCCTACGATGAATTCTATAAACTATGCAAGCAGCGAAGATCGGTAAGATGGTTCTTAGACAAACCTGTACATAGAGAATTAATTGATCGGGCAATATTAGCAGCTAATCAATCGCCAAGTGCGTGCAATAGACAACCTTTTGAATTTAGAATATTTGACCAAAAAGAGCTGGTAAACGAAGGGGCCTCTCTGCCTAACGGAACAATCGGATATGCTCAAAATATTCCTATTTTCGCTGTATTAGTAGGCAACTTAGATGCGTATTTCGATGAGCGCGATAGGCATATCATATACATTGATGCTTCACTTGCTGCTATGTCATTTATGCTCGCCTTAGAAACTTTAGGATTGGGAAGTTGTGCGATTAATTGGCCTGATATCGAAGTTTTGGAAATAAAAATGGCAAAATTTCTGAATCTTAATAGTCATCAAAGACCCATAATGTGCATGGGAGTGGGGTATGCAGATCCAGAAGGTATGGTTGCGTTTTCTGAAAAAAGAACCCTTAATGATCTTCGCAAATATAACAGCTAGTCAAACAATATTATGATTATTGAACTAAGAGGCGTAGAATTTTATAACAAAGGTGCCGAACTAATGTTACACGCCATTATTCAAAAGATTAGGCAGAAATGGCCCCAGGCGATTTTTGCTATGGAAAAGTCAGGCAATGCACCTGTTTCAAAGCAACGTGCGTTAGGAATTTATACAAAAGTGGGCCCGATCCGGCATGGGATTTTCAGTCAAAAATGGAGTAAGTTAATTCCAAAATCAATAAGACGATCTTTCAAAATTGTCTTACCTTCGGAAGTTAATGTAGTTCTAGACGGATCTGGGTTTGCATTTGGTGATTTTTGGGGTGCGTCTGCCGCAGGAAGCAGACTAGCCGACCATATCCAAGCTTGGAAGCAAGAAGGAAAAAAAATCATCTTGCTTCCACAAGCTTTTGGGCCCTTTTCAGATCCTAATCTGGTGTCCAAGATGGGAATCATACTCCGTGAAGCTGACCTAGTTTTTGCCAGAGATCCGTTTTCTTTTAAGTATTTGGAACCACTAAAATCTTTCAAAGAAAACATTTTCTTAAAGCCGGATTTTACTAATCTCGTAAAAGGAGTTGTCCCTACTAGTTTTGACTCGACTGAACATGAGGTAGCAGTAATTCCAAATTATAAATTACTGGAATCCAATGTCTTTCATGAAAGACAAGCTTACCTTGAAATATTAAACAAAATTGTGAGATATATTCAAAATGCTGACAAAAAACCTTTTTTCCTAATACATGAAGGAGTAAAAGATTTACAATTGGCTCATGATGTCAATGAATATTACCATTTAAGAATCTCGATCGTTCAGAATAATAATCCACTGATTATAAAGGGCATTATTGGAAAGTCCAAAGCAGTCATTACATCTAGATTCCATGGATTAGTCAGTGCACTTTCTCAAAATATACCTAGTTTATGTATTGGCTGGAGCCATAAATATCAAGCCCTCATGGCAGATTATGATTTCGAAGAAGGTTTGATTACAAACAGCGATTTCCACTCTGAAGAGTTAAACAAAAAACTGAAAATGGTCATAGAGGATAAAACAGCCAATAAGGTATCCGAAAAATTGGCCTTGGCTAGTAAGAGGCAAAAACAACTGTCGGAAGAGATGTGGGAACAAGTATTTGAAGTCATAAAGAACAATTAATTGTGGCTGCAGTCAAAATAAACATGTTGTCAATAACGCACTATACTGCGCTATACGGAGCCAATCGCTCTTTACTTAATCTTATAGAAGGTACAAAAAGAAGTATCAACTGGACGGTTATATTGCGTACTGACAAAAAAAACCACACAAGCCCCATTTCATTAGTATTAGAAGAAATCGGAGTAAAATACTACTGCATACCATTTGCCCAAGACATCCGATCGATAGGCCAAAAAGGTTACAAGGCAACTTTCTTTTATACATTAAAGGAATTTACCGTTAATATGTGGTATACATTAGTTGTCGCACGTCTCTGTAAAAAAAACAAAATAAATTATATCCATTCAAATTCATCTGTTTTTTGTTTTGGTGCCTATGTTTCAGCGATAACTAGAATCAAACATATCTGGCATTTTAGAGAATTCATAGATAAGGACTATGACTTATATTACTCATTAGGTTTTAAATACCTGAAATTTTGGGCAGACAAAGCATGGAAAATTATATCCATATCCAACGCAATCAATGACTATTGTGTAATCAAAAGAGGGATAACTTGTCCTTCTGTTATTGTTTATAACGGCGTAATTTCCAGTACAGCAATACCAATTGAGGGCCTCAAATCGTTCAATAAAAATCGATGGCAGTTTTTAATCGTAGGAACCATTTCTAAAGCAAAAAATCAATTAGATGCAATCGATGCTATAAATATACTTATTAATAGAGGTTATTCTTGCAATTTAACCATTGCAGGGGATACAAAGGGGGAGTATTACGAGAATTTAACTAAATATATAGAACAAAACAATCTTGAAAAAGTTGTCCGTTTTATCGGTTTTAAGAACAACTTAAAAGATTTATATGCAAATGCGGATTTAACATTAGTATGCTCAAAAAATGAAGGAATGGGACGAGTGACAATAGAGAGTATGGCATTCAAAGTACCTGTTTTAGCATATGATAGTGGTGGCACTAGTGAGCTAATACAACATTTAAAAACCGGTTATCTTTATACTGGGGGTGCTGAAAATTTAGTTCATGGCATATTACTCTTAATGAAAGACTCTATCCGTTATCAGTCGATTAGTTCAACCGCTCAGAAACTTGTAGTAGACAAATTTACTATTGAGCGATACGCAGCAAATTTTTTAATGAGTTTGTAGAACAAAACAATAGATACAAAGTCTTGCTTATGAAATTATTATCCATACAGCCGAGTTCTATATATGAGAATGGTGGATCTGGCCGCGTGTTAAGAAGGCTCTTTCATGGAAAAGAAAAAAAAATTACAGCTATATATGTTTCTCCTTCTATATCGAAACCCAAAGAGGGTTTGATAACAGAAATAAGAATTAATTGGCACCCATTACACAGAAAATGGGTTAGGTGGAAATTTCGAAATATCTTCTCTTATTTAAGAATGACACTTGGCAAAAGACTGGTTGAAAAGCGTCTTTTGGCCATCATTAAAGATTTAGAATTTGACGTCATACACATTATTAACCATGGGAAATTTTGCGCGTTTTTAAGCAAGTCACGAGGAGATCTACTTCATAACAAATCAATTTGGGTTTCTTTCCACGATCATTATTCATTATGTAGTACGTTTGAAGACACCAAATTTCTTTGGAATAGCGCAAAGAAAAGATTTTGTATATCTCAAGAATTGGGAAATGAATATCAGCGATTATTTGGGTCATTACCATTTGAAGTTATAACAGATGGAATCTACATGATGGAACGTTCACAACCATTAAGACACATAGATGATAAACAGTTTGTAGTTTATTTCGCAGGGTTACTGCATATCGATTACTACCCAAATTTTAAGGCGTTGGCCAAAGCGCTTAATATGATAGCGGAAGAAGGCGTTTCTATTAAATTAATTTTGCGTGGGACACAAAAACTTAACTTCTTAAATGATGTTAAATTTCGCGTCGTTTATAATAGTGACTTTGTGAGCGATGAAGAAATCAAAAAGGAAATTGATGCTGCGACTATTTTATATCTGCCAATGAAGTTCACAGTCCCCGAATTTTACCTATATAGCATGTCCACCAAGATGATCAGTTACTTAACTGCAAAAGGATCAATCTTCTATCATGGTCCGGAAAATAGTGCCGCCGCTAATCTATTGCATAAGTGGGATGCTGCTACCATATGTGAATCATTGAATGTGACCGAAGTAAAGGATGATTTACTGCTATGTCTAAGAGACATTAATCAACATTCATCTAATGCAAAAGAGCTTGCACGTGACCAATTTAATATGAATGAAATTTTGGATAAATTCTGGAATTAATTGATGAATTCATGAAACTCAAAATGTTTGCGTCTGAATTAAAAATGTATATCTGCAATAATATTACTAACAAGATACCCAGCCATACATATAGATTATGGTACTATCGAAAGCTAATGAGGTTTAAGATTGGTAAAGACGCAAGTATTCATATGAGTTGCATTTTCGATTGTTCCAATAACTTTACAATGGGAGACCATTCCGTAATAAACCCTAAATGTCGGCTCGACAACAGAGGTCATATATATATAGGTTCAAATGTATCAATCTCGCAGGATGTTCTTATTCTTACGGCAAGTCACGATTTAAATAACACAAAGATCTTTAAAGGAAAGAAAAATCCCGTAAAAATAATGGACTATGTATTTATAGGTACAAGGGCTATTATTTTACCTGGGGTTATCATCAATGAGGGCGGAGTAGTCGGAGCAGGGTCAATCGTCACAAAAGACGTTTCGCCTTATACAGTTGTCGCTGGAAATCCTGCAAGGCCAATTGGAACTAGAATCAAAGGGCTTACTTACAACGCGTCCTATAGACGACTATTTCAATAAGTATGAAAATATCGATATGCATCCCGACATACAACAGGCCACATTTTTTAAAAGAGGCAATAGAATCATGTCTTAATCAAACGTTTTTGCCTTACGAAATAATCATAGGTGATGATTCACAAGGCAACAAATCCAAATTAATTGTCGAAAATATTAATCGTAATAAATCACAAAATGTAATAATCAGATATTTTCAAAATCAACCATCATTAGGTCAGCTAGCTAATGTTAACTCGCTGATTGAAAAGACAGAAGGCAATAAATTCATGTTATTACATGACGATGATTTGTTGTTTCCAGATGCATTAGAAACATTGGTTAATTTAAATGAATCCGATCCTTCAATACAAGTTAGTTACGGAAAACAAATGCTCATAAATGACGCAGGTGAAGACCTAAACATTGATGGTTTTAACGAGCGCTTTTTCCGCACCAAAGATTATGAAGGAACTGTTCTATCCCCTATTGAAGCAGCAATAGTACAACAATTCCCCAATAATGGCTATTTGATAGACACATATATAGCAAAAAAAACCAAGTATAGTAGTAAAGAGAAAGTAGGTAATGCCGGTGATTTCAACTTTGGTCTTCAATTGGGTTTAAGCAATTATAAATTCTATTATATTGATCACTACATTGCTAAATATCGAATCAGTAAAAATTCAGTTGCCAGGAATGGTACTGATTCAGCATATCAATCTTACAAACTCATTAAAGCGCTTGATTTACCAGCCAAAGATTTCGACTACCGAAATCATGTATTAAAAATAAAAGCACCCATCGCAATTGTACAAGCTATAAGAATAGGAAAAAGACGAGATGCTTTTAAAATATATTTTGAGCAGTGGCACAAAGGAAAAATTCTCACTCTTGGAGGAATTAGAAGGCTTCTGTTATTATTATTTTCCAGATCCAGAGAATGAAAAAAATTCACCATCAAACTGTCAATGTATACTAATATTCTTTTCATTTGTGGTTCACTTGAGCTTGGTAAAGATGGTGTAGGTGACTACACTCGACATCTTGCGAAACAGCTGATTCAATTTGGCAATTCGGTCTCCATCATAGCGATAAATGATAAACACATCAACGACATTATCAATGAGACACTGCAAAAACACATTGCTGTACCAACATTAAGACTGCCAAAAGACCTTTCATGGTCTCAGAAAAAAGAAGAAATTGTCAAATTCGTACGATATCAACGCCCAGATTGGGTTAGTCTCCAATACGTCCCTTTTTCTTTCCATACTAAAGGCCTCTGTTTTGGCTTGAGCTATCGATTAAAATCATCGATAAAAGATGTCCAATGGCAAATAATGTTTCACGAATTATGGTGTGGAATGGCGAAGAAGTCGACATTAAAAGAAAAAGTATTAGGATTTGGTCAAAAAATTGTGCTAAAAAATACTGTTACGGTATTAAAACCCAAGAAAATTTTCACAAGCACAGTGTCTTATAAAGAAAGATTAGAATCTATAAAAATAAAAAACATAAACGTTATCCCAATTTTTGGCAACATATCGCATAACGCTCTCGCCTCCGATGAAAAATGGAAAGCTAAAATAGATCAACAAGCTACATATATGTTAAAATCATCCGACACAATCAATATTGGTTTTTTTGGTTCCATTTATTCCAACTGTGAATTAGAAGATCTTTTTCTACACATTTCTGGTTTTGCAAGAAAAAAAGGACTAAATATAAATATCATCCAAGCAGGTGTTTCAAAAAACATAGATATTCTAAAAAGAGCTTCCAAAACTATTAAAGCAAACCTGATTGAAATAGGAGAGCAGGATGAAGATATCTTGAATAGATTATTTACTCATATCAAAATTGCTGTTTCTACTACACCTGCAGAAGGCATTGATAAAAGTGGTTCCGCAGCCGCTTGGTTAGAACGTTCTATACCCATCCTTATATCTAGTAGCGACACCAGTTACAAATCGAATGAATTAGAGAAAAAGGGGCTATTTCAAGTACTATCACAAGATGATATAGAGAGAGCCATGGAATCGCGGAGATCTAGAGAGCCTGAAAGCAGGTTGCCCTATGTTGCTAAATTCTATGTCGATAAATTAACAATTTTAAATGAAAGTAAGTAAAAAAATAAATTTACTAATAATAGGCTCATCTCAAGGCGTTTACGGCGGGATCGAGGCATTTATGATTGCGATTGCTGATGCAGCTTCCACATGGAATGAATTTAATGTAAAATTATGCTACAAACTAGTATCAAACGTAGAACCAAGTGAACAGTTAATATCAATGGCCGATCAAGCGTGTCGCGAGTTACATTTTATCAACAAAGGTTCTAAAAATCTTTTGCCCTTAATAAAATGGGCAGATGTAATACATGGTCAAAATGCGTCACCAGATATTATCTTGCCAGCTTATGCATTAAAAAAACGTATTTATTTAACGATACACAATCGAAGATTCAAGAGTAAATTTAGCCTGCGTCAGATCATTTGGAATATGACGATACGTTTGGCCAATGAACGATGGTATAATTCAAACTATGTGTGGAACACCTGGGAATCAAAAAGAAAAAGAAAAAATAGCCAATGCGTACCAACGGTTTGTAAGTTGCCAATTCAATATGTTATCCCAGAAAAACGAAAGGGATTTGTATTTATAGGAAGATGGATTAAAAATAAAGGTATAGAAGAAATTGTTGAAGCATATGCTCGACTGAATACTAATGATAACACATGGCCATTAACAATAGTCGGTGACGGCCCCATCAGGCAAAAAATAATTACATTAATCAAAAAACACAATCTTTTAAACAAAATAAATCTACCCGGATTTATGAATGAAGATGATAAAAATATACTGCTCGCTTCTTCTAAATGGCTTTTGGCTCCGGCAAACACCAAGGAAGATCTCGGCCTAACTCCTATTGAGGCAAGAAGCGTTGGGGTGCCGGCAATTGTCTCTAATGACGGTGGTTTACCGGAAGCCGGCGGACCAGCAGCAATGATCGTAAATCCCGGTGATGTCGATGACCTATGTAGAAAAATGGAATCGGCGATAAACATGCATGAAGAGACATACAAGCATCATGCTCAGCTTGCCAGGGAATCACTCAAATCTTTTTTGAAGCCGATAAAATTCTATAGAGAGAAGTTTCTAAAAGCCAACAAAAGACTATTATAAACCATATATTATGAACACAAAAGCACCGATTCGATTTTATTGGTTAGATATTCTTCGGGGACTTGCGGCACTAAGTATTGTGTTATGGCACTGGCAACATTTCTTCTTTGATAATCAAATAAAGAGCGAATTTGGACAAAACATAGACAAAACATTATTTCCTTTCTATAACTTATTACGTCCATTTTATGGACAGGGCTGGAGAGCAGTAGAATTTTTTTTCACATTATCTGGCTTTATTTTCTTCTGGCTTTATTCGAAAAAAATCTCGCAACGGGAAATTTCTTTTCTCAGTTATATGAAATTGAGGATATCAAGGCTTTACCCCCTCCATCTATTAACACTTGTAGGGGTTATATTGCTACAAATGCTTTATTTTAACAACCATGGTTTCTATTTTGTCTACCATGACTATCGAACTTTAACATTTATAGGATATTTGACACTAACCTTCAACTGGTTCGTTTCATACTTTTCGTTCAATGGACCCTCTTGGTCGGTTTCTGTTGAAATGTTTTTATATATCTTGTTCTTTGGAATCTGTACCTTGAAGCTAAACCATTGGATGATCTGCATTGGATTAATGTTTTTAGGTTATTGTTTACGATTTACCCAATTTTACTCTATTGGCACTGGGATGCTGTCGTTTTTTGCTGGCGGTATAGCTTTTTTCATTTACAGTTTTCTATATAAAAGATACAGCTTCCGAACGAATTGGATACTTATCGTATGTATGCTAACTATTTCGTTAGTATACATTATCTATATCAGGTATTTGGCTAAACAACAATTGCCATTTTATTTTTTTGAATTATATATGTTTCCTGTTATTGTGATTTGTATTTCATTGATAGAGTCACTCTTAGGATCAGGACTCGGAAGAAAATTTGCTTTTATAGGAGATATAAGTTATTCTAGTTACTTGATTCATTTCCCCTTGCAATTAATTTTCGTGTTGGTTATTGAATCATTCAGCCTTAATCAAAAAATTTTTTATCTACCCAGAACATTAATAACATTTTATATTGTTCTGATCGCATTATCATTCTTTTCATTATTACGAAAAACCGATTCAAAGATATCTTCGCAATCGTTGGTCAAAATAACCATATATTTGTTATGAATGCAATGAAATTGAACCATTTAATAATAATATCGCCTACAATTACCCCAGCTATATGTGGTGTAAGCGATTATGCTTATAGAGTCGGAGAGCAGTTGTTCCAAACTGGAGTTTTCACAAAAATTGCATTTGGCGTAGACAGGGTTCCAAAACGTAAAGCCAAACTATCTTTCGTCGTCAAACATTGGAAAGCAGCGTTAAAAGAAATCGAGGCAGATACTTGTATTTTTATAAACTACACCCCATTGGGTTTTTCTAGATTTGGTTATCCAAGTAAGTTTTTAAATGAACTGCAAAAAACAAAAAACAAATTCTACAGCGCTAAGTTCTTCATCATGTTTCATGAAATATGGAACGGTAATCCCAAATTGAGACTTCATCTAAAAATGATTGATAGATTATCAAAAAAGTCATGTCTTCGCTTGGTAGATATTGCTAACGGTGTGGCTACCGTCACCTACCATCAAAAGGAAAAACTTAAGAACGAGAGGAGAAACATTACCATTTCAATTCAACCAATCGGAGCAAATATCAGCGCACCTCCGGATATCAATGTATTAAAAACAAATAGGCAACATGGTGTTTGGGTGATATTTGGCCTTCCACATACTCGGCTATGGACATTGAAAAAAAACATTACATTAATAAGGGAGCTAGTTGGAAGGGGAAACATCATCCAAATAAAAGCGATCGGACCAAAGAGCGGTCAATATAGCAATGAAGAGATTAAATTTGCAAATGAAAACTTGGGTAAGGAAACTTATATTCAACTTGGAGTGTTATCAGACTCACATATTTCTTATGAACTTTTGAAAGTTGAGGGTGCATTTGTTGGTCAAACTTATGATAGCATTACAAAATCTGGCACATTCTTATCGATCGTTGCCCATGGTGTACCCGTTATTTGTGACGTCGATAAAGCGCTCCAAGATCCGCCGTCGGACGGTTTATTCAGACCTAAAGAACTTTTAAATGGCTATGATATCGTAATGAAGAAAAGTAATGACCGAACAAAAAAAATGTTGGAATGGTATCATAAGAGAAGAACCTGGAAGGCAATCGGTGAAAATTTAACAGATTGGATGTCACAATAGCTTTATGCAAAAAAATGAAAACGAATCCGAAAATACTTCTCGCACATCCAACCGGTAATGCAAATGTCCGAGCATTAGCAATTGCTCTCGCTGCTGAAGATTTTTTGCATAAATTTTATACCTCTATTGCGGTTTATAAAGGAGATATTTGGCATCAACTTAGCCGTCTACCAGGATTTTCTGCTTTGAAAAAACGTAGTTTTGATAATGAACTTGAATCACTAACACGTACACATCCCTATCGGGAGGTGGGTCGTTTGCTTGCCCAACATTTTAACACGAAGCATCTAACAAAGCACGAAAAGGGTATATTTAGTATTGATAAGGTATATCATTCGCTGGATAACTACGTTTCCTCACATTTATCTCACGAATTAAAATACGGATTGAGAGCCGCTTATGCATATGAAGACGGTGCTTTACAAACATTTAAAACTGCTAAAAAACTGGGGCTAAAATGTGTTTATGATCTTCCTATCGCATATTGGAAGACAGGGCGCAAAATAATGGAAGACGAAGCTTATAGAAATCCCAAATGGGCACATACCCTTAAAGGAGGCATTAAAGATAGTGAAAGCAAATTGCAAAGAAAGACGAATGAGCTTGAACTAGCGGATATAGTAATCGTCCCCAGTAAATTCGTTTATGATTCGCTCCCCACGAACTTATCTGAAAAGAAAATAGTACTTTCACCATTTGGAAGCCCAACATTGTCCGATCCCTTAACAAAGGGGGAAAAAAAGTCCAATAAACCACTGAAAATTCTTTTTGTTGGTTCATTGACTCAACGTAAAGGATTAAGCGATCTATTTGAAGCTGTTAAAATGCTTAAGACAAAAAATGTGGAATTGGTTGTAATGGGTAGTCTGGCAGATGAGATATCATTCTATAAATCTGAATTAAAAGATTTCATATATATTCCTCCAGGATCACATGATGAAGTTTTAAGGTTAATGGCCTCATGCGATATTTTTTGCCTACCATCAGTTGTGGAAGGCAGGGCATTGGTAATTCAAGAAGCTATGAGCAGAGGTCTACCTATTATCATTACACCAAATACCGGTGCTGAGGATTTGATAGTTGAAAATAAAACTGGATTTCTAGTTCCTATTAGATCTCCCGAAAAAATTGCCGAAAAAATTGACTGGTTTTTATCAAATAGGCAAATAATTGGCGAAATGAGTCATCTTGCTCATGAGCATGCGTCCAAATACACGTGGGAAAACTACTCCAACATTATTATAAATGCGATTTCAAATGAGTTAAGCTCACAAATAAGCTAATGAAGCTGAACACGTCTTTGTCCATAAGGGATAGAAAAATCTTGAAAAAAGTAATCTGGCTCTATTTCTTTTTATTGATTTTTGAGGGTGCTCTACGAAAATGGTTTTTCCCTTCCTTATCTACGCCCCTATTAATCGTTCGTGATCCAATAGCTGTGTTAGCGCTAGCGTTTGCTTACCATAAAGGTTATTTCCCTCGAAATGCTTATCTCTCAGTTTTTATGTTAGTTGGTTTCATTTCCTTCTTTACTGCAATTATTCTTGGACATGGCAATTTACTTATTGCGATTTATGGGTTACGGATCTTTATTATCCACCTGCCTTTTATGTTTTTAATAGGGAAAATATTCGACCAATCTGACGTCATAAAAATTGGTGATATTATGTTATGGATTGCGATTCCAATGACTGTTTTAATCACTCTTCAATTCTACAGCCCACAATCTGCTTGGGTAAATCGCGGTGTAGGAGGAGACGTTGGAGGTGCTGGATTTAGTGGTGCTCTTGGGTATTTTCGTCCACCAGGTACATTTTCGTTTACTAATGGGAACTCGCTATTTTATGGAATGTTAACCCCATTTGTGCTATTTTTTTGGTTGCAACAGAAACAAAAGATTTCATTGTGGCTTTTACTTATAGTAAGTGCCTGTTTACTTGCTGCCATTCCGTTATCCATTAGCCGCACTTTATTATTTCAATTTATGTTGTCTTTGTCATTTAGTTTGTTTATTTTAATTAAGAGGCCTCAAGCAGCAAAATCAATCTTCATTGCATTCATTTGTTTAATGGCGCTTGTAGTGTTATTACGTAACCTTCCTCTTTTCCAAACCTCCCTTGAAGCCTTTACAGTACGCTTTGAAAGCGCAAATAGAGCTGAAGGAGGAGTGGAAGGGGTATTTGTTGATCGTTTTTTGGGCGGTATGTTTGGCGCTATTTTGGGAGAAAATCAAACCCCCTTGTTTGGATACGGATTGGGCTTAGGTACGAACGTAGGCTCGCAAATATCGACCGGAGGCTTAACTTTTGTAATTTCTGAGGGAGAATGGGGACGCCTAATCGGCGAAATGGGTTTTTTTTTAGGAATGATTATCATAATTGCACGTATTTTATTGGTCATCAAGCTAGGTTCAAAAAGCTACCAACGTTTAGCAAACAATGACATATTACCATGGTTACTCTTTAGCTTCGCACTATTACTTGTTTTACAAGGTCAATGGTCGCAACCTACAAGCCTTGGCTTTGTTGTATTTGGTGGCGGACTAATCATTGCTTCCTTTAGAACAAATAAACTAGAAACCGAATCAGAGAAAAGAATATTTGACAAGCAGTGAAATTAACGCACTTTATACTAATTGGAAATTATTCATTAGACCGTCAGGAAAGTATGAATAGGTACTTCCTAAGTTTAAAGGACGGGCTTTTGAGAAAAGGTTTCAAGGTAACATTATGGAAACCTATTATATTTTTTGCTAAAGGACAACATACCACCAATCATGGATTGGGCAAATGGTTAGGCTATATAGACAAGTGGATACTGTTCCCATTGATTTTAAGGTTAAGATTACTAAAAAGCAAATATAGGAAACATACTTACTTCCATGTTTGTGACCATTCAAACTCACCATATCTTGCCGTTTTGCCTCAAAAAAGGAGCGGAATTACCTGCCATGATGTATTAGCTATTCGAGGAGCTTTAGGCTATGAAGACGCTTATTGCCCAGCCAGTAAAACCGGTATCTATTTACAAAAATGGATTCTAAACAACCTCATTAAAGCTAAGAGAATAGCCTGTGTGTCACAACTTACCTTAAACCAGTTAACTGAACTAGCAGATGACGGCATTGATTCTTATAAAAAATGGAAGGTTGTATACAATTCTTTCAATGCCCACTTTCATCCAATGACTGCCGCGCAACGAACATCCATATTTCAGCAGTACGGCTTAGAAGATTCCAACTACATTTTGCATGTTGGTTCATCATTGCCTCGCAAAAACAGAAAGATACTTGCCGATATGATAGTACATCTGGGTGAAAAATGGAAAGGGAAAATCTGCTATGCCGGCCAACCTATCGACATAGCCTTACAGATCCATATTGACAAACTTGGAATAGCTGATCGCGTGGTTCCTGTGGTAAAACCATCTCACGAGGTTTTAGTGGCCTTGTACAGTGGTTGTACAGCTTTCATTTTCCCATCATTCAGCGAAGGATTCGGATGGCCTGTCATCGAAGCCCAAGCCTGTGGTGCGCCAGTAGTAGCCAGTGTTATCGAACCCATGCCAGAGGTTGCTGGAGGAGCAGCTCTCCACGTTGACCCGGAAAATCCTGCGGAGTTCACGGCAGCACTGCTCATGTTCTTACAAGATCCGCAAGCAAAGAAGGAGTATATTCGAAAGGGATTTCAGAATTGCAGACGATTCGAACAAAGCTTACTCATCAATCAATTTTTGGCACTTTACGACTTGGAAACAAATGATTAAAAAACTGTTCGCCTTTTTTATGCCGTGGGCACTTAAACGGAGAATACTCAATACTTGGTTCGGATACGAAATTCATCCGAGTGCCAGAATCGGCTTTGCTTGGATATTTCCCAAAAAACTGGTTATGCAAGAGCGATCAAAAATTGCACATTTTTCAATAGCCATTCATTTGGACCATGTCAAACTGGGAACTTATGCGTCTATCGGAAGAAGTAATTGGATAACCGGTTTTCCAACCTCAAGTGCGTCACGACACTTTACGCATCAACAAGGGAAACGAAAATCGGAGTTGATAATAGGCGACCATTCAGCCATCACCAAAAATCACCATATCGACTGTACGAATAGTATTATACTAGGCAAGTTTGTAACGATAGCTGGCTATCGGTCACAATTCCTCACACATTCAATTAATATCGAGGAAGGCAGACAAGACAGTTATCCGATTCATATTGGAGATTACTGTTTTGTAGGAACTAACTCGGTTGTTCTTGGAGGAGCCAAATTACCGTCCTATTCTGTGCTCGGCGCAAAATCATTACTTAACAAAGCTTTTGAGCAGCAATTCGCGTTATACGCTGGGGTTCCTGCCGCCTTCGTTAAACCGCTAAATAAAGACGCTAAGTATTTCACGCGACAAACAGGTTACATATTCTAAATTCATGAATATCCTTCGTGTCATAGCCAGTATGAATCCTGCTCATGGGGGACCAGCCCAAGGCATACGGAATAGCATTCCGGCTTTAGAGCAGCTCGGTGTGCACAACGAAGTGCTGTGCTTTGATGCACCTGATGCTTCGTTCGTTAAAGATGATGGGTTTGCCATTCACACGATAGGTCCAGCCAAAGGTCCCTATGCATATTGCAAGAACCTAAAAGTTTGGTTACAGCACAATTTGCATCGCTTTGACGCGATCATTATTCACGGCCTATGGCTATACAACAGCTACGGTACATACCTCGCTTTGAAAAGCTATAAAATACAAAACGGAACGGTGCCAAAACTATTTGTTATGCCACATGGGATGCTTGACCCCTATTTTCAGAAAGCGGCGGGCCGAAGATTGAAAGCTATCCGGAATTGGCTATTCTGGAAACTCATCGAACGTCATGTAGTAAATTACGCAGATGGTTTATTATTTACTTGTGAGCAGGAACTACTTTTAGCGCGTGAAACCTTCGACTCCTACCATCCAAAAAGGGAACTAAACATAAGCTATGGTATTCAGTCCGCGCCACGCTATTCCGTCAAACTGACGCACGCATTTCATGAAATTTGTACCCTGCTGTTTAACCAGCCATACTGGTTGTTTCTAAGCCGTATCCACGAAAAAAAAGGTGTAGACCTGCTCATCAAAGCTTACCTTAAACTGTCTAAGGAAACGAGTAATTTACCCGCCTTGGTAATTGCCGGCCCGGGATTGGATACGACTTATGGAAAGGAAATCGTAGCACTTGCCCAATCAACTAACCAAATTTTATTTACCGGTATGCTCACCGGTGACGCAAAATGGGGCGGCATTTATGGGTGCGAAGCATTTATATTACCCAGCCATCAGGAAAACTTTGGCATTGCCATTGCAGAAGCAATGGCTTGCGAGAAACCTGTGCTCATCAGCGATAAAGTAAACATCTGGCGGGAAATTAAAACGGGTGGAGGTGGATTGGTTGACACCGACACAGAAGGGGGCGTATATGCAATGCTTACTCATTGGTTTCATTTAACCCAAGCAGAGAAAAAAACAATGGCAGCCTCCGCAAAACGCACATACGAAGCTTTCTTCACCATGGAAAAAGCCGCTATCCAAATGATTGAAGCGTTAAAATCGGTATAACTATGTCTTATAACATCGACACTTACATTGGCCCCTCGTTTTCCCTACGCAACAGGATAGGTAGAGTAACGTGGGGCATCGTTTACTTATTGTTTTTCCGGTATTCGCCACGACCTCTACATGCTTGGCGTGCGTTTTTATTACGCTTGTTTGGTGCCGAAATCGGTAAGGGTGTACATGTATATCCGCGAGCTAAAATCTGGGCGCCATGGACAATAAAAATTGGTGATGAAAGTGGCATTAGCGACGACGTCAATCTGTATAGTCAAGCTCCGATCACCATCGGAAAACGAGTCGTGATTTCACAAGGTTCGTATATCTGTACGGGCACTCATGATTACATGAAGCGGGGATTCCCGTTACGTGCATTGCCTATTATCATTGAGGATTACGCTTGGATAGCTACTGAAGTATTTGTCCACCCTGGCGTGGCCATCGGCGAAGGATCGGTGGTGGGAGCACGCTCGGTGGTAACCAAGGATACCGAGCCTTGGATGGTCTGCGCTGGCTTCCCTTGTAAGCCCATTAAAGAACGTATCATTGTTGATTAAAAATCATATAGCATGCTTTCGGCAATCATTCTGACCAAAAACGAAGAAGCGGACCTGCCTAAATGCCTTGAATCACTGACTTGGTGTGATGACGTCCATGTATTGGATTCCGGAAGTACTGATAAAACTGTCGCTATCGCAGAGGCATTCGACGCTCAAGCACATATCCATCCCTTTGAATCCTTTGGGAAGCAGCGGAATTATGCATTAGACAATCTTCCTATCAAATATGAATGGGTAATTTTTTTGGATGCTGACGAAGTAGTTACCCCGTCATTCAAAGAAGCGCTGTTTAATGCCATTAGTCACGCGCCCCAAGAAGTTGCCGGATTCTATTGTTGTTGGAAAATGATATTAGATGGTGTTTGGTTAAAACGCTGCGATAATTTCCCGAAATGGCAGTTTAGAGTCCTTCGAAAAGACAGGGCTCGATTTACCGACTTTGGACATGGGCAAAAAGAAGGGGATGTAGATGGCAAAATAGCATACATTAAAGAACCATACTTGCACTACGGCTTTTCCAAAGGATGGTCTCAATGGATAGATAGACATAACCGATATTCTTCACAGGAGGCTGTAGCGAGAATTCAAGATCAGCCACCATTTAAGCATATTTTTTCCGGCAATCAAAGTGCACGAAATCCTGCATTAAAATCATGGCTTAGCCGGATACCGGGTTGGCCTTTTTTACGGTTTTTTCACGCTTATGTTTTAAAGTTTGGTTTTCTTGAGGGGAAACCAGGTTTTATCTACTGTACAAATATGGCATATTATGAGTTTCTGATACAGATAAAAATGAGGGAAATATTACAAAAACGTTTTGAAAAAATATCCAAATAGCATATTTAAGGGACTAAGCTTACTCTACATCGCTTTGCTTACGTACATTGTACTTGGCGCAGAATGGCGATGGAAGTACGACATCATAGAAATACGCAAAGTGTTGAATGTGGTTCCTCTTTACAATAAGATAGAGGTCTGGCCGCCCTGGGATCCATTTTCTAAGCATTCCACTGAGTTTTACTTAGACCTTGTGGGTAATATTGTCCTGTTTATTCCATTTCCATTTTTTCTATTTTTCATCTTTCAGGTATTGTCGTTTAGAACACAGTTGGTTCTTACAATAATAACAAGTCTATTTATTGAAATCAACCAATACTACTGGGGTATTGGTGTGACCGACATTGACGATTTGATATTGAATACTTTGGGCGGTTTTATCGGTGCCAATTTATTGCAAGCATTATTAAATAATAAGGTCTTTCGAACGTATGCGTATTCTCATCTTCGGCATTAATTATTCTCCGGAACTTACCGGTATCGGCAAGTATACCGGCGAGATGGGTGCATGGCTGGCAGCACGAGGGCATGATGTAGCTGTAGTCACTGCCAAACCCTACTATCCGGAATGGGACGTACACCTTGCTTATAAAGGAACCGGGTGGATGACCGAGCGCATCGATGGGGTAACGGTACACCGGGTACCCTTGTACGTACCAAAAGAAGTCACTTCGAAGAAGCGTATCCTACACGAATTTTCCTTCTTAGGTGGGATACTTCCAAAATGGTTCGGCCTGCTGTTGAAAAAAAAATACGATGTAGTCATTAACATTACGCCTCCCTTCCACTTAGGTTTTTACGCATGGCTTTACGCGAAAATGAAGGATGCCAAGCTGGTTACACACATCCAGGACTTGCAAGTTGATGCCGCCAAGGAACTAGGCATGATTAGCAACGAGCGATTACTCAACCTTATGTTTAAAGCTGAAAAACACCTACTAACCAGTAGTGATGTGGTGTCATCCATCAGTTTGGGCATGAAGAAAAAGATTTTGGCGAAAGGGGTACTAGACCAAAAGTATATAATGTTTCCCAATTGGGTGGATGAACAAACTATCAAACCTTTAACCAAAATGCAATCGCTTAGGGACGAATGGGGAATACCGTTGACAGATACGGTAGTTCTTTACTCAGGCAATCTGGGCGAGAAACAGGGACTCGAGATCATTATCGACGCGGCCAAGCAATTTAGCGATAGGCCTGACGTGCATTTCATCATCTGTGGCTCCGGTGGTGCGCGTGGCCGACTGAAAGCCATGGCTGAGCAGGCCGGGTTAAAGCAAATACGATTTTATCCCTTACAACCTTACGAGAAACTGTCCGCTCTTTTGGCCACAGCAGATGTACACTTGGTGTTACAAAAAAAGTCGGCATCCGACTTGGTGATGCCCAGCAAACTCACGGGAATACTTGCCGCTGGCGGCTGTTCCATCGTTTCGGCGCTACCGGGTACTTCGCTGTATGAAATAGTAGATATCCATCATTTGGGCATTCTCATCGAGCCCGAGTCTGTCGAAGCATTAACCAATGGCTTACAGCAAGCGTTGGATACCGACTTATCGCCATATCGCGAACGAGCTCGGCAATATGCGGAACGCTTTTTGAGTAAGGAACAGGTGTTACAAGAATTCGAACGAAACTTAGTTAGGTTGACCTCCCATGAAAAACAAACTTAGTCTCTTCCTCCTACTCCTACCGGCAGTTGCGTTATCGCAACAAACTGACTCCTTGAAATTTCGGGTGGGTACCACAGCTTCCATTGCTTCTGAAGGTTTTCAACCGCTTTGGATTGAATCCAATCGTTTCGGGCTGCTCAGCGAAAAAGGTCAAGATATTGCCACTTATATCGGCGCATGGAATACCCACACATTTTCCGGTGGCAAGCATATCTTCCGGCTGGAATACGGTGCGAATTTAGTCAATAATCACCATTTTGATCACTTGGTCATTCAACAGGGCTACATAAAAGCCCGATATGGGGCATTGGAATTCCGGGGTGGCCGATATGAGGAAATATTGGGTGAAGTAGACCCTTTGCTATCTACCGGTTCATTAGGAATTAGTGGCAATGCCTTGCCTATACCCAAAGTGGGTTTTGCGCTTCCTGAATACACGCCAGTACCTTTCACAAATGGTTGGTTATACGCAAAAGGACTTATCAGCCATGGATGGATGGGCAACAACCAATCCATGAAACAGGCATGGTTGCATGAAAAGACGTTATACTTGCGGTTGGGTAAAGGGCCTTTTAAGGTGTATGGTGGGGTACAGCACTTTGCCGTATGGGGAGGACAACGTGCACATTTCAAGCTAGATCGTTCATTGGGCGGTTTCTTTGACGTGCTTTTCGTAAAAGAGGCCAATGATGGCAGTGTCCCAGATGGAATTTTACCCAATCGTGCTGGAGACCACCGGGGTTTAATCGAATTTGGAGGTGATTTGGAAACCAACAATGCAGTATTCCACATGTATTTTCAAGTCCCTTTTGAGAGTGGCATGGGTATCGATATCCGTAATATAGACCGATTGGGTGGCCTAAATGTGACTTTAAAAAGCCATCGTTGGATAGATCGTCTGTTATTTGAATTTATTTACACCAAGCAGATGGAAAGTTTCCAAGATGCTGAATTACAAAGTTATTATAACAACGGTGTGTACGCTAATGGTTGGGAATACGATTTCCGTAGTGTCGGCACACCGCTATTCTTAAATCGCTATCGTGGAGCGAATTTCTTGCCCATCTCGCCCGTGTATTGGCGACATGATGATGACTATATATGGGGGAATCAAAACTTTATTAATAACCGTATTGCTGGCGGTCACATCGGTATGTTACATCGTTACACATCAGGCATCACGGGCCGAACCATGCTGACCTATACGCGTAACTTCCGAACGCATGGCAATTTTATCACAGCGTCCCCAAAAAATCAGGTATATACCTTGCATGAGGTTGCTGCTGATTTAAAAGGTGTTCCCGGATTACGGGTTTCGGCAGGTGTTGCTTTTGATACAGGTGGATTTTATGAGAATGTGGGTGGATTGTTCGGTATTCGGTATGAAATAAATAGTCAAAAATAACCAGCTTTTGTTGAAAGTAAATGCAGGCTACCGAGTGTCTTCAGTATAAATTATCAGAAAATAACTCGTTACCAAAATTTTGAATTATATTTGACAATTGGGAAAAATAAAATAATTTATTGTTAACATTTCTAATTACACAAAATAAATTCAACAAAAATCAATATTCGGCTTAAGCTTACGCCTCAATAATATGTTATAAATTTGTCAAAGCCTAATTCCAACCTAATGTACCATAAATACCTTAAACAGCCTCTCGTTTATTTGCTTATATCCTTCCCATATTGGGTATCAGGGCAAAATAACAACGCGTGGACATTGGGTCTATCCGCTACAAGCAAACAAATCTCAGAAGCAAATATCAGCTCGCGCATTTTTGACGCCTACGGGGTTGGTTTCAGCCTAACGAAACAGCTGAAATCTGAATATTTTACACAACAATTTGGTCTTTACGCCAATCTAAACCTTGCAAAAACAGCAATTGAGCAAAGCTACCGCTCATATATCGCACAAATTAATTTGGAGTACGCTTATTTAAAAGATTTAAAATTGTCCAGCCCAAGTGTTGCCATAGGCCCATTTGCGATGATAGACTACCGCAATGCGACATATCGCAACTTTGACAATACACATATTTATTGGGCTAACTTTGCTGGCATAGGTATCAAATCCAAAATGGAAATACCATTAAATGCTATCTGGTCTATTCAAGGATCACTAAAATTACCCCTTATCGGCGTGGGCTTCAGACCGAGTGCCAATCGACTTTATTCGTTTGACGACACCTCTGTGTCGGGTATTCTAAAATCAAACCATACAAACGCCCGCTTTTCGGCGATCAACAACTATATCAATCCTGCTTTCGTCATAGGTCTGCGTTCGAATGAAAAGGGTTTTCTACATAACATTTCATATCAATTCGATTATCTTCAATATGACCATCCAAAGGCTAATAGGTATCGAGATTTAACACATTCACTGGCAATAACCATAAATTTATGAAAATATTGAAGTGGATAATCGGGATTATGTTGACGGCTTTAAGCACGTCCTGCCTAAAAGAAACTCAATTGTCTATCGACAACGATCTTCAACCGCTTCAACTAAATGACGGATGGGAATCTTCAACGTTAATAAATGAACATATAGACGAGACAACTATTCGTAACGCGTTCAAGCTTTTCTTTGACGGAACTACCCTCCCGTTGGCTAAATCACTACTTGTCATAAGGAATGGGAAAATTGTGGCAGAGGCTTATAAAGACCAAAATAGGCATGAAGCTGCACAAACAATAGCCAATGTACAATCATGCACAAAAAGTATTACGTCTATTTTATTGGGAATTGCACTGAATGAGTCTGGTGATCTAAATACCGATGTGCCGCTACTCCAATTCTTTCCTCCGGATTATCAAACCCGGTACGCCGATAAAGCTTCCCTAACCATAAAAGATTGCCTGACGATGCAAGACGGCATTTCTTACAATGGCCTTGATGACGCCAGAGCACTGGTATATACCAAGAAAAACAGCATAGAGCACATCTTGGAAACACCTCGGACGACAACAACACCTGCATTCAAATACTCGGAATACCCGCCACACCTCATTAGTGGTTTAATTAGTCAGCTTACAGGCGAGAAACTGGCACAATATGCGGAGGAAAGAGTATTTAGTGAGTTGGGTATTCAGGATTACTATTGGGAGACTTCTAATGACGGGCTAAACATTGGTGGATTTTCGCTGTCCCTTTCCCCGCGCAGTCTTGCGAAAATTGGCCAATTATGTTTGCAGAATGGGCAATGGAATGGGCAAACGGTGATCAGCCAGAACTGGTTGGTCACTGCAACTTCAAAACAATCCATTTCGGCTGCTTACGGATATTTCTTCTATATCAATGAAAATGATGGTTCCTATTCCATGCGTGGAAACGGGGGGCAGACGGTCCATATCGTTCCTTCAAAAAACTTAGTCATCGTATATACCGCATTCCCCTATTCTTCGAATGAATTGTGGGGCAACAACCAACAACTTATCGACCTTATCAAATCAGCTTGCCAATAAAATGAAAAAAGAAATTTACCAATTAGAAGCAATTCGAGGATTTGCTGCTCTTTATGTAGTCTTTCATCACACACTGCTGGATATGGATTTTTTTAAATCCTCCGGACTGTCATTTCTATTCCGATTTGGGCAGGAAGCTGTGATTTTGTTCTTCTTACTCTCCGGTTTTGTTATCGAGTATTCATTTTCATTGTCAAAAGATAAGACTTTTACGACTTATTTCTTTAAGCGGTTCAATCGGATATACATTCCGCTTTTTATTGTATTCATCACGAACTACTTGTTGTTTAAATTCAGCGGAATAGTGGTTTCAATTGATTTGAATACATTTTTGGGAAACCTATTTATGCTACAGGACATTGGCTCATTGAAGCCCAATGTAGTCTGTGGCCCGCTTTTGGGGAATTCTCCGCTTTGGTCGCTATCCTATGAATGGTGGTTCTACATGACCTTCTTTGTAATATATGTTACATTCGGAAAACGTACATCAAAAGCGATTTACCTGATTGGTATCGCGTCGGGAATTACTTACTTTTTCTTCCCTTTCGTAGGTAATCGTATTCTGCTCTATTTAATTATTTGGAACGTCGGCGCTGATTTAGCCAGACTATACATAAATAATAGAGCCATTACATTTAAAAATATGGCTCTACCAATCTCCGCGTTGACTGTAGGTATTGGCTTGCTCCTAATAAATTACATGATTAATAAGGACGTGGTTCATCAAGCTATTAATTTCTCTGGAACGGGAATAGGCGTCAGCCCGTTATTGGAATTACGTCATTTTGCCTTTGCACTTGTCGCTGTTATCGTTGGCATCCTATGGTACAAGTTGAAGTGGTTGGGTTTTAGGTATACGCTTGCACCGTTTATTCCTTTGGCCAAGATTTCATATGTCTTGTACATTAGTCATTGGTTTATGATAAGGGACGCCAGTTATTTATCCTTCATCGATAGTGTTTTCGTGGAATATGTCTTGTATTTCGCTATCTGCTTGGCCTTTTCGTGGGTGGTCGAGCGAGTAATCTATCCTAAAGTGAACAAACTGGTGTTTAGTCTTCTTAGACGGAAAAGAACAGCGGAAGTCGTGGGATGATAATGAGAGCTTGGGACTTGTTACTGCTGCACCACGGCATTATAAGACCTCATGACGAAGCACTTACGTAGAATAACATAATTGTTGCACTTAAATAGTTTAATTGCGTTGTTAGAATCCCCGCTCAATTAGTATCTTCACTTTTACAGATCTTGAATCTTTACCGACGAAAACTAAGTTTATCTTCCGATAATTTGGTGGCAATAAAAATGCCTCAGAATATTGAGTATCGAAAGTCGATACTTGAATAAGTCAGTAAGTATAAATAAATGTAAAGATTGCTATGTTCTGGGTCAGTTTTTCATTGTCTATTAATTTATGCGCTCGTTCAAAAATTTTTCTTCGGCAGTTCCACCCCCACTCCCACCGGTTAATGATGGTGCTGATCGTGTAAAAATTAATGAATTCTATCTGAATTACATTCGATTCATCTGGGACAAAATCAAGTTGCAACGCGAAACCACAGATCGGTATTTCAATTATTACTTATTGTTGATCACAACGCCTATTGTTGCATTTGCAGCAGTAGTTGGGCGTTCCGAACATAGTCTTAGCGAACAGCTTATAGGTTATCTATGTGCAATGCTTTTTGCAATTGGTGTCTGCTTCTATAGCCTATATATCCGCCAGCGAATCAACAATATTACATTGGGCGATGAGCTAAATGAGTTCGTACAACTCATCGAGGCGTTTGACGCCGCCTTCACCAAGCGTCATCAATCCCTACAAATCAACGGAGCATTAACCTCGCCATTTAGCGCAGATTTTTGGGTAAATTTCATTCAGTCCATTATCAATTCCTTTTGGCTTTGCAATGCATTTCTCTATATTGAAACAGGCATTCATTTTGGCGAGAAATGGTGTCATTTAATCGCAGGGGGAATGGCCGGGTTGAGTGTACTTTTACACACGACCATCCGCGACAGCTGTTTATACCGAAGCGAGCGGCGCCTTCCTTTATTGTCTACGCTAATAGTCACCGGCTGGTACCGACCAAAATGGGGGCTGCGAATGTATCGCCTCTGGCTATACCGCAGAAACAAACCTAAGTCACCTGAACGAATTCATCCTATGATCAAACGAAAATTCCGACCTGAGGAGGTTTCTATCCGGCTAATAACACCTGGACATGCCTATCTTAAAAACGAAATTCCACAATTAGCAATTGCCCAAGGTTCGGCGCATAATGTAAAGCTACCTGCCACCGCCGAAGCGAAAAAACAGGCTGCAACGAATTTTAAAAATGCCTTAGAAAAAAAAGATGTTGAAATCCATGCCTTAACACTGCCAGAAGGCAGTGGAGCAATTTTTCTATCGACCATTCGACGCAATGGCAAAGAAGGCCTACAAATTGAGGACATAATCGTACTTGAAGACCTTCGCGGGCACGGACTGGGCGGTTATCTATTATGCCAAGCTGCTACGCTAGCCGTCAATCGAGGGTTGTCATTCGTAGCTTGGGAGTGTGAGCGAAACAACCCAGCGAAAAAATTATACCTGGAATATAACGCGAAAATGAGAGAAGATATCTTTCCCTACAGGCTTAATCGCGAGATGCTCGTAGAAATAATGAAAGCGGATCTCGCGTTAGCGAATAAAAGCCGCGTAACCTTTCGGATTTCACAACGTTTTTCAGTTTTTAGGGCAATGTCTTTCCATAATTCTGGTGGGGATATCGATCCTACAGAATCATGGCAAGGTGCACAAGTGGATGATTTGGATTTTACTGATCCAATTGCTGCTAAGTGTCAACTCGTCCGAAAGTTCTGTGAACTTGAAGCAAAACAGCAACTAAATTTTGTGGATGTTGTAATCGCTCCGTCCAACTTACTCCACCAGCAATTAGTCACCCTATTGGGCTGTAAGCCCAATACTTACAGTGGCGAGGATATTGCCTGTTTATGGGAATTAAGTGAAACGGCATTAAATGACGCAGCCGAAAAAAACATGTACCAAAGATGATAATTGAAACGCAACGTTTAATACTGGACGAAATGACGGCAGCAGATGAAACTGCTTTGCTCGGAATATTTTCGCACCCAGACTTTTTCTATGCAGCAGCCTTACAAGACAATATCGCTCTTGAGGCAGCTGCCAAACGTTATGCAGGTTGGGCCGAAGAAAGCCGCACCGAGCAGCCGCGGCGTAGTTGGTTTATGTCTATCCGAGAAAGCCTAACGTACAGTTACATTGGTGCTGTCGTATTAGTTGACTTGGAACTACATCCAGTACACGGCCGACAGATAGAAGTCGGATATTTTATCGATATTCTGCATCAGCGCAAGGGTTACGCTACGGAAGCAGCCCTGGCCATGTACAATTATGGGGTTTATGAGCTAAAGGTTGAATCTGTTTATACTACTGTGGCGATAGCGAACATCCCAAGCCAAAAAATTCTTGAAAAACTTGGCCTACAAAATATTGGGTTTGATATGGTGAGCACTTACAAAGATCGTAAGGGTAATCCAGCTTCTAGGTATCGCTATCGACAAAGTAATATTCAAAACAGTTTGTGATTTAAGGAGCTGTCCAATTTTTGGGGTATTATATTATTTTTAGGTATTTTATTTATTTCCATTTTTTCTCCCCCATCATTTCTTTTTTTCCAAAAAGACCTTACATTTACCCAAGAATTAACATTTCTGCTACCAGAAAAACATAACTAAGCCGTTTAAATCAACGGTATCGAAGATCATAGCAACTGCCGATTGAAGGTATTTGCGAAACGTATGCACCTTATATTAAGGTGTTTAAACAACTATATATTTTATGGTTTAAGCGCAGTGATTTTTATTATTTATTTTTCTACCACATCTACCAAAGACATGAAAAAATTTTACAAACCAACAGGTTGGACGAATGTCCAAAATCAGCTGCATGAAGTACGTTTAAAAAACCCGGAACCTCGAATTCAATAGACCTCAACCATGATATCAGTATTGATACTTACGAAAAACGAGGAGCAAGACATCGCTGGTTGTCTATCTTCTGTAAGCTGGTGCGATGATGTGCATGTATTGGATTCATTCAGTTCGGACGACACCGTCGACATCGCCAGAGCAGCTGGTGCCCGGGTATCCCAACGGGCATTCGATGGCTATGCTTCGCAGCGGAATGCAGGTTTGGCACTACCTTTTAAACACGAATGGGTTTTTATCTTGGATGCGGATGAAAGGGCTCCCCAATGCCTGTTCCCCATTTTGCGGGAAGCGGTTTTAGCTGCTGATGACCGCATTGCGGGATTCCGGCTTAGGCGGCGGGATTTTTACAATAGAAGGTGGCTGAAACATGCGCAGATTACACCGTACTACATCCGGCTGGTGAGGAAAGATAAAGCGCACTACTACCGGGAGGTGAATGAGGTGCTCCAGATCGCCGGGGAAGTGGGGGAGCTACCGGCCTATTTTAACCATTATCCCTTCTCGAAAGGGATGCGGCATTGGCTTAAAAAGCACAATCGGTATTCCACCATGGAGGCGATGCGGTGGATAGAAGAGCACGATGGCAATATTAAGTTTTCCATCAAAAAAGCCTTGTTCAGCAAAGATTTCTCCGAAAAACGGTATCATCAAAAGGGGCTGTTTTACAAGCTCCCTGCCAGGCCCTTAATCAAGTGGTTGTATATCGTGTTTTTCCGGCTGGCAATTTTGGATGGCAGGGCGGGCCTCACCTATGCTACGCTGCAGGCCATCTACGAATATTTTATCCGGCTGAAGACGAAAGAACTATTACGGGCCGACAAACGCCTGAACGGCTCCCTTTGGGCTGCCCAAGAAATGGAGGATAGGCGAAGCGTTCCAAATACACTTCTGATGGAAAGGATTTAAGCTTGTGCCCGACATCACAAAAGCCTCAGCTTCTCCGGCGACAGCATGTCTCCACCTACCTCATGCACCCGTATTCGAATCGTGGCGCCGGTCTCAGCTGGAGTGTTGGCCAGCTTTTCCAAGATGAAGGGCACAAATTTTATCTTCTCGCTTTTTACACATTCCGTCGTAATCGACTGATCGGCATAGTGGAATTCCCCTGATCCGTCCGCTGGTACAAATTTATAGTTGTTCGAATCCAGGTTTTCGATGATGATCCGTATGCCTGCGATAAAGTTTTCATAGTCATCAGACCAGTCTATTTTGACATGCAGCAACGGGGTGCGTATCTCATAGGATTTGCCGTCGTAGACACCCTTTGCATCCGATAGTTGCTTCCTTTTGGTTCCGTTGTAGATTGATACTTTCATAAATCGTAGATGATATTTTCGTCCGGAAACAGCCCTTAGGTGGTATAGCGTTTAGCTTTCCAGCCCATGGTTGTAGGTCTTACGACGTAAATATGCATAGATATCCGTTGACATGCAATACCTAAAAATAGGTATTTGATGCCCGCTTGAAGGTGACGGTAAAGGTTGACCCCTGCTCTTTTCCGCTCTCGATATGCAGGGTTGCGCCGTTTTTGTCGATGAAACGCTTGACGAGCATCATGCCTAATCCTACCCCGCTTTCATTGGCGGTACCCGCCGTGGATACCTGCGATTCCTCATCGGAAAGCAGTTGCTGCACCGTTTCCTCGGACATACCGATACCATCGTCCATTATCCGGATGGATACGGACTGCTCGTCCGTCTGGTAGCCAATCCTTATGGTTCCGCCCGGCCGCGTAAACTTGATGGCATTCCCGAGGATATTCTGTAGGATGATATTCACCTGGTCACCGTCGGCCAGGATGAAAGCGTTCTTACGGGAGGCATGCAGGATGGCGATTTGCTTGTCTTCAGCAAGGCGGCCCAATACGCCGAGGATCTCCTCAACTTTTTGGGAAAGATTGATTTCAACCAGATCGGTGGAAAATCCCTTCTGCTGGCTCTGTGCCCAATAAAGGAGGTTGTTTACCATCGCCAAGGCGGTAAAGCTCTGTCCATAAAGCTCCTCCTGGAGCCTCCGGATTTCCGAAACCGGAAGTTCCAAATTGCTCAAGATGTCCAGTATCCCGATGATGGAAGCGAAGGGGGCCCTTACGTCATGGCTGATAATGGACAGCAGGTAGTCCTTGGTCTCGTTCAGTTCGTTCAGCCGTTGGTTTTGCTCCATGATGACCTGGTTCTGCTCCTTGAGCTGTTGTTTTTGGTGAGCAAGGGATGCCGATTGCACCGCAAGTTCCGTATTCAGCGTTTTTGTGCGACGCGCGTTCCGGTAGATAAGGATGGAAACGGATACGAAGAAAAGCAGGAAGAGTCCGGCTATCCCTGCCAGCAATTTGCTGATCTTCAATTCCTGCAAAGCTATTTCGTTTTCCTTTTTCAGGGATTCGTTTACGGTACGCTCGTAGGCCAGGTGCAGGGAGTCCAGGGCCAAGTTCTTGTCTTCATTCAGCAGGCTGTCACTATACGCTTTCTGCCTGAGCAGATAGGAAAATGCCCGTTTATAGTCGCCCAATGCTTCTGACGAACGATAGCCTATGGTCAACGCCTGCCTGGCATCCCATTTGGTGTGCAATTTTTCGGCCAGTTCAAGTCCTTTTTCCGCATGTTGCAGGGATTCGCCGTACTGACCTTTGCCATATAAGCATGCCGCAATACCGGTATGGGCAAAGCTGTTTTCCCAATCACTCTGGTAGCGCCTGTTTTCCAGCACGGACCGGTAGAAGAATAGTGCCGAATCCAGTTGCTCCTGCTTGAAGTAGACCTCAGCCAGCCTGTTGGTAGACATGGCTGCGATATGCAATATGCCCCTTGCTTCACAGAAGTCCTTTGACTTTACAAATTCTTCCTTCGCCCGTTCGGTCTGTCCCAGTTCGGAATAGGCCAAACCCGCATTGAAATAATTTGCTGCCAGCCTCCGGTCATTTCCTACGGTCTTGTTCAATTCCGCTGCATACAGGAACTCTTGCAGGGCGAGTTGCTGCGCTCCCCTGACGAGATGCACCAATCCCACCAGGTTCTTGCAATGGGCAATCTCGGCCTTATCATTCAGCTGTTCGGCAAGATGCAGGCTACTGAGCCCAAATTTCAGCGACCGGACATAGTCGCCCTTCATGTAATAGATTCGTGCAAGATTGCTCTCCGCCTGTGTACGTCCCAAGGCATAATTTGCATCTTGGGACAACACAATTGCCTGCTGAATCAAGCGATGGGCACTATCAAACTGCTGCCTATCGGCAAGCGTTGCAGCAGTGCGGTTTAATTGATTTATTGCACTTGTATCGCTCAGCGAAAAAAAGCCAACATTACCATCCATTGGACTGTTTGCCGCTAAATTGTTTGCTAAGAAAAACAATAGGCCTACAGCGATAAATTTAAGATGAGTTGTCAAGGTAGCGTTTGGCGTTATATTTTTTTAATAATGGTTTGTTTCAGCAAACATACACAATTTGCTTGTTTAACTCAACCGACCGCTTATGGATTCGCCGTTATCGATCTCCATTAGCCCAGTCAATGGCCGTGAAGCGGTTTTGGATTTACAGTAAAAAAGCTAACCACGCGCAGCAGTCTTGGAGCGGTCAGGCAGCGGGTGCACAGGCTTAGGGACGCAAGGAAAAAATGGGACGCAAAAGTTGGCGGCAGTTTATAAGCTGCTGTGGGATTTTTCCTACCTTTAACGTATGAATCCCAAATTTATCACGATAGCTAACATCAAGCTGGCCTATTATACTAAAAATGACGATGCTGACCAGACCATTTTCTTTGTGCATGGCAATTCGGCGAATGCACAGACCTGGAAAAAGCAGTTTGATGATCCGCGTTTAAATACTTATCGGCTCGTGGCCTTAGATTTACCTGCCCATGGCCATTCGTCACCTTCGCCACACCCTGCCACAGATTACAATGCCATTGGATTGGGAAAATATGTAGACCGCTTTATACAAAAACTGGCAAACGGGTATCCATACCTGATCGTGAGTATTTCACTGGGAACCAATTTTGTTGCCGAGGCGTTGATCGATGGATTGCGGCCCAAAGGGCTGATTTTTCTTGGGCCTTGCCTAATAGGGCCGGAGGTTCCTGTATCTGACATTTTGCAGCCTGACAGTCATGCGCATGTGATCTTCACGGATACGCCAGACGAAAACGACCTCCGCCAGTACATCCGGGAAATGCACTACACGGAACGCCCGGAAGATCTGGAAACCTACCTGCAGTCCTATAACCAAGTGATAGCTCCTTTTCGCTCGATAATAGGCCAGTCGGTGGCCGAACAGCGATATAACGATGAGATCGGTTTTGTCAATGCAGTAGGCATACCAATATTGATATGCATGGGTAAGGAAGAGCGTGTGGTCAATACGAATTATCTTGATGGCAAAATTTCCCGGCTATGGCGAAATGAGATCATCCTGTTGCCCGATGCCGGCCACTTGATAAACGTCGATCAACCTGACCTGTTAAACGCACGGATTGTAGAATTTTCGGCTGAAGTTTTTGATATATAACCAACCAATTAGGTGATAATCCCCTTGCGCAGTGCGAAACTGACCAAGGCGGTGGAATTACTGACATTGCATTTTTCCTGCATATGACGGCGATGGTTGATGATCGTGTGCTCGCTTACGAACAGCTTGTCTGCGATTTCCTTACTGGTCAACCCTTCGGCCATCCAAAGCAATACCTCCCTTTCCCTTCTGGAGAAAAGCTCAGGCAACGGACGGGTATAGTAGTTCTTGGTGCTGATCAATTCCGGTGCCTTAAGAATTGATGGGTCTACGTATTCGACAGTCTGAACCACCCGCTCGTCATTGTTTATCCCAGACATTCGGATGATCATACCCAAGCTCAACAACGGCGTACCGTTTTCATCGGATTGGAGGAAACAACTCCGTTGTACCAACGGTGTGAAACCTTCGCTGGTTTTAAACTGGAGGCTGTAAGTAAAAATGTAGTTGGCGTGTTGCGCCGGGGGAATATTCCTGATAAAAGACACACGGTCCGGGAAAATCTCCTCATTCAACAGCATCAGGTGATCCGGCCGGTACCGGGGAATGGTGCATGCTAAACCGCCTTCCAAAAATTCGTCTGGATGAATACCAAAGATGACTTCACTGTTTTGGGTAACGCTCAGGTAAGTGCCAGTGGTATAGTCCAGCAGGTAAATTGCCGGCATGAAATGGGATGCGAATGCGCCGATAGGCTTGAGGATGCGTGTGGCCTCAGCCAGGGTATCACCGGATAAGTGATAATTCCGTTTGCCGATGGATCCGGTATATTCCAACCAAGTTGGCTGTTTCCGTTTTTTTGCCATGACAACTGACGTTCTGGTATTTATTTCCATAAAAATAGATGTTTCCAACCAGCACTGCAAAAAAAATGACAAGAAATTGCTATAGCGTGAATCGTGCTATTCGTCTTTTTTTGCAACAGGCATCCGGATATTACCAAATCGTGCCATGGATATATTGGTTGCAGGCGCCATTTGAGAAGATTGCCCGATATAAAGATGAAAAATAAGGCAGCATATTTCGTAATTATAGTATGGGTATTGTCATCGGCAGTCATCCATGCCCAGGATATCGATAATATCAAAAAATATGGTTATGGCCGTTTGGGTATTGGCTGGATCGGCAGGACGCTTTCGCCCGACCTGACGCCACTCGAAAATGCCCGGAATGGAAACTTCGGCGCTGGTTTGGGTTTTACCCTTGAAGCAGGGAGACAGTTTTACCTGCATCAAGAAAGTCTGACCAGCTTTGTGCCTATGAAAGTGGGATTGGAGTGGAATTTTTTCGAAGGGCTAAACAAATACGACTGGAATGGATATTACCGGACACGTAATCCCGATGGTTCGACAGATCCCGAGTACGACGGATTGATCATGCTGACTGGGATGGGTGTGGGGCCAGTCCTATCCATAAACCCATGGGAATTGTTCATCGTGGATATTCACGTCCGGGTAATGGGGATGATCAGTTTATACGATCTGGACTACGTAGAAGGTGAAGGTACGGCGGCATACCGCTATTTAAACTATTCACCGGTCTATGACGAGGAAGGTGATGACTCCCGTTTTTCTCATTTCATGAACTATTTAGGGAGAGGTATCGTGCCCAGTTTTGGCCTTACGTTCCGTAGGAAGGGATGGGGATTGGCATTCAGCCACCTGCCCGGTAAAATCCGGATGCGCTATGAATCGGATGAAGGAAATGGCATGGACGGGTTTCCCATACGTTCCACGGCCGTCATGCTGAGTCTTAGTTTTTGAAGAAGTAAGAGACCAATATGTTTAAATTTACGAAAGCTTTTGCCTTGATTTTGATCGTGGTCTTTGCACCGGCTGCGTGCAAAGATGACATCACGAAGCCTCCTTTGGTTTTCTCCGTTTATCAGCATGTAGTAACGCCGGGCGAAATCGTTTTTGTATCGGTGAGCGGGGAGGCAAAGCACGATGCTATTCAAACCAACATCAATGGCACAGCTGTTCAGCTGATTAACGTGGACACGTCTCTTTATGCCTTTTTGATGCCTATCATGGAACCGGGCAGCTATCGGTTGAGCCTCCGTGAATGGGGTGCGGAAACATCACCTGAACTTACAGTGGGTGATTATCAACCGATCCAAAATCCCGCAATGGTCGTGGATGAGTACCTGACCAACTGCACCCGGGCACTTGCTGAAGTCGAAGCCGAGGATTTCGAGCAGATCATTCCGGAAAGCAGGTATGCAAACGATCTGGCATTGATAAACAGCTTGTCGCTATTGGTGGATAGGCTTGCTGATGAAGAACTGCAACTGGTAGCCTATCATTTCCGTTTTTTGCAAAGACAAACGGACAGGTATGCGTCGATGGCATCTGTGCATCCCCTTGTCGACTACAAGCAAGCGGTGCCGCTTTCGATGCAAGTACGTTCGGCAGCCAACCACGTATCGCCCGACAGGTCTGCTATCCCATTTGCCGCAAACGTCACAGGAACGGATGGGCTTCCAAATGATTTGGTGGAATACATCTGGAAAGCCACTACCTACAATGAAGCTGCTGCTACCGCGAAGTTTGCAGCCATCGTAGCAGCATCGACAGGTTGGGTAGCCCTTGGGATGACCGGTGGCACGGCTGCCGCGATAATCGTGGGTGGTTTAGTCATTGAAAAGGAATGTGAGCGTAAGGCAGCCATCTATAATCACTATATCGCTGAATACCCCCTACGGGCAAAAGAAATCGAACAATACGGCGACGATCCGTTTTATGTATATGAGAACAAACCATCGATCCGGCAATTCATCCGTAATCAGGTGACGGTTGCAAGGGAAAATGTTTCGGAATTTCCCGTAGCAATCCGAAATGTGGTGGCCGGTGATGGCACGTTGGAGCGTCTAAGCCTTAAGCTAAAAGGAAGCCTGGATAAACTTGTTTCGGTTTTTGACGGGATATTCGACTTAAAGGGTATTTACACCCCTTATGTCTCTACGTACAACAAAGCGCCATCCGTCAAGGAAACAGTATTCGAGGGCACGGAAACGCTGAAAATCACCAATGTGGATAATCCCAATATCCAAATCAAGCTAGAAAACACGGCGGCAGGTTTGGTGTTTTCGGCCAGCAATCCATCGGGAAATATCGATCAGGTCACCACGCTGAATGTCACAATTGAATATGACCAGGAAGCGTTGGATAATACAATTTCCACTGATATCCGGTTGACCTATGTGCCGGAGGAAAAGGAGGATGAAGTTGAGGAGGGCATGACCAATGATCCAATAACCATCGAAAACATTTATGGATCCTGGCGCATCACCAGTACCACCTTTCAGATGCGGTCGGGGCAATATATCCAACAATCGCTTCCCGGTGAATTTTTTTCCGTCACTTCAGATTCCCGCTTCGTGGGTAATTGGGCTTTGTTGGAAACAAGCGGATTGTGGATGTTAACGGATCCGTCAACCATTACATTGTATGGTTTTTCTAATCCCGAAATAACGGTCAGCAGTGTACCGCTCTATGTATTTACCGCTTTGCCCACAAGCTTGGTTGTAGGGATTCCCGGAACCTCAGAAGATGAATACGTCTTAGCTTATGTTTTTATGATTCGATAATATCTAAAGGACAATTGAATAATATCAACACGTTATCTCCAATGCATGGCCACTTTCTATCGGGTTTTTCAAGACTTGTTTATATATTCCTACTACTAGCAATCTCCTGTAAAAAAGATACGGGATTGCCTGGTCAAGATACTACGGTCACAAAGGTGGTGCTACAGCTGAGTAAAACCACGTTATTTGCCGATGGAAAGGATACCACCACCATCAATGTCGAGGCATTCAATCGTGCCGACGAACCTGTGCGCGGGGCTTCCGTGACTGTCTTTATTGATGGAACCGTTTTCAATGGGCGCAATTTCAGCACTGCGCAAGCTGGCCGATATACGTTTACGGCCAAATCGGGCAATATGACCAGCGACGCCGTGGAGCTGAATGCCCTGGACATTAGCCATAAAGTGGCCCATATCAGCGTCGCCACAGACGTTGCGGTAGTCATCGCGGGGGGATATAACCACGCGGTGTTTAACGTCACGCTATTGGACAGTGCTGGCCGTGAACTAACCGAGGATATTCCCATCAACCTGTACGCCGGAGACACCCTGCTTGATTCAACGATTTTCGAGGCAGATCAGCCCGGCAATTATACCATCACGGCAAGGGTGATGGACGTGGTAAGCGACCCAGTGACCATCCGTGCGGTGGAAGCCCGTGAAGCAATCGGGCGAATCGGACTCGTGAGTGATACACGGGCAATAATCGCCGATGGAAAGTCACGGGCACGTCTGGCAGTAGCTATATATGATAAACAAGACAAAGAGCTGGATATTCGCTACGACGTATACATCAACGAACAGGAGCAGGTCTTGGAAACAGCCAGTTTTTCAACCGTTAGTCCCGGCCAATACAACGTACAGGTTAAGATCGGCACGGTAAGTAGTGAAGTGCTGTTGATCAATGCCCGTGAGCCAAAAAACTATTCGGTCATTACGATTCCGGTGGTGTTTCATGTGTATGAAGATTTGGTTGCCAAACAATGGTCGGGCAATACCAGACCATACGATCTGTCGCCCGAATTTTTTAAACAATGGGTAGATACGCTCAACGCCTATTTCGGACAGCGGTCTACGGCCAATCCGAATGCGGTAGATACACGCATCCGTTTTCGTTTGGCTACAGTTGGGCCGGGTAACAAGCCATTGGCAGAAGCTGGCATCCATCGACTGGACGGAAGCCAGTTTGACGACGGAGGGACGTTTGACAGGGCCAATGACGGGGTGATCGGCACAAGCGAAGCTGATAACATGGCTGCCGCGGTTAATTGGGACCTTAGCGAATACATAAACATCCATGTGGTCGGCAATACCAATTGGCGCGGGATACGGAATGCCAGTTGGGCGGATTTGCCATTGACCGGTCGCTCAAACGAACTATCAGGACTAAGTACAGGTACTAATGCAACAAACCGAATCATATTGAGATATGTGGATGTCGCTAATCACATGGGTACCACCTTGGGACATGAGATGGGCCACTATCTCGGTTTACTGCATACATTTTCTGAAGACGATTGCCTGACGAACGACTATTGCCCTGATACGTACTCCTACGTTTACGAAAGCGATCCTATTGAACCTTGTGACGACAACCTGGGATGGACCATCTTGGATAATTTTATGGGGTATTCGAATGAAACCGGGCAAGCAGCAATGAATTTCACCTATGACCAGCGGGAGCGCATGCGATACGTGTTAAAACACAGCAATTCGCTGAAGGAACTGGAGTATTCGAAAAAGTAGCGGTAGCGGGTCACGGTGCGCGGGTCTACCAGCAGGTAGGCAGCAAGCTTTCAGCCGCGGGGAGGCCCCTGATCAATACGTTTGATCATGTTCGTCAGGATTTGTTTTACTTTTTTGCGTGATCCGTCATGGCGCAAGCTGTAACGTTTTTTGAGACTATCGAAAGACAGTTTACTATACCGTTCGGTATGCCCATAACGGCTCAAGTAGCGAAAAACGGGTTGGAGGGTTTCGGTTTGGAGCACACCTTCTTCGATCAGCAGGCGCACCAGGAAAAGTATTTCCAGGGCGTTGATGGAAAACGTCACCACCGCGGTGTCGTCGTAGTTGAAGTACGTATCCATCCGCTCCAGCAGGTCCGTATAGAATGCCCGTTGCTCGTTCCACCACAGCTCCTTTATACGGTCTGACTCGGGTAGTGCCGATAGGATACGCTGCTGCAATTCCTCACGGGCACCCAATTCCACGTTCCATTCCTCCAACTGACCGGCTGTCTCCGCAATGAGGCCATGAAAGCCGGCGTTCAAGCTGTCCAGCGCATGAACATCCCAGCATTCAGCCCCACCGTTCGACTTCCATATCCGTTCCACCTCGCGGTTGATCCGATCCAAGTGTTTGCTCACCATAAGCCGCGATTTACCGGATTCCCAATGCTTTTTCCACCCTGTGCCGATACCGTTCCCCTACCGGCAATCGCCGTGGTTCCCGACTATTTTCCTCCCTGGAGGCCACCTCGTCGCGCAGCTCCACCCACCAATTCTTCGTTTTGAATAGCGCCCCTGGCAGGTAATGATCGATCGCCTCCCGGCTCACAATAAACCCCTTTTGAATGCGGATAAACTCCGCCGGATTCAATAGCAGCTGCAAGTTGCGCAACAGCTTCTTGGCCAGCAGCTCGTGCCCGTTTGCGAGACACAGGTAGGTAGACTTACCCTCGGAGCGGGCATAGACCAATTCACCCACGCGCACATTCACAAAAGCGTCCGAAGTCTCCAACTGTACGGCAACCGTTGAAGGATAAACCCGGTTCGCCTGTTCATGCTCCAGCAATTCCAACTGCCGCAACGCCCGGTCTACCGCAAAAATCAGCCGGTCTTCCTGCACCATTTTCACCACGAAATCAATAGCGCCATGGTAGATAGCCTCTGAGCCTTCACGCTCCGAGGCCGTACACACGATAATCTGTGTCGGTGGTTCCACGGCTGCCATGAGGTTGTATCCGCTGTCTACCCGCAGATCGAGATCAACGATCAGCAAATCCACATCGTTTTCGTCCAGGTAGTCATACGCCACCTGGTACTCCGTGGTGGCCAGCACGATTTCGAGGTCGGGCCGTTTGGCCAGCATCGTTACCAGCACATTCAGCGCCGGCAATTCATCGTCAACAATGAGCACTTTCCGTTTTTCCATGAGTTATGATTTGGTAAATGTTAGTATGGCTTCGTACCATCCATCCGGTGTGTGGCAGGTCTCCAGCCCTGCCCTGCCATCATACAATAATGCCAGCCGTTGGCGGATGTTGTCGTTGCCTATGCCTGAGGATGTTTCATCGGCTTTATGGGGATTGATTTTATTCCGTAAACGGATGGTCAAGCGGTTGTCCTCCTGCCGGGCCCGCAAACTGATGGGCACGTGCTCATCCCACGATACGCCGTATTTAAATGCATTCTGCAGGAATGCCGATACCGAAAATACGGGCACGACCCAATGATGCAGTACTTCAGGCACATCAATGGTCACAAAGCACTTCGGGAAACGCTTGCTGTTCAACCAGATAATCCGGTCGCATTGCTCCATTTCTGCGCCCAAAGGCACTTCACTGCTGATATCCTTCGCTTTTTCCGGCACGTAGAGCAACCGTTGTTTCACATGCAACAACACCTCCGCCATATCCATATTGCCGGTCGAAACGGCCAATTGATACGGGATATTCAGCAGGTTGGCCTGCTCGTGCGGATCAATCTGTGCGGTCAGAAATTGCACGTGCGTTTGGTGGTTTTTTTCCAAGAGCTCGCGCTTCTGCCCTTCCACCTTCCGCACACGGTATATCGCCGCCAGCAATCCGGCATCCAACATGGAATGATACCAATGGATAAGCATCGTAAACAGGTAGCCCCCGATGGTAAGCCGATCCCCCACCTTGACGATCCGTTCTCCAAAAGATCTGCCCCAAACGAAAGCAACGAGGTAATACAGCAAGGCATAGCCGATGAACATCCCGATCAATACCGCTGCGGTCTTTGCCGCTGGCTTGAGGCCCCGCAGGAACACGTAGACGATGGAATATACGATCGCCATGATAAAGGCAATGGTAATCAGCACCTCCCACCAGCGAAACGGATTGGGCATCAAACTGTTGTTTGCAAAGGTGAGCCCTACGTAGCAAATCCAATACACGATTTGGTAATACGCAAACCGGTGCATAGGTAGCCAATGATTCCACGGTTTCGGAAGATAATGTTTGAGCATAGATAGTGTGTTTAGACAGCGGAAAGTACAAAATGTTGTCACAACATGCAATTGCCTGTCCTTTTTTTAGCATCATCGCAAAGCCTATCCACCTCTTTTTGGGGTAGCGCAACAGCCTGGTAATCCCGTCGTGCAAATAAAAAGTAGGCGTCGTCTCCCTGTAAGATCCCATAGCGATTGCTCAGTTTCTTCCCGGATTCGACAAAGAAGTGCTCGGGGAATACCATGCGGTGCAGGTGGGTCCATTTGTTCCACTGGGCCGGAAAATGGATTAGCGACGATGAGAAGCCATCCACCACGGCTTGCATGGTGTAGCGGAAGAAATCCGGACCGCGGTAGTCTTCCACCCGGATGCAGCGACCATGGTGTACCCCTACCGATCCATCCTGCTGGCGAAACGCCGTCAGCGGATAGATGGGCAATCCGGTTGCCCTTGCCAAAAACGGTATGCCGCGCCGGAGGACGATATGTTGCCCCAGCAGTGGTACACAGACGGCCTGCTGCCGATCGTCCTTGCCGCCATGTTCCTCACCATCCCAATAGACGAGCAAGCTTACGCCAGACTTCGCCAGGTTCATCAGCCGGCGCAAGGAGGTTTTGGGGCCCGTGTCTACGATAAGGGGTAGCCGCAGGGATGGGTCTGTCCTGGCGGCGGTTTTCCAGATTTCGGTCAGCGCGGGCACCAGGTGCTCCGCCACCAACACCGCCAGCGGCGCCCCCGCTTTGGCCAGCAACATGCCGATGAGCATGTGCGCCCCCATATGGGCGCACGCGATGATGGCGGGCTCTTGCCTCAGGCTATCCACCCATGCGGCATCCCACCCGACGATTGTGGGCAGGTAGCCCGCTGCGGCATACGACAGATCCAGCCGGCTCAACCGTCTGTGGTACATCGTTCCGCGAAAGTATACTTCGTGTTCACTGGGCGGCACCATCGGCATAAAGTGCTCCATATTGGCACTGAAGAAGGTAAACTGGTTATGCAGTGGCGCTGAAGCCGTCATATCCAGCTGATCGATTTCCCTAAAAATCGATTCGCAATGTGCGTTGTATCTTTTTTCCATGGTCTATCCTGAAAAAGGGGCATGCGCATGCGAGGCATGCCCCTGATAAGCTAACTGAATATCCCGATAATCGGCGTTTCGCAACTGGAGTAATCCGGTATAAACGGATTGCTACCGCCCACCATCAAGTCATTTACCGGTATCGCGCTGGATAGCTTTCCCACCAGTGCCTGCAATACATCCGTATTATTGACCATTTCTAATAAATCTGTAATTTCCATTTTCTTGATTTTTTAAGTTCAACAGATTGCCCCTTACAAGCTTGATTCAGGGCATTCACTATGGTGATCACCCTGCAAACATGCAATACCGGTTCCACCCGTCAAAGACAAAAGAACCAAATGGGATATAGCGGAATGAAACCCCCAAATCCGGGAATGAAAATCCGGCGGTGGCCCTTCGGGTTCCATCAAACCCCTGATTGGCGGGCTGTGCGCCCCGGCAATTAGCCAAGTGGTTCCATCGAGTTCCGGGGTTGGCCACGGGCGCAGTCCGCTTGGCGTGCCGGTTAAATTTCAAGCCCTATTTTTGCATGAAACCCTGCTATTACCCCCGTGTCCCGGCCCCGAGACCGCCATCACCAAAAACGATACGGCACCGACCGCCGGGGCGGGGCGTCTTTTTTATTTTTTCAGTACCGGATTTCCATCAAATTATCGGGTTCAATCTTTTTTAAGGACATTGCGTTTACGCAGGTGTGCGCTTGGTTCCACCTGTTCCATTGACGGGCCGTTCACGAAGCCGTAATTTACACCCGTTAACGAACCTTTCGATGGAACGGCTATTCACCTATTGGAGCAAGCATTGCCCTGCCTTAGGGGCGGACAGCCAATCGTTCGTCCGTGGCCGATCGAAATTAAAGCGGTATCGCAGCATGCAGGTCATCAAGCTGGAAGGCCAGCGCTTCCCCTTCTTTTGCATCGTGCTCTCGGGCCTGGTGGCCGGCTACCGTAAAAATAGTGCTGGCACCCCCCTGCTGTGCGAACTCATGCAGCCGATGGACTATTTTACCGGCACGCAGCATCCCTTCACCCCGCGGCTTCGCGAAGCGGAATACATGGCCATCGAAAATACCACGCTGCTATTGGTTCCGATAGCGGAAGCGCGCGAGGCCCAACGGCACTTCCCCGCATTTGCCGAGCTCCTGCATGTGATGAAACAGCGCAAAATCAACTTTTTCGAGTTGCTGATTACGCTTGGAAGCGAGCCGTACTACTATGCCCGGTATTGCGCATACATGGACCGTTTCGGCCGCCAAGCGCCCCACTTGCCCGATGCACCCCAATGGCAGTTGCTGCGGATGGGCCGGAGCACCTACTACCGGATGAAAAGCCGCTACCTCCGAGACCGATCATAATCATAAATCATAAACCAAACAACATGATAATTATTTTTCATAATCTTTAATCATTTTTCATAAGACCGCTCACGCAATTAGTCTCCCTAAGGCGGGACTTACCGAGGATGAAATGCGCCCTACTTTTGTTTCCATGAGGAAAACAAAAGACACGTCCCTTGAAGTAGCAGCGGCCGACATCGCACGGGCCGGGGCGGCCGACGCGGCACCGGCTACTACGCCAGCGATGATGGCGCACTACCGGCGGCACCTCCGGCTGAATCATGCGGAGACGGACCTACTGGCCATGCCCGGGTTTGCCATCCTTGGCCCGCATCTTACTGCCGACCCACATGCCGACCCGTTCATCATCCAGTTTTCCAATCCACTACGGCCTACGGGCGCTGTGGCCTACCTCACCCTGCGCGACGGAGCCGTTGAATGGCGGTACGCAAGCCCATGGATACGCTATGCGCGTTGCCCGATTGTACATGACCCGGTGCTGATGCAATGGCTGGATGGACTGTTTGCGGCCTTTTACCTGGAGGCAGACCTCCCCGCTTCGCTGAATGATGCCCTTGAAATGCTCGGCCCGTGGGACCGCGTACGCTGGGTACGCACCAACCTGTTTGAGGGCGGCCGCTCCGGGGAAACGCTCACGGAGGAAATAGACCTGTGGGTATATGACCTCAGCGGCACGGAACCACTGGAACAATTTCTTTCCTGGATCTCCAAAGGGCTGGATAAAGACGGGAAGCACTTCCGCTACACTGCCTGTTGCGAAGGAGACAAAGACAACACGTTTTATTTCCTGCGGTACGGCAAGCGCGAGGCGATGGCCTTCCCCGCCGGGCAGCCGAAGCCGCTCCGCTACCTGGCCGGCATCGCCAACAGCATCCTGCAGCCCGACTACGAGCTGCGCCGCTTCCGGGACAAGAAGCTTGGCAAAGACGGCATCCTGATGCCCTTGGCCCCGCAAGAGTGGGAAGCCCTGGCTACCGCCTACGGCCCCATGGCTGTTGAAACCCGGTTCAGCCCGATTCATAGACACATCGAAACACCTAACGGAAGGAGGCGCGCCGTGAGCCCTTGACCAATCGGCGCGGCCTGGACCGTCAAGGACGGGAAGACCGCAGGAAACGACACATGGCCGTGGTGGGCCATCTAAAAAAACAAGCCAAACACATTAAGCATCTTTTACGATGAAAGTATTTGAATTAACATCAGGCGTTATAGCCGCCGTAGTGATTGCACTGGGTGTAAATTACTACGTAAACAATGCCAAGGTTGAGGAAGAACCGGTGGTGAAAAAGGAAGAACGGTTGACAACGCCTCCGGGAGTATGGATCCTTAACTCGGAAGGCAACTATGTGTACCGGGAAGAACTGCCCCCTGCCGGTGATTGCGAGGAGACGTTACCTAATCCTTGCCACGCGGAAAAACTGACGGAATCGGATATTCCCGAGGAATTTCCTGCAGCGGAACTTTCCAACTATGATTTCGACAACATCAGTACCGAAAATGGGCCGTATCTTTAGGTCATCCTGTCGAAATCATAAAGCCGAATAACCCGGCCGGGCTATTCGGCTTTTTTTTCTGCATCAGCGGTGTTCTTCGATTAATACGGAAAGTTTATCCTTGAACTCAACTTTGTTGGTTCGTAAGGATGAGGCTTTTGCGGTGACTAACCTCCCCTCTTTATTAACCACCATCAGCTGCGGAAATCCTACAAAATTATACGTTTCCAGCAACGGATGCCGGTTCCCCACTGATCCCGTCCATAGGTTGATTTCATGAGGATTCGTATATTTTCCGCTTGCCACACCATCTTTCCATCTTTCAAATTCTTTATCAACGTTTACATCAATAAACTGCACATCGTCATAATCGCGATAAACAGCAATTACATCATCCATAAAATCCGCTAAAAACCGACAACCTACACATCCGTTAAACCAGAAATGCACGACTGAAACCTTGCCCTCGAAGTCTGCAATACTTACTTCACGACCAGCTTCATCTAAAAAAGCAAAATTTTTAACCTTTGGCATTTCCAACTGTTCGACTTTTAGCCTACTCATGTGGTTTTTAACGGTAGTATTGGTTGCCAAATCTATCGCCTCATTCAGTTTGGAGAAATCGGCATTTTTGTAACTAGGCAGAAAATAATACACCATCAATAATTGATCTCTCAGCAAAGGGTCCGAAACACCCTCAATGGCCTCAAAGAGCGTTATCATCAGCGTATCACTTTTCGCTTTGTGGCCATTCATAACCAAGCTTACGTAGTTCATATTCAGCCATGCGCCGGCATACCCGCTGGCATTTAAAAGCACCTCATTGCTAGGTGACGAATGTAGAAACCCTTTTTTAATTGTATCGTAAACCGCATAAAGCGGCACGGAATCTAAGTTTTGCTTCTTGGCACGGTCAAGCCAATCAGGAACAAGCCCAAATATCGAAGAACTGAGCCGGCTTAGCGCATTAACGGCGACTATTTCACGTCCCATGGCATCGACGGATTCGATATATTCATTAACCAACCTATCGATTGATTTCAACACCCTGCCATGCCATTTCACAAGGTAATCGAAATAGCTTTCCCATTCACCGTAAGGCTTTCCTTTTTTTGACCTGATCTCACTATTGATAGCTACTTGCAATTCGATCAATGGCCCTAAGTTGCCGGAGAAAGAAAGCGGCGACGCAGATAAATCCATATGCAGATGGCCTTCACGTTTCACTAAGTATGCCTCTGTGAGCAGCTGTCTTTCAGACCCATTTCCATACAGGCCCTCGAAAGCGATATAGAAATAGGTTGATGGTACGTGCAGCTCAATCTTAAAATATCCCTGATCATCGATTTTGACTTGCCTGCTATCATGGAAAAACCGATTTGAAAACCCCATTCCTTCTTTTGCAAAATCATTTACTTTGATAATAAAGCTGTCATCTGGATAGCGATGGCGCAATTCGGAGGGAATATAGCCGGATATTTCCGTAGCCATAGCCATCGGAGCCATAAACCAAATTGAAATAATGGCCAAAAACGCATGTTGCCTATATTTATTCATTATCTTAATATTTAATGTCTGTTTTGTTCGATATCGCTTAGCTGTATTTCCTCTGGCGGAATCGGGAATGTATACCTCGGATCGTTCGGCAAAAGGTGATGTTGCTGACCATGGACAGTGCGATACAGGTGAATCTCACGCCCTTCTTTATTGAGCCGCCTTAAATCATGCCATCGCGTTCCCCTCCAAACCAATTCCTTACGCCTTTCTTCCAATATCCGGTCAAGTAAATCTTCCGGTGCAAGGTCTGCCGTTCCGGGATATGCACCCGGCAAGTAGCGTTTTACCAGCAATTCGTCCAACACCTCGCTTGCCGATTGGCTATTTCCTATCCGCGCCAAGGCTTCCGCTCTGATTAGGTATAGTTCGTCAACGGCAAGCCCCGTAAATGGATATATGCCGGTTGCATATCCCCTTTTCACGTTGAAATTTCCCAAGCTGTTCCGCTGGAAATAAATAGCTGTGCGTAAATCTTCCGAACTGTACAATCGAAGTAGTTCGGGATCGATACCGATATAACCCTGGGTGTTGATCGAATACTGGGTCGTGTTGAATTCGCCAATCTGCTGGGTATAATAAATCACTTCATCAGGCGCATTCGCAAAAGGCCGTTCGCTTAGGGAATCCAGGCTATTGAAATCAATCAATGTATTTTTGAGCGTCAACGCGCTGTCCGCATACCGCGAGGCCAATTCGTACTCTGCCCTCTCCAGATGAATTCTGGCCATTAGCGCGTAGACCGCACATACGGATGGCCGGTTTAAGTAGCTGGGTGATGTAGCATTTGGAAGAAGCCCTTTAGCTGATTCCAGATCGTTGAATATCTGGTCATATGACGCTGCAACCGACGACCTTTTTGCCGTATAGTCAATGCCCGATTGCAGCCGGATGGGAATGCCGGAATCGGTATTGGCTGTGGCCGGGTCATAGATCGGTGCGAAGGTACGTAACAGATCAAAAAACAGGTATGCGCGCATAAACAGTGCACTGCCCTTTACCGGATTTTTTTCAGCAACGGGGAAATAGGAAAACCTTGTACTTTCCAACGCATCCAGTACACTGTTGGCATAAAATATTCCCGTGTACGGATAATTCCAACTTGCTACCGTCGTTTCAGAACCATAGGGGTTATCCGCCCATATGTAGGCGTTTCGCTGGGTTTCCCGGATCAACCCATCAAAAACATCATCGTTGATGATAAAGTACTCATCAGCAGATAACTGCGGAAGCGAAGACGTATAATTCATTACTTGGTAGTTGTCCAATAGATTCCATAAGTCTTCAATAGACGACAGCAGCACGATGGAAGAGTCCGGCTTCTTTTCAAGAAACCCCTTTTCGCAAGACGCAGCTATTAACATGATGGACGCCGAGAGGACAACCAAAGCATAGTTCATATTCGTTTTTCTTTTCATTGCTGCACAATTTATAGTCTGACATTCAATCCGAAAGCCACGCTCCTTATGGCCGGATACGTTGCATTGCCCACATCCGGGTCGATACCTAACGGGTTTGCCCGCCAAAGTATGCCGACGTTGTTGACCATGCAGAATACGGTGAAGGATTTCAGTTCATAGTGAGCACGGATATCCTGCAGCCGAATATGGTCGGCCCGGTAGATGTGGATATCCGAATTGGTATAGAACACGGCCCTTGAACCGTTGGAGGGGTAGACCAACGAAGGCACATTCGTATGGTTTTCATCGCCGGGTTGCTTCCATCGGTTCTGATAATCCACCGCCGACATGGAAAGGTAACTGGAAGAACCGTCAAACAGAGCCGTGTTACGCATGAAATAATTCAGCTTGAACAAGATATTGAACGACAAACCAAACCGTTTCCAACTCAAATCATTGCGGAAAGCGCCGTACATCCTGGGCGAAAAAGATCCATGGTAGCGGATTAATCCGGGATCGTTGGCATTCAGCATGGCATTGTAGCCGAGCACGTCTTCACCATCTGGCATTGCCTTGGGATTGCCGGATGCATCCAATCCGTAGAAAGGGAAGCTAAACGCCGCGTTCAATGGATAGCCTTCCAGCGGGCTCATGTAATTCGAAGCTACGATATTGCGGTTGGAGGACTGCTTACCGAGATAACGGGTCACTTTATCGCGAGCCGTGCTCACCAGCACATTGCTTGTCCAAGAAAAGGCCCCCCTAATGTTGAGGGACGTAATCGATAGATCCCATCCTGTTGTCTCCATGTTTGCGGAATTCCCCCTGAATTCGCTCACGCCCGTTTGGGGAGCGATCGGGCTGTCGCCTATCAGCGAGGCCGCGCGTTTCACGAAGTATTCCAGACTTCCCGTTATCCGGTTATCAAACAGGCCATAGTCAATTCCAAAATTCAGATTACCCACGCGTTCCCACGACAGTGACGGGTTGGGCGGGTTCATGACGCGGGTATTATACAGCCCCCACGGATTATACGGCGTGAGCGCTGCGCGGGCCGTGAGGAAAGCCGTCGTCGATTTGTTTACATTACCGTTGTATCCATAGGTTGCGCGCAATTTCAGCAAATCCACCCAGCCGATCCGGAAAAATGATTCCTCATGTACCATCCATGCGGTGCCAACGGACCAGAGCGGTACCCCTTTGAGGTTTGTTTTCACACCGAATATATTGGATTCATCACGCCTTACGCTGCCGCTCAATGTATAACGGCCAGCATAGTTGTAGGAGGCATTGGCAAAGTATGACCTTGCCCGGTCGCTGTTGGACCTTCCCGATGCCGATGCAGGGATTCGCACCGTCGAGGCCTGGTTGAAATACTGCGGAAACTGCGTCACGAAATCCATCAGCGCATTTGCGTTGACTCTCGTCTCGGGATTGTATCCGTACAGCCGATGGCTGGCATTTTCCGCATCGTGGGTATTTACCTCCATACCCGCCAACGCATCCACGCGGTGCTTAAGCCCCAATCGCTTGCCGTATGACACCTGTAGCCTACCGCTGTGTGCGCTGTACCTACTTGTTTGGTTATCGCGTATGTCACCGAGCGGAACTGGATAAACCACGGTGCCGTCACCCTGAATTTGGGTATATCGGTTAATCAGATCGCGCGTAAAGAATGATGAGGTATCATTCAGTATCTGCGTTTCCCCTACCCCTTGCTGATAGAGGTAATGCAAGTGGACCTGCAATGCTTCCACCGGCCTGAATAGCGCAGTCACCTGTTGTGTAAAATTGAGATCATTGCCTTCGCGGGGTCTGTTCTCCTTGAGCGGATAGTACCTCCAGTCCAACAGCCTCCCGTTTCCGGCAGTATCGACGTACGATGCCCGGAGTGTAGAGCTGTTCTGCACACTGAGCGGATTGCCCGTTTCGTCCGCCAGCATCTGGTAAGGTGTTACCGGCATGAAGCCATTGGCGTTGCCCTCCGAAAGCAGTTTGGCGAAAGAAGTGTTCGACCGCAGCGTAAGCTTGCGATCAAAGAAATGGAAATCATGGGCCGCCCTCAAGGTAAAGCGGCGGTCGGACGACGTATTGACGCTATGCTGCCTGTTGTCGAAGCCAGCCGACCAGATATAGGCGCTTTTCCCGTTGTCGCCGGATACGTTTAGATTGTACTGCTGATTGATACTCGGCCTATATAGGTATCGGCGCATATCGTCTCTTACGTCGTATTCGGAGAACTCGGCCAATAGCGCCGATAATTGACTATCCGAAACTGTACCGGCCTCATTCAACCACAATGCTTCCACTACGGGCGAAACATTGGCATAAGGGTTTGAGAGTGTGCCGCGGTAATAACCACGTTCATACAGAAAGCGTTCTATTTCGATATAATCGGCAGCCGCAATCTGCTTTGTGTACAGTAGATCCGGCTTCTCACCTATCGTGGCGTTTGCCGAAACCTCTATCTTTTGCTGCTTTTGCTTCGCGGCAGATTTACTGGTAATCACGATGACACCATTGCCTGCCCTTATACCCCAGATGGACGCAGCTGCGGCGTCACGCAGGATGGATATGCTTTCCACATCGTTTGGGTTAATGGTGGAGAGGTCGCCCTCATAAGGGAAATTATCAAGGACGACCAGTGGTTGGGCCTCCGAGAAGATGGTGCTGATTCCCCGTACCCTGATGTCGGACAAGCCGGCACGCCTATCAAACAGCACGCCGCTGCTCACCCCCTCAAGCCTATCCAGGATGTTTGCGCCCACGCTTCTATTCAATAATTTATTGTCTACCTGCACAAAACTCCCCGTGGCCCGTTCTTTCGGGATGGTCTGGTATCCCGTGCTCACCTCCACCTCTTCCAACTGGTTTTCGCCCGGAACGAGCGTAAAGCGGTACGGGCCAGTGTTGCCATCGCCAAATTTTTCTTCGATGGTTTGGTGGCCGAGGTAGGAGACAATGAGTGTACCACTTTGCTGGGGCGCCCGAAAGGCGAAGCCGCCATCGCGGCCGCTGATGGCTTTTGCAGCGCTATTTTTGACCGCAATGGTGGCCCCTGGTATCGGTTGGCCAGCGGTATCGGCTACAATGCCCGACAGCACAGGCCCGGAGGGCTCCGGGCGCTGTGCGCGGGCTTCTGCACACATAGTAATCATTACAGCTAAGAGGCTGATGTATTGTATTCCAATTTTTTTTAGTTTTGGGTTGATAAGGGCATAGCTATCCCTTAAGCGTAAAATTTGCTTCATTAATTGTTGATATTATTAGGTGATTTATCTAAAAATTAAAAAAAGAACCAATATCAACATATTAAATGGGATTTTTAGGCTTTAGGGGGTACAGCATTTCAGAAGCGGTGAGGCCACGGCAAATGCGCGATGCACCGTTGTTATAAGAATAAGATGCAGGTCCCTTTCTCTCATTTCTGAGCACTGAAAAACCGTCCCATAATGATAAAAGGGAGCCTGCACTTATGTATCTTATCGAAGCTGTTGCTTTCATATTTCCTCATTTTCGGTGTTTTTCAGGCTCAAGAATGAGGTAAGTATTCAAGCAATAATTGTAATGGGCCAAATATAGTAAAACTTATCAATGCACGGAAATAATCCTACAATATTTTTTGATTTTAATACTCTTTTTGCGAATGGCCATTGGGGACAATAAATTCTTAAAGGCTTTTGGAGCTCATTTCAAAGCTATTCGTGAGGGAAAAAAAGTCAGAACTGGTGAAAAGATCAGTTTGCGGCGGCTTGATCAATTGTCCGAGGTTGACCATAGTCAAATCCACCGGATTGAGAAAGGTGAGTCTGCACCGTCGATTGTAACGTTAAAGGCTCTGGCTGATGCGTTGGGGGTATCTTTGGTTGATCTGGTTACTTTCGATTATGATTAAAATTTTTAATTCGCTATCTTATTTGTAACTTTCTATCCTTTCCATACAAACCTGTTTAGCCACAGCGATCATTTTCTCCACGCGTTTTAAGAGTTCTTGAACATCCCTCTCTGGGGCTTCGTAGTCTATTTTATATTTTGCACCGATATAAGCCCGATTAAGCAAATCAAACAGATTTCGCTCGTAACTGTCCTTAACATCAGGGAATATCTTATTCAAATCCGTCGATATACTTTGCACGGAACGCCTATACCTGATTAAGTTGTGATGTTTCGGCTTTTCGCCCATAAATATTAAAAGTAACGCACTATAAATCGATTCTATAGATTGAAACGAAAACCATACGGCTAAATTTGACCTTGATTTATTGGCTATAACATCGTCAAATTCAATCAAGGCGTGTTTATAGAAGCGTTCGGCATGATCGATCCAAAAATCGAAATACTCTAACGAATTGGCTCTGATTTGATTAATATCAATCGGCCCAGGCGTCACCAATTCTGTCTGCTTGGCATCATACAGTAAAACCCCTTCATTATAAACAGGCACGTAAAAGTGATGCCCATTTTTTAACTTCTCGTTGAAATGAGCAGACTTATACATGAAGAAATTGACGTCTGGGCGGGAACCTATACGCTTTTCCAACTCATCAGCTAACTCGTACGGTTTGACAGTAAAGTTTTCGGCGATAATTACTAAATCGTAGTCACTTATATAAAAATGTCTAATCCCGTCCTTGATATATACATGTTCTACATACTTACCCTTTGCATAGCTGCCGTATAAAATAATCTTATCGGGGTCAACAAAATCAACGATGACCTGTTTGATGGCTTCGATTTCTCGGAGTTTGTGTTCTGGTAATGATACGGGTAATTTAGTATTCATAGGATAAAGATGGGAAAATTTGGGGTTTGGGACAAGATTCAAATCTTCTATTCGATCTCATTGCAGTAGATATAAGTCATATTATCAGGCTTTTCCATTCGATTTATCACAAATCTTGCTCCTCTCTCAAATGTTATTTGCTTCTCATCACCATGATCATATATTTTGTATCCCACTCGACCTTTAGTATTTTCCAATCTTGGTGTGACCACCCAAATAATATTTAAAGAATTATCAAAATCATCTAGCGAAGCAACAAAATAATTATTAAACGAAACTAATTGTTCTTCCTTGTAATGAGCTACATCTGAATAATCATCTTGTCTGTAAAGCACCTCCGAATTCGTTCTTTCGCATTTCAACAAAAAATTATCTAAATGTAGTATAATGTTTTCAATAAATTTGTTCGGTTTTGTTTGACAACGTAAGGGGTTTTGTATTTCATGACTACCAAAGCCTATTAAAAATAGATATGCAAACAACTCACATTCATTGATACCCAATCTACGTATCTCACTGATTGTGTTTTCTTGCTTCAAAATATTATCAAATGCCGTTTTATGAGCGCAAATAAGGTTTTGACGCTTTGGGTAAATTGGTTTAGAATATATACCACATCCTAACTCTAATAACTTTTGTAATTCCATAAAATGATAAATTGCTTTACGCATTTTGTTCTTCAAAGCCCTCTAAATACCCATCAACATCTAATTCGAATAGCTTATCCTTATTCTCAGCTCTTCTATATATTTCATTAACTTCCTGTTTTATGAAATGATTGGGCCCCCCGAATAGCATCCCGAAATGGAGATTATGAAGCATCAAATATTTCGAAAAATACTTCCTTTTATCTCCCTTTTCCCATTTAGCGCCGTAACCGCTTCCTCCTCCTGCCACCCAATTGTAAAAAAGCATGATCTGCTCCGCATTGGATAATTGAGCCCTTAATATTTTTAGATATTTTAAGCATTCTTTTCGAGATTTCAATACATCATTTTTTTCAAAACTTTCTACCACATATTTCACTGTCATATATAGATGCCTGTAGTAATGACCCAAATATTCAATATGGCCCCTAAACAAATCAAAATAGGTATGCAAGTATTTATGATTTTTTAGGTCATCTTCTTTAATCATACGAACCTCTTTTTCAACGGAATTCCTTAGTGTTTCTGAAAACAAGTCATTTTGGTGAGGAAATTTATCCAAGCCTCCAAAAAAAACATGATAAGCCTCTGAAAAGCTTTCCTTGTTTATGCGCTGAAGTTCTGATTTACCTACGCAATCAAGTAGGACATGAAACTCTTGGACATAATAGATAAAGACTTTTCTTCCTTTAACGATCCGCGGATCTATAAAACTTCGAACATAAGGGCTGTCTATTTCTGGACCCCCTGTCCTTGCTGTTGATGGCTTCTCCGTTTTTTTCACCCCTTCATCATACACTATTAACTCAATCTCATCGACATTTTGTTTATGTAGCCTCAGCATCTCATAAAACTGAGATTCGAATTGTTGAATCTTAAACTGCTCACGGATTTGTTGATTTGCTTGGTATTGCATGTAAAACGCAAGTCCTGTCACAATTACCGCAGCAATCGCTATGAATGGATTCATTAATCCTCCAATCGTATCTCCAATTACCCCAGAAGAATCGTAATCGATTGGTTGCCAGCCCCAAGTTTCTGAGAAGATTAAAGGTGATAAGAAAGCAAAAATGAGCAAGACAACTGCCGTCGAAAGCAGCAATAAAACCTGTGTATCAAAACTACTATACTTTCGAGTACCTTTTTCTTTTGGGGCTCTGCCGGTTCGATTGTCAATTAGAACACCAATGGACAATATTACCGCCACAACCAATAAAACTGAAATAAAAACTATTAGCGAAATGTTCATATCAAATATTAATCACTTATACCTATTCTAACGGCTATACTTCGAAACTCACGCTTTATATAAATCTGAATTTTCCTATCTTCACCTATTTCCTCGTGATAAAATGCTTCTAAAAAATCATTTCTTGTCGAGTGCGAAACATAGCTACCTAAATCGGTGTATAGTCTGGAAGAAATCTGTTCTTCTTCTGAAATCACCGGATAGTCAAAGTTCACGGCTTCCTTCATGGCAGATATCAGGAATTCACAAGAGAAAACCTCTAGCTGCCCATCTTCGCAATATGCCACAATTCCCTCTTCCGAACTTGATACGGCATGCCATAAAAATGCTAATTCATGATAGTTGAGCTTTCTCGCGTCAAAGTCCTTATATAATTTATACAAAGCTTTTGGTTCTGGCAAAATATCATGAAAAACCCATTGTCTATACAGCTCTTTTACAAGTTTGGTATAGTCGTCTACGAAATACCTAAGAACAACATCAGGAAACGACAAAAGCTGTTTTGTCAATTGCTTTCCTTCTATCCAATGAATCTTCAGTCTGGAAGTTGACTCCTGCTTCTTATACAACCATTCTCTTGCCGGGACAGTAACATAAGAGGATGTGATCAACATAAAATGTTCAACTCCCTTTTCTGCCTCTGCCCAAGCAACTTTATCGGCTATGTCATTTACGGATACGCCTGCAGTATGATGCTTACATTCCACAAACCATTTTTCATCATAAGGACCGATTAGCGGATTTGACGTTGGGTGAACGCACTCTATATCCCGACCACTATCAGCCCCTCCTTGCCTCCAAACCAATGAATGGAATTGGCATTTCATCAACAGGTCAAAGCATAGTTCTTCAAACTGCTTCCAGTCTATTAATTTAAAGTCGATGTCTTCTTCCAAGATTTCCATTATTCACTGAGTTTCGGTGATACTTACATTGTTTTTGATTAGTTTCCTCTAATTTATTGCTGGTCATTTGTTTGTATTACAAACAAATTATTCCTACCTTTGCAGCGAGATTCATCTTTCCACTCGGAAGAAGGAATTCGGAAAACGCCTGTCCCAGATGACTGGCGTTTTCTGCTTTACCATACCACAACTCCTTCTTCCCCTCTTTTTTTGCATTTATTCATTAGGCTGCGGTAGCGGCTATCTTCCAAATGGTATGCGGTAAGTAGAAAAAAGGCTTGGAACTTCCGCAATGGTTCTAACACCACCACGTATCGTTCTGACACATCCAATACATATACCCTATTTTCATTGAGCACGGTGAACACCCGGATTACATCCTGCCTGCGCTCTTCCAAATGATGTCTCACCCAGTGAATCCGGATGGAACGAGCGGTTTCAAATTCACGTTTCTTTATCGCTTGGTCTACAATAACAGTGGTGAGATGCCTGAACACCCGATCCATCGTATCCTCATCATCAGCAGGCGTAGGATGAATCGGATACTGGCGAAAATGGAAAGGGAAAACGGCAAAATCCCTATCAAACACCTTTCGGATAGATTGGATGTTATCCCGATGGGAAGTATATAGCAGCTCTAATAATTGATTGTATATTTTTAGCAGATTTGAAGGCATGGCTTATTGAAGGTCGATGAAAAATAGATTGAACTTATCGGAACTTTTTGGTGTACTCCTATCCAAAGGGAATTTCGCATGCGCGGAGATTTTTTCGATAATATTATTTTTTGCTATGACCTTATCATCCCCACGTAAATAGTAACCGATAGCTCCCATCAATAAATCCGTCAACTGCATGAGTACACTCTCATGAGATCGGATATTTTGCACTGTACAAATACTGCTGTATTTGAGATTTAAAATTTCTTTGAGCCGCTTTACCTTCCATGCGCTCAATGTATCTTTGATGTCCAAATATACATTGTAATTATAATCCATGTTTATTTTGTGATGCAGCAACTGATAGTACATCTTGTAATAGAAGTCATCAAAGTTATCAGTGCTGACTTTTTCCTTAGCCACGACGATGGCTCTGAATTGCAGGTCACTTGAAAAGAAGTATTCTACCACCTCCAGATAAAATTGCGCCTGCGACTTAGATACCTTTGTCCACTTAATCTCGCCAAAGCACTTATGCTTTTCGCGAAGCGCTCTGATATTGGCTTGGTGCAGTTTGACTTGATTGTACGCCGAACTTACGTATGCAATCAGCATATATGGCATACCGTCGTTTTCCAAATGGCAACTTTCGTCACAGTATAAGTTAAAGGTTTTGCTCATTAAGAAGATGGGTTTGTTAGGCGTTGATATCGTTAGTTAATTGGTACAAAGTTAATGCAATGGCTATTTCATGTTTGTTTTGTTAATGGACGTTCGAAACATTCTTTTCGACCTTTTTCTTTCCCTTTTAATACTACGAGCTTGCCAGACCAAACAATGCGGAACTGCCCTGCTACCATGCCTTGATGGATTTCAGAATTGTTCATGTGTACTCGCCACGCTCAAACTCGGCCTCGGCATCCAATAGCTCCTGGCTATATTCTTCGATGCTGACCGACTTATCCTGTTTCCTATTATTGATGAACGTTTTGAGCATCTGGAACGACAGACTTCTTCTCCGACTCATCAAGCTGAGTGAAGTAGTTAAGCATTTCATTTTCAATCACTGTGGCCATAACGCTATTATTATGTACTTCAAAGTTAGCAAAAATCATGGAAATAACACGCTCCTAAACTCTTTAGTGTGAAATGACTATAACCGTTCCGCGGGATAATCGACAAGCGATAGACTAAGAGCTTTATTTTTAACCTTTATCCTTTTCTTATAGGAGTTTCCTTCGATGTCATCATATGTGATGTTGTATGTTATGTGAAACTTGTCACTACCGTCTCGCTTGACTTCAAATTGGTCAATCTTTAAGACATTTCCATATTTTGGTTCATAACGGTCAAATGATTCGTCATATTCCGCTTGCAATTCATTGTTTATATATGTTCTGATAAGAACTTTCACGTTGATAGCCGTATGATTTTCAGCTTCCAAAATTGCCAAACAATTAACAATTTGAGGCCCGCTCAAATTTTTTGGTTTTATTGTACTTCTATCAATTGAAATCTTAAAGTTGGGCTTAATCTTCATTAAATAGTCGTATTCTTCAATCTTCGTGACTTTCTGCTGCATTAACTGGATCTCACGTTGAGATTTCAACGACTGATACAAGTAATAAGCTGTTATTGCTGTCACAAATATCATTACCCAATCGGATGCTGTACCCCATACATTTGCATCGAAGGGGAATCGGAATAAATTGTACTTGTCGTAAAAAAGAAAAAAGGCAATGATAAATAGGACCAAAGCCAAGAGAAAAACATTTACGATAATTTCACTTTTTGGCTGTTTCATTTCGTAATATTCAGAATTGGTCGAGAATACTGTTGAATAAGAATTGTATACTTGTAAACTCCGATGTAAAATCCCTTCCTCCCTACTATCATCATTAAAGTTGTTTCGGAGTTAATTCTGCTGACTTGGATCGTCTTCTTAAAATCAGCAATGTCAATTCCAGATGGCGTAGGGTGATCCTCCGGATGCGTATGCCACTCGCCCAAATATACCTCTATCCCCTCACTAATAGCAAATCTCGTATTAATGAACGTCTGAGCGCTTTTTGCAGACCTAATAAAATTATACCTGTTTCGCTTATCATATCTTGTCGGTACCGAACAACCTGTAACTCGTATTTCGCCATCATATATGATCCCCGTCAAAACACCTCCAGATTCCGGATCTTTGAACCCAATCTGAATATAACGGATCATTTTCATCAAAACTTCTTCAGTAATAACTATTTTGCAACCAACATAATCTAATTCAATTGCTTGAAGCATATGCTAAAAGGGCGTAATTTTTAAAGAATAAGGATCGCCACAAAATCCATGCGATATATTCACTCCTTTAGATAAAATAAAATCAATATCTCCTATCCAACTGAACATTTTTGAGTCAGCATTCTCACCTTTGACAATAATATTATAAATTTCAGGAAAGATTCGGCTTAAAAACATGGTCAGGTAGGTTTCTGAATAAGGATAGTAACCTGACTGACAAGAACCTTCTTTCAAAAACAAATCATCACCATTTTCTATTACACGGAATGGATATTTGTTCAATAAAACTTTTGCTTCCGTAAATTTATCTGGTGTGATATACATCATTTGACCACTAGCCAAATACGGTTCAACCCAAATTATAAAAATCGGCTTTTGTGAACTATGTTCAATCAAATAATCTAAGACATACTCTTCTGTCCTTCTCACACCAATAATCACAAACGAGTAGTCTGATCTTTCAAAAAACGCAGGGTCTTCGATCAACAATTTGGTGATGTCTTTCTCGTGTGTAGACACTGCAATAAAGGGATTAGCGTCGAGTAAATATCTCTTTGCCACGGCGGTCTTATAGTGTGAAATACAACTAAAGCTAAAATTGTGTCTTAAAACATTTTCGACCTTAAAAACATCATTATCTACCAAATGATATTCTCCTATTTGGGCTTTTGACAGGAAATGTAACAAGTTTGAACCAACGCTCCCCAAACCAATCACGTTAACGGAACGAACTATTTCTGGTAGTTCTCCAGCAGTTCTCCTATATAGTCTCTCCTGAGTTAAATTTGAGAATGCAATCCTTTTCACAGAAAAGTTCTTAGCAGGATTTAAATTTAGCCTTTCCCAATTGCTCTTTTTTCTATATCCGGCAGGAAGGATATTAAATTTCGGATACATCCACCCAAAAAATTCATTGTGAGCATTTCGAAAAATGAACAGACAATCGTTTCCCTTGGATTGATTCAAAGAACTTTTAAGCAATTTAACTGCATCAATTTCTGCTAAGTATCTTGCCGAATTGAAATAGCTTAAATCAAAAGGAGGTTCAATCTGTTCATAATTGACTTCAAAAACTGGTATATCTGTGTAACGAATTTGATGATTTTCCAGATAACGCTTAAAAGGTTCAAACCGTTTATCATTATCGAATATTACGTACTCATAAACACCAATTTTTGATTTCAGCCTAATAGCTTTAACTTCTTCGTTAGAATCTTCATCTATCAAAGAGAATCCCGTCAAAAGGATCTCGTCCTTCGTTGAATATTTGACGGACCAATAAGCCTGAAACTCTCTTTCAAACTCAACTCGCATTTCCTCGGCATCATCCTTAATTCTGATTATTTCCTTTGCTCGCCTAACAAAGTCCAATACAATAGTAGGAAGATCAGAAAGGGAATAGTAATAGTTTTCGGACTCATCCTGTATGCAGATACTAAGATCACTATTTACATGCGGGATATATTTGATAGGCGCATATGATTCTTCGTCAATAAAAATCTTTGGTAAATTTACTTGCAGATTAAATGGTAAAGCAATATATAGTTTTATTTCTCTAAGCTTACCACCAAGAGTTACCTCAGTATCAACAATAATCACATGATCAAACTCCTTAAGGCATTTATTCCTCAAGGAGTTAACATCGTCTACAACTTCGCAATTTTCAGTCTTCGCTATTACCTCAAATATCTTGTCTACCATTAAGCAGATTTATTATCGCGTTTTATGATGTCAGGTGATGCAAAAACTTTTGCCGACGATTCAGCATTGTTATCCTTGACATTAGAACACGGAAATCTATCTCCCAAATGCTTTTGCCATTTGGCACAAGCATCTTTTTTTGATTCCAATTCAACGGCCTGCTCTCCCGACTTTATAAAGCTATCAAGTGCATTTAGAAAACTTGATTTAGTACCTTGGGAAGAATATTTGTCTAGCAAATTTTCATACATATCGACCGTCGGACGATAGCATGAATAGTTCGCAGATAAAAACTTTATATCATCAATACTCTGCTGTATAGCTTTTAAAGTTCCAAGCAGCGCCTTATCATCCCGTCCGTTTGAAACGTAGTTTTCCGAGGCAAGGATTGTAAATACCATACCGCTAGGAAACCGCAATAAACTATTATCTTCTTGCTTTTTATTCGACCACGCCTTTAAATACCTCACAATACGTTTTAATTGGGGCCTGCTTTTGGCTTGATCATCAAACCACTTTTTGAAAGCGTAAGGATCACTCTCTACCCACCCTTTACTTTTGTGAGCCAATAATGGAACCTCATCATCTAAGATAAACTGGTCATCGGATTTATCCGTCTTGTAATAAATAGGTAGGTCGACGTGGTAATCTTTTTTATAGATGACCCGAACACAGGTGTTTTTATCTAATGGCTCAGAGCTTGTCCTATCTTTCACCGCATTGTAAATCCAATTGTGAGCAGTTTGCACGGTCGGCTTGTCTTCCTCTTTACCAAATATGTACACGCCATCATCCACATCGTATTCGCCTGACAGTGGTTCAATTGTAGTGTTCATTAGAAAAGAGCCTTGCCCCTTAAAGCTAACCGTGTGTTTATCTCGATTTTCATCAAAATAATCTCGAATATCCTCCCGAATAGAATTTCGAGAAGTTCTTAGTGATTTTTTCTTGTCTGAACTAAGTTTGATAATATCATCAAACTCCAAAAATGTTGAATGTAAATCTGCCATAATTAAATAATATAAGTTTTTGGTGTAGTAAAAAAATCTATAACTTTTTCCTGTTTCTCAAAGATGGCAGCTTGATATGCTGCCTTAATTTGCATAAGGTTATACGCCTTTTCATTCGCAACATCTAGATCAATTAGGCTTTCGTGTTCTCTCGACAGACTATCACTAGGTATTCTTAAGTAATCAATATTTACATCTCCTATTTCTCCTATTTTGTTCATGAAAAACTCAGTGAAAAAAGCTTGACCACTTAACGTTGTATTAAACAAAGCAGACTTCCACCCCATAAAAGACCTTCTCTTCCTCAACCCTGTTTCTCGACCTTCGGTCATAGAAAGGCTACTAATGGATAACATCTGAACCGAACCGTATTCTTTACCCTTTCCAACAAAGCACGTTAGTGCTTCGAGCAAACCAACTAACGTTGGGTTATTGGCCCAAACACCGCCATCTACAAACTGTTCCTTTGATAGATCAGCTATCTCGGCCAACGGTAAATAGGTTGGTGCCGCAGATGTTGCCAAGGCGACATCTCTCATTAGCAAAGAATTGTCCGTACTCAGCCTACCCTCTCTATGGTCGTACTTAAAGACTCGGGGACGCGCTTTAGTCACAGAATAGCTTGGGATACATAAAAGATTTCTCGAATCTCCAATTCGTTTATCTTCAAATATATCACTCAAAGATTTCCTTAGGCCTCGTCCGGAATATTTCCCCCAAAATAAAGCTTGCTTTAGAGAAAACAAATCTATATACCCAAGTAATGGAATTTTTAATCTGTGGGGAGGAAAGATTTCTTTTCCTTTTTCGATGTAAAAATCACAAATTTTTGTCGCAGGTATCCCGAGGCTTATAGCTAATGCTATTAATCCCCCTGTTGATGTACCACACACCATATCAACACGGTCTGTAGTCAAACATTATAGTACTCCCCAAATATTGGACAGCTGCTTAAATGTTTAACTTAGCAGTTGTAAAAATGAAAAAAGAACGTAGGAAATTCAGTGCAGGCTTCA
>NZ_FNZR01000021.1 GCF_900109365.1 Parapedobacter koreensis | reverse complement strand
AAGCAGTGCGGATAAGAAAACGATGCAGTATAGTTTGGTGAAAACAGAAGACGGTAAGTATTTCAAGAGCAATCATTGCCTGGCCGAGTTTTTCTATGCTTTGGAGCATTCTTCTAGATTCAATACCCCATACGGAACACTAAATACAGGCCAGCAACCGATATCCATTAGGGAAATGGAAAAGGTTTTCGATCAGCAGGACGAATTTCCATTTCAGGGATCATTCCCGCTTGATGTTAGGCTCCCCTGGACTTACCTGAATCATTGGTGGCTTGTTCAACGTGAGTATCTATCCAAGGTGTTTGAAATCAACGGAGAACAGGCCTACCAGTTCTGGACGTTGACGGATTGGAGAAATCACGACGGCTATAATCTCCACCGGGGCATTGATAGGTTTGTTTATATTCCGGATAAGGGAATCGTTGGCGGCTCTTACGATTTCTATTTCCTGTTTGAGGAGAATTGGGGCTTCATCGAAAAGGGGCGAGACCGCCATACCAAAACCAGGGACGAGCTATGGCAAAACGTGCTGGAAGAAAAGGTCATGTTGGCAGAAGAACTGAGGTGATGGTGAGGTTGATGTGATAATACTTAACGCAGCCTTTCGGCAAAGGAATCAGAAATATGAGTTCCCGAATTGAAATCTTTCATGGGCTTTGTTTTTAAGTACTCACCCGCCTTATTTAAAATATGCTATAAAATTTTAAATAGTAAAGTTAGTTATTTAAATAATGAAGCGAAAATTTAAATAGCAATCACTTGTTATTAAATAGGAATAGTATAACCGATCTTTCTATAGCTATAATTTTGCCGGTTTTTCTTCTATTTGGCCGTGGACAGCCTAAAGAGAAAACTTCTACATCCGTTAAACAGGGGGATAAACTTGATTTGGCCCATGGATATCCAACGAGATACACCGATTCCTCTATAAATTAAATAACGCAATACTGTTTCCTACTCTGCCGGAGGCAGAGATATTAAAATGAATTTCCTCTACGAGCTCAATGTCTCAAACGCAATTTCTTGCCATAGCACGCTTTGTATATGCCAGTTTGTAATCCCTATGCTTAGGGAGAAAGAAAAAAAGGGAATCGTAAGACAATATGAAAGCATCTTTTCAGAAACGAACTAATACAGCGAATAACCGAGCAGCAACGGCTAAATTACAGCCTTTGGCGGTTAAACGGGTATTAGTTGTTCGCTCCGAAAAAAGTAATAGATTCGAGGGGATGTCTGAGAATTTGGAGCAGCTTAAGCCCGTTCGTATCCCTGGTTATAAAGTAAGAGGCTAAACCTAACCATAATTTTGGTCAAAAACCTGCTTACTTCCCTCCTGAAAACAGCTACCTCCTGAAAATAGCGACAGTCATTCATGTAGTTTAATCACCAATCACTTGGAAATTACCATGCAATCTTCTACCTTTATGTCCAGTTCAATCTGGACTCATGCAAACGGAAATAGGATAATTTGATGTTGAAAAACGTAAGTTCATAGCTAGGCGCTTTCATATGAAACGAAAATTCCTTATCCTCTTTCTTTTGTCCTTGTCGTTTTCCACATATGCGCAAATGAAAGCCATACCCAATCTTCCTGCTATTAGCCCGGAGGATGCTGGTTTCAACAAAGATTCCATTAATGCGCTTAATGATACGCTTTCCAAATTCAGGCAAAGAGACTACAGGGGATTGATTGTTATTAAAGACAATAAGATTGTGCTGGAGAATTACTACAATACATTTTGGCGGAATCACATACATGATATCCGGTCTGCCGGAAAAAGTATTACAGCCTTACTCCTGGGCGTAGCCATCAAAGACGGACTGGTACAAAATTTAGATCAGGATGTCTACTCTTTCTTTCCTAAGGAGAAATACCCTTCTATGCACGAAGATTATAAGAAGGTCAAGCTGATTCATCTGCTGAATATGGTTTCAGGTTTAGATGCTGACTCTGACAACCCTGAAACGCCTGGTAGCGAAGGAAAATGGGTAGCAAAGGACGAATGGGTAAGCTATTTGTTAAGCATTCCATTATCTAGCAAGCCAGGGGAAAAATGGGTCTATGCAGACATCAATGCTGTTTTGATTGGAGCTATCATCGAAGAAAAATCCGGTATGAGCCTGAGGGATTATGCCAGGCAAAAAGTTTTTGACCCTCTGGAAATCAAAGAATTTTACTGGTATACTAATGCGGCAAATCAGACTGGTGCCGCCGGCAATCTTTACATTTCCACGCTGGATTTTGCGAAGTTGGGTTTATTGGTTGCTAATAAAGGGAAATGGGGAGATAGGCAATTAGCCGATTATAATTATATGAATCGTTTATTGGTCGAACACTCCACTGCCATAGGGGACTATAATCCGTTGGCCGACGGATATGGGATGCTTTGGTACAGATCTAAAAGAAAGTTTGGCACAAAAGAAGTAAATTATCTCTGGGCATCTGGAAATGGCGGAAACCATTTGGTGGTTGTACCAGAGGAAAAAATGGTCATCGCCATGACTTCTGGTGCATACGGCAATTGGTACCCCCATACAAGGGCATATTTTATCCTCGGTAAGGTATTTCAAGCGTTAGCGGAAAATCATTAGAAACGTTCTTCGTATGGGATCAATTCGCATGCTTTAGACAATAATCGTCATTCTTCAATATATTACGAATTAACAATTGCACCATGATAATCCCAATAGCGCGTAAGTGCAATCTTAGCTGGGCCGATATGGAGTTTATTGGTCCGTTGCAATTGGCTGATGTTGCGCTCTACCGAACGCGCGGTAATACCGAGCAACGGTGCAAGTAGAATGGGAATATCCAATAAAAAAGACCGTATTTTTGGGGGCGCTGTTATTGTAGATTCCCTTATGAAATATTTTAACGAGTTGGCGACATTGTTGGATCAGGAACAAGCTTTTGATAAAGCCCAGCATGAAGCTCTGTTACTGCAGCGCTCCGTGCAGGAACGGATTGCGCTTGGCATGACCTGGCTTCCCATTGCGATAACGAATAGCGAATTGGGGCGGGGTGATTACCTGACCATCACGGTAAACAAAACCAATCACCCGGAAGAGGGGCATCAGTTCAGGTTCGGCATGCCTGTTTCCTTGTTTTCAAACCACAATCCCCAGCAGGATCGACTTCATGGGGTTATCGCATTTGCCAGCCGTGACACCATGCGGATCTCGCTTCGGGTAGACGAACTTCCTGCATGGAGCCGTGGCGGACGGCTCGGGGTCGACTTGCTGTTTGATGAAAATTCGTACAAAGAAATGCACCGTGCACTGGACGAAGCCAGCCTGGCGCTTACCGACAAAAAACAAGGCAACCTGATAAGGCAGCTCCTGGGCGAAACCGATGTTCGCGAGTCACCTCCCAACCCGGCATATGAAAACGATAGCCTGAACGCCAGCCAAAACAAGGCGATAGCCCATATACTGGGCGAAAATCCCCTATCCATCCTGCATGGGCCTCCCGGCACGGGTAAAACGACGACGCTGATCTACGCCGTACAAGCGCTCCTGAAGCAGCGGCCGCAACAGCTCCTCATCGTAGCGCCAAGCAATACGGCCGTAGACGTGCTGACCGAACGCCTTGATGCGGTCGGCGTATCGGTAGTCCGCATCGGCAACCCGGTGAAGGTTTCGGATCACTTACAAGAACTCACATTGGATGCCCGGGTGGACAACCACGCCTCCCATAAAACGATCAAAACCCTGGAGAAGCAAGCCCGGGCATATCTCGACATGGCACATAAATACAAACGTAATTTCGGAAAGGCAGAGCGGGATCAACGGAAAGCGCTGTTTGACGAAGCGCGTAAAATCCGGAAAGAGATTGATCAGATGCTGGACTATATCGTTCAGGATGTATTGGCCAAGGCGCAAGTGATCACGGCTACGTTAGTAGGCGCCAATCATTACACTATTCGCGATCGGCGGTACCAAACCGTCATTATCGACGAAGCTGCACAGGCGCTGGAACCGGCCTGTTGGATCCCCATCCTGAAAGCTGATCGCGTCGTCCTGGCAGGAGACCACTGCCAGTTGCCCCCGACGGTCAAATCCAGCCATCAGACCACCGGGGGATTATACCACACCTTGTTCGAAAAATTAGTCGCCCGGCACCCTATCCACGTATCGCTGCTGGATGTGCAGTACAGGATGAATGCCCAGATTATGAAATACCCGTCTCTGGCCTTCTATGCAGACCACTTACAGGCAGCGCCGACCGTGGCCCATTGGACATTGCGCGGCGATGACAGCCCGATTTTGTTTATCGATACCGCCGGGGGCGGATTTGAGGAAACCGTCGTTGATCACGCCATTTCCAATGAGGAAGAGGCCCGCTTTTTACGCAACCACCTCGCTTCTTTTGTGACAAGCCTCAACATGCCGCTTACAGACCCAGCCTTTCCAAGCATCGGCATCATCACGCCATACCGGGCCCAATCGCTGTATCTGCGCGAGCTCATCGCGCAGGATGACCGCCTGCAACCCTATACGAAACAGCTGCAAGTGAACACCATTGACAGCTTCCAGGGCCAGGAAAAAGACGTGATCTACATCAGTTTGACAAGGAGCAACGCAAAACAGGAAATTGGCTTTTTAGCCGACACCAGGCGGATGAATGTGGCCATGACCCGTGCCCGGAAAAAGCTGATTGTGATCGGAGACAGTAGCACAATGGGACACCATGACTTCTACGGTGGGTTTCTGGATTATATCGACTCCTTGGCCAAGCATCGCAGTGTATGGGAATCGCATAATGTGTAATCTCCCAGGAACGTAACAGGCAGTCTGCCACCTCGTCCGCTTAAGTGCTAATTTCAAGCTTATATCCTTTGCCGCGTATAACAACGATGTTGATATTCGGATCGAATTCCAGTTTTTTTCTAAGTTTGGATATGAACACATCCAGACTACGCCCCACGATAACACCTTCATCTTCCCATACCTCTTTTTGCAGCCGGCTTCTCGCTATTGTCTCGTTGGGAGACAATGCGAAAATGAGCAGTAGACGCGTTTCAGTTCCAGTGAGGTCTATGGTCGTTTTATTTACTATCAACTGCCGTTCCTGTGCATCAAACAAAACTGAACCTAAAGTGAATCTATCAGTAAGCTGATGATTATTTAAAGCGCCCCTCGGCTTAAGAGATCTCAAAAAAATAAAACCAACAACGACTAAAAATGACAGGCTGCCCAGCAGATATCCGTTCTTTGCGGTATTTATGCCTGTCGGTTTGAATTTAATGTTGATCGTATAGCATGCGCTGGGTTGCTCCCTTCCTATGCATGCTACAATATCATCTTTTTTATTTTTGGATATCGCGTATCCATAGACTACACTGGAATTGCCACAGTTCAGCACGTTAACAACATAATCACGTGCGAAGGGGTCTCTGGCCAACAAACGCTGGGTAGTATTCACCAAGGAGTCCGGTTGAAAAGTAAGATCATGCTCAAACCTGATTTGGTATTCATTTTCTGCAATCTTTTTTACCGGGAGCACCCTTGATGTACTGTCGCCCGACTGCAAGAGTAATTCATGTCCGATCCTGCGGAGCAAAACTTCCCTCCTGGCGATATCAAAGTCGTCATTTCCCGCCATACTGAAAGCCACGCAGATTACGGAGATAAACAGGAGTAATGCCGATCCGAATAGGTACTTGCGTTTCCCGAAGCGGAGATTGCTGCTATCAAACATCACATTGAGATTTTATTTACAAAGTTTACATTTTTATTTACAATCCTGATTTCCCAGCCGGAAAGATATCAACCTAATTTCGCATGATTTTTCAGACCACACGGGATAAAAAAGAAAAAATGATGAAATATGTACATTTATATGCTTTGTTCTTGATGTTTGTTTTTTGCACTTCCTGTAAAGGACAAAACAAAACTGACTCATCAAACAAAACAGAGCTACCTAAAGCCATTATCAAGTCTGAAACCAAGGACACAATCACTTCCACCGTGCCCAGCAATATCACTCGAACTATCATACAAGATAGAAAGCGTAACATTTGGATTGCTGCATTTGATGGTGTATTTCGGTACGATGGAAAATCGTTTACCAATATCACAAGCCAAGTAAGTACGGCCCGCTTCTTTGCTGTTTTAGAGGATAGCAAAGGCAATTGGTGGTTCGGCTCTATTGGCTCAGGTGTTTACTATTACGATGGGGTATCCTTTCGTAATTTTACAACCAGGGATGGGCTTCTTAATAATGATGTTGGAAGTATTTATGAAGATAAAAAAGGCAACATCTGGTTCGGTGTTTTTGGAGGAGCAAGCCGTTATGATGGGATATCATTTCGGAATTATACCATAAATGGAGATGCGATGAATGAAGATCGGACAGGGAAAACTTTTCCGGATAGACCATCTTATGAAGTTAATGCTATTATTGAAGACAAGACAGGCAAGTTTTGGTTTGGTACAAGGGGCAATACCTTCGTTTATGATGGAAAAACATTTACCGTTTTCACCCATGACGGCAAACCTTTTACGAACGTTCGTTCGATAATCGAAGATAAAAAAGGCAATATCTGGCTGGGGGGCAATGATGGCCTTTGGCGCTATGACGGTAAGACATTTGCCAACTTCACGCCGAACTTTGTTGGATATATCTACGAAGATAAAAATGGAAGCATTTGGACTAGTTCAGCAAATGCTAATAATCAAGGTTGGGCACTTTCCCGTTATAATAAAAAGTCGATAGCTAATAATGCGACGTCACCCGAAATAATAAGAACAATTGAAGGGATGATCTTTGGAATCCTGGAAGCGGATGATGGAAGCATTTGGTTTGGCGCTTTAGATGGGGTGTATCGTTATGATGGGAGTACGATTACTGATTTTAAAGGCGGTACTGTACACGAAGTTGCTTACAAAAAGCAAAGCGGCAACCGCTATAGCCTTATCCAACTTAATTGATATTTCTTTTTTGACTACAAGAAATACCAGTTCGGCTACTTTTTAGCGAATAACAACGAAGACTTTTGCAATAGAATTTAAACGAGAAAATATGCAAAACCTTGAAGGAAAAGTAGTCGTTATCACAGGGGCGAGTGCAGGCATCGGCAAAGCCATAGCAATAAAATTGGCAGAGAGTGGTGTAAAAGTTGTCTTAGGTGCAAGAAATACCGAGCAATTGGAAAAGGTTGCTAAGGAAATTAAAACCAATGGTGGCGAAGCCTTATTTATTAAAACTGACGTAAACAATAAAGCCGATTTAATGCAGTTGGTAAATGTTGCGGTTGAACAATATGGCAAGTTAGACATTATGGTGAATAACGCAGGGATTGCCCGCATCAGCCGTATTGACGAATTGGATATTGAGGGTTGGGATGAAATGATTGACAGTAACATAAAAGGTGTTTTATATGGAATGGCGGCTGCAATTCCTGTTTTTAAGAAACAACAATCGGGACACATTGTAAATATCATTTCAACTTCGGGAATAAAAATTGTGCCGACACAAGGTGTCTACGCAGGAACAAAAAATGCTGTGCGTACCATTACAGAAGCATTTCGGCAAGAATCGGACGGAAGTATAAGAATTACGGGCATTTCGCCCGGATATATAAAAACAGATTTTGCGGTCAAAAGCGTAAAGACCGATGAGATGAAAACAGCGGCTTCAAAGGCGGTAGAACAAATGGCAATAAATCCTGAGGCCATTGCCAATGCCGTAATTTACGCTATCAGTCAGCCGAAAGATGTTGAGGTGGGGGATATAGTTATTCGACCGTCAAAGCAAAATTGATTACATTTGAATACTAAGAAATGCAACGACAATCGAATATCAATCATATTGAAAGCATCTCTCAATTGTTGCGGGTTTTGGGACTTCCTGCACCATTACACCCGTTGATTGCATTGGTGGATTACAGGGAAGCATCGGTAGAAATGCTTGAAAAAGGAGAGAAAATCACCCTTGATTTTTACAAAATTGGCGAACGAATTAAAAAGTAATATTGATAAATTCAGTCAAGATGTATTGGTTTCACAAATAGAATTATTGCTGAATTACAGTAATCGTTTTTACAATCGCCAATTCATCACAAGAAAAACAGTGAATCACGACATCATAACTTCATTGGACAAATTATTGAATAATTATTTTGATGAAGAAAATAGTCTTAAAGATGGTTTGCCGTCCGTTAAATATATCAGCACACAACTAAAACTATCCCAGCGCTATTTAAGTGATATGCTGCGCTCACTTACAGGGATGAACACACAGCAATATATCCAGCATGCAATCATTGAGAAAGCAAAGGAAAAATTATCTACAACCGATTTATCTGTTTCGGAAATTGCTTACGAATTGGGCTTTGAACATTCTCAATCATTCAACAAACTCTTCAAGACAAAGACAAAACTTTCGCCCTTGGCGTTTAGGCAGTCGTTCAACTGAAAGCCCAAGAATAACTGCACCTGTAGCTACCCCGATGAATTACAGGGAAATATTAAAGTTTTGTCAAAATAGCCCTGCATTTTTTTTGTTTATAATCCAACGGATTTCTCTATTTTAGGCCGATTCCATTTTCAAGAAAAGGCCTAAAATTATGAGTAAAAAATCAATTTTCATTAAGGACGGTGTGAACTATGCCACACCCTTCATGGCGATAAGCGCGTTGTTTCTTACCTGGGGTATCGCACATGGCTTACTGGATACCCTTGACAAGAACTTCCAAGAATTATTGCATTTGAAAAAGTGGCAGTCAAGCTTCATACAAGTCTCCCTCTATGGGGCCTATTTTTGCATGGCCATACCGGCCGGTCTATATACCAAAAAATACGGCTATAAAAAGGGAATTATACTCGGTTTGAGCCTTTTTGGTATCGGTGCATTGCTTGCTGCGGGTACAGCACCGCTCCAATCGTTTATTCTTTTTTTATTTTGCCTGTTGGTCATCGGCGCAGGGCTGGCAACACTGGAAACGGGGGCCAACCCCTATACCACCAAGCTGGGCCCTCCGGAATCCGCCGAAAGGCGAATCAATATCGCCCAGTCTTTCAATGGCTTTGCATGGGTCGTAGGTCCGCTGATTGCGATATCTATCTATGGCAACCGCAGCCATGTGGAAGGAGAGAAAATGATCTCCATAATCCTTCCCTTCGCTATCATCGGATTGGCCGTTCTTGCGATTGCCTTTGTTTTCTCCCGGCTAAAGCTGCCTAAAATTGATGAGGAGGATTTAATACACGCACACGGTGCTGCTCCTACTCCTGGTGGCGACATGGAAATTTCAGATCCTTCGCATCCTTCCTATATTTCAAAGAAGCCGTTATGGAAAAATAAACATTTTAAACTGGGTGTTGCCTCACAGGCTTGCTATGTGGCGGCCCAAACCGGTGTTTTTAGCTACCTGATCAATTTTGTCACGGATCATGATATGCATCCGAGGTTTGATGTGCAATATGGGCCTTATTTTTTGTCCCTGGGGTTCTTTCTATTTATGATGGGCCGCTTTTCCGGCAGTGCGCTCATGAGGTATTTTAAGCCCACCAACCTATTGGCTTGCTATGCGCTAATGGTATGCGTTTTATTGCCCGTTGTATCGTTAAAACTGGGATGGATTTCATTCGTCGCTCTTTATGGTGTTTTCTTTTTCATGTCCATCATGTTTCCAACAATATTTGCATTAGCCATTAGGAGCCTGGGGACACATACCAAGCAAGGCGCTTCTTTTTTGGTGATGTCTGTCGGCGGTGGAGCCGTATTCCCGCCATTAATGGGCTATGTTTCGGATATATACGGTATGGCCGCGGGTTTTTTCGTGCCTATCCCGTTATTTGCATTCATTGCTTATTATGCAATTGAGGGATATAAAATCAAACCTTAGCAATCATGTAAAAACCATGGTGGCAATCCTTATTATAGTAACACTCATAACGAACGGTATACTTTCCTTTGCTTGGGCACAGGAAAAAAAATATATATCGCTTGACATGCTCGATAGTGCATACCACACCTCACGGTACACCTTGAATACCGATGATTTATATGGTGTGGACGAGACCGTCGAATTGTACAACACCTTCCTGCTGGATAGCCAGGTTCTTGTTGTATTCTCTGTTTTGCCTGACTTTGAAAGCAAACAAAACTGGAAACAGGTCGACATAGAAACTATCCGCGATCAAATTGTTCCTGAAAGAACCTTCTATGACTTGATGCGGGAAAAGTCCTATACGGAAGCCAGCAGTGCTAAAAAATCAATGGGATATACCTTACTGAAAGTTGTGGATGGGAAATACTTTGCCAGCACATATTGCTTATTTGAATTTTTTGTGATCCGAAATTATCCTGATGTATTCAACACGGTCTACGGCATGATTAATACCGGACAAAAGTACTTTACCATAGCGGAGATGCTTGATCTGTATAATCGAAACAACATAGACCATGGTTTCCCTTTAGATATAATCGCCGGCCCGAAAGTGATGCGGGACAGGGAGTTGCTACAACGGGAATACTTGTCCAAATCATTGGATATAAATGGTGAGAAAGCTTATCAGTTTTGGACATTTACCGATTGGAACGTGTCAGACGGATGGAATGTGCACCGGGGAATAGACCGTTTTATATACATTCCAAACAGGGGGATTGTAGCCGGGTCATATGATTTCTATTTCCGGTTCAAGAATCCGCGCGATTATTCCGAAGAGGAATGGCGGCAGGATATCTTAAAAGAAAAAGTCATGCTGGCCGAGGAGCTGAAGTGACAGAAGAGATTTGAAACTGCTTTCAACGGATAGTAATGAGAAAAGCACTTTTTGGAGTCATATTGGTTTGGATGATTGCTGTGGATACCTTGCGGGCGCAGCAAGAAAGGTATATCATGCTTGACATGCTCGATAGTACCTACCAAACTTTTCATTATACGCTGAATACAGCATCATTATACGGCGTGAAAAACGCTATCGAGCTCTACAACGTGTATATTGATGATGGAACCCTTGCCTTGTTTTCCATACTGCCCGATTTCAACAATCGGAAAAGCTGGGATCCCCTGGATATCCGGTCTATAAACGACCAGATTTTCTCTGATGGCGCATTCCGTAGCTTGATTCGGGAGAAATCCATCGCTGCGCTGGATTACAAAAAGTCAATGCGATACCGGTTGATAAAAAGGGAAAACGGCAAGGACTACGTCAGCAAAACCTGCTTGCTGGAGGTATTCAATATCAGGGAATATTCCGATAAATTTAATGCTCCTTTCGGCACGATAAATACAGGCCAATCAAAACTGACCGTCAGGGAAATGAAAGCCTTACATCGCAGGTTTTTCCCTAACAGCCACTTCCCGCTGGAGCTCCAATATACTGGCTATTCCATGGAAGACAGATCGCTGATTGCCAGAGAATATTTATCAAGGGAGCTGGAGATTAATGGCGATAAAGCGTATCAATTCTGGACATTTATCGATTGGGGCGTGGCGGATGGCTGGAATGTTCAACGGGGGATCGACCGGTTCGTCTATATCCCAGGGAAGGGGATCGTTGGCGGGTCTTTTGACTTTTACTTTTATTTCCAAGCTAAACTGGATGATACACCAAGTAAAAAACGGTATACGATTTCACCGGCTCAACAGCAAGCCAACATCATGGACGAAAAAGTGATGCTATATTTTCCTTATTAGTATATTTCCTCTATAAATTAAAAACACAAAACAAACCACTCTCTGTACTAAAGAGAGATATAAAAGAATTTCCTCTACGAGCTTAAAGACTCAA
>NZ_FNZR01000003.1 GCF_900109365.1 Parapedobacter koreensis | reverse complement strand
TTGAGTCTTTAAGCTCGTAGAGGAAATTCTTTTATATCTCTCTTTAGTACAGAGAGTGGTTTGTTTTGTGTTTTTAATTTATAGAGGAAATATACGTGCATTTGTTTGACAGGTAATGCAACAATTTTGGGAAAGTGTGTTAACTTTGGCACATGTCAGTTATTACCAATACATCTTTCCTTACCCAGCAATTTATTGAAAAAGAGTTGCAATACAGCGCCCATAATTACCACCCCTTGCCCGTCGTTTTGGAAAAAGGGGAAGGCGTTTTTCTCTGGGATGTAGACGGCAAGCGGTATTATGATTTCCTGTCGGGCTATTCGGCGGTCAACCAAGGCCATTGCCATCCGAAAATCATCCGTGCATTAATCGAGCAAGCACAAAAACTTACGCTCACTTCACGGGCTTTTCACAGTGATTTACTGGGAGAATATGCCGAATACATTACGGCATATTTCGGGTATGACAAAGTGCTGCCCATGAATAGCGGCGTAGAGGCCGTGGAGACCGCGTTGAAACTTGCCCGGCGTTGGGGATACGACAAAAAAGGCATACCGGCCAATCAAGCCAAAATCGTCACCGTGGCAGGAAATTTCCATGGCCGCACACTCAATGTTGTATCGTTCAGTACCGATCCTTCCTCACGCGACGGTTTCGGGCCCTTTATGCCGGGCTATGAGGTCATTCCCTATAATGATTTGGAAGCGTTGGCTGCGGCGCTGAAAGACCCGCATGTGGCCGGCTTTTTGGTAGAACCCATCCAGGGCGAAGCCGGCGTATACGTGCCGGATGACGGCTATCTCGCAGCAGCTTACGACCTATGCCGGGAGGCCAATGTACTTTTCATCGGCGATGAAATCCAGACAGGCTTAGCGCGTACCGGCAAGATGCTGGCGTGCGATCATGAAAACGTGCGGCCGGATGTCCTCATATTGGGCAAAGCCCTTAGCGGTGGCATGCTGCCTGTTTCGGCGGTGTTGGCCGATGACGAGGTGATGCTCTGCATCAAACCGGGAGAGCATGGTTCGACTTATGGAGGCAATCCTTTGGCCTGCAAGGTGGCAATAGCAGCCCTGGAAGTCATTCGCGAAGAGCGGTTGGTCGAAAGGTCCGCCGAATTGGGCGACTATTTCCGCAAGCGGATCAGCGAACTGAATCACCCCAATATCAAGCAAGTGCGGGGAAAGGGATTGCTGAATGCGATCGTTATCAGCCATGACAATCCGGACGCAGCGTGGGAACTTTGCCTCGTGCTGAAAGATAACGGCTTGCTGGCTAAGCCGACGCATGGCGACAAGATCCGCTTTGCGCCACCGCTGGTTATTACTGAGGAGCAATTGGACGAGTGCATTCAGATCATCGGAACCAGCTTGACAACATTGGAATAACAGCTATTTTTAGCCATGTGATCAACCTATGCGTGCAACGATTACAACGATATGGATGTGTTTATACGTGTCTGCGTACTGACTGTTCGATGGTTTGTTGAATAAACCCGGGCCACGTATGTCGTCGCTAGGACGCATTGGGACAACCGGCGGTACGAGCAGGCGTTCCGATGGTACGCTTCGCTGGATAGTCTATTGAAAAACACAACTGTTATCGCATTCCCGAACAAGGTCGAATATTTGCAGTTTATCGGTTTGGGAGGAACACCAGCCCCCTGTGATGGAAGAAAGGCTTACCATCCGAGCATTTGGATCATCTTTGCAGATCCGAAGGTAGCACGTGGTGGTATTTCTTAAAGGCGGCGGTAAACTTACTGGTATTTTCATAGCCAAGGCGGTATGACACTTCTTTGATCAGTAAGTGGTTTTCGACGAGCAGTTCTTTGGCCAACTGCATCTGCTGCTCCTGGAAATACTGGTATACCGGCTTGCCGAAGAGCTGCTTGAATTCCGTTTTGAGCTTACTCTCTGAGATAAGGAATTTGGAGGCCAGAAATTCAATGCCCGGAAATTTGCCGAGCAGGTGCTGGTTCAGGTAGTGTTCAACCCGGCGGATATTGAAGTTGTCCTGATAGTCGATCGGTGCGTGGTTCGCGACCACCTGCTGTTCCTTGCACAGGTTAAAGAAGTCAAAAATGAGATTTAAGGTATAGTGTTTCAGGCCCAGAAAATCCATCTGTAAGCGGCTGCCATTTACATTCATGGCCTCGTCAAAACGCTCAAAATTTGCCAATACCTCTTTATCGCCCGTCACGCGCCAAACAATAAACTCTTGGTCGGAGTCGACAAACGCTTTCAGGCCACCTTCCGCAAACAAGCTATTCTGGGCCAGATTTTGCTGCAACCAGCGCTGATTGAAATACAACGTGATGTATTTGTTGTCTGCCCCTTTGAAATTCAGGTCGCAGTTGCGCACCTTAGGTTTGAAAAACGTCCAGCTATAATTCGGAAAACAGATCTGCTTTTCACAGATCGACTTATCGACGTCTACCTGGTTGTTGATGTTGTTCAGGCTGAGCATGTAATAATCGTCGTCTGTCAGCGGATCGGTATTCGGCTCGTCATACACCAAATCGTAGGCAACATTTGTCTTATATTTCATTTTGGAATAAACGATCCAGCAGCCCTCTTCCAGTTTATGGTAATGAAACCCGCCCTCACAAAACGGGATGTTGGCATATACCTGCTGCCTTTCCCTGCGGTGCTTTACAAACGGAAGCCGGTCAAAACTGTCCACCAACGATTGAGGAGACTTCCCGTTATAGGGTAAATGATAAAAACCTTTGCTGTAGGTGAAGAAATATTGCTTGAACTGACTTAACCAGCTTTTGAATTTTAAGGCAGGCATGGGTAAATGTTATTGCTGGAGCAAATATACGATAACCAACTAACTTATCGGGCTGTTTTTTATCCCATTTTCTACCTTATCGGGCTACCTTCCCTCGCAGCGGATGCGGTAATATTGTGCCGAATTAAAAAATAAACAATGCCTATGTTCTCCATAATACCCTTTAAGCGCATCTCGTGTGTGACCCTGCTGTTGGCGTTTGCCGCTTCCATCCCGTTGGCACATGCGGCGTCCGTTAGTAAATCCACCGGTTTTGAAACAGTTCCAACCGCACCTTTTGCCGGCGGTGACGGTACGGAGGGGGTTCCTTACCGAATCGAAGATGTGGATCAGCTCCAGGCGATGAAGGATTACCTATGGGCTCATTTCATCCTCATCGCGGATATCGATGCTCGGGTGACTGAAGAGTGGGACGGTGGGTTTGAGCCGGTAGGGAATTACGATAATTATTTTACCGGCTCGCTAAACGGGAACGGCAAAAAGATAACGGGTTTGGTGATAAACCGTCCTGGTCAGGATTATGTCGGCCTGTTTGGCTTGGTTTACACAGGCCGGCTTATCGGCGTCGCCCTGGAGGAAGCTGATATTACAGGGGGGACTAGTGTCGGCGGCTTGATGGGAGCTAATTACGGTGAGATTACGTCCAGCTACGCCACGGGCGAGGTTTCGGGTAGCTATATCGTCGGCGGCTTGGTGGGAAAGAATCATGGCTGGATTACGTCCAGCTACGCCACGGCCAGGGTTTCGGGTACCATGTTCATCGGCGGCTTGGTGGGAGGTAATGAAGGCAGGATTATGTCCAGCTACAACACGGGCGAGGTTTCTGGTACCATGTTCGTCGGCGGTTTGGTGGGAGAACATCTCACTACCTTCATCACGGCCAGCTTTTGGAACACGGAGACCTCGAAGCAGGGAAACGGTGTAGGCAGGGGTTTACAAACAGGGGCGAGCGGGCTCAATGACGACGAATTCAAGCAAAAAGCGTCTTTTGGTGGATTTGATTTTGACAAAACCTGGACGATTGACGAAGGCACTTCCTACCCTTACCTGCAGTATCAACTTTTTGCGGGGGGTGATGGCACAGAAGGGGATCCTTACCGAATCGAGCATGTGGATCAGCTCCAGGCGATGAAGAAGTCCCCATCGAGTCATTTCATTCTCATGGCGGATATTGATGCTTCGGCGACTGCCGAGTGGAACGATGGAGCGGGGTTTGAACCGGTGGGGACGGACAGTAATCCATTCACGGGCTCACTAAGCGGGAACGGTAAAAAGATAAGGGGTTTGGTGGTAAACCGTCCTGACCAGAATTATGCCGGCCTGTTTGGCTGGATTTCCCCGTCAGGCCAGCTCACCGGCGTTGCCCTGGAGGATGCTGACATTACAGGGGCGTTTTATGTCGGCGGCTTGGTGGGAGTTAATTATTCCCAAGAGATTACGACCAGCTACGTCACGGGCGAGGTTTCGGGTAGCGGCGATTGCGTTGGTGGCTTGGTGGGATTTAGTGGTTCCGGCAAGATTACGGCCAGTTACGCCACGGCCAACGTTTTGGGTAGCAATCAAACCGGCGGCTTGGTGGGACTGACTTATGGCAAGATTACGGCCAGCTACGCCACGGGGGAAGTTTCGGGTAGCAATCAAACTGGCGGCTTGGTGGGATCTAATAGCGGTGAGATTACGTCCGGTTATTGGAACCTTGATGCCTCGGGACAGGAGCGCGGCGTAGGCGATGGTCCATCAGACGGGACAACCGGGCTGAATGACGCCGATTTCAGGCAAGCAGCGTCTTTTGATGGATTTGATTTTGTCGATACCTGGATGATTACATCAAGCCTCTCCTATCCTTACCTGAAGAATAATCCGCAGAGTCCGTCGCCCGGATATGCCCCTATGCTGACGCCCCCGGCGGACGGCACCTATAAAATAGGGGATGAACTGCGGTTTACGCTGGATTTCCATGCACCGGTAGCGGTGACAGGGGAACCTGTGTTGCCGATAATGGTGGGTGAGACGGAGCGGACAGCGGTATATGCCGGATTGTCCGGGAACAGGCAGGTTGCCGCGTTCACCTATACCGTTCCCGAAGGCGATGACGACAGTGATGGTGTGTCGATTGCCGCAAGCATAGACCTGAATGGTGGCAGCATCGCTTATGTGGACGTCCCGGATGGCGTGGTGCTGACCCATGGCACCGCACGGGTATTGGCCGGTGTGCTGGTTGATGGCGTGAGGCCGGTGGTAATGGACGTAAATATTGGTGTCAGCGGGGCTACGGGTACGGATGGAGCCTATAAAATTGGCGATGTAGTGACGGTCACCTGGGACAACACGGCTGCCGGAGACGGAAATGTAGACATTGAATCGGTAACAGTGGATTTCAGTGAATTCGGCGGCAAAGCAGTGGTGGAGGCTACCAACGGTGGAGATGCCTGGACGGCCACGTATACGATTGAAGCAGGAAACATCGACGCATCGGACCTGAACGTCAGCGTCACGGCCACGGACGATGCGGGCAACGAGACGATGACGGCCGATGACACCGGTGCTCAGGTGGATAACATAGCCCCGTCTGCGCCCACAGGGCTGGAGGCGACCCCCGGCGATACACAGAACCGGTTGGACTGGGAGGTGAACAGTGAGATGGATATAGCTTCCTACAGGGTGTACGGGGGCACCGAGGCCGATCCAACTACGCTGCTCGCCGATGCCGTGGCGGACAACACCTACACCCATACCGGACTGACCAACGGGACCATGTATTACTACCGGATCAGCGCAGTGGATGCCGCGGGCAATGAAAGTGCGCCGGGCAGTGACGTAAGCGAAATACCGAAAGCTCAGCAAACCATCGCATTTGAGGGGCTGGGAGGGAAGGTGTACGGCGACAATCCGTTTGTGCTATCTGCGGAAGCGACTTCGGAACTGCCGGTACAATTTGTGAGCAACAACGGGGAAATAGCGTCTATCGGAGACGACGGTGTCACCGTGACGATTCACCGTGCAGGTACGGTAAAAATTACAGCAAGCCAAGCGGGTGGTACGGCATTTGAGCCTGCCGTGGATGTGAAGTGGGAACTGGTGATTGATCCGGCCATGTTGACGGTCACGGCCGAGGCAAAAACGAAGGCATACGGGGAGGAAGATCCCGAACTGACCTATACGTATAGCGGACTGGCAAACGGTGACACGGAATCGGTGATCACGGGGACGCTGTCCCGCGAACCGGGCGAAAACGCGGGCACCTACGCCATTACGCTGGGCACCCTGTCAGCAGGCAGCAATTACACGATTGACCACACGGGTGCAAACCTGACGATCACGCCAGCGCAGCAACAGGCTGTGACTCTTTTGGGACAGGCGGTGATCTATGATGGCAGCAGGCACAGCCTCTCCGTGCAAGGTTTAGCGACCGATGCATCGGTGACTTACAGCAACAATAATCACACAGACGCGGGAACCTATGAGGTGTCGGCGACAGTGATTCGGCCAAACTACGAACCATTAACATTGACTGCTGCATTGACTATTGAGCGTGCGGCAGCTTCCATCGCGGGAGCAGAACCACAGGAATACGCGTACGATGGCACGGAGAAAGTACTGGATGCCACGCTGAACCACGGGGAAGCATCGCTTTCGTACAGTCCAAAGCGTGGTTATACAGACACAGGTACATATACCATCACTGCGAGTGCGCCGCAGACACGCAATTACCGTTCGGTGAGCAAAGTATTTACGCTTCGGATTGTGTCATCTCCGCGTACGCTGGAGTTTCCCCCCTTGCGGGAGAAAACCTATGGCGATGACGATTTCGATGGTGGTGCAATAGCCAGCACGCGTGAACAAGTAATCTATACAAGTAACAATTCTGCGGTGGCTGTCATTGTTGAGGGACGTATCCGCATCGTGGGTGCCGGGGAAGTCACTATCACAGCCACGGTTCCGGAAAATGGAAACTATGCGGAACAACCGAACGTAAGTCGCACACTGGTAGTACACAAAGCTCCGCAAACCATCACGCTGTCTGTTCCATCGGAAGTGAGCCGTGATGCAGGGACCATCCCCATTACGGCGACAACCAGCAGCGGCCTGCCGGTGACACTGGCGGTGGACAATCCGGAGGTAGCTTCTCTGGAAGGCACGAGGCTGCTCATCCACCGGCTGGGCACAGCACGGATCACGGCCACGCAGGCGGGCGATGGTAATCATGAACCTGCCGAGCCGGTGACGGTGACGGTGCGGGTCATCGACCCGGCGTCAGACTTTCCCATCCGCGTGAGCAAGGCAGTGTCGCCCAACGGGGACGGCATCAACGAATACCTGATTATTGAGGCAGTGAAAGACTACCCCGAGAACCGGGTGTGTATCTTCAACCGCAACGGGACAGTGGTCTACGAAGCATTGGGATACAACAATGGTTCAGTAGCTTTCAGAGGTGTCGGAACCGGGCAACAGCGAGTGCCTGAAGGGACGTATTTCTACACGGCCGAGGTAAGGGTGAACGGGAGGTGGGAATACCGGACGGGATGGTTTGTGCTGCGGTATTAATAATGGTTAATTGGTTGAAAAAGAATGAAATAAAAATGAAAAAGAAAGCAGTATTCACAGTTATAGCCGCGGTGGTGGCGGTGATCACGGCTCATGGCCAGCAACCCCTCACCTACACGCAGCACGGGGAGCTGCGCGCGGCGGTCAACCCGGCGGCGAGCCTGATGCACGGACAGGGGGAGGTATCCTTCCTCGGCCGGAGGCAGTGGGTGGGGCTGGACGGTGCGCCCACGGTGTTCTGGGGGAGCGGGCATGTGGGGTTTGAAAGCCTGGGTGCCACGGCGGGTGTGAACATCCGGCACGAGAGCCTAGCGGTGGAGAAGCTCACGGAGGCCTCGGTGTTCTTCGCCAAGGGGGTGCGTATCTCGGAGACGGAGTACGTGGGTGTTTCGCTGAATGCGGGGATGAGCTACATGGACGGGCGGTTCTCGCAGCTGGATCCGCAGGATCCGGCCTTCCGGGAGGACGTGCGGGAGACGGATGCGCTGGTGGGCTTCGGTGTGATGCTGTACCGCCCGGACCGGTATTATGTGGGGGTGTCGCTCCCGCGGTTGATGCTGGGGAACCTGGGTGTGGGGGGAAACAGCCGGTACAATTTCCGGAACGTGTACCATCTATCGGCGGGGGCACTGTTCCCGCTGGGCGTGGACTTCGGTTTCCGTCCATCGGTGCTGGTGACATATTCGGAGAGCCTGCGTTCGCAGGCGGAGGTGACGGCGATGTTTTTCGTGAAGCGTGCGCTGGGGCTGGGGGTGAACGTGCGTAGCTACGGGAGCGTGGCGGGGATGGCGCAAGTGAATGCGGGCCGGTTCGGCCTCGGCTACAGCTACCAGTTCGGCACACGGAATGAGGTCCTGAACCGGAACATCAGCAATACTACCCACGAGATAGGGCTAAGCTACCGCTTCGGGCAGGTTACAGGGCTGCTGTGACACGGGTTCGCCACTCGTCCGTGATTGCTTCGCCATGCCGGCACGGTGCGGCTACGGTACTTCCATGGTGAAAGCACCTGTTGCTACATAAAACGTGGACTCAACGTGGACTTACCGTGCACGCAGGGCGCACACACAGCGAAGAAGGGGCGAGCCGGGGACAAACAAGTGTCGAAACAATCCCAACTTCGTGGCCGCACCGCCTCAGAGGGATACCACATATTGCCATTTTCATAACGATGCTTCGATAATGCATTTCAAAATTCATAGGGAGCAGCGGAGCCTGTTTTTTAGTTTTATAAAAATAAACAAATATTTGATAATCAATATATTGGTTGTTTATCTTAGCCCCATGTTTCATTAAAAAAATAAAATAATGGGAAAGATAGAAGATGGTTATGTCCGGGGCTTGGTGGGATCCACCATTAGCCGCAGGGTAGGCAATTTGAATGTGTTGCAAGGATCTCCCCGATTCCGGGTGAAGCAAACCGAAGCCACAAAAGCGGCAGGAACGGATTTCGGCACGGCGAGCCGCTGCGCGCGGATGATCAGGTATGCATTTTGGTCACTGATCTTGGACTATCAGGATGGTGGGATGATCAACCGGCTGAATGCACAAGTATTGCGGGCTATGCGGGCAAATCGCCGCCAACAGACAGGGACGATGCAACTTAGTGCAGGGAAATTGCACCGATTGGTCGACTTTCAATTTAATGCAAAGTGTCATTTGCAGGACTACCTGTTTGTGGATATTGTGGTCGAATACACGTCTTCGGGCAATCTGGATGTCATTATCCCGGCTTTTCATTCGGAAAGGGACTTATTATGGTCGGGCGATATGACGCATTGTAGCATTCAGCTTTTGGCGGTTGCTTTTGATTTCGAGGGCAAGGCAAAACGCGGGATCGGTCGTAGGGAGTACATCATCCCGCTGCGTACACGGGAAAAAGACGTGCTTAAGCAGCATTGGCATTTCGATGTTGCCGAACCGGCTGGAACTGTGATCCTCGTGGGACTGTCCCTCGAATTTATGTATAACATGGGAAGCCGGTTTCACCTGTTGAACAATAAGGAACTGCATCCCGCGGCTATCGTAGGCGCTTTTGTGGTATAATATCCGTAACTTCGCCCTCAAATCCAATGAGTATGCAACAACAGCAATGGCGCGGCGGCCAGGAGAAACGCGAAACCAACCAACATGTGTACGGGATCCGGGCAGTCATCGAAGCCATCGACAGCGGCAAGGAAATCGAATCGCTTTTTGTACAGCGGGGATTGGGGGGCGCGTTGTTCCTCGAATTGAAGCAGGTACTGAAGCAGCACGATATCAGCTACCAGCAAGTGCCTGTGGAAAAACTCAACCGGATGACGCGCAAAAACCACCAGGGAGTCATCGCTGTCATTTCACCTATCACATATCAGCGGGTGGAGGATATTGTGCCGATGATTTACGAAAAAGGGGAGGTTCCCCTGCTGCTTATCCTGGACGGCATCACCGACGTGCGCAACCTCGGTGCCATTGCACGCACAGCGGAATGTGCAGGGGTGCATGCACTCATTGTACCAAAGCGAGGTTCGGCGGAGATCAACCCCGATGCCATTAAAACTTCAGCTGGTGCGTTGTATAAAATCAACGTATGCCGGGAAGATAGCTTAGCTAAAACGGGCCGCTTACTACAGGAATCAGGAATTCAACTGGTGGCTTGTACAGAAAAGACAGGCAATGATTTATATCAATTTGACTACAGCGTACCGACAGCGCTTGTGCTGGGTTCTGAAGAGCATGGCATCTCCGATGATCTCCTTCGTATCGCAGATCAGTTGGCCAAAATACCCATGGCGGGCACGATCGCTTCGCTGAATGTATCTGTATCAGCAGGGGTGGCGCTGTATGAGGTAATCAGGCAGCGGCGTAGCAGCTAACGGGATCACTTGCTCTTTTCCTCAGAAGCCGTATTGGCTGCTTTCTTCTTTTTTTTGCCCGGCCTTTTTTTGCCGTAAGAGCCGTTGACAATCTTTCCGCGCTTGCTTTTCTTATCTCCTTTTCCCATATTGAATTGATTAGTTTGTTCGATAGTAATACAATTATAGTGAAATTGGGTTTTTGAAAATCAACAATACAATGGCGAACTGCCATTTTTTCAGTATGTTTAAATGGTGATTTCCAGCATTAACTATAAGTTAATTTGTATTTTTAAATTACTATTATCCAATTATATATAGTCGTTATATACTGTGTCAATGGAAAAAGAATACCTCATAGGTGATAGGGTAATAAACGTGGACATTGAAGAAGGCATGGTGCATATCATCAACGGTGAACCACTCAGGAATGCCTTGATCGCCAAACCCGGTCAGTCGACAGTATTGCTGATCACACAGATTAAACAGGATTATGTTTCCCGCTATGGAAAGCCGCTTGTTATTGGCGATAATTCGTTTATTACAGAGATTTTGGGACATCTCTATATTGAATATTTACTGCTGAAATACAGAAGATTATTGCAGACTGCCTTATTTTTTGGTTTATATAAACGCTTACGCCAATCCTGTGAAGTGATTGATTGCGGCGAGGCAGGGAAAGACCCCAATCGGTGGTTTTGGGATAAATTGGCCCCTTACGGGAACAGGATAGCCCGATGGTTGTCCAAAATTGACGCATGGCCGACGACCGCGTAAGTTGTGAAAACGACAAGCTACCGAACTACGCCACTTCACGCATATCCACAGCCACGACGCGCGATACGCCCTGCTCCACCATGGTCACCCCGTAGATGATATCCGTGCTGGCAATGGTGCGCTTGTTGTGTGATACGATGATAAATTGCGACTGGTCTGAAAACTTGCGGATGATGTTGTTGAACTTATCGATATTGGTATCGTCCAGTGGGGCATCCACCTCATCAAAGATACAGAAAGGTGCCGGCTTGAGCAGGTACAAGGAAAACAGCAGGGCCGTGGAAGTCAGCGTTTTTTCCCCACCGGAGAGCTGATTGATGGATAGTGGCCGCTTGCCCTTCGGACGTGCCGTGATATCGATGTCCGATTCCAGTGGATTGTTAGGATCGCTCAGGATGAGGTCGCACGTATCTTCCTCGTTAAATAACGAGCGGAACACATGGATGAAGTTTTCACGGACGCGGGTAAAGGCTTCCATGAATTTCTCTCGTGCCGTGTCGTCGATTTCCTGGATGGTTTCCAACAACGAATTTTTGGCGTCCAGCAAGTCCTGTTTTTCCTTAATGATGAAGGTATAGCGTTCGTTCATCTCTTGGTAAGCCTCCATAGCCATCGGATTGATGCTGCCGAAATCATCCAGTTGCCTGCGCAGTTTTTCGGTTTTCTGCCGCAGGGATTCCTCATCTTCCTGCGGCTCGGCTGCGGCATCCACGGAACCTTCCGAGACGGCGGCCATTAGTTCATTGATATCAATAGAAAACTCAACGGATAGCCGCTCCTTCAGGGCATTGAGATCAAGCTTGAGGTTGGTCTTCTTATCGCGCAGCTCATCGAATAGGAAATCGACCTGCTCCTTCTGCCTGCGCAGGTGAGTGATTTGCTCTTCGGTTTCATTGATCTTGCCGCGCGAGGCATAGTATTCTTCTTCCACTTCCTGCAGCCCCTTTTCGAAAGCCTCCTTTTGTGCGTACATCGCAATGAGGTCTTCATCCGACTCATCTACGTGCTGTAATGTATCTTTGATGCCTGCCTGTACCTGTTCGTATTCAGCTGCGTTTTTAGCCATGCGGGTTTCGTAAGTGTCCCGCAGGCTTTCGCGGTATTCAAGGTCTTTGCTGATGCCGGAAACCTTATTTTGCTGCTGGTGGAAACGGATATTATCCTGGTTGTAGGCCGATGACTTTTCCGTGAGCACTTCGGATAGCTCCTGGAAGGCCTCCTGCATCTCCCGCAAGGCTAAATCCCGTTGTGTCTTTTCGGCTTTTAGCTTTTCCAGTCGTGGCTCGGCTTCCTGGAGTTCCCGGGTGATGCCTGCCATCTTCTGTTCGATGTCGTGCTTGCGGTTCTGGCTGCTGGTGATGAACGCTTGGTATTGTTCCTGCTTGGTTTTTACGGATACCAGCTCGTTGTTGAGCCGGTTGAGCTGCTGGTGGAGTTCTTCCATCCGTGCTTTCTGCGAACTGTTTTTCAGCGTGGTGATGTTACGGGATGCCTCATCGAGGCGATCTTGCTGAGCGGCGATATGCTGGCCCAAAGATTTAATCTCTTTGGACAGGTTTTCAAGGTTTTTCGCCCGCCCGATGCGTTTCCCTTCAAAGAGACCTACCGATCCGCCCGATAAGCCGAGCCTGTTTTTGCTGAACTTACCGCTTTTATGGAGAACGGTGATTTCTCCGTCGGGAAGCCGGTCTTCCAAAGCCCCTTCATCGTCGGCCTGAATCAGGAAGACGTTGCGCAGCAATATCCTGCACAAGGGGAGGTATTGTTCTTCCGTGCTGACCACATCCAGCGCCGGAACAAGCCGGTGATCCGGCGTGGGCACCGAATCGGATATGGGCAACCCATTGATAGCGTCGAGCACAAAAAAATTGGCCCGTCCGCGCACGGCATCACTCAGTAGCCGTACGGCGTGCACCGCCTCATCGTGGTGTTGTACCACATAGTGGTTCATGTACGGCTCCAGGTAGTTTTCAATGGCAATACGATAATCTTCTTTACAAAAGAGGATGTCGGAAAACAATGGGTATTGTTTTTTCCAGGTGGCGCTTTTGCGCAGGAAGCGGATAGACTCCGGAAACCCTTCGAGGTTGTCTACCAAGGATTTGGTCAGGTTATACTCGTTCTGTTTGGCATCTAATTGCCTATTATCCTTGATGAGTGCGTCCTTTAGTGACTGGATAGTGGCCTCTGTATCGGTAATTTGCTGCTGCAACTCCTCCTCCGACTGGACGGCAAATTCGTATTCTTGCTGCAAAGTGTCGGTTTTGTCCTCAAGTTCGGCGACCAGTGCGTTGAACTGGTCAAGTTCAGCCGTCTTTGACTCCGTATCGGTTACATTGCGCAAGCTTTCCTGTTCGAGTGCATCATGCTGGATGCGCAGCACGGCGATTTCTTTCTCGATCTTATAGCTTTCGTTTTGTAGCTCGTTGTGCTGGCGTACGGTCGCGTCCAGCTTGTTTTTGGATGTCTGCTGCTGTCCGCGCAATTCGTCTACTTCCACCTTTTGCCGTTCAAGTGTGGCAACGATGACATCAAGTTTCTGCTGCTCGACAGCGTGTTCTTCATTCAGCCGTTTGATGTTGTACAGCGCATGGTTGAGCTGTTGTTTATCTTGCGAAAGCTCCTCACTAAGCCGCTTTTCCTTGTCCTGCAGGTTGCGGAGCTGTTCATTTTTTACCTTCTTCTCGCTTTCATAAGCCCGTATTTTGGCCACGTATTCATTCGTTGCCCGTTGTTGCGTAGCCAGGTTTTTTTCTTTTGCCAGGCTTTCCTGTTTTAGCTGCTGGAGCTGCGACTCTAACTTGGCGATTTCCGTGCTGATACGCGCCTGTTCGGTGCGCTGGGTCAATTCCTGCTCGTCCAAACGTGCCAGTGATTCGCTGAAATGCGTGATGCGGTACGTAGCCAATGCCACGCTGAGTGTTTTATACTGCTCTTTGAGGCGGTAATAACGTTCGGCTTTCTTCGCCTGGTTTTCCAAGGTTTTGAGGTTTTTCTCAATTTCAAACAGCAGGTCTTCCACGCGGTCAAGGTCGCCTTCGGTATCTTTCAGTTTGCTAAGTGTCTGTTTTTTGCGGACTTTATATTTAGAAATGCCGGAGGCCTCTTCAAAAAGGTTGCGGCGCGAGTTTTCTTTATTGTTGATGATTTCATCGATCATCTTCAGCTCAATGATGGAGTAGGAGTCGGCTCCGATACCCGTATCCAGAAACAGGTCGGTGATATCTTTTAGACGGCATTTCACATCATTAAGGCGGTATTCGCTTTCCCCGTTGCGGTAGAGCTTGCGCGTGATGGTCACCTGCGAAAATTCGGTGGGCAGAATGTTCTTGGTATTGTCAAATGAGAGCGATACTTCGGCAAGGTTTGCCGGCTTGCGATTCTTGGTGCCGTTGAAGATGATGTTTTCCATCTTTTCGGAGCGGAGCATGCGCGTGCTCTGCTCGCCAAGTACCCAGCGGATGGCATCCACAACATTGGATTTGCCACAGCCGTTGGGGCCTACAATGGCCGTCACCCCTTCATTGAAATGAATGGTAATTTTGTCGCCAAAACTTTTAAACCCTTTTATGTCAAGCTTGGTCAGTTGCATCTATGCCTGTCGCTCTTTCCTGTTTCCGTGGCGAAAATAAGAAATCGGTTTGACTTTTCTACGTTCCAAATATTTGCTTTTTTCTTGGAAAAGACCTACTATTGTAGGCATTAGCTTATACCATAGTCATTAACTTACACCATAATCAAACGAAAACGATGGAATTGACAATAACCGGCCTATCCAAAACGTATAACAATGGCGTGAAAGCGCTGGATGATGTGAATTTACATATTGGATCTGGGATGTTTGGCCTTCTTGGTCCCAATGGCGCAGGCAAATCATCGCTCATGCGTACCATTGCTACCTTACAGCAGCCTGACGAAGGCAGTATCACCTTCGGTGATATCAACGTGCTCAACGATAAAATGGCTTTACGCAGATTATTGGGCTATCTCCCGCAAGAGTTCGGTGTATATCCGAATATGTCGGCGGAGGAACTGCTGCACTATTTTGCACGGCTCAAAGGTATCGCCACAGCCACCGATTGCCGAAAGATTGTCAATGAAGTGCTGGAGATCACCAACCTGTGGAATGTGCGCAAAAAAAGCGTAAGCGGCTATTCCGGCGGTATGAAACAGCGGTTTGGCATTGCACAGTTGCTGCTGAACAATCCGAAACTCATCATTGTCGATGAACCAACGGCAGGGCTTGATCCAGCAGAGCGCCAGCGGTTCTTAAACGTGCTCCGGGAGATCGGAACCAGCCATACGGTCATCTTTTCCACACATATCGTGGACGACGTGCGCGAGCTGTGCCACGAACTGGCGATCATGAACGGTGGCAAAGTATTGTATCGAGGTACCGCTGCACAGGGCGAACAACAGCTGTTCGGAAGAATCTGGATGCGCATTGTTGAACGGGCTGATTTCGAGGAATTCAATGCCAGTTATCAGGTGATCTCTTCAAACTACAACCCGGACAATACGTTGAATATCCGTGTGCTGAGTGACACGCAGCCACATGAAACTTTTGTGCCGGCAACACCTCAGCTGGAAGATGTTTATTTTGTAACGCTTAAGAACGACCAAGCCTGATGTTTAGTACCATATTCAACTTTGAAGTAAAACGATGGGTGAAAAACTGGCCATTTTTCATCTATTTTGTCCTATTCTTTGGGCTTGCACTGCTCATGATGGCTTCCGCCCTTGGCGTGTTTGACGGCGTCACCGTAACGACCTCGTCACCGGTGTATGTCAATTCACCCATCGCCATCAATGAACTGATCAACGGGCTTGCTGCCTTTGTCTATTTCCTATTACCCACCATCATCGGTGGCTCGGTATACCGGGATTTCCGCTACAACGTGCATACGGTGCTGTTTTCGTACCCGCTTACCAAGGCTTCTTATCTCTCGGCCAAGTTCCTGAGTGCGCTGGTGGTGACGGTATTGATTACGCTGTCCATCGGGCTCGGGTTTATTACGGCTGCGTATTTGCCCAATGTCAATCAAGACCTCCTTGGGCCGGTACACATCTGGTCTTATTTTGAAGCCTATGTGCTGTTTGTTATCCCCAATATCATCCTTTTTGGAGCCATGGTGTTTGCCGTAGTCACGATTTCCCGCAATGTATACATCGGGTTTATCTTTGTGTTGCTCCTCTTTTTGGTGCAGACCTTACTGGAAAACCTTACGCGGGATATGGACAACCGTTACCTTGCCGCCTTGATCGATCCGTTTGGACAGGAAGCGATTTCGTATTATACAAAGTACTGGACGGTGGAAGAACAGAACAGCAATTTGCTGCCATTCTTTGGCGTGGTGCTGTACAACCGGCTGATTTGGCTGGGTGTCGGTTTTTTAATTCTGTTCAGCATGTACATTACTTTTTCGTTTTCGCACAATGCCTACGCAGTGAAATGGAAACGGGAAAAAGCCGAAAGGACGACCAAAAACAATTTTGGAAGCATCGTCCGGATTGATTTGCCCAAGATTTCGTTTGACTATTCGTTTTTCAGGGGCATTAAAACTGCTTGGTTTCTTTCCCGGCACGATACCCGGTTTATTGTCAGAAACTGGACATTCGTCGTCATTCTGATCCTTACCGTGCTGATTGTGCTATTGATGATATCGGCATTCGGGCAACTATATGGCACGAATACCTATCCGGTCACATGGATGATGCTACAGCTTTTGGGCGGCATTTACAGCTTTTTCCTGCAGATCATGATTTTTTTGTTTTCGGGAATGCTTATGCAGCGGGCGGCTACTGCACGGATGGACCACCTCATTAACACCACTGCAGTAACCAATTGGACACTGTTGCTATCCAAATTTTTTGCACTGCTCCAGATGACTTGCCTGGTGCTACTTATCAGCATGCTTACGGCGATCGGTGTGCAGATCTATTCCGAATATTACAACTTCGAAATCGGCCATTACCTCGTTGAGCTTTTTGTGTTGGATATGCTCAATTACTTAGTGCTTATCCTGTTTGCATTATTCATCCATTCGTTTTTTAAGAATTATTTCGTCGGTTTTTTTGTGTTATTGCTCTTAACCATCGGCATGCCGCTGCTTTCTAAAATCGGAGTGGAGCAAGATATGTATAAGTTCAATACCGATCCGGGGTACAACTATTCGGACATGAATGGGTATGGTGGTATTAGGCATTATGTGTACTACAAGCTGTACTGGCTGTTGCTGTGCGGGGCATTGTTCGGCGCAACGCTGTTGTTTTGGCGGCGGGGAATCCTATCGGGCGTACGGGAACGCCTGTCTACCGCGATGAAGCGCGCAAAACCGGTCATCGTCATTCCATCGGCACTCTGCCTGTTGGCTTTTGCTGCACTCGGATATGCCATTTATTATCAAAACAACGTGGCGCAGCCATACTATTCGGCCAAAGAACGTGAGATGCAACAGGTCGATTATGAAAAGAAATACAAACAATATAAGGATTCTCCGCATCCGCGTATTGTGGATGTACGCGTGGATATGGACATTTTTCCCAAAGAACGGAACTACCATGCAACGGTGCATTACCGAGCGGTGAACAAACACGACGTACCAATCGATACGCTTTATTTCGATCACGGCGGCAACGTGCAATCCATCACTATCGGTGGCGGTGCCGACCTCTTATCGACCGATTCCGTGCTCAATTTTGATATTTACACCTTGAACAAACCCTTGGCACCAAACGATACGTTGCTGATCACGGCCGTCATTCAAAACAAACCCAATAGCTTTCTAAGCGATCGTTCTCCCGTATTGGAAAATGGCACCTTTTTATCAAGCTCGTTATTTCCTTCGCTGGGTTATCACGCCAATATGGAGCTGGCCGATCAGGAGGCCCGGAAAAAATACGGATTGCCCGAGCGCGACCGTATGGCCGACCCGACAGACAGCGCAGCCCTGCAGAACACCTACATTTCCGAAGATGCAGACTGGGTTTCATTTGAGACAACGGTAAGCACGTCAGACGACCAGATCGCCATCGCTCCGGGATACCTGCAGCGGCAATGGAGCAAAGACGGACGGCGCTATTTCCACTATAAGATGGACCGGCCCATGCTCAATTTCTATGCATATAACTCGGCAAGATACGAAGTAATGCGTGATAAGCTGGGCGATATCAACTTGGAAATATACTATCACAAGGGTCATGAGTATAACCTCGACCGGATGATGGCTTCCATGAAAGCGTCGCTGCGTTATTATTCCGAGACATTCAGCCCTTATCAATTCAAGCAGATGCGGATTATCGAGTTTCCCATTACGCAGGGCACGTTTGCACAGTCGTTTGCAAACACGGTGCCTTTTTCGGAGGGTATTGGCTTCATCGCCGATGTGGACGAATCCGACCCCGATGCCGTGGATTATCCCTATGCGGTCATCTCGCATGAGGTGGCCCATCAATGGTGGGCGCACCAGGTTATCGGCGCCAATGTAAAGGGGGCTACGCTCTTGTCTGAATCTTTGTCCGAATACAGTTCGCTGAAGGTGCTGGAGCAACGGTACGGGCAAAACCAGATGCGCAAGTTTCTGAAGGATGCGCTGGACAAGTACCTGTCCGGCAGGGCCGCCGAAAAATTGAAAGAAAATCCTTTGATGCTGAACGAGAACCAACAGTATATTCACTATAACAAGGGTTCATTGGTGGCCTATGCCATGAGTGATTACCTGGGTACGGATTCGTTCAATACCGTCCTTCGCGACTATGTGGCTGAATATGCTTTTCAGGAGCCGCCCTACACGACGTCGATTGAATTTGTTGACCATATCAGGAGGGCAACGCCGGATTCCCTGCAATACCTGATTAAAGACCTGTTTGAGACGATCACCCTTTATAATAATGCGGCAGATAAAGTCACCGCTAAGGCGCTACCCGATGGCCGCTATCAAGTGGACATGGAGTTCAGGGTATCCAAATACCGTACCGACGAAAAAGGAAAACGCAGCTATGAAGATGTGGAAGGTAGCACGCTCGCTGCTAAAATAGGAAGGAGTGAAGTGCAGTCCCTTCCTTTGCGCGATTACATCGAAATCGGTATTTTTGGTGCATCGGATGCGGCCAAGGATAATCCGCTTTACCTACGCAAACACCGCATCGATGGGATCGTAAATAAGGTATCCATCATTGTCGATGAAAAACCCATTGAAGTGGGGATAGACCCCTATAACAAATTGATTGACCGGGATTCCGACGACAATAGGAAGAAGATTTGAAGGCTTATTGAAACGGTATAATTAATGTGAAATTCCGTTATCTTTGCCCAAAACGATCAGTATGGGATACAGTAGCCTCGCCGAATGCATCAACGATTTGGAACGTAACGGACACTTGATTCGCATCAAGCAAGAAGTAGACCCGTATTTGGAAATGGCGGCTATCCACATGCGTGTGTACGATGCTCAAGGACCTGCCTTGTTGTTCGAAAACATTAAGGGCAGTCCATTTCCCGCGGTTTCCAACCTGTTTGGCACGCTGGAGCGTTCGCGTTTCATGTTCAGGGATACGCTCGATAAAATTAAGGTGCTGGTGGATGTCAAGTCCGATCCCATGCGAGCAATTAAACGGCCGTTCAGCTACCTGCATGTAGTGTCTACAGCGCTATCAGCATTGCCTTGGAAAAAAAAGAGCAATGCCCCCATCCTGTACGGCACCACCCGCATCAGCCAACTGCCGCAGATTGTCAACTGGTCGATGGACGGCGGTCCTTTTGTCACTATGCCGCAGGTGTATACGGAAGATGTGGGCAAGCCAGGGCCGATGCAGGCCAACCTGGGTATGTACCGTATCCAGCTGGCGGGCAACGACTACATACAGGATGCCGAGGTGGGCCTTCACTACCAGCTTCACCGTGGCATCGGCGTGCATCAAACCAAGGCTAATGCCTTGGGACGCCCGCTGAAGGTGAGCATTTTCGTGGGCGGTCCGCCATCGCATCCGCTATCAGCCGTGATGCCATTACCAGAAGGCTTGTCGGAGTTGACATTTGCCGGCGCACTGGGCAACAGGCGTTTCCGGTATTTCTACGATGATGAAGGTTTCTGCATCTCGGCCGACGCCGACTTTGTCATCACCGGCACAGTCTATCCGGGAGAAAACAAGCCCGAGGGGCCTTTCGGCGACCACCTGGGCTATTACAGTCTGGTGCATCCGTTTCCGCTGATGCATGTGCACAAGGTATACCATCGGAAAAATCCCATCTGGTCATTTACCGTGGTCGGTCGCCCCCCGCAGGAAGACACCAGCTTCGGCGCGCTGATACACGAAATCACTGGATCGGCCATCCCCCAGGAAATCAACGGACTCCATGCCGTCCATGCGGTGGATGCCGCTGGTGTGCACCCATTGCTGTTTGCCATTGGCAGCGAACGGTATACGCCTTACCTGAATATGGATAGGCCGCAGGAAATCCTGACCATCGCCAACCAAATACTGGGAAAAAACCAATTGAGTTTGGCCAAGTACCTTTTCATATCGGCTTATCAAGATGACCCTTCGTTGGATATTCATGATGTGCCGGCCTTCCTGAAACATATATTTGAGCGGATCGACCTTGAGCGTGACCTCCATTTCCACACCCAGACGACCATCGATACCCTTGACTACTCGGGAGACGGGCTGAATGCCGGATCCAAAGTGGTCTTTGCCGCTGCGGGGGGCAAAAAGCGTGAACTGGCCATCGAACTGCCCGGAGGTTTCGGGTTACCCCAGCCGTTCCAGGCCTGCAAGCTGGCCCTGCCCGGCGTGGTAGCCGTGGAAGCCCCCCCCTTTACAAACGATGAGACCGAAGCCGACCGTATCGAACGGTGGGGCCAAGACGCGGCCGAAGTGGATTTTTCAGGTATTATGCTGCTCGTGCTCTGCGATGATGCGGCGTTTACCGCAGCCAACGCCAATAACTTGGTATGGGTTGCGTTCACCCGTAGCAATCCATCGCATGACATACACGGTGTACAGGGCTTTACCAAGCACAAGCATTGGGGATGCCGTGGACCGATCATTATCGATGCTCGTAAGAAACCTCACCACGCCCCCGAATTAATTAAGGATCCCACAGTGGAGCGAAAGGTGGATGCGATGGGTGCGATGGGCGGGCCACTGCATGGAGTTATTTAGCAGGAAGGCACATCAGCGACTCGTTGACGTCGACACATCATCAGGTAACGAACAATCAAGCAACTTGCCTGTTAGTCCAATGATGGATGAAACATAGGACAGCTAAAAGTAAGGGCTATGAAAAAAGTATTGATGGTGCTCACTTCGCATCAACATCTGGAAAATACGGATAGTAAAACAGGCGTGTGGCTTGGTGAATTTACCGAACCTTATTATACGTTTTTGGACAATGGGTTTATCGTGGTATTAGCGAGCCCTGCGGGTGGCGAACCACCCGTGGATCCGATGAGTAAGTTGGTGGAACACATCACCGCTTCCAACCGCCGATTTCATGAAGACCCGGACGCCCAGCGGCTATTCAGCAATACATTGATGCTGGATACCTTGGAGGCGGATAGTTTTGACGCGTTATTTTATCCCGGTGGACATGGCCCGTTATGGGATTTGGCGAGGAATGCCATCAGCGGAAAGCTGATTTTGGATTTCCTGTCGGCTGGCAAACCTGTGGGTACTGTGTGCCATGGACCTGCCGCGCTTCTCAAGGCCGCAGCGCTGCAACCCGGATTGCTGCGGGGCAAACGGATAACCGCATTTACCAATGCCGAGGAAATGTTGACCGGCCGTATGGATCATATCCCCTATCAGCTGGAGTCTGCCCTGAAAGAACTTGGTGCTGATTTTCATTCGGCGACCGTACCATTTACTACGCATGTGGAAACCGATGGATTGCTCATCACTGGACAAAATCCACTCTCATCAGGACCTACCGCCAGGGCAGTCATCCAGCTACTCGGCGCGGTGGGCGAGCTTGGAAGAGTAGATCCGCTTCCCTGAAATTAGAAAATCCGGCCTTGAAAGAACAGAGCCGGATTTTTCCATCATACTCAACTTACTTAAATCTAAAAATTAACCTTTATAGCGAAACCATTTTACCAGCTCTTTATAACTGGCCTTTTTGCCGTACATCAAAATGCCCACACGATAAATACGGCCAGCCACCCACGTGGTGAAAACGAAGCCGCCGACCAACAATGCCAGTGACAATGCAAGCTGCCACATGGGCACGCCAAAGGGTATACGAACCAGCATCGCAATGGGTGAGGTAAATGGAATCATGCTCAGCCAGAAAGCCAGTGGCCCATGCGGATCATTGACCAATACCCCGAAGGATAAAATGTAGGTGAATAACAATGGAATCGTTATCGGAAACATGAACTGCTGCGTCTCGGTCTCGCTGTCTACCGCAGAGCCTACCGCGGCAAATAATGCGCTATACAACAAATAGCCCCCGAAGAAATAGAGCAGGAAGGTGATGATGATGGTCGGGAAATCGACCTTGCCCAGTTCCTGCTTGGCTTTGCTGAATATGCCCCCTTGTGATGTGGCCACTGGCTGCACTTCATCACCTGATGCAATCTGCTGGTTTTCGATTTGTGCTTTAACGCCCTGACCGTCCGTGATTCCGGCGCTTGCCACACCCATCAACGCCGAAGAAAGCACGATCCAAAGGATAAATTGGGTAAGCCCGACCAAGCCGATACCGATAATTTTGCCCATCATCAGTTGGAATGGTTTGACCGAAGAGATGATGACCTCCACAATGCGGCTGTTTTTCTCTTCGATAATGCCGCGCATGACCTGAGCACCATAAAGAAACAGACAGATGTAAACCAGGACAGAGAGCGACATCGCTATGCCCATTGCGGCACCCGCGCTGCTGTCTTTTTCACCATCGGCCGTGATTTCCTTCGCAGAAAGGTTTACTTCAGGGCTGATGCTTTCTACCGTAGCCCGGTCAATCCCAGCATTGGCAAAGGCAATGTCGCGTAGTACCTGCTCCAACTGGCGGCTTACCTCGTTCTGGATAGCCAGGCTGGCGGTCTCCTTTGCATACAGCTCTGCGTGAGATGAAGCCGCAATATCGGAAGGGACAATCAGAAGAAAGGTTTTTTCTTCCTCATCTAAGATGTGTTCTTTTTCTGCCGGGATATCACCCGATGCATCCCGGAATGTAATATTGTTCGTATTAGCCAATTTGCCTTCAAAGAGGCCGCTTTGATCAATGACATACACCGTCGCCTGGTTGCTTTCAAAACTTTTGGCGGTAAGGTATATCGTGAGGGCATAAATCCCAATCAGGAATAGCGGCACCAGAAAAGTCACCAGCAAAAAAGACTTTTTCTTTACGCGGCTAAGGTATTCGCGTTTAATAATGAGTAGTATCTTGTTCATTCCTGTGTTGCGATTAATGGGTTTGAAGCTTGGGCAGTTACCTGTTGAACGAAAATATCATGAATACTTGGAATCACTTCCTTAAGTTCGTGGATTTGTACCAGTGGAATCAGGTAGGCCAGTACGTCATTGATGGTCTTGCCTTCAGCTATTCTGATGGTAAGGGTGGTGTTGCCGTCCGTATGTGCAGCATTTTCAATGGAAAATAAGCCTTCCACCGCAAGCACGGACTCCTCATAGGCAAGGTATTCTACACGGTAGGTGTTGGTCCGGTACGTATTTCTGATCGCCTTGACCTTACCGTCCAATATTTTCCTGGATTTATTGATCAATACGATGCTATCGCAAAGTTCTTCCACAGACTCCATGCGGTGGGTAGAAAAGATGATAGTGGCACCGGCACGATTCAGCGCCAATATTTCTTCTTTAATGATGCTTACATTGACCGGATCGAATCCCGAAAAAGGTTCATCCAATATGATTAAGTCGGGCTGATGGACCACGGTGGCTACAAACTGTACTTTTTGCTGCATCCCTTTGCTGAGATCCTCCACTTTTTTGTTCCACCAACTCTGCATTTCCATCTTCTCAAACCAATGCTTAATACGGGCCTCGGCGTCTTTCCGCGAAAGCCCTTTCAATTGGGCGAGGTAAAGCATTTGTTCGCCGATTTCCATTTTTTTGTAAAGACCACGTTCTTCCGGCAAGTAACCGATGCGGCCGATATGGTTGGGATTGAGCCGCTCTCCATCGAAATACACTTCGCCGCTGTCCGGCGCCGTAATCTGGTTGATGATACGAATCAGCGATGTCTTCCCTGCGCCATTGGGTCCCAGCAGTCCGAAAATGCTTCCCTTTTCTACCCGTGTGGAAACATCATCCAACGCCCGGTGGTTGGCATATTGTTTTACGATGTTCTTGACTTCAAGCATATGTGTGTGTTTGGTTCATATGTAGTGAGACACGCAACTGCCCCCATTGTTACATTATTGGTTTTAACATTTTTTAACAAAGCCCAACATTAAACTTTTCCGTCTGAATTTTCTCTTATGATTAAAAGCGACAAATAGTAAATTGCTAAAATAACGAAAGGGAATTATCATGAAAAATGCAACATTGATTACACTTTTAATTTCAGGAATGGCTTTCTCCGCGGTTGCACAGCAACATCGTCCGGTGCAACCACAGAGCGCCGAGGATATTGCCAAAATGCGCACCGACCAGTTGACCGAAAGACTGGGACTCAGTGACGAACAACAAAAAGAAGTATACGCGCTGAACTTAGAAAAGGCGGAGAAGATGAAGGTATCCCGCGAGGAGCGGTCAGCCAAGATGGCTGAACTGCGCGATGAGATGAAAGCCGACCGGGAGCGGTTGGATAATATCCTGACGGAAGAGCAACGCGAAACCTTGAAGCAACAACAGGCGGAACGCGCCGAAAAAATGAAAACGGCGATGAAAGCACGTAAAGATGGCAAGTCTCGAGGCGAACGGTTTAGAAAAGGACACCGGAATTTCCATAAAAGAGGGGGTGCTAAAGCGGATACTACGCAAACGACCCCTACGGAAGTAATCCCGAATGTGAAGTAGTTTAATTGTTCTATATTTTTTTGGTTAAGTTTGATGATGAACGTCCATCCCGCCTTTCGGCGGATGGGCGTTTTTTAGTATGTTTGTGCCACACCAATAGTATTCCATATGCAGCGTATTAGCGTCATCGGGTCGGGCACCATGGGGAATGGAATCGCCCATACATTCGCCCAATTCGGTTTTGATGTTGCCCTTGTCGACATCAATCCGGGCGCGTTGGAAAAAGCCATGGCCATCATAGCCGACAACCTGGATCGCCAAATCAAAAAGGGAATCGTTGCCGAGGCAGACAAGTTGTCCATCCTTGGGCGTATTGCCACCTTTACCCGTGTAATCGATGGGGTTCAAACGGCGGATCTGGTAGTGGAGGCTACTACAGAAAACCTGGAAATAAAACTTGGCTTGTTTGCTGAATTGGATCGCTTATGTCCCAGACATACCATCCTGGCCAGCAATACCTCGTCGATATCCATTACCAAGATCGCTTCAGCGACTTCACGGGCCGATAAAGTCATTGGTATGCATTTCATGAATCCGGTACCGGTGATGAAACTGGTCGAAGTGATAAAGGGCTATGCCACATCTGAAATCACAACAAACTCCATTACAGCTATTTCAAAGAAATTGGATAAAGTTCCTATTGAGTCAAATGACTATCCTGGTTTTGTGGCCAACCGTATCCTGATGCCAATGATCAACGAAGCCATCTACGCGCTTTATGAAGGCGTCGCCGATGAAGCGGCGATAGATACGGTCATGAAACTAGGTATGTCCCATCCCATGGGACCACTGCAATTGGCCGACTTCATCGGGCTGGATGTGTGCCTTTCTATCCTTCGGGTATTGCATGACGGATTCGGAAACCCCAAATATGCGCCATGCCCGTTGTTGGTCAATATGGTGACCGCAGGCAAGCTGGGCAGGAAAAGCGGGCAGGGGTTTTACACATACGGATAAGCATACTCCCACGTTTTTGCTTCTCATGGGGAATGCGTACCTTTGTATCCATGAAGACCCTGGAGGGCCGGGCGCCCAAATTCTTGCAATTTGCTGATCTGATCATTCATGAGGATGACAACCTCATTGTCATCAACAAACCGCCTTTTCTGGCGTCCTTGGATGAACGGGAAGGGGGGGAGCTCAGTGTGATCCGTTTGGCAAAAAAATATCATGCTGATGCGCAGATATGCCATCGGCTGGACAAAGAGACCTCGGGGTTGTTACTGATTGCCAAAAACCCGGAAACTTACCGTCTGGTTTCCATTGAATTTGAACGCCGTCGAGTATCCAAGATCTACCATGCCATTATCGAAGGTACGCACGTGTTTGAAGACCTACTGGTCGATTTGCCTATTCTTAACCTGGGCAATAAAAATGTCACCATTGACCGGGCTAATGGCAAGCGGGCAGAAACCTATTTCAAGTCGCTGCGTTATTTCAAGCATTATACGTTGGTTGAATGCCGTCCCATCACGGGCCGTATGCACCAAATCCGCGTCCACTTGGCTACCCAACATGCAGCTATTGTAGGCGATTCGCTCTACCGGGGCAAGCCGGTCTATCTATCACAAATCAAAAAGCGGGGATTTACGCTGGGCAAGGATCAGGAAGAACAACCCATTATGAAGCGATTTGCCCTCCATGCGCGGGAATTGCGATTGGCCATTTCGGACAAATCATATCATTTTGAAGCTCCATACCCGAAAGATTTTGCCACATTGCTCCGCCAGTTGGAAAAATATGACGAATAATCACCAATATGTTGCATAATACCAATAGCTGGTATTGGATATCCATTCAATTTTGGCTATGTTTGGTGCGTGAAGTTGCCCAGCATCATATTGCTCGTATACATCAGTCTATTGTCATTGGTACCCTGCCATGATGATATCGCTGCGTTAGGATTTGAAAAGCCATCGACGTATGCAGCCGCTGATCATTTGGATGATCATTTCCATGATTTATGTAGCCCATTCTGCGTGTGTAGTTGCTGTGGTGCGGCATTGGGGCTCCATGTCGGCATCGGCCCGGTAGACGCTCCGGGCTATTTTCCCTTGATAAGCAAGGATACGGCCATTTATGGCACCAACCTGATCCCTAACCTGTTTCTAAGTAAAATCTGGCAACCCCCGCAAGCGACCGTTTAATCTCCTTTTAGCTTTACGAAGTAATCGCTGCTGCCTGCATCGGCATGCCCTTAGCTGTCCGTTGTTGGCTCTTGCGATCAGAGTTGATTGCCAATGAATTAATCGGTCAAACAATGTTAGATTCCATTATAAATTTTAGCATAAAGAACAAGATCATCATCGGTTTGATGACCTTCACGCTTATCGTATGGGGGGTGTGGAGTGCCAGCAAACTACCTATAGATGCTGTACCCGACATCACCAACAACCAAGTTCAAATCATCACGATCTGTCCCACTTTGGCAGGACAGGAAGTCGAACAGTTGGTCACCTTTCCCATTGAACAAAGCATAGCCAATGTACCCGACATCGACGAAATAAGGAGTATTTCACGATTTGGCTTATCGGTCATCACTGCCGTTTTCCAAGAGGACGTCGATGTTTATTTTGCCCGGCAGCTTATCCATGAACGGTTGCAAGAAGCCGCCGAACAGATACCGGCGGGTATCGGCACACCCGAACTGGCCCCGGTGAGTACTGGGTTAGGGGAGGTGTACCAATACATTTTGCACCCCAAAGCTGGAAGCGAAGCCAACTATTCGGCGATGGACCTACGCACGATGCAGGATTGGATCGTCGCCCGACAGCTACGTGGGACACCCGGTGTTGCTGAAATTAACAGCTTCGGAGGGCAGCTCAAACAATATGAAGTGTCCGTCAACCCGGATAGGCTCAAGTCATTGGATGTCGGTATTCCCGAGATTTTCGACGCCTTGGAGGCAAACAACCAAAACACGGGAGGTGCTTATATCGATAAGAAACCTAACGCGTATTTCATCCGTGGGATTGGGCTGGTCAATTCGCTGGAAGACGTGGGCAATATCGTCGTCAAGAGCCGCCCGAATAGCGTACCGATATTCATCAAGGATGTTGCCGAAGTACGGTTTGGAGGTGCCATACGGTACGGTGCACTCACGTACAACGGTGAGGTGGATGCCGTGGGGGGCGTGGTAATGATGCTCAAGGGACACAACAGCAACGAAGTCGTCCAGCGTATAAAAGATAAAATCCCCACAATACAGCAATCCTTGCCAGACGATGTGGTCATAGAGCCCTACCTGGATCGTACCGAGTTGGTGGGACGAGCCATGAGCACTGTCGAGAGGAACCTCATCGAGGGAGCGTTAATCGTGATTTTTGTATTGGTGGTTTTCCTTGGCAACCTGCGCGCCGGGCTCATCGTGGCTTCTTCCATACCTTTAGCCATGCTCTTCGCGCTGGGCATGATGAATGTCTTTGGCGTGAGCGCAAACCTAATGAGTTTGGGTGCTATTGACTTCGGGCTTATTGTGGATGGCGCCGTCATCGTCGTGGAGGCAACGCTCCACCATTTGGGGCTACGCCAGTCGACCGGGCGGCTTACTCAACGGGAAATGGACGAAGAAGTATATCATTCCGCTTCAAAAATACGCACGAGCGCGGCATTCGGAGAAATCATCATCCTCATAGTCTATATCCCTATCCTTACACTGGTAGGCATAGAAGGCAAAATGTTCCGTCCCATGGCCATGACCGTGGGTTTTGCCATATTGGGGGCATTGATACTGTCACTCACCTATATCCCTATGATGTGTGCGTTGTTTCTCCCAAAAACAAAGGCCGCAAAAGCTTCTTTTTCCGATCGGATGATGGCCCGCCTGCAACGGATCTACCGGCCATTGCTGGAGGGTGCGTTGCGGATAAAGTATGTGCTTATCGGCACCACGGTGGCGGTATTTGCATTATCCCTCATCATTTTCTCTCGGATGGGAGGCGAGTTTATTCCACAGTTGGAGGAAGGTGACTTTGCTTTCCATTGTATCCTGCCGCAGGGCACTTCCTTGAGCCAGAGCATTGAAACCTCCATGCAAGCGTCACGTATCATCAAGCAGTTCGATGAAGTGAAGATGGTCGTGGGCAAAACCGGCGCCGCCGAGGTACCTACTGATCCCATGCCCCCGGAGGCTACCGACATGATGATCATCTTGAAACCAAGGGATGAATGGGCAGAAACCAAAACGTACAAACAACTCGCTGATGAAATCATGGAAAAACTTGCTGTAATGCCCGGGGTTTTCTTCGAGTCAAACCAGCCTATCCAAATGCGATTCAATGAGCTCATGACCGGTATCCGGCAGGATGTAGCGGTGAAAATCTTCGGCGAAAACCTCGATTCCCTGCTGGGGTATGCCAACCAAGTGAGCGAGATCATACAAGGTGTGGATGGCATTACTGCACCACAGGTTGAACGGATAGCGGGGTTGCCACAGATCAACGTGGAATATGATCGTGCACGGATTGCCAACTACGGACTGTCGGTTTCCGCGCTGAACGATATATTAAGCACCGCATTTGCCGGGAAAGCTGCTGGCCTGGTGTTTGAGAATGAACGGAGGTTTGAACTCGTTGTCCGGCTGGACAGTGCGCACCGGAGCTCCATTGAAGATGTCGGAAACCTATGGGTGCCTTTGCCTACAGGCGAGCAGGTACCACTATCGCAGCTTGCACAGGTATCCTTCAAAATGGGCCCCGCACAAATCAGCCGCGAAGACGGGAAAAGGCGCATTGTCATCGGGTTTAACCTGGATGGCCGCGATGTAGCCAGTGCGGTAGCTGAAATACAGACAAAACTCCAACAACAGGTCAAATTGCCTGCCGGGTATTATTATACGTACGGGGGAATGTTCGAGAATCTTCAGGAGGCCTCAAAACGCCTTCTGATAGCTGTACCGGTATCCCTGGCGCTTATCTTCATGCTGCTCTTTTTCACCTTCCATACATTCAAACATGCGACATTGATCTTCACCGCCATCCCCATGAGCGCCATTGGCGGCGTCTTTGCCTTGTTATTGCGCGGGATGCCATTCAGCATCTCGGCAGGCATCGGTTTCATTGCGCTATTTGGCGTCGCGGTATTGAATGGCATTGTCCTGATCGGCACGTTTAACCAACTTGAAAAAGATGGATGGACGGATGTAGTCGCACGTGTGATGGAAGGTACAAAAATCCGGCTACGGCCTGTACTGATGACTGCCGCCGTGGCCAGCCTGGGATTCTTGCCCATGGCGTTGAGCAACACGGCTGGGGCAGAAGTGCAACGCCCGCTTGCAACAGTGGTCATTGGTGGGTTGGTGACGGCTACGTTCCTGACCTTGTTCATCTTGCCGCTACTTTACGTGGTGTTCAATGGCAAAGCTCGCCCACGGTCCCATGCAGCAGGTATCGTTACTGGAGCGCCGCTCCTTATCTTCATAGCGTTACTCACCGGGATACCGCAGGTTTCCCAAGCGCAAGTCGCTGATAGTACCGACGGGATAACCATTGAGCAGGCCATCTCCATCGCCCTTACCAACAACAAGGATGTCCTGGCAGACGAATTGTATGCCAAGGCTTCGGCGAGTAAGCTTGCGGCCGCGATGGAACTGCCCAAGACGGAGGTGAGCGGGCAGTTTGGAAGCTTCAACAGCTTAGAACGTGACAACGCTTTTCAACTGTCCCAAACGATTCCCTTCCCGACCGTTTTCGGTGCCCGCCGCAAGCTATACCATGCGGAAGCGGAAGCGAGCCAGATAAAACGGGAGATCACCGTCAATGCGCTTAAAAGTCAGGTGCAGACATCATTTTATCAAATCCAATACCTACTGCACAGGCAAGGTAAACTTGCCTATTTGGACAGCTTGTATGCCGATGCCACCAGAGCGGCTTCCTTGCGCCATCAAACCGGAGAGGGTAGCCTGCTGGAGGTGAACACGGCTATTACCAAAAGAGGGGAAATCAAGCTACTGTGGGAGGAAAACGAAGGTCAATTACAAAATGCTTATAACGATTTTAAGGCACTATTGAATACGGATAGCGCCCTCGCCGTGGCCCATGGGGTTACCTACGAGCCACTTAAGCTGACCGACCTTGTTGACAGCGCTGCTATCAAAAAACACCCGCTCATCCGGGGATTGCAGCAGGATGCCCTTATCGCCGAACAAAACAGAAAAGTAGAAGTGGCCCAAGCGCTGCCCGACTTAACGGTTGGATATACCAACCAATCGTTGGTGGGTACCTACCTGATAGATGGCCGCGAACAATTCGTCGGTCGTGACAGGCGGTTCAGTTTCATGAATGCAGGTATCGCCATCCCACTCACATTCGGTGCCACAAAAGGACGCATACGGGCGTTGGAATACCAGCGGCAAGCCGCTGAGGCAACGGCGCAGCAGGCCACACGTGCCATGGGGGCGCAACTCCTGAATGCTCAGGAACAATATGAACTCCGCGTAAGACGGCATGAATATTTCGTGCAGCAAGCATTGCCCAACGCTGAGCATATTATCCAAGCGGCACAATTAGGTTACCGCACCGGCGAAATCAGCTATGTGGAATACCTGTATGCGCTACAGACGTCCACAGACGTGGAACTGGCCTACCTTGCCGCCGTCCAAGCGCTCAACCAGTCCGTAATAACCATTCACTTTTTAATCAATAATTAATAAAGAAATGAACACCATTAATTTTATAGTTGGTAATCATCCATACACAAGGGCCTTGTTCTTCCTGCTTTTGGCCTTCCTGATCGGGGCTTGTAGCGGTCGTGGAACCGATGACGGGCATGCTCATGGCGACGAACACGGCCATGAGCATGGTGAAGGGCAGGGGGGTAGCATCACAACACTCACCAAAGCGCAGATACAGTCCATCAATCTGACGCTGGGACAGCTTGAACAGAAAGAATTGACGGCTGTCATCAAAGCCAGCGGCCGCCTGAAAGTACCAAACAGCAACAAGGCGAATATCACCGCCTTATATGGGGGGGTAATCAAAACATTAAGGGTAGATGTGGGCACTTCCGTGCGGCAGGGTGCGATCATCGCAACCATTGTGCACCCGCAATTCATCCAGCTTCAAGAAGAATACCTTGCCATCAGCAGCAAGATCGCTCTCGCGGAACAGGAGCAGGAACGGCAGCAAGCATTAAATGCAGGCAATGTGGGGGCCTTGAAGAACCTCCAAAATGCCGAGACGGAGCTTAATGTGCAACGCACACGCAAGGCGTCGCTCTTCCAGCAGCTTCGGCTGATGGGAATCGAGCCGGATAAGGTGAGCCATGACAACCTTCAAACGGAGTTGGCAGTCACTAGCCCGGTGGGAGGCATTGTCAGCCATGTGTATGCGCAGCTGGGCAGCTATGTAGATGCATCGTCTCCAGTGGCGGAAGTTGTACAAAACAATCAGCTCCATCTGGATTTAAATGTCTTTGAAAAGGACCTCCCGCTCCTGAGCATCGGGCAGCGTATCCATTTTATGCTGACCAACAATCCGAATAAAACCTATGATGCCAATATATTTGGTATCGGTGCATCATTTGAAGACGAAAGTAAAACCATACCGGTGCATTGTGCCGTGAGCGGAGATAAAACCGGACTGATAGACGGCATGAATATTACCGCGGCAATCAGCCTGGGTGAAGTGTCGTCTACGGCCGTACCCAACGGGGCCATCGTGGATGCCGAGGGCAAGAGCTACATCTTTGTGGTGACGGACAAACAACCCGAGGCACATGAAGATGAGCATAACCACGAAGAAGAATCCCACGATCATGCTGAACATGAACACGACCATGAACATGAAACAGCATCTCATGCACATGCGGAGGATGTCTTAAATTTCGAAAAAATAGAGGTGGTAAGGGGACCTTCGGAAATGGGGTATACGGCCATTACGTTGGTCAACCAAATTCCCAAAGAAGCGAAGATCGTGACAACGGGTGCATTTTTCATCAATGCCGTGCTAACAGGTACCGCAGGGCACTCCCATTAAAAAGGTGATCGTTGTTACTTTATCGCGTGCGTGGTGTCATTGGCTATTCTGTGCTTCTTGCATAAATTTCCACTGGAAAAAGCAGCCTTCAAAATTGGTACTTCAACGGGTATGGCTATGAATGCAATCCTATTAGTTATTGAGGACAATGATGAAATAAGGGAGGACATTGCCGATATATTACGTATAGACGGCTATCGAGTGCTTACGGCTCCCCATGGGAAAGCCGGGATAGCGCTAGCCCTGAAGCATAAACCGGACTTGGTACTGTGCGACATCATGATGCCCGAACTTGACGGATATGGCGTACTCCTTGTGTTGCGGAAACATCCGGATACGGCCAATACACCTTTTATTTTTCTCACAGCGAAATCCGAAAGGACGGATTTCCGGAAAGGAATGAGCATGGGGGCCGATGATTACCTCATGAAGCCTTTTGATGGCATGGAACTTCTAGAGGCCGTAGAGGTAAGATTGAAGAAGAATGAGCACCTAAAAACCATGTTCAGCGATAGCATGGCAGAGACCAATGAATTTCAGCGCATTTCCGACAACAAATCCCGTAAATGGTATCGCAAAAACGACCATATCTTCAGGGAAGGGCAATCACCCCAGGAACTCTACCATATTCTCCGGGGTCGGGTAAAGACCATGCGCCTAAATTTTGACGGCAAAGAACTCCTCACCGGCATGCATCGTGAGGGGCAATTTATTGGATATTTACCCTTACTCAATGACACCGTTTATACGGAAAGTGCCGTGGCCCTTACGGATACCGAAGTAGGGATCATTCCGAAGTCGGATTTCCAACGGCTGACCCAGACCAATCGAAAAATTGCCTCCGGCATTATCGACATCTTGTCTCACAATCTCTTCGAAACCGAAAAGCGGCTGCTTGGCGTGGCTTACCAATCGGTTCGCCAACGTGTGGCTTCGGCATTGATTTACTTCTTCGAATACCAACGCGACAAAGAAGACACTTCCCTGATGAAAGTGTCTCGCAAAGATATGGCTAGCTTTGTAGGGACGGCTCTTGAATCCCTGAACCGCACACTCGCTGATTTCAGGGACGAACAGCTGATTGCGATCACGGATGGTGGCATCAGAATCATCGCCCCGGAAAAACTGGAACGGATAAGCCATTGACTCCTTGATCCGGCCGTGTAACGAGGCGGGTAGCTCCCAGGCTACCCGCCTGCCTCTTGGGCACGTCAGGAAACCGGTATCGTATGTGCCGGTTGCGCAACGGATTCGGTGGTTTTCGGGACAGTTATTTTCAGGATGCCATCCGTATACGTGGCACTGATTTCACCTTCTTTTACCTGATCTGGCAAGGCAAAGGATCGCTGGAAAGAATTAAATGTATATTCTTGCCTGCAATACCCATCCTTTTCTTCCTTCTTTTCATCCGTGTTCTCCGCGCTGATGGAAAGCGCATGGTCTTCTACCGCCAACTTGAAATCTTCCCGTTTCAATCCGGGTGCAGCCACTTCAAGTACATAGTCATTGGGTGTTTCGGTAATGTTTACGGAAGGAACGCTTACGACCCGCCTGGTGAAAAAGTCTAGATTGGTATCAAAGAAATCACGATCCCAAATCGATGAAATCGGATTCAACCAGTCTGCCATCCGTGATGGCAAACGATCCCGTTTTCTTAATGTCATACTCATGGCGATTTGAATTTTTATTTTCAGCTAAGGTATGGCTATCCCAATAGCGTATGCATGACAAAAATCATCGCCGCACAAGACTTTGGTCGTTTCGGTTGCCCATTATCTGTCCCATCTTTGGGAATAACCAAATGGGATTCAGTGATGAACACTATCAATAAAATTCGTGACGAGGTAGTCGAAAGGCTTCAATCCGAACCGGATTTGGATGCCAAGGACATTATCGTGGATGTGGCACAGGGCGTGGTGACGCTTAGTGGCTATGTGCATAGTCTTGCTCAAAAGAAGACGGTAGAGCGTGTGGCAAAGGATGTAAGCGGAGTCAAGGCCATTGCCCTTAATCTCCATGTACTATGCCCATTGTATGACAGCGATACGGAAATAGCCGTTGAAATAGCCGACCAATTTGCTTGGCATCCCACCTTGTGTGCTGAACCTATCCGGGCGATTGTAGACAATGCGTGGGTGACCTTGGAAGGTGAGGTCAAGGAACAATGCCATAAAGTGGCAGCATTCAACGCCGTGAACGGTATCAAAAAGGTGAAAGGTGTTTTCAACCGGATAACGGTCTGCCTACCTCGCACGTAAACAGCTGATGGACAACTTCGCTGCCATAAAGACGCTTTTTGAGGACACTTCCAGGCTGGTGGATGTAAAAAAAGAAGGCATTCTATTAGAAAGCACCATCTTGGGTTTTGAAAGTTTAGGCGTATTCAACCCAGCAGCTATCCGGGTTGGATCGGATGTACATTTATTTTATAGAGCGGTAAGGGAGGGAAATTTCTCTACCATTGGTTATTGCCGTTTGGACGGGCCGCTTCAAATTGCCCAGCGCAACACGATGCCGATCCTCATCCCACAACATCCCTATGAATCGCAGGGTATGGAAGACCCACGGATAGTAAACATCGACGGAACGTACTACCTTACCTACACGGCATACGATGGTGCCAATGCACTGGGGGCGCTGGCTACGTCCACGGATTTGGTGAAATTCCATAAAATGGGTATCATCGTCCCGGAAATCGACTTTAAACGGTTCAGGGATTTGGTGGAATGTGGTTGCGTCGTCAACCCGAAATATTTCAGGGAACACCAAGATTATGCCATACGCGGTTTGATGCGGCCGAATCTCCGGATGTGGGACAAAAACATCGTTTTTTTTCCGGATCGCATCAACGGTAAGCTTGCCTTCTTGCACCGCATCCGGCCAGGTATACAAATTGTATTTGCCGATGAGGTGCCAGCAACGCTCACCCATGAATTTTGGGTGGATTATCTTTTGTGTTTTTCCGACCATATTGTCATGGAACCACGATATGCCCATGAGTCCAGCTACATCGGTGCGGGTTGTCCGCCTATTGCTACCGATAGGGGGTGGCTACTCATTTACCACGGCGTAGAAGATAGCCCCGATGGGTACCGCTATCATGCATGCGCGGCGCTATTGGATAAAGAAAACCCAAAAAAGGAGTTGGCGCGGCTTAGCCGCCCCCTTTTTTCGCCTGAATTTGAATGGGAAAGGGTAGGGGTGGTCAATAACGTCGTTTTTCCGACAGGTACGGCACTTTTTGGTGACAGGCTCTACATCTATTATGGCGCGGCCGATTGCCGGGTAGCCGTGGCCTCGGTAAACATACAGCAACTGTTGGCTGCACTTTCAGCACCGCATGCCAGCGCTTAAAAAAATAGGTTATGTCCAGTAAGCTTGTTTTCATTACCTCATATCCACCACGTGAATGTGGAATTGCTACCTATAGCAAGGATTTGATACACGCATTGAAGGGTGCCTGCGGCAATTCGTTCGATCCGGTGGTCTGCGCACTGGAATCGAATACGCACCATACGTACGGATCCCCTGTGCACTATACGCTTTGCACGGCTGAACCGGAAGATTACATCCGGGTAGCCCGGGAAATCAGTCACGCTTCTCATGTGAAGGCTGTATTTGTCCAGCATGAGTTTGGATTGTTTGGTGGCAGCTATGGCAACTATTTGCTGCTTTTGCTATACAACATCCAAAAACCCGTAGTGGTTACTTTTCACACCGTGCTACCCAGCCCTAATGCCGAAATACGGGAAACCGTAAGGGCAATTGCCAGCGTTTCGGCACGGATTATCGTGATGACGAGGCATGCTTTCAACATCCTGCTAACGGATTACCAACTGCCCGCGGAGCTGCTCACCATTATTCCACATGGTACGCATCCGGCCCCGCTTGTACCCAAAGAAAAGCTCAGGACATGGTATAAGGTACCGCCAACAAGCCGTATACTCGCCACCTTTGGGTTATTGGGTAGAGGCAAGAACATCGAAACGGCCCTAGATGCCCTGCCCGATATTGTGCGAGAATTTCCCGACACGCTGTACCTTATTATCGGAAAGACCCACCCCGAGGTTTTGAAGCACGAAGGTGAAGCTTACCGTGATTTCCTGAAAGCACGGATAGCGGCTTTGCACATCGCTGACTATGTGCAGTTCATCGACGAATATGTCTCGCTTGCCGAGCTGCTGGAATACCTCACGCTGACGGATCTGTACTTGTTTACTTCCAAAGATCCCAATCAGGCGGTGAGCGGCACGTTTGTCTATGCATTGAGCTGCGGTTGCCCCGTGGTATCCACTCCCATACCCCATGCGAAGGAACTGTTGGCCGCCAATGTAGGGCGGATGGTGGATTTCGAGCAACCTAAGCAACTTGCGGATGCAACGATAACACTGCTAAAATCGCCATCGCTGATGCAGCAAATGCGGGACAACTCCCTAAAATTGATGGCACCGACGGTGTGGAGCCGCGTGGCGGCCCTGCATGTACATGTATTTAAAGATGTATTGCTGCATTCGGCTTATGCGGAAGCACACTAAAATAGTTGACCATGCGGCCCCCTTACCTCAAGGCCCAGCGTTTTATTCAACTCGGCAATAAAATAAGTAGATAGCAGCGGAGATTCGACTTCCACATTCTGGTGTACAAAAAAGTAGAGGGATCGCAACCCCGCGTCTCGCCATTCCTGAATGCGAGCCACCCAATCATCCAACCGTTTTTTGTCTGTGGGGTGGTTGGCACCCACGTAGCGCACAAAAGCTGTGGGTGTAGTGAGGCGCATATGCAGCATATCCCGCCGACCAGCGGTATCGACAATGACATTTGCTGCGTTTTCCGTCTCCAGCAGGTGGTATAGTTTTTGGCTGACCGTGGCATCAGCAAACCATTCCGCATTGCGAACTTCTACCGCCAGCGGAACCGATTTGGCAAACTTCTTGACAAATGCCGCCAGCCGATCAAAATCCTTTGGCTTGAAATTGTCGTGCAATTGGAGAAAGCTGACACCCAATTTTTCTTCAAACAGCACGATAGCATCGCAGAATGCAGCCATTTTTTCATCCACATTCAGTAAGCGGCCATAATGGCTTATGGTTTGCGGTACTTTAGGGAAAAACTTGAAGTCGGCAGGCGTTTTGGCTTTCCATGTTTCCACCTGTCCCTTATCCGGAGCATTGTAAAATGTACCGTTCAGTTCAATGCTATTGAATTGGGTGGCATAATAGGTAAGCTCATCTTTGGTGCCGCGTGGATAAAATCCCTTCAGATCCTGCTTATTCCACTTGGCACAGCCCACATACACTTCCAAATCGGCACCGGCTTTATGCTGAGCCAGCAGAGCAAAGGTGTCTGAATGTGTAGGAGGTAGGGTAAAATCTACCGTCGCTGGGTTGTCTACGCTTCCGAATTTCATTTTTTTTGCTTTACGCTTTGGGCTATCAGCCTGCTGCTAATGTTTAAAATGCCTTACTCCGGTGAAGACCATCGCCACCCCTTTCTTGTTGGCCATATCGATGGATTCCTGATCGCGGATGGATCCCCCGGGCTGGGTAATGGCGGTGATACCCGCTTCTGCAGCTATCTCCACACAATCCGAGAACGGGAAGAATGCATCGGACGCCAGTACAGCACCATGGAGATCAAAACCGAAAGATGTTGCCTTTTGGATAGCTTGCCGCAATGCGTCTACCCGCGAGGTTTGCCCGACACCACTGGCAGACAACTGCCCGTTTTTTGCCAAAACAATGGCATTCGACTTGGTATGTTTCACCACCTTATTGGCAAATAGGAGGTCTTCAAGCGCTTCGTCGGAAGGTGTGCTGGTGGTCACCACCTGCATTTGCGACGCCCCTTCGATGATGGCATCTTTATCTTGCTCGATGATGCCGTTTAGCAAGGTCTTAACTTGTTTGGCAGGCAGCGGCACATCCTTCCTTTTTAGGACGATCCGATTTTTTTTGCTGCTGAGCACGCGCAACGCACTATCGGTGTATGCCGGGGCGATAAGTACCTCGAAGAAAAGTTTATTGATTTCCATCGCGGTAACCTCATCGATTTCGCCATTGCAGATAATGACGCCGCCGAAGGCAGAAACCGGGTCGCAGGCCAATGCATCCTGCCAAGCAGCCAGCAAATTGGCCCGTGAGGCCACTCCGCAAGCATTGGTATGTTTCAGGATGGCAAATGTAGGCGTGTCAAATTCATCGATCAGCGACAAGGCGGCATCGACATCCACGAGGTTGTTATAGGACAGTTCTTTTCCGTTCAATTTGTCAAACAAATCGTCCAAGTTGCCGTAAAACACACCCTGTTGATGGGGATTTTCGCCATACCGTAGCACCTGTGCACGCTGTTCGCTCCGTTTGAAGACCTGCAAAGGCTGTTCCTGGTTGAAATAATTGAAAATAGCCGAATCGTAGTGGGATGACACGTTGAATGCCCGCTTGGCAAATTCCCTGCGGTGCTGCAAAAAGGTATACCCTTCGTTTTCCGTGAGGATATCCGCCAAAAATTGATAATCATCCTTGGATGCAACGATGACCACATCGTTGTGGTTTTTGGCAGCAGCCCGGATGAGCGATATGCCACCAATATCGATTTTTTCGATAATGGCCTGTTCCGGAGCACCGGACGCCACCGTTTCCTCAAAGGGGTAGAGGTCTACAATAACCAGATCGATTTCGGGTATCTCATATTCCTGCAATTGCTGCTTATCGGATTCCAGCGGGCGACGGGATAGGATACCTCCGAATACCTTAGGATGAAGCGTTTTCACCCGTCCGCCCAATATAGAAGGGTATCCGGTGAGATCTTCCACAGGCACGACGTCATAGCCCAAATCGCGAATAAACGTTTCCGTGCCCCCGGTGGAATAAAAGGTAACACCGTGGTGTTGCAGGAGATGGATTAAAGGATCAAGGCCGTCTTTGTAGTATACGGATATGAGTGCGTTTTTTATTTTGACCGGATGGCTCATGCTTATATCGCTATTTAGTTTTCGAGCGGCAAACTTAGCTATTTTTGCCGAAAATATAAGCCGCTACGGAAACATCCTATTTTACCGGTGATCGTCACATCTTCTTCAAGAGATTTTCGATAATTTTTGGATAATGGAGGTGCTCCAATTGCTGCCCTTTGAACTTAATGATATCCAAACTGTCTCCGGGTTCAATACGGAACCGGCCCTGGTATATGATTTCACCTTCATCAAAGTTTTCATTGACGAAATGGATGGTAATGCCGGATTCTTCGTCTCCGGCCTCCAGAATGGCTTTGTGCACGCGATCGCCATACATGCCCTTGCCACCATATGCCGGGAGCAGCGCGGGATGGATGTTGATGATTTTATTGGGGTAATGGCGCAACAAGTTTTGTGGCACCAACCACAGGAATCCAGCCAGTACAATCAAATCTATTTTAAGCTTGTCCAACAGGTTGACAATTTCATCGGTTTCATAAAATGCATGACGGTCAAAAATATGCGTAGGGACTTCAAAGTTGTCCGCGCGCTGCAACACATAAGCATCTGGATTATTGCTCAATACAAGTGCTACCTCGACTTGATCGTGGTATTTGAAATTCTCCATAATCTTTTGGGCATTGGATCCGGAGCCAGAAGCAAAAATAGCGATTCGTTTCTTCACGTTTTGAACGATTGGTGGTGTGTTTCCTTGTCGATTGCATTCAAACTTAAAAAAGTTTGTCAATTAAAACAAACTTCATACGCTGTGCTGCCGGGGAAGCATGCCGGCGACAGCACCATCTTGTGGATACAAAAGTAACCTTTATGTAGCAGTTGACCAAAGCAGGACTCATCTTCATGGCAATATTTAAGGCTTCTTTATATTAATATTGTGACAGTGTAATCTTGTATTCATTGATATTATTTTGTAAAAAATGTCGTTTCATTGAAAAAATCATTAAAAAATATATAATTTGTTGCAAATGTTAATGTTTTTATTCGTTACTTTGTAGTCCTATATAGCTATCAAATTTTAATTGATTAATTTATGTGTGGAATCATTGGTGCTTTTGACCTGAAAATAAAGTCGGAAGAATTGCGCCCCCAAGTGTTGAAGATGTCGAAAAAGATTCGCCATCGTGGGCCGGATTGGTCGGGGATATATAGCTCGGAGCGGGCTATTTTAGCGCATGAGCGTTTAGCAATTGTTGATCCAAAATCTGGCCAACAACCGTTGTTTAGTGCGAATGGTAATATTGTGTTGGCGGTGAATGGAGAGATTTACAATCATCAGCAATTGCGAAATCAGCTGCCCGATTACGCATTTTCCACACAATCTGATTGTGAAGTCATCTTGGCGTTATATCAAGAAAAAGGGCCGGATTTCATTGAGGACTTGAATGGCATTTTTGCATTCGCGCTTTACGACGTAGAAAAAGACGCTTATTTGATCGCGAGGGATCACATTGGTGTTATTCCGTTGTATATCGGGTGGGATACACAAGGGACTTTTTTCGTATCCTCTGAATTGAAGGCGTTGGAAGGTTATTGCAGCCGTATCGAGACTTTTCCTCCGGGACACTACTTATACAGTAAGGAAGGCAATGAACCCCGCAAATGGTACACCCGTGATTGGGAGCAATATGATAATGTAAAAGACAATGTCACTGATATAGATACGTTGCGTAAGGCGTTGGAGGATGCGGTACATCGCCAGTTGATGTCGGACGTGCCTTACGGAGTATTGCTTTCAGGCGGGCTGGATTCTTCGGTTATTGCAGCTGTCACGAAAAAGTTTGCGTCTCGCCGTGTCGAGTCCAACGATCAGGAGAAGGCGTGGTATCCCCGTTTGCATTCGTTTGCCGTGGGGCTGAAAGGATCGCCGGATCTGATAGCGGCCAAGAAAGCTGCTGACCATATCGGTACCATCCACCACGAGATCAATTTTACCATTCAGGAAGGACTGGATGCGATCCGGGATGTCATCTATCATTTGGAAACGTATGACGTGACGACCATCCGTGCATCCACACCAATGTATTTACTGGCACGTGTAATCAAATCAATGGGCATCAAGATGGTGCTTTCGGGTGAAGGTTCGGATGAGTTGTTCGGCGGGTACCTGTATTTCCACAAGGCACCCAATGCAAAGGAATTTCACGAAGAAACCGTACGCAAACTCAGTAAGCTTCACCTTTATGATTGCCTAAGGGCCAACAAGTCATTAGCGGCTTGGGGTGTAGAAGGCCGCGTGCCTTTTTTGGATAAAGAGTTTATGGACGTCGCTATGCGGTTGAACCCCGAAGATAAAATGATCAGGGAAGGCCGCATGGAGAAGTGGGTGGTACGCAAAGCATTTGAAGATTATTTGCCTGAAAGCATCGCTTGGCGGCAAAAGGAACAGTTTTCAGATGGCGTGGGCTATAGCTGGATTGATACATTGAAGGCACAGGCGGCCGAACGTGTCAGTGACGAAGAGCTTGCTGGGGCAGCTGGGCGTTTTCCTATCAACCCACCCCAAAATAAAGAAGAATACTTGTATCGGTCTATCTTTGCGGAACACTTTCCCTCAGATACAGCAGCACTTACCGTGCCATCTGTCAAATCCGTGGCATGCAGTACCCCTGAAGCGTTGGCCTGGGATGCTTCATTCCAGAACCTGAACGATCCCTCTGGCCGAGCAGTCGCCAGCGTTCACAATGAAAGCTACGAGAAGGAAAAGACCAAGGTAGCTGCTGAAGCGCTGTAGGATTAGAAGTTTTTAGCGCCAGGTATATTACCTGGTTAAGGAATTTTATAAAAAAAGCAAAGGTCGGATGTCTTTCGATATCCGACCTTTTATTTTTCATCTAATCTATTAAGCTAATTACCAGCTAAAGGGGCCTTATCCAGATATTCCGGAAACTTACCGGATTCCCGTGGTCTTGTAAAACAATGGGGCCTGCGCCATGGGCCTTGTATTTGGGTATACCAATATATTCAGTAGCGCCATCCAACTCAACATTATTCTGCACCAACACCCCGTTATGGAGGATGGTCACCCGGGCCTTACTGATAAGGATGCCGTCTGCATTGAAGCGCGGAGCGGTCCAGATGATGTCATAAGTCTGCCATTCGCCGGGCGCCTTGGTAGCGTTCACCAGTGGAATGCGTTGTTTATAGAGGCTTGCTGCTTGTCCGTTGGAATATGTACGGTTGTTGTAGCTGTCCAGCACCTGTACTTCATAAAGGCCCTGCATGAAAATCCCGCTATTGCCGCGGCCCTGACTTTCCCCGACGATTTCTGTAGGACTGCGCCATTCCACATGCAGTTGATAATCCGAAAATTCTTGTTTCGTTTGAATATCGCCCTTGCCACGTGCGACGGTAAAAAAACCATCGGATACTTCCCATTCAGCGGGCGAAGAGCCGTCTTTCTTGCTCACCCATTGATCAAGCGATGTGCCATCAAACAGGGTGATAGCATCCGACGGTGCACGATTCGGGTAAGTCGTCACCACGCGGGGTTCCGGTTCCCATACTTCGGTTTCTTCTGGTTTCATTGTTTGCTGTTGTGCTAAGGCCGGAATCGCCAGCAATGCGGCCATTCCAGCAGAAATAAACGACTTCATTTTCATGTTGTTTATGTTAACTTACGACTTTCGATTTTTCACTTGTAACTTCTCCTGACCCCAGACTTCCCGGCTTAAAGCCTAACCAAATGCATTTATTCCGGTGATATCCATGCCGGTAATCAGCAGGTGGATATCGTGCGTACCTTCATAGGTCACTACCGATTCCAGGTTCATCATGTGCCGCATGATGGGATACTCGCCCGTAATGCCCATGGCCCCAAGCACCTGACGCGCCTCGCGGGCCACCTGCAATGCCGTAGCCACACTGTTGCGCTTGGCCATGGATATCTGTGCGGGCGTGGCGCGATCTTCATTTTTTAATGTGGCCAGGCGCCATACCAACAGTTGTCCTTTGGTGATTTCGGTGAGCATTTCCGCCAGTTTCTTTTGCTGCAACTGAAACCCGCCGATCGGTTTGCCAAACTGCTCGCGTTCTATCGCGTAGCGTACGGCCGTGTCGTAACAATCCATCGCAGCTCCCAAGGCACCCCACGCAATGCCGTAGCGGGCCTGATTGAGGCAGCTAAGCGGGCCGCGCATACCGGTGACGCCGGGCAAGATATGGTTTTTGGGTACACGCATGTGATCAAACACCAGTTCGCCGGTAGCCGAGGCCCTAAGGCTCCACTTGTTGTGCGTCTCGGGCGTGCTAAACCCTTCCATGCCGCGTTCCACAATAAGCCCCTGTACTTTTCCTTCCGGGTTTTTTGCCCACACGATGGCAATATCTGCAAAGGGTGCGTTGGATATCCACATCTTGGATCCATTGAGCACCACCTGATCACCGTCGTCTTCAAAACGGGTGAGCATGCCTGCCGGATTGGATCCATGGTTGGGTTCCGTGAGGCCAAAGCACCCCATCAGCTCACCATTGGCCAACTTGGGCAGGTAATGCCGCTTTTGCTCTTCACTTCCATAGGCATATATCGGATACATCACCAATGAGCCTTGGACGGATGCCGTGGATCGGATACCGGAATCACCACGTTCGAGTTCCTGCATCATGATGCCATAGGCAAGGTAATCCAACCCAGCGCCACCATATTCTTCTGGAATAGTAGGACCGAACAACCCAAGCTGCGCCATGCCGGGCAACAATTGGCTTGGAAATTCTGCCCGTTGGGCATAATCCTCAATGACAGGCAGCAACTGTTGGTTGACCCATTGCCGCACGCTATCGCGGATGAGCAAATGCTCCTCACCGATGAGTTCATCCAATAAGTAATAATCTGGCGCGTTGTATTGGCTCATATCTGTGTATTGGCGTACAAGTATAGTGATAAAAGTTGATTTATGCCAACGGCAAACACACTGCTGTGCGTTTATGGATTCGTATATCCCTTTTATACATTAACAGTAAATATCGTAGGTTTGCATACATGGGAAATATCCAGCAAACAGTCGCACTTACGGCCTTGAGGTTTTATGCCTATCACGGCTACTATCCGGAAGAACAGGTGCTCGGCAATGAATTTACGGTAGCTATCCGGGTAAAATTTGACAAGCAGCATGATGGTCAAGAGGACCTGCAAAATACAGTCAACTACGAAACACTCTATACCATCGCCAAAACGGAAATGCAGCAATCACGGAAACTGCTGGAAACCGTAGCCGAAGCGATGTTGGGCCGCATCCGGAAGGACTTTCCTGTGGTGTCTGAAATTGAAGTAAGTATTTGCAAAAACCATCCGCCCTTTGGCGGGGACCATGCAAAAGCTGCAGTGTCTTTAACGTGGGAACAAGACAAAATGTCTTGATTTTTTCCCAATATGATGTCAAAAAGTCATTAAAACAATTTCATTTCTTCCTTGGTATATATTTTGGACGCACCTTACCAAAGTTAGAAAACAAACAAAATTTATAGGAGGATTGAACAATGACATTGGTAAAATTTCAAGGAAACAAAAACAGGGGAGTAGACAATTGGGTAAATGATTTCTTCAACCCAATATTCAACGATTCATTTTTGTCTGACCGCTTTATCTCGCGCGTACCTGCGGTAAATGTGGCTGAGACAAGTGATGCCTATCACATTGAACTGGCTGCTCCCGGGTTGGAAAAAGGTGATTTCAAAATCAATGTGGACGGTGATGTATTGACTATCTCCGCTGAAAAGAAGGCCGAAACTACAGCCGAAAGCAAGAAGTACAGCAAACGCGAATACAGCTATACATCATTTGCCAGGTCCTTTACTTTGCCCGATAGCATCGACCATAACAGTATCGATGCAAATTACAAGGATGGCGTGCTGAAAGTAGCTATTGCCAAAAAGGAAGAAGCAAAATTAGCTTCACGGTTGATTGAAGTGAAGTAGAAGAATTTGTGCGTAGGATAATCAGTGGGTAACAAATGGAAAGCCCGCAGGATCAAGGTGTCCCGCGGGTTTTCTCTTTTGGCGCGTCATGCTGATAATTCCTGGTAATCTTCGCTTTTCGGCAACTGCTCCACGATGGCTTGCCATTCGGGCGACAAAACGGTAAGCTTCCGTTTTACCAAATCCATCCATGCACCGTCCACCGTCACTACCGCGCATTTGGTGCCATCCGAACGGTAAATCTCGTGACGAAATGAAAACCGCGAATTCGCGGTGTTGTATTTTGTCATGACCACAGTTACTTGTACCCAATCATTCAAATGGATTTCTCGTAAATATACCAGTTCCTCCCGGAATAAAACCGGGCCGATGTTCGTTTCCGCAATCTTGTCAAGCGAAAGTCCTATTTTTTCCAACATATTGCTCCGGGCCTGTGCGCAAAAATCGGCATAGGCCGAATGCCGTAAATGCCTGTTGGCATCAATCTGGGCCCATATAACCTGCCCTTCATAGCATACGTTCTCCATAATCCAAACATAGCAATAATTCGCATAAACCATGGCGCGCTATTTTTGTTTAATTTCCAACGATGCTGAAATTCACCAAACAGGGCATTTACTGTCCGCAAGCCGATGTATACATCGACCCTTGGGAGCCCGTGGAACGGGCCATCATCACGCATGGGCATAGCGATCATGCCCGGTGGGGAATGCAGTATTACCTGTGCCACCGGCATACAGCACCCATCCTACGGCTTCGGCTGGGGCCGGACATTACTATCCAGACGTTGGATTACGAAGAAGTCATCGCCATCAATGGCTTGCGGATAAGCTTGCATCCGGCAGGGCACATCATTGGGTCAGCGCAGGTACGTCTGGAATATCGGGGGGAAGTCTGGGTGGTATCCGGTGATTATAAGTGGACGGATGACGGCGTAAGTACGCCCTATGAGCCTGTACCGTGCCATCATTTTGTTACGGAATCCACATTCGGGCTCCCGATTTACCGATTTCCGGATCCGGCAGCTGTCTTCTCCGACATCAACACTTGGTGGTCGCAAAACGCAACAACGGGAATGAATACGGTATTGCTGGGCTATGCCCTCGGAAAATCGCAAACCATCCTCCATCACTTGGATACATCCGTCGGCCCAATATTCCTGCACGGTGCGGTCGCCAATGTAAACGCGGCACTGGCCACCATCGGATACGATTTCCCTGGAGCATACCTCGCCGCAGACATGGATAGGCATACTTTGAAGGGAGCTGCAATCGTTGCTCCGCCGTCAGCCTTCGGCTCGCCATGGCTGAAAAAACTGGCCCCTTACCGTATTGCGTTGTGCAGCGGATGGATGCAATTGCGTGGCACCCGGCGTCGCAAAGGGGTAGACCGCGGGTTTGTATTGTCCGATCATAGCGACTGGCAGCAGCTCAACCGTGCTGTGATCGCCACAGGTGCGGAGCACGTGTATGTCACTCATGGCTACGAAGGGCAATTTGCGCAGTGGCTTCGTGAACGATATGGGCTCCGGGCATCTGAGGTACACTTGCAGGGTGCCGCGATTGAGGAGGACGAACCATGAAGCTATTTACCCAACTATTTGTAACCATTGACCAGACAACAAAGACAAATGATAAGGTGGCGGCCATCGTCGACTATCTGCGGCACAGCGATGATCGAAGCAGCCTGTATGCCATCGCACTGCTGATAGGCAACCGGCCCAAGCGACCAGTGAAGACGGCGGATCTTAAACTTTGGGCTGCTGATATGAGCGAAATCCCATACTGGCTATTTGAAGAATCGTATCACATCGTGGGTGACCTCGCCGAAGCGATTGCTTTGATGCTGCCCCCACATGCCCCTACAAGGGATTATCAGTTGCCGGAAGTCATCACACAACTCGCTACGCTTCCTGATCTGGCCGATGAACGAAAAAAGGACCTCATCACCAGCTACTGGCGGGATTTAGACAAAGATCAGCGGTTTGTATTTACTAAATTGATTACCGGCAATTTCCGGGTGGGCGTATCCCGCCAGTTGGTCATCAAGGCACTTGCCGTTTACCTAGGCATTGATGAGGCAGCGGTAGCCCACCGCCTGATGGGTAAATGGTCGCCTGCGAAAGAGACCATGGCATCACTGTTTGCCGAACCCGGACAGGGCACGCGGGACTTCCAGCCTTATCCGTTTTACCTCGCTTACCAACTGGACAGCACGCCGGAATCACTTGGCGACATTGGCGACTGGTATATCGAAAAAAAACTGGACGGTATACGCGGTCAGGTAGTGGTGCGCAATGGCCAACTTTTCGTGTGGAGTAGAGGGGAAGATCTCCTGACCGACAAATTTCCTGAATTTGGGTCGCTGGACGATTTATTGCCGGACGGCACGGTCGTTGATGGTGAAATCATCCCCTGGCAAGATGGACGGCCGCTACCTTTCCAGGTGATGCAAACACGTATCGGACGGAAAACACTTTCGCCGAAAGTGCTTCGGGAAGCACCGCTGGTGATGGTATGTTTCGACCTATTGGAATGGGAAGGGAAGGATATCCGGAATATGCACATGCTGTACCGTAGAAACCTATTGGAAACATTGCTGTCGTCACCCAGCTTGCAAGGTGTACTGCTGCTGTCGGACTTGATGCCTTTCAACAATTGGGGGGAAGTGGCAGTTTTCCGCCAGCATGCAAGGGATTTCCATTGCGAGGGTGTGATGGTCAAGCGCAAAGACAGCATATATGGCAGCGGACGCAGAAGGGGCAACTGGTGGAAATGGAAGACCGACCCGCTGACGGTAGACGGGGTACTGATTTATGCCCAGAGCGGGCATGGGCGCCGGGCTAACCTTTATACCGACTATACGTTTGCCATATGGGATGGCGACACGCTCGTACCTTTTGCAAAAGCGTATTCGGGACTTACCGACAAGGAAATCACCGAACTGGACGGGTGGATAAAACGTCATACCCTGGAACGCTTTGGACCCGTGCGCAGTGTGGAGCCATACCATGTGTTTGAGATTGCTTTCGAAGGCATTCAGGCAAGTAGCAGGCACAAATCGGGCGTGGCGTTGCGTTTTCCGCGTATCCTGCGTTGGCGTCGCGACAAGAAAGCTGGTGAAGCGAACACTAAGACGGATTTGCTGCAATTGATTGCGGCATCCCAATAAGGTATGTATTGATTTCGCGCAAAATTGTAACTTTGAAAACAGGAGGCATACATCAGTTTTGAGGGCAAATGAGGAAATCGAATAGCAAATGGAGCGTGAAGAGATGAACGCATTTGCCGATGCTTGGTTTTTCAATAAGGGTTGGCAGCCCCACCATTTCCAGCAGGACACCTGGAAAGCCATCGCTGACGGCCAATCGGGATTATTGAATGCCCCCACGGGGTACGGAAAGACTTTTGCGGTGTGGTTTGGTGTATTGCAGCAGTACTACCGCAAGGAACGAAAGAAAAAAAACCTCCATTGCCTTTGGATTACGCCCTTACGGGCACTTTCGGCAGAAATACTCCTAGCGACCCGCTCAGTCAGTGAGGAACTGGATCTGGACTACCGTATCGGGCTGCGGACGGGTGATACAGACACCAACGAACGCCAGCGACAGCGGACAATGCCACCACAAGCACTCATCACCACCCCGGAAAGCATCCATCTATTACTGGCTTCAAAAGGTTACCAGGATTATTTCGATCAACTGGAATTTGTGGTGGTGGATGAATGGCATGAGCTGGTGGGCAGCAAAAGGGGCGTGCTTGTGGAGCTAGCGCTCAGCCGCCTGCGTACAATTTGCCCCGGCCTTCGGGTGTGGGGCATCTCGGCAACCATCGGCAACCTTGGCGAAGCGATGGATATCCTGCTGGGCACCAATGAAAGGGGGCGCCTGGTAAAAGCCGAACTGAAAAAAGACATTTACATGGAGACCTTGTTTCCCGATGAGCTGGATCGGTTTCCCTGGGCGGGCCATTTGGGCACCAAAATGATTTACAAGGTACTGCCCATTATCAATATGCATCGGTCTACATTGCTCTTTACGAATACACGGTCGCAAGCCGAGATCTGGTACCATCAGCTGCTGGCGGCAGCACCGGAACTGGCAGGTGCGATAGCCATCCACCACGGATCGCTGAGCGAAGAGCTCCGCCTGTGGGTGGAGGATGCATTGCACCGTGGCATCCTGAAAGCCGTAGTGTGCACCAGTAGCCTCGATCTGGGCGTAGACTTCCGACCCGTGGATTGTGTGGTGCAAATCGGATCGCCCAAAGGGGTAGCCCGGTTTATCCAGCGTGCCGGACGGAGCGGTCATCGTCCCGGTGAGACCAGCAAAATCTATTTCCTGCCCACCCATTCGCTCGAAATCATGGAAGGGGCCGCCATCCGCTATGCTGTGCACAACGGATTGCTGGAGCAACGTCTGCCTTATGTGCGGTCTTTTGACGTACTGGTACAGTACATGGTTACCCTGGCGGTGTCTGATGGATTCCATGCCGATGAGCTGTACGCAGAGGTGAGGCGCACGCATTGTTTTGCTTCCATCAGCCGCGCGGAGTTTGACGAATGCCTGCTCATGGTCACGAAAGGCGGCCGCACGCTGGATACGTATGAGGAATTCCATAAAGTGGTGCTGGAAAACGGCACCTACCGCGTCACCAGCAAGCGGGTGGCGATGCGCCACCGCCTGAGCATCGGTGCCATCGTGTCCGATACGATGATGCGCGTGAAATTCCTGAGTGGCAAATACCTCGGCACCATCGAGGAGTGGTTTATCTCCCGCCTGCAACCTGGCGACACCTTCTGGTTTTCAGGCCGGCTACTGGAGCTCGTACGCGTGAAAGATATCCAGGCCATTGTACGCCCCGCAACGGGAAAGAAAGGGGCAGTGCCATCCTGGATGGGCGGCCGGTTTCCCATCTCGGACAATTTTGGAGCGGCCTTGCGGCATACCTTTACGGAGCTCCACCGTAAATTGCCCACCTATCCGGTGGAATTGCGTTTCCTCCAGCCCCTGTTCGATGAGCAGCGCAGGGTATCCGAACTGCCTGCGGAGGACGAGTTGCTGGTAGAGTATATCCATACGCAGTACGGCCATCATCTGTTTGTCTTTCCGTTTGAGGGAAAGCTGGTGCATGAAGGCATGGCCGCGGTGGTCGCCTATCGGATCAGCAGCATCCGGAAGGCTTCGTTCAGCATTGCCAGTAATGAATACGGCTTTGAACTGCTTTGCGACGATCCGCTGCCTTTGGAAGAAGCCTTGCAAAACGGGTTATTTTCAACCGAGCGGCTGTTTGACGATATCCGGAACGGCATCAACATCCGCGAAATGGCGCGGCGCAAATTCAGGGATATCGCCGGCATAGCTGGCCTGGTATTCCAAGGCTACCCGGGTAAACCCATGAAAACCAAGTACCTGCAAGCCAATTCAGGCCTATTCTTTTCTGTATTTGAAGAATACGATCCGGACAACCTGCTCCTGCGGCAGGCATATGATGAAGTCTATGATTTCCAACTGGAAGCATCGCGCATGTATAAAGCGTTCGAACGGATCAGCACGCATCGCATCGTGCTGCGGCGGCCGGATCGGCTTACGCCCTTTGCGTTTCCTGTATTTGCCGAGTCATTCCGCGAGCGGTATAGCAACGAAGATTGGCAGGCACGTTTGGAAAAGTTGAAAACACAATTGGAGGCTTAGCCGTATGGGGAAAACCATTCAGATTCTGGGCACTTCCCTCGTCATGCTTCCCGAAAGGGCGCTGCTGCTGCCCGATCAGGATACCCTGATCATTGCCGACTGGCATTTGGGTAAAGCTGCCCACTTCCGTAAGGCCGGAATTTTCATGCCTGCTTTGCCTACGGATAAGGACACGATGCGCTTGCAATCGTTGCTGGACAACCATCCTATTCGTACCGTTGTGTTGCTGGGCGACCTATTCCATAGCGATCTGAACAGCGAATGGCTGGCGTTTGAACGATTCCGCAGGGCAAACCCGACCACCCACTTTGTCCTTACCCGTGGCAATCACGATGTTTTGCCGGATGATTTATTAGAGAAAAACAGCGTGGAAGTACGTGCGTCTTATCCGGTAACACCCTATATCGTTTGTACCCACCATCCGATGGAACAGGTAATGGCCAGCCAATTCAACATTGCGGGCCATGTGCATCCGGGATGTCTCATCCCGGCGAAAGGGCGACAATCTTACCGATTGCCTTGTTTCTACCGCCATCAGCGGACGCTGTTGCTACCGGCTTTTGGCGCGCTCACAGGATTATACCTGCTCCAGCCGATCCGCGGCGCACATATCTACCCCGTAGCCGGCAATGAAGTCTTGGAATGGAAACCGCTGGAAAGCTGATAGGCCAGTCAATCCAATTTTTCAAAAACAAAGACAGCTATTCTCCTGTAACTTATTATAAATAGTAATGACAAAAAAAGGAGGATGACATTATGGCTGAAGAATTGAAAGATCGAAAAGTGGCTATCCTGACCGCTGACGGATTTGAAGAAGTTGAGCTGACCAGCCCGAGGGACGCGCTGCAACTGGAAGGTGCAACCACTCATATCGTATCGCCCAAAAAGGACGTGGTACGCGCTAAAAAAGGCAACGACTGGAGCCTTGATTTTGATGTGGATGTACCGCTGGATCAGGCCAATGCGGATGATTATGATGCATTGTTGATACCCGGCGGCGTGATAAATCCAGACAAACTCCGGGTAAACGAAAAGGCCTTGGACTTCGTGAAAGCGTTTTTTGATGCCGGGAAGCCCGTGGCGGCAATATGCCATGGCCCGCAGGTGTTGATTGACGCGGAAGTGGTGGAAGGGCGCCGGATGACGTCGGTGAAAAACATCAGCAAGGACTTGATTAACGCCGGGGCGCTATGGGAAGACAGCGCCGTGGTGGTTGATCAAGGCCTGGTGACCAGCCGCACGCCAGACGACCTACCAGATTTCAATGAAAAGGTCATCGAAGAGTTTGCCGAAGGCAAGCATGCCGGACAGCATGCATAAGGGGTAGACAAGGGGTCGTTTAGTCGACCCCTTTTACTTGCATGTTCAATATGAACACCTTGTCGCTGGCGGTGATGAAAAGCACATCACGGTTGTGGCCACCGAAACACACGTTAGCCGTCCAATTGGCCGGGACATCGATGTGTTCGATTTTTTCGCCATTGGGATTGTAGACATCTACGCCTTTGCCCGTAAGGTAGATATTTCCACGTTCGTCGATGGTCATACCATCGGAGCCCTGCGGTGCAAAGAATTCCTTGTCGGTGAGCGAACCATCGCTATGGATGCGATACCGATATATCTTACTGTCGCCAATATCCGCTACATACAACATTTTGCCGTCGGGTGTACCAACAATGCCATTGGGCTTTTTAAACTGGTCGTCCAAGCGATCGACCTGCCCGTTCTGGTATCGGTAGAGGGCCTGTGTCGGCATATCTGGCTCAGTGCGATCCCAATAATCCCGTTGATAATAGGGGTCAGTAAAATAGATAGAACCCGATGGGGATACCCACACATCATTGGGGCCGTTGAACAGCGAATCACTATAACTTACAACGAGCTTTTCAACCTGTTTATCCATGCTGATACGCCACAATTCGTAGTGTTGGTCGGCACAGGCAATGAGGTTGCCCTCCTTATCGAAATACATGCCATTAGCGCGGCCAGCGGGCTCCATGAAAATGGACAACTTCCCATCGGTGCTGTATTTCCATATCCGGTCGTTGGGCTGATCGGTAAAAAACACGTTTCCTTCCGCGTCAGCAGCAGGACCTTCGGTGAAGCCGAAGCCGTCGGCTACGAGCTGCAACTGGGCATTGGGTGCCACCACCTGGGCAATACATCCGGATCCGTATGCCCATAATAACAAAACAAGGAGATAAATTTTTCGATTCATTGATTAGCGGATTTATTTAATGATTTTAAAAGCAGTGCGGCGATTGAGTTGGCGTCCTTCTTCGGTCTCATTGCCAGCGATGGGTTGCGATTGCCCATATCCTTTATACGTCAAGCGGACATCAGCGATACCAGCGCTTACCAAGTAGTCATGCACGGCTCTTGCCCGGTTTTCCGAAAGTGTCTGGTTGTAAGTTTCGTTTCCCGTATTGTCTGTATGCCCACTAATTTCTATCCGTATGGTTTTGTTTAGCTGAAGGAACTCCACCAGATTGTCTAGGTCACTTTTTGATTGGGGAAGCAATTCGTATTTATCGGTGTCGAAAAAAATGTTATTAAGTGTTTCCGTGCTGCCTATTTTTATGGGGGATAAACTGATCTGTATTTCGTAGGCATCATTGATTTTGGTACTGTCATCCAGCGGATAATTTTCTGAGAAAAAGAGGTAACCGGGTTGCTTGATGTGCAATGCATATGTCTTGCCAAATGGCAGGGGGGCAAGGAATGTGCCGTCTTCATAGTCTGCCGATTCATGGTAGAGGATTTGATTGGCTAGGATGTCTGTCACGGTTACCTCTGCCTGTATAGGTGTCTTACTTTCAGCGTCTACGATGATACCCTTGAGATAAGCAACGGGGTCTGGCTGGTTTACCTCGGGCAATTCAAACGTATAAATATCCAGCCCGCCCAGTGCATCGGGCCTTCGGGCCGAGAAAAAGGCATGCTTGCCATTCATGCTTACGGTCAGTGCGCTTTGCTCGTGGTGGTCATTGATGGGGAAGCCGAGGTTGGCAGGCTGTTGCCAGTTGCCGTCACTATCCCTTTGGCTTTTAAAGATATCCTTGTCGCCAAATCCCGGCCATCCGTTGGACACGAAATAAAGCGTATGGTTATCTGCGTGAATATATGGCGAACTTTCATTGAAGGGTGTGTTAATGGTAGGGCCAAGATTCTGCGGCTCACCCCACTGGTCATCGTCCTGAAGCGTAGACACCCAGATATCGTAGCCGCCTTGGCCGCCGCTTCGGTTGCTCACAAAATAAAGCGTCCGACCATCCGCCCCCAATGCGGGCTGGGCCTCCCAGCCTTGGCTATTGACGGGAGTGCCAAGGTTGTGGGGCTCGCTCCAACGGTCGCCCTCACGCCGAGATACGTAAATATCACAACTGCCCAATCCATTTGGACGATTGCATCCTGTGAAAAACAGGTATTTGCCATCGGGCGAGATGCAATGAGCTCCTTCATTGTATAATTCCGAATTGATATCCCCCTGTAGAAACTGTGCGGTTTGCCATGCTCCAGTACCGTCCTTTGAACTTTCATAAAAATTCTCCTGACCATTTACCTTACGTGTAAAAATGATGGTTCGATGATCCGCTGTGAGCTTGGGAAAATATTCGTCGTGTTCGCTGTTTATTGCCGGCCCTGGGTTTTGCGGATGAAAGGCTACAGGATGCATCACAGCGGATAAGCTAAACTCGCAATCGGTGATATATTTATCGGTGAGGCGCTTGCCTGCTTCATCCAACCCCGGTGTGGCTGCATATTTCTGTAGTGCAACCAATGCTTCCCGGTAGTTGCCTGTATGTAGCAAACTTTCGCCAAGCCCGAACCAAGTAAGCGAAGTCAAGGTAGAATCCAGTTGGATGACACGGGAATAATGCTGTGCCGCTTCGTCATAATCATGCTGCCTGCGATAAATATCGCCCAATTGCTGGTGCGCAATGGCAAATGCCGGATCCAGCTCGACGGCAGACTCCAACGACGCAATGGCCAATCCGTACTGCCTATTTTTTAGTTGATTCCCTGCTTTATCAAACGCCTGCTGGGCTTTCTTGTTGCCCGATCGCTCCTGTGCATATCCATGGAGGAAAAACAACATAGTGCACAATGATAAGGCGTATAATGGTTTTCGCATCAGACGGAATATATTTCCTATGCTAAGATACGTGTTTTTCCTGTTTATTTTTCGTGCTGATTGCCTTTTTTAATTGCACTTAGCAGCTGCTTGGTTTCCGGACTAAGTGCAAGGCGGCCGCTGATAGCTGCTTGTTCGTAAAGGAATTTGTCCCAGTGGTCTGTGTCGTACCAAAGCGTCTGTTTAAGCGCCATTAGCGCTTCCTGGTTTTTATCGAGCAGTGCGGAACAAAATTGGTGAATGGCTTCATCGAGTTTGGAAACAGTAGGTTGTACGGCATGGAAAAGCCCGCATTGCTGCGCCCACTGCGCATCGAAAAACAACGTAGGATTAAGCGAAAGTACGGTAAACGCCGAGGTACCGATTTTGCGTATCAAAGCCGGAGCGATGACAAACGGGCCAATATTGATGCTGATTTCACTGAGCTTAACGGCAGCCTTTTCCACCGCAAAACAATAGTCACACGCCGCGATAATGCCCACGCCGCCGCCTACGGCTTTGCCCTGTACCCTTCCAATGATCAGCTTGGCCGACTTCCGGATGGCGTTTATGACATCGGCCACCCGGGCGAAAAATGCAATCCCAGCCTGCTGATCCGCTAAAGCCAACAACTCGTCAAAACTCGCGCCTGCACAGAACGTCCCATTGCCGCCGCTTTGCAACAAGATTAATCGAGTAGCCTCATTGGCACTTGCAGCCTGAATTTGATCGCAGAGTTGGGTAAGCAATGCCGATGGCAGCGAATTATGGACGGGATGGTCAAACGTAATCGCGGCTAACCCCGGGGTATACATCTCCGTTTTCACGAATCCAGCGCCCATAACAGTACCCATCACCGTTAAATGAATTTATTGCCGAATTTTTCTTTTACATCGACGACGACTTGTTTTACGCCCTGCTCTTGATCTTTCGGGCAAATCATCAAGGTATCGTCAGATTGCACCACGATAAAATTATGCAATCCTTTGACAATGACAAGTTTGTCCTTTGGCGCGTGGATCATGCAGTTGGAAGAATCGTATACGATGACATTTTCAGAAGAAGAGGCTACGTTGCCTAAGTAGTCTTTTTCGGCCAACTCGTAAATAGATGCCCAGGTACCCAAATCAGACCAGCCGAAATCAGCGGGAAGCACAAAAACGTTGTCGGCTTTTTCCATAATAGCAAAATCAATGGAAATATTGACGCAGCGCACAAAGGCTCCGGAAATAAATTTGGCCTCGTGGTCGGAATTGTAGACATCAGTTCCTTCTTTGAACACTTCATTCATCTCCGTCTGGTATTTTTGGAATGCACTGATGATGGATTTGGCAGACCAGATGAATATACCGGCATTCCATAAGAAATCACCGCTTTGCAAGAACGTCTTGGCCAAATCGAGGTTGGGTTTTTCCGTAAAGGTTTTAACTTTTTTAAAGCCCGGTATGGTTGCGCCCTTGCCATATTGGATATATCCATATCCCGTATCGGCACGGGAAGGCTTGATACCCAATGTAATCAACCAATCGTTCTTTTCGGCACATTTGAGTCCTTTCGTGATGTCACTCACAAAAACATCCGTTTCGAGAATCAGATGGTCTGCCGGTGCAATGACCATGGTCGCATTGGGGTTTAGTTGCTGTATTTTGTGACTCGCATAGGCAATACATGGTGCAGTATTGCGCATGATGGGTTCCAGAATTAATTGCTGGCCGGACAACTGCGGCAATTGTTCGCGCACTACATCCGCGTAGGCTTCGTTTGTAGCTACAAAAATGTTTTCAGGGGGCACGATTTTCCGAAAGCGGTCGTATGTCGATTGGATAAGCGTTTTCCCGGTGCCAAGCATATCGATGAATTGCTTAGGCATCTTTGTACGGCTTACGGGCCAAAATCGGCTTCCGATACCTCCTGCCATGATTACGGCATAGTAATTCTTCATTGGTTCTTGTTTTGTTTCGGCTATCAGCGGTCAGCAGCCGACTGCCAGCGTTGTGTTCATTTTGCGACTAAAGCTAAAAATTAAATTTAGCATTTAAAATTCAACTTGCTAAATAATCCCTTCTTTCAACAAATCATGCAAATGCACTATCCCGTCATACGATTTACCGTTCAGCACCAAAAGTTGCGTAATGTTGTTTTCACGCATCACATCGAATGCATGAATAGCCAGTTCGCTGCGGTCGACGGTCTTGGGCGACCGTCCCATAATATCCTTAGCGGTCAGCCCATCAATTTGCGCATGGTTCTCAAGCATGCGCCTGATGTCTCCATCGGTGATAATACCAATAAGATCGCTTTCTTTGACCACAGCTACGGCGCCCAAGCGGTGCTTGGTGATGGCGACGATGACTTCACGCACCGGCGCATCCGGTTGAACCCAGGGCTTGGTATTGTGTGCGGACAAGTCAGACACTTTGAGGTACAAGCGTTTGCCCAACATACCGCCGGGATGATAGCGTGCAAAATCACGGTCACTAAATTGGCGGCATTCCAAAAGGCAGATGGCCAGTGCATCGCCCATGGCTAATTGAGCCGTGGTGCTGGTCGTAGGGGCAAGGTTATGCGGGCAGGCCTCCTTTTCTACAGTGGTATCCAAGATATAATCCGCTTGCTGTGCCAAATAGGATTGGGTATTGCCCACGATAGCCACCAATTGGTTTTGTGTTTGCCGTAATAAGGGGACAAGCACTTTTATCTCCGCTGTATTGCCACTTTTTGAAACGGCAATGATCAGATCGTCTTCCTGGATGATGCCCAAATCACCGTGTATGGCATCTGCGGCGTGCATGAAGATAGCTGGTGTGCCCGTAGAGTTTAGGGTAGCTACAATTTTTTGGGCAATGATAGCACTCTTGCCAACGCCGGTCAGTACCACCCTTCCCCGTAGTTTGAGGATAGTGGCCACCACAGCAAGAAAATCACTATCAATTCGTTCCGTCAGTTTGTTTAAAGCATTTGCCTCTTGTGTCAAAACGTTTATTGCAATATTTTTGATTTCGGAATTGCTTTTCACAAATATATTTTCTAATTTTAGATACTGATATGCGCAAAAATACGTTATTTTGGGCATTCTTTGGTTATCAGTCTATCTAAATTTTTGCGAGAGGCGCAATGGAAATAGAGAAAAGATTATTTGACAATTTACAGGAATTTTTTGGTTTTGATACATTCAAGGGCGATCAGGAAGCAATAATCACTAACATTTTGCAAAAAAAGGACACCTTCGTGATCATGCCTACCGGAGGGGGGAAATCCATTTGCTATCAACTACCGGCACTAATGAGCGAAGGCACAGCTATCGTCATCTCTCCGCTCATCGCCTTAATGAAAAATCAGGTAGACCAACTACGCTCCTTTGGGGGTGATGACAGCATTGCCCATTTTTTGAACTCGTCACTGAACAAAAGCGACGTGACCCGTGTAAGGCAAGATGTCATCGCGGGTAAGACAAAATTGCTTTATGTAGCTCCAGAGTCGCTTGCCAAGACCGAGAACGTAGAATTCCTGAAGCTGATTACGGTATCTTTCGTGGCCGTAGATGAAGCGCACTGCATTTCGGAATGGGGGCACGACTTCAGGCCGGAATACCGCAAAATCCGTTCGGTTATCAACTCCATTGGAAGCAATATCCCGGTGATAGCGCTTACCGCTACCGCGACGCCCAAAGTGCAATCCGATATCCGCAAAAACCTTCAAATGAATGACGCCACGTTATTTAAATCGTCATTTAACAGGCCAAACCTCTATTATGAGGTACGGCCTAAGCGGAATGTGGTCAAGGAAATTGTCCGGTTTATAAAGAACAATTCAGGGAAATCAGGCATTATATATTGCTTGAGCCGCAAGAAAGTTGAGGAGATTGCTGAGGTATTGAATATCAACGGTATCAAGGCACTGCCATACCATGCAGGATTGGACGCCAAGACGCGGGCAGATACACAAGACAAGTTCCTGATGGAAGATGTAGAGGTCATCGTAGCGACTATAGCCTTTGGCATGGGTATCGATAAGCCTGATGTGCGCTATGTCATCCACCACGATATTCCCAAAAGCATGGAAGGCTATTACCAGGAAACCGGCCGTGCCGGCCGTGATGGCGGTGAAGGGCATTGCCTGGCATTTTATTCTGAAAAGGATATTGAAAAATTGACCAAATTCATGAAGGACAAGCCAGTCTCCGAACGCGAGATAGGCACGCAAATTCTGAAAGAGGTTATCGATTATTCCGAGTCTTCCGTATGCCGCCGCAAACAAATACTTCACTATTTCGGGGAAAATTTTGACGAAACGGGTTGTAATAGCATGTGCGATAATTGCAGTTCACATCAAACCCATTTCGAGGCTGAAGATTCACTATTGAATGTGCTGAAATTTATCCGGGAACAAGGGGAGAAGTTTGATGACCACCATATCACCAACGTTTTCATGGGGCAAAACAACCAGCCGATATCTTCCTATAAGCACGACGCGCACCCCATGTTTGGCACCGGAAAGGAACACGGCGTGATCTACTGGAAATCGTTGATACGGCAAGCAGTGTTAAACAACTTTTTAGCAAAAGATATTGACCATTACGGTCTATTAATGTTGACGGAGTCGGGTAAACGGTATATTGAAAATCCTTATGGCATCAAATTTATCCTGAACAAACCCATGGAGGCCGCATCTGACGATGGTAATGATGAGACTGTACAACAAGGCGGAGGTGCCGTGGATACGCAGTTGCTAAAAATGCTGAAGGATCTGCGGAAAAAGATAGCCAAACAAAAGGGCTTACCTCCGTTTGTAGTTTTCCAGGATCCATCGTTGGATGAAATGTGTACCCATTATCCTGTTACCATTGACGAGCTAAAGCAGATACATGGCGTGGGGGCAGGGAAAGCAATGAAATTTGGCAGCCAATTCGTTGAGCTTATCAAGCACTATGTAGAAGAAAACGAAATAGACCGCCCGCAGGATTTAGTAATTAAGGGTACGGCAAATAAATCGGCATTAAAGGTATCCATCATCCAGAATATCGACCGTAAGATAGGGCTGGAGGATATCGCACATTCGAAGGGCATCAGTTATGAGGACCTGCTAAAAGAGGTAGAATCTATCGTCAATTCGGGCACGAAGCTCAATTTGGGATATTTTGTGGACGAAATCATCGATGAAGATCGCCAGGACGAGGTATTTGATTATTTCCGTGGCGCAGAGGTAGACTCCATTGACCAAGCGCTTCGCGACCTGGGCACGGATGACTATACGTATGAAGAAATCCAACTGATGCGCATTAAGTTTATGTCCGAATTGGGGAATTGATTTTAGACATGAGACAATAGACGTTGGAAGCTAATAATTAAAAGCGGCTGGTCTTTTGTCTAATGTCTCTTGTCTCAAATCTTAGTTAACTAAAAATGATACACCATATTATACCCAGCATTAAACAAGCTGATTCTACTAATTTTTTCTTAATGGCCGGCCCATGCGCCATTGAGGGGGAGGATATCGCTTTGCGGATTGCAGAACGCATTGTGACCATCACCGACAAACTGAATATTCCCTATATTTTCAAAGGTTCGTACCGCAAGGCTAATCGTTCGCGTGTGGATTCTTTCACCGGGATTGGCGATGAAAAGGCCCTGAAGATATTACGTAAGGTGGGAGAAACCTTTGGCGTACCAACGGTCACTGATATCCATGAAAGCGGCGAAGCCAGCATGACTGCCGAGTATGTGGATGTCTTGCAAATACCGGCATTTCTTTGCAGGCAAACCGAATTGCTGATAGCGGCGGCAAAAACGGGCAAAACGGTTAATATTAAAAAAGGCCAATTCCTGTCTGCGGGAGCCATGCGCTTTGCGGTGGATAAAGTGAAAGATTCGGGTAATGACAAGGTAATTCTCACCGACAGGGGCAATACATTTGGCTACCAAGACCTTATTGTAGATTTCAGAGGCATTCCCGAGATGAGGGACTTTGGTGTACCTGTAGTCATGGACTGTACACATTCCTTGCAGCAACCTAACCAAGCATCAGGGGTGACCGGAGGCAAGCCAGCGCTTATCGAGACCATAGCCAAAGCGGCTGTCGCGGTAGGAGCAGACGGATTATTCATCGAAACGCACCCCGACCCGGCCAATGCGAAATCGGATGGCGCAAATATGCTGCATTTGGATTTGCTGGAAGGATTACTCCAAAAATTGGTGCGGTTAAGGGCCGCGATAAGATGAGTTTTTATGTGATGTGGCGTGGCGGACCACCGGCACTTAGCTAATGAAACCTTTTACGTACTGCTTGGTTAATTCTTCTTTGGGATCGAGCAGTACTTCTTCTGTCGGCCCAAATTCGATGATTTCCCCCATATATACAAAAACGATGTAATCCGATATCCGCCGGGCCTGCCGCAGGATATGTGTCACCAGCACAATGGTATATTTTTCTTTTAGCCGTACAAACAAGTCTTCTATTTTGTGCGTTGATAGGGGGTCGAGCGCCGATGTGGATTCATCGCCAAGGATGATTTCAGGCTCAACGGCCAGCCCCCGCGCCAAGCATAGCCGTTGCTGCTGCCCTATAGAAAGTTTCGCTGCAGGGCTATGCAAGCGATCCTTCACTTCTTCCCAAAGACCGGTATCTTTTAGCTGTTGTTCCACAATACTATCCAGTTCCGATTTTTTCCGTATACCGTGTATCCTTGGGCCGTAGGCGACATTGTCATAGATGGACATGGGCAATGGAAAGGGTCGTTGCGAGAGGAGTCCCATTTTTTTGCGGATATGCGTCACTTCAGCATGCGGGGCATAGATATCTTCGTCATGTACCAGCACACTGCCGGTCACCTTGACATTAGCCGTATCGTCCAGCAACCGATTGAACGTCTTTAGTAAAGTCGTTTTGCCACAGCCCGAAGGGCCGATAATGGAGGTCACGCTTTTATCGGGAATATTGATGTTGATGTGTTTGAGGATATGATGGTCGTCAATATGCACATTCAAATCCCGCACACGTATGAGTGGATGTGGTGTCATTAGATTTTATGTTTAGTCTGTTTAGCAGCAAGGACGTGCGATACGATTACAATCGCCAGGATGATGATGGTGAGAATAAGCGCAGATGCATATGCCCGTCCTTGTACTTCAGGGATGGGGCTGCCCAATTGAAAAAATATCGCTAACGGCAATGTCGCCGCGGGCTCATCAATATATTTCGGTATGTTGTCGCTAAAGCCTGCAGTGAACAGTACGGAAGCCACATCGCCGATGCCACGGCCAAAGGCCAAGAGTATGGCTGTATAAATTCCGGGCTTGATCTGCCGGAGGATAACTTTTGCCGCTTCCCAACGGGTAGCCCCCAAAGACAAGGCAGCATGCTTGAGCTCCTTGGGCACCGTCGTAATCACCTCGTCCAAGGTACGCACCAATATCGGGATAATCAATAACGTCACGGCTATAATACCCCCGAACAATGATGCACGGACACCTAACCAGATCATGATACTAAATGCAAAAGCGCCATATACAATTGATGGGATGCCAAACAGGACATCATAAGCCAGCTTGGCTGACTTACTTAGCGGACTCCCGCTTTTCAGGTAAATATTGAGGTAGATGGAAATGGGAATGCTAAGCAGCAGTCCGAGTACCGTAGCACCGCCAGCTAAATAAAGCGACCCGATGATGGCATTGAGCACACCGCCCTCCTTACCAATGTAGAAACCACCCTGAGGTACTTTGGAAACCATGTCCCACGAAAGGTAGGGTAGCCCTTTGGCTACAATGGTACCGACAATCAAAAACAAACTTGAGCTGACCACCACGCAGGCACTCACCATCAATGCCTTAAAAACAACCTCTTCAGCTTTTCTCTTTTTGATATTCATTAGGAACTGTATTTGGATTCAATGCGATTGAGGATAATACGCGAAATGAGATTGAACAGGAAAATGATAATGAATAATAGCAATGCAGCAAACATCAATGCCGAGTCGTACAGCGGTATGGACATCATTTCGCCAAAATTGTTGGCAATAAGTGCCGGTAGGGGGTACCCGCCATCAAACATGGAAGCAGGTGCAACCGGTACATTACCACAGACCATCAGCACGGCAATGGTTTCGCCGAACGCCCTTGATACCGCCAATACCGTTGCGGCAACGATGCCGGGCAATGCCTGCTTAAGCACGACTTTCTTAATGGTTTCCCATTTCGTGGCCCCCAGCGACAAAGAAGCATCCTTAAGTTCCTTAGGGATGGTGCGTAGCACCTCGGACACGATGCTTACCAAAATGGGGAATATCATAACCGCAAGGACCACACCGCCTGTAAGTACCGTGTAGCCACTTGAGTGGGCGGCGAATACGGGTGCTACATACGTTCGTACAATGGGTACGATAAAGAAAATCCCCCATACCCCGTAAATTACGGGGGGGATACCTGCTAAGATATTGACCAATGGCAAGATGATGTTTCTGATGCTCGATTTTGTATATTCAGCAAGGTAGATGGCGGTGAGCAGGCAGAGGGGCAGCGCCACCACGATGGCAATCAGTGTCACCCACAGCGTGCCCATGATAAATGGATAAAATCCAAATTTGCCTTTAGATGGCGCCCATTCGTCCCCGCTGAATAGCGAAAGCAGGGTCTGCTCTTCAAATAAAGGCGCTGCCCGCCAGTATAAACCGATACCTATTAAAAACACAAAAGAAACCGATGTTATCGATAGGATAAGCATCGCATTTGCAATCAATCTATCTTTAATAACCCGCCAATTCAATGTCAATCCAGTTTAGTAAGTTCTTCCTTCAACAATTCTTCATTAAGTGGGATGTATCCATTCTCCAATAAGATGGACTGGGCCTCTTTGGTCAATACAAATTTTATAAATTCGACCAATACGAAATCGTCCGGTTTACCCTTTAGCAAAAAGGAAAGATTTCGCGCCGGTGGCGATGGATAGTCGCCCTTTGCCACGGCTTGTGTAAGGCTATCGATGGTACCGTAGAAATCTTCCGCTGGGGAAATGGTTCCATCATTATTCAAATCTATCGGAATGACGCGGATGCCGGCGGTTTGCTTTCGGGTTTTAAGATCATAGACATAGCTAATGTTATTAAACCCAACGGCCAATGGATTTTTCTGGATAGCCTGCGCAATGCCAGGATCCCCGAAAATACCCACGCCTTTGAGATCTTCCTGTGATTTTCCAAGGAAGGCTGCCCAAGTCTCTGCAGCTCCAGCTGCGTCCGAACGGACATACACGTGCAAGTCGTCGGCAGAAAATGATGGATCCAGTTGGTTCCATTTTGAGTAGCTGCCCGCTACAAACACCTGCCGCAATTCCTTTTGCTTCATCCCTCGCCCCAAGATGGTTGCTAGATTTGGATTTTGTGTGCTAAGCGTTCCGACCACAGCATCTTTGGCCACACTAATGACATAAGCACCGCGATCGTATTCCTGCTGATGGATATCCCGGGATACTAAGCCTATATCTACCATACCACTCAATGCATCAGCAATCCCTTTACCGGCGCCACCAGCGGAAATATTGAAGCGGACATTGGGATGGATTTCTTTGAACTGTTCGCTCCACATGACGACAAGGGGATAAAGCGCAAAAGCACCCGAGATGCTGATGGTCCCTTGTAACCCCTTTTCGGAATCCCAACTGGACGAATTTTTAGGGGCGCATCCCGTTTGGATATCGATAAAAAAGAGTGCTATAATTAAATTTATAGATATATACCGTACACTATTAACCCTCATATTAAGCCCATCAAAGTCGAGGGCACAAATATATACAAAATAGGTAGACATTCTGATCCCAAAGGAATTTTAGCAAACAGTAGCCATTTAAGTAAATTTCCCTCCAATCCCAGTAATTTATTTCACTTTAACACTACTACTTCTATATACTTTGCGTATATTTGCATGCAAAGGACGAGAGAAATCGGACAAATGAAACAAACAAATAAGTTGATGGCACCTTGTTATATGGCCCACAGGTAATGGTGGCTGTTTAATAACAACGTGTCTGACACAACAATAAACAACAGCCTCCACTAATTAGGGAGGTTTTTTTGTGATATATTATAGCTAAACAACATCCATGCAAAGTTTTAGGACGGAGTTGGAAAATCCGATAGTAGAAAAGGAGATTATCGAACTCGAACGCAAAATCAGGGAATACCAAGAAGGGAAGATCGCAGAAGAAAAGTTCCGTAGCTTGCGATTAGCGAGGGGCGTATATGGCCAACGGCAACCGGGGGTACAGATGGTCCGCATTAAGTTGCCTTTTGGCAAAGTGACCTTCAAGCAATTGCTCCGGATAGCCGACATATCCGATGAATATGCGAGCCATAACCTGCACCTGACCACACGGCAGGACATCCAAATCCATTATGTCAGCCTTGATAGAACGCCTGAGTTATGGGCTAAGCTTGCCCAAGACGACATTACCTTACGGGAGGCTTGTGGTAATACGGTACGAAATGTGACCGCATCACCCAATGCGGGCATTGATCCGGAAGAGCCTTTTGATGTGTCTCCCTATGCACATGCGCTATTTTCGTATTTTCTCCGTAACCCGATTTGCCAGGAGATGGGACGCAAATTCAAGGTAGCTTTTTCGTCCAGCGAACGGGATACCGCGTTTAGCTATGTGCATGATTTGGGCCTCATTCCCAAAATCCGTGTTGTGGAGGGCCAGGAGGAGCGGGGCTTCAAGGTGATGCTGGGCGGTGGGTTAGGCGCGCAACCAATGATTGCTTATGTCGTACATGATTTTTTACCCGAAAACCAGCTTATCCCTTATGCTGAAAGTGTGATCCGCGTATTTGATCGCTATGGAGAACGCAATAACCGAAATAAAGCCCGCTTCAAGTTCCTTATCCAAAAAATGGGACTCGAAGAGGTATTGCGACTGATCGACGAAGAGCGAATAGCAAACAAAACCAAATCATTTGCCATAGACTGGGATGCGGTACCACAGCCGGCGCCCCCCGTAGTGCTCCAGGTTGCCGAAGAACCGATTGATCAATTTCGCTATGAAATATGGAAAAAAACCAACGTATATTCTCAGAAGCAGGTGGGTTTTCATTCCGTATATGTAAAGGTGCCGACTGGCGATCTTCCTACAGTAAATGCCCGTAAACTTATCGATGGTATACAGCAACACATTGCCGATGAAATACGCATCACCCAAAATCAGGGGTTGCTGCTTAAATTCGTGCGGGAACAGTCATTGCCTCATGTCTTCAACGTGCTGGATAGGCTTGGGCTTGCTGCGCCGGGTTTTGACAGCGTAGCCGATGTGACGACTTGCCCGGGTACGGATACCTGCAACCTGGGCATTTCCAATAGCACGGAGATGGCTCGGGTGCTCGAACAGCTCATCTACGACGAATATGCTGACCTCGTATTCAACCGTGAATTGAAGATAAAAATCAGCGGGTGCATGAACTCTTGTGGACAGCACGGGTTGGCGCATATTGGGTTTCATGGCAGTTCGTTGAAGGCATCCGGTAAAGTGGTACCGGCCGCACAAGTGATGCTGGGTGGTGGTACACTCGGTGATGGGCTCGGCAGGGCAGCAGATCGTGTGGTCAAAGTGCCTTCCAAACGGGTGACCGACGTGCTACGGTACATCTTGGATGATTATGCCGCCCATGGCATGGAAGGTGAGTTATTCCATGACTATTACGATCGCCAGACAAAAGATTATTTCTACCGCTTACTTAAGCCACTGGCTGATTTGACGACGTTGACGGATGACGAATTTGTAGACTGGGGGCACGAGGAAACGTTCCACACCGCAATTGGCGTTGGCGAATGTGCGGGGGTGGTCATCGATTTGGTGGCAACGTTGCTTTTGGAGGCTAAAGAGAAATTGGACTGGGCAAATGCGAGCTATCAAGCGGGGGCGTATGCCGATGCCATATACCACGCCTATAGCGTATTTATCAGTGCTGCAAAAGCATTGCTGCTCGACAAAGGCATCAACAGCAGTTCGCATCATGGTATCCTCAAGGACTTCGATGCCCACTTCGTTGAAACCGGGGAGCTGGCCATTGCCGGTGGGTTTGGCGAGCGGGTACTTCAAATCAACAAGCATGATCCTTCGGAAGTTTTTGCCAGGCAATATTTAGCTGCGGCGATTGATTTTTATGAGGCTACAAAGGCTAAAAGGGAAGTCAAAGATACCGTAAATGTTTAGTGATAACCAAGCGGGTATTATACACAAACAAACAACGACAATGAAACTTTATCCCAAAATAACGTTGGTAGGGGCTGGACCGGGAGATACTGATCTGATTAGCCTCAAAGGCTTAAAGGCGCTGGCGACGGCCAACGTGATACTTTACGATGCATTAGTCAACGATGAATTATTAGCTTACGCACCCGAAAATGCACTTCGGGTATTTGTGGGCAAACGCGCAAACCAGCATGCATACAGCCAACAGGAAATCAATGAAATGATGGTTGCCTATGCCCGTGCCCATGGCCATGTGGTACGGCTCAAAGGAGGTGACCCTTTTGTCTTTGGCAGGGGGGGAGAAGAATTGGAATATGCCGCAAAATACACCATACCCACGGCCGTGGTACCCGGTATATCCAGTTCCATTGCGTTAGCTGGGCTACAGGGTATACCGCTGACCTACCGGGGCGTAAGCGAAAGCTTTTGGGTGATCACCGGCTCAACTACCATGGGTGTTATCGCGAAGGATATTTATACCGCCGCCAAAACGGACGCCACAGTAGTCGTATTGATGGGATTGAACAAATTGGCGGAAATTGCACAAATCTACCAGCAGGAGGGAAGGGGGCACCTTCCAATCGCGATTATCCAAAATGGCTCATTGCCCAATGAAAAGGTAGTGTTGGGCATCATGGATACCATCGTAGCCCGTGCAAAGGAACAACAAGTCGGAGCCCCTGCGGTGATTGTAATCGGTGAAGTCGTGGCTAAACACGAGCAATTTGCCTTGCATCATCACCGCGCAGTGGCCATATAACTAATACCACAGGGAATGGATAATCAATTATTTCCCGTTTTCCTGCAACTAAACCAGTTGCGTACCCTCCTTGTAGGAGGGGGCAATGTAGCGTTGGAAAAACTCTATGCATTGCTGGGAAACAGCCCGCAAGCAACTATTATGGTCGTGGCTAAGGAAATAAATCCCGAAGTGCGGGCGTACACTGTAGATTACCCCGCTGTGCATCTATACGAACGGGCTTTTGACGATACCGATTTGGACGGCGTGGATTTGGTGGTAGTGGCAGCAAATAATCCATCCCTGAACGCTCATATCCGCCAAGAAAGCCGTAAGCGGCATTTGCTGATCAATGTCGCAGACAAACCGGATTTATGTGATTTTTACCTCGGCTCGGTTGTCAAGAAAGGAAACCTTAAGCTTGGGATATCTACGAATGGCAAATCGCCAACCATCGCAAAACGAATCAAAGAATTACTAAATGAAGCTTTACCGGAGGAAATCGACGAAACCCTCCATTACATGAGCCAATTGCGGGATTTATTGAAAGGAGATTTTACCGATAAGGTGCGGGAATTGAATGCCCACACTGCATCGTTGCTGACATCAAAACGAAAACATGGACGCATTAGTAAATGACATAAAGGTATTGGTGGATGACAAACCAGTCGTTGAAGCCCTGGCTTCGCTGGCTGAGCGGTTTCCTGGGAAGGCTGTGTTTTCAACTAGCTTCGGTATTGAAGACCAAGTGATTACTCATTTTATTTTCAGCAATAATTTACCTATCCGGGTTTTTACGTTGGAGACCGGGCGTTTGTTTCCAGAGACTTATTACGTATGGAACCGTACGTTAGAAATCTACAAAGGCGATATCGAAGCCTATTTTCCGGATACGCACGCCGTGCAACAATTAATCAGCCAAAAGGGGCCATCGAGTTTCTATGAGTCTGTTGAAAACCGAAAGGAATGTTGCCGTATCCGGAAGATCGAACCGCTGCAACGGGCGTTGGAAGGTGCGTCATGTTGGATTACGGGGATTCGGTCTGAACAATCTGATAATAGACAGGGGATGTCCCAAGTGGAATGGGACACAACTAACCAACTGATCAAAGTTCATCCCATCTACAATTGGTCGCTTGACGAGGTATGGAAGTTCGCAAAAGAACATCATATTCCTTACAACCCGTTGCATGACAAAGGATTCCCGAGTATTGGATGCGCACCATGCACCCGATCAGTAAGGGAAGGGGAGGATTTCAGGGCCGGCCGTTGGTGGTGGGAAGACAAAAGCAAAAAAGAATGCGGGTTGCATGCCACATGATGGGCATTAGCAGCGTATTGACAGCCGAAGGAGGCTGGTAATAACAAGAAAACAACAAACATGGATTACTTAGATCAATTAGAAGCAGAAGCCATATACATCCTTCGGGAAGTGGCGGGACAGTTTGAAAAGCCCGCGTTATTGTTTTCAGGTGGAAAGGATTCGATTACATTGGTTCATTTAGCCGAAAAGGCCTTCAGGCCAGGTAAATTCCCGTTTCCACTGGTGCATATTGACACCGGGCACAATTTTCCGGAAACCATTGCATTCCGTGATGAATTGATAGCTAGGTTGGGTGAAAAATTGATTGTAGGTTACGTGCAGGATAGCATTAATGCCGGCAAAGTAGTCGAGCAGCGAGGTAAGCATGCAAGCCGGAATGCGCTCCAAACCGTTACGCTGCTGGATACCATCTCACAACACAGCTTTGACGCCTGTATTGGGGGAGCGCGGCGCGACGAAGAAAAGGCCAGAGCCAAGGAGCGGATTTTCTCTGTACGGGATGAATTTGGCCAATGGGATCCCAAACGGCAACGCCCCGAGCTATGGGATATTTACAACGGGCGCATCCAGCAAGGCGAAAATGTCCGGGTATTTCCCATCAGCAACTGGACAGAGTTGGATGTATGGAATTACATCAGAAGGGAAAATATCCAGTTGCCGTCCATTTATTTTTCGCATGAGCGCAATGTCATTACGCGCAATGGCCAGCTCATGGCAGCTGCAGAATTTTTGAATATTGACCACGAAGATGTGGTGGAATACCGTAAAGTCCGCTTCCGCACCGTGGGCGATATGACCTGCACCGCGGCAGTGCCATCCGAAGCGTACCACATCGATGATATTATTGAGGAAATCCGTCAATCCAAAATCAGCGAGCGCGGCGCACGGATGGACGATAAAGTGTCTGAGGCGGCCATGGAAGACCGCAAAAAGAGCGGGTATTTTTAAACAGAAGCAAACATGGATATACTTAAATTCATCACGGCGGGTAGCGTAGACGATGGGAAAAGTACCCTTATCGGACGGTTACTATACGATACCAATGCGATATTGGACGACCAGTTGGAAGCTATACAACGGGCCAGCCGTAAAAATAACGATGGTACCTTGGATTTAGCGATCCTGACTGACGGATTGAAAGCTGAACGTGAACAGGGCATTACCATCGATGTTGCCTATAAATATTTCCAGACAACGAAACGTAAATTCATCATTGCCGATGCGCCGGGTCACGTCCAGTATACCCGCAACATGGTGACAGGTGCTTCGAATGCAGATTTGGCCATTATCCTGATCGACGCCCGCAAAGGCGTGGTGGAGCAAACGCGGCGGCATTCTTTCTTGGTATCCCTTTTAGCCATTCCCAATGTGCTTGTCTGTGTGAATAAAATGGATATGGTAGACTATGATAAAGCCGTATTCGACAAGATAATGGCAGATTATGAACGGCTTACGGATAGTCTCCGCATAAAACAGGTCGATTACATCCCGGTCAGTGCCTTGAAAGGCGATAATATCGCGACGGAATCGCCAAATATTCCTTGGTATAACGGCAAGTCCCTATTGAGTTTTCTTGAAACCGTAAACATTAGCCATATGACAGACAACCAACAAGCTCGTTTCCCGGTGCAATGGGTGGTCCGTCCGCAGACCGACGAACTACATGACTACCGGGGCTATGCGGGGCGGGTAGTCGGTGGTACATTCGAAGTCGGCGACCGTATAGTGGCCCTACCTTCCGGGTTCAGCAGCACCATCAGCCGGATCGAATTTGCTGCGGCGGATTTACAGACTGCTGAGAATGGAGCATCAGTAATTATCCATTTGGCGGATAATATAGACATCAGCAGGGGAGACATGTTGGTTAAGCAGGCCGAGCAACCCATGGTCTCACAGCGCTATGAAGCAGAGATTTGCTGGATGGACACCAAACCACTTGATCTCAATCAATTTTACCTGCTTCAGCAGCATGGTAAAACGACCAAGGTCAAGATACAGGACGTTGTTTACCGGGTCAATGTCGAGACACTTCAGAAATCGACGGCTGAGAATTTGGGATTGAATGACATTGGCAAAATTCAGTTTAAATCCGCAGATCCATTAGCGTTTGACAGCTATATCGCTAACAAGGCCAACGGTGGTGCAATTCTCATCGATATGCGAAATAATCTTACCGTGGCAGCACTGATGATTACCGAATTAGTTGACTAAGCCAGAGGCAAAGACTTTAAATTGAGGAGTATGATGAAAAGATTAACATTAACATTTTTTATTTTGACATTTATTTCATCTGCAAGCCTATGTCAAATCTTAACGCCGGTTAAGTGGCAATTTGGTTCGAAGAAAGTAAATGACAAAGAAGCCGTAGTTTTTTTAAAGGCAACGATGGATAAAGGCTGGCACATTTATTCCCTTAATGTTCCAGAAGGAGGGCCCATAAAAACCTCTTTTGATTTTGAGTCCGATGGTGGTTATACGTTAATCGGAAAAGCTGTGGAACCCAGGCCCAAGACGAAATATGAGAAAGTTTTCGATTTGGATGTGCCTTATTTTGACAATGAAGTTGTGTTCCAGCAAAAAATAAAATTGGATAAGCAGAAGGAAGTGAAAATAAGGGGTGTAGTTTCGTTCTCTGCCTGTAATGCTGAAAGCTGTCTGCCAGAAGATGAAGTTGAATTTGTAGTTGTCATAAAATAAACTTTGAGGGGTCTTTGTTGATTTATATTTAACATAACGTCAATTATAAAATAATAATTTATTCATTTGGCCGTATCCTAAAAAGCTTGGAAATTTATTTAGCCTAAATGTTTAAATTTGTGGATTCACATATCCTTGTTGATTCCATCATGAGAACAATAGCTGAACTGCCGCATCCTGATTTTAAAATTACAATTTTTGCTATGAATCAAAAGTTCATCATAAAGTTTGAACAAGGTACGCTTGAACAGATCTATAAAATTGCGGAAGCCGATGTGACCGATGGTGTCGACGGCATATTTCAAATCATCGATGAAGAATTCAGTCGAACGGTTGCGCAGCGTTTTAGTGACATGCGCAAGTCGTTTATCGAAACCTACAAACGGCATGAATATTAACTCAATCCATTTGACTGTCTGTCAATTGTTCCACAATCCATGGCACGCCTACGGTAGCCTTTTCATCGATACAGATGAGGCCCCGGTCTCTTGACAACGCCGATGCCTGCCGGTCGACAAAATATTTTACGGCATTTTCCGGTGCTTCGTCCAGCAAACCTGCTGCTGGATATACCTGCAACGATGTGCCGATGATAATGAAAATGTCGGCTGTTCGGCACATGCCAATGGCCTCCCCCATTGCCGGAACCGGCTCGCCGAACCAGACCACATGCGGCCGCAACTGGCTACCTAATTCACAGCGTTCGCCCATACTGATTTCACTCCCGTTAATCGGATAAGTCAGCTTGGGATTGACGCTCGACTGCGAACGGGTGATGAGCCCATGTAGGTGCAGTACGGTATTTGACCCAGCGCGCTCGTGCAAATCATCGATATTCTGCGTAATGATGCTTACCCGATATTTTTTTTCCAGCGCTACCAGCGCCCGATGTGCTGCGTTGGGGTGTGCCTCCAATACAGACTTACGGCGGATGTTATAAAAATGCTGCACCATTTCAGGATCCTTTACCCAAGCAGCCGGTGTAGCGACATCTTCTATCCGATAGCCTTCCCATAATCCATCTTCGCCCCTAAATGTTTTGAGCCCACTTTCCGCGGAGATGCCAGCTCCCGTAAATACAACGACGTGTTTCATCTTTGCAAACTTAGCGAACCTGCTATTTTTTCACAAGTGTTCCACCTGAATCCCTTACCTTTGCTGCCCATGATTGAGCTATATACCGACGGCGCTTCAAGCGGCAATCCGGGACCTGGCGGCTACGGGGTCATCCTCCGGTCGCCCCCCCACTACAAAGAACTGGCTGAGGGCTTCCGGAAGACCACCAACAACCGTATGGAGCTATTGGCGGTCATCACAGGGTTGGAGGCCCTTAAAAAGCCCGGCCAAGAGGTCGTTGTCTTTTCCGATTCAAAATACGTCATTGATGCCGTAGAAAAAGGATGGGTACATGGTTGGGTAAAAAAGGGGTTTGCGGGCAAAAAAAATAAAGACTTATGGATGCGCTTCCTCAATGTTTACAAATTGCATAAGGTACGCTTCGTATGGGTAAAGGGACATGCCGGCCATGTTGAAAATGAACGCTGTGACCAGCTTGCCGTTCAGGCCTCGCTTGATTCCGCACATTGGAAAATAGACAGCGTATTCGAATCCGGCAACAGCTAATAAAATACCCATTTTGGTGTATTGCCATTGATGGTCATTTTTTCGATGTTTGTAACAGTCTAAAGCAGAACATAAAAACCCTTGTTATGGAAGATTCAAACAACCGGAAAAAAAGCAAACTTACACTTATTCCCATCAAGCTGGCGAAAGAAATGGTTGATGCCTATAATGTGCAAAGGCGATTGCCTGCTGCCAAGGAAAGAAGTAAAATACTCGGGAAAAAGGTGGAGGAACCCCGCAGTGTTTGGGTAAGCAAGGAAGCCATCCTGGAACTTCTCGAAATCAATAAAGCAGACGGTGTCCGTTTTTATTACGCGATTGCCGACGATTACCCCGATTCGCGGCTGAAAAATCCAGACCTTAAGCTGGCACATACGCTCGTCATGGTTGCTACCAAGTCCAAAAACCCGGAAGACCCGACGATGGAAAACAGCGTGGATTGCTTGAATATCCCGAAAAAAGGCGAAGCTACCGATAAGTCCGACGGAAAAATCGGGCCAATAATAATGCCCATCAGTTCATCGAATGCCGGATTGCCCGCTGACGATTTGAATATGTGCCCACCTCCTTTCCCCGAAGAAGGCACGCTGCTTTAAAGGCGTGTCCCCGAATACCTATGAATACCTTTACACTTATCTTATTGTCTTTAGTATTGTTGGGAGCAGTTCTTAGTTTCTATAAGAGAAAAATTTTAGGGTCTACCGTTCTAAGGTTTTTCTCTTTTTTCCTGTTCTTCCAATTTATCTACCAATTAGCGGCTATGTTGTACTCGTTTGTATTCACGCAACATGAACCCAACTATTTCATATTTAACCTTACCATGCCGGTCAACATCGCCTATTTCAGCGCGTTGTTTTACGACATCATCAATCATCCGGCTAAACGGAAATTTATTGCCATTACTACGGCAATAAACTTGTTATTCTACTTCATAAACCTCGCTTTTATACAAGGTTTTTTTGTATTGATGACCTACTCCCGAACTGCCATGGCTGTTTCATTGGTCATTTATTCCTTGCTCTATTTCCATGAAATGCTCACTTCATCTACGATTGAAAATGAAATAAATCCTACTCGCAATGCTACGTTTTGGATTGTCACCGCAATATTTTTCTTTTACCTTTGCGGAACACTGACCATCATCATCTGGAACTATTTGGCCATAAGCAACCAGTTTATTGGCCCCTTAATGACAAGAATATTCGGTTTTTTGTTGTATGCCATGTATATCATTGGTATTATTGTGCACAAAACTGAAGACAAGCAATCAATCGTGTCATAATTTAGTAAAAGGCATTCGCCACTAAAACATGGAAACGTCCAGTAATGAAATTATCATCGCCTTTCTCTTTGGAAGTTTGATGCTTGCGTTGGTGGGTGCCTTCATGTTTGTGATGGTCATATTCTACCAGAAAAGAAAAATCAAATCCATTGAAGATCGCCAACGCCTGATTGCCCAATATGAGCAGGCTGTATTAAAAGCCAAGGTGGAAATACGTGAAGAAACGCTCAAATATGTCGGCCAGGAACTCCATGATAATGTAGGCCAGCTTTTGTCGCTAATCAAACTTTACCTCTCCCGCCCTGATACCAAGCAAAAGACCGATGTCAAACAATTGATCGACCAAGCCATCACAGATATTCGCTCCTTATCCCATGACCTTAACATCAACCGCGTAGAGCAATATTCCCTCAGTGACTTTATTGCACAGGAACTCAATAAGGTGCATAAAACCGGCATCGTAAAAACCGCTTTTGACAACGAAGGGCACTGCGAACCCGTTAATGTCCAAAGCCGCGTGATGATAAGCCGGATTTTTCAGGAATGCATTAATAATATCATAAAACATGCTGAAGCTAAACATATATTTGTTAAGTTAGCAGCGGAAAAAGGTAGTTGTATATTGTCCATTGCTGATGATGGGATAGGCTTTGAAACCAACACCGTACAAAACGGTTCAGGGCTTGTGAATATGCATGACAGGATGAAGCTTATTGGCGGAGATATCCAAGTAGTTTCATCGTTGGGCAATGGAACCAATATTACGCTCCGTATTCCACAAGGGTAACTGCATTCCATAGTAATTTAGCAATGATAACAATTGCCATAGCTGATGATCACAAGCTGATGTCAGAAGGTATCGCATCTATTTTGCAATCCGATCCCGCTTTAACGGTAACTAAGATCTGCACCAATGGCAAAGAACTTGTTGAATACCTAGTAAACAATACGGTCGACGTGGTGTTGGTTGATTTAAACATGCCTGTTTTAAACGGGCCGGATACAATCAGTGCCTTGAAAAAAAACCAAGTACCAAGTAAAATTGTCGTGTTAAGCATGTATGCAGATGAGCATATTTATGCGAAGTGCCGGGAATTGGACATCAATGGGTATCTGCGTAAAGACTCTGATGCCCAGCATTTAATTGACACTATAAAAACCATCTACCACGGCGAAAACAAATATGACTATGACCAGACGCCCAATCCGGACGAAATGAACGTCCTGTTCGGGGACAAATTCCTGAATAAGTTTAGGCTTTCCAAACGGGAGCTGGAAATCATCGATTTGGTACGCAACGGCCATACCAACCAAGAAATAGCGAATATTTTGTTCCTGTCTATCCATACGGTGATGACACACCGCAAAAACATCCTGCATAAACTGGATGTGCGCAACACGGCCGAAATGTTGGCGTTGATTAACGGGTAGCCACTACCGCAACGATGCCTCTATATTTCGTCGCTGTATACATAACGTATTTCATTCCGGAGGTTGTAACGTGAAGCCATCACTTCTCCGTATGCGCCTGTTGTGCGGATAGCGATGAGATCACCACGTTCCGACTTGGGGAGCAGCACTTCTTTGCCAAAACAATCGCTGCTTTCGCAAATCGGCCCAACCACATCATAATGTATGGGCTCTGAAGCTGTCTCGATTTGACCAAGCCGTTCAATTTGGTGGTAAGCCTGATACAATGCCGGCCGCATCAACTCGGTCATGCCGGCGTCGAGAATCAGGAAATTTTTCTTGATGCCATTTTTCACATACAATACCCGGCTGATTAGGCTACCGCTTTGCGAAACCAGTGCCCTGCCCAACTCAAAATGAACTTCCTGTCCCGGTTTACGTTCAAGAAAATTGGCAAAAATCGCAAAATAAGCCCGGAAATCCGGAATCGGTGTAGCGTCCGGCTGATGGTAATCCACGCCCAATCCACCGCCCACATTAAGCACATGCAAACGGAAACCGCGTTCGTCAAACCAATTGTTCAGCTCATTGACCTTTATGCAAAGGCTTTTGAACACATTGAGATCCGTTATTTGCGAGCCGACATGGAAATGTATACCTATCAGTTCGATATGCCGACATTGCCTTAACGTTTCTATAGCCTCCCCCAATTCCCACTGTGCAATGCCAAATTTATTTTCATCTAATCCCGTGGTGATGTAGTGGTGCGTTTGTGCATCCACATTCGGATTGATGCGGAGGGCTACGTTGGCCTTTTTGCCGCGATCACCTGCGATGGCATCAATAATCCGCAATTCCTGCACGGATTCGACATTGAAGGCAAAGATGTTTTGATCCAGGGCGTACGTAATTTCTTTATCCGATTTGCCCACCCCGGCGAAGACAATCTCGCTGGGTTTGAACCCGATTTCCACCGCCTTTTTCACCTCGTTTCCACTCACGCAGTCAGCACCAAATCCGGTACGGCAAACCGCATGAAGCACCCTATCGTTAAAGTTTGCCTTAAGCGCATAATGCACGCGGAAATTATACTCGTCTGCGGCCCGTTTGGCCGTATCCAGGGTTTCCTGTAATAATGTGATATCGTAGAAATAAAACGGGGTTTCTTGGTGGGAAAATGCGGCTATACGTCCTGCGTCAAACATAATCAATCAATGGGTTTGGTGAGTTAAAAGAGTCTGTTGTGTAATGACCGCAAGGCTTCTACTTTATGTGCCGTTTGTAGCAATAACGAAATGTTATAATCACTTCCCCCGTATGAAATCATGCGTATCGGAATATGCTTTACAGCGTCCAGCACCCGTGATGCATAACCATGCGTATCCAACGCAAAATCACCCACCACGCATACAATCGTTTGGTCTTTGTCAATCGCTACCGATCCGAAATCCTTGAGCTCACTTTCAATTTCAGGCAAATATCTGGTATCGTCTATGGTCAATGATATCGCCACTTCCGATGTGGTGATCATATCGATTGGCGTTTTATAACGTTCGAATACTTCAAAGACCCTGCGCAAAAAACCATAAGCAAGCAACATGCGCGATGAGTGTATGCGAATGGCCGTGATCCCGTCTTTGGCCGCCACCGAACGAACCACTCCTTTTGCCGCTCCTTCTTTATTGATCAGGGTTCCGGGCGCTTGTGGTTCCATGGTGTTCAGCAGCCGTACCGGCACATTGTAGCGCTGGGCGGGGAAAACGCTCTGTGGGTGCAATATCTTCGCCCCAAAGTAAGCCAATTCCGCAGCTTCGTCAAAACTCAGGTTAGCAATTGGCGTTGTACCTTTCACGATGCGCGGATCATTGTTGTGCATGCCGTCGATATCTGTCCAGATTTGTATTTCATCGGCACCAATAGCTGCACCGATAAGCGATGCCGTATAGTCGCTCCCTCCCCTACGGAGATTATCGATCTCACCAAACGAATTTCTACAGATATAACCCTGTGTAATAAAGAAGTTATGGTCATTTGATTGCAGCAACAATTCATTTAGCTGTTCCCGGATGGAATCTATTTTTGGTTCGTTGTCCTCATCGATTTTCATGAAGTCCAGTGCGGGCAACAATTTAGAACGGATACCGAGTTCGGTCAGGTAAAAATGGAACAGCGTCGTGGAGATCAACTCTCCCTGCGCCAAGATAATTTTTTCCTCAATCGGAGTAAACAGATCACTGGAAAACGAAGCGATTAAACCGAAGTGGTAATCGATTAGTTCTTTGCCGTTCTGATGACCCTCTACCGTAGCAAAAAGCTCGGAAATCAATGTGTTATAGTTGTCACGTAGCGTGTCAATACATGCAGCGGCTCGGTCTTTATCCCCCGTCGTGAAAGCCTGGGCTATTTCGACCAAGGCATTGGTCGTACCCGCCACAGCTGATAGCACAACAATTTGGCGTTCCCTGGTATCGATGATGTCAAGGAGGGCTTTAATGCGTCCAGCACTCCCTACGGATGTTCCTCCGAATTTTAGTACTTTCATATCGATAAGTCGTATTTATCATAAGTGGTGCCCCGAAGACACACCCATAAAAATAAAGGCACAAAGATAGCCAAACGGCTCTTCATGCCATCATTTTTGCATTGAAATTATTTTGTAAGTGATTCGATGATCAAATTGGCCAGCTCCTCTCCGATACGTTCCTGTGCTTCATTGGTGGCTGCGCCAATATGGGGAGTGAGCGATACCTTCGGGTGCGTCAGCAATGCTTTGCGTGGCGTGGGCTCATTCTCGAATACGTCCAAGCCAGCAAAAGCTACCTTTCCACTGTCAAGCGCATCGATAAGTGCCAATTCATCAATGACACCGCCGCGCGAAGCGTTTACCAGGCCTACTCCGGGCTTCAATAATTCAAATTCATCTTTGCCAATAATCGGTTTGTCCGTGAAGGGCACGTGCAATGAAATAAAATCTGCTCTTTGCAGCAGTTCGGTGAGTGCTACTTGCTGGATTGGCACCTCTACAACGGTTCCTCCCGACAATGTCAAAGGAAGCTTCTCGGGAGCTTCAAACAAGTCGCTTATAATTACGTCCATTCCCAATCCCAATCCTACTTTGGCCGTTTCCTTGCCAATTCGCCCGAAACCAATGACGCCCAATGTTTTCCCGCGCAATTCAACTCCCGCAGCATATGCTTTCTTGAGCCCACCGAAATTGGTGTCTCCCTCTTGAGGCATTTTGCGTTGTGCATCATAAAGAAACCGGACACCGCCCAGCAAATGCGCAAATACCAGTTCGGCTACAGACAATGAAGAAGCCGCCGGCGTATTCACTACAGCAATCCCCTTAGCGCGCGCATATTCAACATCAATATTATCCATGCCTACCCCGCCCCTGCCGATTAATTTCAAGTTTGGGCACGCATCAATCAGTGCTTGGCGTACTTTGGTGGCACTGCGCACCGTAATCGCGTCATAAGCCTGTAGTTTTTCAGCAAGATCATCCTGCGGTATATGCGTTGTATCTACTGTAAACCCAGCCTTTTCAAGTAACTGTTTCCCTAAAGGATCTATTCCGTCGTTTGCTAATATTTTCATTAGAATAACCTGTTTTTTAGCGGCAATGAAGCTTGCAACCGCTATTTATTTTTTTCTTCAAATTCTTGCATAGCATCTACCAATGCATTGACACCCGTAATGCTCAATGCGTTGTAGATGGATGCGCGGAAACCGCCTACACTCCGATGGCCTTTGAGCCCTATCAAACCACGCTCTTTAGCCAGTTCCAGGAATGCAGCTTCATGGGCTTTGTCTTCCGTCACAAATGTAACATTCATCCGCGAACGGTCTGCTGGTGCCGCCGTCCCTTTGAACAACGGATTGCGATCGATTTCCTCATAAAGCGTACGGGCTTTAATGATGTTTTCTTGCTCGATCACTTCCACCCCGCCTTTGCTTTTCAACCAACGGAGGTTGAGCATTGATACATAGATGGAGAATACCGGAGGCGTATTGTACATCGACCCTGCTGCGATATGAGATTGGTAATCAAAAATAGTGGGCAATGTACGACCAGTCTTCCCCAGCAACTCGTCTTTCACGATGACTAAGGTCACCCCTGCTGGTCCCATGTTTTTCTGTGCCCCGGCATAAATGAGCCCATAATCGGACACATTGATCTTCCGGCTCAGGATATCGGATGACATATCGGAGACAAGTGGGATTGTACTTTTGGGCGTATCGAAAATCTCCGTTCCGAAAATGGTGTTATTGGAAGTGTAATGAAAATACGCTGCATCGGCAGGAATTTCATATGCACTGGGAATGTAGCTATAGTTGGCATCTGCCGACGACGCCACTACGACGGTTTCGCCGACCTTTTTTGCTTCCTTGATGGCTTTATTTGCCCAGGTTCCCGTATCCAAATACGCAGCCTTACCACCCTCAGGCAGCAGATTTAAAGGCACCATGGCAAATTGAGTGCTTGCCCCCCCTTGCAGGAAAAGTATCGAATGACCCTGAGGTACAGCAAGCAGTTCCCGCACTAAACGTTCCGTCTCGGCTATTACTGCCTCAAATTCTTTACTGCGGTGCGATATTTCCAAAATAGATAATCCGATACCATTGAAATTTAATACCGCTTGGGAAGCTTCTTGAAAAACCTCTTGAGGCAATATGCACGGTCCCGCTCCGAAATTATGTTTCATTTTTAATTAAAATTGAAAGGTTTCTTATTTAATTGGCTGCAAAAATAATAATTATTCATTGAAATTCATTCAATAATTTCAATGAATAATTGCGAATAATTCAATAAGCGGATGGTTATTCGATTCCGTATTTTTCCATCTTATTGTATAATGTTTTGCGGTCTATATTAAGCATTTGGGCAGCTTTGCTTTTGTTGTATTTAGCCTTTTGGAGCACATCCAGAATCAATTTGCGCTCATGTGCTTCGCTGTGCAAACGAAGGTCGGGGTTTTCCGCAGAGGGTGCTTGCTCAATCGTGGCAGGAGGGTTTTTGATGGCAAATACCATTTCCTCGGGCAATGCCGTTACTTCAGCTTTAGCACCCGGTGAAAGCAATACCATGCGTTTTATCACATTTTTCAATTCCCTAAGATTTCCCGGCCAGTCATAATTACGGAAGATTTCCGTCACCTCGCTGGATAGCTCTTCTACGTTCCTGCCGAGCTCTTCATTCGCTTTTTTAATAAAGAAATCGACAAATTGCTGGAAATCGCCCCGTCGATCGCGAAGCGACGGAACGATGATTTCAAATTCATTGATACGGTGATACAAGTCTTCCCTGAACTTACCTGATCCCAAGAGATCTTCATTTGTCGCAGCGATGACGCGGACATCTACATTGATGGTTTTGTTAGCTCCTACGGGTTGTATTACTTTTTCCTGTAACGCCCGAAGCAACTTTACCTGCACGTCATAAGAAAGATTGCCGATTTCATCCAAAAAGAGCGTGCCTCCCGAAGCCTCCACGAATTGGCCGGTTTTATCGTTCAACGCTCCGGTGAACGATCCTTTAATATGGCCAAAAAGCTCACTGGAAGCCAATTCTTTTGAAAGCGTGCCACAATCAATGGAAATAAATGGTTTATCGGCCCTTGTACTCAGCCGATGGACGGAGCGGGCTACATATTCTTTTCCGGTGCCGCTCTCACCACGGATGAGTACGGACATATCCGTTGGCGCCACTAAGGCAATATATTCATGGAGTTTTCGTGCCGCTGCGCTGGTACCTTCCACAAAATCCATTTTCGTATTGTCGTCAATTCCGGGGTTGTGCTTACGGGCCGAAGCATGTTCTTTTTCGTTTGACTTGCCTTCAAGTGCTTCATTCACCACCATCAGCAATTCATCGGGATTTACAGGTTTGGTAATGTAATCAAAAACGCCTTGGCGAATTGCTTTTACGGCAGTCCGTACATCGTTAAAACTGGTCATGATAATAGAAGGAATGACCTTCCCTTGTTCTTGGAGCGCCTCCACCACGTCCAAGCCAATACCGTCCCCCAATCGGTAATCCAGTAAAATCAAATGAAATGTGCTGTTCTTAAGCGCTTCGATGCCACCTTTCACACTATATTTTACCACTACGTCAAAACCTTTTTTCTTCAAGAAATTTTCAAGTATTGCGGCAAACGTGGTATCGTCTTCTACCAACAAAATATTGGCCATGGAGCAAATGATTAAAAAGTTGAATGTCTTGTCTTCGTATATCGAACGGTCAAAGCCCGATTTTATTTTATCGATGATTGCTGTCGCAAATCATCAAACGCGGCTCGTTCAGTTATCGAGGCAATAACGGAATAATCTCTGGGATTTAATAGCTTTTGTTGCAAAAAAATGTCGTTATCGCATCGTCGGCATACGCTTTCCATCCGTGTTTACTGGAATTGGATGGCCTTTATCGGACTGATTCTACCAATGAGGTAAGAAGGAACCAACAAGATTGCAAGTGCAACGATGATGATGCCAATATTCAGCAAAAGCGCTTCAAGGAAACTGATGCTTACGGGGATATACGACACATAATAAGATGCCTCATCCAATTTGAAATAATGGGTTTGCAACTGAAAGAAATATAAACCTCCACCCAATACATTTCCGATCAATAACCCCAATCCTACCAAGTAAGCGGCTTGGTAGAGAAAAACTTTGCGTATGCCACCATCCGTATACCCCAGGGCCTTTAAAATGCCAATCATTGGCGTGCGCTCCAGAATGATGATTAACAAGGCCGATATCATGTTTACCACAGCCACCACAATCATCAGGATCAAAATAATCACGGTATTGACATCCAATAAATCCAGCCATTGAAAGATTTCCGGCAACTGATCCCGCACGCTAATCGCGTCTACTTGGATGGGCAGGTGATCCTGGATTTCATCGGTGAGCTCATGTAATTTACCAAAATCATCGATGGACACTTCATAGCCGCCTACTTCATCTGCTTGCCAATCATTCAGTCTTCGGATCAAAGAAAGTGCACCCACCACATACGTTTTATCCAGTTCTTCAACACCGGTGTGAAAGATGCCCGCTATCTGGAATTTACGCCGCCTGACGGGTTCTTGGATGAAATACATGATAAAGTCATCACCCACGGCCAATTGCAGTCTATTTGCGGTATATTGCGATATCAGGATTTGGCCTGTAGCCTTGGTGGTATCTGCAAAATCAATAGGTAAGCCATCCACCAATACACCCATCAAAAAGCGCTGGTCATAAGCGCCGTCAATGCCTTTGAACAACACGCCTTCCACTTCATCATTGACATTGATGATGCCAGCTTTGGTGGCATAGTATCGAAGAGATGATACGCCGGGTATCGCCTTCAAATCTTCGGTCTCGGAATGAGTAAGCCGGAATGGCGACGGTTCGTAAGAAATATTCAGATCATATTTATTCAAAGAGATATCCCCAAAGAAACCACGTTGCTTGGCCGTCACTTCGCCCTTAAAACCTTTCAACACGGCTATTGCCAACATCATGGCAGCGACCCCCAAGGCGATTGCCCCGATAGCTACGCGTACAATGAGTTTCGAGAACGTCTGCTTGCCACTGACCGCAACCCTCCTTGCTAAAAAATATGGGAAATTCAAACCGCTCTCGATATAATTTGTACTTTTGCAAAGATAAACAATTACAAAAATATAATCCCATGCGCATCATATTTATGGGTACCCCCGAATTTGCCGTAGCGTCGTTGGAAGCACTGCTTGGAGCCGGAGAAGACATTGTGGCGGTTGTGACAGCGCCGGACAAACCGGCGGGCAGGGGGCAACAGTTGCAGCAATCAGTGGTAAAACAATATGCGGTAGCCCGGGGGATACCGGTATTACAGCCAGTGAAGCTCCGTGACGCTGACTTTCTGGCAGAACTCAGCGCATTCAAGGCTGATTTACAGGTGGTGGTAGCCTTCCGGATGTTGCCAGAGGCGGTGTGGGCTATGCCGCCGCTTGGTACCATTAACCTCCATGCTTCCCTCCTGCCCCAATACCGGGGGGCAGCCCCGATTAATCACGCCATCATCAATGGCGAAGTAGAAAGCGGAGTCAGCACGTTCCGCTTACAACATGAAATCGATACGGGTCATCTGCTGTTTCAGGAAAAGGTATCCATTGCACCGGAAGACACCGCCGGGGATCTCCATGACAAGCTGATGGTCATCGGTGCCAACCTGCTGGTCAAGACGGTCAAAGCCATCGCCAGCGGCAAGGTTCATCCCATTTCCCAGGATACCATTCCCGTAAATGCCGAGCTCAGACATGCTCCCAAGATTTTTAAGGAAGATGGCGCGATTGATTGGAGCCGCCCTGTTGACGATGTGTACAACTTGATTCGGGGGCTGAGCCCCTATCCTACCGCTTACACAAGCTTAGACGGGAAAGTGCTGAAGATTTTTAAGGCCATGAAGGAAAACATACCAACCACCCATACGCCAGGAACGTACCTTACTGACGGGGTTTCCTTCTTGAAATTCGCATGTCCTGACGGCTATATTGCAATTCAGGAGCTTCAAATAGCCGGAAAAAAAAGAATGGATATTGTCGCTTTTTTACGTGGATATCGCCCTTCCTCTGTCACAATTGTCTCATAATTGACCCACACACAAGTCTAAAAAACACACTGCACCCACCACAAACAATTAGTATTCAATATATTATCTGAAAACAAGTATTTATCCATAGCACGCTTATATGATTTAATTGGAACGCTTTTTGTGCATTAACTATGTGAAAAAAAATCCGATAATTTCCTCTAAATCAGACAACTTTTTCCAAAAAAATCAGTTTATATGATTAGAAAAATCGTATTTTTGCAAACTTTTTAGAAAGGAAGGTACTTAATAAGTTAATGAGACAGCTCAAAATTACACAATCCATTACCAACCGCGAGTCGCAGTCGTTAGACAAGTACTTGCACGAAATTGGTAAAGTAGACTTAATTACAGCCGAAGAGGAGGTCATTCTCGCTCAGAAAATCAGGGAAGGTGATCAAGCGGCTTTGGAGCGACTGACGAAAACGAATTTGCGTTTTGTGGTCTCTGTGGCCAAGCAATATCAAAACCAAGGGCTTACACTTGGTGATTTAATTAATGAAGGGAATCTCGGCCTGATCAAAGCGGCCAAACGTTTTGACGAGACCAAGGGATTTAAATTCATTTCTTATGCTGTTTGGTGGATTCGGCAATCCATCCTGCAGGCTATCGCAGAGCAATCACGTATCGTGCGTCTGCCGCTGAATCAGGTGGGTTCATTAAGCAAAATAAGCAAAGCCTTCTCCAAACTGGAGCAGGAGTATGAACGGGAGCCATCACCAGAGGAATTGGCAGATATTTTAGAGACTACGGTAGATAAGGTTTCTGATACACTGAGTAATTCAGGTCGCCATGTATCCATGGATGCACCGTTTGTCCAGGGTGAAGAAAACACGTTGCTTGATGTTTTGGAAAATGCCGATCCGGATACGGATAGCACCTTGATTGACGAATCACTTTCTGAGGAGATTAAGCGGTCATTGGCCACCCTTACCGAACGGGAGCGTGAGATCATTGTCTTATTCTTCGGCCTCGGTTCCAACCACCAATTGTCATTGGAAGAAATAGGCGAGAAATTTAACCTCACACGCGAACGTGTACGTCAAATTAAAGACAAAGCGTTACAACGTCTCCGTCATACATCCCGTAGCCGGATACTGAAATCCTATTTAGGCTAATTGAATTTTTTATCAATTGTCATAGAAAAGCGCCCTGAAAACACAAGGCGCTTTTTTTTGATACCTCCGGATCATTGTACTTCCGGCATCAGCACAAACTTAAACAGGCGATCCTCCGCGAGATACTTGTTGGCCACGGTTTTTACGCTTTCCACCGTCACATTGCGTAGCTTATCCAGGTAATTTAAAATATAAGCCGGGTCTTCGTTGTTCTGATAGGAACCGGACAAGTGTCCCAGCCAAAAACTATTCTCCCGCAACTGTACTTCCAATACACGTTTCTGTTCATTAATAAACTTATCGATATCCGTTTGCTCGGGCCCTTGTTGCTTGATTTTGTTGATTTCTTCGAATGCCGAAACCATCAGGGGTTCCACCATGTCCGGACTGGTACCATAAGCTATTCCGAAGGAATACCGATAGCGGGGTGACTTGGCATAAGAAGCACTGGCAGAAACACCGTACACACCGCTCTCCGCTTCCCGGAGCCGTTCGATCAATTTGATGTTGAGGATACTCTCCAAGGCATCCATTTGCATGTTTTCATCCTCGGAGTAGTCGTAATTTCCGAAATAGTACAACCTTACGCTCGATTTCTGTTCTTTACCCCGGTAAACCGTACGTTGCAGGCCCTTCTCCGGAGGGTATATGCCCAAGTCAGGTGCTTGCTCTTTCCGGCCCGCAGCGGGTAAACCTCCGAGGTATTGCAGTATCAAAGGGGTGATTTCAGGCTCCGTAAAGCTACCTACGATGGTCACCGTGAAGTCGGAAGCATCCGCAAAACGCGCTTTATAAATATCATAGGCCCGCTGAGGATTAATCAGATCAACCTGCTCCACGGTCAGGCTGGTGCGCCGGATATTGTTGTTGTACAACACCGCGTTGATCGTGTCGGCAAATACGGCATCCGGATCATCCAGCCTGTTGGCCAGCGAAGCTTTTATGCGTTGCATATAGCCCTGAAACACCTCCATATCCAACCGGGGCGCAACGAAGTAAGCATAGATTAGTTCAAAAGTGGTTTGCAAGTCTTTTTTGCCACTTGAGGCATTGAAGCCTTCGTTGCGTTCGGAAATATAAGGTCTTACCGACACTTTCTTGCCGCTGAGGTATTTCGTCAGTTGCGTAGCATCATATGGCCCGAGGCCACTTCCACCCACTACGGTAGCTGCATAGGTTGCAGAGAGGAAGTCGGTATCGTTGTACAAAGCTGTCCCCCCGGGGCTGAATGCCGCGATATTGATTTCATCATTTTTGAAATCTGTCGGTTTCAGCACAACTTTCACACCGTTGCTCAGTGTGAGTTCGGTGGTGCCCAGTTCAGGCCGTTCTGTCCGATTTATCACGGTTCCGGCTTGGGGTTGCTGCTCCAACAGTGGCTCATCCTGTATATTGTCATCGTAAGCCGTAATATCCAATGCTTTTAGCTCATCAAACCATCCATTTACCGTATTTTCATCCGGCAGGCCAGCCTTATCTTTATCCGGAGCCATGATAAGCACATCCCGGTTGCTATCTACGTAATATTGTGTCCCCAAGGCATTCACTTCTTCCAGGGTGATGGTGCCGATAAGTTGCTTGCCCAGGCGATACCGATCGTCGTTGCTTAGTACGTTTTCTCCTTCCAGGAAATGATTGAGGTAGCTATCCACATAGCTCTCTGATTTACGTTTATCGCGTTCGGCATAAGCCGATTCCACACTGGTCAGGAAATTGCTTTTGGCCCGTTCCAGTTCAGTAGATGTAAAACCATGCCGCTTGATGCGCTCAAACTCGGTCACCACCGCCTCAAAACCCCGCTTGATCTCACCCGGTTTGGAAGCAAAATACATCGTAAACGCATCCAACCCCCGCAGGAATCCGCCGATACTTCCACCACCCTGGATAAACGGCGGGTCGGCCTGTCTCGTGAGCTCCGCAAAGCGCGCACCCGCCATCTGGTTGAAAAGCGATTTGACGAGTTGCATCCGGTAGTCACCCACCGTTTTCACCTCGGCCTCGGGATGTTTGACGATGACCTGCACCACGGTCTGGGGCATTTCCGGATCTGTCACTGCCATGAATTGATTACCGCCTTGGAGCGGGACGCTATATTCATCACGCACAGGCTCATCAACGGGATTCTTAAGGTCGCCAAACAGTGGTTTAAGCTGAGCTTCCATGGCCGATACATCAATGTCTCCTACAACGATGAGTGCCTGTAGGTTTGGCCGGTACCATTTACGGTGAAACGCCCGCAACGTCTCATGGTCAAAACCCTCGATGATTTCCTTCGTACCGATGGGCAGGCGCTCGGCATAGCGCGAGTGGTTGAGAATCATGGGGAAATACTGGTCGCGCATGCGTTGCTGCGCACCCCTCCCCCCTAGCATTTCATTGAGCACCACGCCCCGTTCCTTGTCTATTTCTTCCCCGTCGAGCAGGGCATCCTGCGCCCAATCACGCATTACCTGTAAGCCATTTTTAAGCAATTCGGGGTCATCCGAAGGAATGGGCAGCTGGTATACCGTTTCGTCAAATGAGGTGTACGCATTCAGGTCCGATCCGAACCGCACCCCCGCCCGCTGTAGGTAGTCCACCAATTCGTTCTTGGGAAAATGCTTGGTTCCGTTGAATTGCATATGCTCCAGAAAGTGGGCCAAGCCCTTTTCGTTTTCATTTTCCAGTATTGATCCCACCTTGGTGGCCAAATACATGACCACACGGTCTTTCGGTTCCTCATTATGCCGTATATAATATACCAGGCCATTGGGAAGCTTTCCGCGGACTACGCCGCTGTCCATGGGCAGCGTATCGGTCAGTCGTAAGCTATCCGGGAGCAAATCCCGATACCTGGCTGATGCTTGAGATAATGATAAAAAAAGCAATGAAGCAACCATTGCATAGGTAAATCGTTGGTTGAATAACATAAGTTAATATTTAGTGTAACGGATGCTGTACCTGCTTGATACAACAGGGCCAGCGGTCAAATGTAACATTATTTTTTGCTGCGTTGTTTGTTAAATAGTGTTAATCGTTTGCCGTAAGGGTTTCAATGATTGGCAATGATACCCATAAAGTATAAACATTTCCCACCATTGTGTAAACATTCCCTTTCCCGTTATACCGATATTTGTCCTTGTAAAGCATAGCATCATGGAACGCTCAGACGATATCATATATTTACCGCTTGAAAACGTAGATAGCGAGCATTGTGCGCTAATCGTAGACAAGGGCTTGGCCGAACTGCCGGGGATTGGTCACCACCATGTGGAGCTCAACAATAAACGCGCGGCCATCACTGCCGCCGATGCAACCACCACCGTACCGCAGGCGGTAAAGAAGATCCGCGATCTTGGATACGGCGTGCCCACGGTGAAAAAATCGTTTCCCGTACTCAATTTGTCATGCGCTTCCTGTGCCAACAGCACCGAAACTATCCTTGTAGCCCAGCCCGGCGTGATTGCCGCCGCGGTAAACTACGCCAATGCCACCGCGCAAGTGGAGTACATACCCGGCATTACCGACGCCCAGCAGCTAAAGGCAGCCGTGCAGTCCATCGGCTACGATCTAATGGTAGAAGAAACCGAGGAAGCAGCAGACTCATTGGATGCGATGCGACAGTCACATTTTAAATCCCTTAAGCGGCGCACCGTCAGCGCCATCGCGCTGGCTATTCCTTTGGTCATCATAGGTATGATACCCGGTTTGATGAGCCAAGGATGGGCCAATTACGCCATGGGTTTGCTTGCTGCACCCATTATCTTCGTCTTTGGCCGCCAGTTTTTCATCGGAGCTTACAAACAGGCCAGACACCGCTCGGCAAACATGGATACCTTGGTTGCACTGAGTACAGGGGTGGCTTACCTCTTTAGTGTGTTCAACACCCTGTTTCCCGATTTCTGGCACAGCCGTGGTTTGCATGCCCACACGTATTTTGAAACGGCGGGTGTCGTCATCGCTTTTATCCTCTTGGGCAAGCTATTGGAAGAACGGGCAAAGGGCAACACCTCATCGGCCATCAAGAAGCTGATGGGACTGCAGCCCAAAACCGTGACGGTGGTGCACCACGGCGGTCATCAGGTGGAAATGCCTGTTGCCAAGGTAAAGGTGGGCGACATCTTGTTGGTGAAGCCCGGTGAAAAAGTAGCCGTAGACGGTATGTTGGTCTCCGGCAGTTCCTACGTAGATGAAAGCATGATCAGTGGTGAGCCTGTCCCTGTAGCGAAGCAAACGGGTTCTCCTGTTTTTGCTGGCACCATCAACCAAAAAGGCAGCTTTCAGTTCAAGGCCGAGAAAATAGGTAGCGAAACGCTCCTTGGGCAAATCATCAAGTTGGTGCAGGATGCACAAGGCAGCAAGGCACCCGTGCAGAAGTTGGTCGACAAGATTGCTGGTATATTCGTACCCATCGTTATCGGCATTGCCATCCTAAGTCTGGTACTGTGGCTGGTATTTGATGGTCAGGAAGGTTTCACGCATGGCCTGTTGGCCCTGGTTACCGTGCTGGTCATCGCCTGCCCCTGCGCATTGGGACTGGCCACGCCTACGGCGATCATGGTCGGTATTGGCAAAGGCGCCGAGCAGGGCATCCTCATCAAGGATGCCGAAAGCCTCGAACGGGCAAAAAAACTTAATACCATCATCCTTGATAAGACCGGCACCATTACCGAGGGCAAACCGGAAGTAGTGGCACAGCATTGGTTTACCTTGGAAACTGACGAACTGCGCAATATCCTATACAGTATCGAAAAATCATCTGAACATCCCCTGGCTGACGCTGTGGTGAATGCACTGCATGGTGACTCCATATTCCTCCAAGGCTTGGAGATAACAAACATCTCCGGACAAGGGATACAGGGTACCTATGCCGGAAAAAATTACCTCATTGGCAATGCGGTACTGCTGCAAGACCGAGGAATAGCCATTGGCGAAGAAGCCAAGCTATGGATAGGGAAACAGTTGGAACTGGCCCATACCGTTATCCATTTCGCGGACGAAACGGCGTTATTAGCCGCCATTGCCATCGCCGACAAAATAAAACCCACGTCTGTGGAAGCCATCAGTCGCCTGCAATCCGCAGGCGTGGACGTATATATGCTGACCGGTGATAATGAACAAACCGCACAGGCCGTGGCCAAACAAACCGGCATTTTGCATTATCGGGCAAATGTCTTACCCGCACAAAAAGCAGATTTCATCAAGGATTTGCAAACCCAGGGCAAGGTAGTTGGCATGGTAGGCGATGGCATCAACGACAGCAATGCCCTTGCCCAGTCCGATGTAAGCATTGCCATGGGCAAGGGAAGCGACATTGCCATGGATGTGGCCAAGATGACCATTATTTCCAGCGATCTGACCAAGGTATCGCAAGCGATCCAGCTTTCGCGGAAAACGGTGGCTGCTATCAAACAAAATCTTTTCTGGGCGTTTATCTATAATATCATCGGCATCCCCATAGCTGCGGGATTGCTTTATCCAATCAATGGCTTTCTACTGGATCCGATGATTGCCGGGGCTGCCATGGCACTCAGCAGCGTAAGCGTGGTGGGCAACAGCCTGCGGCTCAAATGGAAATAAAAACACAAAATACATAACAAAATGAACGAGCAACTCAAATTCAAAACGACCATCCATTGTGGAGGCTGCCTGGCAGCTGTGACGCCATCACTCAATCAAGCCGTCGGCGAAGGGAAATGGCAGGTAGACATCGACAACCCCAATAAGATACTGACCGTAGACGCTAATGCCGCTACCAAAGAAACCATCATCGCGGCGGTCGGCAAAGCCGGATTCAAAGCGGAATCGTTAACTGTATAAATCGTTGGCTATCATGAATAAAATTGGATTATCAACGGTATTGCTTTTTGCAAGCGTACTGGTACAGGCAGCGCAGGTATCTCCTACACAGACCGTGAGTGTCCGCATCGCCGGCAACTGTGGTCTGTGCAAAAAAACCATCGAAAACAGCGGTTCCAAAAAAGGCGAAGCGGCCGTATCCTGGGATGGCGATACCCAGATGGCCACTATCACCTACGATCCGGCCGTTACCACGCCTGATGACGTACTGAAGCGGGTGGCCTATGCCGGTTATGACAATGAACGCTACCTTGCTCCAGCGGAAGCCTACGCAGAGCTGGAAACCTGCTGCCAGTATGCACGCGCGCCACAGGCCGCAGCGCTCGCAGGCAACCAACCTTCGACTGAATCACATGCACACGGGTCTACCGGCATGGCAAAGCCCATAGATGGGGTGCTTCAAGCCTATTTTGCCTTGAAGGATGCGCTGGTGGCAAACAAACCTAGCGAGGTGCCTGCGCTTACCAAGGCGTTGGCAAAGCAATTGGAAGGTATTTCCACCCCTGAAGCAAAGAAGACATCGTCCTTGACGGCGGAGGTCGGCAAGGCAAAATCCATTGCGGACCAGCGGGCGAAGTTCGCTACGCTCTCCGAGAGCATGTATACGCTGACCAAAGCCAATCTCCCATCCGATAGCGTATATTATCAGCACTGCCCCATGTACAACCAAGGGAAAGGCGCCAACTGGTTGAGCCCTGAAAAAGCCATCCGCAACCCGTATTATGGCGACATGATGCTTACCTGCGGTAGCGTCGTGGAAACCATCGGCGCAGGCGCTTCGGAAAGTCACCAGCACGAATGAAGGTACTCCGCCATATCGGTTACCTAACGCTACTGCTGGCAAGCGCTTCTACCGCATTTGCGCAACGCACGGTGCGGTATGACTTGAGTATTACGGATACGGTGGTCAACTATACCGGCAAACCCCGAAAGGCGATTGCCATCAATGGGCAACTGCCTGCCCCTGCCCTCCATTTTACCGAAGGGGACACTGCCGAAATCCATGTGCACAACCACATGCACCACGAGACATCCATCCACTGGCATGGGTTGCTTCTCCCCAACGAACAGGATGGTGTGCCGTATCTCACCACCGCCCCTATTCTGCCAATGAGCACACACATCTATCGGTTTCCCATCCGCCAGAGCGGCACTTACTGGTACCATTCACACACGATGCTACAGGAACAAGTGGGTATGTATGGTGCTTTCATCATTCATAAACGGGGAGAGCAAACGGCAAACGAGGAAGTGATGCTGCTGAGTGACTGGAGCGATGAAAATCCACACCAGATTGAGCGATCACTGCACCGCGCCACGGATTGGTATGGTATCCAGAAACGAGCCACTCAAAACTACGGCGAAGGATTGCTATCCGGGCATTTCGGCACCAAACTGGCTAACGAATGGAAACGGATGCATGCCATGGACGTGAGCGATGTCTACTACGAACGTTTCCTCGTGAACGGCCGGACTGCACAGCAGGCCAAGTACCGCAAAGGCGACAAGGTACGGGTAAGAATCATCAATGGCAGTTCGTCCACCTATTTCTGGCTTACCTATGCGGGCGGGCCGATAACGGTGGTGGCTTCGGATGGTGCGGATGTCGAACCCGTCACCGTAGACCGACTTATCATCGGTGTGTCTGAAACCTATGACGTGGAGGTTTCCGTTCCCGCAGATGGTACCGCCTACGAATTGGTGGCCACGTCCGAAGACCGTATGGGCCAAGCTTCCCTATGGTTGGGCGACGGCGTGAAGCAACTCAAGCAGCCCCTTGGCCGGTTAGACTATTTCGAAGGAATGAAGATGATGAACGGCATGATGACCGTGGGCGGCAACATGAAGGACATGGGCATGAACATGAGCCTGCAGCAAATGGACATGAATGCCGTGATGTACCCCGAAGGTACGCAACCACTGACGCTAAACTATGCCATGCTGCGATCCCCTTCTCCGACCACATTGCCCAACAAGCCATTTCGTACGCTCCACTTTGAACTTACCGGCAACATGAATCGGTACGTGTGGACCATGGACAACAAGACCGTCTCCGAAAGTGACAAAATCCTTATCCGAAAAGGGGAAAATATCCGCATCGTCCTGACCAACAATTCCATGATGCGCCATCCAATGCACCTACATGGCCATTTCTTCCGTGTCGTCAATGGTCAGGGCGACCATGCCCCGCTGAAAAACGTACTGGACATCATGCCCATGGAGACCGATACGCTCGAATTACATGCCGATGAGGCGTATGGCGACTGGTTTTTCCACTGTCATATCCTTTATCATATGATGAGTGGCATGGGGCGGATTTTCAGCTATGAAGATTCGCCCCCGAATCCGCAAATCCCCAATCCCGAGCGGGCACTGCGTATCGTGTACGCCGATGATCGGCGCTTTTACCTGGGTGCGGAGATCAGTATCGAAAGTAATGCCAGCGACGGCGACGTTGCGTTGGAAAACACCCGGTGGGCTTGGCAGACTGATTGGCACCTGGGCCCTAACAACCGCCGAGGTTATGAGGTAGATACCCGCTTCGGCAGGTATATCGATCGCAACCAATTCCTGATAGCCTTTGCCGGATGGGAATGGCGGTATCGCGAAGGTGGGCATGCAGACCATAACTGGTTTGGACAAGTCAACACGAAGGATGACCGCGACGCATTCCACATCGGTGTGCAATACACCCTTCCGTGGTTTATCGTGGCCGACCTACGCGTAAACCACAATGGCTATGTACGCCTGCAAATCCAGCGCGACGATATCCCCGTCACCGCACGGTTGAGGCTGCGCGGCATGTATAACAGCGACCGGGAATACACAGTTGGAGCCAAATACATCCTCACTAAATACCTTGCGCTTTCCAGCCATTATGACAGCGATATGGGCTGGGGTGGCGGGCTTACATTTATGTATTGAACCACGATAAAAGCGCTATCTTTGCACCATGGAAAAATACGCAGTCATTTTTGACATGGATGGAGTCATCGCCCATACCAACCCTTATCACACAGAAGCATTTAAACAGTTTTTCGATAAGTACAACGTTTCCTATACCGAGCAGGAATTTGAAGACCACATGTATGGCAAGCACAACAGCTACATCATGAACTACTTCTTCAAACGTATCATTACCGACGATGAATTCACCCGCCTGGAGAATGAGAAAGAAGGGCTTTTCCGCGAAATCTACAAAACGCAGGTCAAACCGATAAATGGATTTCTGGAATTTCTTGCCGCACTTAAGGCTGAAGGGTTCCATACCGGGGTGGCTACATCGGCACCGCGCGCCAACCTTGATTTGATCATGGGTGGATTGGGCTTTGAATCGCAAATGGAGTCGATCTTGGCCAGCGAAGACGTGACGGCGCATAAGCCCGATCCGCAGATATACCTCAAGTCAGCCAGCAACCTCGGCGTGCGGCCGGAAAACTGCGTTATTTTTGAAGATTCATTTTCGGGCGTATCGGCCGCCATCAACGCCGGTGCCAAAGTAGTTGGGGTGCTCACCTCACATACCAGGGAGCAGCTTCCACCTTGCCAGCACTATATCAACGATTACTATGATGTGGACATCCAACGGGTAAAACAGCTCCTAACGCTGCGCCATGCCTGATCTGTCCCATTTGCTTCACAGTACTTCGGATTGGGCGTTATTTTTCTTTTGTGCGACGCTTATCGGCATGTCCAAGACGGGCATCCCCAATATTGGCACACTCACGGTGCCTGTTTTCGCACTGCTGTTTGGTGCCAAGAACTCCACGGGCATTGTGCTCCCGATGCTGTGCATGGCCGATCTGTTGGCCGTTATCTACTACCGCAAGAAATTCCATCGCGCACTCGTCTTTAAGCCCATGCCCTGGGCGCTGTTGGGTTTGGTGATCGCGCTGGTACTGGGACATCAGGTTCCCGAGTCCGGTTTCCGGGTGATGATGGCTGGATGCATTTTATTAGGGATAGGAGCCATGTATGTCACCAGCCGGACCGACAAACTCGAAGATATCACCGCATCGCGCTGGTTCGCTCCATTTATTGGGTTAGCGCTGGGGTTCTCCACCATGATTGGCAATGCCGCCGGCCCCATCCTGACCGTATACCTACTCGCCATGCGCTTGCCAAAATTTGCCTTCGTCGCCACTGGAGCCTGGTTTATCATGACGTTAAATTACTTAAAAATTCCGCTGCAAGCCTTCGTATGGGATAACCTCACGGTCTCAGGCTTTCTGCTTGATTTGACCGCACTGCCTTTCATCATCCTTGGCGGCACCATCGGTATCCAACTGGTCAAGATTCTACCAGAACAACGATTCAGAACACTTATGATTGCCTTGACGGTGGTCGCCACGCTTGTTTTATTGATTTAGCCGCCACAGCGCTTTGACCGCTTATGAATTTTTCCTATCATTGATTAATTTATACGGGAAGGATGGATTCATATCGAAAAAAAGCCGATACATTCGTCATCTATGCGTTGAGCGAATATGCGGTTACGCTTGATTTCGGCGAAGAATTGCGTGCCGATCACTTGCAGCAGATTAGCCGCTTCAACACCTTGCTGCACGACAACCCGTTCGACGGATTTCGCGCATCCGTACCCGCCTACACCACATTGACCCTGTTTTTTGACCCCATGGTGGTCATCCAAGCCAGCACCCTCACAGGTATCCATTGTTTTGAGCGGATTTTCAATTACCTGAATACGCTTAAGTACAAGGAGACAGGTATTGTCGCGGCCGAAGCAATGCCCATTATGATCCCTGTCTGCTATGGCGATCGATTTGGCCCCGATTTGGAAGAAGTAGCGCAGGAACACGGCATGACCCCCGATGAGCTTATCCAGTTGCACCGTACAGCCATTTATCGAGTACATCTCATCGGCTTTACACCGGGATTTGCCTATTTAGGTGGATTGCCTGATCGTTTGGCAACGCCGCGCAGAGCCAGTCCCCGTAGCGCTGTGCCTGCCGGGTCCGTGGGCATTGCCGGAAAACAGACCGGTATTTACTCACTGGAAACACCGGGCGGATGGCAAATTATTGGCCGTACCCCACTTCGACTTTTTGATCCCCACCGTGCGCAGCCCACGTTGTTGAAAGCCGGTGATACCGTTGTTTTCCAAGCTATCACTCCCCATCAATTCGAATCTGATTACAAACATGATGCGTATCCGTATTCATAAAGCAGGCATGATGAGCACCATACAGGATATGGGCCGTTGGGGATACCTATCGCAGGGAGTTCCCATTTCCGGTGCGATGGATCGGCTGGCTGCCCGCATTGCCAACCTCGCGGTAGGCAATACCGGGGAACAGGCTGTTATCGAGTTTACCTATGGCAATGCCGCGTTTCAGGCGGAGACCGACATCCTGCTGGCTTATTCGGGCGATGGTGCTATCCTGGAAGCCAATTCAACGCCCTTGCCACCAGACAGGCCACTGTTCATCCCTACTGGCACCTACATCCATTTGGCCACCAACCCATCCGGATGCCGCAGCTACCTTGCCGTGGCTGGCGGGTGGGATGTCCCTGAGGCACTGGGCAGCAGAAGCACCTATACCACGGCGGCCATTGGTGGACTGCAAGGAAGAGCACTGCAAGGGGGCGATATGTTGCAGGCATGCAGCAGCCTCACCGACATCACTGTGGAATTGTTCCGCCGTCTGCAACGGCAAACGATCAATTACCCCCCTTGGGGTATCGCCCGTTGGCTGTTCTTATCCAAAAAGCGCAACACCGTGCGCATAGTTCCTGCCCATGAGTTCACCTGGTTCAGGGGCGAATCCGTTGTCAACTTCCTGTCGTCCCCTTTTACGGTGAGTACTACCAGCAACCGCATGGGCTATCAGCTGGATGGGCCACCAACGCATCGGTTTGTCAGCCGCGAACTGCTTTCCACCGCAGTGGCTCCCGGAACCATCCAGGTGACGGGCAACGGTAGCTTGGTCTTGCTGATGGCAGATTGCCAGACCACCGGTGGCTATCCCCGTATTGCGCAGGTCGCAGCGGTGGATATGCCATTATGCGCCCAGTTTAAACCGGGCGATATAATTTATTTCAAGGAAATCAGCCGAATCGAAGCTGAAAAATTATATATTCACCACGAAAATCAGTTGAGCAAGTTGGCAATTGCTTTAGCAACCAACCTACTAACCGCACGTTGATGATTACTATCGATTTGAATTGCGATATGGGTGAAACACCGGGCAATCAACCCGGATCCATGGACGACGTATTGTTTGCCTATGCATCATCAGCCAATATTGCCTGTGGCTTCCATGCCGGGGATCCATTGCGGATGGAGCTAACCGTACAGCAGGCACTCCAACAAGGTGTAGCCATCGGTGCCCATCCCGGGCTGCCGGATTTGGAAGGGTTTGGCAGGCAGGAACGCCCCATTTCGCCGAGTGAAGCGTATCAAATCACCCTGTACCAAATCGGTGCTTTAGCCGCTTTTGCAAAGGCCGCCGGAGGCATCCTTCACCACGTAAAGCCACATGGTGCACTGTACAACATGGCAGCGCGGGATATACACTTAGCCGAGGCTTTGGTGGCGGCCGTGCACGACTTTGATAGCAACTTAGTACTTTATGCCCTTGCTGGCAGTGCCCTGGTGAAAGCTGCACAAGCAAAGGGCATACGCGTAGCTGCCGAAGGCTTTATCGATAGGCGGTATGAAGCAGACGGATCGCTCACTCCCCGATCCCGTCCCAATGCATTAATTACCGATATGCAGCAAGCTATTAACCAATCATTTATATTACTTGAAAAAGTAGATACCCTCTGTATCCATGGCGATTCTCCCCATGCCACGGCATTTGCCAAAGCCGTACATGACGCATTCCTGCAGGCCGGTATCGCTATTAAAGCCCCATTTTCATGATGAATAAACACAATTGGAACGTGTTATTAGGAGCGGCCTTCCTGATGGCCACATCAGCTATCGGTCCCGGATTCCTTACGCAGACCGCCGTTTTCACTGCGCAGCTCGGTGCAAGTTTCGCCTTTGTCATCCTGCTGTCCATCTTGATTGACGCCGTTGCCCAGCTAAATATCTGGCGGATCGTCACCGTATCCAATCAACCTGCCCAGCAGGTCGCCAACCGGGTATTGCCCGGTTTGGGCTATGCAATTGCTGCATTGGTATTTCTTGGCGGCATGGCCTTCAACATCGGCAATATCGCTGGGGCAGGCCTGGGATTGAATGTGCTCCTCGGATTGGATGTAGCGCATGGCGCTATCATCAGTGCAGGCATTGCCATCGCGATATTTATCTATAAAGAAGCCGGGAAAGCGATGGACTGGTTTGCCAAAGTACTTGGGGTGCTGATGATCGCCCTTACCCTTTATATCGCTTATCAAAGCAAGCCGCCTGTTGGTGAAGCGTTGATTCAAACAATAGCCCCCAAAACATTTAGTTTTACCGCCTTACTGACCATCGTTGGTGGCACCGTGGGTGGTTATATTACATTTGCTGGCGCACATCGGCTGCTGGACGCTGGAGTCGCAGGGCAGCGTCATCTACCGGCCGTAAACCGGGGAGCACTAAGCGCCATTGGTATTGCGTCGTTGATGCGTATCCTCTTATTTCTGGCCGCATTGGGAGTCGTTAGCGCTGGCCACGTGCTGGATGCGGCCAACCCACCTGCATCCGTGTTTAAGTTGGCCAGCGGCGAAATCGGGTATAAATTGTTCGGGTTGGTCATGTGGTCCGCCGCTATTACTTCCGTGGTAGGAGCCGCCTATACTTCGGTGTCGTTTATCCGCAGTTTCCACGCGCGCATCGCACAATGGAATAATTCCATTATTGTTGGTTTTATCCTGACTTGTTGCATGATATACCTCATCGTCGGCCAACCCGTGAAAACCCTCATCGTGGCCGGTGCATTCAACGGACTGATTTTACCCCTTTCATTGGCCATCATGCTCATTGCGGCTTACCATCCCGGAATTGTAGGCACGTACAGGCAGCCGCTATGGCTCAGCATTGCCGGGGTAGCCGTCGTTGTCCTGATGACCTGGATGGGATATGAAACCATCGTACAATTACTGGCATGATGTCGGGTTTTTCCGTATCTTTGGGTGGTACCGTGCGTCCATTTGAAAAAGTAAACAATGATTAATACCGATCCGAACCACGTACATACCTATGATGAGCATGGCCATATGACCTGCTGCACATTGGAGGACAAGGTGTATGAAAAAGCCGGTGCTTCAGATCTGTTGAAACAAGGCCCGGAAGCCACACACGAGGTCCACGCTCACGACGCTGATGTGTTAAAGCTATTTCTTCCCGCCATCGTCAGTTTGGTATTGTTGCTGTTTGGGCTTGCCTTTGACAATAGCTGGATCCCGGCACCTACCTTCTTTGAGGGGTGGGCACGGTTGGGCTGGTACATTGTCGCCTACCTGCCTGTCGGTCTCCCAGTCATCGGTGAAATGTTCCGTGCCTTTGCCAAAAAGGAGTTTTTTTCCGAATTTACCCTGATGACCTTGGCTACGGTCGGGGCCTTTTTCATTGGGGAATACCCAGAAGGCGTAGCCGTCATGCTGTTTTATACCGTTGGTGAAAACCTCCAAAGTCTGGCCGTACGGCGGGCCAAAGGAAACATCAAGGCCCTGCTCGATCAACGACCGGATGAGGTGACCATCATGGATAATGGCCGTCCGCGCACCATCAGGGCCGAGCAAGCCACCATTGGGCAGACGGTGCAGCTCAAACCGGGCGAGAAGCTGGCGCTGGATGGTGAGCTCCTGTCAGCAAGTGCCTCGTTCAATACCGCCGCACTTACCGGCGAAAGCAAGCCCGATACAAAAGCAAAAGGCGACACCGTATTGGCTGGCATGATCAACCTGAATACGCCAGCCCAGGTACGCATCACCACTGCCTACACAGATAGCAAACTCAGCAAGATTATCTCCCTGGTGCAAGATGCAACCGCTCAGAAGGCTCCTACGGAACTATTCATCCGCAAGTTTGCCAAGGTGTACACGCCAATTGTTGTCATCCTATCGCTATTGATCACCGTAGTGCCTTATTTCTTCGTGGCCAATTACGTGTTCAACGACTGGCTATATCGTGCATTGGTGTTTCTGGTTATTTCTTGTCCCTGCGCATTAGTCGTTTCGATACCCCTCGGCTACTTTGGCGGCATCGGCGCAGCAAGCAGGCGAGGCATCTTATTCAAAGGTGGCAATTTCCTTGATGCATTGGCCAACGTGAAGCACGTTGTGATGGACAAGACTGGTACGCTTACCAAAGGGGTATTCCGCGTGCAGGACGTCATCATCCGCGATGGATTGGATCCTGCGGAAATCCTCGCCATGGTCAATGCGTTGGAAAGCAATAGCACCCATCCCGTGGCAACAGCCATCCATGACTATGTAGGGCAGGTAGATCAGGCTATCCGGTTGGATCAAGTCGAAGAAATACCCGGCCACGGATTGAAAGCGTTGGTGGCAGGCAAAGTACTGCTGGTGGGCAACTTTAAATTGCTCGACCAATTCGAGATAATGCATAATAATGTAGATACGGGCGACATTCCATATACTGTCATTGCGATAGGTTATGACGGCCGGTATGCAGGCCATCTCACCATTGCCGACGAGGTAAAACCCGACGCAGCGGCTGCCATCAACCAAATGAAAGCACTTGGCATTACACCCACGATGCTCAGCGGCGATCGGGCTATTGTAGTCCGGGCCGTAGCCGATACGTTAGGGATCACGGATGCCTATGGCGATTTATTACCCGAAGATAAAGCCAACAAAATCAAAGAAATGAAAGCTTCCGGATCCATTATCGCTTTTGTTGGTGATGGCGTAAATGATGCGCCCGTCATTGCATTGAGCGATGTAGGCATTGCCATGGGCGGGCTCGGTAGTGATGCCACCATCGAGACTGCCGACGTGGTCATTCAGGACGACCAACCCAGCAAGATTCCCGTAGCCATCAACGTTGGCAAAGCCACCCGGCGCATCGTCTGGCAAAACATCGTCCTGGCTTTTGCCGTGAAAGCCATCGTACTCATCCTCGGTGCCGGGGGGCTGGCCAATATGTGGGAGGCCGTCTTTGCCGACGTAGGCGTAGCCTTATTGGCCATTGGCAATGCGGTTCGTATACAGCGAATGCAATTCCCGAATTTTTAGTACATTTGGTAATCCATCCAATTATAACTCGTCATGCGCAGCATCAGTAGAAAAACATTCCTGAAGACCGCTTCCCTGTTGGCCAGTATTCCTTTGTTCGCCGGTTCGGCAATGGCGAATATCCCCAGAAAGGACGCCAAAAAGATGAAGTTGGGATTTGTCACCTACCTGTGGGGCAAAGACTGGAATGTGCCCACACTTATCAAGCACTGCACGGATACCGACTTGCAGGGTGTGGAATTACGTGTAGACCACGCTCATAACGTCACACCAGAAATGAGCAAACAAGCGAGGCTAGCCATTAGGAAGCAATTCGCCGACAGCCCCGTAGCGATCGTTGGTATGGGCACCAACCAGCAATATGATTTTCCAGACCAAAATGCCCTCAAGGCATCCATCGTACGTACAAAGGAATTCATCAAACTCAGCGCGGATATCGGCGGCAGTGGTGTGAAGGTCAAGCCCAATGCCTTCCACCGCGACGTACCCCGGGAAAAGACCATGGCGCAAATCGGTGCCTCATTAAACGAACTTGCCGCTTATGCGGCTGATTTCGGGCAGCAGCTCCGCCTGGAGGTTCATGGTGAAGAGACCCAAGAATTGCCCAACATCAAGGCCATCATGGATTACGCCGACCATCCCAATGCGACACTTTGCTGGAATTGCAATCCGCAGGATCTCCATGGGAAGGGGTTCCAATATAATTTCGACCTGGTTAAACACCGTTTCGGCGATACCATCCACGTACGTGAGCTCGATCGTACCGATTACCCTTACACCGCACTACTTGAAAACCTAGCCGCAATGGATTATGGCGGTTGGATTTTACTGGAATGCCATACCGACCCCACAGATAAAGTCGGATCCATGCGGGCGCAGCGGGCTGTTTTCGATCGCATAGTTTCCGCGATCTAGCCCCCCCGGCGTCCTATAAACTTTTGTCTTTCTTTTGCCTTCTTCCGTGCAGGATGCGGGGCCGATCCGGGGCGTATCCAGGAAAAAGTAAGATCCGCACCGCATCCCATACGGATAAACCCCACATTACGGCAGAAGAATGGCAGGAAAAATGAGGAAGAACGTCAAGTATTGCCGCTACAGACCGAGTTTACCAAGAATCTGTTCTAAATGCCATTTTTTGCTAAAAATTAGCATCGTGTAAGGACAACATCCGATATTTGCCGTTTCCTATCAGCATTGCGGATGAGAACACTTTTTTTAACTCTATTTTTCGTCGCCTGGTTGTCGTACTATAGCTTTGTTGCAGTGCGCTACGGCATCCAGGGCTTGGCCCCTTCGGTAAGGCGAACGGTACTGCTGCTATACATACTGGCCAGCGTGGCTGCTTTAGTCAGCCCTGTGCTGTTTGTCCGGTGGGCGTCCAGTGGTTGGCCCAGTAACGTGGCGATGCACACCGTACACGTGTTCGTCGGGCTCTTCCTTGGGCAAATAGTAATGGCATCGGTCATGTTTCTAGGCGACCTATTCGTTGGCGGCAAGGCCGTGCTGTTGTGGGCACACGATGCCTGGTTTCCACCACCTCCTGCTGGATCCGGCAACACGGTATCGCGAAGTGCCTTCGTGGGGCAGTTGGCAATGTTACTCGGTGGCACTATCACCGGCGGTTTGCTATATGGCGTCACACGCCGTTACCGGTATCAAGTTTTGAACGTGACCATACCGATAGCAGGGCTTCCCAAAGCGTTCCACGGATTACGGATTCTTCACCTTACGGACATTCATGCAGGGAGTTTTGATGATTCGGCGGCGGTAGCTAAAGGGGTAGATTTGGCCATGGCCCAACAGCCCGACCTTATCGTATTCTCCGGTGACCTCGTCAACAACCGGGCAGACGAAGTCCTGCCCTACCTGGATACCTTTGCCAAACTTAGTGCACCACTGGGTGTCTACTCTATCCTGGGCAATCATGACTATGGCGACTACCTATCGTGGCCAACGCCGGAGGCCAAACGGGAAAACCTGCACCGCCTGAAGGCCTATCAGCAGCAGATGGGATGGCGCCTGCTCATCAATGAAGCGGTGACGTTGCAGAAAGGTGGCGAGGCCATTACCCTCGCCGGAGTAGAAAACTGGAGCGGGCGGGCCGGGTTTTCGCGCTATGGCAACCTGACCAAAGCCCTATCTGACACGGTGGCCGACCGGCCAATCATCCTACTCAGTCACGATCCCTCCCATTGGGAAGCCGAAGTGGTAGACGCCCATCCGCAGGTCGCACTTACCTTAAGTGGGCACACGCATGGCATGCAGTTTGGTATCGAATCCCGGTGGTTCCGGTGGAGCCCTGCACAATACCTATATAGGCAATGGGCAGGCCTGTATCGCCGGGGTCGCCAGTCGTTGTACGTCAATCGGGGCTTTGGTTTCCTCGGCTACCAGGGCCGACTGGGCATACCGCCCGAAATTGCCTTGCTGGAGTTGGTTGAAGCACCACAGGCTACTTAGTGACGAGATACAGCTACCTTAGGAAGTTTCATGTATCTGTTGTGATTTTGCCAATATGCGATAGGTATTTCCCTGGTATTGGAACTCACAAACCACATCCACTTCGATGCGTGTTTCCCATTCTGGGCCGTTCCTGACGACTCTTTACGACAGTGCTTTATTGCTGCATATCGGATACTTAACGCATGCGCTCAAACCTTGGAACTATTTTCCAATTCCACCACCCGTTTTTCCACCGACTCCATGATCTCCGTCAAACTGGCGATAGCTTCATCTTTTATTTGGCTATCCGCTATTTTCTGTTCCAAGCGTTTCATTCGAACAGCTAATTCGTCCAGCTGCTCAGGTAATCCAAAATGAACAGGCGTCTGCTGCTCTTTTTTCTTCAAGATGGGCCGGGCAGCAATGATTAATGCAATGATGCCAATGGCGAGGGCGAGATAAGCAATCATGGTATCTTCTTTTTCAGGGTTGTCGTTTTGATCGGTAAGTTGTTCAGGATAGGTTGACTGAGATTCCGCCAAGTTAAGGAGTGAATCCGGAACTGTATCTGTAGCGATTTGTTCCATTGGTTCATCCACAGGCGGATGCAGCAAGCCTTCGATGCGGGAGATGTACCCTTCGTAACCAGCCAGTTGCTTTCGATAGCCTTTTCCCGGCCGTTCGAAGATATCCGCAAATACTTGGTTCCGCAGAGCAACCAACGCTGCCTCGTCTGTGGCTGCCATGGAACGCCAGCTGTCGTACCACCGATCGATTCCCGCTATGGGTTTACTGGACAACTGTTGTTTGAAGCAGTCATAATCCAGCGTTTCACAGGATATCCTAAATGCGGTGTCCTGCGAAACCGCTTTATCTGTTGCCAGAAAATTAATTGTTTCCCGAATTAACTCATACTTGGCCTGATCCGCCTCATCTTGCCCAGAGGCGTCCCAAACGAACAAAACCGTACATACAATGGCTAACAAACCACTTCGCATATCCTTATTTTTTTAATTACAAAATTCAATCTTCGACTATTCTTAACGGCTAAAATAGTGAGAAAATAAGGAGTAGCAAAATCTGCTAAAAGCTATAGCCGACGGATACGCCCATAGACCGATTCCTTACTGTGCTACTGGGCTGGTAATCTGCCCATCTTGGTTGCAGATCGGCTATACCTTGTTGTATGTCAAACGACAGGGTGTATTGGTTAAAAATCGAATACCCAATTCTGAAATGTGCTCCATAATCCCAAGGTCTGGCATAAACATAGGTATTCATGCCTCCATAAGAATTATCATTTTGAAAAGCTACTTCTCCATTTCCGTCTATCACGATATCGCCGATCAATACCGTCCCTTTCGTCTTCCATTTACCCCCAGTTCCATATCCCAAGTAAGGCCCCACGGCCAACAACAAGTTGCCGGGACCAATTTTTGGGCTATATAGCAGATCCACGGGCAATTCCAGGTAAGATACGTTGGCCTGGAAATCTTCTCCCCAACCAATATGGGATGATCCCTCCTGCTTAAATCCGCGCCTTGCATAGATGAATGAAGGTTGAATAGAAAACTGGCTTGATAAGCGAACACCTGCTCCCAGCCCGAGATAAATCCCCGGCTGTGATGATGTGTTTGCTTTATTTCCATCCCGGTCTTTGGCTGTTATGTTGGAATAATTCAGCCCAGCTTTGACATCCCATTTTACTTGGGCAAAACAACTGACGGAAATAAATATGAAAACAAAAAGAGAAACCAGCGCTTTAGTGCTCATAATGATGGATTGAGTTTAAATGGATTAGTGAATAGACAAGTATTTCTTCTAAAACGTCGAAAACCATGCAAACGCTACACGTAATCAGCGATTAAAGGATGTTCCTGTATCCAGCAAAACTTCGTCAACAAATCGATGCCATTAAGTTTTATCTTTGTATTTACTCGATTATGTTTTACCAGTCTTTGATTGCTTTTTTTGGCGTCACTTCCCTGCTTGGCAAAGAACCTCGTTTCGCTGCTGAAATCATTGATGATCAAGTCAGCATTGGGCATGATCTGGCGATCGGCGATGTGGATGGTGACGGCAAACCGGACATCTTGCTCGCTGATAAATCCCAGCTTGTCTGGTATCGCAATGGAGATTGGAAGCGCTTCATCATGGTAGATAATCTGACCGAATACGACCATTTCTGTATAGCCGCCCGTGACATAGACGGCGATGGGAAGGTAGAAATCGCTGTGGGATCGGAATCCGTATATTACCTCATCCGTCCGAATGATCCGACCCAATTGTGGACACCGCTAGTACTTCGCCACAGCCCGGCGGTGTACCGGATGCATTGGGTGAAAGTAAATCACAGCAGCTGCCAGTTGATTGTAGTGCCACTGGATCCCGGGAGAAACGGGGAAGGTCAAAGACAGGCCGCAAACATATTGGCGTACGAAAAACCGACAGATCCAGCTATGCCATGGCAACATCGGGTTATCTCGCAGCCCATGCCAAAAGTATATCATCTGGATGTGTACGACTATGGCGATAGGGAGGTCTTTTATGTCAATGGCGATGGCGGCGTGATGGGTTTCTTCTTTAAAGACGGGCATTGGGTGCGTAACACTGCTGACTGGCTGGCGCGGGGAAGGCAGATCAGTGAAGCTCGCATGGGCCGCGTAGCAAGCCGAAATGCTCATGTTTTTGCTGCTATTGAACCGTTCCATGGTAATATGGTGACGGTCTATACACCGGGACTTACCGACAGTCTGCTGGTGTACGACAAAATCGGGCGGGTAGTGCTCGAACGGAAGATGAGTGAAGGGCATGGGTTGGGAATGGCCGATCTGTTGGATTTAGGACGCGACCAGATTGTGGCTGGGTGGCGAAAACCAAATAAGGATGGTCACTTCGGCATCAAGTTGTATGTGCCGTTTAACCCATACTGGGAAGCGATGGATGTCTATTGGATAGATCGTGGAGGTATCGCTTGTGAGGGCCTCCAAATTGCAGACATGGACGGCGACGGAAAACCTGATATCATCGCATTTGGCCGCTCAACCAACAACCTGAAGATCTATTGGAACAAAACGGAATAGGATGGGATGACAAAACGGCCGTTCATTTCTATTTTAGCTGACATACTGGAAAATGGCCGCAAAATTGCCTCCTTTTTTTATCGTCGATTGCTTCTTGTTATACGCAGACTACATTAAACAATGAAATTACTATTATCGTACTTGAGCAGGCATAAGGGCCTCATCTTCGTAGCCCTGTTGCTGGCCGCCATTAACCAGATTTTCTCCCTACTGAACCCATACATTCTGGGCAACCTGATCATTGACCCCTATGCCAACAGGGCTGCCGATTTCCGAGCGCAGGGTGCTGACACCGTTTTCTTTAAGGGCATAATAATCGGTCTGCTGCTGATCATTGGCGTAGCCATGGTATCCCGCATTGCCAAGGCCTTTCAGGATTATGTCGTAAATGTCGTCATTCAGAAATTCGGCGCCCGCCTGTATACGGACGGTCTACGGCATGCGCTGCGGCTACCCTTTCAGGATTTTGAAGATCAGCGCAGCGGTGAAACCCTGTCCGTGCTGCAGAAGGTACGGGCAGATTGCGAAAAATTCATCACCAATTTTGTCAATGTGCTGTTTGCCACGATTGTGGGTATCGTTTTCGTAGTAGTTGTATCGTTTCGACTAAGCCCTTCGCTGCCGTTGATCTACTTGATTGGCGCGGTGACACTGGCTTTTTTGACCAGCTACCTGAGCAGGAAAATCAAGTTTATCCAGAAAAATATCCTCAAAGAAACGAATGCATTGGCCGGTTCCACCACCGAATCGCTCCGCAATATCGAATTGGTAAAGAGCCTGGGGCTTACCCAACAGGAGGTACAGCGGCTGAATACCACGACCATGAAAATCCTGAATTTGGAGCTGCGCAAGGTGAAAAGCATACGGGCAGTAAGCTTTGTGCAGGGTACATTCGTCAACTTCCTGCAACAATGCATCATGTTTGCATTGTTGTTTTTCGTGTTCAGGAATCAGATCACTGTAGGGCAAATGATGATGATGCAGTTCTATTCGTTTTTCATCTTTGGCCCCTTACAGGAACTGGGCAACATCATCCTATCATATCGCGAAGCAGAAGCTTCCTTAAATAACCTGCAGGATCTATTCAACCGGAAGCCCGAGTTTCAGCCAGCCAATCCCGAAAAGATAAATGCGGTGACCAGCTTACGGTTTGAAGACGTACGCTTTCAGCACCAATCGGCCACCAGACCGGCACTGGAAGGGATTTCTTTCGAGGTAAAGCGCGGGGAAACAGTCGCTTTTGTAGGCCCCTCCGGTGCGGGTAAGACGACACTGGTGAAGTTGCTCGTAGGTCTATATCACCCCAGTGAAGGACATATTTTCTATAACGATTTTCGGGGCGACCGCATAGACTTTGATGGGTTCCGTCACCAGATTGGCTTTGTGACACAGGATACACAGTTATTTTCGGGCACAATCCGTGAAAACCTACTCTTTGTAAATCCGGATGCGACGGATGAACAGATAATGGACGTAATACGCAAAGCAGCCGGACAAAACATCCTTGTTCGGGCGGACAAGGGGCTGGACACGGTGATTGGCGAGGGTGGACTGAAGCTATCGGGGGGTGAAAGGCAGCGGCTTTCCATCGCTCGGGCCTTACTACGGCAACCTCACCTGATGATTTTTGATGAAGCCACCTCGGCATTAGACTCTATCACGGAGGAAGAGATCGCCAATACGATCCGCCATATCACGGCTGAGCGGCAACACATCACCATCATGATTGCCCATCGCCTATCGACCATCATGCATGCCGACCGCATCGTTGTATTGGAAAAAGGGAAAATCGCGGAATCGGGTAGCCACGACGAATTGCTCGAGACAAAAGGGTTATACTATGCCATGTGGAGGCAACAGATTGGCGAACGCAAAGAGGAGATAACGCCTGCGGTGATCTAGTCAAACCTGGCCGGACAAAAATTAATACTGCCCATAGGCCCCGTAATAGGCAGCTCCAATGAGTGCGGCTTTGCTGTTCAATATCACTTCTATCGGTACGCGCTGCAACAGTCCGGTCATGCGGGAATTTTGGATAAACTGTTGGCGAAACAAGTCTTTGCGCAATAGCGGAAAAATCCTGGGCGGTATACCACCTCCTAACAACAAACCACCCGTGGCCTTATGTTTCAGTACTAAGCTCGTAGCCTCGCGGGCCATGTAGCTCACGAACAATTCCATCGACATGATGCACGTAGCATCCAGCTCGCGCATCGCAGCATGGCTGATCACTGCAGCCGGATTGCTGTCATTCTTAAAATTTTCCGTTAGCCAAGCGGGCTCTTTATGCCCCTTCGCATCACGTAGGAAACAGTAAATGCTGTAAATGCCTGGACCGGATACCACGTGTTCCCAGCTCACCATATCGCTCATCCTCCTTAAGTAGTCCCATAATTCCAGATCAAGTGCTGTCCGGGGTGCAAAATCACTATGCCCGCCTTCGGTAGCAAATGGCCGATAAGCCTCGCCGTCCCAGAAAATGCCAGCTTCACCCAACCCCGTACCGGGAGCTAAGATGGCCATATTGCCCCGCCGGGTCCCGCCATTGTCAAACACCGTGGCTACATCCTCCTGCGCCAAGCCTGCCAAGCCATAGGCTGTTGCCTCCAAATCATTGATGAGGACAACACGGTTGATGCCAAGATCGCGTTCCAAAAGCTTGCCGTCAAGTGCCCAGGATAAATTGGTCAACTTCACAGCATTGTCCAAAACGGGCCCGGCAACTCCGATAGACAGTATAGGGGGAACAGGCAGGTCCTTGCTGAACGTTTTGACAATTTCTTCAAATGTGGCATGCGCCTTGGACGGAAAGGTGGCCTCGCGTAGCAGCAAAAGCGCCTCCCCCTGTACCTCAAACAGCCCCAAGCTGGTCTTAGTACCACCGATATCGGCGGCGAGGATCTGCTGTCCTTGGATGTCCATGTTCCGTTTTTTTGGCAAATAGAGTGCGTATGACATGGTATTTCTTATTTCAAAAAAGCCTAATCCATTCCTTTGAGTTCACCTACCACCTCGGTAATGGTCGCCTTGGCATCGCCAAAGAGCATCAAACAATTGGGATAGCCAAAGAGCTCATTTTCGATACCGGCATAGCCTGCATTCATACTGCGTTTGCAAACGATGACAGTCTGTGCTTTTTCCACATCGAGCACGGGCATCCCAAATATTGGGCTGCTGGGATTGGTTTTAGCGGCTGGATTGACGACGTCATTCGCACCGATGATCAGTGCGATATCGGTCTGCGCAAACTCGTCATTGATCCGCTCCATTTCCACGAGTTTGTCATACGGAATATTGGCTTCAGCCAGTAATACGTTCATGTGGCCGGGCATCCGCCCCGCCACTGGATGTATGGCAAATTTGACGGATATGCCGCGCTTCTCAAGCTGCTCACTCAATTCCCTGACGATGTGCTGCGCCTGTGCTACGGCCATACCGTATCCCGGTACAATGATCACGGATGATACCGCGTCAAACAGCATGGCACTTTCTTCAACGCCTACTTCTTTAATCACGATATCACCTGATTCATCCTCCGCAGTGGAAGCCGTTTGACCAAATCCTCCCAGCACCACGTTTTTCAACGACCGGTTCATCGCTTTGCACATGATCTGCGTAAGTATAAGCCCTGCGGTCCCTACCAGTGCACCCGTGATGATCAGCACCTGATTTTCCAGTACGAAGCCCGTCGCTGCTGCCGCAACACCGGTGTAGGAGTTGAGCAGCGCGATGACCACGGGCATGTCTGCGCCACCGATGGGGATGACAGCCAAAATGCCCAACAGCAGTGCGAGTGCGAGCATACTGATAACCCATACACTGGAAGCTGCATCAACAATCATGAACACCGAAAGGACAACTGCACCGATAAGTAACAAGCCATTCATTAAATGCTGTCCGGCGAAGACCACTGCGCGGCCGTTGATAATTCCTCTAAGCTTCCCGAATGCAACCATCGACCCGGAAAAGGTGACCGCTCCTATGAGCACGCTTAGTGCTACGGTAATACCCATCACTGCCGGGATTCCCTGATTGGTTTCCTGTGTCAAACGCCAATATTGGGACATGGATACGAAAGCCGAAGCAAGACCACCAAAACCATTGAGCAGGGCGATCATTTCGGGCATGGCTGTCATCGCCACCTTACGGCCGGCAAACACGCCGATGGATGAGGCCAAAAGGACGGTGATGGCGATTTCCGTGTAACTCAGGACCTGCTGATACGCTAAGGTAGCCACTATGGCAATGAGCATGGCGAGCATGGACAATCCGTTACCTTTGCGCGCCGTGGGTGCCTTACCGAGCAATTTGATCCCCACAATAAATAAGATGGCGGCCACCAAATATGCGATATGTATGAATATAATCAAGGTGGCTTCCATGACGGTTATTTTTTCTTTTTGAACATTTGCAACATCCTATCCGTGACAACATAGCCACTGACGACATTGATCGTAGCCAAGAATAAGGCCGCGATGCCCAGCATTTTGCTGACGGACCACCCCATGGCTCCGGAAGCCAGTAATGCACCTACGATGGTAACTCCCGCAATGGCATTGGTGGCAGAAAGCAGCGGGGTATGCAATGTGGGTGGGATTTTAGAAATCAGCTCGAAGCCGATGAAGCCGGACAATACAACGATGTAAAGCAAAATGATAAGGGTGTCTGCTGTCATGACGATTTGTTTAGTAATTCCTTGGTAAATGCATGCACCAATGTTCCCCGGTGGATGATCAGCGCACCTTTCGTGATTTCCTCATCCAGTTCCCACTTGAATCCCTCTTTATCGGCCAAATGGAGTAAAAGTGTGCTGATATTCCTGGCATACAATTCACTGGCATTGACGGGCAGCAGGGCCGGTAGATTTGCTTCCCCGATGATGGTGACACCGTGTTTAACCACCGTGCTACCATATTCGCTCAATGCACAGTTGCCCCCTGACTCAACAGCCATGTCCACGATCACCGATCCGGCTTTCATGGTTTTGACCATTTCTTCGGTGACCAATATGGGTGCTTTTTTGCCGATGACGAGCGCCGTGGCAATGACCAGATCGGCTTCGGCCACATGTTTGGCCACCAAGTCTTTTTGTTTCTGGAGATACTCGTCGGAAACCGCTTTGGCATAGCCGCCTTCGGTCTGTACACCACCATCTTCCACTTGGATAAACCTACCGCCCAAAGACTCGACCTGTTCCTTGGTTTCGGGACGCACATCAGTCACTTCCACAACGGCACCAAGCCGCTTGGCTGTGGCAACAGCCTGCAATCCGGCCACCCCCGCCCCAAAAATCAGTACTTTTGCGGGAGTAATCGTTCCCGCGGCGGTCATCATCAGTGGAAAAATCTTTCCCAAAGCATTGGCCCCGAGGATGACCGTCTTATAACCTGCAAGATTGGCCTGTGAACTCAGCGCATCCATTTTTTGCGCCCTCGATATACGGGGTACTGCATCCATGGCAAAAGCCGATATCCGTCTGCGGAGACAGTGATTCACCAGATCAGGCACGGTATAAGCATACAGGAAAGAGATGGTCACGCTTTCTTCGCGTAGCGCTTCCAGCTCTTCGAATGTAGGGGCGTTGACTTTGAGCAATGCGTCTGCCTGCTGGAGCAATGTGGCCTTATCTGCAACGATGGCGCCACCCGCTTGTTCATACGCATGGTCGCCAAAGCCTGAGGCCATACCTGCGCTGCTTTCTATCAGACAGGTGAATCCTGCCTTAACCAGTGATTTCACCACGTCCGGCGTAATGGCCACCCGGCTTTCGGCGGTTTTGGTTTCTTTAACAATAGCTAATTTCAAAACAATGTGTTGTAATCTATAATGGTCAAAAAATGATCAATACGCGATACAGCCTATTGCCGAATTACACGTGATCCGAAAACGGAACTAAATATGCTATTTTTTTTGCAAAGCACCAAAGGAACGATACGTCAATTTTCAGGGATTCCAAAATTGGCGGAATAAGCCATTCAATATTGCACCACTTAAGGCTGCATACGAAAAAGCGTGAAAACTTGATCAGGCCCTCAACTCGAATTCTATACAGCCCATCACTTTTCCGTTGACAAGGATTTCCAGCAGATGCGCTCCCGCGTAATGCTTACGGGTGGTCAGGTCTTGGAACTGTTGTTTTTTGTTGAATTGAAGCGTTTGTCCGGGTGCAAGCGTTACTTCCTTCAACTTATATACTTTTTTTGTACGGGAGCCGGATGCTTTGACATAGTGAATCGCATAATCAACGACTAATTTCTGCGCTTGCTTGCTTTCGCTCCCTAATCCGAAGTTGAAATGCAGCGAATCGCCCAATTGCAGGGAGGTCTTATCCGTTGTTAGGCTATGCAGCTTCACCGATGTTTCATGTTCAAAACCGAAGATCTTTAGTGCATCTTTGTCGCCCCGTTTGATAAGCGACCGAATGGCATGTTTGATGATCCATGACGTGTGTTTGTTTGTTTTGTCCCAACTATTAACGAGGTTGAGCATATAGGAAGCATTGTCCTTCGCATGGTCATTCAGGTGATTGGCAACGGATTTCCGTACATAAAGCGCTTCGTCGGCGTTCAACTTTTCAAGGATACCCTGGGTAAGCGTGGGTTGTTTAATAATTTCTGCCAACTTAAAGGACCAAGGGAGCCTTGGTCGACTCCCTTCGGAGGCTAATCGTCTTACATGGACGTTGCTATCGTCGGCCCATTTGTGCATGACATCCAGTGTTTTAATCAAATCCGTTTTGAGAAATTCGCGAATAGCGAATTCTGCCGACCCCAATGTCGTAAAATACTGAAGGGCTTCCATGGACAAATCGAAATGTTGTTTTCCATATAAAGCCACATAATCGGGCAATACCAGCGCAGTGTAGCCCGTGGGCAAAGACGGCGCAGCAGCATAAAGGATGGCGATGGCCCGCTTATAATCCTCCGGAAGATGCCGCTTAAGTACCAGCGATGTGTTGCGCAGCCGGCCATTCAACGAAAGTGTATCCATATCGCGGGTGACATCATCGATAAAGGCATCCACATGAAAGTTTTTATCGACATGACCAAACGTATGTGCAAAATTCACATAAAACTCGCGGTTGAACATTTCTTTAAGTGGTTCCATGGTGTAAAAATAAAAAAAACACCAAAATAAGGGGAACCCCGCTTTGAGTTGTCTGCTTAAAAAACAGTAGATAATATGAAATTCATTGCTTTCTTCCTTTCTTTACTGCTGCTGCAAACAGCGGGTGCCCATGCGCAGCAGCAAGTCGTCATCAGTGGAACGGTAAAATCTAAGGTTAATGGCGAAACCGTCATCGGTGCAACCGTTTCCGTGGATGGTACCTATACTACCAGTACCAATGAATATGGGTTTTATGCCCTACGTATTCCAGCGGGCTCCCACCGCTTTCAGGTCAATTTCATGTCTTTCAGCCCATATACTGCCAAGATCTCCGTTTTCAAGGACAGTACGATCAACATCAGCCTCGAACAAAGCGCTCAATCGTTGGACGAAGTGGTCATTACAGCCAACCCCGGCAAACAAGATTTAGCGAGCCCTCAAATGGGTGCGGAACGCGTGAGCATGCAGACCGTCAAACAAGTGCCCGTTCTGCTTGGCGAACGCGATGCCCTGAAGGTCATCCAGTTGCTTCCCGGCATCAAATCTGCCGGTGATGGTGGCAGTGGCTTATTTGTCCGTGGCGGCAGCGCCGACCAGAACATGATTTTACTGGACGAAGCCACCGTCTATAACGCGTCCCATTTGCTGGGTTTCTTTTCTACGTTTAACGCCGATGCCATTAAGGATCTCACCGTGTATAAAGGAGGAATGCCCGCCCAGTATGGCGGTCGCCTATCGTCTGTGCTGGACATCAAGATGAACGATGGCAACAACCAGGACGTCAATATCAGCGGTGGCGTCGGGTTGATATCAGCTAAATTGAATGTAGAAGGGCCCATACAGGAAGGTAAATCGTCTTTTTTGGTATCAGGCCGCAGAACCTATGCCGATATGTTTCTGAAGTTGTCAAACGACTCCTCGATAAACAACAACACCCTATATTTTTACGATCTGAATGCCAAGCTTAATTTTCAACTGGGCAATAACGATCGGCTTTACCTATCCGGATACCTGGGGCAAGATCGCATGGGTGCCGGCGATTTATTCAACCTGGACTGGGGTAATAAAACCGGGACCTTGCGTTGGAACCATATTTTTAGCAGTCGCCTGTTTTCCAACACCTCCCTCATTTACAGCAACTATGATTACAAAATCGGCATTAAAACCGGAGCCGACGAGTTTGAGATTTTCTCCAACATCACGGATTACCAGGTCAAGCAGGAGTTTCAGTGGTTTGCGAATAACCGGAACAATGTGCGCTTTGGCCTCCAATCCGCCTATCACCGTATCCGTCCGGGAGAGGTAACCGCCATTGGCGGGTCAAGCTTCAATGATACGAGACTCCAGCAACGCTATTCGTGGGACAACGCGCTTTATGCAAGCAACACCTGGAAAGCCACTGATCGGTTGCAGCTGACTTATGGCGTCCGGCTCAGCGCATTCGGTATCTTGGGCGAAGGGGATTTCTATCAACTGGACGCCAATGGAAACGTGACGGATACCTTATCCTACGAAAAAAACGAGTTTGTAAAAACCTATCTCAATGTTGAACCGCGTCTTGCTGTCAGCTACCAGCTTACCCCACTGTCATCGGTCAAAGCATCCTATGTACGCAATGTGCAAAACCTGCATATGCTCAGCAACAGCAGCACAGCAAGTCCTACCGACAAATGGCTGGCAAGCACGAATGTAATCAAGCCCGAAATAGCCGATCAGTATGCACTGGGCTATTACCGCAATCTATTCGGTGGCCGCTATGAACTCAATGTCGAAACCTATTATAAAGATCTGCAGCACCAAATCGACTATCGCGACGGTGCCAACGTCTTTACGTCAAACAACGCCGTTGAAAGCGAGCTGCTATTTGGCAAAGGCAGGGCATACGGACTGGAATGGCTGTTGAGGAAAAATAGCGGTAAACTGACCGGCTGGATCAGCTATACACTATCCAAAACGGAGCGGCAAATCAATGGCATCAACAATGATCAGTGGTACAATGCCCGGCAAGATCGTACGCATGACGTAGCAGTAGTTGCGATGTACCAGCTCAACAAAAAATGGTCATTTTCGGCAAACTGGGTATTTTATACCGGCGATGCCGTCACCTTCCCTGCGGGCAAATACCTCATTGACGGCGAGACAGCCTACTATTATACCGAACGCAATGGATATCGCATGCCCGACTACCACCGGCTGGACTTGGGTGCCACCATGCAGCTCAGGCAGAAAAAACGCTGGAGTTCGGAGCTTAGCTTTAGCCTGTATAATGCCTATGGAAGGGAAAATGCCTATGTCATCTCCTTTGAAGACAGTGCCGACGGCAACCGTACCATCGCCAATCAAATCTCCTTATTCCGTTTTGTGCCTTCCATATCCTACAATTTCAAGTTTAACTAAAAAGCAACACCTGATGAATACCTACCCATTTTTAAAAAGAAGTTCAAGTTTACTATGCCTGGTCCTGCTGGTTGTATCCTGTGAAAAGGAGATCGACATCCAGTTGGACGGTGTCGAGAAAAAATACGTCATCGAAGGCACGGTCACTGATCAGGAAGGTGGCAGCCAGGTATGGGTGAGCCGCACCAAGGATTTTGCCGAGGATAATAGCCGGACTGGTGTAAGCGGAGCCATCGTCGAAATAAGCGATGGCAATACGTCTTATACCCTACAGGAGGACGAAAACGGACATTACACAGCCCCGGCATTGATAGGCACCTCCGGCACCACCTATCACCTATCCGTGCGAATCGGCACGGAGCAATTCAGCGCCAGCTCCAACATGCCGCAAAAAGTCTCCATGGATAGCCTCTATACCCGTCAGGAGTTTTTATTTGACGAAATGGAAAACCTGCCCACTATTGATTTCTCTGATCCAGCCGGAGAACGCAATTACTACCGTTTTGTACTGTACGTGAACGACATCAAAAAACGCGACATCTTTGCCTATGATGACGACATGATTGACGGCAACTCGCAATCCATCAGTTTGTTTTACCTTGGAGATGGCGAAGAGGATGACGATCCGCGCAACGACAAGATTAAATCCGGTGATCTCGTGCGCGTGCAAATGCTTTGTACCGATGCTGCCGTATATAAATATTTCTATAGCTTATCGAGCAGCGCCACGGGCAATCCAAACGGAGCCGCACCAGCTAATCCGGTGAGCAACCTTCAAGGCGGGGCGCTGGGTTATTTTAGCGCGCATACCGTACAGCAACAGGAAACACGCGTACCGTGACGGAAACCACGGAAAAAGGGCGATTGTGCCAAGAACCAGGCAGCTTACTTCTCCGGTGCTGCCCTGGGTTCTTCCTTCGTCAGCGGAATAGAACGGTTCTTGGTATTCACGCCATTGCTAAGTTCCCGGTTCTTTAAACTTCATATCGCTGTCGTCCAATATGAGCACCCAATCTTCGTCCGGTTGTTGACTTGGCGGCGTGGCTATAAATTCCTCGTGCCTTGGAATGGTCTCGGTTGCCAAACACTGCCCTGTCCGTGGATTGTACCACCATACCTTAAGCGTTGTACCGCTTAGCAATCGGGTATTGACAGCAACAGTCCTTTTGCCCGGGAAATAGAGCATGGCATAACTTCCATCCTTGCTACGGGTTGCGCTTACGTGCAGGCCATCAAAAGCATTGGGCGTTATCACCAGTGTTTGGTCGGGGATACGTTCCAAAAAAGGCCTGGAAAGCATCAGCTTTTTTAAGTGAATCATCTGCCCCGCCCCTTCTAAATCCAGCGACTCCTTCCAATTGTGCTGGGGTGAATTAATCGGCTGGCGTCCCTGGTCATACATCTGCCAAATGGCATGGCAGCCGTATGTATGACCAAATGCGCCATAAAAAACATCCCAATAGGCCTTCTTCCGGATTTGATAGGCGCCTGAAAAACCATATTTCTCGGGATCGCCGCATAGCGGGTGTTCTTCATAAAGCGGTTCTCCATCAAGCGTGGGTTTGATGGGTGTCAACCCATAGTCATAGGCTATTTTAAGGTATGGTGTCCCGTCGTTGCAATGGCCGGTTTGGTGCATGTTGAAGTCAAGCCAATCGTCATTATGGAACCAATTGGAAGAGCCTCCCGGATCTGCCGGTTGTGGATGAAAACTTATCAATGCATCGTCATACCCACCTGCCCCCTTCACGATACCCATAGCCAGTGATCGCCATACATTTTCGTGCGCCGCACTGGAAGGATTGCGGTCGCCACCGTTGATCCAAATGACATTCCATTTTTTCCGATAACGCCTGCCAAGATATTCCCCATATACTTCGGCAAGCTGCTCATTAAAAATCTCCGGCCCGATACCCCACCCCAATTTCATGAGTTTATCCCCCCAGGTGGGCAGCAAGGCCATGTAAATGCCCCTGCTGCCTGCTTGATCGACAATCCAGTCTACATACCCAAAATAAGCCTCATTGGGCTGCGACGGATCATCTTCCACAAGCGGCAGGTCTCCGTTTGCATTCGGGGTATGCAGCCCGTCCAGCTCTGCAAGGATCACCGCCTGGATGACGTTGAAGCCTTTAGCCTTCCGGTTATCCAAATATTGGATTACTTCGGCACTATCCAGCCGGTGGATCAATTCCCAAGCAGTATCGCCCAACCAGAAAAAGGGAGAACCGTCCTGATACACTAAAAACCGTCCATTTGGAGAAACCTTCAATCGCTCTTTCTTAATCTGATTTTGAGCATATGTGACTTGGGAAACGCCCATTCCAACCAAAAGCAAACTTACTATCACACGTATTACTCTAATGTTCTTATCCATATGTTTCGATAACTTACTGGGTTTCCATGATCCTGAAGGGTTAATGGCGCTTTACCATGCACTTCATAATGGGCGTCTCTATCGTATGTGCTGCCTTTTATTTCAAAATCATGCTGCACCACGATGCCATTATGGAAAACGGTTATACGCGCCGGCGACTCCAACAGACCTTCATCATTAAATCTTGGTGCGATAAATACGACATCATAACATTGCCATTCCCCGGGCTTACGCGAGGCATTGACCCATGGAGGAGATTGGGTATAGATACTTCCGGCCTGTCCGTCTGAGTACGTAGGGTTGTCATAGCTATCTAAGACCTGAAGCTCATAGCGCGATTGAAAAAAAATACCGCTGTTTCCCCGGCCCTGCCCCTCGCCTTCCACCTTGGTTGGAGTGCGCCATTCAATGTGCAATTGACAATCGCCGAAGGCAGCCTTGGTTTGAATGTTGCCCGCCCCTTCTTTGACGACCATCGTTCTCCTGCGCAGATCCCAGGTGATGTTGCCTGAATTTTCGCTTTCCCACTGTGAAAAATCACGTCCATCGAACAAAACTATGGCATCCGAAGGCGGCTTTGTTCCAACCGCAGGAGTCACCCTCCGTGGTATTTCTTGCGATTGAGCTTTATTCCACGTTATAGACAAGAGGAATAAAGCAACTAAAAAATTAGCGATATTCTTCATATTTCGAGTCTAATTCCAATCATTATCAACTGTTCCCAATTTGAAATTATTATCAATCTCCACCTGGGGAATCGGAAAGTAATAATACTTGGGATCGATTGGAGAAACTCCGAGTGCCGCCATTTCCGGATCCATCGTTTCTTTGAGTATCCCCCATCGTTTTAAATCGTTAAAACGTTGAGCTTCCCCCATGAATTCAAGCTGGCGCTCTCTTTTCAACAACTCGAATGCCTGATCGACAGTATAGTTTTTTTCATAGGGGAATGCCCCAATCCTGATTCTTACCTCATTGATAAAGGCGATTGCTTTTTGTACGTTTGGCGCGGCACCTTTCAACGCGCATTCCGCACGCATTAGCAGCACATCGGCATAGCGCATTAGGATAAGGTTATTGGAACTCTCCGCCGTATTTTCCGTCTCTTTAAATTCCTTATTAAGGTACTTTCTGTAATATGCGTCAGCCAGGGTGAATGGCTTGGGCCCCGATGTGCAGTTTTCGCACCAAACATCGTCGCCTATACCTCCACCGTAAAAGGTGAGTTTTGCCCTTGGGTCTACGTAAGCAGCATCTGATTCATCGTTGTACCTGAAGTCAATAACCCGCCTTTCGGGAAAATACCAGTTGTTCCAATCATTCCATCCGTACAGCTGTTGATGGCAATTTTCCCTGCCGTACAGTGGGTTGCCTTCGGGGTTGTTAAATGTTCCCGTCGTATTGGAAACGCCTTTCCAAAACTGGAACTGTATTTCGAAAATGCTTTCGGGACCATTTTCTTCGGTTTCACCGAACATTCCCGACCATTTGTCTGCCGGAACAAGGGCGTAGTTGTTCATCTTACTAAATTCAGCTTCTGCCTCCTCATATTTTTTTGTGTACAGATAAAGTTTGCCTAAAAATCCCGTAGCAGCTCCGGAAGTAGCCCGTCCGCGGTTATTATCATCCCATGAAGGAGGCAACAGGTTTTGAGCTTGTTTAAAATCGGCTTCAGCCACGGCCCAGACTTCTTCCTCCGTGTCTGTCCGTTTGGCATCTTCATTACCTGTCTGATCATAGCTTGTCCGCAAGGGAACCCTTCCCCAATAGAATGCCAACTGTGTATAGGCCCATCCCCGCAGAAAATAGGCCTCGCCAATCGACTCTTTTACCATGGCATTGTCATCCTGATGTTTTTCAAGGTACTCATTGCCCTTATAGATGGTAAGGTTAGCCCGTAAAATTATGCGGTATAGCATCTTCCAGTATCCAGATATACAATCGTTGTTGCCATTGAACTGGTATTGCAGGAAAGCGATGATATTGGCCTCGTTCGTACGTGCCGGCGGTTGGGCATTGGCCTCGTTGGCCAATACGTCAAACATTTCCGGCCACCGCCACCCCATCATCCGATCGAAGAACAACCCAGAATAGATAGCCGTAGATGCCTCCCTGATCTGTGACGGCGTGTTGAAATAGGAATTCGTATCGTAATTATTCGGATCGTTGTAGTCCAATATACTGTTGGAACACGATTGAACGACAATGGTGATAAGTACCCCTATGATAATGCTGTTTGCAAAGCGTTTCATCTTCTTAATGTATAGCGTTATAGATTCAATTTAAGTCCAAGCACCACTGATCGGGGGTTGGGCGTGGTGGCCAGGTCGTCTATGCCCCTGGCTAAGTTGTTGTTGTTATAACCGGCAATATCGGGATCGAACCCCTGGCTGTATTTGGTAAACGTAAACAAGTTGTTTGTACTACAATATATCCGCAACGTTGGAATGCCCCATTTAGCCGTGAGTTTTTCGGGGAATAAATAGCCCACAGACAGCTGTCGCACTTTGAGGTAGTCGCTTTTTTCCAGCATCAGTGTGGAAGGCCGGTTATTTTGTGCAGGATCTCCGATCACAGCCCTTGGCTGTATTCCATTACCCGGTTCGGCCTCGCTTCGCCAACGATTCAGTATATACGCATCTTTGTTGCCCAGCCCCGAGCCGGTGCGTAAGCGGTAAAAGCCATTAAATAGGTAAGCTCCGGCTATTCCCTGCAGATTGGCGCTGAAGTCAAAAGCACCGTAACTAACCTGGAGATTAAGGCCAAAGTAATGCGCCGGGATGGAATTTCCCAAATGCGTGCGGTCATTGTCTCATGAGATCACGCCGTCCCCGTCCAGGTCTTTATACCGTACATCTCCGGGCCTTGTCTCTGACCCCTGGAAATAAGCCTGGCCTTTTGATTGTGCGAGCTGGTTAGCCACGTCCAATTCTTCTTGATTCATAAAGATGCCATCGGCCTGAAAACCATAAAAATAACCGATGGAATAGCCGATATCGGTTCGCGCATAAGCTTGGCTTCCCCCACCGGCATAATCTGAACTATACATATAGGGTTGGCCAGCACCCAATGAAACTACTTTATTATGTACGTAGGTATAATTGGCGCTAATGTCATACCTAAAGGCATTGACTTGGTCCTGATAGCCGACATTAAACTCAAGACCGGTATTATTGACACTGGCTGCATTAACAACCGGGTCTCCGGAATCGTTATTGCCACCGTAACCCATTGACGGGGGACGTGGTACACTGAACAGGATATCACGCGTATCCTTGTCAAAATATTCGGCAGTAGCACTCAGCTTTCCCTTCAGTAGTACAACATCCAGACCTGCCGAAACTGATTCTGTAGTTTCCCATTTGATGTCCCCTGCTGAATTGGTAATAACGGTTGCACCCGTAGCCCGGTCGCCATTGACCCCAAGCGGGTAGACGACATTGTTATTCCACACCTTGGAAAGGTACATGAAATCACCGATTGCATCATTACCCGAACGGCCCCAGCTGGCCCGAAGTTTAAACTGATCAAATATGGCAAGCTGTTTAAACCATTCCTCCTCGTGCATTTTCCAGCCAACAGCTACGGAAGGGAAATAGCCCCAGCGGTTTACAGGGGCAAATTTCGGGGAGCCGTCCGCACGCATATTGACCGTAAATAGGTATTTGTTGTTCAATTGATAGTTAAGACGGCCAAAGTAAGACAGGTAAGCCCATTTGTTGTAGGTATGCTGTGTAATTTGGGCAGTCGTGGCATACAATAGATTTTTGACATTGTAATTGTCGTATAATGACCCAACTGCTTCCAAACCACCGTTTGATCCCAAATTCTGCCAAGTATTGCCAGCCATAATGGAAAACTCGTGGTTTTGCAATACCGTAGCGTACGTTAAGGTATTTTCGATCAGTGGGGAAAGTGCGTATGAGCTACCTTTGATTAGTTTACTGGTAAATGACTGCACCCCACCACCCATTACATAATCGGGGTTCCACTGCGAGCCTTCACCATAGTTGATACCTGCCGAGGCTTGAAACCGATAAACCAATCCTTTAATAGGCGAAACTTCGGCCCATAATGCGGGCTGTACATTGATGTAGTTGCGGTCGTTTTGATGAAAATTGGCGAAGGCAACAGCATTGGAGCTGTTCGTCCCATCAAGCTGTGTGTTGGAATCACCGTATCCCAACCCGTTCGAATTGTCGGGATCATACACCGGAATATAAGGTAACCCTTGATATATCTCGCTACCAAAGACCCAACCGGACTTAAACCTTCCATAATCAATGGACAAATTCAGTCCGCCTTTAAACCACTTGGTCAATCTGAACTCGTTTTTGCCTTGCAGGAAAAAATTGTTGGAAGCTTCGCTTCCAAGCATGATTCCATCGTTGTGCCGATAGCCGGCAAATAACGCATATATGCCTTTCTCTGTCCCTCCGGAGAATCCCAGATTGACTTCGACCTGATGACCGGTTTTATACATTTCATCTTGCCAGTCTGTCACGTCAATCCGCGATTCAGGATTCGTTAGGTTCTCCGGTAATGTTCCCCCTGAATTCAGCACAGCATCGGAGGCAAAATCGACGTATTGGCTTGCATTTAACAAATCCCATTTCTTGGGGAAAAAGTTAAGTCCGTTAAATACATTTGCTGTCACGTTTAACTGACCCGGATGGCCACTTTTAGTTGTGATAAGGATAACACCATTGGCACCCCTGGCGCCATATATAGCAGTTGATGATGCATCTTTCAATACTTCTATGCGTTCAACATTATTCGGATTATAGGCCCCACCCCAAATGCCGTCTACAATAATAAGCGGATTACTATTGTTGAGCGTGGTAACGCCACGGACCCGGATGGCACCCTGCGACACATCCAGCCCCGGCACTTTCCCTTGCAGCAGCGAACCCAAATCGGTCGCTACCCTATCGCCCAGTTCCTTGGCGGTTACGGAGGAAATCGAACCTGTAAGATCACCTTTACGTTGCGTACCATAGCCCACCACCACCACTTCATCCAAGTCACTTATTGATGCGCTCATTGAAACATCAATCACGGTTTGATCCACTATTGACCGCTCCAAAGTCTCGAAGCCTACCATGGTAAATACCAGCGTATTTCCGTTGGTTGGAATAGCTACTTGGTAATGACCGGAATCGTCTGTCGTAACAGCCACTGGTGTCCCCTTCACTGTCACAGTCACCCCAGCCAGCAAACTACCCTGTTCGTCTGTAACCTGGCCAGTAATGGTACGTTGTAATTGCGGCAATGAATGGGGCGAGGCAAACTGATCAGATCGAGGTAAAGACTTTGCCATGATGGTGACAATCCCGTCCTCCAATGACCAGTCAAGACCCCGTTTATCCAAGATCTGGCGCATTGCATCGGCAAAATCCACCTCGATCAATTGGACATCAACGCGTGTGTCCGCAATATCATCGCCCCGAAATAAAAAAGAATACCCTTGTTGTTTCTGAATTTCTTTCATCGCCTCGCGAAGGCTGATGTTTCTTGCGCTAAGCGTAATCTTTTGCGCTTTGCTTTCCGCTATGGCATGGAATGCAAATGCAAAAGTTAAGAAAATCGCTAACTTCATAATCAGTAATAATTGGTCAGAAGGCCAATAACGGGCCTTTACACATCGTGTAAATATCATATATTTGTCCTGTTTGGATGGTTAACTAATTGGTTTTCGGCTCGCTTTCAAACAACTGCCGGATATCAGATCCAGACAAACTAAGCGGGTGATGTGATCAGCATCATCCGTTTTTTTGCGTGGATAGCATTAACTGTGTTTGGTAAGTCGTTACGTTTTCATCATTCTTGTTCCTCTTTAGTGTTTACAATATTGGTTATCAAAATTTGGTTCAATAGCTTATTGTTCTCCCAAAACAATTAATTGGTTCCGTTTGCCGGACTGGCTCACCCTAAATTTCAACCCGCTTTTTTCCAGCGCTTTGAGCACGGCACTTAACGGCTTGTTCCGTTCGATATAGGCAAACATATTCACGTCTGCCAGTTTTCCCTCATATATGACATCAAGATCATACCATCGCGCCAATTGTGCAATAGCAGCCTGCGTGGGCAACCGATCGAAATAGAAAAATCCGTCTTTCCAGGCGGTGTAGGGTTCGGTATCCACTCGTTTGGTTTCGATAGCCGATCCGCGAGTAATGGCTTGTTGGCCTGGAGAGAGGGTCACTACCCTGCCCCCGCCAAGTGGGGATAGCTGCACCGATCCTTCTACAAGGGTTGTCTTCGTATCAGCGTCTTCAGCGTAAGCGGAAATGTTGAACTCGGTGCCAAGGACTTCGATTGTTTGGTTATTCGTAATTACTTTAAATGGCAACCTCCCTATGCCCTCCCGACCAATCGGCGCGGGCAATCCTGCCGGGAGCGGCATAGACTTAATATCGAAGTAAGCTTCGCCCTCCAAAAACACCACCCTTTCCTTTCCCGAGAATCGGGATGGGTATTTGAGCGCACTACTGGCGTTGAGCCAGACGCGACTGCCATCGGGAAGGGTGACTTGATACGTACCTCCCTTTGGGGTAGTAAGTACGAGCTCATTTACGATTTCAGCCGATAGCTTTGCGATTTCTGCAGATTTTCCATCCCCAGAAGTCAAATCCGTGCCATCCGCATAAGTAATCCCTTCGTCGATGATAATTCCTGTTTGCGTTTCGCTCAAATCAATCGTCCGGCCATCGGCCAGTGTGAGCGTAGCACGGTTCGTGCCTGGCACGATATCTTCCGCGTTGACGATGGTCGCTTTATAGTGGACAATAGCGTCACCGAAGAAAATCCATGTAGCGGCAGTCACGGCGATGAGCATGGCGGCGGCATACGGAGCCCAGCGATAAATAGTGGTTTGACGGGGCTTGGAAGTGTGGATCACTGATTTCAGTTCATCCAATATGGTATCTTGGATAGCATCACGCTCTTGTTGGGGCAGACGCGCGAACGCATCGTGGTGGGTATCGAGGTAATGGTCCCAGGCATCCAGGAAGTCACTTTCCTGCGGCGTAGCCCGGCCCTTGACATACCGTCTGACCATTCGCCTTAGTTGTTTACCAATGTTGAGTCTTTCCATCCATTAATGGGGCTTATACCGCGCCGCTATGGTGTATGTGACACAACCCGAAAAAAATCCCAAAAGAAACCAAAAAAAAATTTCACCATCCTTTCCACAGCGTCAGCGTGCAAAGCAGGGCAAGGTAATGGGCATACTTAGCGCGGAGTTCAGCATAGGCTGTAGTCAGCTGGTTTTGCACGGTCTTGCGCGATAATCCGAGCTGCTCGGCGATCTTGTCGGTAGGTAGGTTATCGGCAAAGTGAAGCAAAAAGATACGGCGGCGTTTATCGGGAAGGGCGGCAATCCACCGATCCAATAATTGCCGAAGTTCGCCCTCAAGTAAGGTGTTGTCCGCAAACAGGCTGGATAGGAGCGTCTGCTCGAACGTTTCGTAATAGGGTGCCCGATGCGACTGCCTCGCCAAGCGCCTGTAAGCCAGAAAACGGGCCGAGGTATGCAGGTAAGCTGACAGGCTATCCGCACGGAGTTCATCCCGACGCCGCCAGACATCCAAAAACACTTCCTGTACGATATCTTGGCAGATTTCGCGGTCACGGATGCGGTTGTAAACACTGCTATACAAGCTGGACCAATACCGGTGGTACAGTTCGGTATACGCAGGCTCGCTGTTCTGGTTTAGCAAACCAACCAACTCCTGATCCGTTAGGTTTTTCAGCGTTTCCATGATTTTCAGCCGTTTTAGGAACGTAAAGGTATGGAAAAATCCAAATTTGCAGGTCGATTTGTTAAATGCGGCACACATTTATTTCCTTATTGGGCAGGTCAATCCTCAAGCGGACTGGCAGGTCCACCTTTCTCCCGCGCCAGGCAAGCCAGGTTCTGCTACATCCCGCCCTATCAAAAATGCAAATTCCTCTTGCGTCTTGTATTTTTTCAGCAGCCGTTTTGCTTTTTTGTAAAAGTAGGGCGTTAGGTGTATTTTATTGCTCTTCACGTAGTAGGTCAGCCATGGTTTAGAATTTGGTTTTTCCCGCACGTATCTGCCTTACCTCGCTAAGGCCTTGTTCAATTCCCTTCAACAGCACTTCCTTCTTGGCGTCTGATGACTCCCTTTTTACGGAAAGAACCTCACCACCAAGTTCCTTCACGAACTCAGTGATGCGGGATTTAGCATTTTGCGGAACCTTGATGGTTAATAAAGCCATGATACAAAGTTTTTGAATATTATTTAGATAAGCAACGAATTCATCAAAAGGGAGTTTAAATTTGCTTGTTTGGCGGCTTGTTGAGAATCTTTACGAAAACGCAACACTTTCCCCTTATTGTCCGTTTGTTTCCCGTTCCCTTATTGGTTATACAATACCTTGTCAAGAAACACAAGTGATTGAGACAATGCCTCCTTACCAGCATCTATATCCATATTAAACTGATACTCATGCGGTAAAGAAGGTACGTAATCCGGAGCAAAAAAGAGCGTATCTACCTGAACATTTAATAAGGCCAGCTTTCTCGCCAATGTTTCCGATTGCGTGTGCAGCGGATCACCGTTGCCTGCTGAAATAAAAGAGGGCGGAAAATTACTGTCAATATAATTGATCACGGAAAAAGTTTTAAAGAGCGGAGTTTTGGTAAAATCTTTCTTACCCATATAAGCCCACAATATACTCCTAAGGAACGACCCAAAACCGCCATTCAAATTGATATGCTCCGCATCATAGGGCCCGCAGTACAAAATGAGTCCCGAAAGCTGGGAAAGCTTAATGCCGGGCATGATATTCAGTAATCGCGCATAATCGCTGTTGCTTATTATACTGCCTGTCTGCGCGGCAATATGCGCACCTCCCGAATCGCCAGCAAGGAAAAAATGTGTTGTATCAATATGCAGGCGTTTTGCATTCGCTACCATATAAGCCAGTGCGATATTGATTTGTTTAAGCGGTGTTGGGTATTGTTTTTCGGGAGCAATGGAATAATCTACAGATACAGTGGTGTAGCCTTTGCCGGCTAATATTTTGCAGTAATTCGCTATATCTTCTTTACGCCCTGACACCCAGCCTCCGCCATGTATCCATACAATAACTGGCAATTGCCGCTCGGTATTTGCTATTGCCGATGGATAATATACGTCCAGAAAAGCATCCTTGTCTTTTGCGTCATATTGCTGCTCAAGGATTTGCGAAATTCCGTCAGGGACATGTTTTGCCAGGGCGTCACTTGCTTTGACCGCCCCTTTTGTAAAGGCATACCGAATCAATAGGCTTGATGGCCAAGGCGAGAACTTAAATGCCAGAAAAACCAAAAGAAATATACCAATTGCCGCTATACCTGTTCGGATAAAAATTTTCTTCAGCCGCGAGCTTTTCCGCTGCCTATTTGCCGGGGTTTGCGAATTTTTCATACGATCTATTTTTATGGCTATTCGTGGTTAAATTTACTCTTTTACTGCCATTCCTTTTAGCCGATTTTTTGTTAATACCGTTACTTCATTATTTTATCTGCCCAACAGCGCTCCTAAATCGGCGGAAAACGTTTAGGCAGCACTGAATTAAATACGTATTTTTGTTCTGCAAGCGACCAGTATCGTTTCTTGCAGAAAACAACTGACTAAAGAAAAGCAATGATTTATAACCAAGTAAAACCTCATCCCGATTTGCTAGACTTCATCGATGCTTTTTGGACGGTAGAAGGTGTCGGGAAGCAATGTGATAAAGAAATCATATTGCCAGACGGTTGCGTTGATTTGATTGTTAACTTAGGGGAAGAATACAAGGCGGATGATGGAATCGTAACCATGCATCCAGAAAAAGCTTATTTGGTCGGGACAATGACCACCTTTAAAGAAACCTTTGTGAGCACATCGAATAGACTTTTGGGAATCCGCTTCAAACCTGCGGCCTTTTCGTCATTTTATGGCAATTATGTCTCCATGGATGAAATCACCGACAAGACCATCGAATTTACGCAATCCATTTCGCCTGACATTCATAAAATAAAACGGCACCCCATTCCCTATCTCAACGCTTATTTTCTGAACAGGCTGAGTGACACCAGACATAACCTATCCAACGTGATAAGGGACGTTCAAACAGCTGGCGGCCAAATCAGTATTGATTCATTGGCAAAAAGAAATCATACCACCGTAAGGCAACTGGAAAGAAGTTTCAAACAATATATTGGCGTGAGTCCAAAAGAGTTTGTTAACATCGTGCGTTTCAAAACAGCTCTTTCAAAAATTAAACGCAATAAACAACAGCAAAGCCTACTGGACATCGCTGTTGACTGCGGTTATTACGATCACGCCCACCTGACCAATGCTATAAAACGATATACGGGAACCTCTCCTTCCCTTTTTTGATTTTGTCGCATTTTTCCAAAGTCGGATTGATGGTAGACCTGTAAATTTGTAAAAAAATAAATGATATCATGGCTACAATTGACCAGCAAAAAAAGCTAAAACATGAACAAGTGCAATACATTGAATTTCTTTCAAAGGACATTGTCCGAGCCAAGGATTTTTATGCGAAATGTTTTAGTTGGAAGTTTACAGATTATGGACAAGAATACACTGCATTTGAAGGCGACTATGTTGATGGAGGCTTTACCTATGGGGAACCGATTAATGGAAGTATCTTAGTCATTCTCTATTCAGAAGATATTGAAGCGAGCAAAGATAAAGTGATAAGCGCTGGAGGTACTATTGTAAAAGATACCTTCAATTTTCCCGGAGGGAAACGCTTTCAATTCACAGATTTGGACGGCTATGAACTTGCTGTTTGGTCAAAATAAGCAAACAAAAAGTGCTAAAAGCATAATGCGGAAGTTAATGATCGCCTGCAGGCCATTGTGGAAACCGGGAGGTGCTGTATATGCCGTTTACAACCCCTCCGGGCGCCAACAATGAGCAGGCTGATGATTAACTCTGGTCTCGTTGGCATGCCTTAAAAACAACAAAACCCGACTTCCGTCGGGCTTCATTTTGGGTGGCGGAGAGGGAGGGATTCGAACCCTCGATACGCTCAACACGTATACACACTTTCCAGGCGTGCTCGTTCGACCACTCTGACACCTCTCCGTGCTATGCTATTGGGGCTGCAAAAATAAAAGTTTTTCCTTATATCGCAACAAGGAATGGTGAGATATTTTAGTGCCCCGCTCCACCCCGTATGTTGAACACATGCAGGATTGCCGGAAATAGGACATCCATCGTTTCTCGCACGCCGTTCGGAGAACCGGGTAATGTTATGATCAAGGTGTTTCCCATGAATCCGGCCACTCCCCGGGATAGCATGGCCATTGGTGTACGCTGCTGGCCGTACGCCCGCGCCGCCTCCATCACGCCGAGTATCTCTTGATCAAGCAAAGGCTTAATAGCTTCAGGAGTGACATCACGAATGGATAGCCCTGTCCCCCCACTGAAAAGCACCAAATCATATCCCTGCCCATGCAGGGCTTTTGCCTTTTCCTGAATTTTAGCGACCTCGTCCGGCACAATGGTAAATTCGTTGGGGTTTATCCCCCGCTGCTCCAGCATATCGACCAATAACCTCCCTGATACATCTGCCTGAATACCCGCCGAAACACGATCCGAACAGACCACCACCGCACATTTAAAACCGGGTACCACCGTAGGCTTATTATCCGACTTGCCTCCTTTTTTGCTTTCAAGCTTCACTGAATTGATTTCCAAATGCTTATCAATAGGCTTGAGCATATCATAGAGGGTAAGTGCTGCAATCATTGCACCATGCATGGCTTCCACTTCCACTCCTGTCTTGTAAATCGTCTGCACTTCGACACGGATATTGATACGCAGGCCTTCCACGCCATAGGTGATGGCTGCATATTCAATGGGCAATGGATGGCAATCGGGAACCACATCACTGGTCTTCTTGATGGCTAATAGACCCGCCGCCCGCGAAAATTCAAATACGTCACCCTTTGGTACCCTTCGCGCTACTATCGCCTGTATCGTTTCCTCACTTGAAGCTTCTACCGATGCCAATGCAACGGCCTGGCGGAGGGTCACCGTTTTATGTGTAATGTCTACCATGTCATTGATTGATCTTCCATTGGTATCCGTCTCCAGCAAAATATTCCTTGCCCCAAATAGGCAGTTCGTTTTTTATCCGATCTACAAGTTCACCACAAGCGTCCATGGCGGCCCGGCGATGTCCGGCAACCGCAAGCACTAGGAGGCAAATTTCGCCCGCTGCTACCATGCCCAAGCTATGCTTCACGATGATTCCATTCAGTGTATAACGCTTATAAATGTCGGCAGCCAGGATTTGCAGTTGCTCATCAGCCATGGCCTGATATGCCGTATATTCTATGGCAACCACTTCCTTCCCTTCAACAAGGTCCGCCCGTACCTGACCAATAAAACAAGAATGTGCACCGATGGCCATATCCGTAGCATATCGTTGGATGCTTTGGGCGACCATGGTCGTCGAAATAGCGCCCTGAATGAAAATCGTCTGCATTGTTGTTTCCATGTGATGTTAACTTATCCCCCCGAAAAGGGTGGCAATAAAGCAATTTCAGCCGCCTCGGTAAGCGGCGTATTTTGGCGGACAATTTTCCGGTCGACCGCTACCACATACGTGGCCTCCCGAAGTGCAGGATACTGCTCAAAGAGCCTCTGGCGGAGCTCGTCCGTGTCGCCTACCATAGGCACGGAAACCGTTGAACAGCCTGTGAGATCCATCAGCCGTCCAAAAAATTGCAGCGATAATGTGCCATTCACCATATGTTCGGCAAAAATAATTTAAATGAAGCCACAGCCAGCACCCCGGCCAGCAAAAATTTGATGGTCCGCTGCGGAAAACGCATAGCACCAAAATAAGATCCTAATAGTCCTCCGGAAAAGGCAACGACCACATAGGCGACCATATCCGTGCTGAATTGGATACCTTGGGTAAGTTGGCCCACCAAGCCAGATAGGGAATTGACAAAAATGAACAGTGCGCTGATGGCCGCTGCTTGTTTCTGGTCTGTCCATGCCAGCAATAGCAACACAGGCGATAGGATGACGCCACCACCGATACCCAGCATTCCTGAGAGCAGACCAATCGCAGCACCGATGAACAACAACCACCCGGTCTTAGGATTTATCGTCCGATTGACCTGAATATCACTGAAAAACAGAAAGCGAATAACGGGTATTAGCAAGAAAATCCCCAGCATCCTTTTATAAATATCTGATTGGATAGCCATCATCCCTCCTACAAACGCCATGGGTACCGAGGCTACCGCCAGCGGAACGAACAGTTTACGATTGAAGTAATGCCCACGGTAATAAAAAGTAAACGACGTCAGCGAAACAAACAGGTTGAGCAGCAGCGCCGTGGGCTTCATGACATCCGGTGTGACGCCAAACAGTGCCATCAGCGCCAAATAACCGCTGGCCCCGCCATGGCCAACCGATGAATACAAGAACGCTACGGCAAACAGCAATACATAAAACCAAAGTACACTATCCATAGCTGGGCAATAAATGAATATCAACTAATTCGTTCGCATCATAATGGCGCATAGCTTCATCGAGTACCACGAGGCAATTGGCAACGGCAAAGGTACGCATACGATAGGACTCCTGAGCAGGGAGAATCGTGGCATAACCATCCCGGTATACCCCCTTCAAAAAATGAGTGAGCTGGTTGTGTTTATCATATGCCGCCGCCAAAGGCACCCGCAAAGCAGTGAGTGTGTCATTATGTCCAGTAAGCTTACGCAGCTGGGGCCATACATACTGGTAGAAACAGGTCAATACGGAAGATGGGTTGCCAGGCAATCCGAATATCGGCTGATTAGCTTTTCGCCCTGCATAAAGCGGCTTTCCGGGCCGTTGTCTCACGCGGTGGAACAGTTGTTGCACGCCACAGCGGCTTGCAGCCTGCACTACAAAATCATATTCACCTACGCTGACACCTCCGGTAAGCAGCACCACATCCGAAACTTGCAATGCTGTGTCCAGCACTTTGATGGTTCCTTCCAACGTATCTTCCGCATAATAGACCTGTACGTCAGCAATGCCCATCTGAGCCAGCGCTGCCCGTAGCATGGATGAAGAAGCTTCATACACCTCACCGTGCAATAGTGGTTTCCCGGGTTGCTGTAGTTCGTCACCGGTGATGACCAATGCCACCGTCGGTAGTGCATAGACAACCACCTGATCACACCCCACGCCGGCAAGGAAACCGATTGCCGCAGCGGTAAGGGGCATACCCTGCACCAACGCGACTTCCCCCCTATTAATTTCAGCGCCACGTGTCCGTGTGTGATCGCCTTGCTTCAAATCTACCTGATCGATACGCAGTTGACCGCTAATCTCCTCAGTCCGTTCTTGCATGACCACCGTGTCCGTGCCTTCCGGCAGTGGCGCCCCCGTGAAAATACGCGCGGCCTCCCCCATTCCTACGGCCAGTTGGCCACTTGCTCCGGCGGGGATCTTGCCGACAACAGCCAGTGTAACGCCGGGCTTCCAATCGGCAAACGTGAATGCATAGCCGTCCATCGATGATTGATCAAAGGCCGGAACATCCACTTGAGCACAGACATCTTCTGCCAACACCTGACCCACCGCCTCCGGCAAGCTTTTGCGAACGGTCTTCCGCTCGAAAGCTTGCGCATTCAAAATAGCCTTAGCTTCGGCAACTGAAATGATTTGACTGCTTTGATATTTCCCGTTTGACATTATTGGCCCTTGTTTGTTTCGTGTACCGTCAGCGCAATTACCTGATAGCAGTTGCGGGTCGGTCGCAAATCCCCCGGCACAATGATTTGGAAAGACCCGCGGCTCGCTGGCAACGGTTGCCCATCCATCCGGTCTGCCAGTATCACTTCGTCTTCTGCATATGCACGGCCTAATTCAGCCAACGAAAAAACCACCTCGAACCCATCAGCCCCCCGTACCGTTAAATAGCGTTTGGCAATGTCTTTGGCATTCAGTTTTTCAGTAGAAACACCTACACTGTCGAGGAGTCGCCATAGGGCTACACCCTCATAACGCCGTATACCATCGCCGCTTCTATTGGGGATGCTGACCGAACTGCGAACCATTCCTTGCAGATCCGTCGCCGTAAGTTGCAAAGGAGCCGCTACATTCCCGCTGATTTCCATGGCGGGTTTAGCATCTTGGGCTGAAGCGACCGACATCCCGGTGATGACAACCGCTGTGGCCATTAGAAATTTTGATATCAATCGCATGTCGATTAAACTATTATCCCCCAATACTGATCATACTCCGATTCACAAGCTGATCGCCAATGATATTCTCAAAAGGCACATCCCCGAACTGTCCGCCGAGCTTCTCCGCTTTTCCTAAAATATTTTCCCTGATAAGGTGCTCAAGTGGCTTACCGCCACGCACTGCCGAAAGTAAGTCGCTTTCGGTCTTCGAAAACAGGCAGTTTTTCATCTTGCCATCGGCCGTGAGCCGCATGCGGTTACAACCGGCACAGAAGGGAGCACTCATCGTACTAATGACCGCGAACGTACCCCGATGGCCCGGTATTGCATAAGGTTGGCTCGTCGCATGTGGATCTTGGTGTAACGGAATAGCGGCATATCGCGCGGTGATCAGATCCATGATATCCTGCTTGGCAAACACTTGCTCGCCTGTCCACCGATTGCCCGCAAATGGCATAAATTCGATGAACCGCACATCGATAGGCTCGTCCTTCGTCCATGCCACGAAGTCAAGCACTTCATCGACATTAACCCCCTTCATCACCACCATGTTGATTTTTACCTGAAATCCGCGATCGATAGCCATCCGGATATTGCGCATGGTAAGACTAAATTTATCCCTACGGGTAAGCTGCTGAAATCGTTCTGGAGAAAGTGTATCCAGACTGATATTGAGGTTGCGTATACCGGCCAGTTGCAATGCGCCAACGTGCTGATGCAGCAAGGTAGCATTGGTGGTCAGCGTCAGCTCCACGGGCAATGCGGAAAGCCGCAACACGATATCATCAAAATCCCGCCGGGCCAAGGGCTCGCCTCCTGTAAGACGGATTTTGGTCACACCAAGCTCAACAAATACCTTGGCAATCATTTCGATCTCAGGTGGTTGCATCAGATGCTTCATGGGCATGAAATCGTAGCTTTCATCCGGCATACAATAGAAACATCGGAGATTACACACATCGGTAAGCGAAATGCGCAGGTAAGTATGTTTTCTATGGTAAGTATCCAGCATCATGATCAGCGCAAGTTAACAATATTTCCGCTAACAGTTTGTTGATAGGCCTCACGGGTATCCACGTCTACCGCCCCTTGGGGGAATGCCACAGTAGCGACTTCATCCCCAAAGCTTTCTATCACATGTTTTGCCCCGGTATCGCCTGTCAAGGTCAGTAATTTGGAAAAGACCGACCGATGAAAAAGTGCAGGCACCCCCTTTCTTCCAGCATAGTAGCTGGCAGTAACCGATGCTCCCGTCAACTGCTGCTTATGAATCAGCGCCTGTAGGTGCGCGGTATTGACATGCGGTTGGTCGCATAACATGACAAGCAGGTAGGATACATTTGGGTGATGCATCATAATATGCGTTAAGCCACTTACAATGGAGGTCGCCATACCCGATGCATAATCACCATTCGCAACGATAGTTACGTCAGCGCCTTCCAGCTGCTGTGCCATTGTTGCTGCTGCTGCCCCCAACACCACCACCGTATGTTCAGTCCCCACACCCAATGCTGCTTGGACAGCATGTTGCAATAATGTACGCCCTTGATAGGGCAACTGCTGCTTGGGTGTACCCATTCGTTTTGACTCGCCGGCGGCCAGTAGCAGGATGCCATATGCGTGTAAGGAAGGCGTAATGAGCGTCTGCCGCTGGTGTATCTTGCCGGTTAAACCCCGCAGGTGGCCGCCGTGTCGCCCGGCGAAGACGGCCTGTATCTCCGCCATGATAGCCAACGCAATTTCTTCGGACGTCTCCGCACCGATATCCAGACCGACAGGGCCGTAGATCGATGCGTAGCCCGTATGCGGAATAGCGGTGCTTTCTTCTGTTAACTCCTGCAGCATCCGCTGGCGTTTTGCTATGGGGCCCAATATGCCAATATAACGTGCACGGCTGCCGAGCACGGCTTTCAACATGGCTTTGTCGTAAGCATAGTTGTGCGACATCAAGACGATGGCCGTCCGGTCATCAATGACCACTTGTTTCAAGGCGGCATCGGGTTCCGATATGATCACCTGGCAGTCGGGAAAACGTCCGGCAGTGGCATAGGCTGGCCGACCGTCAATCAAGGTAATGTCCCACCCCAGCAATGCTGCCAGTTGTGCCAATGGCAACACATCGTTGCCTGCTCCGGCCACAATTAAAGCAGGCGCAGGGGCTACATAGGCTATGCAGGCGATTATACCCCCTTCCTCATGTACCGATTCATAGGCGATGAAAGCGGTATGCTGCCCCACCATTACGCGCTGAATATCCTGATTTATATGCTCATAAGGGATGGGAAGTGCAGCGTCCGTTGTATGAGCGTGTCCTGCAACCACAGCAATATAAGTACCCTGAGCACTGCTCTTTTTATTGCCAGGGGTGAAAAACGTCACCAATATCGATGGATCACGCTTTCCCACGATACGTTTCAACAACGAAATAGGTGTTTCTTCCATGTCGTCAGCTATAGGTTCTATCAATACACGGATGATACCGTTGCAGCCAAGCCCAATGCCCAGCACCGAACCGCCTTCTTCCGACGTGTCATAAGTGACCAGCATGGGGGTACCCTCCATCATGACCAGTAGGGCTTTACGCAGGGCATCCCCTTCGAGGCAACCGCCACTAATCGCTCCGGTGAGCCTGCCGTCTTCCGTAATCAACATACGCGCGCCTGGACTTCGATAAGAAGAGCCATCGATGTGCACAACGGTGGCCAGTGCCGATCGCTGCCGTTGCAAATGGGCACTTTCATATGCCGCAATAATTTGCTTGATTTCCTTCATCTAACTACCGGTATTCCAACTTAATTGGCCAACACTGTCGCTAAAACAACCTGCGTGAGCCGATCCACCACTTCGTCTATTTCTTCCGAATGCGTAAACCGCCCTAAGCTGATACGGATGGTGCGATCGGCCTCCGCATCGTCCAACCCCATCGCTTTCAACACGTGCGACGGTCGTTGCACGAGTCCAGAACAGGCACTACCACGGCTTAGCGCGAGATACGGCGACAAGGCCAGCAACACGTGTTCGGCATTGCCGTGGGGCAAGAGCAAATTGCTCACGTGGGGCAACCGCTCAATCTTCCCATTGATGATGACGTCCGGGATATTCTTCAGCACATCATGCTCCAGTCTGTCCCGGAATTGTTCCATCCGTTCCGCATCTGTCGCCATCTGGCTATAACACAGTTCCGCAGCTTTCCCAAATCCAACGATACCGGCTGTATTTAATGTACCGCTCCGCAGTCCTCCTTCATGGTTGCCTCCGTGCTGCTGAGGCGATAAGGTGGCTCGCAACTTCGGGTCATGGATCACAAGCGCTCCAACACCTTTTGGACCATACAGCTTATGTGCTGAGCAAGCTAAGAGATCAATGGCATCAGCTGCTACATGCACAGGTATCTTGCCGACAGCTTGCGTAGCATCACAAAGAAAAGGTATTCCATGATTCCGGGCGATGGCACCAATAGCCCTGACCGGATGAATGACCCCGGTTTCATTGTTGGCATACATCAGCGCAATGCAGATGGTGTCCTCACCAATTGAGGGCTCCAAAGCTTCCAATAAAAGTCTGCCTTGTCTATCAACATCGAGATAAGTTACCCGGTAGCCCCGTCTTTCTAAATAAGCACAAGTATCCAGCACCGCTTTATGCTCCGTCTTGCAGGTAATGATATGCTTGCCTTGTCCTGCCCTTGCTTCGGCAATCCCCTTCAGTGCCAAGTTGATGGATTCGGTAGCGCCCGAGGTAAAGACCACCTGATTGGCACGGGCACCCACCAGCCGGGCCACCTGCTCGCGTGCGTCTTCCACCGCTTCCCGGGCGTACCAGCCATAGCCATGATCGGCGCTCGCAGCATTGCCGTATTGCTGAGTAAAATAGGGCAGCATAGCATTCACCACCCGAGGATCGCATGGGGTTGTCGCGTTATAATCTAAATAGATGGGCTGTCGCTTCATTTTAGGCAAATAGTCCACTCTTGATAAAGGGCTGTGTCCGCAACCGTACGCCCGTAGCGGCAAATGCCGCGTTGGCCACCGCAGGACCCGCAGGCGGTAGCCCTGGCTCACCCAATCCGGTGGGGGCAATATCATTTTCGATAAATTGGATGTCAATCTCGGGCACTTCCGCCATACGAATCATGCGGTAGGTATTGAAATTCACCTGATCCGGCTTACCTCGCGTGAGGGTCAATTCGGGGTACATCGCATGGCCGATGCCATCGATGATACCGCCTTCCACGACATTTTCGGCACCACTTTTATTGACCACAATCCCACAGTCGACCGCACAATAAATTTTCTTGATTTTCAGTTTCCCATCGTCGCGCTTCTCCACCTCGGCTACCTGCGCGACGTAGGAGTTGAACGAATATTGGGCCGCGATGCCCTGGAAAATGTTCGGACCTTTGGATGCACCCCATCCGGCCATCTCCGCAGCTTTCTTAATAACGCCAGCAAAGCGATCGGGATCGTATTCCAATTCGCCTGTGGGTTGCTGCTTCGCTTGATCGAGTACTTCCAACCGGAAAGCTACCGGATCTTTTCCGACGGCGTGGGCAACTTCATCAAAAAATGATTGTTCGGAAAAGGCAATAAAATTGTGGATAGGCCCGCGCCACGGAGCGGTGGTCACCGGTGTTTTGTATTCCTGCGCATCTACCTGCAAATTGGGTACGGCGCCTGCGGGGAAACTGCCCGCCCGTGCGGGACTGCCCGTCGTGCCAACGGATTGATGTTGCCATGCCGTAAGCCGTCCGTCGGCATCCACCGCTGCCTTATACCGGTAAGTACACATTGGCCGGTAATAGCCGCCGCCCATATCATCTTCGCGAGACCAGATTAAGTTTACAGGCACTCCCGCCGCCTTGGAAACCAATGTCGCTTCTTCAACAAAATCAGACATGAGGCGCCGCCCGAAGCCGCCGCCCATGCGGGTCATCATCACTGTTACCTTTTCTTCCGGCATATCCACGAGCTTTGCTACCGTGGTCCGTGTGCGTTCCGGTGTCTGTATCGGGCCATAGAGCTCCACTCCATCGGCACGTACGTCGGCAAAAAAGTTCATCGGCTCCATGGTATTGTGTGCCAAGAAAGGAGCTTCATATACTGCCTCGAAAACCTTGGTCCCGCCACTTTGATATGCCCGTTGTACGTCGCCATCCTTGCGTTGCGGATTACCTGCGGGACGCTTCGCCACGGTTTCACGGAAATTGCGTAGGTAATCGGCTGTGCTTTCCATAGTAGGGCCATCTTCCCATTCGGCCTTAATTTTTTTTGCTCCCTGCATCACTTCCCAGGTCGATCGGCCCAATACGGCAATTTTGTTATCGATACGGAGTACTTTTTCAACGCCCTGCTGTTGCATCGCTTCGGTGTCGTCATAAGATTTTAATGTCTGGCCAAAGGCAGGAGGGCGCACGAGGGCAGCATACTTCATTCCCTCACGCTTGGTATCTATACCGTATTTGTATTGCCCCGTCACAATGGCCCGGTTGTCTACATTCGGGATCCATTGGCCAATAATGGCAAAAGACGTAATGGATTTCACGGCTGCGTCAGCCGGAACTTCCATAGTCGCGGCCTGTTCAACCAGTTTGCCATAGCCAAGTTTCTTGCCCGAATCAGCATGCACTACTTGTCCCTTTTCCGTCGTGCAGCTTTCCGGTGCCACACCCCACGTGGCTGCCGCCGCATTGATGAGCATCTGCCGCGCGGTAGCGCCCGCTTTGCGGAAAGACTCCCAACTGTCGCGGATGGAGCCACTGCCTCCAGCAATTTGGCGTCTATATTTTTCAGTATCCAATCCAGCCTGTTCCACCTTCACAGCCTTCCAATCCACGTCGAGCTCTTCGGCTACCAGCATGGGCAAGGCAGTCTTTACTCCCTGCCCGATTTCCGGATTGGGATTCATCAGGGTGATTGCTCCATTGGTATCTATTTTAACAAATGCATTCAGATCATATATCACGCCTTCTCCTTGTTGCGGGCTGCACGAAGAAAAAAGGTTGAAGCCCAATACGAGACCTCCCCCGGCGAAAGCGCTGATGCGGATAAAATCCCTTCTGCTTACGGTATGTTGTTGCGTGTTCATTATTTTGCTTTTTTAAAATTGTCAATCCACTAATTGCACGGCAATCAGCCTACTCGCTAAACCTCTTCGGCAGCCAGCCTAATGGCTTTTTTGATGCGGTTGTATGTACCGCAACGGCAAATGTTGGTCATGGACGCATTGATATCTTCATCCGTTGGATTCGGATTTTGTTTTAGGAGTGCCACAGCTGTCATGATTTGTCCCGCCTGGCAATAGCCGCATTGAGGTACATCGATCGTCTCCCATGCCTGCTGTACGGGGTGGCTGCCATCGTCGGAAAGCCCTTCGATCGTGGTGATGGGCTGGTTGACGACACTTTCCACCGGAATGGAGCACGACCGCACCGCAGCGTCTCCTACATGTACAGTACATGCGCCGCACTGGGCAATGCCGCATCCAAACTTTGTGCCCGTGAGGCCAATGAAATCACGAAGTACCCACAGCAACGGCATCTGTGGGTCAGCATCTACCTCGTATTCCTTTCTGTTGACGGTTAGCTTTAATGTTGCCATAATTATTTAGTTAGTTAGTTGTTTTTTAATCCTTGAGGAATCATGGGCAGTTTATGCAACTTGATACCCGTCGCATCAGCAATCGCATTACGTATAGCGGGAGCAGTACCTACAATCGGCGTTTCACCGGCTCCAGCCGAAGGGACATCTTTTCTACCTATTAATACAATGTCCAGTGGCGGAATATCAGAAAAGCGGGGTACCCGGTAGCTGGATAACGTGGGATTCAAGATACGGCCATCCCGGAAGTCGATTTCTTCGAATAATGCGCCACCAAGCCCTTGCAAAATGGCGCCAAGCACCTGATTCTCTAAATGTTTGGGGTTGACAATTGCCCCGCAATCATAGGCAGCCACCAACCGGATTACATGCAGTTGTTCATCCGAGCGGTCATAGGCCACTTCTGCGCAAGTGGCGATATAGGAATTCTTTACGAAACCACAGGCAATGCCGAATCCATGCCCGGCCGCCTTCGCTTCTTTCCAGCCAAACCGCTCTGCCGCAGTTTCCAATACGGCCTGCATACGTTCGTCTGTCAATTGGCGCAATCGGAAATCCAAGGGATCAACCCGCAGTTGCCTCGCTAAGTCGTCCATCATGCATTCGATGGCAAATACGTTAGCCGTAGCAGCAAGCCCCCGGTACGACCCCTGCTTCAGCGGTGTCCGGGAAGGATGATATTGGATGTGCTTCGTCCTCGCCCGGTAAGGGAAGTCGATACCTGCATTGCCCGAATTGTAATTATGAAACTCCCAAGAGGCGATCGAACCGTCGCTATCCAACGCTGCGGCGACTTCAATAAGCCCTGCAGGCCGGAAGTACGCCCACTTAAATTCTTCTTCGCGCGTCCATACGACTTTCACCGCTTTGCCTACCGCTTTAGCCAGCCGCGCAGCCTCTACAGCTGCTTCACCGCTGTGCTTGCCCCCATAGGCCGACCCTGTATCGGGCATGATCACCCGCACCTGTTCTTTAGCCACGGAAAATGCCCCGGCGAGTTCCTCTTGCACACCGAAAGGCCGTTGAGTGCCCGTCCATACGGTCAGCTGGCTGCCATCCCATTGGGCAACCGCCGCTCGCGGCTCCAAGGGGACATGCGCGATATATTGGACTTCCACTCGGTGTTCCAAACGGTTTTCCGATGCATCAAACACGCGGCGGGTCTCCCGCTGTGTACCGTCATCTTCCCTGCCCTGCTGGGCATTTTCCTTCAAGTAGGAAAAAATATCCGCCTTCGACGGTTGCGGGGATGCATCCCACTGTACCGATATCGCGGCCAGCGCATTGGTTGCCATTTGTGGATCGGGCGCGACTACGCCAATGAAATCGCCCGCTTCCACAACGGTCACACCAGGAATAGTCCTTGCTTTTTCGATATCGGCAGCAACCAACGTCATTCCGTAGGCCGGGGCACGGAGTATTTTTCCGTAGACCATATCGGGCAATGCCATGTCCGACGTATACTGGTGTTTGCCCGTGACGAAATCATGCCCGTTTACTTTAGGCACCGACGTACCGGCCACCGTCCAGCTATCGGCAGCGATTAGGGCCACCTCTTCGTCTATGGGAAGCAATAGCTTCTCACCACGGGTAAGAGAACCGTATGGCAACGTGCTGTTTGACGCATCGTGGACAATCTCCCCTGCTTCGGTCCGAAGGGATTCCACAGGCACCTTTAACGCCTTCGCAGCTTTCTCCAACAATGCTTTTCGGAGAGAAGCCGCTGCCTTCCGCAACTGCGGCCCCATATAAGGTATGCTACGGCTCCCAAACGTGCCCGCATCGTACGGGGTCATCAATGTATCTCCCATTATCATGGTGATGCGCTGTATGGACACGAAAAGCTCCTCGGCTACCACCTGCGCCAACGACGTCCGGATATTCTGTCCGACCTCTACTTTACCGGTAAATACCGATACTTTTCCGTCTTCATGGATGTGAATCCAAGCTGCGATCGAATCGTCGTCAACCGTCAAATCCTTTCCAACAGCAGGCGAATCTGCCCAACCGTATATGCATGACTGGGACACCACAACGGCGACGCCACCGCCAAGCAACCTGAAAAAATTCCGTCTGGTGATGGTAGCCGTATTTTCCAATGTTGCTGTGGTCGATTTGTCCATGGCCTTATTTTATTAAGATTGTGCGTTACTTATCGCTTTCATGATACGCGGGTAGGCACAGCATCGGCAGATATTGACTTGCATGGCGTCAATAATTTCTTGCCGACTTGGTCTTGGGTTTCTATTTTTCAGTGCAACCGCAGAAATGACCATGCCCGATGTACAATAAGCACATTGAAAGGCGTCTTCGTCCAAAAACGCCTGTTGTATGGGATGAAGCCGACCGTCTTTCGCCAACCCTTCAATGGTAACCACTTCCTTATGCTGCACACTGGCGACCGGTGTGATACACGATGGTGTGGCATGCCCATCAACGAGCACCCGGCAGGCACCGCAGACACCTTCCCCACAACCATATTTGCTGCCCGTGAGTTTCAGGTAAATCCGCAGTGTGTCCAATAAACTGGTAGTCTCCGGCACATCAATGTCATAAACATGGCCATTTATGTGAAGTTTCATAATCAGGAGTTTAAACGTGAGACCTTTTCCCTATTGATACATGGTATCAAATATAACAGTAACGGAGAATTTATGCAAACCGGTGACTTTATTGTTACGCTTGGGATTGCGCCTCAACCTGCATTGCCTTGATTGGCGGTAAGTTGTTTAATTGCTTTTAACATAGGGCTATCGTGTATTTTTCTGTACTAATTCTTCAATCCGTTGCGTTACATAGTCTACATACCGACTTTCTTCCCGGGGAGGATTCTGTTTGAGGTATAGACGGTAATACCGCAGGGCATTGCGTGTATCGCTGAGCTTGCGATCATACAACACGGCAAGGCTGTAATAGTGCATGGGTATCACTTCAAATTGGAAACTGCGCAGGTAATTTGAAGCCGAGGCCGACGGTTGGTTGGCCAAGTCATGCAAATCGGCCTTGCGCCCATAATAAAAGGCAGTGTTGGGCGAAATCGCTAATTCCAGCACCTTGTCCATAGATTCCAGCGCTTCCTCATATTGCTTCGTTGCCTTATAAGCCATGGCAAGGTAGTAATAATCAATCTCGCCCATCCGACCATGAAGTTCCAGCAGCCGTTCGTAAGTTTGCTCGCATTTAATAAAATCGTCCGTATGGAAATACCCCTTGGCCAGCAAGGCCAGTACCTGCTGGCTTTCATCGGCCAATTCCACCAGGCGCTCCCCCAACGCCACCATCTCCGGATATTGTTTCAGTTTATCAGCTACTTGCAATTTTCCGAGCAACAGCATGCCATGCTGGGGATCAGCAGCCAATGCTAGTTGCAAAACGGTGTCCGCCTCGGTGTAGCGCTCCAGATCCATACACAGTCGGGCAAAGTCATAAGCAATATCGCTATTTGTTGGTTGTATGTGGTTTGCCCTTTTCAGATACCCATACGCTATTTCCAAATCCCCACGCCTTCGCATCAGTCCAGAAAGGGCATCGTATACATCCGCGCGGTTGCTATCTATCGCAACGATACGCTGGTAATAGTTTATTGCAGCCGGATATTGACCCCGTTGGATGTTGATAGCAGCCAAATTCAACAGTGTGGAAACGTTCGAGCTGTCCTGGTCATACAGGCGCATATAATATAATGTGGCCTTGCCGTAGTCACCCGCCATGCGGTAACTGTAGCCCAGGCGGCTCAGTATTGTAGGTTCGGCTATGGTGTCTGGATAAAAACTCCGGAGGTACTCGGCGGCCTCATGATACTGCTGGTTCTGATAAAGCTCAACTAATCGGCCATTATCCAACTCCTGACTTTGGGCTATCCCTACTACGGCCGACAGCCAAGTGCAAAGTCCAATGGTAACATAAGTGATGTCTTTCATAATCGAATACGTTTGTTGTTAAGCAAATCCTGTCAAACGACGCATTAATAACTAAAGTATTCGCAATATAACTAATGTGTTAGTTAAAACAAAACCTTTTTTGCTTTTTCCTGTTTTCATTAAAATAAAAGGCATATTATGGACACATTGAAAAAATTCGAATTGATGGAGAAAATCGTCCGAGAGCTGGAAGATTTAAAGCGGAGCCAACAGGCGGTATTGGAAAAAATAGGCAAGGTGGAAGTAGACAATATTGAACTGGGAGACAGTCGGCTGGAAAATGTATTGCCTGATATCTATCAGCGCACAGCCGAAAATTCGGATGCCATTACCGAACTGTTGAGTGGTTTCGCGGAGAAAGCCGAGACCTTTGCCGCAAAACATAATGTCGACCAACTAAGGTTGCAACAAGAATTATCCGGTAACCGAAACACCTGATCGCCATTATTGCCTAACGGGCCACTCACCCGTTAGGGTCGTGTATAAAAAATAAAAGTCCCGATTGCTCAACAATCAGGACCTTTTAAGTTTATAATTAGTCGGTTTGCGCAATAAAAATATGGAAAATTAGGTGACATTTCCAACTAATTTATTCAAAAAAGTCATATTTTTTTACAAAAACAACACAATTAATTGAAAATCAAATAAATACAATACTTATTTAGTGGTCGTAAAAAATCGAGTGAAATACAACAATTGATACCCTATCGACTGTTTCCAATAGGCCCAGTTATGCGCCCCCGGTCCCGTGATATACATATGCGGAATGTTCCTGTCCAACAATTTCCGATGCAAGCGTTCGTTTACACCATAGAAGAAATCCTCTGTTCCACAATCAATTATTAATGCCAAAGCATTCGGGGTAAGGCGATGTGTCATATTAATGACCGTATATTCTTCCCAGCGGTCTGGGTATTGGGCATAGCTTCCCAATCGTTTGGCCATATCCCAATTGAGCGGAAAAGGCCGGATATCTACCCCACCGGCCGTACTGCCGGCGGCACCGTAAACGTCCAAATGCCTCATAGCTAAATAAAGCGCGCCGTGTCCCCCCATGCTTAAGCCGGTGATGGCACGGCCTTTCGGACTTCTGATGGTATGATATTGGGCATCCACCCATGCAACCAATTCGTTGGACACGAAGGTTTCATATCGAAACGATTGATCTACCGGGCTATCCCAATACCAACTGCTGAAGCCACCATCCGGGCATACGATGATAAAGCGATGAAGGTCGACGGTATTTTTTAATTCCGGGACATTGTTTACCCAATCGGAATAGTTGCCGCCATAACCATGCAATACATACACCACCGGCAATGTGTCTTTAATGGTATACCCATCCGGTGTAATAATCACAGCCTTAATCGTTTTATCCATGACCTTACTGGGTACGGATACGGTATCTACTTTAGCGGCATGGGCGTTTGTGATGCCCAACATGAGCATTGCAATGAACAAGGAAACTTTTGTTTGCATATCGAATAATGTTGGTATAACCCGTGTGTTATAATCGTTTGTAAAAATATAAAATTACGTCCATGCCGAAGGCTTTTTCACTCAATGTGTAATAACTTTTCCCATCACGGGAAAAGGCAATCGCCTCCCCCTGCGGCTCCGGGAGGTAAGGCAACCTTATTCCGGGCCTGCTCAGCATCTGCGGCACGGATTCGCCAGGTCTTCGCGTCCAATAAAACACACCCAGCAAATTTTTCATCAACAATTCCCTACCATCCACACTGATATCCGCTGCGGTAATGAACGTAAGTGGCAAGCTCGCCGTTTTCCGAAGGATTAAGGTGTCTCTGGGAACATCCGGCAGATCTGTCCAATACACCCCCACGGCTGGTTCCCGCTTGCTAATAAGATAAAGCCGTCCATCCAGGGGATCGAAAAACAGCGATTCGGCATCTCGCGGACCATCTTCGTATTTCAATGTAAAAGAGGCTATCTTATTCTTGGGAATTGTATCCACCGTTGGCGAATGATCAACTAGCTTGGGTTCCTCAAAAACATGTATGGTTATGGAACGACGTTTCGCCCCGTTGTCGCCAATATCTCCAACTATCAAATAATGTGTCCCCTGTCGCTCCATCATCCCGATATCTTCCCAATCATGGGCTACAATCCCTTGTAGGTAGTAGGTCTTTTTATGGTTAGCCGAATCATCGATGAGAAATATTCGTGCTTTATCGCCGCTGTCATTATGTGTCCAAAAATACCTTGGGTTTTCTCCGGAAGCAACTAACCCAGATGCCTCATTGATGCTGCCATTTGTGATTTTACCAACAGCTTGCCGTTCGCCAAATGCCGTTTCACTTTGCCCAAATGCGCAATTAACCAGCATACTGGCCAATACCAATGCACAAATCAAATAGTCTGTCCGCATGAAGGCCAAAGTACGAATTAATTTCCGGCCAAAACATTTTCCCTATCTTTGTGTCCAAATTTATGCCCTATGCATGTACATCAGTTTTACGACAACGGGTTGTCCCATGCCTCTTACGCCATCGTCAGCGATGGCCAGATGGCTGTAATAGATCCGGCACGTGATCCACAGCCTTATTTGGATTATGCAGCACAACACCATGTGGCAATTACTGTTGTCATTGAAACGCACCCCCATGCCGATTTTGCCAGCTCGCACTTGGAATTGCATCGGCTTACTGGAGCAACCATCTATGCCAGTAAGTTAGTGGGTGCCGAATACCCCCACGTGCCATTCGACGATGGCGACGAGATTGCCTTGGGTGAATATACGCTAAGCGCCATCAATACACCCGGGCATTCACCCGATAGCATCTGCATTTTATTGTTGGATGTTCATGGCAATCCTTATGCGGTATTTACCGGCGACACACTTTTCGTCGGGGATGTGGGCCGACCCGATTTAAGGGAGAATGTAGGAAACATTACCACTAAAGCCATCGCATTAGCTAAGCAACTGTATCATTCCTTACGCGAGAAACTGGTGACACTTCCCGCACATGTCTTGGTCTATCCTGCCCATGGTCCGGGATCACTTTGCGGAAAAAACATGGGAAGTGACCGTTATAGTACCATTGGAAAAGAACTTCATGACAATTACGCTTTGCAGCCGATGAGTGAGGACGAGTTTGTAGCGTTAGCCATCGAAAGACAGCCGTTTATTCCCAGTTATTTTGAATTTGATGTATTGCTCAATAAGAAGGGTGCAAGCGCATTCCAAGCAAGTATCGATGCAATTCCCCTACTCCATGATTTAGCTGAAATAAGCATAGGTACCCTTATCATTGATGGCAGGCCACAGATACAATTCAGAGCAGGGCATTTACCCGGCAGCATCAATATACCTGACGGGCTGCGGTTTGAAACGTGGCTGGGGACGGTCGTTCATCCCGGTGAATCGTTCTATCTATTTGCTGAGGATATCAGGCAACTACGGACACTCCTTGAAAAGGCAGCCAAAATTGGCTACGAGCAGCAAGTGAAAGGCCAATTTGTAATCGCTGGAGGGCCGATACAGACGGTTCCGTTTGATGCTGAGTATTTTAAAAACCATCAGGAAGATTATACCATCGTGGATATCCGGAACCGTGATGAAGCGGAAACCAATCCGATTTTTAAATCGTCCATCAACATCCCCTTGCCTGAACTTCGTGGACAAGCGCACTTAATTTCCACCGTTCGGCCGATTGCCGTGCATTGTGCAGGCGGATACCGATCGGCTATCGGTTCGAGTATCGTCGCGGCTGCACTAGCCGATGCCGAGGTACAGGACATGAGTACGGCCATTCTGGATTTTGTCCCTACGACATGATGCGGCTGTTCGTTACATTGATGGGGCTGGCCTTGGGGAATGGACAGCAAGACACGACCCTTAACCCCGAATTTGCCACTTGGCTAAATCGTGCCTATCGGCACACTGTGCCAACAATTACTACAACCGATCTGAAAACAATGATGAAACAGGGTGTCGTTATACTCGATACACGGGAACAAACGGAATTTGATATAAGCCACATGAAGCATGCCCGGCATGTCGGCTATGTGTGGTTTGATATGCGCAAAGTCTACGATATTCCCAAGACTGATACCATCGTTGTCTATTGCGCTATTGGCAACCGCAGCGAACGTATTGGCGAAAAATTGCAAAAAGCGGGTTATCAGCACGTGTACAACCTATTTGGCGGCATTTATGAATGGATAAACCAATACAATCCTGTGTACAACGCCAGCAACATACAGACCACTGAAATCCATGTCTATGACGTCAGCTGGGCGCGATGGCTTCAAAACGGATCGCGGAGGTACGACAATTAAAGTGGTAAAATGCCAATGCTATGCGATCGCGTGTTCCTTGGCTGCAAGGTATCGCTCAGCTTCCAGTGCAGCCATGCAACCTGAGCCAGCTGCGGTCACCGCTTGGCGGTAAATATGATCTTGTACATCACCACACGCAAATACACCATCGATATTCGTCCGCGTACTGCCTGATTTGGTGATCAGGTAACCGTTGGTATCCATATCCAAGATGTCCTGGAAAAGCTCGGTATTGGGCTTATGTCCGATGGCAACGAAAAACCCTGTCACCGGAATTAATTTTTCTTCAAGGGTCTGATTATTATACACCAATACACCGGTGACATTCTGCCCGTCGCCGACGATTTCTTTCGCTTCCGTACTGTAATGTATTTCAATGTTCGGCGTATTCAACACACGGTGCTGCATGGCCTTGGAAGCACGAAAGTCATCCCTGCGTACAAGCATATGCACTTTATTGGCGAGCTTGGCCAAATATGTTGCCTCTTCTGCGGCGGTATCCCCTGCTCCCACGATAGCTACATCTTGCTTCCTGAAAAAGAAACCATCGCAAACCGCGCAAGCAGATACACCAAAACCATTGTATTTTTGCTCGCTTTCAAGCCCCAGCCATTTCGCTGTGGCCCCGGTGGCAATGATGACAGTTTCGGCCGTCACTGTTTTTTCGCCATCTACCACTACTTTGTGGACGTCACCTGAAAAATCTACGGAAGTGATGTAGCCAAAACGTATATCGGTGCCAAATCGCTCTGCCTGCTTTCTGAAATCCTCCATCATCTGCTGGCCTTGCACACCGTCAGGATAACCGGGAAAATTCTCCACATCTGTCGTTTGGGTAAGCTGGCCACCTGGCACAATACCTGTATAGAGGACAGGCCTAAGATCAGCCCGGGCGGCATAAATGGCTGCTGTATAACCTGCCGGGCCGGAGCCTATGATTAAACATTTTACATGTTCGTTCTCTTGTGACATAAGTTATTTATTTAACATGCAAAAATACGGCTTTCCTTTGGCTAATTCAACATGCGTTTGTCATTTCCCAAACTTCTCCTGTAAGCTCTTCAGCATGTCCGCAGTTATCGGTCCCGTTTTTGGTTTAGGGCGTTGGTGCTGTTGCTTGTAATCACGTTTTTCCTGATTGGGTGAAGCAACCATAGGTGCCGACTTCACCGCTGTATCCGACTTATTGGCGATGACGCGCTGCTCCTTCTGTTTTGCTCGAAACCGTTGCCATATTTTGTCCAAGCATTTTTTTGTATACAATGGGAAATCGCCTTGCATCATCCATGAATAGTAACTGGGTTCAATGGTAAAAACTTCTTCTACGGACCGGCCTTTGTGTTTTCCGAAATTGAATACTTCGTCACCTTGTTCGTTGAACACCATTCTTCCCGCAAAATCCACCGGACGGCTTAAGTTGGTAAAGCGGTGTAAAGCTTCCACATCATTGACTACCGGTACGCTTCTATTGCCGAGTTTGTCTTCCCATTCTGTGCCTTGATAACGATCCAATTGCGATTTCAACACTTCATATGTTGCTCTTACATCGCTTTCCGCGCTGTGGGCATTGTCCAGATTACTGTCGCAATAGAAGCGATAGGCAGCTTTCAATGTACGTTGTTCCATCTGGTGGAAGATATTTTGTACATCGACGAAGTGCCGGCCATCCAATGAAAAATCTACACCTGCACGGATAAATTCCTCCATCAACATGGGAATGTCAAATTTATTGGAGTTGTATCCCGCCAAATCTGCATTACCAATGAAATCCGCCAGTTCACGCGCTACATCTTTGAAGACTGGTGCTTCCTTGATATCTTCGTCATAAATGCCATGAAATAGCGATGATTCCACCGGTATGGGGATTCCGGGATTTATTCGCAACGTTTTCACCGCTTCACGGCCATCCGGAGAAACCTTGAGGATGGAAATTTCCACAATGCGATCGACAGAAACATTCACGCCTGTTGTCTCCAAGTCAAAAAACGCCAAGGGACGGTTTAATTTGAGATTCATGCTACATTTGTTTTGCGGAGTGCTTTAGGTATAGATAAACTACTAATTGAAAATCAACTAAATATAATAATTCCCAATAGAATACCAACCACCATAATCACATATAGCAGAATTTCATTTCCGGCAAAACGCTTATAACGTGTCCAAAAACTATAATCTTCTTTATCTGGTTGTTTAGCTTCCATTGCCGTGCAAAGGTAAGCATTCATTTTGATAAATAGCTATTCGGCTGGCTATTGACGTACTTATCTTTACTCGTTTACAATTCGTAATCCAGGTGTTCACAGCTTATGCCTGCAACGATTAGCGACCGCACAATGATTTCAGGCTGGAGATCCGATGCGACTACCCGCAGAATCCGATCGCAATCTTCCAAATCAAAGCTCCAGTGCTTAATGGATTCAATCGATTTGAATAACGACGCCACCTGCTGTACGTGTGTCACAGTAGCTACACTGGTTTTAAATATTAAAATTTCACTCATTTTTTTTCGTTTGCGTTTTTCTAACGATCTTCTTTTTCTTCCGAGGTATCGGCCGTGTCATTCCAGCCACAGGACTTCCAGCGCATGTAGGCCCCGAATCGGCTTTTATCTGCTTCGTCCATTTGGTCGAATGCGCCATGCATCGCCCTGCCTCCTTTCCAATGAGATCGCCCCTTTTTGGGGCCGCTACCGCCAAAGCCAAACAAAATTTTACACAGGAAAAACAACGCCATAGCCTGCCAAAGTGTGATGGTTTTTACACCAAGCAATGCGGGCAATGTGTAGTTCCAAAGAGTCATCACCACATAGCCCACCAAAAAAACAAACGCCAGTGCGACAATGGGAATAACTACAAACCTAATTTTACTTTTAAATAACTTTTTCATGCCTATTACAAATTATCAATCCATCAATTCATCATAAAAAACTTTCAATTGCTTTCTTAAAAACAACACGGCGTGGTGCTTCCTGGATACCAATTTGCTGATGGGTTCTCCCGTAAAAGCGGCAATTTCCGCAAAAGGTATGCGCTCCAGTTCATGCCAGACAAATACATCGCGCTGTGCTTGGGGCAGTTTATCCAAGGCCGCATAAAACCGCTGCCAAACGACACGCTCCCGATAAGCGGTTTCCGGATTATCATTGGTAATCATGGAGGCCACCGCCAGCACGGTATCGCCATCGTCATTGACTTTATACGGCAACAGTTCTTCTGTTTTCTTCCGCCGTTTGTCTATGATCCGATTCCGCGCTACCCGATAAAGCCAAGCACCAACTTGCTCCACAGGCCGTGTATTGATTACCGTGCTCAACTGGTACCATACATCTTGCAAGATATCCTCAGCATCAGCATCGTTATTTACGTGTTTGCGAATGAAGCCAAGCAATCCCTTTCCATAGGACGTTATCGTCACCGTGATGTTGCTTTGCTTTTCGTGCGTCATTTTTTCAACGTCGTTAACCCGTTATATCATCCCTCCCTCTTATAGACGAATAGCCCATGAAAACATTTCAAAAAATTTTACTTTTGTTGCTTACCTTTGCACCATGCAAGTTTATTTAGATAATGCAGCCACCACGGCACTTGATCCCCAAGTACTCAAGGCCATGGTAGAAACCATGGAAACGCACTATGGCAACCCGTCATCCATCCATGCACATGGAAGGCAGGTAAAGACCATCGTAGAAAAAGCTCGCAAAACCATAGCGGGCCTGTTGAATGCGGCACCCGCCGAGATTTTCTTTACATCGGGTGGTACCGAAGCGGATAACACCGCAATCGTCCGGGGGATTATCGATAACGGCATCACGCATGCCATTACTTCACCTTTGGAACATCACGCGGTACTGCATACACTTGAAGAATTGCAAAAAAACGGCACCATCCAACTCAGCTTACTCGATGTGGATGCCCAAGGGCATATCGATCTCCTTCAACTGGAAAAGTTATTGAACGACCATCCCCGTTCGTTTGTATCGCTGATGCATGCTAATAATGAAATCGGCACGTTGACCGACATTGAATATGTATCGGCATTAAGTAAGCAATACAATGCGCTCTTCCACTCGGATACCGTGCAGACCATGGGGCATTACGCACATGATTTGGCTAAATTGCAGATCGATTTTGTAACCGGCGCAGCACATAAATTCCATGGCCCGAAAGGCATCGGGTTCCTTTACGTGAATCATAACACGAAAATCAAACCTTTTATTTACGGCGGTGCACAGGAACGCAACATGCGGGGTGGCACCGAGAATGTATATGGCATCGTAGGATTAGCCAAGGCGCTTGAACTTGCTTATACCCATATGGACGAGCACCGCCAGTATATCCAAGGATTGAAGGAGTACATGACGGCGCAATTGAAGGGGCAGATCCAAGACATTCGATTCAATGGCGATATTGCGCCTGAAAACAGTTTATATACGGTGCTTAATGTTTCGTTTCCGTGCACCGATATTGCGGATATGATGTTATTCAACCTGGATATTGCTGGCATCTCAGCCTCCGGTGGAAGCGCCTGTAGTTCGGGATCGGACATCGGGTCGCACGTATTAAGCGCAATCGGAGCAGACACCAAGCGGCCTTGTGTCCGTTTTTCGTTTTGCAAAAACAACACACGCGAGGAGATTGATTTCGTGGTTGGCAAATTACGGGAACTTTGCTTAGAAAAAGCATAGCACCAATCCCCTTCGGCATACAAATCCCAATTTATCCAAACAATGGATGTTGCTGGCTGTTTTCTCTATAAGCAAAAACAGAAAGGAGAGCAGTCATGGAAAGGAAAAATCAATTAACAACTGTCCCCAAGGATAGTAGGAACAGTAAACCGCTAACCAAAGAGCGGAAAGATGAAAATGACATCGTAGCCGAAGCGGAGCATGTCACGGACATAGACAAGGAAAGCTTTGCCGATCGCAATCATAAAAGGAGACATGATTCCCCTGCCGACATCAGCAACCCCGGCACGGTATAGTTATTCATTATCATCTTCATCCATGCCGGTTGCAATGCGATAGACGGCTTGCAATTCGGATAAAGCATGCATGTCGCGCTTCTTGGTCGCGGCACGCATGCCTTTTTCGTAAATGGCTATGGCTTCTTCTCTCCTGTCCAGTGCCTCGTATAGTTTTCCTAAATGATAGTAGGTCCCTACGTAATCCGGATGGCGAACCAGCAACTCCTCGAAATACTGAACTGCTTTGTCGGATTGGCCTAATTTTAAATATTCGGTCGCCAATGCATACGTTAGGAAAGGATCTTGGGGACTTTCTGCGAGAAAACCAATTAACTGCTGTAGCCTATCGCCCATAGTCATGTCAATTAAGAATCGCAAACATACTACTTTTCCGGTACTTCTCGTGGTGGGCTTTGGACTTCCGATTTGTATAAAAACAAAAGTTTGTCGATTTTTGTGCAAAACCAGTTGATATGAACATATTAGTCTGCATCAGTAATGTCCCGGATACTACTTCAAAGATCACATTTTCCAATGACAACACTTCGCTCAACACAGCTGGGCTTCAATATATTGTCAATCCGTATGACGAAATCGCGTTATCAAAAGCTATTGGTTTAGCCGAAGGAGGGAAAGGCACCGTTACCGTCATCAACGTCGGCGAGTCCACTACCGAATCAACCATCAGAAAAGCTCTGGCCACAGGTGCAGACGACGCCGTGCGCGTCAATGCGACACCGCGTGACGCGTGGTTCGTAGCCCATCAAATAGCCAATTATGCAAAAAGCAAACATTTCGACGTCATCCTCACCGGCCGGGAATCCATTGATTATAACGGTGCCCAAATGGCGGCCTTGGTAGGCGAACTGCTAAGCATCCCATCGGTATCTACAGCCAAGAAAATCGAAATAGACAGCAACATGGCCACGATAGCACGTGAAATCGAAGGAGGAGAAGAAGTATTGTCGATTCCCTTACCGTTGGTTGCCGGTACGGCCGAAGGAGTCGCCGAACCCCGCATTCCCAATATGCGTGGCATCATGAGTGCCCGCACAAAACCACTGGTGGTCATCGATCCCATAGATGTGCCCGTGCTGTCGCGTATCGTCCGATACGAAACTCCAGAGCCACGGGGTACCGTTGCCTTGGTAAATGCCAATGACGTCGGCAAATTGGTCGATTTGCTCCACAACAAAGCAAAAGTAATTTAATCCGCATGCCGTCAGGTCCAAAAAATTAAGGAAAAACGAATATAACGAACATGTCAGTCTTAGTATATGCCGAACATACAGCCGGCTCATTCAGAAAGCCCGCATACGAAGCAGTCTCTTACGCAAAGGCCATTGCCGATACCTTGGATACTTCCGTCACAGCGATATCCATCGGCCCCGTGGACGAATCCGAGCTCATCTCCCTTGGCAAGTATGGGGCGACTACCGTATTACATGTGGCTGCCAATGAGCTTAAACAATTTATTAATCAGGCATACGCATCAGTCATTGCGGCAGCGGCCGACCATGTCGATGCTCCCTTGGTGATTATCTCCAATTCATTCAGCGGAAAGGGTTTGGCTCCCCGCGTGGCCGCGAAACTCAAAGGCGGATTGGCCGACGGTGCCGTAGAACTGCCCGTGTTCGAATCCGGCAAACTTACCGTGAAGAAAACAGCCTTCTCGGGCAAAGCTTTTGCAATGGCCGAACTGGTTTCTGACAGGAAAGTCATCTCACTTAATGTAAATACCTTTGAAGTGCGGGAAATCGGCGGAAATGCACGGGTAGAAGCGTTCAATCCGCAAGTAGCGGCTAACGATCTCACGACTGTCATCCAAGATATTGTACGTACCACGGACAGCGTATCACTGCCGGATGCTGAAATCGTAGTTTCCGGTGGCCGGGGTCTCAAAGGGCCTGAACATTGGGGAATGATTGAAGAATTAGCCGAGGTACTGGGTGCAGCCACAGCTTGCTCAAAACCGGTATCCGATGCCGGATGGCGCCCACATTCAGAACATGTCGGCCAAACAGGCATTACGGTAAGCCCTAAATTGTACATTGCCATAGGTATATCAGGCGCTATCCAACATTTAGCAGGAGTCAGTTCGTCAAAAACCATCGTCGTTATCAACAAAGATCCCGAGGCACCATTTTTCAAAGTGGCTGATTATGGCATTGTAGGAGATGCATTTGAAGTGGTACCTAAGCTGACAGCTGCTATTAAAGCGTATAAAGGCGATTAATTGTTTGTTTCCCCTCGGAATACCGCTATTTTTATGGCATAAATGAATAAATGTAGCGGCTTTTTTCAATAACAATTCGCATCTTTGTGATCGTGCACCCAATCAGGCATGAAAAAGATTAAATTAGATATCGTCGGTTTATCCTATAGCCAAACCCAATCCGGGGCTTATGCACTAGTCTTAGGAGAAGTGTCCGGACGTCGTCGTCTCCCCATCATCATCGGTGGATTTGAAGCACAAGCCATTGCCATTGAAATTGAAAAGATGACACCCAGTCGGCCATTGACCCACGATTTATTCAAGACATTTGCTGAAACTTATCACATCCGGATCGACGAAGTGGTTATCTATAATTTGGTAGATGGTATTTTCTATGCCAAAATCATCTTTAATGATGGCCATAAACAAACCGAAATAGATGCACGTACTTCGGACGCCATCGCCTTGGCCGTGCGCTTTAAAGCTCCGGTATACACGTATGAGTTTATATTAGCCTCCGCGGGTATTGTCATCGAGGGCAATGATTTTGTATTTCTTGAAAATATAGAGTCATCGGGTGCTAACGATCCAGAGGCTATCGTTCCAAAAGAAACTTCCTCCTTCTCGTCCATGACCGATGAACAATTGCAGGAAACGTTGTCCAAAGCATTAGCGGAAGAAATGTATGAGAAGGCAGCCCGAATCCGTGATGAAATCACCCGCAGAAAATCATCATAACTGAAGAGACCTCACCAACGATGTCAATAAAAATCCGACTCACGGTCATGAATTTCTTGCAATTCTTCGTCTGGGGTTCATGGCTCATTTCCCTGGGCGGATATATGGGAGCTCAGCTGGGCTTTTCAGGATTGCAAATTGGCTCCGTTTATTCTACCATGGGCATTGCCTCGGTATTCATGCCCGGCCTATTGGGCATCGTGGCCGATCGGTGGATCAATGCCGAGCGCGTATTTGCGGTATCACACTTCATCGGCGCCAGCGCACTGATTGCAGCTACGCGCGTGACCGATTTTCAGACCTTCTATATCCTCATGCTCATCAATTCGTTGTTTTACATGCCTACATTAGCACTGTCCAACTCCGTATGCTACAATGTATTGACACGTAAGGGATACGATGTGGTCAAAGCTTTCCCTCCCATCCGTGTCTGGGGCACTGTCGGATTCATCGTTGCAATGTGGGCTGTCGATTTCATGGGATGGACCAAAAGCACCCACCAGCTATACCAGGCCGCCGGTGCCGGGATTTTTCTCGGATGCTACGCCTTTACGGTACCGCCCTCTCCCCCTTTCCTCGATGAGACCCGCCAAAAGTCGCTGGCATCTTCACTGGGGCTCGATGCGTTTATCCTATTCAAGCACAAGGATACAGCCCTGTTTTTTATTTTTTCGTTGATGCTTGGTGCCGCACTGCAAATCACCAACGCCTTCGGTGGGCCGTTTTTGGATGATTTCAAGGCCATCTATCCCGATTCCTTCGGCGTACAGCACCCCAACCTCTTGCTGTCTATTTCCCAGATTTCTGAAACGTTTTTTATTTTGCTGATTCCATTTTTCCTTACCCGATTCGGTATTCGCAATGTTATCCTATTCAGTATCCTCGCATGGGTGCTCCGGTTTGGACTTTTCGGGATGGGCAATCCAGATGATAAACTCTACTTGCTGGTATTATCGATGATTATTTACGGGATGGCATTTGATTTCTTTAATATTTCCGGCTCATTATATGTCGAAAAAGTTGCCGATCGTAAAATCCGATCCAGCGCACAGGGGCTGTTTATGGTCATGACCAACGGTTTTGGTGCCATCATCGGCGGTTATGGCAGTGGCTGGGTTGTCGACCATTTTACCAGCACAGAAGGTATACGGGATTGGCCCAGCATCTGGTTTACCTTTTCAGGTTATGCGCTGGCATTAGCTGTGTTATTTCTCTTGGTGTTCAGGGACAAACGGATAGCGGTACGGTAAAGCCACCTACAATAATCCCAATAACCGCTCCTTGTCCAGCGTCCGGAAAAACGAACTATCATTACGCACCAGCCCATCCGCCAATGCGTCTTTGGCAGCTTGCAATTGCAATACTTTTTCTTCCACCGTGTTGGGGGTCACCAAGCGGTACGCCATTACCTTCTTTTCCTGGCCGATGCGGTGCACACGGTCTATTGCTTGGTTTTCCACAGCGGGATTCCACCACGGATCCACCAAATACACGATCTCTGCTGCAGTGAGGTTCAGTCCTGTGCCACCCGCCTTAAGGCTTACGAGGAAGACACGAACCTCGGGATCTTCCTGAAAGGTGTTGACCACCTGTTCCCGTGCACGCGTGCTACCGGTGAGGCTTACGTATCGGACACCGATGCCATCCAGCATATGACCAACTAAGTGAAGCATCGATACAAACTGCGAAAAGATCACCACTTTGTGGTATGGGGATTTGTCCTGAATTTGCTCTTTCAGCAGCTCGATTTTGGCAGACACAGGGGTGTTTAGCATTCCATCGGGCAGCAGGGCGGGCGAATTGCAGATTTGCCGGAGGCGGGTCAGGCCACGGAGCATATGCATTGGGCTATTGTCCAGTTCTTCACCCGACAGGGCGGAGATGAAATCACGGAATTCCTTTTCGTAGGCATCATATATCTTGCGTTGCCGGTCGCCCATCTCGCTGTACAATACCATCGAAACCTTTTCAGGCAGGTCCGCAGCCACGTCTTGCTTGGTGCGCCGCAAGATGAACGGCTGTATTTTTTGCTGAAGCTCCTTACGTCGCTTCTGGTTCTTGAACTGGTCGATGGGTTTGGCATATACGTCACGAAAATACCGCTTGTCGCCCAACAGGCCGGGACACGCAAACGATAGCTGTCCATATAAATCAAACGAGCTGTTTTCAAAAGGTGTCCCGCTGATGGCTATCCGGTTGCGTGCCTGCAAGAGCTTGGCCGACTTATACCGCTGCGAATCGGGATTCTTAATATTCTGGGATTCATCGAGGTATACATAGTTAAAAGCGACGTTTTTCAAAAAGCGGATATCAGCCAGCAATGTAGCGTAAGAAGTCAGCACCACGTCATGCCGGCTGATGGTTTCGACAGACTTCGTGCGGCCAACTCCATACAAGGTGAGCAATGTCAGCGAAGGAGCCAATGTAGCCAACTCCCGCTGCCAATTGAAAATCAACGTAGCAGGCACAACCACCAGATCAGTACCTGTGCGCCCGTTCTCCCGTTGCGACAGCATGAAGGCAATGATTTGCACGGTTTTTCCCAAGCCCATTTCATCCGCTAATATTCCACCGAAATTAAAGCTATCCAGAAAACCGAGCCAATCCAGCCCCTGCCGTTGGTACGGACGGAGCCGTACGGTCAATTCACGGGGCTCGGCCACCGGCTGTATGGATTCGAAATTAGCAATCCGTTCACGTAGCACCCCTATCTCAGCAGTTGCGGTTTCATCCAGCATCGCTGCATCGTAAAGTGTAGTTACTGTATCGAAATTAACTTTGGCAAAGCGGATGGTTTCATCGTCTACCACTTCCCCCGCCTCGAAATACTGTGCAAACTTTTCGAGCCACTCTTGTGGGAGAATACCCATCGTACCGTCATCCAAAGCTACATACCTGCGCTTATTGCGCAGGGCTGCCTGGATTTTTTTTAACGATGCTTTTTTCTTCCCGAAACGCACCTCATGTGTGGCATTGAACCAGTTCAATCCACTGATGACTTTGATATCAACAGTTACCCTATTTGGATTTAGTTTATTACTTGTCAGTTCGTTGAAACCAAACACTTCAATTTTAGCTTCATGCCATACATCAAATGCAGATAAAAACCATTCTTCGTCGAGGAAATACTTCTTATGCAAGTAGAAGTAGTACAGCTGATTATCCAGTTGCTCAGGCAAATGAGGGTGTTGCTTGATTAATAACGCCATAAACGCCTGCTCAAAATCGTCATCCCTCGGCACCAGAAAATCATTCCCTTTCCCATCCACTGCCTTGACCTGTTTTTCGGTACGGATGGCCACCTCTGCCTCTCCATAACGTACGACGGGAATAATCATCACGTGGTTGCCAAAGTCCGACAGGTAAATCAGCCGCTCAAGAGGGGCCGTAAAGCCCATTTCGATGAGTTGCTGTACCGTCCCTGATTTGACGTCGGGGTATTCCACGCGAATGCTGTCAGCCAGTTTATCCAATAGCTGCCGTTGAAAATCCCGGTACTTGCTGGCATGGATGAGCAATTTACCGCCGCTTTCTTTCAACAGCGCCGCCACGGAAAGTATCAAGACGTTATCCACAAGGTATAACGTGTCCTTCAGCAGAAAAAAATAATTGAATTTGAGGGATAGTTCATGCAGGGCGTGCAATTTCCCCGCTAGGGTAATCTCGCCCATTATAGCATAGAATGCTCCCTCCGCCCTGACCGACAAACGTACCTTATCCGGTAGCAGGGTGGCTTTCACCGGCACGAGCGATTTGGAAGAAAAGTTCTCGCCCCATTGGTCGTCATGGTAGTAAAATGGATAACCACGGTCATTTTTAAGAATAGTTTCCAACGCCTCCAAATCGGATGCTGTGCGATCACCTTCGCGTACTTGCTGGAGTCTGGCAATAGCAGCATAAAACTTGGCTTCATCAACGCTCGCGGCCGATGTAAGCAGTTTAAGTGGATCGACGCGCGTAAAAGGCGCCTTCAGACTGTTCGACTTGGTTCGATCGGAATCAATGAGTTCCACTACCGGATTCCGATAATATTTATGTCGGCTGATGACGGCAATGGTTCGCTCGGTCAGCGGTGTGCCTGCAAGCCCTCGGTGTTGTTGGCGGCCCGCCTGTTCACCCAGTTCGCGTAGCTTGGGCGAGTTGATTGGCAGCAAACCTGCCAAGCGAGGCTGGATGGTCAGCCGCCCTTCTGCAAATACCGGCATCAGGTAACGATCAAGATCCGGCTCGTGTTCTAATCCGTAGGCTATGGCCGCCTGCCGAAGCCTTCGGCTACGCAGCGAAGGACGGAAAAATACGCCCAGCTCCTCCCGCCGCAAAATGGCGGTAAGCACCGTCGCTTCCACCGGGTTCAATATACCTGGCAAGCCGGGCAGATCACTGGACAACGTGACCTGTCCATTTTCCTGCACGATCCCTACTGCTGCCTGCCTGCCGTCTTTCAAGCGGCAGGTAAACACCCCAGCATCCACGTCCAGCGTTACCGGTTGTGTGGAAAGCACAACTGGGATATCTTCCAATAACCCGCCTTCGCCCGCCATGTCGAAAGTTTGCTCGGAAAGCTGGTCTACTACCGCATTGCGGAAAATAAAGCTATGGGATCCCTGGAATTCAAGCATGCTGCAAATATATCCTTTTCCTATCTTTGTCAACCCATGGCTACACGTTTTGATCCAGCTCATACCGATCTTCCTATCATTGAGGCTATACCTCAAGTAAGGCAATATCTTACTGAATCTAACACCCTTATCCTCAGTACTCCACCAGGGGCTGGAAAAAGTACCATCGTGCCGCTGGCACTGCTGGACGAGCCCTGGCTGCACGGCAGGAAAATCATCATGCTCGAACCGCGTCGGCTGGCTGCAAGCAGCATTGCCCATCGTATGGCATCCTTGCTGGGCGAAAAAGCTGGCGAGACCGTGGGGTATCGTGTACGCTTCGAAAACCAGACTTCCGCACGCACGCGCATTGAGGTAGTCACAGAAGGCATCCTCACCCGCATGCTCCATCAGGACAACGCGCTGGAAGACGTAGGCATTGTTATTTTCGATGAATTCCATGAACGGCGACTGCACACCGATCTGTCCATGGTACTATGCCGTGAGAGCCAACAAGTGTTGCGTCCCGATCTCCGGCTGCTGGTCATGTCGGCCACATTGGATACCCGCCAGCTCGCTGCCCTGCTTGGTGCACCAACCGTAGAAAGCCAAGGACGAATGTATCCCGTGGAGGTCATCTATACGGACGAACCAGATCCACGCCAATTGCCTGAAGCGTGCGCCCGTATCATCATCCGCGCCTGCCGCGAAAAACAAGGTGATATCCTTGCCTTTCTACCGGGCGAGGCAGAAATCCGCGCCTGTGAGCAGTTGCTCCGTGCCAATCCAGCAGGTGCAGCTATCCATCCGCTTTACGGGCAGTTGTCATTGGCCGAACAACATGCGGCCATCCAGCCTAACCGCAATGGACAGCGGAAAATCGTGTTGGCTACGTCCATCGCGGAGACCAGCCTCACCATAACAGGCATTGCCGTAGTGATCGACTGTGGCTACACCCGAACGCTGGTATTCGACCCTCCTTCGGGCTTATCTCGCCTAAAAACTTCGCGCATTTCACGAGATGCAGCAGACCAACGTACCGGACGTGCTGGCAGGCTCGGGCCAGGCACCTGCTACCGCATGTGGTCGGCAGCCACCGAGCAGCGGATGGCTGCCTACCGGACACCGGAGGTTCTGGAAGCCGATTTGACCTCGCTCTTACTCGATGCCGCCCAATGGGGCATACAAGATATTAAGCAACTGAACTGGCTTACTAACCCACCATCCACTACGGCGGCGCAGGCCCGCGACTTGCTCCATGGGCTGGGAGCACTCGAAGAAGGAAAAATTACACCACTGGGTAAAGCCATTCATGCCCTGCCATGCCACCCCCGCATCGCCCAGATGTTGCTGGAGGGCAAACGCCTCGGTATGGCTAGCCTCGCTACGGACATCGCCGCGCTGCTTGAAGAGCGTGATCCGCTTGGCCGCGAGGCCGGCACGGATATCAACCTCCGCATCGAAGCGTTGCGCAAGCATAGGGTTTTCGGGAACCAAGGCAAACGCTTTGACAATATAGAGAAAATTGCCCGTTCTTATCGTAAATTACTCCATACACAAGCGGAAAACGAGGCAATCGATCCGTATCATGCTGGCTTACTGCTGGCACATGCTTATCCGGAGCGTATCGCAAAAGCCAGGGGAAATGCCAACGGCACCTACCAACTGGCTAATGGCAAACGGGCGGTCGTCCCGCCCGAAGACGATCTCGCCCATGAACCGTGGCTGGTCATCGCGCTTTTAGATGCCCGTGACGGATTGGGCAAGGCGTTTTTGACGTCCGTAGTCAACCCTAACGACCTATCTCCCTTTGTCCAAGAAACCCAGCGTATCATCTGGGACACTCAAAAAGGAGGCATTGTAGCCACGCAAGATCGCCGCATTGGCAACATCGTTCTCTCATCGTCTCCGCTACCCTCGCTGGATGAAGACGTGGCCATCGAAGTGATCTGTGAAGCCATCCGCAGGGAAGGGGCACAATTACTCCCTTTCAACGGTGCAATAGCGCAGTGGCAAAACCGTGTGCTTAGCCTCCGGCAGTGGCGCACTAAGGAAGGATGGCCCGACGTAACGACAGCTACCTTACTCCAGCATCCCGAACAATGGCTCATACCCTACCTCCGGGGCATCCGCAAGGCAGAGGAATTGAAAAAATTGGATTTACATAACATGCTTCACCACAGCTTGGATTACAACCAGCAACGGGCATTAGACCACTTAGCTCCTGCGACCCTCGATGTTCCAAGTGGCTCCACCATCAAGCTACATTACTCGCCCCAAGGCGAATCACCGGTATTGGCCGTGCGCCTGCAAGAGGTATTCGGGCTCATAGATACGCCTCGCGTAAACGATGGCCAAATGCCTATCGTGCTACACCTCCTGTCCCCGGGCTTCAAACCCGTACAAGTGACCGCCGATTTGCGTAGCTTCTGGCAGACTGCCTATTTCGAAATACGCAAGGAACTTAAAAGGCGGTATCCGAAGCACGCATGGCCTGAAGACCCCCTAAAGGCACAGGCCATACGGGGCATATCCAAAAAACCATGGGTTCCAAAAGACGCAGCAGATTAGAAAACTGCGCGCCAACTTGCATATAAAAGCAAGTTTATCTAAGTTTGACCAGTTAACTGCCGCCAGTAAAACGGATGGCTCAATTTTTTATCCATGGACAATCCTTTGTTGAAGCCTTTTGGCACACCCTTCGATAGTATCCCTTTTCAAGCCCTCAAACCAGCACATTTCAAACCGGCTATCCTCCAACTCATCGAAGAGGCCAAGCAGGAAATCAACGCCATTGTCAGCAATCCAAGCACGCCGGACTTCGCCAACACCATAGCTGCGATGGACTATGCAGGGAAGCAACTTAACATCGTCTCTGCTGCTTTCTTCAACCTTGATGCTGCGGAAACCAATGACGAAATCCAGCAGCTTGCACAGGAATTATCACCCGTCCTCGCTGAATACAGCAATGACATTATGCTCAACGAAGGGCTGTTCCAGCGGATAAAGCAAGTACATGATGCGGTAAATGAGTCTGCACTGACAGGTGAAGAAGCTCGGCTGCTGGATAAAACGTATAAGGGCTTTGCCCGTAATGGTGCATTGTTATCAGCTGAAGACAAGGAAAAACTACGTGAAATCGACAAACAATTGGCAACATTGACGATGAAGTTTTCCCAAAACGTATTGCAAGAAACCAATGCATACCACCTGCATATACTGGATAAAAAACAATTGGCGGGTTTACCGGACTCCATCCTGGCGGCTGCAAAAGCCGAAGCAGAAAAGCGTCAGCTCGAAGGCTGGGTGTTCACCCTGCATTTCCCCAGCTTCGTGCCATTCATGAAATATGCGGCCAACCGCGATCTGCGCAAGGAGCTTTACCTGGCGTCGGCCACCCGTGCGCTGAAGGCCAATGAATACAACAATGAGGGTATCGTGCGTGATATCGTGGCGCTACGTGACCGCAGGGCCAAATTGCTTGGATTCGGCACCCACGCTGATTTTGTGCTTCAAGAGCGCATGGCTTCTTCTCCTGCCATCGTGCTGGACTTCCTGCACGATCTGCTGCAAAAGGCCAAACCTCATGCTATACAGGAGGTAACTAAGTTGCAGGCATTGGCTGAAGCCGATGGCATCTCGACCACCATGCCTTACGACCATGCCTATTATGCAGAAAAATTGCGGGAGACCACGTTTAACTTGTCGGAAGAAGCACTAAAGCCATATTTCCCCCTTCCCCAGGTGCTCGAAGCGGCCTTTGATGCCGCAAGCAGGCTGTACGGACTGATCTTTGAACTCCGTACGGACATTCCTACCTATCACCCCGAGGTGGTTGTATACGAAGTGTTGGAAAATGGCCAGCATAAAGCCCTGTTGTATACCGATTGGCATCCGCGTGAAGGTAAGCGGGCCGGGGCTTGGATGACGGCCTATCGCGGACAATGGAAAGAAAACGACCAGCAAGTGCGCCCCCACATCTCCATCGTATGTAACTTTGCTCGCCCCGTGGGCGAGGTGCCCTCGCTGCTCACGTTCAATGAGGTGACCACCCTATTCCATGAATTTGGGCACGCCCTGCATGGCATGCTGGCCGACACCACGTTCGAAAGCCTGTCTGGCACTAATGTCTATTGGGATTTCGTAGAGCTCCCCTCCCAGTTTATGGAAAACTATTGCTACGAAAAAGATTTCCTGCGCTCCTTCGCTCGGCACCACCAAACTGGCGAACCATTGCCCGAAGAAGAAATTGATAAAATCGTAGCTGCGGCCAACTTCATGGAGGGCTACCAAACCGTACGCCAACTCGGTTTCGGCTTGCTTGACATGGCTTACCATACCGGCAAGCTATCCCCTGACATATCCGTCGAACAGTTTGAAAAAGATACGGTGCGCGACACGCAGCTATACCCCGATGTGTCCGGTACGGCACAGAGCACCTCCTTCTCCCACATCTTTGCGGGTGGTTATTCCGCGGGGTATTATTCCTACAAATGGGCGGAGGTGCTTGATGCCGATGCTTTCTCATATTTCAAAGAAACCGGCATCTTCAATCCTGAGACAGCCGCCAAATTCAAGGCGCTGCTCAGCAGTGGCGGTACCATAGATCCGATGGAACTTTTCATTCGGTTTAGAGGCCGCAGGCCGGAGCCGCAGGCGTTGCTCAAGCGGGCAGGATTGGTAGCTTGAATAAGGTCTGACCAGCTTCGGATTTTTATGTACTTTTGCTGCCACATTTCAATTCCGTCATGAGCGAACAAAATAAAAAGATCTTTCTTGCCATATGCATCATCGTTCCTTTCGCATTATACTGCTATGTCTATTATAGCCAATTGATCCGGAATGCTCCTTACCGGTTTTCCGATTTTGAATCCATTGTATTGAAATATGGCGAAGGCGACAGCTTGGTCAACCACTTCAACTCCAAAACAGGAATTTATCAATACCTCAACAGAAATGATTCCTTGGTAACGGATACTATACTGCTGCGGGAAGACGATCTTCGCCATCTTCATGGCAAAGCGGCCCAGCTGGGATTTTGGAACCTCCCTGATGACATGACTTCAGCAGACACTACACAATCCCCGGCAAGCGGCACGGTAAGGGCTACCCCACGTTTTTACCTCCAATTTAACTATAAGGAAAAGCGTAAAACAGTAACCCTTGACGCTGATTTTGGTGGCAATCCAAAAATGCTGGAAGCAGCCAAATCGGTAGTCGACGAGGTGATACGTGTAATCAACGATGCCCGCGACCGCTAAGCAGGATGACGGTTTTTATCCGGGGCCAATGCGGATAGCCGCAAACTTCGGATATCATCCGATGCCGGCGCTTCAAATATTTCCAGTTCAAAATACTTAATAGCTGCCAATAGGTGGTCAAAGATGTCGGACATAATGCCTTCATAAATCGCCCAACGGGTATCTGCCGTAAACATATACAATTCAATGGGTAAACCATGCGCTGTAGGCTGTAATTGACGTACTAATAAGGTCATGTCTTGACGTATCTGTGGATGATTTTGCGCATAGCGATTGATGTATTGCCGAAATAATCCTACGTTGGTCATATTCCGCCCGTTTACTGGCATTGAACGATCGGCATGGGTTTGTTCGTTGTATTGATTGATTTCAGCTTGTCGATCCTCAATATAGGATTTTAATAGTTGGATTTTCTTCAACCGTTCAATTTCTTCTGTGGTCAAGTACCGGACAGACGACATCTTGACATGAATAGCCCGTTTGATACGTCTTCCTCCTGCATTTTGCATTCCCCGCCAGTTTTTGAATGAATCAGTGATTAGGTAATAAGTTGGTACGGTGGTGATGGTTTTATCCCAATTCTGTATCTTTACCGTATTCAGGTTGATTTCGATGACGTCGCCATCAGCGCCGTATTTAGGCATTTCAATCCAATCGCCCACGCGCACCATGTCATTGGTAGATACTTGTATACTGGCCACGAAGCCAAGAATCGTATCTTTGAAAACCAACATTAGAATCGCCGAGGCTGCACCCAAGGCACCGAGAAAGGCCCAAGGAGACTTACCTGTGATCATAGAAAAGACGATTACACCGGCAATGAAAAACATAAAAATGTTGACAACTTGCAGATAACTATCCAATGGCTTGTCCTGAAAACCCTTTTTTGTCCGGAGGTGGTCGCGTACCGAACGGAACAATGCACGCAAAAGCATCACCCAGCCAAACACAAGCAAGACATCAATAAACTTCCTTACGGGTTCAATCCAAGCAGGAAAGCCGAAAAAAACCACTGGGATGAAGTTGATGGAGACAATGAGGGGTATGAGCCGCGCAAAGTGTACTAACGCCTTATTGCGTACCAGATAGTCATCAAATTTTATGGGGGATTTACGTGCTGCCGCGGTTAGGGCATTTACTAATACCTTGCGAACAACGAAATCAACAATAAGCAAAAAAACAAGCAATAACCCTAATAATACAAATAGATTAATAAGGTTGGCTTCTGTTTCGGGAATCCCCCATGCAATGAGCTTATTATAGCTCCATTGATAAATAAAATTTGACGAATTGGCTACTGTATCCATTTCCATAATCAGCATGACAAGGCAATAAATCTGCGGAATTGCAAATAAAGAAGAATAATATGGGGCAAAGTTACAGATCTTTCATAGATTTCAAAAATCCACGTCCTTTTACTGCTCGGTAGGTTACCGACCCGACCTGCTGTACACCACAAAAAACAATTATAGTTTCACCAAAAAATTCTTAATTTCGCATGCGCAATAAGCTAACCAGCTTATATTTTGTTGTGCTTAGTGATTCAAGATTGAAAACGAATAATGGCTGAAGAAACAGAAAACGACAACAACCTCCTTCCGGCAGATGACCGGATCATCCCCATCAATATTGAAGATCAAATGAAGTCGGCTTACATTGACTATTCAATGTCCGTCATCGTTTCCCGCGCACTACCCGATGTGCGGGATGGATTAAAGCCTGTACACCGCCGCGTACTGTACGGCATGCTCGACTTGGGCGTAACCAGCGGCAAACCTTATAAAAAATCAGCACGTATCGTAGGTGATGTGTTGGGTAAATACCACCCTCATGGCGATTCGTCGGTATATGACACCATGGTTCGTATGGCGCAGGACTGGAGTTTGCGGTACCCGCTGATTGACGGACAAGGAAATTATGGATCAGTTGACGGTGATCCGCCAGCGGCCATGCGTTATACAGAAGCACGGCTGAAGAAAATAGCTGAGGAATTGCTCTCCGACATCAATAAAGATACCATTGATTACCAGCTCAATTTTGATGATTCGCTTGAAGAGCCTACAGTGCTTCCCACCCGTATCCCCAATTTATTGGTTAATGGCGCATCGGGTATCGCCGTGGGTATGGCTACTAACATGGCTCCCCACAACCTCTCCGAGGTCGTCGATGGCATTATCGCCTTCATTGACAATCGGGATATCGAGATATCCGAACTGATGCAGCATATCAAGGGGCCTGATTTCCCAACAGGTGCCATTATTTACGGCCATGTAGGTGTGCAAGAAGCTTTCCATACCGGCCGGGGTCGCATTGTAATGCGGGCCAAAGCGGAAATTGAAAGTACAAAAAGTGGCCGTGAACAGATCATCGTAACGGAGATCCCTTACCAAGTAAACAAATCGGACATGATCAAGCGCACAGCCGATTTGGTCAACGAAAAAAAGCTGGAGGGAATTTCCGAAATCCGCGACGAGTCTGATAGGCATGGCCTGCGTGTCGTATACGACATCAAACGCGATGCAAATGCATCCATCGTATTAAACAATCTATATAAATATACGGCGCTACAGACCTCATTCAGTGTCAATAACATTGCTTTAGTGCATGGGCGGCCTATGCTGCTCAACCTGAAGGACATGATCGTCCATTTTGTAGAGCATCGCCATGAAGTGGTGGTACGTCGTACAAAGTTCGAACTTGCAGAGGCCGAAAAAAGGGCGCATATTTTGGAAGGGTTGCTCATTGCGCTCGACCACCTTGATGAAGTCATCCAGCTTATCCGTTCGTCGGAGACTCCGGATGATGCACGGGTAGGCTTGATGGAAAAATTCGGCCTTTCCGATATCCAGGCGCGTGCTATACTGGATATGACGCTGCGTCGTCTTACTGGACTAGAACGCGACAAAATCAAAGAGGAGTACGCCGAATTGATGAAAACCATCGAATACTTGAAATCCATCTTGGAAGACGAGGGACTCCGGATGAGCATCATCAAGGATGAATTGCTGGAAGTAAAAGATAAATACGGTGATGAACGCCGCTCGATCATTGTGCACTCAGCCGAGGATATGCGGATGGAAGATTTCATCGAAGATGAAGACGTCGTTATTACCATCTCACATGAAAGCTACGTTAAACGTACACCATTGAGCGAATACCGCAGGCAAAGCCGTGGTGGCAAGGGCTCTTTGGGTACCAACACCCGTGAAGAGGACTTCACGGAGCACATCATTACAGCTTCGGCACACAATTACATGCTGTTTTTCACGGAAACGGGACGTTGTTTTTGGTTGCGGGCGTTTGAAATTCCCGAAGGTAGCCGCACCTCGCGAGGCCGTGCTATCCAAAATATCATCAATATCCCCAAGGAAGAAAAGATCAAGGCCTATATCAAGGTGAAAAACCTCAAGGATCAGGAATACCTTGAGAACAATTTCATCATCATGTGTACGAAACGCGGCACCATCAAGAAAACATCCCTGGAGGCTTATTCGCGACCACGTGCCAATGGCATCAACGCCATCAATATCGCCGATGGGGACCAACTGTTGGAAGCCTGCCTTACTGACGGCAATAGCGAAATCGTTATGGCCCTGCGGTCTGGCAGGGCTATCCGCTTCAATGAATCCACGGTACGCCCTATGGGACGTACGGCTACCGGCGTACGCGGCGTGACGTTGGCGGGGTCAAACGACGAAGTAGTTGGCATGATTAGTGTGAATAATTTCGAAACTACCGTGTTGGTCGTATCCGAAAAAGGTTATGGAAAACGGACGGATATCGAGGACTACCGGGTGACCAATCGCGGTGGCAAAGGCGTCAAAACCATCAATGTAACTGAAAAAACTGGTAAATTGGTGGCCATCAAAGATGTGACAGATAATGATGACCTGATGATTATCAATAAGTCGGGCATTGTTATCCGCATAGCTGTCAGCGAATTGCGGGTGATGGGAAGAGCTACGCAGGGAGTACGCCTGATTAGCCTTAAAGGCGATGATGAAATCGCCTCTGTGGCCAAGGTGGAACATGAGGACGAAGAAATTAATGGAGAAAATCAAGCAAGCAGTGAAAATACCGATGAAAACAACAACGAGTCGCCGCAAACGGAATTGGATGACTAAAGCAGTTTTTGTCGCTGCCTTGTCTGCAGTGATCACCCTACCGGCAGTTGCACAATCCAACTTAAAAGAGGGTAACAACAATTTTGCATTATATACCAAATCCAAAGATTTCAAATACTTGGAGGCAGCCCGAAAATTTGCGGATGATGCCTTTAAGACAAAACGTGATTCGGTAAGCTTCCGTAATATTTTGCTGCGGGGCTTGGTGTATAGCACATTGGCGGTAGTTGATTCCAATCGCACCCAAAAATACACGGCCGATCCCATCGATGTGGCGGCCGCCGCACTCAGGCGATTGACAAACAATAAGCAGCAAGGATATGATCATGGCCCTGAAATCAACTACATTAGGCGTTCAGTGGCCAATGCATACTTGATCAAAGCTAATCGGGCGGTGACCGCTGCTAATTACGAAGAAGCTTTCCTCCAATACCGCAAAGTAGATTCGATCAGCGGTTCTGCTATTGACGTGAAACACAACCTTGCCGTATTGGGCACCAAAATCGGCGGAGTGGATGACGCCATCCAGCGCTATCAAACATTTATCAGCCAACGGGAGACCTCCTCCCCCGCCTACATCCTTGAGTTGACCGCCCTTTACAAAAAGAAAGGAAGCAACAAAGATGTGTTGAACACTTTACTCACTGGTAGGGAGCAATTTCCTGAAGACAAGGAAATATTATTTGCGCTTATCAATACGTATGTGGCCAATGAAGCCTATTCGGCTATCGTACCCATTGTAGACGAAGCTATTGCACACGAACCAGAGAATGTAAATTTAAACTATATCGCAGGCTACGCGAATGAGATGGAAGGCAACTATGCCAACGCCAAAAAACATTATGAGAAGGTCATAAGCCTGGACAACAATAATTTTGACGGCAATCTTGAGCTGGGGCTGTTATATTTAAAAGAGTACGTTGCCAACCCTGCCGACGAAGAAAAACAAAGCAAAGCACAGGAATACCTGTTGAGGGCAAACCAAATCAAGCCTTCTGAAGTAAATACGCTAAAATCCCTTGCGGTACTATACGACCAGTCGGGGGATATCATTCAATTGGAACGAGTAAACAATATATTAAATCAACTCACAATAAACTAAGATCATGAAAGTGAAATCCATTTTGTTAGGTGCACTGGTTTTTTCCACATCAGTGGCTTTTTCGCAAACCAGTAACCTGAGAAAGGCGAAAGCCAGCTATGATAAGTTCAATGAAGTAAAATCTATTGGAAATGCCACATTGGGCGTAAGTGACTTGAACGCCGCCAACGAGGCATTGGAAAAAGCCTTAGAAAATGAAAAAACAAAAGAGCTCGCTGAAACGTGGACATATTACGCGTTGGTAAATGCTGATTTGGCTTTGTTGGATTCGACCGAGGCATCGGAAGGTTACATCCAAAAAGCTGTGGAAGCACGAGAAAAAGCTGTTGGCTTAGATTCGGAAAAGCAAAATGAGCAAAATTTGAGCATCCTTAATTCTATTCTAGCGCAGCATGAACTGAATAAAGGCGTAAAAGCGTGGGATAGCCAAGATTTCGAGACTGCATACACAGCCTTTGATAAAGGGCTGAACTACCTTCCTGGTGATACCACTTTATTGTATTATTCGGGACTGGCTGCTGTAAACTCCCAAAATTACGACAAAGCATTGGCTAAATATGTCGAACTGGTGCCTATTGACAGTTTTTCAAATAACCGGCAAATCATATTGGACGTTTCCAGACTGTACCTGATGCAAGGCGATACCACCAATGCGATCAAATATGCTGAAATTGGATCCAGCAAATACCCTGGGGATAGTGAGCTGGCTACGCAAAACATCGAATTGAACCTCATGGCCGGCAACCAGGAAAAGATCATCAACACCATTAACGAGCAAGTGGCTAAAGAACCGGGCAACAAGAACCTGCACTATTACCTGGGAATAGCATACAGCGAAACCGGTGATTTGGAAAAAGCAGAAGCTGCCTATCGGAAAGCATTGGAAATTGATCCAAGCTACCTGGATGCAAACATCAATCTTGGCGGGTTGATCCTGAACAAGGGTATCGACCATTTCAATAAAACAAACAATGCAAATCTTGCCCAATCGGAATACGACACCGAGATTAAAAATGCTTATGAGATCTTTGATTCTGCATTGCCTTTTTTACAAAAGGCAGTTGAAGTGGATGGCAAGTCTTACCTGGCACTGACCAACCTGAAGAAATACTACGAGATTAAAGAAGATCAGGCCAAGATTGATGAATTACAGGCTCGTATCGACGCGCTACAATAGGCTATCGGATTTAAGTTTTTATTTACAAGCCCATGGACACTTATCCATGGGCTATTTTTTTGCATATACGCTTTATCAAACCCGGCCCTTCGTAAATAAACCCCGTGTATAATTGCACCAACGAGGCCCCGGCTTCCAATTTTTCAAGGGCATCTTGCGGCGAATGTATTCCGCCTACGCCGACTATTGGAAATGCGTGGTTGGATTTTGTGGCCAAATACCGGATGACTTCTGTAGCGCGCCTGGCTAATGGTAGACCGCTCAGCCCCCCCATCTCAGCCCGCCAGCGCTGTTCGTCCCTCAGCCCATGGCGGTCAATAGTGGTATTGGTCGCGATGACGCCAGCAATGCCTGTATCCTGTACAATGGTTATGATGTCATCCAATTGCAGGTCTGTGAGATCTGGCGCTATTTTAAGCAACAACGGCTTAGCAACACCTCCTTTAAGGTTACGTTGTTGCAATGTATTCAAAATGTGGGTCAAGGGCTCCTTATCTTGCAATGCGCGGAGGCCCGGTGTATTCGGAGAGCTCACATTGACCACAAAATAGTCTACCACATCGAATAATGCGTCAAAGCACTTGATGTAATCACTTACCGCTTCTTCATTCGGTGTTGTTTTATTTTTTCCGATATTCCCCCCGATAATAATATGCTGGCGGTTTTTCAGATGCCTCAACCGAGTAGCTGCCACATCTACGCCTTGGTTGTTGAAGCCCATGCGATTGATCAACGCCTGGTCTTCAACCAACCGGAACAAGCGGGGTTTATCGTTTCCAGGCTGCGGGCGGGGTGTCACTGTACCGATTTCAATAAATCCAAACCCCAAAGCGGCCATTTCTTCCACATATTCGGCGTTTTTGTCAAAGCCCGCCGCAAGTCCTACAGGATTTTTGAATTTCAGGCCAAACACCTCGCGCTCAAGCGCGGGATGGTGATAACCGTAAATCGATTTCAGCAATCGTTTGCTGCCCCATAGCTTGCTAACTGACCTTAGACCACCGGAAACAAGCCGGTGCGCAGATTCAGGGTCAAGTGAAAAAAGGAATGGTTTTACGAGTTTATACATGGTTGCAAAGGTAGGCTTTAGATTTGAGATTTGGGATTTGAGATTTGAGACATCGGGCTCCCAACGTCGGTCTTCCAACTTCCCACTTTTTCGTACCTTTGCACACGAAATGATTGCGATAAATAACCTTACATTTGAAATAGGCGCGCGTGCGTTATATGACGAGGCCAACTGGCACATCAAGCCCGGGGATAAAACCGGGCTCATCGGAGCCAACGGAACGGGAAAAACCACTTTACTGAAGCTCATTGTTGGTGATTATGCCCCCACTTCGGGAACTATCTCCATGGCTAAAGACATCAAAATCGGTTACCTCAATCAAGATTTGCTCTCCTATCAATCCGATAAGAGCATCTTGCATGTGGCCATGGAAGCTTTTGAACGCCAAAACCAGCTGCATACGGAAATCGAGCGGTTGCTCAAAAGATTAGAGACGGACTATTCGGACGACCTCATTCAGAAATTAAGTGATAAGCAAATGGAGTTCGAAGCCTTGGATGGGTATAACATTGAATACCGCGCACATGAGATCCTTGCTGGCCTAGGCTTCAGCGAAAGTGACCAACAAAGGCAGCTCGCTGAATTTTCTGGTGGCTGGCGCATGCGGGTGATGCTGGCGAGGATACTGCTCCAGACACCCGATATCTTGCTGCTCGACGAGCCGACGAACCACCTGGATCTTCCTTCTATCAAGTGGCTCGAAAGCTATTTGCAAGCATTCGAAGGGGCAATTGTTATTGTCTCACACGATCGGTATTTTCTTGACCGAGTGGTAGACTCCATCGTGGAGTCCAAACGGGGAAAGTTGATCCAATATGCCGGAAATTACAGTTTCTATCTGGAAGAAAAGGCATTGCGCGAAGAGATACAGGGTAATCAATATAAAAATCAACAAGCCAAAATCAAACAAGAAGAACGGCTCATCGAGCGGTTTCGTGCCAAGGCCAGCAAGGCAAAAATGGTGCAATCACGTATCAAGGCACTCGAACGCATGGAAAAAGTGGAAGATGTGGAAGACTACAACCCTTCTGTCAATTTCCGATTTAAGTTTAGCAGGCAATCTGGCAGGCATGTCGTACGACTGGAAGATGTAAGCAAGTCATACCCCGGAGTGCCTATCCTCGAACACGCGGATGCTATCATTGAAAAAGGCGATAAAATTGCACTTATCGGAGCCAATGGAAAGGGCAAATCAACGTTGCTGCGCATCGTAGCCAACGCTGACAACAATTTTTCCGGAACATGTGAAACTGGGCACAATGTCACGCAGACGTTTTTTGCACAGCACCAACTGGAGGCTCTGCACCTTGACCATGAGATCCTGCAAGAGCTGCAGGCATTTGCTCCCAAGCATACAGAGACGGAACTTCGCTCCATCCTTGGGTGTTTCCTGTTTACAGGTGACGATGCATTCAAAAAAATACGGGTGCTTTCGGGTGGCGAAAAATCCAGGGTGGCGTTGGCTAAAGCGCTCACGGCCGATGCCAATTTCCTTGTGCTGGACGAACCGACCAATCACTTAGACATCCAATCGGTCAATATCCTCATCCAAGCACTCACGCAGTTTGAAGGCACGTTTATCGTGGTGTCCCACGACCGCTATTTACTGGATAATGTTGCTAATAAGATCTGGTACATCGAAGACCGAAAAATCAAGGAGTATCCCGGCACATATCAGGAATATGAGGAATGGCAGGCTAAACGGATTCCGAAAGCCAGCGTAGAAAAAGGTGGTGCAAAGCCAGCCAAAACAACGCCTAAGCCTGCGCCTGCGCCAAAAAATGAAGACAAGGATCGACAAGCTAAAAAGCTGAATAAGGAACTGGAAGGCATCGAACAGCGCATTAACGAACTCGAAAAAGCTTCCAAGGCCGCTGAAGCTTTGATAGCTGACGAAAGTATCTATACAAACCAAGCAAAATTAAGTGAAACGTCCCTACACTACGACAGTTTGAAGAAAGAGTTGGTTTTGCTACAAGGCCAGTGGGAAAAACTGGCTGAGGAAATCATGATGTTGGAGGGATAGCTATTTATGATAAGAAATTTCGGCATAGTCTTAATTCTCATCCATGTTGGCCTCGGTTTAATGGCACAAAAACCGAAGAAAAAACGGGTATCTCGTGAGCGCAGCCCACAACAGGAATTGTTATACGACAATACGAATTACTTAGCTGCCATCAAAAGCGTCCAATTTTTTCCTGTAGAACAGGAAAATGCCCTGCCCGTAATCGAGCTGCATGGCGATGGTCAACTCATGCTGGCCTTTGACGACCTGAGGGCTGATGTTCGCAACTACTATTTCAGCATCGAGCATTGCGATGCCCATTGGAACCCGAGCAAACTTTCTCCCCTGGAATATGCCGAAGGATTTAATGAGGAACGCATCCGGGAATACCAACCATCGGTAAATACGATCCTGCCCTACACGCATTACCGCGTTGATTTCCCAACCAGCAATATAAGGCCCAAATTAGCAGGTAACTACCTGTTGAAAGTATACGAGGATGCTGATAAAAGCCGCCTCATCATCAGCAGGCGCTTCTATGTACTGGCACCGTTAATGGCCATCGTTCCACAATTGGCACCCTCCGTTGATGTCACCAAGCGTAGCACCAACCAAAAGTTGAACTTGAAGGTCAACACAGGTGGACTCACCGTCAATAATCCCTACCAGGATATCAAGATCTTGGTGATGCAAAACCAACGCCCTGATGTACAACAGTGGTTGACCAGCCCCCTTTTTGTCGGTAATAACGAACTCACCTATAATGACAATAAGACCTTGGATTTTGGTGGCGGCAATGAATTTAGGTACATTGATTTGCGCAGCCTGCGCTTAGCGTCAGAACGGGTGGCCAATATCCAGTTAGACAGCGCCGTCAGTGTAGAACTCACTCCTGACAAAAATTATGGCGAGGCATCATATGCCAATGTGTTCGATGAAAATGGATCTTTTTTTATCCGTAACCAGGACAAAGCTGATGCTGATACCGAATCCGATTACGTGAAGGTCACTTTTACCCTTGAAGACGATGCCGTAACGGATGGCTCCGTATACGTTGTGGGTGGGTTCAATGGTTATGTCCGCGACGGTTCCAATGAGATGGTCTACCATGCGCAGCAGCAGAAATGGCAATGCACGATCCTACTTAAGCAGGGTTTGTATGACTATGAATATGTATACGTAAATCCCGAGGGCAAAGTGGATCCCTCTTTTTCCAATGGGAATCACTTTGAAACCGGCAATACCTATCAGATTCTCGTATACAATCGACGACCAGGCACCACATGGGATGAGCTTGTCGGGTATGCCGAAGAAGTCAGCAATTGACCATGGCAAGCCGTTCCTGCAGCATGCGCGATATCCGGTTGAAATAACGTTTTTGCTTGTATCCCATTACCCATTGTACACCATGGATAGCATTTGTATGAAAAATTTCCTCTGCCTCATTCATAATGTCGGGGCTTATTTGGGCTTCAATCACTTCCAGTCCACTGTCCAAGGCAATGTCTATGATTGCTTTTCGCATTACACCGTCTACACAACCTTCACTAATCGCCGGTGTGTAAAGCTTTTTACCATACCATACGAAAATATTAGCGCTCAGCGACTCACAGAGAAACCCTTCTTGGTTCAATATCAGCACGTCATCCAATCCTTTCTTTTTACGGTATAATCCGGCCATGACATATATCAGCGCATTTGCAGATTTAAGTTTCGACAATTCGCTGTAGGGTTTCCGATATTCGGAGTAAACATCCACAATCAACCCGAGTTTGCGGTGCTTCACATCATCGGCATCAAGTGGAGCCACGCTCATGACATAAGCTGCTTTGTTTTGCTGTGGGCTATAAAGACCTTCGCCATCCCGATATACCTGAAGCCTCACGCGCACGTGCTTGCTGCTCAGCCCATTCTTGTTAACCAATGCGGTAGCTCGGGATCGGATAAAATGCGCATCAAAAGTATGCGCATGCTCCAGTTGGAGCATGCGCATACCTTCCTGTAGCCGATCGACATGGTGATGCAAAAAACGGATGTCCCCATCCATCCATCGCATCGTCTCAAACAGTCCATCGCCATATCGAAATGCCCGGTTGTCTGCTGTCAGGACATTCTCCTTTTCAGGTACATGCTTATTATTAAAATCAATATAGTGTACTGGCATTATTATCAAATTGAAAAATTAAGATCGGAACTCACATATCCACGCCACTTTTCCAGGCATAAACGAAAATCATCGGGCAATGGTGTGCTGAATGCCATTGATTTCCGGGATGTGGGGTGTATGAATCCGAGACTTTGGGCATGAAGAGCCTGCCGGGGCAGCAACGCAAAGCAATTCTCGACAAACTGTTTATATTTAGTAAATACAGTACCTTTCAAGATACGGTCGCCCCCATATATTACATCGTTAAACAACGGATGACCGATGGATTGCATATGCGCACGTATCTGATGTGTTCGCCCTGTTTCCAATTGGCACTCAATCAATGTCACATAGCCAAGCCGCTCCAACACATGGTAGTGGGTTACCGACCATTTCCCTTTATCTGGATCGTCATATACAGCCATGACCTTTCGATCTTTTACACTGCGTCCAATATATCCTGTCACAGTGCCGTCTTCTGTGATATCTCCCCAAGCCAATGCGAGGTATTTACGGGATATGCTATGGTCAAAAAACTGTTTCGCCAAGTAAGTCAGCGCCCATTCGTTTTTACCAACGACGAGCAGGCCGCTGGTATCCTTGTCAATCCGGTGCACCAGCCCCGGACGGCCATCATTGCCCGGCAATTGCGGGAAACTGGAAAAATGGTACACCAACGCATTGACCAACGTACCTGTATAATTATTATAACCCGGATGCACCACCATACCTGCGGGTTTATTGACAACGAGCAGGTCATCGTCTTCATATAAGATGTCCAACGGAATGTTTTCGGGATAGACTTCCGTATCACGTGGTGGGTGCGGCAGTACTACCGAAATAATGTCCGACGGTTTTACTTTATAGCTGGCCTTTATCTGCTGCCCATTGACAAGTACCGTTCCAGCGATAATGGCATTTTGGATACGGTTGCGGGATGCGTTTTCTACCCTATTCATCAAGAACTTATCAATGCGCAGCAACGCCTGCCCCTTATCTACGACAATACGCAGGTGCTCAAATAAATCCTGCTCATCTGATTCCTGCAATTCCAAATCGTCCGACATGGCGCAAAATTAGCTAAAATGCCGCGCATTTTGGCTAATTTTGCAAAACAACATGTTGCCCTTTGACTTTCATAGCCCGGTTGAACCGCTCGATTTCCCACTGTTTAAAGAAAAGGGGATCACCGTTCATATGAAACGTGATGATAGGATTCATCCGTTTATCTCCGGCAATAAATGGCGTAAGCTGAAGTACGTGTTGCAGACCGCATATGACCAAGGCAAAAAGCACTTGGTCACGTTCGGTGGACCGTGGTCCAACCACTTATTGGCAGCGGCCTGTGCAGGTGCCAAATTCGGCTTCAAAACTACCGCTTTTGTCCGCGGAGAGCCGGTATCGAATCCCAACCTGTCCTTGTGCAACATCTTCGGCATGGAATTGCAGTTTGTCACCCGTGCAGCCTATAAAGACAAGCACGAGCTCTTCAGGCAATATTACGGGCAGGATGACCAAGCTTATTTCATAGACGAAGGCGGGTATAGTCTAGAAGGCGCACAAGGATGCGCCGAAATTCTCGATGGACTGAGCCAAACTTATGACCATATTTTCTGCGCTTGCGGCACAGGTACCACCTTGGCGGGGCTTTCCATGGCAAAGACCCTGCACGGTTCACATACCCAGCTCCATGGCGTGCCGGTATTGGCTGGTGGTACATTCATCAAGGAGGCCGTTGCTAAGCTCTATAATGCCCAGCAAGCAAACGCCATCATCCTTCACACAGCTTACCATTTTGGAGGATATGCCAAAACCACACCTGTGCTAAACACGTTTATAAAAATGTTTGCTAGACAAACCGGCATCCTGATTGAGCCCGTTTATACAGGCAAGCTGTGTTATGCTGTTTTTGATTTAGCAGCCTGCAACTATTTCCAGCCCGGCCAATCCATCCTCCTTATCCATACTGGAGGTCTCACCGGCATATTAGGCATGCATGAGCAGTTTGACACGCCGGAAACCTAAATCAAAAGATGCATTTTGCTCCAAAAAAGTTTGTGAACCGTCTCCCAAAACGGTATATTTGGACATAACCAATCCGTTATAGCCATGTATAAAATAACCTTAACACCGGGTGAAGTGCGCGATATACTGGCCAAGCATATCTTGGCGGATGGGTATGATCTCACCTTTGACATGGAGCGCAGCCATGGGGTCACCATTTACGACTCCATGCATCAACGCGAACTAATTGATTTCTTTACATGTTTCGCTTCTGTTCCCTTGGGGTATAACCATACCAAGATGACGGGTGACGAAGCGTTTTGCAGAAGCCTCCTCCGTGCTGCGCTGACCAATCCGTCAAACTCGGATATCTATACTGTAGAATATGCCCAGTTTGTTGCCACATTCGCACGGGTGGCCATTCCATCTTACCTACCCCATGCATTCTTTGTTTCCGGCGGGGCTTTAGCCATTGAAAATGCGCTGAAAGCGGCCATGGATTGGAAAGTACAGAAAAACTTCGAAAAAGGGTATACGATCGAAAAGGGCACCAAAGTACTCCATTTCGAACAAGCGTTTCACGGTCGCTCAGGTTATACCCTAAGCCTTACCAACACGCAGCCCGATAAGACCAAGTGGTTTGCCAAATTTGATTGGCCGAGAGTAAGCAATCCCAAATTGGCCTTCCCGTTGACAGCCGAAAACCTAGAGGACGCCCAAAAACGGGAACAACAAGCAATCGATCAGATAAAACAGGCATTTACCCTACATAAGGACGATATCTGCGCAATCATCATTGAACCGATACAAGCTGAGGGAGGCGACAACCATTTCCGGCGTGCCTTCATGGAACAACTCCGTGTATTGGCTGACGAGAACGACGCATTACTGATCTATGACGAGATACAGACCGGTGTTGGGCTGACCGGCAAATTCTGGTGCCACGAGCATTTTGGCGAGCGGGCCCGCCCGGATATTATTGCCTTTGGTAAGAAAATGCAGGTATGTGGAATCCTTGCCAGTACCCGCATAGACCAGATTGAGAACAATGTATTCCGTGTACCCTCCCGTATCAACTCTACATGGGGTGGTAATTTGGCGGATATGGTACGAGCAACGAAAATACTTGAAATTATCGAAGAAGACCTACTGCTGGCACATGTGGAGAATACAGGCGGCTATCTGCAACAACAGCTGCACGAACTAGCTGCAGCATACCCCTTGCTATCTAACGTACGTGGCCAAGGGCTGCTGTGTGCCTTTGACTTTCCAGAAAAATGGTCTCGTGACGCTTTTTTGAAAGCAAGTATGGAGCAAGGTGCGTTATTTCTCGGCTGTGGCCAGCGTTCTATCCGGTTCAGGCCGGCATTGATTATGCAAACGTCAGATATTGACAAAGGAATGGCAATTGCTGCCGATGTTTTGTCAAGTATTTAGTAATTTGAACGCACAAATCGAATTGTACACATCCTCAAAAACAATTATTATGGCAAAGCGAATTTTGTTATTAGTAGGTGATTATGTAGAAGATTACGAAGCAATGGTGCCTTATCAAGCCATGCTATCGGTAGGATTATCGGTAGACACCATCGCGCCCGAACGCAAAAAAGGTGATACCGTCCCAACAGCGATCCATGACTTTGTAGGTGATCAAACGTATAAAGAAACACAGGGGCACCGTTTCGCCATTACAGCCGATTTTGACACGGTGGATGCAAGCACCTATGATGGGTTGTACATCGCGGGTGGGCGGGCACCGGAATATATCCGCTTAAATCAGCGGGTGTTGGACATTACGCGACATTTTTTTGACACAAACAAACCTGTGGCAGCGATATGCCATGCCATTCAAATCCTTACAGCAGCACGGGTGCTTTCCGGACGTACGCTCACCGCTTATGTTGCCGTCGGTCCCGATATCGAGCTGGCCGGAGGCACATGGAAAAACATTGCGGCGACCGAGGCCATTGTAGACGGGAATCTGGTAACCTCCCCGGCCTGGCCCGGTCATCCTGCCATCCTGAGTGAATTTTATAAGCTCCTGGGCATCCATATCAGCTAGCCATAAAAAGGGCAATACAGTTGCATTACCCTTTTTATGGCCTTTTTCTAGATCTCAAAAATAACCTGGCACTAAGGTCTGCTGTGGTAATTGGGGGCTTCCTTTGTGATGGTAATGTTGTGCGGATGGCTCTCACGCAGTCCAGCCCCCGTGATTTTTACAAACCGCGCACCCTGCAATGCCCTGATGGTCGGCGCACCGCAATACCCCATACTTGCCCGCAACCCGCCTACATATTGGTATACCACTTCTGCCAATGTACCTTTGTATGCCACGCGTCCTACGATGCCTTCCGGCACGAGTTTTTTGATATCGTCTTCCACGTCTTGGAAATAGCGATCCTTCGAACCTTGCTCCATCGCCTCCACAGACCCCATGCCACGGTAGGATTTGAATTTCCGCCCTTCGTAAATGATGGTTTCACCTGGAGCCTCTTCCACACCGGCAAACAACGATCCCGCCATGACGGTATCTGCCCCAGCGGCTATGGCTTTGGCGATATCGCCCGTCTGCTTGATACCCCCATCGGCGATTACCGGAATATTGCGCCCACGGAGGGCCTTAGCTACTTCGTAAACGGCATATAACTGGGGCACACCCACGCCGGCAATGATACGCGTCGTACAGATAGAACCCGGTCCGATGCCCACCTTTACGGCGTCCGCGCCGGCATCCGCCAACGCAATCGCCGCTTCAGCCGTAGCGATATTGCCAACGATGACTTCAAGGTTCGGAAATGCTGCTTTGACTTCTTTCAGCTTGTCAATGACCCCCTTGGAATGCCCATGTGCCGTATCAATCGTCACTACATCGACACCCGCCTTCACCAAAGCCTCCACACGCTCCATGGTGTCCCCAGTCACACCTACAGCCGCTCCCACAAGCAGCCTGCCATGGCTGTCTTTAGCCGCGTTGGGAAAATGCCTGTACTTTTGGATGTCTTTAAAGGTGATGAGGCCTACCAGCACATGATTGTCGTCCACTACCGGCAGTTTTTCTATTTTATGGTTTTGCAGGATAGCCTCCGCTTTGAGCAAATCCGTACCTATCGGTGCCACTACCAACCCCTCTTTGGTCATCATCTCCGTAATAGGACGCCTCATATCCTTCTGAAAACGAAGGTCGCGGTTCGTTACAATGCCCACCAATTTATCGTTGCTGTCAATGATCGGGATTCCGCCGATCTTATGCTCCTTCATGATTTGGAATGCATCCCCAACGGTTGCTTTTTCACCGAGCGTCACGGGATCTTGTATCATCCCGCTCTCCGAACGTTTGACCTTGCGTACCTCTGCCGCTTGGGCGGCTATCGTCATGTTTTTATGCAACATGCCCAACCCACCTGCCTGCGCAAGTGCAATGGCTAGATCTGCCCCCGTTACCGTATCCATGGCGGCGGATACCAAGGGGATGTTTAGTCGGGTATTTCGGGTAAGGTACGTGGCAGTATCCACGTCACGGGGCAATACCTCAGAATAAGCGGGAATTAAAAGCACGTCATCGTAGGTAAGGCCTTCTGCTACGAATTTTTCAGGATCTAAATGCATGGCAAATATGTATTGGAATTACTATTTGCCGGGCAAAATTACTACTTTTTTGTGTCTTATGCAAAGAAAATGACCATCATGACCAACCCGTGCTATAATCGTGTCATTTGTTTGACAATTCCAGTGGCCCCGGTGATTCCGCTTCATGCGAATCACCGGGGCCGCTTGGATTTTTGCTTTTTTACTTAAAGTGTAAACTTAAATCCCAAAGTGAACCTCGCGGGTTCAAAAAAGGTATTGTTGGACAGGTTCCACCAAGGTTTCCAATCGAAATGGAAAGCCAAAGGCGCGGATGGAATCTTGAACTCTAAACCTACCGCAGGGCGAATGGCAATATAGGTTTCGTCGTCGCCACCCCACCACCGGCCGTTGTCGACAAAGGCTAATTGCGGGCCTACACCGATGTACCAGTTCAATCCGTTTGTTCCGCGGATAGTCTGGTTGTATGAATAATCCACACCCAATACCGTAACGTCATTACCAAATAACACTTGCGCATTTCCGGCATTGGTGCCATCAAAAAAATGCTTGATCTGTGGCCCCCCCAACGTCGGCCCGTCACCCACGTCGATTCCCACACCTAACGCCGTTCTGTAACGAGTCTGTGCGTTGACTTCCTGTACGCCCAATACGAGGATTGAAGCGACTAATAATGATAGTGCAACTGTTTTCATAGTTAAAATACTTTTGCAGAAAGTAAACAAATAGTTTGCCAAACTTGGATTGGCCTTTACATTTTTACAAACCCCGCATTTGCGGTTTTTTTGTTGTATTTTTGTACCGTTTTCTTCAGACAGCACCATGGAACTCCCTGCACTGAACCGTCCCCCTCGCCTCCACCGTATTGCCATTGGCATCGCCTTTTTTATTTATGGACTATGCTTTGCATCATGGGCCTCCCGGATTCCAGACATCAAAAACATGCTGGGGTTATCAGAAGGGCAATTAGGTGTAGTGTTATTTGCGTTGCCTATCGGCACGTTGGTGTCGTTGCCCATTTCAGGTTGGATTATTGGCCGCCTGGGAAGCAAACGCGTAGTCTTTACGGCAGCTACATTATATGCGTTATTCCTGACAGGTATTGGTTATTGGCCCCATATGTATGGCCTGATGGCTAACCTTATCCTTTTTGGAGCATCCGGCAATTTGCTCAACATTGCAGTCAATACACAGGCGGTGACACTTAGCAAGCATTATGAAAAACCCATCATGGGTGCGTTTCATGGCATGTGGAGCATCGCCGGGTTCGTCGGTGCCGGTATTGGTGCATTGATGATTGATCGCCATATCGTACCGCTTCACCATTTTGCCGTGATCACATCAGCCGCCGTGCTGGCGGTCATCGGCATCACAGCCTACCTAATTTCTCACGATCGGGCGCATCAGCAAAAAAAAGAACCGTTGTTTGCCGTACCGGACAAACCCTTGGCCGTATTGGGTGCCATCGCCTTCTGTGCCATGATTGGAGAAGGAACCTTATATGACTGGAGTGGCATTTACATGGAACAAGTCGTGCATGCGGAAAAGCAGTTGGTAGGCTATGGCTTAAGCGCGTTTCTCTTCAGTATGGCCGGCGGCAGGTTTCTATCCGATTGGACCGTAAGGCGTTTCGGAGCAAAAACGACATTGGTACTGAGCGGTGTCTTGAGTTCCACCGGATTACTCCTTGCCGTTGCTTTTCCCAATTTCGGGGTTGTCATCTTTGCCTTTTTGATGGTCGGTATCGGATCTTCAGCCATCATCCCCCTAGTATACAGCCTTGCTGGACGGTCAGGAAAGCTGTCTGCTGGATCAGCCCTTGCTGCGGTGAGCACAATTGGTTTTTGTGGCTTTCTGGTAGGGCCACCGCTTATCGGTTTTATAGCCGAATTTACCGGACTTCAAGCCGCCTATGGGGTCATCGCCTCCATGGGTATCATCATCGTCATGCTGACGACAAAAATCAAGCACATAACCAGTTAGCAAAAACAGGATACGCGCACAATAAACTATAAAATTACCCTTTCTTTATACAAAAATTTTATACCTTTGCCGTTCTTAACAAAATTTTGTATATAAAGAACAGATTGACACAAGTTAACGAAAGAAAATGCAAGGTAAAGGGCTGATTAAATTTTTGGTAGTAGTGGTCACCATTGCGTGTCTCTATTCCCTATCGTTCACATTTGTAACCCGCAAGGTGGAACGGGATGCCGTGGCGTACGCCAAAGGTGACATGGCAAAAGAGAAGGCGTATTTAGATTCCATGGCTGGAGAAGTGGTATACAATTTGGGCATTGCCAACTATACCTACCGCGAAGCCAAAGGAAATGAAATTGCGTTGGGACTGGACTTGAAGGGCGGTATGAATGTGACCATGGAAGTGTCGTTGCAGGAGTTGGTGCGTAACCTGGCCAATAGTCCGAAGGACGACAATTTTAACAAGGCATTGGAAAATGCCAACGTTCGGAGCAAAAACAGCCAAAATGGATATGTCAGTCTATTTGTAGAAGAATTTAAAAAACTCAGCCCCAATACATCGTTAGCCAGTTTCTTTGCCACGAAGGACAATACGGCTTATGTAAAGCCCAATAGCACCGATGCACAGGTAGAAAGTTTCCTCGAACGTGAAGCAACCAACGCTATTGACAACTCATTTAAAGTATTACGTACGCGTATCGATAAATTTGGTGTTACTTCTCCCAACATCCAGTTGCAGCAAGGAACCAATCGCATCCTTATTGAACTGCCTGGCGTTACCGATGAAGATCGTGTGCGCAAGCTTTTGCAAGGCTCTGCCCGATTGGAATTCTGGCAAACCTATGACAACATGGAGATTTACCCCATGTTGGAAAATGTAAATAGCGCACTGGCAACTACACTTAAAGATGCCGAAAAAGCAACTCAAAGTGGTGCTGTTGACACCGCCAAAGCAGATAGCACAGACGCAGGACTGCTGGCCGCCCTTGGGGCCAACCAGGATTCGTTGGCTACTGACTCGTCCACCAGCCAATTGGCTGCGCAAAACCCATTATTCAACCTGTTGAGGCCCGCCACAGCCATGGCTCCCGACAATCAAGTTGTCTTGGCTCCTGGCCCCATTGTAGGCTACGCCCAACTCCGGGATACAGCGAAAGTAAACCGTTACCTGGAAAATCAGGTGGTAAAACAGATTATACCCGGCAATGTCAAATTGTTATGGGGTGTAAAACCCAGTCCGCGTACTCCCGAACAGTTGGAACTTTATGCCATCAAACCAAGCGGGGCAGATGCTGGCCCGATATTGAGTGGTAATGTCATTACCGATGCTAAGGACGATTTCGACCCGCAGTCCAATAGTCCGATGGTCACGATGTATATGAACAGTGAAGGTGCACGCGAATGGCGACGGGTAACCGCTGCTGCTTCTGCCGATCCGAACAATAAGCAAGCTATTGCCATCGTACTGGATGGCGTAGTATATTCCGCCCCTACTGTTCAGGGCGAAATTCCTAATGGTGTGTCGCAGATCACCGGTAATTTCACCATCGAAGATACCAAAGACTTGGCCAACGTGTTGAAAGCTGGTCGGCTTCCAACGACAGCGAAAATCGTAGAAGAAGCCGTCGTTGGCCCTACATTAGGCCAGGCAGCAATTGATGCCGGTATCAACTCGGCTATCATCGGGCTGCTGATCGTATTAGTATTCATGATCCTGTACTACAACCGTGGTGGATGGGTTGCCAATATTGCCGTAATATTCAACGTATTTTTCCTCATGGGGGTCATGGCTTCCCTAAATGCGGTATTGACGCTTCCTGGCATTGCAGGTATCGTTTTGACATTGGGCACGGCCGTAGATGCCAACGTACTGATATATGAGCGGATTCGTGAAGAACTGGCTATCGGAAAATCTATCCGGCAGGCCATCGCGGACGGCTACAAGCACGCAATGCCATCGATACTTGACTCGCAGATCACGACATTCCTCGTGGGTGTGATCCTCTTCTTTTTCGGCAGTGGGCCAATTCTTGGCTTTGCCACGACCTTAATGATAGGTATCATCACCTCCCTCTTTACCGCAATATTCATCACCCGCATCATTTTTGACTGGATGTTGAATAAGGGCTGGGAAATCAAGGTGTCTTATCCGTGGAGTGCCAATACTTTAAAGAACGCAAACTTTGCATTCGTCCAAAACCGCAAGAAAATATACCTCGTTTCTGGATTATTCATCGTTATCGGTTTTATCTTTATCTTCACAAAAGGATTTAGTCTGGGGGTAGACTTTCAAGGCGGAAGAACCTATACGGTGCGCTATGAAAGCCCGGTTAACCTGGAAGAAGTACGGGACAATTTGAACGAAACCTTCGGGCTGACTACAGAGGTAAAAATCTACGGGGCGGATAATCAGGTACGTGTCACAACGACGTACCATATCGAAGAGACCAATGATGAGGCCGATCAAGAAGTATTGGCCAAATTGAACGAAGGGCTTTCGAAAATTGATGGAAACAACTATGAAATCCTGAGCTCACAAAAAGTGGGGCCAACGATTGCCAATGATATCAAATCCAGAGCTATCTATGCGGGCATCTTCTCGGTCATAGTCGTTGCATTATACATTCTTATCCGATTCCACAAGTGGCAATACAGCTTGGCCGCTGCGATTCCGACGATACATGACGCATTGGTCATCCTCATCTTGTTCTCCATATTGGATGGCATCGTTCCATTTTCGTTGGATATCGACCAGCATTTTGTGGCAGCGATACTGACTGTTATTGCTTACTCGGTCAACGATACGGTCGTCGTATTCGACCGATTACGGGAATACCTTGGTATGTCAAAGCGGAAAAACGAGGATATCGGCGAGACCGTAAACTTGGCAATCAACAGAACGCTCAGCCGTACGATTGTTACATCGCTGACCGTTATTTTTGTAATGGCCATCTTGTTTATCTTTGGTGGTGAAGTCATCAGAGGCTTTTCATTCGCCATCTTGGTAGGTATTATCGTCGCTACTTATTCTTCCATCTGCCTGGCTGCACCGTTGATTGTAGACCTACAGAAAAAAACGGACACTTCCGATGCTGCTGACGCGCAACCTACGCAGAAAGCTGCAGTAAAGACCGCAAAAGTATAGCAGCGTGATACACATAACGATACCAAAACAGGCTGCCGGAAATCCCGGCAGCCTGTTTTGATTTAACGCCCTTCCGGTTGGATCAGCGATATCAATTATTTTACGGCCAATGTAACGCTTTTAACGAATTTTCATCATCATGGCGAATTACTTGGCTAAATAACAAGACCATTTGACACATTTTTTTAACTTTGACCCGGCAAATCACTAACCAAAAAATAGGAATTGCGGTTACACATGTGCCATTTTGGAATACTTGGACCCATACGATGGTAAACACGCCAGGCAAAAACAATGATATAAAGCCATTTGTCGCTGCATTCGCTTTAAATTACATATATTTTCAACAAACAATTAATGAAGTTACACACTAAGATTTTTATTGGTATGATATTCGGCATTGTAGCCGGATTAATTGTTAAAAGCTTGGGGTTGCCTCAGGATACGCTAAACACCATTATCAAATGGGTTGAACCCGTAGGGAAAATATTTATGAATCTTATTTTCATGATGGTCATCCCGCTCATTCTATCCGCCCTGATTTTAGGCATAGCCGAAATTGGCGATGTGAAGAAGCTTGGCCGCATGGGAATAAAACTCTTGATTTATACGATAGTGGTCAGTTTCATTGCCGTGCTCATTGGCGTGACGATGGTCAATGTATTCAATCCGGGCCAAACGATATCAGCAGATACCCGGGAATACCTCATCGGTGAATTTGGTGCCGAAGCGGCCAAAGCAAAAGCGCAGGCAGCGGCCATCGAAGCAGACGAACGTACGGTGGGCGATATCCTGGCCCAAATTGTACCGCGCAATCCATTTGATGAAATGGTAAACGCCTTCAATTCAAACCATACAGGAGGCGGCTTACTGTCCGTGATGTTCTTTGCCTTGATTTTCGGGGTAGCCATGGCAGCCGTAGGTGAAGAGAAGACTGCCACATTAAAACATTTCCTCGAAGGGCTTTATGAAGTCGTCATTAAAGTGATCGGCTATGCCATGGCCCTTGCACCGTATGGCGTAGCGGCACTCCTCTTCAATATGGTACTGAACGTTGGTGCAGATTTTCTATTGTCCTTGCTGTGGTATGTACTTATCGTATTAGGGGCATTGGCCATACACCAGTTTGTGGTATACTCCATTATCCTGAAATATTTCGCCAACCGCAATCCCGTACAGTTTATGAAGGACATGGGCGAAGTGACGCTCACCGCTTTTTCCACCAGCTCAAGCAACGCCACCTTGCCCACGGCGATACGGGTAAGTGTAGAAAAGCTTAAAATCCCCAAATCCATCGCTCATTTTGTGCTCACTATCGGTAGTACGGGCAACCAAAACGGCACTGCCTTATTTGAAGGTATTACCGTATTATTCCTTGCTCAGGTTTTCAATGTAGAGTTGACGTTGGGTTCTCAGATTACAGTGGTATTGCTCTGCATATTGGCGGGTGTCGGTACAGCTGGTGTGCCCGGCGGCTCCTTGCCCGTTATTGTTACCATCCTGGTGTCTATCGGCGTACCTGGCGAGGCCATAGCACTCATCTATGGCGTTGACCGCATCCTGGATATGTCGCGCACCACGCTTAATGTCAATGGCGACATCACCGCAGCAGCCTATATCCAACACGTAGAAGAAAAGGCGGGCAGACTGTATAAAGAAGAGTAAGCATCTATCGCTACAGTTCTCAATCCGTGCTTCATCATCAAGCAAGTTGACCATCCGTTGACTTGCTTTTTTTGTAGTTATTCCATATATTTGTCATACTAATTATTATTATACTAATGGAGCAATATAATGCCTATTCGTTCTTATTGGATCGCACAGCCCGCCGCGTGAAACAATATGCACAGTACCAATTTAATTGCAGGGAATTTGGCATCACCGTAGATCAATGGGCGATACTGAAAAACCTCAAACAATATGCAGATCTATCTCAAAAGGAGCTTGCCGAGTACTGTGGCAAGGATCAGCCCACCCTTACCCGTATTGTCGATCTATTGGTCGGCAAGAAGCTGGTCGAACGCAGGATACACCCAACGGACAGGCGAAGTTTCATTGTGCACCTCACTGCAGCAGGCGATCAAAAAATTGAGGCACTCTCCAACAGTGTCAATGAAATTCGTATGCAGGCCTGGCAAAACCTGAATGAAGCGGATTTCGAACATTTGAAACGCATATTAAATACCATATACACCAACTTGGAACTTGATAATGGAAACACAAGCATCGATGGCTAAACACCAAAAGCCAAACGCCAATAAGCTTATAACGACAGATCTATGCATCATCGGTGCCGGGCCAGTAGGACTGTTTGCCGTATTTGAAGCGGGGCTGCTCAAAATGCGGTGCCACCTCATCGATGCATTACCACAAATTGGCGGTCAATTGTCCGAGATTTATCCCCATAAACCCATATATGACATCCCTGGCTACCCTTCTATCAATGCTCAGGTGCTCATTGACAACCTACTGGAGCAGATAAAGCCGTTCAATCCTACATTCACCTTTGGCGAACGTGTGGAAGCGCTGGAGCGGCAAGCCGATGGTTCTTACCATATCATTGGCAATGCACACACGGAGATCCATACACAGGTCGTGGTCATCGCGGGAGGGCTCGGCTCCTTTGAGCCCCGCAGGCCCGAGGTTCCCCGCTTGGTCGAGTTTGAGGGCAGGGGGGTAGCCTATATGGTCAAAAATCCCGAGCATTACCGTGACAAGCGGGTGATTATAGCGGGGGGTGGAGACTCAGCATTGGATTGGACAGTCTTTCTAAGCGGCATTGCCAAAGAAGTGACATTAGTACATCGCAGCGATAGTTTCCGGGGAGCTCCCGACTCCGCGGAAAAAGTTTTCAGCCTCGCCAAGCACGGAAAAATAAAGCTTTTATTACAAAGCAACCTCCATCGCGTCGAAGGCAATGGTGCATTGAGCCATGTAGCGATCTTGGATAAAGCGAAAAAGGAAATTATACTGGAGGCCGATGCGTTAATCCCGCTTTTTGGTTTAAGCCCCAAACTGGGGCCAATAGCCCATTGGGGCCTTACCATTGATAAATCGGCCATTGCTGTGGATACGGTCGATTACTCCACCCGTGTGGAACGCATTTATGCCATAGGGGATATCAACACGTATCCCGGCAAACTGAAGCTCATCCTCTGCGGTTTTCACGAGGCTGCATTGATGGCCCAAAGCGCATTCAAATATGTACATCCCGCAGAAAAGTTGAGTTTCAAATATACCACCGTCAACGGTGTAAATGCTTTTTAATTCATCCCGACATGGAAGCGAACATTCACATTACCGTAGAAGGCCAAAATGGCGAAATCCGGCAACTGGAGATACCTGAGGGTATCAACCTCAGTTTGATGGAGGTGCTTAAGGCTTCCGATTATCCTATCCTCGCCACCTGTGGCGGTATGGCATTATGTGCCACCTGCCATATTCATGTGCTTGAGGGCTTGGAAAACCTCGAACCGCACACAGATGCCGAACTGGACATGCTGGATACCCTTCCCGATGCCGACGAGTACAGCCGCTTGGCTTGCCAGATCCGGCTCACTCCATCAATAGATGGACTAAAAATCCGTGTGTCTGGAAACAATTAAGGTTACCATCCGTTCATCATCAATAGATGGGTTGATTAAAAACACATAAAAATGAAGACGCAATATACCGACAATAAATTTCCAAGGGTCGTGGTCGTAGGCGGCGGCTTTGGTGGAATAGAGGTGGCTAAGAAACTCAAAAACAAGGAAGTTGAGGTCCTGTTGCTGGATCGCAACAACCACCATACCTTCCAGCCTTTACTGTATCAGGTGGCTACCGGCACGTTGGATGCACCGTCTATTGCCTTTCCGCTACGCAAGATGTTCAGGAAACAGGAAAATTTCACCTTCCGCATCGCCGACGTACACGGCATCGATGGGATCCAAAAAACACTCCATACCGATATTGGCGACATTGCTTATGATTATCTTGTCATTGCCACGGGAGCTACCACCAATTTCTTTGGCAACAAAGATTTGGAATACTATGCCATGCCAATGAAAAATGTGCGGGAAGCGGTAAACATCCGCAGTTTCCTGCTTCAAAACATCGAAGAGTCACTATTAGCGTTTACCGAAACAGCGCGGACTCCTTTCCTCAACTTTGTGGTTGTAGGCGGTGGCCCCACCGGCGTGGAACTCTCCGGAGCCATTGCCGAAATCCGCAATCACATCCTTTCAAAAGATTATCCCGAGCTTAAAAGGGAAGATATGAATGTCTACTTAGTGGAAGGACTTCCCAAAATACTGGCCAACTTATCCCCACAAGCCTCTGCAAAAGCTGAGTTATACCTCAAAGAGCTCGGGGTAAAAGTGTTGCTGAATGTGCAAGTGACCGGGTACAATGGCGAGATCATTACATTTGCCGACGGCAAAAGCATCCCTACCAAGACGGTACTTTGGTCTGCAGGCGTCATGGGCCAATTTCCGGTAGGCATCAATCCGGACATCGTCGTACGGGGCAACCGCATACGCATCGATGAGGAATGCCGGGTTGTCGGTATGAATGACGTATTTGCCATTGGTGATGTCGCTGCAATGATCACCGAAGAACTGCCCCGTGGGCATCCCGGCGTAGCACCCGTCGCCCAGCAGCAAGGACGGTTCGTTGCCAAAAACATCGTACGGTTGTTGAACAATCAGCCCACCGAAAAATTCAAATACTTTGACAAAGGCTCCATGGCCACCATCGGACGCAATAAAGCCGTGGTCGACATAGGTAAAGTCCGCTTTCAGGGTTTCTTCGCATGGTGGATATGGATGTTTGTACACCTCATGTCGCTTGTAGGCTTCCGCAACAGGGTGGTTACCTTCATCAACTGGGCGATAAACTACCTTACATTCAATGCGGGCATCCGACTCATTATCCATAAATACAGGCGTCCACCAAAGCGCACGGAGGAGCCGAGCGAAATGAGCGAATCACATCGGTAGTTTTTCCAGGAAAACGTTGCCGCCTTCGTACGAAATCGCTAATTTGCGGCAATGGACAATAAGCAAATTGCAAAGACCATCAAACGGTATGCACAGCTCATGGAGCTGCATGAAGAAAATGCTTTCCGTATCAAAACCATTGCCGCTGCGGCCTTCAAACTGGATAAGCTACCTTTTCTCATCACCCCACAATCCATTGACCGCCTTAGTGAAGTGCCTGGTATTGGTAAAAGTACGGCCCAGAAAATCGCATCATTGCTAGATACCGGTACGTTTCCCGAGTTGGATAGCTTGCTGGCAGCTACACCAGCGGGTATCCTGGAGCTACTTACCATCAAAGGCCTTGGCCCCAAGAAGATTCAGATCATTTGGCAGACGTTGGGTATTGAGACCGTTGGCGAATTATATTACGCGTGCAACGAAAATCGCTTGATAACAGCCAAAGGCTTCGGTTTGAAAACGCAAGAGGAAATCAAGCGGGCCATCGAGTTTTCCATCGCCAACCAGGGATGGTTTTTGTATGCCAACGTCGAGAAGCTTGCCGATGATGTCCTCGCAGCGCTGCGTGCTTGGTTGCCCAATGACCGTAAAATCGCCTATACCGGCGATTTTCGCAGGAAATGCGAAGTTTTGAAAACCATAGATATCCTTGTTGAGGCACCCATGAGTGAGCTAACAGAAGCTGTCGCCAAAGTAGATACATTGGCTATCAAAGCGTTTGAACCCCCTACCCTGCTTGAAGCCCGAAACAATATTGGCATGACGTTCCGTTTTATCCCTGTAGATTCAGTTTCATTCTCCCGCCAGTTGCTCATTACAACGGGATCTGACGAACACCTTCGGCAATTGGACGAGCTGCTGGTCGAGGGGCAGCTTCCCGAATTTGAGTCGGAAGAAACCATCTACCAATCCCTCGGCCTGCAATACATCGAGCCCGAGCTCCGTGAAGGCACCAACGAAATTGCATTGTCTCGTACGGACACGCTTCCGGTGCTCATTACTTATACAGACCTTCGTGGTGCCCTGCACAATCACAGTACCTACAGCGATGGCGTCCATACACTGGAAGAGATGGCCCTGTATTGCCGCGATAAGCTTCGCCTGGAATACTTGGGCATCTGTGACCATTCCAGAACAGCAGTCTACGCCAAGGGGCTGACCATCGAACGGGTGCAGGAACAATGGGCTGAAATCGATGCCCTGAACGCACGCCTTGCACCATTCCGTGTCTTCAAGGGCATCGAATCCGATATCCTCGGGGACGGTTCGCTGGATTACCCCGATGAAGTCCTCGCGGGTTTTGATTTTGTGGTGGCTTCCGTCCATTCCAATCTTAATATGGATGTTGAAAAAGCCACCAATCGGCTCCTTCGGGCCATTGAAAATCCTTTCACAACCATCCTGGGACATCCCACGGGCCGCCTACTACTGAGCCGTTCCGGATATCCTATCGATTATGCACGCATTATTGATGCTTGTGCCGCCAATCGGGTTGTCATCGAAATCAACGCCAATCCCCTACGGCTCGACCTCGATTGGCGTTGGCATCGGTATGCTGTCGAAAGGGGTGCACTACTCTCCGTCAATCCCGATGCCCATCGCAACGGCGGCTTCCATGACATGCAGTATGGTGTGTATGTAGCCCGCAAAGGCGGCGTGGCTGCCTCGAACTGCCTGAACACGTTTTCATTAACCCAAATCACCCGGTATTTTGAACAACGGAAACCAAATTTCGGTTAACATCCGTTACTTTTTATCCACTATCTTTTATTAGCTTTGAAAGTCCCATGTTTACTGAACAAACATACACCACGCGCAGGGAAACACTGTCAAAACAGGTTTCCGCTGGCATCATCCTGCTGTTGGGCAATAGTGAAAGTCCCATCAATTTTAGGGACAATGCCTATCCATTCCGGCAAGACAGTACCTTTCTCTATTACTTTGGCATCCAATCGTCCGATCTGGCAGCCATCATTGATATTGACAAGGGCCATACCACGATTTTCGGCGATGAATTGAGCATGGATGCCATCGTTTGGATGGGCAGGCAGGAAACGTTGAAAGAAAAAGCTGCCAAATCGGGCGTCGTCGATACCCTGCCATCCAACGCACTGGCACAGGCCATACAAGCCGTCCAGCAACAACGCAGGCCTATCCATTTCCTTCCGCCTTACCGAGCTTCCAACCGCATCACGCTTGCTCAACTATTAACAATACCACTTCTTGATGTCGCACATGCGGCCTCCGTGCAACTCATCAAGGCCGTTGTCGCACAGCGATCCATCAAGTCCGTGGACGAAATCGCCGAAATCGAAAAGGCCGTAGATACCAGCGTTGCCATGCACTTGGAGGCCATGCGGCTCGCTCGTCCTGGTATGGCTGAATATCAACTCGCTGCGGCAGTAAACCATATTGCCCAGCAGACTGGCGGTACCCTCGCCTACCCTACCATCCTTACTGTTCGTGGCGAAATATTGCACAACCATTACCATGGCAACGTAATGGCTGAGGGACAGCTGCTGCTCAACGATTCCGGTGCAGAGACTGCCATGGGGTATGCCGGTGACCTCACACGCACATTCCCCGTTGGCAAACGGTTCACTATGGTACAAAAAGAGGCTTACGAAGTCGTCCTCCATGCACTTCAGGCGGCTACCGAGGCGCTCAAGCCCGGCACGCGCTACCTGGATATCCATTTCCTATCATGCCGGATGCTTGTTGAAGGGTTGAAAATGCTGGGGTTGATGCATGGCGACACAGACGAAGCTGTGGCGGCAGGTGCCCACACATTGTTTTTCCAATGTGGTACGGGCCATATGATAGGGCTCGACGTACACGATATGGAAGACCTGGGTGAGCAATATGTGGGTTATACCGATACACTTCCAAAAGATACCACCACATTCGGATTGAAATCCCTACGGCTGGGCAAGGCGCTGCAACCTGGTTATGTGCTTACCGTAGAGCCGGGACTGTATTTCATTCCCGAATTGATTGAACAATGGAAGGCAGCAAACAAACTCCCCCAGTTTATTCACTATGATAAAGTAGAAGCATTCAAAAACTTTGGCGGTATCCGCATTGAGGATAATGTTGTCATTACCGAGACAGGACACCTCATATTGGGAAAACCGCTCGCCAAAACTGTCTCCGCGATTGAGTCCATACGGAGCGAAGCGTTTTGATGAAACTCAACAAACATGGATTTGAACGATGTATATGAATAATATCCGTAGAGCCATTTTTAGTACATGGTATGTACTTTTTGTATTCACGGTATGCACTTTGGGGATAAACCACGTAGTGAATGCCCAATTCGGCCAGCAGACACAGTGGTCGGTTGACGGCCGGGCGATCATTACACTGGAACAGGATGAGATTATCGAAGCATCCGTGATCAATCCCCAACAGCATACCGTATTGGCTTCAAAAGCTGCGCTTACTCCTGCTGACGGCACAGCCCCATTAGCCGTGAGGCGCTTTTCCCTGTCGCAAGACCGAAATAACATCCTCATCAGTACCAATACCATGCGTGTATGGCGGTATGACACCCGGGGCGACTACTGGGTATACAACCGCCGGGCCAATACACTCAAACAAGTAGGCACACGTTTTCCATCATCATCCCTGATGTATGCCAAGCTCTCACCCGATGGTAGCAAAGTAGCCTATGTGAGCGATCACAACTTGTATGTGGAAGATCTCGACAGCGGAACCGTTACAGCCCTGACACAGGATGGCACCGATCGCATTATCCATGGCACGTTTGACTGGGCTTATGAGGAAGAATTCGGTTGCCGCGATGGATTCCGTTGGTCGCCCGACGGCCGAAAAATTGCTTTTTGGACCATTGATGCACGTACCATCCGTAATTTTCTATTGATCAACAATACCGATTCAGCATATTCCTACACCATCCCTGTAGAATACCCTAAAGTGGGCGAAACACCCAGCGGCGCTTTTATTTCCGTTGTAGATATCGCCAATGAACGGATAGTCAAGATGAGTATACCCGGTGACCCCGTGCAACATTACCTACCCCGGATGGAATGGGCGGCCAACGGCGACCAACTGATTATTCAGCAGCTCGATCGCAAGCAACAGGAGAGCAACGTGTACCTTGCCAATGTGGTGGATGGCCAATGTACGCGGATTTACCAAGAAACGGATGAAGCTTGGATTGACGTCAAAGGGCGGTGGAACGATGACGATCCCGCTGGATGGGAATGGATAGATGGCGGAAAGGCATTTATCTGGGTAAGTGAAAAGGACGGTTGGCGGCACCTGTACCGCATCGACCGCCAAGGCAATGAAAAGCTCCTCACCCCCGGCGATTACGATGTTATTAATATTGCCCGCATTGATGAAGCAAAGGGCTATGTCTACTTTTCAGCCTCACCCGAAAACGCCACGCAGCGGTACTTATATCGCGTAGCGCTGGCGGGCGGCACAGCCGAACGAATCACTCCCGAAGGGCAAGAAGGCACCCACGACTACACCATCTCCCCCAATGGTATGATTGCCTTGCACCAATACAGCAGCCATACGGCCATCAGCCGTGGGCACGTGGTAAGCCTGCCGGATCACAAGACGTATGTTGACGGACAGTACCATGAAGTGCCTGCGGAGGAGCGCCGCGTGGAGTTTTTCAAGGTGACTACCACAGATGGTATCGAGATGGATGGCTGGATGGTAAAACCCACAGCCTTTGATCCCAGCAAAAAATATCCCGTAGTTTTTTATGTCTATGGTGAGCCCGCAGGGCAGACGGTTGTAGACAGCTATGGCACCAGCGCCAACCGACTCTATCAAGGGGATATGGCAGGCGATGGCTACCTCTACATCTCCGTAGAAAACCGTGGTACTCCTGCGCCAAAGGGTCGAGCGTGGCGCAAGGCCATCTATAAAAATATTGGCATCCTGAATGTCCGTGACCAGGCCATGGCCGCCAGGGAAATCCTGAACTGGCCCTTTGTGGATTCCACCAGGGTTGCTGTGTGGGGATGGAGCGGCGGTGGCTCATCCACACTCAACCTCCTCTTTCAATATCCCGAAATTTACCAAACCGGCATTGCCATAGCCGCCGTAGGCAACCAACTGATGTATGACAACATCTATCAAGAACGCTACATGGGTATTCCCCAAGAAGACCGCAAGCCGTTTGTCGAGGGTTCACCGGTGACCCACGCGCGGCATCTCCGGGGCCACCTGTTGTATATCCATGGTACCGGGGATGACAATGTGCACTACCAGAATGCCGAATTGCTCATCAACGAACTGATCAGCTATAATAAGCAATTCTCGCTCATGGCCTACCCCAACAGGAGCCACAGCATCAGCGAAGGAGAAGGAACATCCCACCACCTCTCCACCCTGTACACTAATTTCCTCAGACAACATTGCCCGCCAGGTGGACGGTAAGACAACAAAACATGAACTATTCATTCATCCTCATTTGTTTATTAGCGGTATCCGCACAGGCCAATGCCCAACTGTTTGTTCCGGCAAGCCAATTATTTAGCCGGGCCGACTCCCTACGTGGGCAGCTCACGCCGTTGCGCACCTGCTATGACATTAATTACTACCATCTTGATGTCAAGGTCGATCCGGATGCGCGCTATATCAGCGGATCCAACCTATTCCGCTTCACAGCCGTCGAAGATTTCTCCCGTTTGCAATTCGATTTGTTTGACAACCTACGCATTGACCGCGTGGTATACCATGGACGGGAACTACCCTTCCAGCGGGAATACAACGCCGTATTTATCGACTTTCCCGCGCAGGTGGCCAAAGGGCAGTTAGACTCGTTCGCCGTATACTATTCCGGCAATCCTATACAGGCCAAGCGCGCGCCTTGGGACGGGGGCTTTGATTTCAAGAAAGACAGCAATGGCAAGCATTGGATAGCCACGGCCTGCCAGGGGTTGGGAGCGAGTGTATGGTGGCCTAATAAAGACCACCAATCTGACGAGGTAGACAGCATGCTCATCAGCATCAGCGTCCCACAGGGACTCACCAATGTGTCAAACGGCCGATTCCGTGGCCGTCAGGATCTCGGCGATGGTTATACTCGTTTCAATTGGTTTGTCAGCAATCCCATCAACAATTATAATGTAGCCGCCAACATCGGGGATTATGTCCACTTCGCAGATACCTTCCACGGTGAGCAGGGGGTGCTCGATCTCGATTATTGGGTGCTCCGTGAAAACGAAGTAAAGGCCAAGCCGCATTTTGATGCCAACGTCAAACCGATGCTCCGTGCCTTTGAATACTGGTTTGGCCCTTATCCATTTTATGAAGACGGCTATAAACTGGTTGAAACCGCCCACCTCGGCATGGAACACCAAAGCGCCGTGGCCTATGGCAATAAATACCAAAACGGTTACCTAGGCCGCGACGGATCCGGTACCGGCTGGGGCAACAAGTGGGATTTCATCATCATCCACGAGTCAGGACATGAATGGTTTGGCAACAACATCACCTCCAAGGATCTCGCTGATATGTGGATACACGAGAGCTTCACCAACTATTCCGAATCGCTTTATATTGACTACCATTACGGCAAGCGGGCCAGCCAGGAATATGTCCATGGCAATCGCCGGGGTATCCAGAACCTTTCCCCCATAATCGGTGCCTACCACGTTAATAACGAAGGGTCCGGCGACATGTATAACAAGGGGGGGGTGTTGCACAACATGGTACGCATCCTCATCAATGACGATGAAAAATGGCGGCAAATCCTACGCGGGCTTAATAAGCAGTTTTACCACCGCACGGTTGATTATGCGGATATTGTGGATTACATCAGCAAGCAATCCGGCAAGGATCTATCCAGCGTCTATGCACAATATGTGCGTCATGCAACCATTCCAACGCTGGAATTTTTCTTCAATCCCGATGGCAAGGCTTTCTGCCGCTGGATTGCGGACGAACCGGATTTCAACATGCCTGTGCGGATACGCATTAAGGGGGATGAATACCGCTTTATCCAACCTACACGGCGCCTCACCCCCATTGACATTGCAGGGCTTGCACCCGGTAATCTTCAGGTAGACACCTTCAATTTCTACATCGGCATATTGATCAATGAGTAAAACTTAGCGCTTAGCTAATACCGCCTTATAGTTATCAAGAGAACTCACCCGGTTGATGAAACTGCAAAAATCAGCATATTGTTCGGCCGGAAACGTGCCCTCGTTAAGTGTGAACTTGCGATAATATGAAATTTTGTTCCCTTCTTGTTTGATTACGCTATAATAATAGCCGAATGCACTATCAATTTCTTCCTCCACCGGTTGCGACAGGTGATAACCCTCAGGCAATGCATAGCTGATGCTATCCTCATCGGTATAACCCCGGTTGATATAAAGTGGCAATACTCGGTTTTTCACGGCAGGAATTGTACTCCGCCGATTAAAAGCATTCGGAATAAGGAATACCTGCCCATTGTTCTCCGGCACATAAGCTGCCAATGCCACTTGGAAAGCCTCAACCAGCGTAGGCACCGCTTCATCACGTTTTTGATACTTAAGTTGGCTAAAAGAAATCTGGTCGATATCATATGCATCCTTCAACAGCTTCACCTGCTCCGACCCATTGCTTTCAGCAATTTCCAAGTGGTTGTCATATTGCCCGGCAGTAAATACCGTTTCCACGCGGCCGGAAACTGTCCCCTTAACATCAAGCGCCAACTCCGCAGTTCTACGTTGTGTGCTTGCCGTCACCGCATAGTGTGGCGTGCGCAGCAGCAGTCCGCCTTCCGGCGTACAGGCCCATACTGTGCGGTCGTCCGTAAAAGATCCCAAAAAGCCAAACGGGATACGTTGGTCGGTACACTCCAACCACGTCGTATCCCGCTCAAATGGCAAACACAAAATGACATGATTGCCTTGCTCCATGCCGGCAAAATCAGGCTGGAGATCACGTTTGGTAGCTCCAGCCTCTACCACACAATAATAAGAAGGAATACCTGCTACATTCAGCAATGCCTGCATGTAATTGACCAAACCTTTACAATCGCCATACCCCAGCCTATCCACATCGCTGGCTGCCATGGGTTTAAACCCTCCAATACCGATTTGCACGCTGATATATCGTGTTTTACGTTGCATATACGTGTACAATACCTTCGCTTTTTCCTTATCAGATGCCAAACCCGTTACGAGTTGTTTCACCTCCTGTACCGTCCGTTCGGGTAGTTCCAAACCATCAGCCAACAGTGCATCATACGTCCATTTGCCCAGCTCTCCCCAGTCCGAATAATGTCCATTGTGTTTATAGTAGCTGAAGTTGACCGGCGCTACTTTCACCATGGTTTGGTAGGTTTCCGGATCAGGGCTGAAAGGCTCGTACCGCTGCGCCGGAATATGGATTGCCGTCCATGTCAGGGCTTTTCGGCCATCCGCATTACTTACCTCCGGATCCCCCTTATAATTAGTCGCTTTCACGCGCACGTCATCCGCCGGATCACAGATAAATGTATATTGGCTGTGCACCACAGCCACATCCCGGTAGGCATCGGGTCGCCAAGCTGGGATGATCAAGTTTTGTTTAAGTTCCAACTCATATTCATATTCCACGGTATATGGATAGGACGTCATCGCAGGCAGGAAATGCTTCACGCGGGTGTCTTCATATAACGAAAAGCTGCTTACTGCGCTTTCATCCGTAAAATCCCGCTGTGTAAATTTACCCACCTGAAGACCGTCTGCGTCAAATACCTTTCCGGCGATGCGCTTAATCGCGACATTTTTATCGTAATAGATCACCAGCCGGGCCTTATTTTCCCCCGATCGGTTGAATACCGTGACAGCCTGTTTCACTTGGTAGCGAACCTTGGTAGCCGCCAGCATGTCTGCAACGATGGTCTCCTGGCGTACTACTGCATCAGCCCGGCTCTTCAGCATCGCAGGTATTGCCGATACAGCATACCCCTGTTGTGCATAGCCATCACGTATCACCATCCACAGCATCATCAACATTATCGCTACCCTCATTCTTCCGTCAATTTACGTAGCACCACATCGATTTTTTCCTGTTGGATGATACGGCTGAAAAGTTCCTTCAGCGCAAAATAACTTTCGGGCGGGTAAGTGGCGTGGTTGAGCGCCAGCAGTTGCGAAAAAGAAAACGTATCCTCCAGCAGCTCCGTTTGTGTCAGGTACCTGCCACCCTGATCTGCCAGCGCCAGGTTATAATCATCGGGCTTGGCCGTTACTTCATAATTCCCCGGTAATTTAATGGTGAGCAGCACGCGCTCTTCGCTGGCAGCCCCCATGTCCACGGGATACGTCCGTTCATCCAGGTTAAATGGATTTTTGTTTAACCGATTAATGAAGAAAGGATTAAAGGACATTTCCTGGCCAAGGCTATCCGCATGCAATTTTAATTCCACCTCATAACTTTCTACCAAAGGTGCTTCCAGATTTTCCAATCCGCTGATTTCGCCATTGAGGATATCCACGCTGGCCAGCGTCTCGTCTACGTGTTCGATGTACTCCTCCACCGTGTTGTAGTTGGCCAGCTCTTGCCGCTTACGGTACGCCGCATAGCCTTTGCTTTGTGTCACCAGTTTTCCTTTTAACATTCCATCGGTATGCAGCATTGCATTGAATGTATATTGGGTTGTGGATTTTTGAGACGATTGCAATGTGACCCAATAGGAAGGTTTTTTCAAATTGATGACGCGTCCCTTACCATTGACACAATGTAAGGGGAGTAACCCGAACGGGAGCAGTGGATCCGAGGCATCAAGCAGGTGGTATGCGCCATCAATATTCACCTTGGCCACCACATAATTGAAATCACTCAACACCGGATGCACTTCATTGACCACGCCGTTATCCCGGGTCGAGACCAGCACCGCTTCGGCATCCAATCCAGCGGCAGTCAATCCGGCTATCAAGGCGAGATTGATATCGCCAATATTACCCGATCGACTTTCCAGCGCAGCCTTGACATTGCTTTCGGCATATTTCCCGAGGTAGCGGTTCCACTTGATGTTTTGCTGGACGTACCGATACACAGCTTTGGCCTTATCCATATCATCCGACGCGTCTTTCAATATATTCGCCAGCAAGGGTTTAAACACATTATCCCGTTTCATTTGGCCACCGAAGTCCGGACTGCTCACCAATTCGCGATCGACGTCTCGCCATTCTTTAGTGATTTTCAAATTCGCCCCACTCAACTGATAGATGTCGGACAGTTCAAAATAAATAGCTGACTTAAAATTGCTTGCAGCTGTCATATAATCTTCCGATACAAAAGCTGGGATATTACGCATCCCGTAGATCATCCGTGAGCAATCAATGTCGCGGCCAGCAATCCGGAAACCGCCCTTATGCAACTTGGCATCTTGCGTAGTGAGCGGATATGGCCCCCGTAAAACGACGTTATAGGTATAAAGCCCGGGAATGACCGCTTCAAAAGTGCTGTTGATTTTGGGGATGTCTTCCTGCAGGTACCAAGTCCTGAAATTAAAGATATGTGGAGAAACCAACCGATAGCTATATTCCACGATACTGCCATCCTGCAAATCCGGGAAGGTAAATTTGGTATGGGTCAAATATTTGCTTACTTCTTCCTTAAATAGCTGACCTTTATCCAACGGTGTAGACACCACGCGCCCATCGACAATATTAATGGTGGCTGCCGTAATATCAGACAGGACATCAACCCGCTCACCTGTGTCATCTTTATAAGCAGGCAACACAATATCTGCATGCTTATAGCCGTCTCTATTAAAGATTTTAATGCGAACGTGGTAGTCCACGTACAACTCAGTGATACCTTTCGTATCGTTATACAGCATGAAAGCTTTACCGTACTCGTTAAGTACGGCTGCATTGGAGAAGCTGTCCAAGTCGTTTTTGGCGAGTTTAATATCTTCCGGGCTAAGGGAGCCAAAAGCAAAGTCTTGCGCAACCAAGTAGTAGGGAAAAAAGGCAAGATAGGCCAAGGTCAAGTAGGTTTTCATCTTCGTTGAAACAAATAAATTTAGGCGGCAATATAAAAAATTATTGCTGATTAAAGTTATCAGTTTTTTTGGTAGGTTTGCACATTATTTAAAATACTCATAAAATTCACCGAATGGGTTTGTTTAACTGGTTTACACAAGAAGTTGCGATAGATTTAGGAACTGCCAATACGCTCATTATCCACAATGACAAGGTAGTCGTAGATGAACCCTCCATCGTTGCCTTTGATCGTACTACCAATAAAGTCATTGCAATTGGCCGGCAAGCCATGCAGATGGAAGGCAAGACGCATGACAATATCCGTACAGTACGGCCCTTGAAAGACGGTGTCATCGCCGACTTCAACGCCGCTGAGCATATGATTCGCGGCATGATAAAGATGGTCAACAACGGCAAAGGCTGGTTTTTTCCATCGCTTCGCATGGTCATCTGCATTCCGTCCGGCATCACCGAAGTAGAAAAACGTGCTGTACGTGACTCGGCTGAGATAGCCGGAGCCAAGGAAGTATATTTAGTACATGAGCCCATGGCAGCTGCCGTTGGAATTGGCATAGATGTAGAAGAGCCCATGGGCAATATGGTTATCGATATCGGCGGCGGTACCACAGAGATCGCCGTTATCGCCCTGTCGGGTATTGTATGTGACCAGTCTATCCGCGTAGCCGGAGATAATTTTGATTCCGACATTGTGCAATATATCCGCAGGCAGCACAACATCATGATAGGCGATCGCACGGCAGAAAAAATCAAAATTGAAGTCGGATCGGCATTGCCGGAACTACAGGATCCACCCGATGATTTTGCGGTGCAAGGCCGGGATTTGATGACTGGCGTGCCCAAGCAGATCACGGTATCCTATACTGAAATTGCCCATTGCTTGGACAAATCCATTTCAAAAATAGAAGAAGCAATTTTAAAAGCATTAGAAATCACACCACCTGAACTTTCAGCAGACATCTATCAGACAGGCATCTATTTGACAGGCGGGGGCGCATTGTTGCGTGGCCTGGATAAACGTATTCAAGCCAAGACCAAGCTGCCCGTACACGTAGCTGAAGATCCGTTGCGTGCCGTGGTGCGTGGCACAGGCATCGCCTTGAAAAACATCGGCACGTTCAAGTTTTTGATGCAATAGATCGGCTGTAAGCCATAGGCATTAAGCTGATGGCCTACGATACAAAGCATAAATATCCGAGGCATGAAGAACCTTTGGCTAATTTTCACGAAGTATAATGCATTTTTTTTGTTCATTGTATTTTTTGGATTGGCTTTTTATTTGGTTGTACGAAACAACACCTTTCAGCGGGCATTGGTCGTCAATTCGTCAAACCATCTCGTTGGTTCGGCTTACGAGAAAATCAATGCCTGGAAAAGTTACCTTTACCTGAGCGAAGAAAATGCGTCGCTGGCCGAAGAAAACGCGGCCCTACGGGAACAGTTGCAGCGCTTTACCATGCCCGATACTATGATACAGGGAGTTGTCAACGATACGGTACACCATGTACAATATCAATATATTGTAGCCAAGGTCACCAACAATAGTATCCACCAACAAAACAACTACATTACACTGGACAAAGGCCGCAAACACGGTATCGAAAGAGGTATGGGCGTCATCTCCAGCAGCGGCATTGTCGGTATCGTCCTCCATGTCTCTGAGCATTTTTGCACAGTGCAATCGCTATTACATAGCGAAACCCGTATCAGCGCAGCATTGGAGGATAGCCAGGCATTCGGTTCATTGGTCTGGGGAGACAATTATGACCCACGCATTGGCACGCTCAAAGATATTCCCAACCATGTGAAGGTTCGAGAGGGTGAATTGATATACACGTCGGGTTTTTCGCTCTTTCCCCCCGGCATATTGGCCGGCAAAGTCGTCCAAACCGGAATTTCAGGTGGGGATAGCTTCTTGGATATCAAAATTGAGCTCAGCACCCAATTCCATAACCTACAGCAAGTGTATGTGGTAAAAAATGTGTTAGCAGCGGAAAAAGCGGCATTGGAATCTCAAAACGACGACAATGGCTAAAGTATTGTTATACAATATTGCCCGTTTTGTTGTGCTGCTGTTGATGCAGGTATTTTTGTTCAAAAACATTGGTTACTACAACCTGGCCACGCCATTTCCCTACATCCTGTTTATCCTATTGCTTCCCGTGGGGATCCCCAATTTTATTCTGTATTGCTTAGCCTTTATCATGGGCGTTTCCGTAGACGCTTTTTACGACACTCTTGGTGTCAATGCCGCAGCATGTGTAGCGCTTGCTTGGAGCCGTATTATGTTTGTCCGCATTACCATCCAGACCGACCATTACGAAAATTACATGACCCCCATCTGGGGTACCGTGCCCTTTAGGTGGTATTTCCTTTATGTACTGGTACTCGCCTTGTTCCATCACACGGTGTTGTTTTCCTTGGAAGCTTTTACTTTCCATCAATTCCATTACACCTTTATCCGTATCTTATTAAGTTGTATCTTTACCGTCATTATCATTTTGTTGTTCAGTCTACTGTTTTATCGAAAAAAGCAGCGTTAAGCTGCCTGTAATACATCCAAAATACGTCAATGAACGGTCTTTTTGAAAGAAAATACATCATTCAGGGCATATTTATAGCCGTGGCAGCTATCATCGCTGCTCGGTTATCTTATCTTCAACTGATCGATAAATCATACCTGCTATCGGCCAACAATAATGTGTTGCGTAAGATGGTTATCTATCCTGCACGGGGTGTCATCCTCGATCGAAATGGCGAGGTGTTGGTTCAAAATGAGCCGGTTTACGACCTTCTCGTGACCCCTCGGGAAGTAAAAGATCTGGATACTGCATTGCTCTGTGAGCTGGTCGGCATTGATAAAGAGGGCTTCCAGCGGCGGATGGCGACTGCAAGAAGCTATTCGCCTTACAAGGCTTCGCAGTTTGAAAAGCAGCTCCCGGCCACCGCATATGCCAAGCTGCAGGAGCACCTGTACAAGTTCAGGGGTTTTTATATCCAAAACCGGACAGTACGTAGCTATCCCGACAGTGTCGCAGCCCAGTTTCTCGGTTATATCCAGGAGGTCAACGACCGCGATATCGAGCGGTCGAACGGTTTCTACCGGCCAGGCGATTACATTGGAGCCAGTGGAGTCGAAAGCGCTTATGAAGATTTGTTACGGGGCCAGCGAGGCGTCAAAAATGTAATGGTCGATGCCTTCAATAGGCCGCAAGGTGCATTCGCGGAAGGTCGGTACGATACGTTGGCTGTCGCTGGTGACGGGCTTATTTCATCACTAGACAAGGATCTGCAACTCCTCGCTGAAAAGCTGATGCGCAACAAGATCGGCAGCGTGGTAGCCATCGAGCCCGCTACTGGTGAAATACTCACGTTTGTAAGTAGCCCCGGCTATGATCCGAATATGATGGTAGGCCGGGAACGGGGCAATAATTATGCAACGCTGCTGCAGGATCCTTATAAGCCCATGTTTATCCGGCCCATTCAGGCCCAATACCCACCGGGCTCGGTATTCAAAGTGGTGAGCGCACTTACTGCCCAGCAGGCGGGCATGATTGATGAGCACACAGTATTCAACTGCCCCGGAGGATACCGCTACGGCGGCGGGCGCATCATGCGTTGCATGCACGTAGACGGACCTACACAACTCATTAAATCCATCCAGCATTCCTGCAATACTTACTATGGTTATACTTATGCCCGGATGATTGACCAACGGGGCATGCCATCTGCGGAATCTTATGACCTTTGGCGGGAGGCCGTGATGAAATTTGGCATCGGGCATTCATTGGGTATCGATTTGCCCGGCGAAAAAAGCGGCTTATTGCCCACTTCTGAGTTCTATACCAAGCGGTATGGCAATGCGAAATGGGGATCCAGCTACAACATATCGCTATCTATCGGCCAGGGCGAAATGGGTATCACCCCCTTGCAGATGGCCAACGTCATGGCTATCGTAGCCAATAGGGGATTCTACTATCGCCCGCACCTTATCAAAGCCATTGGTGAGCAGAAAATCGTAAAGCCCGAGTTCACCGAAAAAATATTTGCCGGAGTAGACGAACAATATTATGAGCCCGTGATTGAGGGCATGAGCCGGGTAGTAAACATACCGGGCGGCACTGGATATTCCGTGAGGATTGCAGACATTGAGATGTGTGGAAAGACAGGTACTGCCCAAAACCCACACGGACAGGACCATGCCGTATTTTTTGCTTTCGCTCCCCGTGAAAATCCCAAAATTGCCATTGCCGTAGTCGTAGAAAATGCGGGGTTTGGTGGTACCTGGGCAGGCCCCATCGTCAGCATGTTGGTCGAAAAATACCTGAAAGATACCGTTACCCTCCCCCAATATATACAAGACCGCATTTACAATGCCGATCTGTTGCCGAAGCCAAAGACGGCAAAGCCGCAGGAAAAAATAGTTAAGACGGGCCCTAACAAACCATCATCACCGCACAAAGAACCCGACGAGGAAGTGCTATTTGTCCATCACAGCGCTTTAGCAAGAAGATATGAATAACCCCCACCGGCATCGACTATTCGGTGGTGAAGTAGATTGGTTTACCATCATCCTTTGGCTATTGCTGTGCATCATTGGCTGGTTTAACATCCACGCAGCGGTATTCGATCCGGAGAATCCTGGGCTATTCAGCATGGCCACCAACTACGGCAAGCAGTCCATCTACATCTTTTCCGCCATGCTGTTAGCTATCGCGATACTCATTGTGGATGCCAAGTTTTACAGTTCCATATCCCCAATTTTGTACGCCATTACTATCCTATTGCTTATTGTCGTACTCATTATTGGACGCAACGTAGGGGGCAACCAAGCTTGGATACCCATTGGTAGCTTCAGGCTGCAACCATCAGAGTTTGCTAAGCTCGCGACCTGTCTGTTGCTGGGCAGGTACCTTAGCACGCAAAGCAACAGAACCCCCAATCTCAAGACCTTGTTTGCCGGTTCCGCTATCGTTTTGCTACCCGTCATTCTAGTCTTGCTCCAGCCCGACACCGGATCCGCTTTAGCCTTTTTCGCGCTGGTATTTGTTTTTTACAGGGAGGGCTATATATCTGGCCCATGGATGCTTTTTGGAGCCCTCTGTATCTTGTTATTTGTACTCACGTTGGCCTTTCATCAGTGGCTGGTTATTGCCGTGATTGCCGCCATCTGCGGGCTGGGTATCTACTATTTCCGGCGACGTCGAAAAGCCATTACCAGCCTGATTGCCCTGTTCGTCATTTCTTCTGCTTACGTCTTTTGCGTAGACTTCGTATACGAAAATGTGCTTCAACCCCATCAACGCAACCGTATTGATGTGATACTCGGCAAGATAGATGATCCGCGTGGCCAGGGGTACAACCTCAATCAATCAATGATTGCCATCGGATCCGGACAGTTTTGGGGCAAGGGCTACCTGCAGGGTACGCAGACCAAGTACAATTTTGTCCCCGAACAGAGTACGGACTTCATTTTCTGCACCATTGGCGAAGAATGGGGGTTCGTCGGCTCGATGGTGGTGATCAGCTTATATGTGACATTATTGCTGCGCATCGTCAATATCGCCGAGCGTCAGCGTACAGCATTTGCCCGCATCTACGCCTATGGCGTCGCGTCTATCCTGTTTTTCCACTTTGCAATCAACATCGGCATGACGATCGGCATCGTTCCAATCATCGGCATTCCTTTGCCATTTATCAGCTATGGCGGCTCGTCGCTCTGGAGTTTTACGATCTTGCTCTTTATTATGCTCAAATTTGATGCTAACAAGAAGGGAATTGTTTAATTACTCATTACCAAATGCGAGGCCCCGCAGGGGACGCAGGGCACTACGCAAATGGCTGCACACATGAATGACTACAAAATTAATAGATTTAGAACAATCTCCTAATTTTTTTATAAAATTTTTATTATTAATAATAGTTGCTTACAAATCTTCCCGTTCCTCCATTGGAACATTGCGAATAAAACCATCATAGTAAGGATTATCCTGATCTGAATAGGTACCGTAAGCATTCAAGAGGTAACCTACCTGTCCATCATCAGCCTGTATTGCATAAATGACAGCCATATCAGCGGGGTCAGATTCCCCTTCAAACCGATACACCTTGACGATGGTTAGTTGGGATGGTGTATACATTTTTGGTTCGCCCTCAAAATAAGCTCCGTCTTTTGCAATAGTAAGTTCCCTGCCATAGCCTTTCTCTTGGAGGCGTTCCATTACGACAGTTATCGGGGTCATGGATCTGGATGTGCTCATCGTGTTTTGTCTTTTATTAGGTTAAAACAAGACTTCCCGGGTAATGTTTACCGGAAAATCAGTAAGCCACCGTATCAAAAAACCGCCGAATAGACAGCCCCGCCAGCCCGGCAACGCCACCCACGAGGACTACTATCAACGTAGCGACAGTGAGTGCCAGCACAATGCCAGGCACGGCAGCCAATGCAGGGGCGCCTGTCGTGAAGATACCCATCACCTTATCCGCTAGGTTCACGCCGGAAATGGCATACAAATATCCACCATATCCCACCCATAATGTCGTGCTCGCCAGAGCAGATGTCCAGAAAGCCTGCCGACCGCTCGTCGCTTTCCACCAGCAGAGAGCGAAGCAAACCGGAGCGATTATCCACCACGGGCCGAAATAGGACAACAACCCGCCAATAAGTATAATTAATGCATACAACATATCTGTTTCATTTTTTGGGTTGTAATACCATGTGACGTTGCAGCCTTTCCGATGCCTCATCCGCACGTTTCATAAACAGTAGCGTATCCAGATCTCCCCGCGCCCAGCGATCTATCATGTTGTCATAATAGGGGCTGCCGGGATTGCCTGACTGACCGCCCGGATACAGTCCATAAGCTACGGGCCATTCCTTATCCAGTTGCACCACCATTCGCCATGAAGGGCCGTCCGTACTTGACGTCGCATTGATGACGCTGTTGCCACCGCCATTGTTAATGTTTACACGGCCGAAAGATGCAAAATTAGGCACGAGGTGCATGATGCGTGTATCTTTGACTTTACCAAGCGCCCATGTGCGTGCCGAAATATCGCCCAGGCGCCTGCGCATTTCCCCTATCGTCTTCTCAAAGCTTTCGCGTATCACGTCGTCGATGGTTTCCACCGTATCCGGCGTACTCACCTTATCAAACCAGCGTGCATCTGGCTCCTTATTGATAAGCTCAAACGTACGATCGAGGCTGGGATACAAGAACTGGTCTTCCCTTGGGAACTCATCGCCCCATATGCCCACCATCAAGTTGTCCAACCAATTTTCAAAAATCGCCGCCCCTACGGCATCCGCGTCATTGCGATAGTTCCAGCGTTCGAGGGCATCAAACTCGGCCGACTGGCGGATGGAATCATCCTTAGCCAATAGTGCCAGCAAACGTGGCAGCACCCGCCGCGCATTCACGTTATACGTATCGTTCTGCAACTGGCGCAAACTATCGGCCGTCGCACCGGTCATCACCTCCAGGCGTTCATTGATTCGGATGGCCCTGGCCGGATGGGTAAAACTCCAGTCGAGATAATACGGATAGGTCGTATCTGTGGGTGATTGGTTGGCCGAACTTACGAAGCCGCGTGGCGAGTTTTTCACCGTGGGGTTCTGCTCCTTCGGTATCCAGCCCTGCCAATCGTGCGCCGCTAACGTGCCATCGAGCAAATACTTACCCTGCCCTTCCCATTTCAGGGGCAATTTCCCACCTGAAGTGATGGCGATGTCGCCCTCATTGCTTGAAAAGACAAAATGCAGGGCAGGTGCCGTAAAATACGTAAGCGCCTTCCGGTAATCGCCATAATTTGCCGCTCGGTTGAGATCATAAAAAGCACGCATGTCCGAATCATCCGTCTCATTTGTTACCCATCGCATGGCATATCCCACCGGTACACCCCTCCGCTCATTAACCGACTCAGCCTTATGGTATACAATCGGTCCATGATGTGTGTAGTACAACGTGTCGTAAACCATTTTGCCCCCTTTCAGCTTGAAGGTTTCGATATGCATCGTTGTCGACTTCCATTGTCCATCATGCCAGTACTCGCTACGGGTTGTATCCTTGAACGCAATACGGTAAAAATCCATCACATCCGATCCTACATTCGTGACGCCCCAAGCAATGTTTTTATTGAATCCGATGATAATAGCCGGCGTACCCGGCAAGGCCACGCCATAGACGTTTACACCCGGCGCGGCCAGTTGCATCTGGTACCAGATGGAAGGCAGAGTCAAGTGCAAATGCGGATCATTGGCCAGCAAGGGCAGACCTGTGGCCGATTTAGCGCTGCCCAGCGCCCAATTGTTGCTCCCAATTTCTGGGCGTGGCTCCGGCATGTACAGATCCATTAAGTTGCTATCCGGTAGCGCCGCCACTTGATTGGGCACAGCGGGTACCGTCAGTGGCAAAAATCCCCATTCCGTACCTTCCGGTATCACGGGCGATTCCATCGCCGGATAACCCGGGAAAAGGTCGGCCACCACGTCTTTGCCATATTTCGCCAACACCTTGGTCAAGCGGTAGTCATTGCTACCCCCATTCAAGGTATTGCGCATATTCATCAACATCAAGATGGATTTATAAACCGACCACCGTTCAGGATGGTAATTCAGCAATTTATATTCCACTGGCAGATCACGGTAATCGAGCTGTTCGATATAAGCATTTACACCCGCCGCATAGGCCTCCAACATCCGATTTACCATGGTATCGGTCTTCAACTTCGTTGCAACGGCTGCAGCTGACCGGGCCATGCCAATGCGGCGGTTAAAGCGGTCATACGCAAGGGCCGCTTCGCCCACTACTTCCGTGAGCCTTCCCGACGCCGCAAGCGTATAAAACTGCATCTGCCACAAGCGGTCACGGGCGATCACGTAGCCTTGCGCGAAGTATAGATCTTCGTCGTTTTGCGCAAAGATGTGCGGCACGGCATTACCGTCATAGCATACGGTCACTTCATCTTTAAGGCCACGCAACAGAAATTCCTGATCTTTTGTACTGGATTCAGCCGCTCCATTTTGCAAAAACCCACTGAATGGGCTAAACATCTTGCCCAGTGGTGGTATCACGCCCCACGAACGGTCAAATACATAAACAAACGCCAACAAGACGAATAGCGGCCAGAAACATTTAATAAATCTCATAACTAGCTAGGCATTGATTCAAAGGCTTTTTACACCCAAACATAACCAATGCCGCCCATACAAGCAAATGTTACGGGCTAAAATCTTTTTAATTTGTTTTTGAAAGCTTAGGTTTCATCGTCCAGCACGGATTATAGTTACTATCACCGCAAAGTATGATTCGTGTCATACCCTACCATTACGCAAAATGGTAATTTCCACCCATGAAAACCATCATCATCTCATACTCCTTTACAGGCAACAATGATGCGCTTGCGAGCAGTATTGCCGTCGCATTGGATGCTAAGCGTATCCGTATCACCGAGTCCAAGCGCCGGACAACGGCAGCTATCTTCATGGACATCCTGTTCCACCGAACGCCACAAGTCGTTTTCACGCCTGCGGGCATACATCCCGATGACTTCCTTATTTTCCTATCGCCTGTATGGGTAGGTGGCGTAGCTACGCCACTGCGGAAATGTTTCAAGCTGCTCAAGAAGCGGACTGGACCCTACGCATTCATATCCATCAGCGGCGGCGCTGCCGGGCCCAACGCAAAGCTCGGCAACGAACTGGCAAAACGAATGGGAAAAGTTCCTGCAGCACTTCTTGACATGCATATTGCCGATCTCCTGCCTCAGGATCCCAAACCGCAGCGAAATGATACTGCGGGTTACCAGCTTTCAGCAAAAGATATTCAAACCCTTACTCACCAGGCTGTGAAGGTTCTTCATGAAACATTAAAGAAATACAACGAAAAGCCCCGAAACGGGGAGAATCGGGACTTTCTAACTAACCAATTATAAACCTAAATTATGAAAAGACAAATTTTATTACTGATCCTTGTCGAATATTAAACGCATAAACTCCTTCAATAATTACAAGGAAAATGTTAAAATTTTGTTAAATGATTAAGCGTATTGCCGGCAGCCCCATAATAAAGGTTGTTTGTAAACCGGTTATCGTTGGTAAATTGTATATCTTTATGACAACTAACCGACTACGTTTATGGAAACACAAAAACCGGCTTTTCCCAGAATCAATTCATTGGATGCCGTACGGGGCATGGTGATGGTGATTATGGCGCTGGACCACGTGCGCGATCTCCTGCACGTCGGGTCACTTACCGATGACCCAACCAATCTGGATACCACCACTGCCGCACTATTTCTGACCCGATGGGTTACGCATATATGCGCCCCTACATTTGTGTTTCTATCCGGTGCTTCGGCATACCTTTCCTTGCAGCGAAATCAGGATATTCGGGCAGGCCGCAGGTTCCTCATCAGTAGAGGCATCTGGCTGTTGGTTTTGGAATTTACGGTTGTCAATTTCGGAATCTGGTTCGATATGCGTTTCAGTATCCTGCTCTTCGAGGTGATCGCCGCCATTGGCCTCGGCTTCATCGTTCTGGGATTATTACTTTCCGTACGGCCGGCCACACTGGGCATCATCGGCATCGCGGTCATCTGCCTGCATAATCTTTATCCGTTTTTCCCGCTGTCCGCTCCGGGAGTGATTCCCATCGGGCAAGGCACGACATTGGTGATTGGCTACCCGCCCATACCCTGGATAGCGCTCTTACTCACGGGATATTGCTGCGGCGGGTTTTTCATGCAAAGCCTGTCCGATCGGAAACGATGGTTTCTTTTCATCGGGGTGGCCTGCTTGGCTGTTTTCACCTTGCTACGTTGGATTAACTTATACGGTGATCCGCAACCCTGGACACCACAAGCAACGGGTTTATTCACCTTCCTATCCTTCATCAATGTGACGAAATACCCCCCATCGTTGCTTTTTGATTTGTTGTTTCTCGGGCTGATGTTCTTATTTTTATTTGCCGCTGAACGCTTGGAAGGGCGTGTATCTTCGGTGTTCACCACATACGGCAGGGTACCTCTTTTTTACTTTTTGTTACACTTTTACATCATTCACACGATATTATTCATCGTATTATTTTTACAAGGATACTCCCCTTCCGAATTTGAATTCGGATCCCGGTTTGGCAGGCCCCAAGGCGACAACGGACTTAAGCTTTGGGTGATCTACTTGGTGTGGATCGGGGTGGTTCTGGTGCTTTATCCAATATGTAAGTGGTACGGGAGATATAAGGCTCATAATCAAGGAAATATACGGTGGTTACGGTTTCTCTAACTATAGTTGCTGGCAAAACTATCCAGCACACTCATCACTTTATAACCCTCCTGGGCACTGCAAGGATTAGATCCGATGTTCCTAAAGTAGGAAACGACTGCCGAAATCATAGGTTGCTGCACATGTGGAAGCGGTTCGAACCGGAACTGCTGACTGCCTTGCTTATTGACCAGCTCAATCGGTTGATAGCTGAATACGGAGAAAGCAACCCGCCCCTCGGATCCCACTACCTCGCATACATCTAAATCCTGGCTTACATTAAATGCCCATTGCCCCGTGAAAAGTACGTCATTATCAAATAAGATCTGCCCGGATACGGCATCAGTTGCATCGTAAAACTTCGCTTGATTATGGGCAATACCTTTACTGTAAGTCATGTTGCCAAAAAAATGACACATCAGATCGATTTGGTGCGGAGCCAGATCGTGAAATAAACCTCCACCGGATTGCTTCGGATCCAGCCGCCATTGCATACCGGAGGACTGCAGGATTTCGGCAGCAAGCGGCCGTTGGTAGTACCTGAGGTTGGCAATCCTTGGTGTGCCGATATGGGCAGCAATCAATTCCTTTACCTTTTTGAAATAAGGTTGCTCCCTCCGGTAATGGGCGATGCTGATTTTACCACCCAGGGCTTGTTGCGTTTCAAGAAGTTCTTTTGCCTGTAATTCGTTGATCACCATTGGTTTTTCAAGATATACAGGCTTTCCTGCCCGCATGGCAGCGGTGGCGTAAAATGCATGTGAATCCGGCGGCGTAGCTACATAAACAGCATTTACCTCAGGGTCATCAATGAGTTGCTGAGCATCAGAATACCATTTGGGTACTCCATGCCTTTCGGCATAGCTTTTCGCTTTTGCAGCATCCCTACGCATAACGGCCACCAGATGCGAATGTTCGATAAGCTGAAAAGCAGGACCGCTTTTCACCTCAGTGACATCGCCTACTCCAATAATACCCCATTTAATTTCCATAGCGTTTGATTTCTTTCCAAACGTACGAATATTATTGAACTCAGCACATAGCTGGTAAAGCGTGAACACTTACGGAAATGTATTTGAAGACGATTGAATGAGATTGTCTGTCGTGTGCTATCTTTGTACAATGAATGAATTCGCACCGATAATCAGCAATGTTTCCCGGTTTATCGACTTGACCGCCGAAGAGACACAGATTTTTATTTCGCATCTGCGTATTGTCATAGCCAAAAAGAAACAGTTTATTGTGCAGCCCGGATTCGTATGCCAATACCGCAGTTATGTGCTGAAGGGTGCATTGCGAACCTACTTGCTGGCGAATGATGGCCAGGAGCATACGATAGCACTTTCCATAGAAGATTGGTGGACATCGGATTTTGCAAGTTATATCACGCAGGAACCAGCTACCTTATTTGTTGAAGCCACTGAAGACGCTACACTCATACAGCTAAGCCATAAAGATGAGCAGGAGCTTTATAAATTGATACCGAAATTTGAACGGTTTTTCCGTCTTCAGGTGGAACGTTCGGGTGTAAGCATCCAGAAAAGAATGTTATCAAGCCTTAGTAAAACGGCCGAAGAACGCTACGATGAATTAATAAACCGTAACCCTCAATTCCTACAACGGTTTCCGCAATATGTTATCGCCTCTTATTTGGGAATGACGACGCAATTCCTTTCAAGAATTCGAAAGCTTAAAGCAAGAAGTTAATCCAGTTTCACTTCCTTTCTTAATCCAGTAGATTTTTATTCAGAGCTACCTGAACCATTTTTGCATGGTCGACAGCGATATACGAATAAAGTAAAGCCAGTGAGTCGATCTGATGGATAAATATTATAAGTAATTTAAAAAAATGGGAGAATTCAGAAACAAAACAATTGTCATCACCGGAGGAAACAGCGGCATAGGATATGCCGCAGCTGAAGAATTCATTGCGCAAGGCAGCAATGTAATCATCACAGGCAGGAACCAACAACGGGTAGAAGAAGCGGCACTGCGATTGGGGGCTATTGGCATCGTTGTCGACCAAGGTAAAATTGCCGATGTAGTCGCTTTGTCAACACAAATAAAGGCTCATACGGATACGATAGACTTCCTATTCATTAATGCTGGCATCGCAGAGATGCTTCCACTGGGCCAAATAACGGAAGCACATTACGACAGCGTGATGAACATCAATCATAAGGGAGCGCTCTTTACGCTGCAACAGCTTTTGCCACTTATGAGGAGGGGTAGCTCAATTGCCTTCCTTGCGTCGATTCATGCTACGGCTGCCGCACCAGGGGCTGCTGTATATAGTAGCAGCAAAGCAGCGCTGAACGCGCTCGTAAGGGTGGCGGCCACTGAACTGGGGCCAAAGGGCATCCGAGTTAACTCCATTTCTTGCGGAGCCATTGCTACGCCCATTTTCGGCAAGTTCGGAATGACTGGGGAACAGGTGGCTGAAACTTATGAAAAGATTGCCGCGCAAATGCCCCTGAGACGAGTGGGCCAAGCGGCGGAAGTAGCGAAGCTTGCCATGTTTTTGGCTAGTGAAGGCGCGGCTAACATTACTGGAGGCGATTACATAATCGATGGTGGTGCTATGCTTAATGCATTGGTGGATATATAACTAAACGATAAAGCGATGTCAAAAAAATTAGAAAACAAAATTGCACTGATTACCGGTGGCCATAGCGGTATCGGCTTATCGACAGCAAAACGGTTTGTCGATGAAGGAGCTTATGTATTCATTGCGGGTCGACGTCAGGATGAATTGGAGAAGGCCAGAAATTATATCGGTCATAGCGTAACAACTATTCAGGCGGACGTAACAAAAGCGGAAGACCTGAACACGATTTTCCAAACTATTAAAAAAGAAAAGAATTCGTTAGATGTGCTCGTTGCCAGTGCTGGCATAATAGAAAGGGTATTGATGGAGCATGCCACACCAGAACATTTCGACAGGATATTCGATGTGAATGTAAAGGCTCCCTATTTTCTTATCCAAAAAATATTGCCGCTGTTGCGGGAAGGTTCGTCCATTGTATTGGTTTCCTCAACCGCCCACCTCATCGGTGTACCGGAGCATAGTGTCTACAGTGCTTCTAAAGCTGCATTGCGCTCATTCAGCAGGACATTGGCCGCTGAATTGAAAGACCTAAAAATCCGGGTCAATAATCTTAGCCCAGGTCCAGTGGATACACCTATTTTTGACGGCCAAGCGACAACTAGAGAAGAAGTACAGGCACTCAAAGACGCATACGCACAATGGATTCCTATGGGACGCATCGGTAATCCGGAAGAACTGGCAGCAGCAGCACTATTCTTGGCTTCGGATGAAAGTTCATTCAGTACCGGGATAGACCTTGTGGCAGACGGAGGACAAACCCAACTGTGACAAAGTCGAGCGAGTGACTACAGAGGAGTAGTTACTCGCTCTACATCTTCGCAAATCTCTTTCAGCTTGTCCAGCGCTTTCGGATAGGTTTCACGAAAGTAGTCAACCATCTCGTCATTCACATCGATGTCTACGATTACTGTAGTCACCCCGTCATGGCTTTCAAACGTATAGTTTTCAAAGCCTTGCCATGCTTCCGCAATCGGCCCCTTAGTTAGTTCGTCATCCCCGTCCAAGATACCAATGTATTCGATGGAGACATACTCATTCGGGATATTTTCCCGGATGTAGCCCACCATCCCTTCGCGTTTGCCTTCTTTGCTTATCCCGATAAATAGAATCTTTGAATCTTTCTCCCAATTTCCTTCGATGCCACCTCCTTCGACGTCAGAGGAGGGATTGAATACAGCGGTCCATTGCTTGAATGTCTCTTTGCCAATCATCGTCTCATATACCTTCATTGCAGACGCATTGATGGCCTTTTTGAATTGCATCTTTTCCATTATCATTCATTTTATAGGATTATAACATTTATTACCAAACAAAGTTAGCGTCACATACCTAAAATCGTACTGGTGTAACACGCCAATATGGAGGGGTATATGCGACAATAATTTAGTAACTTGCAACACGTAAATTGAATAATCACATGGCCCACCTTCCGGAACTCATACAGGACTTGGCGCTGATCCTACTGGTCGGGGCCTTTGTGACCATCATTTTCAAGCGCATCAAGCAACCGCTGGTACTTGGTTATATCATCGCCGGCTTTTTTGTCGGCCCGCATTTCCACTTGGTACCCACCATCGTAGATACAGAGAATATTGAGACTTTTGCCGAGCTGGGCGTCATCTTTCTGTTATTCAGCTTGGGACTGGAATTCAGTTTTAAAAAACTACTGCGTGTAGGTGGCTATGCATCCATCACGGCAGTGGTCGAAATCGTATTTATAAGCTTGCTGGGTTACTTTACGGGGCACCTGCTGGGGTGGAGCCAGATGGATAGCCTGTTTCTTGCGGGTATGCTGGCCAGCTCTTCGACGACCATTATCCTCAGGGCATTTGATGAACTGGGCGTCAAAACCATGCAGTTTGCACGGGTAGTATTCGGCGTATTGGTCGTGGAAGATATCATTGTCATCCTACTGATGGTCTTGCTCTCTACTGTAGCCGTCACCGAGCAGTTTGAAGGGGGCGAGATCTTGTTTACCGTGTTTAAACTCGCCTTTTTCCTGGCTCTTTGGTTTTTGCTGGGTATTTATTTGCTTCCCTCCTTTCTGAAAAAGGCGCGGAAATGGATGGATGAGGAGACGCTGCTTATTTTTTCCATTGGCTTGTGCCTGGGTATGGTGATTCTGGCGACACAGGTTGGTTTTTCTGCCGAATTGGGGGCTTTCGTGATGGGATCTATTCTGGCCGAGACTACCCTGGCGGAAAAGGTAGAGCACTTGACCAAACCGGTCAAAGAATTATTCGGGACGGTATTTTTCGTTTCAGTGGGTATGATGATAGATCCGGGAGCCATGCTCCAATACGGTTTTCCGATAGCTATTGTGACGATGCTGACCATCGGCGGTAAGTTCCTATTCAGCGGCTTGGGCGCCCTGCTTTCCGGCCAGCCTTTGAAGCAGGCTGTACAGGTGGGCATGAGCATGGCACAAATCGGGGAGTTTGCTTTTATCGTCGCTGCATTGGGTATGTCACTCGGTGTAATCTCGGAGTTTCTATTTCCCATTGCCGTGGGCGTGTCGGCAATCACTACATTTACCACCCCCTACATGATCAAATATTCCGAGCCGTTTTACAAGTGGCTGGCCCGTGTGCCGCTGGCTCGTTGGAAAGACAGGATTGAACAATATGCTACCGGCACGGAAAAACTTCGGGCCAATCCGGCTTGGAAAGTGTTGTTTAAGGAATATATTCGGATTATCGTCATTAATAGCATTGTGTTGGTTGCCATACTGTTGCTATTCAGGTATGCGGTATTACCCCTCATTGATGGAAGAATTGCCAATACTTATGTACAATACGCTGTCATCGTAGGAACCGCCACACTGGTTGCCGCCCCTTTCTTATGGGCGATCGTCTTTCAGAAACCCCGGTGCTACGCTTACCAAGAAATGTGGATGGACACCACGACAAACAAGAGCCCGCTTATAGCCATCGAAATCGTCCGTGTGATCATCGGAGTCTTATTGATCGGGCTATTCGTCGACCAGCTCACGTCTACGAGCATAGCGCTCTGGATAACACTACCGGTCATTTTACCCGTTATCTTATTATTTTCAAGACGTATACAACGGCTGTACCAACGCATCGAAGAGCGCTTTATTAGCAATTTGAATGAGCGGGAAAACAGCCTCGCCCGTGCGACCAACAGGGGACGGCTCGATCAAAAGAATGAAGAAGTACAAAGTGGTTTGCAGGCGTGGAATGCGCATATCGTGGAAATGGAAGTGCCCCCGCTGGCTACCTATGCGGGAACCTGTTTGAAAGATTTGAGATGGAAAGATACTTATGGAATCCAAGTAGTTTATATTAGGCGTGGAGAAAATATGATACATCTTCCTGGTGGGGATCACCGCCTACTTCCGCATGATCAAGTGGGAATATTAGGCACGGACGAACAAATGCAGCTTTTGAAAACCTCATTCGAATCGGAAGAGGATGTCCAATATAACGATATGGAAATCGAGGACATCGCCCTCGAACAGGTGTTGCTACAAATGCAACACCCGCTGGTAGGCAAAAGTATTGCCCACTCCGGACTGCGCGAAGATACGAGTGGCCAAGTACAGGTGGTGGGTGTGGAACGCGACGGCGTCCGTATGCTCAACCCCGAGGCATCCCTGGTTTTTGAAGCTGGTGACATTGTTTGGTTCGTTGGCAACCGCAAGAGCATACGCGACGTGAGGAATAGCGGCGCCATGGAAAGAGCGACCACAGGAGCTAAAGTCGCCTAATGAAAGCCCCTTCAAGATACCGGCCCAACACATCGTCTTTTGCGCACTATTGGGCAAATGACGTGGGCATCGACCTACTGAAAAAACTGGCAAACACGCCTGACATGAAAAATGCTGACGCATTTGTACCGTACCTTTTCCAGGCTGACGACAGGGGAGATGCATTGGTAAAAGACCTTTTAGTAAATTCAAGCTTTCCCAATACCCTCCGGGTACTAGAAACCTACCTACGCGAGCTAGGAAATGTGCCGCTGGACAAACGCAACGTGCTGGATCGCTTTTTTTCGCAAGTGGATACCTCACCTGCGTGGCTAGACAACGAACTGCTGTCCGCCGGAGTCACCTTCAGCCAGCGCAGCGGCCTATCCGGATTGGTGGTATTGCGCGATTACTGCTTAATGGGTGGTTATGAATCGGCTGCGATAAACAAGCCCCTGGTGTATACCGGAGCCCTCAAGAAGGGCGCCGTAAAACGGCTGGCTGAAACGGTGGAATTTTGGGTGGATATCACTGGAAACAATGCGCTCGGCTATGGAAACGTAGGCTTCGCGGGAGTAATGAAAACCCGGATAATCCATTCATTTGCCCGAATCAGCATCCTCGCATCGACAGATTGGGATAGTACAAAATGGGGACTCCCATTAAATGCCTGGGATATGCTGGCGACCAACCTGGGTTTTTCCCTGGTATACCTTACCGGACTCCGGCAAATGGGTATCGTTGCATTGGAACGGGAAGTAAAAGGCTTGTTTCACCTATGGAAATACGTGGGATACTTGTTAGGCATACCTATCGATTTGTTACCAGAAGACGAAAAAACAGCAATTGAAGCGCTTTTTTATTGGACAATGACGCAGCCGGATGGCGATAACGATTCAAAGGCGATGGCCAAAGCCCTCCAGGAAGAACCCTTAAAATCTCACTATCCACCATCGTGGCTTGGCCGCCGCCTAATGCGCGAAATCCACTTGTATTACAACCATTTTCTATTAGGAAGACATTCCTGCCGACTATTGGGTCTTGATAAAACCTCGATGGGTAAAATCGCGTACCTGAATATCATCAGAAATCGCCTTCAGAACCGGCGTGTCCACGACCCGCAGTACTTGGGTCAGTTGGTTCGCGATGGCCGCGCAGTGCATGAACGCGTCCGAGCAATCTACCTCCATGCCAAATGAGACGTTACTCCTCCTGTAGTGAACGGACCGGATTGGCCACTGCCACGCGAATGGCCTGCCAGCTCAATGTAACCAGTGCAATGATGACCACCGTCAGCCCTGCTACGGCAAACATCCACCATTCGACAGCAATGTGGTAGGCAAAATTTGCTAACCAGTGATCCATCGCCCACCAGGCGATGGGCGAAGCAATGCATGCGGCAATCAGGACAAGCTTGACAAAATCTTTAGACAACATACCGACAATGCTGGCCACTGAAGCCCCCAAAACTTTGCGGATGCCGATTTCTTTCGTACGCTGCTCCACGGAAAAGACAACTAAACCCAGTAATCCCAAACAGGAAATTACGATGGCCAACGAAGTAAATGCAGTGACAAGCCGGGCCATCACCTGTTCATTGGTATAGAAGTTTTGGTATTCCGCGTCGACAAATTGATAATCGAACGGAAAATCAGGGTTTATCGTGCTGTAGATATGCCCGAGTCCTTCCAGCGCCTGTTGGGTTTTACCACCGTCAATGCGTATCAGTATCACGCCGAAGTATTCGTATTCTTTTACATCAACAACGAGGGGTTTAATCGGCTCGTGCAACGAGTAGGTGTGATAGTCCTTCAATACGCCAATGATGTATCCTTTCTTTTGCCACGCGGAAACCCATTTGCCAAGGGGTTCTTCCATGCCCATCTGCCGGACGGCCTCTTCATTCACCAGAAAAGCGCTTGCGGAATCTGTGGCATTCATCCTCGAAAAGTCGCGACCTTCGACAATATCCAGTCCCATCAGCGTTACAAAATCATATCCTACGGACACCGGCTTGAAACCTACCGTGGTACTTTTCTGCTTACCTTCCCAATTGATGGCATCGGCACCATCCGACGTGTTGGAAACACCGTCTGCCACGTCAACCACGAAACGCATAGCATGGGGAGTCTCACTGGCTCTATCTACCATCACAACACCCGGCACATCCAGTGCCAGTGTCTTAAACAGGTTATAATTGCTTTGTTCCATCAGTTCCCCTTCAATACGCGTATACAATAGGTTCTCGCGGTCATACCCCAATTGCAACGCCTGGGTGTATCGCGTTTGCCTCGAAACGACAATAGTAGCAATCAGAAATAATACGGAAAGGCTGAATTGAAAGACGATCAGTAGCCTGCGCAGCCCTCCCCGCTTCATGGAAAATAGCTGCCGCTGCTTTAAAGCTTTTGTAGGCTGCAGGCCGGACAGGAAGACTGCCGGATACGTGCCCGCCAGCAAGGCGGTGACCACCATGAGCATAGCTGCGGTGCCCCAAAATTGCGCCTGACCAAACGGCTGTACGATTTCGGCACCACTAAGCAGGGCAAAAAAGGGTAAGATTATGCTGATGAGGAACAGCGTGATGAACAATGCAAAAACGGACAACAACAAGGCCTCCAGGTAAAACTGGACGATCAGCATCAACCGGGAGGTACCCAACACTTTTCGGATGCCGATTTCTTTGCTTCTTTTAATGGAGCGCGCCGTGGCAATCAGCGCAAAGTTAATGCAGGCGATAATCAGGATAAACAGGGCAGCGCCACTGAAAATACGGACATAGGTGATGCGGCCGGTCTCTGGCTTGCCCTTTACGAAATTGCCGTATAGATGGCGGTCTTTTAAGGGCTGTAATCCGATCTGGGTGACAACGCCTTTTTCTTCCTTCAAACGTGGCTTGATGTATTGGTTGATTTTCGTTTCGACCGATGGCACATGGGCATTGTCGGCCAACAATACATAGGTGGTAAACTCGGGCGATGCCCACTCCAGTATGGTATTGTGTGCGTCCCAATTGAGCAGGAAATCAAAATCAAGCGAACTGCTGGAAGGGATATCTTCAAATACAGCTGACACCATAAAATCCAGCCGGTTTTCATAACGCAACGTCTGCCCCATAGCCTGATGCACCGAGCCGAAATAACTGGTGGCCACCGCGCGGGAGATGGCCATATGGTGAGGCTCCTTCAAAGCGTTTTCCGCATCGCCTTCCAAAAGTGGATAGTCCAGTACCTTGAAAAAGTCCCGGCTGGCTCGGGCGCCATTGAGCTTATTTTTCTTGCCGTTTGCTTCGAGGGTTTCGGGATGCCCCCAAGGCAGCTCGTATCCTGTGGCATAGAAGACCACCGACTGGATTTCGGGCACGGCGTCTTTTGCATCTTCAAGCAGAAAAATACGTTCGCTTTTCTCGGGCGTACTAATGTATTGAAGAGGTGTACGGTAATTGCCCTCCACACGATTCCCATCGGAAAGCGTTTGGTAGGCCACAAAAAGCCGATCGCCATGATAAAAGAAGTTATCAACACGCCGCTCATGTTGTATCCAAAGGAAAATAAGCAAACAACACGTCATAGCCAGCGCAAGGCCAACGGTATTAATAATTCCGAAAGGCTTGCTTTGTGACAATTGACGCCAAATGGTTTTGAAGAGATTACGTATCATAATTGAGCTATCTTTTGTTGTTGCAGCAACAAAGGATGGGCTTATGGCTGAAAAAACGAAATGCAATCCTGTTCAAAACCGTTCAAAATCGTTCAGGCTATCCGCCAGCGAAAGCAGCTATGGGAAATAGTTACTATATTTAATCCCACATTTAAATCAGATGTTATTCGATTTTAACTATACGGCGACCGTACGTCGATTCGCTGCTCGATTTCCCGCGCTAAGCCACGTGGGTATACAAATCACGTTTTGGGTGATCGTCAATAACCTGATGGCGCTTCTTATTTACCTCTATTCAAACTTTATCAGTGCGGTTTTCTCCTTGCATGCGCAGTATGAACTGACTTGGGTGTTCGTGCTGTTGACGCTATTAGGCATACTGTACGGTGCTGTGCTTGGCACGACGGATTACTACCTGGACAAGTATACTTTCAGGAAAATGAGCCTGGGCAGGGTCATGCTCGCAAAAGCGCTGATTTCGTTCACGATGACGTTGCTTATCCTTGCCATCCTGACGGCTATTTCTTTCGAACGTATCATTCCTTACCTGGTGTCTGCCGATCATGCGCTTATTCTGGTAAAGCAGCAATCCTGGCGGTATATTGTATATTTTTTCGTTATTTTTTATCTATTGATGACGCTGCTGATAAGTTTTATCAATCTGGTAAACAAGAAGTACGGCCCAGGTGTACTGGTACCTTTATGGTTTGGCAAGTATAAAAACCCAATAGAGGAAGAACGGGTATTCATGTTTATGGATTTAAAATCTTCTACAACGATTGCAGAGCTACTGGGCCACCTCAGGTATAGTGCGTTCATTAGGGACGCTTTCTATGACATCAACCAATTGCTATCGAGCTACAATGTGGAGATATATCAATATGTGGGCGACGAAATGGTGCTTACATGGCGTGTGAACAATGATATGCGGTATGAGCGTTGTGTGCTGTTTTTTTTCGCTTGCCAACGCCAGTTTTTAAAACGCCTTGCTTATTACAAGGAAAAATATGGATTCTTTCCGGAATTTAAAGCAAGCCTCCACATGGGTATGGTGACGGCCGTAGAAATAGGCGATATCAAACGGGACATCGCCTACCACGGCGATACCATCAACACCACAGCGCGGATACAGAGCGTTTGTAATCAATACCATAAGGAATTGTTGGTATCGGAATACCTGGCGGAAAGAACCGGCTTAGCCAAGCATTTCAAGACCCAATCCATCGGACAAATAAGCCTCAAGGGCAAACGGGAACAGATAGGGATTGTCAGCATCGAAAAAATGGAGGATACCCCCGATGCCAATCGTTAATCTCGCTTGTCTGAGCGAATCGTGCCTTTTTCATCAAGAATCAGCTCGCGCTCGCGTCCCTCAGCAGTCTTGACTTCCAATTCGTACGTGATCTGGCCTTTTCGGTCGATGCGCTTCATGTCACTTAAGCGGCAGTCGGGATATTTTTGCCGGATAGCGTCCTTGACAGGCTGTGGGAGCTTGTCTTCGCCGATTTCCTGTTCGTGATATACTTTTGTACCATCCCGGTCATAATGCACTTCATGCTCCCATGGGCCTATTTCAAATTCGACCTCGTACAGGCCCAGCTTACGCTCCCATTCTACATCACGTGCATTACGGAATTCCGTCTCAAAACGGTTCAAAATCACCGAAGGCACCTGGTTTCTCCTTAGTTCTTGCGCACTGGCCCAAGTATACGAACAAAGCAACAGCCCAGTAGTCAGTATTACCCATTTTTTCAATTCACTCATCTTTCTTTATCTAACGCGTTTAATTATCTCAATCAAACAATTCCTCAATGATCCATCACGGCTCCACGATAAGCCTGGTCATCAATTGGGGACTTCCGCCATGGTGCCCCGTTGCCAGACCAGTCACAAGCCCAAGTGCTACGCGATGGCTCAATGCAACCTTAACCTGCGGATGCAACACCGTCTCCCAACCATGCGGTGTCCACTCCTGGTTGACTTCCATGCCCACGAAATGATTACCCTCCACCATGTAGTGGAGGCTGTAATTCAATTGGTATACAAATTGCCGTGCTCCCGGTTCGGCTGAAAACACCCACTCCGGACCGGTATACAACAGGGTATGGACATGCCGACCCCAGCGCTTTGCCGCGACAAAAATAGGGTTTTCCGAGTTGGCATAAAAGAAGTCTTTGCCCTGCCGCACCGAATAGGCCGAATGGAAGCGGAACTCGTGGATAAACGCGATGGCCATTGAAGTCTGCGCGCGCTTAGATACGAGAAACGTATACTGCCCTGCCAGTTTCAATCCTTCCACCTTGCTGTGCGGCATTGCGGAAGCATCCATCGCCACGTCCGGCGTGTTATATAACGAGAAGGGCATCTCCACTTCCAGTCCTAAACGGTCGGCCACAGCAAACTCGTACTCGGCAAAGCCCTGCACCGTGTTATATTCACCCATCTCCTGATAGCTCATCCCGACATTGATTTCTTTTTCGCCACGATGTGCGCCCAGATCGCGCATGAGATCAATATAGAGGGGCTCGGCATGTTTTATTTTATACGGTTTTTCGCTGGTCTGCGAAAGCGCAGCTACCGGCAGCTTCATAATCAAGAAAAGGTACAGCATTCGTTTCATAGCACAAGGCTACGCCAGAATGTTGAAATGAAGTTGGATTCATGCCCTTACTTCAAAAACATGGTACCCGCCGTCATATGAATAGGTGATTTCCAAGTGGTATAGCTTGCCGATGGCACTAACGATCGCCAGTCCCAGCCCTGAGGATTGGGTGCTTGAATCCCCTTTATGAAAACGCTCAAACACCAGCCGCTGGTCGAGTGCTTGCGGTAAGCCGGTATTACGCACCTCCACACGGCCGGGGCCTACCGTTAGGTCAATACTGCCACCTGTGTGATTATGGAAAATGGCATTTTTCAATAAATTGGTAATCAGCAGGGCTGCCAAATCCCTGTTGATGGTAGTCTCCCAAACACCGTTTCTGCGGAATGTAAGCTGTATATGCCGCCGCGTAGCAAGGACTTCCAGCTCACCGGCCAGATCTTCAGCAAGGCGGTCAAATGCGTAGGGAACACTATCGGCAAATTGGTGGTTTTCAATCTTGACAAGCATGAGCAGTGTTTTATTCAGCCGCGTGAGGCGGCGAAGCATATCGCTCACCCGGATGATTTCCTTGGCTATGGGAGCCGTCATCTCCTCCTTCTCCAGCAAAAGCTCCAGCTTATTCAGGCTCACGGCCAATGGCGTCTGCAATTCGTGGGCAACATTTGCGGTAAATTCTTCTTGGCTGCGATAGGTTTCTTCCGTGCGTTGAACCAGTTGACCGACGGCTTCGTTCAGTTCATTAAATTCTTTCACCTGGGTAATGGGTAGGTCCAAGCGTTGGTTTTTGTCGATTTGAAAATGGCTCAGTTGGGCGACCAACTGGTAAAATGGGGTCCAAACCCGTTGAAGGATGACGTTATTCAGCAGCAGGATGCTCACCAGCAACGCAAGATAGAGCCCGCCTACAGACAGGGCCAGTGAGGACATCAGGTGGTCTATCTCATCCGTCGCCAACGAGGTGCTCAGCAAGTAGTAATTGCCGTTCAGCTCGAATGCGGTGTGGAGTACGCGCGCGGGAACTTCCTCGGATCCCTGCGGCATTATGACGTAGCCATCCTCGTAGGTGTCGCTGACGGCAAATGCCTCTTCCCGGGTGGCTTTACGGATTTCAAAGGATTTGCCCCAAAACCCATGGCGCGCCAATACCGTAGAATCACGCTGCGCTTCTTCGATAATATCCAGTTTATAATTATTAAGGTTGTGATCCAGATCGGCGTTGATCTGACCACGGAGGTACAAAAAGAAAAGCCATCCCCATAGCCCCACGACCAAGAGGAGGGCCACTGCCAAATACCCCAGTGTGTGATTTAACAGCTTCATAATGCTTCCAGCCGGTATCCCATTCCATATACAGGCTGGATCCTGATTTTGGCACCCCCATCACGCAACTTCTTCCGGAGGTTTTTGATCTGCGAATAGATGAAGTCGTAGTCATCGGCATCTTCCATGTAGTCTCCCCATACTTTTTCGGCAAGGGACGGTTTGCTGACAATCCGATTTTTATTCAGGATGAAATAGACTAAAATATCGAACTCCTTGCGGTTCAGTGTGAGTGGCGTTTCGTCGATACTGGCGGAAAAATTGTCCATATCCACGTGTATGTTCTGGAATGATACCGTGTTTTTCCGGCCAAAAGACCGCCTGCGCAGCAGCGATTTGACACGAGCATTCAACTCGGCCAAGTGGAAAGGCTTGGTCAGGTAGTCGTCAGCACCAAGGTCAAGACCCGTAATCTTATCGTGCACGGAGTCCTTCGCAGAAATAATGATGACATTATCCCCTTTTTCAATGCTCCGCAGGTGCCGCAGTATATTCAGCCCGCTGCCACCGGGCAGCATGATGTCCAACAAAATACAGTCGTAGTCGAAAAAACTTACTTTATTGATGGCTTCGTCAAATGCATTGGCTGTCTCGACGTGGAAATTTTCTTTCTCCAATGACTCCCGGATAGTTTCCTGCAATGACAATTCATCCTCGATGACCAAGATGTTCATAGTCGCTCCATTTTTGTGGGAAGGCAATTTCGCGCAAGATACTGAAATGAAGTTGGAATCGGATACGGTAGCGCCTAATTAGCCGATTCGCTGTTCTTCGGCAGCGGGATACGAGCTGGCAATGGCTGTTTCTTCTTCAGGATATCCCCCGCATAGCCCGTAAGGTACAGGTAATAATCATGTTGCCCGGTCCGAAGGTACCACGCTGGAGGTAATGCCCCCATCCCTTGCCTGCGGCGTCTTCTGGTGTATTGTGCCATCCTTGATAGCCCGCCATAATGAACCCTTTGTAACTCGTGAATCGGGAAGTTTTACTATGTTTGCGCTGTGCAAAGCCTGCTATGCTCACCAACATCGCGCTGAGCAATACCATGGTGTATTTCTTGCTGTTCATCTGTTTGATAGTTATAAAGATTAGCGCGGCCTATTTGCTTTCAGGCTGCCAAATTGCCTATTCGGTTTGTTTCCCATCGTCATTTCGAGCGTCCCGCCCTTCGTGATGTCGCTGTGCAGCAGGTATGAATGTGGATAATCTTTCCCATTGAGCCTGATGCTTTGGACGTAAATATTCTCCGGGCTATTGTTGATGGCTGTCACCACAAATTTTTTCCCTGCCGGAAGGTTGATGGTCGCTTTGTCGACCGCCGGACTGCCGATCACATACGTCCCGGAGGCTGGAAATACCGGATAAAATCCCATTGCCGAAAAGATATACCAAGCCGACATGGCCCCGCAGTCTTCATTGCCAATAATACCCGCCGGTTTGTCGTGGTAAAATTCGTTCATGATATACCGCACTTTTTCCGCAGTTTTCCATTGCTCACCCGCGTGGGCATACAGGTACGTAATGTGGTGGCTCGGTTCGTTGCCATGCGCATATTGACCGATGCCACCGGTGAGATCCACCAAATCGCCTGCCAATGGAATGGTAAAGAACGTGTCGAGTTTGGCACGGAAGGACGCCTCGCCTCCCAGCAGGTCAATGAGGCCATAGACGTCCTGTGGGACTAGCCACAGGTACTGCCAAGAATTACCTTCTGCGAAATCATTGCCATAAGGCCGTACGGACTTAAGCGGATCGAAATTGGGATTCCAGCTCCCGTCACTCATTTTGCCGCGCAGGAAGCCGACGCTGGCATCGAAATAATGCCGGTAGTTCCTGGCCCGTTTTTCGAAGTACGCATAGTCATTGGCTTTGCCCATTGCATTGGCCATCAGCGCAATGCTGCCATCGCCAATGCCCAGTTCCAGGGCTTGGGCTACCGGCCGCGCCACGCGCACGTCCGAGGGAATCGGTTTGAGCTCGCGAAGATAGTTTTGCCCGCGAAGATCAGACATCGCTGTAGCTTTCATCGCACTGAACGCGCGCTCGGGATCAAAGCCGCCGATGCCTTTCAGGTAAGCTTCGGCAATGATCTGCTGGCTGCTTATCCCCACCATCGTACCGGTCTCGTAGCCCATGAGGTGCCAGACAGGCAAACTCCCCTGTTGGTCATAGATGGCCAGCATCGCATTGACCATATCGCTTACACGGTCGGGCTGGGTAAGCACAAAAAGCGGGTGGGCCGATCGATAGGTATCCCACGTGGAGAAGATACTGTAGTTTGCAAAAGGTGCTTTTTCATAAACCTGTTGATCAGTACCGCGATAGTCGCCGTTGTGATCGTTGAACAAGGCAGGGTTGATCATCGTGTGGTACATCGCGGTATAAAAAATCCGTTTATCCACTGGGTTTTTGGTCTCAATGGTCAGTTTGGAAAGCGCTTGGTTCCACTTGTCGTCGGCTGCCTGCACCAGTTTTTCGAAATTCCAGTCGGGTGCTTCGGCGGCGATATTCGCCAGGGCATTGTCCGCGCTCACGGGCGAAATGCCGACTTTGAATTGGACGACGCCGGGAGATTTACCCAGTGAAATAAGGCCCTTAACGGCCTTATCTTTAGCGCGCTTTCCTTCCACGGGATTTGTGTCATGATAAAGCGTGAAATCACTGATGGGCACCGAGGATTTCACGGCGAAATAAATGAGTTGCGTTTTTGCCCAGCCGGATGACGAGCGGTAACCTTTTAGCGTATAGTCGTCTACCTGCTCCAGGTAGGTATCGGTGGATTGGTCATTTATCCCCTCCTTGAGATCGATGATGACGCGCGCGTCTTCACTGGCAGGAAATTGGTAACGGTGAAATCCGACCCGCTCAGTCGCCGCAAGCTCAACGGCAACACCGTTGGCCAGCTTGACGGCGTAATAGCCGGGTTTCACCACCTCGTTTTGATGCGAAAAGAGCGATGCATAGCCGCTGCCGGGTGATGTTTCCTCTCCCTTATCGAGCTTAACCTCGCCCGTATAGGGCATGAAGAGGATGTCCGAAAGATCGCCAATGCCGGTACCGCTGAGGTGCGTATGTGCAAATCCCCGGATCACGCTATCCTGATAGTTGTAGCCCGAGCACCAGTCCCAACCTTTATAGAAATTATCAGGCCCCAACTGGACGGCGCCGAAGGGAACACTAGCACCCACGAAAACATGGCCGTGATCGCCAGAGCCGATCAAGGGATCTACAAACGACGTGAGTTTTGGTGTCTGGGCAGCAAGCGGCCACACACCAACAGCCATCACGGCAAAGAAAAAGGAAAATGCTAATTTAGCTGAGCGCCGATAAAAAAGATTCATAAAATTGGTTTAAACAGCAATTGGGACACGCCCGATTACCAAAGGCCAAAAGAATGACCAACCAATTAATAAACGCTTAAAAAATCCTTAATCCGAAACGTTATGCCGGAATCACCGAAAACGTATCTCTTTTGTTACAACCATAAATATCCAGCTAAAGGATATCTTGGATATAAAAACGTTGAAAGACCGCCTTCGCCTCTTTATCTCCTGAAAAATGAAGGCCGGGTCGGGGGCTTCGATCCCATTGGATAATTCCTTGTAGGCTGGATCCCTGGCGATCATTGGCCTCCAATTCCGTCCACTGTCCATTGACGTTATAAAATGCCCGATACGTAAAATCAGGTCCTACCGTAAGCTTGAGTGAGACAGTGGATAGGTCGTCGGGAAGATCCGCCCCACCGAGCGTTTCTTTTTTTCCCTGTCTGACCGTCCAGAATTGCAACGTATGCTGCGTTATACCCACGCCAATAGCGCCGTCCTGATCGCCGTAGATAACAAGCCCTTTTTGGGCGTCTGCGTTACTTCGTGCCAGATCTATCGTGGTGCCCATCTCATATGCTGTAGCGGTCGGCCTCACCGACAAGGCAATGCCGGTAGGATTTTCCGGAAAAACAGATCCGCCAAGCTCCAGGCCATAACGCGTCTGCTGGAATGCCGGCTTGGAATGGCGATAGTCCCATTGCCAGAACGGCATGTCCCTGTTATCAGACAAAAAATCCGCAGCCAAGGCTTCCGGCCGTTCATCCCCAGCAGGAATGAAGGTAAATACGGGCTCACCGGATGGCGACCAAGCCAATTCCGCCAGTAGACCTTGCCTGCCTGTGTAGGTCGTACCTACTTTATTGTAGCCATGAAACAAATAATAGATCTTGTCGCCATTGGCTACAAACGTACCATGCCCCATGCATTTCCAATCGGCATTTTCGCCCAGCAGCACCGCGGCCCCTACTCGCTCATAAGGTCCTCGGATGGAGCGCGAACGCGCGGCCTGCACGTGATAGTCGCAGCGCACGCCGCAACAATTGCCAGCGGAATAGAACATATAATAATAACCGTCATGACGAAGGAAACTTTGTCCCTCGATGCCTACCCGCGCGGTATCCATCAAAAGCGAAAAAGGCTCGCCTTCCAATTGCAGGCCATCGGACGATAATTTACTCCCCAACAGTTCAATAGGACGTTTATCAAGCCCATACGCTTTCCAGGTGATGTATAAATCCGTTCCTTCTTTGACGACAAAGGCGTCAATGGATTCGGTCCCGTAAGCCACGACCACGCCTTTATCGACAAAGCCCCTATCCGGATAGCGCGATGTGGCGACACCGATGCACGATACGCCGTCTCCTTTTCGTTTGGCGGAATAATATACATAGTACAACCCATCATGATAAAAATACTCGGGTGCCCAAAATGCAGATGCCGTCCAAGCCGGTAGCTCGTCAAAAACAAATCCCTGTTGTTTCCAGCTTTTCAGGTCATTAGAGGCATAAATGGGAAAATGCGGACCCCACTCGCTGGACGTACCAATGGCGTAATAGCGCCCGTCAACACCAATCACCGTAGGATCCGGAAAGTCGCCCGGAATAGTGGCTTTTCCTTGGCCGTTACTCAAAGACACGTGAAAAACCAGGCAATACAACACCAACCAAGCACTTAGCAATTTTGGATAACCAACTATCATGAATTTATGGATTTAAAAGACCAGTCGGTAAAATTATAAAAAATTGTCCGATGCTCGGTCGTGTGTAACCTATTCATCACACATTTTGACTTTTCCGGAACATGATTATCTTTACGGCACTTAAAACTGTTATAAGCAAATGAAAGGTTTTTTTGGAGCAATAATGATAATGGCTGCCATCGCATTGACGTGGTCATGCGGTTCGGAAGACTGTAATTGCACGGTTGCAACGGAAGATCGCTATACCGCGATGACCGACTCGTTGACTGCCAACCTGGAATGGCCGGAAAATCTGGATATCAAGGTATTCGCAGGTGCTGATTTGGTACCCAGTCCATCCTGCCTCGCCGTGTCCGCTTCCGGCGCTGTCTTTGTAGGTGTCGACAAGATGGGATCGCTCGGAAAAGAAATGGGACACGGCGCGGTAATCAAACTGGTCGACTGCAATGGCGATGGCCTGCTGGATACCCTCACTGAATTTGCCCATATGGACAACCCCAGGGGAATACTGGCATTGGGCGACCACGTATTTGTATTGCACACCCGCTTCTCGGAAGAAACCAAAAAAGCTGCCAATATGGACCTCGTCGTCTACGAAGACCGGGATAACGACGGTGTCGCAGATGGCGAACCGCACCCATTGATTACAGACATCAGTAATCCGACTTACCTTGCCGAGCGTGGTACCGACCACGCCACCAATGGCATCCAGATGGGTATCGATGGCTGGATCTACATCGCCGTGGGCGATTTTGGCTTCCACAATGCCACGGACCGCAATGGAACGAAACTGACCATGCTTGGGGGCGGTATTGTGCGCGTGCGGCCAGACGGCACGGAGATGGAGATATATTCACATGGGCTACGGAATATCTACGATGTGGCCATCGATCCGTTCATGAATATCTTTACACGGGACAATACCAACGACGGCGGGGGCTGGAATATCCGCTTCTCCCATCAAATCCAATCGGGAGAATACGGTTATCCCATCTTGTTCCAGCATTTTACGGAAGAAATCATTCCGGCTTTGATAGATCTGGGCGGTGGCTCGGGAACCGGCGCATTGTACCTTAATGACGAGCGTTGGCCGGAAGAATACAACAACACCCCACTGATGGCGGATTGGGGCCGGAGCTACCTTTACAGGCATCCCGTAGCACCAGATAAAGCAACATTTACCCAACGCGAAGAAAAATTCATCCAGCTGCCACAAATCACTGATGTGGACGTAGATGCTTCCGGCATCCTATATTTATCGGCCTGGGATGGTGCAGGGTATTCCGGAAGCCCGGATATCGGCTATGTCATACGCGCCGTTCCAAAGGGATTTGATCGCGAGCCATTTGCTGGCGTACAGGGGTTGTCCGAGCGGAAACTGGTGGCGCTACTGAAGGCTAAAAATGCAAAAACCCGGCTGGCCGCCCAATACGAACTGCTGGCCAAAACGGATAATGAGCAAGCTGCTTCATCGGTATGGAAATTGGCGAAAGATGCTTCCCTGGATATGGAATCACGCGTGGCAGCACTGTTTACCTATGCACAGCTAGCGGGAAGCGATGGCATCCCACAGTTGGTTGAAGCCGCAGCGGATACGACTCTACAGGAATTTGCACTAAGGGCATTGGCAGATCGCAAAGCTTGGGTGAAAGCAGTTCCTTTAGCACCGTTCCTTACGGGACTGCAGTCGCCTTCCCCACGGGTACAGGCCGCGGCGATTATTGGCCTTGGCCGATTGGGGAATAAGGAAGCGGTGAATGCGCTGTTGGCATTCAAGGTGCCATCATCTTTCAAAGCACCGGCGCTGGGCACTGAAGGCCCACATGCTACACCCAACGCCGAGATCGTCATCCCCCACCTGGCAGTGAAGGCGTTGGTGGCCTTGGATGCCAAGGAGGAATGCATTCAAGCGCTGAATTCCGCAAACAGCGATCTGGCCTTATGGGCAATGCGCTATATGCACGATGATCGCGTGGTACAAGCATTGATGGCGGCATACGAAAACACGAGCGACGAAGCTTTCAAAGCCAAGCTTATCAATACACTTGCACGTATCTACCACCAAGAAGCCCCGTATGATGCCTCGTGGTGGTGGAGTACCCGGCCGGATACACACGGGCCGTACTACAAAGCGATAGCATGGGATGCTACGCCGACCATCCGGGCATTTTTGTTGGAACAGTGGAAAAAAGACCAACATCCGGATAAAGATTTCTTTAAAGCGCTCAATACCCGGTATCGGCTGGGGATTGACCAATTCGGAATCATCGAAATACAAGCGCCCAAAGAGGATGCACCGCAGGTAGATTTGGAGAAGATCAAAAACAAGAAAGGACAGGTGGGCGAATCTTCCATCGAAGATGTAATGCTTGCGCTGGACAAAATCAAGGGCGATCCAAAGGAAGGGGCTGCGCTTTTCGTAAGCCAGGGCTGCAAGACCTGCCACAGCATCGACCGAAGCGAAGTGATGAAGGGACCATTCATGGGTCAGATCGGATCGATCATGAACCGCCAGCAAATCGCCGAATCCATCCTGAAGCCCAATGCCTCGATATCGCAAGGTTTTTCAACCGCCCAAATCCAGACCAAGGGCGGAGATGCGTATGTAGGTTTTGTAACGGCGGAATCGGCGGATAAATTAACCATCCGCAATATTGCGGGAGCGGCAACAACCATCGCAAAGTCGGACATCGCTGCCCGGCAAGAACTCGAATATTCCATGATGCCTGAGGGGCTGGCCAATGCCTTAAGTTATCAGGAGCTGGCGTCGTTGGTCGCTTATTTGGAAGCGCAGAAATAAGCAGGGAGCATCAGCGAGCTTCCTGCGTCTGCATACCCGGCTATTCCAGCGGGTATACAGACGCAGGGCTTGCCATTACCTGGACGTTTGAACAAAACACATTCGGACGTTTGAACAAAGACATCCAAGAGCAAGCGCACTATTTTTGTATCAACAAAATTAAACATGATGATACAGCACAACAATCAGGGAGCGCTTCAGCACCCACTCGGCACAGGCTTCAGCGCCCAATCGACAACAGCAGACGTGATCAAAGGCATCGACCTCACGGGCAAGATCGCAATCGTAACAGGAGGCAATACAGGCATCGGCCTTGAGACAGTGCGCACATTGGCGGCCGCCGGTGCGGCCGTAGTCGTTCCAGCAAGAGACGTGGAAAAAGCCCGCAAAAACCTGGAAGGCATCGCCAACGTAGAAATCGCACCAATGGACTTCATGGAGCCTGCTTCCATAGACGCATTCGCTGAAAAATTCCTTGCATCAAACAGGCCCCTGCACCTGTTGATCAATAACGCAGGTATCATGTGGGTACCACTACGCAAAGACCAGCGTGGCATCGAATCACAGCTTGCCACCAACTACATTGGCCAATTCCATTTGGCTGCAAAATTATGGCCTGCGTTAAAACAGGCAAATGGAGCAAGGGTGATCAACGTTTCTTCGCTGGGGCACCACATGGCGTCCTTCAATTTTGACGACCCGAACTTTGAACATCGCGCGTATGAAACATTGCAGGCTTATGGCCAATCCAAAACAGCCAGCAACCTGTTTGCCTTGGAGCTGGACAACCGTGCGAAAAGCTACAACGTAAGAGCATATTCGGTACACCCGGGATCAATCGCCGGTACGGAACTGGCCAGGGAGGCATCTGCCAAGTTGTTTCAGCAAATGGGATTCCTGGATGGAGACGGCAACCTGCGCCCCGAAGTTTTGGCATCCCTGAAGACCATACCCCAGGGCGCTGCAACCACCGTATGGGCTGCAACCAGTCCGTTGCTCAGTGACATCGGCGGGGTATACTGCGAAGACGCTGATATCGCCGAACTGCTATCCGCTGATCCCTCCGTGCAGACCCATGCAAGGCTTCATCAAAGTGGTGTACAGCAATATGCACTTGATGAGGCCAGTGCAAAGCGCTTGTGGGCACTTACCGAAGAGATGACAGGCATAAAATTCAACATTGGTTAAGCACTCGGTATACGTTCAAATGCATGATATTAGTTATTTTTGTATGGTTGGCTTCTGTGATGGGAGCCACCAAAAAGCAAGACCATGGAGTATAAAGCAAAATATATAACAAGTGATATAAAATTGTCCTGTTATGAGGATAAGTTTTTTAAATCGGACATCATGTTCGATCATCACATGCTGATCTGGTTTATCTCCGGGGAAACGAAGATTGTGCAAGCTGATGCAACCTATTTTTTCAAAAAGGGCGATATTTTTTTGATTCCAAGAAACCAATTGGCCACAATCATCAACTACCCCAAGGATGGACAGCCGCATAAAACCGTGGTTATGCACCTTTCAACGGCAAAGCTAAGGGAATATTACGCAAAATTGGATGTAACACTAAAAGCGTCTGCGAGCCAAAAAATACTTTCCTATAGCAATCACCCATTGCTGGAAAGTTGCCTTTCTTCGCTGGTACCCTATTTTGAGCTGAGCGATCTGCCCGAAGCTATCGCTTCCCTTAAAATAACGGAAGCAATAAGTATCCTAAGGACGATTGACAAAACGGTAGACAATGTACTGGCCAATTTTGAGGAACCGGGAAAGATAGATCTTGCCAGCTACATGCTGAAGAATTTCATGTTCAATCTACCACTTGAAAAATTTTGTTACCTCACCGGCCGCAGCCTGACGACCTTCAAGCGGGACTTTCAAAAAGCATTCAACATGACGCCGCAGCGCTGGCTGACGCAGAAACGATTAGAACTGGCGCATTACCATTTGGTAGAAAGGAAAGCAAAGCCAACCGATGTCTGCTACGAAGTCGGTTTTGAAAACCTATCGCATTTTTCCTTCGCCTTTAAAAAACGGTATGGCTATGCACCAACGGAGCTCTTGCAGCGGTCTTGAAAACTGATGGGCATTTATTTACAGAATACATCAAGCGGTTTAGTCAGCATACCTTTCAAGTAAAATGCCTGCGACGAGAAAAAGTAGCCCAATCCCCCCGTAGATGTAGTGGAGCAATACGATCTCACGGATCATGACCACCTGGGTCACTATCCATGTAATAGACGCTACGCCCTGGAATATGACCAGCCACAGATACCCTTGGATCCGGTTTATGACCGCCCACGCTATCAGCAGGCTTGAAAGTCCGTTGAAGATGAACAAAAGTATACCGGGGATCAGAAAGTTGGAAAACGGGCTATATTGAAGGATGCTTACGGGTATCCGGATGGCATATCCCTGGGGATCGATGATTAAAATCCCACCTCCAGCTATCGCTGAAAGGCCATTGAAAATAAGCAAAAAAATTGCAAAAAGACGTAGCCGTTTCATAACAGTATGCAATTTATAAGAAAGTTAATGTGTTAACAATGATCCCCTTTAGGGAGAAAAATGATCGTAGTCATCATAACAGGAAAATACTTTAGCGGAAGACAACGGACGTCATCGTGCCGTGGTGTCTAAATACACCCTTCGGGAAATATCGTCAACATATCGGGAAATACAGATGCCGCAGTCACAACTGGGTGGGCCTACCTTTGTGTCACAATAAAATGGTAACATCAAACATATTGTTATGAGACAAAAAAAATCATCCTGGTTATCGTTGGCAGTATTGCCCTTGCTCATTACCGCTTGTGATAAAGATAATGACAAAAAACCAACAACAACTGCAGCGACAATTACCATCGAAAATGTATTGGATTCACGGCCACTTGTGCAGTCGGGCAAATTTCAGCATTCGGAGTCATCACCGGTTGTGTTGCCCGGGGAGTCCATATCTTTCAGCTTTTCAGCTGCGAAGGGCCAGGCCATCACCTTCGCCAGCATGTATGGTTGGTCCAACGACTTGTTTTTTGCGCCCGCCAATCCCGGCATCCTGCTTTATGAAGAAGACGGTACCCCGATCACAGGCGATGTATCGGCACAAATCAAGCTGTGGGACAATGGCACACGCATCAATCAACCCCCTGGGGCATCGATTGCGCATCCCGGCACCGCAGAAGCTACCCTCAAAAACATCACCGAAGTAAACGGCACGGATGCTCAGGGCAATGCCTATGCCCCTGCCCCATCACTGATGAAACTGGCACTGGAATACAACGGCAATTCCATGTTTACATTGACAATTACCAATACCTCGGGTGCCACGGCCAACCCGACGCCCTTCAGTCCCGGTGTATGGGCAATTTCCTATATTGCAGGGGGCGACTTGCTAAATCCGATGCCCCTATACGAAGCGGAGCAACCCACGGCAAACGGGCTTACAGCCATTGCCGAAATGGGTGACAATACTGCCTTGGGGGAATACCTCGAAGGGCAGACCGGCATTTTCACACCGCTTTCTCCGGTATTGGTGGTCGTATATAGCGGCATCGAGAATCCAATTTACAAAACGGGAGAAAATGACCGCGGAGAGGGATTGAAGGAACTGGCCCAAAAGGGAGATGCCACCGGATTGGCCGCACACTTGAAAACCCTGTCCGGTGTCAAGGAAGTATATGTTTTGGCAGAAGCAAACACAACGGTCCTATTGCCCAAAATCGAGGGGCAACCGGGTGGCAGTGCCTCCCAACAGTTGGAGGTAGCTGCAGGAGACCGCTTGGCCATTGCTACCATGTACGGTTTTTCCAACGATTGGTTTTTTGCTTCCAAAGACAATGGGGTAGACGCCATGCAAAAGGGCGACATTTCTTCATCCATCGAACTATATGACAACGGTACAGCCATCGACCAGTTCCCCGGTGCGGGCATTACCCAATTTAACCTGGCAGGCACGCCGCTCATGGAAAGCAAGCCGATACAAGCCGTTCCCAACCCCAATGCATTCACCACCTTGCCAGACATTTCGGGTATCCTGAAAGTGACCCTTCAATAAAACGATCAGTAAATGAAAACAGTATTCCGTGTACCCCAACGGGGAGAAGTTTCTACACACAACCAGCAATTGTTTGACCAATTGGAATCCGGATTGGGAAAAGTGCCCAACCTTTATGCCACAATGGCGTATTCAAACCATGCATTGGGTGCTTATCTACAATTTCAGGGCAATCCGCGGTCCCTTTCAAAAAAAGAAACCGAAGTGGTCAACCTGGTGGTCAGCCAAGTCAATAATTGCATCTATTGCCTAAGTGCGCATACCTACCTTGCCCAACTTGCGGGGTTTTCCGAAGCAGAAACCTTGGAAATCCGTGAAGCTTCCGTAACGTTCGACGAGAAACTGGATGCCTTGGCAAAATTGACGAGAAGCATTACTACAAACCGTGGCGAGGTGAATGCCGCCACGCTCGATGTGTTTTTTGAAGTCGGCTATACCAAGGAAAACCTCGTGGATACCATCGTCCTTATCGGCGATAAAACCATCACGAACCTGCTGCATGCCGTGACGAACGTTCCGGTGGACTTTCCGCTTGCCAAGGAGCTCATTACCAAGTAATACATAAGAAGAATAGTAATAATAGGTCAGATGAATAGTTTAATGAAAAAGGTTAACATCGCATCATTGGTTGCTTTTTGTTGTTTGGCGATGCTGATCCTTCCATCGGTATTGAAGGCACAGCAAGCCAACATGATGGAAGAAAAGCCGCTATTTCCGCAAAAACCGGAAGATATCAGCCCGTTGCTCATCGGGGAAAACATCCCTATGGCCACCTTGCAGGACGCTGCTGGCAGGGCCATCGATTTAAACAAGTTAGTTGCGGCAAAACCAACCATCCTCATCTTCTACCGGGGAGGCTGGTGCCCATTCTGCTCCAAGCAGCTTTCCGGCTTGCAGGATATCGCGCCGGAGCTGGAGCAACAGGGTTATCAGCTGGTTGCGGTGAGCACGGATGCTCCTGAAGGTCTTATGCAGTCGGCCACAAAGGAAAAACTGAGTTACACGTTGTTGTCAGATGCTGACCTCGCCGTGTCCAAACAATTCGGCATCGCGTTCAAGGCACCGAAGGGGTATTGGGAAATGTTGCCCAAGACCACCGACGGGAAGAATGTAGATCTATTGCTTCCGGTTCCGTCGGTATTCATTCTGGACACAAAGGGCGTTATTCAATTCGAGTACATCAATCCCGACTTCAAACAACGGCTCAGTCCGGAATTGCTGACGGCTGTGGCCGCAAGCATCAAAAAAGACCATTAATTACATAAAATTATGAGAACAATCGTCCTGTTTTTCCTCCTCACCATGGCGGGCACCGTTGTTGCCCAAAAACGGGAAACAGCTAAGAACAACTCCGCGCAGGAGATCGTGTTTAAGACCACGAAGTGGGCGGCTGTCGCAGCCGAAGCAAAGAAAAGTGGCCAGTACATTTTTGTGGATGCCTACACCAGCTGGTGTGGCCCCTGCAAGCTACTGAAAGCTACCACATTCAAGGACAAGGATGCTGTAGCGTATTTCAACAGTCATTTTATCAACTATACAGCCGATATGGAGCAAGGTGAAGGGATAGGACTTGCTGAAAAGTGGAATGTCACCGCCTATCCTGCGTTGCTTTTCTTTACCCCCGAGGGAAAGATGGTATTGAAGCAGGTTGGGTACGTAGACGGCAAGAAACTGGTTGAAATTGGGCAGCAGGCATTGGCAAAGCAATAGATCAAACTTTCGGTATCTTTGATACGACAGAAACGATACAGACAATGGTCAAAAGCGAAAATAACATTAGGGAATACCACGAGGAATCGACGGCAGCCCATTTCACCATGCATGTCAACAATCGTACGTTGAAGGGACAGGGGTTCAGCAGTGCAGTACCTGACTCCATCAATACGTTTGTCATCAACAAGGGTGCGGCTCAACAGGTCATCATTGACGAAATTGCCTACACCATGCCAGCGGCTTCCATATTGCCTGTGGTTTCCAACCAGCATTTCGTCTTTGCGCATCCCGAACAGCTCATTGCCTGGCAGTTCAACCGCGAGTTCTATTGTATTGTAGACCACGATGCTGAAGTAGGTTGTGTGGGCTTCCTGTTCTACGGGGTGCAGCACCCGATATTCATCACCCTTGACGAAGCGGAAAAGGAAGTTTTTTTTCAGTTGGAAAAGATGTTTTCCGATGAGTGGCAGTCGCGGGACAGCTTCCAGGGCGAGATGCTGCGTACCCTGCTGAAACACCTCATAATCAAGATTACCCGTATCGCTAAACGGCAAAATAGCAGCTACCAGCAATTCCCAGACGAACGGATGGATATCGTGCGTAAATTTTCGCTAATGGTGGAAATCAACTTTAAAAAAGAACACGGTGTAGGTTTCTATGCGGCAGCATTGAATAAGTCGCCCAAAACACTGAGCAACATGTTTGCGCTGCTCAAGCAACCCGCTCCATCCAAGCTGATACAAAACAGGATCATCTTAGAGGCCAAGCGCTACCTCCATTATACAGATAAGTCAGCAAAAGAAATCGCCTATGAATTGGGGTTCGAAAGTCCTACCCACTTCAGCAGGTTCTTCAAGCTGTATTCAGGCACCAATGTTTCGGCATTCAGAAAACTATAGCATGTTGCCTTCAGCCCTTCCAGACCTTACGGTAGTAATATTACCCCTTCCATGTCCGTGGCAGCTCTTTGTCAAAACGGGAAAGCGAGACCATCACATTGGCGGTCTCCCAACACCACAGGGCGATGTACTGCCTCAGCGCACACACCATGATTGGTAAGCTGAACGGCTTCAGCGACGGAGAGATTATCCAGTTGCGCAGAGGCAGAGCGCCCTTTGACGGACGGTTGGATGCGTTAGTTCAATTGGCCAAGGGCATCGTGGAAGAAAAGGAAAAGGTCACCCCCATATTGCTTGAAAATTTTTTCAACGAAGGTTACACCCTTGAAAACCTCGTTGATTTGCTTCACGTGGTCGGGGATAGTTTCATCACCAATTTCACGGGCAAGGTATTGGATGTCTCCATCGATTTTCCGCTGGTGGATGAACTATAAAAATGGAAGAAGATGAACAATCAATGTATAATTCAAAAACTGTGTGATGTAATATAGGTCACGCTTGATCCCTGCAAGGCATCATACTGGCCGTTTTTAAGATATCCGACAAGCAATTCCATCAACACGGCAGCTCAAAAAAGAACGTACTACCCAACCCCGGCTCGCTTTCTACGCCAATCCTGCCGCCCTGATTTTCGATAAAATCCTTGCTGATGGCCAAGCCAAGCCCGGTTCCGGACTTGTTGCTCCCCGGAACCTGGAAGTAACGGTCGAAGATACGTTCGCGATAACGTTGTTCGATACCCTGGCCAAAGTCCCGGACTGAAAACCGAACGACGCGGCCACTTTTCCGGATAGCGATAATGACGCGGCCTTTGTCCGGTGAGTAGCGGATGGCATTGGTCATGAAATTGGTGAGCACCCATGCGGTCTTCTCCGCATCCATGTCAATCACGGGTAAGTCCGCATCCACTTCGGTGACGAGCTCAATTCCCCGCTGTACAGCCTGGTTACCCACAGCGCCCAATGTATAATCGAGTATTGCCATGGGATCGCTCGGCTGCTTATTCAGTTGGATATGGCCGCTTTCGAGACGCGACATATCGACCAGTTCGCCGGTGATCCGGAGCAGACGTTCGCTGTCGTCGCGTATACTTTCGATCAACTGGCGTTGATCTTCATTGAGCCCCCCGGTTGTCTGGTGTTCCAACAGGTCGAGGCTCATCTTTATCGACGATATCGGTGTCTTCAGCTCATGGGATACCGTCGCTATGAAATTCGTCTTCGCCGAATCGAGCTCCTTGAACGGGGTGATATTCCGCAGCAGGATGACCGAACCGATCCGCCGGATTTCCCGTTCTCCGGTGGGGGTAATGTCGATATCGATGGTTTCCCGTTCAAAATAACTTTCCTTCCCATCCGCAAACACCTTGATGGGCTTGGTATCTTCCCGGTCATCAACTCCTGCCGGTTTTCTGGCCAGTATCCGTAGCAGGTCATTCTCAATGGCCAGTTCCGTTATCGTGTTTCCAACCAATCCCTGTTTATCCAATCCGGTTACGGCCACCGCCTCGCTGTTGGCAAACAATACCTTTCCGTGCTCGTCTATTCCGATCACGGGGTCGTGCATGTTTTCAATCAACGTATCGATGCGTTTCTTTTCCATCAGCAGCTTATCCAGCTTGCTATTGGCATATTCCTCCAGTTTCTGCGCCATGGTGTTGAATGACCGGGCCAGTTCACCGAATTCGCTGTGCCCCTCGAAATGTACCCGCTCGCCATAACGCTGCGCGGCAATCTGTTTGATACTTTCGGTGAGCTCCTTTATCGGATTGGCAATGTTTCCCGGAAGGTTCACCAGCAGGATGAACGCGATGAGGAAACATCCCGCCCCGGTGACCGATATCCATATCGTTGCGGAGTCCGCCGTTTCACGAGCTGTTTCGCTTTTGCGTACGATGGCGTCCATATTGAGCCGCATCAGCTCGGCTATATCCGCACGCACATCGGCGTATGCGGCACTATCACCCGGATTGCCCCTGAGCCGTTCAAAATGGTCGGCAATGCGCTGCGTGACTTCCCATTCGCCCATTTCCGTGACATTGGCGCGCTGCTGCCTTAGGTTGGTTTCAAAGCGGGAAAAGGCGGTTTTGTCTGTATGCGCCTCGTCCAATGCCATCAGCATATTTCGGGAATATTCCAATGTGTTGTAGTTGGCCGTGAGGATGTTATTGGTATCGTCTTTCAGGCTGTTCACCGAATAGGTACTGACAGCAGCCAGCAGGATGATCAGTGCGAAAAGCGTCCCTACGCCTATTGTGAGTTTTGTCTTTGTCTTCATGACAGGATGATTAAATCAATGTCCGTTTCTCCCATTTTTTTCAACAGCTGGTTGAATATGCTCGTAGAGCGGATGATCCGCAGCAGGCTCATCCGGGGATTGCCGATACACACCGTCGTGATATCCATTTTCAGGGCCTGTTCCGTGATGGCCGTCGGCACACTTTTATGCCGGACCTGTATCACCTCGCCGCCCAATTGGGTTGCCAGCTTGAAGTTGTTGATGAGCATCCGCTGCTTATCCAACGCAATTTTATCCATCCGTTCCCGAGGCGTCTGCACATACAGCACGTACCATTGCCCGCTGTAGTATCCAGCCAGCCGCGCTGTTTTGCGGATGACGGCCTTTGCCCGCCCGGCGTCGCTGCCGATGCAGGCCATGAATCGTTCATGCTTCAATGCGGTGCCTTTATGCACCTGCGTGTCTACCTTCCGTACGACATGGCCAGCCACTTCCTTGAGGGCCAGTTCACGGAGTTGGAGAATATGGTCGCTTTTGAAAAAATTAGCCAGCGCCGCCGCTACCTTGTCGGCACCATAAATTTTCCCTTCCTTCAGCCGGGTTATCAAATCCTCCACCGCAAGGTCAATATTCACCAGCTCGTCGGCCATGGCAATGACCCTGTCGGGCACACGTTCCCTGACTTCGATGCCGGTGATCTCCTTCACTTCTTCATTCAGGCTTTCGATGTGCTGGATATTGACCGCGCTGATGACATTGATACCCGCCTCCAGGATTTCCACCACGTCCTGCCAGCGCTTTTCGTTTTTGCTGCCCACGATGTTGGTGTGGGCCAGTTCGTCCACGATAACCACCTCCGGACGGAGGTTAAGGACTGCCTGGACATCAAGTTCCTCCAATTGGCGGCCTTTATAAAACAGCTGGCGTCGCGGAATAACCGGCAGCCCTTCCACCAATGCCGACGTTTCCGTGCGGTTGTGCGTCTCAACGTAAGCGATTTTTACATCAATGCCGTTACGCATTAGGGTATGCGCTTCCTGCAGCATGCGGTAGGTCTTTCCCACACCTGCGCTCATGCCGATGTAGATCTTGAATTTCCCCAGCCTCGATTTTTTGATGAGGTTGAGGAAGTGTTCCGCTGATTTCCGCTCCTCCATAAGCATTGATTCCTTCCCTTTTTAGCTGTACAAATATAACACAAGCAAATCGCTCCGACTGGATGCCGAAGCGATTGCTACTATTCAGAAACTGATGCTTAAGGATGTCCCTAAGAAAAAATTAGTTTTAATCGGTAATCCGTCGGAATCCGTAAAAACACGATCTTCACGGCTATTGAAGGAGCGTCCTTCCAACCGCCATAGGACGTTGTCCAGCACCTTGACGTCCATGTTCAACGAATAGCCGAACGTCTGGAAGCCGTTAGGTGTGTCCGTGGCAATGATGACCTGGCTTTTATCCATGTAGTATTCGGCACGTGCCGCGAAAGCAAGCGATCCGGTGGGGGCATAGCGGGCAATCAGCACGGGCGAATACCAGGTATGGTAATCACTGCTACCTTTTGCCTGTTGCTGCATGCCCATATCGAATCCGGCGATCAATCCCCATTGATCGTTAAATTGGAACTGTCCGTGCAAGTTGTGGAAGTACCGCATCCGGCGTGTGCTGTCCGGATCATCGCTCCCGACGAACGAACTGCTGTTCAGGGTTACCTTTTCGTTGGGCATCCAAGTAAGCTGATGGCCAAAACCGGGCATATTGTTGCCGTCCACCCGATGGATGCGTTGCCAGCCGTTTGTGACCAACCCGCTGAGGAACCACTCGCCGTTGTCGCTGGTGTAGGAAACCTTGGCTCCCGACAGGTAGTAAGGTGAATTTTCCGCCAATATGCTGCGGGTCATGTTCCAGCAGTTTGCGCCGATGGCGCTTTCAAAGCCAATGTGCGAAGCGAAAATGCCGGCATCGACCCACAGGTTTTTGCTTTTTGAGATTTTCACTCCCGCATTGGCTTCGTAGACATTTTTGAGCACGCCCGGCTCGGCGGCAAGGTTGGCATTGGCATAGGTACCTGCCATGAGTGCAAGTTTGCCCCGCACCGCGCCGTTATCGTAAGCGGCCTGGGCAAAGCCGAAATTGAGATTCACCTCGTTGTGGCGATTGTACGAATACAGGAAACCGGGCCGGTTGTGATCACCGGGGTTACCAAAGTCATAGACGTAATAGGTTTCGATATATCCACTGATCGTCAATGGATTGCTTACATCGCCGGTTTGCGCGTAAACGGAAGTAACTGCTGAAAATCCAAGGCAAGTAGCCAATAGTGTTTTGTTCATTGTTTGATATGCTGATTATTCTGATAAGTTTCTCTGTACAATTTTCTTCTCAATGGCAGCGAAGAGATCGATAAAGCTGTCTTTTAATAATTGCATGATAAAACAGCTTTATCTAAGTTTATCCAGGGCCAGATTGAGTTTTAAAACATTGATGCGCTCGGTGCCAAACAGCCCAAAGAGCGGCTTTTCGGTATTGGAAGCAACCAATTGCGAGATGGCATCCTCGGTAAAGTTGCGTTCGTTGGCTATCCGGGCCACTTGTACTTCAGCGGCCTGTACGGAAATGTGCGGATCCAGTCCGCTGCCGCTGGCGGTCACCAGGTCGGAGGGAATTTGAGCACGTTCAATTCCGGGGTTATGTGCGAGGAACGTATCGATCCGGGCGGCTATAGTGGCGAGGTATTCCGGATTGGACGGGCCTTTATTGCTACCTCCGGAACCGGCGGCATTGTAATCCACTGCGGAGGGACGCGACCAGAAATACCGATCCGAGGTAAAAGCCTGCCCCACATTGACGTGGTATGTTTTGCCACTGTCCGAGATGGTCAGTCCTTCTCCCTTTCCGGGTGCAAGCTGCGCTATTGTCCAAATTGCGAGCGTATAGATACCGCAGAAGAAAACGATACAAACAACAGTGAGCCGGATAGCAGGAATAATATGCTTCTTCATGATTGTAATTTTTTGAAGTTAACTAAATAGAGAAACCAACATATCAATGAGCTTGATGCCTGCGAATGGGACAAGGATACCTCCCAGGCCATATATAAACAGGTTACGGCGCAGGAGGGCACTGGCCCCGATGGGCTTGTAGGCTACGCCTTTCAGCGCCAGCGGAATCAGGAGCGGGATAATAATGGCGTTGAAGATGACCGCCGAGAGGATGGCGCTTTCCGGGCTGTGCAGCCCCATGATGTTCAGCCCCTGCAGGGCGGGGATGGCCGCAATGAACAGCGCCGGGATGATGGCAAAGTATTTGGCCATGTCGTTGGCAATGGAGAACGTGGTGAGCGTTCCGCGGGTCATGAGCAGCTGTTTGCCGATTTCGACCACCTCGATGAGCTTGGTGGGATCATTGTCCAGATCCACCATGTTGCCCGCTTCCTTGGCTGCCTGCGTGCCGCTGTTCATGGCCACGCCCACGTCGGCCTGTGCCAGCGCAGGAGCGTCGTTCGTACCGTCGCCCATCATGGCCACCAGCCGCCCCCCGGCCTGTTCCTTTTTGATGTAATTCATCTTGTCTTCGGGCTTCGCCTCGGCGATGAAATCGTCCACGCCTGCCTTTTCGGCAATATATTTGGCAGTCAGCGGATTGTCGCCGGTCACCATCACGGTCTTGATGCCCATCTTCCGCAACCGCTCAAACCGTTCCCGGATGCCCGGTTTGACGATGTCCTGAAGCTCGATGACACCGATGGCCTTATCGTTCTCCGATACCACCAGCGGTGTCCCGCCGTTGCTGGCAATCACACGCACGGTTTCTTTGGTTTGCTGCGGGAACGCATTGCCGGCCTTTTCAACCAGTTGCCGGATAGCGTCCGTAGCTCCCTTCCGTATCCGGATGCCGTCTGCATCGATACCCGAACTGCGGGTTTCTGCCGTAAACGGAATAAAACGGGGGCTGGCCACGTCGTAGGAATCAGGATTTACACCCGCCAGCTCGATGATGGATTTACCCTCGGGCGTACCGTCGGCCATGGATGCCAGCACGGCCGCCCGGACCAATACCTCATTCGCAACACCCGGTGCCGGGTGGAACGCCGTAGCTTTCCGGTTGCCGATGGTAATCGTACCGGTTTTGTCAAGCAGCAATACATCGATGTCCCCGGCGGTTTCCACGGCCTTGCCCGACTTTGTGATCACATTGGCCCGCAGCGCACGGTCCATCCCGGCGATGCCGATGGCGGATAGCAGCCCGCCGATGGTGGTGGGTATCAGGCACACAAACAGGGAAATAAATGCGGCAATGGTGATCGGCGTATGGGCATAATCCCCGAATGGCTTCAAGGTCACGCATACGATGATGAACACCAGGGTAAAACCGGCCAACAGAATCGTCAGCGCGATCTCGTTGGGTGTTTTTTGCCTGCTGGCACCTTCCACCAGGGCGATCATCTTGTCGAGGAAACTTTCCCCGGGTTGGGCGGTTACACGCACCTTGATGCGGTCGGAAAGCACCTTGGTGCCCCCGGTCACCGAACTCTTGTCACCCCCGGACTCACGGATCACCGGTGCGGATTCGCCGGTGATGGCGCTTTCGTCTATGGTTGCAAGTCCCTCGATGATTTCGCCGTCGGCCGGGATCACGTCGCCCGCTTTGCAGATGAACACGTCCCCTTTTTGGAGGTACGATGAGGAGACCATCCGTCCATCCTGAAGGGTGGCCGCCGTTTCTTCCCGTGTTCTGCGCAGGCTTTCCGCCTGTGCCTTGCCACGTGCCTCGGCGATGGCCTCGGCAAAGTTGGCAAACAACACAGTGAGCAACAACACCAAAAAGATGGTGAAATTATAGCCGAAACTCCCCTGCGACTGATCGCCGGTCAAGGTCATCACGGTCACAATCAGCATCACCAATGTGCCGATCTCTACCGTAAACATCACCGGGTTCCTAAACATGACCCGGGGATCCAGCTTGATGAAAGACTGCCTGAGTGCTTCCTGCACCATGTCTTTCGTGAACAATGATTTATTTGTGTCCATTTTTTTCTGAATGGTAGTGATTTAATACAATGAGAAGTACTCAGCAATGGGTCCAAGCGTTAACGAAGGGAAGAATGCCAGCGCGGCCACGATGGCAATCACGGCAAACACCATCATACCGAATGTGGACGTATCGGCCTTTAGCGTCCCGGCGCTTTCGGGGATGTACTTTTTTGCCGCCAGTGAACCGGCGATGGCCACGGGGCCTACAATGGGCAGGTAACGCGCAAACAGCATCACCACACCACAGGCGACATTCCAGAAAGGGGTATTGTCGCCCAGCCCCTCAAAGCCGCTGCCATTGTTGGCACTGGACGAGGTGAACTCATACAGCATCTCGCTGAAACCGTGGTACCCCGGATTGGCGAGCCAACCCGCGTAGCTTTCCGGATCGCCGTTGTACAGGTAAGTGGCCAGGGCCGTTCCCCCGAGAATCAGGAAAGGATGCAACAGGGCTATAATCATGGCGATCTTCACTTCCCGTGCCTCCACTTTTTTGCCCAGGAACTCCGGCGTACGTCCCACCATCAGCCCACCGATGAACACCGCGAGGATGATGAACACATAGAAGTTGATGAAACCAACGCCAACACCACCGTAGAAGCAGTTGACCATCATGCCCAGCAGGGTAAACATGCCGGCAAGGGGTGTCATGCTGTCGTGCATGGCATTCACCGAACCGTTGCTGGTGGCCGTGGTATTGATGGCCCAGTAAGCCGAAGCCGCCGGGCCGAAGCGCACTTCCTTGCCCTCCATGCTTCCAAGCTGCTGCTGAACCCCCATATCCGTGATGGCAGGGTTCCCGTTCATTTCATAATAGATAGTGGGGAGAAGCAGGCATAAAAAACCAAAGGTCATCACGCCGAATACCATCCAAGCCAGTTTCCTGCGCCGGAGCACATGCCCCAATGCAAATACCATGGCCATCGGTATAAGAACAATGTAAACCGTTTCCAGGATATTGGTCAGGTAATTCGGATTTTCCATCGGATTGGTGGAGTTCGGGCCGTAAAACCCGCCACCGTTGGTTCCCAGTTGTTTGATGGATACAAAGGCGGCCACCGGTCCCCGGCTGACCTGCTGCTCGGCCCCTTCGAGCGTAGTGACGGTATCCTTCCCCTCAAAGGTCATGGGCGTACCGTTGAACACGAGAACCACGGCCCCGATAAATGCGATGGGCAAAAGGATGCGGGTGCAGGAACGCACGAAATAACCGTAGAAGTTCCCGAGCTTTTCCATTGTCCGTTCCTTCATGGCAATGAATACCACGGCACAGATGGCAATACCCGTCCCTGCGCTGACAAACTGCCAGAGCATCAGCGTTAACTGGCCGAGGTACGACAAGCCGGTTTCACCCGAGTAGTGCTGCAGGTTCGTGTTGGTCACGAAGCTCACGGCGGTATTGAAGGCCAGGTCCCAGCCCATGGAGGGGTTGCCGTCGGGATTAAGCGGCAGCCAACCCATGTTCGTCAGGATGAACATGGAATAAATAAACCAAAAGGCGTTAATGGTCAGCAGGGCCACCAGGTGTTCTTTCCAGTTCATTCCGACAGACGGGTCTATACCGCCGAATTTGTAGAACAACCTGTCCAGCGGATTGAACAGTTTATCGAGCCACGTGCTTTCGTAATTGAATACCTTACCGATATAGCGGCCCAGCGGAATAGCCAGCACGACCACGGCAAGGTACATGAAAATGACTCCAAGGATTTCTGTATTCATTTCTTTCTATTTTTAATTGAATGATTAATGTGCATACCGGACTTTATAGTAGGCCAGGATAAGCAACGAGATTGCGAACAGGATGATGGGGTTCGATCAGAATTTCTCCGGCCTGAGCAGGACATACATCATGTACGCGAAAACGGCAATTGCCAATAGGAATAAGAGTATCATATGTGGTGTCAAATTTGTGATGTTTCCTGATTTTTATTCATTTCAATACTCCAGAATGGTTTTTAAATAGGCCTGCCGAAGCTCCCTGGGCAACAGTTCCACATGTGCTTTCAGGCTGCCCGGTGCCTCCTCTGCCGCGAGCAGGAACAGGAATTCGTTTTCTATGGCGTTGCGGTCATGGAGGCCACCGTTGATATACAGCAGGTTCACCACTTTCAAGACCTCCAGCGCATCCGCCCGCTCAGTATCAGTCCCCTTGATTTTCCTCAGGAACAAATTCGCGGCTTCACGGAGCGCTTCATAATCGTCTGCCGGACTCCTGCCGGTAAGCGCTGCGGGTATCCACTGCCGCAGCGTTCTTGTAATTTTTGTTTCAATTTCCATGGTATCAACTATTTTTGAAAAAGCCGATGGCTTTGTAAAACAGGAGAAAGCATACAAGCCCCCCCAATGTGATTAGTAATGCTGGCATAATATTGATTGAATGATGAATCATGATTCTGATGGCTATCCCAACGGCGATGAAAGCAAGGAAGAAGTACATGAGGCAGTCAAATGGTCTGATTTTCTGGTATGCCCTGACCGTCTTCCTGAGTTCCGCAATGGTCTTCTTCCTTTCCATTACACCCGTCCCATTAACGCCCGGTTCTGTACGGTGTATACCGAGTACAGGTTGGCGGGCATGTCTTCACGTATTCGCTCCCACTCCCAGTTGGTACATTGGTTGTGAAGGCCATTGAAAGAGCGCACAAAAACATTGGCGATGATTTCCCTTACCGCGCTATCGCCCCGGCCATACATCCACCCAACGAGGTTCATGCACCGTAGTACCTTGTCAAGCTGCTTCCCCCTGACCATGTCACGCATGTAGTTGACAACTATCTGCATGACCCCGGCGATATTGCCCTTGCGGCAAAGGCTGACCACATCGTTCTTCACTTCCGGAAGTTCGCTGACAATAATCAAGGAAAATTCTTCTTGTCTGATCGTTTCCATTATATTGTGTATTGTTTGGCAGGGGGAGTGCCAACGACATACCAATTTCACGGAAATCTACACAAGTGACTTATTATCAGTGATTAATTTATAATGACATGAGTTACAGCAAAAAAAACCTTATCAAAATGAAAAGGATTATTTCATTTTGATAAGGTAACCCCTGATTGGGCAAAACTTTTTATGATTTCTGGTATAGGTGTACGTCCCGTTGTGGGAACGGAATCGAAATACCTTCGCGGTCGAGTGCGGCCTTGCAATCGATGATCAATTGTTCCTGCATCGTCCAAAAATTAGTGTTGTCCGCGGTTACACGTATCGATAAGTTGACCGCACTATCTCCCAATTCGGTAACGACCACCTGTGGGGCTGGATCTTGTGGGCGAATTCGTTGTTGCTAATAACCTCCAAAAGGATTTCCTTGGCTTTTTTCAAGTCAGCATCGTAACTAACACCAATGTCAAACCAGGTGCGTCTTACCGGCAACTGACTGAAATTTGTAATGCTGCTATTGGAAAGTGTTCCGTTGGGTACAACGAGTATTTGATTTTGCGGGGTGTTCAGCTTCGTATTGAAGATATCAATTTCCTTGACTGTTCCAGATTCACCGTTGCTTGAGGAAATATAATCGCCTACACGGAAGGGTTTCAGCAATAAGATCAGGACACCACCTGCAAAGTTGGACAGAGAGCCTTGCAATGCTAAGCCGATTGCCAGGCCTGCCGCCCCGATGATGGCTACAAAAGCAGACGTCTGCACACCCAACTGCGTCACCACAACAATGAACAGCAAGATATTGAGTACCCAGCTCACTAAATTACTCACGAAGAGGCGAAGGGAGGGTTCCATTTGTCTGCGTTCAAAAGTACCATGAAGCACCCGCTTAATCACTCGAATCAGCCACAAGCCAATCACGTAAACCAAGGCGGCCGTGATCACCGCCGTTATGATTCTTGGCGCCCACTCTACTGCCGAGGCGATAAGCCGATTCCAATGATCCCCAATGTCTCTTATGTTATTTGCCTGCATAATTACGATGGTTTTTAACGTTTAAAGAATCTATTGTTTCTTCAAAACTAACAGGATTTACGTTTTATTCCAACTATAATACCGAAAAACTATTCTTAGAAACTGTAAGGAAGCGCATTAGCCGATTTGATATTCGGCTATTTTTCGATAAAGTGTCGCGACCCCGATTTCAAGTAGCCGGGCGGCTTCTGCTTTGTTGCCCCCGGTGTGATTGAGGACTTTCTGGATTTGCAGTTTTTCTGCCCCGACCAGCGAGAACGCAGATAGGGAAGGTTTTAACGGAGATGCATTGGACTGGAAAAACTCATAAGGCAAGGTATCCGCGTTCAATGTGTTCCCTTCGCTCAGGATAACGCTTCGTTCGATAACATTTTTCAATTCACGGATATTTCCTTTCCAGGGATGTGATTCGAGTAATTCCACGTAGTTGTCGGATAGAACGCTCTTTTGCTTGTTCATTTTCAAGGCAAAGGTCTGAGCAAAATGCGCTGCCAATATTTTGATGTCCTGGGGGCGTTCCCGCAAAGGGGGCAGGGTAATCGTGAAAATGGATAACCGGTAATACAGGTCGCTCCTGAAATGGCCCTGATCGATTTCCGTTTCAAGGTTTCTGTTCGTCGCTGCAACTATGCGTACGTCTACCCGCGTGGGCACGGTATCTCCCACCATCAGGAACTCGCCGATTTCAAGCACACGCAGCAGCTTCGCTTGCAAATCATAGGACATCTCGCCGATTTCATCCAGAAAAATCGTCCCCCCGTCCGCTTCCGAGAATAATCCTTTCTTATCTTTCGATGCCCCGGTAAAAGCGCCTTCACGGTGCCCGAACAGCTCGCTTTCCAACAGTTCGCGGCTGAATGCAGAACAATTAACTGCGACAAACGGCTGTCTGCTTCGGGTTCCGGCGTGATGGATTGCCTGTGCGAACACCTCTTTCCCGGTGCCGGTCTCTCCGAGCAACAGCACGGTAGTGTCCGTTTGGGCCACTTTTTTCCCAAGGCCGACTGCTTCCTGAATCTGCCTCGAGTTCCCGATGATGTTGTCAAAGGAGTACCGTTGCCCAACCCGCCGTTCCAATTGCTGCACGCGTTTGGCGAGCAGCACCTTTTCGTAAGCCCGGTTGATCAGCGGAATAATCCGGTTATTGTCGTCTCCTTTGGTAATGTAGTCGAATGCACCATTTTTGATGGCCTGCACCCCATCCGGAATATTACCGTAAGCGGTAAGCAGGATAATCTCGGTAAGCGGTTGGATCTGCCTCACCTCATGGACGAATTCCACACCGCTTCCATCGGGCAATCTGACATCGCATAATACCACATCAAATTGCGCCCTCGTTAATTTCTGCCGAGCGGCTTTCAGGGTACCTGCCTGATCGACCTGAAAACCTTCGCCCTGCACACCGATCACCCTGGCCAGCAGGTTCCGTAGTTTTTCTTCATCGTCGATCAATAAAAGCCGTTTCATATATTTTTACAAAGGTAACGTAATTTCCGGCGCTAAAGGCTTTCGTCTGCCAACAGCAGTACCGGTGTCTTCGGCTGGTGGACGATTGCCTTCGCCAGGCTCTTGTGTATCAGTTTCTCGAAAAAACTACGCCCCCCGACCAGTGTCAGAACGGTCAGCGAGGCATCGTAATTATCCAGTATATCATCCACCAGGGCTACACTTTCCTTTCCGTAAACCAGTTCACTGTCCAACCGAGCGTGTGGCACCACCCCTTGCAATCGTTCTTTCCACGTTGTCAGTTTTTGTTCGTCTTCCGCTGTGGGCGGCGCACTTTCCTCGTGGATATGCACAAGCGAGCATTGCCGTACCAGATGGCCAAACAGATCGACCAGGCTCGAAAGGGTGTATTGATCAGCTTCGCGGTAATCCGTAAAGAAAATGACTTTTTCGGGCTTGACGTCAGCCGCATTCAGGGGCATAATCAGCATCGGCACACTCGCCACCTTTGCCACATCATAGGTATTGCTGCCCAGCAAGCCCATTTTTAAGCCGGATGCACCATGTGTTCCCATGACTATCAATGCGGTGTCATTCCCGGCGATAAAGCGTTTAACGGCATCGGCGAGGTCGGCTTTCTCGATGCTGGTGGAGATTCCGGTACTGCCATTATTCAATCCGAGCGTTTCAAGGAAACCGTTCATGCCTTTCTGTGCACCCAGTTCCGCACGCTGTTCATCGGTCCGGTTGGCCAGTTCACTTTGAAAAGCCGAATGAAACGCCATATAAGCATGCAACAGATGAACCTTGCAATCCATGTTTTCGCCCAATTTTAGGGCGTATTTTGTTGCTTTCAATGCATTAGACGAGAAATCCGTAGGTACCAATATTATTTTTTCCATGTCATGCTTTTTAATCAACAAAGAATTCCTTTAACTTTTTTTAATCTCACGGCAACAATCGTCAAACCAGATCATACCCCACGAATTTTCAAGTGGTATAAGCTATGCCAGTCCAGTGCGTTGGAGTGCCCTCCATGGAAAAACAGTACAGGCTGGCAGCTTCCATAACGCGTTTATTCCACGCTCCCTTTATCCGTTTCGAGGTATTGCTTACCGAAGTTTTTCATCTGCTTTTACCGTTCGCTTTTCGTGCTATCCGTGACAGCAGCAATGCGCCCAATGTCCCGGACAGCACCGAGGCAACCAGCACCGAAAATTTCGCCTCGGCCATCAACAATTCCTGTCCGGTGAAGGAAAGGAGCGCGATGAAGATGGACATCGTAAAGCCGATACCTGCCAGAAACCCGACGCCGATGATATGGAACCACGTTGCGTCGTCGGGCATGGTGCACAGCCGCAGTTTGACCGCCAGCCAGGAAATAACCGTTATGCCAACGGGCTTACCAATAACAAGTCCCAGTATGATGCCCAATCCAAGGGGTGTAAACAATCCATAAAACATTTCTTCCTGAAACCTGATATTCGTGTTTGCAAGGGCGAAAATGGGCATGATAATGAAATTCACGGGCTTAACCAGTAGGTGTTCGAGTTTTTCAAGGGGTGATTCTTTTGCATCGGGCGTTGTAGGGAGCGTCATCGCGACCAGTACGCCCGCTATCGTGGCATGTATGCCGGACTGGTGGACGAAATACCAAATGAAAAGACCCGGTATCAGGTATAGATAGATACGTTTCACACCGAACCGATTGAACAGCAGCAATAAAGCGAATAAGCCCAGGGCATACATCAGGTAGGTAAAATGTAATTCGGAGGTATAGAAAATCGCAATGACCAGTATCGCCACCAGATCATCCACGATGGCCAGGGCCGCCAGAAAAACCTTTAAGGAAGCCGGCACGTTCTTTCCGAGCATGGTGATGATTGCCAGGGCAAAGGCGATATCGGTCGCCATGGGTATGCCCCAACCGGCCGCTGTCGGCATGCCGGAATTGAACAGCGTGTAAATCGTAGCGGGAACTAATACGCCACCTATTGCCGCCAGGATGGGCAGTGCCGCCTTTTTGGGCGAAGACAGTTCGCCCTCTACCAATTCCCGCTTGATTTCCAGGCCCACCATCAGGAAAAAGATGGCCATCAGCCCGTCGTTGATCCATAGCAGCACAGAATACCGTAGGTGGAGTTGTTCGGTATGTACGCCCCATTCACTCGCCAGAAAACGTTCGAAGTGGGCACCCAATGGGGAATTGGCTACCAAGAGCGAAATAATGACACAAAATAGCAAGATTATCCCACCGGCAGATCCGGATCTGAGGAATTCACGGAACGGCCGTAAATTGATGATGTGGTTCATGGGGCTAAATTACCAAATCGCATAGGCAAAAGCGGCATCGCACTAATTTCTTTATAAAATCTTTATACCTCAGTTTCTAACTTTGCGGAAAAATAACCCCTGATTTGGCCGCAGTGAAACTTCATCCCTTTTGGCAGTTCCTGATCGGAACAGCATCGATCGCCCTGCTGGCAATGGTGTGCTACGCGCTTGGTGACTCCATGGATCAGTGGGCGGTGGCGCTGATTCTGCTGGCTGCCGTATCCGTGCTGGCCGTATTGTTCGATATCATACCTGTACTGGCAGCCGCGTTGCTTAGTGCCCTGTTGCTCAACATCTTTTTCATCGATCCGATCCCGGATTATAAAATCCGTGATACAGAAAGCGCGCTGTTGTTTTTCATCTACCTGTTTATCGCGCTGGTCAATGCCGTACTCACGAACCGTCTGCGGAAACAGGAAAAAAAGATACGTGACCGGGAAGAAAAGGAAAAGACCATCAAACTCTACAATACGCTGCTCAACTCACTGTCCCATGAACTGAAAACTCCGATCGCAACGATCATCGGTAGCATCGATACCCTGAAGGAAATCGATCCAGAAATCGGTTCCCAGCAGCGGATGGAACTCTTAGCGGAAATGGAAATAGCGGGTAACCGCCTCAATAAACAGGTGGAAAACCTGATGAACATGAGCAGGCTGGAGACGGGCACGCTGAAACTGAAGCGAGACTGGTGCGATGTCAACGAGCTGATTTTTTTGGTCATCCAGAAGCTCCCGGCCACAGATACCATCCGTATCCGTTTTGAACCGGACGAATCCCTGCCGTTGGTCAAGCTGGACGGGGGCCTGATCGAAACGGCCGTGTATGCATTGGTGCACAATGCTACCCGATACACCCCGAAACAGACGCCAATTGAAATAGTGACCACTTATAATAAGGAAAATAACCTGTTGATCGATGTGCTGGATAGCGGGCTGGGCATCCCCGAAACGGAAATAAGCCACGTATTCGAGAAGTTTTACCGACTTCCCAACTCCGGAACCGGTGGCTCCGGATTGGGGCTATCCATCGCCAAAGGTTTCGTGGAAGCCCACGGCGGCACGGTTTGTGTGGCCAATCAGGCCCAAGGCGGTGCATTGTTCCGTATTGTCCTTCCGGTCGAAATCTCCAGGTTGCACGTATAAGAAAAATGAACAAACCGACGGTATTGATTATCGATGATGAACCCCAGATACGGAAGTTGCTGGAGATTAATCTTTCCAGCAAGGGGTATGCCGTCAGGCACGCCGAATCCGGGAAAGAAGGGTTACTGCTGGCTTCCAGCCACTTTCCGGATGCGATCCTGTTGGATCTGGGGTTGCCGGACATGAGCGGCCATGAGGTGCTCCGGCAGCTCCGCGAATGGTACAGCAGGGCCATTGTGATCCTGTCGGTACAAAACGGGGAGGCCGATATTGTCAACGCGCTGGAAAACGGTGCCAACGACTACCTGACCAAGCCATTCCGTGTGGGGGAACTGCTGGCCAGGCTGCGTTCCGCCATCCGCCACAGCGACGCAAGTACCGTTGTCCAGACCGTCGAGACGGGACAGCTGGAAATCGACCTCATGGCAAGGGTGGTCAGGCGGGCGGGTGAAATCCAGAAACTTACTTCAACGGAATACAACCTGCTGGCGCTGCTTGCCCGCAACGAGGGACGGGTGCTTACGCACCAGTTCCTGCTGAAAGAGGTATGGGGCATCAGTTTCCAGTCGGAAACGCAATACCTACGGGTATTCATCGCTCAGATCCGGAAAAAGATCGAAGACGACCCGAACCGTCCAGTCCACATCATTACCGAAAGCGGTGTTGGCTATCGGTTTCAATAAACTATGTAAGGATTGTTATAAGGAATAATGAAACAACATTCTCACACAAACAGCCATCCACTCACGGCAGCAGGCCTACTCATTGCTCTCGGCATCATCTACGGCGATATCGGCACCTCCCCGCTTTACGTTTTTAAGGCAATCGTCGGGCAGGATGCCATCAGCGCGGATCTGATATATGGAGGTTTGTCCTGTATTTTCTGGACATTAACGTTGCAGACCACTATCAAATACGTCATCATTACCCTCCGCGCGGATAACAAGGGTGAAGGCGGCATTCTGTCGCTGTTTTCACTGGTGCGGAAACGGGGCTTATGGGTCGTGTTTCCTGCCATGCTTGGAGGTGCTGCCCTGCTGGCCGATGGGATGATCACGCCGGCCATCACCATCTCCTCGGCCATTGAGGGGTTGGACATCTTTTATCCAGGTCTACAGACCGTTCCCATCGTATTGGTGATCGTCGTCGTCCTTTTTTCCGTGCAACGGTTTGGCACTGCCATTGTCGGCAGGCTATTCGGCCCTGTTATGTTTCTTTGGTTCTCGATGCTGGCGGTGCTTGGGTTCGTCCACCTCTTTGATGAAGCGGCGGTCTTAAAAGCCGTAAGCCCGCATTACGCCATCCAGACCATCGTTTCGCATCCCAACGCGCTTTTGATTATCGGCGCGGTTTTCCTTTGCACCACCGGCGCGGAGGCGCTGTATTCCGACCTCGGGCATTGCGGCCTAAAAAACATCCGGATTTCGTGGATATTCGTGAAAGCCTGCCTGCTATTGAACTATTTTGGGCAGGGTGCCTGGTTGCTCGGCCACGAAGGTGCTACGCTTGACGGCGGCAATCCGTTCTATGCGGTGATGCCCGGATGGTTCCTGCCCTACGGAATTTCAGTTGCAACGATTGCCGCCATCATCGCCAGCCAGGCCATGGTTTCCGGCGCATTCACGCTGGTTTCCGAAGCCGTACGGCTGAATCTATGGCCAAAGGTCCGCATCGTACATCCCAATATGCTGAAGGGTCAGCTTTATGTACCGTCTGCAAATTGGATTCTGCTGATTGGCTGCGTGCTGGTCATCCTGGTATTCCGCGAATCCGCCCGGATGGAGGCTGCGTACGGATTGGCCATCAACATCAGTTTCATCGTCACCACGACGTTGATGACTGTATTCCTGTTGCAGAAACGTATTCCGAAAGCGCTTGCACTGTCGTTTTTCGTCATATACCTGATCATCGAAATTACGTTTTTCGTCGGCAATGTCTCCAAATTCTCGCACGGCGGATGGCTTACGCTGTTGATCACGGTCATTGTATTCTCCGTGATGCTGTGCTGGTGGTGGGCCCGCAGGATCAAGAACCGGCATACCCGGTTCGTGGATATCGGGAAATACCTCCCAATCATCTCCGAAATCGGCGGGGATAAGTCCATCCCGCTGTACGCCTCGCAACTGGTCTACCTCACCAGCGCAAATTTCGAGTCGGAGATCGAGGAAAGCATCATCTATTCCATCATCAGGAAAAAGCCCAAACGGGCGGATGTGTACTGGCTGGTGCATGTCGATGTGACGGATTCGCCCTACACGGGTGAATATGAAGTGACCCACTTGGTTCCGGGTAAGGTAATTCGGATCGATTTCCGGCTGGGTTTCCGCGACGAACAGCGCATCAGCATACTATTCCGTGAAGTCGTGGGGAATCTTGTTGCAAACGGCGAAGTGGATATCAAGAGCAATTTTGAGACGCTGCGGCGCCACAATCTGGACGGGGATTTCCGGTTCGTGGTACTCGAACGGGTGCTCTCCGGCTCTCGGGAGTTCAGCTTTCCCGAACGGATTGTACTGGATGTGTATGGTATGTTACGGACATTCAGCTTATCGGAAGAAAAAGGATTCGGTTTGGATTCCAGCTTCGTAACGGTGGAAAGGGTTCCATTGATGGTTCCCGCGCAACCAAAAAAAGAAAGACTGAAACGGGTGAAGTGAAAATTAGTGTTATTGGCGTGCCGTGCGGGTTGCAAAACCAAAAGTGTTTCACGATGTTTGTTACGTTGAAACACATAAATGGCCCATGAAATTCCGTGATATTGCCAAAAAATTTAACATTAAATCCGAACAGGAGCCGCACGATGTCATCCATGATACCGTAGAAAAAGGGATTTATTTCAAGGGCACGAATCTGTGGATATTGATTTTTGCCATCCTTATCGCGTGTGTCGGTCTCAACGTTAATTCCACCGCCGTAATTATCGGGGCTATGTTGATTTCACCTTTGATGGGGCCCATTCTGGGCATGGGATATAGCCTGGCAACCTACGATTTCGGGTTGTTCCGTAAGGCATTGACCAATTTTGGGTTTGCCGTATTTGCCGGGCTTTCCGCTTCCACGTTATACTTCCTCGTAACTCCCATATCCGAAGCCCATTCCGAATTGCTGGCACGTACCAGCCCCAATATATACGACGTCATCATCGCTTTGGTGGGCGGGCTTGCCGGCATCGTAGCGCTGTCCAGCAAACAGAAAGGGAACGTGATTCCCGGTGTGGCCATCGCAACGGCATTGATGCCGCCGCTGTGCACCGCCGGTTACGGATTGGCAAACGGCGCATGGACATACTTCTTCGGTGCGTTTTACCTGTTCACAATCAATACGGTATTCATTGGCGTGGCCACGCTTATCGCGGCCCGTTTCCTGAAGTATCCGGTATGGCATTATGCTGAAGAAGGCACCCGGAAAGTGGCAAACCGTTGGGTAAGCGTCATCGTTACGGTAACCATGGTACCCAGCATCTACTTTGGCTACATGCTGGTTCGGCAGGAGCGGTTCACGCAGGAAGCCAACGCTTACATCAGGAACGACACCTATATCGAAGGGGATTACTTGCTGAAATCCGAAGTCGACCCGGCTAAAAAAACGATCCGGCTGATTTATGGCGGACGGCTCATTCCCGAATCGCTAAAAGAAGATGTAGCCGCCAAAATACGCTACTACAGGTTGACGGGTGCTAGCGTGACCATTCAGCAGGGATTTTCCGTGGATGATTCAGACGATCAGGTACTGGTGATGGATCGCCAGCAGACGGAAATCAGTCGGCTCCGGCAGGATTTGGAAAAAAGCCTGCGCATGCAGGATAGCCTACGGACACAACAGGAACTCGGACGGCAGTTGCTCAATGAACTCAAACCCTTATTCCCGGAGGTAGTGAGTTGCGGAACGGCCGAACAGGTCGTCTTTGATGATTCATTACGTATGACAAGTTATCCCAGCCTTTTCGTGGGTACCAGCGATCTTGGGAAGACCAGCGAGCAACGCAGGCGGATTGAAGATTGGTTCAAGTCCCGGTTGACCAAAGATTCTGTAAAAGTATATATCGAACCGGTATTGTAGCGAACTGTTTGTGGCCACGCCCGTGTTAAAGAGAAAATCTTTTGTGCGCAACGGAGAATTTTTATCTTAGCAACATGGAGCAAGCAATCAATACCATCGACAACATTATTTGGAGTAATGCGTTAATCATTTTATGCCTCGCAACCGGCGTTTACTTTTCTTTTGCTACCGGATTCTTGCAAGTAAGGTATTTAAAAGATATGGTCAGGTTGTTATTTGGTGGCACTTCGTCGGCGAAAGGCGTGTCTTCCTTCCAGGCTTTTGCCATTGCGCTATCCGGACGGATAGGTACCGGCAATATTGCCGGGGTAGCTACGGCCATTGCCATGGGTGGTCCCGGTGCCGTGTTCTGGATGTGGCTGATCGCATTTCTCGGCAGCGCATCTGCCTATATCGAAGCCACATTAGGACAGATCTATAAGGAGGTAAAGGATGGCCAGTACCGTGGCGGCCCTGCCTTTTATATCGAAAAGGGATTAGGTATCAAATGGTATGCGATAGTGTTTGCTGTAGCCACCATATTAAGCACGGCATTGTTCCTGCCCGGCGTACAGAGCAACAGTATCGCTTTAAGCAGCCAAAGCGCATTTTCCATCCCTGTGGAATATACCGGTATTGGATTAGTGGTATTATTGGGTCTGATCATCATCGGCGGCGTGAAACGGATTGCAAAGGTAGCCGAGGTGGTGGTACCCTTCATGGCCGGTGGTTATATTTTATTGGCTATTGTGATTATCGCATTCCATTTCAGCGAGATACCTGACGTATTTATGCTAATCTTCCGTTCTGCCTTCAATTTTGAGCCTGCTTTCGCTGGCGTTATTGGCATGGCAGTGGCATGGGGTGTCAAACGCGGCATCTATTCCAATGAAGCTGGCCAAGGCACAGCCCCTCATGCAGCAGCGGCCGCCGAGGTGAGCCATCCGGCTAAGCAGGGATTAGTGCAGGCTTTTTCCGTATATGTCGATACATTATTTGTCTGCACCGCCACGGCATTCATGATCTTGTTTACGGGAAAATATAACGTGCAAAATCCCGATGGAGGGTACCTCGTGGAAAACATTCCCGGAGCGGCAATCGGCCCGGAATATACGCAACATGCCATAGCCCAGCATTTCCCCACGATAGGGGGTCCAGCTGTTGCCATCGCCCTATTGTTTTTTGCCTTCACCACCATCATGGCTTATTATTACATGGCCGAAACCAACTTAAGCTACCTGGACAACAAAGGGAGGCATAAATGGGCAGTATGGGTATTGCGCATACTTATTTTGGCCGCCACCTATTATGGCACGATTAAAACGGCCGAGACAGCGTGGACATTGGGAGACATCGGCGTAGGTCTGATGGCTTGGCTCAATCTCATCGCAATCCTGTTGTTGCGCAAACCGGCATTGAAGGCATTGAAAGACTATCGGCGGCAAAAGAAAGCGGGGATTGATCCGGTGTTTCGTGCGGAAGATCTGGGCATCACGGGAACGGAACACTGGCATAAACAAGAAGAGTAAGTTGATGACATGAAGTTCAGGTGCATCACAATTATTACATTTCAACAAACAAATCGTGTAAATCGCCAACAATTTATCAACAAAACACGAAATAATATAAAAAATCATTACTTATGTAACCAGACAAACACTACATTTGTGTTATGTCGATGGATATGGTATTAAGCAAGATTAAGAATTTTATTCATTCCAGCACCGGACCCGGAATCATCTTAATTGGATGTGTGGTTTTTTCGCTCATCATCGCAAACTCATCGTTGAGCGGCAACTTTGAGACGTTGTTAAATCACGAAATGGGCTATCAAATCCTTGGGATACAGCTCAAGTACCCGTTGTTGCTGTGGATAAACGATGGGCTCATGGCCATTTTCTTTTTGTTGGTTGGCTTGGAAATCAAGCGAGAACTGATCGATGGGGAACTGGCGTCTCCAAAACAAGCCGCACTCCCGATTATCGGCGCATTAGGTGGTGTTCTTGCTCCTGCCCTCATTTTTACGATCTTCAATTTCAACCGGGAAACCGCAGCGGGCTGGGCCACTCCCATGGCAACGGATATCGCATTCGCATTGGCCATCGTGACATTGCTGGGCGACCGTGTACCCTTATCGCTTAAAGTATTTTTGGCGGCATTGGCCATTGTGGATGATTTAATGGCCATCGTGGTAATTGCCCTTTTTTATGCTACCGAGTTGCACTATAATTACTTGTTATATGCCGGATTGGTATTCTCGCTGTTGCTGGTATTCAATAAAATCGGCATCAAGCACTTGGCTTTTTATCTAATCCCCGGTTTGGTCATATGGTATTTTATCCATCATTCGGGGATACATGCGACTATCGCTGGTGTGCTCACAGCCTTTGCCATACCTGCAAAACCGGGAAAAGCAAAGCATCCTCCACTGGAAACCTTGGCCCATGCGCTTTCCAAACCTGTAAACTTGATCATTATGCCTATTTTCGCATTGGCAAATACGAACATTACTTTCGAAGAAGGCATGGTAAGCGGGCTGGTCACACCCTTAGGCTTGGGGATCGTATTGGGATTGTTTCTCGGCAAGCCTTTGGGAATCTTTTCTGTATCCTGGTTATCGGTAAAGCTGGGGATATGCTCCAAACCGCATAAAGCGCAATGGAAGCACTTATGGGGTGTGGGAATGTTGGCAGGCATCGGATTTACCATGTCCATTTTCATTGCTGTACTGTCATTTTTCGGCAACCAGACTTTGCTGGCCCAAGCCAAATTTGCTATTCTATCGGCTTCCCTATTGTCTGGAATATCCGGCGCTTTAGTCCTTACCGTAATTGCCAAGCGTCAAAAAAACAACGTCCACCAAGAATCCACGAGCCTAAAAGCGGATGAACAACATATTAGTACCCACTGATTTTTCTGAATATGCGCTAAAATCTGCCGAAAGCGCGCTGCGTTTGGCTCAGCAATCAAACGCTACTGTTTATTTATTTCATGCCTATACGGCATTTCAGTCAGGCTTCCAAAGTGAAAATGACAATGAGCGGGACGAGCAACGTGCTTTGGAAGAGGCCGAACACGGCATGGCTTCTTTCCTGAAAGATGTTTCGGGCTTTTTCTTCGATGTAACGATAAAAACCATTTGCCAAAGAGGAAACATTGTTGGCCTGATACGCGAACTGACCAAGGAAATTTCTGTAGACTTGATCGTAATGAGCACCGGAGGAGCTACAGGCTTAAAATACCAGTTTATCGGCACCAATACGTATGATGTAGCCGAATCGCTGTCTATTCCCCTGCTGGCGGTACCTATCGGTGCAGAGCACATTGATCTCGCTAATATCGCGTTCTTTACAGACTATCGTCCAGAAGACCACCAAACTATCACCTCCTTGTATTCACTATTTGGTAGCGAACAAATCAATTATTGGGTAGTGCATATCCATGAAAAAGAGCAGCAACCAAAGGATGAAGATTTTAAAAAGTTGGCCGCGTATACCATGGAATTGCAGGCCAACACCCCTATCGTAAATATCGACTGGAAATTAGTGCATGGCAAAGAAAACATCACCATTGTTCAAAAAGTCATAGACACATTAAGCGGTGATATCCTTGCAATTACCATGGCTGAACGCAACCTATTCGATCGATTGCTTGACAAGAGTTTATCCAAAGAAATAGTCATGCAGGCCAAAATACCGGTGTTTATTGGACGGTAAATTCTCGTCTCTGCGATCCGATTAATTAGCAACTTACAGCTAAGAAATAGAAGCTTAAAACACTGATAATAACCACAGAAAAAACCAACCACCGCTCGGAGATATAACCGCAGCGGTGGCTAACTGACACTATCGCTTACGCCTTTTATTCAGATTGTTTCTCATCGGTATCCGCTCCTTTCCGGCCTGCGCTTTCCACGGCGTCCAGTATGCCCATTGCCAGAGCCACATACTTGGCCACGGCCACTACCTTGGCGGGGAGCCCCAGCGGCGAAGCGATGATCAACTGGCTGGCCAGCGCCAAGCCCTCCCTTATCCGGTTATATACCGTCGGCTTGCCCGCTTCGGCCTGTCCAATGACTTTGTCATTTATTTTATCTACTTCTGTTTTCATGATTTTTGTTTTATTAAAAATTCATCTTTAGTTTTACGCCTGCTTGAGTGGGAATTAAAAACCCCTGCCCTCCCCATTCCGGTTTTAAACCAGCGATCCACGACCTAGGAGATCCTAGCGAAGCGACGGAGATCCAGACGTGGAGCACTGGTTTAAAACCTCAATCCTATTATTCCCCTTCCCGATCTCCCCCACTAATAGCGGGTACACATACTTATAAGCAGCCGTAGAGTGCATCACCTGATAATCGCCATCCAGCAACTGCCAGTACGACCCGGTGAGCGGACAACCCGCTGTCTGCGTATGGTAGTTGCCAATGTGGATGAAGACCAACTGGTAATTGGGTATTTCAGTGATTTCTATCATGCCCTGATGAAGCTTCGGGTACTTCGGAGCGTACTTGGCATTCATCCCCGCCCAGGAATTGAGCGACAGAAGGTATTCCCCCTCAGGGATGCAAGTAAGTCCCTGTATCTTCTCCTTACGTACGCTGTCTTCCAGCAAGTAGCAGGCGAAGAGGCCTCCGATATAGAGGTGGCTGAGGGTACTGTTTTTTCCCTGCGCCACGCGGATAATCTTTATCTCGTTCATTATTGTTTTTTTATTCTTTTTAATTTTTGTTTCAAGTGTAGGCTATACCCAGGAACTGACTGTTGGAAAACTCCCGATGGTCACGTTCGGCCACACAGACATACACCAGCAATTCACTTCCCGCTCGCTCGCCTGAAATGTCGATGTTCACTGTACCGCTACCGCGGGTGGCTATACCGGTAGCCAGTGCACCGGCATCTGCATGGTAGGCCACAGCATAGACCGTATCGTCCGCAAAAGCGCGCATCCGATCCGTATACGGTACCCACGTGACGGTCAGCGATGGCTCTGCCACAGCAAGGGCCGGTTTGCCCAATCCCGCCAAACCGCCCCTGCTCAGCAGCACCTCCCCCGGATCGATGGATAGGTCGGGATACGTGCCCGCCACTGCCTTCCGTAGGGCATGTGCCGTAGCCCTTCCGAAAGCCCCCGCCTTAGACCTGCGATCCTGCTGGGAAGCAAAGCCCAGAGAGATAAGTTCACGGATCGGATTCAGAAATTTCGCTACCAACGCCATCCGCGCCCGCGTTTCCAACTGGCGGATCGTCGGGGGTTTTGTGGATTTTCGTGGCCGGCTCCGCACATAAAATCCCGAGGGACCCATGCAGCCCACCATATCCCCCAGCCTACCCGAAAACGTAAATAAATCAATCATTTTTGCCATAAGTGCCTGTTTTAAATGGGCCGGGGGATTCGAACCCCCGGCCCGGATTATACAACCATTACCCGTTAGCCAAGCATGAGCGATCCCCCGTATACGGTGTTGGATACACGACTGCCATCACGTGCCACAGCAAACAGCCAGGTATCGGCCATGTGGCCAGCAGTATCCGCATCCAGCGGAATGTCTGCCTGCCCGGCAGAACGTGCGGCTATCTCATCAGAGGTATAAAACAGGTTCAACTCGCGGTCATACAACAGCACATATACCTCGTCATCCCCATTGCCGCTGAAGCGGTTGGCCACCGGATTCCAGGACACCGTGGCTGTTTCCCCCTCGTGGGTGATCGTCACACCGCGGAGCGGTTCCAGACCGCCTTTGCTGAACTGTATCCCCGCGTAGTCAATACCGAAATCGGGATAAGTGCCCGTGACGGCCGGAAGATTGAGCGCCATCGCCTGGTTGAAGAGCGTCGCCGTGGAGTCGTCCAGGTTCGCAAGTCCGATTTCCAGCAGGCCTTTCAGCGGCAGCAGGAACTGCCCCATCAAACCAAACCGCTGCTGCTGGGCCAATTGCGCCTCGGTAAAAGGCTTCGTGCGCTTCTTGCTCAGCCCGCGCATATAAGGGACACTGCGCCAGCTACTGCCGATGATACTCCCTACTTTTCCTGAAAAGGTGCCTATCGCACCGTTTATAAACTTTGCCATATTGTTTTCTTTTTTAATGATTTATTATTCATTCGCCGCCGTCCTGTCCGGAGACAGCCTAACGACGACGGAGACAAACATAAACCACTGAAAAAGAAAAAACTGCTGCGGGGATGCGATAGTCCGGCAACTGTCCGCCCAAAGCCGGAAATTGTCCGTTAAGTGTCCGTTTGCTGTCCGTCTACGACAAGAGTATGTAACGGGGTTAGCCCAGAGACGGCTTGGGGTTGGCTTCGGAGCTCCGCCGGGATTTACTGCACCCTCGCCCTACCCTTGCAGCACCTCAGTGGCTACGAGAGCCAGGGCTTCCAGTCGCAAGCCATGCGCAGGGATGGTGGAAGCTCCGAAGCCAATGCGGAGCCTATTCCCCACGGTAAAACCTGCGGCAGCGCTCGATATCGTTCTCACGGAACCGGCGTCTACGGTTGACATAGGAATGTATGGGCAGCATGCCCTTTCTGGTGAGGCGGCGCAACGTTCTATCCACCACGCCAATGCGTTCAGCTGCATACTTGGCATCACGGAGTAACTCCGGTGTCACGGGTTCGGATTGGTGGTTTTGGCGAAGAAAGCCCGCAATCTCGCGAAGCAGCTCCACGGCTTCGCTGAATAGTTCGATAATACGAGATAAAAATTGTAGAATCATGGCACTTTGGGTTGAAGCGCCATCGGCATGACAGAAACCCAGCAACGCGGTGAGGGATGCTATCTCCAAATTGAGCCAATCAGACCAGTATATTGCAACCCGCCAACCGCCGTATGCCACGTGGATGGCGAATGTTAAACAATCGTTACCTCAAACTTAATTAAAAATTACGTTTGTTCACCAGCCCCGATGCAGATTTCCACGCGGTAGCGCCCATCAGCATCTTCGCCGCTGCGGAAAATGTAGCGACCGGGATAGTAGTGCGCCAATCGGTATCTGATGTTTTTCTGTCCTATCCCGGTGTCTTGAAATTCCGTGCGTGGGCTGCGATTGATACCGTTAAGTGTAATGATGTGTAGGCAATTGCCCCCGTGGCAGGTGGATACGCACAGCACAGCAGGTGTTTGGCGATCATGTAATACACCGTGTTTGATCTGGTTTTTTACGAGCATAAGCAACAGCATGGGGATGATGGTGCAGGGCAATGCCTCGTCGGCCACCTGCAACCGGAAGTAACTATCTGGATGCCCCAGCGTTTCCATGGCGAGGAAATTCCTCACTTGCTTCACTTCCTCTGCCAGCGGGATGACCGGCGTAGCGGGCGAAATGGAACAATAGTATTGCATGATGGCGATGGTCTTATTCAGCGCCTTCCAGGTGTACATAGGATCTCGATGAGCCATGAGCCGGATGCGAGACAGCAACCCCGCCATCAGATGGGGATCCAACTGTAGACGACGCCACTCCAATTCCAACGCACGAATGGCCGCCTGCTTGCGGTCTACAAGCACCGTCAGGTTAGCCCGATGATGGTAGAAGATCAGGCCCTGAGCGATCAGTTGATAGATCACGCTGGCCAGTCCAGCGAGGTAGCAGGTGGCCACAGCCACTGCCGGAAAGTTGATGACGTCATACAGCCAGTCACCTCCTTCGTCCCAATAAAGCTGAATGGCGCCCGAACCCACGCTAATTGCAAAAAGAAAAACAGCCACTACCAGAAAATCCAGTACCAGGTAAATCATCATCCATGCCGCCGTGGCCATAGGCCCACGACGATACCGGAAAGCCAGAGGTAACAGCAATAGAATAGCCGTGTAGAAAAAAAACAATTGCAACGCGGCGATGACCAGCTTTGATGTTGCGTCTGGCGCTGCCATTTCATCCAGCTCAAGAAAAAACAGGTACCCCGGCACATAGGCTGCGACGAAGCATACATGCCCCCACCAGGGCAGGGGATGCCGTCGCTTGAGTCGCTTGCACCAAATGCGTATACGTTTATGCATGCTGCTCATGAAAGCTGCCTGAGGTAATGGGCAAACGCTTTGGCGTGACTCTTTCCGACAGCAAACCGATGGCCTGAGGCCAGCAGGACGATGCCTTCAGACTCCGATACGATTGCCTGTTTGGCGACTACAGCCCCTTGGTTGAGCTGGATGAACAGGCCGGAAGGTGCCACCCGGGCATGCATAGCTTTCAAGCTGGCAAGCGTGACGATTTGTGCCCCCGAATGGCAGATTACCTCCACGTAGTTTTTTTCGTGGATATGCGTACATAGGCAACAGATGTCTTCCATATCGACGAATCGCAGTACGCCGGATCCCCTTTCGCGCACAAGCAACTGCTTCGGCAAAGCAGGCTGCCGAAAGCGGATGCGCTCCAACCAGGCCACCCCATCCATGATTTTTGCCGGATCTACCGGCTTGAGCAAATGCCCAGCCGCAGACGTATCGATAGCAGGGATGCGGTATTCCGGATGGCCGGTAAAGAAATAAAATAAGGTACACCAAGCCTTGAGTTCCCGGGCCACTGCAATGCCACGCAAGGCATCCACATTGCCGGTGCCATCCAGATCCAGATCGCAGAAAATGATATCCATTGGCCCATCAACACATAAAAACGCCAGAGCTTCTTCGAAGGTAAGGAATGTGGCGACGAGCGTCACATTGGGCACATAGTTGAGTGCAAGCCTGAGGTCGTCAAGCGCAAAACGTTCGTCATCGATAGCGATAGCACGGTAAATCATGGGCAGAATGGGTTGTTGAATGACGGCTAAAGATACCAATTTTCCTAATACCGTAAAATGCATGTCAAGCAAATCCTGCCAAATTTCCAGTGAAGTATATCCTATGTCACGAGCTTGTTGCCCAGCCGGATGGCATTGGCCAATTTTAGCAGACTATCAACACATAGTAAAATGAAAAAGACTGCATTATTTCTGCCCATCGTGCTGGTTGTTTTATTGGTGTCTGCAGCTGTCATGGCCGGGGCACCCGCAATGCCTTACGTAGCAACCAGATCATCCGTAGCCGATGAAGACAAACCCAAAGAACCTAAGCGCATCTTTGATCGCCGTATTGCGTGGGGGCCATTGCCCGAGGAAACGACGTTCATCGAGTACCAACAAATCCTGAGCCGGTATGGTGAGTAGACATCTTGGTTGGTACCAGCGGATTTACATCCTTTGTATTGCCTTTCATCTTAGCGTGATGGGTGTGTATAATGCATGGGCATCGCTTGAGGGGTGGTATCGGGGTGTAGCTACCAATGGCGATAGCCGGTGGGCTGCCCCCCTTTTGCAAGCCACGAGGCAGGTAGCCCTTTATCCAACTATCCATAAATATGCCCGCCTCACCGGATTGAACACCGGCTATACTTTCTTCGCTCCGCAGGTAGGCAGCTTTTACCGCTATGAAGTAGCCTGTGCAGATAGTGACGGTGGCGAACGCAGCATGGTATATCATCCACCGATTTCCGGTGTGGAAGGTTACCTCCGTTACCAAAATTTCTTGGAGCTTTTCCAAGAGCTGCTCCCCAATACACCGGACGACCACCCCGACAAACGTTTTGCCCGGGCCGTGGCTCGAAACATGGCGTCCACACTCCTTCCAGATACCTGTTGCCATACGCGTACCCTACGGGTCAGCGCGTATGCCATACGGTCGTTGGGTGCGTCATCTAATGAGCCGCTCCTTTCGCTATACACGCTGCTCACCGATACCATACGGAAAGCACCGCTGCCATGACGCACCCTGATCGTTTCTTATTTGGCTTTTCCGGATCGCACCATTGGGTACCGATATTGCGTATTGGAATAAGTGCGCTCCTGCTTGCTGCACAACTATTATTATGGCCTGATTTTGCCATACTTTACGGTGCAGACCGTTTCGTGGATGCACCGTTGCTGGCGTTGAAACAAGGCAAGGCGCTATTGCCACTCGGGTCGGGATCGCAAGATGTAGCACCCCTGGCTTATATACTGCTCTGTGTTGCGGTTATCATCGGTTTTTACCCACGTATCGCGGTGGTGCTGCTCCTGCTCCTTCATCAACTGACATTTCTAAGCAATCCGCTATTCAGCTACGGGTTTGACTACCTCGCTTGCAGTGCCCTGTTTTATGCCGCGATTGCCCCATCGGAGAGAACCCTAATCCCATGGCATAGCCTGCTCTTGCGGACAATCCAACTGCATCTCTGCGTAGTATACGCCGTTGCCGGCATCAACAAGGCCTTCGGCACTACCTGGTGGACGGGCGAAGCGTTGTGGAAAGCCATCATGCAGCCGGGTTATCTGCCCGTCATTGCCACCGAACTGGCCAAAGGTATTCCTACTCCCTGGTGGGTGGCGGCCGGTTGGCTGGTGGTACTATTGGAACTCTGCTACCCCGTACTCATTTGGCTACCCCGTACCCGCAGGCTGTGCCTGTGGGCCACTGTGGCGCTCCATACCGGCATCGCATTGGCGATGGGCTTACATTTCTTCTCTGCGTTGATGATACTGCTCAACGTGGTGGCTTTCCACTACCCCTATCTTCCTGTGAACAATCAGCAAACCAGTACATCTCCTATGGTCAAACCCCTCCGCGTATCTGCCTCAGGCCGTGAAACCCCTGCCCCGGCAGATCACGCGGATACAAACCAAAGTGCAGATGCATGAACCGGTCAGGTACCATATCCGGCATGCATACCCGGCCACCGCCACTACTGCCGAGCCCCCTTTTGTGCCTTCTGCAACGCTGCGTTGTGCGCATGATCGGCATTACCTTTCAGGTGAAGCGTTTGATCTTGCATATAGCTTTCACGATGCCAAGGATATGTTCATCGCCGTGCATGAAATCCATGCTCATCTCCCCCTGTCATTTCCCATCACATGCACCCATGCTGACTTGCATGGATGCTACGTGAGCGAAGGTCGATTTACCCTCCGCGAGCAGGACGACGATGTCACTGCACTTTCGCTGCACGCCGAAACGTACACACTCATATACGCACCCCGCGGTGTATACATGGTATCTGTGCCCCGCGGTATCACCATCATATACCTTTGGACCACCAATAAGCGGATGCTCCTGCGCTATATCAGCGACGCGGCATTTATCCCTATCCGCCCCCTCCTTCTCCAACTAAAAAGCCAAGGCCCAAGCCCCTATCCTACCCGCGTCCTGCCCTTTGGCCATGTTCCACGCATCCTTTGGCAAAAATTGCTTCGGCTTCCCCTCCTTCGGCCGCTCACGATGGATCTCCGGCTTTATGAAGCGGTGGCCGCGCTGATCGATTGCTGCATGGATGCGCTACGCGAGCAGCCGCAAGGCAGTACAAAGACGCTTAACTTGTTGCATAACGTACGAGCATATATCATCAATGAAATCAAGAAAGGCTCCATCCCTCGGGTGGACGAAGTCGTAGAGCGCAGCGGCGTCTCGGAGTCGTACCTGCTACGGATACACCGTCGGTATTATGGCACCTCTCCCCAAGCATTCATCATGGCAATACGATTGCGGCACGCCCGGGATTTGATTCTTACAGGCAGGTACACGTACACTCAAGTAGCGTATGCCGTCGGTTTCAGCGCGCTGCACGATTTCAATAAACAGTACAAAAAGTTTTTCAAATGCTATCCGCGCGAGACCAAGGCTTTATGACCCCTCCTATTCGGTTTTCCATTACATCGTTGGTTCGGATATGCTCCATTTACGAGCCCAATGATGGCCTATTTTTGTGCAAAACACAACTAGTAAATAGAAAACAGGATACCATCATCATGCAGGGCCAAGGGTCTCCCCTGCCATTAGAAAAAAAGAAAACGTTCCAAGTAGGATATGACCCCCAGGTCCGAACGGAGGAAAACCAGGAAGCGCTTGCTTCCAGAAATCAAACACGATTATGGTTAAGTTATTAAAAAAATGGAACCTATTTGCGTTGGTTGGTGTATTAACGATTGCTTTCCTGACCTACGCCTTTACCCCAAAGCAAAAAAGCAAGGTGATGGTCACTTATCCCATTGAGCAGGATGACCAAGCGAATGGAAGGTGGCGGTTGTCAAATGATGAAGCAGAAACAGGGCATAGCTGCGGCGGCAACCCGACCGCACCGCCCTGCACCGCTACGTTTGATTCAGACGACATCATTGAAGAAGGAGGCGAGTTGTTTGTGCTCAAAGAAAACGCAACCACGAGTGGCCTCGGGCCTTACACGCCTCCCGCCAGGTAGTCTATTCAAACGTTGCTTATTTTGGTCTTCTGCAAAAGATGGGGACTCCACTTGATTGGACTCCCCTCTTTTATTATATCCAATTACACGGGATCCAACATCGCCCGAATTGTGGCATTTGATACCTGTCCTTGATGATAGATGCCATACAACCTTCCCTTATTGTCAATGATGACGATAGTAGGATAACTTTCGATGTTGTAAAATTTAATCAATTCATGAGCTGAGCCATCGCCATTCGTATACACGTTGATTGCTTCTTCCGATGTATAACGTTTACTATCGACGCTGTTAAGCCACCGTTTTCTGTCCTGGTCAATGGAAATCGAAATCACTTCAAAGCGGTTGTCTCCCCGAAACTCTTCTTCGATAGTTGACAATGTTTCCATAAAAAAATGACTGCAACCGGAGCAGCCGGTAAACCAAAAATCCAGCAAAAGCAATTTGCCTTCCAAGTCCGCCAGCTTTATTAATTTGCCGTCGGCATCTTCCAATTCAAAAGGGAAGGCCGGAGCGCCCTGAAGGAATTTTTGTGAATAACTATGCAACATCTTCTGCAACCCTTCATTCCTCACCACACGCTGAATCTGACGGTAGACCGTGGCTTGGCTTTCAAATCTATCCCGGTACGTCAGTAGCAATAGGCAGAGTAATCTATCTTTTATCAAACCGCTATACCCGCCGTCTATTTGTTTAAGCATCCGTTCAGGGGTCGGCATACTATCCGTAATCATCGCGTAGGGCAATCCCACCAGCATGCTTTCCAAGTAAAATGGCGAATTTACGGCAACGTTTATCCAGGCGCTATCTTGACTGTTTTTGGTGAAACCCATTTCGTGGATTTGTTTTATGGTTGCGTAACCATTCTTTTTTTTAGCCAGCGATAAAACGTCCCAACTAAACATCCGGTATTTTTCCAGCAAATTTTTCCCCACGATATCCGCCCTTAATCGTTCATAAGTATGCGGTGCAATCTTATCCGCATATCCAGCGAGAATGGCTAAAGACTCGTCCCGGCTCTTATCTTCTTTGCCGTCGCTCAAGCGCAACGACAAACTATCGGTACTGTATCTGCATTGGTATTTTGCTGACCCGTTGCCAAAAAAAGATGGCCGATAAGACTTGAAATTCCGAAATCCATCATAATATGTACTCCATTGCTTCTGTATGTAGACCTCATCGAAGGCGTTGCTTTCATTCATTACAACGAGGACGCTATCTCCTGATTCGACCAGATAGTGATACAGTAAGTGCTCGAAATATCCATCCTTTTCTTTACCCAGGCTAAAATACCCCTGATCACTGCTTGGATATACCCTGAACCGAAAATTGCCTGCATCCGTTCTGACCCCTACAACTTCATCATGCACCACAAAAGAAGAAGTAGAAACACCTACAAGCTGATGCCAATATTTCAACACGAACCGTTCATTGCCAAAAGCACTATCAGCAAATTTCAATTCAATGGTTATCGGCTCACGCACGCTTTCTGATGCCATTGCCTGACAGGTGATGATGACCAAAGACAGCAGCATCCAAGTATGTAACCTATTGTTAATTAGACGTCTCATTGCGTTCGTTTTGAGGAAAACCATTCATCACAATCTCATTAAGGGGAATCGGATAGGTATAGTTGGAACTATTGGGCGGCAGTCGATATTCCGTGCCGTCCAGCGTTCTTGTCAACGTCACGGCGTAGGCAGGGTCTTGGTTCAACCTGCGCAGGTCCGTCCACCGGGTTCCTCGGAAGACCAATTCTTTTCTACGTTCGAGCAGTACCTTGCGAAGTACCTCATCGGGAGAGACGGCCGCAACGGGGTCGAAACTCCCGGCGGCATACCGATGTTCAAGCAACTTGTTGAGATCCCGCATCGCGCCATCGCTATCGCCCATCCGCGCACGGCATTCGGCGCTATTGAGGTACACCTCGTCCGTTGCGAGTCCGGACATCGGGGTGGTACCTCCAGAATATAAGGTCTTGATTCTTGGCGTACCGGACGATTCTTGTAGTTGAAAGAACGTGTTTTTGCGAAGGTCGTCATCACTGTAGGATGCATAAAGCCCCGGATCGATAATGGGATTCAATCCGGGCAAATGTCCGACCTGCCTTATCTTAAACAACACCTCGGCATTATGCGGTGACGGCAGATTATACGACGGAGCTAAATCATTGAAGTCAAGCAATACATCGTACATGCCTAAGCAAGCGTCGGCATGGTCGAGCGACTTTTCGTAATCCTGCAGGGTCAGGTATACCCGGCTTAATAATGCGTGGGTTGCCGCCTTCGACGCACGGAACATATTTGCAGTTTGGTAGTTTTCGGGCAGCAAGGCAAGTGCTTCTTGCAAATCACGTACGATTTGGCCAAAGGTCTCCTGCACCGTAGCCCTATAAAGAGTTTGGGATAGCTCAGACGACAGCTTAAGCGGGATTCCCAGATCAGCTGATGCCGATTCAGGACGGTACGGCTGTCCAAATATTTCCTGGAGAAAATAATGGTGCAGTGCCCTGAGAAAGAGGGCATGTCCTTTCACTTCATTGTATTCGTCCGATTCGGCGCTGCTTACTTCCAGCCGTCGCAATCCATCCAACACGACATTGGTGTAGTAAATGGTTTCGTATGGATACGTCCAGTCGGACGTATAGCCTACCGCAGTATTACCCTCGTAAAAATCAGCTGCCCATACGTATGCATTCCTCGGCAATACCCAAGTTGCCAGCCACATATCATTGGTCAGGTAGAGGTCGTCCGTCCCTATTTCAGCAATGCCCGGCGCATTGATATAAATCTGCGCATTATCCAATAGTTGTTGGTATTCGCTGATTTTGGTCAATACCGACAGTGAGCGGTCGGGCACGGCATCAAGATAGTCGCTGCATGAGGCAGTGAAAGCCACACAAACGACCGCGATGTATCGTATTACTAATGTTGTTTTCATCATTTTTCTATCATTAAAATTCAAGCCTTATTCCTCCCGAAATGGTGTGGGATTGGCTAATATTCTGCGAATCGGGATCGATTCCGTACGTGTTTGATCGCCATAGCAAGCCTAAATTGCTGGCCATCGCAAATACCTGAATACCTTCAAATGGCAATTTTCCATTTTGCCGATTGGCGATGTGATATGCCAGCCGTACATCCTGCAACCGGATATGGCTCCCGCTGATGGCAAGTATTTCGCTATTCCGGTAAAAATTGTCACGCATCGTATTTGCTGGGTAAACCAGCGACGGCACATCAGTGGTGGCTTCATCCCCCGGCTGCTGCCAGCGCGTCACAAAATCCGGATTGCCCTGATAGGAACCCGAAAACAGCGAAGCGTAGTCGAGTGAATTTCTCCTGAAGAAGTAGCCGAATTTGTAAACAATATTGAACGAAAAAGAAAAAGATTTCCAGTCAAACGTATTGCGCAGACTGCCAAAATGCGTTGGCACAACAGATCCCACGAATAGCAGTTCGCCCAAATCGGTGGAATTGACCAATGCAGAATAATCGGCTGACACATCCTCCCCGATATACCCGCGCGGATTGCCATTTGAAGGATCCAGCCCCGCCCACCTATAAGCGAATAAAGACCGGATCGGCTTGCCTTCCAAGAAGGCCCCACCCATATAGCTATTCAAATTTACTGGCTTTACCAAGTACTCGGTTACTTTATTCCACGTATAGCTGTACATTGCATCCGTACGCCACCTGAGTTTGCCCATAAGGTTTTGCGTATTGAGCGTCAAATCCAATCCGTGCCCAGCCATCGCTGCCGTATTGCCACGGTATGTGCTCCTGCCCGATGAAGAGGGTATTTCGGCATCACCCATTAAATCTTTGCCTATCTTCCAATAATATTCGACGCTTCCGGTGACACGATGGGATTTCAAAAGCGCAAAATCCAGGGCGGTATTGACCATTGTGATGGTTTCCCATTTGAGGTCGGGATTCGGTGGGTTGGTGATGGTCATCGTTGGCTGGCCATATTCATTTACGGGAAAAGCCATTGCCGTGAGAAATGCCGTCACATTCCGGTCTATATTGCCGCTTTTGCCATAGGTAGCACGAAGCTTTACGGAAGGCAGCCAATCCACACCATAGAAGCGCTCATCACTGATTTTCCAAGCAAGCCCGGCAGACCACAGCGGCGTCCATTTCTGGTTAGTAGCTACCCCGAAAAGATTGGACGCATCTCTACGGAAGCTTGCAGACAGGATATAGCGGTTGTCATAGCTATAGCTGGCATTCGCGTAGTAAGACACAAACCTATCGGTCAGGTAAGCCAGATTCTGCGGAGCAGGTATGCGGATGTTTGACCTCCCCGTCACCATGCTAGTGTATGAATTTACGGGGTCTACGATACCCACCGTCTCCCGCTCCTCGTTGTAGCCGTAGAATCGATTGGCAGCCGATTGTGTGACCACGTCGCTCAACTCACCGCCGATGATGCCGCTCACGGAATGAATGCCCCACGCCTTGTCTACATCCAATTGCCCCCGTAGGTGATGGGCGGTGTATTCGTTTGAACGCAAATCCAGTATCCCGCCCAATGGGACAGACCTTGCCACTTGGCCATTCGACGCTATGGATGAAAACTGGTTGATCAGATCACGCGTAAAAAAAGAAGCCTGGCTTCGGTGGTCCCTCCTATTGGATATACCCCGTCCGTACTGATAGCGCAGGCTGGCTTTCAGGAACGAAGTGAGCCGATATTGGGTCGCCACGTTGAATTTCAGGTCAGTTGTTTTGACCGTATTGTCCATGAGACGCAATTCATCCAGCGGGCGATATGTCCAATCCAGCAATCGGCCCTGGCCCACCGTGTCCAGAAACCCTTGGTTATACCGGGCTATCGGCAAGCTGCGCCCGCCAGCGTCCGCCAATTGCGCGTATGGGTAACTGATCGGAACGAACGGATCGTTTTCCTCATCTTTGGCCTGCGTATAGATTACTCCTGTGGTGATTTCCAGTTTATCGCGCAGCAACAAAAACGTGTTGTTGAAATTCAGCGTAAGCCTGTCATACCCATTGCCGACCTTATTGGTCAGGTTCTTATCCCATCCTGCGGATGCATGGTAGCTATGGTGTTGGCTTCCTCCGCTGATAGCAGCGGTGTACTGCTGTGCCACAGCTGTGCGGTCCAAATAGTTGGAAATATCGTTTCTAACATCCAAACCCCGCAGTGCATCTATCATACCCGCCGAATCCTGTGAAGACAGCAGCCCTGCCCGTCTTTGGGCCAATAGCCATACTAGCGGTGACACAGCGGGTTTACTATTGTTGGTAAGCGTGTTGTTGTAATAACCCCGATTGAAAAGGAATAACTCTAAATCGATGAAATCGCCACTGCTTACCTGCATTTGGCTAAATAGATCGGGCTTTGCTGTGGTAGAGACGTTGGTACCGACCGTGACCCTCGGGGCTGCGTTGTACCTGCCGTTTTTGGACGTGATTACGATCACCCCATTCCCCGCCTTTGCCCCCCAAATGGAGGAAGCACCGGCATCTTTCAGCACGGTGACACTTGCTATGTCGTTCGGATTGATGTTTCGCAAGTCGCCGTTGTATTCAAAATTGTCCAGAATAATCAGCGGCTGACCATCTGCGTGGATAGTACTTGGCCCACGGACACTCAATGCTACCGGAGTACCCGATGTCGATCGGTTGAAAAGCAACCCATTGGTGACGCCTTCCAATCTGCTCAACAGATCCGAAGAAAAACTTCGATTGAGCAATTCGTTATCGACATGTACAAAGCTTCCCGTAGACCGTTCCGGCGATAGCTTTTGGTAGCCCGTGGATACCTCCACCTCATCGAGCATATTTTCATTCGGGATAAGCACAATGTGAAATGGCCCGATATTCCCTTCACCAAATTTCTCGTCGGCGGTTCGGTGACCGAGGTAGCTCACCATAAGCGTGCCGGATGGCACCTTTGAATAAAAAGTAAACCGACCGTTGGCGGCACTGATTGTTTTGTCTGACGTGCCTTTGGTGGTAATGGTGGCACCTGCTATCGGCAGGCCAGCCGTGTCAACCACAATGCCCGACAGCACAGGCCCCGAGGGCTCGGGGCGCTGTGAGCGGGCTTCTGCACACATAGTAATCGTTATAGCCAAGAGGCTGATGTATCGTATAAGGGCATAGCTATCCCCTAAGCGTAATTTTTGCTTCATTTAATGTTTGATTTGGGTGTAAGAAATTGTGTTAATTCATTCTCGATACCAATTCAAACGGGATTTTTCGCGATACTTTTAAAAAGATTAGACGTGGAAATCTTCCACGCTTTGGACACCAAATGACCATCATCCCTCCTATCATGGATAGGCTGGATGGGTTTAGATGCGATGGTTCTTTTTGTTTTCATTGGCTTTGACGTTTATCAAAGCCTCACTTTTTTAGGTAGGTTTCAGCCCCCGAAGGAGCCAGACCACTCTTGATTTCCGCACGACGGACCGCGTAGGTCGGCGCTCACAATAGTTTCCTATTGATATTGCTACTATCCTAAGGGAAAATCCCGAAGGAAGTACCGGGAAGGTAAATCGCAAGTGGCCTGGTACCCTATGATTGCTCATAGGGGTATCACCAGACGCTCACTTACCCTCTACCTTACCGTTTTGAATTTCCTACGTTCGTGCGGTTGCGAGGCTCTTTAAGCGAGCATCATCTCAATATTTTTCGAATGACGCTACAAATATATTATTCCATCCATTTATCTCTTAACATATACAATACTAATTCACATAGCAAACATAGGTAAAAATCAATTTATTTCAAAAATTATTTAAATAAATTGATGTATTTATTAAGAAATTGGCTCTAACTATTATTAGCAATACTTTTAAGGGAAAATAGTCACCCTTGAAAGTAGAAGCTCCAGATAATAATTTAGGCCCATATCTCGCTAAAAGATTAAAAAACAAAGACCTAGACAGTACTGATATCAGTGATGCTACTGGCATTGCTATCGCGGGCATCAGAAATATGCGAAATGGCACTGTAAAGTCAATTCTTGCTATTGAATCTTTCAAAATAGCGCTTTTTGTCGGAGACCCAATTGAAGTTTATTTAAAAGAGGTCTACCCGGACTTGACGCTAAAAAATACGGATAAACCAATATCAAAAAATATCAAGCCTGACACCTCGCCTACAGGCAAGTTGATTTTTTCGCTGGAAGACTATAACCTTGATATTCTCGCTCACCGTACCGGAATCAAGCGCGATCGGCTACAGAGGCTTACCAAACTTGGCATTGATAGAATCGAAACCTATGAGCTGGCACTGATTGAAATGGCGGCGGATAAGGAGCCGGGTGAGTTGTTTAAGGTATTGTTTGAAGGGGTGGGCTTGAAAGGAGGCAGATAAAGTTAAACAATGTCTCATTCAGAAACTTTGGAGGCTAAAAAATACTACGCAGACAAGAACCTATCATCATCCCTGAAATTACAGTTGACAGTGAGAAAGTTACGCACGATATTTCAGCTTCGCTTTAATCTTTAAAACAAATTCAACCGGAACAGAGGCGAGGGATGCGATTTTCTCTACGGGAAAATCGGTGTTATTGAGTAAATTCCTCACTACTTCAGACTTACCTTCATTTATACCATCTCGTCTTACCGACTCAAACGCATTCTGCGTATCCCACTTAGCCTTTAAACTTGCTTCGTATGCCATACGTTCCTCCTTTCTTAGTTTTGCTACTTCTGATATCTTAAAAATAAGCTGAAAAATCCGCTTATCCAAAAATGTCGGAATTTTTTTCAGGGTACTCATGTGCTTCAACAGGTACATCCATTTGTCCATGTCGTTAAGCAAATCGCCGCCACTTCTTACAAAATTAGGCAATTCCAAGAACTTAAAACCCAACTTATTGTAAAATAATTTTCCTGAGTTTTTTTCCATCAATGCGATGTCATGGAAGCACCTATCTTGCTCATTTGCATCCATACTAAATTCCAAAATGCCAATAAGGTAAACCTCCGGCAGTTCATAATCGTTTGATTCCTGCCCCTTCTGCAATAGCCGCTGAATAAGCCGGGATACATAGAACAACGCCCTGTCCTTGAAGAAATCCTGCCGAATGCGCTGCATTTCCACAATGAAGTATTCGCCGTTATCCCCACGACAATGCAAATCGAAAATGACGCGTTTGTCCGTACCATCATCTCCGTCATGTTCATTAGGAGCATATTCGAGTTCAGCAATATGCTTCTCCCCCTGAAACAGGTCATTCAGAAACTCTATCAGTATCTCCTTATTGGGTTCCTGTCCGAAAAGATGACGAAAACCCCAATCCGTCAATGGATCGATGAATTTTCCAATGGTAGGTTGTTTTGATTTGGTCATGTGCAAATATAAAACAAAAAAGACAATAAAACTAAAATATTTAGTTTTATTGTCTTTTTTATAAATGTAGACCTTTATTAATGTATAGATCCGCTATCCTTTATAAAAGCAGCGACCGTATTGCGATGTACACCCAAAAGACGGCCGATGCGGCAGCCCTTGCCAAATTATTGTTATTGTCATAGGTACAAAGCAAAATTAGCCGCAGCCAAAGCCAAGCGGGATGCAGAGAAAGGTAAAAAATAAGGGTGAATTTGGAACTAAGCCTGTTAAGGTTTATCTTTGCTATAAAGATAGCGTAAATTATGCGGTTGATTTTGGACAATGTAAGTAAGCGCGATTACCAATGGCTGCTGTCCATGGCTAAGGCGCTCAATTTTAAGGTTACCACCGATTTATCTTCCGAAAATGTCACATTGGATAGTGTTGATGTTTTGTTAAATGAAGATACATCCGATATCCCAACCACTGATTTCATGAAATCGTACGGGCTAACGGATTCCGATGTTGCGGAGTTTAGGCAACGGAAAATCGACTATCAGTCCGGCAAAGACAAACCCGTCGCTTGGGAAACCATCAAAGAGCACTATGGGCTTTTATGAAATCCAGCTTTCGCCAAAAGCGTTGCTGGAACTGGATGAAGCCTTGAATGGTATGAAGAGCAGTTAACTGGACTAGGTGCCAGACTACTCAAAGAAGTCAATAAATACCTTACCACCATAAGTAAAAATCCTAAACTATTCCAAGTCCGTTTTCCCGACGAGATACGGGCGGTACCGCTGAAAGTGTTTCCTTATTTGATTGTGTATTGGATAGACGAATCGAATGTAAAAGTTGTCGTATTATCTGTATTTCATACCAAACGGCATCCTTCCGCCATCTTCTAAGAGAATCATCCAACCCCACCCCTCGAAAGGCAGAACAAATTTGTATTCGAAGAAAAAATAATATGGTAATGACCATTGAACAGAAGATTCTTTATCAAAAAATTGACGAGATCCTATGGACTGAATGGGATCCGATTGGCGTGAATGTATACGAAGAAGCAAGAGATGAATACCATAGTTATGTTCCTCAGATATTCAGCCTAAAAATACATGGAGCGGATGCAGAAGTCATTGCCTCTACCCTTTTCAAGATTGAAACGGGAAGGATGGGCCTGTTAGGCGATATTGAGCATTGCAGGGAAATTGCTGGCAAAATAGTGGGGTTATAATGGGACAATATGCAATCTGCTTTCAACAAACCGTTGAAAAACTCTGTGACTGCAAATAAAAAACATCCGCCGATTGACGGATGATCAATACCAATATACGATAGCAGCAATTATCGCTATTTCTTTTTCTTGTCCAGATCAGCGCGGACTTTCTTGACAAAATCGATGGAGGTTTGGGACGCACGAGCAGCCTGCTCATCATTGAAACCGAAATCTAAAATAAGATTGCTTACAACCTCATAGCTTTTTTGTTCGGCTCCCTTTTCCTCGCCTTGCTTATAAAAAAGATCTTTTTCTACCTTAAAAAATGAAGCTGTCTTTAACATCATTTCCCTCACTTTCTTTGTGTTTGTAAATGTACGCAATTGCGCTAAAAAATATCTCCGATAATCAAAAAGGTAGGGATTGATATCTATTTTGTCTCCAGGGAAGGGATTACAACCCTCATGGATTGACCGAAATCAGATACCTTCTCCAACTTGAGTATAAAAACGGTCTTATATCTATGAATAAACATGAACCGAAAAACAGATTGCCCACTCCCATTGGTTTCCTGTATTTCACAAACGTAATAAAATGAAAGAATCAAAGTATCCTGAAAACCTCCAGTTTAAACTTGAAATCGTAAAGTCTCGGCGAACCATCAAAGAGGTTGCCGAAAAAATCGGTGTAAGCCGAGAGATACTTACCAGAATGGTAAACGGACATTACAAAGGGGTTGAAATCAGCAAAAAACTAAAAATAAAACTGAATATAGTAGATTGACAAGCGCACATCAAAAAACGCAGACACCCGAACGACACAAAAAAGGCACCTACAAACGTAAGTGCCTTTTGCCATCGGGGTGGATAATCGGGCTCGAACCGACGACCCCTAGAACCACAATCTAGTGCTCTAACCAACTGAGCTATACCCACCGTGTTAATGGATTGCAAAGATAATAATCGCCTCACAATCCAACAACAATTTTAAAAAAAACCTTAACCAATTAGACTGACGCTCCGTTTCACGAAGTTAGTAAGCTCATTTCCAGTGAGCAAGCCGCGTGAAAGCAATGCCAAATCAAACGCTTGCTTGGCTAATTGCCGACGTGCCTCTTCATCTTCGTTGGAAAGGATGCGTTTAATCAAGGGGTGATTGCCATTGACGGTCACTTTGTAATTGTCGGGCATTGAGCCATAGAAGTTCATGCCGCCACCCGTCTGTGCCATATCCTTCATCCGGCGCATAAATTCGTCAAGGGTGACCGTCACCGGCAGCTCTTGCTCGTTGAGTGCTTCCACATGTACGTTCATATTGTCCTTACTGATAGCCTGCTCAAACAGCGCCGTTACCGCCTTGCTTTCTTCTTCAGTCAGTTGTAATGTCTTGGATTCCGCTTTTTGGATGAGCTTGTCAATGACGTCTGCATCCACACGCTTCAGCTGGGTCTTTTCGTTTTTCTGCTCTAAATATGCCACGAAATGGCTATCTATTGGCGAATCCAATACCAACACATCATATCCGCTGTCCTTAGCCGTAGCGATATAGCTGTCCTGCTGTGCGGTATCATGCGTATAGAGGTACACCACATTGCCATCTTTGTCTTGCTGGATATCCTTCACCTTCTCGGCGTATTCCTTGAGGGTGTAGATTTCGCCTTCGGTATTTTTCAGTAAACAGAAATCGTTGGCTTTTTCGGCAAATTTTTCATCACTGAGCATTCCATATTTGACGAAAAGGCTAATGTCCTTCCATTTTTCCTCAAACCCTTTCCGGTCTGTTTTGAACAACTCAGCCAACTTATCGGCGACTTTCTTGGTAATGTGGGCATTTATCTTTTTGACGTTGCTATCGGCCTGCAAAAAGCTTCTGGATACGTTCAATGGAATATCCGGTGAGTCGATAACACCGTGCAGCAGCATCAGAAATTCCGGAACAATATCTTTTACTTCATCCGTAATGAACACCTGGCGGGAATAAAGCTTGATCTTATTTTTCTGGAATTCAAAATCGTTTTTGATTTTTGGAAAGTAGAGGATGCCGGTGAGGTTAAACGGGTAATCTACGTTCAGGTGAATCCAAAAAAGTGGCTCGTCGAAGGAGTAAGGATAAAGCTCGCGGTAAAACGCCAAATAGTCTTCGTCCTTTAATTCCGATGGCGATTTCGTCCAGGCTGGTTGGGGATTGTTGATGATGTTGTCTACCTCCACCGATTTATACTTCGTTTTGCCTTCCTCGTCTTCGCCATCGGGCTCGCTGCTGGTGCGGGTGCCGAAACGAATTGGGACTGGCAAAAACTTGCCATATTTCTCCAATATCTCCTGGAGCTTACCCTTGTCTAAAAATTCTTCGGAATCTTTATTGATATACAGGACGATATCAGTACCCCGTTTCGTACGGCTTCCTTCCGAAATCTCATAAGAGGTGGAGCCGTCACAAACCCAACGTGCAGGCTCAGCCCCTTCCTGATAAGATAAGGTCTGAATCTCCACCTTGTCCGCCACCATGAAGGCCGAATAAAAGCCAAGCCCAAAACGCCCGATAATTTCGTTGGCATCCTTGGCTTCCTTAAATTTTTCCACAAACTCCGTGGCACCTGAAAAAGCAATTTGGTTAATATACTTTTTCACTTCTTCGGCAGTCATACCGATGCCATTGTCGGAAATGGTAATCGTCTTGGCTTTTTCATCAAACGCGATATCTATGGTGGTATCGCCAAGCTCCCCGTTATACTGCCCTAGGGAAGCCAATCGTTTGATTTTCTGCGTGGCGTCCACTGCGTTTGACACGAGTTCCCGAAGGAAAATCTCATTGTCTGAATACAGAAACTTTTTGATCACCGGAAAGATATTCTCGGTGTGGATAGAAATGTTGCCCTTTTCGTTCATTTTGACTATTCGTTCGTTTGCCTCTTTTAAACAATATGTGTTCCAATAATACAATACAGTCAGGATGACAGGACAACATGACAACAAAAAAGGGTGTTTGATTGCAAACACCCCCTATACTGTGGCAAAAACCGTTGATCTGCGTTACATGCTGGTCGTAATTACTTTCGGTTTGTCCACGGTGGCCAGCTGCTTGGCTACTTGATTAGCTACCTCGCTAATAGCCTCATAAGCATGATTCCGCTGTTTTTTCCATACTTCTTCATTCAGTTTGCTCAGCTGGCTTTCTAATGGAATAGGTGCTGTTGTCGCTTTGATGCGTTTTCCATAACGATCATTGCGGTACGGTTGGTACGTCAGGTCAGTAAACCAATAGTTCAGTTCACCGTCGTTGTCTTCCACAACCAACTTATAATTGACCGTCCCAGCCACGTAGTTGCCAATCCCTGCATGCTTTTTCATGGGTGCACTGCCCTCACTTTCCAGACGGGTCGCACTCCGGACTATTACCTTATTGCCTTTTGCTTCCAGAAATGCCGATAAATGTGCCTGAACGGCAGAAAAACTTACCTCGCCGGGCAATGTTTCGGAATGATAAACGACAAACTTCCCGCGTTGGTCAACGGCAAATTGGCCATTACTGCGCCCCACATCATCTTTCAATGGATTGCCATGGCCTATGGCGGCACCGGCAATAAACATTACAATTAAATTAACCATAACTCCTCCAATTTAATAAATAAGTAAACTAATAAAATGAATAACTGGCAAGATGACCTCCCAAGACACCCTACCGTTTCTAAGATAAGCAATTGAATCTTCTTTTGGTAATTTTTTTAACAAACGCCGTTCCAAAACCTACGTGCTAACACACCTGTTTGCCAACAACAAGGCCTAACGGGATGTGACACCTGTTAGGCCTTGCCATTCTATCGTATTAATGTAATGAGTTGCTAAAATGCGTATACCAACGCAAGGGAAAATTGCGACGCACTTTTTGTAAGATCTAAATCCATGCTCTTATAAAACATTTCCGTAGAGCCATTGTCAAGCCGGAACTCCGGGATCACGGTTAATGGGCCTGCCTTCACGTTAGCAGACAGCGTCAATCCAAGTACCGATTCATCTCCCGGCGTAAAGGCCCACCCCGTCTCTTTCTCCTTGTAATATTCACCCCTCGCTCCAAGGGCAAATGCATCCGAAAATCCGTATTGCACATAGAGCGCTCCGCCCGAGTATCCCCCATCGGAATCGCCAAAATCAGAAAAGTCAGCGGCATTCAACCCTACCTTGAAGGCATCGGTAACTTGATAGGCCGTAGTAAGATCGATAATCGTCCCGGTACTGCCCGTGAGAAAATTGATGTAAGCATCCCAGCCATCTACGGGCGACAGTGATAATTGGGCACCAAAATCGGATACGCCGTCAAAATCCTGGTAAGCATTCCAATCATTGAATAATCCCACCATCAACCCCACTTTATCCGAAAAGGCATATTGGGCCTTGATTCCGGCGTTTTGGAACGGACCTGCTGAAAACAGGTAGGATGTAGAATAGTTGAAATTCCCCGTGGGCGAAATAATCTCATAGCCAACAAAAGTACCCATGTATCCCGCAGTCATGGAAAATTTTTCACTGAAGGCATAGCTCATGTAAAGGTTTTGGATGTGGAATGAATTGCCGTCACCGGAAGGAACGATGGATTGATACTGCCCACGTGGCCCAAAAGACACATCACCGACAAACGATGCCTTTCCTACGGTCTTGCCTAATATGACGTTGACCATACCCAAAGAAACAGAGTTTTGTTCATTGGCAAACGAGGTGGGAATATTGCCCAATCCATCGTCATTTCGGTATCCCGAAAAGTCATATTTGTAATAGGCATCCACAGATCCAGAGATGGTCAACGATTCATCTTGTGCTGATGCAATAAAATAACACAAAGACATGCTTCCTACGATAAAAAATTTTTTCATTTTTGTAATGGTTTTGCTTGTTCTTAAGCATAGTTTTCCAGGCCAACTTAAGAAAGCGGTGAAACAATTGGCTTGGGGTAACGTGGTGCTGTAACACACCACGTTATTCCCGAACCTGTTAGTTAAAAAAGTAATCTACGATAGCGTTGTAGAAGAAGTTTATTTACTGGTTTATTAATATTAGTCTTCCATCAAAATGGTGTAGCCACGGATACCGTGTTCTTCACTGTCAAGACCGTGTTTTTCCATTTCAGGGCTTACTCGAAGACCCATTGTAACTTTGAGGATGGAAAAGATAATAAATGCACCAACGGCAGCCGCGGCGCCACAAGCCAACACGCCGTAAAGCTGGGGCATAAAGGATGCGCCCTCTCCAAATATGCCTGTTGCCAACGTACCCCATACACCGCACACCAAGTGGACAGAAACTGCGCCCACACAATCATCAAGTTTGAGCTTGTCAAGGGTAAGCACAGAAAACACCACTAAAATGCCGGCAACACCACCAATAATCAGTGCTTCAAACGGGGTAATGATGTCGGCACTCGCCGTAATCCCCACTAAGCCTGCCAATATACCATTCAGCACCATTCCGAAATCGATGCGCTTCATCACAATCATGCTGGTAAAATGCCCACCTATCGCACCTCCGCATGCACCCAGCGTCGTCGTCGTCAACACCAATGAAACCAATCCCGGATCCGCAGACAATACCGAACCACCATTAAACCCAAACCACCCTAACCAGAGTAAAAATACCCCAATGGTTGCCAACGGAACGGATGACCCTGCAATCTCACTGGTTTTGCCATTTTCATATTTTCCGATACGGGGGCCTAGCAACCAAATACCAATCAACGCGCCCCAGCCACCAACGGAATGCACCAATGTGGATCCCGCAAAATCAACAAAGCCCAATTCATCTAAAAACCCACCGCCCCATTTCCAACTTCCTATGATTGGATATACAAGACTCACAAAAATCAGTGTGAATGTAAGGTACGCACTTAATTTAATCCGCTCAGCCACAGCACCGGAAACAATCGTCGCACAAGTAGCTGCAAACATGGCCTGAAAAACAAAATCGGTCCAGAACGTATAACCGCCATCGGCATATCCAGCGCTCACATCAGCAGAACCTGGTGCAAACCAGATAATATTCCAACTCTCCATACTAAAACCAAGGAAACCATTGAAATCTCCCGGATACATTAATGCAAAACCGACAAGTGCGTAAGTGACAATACCGAGAACAGGGGTTAAGGTATTTTTGAATAAAATATTGACTGTGTTCTTTGCCTGAGTGAAGCCAGCCTCCACACTCGCAAAGCCCAAATGCATGATAAATACCAACGCTGCTGCTAACATCATCCAAATATTGTTTGCGGTTAACAATACATCGGTAACTGATGGCCCTTCCACAGTTGCCTCCTGCATTACAGACAACAACGGAAATGCCATTCCTGCACTGAACACATCACTTAAGCAGGATAAATTTGTCATAAAAATCTCCATAATGTTTTAAAATTAGTTCAGAAAATACGGTTAAGATTACAAAACAATTAACTTATATCACAAATATGTACAAATTTTTCATTAAAACAAGTCTCAAATTAGTTTTTTTTCAAAAAATAAATTTTTTTTTGACGTTTTTCTATTTTTTATATGCAAAAAACGAAAGTAAGCATGCTTTTTATCCAAATCAGACATAAATTAACCATTGTTTATCGGATATTAACACAAAAACTAAAATATAAACACTGTTTAAACATAAAAAAAGCCCGGCAATTAAATTACCGGGCTTCAAAAAATAATTAAAAACAGATTGATTATTCGCCTAAAATAGCTCCTATTGTATCCTCATAAACCTGTTGGGCGTGGGCAACGGTGTCATACAATTCCCCATCCACCACAAAGCCATTTTTCGTTACTGCGCCCAATAATGAAAATTCCGTTCCGCTTGCTGCCAGTAATTCCACAAAGGCTTCCTGGGCTTCCGGCTTCACAGAGACCACGATTCTTCCCTGGGCTTCACCAAACAGAAACGCATCCTTACGTATTTCACTATCGGTGTCAATGGCGAACCCCACATCGCCAGCCATCGCAGACTCGGCTAAGGCCACGTACAATCCGCCGTCTGATACGTCATGTGCCGATACAATGAGCTGTTCATGGATAAGGTGCTTAATGATCTGATGTGTTGCATACTCCTCATCCAAATCAAAATAAGGGGCTGGTGAAGCTTTCACACCATGGAACGATGCCAAGTACTGTGATGAAGCGATATCATTCCTCGATTCACCAATTAAGTAAATATAATCCCCTTCTGCCTTGAAATCCAGCGTCATCAGATTGGCTGCATCGGCCAACACCCCGAGCATCCCGATAGTAGGCGTAGGGAACACCGAGCCGCCATCGGGCGATTGGTTGTAGAAGCTTACATTTCCGCCGGTCACTGGCGTTTGGAATTTGAGGCAGGCTTCCCCCATTCCCTTGATTGCGTGCACAAACTGCCAGTATACTTCGGGAATGTATGGATTGCCAAAATTGAGGCAGTTGGTAATGGCCGAAGGTTCGCCCCCGGCACAGGTGATGTTGCGCGCAGCCTCGGCAACGGCAATGGCACACCCCTTCTGCGGATCGGCATTGACATAGCGTGAGTTGCAATCAACAGTCAGCGCTATCGCTTTACTGGTACCTTTTATGGATACCACAGCTGCGTCACTCGGCCGGTTGGTTGTCATCGTTGCTGTACCTACCATGGAGTCGTACTGCTTAGTAACCCACCGCTTGGAAGCAATATTGGGATGCGACAGTAAGTGTTGTGCTACCTCCCGGAGATCTTCCGGCTCGGCAATGGTTTCCATCTTGAATTGCTGGTACTCGGCAAAATAGGCGGGTTCCTTATATTCCCGGTGGTAGACGGGAGCGCCACCACCCAGTACCAGATCGTTGGCGGGCACATCCGCTACCAACTCACCGTGCATGTAATATTCCAATCGTTGCGTATCGGTCACTTCGCCGATAATGGCGCAATTCAAATCCCACTTATCGAATACAGCCTCCACATCCGCTTCCCGCCCTTTTTGTACCACAATAAGCATGCGTTCTTGCGACTCAGACAACAGGATTTCATAGGGTTTCATATGGGCCTGCCGGGTGGGCACTTTGTCCAAATCGATGCGCATGCCATGCTCACCTTTGGCAGACATTTCCGAATTGGAACAAATGATTCCGGCTGCGCCCATATCTTGCATGCCGATGACGGCGCCGGTCTGGATGACCTCAAGCGTGGCCTCCAATAGTAATTTTTCCTGGAACGGATCGCCTACCTGTACCGCAGGCAAATCGTTCACGGAATCTTCGGTGATATCTTTGGACGCAAAAGCAGCTCCATGGATACCGTCCTTGCCAGTGGCTGATCCGACGATATAAACCGGATTGCCCACACCATAGGAGGTTGCTGATACCGTTTCCCCGGCTTTTACGATGCCAGCCGACATGGCATTCACCAGTGGGTTTACCTGGTAGCATTCATCAAAAAAAACTTCACCCCCAACTGTAGGGATACCAAACGCATTGCCGTAATCGCCGATACCCTTGACGACTCCTTTTATTAACCATTGTGTACGTGGATGGTTGATGTTCCCAAAACGCAGGGAATTGAGTTGCGCAATCGGGCGGGCTCCCATGGTGAAGATATCCCTATTGATACCGCCGACACCGGTCGCCGCGCCTTGATAAGGTTCCAAAGCGGAAGGGTGATTGTGCGATTCAATTTTGAAGGCACAGCCAAGACCGTCACCAATGTCTACCAAGCCAGCATTTTCTTCACCGGCCTTCGCCAGCATGTGCGGCCCTTCTTTAGGCAACGTTTTCAGCCAAACGATGGAATTTTTATACGAGCAGTGTTCGCTCCACATCACCGAAAAAATCGACAATTCAGTGAAATTGGGTGTCCGTCCTAAAATTTCGGTTATCCGGTCAAACTCTTCGGGCAAAAGGCCCAATTCGATTGCTGTTTCTACGGTGGTCAATTCTTGTGTTTCCAAGATGAATGATTAAATGATAAGCACTATATATTTTCCACAAAAATAAGGATAAGATTTGAGATGTGGGATAGGAGATGGAAGACCGCCTGTCACAGATGATGCCCATAAGTGGGAAGATTATGAGAAAAGTCCTATTTTTACGCGCAAAGCATAAACAATGAAGCGAATCCTTTCAATAGACGGCGGCGGAATCCGCGGAATTATTCCGGGTATGTTGTTGGCCGCTTTAGAACGGAGATTGAAACGGATAAGCGATAATCCTGATGCAGCGATCGTAGATTTTTTTGATTTTTTTGCGGGTACCAGCACGGGTGGCATCCTTATCTGTTTGCTATTATGCCCGGATGATCAAAATCCTTCCCGCCCAAAATTCTCTGCGAAAGAGGCATTAGATATTTATGTGACTCACGGCAGCGATATTTTCAAGGCCGGGTTTTTCCGTCGGCTGATGGCCCGATTTGGGTTGTTGAGTGAGCGGTATCCAAGCACGGCATTGGAGCATGTCCTGGAAGCCTATTTCGGCGACACCAAACTGAGCGAGCTTCTCAAACCTTGCATCGTCACGGCTTACAACATCGAACTCCGTAAAACACACTTTTTCAGGCAGCAGACCGCCATTGTACGTGGCGATCCACGCGATTTCTACTTGCGTGATGTTTGCAGGGCAACTTCCGCTGCGCCCACTTATTTCAGCGTAGCTGAGACCTATTCAATGAGTGGCACGCGCTACCCGTTGCTGGATGGCGGAGTGTTTGCCCCCAACCCTTCGATGAGTGCGCTGGTGGAAGTAACGCAGGCATTCAACGAAACCAAAATCAATGACATCTCGATTTTGTCGTTGGGTACCGGACGGTCAAGGAAAGCGTATGATTATGAACACTTCAAAAAAAGCCGTGCGATAGCCATCGGACCGGCCTTGATTGACATCATGATGAGCGGCGCTGCCGAAAGCAGCGACTTTTTCTTACAGCAATTGTATAAATCTGCGGGCAAGGCCAATCAATATATCCGGATAGAACCCGCCAACCTGCATAGCATACGCGAGGAACTGGATGCTGCAAGCCATAGCAATATCCAGAAGTTAATCGCTTTGGGTGATAGGATGGTCAGTGAAAATGACGATTTACTCAACACGTTAGCCGCGCAATTGGTCAACGAAAGAGCGCATTCACAACCTAAAAGCCCCTGGCGGTTTTTGTCTGTCAAAAGCTGAAGTCTAAAATCTAAAATCACAACCGATGGAACAAAAAACAATAGCACTCATCGCACACGACGGCAAAAAACCGGAAATGGTCGGATTTGTAAAAGACCATATTGCGTTGTTGCGTAGTGCAAAACTGGTGGCTACGGGCACCACGGGATCCTATATCAGGCAGACCGGATTGGACGTCGAGCTGAAACTCAGCGGCCCGAAAGGCGGCGATGCGCAAATTGCCGCGCTGGCTGCTGAAGGCAAAGTCGATGCCATCATCTTCTTTCGCGACCCGCTGGGAAAGCATGCCCACGAACCAGACATCCAAATGCTGATGCGGGTGTGCGACGTATACAACGTACCGCTGGCAACCAACCCCGCGACAGGTGAACTGATTCTAAAGGGGATACTTTAAAATTCCGTGCTTTTTAACTAAGTTTGCAGCTTCCATCAACCCAATTGGTATGGTAAAAACGGATAATGGCATTGCATATTCCCCTTTCCGCCACATTACGCGTGAGGAATGGAAAGAACTTAATGGCCATCCAGCTTATTCCATTGTCGATGCGGATATCCGCAAGCTCAACGCGTTGAATGAGCCATTGACCATGCAGGAAATCGAAGATGTTTATTTCCCGTTAAGCCATTTATTGCAGATACATATCGATAGTTACCGGCTTTTGCACCAAAAAGCCACGTCGTTTTTTAATAACTACAGCAAACGACTGCCCTTTATTATCGGAATCGCGGGAAGTGTGGCAGCAGGCAAAAGTACCACAGCAAGGGTATTACAAAAGGTGTTGTCGCTTTCTTCAGGGAATCCAAAGGTCGATCTGGTCACCACGGATGGATTCCTGCATCCCAATCGTTATTTGGAGTCCAAAGGCATACTTAATCGCAAAGGATTCCCCGAAAGCTATGACACCAGGCGGTTGCTCGGTTTCTTATCTGACATCAAATCCGGCAAAGAATTGGTGTCGGCTCCTGTATATTCCCACCTAGCCTATGACATCCTGCCGGATGAACAGCAATGGATAGCCCAACCCGATGTGTTGATTGTGGAAGGAATCAATGTGCTTCAGGTCAATGTAAAAGGCAAACGCCGTGGTCCACGGGTCTTCGTGTCGGATTTTTTTGACTATGCCATTTATGTAGATGCCGATTCGGATGATTTGCTGGAATGGTATATCCAACGGTTTAAATGGCTACGCAAAACTGCATTTCAAAACCCGGATTCTTACTTTCACCGCTATGCGGATTTAAGCGAGGAACAATGCATCACCGTAGCGGCTAATATTTGGAATGAAATCAATAAGCCAAACCTCCTGAAAAACATCCTGCCTACCCGGCTTCGGGCAGATCTCATCCTGGAAAAAGGCAACCACCACTTTGTGAAAAGCGTAAAAATCAGGAAAGTGTAATCTCAATTTTTTGGCTTTGATGCTTGTTCGGCATCGTACGCAATCAAGCGTTGATAGACATCATTGCGTACCCTCCTCCTGACGTCAGCGTCCCGTTTGGTCGTAAAAAATTGCAGCTTATATTTAACCACGTCTTTCCCTACACCGACGACTTTAAACTGGAAGCTCCCCGTTACAATAGCGCCACCATACTGTTTCACTACCGTTTCAAGGCTGTTTTTCAATGCTTCCTGATCATAGGAATGCGCCAATGGCAACTCAAAATCCACGGTCAGCTTTTTGGAGTTTTGCAAAGACTGGTTAATGATATTGGCCGTAAAAGCCGTATTGTTGGGTATTAAGACGACATCATCATCCTCGTTTTTCACCATGATATTGGCCAGTGTGATGTCTACAATCTTTCCTTTATGCTCCCCTATCCGCACATTATCCCCAACGGTAAACTGGTCGGAAAACATAATCAGCAATCCGCTAATCATATTCGTGATGTAATCCCTGAACAACAGCGCAATGGCCATGGCGACAATCGTGATACTGGTCAAAAACTCCCTTGGGTTGATGCCAAACACCAGCATCAATCCGATAATGACAAATGCAACGTTCAGCAACGTCGCAATTTGGTTGATTCCCAGCACATAGTTACCCCTTATCCGATCGTTTTTGATGTTGCGCCGTTTGTACAGCGCGATAAAAATAAACCGACCAATGGAAATGAGCACGCTGCCTGTGAGAAAGGTATTGAGGCCATAAGCAAATTGGCGTACACGCGGATGGTCGCCGTACCATGCTTCTGCTGTGGCAAATGAATAGGCAATCACGACCCATAGCACGACCTTGAAAAGAAAAAAGAGCCGATCCCTGATGGCCCGTTGTTTCATGATGTCAGTTGCCGCAGCCATGGCCATAAAAATAAAGAATTCTTATCAAACAGACGATGTCCTTTCATAGTACATGAAGGTATAACCATAAGCGTGGCGCTCGTCAGGCTCATGCCTTTCCGCGGATACCAACGCCCAATCGGGCTTATCCAACTCCGGGAAGTACGCATCCCCTGCCAGCGTAGCATGTACACGGGTAAGGTAGATACGGTCCGTGACGGGCAAGGCCTGTCTGTATATTTCAGCACCGCCCACAATAAAAACTTCCCCGTCACCTGTACACCGCTGCAGTGCTTCGTCAAGCGAATGGACTACTTCTGCTCCCTTGAGGACATATTCCGGCTGACGCGTGATGACAATATTGCGGCGGTTTGGCAAGGGCTTCCCCACCGATTCGTAGGTCTTGCGACCCATGATCACGGTATGCCCGGAGGTCGTTTGCTTGAAAAAACGTAGGTCATTGGGCAAATGCCAAAGCAATTCGTTGCCTTTGCCGATAGCATTGTTTTCTGCGGCCGCTACAATAGCTGAAATAATGGGTTTATCCATGTCCGTAGTGACTGACTAAGCTTACACCGCCACCGGTGCTTTGATATGCGGATAAGGATTGTAGTTCGTCAATTGGAAATCATCGTATTTAAAAGCAAAAATATCAGTGACTTCCGGGTTAAGTTCCATCGTAGGCAATGGCCTCGGATCCCGGCTCAATTGCAAGGCCACTTGTTCAAAATGATTGCTATAAAGATGGGCATCGCCAAAGGTATGGACAAACTCCGCAGCCTCCATATCACAGACCTGTGCCACCATCTGGGTCAGGAGCGCATACGAAGCAATGTTAAACGGGACGCCAAGGAAAATATCCGCACTGCGCTGATACAATTGACAGGAAAGCTGCGGCTTATGCCGTCCTTCCCCGGGGTTTGCCGATGTCACGTAAAATTGGAAAAAGGCATGGCATGGCGGCAGGGCCATGTGTTCGATTTCAGCTACGTTCCAGGCAGATACGATAATACGGCGCGAATCAGGATTGGTCTTCAGTTGGTGGATGACCTTTTTGATTTGATCAATATGGCCCCCGTCAGGTGTCGGCCATGAGCGCCATTGCGAACCATAAACAGGCCCAAGGTTGCCCTGTTCGTCTGCCCACTCGTCCCAGATGCTCACCCCGTTTTCTTTCAAGTAATGGGTATTGGTGTCGCCCCGTAGAAACCAAATCAGCTCATGGATGATCGACCGCAGGTGTACCTTTTTTGTGGTGACCAACGGAAATCCTGCTTTGAGATCAAAACGCATCTGATAGCCAAAAACGCTGCGCGTACCCGTGCCCGTACGGTCGTGCTTATCCACGCCATTCTCATAAACATGGCGCATTAAATCGAGGTATTGCTTCATGGTAACGTATTGCTTTGCGGGAGTAAAGATAAGGAGATTAAATGACAAAAAACCTGCTGGAAGAAATCTCCAGCAGGCCTGTAAACATATTAACCTAATCTCAATAGAAACTAAACAGGTTCATCTTCATATTCCTTCACCTCGGTATGCACATAATCTTCCACCATCAATTCTTCGATGGGCTGTCCTTTTTTGTCGAGCCCGAGGCGGTGCAGGATATTGTCTGCAATCTGATAAACTACAGGTACTACAATAAGGGTAAGAAACAGTGAACTGATCAAACCACCGATAATTACCCATGCCAAGCCATTTTTCCATTCCGCACCGGCACCCGATGCAATGGCAATGGGTATCATCCCGAATACCATGGCGATGGTCGTCATCAGGATAGGCCGCAAACGAGCTTGGTTAGCCAGAATTAGGGCTTCTCTTGTGGATTTGCCTTCTGCTTTGAGGTGGTTGGTAAAATCCACAAGAATGATAGCATTTTTGGCCACCAAGCCAATCAGCATAATAAGCCCGAGAATCGTAAAGATACTCAATGTGTTGTTGGTCAATGCCAGTGCCAAAAACGCACCGATTACCGCCAGCGGTATGGAAAACATGACCACGAAGGGATATACAAAGCTGTCGTACAAAGCGACCATGATGAAATACACCAATAATACCGATGCAAGCAACGCGATACCCAATGTACCGAAACCTTCCGACTGCTGCTCCATATCACCACCCCAAACATAGCTCACGCCACCGGGCGTACGTACTTGGTCCAGTTGGTCCATCCAATCAGCTACCACGGCACTGGCGGTTCGACCAACCACTTGGGATTGTACTTTTACCGACGTGCTCTTATCTCGACGCTCCAATTGGCTCGGTCCTGATCCTTCTTTAATGGTTGCAAACTGCGATAAGCGGATGAGTTGCCCCCTATCATTCGCAAACAGGAGGTTACTCACGTCGTCCACATTCTTCCGGTTATAATCATCAAAGCGGATGTTGATGTCATATTCGTATTCACCCGCCCGGAACTTACCATCCGTATTGCCGTTGAATGCCGTCTGCATGGTGCCACCTACGGTCTGCAAATTCAAGCCCAATGCGGCCATCTTGTCCCTATCTACTTCTACCGTGATTTCCGGTGTACCGCTTTCTACGGACAACTTGCTTTCCACGGTGCCGGGGATTTTGTTGAGGATGGCCAGCGCGTCGTTTGCATAGGTAAGCACACTATCCAAATCCGAGCCCATGACCACCATTTCCACAGGCGCCTGCTCGGCAAAGCCGACGATACTGATGGGAACGGTCTTTACTTTTGCGCCCACCAATATTTTCTCCAGCTCACGTTTTACCTTGGCGGCATAGATGCTGCTCTCATCCTCACGTTCTTTCTTTTCCACAAGCTTGACGGTGATTTCGGATTTGTACATTGTCGTCAATGCTCCCGTCACCGCATCGCTCGATTGGCCCACGGTCGTAATCATCGATACAATCTCGGGTTTTTTGTTCAGGTATTCCTCTGCCTTTCTGGTCATCTGGTTGGTTTGCTCGATAGAAGCATCCTTGGGCATTTCAATCTGCACCAAAAACTCACCCCTATCACCCGAAGCAAAAAATTCAAACCCGATGAAACCACCCGCCGGCAGGACGAAAGAGCCGAAAAACAGGATGACAACCAATGCCAGGGTAATGAATTTATGGTTAAGCGACCATTTCAATATACCCGTCATCCAACGGGTAAAACGATGCAACTGTTTCTCAAACCAAAGGATGAATCGTCCAAAAATGTTGTTGTTGGAGACCCTTTCCAATTTACCGAAACGGGAAGTAAGCAAGGGCACGATCGTAAACGACGCCACCAAACTGAGCAATGTGGCAATAACCACGACTACGCAAAACTCGCGTAATATGTCGGATACCATACCCGTGCTGAGCGCAATGGGGAGGAATACCACCACAATAACCATCGTGATGGATACGACTGTAAAACCGATTTCCTTGGCGCCATCGTAAGATGCCCTTACCCTATTCTTGCCCATCTCCATATGCCGGTAGATGTTTTCGATGACGACGATGGCATCGTCCACCAAAATACCCACCACCAGCGACAGCCCCAGCAGCGACATGAGGTTGAGCGTATAGCCCAGGAGATTCACACCGATGAATGTAGCAATCAACGATGCCGGGATAGCCACCATGACAATCACTGCATTCCGGAGGCTGTGCAAAAAGAACAGCATCACGACCGCTACCAGCACAATAGCCAGAAACAAGTCATGGATTACCGCATCGGCTGACTCCAATGTGTATGTTGAACTGTCGTTTGCGACATCAATTTTCAATGCTTCTTTCGCATACGTTTGAGTTAAACTAGCAATGGCCTCCTGCGAACCGCGGCTTACTTCCACGGCATTGGCGTCCGACTGCTTCAGCACCTGGAGCACCAATGCACTCCGTTCGTTCACACGTGCAATTTTTTCTACGTCCTTCTGGCTGTCCTGCACATCAGCGATATCCCGCATACGTACTTGTGCCCCGGTAGCTGTTGTGGCGATGACCAGGTTACGGAGTTCATCCACCGTTTTGTATTTCCCCGCCAAACGGATAAGAATATCCTGGTTTTGCGTTTTCACACTACCGGTCGGGAAGTCGAGGTTGGAGGTAAGAATAGCTTGCTGTACCTGCAAGATGGACATGCCATAACCTTGCAGCTTGGACGCATCTATGCTCACCTGAATTTCCCGTTCCTGTCCGCCAATGAGGTTTACTTGAGCTACACCCGGTACGCGTGAAAGCACCGGTTGCACACGCTTATCTATCAGATCATAAAAAGCGGCGTCATCCAGATTACCCGTAGCAGCAAGCGTGAGGATAGGCAGGTCATCCAATGAGAATTTGGCCAGTGAGGGCGTTTCGGCGTCGTCCGGCAAATCCGAAAGGATCGCATTAACCTTCCGTTGTGCATCATTCAGGGAGTAGTCCACATCCGCTCCGCTATGGAGTTCGATGACCACCATCGATAAGCTTTCAAATGATGTCGCGTCCAACTTCTTGATGTTTTCCAGCGAGGCCACCGCATCTTCTATTTTCTTGGTGACCGTGTTTTCCACCTCACTTGGCGATGCACCGGGATAAACGGTGGTGATAGACACCACATTGGGGGAAAACTTGGGGAGCAACTCGTAGTTCAACGAGAAATAGCTCAAGATACCCATCAAGGTCAGTGCGGTATAAACCACAATGACGATAGATGGGCGTTTAATCGATATTTCTGCTATCTTCATGATTTAAGATATGAGACGTTTTAATTTGAAAGTTGAGACCTTAAGACTGGCTATTCGCCGTCGAATCGACTTGCGTTTCGACCTTCGCACCGTCTACCAAATTAATCTGTCCGCTGGTAATGACGGTTTCACCTTCTTCAAGGCCTCTCAATATTTCCACCTGCTCACCGAAAATCCTTCCGGCAACCACGTCACGTGTCTTCGCGGTGCTATCTGCATCAAGCACATAAATACGGTTGCTATTGACTCCGCCGACAAAAGCGCCCCGTGGTATTAAAATCGTCGGCTCTTGTTGTGGAAATTTAAAGTGTGCCGTACCGTACATGCCTGCTTTCAGTTGAGTGGCGGCAGTATTATCAACCGTGATTTCGACCGGATAATTCAGTGTATTGTCAGCCTTTGCTGCGATGAAGCTTACCGTGCCATTAAATTCCTTATCCGGAAAGACCGAGCTTATAATGGCGACTTTATCCCCCACCTTAAGGTTCACCACCTGATTTTCATTGGCGGTAACCTTCAACTTTAATTGGGATAAATCGACGATTTCAAATAGCTCGGTACCGGCTGATAGATAAGCGCCTACTTCGATATCGCGGCGATTGACAATGCCATTGATTGGCGATTTGATGTTTGCGTCCTGTACGCGACGGTTGGCTTGTTGCAGCCTGGTCTCGGCATTGCGCAATTGCAATTCGATATCATCCAATTGTGCCTTAGTGACACCGCCTGTTTCGAAAGAGCTTTTATAGCGCTCATAGTCGGTCTTTAGCTTTTGGAGTGCGTCTTCAGCGGCTTGCTTGTCCAAGCTGAGAATTTCTGGATCGACGACTGCCAGCACCTGTCCCCTGCTTACCCTTGACCCTTCTTTCACCAAAATACGGGTGACTCGCCCGCTTAGTTCAGAAAGCAGTGTCAGATCTTGGTTTGCCGCAAAAGTACCATTGGCCGAAAAGTCAAGCACGATGGGCTGCCTGCTTACTTTAGCCGCTTTTACCACAATCGCACCACCTGTTTCGGCCACCACGGCCGTTTTCGCCTCGTTTTCTTTCTTGTTATTGCTTAATACCCATCCGATAAGAGCAAGCACTCCTACGACGACAATGATGGTGATGATGACTCGTTTCATATATTAACAGTAATTGATGATGATTTATTCGTTTACTAATGTTTTGATTTGTCCGTTTGATTTCTTCAGTTGGATTTCCGCTATTTTGTAATTAAGCAGCGCTTGGGTATAACTGTTTTGAGCTTGGGTCAGCGCATTTTCTGTATCCAGTAAATCGGTCAGCGCAGCTAGGCCATTATTGTAGTTATTCTGCGTACTCTCGTATACTTCCTGAGCCAATTGCATATTCTGCCGTTGGGAATGGATGGTATTCACCGCGTTTTTCAATTGAATCTTGGCATTTTCATTGGCCAAATCGAGCGACTGTCTCATGTTGTACAAATCCTGTTCGGCTTTTAAATAATCAACTTTTGCCTTCCCGATACGTGCACGTGTCGCAAATCCGTTGAATATCGGAACACGGAGGCTGAGGCCCACGAGCATCGACCCGAATTTTGCAGCAACCGGATTTTCGGAATTACGATACAAATAGTTGAACTTGCTGGCCATTGCCGTATAGCTATAATTGCTAATTAAGGAAAGCGAAGGGTAATATTCTGCCTTATTTGCTTTGTATTGTAAATCCAGCAGCTCCAGCTGTTTATTCAGTACTTGCAGTTCCACTAACCGATCCAATCTGCCGTCATCCTCGTCGAAATCGGTCAATGCAGGCACTTCCTTCAACTCCTCCTCAGCCAAGGTTATTGGCGCCTCAATGGGCATTCCCATGGAGAATTTCAATCGGTTTTCCAACAAAACGATCCCATTGACCAATTCTTCCCGTTGCGTTTCCAGGTTGGTGATATTTACTTTAATCCGATCGACATCTATTTTCTTGGCCAAGCCGTTTTGATATTGGTTGGCCACCACATCATTGATGATACGGATATTTTTCAGGTTAGTGTCAATCACGCTGAGTTGCTCCTTATTGACCAACACTTGATAATAATTGGAAGCAACCGTTTCAATGACCTGCTCTTCCGTCATATTGGCTGCAAGGACATAGTAATCACTCGTGGCCTGAGCAGCCTTGAGCCCTGTGAAAACCTGCTGATTGAATACCTGTTGGTTCAATTGCGCACCAAATTGCGAATCCCAAGGCTGGCCAATGGTGACGGACTGGCCGGCAAATACCAATTTACCGATGATGGGGTTATAGTTGAGCCCTGCCGAACCTTCCACCTGCGGCAGCGCACCTGCCCGCACCTCAGCTACCTGATGCTTTCCTCCTTCGATATCGAGATAAGCCTTTTTTACTGACTCGTTGTTTTTCAACGCATATTGCAGCGCATCGTTAAGGGTGAGTACTTCCTGTGCCGAGGCCGTGTTTGCACTCCACAACCCTACGAATACCATTGCGATGATTAACCGTATATTCATTTTAACTATGTTCATATTGTTTTTCAGCTATTTGTCGATTTTTTTATGCCATTAATGAAGATGGCTGCTGCTTGCTTTTGTTTTTCAATAATTTTATCCAGCTCGTCTCTATCTACCAATGCATGTGGTATCGTGTGGTCACAAAACATAGCCAAGCCCCGCATCAGGGCGACGTACAATTCAGACGTGGATGAAACATCAAATGTTACAAGTTCGTTACGTTTTATCCCCCTTTCAAATATTTTCGAAATGGTGTCCATTTCACGCTGAAACATTTTTTTTGACAAGGCTATCCATCGTTCTTCGTTCATGTTCATTTCCTGAAGGTTGATGATCAGCATATAATACTTTTCAAGGTATTCTTTTTTGATGTCCAACATCCGGACAAGGGTATCCAGCGTATTAGGTATTTCATCCAATGCCTGCTTGATCGCCACATCGCTTTCGTCCATAATCTGGTAAGCAATGGCTTCAATCAGGGCAAACTTATCCTGGAAATAATAGTATAAGTTGGCTTTCGAAAGTTTTATATCCTCCGCTATTTCACTCATTGACGTCTTTACAATGCCAAAATGCGAAAAGCGCCTTAGCGCTGCAGCAATAATCTGATTCCTTTTGTCATCTAACATGTATATTTTACCATTTTACTGTTTGACTATTTTTAAATAATGGTCAAAAGTACAACTTTAATGGTATTTCGCAAAAAGAAAATTATATACGCCCCACTCCGCATCATCTTATGACAAAACGGTTACAAAGCGTTTACGACAGCAAAGAAATTTGTTGTAGTGACAACCCTATGGCAGGCCGAAGAAAGGGAGTTGGATTTCCTAATCCTTGGAGAACGTCAGCTCATTCTGAAACACTTTCGCATACTTGCGTTTATCGAGTTTGTATAGTCGAGCGGCACGGTATGAAACACCTCGTTGAAATTCGGGTAATTCCTTTAAGATATTATAATTCAGCATTTTCTTCCGAAAATTACGTTTATCCAATTTGCGACCCCAAATAGCTTCGTACAGCTGTTGCAATTGCGTGAGGGTGAATTTTTCCGGCAACAATTCAAAAGCGATGGGACTATAGCTGATTTTCCGCCTTACCTTTAAAATACTTTTATCAATGATATGTCGGTGGTCGAAAGCCAAATCCGGCAAATTATTCAGGGGATGCCATACAGCCTGCCGGGCATAGTCCGTCACCGGTTCGGGTTGGCTTTTCAAATCGTCCAACCGCAAGAGGGCATAATAAGCCACGGTGATAATACGCCCCTGGGGATGCCGCTTCAAGTCACCAAACGTATACAATTGTTCCATAAAGATTCCACGCAAACCCGTATGCTCGTATAAAATCCGCTTGACCGCATCATCTATCGTTTCATTATGTTCTACGAAGAAGCCCGGAAGCGCCCACCACCCTTTAAAGGGATATTCATTACGTTCGATAAGCAGCACTTTCAGCTCGCCTTCCCGGAAGCCGAAAATCACGCAGTCTGTTGTAAATATGGATTGTAAATGTGGTAAATTTGATTGCAAAGCTTTGACTATTTGTTTATTAATTGATTTTTATTTCCTAAGTTTGCTCACTTAAACCATTCAAGTAAAAAAATAATTCTTGAAAAATTTAATAGTGTAACAAATACACACTATATTCGTGCTGCTAATTTATAAAGATTATTAGAAAAGTGCAAAGCATAACGAAAGTAGGAATATTTACATCGGGTGGTGATGCCCCGGGCATGAACGCTTGTATACGTGCAGCGGTTCGCACGGCCCTGCATGCTGGCAAGTCCGTAGTAGGCATATACCAAGGTTACCAAGGGATGATTGACGCCAATTTTCTGGAGATGAGCAGCCGCTCGGTAAGCAACATCATCCAATTGGGCGGCACTATTCTCAAGACCGCCAGGTGCAAGGCTTTCCGTACGGTCGAAGGCAGGCAGCAAGCATATGATAATATTAAGGCCGCAGGTATTGATGGCCTCATCGCAATTGGCGGGGATGGCACATTTACCGGAGCCGAGATTTTTTCACGCGAACACAATATTCCCGTAGTCTGTATACCCGGAACCATCGACAATGATTTATACGGTTCGGATTTTACGCTTGGCTACGATACAGCCACCAATACAGTCATTGAAGCCATTGACAAAATACGCGATACGGCGGCTTCCCATGACCGGTTGTTTTTTGTGGAAGTGATGGGACGCGATTCGGGCTGCATTGCTTTGAATGCAGGCATTGCCGGTGGAGCCGAAGCGATATTGCTACCCGAGAAGACCACAGGGATCGAAGAGCTCTGCACCCAACTGGAGGGTGCGGCCAAAAGCAAAAAGTCGTCTACGATTGTTATTGTGGCGGAGGGTGAAGAAAACGGCGGGGCATACAACGTGGCGAAAGAGGTAAAAGCCCGGTTCAATTTTTACGACACCAAAGTAACGATACTGGGCCACCTTCAGCGCGGCGGATCGCCAAGCAGTTTTGATAGGGTATTGGCCAGCCGACTGGGTTTTGCCGCTGTACGGCGTTTGCTTGCCGGTGAAACACGCGTAATGGTAGGTATACGCGGCAATGAGGTAGCAGCCACCCCCCTTGAGGAAGTATTAAACAAGAAAGTGTTCAAACTGAGTGAGGACATGCTCGAAATGATGGAAGTGTTATCGATATGATAGCGGTTGTATTCAGCGGTTCAAGGTTTTCAGATTGGAGGCTGGCAGATAAACGAAAAATTATCACCGGGTTTCGGATGATGGGTATCAATCCCTACCTTCATGACGAACGGTTTATCTTCCAACTGCTGAACAAAAACAACAACCTCATCAACTACGCAGAACAAATCAAGCGGATTTATTTTTTTGGTGCCGGTTCGTCTTCCCCGGAGCGCAAGGAAAAGATTGCTACTGTTTTCAAACAATTTTTCGTCAACGCAAAAATAACCGTAGATCATGATGTCAAAGCATCCGCCCTTTCCACATTTGGTGACGAGAAGGGGCTTGTAGGTATATTAGGAAGTGGCTCTAATGCAGCTTATTTTAATGGCAAACGGACAGCAGACAACAATTTTGGTTTAGGGTATATCCTGGCGGATGAAGGTTCTGCCAATTGGGTCGGCCGCATGCTCCTGAAAAGTTTCCTAAACGAAACAATGCCTGATGATTTGCGGGAGAAATTCCTCGAACGGTACCCTATCGATCGCAAAATTATTTTGGATAAGGTATATAATCAGGCAAACCCAACCTTATTTCTGACTTCATTTGCTGATTTCGTGATGGAAAACAACACCCATCGGTTTATCAGAAAAATGATCTATCACGGTTTTAAATTATATATTGAAACGTACTTACTGCCATTGACAAAACAATACCCCAATATGGCCGTTAATTTTACAGGGAGTGTGGCTGCCGGATACGAGGATTGGCTACGGGATGTGGCCAATCAATATGGCATAACGATTGGCACGGTCATTAAGGAGCCTATACATAATTTATTGAAATACTATTTAAATAAAAACTAATATAAAAATGAAAATTGGAATCAATGGATTCGGCCGGATAGGCCGTTTAGCATTCAGAGCAGCAGTAAACCGACCAGGCGTTGAAATTGTTGGAATCAATGATCTGGTAGATCCCGATTACATGGCTTACATGCTGAAATATGACTCAACCCACGGAAAATTTGACGGCACCGTGGAAGCAAAAGATGGTAATTTGATTGTGAATGGTAAAACCATCCGCGTAACGGCCGAAAAAGACCCGGCTAATCTCAAATGGGGTGAAGTGGGTGCCGAAGTCATCATCGAATCCACCGGGTTGTTCCTTACGCAGGAGACTGCACAAAAGCATATCGATGCCGGCGCCAAGAAAGTAGTGATGTCTGCTCCAGCGAAAGATGATACCCCTACATTTGTTATGGGCGTGAATGACAAGGAGCTCAAAGCCGATCAGACCATCGTGTCCAACGCATCATGCACCACCAACTGTTTGGCTCCGCTTGCTAAAGTACTTCATGACAAATTCGGCATCGTTGAAGGATTGATGAGCACTATCCACGCGGTCACAGCTACCCAAAAAACCGTAGATGGCCCATCCGTAAAGGATTGGCGCGGCGGACGGGGTGCTTATCAAAATATCATCCCATCCTCAACCGGCGCAGCCAAAGCGGTTGGATTGGTATTGCCAGCGCTGAAAGGCAAGCTTACCGGTATGTCCTTCCGCGTACCGGTGCCTGATGTATCGGTGGTAGACCTTACAGCCCGTTTGGAAAAACCAGCTACTTACGAAGAAATCAAACAAGCATTCAAGGAGGCTGCCGAAGGCGAACTGAAAGGTATCCTCGGATATACGGAAGACGACGTGGTATCCGAAGATTTCCGTGGCGATGCGCGTACCTCCATCTTTGATGCAAAGGCAGGAATTTCACTTAACGAACACTTCGTTAAAGTGGTATCGTGGTATGACAATGAATGGGGTTATTCAAACAAGTTAGTCGATTTGGTTGAGTTGGCGGCTAAAATCTAATTCCCGACTTCGATACAACAACGTAATAAAAAGGCTCCATGCGTAAAGCAGGAGCCTTTTTCATTTTTCACACCATCAATCTTTATACCAGGAAGCCACCGCCAAGCAAATCGTCCCCCTCATAAAATACCGCCGATTGGCCGGGTGCAATACCTTTCACCATGTGGTGGAATTGTACATTCATTTTTCCGTCTTCCTGTACAATGGTGCTGGTCATTCCAGCATCTTTATAGCGTATCTTTGTTACGGCCTCCATCGGTTGCTCAATCGATGCATATTTTACCAGGTTGACATTTTTCACGTACGCCTCACCGCGTTGCAAATCCACTTCATCGCCCAATACCACCGTGTTGCTCGCTGGCAGGATTTGCGTCACGAAGACCGGCCGTCCCAATGCAATGCCCAAGCCCTTCCGTTGGCCCACGGTATAATACGGATACCCTTGGTGCTTACCCACGATGGTACCATCGGTCAGCACAAAATTTCCGGGACCGATGCGGTCATCGATATCTTCCACCCTGTGGCGCAGGAAAGCGCGGTAGTCATTGTCCGGCACAAAACAGATTTCATAGCTCTCAGACTTGTTAGCCAACTCCAATTGCCCCATTTCGGCAGCCATCTGTCTGATTTCTGCCTTCGTATAACTACCCAATGGGAACTGGGTACGGGCAAGATTTTCCTGCGATACACCCCATAGGACATAAGACTGATCTTTGTGGGTGTCCCTTCCTTTAGAAATCACGTAACGGCCGTTGTCCTGTAGCCGAATGTTGGCGTAATGGCCCGTGGCAATGAATTCGCAATCCAATTTATCAGCACGCTTGAGCAGTGCCTCCCACTTGATGTGGGTATTGCAAAGCACACAGGGATTTGGGGTACGGCCAGCCAGGTACTCCTCGACAAAATTATCAATGACAAAATCGCCAAACTCTCCCCGGATATCCAATATATAGTGTGGAAAACCATAAGACACGGCCAATGCCCGGGCATCATTGATGCTGTCTAAGCTGCAGCAGCCCGTCTCTTTCGATGAGCCGCCGGAAGAAGCGTAATCCCACGTTTTCATCGTCAATCCGATGACCTCGTATCCTTGTTCGTGAAGCATCACAGCGGCTACCGAGCTATCCACTCCCCCACTCATGGCAACCAATACTCTTCCTCTTTTGCTCATTTTTGTTAATTAAAAATGCAAAGATAGGGCTATTTTCCTTATGATATGTTTTGGCCTTGTCATTTTATCCTCAACACAATCAGTCCCTTGCCAATATTCACCGAACAATTTTCAAAAAAAGTTTTCATAAATGAAAAAAGGCGCTACATTTGCAGTCCCAAAACAACGATATCTGTTGTTTACGGAAAGGGTGCCATAGCTCAGTTGGTAGAGCAAAGGACTGAAAATCCTTGCGTCGCTGGTTCGATTCCAGCTGGCACCACAGAAAGCCTCGAATATTCGAGGCTTTTTTTTATTGCCTCCATTCGTGGAACCTAAAGGCCCCAAATTCCGAAAAAATATTTAAAAAATCTTCACACGATCTAAAAAAGAAAAATAAAACCAAAAGACTATTTTAAAAGTAAAATATACTACAAAATAAACAAATAACAATATATACTATTAAATACACGTAATATTGTGACATATTTTTCTAAACAAAATGAAAGATCTATTACACCGTTTCGAGGCCAAGCGGCCCGAGATCGTCTTCGAATGGAAGGACAGCGAGACTGAGGCAGAGGGCTGGGTGGTTATCAATTCACTCCGGGGTGGCGCTGCCGGCGGCGGCACCCGTATGCGGTTGGGGCTCGACCGCCACGAAGTAGAGTCGCTTGCCAAAACCATGGAGGTCAAGTTCACGGTATCCGGGCCTGCCATTGGAGGTGCCAAATCAGGCATCAACTTCGATCCCGGCGATCCACGCAAAGCAGGCGTATTGGATCGCTGGTATCGTGTGGTGACACCGCTGTTGAAAAACTACTATGGTACCGGCGGCGATCTCAACGTTGATGAAATTCATGAGGTCATCCCGCTTACGGAGCGGTATGGGCTCTGGCACCCGCAGGAAGGCATCCTCGCCGGGCATTTCAATGTCCGCGAACATGAGCGCATTCACCAAATCGGGCAACTTCGCCAAGGGGTATCTAAGGTGATGGAAGATCCGGATTTCACGCCCGACTTGAAACGTCGCTATCGCGTGGCCGATTTGATTACCGGCTATGGCGTAGCCGAATCCATCAGGCATTATTATGCCCATTATCACAATGGTTGCAACGGTAAGCGTGCCATCATCCAAGGATGGGGTAACGTGGCCGGGGCCGCTGCCTATTACCTCGCCCAACAGGGGGTGCAAATCGTAGGCATTATCGACCGAAACGGCGGATTAATAAAACCGGAAGGCTTTACCCCACACGAAATCACCGAGCTGTTCGTCAGCCGTCAAGGAAATAGCCTGACGGCTCCCCATCTGCTGCCTTTCGAGGTGATTGACAAATGCATTTGGGATCTTAATGCCGAAATACTCATTCCCGCTGCAGCGTCGCGCTTGCTGACTAAAAACCATGTGGAACGATTGGTATCGGGGGGGCTGGAGGTCATCGCCTCAGGAGCAAATGTGCCGTTTGCCGATCGCGAGATTTTCTATGGCCCCACCATGGCATTCGCCGATGCAAAGGTATCGGTCATCCCGGATTTCATCGCTAACTGTGGCATGGCCCGCGTATTTGCTTATCTCATGCAGCCTGGCGCGGAAATCAGCGATTTGGCCATTTTTACGGATGTATCTGATGTCATCCACCGTGCCATCCGCAATATCTACGAGACTTCTGCCGAGTATACCGGTATGGCATCGAGGGCCTATGAGCTGGCCCTCAAACAGCTGGTGTAGTGTTCATGTAGATCGTCATGGCACCGATTAGAGGTTGCCCCGTCGTTCCTGCTCCCGTTCAATAGCCTCGAAAAGTGCCTTAAAATTGCCGGCACCAAAGCTTTGCGCGCCTTTCCGCTGGATAATCTCAAAAAACAATGTCGGTCGGTCTTCAACCGGCTTGGTGAAGATTTGCAGGAGGTAGCCTTCTTCATCACGATCTACGAGGATGCCCAGCCGACGGATGGCTGCAAGTTCTTCATCGATATCCCCTACCCGTTCGGGCAGCATGTCGTAATAGGCATCAGGCGGTGCACCCAGGAACTCCACACCCCTGTCCTTCAGTGCCTTTACCGTCTCCAAGATGTTAGTTGTCGTCAAGGCGGCATGTTGCACCCCCTCGCCCTCGTAATATTCGAGGTACTCTTCAATCTGCGATTTCTTACGGCCTTCAGCAGGCTCATTGATGGGAAATTTCACATAACCATTGCCATTGCTCATCACTTTGCTCATCAATGCCGAGTATTCGGTATTGATCTGCTTATCATCGAACGACAGGATATTCACAAAACCCATGACATCTTGGTACCATTGCACCGTTTCGTCCATGCGGTTCCAGCCAACATTGCCCACACAGTGGTCAATGTACAGCAGTCCGGTCTCCGATGGTTGGTAATTGCTCTCCCACGGTTCATACCCCGGCATGAAAGCACCGTGATAATCCTTACGCTCCACAAAAAGGTGTACCGTCTCCCCATAGGTGTAAATCCCGGACGTAACCACCCTGCCGCGGGCATCCGCCATAACACGCGGCTCCTGGTAAGGTTTGGCTCCCCGTTTAGTCGTTTCAGCAAAAGCCCGGGTGGCATCATCGACCCATAACGCCAACACCTTCACGCCGTCCCCATGTTTGCGCACATGTTCGGCGATGGGATGGTCCGAATGAAGTGCGGTGGTGAGCACCAGCCGGATCTTATGCTGCCGCAGCACATAGGATGCCCGGTCGCGCACACCCGTCTCAGGGCCCGCATAAGCCTCCGATTGGAATCCGAAGGCGGTTTTATAATAATGGGCAGCTTGTTTGGCATTGCCCACGTAGAACTCGATGTGATCGGTTCCGTTGATGGGAAGGAAGTCCTTCGCCCCGGCGATTTTTTCTGCAAAAGTCGGTTGCATAGTCCTGCTTTGTAAGTTCATATCAAAAAAACCATTATCCCATCCACGAGCGGTAGTATGCCGGATCTTCAATGGCCAGCGCTTCCACGGTAAGCATGAGCGGCCGGAACGGATCAATCATCACGGCAAGTTCATTGGTACCTGCCTGGCCAATACTCTTTTCCACCGTACCCGGATGCGGCCCGTGCGGGATGCCGCCGGGATGCAAGGTTATCTGGCCCCGTGCTACACTTTTTCGGCTCATGAAGTCGCCATCCACATAATAGAGCACTTCGTCGGAGTCGACGTTGCTGTGATTGTACGGTGCAGGAATTGCCTGCGGATGATAATCATACATCCGCGGGCAAAAACTGCACAGTACAAATGCATCTGTCTCAAACGTCTGATGCACCGGCGGTGGTTGATGTAGTCGCCCCGTAATGGGTTCAAAATCGTGGATGGAAAAGCCCCATGGATAATGGTAGCCATCCCAACCTACAAAATCAAAAGGATGGCTACCATACACGTATGGATAGATGAGCCCTTGTTTCTTGATGCGGATATCGAAGTTACCTTTGGTATCCAACGTCTCCAGGTTACCCGGGCGTTTGATATCCCGCTCACAAAACGGGGCATGCTCCATCAATTGACCAAATTCATTGCGGTACCGTTTGGGTGTGCGGACAGGTGCAAATGATTCCACGATAAACAAGCGGTTATCCGGTCCGTCAAAATGCAACTGGTAAATGACACCCCGTGGTATGACCAAGTAATCGCCATATCCGAAGCGGATCTGCCCATAACCCGTCTTCAAGGTACCACTTCCCTCATGCACAAAGATGATCTCGTCTGCCTGACTGTTTTTATAGAAATAGGTAACCATGGACTGCCGCGGCGCAGCCAACGAGATGTGCAAATCGCTATTTACCAATACCGGTATGCGGCTATGGAGGTAGTCATCGGCAGGAGCAATATGAAAACCGTTAAGGCTGGTATGCCGAAGGTGCCGTTCACGGCCTATCCGGGGTTCCACTGAATACGGGTCGCCCACCTGCTTGACTAACGTGGGTGGATGACAGTGGTACACCAGCGAATAAGTGCTCGAAAATCCATGCGTGGATACCAGTTCTTCCGCATAAAGACTGCCATCCGCCTTACGAAATACGGTATGTCGCTTGGGGGGAATATTACCCAACTGATGATAAATCGGCATAATCGGTTATCTTTACACCAAGTCCGCTAGCGCGTCCCTGATGCTTTTTTACATCAGTACAAACATAATAAATCGGCGCAACAAACCATAAATATTGCTATAAAAAATTAGATTTGCAGTAATTAAAAAACAAAATAGCACTCCAAACAAGGAAATATTCCCAAATGAAACTGGTTTCATACCTAACGGAAGGAAAAGAAGGCTGCGGCATCGTGCTTGGAACGGGAATTTTCCCGTTGGAGCGATTGGGCAACCACTTGCCCACCCGTATGGCCACACTGCTGGAAAAGGGGCACACGGCTATGGACGATGTAAAAGCGGCATCTAATAAGCTGGCAGATGGCAGCCCCCATGTGGTGCCGCTTTCGGGTGCCCAGCTTTTAGCGCCTGTGCCACGGCCGGCATCCTGCCGCGATGCCTACGCCTTCAGGCAACATGTAGCAACTTCACGACGAAACCGTGGCTTGGAGATGATTCCCGAATTTGACCTGTTCCCCGTGTTTTATTTCTCCAACCACCAAGCGGTTTACGGGCCCGGCGATATTCCCTGCATGCCGTTGCAGCTCGACCAATTGGATTTCGAACTGGAAGTGGCCGTGGTATTGAACCGTAAAGGCCGCAACATTCCCGCCGCCGAGGCGGATAGCTATATTGGAGGTTATATGATTATGAACGACTTCAGTGCCCGTAAACTTCAGATGGAAGAGATGAAACTCAACCTCGGCCCTGCTAAGGGGAAAGATTTTGCCACGGCCTTCGGCCCATGGCTGGTCACCCCCGATGAACTGGAGCCTTATCGGGTACCGCCACCCAAAGGACATATAGGCCATACCCATGATCTGGCCATGCGTTGCGTAGTCAATGGCGAAAAAGTCTCCGAGGGTCGGCTAGCCGACATGGCTTGGACGTTTGCGGAGATCATCGAGCGGGCGAGCTATGGGGCCACACTGTATCCCGGTGATATCATCGGATCGGGCACCGTCGGTACGGGCTGCTTTTTGGAATTGAATAGCACAGCGCGGCTTACCCATCCGTTATATAAAGACCGTTGGTTGCGACCAGGCGACACGGTGGAGCTTGAAGTGACCGGACTGGGCAAACTCATTAATTCAATCGTAAACGATGACCAAACATGATAAAATACCGTTTGAAAACCTATCATGGAGACGATCCGATGCTGGACAATCTCATTAAATATGCCGTTGCACCCCGCCCTATCTGTTTTGCAAGCACCATCAGCAAGCAAGGCCAGGTAAACCTAAGTCCCTTCAGCTATTTCAACCTCATATCCCACCACCCGGCCATTTGCGTGTTTTCTCCCGTAAGGCGGATGCGGGATGGATCGACAAAGCATACACTTAACAACATCCGTGAAGTGCCCGAGGTGGTTATTAATATCGTGGATTATGCCATGGTGCAACAGCAATCACTCGCGAGCACAGAATACCCCGAAGGTGTGGATGAGTTTATAAAATCAGGGGTGACCGCCCTCCCATCAGAGTTGATCGCTCCGCCCCGCGTGGGTGAGTCGCCCGTGCAGCTGGAATGCCGCGTGCAAAACGTGGTTTCCCTTGGTGATACGCCCGGGGCTGGGAGTTTGGTATTGGCAGAGGTACTGCGTATGCATGTACGTGAAGATCTGTTGGACGGCCCCGATAAGTTAAATCAGAGTAAGCTTGATCTGGTAGCCCGTTTAGGTGGCGATTGGTATTGCCGCGTGATAGAAGCCAACCTGTTTGAAGTCCCCAAGCCGTTGCGCAACCTGGGTATCGGCGTAGATCAACTGCCGGAAGACATCCGGCTGTCCACAGTACTTACTGGCAATCACCTGGCCCAATTGGCTAATGTGCCACGGATTCCCGATCGGGTGGCGACATTGGAGGACGATACGTCCACCACCAGGGACCTCATTCACCGTAAGGCCGCAGCGCTACTGGATGCCGGCGATATGGCAGGCGCGTGGCAGGTGCTACTATTGGGGCATTAGCCAATCTTTAGCGGGATTGGCAACCAGCCGTAAACCATCGGCAACCAATTTTTCCAGTTCGGGATTGTTGCGCGACTTGGCCAGCAAGCGTGTCGCAATGCCGCCAGCTAATGATGAATAGCCCCGTTGGTGGGCGAGTTCCAGCAATTCCAACGAAGCCAGCCAATCTTCGGGATAGGCTTCGGCTAGTTCTTCATATAACCGGGTTAGTCGCTCTTCATCTCCCCTCCGGTATTCACGGATTTCCCGGATGGAAGCATAGATTTCATGTAGCCGGAGCTGACGTGGGCCGAATACGGGAGGCTCGGCATGTTCCTTGGCCACCAAGGCTGCTTGCTCAAAAGCATCTTTGTCAGCAGCACCGCACCAAACCGAGGCTATTCCTGTGCCAACGGCCATATCGTAAGTACCCCAATCGGGTTTAAACAAGACCGTTCCATCACGTTCATCGGTCACCCTGCAATCGTTGAACGAAATCAATAGCAGGTTGCCATCTTTGCGTAAGATCGATACGACCGTTCCTTCCACGTGGATGCCCGACTCAAACAACAGGTCAGCGTGCCGTCCAACCGTTATCCCCACCGTCGCTAACGTCACGTCGTCATACGCTTCCAGCGGTCGGGAGCTGCCCAACAGCCGTCCTATCGGTGATCCGAATCCATTGGCGTGATATTCCTTGCTGTGGCCCTGCAATTGTCTGCCACCGTAGGCTAATGCGGTAGGCCCCGCTGTCTTGACGTACCGGACACGGCCATTGCCATACGGCACAAACACACCGGACACTTGCAGGCCAGCGCTGTATTCCACAGTGCACACATTACGGCATTCCACCGCTTTAGCCAGTCCCTCGACTCCTCCCATGCGGAAGGCCATCGTATCGGCAAACGCCTCCAGCACATCAAGCAATCGCTGGAAATCCGGTGTGACGAACAATTGCGGCTGGGGCTTCGTGATATCATAGGGGTAATGCACGGCGTCCAGCGAGTAAGGCAGCTTCGGCACGTCGGCACGCATGCAGGCCGCACTTTCGCCTATGGACGATAGCAACCCAGCGCCGTATATTTTCGGTTGGTCAATCGTCCCGATGAGGCCATATTCCACCGTCCACCAATGCAGACGGCTGAGGAGTGCCATTTCGGATGGTTCGCCCATATCTCCCTGTATTTCCTGCAAGCGCCATTCGGCAGCTTCAATATCCCGCTTTGAGGCACCATGCTGTTCTTTCACGATAGAAAGATGCCTGATGGCTTCGTAAAGCTCGAAATCCCGATAAGAAAACATCGCTTTGGTTCCGATTTCACCAAAATAGCGGAGGTACGCCGCATATGCCGGCTCGGCAATGATAGGTGCATGACCCGCCGATTCGTGGATGATGTCCGGCGCGGGTGTATAGGCAATGTGTTCGGCCTGCCGGATATCGGCAGCGATGACCAACACCCGGTGTGCCTGAAACTCCATGAATGCCGCAGGCGGGATAAACCCATCCACCGTAGCTGCTCCCCAGCCCAACTGTCGCAGGCTATCGTTCATGGTTTGCAAATCGGGTATCCGTTCGATGGAAAGCCCCGCCTTCTTCAGGCCGGGGATGTAGGGATAGTAAGCCACATCTTTTAGGTATGCGTGATTTTGCCGCATGACGTAGCGCCAAACCGCTTGGTCCACCGGCGTATACCGTTCGTATTGCTGATCCACGATGTATTGCTGCAAATGCAGCGGCAATTGTTCCAGCACCGGATTTCCGTACGTTTTCATCTATAGTTGGTTTCATACAAATCTACCCAATTCTTGCCCGCTCCGTAACACACCAGTAAAGATTACGGTTAAAGCAAACGTAGCGCTGAGGAATAAAGAAATTTTTATCAACAAACCACAAATAGGCAAACTTTTTTTTTGACACAACCAAATACAACCATTAAATTTACCAGCTGTATCATATAATCGTGGAAGCCATGGAAGAACTCGATCACATCGACCGGGAATTATTAAGAAAATTGCAACTAAATGCCAAAGCCACCACTAAAGAACTGGCTGCGGATCTGGGACTTACGATCTCCCCGATCTATGAGCGCATCAAGCGTTTAGAAGAACGGGGGTATATCAAGCAATATGTCGCCGTGCTGGACAAAAAACTGCTTGGACGGGGTGTCACTGCGATTTGCCAGGTTTCCATGCGGTATCATGACGAGACGTTCATTGAGCAGTTTGAACGGGACATCCAAGGCATGAATGAAGTACAGGAGTGCTACCACATGGGTGGCCCGATTGATTTCCTGCTGAAAATCAACGTGGGCAGCCTGGATGAATACCACGATTTCGTGAAGTACAAATTATCGCAAATCCACAATATCGGCACGCTGAACAGCGGCTTTGTACTGAAGGAAATCAAGCACCATTTTGCCTATTCAATTTGATAGCCGATTATATTCACAGCTGTTTAAGTAGCTTTTTGAGATCGATGCCTCTGCCAAGTACCGGCTTAAAGATATCACCTTTTGCCATTAACCGATCGATTGCATTTTCAATGGTAAAGTCTTTCGGGCTCAGTCCCTGCTTTACTTCGTCCCAATCCAGGGGCATGGATACGGTAGCCCCGGGCTTGGGGCGGACGGAGTAAGGTGCCGCCAGTGTAGCCGATGGCCTATTCTGAAGATAATCGATATATATCCTGCCCTTACGCTTATCCGTCATCCGTTCAATGCTAGTAAAATCCAATTCCTCATTCGCCCGAGCGGCGACCCACTTGGCGAAGGTTTGGGATTGCTCATAGGTGTATTTTGCGCCCAACGGAAGGTAAATATGCATGCCTGTGGCACCTGATGTCTTGCAATGGGCGGGTACCCCCAAATCATCCAACAACCGATGAATGGTACGGGCGACCTCGACAACCTGGTCGAATGTATTTCCCTTATCGGGATCCAAATCCAATATGCACCAATCGGGATAATCAGGTTTACGTACCGTACTGCTCCATGGATTCATCTCGATGGCACCAAGATTAGCCATATACAATAGCGCCGCTTTGGTATTGCACAGCATATAGTGTTTCTTGCGCGCATCACCCTCGGCTTTATAGGGATATTTTTCGACCCATTCCGGCACCTTTCCCGTCACGTCTTTCTGGTAGAAACTCCCTCCCTTGATGCCATTTGGAAAGCGATTCAGCGATTGTGGCCGATTTTTCAGGTATGGCAATATATATTTTGCCACCTGATGGTAGTAATTAAGCATATCCCGTTTGGTGTAGCCTTCTTCCGGCCAGAAGACTTTATCGAGATTCGTAAAGTGAAGTTCGATGCCATCTACTTTTTTTACCTGTGTTTTGCCTGAAGGACTAAGGAAATCCTTACCTTCACGTTTCAAGACCTTAGCGGCTGGCAATTCCTTTTCCCGCACGACTTCCTTTGCATCTTTATCCTCACGCATCGCTACAAAAGCCGGATGGCGGAATACACCATCTTCGGTGACTTCCGTAAAGTGGATTTCGCACACCAGCATAGGCTTGAGCCATGTTGCAGCGGCATGCAGCGGATTGGGCCGAAAACGGATAGGCTTATTGTAATTCGGTGTACTGCTGAAGGGACTTTCTTTCCGGATCAACGGTTTAAATAAGTGGAGCATTTCTTTTTGATCGCTATGCTTAAAACCAGTTCCCACCTTGCCGGCATAGCGCAGTGTTCCATGCTCGTAAACACCCAGCAACAGCGCGCTGAACGGTTTGGATGTCCCCTCGTTTTTGGTATATCCGCAGATAATGACTTCCTGGCGTTTTTGTATCTTGATTTTCAACCAATCTTTGGACCGTTCGCCGGGATAATACAGGCTATCCGAACGTTTGGCGATAACACCTTCCAGGCCCAGTTTGTGGGCGGCATCAAAAAATTCCGTGCCTTTGGCCGCAATACTGTAGCCGCTACGGATGAGGTTGTGGCTGGGGATGAGGGTTGCCAGGATGGCTTTACGTTCCTTGAGCGGGAGCACGGTGAGGTCTTTCCCTTGGTACCAAAGCAAGTCAAACACATAGAAAAATAAATCGCCATCGGCCTCATTTCGCCAGTTTTGCAGCCTATTAAAACTGGAAAGCCCTTCTTCACTGACCACGACAATTTCCCCATCGACTACCGCCTGGATACCCCACGCTTTTACCGCATCCAAAACCGGGTAGAACCGTTCATCAAATGAATTGCCCTTGCGGGACTTTAATGTCACTTTGCCCTTGTTCATAAACGCCAAAGCACGATAGCCATCCCATTTGATTTCATACTCCCACCCTGCGTCATCAAAAGGCACATCTACGAGGGTGGCCAACATGGGCGAAAGCGATGTCGGGAAGCTGGCTTTTTTCGCTTTCCTCAACATGGATACTATCGCCGCAGGCGTTTTGGCAATCTTTTCCAACGTTTTCCCAGACTTCACCGACGTGTCATTTGTGGTGATATCCCCAATCGCTGCATACTGATCCTTATGCTTGATAAGCAGCCACGAATTGTCCGCCATTCCTTTCGTTCGTACCAATGCAAATTCGCCGTTTAGCTTTTTTCCGTGAAGGGTAAATTTCATGGAACCCGCTTTGAGTTGTTTCAATAAGGCGTTTTCTTGTGCCGTTTTATTTTTGAACTGCCCGATAGGCTCATAAGTCCCTTCATCCCAAATCATTACCGTTCCGGCACCATAGTTGCCCTTGGGAATGATGCCTTCAAAATCCTTGTAGTCATATGGATGGTCTTCGACCTCCATGGCCAGCCGTTTGTCTGCGGGATTCAGGGATGGTCCTTTGGGCACGGCCCAACTCTTAAGGACCCCACGCAGTTCCAGCCTGAAATCATAGTGAAGCCGGGAAGCTTCATGCTTTTGAATGACAAAACGGAGCAACCCTTTCGTTGCCGCCTTACCTCCTGTTGGCTCAAGTGTCTCCCCAAAAGCCCGCTTACGTTTATATTCGGTCAGTGCCATATCATCTTCTTATTGGTGCTTCCGAAAAGACAACAACAAACAGATGCAAATGTTGTTAGCACTTGAAAGTGAATAACAGGCCCCCTCATTTATGCGCTTTTATACAAATGATTTGCATCCTTGATAAAAAAAGCTATTTTTGTGGCACATTCAGGGAAATTAGCTCAGTTGGTTCAGAGCACTACCTCGACAAGGTAGGGGTCACAGGTTCGAGCCCTGTATTTCCCACCACTTTACTCGGTACCCAGCCGAGTTTTTTTATATCCCTATTTATCCCTACCTTTGCCCCTCGAAATGAGCAGAAGAGTCGCTTTCTATACGTTGGGATGCAAGCTGAATTTTTCAGAAACTTCCTCCATTGGTCGTATTTTCCAACAGGCTGGCTATGAAACCACCCCATTCAACAGTGCGGCAGATGTCTATGTCATCAATACCTGTTCGGTCACCGAAAATGCCGACCGGAAATGCCGTAAGGTGGTCAAGGAAGCGCTCAATCATTCACCGAATGCTTACATCGTAGTGGTAGGCTGTTATGCACAGCTGAAGCCGCGCGAGATTAGTGAAATACCGGGAGTGGATATGGTGTTGGGTGCCGCAGAAAAGTTCAATATCATCGAGCATATCAATGATTTAACCAAGCAACCAAAAGTAATCATACACAATGCCCCGATAGCAGATACTAACCAGTTTGTCCCCGCATTTTCGATTGGCGATCGTACGCGCACCTTCCTTAAGGTACAGGATGGATGCGATTATTCTTGTACATTCTGTACCATTCCGTTGGCCAGGGGCGCCAGTCGTAGTGGCACGATTGCAGACATCGTAAAACAAGCAAAAGAAATTGCCGCGTCCGGTGTAAGGGAAATTGTATTGACCGGTGTCAACATTGGCGACTTCGGCATACGGAATGGCAGCCGCGAAGATCGCTTCTTTGATCTCGTCAAAGCATTGGATACCGTGGAAGGAATAGACCGGTTCCGCATCTCTTCCATCGAGCCCAACCTGCTTAGCGATGAGATTATCGAATATGTAGCGCAATCCGAGCGTTTCGTCCCCCACTTCCACATCCCGTTGCAATCCGGATCCAACAAGGTATTGGGATTGATGCGCAGACGCTACCGTAGGGAGTTATATGCCAGCAGGGTAGCCAAAATCAAGGAATTGATGCCCGATTGCTGCATCGGCGTGGACGTCATCGTCGGCTTTCCGGGAGAGACACGGGAGGATTTTCTGGACACGTACAACTTTCTCAACGATTTGGCCATTTCTTACCTGCATGTATTCACTTATTCAGAGCGCGAAAATACCATCGCTTCACAGATGCAGGGTGCCGTGCCGGGTGCACAACGGGGCGAACGCAGCAAAATGCTGCATATCCTGTCGGAGAAAAAACGCCGCGCATTTTATCAAACCCAATTGGACAAAGAAGGTGAAGTCTTATTCGAGGGCGATGTCAAAGACGGTTATATGCACGGTTTCAGCCGCAATTACGTCAAGGTAAGGGCGCCCTATGACCCCTTATTGGTTAATGAACTGGTGCCCGTGAAGTTTTCGAAAATTACGGATAACGGAGATGTAGAGGCTACGGAAATACCAGCGTTGCTTACCCACTAATTAATTCGTATCAACGCCTGTTGTCTAACGTCTATTGTCCTCGCTGCTTAGCTTCTTTTGCCGCTTCGCGTTCCTGCCTGCGGAAAAATCCCCTGAACAAAAAGTTATGCTGCAAGGCTTCCATGTTCTGATCCAATTTCTCGGTACTCTGCTCCAAATTCTGCAAGGTCTGCCGGATGGTTTCTGCCGCCTCGGGATCGTTGAGCAGTACACCTACTGCATTGTTTTGATCGTCCAGCTTACCAGCGGTTTGGTTCAAGTTGGTCACCAAGGCCGAAGCGGTTTGGGTGATTCCCTCCAATTGGGCCACTGCTGATTGCAACGTGCCGTAAACAACCGTATCGGTAAGCAAATCGTTGATCAATGTTCCTTCTTGATTAAGCTTAGTCGTCAGCTGGTTGAGCGCCAGAGACGCCTTTGCCGTGTTAGCCGTGGTCTGATTAAGGTTAGCAATCATTTGTTTAACATGGATGGCCATCAGCGAATCCGTGAGCAAGGTACCGACGGTACCTTCGCCACGCGCAATACGCGCACTCAATTCACCGAAATTCTTGGTAATTTCCACCAAGTTTTCGTTATTTACCTGCAAGGTGGCCAGCATAGCATCCAGGCCGCCTACCGGGGCCGTCTGCAACACATCACCATCCTCAATAGCCGGCGCATCGCTGCTGCCCCCTTTTATCACGATCAATTTGTTTCCGATGAAACTCTCGGATCCGATTTCCGCCAACGCATCTTTGCGAATATATTGGCGCGAAGCTTCCTCAATGACCATTGCAATTTCCACTTCGTTGAGGTTTTTAAACTGGATGCTCTTGATCGTTCCGATTTTCACGCCCGAAAACCACACATTATTCCCTGCTTTCAGCCCACTCACATCACCGAATACGGTAGTCACGGTAACCGTCTTCGAAAAGCGGTTTTGTTGTCCGCCGAGCACCAATATACCCGCCACCAATATAATTAAGCCTAACGCCACAAACAATCCCACAATGATTGAACGTCTATTCTCTGTAGCACTCATAAATTATGTGATAAAATTATAATCATAAAACGGCTTCACCCGTTCGTCGTTCGTATCAAAAATTTCGTCAAAACTTCCCTGCCGCTCAAATTTACCGTCAAGCAGCATCACGATGCGATCGCCCACGCTTTTTGCACACGCCAAATCGTGCGTGATGATGATAGACGACGTTTTATATTTTTCCTGCACTTCGTTTATCAGTCCGTTGATTTCGATACACGTAATCGGGTCGAGCCCAGCAGTAGGTTCGTCGTAGAGCATGATCTCGGGCCGGAGTATCAGCGTACGTGCAATGCCGACACGCTTCCGCTGCCCACCAGACAATTCTGAAGGCATTTGGTTGATGGTATGCAGCAATCCCACCGCATCCAGCACGTCTTCCACCTCATGGTCAATCTCGGCCCTCGAAAGATGCCGCTTATTCCGTACCAATGGAAATTCCAGGTTTTCCCGGACAGTCATGCTGTCATACAACGCACTATTCTGGAACGAAAAGCCAATCTTCAGCCGAAGCTGTTGCAATTCTTTCTCATTCAGCTCGTCCACATGCTCCCCAAGGACTTCGATAGTACCCATATCCGGCCGCAATAATCCGGATATCAATTTGATTAAAACGGATTTACCCGTACCCGACCGGCCGAGCACCACCAAATTTTCGCCATTGTACAGTTTCAAATCAACGCCACGGAGCACATGGTTTTCACCAAATGATTTGCTCACGTCGCGAACGGTAATCACTTCCGTCTGATAGTCGATATGGCCGCCTGTCTTTAACATCGTTAAGCCCGCATTGCTTGAATAATCTGCACAATCAATATTTCTTCCACAAATACCAAAAACATGGACATCACCACCGCCCAATTGGCAGCCCGCCCTACCCCTTCTGTACCTTTGGAGGAATGGTAGCCTTGATAGCATCCCACAATACCGATGGTAAATCCGAATACGACTGCCTTAAGCACTAAAGAAAACATATCCAGAAAAGTAACTGCATCAAATACTTGATCGAAATACACCCGGAAGCTGGTGTTCTCATTTTGATTGACGCTCAAAAAAGCACCAAACAATCCTACAGCCGCCGTATAAAAGGAAAGAATGGGTATGCTAATGGTCGTAGCCAGCACCCTACTGACCACCAAGAACTTAAAGGGATTCGTGCCTGATACTTCCATCGCATCAATCTGTTCCGTCACCTTCATCGAACCCAACTCGGCCCCGATTTGCGAACCCACCTTGCCCGATGCGATAAGTGCCGTCACCAACGGTGCCAATGCACGGATAATCGCAATGGAAATCAACGCTGGCAACCAGGATGTTGCGCCAAATTCAGCTAATGATGGCCGGGATTGGTTGGTAAACACCACACCGGTAATGAAGCCCGTAAGCGATATCAGCGGCAATGACTTCCACCCCACAACATAACATTGCCGGATGATTTCCTTAAACTCATAGGGAGGCATAAATACTTCCCGGTAAAAACGCATGACAAACCGGTGGATATTGGCCAGCTCGATCAGTGTGCGTTGTATATTTTTTATCATCGGGAGCTTTCGCAGTTAAGGCTGCAAACTTAGCTAAAATGCCGTTAATTTCCTTATATTAACATGTATTTCGGGAAAATGTTCGTTTAAAAGCCAATCGTAACAATTTCACGGGTGGCATGGAGCCGTTAAACCATTGGCCATTCCGCGCAGTCATACCACCAGAAACGAACAAAAGTGTTGTACATTTAATTCAGCATGCCATGAAAACGTTAAAGAAAACCGGACTATCATTACTCGCTGCATTCGCCTTCATGGCCATAGCAGTATCGAACACCGTGAAGGCTCAGCCCGGTATGAGCGTTTCATTCCAATTATTCTATGACGAATTAGCACCATATGGAGAGTGGATAAACGACCCTGAATATGGCTATATCTGGCTACCAAATGCCGATCCCGGTTTTCAGCCCTATGCCACCAATGGCCATTGGGTAATGACCTCCTATGGGAACACTTGGGTATCCGATTATGCTTGGGGATGGGCACCATTTCATTACGGACGTTGGCAATATACCGATTATTACGGTTGGGCATGGGTGCCTGGCTATGAGTGGGGCCCCGCCTGGGTGAGTTGGCGAAGCGGCGGTGGCTACTATGGCTGGGCACCATTAGCCCCCCGTATGAGCATCAATGTCCATATCGGCATTCCACATAGCCATTGGGTGTTTGTACCCCAGCGATATATATGCAGCCCACGAATTTACAGCTACTACGTGCCGTATCGGAATCGTGTGACCATTTACAATCGCACGACGATCATCAACAATACCTATGTATACAATAATCGTACATATGTGAGCGGCCCTGGACGCAGTGAAATCGAACGGGTAACCCGCAGCAGGGTGGCCGTAAGGGAAATTAGCAATGCCTCGCGCCCAGGAAGGACAACGGTGAGCAGCCGTTCGGTGAGCATTTACCGTCCGGATGTAGACCGCAGCACACGTACCTCGGCAAAACCATCTCGGATAGCGGATGCAGCAACCGTGCGGTCGGCCAGTGCCAGTACCCGCAGCGGTAGCAGCCGAAGCGAGGTTTCAGCGCCGCGTGTTTCATCCACTTCGCGCACTTCATCGACCACAAGGAGCAGCAGGAATACCGATGCCGTCAGGCCATCCGGCAGTGCCGCAAGCAGCAATGCTGTAGCCGCACCAACACGATCAGCTGAACGCACAAGCAGCACGAGCAATCGGGCTGCGACGGGTACCAGCCAACGCGGAACAACGACAAGCGCCCGTTCAGCTGTCCGTCCTTCTGCCAGCACAAACGGCCAAGCTTCAACCCGGTCACAACCAGCCCGGTCACAAACTGCGGCCCCTTCGCGTAGTAGTGGAAGCAACGCTGTTTCCCGTTCGCAAAGCAATGCACCCAGTCGCAGCGGTTCTGTATCATCCCGCACGACGTCGAGGCCAAGCGTATCCACAGGACGAAGTACAGGACGAAATAGCAGCAGCGCTACACAAAGCAGGTCGTCCGAGCGGGGAAGTTCATCGGGACGCGGCAGAGGATAGCCATGGTTTTTCAAAAGGAAAAAGGAGGAATAACCTCCTTTTTCCTTTTAAATACCTACCTTTGAAATCGTCAAACCATTATATTAACCATGGATAAAAGCAGAAGAACATTTATCGGAACTTCACTAATGGGAGCTGCATTGGCTGTCAACCTCCCTGAAATCGTCAAAGCTGCAGCAACATCTTCGCATGCAGCACCTAAAGTCCAAATTCAACAAAACGACATCATCCTGTTTCAAGGGGATTCCATTACCGATGCAGGGCGCGACAAGAACAACAAGGCACCCAATAACAACCAAGCCCTGGGCAATGGTTACGCGTTCTTAGCGACGGCCCGCCTGCTACACGGGCACGCTTCACAGCAATTGACCATATACAACAAAGGAATCAGCGGCAACAAGGTGCACCAACTGGCCGAACGTTGGGAAGAAGATTGCCTCAACATCAAGCCGAATGTCTTAAGCATCCTCATCGGTGTCAACGATTACTGGCATACTTTGTCGAGCGGGTATGATGGCACGATACAGGTATATCGCGATGATTACCGTAAGCTGCTCGACCGTACATTGGAGGCTCTCCCCAATGTAAAACTCATCGTCGGCGAACCTTTTGCCGTCAATAACGTAAAAGCCGTGACAGATGCCTGGTTTCCGGCATTTGACAAATACCGCCAAGCCGCGCAGGAAATAGCCAGCGAATACAAAGCCGCATTCATCCCCTACCAACGGGTATTTGATGAAGCCTCCAAACGGGTTTCGCCCGAATATTGGACCGGTGATGGCGTGCATACGACGTTGGCGGGTGCCCAGCTGATGGCCGAAGCATGGCTATCTGTGGTAAAATAGTTGATAGCCAGCGGCGGACTACTGATTCTTAATAGCCATGATCAATTCCCTACTGGACAACGACTTTTACAAATTCACCATGCAAAACGCCGTGGTGAAGCTATTTCCCAAAGCCAAAGCGAGGTACGAGTTTATCAATCGCGGGGGGCATAAATTTCCTGCTGGATTTGCCGAGGAACTGCGGAAGGCCATTGATGAATTGGCGAGGTTGCAGTTGACCCCGCAGGAAAAACAGTATTTTGCTGCTACCTGTCCCTATATCGATCCTACCTATTTCGATTTCCTACAAGGCTATCGATATGACCCTGAAGAAGTCTACATCCGCCAGCATGGCGAGGAAATCGAAGTAGTTGTTGAAGGCTATTGGTACCGCACTATTCTTTGGGAAGTACCCATCATGTCACTTATCTGTGAATTGTACTACGGGATGACCAACGGGCAGCGGCAATCGGATGAGGAAGTCACCGCCACCGCACACAAAAAAATCGCATTATATCGACAATTGGGTGTCACCATTGCCGAATTCGGCACCCGCAGACGACATTCCTATGGTGTACACCGTCTGGTGGTGCAGGCGCTCAAACAATATGGTGAAGGGACATTCATCGGAACAAGCAATGTGTACATGGCCATGCTTTACCAAACTAAGCCCATTGGTACTCATGCCCACGAGTGGTTTATGTTCCATGCTGCCAAATATGGATTTAAAATGGCCAACCTCTTGGGATTGGAACATTGGTCGGACGTATACCGTGGCGATTTGGGCATTGCACTTTCCGACACCTATACGTCAGCCGTCTTTTTTTCGCAGTTTGACAAAAAACTCAGCAAATTATTTGATGGTGTACGCCATGACAGCGGCGATCCGTTGGCCTTTGCAGACAACACTATCCGGCACTATCAATCAAAAGGCATCGAGCCGCTATCGAAAACCATCATTTTCTCCGATGGGCTGAATTATGAAAAAGTAGCCCGAATCGTGGAGCATTGCCACGGCCGGATCGGCATGTCGTTCGGCGTGGGCACCAACTTCACCAATGATGTCGGATTGGTACCCATGAATATCGTTATTAAAATGATCGATGCCTTTCCAGAAGAGGCCCAATGGACCCCTGCCATCAAGCTTTCGGACGAACCGGGCAAGCACACCGGCGATGCTGCAACCATTGCCCTCGCCAAACAAATTCTCCATATTCCCTGACATGGCCAACGACGTACTTGGTAATGCCCTAATCGATTATTTCCATGGAAAACGCAGCAAAAAGCTGTTACTTCATACTAGCTACACCGATAGCGAAGAGATGCCCGTAGATGTATTCTTTCGCGGGCCGGATGATTTCCCCGAATTGGAAGATATTGCCATGGCATTGTGCGACGGCCATGTGCTCGACGTAGGAGCCGGTGCAGGCAGCCACGCCTTGCACCTCCAAGCGCAAGGCGCCACGGTGACCGCATTGGAACATTCACGGCTGGCGTGCACGCTTATGCGCGAACGGGGTGTCCGGGATGTGATCCACGATGATTTCTTCCGGCACCAAGGTCATAAGTACGACACGTTATTGTTTATGATGAATGGCATCGGCATTGCCGGTAGCATCGAGGGGTTGAAAAAGCTGCTCCGGCACAGCCAATCCTTGCTGAATAAAGGTGGCCAGTTGCTGTTTGACTCCTCGGATATTGCTTACCTCTATGCAGACGGCACTGTGGACAAACCCACAGGGTATTATGGCGAGATAAGGTACCAATACGGATATAAGGGCATTTGGGGCAAACCATTTAACTGGCTATTTATTGACCAGCAGACCCTGATCCAACTTGCCCACGCCGAAGGCTGGGTCGTACAAATACTGTATGAAGACGAAACCGACCAGTATTTGGCGCGAATGACGCCCCTATCAACATAGTTCAATAAAAAAGGGGCTGGGAGCCCCTTTTTTCGCGATAGAACTGTTTTGGATTCACAAACACATGAAATACGAGCGGAACAATTCCGGGAAACCGCCGGTATGCGGATATTACCTCCAACCGCCATTAGATGTGCCGATACCGTCAGCGGCAGCAACTGTTCCAAAGGTATAGAACTCCGTTAATCCTAAATTTTGAAGTAAGGCACCCGGCAATGGTAATTGCAAGGGAGTACCAATTTGTAAAAAGTCTAATTTTCTCATTTGAAAGAACTGTACCCCAAAGCCGGTAGTATGAAGCTCTACGTGCCTTTCATGGTGAATCGCTTCAATGATATCATCAAGGTTAGCGGCTACGGGAGCCAAGCTACCCCTGGTAACACGGGTGCCCGCATTGATAATAGCTGCTGCGCCTGCAAGATCTCCTGAATAGGCCTTCGCCTCCGCTCTCAACATATCATTCTCGGCTAACGCCACCGTTGGTTTCGATCCGATATTGGGCTGAAAAACAGCATCGTATCGTTTAAACCTGTAGCAACTGAAGTGATAGTACCCCCTGTCAGCAATAAAGTCGTTAGATGGCATATACTCAAAATCTGTTTTTAAACGGTTATCCAAAGAGGTTGCCGGTTCAGGGGGCGTTGGGAAATCACCACGGTCTTCCCAATAATCAGGTAAAGACGGCTCCATCATGTTAACTACGTACATGTCGGTCCTACCCCAACCAACGCGTCTTAGATAATCTCCTGAATTAAAGCTCCATCTGGATGTACCATCTTGCAGGACAAGCCAATCAGCAGTAATACCATTATCCGCGTAAGCGCTAACCTGGGCCCAATCCACGCTGGCAAGGGCTGCGTTATTTCTTGGAAGATAAGCAAGGATACGGGCCGCAGAAGTATTAATGATTTTTCTAAAATCAGCACTGCTTACATCTGCGGGTGCGCCTAACCAGCTTGCCGGAATGGTGAAAGATTCATTGGATAAAGCTAACGCCTCTTCCAGATAAGCAATAGCTGCCGATGCAACCTCCTCGTAAGGAACAGCTGTCTCAAGCGCTGCCTCAACTGTTTTAGTCTCGTCTACGACATGGGCCCTGTCAAATACGAGTGCCAGATTTCCATAGCCAAGACCTAAGATAAATTTGGCAAAAGCCCGGGTACGGTTGTTACCGGATCCATTAGCGCCAATCTGAACCCCCCCATCAAGTGCTCTCAACACATTAGAAGCTGTGCCTATAGCTGAGTACCATTGATTATAAGAATAGTTTGTCTGACCGCTATTGGCATAGGTGGGGGAATTGTCCCATGCAAAATTACGGGGTTCCCAAGACATATCTCGCATACCGAAGTTGCCGAATGAGCAGGTTACGTTATCGGCCGCAGTAGCTAACATAGGTTGCACACCGCTCGTGCTATTTTCTCCTATGAAAATTGCATTGTAGAGGCCCGAAGCCACATTTTCTACGTCAGCACCCGTAGCATATACACGTGCAAAATCCGGGTTATTTTCATTCGGTATATCCAAAAGGTTGTCTTCACAACCGGCCAGGCCCGCAGAAACAAAAGCAATAAAAAGTAATCTATGTGATTTTTTCATGTTTTTAATTTTTTTTATTTTACAAATTGAATCCCAAAGAGAACGCAAAGTTTCTATAGATTGGGTTCGTTCCAATTCCGTCAAGAGGCTGTCTTAGGGTACCCACCTCCGGATCATAACCCGAATAATTTGTAAAGGTATACAGATTTCTGCCTACGGCTTTGATTGTAAGCCCCTTAATCGTACCATGTAAAAAGCCGCTAAGCGCTTTTGCAGGAATGGTATATCCAATAGCCACTTCCCTCAGTTTTAAATAGGACGCGTCTTCCACCCAATAGGCATTGGCATTATTGGCATCATACATACCAACAGTCCAGTATGAGGCGGCTTTCTTTTGCCCTTCCGGCACGTTGGTCATGTCTTGTCGTTGACTGACGTTGTTGAACGCCATGCGTTGCTCATTACTGTTATATACATCGCCACCGTTTTTCCAGTCGAGCAGCACGTAGAGCGTAACCCCTTTGTAGTTAAACGTATTGGCGATACCCATGTTAAACTTAGCATTTCCATCCCCTATTTTGCCCAGCCAGGGCGCACCGTTTTCAGTGTAGACAATCGGTCGTTCAGTTGTTGTACCTTCCGTTCCAGCAGCGATCACATAACCTTCACTATTCACTGTATAATCAGCAATACTCGCTCCTGCCGGAAGCTGTCTTGCCATTTCGTCCAAGGTTCTTACCATTCTGCGACCATAAATAGCACCGTACGTCTCACCTTCTGCAATACGGAATGCATTCACGTCGCCGTTAACCGCACTTAACCAATACGCAGGAATTGGTAATTCCGTGATTTCTTGGCGAATTCTGGAGAACACAATATTAGAGCTCCAAGAAAAGTCATTCTTCCTTACCCAATTGGCCCCCAACATCAGCTCTAACGTATTCGATTCTACTGTACCAGCATTTTGCCGTTGACTGGTAAATCCGTCGTTTAGGAAGCCAATAAGTGGAACATTAAGAAACTGATCCGTAGTCTTGGAGCGCGCATACACGCCTTCAAATGCAAATTTCTTAAGAAAATCAACATTTAAACCAAATTCGAGTTCTGCAGTTTGCGAAGGCCTCAACTCCGTGTTGCCTTTTTGGCTTGCCGTTGCTACCCCAGAGGACAGAGTATATACTTCATATTGCCATGCGAATTCAGGACGTATCCCAGCAGTACCATATGCTGCCCTTACTTTCAATTCGTCTATACCCTGAATATTTACATCCTGGGATATCCGATAAGCTCCAGACAACCTGTAGTACGGATTCCAGCGTGCATCGGGGCCAAACAATGAAGATCCGTCATAACGGAACATCCCGTCAAGCAAATACCGGTCTTTATAATCGAGCCCTACAATGGCAAAATAGTTTTGCGCCCTTTCTTTCTCTTTGCTGGAGGCTGCACTATTGATGACGGTGAAATTGTTGAAAGCCTCGATATCGGAAACGATGAATGCAGAAGCCTGTGTATTTGTTCGTTCATAATTACGGTTCTCGTACAAGTACGACAACTTGGAATTTACCCTCAGGTCGCCAAACTGCTTATTGAGGTTAAGTGTAATTTGTGTGTTGTAAGTAGCGTATTCCTCACTCTCATGTTGAAGCGAACCATTTGTATAAGCAGTAGCCGCAGCGTTCCATGTGTCCTTGGGATTGATCACTTCCCTTCTGTAATTTTCAATTTCCAGGGTTTGGCTGACATCAAGGTTAGCCCACTCAGCGAACTTGACATTGGCCGAATAGTTACCCATCCAGCGACGGGTATTCCTGTTATCGCTCTGTTTATATAAAGGGTACAAGGGATTGGTTACTTCTGAGTTGAAGTGATTCACCCTTATATTATAAGGCTGACCGTCGGAGTTAAGAGCAAACAAATCAATATCTTTTTCCATACGAGACACATTATAGAATATACCTGACGGCTGTTGTACATTTCTGTTAATAAATAAGTTAGTGGCACTCACTTTTAACCAAGGAGCTAGTTCTTGATCCATATTGAAACGGTAATTCTGCCTTGAATACCCATCACGGTATTGGACCACACCCTGTTGAACATTATTTTCAAAAGATAAATAAATGTTATTTTTCTCTGTCCTGTTAGACACACCAACGAAGTTAGTCAACGTATTCCCTGTTTTAAACACATCAGCCGGATCAAAACGATACACACCATACGGGTTATCCATATATCCGTCATCATCAATTGCCCGGGATCCCGAAATGCCGGCATTATATCCACCTGTATAGCCTTCAGGAAACGTAACACCAGCATATTTAGTATATTGGCCCCGATATTGTTCCCAATCATCAGCAAGTTTATACAAGTGTGCCTGCGACGTTTCCATATAATGCTGAAGATTCTGAAACCCTACTTCATTTCTGACAGTAACCTGAGTCTGTCCTAGAGCGGCACCTTTGCCTCTTTTGGTCGTAATAGCAATAACGCCGCTTCCTGCACGCGAACCATAAAGCGCAGAGGCAGCTGCACCTTTGATTACTTCCATAGATTCAACGTCGTCCACGTTAATGTCGGCAAGGCTACCTTGCATGATGATTCCATCGATCAAAATAAGCGGAGAAGCACTGACACCCAAAACGTTATCACCCCTAAGCAGAATGTCTGCCTGTTGGCCGGGTGCACCTCCTACCGAAGAGGTCCTCAAGCCTGCTACTTTCCCTGTCAATGCAGAAGAAAGCGAAGTAGCGGGTACTGCATTAAGTTGAGCTTCTCCGATTTTAGTTACAGACACGGTCATTTTCCTTTTATCCGTAGCTCCAGCCACACCGGATACGATGACTTCATCCAACTGTTGCGCATCAGTCAACATGGAAACATCAATAATAGCGGTTGTGCCGACCGTAATCCGCTGTTCGGCATAGCCAAGGTAGGTAAAAACCAGCACATCCCCGGTATTTGCCGTGATGGTGTACCGGCCGCTGTTGTCCGTTGACGTGGACATCGAAGAACCTTCCACCCGAACGCTGACGCCACTTAGTGGCGAATTGTCTTCGGCACTGACGACAGTGCCGCTGAGCCGCTTGTCTTGAGCATACGCTGATCCGATCAGCAAGATGCCCAACATGAAAAACCCAAGTAATTTTTGTTTCATGTGTTTTTGAATTTGGTTAATTAATAATGAATTACTATACATCCGAAAAACGGATTCCTTTGCGGATACGATAGTATCCGATATTGCAGGTCCTTGTATACAAACTATTTGCATACGGCACTACAAGTTTCTTCCATCAACAAGATGGAAATCCAATTACAATATTTCCTAGTATTTAATTCTTGCGGTCGATCAAACTACGTTAACAAAATCTCAATTACCGGGCCCGGTTGTTTGATTCAATGGTTCAGAATAATTTAGTAAATTTTCCTCAAAAGTGTGTATTGCTTTGTGTTTGTTTGTTCTAATTGATGGGATTTGTGTTTGTTCTAAATTGATGTGTGTTTGTGTTTGTTCTAATTGTGTTTGTCATTCTAAACAACAAACATTCTTACCAAAAAAAGATTTTTTTAAGACAAAACAATAAAATGTTCCATCATTAACGCCAAATGTAAATTAATTGTTAGGAATAAACAAAGAAAATTTTAATTTTTTTTAAAAAATACTTAAAATATAAAAAATAATTAACATAAGTTAATTTTATATTGTAAAAAAAAGATAAAAATCACACAAAAATCATAAATAACAAATAAAACAGCAAAAAATATATTAATATATATATTAAAATTAATATAATATATTATTTTCATCGAAAAAATTATGAATTTCATTCGCTATTATCACACAAACACGAATAATAAGCATTTTACCACACCATATAGCTAACAATCCCAAATATTATCCAATAAAAAAGGGGCTGGGAGCCCCTTTTTTCGCGATAGAACTGTTTTGGATTCACAAACACATGAAATACGAGCGGAACAATTCCGGGAAACCGCCGGTATAGGAGATAATAATGATAACTTATTCTTGATCCCACCAAACCCGCGCTTCAGCGGTATTCCCGCCGGGTAAGTTGGCAATAGCCTCTTCAACACTTGCTCTGTTGGTTGAGAATTCGGCTGTGGCATAGATATACCTTCTTGGAATTTCTCCGGTTTCACTTGTTGCATGCGGTGTGGGTGTCAGAACAGGATAACCCGACTTACGCCAAATGCTCCATGCCTGTGTACCATCAGGATAGCTGGCGATATAACGCTGGATAGAAATCTGCGCTACATTTGCCCCTGATCCCGCTACTGCCGTAAGTGCTACACCGTCTCCGGTTAAATATCCAGCAGACATATCAACGCCCCATTGTGCGTGGGAAAGTTCAATACCCGTCGTATAGAGATCAGATAAGTTCTCTGTCGTCCAGCCTAAATCCGAGGCTTCGGCCCGAGCCAATGCGACTTGAGCCGCAGTAATGATGTAAACACTGCCATCTTCCGGTCTCGCGTCCTCACTAAATATCCGAGACCAGTTGGGATTAGCTGACGTAAAGGCTTCAGAACCTTCAGCCCCTGTCCGTGGTAAACCATACGGCATACCCACATTGGAACTGCCATAAACGCTTTGCCGTGTATCCTCCAATTCAAGTAAGAGGCTAACCAGCGGTTCACTTTCGGCATAATCCTGACGTGTGAGATAACGCGTGAAATACGGGCTTTGGAAATTTCCACCCGGATAATTCACTTGGAAATTTTGAGCATTGGTGGTAATCACGCCGCCCGTTGCTGCAAGCGCTTCACGGAAAGCTTCTGCGGCAAACCCATCGGCAGTCGGAACCGCTTTCGAAAGCTGTATAGCAGCAACTAATTTCAACGAGTTGGCAGCGCGCCTCCACGCATCCACATCACCCCCAAAGATGATATCCCCGGTAATCGCGCTGTCATCGAACGAATCCACGGCTTCGCCCAGGGTCTGAAATATACCACGGTAGATATCCTCTTGCCGATCATATCGCGGCTGAAGGTTCACGTCGCCCTGTAACGCCTCACCGTAAGGTACATCACCCCAAAGGTTTGTTAAAACAAAAAAGATGTACTGCTGCAGAATCCGCGAGATTTGTGTCATATTATTACTTTCCCCTGTATTGATAATATTTTGCAAATCATTGAGATACAATCGGTAATAATCGGTAAATGCCAATTCAGGTCTTCCATACAAAGAAACGTCCGTATATTGCGTTTCTGAGAAAATCTGAGCGTACAACCCTCCTCGCGTATCATAGGCATACGAACCGATATTCGCTTGTACATTCGTCAACAATCCCCCGATAACCGGCTCCGTCGCCGCACCTGGATTGACGTTCGTGTCGCCGAAATCTTCGAGCTTATCACACCCCGCAACTGATAAAACAAAGCAAGTTGCAGTTAGCATTTTATATATTCTTTTCATCATTAATCAAATTAAAATAACTCCCTACTAAACTAAAATCCGACGCGTAAATTGAAACCCCAACCCCTCGTGCCAGGCAATTGTGCGGTCTCGCCCGCGAAACTGCTGATCTCTGAAGGATCATAGTCCCCGTTTGCCTTTGAATGAATTAACCAAAGGTTGCGGCCAACAATCGAAAAGTTAGCGTTTTGAACTCCCAGCCGCCTCAAATTCCACTTATTTACGGGCAAATCGTAGCCAAGAGACACTTCCCTCAATTTAATGAAATCCAGCGGGTGAATGTATTCATCTACGGTTCCGTTATTGAAGATGTTGACGTAATGGGTGCGAACGTCTACGTAATACTCTACCGGCTCGTTATTGGCATTCACCCCAACGACTTTGATACCACCGCCATCTTCCACAGCGTCACGTACATTCATTCCCTTATCGTTTGTTACAGCGGTACGTGCACTAAGGCCACTGTATGCCCCGAAACCATCCGAAAGGGACGCAAATACTCCACCGAATTGGTAATCAATATTGAATGCCAGGTAGAAATCATTCAAGAAATTGAAGCTGTTTTGAATACCACCGGTAAAATCGGGGAGGACACTCCCGTAAAATACTTCGGGATCGACTTGATAACTTCCGTTGCTATTCAGAATAGGCACACCATCGTCATTGCGCAGGATACCCCGGCCGATAAGCTGGCCAGACCGCATTCCTTTTTCGTGATAAGCTTGAGGCAAATTCCCAAAAGCGACGTTGGCCACCGAGTTCGATCTCGTCACCAAATATTCTTCGCTCACCTCCACAACATCATTCCTGATCAGGTGGGAATAAGTAAAATTGACATCCCAACGGAAGCCTGGCTTGACAACGGGTTGGGCTGTCAACTGGATCTCAACACCTTCTTTCTTAATCTCGCCAATGTTGGTCAACAGTGAAGTGAATCCACTTGCGCCGTTAACAGTCAACGAAAAAGGGAAATCCCTATCCTTCCCGTTCCAGTATGTAAATGACGCTCCTAACCGGTTGCTTAGGAAACGTAGGTCTATACCCATTTCCTGTTGCATATTTACCGCACCGTGGATATTGGGATCCACGAGTTGATCCGGTGTTGGCATCAGGATATTGCCATTCCACTGGTTATTGCCAATGGAGTACGCCATTCCGGGGTAACGATAGGCCCCGAATCGCCCTCGCGATTCTCCCAGAGCTTGTGGGATTTCTCCCCAAGAGTAGCGCACTTTACCGAAGCTCAACCAAGAGATCCCAGGCAACAATTCGGTGAACACGAACGATCCGCCAAACGACTTCGACAATACATCGTTGTTGTCCGATGGCAGGGTCGAGAACCAATCATTCCGCAATGTAACGTTTGCGAACAACATGTCTTTATAACCCAATACCGCTGTTCCGAATACCGCGTTGTATTTTTCATTCCAACGCGTGTTTTCGATAGTTGGAGACTGTACACTGTTGGAGATGAAAAATCCATTGGGAACGGTAAGTCCTTGATTAGTATTTGCGCCGTTCGAACGGTAAACCGCATTAAAAAAGTCTGTCCCGAGATTGGCATTCACGCTGAAATCGTTGAACGTCTTATCATAAGAAGCCAAGAACTCCAAGTTTTCCCGGTTTTGATAACTCGTCTGTGTAGCGTATGCACCGAACACACCTGTTTGATATGCACTGTTCTCCAGTTCCGTATACGTTCTGGCCTCACGCACATACGTATTTTGCTGCTTGCGGTAAGTTCCTTTTACAGACAGCCCATCGATGATTTTATAAGTAAACGACACGTCCCCGAACAAACGGTCGTTTTGTTCACTAATGGGATTAAAATCATATTGGGTATATGGATTATACCAATAGTTGGCCCTATACCATTCGTCCGGACTACTTGGATCATAGGCATTTGGATTACGTTTATTCCAGCTTCCATAGATACCATTATGGTTCAAACCTCGCAATTCACGCAAAATATCAATGTCCAAGTCCCGGTGGAACCATTGGTTGAACGAACCCGTACTCGTGCTTCCATACGAATCCTGGATCAGGCCATTAAGTTCCCTGTTGATATAATTAATGTTGGCGGAAAGCGCCAATTTATCGTTCAGACGATATGTGGTGACTACATTTAAGTTGTTTTTAGACATGGAGCTTTCCGGCAACAGCCCGTTTACGGTCTGGTTATTAAACGTGGTCTTAAAGTCCAACTTTTCGGTACTCGAAGAAAACGTGATCCCGTTATTTAAGGTAACCCCTGTCTCAAAGAAATCCCGTGCATTGTTCGGTTGAGGCATCAATGAAGCTGTTTGGTAGGAACGAGAATGCCCACCATACCAAGCATACCAGGGAATATACTCCTGCCCTTCCATACGTGGGCCCCAGCTGGCATCGTCCTGCATATCGTGGTAATATTTACCGTCAAGTGCTCGCCACGCTTCGGGGTGTCCCTCTTGCCAGGTATACTGAGTCAAACTAGCATTGGCTCCGCCGGCATATAGGTTTTGATAGGCTGGAAGCACGTACACATTATCAAACTGAGCGCCCAGGTTTACGGTTACACCCACACCTGGTGTTTGCCGTCCTTTTCGCAATGTAATAACGATTGCACCGTTTGCACCTTGCGATCCAAATTGCGCTGCTGCAGCTGGCCCCTGCAACACCGAGACATTGTCGATATCATCGAGGTTGATGTCATTAATGTTCGGCAGAATCGTACCATCTACTACATAAATCGCACCCATACCTTGACTAAAACCGGACATCCCCCGAAGACGGACTTCGGTTTCCCGGCCAAGCGCCGCGGGCGACTGGCTCCGCACTTGAATACCGGTCACTTTACCCGCCAGTGCGTTATTGATGTCCGTTTGGCGAATCGTATTCATTTGCTCCTGGCTGACAACCTGGGCGTTGTGCGAAGCTGATCGCGAAGTTGCCTTTATGCCATAAGCTCCAGTCACCACCACTTCCGCAAGTTGGGTAGGATCCGGTGACAATGCTGCATCCAATACGTTTGATGTACCAACAGCGATCACTTTCGGCGTATAACCGATAAAGCGAAAAGTCAAACTTTCAGTTCCTGCAGGGATACTGATCGTATAACGACCATAATCATCCGTCGTTACACCGCTTGATGTGCCTGTAGCAACAACCGTCACCCCTGCCATCGGGCCACCGTCAGGACCAGAAACCCTTCCTGAAATTCTCCTCTCTTGTGTATACGCTACTGAACATAGAAGCATACAGCACAATAAAATAAAGCCATGTACCTTGTGTTTCATGTGTTTTGAATTTGGTTAATTAGTAAATAAATAAATCACATATCCGGAAACCGGATTTCTTTTTATCTTAGCTTTTCAATTATTTTTATACCTGTAGATGGAATTGATTTTGCTGAGTACCCAAACGGATGTCTATAGGTTTTGTAATGTTGATGCGGTTATGATTTGAAATAATAGTTGATAAATTTTTCTCATAAAATGTCATTTGCGGTTCGTATTTGCAGGAATGACTACATTCATGCGCAATGTCAATCAATCGACGTCAAATGTAAATCAATTTTTTACAAAAAGCAAGATAAAGCAACATTTTTCTATGAAAAAGTATCTTTTTGTCAATATATAATTAACAAAAAGCAAGATAAATTCGCAACATGGCCAAGGTAAACAACAGGACTTTAGGGGAAATCATTAAAGAAACGATGAAAGAAAGGGGAATTAAAGGTTCCGTTGTTGCCAGGAAAATGAACGTGTCAAGACAAACGATCAACCAAATCGATCTGCGAAAAAAATTTGATATCGAATTTCTTCAAAGCTTCAAAGAAGCTTCCGGCTTGGATTTCACGAATCACGCATTTGACAATGTTATGGATAAAATGCCCGAAGAGCAGAAGGTCAAATACCTCGGTCAACAACCAAAAATAACCGTCAACATCAGCATCGCTGCCAATAGGGAAAATCTGGAAAATTTGCCCGCTTTTATCAAACAAGTGGAAGATCTGGGAAAACGATACGGATTTGAGCTGATTTAATCAATCCACTCAAATCCGGTATACGGCACCAGCGCTTCAGGAATTTTCACTCCCCTGTCTGTTTGATTGTCTTCCAAAATGGAAGCCAGTATCCTGGGCAGCGCCAACGCGCTGCCATTGAGTGTATGTGCCAGTTGCATTTTGCCATTTTCACCTTTGAACCGCACCTTCAGCCGATTGCTTTGGTAGGTTTCAAAATTGGATACGGAAGATACTTCCAGCCAGCGTTTTTGGGCCGCGCTCCATACCTCCATGTCGTAGGTAAGCGCCGAAGTGAATCCCATATCCCCGCCGCAAAGACGCAGTACGCGATAAGGAAGATTCAATGCCTGGAGCAGGGATTGCACGTAAGCGCTCATCGTTTCCAGCACTTCATATGATTTATCGGGATGCACGAGCTGCACGACTTCTACCTTGTCAAATTGATGCAAGCGGTTCAGCCCACGTACGTGCGCACCATACGATCCGGCTTCGCGTCGGAAACAGGGCGTGTAAGCCGTAAGTTTGATGGGGAAATCCGCTTCCTTGACAATGGTATCGCGGTACAGGTTGGTCACCGGCACCTCAGCCGTGGGAATGAGGTAAAGATTATCGATGCCCACATGATACATCTGCCCTTCTTTGTCGGGCAGCTGACCTGTGCCGAATCCGGACGCTTCGTTAATTAAGATAGGCGGTTGAACCTCTTTGTATCCAGCTTTTTCGGCCTGGTCGAGGAAAAAGTTTATCATTGCCCGTTGTAGGCGCGCGCCTTTACCTTTATATACCGGGAAGCCCGCCCCCGTAACCTTGGTACCCAATTCGAAGTCAATGATATCATATTTTGCGGCAAGCTCCCAATGCGGCAGGGCACTTTCCGGCAGTTCGGGGCGATGGCCATGCTCCAGCACAATCTCGTTGTCTTCCGCGCCTGTCCCTTTGGGCACGGATGGATGCGGCAAGTTGGGCAGTAGTACCAGCTTTTCATACAGGTCGGCTTCAGTGGCGGCCTGCTCATCAGCCAGTTTCTTCTGCTGTTCTTTATATCCTCCCGAACGGGCTTTGATAGCTTCCGCTTCATCGCGTTTCCCCTGGCGCATCAGTTCGCCGATTTGCCGTGCGGCAGCATTGGATTCAGCTGCAAGTGCGTCAGACTCGGTTTGGATCTGCCTGCGCCGCTCATCGAGTGAAATGATTTCGTCTACCAGTTCCAATGCTTTGAAATTCCGCACTGCCAAGCGTTCCATCACTTGTTCACGGTTTTCACGGATATAATTAACTTGCAACATATATTTTCACGTTATTTGTGTCGGCAAAAATAATAAAAATGCTTTACCTCGTTCCCACTCCCATCGGTAATCTTGAAGACATGACCTTTCGGGCCATACGCCTTTTAAAAGAGGCCGATGTCATCCTTGCAGAAGATACCCGCACCAGTGCCCCCCTGCTCAAGCATTTCGGCATCGAAAAAAAAGCGTATGCCCACCACCAGCACAACGAGCACAAGGCTATCAATGAGATCATCCGTTTCCTGAAAGAAGGCCAGACCGTGGCGTTGATTTCCGATGCGGGCACCCCCGCGATATCGGATCCCGGTTTTCTACTGGTTCGGGAGGCCATCAAACAAGGGATTGGCGTACAGTGCCTGCCCGGTGCGACGGCCTTCGTGCCGGCATTGGTTGCTTCCGGGTTGCCGTGCGACCGCTTTTGTTTCGAGGGGTTTCTGCCCGTGAAAAAAGGTCGCCAAACCCGATTGAAGGCTTTGGTTGACGAAAGCCGTACCCTAATCTTTTACGAATCGCCCCATCGGCTGCTTAAAACCCTCCAAGAGTTTGCCGATACCTTCGGACAGGCAAGGCAGGCCTCCATATCGCGCGAAATCAGCAAAGTCTATGAAGAAACCGTCCGTGGAACGCTCGCCGAGTTAATTGGTCATTTTGAAACGCACACGCTAAAAGGCGAATTTGTAATTTGTGTACAGGGATTGGTTTAGGAACTTTAGTATCTTAGCACCGCAAAATGAACATTGACCGATACATCAACGATGGGCAGGATCCCAAGGTAGCAGAAAAGCTATTACTCAAACTGCAGGACATGCTTACCGCTGACGAGCATATCCATTATGTTGCTGTGCAAAAAATGCCCGCAGTGACGTTATTCCCGGACAGCATTGCCGTGACCGACAAACGCATTTTTTTCTGCAAATCCACCAAGTTGGGCCTGGCCACTGACTTCGAGATCTTCCCTTGGAATCATGTACAGGATCTCTCCTTCAAAGAAGGCATCTTGGGCGCTAAGATCATCGTGGCACTTACAGGGAGGGACGAACCCCAAGTGATGGGATACATCCCCAAAAACCAGGTGCGTAAACTCTATCAATGGGGAAGTGATGCGCTAGCAAAACAACGACGGTTGGAAAAACAGGCCGAAGAAGAACCGACATTGAAAATCATGCCGCCGAACGAACAGGAAGACGAACTTACGCTTAAACTTAAAAAGCTAAAATCCCTGTTCGAGCGGCAATTGATTACGCAGGCCGAATACGAAAACAAGAAAAACGAACTGTTATCCCAACTTTGACCGTGAAAAAAAATTATCTGCTCGCCTTGCTAAGTGCCTTCCTTTTATGGCTGGCTTGGCCTCCTATACCCTATACTGCTCCCCTGCTTTGGGTGGCCTTCGTACCACTGCTGCTCGCTTTGGAAACCATCATGCGGAGTGATTACCGGAAAAAGGGCACCAAGGTGTTTTTACTGAGTGGACTTACCGGACTACTCTGGAATACCGCCTCCATCTATTGGGTATTCAACGCCATGAATGCCGTGATGCCGGTGTATGTAGCGATGTTCGTAGCCCTCATCCCTTTCGGTCTATCGGCCGTATTGATGGCCTTCGCCTTTCGGCTGTATTACCAGCTAAGAAAACGCTATGCCATCGGATGGTCATTTGCCGGCCTGGTCTGCTTTTGGATAGCCTACGAATACCTGCACCAAACTTGGGATCTGGCCTTCCCGTGGATGACATTGGGCAATGGATTTGCCGATACCCACCAACTTGTCCAGTGGTATGAATACACGGGCGTCTATGGTGGTACCGTGTGGATTTGGGCAACCAATATCTTGGCATTTTTGGTCGTACTATCTGCCAAAGATGGTTTCGCGCCTGCCCATCGGCGCAAGTTATCAGCAGCCCTTGCTGCGCTCATTGTTGTGCCTTCCGCATGGTCGTTATATCGCTATGCCACGTATGAAGAGTATGAAAATCCTTCCAATGTGGTGGTCGCACAGCCCAATGTAGACCCTTATGGCAAATTCAGTTTCATCACGCCTGAGGCGCAGCTGGACAACCTCATTCGTCTTTCAGAATCCGTAGCACAGCCCAATACCGAATTTTTTGTGTGGCCGGAAACGGCTATAGCTGCCCAAGGAGGATACAATGAGGAAGACTTTCTACGGCACCCCTTTTTTCCCCGCATACAAGCGTTTCTTACTGCCTATAGAAATGGCAACATTCTCTCGGGGATAGAAAGTTATTTGATATACAGCAGCCCCGAAACACCCACTGCGCGCGAATACAACGGGATATACTATGATGCATTCAATGCAGCCGTGCTCATTGAAAATTCGCCAAAACTCCAATTCTACCACAAATCAAAATTGGTCGCAGGGGTCGAACAGTTTCCATTCGGCGGTGCCTTGGCGTTCATGAAACCCCTCTTCAAGGCATTTGGTGGCACTACAGGTGGCTACGGCCGCCAGGATAAGCCATCGGTCTTCTATTCGCAAAGCGGCATAGGCGCTGCGCCCGTGATCTGCTATGAATCGATATGGGGGGATTATGTAGCGCAATACGTCAAACAAGGTGCCCAATTCATTGCCGTGGTCACGAATGATGGTTGGTGGGGCAATACGTCCGGCAAAGATCAACACCTGGCCTATGCAAAACTTCGCGCCATCGAAACCCGGCGATGGGTAGCCCGCTCAGCGAATACGGGTATCTCGGCGTTCATCAACCAACGCGGCGATGTGGTACAGCAGACAACATGGTGGGTACCTGCGGCCCTTAAGCAGGATATCAACCTCAACGAAGAAATCACGTTCTACGTAACCGCTGGAGATTACCTCGCCTACGCCGGATGTGTAGGTAGCCTGGTGTTCGCCCTTTTGGCCTTGTCCACGCGCTGGAAACGTAGCAATTAATGCTTATCTTTGCAAAAAAACACACATGTTTACCGGTATCATCGAAACCATCGGCACCGTATCCCATCTCCGGCAGGAGGCAGGCAACCTGCACATCACCGTTGCTTCTTCCCTGTCAGATGAGCTGAAAATCGACCAAAGTGTATCACACAACGGGGTTTGCCTTACCGTGGTAGCGTTATCACCAGGCGAACACACCGTTACCGCCATCATGGAAACGCTTCAAAAGAGCAACCTGGGGGAATTACAGGTCGGCAGTATCGTCAACCTGGAGCGGTGCACCAAGGTCGGCGACCGCCTGGATGGGCACATCGTACAGGGGCATGTCGACCAGACCGCACAGTGTGTATCCGTAGTAGAACAGCAAGGAAGCTGGCTATATACCTTCCAATACGATGGGTCCCTGAGTAATATCACGGTGGAAAAGGGTTCCATCACGGTCAATGGCATCAGCCTCACCGTCATCAATTCCAAACCAAACCAATTTTCTGTGGCCATCATCCCCTATACTTACGAACACACCAACCTGAAGCAGGTAAACACGGGCGATACGGTCAACCTCGAATTTGACATCATCGGCAAGTATGTGGCACGGATCATGGAACTGAGGCAGTAAGAAACAAAGGCCCGATTATCCAGCTTTCCCCGCATTCGGCATGTTTACGATCCGCATCTCCTGCTGTGGATACGGGATGGTAATGCCGTTGGCATCAAATGCCAGCTTAATGCTTTCGAAATTGCCATAATATGCATCCCAATAGACATCCTTCGGTGCCCATGCCCTGATGATCAAATTTACGGCGCTATCGGCCAGTTCACCTACATGCACTTCGGGTTCCGGCGTTTTCAATAGCCGCTCATCTGCTGCCAACACCTTCAGGATGACCGACCGTGCTTCTTTGATATTCGACTCGTAGGAAATACCTATTTGATATTCGATGCGCCGTTGGCTGATGCTGGAATAGTTGGTGATCACCGAGTTGGCCAGCGGCCCGTTAGGAGCAAATACCGTTACCCCTTCGGCCGTGCGCAATGTCGTGTAAAGGATGTCTATCCGTTCCACGGTGCCGGAGGCTCCGGCTGCGCTGCTTACGTAATCACCAACCCGGAAAGGACGGAAAAGCAGAATCAGCATCCCGCCCGCGAAATTCGAGAGGCTGCCCTGCAAGGCCAGACCAATGGAAAGACTGGCTGCGCCCAACACCGCGATGAACGACGTCGTCTGTATGCCCACCATCGAAGCGACCGACAGAATAAGCATAATATAAAGCGCGATCTTGACGATGCTGGCCACGAAATCACGTAGTGATAAGTCGACATTACGCCGTTCAAATCGGCGATGGAGCATCTTTAAAATCAATCCGATTAGCCAGCTGCCCACAAATAGCAATACGATGGACAATACTAAACCGGGTACTTTTGCCAATGTTGTTTCAATGACGCGTTCCAATGCGGGTTCTATCTTTTCCATGGGGTGTAAAATTAACAATCAATTCAGAATGAATTTGCATATCACTGGATTTTTCCCGAAATTTGTTCAAATTGATTATAGAATGAGTACGATTACCATTACAAAGCTATATTCATTGCTTTCCAATAAATTGGGAAAGGAGTCAGCTGAAAACCTAACAACATATATTGAGGAAAAGATCAAGGAAGAGGTCGAAGATAAGACGAAAACATTGGCGACTCGCGAAGATCTCTCCGAGTTGAAAGGCGATTTGCGAACAGCGATAGCCAGTACAAAAGCAGAATTAATCAAACGGATGTTCATTTTCTGGATTGGACAAGTCGCTGCAACATTCGGGTTCATTTTGCTTTATTTAAACAAATAGCATCTTCTTTCCAGGCAGGCGATCATGGACTGGAAACACGCCATTAACGACTTTAAACACTACCTCCAGTTGGAGCGGGCCATGTCGGCCAATACCGTGGAGGCTTACCACGACGACGTCACCAAGCTACGCCAGTTTGCCGAGCCACAGGACATTCCACCGGATACCATCACGCCAAAAAACCTGCAAGATTTCTTAGTGTGGATCAACGGTTTCGGGTTATCTGCCTATAGTCAGGCACGCATCCTGTCGGGCATTAAGACCTTCTACCTGTTCATGAGCCTCGAACATGGGCTCATCGAAAATCCGACGGCATTGATCCAGGCTCCACGGCTCGGGCGTAAGATTCCCGATGTGCTCAACATCATGGAGATAGACAACCTCATTGCCGCTATCGACTTATCCACGCCCGAAGGCATGCGGAACAAAGCGATGCTGGAAGTCCTCTATGGCTGCGGCCTGCGGGTCAGCGAGCTGGTCGGCCTGAAGGTTTCTAACCTGTTTCTCGATGTTGAATTTATCAAAGTCATCGGCAAGGGAAACAAAGAACGCCTCGTCCCTATTGGCAGCCAGGCCATCAAATACCTCCGCATCTACCTGGAGGAAGTACGGGTGCACCAGAAAATCAAACCGGGCAGTGCCGATTTCGTGTTCCTCAACCGAAGGGGCGATCCACTGACCCGTGTTATGATCTTCATCATCATTAAGGAATTGGCCAAAGCCATCGGGTTGAATAAGAAAATCAGCCCCCACACCTTCCGCCATTCCTTCGCCAGCCATTTGGTGGAAGGCGGTGCCGATCTCCGCGCTGTACAGGAAATGCTGGGTCATGAAAGCATCACCACCACCGAAATTTATACGCATGTCGACCGTGAATACCTGCATTCCGTCATTACGCAATATCATCCCCGATCGTAATCCGCTACCACTGGTCAGAGACTACCTATCGTCGCCCCCAACAACCCACTGACTCAAGCCGTTGCGGACGAAACCTAGGAGACGGCAGCGAAGCCCGCCGGATCCAGTTGAGGAGCAATGGCTTGAATCACCCACCACCGATCACCAAAGACGAAATTAAGTTGCATTTAATTTGCTTATTAAAGCAACAATGTTGTATTTTTGACCCGTTGATAATGCAACACGGATGCGAATACAAAAAATATTTACTACGATATTGTTTTCTTTATTCCTATCATCGGTATATGCCCAGACGGAAAATTGCACACTAACTATCAGGGGAAGGGTCGTCGACAGCGACACACAACTTCCTTTAGCCGGAGTCACTATCAAAGCCCATCCCGGCGGACACCAAATCATTTCGGATGGCCACGGTTATTTTCGGTTTTCCCAGCTTTGCCAAGATATACACTACGTCCTGACAGCCACAAGCGTCGGCTTCGATAGCCTGTCCATACCGCTGCTGCTTGACACCGATGAAACGCTTACCCTCGCACTCCACCACGGCCATATTGTATTGCACGATGTCAACGTAGTAGGACACCAGCAGACTGTCAGCACAGCAAATCCCGTGAGAACGGTTTCCCGCGAGCAAGTCGCGCAAGTACAGGGCAAAACGTTGGCAGACATTTTCAGTACATTACCCGGCGTGAGCATGCTGCAGACTGGTACGACCATCGCCAAGCCTGTCATCAATGGCATGCACGGCAACCGTATCCTCATCCTCAATAATGGTGTCCGGCAAGAGGGGCAGCAGTGGGGCAGCGAGCATGCACCTGAAATCGATCCGTTCATTGCCAAGGATTTCAAGCTGATAAAAGGCGCGGAGGGCGTACGCTACGGTGCCGACGCGATTGGCGGGGTGATTATTACATCCCCACCCCCGTTGCCTATCGATCCCCACCTGTCGGGCGAACTGAATGCCATCTACCAAGCCAATGGGCGGGGTGGGGTGCTCTCCGGCATGCTGCAATCCGGCGTCAAAGGCATCACCGGCCTGGCTTGGCGGGTACAAGGTACGGCCAAAAGAAGCGGCAATGTCAGCACGGCCGACTACTATTTGGGCAATACGGGAGTAGCTGAGTATAACGCGTCGGCAGCAGTGCGCTATAGCCATACCCATTCGGCTTTTGACGCTTATTACAGCCGTTTCCACACGTCACTCGGCATTTTCACCGGCGCCCACGTAGGCACCATTGCAGACATACAAGCTCGTATAGAAGCCGGAGAACCCTTTGAGACGTATCCATTTGCCTATGGTATCAATGCCCCACGCCAGCGCGTCACGCATGATTTGGGTAAGCTGAAATGGCACAGGGATCAGGCAAGTGGCGGTAGCCTGGATGTGCAATATGGCATCCAGCGCAATCATCGCCAGGAATATGATATCCGCCGCGCGGGCCGCGATGCACTGCCCATGCTGGATATGGTACTCACCACACAGACGCTTGACGCTACGTACCAGACACCGTTGTATGGCAAGTGGCGGACGCAGGCGGGCACCAACCTCACACTGCAGGTCAACAACAATGTCCCCGGCACGCTGAACACCCCCCTTATTCCGAATTATGACAGTTTCACCGCCGGGGCTTTTGCTATCCAACGGCTCATTGAAAACACCCACGAGTGGGAATTGGGCATTCGTTACGACTTTAGAACGTTCGATGCCGCCGGATTTGACCGATACCAAAACCTATATGGTGGACAGCGCGATTTCCACAATGTCAGCGGATCCTTTGGCGGTGTCTGGCGTCCCGGTAACACTTGGCAACTGCGCAGCAACATCGGCTTAGCGTGGCGCGCACCGAATGCCAATGAATTATACAGCAATGGCCTTCACCATGGTGCGGCACTCTACGAAATTGGAGACGCCCAATTGAATAGCGAACACGGCTATAAGTGGGTGGTTAGTCCTTCCTACACACGGGGTTCAGTGGCTATCGACCTCGACCTCTATGGCCAGTATGTACAGGATTACATCTACGCACAGCCGTCGCCCGGTGAATTCTTACAGACCATCCGGGGTACCTTTCCGGTATTCCGGTACGAGCAGACCGATGCCACATTCTTCGGCGCAGATCTCTCGACGAAATACCAGCTTTCCCATGATCTGGAATACCAGCTCAGTGCGTCAATTATCCGGGCGCGTGATATCAGCAATGACGTATTCCTGCCCTACATCCCAGCGGATCGATTCAACCACCGCCTGCGTTGGCAGGTGCCATTGACCAGCAAACGCACTACGGAGACATACATCACATTCGAGCATCGATGGGTATTGCAACAAAAACGATACGAACCCAATACCGACTATGCACCACCACCCCCTGCCTACCACCTGTTCGCATTATACGCAGGTAGCAAACTTGCCGTGGGTGCTCACCAACTGGACGTAGGTGTTTCCGTCAATAATGCACTCAATACCCCATACCGGGAATACATGAATAGGTTCCGCTATTACAGCCACAATTTAGGCCGCGAGATCGGCATCCGATTGTCGTATTCATTTTGACGGAACAGCTCGGCTATGAATAACTATGAATAACTGTTTAACTAAATTTAATTATTGTATGAAAAAGCAATTCAAAAATTTCTCCTTCGCCCTCCTATCACTGGGATTTCTGGCATTTTTATCTTCTTGCAGCAAGGACGATCCCGATCCCGAAATCCCACAGGAAGAAATTGGCGGAGCAAAGCTTACATTCACCGAAGTGGAATGGCATGGCGACCACGCCGATGACATCGAAAATCCCGAAATTGTGGAAGTTGAATTTGACGAAGCGGGCTTACCTCCAGTGGGTGCCCACCTACATCTGGATGTTGGCAAAACCTATCGGCTTGAACTTAAGGCCTATGATTTTGCAGGCAGGGAAAGCCAGCAGGAATTTATAGAAGAAGCCCATATTCACCAATTATTTTTCTTGGGTGCTCCTGAAGGCGTGCTGGACTACCAGTATGCCGATCCGGATAACGTGCAAGTAGGTGTCACTGGCTATTTACATGTGCTTAAAACCTCTGAGAGCTTCGTCTTTAACGTTATCCTGCGACACCTAAATGAAGGTGTGAAGTCCAACATTACGGCTGACGATTGGAACAATCCTAACTATACGCAATTCGGCGGCGAGAACGACCTCGACCTCAAGGTGGAAGTCCACGTCGTGGAAGGCGACCACGACCATGAAGATGAACATGATCACTAAGATCATTCGTTGCGACGCCTCGCTTTATCCAGCCTAATCATGGCACCGAAATCCAGTCCCATCGCCATGGCTTCTACGGTCATGGCGATGCGCTTGGTACGTGTCGGCTCCGTCTTGGCCCCGTTGATGTGGTTGATGAAATAGTTACGGTGCGATTTAGGCAGGCCCATGAAGCGCCCCAACAAGTCCTCCGCATCATCCAGCAGGCAAATTTCCAGGTCTTCCGGTATTTCAATGACAAATTCGTGGTCTTCCTCCAGCCGGAGGGACAACGTATCTCCCACTCCCTTCTCCAACACTTTTCGCATACCGCTATTGATAGCCAAAATATAGTCACCCGCTCCTTTGGGCATCAAGGAAAGTCCCGAGAAGGGATGTCCGTCTATTTCACCACGCACACGGTAGACCTGTCGGTAGCCGGGTTTCAGTCGGTCGGCAATCCCTTGCGGCACATCGATGTAAGCCCAGCCGACCATGGCTGCTCCCTGGGTTTCCGATCGGATGATTTCCGCTTGAAATTCGACCATCGCCCTACCTCCTTTCAATCCATGTAAAATACCTGGCCCAACGCATCCAGCTCCGGCAGCCGCACCGATTCGCTGAACAGTCCATATACCGAAGAACCGCTGCCGCTCATGGAGGCATACATGGCCCCCTTTTCATACAAAAGATTTTTAAGTACTCCGATTTCCGGATGCGCAGCAAAGATGCCCGGCTCAAAATCATTGAAGATGGTGTCCCGCCACGTCGCTACCGGACGAACAATGGACGCTGCCAGTTGCCTGCCCTCCGGATGCAGGGTCACCGTTCGGTAGGCCTCGCCCGTGGACACATGCACGTCGGGCTTGACCAGTACCAACTGGTAGGCGGATAAATCGATCGCTACCTCTTGAAAGACATCACCGATTCCGGTGGCCAGTACCGGTGTATTACGGATAAAAAACGCACAGTCGGCCCCCAACTGACGCGCATAGGCTATTAACTGTAATTCATCGAGGCCAAGTCCGAAAGTTGAATTCAGCAGCTTCAATAGAAAAGCAGCATCTGCCGATCCACCGCCAAGCCCTGCCCCGATGGGGATGGTTTTATGCAAATAAATAGCCACGGGCGGCAAATCATAGGCTGCTTGAAGCAGCTGGTAGGCCTTCAGACATAAGTTGTTATTACTATCGCCGGGAATGGGCAAACCGGAAGCAATAAATCGCGTTTCTGAGGCTTCCACCACTTCCAGTATATCATAGATTTTCAATGGATAAAAAACCGTTTCGAGGTTATGGTATCCATCGTCGCGGCGGTTGAGCACCTGCAGCCCGATATTGATTTTGGCATTGGCAAACGTAACCATCCTTATACTTGTTTACAAAAAGCTCCGATGCGACGGCCATGCCCCTTTAAGCTTCCGGATAAGGATAAGTGCATCCGCATAAGGCGGGTACCATCTTTCTGTTTCAGCGGCAAACCGCCAGTATTGCAATATGATTGATTTCCGATCCATTGGGGTTAGCCAATTACCTTTGTTGCAAATAACGGCATAAACAATCAAGCCTGCAAATTGTTAATCGTTCAAATCGTTAGTTCAGATCGAGATGAATACACATACTTACCTATGTATAGCTTGTTTTGCCTTGTGCACTGCGTGCCAAAGCGGCAATCGAAGCGAGACAGCAGCAGCCAATGACACCTTATCGCAAGCGGATAATTTACCCGAAGACCAAGAGCAAAAATATTGTTTCCTGCGTACGGAAGGTACACAGCAACAAGATTCCTCCTATGTGCAGTTAGTCATCAGGGGATCGACGGTGAGTGGCATTTATAATACCATCCCATACGAAAAAGATGCAAGACGCGGTACAGTACTGGGCAAATTGGAAAATGGCGCGATCGATTTAGTATGGACATTCACGCAAGAAGGCATGCAGGATACACTTCGGGTGGTATTTACCCTCCAGGATGGAAGGCTGATGCAAAAACCATTGACGGTAGATACACAGACCGGCAGGCAAGTCACACGGGATACCAGCGGTTTTTCGGTGGCCTACGAGCCCGTGGATTGTGTAGCCGACTAACGGAGGAGGCTATGCTGGCTCGCCGTGAAGATATCGCGCCATACCCTGTTGATTTCGGTGGCCGTGTCCGCGGCCGCCAATCCTGCATGTGGGTATAAGGCCATTACCTGCTCCCGGCACACATGGGCCAGGACGCGGCTTTGATTGCTTACCGCCAGGAGCGTCTCCGGCGATATACTCCCGATACTCAGCAATTCATCCCATGAAGCATCCACCGCCCGGTAAAATGATTCCTTCACCTGCATTATTTGCTGCTGTGCGGTTTCCGCCAAATCATATAAAGCGGCCTTTCCCTGTGCAGCGGTGCACGCCACGAAATGGCGCGCCATACCCAGGGTGTTGGCCGCCAGCGTAGCCTCCGCAAATTGTAAGAATGGATAGTGGTATATCGGATGGGCCAATGTAGCCTGTTCGGGTGCAATGATAAAGGCATGGGTATTAGCTACCCAGACATTGTCCACTTCAAACGAATGGCTGGCTGTGGCTTTCAGCCCAAGCGTATTCCAATCTTCAACGACCCGGACATCTTCTTTGGCAAAGAAAAACGACTTGATGATGGGATTGCCCTCTTCGTCCACCCACGTTTCGCCGTGTCGTTCAAGGATACAGTTTGCCGTGAAATGGGTGAGATGCGGTGCGCCAGTGGCATAACGCCACGTTCCAGACACGCGGAAACCGCCGTTTTCAACCACGGCCTTACCCGATGCGTGTCCGCTTCCACCCAAGCATACCATGGGCTCGGTAAACAGGGTCGCCGCCACGGATTGCTCGATATACCCGACAAACAGGTTAGCCCCTGCACAGAGCGTGACCGTCCAGCCCAAGCTGCCATCTATCTGCGCCAGTTCCTCTTCGAGCCGTACACCTTCAGGTACGGTCAACTCCAGCCCACCGTAGCACTTGGGCACAAATAATTTAAACCATCGCCGATCATAAATAATGGCTAATTGCTCGGGCGTGAGGCGACCGTCCACCTCGGCCTGGCCCGATAGATCGCCGAGTAACGCTGCTACCTCAGCAGCCATCATGCTTGCACTCGCTCCCGATTGATTATCCGCTTCCATTCAAAATACCCGAAAATCGCCACGATAAATAAAAACAAGGTCAGCAGTGCGTAGAGATGAAGTCCTTTGTAGACCAATAAAGGAATAGCAAACGCATTGCTAATATTAAGCAAGACCCAATTTTCAATCTTGCGCTTGGCCAGCAACCACATACCTGCCCATGCCGTGGCGCTTACCCATGCATCCCATGCCGGCACCGAGGAATCGGTAAAATGGACTAGTGCATAATGCAATGCCGGAAAACCAAGGAAGACGATCGACAGGGTAATGAGCCGCTCTCTTTTTGAAGCATATGACGCCTTTACAGGTTCCTCGCCGCTGCGTTTCACCCAATATGCCCATCCGTAGATGCTCATGATCAGGTAGTATAAGTTCAACAAAATTTCAGCATATAGTCCGGCCTCATTCAGCACGTAAAGGGTAACCAAGATACTGGCAATACCGAACGGATAGAGCAACACATTGTTGGTTTTGGCCAGCAGCACCTGGATGACACCGCATGCCACGCCTATCCAATGTAATAGTGGAGTTTCCGTGAGCTGGATACCTAATTCCCTTATCCAATCAACCACTCCTGCTGCGCCTATCACGATCAAACCGATTCCAGCGTGCCTGCCAACTTCAATACCTCAGCCGAACGTTCGCGCGTCTCTTTGCATAGCTGTTCATCAGCGGCAAGGGACCGGCCATAGGAAGGAATCATCTCATGCAGTTTACTCAAATACTGCGCCGTCTTGGCACGCTCAGGGAAACAGCGCGCGAGCAAATCAATCATGATGGATACGGACGTCGATGCACCCGGCGAAGCCCCCAGCAAAGCAGCGATGGAACCATCGGCGCTGCTTACCACTTCCGTACCGAACTCCAATATGCCGCCTTGTTTTTCATCTTTTTTGATCACCTGCACCCGCTGCCCGGCCACCTCAAGTTCCCAGTCTTCTTTCCGGGCCGTAGGCACATATTCTTTCAATGCCGCCAACCGATCGTCCGGGCTTTGCCGTACCTGGTTGATGAGGTACTTGGTCAATGGGATATTGTCCATGCCTGCTGCCAGCATGGGCCGGATATTATTGAATTTAATAGAAGCAGGCAAATCCAGCCATGAGCCATTTTTGAGGAATTTAGTAGAAAAACCCGCATAAGGGCCAAACAACAAGGCCATCTTCCCGTCGATAACCCGCGTATCCAAATGGGGCACGGACATCGGGGGAGACCCGACGGCTGCTTTACCGTAGACCTTGGCGTGGTGTTTAGCAATAATTTCCGGATTAGTACATTTCAGCCATTGCCCGCTTACCGGGAACCCACCGAAACCTTTCGCCTCGGGGATGCCGGATTTTTCGAGCAGCAACAGCGATCCACCGCCGGCGCCAATGAATACAAATTTCGCAGACACTGTGCGTTTTTTATCGGTGGTCAGGTTCTTTACCTTGACCTGCCACCGACCGTTGGGCAAGCGTTCAATATCCCGCACCTCATGCGCCAGCCGCAATTTGACATTGCTTTTCCGTCCAAGATGGTGAAATAACGAGCGCGTCAATGCCCCGAAATTGACATCCGTACCGATATCAATTTTTGTGGCCGCCAGCTCTTCATCTGCATTCCGGCCATCCATGACCAACGGTATCCACTGTTTGAGTTCTTCGTGGTCTTCCGTATACTCCATGCCTTGGAACAAGTGGTGTTCCTGCATGGTCTCATAGCGTTTACGCAGGAACGAAACGTTTGCTTTGCCAAACACAAAACTCATGTGGGGCACACTTCGAATGAAACTTTCCGGCCGATCAACCAATCCGTTGGCAACCAGATACGACCAGAACTCTTTGGAAATTTCAAAAGCTTCGGCAATTTTTATTGCCTTGCTGATATCCACCGATCCATCCGGGCGCTGCGGAGTATAATTCAGTTCACAAAGCGCCGAATGACCCGTGCCCGCATTGTTCCATGCGTCAGAACTCTCAGCAGCAACCTCATCCAGCCGCTCAAAAATCTCGATGCTTGCACGGGGGTGTAGTTCGTTGATTAATGTACCCAGGGTGGCACTCATGATGCCCGCGCCGATAAGAATGACATCCACCTCCTCGGCGGTTTTTTTTCTTCTTTTAGCCATATGTCTCAGTTGCCGCAAAATTAATGACAGAAATCAGATTATTTCTAAATTTTCATCATTAATTACAGAATTTTAACAATCTATTTGATTTGATGTCATTTTTTTAAATTTATACCGTCTTTTATTCATCATTGTCTCTCCCGTTCAGTATTTTTGTATACCGTCACCTAATCTACGATTGAAATAAAAAATTAAACCAATATGATTGTATGGACACACGTATTGATTCGGCTAACATTAGCTGCGCTATTCGGCGCTGCAATTGGGCTTGAACGAGAACGGAAAAACTGGGCGGCAGGGCTGAGAACCCACATGCTGGTATGTGTTGGTGCCGCATTGGCCATGATGGTTTCAGCTTACGGATTCATGGACATCCTTGGAAAAGACAACATCACCCTTGATCCCTCCCGGGTTGCGGCCCAAGTGATCAGCGGGATTGGCTTCATCGGGGCCGGAACGATTCTGTTTTTACGGCAGGGCATTGTCCGCGGCCTTACAACGGCAGCGGGGCTGTGGACTGTGGCCGCTATCGGCCTGGCAGCGGGGGGCGGCATGTATTTCGCTGCTTCAACGGCAACCGCCTTAGCTATCATTATTCTTTGGGCATTGCAGCCCTTGGAGCGGAAATTTTCTGATCGCTTTAAACAAAAGAGCTTGCGTATATCAACGGTCAGTGAGGCCAAATCACTCCAAATCATAAACGAAATCTTTCAGGGCGAAAAACTGAATATTTCGTCGTGTTCCGTAGACAAAACGGACGGCAGTTACCTGATCACATTTTCATTCAAGGAGATAGATAAGCAGCTATTGGCGATACTGATTAATGAACTCCAGGCGGATCCAAACGTCCAAGAAATCAACTGGAATTAGCTAAGAAGCTTGGCTATCTGGATTTAAATCACCCGGATTTTGTGGCTTTTGCCTATCCTTTGGCCTGAAATTACGTTTTTTCTTTCGTTGGTTGTTTCTTCTTTTTTCAGGCGGTACCGAAGATACCGGGTCAGCAGTTATCCCTTCGGGAAGCTGCACCTCTTCTACCTTTCTATCCATCAATCGCTCAATAGCAATAAAGCGCCTGACGTCACGGTTATTCACGAAGGTAATGGCTGTACCTGTCCGCTCGGCACGTGCCGTCCGGCCTATCCGGTGTATATAATCTTCCGGATCAGGCGGCACGTCATAGTTGACCACCAAATCGATACCTTCCACGTCAATCCCCCGTGACAGCACATCGGTACCAATCAATATCGGCAATTGCTTATTTTTGAAACGAAGAAGAATTTTCTCGCGCTCCTCCTGTGCAAGGTCAGAATGGAAGGGTTCAACGGTCAATCCCAGCCTGTCCAATTCACGTCCCAGGTTCTTCACTTTTTCCTTCGTAGATGAAAAAACGATTACGCTGTTGTATGTACCAGACTGCAAGATTTGCTTTAATAGCGCCGTTTTCTGTCCGTCTGCCACTTGGTAATGCTGCTGCACAATGCCTTCAGCAGGTTTCGATATCGCGATATTGACCTGTTTCGGATGTTTAAGCAGCGTCTTTGCAAACGTCCGTATCTTGGGCGGCATTGTCGCAGAAAAGAGCATGGTTTGACGTTCGCTGGACACCTGGCGCACAATACGGTTGATATCGTCCTTAAAGCCCATATCCAGCATGCGGTCGGCTTCATCAAGCACCAAAAACTTAATCTCACCCAGGCGCACAGCCCCGGAGTTCAGGTGTGCAATGAGCCTCCCGGGCGTCGCGATGACAATATCGACCCCATCACGCAGTGCTTTGCGTTGCTGCTCATAGCCAATGCCATCGCCGCCACCGTAGATGGCCATCGATGTAATCCCTGTAAAATAAGCCAATCCTTCCACCTGCTGATCGATTTGCATGGCCAATTCACGCGTCGGGGCCAAGACCAAAGCACTGATCACGGGTCGTTGTTCCATCCGGCATATCGCGTCCATGACAGGCAACAGGTAGGAAGCGGTCTTCCCGGTTCCCGTTTGCGCGCAGGCAATTAAATCATGATTGCTTTGAATAATCGGAATGGTTTCGGCTTGAATGGGTGTGGGCGTTTTAAAACCCATACTATTTAATCCTTCAAAAAGGCTGTTGTCAAAATTAAAGTCGCTAAACGTCAAAGTAATCTCCGTTAAAATAATGAACGCAAAAGTACGTAATTTCAATTGATTAGAAGAAAGTAAAGAATTGACCTCCTGACCACAATTGTCAAATTTACGTTAATAATACGTAAAGGGGGCAATTTATCGTAAATATTGTTTTCCTTTGCCGACCGAATGAACGTTCAATTGGAACATACCGCAGAAAAGAAAAGTGCTATATTTGAAAGCACACTCCGATTGGTTATGAAGCAGGGCTTCCATGGAAGCCCAATGAGCCAAATCGCCCAGGAGGCAGGTGTTGCCACAGGTACTATCTATCATTATTTTTCTTCAAAAGACGAATTGATCATCGAACTGTTTAAGCATTGCAAATATAAAATAGGTAATGCGATGTTTAAGATAGCAGAAGGACACCTACCCTATCCAGCACGTTTTGTGGCTGTTTGGACAAATTTGGTACACTTTTATATCCAATATCCGGAAGTGCTGAGTTTTATGGAACAGTTTTTTTCTTCGCCGTATGCAGAAGCCGTTTATGAAAGAGGATGCAGCGTCCAGATGCAGAACGAAATGTTTAATTTTCTTCAGCAAGGCATAGATGACAGCCATATCAAACCATTGGATATCAATATACTAAGCGCTGCATTCATCGGCACGGTGACTGCTACTGCAAAGCGGCATATCAACGGACACTATTCGTTTGACGAAACATCCATGAACGAAATGGTAGCCATTATATGGGACGGTATTAAAAAATAGAATCTTTTCAGACCAGAACAACAATGTACAGAAAATTGCGAAACAGCTTAGTTTTAACAGTAGTACTTACCTCGGCGAGCACGCTCCTGTTCGGCCAGGAAACCCAGCCACCGTTGCCGGCGAAGGCCACATTGGCAGATGTGGTAGCCTACGCACTCGAAAATCGGCCATCAGTGCACCAGGCACTGATCGATGAGGAAATCGGCGAACGGGAAATTGCCTCAGCATTATCTGGTTGGTTTCCACAAATCAATGCTACGGGCACCTACAATTGGAATGTCAAAATACCGACCAACGTCATCGGTGGCAATGTCATCCAACTGGGACAGAAGCATGTGAGTGCCGCCGTATTGCAGGCCGATCAGCAAATCCTCAATCCCAGCCTCATCCAGGCAGCTAAGGCGGCCCGTTACATCCGCCAACAAAATGCCCTGAATACGGAAAACAGCTACATCAATACGGTAGTGGAAGTCAGCAAAGCATACTATGACATCCTGACCAGTGAAGAGCAGCTCAACATCATCAAAGAAAATATCCTGCGCTTGGAGCGGCAGCTCAGTGATGCCAGGGCAAGGTATGAAACGGGCATTGTGGATAATACCGATTTCAAACGGGCCCAGATTGCATTGAGCAATACGCTGGCCGAACAAAAGCGGGTCACCGAATTGCTCACCTATAAATATACATTCTTAAAGGAACTTATCGGGCTTCCCGCAGCCCAACCCCTCACCCTGTCGCTCGCCAACGTATCCGCCATGGAAAGTGAAATCCTGCTGGATACCACCACGACGGTAAATTATGAGCAACGGGTGGAATTCAGGCAGCTCCAGACGGTCAAACAACTCCAGCAGTTGAATACCCAATACAATAAATGGACATTCCTGCCAAGCTTGTCGGCTTTTTACAATTATGCATGGGATTTTAGGGATACACAGCTTTCCGGATTATTCAACGAGTCATTTCCCCGTTCGGTATTCGGGCTCACGCTGAACATCCCGGTTTTCCAAGGCGGTAAGCGCATCCACGAAATCCGCAAATCCCAGTTGCAGGAGACCCGCATCGAATGGGATATTGTAAACCTCAAAAACCAAATCAGCACACAGTATGAGATGGCCATGGCCACCTATCAGGCAAACCTGAATGACTGGCAAGTGGCACAGCAGAACGTAGCGCTTTCCGAAGAGGTCTACAATACCATCAAATTGCAATATGACGAGGGCATCAAGACCTACCTGGATTTGATGACGGCCGAAACAGACCTCCGTACAACGCAAATCAATTACCTCAATGCCTTATATGCCGTACTGGCAGGAAAGCTGGATGTACAGCAGGCATTGGGCCAAATCGAACCGAATACCAACTAATTGTCTTGAATTAAAACATGTCGAAATCCATAACCATGAATAGCAATAACATCATCATCGGCTTACTTATCATCGGAGCAAGCGTCGTCGCCTCCTGCCGAAACAACCAACCGCAGCAGGCCCCTGGCCAGCAGGCCATCGCCGTGACCGTAGCCGAGGTCACCGAGGAATCCGTTGTTGGCGTAAGCGACTATCCGGGTACCGTGGTCGCCTTGAACGAAACCGAACTCCGTGCTGAAGTGAGTGGCTACATCACCGGCATCTTCGTGGCAGACGGTGCATCGGTTGCCAAAGGCCAGAAGCTCTACGAGATCGACCGTACGCGGTACGCCGCAGAAGTCGAACAAGCGGAATCCAGCCTGGCGATTGCCGAAGCTAATCTTTCCCGGCTGAAACGGGACGTAGAACGTTACCAGAAATTGGCCGAACAGGATGCCATTGCCAAACAAACATTGGACTACGCAGAAACCGACTTTAATAATGCCAAAGCCCAAACGATTGCCGCGCGGGCTGCACTTACCACGGCACAGACCAACCTCAGCCGGTCGATCATCATCGCACCGTTCAGCGGCACGGTGGGCATCTCCCAAGTGCGCATGGGCGCACTGGTATCCGCCGGAACCACCTTGCTCAATAGCATTTCCTCTACAAACCCTATCGCCGTGGACTTTCCCGTGAACGAGCGCGACATTCCACGATTCAATGCCATGCGCCAATCAGGTACAGCCCGCGATTCCAGCATTCATATCACATTGCCAGGTGGCCAAACTTATCCCTATCCTGGCGCAATCACCGCCATCGATCGGGCGGTAGACCGCAATACGGGCACCATTACCGTACGGGCAAGCTTCCCGAATGAAGCGAATACTCTACTGCCGGGCATGAATACCACCTTGCACGTCAGCAACCAATCGGAATCCAACCAATTGGTTATCCCCTACCGCGCCATCATGGAACAATTAGGTCAGACGTCGGTATACGTACTGACAGACAGCAGTACCGTTGAACAACGCGGTGTACGATTGGGGTTGAAAGTCGCTGATCGTGTCGTCATCAATGAAGGAGTGTCCAAGGGCGAACAAGTGGTGACCGACGGCCTCATCAACTTGCGGCCGGGGGCCAAGGTACAGGTAAACCAACCTGCACAATCCAAATAGAGTAAGGCCGAAAAACGACTATCAAGTTATTTAGGACAGAACCAACATGATTTCAGAAGTATTCATAAGAAGACCCGTCACCGCCATCGTCATCTCCATCCTGATTACGCTGATTGGGGTCATTTCCATAACGACTTTGCCCATCAGCCAATATCCGAATATTACGCCGCCCACTGTACAGGTACAGGCGACTTATACGGGTGCGGATGCGCAGACCGTGGAACAGACGGTAACCACGCTCATCGAAAGCCAAATCAACGGTACGCCGGGGATGACGTATATGCAGTCGAACAGTACCTCCGATGGGCGATCGGCCATTACGGTCACCTTCGACGTGGGCACCGATATCGATATTGCCACCCTGGATGTACAAAACCGCGTAGGTATTGCCGAGCCGTCGCTCCCTGAAACGGTACGGCGACTCGGGGTCATCACGCGAAAGGCTAATACAGACGCCTTGATGATGATCTCTTTGATCTCACCCAATGGTACACGGGATCAGAAATTTTTGGCGAACTACGCCAACTTATATGTGCGTGACGCCTTGATGCGTGTCAAAGGCGTGGGAGATGTCATGGCCTTCGGCCAACCGTTCAGTATGCGCGTGTGGCTCGACGCGACCAAACTCACTAACCTGGGACTCACTCCCGCCGAAATCAATGCCGCCATCCAAGAGCAGAATATCCGGATGCCGGGTGGTGCCGTGGGTAGCCGTCCACAGGTCAATACGCAGGTCTTCGAATACAATGTCATCCTCGACGGCGACCTCAACCTGGAAGAACAGTTTGAGCAAATTATTGTCAAGACCAATACCGACGGATCAATTGTATACCTCAAAGATGTGGCGCGTGTAGAGTTGGGCGAGTTTGCCTATTCCATCACCAACAAGCTCAACGGACTTACTGCAACCGGCATGATGGTCAACCAAATGCCCGGTGGAAATGCCGTGGAAACTGCCGAAGGCATCTATGCCGCACTGGAGCAGCTGAAAGCCGACTTCCCGAACGATATGGACTACGTAGTCAACTACGAAACCGTGACAGTCGTTCAAGAGTCCATTAATAACGTACTCCACACGTTGGTTGAAGCACTGATATTAGTGACCCTGGTTGTATTCATTTTCCTGCAAAGCTGGAGAGCTACCTTGATTCCTGTGCTCGCTATCCCGGTTTCGATTGTCGGCACCTTCATCTTTTTCAACCTGTTTGGCTTCTCCATCAACAACCTCACAATGCTGGCCTTCGTACTTGCCATCGGTATCGTGGTAGACGACGCCATCGTGGTGGTGGAGGCCGTGCAGCACTACATCGATCATGATAAACTGTCCGCGCCCGAAGCGACGCGACGTGCGATGAAAGAGATCACCGCCCCCGTTATCGCCATTGCGCTTATCTTGGCAGCGGTCTTCGTACCCGTAGGCTTTATACCCGGCATGGTCGGCCAACTTTACCAGCAGTTTGCGATTACCATCGCCGTGTCCGTACTGCTTTCTGCATTCGTCGCCTTATCCCTTACTCCAGCGCTTTGTTCCTTGTTACTGAAGCCTTCTCAATTCGACGAAAAGTCTAAGGGCATCAACAGGCTTTTTTATAAATTCAATACGTGGTTTGAACGGGTCACCAAGCGATATTCGGGTGGTGTACGAGTGGCCATCAAACGCGCTCCGCTGGTCATGATCCTGCTGGTCTGTATTTACATAGGTACGATTGGATTATTCTCTGCCAAGCCTACCGGGTTTATTCCCACGGAAGATGCCGGTGTGATGTTGGTTGGCGTTACACTGCCGGAAGGTGCATCGTCCGAACGGACCGGCAATGTGCTCGATGCCCTGTCGGATTCCCTTCGGAAAGACAATCCCGAAATTAAAAACGTGATGCGTATTGCCGGAATCAACCTGTTGAACCGTTCATTCAAGCCCAACGGGGGTACCTTCTTCGTTCAGCTTCATCCATGGGGAGAGCGGAGCCGCACTGCAGATGAGGTGATCGCCGGTATCCAGCGGAAGTACGCGGGTTTTCAGCAGGCTACCATCTTGCCGGTATCGCCTCCGGCGATACCCGGGCTGGGTATGAGCGGTGGCTTCAGTATCCAGCTTATCGATCAACGGAGCGGCGATATCAAAGATTTCGAGGCACAGGTTGGCAAATTCCTCATGGCCGTCAATCAACGACCGGAAATCGGCATGGCATATACCTTGTTTAATTCACGTACACCCAACTACTTGGTAAAAGTGGATCGCGAACAGGCAAAGCGCATGGGCGTACAGGTCTCGAGCGTCTACAGTACCATCTCCTCGTTCCTTGGAAGCAGTTATGTCAACGACTTTACGCGATATGGCCGAAGTTTCCGGGTGGTCACCCAGGCAGACACCACGTTCCGTATGGATATCGGAGACATCAATAAACTGTATGTGAAGAATCAGCAGGGAAATCCCGTGCCCTTGAGCGCCTTGGTATCCCACGAGATTATTGAGAGCCCCTCTATCATCAACCACCACAACATCTTCCGATCCATTGAAGTGACGGGTAGCGCTGCCCCGGGATACAGTAGCGGCGATGCGTTGCTGGCTCTGGAACAAACCGCGGCAGAGACGCTGGGTGCCGGATTTACGTACGAGTTTTCGGGATTAAGCTTACAGGAAAAAGAAGCGGGCAACATGACCCTAATGATCTTTGGCCTGTGTATTGTCTTCGTCTTCCTGCTGCTGGCGGCGCTGTATGAAAGTTGGTCCGTACCATTTTCCATATTGCTATCCGTTCCGCTCGGTGTATTCGGCGCGATCCTCGTGCTAACCCTTTTACCACGCCTGGATAACAACATTTATGCGCAAATCGGGTTGGTAGCCATTATCGGCTTGGCGGCTAAAAACGCCATCCTGATCGTCGAATTTGCCAAAGAACGGGTAGATATCGGTATGGGGATACTTACCGCTACCTTGGAAGCGGTCAAACTGCGGCTGCGGCCCATTATCATGACTTCATTCGCCTTTATCCTCGGTATCGTCCCGCTGATGTATTCCGCAGGAGCAGGCGCTATCGCCCGCCAAACCATTGGCTGGACGGTTTTCGGTGGTATGCTGATCGCTACACTGTTCGCCATATTCATTGTGCCCGTCCTATTCGTATTGATTACCAAGGTGGCTTACAGCAAAAAGAAATTAGCGGAACTTCAAGCGAACTATAGGCCCGAAGAGCACCAGGATTTGCTGCACTCGGATGATGATGAAGAATAGTTTGGAAGTTGAAAATGGGAAATTAAAAATTAATAATGCATTTTAATTTCTCATTTTCAATTATCAATTAAAACCCTATATTTGCGTCCCCTATCCGATTAAAGGATTCGAGGCGTGCTCGCCCGGATGGCGAAATTGGTAAACGTTGCGGTCTCAGAAGCCGTTGGGAGCAGTCCCTTGAGAGTTCGAGTCTCTCTCCGGGCACAAAAAGGAAAAGTGCGATTCTCATGTAGAATTGCACTTTTTTTGTTTAAATAAAAAATCTCATCCCTCAGAAACATGAGACAAAAGAATTAGGATACCTCAATTAGAGTTGGATTGTCGAAGTTGTTGTCATTCAAAATCCCCATAAATTCTTCCGATCTGATGATATGGATTTTCGGGAATTTCAGCCGCTTTGCTTCGTCGAAATGTTTGTCATTGGTCACAAGATAATGTACTGATGATACAACAGCCACATCAAAGAACTTATTGTCGTCCCGATCTTTCTTTATAGCATCCCAATGATAGGATACTCGCTGGTATATCACGTCCGGACTCTCTTCAAAGATATCTATCACAATTTTGGCAGCTCCAATTGCGCTGTGTATCTGCAGGATTTCTTCATATTCTTTTAGGATGTCCTCATTAACAGCAATCTTGAATTGACCCATTAGAAAAGAAGTCCAAATTTTCCGCAATGGACTATGGGCCCCAATTGCTAATAAAAGAACGTTGGAATCTAAAACGACAAGCAAAGTTTTTAGCGCCTTGGTGTACGGAAATGGCCGTGGCTCATTTTGATGTATTCTTCTTCGGTGATGTTATTTTCCTTCTCCCACTCCTCCATTACTTCGTCGAGTTGTTCTGCCAATAGGCTAACTACATACCGGCGGATTTTTTGGAATTCCGAATCCGGAAGCGGTTTTTTTAGTAACCGCAACATCAGCAATTGCTGTTCATTTAATGGGGTTTCTAACACTGAAGCCATATACAAATATACTTAACAATCCTGAAGTATGAAAAACACAAGCAAAATTCATGTCGAAATTTCATTCTTTAACCATACGTCGTTGTCACGTAACCTGTAATTTTTTATTTTCTGATTTTATACCTTACCGTACCCCCAATCTTCATGTCCCTTGTGCCAAAAAAGCCCGCCTCGGCTTCAATCACATCACGATTCTTCAACGGTATCTGGTATCCGGCACCCAAACTTTTATATAAACCGTATGCATGCCCTCCGTCCGAAGTGCTGCCATCTGACAAGTTGGTATAATAATCGTCGTATCCCACACCGAGTGCCGTAGCGAGGTAAAAGCCGCCCATGTAATACCGTGCTCCGACATTGAGCGAATACTCCTGATGAACCCGGACATCACCATAAATAGGAACACCATTCAAATCGCCCCAAAAATCGCCGGAAACGTCTTTCCTTGTCCTTTCATACATGAGCGCAGCCGTAAAACCGAATTTTTGAAAGGGTCGGTATTCATACATTAAACCGCCTCCATATGCCAATCCCTTGGTGTCAAGGTTATATCCGGCCATGGGGCCGAAGCTCAAATTATGCTTCCTTGGATCCGAAGCAGTCTGCGCATTTGCCACCCATATCCGGGAAAAGAACAGGACGATCAAGACAAGATTTTTTAGATTCATAATTGAAGTTTTAGCGTTTGATAATTTTTTAATTAGCAACGAAAATAGAATCAAAAAACCTGAAAATCACCTATTTTAACATTTTTAACTTTTTAATCTACAAAATACTGCGCCATTCCAGCTCAATTAAAATTTACTTCAACGAGACGGATGAAATATCTATCTTATTCAAAATTCACTTGAACTTCCAGCCCGATCACTGGCGAATAAACACCGTATTTTAGCGCAAAACTATTCATAATTCTCCCTTCTGCTACCGCATACCATATCCTAATCGCTGAATCACGTCCAAGTTACCAAAATGTTTTTTTCAATCTATCCAATGAATTGTTACTATTTTTATACCGTCGAATCCAAAGAACCGCATGAACACACCCTCGCTGCAAGCCGCCATACAGGATTACTTAACCACGTATTTCAGTTCGTTCGAACGGGAATTAAAAGATATACTTGCCGAGCAGTGCAGTATTAAACATTTCGCTGCAGGTGAACAATTGATGCAGACCGGCCAATACTTCAAATCCACCATGCTCATTGTCAAGGGGCTCGTCAAGGTATATCGTGAAGGGGGCGACGGTGGGGAGTTTTTCGTCTACCACCTGGAGCCTGGCAGTGCCTGCGCCCTGTCCATGATTTGCGCCACGAAGCAAGAAAAAAGCGAAATCCTGGCTACTGCCGTGGAAGAGACGACTGCCCTGCTCATTCCCATCGCGATGATGGATGACCTGATGCGGAAATACAAAACCTGGTATTATTTCGTGTTGGAAACTTACCGATCGCGCTTCGAGGAACTACTGGAAGTGATTGATCACGTCGCATTCAGAGGCATGGACGAGCGGCTCGATTATTACCTGCAAAAATTGAGTAAACAACAGGATTCAAAACTAATAATCACCACCCACCAACAAATCGCCAACGATCTGGGTTCTTCAAGGGAGGTGATCTCGCGGCTGCTCAAAAAGATGGAACAGCACGGCAAAGTCGTTCTCGGTCGGAATACCATACAACTCTTCACATAAATTGGCCCACCCTTCTTATTGCTTCGTGACTGATTAGGGTCTGCTTCATACTTTATTTACTATTAATAAAGGTTTAATAGAGATTTGATAAAGGGTTGACAAAGGTTTAATAAAGGTATAACCTTTACTAACACACTATTAATACTTTATTTATTCTTAATTATTCCTATATTTGTGGTAAATCAATTACGGAGCAAGTAATACGGAGATACGAATATGGCTACTGCAAAAAACGGAATAAATGGGGCTTTTATTGGAAAAGTAGGCTCAATTGTCGGGTACGAACTCAATGGAAAAAATGTCATTCGCGCAATAGGCAGGCGTACGAAACCCTTTTCTAAACTCGAATTATTGAACCAAGCGAAGATGAAGGTCGTATCAGAATTCTTGGGTCCGATCAAACCATACATAAAATTTGGATTTCAGCATGAGGTGCCCTCAGGCAGCCACGTCGGTGCATTCCAACTGGCGCAATCATATACTCGAAAAAATGCGATCGAGGTAGATGAACAGGGCAATCCGTTCATCAACCCCGAAAAAGTGCTCATTTCAAAAGGCAAGCTGGCCCCACCATTGAACTGCACCGTCGAACGCGACGGCAACCGGCTGACGTTTCGCTGGGATTACATAGGCACACAACAAAGTCCCACTGACCGGCTGGTAATATTGTTGTACAATCCCGAGGAACCTATTCGCGTCTTCAGGGAACTTGGGGCCGAACGGAAAGCGCAACAGGATGAATGGGAGATTGAACCTTTGCATTTATTCACCGGGCCAATTCATGTTTACGCCGCATTTCGAAATACGTGGCTTGACCAGTTGTCCGACAGTGTATATTGCGGTGTGATCCCACAGTAGCTAAGCCAACCTATGTGACATCCGTCACCGTTTGCATGCAACACGTATACCGACCTTTGCGGTGGTTACTAACATATCGCAAATGGAAATTTTCGGTTATCTCGCTTCGTTATCCATTGGTATCGCCCTTGGCCTTATTGGCGGCGGCGGGTCCATACTCACCGTACCGGTACTGGTGTACCTCTTTGGCATCCCTCCTATTACAGCCACAGCATATTCCTTGTTCATCGTGGGGGCTACAAGTTTATTGGGCGCCTGGCCAAAATACCGCAAAGGATTGGTGGATTTCAAGACTGCCCTCCTATTCGGCATGCCCTCCATCGCTGCAGTGTATGCCACCCGCAAGTACTTGGTTCCAGCGATCCCCGATCCGATTTTTAGGATGGATGGCTTTGCTTTCGACAAACCAATGGCCATCATGCTGCTGTTTGCCATCATGATGTTTGCGGCTTCCATTTCGATGATCCGCAAAAAACCCTGCAAGGATTGCCCGGACGATGGGGATGTCCGGTATAACTATCTCCTGATTTTGTTGGAGGGCATCGTAGTGGGTACGCTCACGGGACTGGTAGGGGCTGGTGGTGGGTTCCTCATCATCCCCGCGTTGGTCCTGCTGAGCAAATTGTCCATGAAAAAGGCGGTCGGCACCTCGCTGCTGATCATTGGCGCCAAATCACTGCTTGGGTTTACAGGCGATGTGGCTAATACGACTATCGCATGGGGGTTCCTACTGGCGGTTACCGGATTGGCTATCCTTGGGTTTTATATCGGTAATGCGATGTCCGTCAGGGTATCCGGCCACAAACTGCAAAAGGGATTCGGATGGTTTGTGCTGGTCATGAGCATCTATATCCTGGTTAATGAACTTTTTCTTTAACAATATGGGATAAGCGTGATGAAAGTCACCAAATCAATATACCTGTCGCCCGTACCTTTGTATCATGACAGGAACAATATGAAATGGCAAACAATAAAACGAACATAATCATGCAAATCGAACAGATTTACACCGGATGTCTGGCGCAAGGCGCCTACTACATCGAAAGCAATGGGGAAGCAGCCATCATTGACCCATTGCGGGAAGTGGATCCCTACATGAAGCGTGCGGCAAAAGACGGGGCGACCATCAAGTATGTGCTGGAAACGCATTTCCATGCCGACTTTGTATCCGGCCATATCGATCTCGCCGAAAAGACCGGGGCAACCATCGTGTACGGGCCTACCGCTCAGCCGGGATTTCCTGCCCATGTGGCTGTGGATGGCGAAAAGCTCCAACTGGGCAAGGTGACCATTACCACCATCCATACTCCGGGGCATACGATGGAAAGCACTTGCTACCTGCTTACTGATGAAACAGGGAAAGATATTGGCTTATTTACGGGCGATACACTTTTCATTGGCGACGTAGGACGCCCTGACCTCGCCCAAAAGGTAAAAGCTGAGCTCACCGAAGCGGTGCTCGCTAGTCACCTCTATGATTCGCTGCGCGATAAAATCATGCCCCTGGCCGATGATATCATCGTCTATCCGGCCCACGGTGCGGGATCAGCCTGCGGCAAAAACATGAGCAAGGAAACCACCGATACACTGGGCAACCAGAAGAGGACCAACTACGCCCTGCAAGCTATAAGTAAGGAAGAGTTTGTCAAGCAGGTGCTGACTGGGCTGATGCCTCCCCCTGCCTATTTCCCGAAGAATGTGCTGATGAATATCCAAGGCTACGATAGCATCGATGACGTACTGGACAGGGGGCTCCAAGCCCTGGAGCCGGCTGCCTTCGAGGCAATCGCCAACGAAACCGATGCCCTCCTGCTGGATACGCGCGATGCGCAGGTATTTGCCAAGGGATTTATCCCCAATTCCATCAACATCGGCATCGATGGCAACTTCGCCCCCTGGATAGGCACGTTGATCCCTGACATCCAGCAACCGATCCTGGTCATTGCCGAGGAAGGCCGGGAGGAAGAAATCGTCACGCGCCTCGCCCGTGTGGGCTACGACCATGCCATCGGCTACCTCAAAGGTAGTTTCGCTGCCTGGAAAGCCGAAGGTCGTGAAATCGACACCATGATGTCCATCACCGTGAATGAACTGGCGCTCCTGAAAGAATCCGACCCCGGCCTGCACGTCCTTGACGTACGGAAACAAAGCGAACACGACTCGGAACACGTGATCGGTGCGCAGAACATACCGCTGGATTACCTCAATGAACACCTGAGCGAGGTGGACAAAGACAAAACGTATTATGTACACTGCGCGGGCGGATATCGCTCCATGATTTTCATTTCCATACTGCGTGCGCGGGGCTATGAAAATCTCATCGATGTCCAGGGCGGTTTCAAAGCTATCAAGAAATCTGGCAAATTCGCGATAAGCGACTACATTTGTCCAAATACGATGTTATAACCGTACGTTCAAATCAAAAATAGCAAATCGAGCATTGAAGATGCGCTTTCAATGCTCGATAACTAAAAAGCATATGATCGATTTTATCAAACAACCCTGGCCGTGGTACATTGCCGGCCCCCTGGTGGGATTAATTGTTCCTGCCCTGTTGCTACTTGGAAATAAACACTTCGGCATTTCGGCGAATTTCCGTCATATTTGCGCCGCATGTTTTCCGGCCGACATCAAATTTTTCAAGTATGACTACCGCAAGGAGCTCTGGAATCTCTTTTTCGTGGTCGGTGCCTTCGGTGGCGGTGTGATCGCCAGCTTATGGCTGACCAATCCGGATCCCATGGTGGTCAATCCAGCATTGGTCAATGAACTTGCCGGATATGGTATTAACGATTATTCCAACATGGTGCCTACGCAACTGTACAATTGGGAATACCTGTTTTCCGCAAAAGGCCTTATCCTGATGGTCGGCGGCGGCTTCCTTGTCGGGTTCGGCTCCCGCTATGCAGGTGGCTGTACCAGCGGGCACGCGATCATGGGGCTAAGTATGTTGCAATGGCCGTCGCTGGTAGCCACGGTGTGCTTCATGGTTGGCGGATTTTTAATGGCAAATGTATTACTACCCTTTATTTTAGGATGAACAATTCAACACTACAAAACACGGATTTCGAGGTACGCACACAGGATACCATGTGCGTCAATGAATCGCACTTGCAGCACAAAGGATACCACAACATCAAGTACCTTATTGTTGGTATCCTATTCGGCATTATATTCGTAAAGGCGGAGATCATCAGTTGGTTCCGCATCCAGGAAATGTTTCGCTTACAATCCTTCCACATGTATGGCATCATCGGATCAGCCGTGGTAGTGGGTATCATCTCGGTGTGGTTGATCAAAAAATTCAACATCAAGACCATCTACGGCGAACCCATCACGTTCACGCCAAAAAAATTCAACAAGGGGCAGATCTATGGCGGACTGTTATTTGGGTTGGGCTGGGGCCTTACGGGGGCATGCCCGGGGCCGTTGTTTGTCCAGATTGGCACCGGAGCCATCGTGGTGGCCGTAGTGCTGTTTAGTGCTATCGCAGGTACATGGGTGTACGGCAAAGTCAGGGATCAATTACCGCATTGATGCAACCATTACGTATCTTGTTCTTCATAATCAAGTTTGTAGTCACCGATGTGTTTTTCACTCCGCGCAATTTTCTTCTTGTGGGCGAAGTAGTTGACCACGCCTACCACGAAAACCGTAGCGGAGACAACGAAAAGGATGTATTCATAAACATATCCCTGCAACAGCAAAATACATGGAAGTCCGCAGAAAAGACAAGAAAGTGGATTGATTGGCTAATATTGTCCGTTGGAGAGCTAGCCGTTCGCGTAAAATCAGGTCTTTGTTCATCACCCAAAGATAAGGAGTATGACTGATAATTATGCATATTTGCATCCTTGTCCGGCTTACCAAGTTTATTCTTGGTATCCTAATTGTGGTGGAAGGTGTGCGCAGCACCAAAGTTAATTACGAGGAGGTTAAATAAAATGAGCACATTTAATGAATTAATCAATGGCGACAAGCCGGTATTGGTGGACTTCTTTGCCACATGGTGCGGCCCATGCAAGGTGCAAGCGCCTATTTTGGAAGAGGTGAAACAACGTATCGGCGATGATGCATCCATTATCAAGATTGATGTGGATAAAAATCCGTCGGTTGCCGCCAAGTACCAGATACGGGGTGTACCTACACTGATGATATTCAAGAATGGATCGGTCAAATGGCGGCAATCGGGTGTGTTTCCTGCTCCGGAGCTGGAACGGCTGTTAAAGGAAAACGTGTAAAACCTTATAGGCGCTTCATTATCAGCCTTGCCGCAAACATACTATCTGCCCGGTGGTGATAGCCCTGCAGCACTTCCATGTGTTCAAGGTGAAGGTGGTGGTGATCTTGTAAATACCTTACAACCCCTTCATTTTCTTCCGCAAATACCGAGCAGGTAATGTAAATCAGCGGCTTGCCGGGCTTCAGGTGTTTGACCACTTGCCCGGCAATTTGACGCTGCAGTGCTCCGAACCGCCGGATAGCCCCGGCCTGAAAAGCGGCAATCATTTCGGGTGTCCGACCCCAAGTGCCCGACCCCGAACAGGGCACATCGAGGATAATACCGTCAAACTGTTCCCTTCCGAGTACAGCTGCCGTATCTTTTTTCGTAAAATCGATAATTTTCTGTCGGTATGATTGGATGCCCGCTGCCTGAAAACGCTCATCGAGGTTACGCAGGATGCTGCCGCGCATATCGGATACCAGGAGCTGTACGCCGGGGTAGCTGTCCAACAACAGGAGCGACTTCCCCCCGGCCCCGGCACAGGCATCCCACCAGCTTTCGCCGCTGGAAGCACGGAAAAACCTGCCGGTCTGTTGGGATGAATAATCTTGCACTTCATAGTTGCCAGCAAGGCCTGGAATACGTGCCAATGCGGTACCGTTGGGTAGCGCAACGGTAAAATCGCCTACTCGCCGAAAGTCGATGCCCGCACGTTCAAGTGTGGCAATGACGTTGGCTGCATAGCGGGGCCGCAAGCGGAGAAAAAGATCCGGCTGTTCAAACAGACCGAGGACGAACCTGCGCGGGTCAATACCTGCTGATAACTGATCCAGCAAAGGAAAGACCTCCAGAAAACGGAATGGGGTATGCTTTTCCAGCAATGCGACCTTCTCATCCAACGGGGCGTGGATAGCCGGATAAAGGGCTGGCAGTAACAGCTCGGCAACGGTACTTTCTTCGCTGCATAAAAATTCGGCGATGGCCAGTTGCAAGGGGAACTCCGATTGCCCAGCCGCATTTCCCATCCGGAAATAATGGTATGCCAAGCGGGAAGCCATACGTCTATCCTTAGCGCCCATTTGAGGATTTTGCTTATAAAATCCCGCCAGAAACCGGGCCAACGGTATCCCATGGGCTTCCTGTTGGTATGCCGATAAGAGACGCTCAACTGTCCGGATTTGTTGGTATGTCCGTTTTTCCGTTGGTATCACGGCACGATGTATTAATCCACTGGCTGGAAATTGCCCCCCCGGTATTGCAGGATGGCAATCGCATTATTCACATATCCCCAAGAAGGGTTGTACTCAAATTTAAAGGCGTTATGCAGCCCGGCATATTCTTCCTGAACGATATGTTCCTTATATCCGGCACCATATTTGGCCAATAGTCCCCCAAAATAACGGGCGGCATCATATCCCTTATAAGCAAATTCAGTGGGCACTATCCCAAATTCCTGACGGTATAGTTGATCGAATTTGCGCACATCAGGCTCCTGGGCATTGATGTAATAGGAGGTCGTGATAGCGGTTTGAAAGGCCTGTAATCCATCGTTTTCTTCAAACGCCAGCTTTGACCAATTGGGATGTCCAAATAAATTAATCCGGTAGGAAAGTTCATCCTGTAACTTATGTAAATGTGCTAAAACCGGCGAAATCTGGTATTTATTGGCAGTGCCTAAAACCACCAAATTCTTTCCCGAAAGGTGGATGCTGCTTTCCAGGCTTTCCTCGTCCTGCACTTCTACCACCTTGGCATTCTTTTTAACACGCTGTATTTCGACCTTAAGGGGCGATAGGAACTGCCTGCTTGCCGCATCCTGGGTATTGTACAGCAGGATAACATCACCGGTCTGGTATTGCCTGGCAATATGTGCGGCCAATGCGCGTACATGTGCCGTAATGGGTGCGGTGATGGTCACCAAATTGGGTAGATTAAACTCCGAGGGCATACTGGCTGCCAACGGCGAAATCTGCAACGCGTCTGACAATGCCGCGTTAAACCCGAATACCTGAATCTCTTTCGGATATACGGGGCCTACGATCAATGCTGCATTTTGTACTTCTTCCAGTTTCGCAATGCGGGCGTTTTCGCCCGCGTCATCGCGGGTATCCAGTACGTTGACTTTGAAGTTGACGCCCTGCGCCGCTAATTCATCCAAACCCAGCTTGAAGCCCTGGTAAAAATCCAGTGCCAAGGCTGATCGTTTGATATCTTCTGCACTCGGAGCGTGCAGATTAGCCTTGTCCAGCTCAAAGGGCAATAATAAAGCGATGTTTTTTACATCCACTTTCTCCGCCTCAGCGGCGGTCTCTTCTGCTTTATCTTTCTCCGCGGGGGTCTCGGCCTTAGGCGGCTCGCTGCTTCCTGAACCACGCAACACACGCACTTTGGGCGTGCATCCCATGACGAACAGCGCTATCGCGATGCCGATAAGGTACTTACTCCCATTCAATTGTAGCCGGAGGTTTTGAACTGATATCATATACAACTCTGTTTATCCCCTTTACATGATTGATTATTTCATTTGATATTTTCGCCAGCAATTCATAGGGCAGGTGTATCCAATCGGCAGTCATCCCATCCAGCGAACCAACTGCACGAAGCGCTACCACATGCTCATATGTACGCTCATCGCCCATTACACCGACAGACTGCACGGGCAGAAAAATGGTTCCCGCTTGCCATACCCGATCGTACCAGCCGGATTCGCGCAGGTTGCGAATGTAGATGTCATCAGCTTCCTGCAAAATACGTACCTTTTCGGCCGTGATTTCACCCAATATGCGTATGGCCAATCCGGGGCCGGGAAAGGGGTGCCTGCCCAGGATATTGGGGGCAACACCGAGCGCCTTGCCTACCCGCCGCACTTCATCCTTAAAAAGCGTATTCAGCGGCTCCACGACCTTCAGCTTCATAAAATCGGGCAGCCCCCCCACATTGTGGTGGGATTTGATGGTGGCCGAAGGTCCTTTGACCGATATGGACTCAATGACATCGGGGTAAATGGTTCCCTGGCCCAGCCATTTCACTGCTGCGCCCTCGGGCAGCTCAGCCTGTACGGCATGGGCAGCTTCGTCAAACTCATCGATGAATGCCGCCCCGATGATCTTGCGTTTCTGCTCCGGCTCACTCACCCCGGCCAGCTTTTGGTAAAACCGATCTTTCGCGTTTACGCCTTTGATGTTGAGGCCCATATGCTGGTAGGACTCCAGTACCTGTTCATATTCGTTCTTGCGCAGCAACCCATGGTCTACAAAGATACAGTGCAGGTGTTTGCCAATGGCTTGATGCAGCAATACCGCAGCCACGGTAGAATCCACCCCGCCTGATAACGCCATGATGACATGGTCGTTACCCAATTTTTCTTTTAGGGTTGCTACCGTCGTTTCGACAAACGCATCGGCAGTCCATGAAGGTGTGCAACCGCAGATATCGATGACGAAATTTTTCAGCAATGTAGTGCCATCGGTACTGTGGGTCACCTCGGGGTGGAATTGTATGCCATACGTTTGGCTTCCCCTGACGTGGTAGGCCGCTACGTTCACTTTGTCCGTGCTGGCAATCACTTCGAAATCCGATGGAATAGCCGAAATGGTATCGCCATGCGACATCCATACTTGGGAGTCAGCGGGGATATCCGCCAGCAGTACATTGGTATGATCCACGAAGTGGAGATTGGCCCGGCCATATTCCCGAATGGTGGAAGCAACCACTTCGCCCCCCGAATGCTGGGCAATATATTGTGCCCCATAGCATACACCCAATAAAGGAAAACGTGTCTGCAATGCGCGGAAATCAACTTCTGGTGCATCCGCCTGGCGTACCGAATAGGGGCTTCCGGATAGGATGACGCCCTTTACGCTTTCGTCAAAATCGGGCAAATGGTTATAGGGATGAATCTCACAATATACATTCAGCTCCCGTACCCGGCGTGCAATCAATTGGGTGTATTGGGAGCCGAAATCAAGGATAATGATTTTTTCTGGCATGGGCCAAAGGTAAGGAAAACCATTTAGGATTTCAGTTTTCGCTTTTAGATTTTTGACTCCAAGCTTCCATGCATACAAAAAACCCTTGCCCCACATGATGCAAGGCAAGGGTTGTCATGCAGATAAGACAAAAAACTACAGTTTGCTGTTTATATCCAATGCATTCAATTCTTCGAACGCTTGCGTAAGGCGTTTCACAAAACTTTCCTCGCCCTTGCGCAACCATACGCGGGGGTCATAGTATTTTTTATTGGGGGAATCAGGTCCTTCTGCATTGCCGATCTGGCTTTGCAGGTAGCCTTCCTTAGCCTGGTAATAGCCCCGTATGCCATCCCAAAATGCCCATTGCATGTCGGTATCGATGTTCATCTTGATGGCTCCGTAAGAAATGGCCTCGGTGATTTCTTCAGGCGCCGAACCCGAGCCGCCGTGGAAAACAAAGTTGACCGGCTTTTCGGCTGACAGGCCAAATTTATTGCGGATATACTCCTGTGAGTTGTGCAGAATAATCGGCTGCAACTTCACATTGCCGGGTTTGTAGACCCCGTGCACATTCCCAAAAGCGGCGGCCACGGTAAATTTGTCACTCACGCTCTTTAATTCCTCATAGGCATAGGCTACCTCTTCCGGCTGGGTATACAATTTCGAACTCTCCACATCTGAATTGTCCACACCATCTTCTTCCCCACCCGTCACACCAAGTTCGATTTCCACGGTCATGCCGAGTGGTTTCATCCGCTCCAGGTATTTCTTTGATAGCTCAATGTTTTCCTCGATGGGCTCTTCGGACAAATCAAGCATGTGTGAGGAAAACAATGGCTTGCCATGTTGCTTGAAAAAAAGCTCACCGTGGTCAAGCAATCCGTCGATCCAGGGAAGCAGCTTTTTCGCCGCGTGATCGGTATGAAGAATAACAGCAACACCATAATGCTCAGCCAGTAAATGCACGTGCTGTGCCGCCGAAACCGCCCCAAGGATGCAGGCCTTCAACCCTTCGTTGTTTAAGGTCTTGCCTGCGTAAAACTGGGCCCCGCCATTGGACAGCTGGATTATTACCGGAGAATTGACCGCTTTGGCGGTTTCCATCACGGCGTTGATAGAATTGGTACCGATTACGTTGACAGCTGGCAACGCAAACTGATGAGCCTTGGCTACCTCAAAAAGTTCTTGTACGGCATCACCGGTGACAACTCCTTTAAAATCTTTCAAACTCATGGTATTATTTATTTTTTATGGCTCCGAAAGTAGGGATAATTTTTGGAAATACGTAATTCCTGCTATCTTTCTATGCCTCCTGCCTTCAGTACCGCAATGCGATTCCCCCATAAAAATTCCGCGTTGCCGCAGCGTTGAAAAAGCGGCCACCGAAGGCATTGATATCGTTGCCAAGACTATATTTTTGGTTCAACAGGTTGTCGCCTCCAGCAAAGATCTGCAATTTCAACTGCTTATTCAATGCCGTATCCCAGCTTATTTTGGCTTGCAGCAAATGATACGAATCGGCAAATGCCGTATTGGCGTCGTCCAGCGGAATTGACGCTGTATAATTATGGAGGATATAGCCACTGATACCCCCTGGAAACTGTGCCAACAGGCTGCTGACCACCGTACTGGCAGGTACACCCGTGAGTTTATTGCCCGTGAAGTCGTCATCCCCCACGCGGTAATCACCAAATCGGAACTTACTCAGTGTCAGATTGCTACCCACTTGGAGGCCCTGCAAAACGCCATGCATACGTGGCTCCACCGCCCATACAACTGCGGAAAGCTCTACCCCCCGTTGGTTGACCCCGCCGGCATTGTCAAAAAACTCAGCCCCCGATTCGCGCAATTGCCGGATAATCGCGTCTTCCATGCGGTAGTAAAATACAGAACCATCCACAAAGGCACGCCTATTGGCGGTTTGCCAGCGGAAGCCGGCTTCATAGTTCCATCCGGTTTCCGCAGCCAAGGCGGTATTGACCATATTATCCGACGGACGTATCTCGGCGATGGTAGGTGGCGAATAGCCACGCGAAAGGGACAGGCGACCCGACAGCTGGGGCATGAATAAGTAGGATAGCGCCACCCTGGGCATCCACTCCGCGTCAAAATCCCTATCGGTAAATGCGGACTCGTTTCCCGGAAAGATAGATTTGTACCGGTATCGGTAATAATTGAGGCTCAAGGCGGCTTCCATCGTAAGCCGACTGGCTACATCAGCACTAAGGCGCACGAAATAAAAATGCTGGAGGCTCTTCAAGGCGTCGATGGCCTGTTCATCGCCCTGTGACCCACCATGGTTGTCATAGTTGGAAATATCCGTACCACCATACTGCCATTCGAGCCCGGCATTAAACCGCCATGAAAAGGCATTGGGATCACCGTCGGCGTAGTCGACATAAGTACGGAAGCCTACGTTATATTCGTCCCTGATTTCATAATTGGTGATGAATGGATTACTGAAATCCGTGTGTGTACCGAAGACGCTGGCCACATGCTTAAGCTTGCCGTTCAATTGCGCGTCATGTACCAATCCACCTATCAACGTTTTGTTGACAATGCCTGCTTGCTGTTCCAATGCCCCCGGGGTGGCCGGAGTGGCCGGGCGGGCGAGCCTCGGATCGTCAACATACTGTGCCTTGGTCAATCCACCCGGTGTGCGGTACCGCAGGTCGGAATACAGGGCTATCAACCGCAGCTCATTGGCCGGTGTATAATTCCACCGTTGCACGGTCTGGAATGCGGCCCGTTTCATCTCCGAGTTTTGCCGGTATCCATCAGCACGCTGGTAAGCTTGGCTAAAGCCGAACCGGTAAGTTGGCGACGGATTTAATTGGGTAGTGAGCTGTTCTTGGAACAAGCCGAATGATCCGCCGTTCATACGCAGTGATGCGCTATTGTCCGCCTCGTTGGACATACCCACGGGCCGGATAAGCACCACACCGCCTGAATTGGCACCGAAAAGGCTTCCATCCGGCCCTTTCAAAACCGCGATGCGATCCACGCCGTCTGCATCCAACAGGTTCAGGTAGGTATTCCCCCCCGCATCCGTAAGTGGGATTTCGTCCAGGTATACCTTTACATTCCGCACACCAAACGGCGAGCGCAGCAGGCTTCCCCGGAGTGATAACCGGTAGCTGCCCGGTGAGCGCTCCTCCATCCGTACGCCCGGCATGGTATTGAAAGCCGGCAACAATGTGTGGCCGCTTTGGTGTTCCAATGTACTGCGGCCAACTACCCCAGCTGAAGTCGTGAGGCGCAACAAAGGTTGCTCGACGAAGTAAGCCCTTACGGTTACTTCCTCCAAATGGGTAGTCGTGTCCTGAACGGGCTGAGCAAAAGATCGTAATGAAAGTAGGGTAAAGCTAAAGACAATGGCACGTATCATGGAAATTTAAAGTTTGGACGAAATTAACAATTATGCATACATGTTGTACCCCATGTGACCGATTGTAACATGAATTAAACTTTCTTGGCTTAAAAACGTCTAATAAAAACAAATGTAATGGAGGGGAAGATAGCCATGAAAACGATCCTTGCTTTTATTTTAATCAGCAGTTCGGCTGCCGCGTTCGCACAGCGGGCTGCTGACACCACGCGCAAAAGTGAGACCATGCACATCCAAAAACTGGAAATCGGCAAAAAGAAAAAAGAAGTATTTACAAGCAGGGACTCGTCCTTGGTGCTGCATATCGACACGCTGATTATGAAAGACCGGAGTCAATTGGTGTTTTATGGCAAAAAGGATGTCAAACTGCACGTAGCGCATGCCGAGATAGACAAGCGTGGGTACCTTTTCGGCACGGATGGCAAAAACAACGGAACTGATTTTGAAATCGACATGCGGCTGGAAAGACTCGGGGCATTGTACGTCTTAGCCGGTGGCCAGGATGCCCATAACAACGGGTCACGTACCTATCCAAATGGTAATGGCGGAAATGTACACTTCGTCTATGATAGTGGCGGTATCGTGCCGCAGACCGACGACAAAAAAGCACCCCACTACGTACAGATAGATACCCGCGCAGGTGGATACCGTGTAAATCCGCAGAACGACCTTAATAACATCTATAGCTTGATCAATATGGGGGCGGCAGGAAGACCCTTGGGCAGCCTGGCGCAGGGAAGGGTATATTCAGGTTCTCCGGGCAGAGACGGAAAGAGCACGGTGAAGGCGAAGGAATAATTGGCGGCGACTGTAGGCCGGGCAGCTTACAGCTTGCCACGTATCGCGCTTACCGCCCCCTGAAGTTCGGGGTAATTAAACTGGAATCCTGAATTGCGGATCTTCTCAGCCGATACGCGTGTGCTGTCCAGCAGCATTTCACTCATTTGCCCTAAAATCGCACGGAGCATAAACGCAGGGACATTTGGCAGCCACATGGGTTTTCCCAAATGTTTGGCTATTGCATGGAGAAAGGCGGCAAACGTAACCGGCTCGGGTGCTGCCATATTATATGCGCCTTGTACACCATGGTGCTCCAATGCAAAGATGTACATAGCCACCACGTCGTCGATGTGTATCCAAGGCAGCCATTGCTTGCCCGTGCCGGGCACAGCACCTATGCCCTTGTTTATAAAATTGGCAAATTTGCGATAGATACCACCGTCTGCCGACAAGACCACCCCGCTCCTTAATGAAACGGTACGTATCCCCAAGTCCCTGCCTTTGGCTACTGCCCGTTCCCACTCCAAACAGGTTTGTCCCAGAAAGCCCGTAGCGGGCGTTTTATCCTCACTCATCCATTCATCTCCCCTATCGCCATAGTATCCTGATGCGGATGCGGATATGACCGCCTTGACCTGGCTCATATTTTTTTGCTGTATCAAATCATAAAGCAAGGCAATTGTTTGTGTCCGGCTTTCCAGGATAGCTTGCTTCCGTTTATTGCTCCAGGGTAGCGCGGCAATGTTTTCACCCGCCAAGTGGATAATGGCCCCTACACCGTCCATACAATCGGCATCCACCTTGCCGGCCGAAACATCCCATCCATAAAACCGTACACCCGGCAAATCAGTGTGCTGCGTACGCCTGCTCAATACATTGACCGAGTAACTGCGGTTTACTAATGCATCAATTAATGCTTGCCCCACCAAACCCGTTGCCCCAGTAACCAACACTCGTTTTTCCATATGCACGTCAATTATTGCTTATAATCAGGGCTTAAGGCAAGCCCAATGCATAGCGGATAGCCATACCGAAAGGTGCCAACTTCACGGGATACAGCTTGCTCAGCCCATTATTTACCGTCACCAAATCCCTGCGCATATACACAAGAAATGCGGCGGCAGCATCCTGCTCCAACTTATAAACATACCGGCCCAAAAAAACCGACATGGGCATTCCTAAACCCGGCAATGCCCATACCTTCTTTTTCAGCTTGGTGACATCCAAATAACGTTCGAATGCCTCCTTGTAAGTCATGACCTCGGGGCCGCCCACGTCAAATGTCTGTCCATAGGCATTGGCATCGAGCAGCATTTTATTGAAATAGGCACATACATCCAACAGATGGATGGGTTGGCAACGGCTGGTGGCAAATTCCTTTGGAAGGACGACCAGTTTTTGCTTAGCCAGGTTTGACAGGATATTCATCAATGCTGAACCTTTGCCAACAATATTGCTAATCCTCACCACGGTATAGTCCAGCCCGCTCTTACTGATGTAGGATTTGATTTTACTGACGCTTTCATCGGCAAGTTTTGTCACGTAAATAAGGTGTCGGCAAGCTGTGTATTTCAGTGCGCGGACGTATTTCTGCACGGCGATAAGCTCCATCTCCAGCCGGATGCCGATTTCATTTACCGGAGACTGGTTGAAATAGAGGGCTACCTGCGTTTCTTTATCTAATCCGGCAGGTAGTGTACCACGGAATAAATCACCTTCGATGAGGTTTATTCCATACTTTTCGGGTACGTTCTTATAAAAAAATGCCTTATTCCTAACCAAGCAAGTCACTTGATGATCCTCTTCGGCAAGGCATACCGCTATGTTTCTCGCTAAATAGTTATTAAGGCCGGTTATCAGGACTTTCATACGCAAAATTACACCATTTAAGCAGGCGGATTGGCTATTTTACTAGCAATTACAATCGAAAACAGATTATGTTTCCGCTTAATGGATTTTTTTGTGCAAATTTAACATTTCTCATTAGTTACAAAACGAATTGTGATTTTATTGTCAATATTCATATTCCGGTTCGCACAGTTTATAGCGTTGATGTAAAATAAAGCCTATCTTTGTAAGATTTAATCTCCTAAGTAAGGCATGGACAACAGGACAATTTTGGTTTGGTTTAGAAATGATTTACGTATTCACGACAATGAGATTCTACTTCGCGCAATCGAGCGTAGCCATCAGATTGTACCCGTTTATTGCTTCGATCCCCGGTATTTTACCGTTACCAAATACGGCACCAAAAAAACGGGCGTATTGCGTGCCGCTTTTCTCCGGGAAAATGTACTGGCATTACAGCACACACTCCGGCAATTGGGCGGCGATCTAATCATCGTCCACGGCTATCCCGAGGTATTATTACCCCAAATTGCAGCGCAGTATCATGTTGACGAGGTGTACCACCACCGGGAAGTCGCTTATGAAGAAACCTATATCTCCGGCCTCGTGGAGGAAGCGTTGTGGAAACAGCAAATCAACCTAAGGCATTTCATTGGCCATACACTATATCATAAAGAGGATCTTCCCTTTCCAATTAAGGACATTCCCGATGCATTTACCGTTTTCAAGAAAAAAACCGAACGTGAAAGCGCCATCAGGCCCCAATTGGGGAGCCCCGAGGCAATAAGCGTACCGGAAGGAATGGACACCGGCGGACTGCCCGATATGACTGCGCTGGGCTTTGGCGAAGAAGAAATCCAGCAAATCGCTCACCTGAGCTTCAAGGGCGGCGAATCGGTCGCATTGGAACAAATGCAGACTTTTTTATATGACCACCCTGCGCAGTCGGATTATTCGAGCCTATCCCCATACATTGCCATTGGCGCATTATCGCCCAACACGCTATACCATGCGACGAAAGCCGCAGAAAATGCCACACTGGATAAGAAACGGGGTGATCAAATTATATTGCGGTTGCTTTGGCGGGACTATTATCGATTTATGTTTAAGAAACACGGCAACCGGTTTTTCCATATCGATGGCCTAACCGGTGATTTGCCTGATATTCTTGTAAATGATGAAGCTTCTTTCCATCAATGGCAAACTGGGCATACGGGCAATCCCGTTGTCGATAGCGGGATACAGCAACTGAATGAAACCGGCTACATACCCTACACCCATCGTGTCCTTATCGCGGCCTACCTCATCCAGGAGCTGAAGGTCAACTGGCTCAGGGGCGCCGCCTGGTTCGAGGAAAAGCTCCTTGACTACTGCCCGGCCAATAACTACGGCAGTTGGGCGCATTTGGCCGGCGTGGGAAGCAGCGTGAAAGACAACAAACCGATAAACATCAAAAAGCTGACGACGCAACTCCATCCCAAGGAGGCTTTCGCTTTTGAGTAATGAATCCCACGGCCAATCGTAAAAATCCTATTATGACTAAAATTTGGCTATAAAATTGTGGGATATTGCTATGGTAAACAATTTAATAATTATAACTTTGACGCATTATTGTATAAACAACTAAATGGACAAGCTTTCTTATCTTAGTAACGCAGATTCGGCCTATATCGACTCGTTATACAGAGCATATAAAGAAGATCCCAATGCTATTGATTTCGGCTGGCAAAAGTTTTTCGAAGGTTTTGATTTCGGCCAAAATGGTACCGCTACCGCCGCCAATACCACTCCCGATCATGTGCTGAAGGAAATCAATGTACTGAACATGATTAACGGTTACCGAGACCGTGGTCATTTATTCACCGAGACCAATCCCGTACGGCAACGCCGGAAATATTATCCGGGCAAAGAATTGGAAACATTCGGCTTGAGTGAAGCCGACATGGACACCATATTCAATGCCGGCGTGGAAATCGGCTTGGGTCCCGCCAAATTGCGCGATATCCGCCAATTAATCGAAGACACGTACTGCCGCTCCATCGGGGCAGAATTTAAGTACATCCGGAGCCCGGAAAAAATAAAATGGTTGCAGGACCGCATGGAAGGCGAGCGCAATACACCCAATTTCCCACTGGAAAAGAAAAAGCGGATATTGCAGAAACTTAATGAAGCTGTCGTATTCGAAAATTTCCTGGGCACGAAGTTCCTGGGCCAAAAACGCTTCTCCTTGGAGGGCGCGGAAAGCTTGATTCCCGCGTTGGATTCCGTCATCGAGAAAGGTGCCGACCTGGGTATCCAGGAATTTGTCCTCGGCATGGCCCATCGTGGGCGGCTCAATGTGCTTACCAATATTTTGCGCAAGTCTTATGAAACCGTTTTCTCTGAGTTTGAGGGCAAGACATACGCCGAGGAAGCCGAACAAGATTTCGGGGGGGACGTCAAGTACCACTTGGGGTATTCCACCGACATCACAACGGACAATGGCGCCAATGTGCATTTAAGCCTGGTGCCCAATCCTTCCCACCTGGAAACTGTGGATCCGGTCGTGGAAGGTATCGTGCGTTCCAAAATTGACATGAAATATGAAGGTGATGCGACCAAAATCGCACCGATACTTATCCACGGCGATGCCGCCGTGGCTGGGCAAGGCATCGTGTACGAGGTCATCCAGATGTCCAAACTGGAAGGGTTCCGCACGGGGGGTACGATTCATATTGTAGTCAACAACCAAGTGGGTTTTACCACCAATTTCAAAGATGGTCGGTCATCTACGTATTGTACAGATATAGCCAAGGTGACCTTATCACCGGTCTTCCATGTCAATGGGGATGACGTGGAAGCGTTGGTCTACGCCATTAATATGGCTGTTGAATACCGCCAAAAGTACCACACCGATGTATTCATCGATCTCTTGTGTTACAGGCGGTATGGCCACAATGAGGCTGACGAACCCAAGTTTACCCAGCCATTGCTTTATAAAGCCATTGAACAACACGCCAATCCGCGTGAAATATACAACAAGAAGTTGCTGGAACAAGGAAGCGTGGACGCCAACCTGGCCAAGGAAATGGAAAAAGATTTCCGCAAGCTCCTGCAAGCACGCTTGGATGAGTCGAAGGAAGAAGAAAACTTAACGCAGGACAATCCGATGTACTCGGGTGCCTGGAAGGGGCTTCGTAAAGCAAAATATGAAGACATTTTTGTGCCGGCCAAGACGGGTATCGCGGAAAAAACGTTCCTCAACCTTGCCAAGGAAATCAGTACGCTGCCGAAAGACAAGAAGTTTTTCCGCAAGATATCACGCCTCTTTGACGAACGGCTCAAAATGGTCGAGCAAAAGACATTCGATTGGGCGATGGGTGAACTGATGGCTTATGCTACGTTGCTCAGTGAAGGCGCACGGGTACGGGTAAGCGGACAAGACGTAAAACGCGGCACCTTTTCGCATCGCCACGCAGTGCTCACATTGGAAGACTCCGAAGAAGAATACACACCACTACAGCAACTAAGCGGTGGTGAGCGCTTTAACATCTACAACTCGCACCTCTCGGAATACGGCGTACTGGGATTCGAGTATGGCTATGCATTGGCCAATCCGCAATCGTTGACCATATGGGAAGCGCAGTTCGGTGATTTTTACAACGGTGCGCAAATCATCGTAGATCAATACATTTCAAGTGCGGAGACCAAATGGCGGCGCTCCAATGGCTTGGTCATGCTTTTACCGCATGGCTTGGAAGGCCAAGGACCCGAACACTCTTCGGCACGCATTGAGCGCTTTCTGGAGCTTTGTGCGGAAAACAACATGCAAATCGTGAATTGTACCACGCCGGCTAACTTTTTCCATGTGCTTCGCAGGCAAATCAAACGTGACTATCGGAAGCCGCTCATTGTCTTCACCCCGAAAAGCTTGCTACGGCATCCAAAGGTCGTAAGCGACATCTCTGAATTTACCGCCAAGTCCCAATTTCAGGAGGTCATTGACGACAGCTATGTAAAATTGGCAGATGTAAAACGGGTACTCTTCTGCTCGGGCAAGATCTATTACGACCTCCTTGAAAAACAACAAACGGATACCCGCACGGATGTAGCGGTCGTACGCGTGGAGCAGCTCTATCCCACCCCGATGGACAAACTTCGTGCGATACGGAACAAATACAAAAATGCCACCGAGTTTTTCTGGGTGCAGGAAGAACCTGAAAATATGGGTGCATGGCCTTACATCTGCCGTAAATTCAGGAACCGGAACATTGCGTTAGAGGTGATATCCCGCAAGGAAAGCAGCAGCACAGCCACAGGGTACGCCAAGCAACATATCACGCAGCAGCTTGCCGTGGTGGGTCGGGCTTTTGAAGACAAGGCCGGACCAGAAGTAAAAGAAAAGATAAAAGCTAACGTAAAAGTTGCCGCTAAAGTAGACTGACCCAAGCATTTAACATAGTCAAATATATGAGTGTAGAAATAAAAGTACCAACGGTAGGCGAATCCATTTCAGAAGTAACCCTGTCCCAATGGCTGAAACAAGATGGGGATTATGTAGAAATGGACGAGAATATTGCTGAGCTGGAATCAGACAAAGCCACATTTGAATTGCCAGCAGAAAAGGCCGGCATACTTCGGATCGTAGCACAGGAAGGCGACACCCTCGAAATCGGGGCTTTGGTAGCTACTATCGAGGAAGGTGGAGCATCGGCTGCAGCCAGTGAAAAAAAACCCGAGGCTCCGAAAGCAACGGAAAACGTGCAAGATAGTGCCCCCATAGCATCTGCACAAGCTGATGGCAGCAGCAATTATGCCACCGGCACGGCTTCTCCCGCTGCCGCGAAGATCCTTAGGGAAAAAGATATCGACCCCGCATCCCTGAAGGGTACAGGCAAGGACGGACGCATTACCAAGGAAGACGCTGAAAAAGCCGACAAGACGGAGGCTCCAAAAGCCAAACCCGCTGAACCCGCCAAGCCGGCAACCACCGCCGAGGCCCCAAAAGCCCCCAGCGGTTCGAGAAACGAACGCCGCGAAAAACTTTCTTCACTTCGCAAAACGATTGCCAAACGATTGGTAGCCGTGAAAAATGAAACCGCCATGCTCACCACGTTCAACGAGGTGAACATGAAGCCTATCATGGATTTGCGGGCTAAATACAAAGAAATATTCAAGGAAAAACATGGCGTTGGACTTGGGTTCATGTCATTTTTTACCAAGGCCGTGTGTACTGCCTTGAAAGAATGGCGCGCCGTAAATGCCCGTATTGATGGCGATGAAATTGTATACAGCGATTTCGTGGATGTGTCCATTGCCGTATCGGCGCCGAAGGGCCTTGTCGTACCCGTCATCCGCAATGCCGACTCCCTATCGCTCCATGAAATTGAAAAAGCGGTGATCGACCTGGCGACGAAAGCACGGGACAACAAACTGACCATCGAAGAAATGACCGGGGGTACCTTTACCATTACCAATGGTGGGGTCTTCGGCTCCATGATGTCTACACCCATCATCAATGCGCCGCAGTCTGCCATCTTGGGCATGCACAATATCATTGAGCGCCCCGTTGCAGAAAATGGGCAGGTGGTGATCCGGCCGATGATGTACATCGCCTTGTCGTATGACCACCGGATTATCGATGGCCGCGAATCGGTCAGTTTTCTTGTACGCGTTAAGCAGTTGCTGGAAGACCCGGCAAGGCTCTTGCTGGAAATCTGACGGCTGCCGGATATCCAAAAGCAGAAAAACCATAGCTGCGCTACCAGAATCCATTTTCCGGTAGCGCAGTTTTCTTTGGGGGGGTGACATGGCGAATAAACTTGCTTTTATATGCAAGTTTATCTAAGTTTGGCAAAACTTTGCCCGTATGGTATTTGATTCCGAGTTTTTTGCCAAATTTTTGCGGTTTGGTGTTGTGGGTTTGTCCGGTGTCGTGGTTGATTTTGGCGTCACCTGGGTTTGCAAGGAGAAATTCCGCTTTCCCAAATACCTCGCCAATTCGCTCGGTTTTTGCGTGGCAACGGTAAACAACTACCTCCTAAACAAGTACTGGACATTTAAAGTCTTTGGCAATCAAGGCCTGTTCCTGGAGTTTTCAAAGTTTGTGGGGTTCGCGCTGGTTGGGTTGCTCATCAATAACCTGGTATTGTTTATCTTGCATGGGAGGTCAAAGCTCAATTTTTACCTTGCCAAGCTCATTGCCATTGCCATCGTATCGGTATGGAATTTTTTAGGCAATTACATGTATACCTTTTCAGCTTAATCTTAATCATGATATATGGCTACCAAATCCACTAACGCGGTCATTTGCTACTTTATAGGGGTATGGTTGGCCATTAATCTTGTGCAATCTGCCTTTTCGGAATTGCACTATGATGAAGCGTACTATTGGGTATATAGCCGGTTTTTGGATTGGGGATACTATGACCATCCACCGATGGTGGCCTTGTTTATCAAAATGGGCACGCTATGGACACAGGCTCCTTTGGGGGCCCGGCTGGTCAGCGTGATTTCCAACGCCATCGCGGTATGGGTGCTGTGGAAAATCGCAAAGGCCTATGCGGACAATGCGAAGCTGTTCATCTTGCTGTACAGCGGTATGCTTATCCTGCATGTGTATAGTTTTATTACCACGCCAGACACGCCCCTGTTCTTTTTTACGGTGCTGTTTTATGATGTCCTGCGTGGCTACCTCCACGAAGATAAGCCCCGATATGCGGTCATGCTTGCCTTGATCGTAGCGGGCATGCTATACAGCAAATACCACGCGATACTGGTCATCCTATTTACACTGATGGCCCATTGGAAACTCCTCAAGCGCCCAAGTTTCTGGCTCATTGCCCTGCTGGCCACGATCTTTTTCCTGCCACATATCCGCTGGCAGGTCAACAACGGCTACCCTTCCCTGGTCTACCATCTCCTTGACCGCACGTCGCAAGTTTACCGCTTTTCGTTCATCAGCGACTTCATCTTGGGGCAGCTGCTTATCGTTGGGCCGCTGACCGGCATTTTTTTATACTACTACGTATATAAGCAAAAGACGACCGATACCTTTCTGCGGGTATTGAAATTCAACTGCTTTGGATTTTTGCTCTTCTTTTTGATCAGTGCATTCAACAGCCGGGTCCAAGCCCACTGGACGCTGCTGGCGTTCATCCCGTTCTTTCTATTGGCCTATATTTACCTCGCACGGATGCCCAGGGTGCCATCGTGGTTCACGCGGCTATTGTATGCCAATATTGCATTGATTTTCTTGGCCAGGGTTTTGTTGGTTTATCCACTTCCTGGATTATCCAAGATAAAGGGCCTTAAACAATTTTGGGGAAAAGAGCAGTTTGCCCGCCAACTGCATGCCATCGCAACGGATGAACCACTCATCATGGACAACGGATTTCAGGACATTTCCTATTACAATTTTACGAACAACACCACCAAGGGCTTTTCTTACAATACACGCCATTACCGCAAAACCCAGTACGATTACTGGCCCATTGAAGACAGTATCCGGAACCACGGAGCCTATTTTGCCTCATCCACTCCCATTGACGTTGGGAAGCAAGATTCCATGGATACAGAAAAAGGACGGCTGTACATTGCTTACATCGATTCGGTAAGGACATACCAAAAAATAACCATTACCGCAAAAGGCATTGAAAGACAGGCCACCACAGCTACGCTGCAACAGGTAACGCTCGAAATATACAATCCGTATAGCGACACCATCTCCTTTTCCAACGAAGGCGAAAAATGGGATTGTTTCATCGAATATGGCTTTACGAAGCACTTTTTCCAACAGGTAGCTTTTGAAGAAATCAGCACGGACTACCGCCAGTTACGTATCGCCCCCGGCGAATCGGCCATGCTTTCCACGCCCATTCGCATGCCTGATTCCCCCGGCGACTACGCATTGGTTTTTTCCATACGAACCGATCCGTTCGTGGGATCACGAAACAGCAAAAAAATACCGATATCCATCATAACCAACTAAGTATGTTTGCTCACTACCGCCCATTGTTTCTTTTCTTCTTCCTACTGGCTGTCACCGGGAAATCCCATGCACAGGATATCGGATGGAATGTCCACTTCCACGGCTTCGCAGATAACCGGGAGTATGCGAAATCCAACCGGTACTCGCAATCGATCCTCGGCGTGCGGATTGCCCCCGAAATCAATTTGTCCATGGATAGCATTCATTTTTTGCATGGGGGGGTAAACTTCCTGCACGAATTCGGCTCCGCCGAAACCACGGCAAAAGACATCATACCGACTATCTACTACAATTATAAACAAAAGGGACACGATTTTTATATCGGCATGTTTCCCCGCAAGGATCTGCTCAACGGCTATCACCGGGCGTTATTGAATGACACGCTGAACTATTACCGGCCAAACATTGAAGGGATGCTCTGGAGGTATCAAAACAGCGCCTTCCATCAGCAGCTATGGATTGACTGGACCAGCAGGCAGACGGAGACCGCGCGGGAGCAGTTCATGGTTGGGCTTTCGGGCCGTGTAGACATGAATTTTCTTTACCTGTCGCACAACGTCACGCTTTGGCATGATGCAGGCCGAAAAAACAATACCGATGAAAACGAAAGGCCTGTAAGGGACAATGGGGCAGCCATGGCCAAGCTGGGAACCGATCTATCGGGCTTGTCATTCCTCGATTCATTGGACATCAGCGCAGGCGGAATCATTGCCTATGACCGGCTACGCGGGATCTATGGATGGCGTACCCCCAAGGGTTTTATAGCCGATGTCTATGCAGAATACCGCAAGATCTTTATTGCCAACACGTTTTATAAAGGGGAGAAACTGGATATTGCTTACGGCGATCGATTTTATACGGCCGATTTTTACGATCGGTTGGAGCTGGGATGGAAACCATTGCAATACAAAGGGCTGGAGGGCAAATTTACATTAAGCTTCCATTTTACACGCGGAGCTATAGACAACCAGCAGCAATTTTCCTTACAGTACAACCTCGGCAGGCTATATACCAGGCGGCCGTGACAAATAATTGCCTTTTGGTATACCATTTTTTGTAACTTGCATACCAAAGGCAATTTAGGTTTGGAATTTCTCCGCAATTCATGAGTACCCCTGTATTCGATAGAAACGCTGCGCTTCAACAAGCAGCGAAGCATTCCCCATGGGACTTTGCCATCATCGGTGGCGGGGCAACAGGGCTGGGGATCGCAGTAGACGCCGCTACCAGGGGCTATAAAACCCTCTTGGTGGAACAGCATGATTTTGCTAAAGGCACATCAAGCAGGAGCACCAAACTGGTGCACGGCGGCGTGCGTTACCTGGCTATGGGCGATATCAAATTAGTCCTTCATGCCTTGCACGAACGGGGTATCCTTTTCAACAATGCGCCGCACCTTGCGCACATCCAATCTTTCCTTATTCCCTGCTACTCATTTTTTGATAAATGGAAATACCTAATCGGGCTCAAATTATATGATTGGTTGGCCGGACGTTACCGCATCGGTAAATCAACGTTCGTATCGACAAAGGAAACCGTTAGCCATATCCCCGGCATAAATACCAACGGTTTAAAGGGCGGGATACGCTATTTCGACGGGCAATTCGACGATGCGCGGCTGGCCATTAATCTTGGGCAAACTGCTGCCCAATACGGTGGCACGTTACTCAATTATTGCAGGGTAACTAAACTGCTCAAAGATGACCATGGCAAGGTAATTGGGATTGGTTTTACAGACGAAGAAACGGGCAGGGAATTTGAGATCAATGCCCAAGTAGTCATCAATGCCACGGGTGTCTTCGTGGATGACATCCTGCAATTGGATATCGACAAGCACCAGCCGCTGATAAGGCCCAGCCAGGGGACACACGTCGTCGTAGACCGTGCTTTCCTTGGCAACCGCGATGCGTTGATGATTCCCAAAACAAGCGATGGCCGGGTTCTTTTTGGTATTCCTTGGCATGGCCAGCTGTTGCTGGGCACCACCGATGTCCCGATAAGCACTCATAGTTTGGAGCCACGGCCGCTGGATGCTGAAATTGATTTCATCCTCAAAACTGCGGCAACATACCTCACCAATCCTCCCCAGCGGAAAGATATCTTAAGCGTTTTTGCAGGGCTGAGACCCCTCGCTGCTCCAGGTAAAGCCAGCGAATCAACCAAGGAAATTTCCCGTGACCATAAATTGATGGTCAATCCTTCCGGCTTGATTACCATTACCGGTGGCAAGTGGACCACCTACCGCAAAATGGCCGAAGAAACGGTAGATAAAGCGATCGCAGCTGGCGGTTTAGTACCCCGGGATTGCCGCACGAAGACGGTAAAAATCCATGGCCATCGTACACAAAAACAAGCGGGCCATTGGGCGTATTACGGCGATGATGCATCGAGTATCCAAGCATTGGCCGATATGGATCCGGCACTGCAGGAAAAATTGCCCGGCGGATTCGGCCATATTACTGCCGAAGTCGTATGGATGGTGAAACATGAAATGGCAAGAACCGTAGAAGACGTATTGGCAAGACGGCTTAGAATATTGTTTCTGGATGCTGCAAAATCCATGGAAATGGCACCGAAAGTAGCGCGCATTATGGCTACCGAGCTGCATAAGGATGAAAAATGGATAACCAGCCAAATCGAGCAGTATAACCTGCTTGCGAAAGGTTACCTGCCAAAAGAAATAACGGGCATTGCTTAACCGTTACTATTAGGTAAGAATCAAAATAACCAATTAGGATGAGCCCATATATTTTAGCTTTAGATCAAGGTACGACCAGTTCGCGTGCTATCATTTTCGACAAAGCGGGCAGCATTGTCGCGCTTGCACAAAAAGAATTCAAGCAGTACTACCCCAAATCGGGCTGGGTAGAACACGATCCAAAGGAGATTTGGTCGAGCCAGCTCGCCGTAGCCACCGAAGCCGTGGCCAATGCAGGGCTAAAAGCGGCATCCATCGCAGCGATAGGTATCACCAACCAACGCGAAACCACCATCATCTGGGACCGGCATAGCGGGCAGGCCATTTATCCAGCCATTGTTTGGCAAGACAGGCGTACCGCTGAGTACTGTGACGAACTCATCGAAAACGGATACGGGGATCTGATCAGACGGAAGACGGGATTGTTGATAGATGCTTATTTCTCCGCCAGTAAGATCAAGTGGATACTCACGCATGTCGAAGGCGCTTATGAAAAAGCCAAGCGCGGGCAATTGGCGTTCGGTACCGTCGATAGCTGGTTGATATGGAATCTTACTGGGGGTGAAAAACACCTTACCGACGTATCCAATGCATCGCGTACCATGCTTTACAATATCCATACCCTGAAATGGGATGATGAATTGCTTGAGCTCTTCGACATCCCGATGGGCTTGCTGCCCGAGGTGAGGAGCTCTTCGGAAATTTATGGAAAAACAGCCGCCAACATCCTGGCCGCCAAAATTCCCATTGCCAGTATTGCCGGTGATCAGCAGGCTGCACTTTTCGGCCAGTTGTGCACGCAGGTAGGCATGGTAAAAAATACCTATGGCACGGGATGTTTCATGCTGATGAACATCGGGGACAAACCTATCCTATCCGCCAACAACCTGGTGACCACCATTGCCTGGAAACTGGGTGATCAGGTGAGCTATGCACTTGAAGGGAGCATTTTTATCGGCGGCGCGGTCGTACAATGGTTACGTGATGGACTGGGCATTATCCGCAGGTCGTCGGACGTCGAGGAATTGGCATCAAAAGTGGCGGACACCGATGGGGTGTACATGGTGCCCGCTTTCTCCGGATTAGGAGCCCCCTATTGGGATCCCTATGCAAGAGGCACCATCGTGGGGCTCACCAGGGGTAGCAATGCCGCCCATATCGCACGTGCAGCACTGGAAAGCATCGCTTTCCAGACGCTGGATATCCTCCGGGCGATGGAGGCGGATGCCGGTACGCAGCTCAAGGAGCTCCGGGTGGATGGCGGAGCTACGGCAAACAACCTCTTGCTCCAATTCCAGGCGGATATCCTGCAAGCGAATGTCGTAAGGCCCCAGATCACGGAAACCACAGCCATCGGGGCAGCTTATTTAGCCGGCCTTGCGGTAGGGCTGTGGAAGAGTACGGACGATATCCAAGACCAATGGCAGATTGAAACGACGTTTGTACCGGACCATACCTACCAAGCAAATCCGGCCATTGCAAACTGGCACCGCGCGGTGGAAACCGCTAAGACGTTTAAAAACAACCAACTATGACACCATTCATCGCAGAAACCATCGGCACCGGATTTCTTATTTTATTGGGGGGCGGCGTGGTGGCCAACGTCGTGCTCACTGGCACGAAGGGCCATCATAGCGGCTGGATGGTCATCACCACGGCCTGGGCACTGGCTGTGTTCGTGGGCGTGGTCATTGCCGGGCCCTATAGCGGCGCACACCTCAATCCCGCAGTGACATTGGCCATGCTGATTACCGGAAATATCGGTGCAGCGGATGCCCTGTCTTACGTCATTGCCCAGTTCCTTGGTGCAATGGGGGGTGCTTTTTTCGTCTGGCTTATTTATCAGGATCACTTTAAAGCCACGTCGGATGCCGCAGCTAAACAAGCTGTATTTTGCACATCGCCCGCTATCCGGAATTATCCGGTCAACCTGGCCAGCGAAATCATCGGCACCTTCGTGCTGCTGACCACGATTTTTTACTTCACGGATGCCGAATTGGGTGGCGACCATGCCCTGCCGGTAGGCCTGGGCTCCATCGGTGCCATACCAGTGGCATTTCTCGTGTGGGTGATCGGCCTGGCATTGGGGGGCACTACCGGATATGCCATCAACCCAGCCCGCGACCTGGGACCCCGCATCATGCATGCCTTGCTGCCCATAAAAGACAAAGCACGGTTCGATGCAGCGTACGCTTGGATACCAGTGGTGGGGCCGATCCTGGGTGCCCTGCTGGCTGCTTTCTTGTTCCGCTGGCTGGGCACGTAAGTCCTATCCGAGGGTTTTCACCATTATTTGGCCGCTATAATGATCTGCCAAATGGCGGCCATCGCCATGGATGGTCCATATTTCGCGCGGATTCACCTGTGCAATATAATGGAGGATGTCTTTCCAGTCTACATGGTCTGAAATGTATAGCTCCATATCGTTGTGGTGTTGCAGGTGCTTCCACCCTGACGCGAATACACGGATGACGTTGGTAGCCCGGAAATAGCTGTTGAATGCCATGGGTGGCACCAGGTAGATGTGGTGCGCCGTTTGGGTTTTCATTTCCTTGCGGTTATAAGGCTCGTAGCGCAGGTGCTTAATTCCCATTGATGCGTACAGCTGGTGGATGGGCAATATGCCATGGTGGACAAGTACCCGCCTTTCCGGACAATGTTTATTGAGCAGCGATGTAAGACGCTGGGCTTTGCCCAACGCATAGGAGCCTAACAACACGTGATGAGGCTTGCCATTTATTTTGGAGATTTCGGCCACCGGATCCGGATGTGTGACTTGCGGATGGGCAAAAGTACTTTCCGTAATCAGGACATCAGCTTGCACGGCTTCCAAAGGCTCACACGTATCATCCGCCTGCAACTTGTAATCGCCAGTATACAGGTATCGGATGCCATTGTACGCCATGACAAGCTGGGCCGATCCCAGTATATGCCCTGCCGGCATGAAATGGATCGTCACGCCCCCTACCTGAAAGGGTTGGTGATAATGAAATTCCCGAAAACTACCGAAGGGCTGGCGGCTGTACCGATACCGCATAAAGGCAGCCGTTGGGGGAGTGCAATAAATCTCGCCGTGCCCCGGGCTTGCATGATCGGCGTGCGCGTGTGACACCAGTGCCCTGCTTACCGGCGATAAGGGGTCGACAAAAAAGTCGCCATATTTACAATAATACCCTTCAGGCCGCTTGACCAGAAAGTCAGCTAAGATTTGTGCAACCATTATAACCGTTGTGTGCGAAAAAAATGGTCGAGCTTCAAGACTTGCGGAATGACGGCCTGTACACCGTCATTAAAAATGACCTCATCTGCCAGCGACTCCTTTTCTGCTTCGGGCCATTGCTGGGCCATACGAGACCGCACCTGTTCGGCGGTCACCCCATCGCGTTTGATAACCCGTTCGATACGTATGGCCTCGGGAGCTTTCACCAAGATGTTATAATGATTTAATTTGAAGGAACCGCTTTCAAAAAGCAATGCTGCCTCTTTTATGGTATAGGGTGCATCCTGCTCGGCTGCCCACGCTTCCCCCGCCTGGATAACTACGGGATGTACCAATGCATTCAATTGTTTCAATTTAGTTCTGTCGTTAAACACTTGAGCGGCCAGGTAAGCGCGGTTTAGGGAACCGTCTTTCTGGTAAGCTTCCCTGCCAAATTCAGCCTGAATGGCTCGTACCAGCCCCGCATCCGCTGTCATTAACCTTCGCGCCTCGCGGTCTGCATCAAAAACAGGAATACCCAAAACGCTGAATATCCTGCAAATCGTGGATTTTCCACTGCCTATCCCTCCGGTCACGCCGATTTTCAACGATTGCATAGCTTATCTCCTGACAAAAAAATCAACATTCTGCGGTTCTATCTTCACCAGCTTGCAAAATTTGGGCATTTGAGTGATGATGACCGGCAAGCTACTGATGTCATTATCCGCCCAATCGTCCATATTGACGACCGCCTCAAACGCATTGCTTGTCACCTTCGTGTAATCCCGCAGGGACACCATGACCGTAAGCTTCACCTTACCCGGCAGCAATTTCACCGAGCTAAACCGCTGCATATTCTCCGCTTTCAGCGGTACTTCAAGGATCTTTTCGGTGATTTCACCTACCGGAATATCGACCTCCACCGATGTGGGATATACATTGATATTGGCCCGCTGATTTTGTTTTAAGTAAGCGATGGTATGGATATCATTTTTGACAGCCGCAGACCGGATGGTATCGGTTTCCCAATGTTCGATTTGCACGACATCTTCGAGCGGGCCGGTGATGGTCACATATTCCGGAGAAATACGCAATTCGTCGATGACATCGTATTGTTTACTGAATTGCAGGTTATACAACGCCTTCACGGGCACTTTCCGTTCAGTTTGTTTTGAAAAATCAAAATACAGCGTATCGGGCGACACCGATATCACACGCTGATTAGCGGGGAACTGGCGGTTGATAAACCCGAGCTGATTAGCAAAGACAATCCAGTTGCGGCGTTCCAAGCCGCTCAGGTCTACCTGGATGGTCTGCGTGGTTGCCTGCAATGTCGTAAACAGCAATTGCCACCCCTTGGCTTGCAGCCGCACACTTACCGTATCCGATTGCAGTGGATGGAAGGCCCTGCTATCGGGTACATTGACGTACTGTACATTCGATTTTACGGTAAAGACATAGTCGTTCGATATGGCAAAGAGCGCCCACGCCAAAAAGGAAAAAATGATGCATTTAGCAAAAATGCTTAGTTTGCGCCGCTGTGTTTTATTTAATTTCAGAACCGGCATTACTAAACAAGTTTAGAAAACCACAAAGCCGCCAACGGTTTTGTGTGCGCCTTTGCGGTTTTAAGGGTGTCAAAAAAATTAGGCTTTCGGTGCCGCATTCTGTGCCTTCGACGCGTCGAGGGCAATCGCGGATTTATCGAAGCGAATCTTAACTCCGCCACCGACGTCGACAAGAAACGTGGTTTCGGAAATTTCAACAAGACGTCCGTGTATGCCGGCCGTTGTTACTACCCGGTCGTTTACTTTCAGTTCTTCAATATATTTCTTATGATCTTTGGCCTTCTTCATTTGTGGCCGGATCATGAAAAAATAAAAAACGACAATAATCAGAATCATGGGCAGGAATCCCATGATTCCCCCGGCACCCCCAGCCTGCAATAAAATTGTTGATGTAATCATTTGTTTGTAATTATTGGGTTGTTTGCTTTTTGTTACTTGTTTTGGGTTTTAATACGGCTACTTCACCACTTCACCGCGCAGGTGTAACAGTGTATTGCGGCTGACTGCATTGGATGTGACCGTCACCACCTTATGCTGCTTGCCCACTTGCCCCGCACTGTTAAACACGACTTTCACCAGGCCTTCTTCACCTGGGGCTATCGGATTTTTTGAATATTCAGGAGTCGTGCATCCGCATGATGCCTGCACATTGGAGATAATTAGCGGCGAGGTGCCTGTATTGGTAAATTTAAACTCGTGTTCGACCTTTTCCCCCTCTTTGACCTTCCCAAAATCATAGGCATCATTCTCCACGGCCAATACCGCATTGATGGAATCGCTTCCAGGTATGATCGTCTGGCCAACGGGTTGTTTGCCCTGCTGCTCCAAAGGTATCTCTTCTGCTTCCTGTTCTTGGTTTTTTCCACTGTTGCAGGATGTGATTAACATCAATCCCAAAAAAAATAAGGATATCCATTTCATGGTTCTCGCAATTAACGTTGATAATATAGTGTTATATGTTATTTAAAAACAAGGGATAGTTAGACTTGTTTGTGTCATTGCACCAGCCCCCGTCCATATTTACGTATTCTTCCTGCGGTCTGCAGCTCATTCAAAATCTTATCCAGGATGCCATTGATAAAGGTATTGCTTTTGGCCGTACTGAATACCTTGGATATTTCGATGTATTCGTTGATCGTGACCTTCACGGGAATCGTGGGAAAATTAAGCAGCTCACAAATTGCCATACGCATCAACAGGTTGTCCAATAAGGCTATCCTATCCGCTTCCCAGTTCTTGGTTTTTGTGCTGATCAACTGCTGGTATTCATCGGCATAACGGATGGCATGCCCCAATAAATCCGTAATGAATTGCCTGTCTTCCTGCCAATTGGGTGTCAGCTCGGCCAACTGGTTCTGGCTGGGGTTTTCGCTCGTGAAATTCTTGAAGGTTTTGGCGATCATTGCCTGCAACACTTCTTTGTCTACCGACCAGTTGATAAATTTTTCCTCAAATACTTGCTCGATGGCCGGTGCTTTAAGGATAATCTTTTTGAAAATGAACTTGACAATATCTTTTTCCGCGGCAATGGAGCGATCATCCTGGCTCAAATAAGTGGCATAGGCCTCTGTGTCTTTCAATTGGAAAAAGACCATGCGCACGATTTCCGGATCAAAACTCCACGACACTTTGTATTGCTTTACGCCTGCATTATACTTTTCGTTGTGCCGCAATAATTCGATAAATGTATTCGTATATAACCGGATATTGGGCGATAGATCTGCTGCTGACGGTAAATACTTGTTTGCGCGTTCATCGGCATCAATCCGCACATAATCCGATACCTCATCCAATAAGTTTAACGTCCAGATATACATCTCGTATACCTGATCCACGCTTTTTAACAGCGCTTTTTCAAACTTACTGACCTGTTTGTCCTCCGATAGTTGGTATGCATACAGTGTCTGTAATACCTTGACGCGTAAGTGTCTTCTATTTAGCATAATAATATAAAGAACGATTGGATAAAAATACCAACATACAGCTTTTAGTATTTGATTTTACGCATATCCGCTATCCGTGATTCTGCGATTTGGTTTGCCGCTTGGTAAGAAGCCACATTTTCATTTATCGACTTGCGCAATACGGAACGGGTAGCTTCATAAATATTTTCAGTAAGCGCGGCAGTACGTGATACACTGTAGCCTGCGATTTCTGAATAGCAGCTGATCAATCCTCCGGCATTGATGAGGTAATCAGGCGCATACAAAATTTTCTTTTCCATTAACAATTGGCCATCCTCCTGCTCATTCCGCAACTGGTTATTAGCGGAGCCTGCGATGATCCGGCACCGCATCTTGGCCAAGGTGTCTTTATTGACCGTGCCGCCCAATGCACAGGGCGAATAGACATCGACATCCAATTCATAGATATTGGTATTGGCAACGGCTACCGCCTTATACTTATTGGCAATTTCCACCATACGCTCTTCAACAATGTCACTGACATATACCTTGGCGTTTTCCTCCCGCAGCAAGGCGATCAGCTGTTCGCCCACATTGCCGGCACCTTGTACGGCTACAGTGCGGCCTGCCAGGCTATCGTTGCCATACAGCTCTTTCAAGGAAGCTTTGATGCCATAATATACCCCTTTTGCGGTAAACGGGGCAGAATCCCCACTGCCGCCCAGCGATTTGGGCAAGCCGGCTACGTGCTTCGTCTCCATCCGCAGGTATTCCATGTCCTTGGGCGTTGTACCAATATCCAATGAGGCAATAAACGTACCGCTTAATTCGGCCACAAACTGTCCGAACCGGCGCAGCAACACTTCATTTTTCTGCGTGCGGTGATCACCGATGATCGCCGCATTGCCCCCACCCAGATTCACTCCGGCCACCGCAGCCTTATAGGTCATGCCCCGTGAAAGCCGCAGCACGTCGTCAATGGCTTCGTCGGTATTTTGATAAGGAAGCATCCTTACCCCCCCGATTGCAGGGCCGAGCGTGGTATCGTGAATAGCTATGATTGCTTGTAACCCCACAGTACCGTCATTACAGAACACAAGCTTCTGATGGCCGAATTGGGCCATCAATTTAAAGGACGAATTATCTTTGGCAGGTACGGACATACAACATTATACGCTATGAGATGAACTGCAATCTTGGGGCAAACTTAGCAAAAATATTCATGCATGTCACCTACGCGGTCAAACATTTCGTATTTTTGCATCTTCCGCCGGGCTAAATCCTGATGCTTCCAGGAATGGTTCCGTTGGCCGGCGGCTAACGATGCACAAATGAAACACCTCGCACACCTCAATAAATATTTCTACAAATACCGCTGGCGGATGATTCCCGGCGTCATTTTTGTGATCGTCTCAAACTATTTCGGCGTGCTGCCTGCCCAGGTTATCCGTATTGCCTTTGACCTGGTCAAAGAAAACATCAGCATGTACCGTTTATTTGATGGGTTTGAGCGGCAGCAGCTTGTCTATGAGATTTTCGGATATAGCTTGCTGTTGTTTGGCGTATTGGTATTGCTGCTCTCGCTTATCCGGGGGGTGTTTCTTTTCTTGATGCGCCAGACAATCATCCTCACCTCACGGCATATCGAATATGATCTAAAAAATGAGATCTACCATCATTACCAACAGTTGGATATGGCTTTTTACCGAAGGAACAATACCGGCGACCTCATGAACAGGATAACGGAGGATGTAAATAGGGTACGTTCGTACCTCGGGCCGGCCGTCATGTATTCCATTAATACCGTGGTCTTATCCATCATGGTCATCGCCGCCATGATCAGCGTAAACTCCACATTGGCGCTCTATGCGCTGATGCCCATACCCGTGCTGTCTGCCATTTTATTATTCGTCAACAAGATTATCAACCGTCGCAGCGAGCACATACAACAGCAGCTTTCAACACTTTCGACTTTTGTCCAAGAAACCTTTTCGGGCATACGTGTAATAAAGACGTATAACCGGGAAGTGGACAAAATGGATCGTTTTATGGACGAAAGCAACACGTATCGCCAAGCCTCGCTGGCACTTGTAAAGACAGAAGCCATTTTTTTTCCGCTGATCCTATTGCTTATCGGGCTGAGCACGGTCATCACGGTGTATATCGGGGGCTTGGAAGTAGCCAAGGGCACCATTACTTCAGGCAACATCGCCGAATTCATCATCTATGTAAACCAGCTGACGTTCCCGGCAATGGCATTAGCCTGGGTCACTTCACTCATCCAGCGGGCGGCGGCTTCTCAAAAGCGCATCAACGAATTTCTCCGTACCGAGCCGGCGATAACCTCCGCTGCTCATGGTCATTTCGAAACGCAGGGGCATATCCGTTTTGAACAGGTCAATTTTACGTATCCGGATACCGGTATCCAAGCGGCAAAAAACGTATCGTTTGAAGTAAGGCCCGGTGAGTTGCTTGCGATCATTGGCCGGACCGGATCGGGCAAATCCACGCTGGCCAACCTGCTGATGCGCATGTATGACGTCGAGTCCGGCAACATCACCATCGACGGCGAGGATATCCGCCAATTACCGTTGCAAGCGTTCCGAAGCAAAATCGGCTTTGTGCCGCAAGATGTTTTTCTGTTTTCCGATACCATTGCCAATAATATTGCCTTCGGGCTGGACAAAGCCGATCTGGATGAGGTAGAAAGGGCCGCCAGACGGGCGGCCGTATACGAGAATATTATCGCCTTTGAAAAGGGATTCGAAACCACCATCGGCGAACGGGGAATTACCTTATCCGGTGGGCAAAAGCAACGGGTGTCTATCGCAAGGGCACTCATCAAGCATCCGCAAATGCTGATTTTCGATGATTGCCTGTCTGCCGTGGATACCAAAACGGAAGAAGAAATCCTGCGCAATCTTAGCACGGACATGAAAGGCAAGAGCACCATTTTCATAGCGCACAGGGTCTCTACCATCAAAAATGCCGACCGCATCATCGTGTTGGATGAAGGCGCCATTATCGAACAGGGAACCCATGAAGAATTGCTTGCCCTGCAAGGCAGTTACTTCGAACTGTACGAGAAACAATTGCTGGAAGAAGCCGTATAAGGGCCCACCTCAAGGAAGTTCCTTGATGTAAATATCCCGATACGACACGTGCGTTCCGTGTGCTTGCAATTCAATCTGCTCTATCGGAAAAATGGGCAAGCTCCTATTCCAGTAGTTTTCCAGTACAACACTGTCGGTTACCAGTTCGCCGTTGAGGTATACCGTCACTTTATCGCCTATCATGACAATACGAAACGTATTCCACTCGCCCAATGGATTGTCAGCCACCTTCAGCGGATGGCGGCGGTTCTTTTCGTTGTTGTACAGCCCACCGGATCCGACCTCCGCACCGACATCTACCCGGGATATATCCCATATCTGCACTTGCGGGGTACCTCTTAAATAAATGCCAGCATCACCTTCCTTACCTTCTTTTGCAAGCTTCCAATCCACGAATAGCTCAAAATTTGCGTATTGTTCTGTCGTCGCGATGTTGTCTCCATGGCCATTGAATTGCAATACGCCATCTTCAACAGACCAGCCCTGCCGCATAAGTTGGTCTGCTTGTTCCTGTGCAATTGCCAGCGAATCCGGATGCATCAGCACACGCTGGATAGGGTTAGCTACTAAACCCTTCCATCCGGTGAGGTCTCGGCCATTAAACAGGGAGACATAGCCTGCTTCCTGGTCAGTTTGTTCATCCAGGTGTTTTTGGATAGCCTCCCGGAGGTAGCTGCTCTCGCTGCCGGATAAAAGCGCCATCACCTTAGTCAGCAAACGGGTAACGTCTGGCCCGTAAAAGCGTTTGTCCTCCAGGGCGATGTTCATAACCGTATTGGCTGCGGTGGATTTTAGCTGTTCATCATCGAGGTATTTACCCGCAAAAATCAAGGCATTATACGTCTTGCTGGATTCCAACGCACTTAATATGGCCTTTTTTTGGTCGGCGGTCTCAACAATCTCGAACAGGTCACGGAGGTGCAACACTTTTTGCTCCGCAGGAATACCGGATATGCCAATGACGCGTATCAATCCCTTGACCACCGCATCCCGCTGGGCTGCGTCCATGACTTTCTTGCGACTGAGCTCGACTAATTTCGGCAATGCCTCAGCACCTGACCAATTCACCAAAGCGGTAGTGGCCGCTCCGCGAATGCCCGGATCGGCATTATCGGTATAGTCGGCTATCAATGCCAATGCCTCCCCGCCGCCGATGCCCGATAAGATGGGAAAAAAAAGCGGCCGCGAAACGGCATTGGTTTTTTGGAAACGTGCCACCACCTGTTGCACTTGATCAATCCTGTCCCTACCACGGTTTACCGCCACGATGACTGCTTGCTGGACGGGGCCTACATGCTCGCTCTTTGCACTGAAAAGCAGCTCCATCAATTTTTCCAAATCAGTGGGGCGGGCTACCTGTGGCAACGCCGCATACGCAGCGGTTTTGACTTCCACAGGGGCCTCGCTTTGTATAATTTCAAAGATAAGGGGCACACTTTCGCCGACCCCACGCTGGGCCAACAGATCGATAAGCAGCACTTGGAGTGCCGAATCTTTTTCCGTGGACAATGCTCTTGTAAGCAATGTGGGCAACTGGCTGTTCTTCGAAATGAGCAGTGCTTCCTTTATTGCTGTCCTCGTTTCCACATCGCTTGCGCCAAGCCTTTCAATCAGTTCGGCGGCAGCTTCATTGCCAAGTAATTTTTGCAGCGTGTTCACGGCAGTTGCACGCACATTTGGCGTGCCGGTATCCAATGCCCTCCTGACTTCGGGAAGCATCGAGACCAAGTTGTGATCCCCAAAATAGCGAAGGATAGCTACCTGCACCGATTCATCGGCCTTAAATATTCCTCTGCCTATTTGCCAGGAAATCCGCTCATTGAGGTAGGGTGCCAACAGGGCCAACGCTGTGCTCCGGTATATGCTATTTTCGTCCTTTGTCCCCTTCACCAGTACATTCACCTGTTTATTGCCATCGATTTGGGTAAGCAGCCGTAAAGCAGCGACACGGGTATGCACCTGTTGATCCTGCTTTGCTGACCGGAGTAAGCGTGAGGCAATTTTTTCGGCCGCTGCGGTTTCTCCCATGGAAGCCAGCCGGTAGGCATAGTTCACATAGGCGGCCGTCGCATCGGTTACATCATAAACAAAGCCTACATCTTGCGCGGCCTTTCTCAAAGCGGGTTCAGCAGCCGGGCTGCCGACGCGCGAAAGCGCATAAAGCACGGCTTTCCGCAAGGGTATAGCTTCGGTGCTTACCCTTGCGAGCAGTTGTTGCTCTGCGGGCTGATAAGCCATGAATCCAAGTGCATTGGCTACATTGACGGCCGCTACTTCTGTAGCATCCTGCAAACCAGCTAACAAGGCAGCGCCAGCGGATTCCGTACCGATCCTGGCCAATGCACGGGCAGCCTTTTCGCTCAGCCGATCGTCATTCAAATAACGCTTCAACGCATCCACAGCCGTGTCATCCCCGGCGTTCTGCAGCAGTTGGATTACAAATCCTTTATTGTCTTTGTCCGTCAGCGCATCCAGTGCCGCTATTGCACCCTTCACAAACGTGGCTCGTTGCTCCCCTTTGCCGGCCAGCAAAACATGGTAGCTGTAGCTATTGGCTGCATATTCAATGCCTGCGTTAGCTCCCTTGCCGGGAGGGGTTAGTTGACGAAGCAACGTTGAAATGTCCGACTCGGAAAACCGTTCGAGTTGCGCCATCACTTCACGGAAGCTGTTGGACGTTTCGGCTGGTTGCTTCGCCAATAAATCAGCGACCTTGGAGTCTACCTGCGCATGTACAGTCAGCTGAAGCACGAACAGCACGAAAAATGGATATATCGATTTTCTCATTGGATGATGGCGTTTTATATGAACGATTTTATATAGACCAAGGACCGCGCATGGGCTGATCTATCAGCCTATTGGCTGCCTCGTCATTTACAAATACTTGATTTTCGGGATCGAACTTCAACGACCTATTGAGCCGCAAAGCTACTAAGCCCATATTGACGATGGTACACGAACGGTAGCCATTCTCTTCATTGAGCGCAAATTTTGTGCGGTTTTTTACCGCTTCAACAAAATCGGTCACTTGGGGCTCGGGATCCGGAAAAGCGGCCAGCTTGCGTTCCATATCTGGAATATCCGACTTAAAGCCGCGATAAACATTTCCCAACGGGCCTTCGATATACGGTTTGCCCACATCCCTGCCTTCCCCATCAAGGATGATCTGGCAGCCATCGGCATAGGTATAGGTGATGCGGCGCCAAGTGCCCACGGCATCACTATGCTGCTGGGGGGCGTCCACCTCTACCGAAACGGGGCTTTCATTATCTTTGTTAAGGAAATATTGGACCGGATCGATGTAATGTTGCCCCATATCGCCCAATCCACCACCGTCATAATCCCAATATCCCCGGAATGTGGTATGTACACGGTGTGTGCTATATGGTTTGTACGGCGCAGGGCCAAGCCACATGTCATAATCAAGCTCACTGGGTACCTGCTCTACCGGTAAATTCTCACGGCCCACCCAATAGAATTTCCAATCAAACCCGGTGTGCTTGCTAATGGTCACTTTAAGCGGCCAGCCCAGCATGCCGGTGTCCACCAGCTTTTTAATCCGTTTTACCGGCACGTTCATCCCGTAAAAATTGGACTCAAAGCGGAACCATGTATTCAGGCGGAAAATATTCCCATGTTGCTTAACGGCCTCCTTGACGCGCTTGCCTTCTCCAATAGTCCGGGTCATCGGTTTTTCGCACCAAATATCCTTGCCCATGCGTGCCGCCTCGGCTGCCATAAGGCCATGCCAGTGCGGAGGGGTCGCAATATGGACGATATCCACCTCGGGCAGTTGGATGAGCTCGCGGAAATCAGCAAATTGCTTGACGCCAGCATCACCAAGTTGTTTCATCGCAATAGCAAGGTGCCGGGTGTCTACATCACAGATGGCCACCGTCTTGGTGCCGGCATATTCAAAATGCCCCCGGCCCATAGATCCTACACCTATTATGCCTTTGGTAAGGTGATCACTGGGCGCCAGGTAACCCGGGCCACCCAAAACAAAACGGGGCACAATACTGAACGCGGCTGCTCCCAGTAATGACTTCTTGATGAATTCCCGACGGGATGTATTTTTTTCTTTCATATGATGAGATTCCGAATCGGTATGAATGTCACAAATTTATTATTTCCTTAATTAAACCAAAAACTTTCTATGTTTTTCTTTAAGATCAGGCCGACTTTTTAAAGAGGTTATAAAACTATAACGTTTCGTGTTTCCGGTGGGCACGCTCCCAAACAGCACTTTGCCGTCCGTTGAGGTACCTCACAATTCCGGCGAGCACGGCATAATTCATCACGCAGAAATAATACGGTACGAACGTTGCCTTTATTTTCAACGCTTTCCTTTCGAGCAGGAACCCTATGCATGCTAATGTATAAAAAAACAGCTGCCCATAAAACAGGACCGTGTATAGGTCGCCCGCTCCTTTCAGGTATAACATGCCGTTGCTGACAAAGACAAGGGGTAGCAATACCGGCGTAATGGTCCACCGCAACACCCGATGGCTGATGTATTGGAATGTCAGCACCGGATTGGTGAATGGGTTCAACAATCCCTTGAGCCGCACGATGGATTGGATTCCCCCGGCTGCTATCCGAACCTTCCGCTTCAACTCTTCTTTTACGTTTTCTGAAGCCATCTCCGTTGCGTAGGCCTTGGGGTCATAAACCACGCGGTATCCTTTTTCAGCGATCCGCATGGATATCATGAAGTCGTCCAATATGGTGTCCGGCGGTACCGCCTCATACAGCTTGGTGCGGATACTGAAGAGTTCTCCGGCGCTCCCTACAACGGAATACCATTCGGAATCCCATTTTTTCAGCGTAGATTCATATTTCCAGTAGAAGCCCTCCCCTGCCGCACTCGCATCTGCCTCTTTGCCCGAATATACCCGCTTCTCGCCCGCCACGGCACCGATCTTCCCGTCTGCATAATGTTTGGCTATTTCCATAAGGGCATCGGCATTGAGCAAGGTGTTGGCATCCGTAAAAACGACGATGTCAGTCGTGACCTGCTCCATGGCGCGATGAATGGCCGCAATCTTGCCTTTACGTTCGTCGGTATGCAGCAGGTTGACCTGTGGGTATTTGGCAATGAGCAGGGGGCATTCGTCTGTAGACCCGTCTGTCACGAAAAAATAATGAAGCTTTCCCTGTGGATAGGCTAAGGCCAGCGTATTGGCTATCTTCGCTTCGATGATGGCCGCTTCATTGTAAACAGCTACCACCACGGAGCACGAAGGAAGGCTGCTTGGTTCGGTGTATGGAACATGCCGTTTTCCGCTTAGCCGTCTTTTGACGGCCACCAATGCATACAGTACAACGCCATAACCGATATAGGTATAAACGATAAGAAATAGGCCGATCCAAAAAAAATATTCCATCAATCCATAACAAAACCAGCGCGAATGTATGCAATTATCGGTTTCATTGGCCCCCAAAGCCCCCTGCTTATGCCACTAAAATTCCAATCCGTAGCTTTTTTCCGACACCAGTACCTGCCAAGCGGCCCTGTCCATCTCGAAGGTAAGATCGGCTGCTTTCAATTCAGCCAATGGCACCCAGCGGAACACTTGGTCCGGCTCTTTTCCGGCTTCAAAATCAAAGCGTTTTTCACTGAACCGGCAGACAAAGGGTGCTAGGTTTCTCACCAAGTAATAAACCCCGATAACCTGGCTGTCGCTGAATGCGGATTTGAAGAAAACATCCGTTGTATGGATATGGCGCAGGATTTCGATGTTTGTTCCACATTCCTCCATAAACTCCCGGCTGAGCCCTTCCAACAGTCCCTCGCCATATTCGAGCCCACCACCGGCAAATTTACTGAACTCCATGCCGTATTCCCGTTCATCGCTGATCAGCACTTCCTGCTTTCCATTAATCAGGATGCCATATACCCGTATACTAAAGTTATTCATCGTTAAGCTTGACCATTACCATTTTTTGCAAACAAGAAGGGGCTTCATCCGTTATTGATTTAAGGATTAAAACGCCCAAAAATACGCTTTAAAATATGATTCTTGTCATATTTTAAATATAATCGGATTGTTAAAAAAAGATTATCAGCGTATTTGACTACCTTTGCAGGAAATATGCAAACACTAACACAACAGATACCCGAAGGATCACGAAAGGAAGTAATGGCGTATTTGGAGCCATTCATGCTCAATGAAATGAGTGAGTACCTGAAGCCCGTGGAAGAAATGTGGCAGCCTGCCGATTTGCTACCCGACGCTTCACGGGATACTTTTTTCCGGGAAGTCAAAGAATTGCAGGAAAGTGCACGGGAATTATCCTATGATTTAGTGGCCGTACTGATTGGCGACACCATTACCGAAGAGGCGTTGCCTACGTATGAATCCTGGCTGACCATGGTGGAAGACGTCAACAAAAATGAACAAGGCGGCTGGATGAAATGGGTACGGGCGTGGACGGCCGAGGAAAACCGCCACGGTGATTTGCTGAATAAATACCTTTACCTCTCCGGACGCGTAAACATGCGTGAAATGGAGATATCTACCCAATACTTGCTCCAAGACGGCATCAATATCGGCACGGGCAATGACCCTTACCGCAATTTCATCTATACATCGTTCCAGGAACTGGCCACCAATGTATCGCACAGGCGCGTAGCAGGATTTGCCAAGAAGGATGGCGACAAACTGCTGGCCAAAATGTGCGGTGTCATCGCATCTGACGAGGCACGGCACGCCAAGGCCTACATGTCATTTATCTCCAAAGCTATGGAAGTGGATCCCAGCGAAGTCATGTTGGCCTTTGAAGACATGATGCGCAAAAAAATCGTGATGCCCGCCCATTTGCTGCGCCAATCGGGTGAGCCCCAAGGTGAAGCTTTTGCCCATTTTTCCGATGCTGCCCAGCGGCTTGGTGTGTATACGGCGGTGGATTACGTAGATATTCTTAAGGAACTGCTCCGGGAGTGGCAGGTAGAGTCTATCCGGGAGCTTAATGAAGCCGGTGAGCGCGCAAGGGACTACCTGATGCGGCTGCCTGATCGGTTGCTGCGCTTGGCCGACCGGATGAAAATACCGGAAAAAAGTTATAGCTTCAAGTGGATACACGCCTAATGGGTTGGGCACGCATTACCCAACCAATTTGCTCAGCTTGAGGTACCCCGGATGCAGCTCATCCGGTGTTCCCTGTTCGATTTTCTCGATCACCAACGTATACCGCTCTTTCAGGTGCGGGGCAAGTACATCCCCTATTTCATAGACATCGTCTACATCGATGCCATATTTATCATCGATATGGGAGGAAATGTTATGCTTCCAAAACGTCTGTTCTTTGGCTTGCTTGATTGCCCCGGCGGCATCCGCAGCGATGGAGAGGCATTTATAATGGTATTCTTCGAAATCACCTTCCTTGTAGCCGCCCAGGTTTACGAAAAACAACTTCGGTGATCCCCCGAGCTGCGATGCCTCGTCCTTGGGGATGGCGGTAATGGTATATCCATCGACAAAGCGAACCGTCCGCCAGGCGTCGATATGGATTTTCCCTTGGGCTTCGGGCCAAAAAGCGTTGATATCCGGCACCAAATCACTCAATGCAGTTCCGATTCCGAAAAAAACATCGTGTTGCTCCGTGTGCCTGCCTTCCGGTTTGCACCCCAGCAGCAACATGTATAGCGTGGCATCCATGGGTGAAAATACTATCTTTGTCGTAAAGATAAAAAAACCAACGCATGAATGCCATAAACTTACTCGTCATTGTGTCGCTTTTCCTTTCCGTTTCTTCTTGTGCCGATCCAACGGCAACGGATTCAAGCGCCCCCGCCACGCCAGAAGCAGCCATCAGGGCTTCCATGGAAAAACAGGAAAGCGCATGGAATAATGGAGACATCTACGCCTTCATGGAAACCTATTGGCACCATGATAGCCTATTGTTCGTCGGAAGCAAGGGCCCCGTATTTGGCTGGCAAAACACCTTGGACCGTTATACCAATACCTATCCGGATACCGCAGCCATGGGCAAGCTTCATTTTGACATTTTGCAGGTGAAACAGCTATCGCCCACCCATTGCTTTGTGCTCGGCAAATGGCAACTCACGCGGACTGTCGGAAATGCCTCGGGACATTTCACGCTGCTGTTTGAAAAGATCGAAGGCGAATGGGTCATTGTAGCCGACCATTCGAGCTGACGGGGAGGAACACCTCGGCTATCATGCAGCGGGCGCTGCCGCCGCCATGGCGCTCGATGGTATCCAGCGGCGCGTGGATAATCGGGTTGAACGCCACCAACCGCTCCACCTGATCCGGGCGCAACGCCTCATATGCACGTGACGACATGATTAGATAACGCTCGCCCTCCCGGTTTTCAACTTGCAACATGTTGCCCGCGAACGCATCCATCTGTGCTGAAGTGATGGGCAGGATAGCCTTCCCCGAGCCTTCCAAGGCCTCTACAACAACCGTCCTATCCACCGCTGCAATGCTTTCCAAATTGACTACCGCATAGTCATCCGCCACGCACATCATCACGTTGGTATGGTATATCGGCATTCCCCGGCTGTCGGTTGCATCAAACATAACCGGACGGTAGCCCATCTGCCCGCAAAAATCCAACAACAGGGCTTCGTCTGTACGGGGAGAGCGGCAGGCGTAAGCGATTTTATATACCCGATCCAGCACCATGCTACCTGTTCCCTCAAGGAACCGCCCTTCCGTTTCATGTCCGGTGTAGTCCACCCGGTGGCGGACATGGAATCGGTTGCCGATTTCATCAAGCACCTGCTGCTTCCGTTCCAAGCGCCTGTTTTCGGCAAACATCGGATACAAGACGACGGTGCCATCCTGGTGGAAGGAAATCCAATTGTTCGGAAAGATACTGTCCGGTGTGTGCGGATAGGCCGTATCCTGCACAACCAGCACGTCGATACCGTGGCTACGCAGCAGCCCCACAAACGTATCAAATTCCTGCACAGCTTTTTGCTGGATCGCTTCGCCATTTTCCGTTGCGGGCTGCTGGAATGCATTGTTTACGGCGGTCTGTTCGTTGTAGCCGAAATGCGCCGGGCGGATCATTAATAAGGTCATTCGTCTCGCAATAAAGGCATGCTCATGCAATGAAAACCGCCCCGTGCACGGGACAGCTCCGCTGACGGCATCAGCACCAATGTGTCATTCAACGCATCAACGGACAGCCTGCCCGCCTCCAAATCGGCCAGCAACGTCCGCACATCCACGATGTCGAAACCTGCCATCCGGAACGCTTCCGTGGTACGGTCATTCCGGTCGTAGCCCAGCACCACACCCTCCCGGAGGGCCAATAAATTGCAACTATCTGTCCACTGCTCACGTGCATCGTATGGAAACTCGTCGTTGCCCGATAGGATAATCCGCACATCTTCGGCAGCACAGCCCAAATCCGATACGCTTACATCGATAAGCAAATCTTCGAGGCTTTCAAAGAAACGCGGGTGCGCCGTATCCGCTTTTTCAAACTGGATGATTTCCAGCCGGTCTGCCTTATGCGTTTGGATACGTAATGCACGATGGATATCGTCTGTCTGCAATCCTTTGGTACGCTCGCGGGAAAAGTCGCCCAGCATCACCCATACGTCTTTCTTTACTTGCGTAAAGACCGTATCAATGTGCATATAATCCCGTTTATTGGGAATCCTCACGATGGTCGCTTTGCTGACAACACCCCGTTCAAACAAGTGGGCAACCACTTGTGCGGCGGCTTCCCGGCTGGTGCGTTCGCTCACTCCAACCAAGATGTGATCCTTGCTCACCACCATCACATCGCCCCCTTCCAGCGTCACTTTTTCTGCTGCCGAATCTTTGGGCAATAAAAAATGGTGCTGGGTATCTGTCAATTCGATAATCCTATCCCTATATCCGGCAAAAATCGGATGGTGGTAGAAAATATATTTGGCAATCAGCGCTTCCCGTTTCCGGGCTTCTTTTTTTGGTTTATTGAGCAAAATGTGATTATTGATGACGATGCCGATGTCCCGCGTGAAAATGAAATTGGGAATCGGTGGGAAGATAAGCACCGTTTCGTTGTAGGTGCCACTGAAGAAAACCCTCGCCAATGCCGCCGGAGTGTACCCCATCATTTCCTGCTGGATTTCGTAGCTGCACGCCTCGATAGCGCAAACAGAAGCGACAAGCTGGCTCTTGATCGACGGACTTTCCAGTATTTCGGTAAGCAGTACCTGCAATTCGATTACTTTTTCGGAATGGTAAAAAGCCCGATGGCCGGGTTTATAAAAAGCCCGCTCGCTTGCCGGATCATCGATGTGGGCCAAACGGCCCTTGATTTTCCTTTCATCTAAAAAATACAGCAGCAATTTAACGTAATAGTCGTATTCATTGCGCCGGATGGTATCCAGGTGCACAATGTCTTCAAACAGCCAGTCTTGCGCCTTGGAAGGAACGACCTTGCCCAATCCACTATCCGGGCTGTGCACCAACACGCGCCGCAATCTACCCGTTTCAGAGGTTACTTGTATGCTATCATCTACAGCCATATCAATCTTCAAAAATGGCAATATACAAATTTCAACGGGTGCTGGAAAGCACTTAGCCAATGAACGCTTCGATTTCCTGGATGATGCGCTGCGCGATGGCCAGCGCCCCTTCCGGTGTCGGAGCCTCGGAATAAATCCGGATGATCGGCTCGGTATTGGATTTCCGCAGATGGACCCATTCCTGCTCAAAGTCAATCTTCAGTCCATCAATGGTACTATGGGGTACATCGTTGTACCGCTCTTGCATGGCGGCCAATAAGCCATCCACGTCCAGATCCGGGGTGAGTATAATTTTATTTTTGGACATGTAGTACGGTGGATATCCGGCACGCAGTTCTGAAATACGCTTGCCGCTTTTAGCCAAGTGGGTGAGGAAAAGTGCTATCCCAACCAGCGCATCGCGGCCATAATGCAACGCCGGATAGATGACGCCGCCATTGCCCTCACCGCCGATCACGGCACCTACTTCTTTCATTTTGGTGACCACATTGACCTCGCCCACGGCGGCGGCATAGTATTGCCCCCCATGCTTGACCGTGACATCACGCAGGGCCCTCGTAGAGGACAAATTGGACACCGTATGCCCGGGGGTATGCTGGAGCACATAGTCACTTACTGCTACCAACGTATACTCTTCGCCAAATAGCGTCCCATTTTCCATCATGAAACAGAGCCTATCTACATCAGGGTCTACTGCAATCCCCAAGTCGGCACCTTTTTCGACGACGAGCGCGGCTAAGTCGGTTAAGTTTTCAGCGAGGGGCTCCGGATTATGCGGAAAATCACCATTCGGCTCGCAGTAGAGCGGGTATATCGTTTCTACACCAAGCGCTTCCAAGAGTGCCGGTACGAATATCCCCCCCGTTGAATTTACGGCATCCACCGCTACCTTGAATCCCGCCTGCCGTATCGCTGCAGCATCAACCAAAGGTAGCGCCAGCACTTGGTCAATATGTCGCTGCAAATAACCATCCGTATAGGCCACCGAGCCCAGTTGGTGCACGTCTGCAAAATCAAAATCCAAGGTTTCTGCCAGTTCCAGCACCTGCTGTCCCGCCGCATCATTGATAAATTCGCCACTCCCGTCTAGTAATTTAAGTGCATTCCATTGGATAGGATTGTGGCTGGCCGTCAGGATGATCCCCCCACCGGCCCCCTCTTGGGGTACCGCTATTTCAACCGTGGGCGTCGTAGACAATCCCAGATCAACCACATCCATGCCGATGCTTTGGAGCGTACCAATGACCAGGTTGCGCACCATCTCGCCGGAAATACGCGCATCGCGGCCGACGACTATTTTGTTGATACCTGTCTTTTGCCGGATAAACTGGCCAAACGCGGCAGTAAATTTTACAATATCAACCGGAGTAAGTGCTTCTCCCGGTTTCCCTCCGATGGTACCACGGATACCCGAGATGGATTTGATTAATGTCATTTTCTTGTTTTTTAGCTACTGTCTGTTTGCTACAAATGTTTATTTTCGAGGCGATAAAATTAGGAATATTGTGCTGTATTTTTTAATTGTCAGGCGTATCATTGGAAATCCAAATTTATTTCTACTTTTGTTGCAACTTTGTTTAATTTAAATGATCGATCAACTCATCTCCATAGATCAAGAAGCTTTTTTAGCTATCAACCAAGGGTGGAGCAATGCATTCTTTGATTGGCTGATGCCGGTATTGCGCAATCCGTATACCTGGGCTCCCTTGTACCTCTTTATCATTATTTTCTGTATCAAAAACTACAAAAAAAAAGGGGTACTCATTGTTTTCCTCATCTTGATCACGTTTGGCATCGCAGACGCGCTTTCTTCTTCCGTGATTAAAAAATCCGTCCAGCGGGTCAGGCCATGCAATGACATCGAGTTTAAAGAAGAAGTGAACATCCGTGTGCGGTGCGGTAGCGGGTACAGCTTTACCTCGTCGCATGCGGCCAACCATTTTGCCATCGCGATGGTTCTTATCCTAGTTTTTTACCGTCGCTGGAAGCCCATCCTATGGCTTGGGCTTGCTTGGGCCGCAATCATCAGCTTCGCCCAAATATACGTGGGAGTACACTATCCATTGGATATTCTTGGCGGCGCTATCCTTGGCTGCCTAGTCGGCTGGTGCACCGGCCTGATTTTCCGTTTCATAACCCCCAATCCCCTACCGGCAACTAATATATTATGAGTACTGCGTTGATTATTGCTATTTTATTTGTTTCCGCATTTGCGAGCGGCGTATCGGTATTTTTTGTAAAACGTGATAATACCAATGCACTGAAGCTCATCCTTTCCTTTAGCGGTGCTTATTTGTTTTCCATCACGGTATTGCACCTTATTCCCCAAGTATACCATACACACAGTTCGTCCGGCGAATACATTGGTCTATTTGTGCTCCTTGGCTTTCTTTTCCAATTGGGTTTGGAGCAATTTTCCCATGGCATTGAGCACGGGCATATCCACCACTTGCACAAGCCGAGCGGCGCATTTCCTTTGGGAATCATGATCAGCCTGTGTTTACATGCGTTTTTGGAAGGGATGCCATTGGCTTCCCACCACCAAAATGAGCTTACCTTCGGGATTGCTTTGCACCACATTCCTGCGGCTTTCGCATTGGGTAGCCTCTTGTTGCACACTTCCCTTTCCAGGCAGTATATCATCTCATTGTTGGCGGTGTTTGCTGCGATGACACCTTTGGGTTACCTGGTCAGCCAGGCTATCAGCATTGGTGAAATCGGCCACATCGAGCAGTATTTCGATCGGATCATGGCCGTGGTTATCGGTATTTTCCTCCATATTTCCACAACGATTCTTTTTGAATCGGGCTCTGCGGACCATCACAATTTCAACAGGAGGAAAATAATCGCTGTGGCTTTGGGGATTGCCATTTCCCTCGTAAACTTCTTATTTGACCCACATGTGCATTGATTAACCGGCAGCCGGCGGCCGGTATCCACGCAGCCGATCAAGCAATTCATTAAGAATCCGGCATTCGTCCTCGCTGATATTTTCTTGGAGGATATCCATCATCAGCATATTGTCTTCCAATTCGGCCAAGGTATCAAGTCCCTTTTGGGTAATCATGACGTCTACAGCCCGCCGATCCCTATCGCAAACACCCCGGGTGACCATCCCTTTGCTCACTAGACGGTCGATGATACGCGATACATCGGGCATCTTGTCCAGCATCCGTTCTTTCAGCAAGCTGTTCGTAACCGGGCTGGGATGCTGGCCTCTCAATATCCGCAAGACATTAAACTGCTGCAAGGTAATCTGCTGCGCATTTGCCCGCTTTTCCAAAATGCTCGTAATCCAATTGCTGGTGAATACGATGTTGATCGTCGCCTTCTGCCGTTCATTACGGAACTTCCGCGTTTGAATCTCGTCTTCGATTTTCATTTTTGAATAATTATTGATTTATTGTTTATTCCTCAACGGCATCAATGAGAACGCTTTACGAACTGATGGGAGCATGGTCCAATGTTTTCATCAACTTCAAAAACAGGGTCACAGCCTTCTTTTTCTCTTCATTATATTGATAGTCAATATGCTCCATGAGGTACTGACGATAGTCAAAATCAAGCCTGGGAGGAAGTTGTCCGATGATCACATCCCGGTGGGCCAATCCATAGGAAAGGGCTACATTAAACGCGTGCACGAACGATGGTTGCAGCGGTTTATTAGCCACCCAAGCAGCAAATGTAAAGGGCAATCCTGTAAATTTCTGCCAGTACAATGCCAAATCATAAGCATAGGAATGCGCCTGCTGTTTCCCAAACGTGCGATCACCAATTTCCACATAAGCATCCGCCGCCCCCTCGGCCAGTATCGTCACGTCCCGCTTCCAATAATGGCGCAATAACACTTGCGCCAAGCCATTTGAGGTCCTCGACTGGCTGTCTAACCGAATCGTATCCACTTCGCCAATGGGCTTTTCGCTGAAAATGAAAACGGAATTGACCGCGCCTGTCGCGCCCAGGCAATAATCGGAAATAATCTCGGCATTGGGCAGATCAAGCAAGGCCGCCACGGGGACAATGCCCAGGTCGGCTTCATCGTGGATTAATTTATGCGCACACATACTCGGCACGTCCAGGCTAAGCGCGATCTGGTCGATGACCGCCGAATGCTGCAGCCCATAAATAAACGGCAACGTATTGGTATAAGATACCGCAGAGACTCTCACTTTTTCCATGTATACCTTTGTTCTAATTATTCCGTAAGTAACCCGTCCAAATGCTGGATATTATACGCATCTTCTATGGCGAACCCGCGCCCATCGTATAACACTTTATAGAGCGCCGTATTGGTGTGCGGAAAGTCATCCATTAATGCAATATCCCGGTTGATCAGCAAACATAGGAATACACGCATGGCCCTGCCATGCATGCATACCAAGACCTTTTTCTCTTCCGGGGTGGCAATGATGTGGCTAAGTGCCCGGCGTTGCCTTGCTGCCAATTGGTTGGGCGTTTCGCCACCTTCTACACAGACATCCAATTCGCCGTCGCGCCACCGCATGATGAGGTCGGTAAAACCTTCCATGATTTCCGGGGTCTGCTCCTTGCCTTCGTACATCCCCCATCCGATCTCATCAAGTCCATCCAATTGCTCCATGGGTATGCCTTCTTTCAGGAATGGCGCTACGGTTTGATGCGTGCGCAGCAAGGTAGATGTATATATTTTATTAAAACGCTCGGCCTTATAATGGGCATAAAACGCTTCGGCCTGCTTCCTCCCCATCTCGTTCAATGGCGAATCAACACCCCGCCCTTGCACAATTCCCTTCAGGTTGAAATCGGTCTGGCCGTGGCGGATAATGTAAAGTAATTTTTCCAAGAAGTATACTGCTATTTATCGTTCAACACCGGTAATTGATAATACCTTGATTGTTTATTGGATTGGTCCTCGTCGAAGGCCACGTCTTTGTAGTCCGTAATCACCCGGTAAAGGGTATCCCTTTCAACGGGATGCCGGCCAGCATTCCGAATCAGCTCAACCAGTTCCCGCGTGGTCATTGCCGGATGCTGTTCTTCAGCACCAGCCATGGAATAAATTTTCGTGGTATCATCCAACGTCCCGTCGATATCGTTTACGCCGTAGCCCAATGCCAATTGGGCCGTTTCCCGGCTAATCATTGCCCAATAGGCTTTGATATGGGGGAAATTATCCAAGTAAATGCGGCTAATCGCATAGTTGCGCAGGTCCTCGATGACGGTAGCTTCCGGCACGTGCGACATTTGGTTGTCCTTATTCCTGAATTTGAGCGGAATGAATGTTTGAAACCCGCCCGTTTTATCTTGTAGCTGCCGAAGCCGCTCCATATGGTCTATGCGATGCCAGTACTGTTCGATATGGCCATATAACATGGTGGCATTGGAATGCATGCCCAACTGGTGCCATACTTCATGGATCTGTAGCCATTGCTCAGCATTGCATTTATCTTTGGCTATTTGATCCCGGATCTCCGGATGGAAGATTTCCGCTCCGCCGCCCGGCATGGAATCCAGCCCGGCATCCTTCATCATGGCCATGCCTGTGGCGTAGTCTATCTTCGCTTTTTTAAAGATGTAGTGATATTCCACTGGCGTAAGCGCTTTCACATGGAGATTCGGACGATGCTGTTTTATCGCCGTGAACAATTCCATGTAGAATGCCATATTGTATTGGGGCAATACACCACCCACAATATGAACTTCCGTCACCGGCTCGGCATCATACGATTTTACTTGACCAAGCATCTCATCCATGGTGGCTTCCCAGCCATCATCCCGCTGTTTAATCAAACGGGAATACGAACAGAACTTGCAATCGTATACGCATAGGTTGGTTGGCTCGATGTGAAAATTGCGGTTAAAATAAGTGGTATCTCCATGCCTTCGCTCCCGCATAAAATTTGCCAGTACCCCCAAGTACCCCAAGTCGCCGCGTTCGTACAAAAGCACCCCCTCTTCTTCCGTAATCCGTTCGCCGGCATATACCTTATCGGCTATTGCTTTCAATGCACCGTCAAGGTGCTTATGCCCAAGGAGGAAAGTAAGTTTTCTTTCAGCATCCATATCCAGAAATCTAAAACAACAAACTTAGGCAAAATTGCGTTTATTTACAACGTAACCCCTATAATTCGGGGCATCATTCGCCAAACTGCTGCATATCAATTAATTTTTTATAGAGCCCATCCTTAGCCAGCAATTGCTGGTGCGTACCTTCTTCCACGATGTTGCCGGATTCGAGCACCACAATCTTATCTGCATTCTGGATGGTGCTCAACCGATGCGCGATGACCAGTGTCGTACGGTTTTCCATCAGTTTGCCCAACGCTTCCTGCACCAGCTTTTCAGATTCGGTATCCAATGCAGACGTTGCTTCGTCGAGCAGCAGAATCGGTGGGTTTTTCAGTACGGCGCGGGCAATACAAATCCGTTGGCGCTGGCCACCGGACAGCTTAATGCCCCGGTCACCAATATAGGTATCATACCCTTTTTCGGTCTCCAGGATAAACTCATGTGCATTGGCAATTTTGGCAGCCGCCATTACATCATCCAAATGCGCATTTTCGGTTGCAAATGCGATGTTGTTATATATCGTATCGTTAAATAAAAACAAATCCTGATTGACCAATCCAATTAGCGCACGCAAATCATTCGTCTTCAATTCTTTTATATTAACGTCATCAAGTAATACCTCACCTTCCTGCGCATCCATAAACCGGGGTATCAAATCCATCAACGTTGATTTTCCGCCACCCGAGGGCCCTACCAATGCGACGGTTTTGCCTTTGGGGATATCGAGGTTGATGTTTTTTAAGACTTGCCTATCCCCGTATGCGAAACTCACATTGGCCAGCCGCACACCTTGATTGAAAGCCGTAATGCGTCGGGCCGACGGAGCATCAGGCAATTCGTTCTTTTGGTCAATCAAGTCGAGCACCCGCTCGCCAGCCGCTATCCCGGAATGAATATTGGCAAACGAATCCGTAAGTGCCTTGGCGGGGCGCATGACCTGTGAAAACAAGGCGATATAACCGATAAATGCCGCCGCAGACAATTCGCCGGAACCGCTTAATACCAGGTTACCGCCATAAAGCAGTACCACGGCAACCATCGCAACGCCTAATAGCTCGGATACCGGGGAACCCAATTGCTGCCGCCGCACCATCCTTCTGCTGATTTTCGAAAGCAGCACATTTTCGTCATTGAATTTTTTCTTGATAAAGGCAGTTGCGTTGAAGGCTTTGATGATCTTCACGCCAGACAATGCTTCATCCAGGTAAGCGATCATGTTGCCATAGACCTGCTGTGCTTGTACGGCTTGCGCCTTTAGCCGCTTTACGAGCCTGGAAATGAGAAATGCCGACAACGGGATAACCGCAACAGCAAACAAGGTCAATTCGGTAGAAATCAGAAATAGTGCTACAATGTAAAATACCAGCGTAAGCGGCTCCTTAAACACGACCTGCAAGGTGCCGGTAACCGAAAATTGCACAACCTGTACATCCGATGCAATCTTCGATATGATATCCCCTTTGCGTTGATTGCTGAAATAACCGACATGCAAATCCATCACATTGTCGAAGACCGCCCGCCGCAGATTCAACAGCGTATGGATACGGAGGTTTTCCATGACACGCTGGGATAGATAGCGAAAAAGGTTGCTAAGAAATACGGAGATAACAATAATCAAACAAACCCGCCTCAAAGCCTCATAAGGGCCATACAGCAAACCCGCCTGCGTAGCGTAATAATTGAAATTTTCCGTCATATCATACCAGTGCTCCGGCTTTGCTACCTCGGCTGCAGATTCTCCGGTATTAAACAATGTTTGCAACAGGGGAATGACTAACGCAAGGTTTAATACGCTGAATACCACACTCAACAACGTAGTAAGGACGTAAGGAATCGCAAATTTTTCAATGGGTTTGGCGTATGAAAGTAATCGAAAGTATGTCTTCATCAAGCACTAAGCAAGCGGCAAAGTTACCAAAAAAGAAAAGCTGACCGAAAAATACGGACTTAATTATTGGATGTATTTATTTATTTTAGTCGCCTAAAAGTAAAAAAATGCAAATAGAGGTTGCTAAGCGGATCCAACATACGGAGGAATACTACTTTTCAAGGAAGCTACGGGAAATCGACGCATTAAACCAGGCCGGAACAAAAGTGATTAATTTGGGCATCGGAAGTCCGGATTTACCACCCCATCCGAGTGTCATTGAGACGCTCCATGCCTATGCGGAGATGCCGACTAGCCATGGGTACCAAAATTACAAGGGAATACAGCCGCTACGGCAGGCGATTGCCGATTGGTACCAGCGGTATTACGGTGTATCGCTAAACCCCAATACCCATGTGCTTCCACTGATTGGCTCCAAGGAAGGTATCGTCCATATTTGCATGACTTACTTAGGAGAAGGCGACGTAGCACTTTTACCCAATCCCGGATATCCGGCCTATGCTTCTGCCGTGCGGTTGAGCGGGGCCATCGGCAGGCCTTACAAGCTGACTTCACAAACTAATTGGTTGCCCGATTTGGATGCATTGGCCAAAAGCGATCTCAGCCGTGTGAAAATGATGTGGCTCAATTATCCGCACATGCCCACAGGTGCCGCAGCGCCGGACACGTTCTTTAAGGAAATCGTAGCGTTTGCAAAACAATACCAAATCCTGCTTTGTCACGACAATCCGTACAGTTTCATCCTTAATGACCATCCCCAAAGCCTATTGGCTGTCGATGGGGCCATGGATGTCGCTATTGAGCTCAATTCATTAAGCAAATCATCGAATATGGCGGGTTGGCGTATCGGCATGCTTATCGGCGCTGAAGAACGCATCAATGAGGTTATCCGGTTTAAGAGCAACATGGATTCGGGCATGTTTCTTCCTGTGCAAATGGCAGCCACGCAGGCCTTGTCGCTGGAGCCTACGTGGTACCATGAATTAAACAAGACCTACAACAGCAGGCGGGAAAAAGTATACCAACTGCTGGACGCACTGAAATGCACCTACGACAAACAGCAAGTGGGCTTATTTGTATGGGCCAACGTGCCATCCACCTATGCCGACGGCTATGCCCTGAGCGATGAAATCCTCCAAAAGTCCCGGGTATTCATCACCCCCGGTGGGATTTTCGGAGATGGCGGCAATGCCTATATCCGGGTGAGCCTATGTGCAACAACAGCCGTGCTGGATGACGCATTGGACCGTATCGAACATGCACCAATAAGCCTATGACGTATTCCATAAATCATATACGCAAGTAGAAAATGAATGTAGCCATTGTTGGCGTGGGGCTCATTGGAGGATCCATTGCCATCACCCTTAAGGAGAAAAAAGTAGCCACAAAGTTTGTGGGCGTGGATAAAAGCGAGGGCAACCTGAAAAAAGCAATACAGCTGGGGTTGGTCGATGAAGGCATGACCATCGAAGAAGCCCTCGACCAATGCGACGTCATCTTCCTCACCATCCCTGTCGATGCTATATTGACGTTGCTACCTTCCCTGCTCGACCGGGTGACGAACCAGGTGATTATCGATATGGGGTCTACCAAAGAGCGGATATTAGCACAAGTAGCAGACCATCCCAAACGCGGGCGGCTGGTGGCGGCCCACCCGATGGCAGGCACGGAATATTCCGGCCCCGAAGCTGCTGTCCCCAACCTGTTCAATGACAAGATGATGGTATATGTGGACGCGATGGATAGCGACGAAGATGCGTTTGAGACGGTGGAAGCCATTACCGAACAATTGGGCATGCGAACCACCTTTATGAACGCCCACGAGCATGACGTACACACGGCATACGTATCCCACATTTCGCACATTACGTCCTTTGCATTGGCGCTGACGGTGCTGGAAAAAGAAAAATCGCAGGGACGGATTTTCGAGCTGGCCGGTTCGGGATTCGAATCCACCGTGCGGCTCGCGAAGAGCTCGCCCGATATGTGGACACCGATTTTCAGGCAAAACCGCGACAACGTGCTGGAAGTATTGCAGGAACATATCAAGCAGCTCCAACATCTCAAAGATGTATTGGACAACGAAGACTATGACACGTTTTACAAACTGATAAAAAAGTCAAACAAGATCCGGAAGATTTTGAAATAGATCGCCCTTCTTCCTGAAAATCAACAAAGGGCAGCCGAATCCGGCTGCCCTTTTCAATGTTAGGTTTGATATAAATGGTTTAATATTCCAATACGGTGACTTCCGTCCGCCGGTTTGCCTGGTGCTCTTCTTCCGAGCATTGGACGCCATCTGCACAACGGTTGATCAGCTTGCTCTCGCCATAGCCCTTCGCGACCATCCGATCCCGTGCTATGCCACGGCTCACCAGGTAGTCTACCGCAGCCTGCGCCCTGTGCTGAGACAGCACTTCGTTGTATGCATGGCTGCCACGACTATCGGTATGGCTGGATAGTTCGATTTTCAAGGTCGGATTATCCCGCATCGTGCGCACCAGCTCATCCAATATGATTGCCGCATCCGGGCGGATATTGTATTTATCAAAATCGTAATAAATATTTTCCAGTTCAAAGGTCTGCCCTACCTGGAATACAGGTTCCAATAGGAGCGCAACCTCCAGGGTGTCCGATTGCGTAATTCCCATTGTACTTACCTTGGCCGAATCCGCATGATAGCCCGACTTTTGTGCCAATACCGTATAGGCGCGGTCACGCTCCAATTCAAACTCAAAGGTGCCTGTATTGCTGCTGTTCAATTTGGCAATAATCTTCCGCTGGCCATCATAAAGTGTCACGGCTGCCGCAGGCAACCGTTCGCCCGTAGCTTTATCGGCGGTAGTACCCTTCAGGATGATGATAATTTTCGGTTTCTCAAACGAAAATGAATAGATGTCATCCATCCCTTTCCCCCCCGGCCTATCGGAAGAAACAAATCCACGGAAACCTTCTTCATCTTCGCTGTGGACAATGTAAGCGAAATCGTCTGCCGCACTATTAACCGGGTATTTCAGGTTTTCAGGAGCTGTCCATGAAGCCTTGCTACCCACCGCCTTAAACACGTCGAGCCCGCCCATTCCTACCAGACCATCGCTCGAATAATAAAGCGTGCCATCGGGGCCGATATTGGGGAACAGCTCATTCCCTGCGCTATTGATGGATTCCCCGGCATTGACAGGAGTTCCCCAACTCCCATCGGCTTGCCGTTCGCTGTACCAGATATCCGTACCGCCATGGCCTCCGGGCATATCCGAGACAAAATAGAGGATATTGTCATCCAACGACAACGCGGCATGCCCCACTGAATAGGCCGTGACCTTGTTATAGGCAAACGGCTCTTCCACCCATGTGCCATTCACATTTTGATAGCTATACAGCTCCAGTTTATTGGTACGATACTTATATTCGCCTATCTTTTCCAATTCGCCCTCCTTGCCAACGTGCGTACGGGTGACAAAGCGTGTATTTCCATCCTTCGTTGCCGTAAGGGGCCCCACATGGTACTTGGCGTCATTGATGGCCGTTTCAGCGAGTGTAGGGCTACCCAACATCCCGCCCGACGACAATGGTGCTGTATACACGCGCAGGAACGCGTTGCCTGTCCAGCCGTAGGTATCCGAAAATGTACCGCCGGCAGGTTCCCCTGCATAGTACACGTTTTCGCCTTGTGGAAAGACTGAAAATTCGGCATTATCTGTATTCACGTCGGCCTCGTTATGCAGCCGGTGCAGTGTGGGGTGAGCCATCCAGTTCAATGCGGAATCACATCCGATAATTTCCAGGGCAACCCGGGAAGTATCGCCGGTTTTGGTGGCATAAGTCTCCAATTGTTCTTTTGCTTCCGCATACTTTCCATTGATTTTGAGCACTTCCCCATAACGAAGGAAGTGTTCTGGCTGGACACCTTCATGTCCGGTAAGCCGCGCATACCAATTTTCCGCAGACTCGTAGTCTTTCATCTTGAGGTAACTATCGGCAAGGCGCTCCAAATCTTGTACGCGCGGACGTTGGCTATCGACAAGCCTGGCATACAGCTTCACCGCATTGGCATACTCAAACCGCTTGTACAATTCATCTGCCCGATCCCGGAGATTAGGTTGTTCCTGGGCTATCGCGCTATTGATCAATAACATCGACATACCCACCAGCAAGCCTATGTAATTCTTTTTCATATCTTTTAAGATTAAAAGGAAGATGTTTTATTAACTTTTATACCTGATATTCTGAATTCCTATCTGATAACCTGTTGATTAGAAGAACCTCGGGCTTAATATCCGCTGTGCTTTAGATCCAAAAGTGACGCCCAGTGTCACCTCATGCGATCCATTGCGGACATTCGACAGCCTGCTTATAATATGGTCATAGGAATAGCCTATCCGCAACGCTTCGGTGACGTAGATTTGCGTGACAGCCGAAAACGAGTTCCGCCCACTCAAGCTATTTCCACTTATCCGGTTATATTCCCGTTCGAAAACAGTCACCCCGGTACGCCAGCCACCACCAAGCCAAAACCGATCACCGAAAATAAACATCGCATTCAAGTCTAAACTGGTCGGCCCTTTAAAATCTTCTTTTACCAATAAGCTGGGGCGGAGTTTCAGGCCCGGTGAAAGATCGAACAATGCCCCCCCGATAACATACAGGTGGCGCTTGCGGCGGATATTATCCGTCGTGGTATTGTCCCAGCGGAAAATGTTATTGGTCTGGTCTCCGGATAGCATATCCATCACGGATACACCGGCATACCATTTGGGATTGTAGTAATACACCCCGAAACGGAGATCCGGTATCCAACTGCTTATCTTGCCCGTAGGAACTATCTGATCGCTCCCTTCAATCGGATCAAGCACTGTACCATCAAGGCTGTACTGCGTCGCACCAGCGCCGATGCCGAAACTCAACCGCTGTGTGTCCTCCTCATTCAACCGCAGGCGGAAGGCATAATTCGCATACATCGAAGTGGCCGATTGCGGCCCCAAATTATCTGCCGTGAGCTGCAGCCCCACTCCATGGCGCTTGGTGATGGGATCTGCGATGCCATCAATGGACAACAAACCCGTCTGCGGCGCGCCTTCCAATCCCACCCACTGGCCCCGGAGTCCCAACTGGCCGAACCATTCTTCTTTGTACCCTGTATACGCCGGGTTTACACTCATTGAATTGAATATATACTGCGTAAATTGGATATTTTGTTGGCCATGGGCCTCCCAAGCCATCCCCATGCTGACTACTAATATCGTTAATCTTATAATGCGCTTCATAGTTTTATTTTTAGATGTTATATAACGTGCCTCATTGTGTTATTAATATTTGCCGATGCCTGATGTTACTGCCGTTTGATAAGCACCCAACCGGTATACCGTTCCTGGCGTCCGCCGACATGGCCAATGATTGAATAATAGTAGGTTCCTTCATTCAGCCCTTGTCCATCCCAGGTATTCCGGTAGTTCGTGTTGCGGTAGACTTCATTGCCCCAGCGATTCACCACCGTGATCTCCATGCGGTCGAAACCTTCTATGCCAAGGATTTGGAATACATCGTTTCTGCCATCGCCGTTCGGTGTGAATACGTTCGGAATCTTAAACGGAAGAGCATCGACAGTGACTGAAATGGTCGCCGCGTTGGATACCAAGCCATTTTCATCACTCACTTCATAACGCACCGTACTTGTACCGATAAAGCCTTCAGCCGGCACAAAGGTTACCCCTCCTTGCGCATTCACTTCATAACGGCCTTCACCGGGAATGCTTACTGCGCCTAACCGATTGTCCGTTGCATCAATCAGCCGCACGGTACCCGGCACAATCGGGCTACTTCCCACTTGATCATTTCCCAATACCGCAATGGTGATTGCCTGCCCATAAGGTGTCGTCGCGTTGTCATCCACAGCAGTCGGTGCGATTTCCGCAGCAACCCCTTCGACAGTAACCGTGATGGTTGCTTCGTTGGATACCAGTCCATTTTCGTCTTTTACCGTATACTTCACCGTGCTGGTACCAACAAATGCATCCGTAGGCGTAAACTGTACTTGGCCGTTTTCATCTACGCGGTACGTACCTTCGCTGGCGATTTCCAATGTGGTGACCAAGCTGCCCGTACCGGGTTCTACCAACCGTACCGTTGCGGGTGCCAATGGGCTGCTACCGGCTACATCGTTGGCCAATACATCAAGGACAATAGGTTCGCCCTGATTCGTGCTTCCTTCATCATCATGAGCTGTAGGCGCTACTTCTTCCGTTCCTCCCCCTTCGACAGTAACCGTGATGGTTGCTTCGTTGGATACCAGCCCATTTTCGTCTTTTACCGTATACTTCACCGTGCTGGTGCCAACAAATGAATCCGTAGGTGTAAACTGTACTTGGCCGGTTTCATCCACGCGGTACGTACCTTCGCTGGCGATTTCCAATGTGGTGACCAAGTTGCCCGTGTTGGGCGTGACCAGCCGCACCGTTGCGGGTGCCAAAGCACTGCTACCAGCTACGTCATTGGCCAATACATCAAGGACAACAGGTTCGCCCTGATTCGTATTTCCTTCATCATCATGGGCAGTGGGCCCTACTTCGTCATCCGTAGTAACGGCCATCAATCCGAAATCAAGCGTCAAATCAGCTGGAGCTGCGGATGACAGTGCTGTCGTACGTTTCGTATCATTGGTGATTTCGACCGAGGTTTCCGCCCGTGCAGCCAGCATGGATTCGAGTACACCATGTGTCAACAACTTGTTGATGTATCGATGGCCATCAGCGGATTGGAACCCACTGTCGCCAACCAACATGCCTTGAACAACATGATTGTTATGCCGTAGTTGTGAATAGTTCAAGGCCAACTGCATCCAGTTATAGTTATTAAATGTTTCCGCAAAGGCAATTGCATTCCCAGCCGCATCATACGTCTTCACTTTTCCGGAAGCAGCGATGTTGATGGCATTATTAGCCAATTCATCATCCATCACCAACTCTACCTCGAACTGGCCATAAAGCGGAGCGCCATTCACCACGGGCCAGTGCCGCCAATACCCGAGGTAACCGATAATGACTTCTTCCCGGTATCCATTGGGTCCGGAGACGAATATATTTGGCAAAGAAGCCAGGTTGCCTACGCCACCTTTATTCAACTCCCCTTCATTCTCGGGGCCATCCCAGCGGCCATCCCCATTCAAATCCATCCATTCCCATGCAGCATAGTCAATGGATCCATCCGCTCCCGGATCGGTGCGATCAACTTTTCCATTGTCATTGGCATCCCACCATTCATTATCAACCCCGTCGCCGTTTGTATCATACCACACCAAGTCGCCAAGCACAGGCAAATCAGATGCTCCATAAGGAAAATCATGCAGTATCGGAACGCATGTTTCAATGGTTATGAAGAACAAGGAAGAACTTTCTCCCGCAGGATACAAGCCGCGCGCGGCATTTAAATTGGCATCCTGCACTTGCAGCAAGTAACTGCCTGGCTTCATGCCTTCGAACGTAAAACGTCCGTCCGCTTGCGTAACCCGCATCAGTACATTTCCGCCCGTATCTCCCTGCGGAATTAACGTCACGGGCACGTTGGCCAATGGGCTGTCGCCGTTGTCTATATTAAACACCGTGCCGCTAATCCAGGTTTGATCGTTACATACGATTTCGACCGTGACGATAGCCTCGTCCAACAAATCCGTATCGCCTTTATCTGTAATGCGGTATTTCAGCTGATAGGTACCAACAGGGGTGCCTCGTGCAACATCCACGCTGCCTGTTTCGGTATCCAACGTCAAATAGCCGTTCGGTTCAGGCGTTACGACACTGATCGTCACCTGGCTTATCGTAGCTGCTTTACCATCCAACACATCATTCGTCAGCACATTGATGGCGTCTACGCGGCCATTGAAATCATTCAATTGGCCGATATGGTCATCAAGGGCGTCAATCGAGTGTACAGGTACTTCAACCTCTGGCTCTTCAGGCTCTTCCGGGTCTACACCGATTACCGTTGCTACGTTGCGAATCTGGTCAACACCCGTAAGATCCGCTGTGACCACTACGGCAAAACTTACCTGCCGGCTCTCGCCAAACGGCACGTCGATCGTCCACGTCAGCTGATCACCATTGATGGTAGCTCCCTCGCTCGCACTGCCTGCCTTATAGGTTGTATTGGCCGGGATATTATCAACTACCGAGATGCCATTGTAGTCAACGTTGCCGGTATTTTCGACCGAGATGGTATAGACCAATTCATCCCCCGCAGTGACCCGCTGTTTGTCCGTTGTTTTTCTACTCACGAATAGCTTTTCCGGATCGGTGTCAATCACCACCGTTGGCGTCTGCGTTTCCAGTTCTTCACCCGTGATGAGCGCTGTATTTGCTACCTGGGAAATGCCCGTCAAATTCTCGACAACCTTGACAACGAAGGAAACGGTCATGCTTGATCCAGCCGGAATAGTCACATCGTTCCAGACGATTTCATTTTCCGTATTTGAATAATCCCCATCAGTCGCATTGCTAACGTATACCGTATGTTGAGGGATTACGTCGACGATGGCTATAGTCGCACTTTCATTCGTATTATTTGTTACCGTGATGGAATATGTCAGTTGCTCCCCGGCTTGTGCCAGCCCATCGTTGTTGGCATCCACAACCTTCTTCTCGCTGGTGAAGTTGCAATTGTCATTGACAACGATCGTGAGGACATCCGAAACCCCATTGCCGGGGCATCCCCCCTCCCCATTTGCGTAGGCGGTCACACGGTAATACGTTGTTTGCGCCAATCCACCCGTAAATAATGTCGCACCGGATTGTCCGTCAATGACCTCCCAGTCCGTTTGGTTGGTCGACTTTTCCCATTGATAGAAATAGGTTTGACTATCATCAACGCCGTTGGTCACATTGGCAACCAACACGGTAGACTGTCCTTTACATAACTCACGTTGCCCGTCGTTGTCCTCAAACGAAAGAGTAGGCTGATGCTGATAGACGCGCAATATGCTCGATTCCGAGGCCACACGGCAGTTTTTATTCGTCAATGTCGACGGATCGCCAGCTACGATAACCCGGTATTCATAGTTGTCATCATCCAGTGTGACGGACGGCAGCGTGAATACAGCTTCTTCCGTGCCAGTGGTCGTCTTCAGTTCTCCTACGTTTTCATAATCGGCACCCAGCGGATCATTGCCCTCTGCAATGACTTTCCGGCGCTGTAGCTGAAAATAGTTCGTTGGATAAGCGCTTCCATCCAATACCTTGGCACGATAGGTCGCTGGTGATCCAACGCAAACTGCTCCGGTATGATCAGCAACCAACGAAATGGGCGGCCCCATAGGCCGAAAAGAGATGTCATCAATCGCCAAATCGTTGCCGATTTCCTGCGCAAGCGCATTCCGGATTTGCAGCCTGATTTTCCCCACACCAGCAGGCATGACGAAATCCATCTTTACCTCTTTCCATCGGTTGACGGGGATTACATCTTGATTGCCGCTTGTGTAAGTAGCTAATAACCCTGTAGGAGAACTTTCGCCATTGTATAGATCCCCGTCGTATATGTTGAATGTCACACTCGGTTTGGCGTGCCCTTCTGAATTAATATCTTTTATCCAAACAGAAAACTGGAACTTGGTGCCTGCGCACAGCCCTTCAATCTCCCGATCAAAATAAAGTGTCGTAGACACATTGGCATCAACCAGCAACATAAGCCCTTGCTCGTTTCCGGTGTGATCCCTGCCACTGTAAAAATAGGGGTTTCGATACCCTTGAGAATTGGTAGCAATAGCATATGACCCGATGACCAGCCTTTCATTGCTGATATAACGCGGGCCCCAATTGTTGTCTTGGCCCCAGCCGTAAGCGGATGGGGGATTAGAAGGGTTATAAAAAAGCAACGAGCTGATGTAAGGCAGCGGTTCTTTCTTAAAATAAATACCATCCCAAAGGGTGCTATTGCCGTCCGATCCCACAGTTGCCTGGCCAAAGTCCTCCTTAAAGATATTGTCGCCTAGGCTGGCCTGCTGACCATACGTTTTATCCAGCAGGCTCAGCAGGATAAATACGAAAACCAAGAGCTTGGTTCCAATACCGCGTAAAAGTTTATTTTCCATATTTTTATAAGCTGAAGTCATCTCAAAACGCGCGCTATGGTCATTAGAGGCACGAGCTAATCCACGAAAACCGTAGTGATCACATAATTGAAGTTTCTCAGTGCATCTGAAATTGGAAGCAATTCCAGGTTGCTTGGTTCCCAAACTCATGTCTTAAATAAAATTAATAGATGTATGTATCAACTGTCTGATAAGCGCGTCCAATCAGACACACAAAGAGAATGATTAATCATACGACCATCAATTTTGTGTATATGAACGACAGGAAAATGTATGTAAACAGTAAAGGATGTAGGTGAAACACTACAGCATAGTGTGGCAGCACGCCATTGGGAGCATTATTTGTAGCGCTGCCACAAGGAAATAAGATCAGCTATTGCCTTGACATTGGTTTTTTTGAAGACCCGTTTTTTGTAGGTGCTGATGGTGGTCTCCTTTAAGTTCATCCGCTTGCTGATCTCAATTAACGGAACACCTTTTATCAGCAAATCGGCGATTTGGGCCTCACGGTTGGACAGTAGGCCAAACGGGCTCCACTTAAGGGGCTCCTGCTGTTGCGCCGCCGCGGAAAAATCGTTTTCACCTTGAAAAATTTCACCATTTAACGCCGCTTCAATGGCTTGAACGATGCTATCGACATCTGCATTTTTGGTCAAATATCCGTTGATGCCAAACGCAAGATATTTAGGCCCATAGATGGTTTCGTCCAATTCCGAAAATATCAGTATACGTGTTTTGGGACTGATAGATTTAATGTGCTCTACGGTACCCAATACATGTGCGCCGCCACCAATCTCTGCATCCAGGACAACCAAATCGTATTGTTTTTTTGGCAAATCGCTCAGCGTTTCCTGAAAATTCTGTGCTTCGCCAATGGCCGAAAACGGAAAATGCTGCTGCACGAGCCATTTCATCGCTATTCCTACAATTTCATGGCAATACGTCAAAAAAATATTGCGCCCTACGTTTGTCAAGCTACTAGCCATGGTATAAGATAAGAGATTCCGCTATTAATTCATGGTCAAAGTTAGGTGGTTAGGTAGCTTTCAGAAAAACAATGCGTGTAAACAACAAAAAAATGTATATAAACGACAAAGACAAAAAAAACCGCGCCTTTGGGAAGCGCGGTAAAAACAAAATGTTTTTTATCAACCTAAACCTAAATCATTTAACGTGACTTATTCCATTTTAGTCTATCCAACGTTCGAAAAATTCATACGTGCGTAGCATTTGATCAATGCGCTGCCGATTATCCCCACTGCGCGTGATTTCATGGCTTGCCCCTGGATGGCGGACGTATTCAACCGGCCGACCAAGCACTTTCAGGCTTTTATAAAGCATTTCACTTTGAATAACCCCTGTCCGGAGATCATTTTCACCGTGGAAGATGATGTAGGGGGTCTTGATCTGGGAAACGTAATTGATCGGCGACTCGCGCTCCAGCACATCCTTCACGCCATCTTCCCAGGGATATCCACCAAAATAATTCGGTACCAAGCGCCAGGCATTGCCTTCGCCAAAAAACGTATTCAAGTCATATACGCCACGTTGGCTGCACGCTGCTTTGAAACGGTGGTCATGGCTGATGATCCAGCTGACTAAATAGCCGGCGTATGAACCGCCGGTAATCACCAGTTTGGCCGTATCTGCCCAACCTTCTGCGACAGCCTTGTCCAGAGAGGTGAGCACATCACTGGTAGGCCCAGCACCCCAATTATTCATGTTTGCACGCAAAAATGCTTCGCCATATCCACCGGATCCCCTTGGATTGCTGTATACCACACCGTATCCCTGCGCGCAGAAATATTGAAACTCATGCCACATACTTGCCTCGCCGGGTCCCCACATGGCCGATGGCCCGCCGTGTATTTCCAGCAGCAATGGGTATTTTGTTCCTTCTTGATAGTTAATCGGTTTCATTACCCAATATTCGACTTCCATCCCTTCGTCGTTGGTAAACGTGTGTTTTTCCGGAATGCTCAGTTGTTTTGTTGCGATCCACTGGCTGTTGAAATCCGACAATTGCCTGCTGTTTTTCATCGCCAAATCGTCGGCGATGAACAGCTCGGAAGGGTTGCTTATGCTGGTCTTTGTATAGACTACTGGGCCGCCTTCAAAATCGTAGTCACCGATACCCTCATCTACGGAAGTCAAATTGTCGATCTTGCCCGTGCCGATAGTTGCCCGGCACAGTATGGTACCACCGTTACTTGGACTTGTAAAATAGAGATACTGCTCGTCCCTGCTCCATTTCAGCCCGCTTTTGTTCCGATCGAAAACAATCGGTACCGCCGTTCCGGAAGCATCCAGATTCATCACATACAATTCAGGAATCTTGGGGCTACCCGTTTCCGATTCCTGGAAAGCAAGCCACTTTCCGCTTGGCGAGACAGCTCCCACCGACAAACTTTTGCCCGGTTTTGCCAGCAGTTCCTTTTCTGTCGACCCATCGATAAAGAGCATTACCAGCTGGCTTTCCTGCACACGGTCGGGATGGAGCTTTCCTTCCCTCCTAACACTCGTTATCAAGCGGTTATCATCAACGATTTGGGGTGACCCATAGGAATAGAATCCGCTTGTGATCGCCTTGGGTGTTGCCCCCACTTTGGCATCCATCACGAAAATATGGGAAAAACGAATATCTGCCGACGTGGATGTCTCACCCTGGAAGCCGAGCTTGGTCAATACTTTTGCTTTCCTATCTTCTTCATTCTGCCTCAAATAAGCCCGGATTTCCGCCATCGTCCCATCGGGATTCGGTTTGGAGTCGGTGTCTATCTTCAGGTGTTCGTTGTCTTCAAAACCGGGCTTTTCATCCACCCATTCCGGAAGTCCGCCTTTGGGATTGATGATGGAATCCTGCAGCACTTCCGCTAAAGACAACGATGCCGTAAACAAAATGCGGCGACCGTCTTTGCTCCATTGCGGATTGCTCGCGCCATAACGATGGTGCGTAAGTTGCTGCGCCTCACCGCCAGCCAATGAAAGCAAAAACAGCTGGGGCTTGCGATCTACCGACCTTACGAACACGATGGACTGGCCATCCGGACTGAACACCGGCTGGGAAACACCCCCTTCCGAAAACGTCAGTTGCCTTGGCGTGCTGGTACCCGTCGTTGTAGCCGCAAGCCACAATTGGTTGTCATAGGAGTAATCCGACTTATTTTGCTGATCAGGAATGATAGATTGTACAATAAATAGCACCTGCTTTTCGTCCGGCGACAAATCCACCGATGTCACCGTCTTTATCTTCAGCAAATCGGTCACCTTAATCTTTTCTGTAGCTTGCTGAGCGATGGCAGCAACAAGCACCTGAGAAAATGCAATTAGTAGTAAAAATCGTTTCATGGAATATATAAGTAATACAAATAATGAATGAAATAGCAATTGAAATTTAAGAAAAGAAGTGCATCAGCAACTGCCCACAAAGCCGGTTATCCGCTATATGCCTAATGCCTGACACCAATTCGGTTTCGTCCTGAATAAAATTACCCGGTACAATCTCCGCCTTGGCGTTTGCTACCAAGTCCCTCACATTGGCCGGTGTAGTTTCCACATGGAACTGCAATCCCAGCAACTGGTCGTCTACAGCAAAGGCCTGGTTTTTATTAGCGTCAGAGGAAGCCAAATTTATAGCGCGGTATGGAATTTCAAACTTATCGCCATGCCAATGAAATACCATTGGATGGTCGGCAAATAATTCATAAAACCAGGGAAGTTTTTTTGCTTCTTCGGTGGGGGACACCGGAAACCATCCGATCTCCTTGTTGGGTGCTGGTTTTACTGCGGCTTCCAACACCGTGGCGAGCAACTGGGCACCGAGGCAAACGCCCAGGATTTTCTTCCCTTCATCGATGGCTTTTCTGATAAAGCGCTTTTCGTCTACCAGCCATCCATAGCGTTCTTCGTCAAACACGCTCATTGGCCCACCTAATACAACCAGTACGTCGAAAGACGGCAATTCAGGCAGCATGTATTGGGAGTCAAAAAAACGTGTAGCAGTCAGGGAATGTCCGTTTTCAGCAGCCCACACCTGAATATAGCCAGGTCCCTCAAAAGGCACATGCTGGAAATAGTGTATATTCATCGTCAATACTCGACATCCAGCAAACTGCCCAATGGCAGTACCACCCCATTCTTGATTTGAAGCGCATCATCCGTAAGTGTCCAAACGGTTGTCTCCACACGCTTAGGCCCATCAAGTGTCTGGAAGGTAATGGTTGCCTTGGATTTAAACTCATTGCCTAACCGCAAAGCACCTTGCAATTTAGGTCGTAGCTCCCTGGAATGATCTTCCGATGCCTTTGCCAACCTATACTTCGGGATATCTTCCTTAGGTATCAATTCTACAGTTGTGATCATGGTTTTTGCTTTGGATAAACAATACTACTGAAATACTCCCAAACTATCAATGATGGATTTGAAAAAATACAGTTACATGATGCTCATCCATCACATTTTTACTACTTTGCGCGAGTAATTTTTTACTATAAAACAAGTTTATTGTGTCCGTCAGGTTTTTTGTTGCTATCATTTCCTGTTATTTAATCGTTTTCGATGCAACCGCACAAAAAATAGATCGTGAATACTTGCTCAACGACATCAAAACCCTGTCGTCCAGCGCCTTTTCCGGCCGAAAACCAGGCACCAAAGGTCATCAAAAAGCCTTGGCTTACCTTACTGAACGGTTCCACATGTTGCAATTAAAATCCTTCCAGCACGGTTACCTGGACACCTTTGAAATTAAAGACGGACTCACCGGACACAACATCATTGGGTACATACCGGGGAAACGTGAAGGGGCCATCGTGATTTCCGGCCACTACGACCACCTCGGCGAACGTAATGGGCAAATTTACTATGGAGCCGATGATAATGCCAGCGGAGCATCTGCGCTACTCGCATTGGCTGCTTATTTCAGCCAACGGCAGCCTAACCATACCTTGATTTTTGCAGCATTTGATGCCGAAGAAATGGGGCTGCGGGGTGCTAGGGCATTTGTCAAGAAACCTCCCATCCCGCTGGACAAAATCATCCTCCATATCAATATGGATATGGTGAGCCGTAATGACAACAACGAATTATACGCTTGTGGCACCTACCATTATCCTTTTTTACTGCCTTTCATCAAGGGCGGTGACTCCGTAGTAACCGTTAAAACGGGTCATGACCAGCCCGGGAGCGGCCATGACGATTGGACAAGGCAAAGCGACCATGCTGCCTTTCATGAGGCAGGCATCCCGTTTATCTACTTCGGTGTAGAAGATCACCCCGACTACCACACGCCGCGTGATACCTATGAACGCATCCAGCCTGATTTTTTCTATCACGCTGTGCTGGCCATCTTAGCGACCGTGGAAAATATCGACAACGGAAATCCCACCGAATTACGATAGCATACACAACCCAAGGGCATTCCCCGTATTATGTCGCCCAAGCTTTATCGCCTTTCGCATAGGGATAATCCCCATCATACCGACCCGGAATCTGCACATAACGCAATGCCTCCGTGGCACCCAGCTCCGACGTAAAAAACCCAAGCAAGGTCAACTGCTTTATGAGGTGGAAATAATGGTCTGCGTCTTCTTCGGTTTTATTTTTTTGATAGTCTTTAGCCTCTTTGTCGATGGCTGCCAAAAGCTCCGTGCGTTCGGCTGCGTCCAATTCCTGGAATTTCCGGCCAAACTTTTCCGTTGCTGCATCTTCCAATTTGCCAAGTCCATCGATAACGATTTTTTGTTGGTCTGTGGTATAGCAATCTTTCACCATCACAGGGATAAACGCGCCCACTCCGGCCTCCTTCGCACCCGGGCTGCTCGTCGGTGGCAATATGGTATCAGCCACATCGCCAAGGAAATCTATCGTCTCCGGCTCAAACAGGCCCTCAACGTTTTTCGCGGCTTTCCGGGTACACCCCTCTAAAAATAGATTGGCACCAACAACGGCCCCACCCATGATCCATGCAACCCTTGCCAAAGCTTCTCTTCTATTCATGATTTCAATTCCTATAAATTACCTTTTTTCAATTCTTCCACTGCAAAATTAACGGCACGTGCTGTCAATGCCATATAGGTGAGCGACGGGTTCACACAGGCGGCAGACGTCATACAGGCGCCATCCGTGACAAACACATTCAACGCATCCCATACCTGGTTGTTGGCATTCAGAACCGAAGTTTTGGGATCCCTGCCCATGCGTGCAGTACCCATTTCGTGGATGCCTTGGCCGAAACCATAACCGTTGTCATACGTAAACACATCTTTCACACCCGCTGCTTCCAACATTTCCTTACCATCCTCCATCATGTCTTTGCGCATTTTCAATTCGTTTTCCTTGATTTCCATATCCATGGCCAATACCGGCAATCCCCACTTATCTTTCACGTCCTTATCCAGGAAAATCCGGTTTTCATGGTAGGGCAGTGTCTCGCCAAATGCGGTAAAACCGACAGACCAGCTGCCCGGTTCGCACATCGCATCCTTCCACTCGCCGCCGATGCTCATCTCCGCAATCTCACCACTCCACCGGCCACGGCTCGCCGAACCCTGGTAACCAAATCCACGTACGTAATCACGCTTGTCATCGCCGACATTCCGGAAACGGGGTATGTACAAGCCATTGGCCCGCCGGCCATAATAGTACTTGTCTTCATAGCCTTCCACACGGCCGCTGGCACCACAACGGAAATGGTGATCCATTGCATTGTGGCCAAGCTCACCGCTACTGCTGCCCAAGCCTTCCGGCCAAATATCGGTGGCCGAATTCATCAATACCCATGTCGAGTTAAATGCCGATGCGCATACAAACACGATTTTCGCAAAATATTCATAGGTCTGATTGGTCTCCGCATCCAATATCTCCACACCCTTTGCTTTCTTGGTATCTTTGTCATAGAGAATCTTGGTGACGATGGAAAAGGGGCGCAATGTTAGGTTGCCCGTAGCTACCGCAGCGGGTAACGTAGACGACTGCGTGCTGAAATAAGCACCAAAGTTGCAGCCCAACGAACATTGATTCTGGTATTGGCAATTGACCCGCCCTTCATGCGGTACGGTAAGGTTCGCCACACGGCCGATAATGAAGTGCCGCTTGCCTTGATAGTGTGTTTTTATGCGCGCCGCCAAATCCTTCTCCACGACGTTCATCGCCATCGGTGGCAAAAAATCGCCATCAGGGAGCACATCCAAGCCATCTCGGTTGCCACTGATACCCGCCCATCGCTCAGCATAGCTGTACCAGGAAGCGATATCCTTATACCGGATTGGCCAATCTACGCCATGGCCGTCTGTTATGTTGGCCCCAAAATCCAAATCGCTGAACCGGTAACTCTGGCGGCCCCACATCAGTGAACGCCCACCTACATGGTAGCCTCGGTACCAGTCGAAACGCTTGACCTCAACGTATGGGCTTTCCTTTTCATTTACCCAAAAATCAAGGTTTTTTTCATTCAAGGGATAGTCCCGCCGCAATACCGGATAATCTTCAATCATCTGCTGCGTACGCCCGCCACGGTGCGGAAACTCCCACGGGTGTTTGGTCGCCGCATGATAATCCTTGACGTGCTCCACATTCCGGCCACGCTCCAGCATGATGGTCTTTAGTCCTTTTTGGGTTAACTCTTTTGCAGCCCAACCACCGCTAATCCCCGATCCGATGACAATCGCATCATATACATTATCTGCCATAGTTTGTTAGTATAGTTTTGTTTTAGTTATGTGTTAGTATGGTATTACTATTGACGTCATTATCGCCGGTTTATTGCCCACCGCCATCGAAAATTAGCCTTTCGCTATCTTCTTATCCCTGAAGAACACCGCAAACAGGAACAATACCACCGCTGCAATCCCCGCTGGTACCAGCCACACATTCTGCCAAAAGGGATCGTTCGTTGGGTTTGCTTTGTAATGTTCGCTGATAAATCCTGCAACCCAAAAACCAATCAATTGCCCAACGCCATAAGTAGCCAGGGTAATCAGCCCTTGAGCGGAGCTCTTATACTTTTCCCCTGCCTTGGCATCGGTATAGATTTGGCCGGACACGAAGAAGAAATCATAGCAAATCCCGTGCAACGCGATGCCTATGATCAACATATACGCCAATTCACCGGAGTTGCCATACGCGAAAAGCAGGTACCGTACCGCCCAAGCCAGCATGCCGAGCATGATGGTATTCTTGAACCCAATCCGAGTGAACAAGATGGGCAATAGCAACAAGAAAAACGCTTCGGATACCTGTCCGATTGCCATCTTGCCCGTGGGATTAGCCAGCCCGACTTCCGACAGGAATAGATTGGCATTTTGGTAATAAAAGGCCAGTGGAATACAAATAAGGACGGAAGAAAGAAAAAATACCAAATAATTCCTATCTCCCAATAATTTGATCGCATCCAACCCTAATAGTTCGGATATGCTGCTTTTGTCTTCAACCGACTTTTTAATTGGTGGGGTTTTGGGTAATATAAAACTAAACAACCCCAAGATCAAGGAGGCCGTGCTTGACATTAAAAATGTATTCCGCAATAGTCCTTCTTTTATCCCCCCTTCGGCATCCCAACCCAAAAAACTAATGGATAAGCCAGCGACAATCCAGCCAATCGTTCCCCAAACGCGGATACCTGAAAACTCTTTTTCGGGATTGGTCAATTGTCTGAACGAAACGGAATTTGCCAATGCCAGCGTAGGCATGTAGGCTATCATATAAGCCAATACATACGGATAAAAAACCCCAACATTTGGCGCACTATACATTTGGTACATCAGGAAAGCACCAACCAAATGCAGGATCCCCAATATACGTTCTGCATTGAAATACCTATCCGCTATCAACCCGATGATAAAGGGGGCGATGATTGCTCCCCAGGATTGTGTAGAAAAGACGTTTGCTATTTCAAAACCAGATGCGTTAAGGTTCTGCGGCAGAAATGTTCCTAATGTGACAAACCATGCTCCCCAAATAAAAAATTCGAGGAACATCATAAATGACAACTTAATTCTTATGCTTATGTTCATAATTGATTATTGCGTGAAATGACGGAATGGTGAATCCGCAACGAATATGAGATATATTTATGAATACTACAACAAATTTAACAGGAATTAACCCAAAAAAGCATCGACTTCCCGATACGCCGCAATCAGCTTCACTTCACCCTCCTTGCCCTCCATCGACTTGCCATGCTCCATGCCCACGACACCCCGGTATCCCTTGTCGTAGATGTGCCTGAACAGGTTTTTGTAATTGATTTCACCCGTCGTGGGTTCCCGCCTGCCGGGATTGTCTCCCGTCTGGAAATAAGCAATCTCATCCCAGCAACGGTCAATGTTTGTGATCAGGTCACCTTCATTGCGTTGCATATGGTACACATCATAAAGGATTTTGCACGAAGGGCTATTTACCCCTTTGCAGATGAGGTACGTCTGGGTGGATGTACGCAGGAAAAGATCGGGGGTGTCACTCAAAGGCTCCAGCACCATGATAATCCCATGGGGTTCCAATATTTCCGCGCCGCGCCGCAATGCTTCGATGACATTGGCCGTCTGGATGTCCAGAGGCAGGTTTCTTGCAAAATCGCCAGGCACCACCGTGGTATATGTACCACCGCATCTTTTCGCCAACTCGACCGCCTGCCTGCATCCTTTGAGAAAAATATCCACATATTCCTGTTTGCCCGCAGCCAACGTATTGGCACCATTACCCCCTTTATCCAGCACAAAAACCCCCATTGTCATGCCCAGCTTCGCCAGCAAGCTTCCAATGCGTTCTTGTTCCTCCACAGACCGGCCTGGAAAACCATTGTCTTCAATACTCCGGAATCCCTGATCGTATGCAAACTGGATCTGGTCGATCATGCTTTTCCCTGCGTGGTTTTCGAATTGTCCTTGATGTGGGCCATAATTGAGGTTGAATGGTTTGTTTTCCTGTTTTACGGCATTTCCCATTGTGTGATTCCCAAAAGCGTGCAATGCCCCGCCGCCGACCGCCGTGCCGGTAATCAACAGTGACTTGCTAATAAATTGACTTCTTTTCATTGTCGTACTGATTATACTGCTTTTTAATAGCTGACTATTAACTTTTTAAATCCTACACTCATCGTATCCCTCACAACGCCAGAAGTGTCTTTATAGACGACCAAAACCTCCAGGTTTTTGCGCTGGTTGACAAATGCTATGGCTTCATCAGGCGGCATGGCCATGATCACATTGTCATATCCATCTGCCGTGACTGCGTTTTTTGCATAAATCGTAGCGGCGATGATTCCGGTATCAAAAGGATATCCCGTTTTCGGATCAATATGGTGCGACACCCTGCGTTCGCTGTCTTGCAAAAACTTACGGTAACTGCCTGCCGTAGTTACTGCTCCTTCCTGCACTTCCATCACGCCATCGACCGCTGCCATGCCCCCGCCAATAGATGGCCGTTCAATACCAATACGCATTGGCGTCCCATCGGGCTTGGGGCCTTTCACACGCAACTCCCCCCCTAATTCTACGAGGTACCGAGCTATTCCTTTATATTCCAAATAGTCTGCCAATACATCCACACTATAGCCTTGTGCAATGCCGTTCATGTCCAGTTGCACACACGGTACCCGCTTTTCCAATCGGCCACCTTTCCTTCGGATTTTATCCATCCCTACACAAGCCAGCGCTTGGCGTACTTCCGTGCTATCCGGGAATTTCGCTATTTTCCGCACCCCGAATCCCCAAAGTTCGACCAATGGCGCTACGGTAATGTCAAAAACGCCTTTACTGTCGCGATAGATTGCAAACGAATGCGTGAGCACCTTATCAAAATGCTCATCCACCTGAAATAAACCCTTTCCGCTTCCATTGATTTTAGTGATGAGCGAATAGGGTTTATACAGCGACATGGAGCTATCAATCACGGCCAAAATGCTGTCGATGGCTATTTTGCTGATCAAGCTGTCTGCCGCGTAATAGGTGACCGTATAATCCGTGCCTTGGGCATACCCGGTGATGGTGTGCCGCTTCAGGCCAACATCACCGGTGCCTGCCCACAGCAACCACCAAGCCGCTATCCCCGCAATGAATAGCTCCGTTCTCTTTTTCACTACAATACCACCGTTTGACCGGGTATGGCATAGGGGTACACACCGTTTTCATCCGGCAGTACTTTCGGAAGCGCATCCCATGCAAAACGTTCGGGCATCAGACTAACGTTGGATTTCAGGGCATCCTCCCATTTGATGACCTGACCTGAATACGTGGCCAGCCTGCCGATGATGCCCGTCAACGTGCTGTAGGCACCATACTCCGCATTGTCAAACTTATATTCGCCTTTACTGATGGCATCAAACAGTTCAACATGTTCGTGCTGGTACGGGTTGGCATTGCCACGCTTAGGATGGTTGTACAGCTCGTTGCCTTTGGTATCCCAGAGCACGGCATCGTTGCCCGCTGAAAGGTATATCCGGCCCTTAGTGCCCTGAAACGTTTCGTCGACCCTATTTGATGTGCCTTCGAAATGGCGGCATTGGCTATAGATGACCGAACCATCGGCATAGGTAAGTTCGATGGCATGGTTGTCGTAGATTTCGCCGTATTCCTTACCTGTGCGCCAAGCCCGGCTTCCCGTACCTTGTATAGATACGGGATAACTTCCTTTCACCCAGTTAGCCACATCAATGTTGTGAACATGTTGCTCTACGATATGATCGCCGCAGAGCCAGTTGAAATAATACCAATTGCGCATCTGATATTCCATCTCGGTCTGGTTGGGCTGGCGCGGCCGCACCCATACCCCACCACTGTTCCAATACACCTGTCCGGACACAATATCCCCAAGGGCTCCATCCTGTATGCGCTTGATGGCCTCCCGGTAATTGGCCTGGTAACGGCGCTGCAATCCGACAACCACGTTGAGCTTTTTCCGCTTGGCCTCTTCGGCAACGGCCAGTACCCGGCGTATGCCGGGTATATCAGTCGCTACAGGCTTTTCCATAAACACGTGTTTACCCTGCTTGACCGCCTCCTCGAAATGTATGGGCCTGAATCCGGGCGACGTGGCCAGGATAACCACATCAGCAAATGGGATGGCCTTTTGGTAGGCATCAAACCCAACGAATTTCCGTTCTTCGGGTACGTCCAACTTGTCAGCATGGCGCTCCGACAGTGTCTTATATGCTTCGTCCAACCTATCGCGGAAAGCATCTGCCAATGCCACGATTTTAATATTCGCTCCCGATGCAATCGCATCAAAAGCAGCACCTGTACCCCTACCGCCGCAGCCGACCACGGCCACTTTAATCGTATCGTCTCCGCTGGCATATGCTCCCAATATGGGCATCCCGCTAAGCATGGCGCCGCCAGCCAGCAGCGCTGAGGTTTTCAGGAATTCACGGCGTTGTTCGCCTGTACGCTTCGTATTCATCTGTTTTGTTTTAGATTTATCTTAGTTTTTTTCTGTTCAATAATCCTTTATAGGTGCTTTATCATAATAGGCCCTGATCTCCGCTTCGGATGGTGGATTCAGTGGCCTTACCAGCCTGATACCGATAAAAGGAGCCTCTGGAAACCACCAATTGCTCTTGGGTATCTGCGGATCCAACTGCTTCCATGAGGGGTCCGAGGGCAGGCGTGATGCCGACCGCAGGTCAGCGGCACTATCCTCAAATGAACCGCCACGGATGCTATGCGGGTATAACTTCTCGGGCACCGCCACGGGATTATCCGCCGTAGCATCCTCAAACTGCTGGTAGAAATCTTCAATATACTGGTCATAGGTCCATTCAGCGACGTTGCCATGCATATCATAAAGCCCCCATGCATTGGGTTTTTTCTGGCCCACCGGATGGGTTTTATGCTCACTGTTTGCCCGATACCAGGCATAATCCCCCAAAACAGCCGCATCATCTCCGAAATAGTATTCGCTATCGCTGCCCGCCCGGCAGGCATACTCCCATTCCGCCTCCGTAGGTAGCCGATAGAATATACCCGTACGGATGTAGAGCCACTTGCAGAATTGAATGGCATTGTACTGCGTCATGGCCAACGCTGGGTGCCCGTCTTTGCCCATGCCAAACGTCATGTCCAGGTAGGGTTTGGTAGGCCGGGTCACTGCATCTACCTCCGGCGAAATGTTGCCCCCACTACGAGCACGTTCAAAATCTTTGTACACGAATGGTTCATACAAGTCCCATGTCACTTCGTAAGTACCCATCCAAAACGGATCGACCTGCACGTGATGCGCCGGTTGTTCATCGGTATTGCCCTTTAAGCTTCCCATGGTATATGCTCCACCGGGGATGGGTTGCATCACAAAGCTCAAGACCGTGCCTTCAATGGGCTGGGTATACGGTTTGAAATGTTCTTGCGCTACCGCAAAATTCACAGTTAGCAAATAAACAAAAAACAAAGGCCTTATAGACATTGCAATATATTCAAAAATTGGTGGCTCAATTTAAAGCCTTTTTATTTAAATGCAAAATATGCCTAAAGGTATTTTAGCCGCCACCAACTCGTCTTTCTATGAAATGGCGGTAGTCGCAGCCAAAAAAACGCCCATGGTGTATCAATTACACACCATGGGCGGTGGCCAATGTGGAAAACTTTTAGGTTTCGTCCCCCGGTATCAGGGGGATACAGGTTCGAACCTGGCTGTAAAATGCCGTAGGAAAGGTGGTTCATGGGCAATCCGATAACCCGAAAAATCGCGTCGCTTATTATAGACCCCGGCGATGACTTCCGTCACGTAGTCAATATGGCTTTGTGTATATACCCTTCGGGGTATTGCCAGCCTCACCAGCTCCATGGGCGGTGAAACCAAGCTACCATCGGTGGCATATTTGCCAAACATTACCGAGCCAATCTCCACGCCTCTTATCCCTCCTTCCAGGTACAAGGCCGTGCACAGCGCTTGCCCGGGATATTCATCTACCGGGATATGATCCATGAACCGCTTGGCATCCAAATACACAGCATGCCCGCCTGTCGGTTTAATGTAAGGTATGCCCAGCGCATCAAGCTGATTGCCCATATACTGGATGCTCCTTATCCGGTATTTGAGGTAATCTTCATCCATCACTTCCTGCAAGCCAATGGCTATGGCTTCTAAATCGCGCCCCGCAAGCCCGCCATAGGTCGGAAAGCCCTCTGTTATGATCAACAGATTTCTGCATTTTTCGGCCAGTGGCTCGTCACGGAGCGCGATGAATCCTCCGATATTCGCAAAAGCATCTTTCTTCGCGCTCATGGTGCAGCCATCCGCATAGGAAAAAAATTCTTTGGCGATTTCGGGGATATTTTTCGACTCATACCCTGCTTCACGCAATTTGATAAAATAAGCATTTTCAGCAAATCGGCATGCATCGATGAACAAGGGGATCCCCTGTTGTTTACATATTGTACTGATTTCACGGACATTAGCCATGCTCACAGGTTGGCCTCCGCCAGAATTGTTCGTGATGGTAAGCATGACCAGTGAAATGGCGGCTGCCCCCTTTTCCCTAATGAATGAGTGCAATGCAGCAGTATCCATATTCCCTTTAAAAGGGGCGTCCAATTCGGGATCGCGGCCTTCCGCGCAACGGAAATCCACGCCTTCGGCTCCAGAAAATTCAACATTTGCCCGGGTGGTGTCAAATAAGGTATTGCTGAGCACGTATTTGCCCTTACCGCCCATGATGGTAAACAGGATTTTCTCCGATGCCCTGCCTTGGTGTGTGGGAATAATAAACGGAAGGCCCGTAATCCGTTTTACCGTTTCTTCAAAACGGAAAAAGCTGTCACTCCCTGCGTAGCTTTCATCCCCCCGCATCATTCCGGCCCACTGCTCGCTACTCATCGCACTCGTGCCGCTGTCGGTAAGCAGGTCGATGATGACATCCTGTGCCTTGATTAGAAAAGGATTATAATGGGCTTGTCTTAAAATATGAAACCGTTCTTCACGTGTGGTAAAGTAAATCGGTTCAACCGATTTGATCCGAAATGGTTCAATTATGGTATTCATGTATAATCACTAAGCGTATCCAAAAGTCAACTGAACACGTATCGCAGCCCGTAGCTGGACTGCGATACATTTTCAATTCACGCTAAGAAGGACGCTTAATGATATTCTTCCACATGGTTGATTTAAAGCTTGCGTTTTACTTCTACCTGTTCGTAGGCTTCGATGATATCGCCTACTTTGATGTCGTTGAAATTATGGATATTCAACCCACATTCGTAGCCTGCGGATACCTCTTTCACATCATCTTTAAACCGTTTCAGGGAAGCCAGTTGGCCGGTGTACAACACCACCCCATCACGGATGACCCGTACGCTATGGTTACGGTTAATTTTGCCATCGAGCACCATACAACCCGCAATGGTGCCGACCTTACTGATTTTGAAGGTTTCGCGGATTTCCACGTTGGCCACGATTTTTTCTTCATATTTAGGCTCCAACATGCCCTCCATAGCCGCTTTCACCTCTCCAATGGCATCGTAGATAATGGAGTACAGCCTGATATCAATCTGTTCTTGTTCGGCCAGCTTACGGGCACTCGAAGAAGGCCGCACCTGGAAGCCGATGATGATAGCATCCGAAGCCGAGGCAAGCAATACATCCGATTCAGAAATTTGGCCCACGGATTTATGAATCACGTTGACTTGGATTTCTTCGGTCGATAATTTAAGCAACGAATCAGACAACGCTTCAATGGAACCGTCTACGTCACCTTTGACAATGACATTGAGTTCCTTGAAATTGCCGATAGCCAATCGCCTGCCGATTTCGTCCAGCGTGATGTGTTTCTGGGTACGTAGTCCCTGTTCGCGCTGCAATTGCAGGCGCTTGTTAGCTACTTGCCGCGCTTCAACCTCGTTCTCCATTTCGTAGAACTTATCGCCGGCGGTCGGCGCGCCTGACATGCCCAATATCTGTACCGGTGTTGAAGGACCCGCTTCAATCACCTTTTGCCCACGTTCATTATGCAACGCTTTCACTTTGCCGCTATGCGAACCTGCCAATATGGGTGATCCCACCCTCAACGTTCCAGAAAGGATCAATACCGTGGTCACAATGCCCCTGCCTTTATCAAGGCTGGCTTCGATAACCGAGCCAACGGCACGTTTCTTTGGATCAGCTTTTAATTCGAGCAGTTCAGCTTCAAGCAATACTTTTTCAAGCAGCAGATCCACATTTTCGCCCGTTTTACCTGATATCTCCTGGCACTGGTATTTTCCGCCCCAATCTTCTACCAAGATATTCATGGCTGAAAGCTGTTCACGGATTCTATCGGTATTGGCCCCCGCTTTATCAATCTTGGTAAAGGCAAATACAATCGGGACACCGGCCGCCTGCGCGTGATTGATGGCCTCCCTTGTCTGCGGCATCACGCTATCATCCGCGGCAATTACGATGATGGCGATATCCGTTACTTGCGCTCCACGGGCACGCATAGCGGTAAACGCTTCGTGGCCCGGCGTATCCAGGAATGTTATTTTGCGGCCATCGTCGAGGGTTACCTCATAAGCACCAATGTGCTGTGTAATCCCTCCGGCCTCGCCCGCAATGACATTGGACTTACGGATATAGTCCAGCAACGATGTTTTACCATGGTCCACGTGGCCCATCACCGTTACAATGGGAGCCCGGGGAACTAAATTTGCTGGATTATCGGGCTCTTCAAGCTCAGTATTTTCCTCGTCTTCGGGTTTTACAAACTCAATTTCATAACCGAACTCATCGGCTACGATGGCAATTGTTTCAGCATCCAGGCGTTGATTGATGGAAACGAAGAGGCCCAAGCTCATGCAGGTAGCAATGATTTGGGTTACAGGCACCCCCATCATGTTTGCCAGGTCGTTGGCGGTAACAAACTCCGTTACCTTCAACACTTTGGATAACGCCTCTTGTTCGAGCGCTGCCTCTTCGGCTGAATGTGCAATGTCGTCCCGTTTTTGCCGACGGAGTTTGGCTCGTTGTGCAAATTTCCCCGACTTGCCTGCACCGCTGAGGCGGGCGAGCGTTGCCTTGATTTGATCCTGTATTTCCTTTTCAGACGGTTCTTCCCTGCTTTCGGTTGCCTGCCGTGGTTTGCCTTTAAAATCGTGGCGTCCTTTCGGCGCCGTTCCCCCATGCTGGCCATGCTGCCCTGGTTGTCCCGGAGCATTATTAGGCCCTCCTGGGCGCTGCTGGGTACCGGGTTTATCTTTGCGCTTGCGCTTACGCTTATGATCGTGTGACGAAACGCTTGAAGCACTGGAAGAGGAGGCTACAGGCTTCTCTTTTGGCTGATGAGCCGTCAAATCAATACGTCCCACCACATTCGGGCCAGTCAAGCGCTGTGCCCTTGCCCTGATAACCTCGTTTTGCTGCGGGTCCGGCGCACTCGCCCTGATTGGCTCGGGCTGTTTCCGATCCTGAACTTTAGGAACTTCCGGGGCAGCCTCCTGGACAGGGGGAACAGGGGGCGCTGGCTCACTGCTGATGGGTTCTTCGCGCGGTTCCACTGCCTGTTCCGGCACTGGTTTATGCTCAGGTTCCTTTTCAGGCAAGGTATTGTTTACCGGTATCTCTTTCGTTTCCTGCTCTTCTTTCTTCTCTTCTCTTGGCGCTTCTTTCTGGTGTCTTCCACCCTTAAGGCTATCCAAATCTATTTTTCCAACGATTTTCATGCCGGAGACATGCGGCTTTTCATCGGTGGTCTTGGCCGGCTCTATCTGCTGTTCCGATCCCTTTTCTTTGTCAACCGATTGTGCCGGCCGCACCTCCGGGGTAAAAGCGCCGGTGTTCTTTATCAGAATCTCTTCCGCCTCAATGTCTCTTTGTGGTCGCTGCACAGCGGTTTCCGCAGGAGATTCTTCACGACGGATTTTGCCAATGATAATTTGATTGGCTTCTTCCTTCACAATCTTATCCCCTTGGAACTCGCGTAAAAGAACATCGTAGGTATCACCGTCCAATTTAGTTCCTGGCTTGGGCTCGACATCGTAGCCATTTTTGACCAAAAAATCAACAGCTGTACCTATACCAATGTTCAATTCTTTTGCTGCTTTCAGCAATGTTATGCTCTTACCTTCTGACATCTAATTTATTTACCTCTTATTTCTTTGTATTGATACAAAAATATATTTTTTTAAGCGTATATCGGCAAAGAATTAAAAAAGCGCGACCACAGGCACCAGGCCCGTGATCCGGTTATTCAAATTCAGCCTGCAACACTTGGATAATTTCGTGTATGGTATTTTCTTCTAAATCAGTGCGTCGCACCAAGTCATCCACAGAAAGAGCCAATACAGATTTAGCGGTATCCAAACCTACACGTTTTAATTCGTCGATGATCCAACCATCGATTTCATCTGCAAATTCTTCAATATCCACATCTTCCTCAACTTCTTCGGCTTCCCGGTACACATCGATTTCATACCCTGTAAGCTTGCCCGCAAGCTTGATGTTGTGGCCCCCGCGGCCTATTGCCAACGACACCTGGTCGGATTTGAGGTATACCGCCGCGGTTTTATGCTCATCATCCAACTTTATTGAACCAATGCGTGCCGGACTCAATGCCCGCTGGATATACAGTTGCGTATTGTTTGTATAATTGATGACGTCGATGTTTTCATTCCGCAGTTCGCGTACAATACCATGAATGCGGGATCCTTTCATGCCCACACATGCTCCTACCGGATCGATGCGATCGTCATACGATTCAACGGCTACTTTAGCGCGCTCACCGGGTTCCCGTACGATTTTCCGGATAGTAATTAACCCATCAAATATTTCGGGGACTTCCAATTCGAACAAGCGTTGCAAAAATTCAGGAGCAGTACGGGATATGATAATCCTTGGATTGGCATTGGCCATCTCCACCTTGTGTACCACCGCCCGGATGGTATCGCCCTTCTTGAAATAATCCGCTGGAATCTGTTCCGTCTTTGGCAAAATCAACTCGTTTCCGTCGTCGTCCAACACCAACGTTTCTTTTTTCCATATCTGGTAGACCTCACCGGTAATCAATTCACCTTCCCGATCCTTATATTTTTTGAACACTTCGTCTTTCTCCAGTTCCAGGATTTTGGAAACCAGGGTCTGCCGAGCGGCCAAAATAGCCCTGCGCCCAAAGCTTTCCAAGGTGATTTCTTCGATATAATCATCACCCACTTCCAGATCAGGGTCATATTTATGGGCATCGGCCAATTCGATTTCCAAATCGTCATCCTCGGAAAAACCATCTTCCACAACCACCCGTGTACGCCAAATTTCCAAGTCGCCGTTGTCCGGATTAACGATGACATCACAATTCTCATCTGTACCGTATTTCCTACGAATCATGCTCCGGAAAACTTCTTCCAATACGCTGATGACCGTAGGGCGGTCGATGTTTTTGAACTCTTTAAATTCCTGAAAAGAGTCAATCAAATTGATACTATTGCTCATTTTACTTAAATGAAATTAACACCTTCGCTGTTTTTATACTTCCAAAGGGCACATTGCTTTGGTGTTCGACAGCTTTCTTCCCTTTTTCTTTTATTTTTTCCATAATGATAATATACCCATCAGCGACCTCCAGGAGTTTACCTTCTTTCTCTGCCCCGTCCTGTAGCTTCAGTTGTATCATTCTTCCCACATTTTTGCGGTATTGCCTATCCAACGCAAACGGCGTATCGATACCAGGCGAGGACACCTCTAGCCGATAAGCATGGGATATCGCATCTTCTTCTTCCAAGTGAAAACCAACATGGCGGCTAATTGCCGCACAATCTTGGATACTAATCCCATTGTCGCCATCCACCAGCACTTCCAGCTTGCCATTGGGATGCATTTTGACCCCTACTAAAAAAAGATCCTCCCTATCGGCAATCTTTTCTTCCACTAATGTGCGCACCTTATTTTCTATTGCAAATTCCACGAGCCGAATAAAACTATTAACCATGAAAAAAGGGGACGATTTCTGTCCCCTCTTTTTCAAGATGATGCAAAGATAAGTAAAATCTTTGACAATTAAAAATCTGCATGCGACAGTAGTTTATCGTTTATCCACCACCGTGCTGATGGTCTTCTGCATCTGGGCCATCATGGCAGTAAGTGTCTCCATGGTAGGTTCCGGGCTGGGTTCAGGCAGTTGGGTACTGATATACGCCTTGGCCTTCCATAGTTCCAAAATATCCCCGGCAGACACCCAATACGGCTCATAGGTCTTGTTATCGGAAACCAGTTTCAGTCCCTTGTCTTCCTTGTACTTGAATGCGATGCGCTTGTAGACCACCCCATCATTGCGGGAAATCACCACGTAAGTCTGCCCGGGCTTCACCTCATTCCAATTTTCTATGTATTCGGCTATCACAATGCTCCCCGGTTGCAATGGCAGCATGGAATCCCCTTTTATCTCAAAGGCCCTGTAAGTGCCTTGCCTGAACATCGGCAAACTGAATTTTGGCAATTCGGCAATATACTCCGGATCAGCATAACCATTGAGGTATCCAGCACTCGCCTTCACAGGCACCAATTCAATGTTTTCTTTATCGTCGCCATCCACCGTTATACTCAATATTCGCACATTGGCTGCGTTGCCCCGAGGTGTGGGCCGCCATTTATCATTGACCGTATCATTCGCAAGTTCATCCATGGTTAACTCATAGAAGTCAGCGATTTTCTTTAGCAATTCATACTTAGGCTCCGCGCGATTCTCTTCATACGCACCGACAGATGCACGCTTTATCCCCATTTCATCGGCAAATTGTTGTTGCGTAAGCCCCTTTTTTTTACGAAGGTATTTAAGATTGTTAGCAATGTTCGACATAAAAAGTAAAAATAAATTTGTACAAACTAAATAAATTAGTATAATTGTGCCAATAAAGTTAGTAAGAATTTTTTAGAGCCACAAAAAAATAACATAATAATTTTCAACATATGAACAATTACATCTATATCCTGACAGATTGCAACCGTACTTGCCTGCACGTCGGCATGACACACGACCTCAATAAGGCGATTAAAACTTACAAAGAGACCCCGGGGTTATTTTTCGATGCCTGTTCAAAAGTTTCCCGTTTGGTTTACCACGAAGCGCTTGCCTCCGAAGAAGCTGCCCTTTGCCGGTTTAACGAAATAAGTACTTATACACGTATGCAGAAAGAAAGGCTCATACGAAAATACAATCCCAACTGGGTGGATCTTGGCCTCGTGAGGCCCTTGGCCATCTTCACGCCGCTTTCCGGGCCGTATTCAGGCCGTATGCTAAGTTAGGCGGTAGCTGTTGCTGGCCAAACAGCTACCACCCGGGCGCAAAGTTCAATCCGAATGTGCCAAAATTCACATCCGTGCGCTGGAATGGAAAAGCATAATAAGGCTCAAGCACCATCGCTCCAAATAGATTAACCCGTAACGATACACCCGCACTTAGCGCCGGAATGCGCTCGTAAACATCGATCGACTGACCATTGGGGTTTTGGATGGTTTCTATGTATCTCGGGGTGCTCCGAAATGCGACCTTAGAGTTGCTGTCCCAAGCCAACCCGGCGTCAAAAAAGAAGTTCAGGTCTGAAAACAGCACATTGGATCGAAGCACCGCTAATTTCTCCGGCCCGGTGAAGGGCAAGCGTACTTCGAAATTGAACACAGCAATGCGCGTACCCATCAGGCTATTGAAATTGAAACTACCTGTGCTATTCCGGAAAGACGAGCTTTCATACCCCCTTATGAGGTATGGATATCCCAAAAACAACGGGTATAGCGCATTTTCATGCTGACCGGCACGTAAATAGGTGTACGCACGGGCTGCGATGGTCACTGGCTGGTACCGATTATATTTGCGCAAGTCAAAGGTATAGGCCGTAAAGTTATAATCACCAAAATATTGCTCCATACCTACCCGATAGCGGAATCCTTGCAGCGGAGCTGCAATTCCAAACACCGCATTGTCACCAACAAATGATGTACTGATCTGTTGAATGGTAAATGCGTTGAAATTGCCGTAATAATACCCCAATGGTGTTTCATCGATTTGGTCATTCGCTATCCGATCGCGGCCACCGTAGCCATACAAATAACTCTGCCACCATCTATCAACCCGATAGCTGTACCTTGCGAAGGCACCCCCCAGCTCAAAGCGGTGATGCCGCGAAAAAGGATAAGCGCCAAAAGCTTCGGCCTGCTGCTGGAAGGTCCGTATGATATACGTATCCAATATGGGCTCCGGCCCATTACCAACATCCCGCTCATCATACAGGGATAATCCGGACATGTATGGAATATGGGAGATAGCGCCCCCCCAATTTATCCGGCTCCGCTGGTTAATATAGGCGACCTGGCCGCCGAAATCATAGATTTCGCCGTTGACGGATAATGCGGCAAAAATCTGATTGTGGCCTAGAATATCCGAAAACATCCCTTGTATGCCACTGGCTATACCGGCACCATACCGGCTACCCACGGCCAAACCCATCCCGCTATTGGCCAAGTAATCCAATTTGAAGTTGGGCTTATAGGACACCGACGCAATCTGGTTATCACCAATCCGTTGGAAGAGGTTGAAGTTGCTCAAGTTGGCATTCACCACATCCACACCAAGATTCTCCGGTGGTGGCAACATTGCCGCATCGAAATTAACCAGGTACGGATCAACTTCTTTGGGTTCAAATTCGTCTACCCTGGCGTTGTATACGCTGTACTCATTGCGCCGGTAATACGAATATACCACGTCTCCATTCGCCGATAGACTCAAGGCTGGCGAATATTCCGTAATGCCGCTGATACCCGTGAAATATTCCGTCATCCGCTCCACTTTACCGCCAGCCAAGGTATACCGGTACATGTTTCGGAAACCGTCACTATTGGAAAGGAAATAAACCTGACTATCATCCGCAGCAAACTGAGGATTTAAGTTATTGGCACCCTGGAACACATTCACGTTTGTAATTTCCCCAGTTTCCACATCGAGCATGGCAATGTTCATGGGTATATCTACGCTCCGTGATTCGGATTGAAGCGCCAAGCGATCAGTGCTGAATACGATGCGCTTGCCGTCATGCGAAAAGCTCGGCTGAAAATCCGAATACCAATCGTCTGTAAGCTGCGTTAGCTTTTTTGTGTTCAGGTTATATAAATAAATATCACTGTAGCCGTTCTTCAGTCCGGAAAACGCCACGGTTTCGCCATCTGGTGCCCAAGCAATGTTTGCAAATTCGGTAATATCCCCCATCGCTTCCAGGGCAAGTGTCTTGCCGTTGGCTACGTCCACCACCATCAGTTTGCTTCGGCCCCTGCTAAACACACTGAAGGCAAATCGCTTGCTATCCGGCGAAAAGGCCCCTGCGGATTCCAGGTAGCTGAATTCATCGATATCGGTGTTAGTGAGCCTACTGGAAAGCTTCCTAATCACTTCGCCCGTTTGGGCGTCTGCCAAAAACAAATCGATGCTGAACAGATCCCGTTCTGACATAAAAGCCACGTATTTACCATCGGGCGAAATAGCTGGCGATACATTCAAACGCCCTGAATTTTTGCTGTTCACGATGGAACGTCCCACCGGTGCTTTTCCCGTATCCACCGGCAGGCTGCGGTAGGCATTTTCCATGCTATTTTTCCAGAGGTTGGACAACGTTTGGGCGTCGTAACCAAAAACCCGCCTGATACCCATCTCATACCCATACATCGCCGTTGCCTTGAACAGGGGCATGATCACCGTATCCCCATAGGTGGAACCGATATATGCCCAAAACGCTTGCCCAAAGCGATAGGGAAAATAACGGTTCATGTTTTCGGTCATGGCCCGCAAGGACGGAATATCGTTGTTCAGGTAGGCATCGCGCATCCACATGGCTGTAAATGCATCTTTCTTTCCGATGGAAAAATACTCCGCCATCCCTTCCACCATCCATAGCGGGATATTACCAATATTTTCCAGGCGGGTAGAATCCCCCCCCTCCATTAATATCCGGTATTGAAACGCATGCACCAATTCGTGCCCCAGCACATGTCGTGTTTGGTGGTTAATCTGCATCACGGGCAGCACCACCCGTGTCTTGAACGCTTCCGTAACACCGCCGGTACCCACCCCGATTTCCCCCTGGACAGTCGTCGTCTGCTGGAACTCCGGGTGATTGCTGTACAGAATAATCGGGTTTTTGCGCAAAAAAGTATCCCTGAACACCTGTTGGTGCAATTCATACCATACTTCACTTTCTTTAGCCAGCCATGTGACTAACGTATCATTTGGCAAATAATAGTGAAGGTTGAAATGGGGGGTTTCATACACCTGAAACTTGAGCGATTTATACCGCATTTTATTCTGGCCGAAATACTGGGCCTGTGCGTTTATAGCAATTACGCCAAGCATCAACACACAGCAGCTATTTAACACTATACGTTTGACAAATCGATTAAGGTACGTCATGGAAAATGGGTGTATAATCACAGTGTCTAAATTAGAACGAATATCGGTGAAAAAGTTTAATTATTACCAATGATATTATTTTTTTAAGGGATACCGGATACGGATCTTGTTATTCGGCTGCGGCTCTTGATGCAGCGGCTGTCCTTCATGTGTATTGCTTTCTTTATCGCCTTGCGGCACCTGCTTCGGAATTTCCAGCTGTTTTTTCAGTTCTTCGATATCCACCGGAATTTCCAGCGAAGGAGAATCGGGCAACCTAAACGGCACAATGGTATCCAGCAGTGTACTGTCCGGACGGGGGACACGTGGACTCGGGCAGTCATACTTCCGACTTATCTCCACACCGGGCTCAGGAAACGGGCCGTATTCGTAAGCCAGCGAATCGTCATGGTAGATTTTTTCCATAAACCTTCCAAACACCGGGAGGGCTGTCCGTGACCCTTCCCCGGTCTGCGAGTTTTTAAAATGAATACTCCGCTCGTCGCATCCTACCCATACGCCGGTGACCAAATCCTTCGTAACGCCCATATACCAGCCATCCACATAATCCGAGGACGTACCTGTTTTTCCGCCGATCTGGTTTTTATCTTTCCATAGATCCCATTCCCAAAGTGCCTGTGAAGTGCCTTCGGGTTCTTCCATGCTGCCCCTGAGCATATATCCCATTAGCCACGCCACTTCTTCACTGATGGCTTGGGTAGCCTTGGTTTTGAATGTAGCGACCACATTGCCGTTGAAATCGACGATTTTCGAAACCAAGATAGGTTCCACTTTTTTCCCACGGTTCATAAAGGTTGCATAGGCATTGACCATCTCAAACACACTCACATCGTTGGATCCCAAGCTTACCGAAGGCACGCTGGCCAGGGGACTTGTAATGCCACAGCGGTGAGCGGCGTCTACCACCTTATCCCACCCGATTTGTTCCGTAATTTGGGCGGTGATAGAATTGACGGATCTTCCCATGGCCCAGCGCAGGGACATCTCCCGGCCACTGAACACCCAATCAGCATTTTTGGGTTCCCAGGTTTTTTCCTCGTCATTTTCCGTGTAGGTGATCCGTACAAATTTATCCACGTACTTATCGCAGGGCGACATGCCCGCTTCCAAGGCAGCAAGGTACGCGAATGGTTTGAAGGTGGAGCCTGCTTGCCGCTTTGCCTGAAATACGTGATCGTATTTGTAATACTGGTGGTTGATACCTCCGATCCACGCTTTGATTTCACCGTTATATGGATCCATCGTCATTAGCCCGGCATTAAGCATCATTGCATAGTGTGCCAGCGAATCCATGCTGGAGTACTGCACCTGTTTAAGGCCATCCCAAGTAAATATTTCCATAGCCTTGGGCAAATTCAGGTAATAAAGGATACTGTCTTTATTGCCCTGGTATTTTTTGTCCAGTTGCTGATAGTACGTTGTCCGTGCTGCTAAGTTTTCCAAAAAACCTTCGATGACCTGGCCTTCCGAATCCCGCCAGGGAACTTCTCCCTGCCAGGCATTTTCCAGACGTCGTTGCAAGGGCCTCATTTGTTCGGCCATAGCCTCTTCCGCATGTTGCTGTACCCGCGAATCTATTGTCGTGTATATCTTCAGGCCATCCACGTAGATGTCATACCCGTTTTCCTCGCACCATGAAGCCAGCCATCGTTCCACTGCCGTACGCAGGTAGGAATCACCACTTCCCAATTCATCGATTTCCCCCAGTTGCAGTCCAAGCTCGGCGGCCCTTGATTGTTCATATTCCTCCACGGATAGGAACCCTTCCTTCTGCATTTGACCCAAAACCACGTTGCGTCTCTCCAGTGAACGCTCGGGGTTGCGTATCGGATTATAGAGGGTGGTACCCTTCAACATCCCGATGAGCACCGCTGCCTCCGGGGCATTCAATTCCTGGGTCTCCTTGTTAAAATACCGTTTGGCGACTGTTTTTATGCCATAAGCATTATTACTGAATGATACGGTATTGAGGTACATCGCAATGATGTCCTTTTTGTCATAGGCACCCTCCAGTTTATACGCGGTGAGCCATTCCTTAAACTTGATAACGAGCATCCGAATACCCGGCACCTTGTCCAATAGCCCAACAGCTTGGTTGTAACGGGTACGATACAAGTTTTTTGCCAACTGCTGGGTGATGGTACTCCCCCCCCTCCTGTCGCCCTGCGCGGTAGATATAATGCTCGATAAAATAGCAAAAAAATCCACGCCATGGTGTTTAAAAAAACGGTTATCTTCCGTGGCGATCAGCGCATTGACCACATCCAGTGAAATGCTATCATAAGGCACGGGCGAGCGATCTTCCCTGTAGTAGCGGCCAATAAGCACATTATCCGCCGTATACACCTCCGAAGCAACCTGCTGGATAGGCTTGCTGATATCTTTAGCCGTAGGCGAGTAACCAAACAACCAAAGGAAATTTACTTCAACCATACACACGATTAAAATAATCACATAGATGACTATCACAGCATAGCGTATGTAACGGTTTCGTATTTCCTTAAACATCGGGTAAAGATGATGAAATGTTTTGATATTGCATACGGTTGACTACTGCTTTGTGCTACATCCTGCGCATGGGTAGCCATATAAAACCCTATTTTTCAAAATTTTAATTGTTTAATATTTTTGGTGGCCATTACCGGTTAATGAAAATGTTTTTCATTTTTACTGATGAGTTGTTTGTCCCATATGATATCTACACTCCGCGATTCATTCCGGACAGGGCAATCTTTTATCCTGCAATAGTGGCAACAAGCTGGCATGCAGGGATCTGCATGGATAAACAATTCGGTATTGGCATGCAGGCGGCTATTAATGAGTGCATCGATGGCAGATACTTCATCATGTACTTTGTTTAAGTCGTAATAGTAAGGCAACGTTACATGGCCATCAATATGAAGTTCATGCCCGTAGCGCTGTACCCGCAGGTTGTGCACGTCTATCCAGTCATCCTTTCGATATTGCTGTAAAATCGCAGCCACCTCCCCTACCAGCTGCATATCCGACTCATCCATCAGGCCAGCTATCGATTTACGGAGCAGCTTATATCCACTGAATAAAATGTACAGACCAAGCCCGATGGATAACACCACATCGATCCACGCCAATCCGGTAAAATACAGGAGAGAAAGTCCCACCAGCAACCCTGCTGTACTGTACGCGTCTGTCTGCAAATGCTTGCCATCGGCTTGCAGCGTCAATGAGTTCAGCCGCTTGCTTTGATTGACCATATACGTGCCCAACACAAAATTGACAATGCCCGTCAGTGCAATAAGCCCAATACCACCCAATAGGTTGCCCAAGGGTTCGGGCAGGAAGATGTTGTATATCGCTTTGCCCAAAATCAATACGCCAGCGATAAAAATCAGCCCACCTTCCAAAAAAACAGAGAAAAACTCAACTTTCCCATGGCCATAGGGATGGTTTTGGTCTTTGGGGCGCGCCGATAAATGGATGCTGTAAAAGGCAAAGCCCGAAGCTACCACGTTGACGATACTCTCCATGGCATCTGTCAGGATCGCATTTGAATTGGTGAGCAGGTATGCCGCAAACTTAACCAACATCAGTACAACACCAGCAGCCAATGCAAAAAGAATGATGTTTTTCTGTTTATTCAAAACCGATGTGCTTAAGATAATTGGCAAAGATAACTAAATCGGATTAATCCCATTGTGGGTAACTTTGACGTCGATAAATTTGTTTGCGGAATCCGCAATTTTACCTAAGTTTGCCCACCATGAGTACACCATCTATTCTTTCAGATCGGATCAACAGCCTGTCTGAATCCGCTACGCTGAAAATGACTAAATTGGGCCGCGAGCTAGCAGCAAAAGGGGTCAACGTGATTAGCCTCAGTGTAGGCGAACCTGATTTCAATACGCCTGAGCACGTAAAGCAAGCGGCTAAGCAGGCACTTGACGACAACTACACACGTTATTCGCCGGTACCGGGCTACCCTGAATTGCGTAAAGCCATCGTGGATAAGCTGAAAAACGAAAATGGGCTGGATTATGATGCCTCCCAAATCGTGGTCTCCACGGGAGCCAAACAGTCGCTTTCCAACGCCATCCTCACGTTGATCAACCCGGGTGACGAAGTCATCATCCCAACACCCTATTGGGTGTCTTATTCCGAGATGGTGACCCTCGCAGAGGGCAAATCCGTATTCATCAACACCACTATCGACAGCGATTTCAAAATCACCCCGGAAGAGCTGGAGGCCGTCATTACGCCTAAGAGCAAGCTGTTCATGTTCTCTTCACCCTGCAACCCTACCGGCAGCGTATACACCAAAGCCGAACTGGAAGGGCTGGTGCGTGTGTTTGAGAAATACCCCAATATCTACATCATCTCGGATGAAATTTATGAGCACATCAATTTCATCGGCCAGCACGAATCCATTGCCCAATTTGACAGCATCAAAGATCGCGTCATCCTCATCAACGGCTTTTCCAAGGCCTTTGCGATGACGGGCTGGCGGCTTGGTTACCTCGCTGCAACGAAAGAAATCGCCCTTGCCAATGACAAATTGCAGGGACAAACCACATCGGGTACTTGCTCCATCGCACAGCGAGCAGGCATTGCCGCACTGGATCAAGGCCTGGAAACGGTACTGGAAATGAAAGCGGCTTTTGCACGGCGCAGGGAATTGGTCTACAACCTACTGAAAGATATACCGGGCGTAAAAACGAACTTACCGCAAGGTGCTTTCTATTTCTTCCCGGATATCAGCTCGTTCTTTGGCAAAATGGATCCGCAAGGCAATGTAATCAAGGATTCGGCCGACCTTGCGCTTTATCTTTTAAACGAAGGCCACGTAGCTACCGTTGGTGGCGATTCGTTTGGCAACAACAATTACATCCGATTGTCATACGCTGCTTCCGACGAGAACCTCCGTGAAGCATTGCGTAGAATAAAAGAAGCTTTGGCAAAACTGGCCTGATAGGCTGATCGAAGATACTTCATAAGCCGGGAATTGGGTTTCAGGTATTCGAAGACCCAGTTTCCGGCTTATTTCTTTATTTGCTGCGTATCGCCTCTACCGGATCCAAACGAGCCGCCATGGCTGCGGGCACAATGCCAGCAATCAACCCGATCAAGGTGGACAACGTAATGGTGAGCATGACCATCCCCATATTGACAACGATGGTCAAATCGAAGGCAAATCGGACTAAAATGGTCAGCAGATAAACAACTGCGAGGCCCATAAGCCCCCCAATGATACACAATGCAATGGCCTCGATAAGAAACTGCGATAAGATGAAATAATTTTTGGCACCCAGTGACTTTTGGATACCAATGATGTGCGTACGTTCCTTGACGGATACAAACATAATATTGGCGATGCCGAAACCACCCACTAAGATGGAAAATATGCCTATAAAGCCACCAGCGGTATTAATCACCTGGAACATGGCATCCAATTGGGCCGTGATGATGGTGGTTTTATTGAGCGAAAAATCGTCTTCTTGTTGCGGCCCCAGCCGATGGATCGATCGCATTACCCCCCGCAGCTCGCTTTCGGTTTCTTCCAACGAAACACTTGGTATTGCACTCACCATAATAGCAGGGCTATACCGCCGGATGTTGACCACATTGCGTGCAAAATTCAACGGAACCATGATCACATTGTCCATGGACACATCGAAAATCATGCCCTCACCCTCTCGCTTGAATATCCCAATCACGGTGATTTTTCGGCCAAGCACCTGAATTGACTGGCCAATCGGGTCGGCACTTGGGAATAACCCTTCGGCTATGGTAGCACCGATAACCGCGACATTGGTTCCCCGGTTCGACTCCGATTCGGTAAAATAACGGCCGTCTGCAATCTCCAGCTCCCGGATATCGTACATTTCATGCGAAGTCGCGGTGACGGTTATTCCTGAAACGTTGTTGTTGAGGTATTGGGCTGTCCGCCCACCAATATCGATGGAAAAGGAAACCGCCTCGGCGGTAGTCATCCGCGCCTTGAGCGCTTCGTAATCGCGAATATCCGGTTCCGGCCGATTGACATATTTCCACCACGGAAAGTCGGGGCCTCCATCCCAGGGCCATTTCATGACATAGATGGTCTTGCTGCCCAATTTTTCAACACTACTTTCCAGGTTTGCACGCAACGTGTCCACCGCCGAAAACACCCCAATGATAATCAAGATACCGATAGTGACGCCAAGCAACGACAACAACGTGCGCGTACGGTTTTCGCGCAACGCCGAAAAAGCAAAGCCAAAACTCTCTCCGATTAACTTCAGGAATAATATCATACCGCATTATGACGATGAATCGCCCATTAAGTTACAGCTAAGATAAACTAATTTTTTCGGATATTAATATCGCAATCCTTCGCAAAGTGTAATAAATAATTTCTTAACTTTGCACGCTAATTTATATGTTGGGCATATATTTTGTGCCGCTATCTAAAATTTCGCATCAACAATGAAGCTATCACAATTCAAGTTCAATTTACCCGAATCCCTTATCGCATATGAGCCAACCGAAAACCGTGATGAATCCCGATTGATGGTGCTCGACCGTAAAACCGGTAAAATCGAACATAAAATTTTTAAGGATATCTTAAATTATTTCGATGATAAGGATGTGATGATCCTTAACAATACGAAAGTCTTCCCCGCCCGTATGTACGGCAACAAGGAAAAAACCGGTGCTACCATCGAGGTGTTCCTGTTGCGCGAGCTCAACAAAGAGCTCCGGTTGTGGGACGTATTGGTAGATCCCGCCCGGAAAATCCGTGTGGGCAACAAGCTTTACTTTGGCGATGACGATTTATTGGTTGCCGAGGTGGTAGATAATACCACGTCACGCGGGCGCACCATCCGGTTTCTGTTTGACGGTACGGATGAGGAATTCCGCCGCAATATCGAAATACTCGGCGAAACCCCACTTCCCAAATACATTAAGCGCAGGGCTACTCCGGAGGATAAATTCAGGTACCAAACGATATTTGCCAAGCATGAGGGCGCAGTAGCTGCGCCTACCGCAGGCTTGCACTTCAGCCGCGAACTCATGAAGCGCCTTGAACTGAAAGGTGTCGAGTTTGCAGAAGTCACGCTCCACGTTGGCCTGGGCACCTTCAGGCAGGTAGAAGTGGAAGATCTCACCAAACATAAGATGGATTCCGAGCAATTCATTGTCCCCGAAGAAGCCGCCAAAGTCGTCAACAAAGCCATAGACGCCAAGAAACGGGTATGTGCCGTAGGCACTACATCCATGCGGGCCATCGAATCTTCGGTGTCTGCCGATAAGCACCTTAAACCCGCCAGTGAGTGGACCAGCAAGTTTATCTATCCACCTTATGATTTCAGCATCGCCAACAGCATGGTTACGAATTTCCATACACCGGAATCGACACTGTTGGTCATGATTGCCGCATTTGGCGGATACGAGCATGTGATGAACGCTTACGAAGTAGCCGTTAAAGAGAAATACCGATTTTACAGCTATGGCGATGCGATGCTGATCATCTAAGATCTGTATTTGAAATGAACTACGTGATTATCGTAGCTGGGGGGACGGGAAGTCGTATGGACGTGCATACGCCAAAACAATTTTTGTTATTGAATGGCATGCCGGTCATGATGCATGCCATCCAGGCTTTCCATAAAAGCCAAAGCGCCCCCCAGATCATCGTCGTCCTGCATGCAGGCATGCGTGAAACCTGGTCGGCGCTTTGCCAAACGCACCGATTTGACATCCCGCACAGCGTTGTAACAGGTGGAGAAAGCCGCTTCGGCAGCGTAAAAAAAGGCCTCGAAGCCCTAAAAGCCGGGGATGTTGATTTGTCACAGAGCCTCATTGCCATCCATGATGCCGCACGGCCATTGATCACGCCGGGCTTAATTGATTCGACTTACGAGCAAGCATCCCGTACCGGCGCAGCGGCACTGGCCGTGCGGAGTACCAACTCCGTCCGGATTGTGAGCAACAACGGCTTGAAAAACAACGCCCACCGTCGGGAAACCGTCTACCTGATGCAAACTCCCCAAACATTCAGCGGCACTATCCTATCCGAGGCCTATGAAGCGCCCGAACAGGGGATGTATACCGATGATTCCTCCGTGGTAGAAAAAAAAGGGTATCCCATCTCTTTAATCGATGGCGATACCCGTAATATCAAAATCACTTTCCCTGAAGATTTAGCTATTGCCGAGATACTCTTAAGGACGATGGACTAAGCAGCGCTTCGGATAACACGCAACAGAATCGCAATAATAGCGATCACCAACAATACATGGATAATCCCTCCGGTGTAGTACCCTCCAAAAAAACTTATCGCCCAAACGATAACTAGAATCACGGCAATGATATAAAGCAAATTTCCCATAACTGTATAAGGTTAATGATTAACGATTATTTATACAGTACAACACGGGCACGCTAAAAATGTTTGTGAAGACCTTCAGTTTCAGATCCCCGCCAACACCAAGCCGTCATAAGCCAGTGAAATCCCTTCGGGCAATTCCGCCTGTACATCGTCATGCAAGCCCAGGTTGTGGCTGATGTGTGTAAAATAGGTCTGTTCAGCCCCGATGTGCCGGGCAAAAGCTATTGCCTCATCCAAGGTGAAATGTGAGATATGGGCATCCCGTTGCAGCGCATTGAGCACCAACACCTTGGTCCCCCTGATCTTCTGGGCTTCGGTATCGTTCACGGTTTTTGCATCTGTGATGTATGTAAAATCACCCATACGAAATCCCAGGACGGGCATCATGTAATGCATGACCTCAATGGGGATAATCTCCATCCCAAATAGCGAAAAGGGGGACGAAGTAATTTCGTGCAGCTTCAACTGCGGCACGCCAGGGTATTTCTTTGCCGTGAATGCGTAGTAAAACTCACGTTTCAACGCTTCATGCACATCCAATGTGCCGTAAATATCGATGGCCCCACCCTGCTGCCGATTAAAGGCCCGTACATCATCCAACCCGGCAACATGGTCTTTATGCGAATGGGTGAATAGGATGGCATCCAGGTGGGTGACATGCTCACGGAGCATCTGATACCGGAAATCGGGGCCCGTGTCGATAATGATGTTTTTGTCGTCCACCTGTATCAGCACAGATGACCGCAACCGCTTATCTTTGGCATTTAAGGATGTGCATACCGCGCAATCACATGCAATCACCGGAATGCCTTGGGATGTCCCTGTTCCTAAAAATCGTATGGTCAAATCGTTAGTTTAGTTTGTTTGATACTTCGTAAAAACTGCTTCTGTTTCTCATCGAGTGCTCCACTCTCCGTCGGCATATCGCGCAATATGCTCATCAGCGCATTGATTTTCATCTCCAAATTAGAAAACTTGTTGACCACCACTACCCTACTGCTTTGCAGCACACAAGCCCCTGTTTTAAAATTCCCCTTTTCGTACCGCACCTTGTACCCAAGTTCTTTCAACAGAACTTCCAACTTATCCAGGCTATGTTGTGTATTCGGCAGCAATGGCAATTATTTTTATCGGCCTGCCAAAATACGATTCATCCGATGAAATCGCAAAGGTGTTTTATCCACAATGGGCGGAAGCCCGTGCGTTAGCCTCGTATGCGTATCACCCGCTTGTAAAAATCCTGTATGAAACCCAATCCGTAAGCAACCAGTTGGACAAACGACGCCACTACGCCGAGCAGGGCTACCCGCAGATCCCGCGTTTTTATCCATGAATGGAAAAAAAGAAGCAACGTATAGACACCCAACAGGCTGTTGCCCACAACGGTCAGCAATCCGCCGCCAGTGCTCGCCATCATACCCCACACATTGAGCCCCACCAAAACCAGCAGAAAACACACGAATGCGGCGGGAAAAAAGTGCACCAGTTTTAATTCATGGGGAAAATGTTTGTAAATGTTGATACGAGCCCTGCCGAAAAAATGCAACTGCTTGTAGAACTGCCTGAAATCCGTCCGCCGCTTATGGTACACCACGGCTTCGGGAATCAGTCCGGTTTTGAAACCCGAAGCCTGGATACGGATACTGTATTCGATATCTTCTCCCAATCGCGTGAGCTTGAACCCCCCTACCTGCTCCCAGACTTTCCTTGATACTCCCATGTTGAAACTACGCGGGTGAAATGTTCCCAAGTGTTTCTTGTTCCCCCGTATTCCCCCCGTGGTAAACGGGGATGTCATGGAATAGCTGATGGCCTTCTGGATGGGCGTAAACGATTCGTGCGCCGCATCTGGGCCGCCATACGCATCCAGCGGTGTCTTCCGTAAAAATTCAACCACATTAGCGAGGTAGTCCGGTGGAATGAGGCAGTCCGAGTCGAAAATCACAAAATAGTCCCCCTTGGCGTGCGCAAATCCGAAATTACGGGTGAATCCCTGCCCTTCATTGGGTTTGAAATAGTAATGCACATCCAGCCTATCGCGATAACCTTCCACAATAGCGCGTGCATCGCGTGAAGAACCATCTTCAATCACCAATACCTCAAACTTGGCATAGCGCTGGTGCGTGAGGCTCTCCAGCAACTCATCGATCTCCTGGGGCCTGTTATAAAGTGGGATGATAATGGAAAAAAACATAACGCAGGGAGGGCCAATCTAACCGTGTAATTCAAATGACTTTCTCAATCTGGTAGTTGTTGCGATCGGCACTGTTGCGGGAAACCAATTCAGCAATAAAACCCGTCAGGAACAACTGCGTACCGATGATGATGGCTATCAAAGCCAGAAAAAACAGCGGTTGATCGGTTACATTCCGATAGGGGCTTTGATTGGCAATGCTAATAAGTTTTTCGGCAATAAGCCATACCGCGATGATGAAGCCGGCAACGAAACTCAATACCCCCATGGTCCCGAAGAAATGCATGGGCCGCTTTCCGAATTTGCCGACGAAAAATATCGACAATAAATCCAAGAAGCCCTTAATAAACCGGCCGGGGCCAAACTTGGTCACTCCGTATTTTCGCGGATAATGCTGCACCACCTGCTCATCGATGCGCCTAAAGCCCGCCCATTTGGCGATTACGGGAATATAGCGGTGCATTTCTCCATAGACTTCGATGTTTTTTACCACGTCTTTCTTGTAAGCCTTCAACCCACAATTGAAATCGTGGAGGTTATGGATACCTGACATCCCACGGGTCACCGAGTTAAAAAGCTTGGTGGGAATGGTTTTACTTGGCGGATCATGGCGCTGTTTCTTCCACCCCGATACCAAATCGAAATCTTCCCGGACAACGCGCCTGTATAATTCAGGAATTTCGTCCGGGCTGTCCTGCAAATCGGCATCCATGGTAATCACCACATCGCCCTGTGCTGCGGCAAACCCCACATTGAGCGCAGCCGATTTGCCGTAGTTGCGCCTAAATTTCACGCCCGTGATTTTCGCATTCAGGCTTTTTAGTTCTTCAATGACTCCCCACGAACCATCGGTACTGCCGTCATCTATTAAAATGATTTCATAGCTAAACCGGTAGTCATCCATCACACGTTGGATCCATGCCGTCAATTCCGGCAACGATTCGGCTTCATTATATAAAGGAATAACAACAGAAATATCCATATTTATAGTCATGCGACAGTTGCAAACTTAACTAAATCGCATGACATATCGATTACTCTTCTTCAGCGGGAGCAAATAGCGGGGGATTCCGCTTGAAAATGGCCGCAAAAATCAGGGCACCGATAAAGTATATGATGGCAGCAATGGCCAGGCCTTGAACCAGATCCACAAAACTGGGATTCACTTGCTTTTCGATATTTTTCTCGGCATCAGCAATCATTTTATCAATGACCTCTTGATCGGAGCTGAATGCCTCAGCCACCCGTGTAGTCGCATTCAATGACGCTTCCCTCATCATATTGGCATAATCCGGTTCTATCCATTTGGCAAATGCGGTCGTAAACAACGTATAAACCACCACCTGTATAAAGAACATTACGAATATATTGCCCAGCGCTTCCCGGAAAGACCAATAACCGCCGACCTTTTTTCGAAGATCCAGCGTAAAATAAACGGCCAGTCCAATCCCTATCGCGATGGAAATAAAGCCGAAAGCGGGATTAGCTAATGTCGTTGGCGAAGCGTAATATACCAGCAGGAAGATAATGATGTTGATTGCTGCCCATATCAGCGCATTGGTTGCCGCGATTTTTTTTGCGTTGGTCTTTTCAACTGCGTTTAGATTTGTTGTCATGGTTGTGTATTTTTGAGTTAACGACTGTAGGCTACCAATAATGTATATACTGCCTTGTCAAATGCGGGATTTGTGCTTGATCCGATGTAGTCCGCCCAATCCTGGGCCGTGGGACGCAATTCATAAAAGAATCCCATGATCGGATAAAACAATTCGGATAGCTCCTGATCATCGGAAATTGTCGAAGCAGCTTTAGCGATTTCTTCATAAGAGCTATCCACCAACAGTTGGTTGGCAATTACAGGCTCATAGATTCGATGCTCATCTTGAAATTCATCTTCGTCTACCAACAAAAACTCTTTGAGGTAGTCCTCCAATTGGGGTTCGATCTCTTCATCCATGCATTCCCGCAAGTAAAGCAGCACATTCAGTGCTTCGGTACCCCGATCAATCGTTTGATCTTCGATGGCTTCCCATTCTTTCGATTCCAGGTAGTCGCCTTCCAGCTTTTCTATATCGGCAGCAAAGAAATTCATCAATAACAAATCAAACACAATTTCCCGCAATTCCTCAAACTGGGGGCTGTCGTCAAATGCTTCATCCAGCCGGGTGACTTTTTCCAGGTAGGGAGCGTCCAATTCGAATACTTCAATAAGCCGGGCCAGCAGTTCATCAGCACCGACTCCCGCTATTTCGCTGTACGATTGCAAGCTGGCCTCAAGGGCTTTGTGTACGTGGTGGTCCATTAGTTTGGTGTGTTTATGATTTGACGCTTATTGACGACCATTGTTACTTGCCCTTTTAATTCTTTTCCCAGCAATGGACTGTTGTTTGACTTGGAACGGTTGGTATGCCGATCAAACTGCCAACGCTTTTCGGCATCGAACAAGATGAAATTTGCTTCCACCTGCTCTTGAAATTCGGGAATAGGCAACCCCAATACACGACGCGGACCGATAGCCAATTTATCGACAATTAAATCTACTGCCAACCCTGCCCCCAACGCGAGCGGCAACACCGTTTGCAAACCAATAATCCCATCCGCGGCCACTTGAAATTCTACCTGTTTAAATTCGATTTCATGCGGTGTGTGCTGCGATACGATGGCATCAATGGTGCCGTCTTCAAGCCCTTGCCGCAATGCCATCACATCGGCATCTGTCCGCAATGGCGGATTCACTTTGTAGTTGCTGTCAAAACCAACAACCAAATCATCCGTCATCACCAAATGGTGGGCAGCCACATCACAGGTTACCCGGATACCTTTTGCCTTTGCCCTACGAATCAGATCAACACTTTCTGCGGTGCTAATGGTCGTGAAGTGTATCGCCGCTTCATTATATTCAGCAAGATACAGGTCACGGGCTACCATCAGTTCTTCGGCAAGATTCGGATTACCTTTCATTCCGAGATAGGTACTGGTAATGCCTTCGTTCATCTTTGCTCCAGCAGCCACCGACGCGTCTTCTGGATGCGACAGGATGACCCCGTCAAATCCCTTGGCATAAAGCAGCGCCCTGCTCATTAGCCCCGCTTGCTGTACCGGCTTATTGCCATCACCGAAGGCTACAGCCCCGGCCAGTTTCATATCGTACAATTCAGCCAGCTCTTCCCCCTGCCGCTTTTTACTGATGGCTCCTATCGGGAATACCTCCACGGGCAAAGCCTTCGCCCTGTTGACAATCAATGCCACCTCTGATCGGCTATGCACGGGCGGCTGCGTATTCGGATGCACAGCAACCCCCGTGAAACCACCGGCCACCGCCGCCGCACATCCTGACAAAATATCTTCTTTGGTCTCCAATCCCGGTTCGCCGAAATTGACGTTCATATCGAAAAAACCAGGAGCCACATATTGCCCCTTCGCATCGACAACAGTTATCCGGTCATCATCTACCTCAACATGAGGCGCTATCTTGGTGATTATCCCGTTTTCCACCAAAATATCCACCTCTTTACCGTGGAAAGGGGTGCTGGGGAAGGCTACTTTGGCTGATCTGACAAGTAAATTATCCATGTATGTAAAAAGAAGAAAAAGGCGTTAATAGGACTAGAAAGGTGATTTTCAATGGAATTATGGCGACGTGCACATTCATTAAAGAACAAAAGTACAAAATTGACCGTATTGGCAAACGTTTATTTTGAAATATTCATGTTTTGGCTGGTCAGCTCCCCCACTCGTACCCATCGGCTTCCAGCCCTGCCAACCCCAATGCCCTATCCACCACAGTGGCGGCCAATTCCTCGAAATTTGCCGGCAAGCTATAAAAAGAAGGACTTGCCGGGCAGATGATACCTCCCGCTTCGGTCACGGCAACCATGTTGCGCAAGTGAATCAAGCTTAATGGCGTTTCGCGAGGCAGCAATATCAGTTTTCGCCGCTCCTTCAGTATCACGTCCGCCGCCCGCGTAGTCAAATCGGATGAAGTGCCCCCGGCAATACGGGCCAATGTGCCCATTGAGCACGGGCAGATGATCATCGTATCAAATTTGGCCGACCCCGATGCAAACGGTGCATAAAAGTCGTTTTTCTGGTAAAATGAAAATGGATATTTCGCATAGTCTTCATTTTTCAGCTCAAACTTCCATACATCTTTCGCATTGTCGGACATCACGACGGCCACAGCTTCCAGTTGGGATTGGAGAAGCAGGAGCTTGTCAAGCAATACCTTCGCGTAGATAGCGCCACTGGCACCTGTGACGGCGACAATAATTTTTTTGGACATCATTCTAAAATAATTGCCAAAGCTATAAAAAATAGCCCAAGGCCATGGCCTTGGGCTAAAGAAAATCGAACGAAGGATGGCTCACCGCGACCGAATTTCTTTCCGCATAAATGCGCTATAAGACAGCACAAAGCAAACTACCGTGCCGGCAATCAGTCCGGTGAGCTGTGGCCAAACAATCAACAAGCTCTGTCCCAAAGGCAGCGGACTGGGTATCGCCCCATAAGTCTGCTCCATGGTCAGCGGCCCTAAACTTCGTATGGAAGGCATCAGCAACGTTGTCGTAGCATCCGTATATAGCTGGCTGGGCACTACACGCATCAAATTGAGGATAAATTGCTGGTAACCGATAAGTTGCTGCGGAGATGCCGCATCAGCAGGCATCATTGCCCTGGCGACAAAATGTACGATTAGCTGATAAAACACCGTAAAAAACAACCAAATCGCTATGGCCGTAAGCGCCGAGGTAGCCGCTTGCCTGAACCGAATGGACAAAAACACGGACAAATTGAGCCAGAATGCCACATACAACACACTCAGCAGCAAAAAGAACACAATTCTCAAAAATTCCTCCGCTGTAGGTGGTATTCCGACGATGACCATGCCAAACCCCATCACCAGAAAGCCCAAGGCAAAAAACAGGATACTGACGACGAGGAATGCCGCTGTAAATTTGGCATTGATTACGTAATCACGGTGGATGGGTTGAGCCATGATGCGGCTCAGTGTCCCCGAATTTTGTTCTGAGTTAATGGCATCAAAGCCGAGACCTATTCCAAGCAGTGGGCCAAGAAAACCGACAAATACATGGAATGGCGGCAATGAACCATCAGACAGGGTAAACAATTTCAGGAAAAAATAGGGGTCATCAGCGTCGGATGCTTTCGCTGTTTCGTCAACCAAGGTGGTGATAGCCGTATAAAGCGAACCAAAACAGGTCAACAAAATTAGAAACAACAATACATTGAAACGCCAGCTACGTACGTGATCCGATACTTCTTTTTGGACAATCACCCAAAACGGATGGGGAATCCTATTCATGTGCCGCTCCCTTAAACGCGCAGCGTGCTGATGGATTGAAGCAGCAAACGTGGCCACCCAAGGTCGGGCTTTCAAACGGCGAACAACATCATGCAGTTTTTCCATAAGATTCCCCTCCTTCGAAATATTTGGTATAAATATCATCCAGGCCGTATTCCCTCACGCTCAAGCTTTTCAGCCCAAGTCCGGAGTCGACAAGCATCCGCGCAACGGTTGCAGTCATATCCTGGGTACTCCCAATATAAAACCGGCATTCATCAATCCGCACGGAAGTCACATCCGCCAATTCGATCAACCGGGATTTTGCCTGTTCGATACGTGGATCATTGTCTGCCATCCCGGTCTTGTCAATACAAGCTTCGATAATATAGGGCTCTCTATCGGAAAACAGCGCTTTGGACAATTCGACAACATTTCCTTGGGCGAGTAACTTCCCAGCCACAAAAATCCCTACGCTATCACATACCTGCTGTACCTGGTGCAGGTGATGCGAAGAAAGCAGTACGGTAACCTGCTCTTCACGGCTGAGGGAAACGATCAAATCAAGGAACTCCCGCACGCCTATCGGATCAATACCTAATGTCGGCTCATCCAGGATAATGACCGCTGGATTTTTCACCAGCACATCCGCCAATCCCAGGCGTTGGCGCATGCCCCGTGAATATCTGCCTGCTTTTTTATCAGACGCCTCGCCCAATCCGACACGCCGGAGCAGCATGTCCACCCGTTGCTCAGCGTCCCGCCATGACAGCCGGTTGATCCTTGCAGTGTACAACAAATTCTCACGCCCGCTTAGCTGGTCATAGAATCCCACATCGTCAGGCAAATACCCCACCCGTTTTTTCACCTCAATGGGATTTGTAGTCGCATCGATGCCACACACCCTTACCCCACCAGACGTAGGCTCGGTAAGGCCGAGCATCATGAGGATAGTCGTCGATTTCCCGGCACCATTTGGCCCCAGCAGGCCAAAGATCTCCCCTTTGGTGATCGAAAGGTCAAGATGGTCTACCGCCGTGAAATCACCGTATCGCTTGGTCAGGCCTTTCAGCTCAATAATGGATTCGCCCACGGATCACCTCCTCCCGTATTTGCGGAACAAATAATACACACTACCCAATGCGCCTAAGATAATCAAGATGCCCAGCCATCCCCAAAGCAACGGCGTCCGGACAGCCATCCGGAACGATGCCGCCACCGATTTCTCCGCGGTTTTGGCTTCCATATTCACCATGTAATCGCCAGCGATGGCTTTGCTGCTCGCGTTGATGGTAGCAAAAACCTGTGCGTGCTGCCCCGGAGCAATGACATCAATCTTGCTGGGCTCGAACTGTACGGTCCAGTCGACAGGTGCAGACGCTTTCATTTCCACATTTTTCAGGGGAGCAGAACCGGTATTTTTCACCAGCATCTCCACCTTTCGGCTGCTACCAGCCGTGATGGCGGCACTCAACCTGCCAGAAGGTGTCGTAAATTCCAGGTTATAGGAGCCCGTAATCACCACCTCTAAATCCAGGTTGGATGACAGGCCACTCGTAGAAGCCACCACGGGGATCTTGTACTTGCCCGCACCGAGGTGATCGGGCGGGTCCAATTCAATCGTAACGTTCTGGGTTTGATTAGGCCCCACATTTACCGAAGATACTTGTTTGCCGTTGGCCCGGAAAAGCACATTCCATCCCTGTGGTACCTGGGCCCTTAGTCCATAAACCTGTTCCTCGGCGGATGGATTCCGGAGCGTGGAATTGAACGTGAAGGTCGAATTGGCGGCTCCCTCCATGTTGGCCTGATCGGTATTGAATTCGGATTTGAAGGTACCCTGCTCAGCAACGACAACCGTGAGGGGGAGCTGGCCCATTCCCTTGGCGACTACCTGAAAACGATACGTGCCCTTGTCTACTTGATAAGGCACATGCACGTTGAACGAGAGATTCTTTTTTTCCTTGGGCAGTACGGCTACCTGTTCTACCGTCCATCCCCCCGATTTAAGGTCGTAAGACCACCCCGTTGGTAAACCAACAACAGCAATTTCAGCGTTTCTAATACTGCCTGTGTTGTTGATGACATCAACGGAATAATCAATGGATTCACCCGGAGGAACGGAAATTTTGGTGTACGGCGTATACAGCGAAACACCTTGCGCTACAACAACTGTGTTGATCACTTGGATTGGAGCTACCCCACAAAAACACAGCAATGAAAGGATAATTTTAGGTAAAGTATGAGCACGTGTTAACATAAAAAACCACATTTAATTTAGCATGAAAAACAGTACGTGTGCAAAATTAGAAATTCACCAAATCACCAAAAACGATTTTACATTTTTTAACATTAGCCCTGGGACAGCTGGCCAAGGAAGCACTATTTAGGGGATAATTAATGTAAATAAAAAAAGGGCCGAATAATGGAATATTCGACCCTACATCTACCTATGAAAAACATGCCCTTTGGGAGGGCATTACAAAAGTACAGCTAAGAATGAGGATACAAAACAATTAACGTGTGAAAAAACGTTTTTGTAGATGTAATACTACAAGAAACGAACACATGGCATTTTTTGATATTTTTTTAGTTAATTCGTCCCTGAATTTTTAATTATTGATTATCCAAACTGAAAACATGAGCCTTAGTCAATTAGAAGAATACATTGAAACAGGCAACAGCCTAGCCATTGATGATTTGCTACGGAGGAATCCCAGCTTAGTCAATCAAAAGACCAGCCACGACATTTCTCCCCTGTTGCTGGCCTGCTACTACAACAAACCTCGTATCGTAAGCATATTGCTAAAACATGTGGACGAACTGACTATCCACGAAGCTGCGGCAGCTGACCTGCTGGAACAAGTACAAGCCATGATTGATGACAATCCGCACCTATTGGACGAAGTTTCTGATCATGGATTTACGCCATTGGGGCTCGCCACACATTTTGGGAACGAACAAGTGGTGCGGTTTTTATTGGCGAAAGGGGCCGATCCCAATATCCAGTCCCACAATGGCTACAACGTATACCCGCTCCACGCGGCCATCAGCTCGGGGTTTGATAACATTGCTAAAATGCTGATTGAAGCGGGAGCTGAAGTAAACGTCTTTCAAGCATCGCGGATAAGCCCGCTCCACCTTGCTTCGCAAAATGGGAATATCGACCTTATTGTTTTGCTGTTGGAAAATGGCGCACTGATCGAGGTCAAGAATGACATGGGCAAAACCGCATCCGACCTGGCAGCGGAGAAAGGGCATGCCGAAATAGCAAATATCCTGAAGGTCTAAACGTCCCAGAGCCTATGGCGCATGCGTTTGATGTAATTCCGGAAATCCAGCACTATCCCCGCCAAAAAATAGAAGATGATGGGAAAGCCGACAGCCAGAAAAGAAGTATAAATAAAAAACAAGCGGATCTTGGATATGGAAATACCTAAGCGTTCGCCAATATAGGTGCATACGCCAAAGGAACGTTGTTCAAAAAACAAAAGAATTCGTTTTATCATTGCTCATCGTATTTAATTAATTGCAACCCCACCCCGCAATCCAAACATTTTTTCCTATCGCAATAAAATGCCTTCATTTGTAACAACGCCTGCGAGTTAGCGGCCTGTTCCGGCCGTATACCCAAAGCCGAAAAACGTTTTATAACGGCATTATCTTCCGCTTTCAGGCGCTCCAACAGGGCTATAGCCCGGTAAATATACGCTTCTTTACCAACATATTTTCCATAAGCAAATAAAATACCAGCAATTGTATTGATAAGCAACGCATTAACGGATTGCACCCCCAGTTGGGCACTGTGCGCGGATGACGGCCTGTCAAAACGATAATGTTCCTGCCAGTAGGCATGTACGGGAAGTTCATCAAACCAAGTTTTTAGCCCGTCGATTTCCTTACTTTCAATGATTTTCGAAAACATAGATGTAACACGTAGGCAAAGTGCAGCAAACTGCGCAATGCGCATCGTAGGAAAGTTGCCTGGGCGTGTGCGCATAAACTTCCAAGCATGCGCATCGACCGGCCTCAGGGAATGCAGCCTTCGTAGATGGCGGTATTCCTGTTGTAGCGATTGGGGATACGCATCCTTGAAGTCCACACCTTCAAGCATGCCCGCCTGGCCGAAAAACAACGCTTCCACAACTATTGGACGATGCTTGTGCTTTGCCACGATATGCAGTGGCAGACTACGCGCAAGCTGTTCAAACACCTGCGTATTCACCTTAAACCCAAAGCTCCGAGCCATCCAGATGTAACAGGTCTCTTCCCAATTTCCCTTTTGTTGTGCGAGGAGGTCAAAAACCGCAGCAATACGCTGCTCAAAGCGCTCGATCAATAGCCGGGATAACCAGTGGGATAGCTGAAATGGGTGAACCGTGTGGATAAGCCGCTCACAAGGTATCCAATACATCCCGCTCATCAATTCGCGATACCGTGGCAGTATATGTGCTGGGACCAACGGCTTCAATTCAAGCGTCTCCAACAATGTACCATCCTCGCGCTTTATAGCCCGGTCGTATTCATACACCACATGCAATATGACATTGTTATACGCTTTGTCAAACTGGTGGCGATGTACATTCCAGTCCGAGGCACGAACATGGATTTCCACATTTCCCGCCCATTCGGTATCCCCGATTCGCATACGCGCAGCCAAAAAATCAGCTCCGGCATCCCGATTGTACGTACCGGCATCCAACACCATGAGTGCTTTGCCGGACACGGTATTCACCTGTTGTTTCCGGTAAAGGCGGTACCTCCAAATAAAATGCAATATATCTTCCGGCAAGGCCATTCCTTTGGGCTTTAGGTAAATGTATGCCAAAGATATCAATTTTGCCCGTAAGCGCAAACTTTGGAAGCGTGTAAATCCTAGTAATAATCAAACCACGACACGACTTCGGCCTGCGCAAGCGTCGATTTGGCCTGTTGATCATAATCCCGTATAATTTTGCCATTTTCCATCTGGATAAGTCGTGTCCCGTAGCGGAGTGCTTCAGCGATGTTGTGGGTCACGAGCAATGCTGTAAGGCGGTTTTCCCGGATAATGCGGTCTGCGATAGCCATGACTTCCCTTGCCGACCGGGGATCCAATGCAGCGGTGGGCTCATCAAGCAGGAGGATGTCCACGTCAGCCATCGTAGTCATCAGCAAGGTAAGTGCCTGCCGCTGCCCGCCACTCAATGTGCCCATGGGTTGGGTGAGCTTATGTTCCAATCCCATTCCCAGCGTTGCCACCTTTTCCGTTACAGCCCGTTTGAACGCCGCATCCACCCCAAGTTTTAATCGCTTGGGCGAACGGCGCAATGCCGCCATCCTGAAATTATCCAGGATACTTAATGAAGACGCTGTGCCCGTCAATGGGTTTTGAAAGACACGTGCTATCCACCGGCTCCGCCGGTAGTCGGGCAACCGCTGGATTTCTCGTGCGTCCAGCCATATTTTGCCCTTGTCTGCATATACACTGCCTGCAATCAAATTGAGCAACGTGCTCTTTCCGGATCCATTGGCCCCCACAAGCACGGCATAGCTTTCCGCTTCCAGCCGAAAGGTCATATCCTGTACAGCGACCACCTCGGTCGCTTTACCCGGATTGAACGCCTTTGTGATGTGTTCAAGTTGCAGCATATTCTATTCTTGTTATTCAACGTCTACCGAATTGCAAAAAGCCACCTACACGCGGCAGGGCTACGATGAGCAGCACCAGGAGCGCTGTCGTCAACTTCAGCAGGTTGGCATCCACCCCGGCACTGAGGGCTATGGCCAATATGGATTGGAAAACAACCACACCCAACAGTACACAGCCCAGCATCAGCGGAATTACCCTTATTTTCAAAAGATTCATCAACGTATCGCCTATAATGACGGCACCCAAGCCACTGATGACAATACCGATACCCATATTGATATCGGTAAATCCCTGAAACTGCGCCATCAACGATCCGCTCCAGGCAACCAATGCATTGGAAATCGCGAGTCCATAGGTCTTCATCCGTGTAGGATTTACCCCCTGTGCGCGTATCATCGGTTCACTATCGCCGGTGGCCCGCATGGCAATGCCGAAATCACTGCGCAGCAGGTAACTCATTGCAAAAAACAAGATGGATACGCCTACCAACAGGACAGCCAACGTATTATAATCTGCTTGCGTAAATAGCTTGAATGCCGCAAAGATATCCTGGTAGCCAATCAGTGGTTTATTGGAACGCCCCAGCAACACCAAGTTGATTGAATACAACGCCGTCATCACCAATATACCAGCCAACAGGGCATGGATACGCAGCCGAGTATGAATCCATGCGGTACAACTTCCTGCCATGGCACCCCCCAACATGGCCAATACCAACGTTATCAACGGCGAATAACCATTAGCCAATCCCACGGCGGTGATGACAGCTCCCAGCGTATAACTTCCGTCAGTGGTGATATCGGGGATGTTGAATATCTTCATCGAAAGGAATAACCCGATAACCAATGGGCCAAAACAGAGGGCTTGGATAATTGCGGCGAGGTAAAAATCCATTAGCGCTGAGGGTTACGGTAGTAAATGTCCAGCCGATCCGGCCCAATGCCCTGATGCTCGGCCACCGCGGCATGCAATGCCGGTGCCGCCATCCCCGAACCCCAGCTATCTCTTGAAGTAAAAACGCGGGCTTCATCCCACAATCCCGCACCGATGAATAAATCGAGCGTCTTACGCCCGCCTTCCACGATCAGCGATTGCACGTCCATCAAGTAAAGCTGGTAGGCAATTTTTTGCGGCAAGTACCAATCAAAATCTTCCAGCTCGATGTATTTGACAGTCCCTACCCAATCCGATTTTGTCGCATTGAAAACGATGGTTTCGGCACTGCCATCAAGTAGCTTGGCATCGGGAGCCACGGCAAGTTGCTTATCGATGAGCACCCGTTTGGGGTTCCTCCCCTGCCATTCCCTCACGGTGAGCTGCGGATTATCGACCAATGCCGTATTCGCTCCCACCAATATCGCATCTTCCTCGCTCCGCCAGCGATGTACAAGCTGCTTGGCTACCGCACCGGTGATCCAACGCTGCGTATTATTCGCCGGTGCCATGTACCCGTCGGCAGTTTGTGCCCATTTCAGGATAATATAGGGCCGTTGGTGCACTACCCGTGTGGTAAACCTGCGATTCAGCCACAAGGCCTCTTCGGCCAATACGCCTTCTATCACCTCGACTCCAGCCTCTTCCAAGATGCGGATACCAGCTCCATTGACCTTCTCAAAGGGGTCGCGGCATGCAATGACCACCCGGCCGATACGGTATTCGGCCAGCAGCCTGGCACAAGGAGGAGTCTTGCCATGGTGCGCACACGGCTCCAGGCTGACGTACATCGTTGCCCTACGAAACAGTTCCGTTGCCTGATCCCCATAGCTGCTCAGCACTTCTTCAACAACCAATGCCTCGGCATGCGGGCCGCCAAACTTCCGGTGGTAATTTTCGGCGATGATACGCCCATCGGAGACCAGTAAGGCTCCAACCATGGGATTGGGACTCACCGAGCCAGATCCCAACTGGGCCAGTTCCAAACAACGCCTGATATAACGTTCGTGCTCCTGCATGGTGCAAACTTAATTAAAATTGTCTGCTTTCGGATGCGTGGCCCGCTATTACGGGATACTGACCAGCACGTTCGTCGGAGACACCTTGTTCGTTATTTCCATACCCTTCCGCTACCCGCCGGGTAAGGAAAAGGTAAAGAATGGGTATGGAAACGGTAAGGAAAGGGTAAAGAAACGGTAAGGAAACGGTAAAGAAAGGGTAAGGAAACGGTAAGCGTAGTATACGCATTCGGTAACGAATCGGTAACAAACCAGTATTGTTTTGCTAAACCGAAAGTATGCTGTATGTTTGTGCATATGCAACCCATTGCCGCCATCGAGCAGTCGTTTGTGGATGAGTTGGCGTCACTGTATGACGCCGAGGAGATCCGGCAGCTTTTTTTCCTGTTGCTTGAAGACCGCCTGGGATGGTCCAAGCGGGACTACCTGCTCCGCAAGCAGGAACATTTGGACGAACAGGACATCCATTGGCTGATAGCTGCATTATCTTCCCTAAAAAAGGCTAAACCCATCCAGTATATCCTTGGACATGCATGGTTTATGGGCATGAAGCTCGCTGTCAACGAGTCGGTATTGATTCCCCGGCCGGAAACCGAAGAGCTGGTGCAACTTATCGTCAATCAGCATCAGGCAGCTAATAAACCCTTGCACATCATCGATATCGGTACCGGAAGCGGCTGCATTGCCATCGCATTGAAAAAAGCATTGCCCCAGGCTACCGTTTATGCGCTTGACATCTCGCCGGAAGCCCTCCGTGTTGCCCGGCAAAATGCCAACGACCAATCGGCAGCTATCGCCTTTATCAACGCAGACATACTGGAATGGGACTTCGCTTTTCAGGAAACTCAGGCTTTCGACATCGTCGTGAGCAACCCGCCTTACATCACGGAGGCCGAGCAAAGCGGTATGCACCTAAACGTGCTGTCCCACGAGCCACATTTGGCGCTCTTTGTGGAAACAAGCGCCCCACTATTGTTTTATGAACACATCGCTGCCTTTGCGCTAAAGCATTTGCGTCCCAAGGGCGACTTATATTTCGAAATCAACCGCAATTACGGCCAAGCAGTATGCGACCTGCTGCGCAAGAAAGGGTTCCAACATATTGCCCTGCATCGGGATATGCAGGGTGCCGACCGGATGATTCATGCAACAAAGGACAATAACTAACCATCAAAATATGACACGCAACAACACATTTATCCTCCTGCTGGCTGCCGTCGCAACAGCAATTTCCTCCTGTAACGGCTCCAAACAAGCCGATCTTATTGTCCACCATGCCGTGGTCTACACGGTCGATTCGGCGTTCACCACCGCAGAAGCGTTTGCCGTGCGCAATGGCGAATTTATTGCAATAGGCACAAATGAGGATATCTTATCCACCTACGAAGCCAAGGAGACCATTGACGCACAAGGTTTGCCCGTATATCCGGGATTCTACGATGCCCACGCCCATTTTTTCGGCTATGCACAAACGCTTGGGCAAACGGACTTGACCGGCGCTTCGTCGTTCGAGGAAATCATCGATCGCCTCAAGGCTTTCCGGGCGGAGCACCCCAACGCGTCCTGGCTGCAAGGCCGGGGATGGGATCAAAACCGTTGGGAGATCAAAACCTTTCCTGACAGGGCTCAACTGGACGAAGCTTTCCCCGACATTCCGGTATACCTGGTGCGTGTTGATGGACATGCGGCTGTGGCCAATGGTAAGGCACTCGAATTGGCTGGCCTCACCGGATCGACCACTGTGGAAGGCGGCGTAGTGGAGGCAAAGCATGGTCGCCTTACCGGCATATTGGTAGATAACGCGATGAAGCTTGTCACAGCAGTCATCCCCGCCCCTTCCACACAGGAGCTTATCCAAATGCTGCAGGAGGCGGAAGCTAACTGTGCGGCGGTAGGACTTACCACGGTAAGTGACGCTGGCCTGGATAGGCCTACGATTGCTTTCCTGGACAGCCTGTATAAAAACGGACTGTTGCGCATACGTGAAAATGCCATGATCAGCATCTCGGAAGAAAACCTTGATCACTACCTCACCGAAGGCCCCTATGTGAGCGAGCGGCTCATGGCACACACGTTTAAAATATTGGCCGACGGAGCCTTGGGCTCACGCGGGGCCTGCCTCCTTCAGCCCTATTCGGATGCCCCCACTTCGGGCTTTCTCCTATTCAGCCCCCAAACCATCGATTCGGCCATCGCACGCATTGCGGCCAGCAAATTCCAATTGGCTACCCATGCCATAGGAGACTCTACCAACCGACTGATACTGGACATCTATGGCAAATACCTCAAAGGCGAAAACAACCGCCGCTGGCGTATCGAGCACGCCCAAATTGTAGCTTCTGAGGATTTCGAAAAATTCGGCAGGTATTCGGTGATTCCCTCCGTGCAGCCTACCCATGCCACTTCGGATATGTACTGGGCAGGTGATCGGGTAGGCCCAGACCGCATCAAGGGCGCTTATGCATACAAACGATTGCTTGACCAGACAGGGATCCTTGCATTGGGCAGCGACTTTCCAGTTGAAGGCATTAATCCGCTGTGGGGGTTCCATGCGGCTGTAGCCCGCGTAGATAAGGATGGTTATCCTGTAGGGGGGTTCCAACCGGAGAATACGATAGACCGCGAGTCGGCATTGCGTGGCATGACGGCTTGGGCTGCTTACACTGCCTTTGAAGAAAGCACCAGAGGAAGCATCGAAGTGGGCAAGAAAGCCGACTTCGTGCGATTGGAAAAGGATATCATGACTGTTCCGGCAGAAGAATTGCGTGATATTGCTGTCTTGCAAACCGTGATAGCGGGAGAAACTGTGTATGAAAAAGAGCAATAAATGTCCGGCTATGTTTTGCAAAAAAACCTTAGTCGCTGAAACAAAGCCGGTTATTGAATAAGGAAAATTATCTGCAATTTATTTTGCACGATACATTCGATAATCCTATCTTTGCACCACTTTCCAAAAAAGGGAAGCGCTCTTAAAAAAGATGATTCCGTAGCTCAGCTGGTAGAGCAATACACTTTTAATGTATGGGTCCTGGGTTCGAGTCCCAGCGGGATCACCTCTTGGGACAAGTCTAAAAAAGAAAGACTTGTCCCATTTTTTTGCCTTGTAATTTATTGGTATTCTGACAAATATGCGTTGAGGCTGAATTTATTTTCGGGGTTCGATGTTGTATGCCATCAAATAGCAGTAATTGCGGGAGCATCGAACCCACCAAAAACAGAGATACCCGCCGAAGTTGGGATTTATGATTCATAATCTATGGGATATGGAAGGCGATAAAAGAAGTCAAATAAGCAAAAGTAGCTTCAAATCTAAAATTGACCCTATGCCTGTAAAACGGTTATAGGTTTTAGCCGTTAGCGTTCTCCTGTCGCATTGCACTTGGTGGATAACCGAATTGCTTCTTAAAGGCGAAATAAAAATGTGATAGGTCTTCAAAACCTAAGTCAATATATATGTCAGCAGGTTTTTGTTTTTTCTTCTCAATCAAAAAGCGACCTTCTTGCAACCGTCTTTTTACTAACCAGCGATTAGGGGTATCATTGAATATTTGTCTAAAGTCCCTTTTAAACGCTGACAAGCTACGTCCCGTAAGGAATGCAAAGCGTTCAATGCTTACATTGAACTTATAATTTTTTTGCATAAACTCTTCGAGGTCTAATCTTCCGGGTATGCCGAAATCAAACAATATGTCTGACAGTTCCGGATGCAGTTGTAAAATGATGAGCAACAATTCTTCCCTTTTTAAATCAGCGAAAGCGGTCGTGATTTTTCCAGAATTATTGTAATAAGGTTCTAATGATAGCAAAAAACTATTTATCAGTTTGTCCTTTTTGAGCTTGATGAACGCATCTTTTTGTGCATGGTTCCTGAAATCGATTAAATGTTTTTTCTGAAAACCTTTCAGGAAACTTTCATCGAAAATGAAGATGACTTTCCCGAATTCATCATTTTCCCTTTGTTTATTGTAACGCGCCAGTCTGTTTTTACGGACGATGCAGCTTTCACCTGCCCTTAGGGTATAGTGCTTGTTTCCATCATACCCGTTCATTATCCCTTTGCTCAGGTATAGGAAAAAATGTTCCTGGACAAATTGTTCAGGCGAAATTTGCGGTCCGACATAACAGGACGTTATTTTGTTTGCTTTCATCACCAATGCTTGTTTTAAATTCTCCATTCCGTCGTATGTCTCTATCTTTCCGTGTCCACAGATAAGACATGACCGCTTATATCCCCCCTGAAATCCATAAAATAATCCCGGTTGGCAAATTCCCAGGAACCATTTTTCTTTACAAAAGTATTATGTAACGACCACCTGCAACCAAATATATTTTAATTGTTTAATTGATGTCTTTCCACCATTGCTCAAAAATTTGCGTACTATCATTCAAATGAATGACTTCTCCAATCATGGGTGTTGCCAATCGATAAGGTTTTGATTGTGATAGCACGCTTATTTGTCCTAATGGTTCATCCCAAGGATGCTTAGCTAATTTGAATTTTGAATGATGCACTGGTAGTAGGTTTTTTGCTTTCAGTTCTGTCGTTGCTATGGCTACTTCTTCCGGGAGGCCGTGTACGGATTGCCATGCTTTGTTATACTGGCCGCATTCCATGATTGCCCAATCAACGTTTCCGAATTTTTCAGCAATTTTTATAAACCTGTCACTGTACCCGCCGTCACCACTGTAATAAATGTTCATCGCAGGCGATTCAATGAAAAATGAAAGCCACAAACTTTGCCCCCTTTTAAATCCTCTTCCTGATTCATGATGCGTTGATTCTGTATAGATGGCAAATCCTGGTTTTACTTTTACCTTATCAACCCAATCCTTTTCGAGAATTTGTTGTTCCTCATATCCCCATCGTTCATAATGTGCGCCCGCCCCCAAGCCGCAAATCACATGCTTGACTTTTGATTGCAATGCCTTTGCCGTTTCATAATCCAAGTGGTCATAGTGGTCGTGCGATAACAGCATATAGTCTATCTCCGGCATATCTTGAACGGTATAAATATCACTGCCTTTGTATGCCTTGCTGCCACCCGGCAGAGGGGATGCGTTGCCGCTGAAAACCGGGTCAACCAATATCTTAACACCATCTACCTGCAAAAAGAATGATGAATGCCCAAACCAAACAACTACATCGCTATCCGGCGGAATTGCTTTAAGATTCGTTTTGATGGAAGGTAACGAATCAATGGGTTCAAGACGTGGATAGTCCTTGAATAATGTTTTATAAATTTCACTCCAAACGCTATAGCCCTCTGCAATGGTGGGTTTTTCCACCATATTTCTAAATCGTCCGTCTTTATAATTCGGTGATTTTTTTACTGATTCTAATCTTGCACCTTTAGGTAATGCTCCAAATTGTGGTTGCCGTAAAAAACAGCAGGTAGAAATTAAAAGTATCCCAATAAGGCAAAGTAAAATTATCATTGTTCGTTTTAGTATCCTTAAAAATCGTTTCATTGAGCCACTGTTTTTATGTCTTTTACTTCAAGGATGTTTTGATGATAGTTTTGCTTAACTGCGTTTATCATTGCTTTTCCAACTTCACTTAATGTAAGCACACTTGCAGGAGCAAACAGGCGAATAAGTTTTACAATTAATTTGTAAGAAAACTTTGCGTTTTTCTGTTCCGGAAAAGGCAACATTCCTGCTGGACGAAAATTGTATTCGCTTTTAAAAGGCATTTCTTTTAGCGTATTTTCTGCTTTGCCTTTTACCCTTGCCCACATTACCCTTCCTTTTTCGGTGCTGTCTGTACTTCTACCACTTACAAAACAAAAACTCATATCAGGATTAGCCTTTAAAACAGCATTTGCGAATGCTATGGTAGTATCGTATGTGATATAATGATACTTTTCTTCCGACAAACCCGCAGAACTAATTCCTGCACAATAGAAACAGGCATCGTAACCTTTTATCGTCCTTTCGTAGTCCCGAAGTCTGACGAAATCAGGTACAATTAATTCCTTTAATTTCGGATGTTGAAGATTACACGACTTTCGGGAGATGCTTAATATTTCTGACACATCGCTATTTTGCAGGCATTCCATCAAAATGCCTTCACCTACAAGTCCCGTTGCCCCGGTTAGTATGATGCTAATTTTCTTTTCACTCATGTTCCATTATCATTTTTGGATTTTCAATTAATCTATTGGATACTGTTAAATACTTCCTTCCTCTCCATAGTAAGAGAAATGCACCTACTCCCAATACAAGGTAATTAATGGCTAAAGCCATTCCCAATTTATCGGAGCCAAATAAATTACTTAATAATGCCACAAAACTTGGCCCTAACATCATTCCGACTGCATTATAAAACATAATAAAAATAGCCGAAATCCGACCCCGGTATTTTTGGGGTACTGATATTTGTAGTGATGCACCAGCTACGCCCGAAAACGGTTGTATAAATTGAATAAATCCAAAACATATAAGGGGAAAGATGACATTGGTATCAAATGTAAATCCAATGCCTCCCAATAGTGCTACTAAAAATGCCCGCACTGCAAAATGACTGAAATGGGCATCAGGTGTTCCTCGTTTGAATGAACGGTCAACCAGCCAACCTGCAACAATTACACCACCCACTCCAAGCGGTACGCCGACTAATCCGAGCAATAACCCTATATCTTTTATCTCCATGCCATGTATTCTGGTAAGATAAGTAGGCCCCCAAGCTGCTGCTCCGTTAACCATAATGCTCAACAAGCCAAACCCCAAAAAATGATGGGCAAGAAATCCCCTGTTTTCACGAATGAATACAACCAATCCATTGGTGCTATTTTTTTCAAATGTCTTGTCTGCTTTCTTTTCAGAAGGAACAACAAAAACTAACGTTGCCAGTAATAAACCGGGAACACCTGCTGCAATGAAAACCCACTGCCACGGCCGTAAGGTTCCAATAAAAGGAAGCGATACCATGGATACCTGATTAGCTTCAGCAATCAGAAATCCGGTTAAAAGAAAGGAAGCTGCAACACCAAGCTGTGCCCCGGCTGTTAATGTTCCAATGGCTGTGGCCTGTCTGTGCGGAGGGAACAATTTGGAAACAATGTTCCATCCCGCAGGCTGCAACACAGACTCTCCCAAACCTACAAAGCAGCGTGCTGCTAATAATATTGCAAAACTTCCGGCAAATCCACTGGCTATCGTTGCCATTGACCAGACTACCACGCCAATATATATCAGCCATCGGTTGGAATATTTATCAACCATCCAACCCATAAGAAGGCTTCCCAACAAGAAAAATATGGCGAACGCTGGCCCTTGTAACAGGCTTATCTGAAAATCATTGATGCCGAAACTTTCCCTGATTGGGTCAATCATCAAGTTGACCGCATTCCTATCAATCATGGAAAACATGACCAACAACACAATGACGGCTATACTGAACCAAGCCTTGAATGAACTTATAGTATTGCCAGCTTCGTTTTTAACAGGTATCCTTCCACGCAAAGTCATCGTATCTAATTTTAAAACTGCAATCTGTAAACGAAATTTGGAAATACACCGATTTGATAAGCTGTGCCGATGATTTGTGTGCCTGGATTATAACGCTCGCCTACCAGTACGTTTTGGTTGTCAGTGATATTTTGTATATCAAGGAAAACTGCATGGGAAAGATTTCTTTTACTGCTATTGAAGGTAAAGCCAGCCTTTAAATCCAATCTGAAAAAGTCCTTATTTCTTTCAGAGAAGGCGTATGAATCACCTTTCAGTATCTCGCGATTGTTGGCAACCGAAGCAGCAAAGTCAACCGGAGTGTAATAACGTCCTCCAGCCTGCGTCAGCTTCATATCCACGCTGAATTTATTCCTTTTGCTTTTTCCTATTTTCCATTCTCTTCCCGCTAATACATTATATACATACCTGCCATTGAAACCCGTGTTGCGTTCTATACCATCGCTACCTGTATATTTTGATTGGTAAATACTGCCCGTAAACAAACCATAGTACCCCTTGCTAAAGAATTTTTCCAAGGTAAGTTCCATCCCGTAATTGTATCCCGTTCCATCATTCTTCAAATGCCCCTGTTCGTTGTAATAATAATCCCTTGAACCTGCATTTAGCATAGAGAAACTGCCCTCGGCTTCATTTACAGGTACATGATATACGTATTGATAATAAATTTCCGCTTTCACGCGCCAGTCTTTGAAGGGCAAAATTTCATAGCCCAAAACATAGTGCTGGCTTTTAGTGAAGTCCAATTCTTCATTAGACCGGTCTATGCTGCCATCAGGATTTGTGATTTGATAGAAATAAGCATCGACAGGCTGCATTTGACTATGAAGCCCAAAGCCTAACGTAAAAGTGCTTTTATCCGTCAGTTGATAGTTGAATGCGGCGCGTGGTTCTACGGAAGTGGAGCCATTGAGTGTTAGATATTGGGAATGTATGCCAAAGTTGGATGTGAGCCTGTCGGTTATCTTGTATTGTGCATGTGCATATCCCTGCAATAAAGAAGTATTGCCATTAAAGTCCCAAATCTGTTTCCAGTCGTTCGGAGGGGAAACCCTATCCCGATAAAAGAGGTTTACATCAATCAATTCCTCGATAGCACCAACCTTTAAGAAAAGTTTTGGACTGATGGTTGTATTGAACGAAGTATTGACAGCATATCGGACTTGCGTGGAGTTTACTTCCACAACGGGCGGATTGTTATTAACCCCAATACTATCGACAATTTGTTCAGTGCTTGAATAAGTTGCCCCGATTACGGTATTGAAATAGGATTTGCTGCTTACACGGATAAAATGTTTCAGTCCCACAAGACCTATACTACTGTTGTTATAGAAATCTCTTTTGGGGTTGCCAAAAATATCATCGGGTTCAACGTCGTCATGTAAAATGTCGATATTACTTGTGCCTCCTAAACCAAATAAGGTAAAACGGCCCAATTTACCATTGCCGCTATTTACTTTAAAAGACAAATCCTGATAAAACGGTGTAGAAGCAGTGCCAACAGTAATGCCTAAGTTTTGGGCCAGTCCAGTAAAAGAATAGCGATATGCCAAAACGTAAGATGAGCCATTTTCTTTATTGATAGGGCCTTCCGCCATCGCTTCCAAACCAGTCAAAGCACCCAACTGAACGGTATATTCCCTTTTGTCGGTATTTCCCGTTCTAAAGCCTAAATCAAATACGCCAGCATTTGCGTTTCCGTATTCAGCGGGAAAAGCAGAGGTAAGAAAGTCGGAATTTTTGATAATGTTTGTGTTCAATGCACTTGCAGCACCACCTGTAGTACCTAAAGAAGCAAAATGATTGGGATTGGGAATATTCAGCCCTTCAATGCGCCATAATACGCCCGTTGGTGAATTTCCCCTTACTACAATGTCATTGCGTGAATCGTTCGGGGCGCTTACACCAGCGAAATTGGCAACCAGCCTTGAAGGGTCGGAACGCCCGCCGGAATAACGGTTTACTTCTTCCATTGTAAACGAACGTCCGCTAACGGTTGCCAGTTGGTTGACGGTTTCATGCTTTTTGGGGCCAGCTTGTATGACCACTTCCTGTAACGTACTTGTACTCCCTTCAAGACCAACATCCAGCACTACTTCTTTACCGGAAGTAACTTCTACGTTAGGGGCAACATAGCTGTTATACCCTATGAAAGAAAAACTAATATCGTATCTACCCGGCGCAATGCCCGTTATATTGAATCGCCCCTGTGAATCAGTTGTGGCTCCCTTATCTGTACCTGTGATACTGACATTTACAAATTCAATAGGGGATTGTGTCTGCTTGTCAATAACAATACCTTTTACCGTCTGAAAAGTTCCTTGTGCATAACCCTTCCCTGTTGCAAAAAGAGATAGCGCAAGCAAAATCATTGTCGTTATTTTTACCGACTACATTTGTAGTGTTGTTTTTTACAACTCCGTATTTAACTAAGCTATCAGCCGAAGCCAGTAACGCTTCTTCATTACTACGGGGTTGCCAACCCAAAACCCGTTTTGCCTTTTCGTTACTCGCCTTCCGATTGACGCCAAGCATGGGTGCAATAGCTTTTGCTTTGTCGTTAAACAAAGCAGTAAGGCGCACCAGCCAATCAGGTAGTACTTTGGAAGACATATTGGCCGTTGCACCGGGCATCTTTCTTTTCAGAAACTGTGCGATTTCGGGCAGGGTCATAACGCCCCCGGACAAAGCCAGAAAGCGTTGCCCTTTAGCCTCACTGCTTTCCATTGCCCGTATATGCAGGTCTGCAAGGTCTCTCACGTCCACAATAGCAAGCTCCATTTTGGGGATGGCTTTCATTGTGCCGTCCATCATGTTTTTGAGTAGCTCAAAACCGCTTGACAATTTTTCAGAAAAGGAAGGTCCGAAAATTGCAACTGGATTGATAACGGTAAGTTCAAGGTTGTCCCCTTCACGTTTGATAAAATCCCAAGCGGCATGTTCGGCGAGAACTTTCGATTTATTATAAATAGATAAGCCTTTCTCGTTTGGGTCAGTCCAACTTTCTTCTGTAATCAATGTTTCCGGGTTCTTATGACTGTAACCAACTGCCCCAAAATTGGAAGTCATCACTACTCGTTTTACACCTGCATCCCTGGCGGCTTTCAGCACACGGAGTGTTCCGTCCACTGCGGGACGCACCATTTCATCTGCTGTTTTAGGTATGCTCAATCCGATAGGCGAGGCAACATGGAGAACATAATTACAGCCACTCACTGCTTCGTTCCAGTTATCATCACTCGAAAGGTCGGCTTCAACACATTCGAGATTTTCAAACGAGGTGATACCGCCCGCTTTGAGCATATTAAAAACATCGTCTTTTTTGGTAAGTGAACGGACGGTGGTTTTTACACGATAACCTTTTTGAAGCAATTGCAAAATGCAATGACCTCCGACAAAGCCAGTGCCGCCGGTTACCAATACGAACTCATTATTGCCTTCTATCTTCATGTTCTAAAATTTGATAGGGCAAAGTTCCGTATTGAAAATCCGGTTTCTCTTGTTTAAAAGTCCAAGCTTACTTGTTTAAAAGTCCAACATTTTTAAAACACAATTCCTATTCTTGTTATACCAAGTGCTGCAAATCCGGGTCATTCTTGATGCGTTCTATTTCGCTTTCCACAACCTGCACAATATCCAGCTGAGGACAAATCGCCACACAATTTTCAAATGGCTACGATGCACCCGTGGTAAACCAACGAATTATTGCGATATTTAGGCCATGAAAATAGCTACCTATAATGTAAATAGCATCAATGCCCGCCTTCCGATCGTATTAAAATGGTTGGAGGAAACCCGGCCGGATGTGGTCTGCTTGCAAGAGCTTAAGGCTATTCAGGAGAATTTTCCCGAACAAGCACTGCTGGATGCCGGTTATCATGCCATCTGGCATGGGCAAAAGAGCTGGAATGGTGTGGCCATCCTGTCGCGATTGGGACAACCCGCGGAAGTCTGCCGTGCACTGCCCGGCGATCCGGAAGATAGTCATAGCCGCTATATCGAAGCAAAAATCAATGAGGTAGTGATTGGTTGCCTATACCTGCCTAACGGCAATCCTGCACCGGGGCCGAAGTTTGACTATAAGCTCCGCTGGATGGACCGCCTCATTGCCCATGGTCAATCGTTGCTTGATCAAAGTGTTCCCGTAATACTCACCGGCGATTTCAATGTGATCCCCACGGAAATAGACGTATACAAACCCGAACGCTGGGTAGACGATGCGCTTTTCCGGCCGGAAACCCGCGAAGCTTTCCGCAAGCTGCTGGCCCAGGGGTGGACCGATGCGCTTCGGAGCCTATATCCGGATGAAACCATCTATACGTTTTGGGACTATTTCCGTAATGCGTTTGGCCGTGACGCTGGACTGCGCATTGACCATTTTCTGCTCAGCCCCGCCGTCACACCACGGCTACGCGCTGCCGGAGTAGATCGACAGGTAAGGGGTTGGGAAAAAACCAGCGACCATGCACCCGTATGGATTGAGTTAGATTAAAGCTATGTTACAAGCAATCCATCACGTGGCGATTATCTGCGCTGACTACGCGCGGTCAAAGCACTTCTATACCGAAATATTGGGATTACAGGTGATACAGGAAGTGTATCGCGAGGAACGGCAATCGTACAAGCTGGATTTGGCGTTGGCTGGTCACTATGTTATCGAGTTGTTTTCATTTCCAGCCCCGCCTGAGCGGCCGTCAAGGCCGGAAGCTGCCGGGCTTAGGCACTTGGCATTTGCCGTGGCGGATATCGATGCCGTCATTGCCCGCCTCCATACCAAGGGCGTGGATACGGAGCCTATTCGCATTGACAAATATACGGGCAAACGCTTCACGTTTTTCTCCGATCCCGATGGCCTGCCGTTGGAGCTTTATGAAGTGTAAAATGCCCCGTCACTTACCGGCAACTTTCAGGACAATCTTGCCATTTACGTGTCCACCTTCACTCATTTGCTGGGCGGCAGCGGCATCTTCCAGTTCCATCACTTTGTAAATGACCGGCTTTACTTTTCCCTCATCAATCAGCATGGCGATGGTTTCGAGCTGCTCCGGATAGGATTGGGCGGTATACCCCTCCAAGTGAATATTACGGGTTTTTGCTTCTTCCACAAATTCAGGCTTCAACGTAGTAATCAACCTACCCCCAGGCCTTAGGACATCCAACGACCGTCGTTGGGTTTCACCGCCAATGGTATCAAACACCAGATCAAGATTGGTTAGCCGTTCCCAAAAGTTTTCCTGACGATAGTCGATCACTTCGTCTGCACCCAAACTTTTCACCAACTCAAAATTCTTTTCCGAAGCCGTGCCGATGACATAAGCGCCCTTCCATTTGGCAAACTGAACGGCAAACGTACCCACGCCGCCGGAAGCCCCATGAATGAGCACACGCTGCCCTTCTTTTAGCTGGCCGTGGTCAAACAGCCCCTGCCAGGCCGTCAACCCCGCCAATGGCACCGCTGCGGCATGGATGTGGTCAATCCGCTCCGGCTTCTTTCCGAGCTCATCAGCTGGCACGATGACGTATTCTGCATAGGCTCCGTTTTTTGTGGGGTAAGGCCGTCCATAGACTTCATCCCCTACCTTTAGCCGCTGTACACCCTCCCCTACCTCCTGTATCACACCGGAAACATCCCAACCCGGTATCAAGGGAAACTGCACCGGAAATTTCTCCTTCCGCTGTCCGGACCGTATGCGCCAATCCACCGGATTTACGCTGGTCGCATGTACACTCACCAGTACTTCGTCTGCTGCCGGCCTTGGGATAGGCACTTCTTCCAGTTTCAAGACTTCCGGTCCGCCAAATTCATGTATCCTGATTGCTCTCATTTGAAATATTAGCTGTGGTATATAAACTTCGAGTTACTGTAAATCAAAACATCTGGGTTTCTAAATGGTTTGACTCTTTTGAATGATACCCGATTAAAACAGACGCCCCATGAAAACTATTGCATTCATCACGGTTTTATCAATCGCATTTCATCATACCCAGTTATTTGGCCAAGACGGCAATACCGAAATCATCGAACGCAACATGGAAGGTCATATTTTCAGGCCGAAGCAATTGATGCCGACGCCGGAAAACATCGGTTCCTTAAAATTACCTCCAGGATTTGCCATCGAGGTATTTGCCGAAGGACTCGGCAAATCGCGTATGCTGGCCGTGGCCGCTAACGGTGCGGTGTATGTGACCGACCGTGACCAGGGCACGCTGACCTTATTGCAGGACAGCGACGGAGACGGCAAGGCCGAAATCAAGAAAGTACTGGCAAAAAAAGACCAGCTCCATGGTATTGCAATAGACGGTGACGACCTCTACCTCATCACAGTCAACGAGCTGTATAAAACCGCCATCCATCCCGATGGCAGCATCGATAGCCTGCTACTGCTGGTGGACGATCTTCCCGATGGCGGCCAGCATGGCAACCGGACGCTCAAGATAGGGCCAGACAACGCCCTGTATGTCTCCGTGGGCAGCACCTGCAATGCTTGCATCGAAACCAATAAGGAAAATGCCACAATGCTTAAGATGAATCCCGACGGAAGCCAACGGACGATATATGCCACCGGACTACGGAATACCATCGGGTTTGACTGGCACCCGCAAACCGGCGAATTGTGGGGCTTTGACCACGGTATTGACTGGCTGGGAAACGACGAACAGCAGGAAGAACTCAATAAAATTGTTGAAGGTCAGGACTACGGCTGGCCCTTTGTATACGGCGATGGGCAGTTCGAAGTGCACCACGACCCCAAGAACATGACGCATGAGGAATATGCAGCTAAATCGGTAAAACCGACACTACTTTACGATGCACATGCGGCGCCGATGAATTTATTGTTTTACACGGGCAACCAGTTTCCCGGCGAGTTCAATGGAGATGCATTCGTGACTATGCATGGCTCATGGAACAGAGCCGAGCCATCCGGTTATAAAATCGTCCGAGTCCGATATGAAAATGGGCAACCCACACGCATTGAAGATTTCATCACCGGTTTCGTTACGGCCGATAAAAAAGGTCAGTTTGCCCGCGTATGTGGCCTGGCACAACATACCGATGGCTCCTTGTTGGTCGCGGATGATGCCCACGGCGTGGTCTACCGGGTGTACTACAAATAGATAAGATTATCATCTGCCCGCAAGGGTAGCTTAAAACGCGTTTATCATGGCAGCACAAAAGAAAACCAGCGCAGGCAGCAAATGGTCTGCCGAGGTGACCGAAAAGAGCGACGCACTGGATTTGGAGGAAAATATCTTCGAAGCCAAGGATCCTAAAAAAACGGAAAGCATTTGGCCGGGAACCGCGACATGCGTAGTCACGCCTCCAAAACCCGAGCAGAACCATTACTCCGGCAACATCACCTGTTTAAACAGCCCTTTAATCAAGCTTATCTCCTTGCCATGGGCGGTCTTTTTACGCGTTCCGAAATAAAGTGTGTTTTTCAGCGGCTTATGGCCCGCCCATATCAGCTTGATTTGGCCGGCATCCACTTCCTTGCGACAGAGGAAATCCGGAATGACCGCCAATCCCTTACCCCCGGTGAGGCATCGCACGATGGAATTGAGGTTGGGTACGATATAGTTGGGCCGGAAATCCGGTTGATGGCCGAAATGGAGCTGCCAAAACCGGAATAGATGCTCCATGTCTCCGGTAGTGCCATACCACTTCTGGCTTTTCAGCCAGCTTTCCACCGCGGCTATACCCTCTTCCTGCAATAAGCCTTCAAAGGTTTCGTGGTCAATGTCATTGCCGCCCACCAGCACGATGGTCTCCGACGAAAACGCCTCGTGCTCAATTTGGGGCGATACACCCCTGTGCGGTGTAATGATCAAATCCAGGATACCTTTGTCCAGTTTATCCAACATCTCGGGATATTCGCCGAAGCTGATAATTACGTTAAAAGGCAGCGACGAAATGTATTGCTCCAACGTGATTTGGAAGGTTTCAAAGCACATGCCTACGCTGATCGTAGGTGTATGTTGCTCCGTACTGCGCTGGAAGTTCTTTTCGGCCTCTTCCAGCTTGGCAAGGCTCTCTGCCACGACATTATAAAGCACCTTTCCCCGTTCTGTGGGTATCATCTTGCGCCCCGTACGGTCAAACAGCTTATAACCTACATAATTTTCCAATGAACTGAGGTGCAGGCTCACGCCCGGTTGGGAAATGAAAAGCGCCTCGGCAGCACCTGTCAATGTACCCGTCTTGTAAATGGCTTTAAACGTACGGTACCACTCTAAATTAACCATGACTAATCCATTATAATTCTGATACAAATATATAAATTATCTTATTTTTATAATACTTCAAGCACCCCTACTTTTGTACCGTTTTTAAAGGAGAAAGCACGATGAAAAAGGTATTCATTATCAACGGCGGGCAGGACTTCGGGCATTCAGGAGGCCGGTTCAACCGTACCATTGCCGATACGACAGCCGATTTTTTTGGCCGTAAGGAGGATGCAGAAGTACAAATCACGCATATCGCGGACGGATATGACCCGCTGGAGGAAGTAGCCAAGTTTGTGTGGGCAGATGTGGTGATCTACCATACTCCCATCTGGTGGTTTCAGCTACCGCATGGTTTTAAAAAATACATCGATGATGTATTCACCGCCGGCCATCGGCGTGGTATCTACCACAGCGACGGGCGCAAGGCCGACAATCCTACCGTCAACTACGGTACCGGCGGGGAGTTGCAGGGACGCCGTTATTTATTGACCACTACTTGGAACGCTCCGGCAACGGCATTCACACTACCCGGTGAGTTTTTCCAGCACAAAAGTGTCGATGACGGCCCGTTGTTCGGCTTCCACCGCATGAATGCATTTGCCGGTATGGCACCCCTGGAGAGTTTTCACTTCCACGACGTTGAAAAGAATGCCGACGTCCCGCGCGACATGACCCGGTACCGGCAGCATTTACAGGACGTATTTAATCATTAATTCATAAAAAATAGCTTACAAATGGAATACAGAAAATTAGGCAATACCAATCTGCAATTATCTACCATCGCCTATGGCGCATTTGCCATCGGCGGCAATATGTGGGGCGGCAACGAAAAGAAAGACTCCATAGCCGCGGTGCATGCAGCATTAGACCATGGGATGACCACGCTTGACACGGCGCCGTTCTATGGGTTCGGACTGAGCGAGGAAATGATTGGCGAAGCTATCAACGGGCGCGACCGCACGGCTATCCAGTTGCTTACCAAGTTTGGCCTGGTATGGGATGGTAGCAACCAAGGGAAAGGTGAATTTTTCTTTGATGCTGAACACAACGGCAAACCACTTTCTGTCTACAAATACGCAACGAAGGCTAATATCATCAAGGAAGTGGAGGAAAGCCTGACACGGCTGGGAACGGATTACATCGACCTACTGCAACTGCACTGGCCAGATAATACCACACGCATTAGCGAAACGATGGAAGCCCTGGAGTTGCTCATCCAGCAGGGAAAAATCAAAGCCGCCGGTGTGAGCAACTACAGCGTTGCGCAGCTCCGGGAAGCCGAAGCAACCTTGAAGCTGGCCAGCAACCAAGTTTCCTACAGCATGCTCAACCGCAGCATCGAACGGGATCTGGTACCCCATGCCCTCGAAAACCAGATCGGCATCATTGCCTACAGTCCAATGGAGCGGGGGCTCCTCACGGGCAAATATTTCAACGATGGAAAGCTGAAAGCCGATGACCACCGGCACGGCTATTTCGGGCAGTTTGATCTGGATCGCGTACAGCAGTTTCTCGAACGTATCTCGCCCGTTGCCGAAAGCAAAAGCGCCACGCTGTCGCAGTTGGTACTGCGCTGGACGACCTTACAGCCGGGTATCACGGTTGTGCTGGCCGGAGCACGGAATGCGGAACAAGCGATAGCAAATGCCGACGCATTGCGACTTGATCTCTCCGCTGAAGAGCTCAATTTGATTAACGTGGAATTATCCAAGTTAAACCGTTAAAAATCCTGACGGCATTCATCCGGCAGCCATGGCCCCTAAGACCCGTTTAGTGGATCTTAGGAGCTTTAGCTGCTCAGCCTGTAGGATTGTCTGGTTCCCGTTCTTGCTGATTCTTCAATGGCTTCGATCATGCGGTGACGGATAAGAGCATCATCAAAGGTAGGTGCCTTTTCTTGTTGGATCAATTGATAATTCTGCCCCACATTGGTAGGAATACGACCCAATTCCCTATCGGGAACGAGATTATATACTGTAGGAATTTCAAGGATTTCCATTGCGCTATTTTCGCCTTTGCTTGCTTTTACGGTCAATTCAAAAACCGCCAGACTTCCGCCGTCTGCTGTAATCTGAATGTCGCCTTTTGTGCCGTTGATCTCCCACAGGAAATTCGTTCCCGGTAAATGACCGCCCCGGAAATGAACACTGGCCACCACACCGCCCACCAGTATTCCGGTTACTGCCACCTGGTCGGCAATCTTCAGGGGTACCGCTTCCCCGCTCTCGACGATCGTTGTGGTCTTCCTCCGGGTAGCTGTTGTGGCCGACAATTCCGTAAATTCCCCAAGCACAAAAGCCAATGCATCTACCGCATTCCCGAATGTGACATTGATCATACCTGCCCCGTTTTCGGGATTTACGGTATAGTCATTTGCCTTTTCCGTAAATTCACCATAAATAATTCCCGAACCAATCATACTCGTAGAAAGTACTTCGCCAATATTACCCTGTGCGATGTAATCTTTAATGAAACGAACGGCAGGAACAGATCTTGACTGCAACCCAATAAAGCCTTTCACGTTATTTTTCTTTACCAAAGCTGCCAATTCCGCTGCTTCTTTAAGGTTTCTTGCCAATGGCCATTCGCTGAACACATGCTTTCCTGCTTTGGCAGCCTGCGAAACCAATTCATAATGTCGGGGAACACGAACTGTAATCAGCACCAAATCGACTTCAGGACTTTGGATCAATCCGCTGACAGTATCATAGACGTGGGGGACTCCAAAGGTGGCTTTCAACTTTTCCCCATCTTCCTTGGTCCGGCTGGATAACGCCGATAACTCATAATCCGGCAACGCCTTCAATGCAGGGATATGTGCCGTGGATGCCCAGCCACGCTCGGGGTTAGCCCCTATAATTCCTATTTTTATTTTCTTCGCAGTATACATTTCACTATACTATTTTTAATCCGGGCACAAAGTTATCGGATTTATGATATAACTTTGTAACCAGTATCACCGATGATACCAAATTGCGGTTATGGAGAAATGTATTAACATACAGCAGCAGGAAGTCAATACGCAGGCATTACAAGATACGATTTATGTAATCGGAGGTAAATGGAAACTTCCCATTATTTATTCGATATGCAACGGAAACAAACGCTTTCGGGACATCGAACGCAGCATTCCGGGCATCACCACAAGAATGTTATCCCGAAATCTGAGAGAGTTGGAGGATAACAAACTCATCACGCGAACAGTATATCCAGATTCACCGGTGCTCGTAGCATATGAGTTCACGGAATATGCCAAAGCGTACGGCATCCTTATCAACGAAATGATTGAATGGGGAAAAAAGCACAGAAGAGTAATAACGGCTAAATAGTGATTATCGTAAGAGCGCTGTTATTTCAAATCTATTTTGCTCAAGTTTGATTCCAGATCCACCTTGGTATTTACGGACAAACCTGGCGTAGCCCACGCCATGTCCATGTTTACAATAATCAGCTCATTGCCCCGCAATGCAACTTCCGCAGGTTGGTCCAGTTTGCCGTCAGCACCGTCGGTATCCCCGTTTTGATGGAGTGTGATTACGTATCCATCGCGATCAATCGCATGCACCGCATTGTTGAGGAAGTCGGCGACGTAAAACAGGCTACGCTCCCTGCTGAATACCAAACCGTCAGGCCCACCCATATTCGGTGATTCAGCAAACAGTTTTGTTTCCACTGCTTTGTTGTTCACATCCAATCTGGAACGGAATATTTGTCCCTTTTCGATAACCGTCGTATAGAGAAAACCCTCGTCATCAAAGGTCAGGCCGTCTGCACCGAATCCCATATGGTTGTCCGATTCAAAGGTTACTACCAAATGGTCATCGCCTTTGCCGTTCTTATAAGCTTGCAATCGAACCGGCTTTTCGCCCTGCAGTTCCTCCAAAGAAAAGGCGTATACACCACTGGTCAGACCGTCTCCACGCGCTTCTAAAACCGATTCTGTAACAAAAAGATGGTTGCCCTGCCAATACATGCCATTGGAAGCAATAAAACCCTCCACGACCACATCAACACTTGTCGGTTTGCCATTAACAACGTTGATCCGCAGAATACGGGATTTGTAATTTTTATCGAAGAAAACCTGCATATCGGCCACATAAAGGTGACCATCAGGACCGAAATCGCAGTCCATTGCTCCAACGGTTCCCGTCTCGGGATGCATATCGTTAGGTTTAAAATCGTACCAGTGCGCGATGTTATTGTCCCGATCGATAATCGCCATGAAGGGACCGGAAGGTTCGTTTATCAATCCCTGTTCCATCAAATGGCGGTTGTTGAAATTCGGTACCGACAGTATTAGGGTTCCATCCCCCGATACAGCCAGACCGTCTGGTGTATTGTATTCCGGAGGAAGTTTGATAAATGGACGGACATTCCCCGAATGATTTTTAACATGAGCTGACTCGCCTTCAGCTAATCCTCCCTGGTTCTGTCCCGGATTGCAGCCAACCATAAAAACGGCTATCATAAGTGCTATCCATTGCTTTTTTTCCATCGTTTTGCGTGTTAAATTATTGATGCAACAAAGATGAAAAGAAGCAGGTAAAGGCATTTTGCGAGGAATTTCAAACGATTTGACTTTAAATGTCAACTATATATACATCGCCGACGCTTCCACCAGGCTAATTAGGTTGAGGCCCTGGACTCGCTCGGGTTATACCCCCAGTAGCCTTTAAAAAGCCTTGAGAAGTGTGATATGTTTTCATAGCCAACCGTGTAGCACACATCCGCTACGGTCATTTCCGTAGCAGAAAGCAGTTCCTTTGCTTTGTTCAGTCGTTTCTCCTGGATCCATTTGCCCGGAGACATCTGATAGATATGTTCAAAGTCCCTCCGGAAGCTGGATAGGCTGCGGCCCGAAAGATAAGCCAACTCCGACAGAGAGATCGGATTGAGGTAATTTTCTTCCATTACCCTCGGAATCGCTGTCTGGTGCCGTGCCTTCAACTGAATCAGCTGCAAGAGCAGACTCTTATCGGTCTGAGACAGGTCATACAGCAATTCCATCATCTTCAGGCGGTACAGGTTAACGTTGATCTCTTCCTTATCCCTAAAATAGGGTTTCAATGACTCCAGGTATTTCAGCAATCGTTCCTTGAAGGGACGTACGAAAATCGGTGCGGGTTCTCGACTCTTGAAGATCCTCACATCTTCCTGCTTCAGGAATTCCAGCAGAAACTCGTCCTTGATGAAAAACATCATGCTTTCATAAGCATAGTTCTTATCGGGGTTACCGTATTTCCAGGCCTCGATGCTCCGGTATTTGGGCAGCAGGATCATTTCATTTTTATTCACCTCAAGGAATTCCCCACCCAGTTTGATCCGGAATATTCCTTCCAGTACGAAAAGCAACAAATGGTCCTGCAAGAACAATATTTTTTTAGTAGTGTGTGCTTGGGTGCAGGACTCCACAATGGAAACATCCTGCAATTCCAGGATGCTTTCATAATGGGGTGCTTTCGGTAAATCACCCGGTATTTTAACTACTTTCATACACTACAAATCAACGAGCCAAATTTACGATAAATGTGCTCCCAGCAGCATCTTATCCGCTTCACTCAGCCTGTTTTTGGCAAAGTTTGCCTGATGCCAGTACGGATACAGTAAAGGCAATTTGCTGACCTCGTTCAAGTGTTGAAGTTCGTCTGTTGTGAGTTGTACATCAATGGCGCTGATATTGCTTTCGATTTGCTCCAGCGTGCGGCCGCCGATCACAACGGAACTCACCGATGGTCTTGTCAAAATCCAGGCTATAGCCACCTGTGAAGCAGAAACATTTTTTTGAATGGCAATTTCATTGAGCATCGTTACAATATTCCACAGCCTGTCCCAATCCCTTATCGGCGGTTCGTTCCAGCCTTCGGCAAAGCGGGTTCCACGCTGGGGCTGTGATTCCCTGATGTATTTGCCCGACAACAGCCCCCCCGCAAGCGGACTCCAAATCAATGCGCCGAGTCCCTGGTCGATGCCGATCGGAAGCAGCTCATATTCCGCTTCCCGTGCTTCCAGCGTATAATGGATCTGCTGCGTTACGAAACGCTGGTAGCCATTTTCCCGGCTTGTGGCCAGTGCTTTCATGGTATGCCATCCCGAAAAATTGGAAGTACCGATATAGCGTATCTTACCCTGCTTGACGAGGGTGTCCAACGCTTCCAGCATTTCCTCCAACGGCGTTTGGCCATCCCATTCATGCATATAATAGATGTCAATGACATCCGTCCGAAGACGCTTCAAACTTTTCTCGCATTCCCTGATCAGGTGGTAGCGTGAAAACCCTTCATCGTTAGGTCCCGTACCGATGGGCATACGGGCCTTGGAGGAAATCAATACGTCTCCCGGTCTTTTGCCATCCAGCACTTCACCGATGATTTCTTCCGATAACCCTCCGGAATACATATTGGCAGTATCAATCAGATTAACACCTCGGTCAATACTCAGATCAATGATGCTTCGGGCTTGTTTAACATCGGCATTGCCTACTTTTGCAAAAGCTTCTGTTCCGCCGAAAGTCATAGTACCCAATGTAATCGTGGAGACTTTCAATCCCGATTTTCCTAAAATTCTATATTCCATATTGCTTTGTATTTATGGTACAAAATTAGGAATGCAGCTGCAATGGTGATTTGCTATGCGTGTCAACGTTGTTGACTTTTAGTTTCAATCGCTTACTGCTTTTTCTCGTTGAAAAAAGGAACAATGGTAAAAAATGCCAAAGCAGGAAAGAAATGCATTGGAATGGCAAGACCTGGAAACAGTTCGGGGCTTTCCATATCCAAAGGTAAGGTAGTTGCGAGCGGACTGATAACCGAGGCAAATGATAAACCTGTCACAACAAGATTGAATATTCCAATCCATTGGGATTTATTCCATTTTTCAATTAATACGTATCCCAATGAAATCAACAGACAACCCAGGATGCTTGCACCTACGATACCGGTGATATTGAGAACAGCGGCAAAATCTGTTTCAAACGTATGGGTATAAATTTCTTGATAGATAAGACAGGCAATAATGGACAGTAAACTTGCTGTTCCCCCTTGCAATAAAAATTTCTTCCACTTCATGAGCTTACTTATTTACCGGAATTAACAGCTCTATTTTAATGATTTCGCCAACACCTTTGTATTCCAAGCCATAGTCTTTTCTGTTGATCTCGAAATTTCCCGTGAACGTGCCGTCATTACCTACGGTATTGAAAGTAAAGGGAATGGAAACATCACGGCTTACCCCTTTGATCGTCAGCTTTCCTTTGGCAACAAAACCACCGGAAGACCGGGTAATCTGGGAAGTCTTAAAGCGAATGACTGGATAGTTGGAGGCGTCCAGGAATTTTTCGCCCTTTGCGTGTCTGTTTTTTAACCCATTCCCGGTATTTAATGTACTTACATCCACTGTGACGTCAAAATTCGACTGTGCAAGATCGCTGTTATCAAAGTTTATGGTACCAGCCAGGCCCTTAATTACTCCCTCAGCTTTCGAGGTGCTGAACTTGATGGAATAATCCTCTTCTTTTACTTGCCAATTGACAGCGCTTATCAGCACAAATGCCGACGTGATGAACATCAACGCCGCAACTGTAATACATGTTAACTTTCTCATTTGCTTTTGTATTTAAAATTTCATGACAAAATTCCGAACACAAAAGCACTTAAAAATTGATGTAGTATAAGAAATTATTTTTTCACTAACTTTTTTCGGATACGGCTCAGAAATTCGGGAGTAATACCGAGATAAGCCGCAATAAGCTTCAGCGGAAGCCGCTGATGGAGTGAAGGATAGGTTTCCATAAAAGAAATATAACGCTCTTCTGCCGTTGCGCTCAACAAGGCGATGATACGGTTGTTGTGAGCAATGATATTGTTTTGAAAGCGCTTTATTTCGGCAAGCAACACTTCCTTTGAAGCCTGTTCGAGATAGCTGAACACACGTTTATCATAGACAATAACCTCGCTTTCTTCGATCACATCAATATTCATTACCGCACTGGAGTTGTTCAGAAAAGCATTCATATCAGTGAGCAACCAGTTTTCAGGAGCAAACTGGATGATATGTTCCTTTCCGGCAGTGTCGATCACAAAACTTCTCAGGCACCCTGATAGCACCTGATAGCCATACTGGGATTTTTCGCCTTGCCGTAGCAAAATGGCCCCCTTTGAAAATTTCTTCGTCCCGAAGAAAGCACTGATCGCATTTAAACTGACTATTTCGTGTTCTTTTTGCACCATGCCTTATTGTATCTTTTTTGCCGCCTGCAACATACTACAATCAATTAATTTAATCAACTCTGAGCTGCCAGATTCTTAGTTGCGGCACGCGGCAGTTCCCTCGGATTGATACCGTACTTTTTCTTAAAACTAACGGAAAAATGTGACAGATCCTCAAACCCCAAATCCATATAGATATCCGATGATTTTTTCCCTTTCTTTCGATAAGGAAATAGGCTTCGTCGAGACGCTTTTGTATTAACCAATGATTCGGTGTATCGTTGAATATTTTTTTGAAACCCCATTCGCCCGCTTTCATGGAATATTTCTTATGACCATCGAAGCCTGCTATCTTTCCTTTTAAAAGATACAAAAAGAAATGTTCCGGAATGAACTGTTCCGGTGATATTGCCGGGCCTACGTAGCATGATTTTATGTTGTCCGCTCTCGTTAGCATATGCAAATTTAATTAATTTCCTTCCTCGGTAATAGCCCCCCATTTTACCATGCTCTCCACGGTCGTCAGGATGGCCTCTTCATTGCTACGGGGGTTCCAACCCAATAATTTCACGGCCTTTTCATTGCTGGCATTACGGTATATACCCACTAATGGAAGTATGGCTTTGGCCTGTTTGTTAAACAACGCCGCTACACGCACCAGTTCAGACTGCGTTTGCGTATCTTGTTGTCAGGTCCTTTTTAGTTTTGTTGAGAGGCTCATATTTACCAGGAGTTCCGAAGGAGCATATCCAAAATGTTTTTTGAAAACATACGAGAAGTGGGACAGGTTTTCAAACCCTACCTCGTAATACACCTCAACAGGTTGGCGGTTCTTCTCAGCAATCTGATAGTGAGCCAACTCTAACCGCTTTTGGGTAAGCCACCTTTGGGGAGTGGTGTTGAAAGCCTTTTTGAAATCCCTTTTGAACGTCGTAAGGCTTCTGCCTGTCAGGTAGCCGAATTTCTCCATCGGCATATTAAACATAAAATTCCCTTCCATAAAATCAGCAAGATTGATTTTACCCGGTTCGGAAAAGTCTGCCAAAAGGTTGTCTATACCGTTGTCAATGCTGCGTAAGATGGTCAGCACTTCTTCTATCTTGATACGTGTGAGGTTGTCAGGAAGTTCTTCGGATAAATCAAAGTAAGGCATCAAAGAAGCACAAAAGCTTTCCAGCAACGGATGCTTTTCAAAAATCCTTATTTTATGTGCATGAGGTTCGGTAATAGCCGCATCATTTTTCAAATAGAATGATTTCAGCCTGGACGCGGTTATATACATGACCAATGATTTGTATGGCCGGCCATCCTTTGCGTATTTTATAATCGTAGCAGGCTGATTCCTTGGAAAAAGAAACGTATCGCCTGCCCGAAATATAAACGTACTATCTGCCTGAATCACTTTCATCTCACCAGATACTATCCGCACCAACGAATGATTTTCCAGCGTAATATCCGCTTTGAAAAATTTCTGTTCTATACAGGATAGAATGATTTCGGCACTGGTGTTCTGTATTTTATGTTCCATTTCAGATAGGATTAATCGCTATCAAACTTAAAAAAATTTACGAAGGAAAGATTACCCCTGTCTTTTCCTGTGCATAGTGCCAAAGTTTCCGGGCCTGCTCTTCATCCCGTTCAGCTCCGGTCAATAGTTGGGATGGAGCGGGGTAGCCGGATTGTTCCCGCTCTCCGTCAGGGCCGTAATAATCGCCACCTGTAACGGCTTCGGACGTTGCCGCAAATAAAGACGGCAAAGCTCCTTGCCACGGATCGGAGACTGTGCTAAAATTTTTCCAGGCAGCTTTCAGCTCGTCTTCGGGAATGTGCCGTTGTAAGTCTGTATAGACCACTCCGGGGTGAGATGCCGTGGACAATAATGATGAACCGATGGCTTTTAATCTGCGGTCCAGCTCAAACGCAAATTGTAACCCTGCCAATTTACTTACGGCATATTCCCGATTGGCATCGTAAGGCTTTTCTAATTTTAAATTATCAAAATCAACTTCTTTTGCAAAAGTACTTGCCCCGCTACTCACGGTGACTACCCGTCCATTTTTACGTTCTTTCAGCAATGGGTATAAATGTCCCGTTAATGCAAAATGTCCGATAAAATTCACACCAAACTGCAACTCAAAACCATCGTCGGTCTTGCTTGCCGGAGGCATCATTACTCCTGCGTTGTTAATGAGCAAGTCCAGCCGTTGATGGTTGTTTTTAAAATCAGCTGCAAACGTTCGGATTGCTTCAAGATTTGCTAAGTTCAGTATTCCTATTTCCAACGAGCCCTTGCCTTCCGAAAGTTGCATTTTCTCGATCGCTTGTTTAGCTTTCCCTTCGTCACGACAAGCAACAACGACGTTGGCCCCTGCTTCGTATAACGCCAAAGCGGTTTCATATCCAATTCCGGTATTAGCGCCTGTTACGATTGCTGTTTTCCCAGTGAGGTCAATTCCTTTGATGACATCACCTGTTGTGGATTCCGCGTTAAACCCTGAACCTATTGGCCGCTGTAACGCTCCCTGATAATTATCTTGTCCCATTTTTTAACTTATTTTGTCAGGACAAAAGTAGAAAGCATTCTTTCGGCTTACTTTGTTTTAAAGGCCGATTTTACTTTGTTGACAGGGCCGTGTTTTAATTGTATTCTTCTTCCGTTTGTCCTATTTCGGAGGGTATATGATGTGTGTAAAAAAGTTAAAATTACCGGAAACTTTTAAATAACTTGGCATCAACATAGCATCCCCTCCCATGCCCAAGATTACGGATATCCCACCCCAAGATGTGCTGCAAGAGCTGGAGCTCTTGACGGCCAATCTCAATGAACAATTGCCCACCAAGCAATTGGATCGCAATGTACTTATCTGCACCTGGAATATCCGTGCCTTCGGCGGACTGACGGAAGCATGGCAGGCGTCCGACCAGCAAAGCCCCAAAAGAGACCTGCAATCGTTGCTGTGTATCGTGACGATATTGAAGCGGTTTGATATCATTGCCGTCCAGGAAGTCAAAGGCAACTTTAAAGCATTGCGCCATGCATTGAAACTCATGGGCCCTCATTGGGGGTTCCTCATGACCGATGTCACCAAGGGAAGTCCGGGCAACGACGAACGCCTAGCCTTCTTGTTTGACACGCGGAAGGTGAAGCTTTCCGGACTAGCGTGTGAAGTGGTGATTCCCGATGACGTGCTGGAGCAAAACCGCAACCTGGATAACCAATCACTCCAACGGCAATTTGCCCGCACGCCCTATGGAGTAAGTTTCCTTGTTGGGGGCAAGACCTTTGTGTTGCTCACCCTGCATGTATTGTACGGCACCCCTGCTTCGCGCATACCCGAGTTGCAGGCCGTCGCCGACTGGGTGCGCGACTGGGCAGATGAATTGCACAGCTGGAAGCACAGCCTCATTGCATTGGGCGACTTCAACATCCAAAAGGCTGACGACCCTACTTATAAAGCCTTTATTTCCAAGGGCCTGCATGTGCCCCTGGATTTACAGGACATCAACCGCACCATCTTCAAGAAAACGTATTCCTTCTACGATCAGATTGCCTGGTTTGAAAATGAACTTTCCATGAGCTATTCATGCGGGGGCGTGTACGATTTCCGTGGTAAAGTTCTGCAAAACAGGGCCTATACAGAGAGCCAGCTCTCCTGGCGTATCAGTGATCATTTTCCACTTTGGGCGGAATTTTTGACCTGATTTTTTCCAAAACCACATAGATCAAAATTGTTTCTATTTTTGCAATACTAAAATTCAATCGATGAGAACAATTACAACAACCTTAATTTCAGCAGCGCTGCTCGCCATGGGATGCGGCGGCGCAACAGAGCAAAGTTCCTCGGAGTCAACAGCGTTTACTGATTCCATCACAACCCAATCCGTTACCTACCAAGCCGTTGGTGATACCGCCATTGGATACGCGGCCTATCCTGCGGATACCGCTAAAAAACCTGCCGTACTGGTCGTCCATGAATGGTGGGGACTGGATGACTATACCAAGCGTCGAACAAACGAGCTGGCTGAACTGGGCTACGTAGCGTTTGCCGTAGACATGTATGGCCAGGGCCGAACCGCCGGCAATCCGGAGGAAGCCATGGCGTTGGCAGGCCCGAATTACCAAGACCCACAGGCTGCTAAGCAGCGCTTTGACGCCGCACTGGCCCAACTCAAATCGCTTCCCGGGGTGGATACCACCCGTATTGCTGCCATTGGTTATTGTTTCGGGGGATCCATGGTGCTCAACGCGGTCAAATTGGGCGACCAACTGCAAGCCGCGGTGAGTTTTCACGGTGGGCTTAAAGGCGTACCTGCCGATAAAACATTGCTCACTACGCCTATCCTCATCTGCCACGGCGCCGAGGATGCCAATGTTCCTGAAAGTGATGTGACGGCATTCAAGGCAGAGCTGGACAGTATCGGCGCCGACTACGTATTCAAGGAATACCCCGGTGCTACGCATGCCTTCACCAATCCGGAAGCCACCGAGACCGGCAAAAAATTCAACCTTCCCATTGCTTACAACGCTGAGGCCGACACGGCTTCGTGGAATGATATGAAAGCTTTTTTTGAACAACACTTGCACTGAGCAAAAAAACGCCCCGACATGCAGGGCGCAGTAGTGTAGTGCACAACAGGTACAGCTCTTAATTACAAGGCGCTGTGCCTGTCAACCATATCGTCCGCAGTTGTTCCTCTTGTGGACTGGCGTTTTCATCAATCACCAGTTTCTTGGCTTCGCCGGGCTGGTAACGAACGCCCACCAAACCGAAAAAATCCTCATACGGTATCGATGTATTTCCCTGCGTATACTTCAGGAGAAATTCCTTAGCTTCCGGATAGCTCAGCCGGGCGATTTCATCAAAAAGTTCATCATCCTCAAAAAAACTATCCTTGCCATAGCGGATACCGAGGTCATGTGTCAGGTTTTTCAATCCGTATCCACCTTCCGATAAATGGAGCAGGTAGATATCGAGGCAGGCTCCAATCAGTGCGCCTTTCTGATACACATTCCCATACTGATCGGCATATGTGGAAGCCGCGTATTTACTCAATTGGGTGAATGACAAGGTATCGTTGTAGTGCTCCCGGGAGTCGACGATTTTCTCGGCAAGTTTGTCCAGAAACTGTTCGGCAGTGTTGATGCCGCTCTGTACCTGCACATGGTGGGCCGTATATTCGGTGGTGCCTTCATACAGCCACAAGTGTTTGGACAGTACCGGGGTATCGTAGTTGAATTCCTTAACCTCCCTTGACGCGATGGTCAATGGCGTAATGATATGGAAGAACTCATGTGACGATACGTCCACCAACATGCTTTTCAGTACATTGGCCGGCAGTTCCGGAATGTAATAAAACGATGAGGTAGTGTGTTCCAACGCTCCAGCCATTCCCAGCTGGAACGACTGCTGGATTTGCATGTCTTTGAAATAATACAGAAATGCATACCTGTCGGCTGGCAGCTTGCCGCCGAGGTATTTACGGGCGCCTTGCAACAACCCGTTTAGCCAATCCGCGATTTCACCGGATGTAATGGTCTTATTCGGTGAATATACCGAAACCAACACTTCACAGTTGCCCACCTTCACGGTCGTGGTGTCCGGCACGCCGTACATGATGGGTGTATCGTAGAGATCGTCCAGGCTTTCCATATGGAAAACATCACGCGTAGCCGTGCTTTCCACCGGCAATTTGGCCGACGACCCGTAGAAATCAGCGGGCTTTTCAAATGTCAATTCGATGGGCAGTTTGTTTTGGCCTTCCACATAACCGAAAATCCCGGGCGTATGTACCACCACATTTTTTTCTTCGATGTTAGTGGCTGCCATCGGATAGATCTTGTGTTCCTTATCGGTATCGAAGATATCTTCCACCTCATACGTAATGCGGTAAAGTTTCTTCGCATTGCCGATTTCCCATTGGTTGGTGTTCAACTGTTTTACCGGCAAGCGCCTACCTTTGCTATCCTCGGCTATCACATTGGAAGTAAAAGCGCCATAATCGCTGACGGCATACGTACCGGGAATAATTTTGGGTAGTGCAAAGACGACCGTTTTTTCCGAAACCTGTGGCGCAAGGAGCGTCACCTTGAATTTATCATCCTGAAGATTAGTCAGGTCAACCGTATATTGGTAGCGTTGTGCCCATAGCACCTGTATGGAAGCCACCAATGCACATAGGAGAAGAAGTGCGTTCTTTATTTTATACATGGCGCCAAACTTAGATAAAGTTGCTTTTATATGCAACTTTATCGATCGCTCCGCTGCCGCTGAGAGACGACATGGTCAGCATCGGCTACCGGCTGGATTTCATGGCCTTCACCACTTTGATATTTTCATCTTGGAGAAGCCGATCGTACTCGGGGGTTTCACGGCCGTATAAGGCGACCTTTCCCTGTTCATCACTATGTACGCCCCACCCATAGCGTTTTGTGAGTGGCGATGCCCGCAGGCAAGGCTGTCCCTTGGAGAAAAATGCTTTTCGGGCTTCGTCCAGTTCACCGGCGGTCAGATCATGCCGCTCCGCGTAGGCCTGAAATAACACATCGTCCGAGGTATACCGGTAAGGATGGTGGGCTACCATGTCAAATGCGATATTGGCCACGGTCTTTTTGTCACCTTTCATTGGCGGAACTTCTCCCCTCGCTACCGGGCAGTCGTCTGCCACGGCGATAAGGGTATTTTGGTAATTGGTGGTATGTACGTCCATTAGCTAACAATAACTGATATGTAGCTGCAAAGTTACAACATACCGGTGACAACCCTATGGCAGCGTGTTATCCAATCGGTGCATGATATTGGCCAATTGGTAATTATGCCGCATCGTATGTACCAGCACAAAATTAAGCCACTCGTTGCGGGTAAGCGTACCTAATGTGGGCAATTCAAAATCAAGGCAGGTCAACGTCATGTCCGCACCGCTTACTGCAAAATCAAGAATAGCTGATGTTCGCCGCTTAAGACCGTTCAGCAGTTGTTCTTTTTCAACAGGTTCATCTGTCGGCAGGATAAAATCCGGCGATTGCATTTTGATCTCGAAATTCAGGAACTGTTCACTTAATGGAGCGATGTATGCCCCGGGATCGCGTTGCGTCGTCTCCGTGCGACCCGTGAGGCACTCCACCACGTCGTAAGACCGGTGCAGGTGATCGCCCACCTGTCCGGCTGTCCAACTTCCCTTGAAAGGTACGGTATTCAGCTCCTCCTGGTCAAGCGAAGATAAGGCAACCAGCAATTCGTCAAAGGCATTTTCCAGCGCGCGTGATAAACTGTCTTGCATAGCGGTTTACTTTAACTGTACATCAGCAAATTTACCAGTTATCCTTAAGCGATACCGTGGCAGGTTGCGACAATCATAAGGGTGGAATGGGACACAATCCGCGTTTCTGTCCCCATTAATTCCCAACTTTCTTTTACCTTGCTTCTACCGTAATGCGTATACGATGCGGGTTCGATCCGAGACGTATCCGGGAAAATGTCAGATACGGCCCGCATACTACCCGTATCCAGCCCGCATTACGGCAAAAGAAAGGCAGGAGAAAAGCAGAAAAAAGGGTAAGATGGCTTACCACCTGACCAAGCGATACGCACTGTCCCAAAACTGGTATTCCAGTCGGCTGGCCGTGATGAAGGCTTCGCCCATCCGTGCCCGCATTTCATCCGTAGTGGAGGCAGCTACCTTGTCGCAAATGCCGATGGCCTGCCTTACGGATGTCGCAAAGTCTTCCCCGGCATACGTATCTATCCATCGCCGATAAGGATTTTTGCTGGCACGTTGATGTGCATAGATATGGTCGCCCACTTCCTTATAAATCCAGAAACAGGGCAGCACCGCAGCCATGGCCACTTCCACGGGATCCAATGCAGCAGTACTTTTCAGGAAATGCACATAGTGGTGGCAGGTGGGTTCAAGCACGCCACGTTCGGTCACGCCGAAATCCCGGAAATACGACTCATGCAGCGCATTTTCCACCACAATGGCCCCTTCGCCAAAGCGCATAAACGTCAATGCATCATCCGTGTCCTGGGCTCGCGCACCGATAAGCGCCAGTGCCCGGCCAAAGTGTTCCAGGTAGCCGGAGTCCTGCGCCATATAGAATTGGAATTTCTCGATGGGCAGCGTGCCTTCCTGCAATTCGGCGATGAAGGGCATGGCAATGATAGCGTGGTAAATCGGCTCAATTGTCGCCCAGGCGTGTTCAGACCAGGTCATATTTCGTGAGTTGCTGTGGATTGAAAAAATGGTTTAATGGGCCGTTGCCTTTGCCTACCTGCACATCACTGCCGTGTAGGATGGCTTGATGCACGTACTCCTGCCCTTTATGTACAGCTTCCAACAAATTCTTCCCCAGAGCGATATAGCTGGCAATTGCCGAAGACAACGTACAACCCGACCCATGGGTATTGTTGGTCTCAAATTTGTCAAAGCTAAATTCGTGGACTGCCCCCTGTGCATCGAAATACAATGAGGTGAGGCGCTGTGCATCCAAGTGTCCACCTTTAAGCAATACCGAACGGCAACCCAGTTTGCGGATTTTCGCTCCAGCGATGTACATGTCGTCCAACGTGTGTACTGGCATTTCGGCCAGGATAGCTGCCTCGTCCATATTGGGGGTCAAAACAGCCGCGATGGGAAACAACCGCTCCACAATCGTTGTAATAGTCTTATCTTCGATGAGTTTGTCGCCGCTGGTGGCTACCATCACGGGGTCGAACACCACCGGGGCGCGCGGATAGCTGGCCAGCGTATCGACGATGGTATCCACCAGTTCGCCGGTATGCACCATACCGATTTTGATGGCCTCCGGAAAAATATCATCAAGGATGGTTTCAAGCTGCTCCTGTACCGCTTGATACGGAATCGGATAGATGGCCCGTACCCCTTGCGTATTCTGTACGGGCAGTGCGGTCAGCGCCGAGGTGGCATAGCATCCCAGCGCCGAGATGGTTTTGATATCCGCCTGAATACCAGCGCCGCCACTACCGTCGAATCCGGCAATAGTCAGCACTGAAGGATAGCGGTATTTCTTTGTACTCATAAGGCATTATTGATTACGTTTTTCAATTCATTGGCAGCCTTCCGTGGGCTATCGGCCGCACAGATCGCTGAGACCACGGCGATGCAATCGGCACCCGCCCGGATAGCTTCCCTGGCATTTCCGGCGTTCATCCGGCCAATGGCAATCAGGGGTTTGTCCGTCAGCCCGCGGAGTTGACGAATACCCGCGATTCCCCATTCCGTCACGGTGTCGGTCTTCGTAGCCGTACTAAAGATGGGGCTGACGCCAAGGCAATCTGCCGCTGCGGTTTCACGACTTTGCAGTTGCTCCTGCTGCTCGATGGAATAGCCCAGCAATTGGCAATCCGGCCAAACCCTGCGGACTTCGCTGGGCGGGGTGTCCTGCTGGCCTACATGGATGCCAAACGCTCCTACCGCCATCGCCACTGTCAGGCTGTCGTTGATAATCAAAGGCACCCGATGCCTATCCGTAACTTGTTTCAGTTGCGCCGCCTTATCCAGAAACACGTCGGTAGCTACGTGCTTTTCCCGCAGTTGGATGATATCCACACCCCCAAGAATGGCCTCTTCGGCCACCCACAGCGGATCCCTGCCGCGGCAGTCGGCCTCAGATATCACCAGATACAGGTGATACGGGAATGGACGGCTAGCCTTCATGTGAAACCCGAATCCGCATGGCAAATTCCTCTTCCGTGATGTTATACAGTTTATCCAGCAGATTGGCTTGCAAGCTGCCCGGTCCGGCACTCTCGGCAGCCGCCAGCTCACCACTAATGCCCAACAGCGCCATGGCCGCACTCACCGCTTCCACGACATCCTCCACCACGGCAACGAAGGCACCGATAATGGCGGTGGCCGAACACCCCAAGCCAGTGACCCTAGTCATTAGCGGGTCGCCGTTGCGGATATAAATGGGACGGCCCTCGCCCACCACGATATCCACCTCGCCGGAGATGCACACCACACTACCGTACCGATACCGGATAAACCTGGCGGCATCCAGGGCTTCATCACTTGCAGCAGTACTGTCCACTCCTTTGGTAGCCTTGTTATTGGCCTTGGCCAGGGCCATGATTTCGGAAGCATTGCCCCGCACCACCGTCGGCTGTAAAGCCAGCAACTGGCTGATGGCATTGTCGCGATACAACGTAGCTCCCACGCCAACGGGATCCAGCACCCAGGGTTTGCCGGAGCGCTGGGCAGTGGCTGACGCCTGCAACATCGACTCAAACCAATAGTCGTCAAGTGTACCGATGTTGATGACCAACGACTGGCAAATCCTCGCCATATCCGCCAATTCGCCCTCCGCATGTGCCATGATGGGCGATGCACCCACGGCCAATAAGGCGTTGGCGCTATTGTTCATGACTACAAAATTCGTGATGTTCTGTACAAGGGGGGATTGCTGTCGCACCGTCAGCACATGATTCCAAAGTCGCTTTTCCATATTGCATTCTTCTTTAATAAAGTAGGGATAAAGCGATTCCTTTGGTCTGCTTTTCCCTACGCCGGTATCAGCCGGATCAGGTTCGAAGGGTCTCTCTCAATTCTTTTCAGAATACCCCTAAAGCCAATGTCAAAGGTACGAAAAACTTGCTAAAGACTCATCCCACCCGACACTTCAATACGCTGAGCATTGATCCACCGGGCCTCGTCAGTGCAGAGGAAAGCCACCACGCCCCCAATATCATCGGGCAATCCCACGCGGCCCAATGCCGTCAGGCTGGCGATCTGCGTGTTCAGTTCCTTGTTGTCGCGCACTACGCCACCACTGAAATCCGTTTCAATAGCGCCCGGTGCCACCACGTTGGCCGCGATGCCACGGGGGCCCAATTCTTTGGCCAAGTAGCGTGTAAGCACCTCAATGGCCCCTTTCATCGCACCATATGCTGATGAGCCATTAAACGAAAAACGGGCGAGGCCGGAGGAAATGTTGATGATCCGTCCGCCGTCATTCAGGTAAGTCAACGCCTTTTGCGTCAGGAAAAACACGCCCTTAAAATGGATGTCGACGATCGCATCCACTTCCTCTTCGGTTGTTTCCGCAAAGTCGGCGTGGAGTGCCGTCCCGGCATTGTTAATCAGAAAATCAAAATTCGGGCTGCCGGTCTCCGCTTGGAGGTGTTCTGTCACTTGTTGGATAAAGGGCCCAAACGACTGCCTATTCCGGGTATCCAATTGGAAGGCGGCTGCGTGCTGCCCGGCAGCCTTTATCGCTGCCACCACCTTTTCGGCTTCCGCTTGGTTGCTGTTGTATGTCAATATGACGCCGATTCCTTTTGCGGCCAGTTTCAGTGCCATGTCTTTACCTAAGCCCCGGCTACCCCCGGTTACCAGTGCTATCTTGCTTGCTGTTTTCTCCATCTTTTTATCTTTTTGTTTTGATGGCACAAAGATGGGCCAAAACGGCAAGCATCCGTTTGCAAGGAGCAAACCAATAATTGCAAAATTCAAACCAAGCCTCTTAGGATCGAAAGGCCAATGGAGAAAATGCGGTCTGCTTCCTGAAAAAGTTGGAAAAGTGGGCGATTTCGTCGAAGCCTAAACTATATGCAATTTCAGAGACATTCCAGTCGGTTTGTTTCAACAGGATTTTGGCCTCCTGTACCACCCTGCCGGCAATAATTTCAGTGGTCGTTTTTCCCGTCTGTGCCTTGAGCACTTTGTTGAGGTAGTTTACATGGATAGCCAACCGGTCGGCATAGTCCTTTGCGGTGCGCAGCTGCAACTGCTGATGGGGCGACTCAATGGGAAACTGCCGTTCCAGCAACTCCGCAAACAACGCTGCCACGCGGGCGGCTGCATTCTGCGTGCTCGATAGTGCCGTGGCCGGCTGCAGCTTCTGTCCGTAGTGGATAAGCTCCAGCACATAATTGCGCAGCAAATCGTATTTGAATGCGTAGTCGGAGGCAATTTCCTTTTTCATTTTAAGGAGAATGTGTTCGATTTCATCGGCCATTTCATCCCCGATCTCAAAAACCGGATACCCGCCCGATTGGAAAATCGGCAGATCATCCAGTACGACACCGCTTTTATTTTTGATTAGGAACTCATCCGTAAACACACAGAAATGCCCCGATTGGTTGGGATCCATCGGAATCCAGTGATAAGGCACCTTGGGCGTGGCAAACAATAAGGCATTCCGCTCAATTTCCATCACTTTATCCGCATATTCGGCCCGGTTACGGCCACGGATGAGGCTGATTTTATAATAGGCCCGGCGATTGTAGGGCATGGCATTTTTCCGTTTTACATCTTCGATGGTGGCAGCAATATCGAAAATGTTGAAATGGCCGATCTCCTTATGGATGCCGGGAGGCAGTAATTCGCTGATGGCCTTGCCTGTAAAGCCAGCTGCCTGCTGATAGAACTCGTCGAGCGAAGTGGATTTGATCTCTTTCATGGAAGACACGATTAGTTGCGAAATTCAAATTTCGTAAAATTTCCCGTAAACCGCAATCACTTCTTCTATCATCTGAAAACAGGAACTGAAACAACATCGCTGTCGCGAATGCAGGTATTGAGATGGTGGAAACGAGGTATTCCATTAATAGTCCAAAAGTGTAGATTTGTGTATTATTCAGTGAATACCAATGGCACAGACATTAGACATACAGATTATTGAACAATTGCGCGACGTACCCGATCTCACACCGGTAACAAGGGATTATTACGAAGACTGGAACATCCGTGTTTTCAACAGGGAGTTATTCGCCTGCAAAAACTATTTATCGCCCAACCGTCGGGATTTTTACAAAATCCTGTTCATTACGAAAGGCATCGGCGTGTTTACCTTGGGAGCCAATACCTATTACATCGAAGATCCGACCATCCTGTTTATCCATCCGAACGAAATTATTTCGTGGAAGAACCTGTCGGACCACTCTGGCGGGTACTATTGCCTGTTCAAGAAAAGATACATCGAGCAGTTTCCTGCGCTAAGGGCCATTATCGAAAGGTATCCGTTATTTAACAACGCTGCAAAAAGTGTGGTACGGCTGGCCAGCGACACAACAGCCGTTATTGACGAACTTTTTGAAAAAATGCACCGGGAAGCGCTAAACGGCGGGGATTATGTTGAGGATAGTTTACAGGCATACATCCAATTGATGGTGGTGGAAACGATGAAAGCGGCCAATTTCCCTAAACCGGATGCGATCAACGAAGAATTGAGGCATGTACATCACTTTTTTCAATTATTGGAAGAGGAAGCTGCTCATATCAATTACAGCCAACCCCTGAGAATAAAGACCGTTAAAGAATTTGCTTCGGAACTGGCTGTGCATCCCAACCACCTGAATGCTTTATTGAAGAAACATACCGGACAGAATGTGAGCACACATATCCGAAGCAGGATCTTGGATGAAAGCAAAACGTTATTGGTGCAGACAGATTGGCCTTTACAGGATATAGGGTTTGCCATCGGCTTTGCGGATCAACCGAATTTTACCCAGTTTTTCAAAAAGAACACCGGCGTAACTCCCAATGAATTCAGAAAGGAATATAAGGTGTCAAAACCGAGGGATCATAAATAGCGAACCGCGACAGCGTTTAAAAACATTGCCATAGCATTTGCATAATATACCAAGTGAGGGCTGTCAATTAAACGATGCCCTATATTCCAGCGGTGAACTATTGGTCTTGCTCTTAAAAAGCCTATTCAATGATTGTGGCCTTTCAAACCCTAATTGGTAGGCGATTTCCGCAACGGATAAACGGGTGGTCGATAAAAGGGTTTTAGCCAGCTCGATTATTTTATTTTGGATATGATGCTGCGCACTTTGCCCGGTGGATACCCGCAGCATTTCGCCTAAGTAATTGGGCGACAGATGCAGCCTGTCCGCAAAATACTGCACCGAAGGCAACCCGCTGACCAACGCGTCTTCGTTGGAAAAATATTCATCCAATAGTTGCTCGAACCGGGTTGAAAGGTCATCGCTTTGCGGCTTGCGGGTGATGAACTGACGGTTGTAATAGCGATTGCCATACACCAGCAGCAAATCAATATAGCTGACGATGGCCTCCTGACTGAAACCATCGATATTGGTTTGGTATTCCTGTTCAATTCCTGCCATGATCTCACGGATATGCTTTTTTTCCTTTTCCGACAGGAAAAGGGCTTCCGTTACCCGATAATCAAAGAACCCGTATTTCCTGATTTTATTCGATAAAGCAAACGACTGGATAAAATCCGGATGGAAAGTAAGCATATAGCCGTCTGTTACATTTTCGGATTGATGCCCGACACTGAGTACTTGACCGGGTTTGAAAAAAGACATGACCCCTTCACTGAAATCATAGGTCTTCGGACCGTAGCGCAGTACGCAATCGGCACCTTGCTTGAGGGAAATGCAATAGAGGTTCAGGATGACCGATGTGCCGGGCATCGGGTTGCTGTAATTGACTTTTGAAAAATCAACTACACTTACCATGGGGTGCTCCGGTTTGTCCAGATGCAGCAACTCATGGTATGCGGTAACGGTATTGACCGTATAGAATAATTGCTGGTGCTTATTCATTCGTTCAAATCTACTTATTTTAGCGAATAATTTAAATCACCGGCAAGCTGTTTTCACCTGTCGGAAGCAGCTTGCCGGTGGTATTTCGATTTCTAAAAGGATTGGTGAATATTCCGGTCGCCGGTTTCCGCTCCGACAGGGATAATCGCATCTATCCTGTTCATATCTTCATCGGTAAGCACGATTTCCGCGGCCGCGATGTTCTGTTCCACATATTTTGCCCGCTTCGTGCCGGGTATCGGCGTAATGCCCCTGGCAATGATCCACGCAAGGGCAAGCTGCGTGGAGTTCACACCTTTTTCTGCCGCGAGTTTGTTGATTTCATCCACCAGCTCGATATTCTTGTAAAACTGCTCACCCTGAAAACGCGGAATGGAACGTCTGAAATCATCGGCATCAAAATCATCCGGGCTTTTGATCTGTCCGGTCAGGAAACCCCGGCCCAGCGGCGAGTACGCGACCAATCCAATACCCAATTCCTTTGTGGTATCATACACGCCATCTTCTTCGGCCGCACGCTCAAACAGCGAGTATTCATTCTGCACGGCGGTAAGCGGAAATACTCCATACGCCCTCCTGATTTGGTCTGCGGTTACTTCAGAGATACCGATGTATTTAACCTTTCCTTCCTTCACGAGTTGGCCCATCGCTCCCACGGTTTCTTCAATGGGCACTTCGGGATCCGGGCGGTGCGCGTAGTACAGATCGATGTAATCTGTCCCCAAGTTTTTTAAGGAACGCTCCACCGCTTTTTTCACATATTCTGGCTTACCGTTGATGCGCCAGGTGAGTTGCCCGTTGTCATCAATCTCAAAACCGAATTTGGTGGCGATGATGTAGCTGTCCCTGTTTCCGTTGACGGCCTTGCCCACCAGCCTTTCGTTGTGCAACGGGCCATAAAGGTCTGCCGTGTCCAGAAAATTGCCGCCCAGTTCCAAGGAGCGGTGGATGGTGGCAATCGACTCCTTTTCATCCGCCTTACCATAGGTGTTTACATTGATGGATGGACTCATACCCATGCAGCCCAATCCGACCAGTGGAATTTCAAGCCCCTGGTTTCCTAAGTTTTTCGTTTTCATAAATTCATTTTTTATTAATAATTCATTTCAAGTAATGGCCTGTGACGATTCCCATGGCACCCGCGCCTACAATTAGTATCTTTTTGTTTGTCTTGATATCAGTCATCGCAACGACTATTTACCGGTTTTAATACACTGGCAAAGTTGTGCTCATGCGGGTCGAAAAATGTTGCCGAATCATCGAATGATGTATCCGAATGATGGATACTTCAAAAAGGCCATCTTTGAAATTCATAAAAACGACTTTGAACGGCATATCCCGTGCAAGCGGCTATCCTGCGAACTTTGTGGTATAAAAATTCATCAAAAAAATTAATCATTATGGAAACTAATAAAACATGGTTCATCACGGGAGCCTCCAGGGGTTTCGGATTTGAAATCACCAAAGCAGCTTTAGCTAAAGGTGATCAGGTAATTGCTACCGTTCGTAAAGGGAAAGAACAATTGGCAGCACAATTCGGCAGTAGCAACCTATTGGTCATTGAAATGGACGTTACCGACGAAGCGGGTGTCAATGCCGCCGTAAAAGAAGCATTGGCACATGTTGGAAAAATTGACGTACTGGTCAACAATGCAGGCTTTGGCCTATTGAGTGCCGTGGAAGAAGGCAGCGACAGCGAAATCCGCCAGATGTATGAGACAAATGTATTCGGGCTGTTGAACGTACTGCGGGCAGTATTGCCGCATTTCCGGGCACAGCGTTCCGGGCATGTCATCAATATTTCCTCCGTAGGCGGATTAACCGGTTCTGCCGGATGGGGATTGTATAATTCCACCAAATTTGCCGTAGAGGGCCTTACAGAGGCACTCGCAAAAGAACTGGCTCCTTTGGGAATACATGCAACGGCGGTCGAACCCGGCTACTTCCGCACCAATTTTCTCGATGGTTCGTCGCTTAACACCGCCAAGCAGGTAATTGATGATTACGCGGAGACTTCCGGAAAAATGCGCGTCTATGCAGGTGAAGTAAGCTATAAGCAACCGGGCGACCCGGCAAAACTGGCAAAAGCGCTCGTAAAGCTTGCGGATGCAGAGCAACCGCCTGTTCATCTTCCGTTGGGCAACGATACCCTAAAAGCCTACCGTACAAAAACAGCCGCTTTCGAGCTGGACATACAGGACTGGCTGGATGTCGTGACCAGTACGGACCATGACGATGTTCATCAGTCCACGACGACTAATTAATTGATGCACTAAAAGAACAGCTCATGTCCCGTCAACAATCCATCATACTCATGTTCGCCGCCAGCTTCTGCTGGGCGACGGGCTTTATCGCCATGAGCGTCATCCTGGAATCGGTGAATGCCGTAACGCTGTTGTTTTTCAGGTATCTGATTGTCATTGCGGTGCTCATTCCGATTATCCTGAAAACCGAGGGGTTTGATTTCCCCAGCCGGAAAAACATCCTGTACATAACAGGCATGGCGGTGTTCAATGTGTTGCTGATGAACCTGCTGATGTTTGAAGCCTACCGGACAACTACGGGCATCAACATTGCCGTGATATCTGCCATGAACCCACTGACAATCGCATTCTGGTCGGCCGCGCTGCTAAAGGTACGGTTCCGCTGGATACAGGTCATTGGTGCTTTGCTGGCTTTTTTCGGGGTGCTGGTAATGGTTTTCAAAGGCAATCTTTACGCCCTGCGTACCTTGCAATTCCACCCCGGTGACCTATGGATGATGGTAGCAGTTTTTAGTTTTGGCCTATCAGCCGTATGCTCCCGGTATGCAACCCGTACCATAAGCCCGCTCAATGCCCTCTTTTATTCGGCAATTATCGGGTTGGTGCTGCTGCTGCCCATCGGATTCCAATCATTTGAATGGCCCGATTGGGATATCAACCTCCTTTCGCTGGTATTGCTGGTGGGGGTCGTTTCGACAGCGTTGGCCCAGTGGTTCTTCAATGTCGGGATAAAACACATCGGCGCAGCAGAATCCGGCTTCATCATCAATTTCAATCCGGTATTCGCAACCTTAATTTCCTTCGTATTTTTGCATGAAATGCCGGTTTGGGGGCAATTGATCGGTTGGCTGACCATCATGGCGGGAACGGCCTTATTTTATAATATGCCCAAGTCAACATTGAAATAACTTTTTAATCCTATGTATCATGGAAACAACACAAGAAAAACCCGTATGGTTCATCACAGGGTGTTCTACCGGGTTTGGTAGAGAACTGGTTAAGCAATTGCTGGAACAAGGATATCGCGTGGCGGTGACTGCGCGGAATACGGACAAGGTGCGCGATCTCGTTGCCGGCTATGAGCAGCAAAGTATCGTGCTGCCCTTGGATGTGACCGAAAAGCAACAGGTGAAAGAAGCGATTGCCCAAGCAGAGGCAACCTTCGGCGGCATCGACGTGCTGGTCAACAACGCCGGGTTCGGTTATTTCTCCAGCATTGAAGAAGGAGAAGATGAAAAAATCAGGGCGCAATTCGAAACCAACGTCTTCGGGTTAATCCAGGTAACACAAGCCGCGCTGCCGGGCATGCGCCGGAGGCGCAAGGGACATATCGTAAACCTTTCGTCCATCGGGGGGTTGCGTTCTTTCGGGGCAACTGGCTTCTACCATGCCACGAAATATGCCGTGGAGGGGCTGTCGGAAACCCTTTCCATTGAAGTCGCCCCCCTTGGTATCAAGGTATTGCTTGTCGAACCGGGGCCATTCCGTACCGATTGGGCGGGCCGTTCGTCCTTGCATACGTCGTTGCAGATAGCCGACTATGAACCCACGGTGGGCGTGCGCATGACCACCAGCTTTGCGGGGAGCGGCAAACAAAAGGGAGACCCGGCACGAGGCGCAGAAGCCATCATCAAAGCCGTGGAATCCGACAACACGCCGCTCCGTCTGTTGCTTGGGAAAGCCGCCTATGAACTGGCCAATGGAAAGCTGGATATGCTGAAAGCCGATTTTGACGCATGGAAAGACGTAACAATCGGTGCCGATTTCCCGGATTCGGAAGGCTGACATCCATCGCGAAGGTCATGGCAACGTAAGATAGTTGATTTTCATAAAAATCGTTACTTCTTTCCTGCAAAATTGCAGTTCTCAATTGCCGACCTTTGTGTGCTCCTCTTGAGAAACAATATCAAATACAAAAACTTAGTTTAATAGATAAATAAATCATCATGGCTACAACAACATCACTCACGTACAAAATCGGCGGCGAACTGGAAATCAACCGCATGGGCTACGGCGGCATGCAGCTTACCGGTCCCGGTGTATGGGGCGACGCACCCGACCGCGAACTTGCCAAGCGTGTATTGCTTTCGGCAGTGGAATCGGGTGTCAATTTCATCGACACAGCCGACTCCTATGGCCCGCATACCAATGAAGTGCTCATCCGGGAAGCACTGTCATCCCAATATTCTGACATCGTCGTAGCCACCAAAGGTGGCTTGGAGCGCACCGGCCCCAACCAATGGCCCGTCAATGGCCGGCCGGAGCACATCCGCCAGGCCATCGACGGCAGCCTCCAACGGCTGGGCAAGGAGGTCATCCAATTGTGGCAACTCCACCGCGTGGATCCCAACGTACCCATCGAGGAAACGCTCGGGCCAGTGGCCGACGCCGTGAAAGCCGGAAAAATCCTCCATGTAGGCCTCTCGGAAGCAGGCATAGCCGATATCGAGCGTGCCCAACAGGTAGTGCCCATCGTCTCCGTGCAAAACCTCTACAACCTGGCCGAACGCAGTTGGGAAGAAGTAGTCGACTATACGGCTGAGCGGGGCATTGCCTTCATTCCTTGGTTTCCGTTGGCTTCCGGCCCTGGCAAATTGCAGGATAAAATCGGTGCATTGGCTGAAAAATACCAAGCGACTCCGGCCCAGGTTGCGTTGGCATGGCTGCTGAGACGGTCGCCCAACATCCTGCTCATCCCGGGCACCAAATCCTTGCAGCACTTGCAGGAAAACCTGGCAGCGGTGAAAGTCGAGCTGTCCGACGAAGATGTAGCAAGCTTGACCGCTTAGCGAAGATGCGCAACTAAGGTGAATAAACCAGCGGATGGCGGGATTTACAGTTATACCACCTATCCGCTGGTTTTATTGTCTGCCACCAAGATAATAAGGCACTGTTTTTGATAAAAGACAAGTCGTCCAACAGGCCAGCATGAACGATTTTCTATTAAAAGTAGTGGCAACCATCATCGGCGTAGGTGCCGCATCGGGAATATTTTACCGGGATGACTCGGTTTACCTCATTTCTGACGACAGCAATTACCTGTATCACTATTCCCTATCCGCAGATTCGCTTAGCAAGACATTGCTCGTTGCGGATAGTATACATGAAAGGCTACCCAAAAAACAGAAACGGGATTTTGAGGCCATGGCTGTAGATCAGAACCGTGTTTACGTCTATGGGTCGGGGTCAAGCGACAATGGGAAACGGAACCTTCGAATTACGCTTGGCATCAATAACCAACAGCCGGATACTGCGGAAGATCTGACCCATCTTTATTCCCGCCTCCGGGAGCAATCGGGATTGGTTGAAGAAGATTTCAACGTCGAAGGGGCTATTCACCGTGATGGACAGACCTACCTTTTCAACCGCGGGAACGGCCCAAGCCACATGAATGGCGTCTTCAAACTGGATGCTGCAGCCCGGGATACGGTATTCATCCCCGTTGAGCTGCCAAAACTGAAGGGTGTACAGGCCGCTTTCACTGATGCCATTGCGCTGGATGACATGGTGTACTTCTTAGCTGCCGCCGAAGACGCCGGGTCGATATACCATGACGGGGCCGTATGCGGCACTCTGATCGGCAGGCTTTCGTTGCCCGACCTCACCTTGCAAGACTATACGGTAATTTCCCCTACACATAAATTCGAGGGAATTACGTTCGTCAAGCAGGGTACCGATAGCCTGACATTTTTCCTTTGTGAAGATCCCGACAATGGCACAGTGGAATCTACGCTTTATCAGTTGACGGTTAGTCGCTGATCATAGTCCGGTCATCCTTCAGTTAAACAACTGCCGAAACTCCAACGGTGAAACATCCGTCTTTTTCTTAAATAACTTATTGAACGATTGCGGATATTCAAAACCCAATTGATAGGCAATTTCGGATACGGATAAATTAGTTGTAGTCAATAATTCTTTGGCTTTATCAATGAGCTTGTTATGAATGTGCTGTTGTGTGGTTTGCCCGGTAATACTGCGCAGCATATCACTCAAATAATTCGGTGAAACGTTTAGCTGGTTTGAAATGAACTGCACCGTTGGCAACCCCTTTTCCGCCAGGTTTTTATCGGAAACGCAATCATTCAACAGGTTTTCCAAACGGATTAAAATTTCATTGTTGGCAACTTTGCGTGTAATGAATTAACGATTGCGGTATTCGGGTAATATTGGCTGGGCCTTAAAATCTTCGTTATATCGGTAAATGCTTACTAATGGGGGCATTGGTTTAGGCAAACCCCAAAAACTGTGTTCTTTACTGCCACAAACTTAAGTTCGCCCAATGTTTTATATCCAATCCAATTGGTGTTTTGTTAATTCGTTTTCTGTGTTGCCTGTGTTGAGTGTCGTTGCTGGCTCAAACAACATGACCAAAACTTCGTTTTCAGCAACAGGCTTGTGTTCTACACCTTTGGGAACAATTAAAAACTCGTCTTTGTTCAGCGTAACGGTCTTGTCCCGAAATTCAATTTTTAATACGCCGTCTACAACAAAAAACATTTCATCTTCATAGTCGTGTTTGTGCCAAACAAATTCTCCGTTGAATTTTGCAAGTTTTACGTTTTGTCCGTTGAGTTCGCCTACAATTTTGGGCGACCAATATTCTGAAAACAACGGAAATTTTTCCGCTAAAATTACTTTGTCCATTTTCTTGTTTTTAATTGAGTTGTCGGTATTCCAACGGTGTCATTCCTGTTTTCTGTTTGAAAAGCCGATTGAAATATTGCGGATATTCAAAGCCCAATGAATAAGCAATTTCGCTTACGGTGTCGTTAGAATTGAGCAAACGATACTTTGCATTTTCAATGATTTGAATTTGAATATGCTCTTTTGTGGTTTTGCCTGTTTCTTTTTTCAAAAGGTCGGAAAGATAACCCTGCGACAAGTTAAGTTTATCGGCAAAAAATTCAACCGACGGTAAATTTTCGTTATTTGAAAAATAATCTGTGATCAGCTTTTCAAACCGTGATACAAGGTCGCTGTTTTGCTTTTTTCGTGTGATGAATTGCCGTCCGTAAAAGCGCTGCGAATAATTTAAAAGTTGCTCTATTGCCGTCACAATCACGTCCTGGCTGTATTGGTCAATATTGTTGTTGTATTCTTTTTGAATGTTCTCTACAATGTTTGTAACAGTTGCTTTTTCATCTTCCGAAAGGTGCAAACCTTCGCTTACATGGTAAGAGAAAAACGAAAAGTTTTTAATCTTGTTTGCCAACGGATAATTAAGAACAAAGTCGGGGTGAAAAAACAAACCCCAACCTGTATAATCGTTTTGCTGTTCGGGTGCGTTTAACGCAAACGCTTGTCGTGGCGACAGAAACAACATGGTTCCTTCCTCGTAATCGTAATGGTTTCTGCCGTATTGAAACGATTTTGGATTGTCAATTTTCAAACAAATGAGATACAAATTCAATACACACTTTGATTGAAGCAGCATTTCACTCGGCTGAATTCTGGAAAAATCAACTACCGAAACAAGCGGGTGCTTTGGCTTTTCGTAGCCTAACAACTGATGAAGTTGATTGATTGAGTTTATTTCTGTAATTGTTTCCATTTCTTACGCACCAAATTGTCCTCTTAGTAACATGTGTCTGTCTGTGCTTGGTATGAACTTACTCATAAAATACATCATTTTTCCGTCGATGCCGATTACAAATTTAAACGTTGGTTTTCTTTTGCTCAATATTTTAAGAACTGTGCCTGCAACCTTTTCTGGTGTTGTTGCAATTTTATCACCAAATTGTTCGGACGCTTTTATCATTGTTTCCAAACCTGTTTTATAGTATGCAGGATTTTCGGGTTTTAAATTGGAAAGGGATTTGTTTACATCACTTTTCAATTTGGTCATAAAGTCGGTTTTGATACCACCCGGCATAATGCAGGAAACATAAACGTTTTGTTTTCTGAACTCAAAACGCAGTGCTTCACTCATTCCAAGAACGGCAAATTTTGCACCGTGATAATAACTTTCCCAAGGCAAACCGATTGCACCGCCAATAGATGAAAGATTTACGATTTTTGCAGTTCCGTCTTTTGTCGCCAGACGCAACAAAGGCAAGAAAGTTTGCATCATTTTGCACATACCGAAAAAATTCACTTCCATTAAATATCTTGCTCTTTCTTCCTGTGTGTTTTCAAATGGGTCAATGTAATTGATACCTGCGTTATTTATCAACGCATAAAGTCCGTTGTTTCCGCATTTTTCTGAAACAAGCCGGAAAGCATTTTCAATGTCTTCTGCTTTTGTTACGTCCAAAATAATGGGCTCAATTTGTTGCGATAGTTTTCGTAAAGCTTGTCCGTCTTGTTCGTTTCTTACACCTGCGAAAACGTGATAACCGTTTTTTGAAAGTGTGATAGCTGTTGCTCGTCCAACTCCTGTGGAAGCACCTGTTATTAAAACATACTTGATTTCACTTTGCATTTTCTTTGAAATTTTGTTAGTGCAAAGGTCAAATCTTTGTCTGTCGTCAGATTATACAAAAAAAGGATTATTGTATAGTTTTTGGGGCTGACCTTTTCGTCGCTCTATGCTAACGTTGTCAAATGATGCGGTTACGACGGCAGTCGGGTTGTGCGCACAAAGGAACAGTCCAACATTCTCATTTATGCTGTAAAGTTTTAAACACGACCTCCCGATGCAGACCACGTGGTACTTGTCGTGAAACTGTTTGTTCCCTCCGCCAAAGCGACGTAGAGCGGAGCCATTTCCACAGGTTGCCCCATACGTCCGATTGGCGTAATGTTGTTAAGGGTTTGAACGTTGGTGTCAGGCGCACCGAAATAAATCTGCAAGGGTGTCCAAACCGCACCGGGGGCAACACCGTTTACACGAATGCCACGATGAGCAACCTGTTTACCCAGCGCAATGGTAAACGCCGAAAGAAAACCTTTCGTAGCACTGTAATCCATAAACGCTTCAGAAGGCAGGAAGGATGTAACCGAATTGGTAAACACAATGGCACTTCCGGGTTTCATCACGACCTCTTGTCTTTGCGGTGGTTGATCGTTTGCAAACCGGGTACGAGGGTCAATTAGCGGGTCGCTTTGCTGCTCCACGGTTGTGTTTCCTGTTACAGTTTGAGCCAATGATATTGCAGGCGAAAATGCTGTTGCCAACCCTGCAAGGGCTACACCTTTGATTGCATCTCTACGTTTTTCATCGTAGGTTTTGCTTTCTTGTTTGACGTTTGAAATTTCGTTTGTTGTTTTCTTTGCCATTTTGAATTTTGTTTTTTACGGCACAATTCTGCAAACGAAATAGGCGAGCGTTATCCAAATCTCTGAAATGAGTGTCCAAAAAAGTTGTTGCTTGCGTGTGACTTTCAATGCAATTTTGGATTTTTCTTGGTGAAGCCTTTTGAAGCAACAAAAAATCCCTGCTTTTGGAAGAAACAGGGATTTGAATGAAACGTATACTTTTGAAACAATTATTTCCGTGCGTAGTTGGTGAAACCACCGTCCACTAATACCTCTGTTCCTACAATGTAACTGGCGTTCTCAGAAGCCAAGAATAAAACGGTATTTGCAATTTCATCAGGACTGCCCAATCTTTGCAAAGCTGTTGAAGCAGCTAAGTAATCCTTAGCATCAGTAGATGCAACGCTATCTAACCCCGGTGTGTTAATTGGTCCGGGACTAACGATATTTACCCTGATTTTTCTTTCTGCCAATTCGTTTGCTGCAATTTGGGCAATTTTATTTAATGCTCCTTTAGTGGCAGAATATGCGCTGGTTCCAATAGTTGAAGCAGTTGCAACGGTTGATGAAGTAAACAGTACCGAAGCTCCGTTGTTCAAATGTGGAAGCAATTTTTGCAATGCAAAATAAGGTCCTTTTACATTGGTACTGAATTGTGCATCAAAATCGGATTCTGTTTGTTGTTCAATTGGTGCAAATGAGGCAATTCCCGCGTTCAGAAAAAGAACATCCAATTTACGTTCACTTTCAGCAATCGCTTTTTCTAAAACCGTAATTCCTGCCAAATTTGAAGTGTCCGAAACGACCGTTTTCAATTTCGGATTGTTAATTTCTGTTGCTGCTTTTTGCAAATTATCAGCACTTCTTCCTGTTATCCAAACATTTGCTCCTGCGTTGATAAATGCTTTTGCGGTTGAAAATCCAATCCCTGTGCTACCGCCTGTAATGACTACGTTTTTATTTGTAAAATCCATTTTTATTTAGCTTATTTAATGGCACAAAGGTAGATTAGTAAAGTTATTTTTAGTAACTTTGTACTGAAAAATAACAGTAACATCGGTGTAACCAAGTAACATTACCATGTGTCCAGCAGAAGATTTCCAAGAGAAACGCAAGAAAAAAATGAGAGCCGTTCAAGATTCAATGGACGTGCTGAATGGGAAATGGAAAATTTCTATTATTTCTTCTATTTGCTATTACGATAAGAGACGATTTTCCGATATTTTAAATGATGTAATCGGAATTTCCAACAGAATGTTGAGTAAAGAATTAAAAGAATTAGAAATAAACCAGTTGGTAAAACGAACCGTCATAGGTACACAACCTATAACGGTTCAATATGAACTTACTGAACATGGAAGAACGCTACAAACCATCATCAACAACCTGACGGATTGGGGAATTACACACCGCAAAAAAATAGTCGGAGAATAACTATTGTCAGACGAAGTACGGACGATTACATCTTATGCTTGGTCTGTGGGCCTTACCACGATTTCGTTGATTGCTACACGCCTTGGATTGGTGACAATAAAGGCAACGGCTTCCGCGATGTCTGATGCGTGCAGGCTTTCCACTTTTCCAAACAAGTTGTTAAAGACTTTCCAACCATCTTCATCCCAAAGTTCGGTATCTACTGCACCCGGCTCAACCACCGAAAAGCGAATGGATTGCCTTGTAAATTCTTGTCGCCACGCTTCTGTTGCTGCCGTTACTCCAAATTTTGTTGCATTGTAAACCGCGACACCGGCCGTTGCAAAGCGGCCTGCGACCGATGAAATGTTTACCACGTCCACAACTTTGCGTGGGCTTGTTGCAACGGCTTCAATGAGGTGTGGCAACGCTGCTCTTGTGATATACAGTAAACCACTCAAATTGACGGCAATCATTTGTTCCAATTCGTCAAGCGTGCGGTCAAGCGTGGCTCCGTTATTCATAACCCCTGCCGCATTTACCAACGTGTCAAGTCTGCCATACTTTGCAATTGTTTTTGCAATGGCTTCGCCGGCTTCATTTGCATTTGTAAGGTCTGCTTCAACGGAAAATGCTTCGCCACCAGCATTTTTAATTTGTTGTTCCAATTCTTTTAAGCGTTCAATTCTTCGTGCTACAAGCACTACTTTTGCACCTGCCGAAGCAAGTCGGATTGCTGTTGCTTTTCCAATCCCACTCGATGCACCTGTTACAAGCGCAATCGTATTTTCTAATCTTTCTGACATATTATTGTTCTTAAATTTTACATGGCAAAATTCCACAAACGAAACCGGGACGAATTATCCATATCTCCGAAATACCTATCCAAAAAAAGGAAGAAGCCGGTTGCTTCTTCCTTTACTGTTTCAGATCATAACGTCACTACAACGTTGCCATATCGATGACAAAGCGGTACTTGATATCCCCCTTCACCATCCGGTCAAAAGCGGCATGGATAGCTTTAATAGCTATCAATTCGATATCGGCCACAATCCTATGCTCGGCACAGAAGTCCAGCATTTCCTGGGTTTCGGGAAGTCCGCCAACGGCCGACCCGACAATGCTTTTGCGGCCCAGTTGCAACTGCCCCACGTTTTTTATCTCAAATCCTTCGGGCGGAATGCCCACCACGATGTGCACGCCATCCAACTTCAACAAGGAAAGGTAAAAATCGAAGTCATGTGCTGCACTCACCGTATCGATGATAAAATCAAAAGAGGATTTCACTGCTTCGACTTCTTCTGCGTTACTGGTCACCACAAAATGATGAGCACCTAATTTTTCGGCGTCTGCCTTTTTGTTCGGCGAAGAACTCAAAATGGTCACTTCCGCACCAAGCGCGACGCCGAATTTGACGGCCATGTGTCCAAGCCCGCCTAAACCAAGTACCGCCAGCTTATGGCCTTTGCCTACTCCCCAGTGTTTCAGTGGCGAATACGTCGTGATTCCCGCGCATAACAAAGGGGCGGTCGCTGCCAAATCAAGTTTTTCGGAAATGTGCAACGTAAAAGATTCATCGGCTACGATGGTATTGGAATAACCACCGTAGGTCGGCAGATTATCCCGGTATTTATCCGGGTTATTGTAAGTGGCAACAACACCATTTTCGCAATAAACCTCCAAACCATGCGTACAGGGTTCACACGTTCCACAGGAATTGGCAAGCGTACCCACTCCGGCCAGATCCCCCACTTTAAACCCCTTTACATGATCCCCTACGTTTATGACCCGGCCAACAATTTCATGTCCCGGTACCATTGGGAAAATACCGGGGAACCATTCGTTGTTGATCTGTGCCACATCGGAATGGCACACCCCACAGTATAAAATTTCAATTTGCACATCATGCGGCCCCACGTCCCGTCTTTCAAAGTTCCAGGGAGCCAATGTGTCGTTAGCGCTTTGCGCTGCATATCCTTTCGCTGCTATCATTGGATTTAATTTTATGAACGGCACAAAGTTAGCCTAGTAGGAAGCGGGCGCGAATGGGCAAATCAAAGGAAAAATTGTAAAAATCAAAGAAGCGCAAATGAGCTGCCGGGGAATTGCATACCTTTGTTATCAGATGAATTTGCACGAAGATTTAAAACAAGACGAGCGGGTGTGGATGCCCGGCGTGCTGGACAAGGATGTCCGGCATTTCAATATATTTTACGTCCAGCACAACCGGGACGACAAATTCAACTGCAAGCCTTACAACCGGAAGGGCCTGTATAAAATCAGCCTTCTGAAAGGGAAAACCAAGCTCTATTATGCAGACAAAACGATGGATTTCGATAGCGCACTGTTATTTTCCAATCCCAATATCCCGTATGCTTGGGAGCATGTAGAATCCGAACAATCAGCCTATTTTTGTGTCTTTACCGAAGAATTCTTCGATCAGTTCATCAACATCCGGGAGTATCCGGTCTTTAAGCCCGGCAATGTTCCGCTTTTTCACCTCACACCCGAGCAATTCCAGCATTTCGCAGGCATTTTCAAGCAGATGCTCGAAGAAATCACCTTGGACTTCGCCTACAAATACGATGCCTTACGGACGATGGTATTGCAACTCATTTACGCCGCGATGAAATTGGAACCGGCCACCTGCCAGCAATACAAAGATTCCAACGGCTCAATGCGGATTGCCTCAATCTTTATGGAGTTACTGGAACGGCAGTTTCCCATTGAATCGGCCATGCAGCGCATGGAACTCCGCCATCCCAAGGAATTTGCCAGCCAATTGGCTGTGCATATCAACCACCTCAACCACGCGCTAAAGACCATCACCGGAAAAACGACGTCGCAGCTCATTGCCGAACGGATCATGCAGGAAGCCCGGAGCCTGCTGCAACATACGGATTGGAACATTTCGGAGATTGCATGGTCTTTGGGTTTTGACGACCTACCCCATTTTATCCATTTCTTCAAGAAAAACCAGCGCCTTACGCCAAAACTGTACCGGAAAGCACAACCCCTATAGTCAGCAGCACTAATTTTCGTCCCGAGAGATAACGATTTCCTTCTGGAACCTATCTTACTCTTCTTTCCGTACTCGGAATCGCGGCAACAACACCTGCAGATACGCCAACGCCTGCGGCGTCATAAACGCCCCGCTGACGCCCTGAAAAAAACGCGCAACAATGAGCATATCGGCATTAACAGCTAAACCGCATATCACCGAAGCGAGTACAAACAAGACCATACCCACCTAAAAAGCCCGTCTACGGCCGAAATAATCACCCGCCCGGGCCCCGGTTATCTGGAAGGAAGCGTACCCCAGCAGGTATGCCGCAATAACCAGCTCCACTTCGCCATCCGAAGCGTGGATCCTCGCCTTGATGGCGGGGATAGCCACGTTCACAATAAAAACGTCGATAACGGTGAGCAAAGGCGCCGTCAGCAAAATACCGTGTTGCACCCACTTGTTCTGCCTATTATTCATCAATTTTTACACAAAGGTAGCCGGTTGATAGACCGCCTTGGTTTGCCCCACCGGCACATCCAACTGCCCATCCCGAAACGCCTCCAATAATTCGGCTGCTACTTCTTCCGGCGGGATGCCCGATGCACCGCCGATGGCCTGCGAGAAATCCGTATTGACCAAGGGCGGCATCAATTCGTATACCTGCACCGGCCCCGCCTTGAGTTGCTCGCGGAGCAACTGCGTATAGGTGTGCAATGCCGCCTTGCTGACCGAATACGTCGGCACACCCGCAAAAGGCGCAAAAGCCACGATGGACGTGACATTCACGATGGCCGCCTCCGGCTGTTGTTTCAGCACCGGCAGCAATAAATCGGTCAACCGCGCAATAGCTAAGTAGTTGATCAAGATTTCTTCCGAAGCACGATCGAACGTATTGCCTTCATCCAACGAATACGCATAAGCGCTTCCCGCGTTGTTGATCAGCACATTCAATTGCGGATAGTCGGCCTTTACCTGCTGCACCAGCCGTTCGGCGTCCGTCGCGTCGGCCACGTCGCCCTGGATAGCGCTCACGTTCGCTTGTCCCGCCGCCACATTATTTAATTCGGCTACAGCCTTAGCCAGTCGATCGAGATTTCTACCGGTGATGATAAGCTGGTTGCCCTGCGCGGCAAATTGTTTGGCAATGGCCAGCCCGATGCCGGCCGAACCACCGGTGATTAAGATGGTGTTTCCTGATGTTTTCATGTTGTCAATGAAGTTGAATGATAAAATTTATTAATACACTAAAAATAGACCGAACGGTCTTTTATTATACAAAAAAATAGTTGATCTCGCCGGCTTAAGAACTCGAAGGAGCTGATGTCATCAGGTATCTTTCAAATTCGGATTTAATGGCCGCCACCACCATGCGCATCTGTGTATTGTCTCGCATCACGCGCCGCACGAGTATTGCACCCTCCAAAAGCGCAAATAGTTTTACGCTAAACGCCTCAGCGTCCAATTCCGCAGCGATTTCGCCATTGGCGATACCAGCCTGCATGATCGCCGCTATTCGCCGTTGCGCATTCAATATAGCTCGTTTGACCATATCGCGCACTACAGGATGGGTATCATCAGCCTCTACACCAAAATTCAACAACGGGCAACCGCCCTCTACCTGCTCACGCCCCTCATAAAACGCTAAGATGTTGTACAATTTTTCTTTGGCCGAACGCCCCTTGCTCACGCGTTGGTCCAAATATGCTGCCAGTTGCCCGCTTAGGTGGCCAAATGCGGCTTGGCAGATTTCATCTTTGCTGTCAAAATTTCCATAAATGCCCCCTTTGGTCAGCCGCGTGACATCCATGATATCGGTCAACGATGTCGCCGCCATCCCTTTTTTATTGACAATAGGTGCTGATTTCTCGATAATGAACTGCCTGGTTTGCTCCGCTTTCGTCATGGTGCCTCCGTAAAAATTCATTACAAAATTAGCAAAAAATAAACCGAACGGTATATTAAAATAAATTTAATCAAGAAATTTTACAAAAAATCAAGAAGTGCTCCCTCGGTGTTTGTATAACGTGCCGTATACTTCGTATCTTTAATTCATGAAAGTCACCTTTTTTTCGACCAAACCCTATGACCGGGAGTTTTTCGACCAGTTTAATCCACCTTTTGGCTTTGAATTGGAATACTACGAGACCCATCTTGGCCCGCATATTGTCAACGCGGTTGAGCATGCAACAGCTATCTGCACGTTTGTCAACGACAAATTGAATGCTGAAGTGATTAGTGTACTGGCGCAGAAAGGCGTACAATACATCGCATTACGCTGCGCTGGGTTTAACAATGTTGACCTCGAAGCCGCAAGGCATGCTGGACTGCGTGTATGCCGGGTTCCTGCCTACTCGCCCGAGGCCGTTGCCGAGCATGCGTTGGCCATGGTATTGACGCTGAACCGCAAAACACACAAGGCATACAACCGGGTACGGGAGCAGAATTTCTCCCTGAAAGGGTTGATGGGGTTCAACCTGTACGGAAAAACCATTGGCATTATCGGCACCGGAAACATCGGGCGCGCCTTTGCCCGGCTTATGCGAGGTTTCGGTTGCACGCTACTCGCTTATGACGTCGTGGAGAGTGACGAACTCAAGGGCTTCGGTGTGCAGTACCTGCCGCTGCATGACGTTTTCGCACAGGCCGACATCCTGTCGCTCCACTGCCCGTTATTGGAAAGCACCCGGCACCTGATCAATGTTGCGACATTACAGCAGATGAAAAAAGGCGTCATGATCATCAATACCAGCCGTGGCGGCCTCATCGATAGCCAAGCGGTATTGGAAGGGTTGCGATCCAAGCAGATTGGCTATCTCGGCATTGACGTTTATGAGCAGGAAGACAAGCTTTTTTTCCGCGACCTTTCGCACACCATCATCGATGATGATACCATCCAATTGCTGATGAGTTTTCCCAATGTGTTGGTCACCGGTCACCAAGCTTTTTTCACCGCCGAAGCCATGGCGGAAATCGCTACGACCACACTGAAAAACCTTTCCCGTTTGGCTCAGGGGCTGGAGCCTGAAAATCCAGCTGCTATCGTGGTTTAGCCCGCTGCCATGCGTGTGGCGTTCGTAATGTTCACTCCAGTAAGGCAGCAAAACAAGAAGCATAGGCACGGCACATCTTGTCCCATCCGAAATGCTGGAGCGTATACTGCTGAAAATCCGCTGCTATGCCTCGATACGGTGTTGGATGGTTCATGATGTGATTCAGCCGTTCGACCCACGCGTCGGCATCAGCTGCTGGCAATAACAAGCCATTCCGCCGATGCAAAACGGCATCCGTAATGCCGTCAATTTCTGCAGCAACCACAAGCGTACCTGCCCCTGAAGCTTCCAAACACACCAAACCAAAGCCTTCCATATCACCAGCAATTGGGATGTTGGGCATTAGGAATGCTGATGCATGCTGTAGCAGCGTTTGTAAATCGGCCAGCGGGAGTTTTCCCAAATGTGTAACTTTAGCTCCTTTGGAAGGTTGCCGTAATAGCCGAAAAATTTCCCTTTCATCGGAAGGGTAGCCCAGAAAAAGTGCGATCAAATGACGCCATGCCGAGGGGCAGCATCGCGCCAACGCCCAGACAAAACGCCTTCGGGTGTTTAGCGGACCTGCCATCACAATGGTCGCCGCATCCGGCAGCCGTGGAGCGACTTCGCGAAGAAACCATGAAAAACCCTTTCGTTTGACGGGCCTGCCCAACATGACAAAATAAGGCTTTTGTCCGGCCAACAACGCATGGCCGACCTCGGGGCTGCCCACCACTGACTGCTGGGAAAGATCAGCGAATGCGTGATCGACGCCGTTATTGATTACCACTACCCGATCAGTCGATACCCCCCTTGCCACTATCGCCCGTTTGGTCGCCTCGCTCACCGCCACGATTCGGTCAAACCGATTGAACAATGGCAAAATCTTACGCTGATAATAGCCCCAGGGAAATACGACATCCAAACCATGCACGGTAACGACCTTTTTTACATGGGGATAATGATGATGGTGACGTAGTGCCAATGAACCGATTAGTGCGTCATTGAAATGGATAAGCGCAATGCTTGGATATTTATTTAATAGTTCAACAATACGTTTTTCCAACCGCAGGAAAAACAACAGGATATTTTCCTGCCCGGTATAGACGAGTTGATGAACGGTTGCATAGGCCCGCATTCCTTCAATGAGCTCGAAGCTCTGTTTTTCCATCCCACCTGTTGCCGGAGGGTATTTATGACTGACGAATAGCACTTCCATCACACCGCCTCGCTGGTCAAAAACCGATGGTGCTTATAACGCAGCCAAGCCAACCACGCAAATCCCATCAGTGCCCAGCAGCATTGGCGTGTTCTCCGGATAATGGATACCGTCATCCACACGCTTGTAGCAGATATGCCCAGCACGACAAGCACGACCTTGTTCGCCAGTTCCTCCACACCCCACTGTGCTGGGACAAATGCCCCGAAACTCTTCAACACAATGATTCCCATATCCATAGCAAGCCCTTCCATCATTCCTACATCAAAACCTAGAAATCGCAGGATGAGCAAGCATTCCAAGCTACCGACCACCCAATGAACGGCAAAGAAGGAAAACGACAAATAAAACGCTTTTTTTTGATGCATTTGGAATTGCCTGCAAGCATATAACACCTCATGAAATTTCCTGCCGAACCGCTTCCACCAATGAGGTGTCTCGGGAAGTTCTGTGGGTGCTGGCAAATACTTAATCAGTAGCAGAAAAAGGACAATACCGACCACAGTCACAACGCTTATGGCAAACAGGGCTTCGATCCTTCCGGCAGACGCCTCGAAAGAAAAAGGATAGGCAAAAAGCCATGCGAATGCGATGAGGGCCATCGCCACTTGCGATAAGACGGCCGTCATTCGTGAAGAGACAACCGACGTTAAGCCCACTTTCTCGTCAATACCATAGGTTTTTAACAGCTGGGCCTTGTACATATCCCCGGCAATGATATTGGTAGGATTGTAAAGCGCGATGGTTTCACCGACCTGCCGGATAATGAACAACCGCATAATGGAGATCTTTTGCGCTGCATCACCTAAACAGACATACCACCCCAAGGTGCCAAAAAAGTAGGCGGCAAATGATACAAGCAACAGGTAAAAAAACCGATGCCCAAGTGCATAAATCTCTGATTTGACTGCTGTAAAATCCGTGTGCCAGACAAATAAGCCGACACAGACGATGACGCTTACAAAAAAAGCACGCTTTAATATTTTTCGCCTCCTACTCATAAGACGGTGTGTTCAAAACGTCTATTTGCATTTTTCAGCGCATGGATATCCCGGAAGTAACTATCAGCCAACTGATTCCAATCCAACGAACGGGCATGATGCAATGCACGTTGTGTGATATCTTCCCGAATAAGCGGGTTGTCCAACAACAGTTTAATGTAATTGAAATAAGCCTGTGGATCATAGGGCGCACACTTAAAACCCGTATACCCATGCGCTATCAAATCGGCGCTACCCCCACCATCAGCGATGACACAGGGCAAACCCGAGGCCATGGCTTCCACAACAACATTTCCATAAGTTTCAGAGACCGAGGTAAAGACAAACACATCTGAAGAAGCATACAGGGTAGCCAGTTGGTCGTGATCCAACTGACCCAGGAATTGCGCATCCTTCATCTGCATTTGCAATTCGCGGCGAGCGGCCCCATCTCCCACGACCAGAAAATTGCCTTCCCAACCCGTCTCTTTAAATAGCTGGTATACCTGCATTAAAGTAGCCAGGTTTTTCTCCCACACCAATCGGCTTACAAACAAGATCGTGGGCTTATCGTTCCCCACCAGCCGCTGCATATAAGGTAAATCCCGCTTCTCCGCACAGAACGTGTGCAAATCAATACCACGTTGCCACAATTGCAGTTTCGTCCGGTCGATCCCGATATCGGACAGCTCATCGATTATCCGTTGGGACGGTACATAAACATGGTCACATCCATTATAAAACCGCCGCATGGAAGACCGGGTAATGTTTTCCATCACGTTGATCAGAAACGGCAGTTTGCTCAGGTAATACGCCAAGTAAGCGATAAAATGCGTATGATAAATGGTAATAACCGGAATATTACGCTTTTGCGCATATTTCAGGGCAAAAAAACCCAGCAAGGACGGCGTGGCAATATGGATGACGTCGGGATTAAACGCGTCTAAGCTGCGCTCCAGCTTATGTTTCAGCAAGTGGGGTATACTCATTGAATAATCCGCATTGATAGGCACCCGTACGGAGGGTACTGAGAATGTCCGATGGGGGGAATCCATCTGGCCTGAACGGCCAGATACAAATAGGTAGTCAAACTCAGCCGGATCAATGCGTCTGATTAGCTGAAACATCGTACGCGATGCCCCATCAAACTCTTCGATCAGCATTTCGGCAAAAAAAGCAACTTTTGTCATCTGCACAAACTGCTGCAATATGAAAATACGATATAATCTTATGGATAACGAAAGTTTAACATATTGTAAATTTTCCTTAAAGAATCACTGACTAGTTTACCCTCCTTCAACACGAACCATACAATTACTTAAACGGGGATTAAGCCTCCGTTAAACTTCGGCTTTTATTTTTACCCTGTATATCAAAGACTTCATGATTGTCATCAACCCCATCATCAAGAACCGGCAATGGCCCATCCGAGCCTTGCTGTTTGTTGGTTTGACCGCAGCGATTGCTTATACATTTGCCAACCGGACGATGTGGCCCAACATTGCCGCATCAGCTAGCGAGGACATCACAACAGGAATCGTATTGGCAGACAACTCACGGGGATCGCTTTCCTTAATGACCTACAACATCGCCGGTTTACCTGAATTTATTTCCAGCGCTAGCACGCCGCGCGCGGAAAGCATTGCCCAAATAGGACGCACAATCGCCTCTTATGATATCGTCCATGTACAGGAAGATTTCAACTATAATCCCCAATTATATGCTGGCGTAAGCAACCATAGCTTCCGCACCAAGCACAACGGTGTCGTACCGTTCGGTGATGGCTTGAATATCTTGTCTAAGTATCCCATTATCGAAAACAGAAGAATTTCCTGGCGAAATTGCAGCGGTACGGATTGCCTGACGCCCAAAGGTTTTATGTTTACACGCGTACAACTGGCGAAACACGTATTTGTCGATTTTTACAATCTCCACGCTACAGCAGAAAAGAATCCACGTGCGGCTTATGCACGGCAAAAAAACCTTCAACAACTTTCACAATTTATCCAAGAGCAATCGAAGGGAAATGCACTGGTCGTCATGGGCGATTTCAATGCCCACTATACCTACATGGACGACGACATGCAACGGTTTATCCAAGAGACTTCGTTGGCAGACGCTTGGATTGAACTCATCAAAAATGGTATCATGCCCCAAAAAACCCTACAGCACCAATCTTTGCCTAACCTTTCCATTGACGAGCAGACCGAATCATTGGATAAAATCCTTTACCGTGGCAATCAACGGATAAGCCTGATGCCAACTGCATACCACGTTGAAACAGGTAAGTTTGTCGATCCTGAAGGCAACGAATTATCAGACCATTTACCCATTTCGGTCGTCTTCAATTGGAGATTCGGGGGATAAACCAAACGTCTAAGCTATACAAAACGATAGTGCTATACTATCATATAGTAATATACTTTTTATAGCTACCGTCCTTATTTTTGCACAAAAAATATTGCGATGAAGATTTTACATATTATTTCAAGTCCACGAGGAGACGCTTCATACAGCATTAAGCTGGGAAATGAGGTCGTCGAACAGTTGCAAGCAAAATATCCCGGAAGTACGGTGAAAACCCACGACCTTACGACTACGCCATTTCCGCATTTAGAAGAAGCACATTTAACCTCCTTTATGACTGAACCGGAACAACGGTCGGCGGCTCAAGCCGAAGCCGTGAAGCATTCTGACGAAGCCATCGCCGAGTTAATGGAGGCCGATATCATCGTTATCGGCGCACCGATGTACAATTTTAATATCCACTCTACACTTAAGGCCTGGTTGGATCACATCACACGTGCAGGCATTACGTTCAGCTATTCAGCCAGTGGACCTGATGGACTTGTTAAGGATAAAAAAGCCTATATTGCCATATCTTCGGGTGGAGTATACAGTGATGGCCCAATGAAATCTTTCGACTTTATCGAACCCTATCTTACCATGATGTTGAATTTCATTGGCATTACCGACATCACCACCTATCGCGTGGAGGGCGTGTCGATGGCCGAGATGCAACAACATGCCTTGGCAAGGGCCGTGGAGAAAATAGCGGTATAACACAGGTCATTGAAGCGTTAGTCCTGAAACTGCTTCCAGCGTATCATCCGATCCTGCCGGTTCAGCGTCCTTCCCGCCACGGAAAACGTGCCGTCTCCCTTGTGGTGGAATATGCGTTGTTCCTTCCGCTCAGGGTTGATCCATGCTTGCACCGCTTCGAGGATGAAAAAGTCATACTGGCCGACCAACTGGGTGTCGGCCACCCGGCACTCGATGTTTGCGAGACACTCGTCGACCAACGGAGGTGCGACCTGTTTAGCTTTACGCCTGGTAAACGCGAAGTGGGCAAATTTGTCCACTTCGTTTCCCGAACAATTGCCGATATCCACGACTTTGTCAATTAAATCAACACCCGGGATAGCGATAACACATTCACCCGTAGTGTGCAATGCATCATAGCTGTAATCCCAAGGGCCGACGATGGCACCAATCAACGGTGGGTCGTGCTGCATCATCATGTGGAAGCCCATGGTCATCAGGTTGGCGCGGCCATGGTAAAGTGTTGATACCATCACTACCGGTCCGGGTTCGATAAGCCGGACGACTTTATGCAACGGAAAGTTTTTCATATCACTTCCTCCTGTCATTTTGATTACAATCTTCTTCCTTTTGGCTACAAGCACTACCCTGCATGTGGATAACGTCTGTTTTTGACCCACATGGCATACATATCCCCACCGTAACGCGACTTCCGTTTGCCTAATTGTCGGACATCACGATAGCCCATGCGTTGGAATAAGGTCTTTAGGGTACCGAAATCGATAGGATACGGCACCCAAGGGTTTGCCACTACGGTATCGTATTCCACGGTAATGAGTGTATGGGAAGGCTTGCAATAATGCAACAATTTATGAATCAAGCTTTCCTTATCACGCACATAATGGATGGCATTTGCCAGCAAGATGCCGTCCAGATTGCTGAGTGGAAGGTGTTTCCGTTCGAAATCAGTCTGTAGAAACGTAATCAATACGTCTCCTACCCGTTCGCGCAATCGTTGCGGTGCCACATCAACCGCATGAATCGCACTGCCCGCCGGCAACAGGCTTCCCAGCGCGTAAGTAAAAGTGCCTTCTCCGCACCCCAAATCCGCCCACTGCTGTGGTTCGGAGGCATTCAAAAAAGCGCCCGCAATCAATGAAGACCAGTCATCCATGGTCTAAAGGTAGGAAATTTGCTTTCGAAAATGACGAAAATGCCGACATCTTGCCCCAATTGAAGGAATTTTGTACAACAGACAGAAAGCCCATAGTCTTTTGATAAATTTGTAGACGATGAAGCGAAACGAAAACTAATTTTATGTCCTACTGCGACTACATACCCGCCATGCAGCCCGAAGCACGCCGGGCACTTCACAAAAATTACCACGACTACCACTACGGCTTTCCCATCCACGATGACAACGAATTGTTCGGACGGCTCATCATGGAAATCAATCAAGCCGGATTGAGCTGGGAGACTATCCTGCGCAAGGAAAAGGCCTTCCGCAATGCGTACGACAACTTCGATATCGCCAAAGTGGCAGCCTACGCCGAAGCAGACCGCCAGCGGCTATTGGCAGACGCGGGCATCATCCGCAACCGCCTCAAAATCAACGCAGCGATTGAAAATGCAAAGGCGATACGGCAATTGCAGCAAGAATACGGCTCGTTTGAAAAATGGCTGGAACACCACCACCCCAAAACGCTTCAAGAATGGATGAAACTATTCAAAAAGACCTTCAGATTCACAGGTGGTGAGATTGTCAACGAGTTTTTGATGAGCACGGGCTACCTGCCGGGCGCACACGCGCCTAATTGCCCTGTGCACACTGAGATACTGAAAACCAAGCCGATGTGGGCCGGGAAATAGCTGGGTGATATTAAAGGAACCTGTATACTGCGCATCAATTCGTAGGGTATGGTTAATAAATGTTAAACTTGGTGAATATAGTTCCATCTGCCACTAATTTTACTGACTGATGACGCAACTCCGTAAAGGACTCACTATGGGTGCGCAGGGAGTATGCCGACCAGTTCAATATTAATTACCGGAGCATCATCAGGGTTTGGAAAAGAAACCGCTAAATTATTTCAGAAAAATGGCTGGAACGTCGTTGCATCGATGCGTTTATGATAGCTTTCGTAGTGGCTCACCCACCAGTTTAAACCCTGCCCGAAACGCCAATGGTGTTTGCTTAGTTTTGGATTTGAATAGATTGCTAAACGACTGCGAATATTCAAATCCTAGTTCGTAGGCAATTTCGCTTACAGTTAAATCCGTTGTCGAAAGCAAAACTTTGGCTTTAGCTATGAGCTTTTCGTGAATATGCTGCTGTGCAGGTAAACCGGTGTGTTGCTTGAGCAAATCGGAAAAATATTTATCGGAAAGGTTTAGTTCGTTGGCGAAATAATGTACAGAGGGCAAGCCTTTCTCTCCAATTTCATGCTCGATATAATTAGTTAATAGCTGTTCAAATTTTGAAAGCAGTGTGTCATTAGTTGGTTTTCGCACCACAAATTGTCTATTGTAATAACGGTTGCTATACGTCAACAACAATTCCAAATTAGAAACCACCACATCCTGACTGAATTGATCGATGGGCAAATGGTATTCCGTCCAAATTTGCTGCAAGATATTCTCCATCACCAATTCTTCTTCTTCCGAAAGTATTAAAGCTTCATGCACCGCATAATCAAAAAAGCCGTAGCGGCTAATCTTTGAACCTAGTGGATATCCACTCAAAAAATCTGGACTAAGATTAATTGTCCATCCCGATTCGGGAAGCAATACGCCTGGTTCTGCAATACTGATTTGCCTTGGAGAAAAATAAGACATCACCCCTTCGTCGAAATCATAAGACGTTTGTCCATAAATTAATTTGTTGGAACAATTTCTTTTGAAAACAATTTGATAGTAGTCAAAAATCAATTTGGTTTTCGTTTCCAACTTGACCGTTGGCAATTCTTCAAATTTCAAGATACTAAACAGTGGATGTTTGGGTTTGGCTATTCCGAGCTCCGCATGACATTGATAAATGGTTTTGATGTGTCTTTTTTCCATCTTGAAATGATTGGTTAAATTTAGTTATTACAATCCCATTTGTCTACGTTTTTGCTGGCCAAATGTTCTGGCGATGAATCGTGGAGGAATTAAACCGCTGATGTTGGCAAAAAACCGATTTTGACTTCCGGATATCCAAGCAGATTTCTTTTTCTCGAAAGCAGACATCAATTCCGCTGCCACTTGTTCGGGTGTTTGCGTTTTACTGTTTTGCGTGACCACTTTGCCCCATTCATTGTCATTTTGTTTCGTATTCATAAAATTGGAGCTGGTAAGCCCCGGACTGAACAACATGACATTCAAATTGTAAGGTTTACATTCTTCCGCCAATGCGTAGGTGAAAATTTTCACGAAATGTTTTGTCCCTGCATATACCGCCATATACGGACTTGGAAAATACGCAATCATGGAAGCTATATTGATGATGTTGCCGGATTTCTTAGCTATCATATTTCTTAAAAAACAGTGTGTAAGTGCCACTAGACTAGCATTATTCAACTGCATCATCTCGATTTCTGATTCTAAATCGTTTTGATAAAACTCACCGCTGGAACCTCTGCCTGCATTGTTGATCAATACGTTGACATTCAATCCACGTTTGATTGTTTCTTCATAAATTGCTGCTGCAGCTTCAGGTTTCGTTAGATCAGCAGCGATGTATTGTGTATCGATACGATATTTTTCATGAAGTTCTTTACACAAAGCAGCCAACTTTGATTCGTTTCTGGCAACGAGCAATAGATTATGTTTTTTAGCAGCAAACTGAAAAGCGATGGCTTCTCCAATTCCACCAGATGCACCTGTGATTAATATTGTATTCATCTCTCTCTATTTTATTGATGATGCAAAATTGATGATAACAATGCAGTCTAATGTATGCGAATGGCGGAAGATTGTATGGAAAAGTCGGATTTTTTAAATCCAAAACATAGCGGCTTAAAAAGAGAAGCTTTTGTCTGTATGGCAAATGGTGAAATTGAGGATTGGACAAGATTTTAACCATACCGACTTCTGTATACCATAGGACAAAGATTTGAAGTCCGGCCGGGATACAGGCGTATCCTGATGGGCAACACCATTGTCGGAAACTCATCCGATCGATAAACTACGATATTGGACGTAAAACTTTTCGGCATACCTGCTGTTTAATTGTAAAGGCAACGGAGGTTTCGATGCAAACACTAACAATTGATCAACAGCTCAAAATCAATGCACCCGCCGAAAAAGTCTGGCGAGTATTGTGGGATAACGACACCTATAAAAAATGGGCGGATGCCTATATGCCCGGGTCGCATTATACCGGCGACCTGAAGCAGGAGGGCCGTATCAAATTCCTGGACCCCGGTAATAACGGAATGGAAAGCGAAGTGGTCTCATTGACGGAAAACCGCGAAATAACTTTCCATCACCTACATGAGCTGCAAGGTGGTAAAGAAGGCCAAAGTCTGGGAAACATGCAGGAGAAGTATACGCTTAGCGAACACAATGGTGTCACCACCTTGACACTGACATCGGATATGCCCGAAGAATACTTCAATGACATGGATGCTGCCACAAAAAAAGCGTTGCAGATCATAAAAGATCTGGCCGAGGAATAAAATGACACCTAATTAAGTACCTAACTTGGCTTGGGTAAAAGCCTTATATTTCTTGATTTCGTCTGTGAGTTTGGAAACGGCGTATGCAACGATGGTCACGTCATCCATCCATCCCATCAACGGGATCATATCTGGTATCCCATCAAGTGGGGAGATAACATAGGCAATCGTCGCGACGATAATAGACAAGTTCCACGTATTCATGTGATACCGGCCGGCAAACACATCCTTACCCATTGAAATCAAAAGCCGGAATTCATCAACTTTTTCATCCAGATATGCTGATTTGCTTTCTGCTTTAGCAAAGTCATCGTCAGTGATCCGATGCTTACGGAACAGCTCGAATAAGCGAAATGCTTTATTAAAATACCCTTTCTTCATATCTCCACATTAATGAAAGTTACAAAGTTAACTAATTTCGAGACGTAAGCCCCAGGGCATATGCACATTAAATACATCAAAGCAAGAAAAAGGCCTTTGGTTTTAGCGGCTCGGGGATATCTTGCTCACCAAGCAGCTCCCTAATATTGATTTCAATGGTCCGCGCGATCGCCGTAACAGGGGTGTCACTGGGACGGTTCCTGAACGGATCCTGTAAATTATACGCGGTTTTTTCAACCAGGAAAAACAGGGCGGAGATCAATACCAGCAATGGGATTTCAAATATGGGACGAACGTCCTGGAGCGCAATGGACAGGGTGATCAAAAACAAGTAAATGGCCCCGTGTAGGAAAAGCCTGTAGGTCACTGGGAACACCGTGCTATTGATCCGTTCGGCTTTGCCCATGGAATCGATTAAACGGACGATGGTCTGATCCAATTGAACCCGGCAAAACACGTTCAACGCCTCCTGATCGGCCAGCCCTTTAACGGCTAATGCCTGCTGTTGCATGATAGCCAGGGGTTTATTGTTGCGATGCACAAGTGCCGCCATCTCTTCCGGGCGTAGGCAGCCGGTATCCCGTGTCAGTGGGTTCAGCCCGCGCAACGCATCACCCAATGCATAGCACCAGGCAATTTGGCGGTGGCCGATTTCCCTGATGGCTGTTTGATAACCCGCTCCAAGATAACTTTGCAACTGCACGACGAGCGACCGTGAATCGTTCACAATAGCACCCCATATCTTCCGTGCCTCCCACCAACGCTCATAGGATTGGCTCATTTTAAAAGACAGCAAAACCGATATGGCTGTACCCAGAAACGCGGGAACACCCAATGGCATGTCTGGCAGCCTATCGTTCAGAAAATAGGTAAATACATTGAAAATCAAACCGATGACCGTGACGATGGCCACTTCACGTTTGACCTTATTGAACATGTATCGAAAGGGAATTCCCCGTGTGTTTACAATCATAACCACTAAACAAGATTTCTTCCCGGGTGTTTTGAAAATTTCGATGATCCGATATTGTCGATATCGCGGGCCAAAACAATCCGTCAGAACAGTAGTTTATAGGGTAAGATAATGTTATCAATAAACGACGCCAATATGAAGGATTTCAAAATCGATACGGACGAGTTGGAGCGAATCGTTACCCACTTGCCTACAGGTATCAAATTCCGGTTTTCGCCGACCGACACGGAGCCTGAAGTTTTGGATCCGGGCAGCGTATTACTTTACGACGACCTTGGAGGCGTGTGGATCGGTGATGTGGTAGCAGGCGAACACGATGAAGTCATCATGCAGGCTGCGTGGGAAGCCGTTAATGAAAAATACTGGGAAGAAAGCCGGAAAACGGAGTGATATGACTGCGCTTATCACTTACTTTTTAAAAATAAAATATACCGCAAGCACCAGAAACACAAACCCAATTAAGTGATTGATGCGGAGTGGCTCGTTTTTGAAGAAAACAATTGCGAACACGGAGAAGACCGTGAGCGTAATGACCTCCTGAATGACTTTCAGCTGCCACAGGTTGAACGGCCCACCGTTTTCGCTGAAACCTATCCGGTTGGCGGGCACCTGGAGGGAATACTCAAAGAGCGCAATGCCCCAGCTGATGAAAATAATCCCCATCAGCCCTAAGTTGCTGAACCAGTTCATTTCCTTGAACTTCAAGTGCCCGTACCAAGCGAGCGTCATAAATGCATTGGACAACACCAGCAGTCCAACGGTGAGGATGGCCTTCTTTACCATATTTATTGAAAAAGACGCACGAAGGTACGGCGAAATTCCATCATCTCATCGCACCTCAGAAGCGTTCTGGCCAAATTCCTTCTTGAACGCTGTGGAGAAGTGCGAGAAATTTTCAAAGCCCACCTCAAGGTAAACCTCCGAAGGGCGCTGATGGCGCTGCGTAATCAGGTAGTGTGCCTGCTCCAGCCGTCGCTTTTGCAGCCACCGTTCCGGCGGTGTGCGGAATGTCTTGGCAAAATCGCGCTTAAATGTAGACAGGCTCCTACCCGTAAGCCGGGCAAACTGCTCCAGTGGTACATTGTAGGTAAAATGCCGGTTCATGTACGCCTCCAAATCGATTTTGAACGGCTCGCTGAAATCGAACAGCAAGTTTTTCAGTGATGGATTGCGCAGCAATAGCGCTATCGCTTCCGTGGTTTTGAGGGAGGCCAGTGTTTCCGTGAGCTGCTCCGGGTGCTCAAAATACGGCATCAATGAGTCGAAGTAGCCCTTCATGAACGGATCTACGGGCAGCGCCACGATGGGGTCGCCGGTGTAGATGCCTGTGGCGTGCACATCATGGGCCGCACTATACCGGCGCAGTGCCTGCTGGTCGAGGAAAATGTTGATGGACATAAACGGCCCATCAACCCCCGGCTTTTTCACCGCCTTCACCAGCTGATGGCGACGGAGCAAGCCGATCGTACCTTTGGGAGCGACCAATACCCCCTTATCCGTATGCAGGTGGATTTCGCCATGGGTGATGTACGTGAGGGCATGTTCTGCCACGAATGGCTCATGCCCCCGCTTTGCCTCACCGGTGCAGGAGTACAGGATGTTGTATTGCAACCGATCTTCCACTGCGGTAAAGTTAGTCAATTTCTTCATCGGAATTGCCCCATAATGACCCTGTCAAATAGCCTATCCGGCAGCAGCTTGCGCACAATGACCAACTGCTTGGCCATATAACCGGCGACGTACCGGAATTTCGGGCGCTTGGCTTCAATGGCTTCTCTAATCAATTCGGCAATGACCATGGGCTCCACGTTCTTCTCCCCTGCCTTTTCCAGGAATCCGGCAAGCTTGTCAATGGTCTCCCTATAGGCAGATTGCCGCGAGCTTTTAATCAGGTTGTCATAAGCAAGCTGTCCCCATTCGGATTTCACGCCGCCCGGTTCGATGACGACCACGTCTATGCCAAACGGCTTGACTTCATTGCGCAGTGCATCGCTCAGCCCCTCCAGCGCAAACTTGCTGGCATGGTACCAGCCACCGTAGGGTGTGGCGAATTTGCCACCGATGGATGAGATGTTGATGATTTTGCCCCAGCCGCTCCGGCGCATTGAAGGAAGCACCAACTGGATAAGGCGGGCCGCACCGAATACATTGACATCCAGCTGGTATTTAGCATCGGCAATGGGTACGTCTTCAATGGCTCCATACGAACCAAATCCGGCATTGTTGACCAGCACGTCGATGCGGTCTTCCTTGGCAAGAATTTGCTCTACACCGCTAACCATGGATGCCTCATCGGTCACGTCCATGGCGAGCGTCTTGATACCCAACGGCTCCAGATCTTTCATTTTTTCCACCCGACGTGCCGCGCCGTATACGGTGTAGCCTGTAGCGGCCAGCAGCTTGGCAGTTTCCTTGCCCATACCGGCGGAAGCGCCGGTGATTAGTACGACTTTATTCATGATGATTAATTGATAAGATTGATGGATTTAATGCGATTCAAGTAGTCCCGGTTCGTTTTCATGGAAAACAGCTCCATGCCGATGCCCATTAGCCCAAAAAGCAGCAGGCCAATTCCCAATCCCTTGAAGCGTGGACTATATGCAAACAGCAGCAAGCTTATGCCCCCAAGGGCAAACAATGTGAAGGTGGTAAGGCCGCCGATGTAGGCCGTTTTCAGCACATTTTCCATCCGGCTGATTTCCCGTCGCTGCAAGGCGCGCTCGTCGTCTACCTCCGTGGTTTTTGCCTGTACGATGCGCTTCTGGTTGTGCACGATGGTGATGGATGTGGCTACGGCAAGGAACAGGCCGCCTGCCAGCAACGCGTAAGCGATGCCCCGTTGCAGGCTATGTGCCGGATACCGCCAAAGGAGCCAGGCGGTGGCAAGCAAGGCAAGGGAGAGCAAAAACCCGAATACGGCACCCTGCCGCTCAGTGGTGAAATATTGGATGATGTAGTCTTTCATAATGAACCTTTCTATTGTCGCTTATTGACGATACAAAGATCTTATGAAAACAGATAAGGTATTTTCGCTAACAGGTCAAAGGAGTTTGTTCAACGGGTCAGCTGACCTTTGCATCACATGAAATCAATGGGTGCATTTCAAATTATCGCCAACCAGCGTCCTTGTGTGTAAGCACGGTTGCATATGAGGTGAAATCTTGACGCTTTGGTACGGAACGCAACTGGAAGACTCGCTCCGCTCATCCCCCAAGGTTGCTTATCCGTATCCAAAGGCGCCAGCACCATTGCGATTTTTGCCTGTTGCGGACAAAACCTTGGAGACGCAAACGCAGTGCTGCGGATCCAGTTTTGGAGCAATAGGTGAAAATCACCGTCCCGAATCTCAGCATCAGCGACAAGTTGAAATGCACCCAAATCAATTACCATTTACAAAAACTTTATATAACTTTGTAAGAATAAGTTTAGCATTAACCGGCTAGAACCATCTGTTGACCGCGTATATTTACATGGTTTTACAAAGCGAGAAGAAAAGAAACTTCTTGACATTGTACAACGGTCAAAAGAGGATTTTAAAACAGCTTGGCATGAATACTTCAACAAATAATTACGATGCGCTGGAACAGTTGATTTATGGAGAAAACATTAGAATCCAAACCATTGATGTTCACACAACCCAAGACTTGTTGATTATTTTGTTAAATACGGGCGGTATATTGCGTGAAACTATATCTAACTATCCACGTCTACAGGGAGCGTCAGACGACCAATTAAAAAACTATCAATTAATTGGTAAAGGAACGGGTGTTCATTGGCCGGATATTGATGAGGATTTGAGCCTAAAGGGATTCTTGAGTAACAGCCTCAGGAATTTAGTTTATAATCCCCACAAAGTTGCTTAGGCCACTGGTCTTCAAAGACTAATTTTATTCTTCCCGCAACTTATCCCGATGTTCTTTACCCCATCTGATCATCTCTAAAATAATGCTGCCAAAGGTCTTGCAATAGGGTGTCGACTCGTATTCCACCAACACCGGCGGACCGGGATGTACCGTCCGCTTGACCAGCTTATTCAGCTCCATTTCGCGCAATTCTTTGGAAAGCATACGCGTAGTGATTCCGGGAATGCTCCGTTCGATTTCCCGGAAACGTTTATTGCCATTGCAGATGGAATTGATGATGGGTAACCGCCATTTTCCACCGATGACATAAATAGTATCTTGCAATGCCTGTACTTCTTCTGCTTGTACGCGCGGCTTTCCTAAGACTGATGTTGCTTCGTTCATCTGGTATACTTCGTTATACTGGTTACAAAGTTATACCATTTTCCGGATATCTTTGCTCCCTCAATTAAAATTAATATGTTAACAAATAAAATTGCATTAATTACGGGTGGCAATAGCGGAATCGGTTACGCTACTGCTGAAGTGCTGAAAGCACAAGGAGCCGACGTGATCATTACAGGCCGGAGGGAGCAGGCACTACAGGAAGCGGCGGCATCGCTGGGCGTGAAGGGATACGTTGCCGACCAGTCCAAATTGGCCGACATCGAACAATTAGCCGCGCAGGTCAAAGGAGACTACGGCCGGGTGGATATCCTATTCATCAATGCGGGTATCAGTAAGGTGTTTCCCATTGAAGGGGCTGATGAATCCCAATTGGACGAAATTATGGATATCAATTTCAAGGGAGCTTTTTTCACCTTGAGCCGTTTTATCCCTTTATTACCCGACGGAGCCACCGTCATCTTTCTTTCCTCCATCGTGGCCCAATTTTACGGCCATAGTTCCTCCATCTATTCAGCGAGCAAGGCAGCGCTGAATGCGGTGATGAAAACCGCTGCACTGGAGCTGGCGCCCCGCAAAATACGGGTAAATGCAGTCAGTCCGGGCCCTACCAAAACCGAGGTCATGGCCAAATCCGGGTATCCGGAGGAGGTATTGCGGCAAACCAGAGAAGGGCTGATCAGCCGCATCCCCTTGCATCGCATGGCCGAGGCGGAAGAAATAGGAAAATTGGTTGCTTTTCTTGCCAGTGCTGACAATGCCGCGTTCATCACGGGTTCGGAATTTGTCATCGACGGTGGGATAACCATCTGATGGAGCAAAAAAATGGCCGATCCCTTTTTTCCGGGATCGGCCATTCTGCAATTTTCATGGATCAATTACCAAATCACAATCCGCTTTTCTTTCGGCAAGTACAATTTGTCCCCTTCCTTGATGCCAAACGCTTCGTAAAATCCATCCACGTTGACCAATGGCCCTACAGCACGGTACTGTGCTGGCGAATGCGGGTCGGTCTTCACCTGGTTGACCACAAAAGCCTCCGTGGTCTTGGCCCGCCAGATGGTCGCCCACGAGAGGAAGAAACGCTGTTGCGGCGTGAATCCGTCGATCTTGCCAGGGTCTCCTTTATCTTTCAAGTACATTTGCAGCGCCTCGTAAGCCACGGATACCCCACCGAGGTCGCCGATATTTTCGCCCAGCGTAAACCGTCCGTTCACAAACACACCCGGTACCGGCTCATAAGCTTCAAACTGTGCCGCCAATGCCGACGTAGCGGTTTCGAATTTTGATTTGTCGTCGTCCGTCCACCAGTTGTTCAGGTTGCCGTCGCCATCATATTGGGAGCCACTGTCGTCAAACCCGTGCGACAACTCATGACCGATGACTGCGCCAATTCCCCCGAAGTTGACGGCAGCATCTGCCTTATAATCATAAAACGGCGGTTGCAGAATCGCTGCCGGGAACACGATCTCGTTGTACAACGGACTGTAATAGGCGTTGACCGTCTGGGGTGTCATACCCCACTCGGTCTTATCCACCGGCTTGTCCTGCTTGGCGAGATTTTCGGCAAACCGCCAGCGACGGGCACGCTGGATGTTTTCAAACAGCGATGTACCGACTTCCAATCCGGAATAATCCCGCCATTTGTCGGGATAACCAATTTTGACATTGAATTTTTTCAGCTTGTCCAAGGCTTTCTCTTTCGTAGCCGGAGACATCCACTGCAACTGTCCGATGCGGTGTTCGAAGGATTTACGAAGGTAAGACACCAATTCTTCGGCTGCCGTTTTGGCTTCGGCGGGAAAATGCGCCTCCACGTACAGCTTGCCGAGCAGGTCGCCAGCCATGCCGTTCACGAATTGCAAGCCGCGTTTGTCCAACGCGCGTTGCTCCTGCTGCCCGTTGAGGGTCTTTCCCCAAAAATCGAAGCTGATTTCGTCCAGTTCCCGCGTCAGGCTCGTCGCTGCATCGTTTGCAATTTTGAAGCGGAGAAAATCCTTAATGGTTTCAAGGTTAGCGGGATTTAGCACCTCATCCAGCTCTTGGTAATATTTCAATTCACCGATGATGACTGTATCGGCTTTGAAGCCCAAGTCGGATAGATATTGTGCCAGATCGATGTTTTTGACCAAATTCTTCAAATCCGCTACTGCTACGGGGTTGTAACGGAGCGAAGCGTTCCGGATTTGCTCCACGGTAAGCATGTGGCTCGCCAGTTCTTTCTCAAAGGCAACAATTTTAGGGCCCTTGAGATCGCGGGTGAGCTGCCCGACCTTGGGCATCAGCGTATTGATATAATCCTGGTAGTTTGCCAGTGTCTTGGCATTAGCCTCATCCTCTTTTTGATAGTAAGCCCTACCCAAGCCCAAGCTTGCTGTTCCCAAATAAATAGCATTGACGTTGCTATTTTTCATGTGTGCCGATACACCGGCACCAAAAAACGGATTTCCGCCGATAGGCGCTACTTCCACCAAATATCCATACAGATCGTCAAAACTTTGAATGGCGTCCACTTGTTGAAGCAGTGGCTTTATGGGTTCGATACCCGCTTTGTCCCGCGCATCGAAATCGGTGTAACTCCGATACAAATCAGCGATTTTCTGCCCATCGGATCCGGTTGGATATGTCTGATCCAAAGACTCCTTGAGGATTTTCAGGGTAGCTTCGTTGGTCTTTTCCCCCAGCTCATTGAAACTGCCCCAACGGGATTGATCCGATGGAATTTCCACCGTCTTCATCCAGTTTCCATTTACATAATTGTAGAAATCATCTTGTGGCCGCACCGATGTGTCCATCAGATCCAGTCTGATGGCTTGGTGCTGTTGTGCCACGGCAGCCGTAGTGGCTATTACCGCCACGGCCAACGTTACATACTTTTTATTCATGTGTTGTTAATACTAACTTAAAATGCTGCAAACTTAGAAAAGATTAACCGAAAAAGCTCGATATGCAATACGAATGTCACAAGAAATCGCTAAGTTTGTCGCGCAACAAACGCAATAAATCGATGAGACTCATAAGCACCCGCATTGCCTTTGTCTATCGGGACAGGGCTTAAGGCCGGACGGCACGTCGTCTGGTTTCATTGTTATTCAGGATATCCCTGAAACATTTCCTTTATTTTTTACGTCTTAGTTTAACCATCCTCCTTTAGGGAGATTATAGTACTTAGCTATCATGCAACACTCGTGGAAACGAACATTTGCCATCATTTGGGGTGGCCAATTTATATCTTTACTGAGCAGCGCCGCCGTCAATTTTGCCATCATTATCTGGTTGAGCCTGGAAACCGGATCTGCCGAAGTGCTGGCTTATGCGGCCATTGCAGCACTGCTTCCCCAAACCCTCATCGGGCCTTTTGCCGGTGTGTTTATTGACCGTTGGGATCGTAAGCGCACCATGATTGCGGCAGACGGGTTCATCGCCTTATGTACCTTAGTCATGTCCACGCTTTTCTATTTAGGTTATTCCGAATTGATTTTTATCTACATCCTGCTGGGCTTGCGTTCGGTCGGGTCGGCTTTTCACATGCCGGCCATGCAGGCGTCCGTGCCGTTATTGGCTCCTGAATCTGAGTTGCTCCGTATTGGCGGCATCAATCAGGTCATTCAATCGGTCTCCAATATCGGCGGACCGGCACTGGGTGCGTTAGCCATTGGTTTGATGGATGTCGGCTATGTTTTGCTACTGGACATCGGCGGTGCATTGGTGGCCATTTCATCACTATTAATGGTACATATTCCCAACCCTCAAAAAACGTCGGAGCAACGACCCGGGGTAAAACAAGTCCTGCGCGACCTCAAATTGGGTATCGACGCGGTAACCTCAAACAAGGGGATTTCCTGGCTCTTCCTGTTTTCCGTATTGGCGATGTTTTGCATCATGCCGGTGGCGGTGCTGTTCCCTCTGCTCACCTTGCAGCATTTCGACGGTGGAAAATTTGAAATGAGTCTGATCGAAGTGGTCTGGGGCGTGGGCATGTTGGTAGGCGGCGGACTGCTTGGCATTTTCAAGCCTTCGTTGAATAAGGTGGTCATCATCAACGGCACCTATGTCATTCTGGGTATCGCACTAGGTGCTTCGGGCTTAATCCCCGGGAACGGGTTTATTTTCTTTGTCGGGCTGACCGTCGTCGGAGGTATTTCGGCAGCTATTAATAACGCCAGTTTTACGACCATACTACAGGAAAGAATCGATCCAGCTATGCTGGGACGTGTATTCTCGATGTACTTTAGCATCGCCCTGTTGCCGTCCATGATTGGCCTGCTAAGCACCGGTTTCATCGCAGACAGCATCGGCATCACGCTTACGTTTGTCATTTTGGGCAGCGCTGTAGGACTTGTCGGCATTGCATCATTTTTTGTGCCTGTATTGATGAAATTGGGCGCCAAAGCGCATCAGGGCATCGATGAAACGGCACAGGAAACGGTTTGACAGCAGTATTTCAAAAAGGGGGTGAAAATTAAATCGTGATGTGTATATTGGGAACGGAAAAACTTATACAAACGCCTATGTCCGTAAAATACATCTCCGTCAAACAACACAATTTCAAAGACCCCAGCAAACCACGGTATATTGCGCAATGCAAAAGCCGCGGGCATGTCGACATCCATGACATCAGCAGCAATTTATCGCACGCCTCCACGTTGAATGCTGCCGATGTCGTTGCGGTTATCGAAGGTCTTACCCATGCAATCAGTCAATCACTGTCCGAAGGGTATATCATTAAGCTTGGCGACTTTGGCTCCTTCTATTTATCGCTGGATGCCGAAGCCCAAGACACACCGAAAGCTGTGAATGCCAATTCCATCAAAGGATGCAAAATTTACTTCAGGCCGGGGAAACAGCTGGCTAAGAAGCTCGCAAACACAACGTATTCAACAAGGTAGCCAAATGTTCGGCTTCAGTCCAAAAAAAGGCGTCCGCCTTTTCCCCAAAAGCCGAGCGCCTTTTCAATAAAAGCCGGGCGCCTTTCATTCAAAAGCCGAGCGGCTTTTTAGTGGCTCGCCAAAGTCCCTTACGCGGGTGATCTCAACGAAGAGACAAAGCATCCAGCTTGTTCCCCACCGCAAAGTCGGTCATTGCTTGTTCTAACCGCTTGAACTCCGCTTTTTCTACCGTTTCCGCCATCTTGCCCCCATCCAACACATGGATGACATCACAGGTATCTTTCAAGGTCGAAAAGATATGCGATGAAATCAAAACTACTTTTCCGCTCGCTCGCAAGCGGCGGATAATCTCGGTGATCAGCAATGCACTATGGATATCGACCCCGTTGTAAGGCTCATCAAGGATAAAAAACTCATTGCCCTGCAAAAGAATAGCCTGCAAGGCCAGCTTTTTCTTCATGCCGGTGGAATATTGCTGCGCATAGCGGTCAAGCGGCAAGTCAAATACATTCCGCACATCCAAATCGCCCTCGGGTACGGCACGCGCCTTGCAGAACAACCGCAGGTACTCCCTGCCGGTGAGCCTCGGTAGCATAAACGGATCGGTCTGTAAAAAGCCCAGCCGATCTTTCAGCCGTCCGCCTTCGGCAATTACCGTACCGCCATGGGTTTCCAGACCTGCCAAGCAGTTGAACAGCGTCGTCTTACCGGCCCCGTTCTGCCCGACAATGCCGTACACATGCCCGCCAGAAAAATCCAAATCGATGCTGGTGAGCACCGGGTTAGCCCCATATGATTTGGTCAACTGTCGGACGGTGATGCGAGTTATACGTTCCAATGATTTAATTTTTTCTCCGGTTACACAGCAGCGAGGCACAAATATACACAGTTAACTCATTCGCGCCATCAGTTCGCCCGATTTATGATGTCCTCGTTACCCAACTTTTTGCGCTCAGCCATTTTCACGGTGCTTTTACCGAAATTGAATACAAAACCGAGCGAAACACGCTGGGTATCGTTATAGTTTACATTATAAACATACAAGTTTCCGGCTTGCAATTCCGATCGGTAACGCTGGCCTTTGAAAATATCGTTAAACGCCAGCACCAATTGCCCCCTTTTACCCAGCATATTTTTGCGGATGGCCAGTCGAGCAAAATTGGAGCTGAAATCATACCACCCTGCATAGCCCGATGGCGCGTAGTAATTGTACGTGGCATCCAATGTAAATCCGGCGGGGAAGCGCACGGTGCTGGTCAGCCCAACATTGTACGAATAACCGGACTCGTCGACGTAGTCGTTGTTCAAGGGTCCTTCGTAGGCGTAGCGGAATCCACGTATATAGCTATTGGCATCCCACCATGAAGCGATTTTGTACAAATAACTTAGATTTGCTGACCATTCGCTACCGTCCATACTGAGGGGGGTCCATACGCTTACCAAGCCTTCCTGGCGAGGTAATTGCATCGTCCGGTCGCGGTATTGTAGATACGCCAATTCCAGAAATACATTTTTGCTAACATCACCGTTGATCGTAAATGTCTGGGAGTAGCTGGGTCGTAGATTGGGGTTTCCCTCGAATAGTTCATACGCATTGAGATAGGTACGGAAAGGCGTCATCTGCCCAAATCCAGGGCGGGCGATACTTCTCCGGTAATTGAAGGAAATGACCCGGTTGCCTATGATCTCCTGTTGGATACCGGCATTTGGGAAAAAATCGAAAAAACGACGGTCATATACTCCCTCTACGCCCATATCCGTATTTTCTACACGTATGCCTACACGTACCTGTGTGCCAGCCCATCGCTTCTGCGCGGCAACGTATCCCGCCACGATGTCTTCACGGAACCGGTTGGTAAATGTATAGTCAGACATAGGTAACCAAGTGCCATCCCGGTATTCCGACTGGTTGATGTCGGCATCATTCCGCGAGCTGTTGAATCTGACGCCTGCTTCCAATCGCCATTGGTTATCGAAAGGCAGCTGCCAATCCGATTGCAACACAACAATATGGCCTGTTGAACGATTCTCGTTCCGAATGCTCGGGAACGTACTTTCCAGTATACCGTCCGGCAGGAAGATATCTTGTCGGCTGACTACCCTGTACCTTGATGACCCCACTGGTGTATAGATCACAATCAGTTCGGTTTGCGTGCCTGAACTATCCAGTTTGCCGACGTAATTGAAGCTGTAATTTTCAAAACTGTTCGAATTTTCAGTATTTATTTCGGCCATCAGGCTGGAGTCGGCGGCATGGCCAATTGCAGACGAAAAACCTAAGTTGCTGGCCATGCGACCATTGGGCGTGTCGTCCTTGACGATATGGCCTGTCACTGTCAATTGATGAAACTCATTGATATTGAAGCCTACGCTTATACTGGCGTTGTGCAGCCTCGTGTCATAAAATTCACTGTTTGGGCCGCCAATGGCCAAGTTTCCACTGGGCAATGTAAATTCCCGATTATTGTGGATAGTCGTCACCAAATTGCTCCGGTTGAAACCATATCGCCCATTCAACGTCCACCTGTCTTTGCGGTACGTGAGGTTCAATCCCATATTGCCCCTGGCTTGATCGCCCTGTGAATAGGTTCCATTCACGCTACCGGTAATTCCCTGTGCCAATGCCCGTTTCGTATGGATATGAATCACTGCGTCCACCGAGGCGTCATATCGGGCTCCCGGGATGGTTATGAATTCAATCTTATCGATTTCATTGCCGTTCATCGTGTTGAGTACCTGTTTGAGTGTTGCCCCCGGTACCGGCACGTTATCCAACAATACCAGTATGTTTCGTTTGCCATTGATGGCAATATCATCCCCTTTGACCTGCATAAAAGGCGCTGCCATAAAGATTTCCAGCAGACTGCTGGTCTGGAAACTGCCCGCCGAAACGTCCATCACGAACCGGTCGGCCTGCCTGTCCAGCAGCTTGCGTGCAGCCGTGACCACCACTTCATCGAGTAACGCCGAATCTTCCTGTAGCTGCAAAATGCCCACGTCTGTAGCTCCCGAAATTTCCACGGCCATCTCTAACGCCTGATAGCCTACCGCACTCACTTTCAGCAGGTATTTCCCGGGAGCGACTTCTTCTATTAAAAAGCAACCTTCCTCGTCGCTGAATTTCGTTTTTGTGATGAGACTATCCTGTGATAATACAATAGAAGCATAGGCAACCGGGATTCCCTTGGCAATGACCGCACCAGATACCTGATGGGTTTGCGCAAAGGCCCCCATGAAGGCGACATTGATGGCGGACAAAAAGCTGAAAATGGTAATTAGACGTCTATCCATAATTTCTTCAACAATATGATTACCGCTAAAAATGGGATTCAAAACGGGCTTGTTAAATAATATTATCCCAAGTACAACTGCCTTTATGCTATCCACCCAAGTCTGCGTACCTAAAGAGTTGGAATAAAAATCCGGCTGTTTCGGATAAAAATCTCCGTAAAACACCGTGCTTTTTCTAACTTGGGAGGATGAATCGGAAAATGCGCTTTAGACATGCTTTCTGCTGGCTGCTTTATCTTGCCTATTCATTGATCGATGGAAGCCTTTGGGGCGGATCCACCTCTTATTACTGGGACTTCACGTACTGGCTTACACAGGTCATCCAGTTTTATTTTTGTTATCTTTGGGTATTTCCCAAATTCCTGAACAAAGGGAAGCCTTTTCAACTGGCCGGAGGCATTATCCTGGCGTTGCTGGTATTCCAGGTGGTACGTATTTTATTGCAGCAGGTTTTAGGCACCTATTTCTTCGGGCATGGCAATTTCAGCGGAGACAATTACATCGCCCGCATGGTTTCTGCCAATTTTTACTTTGGCACTTGGATGATCGGTATCTGTGGGGCGATTTATGCGACAGAACAGGCATTACGGGAAGAAAAACGCAATCGGGCCCTGCGGGAAGAAGCCACTAAAGCCGAGTTGGCTTTTCTGAAGAACCAGATAAATCCCCACTTTCTGTATAATGCCCTCAATTACTTGTACTCCCTGGCGCTTCCCTTATCCGATAAGATGGCACAGGCGCTTGTCAAACTATCGGATATGATGCGCTATACCTTAGCCGAACATAAAGACAATTTGGTTTCGCTGGAAAAGGAAATTGCATACATCAACGATTATATGGCGTTCATGCGCATGCGTTTTGAACCGGCATTTTTTGCTACCTTTGAAGTAACCGGCGATATTTCCAATAAACGGATAACTCCCCTGCTTCTGGTACCTTTTGTCGAAAATGCTTTTAAACACGGCCAATTCGATCAGCCCGATCACCCGATTGAAATCCGGCTCATTATTGAATGCAACCAACTGGTATTTGGCGTAAGCAACCGGATTTTCCTGGGCCAAAAGGATAGCAGCAGTGGTATTGGCTTGCAAAACGTCCGGCGGAGACTGGAGCTCCTTTATCCGGGAAGCCATAAACTCCAGATCACCAAGGACAGTATGAACTACCATGCCTTATTAAGGATTACATTGACAGGAACAACAAATCAATAGCTTGAAAAATAAAAAGATCACGTGCATAGCAGTTGATGATGAAGGATATGCCGCGGATATCATCGCTGGTTTTATTCAAAAAACTCCATCGCTGGAATTTGCTGGAAAAGCCAACAGTGCGATGGAAGCCTTGCATCTGGTACAGCAACGAAACGTAGATTTGGTCTTTCTGGACATCCATATGCCGGATTTAACCGGCATCCAGTTTATCAAGGTGGTGGGTCAGCGTTGCCGGGTAATCCTGACTACCGCCTACCCGGACTATGCATTGGAAGGCTATGAGCTGGACGTGGTAGACTATTTGATGAAACCCGTCGCCTTCGAACGGTTCCTGCGGGCTGTGCAAAAGGCCGAAGCACTCCTGCTGCCGAAATCAACTGACATCGTTGCCGAAGAAGCCAGCCGCGTTGAAGGAACCATTTTGCTGAAGGGCGACAGAAAAAACAGCTTCATTAGTGTGGCAATCAACGATATCCTGTTTATCGAAGGCCTCCGTAATTATGTGATCGTCCATACCATGGCCAAACAAATTGTCACGTATCACAGACTGGGCGACCTTGAAAACGAATTGTCAGCGTCCGGCTTTATACGGATTCACAAATCGTATCTGGTGTGTTTCAGGAACATCAGCCGCATTGAGGGGAATAGTGTAAAAGTAGGAACCCGCTATCTGCCGGTAAGTCAATCCTATCGGAATGCCTTTAGGCAATATATCCACACCTTCCAGCAACATTAAAACACCATTTACCGAGGCCGGATGACGGTAGCCATATTAGCCATGGCCTTATGATAAAAATAAGGTATAGATACCAACAACAGCGGCGGCAGCATCAAAGAAAGCGCCATGAAAATACCTTGTGGGATATTAACACTCCCGGGGAATGCCGCATATTTTGCCAGTACGGCCAGCGCGAGGTAACCATAGCCCACTACGAGCACGATCAGGAGGGCCAACCAGCTGCCGGAAAAACCAATCGCAGCGACCACTACCATGGGAAGTAATAACAAGGAAACCTGCCTAAAGGCGGTTTTTATTTTCATTCCCAAAAACACACGGGGTGTCAATGCATATATCCACGCATAAAGCACGGGTTCGCTCCAGCCGTAGTAATTGGCACATACCAACACCATCAGCACGATGGTGGCTATGCTCAGGTTTTCATTATTCACATAAATACCGATAACCAGCAGTAAATAAGCAAGTAACAGCATCCCAACGGAAGCCCTGAAACCAATAGTAAATTCAAACGGTTTGCCCGAAAATGGCGTGGGCAATGTCTTTCCCCCTGTATTCCCTATCCGTACGGGAACGGCCACCGCTGCTAAAACCAGCAACCCCACTGCAAACCACCACTCGCCTTTGTAAAGCAGGAAGGCAGCAAAGGGCATCATCAAAAGCACATTTTCCAGCAAGCGGATGCGCCAGTACGTTTGCCGGTCAAACACCTGCCGAAGGAAACGCTGGCGCTCCACGCCGCACCATTGCAGGAGGGCCAAGGCCGCGATTCCCGCATAAATCCACGGCGCATACGGTGTGCGGATGAAAAGGGCAATAGCACCAGCGACGAAGAGTATCGGCAGGCCTATATACACAACCAGTGGATGTATGCCCCAATCGCTGATGGTGCGGTGCATTCTTTTGGCCTGCAAATGGAAGAAATAACGCACGGTACCCATCAGGCGGTTTCTTTGGTTATCCATTTGGACACTGTGGGTGGCTGGTAATTATTCATTTGTTCAAGCAACTGCGGTATATCGCTATGGCATAAGAGCATTTGCTGGTTTTCCGCTTTCAGAAAACCGTTGTCCACCATGCGCCGAACCAGCGCTATTAATTCATCATAAAAACCGCCGATATTCAGCAACCCCATCGGCTTGTTGTGAAGTCCCAGTTGCCCCCAGGTAAACATTTCGAAAAATTCTTCCAGCGTGCCGAAGCCACCCGGCAACGCGATCACGCCGTCGCAAAGCTGGTTCATTTTGGTCTTCCGCTCATGCATGGTATCCACCAATATCAACTCCGTGAGGCCAGTATGCGCGATTTCCTTGGTTTGCAGAAAGTGCGGCAGCACGCCAACCACCTTGCCACCATGATGCAACGCACCGTTGGCAACGGCTCCCATCAGCCCTACTTTGGCCCCTCCGTACACTAAGCCAATTCCCGACTCGGCCAGCGTCTTACCCAACTGGTAGGCCTGCTCTTCATAGCTGCTATCGGTTCCCATACTCGAACCGCAAAAAACGACGATGTTCTTCATAATTCTATATTCCGCTTGCAAAAGACCGACATTTTAATCGGCACCAAAAAAATCAAAGCCGACCGCGTTTGCGCATCACCAAGATATACAAGGCAAAAAGTGCGCCCATAGCGGCCATCAATACGCCTACCAGTAAGGGCGAGTTATACCCCAATCCCCATACAATGGGCAATCCGCCCAGGTAAGCGCCGAGGGTATTGCCCAGGTTAAAACTTGCCTGCCCACCAGCTGCGGCGAGTGTCTCGGCATTTTTTGCCGAATTGATCAACATCATCTGCAGGGGCGAGCCATTCGAGAAAGAAATCAGCCCGGTGATAAACGCCATGGGATACGCCAGTGCATGGATATGCGCGGTGAAGTATACGATCAATAGGCAGATGGCCATGCTAATAAACGAAAGAATCACGGCTTTATTGGGCGTGATGGAGTCAGCAAGTTTGCCACCAAGTAGGTTACCCACGACCATGCCTAAGCCGACCACCACCATGACAAACGACACCTGATCTCCCTTAATCCCCGCCACTTCGGTCATCAGCGGTGCGATATAACTTATCCATGCGAATAAGCCACCCGTGCCAATGGATATCATGGCAATCATCAACCATGCTGTTTTTGTTTTGAAATAATGGAGCTGTTGGGCAACGCCACCTTGCAAATGGGATTTGATGGCCGGAAGCCAAAAATATAAGGCTGCCAATGTAGCGACACCACATAATGCCACAAACAGGTACGTATAACGCCAAGAGTAATGATGCCCGATGTAGGTGCCCAGCGGCACCCCCAGCAGGTTGGCAATGGTCATTCCCGTAAACATGATGGATATGGCTTGCGCTTCTTTGCCCCTATTGGCCAACGATGCAGCCACTACCGAGCCGACACCGAAAAACGCGCCATGCGGCAATCCGGACATAAAGCGGGCAATGAGTAACGTATAGAACCCGGGGACGACGGCAAACAAACCGTTGAACAACACAAAAAGTCCCATCAAAAATAGCAGCACCTTCTTGGGTGGATACTTGGCCAATGCCGCCACCAACGTAGGGGCACCGATGACCACTCCAAAGGCATACAGCGCAATGAAATAGCCTGCTGTAGGAATATCAATAGCCAAATCAGCTGCGATATCGGGCAATACGCCCATCATGGAAAACTCCGTCATACCGATGGCAAATGAACCAAATGCCAGCGAAATCAAACCTTTTTTTAGCACGGGAGGGGATTAAGGCCAAGAGCCTGTTTAAATTTATATGGTAAAATTTTTTATAGGCTATTTTTGAGCGAACCGAGGCAAATTTTATCGGGATAGCCGGAAGCCTATCCCGATAAAATTTAACGAAGGTGCAGCCAAAAAGAGGCATAAAAAAATTATTAGATGAATTTTAAACAGGCTCTAAATGATGTCATATTTTTTTAATGCATTCCAGATACCATGTTCTTCCGTGGTATCCGTCACGTAGTCGGCGGCGGCCTTCACATGGTCGCCTGCATTGGACATCGCCACGCCAACACCGGCGGCACGCAGCATCTGGATATCATTCCCACCATCGCCGAAGGCCATTGTCCGTCCGGCTGATAGGCTATACCGCGAAAAGAACTGTTCCATACCGATCTGCTTGCTGATTCCCCGGGCATTGACATCGATAAATGTCGGGCACCACCGGCTCGATTCACAGTTTTTCAGCACATTATTGATGATATGGGACTCTTTATTTTCGTCCACGAACAAGTTGAGCTGGAGCACTTCGTTGTTCAATGCTTCGGCAAAAGGCTCCGGACGGGGCACTTCGAGTTTCAGCAGCTCAAAAATCGCGGTCACATCATCCGTGATGTCGCTGATGAAGGACCCTTCGGTTGTCATCACGCCCACCGGAAAATGATCTACCGTACTCAAATGATCATGTAAGAGCTGGATATCGCTGGCATCGATGGTGTGGCGGAAAAAAGATTGCCCTTCGCCATCCACACAGTAACTTCCGTTGAACGTGATAAACCCATCGAACCCATAGGACGCCAAAAATCGTGCGTGCTCATATGACCGACCCGTGGAAACAATAATTTTAACTCCCTTTGCTTTCAACAATGCCAAGGCTTCGATGGTGGAGTCTGGAATAGCCTTGCTTTTCAGCCCAAGGAGTGTGCCGTCAATATCAAAAAAGACGGCCTGGACTTTTGGATGTGACATGGTGCAAAGGTCGTGATTTCGTTCCTGACTTGCAACTTATATACCCACTATCCGTGCAGCCATCAGGATGGCACACATGGAAATCGAATCAGTAATTTCCGAACGCATGACCATTTCAACGGCCTCTGCCAGCGGCACCTTCCGCACCTGAAGCTGCTCGGTTTCTTCCGGCTCGGCATCACCCTGTGTCAGCCCCCGGGCAAGGAAGATAAACCCTTCTTCATCCGTCACCGAATTGGACGTATGGATACGGCCAATACGCTGCCATTTTTCGGCTATCAAGCCGGTTTCTTCCTTCAATTCCCGTTGGGCTGCGGCCAGTGGATCTTCCCCCAATGGCCCTCCCCCTTCCGGGATTTCCCAGGAATATTCGCCGAGTGTATATCGGTATTGTCCGACCAGGTAGGTAAACCCCTCAGCGTCCACCGGCACAATGCCGATGGCCTTATTTTTGAATTTTACCACACCATAGATACCGGGCTTGCCAGCCGGTGTGATCACATCGCGGTGCGCTACCTGTATCCACGGATTTTCGTAAACCGTATGGCTGCTGATGGTCTCCCAATTGTTCGTCTCCATGTTATTATCATCAAAAACAGTTTACTGACCAACTGCGTGTCCAACTGTCGCCCGCTTCCAGCCGTTGAATACCTTCCTTTTCTTCCAATTGCTGACGGTGCCCCACATGGTCGGCAATGCCACACCAAGGCTCAAGGCACACAAAATCCGCATCTTTGGCCGCCCAGATACCAAAATATGAGAAACCTTCATGGTGGAATGTAATGCCCCGGTCATTGATCGTATTACCCAGGATAATGGTTTTGCTCCGCAGGGTTTTCAGCACCAACGCATCGGCGTAAAACAAGTCGTGCCGTAGCGGCAACCGACGGTGCTCATCCAGCGCGATGGTTTCTGTATGTGCCGAAACCAAATTCCCCTCCAGCTTATGGCATACCAGGGCCTCGTCACCCGGAAACTCCAGGAAATAGTCCGAATAGGCTGGTCCCCCTTCCCTTGCCGGAGCCGCAAAGGCCGGATGGGCGCCGATGGAAAATAGCAACGGCTGGCTATCCGATGGATTGCGTACCTCGTAGGTGCAGGTGATCGAATGCCCTTCGAGCCGGTAGCGTAAGGTCAGCTGAAAAGCAAAAGGATAGACCGCGCGGGTTTCTTCGCTGTCCGTGAGCGTAAAAGCTGCCTCGGTAGGCGATACAAGCTTCCCGTCAAATGGCTTATCCCGAGCGAAACCATGGCGCGGCAACCGATATGAACGCCCTTCATAATGGTACGTATCATCTTTCAGCGCTCCTACAATGGGAAACAACACGGGACTGGTCTTGGCCCAATACTGTGGATCGGCACTCCACAGGTATTCGTGCTGGCCTTCCAACCTTTTCAGGCTTTTGAGTTCGGCACCCGCAGGGCTTATCTCCGCCCGGAGCCATTCGTTGGCTATCGTAATCATGCGGTATATGAATGTGTCTTTCGGCAAACATACATAAAATCCGTATCTTCGCAGTGCCCTTATGAAACTTGATAAGTTTGTCATCGCGATTATTGTCAGCATCTTGCTGGCCTACTTCTTCCCACAGCCCGGAAGTTCGCAAAGTCCAATACCACTCGACACCATCTCTTCCCTTGGCGTTTCGTTGATTTTTTTGTTTTACGGATTGAAATTAAGCACAGCCGAACTGGTTCGCGGCCTACGGAACTGGAAATTACACGTATTGGTGCAGGGGACTACTTTCGTAATTTTCCCTATACTCGTGTTGCTGGTATACCCGTTCATCCACGGCGAAAAACAACAAACCATATGGTTGTCATTCCTGTTCCTTGCCGCATTGCCCTCTACCGTTTCCTCATCGGTGGTCATGGTGTCTATGGCCCGGGGCAATGTGCCTGCCGCTATCTTCAACGCCAGTATCTCCGGCATTATCGGCATTGCGGTCACACCGCTATGGATAGCCCCTTTCCTTTCGCAACAGCAGGCGTCGGTGGACACGGCAGGCATTTACCTAAGCCTCTTGCTCGACATCGTGCTTCCACTTGCCATTGGTTTATCCTTGCGCCGTTGGCTGAGTGAGTTTGCACGGCGCAACAGCAAAAAGCTTAGCCTATTTGACAAAACCATTATCCTGCTGATCATTTACAAAAGCTTTGTCCATTCCTTTGAAGAGCAGGTATTCAGTAGCATGGAGTGGCTGGATATTGGTGTCATTTCAGCATTGGTCGTTGCGCTGTTTTACCTCGTGTACGGCCTTACCGGATGGCTGGCCCGCCGGATGGGATTTGATACCGCCGACCGCATTGCTACTCAATTCTGCGGCACCAAGAAGTCGCTCGTGCATGGCACGGTTTTCTCCAATGCGCTGTTTGGCCAAAGTAGCGCCGTGGGGCTCATGCTATTGCCCCTAATGGTTTTCCATGCCTTACAAATCCTCATCATCAGTATTATTGCCACCAAATTGGGCCAACGGACAACGGATTAAAAAACGTATTCCCCTGTTCGTGACATTTTTTTTACAAAATGATTGCTTTCAATTAACCGTTGATCAGCCCTCATAGCACTAATTTGCAGGCATGATTCAAACGCCAACGACCCATTTTGTTGGCTGTGATGATCAAAACAGAAAACAAAAAGGTTATAAACAACGTAATTAACACAATGGAAAACGTAAAAATAGGCACATCGGATTTGCAGGTAGCACCCATTAACTTAGGCGGCAATGTATTTGGCTGGACACTGGATGAAAAGCAATCTTTTGATATCCTGGACGCATTCGTAGCGGGTGGATTCAACTTCATTGACACCGCAGATACGTATGCATGGTGGGTCAATGGCACAGGTGGCCAGTCCGAAACCATCATCGGCAACTGGCTGAAAAACCGTGGCAACCGCGACCGGGTGGTCATCGCCACCAAGGTGGGATCGGAAACCAAGGAACATTCCTTTGACATCAGCAAAAAGCACATCCTGAAATCCGTGGATGAATCCTTGCAGCGGCTGCAAACCGACCATATCGATTTGTATTACACGCATTATGATGACAACAAGACCCCTGTGGAGGAAACGCTCTCGGCGTATGATGAAGTCATCAAAGCTGGAAAAGTACGTTATATCGCCGCGTCCAACGTTTCCCCCGCACGGCTGGAGGAATCCTTTGGACTTGCTGAAAAGGAAGGACTCCCCCGCTATATGGCCTTGCAGCCACACTACAACCTCGTGGAGCGAGGCGGGTACGAGACCGACTACGCGCCATTGGCCGAAAAATACGGCCTAACGGTATTCCCCTACTGGGCATTGGCGGCCGGATTCCTCACCGGAAAATACCGCAGTGAAGCCGACCTTGGCAAGAGTGTACGCGGTGGCGGCGTGAAAAAATACCTCAACGAAAACGGCCTGGCCGTACTGGACGCCCTGGATAACGTAGCCGCCAAACACCAATCGACACCAGCTACCGTGTCACTGGCCTGGTTGCTGGCCCAGTCGCATATCGGTGCACCGATCGTCAGCGCCACCAGCAAGCAACAATTGGAGACCATCTTTGCTGCACCAACGTTGAAGCTGGATAGCGAAGACCTCGAAGCGTTGGACAAAGCCAGTAAATCATGACAACGACCCGAAGGACATTCATCCGGCAAGCGGCGGTGATAGCCGCCAGTAGTGGCGGCGCGGCTTCCCTCCACGCCACGGCGGCCACCGATCGCGGTCTTGAACAAGTCCCCTCAATAAGACATCAAGCAATGAGCAATTCATCAAACGAATTCCAATTCCCGCAAAACTACGGATTGGGCGGCGTAGGCCCGGGCAATGGCTGGCACACCAACACCAGCGAACAAATCAATCAGACATTACAAGCGGCATGGGACGCCGGCGTCCGTTATTACGATACGTCACCGTTCTATGGGTATGGCCTGAGCGAACGCCGCTTTGGGCATTTCCTGTTTGAGAAAGAACGGTCGGAATACCTGCTGTCTACCAAAATAGGCCGGATATTCGAGGCAGACCCAAAGTTCGAACCCGGCTCGGCCGGACTCTGGAAAGGCCAGCTCAACTTCAAATTCCGGTATGATTATACAGCCGATGGCGTGAAACGTTCCCTTGAAGACAGTCTCCAACGCCTGGGCCTGTCGTCCATCGATATCGTATTCGTGCACGACCTTTCACCGGACAACGGCGATTTTGGCGAACGGTGGACAGAACAATTTGACATTGCGACCAAGGGGGCTTTCCCCGCACTGACGAAGCTGCGTGAGGAAGGTGTCATCAAGGCTTGGGGACTCGGGGTAAACCGGCCGCAACCCATCCTGAAGGCGCTGGAAGTGGCCGATCCGGATGTGATGCTGGTCGCCATCCAATATACACTGTTCGAACACGAAGACGCGCTCACCAATTTGTTCCCCGCAATGGCCGCTAAAAATGTGAAAGCCGTCATTGGCGGGCCGCTCAACGGTGGCTTCGCCGCGGATTTGGATCGCTGGAACTACGGGCCTGGCTTGCCGCAGGAGATGGTAGACAAACGGAACCGGATAAAAGCCATCGCCGATAAGTATAACATAAGCCTTTCCACCGTAGCGTTGCAATTTGCCGCACAACATCCGGTAGTGGCCGCGGTCATCCCCGGTGCGAGCCGACCGGAGCAGGTACAGGAAAATGTACAGTCGTTTCATACCAATGTACCCGCCGGACTTTGGAAGGCGTTGAAGGAGGAAAGGCTTATTCATCCTGACAGCCCTGTCGGCACATAACGCAACCAGGATGTTAAGGGGGGAATTCATTAAACGATCGGCCTTGGCTGTAATCACTGCTAAGGTTGGTTTTTCGCTCAGCTTCAATGATACCGTAATGGTGGATATCGAAAAATACCAATTCAATGATGATGGCGTAATCCCCAATAGCCGCTATCCGTTGTTGCTGTACCGCGCATGCTTCACAGCCAAGGGCACCGAAGGAGCCGCTTGGCTCGAAAAACGTTTCAAACAAAACGACTGGTACAACACGTGGCGGTATGGGATATATCCTTTCCATCATTACCACAGTACATCCCACGAGGTACTTGGGTGTTTCAGTGGTACAGCGTTGCTGCACTTGGGTGGTGAAAAGGGCGAGAAAGTGACTATCCAGGCCGGTGATATCGTCGTGATTCCGGCAGGCGTTGGCCACAAGTGCCTCCAGCATAGCCCGGACTTCACGGTAGTGGGTGCATACCCGGAGGGCAAGGACTGGGATCTCCTCCGTGGCGAAAAGGGCGAACGGCCACAGGCCGACCAAAACATTGCGCAAGTGCCGCTACCGGGGAAAGATCCTTACTTTGGTACTGAAAATGGACTCTTGACGTATTGGAAATAAACATGCAGGCGATGACAACTTTTAAGAAATGCCGTAAGACGGCCATCCTATTGACCCTTTTAGGTACAATGACCAGTCTGAATACCAATGGCCAGCAACATTACCATAGCGATAAGCTGATTCCCGTTGCCGACTTGGGCAAGCGCCGCGCCATCGGTGTCAGCGTATCATCGGATAACAGGCTATTCGTGTCCTTTCCCAATCAGGGTAAGGATCACCTTTATGGCCTCACGGAAATCGTGAAGGGCCAGCCCCTACCCTTTCCGGATGAAGCGTGGAACGCCCATTCCGGTGATTCCGCCACCCGTTTCGTCAACGTGCAGGACTTGTCTGTAGATGCCGAGGATAACCTATGGGTACTGGACTCGAAGCCTGCTCCGAAGGGTTCGATATTCGGTGGCCCGAATGGCACCGCCACGCCGGCCGAAGGTGCGTTCAAGCTATTGAAGATCAACCTTGCCACTAATCACGTGGAACGGGTATATACCTTTGATGACCTCGATAAAAGCACTGCTGGACTCAATGATATGCGTATCGATACGGATAAGGACTTAGCTTATCTTTCAGACCCCGGCCGTGCAGCTATCGTCGTGCTGGATCTTAGGTCCGGCACCACACGTACGGTACTCCAAGGCCATGCCTATACCACGGCTGATCCCGATATTGTCCTCACCTACGATGGCAAGGAAATGCGCGACAGGAGCGGCAACCCCTTCCGCTCGAATGTAAACGGCATCGCACTGACCCGAGACAATCGGTACTTCTATTTCAAGCCCATTAATAAGCTGAATCTCTACCGTATCGAAACCCAGTACCTGGCTAATGCATCACTAACGGACACCGAGCTGGCATCGCATGTGGAAGATATGGGCGAGACTACCGTGACCCACGGCCTCATTGCCGATGATAAGGGCAACATCTATTTGACCTCATCCATGGACTACAGCATCAAGTATCTTTCGCCCGATGGCACGCTGCATACCCTCGTGCAGGATTCACGCCTGCTTTGGCCGGATTCATTTGGCATTGGCTCGGATGGCTACCTGTATTTTTCCTGTGCCCAGCTGCAGCGCGACCCGCAATGGAACGATGGCGTAGATAAGGTGGAATATCCGTATCAGATTTATAAAGTGAAGTTGCCTTAGACTTACGCCTCGACCAGTGGCCTCTCATGCTATATTTCAACTGTTCGGGCTTACCGCTTCCGCTATATGGATGTTCTATGATTTCTACCAAAAGCTGTGTGAGCTTCTTGAAGGCGGGTTGATCGGTTTTTTTTAGCTTGGCTATATCTTTTTCTGCCTTTGTTGAAAAGGTTAGTTGATACGGCATGTCATAAAGACTCCAAGAAGGTCTGGAGTTCAGCTTTGTTTTTGACAGTTTTGACCACCTTTCTTTGTTCGGGATCACTGATAGCCTCTTTCAAGCGTTCCACATTTCGTCTATCTGCATAATACAGATCCCCTGACGGGCTGATTTCAAAAGGATTAATACGATACTCCGCTGGTATTTCCATAAATCCCTTGACCCAGTTTTCATCGAGGAAAATCCGGTCCGGTTCATCACTTACAATCAGATTGACAAATTTCTTTCCACGCTTCACCACTACACGCTCCTTTTCGGCCAACTCGAAATATAATTTAGTTTCACTCCGAATTTCCCTTGTCGTAATTACTTTCATATCCTATGTGGTTAATACCTATTTGTGTACACAAATGCAGTGATATTTACCAAAATTTACAAATTCAGGAGTTTACGCGTGTCACCCGACTGACTATCTCAGGTAGACCCGAAGTGATACACCGCCATGCAACCAGCGATACCGATCATCGCGCAACCCGCCTACCGGGATTCCTATATAGGGTGCAATGACCGTGTTGTACCTGCTCAGGAAGGGTGGACTAATATGACCGGATAGCTGAATAAAGCCCAGATAGCTATTGTTTTTGTACAATGAATCCGGTCGTTTCATCTCGTTCCTTTCACTTATCAACCGCCGCGTCGTGTCGCCCGATGACAGATCTCCCCTCACCCATCGATAAGACTGGAGGATGTCGGTACGGTAATCCCGGACTACGCGAAATGGAACGAGACCCAACGAAGCGGAAAAATGTTCGGTAACTGAATAGTTCAACGCTACTGGGATGGCCACCATCCCGACTGCATTCCTTGTTCCCACCATATAATCGCCCTCCATGCTCGGCACCTCAATGTCCAGATCGGTTCCTACGGTCATATTGGAATAGCTCGCACCGATTTCTGCCGATAAGCGGCTGGATAGCGGGATCTGGGCAGACAAACCTCCCCCGACAGAAAACCCCTTAGCGGCAAAGACAGGGTTGATGTTGACGCCAATCCTTACGTCTCCTAAATTCAGCCGGTTTCCGACCCATGGTCGTAAATTAGGAAGACTATCGACCAATGGTTTGTTTGGATTTGAATGCAGTGGCCTGCTATGTCCATCCAACGCCCCTGCAAATGGTATATTTTGAAGTTCGATTTTATTGATTGACCGTTCAATGCGCACCGAATCGAATCCCAATGCGGCATAGTTTGCGCGGAAAACACTCACGGAATCCGGAGTGATTACTTCCATTATTGAATCCGTTTTGGTATACCCTTGAGTAACGCGGTCAAACGCCTCATTTTTGGAGGGGCTGGTGGGTATCCCTTCCTCCCACGGTTCCGTTTCGCGTAAAGGAACTGGCCTGTTTGGGATTGGATTAGGGCCGGGCACTTGCTTCACCGTTTCAACCGCTGGCTCATCAAAAAACGGCAGAAACCGAACCGATGCATAGACCATGAGAAACAGTGAGGCGGCAATTCCGGTCAGTTTGACAACGAGTGGGATAGGCTTCCGCTGTTTACGCCGCCGGTGCCGTTGGAAGTTTTTCCACTCCCTATGGTCATACGGTTCCTCGAAATCCTTCAAGAAATCCTTGATGCCCCTTATCAGTTCCCGCTTTGGCTTCCTATCCATCATGCCGCCCCCCATAATATTTACTGTACAACACGCGCAATCCCTGTTTTGCCTTCGCCAAATACACGCGGCTCGAACTGGTGGGTATTTCCATCAGCTTCCCGATTTCCTCGTGCGAATACCCCTCCAGTTCGTATAGGTTAAATACGATCCGGTGTAAGGCCGGAAGCCGTTGCAGCAATTGCAAGATATCGTCCACTTCCAAACTATCATCTATCTCTACCAGAGGGGCACGTTCCATTTCATCCAAGGATAACAGTTCCGGCGATGTACGCTGTGTCCGTAAACGATCTATGGCGGTGTTGACGGTGATACGGACCAGCCAGGCGTTGAGTATGATGGATTTATCCGGCCCTTCGCCCTTGAAGGTCGACAACTTACGGAAGGCTTTGACAAAACTATCATTTACGATTTCCCTCGCTGTTTCCTTATCCAGCACATACCTTCTCGCCACCCCCATCAATTTGCCCCAGTACTGACGGTAAAGCCTTTCTTCCATTTGGGCAGTAAGGTCGAACCCACCGTTAAAAATATCAGTTAAATGCTCATCTTCCTTGCCGTCCACGTAAAGTAGCTGTCCTATTCGTTTAAATCCAAAATGCTGTGTATCCATTGGTATAGACGAGCAGCGCTTCCAAAACGCTAATAAAAATATTCTTTTTCTAAATCCTTAGCATTCCATCCGATACCGCCGTCTTTATTAACGGACGGGATTTGAAAAGCAATGAAGATCATCAATGGATTACGTTATTTATGGTATTTATCCACTCGAAAGAAAGCCAAACCCGACTCTTTTATCAATTGGCTGCGATTTGCCAATGCAGGGATGCTCAATGAGCCTTCGGACCACCTAATTGTTGAAATAGGTAGTTTCTGCGGGCCGAACTACCTGTTTAGAAAAATTGGTTAGCATGTATTAAAATGACTTTTTCCGTTATTATCCCCGTATTCAACAGGCCCCTGGAAGTCCGATCCCTTCTGGAAAGCCTCTACCTTCAAACCGACCGGAAATTTGAAGTAATCATCGTGGAAGATGGCTCTTGGGATACTTGCGAGAACGAGGTGAAAGCCTACCGCAGTAAGCTGGACATCAACTATATATACCAAGAAAATTCAGGCCCCGGAAACACACGGAATGCGGGTTGCCGGATCGCGCTTGGGGATTACTTTATCTTTTTGGATTCGGATTGCGTATTGCCGCCTCACTATATGTCAATCGTTAAGGATAGGCTATCGAAACACTACACAGATGCGTTTGGGGGACCAGACGAGGCGATGAAGGATTTTACTCGGCTACAACGGGCGATTAATTATTCCATGACCTCATTTTTTACCACGGGCGGCATCCGGGGAAGCAGCGAAAAGCTGGACAAATTCCATCCAAGGAGTTTCAACATGGGGTATTCAAGGGAAGTATTCAACCATACGGAAGGTTTTTCCAGCATGCGTTTTGGAGAAGATATCGATATGAGCATCCGGATTATCCAAGCTGGATTTACAACCCGCTTGGTGAGGGAGGCTTATGTATACCACAGGAGGCGTACCACGCTCTGGGGGTTCTTCAAACAAGTTTACAATTCGGGCATCGCCAGGATACATCTTTTCAAAAAGCATCCTCATTCATTGAAGGCAGTGCATTTTGCTCCCGCTGTATTCACGTCAGGCGTACTTATCTTGTCCATGCTATCCCTGCTCGTGTCGCCTTACTTCCTTATCCTGCTGTTCCTTCATGCCCTGATCATTTTCGCCGATGCCACTTATCGTAATAAACACCCCACCATTGGTTTATTGTCGGTCGGCGCAAGCTACGTTCAATTGCTGGGATATGGCATCGGATTTCTGCATGCTTTTATACTGCGGATGCTATTAGGTAAAGGCGAATTTTCGGCGTTCCAACGATCTTTTTACAAATAAGGCCCGTAGGACTACCCCGCACCCTCCGGCAACTCACCGCGCCGAAAGCGGTTTACCAGCTCATGCGCCAGTCGGGTAGGTTCAGGAATCCGGTATTTCCCTACACATTGCCGGATGATTTGCAGGCTGTTTTCCATGCCCAACAAATGCCCCGGCGAGACAAATACTGGTGCGGTTTTACTTTTGCTGCGAAACGCGTAGCCGATTTGCTCGGTACCGGCCATGATGGGACTGTGATCGCCCACCAAAAGACCCGGCTCGCTATATTTACCGGTCAGCAACTTTTTGGCGCAGCCCATACTCGGTTGCCCGGTCTCGACACCAAAATGCGCGGCAATGCCCAGCCGACGGGGATGCGCTATGCCATGCCCATCCACAATCAATACATCCGGCTTTATTGCCAATCGTTTCCACGCCTCCGTCAGCGCAGGTACTTCCCGAAAAGCCAGGTATCCCGGCACATAAGGAAAGTGTGTTTCAGCCTTGACCAACGACCAACCCATGGGTTGCAATGCGGGAAACGAAAGCAGGATGATGCCTGCATAAATAGTTGAGCTGTATAAATTCAGTGAAATATCTGCCCCCCCTATACATCGAATGGATAGCTCCCGTTCGGAAATATCTACCCGCTTCCGTAGCTCATTCTGCAAAATGGTTGCTTCCGGAATGCTTAGTGTATCGTAATTCTCCATAACATCAATCTCGGCAAACAAGATACCAATTATCCCGCGAACAAACATAATCGGCTGGATACCGTTACGATGTAATAATGATTATCTTTGAAACACATAGCTCGCTCGATGTATGGCCTCACCTTGGTACCAGCAAACTACTGAACAGGTATTGGAACACCTGGATTCTTCACCAGACGGATTAAACAAAGCAGACATCACCGCCCGGCAGGAACGCTATGGCCCGAACAAGATCGAAGGCGGCAAGCAAAAGTCCAAACTTGCCATTTTCGTTGCCCAATTCAAGGATGTGATGATTGCCATCCTTGCCATAGCAGCAGCCATCTCTTTTTTTGTCGGCGAACATACCGATGCCTATGTTATCATTGGTATCATTTTAGGCAATGCAATCATCGGCTACATCCAGGAAAGCCGCGCAGAAGCATCCATCCAGAAACTCCAACAGATGGCCGCCCAGCACACCATGGCCGTACGTAACGGGACCCCTACAGAAATCGAGGCCAGCCAATTGGTTCCAGGGGATGTGGTATTGCTCGATGCCGGGGACATCGTTCCGGCAGATGGACGGCTGCTGGAAATCAGCGCCCTCAAGATGGAAGAAGCCATGCTTACGGGAGAAAGCCATTCCATGGAAAAACATACCGACCCCATCGAAGGGGAAGAATTACTGCCCGGTGACCAGCTCAATAGGGCCTTCAAAGGAACGGTGGTAAGCAATGGATCAGCCAAGATGGTGGTCACCGAAACAGGAATGAATACCGAGATGGGAAAAATTGCCTCCCTGCTCGAAGGGGAATCCCAGCAAACGCCGTTGCAGCGAAGGCTTCAAAAATTCAGCAAACAACTGGTCATCATCGTGCTGGCTATCTGTGTGGTAATATTTGCTTACGGCCTATATCGTGGCGAACAGGTGCTGACTATCTTTCTTACCGCACTATCGCTGGCCGTAGCGGCACTGCCGGAGGCCCTTCCCGCGGTCATTACCATCGCCCTGGCCAATGGTGCTGCCCGGATGGTCAAGCAACAGGCGCTCATCAGAAGATTGCCCGCCGTCGAAACACTCGGATCAGTCACCTATATCTGTAGCGACAAGACCGGTACACTCACCAAGAATAAAATGACGGTGGAGAAGGTCTGGCATCCCGAAGGACAGGAGGCACTCCTGTTACATGCGTTCTTGCTGAACAACGAGATCCGGTTTGATGAAAACAAAAAACCGATGGGCGATTCCACGGAAATCGCCCTGGTCGCCTACGCATTTGAAAAAAGGGTTGATAAGCAACAAGCTGAAAAAGAATATCCGGTCGTAGACAAATTACCTTTTGATTCCGAACGCATGCGTATGAGCTCCTTACATCAACGGGACGGCAAATTCCTGCTGCTGGTAAAAGGTGCACCGGGAAAAATTGCCGAAGCCCTGTCGGCCGATTACACCGACGAGAAAGAAAAATGGCTGGATACCAATCGCGAGTGGGCCCGCGAAGGTTTACGGGTACTCTTTTTTGGCTATAAATGGCTGGATAAGCAACCGGAAGAGCTGGACGCGTCACTGGAAGCGGAATTGGAGTTTCTGGGTATGGCAGGCATGATAGACCCACCACGTGAAGAAGTCATAGAAGCCATTGATCTTTGTAAAACAGCGGGGATCAAACCCGTGATGATCACCGGCGATCAGCCGCTTACGGCGGTAGCCATCGCCGAACGGCTGAAACTCATCACCAACAACGAAGAAAAAGCCCTGACCGGGGCAGACCTCAATAAACTTACAGACGACGAACTGAAAGCCAAGGTAAAACATACCGCTGTCTATGCGCGTGTTTCGCCCGAACAGAAACTAAAAATCGTAAAAGCCCTCCAGCAGAACGGCGAATTTGTGGCCATGACCGGGGACGGAGTCAATGATGCTCCTTCGTTGAAGCAGGCCGATATTGGCGTAGCGATGGGCATTACCGGAACGGACGTTGCCAAAGAAACCGCCCACATGATTTTACTGGATGATAATTTCGCCACCATCGTAAAAGCCATTAAGGAAGGCCGCCGTATCTACGACAATATCCGGAAATTCATCCTTTACGTGCTGTCTTGCAACCTCGGCGAAATCCTCGTTATCTTTTTTGCACCGATTTTGGGACTGGCCATTCCACTGCTTCCGATTCATATTCTTTGGATAAACCTCGTGACGGACGGCCTGCCGGGCCTGGCGCTGGCATCCGAGCCTGCGGAGAAAAACACCATGCAGCGGCCACCGCGCCGACCGGACGAAAACCTCTTCGCAGGCGGGCTTGTCCCGCGTATCGTGCTTACTGGGGTATTGATGGCTATCGGCGCATTTATATTGCAATTCATTGCGATGAAGAGAGACTATGATGCCACGCTTCAGCAGACGATGGTCTTTTCGATGCTGAGTTTCGTACAATTGGGAAATGCACTGGTTGTAAGAAGCCTTCATACCTCCTTGTTTAAACTCCCGCTTTTCAGGAATCCGTTCCTGGTTTATACCCTTATCTTTTCGATAGGCTTGCAATTGTTGTTGATATATACACCGTTTTTGCAACCTGTTTTTAAAACCGCAGCCCTGTCCACCGAAGCTCTTTGGCTAACCACCATCGTGTCTATCGGCTGTATTGTGTCCATTGAATCCGTAAAATTGCTGATGAAAAAACTATCAAACAGTTGATTAACTTGTATACATGGTATCTTTTTTGTTAATTTTAAGAAAAAAACAGACCAATGAATTAATTTTTAGACCGATGAAACATCCAAAATGGACGATTTACTGCATGGTAGCTGTGACAGTCGCCGCTGGATCATGCCAAACAAAGCGGACAACCTCAAACCAAGCCGCGGATTCCACACACAATAGCCGAAATGCACTGGACTGGAGCGGCACCTACCAGGGTACGTTGCCCTGCGCGGATTGCCCCGGTATCCGGTATACGATAACGTTGAATGCAGACAATTCCTACCTATTGAAAACACAATACCTTGAAAAAGGGGATTCCGTATTTACGGAATCAGGTTCTTTCAGTTGGGATGAAACGGGAAGTCAGATTACCTTGGACGAACGGGACGAAAAATTCCAAGTAGGTGAAAACCAACTGTTCCACTTGGACATGGAAGGCAATCGCATTACGGGTAATTTAGCGGAACATTACATACTGGCTAAAGCAACAAACACCATCATTGGAAAATACTGGAAACTGATTGAGGTAAATGGTACAGCCGTAGCGTCCGGAGCCACACAAAAAGAAGCCTACATCCTATTAAACGACGAGAACGGCAGGCTGGAGGCCAATGGTGGCTGCAACGGTATCGGGGGCAGCTATGAACTTGCGGAACCCAACCGTATTAAATTTTCCCAGCTTATTGGCACCATGATGGCCTGTGCAAATATGGATGTAGAAAACAACCTGAAACGTGCCCTGGAAACTACCGATAGTTATCACGTACAAAACGATACGCTCCAGCTATTCCGCGCAAGAATGGCCCCGTTGGCCAAGTTTGTTGCCGTGGAAAAATAATAACGCACAAAAAAAAGGCCTTTTATGGCCTCTTTTTTTGCAATGCAATAGCTCGGCTACTTCAGTTCCAAAAACTTATTGTATTCGATCTCTTTTTGCTCCAATTTGACCAATCCCTTAAGGTAATCAAATACTTTAAGCGCTTTTACTTCGTCAAACAACCGGTTGGCTTGTTCTTTATCGCCAAGCAATTGTACGGCGTACTGCGCTAATTGCTGGTCGGTAGCTTCTTGCCCGGGGCTATACATTTTGACCTGAGCGGCTATACGCTCCTTGGCCAAAGCCAGCACCTCTTCGTACTTCACTTCCAGTCCGTTTTGCGTAATGATGCGGTTTTCAATCAGGGTCCATTTCAGGTTTTTCAGAAAATCGGCAAATCCTTCCTCCAATTCATCTTCCTTGAGCTCCGGATTGGTCGCTTTCAGCCACCTTTTCAGAAATACCTCCGGAAAATCGACCTTTACAGCTTCTAAACCACCCAGGTACAAATCGTTTTGCAATTTTTGCGTGGCGTTCTGTACCAGCATGCTCTCTACTTCTTCCCGGACTTTCTCCTTAAATTCCGCTTCAGATTTAACTACGCCCTCACCAAATAATTTATCGTAGAACTCTTCCGTCAATTCCGCTTCTTCAAGCCGATTGACATTTTTGACTGTTAGCTTGAAAGTCGTGGTATCCAATGCTTCGACCTCTTCTTCCTGGATGCCAAGAATGCGGGCGATATCAGCGGCTGCTTTAAAGGCTTTCTTCACATCGATGGTCACCTCATCATCTTTTTTCAGCCCCACAAGGGATTTCTTGATTTTCTTGTCGTCTACCAAGTCGGTGCGTACAGAAGCCGTATTAACGATGCCGCCCTCGACATCCTTGCCTTCCGTATCTACTTGTTTCAACTCACCATACAGGACATCTCCGTCTTCGGACACTTCCGGATTGGTCATCTTACCATAGCTGCGGCGCAAGTTTTTCATGCGCGATTCCAGCGTCTCTTCATCAGCCTTCACCACATATTCAGTAAATTTCGTTTTTTCATTGAAAGGAACCTCAAATTGCGGGGCCAAACCAATCTCGTAATTGAATGAAAAAGTATCCTCGAAATCCCAGTTATAATCACTTTTATCGTCCTCCTTGGGCAATGGCTGGCCCAAGATTTCCAACGTGTTGTCGCTGATGTACTGATTAATTTTGTCGCTGACCAATCGATTCACCTCATCAAATAAGATGGCCTTGCCATAGGTGCGCCGAATATGGGAAGTGGGCACCATTCCCGGCCGGAATCCCGGCAGTTTGGCTTTTTTTGCCTGTTCCTTGATGGCCTTGTCTACTTGCGGGTTGTAGTCCTCGGGAGCGAGGTCCACGGTGATGACAGCATTGATTTCGTCGATGTTTTCGTGTGAAATGTTCATACTCAATTTTAAGCGTTTATCGCATATATAAAAAATCCCCCCGATGTTTTCGGGAGGATTCAAGTGCGGAAGAAGGGACTCGAACCCCCACGCCTTGCGGCGCCAGATCCTAAGTCTGGTGCGGCTACCAATTACGCCACTTCCGCATAGGATTTTTATTTGGACTGCAAAGGTAAAGCTTATTCTTTAAAATGACAAACTTTTTTGATTTTAAACATACCCAGCCTGCCCGTTAATCATTCCTACGACCGAATATCGAAAAATGGACGTACCTACCTGGATGCGCCTTCATGTCGGCTATCAGCTCTTCCAAGTTTTTCGATGCCTGGTTAAGGTTATTATACAGCTGTTCATCATTCAGCAGCATACCAATTGAGCCTTCGCCCTGGTTTATCCGGTTGGTTATCGATTGGAAGTCGGCCATCGCCTTGTTGGCGCTGGTAATGGTCTGCGCAAAGTTCGCTTTAGCGACTTGGTCGGTGATGCTGTCCAAGTTGGCCAATACGTGGCCGATGCGCTCGTTGTTGCTCTTCAAGTTATGGGTGATGGACTCCACATTACCTACAATTTGGCTGATGCGATTCCGCTCGGAAACCACCAAGCCATCCAACTGCCGTGTAATACCCTCAAGGTTTTGCAGCGAGTTGGCGATGCTGTTGATGCTCCGGTTAAAGTCACGCTGGAAATCTTTGTTGATGGTATTGTTGATGGAACTCAATACCGAATCCAGTACGGCGACAATGTCTTCAGCTTTCTTTTGGATGGGTTCAACCTGTTCCATGATATTTTTCTGCAAGCCTGCCCCCAGTTCGTCACCATCCTTCGCATATTCCGGGCTATCACCCAACTCAAAGACGATAGCTTTGCTACCCAACAAGTCCGTGCTTGCGAGGCGTGCAACCGTATTCACGGGAATGGCATAATCACGCCTGACTTTAAATTCAGTCCGAATCCGGCCGTCAGCCTGTAATTGCATCTCCGAGACCCGCCCAATCTGGTACCCGTTGACAAGGATAGGTTTGGACGATGTCAACCCATCTACCCGCTCGTATGTAGCGTAAAAGGTGTTTTCACGACTGAAGACATCGTTTCCCCTCAAGAAACTGTAGCCCAGTATCAATATGGCTATGGCCACCACGGCCAGTATACCTACTTTAGTTTCGTTTGCTATCTTCAAGGTTTTTCAATTTAGTTCTTAAATACAGTTCATGGATCACTCAACAACTCGCCTCTATTCGCCCACACTCCCACCGATTCAAGCCGCTGCGGACGAAGCCTAGGAAACGGCAGCGAAGCGCACCGGATCCAGCTAAGGAGCAACCGCTTGAATCACCATCCCTATCCCCTCTACAACCGCACTAATTCAAGCCGCTGCGGACGAAGCCTAGGAAACGGCAGCGAAGCGCACCGGATCCAGCTGAGGAGCAACCGCTTGAATCACCTACTACTAAACAATTCAAAAGCCGATATTGTTTATCCACCACATGTTCAGTGTTCGACCTGTCGCTTATAAGCTTTGATAGCATCCAATAGATTCTTTACGATCTCGGCTTGTCCATTTTCCGATTTCATGTACGTTTCTTCGTCTGGATTACTAATGAAGCCTATCTCGGTCAATACGGCAGGCATGCCCGCCGCAGCCAATACCGCTAGGCCTAATTCCTGCACCCCCCTATCGGCCCGTCCCGATTTGATGTACTGTTCTTGCATAAATGAAGCCAACCGGATACTTTGTTCACGGAATTGATTCTGCATTAATGACAAAACAATATAGCTTGCTGGGTCGTTGGGATCGAAACCTTGGTAATTTTCTTCATAATTTTCTTCCAGCAGGATATCCGCATTCTCGCGTATGGCCGCATCCTGCTCTCCCAGCCGGTGAAAACCGGACACAAACGTTTCAGTGCCCCTGATTTGCTTATCCTGAATGGTCGTGTAATAATATTTTCCCTTACTATTCCGTCTCCGCACCCGCCTTGCAGGCGCCGCATTGCAATGAATGGAAATAAAGAGGTCGGCCTTCTTTTCGTTGGCCAGTTCAATCCGCTTATACAATTCCACATTGACATCGGTGGTGCGTGTATAATAGACCTTTGTGCCCGGTATTTCAGCCTCAATAGCTTTACCTAATTTCAAGGCCACCTGCAGGGCGATGTTTTTTTCGATGGAAGTCGCGCCCCTGGCGCCGGGAATTTCTCCACCATGGCCTGCGTCAAGCACAATGGTCTTGACCGTATAAACGGTGTCCTGATACTTATTTGCTAAAGCTATCGTTGGAATATATAGAAACAGGGAAAGAAAATAAAGTATACGTTTTGTGGGATGTTTTATCATATCGATGCAATACATCAGAATCCTAACTATTTTTAATTAATTTTGTGCGCAATTCCGATTTATTGCAAAAATACTATTCGTTATCAAATTTGAAGGCTGTTGCTGTTTTTTTTTCGTCTTTTTTATTGTTCTTGACGGTATTTCCGACCGTATCAGTGCGTGGTCAAGAACGTTCCAAACAAGATAGCACCAGACTTGATTCATTATCCCGGGCTCCTTTGCAGCTCGATACGATCACGCTGGCCGATAGCCTAGCCACTGACACTCTCCAAGCACAAGACTCCGTCCAAATGGATTCATCCGATGGGCTGAAAGCTGTTGTAAGCATTGTGGCAGCCGATTCGCAGGTGACTGACCTAAAAACGAACATCATCTATCTATACGGCGAGGCTAAAGTCAAGTACGAAGGCTTTGAGCTTGCCGCAGATTATATCCGCGTAGACCAAGCTAAAAACGAAGTATTCGCAAGCGGACGGTATGACCATAATAACAAATATACGGGTAGGCCGATTGTCATTTTTCCCAACGAAACCCCTAAGGCAGTAGATTCCCTGCGGTATAATTTTGAAACGGCGAACGGTATTACCTTCGGTATTTTCACTGAAGTGGAAGGTGGATTCATCCAAGCCAGCAAAGTTCGTAAAAACCAATACAACGAGATGTCTCTCTTTCACGGCATGTACAGTACGTGTAACCTGCCGGAGCCGCATACCCATTTCGGGATTCAAATCAGCAAGGGTGTCGTCACGGAAAACCAGATTATCTCAGGGCCGGCCTACTTGGTCATGGAAGGAATACCGTTGCGCTTCATCACCATTCCGTTTGGTTTCTTTCCCAAGCCGAATAAACGATCTTCCGGCTTCCTCTTTCCCACGTTCGGCGAGGAGCTGAACCGGGGCTTCTTTATGCGTGACATCGGCTGGTACTTAGCGCTCAATGATTATTGGGACAGTGAAATCCGTGGAACATTATATTCCAAAGGTTCCTATGAAGCCGCGGTACTTACGCGGTATCGGGTCAATTACAAATATAACGGTGGCTTCAACATCAACTATGCCAATACCAGAAACGGCGTGGTAGGCACGCCCCAATACCAGACAAGGAATGACTTCAGGGTGACCTGGAACCACACCCAACTGCAAGAGGCTAATCCCGGAACGACCTTCAGCGCCAATGTGATGTTTGGTACGAGTTCTTATGCACACAATACCGCAGCCAACGCATCATACAATTATGATGAACTCACGCGAAATTCCATGAACTCCAGCATTAGTTACGGTAAAACGTTTGCTGATGGCAAAGTGAATTTCACGGCTAGCATGCGGCACTCGCAGGACATGACGGCCCAAACCGTTTCATTGGATCTACCCACCTTTTCACTGAGTGTGAGCTCATTCAACCCCTTTGACTCAAAAGACCGGGTAGGCGAACAGAAATGGTACCAGCGAATCAATGTCAGCTATTCCTTGCGGGGCGACAATGTACTCAATGCGCAGGAATCGGGCTTATTCAGCAAAGAAACATTGAGCCAATTTCAAAGCGGCTTCCAACATAGCATCCCCGTAAGCCTGTCATTGAATGTACTGAAATTTTTCCAATTCAATACCAGTGTGAATTACAACGAAAGTTGGCATATGCAGACCTACCGGAGACGATTGGAGAATACGCCCAGCGGATACGTCGAATTGCGCGATACGGTCAATGGATTCCGGCGGTCTTATGATTATTCAATGTCTTCGGGCCTATCCACCAAGATTTATGGCATGTACCCCAAGATTGGCAAGATACAGGCAATGCGGCATGTCATTACTCCATCGGTCAACCTGAACTATCGGCCCGACTTTTCTAATCCGATGTATGGATTTTATCGTCAGTTTACGGATGCCCAGGGCAGGGAAACCCCTTATTCTATTTTTCAGGGTAGTCGATACGGCTCTCCCGGTAGCGGGCGTTCGATGGGCATCGGGTTTTCTATCGACAACAATATCGAAGCAAAAATCTTGAGCAGCAAGGACACGACCAATGGCGGTGTCAAAAAGATCCCCATCCTGCAAGGACTTACATTCAGTGGCAATTACAATTTTGTAGCGGATTCTTTCAAGCTATCCAATATCAATTTTTCGGGACGTACCGCGATTTTCAATCAAAAGATCAACCTTAATTTTAATGGCACGTTCGATCCCTACCAGTTTGACCAAGCCGCCGGCAGACGCGTAAACCGCTTTGCCATTAAAGAAGGCCAGCTGGCCCGACTGACCAACTTTGGGCTATCCTTTGACTATAGTTTTAACCCCAAGGCCAACGAAAGCCGACAGCGGGGGCTCGATTCATTGGATAACCAAAAAGTCAACATGACACCCGAACAGCAGCAGGCACTGGCACGGATTAGTTCGGATCCCAATGCTTTTGTGGATTTCAACATTCCCTGGAACCTAGCCGGATCGTTCAGTTTTCAATATTCAAATCCGGGCACGCGAAGTAACGTCACGGCTACATTGAATTTACACGGTGATTTCAGCCTTACCCCGAAATGGAAAGTCCAGTTCAATTCGGGATATGACTTCAGGCAAAAGGAAATTTCGCTCACCCGATTCAGTATCTACCGCGATCTGCATTGCTGGGATATGTCATTCGGCTGGGTACCTTTCGGGCGGTTCCAAAGCTACAATGTCACCATCAGGGCTAAAGCATCCATTTTACAAGACCTAAAATTGACCAAGCGAAACGATAACTTTGGAGGTTTTTAATCGTATGCAAGCAGAAATCATTACCATAGGCGACGAGATCCTTATCGGGCAAATCATCGATACCAATTCGGCCTGGATAGCCCAGCAATTGAATGCGATAGGCATCCAGATCAAGCAGGTCACTTCCGTGGCTGATCATCCCGCGGACATTATCGTCGCCCTTACGCTGGCATCGGGCCGGGCGGATATCCTATTAATCACCGGCGGGCTAGGCCCCACAAAAGACGACGTGACGAAGCAAACGCTTGCGGTATATTTTGACTGCGACTTACGTCGTGATTCCAAGGTACTTGCCCATGTTGAGTCCATTTTCCAGCGGAGCCAGCGGCCGATGCTTGAAATAAACCGCAGGCAAGCTGATGTATTGGATAAAAGTGAGGTACTGTTTAACGAAGTGGGCACCGCACCAGGCATGTGGGTGATGCACAAAGAAAAACCGTACATCGTGATGCCCGGTGTGCCCTTCGAAATGAAACACATCATGACCGAGCGGGTGATCCCCCGCCTCCGGCAGCTTGAAGGCAGAATGCCACTATGGCACCACACGATGCTGACTGGCGGTATTGGCGAATCTTTCCTTGCCGAGAAAATTGCTGATATCGAGGCCGCCCTGCCCCATCACATCCACCTCGCCTACCTACCCAAGCCGGGCATAGTCCGGCTCAGGCTGACCGCAACTGGGGACGATCTGGAAACGCTGAAAACAGAAACTCAAACGATAGCCAACCAATTGAAAAACCGGATCGGCGAGCATTTCCTCGCCGATGAGGACACCTCGCTTGAGATCGTAATCCGCGATTTTATGCAGCAGCGTGGATTGCTCCTCGCCACGGCGGAAAGCTGTACCGGAGGCAACATCGCAAAGCTTATTACCGCCCTTCCGGGAAGCAGTTCCATGTTTGAAGGAAGTGCTGTGACCTATTCAAACAACATGAAAATGAAGCTATTGGATGTTAAGCAAGAAACACTCGATAGCCATGGTGCTGTAAGTGAAGAAACGGTACGCGAGATGGCTTTGGGTGCTCAGCGAAATTTTCAGGTCGACTATGCCATCGCCGTCAGCGGCATAGCCGGGCCGGATGGCGGCACACCGGAAAAACCGGTAGGCTTGGTGTGGATTGCTGTAGCCGGAAAAAATGGGGTGGTCACACGTGATTACCTCTTCGGTCATGACCGCGCTATCAACATCGAACGATCATCGGCGGCAGCCCTGTTTATGCTTTGGCAATTATTGAATGCCGAGCAGGGCAAGCATCACCGCTCCATTTAAAAACAGATAAATAGCCTGTTTTAAGCTTTTAAATTGCGGAAAAACACAATTTAACAAAATTAAATTCCGCTCTTTTATTTTTAATCAATTATTTATGTAACTTAGGCCGATTTGGTGGGAAGCTGAAACAGATAAAATTGATTATGGCAACATTCAACTTGCAACTCCCCCGTATGGGTGAAAGCGTATCGGAAGCAACCGTAATAAAATGGCTGAAATATCCTGGCGATCGCATCGAAGAGGATGAGCCGGTCTTGGAAATTGCCACGGACAAAGTGGATTCCGATGTACCATCTCCGGTATCGGGGATACTTAAGGAGCAGCTTTTTGCTGAAAATGCAGTAGCCCAAGTGGGCGACATCATCGCGCTAATCGAAGTAGCGGGCGATGACGACGGTAATGACGTTGTTGACGAACCTGCCGAACAACCTATTGAAACACCTGCCGAGGAAAACATCATCAATGATGATATTCCCGGTATCGACCAACTGACCGAAACCAAGTCCCAGCCACATACGAATAAAGCCGCGGATTCCCGCTTTTATTCGCCATTGGTCAAAAATATCGCTGCCGAAGAAGGCATTTCTGCCGACGAGCTGGATACCATCAAGGGCACTGGCAACGAGGGCAGGGTGACCAAACAGGACATCCTGGATTATGTAGCCATGCGGAAGCGCAGCGATCAGCAGACAGAAGACGTCCAACTAACAGAAAGCGTGCCTACACCCACACCTATCACCATATCGGCTTCCGATGAAATCATTGAGATGGATCGCATGCGCAGGCTGATAGCTGACCACATGGTGAGAAGCGTACAGACCTCCCCACACGTATGTTCATTTGTAGAAGCCGACGTGACCAACCTGGTCAACTGGCGGAATAAGGTAAAAGATGCTTATGAAAAAAGGGAACGGGAAAAAATCACTTTCACGCCCATTTTTATCGAAGCAGTAAGTAAGGCGTTGAAAGACTTTCCGATGGTCAATGTGTCGGTGAATGGGACACAGATCATCAAAAAGCGCAACATCAACATCGGGATGGCTGCTGCATTGCCTTCAGGGAATCTGATTGTACCGGTGATCAAAAATGCCGACCAACTGAGCCTTGTCGGGCTGAGTAAGGCGGTAAACGATCTGGCAGGTCGCGCACGCGCCAACAAACTGCGGCCCGACGATACCCAAGACGGCACCTTCACGCTCACTAACATCGGTGCGTTCGGCAACATCATGGGTACGCCCATCATCAACCAACCGCAAGTGGCCATATTAGCCGTAGGCACCATTACAAAAAAGCCAGCTGTCATCGAAACGGAATATGGCGATATGATTGGTATACGGCACATGATGTACCTTTCGCTGTCTTACGACCACCGTGTGGTAGATGGAGCGCTTGGTGGACGGTTTGTCAAACGTGTAGCAGACTATTTGGAAAATTGGGACGTGAATAGGGAAATTTAAGTGATTGAACAAGGAATAAAGAACAAGGATTAAGGGTGTCCTTGCTCTTTATTCCTTCCATCCTTGCTCAATCCGAGCACTACCCTCCGGTACCGCATATACAGCAGCAATGAAGAGGTGAACAATCCGAGCGTAAGCCCGTACCATATCCCCTGCACGCCGTAATTAAATGTGATACCCAGTAAATAAGCACAAGGCAATCCCACTACCCAGTAAGCGACAAAGGTAATCAGTGTAGGCATATTGACATCACCCATACCGCGGAGAATGCCCAACCCGACCACCTGTGTGCCATCAAACAGTTGGAACAACCCGGCAATGACCAGCAATTGGGCTGCGACTCCAATGACCGCGATATCCCCGGTAAAAATCCAGGGGAGATACCGATTGAATATCATGAACACCAAGGCGGTAAATCCCATGAATGCCAATACGATGAGATAGCTCGAAGCCGCAAATCTCCGTAATCGCATCATGTTGCGTTTACCGTAGCTATTGCCTGTTTTGATGGTCGCCGCTGCGGCAATGCCACTGGCCATCATGTAAGTGGTAGCCGCCAACGTGATGGCCACCTGATGCGCCGCCTGCTCATTGGCCCCAATTGTCCCAGCGACCACAGCAGCTGCCGCAAAAGCCCCCACCTCAAACACATATTGCATCGCTACTGGCGCTCCTATGCGAAGGATAGCTAAGCATCGTTTGACATCAGCTCGCCAAATGCCAAACCGTTGCAAGTATTGTTTAAAATTAACCGATCGGAACACATAAAACCCCATTACAAGCGCCATCAAGCACCGGTCGGTCAACGTTGCGTAGCCCACGCCCCTTACACCCATGGGAGCCACGCCGAACATTCCCCTTACGAGGATAATGGCCAGCAGTATGTTCAATACATTCCCCCATATGGTAATGTTCATGGCTTGCCTGGTAAACCCCAGCCCTTCCGCGAATTGCTTGAATGCATTAAATACCATCATCGGCACAATGGACAAACCCAGGATAAACAAGTAAGGCTTGGCCTCGCGCACCACTGCCGGATCTTGATCGAGGTGATCGATGACCGCCATGGAACCGAAGTACACCAAACAGAACAACAATATACCCGACAACGTATTAATCCACAAACTGTTGGAGAGCAAAGTCCCGCATTCGGCATGGTTTTTCCGGCCGTTTTCCTGCGCAATCAACGGTGTTAGGCCATAGGCGATACCCAGGCCGATGACCAAGACTATCATAAACACGCTATGCACCAATGATACCGCAGCAAGCGGTATAGTACCCGCAAAATGCCCAACGACGATACTATCCGCGGTTTGCACCAGCATATGCCCCAATTGGGAAATGACTACGGGGCCAGCCAGTGCCAGCGTACTTAAGTAATAGGGCTTGTATGTATGGAATCCTTGTCGCACGTTATCCAGCTGTTTACTATAGGAGCGGCAAAGATAAGTGAATTTTGCGTGCCCCCGCCCATCAAACTGCCAACAATAAGTAAACCGATTCCAATTCTTCAATTAGGATAATCGAGGGGATAGATATAATTTTCCGAAGTATTTTTGTAGGGAGATAGCCGAAATATTTACGGAAAGCTGCCGAAAAATGCGACGCGTATTTGTAGCCTACTTCCTGTGCCACCAAGGCCACTTTTAGGTTTTCATCCGTCAATAATGCCTTTGCGCGTTCCATGCGGCAAGCGGTTAGGTACCCAAAAACCGTAGTGCCATAAATAATCTTGAAGTGCTTTTTCAAGGTTGCCTCATTCGTGCCCACAGCGTGTGCTAATCCGACCAACGAATAGGACTTTTCCGGGTGGTTATGTAACAGGTTTCGCACTTGCCGGACGCGCTCCATTTCGTCAGGACGTAATGCACCCAATGCTGGTTTGCCAACACGGGAGTTAGCACGCTCCAAAAACAGCACATACCATTCAACAAGCTTTAGCTGCATATAAACAGGTTGTAGGTATACAGGCTGCTTCCTATAAAGCACCTGTTGGATCACGGTCAGTTGCTCAATAGTTAAAGGCAGGTTGTACTTTTCAAGTAACCAATTGCATTTCCTGCTTTTCAGAAACGTATGGAAAAAAGATTGATTCCCGGATAATAACAGGAAAATATCCGAAAGCCCTATCGCAACCATGAATAGCTCAATTTGGCCCTCATGATCCGTCGTAATCTCCTGTACGCAGCCTTCCGAGACAAAAACGCAATTGCATTCGCCAGCCGAAAAATCCTTGCTCCCTCCTTCGCACCCAACCCTGACGTTTTGTCCCTGTAACAAGCCGACCAACCGGACCTCGGTTCGTGATTGTGCCAAAACACGGAAATGGCAACCGCATGACCCATCCAGACTAAAATGATAATAGCTAAATATACCCAATCTGCCTATCGCAACTTTACCTTTTCGTATGGCTATTGTACGGACAGCCCCATCAGTCAATTGCCCGTGCGTGACCTCATCACACTGCAATGAAAATTCCGTCATTTATAATTTGTATTCCGTTAATTATAATTTACGGGTAGCATGTAACCCTATATTTGCAGCCAAATTTACATTATTTAGACTATATATAAATAATGAATCAGAAAAATATATGAATCAATTTTTATCCACTGCATTTCTACTTCTGACAACCTTAGCCGCTTTCGGGCAAACCGGCGAGCTACACGGCACAATAACCGTTCCCTCGGGAGAGCCTGCCGTAGGTGCTTCCGTCACGCTACAACCGGGAAACAGCGCCACAATGACCGACGAAGCGGGCCGGTACTCCCTCAAAAATATTCCCTATGGTGACTATACATTGGTCATCACTTCCGTAGAGTTAGTTGCCCAAAAGATCAGCATATCGATAAATCAGACCAGGCAACGTAAAAATATCCTCGCCGAACCCAATGCCGCCAGCCAATTGGAAGAGGTTTCGGTGGTACGGGCTACCGAAAAAAGACAGATGGAAGTCAGTGGATTTGCGGTCGCGGTCGTCGAGACGAAAGAAGCCTCATTAAGAAATTTGACCACCAATGAGCTCTTGGATCGGACAGTGGGCGTCCGTGTCCGCCAAAATGGTGGCATCGGATCCCAGATTGAATATAATTTAAATGGCTTGTCTGGCAGTGCGGTAGGCTTGTTTTTGGATGGTATTGAAATCTCGACGTATGGCTCTTCATTCAACTTAAACAATATCCCCCCTGCAATGATTGAGCGCATTGAAATATACAAAGGGGTATTGCCTTCACACCTGACTGGTGATTACGTAGGCGGAGCAATCAACGTGGTATTGAAAAAAGATGCCTCACAAAACAACATTACGCTGGCCACGTCTTACGGATCGTTCAACACCTTTCAATCGGACATCGGAGCGACGTTCCGCGACAAAAAAAGCGGTTTTTCGGCACGGGCGTCCGGATTTCACATTTACACGGACAACAGCTTTACGACATGGGGCAGGTCAACCACTTATGTCAACCATTTGCAGCAAATCACAAGACCCTATCGGGCAAAACGATTCAATAATACCTACAAATCCATCGGTGGGCGTTTTGAAGCTGGCTTTACGGATGTCAACTGGGCCGACCAATTCTTTTTGGGCTACAACGTCTCGGACACCTACAACGAGATTCCCCACGGCACAACCATGGCTGTACCTTATGTCGGTCGTTTCACCGAATACCAGGCCCATGTATTGAGCTTAAACTACAACAAAAGGGATTTCCTGATTGACGGACTGGCATTGAGTGTCAATGCCGTGCACAGCAACCGCAGCACCTACCTGCAAGATACGGTCGGCTTGGCCTACAATTGGGACGGCACGGTCAGGGAGGTCATTGAATTCGGAGAAAGGGTGCCACTGCGAACAACCGGAGGCGGGCAACAAGGAGAAAAAACCATCACGCAAGTCGATCGGAAAATCACCAATGCACGTTCGAACCTGGGGTATACCGTCGCGCCCGGGCACCGCGTCTCGCTAAACCATAAATTTGAAATGACGGACAGGAACGACAGTGACCTGCTGAATCCGATCAACAGGGATTTGGTCACGGTAAGTGACGTAACTAAAAATATCTTGTCGTTCAATTACGAGGCACAAACCCTTAACGACAAGCTAATAACCAACCTACTCGTTAAATATACCGCTAACCGGACGAATCGGAGTCGGCCTGAGATTGTCACACAAAATGGCCAAAATACCATCATAAGGCGGGATACGACGACATTTGCCGACAACTTCGGGTATGGGGCGACGGTATCCTACAACATCCTTCCCAAGCTATTTATCATCGCCTCGGGGGAAAACGCCTACATCATGCCAAACGAAACGCATCTATACGGCGATCCGGAAATCAACATCTTGCCCAACCTGAATTTAAAACCGGAGAAAAACGTGAATTATAACCTTGGTTTCCGTTGGGGAGCATTTGACTTCGGCAAACACAAGCTTTCGATTTACGGTAGTGCATTCTGGCGCAACGGTTTTGATAAAATCACCCAGCAGGTGGTGGATGCCGATGAAATCGAAAATGAAGAAGACGCCGATATCCAAACCACCCGATATATCAATCTGGGCAAGACACAGGCGCGGGGCGTTGAAGGTGAAGTCGTATACATCTACGACAACCGACTCAATGCGATGCTGAATTTTTCAAAGTTCAACAACCTGTTTAAAGGGGGAGTTGATGGAAGCGGGGAAGCCCATGATTTATACAATGAACAGGTGCCCAATGAACCCTTTTTTACCATCAATGCGAACGTCCAGTATCGGCTGAACAACATTTTTCAGAAGCAATCAATTTTGAACTTGTACTACAACACCGGCTATGTAGGGCAGTATTATATCGTATGGGGAGCCCCGGAATGGTCTGAGACCCCTACCCAATTCACCCATGATATCGGTGCGAGCTATCGTTTCCCGTCGGGCAAATTGGTGGCCAGCCTTGATGTAAAAAACCTATTCAATGCAGAAGTATATGACAATTTCATGGTACAAAAGCCGGGAAGAGGCGTTTACATCAAACTGAATTATACGATTAGTAAATTTTTATAAAAACAAATAGTTATGAGAAATCACTTAACCAAAGCGATGTATGCTGCAGCCATAGTGGCTGTGACGCTAAGCAGTTGTAGCAAAAATAATGACGGGCCGGATGATCCCAACCCCGAACCTCCGGTTGAAGAAGGCACCCGTTGGATTACACTGACGGCAGCATTCCCCGATGTGGCTGGTACACCTGGCAATGGCGGTACGCTTGCTTATGCCTTATCGCATGAACAAGCCATCGATCCGAATCACGTGGTTCGCATATTTGATTCAGGCCAAGGATTTTCGTTAAAATCCCAACGCACAGCACGTGTACAAGGATCTGCAGATGGAAATTTTTTGTATAATATCCAATATACGGGCGCTGATGGCGGTGTGTTCAACAAATACAGCGTACACGGCGGAGGCGAGTTTGAAGAAGTGGGTGACGAGTTGAATACCGCTGTTATCTTAGGTACATCGCCCCGCTGGACGAAGGCTGCAGAAGGGATTGGTGTAGGCGTTTCTTTTGGTGAAGCTGACGACCCTTACACTGGAGAAGCACCTAATTTTGTCTATCGAAATCCAAAGGGATCAGTACGTATGGCCATCATAAACCTCAATACTACCGGCATCACCAATACGGGGAGTGCCGACATCGAGTTAGGTGAAGAACTGGAAGCACAAGGCTATCATGTATGGCGTGCGGATGTTCCGGTATTGAATGAAGCCCAGGATAAAATATTCATCGGATTGGGTATCCGCAGGCATGATGTCAATGGCACAGTGACCTATAATAACAATGGCTTAGTTAATGGTTGGCAAATGACCAACGAGCGGGACTTGGGAACGACAACATTGGTTGTGGATTACCCTACGCTGCGGAATCCCAAATTGATTACGTCTACGGTTGCAAACACGGACAATCTTTCGTACCGCACCATGACGCAGTACGTGGGTACCGACGGGCATATTTACCAAGCTGCGACTAGCATGGGATCCGGTCATCAAATCTTGCGTATCAGCAGTTCAACAGACGATTACGATGATACGTACGACTTTGATTTAAATGCCGCTTTGGGTATTCAAGATGCAGGTATCCGGGCATTCCGTTATATCCAGGATGGTATCGGTGTGGTATTGTACACCAGAAGTACGGTTGCCGGTGGATACGTTGCGCTGGTCGACTTGAATGCCAAAACAGCCACTAAGCTGACCACAGAGCAAGAGACAGACGAAGGATTTTCAGGTTCGCAATTTACATTCCCTCAATACCAGAATATTGGCGCACATGGCGACTATGTCTATGTTCCGCTGACGCCCACTGGCAAAGACGGTAACCTCTACGTCATCAACTGGAAAACCAAGGAAATCACCAAAGGTGCTCAATTGGTCAATGGCACTGGAAGTCATTTCTTGGGAGCTTATTAATACCTAATTGTTGCCACTCAAAAAACGGCAAACAACCAAAAAGGCTGTCTCAAGAGGCAGTCTTTTTGGTTTTGTACGCGGTCTCACCAAACTGTCTTATACCCAATTCCTCCTTCAGCTACCCGCGGAAGGAACGTGCCGCATCATGGTCGGATCAACAGGCGGTCAAGCTGCGGTCAGCTTGCTGTAAGGGTGCGCCAAACACCCGGCAGACACCTCGCTCACCGCAGGCAGACAGCCCTGTCATGCACAGCAGTCTGGGAGCAGTCTGAGAGCAGGTACAGCTGCCATATCCCTCAGCCATTCTTTGCCTACACTTTACTCACTATTTTCATACCGTTTCGTTACCCTGGGGGCAAACAATGGGTCTGGAAAAGGTAAGGAATGTGTAAAGAAATAGTAACTAACATCCGATAATCCAAGCAAAATCTCAACAAATAGCTAATTTTATTAAAAAAATTAAAAATTTATATGGAGGTTTTTATCCCCATCAGACACATATAACTGAATAACGTCAAGAATGGACAATAAAACACTCGAAATATTAATCGACAAGTACCTTATCGGAACATGTACTCCATCGGAAGAACAACAATTGATGGATTGGTACAATATGCACGAAGGATCGAGACCGTATACAACGGATCTGGATGCTGAAAGGCGGCTCGCGCTTGAAAAAAGCATGTTTCAGCAAATAAAACGTCGGATAGCAACAGCAAACTCAAAACCGACGATAGTAAGGCGACTTGCCAAGAAATCGAGTTGGTTATACGCAGCTGCAGCAGTTGTACTATTGGCCATTGCGTTTCCCTTCTTTAATACTTGGCACCAACGGCATGCAACCTTCCAAACAGCCTATGGCGAAATCAAGGCTATAGTTCTTCCTGATGATTCCGAAGTCGTGCTCAACGGCAACTCCACCATCGCCTATACCACGGATGAAAACCGGGAAATATGGCTTGATGGCGAGGCTTCATTTAAGGTAACCAAGAAAAAAGACCGGCAACGGTTTGTCGTTCATCTCGCAGACACGCTATCCATCGAGGTGGTCGGTACGGAGTTCAATGTTCAAAAGCGCACATCGGGAACCCAAATCGCACTGAAAAGCGGCAAAATAAGGTTGCATCATACACGCAAAGGGAAATCAGAGGAAATCATAGCAATGGAACCCAATGACGTGGTTTACCTTGGCCAACAGATACCCCATGGAATAACCAAAAAAATCAACCAGAAGGCCATTGAACATTTCGCTTGGCAAGACCATAAAATCCTATTGGACCAGACGTCGTTTGCGGAAATCCAGGCATTGCTTGCTGAAACGTATGATATACAGACGGTGGTTTTGCAGGATAGCGCATTGACGCGAAAGGCCTCAGGTTCAATACCGGTCGTCAACGATCGGCAACAGCTTTTGAATCACATAATTACACTATACGGATTGGTTATTACAGATACCAACGAAGAAAAGCAATACGTTCTTACAACCCAGTAACGCATACGGCACGACCGGGTTATTCATTCATAAACAAACTAAAATTAACTCACGGATGATAAGTGAGGCTCCATGCTTGTGCACGGGTGCCAAGGGGAGGTTATTGCAGTAGCTAAACAACATTAATTTAACTAATTAACAAACTCAATTAAGTACTATGCGTAGATTTTTTACCCTATCTTGCGGTTTGCTGCTCACCCTCATTTTGGGAAGCAATCCGTTGCGGGCGCAATTGATAGCGCACAACGCAAGATTCGAAGTCCGGAATAATCCACGGCATGCTGACAACGAGGGGGAAGAGATGGAAATGCGTGATGCCTTCCTGTCACTCGAACAAAGCCATGGCATATCCATCGCCTACCGGAGTGGATTGGTAAGTGGACATCGGGTCGCGGCAGACGTGTTGCATAACCATCAGGAAATGGCGGTTCCCGAACTCATGGATCTCCTTTTGCAAAACACCGACCTGCACTATAAACACAACGGTAATAATTTTTACATTGTTTATAAAGACAATGACATTACCGGGCAACAAGAACGCCCCATCACCGGCAAGGTGACGGATGAAGCTGGCGAACCGATTGCGGGGGTATCCGTCACCATAACAGGAACAACCATCAGTACATCTACGGACAATGCCGGGCAATACCGGATTACCGCGCCTCCAACGGCAACATCACTAACCTTCCACTTTGTGGGCTATGTGGACGTCACCGAGCCATTAAGCAACGCCAATACCCTCAATGTAAGTCTGAAACCGGATCAACTCGAACTCAGCGAAGTCGTGGTCACCGCTGCCGGTATCGAACGGAAGTCCAACACGTTGGGTTATTCCGTATCAACGGTAAACGCCGACGCGTTGGCGCAGAAGAACGAGCCAGATCCGGTACGGGCACTCACCGGAAAAGTAGCCGGGGTGAATATCCAAGGTGGTGGTGGCGTGGCTGGCGGATCGACCAACATCAGCATCCGCGGCAACTCTTCCTTAGGAAACAACAACCAGCCACTTTATGTAGTGGATGGAATTCCTTTTGATAATTCCACCTTCGATCGGGTTGGCCAGCGCAATACGCAAGGCAATCAAACGACCGCCAGCCGGGCGTTTGACATCGATCCCAACAACATCCAAAGCATTACGGTATTGAAGGGCGCTGCGGCTGCCGCACTTTACGGCTCGCGGGCTGCTAATGGGGCGATTATCATCACGACCAAGGCTTCGGCCAAAAGGAGCCGGAAAGGAACGGAAATCACTGTCAACACCTCCTATTCCATGGAAGAGATAGCAGGCCTACCGGATTATCAGCAGATCTATGGCCAAGGCACCAACTTTGATTACCGCGATGGCGTGTACGGCTCCTCCGGCTCGGCTTATAGCTCCAGGGCTACCATCCCCCACCCGTTGGCCACCTTGGTATCGGCGGCAGATTTCCCGGAGTTCTTTGAAGCCGATGGTGTCACCCCGGTGCAAGTACCTTACCGCTCTTATGCTGGGCAAGCGCAGGATGCCTTTTTTAGGACAGGCGGTGTGCTGGAAACGGCACTAAGTATCAACAGCGGCAGTGAAAAGGGGAATTTTACGGCGGGCCTCAGCCGTACCAAAAATGAAGGTATCGTCCCCGGCAATAGCATTGCTCGTACGTCCATTAACATAGGGGGCAATGTCCGCATGGAAAATAATTTCTATGCCAGCGGAACCATTAACTACGTCATGACCGACCAAACAGCCCCGCCTATCGGGGGCAGCGGAAATGTCATGAGCAACTTATATTTCCTGCCAACCAGCTACGATTTGGCCGGATTACCCTATGAAACACCGGCCGGGGATAACGTATACGCACGGGCAGGCTTGGATAATCCCTATTGGTCGGTCGCTCACAGCCCTTCTACCAGCAACGTCGATCGGTATTATGGCAATTTTGTATTGGGCTATGATCCGCTGGAATGGCTGAATATCCAAAACTCCGTAGGTTTCAATGCCTATACGGATAGGCGGTTAAGTGTCTTGGGGCGGGGCTCTTCCGTATATGCCAATGGTTCAATGAGCGCAGATAATATTTATCGGCAAGAAATGGACAACACGTTGTTGCTGACTGTAACGAAGTCGTTTGCGACCGACTACTCCATCAGGGCCATCTTCGGCAACAACATTAACCAGCGGATGACCAACCGTTCGGTATTTGATGGCAACGACATCATTACGCGCGGGATCAATGACATCAGTAACACATCAACCATCACGCTCGGCAACTTACCAAACAACCGTGCCCGGATCAAACAGCGGTATTATGCCTTTTTCGGCGATATCACCATCGATTACAAGGATTTCCTATCGCTCAACCTCGTCGGGCGAAACGACGTCTCTTCCACCCTGCCTAAAGAAAACAGAAGTTATTTTTATGGCGGTGCAAACGCCTCGTTCAACTACACGAATGCGTTTAAAATACAAAGTGACGTCCTCTCCTTCGGAACATTCCGCATTGGCTATACGCGCGTGGGAAACGAAGCCTCGCCCTACCTCACCACGAATGTCTATAACGCCAACCAATCCTTTGGCGGGCTGGACTCGCCATTCTCAAATGGTACAGCATCCAACGTGAGTACCCTCACTCTATCCAATGCGCTTACCAACGCCAACTTGAAGCCGGAATTCATCACTGAATTTGAGATCGGCACGGAAATGCAGTTCTTCAACCGCAGGGCCACCTTGGATGTGACGTACTACCACAAGCGGAGTACACAGCAGATCTTCACCGTGGATGCACCGCCGTCCACAGGCTACACGAGCCGGATCATCAATTTGGGCCAAACGTCCAACCGTGGCGTGGAAGTGATGCTATCCGGCACGCCCTTCCGCAATGGCAATGGCTTCAACTGGGATATCAATGCCAACTTCACCCGCAACAACAACATGGTAGACGACTTAGGGGAATATGCTCAATTGGTATACGGAAATAACGTACACATCCCGGGGCAGCCCTATGGCCAGATTTACCGCGGCCGGTATGCGCGTGACGATGAAGGGAATATCTTAGTCAACCCACAAACCGGCAAACCCATCTCTTCTGGGGTGAGCGGTCCAATAGGCAATCCTGCACCCAAGTTTATGGTAGGCATCAGCAATACCCTTTCGTATAAGGGGGTTACCTTGGATGTGCTGTTTGACTGGAAAGAAGGGGGTGCCATCTATACCGATGGAATCGGAGAAGCCATGGCCCGTGGGGTATCCCGGGATACTGAAGACCGCGAGTTGCTGTATATCGGTCCCGGTGTGTTGGGCGACGTGAACACATTACAACCGCTACTCGATGAGAACGGCGACAAAATCCCCAATAACACGGCCATCCCGGTTATCGACTACTACTTTACCAGTGGTTTCGGGCCGGGAGGCATTGCAGAAGGCACTGTGTTTGATGCAACGGTCTTCAGGCTTCGCGAAGTTTCATTGGGATACCGTATTCCTTCCAAATGGCTGGAAAAATCACCGTTTGGTTCGGCTTTCATCTCCATCAGCGGGCGCAACCTGTGGTACAAAGCACCAAACTTCCCAAAATATATGAATTACGATCCTGAAGTGAGTACCACCTCCGGCAACAACGCGGGCACAGATGGCGGCGGCGTACCGACCAGCCGCCGATATGGAGTAAACCTCCGATTCAGTTTCTAATATGCACTACTCCCTTAAACGATAAGGACATGAAAAGAAAACATAGCTATCTTCATATAAAAAATCTTAGCACCTACCTCGGTATCCTACTGGTAGGTATTTTCACCGCATCGTGTGAAAAGTTCGTCGACATTAATGACGACCCGAACAATCCAACCACGCCAACGTTGAGCCTCTTGCTTCCGGCCACGCAGCTTTCACTAGCTGGCAACTTTGGTGGTTCGAGTGCGTCAAACGGTTTAAATGGCGGATCAACCAGTGTCTCCCAGCAATTTGCCTCTGGGCCGCTCAATCGCTGGAACCAGACCGGCGGCTCGTTTTCAAGCTCTTGGTCCGGATTTTACACAGGTACGATTCCCGATTTGGAGACCATCATCCGGGTGGGAACCGAGCAGGGAGAATGGGGATACGTGGCCATTGCTAAGCTGCAAAAAGCATACTTATACAGTATTATGGTAGATGTGTGGGGCGATATCCCCTATTCACAGGCAGGCGGAGAATTTCCAAATCCTGTTTTTGATAACGGCGCGGACATCTACGAAAGCTTGTTCTCTGTAATTGACGAGGCCCTGGCCGATATCGACAAAGGGTTTTCAGTCAGTTCGTCTGCCGATCTTTTTTTCCAAGGATCCGCGGAAAAATGGAGCCGGATGGGCAAGTCCCTCAAGCTAAAGATGCTGAATCAAATCCGCCTCGTGGATCCGGCCCGAGCAGCGGCCGGCATCAAGGCGTTGATCGCTGAAGCGGACGAACTGATAGCCGATAATAGCCAAGATTTCACATTCCAATACGGTACGACCATAGCACCTAATACACGCCATCCGTGGTTTGTTAGCTGGTACAATACCGGCCGCGGCGGTTACGTAAGCATGCCGCTCATCGATCGCTTAAAAGCGCAGGACGACCCACGGTTGCGTTATTATATCTTCCGGATGGACGAAACTCGCGGATTAGCCAATTCCACCAACGGCGAAGGTTATTATGGCCGCTACCCAGGGGACGGCACGGCATCACCCGCCGATTTGAATACCCGCGCCATTGTAGGTATCTACCCGGCGGCCGGCTTATACGACAACGGCATGATCCCCTCACTCACCACCGAAAATATATACCTTAACAACGATGGTGCCGTAACAGGCACCACCAGCAATTCCTTCAAGGTAGCACTCTTCACGAATGGTGATGGTACCGGAGGTGGCATATTGCCCCTCTTGACCAACTTCATGGTCAAGTTCATCCGCGCAGAAGCGGCATTGACTTTAAATACCGGCGAAGACGTCAAACAGCTCCTGATGGATGGCGTGGAAGCGCATCTGATGCTGGTGAATACGGTATCAACCAGCAACGGCGGGCAGGCCATACCGGCTGCCAACATCACGGGCTTTGCCAACCGCATTGGCGAACAATTTGATGCAGCCGATGCGGTCGGAAAAATGGAACTGCTGATGATGCAGAAGTGGATCGCGCTCTATGGCAACGGCGTGGAAGCCTACAATGACTACCGGCGCACCGGATTGCCCGAATTGGAAGAACTATTGGCTCCGCTGGATGAATTTCCCATGCGCTTTTACTATTCGGAAACCGAATTGACATCCAACGAAACCGTCATCGCCATCCGTGATGAGTTTCAACGCAAACAGCAATTTACACCGGTGTTTTGGGATGTAAACGACTAAATCAGGTAAGGATATTATAACTAAAGAAGAACCTCAATATGAATAGGAAGATGAAAAAGGCATTAATATACAGTTTGTTCGCAGCAACGGCATTGCTGGCCAACTCCTGCAAGGATGTGGACTATGACTGGGAACAGTTTAAGATAGCGGCCACTCCGAAAGTGACCATCAATATCGAAAAATCAGCACTACCTACCTATCAAACCGCCAACGTTTCGTTTTTCAACATGGCCGATGCCGATTACGCCACTACACAGGAATTCGAGTGGACGCTCGACTATTATGATGCGGGAGGCCGTGTGCATGCGCAATCCATTGATGTGTATGTCAGTTTCAACAAACGGGAATCAAGCCCGCCTGCTTACCCGATTACCTTATCGTTGGCCGGTGTATGGCCCAATATCCGGCAATTTCCGCTGCCAAGTACCATCCGAAGCTCGGACATGCTGTACGAGACCGTGACGGAGTTTCCAAAAACATTCAACCATACCCCAGCGGAACTTGCAGAAATTGTCGGTATCGATTTAGATACAGTTGAGCCAAATGATTACTTTTTATTTAAGTTTGCAATCACCATGACCGATGGTACCCGTTTGGTTCAATTTCAAGACAATGCATGCGACGAATCGAGAGGTGAGCCCTGTGATTGCCGTACGGGCGTCCGTTTTAAGAATTTATAATGCATGTTTCTAACTGATTTCATTATAACCCCAAAATCTATGCTCAGACGTACAACGTTATCATTGTTGGCTTTCATCCTGGTGGGGATGCAAGTCTTTGCACAGCACATCCCATCGCCAAAGGAACACTTTGGGTTTACCATCGGGGATGACTACAAGCTGGCCAATTACACCCAAACGGAAGCCTATTTCAAAAAAGTTGCGGCTTTATCCGATCGGGTAAAAATGGAACTTGCCGGAAAAACTTCCGAGGGACGGGACATGCACCTGATTATCGTTTCTTCGCCAGAAAACCTGGCCAAGATAGACACGTACAAGGAAATCTCCCAAAAATTTGCCCGCGCGGAAATTTCGGAAGCGGAAGCCAAAGAACTGTCTCTTGCAGGAAAACCCGTCGTATGGATTGATGGGGGACTGCATGCCACCGAAGTGGTCGCCACACACCAACTGTTTGAAACCTTCTACCAACTGGTGAGCCGCAATGATCCGGAAAATCTCCGAATCCTCGATGAGGTGGTGATTCTGCTGTTCCACTGTAATCCTGACGGGCAGGAACTGGTATCCAATTGGTACATGCAGCAGCAGGATCCGTTGAAACGGAACAAAAATACACCGGTACTTTACCACAAGTACGTCGGCCATGACAACAACCGGGATTTCTACATGAATAATCTGATGGAAAGCACGGTCATCTCACGCTTGCAATACATCGATTGGAATCCACAGATCATTTATAACCATCACCAATCGGCACCTGCCGGCGCAGTGGTAGCTGGCCCGCCCTACCGCGATCCGTTCAATTACGTATTGGATCCCGTATTGATGACCGGTATCGATGGCGTAGCCGCGGCCATGATCAACCGGCTCAACGTCGAAAAGAAGCCAGGTTATACCCGGTTAAGTGGCTCGGTATTCTCTACTTGGTGGAACGGGGGATTGCGCACAGCCCCTTATTACCACAATAGCATCGGTATCCTGACCGAAATCATCGGCGATCCGACGCCATCAAGTGTGCCGTTGATACCCGAGCGGTTAATCCCGAACAATGGCACGCCTAATCCCGTGACCCCACAGGAATGGCATTTTAAAACATCGATTGATTATTCGGTATCGCTGAATTATGCTATCCTGGATTATGCCAGCCGTTTCGGCGATGAGCTGCTTTTCAACATGTATACCATGGGGCGTAATTCCATTGAGCGCGGCAGTACCGACTACTGGCCGCTCAAACCGAGCTATGTCGCCAAGATTGAAAGCACCTTTGAGGCCGATAAAGCAGCGAACAAGGTAGCTACGGAGCAGTTGGAGCAATCTGCCCGCTACTCCGCAAGGGACAACATTCCGGCATCATACTTTGAAAAGGTATTCAGCGATCCGGTTTTGCGCGACCCACGGGGATACATCATCCCTGCTGACCAAACCGATTTCCCCAGGGCGGTACAGTTTGTCAACGCATTGATCAAATCAGGGATCCTTATCCATAAAGCTACCTCCGATTTTACGGTAGCGGGAAAATCGTATCCTGCGGGGTCGTATGTCGTGAAGGCCGCACAGGCTTTCCGTCCGCATGTCCTCGACATGTTCGAGCCTCAGGATCACCCCAATGACTTTGAATATCCGGGTGGCCCCCCTGTGCGTCCCTACGATGCGGCAGGATGGACGCTTGCCTATCAATTCGGCATTGACTATGACCGCATCCAGGACGCTTTTGATGGCCCATTCGAAGCCGTACCTTACGGGCAAATCCAGGCACCCCCAGCGCAAACCGTCGGCAAGTCATCTGCTGGCTTTTTGTTGAGCTCGGAAGTCAACAACTCGTTTGTTGCGGCAAACAAGCTGCTGGCAGCGGGCATTAATGTATCACGCATCCAGGAAGCGTACAACGGTGCTCCCGCGGGCTCATTTTATGTGCCCGCAAATGGATTGGCCATCCTTCAAAAAATGGCGGACACCTTGGGTATCAAACCCATTCCGGCGAGTAAGAAACCGGGCAACGTGACTGCAATCAAACCCAGCCGTATCGCGCTGTTCGACAGCTATGGCGGCTCCATGCCATCGGGTTGGGTCAGATGGCTATTAGAACAGTACCACTTTGACACTTTTTCACTAATTTTCCCCCAGGAAATAGATAAGGGCAACTTAATCGACAAGTATGACATCATCTTATTCATTGGTGGCGGCATTCCACCTGTTTCGACAGGCGACGCCGCTGGCATGCGGGGCGGACGAGGGCCGAATTTGGCGGACATTCCTGAAAAGTATCATCATATGATAGGCAATATTACCGCTGAAAAATCCATTCCTCAGCTCAAAGCCTTTGTAGAGGCTGGAGGTACATTATTTACCGTAGGTAGCAGCACGGCACTAGCCTACCATTTGGGCCTGCCGGTCAAGAATGCCCTCGTTGAAGTGGATAAAGATGGCCGCGAAAGGCCGCTCCGTGGCGAACAATATTATGCCCCGGGCAGCATCCATCAAGTAATTGCAGATACTACGGATCCAGCGGGCTGGGGTATGCCCGAAACGGTAAGTGTCATGTCAAGCAACAGTCCGGTATTCAAGCTGGAAGAAGGTGCAAAAAGCCAAGGAGTCAAACCTTTGGCTTGGTATGGCGACAGCAATCCATTGCTCAGTGGCTGGGTATGGGGCGCTGATTACCTGAAAAACGGTATCACGGCATTCTCCGCTCCGGTGGGCAAAGGCAAGCTTTATGCGTTTGGGCCGGAAATCACGTTCCGTGCACAGCCGCATGGCACCTTTAAATGGCTGTTCAACCAATTATACGTTGCTAAATAAGCCATGTTCGATCAGTTAGAAAATTATCCGTCAAAGCGTCATACAATCGGGGCATGCTTAGTTGCCCTGATTGCATTGAGTTGCCAATCGCCCTCGGAAAGCGGTTCGGCTGCAACGGCGGAAACCACGCCGCCAGTGGCTGACACTTATGTGGATGAAATAAAAAAGCTGGCAGCAAATACCTCCGTAAAGGAAACGTTTGACAAGATTACGGCCCTCCATGAGGAAACCTCCAAAAACCATATCCTCCTCACGGAAATACCGGCGCCTCCTTTTAAAGAAGCCGCCCGGGCGAGCCAGTTTGAGGCGATGCTAAAGGCAGTTGGGGCCGATTCCATATGGACGGATAGCATTGGCAATGTCTTGGCGCTTCGCAAAGGTACCGTCCGCGAAAAAACCACCGTTATCGAGGCCCATATGGACACCGTATTCCCCGAGGGTACCGACGTGACGGTAAAACATAAGGGCGATACGCTCTATGCTCCCGGCATCGGGGACGATACCCGGGGATTGGCCATCTTGCTCACGCTGTTGAAAAGCATGAACAGCACGGGCATCAGCACACAAGGTGATGTCCTGTTTGTGGGTACGGTTGGAGAAGAAGGCGAGGGTGATCTGCGCGGTGTGAAATACCTATTCGAAAAAGGACCGAAGATAGACAGCTACTTAGCGGTAGATGGCGGCGACATCGGCGATATCACCAACCAAGGAATCGGATCGCATCGATACCGCATCACCTTCAAAGGCCCGGGAGGGCACTCCTATGGTGCTTATGGCATTGTCAATCCCCATGTTGCCATGGCCCGTGCAATGGCCAGATGGGATGAAACAGCGCGTGCACTTATTGACGAAGGCGGGGCTAAAACCACCTTCAGTGTGAGCATCACCGGAGGCGGCACCTCGGTCAACAGCATTCCTTATGAATCGTGGGTGGTGGTAGACATGCGCTCCGAAAGCCCGGAGAAGCTGACGGAAATCGATAAACTGTTGCAGGATGCCGTAGCGGAAAGCCTTGCTGAAGTGAACAAGGCCAAAAAAACTGGGGAAGATCTCTCGGTAAACATCGAATTGATAGGCGATAGGCCATCAGGCATCGCCGCCCCCGAATCGCCGTTGGTACAACGGGCGATGGCCACCGCCAAGTATTTCGGACAGGAGCCTTCCTTATCTGCCTCATCGACAAATTCCAACACCCCGCTTGCTTTGGGTGTACCCGCGGTCACCATTGGACGTGGGGGCAAAGGTGGCGGGGGGCACTCCCTGAATGAATGGTGGATCGATGACAATGGAGACCAAGCTATCCAATATGCCTTGCTCGTCTTGCTGGCGGAAGTAGGTATAAACTGATGAAGAACTTAATATTAAGCAAAACATGAAAAGAATCAAAAACTACACATTCCTTTGGTTGCTGTGCCTATGGCAGGCTGTTACATTCGCCCAGTCCGTACCGACACCGCAATCGCATTTTGGCTTCTCCATCGGGGATGACTATCGCCTGGCAAACTATTCCCAGACAGAGGCGTATTTCAAAAAATTAGCGGAATCCGATCGCGTGAAATTGGTTGACATTGGCAAAACCGAAGAAGGCCGTACGCAGTATATGCTGATCATTACTTCTCCAGAGAATATAAAAAAGTTGGATGAATATAAGTCTATCTCCACAAAATTGGCGTATGCCGAAGGATTGACCGACGAGGACGCCAAAAGATTGGCTTCTACAGGGAAAGCTGTCGTCTGGATTGATGGTGGCCTGCACTCCACCGAAATGGTCGGCACGCACCAATTGATCGAAATGGCTTACCAGCTTACCAGCAAGACCGATGAAGAAACGCTACGCATACTGGATGACGTCATTGTGCTGCTGACACATGCCAACCCGGATGGGCAGGAGTTGGTATCCAACTGGTATATGCGAAATAGCGACGAGACCAAACGGGCCATGAATACACCTGTGCTGTACCACAAATACATTGGCCACGACAACAACCGGGATTTCTACATGGTCAACATGAAGGAGTCAGAAAATATGAACAGGCAGTTATTCCTGGAGTGGATGCCACAGGTGATGTACAACCATCACCAGTCCGCCCCTGCCGGCGCCGTGGTTGCCGGCCCTCCGTATACGGATCCATTCAACTATAACATTGATCCCTTGCTGATGACCGGTATCGACGCCGTCGGTGCCAGTATGATCAACCGCCTCAATGTGGAAGACAAACCTGGCTTCACCCGTATGAAGGGTTCTCCGTTCAGCACCTGGTATAATGGCGGGCTACGTACCACTACGTATTTCCACAACGTCATCGGCCTCCTGACCGAGATCATTGGAAACCCTACGCCAATGGAAGTGCCCTTGGTACCCGAACGGCTCGTACCGAATAACAATACGCCCAATCCCGTTACCCCACAAAAATGGCATTTTAAGCAATCCATCGATTATTCCATTTCGTTGAACTATGCGATCCTGGATTATGCTGCCCGCCACCGTGAGCAGGTGCTGTATAACATCTACAAAATGGGCAAAAACTCCATTGCAAAGGGAAGTAAAGATTACTGGCAGCTTACACCCAGGAACATCGATCAAATCCAAGCCAACTACGAGGCCGACATGGCCAGTGGAAAGGCCGCTGAATCCGCCGAATCCCTTGGCGGACGGATGCCAAGTAGCCGGCTGCCCGACTCGTATTATGAAAGCGTTTTTGCCAATCCGGAAAAAAGGGATGCCCGCGCTTATATCCTGTCTGCGGATCAAGCAGATTTCCCTACTGCGGTGAAATTCATCAACACCTTAGTTAAAAACGGGATCTTCATCGATAAGGCAACCGCTGATTTCACGGTAAACGGCAAACAATATCCCAAGGGATCCTACATCGTCAAAACGGATCAGGCCTTCCGCCCGCATATCATCGATATGTTCGAACCCCAGGATTACCCCAATGATTTTGCCTATCCTGGAGGCCCTCCAACGCGGCCATATGACGTTGCTGGCTGGACGTTAGCTTATCAGATGGGCATCGATTTCGACCGGATTCTCGACGGGATAGACGGCCCGTTTGAACGGCTTCCCCACGGCGTATTGGAAGTCCCCCCGGCTCAATCCGTATCTACTTCCAGCAAAGGATTCCTCATCAGCTCCAACGTAAATAATGCGTTCATCGTGGTGAATGACTTGTTGAAAGCAAATGTCGAAGTGCACCGTGTTCAGCAAGCTACCGATGGTTTGCCCGCAGGCTCGTTCTATGTGCCGGCCAAAGGTTTGGATCTGCTCAAGCAAGCAGCTGCCGAATTAGGGGTACAAGCGATTCTGGCATCCCGTGTACCGGCCAACATGGTCAAAATCGCGCCTGCCCGTATCGCCCTTTTTGACAATTACGGTGGTTCCATGCCCTCCGGCTGGGTTCGGTGGATGCTGGAACAATACCATTTTGGATTTAACCTTATTTTCCCGCAGGAAATTGATGGTGGCAACTTAAAGGAGAAATACGATATCATCCTGTTTATTGAAAGTGGCATCCCTCCTTTTGGCCGGGGCGGCATGGCAGGTCGTGGCGGCTTCGGCGGACGGGGCCCGGATCCGGCTGATCTGCCTGAGGAATACAGGCATATGGTGGGCAGCTTGACGGCAGAAAAGTCTATTCCCCAATTGAAAGCATTCCTGGACGCGGGTGGCGATATCCTGACTACCGGCAGCAGCACAGCCCTTGCTTACCACCTTGGCCTTCCGGTTAAAAACGCGTTGGTCGAAACCATCGATGGCGTTGAACAGCCTATCCCCGGTGAACGGTTCTATATACCGGGCAGCGTCATGCGCGTAAAAGTCAACCCGGCGATTGACGCCGCTTGGGGAATGTCAGAAGATGCCGACGTAATTTTCAACAGCAGCCCTGTCTTCGATTTGAAGCCTGAAGCCAGCCTGCAAGGCATTGAAGCACTGGCTTGGTTTGCCACTGACAAACCCTTGCGGAGCGGATGGGCTTGGGGGCAAAATTACCTGGAAGACGGTGTTGCGGCGTTTAAAGCACCAGTCGGCAAAGGCAACTTTTATGCTTACGGTCCCCAAATTACCTACCGGGCACAACCGCATGGTACATTTAAATTCTTATTCAATACGTTATATCAGTAACATATTGACGATTTTGAGGTAACTTGTTCCCCTGCTAGCAAGCAGCAGTGCTGGCAGGGGAACTTACCTCTTTTACTCCCCTACCATCCACCCGATATTAATTTAGTACAAATTTTGTGTAATCAAATTGACATTATTATATTTGTGAATCGCTAACCGACAATACACCTCATATTAAATTGCTATTTTTTATAAATGTAGATGGCAAATTAATTGGTTGCAAAAAAATGAATGTTCATTTTGATGAAAGGGCTGTATTGAATGAGCTAAAAGCGGGAAGCGAAGCGGCTTTCGAAAAAATTTATTTACATTTTTGGGAGTCTTTATTCAACCACACCTACCAACGGATTAAGGACGAAGATGAAGTCAAAGAATTAATCCAGGATTTATTTGCGGAATTGTGGCAAAAACGACATACATTAGCTATTCATACGTCATTAAGCGCCTATTTGCATACCGCCATTCGTTACAAATTATTTAAGTATACCAAGTCGAAAATTGCCCGGGAGAAATACGCGGACAAATACCCTCATCCCGATTCAACCAACGCTACGGGCGACACGCTGGAGTATCATGAGCTAAACCAAGCCTTCGAAAATGCCCTTGCTTCCTTGCCGTTGCAACCGCGCCGGGTTTTCGAATTAAAATACTACCACGACATGAGCTATTTGGAAATCGCAAATTCTTTACAAATATCTATAAGTACCGTTGAAAAACACATGATTAAGGCGCTGAAGTGCATCCGGAAGCGGATAAAACGATTCACGTCCCAATGAACAAAGGTCGGCATCGACCCAAATCGACTACTTAAAGCCCGTTGTGGCAATCAATTTTTCCATAATTCATGGATATCACAAAATTTAGCCCTACCTTAGCGGTTACAAAATAGAGGTATTGTTATGTTGAGTATAATATTCGCCTTCCTGAACATCGGAACAAGTGAGATGATGCTTATCGTGTTTGCAGCGTTGTTGTTGTTCGGTGGCAAGAAATTACCGGAGTTGGCAAGGGGATTGGGCAGGGGTATCCGTGAGTTTAAAGATGCGTCAGAAAGCATCAAGCGCGATATCAGCGATCAAATCAATAATTTTGAGAAAGATATTGAAGTAAAGGATGTGATCGTGGAAGATGAGCCGAAAAAACTAAATGAAAGTAACCCGTCTGCCCCAGCGGGCACCTACCAGCACAATCCCGGCCGAGAGCCCGACTATTACGGCAGCCAAGGCCCTTACTACAACGATAGCGACTACCAAGCGGTAGACAAGGATTCTCCCAATCCGGAAAACGGGAACTTGGAAGAAGGTAATTCATCTACAACAACCACTACAATAAGCGACGAGAAAAACACATGAATGTAGTGCTATTGACCTACCAATAAAGCCGCTAGTCTTCCCGATCATTACGTATAAATGACCCACGAAATACGCATTTCAAAGGAACTTGCTTTGTCTGAACGGCAGGTAAGTACCACCATAGCCCTACTTGATGAAGGAGCAACCGTCCCCTTTATTTCCCGTTACCGCAAAGAATTGACGGGTAGCTTAGATGAGGTACAGATCACCAACATCCGCGACAGACTTCAGCAATTGCGTGAATTGGATAAACGCAGGGAGGTCATCCTCAAGTCGTTGGCAGACCAGGGTAAATTGACGCCAGATCTGGAAAAACTAGTGAATGGGGCCGAAACCATGGCCAACCTGGAAGACATCTACCTTCCCTACAAGCCGAAACGGAGAACACGGGCAAGCATAGCGCGAGAAAAAGGACTTGAACCGCTTGCGCTGCTCATCCTTGAGCAAAGGGAAATGGATATCCGCCTAGCGGCGGAAACTTTCATCGCTACCGATAAGGGAATAAACGATGCGGAAGAAGCACTCGCTGGTGCCCGCGACATTATTGCCGAAATCATTGCCGAGGATGCATCCATTAGGGCGCAAACCCGGAAGGTTTTCCTTGAAAAGGGGCAATTTGTCTCCCGGGTCGTGCCTGGCAAAGAGGAAGCGGCACTTAAATACAAGGATTATTACGAATGGTCCGAACCGTTGAAAACGGCACCATCCCATCGCATCCTCGCGATGCGCCGCGGGGAAAAAGAAGAAATGCTTTACCTTGACATCGAAATACCTGAAAGTGAAGTGTTGCCGCTTTTGGATAATGCTTACATAACAGGTGCGGGAGCGGCCAGTGCGCAGGTGCGTATCGCCATGCTTGATGGATACAAGCGATTACTTAAACCATCCATGGAAACGGAAGTACGCATGCTTACCCGCCAACGGGCTGATGAGGAAGCGATACGCGTGTTTGCGGAAAATGCGCGGCAACTGTTGCTCGCCGCACCATTGGGCCAAAAACGAGTGATGGCTATTGACCCCGGGTTTCGTACCGGGTGTAAAACAGTATGCCTCGACGAGCAAGGTGCATTACTTGAGAATACGGCCATATTTCCCCATAACGGTGCGGCAAAAACCGAAGAAGCGGCAAAAACCCTTCGTTACCTGATTGAAAAACACCAAATACACGCCATAGCCATCGGCAATGGTACTGCCGGACGCGAAACAGAGGATTTTGTACGCAAGCTGTCATTCCCTGAAGTAATCATTGTGATGGTCAACGAAAGCGGTGCTTCGATTTATTCGGCATCCGAGGTGGCTCGCGAGGAGTTTTCGGATTATGACATCACGGTTCGTGGTGCCGTATCCATCGGGCGCAGGTTGATGGATCCCTTGGCGGAACTTGTCAAAATCGACCCAAAATCCATCGGCGTGGGGCAATACCAGCATGATGTGGATCAAACGAAGCTCCAGTCTGCACTGGATGACACAGTAATCAGTTGTGTCAATGCGGTAGGTGTAGAACTCAATACGGCATCCAAACAAATATTGGCATATATCTCCGGTTTAGGTCCCTCACTTGCCCAGCAAATCGTCAACTACCGCAATACACACGGTGCTTTCAAAAACAGGGAATCGCTGAAAGCCGTACCCCGTTTAGGCGAAAAAGCGTACGAGCAAGCTGCTGGCTTCCTCCGGATACGGAATGCTGGAAATCCGCTTGACGCCAGCGCGGTGCACCCCGAACGGTATAGTTTGGTGCAGCAGATGGCAGCCGACCTGGGTTGCCATGTAGCCGATTTACTCCGCGACGAAAAACTGCGCAAGCAAATCGATTTAAAACGATACCTGAGCGATAGTGTGGGCATGCCCACCCTTCAAGATATTTTGGCCGAGTTGGCCAAGCCGGGCCGTGACCCCCGCGAGCAATTTGAACAGTTTTCTTTTACCGAAGGTGTTAATAGCGTTGCGGATCTACGCACGGGCATGCGACTACCCGGTATCGTCACCAACATCACGAATTTCGGTGCTTTTGTAGATATCGGTGTACACCAGGATGGTCTTGTACACTTAAGCCAATTGGCCAACCGCTATGTGAAAGACCCTAATGAAGTGGTGAAGGTACAGCAGAAAGTGATGGTGACCGTAACGGAGGTCGATGAGAAACGCAACCGGATCAGCCTATCGATGAAGACAGCGGAAGAGCCCGCTGCAACCACGAAAAAACAGCATGGACACCACAAGGCACGCAAAACAGAACGGTCGAATAAAGGAGAGGGCGATATGGCATCCAAATTAGCAGCGTTGAAGAGCAAGTTCGGTTCTTAACCAAACAAATCACTCGACAGGTAGCGATCGCCCCTATCGCAGGCTATGAATACGATGAGCCCCTCATCCAGTTCTTGCGCCAAGCGTGCCGCACAAGCCATGGCGCCTCCGGTACTCATGCCTACAAATAAGCCTTCCTCTTTAGCCAGTCTCCGGGTCATTTCAGTCGCTTCGGATTGGGATACATCCAGTACGCGATCTACCCGTTGCGGATCATAAATTTTGGGTAAATATTCCGTAGGCCATCTACGTATGCCTGGGATGGATGATTCTTCCGTGGGCTGGCATCCAATTACTTGTACAGCGGGATTTTGCTCCTTTAAAAACATCGAATTGCCCATGATACTGCCTGTGGTGCCCATGGCGCTGACAAAATGGGTAATTTGCCCGGCTGTATCTCGCCAAATCTCGGGTCCGGTTGTTTTGTAATGAGCCAAGTAATTATCCGGATTAGCAAATTGATTGAGAATGAAGTAATCGCCCTGCTTGCCTTTTTCCTCCGCATAATCCCGGCAAACTTCAATGGATTCCAATAGCGTGACTTTTGCACCGAATGCCTCCATGGTAAGCGTACGCTCCCTCGTGGAGCTTGCGGGCATGACCAGTTCAATATCCAAACCATATATGCGTGCAATCATGGCCAATGCAATACCCGTATTGCCGCTGGTTGCCTCAATTAAGCGCATACCCGGCTTGACATCTCCACGCTCCATCGCGCTACGGATCATATTGAGCGCAGCCCTGTCCTTTACGCTTCCACCCGGATTATTGCCTTCCAATTTGGCGTATAGCTTCACTTTGGGATTAGGGTTTAGCTGATTGATTTCCACTAAGGGTGTATTTCCCACACAATCGATTAATGTCCGCATAAATTCAATGTGTTGCTTTTGAATCCACAATTTTCACCGTCGGCTGATGGTACACCGTAGAATAGGGTGGAATGCTGGAGGTCAACCACACGTTGCCACCGATGACGCTATCATGGCCAATGACTGTATCGCCCCCCAAAATGGTTGCCCCGGCATAGATAATCACGTGATCTTCGATGGTAGGGTGCCTTTTTGTATTGGCCAATAGCTTCTCTACGCTCATCGCACCTAATGTAACCCCTTGGTAGATTTTTACGTGGCTGCCAATCACTGCTGTCTCGCCGACGACTACGCCCGTACCGTGGTCTATACAAAAATACGCACCGATGACGGCAGCAGGGTGGATATCGATACCGGTTTTCGAATGGCCATGCTCGGTAAGTATCCGTGGCAACAGCGGTACCTCCAAGGTCATCAATCGATGTGCAAACCGGTATAACGCAATAGCCAAAAACCCCGGATAGGTGCGAATAACTTCAAATTCACTGGTCGCGGCAGGATCACCTTCATAAATAGCCGAAGCATCGGAATACATCATCCGGCGCAATTCAGGCATCCTATTATAAAACTCCTTGGCAATCAACCCATTGTTGCAATCTTCACACGCTTTAGTTCGATTAAGAATATTGAGCAATACGTGTTCGGAATGGGCAAACTGTTCTTCGATCTGCGCAAGGGTACGATCGGGATGCGTCTGCCGCTCGGGGAATAACAAGTCCAGCAGGTCAAGCGCCCATGCCGCAATGGTGCCGTTGGGCGGCACATCGGCTATCTCCTGCTGCTTATGATAAAGCTGCTTAAAAAACTCGTCGTTCATCGTTTGTTGTTGTTACCTACTAAGGACGCAAATTATTTGTATGTTGGCAACATTATCGTTCAATTATTACAACAATTTAACCTGACGTAGGTATTTACTGTCATTAACCACCGCAGTTTTTATTCCGGCGGGTTCGCGAATACCGTGCATTTTAGCTATGTTTGCAGCCTAACCTTAAAATAGGCATAGAAACAATACACGATGAAGTTACTTGAAGGAAAAACCGCTTTGGTCACCGGGGCATCCAAAGGAATTGGCAAGAAGATAGCCGAAAAATTTGCCGAACAGGGGGCAAACGTAGCATTCACTTACCTGTCTTCCATCGAAAAGGGAGAAGCATTGGAAAAGGAGTTACAGGCAAGTGGTACTAGGATAAAAGGATATCGTTCGGATGCCTCCAAATTTGACGAAGCCGAAAAACTTATCAACGACATCATATCGGATTTCGGCACGCTTGATATCGTGGTCAACAATGCGGGGATTACCAAAGATGGCCTCTTGTTGCGAATGACCGAGGAACAATGGGATGACGTGATCGATGTCAACCTAAAATCGGTCTTCAACGTCACGAAAGCGGCCAGCAAGATCATGATGAAAAGCCGAAAAGGTGTGTTTATCAACATGAGCTCTGTCGTAGGCGTACAGGGTAATGCCGGGCAGGCCAACTATGCGGCTTCCAAAGCTGGTATTATTGGTTTTTCCAAGTCGATCGCGAAAGAATTGGGATCACGGAATATACGTACCAACGTCATCACCCCCGGATTTATCCGTACCGAAATGACGGACGTGTTGGATCCTAAAGTCGTGGAAGGCTGGGAACAAAACATCCCACTGAAACGGGCGGGAGAGACGGAAGATGTGGCCAATGCTTGTTTATTCCTTGCCTCGGATCTGGCCTCCTACGTCAATGGACAAGTGTTGTCGGTATGTGGCGGGATGTTATAGCCGATAAAACGTTATCTTTGTTGAGATGGATACAGCAAAGACCCTTCCCCTGGATGATATTTTCGCCATAGGGAGTCCCCGGGATTTCGAGGAAACCTGCTTAACGGTATTCGCTTTCCAGGCACAGCATTGTGCGGTGTATCGCGAATACCTGACACTCATCAAGCAAAAACACGAAGCAATACACCGCGTAGAAGACATCCCTTTCCTACCCATTGAGTTTTTTAAGCAGCACAAAATCATGTCAATAGCCCTGGATCCGCAAATTGTCTTCAGCAGCTCGGGTACGACGGGGAGTGTACAAAGCAAGCACTATGTAGCTGATGTATCGGTTTATGAACGGAGCTTCCGGCAGGCATTTATGCAACGCTATGGCAATCCCAGGGATTTGGCAATACTGGCGCTCCTTCCCTCCTACGCCGAGCGTGAAGGATCTTCGCTTATCTACATGGTGGATGATCTGATCCGTGAAAGCAAACATCCACTAAGTGGATATTTCCTTTATGACCACGAAGAGCTGTTCCATGCGTTAAACGAGCTGAAGGCAAGCGGCACAAAAACACTACTCATCGGCGTCACCTTTGCACTACTGGATTTTGTAGAAACTTATCAGGTAGATTTTCCAGAGCTGATTGTCATGGAGACCGGAGGCATGAAGGGAAGGAAGCAAGAAATGATTCGTGAAGAGGTGCACGAAAAACTACGTGCGGGATTTAATATACCGTGCGTCCATTCAGAATATGGCATGACCGAACTTTTGTCACAGGCCTATTCGACGGGACATGGCTTGTTTAGTTGCCCGCCTTGGATGAACATCATTATCAGGGATACCGAAGACCCTTTTGGTACCGTTCCAGCAGGGCTAACGGGAGCCATTAATGTCATTGACTTGGCAAACGTTTATTCGTGTGCGTTTATTGCCACACAAGACCTTGGAAAGGTACAGCCAAATGGCAATTTTGAAGTATTGGGACGTTTTGACAACAGCGACATCCGAGGCTGCAACCTTCTGTTGTCTGAATGAACTGTCATACGGCACTTGCCTATCCGGCAATAAAAAAAGCCCTGCAGACGCAAGGCTTCCTATGATCTATTTATCTTCCGGTTGGTTAGTTAAAACGAAAAATCGTCTTTCGATTCCGCATCTTCAGTTATTCCCACACCATTATTTTCAAACCCTGGTTCATAACGCTTTTCAACGACGTCTTGATGAGCTTTGATATAATCAACCACTTCATTCAACCCTTCTGCAAATTTCTCAAAATCCTCTTTATATAAGAAAATCTTATGCTTGATAAACACACCGTCCTCAAACCGCTTCTTACTTTCAGTAACGGTAATATAATAGTCGTTCGAACGGGTCGCCTTTACATCGAAAAAATAAGTCCGCTTACCAGCCCTTACCTTTTTTGAAAAAACCTCTTCACGCTCTTTGTTGTCAAAATCTCCCATTGTTAAGCTTTTAATTTTTTATTCTCAGAATCGGGATAAATATAAAAGAATTTAGTCGATTAATACAAATGTTTGCCATAAATTGTAAAAAATATTTTTTTCCGCTGGAAATATACTGCCGATGTAGCAAAAGGTATCGGCATTTACCGGAATAAAACGGTCATTCACCGAAAAAAAAATGACCATTGCCTAATCCTTGTTGCATAAGGCGTTTATTCGATATACCTTTGGATTATTGTTTGAAAACATGTTGAGTCATATAAATAAAGATTTTAATAACACGTTATGAATAAGCAGCATTATCCGACACGTAATAACACCAATTCAGGAAGAATGTGGGCGGGGATTATCATCTTGGGAATCGGTGCAACGTTACTTGCCGGAAAACTGGGGTTAGACTGGATTTTCCCATCTTGGTTATTCAGCTGGCACAACCTGTGGCCCGTCATATTCATCGCTATAGGCTTGATCATTGGCGGCAATTCCAATTTCCGAAACCCCGCATCGCTGTTTTTCATCTGCTTTGGCGGCTTCATGTTGCTCAAACGGATGTTTGATTTCAATATCGGCCCGTTCATATGGCCCATGATCATTATTGGCATTGGCTTATGGTTGTTGTTTGGACGGGGAAAGTCTGGATCGCCTACGCGGGGACCAAGCGGCGGCAGCAGATTCTACACGAAATCGCCGAACGCGAATGAGCCTTATGAATGGAACAAACGCGTAGCGGACGAAACGGATAGCCCTGCCTCCAGCGGGGCTGCCGCATTTAATGAAACCGAGGCAGCGGATATTCACCAAGGCCCGCCATCCGGCGATGATTACCTGAAATCGACCACCATTTTCAGCGAGGTTAAGAAAACAATAATTTCCAAGCGCTTTCAGGGCGGCGAGCTTGTCAATATTTTCGGCGGTACGGACATCAATCTTATCCAAGCTGATATACACCACCCGATTGTCATCGACGTCTTTCAGCTATTTGCGGGCACCAAAATCATTGTGCCTTCTCATTGGAAAATCCAATCCGAGGTGGTGTCTGTGTTTGGCGAAGTAGACGATAGAAGATTTACGCAAGGTATCCCCTACGATGAGCAAAAGGTTGTGTACATCAAGGGAACTTCGATATTTGGAGGAATCACCATTAAAAATATCTAATCAAAGAGCGAGACCACAAATTTACGAATGCCAACAAACACAAACGTAGTGAGTGCTACACCGTATACTGCATCCAAGCAAAGGCTAATAAATATCAGCTGTTTTATTATCTGGGTAGCTTATGCGCTTATCCAAACCGCATTGCTATGGTGGTTTGACGTAGATTTTAACCTTGCTTTGAATGATAGTTTGGTCAGCGCCACCATCATTACATTATGCTGTTATGTCATTGCCAATGCATTAAATCACTACTCCCCGAGAAGAAAAGGATACTTCTACATCGTGGTGTGGGGATTAGTGTTGGCCATTATCAGTATATCTGCGGACCGATGGATCCTTCAATATGTCTTGAACGATAAGACCTACCTTGATCGCCTGGATGTCTCCCTACCGTTACGCTTTTTCATCCATGCGCTATTGATCGCCTGGATGGCTGTCATCAATATTCTATGGAATATCCAACAGGAGTATAAAGAAAACGAACAACGCAAAGCGGATGCCGAACGGCTTGCCCGCGAAGCCGAATTGTACAACCTACGCCAGCAATTGCAACCCCATTTCTTATTCAACAGCTTAAATTCCATCATCGCCCTTATTGGTCGTAAGCCGGATGAGGCGAGAAACATGACCTTCCAGCTATCGGATTTTCTCAGGGGGACATTGCGCAAGGATGATCAGCAACTTATCGCATTAAAAGATGAGCTCGAACACCTGCAGCTCTACTTGGAAATCGAGAAGGTCCGCTTTGGCCACCGCCTAGAGACCCAGGTCGACTACGACACGGAATGCCTGGCCATGACCCTGCCCGCCATGATCATGCAACCGCTGGTGGAAAATGCCATTAAATACGGCCTGTATGACACTACGGAGAAAGTGACGATTAGCATTGCCTGTACGTGCAGCGATCGCTTGCTGGAAATACAAATTGAAAACCCTTATGACAGCCAGAGCAACAAAATCAAACGGGGAACAGGTTTTGGACTCCGGGGGGTACAACGTCGCCTATTTTTGTTATTTGGGCGTACGGATTTGTTGGAAACTAAAGCAACAACACATATCTTTACCAGCATAATCAAGATTCCCCAACTATGATTAAGGCGGTATTGGTAGATGATGAACCTTTGGCACGGAGTATGGTAGCGGAGTACCTCGAAAGTTATCCGCAGGTGGATGTCGTCGCGGAATGCAACGATGGGTTCGAAGGTGCCAAAGCCATTATGCAATATCAGCCGGATATCGTGTTTCTGGATATCCAAATGCCCAAAATCAATGGGTTTGAGATGCTGGAAATCATTGACAAGCAGCCCGCCGTCATTTTCACTACGGCTTTTGATGAATATGCGATCCGCGCGTTCGAACAACACGCCGTGGATTACCTCCTAAAGCCCATCACCAAAGCAAGGTTTGATCAGGCAATGACCAAATTCCTTGATGCCCGGCAGGCAGAAACCGGCAAAGAGAATACACGAAAGCTACTGGACAATGCGGCACATACATCGGGGAAGCTGGAACGGGTGGTTGTAAAAACGGGCACTAAAATTAAAATTATTCCGGTAAGCAGCATCGTTTGCCTGGAAGCGGATGATGATTATGTAAAAATCCATACCGATGAGGGCACCTTCCTGAAGAATAAAACCATGGCTTCGTTTGAAGAACAACTCGATCCGCTTCACTTCGTCCGCATCCACCGCTCCTTCATCGTCAAGGTCGACCACATTGCCCGCTTGGAACCTCATGAAAAAGATGGCCATATCGCCGTCCTATCCAACGGCAAAAGCGTCAATGTGAGCAAAACCGGCTATGCGCGCTTAAAACAATTATTAGGAATGTAGTTTGGTTTCACGTAATTTTGCCGAATGTTTGGAACCATGAACAGAATTGTCTGCGCCTTAATCTTATTATTGCCTGTATTTTCAGTTATTGCCCAAGAAGAAAATGAGCAGCGTATCAACCAAGCTGTTTTCAATAAAATAGAGTACCATTTCAACTTGCAGGAAACCGATTCCATCTATGCGTTGACCAGTCCTAAATTTAAGCAATCGCTTTCACTTCAGGCATTCCAAACCGTGATGGCCCAACAGCTTTATCCCTTGGGGCAGATTCAATCGGCCGAACTGAAAAGTTATGAAAAAAACCTGGGCATCTACAAACTGAATTTCCTCAGCACGCCGCTGCAAGTGGTCTTAGGACTTGACAGCGTCCATCGGGTTGAAACCTTTCTATTCCAGCCTTATGCCGGCGATCCGGCCCCGGAGAAAACGGAACCTGTACCGTCATCCAACGTTGCTGCGTCAAACGTTGACAGACACGTAGATTCCATCGCATTGGGTTATAGCCGCAAAGGGCATACACATGCACTTGCCATAGGGATCATCAATGCCGGGAAAACCAGCAGTTATTACTATGGCGAAACGGAAAAAGGCAACAAACAGCTCCCCGATGAAAACACCTTGTTTGAAATTGGGTCGATTAGCAAAACATTTACGGCTACATTGCTTGCATACCTGGATCAGACGCAACAACTCAGCATTGATGATACCATTACGAAGTTCCTGCCTGATTCGGTGGCTGCAAACACCGATCTGCAACGCATCACGCTCAAGCAGTTGGCCAACCATACTTCCGGATTGCCCCGTATGCCCGCAAACATCGATTCCACGGCAGCGGCCCACCCTTTGGATCCCTATCAAGGCTATACCAAAGAACACCTATACGCCTACTTAGAAAACTATGAAGCGGATATACCACCGGACTCCATTTATCAATATAGCAACCTGGGCTTCGGCTTATTGGGCGACATTCTTTCAACCCAGTATGGGAAGCCTTATGACACCATGGTGCAGGAGGTTATTTGCCAGCCATTAGGCCTACATAATACCACTGAGCACCCCAATGCGGAAACGCAGTATGTTGCAAAAGTATACAACCAGAAGGGCGAAGAAACACCATTGTGGACGTTCGACGCCTTTACCGCACACGGATCACTGAAATCCACCGTACCGGATTTACTCAACTATGCAAAAGCCCATTTCAAGTTGCCTGAAAGCGATTTGGAACACGCCCTGGCACTTACCCGACAATTTACGTACTTCAACCCGCCGGATACCGATATTGGCCTGGCATGGCACATGAACTTGGTTGGCGATGAACTGATTTACTGGCACAATGGCGGCACATTCGGCAGCAGCAGCTACATGGCTTTTACTCCCGACAAAAAAATTGCAATCGTCGTGCTCTCCAACACAGCGGAATCCGTTGACGCCATCGGCCTGGCCATCCTAAATTCCATCTTGGCGGCCCAATAACCTTGTTTGTATCGATTCCGTTGCATCGCGCGTCTTGCAAACAGAATTAATACATTTGTCTACCAAAAGTTGTATGCCATGAAACGGTTTTTTCTACTCTTCCTAATCTGCTATGGGCCAGGTGTTGCCGCCCAGCAAACTGCCTTTGAACGCGACAGCAATACTACGGCTACCTATGAAGAAGTGGTGGCGTTCTATCAAACCCTTGATAGGCAATATGCCTCGTGTACGTTGTTGACCTGTGGCCCCACGGATTCCGGCAGGCCATTGCACCTGTTTGTCATGGCCAAAGACGGGCAATTTGACCCGCAACAAATACATCAACAGGATAAAACCGTCATCCTCATCAACAACGGCATCCACCCCGGAGAACCAGAAGGCATCGATGCAGCAATGATGCTCGCACGCGATCTGCTTGCACAAAACAAACTGCCTGAAAATGCCGTGCTGTGCATCATTCCGGTATATAACATCGACGGGATGCTCAACCGCGGCACATCCCGTGCCAACCAAAACGGCCCCGAATCCTACGGCTTCCGTGGCAACGCCCGCAATTACGACCTCAACCGGGACTTTATCAAGACCGATTCCCGCAATTCCCATTCATTCCAGGAAATCTTCCACACCTGGCAGCCCGACATCTTCATGGATACCCATACCAGCAATGGAGCCGATTATCAGTATATCATGACGCTCATCGATACGCAGGTAGACAAACTGCATCCGGCTGTGCAACATACGGCATCGGCATTCACTGCTGAATTGTATGCGCGCATGGAAAAAAGCGGCTATGGAATGGTGCCTTATGTGAGTTTTCGCGGACGTTCACCCGAATCGGGCTTGGTGTCTTTCTATGAAAGCCCACGTTACTCCACAGGATACGCTTCCTTGCACCATACCTTCGGCTATATGCCAGAAACGCATATGTGGAAACCTTACCCCCAGCGCGTATGGTCGACATATACCCTGTTAAACCATTTCATTGTGCTGGCTGATGAACGGGCGGCAGAAATCCACGCGCAACGCAAGCAAGCCCGGGAACAATCCAAAACCCAACAACAATTTGTACTGACCTGGCAATTGGATACCACACAATACGAACACATTGCGTTTAAGGGATATGAATCCGGCGAAAAACCAAGCGACGTAAGTGGTTTCCCACGCCAGTACTACGACAGAAGCAAGCCTTTCACCAAAGACATTCCTTATTATAACCACTATAAAGCCGGACTGACCGTAGAAAAGCCCTATGCCTACATCATCCCGCAGGCATGGCAAAACGTTGTTGATTTGCTAACGCTCAACGGTATCCAAGTAAACCAATTGGAAAAGGATACTATCCTTACACTGCAACTATACTACATCGAGGATTATCAAACGGGGCGTGCTCCTTATGAAGGACATTACCTGCATAGCAATGTGAAGTTGCGAGTGGAGGTCATGCCCATCCAATGCTACAAGGGCGATTACCTCATCATCACTGACCAGCCTGGCAACCGATACCTTGTCGAAGCGCTGGAGCCACAAGCCGCTGATTCTTACTTCAGCTGGAATTTCTTTGACAGTATCCTTAGCCAAAAGGAGCATTTTTCGGCATATATCTTTGAAGACGAAGCCTACCGCATGCTGAACGAAGATACGGAATTGAAGCGGCAGTTTGAGGCAGCAAAAGCGGCGGATGAGCACCTGCGCAGCGATGGCCGGGCTCAACTGGAATGGATTTACAAGCGCTCACCGTATTATGAACAAACATACTTGCGGTATCCTATAGGACGATTGCTAAAGCGATGATACCATAAACGGGTGAGCCGCGTTAAAGTTAAACCTCCTTCCGTAGGATTTCTAAGGGTGGACGTAAGGTAATACCCCGGCTATTGATCAGCCCTACAAATACGGTAAGGGAGGCGATAACCAGCATGATTAGCAGCATCATGAAGATATCGGGCACAAACGTTACCTCGAAACTGAACACGGCCAGCGCCCAGCTTCCGCCCAGTGCCAGCAGTACCCCGGTAAAGGATGCAATCATACCCAAGAAGAAGTATTCCAAGGCTGTAATGACCAGTATCTGCCGCCTGGAAGCACCCATCGTGCGCAACAGCACACTCTCCCTGATTCGCTGGTATTTGCTTATCATCACGGAGGCGATGAGCACGACAAATCCGGTAAGTATGCTGAATCCGCCCATGAAGCGGATGACGAAACCAATCTTGTCAAGGATTTCATCCAGCACCGATAAAATCAGGCCCAAATCAATAATGGAGACATTGGGAAACTGCTGCACCATCGCCTGTTGCATTTTTGCCGATACCGCCTCATCCGGCACACGAGTCATCAGCACATGAAATTGTGGGGCATTGTCAATTACTCCCATGGGGAATATCAGCCTGAAATTAGTCTGCACGCGGTTCCAATCGACCTCCCGGAAGCTGCCCACAATAGCCGGTATGCGTACCCCCTGTACATTAAACAACAGTTTATCTCCAATATCTACGCGGATGCGGCGCGCATAATCCGCTTCAAGTGATACCCGTGCCGTATCACCCTTGGCGGTTTGACCCTGCCATTCACCCGAGGTAATCTTTTCCGAATCACTTAGCTCCGCACGATAGGTTGCCCGGAGCTCACCTCCCAAGGCCCTTCGGGATACCTGGATAGTGCTGTCTTTCCGGGCATCGTCTGCCGTAATGCCATTGATAGCTTCCAACTGAACCGTCACAATAGGCACCTCGTCAACTATCGGCATCCCCTGTGCCTTCACCAGCTCGACCACATCTGCTTTTTGCGAGGACTGAATGTCAAACAATACCATATTGGGTTGGTTTTCACTCGCCGATAATGACACGCGTGTCATCAGCATGCTCTGCACAAAAAATAGGGTAGCGATAAACGCGGTGCCCAAGCCGATAGCCACGACAAGGATGGCGGTTTGATTGTTGGGACGAAACAGATTAGAAAGCCCCTGCCGCCATAAATAACTCCACGAGGCTGGGAAAAACCGCTTAACCAACCAAATCAGCAGGTTAGCCGCCATATACAAGATCCCAAAAGCCAGGGCTACGCCACCCGTGAACAACAGGGTTTCCACGGCACCATCCAATTGTAGGTAAGCATAACCAAAAATGAACAGCCCAATCAAGCCATATACGACCCAGCTCCACTTATCTTTAATGGGGCTGGGAGCATCCAGCGATAACCGTAAGGTATTTAGTGGAGCAATATTACGGATACCTACCAAGGGCAGGAGCGCAAAAAGGACGGCTATCCACACCCCCAAACCAATTCCCTGTGCGATCGCGCCCCAGGAGATATCGCTGCTGATGGCCACGGGAACAAAATCCCTAAACACCACAGGCAAAAACTGCTGAATCAGCGTGCCCAGCAACGCTCCCATGATCGAACCGACAAATCCAACACCAAGCACTTGCACCAAGTAAATCAGGAATGCCTGCCGCGCACTCGCGCCCAAGCAACGCAATATGGCGATGCTATTCAACTTTTCTTTGATGTAGATGTGTATTGCACTGGAAACACCTATGCATCCCAGCAAAAGGGCAATAAAACCGACCAAAGACAGAAATTTATTCAGATCCGAAAACGATCGACCGGTTTCCTGCTTACGCGATGCGATGGTATCGTAGCCAATACGATGCACTTCCAACAGGGAGTCTATTCCCGCCGCGATGGCATCGGCATCCAATCCACCGTTTAAGTGGAAATAATAGTCATAATTAATCCGGCTGCCTTTTTGGGCAAGGCCTGTAGCTGGAAGGTATTCCAGCGGGATAAATACCGCCGGAGCTACCGTAGCAGCTATTCCACTTTGCCCGGGAGCCTGCTCAAGCCGCCCTGCAATTTCAAAGGTCATCTCACCAACTTTAACCGAATCACCCACTTCTGCATCAAATTGCAGCATCAAGGTTTTGTCGACCAGGGCCTGCTTATGATTCCGGAAACTGGTACCGGCGCTTTCCGGTACGGTTTCCAACTGCCCGTAGTAGGGAAAGCCATCGCCCAATGCGCGTACTTCCACCAGTCGAGTACCACCATTGCTGGTAAACAGTACCATGGACGCAAAACTTTGTTCTTCGGAATAACCTTGGCTCAAACTGCGGACAGAATCCACAAGCTGCTGCGCTTCTTCGGCAAGCTCACGATTGCTGTGCAGCACCAAATCGGCCCCTACCAAGGTAGCCGCCTGATTGTCAATGTCCTTCTCGAGGTTATCACCAAAAGAATATATTGCGACCAAGGCTGCAATCCCAATAATGATGGATGAAATGAAAAGCAACAGCCGTGAGCGGTTCCGACGGCTATCACGCCAAGCCATGCGGACAATCCAGCCCATGGCGATCCTGTTTTGTGTTGGCTGCATGGCTATAAAGCGTTGTCCTGTACAAGGGTATCCGATACGACTTCACCACCTTTCATGCGAATGACACGCTGCGTCTTGGCGGCCAAATCCAAATCATGGGTAACCAGTATCAGCGTCGTGCCCATTTCCTTATTGAGATTAAACAATAAATGCTCGATTGTTTCACTGGTATCTGCATCCAAATTGCCGGTCGGCTCGTCAGCAAAAAGAATTTTTGGCGAATTGGAAAATGCCCGTGCTATAGAGACCCGCTGTTGTTCACCACCCGACAATTGCAGTGGATAATGATGACCCCTATTCGCTAGGCCTACCCTATCCAATAGTTCAAGCGCCGTAGCTTTACTATTTCGCTCACCGCGCAATTCCAAGGGAACCATGACGTTTTCCAAAGCAGTCAACGTGGGCAGTAATTGGAAATTCTGGAATACAAATCCCACATGTTGGTTGCGTACCCTAGCTCGCTCGTCTTCACTGAGATCATCCAAGGGGATGCCATTTAGAACGATACTTCCGGTGCTCACCCTATCCAGCCCTGCACACAACCCCAACAGGGTGGTCTTGCCGCTGCCCGAAGGGCCAACAATAGCAATGATCGAACCCGCTTCGACTTCAAAATTGATAGCTTGCAAAACGGTAAGGGAATCCCCCCCGCTTTGGTAGGTCTTGCTGACCGCCTTTACATTTAAAATAACACTCACGTAGCTGCTAATTAATTCAATATTCTCGATAAAAATAAACGATCCAACACCATAATGGGAAGCGATCTCCTAAAACAAAACCAAAAAACAGTATTTTGACGTCATTTGGCCAGCCATGTTACGTCACAAAAACGGTGATAACTAATCATTCAGCAACTTAATGTAAAAATGATATTACAGCTCCTCACAATCACATCTTTTTATGCCAATATTGCATCATGAATACCCAATTCCATTTCACCATGCAACAGATTGCTATCTTTTTTCTCTTGTTTTTCGTAACCAATGTGGTCGTTGCGCAAAAAAAGCCACTCGACCATAGCGTTTACGACGGCTGGCAAAACATCAGCACGTCCGCCATTTCCAAAGATGGCCATTTTATTTATTATATCATCAGCCCGCAGGAAGGCGACGCCCAATTGGTCGTTACCACCCCGTCAAACCAACAGCTGGGCCGGATAGATCGGGCCGCCAACGTGAATTTTTCACCCGATGAAAAATTCCTTGTCGCCCTTATCAAACCCTTTTATCGGGACACCAGGGAAGCCAAAATAAAAAAGAAAAAACCGGATGAGATGCCAAAAGATTCCTTGGCAATATTTGCCTTAGCGACATCAGGCATTGAAAAAATACCGTTGGTCAAATCATACAAGATCCCCGAAGAAGCGGGCAACCACATCGCTTATATCAGCGAACAAGCCCCCGCGCTTCCAGACACCACGGCAACCGACACCGGCAAGGCCGACAAGCCAGCGCGTAAGAAAGCGCAATCCACGTTGCATATCAGGAATCTTACAGATGGCGAAGAAACAACCATTGAACGCGTTGATGGCTATTACTTTAGCCAAGACGGCAATGCGTTGGTGTACGTACGCACTGCAGCGGAAAAAGACAGTATTGGCGCAGATGCAGGGTTATATTACTATGATTTAGCAACCAAAGAATCCCGGCATATTAGCCACGGCAAGGGCGAATACAAGAACATAGCTTTTGATGAAGCTGCCTCACAACTGGCATTCACGGCGGATAAAAGCCCGGAAAAATCGCTTCAGAAAGCGTTCAGCTTGTATTATTATACCCAAGGTCAGGACACAGCCATTATTATTGCAGACCGCCATACGAACGGAGTGCCGCAGCAGTGGAACGTAAGCGGGGAAGGTAATGTACGATTCAGCAAAAACGGGGAGAAACTATTTTTTGGCATCGCACCCATTCCTGCCGTCAAAGACACGACACTGGTTGAATTTGAGCACGCTAAGGTAGACGTTTGGCATTGGCAAGACGATTACTTGCAACCGCAGCAATTGGCCAACCTGCGGCGGGAACAAAACAGGAATTACCTGGCGGTGACCTACCCCAAAAAAGGCCGGAAGGTCATTCCCCTGGCAGACGAACAATTACCTGACGCCCGGATCACCGAAGATGCCGACAATGAATTTGCCTTAGCAACCACCGATGTGGGAAGGCGTATCGAAACACAATGGCAAACCGGATCGCGCCAGGACATCTATGCCGTCTCTACCGTTGATGGAAGCCGCAAAAAAATAGCGGAAGATATCCGGGGTACGGTCAGCCTTTCGCCAGCAGGCAATTATGTGATATGGTACAACCGTTTGGATGCCAATTGGTACAGCCATGATATCCAGCGCGGCAATACGGTGCTATTGAATGCCGATCTGCCCGTCAGCTTTGCCGACGAAGACAATGATGTGCCCGACGAGCCCAACGGGTATGGCGTCGCGGGGTGGAGCGAGGAAGACGAGGAGGTATTCATCTACGACAAATATGATATCTGGGCATTCCATCCCGACGGCAGCGAACGACGATTGGTAACCAACGGTGCCGGACGGAGCAACCAAATCACCTTCCGTTACCAGGATTTAGAAAGCGACCGATCGGGCCTGTTCAGACGAGGAGGTGCCACCACCATCGATGTCAAAAAACCGTGGATACTATCGGCTTTCAACCATACTACGAAAGAAAATGGATGGTATACCACAAATGGCCGCAATAACCACGATCCGAAAGATATTATCATTGGCCCGTACCGCTACGGTCAAATCAACCGGGCAAAAGATGCGGATTTTTATAGCTATACAAAAGAAAACTACGTATCCGCGCCTGATTTGTACGTATCTACCGATTTGGTCAAGGAAACGAAACTCAGCGCTATCAATCAACAGCAGCAACAATACAATTGGGGTACAGCTGAATTGATGAAATGGACCACTCCAAAAGGATATGCTGCGGAAGGCATCTTGTATAAGCCCGAAGATTTTGACCCCAATAAAAAGTATCCGGTCATCGCATATTTCTATGAGAAGCTGTCTGATGGGCTTTACAGCTATTTACCGCCTGCTCCTACCCCATCCCGGCTCAATATTAGCTTTTTTGTAAGCAATGGCTATCTTGTGCTTGCTCCCGATATTCGGTATGAAACAGGCCATCCAGGGCAATCTGCTGAGGAATTTGTCAATTCAGGCATGGAAGCCTTGAAGGCACAGCCTTGGGTAGATGGTGAAAAGATGGCCATCCAAGGCCAAAGTTGGGGTGGATACCAAGTGGCGCACCTCATCACCCGCACCAACATGTATGCGGCGGCATGGGCTGGTGCGCCAGTCGTCAATATGACTTCCGCTTACGGCGGCATCCGCTGGGAAAGCGGCATGAATAGGCAATTTCAATATGAACGCACGCAAAGCCGCATCGGCGCGACTTTATGGGAAAACCCCGAATTATATATCGAAAATTCCCCGTTGTTTCACCTGCCTAATGTCACCACACCGGTGGTCATCATGAGCAACGATGAAGACGGCGCCGTGCCTTGGTATCAAGGCATTGAAATGTTTACCGCTTTGCGCCGCTTGCAGAAACCCGTTTGGATGCTCAACTACAATGGGGAAGCGCACAACCTCGTACAACGCCAAAACCGCAAAGACATTCAGCGCCGGCAACTGGAATTTTTTGATCATTTTCTGAAAGGAAAGCCCGCAGCCCCTTGGATCGATAAAGGTGTTCCCGCTGTGATGAAGGGTATCGACTGGGGATTTGGAAATTAACACCTCATTAACAGGCTAGTTGCCAACTGCCGAATGGATGGGCATATCCATTCGGTGTGGCTCTTTCAATTGTAAAAACGACAATGAGAAAAACACATGTGAAGTAAATTTTCAGAAAACGTTATTTTTTTTTTCATTTTTATTAAAAAAATAATGAAATGTCATTTTTTTTTTCGAATATTGGAGCTGAAAATAACAAAACAACAAAGCGTATCAAACAAATAAATACAAATTAAATGTCAGGTTTGAGATTCAAGGCAGTTGAAACTGCCATATCCCGGTTAAACAACAATAAAATCAGCGAAACGATTAAACCTTCATCCTATTACTGCAAAAATGTTTTTACAACGGCAAAGATGAAGGAATATCTTCCTAAGAATGCTTATGCCGAGTTAATTGAAACCATTGATGAGGGAAAAGCCATTAGCCTTGATCTTGCCGAACATATCTCACAGGCAATGAAAAGCTGGGCCATCAGCAATGGCGTAACGCATTATACCCACTGGTTCCAGCCGCTTACAGGGGCGACGGCCGAAAAACACGATGCATTCTTCGAACCGCTACCGGACGGTTCGGCTATTGACAAATTTACAGCAAGTGCTTTGGTACAACAAGAACCTGATGCTTCCAGCTTCCCTAGCGGTGGCATCCGTAACACATTCGAAGCAAGGGGATATACGGGCTGGGATCCCTCATCTCCTGCGTTTATTTATGAAACCGGCGGTAGCAAAACACTTTGTATTCCTACCATCTTTGTATCTTACACCGGAGAAGCATTGGATTACAAAGCTCCTTTGTTGAAATCGCTCAACGCATTGGACAAAGCTGCAGTGGATGTTGCGAATTTCTTCGATAAATCGGTTACCAAGGTCAATGCATCACTTGGTATCGAACAAGAATATTTTTTGGTGGATCTGGCATTGTTCAACGCAAGGCCTGACCTGCAACTTACCGGCCGTACCCTATTTGGCCACATGTCTGCCAAAGGGCAGCAATTGGAGGACCATTATTTTGGTGCCATACCCGAGCGTGTATTGTCGTTCATGGTTGATTTGGAGCAAGAAGCGCTTAAATTGGGCATCCCTTTGAAGACCCGCCACAATGAAGTGGCTCCCTCTCAGTTTGAATGCGCACCGATGTTTGAGGAGATCAACCTCGCCATCGACCACAACCAATTGTTGCTCAACGTGATGGAACAAGTGGCCCTCCGCCACAAATTCAAGGTCTTGATCCACGAAAAGCCCTATGCCGACATTAACGGCTCAGGTAAGCACAACAACTGGTCGATGATTACGAATACAGGTGTTAACTTGCTTTCTCCAGGCAAAACACCGAAGAACAACCTTATGTTCCTTTCGTTTTTTGTCAACGTCATAAAAGCGGTGCATGATAATGCGGACCTATTGCGGGCTTCCATTGCGAGTGCTGCCAATGACCACCGCCTCGGGGCAAATGAAGCCCCTCCAGCCATTATATCCATCTTCTTAGGCAGCCAGTTGAATGCAGTGCTTGACGAAGTGGAAACAGCCAGGGTTGCTAAAAAAGTCAAAAACGAAACCTTACTTTGGCACGGGATCCCTAAAATCCCTGAATTGCAACTGGACAATACCGACCGGAATAGGACATCTCCTTTTGCGTTCACCGGCAATAAATTCGAATTTAGAGCTGTCGGTGCATCGGCAAACAGCGCCAGCCCGATGACGGTACTCAGTGCCATCGTAGCCAACCAACTGATCGAATTTAAGTCGGAAGTTGACAAGCAAATCAAAAAAGGCATAAAGAAGGATTTGGCTCTGCTCAATGTAGTGCGGAAGTACATCAAAGAATCAAAAGCAATCCGTTTCGAAGGCAATGGGTATAGCAAAGAGTGGGAAGAAGAAGCACATAAGCGAGGTCTCTCCAACACGAAGACTACGCCAAAAGCACTGGATGTCTATGTCAGCGAGAAATCACTTGAACTTTTCGAAAAGTTGGGTGTATTGAGCAAGCGTGAAAGCGAAGCCCGTCACGACATCCTGTTGGAAAGCTATTATAAAAAGATCCAAATTGAAGCGCGGGTTTATGGTGAGATTGTAAATAGCCTCATTGCTCCGGCAGCGTTCAACTACCAAAACGATTTGATAGCCAATATCAAAGGGCTAAAAGACATCGGTTTGAAAGCGGACGCTTACAGCGCCCAACTCGAACTCGCCGAACGCATATCCACATATGTCAATACCATCATTGCCGATGCGGAAGCCATGCGCCAGGAACGTAAAAAAGCAAATGTATTGGAAGATACACGCGAAAAGGCCATTGCTTACGATGAAAATGTAAAACCTTATTTTGATAAAATACGGTATCACATTAACAAATTAGAGCAAATTGTTGACGACCGTAAATGGCCATTGCCAAAATTGCGGGAGCTTCTTTTCGTAAGATAACTTACCACCCTCTAAACTTAAATTTCGTGGCCCTCTTATTGAGGGCCATTTTTTTTCTTGTCAAATTTCTTCTTGATATAATCGACCAACGAGGTGTCATTCCCCTCTTCCATGTCACTCAATTCCAATTCAAGCGCCTTATTGCTCACCTGAATCTCGACCAATGAAATAATAAGCGATATAGCAAAAAAAAGAAGGCTCAACGCAAACGTCAACTCTGCGAGATAAACGTGCCCGATATAAATACAGTACATGCACGCGATGCATGCCACGAAACTTAACACTCCCATAGCCTGCATCTGCTTAATCAGCTTAAGCCGATACCGAAGATTCCGGATTTGCCCGTGTAACACACCACTTTTATTATGTTCAAGGTATTTGGCATGTAAGCTGCGTACCAAAGCAGCCAGCGCCAAAAAACGATTGGTGTAGGCCAGCATAATCAAGCTGATTGCCGGAAACAGCAGCGCTGCGGTATTAAATGTAATGTTCATTCCTACAAAAAAATCAAAAATACTTTGCACATACAAATCACACCCGTTATATTTGCACACGTCGTGTGTAAACACACACAAATCAATTCCTCTTCAAAAAGGTCTTGGTTTATAAAGAAGTGGCGAGAGACTGGCTCAATGACCCACTGGCAACCATCCGCAAATGGCAGAAAAGGTGCCAATTCCTGTCCCAACTCTATGTTTTGTTGGGAGCATATAAATTAATAAGACTATGAACATGTACTCAGCAAGCGGCAATCGTTATTCCATTTCCCTTACCACATCCGTTATTTCAACTAGGCGAATGTGTTGCGGGATGAGGCACATGTGCTGCTAATCCCATAATGTGCTATACGTAGACAAGCTGCTGCCCGGTGTAGCGGCGTGTATACGATATATCATCACCACCGAGATATTCGAATGCATATCAATTAATCCATTATAAACTTACTAAAATCAGTAATCATGGCTAATGAGCATCTAAAATTTGAAACGTTACAGGTACACGCCGGACAAGAAGCTGATCCAACCACCGGTTCGCGGGCGGTTCCCATTTACCAAACCACATCGTACGTATTCAACAGTGCGGAGCATGGCGCAAACTTGTTTGCATTGAAAGAATTTGGCAACATATACACCCGCATCATGAACCCCACTACCGATGTCTTCGAAAAACGCATCGCAGCATTGGAAGGCGGGGTAGCCGCATTGGCCGTTGCATCCGGACAGGCCGCCCAATTTATCGCCTTGACCAACATATTGGAAAGTGGGGATAACTTTGTCAGCGGAGCCAACTTATATGGCGGCACATTCAATCAGTTCAAGGTATCGTTCAAACGATTGGGCATTGAAGCGCGGTTTGCAAAGGACGATTCGCCCGAAAATATTGAAGCGCTTATCGATGACAACACCAAAGCCATCTATGTAGAAACCATTGGCAATCCCAGCTACAGTATTCCCGATTTTGAACGCATTTCAAGTATTGCGCAGAAATATGATTTACCACTGATTGTAGACAACACATTTGGCGCCGCCGGATACCTCTTCAAGCCCCTGGAATATGGAGCACATGTCGTGGTTGAATCCGCTACCAAATGGATTGGCGGACACGGCAACAGCATAGGTGGTGTGATTGTCGACGGTGGCAATTACAACTGGGGAAATGGCAAGTTCAAGCAATTCAGTGAGCCGTCTGAGGGCTATCATGGCTTGGTATTCAGCGATGTATTCGGCGTAGGCGGTCCTTTTGGAAATATCCAATTTGCAATACGGGCACGCGTAGAAGGACTACGGGACTACGGCCCTGCATTGTCACCTTTCAACGCTTTCCTGCTGTTGCAGGGTTTGGAAACACTTTCGCTGCGCGTACAGCGCCATGTAGACAACGCCCTCGAAGTAGCCAAATGGCTCGAAGGCCATCCACAGGTTGAGCGGGTGAGCTACCCCGGGTTAAAAAACCATCCACACCATAGCAACGCCCAAAAATACCTTAAAAACGGGTTCGGCAGTGTATTGTCCTTTGTAATCAAGGGTGGTGCGGATAAAGCCAATGCATTTATCGATGCCCTGCAATTGATAAGCCACTTGGCTAATGTAGGTGATGCAAAAACGTTGATCATACATCCGGCAGCTACCACACACCAGCAGTTGAGCGATGCCGATCAGCAGAATGCCGGTGTATTCCCCGGCTTGCTCCGCATCTCAGTGGGCATCGAACACATTGATGATATCAAGGCCGATTTACAACAGGCGTTTGATAAAATCAAGTGAGTCGCTGAAGACGCGCCGCTAAACAACAAACAAACAACAATGAGTATACATACATTTAGATATCCAAAAACATTTAAACTTGAAAGTGGGAAACGCATTAAACATCTTGAAATCGCTTACCACACCTATGGTGCATTGAATGATCGGAAGGACAATGTTATCTGGGTATGCCATGCACTTACTGCCAATTCGGACGTGTTTGAATGGTGGCCGGGGTTATTCGGTGATACCGATTTTTTTAATCCACAAGATTATTTCATCGTCTGTGCCAATATCATCGGATCACCATACGGCAGCACCAATCCATTGAGCATGAATCCGGTAACAGGCCAGCCTTATTACCTCTCATTCCCCCAGTTTTCCATCCGGGATTTAGTTGCTGTGCACAGCCTATTGGCTGATCACCTTGGCATCGAGCAGATAGCCTTAGCCATCGGTGGTTCTTTGGGCGGACAGCAGGCATTGGAATGGGCTATTGCCGATCCCAACCGCATCGCCAACCTCGTATTAGTGGCCACCAATGCTGTCCATTCGCCATGGGGCATCGCATTCAACGAAAGCCAGCGGTTGGCTATTGGTGCCGATCGCACCTTCTATGCAAACGCTCCCAATGGCGGGGCCAAAGGTCTAAAAGCAGCTCGGAGCATTGCCCTATTGTCTTACCGCGGATACCACGCCTACGGTGCTACCCAACGAGAGGCATCAAATGAAAAACAAGATGATTTCAGGGCCTCCTCGTACCAGCATTATCAGGGCGAAAAATTGGTCAAGCGGTTCAACGCCTACAGCTATTGGTTGCTGACCAAAACTATGGACAGCCACAATGTAGGCCGGAAGCGGGCAAGTATTGAAGATGCCTTACGCCAAGTCAAAGCGAATACGTTGGTTATCGGTATCAGTACCGACCTGCTTTTTCCAACAGACGAGCAGAAATACCTCGCAGACCATATTCCCGGCGCTACCTATGCCGAGATCAACTCTTTTTATGGCCATGATGGGTTCCTCATGGAGACCAAGCACATCGCGGAAAAAATCTCCGGATTCCTCGCTTGCCATAAGCCGCAAAACACAGCTATTTATCAGCAGATGGATCAGCAAATAGCCTAACATAGAAATAACGTAACAACAAACATGAACAACAAACTTACTTTGGGTATTTTCGGTTTTGGTGTAGTAGGACAAGGATTGCACGACATTATCAAAACCAAAAATCTCAACCTTGCTATCAAGCGATTTGTCATCAAACATCCCGAAAAGAAACGCACATTACCGGCCGAACTATTTACCACGGATGCCAACGCTGTACTGGACGATCCGGAAATCAATACCATTGTCGAACTTATAGACGATGCGGATGCCGCTTTCGACATTGTTTCACGCGCGCTCCAATCTGGTAAAAATGTGGTATCAGCAAACAAAAAAATGATTGCTACCCATTTGGCCGAGTTAATAGCCCTCCAGCATGAGCATGGTACCAGTCTGCTGTATGAAGGGGCGGTATGTGGCAGCATTCCCATCATCAGAAACCTTGAAGAGTACTATGACAACGAATTGCTGCATGCCGTAACGGGGATCTTCAATGGCTCATCCAACTATATCCTATCTAAAATATTCAATGAAAATCTGCCTTATGCCACGGCACTGCGGCAAGCCCAGGATCTCGGGTTTGCGGAAACCGACCCCACGCTCGATGTCGGCGGATTTGATCCAAAATTCAAACTAGCCATTGTAGCCTCGCATGCGTACGGTCTTTACGTTTCCCCGGAAGCCATCTTAAATATCGGAATCGACAAGCTTAGCGCCTCCGATATCCAATTTGCTAGGGAGAAAAATTTCAAAATTAAACTGATACCTACGGCACGGGAAATCAACGACACGTCGGTGGTTTTATACGTAATGCCAAAATTGGTTTCGCCGGAAAATATACTATACAATGTGGAAAACGAATACAATGGCGTACTCGTCAAGGCTGCATTCGCTGACGAGCAATTTTTCTATGGCAAAGGTGCCGGAGGGCATCCCACGGGATCCGCTGTATTGTCAGACATTGCCGCTTTGCGGTACGGTTATCGATACGAATATAAAAAACATATTGATGCCAATGGGATCGCTTACAGTACCGATTGGGAATTGGAGGTATACCTCCGTTATGAAGATGAAAACCTTATCGAACGCCTTGGATTTACGTCAATCAGCGAACGCTATTATGCCGAAAATTACAAATATATCATTGGGAAGATCAAGCTGGACAATATCCTGAAAAACCGGGCGGTTATTGATCAAAAAGGTCTTTTTATCGCAGAAATAGCTTAGTAATCAATACGTCTGTAAAAAAATAAAATAATAAAAACATAAGCTTTACTTGTGCATTTAATATTTGTATATTGTTCCAAAATCCTAAAATTATGCACAGTATCGCTGTTCTATTTGTTTTATTTACTTCCACTAATACCGCTGCTATTATTCAGCAAAGCGATACGGTTTCAGAAACATCCTGGCAAACTTACGGCTATATTGGCTTGGGTGCAATTATACTCATTGCCGCCGTGGTGGTACTGATCCGGAAGCAATATCGGAAATTCAATGAATGATTGATTGCCCACGGCTTTAGGCCGTGGGCAATAAGGTTAGGCCTCTCTTTTTAAGCCATATTTTTCAATTTTACTGTAGAGGTGGCTACGTTGGATATCAATTTCATCAGCCGTCTTGGATACATTCCAGCTATTCTTTTCCAATTTGTATTTAATATATTCCCGCTCGGTATAATCCTTGAAATCCTGAAAGCAAGAAAAATCGTCGTAGATACTGGTGGCATTTCCAATCGTCGATACGGAGGCTGGTACCATTGTTTCTTTTACAGGTTCGGCCTTTGCCGCTACGGCAATGCTGGAAAAGGAGCTGGGATTCGCAAAGGCCCGTACATCCTGGTCGGTAATGGATCGATCGCTGAGGATGATAAGACGTTCCACCATGTTGCGTAATTCGCGGATATTGCCTGTCCATGGCAACGCTTTGAGTGCCTCCATGGCCTCATCCGTTATTTTCTTTACTGGCATATTATATTCAGCACAGATCTCTTCGCAAAAATGCTTCGCCAACACGGGGATGTCATCTGTTCGTTCGGTCAATGACGGTACATGAATGATAATTACACTCAAGCGATGGTACAAGTCCATACGAAAGTTGCCCGCATCAATTTCTTTCAGCAAATCTTTATTTGTGGCGGCGATTACCCGTACATTCACGGCAATCTCTTTTTCACCACCTACACGGGTAATTTTGTTTTCCTGTAATGCCCTGAGTACTTTAGCCTGTGCCGAAAGGCTCATGTCTCCAATCTCATCAAGGAACAGCGTGCCATTATGTGCCTGTTCAAACTTTCCAATACGCTGCTTTACAGCGGAGGTGAATGAACCTTTCTCGTGCCCAAAAAGTTCGCTTTCAATCAATTCTGAGGGAATAGCGGCACAATTTACTTCCACGAGCGGTGCATTCGCACGGGGTGATTTTTCGTGCAGCCACCTCGCCACAAGTTCCTTACCACTGCCATTAGCTCCGGTCACCAGCACCCTGGCGTCTGTCGGAGCCACACGTTCAATCGTTTCCTTGATACGCTGGATGGCCCCAGAATCGCCCAGGATATCGCGTGTTTTACTTACCTTGCGCTTCAGCACTTTGGTCTCGGTGACCAATGTGCCACGTTCCAACGCATTGCGGACAGTGATAAGCAGCCGATTGAGGTCCGGTGGTTTGGAAATGAAATCATAAGCCCCCTTCTTACTGGCTTCAACCGCCGTTTCAATTGTCCCATGGCCGGAAATCATAATGAATGGCAGGTCCGGTTTGAGAGCCATCGCCTCCGTAAGTACCTCCATGCCGTCCATCTTGCTCATTTTGATGTCGCAAAGCACCAGATCTATCTCTTCCTTCTTGATAATCTCCAGCCCATCGATTCCGTTATCCGTATCGATTACCTTATAATCTTCATACTCAAGGATTTCCCTTAACGTACTTCGGATGGCTCGTTCATCGTCAATGATTAATATCTTGGTCATATTTTATTGGGTATTGCGTATTGCGCACGGTATCACAAACTAAAAAAAGCAAACCCTATAAGCCGGATTCTGTATCCCAATCAGGATTTCTATCATTTATCTTGGCTTGCCATCACTGACAAGCTCCAGCGGCCTACCCGTTGCGGCTCCCTTGCGGGATGGAAACGAGCAACTCCCTTAATTTCCGCAACCTATTTGGCCTTTCAACCCCCGGGGTTTACCGCGATGCATGTCGCCATGCAAAGCCGTGGGCTCTTACCCCGCGTTTTCACCCTTATCCCGAAAGCATTCGGGACGGTTTGTTTTCTGTGGCACTTTCCGTACTCCGGCAATTGCCGAAGCCCTTCCCGTTAGGAAGCGGGGCGCTCTGCGTTGTCCAGACTTTCCTCCCCGGCATCAGCCGGAGCGATAGAACAGGTTTGCTTTCGTGCAAAGGTAAGCATTAAGTTACAAACTTGAAAATACAGCGTACCCTGCTAGCTGAGCTGTTTTTACCTATACGTAAGAACACCAGCCCTACCTACTTGTTTTATAAAATTTGGCCCCGAAAAGAAAAATAACAAAATAACATATGATGGGCAGGTAATAGGCCACTGCAATATCGTAATCAGCAATCCGTCCCATCAAAAAGGGGAAGATGGCTGCTCCCACTACCCCCATCACAATGAAGGATGAGGCCTGCTGTGTATGCCGCCCCAGATCTTTGAGTCCAAGGCTGAAGATGGTGGGAAACATAATGCTGAAAAAGAAATTAAGCATCAACAGTGCGATGAATGATGGCCATCCCCAACTTTGCGCGATGATCAGGCACATCAAGACGTTACAAGCCGCAAACGTGGCCAATAGCTTGTTCGGGGCAATATACTTCATTAAAAAAGTCCCCACAAACCTTCCCACGGTCATCATGATCATACTGGTAGCAAAGTAATAACCCGCCACTTCGTCGGTAAGTCCCATTTTCTCATGACCATAATTAATAAAGAATGCCCAGGTACCACCCTGTGCGGCAGCGTTGAAAAATTGCGCCACAAACGCCCAAATGAAATGGCGGTGCTGAAACAGTCCTTTTTTTGCCGGGATCGATGCAGCTGCCTGCGCAGTGCCATGCGCATGCTCACCCTCAAAAGGCAACGCAGGTACACGCACAAAACTAAACAAGACGGCCACCAATAGGATAACTATCCCTATGCCCACGTAAAGCATCTTGACGGACGTCAGGCTTCCCGTTTCACCGATATTGCCACTTAAGATAAAATAACTGCCCAGTGTAGGGCCGATAATGGTGCCCAATCCATTAAATGACTGTGCAAAATTAATACGCCTATCACTTGACGCCTGATCGCCAAGCGATGCAATAAAGGGATGCGCAACCGTCTCCAACGTAGCCAACCCACAAGCCAGTATAAATAGGGCAACGCGGAAAAAAGTAAATGATTCGGCATCCGCAGCTGGCACGAATAAGAAGGCGCCGGTCGCGTACAATGCAAGTCCCAGCAATACCCCCGGCTTATACCCAAAGCGTTTCATAAAAAGCCCTGCGGGAATACCCATCACGGCATAAGCACCAAAAATCGAAAATTGTACGAGGCCCGATTCGGCCTTTGATACGCCAAGTACATTTTGGAAGTGCTTATTCAGCACGTCGCCCATGGTAATGGCAATGCCCCACAGCAAAAACAGCAGTGTGACAAAACCGAAAACGACCCCGTATTTACGTTCAGTAAGTTTTGATGTTTGATTGGCTGGCAGCTTCGTCGCTGTGGCTTGAGGCGTAGTATTTTCCATGCATTTTAAGGTTAAATCAGTTACGGTCTAAGCCGTTAGGCATATCGACCGTCCAAAGATAGTAAACCGTTTTAGCTATGCAATAGGAAAAAGGTTAATTTATTTTTATTTCGTTTATTTTTCCCAAACTGGCCCGGGCTTCGAACAGCATGAGGCCGCTCAACTGGGACGATAGGGCGAGTACATCGGCATGTTTTTCGTTCCAGTCCGGCCCCACAAGCATCCCCGGCCTCAACACTGCCCGGTTGGCTGCGACCAATGCGTTGGCATGGACAAATTGCGTATATTGGTATCGTTTTTCAGTTTGCACATCCATATCACGGGCGAGTTGAGCAAGGTAACGAATCAAAATACCCTTAAACAATCCGCCATCGCCTTGCCCTTCATCACGCAGTATGCCCTTTGGTGAAATGATCGGACTGCCGAGCGCGGCATCCGCCGTTCGCAGGGCATCTTCAAGATAGTGGGCATCTTTGGTGGCATGGTAAAGCGCATGGGCTGCCTCCATAAAAATCCCCTGATTATACGTGAAAAGCCAATCCTTATCAATCCGCCCGTCCCCTTGGCGATTGACACCATCCCATACCAGTCCAGATACCGGATCGACCAACGTTGCCTTCAACCAGTCATACAGTGCAATCGCTGTTTGGAGATCCTCCGTTCTGCCAAAATGCATGTACAGCCGACAGGCTAGTACAATTGCCGGAGCGTTTGCCGGTGTGTTTTTATAGGTCAGCTGATCCTTCCGCCAAGCCACGCCACCGCCTTGATGTTCGTTGATACCCGTTTGGATATCATTCCAGAGGATATCCACCGCGTCAAGAAATGTAGTGTCCCCGCCCGCCTCATAAGCCCTCAAGCTTGCCAACGCCAGCCACAACATATCGTCGTAGAACATATTCGGATAGCGGTTGCCGTTCATTCCATATATCCCCTCAAGCAGCCGCTTTGCCCGTGTCAAGTATGTGCGGTCTTGCGTACGCAGGTAACCGTCTACCAACACATCCACCATATGTGCATTCCACCAGTAGTGAAAAGTGGTATCTCCGGCATTGTCCTGAATATAATAGTTGCCTCCTGATGACAAGTAAGTTGCGCGGGTAGATTGCTGCAGCGAATCGGCCAATGCATTCCAGCGGGTGGCACCACGGTCGGCCCCAACCTGCACTTGGCTGACCAAGACATAGCCCATCAATATCAGTGATTTCAATAGCATCATGATGTATGTTTACGATTCGTTTGTTAAATCGCTTGTGCGATTGCATATCCACTTGCCCATGCCCACTGGAAATTATAACCACCCAGCCATCCCGTCATGTCTACACATTCACCACCGAAATACAATCCAGCCACTTTTTGCGCTTCCAATGTCTGTGGGTGTAATTCATCTGTGGCCACACCGCCGCGCATTACCTCAGCCTTGTCATATCCTTTGTCTCCAGCGGGTTTTAGGGCAAACCGATGGATGGTCTCGGCAATCCGCTTGGCTTCTGCCTTCCCCAAAGACGCAATCTTGGTATCGATGGGCAGAAATTTGCCCAATGCTTCCACCAACCTGCGCGAATAGAAGTCACCCAACAATTGCGACACCAGGCGCTTTCCACCAGCCATTCGATCATCGTTGATTAGTTGTTCGATAGAATGATTCGGCAATAAATCGATACCGATAGCCTCACCCGGCCGCCAATACGATGAAAGCTGCAATATCGCCGGACCACTTAGCCCCCAATGGGTAAACAGGATATTTTCCTCGAAACTGATACGCTCATTAAACACCCGGCAGAATACACTATTACCCGAAAGCGCAGCAAACCATTCGGCATCTTTTCCGGTGATGGTCAACGGCACCAGTGCCGGAGCAGTAGGCACTACATCCAGCCCAAACTGGCGGGCAATCCGCAAAGCGAAATCGCTGGCACCCAACTTTGCCACGGGCAACCCTCCGCTTGCCACTACCACCCCATTGGCATGTGCATATTTCAGTTCCCCGCCATATTCATAAGCAACCTCGAACGTTCCATTGGCCCCCTTGGCCACGGACACTACCCTGCTGTTCAGGCTCAATGCCTGCCCATACCGTTGCAGTAGCGTTGCAAAGACCTGCACCACGTCTTTGGCCCGGTCGCTCATGGGAAAAAGCTGCCCAAGGGTTTTCTCCTTCCCCACAATCCCGTGCCTTTCAAAAAAGCCAATGGTGTCTGCCACGGACCACCGTGATAAAATCTCCTGGCCAAACGTAGGATTGGCCGATATAAAGTTGGCCGTGGTCGTATATAAATTGGTATAATTGCACCGACCCCCACCAGAAATGAGTATTTTCGCTCCAGGGCGCTCATTCCGTTCCAATACCAGCGTACGCCGATCGCGTATGCCCGCTTGTACGGCACACATTAAGCCACAAGCCCCGCCGCCAATGATAATGGCATCATATTGATTCTTCACAACTTGTGCAATAGCCAAACTAAAATCGTAAATCTACTGTTCGTCGCTCCGCCCAGCTTCTTTCAGCCATTTCGATGACGTAAATGACATCCCGCGCCTCCGCTGGCTTGACGGCCAATCCGCTCTCACCAGCAATGGCTTCACGGATGTTGCGATAAAAGGCCGGATAATTCCCCCGTTCGCTTTCTATGTATTCAATCACATCCACTCCGTCTTCAAGAACGTTCAGCTTACCCCAGCTGTCGCGGGGCTCCCGCCCCCAATTGGGATTTCCCTTGGGGCTTTCCCCGGCTTTGAGAGCGGCTTCCTGCGGGTCGATGCCATACTTTACGAAAGCACCATCCAGCCCATACAGTGCATACCGTGGCGACGGCTCCTTTACGAGCATTGCCCCTTTCAACGACACCTTGAGCTGCGGGTAATGCAGGATGAGCTCAAAATCATCCACGGCCTGCGCCCCCGGCCTTTGCGTACGCAGGTCTGCATTAATGGCCTCGGGCTTGCCAAAAAGCTGCAGCGACTGATCAATCAGATGCGCCCCCAAATCATAGAGAATGCCCGATCCGGGCAGATTGGCCTCTCGCCATGCATTTTCCTTCAATGCATTGCGGAACCTGTCATAGCGCGCCTCAAAAGAAACCAACCGGCCAAGGCGCCCATTTTCAATGACTTTCTTAACCGTCAGGTAGTCACTATTCCAGCGGGCATTATGGTGTACACTCACCAACAGGCCGCGTGCTTTCGCCAGCGCGACCAATTCATCGGCTTCCGCCACGGTATTCGTAAACGGCTTTTCGACCACCACATGTTTACCGGCAAGCAGCGCTGCTTGGGTAAGGGAATGGTGTACCTCATTCGATGTGGCCACCACCACAAGGTCGATATCCTCAGCGTGGATAATTTCATCCGCATGTGCTACAATGACCGCTTCAGGATACCTGGCTTGCAATATTTCCCGCTGCTCGGGTTTGCGGGCGCTTACTTTATGCAACCGCAGGCCATCGACGGCCGCGATTACCGGAGCGTGAAACACCCGCCCGGCCATGCCGAAGCCAATAAGTCCAACGTTTATCGGTTTATCCATTACATCCTTTCTGGTACCTCGATGCCTACTAACCGCATGCCGCTGGCAATGATACGGGCTGTTGCCGACGATAGGTGCAGCCTGAAATCCCTCGCTTCTTCTTCAGCTTTCAAGATAGATTCTTCATGATAAAACTTATTATACTGCTTAGCTACCTCGTAGCAATAATTGGCCAATTGCGCCGGACTGAACTCCTTGGCCGAGGCTTCAATGACAGCCGGATAATTATGCAGCAGCTGAATCAGATCACGTTCACTGGAAGCCAGTACTGATGGTACGGCCAGCGGTGTGGCCTGTGAATACCCCCCTTTTGCCAGCACCGATTTAATGCGCGCATGGGTATACTGGATAAACGGCCCCGTATGTCCCTGAAAATCGATGGATTCATTGGGATCGAAGAGCAACCGCTTCCTGGGCTCAACTTTAAGGAGAAAATATTTAAGTGCACCCATGCCGATGATGTGGTAGAGGTGCGCTTTGCCGGTATCAGATAGTCCCTCGGTCTTACCCAGTTCTTCCGTCCGTTTTTTGGCGGTTTCCGTCATTTCGTCCATCAGGTCATCCGCGTCGACCACCGTCCCTTCACGCGATTTCATCTTGCCCGATGGCAGGTCTACCATGCCATACGACAAGTGGAATAAACCGGTGGCCCATGGTTTACCTAATTTCTCAAGAATCAGGAAGAGCACCTTGAAATGATAATCCTGTTCATTGCCCACCACGTAAATGGATTCGCTCATGTGGAAATCGTCATATTTCAGTTGGGCAGTGCCCAAATCCTGCGTAATGTAAACGGATGTACCGTCGCCCCGAAGCACCAATTTCTCATCCAGTCCATCGGCAGTGAGGTCTATCCAGACGGAATTATCCACTTTTCTGAAAAACACGCCCTTATCCAGCCCTTCCTGGATGATATCTTTGCCAAGCAGGTAGGTGTCCGATTCATAATAGTATTTATCGAAGTCTACACCAAGGCGACCATAAGTCTGCTCAAAACCAGCGTATACCCACCCATTCATCATCTTCCACAGCGCGATGACCGCTTCGTCGCCCGCTTCCCAGCGCTGGAGCATCGCTTGCGCCTCCCGAATGATTGGCGCCTGTTTTTTGGCCTCCTCTTCACTGAGCCCCTGTGCCTTCAGCATGTCTATTTCCTGTTTATATGCTTTGTCAAAGCGAACATAATAGTTGCCTACGAGGTGGTCACCCTTGAGTCCGCTACTTTCGGGTGTCTCTCCGTTGCCCCATCGTTGCCAAGCCAACATGGATTTACAAATGTGAATGCCCCGGTCATTTACCAAGTTGGTCTTAATCACTTCATAGCCGTATGCTTTCAATATTTCAGCTACCGAATAACCTAAGAGGTTGTTGCGGATATGGCCGAGGTGCAATGGCTTATTGGTATTGGGTGATGAATATTCAACCATCAACTTCTTTCCGTTTGATGGGAATCTGCCAAAACTTTCCTGGATAACGTGTGTTTTAAACAAATCAGTCCAATATACATCAGATAGACTGAGGTTTAGAAAGCCCTTGATGGTGTTAAACGCTGCCAATTCGGGCACGTGTTCTTTCAGGTAAGCGCCGATTTCGGCACCCGTTGCTTCAGGGGATTTCTTTGAAAACCGTGTAATGGGAAACACAACGATGGTGAGCTGTCCCTCAAATTCTTTGCGTGTTTCCTGTATCGTGAGCTGGTTTTCCGGAATGTCCGATTGGTATAACGCTTTAACTGCCTGCTGGGTATGATAAATAAGCTGTTGTTGTATTGTGTTGGCCATGTAAGTATTTAAGCATTAATTTCTTAGCATTGATAGCGAAATTGCAAATTTACATTAGATATATATAGCGTTTCGTAGCGAAAATATATCTTTGCCAAAATTATAAAAAAATGCAGAGCTATCAGGAATTTCTTGACCTAAGCGTGGGCTTCCCCCAAGATGGATTTGAAATCATAGACGATGAATTGTATTTCCATGATCTCAATCTGATGGAAATGATCGAGACATATGGCACCCCGTTGCGGTTTACCTACTTGCCCATTATCAGCAAGAAGATCCAGCAAGCCAAGATACTATTTCAAACCGCAATATTGAAACACAATTACCGCGGCACCTATAAATATTGCTACTGCACAAAAAGCTCGCATTTCAAGCATGTGGTAGAAGAGGCCTTGAAAAACGACATCCACCTGGAGACTTCTTCGGCTTTTGACATGCCGATGATTGACGCACTGGAAAAGAAAGGGGTGGTCAATAAGGACATCACCGTCATCTGCAATGGGTTTAAGACGTACCAGTACAAGCAATATATCATCGACATGTTGCATGACGGCTACAAAAACATCATTCCAGTATTGGACAACAAAGAGGAGTTTAATATCTACGACGACGAGGTGGAGCTTGAGGAGCCCTGTAACCTGGGCATTCGCATCGCCGCAGAAGAACAACCTGATTCGCCATTCTATACCTCGCGACTGGGCATCCGACTGGAGGATATTCTCGATTTTTACAACAATAAAGTTGCCCCCAACCCCAATTTCAGGGTCAAGCTGCTCCATTTTTTCATTAATTCCGGTATTTCGGACACTCCTTATTATTGGAATGAACTGGAAAAATACGTTACACTTTACTGCAAATTCAAAAAAATAAACCCCGACCTTGACACCTTGGACATTGGCGGCGGCATGCCGTTCAAGGATTCCCTGGTGCATGATTTTGACTACGAATACATGGTCAATGAGATCGTAAACCGCATCAAGCAAATCTGTGCCATACATGAAGTGATGGAGCCCGATATCATCACCGAATTTGGCAAATACACGGTAGCCGAGGCCTCGGGTATCCTGTATAAGGTCATCGGTCGCAAACAGCAGAATGACCGTGAAAAATGGTTGATGTTGGATGGTTCTTTCATCACCAACCTGCCCGATGTGTGGGCGCTGAACCAAAAGTATATCCTATTGCCTGTAAACAATTGGGATGCGGAATACGAACGTGTCAATCTTGGAGGCATTACGTGTGATGGACAGGATTATTACAGCCAGGAAGCCCACATCAACAGTGTATTCATGCCCAAGACCCGGAAGCTCCAATACCTCGGCTTTTTCCATACCGGGGCTTACCAGGAAGTGTTGAGCGGCTACGGTGGCATCCACCATTGTTTACTTCCCTCGCCCAAGCACGTGTTGGTACGGAGAAACCGCGATGAGACGTTCAACTTTGAGGTATTCGGCGAGGAGCAGAACAGCAAGCAGGTGTTGCGATTATTGGGTTACCAATAATAGTGTATAACGGCGTGGAAACATTGGAATAACTTTTGCGATGTACTATGCTGAAAAAAGATGTCTTACTCCATATGACCATATCCAAGCATCAGTCAATAGGTTTGATCTTCCTGGCTGTTTTATGGGCTGCCTGCGGCAGCGATAAGTCCATCAGTGATCGGGTGGCATTGAGCGAGGTCGCTTATTACCTGGAATCCAATCCGGTATATGAGACAGCCGAGGTCGCTTATGGAGAAGTGAAATTCAGCCAAAAATCGGATGCCGACCTATTAAAGGCTTACCAGCAGTTGGAAAAAGGAGGATATGTGACACTGGAGCTTCTCAAAGAGCGAAAGCGCTTCTTATCCAAAGACAGTACATTTGTATACCTTGTCAAGCTGACGGACAAGTCCATTCCGTTTGTATTGGAGAAAACGGATAAGAAGGCAACCGTAAAAACAGTTGAATACACGCTGGACGAAGATGGTGGCATCTTGGTGGAACAAACCGGCAAGAACCGGGCAAAAGCAACGGTGACACTCAAAAAAGCAGACACGGATTTTGTGGATTTCGCAGAAAAAGGGGCCAACAACAACGCCTCGTTTACCAAGAATACCTATACGCTTCGTTTCAATAAGGAGACAGGTTGGGGAGTCACCAAATAGCTGGCCACATGCGATGAAAGGTTTAGGAACACTCGTAGCTATACAGGCATTGCTTGCTACCATTTCCGGTGTATTGATATCGCAGATGTCCCTGGTTGGACGAGTGGGCATCAGCGTGCTGTATAACCAATACGGCGTATTCAAAATATGGTGGAAGACAGCCCTGCTTTTGTTCGCCATCCAATTGGTACTGGTCCTTGCCCTATGGCTCACCAAGCGGCTCCTGGGTCGAAAGTTAGCTTTCGTCGTCCTGCTGCTTATCCTCGTCTTCGGCCTCTCCGGGGCTTATTTCACTTACCTTGATTTTACCACCACCACCCATCGGTTGATGCAGGCAAATTTCCACGCCGGGGGCTATCTTTTTTGGGGTACCTGGGGACTTACCTGTCTTTATTTTATGGTGATGCCCATCAAGCGGCAAAAACCCGAAGCGAATGTGTTTGTAGCACCCCCGGCACGCGATCTCATCAACACCATTTCCAACGATCATCCCGAGGGATGACAACCCGGCCTATCCTGTTGTCTCCGTATGCTTGAGCGGCGTTCCGGCAAGTTGGTAAAATACGCCAAAGAGCGCAACCAATACGGTCATGCAGGAGAATAATAGCGCCACAGAGACCGCTATCTCGGAGTGGAAATCGAACCGCTGCGAAGCCTGTAAAAACAGCCATTCCCGCACGCCGATTCCAGAAAACGACACCACGCTCAGGATGGCACTCATAAGGAATACCAAGAAATACACCAAACTGCCCTCGGTAGCCCTGAATGCTACCAATGTGAAATAGACGCAGAGCAACTGGAGCACCTGAACGGCTAACGAATAGCCCAAGCTGCTGAAAAAAATACCACGAAAGGCAGGGAACAACCGATTGATCATCATATGCGCGGCCCCTATAGCCATGGCAATTCCCGGCAAGGCCAGCAGTTTCCACCAACCGGGCAATAACGGCACGACTAATGCCAGCACCAATACAATGATGGCCACCAACCCTGACAATCGATCATTCAATACACTGTAGGTCAACGGCTTTATCCCCCAAGCAAATCGTTTATTGAGCAGATACACTTTGTATGCATCCCCCCCGATGCCACCCGGAATGAAAAAATTGTAAAACATACCAAGCAGATAAAGGGCATGGCTGCTCAACGTACTGAGGTAAAAGCCGCTGGCACGGAAATAAGCCAACAACCGCAACGATGAAACCCATTGGGAGGCTATAAATGCAACCAATGCCAAAAGCAGGAATCCAACCTCGGACGTGTTGACCAATGACCATACACTGCTGAAATCAATTTTGGCAAATACCAGGTACAGCAAAACTGCACTGACAAGTATCCTAACCAAGCTGGCTGCTGCTTTCCTTGCTTTTTTCAAACGTACTGATTTTTCGAATAATAAACGGACGCTTGTCCTGTGATTCGTAATAGGTTTTCATCTGTAGATCCACCACGATACCGATGGTAAAAAATTGTATCCCAACAAATACCAGCAATACACCCAGGATGAGCAGCGGCCTCCCCCCTATTTCGTTACCAAGCAGCTTCTCTATCAACAGGTAAACGTTGATGATGAAACCCAGTGAGAACGTTAGCAATCCCAAATTGCCAAACAGGTAAATGGGTTTCTGCAGGTAACGCTGCGTGAAAAGCAGCAGTAATAGGTCGTTGATAACCTTGAATGTGCGGCCAATACCGTATTTCGAGACACCGAAACGACGTGCATGATGCTTCACCGGCACCTGTTTGATACGAGCACCATTGAGGTGCGACAGCAGCGTGATAAACCGGTGTGACTCACCGTAAAGCTGGAGCTCCTTAGCTGTATCCTTTGTGAATACCTTCAGGGCGCACCCGTGATCCCGAATATCCAGCTTGGTCGTACGCCGGATAATGGCATTGGCTATCCGTGAAGGAAACGTCCGGATGATGTTGTCTTGCCGCTTCTGGCGTTCGCCGATGACCAAGTCGTAGTCGCCCGCCTCCAAGACATCGACCATCATGGGGATATCCGAGGGATCGTTCTGTAGGTCGCCGTCAAGGGTGACGATATAATCCCCCTTCGCGCGGTCAATCCCCGCCATCAATGCGGAGCTCTGCCCGTAGTTCTTCTTAAACTCGATTAAAACGACATGGGGATCTGCGACCTTTTTAATGGCATGGCGCGTACCATCGGAGGAGAAGTCATCTACCAAAATCAATTCGTACCGCCAATTCCCCATCGTCGAAGCGATGGCCGAAATCAGCAAAGGAACATTCTCTTCTTCATTATATAACGGGATGACTATTGAGTAAAAACGGCTGCTGTCCATGTCGTATGCTGATAGTTTTGTTTATTTTTGCGCCTCCAATTGCACCTATATGGGCGCAAATTTATTGATTTAATGCAAGTAATGAGCACGCAATTATCAGATAAGAATATCATTATCCTTTATGCCGCCCTTTCGGTTGCGTATTTATCAGGCCTATTTGTTCCGTTGATGGAAAACGATGCCGCGCAACATGCTTCCATGGCGATGCGGATGGCACTCAATGACGACTATCTCCATATCTATAAAGGCAATGAACCTTATCTTGACAAGCCTCACCTCCACTTTTGGCTTGCTGCATGGTCCATGAACTTGTTTGGCATCAACCATGTGGCATACCGTATCCCTGCACTGCTGTTCCTTGCCATAGCCGCATGGTGTACCTATAAACTAACGGTAACACTGTACCGCGACCGTAAAATGGCCCACGTGGCTGCGTTGATGTTCCTATCAGCGCAGACCATCATCCTTTCGGCTCACGATGTCCGTACCGACGCCGTACTCACGGGCGCGGTCATCTTCGGAGTGTACCACTTGGTAGCCTACATCAAAAATGGTACAGGTGCGCACATCCTGCTGGGCGGACTGGGAGCTGCAATGGCACTGGGCGCAAAGGGTATGGTTGGCGTAGGCATCATCGGCGTCTGCGTGTTGTCTTATCTGCTCTATAGCCGTGAGTGGCAGCGCTTTTTCCGCTGGAAGCTGTTGCTGGGACTCCTGTCTTTTATCATTGGGATAGCGCCCTTCGTCTACGCTTATTATCAGCAGTTCGACCAGCATCCCGAAATGCTGGTACGCGGTGAATACGGCGTATCCGGCGTGCGCTTCATCTTGTGGGACCAAAGCTTCAAGCGGTTCAGCGGCGAGGATTTCGGAGCCAACAGCCCCGACTACCTGTTTTTCTTCCATAGCCTGCTGTGGGTGTTTATTCCGTTTTCGGTACCCATGTATGGTGGTGTATTCAACCGCACGTGGTATTTCATCAAAAACCGGTTTGCCAAGGTTGACGGATCTGAATTCCTGACCGTAGGGGGCTTTTGGATGATAATGCTTATTTTCAGTTTTTCGAAGTTCAAGCTCCCCCACTACCTCAACAGCCTCATACCCATCATCGCTATCCTGACGGCTGCTTACCTCTTTCAGTTGGGAAAGCAAGCCGCGGGGCGAACAACAAAAGTATACCTGTGGTTTGGCTACCTGCTAATCGGCATAGGACTAGCCCTCATGGTGTACCTCGGCGGCTTAGCTTTCGGCATTCCGAGCGGAATCGGCTTCCTGCTTGTGGTGGGGGCAGGCGTACTCCTCGTGCGTGCCATATGGTCGGATGATACCCGTGTACCGCGCATTATTGCTATGGGTGTCTATTTTGTCGCCATGCTCAACATTTTCCTCAATACGCAGTTTTATCCCGCGCTGACGCACTATCAGGCAGGCCTACAAATGGCCAAGCAAATTCAAGAAAAGGGAATTTCTCCAAAGGACATCGTCATGCCCGACTACTACGCCAATTGGACACTCGACTTCTATACGAAAACGAATATCCAACGGCTCCCCATGGATGTGATCCTGCAGGAAAAGGGCAAATACCTTTTTATTTCCGAGCCAGATCTGGAACAGTGGAAAGCCGCAGGGCGATCCCATGAAATTATCGCTGAGGCGTCCCATTACCGAATAACCCGGCTAAAGCCTGCTTTCCTGAATGCAAAGACAAGAAACAGCCAGTTGAGCCGTTACCTACTGGTCAAGGCGATATGACTCCAAAATCGAAACACATGAAGATATTAGTTACCGGAGCCGCAGGCTTTATTGGCTTCCACTTGGTGCGTACGCTCCTTGATGAAGGGCACCAGGTGGTGGGGCTCGATAACATAAATGACTACTACGACGTCAACCTCAAATATGCTCGGCTAGCGGCCTGTGGAATCAGCAAAGACCACCTCGATGATGATAGCCTGATGCCAAGCGAAATGTATAGTAATTATCGCTTTCAAAAAACGGACATCGCAGCCATGGAAAATCTGGAGCTGCTTTTCCGTCGTGAGCAATTCGACACCGTGCTGCACATGGCCGCGCAGGTGGGTGTGCGCTATTCGCTCGAAAATCCACAGGCCTATACGCATTCCAACCTCATCGGCTTCATCAATATATTGGAGTGCTGCCGCCACCACGGCGTCAAGCACCTTATCTATGCTTCCAGTTCATCAATATACGGATTGAACAACAAAATCCCGTTCAATGAGGATGATCGCGTAGATCAGCCAGTGAGCCTCTACGCCGCGACCAAAAGAAGCAATGAACTGGCTGCATACAGTTACAGCCATCTCTACGGACTAAAGACCACCGGGCTACGCTTCTTCACGGTATATGGCCCCTGGGGAAGGCCTGATATGGCCATGTTCCTCTTTGTGGACGCCATTCTCAACGGCAGGCCGCTCAACGTGTTCAACAATGGCAACCTCTCGCGTGACTTCACCTATGTTGATGATATTGTGGATGGCATTAAACGGGTATTATATGGCTCGGAAGGTACCACAGAAGTTACGAATTATACAATTTACAATATCGGCAACAGCAAATCCGTAAAACTCCTCGATTTTATCGAAGCTATCGAAAAGCATACGGGCAAAAAAGCCACCAAAAAATTGTTGCCCATGCAACCGGGCGACGTGGAAGCGACCTGGGCCGACGTTAGCAAGTTGCAGAAAGACTTCGGCTACAAACCCCAAACATCCGTGGATACAGGTGTTAAACGTTTCGTGGAATGGTACCTGCGATATATTGGATAAGATTAAGCTGCTACGCAATAATTTTTAAGCGCTCAATCTTGGCAAACAGCTAATTATTTTAGTACATTTGCCGATATGGGACATGCGGCTGCACATACTGAATATGCCATTGTGGATATCGAGACCACAGGGGGCCATGCATCCGGGAGCGGCATCACCGAAATTGCTATCCTCATCCATGACGGGCAGGCGGTGATCGAACAATTCGAGTCACTCATCAACCCGGAGTGCCCCATTCCGTTGTCTATCCAAGCCATGACGGGCATCACCAATGAGATGGTGGCCGACAGTCCAGCTTTCAGCCAATTGGCAGCACGCATCCACGGCCTGCTTGCTGGCCGCATTTTCGTGGCACATCATGTCAACTTCGATTATTCCTTCTTAAGGCACCACCTGGAACTAGCGGGATACCGCCTTACTGTACCCAAATTGTGCACCGTACGCATGAGCCGAAAAATAAGGCCCGGCCTCCCCTCCTATAGCCTGGGCAGGTTGTGCGATACATTGGGAATACCCATCAACGGTCGCCACCGTGCGGGCGGTGATGCACAGGCTACTGCTGTGTTATTTGGATTGTTGCTGGAGTGGGACAACGGGGGCGTTATCCCCGAGATGCTTAAAAAAACATCCAAGCACCAACAATTACCACCCAACCTACCCAAAGAGTCAGTTGACGGTCTGCCGCACGATCCAGGAGTTTACTATTTCCGGGATAGGGGCGGCAAGGTGATTTATGTAGGCAAAGCACGCGATATCCGTAATCGCGTAGCCCAGCACTTCAGCGGCCACAATCCAAACCTCCAGCGTCAGCATTTCCTGCGCCACATCTACTCCATCACCTATGAGCGCTGTGGCACCGAGTTGCTTGCCCTCTTACTGGAGGCAATCGAAATCAAACGACTGTGGCCCATTTACAACCGGGCGCTGAAACGCTTTGAGCCCAAATTTGCATTGTATACGTACGAAGATCAAAGTGGATTCTTGCGCCTTGCCATTGGAAAACATGGCAAATACCATCAGCATATCCACCTATTCCACAGGCAACTGGATGCACTCAATTTACTCCGCCGATTAATCCGAGAATTTGATCTCCACCCCGGCTTCTGCAGCTTCGGTATACGGTCGGCGGTTTTCGACCCATCCGAGCTGAACATATTCCAAGTGGCTGGCACCGCATTGGACCTGTCACAAACGGATTATAATCAACGCGTCCAATCGGCAATCAGCCAGCTCACGCAGCACCTGCCTACTTTTGCCATTTTGGACGATGGCAGGGAAAAAGGTGAACAGAGCTGTATTTGGGTAGAACACGGGCATTTTTATGGCATGGGATACATTGGTAGCCATCTTCCATCCAGCTACACGCCTGCGGAACTGAAAGCGTCCCTTACCCGATACGATAGCAACCATTACATGATGCAACTCATCTACAACTACGCTGAAAAATACCCGGATAAGCTATGGAAACCCGGGCAGCACACCACCTGTAGGAAATAATATGGATAAAAAAATAGTTAACGCTTACTTGGCCCTGGCCGTTGTCTGCATCGTGTGGGGTACCACGTACTTCGCCATGCGTATCGGCGTGGCTACCTTCCCGGCATTCCTGTTTTCCGGTATCCGGCAGGTCACCGCTGGCACACTGATGATGGCTTTATTGCTGCTGGCCGGCCAGAAATTGACTATCAGTCGGCGCGACATTACCCGCCAATTCGTAGCGGGCACGCTGATGATTGCCCTTGGCAATGGTGTTGTGGGATGGGCTGAGCGTTATATTCCCAGTGGACTGGCGGCCCTTATTGTTTCGGTGATGCCCGTTTATGTGGTACTGATTGGTTACGTATCGGGTGCCGACCGAAAAGCGGTCAACGCTTACTTGATCATGGGCCTTTTGTTGGGCTGTGTGGGTGTAAGCCTCATCTTTCGGGACAATCTGGCCGACCTTGCCAATCCCAATTACCTATACGGCATATTAGCAGCCTTCTTTGCCTGTTTTTGTTGGGCTGCGGGCACCGTGTATACCAAACACAAGCCTTCCGAGGCTAAAACCTTGGTCAACGTGGCTTTCCAGCTCACGAGCGGCGGTGTGGTTTTGCTCATGGGCAGTGTGTTTCTGGATGACTACTCCCAATTGGCCACCATCTCCCCGGATAGCCTTTGGGCTTTACTCTATCTTATCATCTTCGGATCACTGGCTTCCTACGGATGCTTCCTATATGCTTTGAAGCACCTACCGTCCGGGCTTGCCTCAATATATGCGTATGTCAACCCCTTTATCGCGTTGCTCCTCGGTTACTTTTTTCTCAACGAAAAATTGACTTGGATTACAGCTTTGGCACTTACGGTGACATTAGGCGGCGTATATTTCGTCAATAGAAGCTATCGGCCCAAAAAGGCAGGTGCATATCCGGCAGGTAATACCGACGACAGCGCACATTGAAAAAAAATAAAATAATAACCGCCTGCCATAGGGTTGTCAGTGTCACCCACGTTCTTTGTTTTCACAAATCAAAAACGACGACACAATGGAAACATTACACAATGAAACCACCATTAGCCTCGCCCAGCTACTGGCTCATTGGCAAGGGCACCGCGGCCTTACCCGCAGGGTCATCGACGCTTTTCCCGAAGATCAACTCTTTTCGCACACCATCGGCGGGATGCGCACATTCAAAGAATTAACGATGGAACTCAACAGCATGGGAGCCACGGGCGCGCATGGAATTGCTACCGGCGAATGGAAGGAACTGAACAAGCTGCCCGGTGCAGCGGAGCTGGATGTCAATCCAAAAACAAAAGAAGGTATCCTTAGGTTGTGGGACTGGAGCACAGATTACATCAATAACGTCTGGCCACAAGTACACCCTACCCGGCTACAGGAAACCGATAAAGCGTACGGCCAGTGGGAAGGCCCGGTATGGTGGCTCTTGTACTACTTCATCGATAATGAAGTGCACCATCGGGGGCAGGGCTATGTATACCTCCGTTCGCTCGGTATTGAGCCACCCCCATTCTGGGATAGGTAATTTCCGGTTATCGGCCCATTCCATGATGGTGGCCGATAACTTATCATTACATTAAATCGGCACATATTTTCGGCTGATATGCTGCCAGATATAAATAACGAAGCTGACGGTAATGAGTACACCTGCCATCCCCTGAAAGAGCATGGTATAATGAATACCCCATGCTTGGGTGAGTGCACCGATAAATAAACTTCCAAGTGGAAAAACCCCTTGGAAAGCCATGATATAAAAACTGATTGCCCTTGCCCGGTATGCAGGCATGGCATGTGTCTGGATATACGTATTGATACTCGAATTTTGCACCATCATTCCCATCGAAGCAAGCAAGGTGCTCACCAGCGCAAGCGGCAGCCAAGAAGCAAAGGAAAGCGCCAAAATGCCAAACGCAAACAAACCCGATGCCTTCACCACCCGGAAACGGAGGTTAGTGCCCATCCTTGTTCGAGCCATATAGACAGCGCCGCCCATCGCGCCCAAACCCGCGGCACTCTCAAACCAACTGAACGTAGTGGCATTGCCACCAAACATTTCCCTTGCAATCACCGGTAGCAATGTTGTATAGGGAATGATAAGTAAACTGGAAGCCGTAAGCAATAAGATAAGCGACAATATATGAGGCGAGTGCTTCAAATAACTAAACCCTTCCTGAAAACCCTTCCATGTGCTTTCCTGTTTCGCCCGGATAGGCTTTGAGATTAGTTTCATCGATAGCAACGAGCCGATAACCGCTATGAAGCTCACGAAATTAATCCCGAAGCAGACCGCTTCGCCATAGGTGCTCAATAAGATACCGCCCAAAGCTGGCCCCAGCATCCGGGCAGCATTAAATGCAGAGGAATTGAGCGCAATGGCATTGGGCAAATCCGCCTTATCATCTACCAACTCCACCATAAGCGACTGCCTTGCTGTCACATCAAATGTGTTAATTACACCTTGAATAAAGCTCAGCACTCCTATCCACCAGACGCTGTAATACCCAAGGAATACCATGAGTGCCAGTGTTCCGGCTTGAAGCATGAGGCCAAACTGCGTAATGACCACAATGCGGTATTTCTGGTGCCGATCGACGAAACTGCCGATAAATGGCGACAATACAAGTGACGGGATAAGCGCCATAAACGACACCAGGCCAAGAATGAAGGCTGATTCGGTAAGCCGGTAGACCAACCAACTGACGGCGATGCGTTGCATCCATGTGCCCATCAGTGAAATGGCCTGTCCTGTAAAATGTAACCGGTAATTACGGTGCCTAAGTGCTCGGAAGAGATTCACCCTTACCTATAAACAAAAGTCATACCATGTGCGGCCACCAATGACAATCTAAACTGCTTTAATATTTCCTTTTTTGCCACTTTTTCGTTAATTTTACATGCTGAAATTCAATGTTTCATTTAAACTCCTATATCATTTAAGACATGAAATTTTTCATTGATACTGCCAATTTGCAACAAATCAAGGAAGCCCAGGATCTGGGTGTATTAGACGGGGTGACAACCAATCCGAGCCTGATGGCCAAAGAGGGCATCACCGGCGAGGAAAGCATTATTAATCATTACAAAGCTATCTGCGATATCGTAGACGGTGACGTAAGTGCCGAAGTGATTTCCACTGATTTTGACAATATTGTGAGGGAAGGCGAAGCATTGGCCAAGCTCAACGACAAGATCGTCGTGAAAGTGCCCATGATTAAAGAAGGTGTGAAGGCCATCAAATATTTCACGAGCAATGGCATTAAAACCAATTGCACATTGGTATTTTCTGCTGGACAGGCTTTACTTGCAGCAAAAGCAGGCGCTACTTACGTATCACCTTTCCTCGGCCGCTTGGACGACATTTCAACCGACGGATTGTCGTTAATAGAAGACATCCGGTTGATTTATGACAACTATGGATACGAAACGCAGATACTGGCCGCGTCCATACGGCACGTGATGCACATCGTAGAATGTGCGAAAATCGGAGCGGACGTCATGACAGGGCCTTTGTCGGCCATATTAGGACTGCTCAAACACCCACTCACAGACAGTGGCCTCGCGCAATTTTTGGCAGACCATGCCAAGGCTGCCGGGAAATAACCCCGTATTACCCATTAGCGCCCACGGCCTGCGCCGTGGGCTTATCGACATGATATCGAAATGTTGACCGCAATTGAAAAAGAACAGGGCATAGCCGATGAAAAGTTCATCCGCTTACTCCGTCAAAACAAACTGAAAGTAACGCAGCCCCGGCTTGGCGTACTGCAGATTGTATCAGGCAAAGAGACTGCCATCTCCCAACCGGAACTCGAAAAACTGCTGGGCGATTCGGTAGACCGGGTGACGCTGTACCGTGTACTGGCTACCTTTGAAGAAAAAGGTATCCTTCATAAGATCTTTGATCTCCATGGCACAGCCACTTATGCCCTTTGCTCTACGGACTGTGATGAGCACCACCACCACGATGAGCACGTGCATTTCATCTGCTCGGCGTGCAACAGTATTTATTGCTTGGACGATATCAAGCTACCCAGAATTAACCTTCCCGAAGGTTACCAACTGACTTCCGTTGGCATCAATGCCGTGGGACTTTGTGCGCAGTGCAAATCACTCGTAAAATAGTAAAATAAACGACGACTAGCTTTCCCCTAGCTTCCGCCACGTTCGCCCAGTTCCCCAGCCCTTTCCATATCCCGCCATATTTTTACGCCCCTTTTCTTTAGCTAAAAAAAATATAATAAATTGCTAAAATTTTATTATACCATCAATAAGTAATTAATAAACAATAATAAACAACAATCAAATATACTTTTAGTATAGGTATTACTTTAGCTAAGCTAACGCTATCCTATCCTACCCGCCGTACAATCCCCTAAAAACGAGCAAGCACACCAACTAACTAAAGTCTAAGCACTAAAATATTGCTAAAATTATAGCAATAATAATATAATTATTTGTTAAACAGTCAATTAAAATAATTAATATAAACATAGACTTATCATCAAGAATTTAGCTAGATCTCGTTCATTGCTTGTTCGCCAATACATTTGGGAATTTTGTATTTTAGCGGGATGAGGAGTCAAATGGACATACGGATAAAAGACTTCATCGCCTTTTGTAAATCCCCTAAAGGAATATTCATCCTGGCGTTTGCATCCACCCTATCGTTGGTTTTTTATTTCGCATTACCTAAGCCTCTTTTTCGCTCCCCTACCTCGTTTGTCATCGAAGATGAAGCGGGTCGTCTGTTGGGTGCATCCATTGCCCTTGATGGCCAGTGGCGTTTCCCAGCCACGGATGCTGTACCCGAAAAATTTGCCAAATGCATTGTCGCTTTTGAGGACAGGCGGTTTTATATCCATCCGGGTGTCGATCCTGTCGCATTGGTACGGGCCATCTGGCAAAACATCCGGGGCAGGCGTGTAGTCAGCGGGGGCAGCACCATCAGCATGCAGGTCATCCGGATGAGCCAGAACAAGCCCCGGACGATTTGGCAAAAGTGCATGGAAGCCGTCCTGGCCTTTCGGCTAGAAGCAGGCTACAACAAGGCCACCATCTTACAGCTATATAGCGCACACGCTCCCTTTGGCAGCAACGTAGTGGGGCTTGATGCTGCTTCATGGCGGTATTTCGGACGCGCCCCCGAACAGCTCTCATGGGCCGAAGCGGCTACGCTTGCCGTACTTCCCAATGCACCGTCCCTCATCCATCCAGGCCGTAATCGCAAACGACTGCTTGCCAAGCGAAATATGTTGCTGGACAAATTGGCTGTCCAGGGTACCCTTGATCGAAGCGCAGCAGAATTGGCCAAGCTGGAGCCGCTACCAGATGAACCGCTGCCACTGCCGCGGCTTGCTCCGCATCTTCTGGAACGGTTCAAAAAGGAATATGGCCGACTTGGCACCGGTGTTACGCGCCTGAAAACATCGATCAATGCCAACCTGCAGCAGCGGGTGGCCGATATCATCGACCGCCATCACCGCGGCTTGAGCGCCAATGGCATTTTCAACGCCGCTGCACTTGTGCTGGAAGTCGAAAGCGGCAAGACAATGGCCTACGTGGGCAATGTGCATACACCACAAAATGCCGAGGCTGAAAGCCACGTGGATATGATCACCGCGTTGCGAAGCCCCGGCAGTACATTGAAACCCTTACTCTACGCAGCCATGCTCACCGACGGATTGATACTGCCGCATACGCTCATTCCCGATATTCCTACGCAAATCGGCGGCTATACCCCGCAAAACTACGACTTGGGCTATGATGGAGCGCTTCCTGCTTCACGTGCGCTGAGCCGTTCACTCAACATCCCGGCAGTAAAGATGCTGCAACACTATAAATACCAGCGCTTTCAGCCTTTCCTCCGTCAGGCAGGCGTGCGTACGCTTGACCGTCCCGCCGACTTTTATGGGCTATCCATGATTTTGGGTGGCTGTGAGGTCACCATGTGGCAGCTTGCCGGCACGTACGCCAGCATGGCCCGCACGCTGAACCATTACCGGCGCTACCATGCTGGATATAATTCAACGGATTACCGTCCCCCACACTACTCAAGAAACGTCGGCACGCTGCCGGAAAACAGCGTAGAACGAACCTCCATTATTGACCACGCTTCACTATACTTCACTTTCCAAGCGATGAACGAAGTGATGCGTCCCGGTGAGGAGGCGCTATGGGAGCAATTTGCTTCCTCAAAAAAAATTGCTTGGAAAACCGGCACGAGCTTCGGTTTTCGCGACGGGTGGGCCATCGGGCTTACACCGACGCATGTCGTATGTGTATGGGTAGGAAATGCTGATGGTGAGGGACGGCCCGGCCTCACCGGTATCGAGACCGCCGCCCCTATCCTATTCGAAATCTTCGACCTATTGCCCGCTCGAGCATGGTTTGAAGCGCCCCTAGACCGGATGGTGCAAACGGCGGTATGTCGCGAAAGTGGTCATCTCGCCGGACCGGACTGCCCCCATCCTGATACCGTCTACATTCCCGTACCGGGGCATCGATCGTCCGTATGCCCTTATCACCAACTCATTCACACGAATAGCAAAGGCACACTGCAGGTGACTGCCGATTGCGCGGCGGCTGGTGATATTGTAGCCGCACAATGGTTTGTACTGCCGCCAGCCATGGAGTTCTATTATAAGCCGAGGCACGCCACGTACCGTGAACTGCCACCATTTGGCAATGGCTGCGCAATAGGTACCGATGGCCAGCCCATGGAAATGATTTATCCCAAAAATAACGCAAAAATTTATATACCTTTAGAAATCGATGGCCGGCGTGGGCAAGTCATCTTTAATGCTGCACACCGCAGGAAAGGCAGCAGAATATATTGGCATCTTGATGAAACCTTCGTGGGCGAAACAGAGACGTTTCATCAGCTTGCACTCGATGTGCCTGCGGGATTGCATCGCATTACGTTGGTCGACAGCGACGGCGCACGTATCAGTCAGCAATTTGAAATTTTAAAGAAATAACCATGCTTGAACTTTTAGACCTACAACAAGTATTCGTACTGGACATCGAGACAGTGCCCCAAAAAACCACGTATAAAGAGTTGCCTCCCCACTTCCAAGAATTATGGGCCCACAAAGCAAAAAATATCCTCCAAGAAGGCGAATCTGCTGCCGATGTATACCATACGGCAGGGCTCCATGCCGAATTTGGAAAAATCATCTGCCTATCCGTCGGCATATTCTATCAACGGTATGGTCGGATGGGTTTTCGCGTAAAATCCTTTATGCAGGCAGATGAAAAGGAACTGCTGACAGATTTTTCCACCTTATTGCGCAGGCAACCAGCCAGCCTCGTCCTTTGCGGACACAACGGCAAGAGCTTTGACTTTCCTTACATTTGCAAAAGGATAATCATCAATGGGCTGGCACTTCCGCCCCAACTGGATATATCCGGCAAAAAACCCTGGGAAATCAACCACTTGGACACCATGGAACTTTGGCGTTTCGGGGATTTCCGCAACAATGTATCGCTCAACCTTATTGCAGCGGTATTAGGCATACCCACGCCCAAGGACGACATCAGTGGTGAAGATGTTTACCAAGTGTATTACGAAGAAAACAATTTGGAACGTATCCGCATCTATTGTGAAAAGGACGTTATTACTACGGCACAAATCTTGCGGAGATTGCGTAGTGAGCCACTGATCGATCTGGACGACATCAGCTTTGCGGAGTAGTCCCATGTCTCAAACTCAAAACTCAACTATGTCAAACAAGAAAAATAACGCTTTTAAACATATCCTGACACAGCTTATTTCGGATGTCATCGAAAAGTCGGGCAATAAGCCCATCAATTACAAGCAGGTAGCAGCCAAGCTCAACCTGACTGACCCCGAGTCGCGCGAGGCCATACGCGACATTCTGCAGGAGGAAGCTCACATTGGGCTTTTCAAAGAAGTCGAAAAAGGGAAATATGCGCTCAAAGAACTCAAAGCCTTCGTCGTTGGCCGTGTCGATATGACCGCGGATGGATCGGCTTTTATCGTGCCCGAAGATGAGTTTGAAGACGACATCTACATTGCGCCACGGAAACTCAGGCAGGCCCTGCATGGCGATCGCGTGAAGGTACATGCCTATGAAAAACGCCGTGGCAAGCGCAAAGAGGGCGAAGTGGTGGAAATACTCGAACGGGCCCGTACCGAATTTACAGGCACCATCACCATATCCCCCCGCTTTGCTTTTTTCATCGCAGACGATCGGAAGATGCTCAATGACATCTTTGTGCCACTGGCCGATCTGAATGGGGCGCAGGATGGCGAAAAGGTGGTCGTATCCATCACCGAATGGCCACAGGACAGCAAAAACCCGGTCGGTAGGGTGAAACATGTGCTCGGCAAAAAGGGGGAGAACAACACGGAGATGAATGCCATCCTCGCCGACTTTGGCTTCCCTTTGGCATTCCCCACGGCTGTGGAACAAGAGGCGGAAGCCTTTCCTGCCGAAATATCGGCAGAGGAGATTGCTAAACGGCGGGACTTCCGACCCATCACCACGTTTACGATTGATCCCGTGGATGCCAAGGATTTTGACGACGCGCTTTCATTCCAGCCATTGCCCAATGGCCATTACGAAATTGGCATACACATTGCCGACGTCACCCATTTCGTGCGGCCGGACACGGCACTCGACAAAGAAGCTTTCGAACGCGGCACATCCGTGTATCTCGTAGATCGCGTCATTCCCATGCTGCCCGAACGTCTGTCCAACGATCTGTGTTCCCTGCGGCCGAACGAAGATCGGCTTGTCTTTTCCGCCGTATTCGAAATGGACAAAAGCGCCAATATCATCAGCGAATGGTTCGGCAAAGCCATCATCCATTCCGACAGGCGGTTTAGCTATGAAGAAGCCCAGGAAGTACTCGACAACAAAGAAGGCGACTTTGCACAGGAGCTCCTTACACTCAATGAGCTGGCTTACATCCTCCGTGATCATAAATTCAAGCATGGCGCCATCAGTTTTGAAACCAAGGAAGTCAAATTCCACCTGGATGAAAACGGCAAGCCGCTGGGTGTATACGTCAAGGAACGCAAGGATGCCCACAAGCTCATAGAAGATTTCATGCTGCTCGCCAACAGGCGCGTGGCCGAGTTCATTGGCAAGCAAGGCAAGGGAAAAGCGAAGAAAACCTTCGTGTACCGCGTACACGACGCACCCAATGCCGAAACCATTGCAGGCTTTGCGCAGTTTGCTGCCCGCTTCGGTTATAAACTCAACACGAAGTCTGACCGTGAGACCGCCCGATCGCTCAATCACCTGATGGAACGGATTGAAGGCACTAAAGAGCAAAATGTGCTGACCACGCTCGCCATCCGTTCCATGGCAAAGGCCATCTACACGACAAAAAAAACCAGCCACTACGGCTTAGCATTCGACTACTACACACACTTTACCTCGCCCATCCGACGCTATCCGGACGTGATGGTACACCGATTGCTGGAACATTACCTCGCTGGTGCCAAGTCGGCCAATGCCGAAGCCTATGAGAAATTCTGCGAGCATTCCTCACAGATGGAGAAAAAAGCAGCGGACGCTGAACGTGCTTCGGTGAAATACAAGCAAGCCGAGTTTCTACAGAATCAGGTGGGCGAGGCCTACTTGGGCATTATTTCTGGCGTGACCGAATGGGGCATGTATGTCGAAATCGAGGAAAACAAGTGCGAGGGTATGGTGCGCCTGCGCGATATTACGGACGATTTCTACGCGTTGGACGAAAAGAACTATGCCATCATTGGCCAGCGGAAGAAAAAGCGTTACCAGCTTGGCGATGAAGTGCGAATCCGGGTAAAGAAAGTGGATTTGGCCAAGCGGCAGATTGATTTTACGTTGGAGCCGTGATAAAACAGTGCCAACGCAAACCTTTTTGGGGAATTTTTGTTTCATTTCAGATTTTTGTTTCCAACACGTAATCCAAAACAATAACTCATTTTCAATCGTATGCAAGAAACACCTACCCCTACCAAACGTCCGTATGCCCTGGAACTGGCCGCAACGCTCGTCTCGTTGGCGTTCATCATTGCACTGATGTATGTCTTGCAAAGTGTGCTGTTGCCACTCATGTTTTCCATACTCATCGCCATTTCCTTGTACCCCGTAGCACGTTTTCTGGAGCGCTTGCGCTTGGGAAAAGCCTTTTCGGCTTTGCTTGCTGTTATTTTGGCCATTGCTATCCTATCGGGATTGGTCTGGTTCATTATCCACCAAGTCATCATCATCGGCAGGGATGGCACCGAAATGCAAACGAAGTTCCTCGCCATTTTTGATACCATACAGAAATGGCTACAGGATAGCTTTGGGTTGGAACCCACAGAAGTTGTCGAACGATTACGGGGTCAAGCCAATCAAATCCTATCCAACGCGGCTTCTTATGTCACAGCCGCCTTTGGCTCCATTGGCAATTTGCTCGCCGGGACGGTGCTTGTCCCGCTGTTTTCATTCTTCTTGTTGTATTACCGGGTATTCTTCCGTGAATTTTTCTTTCGCGCATTTAAATCAACGCCCCAAGAGCGCGTTCACACCACACTTAACAAAATTTACACCGTGGTGCAGAGCTACCTGCTTGGCTTGGTGACGGTAATGGGTATCGTAGCCATCTTGAATACGGTGGGATTATTGGTCTTGGGCATTCAATATGCCTGGTTTTTCGGCACATTGGCATCGCTGCTGATGCTGCTTCCGTACATTGGTATCGCTATTGGTTCCATCCTGCCCGCCCTCTTTGCACTGGCCACCAAAGACAGCACGTGGTATGCCTTAGGCGTTATCGCATGGTTCCAAGTGGTGCAATTTTTGGAGGGCAACCTCATCACTCCAAACATTGTGGGTGGAAAAGTCAGTATCAATCCATTGATGGCCATCATATCCATCTTATTGGGTGGAATGCTTTTCGGGCTCGCCGGATTAATCCTGGCACTGCCGCTCACGGCCACCATTAAGGTATTGTTCGACGCGATCCCTTCCATGAATGCCTTTGGATTTCTCATCGGTGAACCGGAAAAATACCATCTGAAACGGTACTCAACGAAAATCTTGCTTAAGCGCTGGAATCTTCGGGATTTGCTGGAAGCGAAGGAACGCAAATTCAAAGCGGACGAGGAAAAAGCGACCGACGATCCAGATGAGGCGGCGCGGCCATAGGAGAGCTACCATACGGAGTTACTAAAACCCCGAACAATCGCACGGATTTACTGTTATGTAAGAAACACATATGGAGGCGCCATGAATAAGAAGAACATAACAGGCACACAAGACAAAAGCCGCAACATGGAAATGGGAAATACAACCGCTGATAAGACATTCAGGGATACCAAAACGCAAAAAAGACACCAAGGCTTGCCTAACGCAGGAGGAGTACGGACCGGACAAACTAAGAAGAACAAATAACAGCCGTATCCACCTCAATAGCATGGAGTTACCTTATTCAGGAGGCAAAAGAACTAATCCGGTACGCGATATACCAAAGCGTTGATATTAACGCCGGCACCAACCGCGGCAAATACAACGATACTTCCCTTCTTCAAGGTATAACCTTCAATCTTTTCGGAAACCAAGAGATTATACAAGGTGGGTAGCGTAGCGACCGAGCTGTTGCCCAACCAGGATATGGTCATGGGCATTATACCCGCTGGCGCGTATTTTCTGCCGTACAAACCGTAGAGTTCCCGTAGTATGGCCTCATCCATTTTATTGTTCGCTTGATGTATCAATACATTATCCACTTCATCAATGGATAGTTGGGCTTTATCCATGCATTCTTTGATGATAGCAGGCACAATTCTGAGCGCTTGTTCATAAAGCTTTCGTCCCTGCATCTTGAGAAATAATCGATCTCCGCTGTATCCAGGATTATTGGATTTGCCCATTTCAAGCACGAAGGCGAGTTCATTCGTATAGGACTGCGCTTCATGTTCCAATATGCCCACGCGTTCCGTCGTTTCAACGGCAGAGAGGATGATCGCCCCTGCGCCATCCGCATAAATCATACTGTCCCGATCATGCGGGTCGCATATTCGTGAAAGTGTCTCGGCACCGATGATCATCACATTGGCTGCTTGTCCAGAACGGATATAATAATCCGCTTGGATGACGCCTTGTAACCAACCCGCACACCCGAAAGATAAATCGTAGGTCACCGTTTTGGGATTTGCAATGCCCAATCGGTGTTTTACACGTGATGCAAGGGCCGGCACAAATTCACTTCTCGGGTTGTCCTCGCGGATATCCCCAAAATTATGAGCTACAATAATATAATCAAGCGTTTCCCTGTCGGTATTTGACGATATTAAAGCTTTCTCAGCCGCAAAAAAAGCGATATCGGAAGCAACCAAATCATCAGTTACATACCGTCTTTCCCTGATACCGGTGATTTGTTCAAACTTGTTGATGATATCTTCGTTTTTGTTGGGGAGACGAACCCTATCCTGGTCAAAAAAAACATGCCCCATGAAATCTTCATTGGTTACCTTACGCGTAGGAAGGTAACTGCCGCTACCTATAATGATGGATTTTTTGTATTTCATGCATATATTATTAATGCCAACAAGCTAGCTATAAAATTGTTAATTGTTGGGTCAGTGATTGCAAAATGAAAAAGGCCACTTTAATAAGCGGCCTTCAAAATATCTAAAGAAGCGTTTTATACCACCTTGACATTTACAGCATTCAATCCCTTTTGACCCTGCTCTACTTCATACGAAACCTCATCATTCTCGCGGATACGGTCTTTCAAGCCTGACGAATGAACAAAAATTTCACGTCCACCGTCGTTGGGTGTGATGAATCCGAAACCCTTGGTTTCGTTGAAGAATTTTACTACTCCTGTTGACATTAGTTATTGATTTTATTAAATAAAGCGTAAATGTAAATATAATTTATTGAAAATCAGTTATTTTTTCCAATAATAATTAATTAAACGCCTTGGTCCGAACGCCGGATTTAATAAAATACGTGCCAGATGTACCATTAACTCGTTTCTATGCTTTCGACCTTTGGCGGCATCAGTTTGTATACCACCGGGGTGAACACCCGTGATAGTAACGTGGAACTGATCAGTCCGCCGATCATGACAATGGCCAATGGTGAAATCAATGGGTTATCTGACCAAGCAATAGGCAACAAACCGCCTATCGCTGTCAATGAGGTAAGAATAATCGGCAGAAACCGCATCTCTCCTGCTTTTTCTATCGCTTCATTGAGGCCCATCCCTTCCCTGCGCAACTGGTTGGTAAAATCAACCAGCAGGATGGTGTTTTTCACTTCGATACCAGCCAGTGCTACCAAGCCTATCGTGGCCACAAAGGAAAGTGTATTGCCCGTAGCCAGCAAAGCCAACACCGCCCCTACAATTCCCAATGGAATAACAGACAATACAATCATGGTGCTCTGTAGGGTCTTAAATTCCAATACCAACACGGCTATAAACATAAAAACCGTAATAAGGATGACCGTGCCGAAGCCACCGAACGACTGCTCGCGGCTCTCTACTTCTCCCCCCATTTCATAGTGGTACCCTGTAGGCAACGGCATCGCATCCATCTGCTGGATGACATCGCTGATGACCCCGTCATTGGTATAGCCTCCGGCTACGAAGCAATTGACCGATACCGTGCGATCACGATTGATGTGGTATATCGCAGGCGGCGATGGCACCAGCTTCAGGGTAGCCAACTGGCTGAATGGCACAGCTGTGCCCTGCACATTATCCACGTAAATCCGGTCGAAAACGGACAAGTCGGGATAGGCACTACGCGGCACACTCAGCCGTACCAGGTAGTCGTCGTCATCCGAATCGGGATCAGTATAGGTCGTCACATCAAAGCCAGCCAATACCATGCGTACCGTTCGGTCGATATTTGCACTGGGTACTCCCAATGCCAACGCCTTATCCCTATGGATATCGACTTGGATGTCGGTCTTGTCATTGCGCACGGGATTATTCACGTACAACGCGCCCGGTGTACGCTCCATGAGCGTCTCTACACGTGCGGCCAATTGTTTCAACGTATCGAGATTTTCGCCAAACAACCGTACCTCCACGGGTGATATCACCGGGACACCCTGCTCAAAATTCTTCACCTCCACTTTCGCACCTAAGTAGGGTGTCCAGCGTTGCCGGAGCTGCTCAATGAGCGCCTCTTTCTCTTTCGGAGAGGTATCCGGCTGTAGTTGCACGAATAGCTCAGCGAAATCCGCCCGCTCATTGGCCTGCTCCACATTGTAGTAAATCCGCGGGTTGCCTTTGCCTATATTGGACGCAATATACTGCACCTGAGGCATTTCGGCAAGATCGGCCTCCAACTGCCGGGCAATGCTATCCGTAGCGTAGATATTGGCCTGTAAAGAAGCATTGACACGAACCAAGAACTGCGGTTTTTCAGAGGCAGGAAATAAGCTGAAGCCGACCACGGGAATAAGCGCCAATGCACCGCCAAAAATAACCACGGCTACGACAACAGTCTGCCATGGGCGTTTCAGCGCTTTATCCAGCAGTACAGCGTAAGTACCGTGAATAGCCTGTTGGAGCCAGCGGAGCACGGCATTTCCTTCGGGGTTTTCATGGGGTTTCAGCAATCGGCTTGATAGGAAGGGCACGACGAGCAGCGCGACCAACATCGAAGCAATGACCGATCCGATGACCGCCATCGGTAAGCTTCGGATAAAATCGCCGGCCGTTTCGGGCATAAACATCAGTGGCATGAAAGCGATGGCCAGCGTAGCCGTACATCCTACCACGGCCAACGCGATCTGATGGGTGCCTTTAATGGCTGCCTCTACGCGGGAGAATCCTTCGCGCATCCATCGCTCGATGTTTTCAACGACCACGATGCTATCGTCCACCACCAAACCCAGCGCCACAACAAAGCCCACGATACTCAGCTGGTTGAGCGAATAGCCAAACGTATTGAGCACGATGACGCCCATGGACAACGAAAGCGGTACGGCAATCATCACCACGAGCGATGCTCGCGTACCTAGGGGCAGCAATGTGATCAGTACCAGCGTAACGGCAATAAGGAAATCGGTACCCAAGCCGCTGAGCCGTTTGTTGACGTTTTCGCCTTGGTCGAAGTGCAACACCATATCGATATTGTCCGGCAGCCTTTCCCTGAACCCGTCAAGCACGTTGATGTATGCTTCCTGCGTCCGGCTGATGTTTTCCCCGGCCTTCTGGGCAGCGTTGACAAAGATCGCACGGTGGCCATTGAGACGAGTGATGTGCGTTTCCGGCGCAAAATCAGGATAGATATCAGCAACATCACGCAGCAGGATATTTTTTCCCTGCGCGCTGGAAATAATGGTGTTCTTGATGCCCTCGATGCTTTGGTAGTTGCCACTGGTCTTGATGCTGAACACTTTGCCACCGGCAAGCACACTACCACCGGGGATATTTGCTCCCTCGCTTTGAATGGCTTGCATAACCTGATTGAGTGGAATACCCAATTGCGCCAGGCGTGCAGGCTCAACATCCACCCGTATCAGTTGGTCCGACAGACCGCTTACCTTGACTTCCTTGAGCGCCTTTACCTTTTCCAGTTCCTCCTTCAGGTCATCGGAAACCTCCTTCATCACTTTACGGGATGCATTTTCTGAAATCAGCGCCACTTGCAAGACATTGACACCCGTAGGATCTATCTTCTGAACATCTATGCTATACACCTCGTCCGGCAACTGTGGTCGCAAAGCGCTGACCTCCCGGATAAGCTCCTGGTACTTGTCATCGTAGTCGACACCGTGCTCGTACTCCACGAACAATACGGCAAGTCCATTCAGGATAGTCGTGCGGATGCGCTTGATGTTGTCGAGATCGTATAGCGTGGTCTCCATGGGTTTTACGACCAGCTGTTCCATATCCTTTGGGTTGGTACCGGGATAGACAACTACCACGGGAAAGTTGGGCGGCTGCATTTCCGGGTCTTCGGCCCTGGGCATGGTAAGGATGCTGCTTACGCCGATGGCTATCACCATCAATACCATGATAAGCGTAAACTGATAATTCTTTATGGGATATTTGATCAAATCCATGGCTGCCTATTTTACCGTGATTGCTGAACCGTCGCGCAAATAAGGGCTCCCTGAGACAATGAGCGATTGGGCATGCTCAAGCCCACGGGTAATCATTATGTGGTCTTTCTGAATGCCGCCCACCTGCACAGGTACGCGCCTGGCCATCTTGCCATCGTCGGTCACAAAAACGTAACCACTGCCAGCATCACCATCCAGCAACGCTTCATAAGGAATAAGCCAAGCCCCTTGTTTGCTGGCAAGCCGGATTTCAGCCTTGCCGAACATGCCCGATGCCAAGGTAGGGAGTGGTGCCTCCGCTAGTTTCAACTTCAAATAGATAGTGAACGTCCCCGATTGCGGGTCTATGCCTTCGGATTTGCGATATACTTCGGCCTGTATGGGTTTGCCGATGGCGTCGCTGGTGACGGTAGCACCATCACCCACCTGGATAGCCGCCCATTGCCTGTCGCCCACCCCCACCTTAAGCAACCAGCCACTACGACCCGTACCACTGACGACCAGCACGGGTGTACCGGGGCCAACAATCTGCCCGGCATTGGCAGGGCGTTGCAGCACATAACCATCAAATGCCGCACGGATACCGGTATGCCCCAGGTTATAAGCCGCACGTTCGGCATCCTGCTTAGCCAATTCGAGCGCCGTCTGTGCATTTTCCATTTGTTCTTTTGTGGCCACACTATCCAGGTAGAGCTGCCGGGCGCGTTTGTAATCGCGCTCGGCTTTTTCCAGTGCGAGCTGCGACTGCTTCACCGCGGTATTGATTTCCGTGGGTTCAAGCGAAGCCAGCAGTTGGCCCCGCTTGAATGCATCCCCTTCCTTTACCTGAATCTGCTGGATGGCACCGCCATTCTTGAATGAAAGCACGGTTTCGTCGTCCGTGGTAAACGTACCTGTGGCACTTACCGACTGTGCCGTATCCTTGGAAACTAAAGGCATAATAACAACCGGGATGATTTCCTTATCGGCCAGACTCGTATCCGGTTGCCGATGCCCGCATGCCCATGCGGCCAGCAAAAGGCCCAAGGCTATACTGATGTTTCTGAACTTGTTCATGTCCATTTCTTTTTTAATGTTTGATTATTGGATAAGCAGATAACCTGCATTTTCACGTTCGAGCGCAGCAGCGGCCGAAAGGACTTGGTAGGTATTTATCAATAGCGCCATGCTGGCAGCCGTGTATTGATTGCGCGCATCTACTGTCTCGATGTAGCTGTTCGACCCGGCTTGGTACCCCCGCGTGATGAGTCGTTGGTAGGCTTGGGCAGCTTCCAACTGGCTTTTGGAGGATTGGTAGCTTTGCCAGGCCGACTGAAGGTTGTGGTAGGCCACCGAACTGGCAAGCTGGAGCTGTTGCTGTGTCTGCTCCAATTGCAGCTGGGCATCTTGGAGGTCGAGCCGTGATTGCTGGATGTTATATTTATTGCGGTTGCCGTTGAAAATGGGAAATTCCAGCTGCAATCCCGCCATATAGTAACGTGTTTGCCCGTTGAAATGGAATCCTTCCGACTGGGATCCCAGGTCTAGGAACGCATTCAGCTTGGGTACCGCAAACTGCTTATTCATCCGGAGCGCGGTTTCATGGATATCGATTGCCGTAGCCAGGGATTGCAGCTCCTCCCGCTCACCGACCGGCCCATTGCTGCGCCCCAGGATGTCTGCCACCTGCAACAGGGCACTCTCGCGGTTGAATGCCGTATCAATCGCTGCGTCTGCCGTACGGTTGAGCAGGCTATTGAAATAAAGCTGTGCATTGCGTGCTTTTAACTCAGCATCATGCAGCTTGGCTTCCGCCTCGGCCACTTCACTGGCTGAACGGAGTACGTAGGCCGGAAGTCCTTTCCCATTTTCGACCAACCGCTCATTCGTGCGCTTTCCTTCCCGGGCCAGTTCTAGCGCCGACTGGTAAATCACGATGGCCTGTTGAGCATTCAAGTAATTGAAATAAGCAGTTTTAATTTCCTTGACCAGTTCCCGTTTATAGGTGTTCACCTCCAATTCACTCAATCGTACCTGCTGTTCCTGAATGCGTCTGTTGTGCACAATATCCGTATTGATGAGCGGCACGGTCGTCCGGATGTGTGCGTCGTAATAATTTCTCGGAAGGAAATTAATGGTTTCATTCTCGATGCGTGGAAAATCATTCGATTCGGTCAGCTCGTTCAGTGTACTATACACCGGATTAAGCAGATCGCCAATGGGTAGCGGGATATTACGGCCCCCATCCGCGGTTTGGTAGGCCATCTGCAGATTAACGGAAGGGAGAAACATACTCTTGGCAATCTTCAAGGCATAGTCGGCCCGCTGCAACGATATATTACGTTGCTTAAGTACAAGATTACTGCCCAAACCTTCCCTGACATAACCCGCCAAAGCATCCTGCGCAAATACATTTCCACCAGAAATCGCAGTGGCTACTAATAGCCAAATTCCTAACCACTTAATTAATACTGTTCTCATTATTAACAGTGTTTATATGAATTAAAAAAATTTATTTCAGTCCGTCCAGCAATCGGATATAAGTTTGGAAGATGCTTTCCAGCAACGCCTCGTGTTCCGGGAGGGCATAGCTGCTACACTTTTCGGCGATATGCTTAAAATGGCTCGTAATATGCAATGAGCACAATCCATGCACGACACTCCACGACAACATAGCTACTTCAGCCGTATTCATATCGACAAAATAGCCAGCTTTTTGGCAAGCTTCCACCGTCTGTATCAAACCGTCGAACACGCGCTCACCTTCTGGCCAATCCTCTTCCGGGTGATGAGCCTGCAAATATTCCATCGGTTCTTTCATGATAAACATAAGCTCATAAAAATCAGGGTGATCCAAAGCAAATTGAATATAAGCCCTGCCCATGGCTTTCAACCGCTCAAATGGCTGTTCAACATAGATCAGCGCCGACAACCGCTCGCGTAGCAGACTAAACCCTTCCTGATGCAGCGCATATGCAATATCGGTCTTATCCTTATAATACAAATAGATTGTGGTAGGGCTGAACTCTATCTCTGCCGCGATTTTCCGGATGGACGTGGCCTCATACCCTTCTTTTACAAATAGTTTTTTAGCCGCCTCCAATATTTTCGCTTTCAAATCTTCTTTGTGGCGTTCTTTTCGTTCTTTGATTCCCATAGTAAAATATTAACGGTTCAAAATTAATTAACACTGTTAATATATGCAAGAAATTATTTCTTTTTTTAATTCCCATTTGCCGTATTTTTCACCACAATCGGCAAAAAAACAACCTAACAGAACATCATTCATATATTTGGCATATAATTTGAATAATATTTCTAATCATATCATATAATACGAATAATGAACGAAATCACCTATACATTAGACCAAATTGACTTATCTATTCTACGGTTAATGCAGGAGAATGCCCGCATTAACAATGCGGATATCGCACGTGAGTTGGGCATGGCCCCTTCCGCTATTTTAGAACGGGTAAAAAAATTGGAGCAAAGACAGGTGATCCTGCAATACAATGCCCGGATTAATCCAGCAGCGGTAAACCAGAAGCTCCTGTCATTCATTTTCATCAAAGCGGCCGATGGCATTGGCTGCGCGACTACCGGACAGGCATTAGCTGCTATTCCGGAAGTACAGGAAGTACATGATATCGCAGGCGACGATTGCTACCTGGTGAAGGTACGCACGGCAGACGCCACGTCATTGGTGGAATTAATGCGCAGTTCATTCGCCAAAATTCCAAATATCATTTCTACCCGGACAACCATCGTACTGGAGACGGTAAAAGAACAGCAACAGGTACTTATCCCAGAAAACTGACAGCATACATACGCATGACAACAAGCATCAATCAAAAACAATTCAAACTGATGGTCGCGTTGGCGTTTGCCATCGTATACATCGTATGGGGTTCCACGTATTTCTTCATACACAAAGCGCTGGCGGGTTTTGGCCCCTTTATGCTGGGGGCTATCCGTTTTACCGTCGCCGGGCTGCTGATGCTTGCTTGGAGCGCTTATATGAAATATCCAATTTTTGACAAAGCCGTCATCCGCAATGCAAGCGTGACGGGATTACTGTTGCTGTATGTGGACACGGGCATCATTATCTGGGTAGAGCAGTTCCTCGCCAGCGGCTTGGTAGCCATTATGGCTGCGTCTGCGGCTATCTGGTTTGTGCTATTGGATAAACCGAGGTGGAAAGAAAACTTTACTAACCTGCCAACCATCGCTGGCCTTTTCTTGGGCTTCTTTGGTGTAGTGATGCTGTTTGGCGAGCAGGTAGCGATGTCGGCAGACCTTTCTGCACAAAAAGCCAATACCAACGGCATGCTGCTGTTGCTGGCAGGCGCCATTGCTTGGACTATGGGCTCCTTATATAGCAAGTACGCAGGAAAACCGAGCAACCCAACGCGTGGCGCTGGCACGGCAGGTACGGCCTGGCAGGTCCTGATTGCTGGCATTGCATTCACATTAACGGCTTTTGCACGTGGCGAAGCGCAGGATTTCCGTGTGCGGGATGTCCCTGCCGAAGCGTGGTGGGCCATCGCCTACCTCATCATCTTCGGCTCCATTATCGCATACAGCGCCTACATCTGGCTACTTAAGGTGCGCCCAGCTACCGAAGTAAGCACATATGCCTACGTTAATCCCATCGTGGCGGTATTATTAAGTTTATTCCTCACGGATGAACGTATCTCTGTCATCCAGCTTACCGGACTGGCGGTCATCCTCATGAGCGTACTGCTTATTAATTGGACGGCATATCGCCTACCAACATCACTCAAACGCAGAAAAAGAGAAAAAACCACTTACACCAAACCATCAGTCCGATCAAAAACCAGGAGCTCCATAGCGTTGCGGGCAGACGGCAAGCCAATGAATGTATAACTGGCTGGCCTAAAGAAACATAAACCTAATAAAAATCCCGGCAAAAAGAAACAGAAAACTTTTTTGTTTCTCACTTTATTGCTACCTTTATTGCCTGCCTTACATCCGGATAATCTGCTATGGTATACTATGGAAAATTTTGACCAAAAAGACGAGCAATACACCCAAGAAATACTGCACCTTGCCCCGTTCGGCATCTTTAAGCTAGATTTGGCAGGCAACGCTTATTTCATTAGCAAAACATGGGAAGATATTGCCGGCATCGGGGCAAAAGCATCGTTTGGCAAAGGTTGGCATAGCGCACTATTTGCAGAAGACATACCGGCAGTAAACGCTGCCATTGCGGCAGTAACGGAACAAAAACCGGCTGTTGCGTTTAGGTATCGGATAAAGCATGCCCACCATGGGGTTCGTTTTTGCAGCATGGAGCTACGGCTGATACGGGATGATCAGGGTGCAGGTACTTACCTCGTCGGTTATGTTCAGGACGTTACGGAAGAGCACTTAGCCCATGAAAAGCTAGTGGAGACCGAAAACAGGCAAAGGGAACTGAACACCTACCTTGCTTCGTTGATTGCTTCCATTGAGGACATTGTCTTGGAAATCGATGGTCACAAGCGATTTAGAAATGTATGGGCTAAGGATGAAACCCCGTTATTTCTACCGAAAGAACTGCTTATTGGCAAGACCGTAGCCGAAGTGTTTAAATCAGCGGAAATGTTGTTTTCCTCCCCTATCAATGACGCGATTCGTACAGGCGAAACACAGGAAATCGAATATAAGCACATTGATCCCGCTATTGATAAATGGTACAAAGCCAAAATAACCGTAGTCAGCAATGATCCAAATCCGGAATGCCAACGTCTGGCACTCACCATCCAGGACATTACCAATCGTATTAAACAGGAACAGGCCCTTAAGCAGACCAAGGCGCTGCTTGAGCGGACAAACCAGATATTGGAATCAAGCCAAAAGCTGAGCAACACCGGTGGTTGGGAATTTGACGTGCTGACAGGGGAAATGTTCTGGACCAAACAGACTAAATTGATCTTTGAAGTCGCTGATAACGACACGGAGGTCATCAACTACCAGGATATCCTGACGTTATGTGATCCGGGCTACGATTACATCTTTGACCAGCACATTCGCCGTTCGTTGGAGAGGCAGGAGCCGCATGACTTTATCTTCCGCATCCGTGACAGGAAATGGTTAAGAAGCATCGGATCCCCCGTAGTGGAAAATAACAAAGTTGTAAAATTGCGGGGGGCGACCATGGATATCACCGAGCAGATGAAAGCCACCCAAGAACTCCTGGAAGCCAAAAACAAAGCCGAAGAGGCGGCTCGGGCAAAGACCGATTTCTTATCCGTCATGAGCCATGAAATCCGAACACCATTGAATGGCATCATAGGCATAAGCAACCTTTTGAAAATGAATCGTTTTCAGGATCACCAAATCTATGTAGACAACCTGATTTTTTCTGCTGACCACCTCTTGCAGCTCATCAATGATATCCTGGATCTTACAAAAATAGATAGCGACAACGTCGAACTGGTACAGAATGAAGTGAACCTTAATGAGTTGCTGCAAGGCATTACCAACCAATTCAACTCATTGGCTGAATCAAAGGGCATCGATCTCATTAGCTTTATAGACCCCCAGATTCCCGAAAAAATCATTGCGGATGCCGTCCGGCTAAACCAGATACTGAACAACCTGATAAGCAATGCGCTCAAGTACACGGATACCGGTGAAGTGACCATCACCCTCCAGGCACTATCTTGTGACGAACAACAGGTCGCTATCCGCTTCACCATAAAGGATACCGGCATCGGCATACCAAAAGAATACCATGAAACCGTCTTCGACAGTTTCAAACAGGTGCAGCAGCCTGCATCCCGAAGACATTCAGGTACGGGATTGGGGCTGGCCATTACGAAAAAGCTCGTCGAGCTCCATAATAGCCGCATCACAATGGAAAGCTCGATAGGGAAAGGCACAACATTTTCCTTCGACATTACCTTTGAGCTGCCCCAGGACGACCTGTTGGTTGACCAATCCGATGTACGATCATCCGTGGCGACCTATGCAAATAAACTGGGCGATCTACGGGTATTGCTTGTAGAGGACAACCCCATCAACGCCATGGTTGCCCAGAAGCAATTGGTATACTTCGGTATCGTCCCAGATTGCGCATACGATGGTATAGAGGCCCTGTCGCTACTGAAAAACAACACGTATCATATTGCGTTCATCGACCTCCATATGCCAGGCATGGATGGGCATGCACTTTCTGAGTTTGTCCGCAAACAGTATCCCGCTACGCATATCGTCATTTCTACGGCAGATATTATGGGCGATATACGGGTGAAATTGTCAAAAATAAAGACCTATGACATCCTGAACAAACCAATTGTGCTCGAAAAATTGCTGATATTCTTGCTGAAAGTGGCTGAACAGCACAACATCATCCATATGGAAGCAACACTTGACGAATAGACTTCACTTTAGGTTAATCGTATCTTTTTCCGTTTTCAATACTTCTTGACTACCTTTACCGGCTAAATACACCATACGGATGGCGCGACTTATAAAATTGGGCTTCCCTCTTGTTTGCATGGCATGGAGTATCATCGCTTGCTCCAAGTACCTGGCCCCCGTCAAACAGCAATACATCCAGTACCAGGTAGGTGACAGCGTGTCCGCTGATTCGGCCTACATCCGCTATTACTTGCCTTATAAGCAGCAATTGGAGGCCGAAATGGATCGGGTCATCGGCCATTTGGATGTAAACCTGACGAAAGGGGACAATGCACCGGAAACACTACTGGGCAACTTTTTTGCTGATGCACTCCTGGCCGAAGGCCGTAAGTCATATCCCGATGCGGAATTTTCTTTCGGTACCAAAGGGGGCCTACGCATCGAACTGCAACGTGGAGACATCACGATTGGCCACCTTTTCGAGCTTATGCCCTTTGAAAATGAGTTGGTATTATTAGAACTATCCGGGCAAAACGTACAGCAACTGGCTCAATTCATTGCCAGTACCGGCGGGCAGCCCATCTCCGGAATACGGATGAAGATTAAAGACAACCAGCCCGTGGATGTCCAAATTGCCGGGAAACCGATTGACACTTCCCGCACCTACAAGCTGCTCACCTATGACTACCTGGCCAACGGTGGTGACAACTCCCGCGGATTGGAAAATCCTGTGAATCGCATCAACCTTGGCAAGAAGGTCCGCGAGACCTTGATAGACTATGTCAGCCAACAAACCAGGGAAGGTAAACACATCAATACACAACTCGATGGAAGAATTACACGCAATTAACAGGCGCAATTTCCTAAAACAGGCGGGTTCGCTTGCTGCTCTTTCAAGCCTTGGCAGCATGCCGTTAGCGGCCATGGCCAATGACGAACACGTGTCGCTCACCATCCTTCACACCAACGATGTGCACAGCCGCATCGAGCCTTTCCCGATGGATGGCTCACGCAACCAGGGCTTGGGTGGCGTGGCCCGCCGGGCAACGCTAGTTGAACGTATCCGCAGTGAACAGCCCAACGTGCTGCTGCTCGATGCCGGGGATACGGTGCAAGGCACCCCCTATTTCAACCTGTTCGGTGGCAAAGTCGAGCTGGAACTCATGAGCAAGATGGGCTATGATGCCAGTACCTTTGGCAATCATGAGTTTGACAACGGGCTGGAGGGGTTAGCAAAAATGCTCCCATATGCCCGATTCCCATTTCTCACGGCCAACTACGACTTCAGCAATACCATCCTCAAGGGCAAAACCCGCGACTACATCATCTTCAAGAAACAAGGGCTCCGAATCGGCGTCTTCGGGCTGGGCATCCAATTGGACGGGCTGGTCGATCCGAATCACTACCGGGATGTACATTACCTCCCTCCCATTGATACGGCCAATGCGTTCGCCAACCGGCTTAAGCATGATTACAAATGCAGCCTTGTCGTCTGCCTGTCCCATCTGGGTTACCGCTATAGCGACGGCCAGGTATCCGACCAAGTATTGGCTGCCAATACCCGTGGCATAGACCTTATCATCGGTGGGCATACGCATACCTTTATGCCCCAGCCTGAGCACATCCGGAATCTCGACGGCGAAATCACCACGGTAAACCAAGTAGGGTTTGCCGGCATCAACCTCGGACGGCTGGATTACCAGTTTGAGCGGCAATCAGGGAAAAAGAAGCTGGTAACAGCGGGCCGATATGAAATTTCGGAACGTTTGCCAGCTTTGAATGGGTAATGGGATACAGATGACGCTGGCCAAACGGCACCATGAAAGCATTTATACGCTTATATATCGATGCATACCGGGGTCTATCACGCCCGGCGTGGATGCTTGCGCTGGTGATGCTCGTCAACCGTACAGGTGCCATGGTGTTGCCTTTTTTGGGCATTTACATGACACAGGCGCTCAACTTCACCATTCGGGAGGTCGGGGTCGTACTGGCTTGTTTCGGCCTTGGTGCAGTCACCGGCTCGTGGCTGGGTGGTTGGCTGACCGACCGTTTTGGTAACTTTTGGGTACAGACACTGAGCTTGCTGGTTTCGGTCCCTCTTTTCCTCGTGACGCCTTTATTTACGTCCGTAGAAACCCTGGCTATCGTCATCTACCTGCTCAGCGTGGTGACGGAATCGTTCCGGCCTGCCAATTCCGTATCGGTAGCCCGCTATGCACGACCTGAAAACATCACGCGGGCTTTTTCCCTCAACCGCATGGCCATCAACCTTGGCTTTTCCATTGGCCCGGCAATGGGTGGTTTCTTGGCCTCCATTTCATACCACTGGATTTTCTATGGCAATGCACTGGGTGCATTCATTGCCGCACTTATATTCATTGTTTTTTTCGCCAAACGCAAAGGTACAGTACGGCACAAATCGACCGACATAAAAACCACGGCCTCCACACGTCCACAATCGCCTTACCGTGACCGGGCATTCCTGCTATTCAGCCTGCTTTGTTGCATCTATGCCATCTGCTTTTTCCAATTACTGAGTACCTTACCCCTTTTCTATCAAAAGACACATGCCCTTGATGAGAAACACGTGGGCATCCTATTAGGATTCAGCGGATTTGTGGTCGTGGTATTCGAAATGCTGCTGGTGCATATCGCCGAACGGCGGCTTTCCTATGCAACGAGCATCTTTTGGGGCACGGCCCTCTGCGCGGTATCGTTTGCCATGCTACCCATGCCCACGGGGTATTGGGTACTCTATGCCTCCATTTTCTTGATGAGTATCTCTGAAATACTAGCGATGCCCTTTATGGCTTCCGTAGCGGTACAGCGGGCATCAAGACAAACCCAAGGAGCTTACATGGGGCTCAATGCACTGGCCTTTTCCACCGCCCATGTATTTTCGCCTTTTCTGGGTACCCGTATTGCCGACAGTTATGGTTTCGGCCTGCTATGGTGGAGCACGTCGGTAGTGCTCGTTGGCGTATCCATCGGACTGTATGTGGTCGTAAGGAAAATGTGAAGATTGATTTTGAGGTGCTCTATCCGTGTTCTGTGCTTTATTTTACCAAAGGATTCTTTTCCTTAGCAAACAGCTTATACACCTGCTTGTCCACCCAAGCAGGGAGCAGTTTGTTCATCATCACAGCCAGTTTTCCCTGCCGGGTCATCACCAGTGTGCGCTTGCGATGGATCACCCCCCGCACAATCCGCTCCGCAACTTCATTAGCCGTCATCATCTTACCTTCATCCATGCTGGTTTCACCATGCGCATCGCCCGCCGCATCCAACGCCGTTTGCCGGATACTGGAAGCAGTAAAACCCGGACATGCCAGCATCACATGTAATCCGGTTTTTAGGTTTTCAACACGCAGCGACTCCATGAATCCATGGATGGCAAATTTCGATGCGGAATAGCCAGTACGGCCAGGAAGCCCACGATAGCCGGCTATGGATGAAACTGCCACCACGGAACCCTTGCCACGTATCAGCTCCGCCAACGCATATTTGGTGCAATATACGGTACCCCAAAAATTGACATCCATCAGCCGATGGAGCACAGCAAGATCCAAATCGGCAAATAGCGCCCGCATGCTGATGCCGGCATTATTGATCAGAACATCGATGGTCCCGAAGGTGGTCATGGCCTGTTGCACCAACGCTTTGCAGTCCGCCTCCTTAGCTACATCGCACTGCACAGCCACCACGCGGACACCGTGCTGCTTTTCCAGTGATTGGGCAATTTCACACAATGATACATAACGCCTGGCACCCAGTACGAGGTGGGCTCCCTGCCTTGCAAATGCTTCCGCACAGGCTAAGCCAATACCAGATGACGCTCCGGTAATGACGACGGTTTTATTACGCAATACTTCGTTCATAGGGTACACGGGTGGCTATGGAACGCCCAAGGGTTACTTCATCCACATACTCCAATTCACCGCCAAAGGCGATACCCCTGGCTATCGTGCTGATCTGCACACCGAAATCCTTAAGTTTCTTATAGAGGTAAAAGATTGTGGTGTCCCCTTCCATCGTGGCGCTTAAAGCCAGTATAACCTCTTGCACTTCCCCAGCACCAGCATCAATGCGCTTGATAAGGCTGTCTATTTGGAGGTCTGACGGGCCGATGCCATCCATTGGGGATATCAATCCCCCGAGCACATGGTATACACCATGGTATTGATTCGTATTTTCGATGGCCATCACGTCACGCGTGTCTTCCACGACACAAATGAGCCCTTTATCCCGCTTGTGTGAAGCACAGATTTCGCAAACCGCATTATCCGAAATATTGTGGCAAGTTGCGCAATACCTGATTTCCTGTTTCAAGCGGTCCAAGGCAGCGGTAAACCGCGTAACATCAGCTTCCGGTTGCTTCAGCAGATGCAACACCAAGCGCAGGGCCGTTTTCTGCCCCACTCCGGGTAGACGGCCAAACTCGGCCACAGCTTGTTCCAACAGTTTGGACGAAAAATTCATGAGACAAAGATACTTTTTTAGTACGAAAGTCGTAAGTCATAAACCGTGTGCACCGGCATCCAAATGGATAAGTGTAATAGAACCTGTCAAAAATTAGTATTTTAGCGAAAAACACAAAGACACCTATGGCAAGGACGAGAGAAGATAAAATCATGCGGGCATTTGAAAATAAGACCTGGCAGGAAATTAAGGTGAAGGACTCTTGGCAAATTTTCAAAATCATGGCAGAGTTTGTGGACGGATTTGAAAAGCTTGCTAAGATAGGCCCTTGCGTATCGATGTTTGGCTCAGCCCGAACACCACAAGACCATACCTATTATAAACTTGCCGAAGACATCGCACGATTACTTACCGAACGTGGATACGGCGTGGTTTCCGGCGGCGGGCCTGGCATTATGGAGGCAGCCAACAAAGGGGCTTATGAAGCAGGGGGCAAGTCCGTAGGCATCAATATTGAGTTGCCGTTTGAACAATTCCACAATGCCTATATCGACCGTGATAAACTTTTGCAATTCAACTATTTCTTCGTGCGTAAAGTCATGTTCATGAAATATTCACAGGGCTTTATTGTCCTTCCCGGGGGGTTCGGCACGATGGATGAATTGTTTGAAGCCATTACACTCATCCAAACCGGAAAAATCGCACGCTTTCCCATCGTATTGGTCGGAAAGGCATACTACGGGGGCCTTTTCGAGTGGGTGAAGGGCACTATGCTCAAGGAAGGCAATATTAGTCCGGAGGATCTCAACCTTTACCGGCTTGTGGACACCGCAGAAGAAGCTGCGGAACACATCTTCAGGTTTTATGACAAGTACTTACTCAAACCGAATTTTTGATCCACCAGCTATATCTCACCTGCTATTTTTTCAGTATAACCCATTAATGACCAGTCAATTATTCAGTACAATCCAAATCAAATGCGACAAAATTTCCGATTCTAAAATCAAATTTCCCATGGTACTTGTTTTGCCTAAACATTCATAAAATTAAGACAATGAATTTTAACAACTATACGATTAAGGCGCAGGAATCCATCCAGAAGGCTTCCGAAATCGCCATCGGCAACCAGCAACAAGCCATTGAGACCGCACACTTGCTTAAGGCATTGCTGTTGGTAGACGAGAATGTAGTCAGTCACCTACTCAAAAAGCTTAACGTCAATGTAAAGCATGTGGAGGATGAGCTGGATAAACAAATCGGCACTTTCCCCAAGGTGAGCGGAAGCAGTATTTACTTATCTTCGTCGGCCAATACAGCGTTACAGAAAGCGCAGTCTTACCTGAAGGAATTCAAGGATGAATTTGTATCCATTGAACATATCCTATTGGGCATCCTCAACGCAGGTGACAAAACCGCTTCATTGCTCAAAGATCAGGGTGTGACAGAGAAAGATCTGAAAAGGGCAATCGGTGACCTGCGGGGCAGTGCCCGCGTGACCGACCAAAACGCCGAAGCTACTTACAATGCATTGAATAAATATGCCCGTAACCTCAACGAGTTTGCGGAATCCGGCAAACTGGATCCGGTAATCGGCCGTGACGAGGAAATCCGCCGGGTCATCCAGATCCTCTCGCGCCGTACAAAAAACAATCCCATCCTGGTGGGAGAACCGGGTGTGGGAAAGACGGCCATTGCTGAAGGCATCGCGCACCGCATTATCAAGGGCGACGTACCCGAAAATTTAAAGACGAAAACGGTCTTTTCATTGGATATGGGTGCACTGATTGCGGGGGCCAAATACAAGGGGGAATTTGAGGAGCGGCTCAAAGCCGTAGTGAAGGAAGTCACCCAAAGCGACGGGGAGATCATCCTCTTCATTGATGAAATCCACACGCTGGTAGGAGCCGGCGGCGGCGAGGGCGCGATGGACGCCGCCAATATCCTTAAACCGGCACTCGCGCGCGGTGAGCTGCGTGCCATCGGTGCGACAACCCTCAATGAATACCAAAAATACTTTGAGAAAGACAAAGCATTGGAACGCCGTTTCCAAAAGGTAATGGTGGAAGAGCCGGATACCCAAGATGCAATCTCCATCCTGCGCGGGCTTAAAGAACGTTATGAAACCCACCATAAGGTACGGATCCTCGATGAGGCCATCATTGCAGCCGTAGAATTGTCCCAACGGTACATTGCGGATCGCTTCCTTCCCGACAAGGCCATTGACCTCATGGACGAAGCGGCCTCGAAACTACGCCTTGAGATGGATTCGGTGCCCGAAGCTGTTGATGAAATTGAACGCCGCATTATGCAACTGGAAATCGAACGTGAAGCCATCAAACGGGAGAAAGACTCCAAGAAGGTCGATGAATTGAGCGAAGAAATTGCCAACCTAAGCGCGGATCGGGACTCCTTGCGTGCAGCATGGCAAAGCGAAAAGACGTTGGTAGATAACATCAACCATGAACTGGAGCAGATTGAAACTTATAAGATAGAAGCAGACCAAGCAGAACGGGCCGGTGATTATGGCAAGGTCGCTGAAATCCGTTATGGGCGCATCAAGGAATCTCAGGACAAGGTAGAAGTACTCAAAAAAGAACTTACCGAAAAGCAAAGCAACAGCCGTATGCTGAAGGAAGAAGTGACTGCGGAGGACATCGCCGGTGTCGTATCCCGGTGGACTGGCATACCGGTGACGAGAATGGTGCAAAGCGAGCGCGACAAATTGCTACATCTTGAAGAAGAATTACACAAGCGCGTCGCCGGTCAGGAAGAGGCCATCGAGGCCATTTCGGATGCCATCAGGCGCTCACGTGCCGGACTTAGCGACAAACGCCGTCCCATTGGATCCTTTATTTTCCTTGGCACCACGGGCGTGGGCAAGACCGAGCTGGCAAAGGCCTTAGCCGAATTTCTTTTCAATGATGAACAATCGATGGTCCGTATAGACATGAGTGAATACCAAGAACGCCATTCGGTATCGCGCCTCATCGGCGCGCCTCCCGGGTATGTTGGGTATGATGAAGGTGGACAATTGACCGAGGCGGTTCGCCGCAGGCCCTATGCTGTAATATTACTGGATGAGATCGAAAAGGCACATCCCGATGTGTTCAATATTCTCTTGCAAGTATTGGATGATGGCCACCTCACTGACAATAAGGGGCGAGTGGTCAACTTTAAAAACACCATTATCATCATGACCTCCAACATCGGTTCGCACCTTATCCAGGAAAACTTCAGCAACCTGGATGAAAACAATAGGGAGGAAATCATCGCAAAAACACAGCATGAAGTATTTGAGCTGCTTCAGAAAACCATCCGACCGGAATTCCTCAACCGCATTGATGAAGTCATCATGTTTGCACCGCTCAGCCGGGAAGAACTGGGCAAGATTGTGCAGATACAATTCAGCAAGATGCAGCAGCAGCTGGCTGAGATAGGTATTCATCTTACGGCGAGCGACGAAGCGCTCGATTGGTTGGCCCAACTGGGGTATGATCCACAATACGGTGCCCGTCCACTCAAGCGCGTCATCCAGAAACACATCCTCAACGAATTATCTAAGGAAATTCTGGCCGACAATATTGACAAGGAGAGCAATATCAAGCTGGACATGTTTGACCACAAGTTTGTGTTCTTAAACCAGTAATCGGCGATGGGTTATCAGCTTTCGGCTATCAGATTCGTTACATCATTTTCGTAAAAGTCAATAGCTGAAAGTTGGTTGCGGATAGTTGACTTCTATATTAGCACAATTTTTGGTAACTTTACATAAAGTTAGGGGAATTAATCCATGCCCACACCAGACATACAATCCACAGGGAGTGTACGGCGCAAAGTTATCTTCGTGTTTGTCACCGGTGCAGTAGCATTGGCATTGGCATGGGTAATCAGCCGTGTAGCATTCACGGAGATGATGGGCACCGTGGAAAGCATCACGACACCAGATCCCAAGCTGGAAATGGTCAGCGGCATTTCACGGGATATCATGCGGCTGGATCAAATGCAACGGGCGCAAGCATTCGGAGGGAATGCATCTTATAGAAGCTTTTCCAAAGAATCGGCCGCAATCGTTGCTTCCCTTGATTCATTGAAACAATTATATGCAGGCAGTGATGTTCAACAATCCCGGATAGACTCCATAAAATCCCTGCTCCGGCAGCGGGACAGGTTGTTTAATGGATATGTGAGCGTGCGCGAGAAAGTAGTGGATAGCCGCGAATTTTTAGAGCAACTGCAATCATTAAGCGACGTTATCTACGAGCCCAGTTCTGATAGTACCATTGTGACCACCGAACGGAAGCGCCGCACGACAACCATAGCTGGCGACACCAGCGCAATACCCGTCCTTATTGACAGTGATGACCGTGGTTTTTTTGGCCGCCTTTTCGGCCGAAAACGCCAAGAGCAGCCGCCGCTGCCTGTCGTTGAAGAGCGACGGATGGTTGAGGAGGAAATGGAAACTATCGTAGACACCATCAGGGCGGTGCAGCACGACAGCACATTGGCCCGCATTGATAGCGCAGTGCAGCGTTTCCAAATGCTTCAGCAACAGCAACGCGAACAATTCGTCAGCCGGGAAAAGGATTTAACCATTGTCTCCAACACACTCATCAGCAACATGCTGAGCATCCTGCATTCCGTGGAAAACGAAGCGATGCAACAGATGGAAGTAGACAACCAGCAGGCGCGTGCAGTAGTAAGCGACAGTGTATGGCGCATCAGCGCCATTATCCTCGCATTTTTTATCATCACAGCCGTCATGGTCTATTTAATTTTGGCCGATATCCGCCGGAACAATGCCTATCGTGTGGCCTTGGAAGCGGCGAAAGAAGAGGCCGAATACCACGCCGCTGCGAAACAGCGTTTCCTGGCTAACATGAGCCACGAACTGCGAACCCCCTTACAGTCCATCATCGGCTATTCCGAGCAATTGAAACAGGGGCAGCACGCGGAGGACACCAAGATTGACGCCATCTACCAATCTTCGGAGCACCTGCTGCAAATTGTAAATGAAATTTTGGATTACAGCCGCATCACATCCGGTAAAATCGTGCTCAGCGAAAAGCTCTTTGCAGTAGAAGGCTTGGTAAATAACGTCGTCTCCGTCATGAAAGCACAGGCACAGGGCAAGGGGCTGGCGCTGGAGTTCAACACGCGCATCTTAGGTTCGGGGCAGGTATTGGGCGACGCATTCCGCATCAAACAGATTTTATTCAATTTACTTAGCAATGCCATCAAATTTACCGATCATGGCAAAGTGACACTCAATGTAAGCACAGTGGTCTATAACGAAAAGACCGAATTCAATATCGTTGTAAAAGATACTGGCAAGGGCATACCTGCGGAAGATCTTGATCGCATATTCAATGACTTTGAGCAATCTGAAAATGCCAACTCAGGCGTCCATTTTGGCAGTGGATTAGGATTAAGCATCGTAAAAACCATTTGTGAAAGCATGGGCGGTAGTATCCGCGTGGAAAGCAAAAAGGGATTCGGATCGGTTTTTAAAGTCAACTTACCCCTGAAAACAGCGGTCAACACCATAGCCGAAATCCCGATGCACAGGGTAGAAGCAACCCTGAAACCATTCGAAGGTAGCGTATGGATTATCGATGATGACAGGTTGATCTTGGGCTTGTGCCAAAATATTCTCGATAAGTACCGTATTCCTTACCGCTGTTTCATGTCTCCACGGGACGTGTTGACGACGCCTTGGGATCCCGAAGTAAAGACCGTGTTGATGGATATCCGGATGCCCGAAATGGATGGCACCCAGCTTAATAAGGAACTGCATAAAAAGATTAACACCGCCGGTGTAAATGTATATGCATGTACCGCACAGGTATTGCCGGAAGAACAGGAGCAAATCCTTGCCCAAGGGTTTGATGGGTTATTGCTTAAGCCCTTCAAGGAGGCCGATTTGCTCCATTTGCTGGGTATTCCACCTGTGGAAGCCCAGGTAGCTGCAAATCAACTGACAGGCGTCCGCCAATTTGCACCGGATGATGAAGTGCAGGCGCACAACATCATCGCCCTTTATACCCGTGACACTACTGCAGACATCGCTACCCTTACCGATTATTACCACGCGCATGACCTTGAAAATGTGGAATTACTCCTACATCGTGTCGCAGGGCGCACGGCACAAATCGGTGCCGACAAAATTGCTTTCCAGCTGCGCAAAATGGAAATCGACGCCCGCAACGGTGACCTACCCCCAGAAACCGAATTGCAACGCGCACTCATGCAGCTTGATGAGCTGATGCAGCAACTGCAGATCCAAGGCAATCCCAGTACAGTAGACGTATAACAACAAGAACATGCCCCATACCCCTCCCCCGCCTCAGGAAACACCAGCCAAAGCCTTCGAACGCCTGCTGACCGTGCTGCATACCCTGCGTACCGAATGTCCTTGGGACAGGAAGCAGACCATGGAGACACTCCGTCACCTCAGCATCGAAGAGCTATACGAATTGGGCGATGCCATCCTGGACGGCAATCTTCCGGAAGTAAAAAAAGAGCTTGGTGATCTGATGATGCACCTGGTATTTTATGCCCGCATCGCCGAAGAACAGGGGGCCTTTGACATCGTGGATGTGCTCAACAATGTCTGTGAAAAGCTTATCAGCCGCCACCCGCACATCTATGGTGACGTGGCTGTAAACAATGAAGATGACGTAAAACGCAACTGGGAACAACTCAAACTCAAGGAAGGTAACAAGTCCGTGCTTGCCGGGGTGCCACATTCCTTGCCGGCTTTAGTAAAAGCATACCGCATCCAGGACAAAGTGCGTGGCGTAGGGTTCGATTGGGAAGAAAAACAACAGGTCTGGCAAAAGGTAGAGGAAGAACTGGCCGAGTTCAAAAATGAATTTGACGTCACGCAGGCGAAAGCCATTGATAGTGAGCGGGCCGAAGCCGAATTTGGTGATCTCCTCTTTTCCTTGGTCAATTATGCACGGTTTATTGGCATCAATCCCGAAAACGCCCTGGAACGCACCAACAAAAAATTCATCAAACGTTTTACCCACTTGGAAGCACGTGCCCGCGAACTCGGTAAAAACCTGAAGGAAATGTCTCTCGCCGAGATGGACGTCTATTGGGAAGAGGCAAAAAAATTATAATTCCCCATGCTGGAACAGGTTCTCGGCAGCACCCTGCTTTTTCAGCAGCACAAAATGCGATCGCACGGCTTTTATCGCTGGATAGCAGGTGTATGGGAGCTTGTAATCCTCCGCATACCGTTTAATGATGGGCGTTATATACGGATAGTACGTATGAGCCACATGCGGAAATAAGTGATGCGCTACGTGATGCGTAAAGCCCCCGAAAAGGAAATTAGCTACTGGATTATCCGCACTGAAATCTTTGGTCACCATCATTTGATGTTCGGCCCACGTCACGTCCATCTTACCGTCCGCCGGCGGCAGGGGAAAGATGGCGGTTTCGTCCACATGCGTTGATATCAACGCAATCACTCCCAGCATACTGCCAAAAATATGCATGCACAACCAACCCAATACGACCACATACCAAGGCTGATTGAGCACCATCATCGGAATGGCCAGCAGATAAAACAGGTTGAAGAGCTTTGCGGCAAACAATCGATAATATTCTATCTTGGGAATTTTCACAACCCGCTTTACGTAATTATCCTTTGTACCAAAAAAATCCTTGAAATCTCGGATAAACAGCCAGTTGAGCGTATATAAAGGATACAGTAAAAACATGTAAATATGCTGATAGCGGTGTTGCTTGAGGTAAATGCTGTCAGGGAATATCCGTACTAAATCACTTTGTTTGATATCGGTATCCCAATGCTGAATATTGGGATAAGGGTGGTGCAGCAAATTATGGCGTTTGCCCCAAAGCCAGCTGTTGCTGCCAAAAAACTCCAGCACATACATAAATCGCTGATTATGTTTCCGCTTTTTAAATACCGCTCCATGGGCGGCATCATGAAATGCGTTGATAAAGAGCATAATCATCGAAAAACCCAGCAGAATATAGCATAAAAACAGCAACGGTGTGTGGTTTCCAAGCACCAATATGCATGTATAGAACCCAGCATAAAGAAAAAGCAAGAGGTATGTTTTAGCCACATTCCGCCGTTGGATACGCTTGTCGCCCAATACTTTTTCCTGTACTTCCTTTTGGAGTTTTTTAAAAAAATCGTCTGGTCCCGGCTTCTTATATGTCGGTTTAACGAGTGCTTCCATATTTTAACCGTCTAAGTCCTTACATCGACAAAAATAAGGATAATAGCGGAGAATTCCTTATTTTCGCGGCCAATATGGAAACAGTTGTGAGCGGTATCCGCAGTACCGGAAAGTTACATTTGGGAAATTACTATGGGGCAGTCAGAAATTTCGTGCAGATGCAGCACGAGCACAACTGCTACTTCTTCATCGCCGACCTCCACTCACTGACCACCCACCCCACCCCGGAAGATTTGCATGCCAATGTACGGCAGGTTGTGGTGGAATACCTTGCAGCGGGCATTGATCCGGAAGTGGCAACCATCTATGTCCAATCCGAGGTGCCTGAGGTAGCCGAGCTGTACCTTTACCTTAACATGAACGCCTACTTGGGCGAACTGGAGCGCGCAACATCGTTTAAAGACAAAGTACGGGCAAATCCCAACAATGTAAATGCCGGCTTGCTTACCTACCCGGTATTGATGGCCGCAGATATTTTGCTGCACCGGGCTACCAAGGTACCGGTGGGCAAGGATCAGGAGCAGCACCTGGAAATGACCCGGACATTTGCCAATCGCTTCAACCGTATGTATAAGACGGACTATTTTACGGAGCCACATGCCTTTTCATTCAGCAAACAGCTTGTCAAAATACCCGGATTGGATGGCAAAGGAAAGATGGGAAAATCGGAAGGTGAAGCCAATGCGGTCTACCTGTCTGACTCCCCGGAGGCCATCCGCAAGAAAGTGATGCGTGCCGTCACCGATGGTGGCCCCACCGAACCCAACCAACAGAAGCCGGAAGCAATCCAGCACCTATTTACCTTGCTCGAAGCCGTATCCACGCCCGATACCGTGAAGCATTTTGATGCGCAATACAATCGGTGCGAAATACGCTATGGCGATCTCAAAAAACAACTGGCCGAAGACATGGTTGCCGCAACGGCAACTGTTCGCGAACGCATCCATGAAATTTCCAACGATAACGAGTATATTAGCAAAATGATTCGCCATGGGAACGAAAAAGCACGGGAAAGTGCCCGCAAAACCATAGCGGATGTACGCGAAATTATCGGTATTAGGAAGTTTTAATATGCACATCGCCATCGTAGGAAACATCGGAGCAGGGAAAACAACGCTCACGCAGTTGTTGGCCAACCACCTCAAATGGGAACCACAATTTGAGGCCGTGGATGACAATCCATATTTGGAAGATTTCTATAGTGATATGAAGCGCTGGGCATTCAACCTGCAAATCTATTTCCTCAATAGCCGATTTAGGCACATTGTACAGTTACAGCGGAAAGAAACCAACCTGATTCAAGATCGAACGATCTATGAAGATGCATATATCTTTGCGGAAAACTTATATGACATGGGGTTGATGAGTGCACGCGATTTCGAAAACTATAGCAATATCTTCGAAAGCATCATCTCGTACATCAAGCCCCCAGACCTACTTATTTACCTGCGGGCCTCCGTACCGACATTGGTTGAAAATATCCAAACCAGGGGACGGGAATACGAGGCAAACATCCGCTTGGATTACCTTTCCAAGCTCAATACCAAGTATGAAAAATGGATCAAGAATTACAAGGATGGGAAACTGCTTATCTTAGACAAAGATAAGCTCGATTTTGCCAATAATCCGGAGGATATGGGTTTTGTGCTTCAGAAAATCGAAACGGAGTTGTTTGGGCTGTTTTGAGCTGGTTGTCAGCTATCGGATTTACACAGTTGCAATATCTAATGTCTAACATCTAGTGTCTAATGTCTCAAACAAAAACCATCGGCATCATCCCCGCTCGTTACGCATCAAGCCGTTTTCCGGGCAAGCCCCTCGTTGATATTGCAGGCAAAAGCATGATCCAACGGGTATACGAGCAGGCCATACAAAGTCACTCCCTTGATCAGGTGGTCGTGGCCACCGACGATGATCGCATCTTTTCCCATGTTGATTCCTTCGGCGGGAATGTGCTGATGACCGCAGACACCCATCAAAGCGGCACGGATCGCTGTGCAGAGGTGCTTGCTGTTTATTCCGATTTTGAGGTAGCCATCAATATTCAGGGCGATGAACCTTATATAGACCCGGCTCAGATTGACTTATTGGTGAGCTGTTTTGAAAACACCAATGTCCAAATCGCGACATTGATAAAACGAATCTCGACGGTAGAAGAACTGTTTAATACAGGAATCCCCAAAGTGGTGGTCAATCATAACGGGCGCGCCATTTATTTCAGCAGGCAAACTATTCCATTCCAACGGAATGCCCCCTCCCAGGATTGGCTTCACCTGCATCCCTATTATAAACATATTGGCATCTACGGCTACCGCGCTGCCACCTTGGCCGAATTGACCAAGCTTCCCATATCCTCGCTGGAGCGTGCTGAAGCACTTGAACAACTCCGATGGATAGAAAACGGCTACCTTATCCAAACAGCAGAAACTACCGCAGAAACCATCGCCGTGGATACGCCCGAAGACCTGGAGCGGTTGAAAGCTATAGGCCGTAGGCTGTAAGCCTATAGCTTCAAAACCTAAGCCCTCCTACTTTCCGGCCAATAGCGCCCTGAAGTTAGCGACACTCTGAGCTACGTCGCCTGCATTATTGTCCCAGTTATATTCGTATTCCGCGGAAATATTGCCCTTAAAGCCCTGGCGTTTCAATTCAGCGATCACACCCTCCACGTTACATACGCCAGTACCCCAAGGCACGTCATGGGTCTTCGGCGACTTTTCTTCCAGATCCTTAAAATGCAAACTCACCAAATGCCCTTCGTATTTCTTCAGGCTTTCTATCGGATCCAAGCCCGACCGCACCCAGTGCCCAATATCTGCGCAAGCGCCTACATACTCGCTATTTGCCTTTGCTATTGCATCCAATACAATAGCCGGATCCCAATACTTGGTAGGGTTCGGATGATTATGTATACCTACTTTAATCTTATATTGGTTGGCCAGCTGGCCAATCAAGGGCAGGAATTCTGCATTCGGCTCAGAATTGATGACCTTGATGTCCATGGCCTTTGCAAATTCAAACAATTGCCGCCATTCCTCATCGGTAGTACCATTCACCACACCAAAGGCACATAGCTTTACCTTTTTCTTCTTTAATGCTTTCAAAATCGCCTTACGCTTTTCGGCATCCATCTTATAATCCATTTTCCCTTCGATTCCGCCCCCTATCTCCTGCCCGTTGAACGCTTCCACCGAATTCAATCCGGCACCCAGCGTTTTATCGACGGCCTCAAAAAAGGTAAATCGGTTGAACGTATACGTTTGCGCAGACAGGTACCAACCCAATTTCTTTTCTGGTTGCTGCGCCTGCACGGCAGTTACTCCCATTGCCAAAGCCACGCATACCGCAAGCATGGCCAATTTCAGGTGCTTTTTCATTGCTGTTTAATTTATGTGTTTATAATATCGTGTTAAGCTTTTTATCGTCCCCCGGACTCAACCTTCAGTCATCCGAGGCCCAAGGCTATCGTTAGCGATGCGCTTCGTAGCGAAATGACCGCACGGATTGGCGCAATTCGTCCCGCTGCTGCTTGGATAATGGTGTTGCAAGGCGCAAGGCCTGGATCGCTCCATCCAATTGCGCCGCTGTCCGTACCCCCAAAACAGCGGTAGCTACGGCCGGATGCGCCCACACATAACCCAATGCAACATCCAGCTGGCCCAGCCCTGCCTCATCTGCCAATTTAGCCACTGCCTTCGCCGCCCTGGCCACCTCGCCATCCGTGTATTGCAGATAACCGTCAGCCGCCTTACCTGCCAATAGCCCTTGGGCAATGGCTCCCCGGCAAATGACACCGATGCCCTGCTCATGCAGCAAATCCAGCAGTTCTTCTTCCGGCCGATGATCCAGCAGGCTATATTGCATCATCACGCTGACGATGCCTGATCGCTCAATGTACTCCCTTATCACATTGGGACGGATTGATGAGATACCATACCAACGAATTTTCCCTTGCTGCTTCAACAATTCAAAGGCCGCTATGGTGTCGTCAATGGGATCCTCGATAGTCCCACCATGTAGCTGATAAAGGTCTATATAATCCGTTTTGAGCCGCTTGAGGCTTTGTTCAACACTTTTCAGGATATATTCCTTATGCGGATTCCAGTCCCAGCCATTTCCATCGGCACGCCATTGATTGCCCACTTTCGTGGCAATGATGACGTCCTTCCGAATAGGCCGGAGAGCTTCTCCGACATAAAGTTCATTTAATCCTTTTTGGTACAAATCGGCCGTATCGAAATAGTTGATGCCCGCATCGGCAGCTTTCCGCAGCAAGTCTTTATACGTTGTAGCATTTTCGCCCAATGACATGCAGCCAAAGCTGAGCGGGCTTACATATAAATCCGATTTACCTAATTGATTCATTTAATTGCTTCAGGCGAACCAGCCGATACGGGCACATCTTCTTTGGCTTTTTGCACAGAAATAAGCTCCACATCAAAAATAAGCGGGCTATAAGGCGGGATGTCCTGCCCGGCACCGCGCTCGCCATACCCCAGTTCATACGGTATGAAAATCCGATAATGCGCCCCGACAGGTACCAGTTGCAGTCCTTCCTGCCAACCTTCAATCACACGATCAAGCGGAAACGTGGCCGGTTCACCACGATCATAGGAGCTATCAAACACCTTGCCGTCGCTCAATTGTCCTTTGTAATGTACCGTCACCGTATCCGTAAGCGCAGGTTTGTCTCCCGTGCCCTCCCGAACAATTTCATATTGAAGTCCCGAAGCCGTGGTCAGCACCCCCGGTTTGGCCTTATTGTTTTCCATGAACGCATTCGCGTCATTCTTGAGCTGCGAATCCAGCTTCTCCCGGGCAGCCGTAATGGTGTTCATAATCAGTTCACGCTCCTGTTCTTCCCCGAAAATCGATTCCTTTCCCGCAAAGATATCAGCAACGGCCTGAGCAAGCGCCGTAGCATTGATTTCTTCAAGCCCGGTGCTTTTCAAATCACGTGCGATGGAAGCACCGAAAGCATAAGCAACTGAATCTGTACGGCTTTTTAATGCAATCGTGCTGCTGCCGGTTTGCTGGGCGTTCGCAAGTCCAGCATACATCAAACAACACACCGTGGTTATACGTAAATAGTTCATATAGCTATAAAAAGTGATGACGTTTACTCAGCGTGTCAAATATACACACTTATTTTTTTCCTACGGCTGTTTTCTTCAAAGATCGCTTCGCTAAGTTCGGCAATAGCGCAGCGACGATCCCAATAAGCGGAAGAAATGAGCACATATGGTATACAAAATCAATACCATGGCTGTCTGCGAGTTTACCAAGCACGGCCGATCCTATCCCACCCATGCCGAAAGCAAACCCGAAGAATAACCCCGATACCAGTCCGACATTGCCGGGTAGTAGCTCTTGCGCATATACCAGTATCGCCGAAAATGCCGAAGCGATGATTACGCCAATGATAAAAGACAAGATAACTGTCCAAAAAAGATTGGCATAAGGCAATGCCAATGTAAAAGGTGAGGCCCCCAGGATAGACAGCCAGATTACATACTTACGGCCGATACGATCGCCCACCGGGCCGCCAATCATGGTACCGGCAGCCACAGCAAAGAGAAAGATAAACAAGTAGAGTTGCGATTGTTGCACCGATACCCCAAACTTGTCCATCAGGTAAAACGTATAGTAGCTGGTAAGGCTGGCAAAATAAAAGTATTTCGAAAAAATAAGCACCAGCAACACGACAATGGAGACAACCACCGTTTTACGTGGCAGCGATTGCTGAACAGCAGCCACAACCTTATTTTTCCGTAGGATATAATTGCGGATAGACTTTGGCTTATACCATTTGCCCACGCGATAGAGGATGATAATGGCCGTAAGGGCGGCAAATGAAAACCAAATGACATTGAATCGGCCAAAGGGCGCGATAAGCATCGCTGCTAACAGCGGGCCGATGGCGCTCCCTGCATTACCACCCAATTGAAACAGCGACTGTGCAAAGCCACGTCTACCCCCCGAAGCCACATAAGCCATCCGGGAGGCCTCGGGATGAAATACCGACGAACCGGCCCCCACGAAAGCCACGGACACCAATATCCAATGGTAACTTGGTGCCACAGCCATCATCACCAAGCCAGTAAGGCTGAATCCCATTCCCACTGGCAATGCGTAAGGATAAGGCTTACTATCCGTAATCACACCTACCAATGGTTGCAGCAAAGAAGACGAAAGCTGGAATACCAGCGTGATCAGCCCAATCTGCGAGAAACTCAGGTGGAAAGAATCTTTTACAATGGGATAGATGGCTGGGATAAGGGACTGGATGGTATCATTGAGCAGGTGCGAAAAGCTTACGGCGAATAGTACGGGATAAATAGTAGCAGGTATTTGCTTGCCAACGACGGATTCTTCGGTGTCCATAAGTACAAGATGAAGTTCGCGCAAAACTAAACATTCCTTCCAATCCCCAATGCCTTTTTACGTAACAACTTTTGTTACGGCCTCCGGATATGTTCAGTATTCCTCTTCTTCCAGCACTGCTGCCTCCGCGTGTACCGTCGTTTTCTTCCTCCCGGTAATCATTTTTATCACGACAGGCGCCGTAGCGGCTACCACAATACCGATAATCACATATTCAAGGTTGTGCTGCACCCATTCGTTTTCGCCCAGCAAATAACCCAGGGTCACCAGGCTACCTACCCACAGGAGGCCGCCGATGATGTTATAAAATGCAAATTTCTTGAAATCCATTTCCACAATGCCCGCCACGATGGGAGCAAAGGTACGCACCACAGGGAGAAAACGTGCGAGGATAATGGCTACCCCGCCCCTTTTATGGTAAAAATCCTGCGCCCTGAAAACATATTCTTTTTTAAAAAACCAGGTATCCCGTTGCTTTAAGAGACGATGCCCAAAATACTTTCCGCACCAGTAGCCTACAAAATTGCCTAAAATGCCTGCTGCCGCTATCAACGCAACCCAATATAGTAGCGTGAGCGCAGAATCAATGGGGCCAAGTGTCAGATTGGCAATAATGATTCCAGCAATAAACAGAATGGGATCACCCGGCAAGAAGAAACCGATAAGGATGCCCGTCTCGGCAAAAATGATAAACAACAATAAATAAAGACCGCCATGTGCAACAATCCAATCCGGATTGGTAAGATTGCTCAAAAACTCTAAAAACTCAGCCACTGGTACAAAAAATAAAAGCAAAAGAACTAATGAAAACTGGAAAGACGTTGTATAAAATCATGCCATTTTAAGAAATACCATTAATTTTCAGGAGCGATCAATTTGAAATGTCATTGGGCTGACAAATCAGCTTTCCGCATCAATCCAAAAACCAATACCCACAATATTGACCCGTTCCCAAACAGCCTGACTTGTTTCCCTCGCAAGTAGTGCACTACCGAGAAACTTGGCTGAAAAAAACAGCCTTCCATCACCCACGCCCTCAATCCACTCCAATGTCACAATGACATCGTCATCATAGGTCAGGTTGTATGGCGTCAAGTCTACCACAAGAGGGCCGGTTTGCCTTGGACTCGTTTCGATGACGATGTTTTCGTTGAGGATGATATTACCTGGTTTGCCATTTTTTATGTCATAGATGTTCAGCCGGAACTTCAGGGCACCATAGTTATTCTCCTGGATAATTGCATGGAATGTTTTCAGGTATGTCGGTCGTTTTATTTTCAACCGTAGTCCCATTTCTGTGCCGAGATCTTTGGACGTAAACCCAGCGTTGGAACCCGACGCCGACGTCTCATTGCCGAGGATATGTAGCTTCCGCTTTTTATTGGAAATTGCTATTTCAGGAAGTTGAATCGACTTAGGCATCAATATCACCTCAGGTTGCTGGACAATATGCTTACGAAAATCCGAAACCAAATAATCTTGACTTTGGTAACCGATATAAGAAATCCGTATTGTATCCCCATTGTGTTGTTCATTTAGCGGAATGGAGAACCGCCCATCTTTGCCTGATACCGTGCCCTCGCCTTTATTCAAAATACCAATATTGACATACGAAAGTGGAGCACCGTTACTGCCATCCTTGACAATACCTGTCACGGCCGTTTGGCCATGCACCATATTGAACCCAAATAACAATAAGGATAGGTAGCGGTATGTTCTGTTTATCATTCCAAGCAAAGATACAATTTTAAAGGCATTCTTAAAGCACCTATCATAAGGCTATCCAACAGCATCCGCAAGAAAGTCGCCATACCACTTTCCCGAATCTTTCACTGTCCGCTGTTGCGTATCGAAATCAAGATGTACCAATCCAAACCGTGCATGGTAGCCTTCAGCCCATTCAAAATTATCCATCAACGTCCATATAAAATACCCGTGGATATTCAATCCTTCACGCTTGGCCCGCAGCACCTGAGCAAGGTGGTCTTTTAGGTATCGGATGCGCAAGTCGTCATGTACAGCGCCATTCTCCACAACATCAGCGAACGCTGCCCCATTTTCGGTGATATAGATATCAGGAATATTGGGATACGCATTGAATTGTTTGATCATCTCATAGATTGCTTCGGGATATACTTCCCATCCCATTTCGGTGAGGAGCGGTACACGGCGCTTTTTTGCAGGAACAAGCTGCGCCCGCAAATACGGCACGAAATACGAATGGCGTATCATTTCCCGCGTGTAATTTTGAATGCCGATAAAATCAAAATCGAATGGCAAACGTGCTTCATCACCAGCCGCCATGTACCTTTCAATACCTGCCAATGCCTTTAAATCCGTCGTAGGATAGCCCAATCCCAAGATGGGTTCAATGAATAATCGGTTAATCAGCGCATCAGCGCGTTTCGCTGCATCCATATCGCGCTTACTGGAACTAGCCGGATGGATGCTCGAACAGCTGAACGTGGTCCCAATCCGGGCATTTTTTGTCTCCGATCGCAACAATTTGCCGATGTGCCCCATTGCCAACGCTGCATGATGCGCCGCAGGGAAAAAATTGCGTAATCCGGTTAGGCCAGGTGCATGCACCCCAAAGAAGTAGCCTGCCCCGGTAAACACAGCAGGCTCATTGAGCACCATCCAATGCCCCACCCGATCGCCCAAGCACTTCACTACACAAGCGGCATACTCCTCCAGCCAGCTGAGCACATCCCGGTTGGTCCATCCGCCTTTGTCTTGGAGCGACTGGGGAAGATCCCAATGATACAGCGTGATCCAGGGTGTAATGCCCTGCGCTAAACAATGGTCTACTACACGCTCGTAGAAATCCATGCCTTGGGTATTGTGCCTACCTATTCCTTCCGGCAAAATACGCGGCCATGATAGCGAAAATCGGAAATTGGGAATATACATCCCCTTAATCAGGTCGATATCCGCTTCATACCGGTTATAAAAATCGCAGGCCGTGCGAGCATGGTGATTAAGCTTGATTTTGCCTTTTTTGCTGGTAAATGTGTCCCATATTGAAGGGCCTTTTCCATCGGCATCACAGACCCCTTCCGTTTGGAAAGCGGCACTGGAAACACCCCATTGAAAGTCACGTCCGAAATCTGCTTTTACCATGTAGCTAGGCCAATGCTTTGGAAATGTGCGCTTCCAGCAAGTCGTCAATAATTGCTTGTGTACAATCCGGATAATCTACGGCAACAACGTGCTTATTACTCAACCATGCCTCAATAGCGGGGTCATTTTTGGGTTTCAGGCTCTTAATGACGGAGACCCCCATCTCTTCAAGCGCCGCCGCATTGAGGTGCTGTTCATATTGGTTTTTCATCGGGATGACCAGCAATTTCTTTTGGAGAAACATTGCCTCAGCCGGTGTTTCAAACCCCGCACCGCACAACACACCCGATGCCGAGGCCATGCTTTGGATGAAGGCTTCATTCGCAATGGGTTGGACGCTTACATTACGCATCTCGAACGGGATCTTATTGTGCTTGGAAAACACCTGCCATTGGATATCTGGAAAACGCATCAAATGCCTCAGCAACCGGGCGTCGTCATATGCTGGAAGGTATACGGTGTAATGCCCTTTGTCGGCCACCTCCAATTGGCGCACTTGCTGGCGGATGACGGGAGTAAATATCCGTGGGCTGTATCGTTTGAAGTGAAACCCATAATTAAGCGTGGCGGGTGCATAGTTCTTCATGATAAATTTTCCCAGCATGTCCTGATCCTTCGGTTTGGGAGCCTGGGCATCCATTGCTGCAGCTTGATGGCTGAGACCGATACATTCCTTATCTCGGATATTGCATGCCCAAGCCGATATCGGCTCAAAATCATTGATAATCAAATCGTACTGCTCTATCGGCAACGTATTGACTTCGTGGATAAGTCTGCGTACCGTGGAGCTCATGAATGTCTTCCACAAATCCACCCCCCCTTTTTTGCCAAAGATAAAGCTGAGCCCATGCATCCGGTATTTTACGGGAAAAGGCAATGCCAGGTCAGCTTGGATGCCGCTGACTAACACATCAACCGTGGCACGCCGTTGTAAACAAGGTACTACATCCATAGCCCGGCTCAGATGGCCGTTGCCTGTACCTTGTACTGCGTAGAGGATTTTCATATTAAGACGATAGACATCAGACGTGAAATTTCCGACTCTTCAATGCCTGAACGCTGAGGCCAAAAAACGAAAAAAAATACGACTTTTCAAACCTGTCAACCAACTTATTAATTTTTTCATGGCTGCCGTGTATTAAATCCTTATGCTAATTACGGAATTTAATATTATCCCTGCGTTAAAAACCAGTGAAAGATTTGTGATTTTACCCCAAATCACCTAACTTTAATGCATGAACCGAATCTACCTACTGCCATTGTGCCTCATAAGCACGTTATTGCTTTCGTCTTGGGGGTTCCATGCCCACAAGCTCATCAACCAGATGGCCGTATTTACCTTGCCAACTGCCCTTGCCGGATTTTACAAACATCATGTGGATTATATTACTGAACACGCAATCGACGCAGACAAACGGTGCTATGTAGACACCGCAGAGTCGCCCCGGCATTTTATTGATGCCGATAAGTATGGCCGGCAACCATTTGACACGATTCCAATACACTGGACAGCCGCGGTCGACAAGTTTACAGAACGCAAGCTCCTCGCAGCCGGTGTCCTTCCGTGGCAAATCAACCGGAGCTACCGCAGCCTGGTCAATGCACTCGCTGCAAAAGATTTGCGGCGAATATTACGTCATTCAGCAGATATCGGTCATTACCTTGCGGACGCTCATGTACCGCTGCACACGACAAGCAATTACAACGGGCAACAGACCAATCAAGTAGGTATCCACGCCTTTTGGGAAAGCCGCCTGCCGGAACTTTTTGCCGGCAGCTATGACTTCCTCGTTGGGCGCGCTCGCTACGTGGAGACGCCCGTGGAAGAAGCATGGCGCATTGTAAGAGAAAGCTATGCGCTGGTAGATTCCGTGCTGGGTATCGAAGGCAAATTGAATAACGCATACCCCACAGACCGCAAATATGGCTATTCCGAGCGCAATCGAATCCTTATTCGCACCTATTCCGACGCATATTCATCTGCCTACCACGAAGCGCTACAGGGAATGGTCGAACGGCGGATGCGTGGAGCTGTCCTGAGTATCGGCAGTTTCTGGTATTCGGCATGGGTGGATGCCGGGCAGCCAGACCTGCAAAATCTCACATTCAAAAACGGCAACATCCCGGATACCCTATCCATGCCCACCGAAGGGCAGGAAATCCTTGGCCGAAGCGAGTGGCATTAACGCTGCGGAATGGCCATGTTTTTGACCACTTGGGCCATGAGTTCCACCACTTCCGTCAATTCCGTCTGTTGGAGACTACCAAATCCCATGCGGATTCCGCAGTGCTTTTGAGATTGGTACAATAAATAGCGCGGCAAATAAACATCGCGTCGGGCGCAAAGCTCCCTGAGACGCATTAAGTTGAGATCATTAGGCCATTTTGTCCAAATGGCCAATCCACCCCGCGGCACACTAAAATCAACAAATGAGGTTAAGTGCATGTTCAGAAGCGACACCAAAACATCCCGACGAGCCTTGTATTCAATGGTTGTTTTTTTCAAGTAACGGTGGATTTCGCCATCCGCAATCAGTTCCCCCAACGCCAATTCCGTCAGCGCGTCGCCATGACGATCCATGATGCCCAACAACTTGCCCATTTCATTGATCAGTTCCGGTGGAGCCACAATAAACCCGGAGCGGAAGCCCGGTGCCATAGATTTGCCGAACGTCCCGACGTAGACCACCATCCCTTCCGTATCTGCACTAACCATCGGCAATTGGGGGCTGTCGTCATAATGGAAATCATAGTCATAATCGTCTTCCACAATAATGAACCCATACTGTGCCGACAGCGCCAACAACTCTACCCTCCGTTGTGCGCTGAACGTCACTGTGGTGGGATAGTGGTGATGGGGCGTAATGTATAGCATGCGGAAAGGGCGCCGCTCACAAAGCGCACGGACGGCTTCGACGTCGATCCCTTCCGCATCCACCGGCACCGTCACGATGGCGGCCCCGGCCTTTTGCAGGATCATATTGGTCGCAAAGTAGCTGAGCTCACCCACCACCACCCTATCGCCCGGCGATATCAGCGTTTCCACCACGATGTATATGCTCAGTTCCAAGCTACGCGTTACGAGGATGTTTCTTTTTGAAATGTGCAATCCCCTGGTCAGGTTCAGGAAGTTGGCGAGGTTTTCTTTGTAATAAGCAGCCCCCATCAAATTGTTATACCCCAGCTTAGCTCGGTTACCTCTGCGTTTCATGTTGGTGTGGAGCAAGCGGGAGAGGTAATCAACATGGGACAACCTCGGATCCGGAAGCCCATCATCAAGGCTGTGCGTAGCCACCGAATAATCAAAGGGATTGTCCAACACGTTCCATCTTTTGAAATGAAAACCGGTCTGCTGGGGATAAGTAATGAGTCCTTTTGCACTCAGCCGTCGGGGCTTATCCGTCTTTCCATTCCGCACGAACGCGCCCCTGCTGGGATGTGTCGCTATCCATCCCTGCGCATCCAGCTCCGCATAGCTTGCCACTACGGTATTGCGGTGCAACCCCAACAGCTTGGCCATCTGTCTGCTTCCCGGCAGTTTATGGTCATCCATTAAGTAGCCTCGTTGGATAGCGTTGATTAGCTGGTGGGCCACTTGTAAATACACAGGGGTGGCCGACGAGCGGTCTATTTGAATGAAACTTCGATAAGGAACCAAAACCGGACTATCCATAAAATAAAAACTGGCACATCTTGATGTGCCGGCAAGATACGATTTTTGCAAAAAAAGAATGAACATGAAGCAACTATTACCGATAACACGCATCACGGCAACTGTACTCACCGTCCTTTGGTCGACCTATGCAGCAGCCCAAAGTCAAACAGGAGTCCAATCCCGTGCCCAATTATCCGATACCAGTGCCATCCCGCTGAATGAAGTGGTTATCACCGAAAACCGCCTCCAGCTTCCCTTTGCCAAACAAAACCGGAACATTCAAATCATCGACCGGAAGCAGATCGAAGCTTTACCCGCGCGGTCACTCAATGAGCTGTTGAGCCACGTTGCGGGCGTGGATTTAAGGCAACGCGGACCATTCGGCGCGCAGGCTGACGTCAGCATTGACGGAGGGAGCTTTGAGCAAACCCTTATATTGGTCAACGGCATGAAGGTCCTTGATGCCCAAACCGGACACAACAGCCTCAACCTACCCATCCCCACGGATGCCATTGAGCGTATTGAGATCATCCGGGGCCCGGCAGCCCGCATCTATGGCATCAATAGCCTTACCGGTGCCATCAACATCGTCACCCGCAAGCCTGAGCAATCAGAGGTCATCGCACATGCCTATACCGGCACTGGATTCAAAAAAGATACGGCCAATAACGATGCGCTTTTCAATGGGCGGGGTATACAGTTGGGTGGCACACTTACAGGTTCTTTAGGCAGCCATTCCCTATATGGCAGCCACGAATCCGGCAACGGCTACCGCTACAACACGGCGTTCCGCAACGATAAAGCCTTTTACCAGGGTGAAATCCCTGTGGGTACTGCTAGTGCATTTTCGCTCATGGGCGGCTATGTATCCAATGACTTCGGCGCGAATGGCTTCTATGCAGCACCGGGTGACAAGGAATCACAGGAAATTGTCCAAACCGTTTTGGCCGCCATCGGATACCGAAGCCAGTTGTCCAACCGGTTTTCTTTATCCCCGCGCGTCAGCTATCGCTATGCATACGACGATTACCGTTATTTCCGCCATGATCTCGGCCGTGCACGAAGCCAGCACCATGGCCATGCCATTAATTCGGAAATCAATGGCACGTTGCAGACTACGGCGGGAGATATTGGCGTAGGACTGGAAATGCGTAATGAAATCATCCGGAGCACCAACATTGGCAATCACGACCGGGCCAATTATGGCGTGTATGCAGAGTTTAAAACCGAAAGAATTGACAGGCTGCTGCTCAATGCGGGCGCTTACCTCAATTATAATTCAGACTACGGCTGGCAAATATTTCCGGGAATCGACTTAGGCTACCAACTAAGCGAACGATGGAAATTGGTTGCCCACACGGGGACGGGGCAACGTATTCCGTCGTTTACCGACCTGTATCTTGACCAGCGTCCGGGCAACATGGGCAATCCTTCCCTGCTATCCGAGCGCGCCTGGCATGCCGAGGGAGGCATCAAATACTTGGCCAACCGCGTGATGGCACAAGCCAGCTATTTCTACCGCAACATGAATGATTTCATCGATTGGGTGCGTACATCTCCGGATGACCCCTGGCAGCCTCATAACTTCCAGCGTAATCGCACACAAGGCATTACATTTTCAGGCAGCTATCGTGTAATCCCGGAACAAGGCGAAACGGGATTGGTGGCCGGCCTTTCGTATACTTGGCTGTCTCCGCATTTTGAAGACAGCCAAGCAGCTGGCTTCCTTTCCAAATATGTCATCGAAAGCCTGCGGCACCAGTTGGTTGCCAACCTCCAGCTTTCAACCGGAGACCTTTCAGTCACAGCCGCCGCACGCTTCAACGAACGTATCAGCTATAAAAGCTACTTTGTGGGCGACATACGGATTGCCTATGGCTTCAAGCCCGTCGATGTATACCTGGATGTACAAAACATCTTCGATGTCACCTATATCGAAGCCGCTGCTATACCCATGCCGGGAAGGTGGTTGAGCCTGGGACTGAAACATCGGATTTAGTTAAGGAAGTACGGAGTCATCTCCTTGTACTCCGTACATTTTCCCAGTTATTTCAGGTGTGAACGCAGCATCCAAGCGGTCTTTTCGTGTTTCTCCATGATCCCCGTCAGGAAATCCGCTGTGCCTTCGTCTTTGTATTTTTCCGAAACAGCATCGATGCTTTCCCGGATATACGTAATGATGGCCTCGTGATCCTGTACCATCTCGGCAATAAAACCTTTACTGGTATTACCTTTCGCGTTCAACTCAGTCAGGTGAGTGAGTTCCAGGAATACTTTCAACGATGCCGGAGCATAATGGCCAAGCGATCGTATCCGTTCAGCCACTTCATCTACCCATTCCGCAAGCTCGTCATACAATTCTTCGAAATACACGTGTACGGAATGGAAATCCAGCCCCTCTACATTCCAATGCGCATTCCGGGTTTTTGTATACAACACGAATTCATCTGCAAGCAAGACACCAAGTATTTCAGCTACTTTAGCCCGATTCTTGTCGTTAATACCAATTTGTGACATGATTCTTAAATATTAGTTGACTTTTTTTCAAAGATAAGCGTTCGAAAACACATGCTGATTTTCTTGATGTCATAATATTGCCAAAACATCTGTTATGCCCGCTTGGATGATTATTCTTTGGGCGCTAATGCCCGCCAGACGAATGCTGCTGCCACGGCGCCCACAATCGGGGCTATGATAAACAGCCATAGCTGACTTAGGGCGGCACCTCCCGCGAAAACAGCCGGGCCAAAGCTACGGGCAGGGTTGACGGAAGTGCCTGTAATGGGGATGGCAACCAAGTGAATGAGCACCAAGGTGAACCCAATGGCCAATCCGGCCATGGTACCGTTCCCCCATTTGGAAGTGGCACCGAATATTACAAACAAAAAGAGGAATGTCAACACGGCTTCAGCAAGGAAGGCTGCGGCAGTACCGTACTCATTTTGGTAACCTTCACCCCAACCATTGGCACCATAAGCCCACTCGCCCGGCGTGAAACCCGCGAGTTGCCCGCCCAACACCTGCTGCAACACAAACGCACCCAGCAAGGCCCCGATGAGTTGAGCAATGATATAGACAACGGCTGCACTTGCAGAAATCTTACCATTAACCAGCATGGCAATGGTAATGGCGGGATTGATGTGGCAACCGCTGATACCACCAATGGCATACGCAAAGACTACTACAGCCAAGCCAAAGGCAAAAGAGATACCCAATAACCCCAAACCAGAAAGGCCTGCCAATGTGTCTACTCCCGCCACGGCAGCAGCACCACAGCCGAAAAGCACCAATCCAAAAGTGCCAACGAGTTCGGCCACGAATTTCGTTGATGTTTTGATCTCCATAATTATATAACAATTGGTTTATCTAAAGTAAAAAGTTTTTTGTTATAAAACAATATAAACTTTAAGAAAAAAGCCCCGCTTCACAGCGGGGTCTTTCCATTTAACCAAACCTAACAAAATGAATGCTGCTCTATGTTTCTTTTACTATGGCAAAAGTAGGTCGGGTGTATTATCCTGTAATTAAATAGGGATTAACTTATTGTCAATCCCCTCCCTTTTCCTGCCATCTCCCGTGTACGATGCGGGGCTGATCCGGGGCGTATCCGGGAAAAGGTAAGATCCGCACCGCATACGGCCCGTATCCAGCCCGCATTACGGCAGAAAAAAGGAAGAAGGAAGGCGGGAGAAAGGTGTGTGAAAAAGAAAAGGTTCAGTACCCGTAGATACTGAACCTTTTGCTATGGCGGAAATGTTAAAAAGTATAACTGTATCCAATGCTAAAATTACGACCAGGTGCGCGTAACTGATAAATTTGATCGGTCGCCTGATACGCTTCGTAAACACTCCGGCGCTCAGCATCCAAAATGTTTTCAACCTTGATATTAAGTGCGCCCCTTTTATTAACCCCCATTTTTTTGGTGAGGTTAAAATTAAGACTGTTGAAAGGCTTTGCATATACATCTGCATTACGGGAAAAACCGATAACCTCTAATGTCTTTCCTTGCACATTGTAAAATAATCCCGCCTCAAAACCCATATCCAGATTATTGTAGTTCAATCCGGCGTTGATAAGATATGGTGATTGCCCTTGTAACTGGCGAGTATCATCAATCTCCTCTCCTTCCCGTGCAAAAAACTGCCTGGATTCATACTCGTCTTCGCCCATCTCGATAATCGAGTTGACCACAGAAACATTCACATTCAAACTTAAATTAGTCAACGACTCCGAAATAAATCCGAAATTCTTACGTGCTTCCGCTTCTACACCATATACATTCGCATAGGGTGCATTTCGGGGCGTAAAATTGTTTGGTGCCGAATCCGAATATACTTGCAGTTCAATCGGGTTTCTGAAATATTTATAGAAACCACTGACGGCAAACATCTGGGACTGGTCGCCAAACAATTCGTATCTTAAGTCAATGTTGTCAATGTAAGTAGGCACCAGTTCCAAATTCCCCAAAAAACGGGTATCGGTAAGTGGATCAAAAATCTGGACTACAGATAATTCCTTGAACGAGGGCCGTGCCGTGGTCCGAGCATACGATGCCCGTAAGTTATGATTTTCTACAACGTTATAGATCAAGTTGATCGACGGAAAAAAATCCAATTTATTGATAGTGCGTTCATTATCATACTCTAACCTATCAATATTCACTCCGGTAAAAAAGGTGGTATATTGTTCCGCGCGAACGCCCACAATGGTACGCAACTTTTCCCACGGGCGGAATTCGCCTGAAACATAGAGCGATCCGGTATGCTGAGAAGCATCAAAAGTATTGGAAGCCTGATAATTGCCACGGATGTAGTAACCTGTATTGGTTCCAGACGTCCAAACATTTTCCGGCAATAGGATCGCATTCGGGTCTCCGTTTAATTCCGAATGATCTACGGCCCTCGAATCAATCGAATAGTTATAAATCGAATAATCCCGTTGTTTGTAGCTGTACAATCCTCCGAATTTCAGTGCTGCATCCCGATTAAACAGCGACATTTTTTTAGTGAAATCAACCTTCCCCACGGCGTTTATTTCTTCCAGATCCCGCCATATCCGTGTCGGTATACCCGCATCCGTCCGGATAGTATAACGCGACCCCTCTTCTACAAATGTTGTCGTTCGTACGTCTTTATCCTGCACTCTTGCCAACGAAGGAGACACTTTCCATTCCGTTAGGAACGTCGCGTCCTCGTTGCTGTGTTTGCCACTGAACAATATATTAGAAACCGACCGTTGGCTGTAATCTAACGTCTGCTTAAATACATCGATGATATTAGCGATCCGAGTTACTTGATCGTAAATCGCGGCCCGGCTTTCTCCATTTTGGATATGTAACAAATTCAAGCTATATTTTGACATACCTGTCTTATAGTTCAGACCGACCATACCTGACAACAACACATTGCGCCCACCCAAATCGCCGATTTGAGTCCTGTCCGGTCGAAGTGCGGGATCTGGATCTGTCTGGATGGGCCGACGGTAAATACCGTTCTGAAAACCCTCATAAAAAGTGGTAGTGTTCTTATAGTTCAACGCGGCGATGACACCCAATTGATTGCCCCAAAGCTTATACTGGTTGCTGAAATCAAAACCGAGGCTCAAATCGGGCATGCTATTTTCGCGTTCGGCTCCCATTACTGGATTGAAGGATCGTGTGATGCCTTCCAAAGCTTCTCTGCCTTGCGCTTGTGCCGGGGTTGGAATATCCAATGTCGGGCTGATCGGCAATTTCCTATCTCCGTTGTCAAACCCAAGGAAATCAGTACTGCTCCCTTTATACCCGACGTAGTTGTTATTTAAGTGCATATCGGGGTTATAGCCCACAGATGCCGAAATACCGATTTGTTTCTGAGACGGGATGTCTTTAGTAACGATGTCGACCACCCCTCCGGTGAAATCAGCTGGGAGCTCGGCCGAACCCGATTTTACCACCACGATATTTTCCAAAATGTTAGTTGGAAAAATATCCATCTGTACCGTATTTTTATCCGGATCCAAACCCGGTATGTCCATACCGTTTAAAATCGATTTGCTATAACGGTCGCCCAATCCACGGACGTACACATACTTGCCATCCTGTACGGATACCCCGGGTACGGTACGCACGGCCGTTGCGATGGTGCTTGCACCCGAACGCTGGATACTTTGCGAAGACAGCCCATCCATGACGACACCTGCATTCCGTTGCATATTCAACAGTGAAATCTCGGTATTCCTGCGGGCCGAAACGGTCACGACCACTTCCTCCAATTCATCCGCCGATGGAACCAGCGTAACATCTATTTCCACCGCTTTGCCGCCCTCAATCTTCACCTCACTGATTTCCTTCACCGCGTATCCCACCGATGAAAATCGCAACGTATATGTTCCAGCCTCCAATCCTAGGGTATAATCTCCCTCAAAATCTGTACTTGTGGCTTCGCTGGCACCAATCACCTGCACACTTACACCTGCTAAAGGCGAATTCGATCCCTCATCCAGTACCTTCCCTGTAACGCGGCCTACTTCATCTGCAAATAGAAAAAAAGGCAAACACACGATTGCGTTAAGCAATATATAAAAACGCCTATTCATTTACGAACTTTCTTATTCTAATGTTGATTTGGTTAAAAAAGAAGTCCATCTTCCTTTTTTTGGTTGTGGAAGATGGACTTTTATGGGTGTTATCGTATTGAATTAAAAAACACCTTGTGATTTTGTATAGGTCCAGTTGAATACCGACAGGTCAGCACCTACACTTGCTTCACCAGCAGCAACACCTGTGGCATTGGTGACAAATGCTGTATTAGAAACGCCATCCACCGCCGAAGTAAACAGGTCAGCAAGCTCAGCGCTCTCCGGCAACACCAATTCCCATGAATTAAAGACAATTTCTCCACTGTTATAAGTTGTTACTGTGGCAGCGTCTGCGATGTTAATGGTTGACTCGCCAGCGATATTGAATATGTAAATATTCTCCAAAGTTCCCATAGCGCCGTCCCGAAAATCAGCCAATAATTTGCCTGCAAAATTGCCTGCATCTACAGTAATATTACGCAAAGTAAACGAACCAGTCGCGCTGCCTTCTGGCCCATCAATTTCAAATGCGCTTCCTGAACTGGCTGTTTGGATAACATATGCATTGGAAATCGTACCAGAATAGGCTTGATCGATATCGATGCCGTCGTCTTGTTGTCCGTAAACCAGCAGGTTTTCCACATTTACGGTACCGCCAAACCACTCCACGCCATCGTCATTGTTCGAATAGATCTCGATATTCCGGATCACCGTTCCCGAACCAACGCCACCTAATGTCAGCCCCTGAATCTCAGAGTCTGGCGCTAACGCAACACCGCTGAAACGGATCGAGATATATTGCAACGATCCAGAATTATCAGTAGGATTATCTCCTCCATAGTTACCATAGGAAAGTCCCCCAGGGATACCTTCAATGATAGCCTCACCACTGGAGGCATCAAATGAAATTGGAGCACGTCCCAGCAGAATAACACCTCCCCATTGGCCTGAATCTTCTACATCCAAGGTGCTTTCGGTTTCGCCCGGTTGAATGCCATCATTGACCGAAGTAAATATAATAGGTTGAGTTGCCGTGCCGTTCGCAAGCAGCCGGCCACCTTGGTCAACGATCAATGCCGAAGCATTGGCTTCTTGGCCGTCTTCTGCTTTGATAATAGTTCCTGGTTCGATGGTCAACGTTACGCCTTCATCAACAACAACCCGTCCATCCAAAATATAAATATTGTCCGCCGTCCAAGTCTCGTTCTCCGTAAGGATGCCTTGCTTTACAAGCTCTTCACCCCCATCACCTGGATCTGGCGTTGGATCATCATCGTCGCTACAGCTCGTCACAAACCCCAATGCAAATACGGTAAGGAATGGTAAAAATAACTTTTTCATGATTTTCATTTTTAATGTTTGATACCTCATTTATCCTCTACAAAGGAATTTATTTAATATAAAGCCAACATTTAATGAAAATCATGTTTTGATAAACTTAGTGTTAATTAATCATGAACAACATAAAGAGGGAAATAAGTATCTCCCTCTTTATGAACTGACTACAAAATAAGATGATTGGTTTTGAGGTATCTACAGGAATGGTATGCTACAAGAGGCGGCGCTTAAAACACCTCTACCACGTCATGCAGCGGCAAATCAAACGCTTCAGCAACGCCCCGGTATACCACTTTGCCCTCCACTACGTTGAGCCCTTTCATCAGCGCCGAATCATTAGCACAGGCTGCCTTCCAACCCTTATTGGCAATATTAATAATATAGGGCAAGGTGGAATTGGTAAGGGCAAGTGTAGAAGTAAAGGGAACAGCACCCGGCATATTGGCTACGCAATAATGCAGTACATCGTCGATGATATAAGTTGGATTTTCATGTGTCGTAGGCACACATGTCTCCACACAGCCACCCTGATCAACCGCCACATCGACGATGACGGTACCGGGGCGCATGGTCTTCAGCATATCACGCGTGACCAAGTTGGGTGCTTTTGTACCCGGTATCAAGACGGCACCAATAATGAGGTCATGCGTTTGCACCAGCTTGCGTATGGTATATTGGCTGGAATATTGGGTAATCACATGAGGAGGTAATATGTCATTGATATAGCGGAGCCGATCCGTATTGATATCCAAAATCGTCACATGCGCCCCCAATCCCGAAGCCATTTTGGCTGCTTGGACGCCTACGATGCCTGCACCAAGGATAAGCACCCTACCGGGAGGGACGCCCGGCACGCCACCAAGTAGAACACCTCTGCCCTTCACCGGTTTTTCAAGATAGCGCGCACCTTGCTGTACCGCCATTCGCCCAGCCACTTCGGACATGGGCGTAAGCAAAGGTAATGACCGATCTGGTTTTTCAACAGTTTCGTAGGCAATGCATACGGACCCACGCCCAATCATGGCTTCTGTGAGTACGATGCTTGACGCGAAATGGAAATAGGTGAAAACAATTTGCCCGGCGCGGGCTAATCGCAATTCTTCATCAATGGGCTCCTTCACCTTTACAATCATTTCAGCCTGCCGCCAGATGTCATGGGGATCCGTCACAATTTCGGCTCCCGCACTTTCATATTCTGCATCCGATATCCCACTGCCCTTTCCAGCGCCCTGCTCTACTAAAACATGATGGCCGTATTGTTTCAGTTCAAATACACCGGACGCAGTCAATGCAACACGGCTCTCGTTATTTTTGATTTCTTTCGGGATACCAATAATCATTTTTTTATAGATAAATCTAAATTTTGCGCAATTATACAGATTTAGCTCCAATAAATTAAAATACCACAAACAAATAACTCAAAATAAAACAGTATAAAGCCGTTTATTATTTGTAAAACACATAAATACAGCATTTCTTACGACAATAAATACACAAATAACCTAAAAATACACTCAAATCAATACAAACAATACCTATTTTCAATAATTTACCTACCAATAACCAATATCATGGTAATTTTCATGCTTAAACACTTAAATTTACAGCACCACATTTCCACGAAACAATATCAATAAAGTTGCATTAATACGATGCATATTTAATCGGAATACATTAAACTTGCGAAACCTAAGGGCATTACCTTTTGGGTTAACTTTAACGCCAGGATTATGCAGGATAGTTTTGCAAATACGGTTATTCGGTTGAATGGGCTTACTTATCAATACCCACGGGGGGAGTCGTTGCATTTTACCGATCTCGAAGTACCATCCGGACAACACACCTTGATATTGGGGGATTCAGGCAGCGGTAAAACTACGTTACTGCATATCCTCAGCGGATTGCTCAAACCGACAACAGGCATTGTTTCCATTGATGGGCAACAGCTTTATGAATTAACTGCGCGAAAGCTGGACGAATTTAGGGGTCAACGTATCGGGCTGATCTTTCAGGAAGCACACTTGGTGAAAAGCCTCACTGTAAGGGAAAATCTGCAAATCGCCCAAGGATTTGCTGGTGCCAGGATAGACAACAGTCGAATCAACGAGGTACTGGCGTTGCTCAGCTTGGATCATAAAGCAGACAGCTATCCCAGCAAACTGAGCCGCGGGCAAATGCAACGGGCAGCCATTGCCCGTGCGGTCATCAACAAGCCCGCGATTTTAGTGGCCGATGAACCTACGGCATCACTTGATGACCGCAACACGGAAAGCGTATTGAATCTGTTGCTCGATCAGGCCAACCAGCAGGGGGCTACACTGATTATTGCTACGCATGACAAGCGGGTAAAGACCCGTATAGCCCATGCTTATGAAATGGCAACACGCCCGCATCCCATCAATGAATAATCAATCAGCTATAACAACGCGCAGATGAACGTATTGCAAATCGCTTGGAAAAATATCCGTCAAAACCCAGCAACATCCGTACTGGGGATTTTATTAACGGCCTTCGGCACGGGTATATTATGTGTATTGCTGCTGACTTCCCACCAGATTGAAGAGCAACTGGACAACAACAGCCGGGGTATCGACCTCGTGGTGGGTGCCAAAGGAAGCCCCATTCAGCTTATCTTGAGCAGCATTTATCACATGGATAATCCTACGGGCAACATCAGCCTTGCTGAAGCACAGCAACTCGCCGCCAACCCGATGGTCAAATTGGCAGTTCCACTATCATTGGGCGATAATTACCGCGGCCACCGTATTGTGGGCACCGATAGTACATTCCTGCAACTATACGGACTGGAACTGGCCGAGGGCCGTATCTGGCAGGCCGACTTCGAGGCTGCAATAGGTGCTGAAGTGGCGCAAAAGCATAACCTTAAAATTGGCGACAATATATATGGTGCCCACGGCCTCAGCAGTGAAGGGCATGCCCATGATGAACATGCTTATACCATTACCGGGATTTTCAAACCCGCACACCATGTCGCAGACCGCTTGATCCTGACCAACCTCGCCAGTGTGTGGCGCATGCACGGTGACCACGACGAGGATGAGCATGAACACGAGCATGGCGAAGAACATGATCACGAACACGAACATAACGATAGCCACGATGTGGCCGGCGTGGAAGAACATGAACACCACCACGGTGAGGAGCATGATGGACATGATCACGAAGAGCCGCAGCTGGTCAAAAGCATCATGGGTGATATCGGTTCCGGAGAACGGGAAATCACGAGCATGCTCATCCAATACCGCAATCCTGCTGCCATTGGTATGTTTCCACGGCTTGTCAACCAGAATACAGCCATGCAAGCTGCCTCACCAGCCATCGAAAGTGCCCGGTTATTTTCGCTGCTCGGTATCGGGATTGACTCCTTGCAGATATTGGCCTACGTCATCATGCTGATGGCAGCGCTTAGCGTCTTTATCAGCCTGTATAATGCCCTTAAAAGCCGCAAATATGACCTTGCTATTATGCGCACTTTGGGAGCCTCGCAAGGAAAACTATTCGGCATAGTGATTGCAGAAGGAATATTGCTTACCTTTGTAGGAGCAATAGCGGGAGTTGTGATTGGCCATATCGCTATTTATCTCATTGGCGCAAGCACCGGAGGTACGGCGACGCTATTACAGGCTTTGGTTTTATTGCCAGAAGAAGCATGGCTGGTAGTTATCGGTGTAGCCATTGGCTTTATCGCTGCCGTGCTTCCTGCCATAAAGGCATACAAGACTTCAATTTCGCAAACGCTCTCAGGAAATTAAACAAAATGATAAAACAACTCATCATCACGGCATTCATCGCGTTTGGTGTACAACTGGCAAGCGCTCAGCAGGACAACCCATTTGGGGAAGTGCCTGATCACACTCCCATGATGAACGATACATGGGAAACCATCAATAAATTGATGTATAAGGTCACCTATAAGGACAATCAGACGGTCTATACCCCTCATTTTCCCGATGAGTTGAAGGCCATCGACAAAACGACAGTCACATTGCCGGGCTATTTGGTACCGATGCAGGGTGGACGTGACCATGAAACCTTCATGCTTTCGGTATTGCCCATTATGCAGTGCATGTTTTGCGGCCAGGGTGATATCCCCCCCATGGTTGAAATCTTTATGAAAAAAGGCACGAAGGTGCGTTTTACAGAGGAACCCATCAAGCTAAGGGGCCGGGTACGGCTCAATCCCAATACGCAAGAAGGCAATTCGGAAATACAGATTCTGGATGCCGAGCTTATTCAATAATCAGCGATCGCAATCAACGATTGATTATCGCCGCTTCCAAGCAAGCCATTAATGCTGCTGTTTCCGTACGTAAGCGGGCATCGCCCAGCGTTATCGGCGCATAATCCAAGCTTAGGGCTGCTTCAATTTCCGCATCACTGAAATCCCCCTCCGGTCCGATTAAGATGGTGTAATGGCCCGCTGGGGCTACCATCTGGCTCAAATACCCCTTTTCCCCTTCTGCACAATACGCAATACATTTTTGGCTTCCCCGCTGCGTAGCATCCAGAAAATCAGCAAATTTCACTGGCTCGTTAAGCTTGGGAAGATGTGCTTTCAATGACTGTTTCATCGCCGCTACCATCACTTTGTTCAAGCGATCGGTCTTGACCTCCTTACGTTCGGAATGCTCACAAATGAGTGGCGTCACTTCGTCGATGCCCACTTCGGTGGCCTTTTCGAGGAACCATTCCACCCTGTCGATATTTTTCGTGGGCGCTATCGCGATATGCAAGTAGTAAGGTCGCTTGGCATGGTTAGCTGTTGCCGAGATAATTTCCAAGACTGCCCGCTTAGGATGCGCATCAACCACTACGGCCGTGTATAATCCACCGCGTCCATCGACAAGATGTACATGGTGCCCTTCCGCCATACGCAATACACGCACGGCGTGTTTGCTCTCTTCTTCATCCAGCGTAAAAGCACTATCCCCTGGTAGGATGCCGGGTGTGTAAAACACTTGCAAATCAACAATCGTTTAGTTATTCTACCTCATCGCCACCGATCACCTCTATAAGCTCCAGCTTCACAAACTCAATGTTTTGCTGGGTCTTCTTCATGACAATAAAATTATACCCATGAAACTCTTTACGCTCGCCCACATCGGGTATTTTGTCAAATAGGTCACTCACCAAGCCGGAGATGGTATCGTAATCGTTGCTTTCTGGCAATTCCTTCGGCAAAAATTCATTGACGTCGTGCACGCTTGCGCTGGCATCTACCATGTATTCCGTTTCGGAAATCTTTTCTACCACGGGTGTCTCTTCATCGTATTCATCCTGAATTTCGCCGACCAGTTCTTCCACGATATCCTCCAACGTCACCATGCCCGCTGTCCCGCCAAATTCGTCCAATACGATTGCAATCTGGATACGCCTTTGCTGGAATTCCGCCATCAAATCATTGATCTTTTTGGTTTCCGGAATAAAATACGGTTTGCGGATGATATTTCGGAGCACCAACTCTTTTCCTTTAGCAATGATAGGCAGCACATCCTTGGTGTGTACGATACCGATAATTTGATCGATATTATCGTCATAAATGGGTATCCGTGAATACCCTTCTTTGGTAATCCGTTCGATAAACTCGTCTCCGGGGCAATTCATTTCAATGGCGGAAATTTTTGTCCGCGGCACCATGATGTTCTTGACTATCCGTTCGTTGAAATCAAATACATTTTTGATCAGTTCGTGTTCTATCGTATCGAGCGCGCCGCTTTCTTTGCCCTGATCCAATAGGTATTGTAATTCCTCCGATGAGTGGTGGGCCTCGCCTACGTTGACTTCAAATCCCATCAATCGAAGGATGAGATTGGCGAATCCATTAAGCACCCAAATGATAGGCCTAAATACCACGTAGAAAAATCGTAACGGCAACGCAATGCTCATGGTGGTCGCCACAGGCCGTTGAATCGCTATCGACTTCGGAGCCAATTCACCGAATACGATATGCAATACGGTGATGACGCTGAAAGCCAGCACATGGCCTAGGTTTTTGGCCAATGCACCGGTAAGCTCTACATTAAACCAGCCGAAAATCCCCGTCACAATGTCTGTCATCACCGCCTCGCCTATCCAGCCCAAGGCCAGGGAAGATATCGTAATACCCAGCTGGGTAGCCGCCAGGTACCCATCAAGGTGGCTGGTGATGTGTTTCGCCACTTGGGCTACTTGGCTGCCCGTCTTGATTTTAATCTCGATTTGCGACGCCCTTACTTTGACAATCGCAAACTCCGCAGCCACAAAAAAGCCATTGGCAAAAACCAGAAAAAGTGTCCAGAAAATTTCCCAGCCCATTAGGTCCTTATTAGGTTAGCAAATTCCTTTTGGTACAGTTCGAGGCTATCCTGAATGACTTGATAGGCGTACGAACGACCAAAAAGGCGTTCTATCGTGACGTTCTTCCGTTCCAGCGCCTTATAATCCTGGAAGAAACGTACGATTTCTTTCATCGTGTGCGGGGGCAGTTCCGAAAGGTCATTGATGTAATTGACGGACATATCATTCTTCGCTACAGCGATAATCTTATCATCCTGTTCTCCGTTGTCTATCATGTGCATCACGCCAATAACCTTGGCTTCGATAATGCTCATGGGATAAACATCCACCGAACAAAGCACCAAAATGTCCAATGGATCTTTGTCATCACAATAAGTTTTCGGGATAAATCCGTAGTTGGCCGGATACATCACCGACGAAAACAGCACCCGATCCAATTTAATCAGTCCGCTTTCTTTGTCTATTTCATACTTTGCTTTTGAACCTTTAGGGATTTCAATAATGGCATTGACCGACGAAGGGATGTCGTCACCTGGAGACACGCCATGCCAAGGATGCGATTTACTCATGCTATATAGCGCTATGGTTGTTTATTTGTAATTTCAGCTTTTTTCTTAAGGCGTAGTCTTCTTCTAATCAACGCTATCAATATCGGTGTAAACGAAATCGTTATAAAGCCAATAATAATATACTCAATGTAATTAATGATTTGCGGAAATTCGCGTCCCAAAAAAAAACCGGACAGGGTCAGCAACAACACCCACACCACCGCCCCGGAAATATTGTAAAGCACGAATTTCCGGAAATTTAGCTGTACGATACCCGCTAATATCGGTGCAAATGTACGGATTATTGGCACAAAACGACCAATAATCAATGCAGGCCCACCGTATTTATGGTAAAACTCCTCCGCCATCACCACATACCGGCGCTTGAAAAGCCAGGTATCTTTACGTTTGAAGAGCATCGGGCCTGTTCGCCAGCCGAACCAGTAACCCATAAAATTACCCATTACCCCTGCTGCAAAGAGCCCAAGACACAATGTCGCGATGTCTACATTCAGCATGCCGGAAGCACAAAACAAACCTGCCAAAAACAGCAAGTAATCTCCCGGCAGGAAAAAACCGAAAAAAAGCCCGGTCTCTGCAAACACGATAAAGATGACAAGATAGAAGCCTCCAGACCTTATCAATGCCTCGGCATCCAGCAATTGCGAAAATGACTCCCAGAACTCTTGCATAAATATCAGTTACAAACTTACGCAAATTGCGCGTATGGGCAAAATGCTAAGGGGGTATAGCAGAAAGCTATGGCTTATTCGTTATTGACAAGACCGAGTTTTTGATCGCTTCTGCACTTTCGGCAAGCTCCTCTTGGGTCAGTGTCAGCTTTGGTCTGCTGAAGTTAATATCATCCACCGCATTGATGGGCACCAAATGGATATGTGCATGAGCTACTTCTAATCCGACCACAGCCACGCCAACCTTCTCACAAGGGTATACCTGCTTAATGGCGTGCGCGACAATTTTCGCAAAAATCCAAAGCCCCATATAATCGTCATCTTCCATATCAAACACGTAATCCGTCTCCCGCTTGGGGATGACGAGCACATGTCCTTTAGCCAACGGATTGATATCTAAAAAGGCAAGGTAATCGTTGCTTTCGGCTACTTTGTAGGCCGGTATTTCACCGGCGACGATTCTGGAAAATAGGGTTGGCATATTGTTTTTTAGTTGGTGTGTGCAAAGTTAAACAAAAACGGCTGTCTTTGGTAAACAGCCGCTGGATAATAATGTTTGTTTATGTGCGGTTATGGCAGACCCGCACATAACCGTCACAGCTATTACCTGGAAATATCTAAGATTTCCAACTCTACCTGGCCTGCCGGCACCTGTATCTGCGCCTTGTCGCCGATTGATTTGCCCAGCAATCCCTGGGCAATGGGCGACTTCACGGATATTTTACCCGCTTTGAGATCCGCTTCCGTTTCTGACACCAATTGATACGTCATCACGGCGCCGTTTTTCACGTTTTTGAGTTTGACAATCGATAGTGCTAGCACCTTGGAAGTATCCAGTGTAGACTCATCAATAACGCGGGCATAGGCCAAGCTATCCTCCAATTTGGCGATTTTGGCCTCATGCAATCCCTGAGCTTCCTTTGCTGCATCGTATTCGGCATTTTCAGACAAATCCCCCTTGTCGCGTGCTTCGGCAATGGCCTTGGCAATCCTTGCTCTGCCTTCTGTTTTGAGATACTGCAACTCGTCCTTGAGTTTTTCCAATCCCTCTTTGCTGTAATACGTTACTTCTGCCATAGTAATTATGAATTAAAAATAAAGTCAAAAAAAGAAGCAAGACCATACCGTTCTAAGTGGCATGGCCTTGCTCGTTGCGACGAAGATAGCGAATGTTTTTTAAAAAAACAAAAAAAGAACGTAGATAATCAGGGATTGTCTACAAACTTATAACCCATGCCTCTGACGGTTTGCAAGTATGCCGGTTTATCGGCATTGACCTCGATTTTCTTGCGCAAACGCACAATGTGCATATCCAATGTGCGGGTATTGACATTGGAGCTGTACCCCCATACCACCTGCATCAGTTCATCACGGCTGATGACACGTCCTACATTTTGCAAGAAATAAAGCAAAATACGGTTTTCCAGAATGGTGAGTTCGATCTTCTTGCCATTGCGTACCAGCGAATGGATATTGGGATGATGCTCGGTATCACCAAAGGTATACAAATCGGCGTTTTGGCTATTGACAAAGTATTTAATTTTGTTTTCAATCATAGCCACCAGCACGTCCATGCTAAACGGCTTGGTAATGTAATCTGAAACCCCAAAGCTATAGGCATCGATTTTATCCACATCCTGTGATTTGGCCGTCATCATGATGATGAGATTGGCAAACCCTTCTTTCCTCAGGCTGGCACATATTTCTGAGCCCTGCCTGCCAGGCAACATCCAATCCAGTAAAACAATATCGGGCTTTTGCTCCAATATCATTTTTTCCGCTTCATCGCCGTTTCCTGCCTGGATAACATGGAAATTCTCCGACTCCAAGCGATGACTAACCAAGAAACGTAAATTTTCGTCGTCTTCGATGACGGCTATTTTGATATTTTTTTGCATATCTTGATACGATTTATGGATTTGTAATCCACGTTGCTAATCTACTGGAAAAATAATGATAAACGTAGTGCCTTTACCTAGTTCGCTCTCCACACTGATATTGCCGCCCATAAAGTTGACCAGTTCCTTGCAAAAAGCAAGCCCAAGCCCTACACTGCCTTGCTGGTTATATTGATTCTGCACACGATAGAACTTTTTGAAGATATGAACCAATTCCTTCTTGGCAATACCGATACCTTTATCGGCAAACCGCATGGTCACTTGCTTTTTTGTTTGTGCAATCTGTATATTCAGCACTTTATTGTCCGGCTTGGAATATTTATAAGCGTTGTCTATCAAATTTTGGAATATACTGTTCAACAAAACCGGATCGATATATAACGTACGCTTCGCATCCACGTTGCATTGGATATTTAAATCTCCATATTTAATTTTGGAAGCCGCCAATACTTTATCACAAAATTCGTGCAAATCAACCTCTTCCCGTTCCATTTTTATGGATTTATTTTCAATTTGGGTAAAAGAGAGCAACGTATTCATCAAATTATTGAGCCTATCCGCTTCCTCATCCAAAATTCTCCCATAGTGTATACGTTCGTTATCCGAAAGTTGCTTTGCACTTTTGATATTATTGCCCGCAATCTTGATGACACTCACTGGTGTCTTAAATTCATGTGTCAGGTTATTAATGAAATCATACTGCAATTTAAACATACGCTTGTTTACGTAGAGGTTTCGATAAATTAAATAAGCAATGACCGCCAGCAGCAGATAAATGGCGACTACACCAGCCAGTACGGGTAAAAACCGCCGATTGATTTCAGTCTGTAGGAAGGGCCGGCTTGAACTGAAGTATATCTTGTAATCGGCCAAGGCGCCCGGCAACGGCGTTTCCGTCGTAAATAAATCCGGATCGGTGTCTATAGACTCGTAGACCAAGGGTTGTATCTGTATATGCTGGTACAATTCGGGCACGGTATTTTTAAGCGACAATTTATTCGGATCGATGAAATAAGTTAGAATGTCCTGCTCATAGACTGCGTCGTGCAAATGTTTCCTATACATCAGTTCTTTATAGGTTTTCAGGTCGTCCCTCCGGGGAATATTCATGTAGGATATTTTTCCCGGCGTCACCGAATAAAACACTTTGAAGATATCATCATCCCTCAACGCCTTGGTCGTATCTACCCGCTCGATAAAAGCTGCAAATTTCACGGCCATGTTGTTGAAATCATCCGATAGTGATAGCGGCAATTGTGTCGTGTGATTGGTTGCCGTTGATTGGCTATCGGGCTTGTTATGCTGGCTGAACTGGTACACACCCTTGGGATACACCACCAAGCTGTTTGCCGAAAAACCGTAATCGATGTATTCGCTATTACTCAGCGCCACGTCATAAAAAACGATGCGTTCGACAAAGGGATAGGTCTGCAATACACTATCAGCATACGATGCCACCCCAGCTGAATCCAAATAACCCTGGTAGAATGATATTTCCGGAATCCGGTTTTGAAAAAAATCATTGAACGGCCCAATATTATATTCCAGTACCTCTACTTTCCTGGATGCAAATTCATTTTCAACATAGGTGATGGTCAAATCCCGGGCGAGGATGAGGGCCAGCACAAACGAGGCAATGACAACAACTATAAAAGCACTAACCAATACATAGTTTATGCGATAGGTATTGCGTCGATGCGTCATTTCAAATACTTATCAAAAAATGCACCTAATTCCCTGTAAAATAAAATTCGGTTTTCTTCATTGCGGAAATATCGGCCTTCTTCTTCGCGCAAGATATAAGTAATCGGTATTTTCCGCTTTTTGAGCTTCTGAACGAACTGGTTTGTCTCGTTGACGGTACTCCAGCTATCCTTCCCCCCTTGTGCAATAAAAACGGGTATTTCAATGTTGTCTGAATGAAACACCGGGGACATCGCTTTGATCAAATCGGGTTCAGATTCGGGATTACCGATAATTTCGTAATACATTTGCAAGTAAGGCTTGAGGTGGGGCGGCACCTCCTTGAGGTAGGTAAATAAATTGGCAAAACCCGAATAAGAAGCCGCGCAGGCATACAAATCAGAATTGAAGCAAGCTCCGTGCAATGCCGAATAGCCACCAAAACCAGCACCGTAGATACCTATGCGGGATGAATCTACCACGCCTTCGTCAATCAGCCAGCGTACGCCATCGGTAATATCGTCCTGGATTTTTCCGCCCCACTCCTTGAATCCGGATGACCAAAACTCCTTGCCATATCCGGTGGATCCCCGGTAATTGACTTGAAATACCGCGAATCCGCGATTTGCGAAAAACTGTACTTCCGGATTGAATCCCCAGCGATTCCGGTCGCTCGGGCCATTGTGGGGGTATACAATCACCGGCGTCTTTTTGCCTTTCGCCTTTACTGGCATGGTCAAGTATCCTTGTATCTGGCGGCCATCGCGTGCCCGATAGGTAATAGGCTTCATTTCGGCAAGCAAGCAGTCCTTCAGTGCGGGGCTGTTGTCGGCCAATTTGATCAATGCATCCTCGGTAATGTCGTAATAATAGGTTGCGCCCGGATCTTTGTCTGTATACGAACGTAAGATAAACCGCGTGCGTGCGGTATCCCTATCGAGTATACTCACCTCATAACCGTCCAGTTTCTGGCTGATTGCCTGGTACACCTCCTCCGTCTGCTTATTGAGAAAATGGCGCTGCTGCTTCCATGTAGCATACGTCGCATACGACATCTCCCCACGGTCACTGGAATATCCGCCATTATCTACATCCACATCCGGGTGGCTGTAAATTATCCTGACCTCCTCACCGGTTTCCATGTCGATTTCCACCAATGCCAATTTATCCCTATTGATATTGGAAAGGGCAAACACATGGTTTTTATTTTCTCCCGAAAATCCAATCGGCATGATGGAGTTTCTGAAACTATTGCTCATCACCGGTCTAAACGCATCTTTTTCGCTCGCCCGGTACAACATGGTTTCTTTTACACTATCACTGGCCAGCGCCAGCCGCAATTGCCCATCTAAATCAGCAAACCATTTGATAATGTTGCCGGGATTCCTGGCCACCAACTCTTTTTTGCAAGCATCCGTATGGAGTCTATAAACATCGAATACAGACGAGTCCCGCTCATTAAGTGAAATCAAGAAACCATTATCGATTACCTTCGGCGATATCCACCGCAATTTCACCGAAGAAGCGGGCATAAGATGCCGTACAGCCAGCGTAGCCCGGTTGACGGCAAACACCTGCAGGCTGTCGTTTTTCTTATCTTTGGTAAAAATCAATTCATTATCATTGCCCCAGAAATAAGATTGGATACCCAATTCCGTTTCCGACGTGATGCGTTGCTCCTGCCCTACTTTATCAGGCTCAAGGACATAGATATTCTTCTGCCCTCCGTAATTGTTTAGGTAAGCGATATATTTGCCGTTAGGCGATATCTTGAAATTGGTCTTTTCAGGCTCGGAAAAAAAATCCTCCACAGGTATAATGCGTGCCTTGTGATCATCACAACCACCCAAAAAGGCCGTGAACGTCATTCCGAGCAACCAAAACACAATATGACGTACCATATTAACTGACTTCCCTCTCCATTCTTCCAAAGGTGGAAAAATTTACGGTAAAAGCTTGTTATGCAACCTTAATTTTACACGTCGGAATATAACGATTTCATACCTATTGCCAAGCTATTTTAAGCAGGCTTTAGATAGATTGCTTATCTTCGTCCCCATGTATTTATATAACGTCACCATCATTACTGAAAACGACATCCAAGACATTGTCAGGCAATATATCGAAGCACAAATACAAGGCCGCAGGGATGAAAAAATATCGGTTGCCTTGCTGGAGTTATTGGATTCGCCACATGAAGGCACCACCTATTGCGTTCAGCTGCGCGCGGAGAACAGCGAAGAAATTGCAGCATTTCAACAGCATCACTTGGCGGCTATCCAAGCTTTTGCAAATCAGCATTATGCAGGAAAAATCCTGTTTTTTGATAGTGTCATGAAATACCTCAACAGCTAATACTCGTATGAAATTTTTACCCACACCAATACCCGATCTCATTGTCATCGAGCCGCAATTGTGGCACGATGATCGCGGTTTTTTTATTGAAACGTATAACCAAAAACTATTCGCCAGCAACGGCATCACAGCAACCTTCGTGCAGGACAACCTCTCTTGCTCCCGCCGTGGTGTATTGCGCGGCATGCATGCCCAAGCAGGGGAAAATGCACAAGGCAAATTGGTAAGGGTCTTGCGTGGCCGTGTGGTGGATATCGCGGTGGACATCCGGAAAGCTTCGAAAACGTACGGCCAAAGCTTTTCCATTACACTTGATGAGCATGAAGCAAAATCCATGTGGATCCCCCCTGGTTTTCTCCACGGATTCGTGGCGCTTGAAGATGATACGTTATTCGCCTATAAGGTAACCGGATTTTATGACAAAAGCGGCGAAATAGGCGTTCGGTGGGATGATCCCGATTTACACATTGATTGGCCCATGAATCCGGAAGAGCTTATCGTTTCGGAAAAGGATCGTCAGTTACCTTTCCTGAAAGACATCAGCAGTCCCTTCTGAATCCTTTTCCCAGCTCCACTAAGGGATTTCTTCGTGGAGCTGATCTTCATATTTGGGATCATACTTCACTTTTGGCGTAAGGTAATGTAAAAGAATCAACCTTGAATAGCGGAAATTAAAGGGGGCAAAAATTAGGATAGCCACCACCAGCACACCGAGGTATACCCATGGGGATTCACTTTTGGTCACCTGGTAAGTCAATAAACCTGTCGTCACTACCTGGGCAACAGACATGGCATAGCTTACATACATGGCTGCATAAAAATAACCCGGCTCAATCTCAAACCGGAAGCCGCAGTGGGGGCATACGTCATTCATCCGTTGCCGCTTAATCCCATAAGTTTTACCCACAAACATATTCCCTACCCTGCATTTCGGGCATTTGGAAGTAATTACCGCTTTGAATTTAGGGGTATGTGAAGCAGCAGCCATGATAGACACTAATTCAATACGATGGGGTCATTGTCTACATTCACTGTTTTTTTGCTGCGATATTTTTTATACCACAGCACCCCAATCCCTACCGCTGCCAGGTAGGGAATAGCCAGTAGGAATAATATACCTTTGTTCAACCCTTTTCCCTGTGTATTGCCATGCTCGGTGGCATTTTCGGCAGTAAGTGTACACATGGCACACTGTGCCTTCGTGTCGTTCGGCACAGCGGCAAATAGTGTAGCTGCAACCATTAGGATTCCTAAAAACCGCATTATCCTGTTCATCATACAAAGATACAAAATTGTTCGGCCATATTTCCTATCTGCCATAGAATACCTCGAAACGATCCCAGAAGCCATCTTTCGGCAGCTTGGCAAATAATTCAATGGGTTCCTTTTTAATGGGATGGACAAAAGACAGCTTCCTGGCATGCAGGCAAATGGATCGCCTGAGGCTCCCCCTTGGGTAGCCATACTTATGATCGCCCACGATAGGGCACCCCATGGAAGCAAGCTGTGCACGAATTTGATGGGTACGCCCGGTCAATGGATAGACCTCAATTAAATAGTAGCCATCCAGTTCACCCAGCACTTTGTAGTCCAGCTCGGCGTACACCCTGCTTTCTGCCTGTTCGCTATGTACTTTAGTGACATTCTGCGTGCGGTCACGTGAAAGCCAATGTACCAATTTGCCTTCCGGCTGTTCCGGGGCTTTCCGAACCACCGCCCAATACGTCTTTTGGATTTCCCGATCTTTAAAAAGCTTTTGCATACGCTCCAGCCCTTTGCTTGTCTTGGCAAAAAGTATCAGTCCGCTCACCGGGCGATCAAGCCGGTGTACCACACCTACAAAAGCGCCATTGGGCTTGTTGTATTTTTTGGTTAAATACTTATTGACCATTGCTTCCAGCGGCTCATCACCGCCGGGATCAGCCTGCACGAGGTATCCAGCTCGTTTATTTACGGCAAGCAAATGGTTGTCTTCATAGATGATATCGCTATCGGCAATAGGCATATTCCAGTATCTTCACGTTACGCGGCAAAGATAAGAATTTACGGCATGACCGTCAAATCCACAAATTCATTGACAGGCATGGCTGCCAGCTTGTCGATATCCAACGATGCGGCTAGAATCAACTGCTGCTGTTTTGTTGAAAATATACGGGCAAGGTTGGTTTTGTACTTTCCGATCAATACGGGCATCCCTTCTTCCCGTCGGCGCTTATGGCCAATGGGATATTCCACGATGACCTCATCCAGCACCGTCCCATCTGTCAATGTCACCGTCAGCGCATTGGCAATGGAACGCTTTTCAGGGTCGTGGTAGTCCAGCGTAAACTGCGGGTCTTCCACGGTTTCCATCGTTGCACGTAAGCTATCTATCCGGGGATCGGATGCCACGTTATCTTCATAATCAGCTGCCGTCAGCCTACCGAAAATCAAGGGCACCGCAATCATGTATTGGATGCAATGATCCCGGTCGGCCGGATTATGCAGGGGGCCTTTCTTATCAATGATGCGGACAGCGGCCTCGTGCGTACGGATACGGATATGCCGGATATCAGCAGCTGTCTTCCCCAATTCATTGAGCTTGTGGTGCAGGGTCATGGCTGCTTCCGCTGCCGTCTGCGCATGGAACTCCGCTGGAAACGAGATTTTGAACAACACATTTTCCATCACGTACGAGCCGTAGCCGCGCTGGAACTGGAAGGGATTGCCTTTAAACAGTACATCGTAAAAACCCCATGTCTTGGCCGTGAGCACCGAGGGATAGCCCATCTCACCGGTCTCGGCTATCAAGGCCAGCCGCACGGCGCGAGAAGTGGCGTCGCCAGCGGCCCACGACTTGCGGCTACCCGTATTCGGCGCATGCCGATATGTGCGTAGCGAATGGCCGTCTACAAAGGCGAGCGATACAGCATTAATGAGCTCATCCCGGCTAAGCCCCAGCAGCTTGCCCACCACGGCCGTAGATGCCAGTTTCACGAGCAGCACATGGTCAAGCCCTACCTTGTTGAATGAGTTTTCCAGCGCCATCACCCCTTGGATTTCATGAGCCCTGATCATCGCATCCAGCACCTCGCGCATTGTCAACGGTGCCTTCCCTTGGGCTACCGCTGTACGCGAAAGCCAGTCAGCTGTAGCCAGGATACCTCCCAAGTTGTCCGAAGGGTGCCCCCACTCCGCCGCCAGCCAGGTGTCATTAAAATCCAGCCAACGGATCATCGTCCCGATGTTAAACGCCGCATGTACGGGATCAAGTTGGTAGGGCGTACCCGGCACTTTAGCACCATGGGGCACGATGGTGCCACTCACGATAGGGCCGAGCAGCTTGGTACATGCAGGGTAAGTCAGCGCTTCGAACCCACAGCCCAAGGTATCCAACAAACAATAGTGGGCGGTTTGAAAAGCCAGATCGCTCGTGATGTTGTAGTGGAGGGTATAATCTACGATATCAGTAATAACGTTATCCGTTTCCGGACGTACGTTTGAAATAGGTGATGACATATTTTTTAGTTAGTTGAAAGTCAAAAGTCATAAGACTTAAGCGTTACGATCCTCCAAAAGTACAAATTCCCTCGGCTCCGGACCTGTATAGTTTGCACTTGGCCGGATAATCTTTCCATCTTGCCGCTGTTCGATGACATGGGCGCTCCATCCCGTCACGCGCGCAATGACAAACAACGGCGTAAAGAAAGATGTGGGCACGCCCATCAGGTGATAGGAAACCGCCGAAAACCAATCCAGGTTGGGAAACATCTTTTTCTCTTCCCAAAGCAACGTTTCCAGCCGTTCGGCAATGGTAAATAATGCACTATCACCAGATTCATCCGATAGTTGCCGGGCTACTTTTTTGATGACCACATTCCGCGGATCGGAGACGGTATATACAGGGTGGCCAAATCCAATGATGACCTCCTTGCGTTCCAGTCGCTGCTTAATGTCCGCAGCAGCCTCATCGGCATTGGCATAGCGGCTTTGGATTTCATAGGCCACTTCATTGGCTCCGCCATGCTTTGGCCCGCGCAGTGCGCCAATGGCTCCCGTGATGCAGGAATACATATCCGATCCCGTGCCGGCGATTACCCGCCCGGTGAATGTAGAAGCATTGAACTCATGCTCGGCATATAAGTTCAGCGAAATCGCCATGGCATTAATCCATGATGCCGACGGTTCCTTGCCGTGGAGCAAGTGGAGAAAATGTGCGCCTACCGTCTCGTCATCGGTTTCCACATCGATGCGCCGCCCATGATGGGCATAATGATACCAATACAGCAAAGCCGATGCATAGGAAGCCAGCAGTTTGTCAGCAATATCGCACGCGCCCACCGGATGGTGATCATCTTTTTCCGGGTAAACCGTACCCAGCACGGAGGTATACGTACGCAGTACATCCATCGGGTGTGCAGCAGCAGGGATCTGTTCAAGCACATTTTTAGCCACCTGCGGCAATCCCCTAAGGGTCTTCAGTTTGCCTCGGTAAGCATGCAGTTGCGCCTTATTCGGCAATTTCCCGTGGATAAGCAAATGGGCTACCTCCTCAAAGGATGCCCCCTCCGCCAAATCGAGGATATCGTATCCCCGGTAATGCAGGTCATTGCCACTCCTACCTACTGTACACAGCGCAGTGTTGCCGGCGGCTATCCCCGAGAGCGCTACCGATTTCTTTGGCTTAAACGTTGGTTGCTGATTGCTATCGCTCATAATTTAGTATTTAGTACTAAGTACTTAGCATTTAGACTTCCGGTCTCCTGACTTTCGAACTTCCCAACTACTTCCCATACAACGCATCCAATTTCTTTTCAAAGTCATAATAACCAATGCTGTCATACAATTCGGCGCGGGTCTGCATGGTATCCAGCACGTGCTGCTGTGTACCATCCTTACGGACATGTGCGTAGACATTCAAGGCCGCCTTATTCGCTGCCCGGAACGCTGATAGTGGGTATAATACCATGGAAACCTCCGCCTGAGCCAATTCGGCCACCGTCCACAACGGCGTCATGCCAAACTCAGTGATGTTGGCCAGCACTGGCAGGCCCGTTGCTTCCACAAATGCACGGTATTGTGTCAATTCAGCTACTGCTTCCGCAAAAATAAAATCGGCACCCGCCTCGGCATAAGCTACGGCCCGTTCCAGTGCTGCCCCCAATCCCTCATTGGCCAGGGCGTCGGTACGTGCCCCAATGGCAAATTGGTCGTCCGTACGGGCATCTACGGCCGCTTTTAACCGATCTACCATTTCGGCGGTGCTCACCAGCTCCTTATTGGGACGGTGGCCACAACGCTTTGCACCAACCTGATCTTCCATGTGCAAGGCTGCTGCGCCAGCTTTGATTAAGCTCTTCACGGTACGGGCTACGTTGAACGCCGAAGGGCCGAATCCGGTATCGACGTCCACCAATAACGGGGTATCGCACACGTTGGTAATGCGCTCCACATCGATGAGCACGTCCTGCAAAGACGAAATGCCCAAATCGGGCACGCCCAGGGAACCCGCTGCTACTCCGCCACCTGAAAGGTAAATAGCCCGAAAGCCAGCTTGGGTAGCCAGCAACGCATGGTTAGCATTGATAGTCCCTACGATTTGCAGTGGCTGTTCGGATTTCAGGGCAGCTTGCCAGCGCGCTCCCGCGGATGATGGATTCCCGTTTATCATGGTTATTTTTACGAATCGCGTAAATATACGGGATATCCATCACGTAGGCAAACGGATGGCTAATTACGCCAACCGTACCACTTCACCGGTCTTCACCGATTCGTCACAGGCAAATGCCACACGAAGGCTACTGATGGCATGTTCGGTCGCTTCGGTCAAATCCACGTTCTCCCGGATGGCTTTTAGAAAGAAGCGCTGTTCGCGGTTGCACAATTCCTGGTGGTCTGGCTCATCCGCCAGATCAATCCAGCGATCCTGACGGGTAAAATTATTGGCCTCATCGATATCAGCATAGTGGAAACGCAGCGACTCCGTTTTGGTATGCGCCGCCACGGAATCCGACTTGCCGCTTGCCCCAGCTTCCTTGGCCACAATGGATACGGCGCCTTTCGGACCAATCACATCTTTCACAAAGAATGCCGTCTCGCTCATCATAGGCCCCCAGCCTGCTTCATACCATCCCACCGAACCGTCTTCAAAACGGATCTGCAATTGGCCATAATTGTAGTTAGTTGCTGGGATATCATCCGTAAGCCTGGCACCGATGGCATTCACCTGGACAGGTTTGCTGCCCGTCATCTGGCACATCACGTCGATGTAATGCACACCGCAGTCTACAATCGGGCTGAGGCTTTTCATCAGGTTGCGGTGCACATCCCACATCACGCCGTGGCTCTGCTGGTTCAGGTTCATCCGCATCACCAGCGGCTTGCCGAGCTCGCCGCTGAGTTCAATAAACCGCTGCCAGGAAGGGTGGTACCGCAGAATATAGCCAATGACCAGCTTCTTTCCCGTTTTGGCGGCGACGGCGGCGACCCGCTCAGCGCCTTCCACACTGTCGGCAAGCGGCTTCTCGATAAACACGTGGCAATCGGCTTCCAGCGATTTGATGGCATACTGCTCATGCGTATCGGGGTAGGTGGAAATACATACTGCATCCGGACGGGCAGTAGCCAGGGCTTGCTCAAAATCATTGTACAGGGGATATCCACCGCCAAGGAGGTTATTCAATTTGACTTTGCTATCACCGGTGGATACCAGTCCGCAAATCTCAAATCCATCCATTTCATGATAGGCGCTGGCATGGGAAGCTCCCATATTGCCGCAGCCAACAACCAGTACCCGTATCGGTTTTTTTTGTGTTTCCATCTGTTATTTATCGTTTGTTTGCTCGCTATCTTCTTTAAAGATCAACAAAAATAGTATAAAAATCAGTATCGAGATCCCTGCCGGGACCAGCCATACCCCCCGCCAGTCATATTGCATGGCTTCACCGGGGGTCGCAAAAACTGCGGTCAGCACACCTGAGGCATACGAGCCGATGAACATCCCCACACCATATGTGGCAAAAGTAATCAATCCCTGGGCAGCATTTTTTACCGCCATGCCCGCTTGCCGATCGGTATAGATCTGGCCCGTCACGAAAAAGAAATCATAGCATAGCCCATGCAAAAGGATACCCAGGTAAAGCATCCATGCCCCATCGGCAACATTGCCATAGGCAAATAGCACGTACCGCACCACCCAAGCCAGCACCCCGATGGCAATCATCGCTTTTACGCCCAGCCTACGGAAAGCGAATGGGATAAGCAACATGAAAGCAAATTCTGAAAACTGCCCCAACGTCATTTTTCCCGCAGCATGCTCCATACCCACATCGTTCAGAAACGGATTCGTGAAATTGTAGTAAAAAGACAACGGAATACATACCGCTATGGATGCCAAAAAGAAGACGACGAATGAACGGCGCTTAAAGAGAAACAACGCATCAAACCCAAGTGTTGCAGAAAGTCCCGGTGACGCCTGCCGATTAGGCGGTGTATCGGGCAGGAAAAAGCTGAGTATGCCCAATAGCAACGATGAAGTTGATGTTTGAAACACCCGGATCAGGGGGAATCCCTTACCATTTGAATAACACGGAAGAATCGCTGAACGCATTATGCAACAACGAGATTCTGTGCCATTGCGGTAAAAGGGCTGCTTGGAAACGGAAGCCTCGGGGCAGACCATCGTCCGCCTGTTCAACCCGGAATTAATTATCCTTGGCGGGAGTTTAGCCGCCACGGGCGACTACATCAAGCTGCCCATAAAAAATGCCCTCAACAAATATTCCCTCAGCCTGGTCAACAATGACACCCAATTGAGCATATCCCAATTGGGCGAACAGGCAGGCATCGTCGGCGCCTGCCTGCTTGTGTGCGATCGCCTACTGGCGCTCAACACCTAATCAGCTGTACACTATTGTTTAGACTTTGATAAAAAGCGAAGGGATCGATGGGTAATTCACTACCGCCTTGGTAAGGCTGGGTACAAAAATTTTCTGGAAAAACGATTTATGGGGTCTAGCAAATACCAGCAAATCCAGCCGATCGGCTTTCGCTTCTTGCGTCACCGCATTGATATCGACCTTTTCCACCGGCATGGCCTTGCAGGAAACACCCCAATCCGGATAAGCTTCTTCCACCTTACGTTGCCAACGCTCCAGCTCTTTTTCCGGAGCCTGCTCTCCCGCTTTGTAAAAATGTAACATGGATAAATGCGGCCTGAGATTAAGTGCCTGCTGGAATACCAGTAATGCGTCCAATTCCTGATCGTCGTAAGCCGTGAAAAACCCCACACGCTGGAACGAAAAATCCGGTGTATCGATGGGCACCACCAATACGGGCACTGGCGATTTCTTAAGCACTTCATAAGTCGTGCTTCCCAAAATACTTTCGGCAATGTTAGTCACGCCTTTGGTGCCCATCACCACCAGGGAGTTTTCTCCTTTTTTAAGCTTTTCAATCACCACTTCAATCATGAATCCCTTGATACATTCACCCTCGATATCCACCTCCGGAAATTGCCGGCTTAAGTTTTCCACCAAATTCTTCATGGCTTCCGCAGATTCCGTCTCGGCCCACCTGATTTGCTTTACGCTGTTGCCTTCTTCCCCATAACCTGAATATAAGGCGATATACACATGTAACAATTGCACTTTTTGATTGGAAGCATTAGCCAACGCGCAAGCATATTCTGCGGCAACATACGCGTTTTCTGAAAAATCTGTAGGAACTAGTATCGTTTTCATATCATTTAATACAAATAAGTGGTAAGCTTTGTGTTACAAAGATACCTCAAATTACCATGCAATTAATGATAATCGTCACCTTAAAAAATAACTTGGTGTGTTTAACTATCCATAAGCGTTACAAGCTATCAGCTTCTTAAATTTTCTTACATTTGCGTTATGTCAGTAAACAAAGAAATCAAACGCATCACCACGCATACCATCCGTCAAATGAAAGCCAGCGGCGAGAAAATAGCCATGCTCACCGGCTACGACTATTCGATGGCCCGGATATTGGATGATGCCGGCATCGATATCATCCTGGTGGGCGACTCCGCCGCCAATGTCATGGCGGGTTATGAGACCACTGTACCCATTACCCTGGAAGAAATGATGCTTCATGCCGCTGCCGTAGTCCGCGCAGCCAAACACGCGCTGGTTGTGGTCGATCTGCCTTTCGGTACCTACCAAGGTGATAGCAGTGATGCACTAAAAGCAGCTGTGCGCGTAATGAAGGAGACTGGAGCGCATGCGCTGAAAGTGGAAGGCGGCATTGAAATCCAGGATACCGTCAAGCGTATCGTGAATGCGGGTATCCCCGTGATGGGCCACCTCGGCCTCACACCGCAATCCATATACAAATTCGGTACCTACACGGTCAGGGCTAAGGAAGAAGCCGAAGCCAACAAACTGAAAACGGACGCAAAATACCTGCAAGATGCAGGCTGCTTTGGCATCGTGCTCGAAAAAATCCCTGCGCAATTAGCTGCCGAAGTGACTGCCAGCCTCGATATCCCCACCATCGGCATCGGTGCTGGCGCTGGCTGCGATGGCCAGGTGCTGGTCGTACACGACATGCTGGGCCTCAATAAAGGGTTTAAGCCCAAGTTCCTGCGCCAATACCTCAACCTGTATGAAGAAATCGGCGAAGCCGTAGGACGGTATATCCACGATGTGAAATCCGCCACGTTCCCGAATGAAAACGAGCAGTATTGATTTTTAGTCGGAAGTTCCGGGTCTGAAGTCGGAAGCCTAACGCCGACTGCCGATAACCGAATAGCCAAGAATGTAATAATATTGACATACAGCATCAGCTGTCGGGTGGGATGCGTTAATTTGCACGTCTAACAAATTAACTTAAGACACATTCAAAACGCATTATGAAACACCTCTTAACTATTGTACTCGCCTTTTCGATTGGCCTGTCTGCAATTGGACAGCCGAAAATGCCGACAGATTCGGTCATTGTCACCAAACACGAAACGACCATCAAAGGTCAAAACATCAGTTACACCGCTTACAAGGGCACCCAACCCGTGTGGGATGAAGACGGCAAAGCCATTGCCACCATTGACTACACTTACTATGAACGCGACGGTATCAGCGACCGTGCAACACGCCCTTTGGTTATTTCTTTCAATGGCGGCCCCGGATCGGCCTCTGTATGGATGCAAATTGCTTACACGGGCCCCACATTATTGGAAATCGATGATGAAGGCTATCCCATTCAGCCTTATGGTATCAAGAAAAACCCGTATTCCCTATTGGACGTGGCGGACATCGTATATGTCAATCCCGTCAATACCGGCTATTCCCGTATCCTTGATAAGGATGCAAAAAAATCCACGTTTTTCGGCGTAAATGCTGACATCAAGTATTTGGGTGAATGGTTAAATACGTTTGTAACCCGCCAAAATCGCTGGCCATCACCCAAGTACCTGATTGGCGAAAGCTATGGTACCACACGGGTATCCGGCTTGGCGCTTGAATTGCAAAGCAACCAATGGATGTACCTGAATGGCGTCATCCTGGTGTCGCCGACAGACTTAGGCATCGATCGCAGCGGCCCTGTGGAAGTTGCATTGCGGCTGCCTTACTTCGCGGCGACCGCGTGGTACCACAAGGTATTGCCAGCAGACCTCCAGCAGAAAGACCTCACCGATGTGCTGCCCCAAGTGGAGCAATACGCCGTCAATGAGCTGTTGCCTGCTTTGGTAAAAGGCGGTACGCTTACGCAAGCTGAAAAACAAGCCGTAGCTGGTAGGATGGCACATTACACCGGGTTGCCTGAAAAAGTGATTCTTCAAAACAACCTGGACATTTCGACATCGTTGTTCTGGAAAGAATTGCTGCGCGACAGTGGGTATACCGTAGGTCGGTTAGACTCCCGTTACCGCGGTATCGACCGCAAAGACGCAGGCGAGCGACCCGACTTCAACGCCGAACTCACTTCCTGGCTGCATTCGTTTACGCCTGCTATCAACTACTACATGCGCAACGAATTGAATTTCAAGACTGACGTAAAATACAACATGTTCGGCCCTGTACGTCCATGGGACAACAGCAACGACCATACTGGTGAAAACCTACGGCAGGCCATGGCACAAAACCCATACCTGCATTTGATGGTGCAATCCGGGTATTATGACGGTGCCTGTGATTACTTCAATGCCAAATACAACATGTGGCAAATGGATCCTTCCGGCAAATTGCAGGACCGCATGAGCTTTGTAGGGTACCGCAGCGGACACATGATGTACCTCCGCAAGGAAGACCTCCAAAAAGGAAATGAGGATATCCGTAATTTCATCAAGGCTAGTACGCCGGGAAAAGGCGTACCGGCTAAATACTAAATGTCCAACCAACGGTACTTTTATCGTCCAAAATGGAAAAGCCCTTCGAATAAAGGGCTTTTCCATTTGGCAGCATGTTCCAAATCAACATTTAATCCAACAATTCCCGGCAGCAGATTGTTAGCTGGCTATGGAAACCATCTTTTTCGGAAACACCCTGCAGTCCTACCTTATCGTTATTGCCACCATCCTCTTGGGCATATTGCTCATCCGGCTCTTCAAACGCGCCATACTGACTTGGCTCAAGCGGGTCGTAAACAGGACGGCATCCTCGTTTGATGACTTTCTGCTGCAAGGCGTCAGCAACGCTTTGTTGCCGCTTTTGTATTTCAGTGTTTTCTATTTTGCCCTCAAAAGCCTTGTCCTTCCTTTATGGCTTGACCGCGCATTGGACATTGCGAGCATGTTGGTATGGACATTCTTAATCACCCGGCTCGTCATCTTTGCAATCCGCTATTTTTTAAGGGATCACCTCCAGCGGCGGGGTCGCGGAGATGCAAGTTTTCAACAGGTAAAAGGCATTGCGCTTATCCTCTCGAGCTTGATTTGGATAATCGCTATACTTTTCTTTATCAGCAACCTTGGTTACAACGTGGCTACGTTGCTTACCGGCCTCGGCATAGGCGGTATTGCCATCGCACTAGCTACGCAGAATATCATTGCCGATTTATTCAACTACTTTGTGCTCTTTTTTGACCGTCCGTTTGAAGTGGGCGATTTTGTCGTGGTGGAAGATAAAAGCGGAACGGTGGAATCCATTGGCATCAAAACCACCCGAATCCGGGCGCTCACCGGCGAACAGTTGGTCTTTTCCAACACGGATCTCACCAACTCACGCCTGCATAATTTTAAACGATTGCAAAGGCGGCGCATCGTGTTTACCATCGGTGTCACCTATGACACGCCAAAAGACAAGCTGGTAAAAATTCCGCAGATCATACGCGACGCAATTACCAGCCAACCGGACACCCTCTTTGATCGGGCGCATTTTCTGTCTTACGGTGATTTCAGCTTGATTTTTGAGGTTGTCTATTTTGTATTAAGTGATGATTTCAACAAGTATATGGATATCAACCAAGCGATGAACTTGCATATTTACGAAGCGTTCAGGAATGCACGTATCCAATTTGCCTATCCGACACAAAGCCTGATCGTACGGAATCCGGCAGTTTCAAATGAATCAGGCGATGACGACACTAGCCGTTAATCGCCTGCCAAATCATGTCCTTAAGTTGTTGGATATTTTTGCCGGATACAGCTGAAATAAATACAAAAGGAATCCCTTTTGGAATTTCCTGCCGCATTTCCTGCTGGAGCTCATCGTCCAAGAGATCGGATTTGGTTACTGCCAATATGCGGGGTTTATCCTTTAATTCGGGATTGAAGGCTATCAGTTCATCCAGCAGTATCCGGTACTCTTCGGCTATCGATCGTTGGGTATCAGCAGGAACCATAAACAACAATACCGAATTGCGCTCAATATGCCGCAAAAAGCGATGGCCGAGCCCTTTTCCCTCGGATGCCCCTTCGATAATACCCGGTATATCGGCCATGACGAACGACTTGTTGTCGCGGTAGGAGACAATGCCCAGATTGGGCACCAAAGTGGTGAAGGGGTAGTCTGCTATCTCGGGTTTTGCGGCAGAGACCACGGAGAGCAACGTAGATTTGCCTGCATTCGGGAATCCCACCAAGCCAACATCTGCCAACACTTTCAATTCAAGGATCATCCACTCCTCTTTGCCCAATTCGCCCGGCTGTGCAAACCGTGGTGTTTGTTGCGTCGCGCTTTTGAAATGCCAGTTGCCCAAGCCACCGCGCCCGCCAGCGGTCAAGACCTTTGTCTCTCCATCTTCCGTGATATCAAATAAGATCTCATCGGTATCGGCATGGCGGGCTATTGTGCCCAGCGGCACTTCCAGCACTTCGTCCTTTCCATTTGCCCCATGTCGCAATGCACTGCCCCCGGGCTCACCATCTTCAGCGATGACGTGTTTGCGGTATTTCAGGTGAAGCAACGTCCAAAGTTGTGCATTCCCCTTGAGGATAATATGCCCGCCCCTGCCGCCGTCACCGCCATCGGGGCCACCCTTAGCCGTAAACTTATCCCGGTGCAAATGGGTAGATCCCGCCCCACCCCGACCGGAACGGCAGCATATTTTTACATAGTCAACGAAGTTCGAACCCTGTGGCACTTTTTTTTATAGCATGCGGAGACGCCGTTCTAAACGGGCAACCCGTCAACAATCCCTTTGATTTCCTCAAAAATGGCTTCGATCTCACCGATGCCATTGACCTTGGTCAGCTTGCCCTGCTGCTCGTAATAAGGCAGCACATGGATGGTCTTGCTGAAATATTCCACGATACGCTTTTTCAATTTTTCACTATCGTCATCGGCACGGTTGCTAATGGCTTTGCGCTTAGCGATACGCGCGGTCAATTCCTCCTCCGTGACATCAAGTGCAATGACGCCTGCAATTGCCGTTTCTTTGGATTCCAGGAAACGATCCAACGCTTCAGCTTGGGCAACGGTACGTGGAAAGCCATCAAAAATAAAACCTTTTGCTTCGGGATTCTTGTCGATTTCTTCCTCCAGCATCGCAATGGTAATGGAATCCGGAACCAACTCGCCGTCGGCAATCAGCTTACTTACCCGCTGTCCCAATTCCGTTTGGCTGCTGATATGTGCCCTGAACAGGTCGCCAGTTGAAATGTGCACCAATTGATAGTAATCAATAAGCTTCTCCGATTGGGTACCCTTCCCCGCCCCGGGGGGGCCAAACAAAACAAGGTTTAGCATATACGTATATCTGTAAAAAATAATAGCCTAACCGGCATATTGATTAGGCTATATAAGTGAAACATGTGCGCTTGAAGGGAGTCGAACCCCTAACCTCCTGATCCGTAGTCAGGTGCTCTATCCAATTAAGCTACAAGCGCATTCCCGAATCGGTCTGCAAAGATAGAAATCTGATCGATATAACCGAAATAATTTTGGAAAAATCACAAGATAAGCCTGTCGGATTGCATTATTGCGCTGATTTCATTACTTTTAAAAATTAAAACTTATCTACGCACCGGTTTGTTACAGCATATATGGAATATAACAAAAGCCTAATCAAAAGAAAACGAATCCGCATTGGAGACATCAGCATCAGCTATTTATCGAGAGACGTAGCCCAACCACACAAGACCATCGTATTCGTTCATGGATTCCCTTTCAACAAGAACATGTGGATACCCCAGCTGGAGGCACTGCCCGCCAACACCGTCGGCATTGCTGTAGACGTGCGTGGCCATGGCAACAGCACCATGGGCCATGGTTTCTTCAGTGTGGATGTTTTTGCGAGAGACTTATTGGTGTTCCTCCGGAAACTGAGCATCACCCAAACCGTGCTATGCGGCGTATCCATGGGCGGATATATTGCGCTGCGTGCTTACCAAATCCAGCCGGAGATCTTTTCCGGCCTGATATTGAGCGACACCAACTCACTGGCGGATGATAATGCTGCTAAGCTCAAACGGTTCGACAGCATCCAGTCCGTACTGAAGAATGGCAAACGGGCATTTTCCATCGGCTTTGTCAATAATGTGTTTTCACCTAAGAGCCTTGCCGAAAACCAGGAGGCTGTAGATCTCATCAAAAGCTGCATACGCCGCAATACGGAGACCAGCATCTGTGCCACCTTATTAGCCCTGGCATCCCGCACGGATACTACCGACAGTTTAAGCGGGATATCTATCCCCGCGTTGGTTATCCGGGGTACGGAAGACAAAATATCCACGAAAGAACAGGCTGAGATTTTAGCGTCCCATATACCGGATGTACAATACGTAGAAATCCCGGAATGCGGGCACCTGCCCAACCTGGAAGATCCCGAACACTTTAATGCGGCAATGAACAACTTCCTGAATCGTATCAAGCCATTGTAAAAATCCACTCCGCCGATTGCATTATTGCATGCTATAGGGTTATTTTGCTGCGCTGTCTCTTATTGACACGAAGCATGAAAAAAATCATTACGCGCATGTTGCTAGCCCTGGTCATTATCCTTACGGTTTTTGCCGTCGTTATTGCCTTATTTATCCGACAGCCTCCATTCGGCAAGACCCCTACGGGCGATCGCTTGGAACGCATGAAAAATTCACCCAACTTCAAAAACGGGAGTTTTCAAAATCTTGAAGAGACACCCAGTTTAGCGGAAGGCGCCAATATGCTTACCGTCATGTGGAGCTTTTTAGTTGATAAAACGCCAAGGCAAATCCCCACAGACAGCATCCCTCATGCGCAGACCGATCTTCAGGCAATCGACCCACAGGCGGATGTGCTGGTGTGGTTTGGTCACTCATCATATTTCCTGCAAACCGATGGCAAACGGTTCTTGGTCGACCCCGTATTCAACGGTAATGCCTCGCCCGTGTCGTTCACGACGAAGAGTTTTCCGGGTACCACCAGCTACCATGCCGAAGATATGCCCGGCATTGACTACCTCATCATCACGCACGACCATTGGGATCACCTCGACTACAATACCGTCAAAAAACTTGAACCGAAAGTCGACTACGTGATTTGCCCCTTGGGCGTCGGTGCCCACCTTGAATATTGGGGCTATCCGGCTGCGAAAATCACAGAACTTGATTGGCACGAACTGACACCATTGGCCGACGGGTTTACGCTACGGGCCACCCCGGCACGGCATTTCTCCGGCCGTGGGTTCAAGCGCAACGGTACGCTTTGGGCTTCCTTCGTACTTAATACGCCGTCGCAACGCATATTTATCGGCGGTGATAGCGGTTATGGCAAACACTTTGAAACAATAGGCAACCAATATGGGCCGTTTGACCTGGCTATCCTGGAAGACGGGCAATACAACCCCTATTGGATATATATACACATGCTGCCTGACCAAGTAGTGCTTGCCGCGAAAGATTTGGGTACAAAGCGCCTATTGCCCGTGCATAATTCCAAATTTTCGTTGGCCATGCATGCCTGGGATGACCCTTTGATTCGTATATCTGAAACGAGCAAAAAAGACCATATGCCGCTGTTGACACCGTTAATCGGCCAGCCGGTATACCTTAAAGACAGCACACAGGTATTTACTCGCTGGTGGGAAGGAGTAGATTAAGCTGGCAACACAGCGGTTATAGCACCTCACATTCGAACCCTTGGTCGCGAAATAACGACACTACTTCCGTATCGATATTTGTCGCCGATTCCATCCTGAACACGCGATCGCAATCCCAAAGGTCAAAACTAAACCGGCAGCCGCCGGGAAATCGCAACGCCAGCGTTTCCAATATGGACTGTGCCTGCCATTCCTCAGCCACATTTGTCCGATATACCGTAATCAATAATTTGCCATCCAATGAAGGCTGCATATAAACACTTTTCATCCCGATATGGTAGACCATTAGCGTATCTAATTTCGACAGATGCGAAAATGAAAAACGGGAAATGAAAACACCCCATGCAAAACGGATTAAAAACCCGCCAAAAAACATAACATACTGATTACCTAAAAAATAAATATTTTTCATTAGGCAATGTCAGCCCAAAGAATTATTTTTGGGCAACAAACATGCTGGCATTAATTTCCGTGGAACATGGATCTTTACCAACACTCCCCCTTGGCAAACGTTCAACATATCGGCCTCGAAAACCCTGGCGATATCGCCGCCACCATCCACCTGTCACATGATGGATTGGGCGTGTTCTCAGCCAGCAGCCAACGATACCAGCACGCTTGGGTAACGGATTGCCAGACAGAGCCGATACTGACCATGTATTTTTCCATAGTAGGCATCTGCCAAGCCAAGGAAAAACATTGCCCGAAAGTATACGAACTTCAGCACAACCATCATATCCTCAGCTTCTCGCCGTATTTTGAAGGGATGTATTCCGTAAAAGGCGAACGTATAGACACCTTCGGCGTAAGCATGACCGAACACCACTTCAAACGGTTGATGGTCAATGAACTCGATTGCCTTCAGCGATTCTGGGAAAAAGTAAGCCGCATGGAAGAGGCCGATATTTCGCCGATCCCACTGCCCATAACGCCGCAGCAAAAAATATTGATCCATGAACTCCAGCATTGTGCGTATACGGGTGAAATGAAAAAGTTGTTCTACGAATCCAAAATCGCTGAACTTTTCCTAGCCCAGGCATTGCAGGCAGAGACATTCAACAGCATTAGCGTACAAAACCTGTCATCGCCCGACAGGGCACGTCTACACGCAGCCAGGGCATTCATTGATAAAAACATGCTTGAACCGTTAAACATGCGGAAAATATGCCAGGAAACAGGACTCAATGATTTCAAGCTGAAAAAAGGGTTCAAGGAACTTTTCGGCACTACGGTATTCGAATATTTCACGAAACTCCGGATGGAATACGCACGTAAATTGTTGCTTGACACGGCGTATAGCGTACATGAAGTGGCCTATACCCTGGGATACGGTGAACCCTATAACTTTACCAAGGCATTCAAAAAACACTTCGGCTATTTGCCCAGCAAGCTTAAAGCGTAAAAAATCCGTACATTCGCTTTTATAAATCCTATTGCACATGGACAAAGCCAATTGGATCCCGGCACGCAGGACTACCACCATTGCAGCAGCCGGGGTTTTCGTCATCGCAGCCATCACCTTTTTTGTTTGGAAGCACCATCAACCGGCCATCGTGAATGCCGGCAATGCAGCCTTCGCTGAATATATCGAAGGATATACCACGGGCGTGGTTTCCCGTGAAAGTGCGATACGCGTGCGCCTTGCAGCCCAAGTAAATACATTCCAGCAGACCAACCAGGAAGAAAGCCGCCAGCTCATTGCCATCAGCCCCACGGTAAAAGGCAAGCTCTACTGGATAGATGCCCGTACCCTGGAGTTCAGGCCCGATGGCCCGCTCAAACCGGGAGCGGAATACCGCGTAAGCTTCGGCCTTGGCAAGGTAGCCGAAGTCCGTGCTGAGTTGCAGACCTTTGTCTTTGATTTTAAAGTCATCGACCCTTCGTATAGCCTTGAAACGGACGGACTGAAAGCACAGACCACCGGTGCGCTGGATCGCATGAAGTTTACTGGAACTATCTATTTTGCCGATACCGAACAGCCCGAAGCTATCGAAAAGATGCTGACGGCCACATATAGTGGCAAACCCATAGGCATTAAGTGGGCGCATAATGGTGCAGGTCGTGTCTCGGCATTCACCGTTGATTCCATCCCCCGCGGTAAGCAGCCTGCTAAGCTTACGCTGCAATGGGACGGCGCTCCCATCGGTTCCAAAAAGAAGGATAGCCGGGATGTTGAAGTGCCGGAAATCGGAGCATTTAAGGTGCTCGATATCCGAGCAGTACATGAGCCGGAACAATACGTGCTGGTGCAGTTTTCGGATCCACTATTGGTAGCCCAACAGCTCAACGGCTTGATTGGCGTCAGTGGCATCGGTGACGCGCGTTACACCATTGACGGCAGCGAGGTGAAGGTATATGCTACAGACAGGCTGGAGGGAGACTACGCCGTAGTTATAAACGAAGGCGTGGAAAACATCGATACCAAAAAAATCACCGCTACGTATTCCGCCAATGTGACCTTCGAAAACAGGCTGCCATCCGTCAACATTCCCGGCAAGGGCACCATCCTACCCGGATCAGGCAAGCTTACCATACCCTTCGAGGCGGTCAACCTGCGCGCCGTGGATGTGACCATCGTAAAAATCTATGAAAACAATGTGCCTCAATATTTTCAGAATACGTATGATAGCAAATACGAGCTTCGTCGTGTAGCTAAGCCCGTCGTGCAGAAAACCATCGCACTGGATACCGACAAAGGCCTCAACCTACGGCGCAAAAACCGCTTTTCACTGGACATTGACCAGTTGCTGAAAGCCGAACCCGGCGCTATCTACCGCATCTTGGTTGGCTTCCGCCATAGCTATTCCATATATCCCTGTGGTGATACCGGGGCGACGGAAGATACCCGGGGCGACGCGGACCAATACAGTTACTACTATGCCGACAATATCGATGAAGACGACGAATTCTGGTCGCGGTACAACAGCTACTACCCTTATGACTATGACTGGAACGAACGCAATAACCCATGCCACCCGTCATACTATACCACCGAACGGTGGGCCAGCCGCGATATGTTGGCTTCCAACATTGGGCTTATTGCCAAGCGTGGTAATGACAACAGCATGACCGTCATTGCCACCAGCATCCTCACCGCCCAGCCCATGGAAGGTGTAGAAGTGAAACTGCTGGATTACCAGCAGCAGGTCATCCAGACCGGCACGACTAATGGCGAGGGATTCGTCGAAATCGATGCCTCTCGCAAACCTTTCATGCTCATTGCCACCAAAAGTGAGGAACGCGGCTACCTCAAGCTCGATGATGGCGCTACGCTTCCCCTGGGACGTTTTGACGTAGGTGGCGATATTGTACAAAAAGGCATCAAAGGGTTCATTTATGGCGAACGCGGCGTCTGGCGTCCCGGAGACTCCCTTTTCATCGGGTTTATCATGGAAAACCAATCAGCCAACCTCCCCGAGGGCCACCCCGTCACATTTGAATTGTACAATCCCAAGGGGCAATTGAGCCGACGCTTGGTGGAGTCCAAGCATACCAATGGCTTTTATGCCTTCAAGACACAGACGGAATCCACCGCACCGACAGGCAATTGGCTGGCCAAGGTGAGTGTCGGCGGCGCTGTGTTCCAGAAAACGCTGAAAATAGAGACAGTCATGCCCAATCGCCTGCGCATTGCGCTTGACTTTGGTGCGCACAAGGTACTGCGCAAAGGTAGCAGCACGCCCATACAGCTCGCTGCCCAATGGCTCTTCGGTGCCGATGTACAAAATCTCGACGCCCGTGTAGAGGCCGTCGTGTCTCCGGTGACCACCGTTTTCCCGAACTACCGACAGTACACGTTTGACGACCCGACACGCAACTTCACGACCGAAAGCGAGGTGCTCTTCGACGGCACGTTGGATGGACAGGGACGGGCGTCCTTCCCTGCTGACATCACGGCTACCAACGAAGCCCCTGGCATGCTTCGGGCCAGTTTTACTACGCGTGTATTCGAGCCGGGAGGCAATTTCAGTATTGACAATGTGAGCATGCCGTACAGCCCATATGAAAGCTATGTGGGACTGCGTACGCCACAGGGCAACCGCCTGTCGGGCATGCTGCTCACCGACGAGAATCATGAAGTGGAAATCGTAGACGTGGATGCCAACGGCAAGAAAATTACTGGCACACGCCGCGTGCAGCTGGAGTTTTACAAAATTCGCTGGCGATGGTGGTGGAACCAGGAAGAAGAATACTTGGGCAACTTCACGCAAGACCAATACAACCAATTGCTCAAGAAGGAAACCATTACGCTCAACAATGGCCGTGGCAAATGGAATATCCGCGTGAATTACCCCGATTGGGGGCGCTACCTGATACGCATCGTCGACCTCGCCAGCGGCCATGCCTCGGGGAAGACGTTGTATATCGACTGGCCCGGATGGGCACAGCGCGAGCAACAAAACAACCCTACCGAAGCAGCCATGCTATCGTTTACGGCAGACAAGGAATCCTACCGCATGGGTGAAGAAATCACACTGACCATCCCTTCCTCCGCCGATGGCAGAGGCCTCATCAGCATCGAAAATGGTAGCCGTGTGCTCCAAAGCAAATGGATAGCCACCGAGCAGGGACAGACCACCTATACATTCAAAGCAACAGCAGAAATGGCCCCAAATGTATTCGTCAACGTCACGCTGCTGCAACCGCACGCGCAAACAGCCAATGACCTTCCCATACGCATGTACGGAGTGATACCGCTGCACGTTGAAAACCCGCAAACCATCCTCAAGCCGGCAATAACGATGGCTGAAACCTTGCGCCCAGAAACGAAATCCAGCATCACCATTTCTGAAACGTCAGGCAAGGCCATGACCTATACCATCGCCTTAGTGGATGAAGGGTTGTTGGATCTGACCCGCTTCAAGACACCTGATCCGCACGCCAGCTTCTATGCCCGCGAAGCGCTTGGCGTCAAATCGTGGGATCTATTTGACCAAGTACTTGGCGCATGGGGAGGCGATCTTGAACGTATCCTCAGCATCGGAGGCGACGGTGAAATCGACCGCAACGTAAATCCCGCCAAGGCCAATCGTTTTCAACCCGTAGTCAAATTCCTCGGACCCTTTACGCTGCGCAAAGGTGAGAAAAACACACATGCCTTTACGCTACCCCAATATGTTGGCTCCGTCCGCGCGATGGTTGTTGCTGGTCAAGATGGCGCTTACGGATTCGCCGAAAAGGCTGTGGCCGTCAAAAAACCGCTGATGCTACTGGCTACCTTGCCACGGGTAGTTGGCCCGGGGGAAACCTTCAAACTGCCACTCACCGTCTTTGCCATGGAAAACCACATCAAGCAGGTAAATCTTGAGGCAACGGCCTCCGGTGGACTATCCGTGCAACAAGGGAAACAAACGCTCACGTTCGCCCAGCAGGGCGAACAGATGGCTTACGCAACAGTCACCGCTGGAAATCGTACCGGCATAGGCAACGTGAGGGTCGTAGCCAAAAGTGGCAATGAAACTGCCGTATATGAAGTGGAAATCGACATCCGCAATCCCAATCCCTTCATTACTTCCATAGACAAGGCCGAAATCAATACTGGTGCCTCGTGGCAGCAAGACATCCGGCCGCTCGGGCCGGGCAACCGCAACAGTGCGATGGTGGAAGTATCGTCCCTACCGCCCATCAACCTGAGCAAGCGGCTCAATTACCTCATCCGCTATCCGTACGGATGCGTGGAGCAGGTCACCTCAAGCGTCTTCCCCCAGCTGATGCTCAATCGGATCGTGGCACTAAACGAAGCAGACAAGGCTGCCATCGATCGCAATATAAAAGCTGGCATCAATCGGCTGCGCAACTACCAGTTGTCCAACGGCGGATTGGGTTACTGGCCCGGTGCCAACGAGGCCGATGAGTGGAGCACCAACTATGCCGGTCATTTCCTGCTGGAAGCGCAGGCGAAAGGCTTCGTGTTGCCAACGGGCTTTCTTGATGGATGGTTGCGCTACCAACGCGGCATGGCACAAAACTGGACACCCGACCAATACAATTGGCGCGGCGGTGACTTGGTGCAAGCCTACCGGCTGTACGTGATGGCACTGGCCAAGGCGCCCGAGCTGGGCGCAATGAACCGGCTGAAAGAATCCCAGCACCTGTCCGATGAAGCGGCGTGGCGCCTTGCGGCCGCCTATCAATTGGCTGGCCAGGGCATTGCAGCCAACCAATTGGTGAGGAACCGGCCCATTGACGGAAAACCCTACGAGCAAGCCGGCCACACCTTTGGCTCGGCTTTGCGCGACCGTGCGATGATATTGGAGGCATTGGAATTGATGGGACGGCGCGAGGAAGCCGAACGTGTATTACGCGCCGTCGCCGCCGGATTAGGGGATGACAGTTGGTACAGTACACAAACTACCGCCTATGCTCTGCTGGCCATCGGTAAATTTGGTGGCAATACCCAGGACAAAGCTGCTTTTGCGTATGTGCTCAACGGCAACTCGACTAACGTGGCAATGGATACCTATCTACACCGCATCACCCTAGCTGGGGCAAACCCCAGCAATCAGCTGCGCATCCAAAACAACGGTGGCAGCAAACTGTATATCCGCGTTGTACGCGAAGGTCAATTGCCCGCAGGCGATAACCCACCCGTGACCAACAATCCCAATCTGCTGGCGATGAACGTGCGTTATACCAACGGCAAGGGCGAAGCCATCAATCCCGTAAAACTTGCACAAGGCACGGATTTCATCGCCGAAGTAACCATCAAAAACACCGGGAATATGGGTACATACGAGCACATGGCGCTTGCGCAGATCTTCCCATCGGGCTGGGAAATCATCAACACGCGGCTGAGCGATACCGAGTCGGCCTTACATTCATCGCCTGCCACCTACAAGGATATCCGTGACGACCGTGTGCTTACCCATTTCAATGTCAGGCCACAGGAGACGCTGACCTTTCGGGTGTTACTCAATGCCTCCTATGTCGGAAAGTATTTCATGCCAGCGGTAAGCGCCGAAGCGATGTATGACAACCGGATACAGGCTGTCATCCCCGGAAACTGGGTGGAAGTGGTGGGGAATTGAGTTGGAAGAGTTACGACTTTAAACTCATCACAATCAACTCGCTATAAAAATCCGTTTCCGTCATTCCTGCGGCACGCACCTGCTGCGGGATGAAACTTTGGGCGGTCTGTCCCGGCACGGTATTGATCTCAATGAAAAAGAAACGATCAGTATCCTTTTCCAGGAAATAATCGACACGCACCATGCCTTTGCAGTTCAGCCGGATATAAATAGCCTTCACCAACCGCTCAACGCGGGCCCGCTGTTCCGGTGTGAGGATTGCCGGAGTGATTTCCTCCGTCAAGCCCGGCACATATTTGGCCTCAAAATCGAAAAACTCACGCTCGGTGATGACCTCGGTAGCCGGCAATACAAACAGCCCATCGGCACGCCGGTAGATGCCGACGGAAAACTCCCTGCCTTCCACAAACTCTTCCACAATAACCTGTCTGCCGGTATTCGCTGCATTGAATGCTTTTTCAATCGCTTCAGGCAATTCCGCTTCCGTTTTCACTTTCGTCATCCCGATGCTGCTGCCTCCCGCATTCGGTTTCACAAAACAAGGCAATGACAGTTCGCGGCATACCATATCTGCCGCTTCTTCGCGTTGCGACTCGAACAGTTGTACCGACTTGGCCAAGTACAAATCAGGGATGCCTGCCAAGACAGCCTTGGTGTAAGCCTTATTCATCGTCAGGGCCGAAGTAAGCGCATCGCACGAGGTATAGGGCAACCCCACCATGTCAAAATAGCCTTGCAACCGACCGTCCTCTCCCGGCGATCCGTGTACCATGATAAAAACTACGTCAAAACGAATGATATGCCCATCCAGGGATAATGTAAAATCGTCCCGGTTGATGGTATGCTTTACCCCGTTGTCACCCACATAAAACCAACCGCCGGTCGTGATGGTAATCATGTAAACCTCAAATTTAGATTTGTCCAGCTGCTGGTAGACAAACTCCGTGCTTTTCAACGAAACCTCGGATTCCGCCGTGTATCCTCCAGTAAGCAATGCGATTTTAAGCTTCATAGTTGACAAAGATAAACGGTGAAATACAGAAAAACGAAATTTTCTACCGGCGTTGGCACGGCACCTCCTCACTTGCATATGAAAGCAAGTTTGGCTAAGTTTGCCCTGTAGATCCCACTTTATTTCATGGGATACAAAGTGTGGCGTTAATATTGCAGCATTACACCTTAAAATGGCCTACAGTGCCGATATGACAGGATATAACATGGTAAAAATTTTTCAGTACCTAAGAACAGAAACATTTAGAAAAAACCTCATTGCCGCACTCATCGGGCTAACCGTTTTCTTTCTGATCATTGTTTTCAGCCTCCGCCAATATACGCGCCACAATGAATCTGTCGCCGTACCCGAACTTAAAGGGTTGCTGATAGACGACGCGATAAAAAAATTGCAGGGACAAGGTTTCGAATACGATTTGGACTCCGTGTATCAAGTGGATGCACGCCCCGGTTTGGTGATCGAGCAGGATCCCGATCCCAGTACCAAGGTAAAAAAGAACCGGACCCTTTACCTGACGATCATTACGCGAACTGCACCGGAAGTAGCTTTTCCCGAGCTTGTGGAAAAAACTTTTGTGGAAGCGCGCGCTGTCCTGAACAGCTATGGCCTCAAGCTGGGTGATACCACGTATATCCCTGATATCGCCCGCGATGTCGTCCTGGATGTAAAGTTCGGAGGCGAACGGCTTAATGCCGGCCGGCCGGTCCCGAAAGGATCGACTGTTGATTTGGTACTGGGCGACGGACGAGGGGCGAATGAAGTTCAGGTGCCTGACCTCAGCGGTTTGACCTTGGCCGAAGTTCGCTTTGCATTGCAAGGTGCATCGCTGACACTGGGCACGGTAAATTACATGGGCATAGTGACCGACAGCCTTAGTGCTGTGGTCATCTCGCAGACACCCACCCACGAAGATCCCATGGTCAGCATCGGGACACCAGTTAACATCGCATTGGTTAACCCATGATGGCCAACCGACGATGAACAGCAATAACATGAACAATGGGAAGCAGTCGAGAAACAACAGTATGAAAAAAAAGAAAAAAAAAGGGCTTTTCAAGACACTGCTCGTCATTGTACTAGTCGCAGTAATTGCCGGGGGCGTCATTGGCTATCGATATTATAAGGGATTTTTTAAACCTAACGTCACGGCGGAAAGCGAATATTTATATATTTATACACACTGGGATTTTGAAGATGTAATGACCAGCATCGGAGAGCTACACGCGGTAAACGATACCGCTTCTTTCCGCTGGGCAGCAAACAAAATGGAATATCCCAGCCGGGTAAAACCGGGAAAATACAAGCTTACGCCCGGCATGAACAACCGGACATTGATCAATAAATTAGGCGGCGGCTTCCAAGAACCCGTAAAGCTCCGCTTCGAGAACATCCGGCTGAAGGAAAATCTGGCGGGTATATTAGCCAATCAACTTGAACCGGATTCCATTGCCTTTATCAACCTGCTGGATGACGATAGTCTTGCTGCCCGCTACGGATTCAATGGCGAGAATTTTTTCAGCATGTTTATTCCCAATACGTATGAATTTTACTGGAATACGTCCGCTGCTCATTTTATGGAGCGGATGCACGAAGAATACCAGAAGTTTTGGAATGAAGAACGCAGCGAAAAAGCAGCAAAGCTCAATCTGACCCCACAGGAGGTCAGCGCACTGGCTGCCATCGTAAAAGGTGAAGCATTGCATACCGATGAGATGCCTACTATAGCCGGTCTCTACCTCAACAGGCTGCGGAAGGGCATGTTGTTGCAAGCCGACCCTACGGTGATCTTTGCCAACCAGGACTTCACCATCCGCCGCGTACTATACAGGCACCTGCGCACAGATTCGCCTTACAACACCTATCTATACCGTGGGTTGCCTCCGGGACCTATTATGATGCCGAGCATCGCTGCCATTGACGCCGTATTGAACTACCAGCATCATGACTACCTTTACATGGTAGCCAAGGACGATTTTTCGGGGTACCACAACTTTGCGGTGACGCAAGCCGAACATAGCAGGAATGCACGCAAATTCCAGCAAGCTCTCAATGAACGAAATATCATGCGCTAATGTATACGTCTGAAACGAAACTTAGGGTTCGCTATGCTGAAACCGACCAGATGGGGTATGTCTATTATGGCAACTACGCTGCTTTTTACGAAGTGGGTCGTGTAGAATTATTCCGCAGCTTGGGGTTTTCATACAAAGCATTGGAGGACAGCGGCATTATGCTACCGGTATTGGAGCTGTATTCCCGGTTTTTCAAACCCGCGCGGTATGACGAAGAAATCACGGTAAAGGCCTATCTGAACGAAAAACCCGCGGTAAAAATCCGGTTTGACTATGAATTGTTTAACGAGGGAAGTGAGTTGCTAAACACGGGACATACCACGTTGGTCTTCGTAGATATGGCCCGCAACAAACCATGTATGGCTCCTCCCGATTTCTTGAGTCGCCTGCAACCCTATTTTGATAAACCATGAGTTGGGCGCATCGTATACTATTGAAATTCCAACCATACTGCCATTTTGTCGAATGGACCAAGAGCGTTGTGCTTCCCGGGTTTGGATCACTACCTTTGTATACGGTCGCTACATTTTTTTTCCAGGAAATTGCCCGCGAATCGATTCTCAACAAAGCATCCTCACTGGCATACAACTTCATGTTGGCCATCTTTCCCGGCATCATCTTCTTATTTACACTGATACCCTATATACCGATCGCCAATTTCCAACAGCAACTGCTTGATTTCATGGAAGTAATTATGCCGGAAAACGCGTTCCTCGCCGTGGAGTCGACGCTGGAAGATATCGTAAAAAACCAAAACAGCGGCTTGCTTTCCGTCGGTTTCATCCTAGCCACGTTTTTCGCAACCAATGGGGTAAGCTCATTGATGCTTGCCTTCAATAAAGCGTCATTGCTTATAGAAAGCCGCAGTTGGGGCCACCAACGGTTGGCTGCCATCGGCCTCACGCTAATGATTATCATTGCCCTCACCGTCGGGATGACAATTTTCACCGTGGCTGGTTATGTCATTGGCTATTTGCGCGAAACCATCGCGTTCAATGCAGCTTTCTGGCGTTTTGTCATCACCGCGTCCCGTTGGCTGATCCTCTTTGGTATCTATTTTTTCACGGTAAGCATACTCTATAAATTCGGTCCAGCATCGTCAAGGAAGTGGAAGCTTTTTAGCCCAGGTGCCATGCTGGCTACCATACTTGCCATATTGACATTTTCCGGCTTTGCATTTTATATTAATAATTTTAACGCTTACAACAAAATTTACGGATCGATTGGTACCTTGATCGTCATCATGATCTGGCTTTATCTCAACTCGTTGATACTGCTGGTCGGATTTGAACTAAACGCCAGTATTGCCCTTTCTAAGCAGAGTATCAAGATTGTACGTCCCCGAAAGCTCAACTCGTTCAAGACAGACAACGCGCCTGACGAATCGGTACATCCAAAAAACGAACAAAAAAATAAGAATTAATTTTTTTTCTAAAAATGAAATTTTGGCACACTTTTATGGGTTAAAACCACATCTGGCCGTGCCTATCGCACATCAGCCGATTAACCATGAAAGAAAACGCCAAAAAAACGCCTGCCGTCAGAATTGCATTGCTATGCTGTTTTGTCATCTTGTTCCTGTTTATTGGAGCTGTCTTTATTTACCAATACGGCCAATACCGGGTATTGGAAAAGCGGCTGACCAACGCCTATGAAATACGGCAAACAGGATCGGAAAGTCTCAGGTATTTGTTTTCAACATACGGTGAGGTCGAAAACCTATTCCGTTTGTACACCTTGGACTTTGCAGACAGCAATTATCACGCATACCTTGGGAGACTCCATTTACTCAAGGGTTTTGTAGACTCACTGGCCTCCCTACCCCTCAGCAATAATCCGATGAACAATGCTGCTTTAAAGGTAGCAGACCAGCAAAAAATCGCGATGGAGTTTGCCACGCTCAAAAAGCGGCTGGATCATTTGGTATTACATACCAGCGATTCACTTCGCCTGCTTAATGGATCAATCCGCGTAAAGCCAATCAGGCCATCGAAAATGGACGCTATTGTCAATCAAGTATTGATCGATTCAACGAAAAAGCGAATGGCGGACACCATAGTACGCAAAAAACCGGGCCTGTTCAAACGGATTTTCAACGCAAAGGACGACACCATTGTAGTAGCGAATGAACATCAGCAGCTCGATATCGAGCGGGTAACTTTACTTAAAGAGAACCTATCGGCCGTCCAGCAGGGAATAGCCCAATTGTACTCCAGCAGCCTCAACCAGCTCCGGAATACGTTTTTACGGCTCCAAGAAAAGGAAAGACAACTGATCACCACAAACCTCGATTTATTGAACGGGCTAAAAGAAAACGTCGAAACCATTGAGGAACTTGATATCTATGTGCTTCGCCAAGCGGAAGAGCACGATTTTACGCTCTATAAAAAAAATATCGAGCGATTTGGCAAGCAGTTGATTTTTGCATTAATCCTCATGCTTGTCATGATAGTAGCCTTGGGCTACTACCAAGTTTATGCCACCTCCTACGAACGCAGGCTCCGGGAAGAAAAAGACTATGCCGCTAAGCTCGCAGAAGAGAAAACCAATGTGCTGGCCAATATCAGCCATGAAATTCGCACCCCCCTCAATTCTCTTTTGGGCATTATTGACCTGTTTAAAAACAGGACGGCATCCGGCAATATCGATGCGAAGTTAATCGATTCCGCCTACTACAGCATCAACATCATCAGCAACAACATTTCCGACATCCTGAGTCTCAGCAAGCTCGAAGCATCCAATAAGGGGGATATCGCTTTGGAATATTTTGCACCCCATCGATCATTCCAAGAGGTGGTCACCTTGCATAAAAACCAAGCAGAATTAAAAAACCTGCGTTTATGCACAGAAATCGAGATAGACCCGCACCTGCACTTATTAAGCAACGAATTCAGGATAAGGCAAATAGCTTCTAATTTCTTAAGTAACGCCATCAAGTATACCCAGAAAGGCGAAATCATTTTCCGGGCATCTCTTTCCGGCACCAGCGGCGACTCCTGCTTGCATATCGAAGTCGAGGATAGTGGCATAGGCATCAAAGAGCAAAATCGCCCCCATGTCTTCCGCAAATATTTTACCGCCAGTCCAAACTCAGGAGGCATCGGCTTGGGATTATACATCGCCAAAATCATGGTTGAGGAATTGGGCGGCACCATCGGGCTAAAGGGCAAACAGGAGCAGGGATCAATTTTCTTTGCAGACATTCCGTTCACCCAGCGTAAAATCGAAACGCAAGGGCAACAGCAAACCAAGCTATCAGATTTGCCCCGTAACCTACGTCTATTGATAGTGGATGACAATCCCATAAACATCCTCCTGATGAAACAGTTCTTCAAGGGCGTCGGATATACCTACACCGTCAACAATGGGGAAGATGCATTGGCGTTCCTACAGGAACAACTTGTAGATGTTGTGATTACGGACATCAATATGCCCGGTATAAGCGGTGTAGAGCTGCTGGAAAAAATCCGTAACGAAGGACGCTATAAGTCCATCCGTGTATTAGCCATCTCTGCCGACATGTCTACGTTGAAGTATGCAGAAGAAAGGCCGACAGAAGCGTCATTTGATGGGTTCATTGAAAAGCCGTTTACAGAAGCTGAGATCGTGAAAGCTATTTTAAAAGCACTTGCTTGACATTAACCCAGCAAGCTGACAGGGTGATACCCCGTCAGCTTGCTATTCATTAAAGTGATTTAGACGCCGTACCACCTTTTTTGCTGTCAACGGTCACGGTGAATTTATCTCCCCCCTTCACCAGCCATCGTACAGTTGTAATGCCGTTGCTCGGTATATTGGACACTTTGATGTTTGCGGGGTCATTCCGTTGTTCGGTCGTGATGCCCAGATCCCGGTTTTCCACGACCATGCCAGCCACCACCGTACCGCCGCTGAGTGATACCACATCAGGCACTTCAATTTTGTGCGCGATATCATGAGCCGAGTGTGTAGGGATAATCCGCTCGTTCTTTATTACTGCGGTCACTTGCTTGAGTCCTCCACCCGCATCGACCACTTCAACATCAGCTACCGCTACCTTCGGGGTATGGTAGGCATGGTATATCACGAATGACGCATTCCGATGCGCGTCGCTTTCCAACAGAAAACCAGGGTGTAAGCGTCCGTAATTCTTTTTAAAGCCACCGATTTCGATTTCACCATATTGGGGGTGGTTATAAGGTTTCCATTCCACAAAACCATCGCCAAACATCAGGTACTGGTCAAACAGGTATTGATCAGCCTGTGATCTTCCGCCTCCCTGCTGCCGGTTGAAGTAAAAATTGGCGTTCCACAGTTCATTGCTCATCGCGAAGACACCACGTGCACCATGCATCCAATCAAATTCGCCACCGTATACCGAATACAAATCTTTATAGGTGACAATATACCGATAGCCGGGTATTAGCTCTTCGCCCTTCTTGCCGAGTGCATCGTACACGGCGATGTCATCTCGGGTGAAGTTGGGCTCATCCTCCTGCGCACCGGGACCTCGCAAAAGAAGTCCCCCCGTATTGTGGAAGCTCTGCGCCGCCCCAATATTGGGGTGGCTTAGAAAAAAGTCAGCCACCGCACGATTTTCCGGAAGCGAGAATGGATACTTATAAGCGCCGCCCTGGATATAGTTGGGCTGCCAATTCCATCCCCAGTCCCGATTGGGGTCATACCCCCCTGCGCCGTCCTCATTCACCAATCCATCGCCATCATTATCAATCCCTTCATAGCCCAGCAATTCATATTCACCCTTTTGTCCCTCTCCAGCAGGAATAAGACGTTTGGGATCTTGCGGATCCAACACGTATTCGCCATACGGGCTTTTGCGCCGCATTTGGGTAATATGCCCATCGCCATTGAGATCATCAAAATCATCTTCATCTACCAAGCCATCGCGGTCATTATCCACTGGTTTTTGCCCCGATCGGGAGGAATTTTGCGTATTGGGGTTATGGATGAAATGATCCCGGGAGTCCGGATTGATGCTTGGCGCAATATAAAAAGTCTTTTCTGCAAGCAGTTGCTTGAAAAACGGATTTCCAGCGGCATGCATTTCTGTGACATACCAAGCGATGTACAAAGCAAACTCGACACCTTGTATTTCATTGGCATGGATGCCGCCGTCTATATAGGCCGCAGGCTTTCGATCCGCCGAGCCTTGCTCCCTATCGGTGATGGTGAGCATCCAGAGTTCACGTCCTTCCACGGATTTGCCGATGGAGGCCATGGACACCAAGCCCGGGTGGGCAGCTACCATCTTACGGCAAATTTCCTCCAGCGCCGTATTATCATGGTACCTATTCCAGCTGATTGGCACCTTGGGATTAGGCGGCGACCCCGCCGCCGCCAGGATATTCTCCGGTTTTTGCGCCATCGCCATCAACGCCATGGTCATCATTACGGACAATGTCAGTATATATTTTTTGCTTTTTGTCATGGTTTGTCAGATTTAAAGGGTTACTTCAACAGTTTTTGTGCCCGAGGAAACACTTCCAGCCTTGATGCTCAACTTGCCGCTGCCCTGCACAAGCCAACTCAACTCAACGGTCTCACGGCCACCGATGGCATCAAGAGTTTGCGATTTGCGTCCGCTCAACACCTGCTGATTGCCTGTGGTCTGTACATTCACGGCGATACGTTTCAGGAAATAACTGCGTTCGCCCACCTGCGTCAGGTTGGGTAGCAATCCCGAATTAAACACCTTCAACGATACGCGCGTAAGTCCATTATCCAGTTTTTCCGTTTTGAGATCCAACACATCGACTTTCGGCGCCATGCCCGCCAAGGCGATGACAAAATCGGTATGTTTGCCAACAATGCCGTCAACCAAGGCATATGGCGGATTGGTCAGCACAAAGGGATGAATCCCTCCCACTTCCACACGTTTGCCGGGGAAATCCGGGTGTTCAATGGCCTTCCATTCCGTGAAATTGTTGGTAATCCCTTCGGATGCCGCCCATTTCAGGTAAGCCCCTACAGGGTCTGATGCGCTACTGCCCATGCCACGTGCCCGTCCTGTGGAGTCTGCTTTCACCGAAGGTACCCACCAGCCCGGTGTGCTGAAACTGAACCTTCCGTAATGGTAGTAAGCCCATTCGGCAAAACTTCCTTCACCAGCCACCGTCTTTGGAGCCCCTGTTGTTCCGGTTATTTTATTGTATTGCTCGGAGACAAACACATTCGCTTTGGCATCTTGTGCCGACCAGCTTGTAATTTTGCGTCCCCCCGGGCGCCGTCCCAGTTGCGGCTGCTCATCCCCGCCGCTCCTGCCCACTTGTTCAGGCGTCGAGAGGTTATTGTACGGCCCGAAAGCCACCACAGCATACACATTGAAGGCGTCATACAAAAAATCAAACAACGCCCGGTTTTCCACTTCCGATACGGCATGCTCACCAGCTCCGGGCAGGAAATTCCGGTACCGGTAGGTCGCATTTTTATTGAAATGAATCCCTTCTTCACCATCTTCATTAAACTGGCCGTCCTTATCGTTGTCAATCCCTTCGGCAAACAACAGGTACTGGCCAGCCTGTCCCTTTGCCAAATCTGCTGGAATCAACGAGCGCGGATCGTCGGGGTTGAGGATATGTGTGCCTGTCGCGTCTTCCACACGGACAAATGTGATTTTGCCATCCCCGTCCAAGTCGTCGTAGCCGTCTTCCCCCGTTTGGCCATCCCGATCATAGTCGGCCTTATTCGCGTTCCCACTACGCTCGTATTGGAGCGCAGCAAAATATTGCTCCGTGGCATCCGGACTCATGTTCGGAAACACATAAAATGTCTGTTCATCAAGCAATTGCCGGACGCTATCCGCGACTGCACCGGCAAGCAGCTTTTCAGCAAAACCGATAGCCAGCTCGACCCCGAGCAGGTGTTTGCCTTCGACCCCGCCTACCACGGCAATGGCCGGTTTCTGGTCGGTCTGTCCCGTGCCGATGGTGACCATCCAGATGTCCGAACCACCAACCGTCTTGGCCAGCGATTGTGTTTTGACATATTGGGGATAACTTTTTGCAAGTGTATTCACGCGTTGGGCAAGCTGTTGCCTGTTGCTGTAATTGGATTGTGCACGGAGGCTACCTCCACACAACAATGCCACACATAAGGATAGTAAGATTTTTTTCATCTACATAAATAATTTTTTTAATGGTGATGAAGCCTGCATGAGCTCACATGCTTTCCTGCGGGCAGTAGCCCCCATACAGGTTTCATTCAGTCATCGGTTTGATTTTTTTGGTGCAATTTAGATAAAAACCGTGTACTGCTACATGCTGGTAGCCGATGTGATATAAATGTTACAGGCGGTACGGTTGGCAAAAAAGCAGCCCGTTAAATACGGGCTGCATGTGATGATTGATGTCGTTATTGCTGAATAGGCAATACCCGGGTCGTATCCACCGTGGTGCTTCCTGTGTCTGGGGTAGCGCCATTTTCCGGCGCTTTGTCAATTAGCTCCATGAATTGGTCGAGCTTCGGTGTAATAATAATCTGGGTACGGCGGTTGCGTGTCTTTCCGCTTTCTGTGTCATTGCTCGCAATAGGATTGTATTCACCCCGCCCGGCAGCAGTGAGGCGCTTGGGATCTACCCCATAGTCATTTTGCAATGCCTGCACCACCGAAGAGCCACGCAACGCACTTAAATCCCAATTATTGCGGATATTGCGTTGTGAAATAGGCACATTATCCGTATTGCCCTCCACCAACACTTCATAGTCGCTATAATCCATGATAATCTTGGCAATCTTACTGAGTGTCTCACCTGCCCGTTCAGATATTTCATAACTACCTGATTTGTAAAGCATATTGTCTGACAAAGAAATATAGACTACGCCCTTCAGTACCTGCACATCCACATCCTGCATTTCTTCCCGGCTCAATGAGCGGGTCAGCCGGTTGGTAAGCACCATATTCAGCGAATCACTTTTGTTCTTGGTGTTTACCAAATGCTGGATATACCGGTTGGAAGCATTGATCTCATCCACCAATTTGGAAATATTCACATTGCCTTGGTTAGAGGAAGTAAGGCACTGGTTAAGTGCCTCCTGGAGCGATTTCACATTAGCCCGTTCCGAGGCAATCTGGTCTTCCAAGCTTGTTACCCTGGTATTCGCGGAAGAAAGCTGCTTTTGCACATCTTGGTAACGTGCGGCCACCTCCCGTTCCTTCAGAAGAATTGCATCATAGTTCTCCTGAAGCGTGTTATACCTCTTATTACTCACGCATCCCGGCAAGAGCAACGCCATAGCCAAAAAGGCCATACCGGCGTATATTGACAACCGTTTCATAACGTCTCCTTTTTTAATATATTCAGGAGATACCATGCCAACTTGATGCCAAAAATAACGGGGTTATCCTGAAATGCCCTGCCTCCTGCTCTCGACGGTATAGTTAAAGCTATCCCCCTTGTAGTATCCCAGGTTATATTCAAGCGGCCTATCCGCCTGGTCGAAGACAAAACGTTTACGGAAGAGAACCGGCTCCCCGGTATCGGTTTCCAGCTTCTTAGCCAAAAATTCATCAGCCACCAGTGCACTGATCTCTTCTTTTGACAAATCGGCCACCACGTGGAAATCTTTTTCGAGGATATCATAAAGCGGCCGCGTAAAATCTTCATCGCCCGTAAGACCGATACGCGGGTGGAAAAAGGAAACAAAATAAACAAACGGGCCTTCCTGCCGTCCACGCACCCGCTCCAGTTTCAACACCTTTTGGCGGGGGTCGATGCCAAAAAAACGGACAAGCATATCGTCCGGGGTTTCCCACGATACATGAAGCTCAAAATTCTTGATAGGAACACCGCGCGCGGCCATCTCTTGTGAAAAACTCAGCCAGTTATTGGATTTAGAACTGACTTTCCGGCTTGCTACCTTGGTGCCAACTCCCTTTTTCCGGACGAGCAACCCCTCATAAACCAGTTTATTGATAGCCTGTCGCAACGTGGCCCGGGATATCGCAAGCCGCTTTGCTAAATCTACTTCATTAGGCAAAAGTTTACCGGATTGGTATTCAGACTGTGTAATCATTTTACGCAATAGTTCTTCTGCCTGAAGATGAAGCGGTATTGGACTACTGTGATCTATCCTGAGATTCAAATCATTTAAAGTTTTACCAAGTAAGTACTCCCAGTCAAAAGCGACGGTAGGAAGCAAATTTAGAAAAAAATTTGATTTGTTAGATTTTTATATATATTTGCATATGTATATACATACTAACAAACAAACCGGTTTATAAAACTAATAAAACAACAAATACGCAACCACAATTAGCATATTTTTTATATGTACATACATTTTTATTAAACACCAATTATTCAATTATTATGATGAACCACTATGCTTATTGCCTATCGAAGCTCAGATCCCATGTGCTTGCCATAGGTGTAATTTTTGGGATACTATGCCCTTTCATAGGGCATGGTCAACCTGCTGGGGTCACGGTCTCCGGTATCGTCAAATCCGTAGACGCCACGCAAGGCAATCCCCCGCTTTCCGGAGTAAGTGTCATGCTGAAAGGGACTGAAAAAGGAACCACAACAGACGAATTCGGGCGCTTTGCCATTGAAGTTCCCTCAACGGAATCGGTGTTGGTCTTTAGTTACCTGGGCTATCAAAGCCAAGAGATCGCCGTAGCTGGCAACCGAACATTGGAGGTGCTGCTCACGCCGAATGACCAACAGATTGACGAAGTGGTTGTAGTAGGCTACGGAACGCAGCGCAAATCCGACCTGACAGGTTCGGTCGCGGTATTATCCGGCGATGACTTGCTTAAAGCTCCCGTATCGAACCCGTTGCAGGGCATGAAGGGGCGCGTGGCGGGGGTGAACGTATTCCTGAATTCCGGGTCGCCTTCGGGCAGTCCACGCATCCTGATCAGGGGACTAGGCACCATCAATTCGTCTTCCAATCCGCTCTTTGTGGTAGACGGCGTGGTCATGGAAAACATCCAGTTTCTGAACCCCAATGACATCGAACGCATGGAAGTACTCAAGGACGCCTCTTCTACCGCCATCTATGGGGCGCGTGGCGCCAATGGCGTCGTACTGATCTCTACCAAACGCGGCGCTAAGGTGAGCGGTACCATTGTGGGTTATGATGGATTCGCTACCGTGGGCGTCCTGCCCCGCAAACTCGACGTCCTCAATGCCCAGGAGTACATGGAAGTCCTTGAGCGCGGCTTTGCTAATTACGCCAAATATAACCCAGATGGCTCCCCACCGGCATTTACCCGCAACGACCCCCGCCTGTTCGATGCGCAGGGAAACCCCTTGTATGATACCGATTGGCAGGAAGAGGCCACCCGCACTGCTTTTTCAAACACACACCAGTTTTCGGTACAAACCAAGGCCGACAATTCGTCCTTTGGCGCATTCCTCAATTATGCGAATCTGCAGGGTATCATGCTGAGCAGTTGGGTGGAGCGTGTAAATGGCAAAATCGCCTATGATGCCCAACCCAAAAAATGGCTTTCACTAGGTATCAACCTACTGGCCAACTACACGCGTGAAAACGAGTTTGAAGAAGGCGGTGGCCATCAGATGCCCCGCAGATCCATGCTGGAAATGCCACCGATATTTCCTGTGAAGTTTCCCGACGGCACTTGGGCAAACAGCAGCATGATCACAGATGCTTACGGATTGGAAGCCATCCCGAACCCCGTGCACGTATTGGAAACCCAAGACAGGCTCCGCAAACGGCAGCAATTGTTTGGCAATGCCTACCTAACGTTTCACATCCTTCCCGGATTGGACTTACGTACACAATTCGGATTTGACAAGCACGATAACAACATTCAGGAGTATAGCCCCACGGATTTGATCAACATCTCCGCACCGCTCGGCTACGCTTACCTCGAAAACCAACGTTCCTTCTACTGGCAGGAGGAAACCTACCTGAACTACAACAAGGAATTTGGCGAACACCGTATCAATTCGGCATTGGGATTAAGCTGGCAACAGCGCAATTATGAAAATAATTACATTTCCGCACAGGGGTTTGCTGATGATTTCTTCCGGTTCAACGCCATCCAGTCGGCCAGCCAACCGGGCGCGCCGGGTTCGTCTTACGACAAATGGACAATGAACTCGTATTTCCTTCGTGGAAACTACAGCTTTAAAAACCGATACTTGGTGACAGTAACGGGCCGTGTCGACGGATCGTCACGCTTCGGGGAAAACAACAAATACGGCATCTTTCCTTCGGCGGGGCTTGGATGGGTATTGTCCGAAGAATCGTTCCTTAGCGGGATTGAACGGTTGAATGAGTTGAAATTGCGCTCCAGCTTTGGTATTACCGGCAATACGGAAATCCCGACATACCAATCGCTTGGCACCATTTCTACAGGAACCACCCTGCTAAACGGCTCCCGTGTATCGCAGAGCTACGTAAACCGTCTGCCCAACCCCAACCTCGAATGGGAAAAGACCAAACAGTTTGACATTGGGTTTGATCTGGCCTTATTCAACAGGCGGCTGAGCATGAGTGTTGATTATTATTACAAACTCACTACAGACCTGCTGCTGGACAAACCTGTGCCTACCTCTACCGGATTCACCGGTGTACGGGACAATATCGGCTCAGTATCCAACAGGGGTGTTGAAATATTAGTATCGGGTGCCCCGGTGGCCAATGACGCCTTGCGCTGGCAATCTACGCTTAATTTTAGCTACAACAAAAACCGGATAGAAGCACTGGGTGAAAATGACGAAGATATCTTCCCTGGGCCTAACTGGGTATCCGGCAGCCAAACCATCCTGCGTGTGGGCGAACCGCTTAGTTCATTCTGGGGCTATCGCCGCCTGGGTACATGGGGCACTGATGAGGCCGCTGAAGCAGCCGCGGTGGGTGCCATTCCCGGCGAAGCCAAACGCAGTGCCGATCGCATGGTCATCGGCAAGGGGCTGCCTGACTGGGTGGGAAGCTTCGTAAATAATGTAAGCTACAAAAACTTCGACCTGACGGTCGATGTCCAATTTGTGTTCGGTGTCAACATCCTGCAGCAGTTTTTCCACTCGATGCAGGATCGTACGGGTTATTCGAACGGATTTGCCTCCACCTTGTATGAAAGCTGGACCGAAGACAACCAAAACACCATGATCCAGCAAATCCGGAACGGCCCTTATTCGGGGCAGAATAGCGAAGTGGATGACCATTGGGTCGCCGACGGATCCTATATCCGTGGCAACCTTATTTCACTCGGCTATAACTTCGGTGATCTGGCACTGAACAAATGGAACCTGAAGGGCTTGCGTATCTATGCAAGCGTACAGAATGCATTCTTGGTCAAATCAGACGACTTCAAGGGTTATGATCCGGAAGCAACATCATGGGGCGGCGACCAATGGGGGCAAAATATCTTCTTTTTCCAGTATCCCAACCCGAGGACATTCACATTAGGTACCAGCTTCCAATTTTAACCGAAATACTTTGAGCGATGAAAAAATTAACAATAATGATAGTATCTCTGGGGCTTTTAACCTCCTCATGTTCGGATTTCCTAACGGAAATCCCTAAAGATGAAATTGCCCCGAGTCAGTTTTTCACCAATCCTGATCATGCTTATAACGCGGTAAACGCGTTGTACCGTACCGGCGCACCTTCGCTGTTTGGTGGCGGTGTTTATTCGGGATCGCGGCTGATGTTTGGCCCCTACACATCCGGATTTGTGGATAATGAATATAAAGGCCAGGAAGTACATGTACAACATGCCCAACAGCTGACCTTCAATAGCATTAATCTTTCGAGCTACCTCGGCGGGATGTGGCGCGATCTCTACCTGGGCATATCCCGTGCCAATAATGCCATCAAATACGTCCCGCAGACGCCAGGGCTATCCGAGGCCGAAATCAGCCGCCTGACGGGCGAGGCGCGCTTTTTCAGGGCGCTGGCTTATTACCAGCTTGTGCGCCTTTTCGGTGGCGTGCCCTTGATTACGGAGCCCTACGAAAGCCTTGAAAACCTCTATGTAGAGCGGGCACCGGTCGACCAAATTTACGGGCTCATTACCTCCGATTTGGAGTATGCCACCCAACAAGGGCAATTGGCCAACTCACGTATGAGCGACAATGGCAACCGCATCACGTTGGGCGCCGCAAAAGCATTGCTGGCCGAAGTGTACCTGACGATGAGTGGCTTCCCCCTACAGGCCAACCGATATGCTGATGCTGCGCGTGAGGCACGCGAACTGATTAACAGCGGTGTCTACAACCTCACCCAACACGGGCGCAACAGCCAAGGCGAAGTGGACATGGCCAACAGTGCCTACAACCAAGCACGGCTTGCCGACAATTTACCAAATGAACACCTCTATTATTTTGAGTACAGCGTTGGCATCGAGACTTCCGTATATGCGCAATGGGCATTTCCAGCCAGCGTAGCACCGGAATTGGCCTACGCCATCTCGAATAACGCCTACAGTCCCACTGCAAGCCTCTTGCGGGCGTATGATGCCGATGCGGATTTACGGAGACAAGAAAAGCAGTACTTCCATACGTCATTCACCGAGGCGGATGGAACGGTGGTCAACTTCCAAACGGCCCCTTATTTTTGGCATGACGATCAGGCGGCTTTCGAGACGGCTACTTCCGGCAAGGACCTTCCCATCCTGACTTATGCCAACGTGCTATTGATTGGTGCCGAGGCCATCGCCCTTTCGGATGGCGTCACCCCCGAAGCCGTGGATTACCTCGCCCAGGTAAGGGCTCGGGCCTACTGGAAACAAACCACCGAGCAGGTGGAAGCAACCTTAGCAAACCTCACACCCCAGCAATTTGTGGAAGAGGTCTGGAAAGAACGGTTGCGCGAATTAATCTTCCAGTTTGGCCTTTGGTCTGATATCCAACGTACCCGGAAATTCCCGGTAACGCAAAACGGACAGATTTCATTTGTAGACGTTGTAGGTCAACAAAACAGCTTCGGAGCAACTTACGCGGAAAAGCATCTGCTCTTCCCGCTGCCTGATGACGAACTGCAACGTAACCCCGCTTTGGAACCAAATCCGGGTTATCAACCTTAAGCGCATTCAGGTAACATCGTCCACAGCATGGAATAGGATTTATTCCATGCTGTGGATATGCAAATAACACTTCATTACATTAATTTTTTTCATTCATATTCATAGCAGCTATTCCATTACATACCATCATGAGTTTTCCAGATCAGGTTTTACTATCTACAAGAACAAGCCAACACACATCGTCTAACACCTATAACATTTTTCCAGTGTATCCAGCAAATGGTGAAATCCATGCCGGCTATGCCCGGCTGGTTTCCTTATTGTTGGAACATCAAGTTTGTTTAATTGACGGATACTCGGGCGTCGATTGGGATGAGGTGACCACCCACATCCATGACCAAGCCTCGGCTTTGGGGAAAACCGTCCAGTTCGCTTCCGTGGCTGAAGCGATGCTTCCGGAAAAAGCCATCTGGAAACTCGTCGAGCCATTCCTGGGGGGAGATGACCCACTGTTCGGTAGCAGGACCACGCTGCAATTGGCCGATTTCTTCGATACCAAAAAGCTTGCCGCTTTGCAGCCCGATCCCACGGTAGACTTGTACTTGGTATACGGATGCGGTGCCGCGCTCTTACACTGGGATGCCCCAATCGCCTATTTCGATGTGCCTAAAAATGAGATTCAGCGACGCATCAGAGCCGGAACCCACCGCAACTTGGGCGCAATGCTGCCGACATCATTCAAAGCCACCTATAAGCGGTGTTATTTCGTAGATTGGATTGTCTTGAATAAGCATAAACAGCAGTTGCTGCCCCAGTTGGAATGGATTGCAGACCAGCAAGTAGCCGGCACCGTCACTTGGACCAGCGGAGCTATACTCCGGCAGACGTTGCACCGGATGAGCACCAGCTGTTTCCGTGTAAGGCCTTGGTTTGAACCCGGCGTATGGGGCGGCGATTGGATGAAAAATCATCTTGGGCTTGATCAGGATGCACCTAACTACGCTTGGTCCTTTGAGATGATTGTGCCAGAAAATGGATTGCTGATTCACGACAGCGGCAACACGATGGAAATTTCATTTGACTTGCTGATGTACCAGGAATCGGACGAGGTACTGGGGAAGGCTGCCAAGCGGTTCGGATATGATTTCCCCATCCGCTTTGATTTCCTGGATACCTTCAACGGCGGCAACCTATCGCTGCAATGCCATCCCTCTCCCGAATATGCGAAAGCGCACTTCGGCGAGCATTTTACCCAAGATGAAACCTATTACATCCTGGATGCCGCGCCTGACGCCCAGGTTTACCTCGGTTTCCAGGAAAATATAGACCCCAAAGTATTCCGCCAAGCCCTAGAAACCAGCTTCGAACGGCATGAGGCGCTTGACGTAAGCAAATTTGTGCAAGTCATGCCTTCCCACAAACACGAACTGTTCTTGATACCCCATGGCACGGTACATTGCTCTGGCATAAATAATCTGGTACTCGAAATCAGTGCAACGCCATACATTTTTACGTTCAAAATGTATGATTGGCTGCGCGTAGACCTTGATGGCCATCCGCGCCCGCTGAATATCGACCGTGCTTTTGAAAACCTCAATTTTAGCCGCAAGGGGAATGTAGTACAGGAAACGTTGGTATCCAGGCCCCAAGTGGTACAAGAAGGACCTGACTGGAAGCAATTCAAGCTTCCTACCCACCCGGAACATTTCTATGAGATCCATCGCTATGAATTTGACACCCTAGTGAATATCGATACACATGCGCAATGCCATGTGCTGATGTTGGTGGAAGGGACAACAGTTGATGTGGAGACGGAAAACGGCTACCTGGCAACGTTCCATTTCGCGGAAACCTTTGCTATACCTGCTGCGGCTGCTAGGTACCGGCTGACCAACCGTGGCCCGGTCGGTGCCAAGGTGGTCGTAGCGTTTGTAAAAGAAGAAGCTTGCCATGTATAAAGAAATTGTCATGCATAACATAAATCGCTATTTGCTGGGATTACTGATCGGACTGACGACAGCTGCCCAAGCACAGCCGCCTACAGGCCATACCGTATGGCAAATCGGCGAAAACGACGGTACGCCCCGCTACATGGCCCTGTCGCCGGGAAATTACACAAAATTCGTCGAACATGATTTCGGCTTTGAAGACCGCTTTTTTCTGGTAGGGCATTCCAATTCCGGCACCGACTGGCCCTATGTGCTTCCAGGTCCGGCAAATGAATGGGGCGGCACTGGCCCGACAGCCGGTATCCGCACGCATACACTTACCATCTGCTTTTATATACGGCAGATTCCCCGAGCCGGAGACTGGGTATTTACTGTGGATATTCTCGATGCCGAACGCGAAAATCCTCCCTTGCTGAAAACCACGATAAACGGTCATGCGCGCACCTACCAACTTCAGGACGGCAGTGGCCAAACGTTTCCCGAAGGCCCGTATTCAAATGAATACGAGCAGCTCCTTACCGCCAATTTGCCGCAAGGCCTGATTAAACAGGGCTACAACGAAATTAGCCTGACTACCCTCTCTGGAGGCTGGCTGGTGTTTGATGCGCTGCAACTGACGGGACCATCAGATGTAAAGCTGGACAATAACCCCGATGTGTTGGTCAAAACCATCGCGCCCGCCAGCTATGAAACCTCCATTGGAGGCAACCGTTTTCAGCCATTGCTTGTGGATGCGGTGCACATCAAAAATTCCCCCGTGTTATCCGTTGAGCTCGACGGAACAACGCTATTCAAGCGGCGCATGGAACGCGGTGAATACGGTTTGGAGGTGCCCATGCCTGCTGTGGCCAAGGATACAACCAGTCAATTTACGATCTTGCTGGATGGGCGGGAACTTCATAGCGGAAGCGTTACCCGCGCGCCCCAACCGCTGATTACGCCGGCAGACTACGTCAATACCATGATGGGCGCGGCCCATTCCCGTTGGATGATTGCGCCTGGCCCCTGGATGCCTTTCGGGATGGTCAAATTGAGCCCTGACAACCAAAACAGCGGCTGGCAAGCCGGATATGATCCTTCCTTCGAATCCATCGGCACATTCAGCCATATCCACGAGTGGACGATGGCCGGATTAGGCACCTTTCCCGTGAACGGCCCAATACGCACGGAAATTGGCGATCAATCCAATCCCGATTCCGGATACCGCTCACGGATAGATAAGACGACGGAAGAAGCTCCGTTGGGATATTATAAGGTTGACCTCGTAGACTATGGGATAACCGCGGAACTGACTGCTACGACGAGGGCCAGCTTCCAGCGCTATACGTACCATGATACCGATACCGGAAGGGTAATGATCGATCTGATGATTCCTTCGGAATACCGATATGGCATCGAAGCATTGGAAATCAAGCAATTGGACACGCACCGTATCAGTGGATACAGCAAGCAGCTATCGACCAATGTCTGGTCCGGTGGCGTCAACCAAGATTATATCGTCCACTTCGTGATGGAATTTGACCAGCCTATCAGCCGGATCGGCTATTGGCTAAACGGCAATCTATCAGCTGGCTCCAGTCTCCATGCAAAACAACCCGAAACAGCGGGCATGTATGTCGAATTTGATACCCGCCGATCGCCCACCGTGCAGCTTCGTACGGGTATTTCCTACGTCAGCATTGACAACGCAGCGGCGAACCTCAACAGTGAGATTACGCAACCTTTCGGTTGGGATTTCGATGCCGTGCGCAACCACCAACGAGACGTGTGGAATGAACTATTGGGCCGGATTGCAGTAGGCAGCGACGACCGCCTTGAGAAGATGCGGTTTTATACCAATATGTACCGCTCATTGGCCAGCCGCAACACCTTCAGTGACGTAGACGGACGTTGGCGCGATGCAGAGGAACGTGTCCAGCAATTCAGCAATACCGACGATGTCGCATTAGGTTGCGATGCCTTTTGGAATACGTTCTGGAACCTCAATCAATTCTGGAACCTCGTCACCCCGGAATGGTCCAGCCGGTGGGTACGCTCACAACTCGCGATGTATGACACCGACGGCTGGCTGGCCAAAGGTCCAGCAGGCATGGAATACATCCCTGTGATGGTCGCCGAGCACGAGATTCCATTAATGGTAAGCGCGTATAACATGGGCATACGCGATTTCGATGCCGAGAAAACCTACGAAGCCATCCGGAAAATGCAGACTACGCCTGCCCAACGTGTGGGTGGTGGCTTGGCTGGCAACCGCGACCTCGAAACCTACCTCACACATCGGTACGTACCGCATGATGAAGGGCGGTTTTCTAATTCATTGGAATATAGCTTTGACGATTGGGCCGTATCCCAACTGGCCAAATCACTCGGCAAGCATGACGACTATGCATACTTCGCCGATCGGGGCAACTGGTGGCGCAATGTCATTGACACCGCCACGGGCTATGCCCGCATGAAAGATGCCGCGGGCAACTGGTTGCCGGACTTTGATCCATTCAAATCCGGGGCCAACCACCATTATGTCGAAGGCAATGCCTGGCAACTGACCTTCTTTGTACCACAGGATATCCCCGGGTTGGCCGAAATGATCGGCAAGACCACGTTCACCAAGCGCCTGGAGTGGGGATTCGGCGAAAGCTATAAATGGCGGTTCAACGGCCCAAACGACCAGTATTGGGATTACCCGGTCGTGCAGGGCAACCAGCAGTCCATGCATTTTGCCTACCTGTTTAACTGGGTGGGGAAACCCTGGCTTACCCAACAATGGAGCAGGGCAATCATGGACCGCTACTATGGCTACGGGATTTCCAATGCTTACTTGGGGGATGAAGATCAAGGACAAATGAGCGCATGGTTTGTCATGAGTGCATTAGGATTATTCCAGCTAGATGGCGGAGCGCGGCAGCAGCCTATCTATGAAATCGGCAGCCCCATTTTTGAACGAACGACCATCCAGTTGGGCGGCCGCTATGGCAGGGGGCAGACCTTTACCATCGAAGCGAAAAACAACTCACGGGAAAACTGCTATGTACAGCAGGCATGGCTCAATGGAAAACCGCTCGAAAGCTTCTGGTTTCCGGCGGACGAGCTTTTAAAAGGGGGATCATTGATCTTGGACATGGGGCCAACCCCCAACTCGTCTTGGGGTACCGGCCCACTCCCGCAAACGGTATCTTCCAACAAAACGGGCCGAACGGATTGAACATAAATACCTCCTGTTTAACCAATACTAATTATCAAACGCAATATGACTCTTCGATTTTCACTCATCATCAGTATATGCACACTCCTGGCATGCCAATCCCCAGTCAGCGAAAGCCAACAGTTAGCAGAGCGTATAAGCCAGGATACGTTGCTGCAAACCATTAAAACCATGGCCAGAAAAACCGTCCAATCCGGATTTAACGCAGGCGACGGGTACGGTGAAGTGTGGATACGCGATTACAATACATTCATTACCCTGGCCACGGAAATACATCCACCCGATCAAATCAAAGAAAACCTGCGTGTATTTTTCCGGTTGCAGGGCATCGATGGCAACATTGTGGACGGCTTCATTGCCAAAGAAAAAGCAACGGCCGCCGAGGGCGGTTATGTATATATCCACACCCCATTGGAACTTCGGTTTGCTGGCCATAAAAACACGGTAGAAACCGACCAGGAAAGTTCGTTGGTACAGGCCGTATACAAATACATCAAAAAAACCGAAGACCATAGCTTCCTCCAAGAAACAATCGGCAACGAAGCTGTCGCTACCCGTTTGGAGCGGGCCATGGATTTTCTGATGCAGCACCGCTACAATGAGCAATACGGCCTACTTTGGGGAGCGACCACCGTTGACTGGGGAGACGTACAACCCGAGCATTCATGGGGAGTTTATTTGGATGACAACACCCATTATGCCGTCGACATCTATGACAATGCGATGTTCCTGATCGCATTGGATAACCTGACGGCTATGGTGCCGGGTATCAAGGCAAAATGGGATACCATACGTGGCCACATCGCTGCAAACTGCATGCGGCACCTGTGGGACAAAAAACGTCAGCAATTCATTCCACATCTGTACCTCGGTGAATCGCCTTTCCCGACTGATTTTGACGAATCAGAAGTGTACTACCACGGCGGAACGGCGGTAGCCATCGAGGCGGGGTTGCTATCGAAAGAACAAGTGGGCCAGGCGCTCGGCCGCATGGTGGCCAATGTGAAGGAGTCGGGTGCCCCTACCATCGGATTGACAATCTATCCCACCTACCCTGCTGGAAGTTTCCAGAATCCCGGCATGTATCCCTATGGCTACCAAAATGGCGGAGATTGGGATTGGTTTGGTGGCAGGATGATCCAACAGCTCATTCGCCACGGTTTTGTAAAGGAGGCCTATGAACAATTGTGCCCCATGCTGACGCGTGCTGTCGAAAACAATGGATTTTACGAATGGTATTCCATTGCCAATGAGCCAAAAGGATCAGGAACATTCCGTGGTGCTGCCGGTGTACTTTATGATGCCATTAAACTGCTTGAAGATTATGCAGAAACCCATCACCAATAGGCCGATGAAACCTTTCAGCCTGCTGCCCGTCTTAATGACTTTCGTTGTCATGGGATTTGTGGATATCGTGGGGGTATCCACCGGCTATGTCCGACAGGACTTCCACCTGAGCAACCAAGCGGCACAGCTACTTCCGATGATGGTCTTCGGTTGGTTTCTCCTCCTTTCCGTACCCACAGGTATCCTTCAGGATCGATTTGGGAAAAAACGGGCAATGGTTATTGGAATTTTCGTGACCACGGTAGCGATGGTATTGCCGTTTGTCCACTATTCCTTCCCGATGATGCTGGTCACCTTCATCCTGCTTGGTGTCGGGAACACCATGATACAGGTAGCCGCCAATCCGCTATTGCAGGATGCCGTCCCTGCTGAACGGCTCTCCGGCTTCCTCAGCTTTTCCCAATTCCTCAAGGCGATTACGTCATTGCTCGGCCCCCTATTGGCGACCTATGCAGCCATGCAATGGGACAACTGGAAATTGGTGTTTGCCGTATACGCACTCTTTTCGGTAAGCAGTTTGTTGTGGTTGTCCAATACCACGATTCGCGAATCCATTCCGAAAAGCGAGTTGCCCCGCGCAACTTTCCGGTCGGCATTCAGCCTGCTTAGCAACGGCTTTGTAGCGTTAATGGCCGGCGCCATCTTCCTAATTGTCGGTGCAGACGTGGGGATGAATGCCAACATCCAAGGTTTCCTCATCCATTTGCATCAAATCCCGTTGGAACAGGCATCTTATGGCATCAGCATCTATTTTACCGCATTGCTCATCAGCCGCTTCGTTGGCGCATTTTTGCTAATGGTGGCCAATCCCCGTCTTTTCCTGCTAGCTACGACAGCCGTCGCGATAGGGGGGCTTTTTATCCTATGGTTTTCCAGCACGATGACAATTGCTTATGTTGGTATTTTCGTCATCGGAATCGGGGCAGGAAACCTATTTCCGCTCATCTTTTCGGTAGCTATCTCGCGGCTTCCTGAACGGGTAAACGAACTATCCAGCCTCATGATCATGGCAATTACAGGTGGGGCTATCATCCCCCCTGCGATGGGGTTTTTGAATGACATTGCCGGTGCAGTAGCTTCTTTTTCAGTCTTACTGGCTTGTTTTTTGGCCATCTGGTTTATTGGTAGCCGCCTACCAAGGAGATGACCGCTTCTAAGAGGTTGGTCTTAACCCTGGTGGGCCATTCGGATACGCCTGCATTACCTTTTCTTTACCCAAGGAGTAAGGAAAAGGTAAACAAAGGGTAAGGAAAAGGTAAACAATGGGTAAGGAATAGGTAAGCAAAGGGTAAAGAAAAGGTAAACAAAGGGTAAGGAAAAGGTAAGTAAGGGGTAAGGCAATCATAAACAACCGGTAAATCAGGAGTAAACAACCGGTAGAAGAACCAGAAAATTAAAATAATAACTCCCTATAAATAAAAGTTTTCGTAACTTTGCAGTCCCGATAAAAATCGGGAAAAAGGAGAAAAATGAATTAATGGCAAAAAAACAAGAAGCAGAAAAGGAATTAGCAGCAAAAAAAGCTGAACTTCAAGACGCTGAGGACACCTTAGTGAAAGAAAAAGAAGACATCGAGTCGGAAGCCGATTCGAAGTTCATTGACGAAATCAAATCAACTACTTGGAACACCCCCGATGATGATTTTGACTGGGATCGGGACGAAAAAGGTTTTGGCAGCTACAGTGATGAAGAACGCACTAAGTTGGAAGACCTCTATGCCGGTACCTTCAATTCCGTTAACAAAGGGGAAATTGTACGGGGCACCGTTGTATCCATCAACAACAAGGATGTGGTGCTCAACATCGGTTTCAAGTCAGATGGCTTGGTATCCCTTTCTGAATTCCGTGACACCCCCGATTTGAAGGTAGGTGATGCGGTAGACGTATTTGTCGAATCACAAGAAGACGCCAACGGACAGTTGGTGCTTTCGCGCAAACGCGCCAAAACCCAAAAATCCTGGGAAGAAATCAACGAAGCCCTTGAAAATGACACCATCATTGATGGCTTCGTGAAAAGCCGTACCAAAGGTGGTCTTATTGTAGACATCAAAGGTGTGGAAGCCTTCTTACCCGGTTCACAAATTGATATTAAACCCATACGTGATTATGATATCTACGTGGGCAAGACCATGGAATTCAAGGTGGTGAAAATAAACCATGAATTCAAGAATGTGGTTGTATCCCATAAGGTACTTATCGAGGACGATCTGGAAAACCAAAAAACCGAAATCGTTTCCAAACTCGAAAAAGGACAGGTACTGGAAGGTACGGTCAAAAACATTACCGACTTCGGTGTATTCATCGATCTTGGGGGCGTGGATGGCTTGCTGCACATTACAGACATTTCTTGGGGCCGTATCGAGCACCCGAGAGAAGTATTGCAGCTTGACCAAACCATCAATGTGGTGGTATTGGATTTCGACGACGAAAAGAAACGTATTGCACTTGGCTTAAAACAATTGACCGAGCATCCTTGGGCATCCTTGGATCCGTCATTGGAAGTAGGCTCAAAAGTAAAAGGCAAAATCGTGACCGTGGCCGATTACGGTGCATTCCTCGAAATCACTCCTGGTGTAGAAGGTTTGATCCACGTATCGGAAATGTCATGGTCGCAAAACCTGCGTAGCCCACAGGAGTTCCTGAAAGTGGGTGACGAGGTAGAAGCCCAAATACTGACCTTGGATCGTGACGAGCGCAAAATGAGCCTCGGCATTAAACAATTGACGCCTGATCCTTGGAAAAATATTGCAGATCGTTACCCAATAGGTTCTAAACAAAAAGCAGTTGTGAAAAACATGACCAACTTCGGCGTATTTGTAGAACTTGAAGAAGGTATCGACGGCTTGATCCACATCTCCGATCTCTCTTGGTCTAAGAAGATCAACCACCCGAATGAATTTACCAAAGTTGGTGAAGAACTGGAAGTGGTTGTATTGGAGCTTGACGAAGATAACCGCAAGTTGAGCCTTGGCCACAAGCAATTGGAAGAAAACCCATGGGATACCTTCGAGACCATTTTCACGCTTGATTCTATCCACCAAGGAACGGTCATCAAGGTAGGCGAAAAAGGTAATATCGTCGCGTTGCCTTATGGTGTTGAAGGTTTCTGCCCTGCTAAGCACAGCGTGAAAGAAGATGGCAGTGTGCTGAAACTGGATGAAACGGCTGATTTCAAAATCATCGAATTCAATAAGGAAAACAAACGCGTCGTCATTTCGCATTCCCGCATCTGGGAAGACCAACGGGCTGAAGCGCGGATGGAAGAATTCAATAACCGCAAAAAAGAAGCCAGAGCGGCGACTTCTGCGGTGAAAAAGGTGAAAGAATCAGTAGAGAAATCTACATTGGGCGATTTGGACGTTCTTGCACAATTGAAAGAGCAATTGGAAGACGAAGAAAGCGCTAAAAGAGCCAAAAAGTAAGTTGACCGATTAACGAATCAACAGTTAAATACCACTCCCGCTATACTTAGAATATAGCGGGAGTTTTTTTGTCCTGTACAGCCACCTTTTCGTATTCTTGCATTTAAGCAAAACTTTATCGAAGTTTGTTTAACAAATTGACCATCGTATGAAAACCTTTAAAAAAAACCTTATCATCCCGAATATTGCGATACAGATGGCACAGTTGGTTTTGCATATGCGTGGAATAGGGAATGTTCTGCTTATTACCGGAATGCTGGGATACGGCAGCGTATGGGCACAGACGGCCAACCCCGGCTACGATAAGGCACTGGCAGATTCCATGGGTGCCGACGAATATGGGATGAAGTCGTACATCTTCGTTATCCTGAAATCCGGCACCGCCAAAATCGATGATCAGCAAAAAATAGGCGAATTATTCCGGGGCCACATGGACAATATCAACCGGCTTGTTGAGCAGAAAAAACTAATAATCGCCGGGCCATTCGGGGAAAATAGCCACGCCTACCGTGGCCTGTTCATTTTTGATTCCCAAGACAAAGATGAAGTGTCCGCCATGCTACAAACAGATCCCGCCATAAAAGAAAAGCTCCTTGAAGTGGAGCTTTTCGATTGGTATGGTTCTGCGGCATTGCCCGCTTACCTTGAGACAAGCGACAAGGTCACGAAGATCAAGCCTTAGTTACAGCGATTCGATGATGGCATTGAACGTAGTACTTGGCCGCATGGCCTTGCTGGCCAATGTGTCGTCCGGGAAATAATACCCACCGATATCCTGCGCCTTTCCTTGGGCACCGATCAGCTCTTCGTTGATGATGCTTTCATTTGCCGCCAATTTTTCAGCTATCGGAGCAAACATCGCCTTGATAGCCCCATCCTTATCTTGCGCACCCAATGCTTCAGCCCAATACTGTGCTAAATAAAAATGCGAACCCCTGTTGTCTATCTGCCCTACCTTGCGAGCAGGAGACTTGTCGTTCTCCAAGAATTTCTCCGTGGCGGCATCCAGGGCTTCTGCCAGCACCAGCGCTTTGGTATTCCCCAGGGTTTGGCCTACATGTTCCAACGAAACAGCCAACGCCAGAAACTCACCTAATGAATCCCAACGCAAATACCCTTCCTGGAGGAACTGCTCCACGTGTTTCGGCGCAGAACCACCGGCGCCGGTTTCGAACAAGCCACCACCGTTCATCAAGGGGACAATGGACAACATTTTTGCCGATGTGCCCAACTCAAGGATTGGGAACAAATCGGTCAGGTAATCCCGCAATACATTTCCTGTAACAGAGATGGTATCTTCGCCCTTACGAATACGTTCCAACGAAAACTTTGTGGCGTCTACCGGGTTCAGGATACGAATATCCAAGCCCGTCAAATCATGATCCTTCAGGTACGCATTTACCTTTTCAATAATCTGCCTGTCGTGTGCACGATTTTCATCCAACCAGAATACAGCTGGCGTATTGGATAAGCGGGCACGATTTACAGCCAATTTCACCCAATCACGAATCGGCGCATCCTTGGTCTGGCACATCCGGAAAATATCACCCGCTTCCACTTCCTGCGCCATCAATACGGTGCCTTCACCATCTACCACGTGGATGATGCCTTTAGCTGTGGCTTGGAATGTCTTGTCGTGTGACCCATATTCTTCTGCTTTTTGCGCCATCAAACCCACGTTTGACACGGAGCCCATCGTCGAAGGGTCAAGTGCGCCATGCTGCTTGCAATCAGCTATAGCGGCGGCATATACGCCCGAATAGCACCGATCAGGAATCAATGCAATGGTGTCTTGCAATTCCCCATTTTTGTTCCACATCTTCCCTGAGCTGCGTATCATCGCTGGCATGGAGGCGTCCACGATCACATCTGAAGGGACGTGCAAATTGGTGATGCCCCTATCGGAATTGACCATAGCCAAGTCCGGCCCATTTTCAATAGCCTGCGCCAAGGCTGCTTTCACTGCCGCCTCGTCGGGGTGTCCCGCGATTTTCGCATAAACGTCACCAAGGCCATTGCGTGTGTCCACGCCCAACTCGGCAAATAATGCCGCATAGTTAGCGAATACTTCCGCAAAATAGACTTCTACGATAGCCCCGAAAATAATCGGGTCCGACACCTTCATCATGGTGGCTTTCAGGTGTGCCGACAGGAGTACCCCTGTTTCTTTGGCTGCCTTGATTTCCGTGGCAACAAAATCCTTCAATGCGCGGATGCTCAATCGTGATGAATCGATCACCTCGCCTGCCAACAACTTCGCTGGTGATTTTAGCTGTGTCTTGGCACCATCCTCGCCGACGAATTCAATGACGAAGGTGGTATCTTGCGGTACAACGACAGACTGTTCGCTTCCATAGAAGTCGCCATTGGCCATGGAAGCTACGCGAGTTTTAGAGTCGGCCGTCCAAGCGCCCATGGAATGCGGGTGCTGTTTTGCATAGTTCTTCACCGCCCGTGGAGCACGGCGATCCGAATTGCCCTCACGCAGCACCGGATTGACAGCCGAGCCAAGCACCTTAGCGTATTGCGCCTTGATAGCTTTTTCCTCGTCGGTCTTGGGTTCTTCGGGATAATTGGGCACCGCATACCCTTTGGACTGCAACTCGGCAATCGCAGCCTTCAATTGGGGAATGGAAGCCGAGATATTTGGCAACTTGATGATATTAGCTTCCGGCGTGGTGGCCAGTTGCCCGAGTTCGCTCAGGGCATCCCCAGTTTTTTGGTCATCCTTAAGGTATTCCGGGAAGTTTGCAATAATCCGTCCTGCCAACGAAATATCTTTTTCGACGACCGATATGCCCGCCGAGGCTGTAAATGCTTTGATAATGGGTAAAAACGAATACGTGGCCAGCAATGGGGCCTCATCTGTTTTAGTGTAATGAATTTTGGCGTTTTCAGACATGTTATGTACGATCAAAAGTTACTGGTGCGAAAGGTTATTTATTTCCATGAATGGCAACAAATGTAGTCAAAAAATGGTGGGCAGTCAACAGCCTTGCCGGCACTTAACTTAAATAATACTTGTCGCCATTCACTTTTAGCGTTCCCTCATCCAACCGTTTACGGATAAATGCCAAGCGGGCCGCCTCATCGCCCGACTGCATGCCCGAGATAAGGAGATCGATGGTCATTGGCCCATCTGCCAGCACCTCAACAAGCTCCGCCATCAGTTGGTGTTCTACATTTTCATGCCGTTTGGCTTTGATACAGCAATCACAAATGCCGCAGGGCCTCGACTTTTGCTCGCCAAAATAAGCCAGCAACTGTATACTGCGACAGGCCCCATCCTCCAGGTAATGGAAAACCGCTTCCAATTGTTCGCGCTTTGTTTCCTTGCGTATACGGATGTATTGGTTATCAATAAATAATCGGCTACTATCCATTCGCGGCCGCAAAAACTGCAATTGCGGGCTATCCCTTTGCGGAAGGTAGGTGAGAATTTCCATCTTTTGGAGATACCGCAGCATTTCGATAATCGTCGCGGCACTTTTACCCGTCTTGCGGGCGAGGTCATATTCGCGAATGGGGATAAAATAATCAAATGCGCCCCCATAACTCCGCAAGACGGTTTTGATAAACCCATCGTAAGCCATATTTTCCACCTGGAATCTGTAGAGATCCTGTTGATTGGCCTCAAACTTAACCCGCGATGGCAGGTATACATTTTCGCTCACACCGATCCAACCGTCACGTTCAAGAAATTTCAAGGCATTGAGCGTCATTACGACATCTAACTTATAACGGCCACAAAAATCGGCCACATCAAAATCCATTGTAATCCCCTCCCCTGCCCCATAAGCCAATTGGTAATAATTACCCAATTGCTGGTAGACTTGTTTGATGAAATCAATCGGAGGGAAGCTCAACTCAAAGTTCTTGAGCAGGCGGTCACGATCGCTTCCATGATGCAGCAGCACTGCGTATGCTTTCTTGCCATCACGCCCCGCCCGGCCGGCTTCTTGGAAATAAGCTTCCAATGAATCCGGCAGATCCAGATGGATGACAAAACGCACATCAGGTTTATCTATGCCCATGCCGAAGGCATTGGTAGCAACGATAACCCGCGCGGCGTTGGTTTTCCAAGCTTCCTGCTTACGCGCGCGTTCGGGTGTTTCCAAGCCCGCATGGTAAAAATCAGCTGACACCCCTTCATGCAGCAAGATACGTGTCACTTCCTGCGTTTCACGCCGGTTGCGGACGTACACGATGCCGCTGCCCCCCAACTTGCGGATGATACGCAACATACGTCCCATCTTATCTTCCTCCTCAAAGGCCATGTAAGCGAGATTACCCCTCAAAAAGCTTTTCTTCAGTACATTGATGGCAGAAAACCCCAGTTTTTCCTGGATGTCGTCCACTACCCTAGCGGTGGCTGTAGCGGTGAGCGCGAGAAAAGGCACATTGGGATGCAATGCCCGCAATGAGGCAATATTTAAGTAAGCCGGTCTGAAATCATAACCCCACTGCGAAATGCAATGTGCCTCATCGACGGTGAATAGGTTGACCTTCATGTGCCGGATCCGTTCCTGCACCAACTCGCTTGCGAGCCGTTCTGGAGAAAGGTAGAGGAATTTCACCGGACCGTAGATGCAATTGTCCAAGGCAATATCTACCTCCCGTTTCGTCATGCCCGAAAAAACGGCTATGGCCTCAATCCCTCTAGCTTTGAGGTTTTCCACTTGGTCTTTCATCAACGCGATAAGTGGTGTCACCACGATGCATATGCCGGCCTTGGCCAGCGCCGGCACCTGAAAACAAATCGATTTGCCACCTCCAGTCGGCATCAATGCCAGTGTGTCACGACCACCCAGTACCGATTGAATGATCTCCTCCTGTAAAGGCCGAAACGACTCATGTTTCCAGTATTTACGCAGGATTTCTACACTGTTCATTGCGATTGGGCTTCTACCCCCCAAACATACAAAATTATCCTTAGCCGCGCATGCAAGGCTGGTGGGATACGCGTGTTGGACAGTTGCATAAAAGGCGATGCCACGGCAAAGATAGCCGTGGCATGAATACAAACACCCCCAATTGGTGGGTATAGCAAACCTACAAATTGCTATTTGGTGCTAAATGCATATCACTTATCGCCAACCAATGTCAAATCAAGTGTTTTGACCCCTGTGAGTGGCCGTATGCCCGGTTCAGGCGCATTCGTGTACTGCGCGGTAATCCGCAAAACGGCCGGTTCATCGTTACCAAAAGGCGGTTTAGCAATGATGATACCTTTAGCGGGCAAGGATTTCCTGCCATCTGATATTTCTGCCAATGAAAGGATCCATTGTACAATACGTTGCGCTTCAGCTTCTTTCATATCGGGATGTGCCGCCATGGCTACTTCCCCCCAGACACCGCTGCCACCTTTCACAACTTTCTCTACCAAATACGTCGGCGAATCATGCTTACCCCGGTAACGTGTGGCCACTTGCATAAAGGATGGCCCTATGCTCGGTTCGTCAAGTTTATGGCAAGATTGGCAGTCTGACGCCTGCATCAGGCTCCGTCCCTCAATAAGTTGTGATGCCTGTTGATGGCCCGTCGACGCTCCGGCTAGATCCGTACCCTGCAGGTAGTCTACCGTCACCACCAAGTTGTCCGGGTTGATGGCACGTCCACCATCGTCTATCCGCACTTCATATGCAATGGCATCGCCCATATGAAATGTCCTTTCCGGATTAGCGACAAGAATATCTATAGCCGGACGGTCATTCCCAGCATACACCAGTATTGGGGAACTTGTAGCCCGCCCACTGTTGGAATCCTCAACCGTGACGCTAATGCCATGCTCGCCCACGGTTTCCAATGTATGTGTAAGCATAGGCCCGTCTGTCTGTACGCATACACCGTCGATATGCCATTGATAAGTCAGTGGATCGTTTTCATCATCCATGACATCCACGCGGGCATTTACGGTAAAAGGCACATCGCCACTATTCCGGTCGACTGTAAGCCCACCTATCTTCGGCGGGATATTGTCAGGATAGTAATCAATCCGGGCAATACCAGCATCGGGATTTTTCGAGTACCATCCCTTACCGTATTCCAAGACATAAAGTCTCCCATCCCTGCCTACCTCCATATCGATGGGGCTGGCAAACGATTCACCCTCCATGAACGGTTCCAGTCGGTCAAAATCTCCATTTGGCAGCATGGTCACCACCTTCACCCAGCCCCTTACCCAATCATAGATAACTAATTTATCGTCATAGTAGTCGGGATAACGTGTTGCTTTCGGGAACCGATCCACATGGTATACCGGCCCCGCCATAGCATTACGGCCGCCGGTACCCACCTGCGGAAAATCAGGAGACGCCGCATAAGGATACCAGATAAATGCTGGCTGCGCTGGCGGAAGCCTATTGAGCCCGGTATTGTTGGGTGATGTATTTGCCGGGCCTTCAGGGTCGAACAACGGCCCCGATTGGCCAGTGCCGTAATCATACGAACGATAAGCATAATTGGCTCCGACAAAGAATGGCCACCCGAAAAATCCAGCCTCGCGCGCTTGATTGACCTCATCATAACCGCGCGGACCCCGCGTGTCCACACGGTCTTCACCAGCATCCGGCCCTACCTCACCCCAATAGAGAAAGTTGGTCTTCGGGTCAACGGATATGCGGTACGGATTGCGTGTGCCCATGACGTAAATCTCCGGCCGGGTATGCTGTTGTCCCACAGCAAACAAGTTGCCTTCCGGTATATCGTAGGTTCCGTCGGCCAGTACGTTTATTCGGAGAATCTTGCCCCGCAAATCATTGGTATTGCCGGAGGATCGGCGGGCGTCGTATTGCTCGAAACCGGAGCGGCCATCCATCGGCGCAAATCCCTGATTTTTGTACCGGGAAGGATCCGGTTGGTCAAAAGGCGTGGAATTATCGCCAGTGGATAGATACAGCAGTCCGTCACTGCCAAAAGCGATGGACCCTCCGGTATGGCAGCAGATGTCCCGCTGTGAATAAAACTGAAGGATAACCTGCTCAGACGCCCTATCCAATGTATCCCGGTCATACACAAAACGGGACAGGCGGTTTACGGAAGTATCCGTGGGGCTATAAAAAAGGTATACGTAGTTGTTTTTTTCAAACGCCGGATCCAGGGCCATTCCCAATAGTCCCTCCTCGGCATTCACATTGGGCACTTCGGTACGATGGTATACATCCAACTGTCCCACTTGCTTTATTGTTCCCGTAGCCTGTTGATACAGCAGCAATTCACCCCTACGTTGGGCCACCAAGATATCCGAATTGGGAAGCAAGGCCATTTCGGTAGGTTCAAACAGTTCGCCCTTCATCAGTTGCGTCTTCACGAACCGTTTCCGTTCGGGGACAAGTTTGCTTTTGGCTTTCCGATAATCCAGTTTTTCATTATTTCCAATCGCATAACGGATGCCACCAAGGATGTGCCGCAGTTGCAATGAATCCTGAAACGATTCGGCCGAGTGTCCAAATGCCGTGAAAAACGACCTGCCGCCATCGAAGTCATGGTACCATGCCATGGGATGGCTATCGCCATGGGTACCCCCTTCGTAGCTATGCTCATCGATGGTGATGAGCACCTTGATGTCAGGCGAAATGCGTTTGAAATTGTACCATTCATCGGCATAAGTAAACGTCTCCGGCAACCCTTCGGTAGCCGGATGCTGGGAATTCACCACCCGAAACCGGGCCTCCTGGGGGCGGGGATGGTCTTGGAAATAAGCGCCCACTAATCGGCCATACCAGCCCCAGTCGTATTCCGCATCGTTTGCAGCATGGATACCTACAAATCCGCCACCGGACTGGATGTACCGCTCAAGAGCCACTTCCTGGTATTGATCGAGGATATCGCCGGTGGTACTCAGGAAAACCACGGCCGAATACTGCTTCAAACTGTCTTCGTTAAACCTATTCGCATCCGTGGTCGTATCCACGTCAATACCGTTATTTGCACCCATTTTAAGCAATGCGGCGTTGCCGGCAGGTATGGACTCGTGGTAAAAAGCGGCCGTTTTGCTGAATACCAGGATGCGGGGATTTCCCTCGCGTTTGTCGCTGCATGTCTGCAAAAACACCGACATGCCGGCAAGCAACAGCATGGCGCGGACTACCGTGAAAAATTTAAGCCACCGTTGAATCATCATCAAATGCATGTTTCGCCTACTCGTATTGGTTCCAAAAGATAAATGTACCCCGGTTGGTCGCTGTGATAATATCTACCCGGCCATCCCCGTTTAAGTCAATGGCATCGACTTCGGACCCTGCACCGGATCGGTTGTGGATCAACTCCGGCACAAACTCCGCACCACCGGGGGCATCGGGGTTACGTACTGTACGGTACCAGTAAAGCACCGGCGGACCATAAGGATCGGGATCATAATAATTGTCCAGGTGTGTAAAATAGCGCTTCCCCACGATAAAATCGAGCACACCATCACCATCGACATCCGCAAATGTAGCTCCATGGGCTTGCGAAAAGGTCACGCCTCCAGCGCCATCCCTTGAGTAATCATCGCTGATCATATGCCGGACAAACGAAATGCTATCCCGCCCATCCCGTTGCTGCTCGAACCAAGCGAAGCCAAATCCATGTACATTGAGACTGGTGACCACGTCATTCAGTCCATCCCCATTGACGTCATAGACGGCCATGATGGCACCGCCTACGTTGCTGCCGCGATGGCCATAACGTCCGAAAGCGACGGGGTGGTAGTTCCATAACTGTCCCTCCAGCGTGGCTGGCTGTTCCCACCACCCGTAGGGACCGAGGATATCCAATTTGCCGTCCCCATTGATATCACCCGTGCCGATGCCGTGGGCCAGCACATACCCGTCTTCGGAAACACGGTATTCCTTCCAAGGCCGGGTCGGATCATCGCCATCCGGCTTGGCATAACGAAGTGAACCATTTGCGCCATAGATAAGCTCCGGTTTGCCATCCCCGTCGATATCCTTGAAATCCGTGATTTCAGTCTGAACTTCCTTGATAACGACATGCTCTGCCCATCGGCGCGAAGCGTTCCCTGGATTCAGGTACAGCACCGCCCGCGAAGGGCTCACCAACACATCGGGCCAGCCATCACCGTTGAAGTCATAGGTATATTGCACATTGACAGCGGTAAATTCCTTTGAAGGGCTCACCGCTATTGCCGGGAAAATTTCACGATGGGTGGTAAAATCGGGGCCATAAAAGATATTGGGGCCCGAAATGACATCCAGATGCCCATCGCGGTTGAAATCCGCGGCATCAGCGCCCCACGAATAATACATATCGCTTATCCGCTGCGACTTGAAATGCGCTGACGTTTCTTCATCCGGCGTAAAGCGGAGGGCGATATCCTTGATGCCCACATCCTTGAACTGCACACTTCCCTCGCCTGCGGCATACAATGCCACCGGTCCGTACCCTTCCAGGTATGCATCGGCAGCTCCACCGATTTCCCGACCGTCATTAAGAAATGCGCGGATGGTATTTAAGTCAAAAAACACTTCAATCTGATTCCACACGCCCTGCTGATAGTCGGTATTGGGTGGACTTATTGGGCGGTAAACATCGGGGGGGTTGGGACGTTGAAAATTACCGACAGCACGGCTGTCCTCTTCCGGCGGCGGGGCCAACCGATACCAGATTCCCCCTGCCCGGCGCAGGGGCTCCTGCTGTTGCAGATTTCCGTCAGCATCCAGGGTTACTGCATACAATCCCACATCACCAATTTTGAGAGAAAGGTATATACCGCGGTATCCGGATGATTGCTGCTCCAAGCGGAACAGCAATCCCGTTTCGGCGGTTCCCTCGCATTTAAACAATGCCCTGAAACCAATATCCTGATAAGACTGGTTGCTTACCAACCATCCCCGCATGGGCTTACCCGATGACGATTGCGCCCGCAGCTCGCCATCCGTTGCGTGCCATGCCGTGTTTCCCAGAGCCTTCCATTCTGCCAGCTCGTTTCCCTTAAACGTCCAGTCGGGCAGGAACGTCATGCTCGGCGCAACCACCGCGCTGTCCTGTGCAGGCTGTGCTGTTGCCTGAAACGCAAACAGCACAGCAAAAAGATAGCTATAATACTTCATCAGTACCCAGGATTTTGGACTATTTTACCTCCGCTCAAATTGATTTCGGTTTGAGGTATGGGAAATATCTCATTGATTCCATCCCTGAACCCTTCGCCTTTGGCGGTATTGTATTTGGCAGCATAGGCTCTCAATACCTGTCCTGCACGGTCCTGCCGTACCAGCTCAAAGAAGCGTTCATACTCCTGTCCGAATTCGACTCGCTGCTCATGCCAGATGGCTGATCGCAAGGCATCCTTATCAGTCACCGTAATATCGGGCAATACGTCATTATTACCCTGTCTGGCCCGCCTACGCACTTCATTCAGGTAATGTAAAGCATCTGTGGTCTTACCGATTTCATTGGCTGCTTCGGCATACCACAGGTACACCTTTCCTAACCGCATATAGATATCGTCTCTTCCCGCCTGTACTGAACCTTGTATTCGCTCATAATCCGGCACGTAGTATTTCTTAACAAGATAGCCTGTCGTGCTGTTTCCCACGTTTGCTATCCAGCCATCCGGCATGACATCACCATTTTTATAAACCGTTTGGTTTAGCCGCGGATCGCCGGGTTCAAAAGCATCCACGAAATCCTGTGTAGGCAAATTAAAGCCCCAGCCATTTTTGGCCCGACTACCAAAGGTGGTACCGATATTATTATTATTTGCAGGTTGTGCACCCTGGTCGTTTAAAAATTTAACCTGGAAAATGTGTTCGCTACTGGTTTCTCCAGCTCTCATAAACATTTCCAGGTAGTCTGAACTTAACGCATACTGACCGGAGGCTATTACTTTACCAAACCACTCTTCCGCCTTCGCAAAGTCATTCAGATACAAATATGCCTTACCCAGATAGGCCTGTGCAGCGCCTTTCGTAGCGCGGCCATGATCTGCTGCACTGTATTCGGAAGCTTCCGGCAATACCGCTTCCGCTTCGGTAAAGTCCTTAATAAGCTGCGCCCAAACCTCCGCTTTGGGCGACCGCACCAAATCAAAAGATTCAAGTTCGGAAGAAAGTACCAGCGGCACATCACCAAAGGCTTTCACCAAATTGAAATAATACCAGCCTCTCAAAAACTTAACTTCAGCAAGGAAGCGGGCTTTCAGGTTTTCGTCCATTTGTATGTTTACAATATGCTCAAGCACCAAATTGACGCGGCGAATCCCTATATAGGAAACCTGGTAAGCAAACCGGGTCGCATCGTTGTCTGCGGGAATATTAAAAAGCTGCACCTGTTGCGCATATAACTGGTCAGAACCGGACTCACCGCCTTTATCCGTATCATCTGAAGCCACATTCCCCAACACCCAATGCATATAACCCGTTCCCACATACGTACAACACCAATTGTTGCCGGCAGCGGGCGTATAAGCGGCGGTTACCGCTCTTACGGCATCGTCTGGCGTTACATAGTTCACGTCAGTACTCAATTGTGCCAACGGCGTCTTATATAAGACTTTTTTACACCCTTGGTTGGTTAAAAGTAAACCGGACAGTATAGTAATATAAGCTAAGTACTTCATCTTTAATAGTTTTACTTCTACTAAAATTTATTTCTTGACACTAAAAACCCACATTAAACCCTACCGTGTAAATACGGGGAATAGGATAATTGGTCTCATCGATTCCGATATATAGCGGGTTCGCGTCCCGATTCGTTCCTATTTCCGGATCAAAACCTGGGTATTTTGTAAACACAAATGCATTTTGAACCGATACATATACCCTCGCATTGCGTAAAAGAGCCCGTTTCACGGGTATGTTATAGGCCAGTTGAATATTTCTGACCCGGAGGTATGAGCCATCTTCTACGTAATAGGTAGAAGAACGCATGTTGTTGTTCGGATCGCTTGTGGTCTGCCGTGGCATCGTGTTGCTGGTGCCCGGACCTGTCCACCGGTTATCCCAAACATTCTTGGTATAGTTGAAGAAGCTTGCCCCTTCTGTCCTGAATTTAAACGCCTGGAAAATGTCATTTCCGTAAGTTCCCTGCAACAGTACTTTCAAATCCAACCCTTTATAGGAAATCCCCCCATTTATGCCATATGTAAACTTGGGCCACGGGTTGCCAATAATCGTCTGATCATTGGCATCGATCACATCATTACCATCCAGGTCGCGGAATTTAAAGTCGCCCGGCGCAGTACCGTTACTTTGAACGGCATGTGCTGCAATCTCATCCTCCGACTGGAACACGCCATCCACGATCCAGCCGTAAAAAGAGGCGATCGGCGCTCCCACCTGTGTGGAATTCATCAGTCCTACGAAACTCAGGAATTGCTGAATGGAGGTACCCGAGTTACTCAGCGCGGTTACCTTATTTTTATTGAAGGCTATATTTCCCGACACTTCAAAATTGATTCCGCTGCTGGTCGAATGATTGTACCCCAGCATGGCTTCAATTCCTTTATTAAGCACATCACCGCCATTTACATAAGGAGCCGTAGTAATACCTGCGTATCCTACCAGCGGCACCTGCAACAGCATATCGGTCGTTTTCTTATAATACCAGTCAAAAGAAGCATTCACTTTCCCCCCGAATCCGGTAAAATCAAAACCGAGATTTGTTTCCCGGGTTGACTCCCATTTTAAGTCCGGATTACCCAGGGTAGTGGGTGCCTGGCCTCTTACAACGGCATTGCCAAAGGCGTAATTAACATTCGGCGTAACAAGGTGCGCGAAAGCGTAGTTTGGCAATGAACTCTGGTTGCCCAATGAGCCCCATCCGCCTCTTAACATGAGGTTGCTTACCCAATTTGCATCTTTCAGGAAATTCTCTTCCGATATTTTCCACCCCAGTGAAAAAGAAGGGAAACTACCATATTTGTTGTTTTCGCCAAAACGGGAAGAACCGTCCACACGAAAATTAACCGTTGTAAAATATTTTCCGGCAAAGTTGTAGTTAACACGTCCTAAATAAGATAGGATACCCCATTCCCCGGCACCCCCTGTGGCGCTGAAATTGGAAATCGCAAGGTCGAGATAACGAATACCCTCATTGTCGGTGGCTGCGGGAGGAAGCCCCCTTCCTGATGCGTTAATATTTTGCCGGTATGATTCCTGTACGGTGAAACCTCCTAACACCTCCAGGTTGTGTTCGCCAAATTCTTTCTGGTATGTCAATGTATTTGCCCAACTGTACTCGTTAAAGCGACTTTCTTGCTCGGCAAGCGTAGCCACGTCGTTAAACTGGGAAGTAGAAACCCGATACACCGGTGTAAAGGTTTTTCGTTCGCTTCTACCCATATTGAAATTAAGCTGAGAACGGAAAACTAATCCTTCCAGTGGCGTAATATCGAGATAAGCATTCCCGTTGATTACGGGACGTTTGGTGTCATCATTGACATAACTTAAAGCAGCTGCCGGGTTACTGGAATTCAAAGAGTTTGCGGAGAAACCCCAACTTCCATCCGGGTTTTTTACAGGTATTTCCGGGTTGGCTGTTAACGTGCTATTTAATACGCCATATCCAAACTCCGAAATATTACTGTACGTGGCCAGACTCGTGGACAGGTTTTGCCCTAAACTTATAAAATCATTGATCTTATGTGAAGAATTGACGCGAAGACTAATCCGGTCAAACGTGCTGTTCTTAACAATACCATCCTGCTTGGTGTAACCAGCAGAAAAATAAAACCTGCTTGATTCATTACCGCCACTGGCGGCAAGACCCACATCCGTCATCGGAGCAAGGCGAAATATTTCCTTTTGCCAGTTGGTCCCCTCGCCTAACGCTTCCGGATCCGGATAGAGTGGGGCCTGCCCGGCATTCACCAGACCTTCGTTATACAAGGTGGCGTATTGCATGGCATTGGTCATCGGGAAATACCGCTGAATCTGCTGTAATCCCTGAGAAAAATTAACGTCCAGCTGGGTTTTCCCGGCCCGGCCTTGTTTGGTCGTGATCAGCACGACGCCGTTGGCACCTTGGGCGCCATAAATGGCCGCAGCACTTGCACTCTTCAGCACCTGGATACTCTCGATCTGATCGGGTGCGATATCAATGGCTTCGACATTGGGGTTACCGTCTATCACATACAAAGGCTCGGAGTTATTTACTGTACCGGTACCCCTCACGCGGATTAACAAACCGGACCCCGGCGCACCAGAGTTCTGTGATACCTGCAATCCCGGCACCTTACCTTGCAGGGCCTGTCCCACTTGCAACACAGGTTCATCTTCAAGCTCTTTCGATGTAACCGAAGCAATGGCACCGGTAACGTCGCTGCGTCGTTGCGTACCATAACCAACGACCACCACTTCCTCCAACGAAGAAGTGCTTTCCGCCAGCGTCACGCGGAGCGTGCGCTGCTGCCCAACCGGAATACGTTGTTCTACATAGCCAATCAATGAGAATACCAACACGGCATTCTCCGGTACGGTGATGGAAAACCGACCTTCTTCATCGGTTGCCGCACCTTGGGTGCCGCCCGCTGCCTTAATGGTGACTCCGGCCAGTGGTACATTATCCTTGTCCTGAACCTGACCATTTATGGTCACATCTGCCATGCTTTTGGATTCCAGCGGTTCAGGATGTTTTTCATCCACTAACCGGACGTTAATATTGTTGCTGACTGCCTTAAAGCGAAGTTTGGATTGTCGTGAGATCTCGTCCAATAGTGCGCGGATAGTAATATTACGCTCCTTTATCGTAAACGTTTTACTGTAGGTCAGCACTTCTTTGTCATAGACGAAATTCAAACCGGTTTTTGCTTCGACCGTTTGGAACAACTCGGCAACTTTTACATTGCGGATATTTAAATCGATCGTTCCTTCCAACAGGCTGGTTACCCCTCTTGGTTTCAAGGTATGCTGTACAAACGAAACAGCAGCTACTTGGTCACGCAAACGTTGGCGTGCAAACACCCAAGTCATACTCAGTTGTGACAAAAGGATTCCCAATACCAATCCTCTTGCCTTAAACGACAAGTGTAATCTAAAAATTTCCATAATATAGGTTTTATTAATTAATTGGTTATAACTAACATTTATTATAGATCACCGACCACGGCCGTTAGTCGCCAATACTACAAATCAAAAAATGTCACTATTGACGCTTTTTATTGACCTACGTCGGGTCGCATAACTTATTGGTTAACTATCAGCATGACATTGTCCCCGTCAATTTTATAACTAATGCCATATACAAACATGAGTCCTTTGAGGATATTGTCTAATTCTTCATTTTGGTACCGTCCATTGATTCTCCATTCCTTGGATGCTTTACCGAAAACCTGAAAATCAACACCATACCAATTTTCCATTTTCACAATAAAATCATCCAAGCTTGCATCTTTCAAATAAATGATACCATCTTTCCAGGCGGTTATTTCTTGGATGTCAAACGTATGTTTCTCCGATTTTCCCAAGTGCCAATTATAGCTGAACTGTTCTCCTGGTTTCAAGACCGAACCCCCTATTCCTTCCTTATTACCCGCCACATCAACACTGACTTTGCCCGACACTAAAGACACCTCCGTTGCGAGCTCCTCTTCCACAGCCCTTACATTGAACGAAGTACCAAACACCTGTGTTTCAATTCCCTGAGCCGAAACAATAAAGGGCACCGTGTCGATGCGTACCACTTCGAAGAAAGCCTCTCCCTTGAGCTCCACTCTTCGGATAGCAGCATTAAAATGTAATGGAAATTGTAACGTACTTTCCGCGTTGAGGTAAACCGTAGTTCCATCCGGTAAGATTTCCTTATGCCGTTGCCCTTTTCCTGTCTGTATGATCTTGCATTCATTTAAAAACCGCTCGGGTTTAATCTGAATCCGCGATGTGAAATCGTCGGTCAGCAAAATCAAGCCAAAACAAAGCACCAATACCGCTACCACCTTCATCCACCACCTCACGTTGCTGTAGAAATCGGACGTACGACTGCCTTTGAACTGATGCTTTTCAGAAGCGATGATCTTTCCTAACAACGCTTCTTTTTCGTCGTCCGAAAGCTGTTCATGTTTGAAACTTATCCGATCGACAAACTCTCGTGCTTTCTTGACCACATTTGTAGCGTCGGGATGTTCTGCCATCCATTTTCTCCAGAAATAATTTCGTTCCTCGTTGGGATTGATCACCCAATCACGGAACCCTTTGTTCATAATCAACCGGAGGAATATTTCAAATTCGTGCACGTTCACCTTACAATTCGCTTACTATTATAATAAAGGGACGCTATCGGAAAATGATACCGAATAATTTGATTTTTTTATTGGCCGACATTTTCAGGCAATGAAAAGACGACATATTGGCCCTGCTGACCTGCTTGCTCTTGCTCGTCTCCTTCTCCCTTATCTATCGACCAGCGGATGGGTGTGGACGCGCAGACCACCAAGTAATCACGTCCTCCAACTCGGTAAAGCGAGGGAAGGCCTTCCGTTCCCATAGGCAAATCACCAGCCCACAATTGCTCACCAGTCTCTGCATCAAATGCATATATTTTTCCATCTTTGCTGGTAGAAAACAGAAGTCCCGTGGCAGTGACAATCATGCCATTTCGCTGCGCCCTTGGTACTCCCGTGTTCTTTCCCCCTTCCGCTGCCGCCATCTTATCTTCACCAATAGCCCTTGTCCATTTAATCGTCCCTTCATTTAGATCATATGCTGTAATCGTAGACCAGGGTGGACTGATGAGGTATGGATGTTCCAGTCCCCATCCGGGAGGAACGAAGTAGCGAAGCGAAGGCGCTTCAACGCCTGCAGGATAGGGTGGGCCGAAATCATTCCCCCCATAACTACCCAGATTCGGGGCTTTCCGCAATTCCAAACCACCCGGTATGCCTCCCGATGCGACCACTGGCCCCTCCACGGTATCGTTTGTCCGTTGCGGACTCATTCTGTCGAGCCGGGCCAGGTATCTATACAGGCGCTGGACAGCCTCCTCATCGAGGTGGTGGAGTGCCGGCATTTCACCGCGGCCACCTGATACAAGCTGATGAAATTCATTGAACTGCATGCGAGCTGACAGTCCCACCAACGAGGGACCTACGCCACCGGATCGATCGTTCGCGTGGCAAGCCTGGCAATATTGGACATATAATGCGTCTCCACTCAGTTCCCCGGGACCAGCAGCTTCCGCTTGCTCATCGGGGGCTTCCTGTCTAATCATCTTCCCATAAAACGAAGGCCAATCAATGCTACGGACGTATACCATACCCGTAGCGGGATTGGCGGCCGTACTGCCCCAATTGGCCCCACCTACTGCACCGGGTTGTGTGACGGTTGCCTTCAGGTGAGACAATGGTGTAAATAAACCCGTTTGCATACTATCAATCTTACGCGTCCATTCCTCCCGTTCGTCCGGATTCAAGAAAAACGGCGTAAGGTCAGCTGATGTCATCTGCTGGCGGGCAAAGGGGGGCAATATGGTTGGGAACGGTTGTGTGGGCCAAGCCTCTTCGCCCGGCAGGTCACTGGCAGGAACAGCACGTTCTTCAATGGGCCACAGCGGCTCGCCCGTCACCCGGTCAAACGCAAACAAAAACCCATGTTTAGTAGCGATAGCCACCGCGTCGATGGCTTTACCACCATGGTTGACCGTGACCAGTTGTGGAGCTGCAGAAGGGTCATAATCCCAAAGGTCATGATGCACCAATTGATAATGCCATAGGCGCTCACCCGTACGGGCATCCAGCGCGAGCAAACAATTACCAAATAAATTGGCGCCAATCCGGTCAGCACCGTAATAATCGTACGTAGGCGAACCTACCGGAAAATAAGCTATCCCCCGCTCCGCGTCAAGGGAAATTTCGCCCCAAGTATTGACTCCGCCAATGTATTTATAAGCGTCTTTGGGCCAGGTGTCGTAACCAAATTCTCCCGGTTGGGGAATCGTATGGAATGTCCAAGCCAGATCGCCTGTCAGAATATCGTAAGCCCGCAGAAAACCGGGTGTAGAAAGAAACCCCTCACCGGTGGAAGCCCCCAGGATAATGAGATTTTCAAATATTGCTCCGGGTGTGCCCGACTGCGCGCGGGCAATCGTCCCCGGATCACGCCCAAGCCCTTCCCGCAAATCGACCAACCCATCCTTTCCGAACGTCCGTATCGATTGTCCCGTATGTGCATCGATTTCCTGCAAGTAATCGTTGATTTGAAAAATCAGCCTTCTGTCCGAGCGATCCTTGCTTTCCCAATAGTTTATCCCCCGTCGAGCGATCCCATTCAGATTGGCATGTATCCAAAGTTCCTCGCCCGTAACTGCGTGGAGTGCCACCAGGGAACTGTTTTTTGCCAGTACGTACATCACGGTATCTACAATAATCGGATTAAACTGGTAAGAAGTATTGTCACCTGTGGCATATGACCACGCCACGGACAGTTGGGACACATTTGATTTATCGATGCGATCCAATTTGGAATACTTGGATTGATCCGCACCCCCCCCATAGTTCATCCATGTCGTATATTGGTCAGCGGAATCGGGACGGCTGCACCCCGCGACAACGAAGGCACACAAAACCGCGCTGAGAATGGGCAAAAGTCTTCCCCTTTTAGTTGATCTAACTAATAACATATTCATCATCTTTAGTTCGAATTAGTTACGTGCGAGCAAATTGGTATGCCCTGACGTGCTTAATATAATAAGGCTGAAAGGCGATCCATGATACCGGATAAAACAATAAAAACTGGATAATTGGTTAAAAAAACTTTTTCAGATGGCTCAATCCCCGATACACGATACGCCGAGCAGATGACACATGGGTAACATGCAGGATTTCCGCGATCTGTTCATAGCTCAACCCTTCGTAATAGAAGTAATAAATCGCCTCCCGCTCCTTGGTGTTCAAGGCCTGCAACGCTGTATTCAACCGTACCAGTTGTTCGGCCTCTATTTGTCGGTTGATATACATGGATTCACTGGATAGTTCAATAGGAAATTGCAGAAAGGCAAAATATTCATTGTGTTGGATCTCCCGATTTGTCTTTTTGAGGTAGTCGAACACACGTCGTCTGAAGGCTTTCAACAAGTACAGTTTGATATTATCCGTTTTTCCCAAGCCTGCCCGGCTATTGCGGAGATAAACAAAAAAATCCTGTAAACAATCCTTCACCATTTCACGGTCGGCAGTAAACTGGCAACCATAGTTAAACAGTACATCGACGTAGGTTCTGTAGATATTGACAAACGCCAATTCATCCCCTTCCTTAAACGCTTCCCATACTGATCTATCGGGTAATTGTGCATAATCGTTCACGGTTTTCACACGCTTTATAGGAAATTCACCCGACACATATTTTTCGGTTTTCGACAGTTTTCGTACCCTACCCATGATGGACAACATAATTATGATACCTAAGCAACGGTTAACTATTAATCGGGAATTTGGACGTCCTCAAACAACAGGTAATTGTCCAGACTGGTTGCCGGGGCAAAAAAACAAACCACCTTCATTTCTTCCGTGCTGGTATTTTTCAGCATATGGACTTTACCTTGTTCAAAGAGTACCAACGACCCCGCCTTCACATTTCCCACCTCCCCTTCAATCATTACTTTTCCATTACCACTAATAATATAAATGGCTTCCTCACTCTTAGGGTGTGAATGTGCCGGGCGCACAGCCTCTCCCGGCAGCACACGTATCACACAAACGGACAGGTATTGTGCTTTTAACGTATCGTCATTAGTAAGCCATCGCATATACCTGCCTGGTTGTAAGGTTTCTCGCACATCATCTTCGTGAATGATTGTCATCTCAATTTTTGTTTAATAAATCAATGAGGTAGTCGCTAAGCCGACTCCCCGATAGTCCATAATAGTCGGCTAACTCGGCATAAGTACCAGAGTGAATATATTGTAACGGCCCTTTACCCACGGTATTCACAGCGTAAAGCTGTCCAGTATCAACCTGTTTTTCGTTTTCAAAGAGTACCTTAATGAAATTGTTCCAGATGTAGCCATTGTTTTGTTCCGCGATAACTATAGGTCTACCGCTATGGTATTCCGCTAACAGCACTTGTTGGTCTATGGACGGCATGTCTATCACCTTTACCGCGATTCCCCTGGCGGCCAACTCGTCTGCTGCTACCAAGGATTCAAACACCTGACGTCCGCTGGACACCACCGTGATGTCGGGTTCCGCTGCGTCCTTCACAACATATGAACGACCATATTCAAACTCAAAATCACTTGCATAAATCACCGGTGCGGCTGCCCGCAGTATCCGTAGGTACACAATCCCTTTATTCCCCTGCGCTATCCAACGCAAGATCCCCAATAATTGCTGCGGACAGGAAGCGTTGATAATCTTGAGATGAGCCAATCCATCGAGCATCACGGCGTCATCATTGCCCATATGCGTAGCACCATTTGACTGGGTTTCCAAATCGGCGGCTGTTGCCACCAACGTCAAATCAATGCCATGGCCCTCGGACAGCCAACTATTGGCAGCAATAGCTTCCAATCGTTCCTGATAACCCACCGCTATACGGCGTAGCACTTTCCAATCATAAAACGGGCAGAACGTGCTTATCCAGACATTTCCACCCAGTATGGCGAAAGCTTCCCCGATAAGCATCATGTTGGCCTCGGCAACGCCTACATTCAGCGCCCGAGTCTGATCTACATAACCTACACCGGCTTGCAACCCGCTTGTTGATGATAAATCAGCATCCACAGAGACGACTTTGTCATCCTTCGCAAATACTTTCATTACCATTTCAATCACTTTATGCGGCATATAGTTGGCTCCCATTTCTAATTTGGGCAACGATGCAGCATCAAAACGGATACGTTTTTCGCGTATTGGAGCCTTCACCGTTTTCACCGTCACCGGTTTCTTTTCCAAGAAAAGACGTGCCGCTGTTTCCGTCGATGAATACACATAGCCCAACCGATCGGCATACTGCTCCAGCGCCTCGCAAACATCGGACAAGCGCTCGTTTTGTAAACGTTGGAAATATTGGCCAAAACGACGGATATGATTCAGCCTTCGTTGTTGGAGAAGTTTTTCTTCCTGATCAAGCAAATTTGCCGCTATGGATACTTTATGGTTATTCATGTAATCCGAATAACCGCCTTGGCCCTTTGTAGCATTGCAGATAATAACGGTTGGCCGACCATCCCGCCGCCCAAATTTAAAGGTATACAAGGCATTTACCACACCATGGTATTGCGTAGCATCTACCTCTATCACCCGCCAGCCGAAGCTTTGGAAGCTTGCAGCCAAATGGGTATATGGAAAATGCAGTTTGGCTGTGGTATCCAGTTGCCCCCCATTGTGATCGACTAAAACGCACAGGTTTTCCAGCCGTTTGTATCCAGCGTACATGACCGTCTCCCATATCGGACCTTCTTGCAATTCACCGTCGCCTGTAAGCGCATAGACATCAAAATTGCCTGATCGTTGCCCTGCAATGGCAAACCCCTGTGCTACACCCATGCCCTGCCCCATCGGACCCGTGGCCAAATGCACACCGGGCAATATGGGACCGGGATGCCCATTGAGTATGCTGGATATCGACCGTGAATTTTGCAACACCGTATCGGCGAAATACCCCAAGTCCGCGTAGATGGACGCTAAGGTAGCTACGGCATGCCCTTTGCTTAATATAAATAAGTCTTGATCGGGCGCTGTCGGCTGTGCAACATCACTATCCAATACGCCACTGTAATAAACGCTTACCATCGGAATAACTGCCGATGATGCACCGCCGATGTGGATGGCCTGATCTACGGCGTAGCGACACTGATACAAATTGGACAACCGAATATCGGCATCCTTTATTTCCAGCAAGCGGACAAGACCTTTCGCCAACTGAGATTTTTTAGCTACTAAACTAATCAAAACAACTTGTATTAAAGGATTTTACCATTATAATATCGACCAACCACCATCCACGAAGTAGGTAGCGCCCGTGACAAAAGATGCTTCATCCGAAGCCAGGAAATACATCACATTGGCTACCTCCTCCGCCGTGCCCATTCGATTAAATACGCTTTTGGAACCCAAGATTTTCTCCGTCGCGGCAGGGTCCGGCGAATCGTTGATGGAACCGCGCAACAGGGGTGTATCAATGGCTCCAGGTGCCACACAATTGACCCGGATGTGGTGAGGGGCCAAGTCGAGCGCCATACTCCGTGTGAGCGTATCAATGGCACCCTTGGATGAAGAATATGCCGCCCGCTCGGGTACCGTGCGGAATCCCAGGATGGATCCCGTATTGATCACGGCTCCCTTGCCCTGCTCGATCATCATGGGCACAAATGCATTTGCCATGTGGTAGATTCCCTTTAGGTTGATAGCATATGTACGTTCCCATTCTTCTTCCGTACATTGTAGGATACTTCCCCGGAGTTCCAAACCTGCATTGTTGATCAGCGCATCCGCGCGCCCAAACTGTTCCTTGGTTTGCTGGGCCACTTCCCGTATCCGAAGGCCATCGGCAATATTACATTCGCAGAACAGCGCTTGCCTGCCCATCTTCTGGATCTGCTCCGCGGCCTTTTCTCCCTTTTGCTTGTCAATGTCCACAAGCACAATATCGTAGCCCTGTTGGGCAAACTTGATTGCGGCGGCCAATCCCAGACCCGAAGCCCCGCCACTTACAATCATCACTTTTTCGCTCATAGCTGTTTTCTTAATTATCGCTACATTTTACAATTAGTCCATTTCATTCGGTTTGACAGCAACTTTGATGGCCCCGTCGATCCGGTCTTCGAAGGTCTGCAATGCCTCTTTGAAGTCTTTCAATAAGAAGCGGTGTGTCAAGAGTGGGTGCAGATCTATCCGATTATTGACCAGCAGATCGATAGCCTCTTGAGCCGTATTGGGGTTGGCTCGGTTGCCCACCAATTCCACTTCATCAAGCACCATCCGTTTCAGTGGGATACTTGGATCGGTATGGGGGATACCAATGACCGAAATCACCCCACCCTTTGACGCAGCGAGGCAGGCCAGTTGCAGTGACGCTGCCGTTCCCGCACATTCAAGCACCGCCGGAACGCCCTTACCTTCAGTAAACTGCCGCAGTAGGCCAAGTACATCATCATTCCGGTAATTAATCGGGACAGCACCCAGCTCTTCTGCTTTATTGAGGCGATCGCCATTGCCCACAGCAAAGATTCGTCCGGCTCCAAGTGCCTTCGCGCATAAGACAGCCATCAACCCCTGCGGTCCCGTACCCAGGATCAATACATCGTCACCCGGCTCCATACGCGAACGTTTGACGGTATATAAAGCGATGCTAAGTGGGTCTACACAAGCGGCATATTCCAATTCCATTTCATCGGGTATCTTGAAGATGCTTTTCACTGAAGTACGCATGTATTGTGCATATGCCCCTGGCGTATAATGCCCATATTGGCGATGCCCGCGTTCCTCATGTCCGTAATTCAAGCAAATGTTGTAGCGTCCTTTCAGGCACATGCTGCAATATCCACAGCCACAGTGGGAAATCGCACAGACGCGGTCGCCCTCCCGCCAGCCAAGAGCAGCGGCCTTCGCACCCACAACGGTGACCGTTCCCGACCATTCGTGACCGGGGATAAATGGAAAAGCAGTAGGCCAAAACCCTGGAAAATCACCCCCGATGATATGCGGGTCTGTTCCGCATATATAAGTCGTATCAACCTTGCAGATGACCTCGTCATCTCCCGGCACCGGAATAGACACCCGTTCTATTGAAAAATCGCGGACACCTTTCAACACCAAAGCATCCATCTCATGATATGTCGTCATCTTAATACGTTAATTTTGTGGCACAACAGCAACTCCCCTAAATGGCGATCCCGACCCACCCTTGATTTTTAACGGTAGGCCAATAAACCAAAACTCCTTGGTTGGTATCAGGTCTACCTGCGCAAGGTTTTCCATATTCAATATTTCCCGTTCACGGCATACAATGTGCGCTGGTTGCTCTTTGACCACAGCCACTTCGTGATAACTATCGATACTCGGCGCATCGGCCCCCACACTGATGACTCCCAAATCATTAAGGTACTCCATGGCACTGCGATCCAGACCAGGGTAGTCTCGGATGTAATTGAAGGGATCCTTCCATTTTTTGTACCATCCGGTATGAATCAAAGCCACGGATTGCGGCTGTATGTGTACTCCGGTTTGCGCGATTGCCGTTTCGATATCCTGCCGTGTGATATAGCTGCGCGGCTCCTTCCATGCAAAATCAAACCAAACGCCCGGCGCCATGAACCATTCCAAGGGCAGTTGGTTTATTGCCCGCGCATCCGGCTCGTTGACCACATGATTGATGGCATCCACATGGGTATTGGAATGATCACACAAGGTAAATCCTACCACTTTATACGAATATGGCGGCTTGGTCAATCCCATCTGCTGGGTTTCTTCATGCGTCAAATGATCCCATATTAGTGTACGTTGGTGCCCGATAAATGTTGGATCCTCTTTGCTAATCGTATGGCTCAGATCTGTCACGATGCAGTCATGGCCAAGGAACCGCAACCGCGTTTGTAAGTTAAATGGTGGGCAATATGCTTTCTTCATTTGTTATGTGTTATTCATCATTTAGCTGTTTGACATGGGTTTACATCGCGCCGCCCCAGGCATCCATTTTCTTCCCTTCGCCGGGGCCAAACCAATGGGTGGTTACAATCTTGGATTCCGTATAAAAGCGCACACCGTCTTTGCCTATGGCGTGCAAATCACCAAAAAATGATTGCTTATGGCCGGTAAACGGGAATATGCTGACCGGTACCGGAATACCTACATTGATCCCGACCATGCCAGCATGGGTACGTCTGGCAAATTCGCGGCTGTAATGTCCGTTGTTGGTGAATATGATGGAGCCGTTTGCATAGGGATTGTTGTTCATAATACCAAGGCCCTCCTCAAAATCTTTTACGCGTTTTATGCTTAATACCGGCCCGAATATTTCTTCATCACCAATGGTCATCTCCGGCGTGACGTGGTCAAATAGGCAAGGTCCAAGGTAACATCCATCTTCAAATCCCGGCACGATAAATTGACGGCCATCCAACACCAGTTGAGCGCCCTCTTCCAAGCCTTTAGCGATCCAACCCGTTACTTTTTCATGGTGAGCAGGGGTGACGAGTGGTCCCATCTGTGTATCCGGATGATAGCCCGGCCCTACTTTCAGTGCCTGGGCATACTGGACCAATAGCTGCACCAAATCGTCCGCGATGGTTTCCTGTGCCACCACCGCCGACAGGGCCATACATCGCTCGCCAGCACAGCCATAGGCCGCATTGATGATGGCATGTGCCGTTTTTTCCAAATCAGCGTCCTCAAGCACCAGCGCATGGTTTTTCGCCTGGCACAGCGCCTGCACCCGTTTGCCATGTTCAGAAGCTTTCTGATAGATAAATTGGCCAGTGCGTGTGGACCCGACAAACGTGACCCCTTTGACATGGGGATGTTCCAACAGGGGAGCAGCCGCGTGATCATCACAGGTCAGCACGTTTACGACTCCTGCTGGCAAGCCAGCCTCATAGAGCAACTCTACCATGCGGAAAGACGTCATCGGCGTGACGTTGGATGCCTTCAAGACGATAGTATTACCTGTGGCGATGCACAGGGGTACCATCCAGCCCAGGGGAATCATCGCCGGAAAATTAAAGGGCGCAATGCCTGCGAATACGCCCAATGGCTCACGGTAAGATACCGTATCAAAGCCAGATGATACATTCATCACTGATTCGCCCATCATGAGCGAAGGTGTACCACACGCCAGCTCCACGACTTCCTTAGCCTTGAGCACATCCCCACGTGCTTCCCCGAGCGTTTTCCCATTTTCACGGCTCAATAACTCGACCAATTCATCTTCATGGCGTTCGATGAGATCCCTGAATTTATAGAGTACAGTAATACGTTTCATCACGGGCACATCCGCCCAGGACGGAAATACCCGATGTGCCGCCTCGATGGCGGCAACAACCTCCTCTTGTGTACATTTTGGTGCCAACGCTTGTACCTGGCCTGTACTGGGGTTATAGATATCGAAATGCTCGTTTGAAACGCTGATCACCGCTTTCCCACCGATGATTGCCTCCAGCTTACGAATGGATGTTTTGTCCGTCATTATATACTTTTTATGTTTTAGTGATTGAATGTATAGCCCAGCGATTGCAGGTAGTCACGAGATAGTTCAGCGGCCTTATCTGGGGTCCATCTTGGCGTAATATCCCGGTCGAAATCAAGCTCAAACATAATCATGCCTGCCATTTGATCCCTTTTCTGCTCTAAAAGGTCAAGGATCTTTTTCAGTTTGACATGTCCCACGCCCAACGGCGCATAACCTAAATAACCATTGTCTCCCCCTTCGAAATCCTTTAAGTGTACATGCTCAATCAACGGAATGAAGTCCTTGACGATTTTCACCGGATCGGCCCCACCCTTTTCCAGTTGTCCTACATCCGGACCAAACTTCATGTAGTCGGTATTCAGGTTTTCCATGACGAAATAGACTTCTTCTTCGGTTTCAATAGGTGTACCCGTGTGGGGATGCAATGCGCATACCAACCCCTCGTCGGTCACGGCTTTTGCATAGTCGTTCATGGATTCGATCATATATTGCTTGTGCTCCCGATAATCGAATTTGAGTTTTTCGCGGTCGATGCCGGAAGCGCAATATTCCACGACTTTACCGCCATTTTTTTTCAAAAGCCTTGCCCAGTGAACTAGTTTTTTGAGCTCGTCTTTCTTTTTAGATGGGTCTAAGACGTCCGTCATACAAAATCCCGAAATGAGGGGGACTTGATATTTTTCAATCAGCTGATTTAGTCCGCCACGCTTCTCTTCCCACTCCTGGATGACTGAACCGAAAGTTTCAAAGGCATGGTATCCTAACTCGGAAATATCCTTGAGGGCTGGTTCAAGGTTATCGGGACCGTAGCCCCATAAAATAAAGGTAGCACCTATTTGGAATTTCCGATCTCGCGCCCCCCATACGGCTAATGGCGGCAATAAAGCAGCTGTCGCAGCCCCAAGTCCCATCAATCTGATAAAATCTCGTCTGTTAAATTGATTTTTAGTTTCCATTATTAATTCCTTGTCTGCTTTATTTATTTGGCGAATGATACGATGCCAGCACCACTGATAAGTAAAATGACACCCAATACCTTAATCCATGAAATCGGCTCGATTGGCGAGCCTAAAAGACCGTAGTGTGAAAAAACCATCCCCGCCACAACCTGTCCTGCTATCATCAATAGAAAAGCCGGTGCAGCACCCAGTTGCGGAATAGCCCATGCAATGCCAAATACCAATGTTGCACCGATTGCACCAGCGGTGAGCAGCCAAAGTGGTACATCTTTCAAGCGATTCAAGCTCTCTGAATCATGGGCTGTAAGGCCAATGATGATAGCGGTGATAGCACCGATGACCCAAAACACGGCATTGCCTACTTTAGGGTTCCTGAGTATGACGCCGACTTGCGCATTCATACTTAAATGAAGCGCTAATACAGCACCAATCACAAACATGAGAAGAACAAGGTAAATTTTCATTTGACTTTTATTTGGTTTCTTATTGGTTCCAAGGACGATCCACTTCCATCCCCTTTCACTATATATAAGGAGACGAGTGCTAAAATGATACCGAGTATTTGAAAAATTATTCGCATAAGCACAGGGCGGTTTAGGCCTCTGGTGATTTTCGCAGTAAAACACTACCTAATGTTAAGAAAATACATTTTTAAGATGAATTTTAAACAAAAGATGATACCTTCGCCAAGGTAAAAGCGTATTCTATATCCCGCGTATATGCCCCTACGTTTATCGGCTTCATATCGATTCCAGCAATACCACGCTCTTTTCCGTTTGCAAAACTTTGCGGTGGTGATCTTCTTTCACACCTTCTGGTTGATGCCCGGTCTCGGTCTGTCGCAAATTGTTCCAAGGTATGATCACCTCAAAGGTTTGTCCACGGAGCCAACAGGTAAATTTTCGAATATCCTGATCCAATTGGAAGTTGAAAATGGTGGGATGCTCTATAAAAATGATCGTATCCGGGAAGAGTTGGGCGAGATCTATTACAACGGGATCAATCTTAGGGTCGGCTGGCAAACCGAGCACGGGTCGGATAGCCATCACCAGTTGTTCAACTATCCGGTTTACGGTATCGGACTATATTCCAGCACGTTCCGAAAGGCAGAGATTGGCACTCCCAACGCACTGTATGGTTTTATCGCCGTCCCAATCAGGCCCGGACGATTTAGCCGATGGGATTTTAATTACCGGATATCCTTGGGTCTGGCCAGTAATTTCGAGCCCTATGACGAGGAAAACAACCCATTCAATGAACTGCTTGGTACGCATAGAAATGTATTTATCGATGTGGGCATCCAAGCCAACTACAAACTAAGCAATCATTTCCAGATCGGTACAGGGTTTGCATTCCACCATTTCTCAAACGGCTCCATAAAAAAGCCCAATTCGGGCATTAATTTGGTGCCGCTCACGGTGGCACTCACCTATATACCCGCACCGAAGCATTTTGATTTCAGCAAAGATTCCGTGCTTACCTTGGAAACAATCGGAGGATTTGATTTCCACTATGCCGCCGGAGTCAAACAACTTGACCAGGGAGACCGGCGATATTTCAAATCCACATTGGGGTTGTTTTGGAACCGTCCAGTGGGTTACAAATGGCGGTTGGGACTGGGTGCCGATATTTTTTACTCCGATTCGGGAAGGGATCCTGAAAAAGCTGGCAACGAAGCATCCACCTTCGGGGCACTATTTTCAGGCGGGCCAGCTATTAACATCGACCATTTGCTTACTAGCCGACTCTACCTTAACGGTAATATTGGATGGTATGTGCACCGTAACAAATTCAATGGCGAAACCGACCCTATCTATTTACGGATGGGCGTACGCTATCGGGTATTTGGCAACTCCTACATGGGGGTTTCCATCAAGGCGCATAAGGCGGTAGCTGACTTTGTGGAATGGACGGTTGGTTACTCGTTGCCACGCAAAAAATGATTTTGCCTGCTTACGATGAAGCCTTGTTATCCCACACATATGCGAAATTATTTTTCAACACGTATACCGAGATTCCCGAATTCTCCGCTGCCGCCTTCAGGTGGCTAATGACCGAATCACTGTTGGAACCGTCCAATATCAATTTGCTGCAACTGACCGTTTCCATCAGCTTTTCCCAAGTGATTTGCGGATTATTTCGTAGCAAAAGTATATCGACATGCACATGCCCTGTGTAGTGCACTTTACCCGTGTATACCATGAACCTTAAATCGCCGAACTGAACGATAGATTCTTTTGCATATACCCGTTGATCATGGTAGCTGCTATCCTGTGCGATGAAACGTATAGCTGATGTAGGAACATGAGCTTCCAATTTAGGCAACACAGAATAACGAATGGTTTGGTCATCAACGGACGGCAAACTGCTATATATCCATCCTTTCCCTTTACTGATCAAACCAACGGCCACTTCCCTTCTGGTGTTAAAAAAGACCACTTCTTCCTGACCTAGTGCCCGGACATTTGCTGAAAATGATGAAACCAGCAAGAATGCCCCGCAGACTAATGCACAATAAGCCCAGCGTTTACTTCGCATTGATAACGCAAACACTGCCGCCAGTATCAAAGAATAAATCAGTAAGTTTTGCCACCAAGTCATCCAGATCCCGTGTATGCTAGCCATCGGTAATGCTTCCATGTTATTCAGCAGTCCGTTAACTCCCAAAATCAGCTTTTCCAGTACCACTCCCACCGCAGAGGCCAGTTGCCCCGGTGGCAAAACCAATAGGGCAAATCCCAGGTACATAATACCGCTTGCCGGCAACACGATAAGTAGATTCGCGGGCAGGAAATAGAGGGGAAACTGATGAAAATAATATGCAGCCAACGGGCCGGCACCACTTTGGGCGGCAACCGACATCCAAGCATAGTCTACTATTGGTTTAGTCAATCGGTTAGCTACCGGCCGTACTGTTTGCAATATGGGATGCAGGAAAACAATACCCAACACGGCAAGATAAGAAAGCTGAAAACCCACGTCAGCAATAAATTTAGGCTCATATAACAATAAAAAAAACGCTGAGGCCGCAATGCTATTATATACCCTGTTTTGTTTTTTGAAAGTGGCGGCCGCCATGACAAAAGTGATCATGATGGCCGCCCGTGATACCGAAGGTGAAAAGCCAGTGAGCAACGCATAGCCCCATACGGCTGTAAACAACAAGATAAACTTACCTATCCGAAGGTTTTTATTCCGATCCATCCACCAGAGCAATTTAGACATCACCCAGAATACAATAATCACATGCATACCCGACACACTAAGGACATGGATGGTGCCCGTATTAGAAAACGCTTGCAGTAGCGCTTCGCTCAAATCTGCACGATAACCTAAAATCAATGTAGAAGCCACTGAAAAGGCATCCTTATCGGTGATATATCGTGAAAATTTGTCAACCATTTGTTGTCGCAGGGCAAGTGCATGGGCCATAAGCGGATTACCCTTATCTTTTCCTATCTTTTCTACGCTTTCGGCCTGTAAATAGGTTTGATGCCTTATGTTTTTATTAGCCAAATAACGTTGGTAATCCAATTCGCCAGGATTATATGGAGGTGGTATCTCCTGGTATGCGGCAGGAATAAGGAGCTCATCTCCATATCCCAGTGCTGGCCCGGACAGGCTATCTGCGATACGGACGGTAAGCATCAGCCTGCCGGAAACGGCGGTGACCCCATCACTGCCGTACCGCTGAGTAATCACAAGTGGAAAACGTAAGTGATCTCCCCGCATGAGCGGCTCATCGGCCACATAACCAATCAGTGCCCTGGATGCATAGCGACTGAAATGCGAACGATCTATTGCCGGATCGGAATGCCAAGACTGGATCAATCCTACCACAGCTAAGGCCGACAAGATCAAAAAGCCCAATATGCCATAACTCTTATGCCGCCGTAGCTGTGTAAGCCAAACTAAGCCGATAAAAACTATCAATAGGAGCATCAGCATGAACCAAGCTGCGACATACAGGGGCCGCAGCGGTGCCACCGCATAGCTGGCTCCTATGCCTACCAGCAGTGCTAGTAAGAACCGTACAAAGGGTATATGGCCTCGGTGTATATGATCCTGTTTGTTCATTATTGGGCTTCGCGAACGTACGTCCTACCAAATTTATCACCGCAGGTCAAGGTTTTCGATGATGCGGCTGTTCTTTTCATTGAACGTGCGGATGTACAGACCTATCCGTTCCCGTGCCGTC
>NZ_FNZR01000026.1 GCF_900109365.1 Parapedobacter koreensis | reverse complement strand
ATCGTTAGTTTGTACTCAGAAGAATAAAGACAAGCAATGAGAATAAGCCGTGAGTTATACCTTTGGCTAAAAAGCTCCATCTGCTGCCCTAACTTTATAATGTTAATAGGGAGAAACCTAACTTTCATATTAAGGACAGCAGATTCATTGAGTCAAAGCCAGAGAGTATTTAGGGTAAAACCCATTATCACGATGTTAGCCACTCAATACGGAGCATAAAACTTAAAGTTTATGCAAGTATATGGAATTGATTTATCAAAGGAAAGGTTCGATGTAAACTTCCTTGATGCAAACGGAAAAGAAAAACACAGGACAGTGAAAAACGGATTGTCAGCCATATCGGGATTTCTCTCGACCGTACCCACCGGGTCTGTTCTCTGTGCGGAGAACACGGGGACCTATGGGGATCTGCTGGTTTTTCTGTGCAACCGGTGTGGGGTTTCCATTGCGCTGGTTCCCGGCTATACGGTTAAACACAGCCTTGGTCTGGTGAAAGGGAAATCCGACCCGATAGATGCGGCACGCCTGCGGGAATATGGGGAGCGGTTCTTTGACAAACTGTCATTCAAGGCTTACCAAAGCGAAAACATGTCAGAACTTCGGCAGCTATTTGCACTTCGTTCGCAATTGGTTAAAGCCCGGAAGGAACTAATAACCGGGGCGCACGCCAGGGAGCAGATGCCCATGCAAAGTGTGAAAGCCAACCTAATCCTAAAAGCCTCTTTAAGCTCACTCGACGAGCAGATCGGGGAAGTGGAGAAGGAGATATCCCTTATCATCATGGACGATGCGGAGATGGCTGAGAATTACACGCTTTCTATTTCTGTGTTCGGTGTAGGCCCGGTCATAGCTACAAATATGATCATCAAGACCGGGAACTTCAAGGCGATCGATACAGCCAGGAAAGCGGCTTCTTATGCGGGTGTATGCCCCTTCCCCAACACATCCGGGAACATGGTCGGAAAATCCAAAACAAGCCCTTTTGCAGACAAAGAACTCAAATCGCTGCTGTATATGGGCGCAAAAGCAACCGTGAAACACAACAAGGAATACCAGCTGTATTACCAAAAAAAGCAGCAGGAAGGAAAACCGCATTATCTAATCATGAACAATGTTATGAACAAATTATTGAGAACAATCTACAGTGTGGTAAAAAACAAAACACCATACTCATGGGACTACGTATGTCTCGACCCCAGAGAGAAAAATGTAAACTGCTCCGAAAAAAAAGTGGCCTGAAAACTTGTAATTCATTAGAGTATATGAA
>NZ_FNZR01000005.1 GCF_900109365.1 Parapedobacter koreensis | reverse complement strand
GCGCAAAAAACCTACCCGTATCCCTTCAAAAAACTATCCCAACCGACAGGAACACTAACCGTCCCCCCGTTGCGGGCTGCAAAAGTAGAATAGTTATTTACAATTTCAAAGCAATGCAATAAAATAATTCACATTAAAATCGTTAATCACTATAAATCAATCAAAAAAGTTTTCATCGCCCAGCATTGGCAAACAATCGCTTCCATACCACTCCTTATTATGGGTGTAGCATACTGCATGGAATAAGCCCTGATTTATTGTATTTTTACAAGCAAATGTGCAGCAGTTGGAACTGATATACTATATCGATTTGCTTGGCGCGATGGTTTTCGCCATTTCCGGAGCCATGGCTGCTTCCCGGCATGGCATCGATATCTTTGGAGCCGTTTTCACTGGTTTTGTCACCGCTATCGGGGGTGGGAGCCTCCGTGACATCTTCCTCAACCTCCGGCCCGTATGGGTAGACGATGGCAACTACCTATTAGCCATATTAGCAGGTGTGTTAATCGCGGTCTTGTTTAAGAAGGTATTGGGCAAATTAGCGCGGACGCTCTTCCTGTTTGATGCATTAGGCATTGGTTTTTTTACGGTAGTGGGTGTCCAGAAATCACTGGCATTTGAAGCCAGCGGTATCGCCGCTGTCGTGCTGGGCATGTTCTCTGCGGTGATGGGCGGTGTGATTCGCGACATCCTATTAAACGAAACCCCATTGATTCTCCGCAAAGAAATCTACGCTACGGCCTGTTTATCGGGAGCCATCTTGTTTGTAATGCTCGATATGTGGGGAGTCGATTATAATCTCAATGCCTTCCTTAGCGCAAGCTTGGTCTCCATTATCCGGATCGTATCCGTAAAATATCAACTGACCTTACCTATCGTGGGCGGATAAACGCGCACCTCAGCGTTTTTTCTTCAGCGCGGGAAACTTCATCTTGTACTCCACATCCACTTGCCCCCTTGAAATCGCATCCAGTTTGCTTTTTATCATGGCCTTTCGCAGCGGGCTCAGTTTTTCGGTAAACAGCTTGCCTTCGATGTGATCGTACTCATGTTGGACAATCCGGGCAGCCAAGCCTGTAAAACTTTCTTCGTGTTCCGTCCAATTTTCATCAAAATAGTGGATCCGGATATCCGGATACCGGCTTACATCCTCCCGAATCTCAGGGATGCTCAAGCAGCCCTCATTAAACTGCCATTTCTCCCCATGTTCGTCGAGCATTTCCGCATTAATGAAGACCTTCTTAAAATCATTAAGCGTCGGTTCATCATCCGCAAACGGGCTAGCATCTATCACAAACAAACGGATAGAAAGGCCTATCTGCGGCGCAGCCAATCCCACCCCATGTGCCGCATACATGGTTTCAAACATATTGGCTATCAACGCTTGCAAATCGGGATAATCTTTTTCGATTGCTATTCCTTTCCGCTTCAGAACAGGGTCGCCATAGGCGATGATAGGTAATTTCATGGTACAAAAGTAATGATTTTATAGAAAACCCTTATCTTTGATCATGCCTGAGAAATTACCAGACAAAACCGTGTTTTCCCTTGTAGAGGTGGCCCGCAGTATCCAAAAAACCATCGCCGAACGCTATACGCGCAGCTATTGGATAAAGGCAGAGATGAACAAGCTCAATCATTACAGCCATTCCGGTCATTGCTATCCCGAGCTGGTAGAAAAGCGGGATGGCAAAGTCATCGCAGAGATGCGTTCCATACTCTGGAATGGCGATTATCAACGCATCAACGAGCGGTTTATCGAAATTATCAAAGAACCATTGAAAGATGGCATCACGATTTTATTCCAGGCCACCATTTCTTACGACCCACTGTATGGGCTCAGCCTTCGTATATTGGATATCGACCCCGCGTACGCATTGGGTGAGCTCGAACGCGAGAAGCAAGAAACCATCCTCCGGCTCAAGCGCGAAGCGCTTTTCTATGCCAACAAACGCCTTCCTTTCCCGCTTGTTCCCAAGCGGCTGGCCATTATATCGGTAGAGACCAGCAAGGGATATTCCGATTTCCTGAAAATCCTCAACGGTAACCCCTGGGGTTACCGGCTTGAGCGGACCCTCTTCCCTGCATTATTGCAGGGCGACAAATCCATCCCTGCCATTATCAACCAATTGGTGCACATCGCCGAATATGCAGAAGCATATGACGTTGTGGCGATTATCCGTGGGGGCGGCGGGGACGTAGGGCTTTCTAGTTACAACAATTATTTGCTGGCGTCAGCCATTGCGCGGTTTCCCCTTCCCGTGCTTACGGGTATCGGCCATTCCACCAATGAAACGGTAAGCGAAATGGTGGCCTATCAAAATGCGATTACCCCAAGTGAGCTGGCAGACTTTCTCATTCAGCGATTCCACAACTTTGCCGTGCCCGTCTCACGCGCACAGGATACGATTATACAAGCGGCAACCCAATTGTTAGCGGCGCAAAAAACCGCACTGTTCAACAGCATCCGTTATTTCCGGTTGAACAGTGTGCACCTGTTGAATCAACAACACAAAGCCTTAGCATATCAGACCATGCGCTTGGACATGGCAAGCATCAGTAGCCTGCGGCGGGAAAGCCAAGCGTTGCTATACCCCCAGCAAATACTGAGGTCTGCCAGTTTAGCCGCGCTTAAAAACACCGGATTTAATTTGGTCGCCATGGAAAAATCCGTGCAACTATTGGATCCGCAGCACGTGCTAAATCGCGGTTACAGCATTACCCGAATCAATGGACATGCGGTGAAAAGCACAGAAAACATCCAGGAAGGCGACACCTTGGAGACGATTCTGGCTTCGGGAAACGTTGTGAGTACCGTCACCCGATTAAACCCAACAGCAAATGAGTAACGAAAAATACACCTATGCCGATGCCTTTGATGAGTTGCAAAGCATCGTCTCCGATATCGAACGCGGAGAAATCACCATCGATGAACTTTCTGAAAAAGTGAAACGGGCCACCTTGCTTATCAGCGTATGCAAGGCCAAGCTTACCGCCACAGAAGATGAAGTGAATAATATATTGGCCAGTTTGGCTGCAGACAGCAGTACGTCTACACCAACGGAGGAGGAATAACTTAGCCCAGTTCTGATTTCAACTGATCCATGTCCAGCTCGTTTTCCCAGCGGGCCACCACCAAGGTTGCTGCAGTGTTGCCGATGAGGTTAGTCAACGCCCGGGCTTCACTCATGAAACGGTCGATGCCGAATACCAGTGCTACTGATTCCACGGGCATGTGCCCTACCACCGGCAAGGTAGCCGCCAGGATGATAAACCCGCTGCCCGTCACCCCAGCCGCGCCGTTGGACGTGATGGTCAGCACAAACAATAAAAACAACTGGTCGCCTAAGCTCATCGGCATGTCCAAGGCCTGGGAGAGAAAGATAGCCGCCATGGTAAGGTAAATGGTCGTACCATCCAAATTGAACGAATAACCTGTAGGGACAGCCAGCCGCACAACCGGTTTGGAGCAGCCCATATGCTCAAGCTTTTGCATAATGGCCGGCAATACCGATTCTGAGGAAGACGTGCCCAGTACCACCAGCAGTTCTTCCCTAATATAGCGCAGCAATTTAAAAATACTGATACCATAATATTTCAGAATCAATCCCAGCGCCAAAAAAATATACAACAGGCATGTAATATAAAACGCCACCATGAGCATCCCCAACGATGAGAGCGAACTGATCCCATATTTTCCGATGGTAAAGCCCATGGCACCCATGGCACCAATAGGGGCAACTTTCATGATCATCTTAATGACGGCAAATAAGCCGTCCAAGAAGGATTGCATCACACGGATAGCTGGTTCCGCACGGGCACCGATTTTGGAAAGCCCATATCCAAATAATACCGCGAAAAAAAGCACCTGCAGCAGATTGCCCGTAGATAGCGCTCCGAATACATTCTCCGGAATGATGTCCAGCAGGAAATCCTTTACCCCTCCCTGTTCTTTACTTTGCGCAATATAGGGCGCCACTTCGCTGGTATCCAAGGTTTTTGCATCAACATGCATGCCTTCCCCCGGTTTAAGCACATTGATCACCACGATGCCAAGAAACATGGCCGCCATGGTCGAAAGCTGAAAGTACAACAGCGCCTTCACGCCCACCTTCCCAATTTTCTTTACATCTTCCATGCCGGCAATCCCCAGCACGATGCTGCAGAAGATGAGCGGTGCGATGACCATTTTTATCAATTTGATGAATCCATCACCAAGCGGTTTCAGTTGCACACCCAACGACGGATAGAAATGGCCAATCAAAATACCGATGATGATGGCGACAACGACTTGAAAGTAGAGTAGGTTAACTAATTTTTTCATTGAAGCTGGCCCTCGAGAAAGACGTGTCCGATCCGGTATTGATTATCAAAGATGACGATGTTGGCTACAGTGCCTGCTGCAATTCGGCCAAGGTCATCCGCACCGATAAGTGTTGCCGGGTATTGCGTGGCCATCCGTAGCGCTTCTTCCAATGGAATGCCTGCATGATGTACACAATTTGCTACCGCCTGCATCATCGTCAGCGCAGACCCCGATAGCGTACCGTCAGGCAGGGTGTATCGGTCGCCCTTGAATACATGGACATACGTGCCTTCGTACACTTCGGTCACCGCATCGGTGATGAGAAAAAGACGGTTGCCCAAGAGTTTTTTACTAATGGCAAGCGTCTGATAGGCTACATGGATACCGTCGGCGATGATACTTGCCATCGCACTATCTGACTGGAAGGCCGCTCCCGGGAGGCCCGGATTCCGGTGATGGAGGGGCGACATGGCATTGAACAAATGGGTGACCGCGCGAATACCCTTGTCGAACCCGGCCATGGCCTCTTCAAATGTGGCGTCGCTATGCCCTGCGGAGAGGAATACGCCGTGGTCTATCAGCAGATCTATGGTGTCTTTATCGAACCACTCGGGAGCGATGGTCATCATCCGGAGGCAACCTTTCCCTTTCTCCAGCAAACCGGCAATCTCGGCTTTATCAGGCTTTCGTATATACGCTTCCGGATGTGCCCCTCTTCTTATGGCATTCAGGTATGGTCCTTCGAGGTGCAGGCCCAGCAATGCCGGATGGTGATACCCACTTAACGTTTCCAGCGCCTCATTCACCACCTCCATGGTGTTTGTAGCCATGGTAATCATAAAACCCGTCGTACCCGATTGTACCAGCGCATCTGCGATGGAAGCGATGGAAGCCTCGGAAGGATCGGCAGAAAACAGCCGCCCGCCTCCGCCATATATTTGCAAGTCGATAAATCCTGGGACAACATAATTGCCCATCGCATCAAAGATTTCAGCTTCAGGAGGGATTTCGCCCGGCGAAAGCAAATCTACCACCCGACTCCCTTTTATCAAAAGGGCCTTGTCATTGATGAGCTCCTCACCTGTAAAAACAATCCCATTGGTGATTGCAATGATTGATGCTGCCATTGGTTTTTTATGATATCGGTGTTTCCCGACGCTTTACCGGGGTAATAATACAAATTTCTTTCATTTTTATACTATCTTTACCCAATTAAATAAACCACATAGGCGATGTCGAAAGAAGAAAAGCAGACCTTTATCACCCATCAAATAAATGTGCACAATACCCTTCGATGAAAATCCCATCACTACCCGGTTTCGATCCCGAAGCGTTCAATAAGTATTTCAAGAACACCGGTTGGTTGATGATCGCCCGTGTCGGCTCGCTGTTCATCAAGATGATCATCACGGCAGTGGCGCTACCCAATTATTTGGGAGCCCACCAAAACGGAATACTGAACTATCCCCTCGTACTGGTCACCTTTTTTATCGCCGCGAGCGCCTTGGGCATGGATAGTTTTGTCACCCGCCAATTGCTGCAGCAGCCTAATAAGCAGCACGTCATCTTGGGCACCGCTTTCCGTCTCCGCCTTGTTGCGGGCCTACTGGCGCTTCCGCTTATTTACCTTTGCTATTACCTTATCGCCCGCTTTGCACCCGAAGCACCCGCGGCGCCCCTTGGTTATGTCGCCATCGTTTCTTTGAGTTGCGTATTCCAGTCCATCAATATCATCGATAGTTACTTCCAAGCGAGAGCCCAGGGTAGGTATATTATGTATGTGCAGGTAGGAGCCAACCTCGTTTCGGCCACCCTCAAACTACTCTTCATGCTCTGGCAGGCTACGCTTGGTTGGTTTGTGTGGGCGCTGCTATTGGATGTCATCCTACTATGCATTGGGAATGTATATATGTACCAGAAAACGGGCAATAGCATCTTCGATTGGAAATTTGACCGCACCACTGCCCGCTACCTCTTCCGACATGCCTGGCCATTGGCTTTTTCGGCTATCTTCATCACCTTGTATATGAAAATCGACCAGCTTATGCTGGATGCCTACCTGGGTGAGGCCGCTTTGGGTATTTATTCCACCGTTGTGCAGCTTAGCGAAGGGTGGTATTTTATCCCGATGGCGATTGTCACAGCGGTCTTTCCCGCCATCATGAATGCCCGTCGGGATGATCCCGCCCGTTACCGGAAAAGATTGCAGCACCTATACGAGCTGATGGCCGTCGTCAGCATCGCCATCGCAGTGGCCACTACCGTAGCCGCTCCGATTATTTACAGCGTTTTCTACACGCCTGAATATGCCGAGGGGATTTCTGCGCTCACCGTCCATGTATGGGCCGGTGTATTCGTCTTTCTCAATGTGGCGAGCGGCCAATACCTGATTGCCGAGGGCTATACGTTGCTTTCCCTCGCCCGGGCGCTGACAGGGGCATTGGTCAATATCGTGCTCAATACCTGGTGGATTCCACAATATGGCATGATTGGTGCTGCATATGCCACGTTGGCGGCGTATGCATCCACCGCCTTGTTTGTTATCTTTGTCCCCAAAACGAGGAGCCAAGGATGGATGATACTAAAAGCGCTGTTCTTTATCCCCATTATTCAACGTTTAATAAAACGATAAGCTGTAAGATATTCCATGCCCAAGATCATTTTTGATACATCCATAGGTACCACCAATCTCGGCGACCACATCATCATGGATGCCGTGAACCGGATTGCCGACGAACTATTTTTGAACGACTTTGTCATCAACATACCCACGCATTTTTCCATCCACCCCAAAGATTTGCTGAAACTCCGCAAATACGATACGGGCATTGTGGGGGGTACCAACCTGCTGAAAAACGATACGTTGCGCAAAAGCCAATGGAAAGTAGGCATGAAAGACGTGCTGGTATTGCGGCACAAGGTGGTGCTATTGGGTGTCGGCTGGTGGCAATACCAGGAAAAACCTGTATCACTGTATTCCCGGGCGATGTATAAGGCCCTGTTTTCCGCCAAATACCTCCACGCCGTAAGGGATAGCTATACCTTACAAAAGTTAAATGAAATGGGTATCAAAAACGTGGTCAATACCGGCTGCCCTACCGTGTGGGGATTGGACGAGCCCCATTGCTCGCAGATAAACCCCAAAAAGCGGGACAAAGTGGTCACCACCATTACCGATTACATGCGCGACCCTGAGCGAGATCGCCGCATGCTTGAATTGCTCAAAAAACATTATCACGATGTTTACGTGTGGATACAAGGCTCAAAGGACCAATCGTATATCGAAAGCCTGGCATCAAATGTCCATTACATTGCTCCCAAGCTATCGGCTTTCGATGCTTTCCTTGAAAATGAACCCTGCGAATACATCGGCACGCGCTTACATGCGGGCATACGTGCACTACAGAAAAAACGAAAGGCTATCATCATTGGTATTGACAACCGGGCCATCGAAATGCGCAACGACATCGGCCTCAACGTGCTTGAACGCCAGCGCATCGACCAGCTCGAAGAGAAAATCCACGAAGAGATGAGTGTCCAATTATACTTAGACACCAATGCCATACAACGGTGGAAAGCACAATTTAACCCTTAAAATCGAAGAAAATTGCTATCGGAATTAAAAAAACTGTATAACAAATCCTTATTCCAGCCCACGTTTTTCGGACTGTTTTTCAATCCGTTTTTTATCATCAGGGGTGGCTTGTATAGAGGGGTAGCGCAATCCAGCGCCTATATGCATGGCAGGCTATTGGATTTCGGATGCGGGAGTAAGCCCTACAAATCCTTATTTGATGTCACCGAATACATCGGCACAGACATTGCAGTGAGCGGCCACGACCATCGCCATGAAGAAATCGATGTTTATTACGACGGCAAAACATTGCCTTTCACCGACGCATATTTTGATAGCATATTTTCCAGCGAGGTGTTTGAGCACATCTTCAATTTGCCTGAAATGCTCGGCGAACTTCATCGCGTACTCAAGCCCGGGGGACAAATGCTCGTCACGCTTCCGTTCGTATGGGACGAACATGAAATTCCATACGACTATGCGCGGTACACCTCATTCGGAATCCGGCATTTATTGGAACAATCGGGATTCATCGTGCTTGAAAGCCGGAAAACGACCAACTACGTGGCCACCATCTGCCAAATGTGGATTGCCTATGTTTACCAGCATATTTTCCCGAAGCGCAAAATCTTCCGTATCGCATTGACACCCTTTTTCATCACGCCGCTTACCCTTTGCGCGCTACTGCTATCCGCGCTGCTCCCGAAAAACATGAACTTTTTCCATAATAATATCTTGGTGGTACAGAAGCCAGCAAACCTATCGGAATCGCGATGAATACCTTTTTGCCGAAGCTCACCGTCATCACCGTAGTATACAACAATGTATCCGGTATCGAACGTACCGTGCTATCCGTCGCCAACCAGACTTATTCCCATATCGAATACCTTGTCATTGACGGGGCTTCTACCGATGGCACCGTGGCAATCATCAAGCAGTACGCCGATCGCATCACCCGATGGGTAAGCGAGCCGGACGACGGGATATACGACGCCATGAATAAAGGCCTGGCCATGGCCACCGGCGATTACGTGCTGTTTATGAACTCGGGCGATGAGATTTACGATCCCGATACCGTAGCGCAGGTCTTTGCTTCGGTACCCGACGCTGATATTTACTACGGCGAAACCGAACTATTCGATGAGCACTGGGAATCGCTTGGCCTGCGCAGGCACGCTGCCCCCAAACGGTTTACCTGGCGGAGCTTCCGGTATGGAATGAACATCAGCCACCAAGCCATCTATATCCGCCGCTCCCTTGCCGGCCCCTACGATGTTCGGTATCAGCTCAGTGCAGATATCGATTGGATCATTCGGGCGGCAAGGCAAGCAAAGACCATTGTCAACACCAATCTCCTCGTGGCCAAATACCTTGTGGGGGGGATGTCCAAAAAGCGGCATTGGCAAAGCCTTAAGGAACGTTTCCGTATTTTTAGCAAGCATTACGGGCTGTTGCCCAATATGGCCAACCATATCGTCATCGCCGCCAACCTTGCTGCCTACTATATTTGCCACGGCAAAACAAATGACTAATCGTACCCATGACCCAGGAAGAAATACTCAACGCACTTGTCACCACCCAGATGCCATTCGGCAAATACAAAGATTCATTGATTTGCAACCTGCCTGAAGCTTATTTGGTATGGTTTCACCAAAAGGGCTTTCCACAAGGCAAGCTGGGCATGCTCTTGGCCACGATGTACGAAATCAAGCTGAATGGGCTGGAATACCTGCTCGCACCGTTGCGAAACAAAACTTCCCGATAAACGTTTATACAATGGCATTAATACATTAATCTTGTGCATTGGTTTCAAACGCGAATAGGGGCAGTCATCGGAATCGGATTGATAATGGCAGCCTGCCAAGGACGGCACAGCCGATCGGACGACAGCCAAACCGACACCGTGGCAACACAGCAACCCACTATACCGGACAGTTTGCGCTTGATGCCGGGCCAATCGGCCGGCACCATCGCTATCAATGATGCCGATAGCGTATTATTCCAGGCACTCGGCAACCCCGATTCCAGCAATGCCGGCATGGGCAAAGCAGTATTGGTATGGCTTGGCGACACGGCCCAAGGTTATCCATTATCGGTCTTTACCTCCCGCGATATGGGCAATGATGAAACGGCCCGCATCAAGCAGATACGGATCACTTCCCCCAGCTTCAAAACGGAGCAGTCCATCCACGTAGGTGCCACCCATCAAGAGATTGCCGATACATATACACTCCAGCTTGCCGAAACCTATGAAGTGCTGGGCGAAACCTATTCCGTCTATGATACCGACGAAGGTATCGCTTTCGAAATAGCGCCCAATAACCGATGTATCGCCATCATTATCCATGAAAAAACTGTTAAAATCCCGTCCTATCTACCGCTAAGGGACTATCAATAATAGCCCTCGTACGCCGCTTCGCCTTCCCCGTCAATGGCCGACGAACGTACCGCCGGATACGTCGACAATTTCCTCCCGGATGAATTGCGAACCGACGAGCAAACAGCACATGGCAACGCAAGAAGCCACGGTCATGACCACCGGCATGGGAAGCTGGGACTGCTCACTGAACAGGCTCACCAACACCGAGGCTCCTGCCCCCAGGGCCATCTGGAAAGCACCCATCAGCGCCGAGGCACTGCCTGCATGCTTGCTGAAAGGTGCCATCGACAGCGCCGCCGCGTTGGGATTGATAAACCCCAAACAGCACAGGAAAAGTGCGATAAACACAATGGTAGACACGAAATTGAGCATCCCATTCCAAGCGAAAGCCAAAAACAGAATACTGAAAATGCATTGTGCCACAAGCGCAAAAGAGACAATATGCTTGCTACTAAACCAACGGAGGATGACGCTATTTACCTGGCTGGCACCGATAAAAACCACCGATAGCCCAGCAAATATCCACCCGTAATCGGTTTTACTCAGGTGATATATTTTCATGAAAAGCACCGGCGACGAAGATACATAGGCAAACAGGCCCGAAAAAACGAAGGCACTGATAAGGGCATAGGTATAAAATTGCGGCTCCCTGAGCACCTGTGCAAAGCTGATGAGGATGGGCTTGGGTCTGAGGGAATACGACGGGTCGGGCTTATAGCTTTCCGGCAGCTTAATGGCTGTGGCCACCAGCATGGATACGGCCATCAGTCCCAGGAATACAAAGACATACCGCCAGCCCAGTGCTTCAATCAGGTATCCGCCGGCCGTGGGAGCCAGCATGGGCGATACGGCGATGACCAACATCAATGAGGCAAAGACTTTGGGGCTTTCTTCCACCGTAAACAGGTCGCGCACCATGGCGATGGATGCCACGGCCGTGGCACAGCTACCGATGGCCTGCACGAAGCGCAGCACGATGAGCTGGTTGACATCCGTGACAGCCAAACAACCGAAGGAAGCGACGATGTAGAGCACCAGGCCAGCATATAAGGGCTTTTTCCGACCAAATTTATCCAGCAGAGGGCCATACAGCAGCTGCCCCGCTGAAATACCGATAAAAAAGCTGGACAGGGACAGCGCAACGGTGGCTTCCGTGGTACGCAGGTTTTCGGCAATATCCACAAATCCAGGCAGGTACATGTCTATCGAAAACGGCCCCAATGCCGCCAAGCACCCCAGTATCAAAATCAAACCAAAACGCCGCTTTGCAGCCATAGATCCGTCCTTTTTAAGAAGGGGCAAAGGTGACGAGATTTTTGCTGAGTTTTATTAACTCGCTGTAAAAGCTTTGTAAAATTGCCGCCACAAACGGGCTATACAGCGGGCGACAGGCAGCAGGCGAAGGTCTTTTACGCAAAAGTGTTTTTGCATATCAGCACAAAGTTAGCTAATTTTGCACCCGAAAATGCATTAAACGCCGTTTGCAGCGGTATCAATGGACGTATGAAAAAATACCAAACCCTGCTGTACTATTGCTACAGCCACATTGGCCACGCGGAACAGTTTGCCGCAGATCACCTCGAATTTTGTAAATCGCTCGGCCTCGTGGGCCGCATCATCGTGGCCGATGAAGGCCTTAATGGCACGGTATCCGGCACCTGGCAATCATGCTGCGCATATATGGACGCCATACATGCCGACCCGAGGTTTGCGCATACGGATTTCAAAATCGACGAGGTAGACGAACCCTCCTTTATCAAGATGCACTGCCGATACAAACCTGAAATCGTACACTCAGGGCTGCGTGATCCCAAGGTGATAGACCCCACAAAGGAGACGGGCAAGCATCTTGAACCTCAGGAATTTTTGGAAATGAAAGACCGGGAGGATGTCGTGGTGTTGGACGTGCGCTCGAATTATGAGCACAACGTCGGACGTTTCAAAAATGCCGTAACGCTGGACATCGAAAATTTCAGGGAATTCCCCGAGAAAATAAACGAACTGGCCCAATACAAGGACAAAAAGATACTGACCTATTGCACAGGCGGTATTAAGTGTGAAAAGGCTTCGGCTTTGCTGCTCAAAGAGGGATTTAAAGACGTATATCAGTTGCATGGGGGCATCATCAAATACGGCAAGGAAGTTGGCGGTGAGGATTTTGAGGGCAAATGCTATGTGTTTGACAACCGCGTAACCGTGGACGTCAATCACGTAAACCCTACCGTGGTTTCCACCTGCCTGAACTGCGGCACCACGAGCAGCCGCATGATCAATTGCGCCAACCCGGAATGCAATGAACACTTCACCCAGTGTGAAGCATGCGGATGGAAGATGGAAGGCTGCTGCTCAGACACGTGCATGCAGCATCCGCGGAAAAGGCCCTATGATGGCACAGGCTATTATGTGAAGGTGCCCCAGCCGATCAATATCGACAAAATCAGCAAGCGGAAGCGCAAAGAAATCAGTGCCAGCTCCACTGTAAATAGTTGATGTTTTTTCCCGTTTCGAGGTATTTCCGCTCGTAGTAGGTCTTGATGGATAGTATATCATCCACCATGTCGGAATGGTAGAGATCCGTGGCCTGCCGGTGGAGGCATGCGCCCAGATCGACCAATTTTCCCACGGTGTAGGCATGCAGCCCGTCATTGTCTGTCTTCAAGTGCATGATTCCCTGCGGCGCTAGAACCTGCCTGTATTTTGCCAAAAACGCAGGATGGGTAAGTCGTTTTTTTTCACGGCTTTTCTGTGGCTGGGGGTCAGGGAAGGTAATCCAGATTTCGGCTACTTCACCATCAGCAAAGTAATCCAATAGGGTTTCAATCTGGATACGGAGGAACGCTACGTTGGCAACATGCGTCTCCAGCGCTGTCTTGGCACCACGCCAGATACGATTACCCTTGTAATCGACGCCGATAAAATTCTTTTCCGGAAAGTATTTTGCTAAGTTGACGGTGTATTCACCTTTTCCGCATGCCAGCTCCAGCACGACGGGGTGGGTATTCCCAAAATGCCTGGTGGCCCATTGGCCTTTCATCACTTTGCCTGCATCCAGTTGCAATACGTTCTCAAAGGTAGCTATCTCTGCAAACTTCTTTAATTTGTCTTTTCCCATCTGATATCCGATAGGCTGCAAAAATAGGAAAAAGACGCCATTTAAGAAGTCTCGCTATCTGGTGGAATACCATAGTCTACATCCTTCTGGACTTTTCTACGCCCCTTGGAGGGCCGAATGAAATCAGTCACTTTATTAATCACATTGCTCACGAGGTCTTTATTCAATGCCCCCGCTGCCTGCTGTGACAATAGGGTCACCAACGCCCTTTTTATGAAGCCCGCCCGGCGTAGGAAAAATCGGTTGAGTATAATAGGCAAGCCGATACGCAGCGCTTTGTTTAGCCAGTCTTCGTCTTTTTTTCCTTTTGCGAATAATTCCCTCACCGCGGTTGTCCCCGGAACCCATGAAATCAACGATTTGACGAAACGGGCTGGCGCGGCCACCTTCTCGTTGAAAAGACGATACTGGTCGCTAAGATAGTCTTCCTGCTCCTCGGCCAGTGCCTTAAGGCGGAAAATCTCCGCCCTCAAATCGGCCAAGTTCTTAATCTTGCTTTCCTTTATCATCTTCTTCGTCTATTTCGTCGTTCCACTTTTGTAAAAATCGCTTGATGGATAGGTTCATGAATGAGCGTTCAAGAGCAGGCTCAAATATGGATACCAATACGATCAACAATATAAATATCCCAGCAGTGGCGAGAAAACCCAGGGAATAGCTGCCTAATAGTTCGCCAAGATAAAACCCCAAAGCCAAACTGAGAAAAAAGACAACAAATACAGCAAATATCGTTTTGACGACGTCTACGATTAAGCTTGCAATGAGCCTGGACGACCGCTCAACAAGCCTAAGCCTAATCAGCTTAAAACGGGTATCAATGTATTCCTTACTTTTTTGAAACACACCACTAAGTGAAAATTTTTTTTCCTCCATTTGGTTTGGCCAAGGGCTTATATGAATTGATTACCGAAAAAATGCAGGTACACGAGCGGGAGACATCCGTGCGGATGCGGCAGATATCCCCGTCTTGCTGTGCTGTGCCATGTTATGGCTTAGGGTGGAGCCCTTTTCTATATTCAAGCGTGTTCTTCCAACGTCTCTTCAACCACCTGCTCGCCTTTATTCAATTTAGATTTGACGGCTGCCACGATCTTCTCCTTGAAATCATTGAGATGATCCATTTGCTCTGCGGTACGCTCTTTCAGTGCATCACCCAAATCTTTCAACGAATCATTCAGTTTCTCACGGGTTTCCGACCCTTTATCTGGTGCAAATAAAACTCCAAGAGCGACACCTGCGGCCAACCCTGCCAGTAATGCTGCTACCACTTTTGCGTTATCATTCATAACCTATAAATTTAATTTAGTTGAAAAATCAGGATTGCTTTATCCAGTTAAATGTACATAAATATACAAATAAGCCTACAAATCGTTTGCCAAAATCTGAAAAACCGCATGAAACCCGCATATTGTCACAAACCTATACCTAACATTAGGTATTTTACGCGTAGTCGTGTGATTTAGTCGCTTAGTGGCATAAATATTGCACTTAGTCCCTTATTGCGCAGTATTGAAATATTTTTAAGCAAAATAAGCACACAGACATAGTTTTTAACTTATCTTTGTTGCTTTACGCTTTGTACTATTACGCTATTCTATATGATAGACATTTACTTGGTACTCTTTTCGTTCTTGCTTTCATGTGTCATCACGCTATATGCTGTACCTTCGTTGATAAAGTTGGCTTACCAAAAACGACTATTTGACGATCCGGCACTTGAAGAACGGAAAATACACAAATACCGGACCCCAAATTTAGGTGGAATAGCTGTACTTACTTCCTTTGCCTTCACATCGTGTTTTTGTATTTCTGGAAACATTTTGCCTTACGCCAATTATATCTTTGCTTCCGGGTTGCTTATCTTCCTCGTAGGCCTCAAAGATGATCTGGCAGCACTCAATCCGTATAAAAAGTTCTTCGCGCAGTCCATTACGGCGATGATTGTCGTTTATTTTGCAGATATCCGGCTCACCAGTTTCTATGGCGTTTTTGGCATCCATGATGTCCATGCGGTAGTGAGTTATCCCTTTTCTACCTTGCTCATCGTTTTTATCATCAACGCATTCAACCTGATTGACGGCATCAACGGCTTGCTAAGCAGCGTCAGCTTGGTTGTAAGCCTTACATTCGGATACATCTTCTTCCAGATGCAGGAGTACGGGTTGGCCTTACTTTCGATGAGTATGGCCGGATCGGTTTTAGGTTTCCTTCGGTACAATGCAGGCAAAGCGCGGATTTTCATGGGAGATGCCGGTGCATACTCCATTGGCTTTATTGTCTCGGTGCTGGCCATCCAGTTTATCGAGTTGAACAAAACGCCTGGGGTATCCCATAATGCCATCCCTTTTGTGGAGTCGGTTCCTGCCGTAGCCATCGCCATCTTGATTATCCCAATTTTCGATACGCTGCGTGTCATCGTGATACGGCTCGTCAAGGGCAAATCACCCTTCATGGCTGATCGCAACCACCTGCACCATCGCCTGTTGGATACCGGAATGACTCATACACAGGCGACTATCGTGCTTTCGAGTTTTAATATACTAATGATTGGCACCGCATTATCTTTCCAGCATATCGGCACCATTGAACTGCTGATCCTGATTGCATTGATTGCGCTGCTCATGAATACGATGCTCTGGCTGTACGATGTACGTCAGGTAATCGCACGGACACAACCGTTGATAGTGGAAGAAGACAACGAAAAGATATACCAACTTCGTGATCATGCCCGGGAAGTCGCGGAAGAGGCATTGCAGCAGTACGAAGAAAAACAACACCAAAACTAAGTGTTTCCCGATACGGAAGATATTCCTTATTTTAGCGGAAACACAACTACCTATGCTCGTCAAAACCTACGGAAGTGCCGTTTACGGCATTGAGGCAACGACCATTACCATCGAAGTAAATATCTCCGGGGGCACCAAATACTACATCGTCGGTTTGCCGGACAATGCTGTAAAAGAAAGTCTCCGCCGCATTGAAAGCGCCTTGTCATCTTCCGGATTCCGCATGCCCCGCCAGAAAATTGTCGTAAACCTTGCGCCTGCTGACATCCGTAAGGAGGGTTCGTCTTATGACCTGGCCATCGCAGTCGCCATACTGGCTTCATCCAAGCAGACTGAAGCATCCCTATTGAGCGAACTGGTCATTTTGGGTGAACTGTCCTTGGACGGCAGCATACAGCCCATTAAAGGCGCATTGCCGATTGCCCTACAGGCCGCTCGCGACGGTTTCAAGGGGATATTGCTGCCCCTTGCCAATGCGCGCGAAGCTGCCGTGGTCCCTGGCCTGCAAGTGTATGGTATACAACATATCAAAGAAGCCGTCGATTTTATCAGCAATAAGCAACCCCTAGATAGGGTAACCGTCGATACCAAAGCGGATTTCTTAAACAATATCAACGACTATGAAGTGGACTTTGCCGACGTGCAAGGACAGGAAAACATCAAACGGGCCCTCGAAATAGCCGCTGCTGGCGGGCACAATGCCGTCCTCATTGGCCCTCCCGGATCCGGCAAGACGATGCTGGCCAAACGCCTGCCTACCATATTGCCACCATTGAGCCTTGAGGAATCCCTGGAAACCACTAAAATACATTCCGTCGCTGGCAAGCTGGGGATTGCCGAATCGCTGATGACCACGCGGCCTTTCCGTGCACCTCATCACACCATCAGCGATGTAGCCCTCGTGGGTGGGGGGCATCAGCCCCAGCCGGGAGAGATTTCATTGGCACACAACGGGGTACTCTTCCTCGATGAATTGCCCGAATTTAAACGAACCGTGCTGGAAGTGCTGCGCCAGCCCCTTGAGTCGCGGAATATGGCTATATCACGTGCGCGTTTTTCCGTAAACTACCCGGCAAGCTTCATCCTGATAGCAGCCATGAACCCCTGCCCCTGCGGATTCTATAACCACCCACAAAAGGATTGCCTATGCAATCCGGGCATGGTACAGAAATATGTGAGCAAAATCTCCGGCCCCTTACTGGATCGGATAGACCTGCACGTGGAGGTTACCCCGGTTGATTTTACCCAACTGACCGCTACACGACCCGCAGAAAAAAGTGCAGCCATCCGTGATAGGGTGGCCGCTGCCCGCGAGTGGCAAGCCGAACGCTTCAAAACACTACCCAATGTCCACTGCAACGCACAAATGACGCCAAGGCAGGTGCGTGAAACATGCCATATCAGCACAGCGGGACAAGCATTATTGAAGGCCGCTATGGAGCGGCTTGGCCTCTCCGCCCGTGCTTATGACCGTATCCTGAAAGTTTCCCGTACCATCGCCGACATGGAGCGGAGCACGGACATCCAGACTGCACACCTGGCCGAGGCTATCCAATTTCGTAGCCTCGACCGCCGTGGCTGGGCGGAATAACAGTGCTTCGGCCTACCGTATGCTTTAGTTGTTCAGCCGCTCTTCAAATAGCTTCAAAATGCGTTTATACTCATCCGTCCAACTGCTGGGCTCCACAAATCCGTGGTCTTCTACGGGATATACAGCCAGTTCCCAGTTGTCTTTCCCCAGTTCAATGAGTCTTTGGCTCACACGCACGATGTCCTGGAAATGGACGTTCACATCGACCATGCCGTGGCACATCAGGAGATACCCCTTCAGCCCATCAGCAAAATAAATCGGCGAGGATTGCTGATAAGCAATCGGATCGTCTGCCGGCTCGTTGAGGATGTTGGCCGTGTAGCCGTGGTTGTAATGCGCCCAATCCGTCACCGAACGCAAAGCCGCACCGGCAGCAAATACGTCTGGCTCATTAAACATGGCCATCAACGTAATGAATCCCCCGTACGATCCACCATAAAGGCCGACATTCTTAGGATTCACACCGTATTTTTCAACCAAAAGCTTCACCCCATCGACATGGTCGCTCAGATCTTTACCCCCCATGTGCCGGTATATGCCCGTACGGTGGTCACGCCCATAACCGGAACTCCCCGTATAGTCGATATCCAATACGGTGTAGCCCTTATCCACCAGTAAATTATGGAACATATACTCACGGGAATATTGGCTCCACCAATAATGCACATTCTGCAAATACCCGGCCCCGTGCACAAAGACAACCGCCGGGCGGCTCGGCTTAGGGTTGGCAGGCTGGTACACCCGCGCATATACGTCGTCGCCAAACCTGTTTTTAAACGATATCACTTCGGGTTCGCGCCAAGCATAGGCCTTAAATTCTTCGGTAAGCGATTCGGTGATTTTCGTGGCCTTGGCACCCGGCTTGTTTTCCTGCAAATACAGTTCCCATGGTTTATTGGAATACGAATAGCGGATAGCCAGCCATTTTTCGTCGGGCGAGAGCACCGTTTCGCTGCCGCCATCCATATGGGTAACCTGCACAGGATCACCGCCCTGTATAGGCAAACGGTAAAAATGCGTAATGCCGGGATGTTTTTTATTAGCCGTGAAATAAAAGTACTGCTTATCAGCGGCAAGCTGGAGATCGCTCACCTCCCATTTGCCTTCGGTAAGCTGCCGTTTTTCGCCGGTACGGATATTGGCCGTATAGATGTGCGAATAGCCAGAGGCTTCGCTTTGGAAATAAATGAATGTATCATCCAACCAGCCGATGTTTCCCGTACCCCATGACCGCCCAATACCGGGGCCGGCAATCCAGGCTTCATCCCGTTGGCGATCGACCAGGTGCAACGTGCCCGTCTCGGCATCAAGTCGCATGATCCAACGATCTTTGTTATCAGCCGAGGTCACCACCACGCAGGCCGCTGTACCGGATTCATTCCAACTTACCTGCCCAATGCTAACTTGCCGATCGTTGTTTTCTCCCTGAAGCTTGGCCTTCCGATCGGGGTAGTCAGCTAAATAATCCGGCAAATCTTTGATTCCGGGTATGGTCTTCGTATCCACCTCATATACCGTATCACGCTGCTGATCATAAATGTAGGCATGAGATACAGGCAAGGCATTACCCACTTTGGTACGCCCTGGAATATCCTCGGTGTAGCCTGACTCTGTCACATAGTTGGGCACTATCGTATTCCGGTTACCTTCCGCTCGCTTGGTAAGCAGGTAGGTGAGATAACGGCCGTCCGGGCTCAGCTGCTGTGCGGATAGCATGGCATCGCCGATATCCAATGCTCGTAAGGGGTGTTCTCCGGTATTCTCCCGATCCGCAGTGCGGATGGAATCTCGCCGCTTGCGAACCTTCAGCACATCAAACAGCTCCAACTGATCGGTTTGCAACCACTTATCCTGCTCGTTGAGTTTTCCAGCCCGACCGCTGCCTCGTCGACCCATGTTGTCGCCCCGGCTGAAATGGGTCAGTTGCTCCCATTCACGGCCACTCAGCGACAAGCGAAAGAGATCGTCTCCTTGCTGAAAGATGATATACTGGCCGTCATTCGTGAAAAGCGGATTGCTCTCCCGTGATACGGTCTTGGTCAGCTGTGATTCGTTGCCCGACTTCAGTTCGCGGATATAAATATCGCCCGCGCGCTCAAAAACGATGCGGCTCCGGGACTTGTCATAGCTGTACTGCCGGATAACCCCTTGCCGCTCTGGATCACTGGCCTGCTCCGGCGTATGATTCGAAGTGGTCACGTAGTACAATGAAGCGGTCTCCGCCGCCTCGGGATTCCAAGAGAAAAAAAGCTTATTGCTGCCTACATCCCAAAAGGCTCCAGAAGGGGAAATGCCCATCCACTTGGGATCACGCATGATTTTTTCGACAGTAAGGGTGCCTTGTTGGGCATAAATCGGTAAATAGGCACCGATAAAGGCGATAGAAAGTAATTTTTTAAGCATTGGCCGTCTAATTAAGAATATTGAAGGCTAATGTACTTACTTTTCGATAGGAAAGATGTAACAATTTGGTTTGGAAATGCTCGTTGCCTGCCATACCGATGCAAAACCCCTCCGAATCGGTATGGCAGGATGTATATTACCAGAATATTGTATAGATAGCCACCAACAATCCAGCGATAAGAATGGCTCCGGCAAGAAAAGGCGGGTGCACCTTAAACATGCTACGATCGACATCCAATCCTTTGGGCACCACTCCCCGTTTATTTTCCATCACACTAATGACAAACATGCCGAAAATGCAGAACAAAAACACGATGCCCATCCGATCAAGAAACGGAATTTCATAGATACCGATGGCATTGGGCACGGCAAATCCTATGGAATAGAGCGGAGACAAATCCGCCCATTCAGGTAGGAATTTCAGAACTACCGACAAGGCAAATCCGCCAATCGTGGCAAATAACGCAGCATTGGAGGTTGCTTTTTTCCAGAAGAACCCCAGAATAAACATCGCAAAAATACCCGGTGATACAAACCCCGTATACTCTTGAATGTATTGGAACCCGCCTTTCTCAATGCCCAAGTGGGGTGCGATGATGACGGCCAATATCATGGTCACCACGATCGTAATCTTTCCCGCGTTGACCAATGTACGTTCGCTGGCTTCCTTATTGAATATTTTTTTATAAATATCCAAGGAGAAAATAGTGGCAATACTATTGGACTTGCCGGCAAGCGAAGCTACCACAGCGGCGGTCAACGCTGCGAAAGCCAAGCCTTTCAACCCTACGGGAAGCAGGTTCAGCAATACGGGATAAGCCCTATCAGGTCGTACCACACCTGCTTCCAGCATTTCTTGCTGGAAAAACCCTTCCCGGTAAAGCACCCATGCCGCTATACCCGGCAACACCACGATAACCGGCATCAACATTTTCAAAAATGCGGCAAAGAGGATACCATTGCGCGCCGTCGTCAGGTCTGCCCCCAATGCACGCTGGGTGATATACTGGTTACAGCCCCAATAGTTGAGGTTGACAATCCACATCCCGCCGATGAGCACCGACAGGCCGGGCAGGCTGATGTAATGCTCCTGTGTCTTGTCAAAGATCATGTCAAAGTGAGTAGGTGCCTTTTCATGCAACAACCCTAACCCATTGAATACGCCGACTGTACCGAAATGTTCGGAAACCATATTCAACGCCAGGTAGGTGGTAGCCAGACCGCCAAGGATGAGCACCAATACCTGGATGACATCGGTATAGCCAATTACCTTCATGCCCCCTAATGCAATGAATATGGAAAAAATAGCAATTCCATACATACAAACCGTAAAATTGATGCTCGAAATCGCGGATACTGCCAAAGCGCCGAGATAAAGGATGGACGTCAAGTTGACCACCACATAGAGCAACAACCAGAATACCGCCATAATCGTACTCACCGTCCCATTGTACCGCTGGTTCAGAAATTGCGGCATGGTATAGATCTTGTTCTTTAAGTAAACGGGAATGAAGAATATGGCAACAATAATCAACGTAGCTGCAGCCAACCACTCATAGGCCGCAATCGCTAAGCCAAGCTTAAACCCGTCGCCGCTCATGCCGATAAACTGCTCGGCCGAGATATTGGAGGCAATCAGCGATGCCCCTATGGCCCACCAGGTCAGCGATCCTTCAGCCAAAAAATAATCTTTAGTATTCAGTTCATTGGATTTCTTGCGGTAATAAATCCAAAGGCCATAGCCCGCAATAAGAATGAAGTAACATAAGAATACGATATAATCTGACGTTGCTAAGGTTTTCATTGTGCCTTGTCTAATTAAGGTTAAGTTTATAAAGTGGGCTAATGTAAATATTAATCGTAAAATATCAATACCAAGCGGTCATATTTACGTATTAATTTTGATAGCACTCCTATATAACACTACAAATGAGTTAATTAAATTAGTGTTGTTGCCACACTAAGCATCAGCAAATTGCCTGATGAAATGCTGGATAATCCCTGGATAAAAAACAATGGTGAGCACAATACCAACGATAGCCCCATAAAAATGGGCATCATGATTGATGTTGTCTCTTGCGTTTCTTGAAGCCCATACGCAATAGCCCAGAAAGAGTATGCCGAATATCCAGGCAGGCATGGGAATAAAAAAGAATACCCCCAGCATCATCTTGGGATCAAAAAGGATGAAGCTAAACAGTATCGCGCAAATAGCCCCGGAAGCACCCAGGCTATAATAAGATGAATTGTCTCGCTCTTTGAAAACCGTTCGTGCATCACTCAGTACCAGCCCGAGCACATAAATTACGGCAAACTGTACATGGCCCCAGGGGCTCAAACTGACCAATAGCCTTTCCAGGGAAAAACCGAAGAAATAAAATGTAAGCATATTAAACAGCAGGTGGCCCCAATCCCGATGGATAAGGCCGCTTGTGAGCAGCGTATACAGTTTTCTCCCCTTGCTGATGCTATAGGGATGCAGCATGAATCTCTCAAAAAGCTGATGTGCTGAAAAGGTATAAATGCTTGTGGCAATGGTAAAGGCAAAAATGATACTTGCCACAGGTGTATTAATCAAGTATTCTCTCATGCCGCGGTGTTCTTGTGCCGAAAGTAAGAAAAATTATCCACCGTCAAAACAGATCCAGCTGTTTTCCCCCTTTTGGCGCGAATAAATCCAACCGCAGGGGCGGTATGGCCGCTTGGCCCATATACCGCTTGACGCTTAGTTTGAATAACTGCCTGATGCTTTCCGCCAGCTCGCCCTCGCCGCGCATCCGCACACCCCAGCGGCTGTCATTAAGCTTGCCCCCGTGGCAAGCCGCGATGTTATGCAACACTTTCTCAGCCCTATCGGGATAAGCTTTGTGTACCCAATCAGTAAATAATTCGCCTATTGCCCCGTTTAACCGCACAATGGTATAGCCAGCACCCTGAGCACCATGACCAGCCGCCGCCTTGATGACCTCCGGCATTTCGTCGCTGTTTAGCCCAGGTACGATAGGCGCGCACATCACCATCACGGGTATGTTTGCCTCACTGAGCTTTTGGACAACCCGCAATCGTCCTTTGGCCGTCACCGTACGGGGCTCCATTTTTTGCCGGAATTCTTCATTCAATGAATTGATGGATATCGCCACGTGCACCAGCCGGAGCTTTGCCAGCTCCGACAAGATATCCATATCCCGCAGGATAAGGTTATTTTTGCTGATGATGGATACGGGATGGCGGTAAGACAGCAAGACCTGTAAAATCGCACGGGTAATTTTCAGTTTGCGCTCAATGGGTTGGTAGCAATCGGTGTTGCCAGAAAGCATAATGACCTGTGGCTTATACCCTTTGGCGTTGAACTGCCGCTCCAGCACCTCGGCTGCATTCCGCTTGACGATGATTTTGCGTTCAAAGTCCAAGCCGGCACTGTATCCCCAGTATTCGTGCGCATTCCGTGCGTAACAATAAATGCAACCATGTTCACACCCCTGGTAGGGATTTAACGAATATCCCATTGGCAAATCGGGGCTATCATTGATGCTGATGATTTTCTTGGGATGCTCATCAATCAGTTGGGTAGCCGAATTTTCCAAAAACTCTTCATCCAACCCCTCAATATGCTCGGCCACATACCGCTGCGCCGCAAACTTGTTGTGTGTATTGACCTGTGCGCCCCGTCCCTTGAAGTACTCCGAATTTTGTATGGTATCCATCCCACAAATATACTAATATTTTTAGTATATTTGTGGGGCTTTTTTTAATTTATCCGGTCTTCTAATAGGAACACATAGACTTCCTTGGGGCCATGCGCTCCGAGGACAAGGGTCTTTTCGATATCTGCTGTGCGGCTTGGTCCAGTAATGACATTAATCAAGGAAGGAAGGTTGTCGCCATACCGGCGTTGTATCAGCTGAAGGCCATCTTTGATATCCAGCACCAATTGTGAAGCGTAGGCGACCACCACGTGCAAGTGCGGGTAAATGGCCAGTCGCCGTCCGGCAGCATTCCCGTTGCTTATCAGTATGCTGCCTGAACGGGCTATAAGCGCCTCACAGGTCGTAATGCCCATTTCCGCGCTGTCAAATTCTTTTTCCGTACGATAAAAAGGAAAGCCGTACTTTTCCAGCAATCGTTGTACTGCAGGCTCCCAGGCGTACATGGCACGCAATTTTTCCCGTTCGGCCAAAACAAGCAAATTCTCGATGAAATTTAGTTCATCTTCGCAATAGACAAACTTGCCGGCAACATCCGTAAGCCGTTGTGCAAACAAGACATCAATCGGTTCTGGCTCTTCGGGGCGTAAATCGGCCTCTTCAAAATTGGGATAGGGGGCTTCTCGCTTTTGCAGCAGCGCATGCCTGACTTTCTTCAGCATACGTTCTTTGGCTGTCGTGGTCTTTACATTTTTCTGCAAGGCAAGCCCCCAATCTTTTATAAACGCGTTATTTTGCGCCGGCTTTAGCCGTTGGATGCGTCTTCTTCCGAAGGTCTGCTATCGAAAGTCCCCGAATTGTCGCCTACGCCATCATGCACCAAACCCTTCGCAACTTTGCTTTGATCGCCTTCCCCGGCTTCGCCATTGACAAATTCATCATATGTAGTCCGGTGATCAAACGGGCGTTTGCCTAATATTTCTTCCAAATCAGCTTGAAAAAGGATTTCCCTTTCGAGCAGCTTTTCCGCCAACGCGATAAGCCCGTCTTGCTTTTCAAGCAACAGCTTCTTCGTTTTTCTGTAGATATCGGCGATAAGCTTGCGTACTTCCTCGTCAATCAGTTCTGCTGTTTTCTCCGAATACGGGCGTTGGAATTGGTTTTCCTGGCTGTCGTTGAATGAAACATTGCCTACACGTGGGTTCATCCCGTATACCGCGACCATGGCATAGGATAATTTGGTAATGCGCTCCAAATCATTCTGGGCGCCGGTGGAGATTTTGCCGAACGTAATGTCTTCAGCCACACGCCCGCCCATGGTCATACACAGGCCGTCTATCAACTGCTCGGTGGTATATAGAAACTGTTCCTTGGGTAGGTATTGGGCATATCCCAATGCCGCGACGCCACGGGGCACGATGGACACCTTCACCAACGGATCGGCGTGTTCGAGAAACCAACCCGCGATAGCATGCCCGGCCTCATGGAAAGCAACGATACGTTTTTCCTCGGGTGAGATGATTTTATTTTTCTTCTCCAGCCCCCCAATCACCCGGTCTATGGCATCCTGGAAATCCTGCATATCAATGGACGTCTTATTGCGCCGGGCAGCGATAAGCGCTGCCTCATTGCACACATTCGCAATCTCTGCCCCAGCGAAGCCCGGCGTCTGGGCGGACAACTTCTTGGCATCCACCTCAGCGGCCAGTTTCAACGGTTTGAGGTGTACTTTAAAAATCTGTTCACGGCCTACCAAATCCGGCTTGTCAATGGAAATCTGACGGTCAAACCGACCAGGGCGCAGCAGGGCAGAATCCAGCACGTCGGGCCTGTTGGTCGCCGCCATGATGATGATGCCTGAATCTGTACCAAAACCATCCATCTCCACGAGCAGCTGATTTAAGGTGTTTTCCCGTTCGTCATTACCACCCATTACACTGTTTTTCCCTCTTGCGCGCCCGATGGCATCTATCTCATCAATGAAGATAATGCACGGTGCTTTATCCTTTGCCTGACGGAAAAGATCCCGCACGCGGGAAGCACCCACGCCGACGAACATCTCCACGAAATCAGAACCCGAGAGCGAGAAGAACGGTACCTGCGCTTCGCCAGCTACCGCTTTGGCCAATAAGGTCTTCCCCGTACCCGGAGAGCCTACCAACAATGCCCCCTTCGGGATCTTCCCTCCCAAATTGGTATATTTCTTCGGGTTTTTCAGGAAATCCACGATTTCCATTACCTCCTGTTTGGCTTCTTCAAGACCTGCGACATCACTGAAGGTGATAGCTACCTGGGATTCCTTGTCAAAAAGCGTGGCTTTGGATTTTCCGATATTAAAGATTTGGCCACCGGGACCGGCTCCCCCTCCACCCATGCGGCGCATAATAAATATCCAGAAAACGATGATGAGCAGCAAAGGCAGCATGATGGAAAATATCCATCCCGTCCAGGCATTCGTCCGATCTTCCAACCTTAAAGACACCCGTTCGCTCGGGTCTGTCGTTTCCTGCGCAACATTCAGCTTGCGCTCCAATGCGTCATAAGAGCCATCCGTAAAGAAATATTGCGGCCCGGTGGATGGGGTCAGCGTCAGGCTGTTTGCACTTGGCCTTACATCCCGGTACTTAGGGTCTGAAAGCCGATCTTTTTTGATAAATACCTCTACGAAAAACAATTCATTCCGCTTGTAAGCAACCAATCGCTCCACATCACCTTCTTTCAACATCGTATCTTCAAACTGTTGATAGGTAATCTGATTGGGTTTATCGTCGGTAAATATATATTGCAATGCAAAAAAGCCAAAAATCATCGCCACCCACAGCCACATGATATTGAAACGTGGCGGCTTGGGCGTCACTTTCTTGCTTGGCACTCTCTTCATTCTATCGGGTCCGTTAGGCATACCTTTCCTTCTCTTTTGTTGTTTCGTTTCTTTTGAATTACGCACTTTGATAATATTCTAATTCGGCATCGCCCCATAGGTCTTCGATGCCGTAATATTTACGTTTGTCTGTCTTAAAAATGTGTACTACTACGTCGACAAAGTCTAGCAATATCCACTCTCCATGTTCTAATCCTTCTTTGCGCCAAGGCTCTTGATTCAGCGCCTTAAACACCTCCTCTTCGACACTTTTGGCCAATGCATTGACTTGGGTAGATGAATCTGCGTGGCAAATTACAAAATAATCTGATACAGAACTATGGATGTTTCTCAAATCAAGCCGCACAATCTCATTCCCCTTCTTCTCTTGCAAACCGTGGATGACTACCTCCGATAAGCGAGCTGATATGGCTGATTTTTTGTTTTTTATCATTAAAAATAATTATAGTTTTGGGCAATATTACCCTTAAATTTAATTCGTATTGCAAAGTAACACATTTTCAGGATTATTTGATGGACAAAATGTTATTACGTTACAGCGGACACCCTCCACAAACGAATTCCTGAGAAAAGTACTGACAAAATCCACGCCACTTGCCGAGGGAACTGTAATAATGGCAGTCGATCAATATGCTGGCAGAGGGCAAAAGGGTGCCGTGTGGCAAAGCGAGCCCGGTAAAAACCTCACCTTCAGCCTATTGCTATTGCCTTCATTCCTCGATCCGAAGGATCAATTCAGCCTTACTGCTGCCATGAGCTTAGCCGTTGCGAAGTGGCTAAGTGCAATGTTAAAGGTACCCGCAAAGATAAAATGGCCCAACGATATCTATATCGGCAATAAAAAAATCGGCGGTATCCTCATCGAAAACATCCTCAAAGGAAAAACCTGGAAATCCGCCATCGTCGGGATTGGCATCAACGTAAACCAGACGACGTTTCCCGACACTATCCGGGACCATGCCACATCCATCAAACAAATTTTACATCGTGATAGCAAGATACCCGAATTATTAGCCGAACTTTGCAGCTATATTGAGCGGGAATATATTGTGCTAAAAAGCGGCGATTTCAAGGCGCTATTGGCCGATTACAAACAACGCCTCTATCGGCTGGGTGAGTTGCATGTTTTTCTCGTAGACGACGTGGAAGTAACCGGCATGCTGACAGGGGTCACCGAGACGGGCCGGTTGCAGATCGATTTCAATGGCCATATGGTCGACTTCGATATCAAGGAAATCGCTTTTGTCATTTGAGCAAGAATGGTTAGCTTTGCAGCGCAAACACCGGGCGTAACAGACAATTAAACCTCCATATAGTTTAAAGGTCTTATCTTGTAAACGATATAACAAATGAATAATATCATGAAAAAAGTGTTGTTGGCAATAACGGTTTTATTTATCACGGCAACGAGCATTTCCGCGCAAATTCTGGAGCCCGTGAAATGGCAGTTCGGTGCCAAGAAGGTCAACGAGAATGAAGCCGTGGTTTTTATGAAGGCGGTAATCGACAATGGTTGGCATATCTACTCCCAAAATATCGAAGAGGGAGGCCCCATAAAAACTTCTTTTTCCTTTGTTCCGTCAACGGATTATACGTTGGTTGGCCAACCGGCCGAGCCGAAGCCGAAAACCAAACATGAAGAAGTCTTTGGCATGGATGTGTCCTATTTCGAAAAAGAAGTGGTTTTCCAGCAAAAAATCAAGCTGAAAAAAGGCGCAACCACCGTCAAAGGGACTGTTGAATTCATGGCTTGTGACGCCACTCAATGTCTTCCGCCGGACGAAATGGAATTTACGGTAGCCGTAAAATAAACTGCGTCAAAAAGAAATTAGTAAAAGGCAGTAAACTGCCTTTTTTATTTTATGTTTGCAACCCGTTTTAACGTATACTACTCATGAAACGTGTCTTTCTTGCTTTGCTTTTCCTGCTCGGCATTACCCATATAGTCACATCACACACCGTTGCCCAAGATACGTTGATTAGCTTTGACGACGTCGAATTTACTGACGGCGAAGACACTACGGAGTCTACTTATATGGAAGTGCCTGATGATGTTGCATTCACGGACGGACAGGATACGACAGCCCATGCAACGGCTTCAACGGCCGATGCGAATAACGCGGCAGGCGATGAAAACCCGCAAACCCTCTGGGGCATCTTCATTGCCGGCATCATCGGCGGGTTTGCTGCTTTTCTCATGCCCTGCATTTATCCCATGGTGCCTCTTACGGTTTCATTCTTCACCAAACAAAGCGGCACAAGGACCAAGGGCATCGTCAATGCGTTGTTATACGGTCTTTTCATCATCGTCATCTACGTGGCGTTGGGGATGCTCGTCACACTCCTTTTTGGGGCATCTGCGCTAAATGAAGCGGCGAGCAGCGCGTGGTTCAACCTGCTGTTTTTTATCATTATCGTTATTTTTGCCATTTCATTCCTGGGCGCATTTGAAATCACGTTGCCCTCGCGTTTTGTCAACAAGATGGATGAGAAATCCAATAGGGGAGGCCTACTGGGACTGTTTTTCATGGCCTTTACCTTAGCATTGGTTTCATTTTCTTGCACAGGTCCTATCATTGGTTATTTATTGGTGGAAGCCGTATCAAAAGGTGCTTTGCTGGGGCCCGCCATGGGGATGCTGGGTTTTTCCGTCGCATTGGCCATCCCTTTTATGTTGTTTGCCTTTTTTCCATCCCTCCTGAAGGAAATGCCCAAATCCGGTGGCTGGCTCAATACCGTAAAGGTGTCTCTCGGTTTCCTCGAACTAGCCCTGGCATTTAAGTTTTTGTCCAACGTAGACCTTGCTTACCACTGGCGAATCCTGGATAGGGAAGTCTTCTTGTCCATCTGGATTGTCATCTTTGGGCTGTTTGGATTATACCTATTGGGGAAGCTAAAATTCTCGCATGACAGCGATGTGCCTTTCATTTCCATTCCTCGTCTATTTTTTGCCATTGCTATACTTTCCTTTACCGTGTACATGGTCCCGGGTTTGTGGGGGGCACCACTCAAAGCGCTCAGCGCCTGGCTGCCGCCTTCGCCCACGCAAGATTTCAACCTGCACCAAGCTGGCCTCGTAGGTGCCACGCCTCAAGCAAGCGCCGGAATTGTCAAAAAATACGGTGATATCTTTCATGCGCCGCATGGCATTGACGCTTTTTATGACTATGAGCAGGCGCTTGAATATTCCAAGCAGGTAGGCAAGCCCGTGCTGCTCGACTTTACCGGCTGGAGTTGTGTCAACTGCCGAAAAATGGAAGAATCGGTATGGCCCGATCCACAGGTGTTGAAGCTGCTGAAAGAAGCATATATCCTCGCTTCGCTGTACGTGGACGACCGCACCAAGCTGGAGCCCCATGAGCAATACGTTTCTGGTTTCAGCGGCAAGCAAATCAACACCGTCGGCCGCAAATGGTCAGACCTTCAACAATCCCGTTTTGGCGTGAATGCACAACCTTACTATGTCATCGTAGATAGTGAGGGCAACCAACTGGTCCCGGCGCAGGCATATAAGGAAGACATTCCGAACTACCTCAACTTCTTAAACAGTGGGCTGGAAGCGTTCAAGCGCCCTTAACAACGCAAAACAAAAACCTATATAGTACCAATGAGCAACAACATCAAAAACATCGCAGTATTTACCTCCGGAGGAGATGCGCCGGGCATGAATGCTGCTATACGTGCAGTGGTTCGCACTGGATTGTATTACAACCTCAATGTCTTCGGAATTGGGCGCGGCTATGACGGCATGGTGCATGGGGATATTTTTCCCATGGATGCCAAATCCGTTGCCAACATTATCCAGCGTGGCGGCACCATCCTGAAGACCGCGCGCAGTGATGAGTTTCGTACCGTGGAAGGGCGCCAGCAGGCGTTTGAAAACCTGCAGCAACACGGTATAGACGGATTAGTAGCTATCGGTGGCGATGGCACATTCACCGGTGCCGCCAAGTTTATCGAAGAACACGATATTCCCGTCATTGGCCTGCCCGGAACGATTGACAACGACTTGGCTGGAACGGATTTTACCATCGGCTATGACACGGCCATCAACACGGTCATCGAGGCCGTAGATAAGATCCGTGATACAGCCGAATCCCATGATCGGGTATTTGTGGTGGAAGTGATGGGTCGTGACTCCGGGCTGATTGCCCTACGTACGGGCATCAGCGTAGGGGCGGAATGTGTGCTCATCCCGGAAATTAAGGTAGACTACGAAGTGATGATGGATAGGCTGGACAGGACACGTAAAAACAAAGCTTCGCGGGTGATCATCGTGGCCGAAGGTGATGAAGTTGGCGGCGCTTTTGCCGTTGCTGAACGCGTCAAAGAACGCTTTCCGCACTACGATCTACGGGTGTCGATCCTCGGGCATATCCAGCGGGGCGGCAGCCCATCGTGCATGGATCGGGTATTGGCCAGCCGCCTTGGCGTAGCCGCCGTAGAAGCTTTGCTGGGAGGCCAGCGTGGCGAAATGGCAGGCTTGGTGCACGGCCAGGTTACCTTTACCCCCTTCAGCAAGGCAATTAAACACATCGGGACCATCAACGACAACTTGCTTCGGATAGTGGATATCCTGTCTTTATAACAAACACCGATGCGCTGGCATGATAACGAAAGGGCTTCCCTAATACATAGGAAAGCCCTTTCGTATACTTATCGAAACGCGACCGGCAGCGGTCAGTTCAGTAATTCCGCTAACTTAGCATGCAATTCCTCGCCACGGAGATCCTTGCCTACAATCTTACCCTCCGGGTCGAGCAGGAAATTTGCCGGGATGCCCTGGATGGCATACAGATCAACAACCCCAGACTGCCACCACTTCAGCTCAGATACGTGCGGCCAGTCCTGCAAGCCATCGTCGTGAATCGCTTTCAGCCAGGCGTCCTTCTGCCCTGGCCGATCGAGTGACACGCCAAATACCGTAAAGTTCTTGTCTTTGAAGGCGTGGTATGCGGCCACCACATTGGGGTTTTCATGCCTGCAAGGAGTGCACCAGCTCGCCCAAAAATCGATTAACACGTATTTACCCCGCAAAGCGGACAGCGCTACAGGGTTCCCAAGCGTGTCGGGCTGCGTAAAATCGGGTGCCACGGCACCAATACCCACCCGCTTAAGGTTTTCCAGCTGTTCGGCAATGGCTTTGCCTTTGTCTGAATTTTTCAATGCCGCCGACAAACCATTGAATGCCGGCTCAATAACTTCCTGCACGGGCTCGGAATCCACATAAGGAAAGAGCAGATCCAGACTCACGATGCTCGCCGGATAGTCGTGGATGTACTTGAAATCAATGGCTTTCTGTTCTTCCTGGATGCCCATTGCCTCCATTTGCAACGTTTGTACAAAAGCAGGATCTTGCTTTTGCTCATCGGATGCCTCGGCATACCTGCCCATCAGGTCACCCATTTTTGCTTGCATGGGAGCGACGTGCTCCCGGTAAACGAGGAAATCTTTGTTAATGGTACCGCCTTTTATGGATGCATTGCGCAGCGAGTCTGCTGCAGTGATGCTAATGGCACCCTTTTCCAGATAGAGCTCTACCCTGTCCGGATCTTCCATCTCACGGATATTGCCCCCGTCGTGGGCCAGCAACACCAATGCCCGCGACGGCTCGTCCACACTACCGTGAAATTTGAACGTTCCGTCGGAAATATCAGCTGAGTCCAGCACGGATCCGTTACCCGTCCGGTAACTCAAGTAAGCCTTTGCAGGTGCATTTAAACTGCCAACTTTGGCTGTAATGGTAAAATCATCTTGTGCCAACCCCACAGCAGGCAATGCCGTTATTGCCATCAAAACCAACTTTTTCATCATATGTGTTTCTTTTTCTATTGCATTTTATATGCGATAAGAGCAAAGATGCCATATTTTTATGTAAACCCGGTCTCTATAAACATAATTTTACTTTACCACCTTCCACTGGCACCGCCGCCGCCGAACCCGCCACCACCAAAACCGCCAAAGCCGCCGCCACCGAAGCCGCCACCAAAACCTCCACGACCGCTTCCTCCACGACCCATACCACTCAGGAGCGTCCACCAAAGCAGATCCGAAGCACCGCGGCCACCGATGACTTTGCCGCCACCACGGCCACCGCCTCGGCTAAACAGGGCTATCAAAATAATAGCGATGATAAACACGAGCAAAATGGCCCCGAAACCACCACCACGCCCCTCCTTCTTTGGCGGAGCTGTGTATTCACCTTTCGTGTATGCGATAAGGGCATCCGTAGCGTCATTAATCCCGGTGAAATAATCACCCTGCCGGAAGGCAGGTTTGATCTCGTTTTCGATGATCCGGTAGGCGATGGCATCAGGTACTGCACCTTCCACGCCATATCCTGTCTGGATGGTCACTGCCCGATCACCCAAGGCCACCAACAGCAAGATGCCATTATCGTGTTCCTTGCCCCCAATGCCCCAACGCTGGGCCAGCTGCACGCCATAATCGGCGATATCATACTGTCCCGTTGATTGCATCACCACCACGGCTATTTGCGTGGATGTGCTATCATCAAAAGCCACCAACTTATGTTCGAGCTGCTGCACCTCCGAAGCGGTCAACGTATTGGTATAATCGTTCACCAGCTTATCCGGTGTGGGGGGGAAGTCCTGCGCGATCACGCCACTCACACCCAGCAAAAAGAGGATTATTATCGAAAAAATTCTAGTCTTTACCATTACCAAAGGCTATATCATTAGGCAACTCATTTACATCATCCTCCAGTCGCGGGAAAAAGCGTTGCAATTGCTCTCCTGCATGCACAATCCCCTCAATAAGTCCCTGCACCAAGTCTCCTTGCTTAAAGTGCCGTACCATGAGTTCTTTGGTTTCTTCCCAAAAATCCGAGGGCACCTTGGTGTTGATTCCACTATCGCCGATAATAGCAAACTGGTGGTCTTCCGTTGCGATGTATAACAATACGCCATTATGCTGCGCAGTTTGCTCCATGCCCAGCCGATGGAAATACACCAAGGCCCGATCCAATGGTTCGGTAGGGCAATGAGGCTCTGCCGCCAGGCGGATTTCGCCAGACGTACGGGCCTCGGCCAGTTGGATGGCATGGACAATTTTTTCCTGTTGTTCCGCTGTGAATTGTTCCATAAACCTAAAACTGCACGTCAGGGGCTTGATTAGCACCGGCCTCTGCGGTAAAATAGCCCTTTTGCTTAAAACCGAACATGCCTGCCGTAAGGTTGTTGGGGAAACGCCTCACCGACGAATTGTACTCCTGCGTGGCTTCATTGAATGCCCGGCGCTCGGTACTGATGCGGTTTTCCGTGCCTTCCAATTGCGCTTGCAGTTCAAGGAAATTTTGGTTGGCTTTCAACTCGGGATAACGCTCCACACTGACCAACAGCCGGCCCAACGATTGCGACAACGCATCTTGCGACTGCTGGAATTGCTGGATGGCCTCGGGCGTCAAGTTTTCGGGATCAATGGTTACAGAAGTGGCTTTCGCCCGGGCTTCGATAACCTGCGTAAGGGTCTCCTGCTCGAAATTGGCGGCTCCCTTCACAGTATTGACCAAGTTGGGAATAAGATCTGCACGCCGTTGGTAAGCGTTTTCCACCTGTGCCCATTTGCCTTTTACGTTTTCCTCCAAATTCACCAAGGTGTTATACCCGCATGAACTGAACGAAAGGGCTATGAATACACCTACCATTGCAACGAATAACCTGCTTTTCATGTTGACTGAATTTAAATTCATATTGCTACTAATATAACACTTTGATGGCAAAATTCATACCTTTGTTACACTTCGGGATAAAAACCCGACATCATTTCATGCAACAGGAAATCGAACTGACCATTCTACCGGAAAAAATCGCGGATCAGGTGCATATCATGCAAACGGGTGCCGCGCAATTAAGGATTGCCCCGTCGCGGGTTAAGGGCCTGAAAATACGAAAACGCTCCATTGATGCCCGTGGCAAACAGGTGGTCTTCCGCATCCGTGTAATCTTCTACATCGACGAAATCCCCATTCCCGAGGTCCTACATCATGAATATGCCAATGTAGCAGGCGCTCAACCGGTGATTATCATTGGTGCTGGCCCCGCTGGTCTGTTTGCCGCCCTGCGCTGCCTGGAAAACAAGATGCGGCCCATCATCATTGAGCGAGGAAAAAATGTGCAAGAGCGCCGTCGGGATTTGGCTGCACTGAATAAAGAGGGGGTTGTCAATCCCGACTCTAACTATTGCTTCGGCGAAGGCGGAGCGGGCACCTATTCAGATGGCAAGCTCTATACGCGATCCAATAAGCGGGGGGACGTACAGCGGGTATTGCAGCTTCTTGTAGCCCACGGCGCCACGGAAGACATCTTGGTGGATGCGCGCCCCCATATTGGCACCAATAAGTTGCCGCACATCATCCAAGCGATACGCCACACCATCCTCAACCAGGGCGGGGAGATTCATTTCAATAGCAGGGTAGTGGATATCGTAGCGCAATTCGGCCGTGTAAAGGGCGTAAAGCTAGCCTCCGGCGAGCATATCACCGCCGATCATGTCATCTTAGCCACAGGGCATTCCGCACGCGATATGTTTGAGCTCTTCCATCGAAAGCATTGGCTAGCCGAGCCCAAACCGTTTGCCCTTGGTGTACGCATCGAGCACCCGCAGCACATCATTGACCAGGCACAATACCACTGCGCGGTGCGGAGTGAGCACCTTCCCCCAGCGTACTACAGCCTCGTTGAGCAGGTGGACGGTCGGGGAGTCTTCTCCTTCTGCATGTGTCCTGGGGGCATCATTGCTCCCTGCGCCACGGATAAGGGTGAGATTGTCGTCAACGGTTGGTCACCCTCCAAACGCAATAACCCTTACGCCAATTCAGGCACCGTAGTGCAGGTCAACCTCGAAGATGTCCCACAGGCTGTTCGTTATCCGTTTGCGCTGCTGGATTTCCAGCATGAGGTAGAAGAAAGGGCCTACGTGGTGGGCGGCGGCAAGTTGGTTGCTCCGGCCCAGCGGATGGTCGATTTTGTACAAGGCAAGCTGTCCGATACATTGCCCATCAATTCGTACAAGCCGGGCACCAAGAGCGCCTTACTCTCCGAAGTGCTTCCCTCTTTTGTGCATGACGCCCTGCGGAAAGCGCTCCCTGTATTTGGCCAAAAAATGAAAGGTTACTACACTAATGAAGCCATCTTGGTGGGGGTAGAGTCCCGTACATCGTCACCTATACGTATCCCACGGGATAAAGACACCTTGCAACATCCGCAAGTCAAGGGGCTGTATCCTTGCGGCGAGGGTGCGGGGTATGCGGGCGGCATCGTGTCCGCTGCAATTGACGGGATGAATTGCGTCGATCGGATAATATTTCAATAAAGGCGGGGGTGCTATTTATCGGCAAGCTGTACGAAAGTCATCTGAATTTGCGTTCCCCGATGTTGAATAGGCCACTTCCGCTCATTCCGTCAGTAAAAAGTTATTAACTCAATAACAGGAATAAATATAAAAAAATCGCTTTGATATTTCCAACGGATAGCATTAAATTTGCCGTATCAAGCGAAAGTAGCTCAGTTGGTAGAGCATCAGCTTCCCAAGCTGAGGGTCGCGAGTTCGAACCTCGTCTTTCGCTCTTTTTCCTCCTCTTTCTCTGGCAGATAGCGCTGACTAACATGACGACGACGCTTTCCAATCATCTTCGTGCAGTTGCGTTCATCAAAAGTAACATCGCAGCAAAGCCCCCTTATAAAATAGGCTAAAAAAGCCTTAAAATTATCATATTATATTAGGGATTTTATAGGGGTTTTATAGGGGATTTTTAGGTATTTATTACGGTAATATTCTTTATAAATACTTAAAGATTACGATTTGCATTATCTATGAATTTTGTTTTATTGTAAGCAATTTTTAGATTTGTTTAAAATCTTTTAATAGCTCCACTTATGGCAACATTCAAAAACGGTGCAAACGGAAGCTTTAGCGGGAAAGTCGGCAGTGTGGTCGGCTATCAATGGCGAGGCATTAACGTGATGCGCTCGCTTCCCAAAAAATCCACGAAGCCGCGCAGTGAAAAGCAACTGGCAAACGAAATGCGTATGAAGCTGGCGATGTCTTTTCTTTCACCAATTACCGAGGTCATCCGCGCCGGTTTCCAGCAGGCGGCCGATGGGCTCCCTATGACGCCGTTCAACATGGCCTTGTCATACCATAAGAAGAATGCCATCGGGGGAGTTTATCCTGAATTGTATTTCGATTACGGCCACGCTAAAATCAGCACCGGATCCCTGACTCCTGCTGAATCACTCATTGCCGAATGGACCGATGAAGGGCTGTCCATTTCATGGGATACTTCTTCGAAAGATAGACTTTTGAATGACCAGAATACGATTATCGTATTGCACCTTGTGGGCACCAATAATTGGGATGTCCGTACCTCCGGTATCATACGGGGCGTGGGGCATTACCTTTTTCCCTTACCGCCAAAGTTTATAGGGACGGAAGTCCACATATACGTAGCGTTCAATGAGACCCTGTCCGGCGTAATGTCCGAGAGCCGATACGTGCATGTACGCGCAACCGGCTAATTTCTTTCAGCAGCATACAATTAGATTATCCCGCTTTCAATCCCTGCTCCACGAGATGCTCCACGTACTCACGCACGATCGCATTGGCAAAACGGCTGGTCACATCAAAGGCAAAAGCATGAACCAATAAGACACGCGCCTGTGCTTCACTGATGCCCCTAGCCTGAAGGTAAAACAACGCCTCGTTATCAAATTGTCCAATGGTACAGCCGTGGCTACACTTTACGTCGTCAGCGAAAATCTCCAACTGAGGCTTGGTATACACGGCAGACTTCTCGCCGATGAGCATGTTGTTGTTTTGCTGGAATGCATTGGTCTTCTGTGCATCCGGGCGCACGAATATTTTTCCATTGAACACCGCCGTGGACGTATCCTGTGTGATATTTTTATACCACTCATAGCTTTCGCAATGCGGTTTGCGGTGATCCACGATGGTGTGGTTGTCTACCAACTGGTTGTCTGCCGTAAGCGTCACGCCATATAGATGACTTTCCACCTCACTGTCGCCCAACCGCACATTGATGTTGTTACGGATGAATGCCGCTCCCGGGAAGGAACAGTTGTAGTTATTATAAAGGCTGTGCTTTTCTTGATAAACCTCCGTATGGTTGAGGTAGTTACCTTGTGACCCGGCAACCTGCAGGTAATAATGCTGCAATTTGGCATTTTCACGCACCACGATTTCGCTCACCGTATTGTTGAGGCTATGCGCCGCGCCCTCATTCGTAATGAACGATTCGATGATTTCGGCTTCAGCAAATGTGCTCATCACATACAGGTTGCGCACTTGTGTAAACGAGGGTTTGGAGGCAGAAGCCACATGAATGACATGTACGGGTTTTTGCAGCTGGCAATTTTTGCCCACCTCGATAAATAGCCCGGAAGTGAACAAGGCGGTGTTGAGCGCTACAAACGGATTATCCGTCTTATCCGCATATTCCGAAAAATATTTGGCAAAACAAAGGCGCTCGAACGCTTGGTCGATGGGCATGACGGACAGGCCGGGGATATCCTTTGCCGTAGACAAGTCCGCATTGTACTTGCCGTCTACCATGACCACGCGGTAAGCATCCAACCCTGGAATGATTGCCTTATCAATGGCAATAGCTGCGGAAAGCGTTTCCGTATCCAAGGCATAGTGCTGGCGGTTGACGAGTGGCTGTACATTGGTATACTTCCAATCTTCCTGCTTCACCGTAGGGAATCCCGTACTTTTGAAGCGTTCAAAGGCTTGCTTACGGATTTCGTCCAGCGAATGGGGCTCAGATGAAGGTAGGTTGCCACCATACGTTTTAATCAATTGTGTATATAATGAATCGCTTACTTGTGTAATCATGATATCTGTAGCCACTTCATCCAACATAACCGCTCCTTCCTAAATAAAAATTAATCAAACGGCTCCTTCAGCGTCAACCGTTTCTTTTATCCAATCGTATCCTTTTTCTTCCAGCTCCAATGCGAGCTCCTTGGTGCCCGACCGCACAATCCGGCCGTTGTAGAGCACATGCACGAAATCCGGCACGATATAATCCAATAGCCGCTGGTAGTGGGTGATGACGATGAATGCGTTGTCTTTGGAACGCAGCTGGTTTACGCCCCTTGCGACGATACGCAAGGCATCGATATCCAATCCCGAGTCGGTTTCATCCAGGATAGCCAATTTCGGTTCGAGCATGGCCAGCTGGAAAATCTCATTGCGCTTCTTTTCGCCTCCTGAAAATCCTTCATTCAACGAACGGTTTGCCAGCTTAGCGTCAAACTCTACCAGTTTCTGCCTTTCTTTTACCTTATTCAGAAATTCCTTGGCTTCCAACGGCGGCAACCCCTTGTAGGCCCTCACTTCGTTGAGCGCCGTTTTCAGGAAGTTGATGTTTGAAACACCCGGTATTTCCACCGGATACTGGAACGCCAGGAATACGCCTTCGCGCGCACGATCCTCCGGTGAAAGCTCCAATAGATCTTTGCCATCCAACAGGACTTCGCCTGCCGTGACTTCATAGGCTTCTCTTCCGGCCAATACATTTCCCAAGGTGCTCTTACCCGAACCATTCGGCCCCATGATGGCATGCACCTCGCCGGCTTTCACTTCGAGGTCCAGCCCTTTTAATATTTGCTTAGCTTCTACTGATGCGTGTAAATTCCTTATACTTAACATGGTTGTTTTATTCGCTCTCTTTATAATAATCCTTATCCCACACTACCTTCGAGGGATATGGCCAATAATTTTTGTGCCTCCACGGCAAATTCCATGGGTAATTGGTTCAATACTTCCTTGGCATACCCATTGACGATCAGCCCAACTGCCTTTTCCGGGTCGATACCCCGCTGTGTCAGGTAAAACAACTGGTCTTCGCCGATTTTTGATGTGGTGGCCTCATGTTCCAACTTCGCGGTCTTATTCCGGCTTTCGATATAAGGGAAGGTATGGGCACCGCACCGATCGCCAATGAGCAAGGAATCACATTGTGTGAAATTACGTGAATTTTCAGCTCCGGGGCCAATCTTTACCAACCCGCGGTAACTGTTGTGGCTCAGGCCCGCAGAGATACCCTTGGAGACAATTTTGCTCCGGGTATTTTTGCCCAGGTGAATCATCTTTGTACCGGTATCGGCCAGTTGCTTATTGCGCGTAAGGGCAACCGAATAAAATTCGCCTACGGAGTGATCCCCTTTGAGGATTACTCCCGGATATTTCCATGTAATGGCAGAGCCGGTCTCTACCTGTGTCCAGGATATCTTACTGTTATCGCCCTTACACATCCCCCGTTTGGTCACGAAGTTGTATATCCCTCCTTTGCCATCCTTATCTCCGGGATACCAGTTTTGCACCGTAGAGTACTTGATTTCGGCATCTTTGAGGGCGATCAATTCTACCACGGCGGCGTGCAGCTGGTTTTCATCACGCATGGGCGCCGTGCACCCTTCGAGGTAGCTGACATAGGCTTCCTCGTCGGCAATGATCAACGTGCGCTCAAATTGACCCGTGTTTTCCGCATTGATGCGGAAATAAGTGGATAACTCCATCGGGCACCGTACCCCTTTCGGGATATACACAAACGACCCATCGGAAAACACCGCTGAATTAAGCGCGGCATAAATATTGTCTGTCTGCGGCACCACCGAACCCAAATATTGCTTCACCAGCTCAGGATGCTCCTGCACAGCCTCCCCGAAGGAACAGAAGATAACTCCTTGTTCTTTCAATTTTTCACGGAACGTGGTTTTGACCGAAACACTGTCAAATACCGCATCCACAGCAACCACGCCAGCTAATATTTTTTGCTCATCCAATGGAATACCCAACTTCGCAAACGTGGAAAGCAATTCCGGATCAACTTCGTCCATGCTGTCCAGCTTGGGTTTCGTCTTGGGAGCGGCATAATAGGAAATGTCCTGAAAGTCCACATCGGGATGCTCGAAATTCTGCCAGGTGGGCATCTGCATCTGCTGGAAATGCCGCAATGCTTTCAGTCGCCATTCCAGCAACCATTCGGGTTCATTTTTTTTGGCGGAGATCAACCTTACGGTATCTTCGGAAAGCCCTTTGGGGGCAATGTCCATTTCAATATCCGTCGTAAATCCGTATTTATATTCTTCGAGCGCGAGCTCTTTCAGCAATTCGTCATCTTTCGTACTCATAGCGCACCTTGTCAGCTTTTTCGATTGGCAAAGTTACGAATTTAACTTGGCAATACCCTCCCTTATCGCCCTTTCATTTGCCTTATAACCATTCGACCTTGTATTTTTACAAATCGGTGATAATGAATACAATTACTTTACCATAAGCCTCTTATGCAATTATACACACTTTTTAGACAAATTATTTAGAAAATAAATCGTAGTATTGCCAAATATAATTTGGTTATTAGCGCTTTTCAATATGCCTTTCCAACCCGACAAAACGGATTTCAAAATCCTGAAATTACTACAGGAAAACGGCCGGATTACGAACTTGCAACTAGCGTCCAGCATTGGGCTTTCGCCCGCGCCCACGCTTGAGCGCGTGCGTAAACTGGAAAATGCCGGTTATATCAAAAGCTACCACGCCTTCGTAGACGAAGAGAAGCTAGGCCTGGGCATCAAATCGTTCATCCAAATCTCGCTTGACTTCCATACACACAACGCCATCCCGGAGTTCGTGGAGGCCGTGAAGAGTATCAAAGAGGTCACCGAATGCCATCACGTGACCGGCCAATGCGATTTCATCTTGAAGGTTTACGTAAAAGACATCAAGGCCTACGAAGCCGTGATTATGGAAAAAATAAGCAAAATACCTTTTGTCAAGACCTTCCAGACCATGATGATCATGTCTACCAGCAAAAAGGAACCCATTGTGCCGATGGAATACTGACGATCAGACCTGCCAGTTGATAGGTTCCAACCCTTGCTTTACCAAAAATTCATTGGCTTTGGAAAAATGCTTACAGCCAAAAAAGCCATTATTTGCAGAGAATGGCGATGGGTGGGCTGCAGTAAGGATGTGGTGCTTGTGATAATCAATAAGTGCGGCCTTATTCTTGGCATACCTACCCCACAGCATGAATACGATGCCACTCCTGTGTGCCGACAATTCGGCGATCGCCTTGTCGGTAAAGGCTTCCCAGCCTTTCCCTTGATGGGAGCCCGCGGTGTGTGCCCTCACGGTCAACGTGGCGTTGAGCAACAATACGCCCCGATTGGCCCAAGCGGTCAAATCGCCATGCGTAGGAATTTGGAAACCCGGAATATCATCGCTCAGCTCCAGGTACATATTCCGGAGGGAAGGTGGAATACCCACACCCTTGGGAACCGAAAAGGATAGGCCATGCGCTTGCCCGACGTTATGGTAGGGATCTTGCCCGAGGATGACCACCTTAACTTGGTCAAACGGCGTATGGTCAAATGCATTGAAGATAAGGTTGCCGGGCGGGTATACCGTATGTTGTTGTTTCTCCTCCTGCAAAAACCGTTTGAGTTCCAACATATAGGGTTTTTGAAATTCGGGCGCCAACACGGCCTTCCATCCTGCTTCCAATTGTATGCTCATCCAGCAAAAATACACTTTTTGCAAAATATATATGTTGCAGTTGTTAAAGCGCTTAAATAAACGGATATTTGCACTATTATTAAATTAAGCGCACTGTGAATTAAATCATAAGCAACATGTCTAATCTTATTCGCATCATCATATCTTCACTCTTATTAATTGGCACGATTGCCTTGTTTTTTTATGGTGAATGGGGTTGGGGGATACTGGGTATCTTGATAACTGTTATTGTCGTTGTGACGGTTTTTTTCAACGAAAACATGCTAATCGCCCAGTTTTACCTGCGCAAAGAAAACATGGCCAAGGCTGCGCAATGGCTGAGCCGTATCACGAATTACGAAAAGCAGCTTATTCGCGCCCAGCATGGCTATTATCACCTGCTATTGGGCCTCATGGAGTCACAAAAATCACCCATGCAGTCCGAAAAATACTTCAAGAAAGCGCTCACCTTGGGCTTGCATATGGGACACAACGTTGCCCTTGCTAAGTTGAGCCTGGCCGGTATCGCCATGGCCAAGCGCAATAAACGGGAAGCCACTAAATATTTGCAGGAAGCCAAAAAAGCAGACAAGAACAAACTCCTGGCAGATCAGATTAAGATGATGAAAGATCAGATGGGCATGATGGATCGCCAGCAAATCCGCTATCGGTAAGATAGGTAAGCATCCAAAAACCGCCCTTCCTCGGCGCTGTCTTCCAGCACAATTTTTACCACTTGGATGGTCGCTCCAGGCAAAATCTTCTCAGCGGTAATGATTAGCTTAGCCGGTGTATTGGGCTGCAATAGGTAGTTCAAGTAATTTTGCTTATCGTCAAAACGCATCAGCACCCGTCCCAAAGCGATGGTTGAGAAATAATATGCATTTCGTTCATTATCCACCAACTGCGTTCCGTAGACATTGATTTTCAGTTCGCGTGGATTTTCTTTCAGGCTGCTGAGGGACAGTTCCACGGTCGCCGTATTCGTCGCGGAATCGACAACAAATCGCTCCGTTTCAATCCGGATGTCGTCTATGACGAGCACGTTGGAATCGCGTACAACGGCAATATCGGCACCAAGCCGTGCAGAAACAGCCAGTGCCGATGAAAGCATCAGCATCGCTATTAATAAACTTTTTCTTATCATCTCAATCGATCTGCGGATTTAATTAATTTTGCGTCGTTGCGAATGCCACCCATAGCCATAAATAGAAAGATAATACTGATGGGCAGCAGGAAGAAACCGACACCGATATTCTGGGCTGAAAGAAATTGCCGCGCCTCCGTCAACGCGGTACTCGCAGCCGTATATAACCACGCCCCAAACAACAGAATAAGCACAATTTCCAAGATAATCAATTGGATTTGGTGTTTCCGGTTCCGGAACTTAAAAATGATGTACAGCGGAAATATACCCAATAGCACCGTAGCTATGGTTTGTAAAATAAAAAACTCTTCCCGGATAGCTTGCCCCTCCAGTCCATGATAGACCCCCGTTACTTTCAGCGCTTTGCCGACACCCCCAATATCTGCATATTGAAGGTAAGGAAAAAGAAACAAGGCAAAAATGGTGGCCGAGGCCAAAAACAACCAAACACTCTGGATACGTTGGATCATAAAGATTGCTTTTTACTTGGTAGGCAAACTTAGCCAAACTTGCCTACAAAAGCAAACAACCGACGATCGCTTATGTTTGTGCGTGGTAATTCAAGATTAATTCAAATTTCTATATTATCTTTGCTTCATCATGAAAGTCCTTGTCATCGAAGACAATAACGAACTCGCAGGTAGTATTTACGACCTCATGGCACAGGAGGGATACATCTGTGAAATCGCCCAAGGATTTTCGGAAGCCTGGGAAAAGCTCCTCCTGTTTTCATACGACTGCGTTCTGCTGGATATCATGCTTCCCGATGGGAATGGTCTCGAATTGCTTAGCCGCATCAAGGCCGACGACATCAAAAGCGGTGTATTGATCATTTCTGCAAAGAATGCCCTTGATGACAAGATCAACGGCCTTGAAGGAGGGGCAGACGACTACCTGACCAAACCCTTCCACCTATCGGAACTGCATGCCCGCCTGCGCGCAATCTACCGCAGGAAACAATTGGGTGGCAGCAATACGATTACATTCCATGAGTTTTCCGTCAATACGGATTCGTTTGAGGCACGTGTAAACGGTACGTTGCTCGACATTACCCGCAAGGAATTTGAGCTGTTGCTCTACTTCATCGTCAACAAAAACCGGGTATTGTCCCGTCAAGCCATCGCCATCCATCTTTGGGGCGACTACATCGACAGTCTCCCTAATTTTGACTTCGTGTACCAGCACATCAAAAACCTGCGAAAAAAAATCAATCAGTTGGGCGGACGGGACTACATCGATACCGTGTACGGATTGGGGTATAAATTCAATGCAGAGAAGTATGAAATTGGTTAACAAATTCACGCTGTGGTTCGTTGGCATACTGATTCTCACTACCCCTATCAGTATGACCATCAGCCAATATCATATCCGAAAGAAAATAGACGAAGCGGAAGTCGAGCGGCTTTCGCATGTTAATGATCTGGTGGCCTCACAGCTCAAGCAGGGCATCCCGCATGAAAAATACGCTCAAGGAAGACCTATCCATGTGTCAAAAATAACCGGACCCCTTCCCGACGAACGTATTCAGGTGAAAGAAGAAAATTACTTTAACGAAGATTTGCAACGAGAAGAATGCCAGCTTACGGTTACCTCCTATTATGAAATCGGAGGTTCCAACTACCTCATTGCATCGCACGATTATGTGATCAAAGCCAGGCAAGTCCTGGCCGGGATGATGAGCGGTGTCATCTGGAAGATGATACTGGTGATCTGTTGCGTCGCACTTACGGCACACATCGTATCCGGATACACGCTGAAGCCGTTTTACCAAACGCTCAAAACCATCCAGTCTTTCAGTTTAACACAAAAAAACAAACTCGATTTTCCGCAGACAAGCATCAAGGAATTTCAAGAACTGAATACGCTCCTGCAAAAGATGACCGAAAAAATCGGTGAAGACTATGCCTCGCTCAAAGAATTCAGCGAGAACGCATCGCACGAACTGCAAACTCCGCTGGCCGTGATCCGCAGCAAGCTGGATCTTTTGGCCAATACACCGATACATGCGGATCAGGCCCAATTGATAGCCGAGATGCAGCATTCCGTAGAAAAATTGTCGCGTATCAACCGTTCGCTTTTGCTGCTCACCAAATTGGAAAACCATGAGTTTGATCCCGCCGAACATATCCGTTTGTGCAGGCTTACCACCAGTACGCTCTCGGCCTATCAGGAACTTATCCAACTGAAATCGCTGACTGTACAAAAACAGGTCAATAAAGATGTGTACGTAAGATTACACCCGACATTGGCCGAAATCCTACTCAACAACCTGCTACACAACGCCATCCGGCACAATATCCAAAAAGGCCAGATTGAAGTGAGCCTCACGTCGGAAAAACTGGTCGTCCGCAATACAGGCACCCCACCAAAAACACCCACAGATGAGCTCTTCCTCCGGTTCAAGAAAAATAACCAGAGCAGTGATGGCATTGGCTTGGGCCTGGCCATTGTCAAACAAATTTGTGAAATCAGCGGTTTTGATGTCGGTTACCGTTATGCCGACGGCTGGCATTGCCTATCCGTCATATTTGATCCGAATAAGGTGCAAGTGCGCAAAACCGAAGTATTTGCCGACGCTTAATCGCAAACCCTATACATTTTTGTTACGTAGTTGTTTGCTATCTTAAACATTTCTTCAAAATTGCTTCAAAATAGTGCGGTATATTTGCCTTATACAAGCAGATACTTTACATCCGGTCAACTATGCGATTTATTTCTCGTTATTTGCTGTTATTTACATGCATTTTAACAGGTTTCCGTTGTCCCTTGCAGGCACAGCAGCCACTTTCCCTCAAGCAAGCTATCCAAATTGCAGCAGACAATTACGGACGAATTAAAGCCAAAGCCGCCTATGCAGCGGCAGCAGACGCAGCAGTTTCACAAGCCAAGCGGGATTACCTGCCCAACTTTTCGTTGTCTGCCCAACAGGTCTACGGTACGGTCAACGGACAAAATGGGCCGTCGTACGGGTTCGGGGGGCTAGGGGTAAGCTCCTCTGGATTGCCCCTGCCCGACCAGAATTGGAATTCGGCATTCGGGGCTTTGTATTTAGGCAACATCAATTGGGACGTTTTCGCCTTCGGCCGTGCACAAGAGCGGATTAAGACGGCGGAAGCCGCCGCCGTGCGCGACCAACAGGATTATCAGCAGGAATTATTCCAGCACCGCGTGAAGGTAGCTGCGGCTTACCTCAACTTATTAGCCGCGCAACGGCTCACGGAATCCTATCGCAAAAACTTGGCCCGGGCGGATACCTTCCGCCGAGTTACGGTGGTCCGAGCCTTGAACGGGCTCATCGCTGGCGTGGACTCCTCCCAAGCCAATGCGGAAGTTTCCAACGCACACATCACATTGGTCAAAGCCCAGGACCTGGAGCAAGAACAAGCCACCCAGCTTGCTGTGCTGATGGGCGTGGAGCCTACGGAATTTCAGCTTGACACCTTTTTTGTCAGCCGCATTCCCAATATTTTGGGCGAAGCGGTGGGCGATTCGGCATTGTCGCAGCATCCTGAACTACAGTGGTATAAAAGCCGGGTCGACTTCAGTGACCGGCAAGCGAAGTACTTGAAAACACTCGGCCTCCCCACCGTGTCGCTGGTGGGCGTATTGCAAACGCGAGCCTCCGGATTTTCCAGCAATTATGCACAGAACCAACGCGCATACACCCAAAACTATTGGGATGGCGTAAATCCCACCCGCACCAATTACCTGCTGGGACTGGGCATCACCTGGAATATCACCCAGGTATCACGCGTTGCAGCGCAGGTAAAAGCCCAAAAACTCATTTCCAAGGGCTTACAAGAAGAATACCAGCTGGCCAACCAGCAGCTTTCGACCCAATTGCACCTGGCCGATGTAAAGATCACGAACGCGCTGGAAAACTACCGGGAAGCACCCATACAGGTAGACGCTGCAGCGGAAGCTTACCAGCAGCGAAGTGTGCTATACAACAACGGCTTAGCCAACTTAGTCGATGTCACCCAAGCGCTGTATGCGTTGGTCCGTGCAGAAACCGACCGGGATATCGCCTACAATAATGTATGGCAAGCTTTCCTCCTCAAAGCCGCCGCTGCGGGAGATTTTGGTCTTTTTATGAATGAACTATAGAACTATAGCCGTCTATGAATTTAATCCGTTTTGCACTCCGTAAGCCCATTACCATTCTCGTCGTCGTAGCTGGCCTGTTTTTCTTTGGCATTAAGGCGACCAGCACCATCAAGGTGGATATTTTTCCGAAACTTGATTTGCCGGTCATTTACCTTTCCCATCCGTTTGCAGGTTACACACCTGACCAGATGGAGGCGATGTTTGGCAAACAATATATCAATATCATGCTGTTTGTCAATGGCATTAAGAGCATTGAAACCAAGAATATCCAGGGCCTCACGTTGATGAAAATCAACTTTTATCCCGGCACCAATATGGCACAGGCGGCAGCTGAACTTACCGGATTTGCCAACCGCATCCAAGCGGTATTTCCGGCAGGCTCAAACCCGCCATTCATTATCCGGTTTGACGCGTCTACACTCCCTGTCGGCCAATTGGTACTAAGCAGTGCTACACGCAATAACAATGATTTGGCTAATTTGGCAAACGTTTATGTGCGGGCATCCTTTACGCAGATTCCGGGTCTCGTAGCACCACCACCCTTCGGAGGCAATGTACGCACGGTGGTCATCAAAGTAGATCCCGAACGATTACGCTCCCACAACCTGTCGCCGGACCAATTGGTCGCCGCACTGCGGTTCAACAACCAAACGTCTCCTTCGGGCAATGTCCGCGTGGGCGATAAAAACTACATCACGCCCACAAATACATTGATCCGCGATATAAAGGATTTTGAAAACGTTCCCCTTTTCAAGGGCGGGGTATCCAACCTCTACCTCCGCGATGTGGCTTCGGTAGAAGACGGAGCTGACGTCACTGCAGGATATGCATTGGTCAATGGCCGACGCTCGGTATACCTCAACGTGTCCAAAAGTGCCGATGCCTCTACTTGGGAAGTCGTACAAAACTTGAAAAAGGCAATGTCCACCATACAAAGTCAGCTCCCCGAAGACGTCCAACTAAGTTACGAGTTTGACCAATCCACTTATGTCATCAATTCGGTGAAAAGCTTGCTCACCGAAGGAGCTATCGGAGCTATCCTTACGGGTCTGATGGTCATCCTGTTTTTAGGTGATCTGCGAGGTGCATTGATTGTCATCCTTACCATTCCAACGTCGATCATTTCTGGGGTCTTGTTTCTCAGCCTTTTTGGACAGACCATCAACATCATGACACTCAGCGGACTCGCTTTAGCAATCGGCATCTTGGTGGATGAAAGTACCGTCACGATTGAAAATATACACCAGCACCTGGATATGGGCAAGCCAAAGGCCTTGGCCATCTGGGATGCTTGTAAAGAAATCGCATTTCCCAAATTGCTCATCCTACTCTGTATCCTCGCCGTGTTTGCTCCGGCATTTACGATGGGTGGTATACCGGGATCCTTATTCCTACCTTTGGCGCTCGCTATCGGCTTCAGCATGATTGTTTCTTACTTTTTGGCGCAGACGTTTGTGCCGGTGATGGCCAATTGGATCATGAAGGCCAAGCATCATAAAAACAACCGTGGGCAGATCATGAGCGACGCGGAGGAGTTTGCGGCTTCGGGCCTGGATGCCGAGGGTGAAGAAGACACCTGGAATCAAAAGAAAGTATTGGTGGAACGGGAAGACAGCAACCGTGACGGCAAGGTGAGCTTCTTCGAGCGCTTGCGCATGCGCTACCTCCGGTTTATCGAACGGATGATGCCCTACCGCAAGCCAATCGTTGGCACCTATATTTTGGTTGTTTGCGGTGTAGCGACACTACTCATGGCCAGCATCGGCCGGGACGTATTGCCCAAAGTAAACGGGCGCCAGTTCCAGGTGCGCTTGCGCGGGGAGGAAGGTACCCGTATCGAACATACCGAAAAAACTACACTCGATGCCATAGCGGCTATCAAAGGGATTGTCGGCGCGGAGCATATTTCCATTACATCTGCCTACGTGGGCAACCACCCGTCGTTGTTTTCCATCAGTCCAATTTTCTTATGGATGGCTCAACCCCATGAGGCGGTAATCCAGGTGGCGTTGTCCGAACACTATCAAACGGATCTGGATGCGCTAAAGGATCGTATCCGCAACCAGTTGGAAAAAGATTTACCGGGAGTAAAACTTTCGTTTGAACCCATCGAACTTACAGAAAAAATACTCAGCCAAGGATCGCCCACGCCCATCGAGGTACGGTTGTCCGGACGAGACAAGGCATTGAGCCGCGAATACGCCCAACACGTCATAGATAAACTCGCTGCTATACCTTATCTTAGGGATGTGCAATTGGGTCAATCCATCAACTACCCGGCTATCAATATCGAGGTTGATCGCGTACGAGCTGCACAGCTTGGATTGGACATGACCGACGTAAGCCGCTCACTCATCGCGGCCACATCCTCCTCTCGCTTTACGGAAAAGAGCACATGGGTAGATCAAGAAGCTGGTTATAGCTACAGCGTACAGGTACAAGTACCTGAGAGCCAGATGTCCAGCATCGACGATATTGCAGAGATACCGCTGCTCAGCAACAGTACGCGTCCGGTGCTCGGCGACGTGGCGACAATCACTACCGGCACCACCAACGGTGAAAATGACAACTTAGGGGCACTCCCCATGTTATCCGTTACAGCCAACCTCAACGATGTGGATTTGAACACCGCCTCAAAAGGTGTAAAAGCCGCCTTGGCTTCATTGGGCGAACTGCCCCGTGGGCTCAGTATAGAGTTGATCGGATTGAGCCAAACATTGGATGATACGATGAGCAGTTTGGAAAACGGGCTGATTGTCGCTATCGTGGTTATCTTCTTAATGCTGGCGGCCAATTTCCAGTCGTTTATCGTATCGGGAATCGTACTGGCTACGGTGCCGGCCGTAATTGTCGGTTCGTTGCTCCTATTGATGGCTACAGGGTCTACATTGAATCTCCAATCGTATATGGGGATGATCATGTCGGTAGGTGTGTCCATATCCAATGCCGTCCTGCTCATTACCAACGCGGAGCAACTCCGCAAGCATAGCGGGGATGCATTGTTGGCCGCCCGTGAAGCAGCGGCATTACGGATGCGACCCATCCTGATGACGGCTTTGGCGATGATTGCCGGGATGATCCCTATGGCCATCGGGCATGGCGAGGGAGGGGACCAATCTTCGCCGTTGGGCCGCGCAGTTATCGGGGGGCTGGCCGCTTCCACGATAGCAGCATTATTTATTCTGCCCCTTGTATTCGGTTGGGGCCAAGCACGGACCTCTACTCAAAGTGTGTCCTTGGATCCGGAAGATGAAGAAAGTAAACATTATATTCAGTCGAAACATGAGCATTAGAATTGTTCCCATAATCACACTGGTCGCGACCGCCGCTATTTGGCAGGCCTGTGGTTCCTCGAATGCGGAGGGCGAGTCCGGTGAATTAGCCGTTGAAGCAGAAGCGGCACCGTCGATTGCGGCATTTGAGTTGAAACCGGAGCGCCTTTCATCAACACTCAAAATACCAGGGGAATTGATTGCCTACCAACAAGTCGATCTGTACGCCAAGGTGAGCAGCTTTATCAAAACACTGCATGCAGACGTCGGCAGCGAGGTGCAAACTGGGCAGCTGCTGGCTACGCTGGAGGCCCCCGAGCTCAATTCGCAGTTATTAGGTGCGGCATCACGGCTCAAATCACAAGAAGCTACCTACTTGGCCAGCAAGGCCACATATGAGCGGCTGGTGCAAACCAGCAAGACCCCCGGCACGGTATCGCAAAACGATTTGGATCTTGCTTTAGCCCGCCAGAACGCCGATCTCGCCCAGCTGGAAGCTGCTAAAGCCGCCCATACCGAGGTGACCGACATACGCAATTACCTGGAAATACGTGCGCCCTTCAGCGGTGTCATCACGGCCCGCAATGTGAGCGCCGGAGCCTATGTGGGGCCTTCGGGACGTGGCTCGGAGGCACCTATTTTCACCTTGCAGGATCACCAGCATCTCCGGTTGGTGGTTAGCGTTCCGGAGTCGTACACCGGCTACCTCCAGAAAAACGGCGAAGTGACGTTCACCGTCAAATCCCTTCCCAGCCAGCCGTTCACGGCTAGCGTGAGCCGATTAGCAGGAGCCCTGGATACCCGGCTACGCTCCCAACGTATCGAGATAGACGTAAACAATAACCAAAAACAATTATTGCCCGGTATGGTGGCCGAGGTGCATATCCCGCTCGGTGGCCTTGCCAATGGTTTTGCCGTACCTTCATCTGCTGTTTTAAACAGTACGCAGGGTATATTTGTCATTAAGGTAGAAGACAATAAAGCCGTTTGGGTACCAATCACCAAGGGAAATACCACGGCAGACCGGACCGAAATATTCGGCGATATTAAGGAAGGAGACTGGCTCATCCAACGGGCAACGGAAGAAATTAGAAATGATTCCCCTGTAACGGCTACGCTTTCTTCGCCTTAAACCAATACCCAATACCCGCATCAAGCGGTTGTTTGTTTAGAAAAATGTATTTTTGCCGCCATGATCGAACACCAACTGCTCCTCATACTGGCGCTGTTCTTCGCAATGGCGCTACTTTACCTGCTCAGCCAGCGCATTAATATCTCTTATCCAATATTCTTGGTCATCGGAGGCCTCGGAATAAGTTTCATTCCGGGGATTCCGAGCATCGTTGTCGATCCCGACATGATTTTTCTAATTTTTCTGCCGCCCTTGCTGTTCGAAGCCGCTTGGTATACCTCATGGAATAATTTCTGGCGATGGAAACGTTCCATCCTGCTAATGGGATTTGGGATGGTATTTGTCACATCCCTGGCTATTGCCTATTTTTCGGTCAATATCATCCCGGGATTTACACTTGCCCTGGGCTTTTTGCTTGGTGGAATTATTTCCCCGCCTGATGCTGTAGCAGCAACCTCCGTCTTGAAAGGTCTCGTCATGCCCCGTCGGGGCATTGCCACCCTGGAGGGCGAAAGCTTGGTAAATGATGCCGCATCCCTCACGGTATTCCGCTTCGCAGTGGCAGCGGTCATCACCGGCCAGTTCGTCATACAGGAGGCAGCCGTTGAGTTTATGGTGCTGGCCGTGATGGGGGTATTCGTAGGACTGGTCATCGGCCACCTGCTGTATTTCATCCTGCGCTACTGGGCGCGGTCATCCAGCATCACCACGCCCATCACCCTCATTGCACCCTACATCATGTATATCGTGGCCGAAGAACTGGAATGGTCTGGCGTACTCGCCGTAGTGAGCGGTGGGCTATTCTTATCTTTCCGCTCCAAGGATTACCTCAACTACCATACCCGCATGCAGACTAAGGAGGTATGGGAAACCGTAGGTTTTCTCCTCAATGGGTTTGTATTCATCCTCATCGGATTGGAATTGCCTGTCATCATGCAGGGGTTGGGTGATTATTCCAAGGAAGAGGCCATCCAATATGCGTTGCTGATATCCGCTATTGTTATCGTTATCCGTATTGTGATGGTCTATCTGATGGATTACTTACCCCGTTGGTTGAGCCCCACCATACGCAAGCGCGAACGCAGCCCCGGATTAAAGCTCCCCTTTATCATCGGCTGGGCCGGTATGCGCGGCGTAGTCTCCCTGGCTTCGGCGCTCGCTATTCCACTCATGGCCAATGGCGAACCATTCCCCCAGCGCAACTTGATTCTGTTCATTACCTTCGTTGTCATCTTGGTCACCCTCGTATTCCAAGGGCTCACCCTGCCGGTATTTCTCCGTCTGCTCAACGTGAAGGAAATCGATGACGTAATCCCCATTGAAGACCAAGTGGAGTCTATCCGGCTAAGGCTGGCCAAGCAGGCCATTGTACACCTTGACACCCACTATGGCCAAGAGATGGCCACACATGAAACAATTGCACGGGTCAGGGAACAGTTTGTCCGCAGTATCCAAGCGACCGAACTGGCCCTAAACGAGGATCTCAAAAAAGAAGAACTGGTCTCGGTGAGGCGCCTTCAGAAGAAAATCGCACTTGAGATATTGGAATTGCGCCGCACCGAACTGCACCGAATCGCGGAAGAAAAACGGTATGATGATGAAGTAATCCGGGATTTAGAACACAACCTTGATCTGGAAGAAGCGCGACTGAACAGGCAATAAATAGCATGTCCATCCCTTGATGGGCGTGCTCTCCCACACACATATGTTTGTTTTCTAAAACAAAACCTATCCCAACGCTGTATATTAGTTTGTCCAGCATACCTTTGAAAACAAACGCATACGCTAGACAACCGTTGGAAGGCAATGGTTGAAAAATAATTTAGACGGCTATGAAAAAACGTGTTTGCCCGCAAGTGCTCTGGGGCGTCAGTTGCTGTATGTTGTTCCTTGGTGGCGATTTAGAAAGCCATGCTGCGTCCCTCCTGATTTTCAGCCAACAAACCATTCAACAGGACACGATTAAACGGGACACGGCTTTATCCGATACAACACAGCGGGTGGTAAAGGGTAAGGTCACCGACGACAAGGGAACGCCGCTTGCTGGCGTGACCATCAACATAAAGGGTTCAGAAATAGGGACACAGTCTGATGAACAAGGGGGATTCGAGATCCGATCGCCTACAGATTCGGCGACTATGCTTCTTTTTTCGATGCTCGGTTTCGAGCCGTTTGAAATGCCAATGAGCGTGGCCAATGGACAGACCATCATCCTCATTCCCTCCGAAGCCGAGACGCTGGAAGAGGTGGTTGTCATTGGATATGGCACCGTGCGTCGGGAGAACCTCACGGGTGCCGTGAGCTCACTTGAGGGCAGTGCATTCCAAAACAACGCCATCACCAATACCGAAGACGGTATTGCCGGCAAAATCGCCGGTGTACGCGTGAGCCAAAGCACCGGGGGGCCGGGGAAAGCGGCAAACATCAAAATAAGAGGCATCAATTCCATCACGGCTTCCAGCAACCCCCTATATGTGATTGACGGGATTCAGCAAGATCACATGCGTAACGTAAATCCACGGGATATTGCGTCCATGGAGGTGCTGAAAGATGCCGCTTCGGCGGCAATCTATGGGGCCCGGGGTGGCAATGGCGTTATTGTGATCACGACCAAAGAAGGGGCTGAGGGGAAAACCAAAGTGGACGCCAGCGCCTATACGGGCTACCAAGAGGTGGATCGTTTCCTGCCCATGATGAATACGCAGGAATATACCGCATACATTCGCTACCTGCGGGACTCGCGGTTCCAGCAAGCCGGGGGCGACCTCACCCTCCCACTCACTGGCCGGCCAGCAGAATTTCAATATCCGGAAAGCTACCTCAATCCGGCATCCCTGCCCGACAACAACTGGCAGGATATCGTGTACCACAATGCGCCCATGCAAAACTATGCCCTGACGGTATCAGGCGGCGGCGAAGTAGGCACGTTTCTGCTCTCGGGATCGTACCTCCGCCAGGACGGGGTGATGCAGCACACCGGATTTGAGCGCTATAATTTACGGGCCAACACGAGTTTCGATATCGGCAACAAATGGCGTCTCGGGGCCAACGTGGCCACATCGTTCAACATCATGAACGACCCCAATACCGATGGCAAAGAAAGCAATGCACATTACGCCCTGGCCATGCCACCGGTGGTGGGCATCGACGAAAACACCGTGGCAACCGGCTTCTCCCCCGCACAAACGTATGTCAATCCGCTCGCCCGCCTGCGGGAGATGGCGGCCCGTTCCAGGGCGAATGAAATACAACTCAACAGCTTTGCCGAATACAAGCCCATCGAGACGCTGACGCTGCGCACCCAATTGGGTTACATCTTTGCGCATGCGGCCTACAATGAGTTCGTTCCCGCCAATGTCAACCCCGGGGCGCAGGCAATCGGATATGCGTCAAGCACGGATAATGGCACCTTTAGTATACAGAACACGGCCACCTACCGTCCATACCTCGGTGATGACCACATCTTGGAAATCCTGGGCGGCCAGCAGTATGAATTTATCCGCCAGGATATCCTGGCAGCATCTGGCGATGGCTACCCCAATGATCTGCTACCCACGCTGAACAATGCCAACAACCCGTTGCTGGCCAGTACCACCATCGGCGAGAGTGCAACGGCTTCGTTTTTCGGGCGCGTGCAGTACCAATGGCTGGATCGGTACTTGATTTCGGCCAGTGCACGCTACGATGGGTCATCACGGTTTGGCTCAAACAATAAATGGGGCCTCTTCCCTGCGGTATCCGCGGGCTGGAAAATCAATAGCGAGCCCTTTCTGAACGAGGTGGAATGGCTGTCCTTGCTCAAAATACGGGGTTCTGTCGGTAAGGCTGGTAACGACCGCATCGGCAACTATGAGCACATTTCGCTCCTGGGCAGGCAGGACTATAACCTCAATGGTAAACGCGTGATCGGCTTGGTGCCGAGCAATATCGCCAATGAAAACTTGAGCTGGGAGACCACCCTATCGCGCGATATCGGCTTGGATTTTTGGCTTTTGGACAACCGCATCCAGCTCACCGCCGACGCATACTTCAACAAGACTTCCAATCTGCTGCTCAACGTGCCAACCAGTCGCGTAAGCGGATTTTCTACCATACGCAGCAACATCGGGGAGGTGACCAACCGGGGCTTCGAGCTGCAGCTGACGACTGAAAATATCAAGAACGAGGCGTTTACCTGGACGACTTCGCTCAACTTTTCCAAAAACAACAACCGCGTTCGCTCACTTGCTCCCGGGATCAATGAGATCATCCAATTGAGCACACTCAACGACTTCAACGCCTATGCAACAATCGTAGGCCAGCCTATCGGCAGCTTTTTCATGTACCAGACAGACGGAGTGCTCCTGCCAGAACATTTTGACGCCGAAGGCAATGCCTTGGTACCCGTCGTCAATGGGCAGCTGGAAGGCAATATCCGCATCGTGGATCGGAATGGAGATGGCGTAATCAACGAGCAGGACCATACCATTGTGGGCAATGCGCAGCCGGACTTCCTCTGGGGGCTATCCAGCCGTTTGGGTTATAAGGGTTTTGATTTCAGCTTCGACATTCAGGGGCAACAGGGCGGTGACCTTTTTTATCTCGGCAGGCGGGGCTTCAACAACGGACTGGGTGAAGGCACCAACCAATACCGCGATTGGCTCCATGCCTACAAGCCTCAGCGCTTCCAAGGCAATATTCCCATAGGGATAGACATGAGCTGGGACGGCGAGACACCCAGCGTGGTGGGGGTAAACCCGGTATATAACGACACGTGGATCTACGACGCGACCTTCGTACGGATACGCAATGTGACGCTGGGCTATAACTTCGCAAATTCCGTGCTCAAGAAATGGAACGTCGGCGCGATACGCCTATACATCATGGCGGATAACCTCCACACTTTTACTAGGTACCCGGGCTCCAACCCAGAAGCAAATAACACCGGTGGTGGGGGCACATCTGAAAATACGCAACCGGGCACGGATTACGGCGGATACCCGATATCCAAGCGCTTTACGATGGGAGTTAATGTCTCTTTTTAAACCGCCAACACTTAGACAGTCATGAAAAAAACACGAATTGTACGATTGGCCTTTACTTTACTGGTGGCATGGGGGTGTAACAAGGATCTGCAGCTGACGCCAGAATCCGACTATAATGCGGCGGACTTTTACCAGTCGGTGAATGACTTCCGCCAAGCACTGTTCGGTGCTTACGGCGGGTTGCGCAGTGTGCACGGCTTTGACTATCCCATGTTGGTGGAAAGCCTCAGTGACAATGTCAATACGCAACAGAACACCGCAAATCTTCCGGTGGCACGATTTGGTTTTACTGCTGGGGACGATTTGATATTGGGTGTATGGGGTGCCTATTGGGCGGTGATCAACCGCACCAATAACATCCTGGACCAGATTGACGAGGGGGATTTCCCGGACGAGAATGTACGCACCATCATGCGCGGTGAGACACGCTTCATCCGAGGCTTCTGCTACTTCCAGCTCGGCTGGCTGTTTGGGGGTATGCCCCTAATCGATCGCACGATGGCTGCTGGCGAGGTGATTGCGGTAAGCCGCAGCTCCCAAGAGGAAACATTTGCCTTTGCGGCGGCTGATCTGGAAGCGGCGGTGGAGGTGCTTCCCGAAAACCAGGGAGGCGACAACCTGGGTCGCGCTACGCGCTATGCCGCAAAAGGCATACTGGCCCGCATGCACCTTTACACGGGCAATTACGATGCTGCCCGCCCGCTGCTGGAGGAAATACTGGCCTATGAAGGCCTGAGCCCCTATCCGGAGTTCATCAACTGCTTTGTAAATACCCAGGACAATGGTTCGGAACATGTCTTCCAAATCCAGTACACCACGGGGCTGATAAACCAGGGGAACCCACTGGTATATTCCCTCGTGCCCGAAAACCTGCGTTCCCCGCAGTTTCCGCAGGGCGGAAGATCCACTTGGGTGGCGGTATCCGATGACCTTTACCAAGCGTATGACACCACGGATGTGCGGCGTGACATCACAATCCAAAAAGGTTATACAACGGTCAACAACGTCGTGGACAGCGTGACACAGCTCTTTGTGAAATTCTCACACGGTACGGCGCCGATCAACAATACAGATAACGACGTTAATTTCCCGGTGCTCCGCATTACGGACGTCCAACTGATGTATGCCGAGGTACTGAATGAAGGGGGATATGAGGCCGATGGTGCAGCCTTTGCCCTGCTCAACACGGTACGCAGCCGCGCCGGACTGGACAGTTTGACAGGCGCAGATATACCCGACCAGCAGGCCTTCCGGGATTCTTTATTCAACGAGCGCCGGCTAGAATTTGCCTGTGAGGCACTGCGGTGGTTTGACATTGTACGGCAAGGCCCCGAGCAGGCGACCATCATCATGGACGCATTTCTGGCTCGCCCGGAAGAGGGTGGCGGTTCCCTGACGTTCGATCCCAAATACTTGCTGATGCCCATTCCCGAAAGCGAGCTGCGCACCAACCCATCATTGGAACAAAACCCCGGCTATTGAGGCTGGGGTTCTCCGTTTGTTTATTGGAATTTCTTGGCGTTTATCTTCCGTTCGTTTTCCGTAAGGTATATCTTGCGGAGCCGGATACTTTGCGGTGTCACTTCGATGTACTCATCTGCCTGGATATACTCCATGGACTCTTCCAGGGAAAACTTGATGGCCGGCGCAATGCGTACGTTGTCATCACTGCCTGATGCCCGCATATTGGTGAGCTGCTTGCCTTTCACAAGGTTGACGACCAGGTCATTGTCGCGGATATGCTCACCCACGATCTGCCCTTCATAAACATCCACACCGGGATCGACGAAGAAGCGACCGCGATCTTGTAGCTTATCGATGGAATACGCCGTGGTCTGCCCCTTTTCCATGGATACCAATACCCCGGCCAAGCGACCCGGAATGGAGCCTTTCCAGGGCTCATATGCTTTGAAGCGGTGTGCCATCACGGCCTCACCAGCTGTGGCGGTAAGCACATTGTTACGCAGGCCGATGATACCACGCGAAGGGATATCAAACTCCAGGTGCTGCATATCGCCTTTTGTCTCCATAATGAGGAGTTCGCCCTTACGTTGGGTAACCAGCTCGATAACTTTACCGGATACTTCGGCAGGGACATCCACCACCAACGTCTCAATAGGTTCACACTTCACACCGTCGATTTCCTTGATGATGACCTGTGGTTGGCCTACTTGCAATTCGTATCCTTCACGACGCATGGTTTCTATCAGCACGGACAAGTGCAGGATACCCCGGCCATATACCAGGTAGGAATCGGGAGACTCGGTAGGCACGACCTTCAGAGCCAGGTTTTTCTCCATTTCTTTATACAACCGTTCCTGCAAATGGCGCGAGGTCACAAATTTTCCTTCTTTGCCAAAGAACGGTGATGTGTTGATGGTGAATAGCATATTCATGGTAGGCTCATCGATTTTGATGACCGCCAATTGTTCAGGATTCTCGAAATCAGCAATCGTATCGCCGATATCAAATCCTTCGATACCCACTACCGCACAGATATCCCCTGCTTTTACTTCCTGTACCTTCACACGGCCAAGGCCTTCGAAAGTATGCAATTCTTTCACACGAGATTTCACGATTTTGCCATCCCGTTTTACCAAGGATACCGGTTGGTTTTCTTTGATGCCGCCCCGAGCTACCCGGCCGATGGCAATCCGGCCTACGAAAGAAGAATAGTCCAGTGAAGTCACCTGCATCTGCAATGTCCCTTCTGCGTAAGGCGCCGCAGGAATGTGCTGGAGAATGGCCTCCAGTAAATCCGTGAAATCTTCCTTGGGTTGCTTCCAATCGGTAGACATCCAGCCCTGCTTGGACGAGCCGTACAGCACCGGAAAGTCAAGCTGTTCTTCCGTAGCATCAAGGCTGAAAAACAAATCGAACACGGCTTCATACACCTCGTCGGGCCGACAATTTTCCTTATCAACCTTATTGACCACCACAATCGGTTTCAGGCCAAGGCCAAGTGCTTTCTGCGTCACGAAGCGGGTCTGTGGCATGGGACCTTCAAAGGCATCCACCAACAGGATGACGCCATCAGCCATCTTCAGCACACGCTCCACCTCCCCGCCGAAGTCGGCGTGGCCCGGTGTGTCGATGATGTTGATCTTGATGTCCTTGTATTTTACCGACACGTTTTTGGAGACGATCGTAATACCCCGTTCGCGTTCGAGGTCGTTGTTGTCCAATATGAGCTCACCGGTCTGCTCGTTGTCACGGAAGAGGTTGGTGAAGTGGAGGATTTTGTCTACCAAGGTGGTCTTTCCGTGGTCTACGTGCGCGATGATTGCTATGTTTCTGATTTTCTGCATCCCAGCAAAATGTTTTGTCCATTTTTAAGGGCGCAAAGGTAGTGAAAATATAAGAGAATCAGGAGATTTTTTTATCTAATCGGTGGTTTTCATCTAGTTCGACGACTATTTCAAGGAGTCTCCTTACACCGGAGTATACCCCGAACGAGCCAATCCATTGGGTTTTAAATACACATATTCCCGTCGCGCATCAATAATTAGAGTGAACCGCTTTAATACGTCACCGCCAATGACGCTCATCTTCTGCCTTCCAATCGCTCCCTCAAAAAATCCAACCGGCACATCCTGCAGGGTTTCGCGTCCAATACCCAGCGCTGGAAGAACCGCCTTTTTCGTAATCAGCGTATTTCCGTACGAGTCTTTCAACGTCTGCTCGCCGACAATTTCCAAGTGTTCGCCGATGTGGTTGGCGCGTACAAACTCATCATCAAACAGCACAGCTCCCCCATAGCCCGAGTGGATTAAAAATTTATGCGCCACCTTTTTTTCTCCGATGGTGCATATCCCTGTCAAAAATAAATAATCGCCATCAATCGTCAATTTGAGCTTTTCGTATCCGTCCGACTCGTCGGGGAGGCTTGAATCGATCACCAGGACGCGCCTTTCAAAGTCGATTTCAATGACCTTGTTTTCAAAAAGATCTATCCCGAATTTGCCTTCAGTGCCCTGGCCCGAATTCGTGTTTTCCCATATCGGCACATTTTCCCATGTAAGTGCTCCAATCTGCAGGGCATTGCGGCTGCTCAACCGCGCGGACTGCTCGCCGCCCCAGCTTTTTATGCCTTCCGTACTATCATCGAAATGCAGGGTTTTCAATTTTCCGACAGCCGTCTCGGTGAGCGTGACGGCATTAGCGGCCGTATGGAACATCAAATCAACCGAATCCCGGCCATTGAGCACCGCACGCACGGAAAGGTTGTTATATGCGGTTAATTGAAAAGGGACAACATATGCTGTCCCGGCAGCTGGCCGTGGCTGGTTTTCCTGCCCTACAACGAATTGGTAAAAAACCACCGAAATAAGGGTCAATAGACGAGCTTTGCTTAGCATGGCGGACTTGATTACTTAATGACACCCAATTCCTTACCTACTTTCGTGAATGCTGCGATGGCCTTGTCAAGGTGATGCTGCTCATGCGCAGCCGAAAGCTGCACGCGGATACGGGCCTTGCCTTTGGGAACGACCGGATAGTAAAATCCGATAACATAAATGCCCTCATCCAGCATCTTCGCCGCAAACTCCTGTGCCAGTGGCGCGTCATAAAGCATTACCGGCACAATCGGATGTTCGCCCGGTTTGATATCGAACCCCGCCTCGGTCATCTTACTGCGAAAATATTTCGTGTTGAACTCCAATTTATCACGCAGCTCGGTGGTTTCGCTCAGCATGTCCAGCACAGCAATGGATGCACCCGCGATAGCCGGGGCCAACGTGTTGGAAAAGAGGTAAGGGCGTGAACGCTGCCGCAGCATGTCGATGATTTCCTTGCGGCCGGAAGTAAACCCACCGGAAGCCCCGCCCAATGCCTTGCCCAATGTGCCGGTAATAATATCTATTCGTCCCATCACACCATGCAGCTCATGCGTGCCACGGCCGGTCTTGCCCGTGAATCCCGTGCAGTGCGACTCATCAATCATCACAAGCGCTTCATATTGGTCTGCCAAGTCGCAGATTTTATCCAAGGGGGCAACACTTCCGTCCATCGAAAACGCCCCATCGGTCACGATAATCCGGTGGCGGGCACCCGCCGCAGCCTTGAGCTGCTCTTCCAAATCCGCCATGTCACAATTCTTATAGCGGAAACGCTGTGCCTTGCATAGCCGTACGCCATCAATGATGGAAGCGTGGTTGAGCTCGTCCGAAATGATGGCATCTTCGGCACCGAATAGGGGTTCGAACACGCCCCCATTGGCATCGAATGCCGCAGCATAAAGGATCGTATCTTCTGTACCAAGAAATTCCGATATCTTGGATTCCAAGGTCTTATGGATATCCTGGGTGCCGCAGATGAAACGGACGGACGACATGCCGTAGCCATGGGTATCGATTGTCTTTTTAGCCGCCTCGATGACCTTCGGATGCGAAGACAATCCCAAATAGTTGTTGGCGCAGAAGTTGATCACTTCTGCCCCGCTTTGGATTTTGATGGCTGCGCCTTGCGGGGTCACAATCACCCGTTCGGTTTTATATAATCCTGCGTCTTTGATATCCTGCAATTCTTGTTGCAGTACGGGTTGGAGCGTTTTATACATGACTGCTGGTTTTGGTAGCAAAAATAGGTTTTTTATTACTAAAATTTGACTAGTCTTTTGAATCAAGGGCGCGGGTAATATCGATTTGGATTGATCCCTTTAAGGTGAACCATTAAATCGCTACCTTTGTGCCATGGCACGCGAAATCTACGAAACCAAACGGAAAGCATTAAAAATCAACCTTAATGAAGAAATCTACGGTACGTTTGCGGAGATTGGCGCAGGGCAGGAGGTAGCCCGTAATTTCTTCAATGCGGGAGCAGCTTCGGGGACAATTGCCAAAACCATGTCGGCCTACGACATGGCGTTCAGTGATGCCATTTATGGCATCGAAGAATCCAGGCGGTATGTCAGCCAATCCCGCTTGCGTAGGATGCTCGAACACGAGTACGAACTGCTTACCGAACGGCTTACCAGCGAAAAATACCAGAATAAGCGCCTATTCGCGTTTGCTAACACCGTGACGGCGCTCAACTTCAGCAAGACCAACGAACCGCATGGTTGGCTGGGCATCCGTTTTCAGCATGAATTAGGTGGATCGCCCAATGAAATCATCTTCCACGTCAGGTTGTTGGATAGCGACAACCTCTTGCAGCAAAAAGTATTGGGCATCCTTGGTGTAAATCTTGTTTTCGCGGCCTACTACTATACGCAGGATGTACAAACGATGATTGAGTCATTGGTGGACAACCTCTCCCGGGGCTCGGTTGAAATTGATTTGGTGCAGGTCTGTGGCCCGGCTTTCAAGGATGTCAATGAACGGCTAATCAATCTCTACCTCATTGCCAAGGGGTATTCTAAGGCCGCCATTTTCAGTCCGCATGGTACAGCCTACCAAAGCAAGGATCTGCTGTACAAAAAAGACATCATGATCCTGCGCACAAAATACCGCCAGAGGTCCAATCCAAACTTTGATTTGTTCAATTTGGCTGTCGACCAGTTTAAGCGCAACTTGAACATCAAAGACGACAACCTGGTAGTCATGGTGGAAGTGCTCATGAGTAACGCGCTTGACCAGACACCGCAATTCACCAATGAAGATCTACAGTATTTTGCGGAACGGGCGGAATACCTTTGCGAAACGGGCAACCATATCTTGGTTTCCAACTTCACCCGAAACCATTACTTAGCCGAATACTTATCCCAATTCAAACCGCGCAATGTGGGTATTTCAACAAACATTTCCAACTTGCGGAACATTTTTAACTCCAGCCAATACACAAAGGGCAATTATACCGATGAACTGTTGGCCTATGTAAGTGGATTATTTAGCAAAAACGTAAAGTTGTATGCTTACCCATACCTCAACAAGCAAAACAACCAAATCGTTACCACGGCCAATATGCCTGTATCCGATGAGGCACGGCCGCTCTTTGAATTCCTTGTCAAGAATCACTACATCATTGACATCGAAAATTACGACGAGCGCTACGTGAAGACGGTTTAGTGGGGAGCCAGCAGTCGGGGATCAACAGCGTATGAAGACGGAAAATGTGATATTGGTAGATGAGCACGATCAGGAGATCGGATCCATGGAGAAAATGGAAGCCCATCGAAGCGGCATGCTGCACCGCGCAATCAGTGTCTTCGTATTTGACGATACCGGTCGATTGCTGCTCCAGCAACGGGCCGCGCATAAATACCACAGTGCCAACCTATGGACCAATACCTGCTGCAGCCATCCCGCTCCCGGCGAGGCGGCATCCGCAGCGGCAAGCCGACGGCTGCAAGAGGAAATGGGCTTAGAAGTCCCCCTGACCTTCGCCTTCACATTCTTATACCGCGCGTCTTTTGACGACGGCCTGGTGGAGCATGAGTTTGACCACGTATTCGTTGGCTACACCAATCGAAGCCCGAAGCTCAATCCTGAAGAAGTGGCCGCCTACCGATGGGCAACACGCGCAGAAGTGGAACGTGAAATGCAAATGAATCCCGAAGCCTATACCGCATGGTTTAAATTGATTTATAAGCAGGCGTTCGGACAGGCCGGGCTGGATTAGTATAGCCGCTTCACCAGTTGCTCTTCCACCGTCTTAAATACCTGTACCGGTTTTTGATTACGCCAGTTCAATTCGTTGAGTACACCGCCAAAGTTAATGAAGTAGTCGATATTGCTCGACTTAAATTCATCAATCACATGGTCACGGAAATTGATGCCAGCAATCCAACCATCTTCGATATCCTGAAACCACTCCTCGTAATAACAATCGTCAGAAGAATGGAAGTTCAGCACATTCTCGCCAATCATGATAAATTTGCTGATACCGGCACTGACCATGATATCAATCACCTCCCGCTTGAGCAACATGACGTCGTTATAGATGGCATCGTTCCATTCGCCGATCAGCTCAATGATCGTATACCCTCGCTGATAATCCGCAAATAAAACTTTAAGATACAAGGTACTGGAACCAAAGCTATCCCACTGGGGATGCAATAGGAAATTATATATCTGCTTATCAAATTCAAACTCATTATATTCCGTACCGAAAAAGGGCGACAATTCATCTTCAGCAGCGATATAATCATCTCTCCAGCGGTAATAAGGCTCAATCTCGTGCATCGCTTTCCTTATTTTATTTTTTACAAAAATGCTAATATTTCGTGATAACTTAAAGTGTATATAATTATTGCAATTTTTATGCAAGGACCGTTGAAAATGACGAAAACTATTTAATTTAGCGCAGGTTATCAATGATATGCGCAAGGAGACAAGAAGAAACTTATTTATAGCGGCCACCTATGGTGGGGCCTTATTTCTTGGTTTGTTGCTCGGGCAAAATTACGCGGATGAAAATTCCCGTTCGAGGGGTGGAGCAGGCCTATTGCCGCTGGGCTTTTCCGATAAAACAGGCAAGGTGCAACACATCATTGATCTCATTGCCACCAACTATGTAGACAGCGTAGACATCGATCGGTTGCAGGACTTAGCCATCGATGAAATTGTGGCCCAATTAGATCCACATTCCGAATACCTGCACCCCAACCAAGCGCTTAAGCAATATGAAACCCTCGAAGGCACCTTTGAAGGCATTGGCATTGAATATTACATCCTCAATGATACCTTGATGACCGTGGGACTAATTAACGGCGGCCCGGCACAACAGGCCGGTTTACGCGTAGGAGACAGGCTTATTGCGATCAACGGAGATACCGTTGCTGGCGTCCATATTACGGATAAGGTCATCGAAGGAAAGATTCGTGGACAGAAGGGTACCGCCATTGAAATCACCATCAACCGTAATGGGAAGAACTTGCCCCTGCCCATCAAAGTGCTGCGCGATCGCGTGGAGGTAAGCAGCATTGATGCGGCCTATATCATCGATAGTGCTACCGCTTATATCAAAATAAGGCGTTTCGGGGCCAAAACGGCAGACGATTTCAAACATGCGCTCCAAAACCTGAAAAAACAAGGCGCACAACGGCTGGTATTGGATTTAAGGGAAAACGGCGGGGGATATTTCCATGCCGCAACGGCATTGGCCAGCCAATTTTTTGAAGACAAGCGGCTGATAGTCTATACGGAGGGGGCACACGAACCCCGGGTAGACTACTATTCCAGTGCCGATGGCATCTTCGGAGACGGGGAGCTGGCCGTGCTTATCGACGAACAGTCTGCTTCTGCAAGCGAGATTGTTGCAGGAGCCATACAGGATCTGGAACGGGGCATCATCATCGGGCAACGGTCATACGGGAAAGCCTTGGTACAAGAGCAGTTTGGCCTTGGTGATGGTTCAGCGCTCAACCTCACGGTGGCGCGCTATTATACGCCATTGGGCAGGTCTATCCAAAAATCGTATACCATCCATACCGGCAAAGATGTCCACATCACCAATCGTCCAGCCCAGCGGGGCAATACGGTAGACACCATAGTCTACAAAACCGAAACCGGTAAGCTGGTATACGGCGAGGGCGGTATCTCGCCGGATATATCGGTGCCGATAGACAGCAATGGCATCAGCACGCTATACCGCAAAATACGGCAAGCGAATCTCATCGAGACCTACGTCTACGGAAAGCTGACCCAATCCCTGCCGGCTTATGCCGTAGAAAACTACTTAAAAGGCTATTTTTTACCCGACAAGGAATACCAGAATTTCCTGCAGCATGTCCGTGACAAGGGCGTCGTGTATACCCTTAAGGAAGCCAATGCCGTGAAGCCGATGGTACGCACCGATATAGAAGCACTGCTTGGCCGCTACTATTTTGGCAGCGAAGCTTTTTTTAAGGTACGAAACCGTTCAGACAATGTATTGGCCCAGGCGCTACTTGCGCTGCGAAGTGAATAGCCTTCCGCTTATTTCACGACTTGCCCATCGAGCAACTCAATAATCCGATTGCCATATTCGGCATTTTTTTCAGAATGCGTCACCTGCACAATGGTCACGCCGTCTTCTTCGTTGAGTTGCTTGAACAGGTTCATGATATCTTCCCCTTGTTTGGAATTGAGGTTGCCGGTAGGCTCGTCAGCCAGCAACAACTTGGGCGTGGTAGCCAGCGCACGGGCAATGCCCACCAATTGCTGCTGACCGCCCGAAAGCTGGGTGGGAAACAGGTCTTTCTTACCTACAATGCCGAAGCGATCGATGAGGTCGCCGACAATGGCCTTACGCTCACCGCTCTTGAGGTTTTTATAAATAAGCGGTGTCTCGATGTTTTCGTATACGGTAAGCTCATCGATGAGATGATACGCCTGAAATACAAAGCCGATGTGTTGCTTATAAAGCGCTGATCGCTGCTTTTCTTTCAACCCAAGTACGTTTTCGTCCATAAAAAGGTATTCACCTTCGTCTGGTTCATCCAATAAGCCCAGGATATGGAGCAAGGTAGATTTGCCTGATCCCGATGGCCCCATGATGGAAACAAACTCACCTTCTGCGATATGGAGATTGATGTCTTTCAGTACGAATGAACGGCTACCGCCCACATTATACCATTTGAATATGTTGTTTAATTGAATCATTTTTAGCTATCAACTTTCAGCTATCAGCCACCATGGCAGATCGCTGACGGTATCCAAATATATTAATTATGCGTCAGCTATGCCAAAATCCCTACCAATATTTCAACAAGCTCACTATAAATGCATTAAATGGTCAATGTCTGTAAATGATGTCCGCTTTCGGACAGCCGCTGTTCGGATCCGGACAGTGCCAACACAACGTCATTCATCGCGTAAAGACTCGACCGGATTGGCCCGTGCGGCACGTACCGATTGATAGGCCACCGTGAAAAAGGCTATCAATAAGGCAGAACAGCCTGCCAAAGCAAACATCCACCATTGCACGGCAATACGGTAGGCAAAAATGGCCAACCAGCGATCGATCAATAGATACGCCAAGGGCAACGCAATCAGGTTAGCCAGCAGGAATATCCGCAGGAAAGGTTTGTTGAGCTGGAGGAAAAGCTGGCTCACCGAGGCTCCCAATACCTTGCGGATGCTCATCTCCTTCTGCCGGATGCTGACACTGTAGGCCGACATGCTAAACAGGCCCATCATGGCGATGCTGATGGATAAGATGGTGAATGCGCTGAAGGCCGATTCCAGCTGCTCTTGCTGGGCATGCAGCGCCGCATATTTCCGGTCGACGAACTCATAACGGAAATGCTCGCCGTCCAATCGGTTGATGGATTTCCAGTCTTTTTCCAAGGCCACCAGTGTCTGACGTGCCGTACCCGGCTTGATTTTCACCAAAATCTCGGTCTTAAATTGTCCGCAAGCGTTGTTGATGGAGTACACCGTGGGACGTACTAGTCGCTCAAACCCTTCCATCTTGCTATCTTTGACCACCCCTACGATTTGAAAATCGGTCTCACAACCGCGAATGGTTTGCCCAATGGGATTTTGCATGCCGAAGGTTTTTGCAAATGTTTCGTTGATGATCGCCCCCTTCGCTGAGTCAGCTGCAAACGTTTCAGTGAACGACCGCCCCTGCAAAACTTCCATGCCCATCGTTTGCACATAGTCGAAATCCACGGCAATATGGTCTGCCTTACGCGCTTCGTTCACATACTCAAATTCCTTTTCGGCGGGGCCAATTCCGCCCGGAACACTGGTTGCTGCCGTCACATATTCAATGCCTGGATAACTTTGTATCCGATCGCGGAATGGCTTGAAGTCCGCCGGGTTGTTCAGCAGCATTGCATTCTTGATATATACCACCTGCGCGGGATCAAAGCCTTTATCTCCATCCCTTATATAGTTCAGCTGCCTATTGAGAATCAGCATGCCGGAGATGAAGACCATGGCAATGATGAACTGGAACGTCAGCAACGTGTGGCGGAACCAAGCCGTCCGGTGGCTGGTTTGGAAATTACCCTTCAGGATATTGACCGGATGGTAACCCGACAGGACAACGGAGGGGTAAATCCCCGACACCAAGGCGGTCACTGCCGCTGCGAGCAATAGCTGCCAGGCAATGTGGCCACCCAAGGCGGAAAATGCTAAATCATAGTTCAGCCATTTCTGCAAAGCATTGCCGCAGAGCAGAACAAACAGCCAGGAAAGCCCTGCGGCCAGCACGCATTGGAACACCACTTCGCCCATGAACTGTAAGGCCAACCCGACCCTACTCACGCCAAACACCTTCTTCAGTCCGATTTCTTTGGCCCGTTTGTTGGCCTGCGCAATCATGAGATTGGCAAAGTTGATACCGGCCAGCAACAAGATAACGCCAGAAAGAATCGCCAAGGCCCAAACGGTGATATATCCCGTATTGGAGCCATGCTGCGGCCGCAAATGCAGGTCTTTCAGTGGGTCGAGGTAGGTATCTCCCTTCGCAAACGCCGACGTAACGACATGGTGGTGCTGGGAGATTTCCTGCTTGTATACCTGCTTGATTTTTTTGTCCAATAGGGCTATATCCGTGCCCGGCTTCACCTGGATGTACGTTTGATATGGAAGCGGATCACCTTCTTTATCTCCAGCGAGGTCGGGTTTGAAAAAGATGGCGTCATACGTGAGGTTGGATAGCCTCCTTGGCCTGGTGGCGCCGTGAATGTGATAATACATTCCGCTCTGCTCGTTTTGCAGGGCGATAAGCCGGGGTTCAAACACCTGCACGGCGTCATTCGGAAACAATGCCTTAGCGATTTCCGGCGTTATCAAATTTAGCTCCGGCAATGATGTATCGGTAACGCTGATTCCATAAGCCTCAACACCAAACATCTTGGCGATGGATAGATCGGCGGCTTTCCAGTCCCGCACAAATGTCTCCCCGTCGTCGCTGATAAAAGGCAGCTCGTAAGGGAAGTAGGACACCCTTCCGACTTCCACCACTTCAGGCAGCTTTGCCTTAATCGCAGTAGCCAATGCCGGGGGTGTCAAGTCCGTATATTGCCCTTGATAGGACAGCCCAACCAAGTAAATGTTATCATAATTCGGATTCCACCGGTCATAACTCGTTTCACGGTTGATATACAGGTAAGCGAGTATAAACCCCGCAAATCCGAGGGCCAAGCCAAGGATATTGAATGCTGTAAATAGTTTCGTCCGTAGCACATTGCGCCACGCAATCTTCAGGTTATTCAAATTCATGGTCGTTTGTTATAATTATGGATCAGCTATTGGAAAATTTTCCATAACCTTATTTTATTATTGGATGCTGTTAGACCATTTCAAATTCATTACCAAACAATTAACCAACTGTTTTTCAACCAGCCCATTTTAACGCTTTCGCTCGCAAGTGTCCGATATCGGACACCTACTGTCCGAAAACGGACAGTGCTTGGCACCTATTTAGCAAATTTATGCCCTTGCTTTTTGAATCGGATTTTGCACCTTTACGTCATGGATTCCGCATTATTTCCCGTATTACAGCATTGCACCTATTTGAATACCCCAAGCTCGGGAATTTTGTCTCAGCCGATACTGGATTGGCGGAGGCAGCATGACGAGGCATTTGCCGTACAAGGCAGCCAGTTCAGGGTGACGAGTGAACCCCTGCTGCAAGCCACCAAACAAGCCATAGCTGAATTTTTCAACGGATCTGTAGACCGGACGTTCTTACTGCCTAATTTCTCCTATGGGTTTAACACGTTGCTTTCTTGCTTGCCAAGCAGCTACCGGTACCTGCTGTTGGATGAAGATTATCCTTCCGTCAACTATGGGGTGGAACGTTTGGGGCTATCCCGCAATTACGTATCTATAGACGAATACTTAGAAGACCGGGTGGCCGATGGCGTGAACGTGCATCGACCGGATGTACTTGCGCTCAGCTTGGTGCAGTATGTAAGCGGTATTAAAATAGATTTTGGCTTTCTTAAAGATTTAAAACGGCAGCACCCGCAGTTGCTCATCATTGCCGATGGCACGCAGTACTGCGGTACCGAACCCTTTGACTTCGCGACGTCAGGCATCGACGTGTTGCTTGCAAGCGGCTACAAATGGATGCTCGCCGGCTATGGCAACGGCTTTGTGATGGTCAAGGAAAACATCCCTGAGCTGCTTATCCCTGTGGGCAAAGACGCCCCAAAACCGGGTCTCCACCATCTGCTGGGCAAAAGCGACCTATCGTTTACATTTGAACCGGGCCATCAGGACACATTGGCCGTCGGCACATTGCAACAGGCCATCAACGCTTTTCGTACAATGGACTTCTCTGGCGAATCCAACCAACTCAGCACACTGGTAACTGCTGCCCGTGAAGCGTTTATGGAACGGAAGCTGCTCAATGGATCCGTCATCAAACGCTTGCACACCCACGGCACCTTCTTCAATTTGAACGGAGATCAACGCCTTTTTGACAAGTTGACCGAAGCACGGATATCCTGCGCCATGCGGGGTCCCGGCATCCGCGTAGGCTTCCACATATACAACACGCACGCCGATTTGGCCCGGCTGCTCGACGTCTTAGATGGTAGAAACGGGAATTATTAGCCCGTTAAAAGACTTCTCCCAACGACAATCGGAATCCGGAATAGCTTCTGCTGAACCCATAGTCTAAGGCAATGTTGGTTCCTGAATTTTTATTGAATTTGATGCGGATACCGGCACCTGCGCCGGGGTTCCAGGTACGGAAGAAACTGCTTCTCGGGCCATTTACCGTATTGGCATTGGCAAAGACCACAAAGCCGAACAGCCCATTGGCAGTAAGGTCCCTCCGGTATTCCGTTTCAATGTAATAGAGGTATTGGCCTCGGTAGCGGCTTTGCTCAAACCCTCTACCAGAGCCATTATAGGTGTCCCAACCAATCGTAGGCAAGTCCAAATAGGGCGCATTGGAGTTAAAAACCGTCCAGAAATAGCTCCACACGGCAATCATGTGCTGGCGGTTGGGGTTGTCCGTCAAACGGTGATACCGCTTGACATCAAGATACAACGATTCCCAGGACTGCCCGCTACCCATGAATTTGGGATTTACCCGAAATTGCAGGTTGACATAATTCCCATCTATCGGGTTGATGGAGTTTGCCCGTGTATCGAACAACAGGTTCAGGCTTAGGCCCGAAGATATCGTCCGTTCAGCGGGAGCGGTGCCATAGGGGTAGCCCGTATAATCACGGAGGCGTGTATCTTCGGTCTCGGGATGTATCCCCATACGGATGTCCAAATTATAGCCCCCACCGATGAAAAACCCCTTTCCAATCCTTTTGAGCAAGTGTTGGTATAGGCGGAAATAGGAATAGTCTACGAGCAGCTTCTCCTCTTCGCCATATTGCCTTCCCAAACCCCACGTGTGCTGGGGGTATTTAAGGATACGGGTATCGCCACTAATCACCCACTTATTTTTATTAAGCCAGATATACGAACGTATAGGAAAACCAAACCGTCTTTTGAAATTCCAATACGGGGTAAATGTAGCCCGCGACATATACGTATCCTTACGATCGCCGAGGTAAAACCCGGCAGTGGTGCTGGTGATCAGCGCATGGCCACCTCCGGGCACAGAGGTAGAAAAAGGGAGTACCGAGAAGTAGAATTTTTTGCCCGTGCTGTCTGGTCCGCGAGGCGGCTCCATCTTTACCAAGCGTTTGACGATGTCGATAAGGTCACGTTGCAGGCTAGTGTCTGACTTGACCTGCGTTATTTCCACCTCATTTGCCGGCCGTTGAGCATACAGCGTTGTACAAAGGAACCACAAAGCCACCGTTATCCAGTAGCAACAGCCAACTTTGACGGTATGCATTCTGCTGTTCAAACCTGCTTATAGCATTTCCATTTTTGCCAAACCATAAAAGAGCGCCGCCGTATGCAACGCCTGTCCAAACCGATTGTCGAGCAACAATTGCTTCAGTTCTTCAGGGGATGCCAATATCACGTCTATCTCCTCCTGCTCATCGAGCTGCTGCTCCTGCACCTTCACACCGCCGGTAAGGAGATAAGAATACGTCCTGTTGTTGCTGGTGGCGGGGTTGGGAAATAGCGTGGCTATCGGTTCAATATGGTCAAACCGATAACCCGTTTCTTCCAGCATCTCCCGTACAGCAGCTGTAGGGGCATCTTCACCGGGATCGATCACACCACCCGGAATTTCGAGTACATCCTGCTTCACCCCATGCCGGTACTGGCTGACCAAAATAAACTGGTTATCGGCAGTCAAGGCCACCATATTGACCCAATCCGGGTATTCCAGCACGTAGTAAGCCGGCACGATGTGGCCATTCGGCATGCGGCAAACATCTTTGCGCAATACGGCCCAAGGTGCCTGTACAAGGTATTCCGATGACAAGATTTCCCAATGTAGCATATTAAGCAATGTCTTTCATGATCCGATCTACCCGTCCATCCAATTCCCGGCTTACCCGCTCAAAATCCGATGGACTGGAAAGCGGCTGTTTGACGCTGCAATAAAACTTGATTTTGGGCTCGGTACCCGATGGACGGGCGGAAACGACATCGCCATCTACCGTAATAAATTGCAAAACGTCAGACTTGGGCAGGTTAATGATTGCGCGTTCACCCGTTTTCAGGTTATAGGATTCACTCTGCTGGTAATCCTTGATTTCGGCAACATCAATGCCGCCGATGACCTGTGGCGGCGCGCTCCGCAACCGATCCATCATGGCCTGGATTTCTTCGGCCCCGGCTTTTCCCTTCTTGGTCAACGAAATGAGTTTCTCTTTGTAAAACCCATGTTGTACATATAAGTCTATCAGTGCCTCAAAGAGCGTCTTACCTTGGTCTTTATAGTAAGCCGCCATCTCCGCGATGAACACTGCCGAGATCACGGCATCCTTATCGCGCACCAGCTCACCCACGAGGTAGCCGTAGCTCTCTTCGCCACCGACCAGGAAACGTCCCTCCCCATTTTTGAGCGTGATCAATTCACCGATATACTTAAAGCCCGTCAGTGTGTCATAATAAGTCACGCCATATTCCTTGGCAATGGCGGCGATGAGGTTGGTGGTCACGATGGTCTTTACCACATAGTCATCGGGCCGCAGGTCGCCCTGGGCCTGTTTTGCCGAGAGCACGTAATTGACCAGCAAGCTTCCGATTTGATTGCCGTTCAGCAATTGGTACTCGCCGTTGGTATTTTTCACCGCTGCGCCCACACGGTCGGCATCCGGATCGGTAGCGAAGATGACGTCCGCGCCGATACGTTTGCCTTCTTCCACGGCCAGCGACATGGCTTCCTCCTCCTCAGGGTTGGGATATACTACGGTAGGGAAGTTGCCATCGGGCGTGGCCTGCGCCGCCACCACGGTCACATTGGTAAAGCCCCAACGCGCCAAAGCGGGCGGCACCAACGTAACCCCCGTACCATGTATCGGTGAAAAGACAATTTTCAGGTCGCTTTGCCGGGCAACCGCTTCCGGGCGGATGGTTAGCTTAGCGATGGCATCGAGGTAAGCATCATCAAGTTCTTTGCCCAACAAGACAATGTTTTCCTCAACGGGCGTAAATTTGATTTCACCCGGATCCGCAATGGCATACACTTCGTTGATTACATTTTTATCATGCGGGGGTACCAACTGCCCGCCGTCATTCCAATACGCCTTATAGCCATTGTATTCCTTGGGGTTATGTGACGCGGTCAGCATTACACCGCCTTGGCATTGCAAATGGCGTACGGCAAAGGAGAGGTGGGGGGTGGGCCGCAGTTCGGCAAACAAATAAACCCGAATGCCGTTAGCCGAAAACACATCTGCCACCAAGCGGGCAAATGCTTTCGAATTGTTCCGGCTATCGTAAGATATCGCCACTTTCACCTGCTCGGTCGGGTAGACCTTGATCAGGTAATTGGCCAGCCCCTGGGTAGCCCTACCGATGGTATATTTGTTCATCCGGTTGGTGCCCACACCCATGATACCGCGAAGACCACCTGTGCCAAATTCAAGGTCTCTGTAAAAACTATCCGTCAACTCCGTGTACTGGCCGGCGTCAAAAAGCTGTCTTACAGCACCGATGGTTTCTTCGTCATAAGGGGCTTGCAGCCAAGCCTCCGCCCGCGCCTGTGTAGCTGGATCTAAATTCGTTGTGATCATGGGTTTCTCTATTTGTTGCTACCAAAAATATCAATTTGGTTGGAAAAATCAGCATAGCTAATGCCAATCTGGTGCCAAAATATTGGCAATGCCGTATACTAATCCTTAGCTTGGCGTGTACGTTGCGCTATCGTATCCCACCCATCATCCGGGATGGCCCGCAATCCACTGAATTGCCCCGCGCCCTGCAGCCATTCGCCGCCATCGATGGTAATCACCTCGCCATTGATGAATCCCGCAAAATCGGACAGCAGGAAAGCGGCAAGGTTTGCCAGCTCCTGGTGGTCGCCCATGCGGCCCAGTGGTATCCGGTTTTTGACATTGAGCTGCGTAGCCAAGTCATCCGGCAAGAGCCGCTCCCAAGCCCCCTTCGTGGGAAAAGGCCCCGGAGCGATGGCATTGCTGCGGATGCTGTATTTGCCCCATTCAACCGCCAGCGAACGCGTAAGCGCAAGCACACCCCCCTTGGCCGCTGCCGAAGGGACAACATACGCCGATCCGGTGAATGCATAGGTGGTAATGATATTGAGGACGCTGGCCGCTTGTCCCTGTGCAATCCAATGCTTGCCAAAAGCCAGCGTACAATTGACCGTGCCCTTCAACACGATATCAATGACCGCCGAAAACGCATTCGCAGACAAGCGTTCAGTAGGCGAGATGAAGTTGCCCGCTGCATTGTTGAGCAATGCGTCTACCCTACCAAATCGCGCCAATGACGCTGCCAAAAGGTGTTCTACCTGTGCAATATCCCGTACGTCACACGTCACGGGGAGTACCGTGCCACCGGTTGCTGCTTCCATTTCCTGCGCGGCTTTCTCCAATACATCCATCTTCCGGCTGGCGATGACCACCTGGGCCCCCAGCTGTAAGAAGTACGTAGCCATGGACCTTCCCAAGCCCGTACCGCCGCCAGTGACGACGATGGTTTTGCCCCCCAACGCATCTTCGCGCAAAGCCCCCTGGATGATCGAATCTGTTTTATTATTCATTCGTTATGCCCCTTTCAGGTTATCAATGATGGATTTAAGGATGGCTCGGGTAGCAGGCGACCACCACTGTTTCAATATGGCCTCAATCGTGTCTTGCTGGTCGGCTTCAAATGCCGTGATCAGCGATTGCCTCATATTGCGCTTGCTCTGCCGCCACGTATTGCGTTCGTATTGCGTATATTTTCCCAGTTGCCGAATGGTGGCGGTACGAAGGCTTTTTGCATCAACGACCTCATCCACCAAGCCCGCTTTGAGTGCCTCCCCGGGTTTGAGCAGCTTACCTTCCAACAGATACCGGTATGCCGTAGCCCCACCCAGCCAGAAGCCATACAGCTGAAAAATACTAGCTGGCACGATGAGGCCCACAGGCACCTCGTTAAGCCCGATGATGTACTCGCCATCGGCCATCACCCGGTAGTCGCAGCAAATCGCCAATACGCATCCCGCAGCCGGGCTATGCCCGTTGATGGCGGCCACCGTGGGTTTATCAAAGGCAACGAATACACGGACAAAATCCACGAATGTGTGCCAAAACCGACGGGCTTCCTCTTCGGTATAGCTATACAAAGCCACCAAATCAAGTCCCGCACTGAAAAAGCCTTCCTTGCCATGCAGGATAAGGCCCTCTACGGCAGGATTCGCTTGAGCAGCGATTATTGTTTCCCGGAGCTCTTCCAGCATCTGCTGGTCTATCGCATTTGACTTACCCCGATCTAAATAGACATAGGATACCCGCTCGTCTATTGTATTTTTGATATAATCCATAAATTGCTTAGTCTACCTTAATGTAATGTACTGCGCGCCCCAGGCGTCCATCTACATCCAGCCCTTCCAGCACGATGCGGTAGGTGCTGGGGCTTTCTGCCGTATAAAATTCGAATGAAGCATTCCCTTCTTGGTCGGTAACGACATTAGGTATCCAATGGATAGTCGTACGCAGATCTTTCATTCCGGTAAGTGAATCTGTAGGGGCACTGTAATCCGGCGCATAAAATTCCCTTACTTCATAGTATCCTTGCGGGCTGTGGGTGACAATGCCGGGCGTATACAAATCCCTATTATATCCCCCGCTATCGCCGCGTTTAGTGGTAATGATGAGTACACCCCCGCCCCCTCTGCTGCCATAAATGGCGGTGTTGCCTATGCCCCGCAGCACCTCGATGGTTTCCACATCAAATGGATTAATGATGGAAAGCGCACCGGGCTCCATAAACATGCCGTCCAGCACGATTTGCATGGGCTGGTTGAATGATCGGGTGGAATAGGGGATGCCATTACGGAAAATTACTCCCAATAGCCTTCCCTGCAAACACTGGTCTAATGTAGGGCACCCCATTATCAGCTGATCCGCAGTGATCACCTGATCCGCATTGCCGGGGCCATTCAGGTTGCTGGAGTGCCGTACCTTTTTTTCTTCGGCCTCGCGGGTCACCTTTACCTCTTGCAACAGGATAGTCTTTTCCTTCAGTCCATATTTTTCCATCTCGCTAAACTGCTCCTGGGTATTTTTCAGGTACGTGCTGATGGACTGGTTTACATTTACCGTTGCATCCGGCGTATTCTTATTCCGGGTCACCTGTTGCCGGGGCGATTCATCAAGGTGGACGTCTACGTTCCTGCGGCCACGCTCATCGCGTGCCTGTACCACAAACTTCGTGTCGTCATAAAACAACAGCCTATCAAAGCTGAACCGCCCGTCCGGGCCCGCCACTGTATCGATCACTGCGGTGACGTTGTTGGTGGATAGCACCGTCACGGTGGCATTCGGCACAGGTGTCTTCCCGTCGCGCTTGGTCACCACGCCACTGATACGCAGATCCTGCTCGGGATGGTAAGTAATGGCAGGCGTTTTTCCAGCCATCAACTCCTGCCAGTTTATCCGGCTCCAGCCTTGCGTGAGCATGACATTATCAAGCTGCCTGCGCTTGGTCATGTCCATGTCTTCAAAATAGTATTCAGGGGTTTCGATATACCCTTTGATATCGGAGCTCAGGAGGAGGCTGGCATAGATGTTTCCTTCGCGGATACCGCTATCGACAGGCACCTTGGCCAGATCTATCACAGCGGCGGATAGGGTGGCAATACGGCTGGTGTCCGTAGGGTTGCCCACACTGACCTTTACCGAGACCTTTTGTTTCGGCCCATAGCGATCCTGGTCAGTAGATACGGTCATAGGCAATATGGATGCCCTATCCATATTAAATATCGCGCGCTCTGCCAATGGCCTCATATTCGGGCCGAACAGCGTTATCTGCACAACCCCTGAAGGAATATGTTCACGTGGCACCGCAAAAACAACTTCTTTTTTTGACAGCTTGCTCTTTGATGCATAGAAGATCGCACCATTTCGCTGGAGCAGCAGCGTGATTTCCTGCCCGTTGACGCGATCGTCGGTGGCGGTAGCCTGCACAAAAAGCTGCTTATCCAGCTCATTATTTACCGCCAGGGTATAACCCGAAGCCGCTACCTGCGGGAGCGCCTGCGTCGCTTGGCTGCCATCGGCATACGTCACTTTTGCCACATAATTATTCCCTACCTGCGGAATAAAGCTAAAATTGCCCATACCGGCGTATGTCGACTCGAGATCTGCAACACGGACACCTTTGTCGTCCTCCACGTAGCCCTTTACGCCGATGCCTAAACCCTCCGGTGCCAACGCCTTGAACGCCACCTTGGCCAGGTTGCCCGCCACCAGGTGGCCGCTCTCCGGGAAAAACCGGATGCTGTTGGTATTGGAGGTGGTCCTCAATGGTATGGTTTTATTAACCGTCTGCTTCGCTGGCGTTGTTAACGTCAATTCAATTGCGCCTGTTTTCAGGCTAAACGGCTGTTTGTTTACAAAATCAACCGCTATTTGTCCATGCTCATCCGTTTTTGTACGGCCCCGGTCGATATTCAGCCCTTCCATAGTCACTTGGTAGTTGACATCCATATCGGCCAACGGCCCTCCCCTGAGGTTGGTAAACGCAATATCAGCATTGACGGTATGGATAGGGGAGTTTTCGTAAGAAAAGGAGCTGTTGGTGACGATACTGTCGGTACGGGCATTGCCTATGGGTAAAACGCGGTCATAAAAGATGTCATTGTCAAAATTGCGCATCCAGTTGGTATATGCGCGGAGGCGGTAATTGCCTTCCCCGAGTGAATCAGCCAGTTGGAAATCGCCCATGGTCACACCAGCAATGAGTGGCAGCCGGATGGATTGGATGATTTTGTCTTGAGGACTGATGAGATCTACATACAGGATTTTGCTAAAGCCTGAGAGGTAATTATAGGCACCGATGGTGACGTATCCTTTAAACCAGATATCATCGCCTACTGTGTAATAAGGCTTGTCCAAGTGCAGATACACCTTTTCTTGGGGGTACTCATCCGCATAAGCGCCCAGCTTCTTCAAGACCCCATCGATCGCAGTATCCTGGGGATACAGCGCTTGTATGGAAAGCCAGGAGACTATCAATATCGATAATGCGCGACGCATACTTTTTAATAATGATCTTACAAAAGATAATAGCACAAGTGGTAAACAAGCATGCTGTACATTGGTTTTATAAGATACGTATAGTGGTAAATATAGTCAAAAAAAATATCTTTGCAAGATGAATATCCTAATTATCGGTTCGGGCGGCCGGGAAAGTGCCTTCGCCTGGAAAATCGCCCAAAGTCCCCAAATTACCCAATTATACATTGCTCCCGGAAATGCGGGCACAGGCTATTATGGCCAAAATGTGCCCATCAAAACCACAGATTTCGAGGGGATAGCAGATTTCGTCTTAAAGCACGCTGTAGATTTAGTGTTAGTTGGGCCGGAGGAACCACTGGTAAACGGCATTCATGATTATTTCCTTGGCCGCGCCGACCTCAGGCATATCCCGGTCATCGGGCCTCAGCGAGCGGGGGCGCAACTGGAAGGTAGCAAAGACTTTGCCAAGCAATTCATGGTACGCCATGGTATTCCTACTGCCGCCTCCAAATCATTTGATAAAGCGACACTTGCCGAAGGACTGGCCTACCTGGAGACGCAAAAATTTCCCATCGTACTCAAGGCAGACGGGCTGGCAGCGGGAAAGGGCGTGCTTATCTGCGCGACCCTGGAGGAAGCCAAAGCCGAGTTGCAGGCCATGCTTGCCGATGCCAAATTTGGTGCAGCCAGCAGCAAGGTCGTCATCGAGGCTTACCTGGCCGGAATCGAGCTTTCCGTCTTTGTACTCACAGATGGTGATAGTTACAAGGTGCTCCCTTCAGCCAAAGACTACAAACGCATCGGCGAAGGCGATACCGGCCTGAATACCGGTGGTATGGGTTCGGTTTCTCCGGTACCTTTCGCAGACAACGAATTCCTGGACAAAGTGGAAGAGCGCATCATCATCCCCACCATCAATGGGCTGAAGACGGATGGCATCCCGTACAAGGGCTTCATTTTCATCGGCCTGATGAATGTGAACGGCGATCCTTACGTGATTGAATACAACGTACGAATGGGCGATCCCGAAACCGAGAGTGTGCTTCCGCGCATCGAGAGCGACCTGGTCGATTTGTTGCAAGGCGTAGCGCAAGGTGATTTATTCGAGCGCTCATTTACCTTATCGCCGAAAACAGCGGCCACAGTGGTGCTTGTCTCGGGTGGGTATCCCGGGAGCTTCGAATCAGGCAAAGCCATTAGCAATATCGAAAACGTGAAAGATTCCATCGTCTTCCATGCGGGCACGAAAGGGGAAAATGGCGTGGTGCATACCTCAGGGGGGCGCGTATTAGCCGTCACGGCGCTGGAAGATACGCTATTCGATGCGTTGCAACAAGCCACTGCCGATGCGGGGCGTATCTACTTTGAAGGAAAATATTTCCGCAAGGATATCGGCTTTGATTTGCTGTAGCCTTATCTATTTGCAGGTATCCGAATTACCTGTATATTTGCAGTCCCTCTGAAGGCCCATTCGTCTATCGGTTAGGACGCCAGATTTTCATTCTGGAAAGAGGGGTTCGATTCCCCTATGGGCTACAGAAAACAAGAAAAGTTGGTTTAAAGCGATACCGCTGAACACCAACTTTTTTTCGTTTTGGGGTATCGTTCGGTATCGTCTTAATTAGTGGTTTTGTTTCCCCTATAGCTTCCCCCTTTTTTCTCCTGTCCATATTTCCGTAATCTGCTTTCGGTACAACTTTGTATATTTGGAACCCACACATCCTGAAAAAAGACTGAAATGCCAATATATAAAATCGATGGAACCCAAATGATTAAGCTTCAACACACAACCTTTTCAACCGAAGGAATAGACGAAGCAAGACACTTACAGAAAATCATCATAAACTCCATTGAAACGGTTGAAAAAGACCTCTTTGTCATCAGCAGCGAATTTGGTGACTGGGAAGACAGCAAAAGGCGCATTGATATCCTTTGCCTTGACAAAAACGCTAATCTGGTTGTTGTTGAGTTGAAAAGAACCGAAGACGGTGGCCACATGGAATTGCAGGCCATCCGCTATGCAGCAATGGTTGCCAATATGACGTTTGAAAAAGCGGTCAAGGCATTTCAAAACCACATAGAGAAAAGCCGCCTTCAAGTAGATGACCCGCAGGAAGCGATTTTGAGCTTTTTAGAGTGGGACGAGGTTAATGAAGAAGGGTTTGCCAATGACGTAAGGATAATATTGGTTTCGGCAGATTTTTCTAAGGAAATAACGACTTCCGTTTTATGGCTGATTGAGCGGGATATCGACATCAAGTGCATCAGGATAAGGCCGCAAAAAGATGGCAGCAACCTATATTTTGACATTCAACAGCTGATTCCTTTGCCGGAAGCGACCGATTATCAGGTGAAACTCCGTGAAAAGGCAACAGAACAAAGGCAATCACGGCGGGAGGGAAGCAGGGATTACTCAAAGTTTGATGTAACGATCAACGGTAAAACCGAGTTCAACCTCAACAAAAGACAAACTATGCATTTGGTAATAAGTGAGTGCGTCAAATCAGGAATCAACCCAATAGATTTGATGAGGGTGACTGGGGAAAGGAAATGGATTTGGGTGGATAAAATCTGCTCTACCAAACAGGAATTTGAGTCCGAAATGGTAAAATCAGCAAAAAAATATGACCCCATCAGATGGTTTAACCAAGATGGCGAACTGCTTGTCTTCGATGGCAAAACATATGCATTCAGCAACCAGCAAGGAAAGGAAGCTTTTAATCTGGCGACAAACATATTCAGTAAGTATCCCCATTTACAGGGGGAAATAACGAAAAGCGAGTATTAATAAGGGCTGCACCATTCAGACCAAGAAATGATAATAAAGGGAAACAGGCAAAACGGACAACCCGTTTATATTAACAACCAAACCGCCAAACATCTACTTCGGCTCCCACTGGACGGAAGGGACTTTAATGAAGATTGGATACAAAGGCTTATCCACAATCAACCTGGTATTCTGCCGATAGGCGAAATCGAACCCGTCTTTAGTCCACCAATTGCAATTGGGCGGGAAATTTCCACCAAAGCGGGTTATATTGATAATCTGCTTATTTCTCCTGATGGCTATTTAACGATCATTGAGACCAAACTTTGGCGCAATCCCGAAGCAAGGCGCGAAGTGGTTGGACAAATCATCGATTATGCCAAGGAATTAAGCAAATGGACGTTTTCGAGCCTTGATAATGCGGTTGTGGCATTTAATCGGCTGTACAACAACAATGATAACGGCCTCTTGGAAACCGTGCGGGAATATGCAGAACTAAACAAGTCTGATGAACAGTTTTTCATAGACAATATATCCAAAAACCTAAAGCGTGGCCGCTTCCTATTGTTAATCGTAGGTGATGGGATACGTGAAAGTGTTGAAGAAATGGTGGAGTACCTCAGTCAGTCTCCACAATACCATTTTACATTGGCGCTGATTGAACTACAGGTCTTCAGATTTGGGGATGAAGACAATCAACTCATAGTAATTCCTCAGGTCGTGACACGGACGAGAGAGATTACGCGGGCAATTGTAAAAATAGAAGGCTCCTACCCCACTGATTTAACCGTCAACGTTGAAACCGACATGGGAGCGGATTCCGAATATCAAAAAAGCAATACGCAATCACGGCACACCATTACAGCCGAAGATTTTTTTGAGCAACTGTTTCAAAAAGCCGATGGCGAAACAGTCGAATTTGCAAAGCAGATTATCAAAGATGTTCAAGAAGTCGGCTGCCATATCGACTGGAATACTGGGAGTTTCGGAGTGAAGTTTTTTGACCCCAAGGGAAGCGGAATAAAAATACCTTTGTTTAACGTTGATAGGAATGGATTGGTTTATCTGGGCTATTCACAAACCGCGCTGACGAAGCTTGGTCTTCCATTGGAATTGAGTTATGACCTTGCGAGAGATACCGCTGCTTTACTTCCAGATATTCAGCAAAACCCAGTAACCAAAAATAGTTGGAATAAGTATTCAACCCTTTCAGACCTTAGGCCGGTTTACGATCAGTTTTTGAGTCGGTTTAAGGTTTATGTGAATGAATTAATACGCATTAGCCAAAAGGACAGTTAGCGACTTCATTAGAGAAGCATATTCGGAAAGTGTAGTTATTCATCGTTTTCCCGTATAAATCAAAAATAAGCACCGAAATCCTTTGAGAGACGAACGAAAAGCCAAAAATCAGGGAAACCCCTATTCTGCCTCTCGTTCGCTTCTCTAAGGGCTTAAAAAGTATTAAAAACGGATTAATTCTGGGCGAGCAACCACGCATCTACCGCGTTCGGGTCAAACCTTAACTGATTCCCCAATTTGATGAAGGGCATTCCCTCCGCCATCCGTCTGCGCAAAGCCATCTTGCTCGTGCCAAGCCGTTCAAGCATTTCTGCAAAGGTCATCCAATCCCTATGCGGCTTTTCATCGGCTACGATTTGGTCACTTGCTTTTCCTATTGAAGCCACCCGCAAAAATTCCAGTTCGGCATCAATCCACTGGATGGGATTGTATTGATGCTGCTCCTGTCTGATGGCTTCAAAGGACAGGTCATATTCTGCCCTGAATGCCTCGTAATGATTCCGGTTAGGGAAACGCCTGACTTGCAGGATGATTTTCTTGCAGAACTGGAGGTAATATAGCTTCTCGTCCTTTGATTTGAGCAGGCCTGTCAGATTTTGCATAAACGCAATGAGTTCCTGATTCACATATAGTCCTGAAACCTCATTCTTCAAGAGATTGAGCCTTTTCCTACCCTTATAGAGATTCCATCGTTTGGTAAAATATTTTTCCATGTTATTGACTGTTTATTCCATGCCAGACGTGTATTTCTTCATAGCATATAATGGCATGGATAATTACTGATTATTCTTAAACTGCTTCCTGATGTTCGTACATGGTATTCAGGTTATCCATAGACGCAAATATGTCTTCTTGCAAAACCTTCGCGTAGATCATCGTGTCCTGAATATTACTGTGGCCCAATAGCATCTGAAGGTGCGGTAGGCTCGTTTTTGAATGCAGGAGTGATGTTGCAAAGCTATGCCGAGCGCAATGAAACGATATATGCTTTTTGATACCAGCGAGTTCCATCAACTCTTTCAGTTTCTTATTGATAGTCGCATTGGCTATGTTTGGAAACACAGGCTTTTCTTCTTTAGGAATACAGTTTTTCCGGTATTTGCTTATTATCTCCTTTGCCTTCGGCAGTAAGGGTATCACAATCGGCTTTGATGTCTTTTCCATTGTCAATTCTATACTATCAGGATTTGTCTTGATATTCCTGTACTTCAATCCGATAACATCGCTGAACCTTAGCCCCGTCAGACAACTGAAAACAAACATATTCCGCGCATGGTTCAGGTTCCTACTATTGGGTGATAATTCCACCTTGATGAGTTTGTCCACTTCCTGAATGGTTAGAAATACCCTACTACCTTTGGCAGGTTTGAATTTGAAGTACTTGTAAGAGTTCTCCTTGATATATCGTTTCAGGACTGCTTGGTTCAGCATACTCCGCAGCACCTTGTGTTTGGTGAAACGTCCACCTACGCTGTTTTTTCTGACGGTGGCCATGTGGTGGTCAAACTTCTCAATGAACGCGTAATCAATATCTCCGAACGATAGCGTAGGGGCGATTGCTTTGAGGATACGGTACGTAGTAAGATAGCTTTTGAGGGTGTTGTATTTTTTCTCTCCCTCCCAGAGCGTAATTTGCGAATCCCAAAAGGCGTAGAAATCCGCTTTGTTGGGAGTATCAAAAAATGACATCGCAAGATTGATGGTGATTTGTTTGCCCATCGCCTCGTGGCTAAGCATTTGAGCATTGAAATCATTGATACGCTTGTTCAGATACGAGGCCAAGGCAATCCCTTTGGGGGAATTGCTCTTGGCGGTGTTCTCTTTCTTATTCCATTCTGATGGCATCACGGATTTTCCACTTGGGATTTTCATCGTTTTTGCCCCAACCCGCAGGAAGAAGTATATCGGACATGAGCCGTCTGCTTTCTTCTTGTCCATCCGCATTACCGGATATAATCTGTATGTGATTTTCATTTTGAAGTTATTTTTTTGGAAATTTCCAAAGACTTCTACAAAGGTTAAAACCTTCTATTACGAGCATTTGATAACTTACAGAAGTCTTGAAAGATTATTTTTTCTTAGTAATTTGAAGCGTAGACAAGGCTTGGCGCGGAAGTCGCGCAGAGCCTTGAATCCAACATGCGTTTATTTATCCCCTTTCTTCAAATAGCGTTTCTTTAATCCATCATCATCCAAGTAGATGCGCCTACTCTTTCGGGAATTGTACTCATGATTTTCTATCCGGATAAGCCCCTCATTTTCCAAAAGCGAGATGTGTTCAGAAACACAGCTGTTTTTGGCTTTTAGCAATTTCCCCAAGAATGCGTTCTGTGCGTAACAATACCCCTTGTTCACAGATAGTGAGGCAATGATCTGAAACAGTATTCTTGTTCTGGATTTTAGAGCACCATCAAATAGGACGGGGGTCAATGTCTTGCATACCTGCTTATATTTTCTGTGCAGGATATACGTTACTACTGCATTGGGGTGGAATTTATCCTTCTTGCCTTTTGCAAATCCCCTAAATTCACCAACATGGTGTATTGAATACATTTCGGGTTTGGGGCAGTCTTTCCGCAGATTATGGTACAAAACGCTTATCTTTCGCCCATGCCCCACACCGTTTGGCTCCATTTTTCTCTTTATCCAACCTTTGTTTTCCAGTTCGGCCAGACTACTCTTAATGGCGGATGGGACTAAGCCACTCCTTTCGCCTAAACTGCGGCTGTCCAAATAACAATGCCCTGTACGGCATGCAGACAGATAAATCTGCTGGAATAAAATCCTTGGTGAACTTGACAGCTCATTACCGCTTAACACATGGATGAAAGCCATAAATGTTTCTCCATTTTTCTGAAAGACGTCAAAGACGTCATTTTTTTGTTTTTTTGCCATTTGAAATTAATTAATTAATGAAACATTGACCTTTACACTTGTTTGGCCTTTGCTCCTATTAACTCCCCATGTCAAAAAGTCCAAAAATTGCTTGATTTAGGTATTACACTAAGGTCTATTTTCCTTAGGGGTATATATAAATTTCATATACATAGATAAATATATATAGATAACAAGTAGATAAGACTTCTTTCATTAAAGAAGCCAAATCTATTTATTCATATGAAAATCAAACACACCCCCTCAGAAGTAACACATAAGATGCTGATTTTAAATCAATAATATACAATTGTAATTTTTGCATTACATAAATTTCCGTACACTTAGTGTATCATCAGAAAAGATTTGAAGAATACTTGGAATTGTGTTACTTTAGCTGAAAAATGGAAATAATGTAGAGAGAGTCAAAACAAAAATATAGCGTATCTCATAACGTTGTCGTTCAGAATTACCACAAAACACGACTTAATACAACTTATGACATGGATACGCCCAGAAATGGGCGCAACCTTGTCTTTTGTATTAAGGGGCTGTGGTAAGCCTTGAACGGCGAAAGAATTTAGGTCTGCGCCCTGTTTATTTACTAACCGTTCAAAAATTACCACATGCCCAAAACCATCCGCTACCAAAATCTGGTTGCGAAATTCAAAAAACACAGATTCTCCACACCGGAATTGTTGAACCCCCATGAAATTGAGAATTTCGACTTTGATGTCATCAATCCATGGGAACTATGGCAGGGAAACCTTGATGCCGAAGTCATGTTGATAGGTCAGGACTTTGCCGATTCAGAATCCCTAAAAAATAATTTACAGGAAGACTGGCAAAAGGAAAAAAGTAGCTCAACGAATTTAGCCCTGATAGACTTTTTTAAGATATTAGCCCATCCTATTGCAGAAATCTCGTATGCAGGAACAAGCGAATTGCCCCTGTTCTTTACCAATGCGATATTGGGAATCAAGAAAAGTGAAACCCAACATATGAGCAAGCCCGTAAAGGATAGTTGGATACGGGAAAGCAGGGAATATTTAAAAGGACTTATTGACATCGTCCAGCCCAAACATATCATTGCGATGGGAAAGACCGCCTACAAGGCTGTTTGCGGCATCTACGGCATCAAACCTACGGCCGGCATGAAAGAGGTCACAGGAACAAAAATAAGGCTGCCTGACGGCAAGAATTTGTTTGTAGTGCAACATTGTTCCCCTTTGGGCAGGGTAGGCCGTTCGGCAGAACTTCAAAACGCTGATTGGGCAAGGATTGGGGGTGAAATCAAAAGCACCACCGCTACCACTCTCAGTACACACAATGGAAAACAAACCAAATATTAGCTAAACAAGAATAACCACTTATATGAAGTTTTTCATTATCCTGATGTTTATGCTCTGTTCCTTTGCATATACATTTTCACAGGATAGCCTCTCGCTATCACAACAGCATGAATTTCTAACAAATGAGAATATCGTACTGAAACCATCCCAAATCATTGCAAACTTTAGACCAACAGAGCGCCATTGGCTCGCAGACCGTGGAGACGATTGGACGCAGCCTAAACCAAAACCGTTTGAAAGTGCCTATCATTTGAATGTTTTTGACTTCTTTAAAGAGGCAGCCATTTATGATACAAACCTCAAGAAAGAGGTCTTCAAAGAAACGGATGAATACAAGTACCTGTTAGACAGCTTAAAGGGTGTAAAAGCAGAGTTTTTAAATTCTGCTTTTTATGCAGAAGAATGGAATGTCGGCACTTTTTTTTACGGTTTGCGTGAAGATTATGACATCAACAAGAGAGGCTTTTTTGTCCAAATTGGGCCTGTTAGACCTGATTATTGTAAAAGAAGTTTCTTGCCAAAAGTAATCGGTGACATTGAGTTTAAACAATTGCAAATTCATAAGAGATATGACAACCTATTTCATGGTAACAAAAGCTACACCCAATATATCTTTATACCAATGGATGCGACAACCGCATTAGAAGTTGAAGACAATAGGAGCGATGTTGGGTTTCTATTCGTTTTCGACATTAAAGGAGTATATACAGCCTTGTTTAATGACGAAGATTTTTCCGAACACCGGAGGAAATCTCTGATAAATAAGGAGCCTTGTCGGATTGAGGTTGTTAGAGGGAATAACTTGCGGTTGATCTTGTACAATAAAACCTCTGATAAAATATACTATGACAAAATTTTTCGGGCTATATGATAGTAATTGTTTTCTGATGGGGCTTACAAAATCTCTTATCTGCCTATCCTTTATTGTCTGCTTATCTGCCGATACCTTTGGTCAGGATGTGAAAGAGGTTCTTGTTTCAAGGGCACACCGAAAAGTACCCAATGGAAAAGTCTGGTCCATCTCAAACCAAGAAACCCACAAGGTACTGTTTTCCGAGGGGGCTTTGCAGTCGGGAACATTTTGCTATGCTTTCCTTTATTCCAATCCAGGGCACGTGTTTGGAATAGCTTACCAAGATGGCCTTGAACCAAAGAATAGACGACCTAAAAACATCGGGTTTACGTTCCAAAATATGGAAGAGACGATTGGAAGCGATGTTTACTTGATAAAACCACATTTCATCTTGCGAAATGGAATTGGAATGGATGCCGTCAAAAACAGCCTGTCTTGGGAGTATGAGCCTACGGAAGCCGTTTTTTACCCTGAAACAGTTGTTTTCACCAATGGTTGCATTTCGGAAATGGTGCTTTTTGAACGTGAAATGACGGAGACTGACAAAGCGAAGCATCAGGAAAGAATTGCCAAAACGGAGCAAGGCCAAACATCAGGGAGCATGGAATAGCTTTACATATCGGCAGCAAACAATACAGAGAAATGGGAGAAATGGTTGAACTTGAAAAATTACCGCAACACCTTGACACATTATCGCCAAGGGATTGGGATAGGCTCTTTGAACTCTTACCAGAGATTGAGAGAACTCAAGATTTTAGAGAATATGCTGAAATCATAAGCAAAACCGTTGGCGTTATCATTGACTTGCGGATTAATCCCGTGTTTGACTGGATGGCATGGAAAGAGGGCGAAGCTATGGCTACCAATAGGGATTACGACTATTCCCAACTTGATACGATTACCTTATGCAAACTGTTGGCAGCCATCATCAGGGCAGACAGGTTTACTGATGGCTTTTTGGCAGATTGCTTTGAAAGGGGTGTCATAGCAAAAATCCTTCGTGCGTTAAAAAACAAGGTGTATAGTTCAGATGCGTCCGAGGTTGTTTAGCCTGAATTATCAGAAATCCCTAAAGCGTTAGCAAAAAGTAATATAAACCTTAATTTAAATACTTATGAATCTGACAGATGTACTTATCTTTTTGGGAGTTGGAATTGTTGTATTTCTTATATTCCGTGAAATTGTCATGTGGTATTGGAAGATTAACGAAATAGTCTCAAATCAAAGGGTGACCAATGAATTATTAGAAGAGCAGAACGAGTTGTTAGAGGCCAATAACGAAATTTTGAGCCAATTCGTTGAAGACTTCATGAAGAAGTAGTATTTCTTTTGTCTAAAATTATGTATGTGCCTGATTTGCGGAGGTATGGATAAAATCATGTGCTTTTACAACCAACTTCCCCTATTGTTTCCCCCACACGGGTATTTCTTACAAGGTTGTGCGGGAAATTTGACGAAATACAGCGGTTTTAGTAGCCCCCTATGGGCTACTTAAGGAGACACCACATACAGGTTGTCTCCTTTTTTGCCAATAAGAATCTGTGGACCATCGTAATTTAATCCTTCAGGAATGGGGATGCCTGTTGATATAGTCCATGATCTTCCGGAATATCCTATCCCCGGTTTCTTTCTCTTTTTCGGCCAGCAATCCTATTTCAATGCCGCTGTACATCTCTTGCTGATACCATAGCAACAATTTTCTTTTCTCGGAAAACGTCAGGTTCCGTGTGCCGCAATCGGCAACTATGTTAGCTATTTCTGTGGGAATTTCCATTGTCGTATTTGTCCGTTCCGAATGCTTTTTCAATACATGAATTCACAACCTATTTAGTGGTAATCACGTAAACCGATCATCCGGCCCAATCTTGATGTCCCTTACACGCCCCCATATCTTTTCATTAGGATTTCCTGTTCTTTTACTTCATTGCGGCTCAATCACCAATCTCCTTACTGTTGCCACAGGCTCCAAGCAAGACCCTTACAAGGGGCAGGATATATTTAAACTATGTTTCATCATCTTTTAATCGTAAAGGTTGGTCTGATAAAAGTCAAGCAATTTATTCACCGCCTGTGATACGTATTCGGGTTTCCAGTAGGTCTGTATGTGTGTAGCGCCATCAATCACAAATAGTTTCTTGTTTTTGGCATTTATGGCCTTGGGGAATGCCTCATCTGTCATGTATTTTGTATCGGCTTTGCTACAGGTTATCATCAAAAGGGGTTGATTGATTAAATCCATGTTCGTGGTGGCATCCCAAGTCATTAAATCAAGTAGGCTGCTCGTAGTGTACAGAAAGGTCTCTTGACTTGAACCTGTCTTTGATTGGTTGGTCTGTGCATTTACTGCGTCGGTAGCTGCTGTTAACATCGCCAATGCTATAATTGATATTACCTTTTTCATTTTTAAATCGGTCAAAATTTTATTCCTTGCTTTTCAGTACCTCGGTCAAAATTTTCCGGGCCGTTTTTGCTTCTTTTTTTCCTATGGTTGATTTAACGATGGTTACGAATTGCTGTAACTGTTCAGGGGTTAAGCCTACATTGAGGCAGATGGTCAAATGTGAACGAAGCATGGGTTCCGCATTGCCAATTGCGCTAAGTACCGATACCGTCACCAATTCCCTGTCGGAATAGGTTAAAACATCCCGTTCAAAAATATCAGCAAATAGGTGTTCTTTCAGAAAAGTATCTATTATCGGTGCAAATGCCGAATAACCTGTAAGGGTTTCAGGTTGCTGCGATTGGGTAAGTTCTCCTAAAATCCTTTTCCCACGTTCGTATTTGCTTCCTGCTTCATCAATGGGTGAAGCATCATTGCCTGTTTTATCATTGATACCCCTGGTTTTCCGTTCATCAAGGATTTCCATAAAAGCCTGCAGGCCACGGATACTACGTGGAAATCCACAATAGGCATACAGATGCACCAATACTTCCCTTGTTTCATTAACGGTTAGCCCCGTTGCAATCCCTGCATTCAACGCTATTTTCAGTTTGGATAAATCGCCTTTTGCGGTCAATGCAGAAATGGTTATGATGCTTTGTTCCTTTGGGCTCAATGCATTTTCAACCGCTGTTTTTGGTTGTGCATTTGTATTAAAGACCATAACGGCTATTGCCATGAGTGACAGTATCGTTGGTTTTCTCATCCGTTATTGTTTTGGTGGTGCTGCGGGCTACTGGTTACTGTTATTGCCGTCCATTTTAACTGGACGGAGCAGACGAGAAAAAGTGAGTGACCCCATCTTCCATTTGCCGTTTTCTTTGATATACACTTCGGTCACCATAAAAGGATTTGTAACCGTATTGCCGCCAACTACCGCTTCCAAATCAATGTCATTTAAGAGAATGGCCGTATTACCAATAATGTTGACTATAACTGAATATACTGCCGCTTTCTTGTACCAAATGCCTCCGCTTTTGATTACATCCACTTCCCGTTGCCTTCCCCAAGCGCCGCCCATGTGAACGAACATGGACTTCTCATGAAATAAATCGGCCAGTGTATCGGCTTTTTTGTCTGCCATCCAAAGCCATTTCTCTTTTGAAAGGTCAATGATTTCCTGCTGCTCCACGCTTGCATTTTCGGTTTGTGCAAAAAGCGTCTGGACAGCCAACATCAATAGACACGCTCCGAGTATTGATACTGTTTTCATATCCTTGTTTATTTAAGTGAAAATTTTTAAAGCGGTTTTTTTAGTTTTATCATGTAATTTGTTTTACTGATCCAACCGTTTTTCTTTTAGCCAGGTCGCCAAGATTTCTGCCACTTCTTTGTTGTTTAAATCTGACATCGGGAAATGTGTATTTCCTTTTATGCCGATTTCGGGTAGGTGAACAATGGTGGCATCGCCGCCGTGAGCATTTACAACCTTTGCCCACTGCCTTGCCGTGGCCAGCACACTTCGCCAAAAGTTGAGCGAGGCAGCGCTGGTTTCTTCTTCCGGGATGTAGTCGCCAAAATAAACGACGATGGGGATTTTGGTCAGCTTTAAAAACTCACCAAGAGGTATGCCCCTGCCTCCACGGTTGCCTTCGGGTGTTTCGCCCTCGGGAAAAACAAATCCCCCCGGTTCATAGGAAACAATCGCTTTTACACGCTCATTCCTGATGGCAGTTTTCCAGCCCGGCGCTCCGCCTGCCGAATGTGTAAACAGGATGCCATCGGCCGACCTGTCAAACACCGCAGACATTGCATTGACTATGGTCTGTTCATCAATATTGCCTGTGCTGGGTGTCATCATGCGGAAAAATTGGTCGAGCGATTTTTCATCTTTGGGGAACTGTACACCCTCGTTGAAATCGGGATATAAACCGATACGGAATTGCGTAAACCAGGTCTGGTCATCGGGTGTAGCCGAGATTTGTGCAGGTGTTGTGGTTTGTCCCGCATCGCCGCGCCCCGGTTGGTCAACAAGGTACACACCGTAACCTTTGCGCAAAAAAATGTCGGCAAAGCCCTCCCGTCCGTCTGCGGTGGTTTGCCAACTGCGTCTGGATTGCCCGTAGCCGTGCAGGAATACCATTGCATTTTGCTTGGCATTTACAGGGATTTGGTAAAATACATCGGCATGGTCTCCATGCCTTGTCTGTCCACCCTGTGCCTCGTTCCACGGTTTGAGCGGGTCAAATGTCCCCTCGCTTTTGATTACCTTACCGCCCGCCGAAAATGCCCCTTGTTCTTTGATAACCAGATTGTCCTTGTTTTCTGCTGTTGTCGTACACGATGAAACGGTGGTGACAATGGCGCACACTGACAAAGCATTCAGCAATGCTTTACCGATGCCATTTTTGCTGTCTTTTTTGTCCATTATTTTAGGTTATTTTCTGTTTTCATCTATTTACCTACCCTTCCCTGTAAATGTGCGGGGTAGCGTTCGCCTGATATTTCTATTTCGTCCAACGCTGCATTGATCCTTCTTAAATCACCTTTTGTCAGTACAACACTTTCACTGCCGATGTTTTCTTCCAAACGGTGCAGCTTTGTAGTGCCGGGTATCGGGACTATCCACGGCTTTTGGGCAAGGAGCCAGGCCAATGCGATCTGCGCCGGGGTTTCGTTGTCGGCTTTTGCGATGGCTTTCAGCAATTCAACCAATTCCTGATTGGCTGCTAAATTTTCGGGGGAGAAGCGTGGCACAATGCTCCTGAAATCGGATTTGTCAAATTTTGTGTGTTTGTTTATTGCACCTGTTAGGAAACCTTTGCCCAACGGACTGAACGGAACGAAACCAATGCCCAATTCTTCCAATGTCGGTATGATTTCCTTTTCGGGTTCGCGGAAAAACATCGAATATTCGCTTTGCAATGCGGTAACAGGTTGTATGGCATGTGCCCTGCGTATGGTTCCCGTCCCTGCTTCCGATAACCCGAAGTGTTTTACTTTGCCTTCTTTTATCAAGTCCTTTACCGTTCCCGCAACTTCTTCAATCGGCACGTCGGGGTCAACCCTATGTTGATAAAACAAATCAATGTAATCAGTCTTTAACCTTTTCAATGCTGCTTCCGCAACCGCTTTGATGGTCTCAGGACGGCTGTCCATCCCTAATTCGGGCCTACCGTCTTTGAAGCCAAACTTGGTGGCAACAACCACTTCCTTGCGGAACGGCGCAAGCGCTTCACCCACCAATTCTTCATTGGCATAAGGACCGTAGGCTTCGGCCGTATCGAAGAAAGTAATGCCCTGCTTATAAGCCGAACGCAATAGTTTGATCGCGTCGTTTTTTTCGGTCGGTTTTCCATATCCGAAGCTTAAACCCATGCAGCCCAAGCCCAATGCGGATACTTCCAATCCGCTATTGCCCAATGTTCTTTTTTGCATCTTCTTATTTTGAAATCAGTTTATTCAATTAGTTGGTAAGCCCACCATATTTCCTCTACCCAATATTTTAGCAAAATTCCACATTAATAATAACCACATTGGTATATGGATTACTGTTTTCACTACCAATATTACTGATTGGGTATGGCGTATGGTTAGACCTATGGCAGAATGCTTAAATTTGTGTTACTAACAAATAGAACCAATGGAACAGGTAATCAATTTCGATACGATAAGTGATTATAATGCTTTTAATAACCACGAGACATTACATCCGTTGGTAAGCGTGATAGACTTTTCAAAAGCCAACCAAAGGACAGGTCATAAAATGAACTTCGGGATTTATTGTATCTTCCTGAAAGATGTGAAATGTGGGGATTTAAAATACGGGCGACATACTTATGACTATCAGGAGGGAACATTGGTGTTTATTTCGCCCGGACAGGTGCTGGATGTGGAAAATAAAACAGATTATTATCAGCCAGTAGGTCATGGACTGGTTTTTCATCCCGACCTGATACGCGGCACTTCTCTTGCCAAAGGCATCAGTGAATATAGTTTTTTTTCCTACAATACAAATGAGGCGCTGCATCTATCGGCAAAGGAACGTGAATTGGTATTGGATTGTTTTTCTAAAATTAATATAGAATTGCAGCATTCGGTTGATAAACACAGCAAAAAGCTGATTGTCTCAAATATTGAATTGTTCCTGAATTATTGCGACCGGTTTTATGACCGTCAGTTTATAACCCGTGAACATGTCAATAAAGGCATTTTAGAGCGATTTGAAGAATTGTTGAACAGCTATTTTGCATCAGATAAGCCTATTCATATTGGTTTGCCATCAGTTGCCCTCTGTGCCGATGAACTGCATTTGTCGACTAATTATTTCGGCGATTTAATCAAGAAAGAAACCGGAAAGTCTGCACAGGAATATATTCAGAACAAAATTATTGACGTTGCCAAAAACAAGATTTTCGACAGCAACAAAACTATTAATGAAATTGCTTTTGAATTGGGGTTTAAATACCCTCAGCACTTTACTCGCTTATTCAAACAAAAAACAGGGATGCCACCAAATGAGTACCGGAATTTGAATTGATACCCCAAAAATTGAAAGCTGCTGTTGTGGATGGGCATTTGCAAAGGGCGCAGTATAGCCATTCCCAGCCAAGACTTGTTTATTAATTCGATAAGTTCGTCTCCTTTTTTATGCCTTATATTGTCGTTGGTGTTCCAAAGGGATTTCTTCCTCGCCTTGGATAATTCTGGTTAACATTTCCTAAAACACTTTGAAATACAACGTATTTTTATTCGCTTTGTATTTCAGAGTGTTTTTTGCGTATAAGTTGATTAACAAATCGAAATATAAATAAAGAATTTGGAAATCTTTTAAAAGAGCGGAATTTGAAATAAATGATGGTGGAGGATTATAAAAATTCAACTTAAAAAAACCTGTGGTCCGTTTACCCCTGATGCTCAGGAACACCGTTTGGATCCATCCATACAAATTCCCAATGGTGGCCGTCCAGATCTTCAAAGCTATGCTGGTACATAAAGCCGTAGTCCGTGGCGGGGTTAGGTATTGTGGCACCTGCTGCTTGTGCTTTATCTACCATTTCGTTGACGGCATCTTTACTGTCGGCAGATAAAGCAATCAAGCACTCCACCGCCTTGTGGGCATCTACAATTTCTTTTTTGGTAAACGTCTGGAAGAAAGGCACAGTTAGCAGCATCACATAAATGGTATCGCTAATGATCATACAAGTTGCTTTCTCGTCAGTAAATTGTGGGTTAAATGTATAACCCAGTTTGGTGAAAAACGCTACAGATACGTTCAGGTCTTTAACCGGAAGGTTCACAAAAATTTGAGTTGCCATACGTGTCTTCTAATTTAGTTTATTCAAAGTTACGGTAACGCCACGTACGCGCATGCATGCAAAAACGACAAATTAGGGGGGTAATTGCGAAAAAAGAAAAAGAAAAATTACGTACTGTTTAACTTAAGTGAAAAAAACGCATTTCGCTTTTGCCAAATTTTGTAAAAACATTTAAAAATGGGATTATCAAATTTAGGCATTTTTCATACCGCAGTCGGTATCATTGCCATCGTCGCAGCGTTAGCTTCCTTTGTGAAACATGGAAAAATAAACCTCGAAAGCAAAAGCGGGAACACCTACTTCTTTGGAACCATCATTACCTCTGCAACCGCCTTAGGCTTGAGCAGGGCAGGAGGATTCAACCCCGGACATGTGTTGTCGTTACTCGTGCTGGCCCTCGTGGTTGGCGCATTTGTTCTTCACCAGTGGAAAACAGGGAATAACAAGGCCCGCTATTTTGAGAACTTTTTCCTTTCGTTCAGCTTTTTTCTTTCCATGATTCCTACAGTAAACGAAACCCTTACCCGTGTTCCATTGAAAGCGCCCTTAGCCAGCGGCCCCGGTGATCCGCTGATCGGCAAAACGCTGCTGGTCATACTGGTACTATTCATAGCCGGTTCCTGCTATCAATACATCCAACAAAAGAAAACCAATAAACGAGCGTAGCCCAAAAGGGGGCTATGCTCAACGATTAATGCGCTTACGGATACGGCTCAACGAGGGATTCGTGATCCCCAAGTAAGACGAGATGTGGTAAGCCGGGATGCGGTTTACGATGTCAGGATGCTCTTCCAGTAATTTGACGTAACGCTCTTCATGCGAATTGAACAGGAACTCCTCCGCTCGGGCCTGGGAATAATTGAAAAACAACTCCGCCAGTAAGCGGCCAAATTTACTCCATCCATGATAGGTATCATACAAATGGTTTAAATCACGGTACGTAATATATATGATTTCGGAGTCTTCCATTGCCTCTATGAAATAGGCGCAAGGGTAGCGCGTGATAAAACTCCTAAACGATACGATAAACTGGTTCTCGGAAATGAAGAAAATATTCTTCTGTTCGTCCGTCACCGGATCATTATAATAAATCCTGAAAATCCCTTTAAGTACCAAACCCAGATCATTACAGACCACATTTTGCATATTAAAAAAATCCCCTTTTTTAATCGTACGCGTTTTCCAGTAAGTCTGGCTTTCGATGATATCGTTGGGCGTCAGTGCTGCAAAGCTCATCAAATGTTGATGTAGTATCTCATGGGGTTCACTCATATACTGCTGTTTTTCAAAATAACGGATAACGCATTTATGTCGTTAAAAATAAAAAATCAAGCGACAACTTTTATAACCGGGATCTACTATAATACTTATTCAGGTTCTGTCGACCCGGGTCAAATTAAGGTTGTATACGTTGGATAGGGAAAGCGAACTCAAGATGCTATTTATTGACTATACTGTCAGCTAGCATTCAGCAAGTTGAACCTATGGGAGAAAGATTCATTTCCATCTCCGATGAGACCATAACCACCATGCCGGGTCTTTGCATATACTCTGCTCCAACATTTTGGCATACATCGTGGTAATGCATCCATCCGCTGTCTCTGAAGCATTTTCGCAGATGGTCTGAATTTCCATTTTCCATATATGATTTGGCTTGGAAGTCAATTCTACGTATCCCACGAAAGCTCCTAATCGTCTAGCGAGTTGCTCCGCTCCCGAAAACATTCGGGTTTGCTGGTTTAGGAAATCTACAGCGATTCCTTTGCCATTCCCGGGGAACTGATCGGCTATGAATAGGATAATCGAATTATTATCCTTCTCTTTTAAAAGAACCCTAAGCGCATGTCCGGATTTGATCAGCCTTAAACCATGCTTAGTTCTCCTGCTGCGAACGAAGTAATCGACAAAATTATTCTTTATGGGTTTATAAATGGCGTTTACACGGACATCTATATGCCGTGGAAGTTTATTGAGTACTTCCCAATTCCCATAATGCCCCATTAAAAGTATGGTAGGGCGTAGCCGTTTGTTCGATTTCCAAATTTCAGCTATCGTAGCCAGGCTTACTTCTAGCTTTGTCACCGATGGAAAAAGCACTTCCCACCCTATCTTCGCAAGGTTTTGGTAAAATTCGGCAGTACATTCACTAATCTCTTTATACGAAAAACTGGGAAAAGCCCTGGAAAGGTTTTGGATACATACGTTTAGCCGGTACCTAATGACTTTTCCTAAAAAGTAACCCAACATATTTTAATTTCTTATAAACTAGTATTTATGCTATGACAATCAATTTAGCTGATACCCTTAGTCTTTTTTGCCTTTCCACCGAGTTCTTTCAGACATTCCGCCCAGTCTTCGCTCATACTCCGCTCGTTATCCGCTGCGGCTGGATACCCTCTCCGTACCTGGGCTGTACCTGAACTGCTCCTGCTCCGCTATTTCTCCGCTGCTTCTCCGCTCGTTCTCCGCTACTCCTCCGCTGCTCCTTCGGTGCTTCTCCGCTGCTCCTCCGCTTGAGCAGCGGAGAACAGGCGAACAGGACTCCGAAAACCAACGGCTCAGATACCCCGCAGATGTGCGGCAGGTATTGCGCAGGTAATGAGGCCGGACGGAGGATGAATGGACGTTCTGCGGATAACGATGGCAGGAACGGCTCCGGTTTGGCTTGGGGTCAGCGGCGAAACCGTTTTGAAGACAATTTCGCCTGCCACGCGACAAGAAAGGTTGTTTTGATTAATTTAGCCGCGCGGAACAAATATAAATCCCGATGCGCAGGCATATCAAACAATTTTTCGAGGCAGATTCAGCGAGTGGCATAACGCTGCTTGTCTTTCTACTCCTTTCGCTTATTGTCGCAAACTCCCCGTTCGGGCCGGGATTCGAATCGCTTCTGGCACAGGAGATCGGCTTGGAATCCGGTGTTGTCCATTTGAGATACAGCATCCTCCTTTGGATAAATGACGGCTTAATGGCCGTCTTCTTCCTGATGGTGGGTATTGAAATCAAACAGGAGTTGGCCCATGGCCAACTTTCATCAGCGAAAAAGGCGTCATTGCCGTTCTTTGCCGCTTTAGGCGGTATGCTGGTGCCCGCCGGAATCTACACATTGTTCAACGCGGGCACGGAGACCAGCTCCGGTTGGGGTATTCCCATGGCTACCGACATTGCATTTGCCATCGGCATCCTGTCTTTACTCGGCAAGCGCGTACCGGTAGCATTGAAAGTGTTTCTCACCGCCCTGGCAATCGTAGACGACCTTGGCGCGATTCTCGTGATTGCCCTTTTTTACACCTCTGATCTCCAAGCTTCCTATTTACTGTATGCGTTGGGTGTATTTGTCCTGTTAACGTTCATGAACCGTATGGGGATCAAGTCCCTTTGGCTTTACCTCATTCCTGGCTTGTTTATCTGGTACCTCATCCACCACTCCGGTGTGCATGCCACTATTGCAGGTGTACTTACGGCCTTTGCAATTCCAATACAAGGCAAAAAAGCGGGACATTCACCAATCCAACAGGTCGAGCATGCTATTAGCACACCCGTCAATTTTATTATTATGCCCCTGTTTGCACTGGCCAACACCAATATCCGCTTCGAAAATGACATGATAGATGGACTGGCTAGTCCGCTGGGACTCGGGATTATCGCTGGCCTTTTCGTGGGCAAGCCCTTAGGCATCACGCTGCTATCATGGATTGCTGTAAAATTCAGAGTAAGTGAACTCCCCAAAAACACGAAATGGTTGCAAATCTTGGCTATCGGTCTCATGGGAGGTATCGGATTTACGATGTCTATCTTCATCGCCTTACTTTCGTTTGCCGACCTCTATCACCAGACGGAGGCCAAATTTGCTATTTTGGTCGCTTCGGCGCTTTCGGGAGTAATCGGCTATCTGGTTCTGAAACGATTAGGCAGAAAAGGCATTTCAACACAATAATACCCGGAACGATCTTATTCATTTCAGGTTGCATGCTTCCCGCTGGACACGCTTAGCAAGTGCAAACCATCTGGTAGCAAACAAAGCAAGTAAAAAATGCAACAGCTTGCACACAAATGATTAGATTTGCCTAATCTAGCCAGGTTGATACAATGAAAAAAGCGCTTGCACTACGTTTCGGTTTACTAATGATATCCTTATGGGCCGGGGCGTTGTCCTCATTTGGCCAGCAACCCGTGGTCTGGTCGGTTTCCTTAGGATCCGGCATAACGGATATGCGAAATTTCGGGTATGGCATGGATGAGTTTGTATACGACTTGCCCGGGAGTGATGAAGAGGCAATGCCTTTCCGGTATATAAACAACCCAATAGCATTGGGTACAGCAGGAATTGCGGTGAATGGCATGTTTAAGCGGCCAAGTATTTTTGGATGGGAAGCCGGGTTAAATATACGCACAGGAGGGTTCAAAATTTCGAATGACAATCCGCGGCAACTGGTTCCGGAAAATCCGAACGATCCCTTGCTCCCGAGGCTCGGTGCGACCGAGACGTTTCGTTATTGGGCACTTCACGTGCCGCTTTCGCTAACGTACAAGCCGTTTGACGTTGTGGGATTCAAAGCCGGTGTAGATTTCTACTACCAATTGTCCGGCGACCCCTCCGACGGCGGCGATGGCAGCCAGAGTCCGCTTGAAATGCATATGGGCAATCTTCTGTCCGCTTCTTACAAATACCCCTTTAATTTGGGCGGACACTTGGGTGCTTATTTTCCGGTAGGCGACAGCTTCCGCGTGGATGGGGGCTTTTTTGCGGATATTCCCACACGGATGAAATTTCAGGCCCCGAGTGGCACCAATAGCTCGGGTTATGATGCGTTTCGAGAAATGGGATTTTTCCTCAGCATCCGCTATAATCTGGATTTTTAGATCGTACTTATCTTTTACCGCTAATTGCCTAAGCCTTTGGCAAATCAAAATAAGCCTTGGCGTTGTAATAACAAATATCCTGAATGATCTTGCCCGTCCATCCGATGTCCCTCGGCAACAATCCTTTCGCTATGTCTTCTGCAAACAGGTTGCAGAGCAAGCGCCTGAAATATTCATGGCGCGAATACGAGAGGAAGCTACGTGAGTCGGTAAGCATCCCTACGAAACAGCTGATCAGCCCGATATTGGATAGGATGTTCATTTGCTGGGTCATGCCGTCCAACTGGTCCAAAAACCACCAGCCTGATCCAAACTGCATCTTCCCCATTATTCCTTCGCCTTGAAAATTTCCCATCATGGCCGCAAACACCGCATTGTCAGACGGATTGAGGTTGTAAACGACCGTTTTCGCCAGGCAGCCCTCTTCTTCCAAGGCATTGAAAAATCGTTGCATGCTTTCGGCCTGCGGAAAATCACCGATAGAATCGTAACCTGTATCTGCACCAAGCTCCCGCAGCTTCCGGCTATTGGTGTTGCGCAACGGGCCGAGGTGGAATTGCTGTACCCAGCCTTTATCGTGATAAAATTTGCACAGCTCAGACAGGACGGCGTATGTAAATGCCTCTTCGTATTCGGCGGCGAGCCGATCATCCCCGCTAAGCACTTGTTTAAAAATTTCATTTAATGAAACCGCGGATGTGCCCTTACGGGGCAGGTGGCTCAAGCCATGGTCGGCAATCCGGCACCCATGGCTGTGGAAATAATACAGCCTATTCCAAAGCGCGTCCAATAACGTATCCATATCGACAATGGCCACGCCACTGCTCGATTGCAGTCGCTCAATGTACTGGCGATATTCAGCGCCCTTGCTTAATTGGAAGGCCTTGTCGGGTCTGAAGGTGGGCAGCACGCTGGTCTCGAAACCAGATTCGGCAATGGTTTGGTGATGCCGAAGATCATCGGCAGGGTCATCCGTCGTACCCACCATCTCCACATCGAAATGGCGGAGCAGCCCTCGTGGTGAAAATGCAGGCGTTTGCAACTGCACCTGCGTGCTGTCGAAAATAGCATCTGCATTATCGGGACCGAGCAATTCGTGGATACCAAATGGATTTTTCAACTCCATGTGCGTCCAATGGTACAGTGGGTTGCGCAAGGTATAAGGCACCGCTTCGGCCCATTTCCTAAATTTCTCACGATCATCGGCATCGCCGGTAATGTATTGCTCGGGAATGCCCAACACGCGTTGCGCGCGCCACTTATAATGGTCGCCAGCAAGCCAGATGTGGGTGATGTTGCGGAAGTTCGCATCGGTGGCCACTGCATCCGGCGAGAGATGCGAATGGTAGTCGATGATAGGTAGTCCTTTAGCGTAGTCGTGATAAAGCGCCTCCGCCGTATCCGACTGCAACAAAAAATTATCATGAAGGAAATAAGCCATGGCTATTCAATTAGATAACGATTATTGTCCAAGAATCCCCAACTCCAGTCCCCGCAGTTCGGCAAGCCCCCGCAGGCGGCCAATGGCCGAATAGCCGGGAGCTGTGGTCTTCTGCAGGTCATCCAGCATTTGATGGCCGTGATCCGGCCGGAAAGGGATGGCTTGATCCCGCAGCTGGTTTTCTGCCGTCAAGGCTTTCATCACGGTATACATATTCACATCCCCATCCAAGTGGTCTGCCTCGAAGAAATTACCCTGCTCGTCCTTCTTTATGTTGCGCAGGTGCACGAAGTAAACCCGTTCTTTTACCGCTTCAAAAATAGCCGGAATATCATTCGATACGCCAGCCCCCAATGAGCCCGTACAAAAGCAGATGCCATTGAAGGGTTTATCCAATTCGCGAATGATATAAAGGAAGTCTTCTTTATTGCTGGCAATGCGTGGCAAGCCCAGGATAGGATATGGGGGATCATCGGGGTGTATGGTCATCCTGATGCCGCTTTCTTCGCAGACATCAGCGATGGACGACAAAAACCAAATCAGGTTTTGCCGTAGGCCATCGAAGCCAATGGCCGCGTATTCGCGGATACTCGCCCGCAGTTCGTCCAGTTCGATGCTTCGCTCACCGGGGATTCCCATCAGTACGTTGGTGCTGAGTAGATCAAGTTGGGCTGGTGTATAAGACTCAAATCGACGCTTTGCTTCGTCTTTAATATCTTCCGGATAATCTTGCTCAGCGCCTTCGCGCTTCAAGACAAAAAGGTCGAAGGCGGCCAGATCATTCCAATTAAAATACAACGCCTTCGAGCCATCCCGCATTTCCAGGTCAAGCTGGGTACGTGTCCAGTCCAATACGGGCATAAAGTTGTAGCACACGGTTTTTATACCTTCCGCAGCGAGGTTGAGCAGGCTTTGCCGGTAATTTTCGATGTAGGGGCCTGCATCAGGCCGGCGCGTTTTGATGGCCTCATGTACGGGCACACTTTCCACCACACTCCATGTCAGTCCCGCCGCTTCGATGATGGCCTTTCGTTCGCGGATGTCTTCCAGCGGCCACAACTCTCCGTGCGGGATATGGTGTAGTGCCGTGACCACTCCAGTAGCTCCAGCCTGTTTGATGTCTTGTAGCGAAACGGTATCTGCGGGGCCATACCACCGCCAGGTTTGTTCAAGTTTTTTTGCCATGTTTTCTCTTTTATTGCATTCAGCCATCAGCGGTTAGCTGCCAGCTATCAAATCAATCTAATGCGCTGCGCCCTCCTCACACCCCGCTCCACGCATTGAAGCCGCCGTCTACCAAAATCGTTTCCCCAGAGATAAAACCCGAAGCATCGCTCAGCAGAAAAATCAATGCGCCGGTCAGCTCTTCGGGGCTCCCCATCCGGCCGTATGCCGTATTGTTTACAAACCGCTGGGCACGTTCGGTATATGTTCCATCCGGATTGGTCAACAAAGTTCGGTTTTGTTCGGTAAGGAACACCCCCGGGGCGATGGCATTGACACGCACCTTATCACCATAGCGCTGGGCCAATTCTACCGCCATCCATTTCGTATAACCTTCAATGGCACATTTAGCCATGTTGTAGCCCATCACCCGGGTGATGGCTTGTTGGGCTGCCAATGACGAGATATTTACGATTGACCCCTTACCTTTTTCGGCTATCACGCGTCCAAAAATGTGGGTAGGTATCACCGTGCCAAATAAATTGAGTTCCACGGCTTTCTGCGTGTCGGCAATTTTAGCGTCAAACAGGTTCTGGTCCGGACCGATGGTGGCTCCGGGGATATTACCCCCGGCAGCATTTACCAGGCCATCTATTGTGCCCCAAGCATCCAGTATCGTATCTTTGGCCTCATGCACGGCTTGTTCGTCCAGCACATCTGTAATGACCGCGATCGCCTCTCCACCTTTAGCTTTGATAGCCGCTACCCGGGCCTCAGCCCGCTCCTTGTTGCGCCCCAACACGGCTACCTTAGCGCCCGCTGCCGCGGTGGCAAGTGCAAACGACTCGCCCAAAACCCCCGTTGCTCCCGTGATTACGACCACCTTACCCGCCAGCGAAAACTGTTGTATTCCATCCATAGCTCTTGAAATAAAGGTCTATATGCATTCAAACCCCAATATTAGGTAAAAAATGGACTCGTCCCATGTACTTTTTAAATAATTATCTACGAAAACGTTGTAGCGTCATTTAATTCGCCAATATTTGAAAACAGTTCATTTACAAAATTTTAACAATTTTATTTTAAGATATCGTTTTAAAGCGATACTTTTGCATCCCCAACATTGAAAGGGCTTACGTGTTGAAAAATAATTAATTACAAAAAATATAGATATGACTAAAGCAGAAATTATAGCAGAAATCTCTAACAAGACTGGATTAGAGAAAGTAGATGTTCAGGAAACCGTCGAAGCTTTTTTCAAAGTCGTGAAAAACGCGATGGTTGGGGGCGAGAACGTTTACGTAAGAGGTTTCGGCAGTTTTGTAGTGAAGCAACGAGCTGAAAAAACCGCACGCAATATCTCCAAGAATACCGCTATCATTATCCCTGCCCACTACGTACCCACGTTTAAGCCAGCGAAAACATTTGTCGAGAAAGTAAAATCCGGCAACAAATAATTTCTGTCTAAGGCAACGTTTACCCCACCATGCAACAACGGACCAAACAGATAGTCGCCATTACATCCATCGTGATACTGATGGGTTTTCTATTGGCGCAACCTATCAAAGGATTGGTCAACGAAGATAAGGGCGCTACTGCCACTTCTGATGCGGGTGCGGCTGCTGGAGTCTCACTCGAATTGGTCGCTCAGCAAGCCAAGCAAGGGCTCAATGCCAATATCATCAAAGAAATATCGGATATAGAAGCGCAGCTACCAAGTGCTTCCAACTCCGAAAAGATTGATTTGCTGCAACAGCTTGCAACCAAATGGGACGATGTAAACAGGCCAGCACCATTGGGTTTTGTCTACGAAGAGCTTGCCAAGCTTGATAACACGGCTGACCATTGGTTGAAAGCAGGCAATGCATACCGTGCGGCGTATACGAACTTACAGGATACCGTAATGGCGGCTGCCTTCACCGAACGCGCCATACAAGCTTACGAAAAGACACTTGAATTGGATGCGGCTAATTTAGCTGCTAAAACAGGATTGGGCAGTGCATACGTAAGTGGGACAAACAACCCCATGGCCGGCATCGCGTTGCTGCAGGAAGTCGTCAAAGCTGATCCGGATCACCTGGAGGCAAACAAAAGTTTAGGTTTGTTTTCGATGCAATCACGGCAATTCGACCGGGCAATCGATCGGTTCAAAACCGTGGTATCCATACAACCGGATGCTGAATCTTATTTTTACCTCGCAACAAGTTATGAAAACATTGGGTTGAAACGCGAAGCGATAGCTGCCTTTGAAAAAAGCCGGGATCTCGCCGCAGATCCAACCCTCACTCAGTTTATCAATCGTAAAATCGATGAATTGAGCAAATAATCATTCATTTATTCATTATTAAAAAAATTAAGCTATGCCAAGCGGAAAGAAAAGAAAAAGACACAAAATGGCTACTCACAAACGTAAAAAACGTTTAAGAAAAAACAGGCATAAGAAGAAATAACCTTGCCTGACGCAGACCCACTTCCGGAATGGGGTATATAAATGAGCGTGTTTCACAATTGAACTCTGCCTCACGGAAAACAACCGGAAGATGGGCGTGTTGATTAAACGTATTTTATTGTTTCATTCAAAGCAGGCATTCATGGCATAAAAGCCACAAAATGGGTAGCATGATTGTGCTATTTCCAGTATTGCCTGCTTTGCAAAAAGAGTAGCTGTTGGTAAAGGAGTTAATCATCGATTCGGCTCCCGAAAAGGGAGTCACTATCGCTTTACTTCAGGACAAACAGCTTGTAGAGCTCAGCAAGGAACAGGCGAATAATAACTACGCTGTAGGTGATATCTATTTAGGCAGGATAAAAAAAATCATGCCTGGGCTTAATGCCGCATTTGTAGATGTCGGATATTCAAAAGATGCATTCCTTCACTATTTGGATCTGGGTCCACAGGTGCAGTCGCTCATCAAGCTTACCAAATTAGTAAAGAATGGCAGTTACAAAGAGAAACTGCTCGATAGTTTAAAACTGGAAAAAGACATCAACAAAGCCGGCAAGATATCTGAGGTATTGGCCCGTAATATGTTGTTGCCCGTCCAGATAGCCAAAGAGCCCATTTCCACCAAAGGGCCAAGGTTGAGTTCGGATCTGTCCATTGCAGGAAGGTATGTGGTATTAGTGCCTTTCTCAAGCGCCGTATCCATTTCCAAACGCATTAAAGGCAATACCGAACGCAACCGGCTTAAAAAGATTGTAGAAAGTATCAAGCCCGCTAATTTCGGTGTCATTATCCGTACGGTATCGGAAGGCAAAGGGGTAGCTGAGCTGCAAAAAGATTTGTTGGATCTGATTGCGAAGTGGGAGGTCTTGACCAGTCGCTTGCGCGGGGCCGAGCCTACACATAAGGTGCTCGGTGAAATGGATAGGACATCGACCATCCTGCGGGACATCCTCACGGATGAATTTACGCACATTTATGTAAGTGACCCTGTCATCTTTGAGGAAACTCGTTCGTATGTGCAGGAGATCTCTCCTGACTTGGAGAAAATCGTCAAACTCTATAAGCACCGGGAACCAATTTTTGAACACTTCGGTGTCGAACGGCAGATCAAGGCAGCTTTCGGTAAAACGGTCAACCTCCATGGTGGTGCGTACCTGGTCATCGAGCATACAGAGGCATTGCATGTCATCGATGTCAATAGCGGCAACCGGACGGCCAATAAGGAAAATCAAGAGGAGAATGCCCTACAGGTGAATATGGAGGCGGCCAAGGAGATTGCACGCCAGCTGCGGCTGCGGGATATGGGAGGTATCGTCGTGATCGATTTTATCGACATGCACAAACCGACTAATCGCAAGGAATTGCATGCCTATCTCAAGCAGTGCATGGCTGCAGACCGCGCACGCCATACCATACTGCCCCCAAGCAAATTCGGGCTGGTGCAGATCACCCGGCAGCGTGTACGTCCCGAGATGACCATCGTCACCAACGAAAAATGCCCCGCATGTGACGGTACGGGAGAGATACGATCCAGCATCGTATTGATGGACGACATTCAAAACAACCTCAGTTTCATCCTGCACGAACAAAACGAAAAGGATATCACGCTGGGTGTACACCCATACATTTATGCGTATATTAAATCCGGCCTAATCTCACGCAGAATGAAATGGTATTTTAAATTTGGGCGCTGGATTAAGGTAAAACCGATTGCCTCATATTACCTCACCGAGTTCCATTTTTTCAATGGCAAAGACGTAGAGATAAAATTATAACTGAAAAGGGGAGTTGAGAAGCTCCCCTTTTCAGTTATCGTTTTTTAGGATTTCCGATGCCATCTCATCGATCGTTCCGTGTGCCAGCCAATGGATATGCAGTCCATCCTTTTCCATCTTTCGAAAATAAGTCATCTGCCGTTTGGCAAAGCGGTGTATTTCCGTATTAAGCCGGGCAAAAAACGTTTCTTCGTCCAGCTCCCCCAATAGGTATTGCACGGCATATTTATATTCCAATCCATAGTAAACCAGCCGATCTGGCGATACGCCGTTGTGCAACAATGCCTTCACTTCGTCCAGCAAGCCCATATCCAGCCGCTGCTGGAGCCTGGCTGTAATGCGCTGCCTGCGGATCGCTACAGGAGGATTGATACCGAAGATTGTAGCTTCCAACGCGGGCCGCGAAGCGAGGGGCAAGGGATGATGTTGGCACCACTCGGCGATTTCTATGGCACGGATGAGTCGCTTCCGGGTACTGGTATCAGGAACAAAATCCGGCGGCATCGGCAATTGCTGTAGCCGTTCTCTTAGCAACTCAATAGTCGACGATTCAAGCACCGTGCGCCGTGTGGCATTGACGGGGACGACATCATAAGTAAATCCTTGCACTATCGACTGAATGTATAAGCCCGTACCGCCGCAAAGAATCGGCTGTTTACCTGCTTCTTTGATGGTATCCAGCGCGTGGTATACATCTTCGCGATACCGCGTTACATGATACGTTTCCCCAGCATCAACAACATCAATGAGGTGGTAAGGGATATCGCCATATGCTTCTAAATCCTTGCCCGTACCCAAATTCATATCCCGGTATACCTGCCGCGAATCGGCACTAATTATTGCGCCATTTATACGTTTGGCCAATGCCACGGCCAATTGGGTTTTACCGGACGCCGTGGGCCCAAGGATGACTACCAGCTTCACACGACAGGGTTGTGTTTATAGGTCTTTATCAATTTTATGCTCCCGCTGTTGTAAACAGGCACATACCCCCGCTTTTTGCGCTCTTCGGCCGGTATTCCTTTAATTTCATCGGGAAGCTCCGGTTCGTAATACCGCGTCATCGTACTCGTATCTACCCAAAAGGCTTGAGGAGCCGTTTCACCAACAATCACAAAACCTGTCTTGCGGTAGCTGCTGCCATCCGTCCAATCCTTGTCGGCATAGGTCATGATATCTCCGGGGTCAAATTCTTGCAGAAATGCGTCGATAAGCTTGCTGAAACCGCCCACAACGTGGATACCTTGTTTGTGGCAAAACCTTAGCAATTCAAATGAGCGGTAATCAGCTGGTTTATCGTCCATTTTCCTCCCACCGCTGAATACCGCAATGGATACCAATTCGCCTTCACGAAATAATCCATAACGATATTTGCCTGGCAATGCAACCTGTAAATGATGATTTTGCTGAAAAACCATCGCCATGTGCTTGTCAATCCGGGCCACTACGGTACTCCGGGCGTGGACGCGCTGCGCAAGCCCCGCCAATGCGGCAATCCGGTTGAGCAGCAAATCCGGCTGTGCTATCCATCGATCCTCATCGATGTGAATGCAGCGGGTAGCGCTGTCTACAGGGATGCGTTCCTTGGCACTGCATAGGTAATAGACGATGCTTGGCATCCCGTCTGCATGCATCATGCAGGCATTTGCAGACAATGCCTTGAGATCAAACTCCGTATGCAGCTTCGCTTGCAAAGCCATCAGAAACTTATAAAAGGAACTGTTGACATTAAACATGGAAACAGGTAAATGAATTACAAAAGTCGCAAATTTTTCAAGAGCTACCTATAATTTGTGCAAATTAGCGATATTCGTCTAATATGAAAAATTTTCACCCGGTAATCTACCTCTTGGTGACTTGCCTTTGTGTAGCGCAGGGGGCCCATGCTCAGCGATATGCTCCCAAGGTAAACCATACGGTCTTGTTGAATAACCATACAAAGGTTATCCCGCTGCGTGAGCTAAAAAACCGTGGTATCGCTTATATCAGGTACCAGGATGAGCCAGCCTTAGCTACTTTTGGGGAGGTATTGGAGCGCTATGCTCCGACCGACCGTTTTTTTATACCTGACCAAACCGACACCTACCACGACCTCGACGAAGCGCTTAAATTTTATAACACCCTCATTTTCGCCCTAAATACTGCTGATTTAGCAAACAAGCGCTTATTGCAACTCATCAATGCACAAACCGTGGGCAAGCAAGTCATACTGGCGGTATTTGGAGATGGTGTGAAACTCGGCGAATTGGATTTCGTTTATTTTCCGATAGTATGGAGCCGGGAAGCAACCGAGACGGCAGCTGAAAATGCGGCGATGTCCATTTACGGAGGGGTTGCCTGTACGGCGCGCCTACCGCAGTCTTTTTCGGCAAGATACGCCTCCGGCGCTGGCTTTATCACCGAACAGACACGGCTGGAATATGCAGACGCCGCTGCTTTGGGTATCGACAAGTTCCGTTTAGAAGCCAACATCGATGCCATTGTAGCGGAGGCTATCCGTGAGCGGGCTACACCCGGCGCCGTCGTAATGGCCATTAAAAATGGAAAGGTGATCTTTGAAAAGGCATACGGCTATCATACCTATGAACAAGAGGCGCGCACAAAGGTGTCTGACATCTTTGATCTGGCATCTGTAACCAAAATTACCGCGACAACCCCGACCATCATGCGGCTCACCGAACGGGGCATTATCAGCTTGGACAGCACCATGGGCCATTACCTGCTGCAAGCGCAGGGTACCAACAAAAACGGCACTAAATTACGGGATGTCATGCTCCATGAGGCTGGTTTTATTCCGTTTATCGCTTTTTATCAGCACTTGAAACCTGGTGACCTGAGCACCGATTCATCGGCGGCATATGCGGTGAAAGTAGCAGACGGTTGTTACATCCGCACGGGCTATTACCAAGACGTCATGTGGCCTACCATGTTGCAGTCCAAAATCAATGCCTCCGGATCATATGTGTACAGTGATATCAGCATGTATGTCATGAAAGAGGTGGCCGAGCATCAGATGGGCATGCCCATACAAACCTATGTCCAGGAGGCGTTTTACCGTCCATTGGGTATGCAGACCGCTGGTTATCTGCCCCGCCAACGTTTTGACAGAAGCCGCATCGTGCCGACGGAAAACGACAAAACGTTTCGGAAAACCTTGCTGCAAGGCTACGTACACGACCAGGGTGCGGCTATGGCTGGCGGCATTGCGGGCCATGCGGGATTATTTGCCTCGGCAAACGATTTGGCCATCTATGGACAATTACTGCTCAACCGGGGGATATATGGCGGCGAACGCTATTTCAAAGCCGAGACGGTAGACCTATTTACGTCCAGGCAATCGGCCACCAGCAGAAGGGGACTGGGGTTTGATCGCTGGGATCCCGATACCACCAAGCACTATCCCGCTGCATTAGCTTCGGATGCCACTTTCGGACATACGGGATACACCGGCACCTGCATCTGGATTGATCCCAAAGAACAGCTAATATATATCTTTCTCTCCAATCGGGTACATCCGGCGGTGAGCAACAAGTTGATCAGCCTCAATATCCGGGGAAGGATACAGGACGTGCTATACGAAGCCATCAACACCGCGAACTTTTAACAATGGCCAAAACAAAAACCACCTATTTCTGCCAAAACTGCGGGTATGAGTCTGCTAAATGGCTCGGCAAATGCCCATCGTGCAACGAATGGAACACCTTCGTGGAGGAATTGGTCGAACCTGCAAACATACGTGTACCTGATTGGCGGACAGCCACAGGCCCGACCACTAAACGGACAAACAAGGCTGCACGCATACACGAAATCGTCCATCAGGAAGAAAGCCGCTACATCACGCCGGATGGCGAATTGAACCGCGTGCTTGGCGGGGGTATTGTCCCCGGATCCCTGGTGCTCATCGGCGGCGAACCCGGCATCGGTAAGTCCACGCTGATGCTGCAGATTGCCCTCGGTATGCCGGGGACAAAAACCTTGTACGTCTCTGGAGAGGAAAGCGAACAGCAACTCAAGATGCGCGCCGAACGGTTGCTCCAATCGTCAAAAGCCGAATGCTTTATCCTCACCGAGACCTCCACGCAAAACATTTTCAAACAAATAACGGCTGTCGCCCCTCAGCTGGTCATCATCGACTCCATACAGACACTGCATTCGGCCCAAATCGACTCGGCTCCTGGCAGCGTCTCGCAGGTACGCGAATGTACGGCAGAGCTCTTGCGCTTTGCCAAAGAAACCGCCATTCCGGTATTCATTGTGGGACACATCACCAAGGACGGCGCCATTGCAGGGCCTAAAGTACTGGAACACATGGTAGACACCGTGTTGCAATTCGAGGGCGATCGCCATCACGTATACCGCATCTTGCGTGCCGTGAAAAACCGTTTCGGGTCGGCCGCTGAGTTGGGCATTTATGAAATGCAGGGGTCTGGCCTGCGCGAGGTGAGCAACCCATCGGAGATTTTGCTTTCCCAGCGCGAGGACAGCATGAGTGGTATAGCCATTGCGGTGCTGGTAGAGGGTGCACGGCCCATGCTCATCGAGGTACAGGCATTGGTAAGCACCTCCGCTTATGGCACCCCTCAACGGTCATCCACCGGATTTGACACCCGGCGGATGAATATGTTGCTTGCTGTACTCGAAAAACGATTTGGTTTTCGACTGAGTGCGCAGGATGTATTCCTCAACATGGCCGGTGGTTTACGTGTGGAAGACCCGGCCATTGATTTGGCCGCGATTATTGCTATCATTTCGTCCCAACAGGACATCCCCGTTCCGGCCACATCCGCCTTTGCGGGAGAAGTGGGGCTTTCCGGTGAAATACGGGCGGTCAACCGCATCGAGCAACGCATTGCAGAGGCGGAGAAACTGGGCTTTGAAACGATTTATATTTCCAAGTACAATACCAAAGGGCTAAGCGATGGTAAATACCAAATAGCTATCAAGCCCGTGAGTAGGGTAGAAGAGGTCTTTCAGGCTGTATTCGGGTGATTGTTGTAGAAGGTGTCAATTAATCGTCTTTCCAAAAGGCGTAAAGGCTAGTCCCATTAACTTGAAATGCTGCCTTCCAAATGGAATGCCGATGACGGTCAGACAGAGCAACAGGCCGAAAAGAAAATGCGTAAGTGCCACCCATATCCCGCCAAACACAATCCAGAGGATATTCATGAGCGTATACAGGCATCCGGTGCTGGAAGGCGCATTGGTGACCACCGTGCCAAACGGCACCAACGACGCAATAGCCAGCTTAAAAAGCTGTATACCAAACGGGATGCCAACGATGGTCAGGCAGAGCACTATCCCGCCGATAAGGTATTCCAAAAAAATGAAAAAACCACCGAAAACGATCCAGATAAGATTGCCTATAAGATTCATTATGACGAAGATAAAAGCATGAGCAATGCGGTTTCATCCATTTTCCGCTGCTCACCCGTTTGCATATTTTTCAAGGAAAGCAGCCCGCTTTGGATTTCCTCTTCCCCGATAAGGATGACATAGGGGATTTTCTTGGCATCGGCATAGGCCATTTGCTTTTTCAGCTTAGCCGCGGTGGGATAAAGCTCCGCCGCGATATCAGCCTTACGCAGCTTTTGCAGCAAAGGCAAGGCATATAACTCAGCCAGCTTATCGAAATTACTGATGAGCACGTTGGTCGATTGCGCAGCACTTTCGGGGAATAATCCGAGTTCTTCCAATACATCATATATCCGATCCGCCCCGAAAGAAACACCTACCCCGGTAAGCCCTTTGAGGCCAAACATACCCGTAAGGTCATCGTAGCGGCCGCCGCCACCGATACTGCCCATGCTCACTTCGTTGGTTTTCACCTCGAAGATACACCCCGTGTAATAATTGAGACCCCGGGCCAAGGTGATATCTATGACGATAAAACGGTTCAGCAGCTCCGCATCACCCGTCAATTTTTCGACATAACCCAGCACGGTTTCAAGCTCATCAATACCTTGCAGCCCAGCACTTGACGATGCAAGCACCTGCTTCAAACGTTCCAATTTTTCCACATTGGATCCTTGCAACTGGATGATGGGCTGCAATTTTTCCAAATCCGCCGCCGAAAAACCCCGATCAAGCAATTCGGTGATCACGCCGTCCAAGCCAATCTTGTCGAGCTTATCTATGGCCACCGTCATATCCACGATTAACTCCGGCTTGCCCAATATTTCAGCGATGCCCGTCAGTATTTTACGGTTGTTGAGCTTGATGGTAAAATCGTTCAATCCTAAATTGGCCAGCGCCTCGTGGTAAATGAGCACGAACTCCGCCTCGTTAAGCAGGCTTTCCGAGCCCACCACATCAACATCGCACTGGTAAAACTCCCGGTAGCGTCCCCGCTGTGGTCTATCCGCCCGCCATACGGGCTGTATCTGAAACCGTTTGAACGGTAGGGTTAATTCATGCTGGCGCATCACCACATACCGCGCAAATGGCACCGTAAGGTCATACCGCAGTGCTTTTTCAGCAATATGCGGAATCAGTGGTGAAGACGCCCGTTCTTCCAGGAGGTTCATCGGCACTTTGGCCAGGTAGTCCCCGGAATTAAGTATTTTGAAAATCAGCTTATCTCCTTCGTCTCCGTATTTGCCGGTAAGCGTTTGCAGGTTTTCAACGGATGGGGTTTGTATCTCTCGATAGCCGTACTTTGTAAATACTCGCTTAATGGTATCAAAAATGTAATTGCGCTTTTCCATTTCCACGGGCGAAAAGTCGCGCGTGCCTTTTGCCAATGAAGGTTTAATTACTGCCATGCTGCAAAGATAGTTGTTTTCGTCGGGAGTTCTTCCCCTACAACACGTTCAACGCCTCGCAGGCTTTCTCTGCGGCTATTTTCTCCGCACTTTTCTTATTGTAGTCCCGGCCTGTGCCACATACTTCACCATCCACCACGGCATCGATGGTAAAGATTTTGATGCTATCGCCTTCTGCATTCTCCGTTTGCACAAAGCTCACCTCTTTGCCGGCCTGCTGGCACCATTCAATAAGCCTGCTTTTGAAATTGGTTTCCGTTTGCTCCAGTGTCTGGATATCCACATGGGGCTTGATGATACGGTTTATCAGGAAATTCTTGGTAAATACATAACCTTTGTCCAGGTAAATGGCCCCAATCAATGCCTCAAAAGCATCGCCCAGCAACGAGCCCTGTTTATTGGGGTAGTTGATCATACGCGTATCGTATTGGATAAGCTCATTGAGCCCCAGTTTTTTGGACAATTGATTGAGGTGCGCACGGCTTACGATTTTTGAGCGCATTTCGGTCAGGAAACCTTCGCCCTTATAAGGATATTTTTTGAATAACAGCTCAGCCACTACCGAACCCAGTACGGCATCCCCTAAAAATTCCAGCCGTTCATTGCTGTTTTTTGTGCCATCTTTCACCGGCACGGCCACGGATTTGTGGCGAAAGGCCAGGTGGTAAAGATGGAGGTTGCCCGGGACAAAGCCCAGCATGTTCTTCAGCGCCTTGACGTATCGGCGATTAGATGAAAAATGCAGTTTGTAAATTTTCGAAATAGGCATCTAATGACTAACTGAATACAAACATGCAAAGGGGTCTACCCCTTTGCTGCAAATGCCTTTAAATGCTACGCTTCAAATTTTTTAAATATGACCGTGGCATTATGTCCACCAAAACCAAAGGTATTGCTCATCGCGGCTTTGACCTCGCGTTTTTGTGCTTTATTAAACGTGAAGTTTAGTTTCGGATCAAGGTTGGGGTCATCTGTAAAATGATTGATGGTCGGAGGTACGATGTCATGCTGCACCGCCAAAATAGAAGCGATGGATTCAACAGCTCCGGCAGCCCCCAGTAGATGTCCTGTCATCGATTTGGTAGAGCTTATGTTAAGCCCATAAGCATATTCGCCAAAAAGTTCCAGAATGGCCATGATTTCACTGGGATCTCCTACCGGTGTAGACGTACCGTGTACATTGATATAATCAATGTCTTTGATAGTGATTTTGGCGTCGGCCATCGCATTGGTCATCGCGAGCCGGGCACCAAGACCATCGGGATGCGATGCGGTAATGTGATAGGCATCCGCGCTCATTCCCCCACCGATAAGCTCGGCATAAATTTTCGCCCCCCGGGCCTGGGCATGCTCAAGGCTTTCCAGCACAATGGCTCCGCCGCCTTCTCCGGCGACAAACCCATCCCGGTCTTTGTCAAAAGGCCTCGATGCCGTTGTGGGGTCGTCATTGCGCGTAGACAATGCATGCATGGCATTAAATCCGCCAATACCCGCTTCATTGATGATAGCCTCAGAGCCCCCACTGATGATGATGTCGGCAAATCCTGTCCGGATGTAGTTCAGCGAATCGATCAATGCGTGGGTAGAGGAGGCGCATGCAGATACCGTAGAGAAATTCGGCCCTCGCAATCCATGCCGCATCGAGATATGCCCGGGAGCAATATCCAGAATCATCTTGGGAATAAAAAACGGATTGAATCGCGGAGTCCCATCGCCTTTGGCAAAATTGCTCACCTCATCCATAAACGTCTTCAGTCCGCCAATTCCCGAACCCCATATCACTCCGATGCGGTTAGTATTTAATTTATCGAACTCAAGCGATGCATCAGCAATCGCTTCATCTGTCACAGCCAATGCGTAATGTACAAATGGATCTACCTTCCGGGCTTCTTTGCGCTCCATGAAATCCTCGGCATTGAAGCCTTTTACTTCACAAGCAAAACGAGTCTTGAATTTCGAGGCGTCAAACTTCGTGATAGGAGCAGCGCCGCTTACCCCTTTGATCAGGTTGTCCCAAAATGCCGAGACAGTATTCCCAATAGGAGTAAGCGCACCTAACCCTGTTACTACTACTCTTTTAAGCTCCATTTATTACGATTAGCCTAATGAAATTAGTTAGTTAACGTTTTTTTCTAAATAAGCGATGGCTTGTCCTACTGTGCTGATGGTTTCAGCCTGGTCATCGGGAATGGCTACGTTGAATTCCTTTTCAAATTCCATGATCAACTCTACAGTGTCAAGTGAGTCGGCACCTAAATCATTGGTGAATGAAGCTTCCGGTGTAACTTCGTTTTCGTCTACACCCAGTTTCTCAACGATAATAGCTTTAACTCTTGATGCGATATCAGACATGATTTTATAGTTTAATTGTTTAATAAATCTGTGCAAAGAAAAATAAATTTCAGCAAATACTAAAACGTTTTTGATTTTTAGAACATTATTCAGGCTCCTTTTGCTTAACCAAATTATGATTTTTTATATCAACGATTTAGCCGCTAATTTTTTAAGTCACATAACGGTTTATTGGTATAACGCTATTCCAGCATCTGCCTTCATTATCTTGTATATAATTGCTATACTAGTGTTTTTGTTTTCGTAATTTTGCGTTGAATATAGAAAAAACTTTGAACAAAGTCACATTAAAATACGAATTGGACCTTGATTTCGTCCTCATTGCCATTACTTCTTCGCTCAAGGACTATCGTTTGTGTTATTTCATCAACAAGCTTACGGGACTTAAGCTGAGCAAGGTTGAAGACCATGAAACTTGGATGCCGGCTCCCTTAGGAACGACGTACTTCAGCCGGTATGCTGATTTTCCAGAGACATCGGATACGGAATACTACTTATTAGCCAATAAAGGGGCGGAAGGGGGCTTATTAATCCCCGAAATGCGTCATTCTGATTACTTCTTACTCATCAAAAACTTTATTGACGACGAAGATCTGGCGGCTATCCAAGACCATATTACAGCTATTCCCGAAGTGGTGGTTGCCAGTGAAATCTCCCCACAAAAATTGAAATCCAAAGAAAATCTGATATTTTAGCGCCATATTTCGCTATGAAAATTGTCTCTTAGCGGCAGCGGAGAGACCGATAAATTCTTTTATGCAACTCAATTATATTGCATATAAAAGAATTTATCTAAGTTTGTCAAAGTGTATCAATGACACCACAGTTACAAGGAATAATCATTTTTTAATGCCTTATCAAAGGGGGGCAAAACAAAACAACTCTATAAATAAATGGAAAAGGTTCAAAAGCGAACTAAAATCGTAGCCACATTAGGCCCAGCATCGGCCAAAAAAGAAGTGTTAACCAGTATGATTGCCAAAGGTGTAGATGTCTGCCGCCTCAATTTTTCGCATGGCAGCCAGGAAGATCACCTCAAAGTAATCCATACCATACGGGAGATCAACCAAGAACACCAGACCAACATCAGTATTTTGGCAGACTTACAGGGGCCGAAAATCCGGATTGGCAAAATGAAGGAAGGTGGCGCAGTCTTACTAAACGGCGCACAGGTAGAGATTACCACACAAGAGCTCATTGGCGATGAAAACCGTATCTACATTACGTACGACAGCTTTCCACAAGATGTAAAAGAGGACGAGATTATTTTGCTGGACGACGGAAAAATCCAGCTGCGCGTGCTGCGCACCAACTTTGCAGATACCGTATGGTGCGAAGTGGTGCATGGTGGTGTACTCACTTCCCGCAAAGGGGTAAACCTACCCAATACCAAGGTTTCGATCCCCAGCCTGACCGATGAGGATTTGGATAACCTTAATTTTGTTCTCCAGTATGACGTAGAGTGGATCGGGATGTCATTTGTACGGACAGCCGAAGACATTGTGAAGCTTAAGGAAATCATTGCAGCTAAAGGTAAAACCGCACGCGTCATCGCGAAAATAGAAAAACCTGAAGCAATCGATAATATTGATGATATCATCGCAGCTACCGACGGCATCATGGTCGCACGGGGGGATTTGGGCGTGGAGATGCCCATGGAAGATGTTCCTGTGCTTCAGAAAATGATTGTAAAGAAAAGCCGCAATGCATCCAAGCCGGTGATCATTGCCACGCAGATGCTTGAAAGCATGATCACCACTCCCCGCCCTACACGCGCAGAGGTGAATGACGTAGCCAACTCCGTGCTTGATGGCGCTGACGCTGTGATGCTGAGCGGCGAAACATCAGTGGGCGAGTTTCCTGAAATTGTCATCGAAACCATGAGCAAAATCATTGTGCATGTCGAACAGACTTCTTATCCTTATTACAACTCCAAGAAATCCGATCATGGCACAGATTCCGTCATCCCGGACGCCATCTGTGGTTCGTCCGTATACTTGGCGGAGAAGACCAGTGCTTCAGCCATTGTCGCGATGACATATTCGGGCTATACCGCTTTCGAAATATCAAGCTATCGGCCCAATGCGGATATTTATATTTTTACCGGCAACCCTGTATTGCTCAATACGTTGAGCCTACTATGGGGCGTCAAGACCTTTTTCTATGACAAGTTTGAGAGCACGGACGGCAGTATCCACGATGTAAACTCGTTGCTGAAGGCGAAAAACCTCGTACAGCCCGGGCAAATCGTGATCAATACCGCATCGACTCCCTTACATAAAAAAGGAAAAACCAATACCATTAAGGTCACGGAGGTGGAATAAGGAGGAGGAAAAAATGATTGCCGAGCAGCTCCTTACAAAGGCGCAATCTTTGCTTTATTCGTTCGTAGACAAAGAAAAGGCCGCTCTTATGCGGATAAAAACGCAGCACCTGACCTATTTGGCCACCAGCGATCTCTTTAACCTCTATGATACAGCCGCCGAGGTAGAACGCGCGCAAATCGCCGGATTGTTTATCGAAACCGGTTGTGCGCTCGGCGGCTCGGCCATTGCCATCGCTAAGGCGAAAAGCAAGCAACGGGAGTTTCGGGTATACGACGCCTTCGGGTTGATCCCGCCTCCTTCTGAAAAAGATGATGCCGACGTGCATATGCGGTATGAAGAAATTAAAACGGGAAAGTCAAAAGGCCTGGGCAACAATCCCTATTACGGATATACCGAAAATTTAAAAGACGTGGTGACCGCCAACCTGGCCAAACATGGCGTGCCTATCGAGGCCAACAATATCAAACTGATAAAGGGGTATTTTGAAGACACCCTTTATCTCACAGAGCCGATAGCTTTCGCACATATCGATTGCGATTGGTATGCCTCTGTCATGAGTTGTTTGATGCAAATCGAGCCCCGTTTGTCGCCCAATGGTGTCCTTGTTTTTGATGACTACTACGCTTGGTCGGGGTGCCGCTCTGCAGTAGATGAATATTTCAGCGATAAAGCGGGATACACCTTTATTAAGAAAGGCCGCAAGCTGCACGTGAAGAAAACTGCATCATAATACTACCTTGGCGTTGGTTGTTGCGCCCGCGCTTTCTTTTCTGTTTTGCGTTTATCTTTATCGAATGGTTGTTTTGTGCTATCTGCGGTATGCCTCTTAATGAGGGGCACTACGTCGTAAAGATTCGGCATGGCTACAGCGTTGTCGCTCCTGTACGCATTGGGCATGGCTACACAGTTGTCACCGCGATAGGCATTCGGCATGGGGTGGGTGGAAAACGCGGAATCGATAAGCGGCGCGGTTACTTTTCCGGATGGGCTTGCCCTTACACGCGCTTTGGTACTGTCTTCCTGTCCAACTGTAATTGCAACGGGACCAAGTGCTGCAAACAGGATCGTAAAAAGCCGTTTCATAAAAATGCAAATTGGTGTATCAAAAGTAACGAAAAGAACCCCATAGTTTCGTAACTTGCCTTGTTAAAATATGTTAAATGCTGTATTTTGCTTTTAAGCTTATGTATTTTTGTGTGGGATGAAACATAAAAGCATTGCATTAATTATCGGGTTGATGACGGTGGCGCTTCTTGGGGTGATGGCCATGCAATATTTTTTCATCAGGCAATCGTACGTCCTGAAAGCGCAGTTATTTGACGAATCGGTGAAAGCCGCGCTCAACGCGGTTGCTGCCAAAGCCGAAAAAAGAGAGGTCATGCAGCTTGCGGATGCCCAGCGGAAAAACAAGGAAAAGCTGGAACGGGAGCAGCGCAGGCTGGAACAGCAACTTCGTATAAAAACAGAAATCGAGCACCTCCGGGAGCGGCAAGCGCAGCAATACGCTGCTTTCAAACGGCAAGAAGAAGCGTTAATCGCACAATACGACATTGTCTTGCCCATTGAAAGCAATGAATTTTATGAAACTTACCTCAACGATTCCCGGTATAAAGACCTTGTGAAGGTCAATTTCCAAACGAATGCCACTGTCAATGGCGTTTTCCAACGCAATGAAAACCTGATTAGCCTCTACGCTATCCAACAGGTGCCGTTGCTCAAAGCCAAGGATGATAGTATGCGTTATTTTATTCCGGTGGGGCCTGTCGCTTACAACGCTGAGATTTTAAATTACGCCATCAAGACTTTACCGCCCAGACAGGATCTCAAGCTAAAAAACGAGATTTTACGTAAAGAGCGCCAGCTTCAATTGCTGGAAGCTACTACATTGATGGATACCATCGCCATCCTGAGTGGCAAAAACCCGCAATTGGTGGAGGATTTTGCTGCAGAAATCGAGCTGTACAAACGACCATTAAGCCAGCGTATCGACGTGGGCTATATCAAAAGCGAGTTGGAAAAAGAGCTGTTGAGCAGGGATATCAATGCTGCTTTCAACCTGGAAATAAAAGATAAGCACACGACACTTTATACCTTCGCCAATTTATCGGGCGAAGCGCCTTCCCCCGAAAACCTTTATACCACGGAATTGTTCCGTGCAGATAACGAAAGCTCTTCGGGTCGGCTTTCGGTATATTTCCCCAACAAAACCAATATGCTCATGGGTAATATGACCGTGATGCTGTTTTCGTCGGCAGCACTTTTGCTCGTCCTTATCGGCTGCTTTGCCTACACCATCTTTACCATACTGCGCCAGAAGAAAATTTCGGAGATGAAAACAGATTTCATCAACAACATGACCCACGAGTTTAAAACGCCAGTGGCGACCATCATGATTGCCAGTGAATCCTTGCGGGATCCCGAGATAGCATCTGATCAGACGCGCGCGGCGCGCTTAGCCAATATCATCTATGACGAGAATGTACGCTTGGGCGATCACATCGAGCGCGTGCTTAATATTGCCCGCCTTGAGAAGGGCAATTTAAAGTTGGAGCGCCGCGATGTGGACATCAATGATCTTGCCCAAGCCGTGGTAGATAGTATGGAGTTGCAATTGTTAAAAAACGGTGCCAATGTACACATGCAGCTCGATGCCGAGCATGCCATCGTGGTAGGAGACGAACTGCATTTATCTAACGTGCTGTTCAACTTAATAGACAATGCCATTAAGTACAGTCCAGAAAATCCAGCTATTACTATCAAAACTAAAAATGCCAATGGCCACATTCACATTACCGTGGCCGATAAAGGCATCGGAATGAACCGCGATCAGCTCTCCAAGATTTTCGATCAGTTTTACCGTATCCCTACCGGGAACCGCCACGATGTAAAAGGATTTGGCCTTGGACTGAGCTATGTGAGTGACATTGTAAAACGATTCGGTGGCAAGGTGCAAGTGAAAAGCGAGAAGGACAAGGGAACGGCATTTGAAATCATGCTGCCGTGCAAAGGATAGGAAAACTATTATGCAGAAACCTGCATGAGCAGCACGTACAAAAAGGAAAACAGTTAGCTCATGCAAGCTTCATCGCCACTTAAAAACAAATAATTCGGATGAAAATCTTATTAGCAGAAGACGACCCCAACTTGGGCGACATTTTGAAAGATTACCTCGAACTGAAAGGAAAGTTTGACGTTACGCTTTGCAAAGACGGCGATGAGGCGCTACGCCAGTTCAACAAAGAAAAATTTGACCTCTGCATACTCGACGTAATGATGCCCCGCAAGGATGGGTTTACGCTGGGCAAAGAAATCCGGGATGCCAACGCGGATATCCCCATTATCTTTGCCACCGCAAAAGGAATGATGGAAGACAAGACCGAGGCTTTTGAGCTCGGTGGCGATGATTACATCACCAAACCCTTCCGCGTGGAAGAACTATTGCTCCGTATCAATGCCTTGCTCAAGCGTGCTTCTCGGGATAAACCGGGCGAGGAAGAGCTCCCGGACAAGTTCCAAATCGGCGACTACCAATTCGACTACGTTGCCCAGCAAATCAGCAGCAATGGATACCAACAGAAGCTATCAACCAAGGAGGCCGAGCTGCTACGCTTACTTTGCATCAAAAAAAACGATGTCCTTACGCGTGAAGAAGCCTTGCTCAAAATCTGGCATGACGACAATTATTTCAACGGCCGTAGCATGGATGTATTCCTGAGCAAGCTGCGCAAATACCTGCGCGATGATCCCAAAGTGGAAATCGTGAATGTACACGGCAAGGGGTATAAACTACTGGTAAGCTGATCAATTATTTTTGCGTATCTCAATCTTAATTCCGATATTAGCGCCCGCTTATGGAGAAAGGCAGAGGGAATGGACCCTGTGAAGCCTTAGCAACCTGTCACCAGACAAGGTGCTAAATTCTACCTCGGTTTATCGGGGAAAAATAAGCAGACACAACTCACCTTGTGCCCTCTCCCCTAAAGCAATGTAAAAACAGAAGATCTGTATATTAAATATTTTATCCATACATTGTCATGTTAAAAACCAACAATTTGGGTTACCCGCGCATCGGTGCCCTACGGGAGCTGAAGAAAGCTAACGAAGCCTATTGGGCAAAAAAGATAGGCCAGCAAGAGCTATTGGACGCTGCACAAACCATCCGCGAAAGCAATTGGAAAACCCAACAGGAGGCCGGTATAGACCTCATCCCATCAAATGACTTTTCGTTCTACGATCAGGTATTGGATCTCTCCCTTACCGTGGGCGCTATACCAGCACGCTATCAAGGGTTTTCATTGGAAGGAGCCTCTTCTTACAACCTCGATTTATATTTTGCCATGGCTCGTGGTTTCCAACAAGACGGCCTCGATGTGACCGCCATGGAAATGACCAAATGGTTTGATACCAATTACCATTACATTGTTCCCGAATTTGTAAAGGATCAACAATTCCGCCTTACCTCGGAAAAGGTCATCAACGAATTCAATGAAGCCAAACAATTAGGCATTATTACCAAGCCGGTAGTACTAGGCCCTATCAGCTACCTGCTGCTGGGCAAGGAGAAAGAAGCAGGCTTCAGCCGTTTGGAGTTGATAGACCGCTTATTGCCCATTTATGAAGTGATTTTGGGCAAATTGGCGCAGGCCGGAGCAGAATGGGTGCAGTTTGACGAGCCCTTCCTGGCATTGGATATCGACAACAAGGTTCGTGAGTTATACGCTCGCGTATACGACCGCTTATCAGCGGCTGCCAACGGCATCAACTTGTTGGTGGCCACTTACTTCGAATCGCTGCTCGAAAATGCTCAAACAGCCCTCACCCTGCCCGTGCAGGCATTGCATATAGACTTGGTGCGTGGCGAACAGCAATTGGATAACCTGTTGCCCGCCGTGCCGACCAACCTCATCCTTTCACTCGGCGTAGTGGATGGACGCAACATCTGGAAAAACGACTACCAAGCATCGCTCCAAAAGATCAAACAAGCGGTAGATGCGTTAGGTGCCAACCGCGTGTGGGTAGCTCCGTCGAGCTCGCTGCTCCATGTGCCGTTTGATCTGGATTTGGAAGATAACGAGCAATCGCTGCCTGCCGAGGTGAAAAATTGGTTGGCCTTCGCCAAGCAAAAACTGGCGGAAGTAAAAGATTTGGCTGTATTGGCAACGAGTGATGCCGATGAAGCCACGTTGGCCCGCTTCGAGGCCAATAAAGCCGCACAGGAAAGCCGCCGTACATCGGCGCTGATTCACCGCGATGCGGTGAAAGCACGTGTAAAAAGCATTACCGACGCGGATGCGCAACGGACGAGTCCATTTGCCGAACGCAAAGCAAAGCAACTGGCGAAGTTCAACCTTCCTGCTTTTGCTACCACCACCATCGGTTCTTTCCCGCAGACAAGGGATGTCCGCAAATGGCGCGCTGATTTAAAGAAAGGGGCCATCACGCAAGAAGAATACGATAAGCTCATTGCCGAAGAAACCGAGCGTACCATCCGCCTGCAAGAACAGTTGGATATTGACGTGCTGGTACACGGCGAATTTGAACGCAACGACATGGTGGAATATTTCGGTGAGCAGCTCTCCGGCTATGCTTTCACCAAAAACGGGTGGGTACAGTCCTATGGCTCACGCTGTGTAAAACCCCCTGTCATCTATGGGGATGTAAGTCGTCCCGAAGACATGACCGTACGTTGGTCATCCTATGCGCAGTCGCTCACCGACCGACCCGTAAAAGGCATGCTCACTGGGCCGGTGACCATCCTGCAATGGTCATTCGTACGCAACGACCAGCCTCGCTCGGAAACCACTTACCAGATTGCACTGGCCATCCTTGACGAGGTGCAAGCCTTGGAAAAAGCCGGCATCAAGATTATCCAAATCGATGAGCCCGCCATCCGCGAAGGACTGCCCTTGCGTAAGGCCGACCACAAAGCATACCTCGATTGGGCTGTACGTGCGTTTCGTGTATCTTCATCCAATGTCGATGATGATACCCAGATCCACACGCACATGTGCTATTCGGAGTTCAATGACATCATCGAGCATATTGCCGCCATGGATGCCGACGTTATCACCATTGAGACCTCCCGTTCGCAGATGGAATTGCTGGATGCCTTTGCGGACTTCAATTATCCGAATGATATCGGTCCCGGTGTTTATGACATCCACTCACCACGCGTACCCAGCAAGGAAGAAATTGTGGCCCTATTAGAAAAGGCCAAAGCGGTCATTCCTGCTGAGCAACTGTGGGTAAATCCCGACTGTGGTTTGAAAACCCGCGCTTGGCCGGAAACCAAAGCCGCCTTGGAAGCCATGGTGGAAGCCGCTAAAACCCTGCGTGGCGTAACGGAGGCGGTGTAATCCGTTAACGAGATAAATAAATTTTTCAATCCTGTTGCCTGTCAAGGTAACAGGATTTTTTATACAGTCACCTGCTTCCCCTTGGTCATTACGCTATTGCAAAAGGGCTTTTGCCCGTTCCATTACCGGATCATGTCCCTGCATGAAATCTGCAATCGTTGGTTGTACCGGGTAATCGGGTATTAACCCATGACCAAATTGAGCATCTTTTCCATCGGTATCCAAAACGAATTTCAACAACGGAATACCAATCTCCAGTTTCGAGTATGGCAGTTTCAGGACAATCCTTAAACCGGAAGTGTTCCCATGATAACCGCCGCCGGCCTCTTCGCCGACGAAGGTTGCGTCCGTATGGATTTTAAGCAACGAAGCAAGTGTTGCCCCGGCAGAATAGGTGAGGCCTCCTGTGAGGACTACAAGTTTTCCATCGAAAGGATTCGGTTTTGCTTTCGCATGTTTTAGAATACCGGGCTTCCGCAAAATCCGTCCGTCCATATCCAAGTAATGCTCCGTCCGCATGATACTGTCCAATTTATGGTAATCATGCTTGTAATCAGAATAGGCATAAAACGAATACGTAAATGCGGAAGCTTGCACATAGTTAAATTTGTTGTAATCGATACTCACCAAATAAGACATCACCTCGTCTTCATACCCTTCGTTGCCGCCTTCATTTTTTCTGATATCCAGGATGAGATTGCGGATTTGGTTGTCACGCAGTTGCTGAAACGCTTCCGCAACGAATTGTTCAAAATCCATTCCAGCACTGCGGTAGGCGGCAGCGCTAAAGGTGTTCAGCGTCATTACGGCTGTTGAGTTCATCGTATCTATTGAGAATACCGCCGGCCGGTCGAAGCTTCGGGCTGGATACACACGGTTCAGCGAGTCGTTCAGATTGGCCAGTTCATTCAGCGAAACCGATGGTATACGCTTTATTCGACGGGATGCGCCTGTAGCTGTATCGATTACGTCTATATCAAAACTGCCGGTCATCGGAAAACATCGACCGAAATATGCGTTGAAGTTATAACCCGATTCAATCCATCGGTATTTGCTGCTGATATTATAGCCGTCAGACGGTTCGAGTGCCATAAACGTATCCATAATGCTGTCGATACTCACCCCGTTTATCCCCGTGAGCTGGAATCCTTTGGTGCCTGCATTACCGACATCATTGAGGATGTAGCACTGGCCATCTAATATTCTGACAAACAAAGGGAAGTAACAACCTTTATACCGCATGTAGGACTGCGCCGCCCGGCCCAGTTGTACGAAGGTATGCGCCTCCTTGGTAAAACCGATAAGCGGTGCGATAATCCTGTAAAACTCCAATACATTAGCTCGCCGCTTAATCTTCGACCGCAGCACCAGACAAAGGCTGTCAAACTGTGGTTTGGCATTGTACCAGAATAGGCCGGTATGCGCTTCCATCAACGATTGAACCAGCAAATCGAAATCACGGTACATCTGCGCCTTGGTCAAAGGCTGGAGTTTGGTTTTATGGGCCCGGCCCAGCAACTTATCCCATGCTCGATATTGATGGAGAGCGACCAGAAGAGTATCCTTCTTCAGGTAATCATAATTGAAATATGAAACGCCGATGATGGACTTTAGGTACGCCAATGCTTCCTGAGTGCGGCCAGCCATGGCCAACGCACATGCTGCATCGTATTTATCGGGCGGCTCGATGTCATCGGTTGCTTGAAAGATTGCCGCATAAGCCGCTACCGCTTGCGTATAGTCCTTTTTTTCGTAAAGCAATTTTCTTGCATCAAGTATCCGTTCATAGTAGCGGAATTCCTGGCCAAAAGAACGCAGCGAAGAAATAAAACCCACGAAGGACAGGAAGAATAACAATAATCGTTTCATGGCGCAAAGCTACCGTACAGCCGCCATCAGAAATTGAACAGATTTAACCTGTTATAGCTTACTAAATTGCTTGGGTAGAAAACCTGTGATGGCCTTGAAGGTGCGGGTGAAATGGGCTTGGTCGGCAAAACCACACGCGTAAGCAGTAGCCGTAAGTGAAGCATCGGTTGACTTGATTGTGCGCATCGCTTTATCTATCCTTATCCGTTGAACGAACTCTGTGAAAGTCGCTGAAAAATAGACCGGGAAATACCGCGAGATGGTCACTGGATGCACGCCCACTCGGCGGGCTAACTCCTCCAGGTGTATAGGTGTATGCCCCTCGTCCTCCAGGATTTCCCGAAGTCGTTTTGCCCACAGCGGTAAATTCTTTTCGCGTTTAGTCCGAGGGGGGGCGGATGGGGATAGGAATAGGTCGTAAAACATTGCTCCCAGGGTATCAGCGCAGGAAACACGGCTGTATTCAAGTTTGTGATACAGCTTCAGTAGCGAGACCTTAGTCCGCCTGGGCTCGTCCGTCAACCGCTTGAGGGAACCTTCCGTCATGCCCAATTCATTCAGAAAAAACGGACTAAAGGTAAGGTTGATTTTCCGGGTGTTGGCGCTGTAATTACGGCACCGATGGGTTACACCTGCCTCAATATACTTCAGGTTGCCCACTATTCGTTGATAGTTACGTCCTTGGATTTCCTCTGTGTAAGCGCCATTTACTAATAGACTTATACTGGGGTAATCATGAGCGTGCCAATCTTCGAAGGCGTCGTTACCCCCGTAGACTGTTTTTTCCAGTAAGCAATCGTTTATTTTTTGAGCGGAAATCGCCTCACCATGAAAAAAAGTGTTTGCCTGTGTTGCCATCTCTCCCCGCAAAGATACTGATTAAAGAGCAATCTAGCAGCTATCATCATTATTTACACAAGGGTTTCGGTATTGACTTCTCAGCAAATAAGGAATAAGGTAGCCGATAAAATCCTATCTTTGCCCTATGCGGTTTGACATCATCACGGTATTGCCGGGCCTATTGGAAAGTCCCTTCGCTCACTCTATATTACAACGCGCGCAAAAAAAAGGGCTTTGTGAAATCGTGGTGCACAACTTGCGCGATTATGCCGATAACAAGCATAAAAGCGTAGACGATTATCCATACGGCGGTGGCAGCGGCATGGTGATGCAGGTGGCACCTTTTGCTGCATGCATTGAGAAGCTCCGGGCCGAACGGGCATATGACGAGATCATCTTCATGACACCCGACGGCGAAACGCTCAATCAGACCATTGCCAACCACTTGTCTGTCAAAACCAACCTCATTATTCTCTGTGGCCATTATAAGGGTATTGACCAGCGAATACGTGACATCTATGTGACCCGCGAGCTATCCATCGGCGATTATGTCCTATCGGGCGGCGAGTTGCCTGCGGCAGTCCTAGTAGATGCTGTGGTACGCCTCCTCCCCGGTGTCCTCTCCGATGAAACATCCGCGCTTTCTGATTCATTTCAAGGCGGTTTGTTGGATGCTCCCGTATATACCCGGCCTGCCGACTGGTTTGGGCACAAGGTACCTGATGTGCTGCTCAGTGGCAACCAAAGTGCCATCGATCAATGGCGGGACGAGCAGGCCCTCGCCCGCACGAAATCCCGAAGACCGGATCTGCTGGATGAATGATTTTTTTTGATTTTTATTGCAAAAAATTTGTTTGGTGGTTTTTTTTTATATTTTTGCCTCACTATGTTAATGAATAAGTTCCGCATCGCATTATGGTGGTGGCTCGATGGAAATAACGTCGGGCAGGCTGGAACGGTTACATGTGGCTAATCACAATTCAGATTTTTAACATATATGCCCCGACGTTTTAAAAATCCGTCGGGTTTTTTGTTGTCCATTAAAAGGAAAATATGGCTTATCGATTTAAAACCAACTACAAACACTTGCTGGCGGATACGACCACGCCGGTAAGTACTTATCTCAGGCTGCGCGATGTATTCCCTAATAGCTTGTTGCTGGAAAGCTCAGAGTACCACAGCCGCGAAAACAACATGAGTTATATTTGTTGCCAGCCCATTGCCGGTATCAAGCTGGACGGGAATTTCCTCGAAATACAATACCCTGGCAGCCCCATTGAAAGAAAACCCGCCGCAGATATCAACCTTCGCGAAGAAGTCTCCCTATTCAGGCAAGCCTTTGAAGAAACACCGGTATCGGACTTTAAGGCCATATCCAATGGGTTATTTGGATTTTTCACCTTTGACACAGTAAGCCACTTCGAGGATATCGAGCTGAAAAGCCCAATGGATCCCAACCGGAATATTCCTTTCTTGCAGTATCATGTTTATCGGTACGTGATTGCCATCGATCATTTCCGCAATCAGCTTTATATCTTTGAACACCAGCTTGAAAACGAAGAAGGCCCCTCCGGCCTGGAAAAAATCCAATACCTTATCCAAAATAAAAATTTTCCGGAATATAGCTTTTCCATCAATGGGGAGGAAACATCCAATATGACCGATGAAGGGTTCAGGGCACTTGTTGAAAAAATGAAAACCCACATCTACCGGGGCGATGTGTTCCAGATTGTGCCTTCCAGAAGCTTTTCGCGACCCTTTTTAGGCGATGAATTCAACGTATACCGCACGTTGCGTTCCATCAACCCTTCTCCTTACCTGTTTTATTTTGACTACGGTGATTTCAAACTCTTCGGCTCTTCTCCTGAAGCCCAGTTGACCATCCGCAACAACGAAGCGACCATTTATCCCATCGCTGGCACATTCAAGCGTAGCGGCAACCAAGAACAGGATGAAAAAATAGCAGAAGCGCTTAAAGAAGATCCCAAGGAAAGTGCCGAGCATGTCATGCTGGTTGACCTCGCCCGGAATGATTTGAGCCGCCATTGCGAACATGTTCATGTCAAATCCTACAAGGAGACGCAGTATTATTCGCACATCATCCACCTGGTTTCCAAAGTTTGCGGGGTATTGAAAGCGGGTGTAAACCCTTTCGACGTCGTGGGCGATACCTATCCAGCCGGTACGCTCAGCGGGGCACCCAAACATATGGCCATGCAGCTGATCGATCGCTACGAAAACCAGCAACGGAGCTTTTATAGCGGGGCTATCGGGTATATGGGCTTCAATGGCGACTTTAACCATGCCATTATGATACGCTCATTCTTAAGCCGCAACAATACCCTCCATTATCAAGCAGGAGCAGGTATTGTGGCAGATTCCAACCCCGAAAACGAACTTCAGGAAGTCAACAACAAAATTGCTGCCCTGCGCAGAGCGCTGGAGCTGGCACAAGATATTTAATACGATAATGAGCACCCCACAACAACCATCACTCCGAATATTGGTGATAGACAATTACGATTCGTTCACCTTCAATCTCGTACACCTCCTGCACGAATGCGGGCATGAGGCCACCGTGTGGCGCAACGATAAATTCGCGCTTGAAGAGGTGGCCGCTTTCGATAAAATCTTGCTATCGCCCGGCCCGGGCATCCCGGAGGAAGCTGGCCTATTGCTGGATGTCATCCGCAAATACGGCCCAAGCAAAAGCATCCTCGGCATCTGCCTCGGCCAGCAGGCCATTGCCGAAGTATATGGCGGTTCGCTGTACAACCTCGCCAAGCCCGTACATGGCACCGCCACGCCGCTGTCGATCACCGCATCCGATGAGCCCATTTTTAGCGGGTTGCCCCTGTCGTTTTCCGTGGGACGCTATCACTCCTGGGCCGTATCACGGGATGGACTACCCGACACGCTTCGTATCACTGCCGAAGACGAGCAAGGGGTCATCATGGGCCTTTCCCACCGTACGCTGGATGTCAAGGGGTTGCAATTCCATCCCGAATCGGTACTTACCCAATATGGCAAGGAAATGATCGCCAACTGGTTGTCACTCACAAACGGCCGCCCCCCACAGACCACTAACCCCCCATTTACGGATCTCCAATCACTGACTGCCGAAGAAATATGACCATCTTAGAAACCATCGTCGCCAACAAAAGACAGGAAGTCAAGCAGGCAAAAAAAGCCGTTACAATAGCCGATCTGGAAAAGAAGCCGCTGTTTGCCCGCGAATGCCTTTCGTTGCGCGAATCTGTGCTGTCGCCCACCACAAACGGCATCATCGCTGAATACAAGCGGGCTTCGCCGTCAAAGGGAATCATCAACGACCGCTCACCCGTGGCCGAAGTGGTGGCGGGTTACCAAGCCGCCGGCGTGTCGGCGATATCGGTACTCACGGATCAGGAGTTCTTTAAGGGCAGCCTTGACGATTTGGTAGCCGCACGGGCAGCATTACACATCCCGCTGCTTCGCAAGGAGTTTATCATTGATGCATACCAGCTGGTGGAGGCCAAGGCCCATGGGGCGGATATCATTCTGCTGATCGCGGCGGTACTCCAACCTGCCGAGCTTAAATCCTTGTCGGAAGCCGCCCAATCGCTCGGCCTTAGCGTACTGCTGGAAGTGCATGAGCGCGACGAACTGGAGCGCAGCATGATGGACAGCGTGGATGCCATTGGCGTAAACAACCGAAACCTGAAGGACTTCACTGTTTCATTAGCGCATTCCTTGGAATTAGTTGATTTAATTCCCGACCAGTTTATCAAGGTTTCCGAAAGCGGCATCAGCGATCCCGCTACCATCCGAAACTTACGCCAAGCCGGTTTCCAGGCTTTCTTGATTGGCGAGAATTTCATGAAGACCGAAGATCCTACGCAAGCAATACAGCACTTTGTAGTGTCTTTATAGTCATCCGATTAGCAAAATTTCCGTATTTTTGCGCCGGATACCAAAAGATTCCGCATGGCTGTCAAGATAGGCAATATCGACCTTGGTGAATTTCCCTTGCTCCTCGCACCGATGGAGGACGTAAGCGACCCGCCTTTCCGTTTTGTATGCAAACAAAACGGGGTGGATATGATGTATACCGAATTCATCTCCTCCGAGGGACTCATCCGCGATGCCGCCAAGAGCCGGCAGAAACTGGACATTTTCGAATACGAACGCCCTATCGGCATCCAGATTTTCGGCAGTGACATCAATACGATGCGTGAGGCCACCGAAATCGCCTCGCAGGCAGGGCCCGACCTAATTGATATCAACTATGGTTGTCCCGTCAAAAACGTAGCCTGCCGGGGCGCGGGAGCAAGCCTGCTACAGGATATCGACAAGATGACGGCTATGACGAAAGCCGTGGTAGACGCCACGCACCTGCCCGTGACCGTCAAGACTCGCCTCGGGTGGGATGATAATACCAAGAATGTATATGAAGTGGCTGAACGCTTGCAGGATGTGGGCATCCAAGCCCTCAGCATCCACGGGCGCACGCGGGCACAGCTCTACAAGGGGCAGGCCGACTGGCACCTTATCCGTGAAGTGAAGCAAAATCCCCGGATACGCATCCCCATCTTCGGCAACGGCGACGTCGACAGCGTGGAAAAAGCCGCCGCATGGCGCATGGAATACGAGGTAGACGGCATCATGATTGGCCGCGCATCCATCGGCTACCCGTGGATATTCCGCGAAATCAAACACTTCTTCCACACGGGTGAATATTTGCCCGGACCCACCATCGCCGAGCGGGTGGCTATCTGCCGTACACACCTTAAGCAGTCCGTGGAATGGAAAGGGGAGAAAACCGGTATCTTCGAGATGCGCCGTCATTATGCCAACTATTTCAAGGGCATACCACATTTCAAGGAATACCGCATGAAGCTGGTATCACTCGCCGACATTGCCGATATACATGCCGTGCTCGATGAAATCAGCGAGCAATTCGAACTGGAAGAGGCATAAGTCTTTACCTGCGCATGAGTGCCAAGAGCTGTTTACGCTCGATGAGCAATGTCACCACCGCAAAGACGATGAATAACAGGTTGCCGATGATCAGATGGCGATCAAATACATCGAATCCCAGCCAGCAAATGACTACACCAATCAGGATATAGGTAATGTTTTTGCCGACATGATACGGGATAGGGTAGTGGTGCTGCCCCCATAAATATGAAATCAACACCATGCTGCCATAAGCCAAGAGGGTCACCCAAGCTGAGGCTACGTAACTGTATTGTGGAATAAAAATGAAATTGAAGGCCAGCGTGATGAGGGCCCCAATGCCAGAAATGTATAGTGCAAACCGCGTCTGATCAGACAGTTTGTACCAAATCGACAGGTTCATATAAATGCCCAGCAGCACGTAATTCAGTAGCAGGACGGGTACAATACGGAGACCAGACCAATATTCGTCCCGCGCCATAGGGCTATCGCTTTTTATGAAATATTTAAGCCATTCCATATTCACCGTAATGCCTACCATCACCAATACCATGGCAATAATGAAATAATCCATGATAAGCGCATAGATCTTGCGTGCATTTTCGTTTTTGGCATAACTGAAGAAAAAAGGTTCGGCCCCCAACCGGAACGCCTGAACGCCGATACTCAGGAAAACAGCAATTTTGGACACCGCGCCATAAATCCCCAGATCCCGATCGCCCGCTTCGCTGGGAAGCAATTTAGGGATCAAGATTTTGTCGATATGCTCATTGATGATGAACGAGATGTTGGCTATCAGAACAGGGAAACTATAAACAACCATATCCATAGCCAACTTGCGCTCCAAGCGTAGTTTCATTTTCACCACCTCGGGTAGCAGTAGCAGTAACGTAAGGCCGCTGGCCACCAGGTTGGACAGGAAAACATATCCCACCCAACCTTCTTGATACCACTCCGCAACATAGGCTGTATACGCGGTATCCAAAGCGAGAAACCAAGGGATGACTACAATGAACAGGAGGTTGAGCCCCACGAATGTCAAGATATTAATCAACTTGAGCAGTGCAAAACGTATCGCCCGCCCCTCGGCACGCAGGCGAGCAAACGGAATAACAGCCAACGCGTCCGCCACTAAAATCCATGCAAAATAGCGCACATACCGATTATAATTCGCATCATAACGGCCATTGTTCAGCCATGTAGCAATACTCTCCGAAAAAAAGTGAGCCATCACAATGAACACCAATGAGGTAAACAGTGTGATGATAAAACTGTTATTATATACCTGTGCCTTGTTTTCTTCGTGTTTTTGCAAATACCGGAAATAGGTGGTCTCCATACCAAAGGCCAGTACGGCATTGAGCATCGCTGCCCAGCTATACATGTTGGTAAAAATTCCATATATTGAAGGGGCGAACTTGCTTACATACAGCGGTGTAAGCACAAAGTTAATAAGCCGAGCGACGATGGTGCTCAGCCCATAGATAGCGGTTTGTCCGGCGAATTTTCGAAGTACAGACAAGTTCTTAAAACATTAAGGTCAACCACGCGATTTCCTGATGACCTCAAAGTTACGATAGTTTTTCACTTCGCCCGCCACGTGATCCACTTTTTCGACTACAGCCGCTTCGGGACCTTCATGGCACCACTCCAGAAAAGATTCCAGTGCAAATGGGTCGCCTTCTGCTTCAATGTATACCGTACCACCAGGTGTATTTTGGGCAAATCCTTTTACACCCAACTGGTCGGCCACAGCCTTGGTCGTCAGCCGGAAATAGACACCCTGCACCTTGCCAGATACTATGATATTGAGGTGTTTGATGTGGTCTTTACTCGCCATTGCCTTGATTTATTGCAAATCGCCAGCCAAAATAACGAGAATCGACGAAATGTCGTGCATTTTACCTTATAACAATCTAGTGATTCCGCCGAAGCGGTAGCTGATGCCTATCTCATGGGTGGCATTGCTGATGCCCCGGTTCAGGGCCTCGTTGCGCGTGCCGAACTGGTAGCTGTAACCAATACCCAGACGCTGCACATTTATCTGTGCCATGCCCGCCGCCGCTCCGCACGTTTACCCCAACACCCAGTGACCGCTTCACGAACACCATCGCCTTATATGCCCATCCCAGTTGTGAAGCCAAACACACCACGCTAGCGCGTGGTGTGTTTGGTTATGTTATTTATTTTCAATATGCCTCCACTCCAATTGATCGCCCAATAAGGTGAAGTGCATAAATCCCCGATGCACGGGCGGTTTTACCCACCAACTGGAAGAAACGGAGTTATTCGTGATGATATACCTTCCCAAGGTATAAATCACTTCATGAAAATGCTCATGACCTTGCATGATCAATTTTAGGTTTTTGCCTTCAAAAAGGCGGAAGAAATCCAACGAATTGTCGATGCTGGAAAAGTCGGGAGTCGCTACGAGCGCCCCCAATTCAAATAGTTTGCGGGTGGTGACAAACGGGATATGGCCACATACCGCAATAGGTGCCGTCGGTAATACAGTGGCCAATTCCTGTTTCAGCCAGGCCATTTGTTCTTCATCTACATGACCCACTACCCTGTTTTCCGCTTCAAGCAATTTGAGGTTGTCCAGTACAAAAAACCGCCATCCCTTATGTTCAAAAGTGTAATAACGTTTGCCTACTTTTTTTTCATACATTTTTTTAGCATAAAGCGGATGGGATGGATCTTCCTTGTTTTGTTTGGCTATTCCGAATAATTCGTGGTTGCCAATAGCGTGATAAATGGGCATATTGAACTGTTTAACCTCACTTAGGTACAGATCGTACAATGAATCTGCGAGCGACTCACTCGCTGCATTAACGTCACGAACGAGGTCGCCACCCGAAATAACAAAATCTGGTTTTAGCCGGTTAATGCTATCTACGGCCTTACGAAAATAATGCAAAGAGGAATCACGGAATGTTAAGTGAGCATCTGAAATGAATACAAAAGAAAAGCTGTCAAGCGGGTGTGCGGGAGTGGCTTGTGCGGCAGCCTGTACATAAAGCATAACAAGGCAGCCCAATACAGCCACGCATTTATTTCTAATATTCATAGCTATATTCAGTTACATCAACGCGTTGGATTTAGTACGATGGTGTCTACGACCTTGCCTTGTTGATCGACCACTTCAAACCGGAGCCGCCCGCCATCGGCGATAGCCCTCACCATGGCATTGTTGGAATTAACCAACACCGGGAATCGATTGGCTCCAGGCTGGGGATCTACCTTGATATGGCGGTGGAGATGGCCACTGATCATGATTTGGGCACCGGCGTCATTCAGCAGCGGGACAAACTTATCGGCAATTTCCTGTTCGCCGTGCCAGCCTCCGATTGGGGGCATATGGCAGATGACTACCTTGTAGGGGGCGTCGCGGTATTCCGGACTTTGCAGCGCCAGTTTCAACCAAGCAGCCTGTTGGGTACGGTATTCATCCATATTGACGATGCCGCTGTACTCGATATCCGTGTCGGGTTTGTCTTCTCCACAGTCCAACACGACGAAGCAAACGGGACCCCGGCGCATCAGGTAATACAAATGGCCGGATAAGGTGGGAAAATAATCTGGGAATTTTTCGGCAAAATTTCCCCGGGTCTCATGGTTGCCCCGCGCATAGTACATGGGCTTTTCGCCTGCGAACAACAGGGTAGCCGTATCCATGTAATGTGCAAAAAGCTGCTCCTCACTCCGCAGGTCATTGGCCATATCGCCGTTGAAAAAAAGGAGGTCTGTCCCTGCCCAGTCTACCTGCCCCAATAGGTTTTTCATGACGTCATTGCGCCCATGGATGTCATTAATGATGGAAAACGACAAATTCGCCTGCGCTGGATTGCTGGTCGTAAAGGTCAATGGCCCTTGGCGATATACCTGTGTTGCGACCACCCGGCCATACTGCACATCGGTACCCACGTGGCTGGTCACCTCCTGAGCATACACCCGATAGCGGTATTTAACGCCGGGTTGGAGGTTGCGAAGGGTGACCTTATGCAATTTGGACACATCCTTAAAGCCATGGCTGGAAGCGAAATACTTTGGCCGCTCTTGCAAATAGAAGTGGCTGCTATCATCAGGGGCCAGCTCCACCCAGGCAATGGCGTCTTTATCGGTTGTCCATACAATCGTAACGCCCGTATCGTGCAATGCTTGTAGATAGGGGCCATGGGTAATGGAAAAATCGCTTTGTGCAAAGCCCTCCCCAATAGGAAGGAGGCTGCATAGAAAAAAAAGGATCAATCTGTTCATCTTATCAATCGTCTAATATCCGGGGTTTTGGATCAGTAAGTTGTTTTTATTCAACTCATCCCTTGTGATTGGCAAAAAATAGGCCTTATCATTCCACGAACGGTTTTCAAACAATTCGTGGGATACCGTTGGTCTCGTGGCCGTTGTTTTGTCTGGATTGAGTTTGTATACCACTTTAGCAATATGGGCAGGTTTGTACGCTTCTGGGCCAATAGCCCAACGGCGGACATCAAAGAACCGGTGATCTTCGAATGCCAGCTCAACACGGCGTTCATTGCGGTAGCGCGCGCGCAATGCATCACCCGACTCCGTGATGTCCTGTAGCCCCGCCCGTTTACGTATTCTATTGATATAGGTGCGGGCTTCCGCATCCTCTCCCAATTCGATACAGGCTTCGGCATAGTTGAGTAATATTTCCGCATAGCGGATGAATCGCCAAGTAACCGTTTGCTTGATGTATTGGGCATCAATAGCCGGGTCTATGTATTTGCGGCAATAGTAGCCCGTATAGGATCCGTTCCAGTCTTCGATACTGCTTTGCCGCGTATCCACACCAGGCACAATCACGACACTGTTGGTTGCGTTGTCCCATCGCTCCCAGGAGCCTGTTTGCACTTTATTCAGCGGATCCAAGCCCTTTGCGTCGTCCGGGCGTTCCCGCCAAGGGGCTTCATTGTAAAAGATGGTTGCATAAAAGCGTGGCTCCCGATCTTGATAGGGTTCTGCGGCATGCACTGGATTATTCCAGTCGAATTTCGTACCATCAGCCATCTCAAAGGCATCCACCATTTCACCTATCGGAGCGTTGGTACCCCAGCCGTGATAGCCATTGGGTGATGTATAGAGGCCGAAGTTCTGGGCCATAGGGGTGGTGAAAAATTTGATGAAAATATCCTCTTCGGTCTGTTTGGAAATGAAGAGATCAACCATATTCTGGGCCACGGAATCGCCTGGCCCCGGTTCAGCACGGAAAAGGCTGTATTCATTGAGGTCGATCACGGCTTTGGCCGCATTTTTTGCTGCACGCCAACGTTCGGTCTGATCGCCGTCGGTATAACTCACCAATTCCGGATTGGCATAACCCGAAAAAATGGATGGTGTATGATACAGGTCGCTTGCCGCATAAAGCAATATTCGTGATTTCAGTGCTAGTGCCGCCCCTTTAGTAGCACGGCCTATGTTGTTGCCGCTGTGCTGCACAGGCAGCAATTCCGCTGCTTGGTCGCATTCACTGACGATGAAGTCCACACATTCGGCAAACGTACCCCGGGCGACACTGAAATCGTCGTCAAGTTCGTAGACATCGGTCACCAAAGGTACCCCGCCATACGTACTTACCAGAAAAAAATAGAGGTAGGCGCGGAGGAAGTGGGCTTCGCCAGCCATCCGATCCTTTAATGTTTTTCCATCGACCACTTCCGTACCAAATGGCACCTCTTCGAATTTCTGGAAGAAGATGTTGCAATAACGGATGGATTTATACAGGTCTTCCCAAGAGCGGTAGCGGGTAGCGCTTCCCCAGGCGGGCAGGTTGTCTTGTGTAATGACGCTGTTATTAAAATCAAGCGATGCAGCGTTCCCACGGTAATGCGACTCGTCCACAATGTTTGATTTCATCCGGCCATCTGACAGGGGATCGTCCAAGCGGAAATAAATCTGGTTGATGAACGTCTCCACCAACGCGGGGTCGCTCCATACCGCGGTTTCCGAAAATTCTGTGAACGGCGTGGTTTCCAAAAAATCTTGATTACAGGATACCATCACCATACTTATCAATGCGATAAACCCTTTTGTTATCTTATTCATGTCTTGTATCATTAGAAAGTTAGTGTTACACCAAGATTATACACCTTGTTCAAGGGGTAGGCTGTTGCAGACGTCGTTTCCGGATCAAAATCCTTCACGTCGGTAAACGTCAACAGGTTCAATCCCGAGAAATAAACCTGGGCGCTGCTCATCCGCATTTTTTTGCAGATGGCTGCCGGAATTTGATATCCGAAATCAACTGTTTTCAAGCGGATGTAGTCGGAATTTTGTAGCCAGTAGGTATTTTGATTGTTGCGCCAATATTCACTATAGCGGTTCCATGCACGCGGTTTATTGGCGTCAAGGTTATCCGGTGTCCAGCGCCCCTCAACATCCTGCGTGAGGAAGTTGCCTGTCTCTCCCTGATGCTCATAGTAATTATTCCGAACTGCTCCTGTAGCCCATTGGAAGAATAATGACGTATAGAAACCTTTATAAGAAAGGTCGATATTCAATCCTCCTGTTTGCGTAGGCAGGTCGGTTTCATATATGCGGATGCGATCCAGCGCATTGATTTCGCCATCATTGTTTACGTCTTCGAAAATGACATCGCCAGGACGGGCATTTGTCCAGTGCGGATAGGCATCCACGGCTGCTTGGTCACGAAAAATACCGATGGCTTTATAATACAAGTTGGTATTCATCGGATGCCCGGTAGATTGCTGGTAATCAGGCGACCCGGGGGTTTCATCCCAAAACTGGATTCTGTTTTTATTGAAGTTGATATTGGCCGACAGCGAATATTGGAATTGCCCAAGACTATTTTGGTAACCCAATTGGAATTCCGCTCCTTGGTTGGTCACTTCGCCGATATTTTCGCTTGGAAGTGTGAATCCAGAGGATTGCGGCACCGAAGCATTCCGCCTCCACAGGATGTCTGTCCGGACATTATGGAAGTACTCGGCCGATAATGTCACGGTGTTGTTGAACAAACCAACGTCAAAACCGACGTTGGATTGGTTGGCCACCTCCCAAGTGACATTTGGGTTGGGAATGCGAAGCTCGCTCAGAATTTTCGATTCTACGTTGCCGTTGAAGACATAAATCTGATTGGCCGCTGAAGCAAATCCATAGCTAGCCAAGTATTGATACGTCCCGATCCGGTCATTACCGGTTTGACCCCAAGATCCACGGATTTTGAAATCGCTGACGACGGGTTTCAAGGGCTGCCAGAAGGTCTCGTCTGAAACACGCCATCCCAATGACACACCGGGGAAAAAGCCAAACCGTTTTGCCTCTGGGAAGATGTATGAACCATCATACCGCCATACAAATTCAAACAGGTACTTATTGCTGAAATCATAATTGACCCGGCCGAAATAGTTCAACCGCGCCTGAAGGGATGCCGAACCACCGTTGTTTTTCTCGGCGTCACCCCCAGCAAATAGCTGATCCAGCGCCGTGGAAACGAAATTTTTCCGGTAAGCGTTAAAATTCATGGACTCACCAGAAATGCGTTCCACCCCAAATAGGGCCTTAATATGGTGTTTATCCTGCAGGTTCAATTGGTAGTTCAGCAACGTATTCAAGGTAAGCAAATCGCCATCCGACATTTCCTGCGTGAGTTCAGGATTGGTATAGCCCTTTTGTCCCTCTACCAGTATAGGCTCTCCATTATCATCGCGGCTCACGCCATCCCATGCATACAAATACCAAGGTGTACGCCACAATTTGTCATTGTTCAGGCGACGGTCATAAGCGGCGCTGCCCGTTAATGTCAACCCTTTTACCCCCGGAATGGAAATATCCAAGGTTGCCTTGGACTCCAGCATGGTCGCTTTATTCCGATCATAACCGGTCTGGTTGGTTGTTACCACCACCGGGTTATTGCCGTATTCAATGTCCGGGCCATTCATGCCGTTGGGCCAGTATGCCGGCATATTGGGTTTGCCACGGCGCAGCATGACAAAGATGTCAGATGCGGAGCGGGTGGGGTAATTTCGGTTTTCTTCCCGCCCAGCCACATTGACACTGTATTTAACATAGTCCGACATTTTCCCGTCCAAGTTGATGCGGAAATTCATCTGCTTATAATTCGTTGCGCTGTTTTTATAGATGGCATCTTGGTAGTTGGTTCCTGCCGAGATAAAGTAGGTGAGGTTTTCCTGCCCGCCGGAGATGGTAAGGTTGGCCGTGCGCTGTGCTGCTGCGTCCTTGAACGTAGCATCATACCAATTGGTATTGGGATATAACCATGGATCGTCGCCATTCCGGAAATGCTGTATTTCTTCTTCAGAATACTTGGCTGGTTGTCCGGCGTACATACTGATTTCATTCAACATTTGTAGGTAAGTTGCCGCATCAGCCGTATTCGGGATAACGGTGGGCATGCTCCACCCCTCATTGTAGGAAAATGAAATCTGGGGCTTCCCCTGCTTACCCCTGCGCGTAGTCACCAAAATTACACCGTTGGCAGCCTGTGCCCCATAGATGGCGGCTGATGCATCTTTCAGTATTGTTACGCTTTCGATATCCGTCGCATTCAACCGCTCCAAAGGTCGATTAGCCACCCCATCTACTACGATAAGCGGCGAATTATCTCCCAATGTGTTGGCCCCGCGAATGCGGAAGGTAGATCCATCTCCGCCGGGTTCGCCCGAGCGGGTAACGGCGACCAAGCCGGGCAAGCGGCCAACCATGGCATTAGACAAGTTAATGGCCGGGGCTTTCGTGAGTGTCTCGCCCTTCACCGTCGCCACGGATCCCGTAACGGTCGCTATCCGCTGCGTGCCGTAGCCAACCACCACCACCTCATCCAGTCCACTCACTTGCTCTTTAAGGGTTACGTTGATCGTGTTGCCTGCCGAAGCCGAAATTTCTACTGGTGCATAGCCAATGATCGAAAAGACCAGCACTTCACTGCGGTTTGGTAGTTGAATGCGATAATTGCCTTCGGGATCTGTCGTCACCGCGCGTGTGCCTCCTTTTACGATGACAGTCACTCCCTCCAAAGGCCGACCTTGTTCGTCCGTCACCTTGCCTGTGATGGTGATTTCCTGCCTGTTTTCCCCTTCTCTCATCGGGAGGTTTATTGATCCGGAGGTGATGATGATATTCTGCGCCACCAATTTGTACCCCAATCCCTGCCCCTTAAGGCTTTCTGAAAGCACCTCTTCGATGGTGGCTTCCTTCACGTTGATGGAAATGGGTTTCGTATTCCGAATCGTCCATGTGTCATAGAAAATATGATAACCCGTCTGCTTTTTGATATCCTTAAACACCTCTACAAGCGTTGCTTGTTGTTTTTGCAAAGTAACACGTTGGGCATACGTAAACGCGCTCACCTGCAAACAGCTGATTAGCAACAAAATACAGGACAGTTTCATAACCAATAAATATTTGGGCTTCACACAGTTACGAAGATGTAAGTAATGTGCGGTAAAAATTTCGTACATTTGAATAGGGTTTATAAAAAATGATTTTCCAGTTATTTTAGTTAAATCCATTTGGCCCAAAGCCATTCGCATTCAGGGGCGGTCGCAACGCTCCTGATTGCCTTTTTAGCCTTGAGCTCTGCATCTGTCCAGGCTAAGTCATGACTATCACCCTCCTTCCTGCTATCTTAAACCGGATGGATCCGGTGAGCGCAATGGTTTTTAATAGCGTTTCGAAATCTTCGAACCTTGAAATGGTACCTCCGAAATACTTATTTGTCATATCGCCCTGATACTCTACCTCAATATCATACCACCGTGCGATGACATTCATCACTTGGCTGATATGCTCATCAGCAAAGGCAAAATATCCGTTTTTCCATGCGATATATTGTTCTACATCCACAACGGAGACACGCGTCGTTGCGCCACGGACGATGCTTTGTTGCCCCGGGATCAACTTATTTGTTTTTTTGGATTGATGGTTGACAATTTGTACCCACCCTTCTACCAACGTGGTTTTGACAACGGGTTCGTCTGCATAAGCTGTAATATTGAATTGGGTACCAAGGACTTCCACGATTTGATCCTTCGTTTTCACCAGAAATGGCATTTTTTTGCGCGGTGTCTGCCCAGCCCCTTCCAACCATTGTTCGCTTACTTCAAAGTAGGCCTCTCCTTCAAGTTCAACGACACGCTCATCTCCAACAAACTGGCTTGGGTATTTCAGTGTAGAGGCCGAGTTGAGCCATACATTGGTACCATCAGGCAGGGTGATTTGATAGATGCCGCCTCGGGGAATAGTCATCGACATCGGCTCCGGGAGCTTTCTTTTCTGCGTCCCGCTTGGCACCAAAAGCCTGTCGTCCAAAACGATACTTCCATCCACGTAGGTGATATGGTCGCCCACCACAATGCCTGCCTGATCTGAGCTCAGGTTTATTTCCCGTCCGTCGGCCAACCTCAATATGGCCTTATTACCTCCGGGCACAATGGGCAATGCAACATCCGCCACATCAGCATGGTTTTCCTTTGCTGTTTGATTGGGCCAACGCCCATACCGAAAGAGCAACATACCGGCGCACAGCAATGCGGCAATTCCGGCCAGCCATCGCCAGCGGCTTAATTGCGATATCTTCGGTGTTTCCGGCGGTGCTAACGGCGGATCAGTCGCGACACTTGGATGGCGGAGGATACCTTGATACATCCGCTCACTGGAAGCAGGTTCTGGGAGGAGGCCTTCGTCCAACTGCTGCCATAATTCATCCACGGCATCACTTAAGGTGCCATTATCTCCCTGTTGCACATGCCGCTTTAATTCCGACAGCTCATCCGCATTGATTTCGTTTGCGAGATAACGTTGAAGCAAATAGCGTAAATGTGCTTTATCCATCGTGGTACTTCCTTAATAGTATGCAAGCAACCACCCCATGGGGGGCAGTCTCCGCCTTTAATATTATAAACGAATAGGTCGTGAGGAAGGACTATTGAGATTTGTTTTTTTAGGAATAAATCATACCATGTTGGGTAAAGCGGAGTTTCAGCGTCCTTAATGCGCTGACCATGTGGTTCCTTACCGTATTGGGAGAAATCTGAAGCCGTTCGGCTATTTCGTCATACGAGAGCCCCTCATCCCTGCTTAGCGTGAAGACCAGCTGCTGCTGCATCGGTAAGGCATTGATGGTTTCTCGTGCAAAACGATTGAGATCTTCAAAAAAAACCGCTTCTTCGGTATTGTTTGTGCTGTTGGCTACAGATTTTTTCGCATAATCTGAGGCATTGGCTTCTACCAATTTTTTCCGGAAATGGTCTATGGCAAGCCGCTTGGCCGTCAGGTAAAGATAAGGGTACAGTGGTTGCTCAGCATCCAGCTTCTGCCTGTTCAGCCACAGGGAAACAAATGTTTCCTGCAAAAGCTCTTCGGTCTTCGCTGTGTCCTTGACCAAGGCCAATATCATCCGATAAATCTGCCCATGCAGCTGATCATAAATCGCGCGAAAAGCAGCTTCCTCCCCATCCCGCAAACGGGTAATCAACGCTGGATCGACAGGAGTAGACATAGCAAACAATAACCTAATTAATTTTGAATTGCAGGGTTATCCTTGGTATCAACAAACTTAATGTTGTTTTTTAAACCACACAAGGATATGTTTCACAAACAAAAATAGCGGGGTTAACTAAAGTTAATATGCAATTCGTATTAAGTTTATGTTAGCAGGACAAAGGCGTGTCATTTCAAGGTGTAACGTCAATTTTTTCCACAGCTTCCGCAGTGTGTCTTCCGGCCGCCGGCAAAAGGACAAAATAATAATAGGAAATAAAACCGATGCCAAAGCTGAATGGTATGGCTGTATAATAACGAAGGAAATCGTATTCCGGCCAGAAAAACTCGAAGGTCATCCACGTGCAGTTGGCGCATATCCAGCATAAAATGGCCAAGTTGTGGTACAGCTCGCTTTTGATGTATCGGGTCTGGATGGTGATCCGGACGGCTAATAACAGCGTTGGAATAATCATCACCATTCCCAATGGCTGCCAAAGCATCGCCCAGCTGATGTCTTTGATTAACCAAAAGACAATGTGCAAATTTTCCGTAAAACGGAAGCGGGCAGGGACTTGGTAGACGGGTTCTTCCATGAGCGGTGGTTCCATGTATTGATTCTTTAAGATCCGAAAGTATTTCTTTTCATGCATATACGCAAGAGGGTAGCCATTAAATCCTTAAGTTTGTATCCACATGAGCAACATCATACCACCTGCGTTAGTTCGCCGATTAGGCAACCTGGCCGGGTTTGACACTGTGGCTTTTGAGGCCATACATGAACAGGAAGGAGGCATTACGTCCATCCGGATTAATCCGGCGAAGGCAAATAACGTGGATACCGCATCCCTTGAACGTGTGCCTTGGTGCGACAAGGGGTTTTACCTTGCACAACGGCCTGTATTCACGCTGGATCCGCTATTCCATGCCGGCTGCTACTACGTACAGGAAGCTTCCTCCATGTTTATTGCCCATGCGATAAGCAAGCTGGCATTGGACGAGCGACCCTTGGTAGCATTAGACCTCTGTGCCGCACCCGGCGGTAAGAGCACGCTGCTGAATACGTACCTGCATCCAGATAGCTTGCTCATCGCCAATGAACTCATCAAGACCCGGGTGACCACCCTGGCCGACAATCTTGTTCGCTGGGGGCATACCAATACCGTTGTCACGAACAACGATCCGTCGGCATTCAGGCATTTGCCCGGCTACGTGGATATGCTGTTGGTGGATGCCCCTTGTTCAGGTTCGGGCATGTTCCGCAAAGACCACGCGGCCATCGCCGAATGGTCTGAAGGAGCCGTGATGCTGTGCAGCGAACGCCAGCGGCGCATCCTTGCTGATAGCCTGCCCACACTGAAGGAGGAGGGCATCCTTTTGTATTCCACCTGTTCATATTCGGTGGAAGAAAACGAAGAGATAGCCGATTGGCTATGTGATACGCAGGGCATGGAGCCGATCGGTATCCCGATAGACGAGGGCTGGGGAATCGAACAAACACTATCGGAAAAACATGCCTGCCCAGGCTACCGCTTTTATCCGCACAAGTTGCGCGGAGAGGGTTTTTACCTTGCGGCTTTCCGCAAAGTTGCCCCGCAGTCTTCCTTTGATCAGCGTAAGGTAAAAACGGAAAAAGCCCTTGCACCCATGGTGCTAACAAATTGGCTTGCTGAAAGCGACGCTTTCTTTTCGTTTACGGTAGGAGACGACCTGCACATCTTGCCCAAGGGACGTGAGGCGGATCTGCGTATCCTGCGGGATATGCTCTACTTGCGCAATGCTGGCACACGCGTGGGTCGCCCGGCCAAAGGCGAACTTATCCCTGCACATGATCTGGCATTGAGCAACGCACAGCACCCCGACCTTCCCCAACTGGCATTGGATAAAGAATACGCCTTGGAATACCTCCGCAAAGGCAATCTTCCTGCAATGCATGATCCGAATGGCCCCAAGGGCTGGGCACTGGCTTCCTATAAGGGCACGCCCTTAGGCTGGGTGAAGGTACTTCCCGCCCGCATCAACAATTATTACCCCAAAGAATGGCGCATTGCCACGCTATAACAAATCATTCGCTAAATTGGCCAACTCGCTACGTTCGCCCTTTTGCAGGGTGATGTGGGCGTATAGGGGATGGTTTTTCACATTTTCGATGAGATACGACAGTCCATTGCTTTCGGCATCAAGGTAAGGCGTATCAATTTGATAAATATCGCCCGTGAAGACAATTTTGGTATGTTCACCCGCCCGGGAAATAATCGTCTTGATTTCATGGGGCGTCAGGTTCTGGGCTTCATCTACAATAAAGAAAATTTTGGTAAGCGTGCGCCCACGGATGAAAGCCAACGGCGTAATCGCTATTTTTTCCGTAGCAATTAGTTCATCTATCTTTTCAAGCATCTTTTCATCATCCGCATATTGCTCTTTGATGAAACGGAGGTTGTCCCAGATAGGAGCAAGAAACGGATCCGTTTTGGATTTAGCATCCCCCGGCAAAAACCCAATTTCTTTATTGCTCAATGGGATAACCGGACGCGTGATATAAATTTGCCGGTAATTCTTCCGCTGCTCCAACGCGCTCGCCAATGCCAGCAGCGTCTTTCCCGTGCCCGCATTGCCTTGGATACTCACTAAGCGGATAGCGGGGTCAAGCAGGGCATGGAGCGCGAACGCCTGCTCCGGATTTCTGGGCTTGATGCGGAATACCGGGGCTGTTGATACCGGGGCTAATGTCTGCGTGCTTTTATGGTAAAAAGCATGAAACGTCTTACGGTGTTGCTTCAGCACATAAAATTGATTGGCTCCAATGTGATTGAAGGGCATATTTTCCACGGCTATGGTTGTCCGGTTTTTCAGGGCCTCCACCAACTCGTCAGGCAGATCCCTCCGTACGGTCTTGCCGGTATAGAGCTCCGCTACATTTTTTATCTTTCCTGTTTCGTAATCTTCTGCCATCAGGTTCAACGCCTTTGCTTTAAGCCTTAAACAGATATCCTTTGAAACCAAGACAACCTTCTTTTCCGGGTTTTCTTCCATCAGAATAAGTGCGGCATTGATGATCTGATGGTCATATTTTTCATTCCCAAAGATCGCCGCTGCGTCAGTACGCTGGGGATTCCCTGAAAGGATGACCCTGAATTTTCCTTTGGTTTGCCCATTGAGATGCACCCATTGGTTGATGAGTTTTTTCTTGGAAAGACTATCAATCAATCGAATAAAACCACGGGCTTCGAAATTCCTTGTTTCATTGCCCCCCTTCATATTGTCGAGTTCTTCAAGTACCTGTATTGGAATAGCCACGTCATGCTCCTGAAAATTGTTCAGCGCATTGTGGTCATACAAAATGACCGAAGTATCTAACACAAAAATTTTGCGGGATGCCGCCATCAGTAACCTACTTTCCTTATCCAAATGAAGGTATAAAAATACGACTTTTTCTCGTGACGTTTTTTAAAAAACGGGGGTTTAAATGACGAAAACAACTGGACATAGCGACAAACTTAACACTAAATTGTTGATAAGTTTACTTAACCAACATGTGGATAAGATAGATTTCTATTTGCAATTAATACCTTATTCAACCCAAAACGGCGCATATAGACCCCGAAGCATTGTTGATAAAAGCGGCTTCAAAGGTGGAAAACTTGTTAACAAAATAAATCACTTTTCCTTGACACCGATACTTTTTGTTCTTACCTTAGTCAATATCAAGTACGGAGTTCTTTGAATCGCCCATAATAAAGTATCCAAGATGGAGTAATGCCGAAAGGCTGTTATTCCGGATGGCTTTAGCGATGGATTGGCTCTTAGCGGTATCATGCCGATGGAGATTTGTTCGCTGCCTTGAAAAAGGAGCAACCCAATCAAAACATACGCAGTGGATTTTGTGCATTATCGCAGTCCCCACGGGGAAAGCAACGAATGGCAAAATTGCATCATGTAAATGCAGCCTCTTGGCAAGCATAGGACAGATGCCGACAATGACTAAGACTTGATGCCTAAATTACAGCTACGGTTGTAATTAAGGTTAAAAACGGAGGATTCAAATCGAAAGAGGCGGTTCTCCGTTTTTTGTTATCCCTGCCCTTGTTCCAATCAAAACTGCACGTCAGCCCACACGGGATAATGATCCGAAAGCTTTGCTTTGATGATTTGATAATGATGTATCTTAAATTCCTTGCTTGCCAAAATATAGTCGATTTGGAAATTAGGAAAATCCCCATTATAGGTAACCCCCCAGCCTCGTCCCTTTTCATGGAAAGCATTCTGTAATCCCGCGGAAACTTTGTTTACCGAATAAGATAAAGGTGTGTCGTTAAAATCGCCGGCAATAATGTATGGGGTTTCACAAGCCCTGCTATGTTCGCGCAGTATCTCGGCCTGATCACTCCGGGCATTGAACGCATGTTTCAGGCGCGATCCGATGCGTCTGGTAGAGGCAGCATCTTTTTCGATGGTCTTTGATGGCCTTTTTATAAAATCATAGTCTTCTTTCTGGAAGCCGAACGAACGCAAGTGGACATTGTATACCCGGAAAATCTTGCCGCCTTTATCAATATCTGCGTAGATAATCCGATTCACGCCAAGTTCATGTTGAGGCAAATAGCCAGAAGCAACAATGGGGTAGCGCGAAAATATCGCAATACCATAAGCTTCATATTCGTTTTCTGCTGTAGGAGAAATGTAATGGTAAGGCGTTTTGATTTTCCGTTCAAATTCTTTAACCATTTTATACCGCCCTTTTTGGCGGGTATAGTATTCCTGGATACATATCACATCAGGAGAAATGCTGTCCATAAGTTTCATGGCATCCTCCCAAATGGTAAGCTCGGTATCTTGCTGTTCGAAAGCCCTGAAAAAATGCACATTATAGGTCAACAGCCGGACATGGGCGGCATCCGGCGTAGCAACTACCGCTTCGGGCACTTTGCTGTTGAAGCCTACATGCTTGCTCAATGTGCCCCAACCCAATAAAATGGCCAAAAAAGAAATGGCTGCGTAACGGGCCCTCAATGTCAGCCAATATACGATAAACACGATGTTGATGATCAGCAAGGGTAGGTAAGCAATACCAAAAAAGGCACTGGGCCAAAAGGCTTTTGGATTGATAAACGGAGCCGAATAACTTAACAGCAGCGCTAAGACTGCAAGGAAATTGGCGAATAAAACAGACTTACCGAAAAAATTCAGTGCTTTCTTGCGACGTGGTTTCGATACCATCAGTACTCATTTTGGCCCTGTTTGCTGGCTTTAAACAAGGCTTCTTTCTCGGCTTTGGTAAGGCTTTCATAACCGGATTGCGAAATTTTGTCCAAAATCCGATCGATGACTTCCTGATTGGGTACCAAAGGTTCTTCGTATGGGGGCGCATCATTCCGTACAACACGTAATTTTCTTTTCTTACGTTCAACGCCCAAAATACGGCTCCAGTCTTGCCCGTTCTGTAATCGTTTGATGTATACAAAGCCGAACAATGCCCCGCCAATGTGTGCGATACTTCCCCCAGCATTAAACCCGCCAATGGCCAGCACATCAATAGCAATAAATGCCAATGCCAGGTATTTCAGCCTTACATTGCCAAAAAACAGCATCCGGATGGTGTAGTCTGGCAATAGGGTTGCCGTTGCAAACACGATGGCGCTCACACTGGCCGACGAACCAATCATAACTGTTCGGAATGCTTCTGCTTTAAATATAGGTATTAGGTTAAAGGCCAGTAGGTAAAGCAGCCCGCCCGCGAGCCCCCCGGCGAGGTACACGAAGGTGAATTGCCGCTTTTTGAGAAAATCAAGGAAAATAATACCCAGCCAAAACAACCATAGCATATTGAAAAGCACATGGAACAACCCCTGTTGTGTAAACATGTAGGTGGCAATGGTCCACGGCTTATATAGCCATGCCGTTATTGATGCCGGAAGCTGCAGCCATGACATCAAATAACCGGACAACGGGATGTCCGTAAAACGTAGGGCAGTAATCAGCGATAGCATATTGATACCAACAAACACCAAAATGTTGATAGCAATAAACAGATATAAAGGACTTCCTGAACGGAAAGCCTTATCCCATAGACCGCCAATCCATGACCTTTTCATCGCTGTGCTTCCTGTGTAATTTCCAGATAACAGTGGCTAATATAGCAAAAATTTTTTTTAATCGTTTTCATCGAAGATATAACAAAATCAGCGCTTGTTTCATTTTACCAATAATTGGGCCGCCTGATTCCCCATAACTTGATGAGCAAGAATCCGAACAATGCGCCGCCAATATGTGCAAAATGCGCAATGGATGTGCCCGTGCGCGATATACCCAAATAGAGCTCGATAAGAATCATGACCGGAATAAAATATTTCGCCTTAATAGGCACCGGCAGAAAAATCAACATCAACGGGGTGTTGGGAAAGAGGTAGCCAAACGCGATCAAAAGCCCATATATAGCGCCGGAAGCTCCCACCATGGGGGTATTATAAATAGATACCAGTTTTTCAAAACTTCCCTGCGTCAATTCAGGATGGTTGCCATGCACCACCCCCTCAAGCATATCGAAGCGCAGCCAACCCCTGGCGACTACCGTGCCCGTTATCTGATAAACCTCTGCGGCCTGTACCGCAAATTGCAACACCAACGCGCCAAGGCCGGTAATCAAATAATAATTCAAAAATCGCTTGGAACCTAACACCTGCTCCAATACCGGCCCAAACATGAAAAGCGCAAACATATTGAAAAAAATATGCATAAACCCGCCATGCATAAACATGTAAGTAACAACCTGCCATATTTTAAAGAAAGGTGAATCCGGATAGTATACGCCGAAAAAACGGTTGGCCTGTTCGAAAATCATTGTGCCAACAAAGCAAATGATGTTAATGATAAGCAGATTTTTGACTACCGGGGGTAGCCCTGCAAAAGGAGATGCGGAGTTGTTATACATGGTTATTCATTATTCAATTAGTTGCGCTCGAAGCGCGCTGATAGTTCTTGCAATGTAAAAGTAAGGATTATCGGTTTGCCATTCAATGACACATTTGGCATCTCGCAGGCAAAGAGCCGATCAATCAGTTCGACCATATCATCAACCGACAGTGCCATACCGGGTTTGATAGCGGCATGCCGGGCCAAGCTTCTGGCCAGTTTTTCACGTTTCGGAAGTTTCAATTCTGCTTGGTTGTTTTTATAGTCTTCCAGCAGTTGTTCCAATACCTGCCGTTCGTTTACACCGGATGTCAAGTCTGCTGGGATACCTTCAACGACAAACGTATGCTTTCCAAACTCCCTGATCTGGAAACCCAACGCCTGGATGTCTGGAAGTAAATCGGTAATCAATTGGAAATCCGAGCCGGTAAGCGCGATAGTCTGTGGAAACAAACTTTGCTGGCTTGCACCCTGTCGGTTTTCAAGTTGCTGGCAAAACTGCTCAAACAAAATGCGCTCGTGTGCAGCTTGTTGGTCAATTAGGATAAATCCCGAGTGGATCTGCGAAATAATATAGCGGCTATGTAGCTGGAAGGGCTGTTTCTTGGGCGGCTGAGTATATTCATTGGATAAATCATCTTTTCCATGAAGCGTTAGTTGGGTATCTGCGGCCTTTTCCGTGATTTGATAAAGGGTGTCCCAATTTTGTGGGATAGCTGCCGACTGCGTCCCGCCACTGGGCTTCCCGCGGTCAAATGGATTAAAATTGGGATTAAAGGTAATGGAAGGCGGAGTGATTTCTTCCAGCGGCTTCGGACTGATCATATTGCTGAAACCGGTTTCCTGATTGAAATCAAGCGTAGGTGTAATGTTATAGCGCCCCAGTGAACGCTTTACCGCCGATTGCAAAATCGCATAGATCGCCCGTTCATCTTCGTATTTGATTTCCGTTTTGGTGGGGTGGACATTGATATCAATTTTTGCCGGGTCGATTTCTATAAACAAGACATACAGGGGGAAACTGTCCGACGGCAGGATGCCCTCGTAAGCCTTGACGATCGCATGATTGAGATAGGGGTCTTTCACAAAGCGGTTGTTCACGAAAAAAAACTGCTCCCCCCGGGTTTTCTTCGCAAATTCAGGTTTTCCAATAAAGCCCTTGAGGTTGATAATGGTTGTTTCTTCCTCCACCGGTACCAGCCGTTGGTTGTAGCCGTTTCCAAATACATGCACGATACGTTGCTTCAGGCTTTCACCGGGCAGGTGAAACAGCTCTTGGTCGTCGCTATGGAGGCTGAAAAAAATATGCGGGTATGCCAAGGCTATCCGCTGGAATTCATCCACAATATGGCGCATCTCAACCGGGTTGCTTTTAAGAAAGTTGCGCCTCGCCGGAATGTTGTAAAACAGGTTTTTCACGCAGATGCTGGTGCCTGCGGCAAGGCCTGCCGGTTCTTGCCGTACCACTTCGGCCCCTTCAATTTCAATCAATGTGCCCAGCTCATCTTCTACACGACGGGTCTTGAGTTCGACATGCGCAATAGCCGCGATGGAAGCCAGCGCTTCCCCGCGAAATCCCATGGTACGGATGGCAAACAAATCCTCCGCCTTGCGGATTTTGGAGGTCGCATGACGCTCAAAACACAACCTGGCATCGGTCACGCTCATGCCACATCCGTTGTCTATCACCTGGATGAGCGATTTACCGGCGTCCTTCACAATCAGCCTGATCTTATCGGCCCCGGCATCTATGGCATTTTCGATCAATTCCTTCACTGCGGACGCCGGACGTTGTACCACCTCTCCTGCGGCAATCTGGTTGGCTACGGCATCCGGCAACAGTTGGATAATATCTGACATGCCTGCGAAGTTACGAAAACGTCCCTACTCCCCGCATTTCTTGTTCAAGAAAGCGTGCTGTCTGGCTCCTTTTGCATTGAGTCAGGTCTTCGGGCGTACCGCTAAAAAGGATTTCTCCACCACCTGCGCCCCCCTCAGGGCCAAGATCCACTACCCAATCGGCCACTTTGATGACATCCAGGTTGTGCTCAATCACCAATACGGTATTTCCGCGATCTACCAACCGATTGAGCACTTCGAGCAATACATTCACATCTTCAAAATGAAGCCCTGTCGTCGGCTCATCGAGGATATAAAAGGTCTTTCCCGTATCTTTCTTGGAGAGTTCCGTGGCCAGTTTCACGCGCTGCGCTTCGCCTCCGGACAATGTTACGGACGATTGGCCCAACGTGAGATAACCAAGTCCCACGTCTTGCAAGGTCTTGATTTTACGATATATCGATGGGATATTTTCAAAGAAGGAAACCGCCTCATCGATGCGCATATCGAGCACATCACTGATGGATTTGCCGCGATAGCGTACCTCCAGCGTTTCACGGTTGTAGCGCTTGCCATTGCAGGTCTCGCAAGGCACTTGCACATCCGGCAGGAAATTCATTTCGATGACCTTCATTCCCGCACCTTGGCAGGTTTCACACCGTCCGCCCTTTACGTTAAAAGAAAAACGCCCGGGCTTGTAACCCCGAATTTTGGACTCGGGCAGTTGCACAAAAAGCGCCCGGATATCCGAAAAAACGCCCGTATAGGTAGACGGGTTAGAACGGGGTGTACGGCCTATGGGGGTCTGGTCTATCTCGATGACCTTATCGACATGTTGCAATCCATCGAGCTTCTTATAGGGTAGGGGAGTCTTTTTTGCCCGGAAGAAATGTCGGTTTAAGATGGGATACAGCGTTTCTGTAATCAAGCTGGACTTGCCGCTTCCCGATACGCCGGTAACGACGATAAGTTTGCCCAACGGAAAGTCAGCGGAAACATTGCGCAGATTATTACCGGAGGCACCGGAAAGATGTAGTATGTGGCCGTTGCCCGCCCGCCGTTTTGCCGGTACAGCGATGGCCTTTGTTCCGTTGAGGTATGCCGCAGTGAGTGTATTAGCAGATTTGATGGCTTCGGGTCTGCCCTGTGCCACCACCAGCCCACCATGTGCGCCTGCTGCAGGACCCATGTCGATTACATAATCGGCATGGAGGATCATATCCTTATCGTGCTCCACCACCAATACGGAATTGCCGATATCACGCAGGTTTTTCAAGGCCTTGATAAGTCGTTCGTTGTCGCGCTGGTGCAGCCCGATACTGGGCTCATCCAAGATATACAACACATTGACCAGCTGCGAGCCAATCTGGGTGGCCAGCCGGATACGTTGTGCCTCCCCACCGGAAAGTGTTTTTGCTGTACGGTCAAGCGTCAGGTAATTGAGTCCCACATCCAGCAAAAAGCCCAATCGTGCGCGGATCTCTTTCAGGATTTCCGTAGCGATGATGAGCTGCCTTTCATCCAGTAGCTGCTCGACAGCGTCAAACCATGCCGCCAGCGTGGTAATATCCATTACCGCCAGCTCGTGGATGTTTTTGCCACCTATTTTAAAGTGGAGCGACTCTTTCTTGAGACGGGCACCCTGGCACACCGGGCACACTTTCTGTACGCGGTAGTCATCCAGGTTCTGCCCGCTGACGCCGAGCCGTTCATTTTGTTCTTCAAGCATTTTGAAAATGCCCTCAAAGGTAATCTTATAATCCTTCGTATTCCAGCTACTATAAGTGACCGGTACGGTGATATCTTCCTCCGCACCATACAACAGGGTATCGAGTTGCTTGTCTGAGAGCTTTTCGATGGGAGTAGTTAGGGAGAAATCGTATTTTTTGGCAATGGCTTTCAGTACCTGAAAATTCCAGGTATCACGGTATTCGCCAAGCGGGGCTAGCCCACCTTTCACGATACTGAGCTTTGGATCCGGAATGACCGCATGGCGGTCTATTTCGTATACGTATCCCAGTCCGCCACAATGTGGACAAGCACCATAAGGTGAATTGAAGGAAAATGTATTGGGTTGTGGCTCGTCATAGGAGATGCCCGATTCTGCATCCATCAAATAACGGCTGTAGAAGTATTCGTTGTTGGCCTTGTCGCTGACCTTGATGATGCCCTTCGCCGCCTTCATGGCCTGCATCACCGATGTGTAAAGCCGTTTCCGATCCTTTTCCGAGACCATAAGCCGATCAACGACCATTTCGATATCGTGGATTTTGTACCGGTCGACCTGCATTTTAGGGGCGATGTCCAACAATTCACCATCCACGCGCACCTTCACATAACCCTGTTTGCGGATCTGCTCAAACAGCTCGCGGTAGTGACCTTTGCGGCCCTTCACCACGGGCGCCAGTACATTGATTGCTTGCCCCTCAAACTGTTGGATGATGCGGTCTACGACCTGATCTTCCGACATGCGTTCCATCTTTTTTCCCGTCACGTAGGAATAGGCCTCCCCGGCACGGGCAAAAAGCAGGCGCATAAAATCATACACCTCGGTGATCGTCCCTACCGTAGAACGGGGATTCTTGCTGGTGGTCTTTTGTTCAATGGAAATCACGGGGCTAAGTCCCGAAATTTTGTCTACATCCGGGCGTTCCATGCCCCCCAGAAACTGGCGGCTGTATGCACTGAATGTTTCCATATACCGGCGCTGGCCTTCTGCATAGATGGTGTCAAAGGCCAGCGACGACTTGCCGCTACCGCTTAAGCCGGTTATGACCACCAATTCATTACGAGGAAAGCTTACGTCAATGTCCCTGAGGTTATGTACTCGTGCGCCAAAAACTTGTATTTCATGTTGTTCACCCAAGTCGGGCGTCGTTTGTTTCGTCATTTACCCTAATCAATAAAAATCATGTGGTAAGCAAAAATACACATTTTTTGTGAATTTTATTAGTAAAGGAAAGAGGAATGTCCTTTCGAATAGTCTGTGAAATAATTGTTTTTACGCTCAAAATTTACGATTTTTGCAACTAAATAGCTTAGCATCACGTTTTGGCAAAAAATAAATTGGTTGCACCATTTTTGAAATGGGTGGGGGGCAAAAGGCAACTGCTTGACGCCATTAGCTCAATGAAGCCCGCCCAATTCGGTTCGTATTACGAGCCCTTTGTAGGTGGGGGAGCCGTATTGTTCCACCTACAGCCAAAAAGAGCGACCATCAATGATGCGAATGCCGAGTTAATAAATGTCTACAACGTCATACGGAATACACCCAATGAGTTAGTCGAAGACTTAGTCACGCATGAAAATGAGGCGGACTACTTTTATCGGATAAGGGCGCTTGATCGACTCCCGGCCTATGCGGATTTGCCGGCTGTAAGGCGAGCGTCGCGGCTGATCTATCTCAATAAGACTTGCTATAACGGCTTGTACCGGGTCAACAGTGCCGGGGAGTTCAATACGCCGTTTGGCCGGTACAAAAACCCCAATTTTATCAATGCGCCTACGATAAAAGCCGTTAGTAAATACCTGAATACACCGACTATCCGGATATTGAATGTTGATTATGAGAAGGCCTTAGCTGACGCCTCCCGCAATGATTTTGTTTATTTAGACCCGCCTTATCATCCGGTATCACAAACCGCGAACTTTACGGGATATGTCCAGGGAGGATGGGACGAGGACGACCAAATACGCCTTCGGAATGTATGTGATGAGTTGAATGCAAGGGGTGTCAAATTTTTGCTTTCTAATTCCGCTACTCCGTTTATCGGCGATTTATATGCGAATTACCGCATCCATACTGTGAAAGCAACCCGATCCGTCAACTCCGATGCTGCCAAACGGGGGGAAGTCGACGAATACCTCATCTGCAATTATGGCTGATTCCAAGAATGAGGCCGCCTGGAAGTTGTTGTTTGAGCGGCATCAAATCCTAAAAGCAATAGAAAAAACGGGTTATTACCTGATTACTTCTACCGAAATTAATGCCATTAGGGAAGCCCGGTTAATGACCAAATTTGACCACCAATCCCAACTTCCCCGCTTATTTGCTGCCCATCATCTTTCCATCCTTCCTGTCACGCGAAGAAACTACCTAATTTCCTCTTTTAACGCATTTCACCCTTTTGAACCGGATGATGATGTGACCGTTCATAAAATAAAATTTCCCAGCCATATTGAAAGCTTGGATTTCAGGAACATCACAAGCGAGTCAACCGCGTTAAACTGCGCCTTTATCACCGGGATTATCCAGGATTTCGTCAATGATGACACCTTGTTTGCGACGGTCAATGGCAGGATGAGCTCTTCCGCTTTCGATTTTAATGTCCGTTGTGCGGATGGGCAAACGAGAAATGTGGCTGTCAAAAATGCCCAGATCGAAATTGATGCAGGATATGAAGGCGCACGTTCCCTAAGTCTTATTGAAGCAAAGAATTACATCGCCGGAGATTTCCTGATTAGACAGCTGTATTACCCTTTCAGGCTTTGGCATGGGCAAATAAACAAGCCGATTAGACCCTTGTTTTTGACGTATACGAATGGCATTTTTCAGCTCAGGGAGTATGTTTTTGAAGATTTTCGCACCTATAATTCCCTGCGCTTGCATCGCCAAAAAAAATACATCATCGATGAAGGCGAACCCCCTATTAATTTACAGACCATCCTGGACGTATTGCACCGGACATCGGTTGTTGCAGAACCCAATGTTCCATTTCCTCAAGCCGATTCATTTCAACGGGTGATTAACCTATGTGAATTGCTGTTTGATGAAAAGGCACTATCCCATCAGCAAATAACCTCAAATTATGATTTTGATAGGCGGCAGACCAACTACTATAGCGATGCAGGAAGGTATCTGGGATTAATTGACAAAACACATGAGGGAGGAGAACCTTTGTTTTATCTTACCGACAAGGGTAATGCACTCTTTCAATTAGACATCAAAAAAAGACAGCTGGCTTTGGTCGCCGCTATTCTTGCACATGCGGCATTTCGCTCATCCTTCCTATCATACATTGAAGAGGCAGAGGTGCCCAATAAAGGTAAGATTGTTGAAATCATGAAAGCCAGCCATATTTACGGTGTTGCGGCAGAAAACACATTTAGACGCAGGGCATCAACCATTTCCCATTGGATAAATTGGATCATGGGGCTCATTGAAGCGTAGTCCTCGATAAAAAAACGGCCTTCATCTTTCCGAATGAAGGCCGCGGTTGAATAGTTCTTATCTTATCGTCTTAGGCGACTGCGGGCGACTCCGCTTCCTGTACCAATGCTTCGTCAACGAGTATACGGCCGCAATGCTCGCAAACGATGATTTTTTTGCGTTGCCGGATTTCGAGTTGCATTTGGGGTGGTATTTTATTGTGGCATCCTGAGCAGCTGTCGCGGTCAATGGAAACCACGGCCAGCCCGTTTTTATAAGACGTCCTAAGTCTACGGTATACGCGAATCAAGCGATCCTCAATCTCCGTTTCAGCTTCATCGGCCTGCTTTAAGAATTCGTCTTCTTCCTTTTGGGTTTCTCCAGTGATGGTATCCAACTCGCCCTTTTTTACTTCGAGGTCTTTTTTGGCCGTTTCAAGCGTCGCCTGCGTATTTTCGTAAGCTTCCGTTTTGTTCTTGATTTCAAATTCAAACTCACGGATTTTCTTTTCGCTCACCTGAATATCTAGCCCTTGGATTTCGATTTCCTTGGTAATGGCATCGTATTCCCGGTTGTTTTTTACCTCATTGAGTTGTCCTTCATACTTTTTGATGGCAGCCTGTGCATCTCTAATCATGTTGCGGCGATTGACGATGGAGTCTTCCAACTCATCTAATTCGCCCCGGATTTTCTCAATGCGGGTTTCCAGTCCAGCAATTTCATCTTCCAAATCACCCACTTCCATAGGCAACTCGCCCCTTACCTGGCGAATTTTGTCTATCTTCGTGTGTATGGTTTGCAATTGCCAGAGGGCCCTTAGCTTTTGTTCAATGGTCTGTTCCATTTAACTGTAGTATTTTATCGGATTCGTATCTATTTCCGTCAAACGGACTGCAAAGGTAGGAAATTTTTTTCGAATAATTTCCAACAATAATTGCTGCGTAAATTGTTCGCTTTCAAAATGTCCCACATCTGCAATCACAATTTTTCCCTCCGCATCGAAAAACTCGTGGTATTTGTAATCCGCCGTCACAAACGCATCGGCCCCCGAGCGGATAGCCTGGCTGAGCAGAAAGCCTCCGGCTCCGCCACAAACGGCAACACGGGTCACCGGTGTCCCGAGGAGAGCCGTATGCCGGATTACAGTCGCACTGAGCTGTTCTCTCAGTAGGCGGAGGAATTCAAGTTCCGGCAACGGGCGTTCCAGTTGGCCGATAATGCCGCTACCCACCTGCGGATGGTTGTTTTGCAAGGGGTATATGTCATAGGCCACCTCTTCATAGGGGTGGGCTTCAAAAAGACCAAGCAGTATCTTCCGTTCTCTGTTGGCCGGATATATCACCTCTACCCGCACTTCTTCCTCACGGTGTTGCTTCCCCGGGCTACCCACGAATGGGTTAGTTTCTTCATTGCCACGGAATGTGCCATAGCCCGTCATATTAAAGCTGCACTCGTCATAATTCCCAATATGGCCTGCACCGGCAGCAAATAACGCCGCCCGTACCGGCTCCGCATGGCTTGTTGGCACAAATACCGAAAGTTTGCGGAGCAATTCGCTTTTAGGGCTCAGTATAGCTGTATTTTGCAAGCCGAGTCGTTCTGCTATTTTGCTGTTTACACCTCCCTTTACGTTGTCGAGGTTGGTGTGGATGGCATACAGGGCTATATCATGCTTGATGGCTTTCATCACCACGCGCTCTACATAAGTATTCCCGTTGAAGCGCTTGAGCCCTTTGAACACGATGGGGTGGTGGGAAATAATCAAATCACAGCCTAGGCCGATGGCCTCATCGACTACCTCCTCCGTGCAATCCAGCGATACCAACGCCAGGTTGACTTCCTTGCTCGGGCTACCCACTAGTAAGCCAGCATTATCATAGGGTTCTTGGTAATCCAAGGGTGCCAATGATTCCAGGTAAGCCGTCAGTTCCTGCAGATACATAGCCAATCAATCTTGTTGTTTGTTTCTGAATTTTTCGTGTTCCATCAGCAGGTTTCTGAAATTGCTTACTTTCACCCAATACACAATGAAATAAACCGTGCTTAGCAAAAAGATGGTGATTAGTATAAACGGCGGAAACGGGATATTAGCGAGCAGAAACAACCAAGCATACCACATGCCTGCCGCGCGCCCCGGGTTTTCTTCCTCGGCTATCTTCCGGTCGAAAAACTCATTGGTTAGCGAGTCGGCCAGGCGGGAAGCGACGGAGAAATTCCAGTAGATATTGAAAAAAGGGATGATCAGCAGCCACGCCTGATCCGGATTCATTAACCGGTTTTCGGGACTGATTGACAATAGTGTTTTCCGCACCGTATTCGCATAAAATACCCATATAAGCAGCCGGATTAGGAATACTGCAGCCGCCAATTGCATCATTTCCGGCGAAAGATTCTCGTAGTCGATATTCATCGTCGCTAAATTACGGTGATTTAGGCACAATACCCAATGTCTCCGCATTTGATTGAACACGGATGACGCTAATTCGTTTAATTTGCATCAGCCGTGTTTCATTCGCAAGCGCGTGTCATCTCAATATGCAGGATGCCTGCATCCATATAGGGTTCGCTGGTCTGCTCGAAACCAAGGTGATTGTAAAATGCTTTCAAATGTTGTTGGGCACCGATTTTTATGGTGTGTCGTCCATACCGTGCATAGATCGCTTCAATACTCCGTAGCATCAGTTCCTCGCCAAGCCGTATGCCCCGGAAATCCTTGGCCACCAATACCCGGCCAATGCTTGTCGCGTCCGGATAGGAAATACCCCAAGGAATGAGCCGCGTATAGGCAGCAAGCACGTCCCCATGCCATCCCATCAAGTGGAAAGATTTCTGATCTTTGTTGTCCAGGTCACTGTATACACAGGCTTGCTCCAAAATGAAGACTTCCTGCCTTAGTTGCAAGATTTTATAAAGTTCCTCAAGCGACAGGGCATCAAAGGGCTTTATGTCCCATGCATGTATCTGTTTATCCATGATTAGCGGTTAGTTTTCGTCTCCTACCTCAGCCAGCAGTTGGGCCAGTTTGTCCGGCATGGTCATCTGCGGGTTGTGGTCTGCTTGCATGTGAATGATTTTCCACCCATATCCCTTCGCCCGGCTAGCGAAAAAGGCAAATGCATCCTTTTCGGGATCTTCACCTTCATAGGTCAATATATACGTGGTCGGTATTTCCAGCCGATTCTTGTTTTTTAGTACGAGTGGTTGAGAAAATGTCTTGGCGGGTTGCGGTACATCCCGCGGGAAACCCTGGCCATCCGTATTCCAAAACGGGTAAACCAGGCCGTCCTTCGACGGCATTTCCCCGCCCGGGCTTTCTTGCCCATGTGCCGTGGCCACACTTTGCCCATCCTCCGGTACAAAGGCATCCAAATAAATCAACTGCCGGACTCGTTCGGGAATGCTGTCAGCCACGCCGGTCACCACCATTCCTCCGTAGCTGTGGCCCAGTAAAACGACATCATGCAGGTTCTCGAACAAGATGGTGTTGACCACATCAGCGATGTGCATGCTTAGGTCAATCTCCGGTGATGCCAAATGCACCCGTTCGCCTAAACCCGACAGGGTAGGACGATATACGATATTTCCCTGCAAGCGGAGCAATGAATCCGTTTTCTTAAACGACCATCCGCCACCCCAGGCGCCATGCACCAACACGTAGGTCGTTTGCTGGGCCTTAGCCCATGTCGCTAACAGCAATCCACCAATAAGCAAGATATAGACCACCCTTTTCATATTGAAGACAAATTATGACACATAATTAGTGGTTTTTCGACAAATGACCAAAATTTTTCCATCCCAAAATCCCCTCCATATAGGTGTCGATAAGGCTCACGTTAAGCATATCGTTGACATAACCAATGTGCATGTCAGGCCTGACGAGAATAATTTTTGTCCCATCCGCCTTTACGTCAAACGCACTAAAGACACCATTGTTCTTTGCGGAATACGGCAAGTAGTAGAGGTGCATCTCCCTTGGATATTTCTGCCGCACCCACTGCCCAATTACATGAAGCTGATGCTGGCTGATGGTTCCTAAGAGGAGCAGTACAAAACCTGGTTTTTCGCACCATCGGTGCAAGTCTGTCCGGCTTTTTGTCTTCTCATCAAATATCGGCAAAAAGGGGAGCCTATCTCCAGCCTGTACACCACGGCCCGTGGCGTGGTGGATAGCAAGCGGGGCTTTGCGGTAATGTATATCCAATTGTGCGATACGGTCAAAAAAACGACCGAGCCTTGCAGTTTTTTTGTTGATATAATACAATCCCAAAGACAACAATGCGTCCCTCAACGGGGCAAGCCAAGGTGGCATAGCCGAGATGATCGCAAATGCCCGACTGGTGGCCCGGAGGGTAGCCCTTGCCACAGGCACACGTTCTTGTTCATAGCTATGCAGCACCAGGCGATCCATCCTGCCATTTATCACGCCGGCGAGCTTCCAGGCCAAGTTCGCGGCATCCTGCATTCCGCTATTCATTCCTTGGCCCCCAATTGGTGAATGTATATGTGCTGCATCACCTATCAAAAAACAACGTTGGCGGGCGAATTGTTCGGCCATGCGCTTGTGCAGGAGAAATCGATTGATCCAAAAACTCTTGCTTACCGGAAGCTCAAAGCCTATCACCTCGTCTATAGCAGGTTTGATATCGGCATATTGGATGTCACATAGCGATTGCTTTTCCCTATTCTTGGGTAATCGTCCAAAAAGTCGGTATTGGCCGCTTACGCCGTATGGAAAAATGCCCAAAAACCCCTTCTTCGACAGAAAAAAATGGACGAAGCGTTTATAGGGTCCATCTATCTGGACATCCGCTAGAAAAAAATATCCGTTATACGATCTTCCTTCAAACGAAACACCGATGCTGTCCCTTACGGTGCTATTTGTGCCATCGGCTCCGATTACCCACTTACATTCCCATTTCTGAATGGTGTTTTGGTGCATCAGCTCCACACTGGCCATGTTATCATCTTGCTGGAGCGATACCAGCCGTGTCTCCCACCTTACAGGACATGCTTTTTCCGTCAATCGATCTATCAACAGTTTTTCCGTCTTGTCTTGCCCAATGATGTGAATAAATGGAAATGCGGTATTGGGACTATCCATTTGGGAGAAATCCAGCTTGCCTAATGTCGTTTTCTGCCCCTGTAACTGTAAGCCATAGCAGGGTGCTCCTTGGGCAAGCAGCTGATCGGCCAATCCCATTTGCCTCAGTAATTCCAGTGAACGGGCGTGCACCGCAATGGCTTTGGACATCCTATCCGGCCCCGGCTTGGCGTCGATGATCACCGGCTGTATGCCAAAGCGAAGCAGCTGGGCGGCCATCATCAAACCCGAAGGGCCGGCACCTACAATGAGCACATCGGTGTATTTGACACTATCCACGGTTAGAAAATCAGGAAGATTGCCGGTTTTTTGTGAAAGTCATGGTTCCCTTTTTTCCATTGTTGTATCGGCTGACTGACGATTCGCTCATCCGCAGCGGTGAGGTTACATGCCACGCAAAGCCGCGTTTGCGGTTTACCTATGCGCAAAATTTCCTCCAGCAACTGATTGTTGCGGAAAGGTGTTTCAATGAACAGTTGCGTCTGTCGTTCGCGTTGGGCAGCCTGTTCCAGCGCTTTGATTTTTTTGCTCCGTTCCGCTTTGTCAATAGGCAGATAGCCGTGGAATACAAAACTTTGTCCATTGAACCCTGAAGCCATCAATGCCAACAGGATAGCACTGGGACCAACCAAAGGAGCCACATCGATACCCCTGCGGTGGGCTTCTGCCACGATGTCTGCCCCGGGATCCGCCACGCCTGGGCACCCGGCCTCACTCATCAGGCCCACGTCTTTGCCGTCAAGCAAGCCTGAAAAAAAAGATGTTGTGTCCGCCTTGTCCCGGGCATGTTTGCCATAATCATGCAACACCAACTCTCGTTGAGCCTTCTGGAGTCCCGCTTGTTTGAGAAACTTACGGGCGGTTTTCTCATTTTCCACAATATATTCGTCGATGGTATTGATGATATGTACAAGGTATGGCGTAAAAGACGCTGCAACGGCATCATCTGCAAGCGGCACGGGAATCAAGTATAATGTTCCATAAGGCATGTACAAAGGTAATGAAATTGTGGTACGGCTTTTTTCGTGTGGTATACTTTATTTATTCAAACACATTTATTAAATTGGCCAAAAATCTGCTATACGCATGGTCACGCAAACTACTGACGGGGTAAAAGTTTCAGTTGAAACCGTGTATCAGCCCGAATATTCCAATCCGGAAAACGAGCATTTCATGTTTGCCTACAAAATCACCATTGAAAATTTAAGTGATTACAGCGTACAGCTTTTGCGCAGGCATTGGTATATCTTTGACTCAAACGGCTCACACCGGGAAGTGGAAGGAGAAGGGGTTGTCGGCCAGCAACCCATTATCGAACCCGGCGAACAGCACGAATATGTATCCGGTTGCAACCTCAAAAGCGATATGGGTGCCATGAAAGGAACGTATCAAATGCTCCGCGAGTTCGACGGATGCCTCTTTGAAGTCAGTATCCCTAAATTTGACCTGATTGCTCCCCATCGTTTAAATTAATTTTTCACCGCAGAAAGTAACTTGCCAACGTCAGCCTTGCCAGTATTGGAAATAGGGAAGCCCGTTTGAGTCCACAGCATGAGCCACATATCCACAAAGCACCTATTCAATAGAGTACCAATATATTTGCGTATTTTTGCACAAAATTTATGCGATGCAAAAAACGGCAATGTTATTCGGGGCAACTGGACTTATCGGCGCTGCACTATTAAGACACCTGCTCGATAACCCGGCTTATGATCGAATAATCGTCATATCCCGTAGGGATTTGGCTATTAAGCATCCTAAATTAATACAGTTAATTGCTGATTTACAGTCAATTACGAAAATAGAAACCCAATTGGTTGCGGACGATGTATTCTGCTGTTTAGGTACAACAAGGAAAAAAACCCCAGATTTGGCGGCATATTATCAAGTAGACCACGATTATCCGCTGGCTGCTGCATCACTAACGAAAAAAAACGGAGCCAGCTCCTTTATGCTGGTTTCAGCCATTGGTGCCGATCCCCGATCGGCTAACTTTTACTTGCGGATGAAGGGAGAAACCGAACGGGACATCTCAGCGGTTGGGTTTGATTACCTACATATTTTCCGGCCGTCATTGCTTACAGGCCAGCGAAAGGAACGCAGGGGGCTTGAATCCATTTCCGAAGGGGTTTTCACTATCATTAATCCGTTTTTAGTGGGCCGGATGAAACGATATCGGAGCATTCCGGCTGCAGACGTGGCCAAGGCTATGGATAGCGCCGCCCAGCGCAAAACAAAAGGGACATTTATCTATTATTGGAACGACATTAAGAACGTAGTGTGAGTATTTTATCTACAGAACGGTTGGGACATAGCTATCATGACAGGTGGCTATTTAGGAATCTTCATTTCGGCCTGCAGCGGGGGGATAGGGTGGCATTGGTCGGGATCAATGGAACGGGCAAATCATCTTTGCTCCGTATCCTTGCTGGAGCACTGGATCCCGTCGAGGGAATCGTGGTCAAGGAAAAGGGCATCCGTATCGGGTTTCTTCCCCAAGATCCCGATCTAAGTGCTTACGCATCTATCAATGATTTCATCTATAGCGCAGACAACGAACAGCAGCGGCTTATCCGGTTATATGAAGAATTAGTTTCGGATCCCCAAGCAGATACGGATCGGCTGATGGTGCTGAGCGACCAACTGAGTGCGTTAAATGCATGGGAATATGAGCACACTATCAAGAGTATTCTTTCCCGTTTGCAGATTACCGATTTCTCCCGGGAAGTCGCCAAACTTTCCGGCGGGCAACGTAAGCGCCTTTCATTAGCCAAGCTGCTCATCGATGAACCGGATGTCTACATCTTAGACGAGCCAACCAATCATCTTGACATTGAAACCATCGAATGGTTGGAAAAGTTGCTTACGTCCGGGCAGAAGACGGTATTACTCGTTACGCACGACCGGTATTTTCTTGACGCCGTAAGTACAGAAATTCGCGAACTGGACAACGGTAAACTCACGGCTTATACAGGCAATTACAGTTATTATTTAGAAAAGAAAGCGGAACAGGAAGAGGCGGCAGGCATCCTGTTGGAGCGCAATCGGAATCTGCTTCGTAAGGAACTGGAATGGATGCGCAGGCAACCCCAGGCAAGGGGCACCAAATCCAAGGCCCGAATTGATGCTTTCCATGAATTGGAGGATAAAACAAAAACGCAAAAACAAAGCAATAGCGTCCAGCTCAGTGTAAAGATAAGCAGGCAGGGCAATAAAATATTGGAACTGGAAAACGTATCCAAAGGCTACCAAGGGCAGACACTCATTAGTGATTTTTCCTATGTTTTCAAAAAAGGGGATCGCATAGGCCTTGCCGGTCGAAACGGTACCGGCAAATCCACTTTCCTCAATCTGATCACTGGATTGGAACAAGCGGATAGTGGGACTATCACACCGGGTGATACGACAGTATTCGGCTATTACAAACAGAGCGGTTTGGTACCTTCGGAAAATGAACGGGTAATTGATGTCGTAAAGAATGTTGCTGAATATATCGATATGGCCAACGGTGATGCACTATCCGCTTCACAACTCCTTACACAATTTCTATTTCCTCCGGAAAAACAATTCAGCATGGTCAGCAAGCTCAGTGGGGGAGAACGCAAGCGGCTGCAGCTGATGCGTGTACTCATGCAAAACCCTAATTTTCTCATCCTTGATGAGCCGGCCAATGATTTAGATATCGACACATTAAATGTGTTAGAAGCTTTTTTAGCAAATTATCCAGGCATACTGCTCATGGTTTCCCATGATCGTTATTTACTTGATCGGCTTACTGACCAACTATTCATTTTCGAAGGTAATGGTACTGTTACTATTTACAATGGCAACTATGCAGATTACAAAACAGATCAAGGGATTCTCAATCAGCAAGCCAAGGCAGCCATTGAACAGAAAGCTTTGCCAAAAGCAGAAAAAGCAACCACGAAAAAGAAGCTGACTTTTGCCGAATTAAAAGAGTATGAGTCTTTGGATACGGAGATCCCGTTGCTTGAGCAGCGAATAACTGAACGAACTACCGCTTTGAATGAGACAAGTGATTATACTTCGATAACTGAAATTGCCACTGAAATCGAGCAATTAAATAGAAATCTCGACGCCAAAACGGCGCGATGGCTGGATTTGGCGTCGTATATGTAATGATGTTCCACGTGGAACATGAAGAAGTTAAAAAACTTCATTTAATGTTCCACGTGGAACAAAACCCAAAGAAAACATGTTTAAAAAATATAATGTCATTGTAGTAGGAGGGGGCCATGCAGGATGCGAAGCAGCTGCAGCTGCAGCTAACTTGGGTTCTTCTGTCTTACTCATTACAATGAATATGGCTACCATCGCTCAAATGAGTTGCAATCCCGCAATGGGGGGCGTTGCAAAAGGTCAAATTGTGCGAGAAATTGACGCGATGGGGGGATATTCAGGTATTATTGCCGACAAAACAACCCTCCAATTCCGCATGCTTAACCGTTCCAAAGGGCCTGCGATGTGGAGTCCCCGCTCACAGAACGACCGTATGCGCTTTGCGGAAGAATGGCGGTTACAACTGGAAGCATTGCCAAACATCGACATTTGGCAAGACACTGTTAAAGAAATCATCGTCAAAGACGGCAAAGCTAATGGTGTAGTGACATCACTTGGCCTCGCTATTGAAGGTGACGCAGTAGTGTTGACCAACGGCACCTTCCTCAATGGCACCATCCATATCGGCGAGAAGCGTTTCGGAGGTGGACGTACCGGAGAAAAGGCAGCAACAGGTCTCACTGAACAATTGGTCGCTTCAGGGTTTCAATCGGGACGCATGAAGACTGGTACACCTCCACGTGTAGACGGAAGAAGCCTCGATTATACCAAGATGGAAGAGCAATGGGGCGACGATGAACGCGGACGATTTTCTTTCACCGATGTTACATTACCTACCGAACAACGTTGCTGCTGGATCACATACACCAATGAGGCGGTACACGAAACACTGAAGGAAGGTTTCGAAAAATCACCCATGTTTACCGGCCGCATTAAAGGGTTGGGGCCTCGCTATTGTCCATCCATTGAAGATAAGATAAATCGTTTTGCTGAACGCGACCGTCATCAAATATTCGTGGAGCCTGAAGGTTGGAAGACGGTAGAAATCTATGTCAACGGATTCTCCACTTCCCTTCCCGAGGATGTTCAACTCAAGGCACTCCACTTAATTCCAGGCTTCGAACATGCACGTATGTTCCGACCCGGCTATGCGATCGAATACGATTATTTCCCGCCAATGCAATTGGATTTAACATTGGAGACTCATCGAATCAAGCACCTTTTCTTCGCAGGACAAATCAATGGTACCACAGGATATGAGGAGGCGGCCAGCCAAGGATTCATCGCCGGTATTAATGCTCACCAGCGCATCAATGATTTACATGAGTTGATTCTTAAGCGATCAGAATCTTATATTGGCGTACTCATCGATGATTTGGTAACTAAAGGTACCGAAGAACCTTACCGGATGTTTACATCCCGAGCAGAGCATCGGCTTCTCCTTCGACAAGACAATGCGGATGCCCGGCTTACACCTATTGCCCACCAATTGGGATTAGTATCCGACGAGCGCCTTGAACAAGTGAAACAAAAAGTCGCTTCCGCGGATTTAATCGTTGAGCACCTCCGTACACATTCCATCGATACCGAAGCCATAAATCCTGTTCTCCAGGAATTGCATACAAGCCCGCTTACGCAGAAGACGCGCTTATTCCATATCCTCACCCGGCCACAGGTAAGCATCGCCGACATTGCCCGAGCAGACAGTACATTAGCAAACCTGTTAGCCCGGTACGACAAGGCCGTCATCGAGCAAGCCGAAATCAAAGTCAAATACGATAGCTACTTTGAAAAGGAAATTGAAATTGTAAATAAAATGCGCCGCATGGAAGATCAGGAAATTAATCCCGATTTTGATTATACAAACCTCGTATCGCTTTCGAAGGAGGCGCGGGAAAAATTAATTAAAGTCAAACCCCGCACACTCGGGCAAGCATCCCGTATTTCCGGGGTTTCCCCATCGGATATATCCGTTTTAATGGTTCATATGAGCTAATTGTCTTATTTTCAATATTTTAATTGGTTAAAAAATAGGCTTTCATAATTTAGTTATAAGACACTTTCTTCAACATAGCTGATGTACGAATCGTTTCAAAGAAAAAATCGCTCCAATCGCCTAAAAATAGCCTTAAATTCAAAATGGGTTATTTTCACCTTTTTTTTGGGTCTTATTTTACTCACTTGGCAGTGCGCAAGTATACAACAGCCTACCGGTGGCCCCAAAGATTCGATACCGCCAACGATCATCAATGAAACACCCGCAAACCTGACCCGTAATTTCAGTGCGAATGAAATCATCATCGAGTTTGACGAATACATCCGGCTAACCAATCCGCTGAAGGAAATCAGTGTATCGCCGGATATCGACCAACCCATCAGTCCCCGTGTCCGCAGACGGAATATCGAAATAACCTTGCCAGACTCACTGGCGGAAAATACGACATATACCATCAATTTCGGAAAAGCCATTGGGGACTTTAATGAAAACAACCCCTTGCTCAATTATAGCTATGTCTTTTCCACAGGAGACGTTATCGACTCATTGGCGGTAAGCGGGCGGGTAGCGAACGCGCTAACGAAACTACCGGAAAAAGAAATTACGGTCATGCTCATTCCCATTAGCCAAGATTCTATCTTCGGTAAACGCAAAGCCAACATATTTACGTTGACAGATACTGCCGGGAATTTCCAATTAAAAAATCTGCGGGAAGACGCATACCGCATCTACGCCCTTAAAGAAGAAAATAACGACCGCGTGTATAATGATCCCAGCGAACTGATTGGATTTCTCAATGATTCCATCGTATTAAATAAAGATACCACCGGCATCCTGCTCCAAATATCACAAGGTATCGCACGGGACTTCCGGCTGCTCGACCGGAAAATAGAGCAAAACGGCCGCATCTTGTTTGCCTTCAATAAGCCACTAGCAAATCCGGATATCATCATCACGCATCCCTCTCCTCTCAACACAGACAAACAGATTGAGTACTCACCAAAACGCGATTCTGCCATTGTGTGGCTCAGCGACTTAACCTTTGATTCGTTAAAAGTTCGTTTCCTCGACAACGGCAACCTGCTGGATTCCGTCACCATGCGTCGCGGCCGAAACGAAAAGTATGACCGCGACTTCATTATTACGGATAACCTCACTGGAAATAAAGTGAACCGAATCCGCCACATTGAACTTACAGCCAGCTCGCCCGTACAGGCTATTGATAGGAGTAAAATTATCCTTTTGGAAGATTCGGTACCAAGGACAAATTTCCAGCTTGCCAAGGACACTACTGCACAGCGCCGATATATCCTGCGCTATAATTGGCGACCCAAAAGAAATTATTCGCTGACGTTGGAAGAAAGCGCATTCACCGGCTTCTTTGGTGATAAAAACAAGAGCGTATCCAAATCGTTTACCATGGATGAAACCGAAAATTTCGGCGATATTATCCTAAAAATAAACATACCCGATACCGTACACCAATACCTCGTCCAAATAACCAACGAAAAAATGGATTTTGTCTACCGAAGCGTCCCGGTAAAGACATCTACCAGCATACCTTTTCGGCAAATGCCAGGCGGTAAATATACCGTACGTATTATCTATGATGAAAATAACAATGCCGAATGGGATCCAGGCAACGTCTATGATAGGCGGCAACCAGAGCGAGTATGGTACATTGGCAAAACGTTTATTATCCGGGCCAACTGGGAACAGGAAGAAATCATTAACGTACCCGAATGATAGTCTCGAGGACCAGCCATTAAGAAAACCAGCTCGAATACATGACGTACCGCTGTGGCAATTCATTAAGCAACTGCCGTTGTTCGTCTGTAATAGGTTTAATTTTCTTTGCAGGAATTCCAGCATACAAATACCCACTTTCACATCGGGTTCCTTCCAGTACTACCGCCCCTGCAGCAACAATTACATATGCTTCCACCACGACGTGATCCATAATGATGGCCCCCATGCCAATCAATACCCGGTCTTCTAGTGTGCAGCCGTGCACCATTGCTTGGTGTCCGATGTTAACGAATGATCCAATCACCGTCTCTGCGGTTTGATACGTACAGTGAATCACCACGCCATCCTGTATATTCGTACAGCGCCCTATCTTAATACTATTCACATCACCGCGAATAACCGCATTGAACCACACCGAACAGTGTTCGCCCAGCTCCACATCACCCACAATGGTTGCATTATCTGCAACAAAACAATTCGCAGCTATCTGTGGATAAACACCCTTTACGGGAAGAACTAATGCCATCTCAAGTATTTTTATCAGCCCAAAACATCAAAAGACCGTGTCCACTAACGTAGCAGATCGATCCGGATAATCAGTTGTGTAATGCAAACCCCGGCTTTCCTTTCTCGCCATGGCCGACTTAATGACCAGGTACGCGACTTGGATAACGTTTCGCAACTCACAAAGCTTCACAGAGAGCCTCGTATTCTTATAAAAACTTTCTGTTTCATCATACAACAGCCCAAGCCTGCGCATGGCACGCTCCAACCTAAAATCAGAACGCACAATGCCTACATAATCACTCATCACCTTCTGCGTCTCCCGCAGATTGTGGGTCACCAAAATATCTTCATTTGATAGCGCCGTGTTGGAATCGTCCCAATCCGGTATCCCATCAGGTACAACAATGTTTCGGAACTTCCGTATCGCATCTTCATAAATTCGATGAGCAAACACCGTTGCCTCCAATAACGAATTAGAAGCCAGCCTATTAGCACCATGTAAACCCGTAGACGAACACTCACCGCATGCATAGAGGTGTTGAATAAATGATCGACCGTGCTCATCCACCATAATACCACCGCACAAATAATGGGCAGCGGGCGTCACTGGAATATAGTCCCTGGACATATCAATGCCAATAGATAGACACTTTGCATAGATATTGGGAAAATGCTTCAAGATCTCTTCTTTACTCCGATGCGCGATGTCCAAAAAAACAAAATCATCACCGGATTTTTTCATCTCCGAATCAATAGCTCTTGCCACAATATCCCTTGATGCCAATGAACCCCGTACATCATACTCCTCCATGAAACTTTCACCATTCTTTCGTCGAAGCACACCTCCATAGCCACGCACCGCTTCTGATATCAAAAAAGACGGATACTCCCCAGGATTATATAATGCTGTTGGATGAAACTGAATAAACTCCATATTCCGTACCTTTCCCTTGGCTCGGTAGACCATGGCAATACCATCGCCGGTAGCTATCACCGGATTCGTTGTACTCGAATAAACATGCCCCGCTCCACCAGAAGCCATTACCGTCACCTTACTCAAAATCTTTTCCACCCTGCTATCCACCGTATTTAGCGCATACACCCCATAACAAGTAATATCCGGAGTACTTTTATCTACAAATACACCTAAATGATGCTGCGTGATTAAATCCACTGCAAAATAATGCGTAAACAACGTGATATTAGGATTTTCATGAACCTTCTCCAGCAATACCCGTTCAATTTCAAAACCTGTAATATCCTTATAATGCAATACCCGATGTTCAGAATGACCGCCCTCCTTAGCCAAATCATAGACACCGCTAGTCGTCTTATCGAAATGAGTTCCGTAATCGATGACTTCCTGAATACGTTTCGGACCTTCCTTCACAACGTTTTCCACAACTTTCACATCACACAAACCATCGCCAGCTACCAGTGTATCAGTGATATGCTTCTCAAAGGAATCACTTTTATCCACAACTACGGCTACGCCTCCTTGTGCATATTTTGTATTAGACTCATCTTCGTTTGCTTTCGTGATAATCATCACTTTGCCGTGATTAGCGGCCTTAAGCGCAAAACTCAGTCCTGCAATGCCCGAACCGATAACCAAAAAATCAACAGTATGCATAAAATAGAATAAGCGGCAAAATCACAACTGCCGCGTTCGACAAGAAAACCTGTGAAAAACCTGTAAACAAAACGTTGAATAAAAATGAAAACTCATCAGTTTACCACACATGTGTCAATTTTTAAACAAAGACACGCAAAAAATCCCCACCAACAGGTCACAATATTAACAAATATCATCCAATAATTGCTATACATCACGCCATGGAAAACAATTTTAAGTAAAATAAAAGCCATTGAAAATCAGCTATAAAAGATTAAAATATTGTTAATAACATGTTAAAAAAAAGATCTAAGTCATAAAACAAAATAAAATCGACATCGATTCTTCACAAAACCAACACCCTAACAAACAATAAGAACATTTATATTAAAGATCATTTATTACTTATTGCCCCTGTGGGAATGATGAAAACCATGTCAAATTGTTTAGCTACCTTTGTATATCATGAATGCTTATCTAACTGAACTGGATACAAAAGGCTATATCGATGAACCAATCGATCCAACACTCGATTTGGTAGATGAGATAAACAAGCTAAAAAAAGAAAAAAATGCTGTGCTCTTGGCGCATTATTACCAAGAGCCGGAGATACAAGACATAGCCGACTACATTGGCGACAGTTTGGGACTTTCCCAGCAGGCTGCCAAAACAGAAGCGGATGTCATTGTGTTTGCCGGTGTGCATTTCATGGCTGAAACAGCCAAGATTCTTTCGCCTCAGAAAAAAGTATTGCTTCCCGATCTCAAGGCTGGTTGTTCGCTTTCCGACAGCTGTCCGCCCCATCTTTTTGCTAAATTCAAGGAGCAATATCCAGATCACATTGCCATTACGTATGTCAATTGTACAGCTGAACTAAAAGCGCTCAGCGACATTGTCTGCACATCAAGCAATGCGGTACAAATTGTGGATAGTTTGCCCCGGGATCAGAAAATCATCTTTGGTCCGGACAAGAACCTGGGTGACTACGTGAGGAAAAAAACCGGACGCGATCTGGTACTGTGGAATGGCGCCTGCATGGTGCATGAACTTTTTTCGCAGGAGCGCATAGCCCAATTGAGAAGTGAGTATCCACATGCCAAATTCATTGCGCACCCAGAGTGTGAAAAGGAGTTGCTGGAAGCTGCAGACTATATCGGATCTACCGCAGGATTATTAAAATATACACAAGAAAACCCTTCGGATACGTTTATCGTCGCTACCGAAAGCGGCATCATCCACCAGATGCAAAAGGCTACGCCTTGGAAGACTTTTATACCTGCGCCGCCAAACAATGCCTGTGCCTGTAACGATTGTCCCTATATGAAGCTCAATACCCTGGAAAAGGTGTATAATTGCATGAAATTTGACCTCCCAGAGGTCGATTTGCCTGCTGATATCATTGCTAGGGCTAAACAGCCCATCGTGCGTATGTTGGAAATTTCAGCCCGCTTAGGACTGTAAGCATGTGCTGGATTTATTAAAAAGAGAAGATGTTTGATAATAAGGAAAAGACCGATTTGGAGCATTTGGGCGAGTTTGGTTTGATAGCGCACATCACCAAAGCCGTTGAACTCACTGAAAAATCCACGCTAAAAGGTATCGGCGACGATGCTGCAGTACTGGATTTTTCTGGCAAAAAAACGCTGGTATCCACGGATTTACTATTGGAAGGTGTCCATTTCGATCTGCGCTATGTACCACTTAAGCATTTGGGCTATAAAGCCGTGCAGGTAAATCTCAGTGACATTTATGCCATGAATGGCATAGCTTCGCAGGTAACCTTTTCCATTGGACTATCAAGCCGCTTTCCGCTTGAGGCGGTGGAGGAGCTTTATGCCGGCGTGCTCTTGGCCTGTAACGCATACAACGTAGATTTGGTAGGTGGTGATACCTCTACATCTCAGCAAGGGTTGATCATTAGCGTGACCAGCATAGGCCATGCAAAAGAGGCGGACATTGCTTACCGTCATGGTGCACAAGAAGGCGATTTAGTTTGTGTATCCGGTGATTTGGGTGGTGCCTATATTGGTTTGCAGCTACTGGAACGGGAAAAACGTATATTTTTGGAGAATCCAAATATACAACCTGATCTTGAAGGAAAGGATTACATCATCGAGCGCCAGCTGAAGCCCGAAGCCCGGAAAGACATCGTCCAACTGCTGGCAGACATCGGTATCAAACCGACGGCCATGATTGATATTTCAGATGGGCTGGCCTCGGAAATCCTGCACATTTGCGAAGCTTCTGGAAAGGGATGCAGATTGTATGAAGAAAAAATCCCAATTGATCCCATGACGTATGATACCGCGAGGGAATTTGGCATCGATCCCACGATTTGTGCATTAAATGGCGGAGAAGACTACGAATTGCTCTTCACCGTCAGCCAAGCCGACTATGACAAGATAAAAAGCCAACCGGATATCAGCATCATTGGCCATATTACTGAACAGGCGGCGGGCTGTGAATTGATTTCAAAATCCGGAAACGTGCATCCCATCACCGCGCAGGGATGGAATGCATTTGCTAAACCGCAGGTTTAAGGAATCCCCGCAATACGTACTGCAAAATACCGCCATGGCGGTAATATTCAATTTCGATAGCGGAATCAAACCTGGCCTTTGCCTGAAATGAAATAATTTGGCCATTGGCCTTTATCGCTTTGACTTCAAGCAGTTTATGGGGTATTAAATCGGTGGATATACCCGTTATATCAAACGTTTCCGTTCCATCCAGCCCCAAAGATTCCGCATTTTCCCCTTCTGGGAATTCCATCGGTATGACACCCATTCCCACTAGGTTGCTGCGGTGTATGCGTTCAAAACTTTCAGCAATAACCGCTTTTACCCCTAATAAGTTGGTTCCTTTGGCAGCCCAATCGCGCGAGGATCCACTGCCATATTCTTTGCCCGCTAAAATAACCAGTGATGTATTATCCATTTGGTATTTCATGGCAGCGTCGTAGACCGACAGCGTTTCACTTGTGGGAAAGTAAGTTGTATAGCCACCTTCTTTCGTTGTAATTTTGTTGCGGATGCGTACGTTTGCAAATGTGCCCCGCATCATTACCTCATGGTTTCCCCGTCGTGAACCATAGGAGTTAAAATCTTTGAAGGCCACCTCTTTAGAAAGTAAGTATTGTCCTGCGGTGGATTCGGGTTTAAATGATCCCGCTGGCGAAATGTGGTCGGTTGTCACCGAATCGCCCAAATATAACAGTACCCTTGCGTCGCGGATATCGGCGGTAGGCTGTGGTTCGCTACTGATATCCTTGAAAAACGGAGCTTCCTGTACATATGTTGAATGCGTATTCCAGCTGAAATTTTTTCCCTGCGGGGCTATCAGCTGTTTCCAGTCCTCACCACCATCGAAAATGACATCGTATACTTTCTTGAAGTCTTCTACGCGCAAACAAGCATTGATGGTATCTAAGATTTCCTGCTGCGTGGGCCAGATATCGTGCAAGTATACCGGATTCCCATTTGGATCATAATCCAGCGGCTCATTGAGCAGATCCACGTCTACCCGGCCTACCAGGGCGTAGGCCACTACCAGCATGGGTGACATCAGGAAATTCATCTTTACCTGCGGGTGCACCCGTGCTTCGAAATTGCGGTTTCCGGAAAGTACGGAAGCCACCACCAAATCGCCCTTGTCCACTGCCTCTGCGATATGAGGAGGCAGCGGTCCGCTATTTCCGATGCAAGATGTACAGCCATAACCTACCGTATGGAAACGGAGGGCCTCCAGGTCTTCCAGCAGGTTTGCCCGGTGCAGGTATTCCGTCACCACCTTTGAACCCGGAGCCAAGCTTGTTTTGACCCAAGATTTTGTGCGCAACCCCTTTGCTACCGCTTTGCGGGCGACCAATCCCGCACCCACCATGACTGCCGGATTTGACGTATTGGTACAGCTGGTGATAGCTGCAATCACAATACTGCCGTCACTAAGTACATACTCCTTGTTTTTAATCTTTATCCGTACGGATCGGATGTCTTCGGTTTCCACCTCCACGCCAGAAGCTACATGTTGGTCTTCGTAGGTAAATTCACTTCCCGATCCACCTTCGGAAAGCCAAGCCTGTTCTTGGCGATTTTTAATGGGCAAATAGTTTCTTCGATATTCTTTTTCCAGTAAAAAGGAAAATTGCGGGGAAAGGTCTTTCACCAATATCTTATCTTGGGGACGTTTCGGGCCGGAGACCGTTGGTTCCAGGGTATCCAAGTCGAGCTCCAGCACATCCGAATAAACGATTTCCTCCTTCCCCGTACGCCATAATAAATTTTCCTTGCAGTATTCTTCCACCAATTCGATTTGCTCCGCTGAGCGATTGGTACGTCGCATATATTCAAGTGTCTGTCCATCTATCGGGAAATAGGTAACCGTACAACCAAATTCAGGCGACATGTTGGATATGGTAGCCCGGTCGGTCACGCTCAGCTGATCCAGCGCATCGCCAAAAACTTCAACAAATTTACCGACTACGCCATAATCACGCAGCAGCTTGGTAATGGTGAGCACCATGTCCGTGGCGGTGCAGCCCGGAGGTATCTTTCCAGTGAGTTTCAGGCCAATGACCTGTGGGCAGGTAAAATAGATGGGTTGTCCAAGCATGGCCGCTTCGGCTTCAATTCCCCCTACACCCCATGCGATGACACCGATACCGTTTACCATGGGCGTATGGGAGTCCGTTCCTACCAACGTATCGGGAAATGCCCAGCCATCACGGGCGATCACGCCCTTTGCCAGGTATTCGAGGTTTACTTGGTGGCAAATGCCCATGCCTGGTGGCACCACCGTAAAATTATCCAGTGCCTGCTGGCCCCATTTAAGTAATTCATAACGTTCGGCATTGCGCTCGTATTCCAGCGCCACATTGTTGTGGTAGGAGTAGTCCGTGCCGAAATAGTCAACCTGTACAGAATGGTCAATGACTAAATCAACAGGGATGGCCGGATTGATTTTGCTGCCATCTCCGCCTTTCCGGATGACTTCGGCCCGTATAGAAGCCATATCTACCACGGCAGGCACGCCAGTAAAATCCTGCATCAATACGCGCGCCGGTTTAAAAGGGATTTCCTTGTCCGTGCCTGCAGGATTCCAGTAAATCAAAGTATCTAAGTGTTCGTCTGTAATGGCAAAGTTATCGTGGTTGCGCAATACATTCTCTAATAATATGCGGATAGAAAACGGCAATTTGCTCACCTCTTTGCCCTCATCTTCCAATTTTTTCAAGGATGCTATCTGGTACTTCATGACGTTTAGTTAGCGTTTATATTTAGAATAATACGTTTTCTTCTTGATTGTTTGATGCCAAGTCTCTCCATCGTTTGGCTAGGGATCCTTCATGTTTTGGGATAGCCACGTGCTGTGCTAAAATAACCAAAATAATCGATGCATAAAACTGTGAACGATAAAGGTATGGCATTAAATTCAAATTTTTTTGTCTGATTTACAAATAATTATATACCTTTGATTTTTATTATTTTTTAATTTTTCAATACAATGGCAGAAGGAGTAGTTAAATTCTTCAATGAAACTAAGGGTTTTGGTTTCATCGTTCCAAATTCTGGTGATAGTGAAATTTTTGTTCATTCATCAGGTCTTATCGACAAAATCCGTGAAAAGGACAATGTTTCCTACGATGTCGAAAGAGGCAGAAAAGGTTTAAATGCGGTAAATGTTAAGGTGATCTAAGGATTACCCACTAATTATATTTATTGTATTTAGCCGGCTATCTTGTGATAGTCGGCTTTTTTGTTGTTTTTATTTCGGTATCCCGGTCACCGATGAGGGTGCCGTAAGGTTTCAGCGCATCTACATGGTCGAAGATCACTTTGGCCACACCAAGGAACGGAACAAAGAGGATCATCCCGGCCACGTCCCATACCAGATTGCCCAGCAAGAGGGCCATGAGGGTAGCAAGCGCATTTAGCTGTATTTTTCCACCGGTGATCTTAGGCGTCAAAATATAGCTGTCAATCTGTTGCATGACGATGAAAAACAGGGCCACAATGATGGGTGTCATCAGCGTGTCGCGGGTGATAAATGTATACAGGATCACGATAGAACTACCGGCCACCGAGCCGATGTAAGGGATAATGTTAATAAAGGCTACCAACATTCCAAAAAACAAGGCATTTTCTATGCCAATGATGGCAAGGCCAATGGTATTAATAACTGAAAAAATCAGTGCTACCGAACACACACCCGCCAAATACGCACTGGCCACATCTGTCGTTTTATCGACAACATGATGGGCTTCCTCGAGATTAGTTGTCCCGGCGTACCGACCTACCAAATCCAACACAAAATTTTTAATACGGCGTCGGTAAATCAGCAGTAACGCCGTATAAGCCGTAATGACCAGCAGGTGAACCAAAAGCGAAAGCAAGGATCTAAAAATATCCCCTACAAATTTCCCAGCGAGGTTGGTCAATCCGGTAACCTGCTTTTGCAAATAGGCTTTTTGCTGATCTACCGGCAACTGGAAATGTTCGGAAATGTAGTTGTGGCCGGAGTTGAGCATATCATTTAATTTGGCACCAACCATCGGCAAATCTTTTCCTAATGCAACGACCTGGTTAACGAGCAAATAGCAAATGCTTAACAACAATGCCAATAGCAACAGGACACAGATTACGGCTGATAAACCACGTGGAATTTTCCGTCTTTCCAATCGACGGCATAACGGAACCAACAGCATGGCCATCATGCCCCCAATGGCAATAGGAATAAGAAATAACTTAGCTACATAAAGTACACCAAAGACCAAAACAATGAAAAGCAGCACATCATTGAATCGGGAAACAGGGTTACTTTTGGACGGCATTACAGTATGTTATCTATTGCTCCGGCGAGTTTCCGATCTTTTTCGGTAACCGTATTTCCCGCGTCGTGTGTAGTTAGCCAAATTTCAACCTTATTCCAAGTATTGGTCCACGTCGGGTGGTGATTATGCTGCTCGGCCAACAGCGCTACACGGAGCATAAAAGCAAAAGCTTCCGAAAAATCTCCGAATGTAAACGCGCGGTAGAGGGTGTTATCTTTTTCCTGCCACATTCCGTTGGTATTTGGTTGTTTATGAATCATGGATTTGCATCATTGAAACAACTGAAGGATTGATTTTGTTTGCTCATCCGAGCACTTCTTCAAGTACTTCATGGGACTTGATCTCACCCAGGTGGTCGATATGGAGCCGGTAGAAGTCGATGATTTTATCGAGTAGGAGCCGCCTATCGGCTAGCGGGATGCGCACAGCGGCCAACTCATCAAAAGAGCAGCCCAGCAAGGTTGCCAGCTGGGCGCTATGCGGATCTTGCAGTACCAGGCTATGTGCGGGGAGTGTATGGCAGAAAACGCCATCTTTTAAATCAAAAAAAGTTTGTCCGGCTTTGGGCAGGGCCGGATTAAACCCCAGGTAACGGGAGAGCTTCAACAGAAAAAAAAGATGGAAATTAGGAGGCATCTTCTCCAGTGTATCCAACCACGAAATGGCATTAAACAGGTAATCGAACAGCGGTTCATCCGGTGATTGCTGGCGCAGGCATTTGTAGAGTATCTCATTTAAGAAAAGTACGACGGTGCTTTTGGCAATATCGTAGGGAATCGTTTGGAAATGTGGCATTTGCCGGGCTTCGGCTATCCGTTGCAGCGACGTGTTCCCCCGATGATAGACCACCATATCAAGCAAGTGCAAGGCTTGCAGGAGCGTGATGCTGATTTTCGCTTTCGGTTTGCGGGCTCCGTTGATGATGTACGACTGGAGCCCGAATTTTTCCGTAAATACCTGCACCACCACACTGCTTTCGGAATAGTTGGTCACCTTTAATACGATACCTCTGGTTTTGTGCAACATAGCAACAGCAGGGATTCTAAATCACCCCCCAAAATAGGAGCACAATTTCGGAATAAAAATCATTCCGCCAATGATCAGTGAAAAAATAGCAGCTATCAGTACCGCTCCAGCGGCAGCATCTTTGGCTTTTTTGGCCAACGGGTGATAGGTTGGCGACACCAAATCCACTATCGATTCTACGGCGGTATTCAACAATTCGGTCACGAGTACCAGCGCGATACACAGTGCAATCCAGTACCAGTCTGAAGTAGTCAGTGGCAGCCATATTCCAAGGATGATCACCAGCAGCGAACAAGCCACATGGATTTTAAAATTCCGCTCCGTATGGAAAGTCGCCGAGATGCCGACCCAAGCATGGGCGAATGGATTTGAGTTTTTTTTACTCATTGTCGTTTTGCCGTTCTTTGCGTTCTTCGAGGATGCTTTGTCGTTCGATTTTCCGGATAAAGCTATAGAAAATGGTTAGAAAACCAATGCCAAATAGGATGACGCCAATAATCATCACCCATTTATATAGCCTGATCTCCAAAGCCATGAGGTAATAACCCACTGCACCCAATACCAGGCCGGCAATGGTGTATAACAATCCCCTACGTAAATATTTATTCATAGTTTTTGCTTTTAAAACGAAGACAATTAGACAAAGATAAGGTTTACCTCTTGATGTAATTACATGGAGAATACCTATCTTTAGCTTCTATTTTGTGTGATGGCCACGATGACTTTACGGGATATTGCCAAAGCATTGGATTTATCGGTTTCCACGGTTTCCAAAGCCTTGCGTGACAGTTATGAAATCGGCGAAACAACCAAAAGCCGGGTGGCTGCTTACGCCCAGGCAAATCATTATTTGCCCAACAGGATGGCCAAGAGCCTAAAAGAAGGCAAGAGCGGGTCCATTGGTGTAGTTATCTGTTCCATTGACAATAGCTTTGTCTCGCGCATGTTGGATGGGATCGATGGGGCTTGCACAGCAGCGGGTTACGACATCATCATCATGCAGAGCAAAGAATCCCTGGCCCAGGAAAAATCCTGCCTCAAACAGTTGGAAGCCCGAGGTGTAGAAGGCATTCTCATATCCCCGTCGGCTGAGACGGTTCATTTTGGCCACCTTACCGCCCTGAAAGACACCGGTATGCCCATTGTACTGTTTGACCGGATTAGCGAACAATTCGAATCCTATCAAGTTGGGATAGACAATTATCAAGGTGCTTTTCAGGCAACACAGCATTTGATCGCCAATGGTTATCGGCGCATAGCGTTGCTTAATCTCGGCCCGGATATCCACTTTGCTTCCGAGCGGAGCGCGGGTTATCTCAGTGCATTGAAACATAACCATATCCCCTATCGTGGAGATCTTATACGACTGTGCCATCCAAGCGGGCGGGAAACATTGAATGACAGCGTACGCACACATATCCGTGCACTGGTTGGCTTAGCCGAACCACCAGAGGCCCTGTTTGCGGCTACCGATCAGCTGTCTACGCAATGTCTCAGCGCCCTCCGGCAGTTAGGGTTCCGTATTCCCCAAGAGATGGCATTGATAGGTTTCAGCAACACCGAGCTTGCCGACATGCTTACCCCATCACTTTCCACGGTGTATCAGCCAGCTTTTGAAATCGGCCGCTTGGCCGCTGAAAAATTAATCAAGCAGATCAGCGGAAAAAATGTGTCTCCGGATTATGAAACGGTGAAACTCCCTGTCCGGCTGGATCTCCGGGAATCAAGCAGGCCTAAGGCTCAAGCAGCTGTATAATACGAGAGCAGATGTCTCGTGCTACATCCCGTTTGGGTTTCAGATCAAATGCCTCAACGGAGCCGTTTCGATCGATAATGGTGATTTTATTGGTATCGCCGGCAAACCCGGCACCTTCATCGCGGATAGTGTTCAGCACGATAAAATCCAAGTTTTTCCGATGGAGTTTATCCACGGCATGGGCCTGTTCGTCATGTGTCTCCAGCGCGAAACCGACCAAAACCTGTTCGTTTTGTTTCCGTTGTCCCAGGGTGGCCAAGATGTCGGCCGTTTTGGTCAGCTCGATGGTCAGGCCCTCTTCTTCCCCTTTCTTGATTTTTTTATCGGCTACGGTTTTGGGCGTATAATCGGCCACGGCGGCGCTCATTATGGTAATGGTCGTTTGGGGAAAAAGTGCCAAGCAGGCATCCAGCATTTCGCCGGCAGAGGTGACGGCAATGTGCGCTGCTCCCGCAGGGGGTACCAAGTGGGTTGGTCCGCTTACAAGCGTTACATCTGCCCCGAGCTGGAGCAGCTCGGCAGCAAGTGCATAACCCATTTTACCACTGGAATGGTTGCCGATAAACCTTACCGGGTCTATGGCTTCGTAGGTAGGTCCCGCTGTTACCAGTGCTTTTTTTCCCGCTAATGGCCGGTTATCATCGAAGTATTCGTTCAGGGCAGCCAGTATTTCTTCCGGTTCGGCAAGCCGCCCCTCTCCCTTCAGTCCGCTGGCTAATTCGCCATGTCCCGGCGGGATAATCCGGTTGCCAAACGATTGAAGCCTGGTGATATTAGCCTGTGTACTGCCATGGGCCCACATATCCAAATCCATGGCTGGGGCTACAAAGACTGGGCTTTTGGCCGAAAGGTATATTGCACAGAGGAGGTTGTCACACAAGCCGTGCGCAAATTTGGCCAACGTATTGGCACTTGCAGGAGCCACCACGACGGCGTCAGCATCTAACGCCAGGTGCACATGGTTATTCCATTCGCCAGTTGAGGCATCGAAATAATCCACAAAGACGGGATTGCCCGAGAGCGCAGAAAGCGTAAGGGGCGTGATGAATTGCGTAGCATCGGGTGTCATCACCACCTGTACGCGTGCCCCGTCTTTGACCAACAAACGAACGAGGAAAGCAGCTTTATATGCAGCGATACTACCGCAGACGCCCAAGAGGATATGCTTTCCGCGCACGCTCACTACTCATCTTCTTTATCCCTTGTCGGGTTTCTGAAGTATACTTTATCGTGCAGGAATTCGTCTATAGCCACAAGCGTGGGCTTTGGAAGGCGTTCGTAATGTTTGGAGATTTCAATTTGTTCACGGTTTTCAAAGACCTCTTCGAGGTTGTCATTGGTCGTTGCAAATTCAGCCAGTTTTCCGTTCAGTTCTTCCTTCATGTCTACAGCAATCTGGTTTGCGCGTTTGCTGATGACCACGATGGATTCATAAAGGTTGTCCGTCTTTTTGTCCAAATCCCTCAAGTCACGGGTGACGGTGGAGTTGGGGATGGTTTTGCTTATTTGAATACTCATATCTTTTCTGTGTAAATTAATTCTGGGGAATGCCCGTAGGGGGCGTATTGCTCGTCGTTTCGTCTGTCGCCGTCTTGTTCACTGCTGCCGCTTCCATGGCTGCCGTAATTTGGGCCATTGTGCTTTTCGCCTGTTCCAAGCCTTTTTCCGAGTCCTGTTTGAGTTGATCAGCATCCTTACGGAATTTGCTTTCGGGATACGCCGATACGAAACGCTCGTACAAGTCCAGCGCTTCTCCGAAACGTTCTTCCTGTCTTCTTGGCGAACTTTGGTTGGCATAGAGGTATTGTGCCTTTATGGACAGAAACTCCATTTCTTCAGCATATTTTGTGTCCGGAAATTCACGCAACACATTGTCAAAGGCAATGACCGCTGCCCGGTAGTCGTCCTGGAGGCCCATATCGAGGTAGAGCTTGGCGCTGTTGAATGCCTTGGTTTCGAGTTTATCCCGCAATTGCTGGATGAGATCACCGGCCTCTTTAGACCGCTCACTCTGTGGATACAAGTTGATAAACAGTTGCAGCGCTTCAATGGCCCGGTACGTGTATTCTTGGTCGAGACCCACTTTGGGTGATTCGAGGAAATAGCAATAAGCACCCATGTAGCGGCATTCTTCAGCGCGCGCACTATTGGGGTATGTATCGGTAAACTGCTTAAAATGGAACCGTGCCGAGGTATAATCACGGAGGTTATAATTGGTATACGCCGTATAATAATACAGATCCTCCGCCTCTGCCTGACCCCGGTATTTCGTCATCAGATCATCAAATAAGGTAAGGGCCTTGGTGTACTTCTTATTGGTATAATATTTCATCGCCTCCTGATACTTCAGGGCGATGTTGTTGCTGGCACGTAGTTTTTCGAATTTGCTCTTACATCCGGCAGCCATCACGATCAAAAATACCATGGCAGCCCACGCCACTATTCGCCTGTTTATAAACATCCTGCAAAGATAAGGGAATTTAAAATACCTGTCAATTAAATTTTTATGGGGCAAGATAAGCGGAAAACGCTGGATAGGCAAACAGTTTAACAGAGTTTAACAGATGCGTCACCCCACGGCACAATAATTTTTCGGTTACAGCATTCGCCAATCGGGTAATTTTAACTATTTTGCCCGCAATCATTTCCGCAAACATGAAAAAACAATTACCACGCCCGCTTAGCCGTGTCTTTTTGATTGCGCTGGGCCTCTATTGCCTTTGCATGACTACCGTTGTTGCCCAGACCCAATCGCCCAGGGAATTCTTGGGTTATGAAATTGGTGCCCGGTTTACGCCCCACCATCGAGTAGTCGCTTATTTCGAGCATGTAGCCGCTACGAACAAGGATGTCAAACTCGTTAGCTATGGCACATCCAATGAATGGCGTCCGCTCATTGCGGCCTTCGTTTCGTCATCGGCAAACATGGCCAACCTGGAGACCATCCGGAAAGACAACCTCAAGCGTGCTGGCCTTGAATCCGGAGAAGCGACGACCCGCGTACCAATTACTTGGCTAAGCTACAATGTCCATGGCAATGAAGCGGTATCCTGCGAGACAGCGATGAAAACGCTTTGGGAGTTGGTAAATCCGGCAAATACCGAGACGAAGAAGTGGCTGGAAAATACGGTGGTGGTCATCGATCCCTGTCTCAATCCCGATGGACAGGAGCGTTACGTCAATTGGTACAACCAAAAAGTCAACCGCAGGCTACAGCCCGATCCGCAGTCCCTGGAGCATGCTGAGCCGTGGCCCGGTGGAAGGCCCAACCACTACCTGTTCGATCTCAATCGCGATTGGGCGTGGCAAGTGCAACGGGAGACACAGGCCCGCATCAGCCTATACAATCAATGGATGCCGCAGGTGCACGTCGATTTTCACGAACAGGGCATCAATGCGCCCTACTACTTTGCTCCCGCCGCAGAGCCGGTACACGCTTTTGTATCCGACTTCCAGCGATCTTTTCAGGAGACGGTAGGCCGCAATAATGCCCGGTACTTCGATGAAAATGCCTGGTTGTATTTCACCCGCGAAGTATTTGATTTATTTTATCCCAGCTACGGCGACAGCTGGCCGATGTTCAACGGTGCCATCGGCATGACCTACGAACAGGGCGGATCCGGACGTGCCGGCCTGGGTGTCCTTACCGCCCTTGGCGATACGCTGACGCTTGCTGAGCGGATATCGCACCATTACACCTCCGGGATGGCCACCATTGAAACCGTTTCGAACAATGCCGGAAAACTCATTGATGAATATGCAAACTATTTCAACGAAAGTCGCTCAAATCCCAAGGGCCAATACAAAGCCTATGTCATCAAAGCCGGTAATAGTCCTGAGCGCCTGTTGGCGCTGAAAAAACTGCTTGACCGCAATGGCATCCAATACGGCGAGGCATCCAGCCGATCCGGCCTGAAGGGGTTTGACTACTTTTCAGGGAAAACAGCTTCTTTTGCGCTTGAATCCGGCGATGTGGTGGTAAGTGCCTACCAGCCCAAATCTGTGTTGGCGCAGACCCTTTTCGAGCCCAACCCTGCACTTTCTGACAGCGTCACCTATGACATTACCAGCTGGGCGCTTCCTTATGCTTACGGACTACAAGCCTATGCGCTGGAAACCCGGTTGGATGTGACGGCAGCGACGCCAATCGCCGCTTTCGAACCCAATCACCCTACAGGAAAACCACTGGCGTATATTGCTCCTTGGACGTCGGTAGCCCATGCGCGGTTTGCTGCTGCCCTGCTCAATGCAGGCATCCGTATCCGCTATGCAGACCACGCCTTCACGCTTGGCGGGAAAAACTTCCCTTCCGGTTCACTGATCATTCCCCGTACGGGCAACGAAAAACGATCAGATTTTGCCGACAAGGTCATCCAACTGGCCAATGATCACCAAATACATATCGAAGGCGTGACGACGGGCTATGTAGACACCGGTAAAGATTTCGGTTCCGGAGCGGTAAGGCCCATACAGGCACCCAAGGTAGCATTGATTGCCGGCGACGGCACTTCCTCCTTGAGCGTGGGCGAAGTATGGCATTTCTTCGAGCAAGAGCTTGACTATCCGCTTTCCATCCTGGAGCCACAGCAGCTTAGTTCAGCAGATCTCAGTGCGTACAATACCATTATCCTGCCGTCTGGCAACTACGGCGCGTGGGGTGATGCTGCCACTAAAAAGCTGGAAGCTTGGATAAGAGCAGGAGGCAAGGTGATTGCGATAGAAGGAGCCGTTGGCTTCTTTTCCGGCAGGGATGGTTTTGGCCTTTCCGCCTATTTGAATGAAGATGAACGGAAAGCCGCTGAGAAAAAGCGTGAGCAGGAAGCTGCGGAAGAGCGTATCGCAGACTTCCAGGCGCGTGAGCGAGCAGAGATTGCCCATTCCGTATCGGGAGCTGTATTTGAAGTGAAGGTCGATGCCACTTACCCGTTGGGTTTCGGTACCGAAGGGAAATACTATACCCTCAAGAATAACGGCAGGCGGTATGCCTACCTGAAAGAGGGCATCAATGTGGGTATCATACCGGATCTGAACTATTACCGCACGGGGTTTGTGGGTGCGAAAGTGAAGGAAGCCGTGGGCGAATCGTTGGTGTTCGGTGTGGAGCACGTCGGACGGGGCCAGGTGATTTACCTCGTGGACAATCCGCTATTCCGTGGTTTCTGGGAAAATGGAAAGCTCATCTTCAGTAACGCATTGTTTATGGTAGGGCAGTGATGGGTGCGGAGGGTCTCTGCTTGCAACATTACTGCATATGCAATAATTAAGAAAATATCCGTACCTTTACACTCTGAAAATCATAAAGGTTATGGAACTAAGGGAAAGAGTAGAACAGGCCCTGGACTCCATCCGGCCATATCTTGAAACGGACGGGGGGAATGTGAGTATTGATGAGATTACGGCAGATAAGGTGGTCAAATTGAAGCTTTTGGGTTCCTGTGCGTCCTGTGCGATGAGCATCATGACGTTTAAGGCCGGCTTGGAGCAAGCCATCAAGAAAGCCGTTCCGGAGATCACTGCCGTTGAGGCAGTCAATATCACCGAGATGGATGATCCGAATGCAACCATGCCGATTCCAAGAGTGGGTGGATAGACATTTAGGGGGGATTTAACATTATTTAACGGAAATTAAAACTTACGAATGTGTAGCTTTGTTAGCTAATTATGAGGTTTTTCCATCATATATTCGTGATTTTGTTTGTCATAGGATTGGCAGGTTCATCCTTTGCCCAGCAGAAAAAGCTGGTGCAGTTTAGCGGTGTTATCCACAATGCGGATACCAATGTAGTTGTACCGTATGTTACGGTTGTCAATCAATCCTACAAAGACCAGACATTTACGGCAAACCATCAAGGCTATTTTTCATTCGTTGCCCACGCAGGCGATACGATTATTTTCCGTTCAGTAGGTTATCGCGCCGCGCGGGTAGTCATCCCGAACGTGCGGGAAGACAAGTACACGGCAATGGTCAACATGACGGCAGAGATTAAGGAACTGCCCATGGTGACCCCCTATCCATGGGCCAGTATAGATGAGTTCAATATGGCTTTCATGTCACTTGAAATTGCGGATGATGACATCATTGTGGCCAAGAAAAACCTTTCTCCCGAGTCCATTGCCGCCTTGGCGGCGGTGACGCCACGTAGCGCGGAAGAGATCCAGAATTTCAGCGCTATGCAAAACCACATCCAGCTTTCCAACCAAGCGGTCAACCAGCGCATGGCCAATCCATTGCTGAGCCCCTTTGCTTGGGGAAACCTGATTCGCCAAATAACAGAAGGAAATAAGAGCCGGAACCGGAGCAGCAATCGGTGATCTACGACAGCCGTACCGTCTGTTTGACGCTCAATCGTGAAGATACCGAAGAGATCAAGGCCGAGAAGGCCAAAACAGTGAGGAAGACCAGCAGGAAGTCTCCTATCCGTATCGCTACGGGATATACATCGGTGACTAAGTTTTCCCCTTCGCCGAATCGAATCCATCCAAAAACCTGCTGCGAAAAGCAGAATAGCAATCCCAATACCAGCCCCGCTACACAGCCTATCAATGAGATGAGTAGACCTTCGTAGAAGAAGATGCGCCGGATGAGCGAATGATTTGCACCCATGCCCATCAATACGGAAATATCCTTCTTTTTGTCGATGACGAGCATGGTGAGTGATCCCACGATGTTGAAAATAGCAATCATTCCCGTGAAGGCGATGATGAGGAAGACGGCCCACTTTTCCGTGCGGACGATTTTATACAACGTTGGGTTTTGCTGCTCGCGGTTTTTTACCACAAAGCTTTCGCCCAGAGAGGCCCCAAGTGCCCGCTGCACGATGGCAATGTCCAATCCCTGTCCCACGTTGATTTCGATGGCCGATACCTGCTCAAATTCACCCAGCACCTCCCGCGCAAAATCCATGGGTACAATCAGCAAGTCATCAAATTCCTGCTGGTATTGCAATACACCCGCCGGACGGATGGTCCGCATCGTGAATTCCTCCGCCGGATTAAGGCTATTCACCACGCCTTTACGTGGGGAGAAGACTTCGATACGGCGTGCATCATCCTGCAAGGAAACACCCAGTGTACCCTGTACCCTTGCGCCCATTACGGCATATTGCTCGTCACCCTGTTTCAGTACAAAATGGCCGTCATCCAGCAGCGTGTCCATGGCCAGCAGGGCATTGTCCACGGTCATTCCTTTTATCGTGGCGATGTATTGAGCTTCCCCGTAGCGGAGCAGCACACGCTCTTGCAGGATCTCGCGGTATGTCGCTACACCGGGTTGTCTCTTTATCGTGTTTGCGGTGAGCGAATCCATGGCAAATCCCTTCCCTTGTACCGCTTCGATGCGCAGGTCTGGTGTGAAGGAGCTGTACATGGAAAAGATCAGGTTTTCCAGCCCGTTGTAAAACGAGAGAATGACGATGAGTGACGCACTGCTTACCAGCACGCCTACCACACTGATACCCGAGATGATGTTGATGGCATTGACCGATTTCTTGGAAAACAGGTAGCGCTTGGCAAAGTACAGTGCGATGTTCATGGCAGCCTATCCCCGGATGAATGGATTGGTTTTCTTCTCGTAGCCAATGGTTGTTTCCGACCCGTGGCCGGGATATACGACCGTGTCGTCAGGCAGCGTGTACAGTTTGTTGGCGATGTTGTCCAGCAGCAGCTGGTGATTGCCGCCGGGGAGGTCTGTGCGGCCGATGCTGTTTTTAAAAAGCACGTCGCCCCCGATGAGGAAGCCATCTTTTGCAGCATAGAAGCACAGGTGAGCCGGAGAATGGCCCGGAGCGAAGATAAGCTCCAGTTCGCTCTCGCCGAAGGCCACGCTGCCCGAGGCAGGGAGAAATGTCTCCGCAATGGGCGATAGCTCATAGCGGATACCCATTTGGGGGGCATAGTTTTGCACTTCCACCAGCAGCGGGAGCTCCCCTTCATGAAATTGCGGGAGCAGGCCATACGTTTCATGGACATATCGGTTGCCCAATACATGGTCGATATGGCAATGTGTATTGAGCAGCAACTCCGGCCGGAGCCCTTCGACTTCGATGAAGTCCTTCACCAGCTGCTCCTCCTTACTGCCATACATCCCCGGATCGATGATGGCCGTTGCCCCTGTATCGTCATACAAGAGGTAAGTGTTTTCCTGGTACGGGTTGCACACGAAAGACTTGATATGAATCATATCGCAAAGGTAAGTGTTTTTTTGACTCACTTCCAGCGCAGCGACTGGATGAGCGTATCAATATCCGCCCGGATAAAATCCAATACCGGCTGTATGGAGTCCAGGCGGGGTTTTTCATTGAAATACAGCGCGCCGCGCAGGTAATGCCGGGTACTGTCCGTCACAAAAAACTGGACGCTTGATGCGGTATTCCCTTTGATGTCGTATTTCAAGCCGTATACCCCGTCATCCGGTCGGTCGATGCGGTGCTGGTCGATGGCCGTCGCTTTGACGGTATGGTTGAACGCAAATGTCCGTGCGTCTTCGACCAATTCATTGAAGATCTCCCGGTTGTGCACCGGCATGTAGCTTAGGTGTATCCGGGCATTGAATTGCGGAAACCAGACATCCACCCAGCACGGCTGGGCATCAGCCGTCTGGTCAGGCTCGATGGCTGCATAGGCGGGGAAGTCAAATGTATATGGGCAATCCCCGGAAAAACGTTGATACGTCTTTTCTGGAAATGTGATGCGGAAATAACCGCGGGGTTTGGGCGAATAATCCTCCGATGTGCAGCCTGCCCATACCCCGGAAGCGGCAGTGCCCAAAACCAATAAGTAGCCCACGTATTTCAGCATCAGGTAATGTTCCAAATCTCCCAATTGCGCTCCGCCTGTAATTCCAGCATTTCGAGCCCGTTTTTTGTAGCGGCCCCCTGTGCTTTTCCCCGTTTCAGAAATTCCGTTTCGCTGGGGTTGTAGATGAGGTCATACAGGAGGTGTTGGGGGCCGATGTGTGCATAAGGGATCTCCGGGCAATCGGCCGTAGCCGGATAAGTACCCAGCGGCGTGGTATTGATGATCAGCGGATGAGCTGCGATGATATCGGCATTCAGTTGCGCATACGTATACTGTCCGGATAAAGGGGAGCGGGATACCAGCGAAAAACCTATTCCCAATTGGTTGAGCGCGTAGACGACCGCCTTCGCCGCCCCGCCGTTGCCCAGCACCAATGCCCGCTTGTGCCCGCTCTGGAGCAAGGGTCTCAGCGATTCCATGAAGCCGTAGACATCCGTGTTATAGCCCGTCAGCCGTGGCTTACCACCATCCGGCCGTTCGATGCGGATGCAATTGACCGCCGCGATGGCCTCCGCCTCTGCAGATAGCCGATCTACATAGTCCATCACCGCTATTTTATAGGGGATGGTCACGTTGACCCCCATGAGGAGCGGCTCATTGGCCAGCAGGAGCGGAAATGCCTCGATGGATGGAATGGCATACAGCTCATAGCCTACCCCCGTCAGTTGCTCCCGCGCTATCTTGGCATCATAGTATTTTTTTGAAAACGAGTGAGACAGCGGGAAACCAATCAATCCAAACTTCTTCATCAGATAAAATTATGGAACGTATCGCCGCGGAGGCCCAATCGGGTGGTCTCCAATGCAATGATTTCATTGGTACTGATGTTGCCGAGATTGACATTGGGACCAAGAAGCTGGATAAAATAAACCTGCTGCGATTTGAGCGGGGCTTCCCAGATGATTTTTTCGTTTGGTATCTCCACCAGGATTTCATCTACCAAGCCTTGCCTTACTTCGCCGGATTCACGATACAATCCCACGTTGCCGCTTTCGCGCGATTCCGCTATCAGGCGCCAAGTGCCCGCTTCGAGCTCGGCTTTCATCAATGAAATCCATTTATACGGGGCCATGATTTTAGTGCCGTCTTTCGATCCCACTTCCGAGATCACGGTCACGTGTTGTGCTACCTTAGCGATATACGCACATTTTTCTTCATGGGCCATGGTAATGGAGCCATCGGATACTTCGGCGTAGCCCAGCTGGTATTTTTCCAGCAGGCGGAGGAAATCGTCAAACTGGTTGCGCACGATGAATGCTTCAAACAAGGTACCGCCAAAATACGTTTCGATCCCCGCATCGCGGTAAACCGCCAGCTTATCTTCCAGGCCGGGCGTGATGTAGGCCGTCGTCCACCCCAGTTTCACAAAGTCAATGTAGGGGGCACCTACGGCCACGAGGTCTTCCGCTTGCCGGACGCTCAGGCCCTTATCCATGACCATGGTCAATCCGTTTTCCCGGGGTTTGTGCGTCCGTAAGGGGACATTATTCAGCTGAAAATTCATGAAAGTGCTATAATCCTGCATACGCCAGAACGTTACTGCATGTATTTTTTAATGACTTCGGCTATTGCTTTATTATCCCTTAGTTGGGGCAGATATTCAAATAACACCACATGTTTTTGGGGATCTGCGGCGAGGCCCAGTTCGAGGTAATTCAGGGCTTCATTGTACCGGCCCACGGCAATCAGGTACGCCACCATGCGGTAGTATAGTTCTGCAGCGTCTGGATTGTTCTTAATGGCCTCTGCAATGGTCTCGATGGCCCGATCCAGCTTATTCCGTTCGTACAAAATGGATGAAAAATCCAGCCAGGCCTCTATATCCACCGGGTTAAGCTCCACCACTTTCTCATAAGCCAGCTCGGCCTCGTCCAGTTGTTTCAACTTATACCGTGCATCAGCGATGGCAAACCAATAGTCCGGATTATCCTGTTCGATATCGAGCGCTTTTTTGTAAAAGTGCAACGACTCAAAATACCGCTCTTCATAATCGAGCGTCACGCCGATTCCAAACCAGGCGTCGGCCAGGTTGGCATCAATCTTTACGGCCTTTTTATAATAAGACCGTGCCTCGTCCATTTGTTCCAGCTTCTCGTAGCATTCGCCGATGGCACAATACGTTTCGGCACCGGGTGGTTCGTATTCGAAAGTCTGCTTGTACACTTCAATGGCTTCACTGTATTTATCCATGTTTACCAGCGCATTCCCCTTGTTGAAATAAGCCGAGGCAAAGTTGTCCTTGATGAGGATGGCATAGTCATATGCATCGATGGCCTCGTCATACCGGCCCAGCTTATGGTAGGCATTGCCCAGGTTGTACCACCCCGCGTACGAGTACGGGTCGTTGTCTATATACTGTTTATAAAAGCCGATGCTCTCCTCCTGCCTATCCAGCACATCGTAGCAGAATGCCAGCTCATACAGCGCATCCTGGTTTTCCATGTTTTGCTGCAAGCTGCGTTTGAGGTAATGGATAGCCTTTTCATAGTCGCCCTTATTCTGGTACAAAAGCGCTATCTGCAAATAAATGTCGTCGGTATTTTCAGCAAGATCCAAGGCTTTATCCAAGCTATGGAATGCTTCGTCATAGCGCTCCATGTTGCCCAGGATACCCCCCTTTATGAGGTAAATGTCGCCTTCCGAAGGCTCCAGCGTTTCCGCTTTTTCCAAGGATTCCAGTGCGCGGGCAAACTGGTTGGTCACGGCAAATAACTGGGCCTGTTTGAGGAAGAAAATAGCGACAAAGGGGTGTTGGCTTACAGCATATTCCACCACTTGTAGCGCTTTGATGGGATCATTCTTGTCCATGTAATAGTCGATAATCCCCTCAAAGGCCTGTGTATCAAAAAAGTACTGATCCTTATTGCGAATCATTTCTTCATAACGTGCTACCGAAAACTTCGGATCTTCGGCAGGCCCATATTCGAAATCTTCTTCCATCTATTCTCCTAATTTTAAGAACTAATACGAGGTTTCACCCTCTTATGTCAGTCACAGTTTGATGATAACAAAATAGGAATTTGTTGGCTGATGTTGTCAACACAAGTTTTCAACAATTTAGCAGCACAATATCTAAACCACACAAAATCATTTAATTATCCGGTTGATAGTTGTCAATAACCTGATTGGGGTTTAAGCTGCGGTCATTCCTCTTTTGTTCATTTCCCACCATGTCTGCGTCAAATAATAATACAAAGATACACATAAAGAAGCGAAAAATACAGCAATGAAACATGGTTGTTGCGTTGGAGCATGTAAGTCCAAAAATTCGTAGATTTCCGCTATAAAAAAGTTCTCAATGGCTGCGGAGAGATCGATAAATTGCTTTATATGCTGCACGATTATATTGCATATAAAGGCGAATTTAGCTAAGTTTGGCTGAATGCATAAGCCCTTGTTGCGCATACTGATATACGTGTTGTTGGTTGTTGGATATTCCTTGCCCTTCCGGGGCATGGCGCAAACCATTCAGTTCCAGCAGCTGAATGTCGAAGATGGGCTATCCCACAACCACGTTACGGCCATCCTGAAAGATGAGCGAGGTTTCCTATGGTTTGGCACACCCGCCGGACTTAACCGCTATGACGGCCACGAGGTCAAGGTCTTTCGGCACATCGCCAATCAGCCCCACAGCATTGCAGACAATGATATATTGGGGTTATTCCTCGGCCCGCGCGAACAGTTGTGGGTAAAGACGAAGCTGGGTATGACCATTTATGATGATCGACGCGAACAATTTATCCGCAATGTGGATAGTGTGCTGCGATCAATGGGACTGCCTGTCGCGGAAGTACTGGACATTCGCCGTACCACCCGTGGCCGCAGCTGGTTTCTGCAGGTCGGTGGCTTGGTATCCAGCTACGAGGAGCGGGCTGGAGCCGTCTTTTCACACCCTTGGCCAGATCCGGGGGTTCCCGTCACCGGCATTGCGCTGGATCAGTCGGGCCACGCATGGACGGTCGATCAAAAAGGGACGGTCCGCCAAGTGGAGGGCACGCCATCGGTAAGCTTTCATTTGCAGGACAAAACCGTGGCCGATCAAGGAGGTGCCGATTTTCGGTTGTTCATGGATCGCAACGGCCAGCCCTGGGTATACGCATCCGGTCGTCCCCAGGGTGTCTATTGGTGGCCGGAAAAGCAGGCTTCCCCGATGCACCTCACGACGGCTTCCACCGGCATGTGGCTGAGCAACCCAATCATCTTCGGGATGGCCGAAGATCCTGATGGGCATGTTTGGGTGGCCACAGATCATGGGGGAATAAACGTGGTAGATCCCAAAAACCGGCACGTTTCATATTTGCTACATGACGCGTATGACGACCGCACCATTGGCCAGAACAGCATCATGTCGCTTTATTGCGATCGGGACGGGATCATGTGGGCGGGCACCTTCAAGCGCGGTGTCAGCTATTACCACTCCAGCCAAATCCAATTTGCGCTGCACCAGCGTCAGCGGGGCGTGGGCGATGCGGCGCTTCCTTTTGACGATATCAACCAATTTATAGAAGACCAGCGCGGCAATGTGTGGATCGGCACCAATGGTGGCGGGTTGATTTATTTTGATCGGCGGGCGAATCGGTTTACGCAATATCGGCATGACCCCAAGGATCCGCATAGCCTGGGCAGTGATGTGATTGTAAACCTGTATACGGATCGCCGCGGCGAGCTTTGGATAGGCACCTACTACGGCGGGCTCAACCGCTTCGATGGAAACCGGTTTGTGCGCTACATGCATGACCCCCATGACCCGGCGTCCATCCCCGACAATAGCGTGTGGGAGATTTATGAAGACAGCCAGGGCCGCTTTTGGGTAGGCACGCTCAGCGCCGGGTTGGCCCGGTTTGATAGGGAGACGGGTCTTTTCACCCGGCTGGGGTTCGGTGAGCAGGGGTTTACCCGGTCGGCTTACATTTCGGCCATCGCCGAAGATCGCGAGGGAGCGTTGTGGTTCGGTACCGCTTCCGGCATCGAATTGCTGACGCGGGATGGTACATTCAAGCGGTTTTCCTATGCAGAAAATAAGCCCGGGGCGATCAGCCATGACCACGTAAATGCAATTATTGAAGACAGTAGCCACCGCATCTGGGTGGCCACGCGGGATGGCCTCAACCTCTATGAGGCATCCAGCGGCACATTCAGGGCCTTCCACACGGAAGACGGCCTGCCGGACAATACCGTAGTAGGGGTTGTTGAAGATCGGGAGGGAACGATTTGGGCGAGCACCACGCGTGGGATTTCAGCAGGCAGGGAAGTGGAGGGCAGTCCGGGGCAGTGGCGTTTCACGAATTATGACCGCCGGGACGGCTTACAGGGCAACGCGTTCAACGAAGATGCCGTTAGCTTGTTATCCACGGGGGAGTTGTTTTTCGGCGGCCCATCGGGATTTAACATCATAGACCCCGCGCATGTACAGCAGCCCCCATCGCCCCCGGCACAGCCCCTCCTCACCGATTTCCAATTGTTCAACCGCAGTGTGGAAGCGTCGCAATGGCTGGATCGCGGGCGGATGCAACTTTCCCATGATCAAAACGTTTTGGGGTTTGTCGTCGCCTCGTTGTATTTCCTCAATAAGGATCGGGTCTATTTCCGGTACAAATTGGAGGGATTCGACCAAGATTGGTCAGCGATGGATCCCCGTACACGCAAGGTCACCTTCACCAACCTGGATCCCGGAGACTACCATTTCCAGGTAATGGTCTCCGGCGATGGTGAGACGTGGAGCAAGCCCTACAACTTGGCAGCAATTACCATCCTGCCACCTTTCTGGCGTACGGGGTGGGCTTACATGGCCTATGCCTTGCTCTTCATTGCAGGCATGCTGCTGATCCGCTATATTGAGCGCACACGCGAAAAAACGCGGTTTGCTCTCCAGCAAGAACGCCAACAAGCCCGTCAGCTTGCTGAGCTGGACAACCTGAAGACACTTTTTTTTACCAACGTGAGCCACGAATTCCGGAGCCCGATCAACGTGATTCTGGCTGCGTTGGACAAGCTGCACCGTGAGACACATTCAGAAGCCATTGGCCGCCACCTGGCCGTCGTCCAGCGAAATGCCCGCCGTTTGCTCCACTTGGTCAATCAGCTGCTTGATTTCAGGAAGGCCGATACGCATGAGCTGAAGCCTCATCTGGAACAGGGCGATTTGGCCAAAGCCGTCCGCCAGCACCTTGAATCGTTCAACGACCTTGCCGAAAACAAAAAGATAACCTATCGTTATTCGCTCAGCGATACGCGGTACGAGGCTTGGTTCGATCACGACAAGGTAGAGCGCATGCTGTTTAACCTGCTGTCAAACGCCTTCAAGTTTACGCCTGCGGGCGGCCAGGTGACGGTAGAAGCCATTTTTAAAGACACCATGAGGCTGGAGGTGCGCGATACCGGTATTGGCATACCAGAAGCATCGAGGGAACGGATTTTTGACCGTTACTTCCAGCACGACACGCCCGCCGACATGCTCAATCAAGGCAGCGGCATCGGCTTAGCCATCACCAAAGAATATATCCAATTGCTTGGCGGGCATATCCACGTGGAGAGTACGCCGGAGCAGGGAAGTGTTTTTACGGTCGTCTTGCCGCTTACATCCCCTTCCGGCCAGCCCCCTAAGAGCCAGCCGGATCCGGATGAAGGGGAGGGCAAGGTGATGAAGCGTATCCTGTTGGTCGAGGATGATGCCGATTTCCGGTTTTACCTAAAAGACAACCTGCACAGCAGCCTGACGGTTTATGAGGCTGGTGATGCGGTCTCGGGCTGGACGAAGGCATTGGCTGTACATCCGGACATCATCGTATCTGACGTCGCCATGCCCGGCGAAGACGGCCTCGCACTGTGCCGCCGCCTGAAGAGCGATCCACGGACCCGGCATATCCCTGTCATCCTGCTCACGGCGATGGATGACGAGGCCATGCAGCTGGCCGGCATCGAATCCGGAGCTACGGATTACATCACCAAGCCTTTCAATTTTGAGTTGCTGCGTTCCAAGCTCAGCAGCATCCTCCGGCAGAAAGACTCCATGGAGCAGACCTATAAGAAGCGAATCGATGTCCAGCCCGCCGATACGAAAGAAGCATCCGCCGATGAGCTGTTTTTGCGGAAAGCCTTTGAGACCGTCGAGCGGCATATCGACAAAGCCGGTTTTTCGGTAGAGACCCTGGCCGGTGCGATGAATCTGAGCCGGGTGGGATTGTACAAGCGGATACTGACGCTTACGGGACATACCCCCTCCGAGTTTATCCGCAATACCCGGCTCAGGCGTGCTGCCCAGTTGCTGGAGCAGTCGGGCATTACGGTAGCCGAAGTGGCCTATAAGGTCGGCTTCAGCAACCCCAAGCAATTCAGCAAGTATTTCAAAGCACTGTATGGCGTGGCTCCATCAGCCTACCGGAAATAGCCTGCTGCCCCCATCAGTTAACCAAACTACCCCCATTTATTAACATAAGACCCCCATTGCCTATTTCCCGCTGGTGTATCTTTGACCCGATAACCAATGCAGTAATCCGTTACCATTAGTGCCTTTTATGATAATATTTGGACGTTTACTTACCATCGATTTACGTTTATCTTTAGTTGCAGTGTTGTTTGTCGGCGCTGTCATGCCAACGATGGCTTTCCAATCCGGCCAGCCCACCATCACGCGCCACGAAAGCGGCATATCCCTTGCCTACCAGGGCATGGCCACGGCAGTAGATCAGGAATTGGCGCTGGATGTTATCACCGATCGGATTATCCACGTGGTTGCGCGCCCGCTGGGCAGCACCGTCCGGCCGAGCGCATCATTGGTTATCGTCGATTCCCTCCACCGCACGGTCGGCCCATGGCAGCTGGAGGAGACTGCGGAGCATGTGCTCTTAAAAACCACGGCACTGACCGCGCAGGTCACCAAGGCCACGGGGGTCGTCACGTTCCTTGATAAGCAGGGCCAGCCCCTGCTGGCCGAACGGCAGCGCGATGCCACCACGTTTGCCGAAGCAGCTTACGATGGCGATGCCTTTTACCGCGTGCGGCAGCATTTTACCGTTTCCGATGGCGAGGGGCTGTACGGCTTGGGCCAGCATCAAAACGGCGTGATGAACTACCGGGGCAGGCAGGTGACCCTGTTGCAGTACAACACGATGATCGGTGTCCCCTTCCTGCTATCCACCAATCAGTACGGCATCCTTTGGCACAACTATTCGATCACGAAGGCGGGTGACATCCGGCCCCTGCTGCCGCTTTCCGCCTTTCGGCTATATTCCAAGGAAGGGCAGCCGGGATGGCTCACAGCCACCTACCGCGACAAAGATCACCCCGGCACGGTATGGGCATCCCGTCCCGAGTCGGACATCGCGTACCTGTACCTTGATGATCAATCCCGGTTTCCGGACTCGGTCGATTTGGCCCGCAGCCAGGTTACCTACGAAGGGGAGCTGGAATCACCCTATAGCGGGCTGCACCGCCTGCACTTCAATTATTCCGGCTATGTCAAGGTCTGGATAGACGGCCAGTTGCAGGAAGATCGCTGGCGCGAATCGTGGAACGCCGGGTCTTTTGAGATCCCACTGGACATGCAGGCGGGCGAGCGCCATGCCATCCGGCTGGAGTGGCTGCCCGATGGCGGGCAGTCGTATCTCGGTATCCAGTGGCAGCGCCCCATACCGGCATCCGACCAGGCGCTCTTTTCGTTTGATTCCGAGGCAGGCGCTGGCGTGGATTACTATTTCGTCGCTGGCGACGACATGGATGCCGTCATCGGCGGGTACCGCCACCTCACCGGCCGTGCCCCCATCATGCCGCGCTGGGCCTTCGGCTACTGGCAGAGCCGTGAGCGGTACAAGACCCAGCAGGAGCTGGAGGAGGTCGCCCGGGAATTCCGCCGCCGCCGCATACCCATTGACAACCTCGTGCAGGACTGGTCATATTGGCCCGAGCACGACTGGGGGAGCCACACCTTCGATTCCGCGCGTTTTCCCGATCCCGAGGGGATGATCAAGCGGCTTCACGGCCAGCATTTCCGGCTGATGATCTCCGTATGGCCGAAGATCAACGAGGCGTCCAGCGTTTACCCCCATTTCCGGGACAATGGCTGGCTGTACATGCGCAACATCTACGATGGTCGGCGCGACTGGATTGGCAAGGGCTATACGTCCACCTTTTACGACCCCTTCAATGCCGGCGCGCGGCAGGGATTCTGGACGTTGCTGGACAAGCAGCTCTACCAGAAAGGCGTAGACGCCTGGTGGATGGATGCCAGCGAACCCGATATCCATTCGAACCTCAACATCGATGAGCGCAAGTCGGTGATGCAGCCCGCCATTGGATCATCGGCCCGGTACTACAACGCCTTCCCCCTGGAAAATGCACGCGGCATTTACGAGGGGCAGCGCCATACCGATCCCGAAAACCGGGTGTTTATCCTCACCCGTTCGTTTTTCGCTGGTCAGCAACGTTATGCCGCAGCAGCATGGAGTGGCGATATCTCGGCGCGCTGGCACGATATGAAAGACCAAATTGCCGCAGGCGTCAATTTTTCCATGTCTGGTACACCCTATTGGACGATGGATGCCGGGGGCTTCTTGGTCGAACGGCGGTTTCACCAGCCCAATGCCGATGATTTGGAGGCTTGGCGTGAGCTCAATGCCCGTTGGTACCAGTATGGGGCATTTCTTCCCCTATTCCGGGCGCACGGGCAGTTTCCATACCGCGAGCCGTTCCACATTGCGCCAGACGGGCATCCTGCATACAGCAGTATGCGCTATTACATTGAGCTGCGCTACCGGCTATTGCCCTACACCTATTCCCTGGCCGGAAACACCTACCTGCACCACGATACGATGCTCAGGGGCCTGGCCATGGACTTTCCCCGCGATACACGGGCATTGGACATCAACGATCAGTTTCTCTTCGGACCATCGCTGCTGGTGAGCCCCGTGACCCAGCCGGGTGCGACCTCACGCCCCCTTTATTTGCCCCAAGGGGCAGGTTGGTATGATTTTTACAGCGGAGAGTACCATCGCGGCGGGCAAATGCTGGAAGCGGCAGCGCCCTATGAGCGTTTGCCCCTGTTTGCCAAGGCAGGCAGCATGGTACCAATCGGCCCGGCGGTGCAGTATACCGACGAAAAGCCTGCCGACGAAATTACGCTTTGGGTGTACGGCGGGGCAGATGCCACCTTTACACTTTATGAAGACGAAGGAACCAATTATAATTATGAACAAGGAAAATTCAGCACGATCACCTTTACTTATTACGATAGTACCAAGACGCTGCATATCGGCAGCCGCAAAGGCACCTTCGAGGGGATGTTGGCGCGCCGGAAATTCCATGTCGTCTACGTACATCCCGATGCGCCACAGGGCGTCGCCACCACATTCCGCATCACGAAGACGGCAACCTATACGGGAAAGGAGGAACGAATTATCTTGAGTAAATAAGCCATAGAAATAAAAGAGTGTAGTTAAAATTCTTCAATTATAAACAAAAAACCATGCGATCTATTTTTTACAAACAGTACACGCGAAGGCTGCTGCAGCTCACCATAGGCTGCCTGGCCTTACCTATTTCGGTACCTCCCGGTACCGCTTTTGCATACGAGCACGCTGCGCTTTCATCACGGGCCTATGCGCCGCAGGAAGCGGTCAGCGGCACGGTCGTCGATGATACCGGTGCGCCGCTGATGGGCGTCACCGTCAGCGAAAAAGGTACGGCCACATCCACGACGACCGATGCCGACGGCAACTTCCAGCTCACCGTATCCTCGGGCGATGCCATCCTCGTCTTTTCATCGATAGGTTTCGCCCCGCAGGAAATCGCCGTCGGCGGTCGGCAGACCATCAATGTGGCGCTGGAAGCCGAGGTCAATCTCCTTGAAGAGCTGGTGGTCGTCGGGTACGGCACGCAGAAAAAGAAGCTCACCACGGGTGCCACGGTACAGGTGAGCGGAGAAGACATTGCCAAGCTCAGCACCACCAACGTGGTCAATGCCCTCCAGAGCCAGTCGCCCGGTGTGCAGATCACGCAAGGCTCCGGCATGCCCGGGCAAGGATTCAAGGTCAATATCCGCGGTATCGGTACCATCGGCAATTCGCAGCCGCTCTACGTCATTGACAATGTCATCGGCGGCGACATCAACAGCCTGAACCCGTCGGATATCGAATCCATCGACATCCTGAAAGATGCCGCTTCGGCAGCCATCTACGGTGCCCGGGCCGCCAACGGTGTCGTGCTGGTCACCACCAAGCAGGGCAAATCCGGCAAGGTAACGCTCAACTACGATGCTTTCGTCGGCTGGCAGAATGCCTATAAGTTGCCGCCCTTGCTCAATGCCAAAGAATACATGGCCATCCAGGATGAGCGCATGTTCAACGAAGGGTTGGCTCCCTACGATTGGGCCAGTTTGATTCCCAACCAGTACCAGCAGATCCAGGATGGGACATGGAACGGCACCAACTGGCTGAAGGAAATCCATCAGGACAATGCGCTCACGCAAAACCACGCCATCAACCTCACGGGCGGTACGGATCGGTCTACGTTTGCCCTGGGCTACTCCGTCGCTTCGCAAGACGGTATCTTCGGCAAGCCCGTAGCACCCCATTTCAACCGGCATACCGTCCGGATCAATTCAAACCACGTCATCCTGAAAAACGATGATTTTGATATCCTCAAATTTGGCGAAAATCTCACCTATACCTATCGCACCACCGGCGGTATCGGCATCGGCAATATCTATTGGAACGACATCAACAACATGCTGAAGGGCAATCCGCTGATGCCGGTCTACAACAGCGACGGCGACTATTATGATCAGCCGAGCAAAGTAGCCGATGGCTGGGCATTTGACGGTGCCACGGTCAATCCCATTGCAGACATGGTATACCGGCGGGGGCAGAATACGAGCAAAAACCACTCCGTGATGGCCAATGCCTTCATGGAGCTGCAGCCCATCAAAGACCTGCGTTTCCGCAGCAATTTCGGCTATCGGCTCAATGCATCGTCATACCGGTCGTATACACCCGCTTTCCATTTGTCTACCACGTCGATCAACGACATTGACGATATTTCGCAAAACCAGAGCCTCAACTATGCTTGGACGCTGGAAAACACGCTGGCCTACCAGCGTACCTTCGGCGGCGGGCACCACCTGGATGCCGTCATCGGCCAATCCATAGAGCGCTGGGGTATCGGCGAGAACCTGAGCGTCACCACCTCCAACTCCTCCTTCCCCGGCAGCTGGAAGCAAGCCTACGTGGGCAATTGGATGGCCTTCCCCGGGTTTACGCCCACCATCGGCGGCGGGCATGACCTTGAAAATAATTTTGCCGCATTTTTCGGACGCGTCAATTACAACTACAACGAAACCTACATGGCCACGCTCATCCTGCGGGCAGATGGGTCGTCCAACTTTGCCCGGGGCAATCGCTGGGGTTATTTCCCATCGGTATCCGCAGGCTGGATTGTCACCAACGAATCGTTTCTGGAATCCGTCGACGGGCTCAATTTCTTGAAATTGCGCGGCAGCTGGGGCCAGAATGGGAATGCCAGCATCGATCCCTTCCAGTACCTGGCCACCATCGCCATCGATAGCCAAAACGGCTATTATTTCGGCAACGACAAAAACACCTTGCGCAACGGTGCCTATCCGGATATCCTGCCCAATCCGGCGGTCTCCTGGGAAACGTCCGAGCAGCTCAACATCGGGTTTGATGCGCGCTTCGCACAAGACCGCCTGGGCGTGGTCTTCGATTGGTACCGCAAGTCTACCATCGATTGGTTGCTCCAAGCCCCTGTACTGGCCATCTATGGCACTTCGGCTCCGTTTATCAACGGGGGCGACGTAGATAACCGCGGGGTGGAGCTCGGCTTGAACTGGAATGAAACCCGGGGCGACTTCCGCTACGGTATCAATCTCAATGGCGCTTACAACCGCAACCGCGTCGTGCGGATCGCCAATACCGAGCAGCTCATCGAAGGGCAGGCCAACGTATTGAGCCAGGGCACGCTGCCCATGTACCGCGCACAAGTGGGCTTTCCGATAGGCTACTTCTACGGCTACAGGACGGACGGCATTTTCCAGACCGAAGCACAAATTGCCGATTACCGTGCCCAAGGTCATGGCGTACTATCCACGGCGCAGCCCGGCGATGTCATCTTCGTAGATACCAATGGCGATGGTGCCATCACCGATGCAGACAAGGTGCAGATTGGCAATCCGCATCCCGATTTTACCGCAGGCTTCAACCTGTCGCTCGGCTACAAGGGAATCGATCTGAGCGTCACCGCCTTTGGTGCATTCGGGCATCAGATTGCCAAGTCGTACCGCTCCTTTGCAGACAGCCCGCTGCAAAATTACACCACGGAGGTGTTCCAGCGCTGGCATGGCGAGGGCACGTCCAACCGCTATCCGCGGCTGACTAATGGTAGCCATACCAATTACCAGTACGTTTCCGACATTTATATCGAAGATGCCGATTTTGTCAAGATCCAAAACGTCACGTTGGGTTATAATTTCAAGTCCCTGTTTCCAAAATGGCCGCTTGGCCAAGCCCGCATCTACGTATCGGCGCAAAACCTGTATACGTTTACAGGCTACTCGGGTATGGATCCCGAGATCGGATACGGCGACGAGCAGGGCTGGGTGTCCGGTATCGACCTGGGCTTCTATCCCAGCCCCCGGAACATCATCGTTGGATTAAATGTCAACTTCTAATACTGAAAGAACATGAAACGGATTTTCGCTATTACACTATGCGTCATCACGCTATCCAGCTGCGAAAGCTTCCTGGATACGGAGAGTTATGACAAAAAAAATACGGGCAATTTCCCGATTAACGTCGCTGATGCCGAGCAGATGGTCACCGGCATCTATTCCACCTTCAGCCGGGCCATTTCCGATGCGGCGCACACGCATTTCTATGCCGCAGAGCTTGCCTCGGACGACCGCTTTGGCGGCGGCGGCGAAAACGATCGCGACATGCACGGACTTGATCACCTGATGAATACCCAGCCCAACCGCTTTTTGCCCTTCTGGCGGGCCCGCTATCAGGGCATCTTCCGTGCCAATACGGCCATTGCCACGATGGACAATGTGACCGGCTGGGACAACGAATCGCAGCGCAACCAACTGCTGGGCGAAGTATATTTCCTGCGGGCGCTGTTTTACTTCGAGCTTTCCCAACTCTTCGGTGAAGTGCCGCTGGTCATCGTACCGGAGGCCGAAAACCTGCCCAAATCACCAGCCGCCGACACCTACGCACAGATCGGTGCAGACCTTCAGCAGGCGATATCGCTGCTGCCGGCCACGTCCTACACCAATACCACGGTGGGCCATGCCACCCGCTGGGCCGCCCAGGCGTTGGCAGCACGGGTATTCCTGTTTTACACCGGGTATTATGAGCAAAACGCATTGCCCGTAGCCGGGGGCGGTGAGATCACACAGGCACAGGTGGTCAGCTGGCTGGACGAGTGCATCGCCAGCAGTGGCCATGATCTGGTGGGAGACTTCCGCAACCTCTGGCCGTATACCAACGAGTATACCGCAGCAAATTATGACTACGTGCGGGAAAACGGATTGCATTGGGCCGGTGATGGCAACCAAGAGACCGTGTTTGCCGTCAAATTCGGCACGTTGGTCGATTGGGGCGACCAGTATACGCTCGGCTATTCAAACCAGTATGTCCTCCACTTCGGCATGCGGTCCAACAATGGGCAAGCAGGCACCTTCCCCTTCGGGCAAGGCTGGGGTGCCGGTCCGGTCAATGGCCGGCTGTGGGATCAGTGGCGCCAAGCCGAGCCTACTGACATCCGGCGCACGGGATCCATCATCAATGTGGATGCCGATCTGGAAAGCTACATCTACGGAGCCGATTCGCAGATGGAAGAAACCGGTTTCTGGCAAAAGAAATACATACCCATCACTGCATACCGCGATGGCACGCTGCTGCCTTCGTATGCGATTATGGCCGATGGTGCGCCCACGGACATGCAGCTGGCCCATACGCAGGATCTGGTGCTGATCCGCTTTGCCGACGTCCTGCTGATGCATTCCGAGCTTACCGAAAGTGCCGCGGGGCTCAACCGTGTGCGTGCGCGGGTAAATCTCGGCCCTGTAGCCTATTCATTGGACGCTTTGAAGCGCGAGCGCCGTTGGGAACTGGCCTTCGAAGGCCTCCGTTATTTCGATCTCATGCGCTGGCATGATGCGGCGACTGCCCTTGCTGCACAGGAAGGCGCAGCCATCAAAAATAAGGGCATAGACACCCAGATGCGGGGCTTCGGTGGCGGATACCGTGCGCGCTACGAAGCCACGGGGGGCTTCTGGCCGATTCCGCAGAATGAAATCGCACTTTCAGATGGAGTATTGACCCAAAATGCCGGATGGGGTACCCCAGAAGCTGAATTTCCGGGCTGGTAATATTAATGTAAGAAGACAATGAAGACATATAGCAAATACAGTTTGTGGTTTGTACTGCTACTGATAGCGGCATTTTCGGCCTGCGAACCCATCGAAGACCGCATGGAGATGAGCGGAGCGATCACCGCCGAGCAATTGGATATCACGGCCACCCTCTTGCAGGTCGATGGCAAAAACTCCAACAAAGTGGTGCTGGACAATAAAAGTCCGGTACTTTCCTCGTGGGATTACGGTTCGGGTGTTACGCAGCGGAAGACCGATACCGTCCTGCTGGTTGCCACCGGCGAAAACGAAATCCGCTTCACCGGACTCAATGCCGACGGCACGAAGATCACCAAGACGCTCACGGTGAATGTCGATGAGCTCACCTTTGAGGTCCCGTTGGAGTGGGGCTACCTCACCGGCGGATCCGAGAAGACCTGGGTGTGGGACGATACCCGGCCCGCCGTATGGGGCAATGGTGGCTACATGGGCGATAGTGCACCCGCTTGGTGGGCCCTGCCGATTAGCGATATCGACGGGCAGGCCGCCGGCGAAGGTGCCGGGGCCGAGATGGTCTTTTCGCTGAGCGGCTCGCGCCTCACCAAAGTTAAGTCCAGCGGCGAGAGCCAGACCGGCTCCTTCGCATTCGATATGAGCCAGATCATTACGCTGGACAATGGCAACGTATGGGCCAAGGGCAAGCTCACCACGCGGGGCGTCACCGTGTTATGCGGCATTTCGCCCAATGAAGGCAACGCGCCGGTCTACGAGTACAGCATCTTGATGCTGGATGACGACCATATGGTGCTGAGCTACTCCGCTCCCGGCACCGGAGCTTGGGGCGAGGCGTGGTTTTGGATGTTCAAAGCGGTGGATTAATTATTTGTGCTGCTGATATCGAATTCCCCGGGGCGAGAAGTCGCTCCGGGGATTTTTTATGGTAAGGAAACAGGCTATGAATGCGCATCTTAAAATTTTATGCGTATATTTGTGGCTGTAGAAAATAAAACGATGAAGGCGAGAGTAAATTTAACCATCGAGGAAGGCTTACTGGAAAAAGTAAAAAGCTACGCAGCAAGCAGGAAAAGCAGTGTCTCCGAACTGGTAGAAAATTATTTCAGGACGTTTGTCCAAGCGCCTCCGCACAAAAGCATCGTTGCTATCATCGAGGAACTTCCCAAACCTGATTTGCCTGCCGAAGGCGATTTAAAAAAACAATATATGGAAGAAAATGCAGGCAAGTATGGCTTTTAAGGTATTTTTGGACGCCAATATTATACTTGATTTTGCCCTTCGGCGAGCGCAGTATGAGCAAGGCAAAACCATCGTATCCTGGGCTGAGCAGGGAAAGCTTATCGGCTTTGTTTCGCCTACCGTGGTACAAATCTGTTCTTATTGGACGGCAAAAGCTTACGGAATCAAAAAAGCAAAGGAAATCATGGCGACCTTGCTGACATTCACCCACGCGGTCGATACCCCGCATGAAACCGTACTTGCAGCGCTTCACTCTTCCATGGATGATATTGAAGATGCGCTACTTTATTACACCGCTTTGCACCACGGTATCGACTATGTCATCAGTCAAGACCGTGCATTCCAACAGGCGGCACTTCCTTCGTTACCGGTGATTTCCCCCACAGATTTTATAGCGTTGGTGCACTGAGGCCAGTGGCCCCAGCAGCCGTTTGTCATTGAGCAACCGTTTGCGTACCGCACACCCTTGCCCTATTGAATTTCTTTTCTTAGTATTGTGATAGATGGATCAGACCAACGCAATACCATTACCCGCGCGCGTCCTTTCGCTGGATGTCATGCGGGGATTGATCATGATCTTGCTGGCCGCCGAAGCCTGCGGGCTCTACGAAGCCCTCGCCCATGCCTTTCCCGGCGGTGTAGCACATGCCGTGGTGGGCCAGTTTTTCCACCACGAGTGGCATGGGCTCTACGCCTGGGACCTCGTGCAGCCCGGCTTTATGCTTATTGCGGGCACTTCCCTCTACTTTTCTTGGCTGCGCAAATCCCTGCACGGCGTCAGCTGGTCGGCCAATTTCAGGAGCGTAGCCTGGCGGTCGCTGAAGCTATTTGGCTGCGGGGTGGCCCTGCATTGCGTGTATTCCGGCAGGTTGGTTTGGGAGCTCTGGAATGTGCTTACCCAGCTTGCCGCCACCACGCTGATCGCCTACCTAATCATCCGTTGGCCAGCGGTAGGACAGCTGCTGTTTAGCCTGGGGTTGCTCCTGCTTACCGAGTGCCTGTATCGCCTGGTGGCCGTACCGGGCTATGACCAGCCGTTCGTCAAGGGCGAAAACTTCGGCACCTATGTCGACCACCTGGCCATGGGCAAGCACAATTCCGGCGGTTGGGCTGCCATCAACTTCCTTCCCACGGCCGCCCACACTATTTGGGGTGTGCTGGTGGGCAAGCTGCTGGCCAGCAGCCAGCCTGTAGCGATCCAGCTTAGGAAACTGTTGATAGCGGGTATCGTTGGCCTCGCGGCCGGTTACCTGCTGGATTGGACATCCGTGACGCCCATCATCAAACGCATCAGCACCTCGTCCTTTGTGCTGGTATCCGGCGGCTACATCCTGCTTTTTATGGCGCTCTTGAGGTGGCTGGTCGATGTGCGGCAGTACGACCGCCATGCGTGGGTGTTTACCGTGGTGGGCATGAATCCCATTTTTATTTACCTATTTTTCGAGACCGTGGGCAAGCAGTGGTTCAATGGCACGGTCGGCATCTTCGTGGGCGGTACATTGGAATTATTGGCCGTGCCCGCAAGTGCCATTGCTATCGTAGTAGCGCTGGCTGCCCTATTTCTGGAGGGGCTATTGTGCTACTGGTTGTACCGCAAGCGGATCTTTTTCAAGCTGTAATAGCCACCTACCGAGACCATCCCATCACCATTCGCAAAAAAAGTAAAAAAATCCCTTTGGCGATTTAAAATTAAATGCATCTTTGTGGCAATTACAAAAGCAACTAAGATGCGTTTGTAACGAGCTTTTTATCTCCATTGTTACATTATGCTAAAGGCTACCCACTTATCCAAGGTATATCAGGGCAACCAAGCTCTTATCGATCTCAATCTTGACGTGCAGCAAGGCGAGATCTGCTGCCTGCTCGGCCAGAACGGCGCGGGCAAGACGACCACGATCAACCTGTTTTTGGGCTTTATCCAGCCCAGTGCGGGGGAGGCGAGCGTAGCTGGTCTGCCCGTCGTTTCCGGAAGCCGCGACTACCTCCGGCATCTCGCCTATATCCCCGAGGTGGTGCATCTCTATGCACACATGAGTGCACTGGAAAATCTTGATTTTTTCAGTCGGCTGGCGGGTTTCCGTTACAGTGTGGTTCGCCAGCAGGAGTTTTTAGAACGGGCCGGGTTGCAGCCGGAAGCCTTTGAACGGCGTTTGGGCGGTTTTTCCAAAGGCATGCGACAGAAGGTAGGCATTGCCATCGCCATTGCCAAAGACGCCCAAGCCATCCTTATGGATGAGCCCACCAGCGGCCTGGACCCCCGGGCTACCGAAGAGTTTTCGGCAATCTGCAAACAGCTTGCCGCCGACCAGCGGACCATACTGATGGCCACGCACGATATCTTCAATGCCGTGCATGTGGGCCATACCATCGGCATTATGAAGCAGGGCCGCCTGATACACCGCTTGGTCGCATCGAGTGTCTCGGCGGCTGAGCTTCAGCAATTATACTTAGCGACCATTTAACTTACTTCAATATTCCAAATTTAACCATGAAACGATTTTTTACCGCATTACTGTTTTTCATCGCTATCGGTGTATCCGCCCAGTCCGGCGGCACCATTACGGGAACGATTTTGGACGCCAACGGCAATCCGTTGCCGGGCATCAACATCGCGATTGACCCATTATCCCTCCGCACGGCCACAGACGCAGAAGGCCAGTATCACATCGCCCAGGTACCTTCCGGCAACCATACGCTCACGGTATCCGGCGTGGGGTATACCTTGCAGAAAAAAGATATCCGGGTCGATGGCCGGCGGCTGGAGCTTGATTTGGTGCTGGACGTGGCCAACCGCACGCTCACGGAGGTTGTTGTTTCCGGCACGCGTGGTAGGCCTGTACTATCATCAGCGGTGACGCGCGATGCCACAGCCTTGCGGGATATTCCGCAGAGTATTCAGGTGGTCGATCAAGCCACCATACAGGAGCAGCAGCTTTTTACCATTGACCAAGCACTGAAAAATGTGGCCGGCGTAAACTTATCCGCGAGCTACGGCGCTGTGAATATGCGCGGGTTTAACACCAATGCCGGGGCGTTCCTGACCAATGGCATCAAAGGTTCGCCATATCCCGAAGGGGTGATGCCGCTGCTTGGCAATGTAGAGCGCGTGGAAGTCATCCACGGCGCTTCAGCCATCTTGTACGGCGAGGGATCGGTAGGGGGCAATATCAACCTGGTGACCAAGCAGCCCAAACCCCAGACGACGGCCAACGTGTCATTGGGTGCCGGCAACCAGTCGCTCTTCCGTGGCCTGGCAGACGTCACGGGAAGCATCAATAAGCAGCAGACGGTATATTTCCTGCTGGGCACCGCCTATCAGCATGGCGGTCGTTTTACCCAGCATTTTGACAACGACAACCTGCAAGTGTACGGTTCGCTGAAGTGGGATGCCTCCGCGCGTACGTCCTTCCAGTTGAATGCCAATTACAGCCGGGATCGCAGTACCGGCACGTGGCTGCCCGGCATTCCGGTGCTGCCCGGTCTTGACCTATTTTCCCTGCCCACCGATTTCACGTACTACGGTTCGGATGGCCGCTACGAGGGAGATTCCTACCAGTTCCAAGGCATCGTGAAGCATCGGCTGAGCCCCACTTGGGATGCGCAGCTGCTGGTGGGTGTGAGCCAGAGCCGCGCCGACAGGCGCGAATACCGGCTTTCCTGGGATTATGATCCAGCAACAACCGAGCTTGGCCGCACGTATGCCAGCCAGCAGCTCAATTCGCCGACGACCACCATCAACCCATTTGTCACAGGCACCGTGAGCACGTTTGGGGTGGCCAACCGCATTACCGCGGGAGCCGATATTTCCTACAACAGGAGCAACTACCCGCGGGGTATCCGCTCGTACGCGGCCGATCCGTTTCTGATCAATGCCCCGGATTACGATCCGGCAGCAGCAGGCACGGCCAATTCGTGGAGCAGCGCCTGGGAGAAATTTACCTACAATACAGCGGCGGCGTACGTACAAGACCATATTACGATTACCGATCAATTCAAGGCCCTGCTGGGACTTCGCTATACCAATTACTTTATGCGCTACAGGGCCGTAAACGATGCGGGTGAGGTGACCAACGATGAGCGGCCGGAGGTGACCGAGTCGATTACGCCCCGTGCAGGGCTGGTATACCAGCCATGGGCGAGCACAAGCATTTATATCGACTATAACCGCGGCTTTATCCCGCAGTACAGCAATGAGCGGAAGTATGGTGGGCCGTTTGATCCGGAGACCTCCCACCAGTTTGAGCTCGGCTATAAGGGCAGCTACCTGCACAACCGCCTGCATCCCAGCATTGCGGTTTACCAGATCACGAAGCGCAACGTGCTCAAGTATTACCAGGATGAGGCCCTGCCCAATGGGTTCGGCTATCGCCCGCTTGAGCAGGTCAGGAGCCGCGGCATCGAGCTGGGCCTCAGCGGAAGCATTACAGACGAACTGTACCTCATTGCCAACTACAGCCACAACGAGACGATCATCAACAAGAGCGACGATCCCGCCGAGATTGGCGCAGGCTTCTACAACGCCCCGTCGGACGTGGCCTCGGCGTGGCTGAGCTACACCTTGCGGAAAACCGCGCTGAAGGGACTTTTTGCCGGCGTCGGGTTCAACTACGTAGGTGACCGCACGGCTTATTTCGGCGAAGCACCGGGATATACGCTGCTCGATGCCGCTATCGGTTACCGCTATGCGCAGTTTACCCTGCAATGCAACGGGAATAACCTGGCAGACCGCAATTATGTGTATGCTGGCGGGTATGCCGATTATACGCCCGGCTCGCCCAGGAATTTCATGGTCACACTGTCCTATTCATTGAAGTAAGGTACCATGTGGAAGATCATTGCCGGTAAGGAGATCAGTACCGCGTTCAGGAAACGTACCGCATATCTCCTTGGGTTTGTGTTGCTGGCGCTTTTGGCCGTTGCCGCTATCGGTGGCTACCAGCGTTATCGCAGTTATTCCGAAGATGCCGGGCGTGCAGGGTCGTTGTTCCGCGAAGAGTGGACGCATCAGCAGGCCAATCCACATTCGGCGGCGCACTTTGGCACCTACCTGTTCAAGCCCGTCCATTTCCTGTCGTTGCTTGATCCCGGCATCAATTCCTACACCGGAAATACCTATCGCGTAGAAGGCCACTACCAGCATCAGGTAGACGGGGCTGCGGCGGCAGCGAGCGATATACTCTCGCGCTTCGGCGATTTGCATGTGGCGCTGGTATTTCAGTGGCTGGTGCCCCTTGCCATCGTCGTCCTTTGTTTTTCGGCCATCTGCGGCGAACGCGAGTCGCAGACGCTGAAGATGCTGTTGACACAGGGCGCGCAGCCGGCGAGCTTGTTGTGGGGGAAGATCGCGGGTAACTTCACCGTGCTCCTGCTGGTCCTATTCCCCGCGTTTATCGTCCTTGCACTGGGGGTGTCGCCCGGGCCAGATGCCGCAGGTGCGCTGGTGCGGCTGGGATTAATGCTACTGGTCTATTGCCTATACTTTTTTGTCATTACAGCCGTGGTGTGCATGGTGTCGGCGGCATGCCGATCCAGCGCATCCTCGCTGCTGATTTCCATTAGCCTGTGGATGTGCTTTTGCGTGGTATTGCCGCGGGCCTTGGCGGCGCTTGCAGACGAACGCTACCCCTTGCCGTCGCGGCATCAATTCAATACGCTGCTTGAGCAAGGCTTTATGCAGGGGTTGGATGAAGACGGCAGCCGAGACGAGCGCTACACCCACTACCTGGACTCTCTGCTGCAGCACTATGAAAAAGACAGCGTGCAGCAGCTACCCATGAATTTCGACGGGCTGGCCATGCAGCAAAGCGAGGACTACCAGAGCAAGGTCTTCGACCGGTACAATGGCCAGCTGACGGGAATACTTACCCGGCAGCTGCGGTTTCAGGAATCGGCAGCGCTGGTGGATCCGTTCATCGCCGTGCAGCAATTGTCCATGGCACTGGCCGGTACCGACCTGTACCAGCACCTGCGCTTCCACGCCCAGGCGAAGCGCTACCGTGATGAATTCATCCGTATCCTCAACATGGAAACCGCATACGGAGACGCTACGTACCTGAGCTACGAATACGAGGTAGGGCCACGGTTTTTCGAACAGATGGAAGACTTCCAGTACCGTGAACCCGGCGTGGCATGGATGCTGGCACGACACGGCACTTCGGCTATCGCATTGCTCGTGTGCTTTGTTTTGACGCTGTTGTCCATCCAGCCCGTATCACGCCTAATACGCAAGCAATGAATCGATTTCTCATCATTTTCCGGTTTGAAGGCAGGCTGTTGCTCCGGACACCTGCCATGCTCGTTTCGTTGCTGGTGTTTACGCTGATCGGTTGTTATGCACTTTTCAGCGGAAGCGCCACTATCAAACGGCAGCAGGCGGCCATCGATAGCCTCCATGCGGATTATCAGCATAAATACGAGCGTGTGCTGGCCAGGTTCCATCCGGCAGATACATCAGCGGCAGCCAAGCGCGACTCCACGTATGCAGGCATGGCCGTCATGGTGAATTACTGGCTGCCGCAGGTCGCCGCGAACACGCCCTCGGCCGTTGCCTTCATGGCCGTGGGCCAGCGCGATGTTTATCCCTATTTCGTGCAGGTACGCAGTTCGGTAGATTACCTGGATGCATCCAATGCGCAGCTCGCCAATCCGGTGAAACAATTGGCCGGGCACCTTGATTTTGCTTTCGTGATCACTTACCTGCTCCCCTTGCTGTGTATCGGCATGTGCTACAACGCCCTGGCCCAGGAAAAGACCGCAGGCACCCACTCCTTGCTCCGGTTGTATGGCTTGGGCGATGCGCAGCTCGCCAGGTTCAAGCTTTTGGCACGGTATAGCTTTGCCGCCGCGATGCTGGTGATCCTGCATCTCTTGGCCTTGTCCATGGCCGGGCTCGGGGCCATCGTCGCAGTGGGCTCATTTTTGGGCCTATCGCTGTTGTACCTGTTGTTTTGGATGGCCGCCTTTTATGCCATCGTATGTTTGGCCAACGAAGCCATGGCCACGGCATTGGCCATGCTCGCTGCGTGGGTCGCCTTCGTCGTGGTGATGCCGGCATTGAGCAATACCGCGCTTGACGTCCGGCACCCCGTGCCGTTGAAGGCCGATATCGCATCGTATAAGCGCCACGCCAGCGAAACCATCTGGGCTACGGATCAAGACACCCTGGTACGCCAGTTTTTGGACAACAATGTCGAATTTCGCCCGTATTACCGCCCCGAATTGGATGAGCGGCCCTGGGGAGACTGGGCCATCGCCGCCTATTACGATCTGTTGGATCGGCAGGTCACCGCCTATGCGGACACTGCACTGCAACCGTTGGAGCGCCGCACGGCAGCCAGCCAGCAGCTGGTACGGTACAATCCGGTGACCCTCGTGCAGGCGCTCTACACCGAGCTGGCAGGCACGTCCCTGCGGCAGCAGGAGTTTTTTGAGGAGCAGGCGGCCGCATTTCAGCGTACATGGCGGCGGTTTATCTATCGCTTTCAGCTTACCGGTACGTCATTGGTGCCGGATGATTTTCAAACCTTTCCCCGGTTTGAGCCAGTGCCCTATCGCCGCCACCAGCAGCTTTTTGCTTGGGGTGCCATCGCATGGGCCGCCTATATATGCCTCTTTTTGCTGCTTCCTCATGGTTGGCGGAGCCGCCGGGCAGACCGGTAGGCCAATGGGTTTAATGGGTTGGCTATTTTAACGGTTTGGCTATAACGCCATGAAAACCGTACCTTTGGCTATCCACAAAAAACCAACGCACATGACGCATACCACACACATCGCAGCGATACTTGGACGGCTGGCCATAGCGCCCATCAATCCCGCCTGGAGCACGGGGAGCATTCACGGCACTTCCGAAGGCGGAGCCCTTTTAGAAAGTTTCTCCCCCGTAGATGGTGAGCGCATTGCCACCGTGGGTGAGGCCTCGGCGCACGACTACCATGCCGTGGTGGCCCGGGCTGTAGAATCCTTCGGCATCTGGCGGGCCCTTCCCGCGCCACAGCGCGGCGAGGTCGTGCGGCAGTTCGGCGAGGAGCTGCGGCGGCATAAGCAAGATCTCGGCACGCTGGTTTCCTACGAGATGGGCAAGAGCCTGCAGGAAGGGCTGGGCGAAGTGCAGGAGATGATTGATATCTGCGATTTTGCCACAGGCCTGAGCCGTCAGCTCTACGGGCTTACGATGCCCTCCGAGCGGCCCGGCCATCGCATGTATGAGCAGTGGCATCCGCTGGGTGTGGTGGGCATCATTTCGGCATTCAACTTCCCTGTGGCGGTTTGGAGCTGGAATGCTGCCATTGCCTGGGTATGCGGCAATGTCTGCGTATGGAAGCCTTCAGAAAAAACGCCGCTCACGGCTACGGCCTGCCAAAGCATCATTGCCGGAGTATTGGCCCGCAATGGCCTACCCGAAGGCATTTCCTGCCTGGTGCAGGGAGGCCGCCCGCTGGGCGAGCTGCTGGCACGCGATCCACGCATTGCCCTCTTGTCCGCCACGGGCTCTACCCGCATGGGCAAGTCCGTCGCCGAAGCGGTAGCCGCGCGGCTCGGCAAGAGCATCCTGGAGCTGGGCGGCAATAATGCCATCATCATCACGGAGCATGCCGACCTCGATATCGCCCTGCCCGCGGCCGTATTCGGCGCCGTGGGTACGGCTGGCCAGCGCTGCACTAGCACGCGGCGGCTCATCGTCCATGCATCCGTATACGAGGCCTTCAAGGCACGGCTGGTGCGTGCCTATGGGCAGTTGCGCATCGGCGATCCGCTGGATGAAGCCCATCATGTGGGGCCACTGATAGATCGCGCGGCCGTGGGCAATTACCTGGCCGCCATTGCCGCTTGCGAAGTGCAGGGGGGTCGTTTCCTCGTGGCGGGCGAAGTATTGTCTGGTGAAGGATACGCCTCGGGCTGCTATGTGCAGCCCTGCATTGCCGAGGTATCACCGGATATGGCCATTGTGCAGGCGGAGACCTTCGCGCCTATCCTGTACATCATGAAATACGAAACCCTCGATGAAGCCATCCGCATCCAGAACAGTGTGCCACAAGGGCTGTCTTCGGCCATTATGACGCTCAACCTCCGGGAGGCCGAGCAGTTCCTCTCGGCAGGAGGCTCAGACTGCGGCATTGCCAACGTCAATATCGGCACCTCCGGGGCTGAAATCGGCGGAGCATTCGGTGGCGAGAAGGAGACTGGCGGTGGCCGCGAATCCGGCTCCGATGCGTGGAAGGCCTACATGCGCAGGCAGACCAACACGATCAACTATTCCGACAAGCTGCCGCTGGCGCAAGGGATACGGTTTGATTTGTAGTATCGGTGATTTTTAATTAAAAACGTTCATCATCGAGAACGTTTTATTCCTTGCCTGCGCGAAATGAACAACTTGGCTGTTTTTGGCAGCTATCCCGTAAAACTGTCGGCAGCTTCCCTGCCATTTTTTCGGGATGGTCAAGCCAGTTTCACGAAATTGTTAAAAAATGCTAAAACGCAAGCCTTCGTATCAACACTGCACCGAATTTGCCGTTATAGCGATATATGAAGAAGCTACTGATGATCCTCACCTCCCACGCCGATTTGGCTATGGAGAACGGCCAGACCGGTGTATGGCTGAGCACATTTGCTGATGCATACTATGCGTTTATTCAAGCCGGGTTTGAAGTGACCGTTGCTAGTCCGCGAGGAGGCCAGTCGCCAATCGATCCGCTGAGCGAAGAAAATGCCCACATCACGGAGGGCATAAAAACCTACCGTGAAGATTTCATGGCCAAGATGGATTTTGGCAATACGTGGAGCTTGGAAGAAGTTGGCTCGCTGGCCTACGATGCGATCTACATCGCCGATGGGCATGGTGGCTTGTGGGATATGGCAGCCAACGCAAAGCTGGGCCAGCTACTATACAGCGGTCTGCTGAATAATACGCCCGTTGCGATGGTAGGCCACGGTGTAGCAGCATTGTTTTCATTGGCCAAGCTTCGTCCGGCGGTGTTGCAGGGTATGCACGTGACGGCCTTTACCGATACGGAGGAAGCCCTGCTGAAGCGGCACGCTTACCTGCCGTTTAGCCTCAAAGACCGCCTCAAGGAATTAGGCGCTCAGTTTACCCACGCCATCATCCCGTTTACGCCGCATGTCGAGACAGATGGTATCTTCATCACTGGACAAAACCCGGCCTCAGCCGTAATGACTGCGCAGGCGCTGGTGGAGCGGATGGAAGTGGAGCAGTTATATTGCGGTTGATTTTGCGCCGCAGCTCCACGTCTGTATCCGGGCGCGCACCGTAGGGAGCGGTATGGTTCCGTCGCGTATCCAAAGTGTCAAACTTATCAAGTTTCGAAGAGCAGCGCGAGCGTTACAGTCGCGTCTGATTTGTGAAATCCAATTTGTTTTTCGAACTTAGAACACTTTGTATGCGTCGTACATGACAGCCAATGCGGCAACGGGAAGAAACATATTTGCCTGAATGGCAGTCGTTTATCAGTGGTGATGACCATGCGTTAAGTACGGTATATGACGCCGTTGTGCAAAAATTGCACACATTTGGTTGTCAGATCATCGCAGATGACTCGTTGGTCAAGGACACTATTCAGGATTTGTTTGTCGACCTTTTGCGTTACCGCTCGAACCTCAATCCCCAAGTAAACGTGCTTTCCTACCTGTTCAGTTCGTTCCGTCGCAAGCTTATGCAGGCGATTAAACAACGTCAAGGCCGGGAGGAAATACGCGAACAGCTTGGCGATGAAGGCTTTGCTTTTGAATGGGATGCAGAGTCTACGTTCATCCGCAACGAAGAAGAGCGGCTGCTCTACACGAAGCTCCAGCAGGAGTTAGCTATCCTATCAGCGCATCAGCGTGAGGCGCTCTATCTGCGTTTCCGTGCGGGCCTTAGCTATGAAGAGTCCGCTACCGTACTGGGCATCTCCGTTGCATCGTGCCGCACGCTGATCTACCGCACGGTCAAGCAGTTGCGGAGCAAGCTGGATCACTCCAAAACTACGGCCTCCTCCTTCCTTTGGCTGCTCATTGGCCAACCAGCTCCCCCCTCCTCGCATCCAGGAGAAAAAAAATAAATTTTTTTGTCTATATATCGGCCTATACCTGCTCTTATCCTATTGAAGACCGATTATGATCTATGGATAAGCATGCAGAAGACTATATTGACGAGGCATCGCAAGAAGATATGCCCAATAAGCCATTGGCCAGCCGTCAATGGCGGATAGCACGCGCCATCGTCGAGTTGGTACGTACACTCAAGTATCGCCAGCTTGGTATAGAGGAGAAGAGCCAGCTTTGGCATGACATCCAGCATCAATGGCAGCGGGAAACACGTTTGCAGCGCCATCGTCGTCTACTGCGCCTCGTTGCCTGGAGTGCAGCAGCTTCCGTGGTGCTTGCCGCCGGTATGCTGTTCTATCGATACCACAAGGACACTTCCCACGCCTTATTGGCCTCCAGCGAGCGTATTCCGTTGGAAACGCTTGCCCAAGGCGGTGCCCCTGCGCTCCGCATCGGCTCAGACTCGGCCATCTCCTTGGCCAACATCTCCTCTATCCGGTTCGGCAACGGCACCCTGGAGACCATCGATGAGGCGGGAAACAAAAACCAACTAACCGCAGGGAAAACAGACGCATATAGCTCCATCAGCGTCCCTTACGGCCAGCGTACCCTGGTAGAATTGCCGGACGGCACGCAGGTAACCCTGAATTCGGGCTCGGTGCTGACGTTTCCCTCCACCTTTTCTGAAGATAAGCGGGAGGTCTCGCTCCGTGGCGAAGGATTTTTTGAAGTAACTCCCCGTCCGGACCATCCGTTTTACGTGTATACGGACGACATTCAAATCAAAGTGCTGGGCACATCATTCAATGTGAGCGCCTATCCGGACGAAAACGAATTAGGAACCTACCTGGTTGAAGGGCAGATCGAGCTGGCTCCGCTGGCTCATAACCGCTTCGAAAAACGCATACTCAAAAAAGGCAATTTCGCCACGTTCAACAAACGTCAAGGTCGCCTGGCCCTTGCGAATCAGGATGTCGAAAATCACATCGCCTGGACACAAAAGCGCCTGGTTTTGCAGAGTGTGCCGCTGGCTAACATCCTGCGCAAGCTCGAGCGCTGCTATAACGTCGAAATCGAATTGGCCGCAGCGAAGAACAAAGACGACCAATTTTCGGGCGTTTTAGATTTACAACGCCCCATACAAGCCGTATTGCGTGACATCATGAGTGATGAAACACCCAAAATCAAACAAAAAGGAAGGAGGATCATCATCGAATAACAGTAACCATTTATAACCAAAAAAATGCGGGCAAGTGTTCCAGCACTTACCCGCCGCGATTATTTAACGCTATCAATAATTAAATAACCTATATACAATGATACGAAAAAAAATATGGGATTGGAGGATAATGGGCCTCCCGGGAGCGAAGATTAAAGTAATATGCGACATGACTAGGACAGGGGCCATTCTTTTTTTCGCCGGACTCGTTTCGGCACATGCAACCACCTATTCTCAAACGGTTTCCGTGTCGCTCGACAACAGGCCCTTAGCAGAATTATTCCACGATCTTCAAAAACAAACGGATTATGTGTTTTTTTACAATGACGGATTAGTTAAAGGCAAAACGATTAGCATCAGTGCCCAAGGCGCCGAGTTTCGGCAACTCCTCCGGCAGGTACTGCGTGAGCAACAGCTGGATTTCAATGTTTCCGGCAGGCAAGTGACGATCAAGGCCATGGGCGCCAGGCAACAACGCACGGTTGAGGGCGTGGTTCGGGACAACAAGGGGGTGCCCCTGGCAGGTGTGACGGTATTGGTCAAAGGGACCAACATCGGAGCGCAGACGGATGACGAGGGGCGCTACCGTATCCAGGTGACGGGCAGCGTCACCTTAATCTACAGCGCCGTAGGTTTTGCAGATACGGAAATCAATGTGGCAGAACGCACCAAGGTCGATGTCGTCCTGAAGGAAGAAAGTCAGCAGATTGACGAAGTGGTTGTTACCGGCTACAGCACCATCGAACGCCGGCACGTCGCTTCATCCGTGGTTGAACTGAACATGGAGCGCGCCACCAACAGGCCAATATTCAAATTGCAGGAAGCCTTTAGCGGCACCCTGCCGGGAGTGACCCTGATGCAGGGCAGCAACATGCCCGGACGGGTTCCCGGTTCGATATCGATCCGTGGCATCAGCACGTTGCAGGGCGCCGATCCGTTAGTGATTGTAGACGGTATGGAGCAAAGCCTTACCGATCTGGATCCCAATCAGATTAAGAGTATCAGTGTGCTCAAAGACGCGGCTTCGGCCTCCTTATACGGATCAAGGGGAGCCAATGGGGTTATCATTATCGAGACCAAGCGTGGCGCTACCGGCCAATTCAAGGTAGACCTCCATGCGTGGTCTGCCTTCAATGAGCCCATAGACCTGCCGGATCTGGTCAATTCGGCCGATTACATGCGGCTAAACAATGAGGCCCGCATTAGCCAGCAACAGGATCCGCTATTTACCAGTGAGCAAATTGCCCTGGCAGACCAAGGCCAGTTTACGCAAACCGATTGGATAGACCGCATTATGCAGCGCCGGGCGCAAGCCCACAACACCACAGCCAGCATTTCTGGCGGCGGCGGCGTTGGCACGTTCAACCTGATGCTCGGTTATATCAATGAGCTCGGCCTCAACGCAGCCGAAGGAACGGAAAAATTCAGTGCACGGTTCAACACCAACATCAACGTTGCCGACAAATTCGTGCTGCTGGCAGACTTCTATGCGCACCGGCTGCAGGTAGACCGGTTGCAGCTCGGTGGCAACATCAATGATGATCCCAACGATTTCTGGCTTTACCAGGATGCCTGGAAGATGAATCCTACGCAGGATGTCTTTTACGGGGCGGAGAGGCCATACCATTACGTCTTGTACAACAATTTAAACCCGCTGGCCTCCATCAGCCACGGCGGCCGGCGCAACAACATGTATGATGTGAGTACCATCAACCTCCGGCCGCGGTACTTCATCCAGCCCAACCTCTCCATCGAAGGGAACGTATCCTACACCATCGACAAATCGGCGAGCAAGCTCAAGCAGCAGACCTTTATGTTCTATGATGGCGACGGCAAGCCCGCAATGACGTGGAACAACGCAGTGGGTGCCAAACAGGGCGTCAGCGTCAGCCAGTTCACGGCAAGGGCCAACCTCAACTACGAGCAGGACTTGCGCAACAAGAAGGACAAGCTCTACCTCATCGCCGGTTCGGAAATCATGAGCTACAACTATACCGACTACCGGGAAGTGAGCAAAGCCTCGTTTTTTGCAAAGGCCAACTACGCGTGGGACAACCGGTACCTCCTTGAAATCACCGCGCGTGCCGATGGCAGCAGCAAATTTGCTCCCGGACACCGTTGGGGCGCTTTCCCTTCTGCTGCAATCGCATGGAACGCCCATAGCGAACGCTTCTTTAGCTCGCTCCGGGAGTCGGGTGCCATCACCAATCTGAAGTTCCGCTTTTCCTACGGACTTATCGGCAACGAAAACGTCGCACCATATCTGTGGCAGGAAGACGTGGACGACTGGGGGTGGACCGCTCGGGTACCCAATCCCGAATTCAGCTGGGAGAAACAGCGGCAGTGGAACATTGGCTTAGACCTCACGGCGCTGGACAACCGGTTGAACATCACCGCGGAGACCTACAACAAACATTCCTTTGACCTCATATACGACCGCTTTCCGGTACCACCGCTCACTGGCTCCAATGGGCTGGAATCGGCGGTCAACATCGGCGAAGTGGAAAACAAGGGCTGGGAGATCAATGCGCGCTGGTCCGATCAAGTCGACGACTTCTCCTATAGTGTAGGCGGCATGCTGTTTGACAACCGCAACAAGGTGCTCAAAGCCGGCTACAGCGCTGGTGACACACTGATTTTCAAAGACAACGAAAACAAGATCTGGTATCCTGGCATCGCGTTGGATAACTATTACGGTTACCAAAGCAACGGCTACTTCCAGACCCAGGCTGAGGTAGATGCCACCACCGCCAAACTCCCGAATACACGCGTGGGCGACATCCGGTATGTCGATCAGAATGGCGACGGGGTGATCAATGAAGCGGATCGGGTAGACCTGGGCGACCCCTTCCCGCACCTCAACTATGCGGTTACGCTGGACCTCAGCTACAAGCGCTGGGACCTGAGCGTGCTCGGGCAGGGCGTAGGCCGCCGCACGGGATGGGTACAAGGTCTGGAAGGCTACCCGGTACTGATGGACGGCAACAACAACAGCTTTGGGACCCCGCGGCAATATTACATGGACAACCGCTGGACGCCCGAAACCCCCAACAGCAGGTTTCCCCGCGTGTGGACAGGGGCCAGTGCCAATGCCGTGCTGAGTGATGTATGGCTTAGCCGGGCGGCGTTTTTCCGGATCAAAACCATCCAATTGGGCTATACCATTCCACGCGTGGTACGTGGCATCGAAAACCTGCGCATTTACCTCAATGCACAAGATGCCTTCACCTTTACAAAATGGGAGGGGCTTGAGCCCGAGCGTGATGGCGGCAACGGCTCGTATCCGCGCATGGCCATGTACAGTGTAGGCATCAAGGCCACCATATTGTAGGTTTTAAACAAGAAGACCATGAAAAAGTATCTTATTCTATTCCTTATGATAATTGCCTTGTCGAGCTGTGAATCCTTCCTCGACAAGACCGATCCAACGGCTACCACCTTCCAGGAGTTTTTCGTGGATGAAGACGATTTACGCCGCGTGGTGTACAGCACCTATCTCGACGTATTTACCAACCGTGACGACCGAAGGCTCCTTTTCTACATGAAAGACGGACGCACGGACAACGCCTACGCACGGTCGGAGGGCGACCATCACCAGCGCATTGCCAACGGCACGATGAACAGCAACACCCGTGCCTTTGAGTATTATTGGACCATCCACATGAAGCATATCGGCCGGTTGAATACCTATATTGCCAATATCGACGTACCCTATGTGGAGGACGAAGCCGTCCGGCAGCGCTATAAATCCATTCTCGAAGGTCTTCGCATTTGGCACTATTTCGAAGCGGTGATGCGTTGGGAGAATATTCCCTTCGTGTTAGAACCTGCTACGATCGAAGAAGCCAAAGCCGAGCCATTGCCCAAAGCGCAAGTTTTGGACAGTTTGTTCGGCATGGCCACAGAAATCGCCTCCCGTTTGCCGGAAGGCGAGTACACGACAGACAAATACATGTTCAACCGCAATTCGTTCAAGGCCTTAATCATGCGCTATGCATTGTTCAATGAGCGGTTCGAATTGGCTGCTCAGCTTGCCAAGGAAATCATGGATAGTCAGCAGTACGAGCTTTACCACAGCTACCGCGATCTGTTCCAATACGAGGGCGACGCCCGAAATAGGGAGTTCATCATCCACATGGAGCGCGAGAGCGTGGGCAACAATAACACGACCTCGTTCAGGGATTTGGGCCCGCATTTCCGGACGGGGGGTGGCGAGTCGCAATTGGTGCCCTTGAAATCACTTATAGACACTTACTGGACGCTCCAGGGCAGGCCCATAGCCGATTGTCCGCTGCATACCAAAGAGGAGTACGAGCTCAACCCCGGCCTCAACCGTGATCCCCGTTATTCGGCGAGCATCATGGGACACGGAGATACCTTCTATGGCGAGGAAATCGACATTTACAACGCGAACAATCCCATGTACTATGAAAACCAGCGCGCCAGCAAGTCCGGCTTCTGGTTCAGGAAGTTTGTATCCGATGCCGATGCGTTCCGTAGCGGCACGCTTACCTACGGTCTCATCCGGTATGCCGAAGTGTTGCTCACTTATGCGGAAGCCAAGCTCATGCTCAATGATTTTGACGACTTGGCCAAAGACTGCATCAATCAGATCCGTCGCCGTGCAGGGCTGGATATGACCGTGGCTGACATCACGCTTCCGGCGTACAGCAGCTATACCCAGCAGCAATGGATTGATCTCCTCCGCAATGAGCGGCGTATCGAGTTTGCTGGCGAAGGGCTGCGGTACGAGGATATCTTGCGTTGGCGGATAGCAGAGGAGGTACTCAATCAGCCTGCATTGGGCCATACCCGTATCGTCAACGGGCAGAAAGTATCGTTGAAAATCGAGGATCGGTCGTTTTTGCCGTTCAACTACCTGTGGCCTTTCCACCAGACGGTGTTGCGTGTAGAACCCGATTTACGGCAGAATCCGGGGTATTAAGCATCCCTATCCCCAATAACCACGGAGCAATGGCATGCTCCGTGGTTATTGGGGATAGTCCTGTAGGTTCTATAGGTAATAGCATAGGCTGGTGCTTTTCCCTCCGGTAGTGTATCCTGCCTTCAGTCCGTGAAGCGGCAAACACCTTTTTATTCTTGGTGTTTATTAAACGTAAAACCCATTAAAAGGATAGCTTATGGTTGAACGGCTGGCAAACTTATCCGAAAAAATGCCCCATTGGGCATGGAACACATTTATTATACTGTTTTCGATCGGCATCGGTATGATTATTAAGTCGATTTTGGTCCCCATCGTGAGGCGCCAGTCGCAAAAAGAGTACTCCTATTCGGTAATGAGATCCATCATCACGAACTTCAACAGGATTTTTACCTTTTTCATCCCTTTGTTGGTTTTCAGCTCCATGCTTCCATTGATGAAATTTAATCCGGATACGCATGCCTTGTTTTCGAAAATCACCGAAATACTCATCAGTGTTTGCTTTGCGGTTGTCATCATACGCTTATTGTACGTGTTTGAAGATTACCTTTACCACCGCTTCGATGTGACCAAAGCGAACAATCTCCGCGAACGGAAGATCCGCACGCAGATTGTGTTTATCCGGAAACTGTTGATCACGTTGATTATACTGATCACCACGTCAATCATTCTCCTGAGCTTCGAAAGCATGCGTAAAATCGGCGCTGGGCTACTGACGGGTGTCGGTATCGGCGGTATCATCATCGGCTTCGCAGCCCAGCGGTCACTGGGAAACCTGCTTGCCGGTTTTCAGATTGCGTTTACGCAGCCTATCCGGATGGATGACGTGTTGATCGTGGAAGGCGAATGGGGAAAGGTCGAAGAGATCAACCTGACCTATGTGGTGGTCGCCATCTGGGATAAGCGGCGGCTCGTCCTGCCGATCAATTATTTTATAGAAAAGCCTTTTCAGAACTGGACCCGGACAACTGCGGAAATTCTGGGCACCGTCTTTATCTATACTGATTTCACTATTCCTGTTGAACGTTTACGGCAGAAACTGACCGAACTCCTGCATACAAACCGCTTGTGGGATGGCAAGGTAAATGTATTGCAGGTAACCGATCTGAGGGAGCGGACCATGGAAATCAGGTGCCTCATGAGCTGCCGGAATTCGGGAGACGCTTTCGATTTAAGGTGTTACGTGCGCGAAAACATGATCGCTTTCATCCAGGAGCATTATCCGGATAGCTTATCAAAAACGCGGCTCAGTTTAGCCAGTGAATAGGATTTGATTTAGCGGCCAGCTGCTTTTCGCCCAACTATTCATAAAATTATAGTCATACTTATAACTTTTTTATTTTTGACAAAAGTTTAAAGTATATTACTGAATACCGTTGTTTTCGCTATCGCAGGGCATCCACGGCTTGCTGCAATTCCGGGTCGTCCGCTTTCACCGCATAATATTTCGCGATTTTTCCATCAGGGCTGATGATCAGGTAACGCGGAATCCAATTCAGGTCGATGGCATCCGTAAAATCGTTTTTCCAATCGGTCTTGAACCAATAATGTTCGCCTTCCAGCTTAAACTTCCGAATGCCTTCCTGCCATCGCTGCTCCTCGCGGTCCAGCGAAAAATAGACGACCCGGACATCGGGATTGGCCTTCTGGAATGCATATAGTTCCGGAAACCCTTTGAGGCAATCCGGGCACCATGTGGCCCAGATGTACAGCAGCACCGTCTTGCCCTTGCTGGCTTCCAATATGGAGCCCGCGGTTGCCTGCTGCCCGTCCAGCCCGAATAGCGGCTGATGGAGCGCGGCTTCGGAAAATTCCGTTTTGGAAACAGCGGGGGCCTCCTGCCCCAGGGCAAGCTGCATGAAGAATGCGCTGAATATGAGGATTTGGACAAATTTCATCAAGCAAAGGTACGTTTTTTGGGTGTGCGGGGCAAACGATGTAATGGCACGGGTACCATTGGGATCAATACAACACCGTCAACGATCCCCGATAGCGCTCACCCAGTGCCGTGATGATCGTATAATAATAAGCGCCCACGGGCACCAGCCGCCCCTTATAAGAGCCATCCCATGGGACGGCGTATCCACGCGAGTGGAATACTTCCTGTCCATTGCGGTCGAAAATCGTCACCACGGCCGAGCCATCTTCTATGCCGCCGATGACCCATACGTCGTTGATACCGTCGCCGTTGGGCGAGAAGGTATTCGGGATGGTGATCTCTTCGCAGTATGCACGCACTTCAAACGTCGTGGTGGCCGTACAGCCGTTTTCATCTTCCACTTGCAGCGAATACGTGCCGGGCGCAGCGATGTCCAAGTAGCGATCGCTGCTGGTGCCGCCATTCCAGCGATAGACCATGAAGCCAGTAGGAGCCTCCATGCGTACGATTTCGCCCTTGGCTACACAGATGACGGTATCGCGCAGCTGTGGCATTGGTAGAGGCGCATGCGCCAGCACTTCGAATGTTGCCGTGTCCGTACAGCCGGTCGCATTGGTGAGTACCAGCGTATACATACCGGGGGTACTCACGTCGATGCTGCGGGTGGTCTCACCGGTAGACCACTCATAAGTATACGCCTCGCCGATCGGATGGTCGGCCGTCAGCGTGGTGGATGTCCCGTAGCACAGCGGCCCCTCATGCGCCGCTTGTATCCGTGCCACCGGTGGGGCTACGAAGTCGATGAAGAGCAGCTCGGACACCACGGTGCAGGCACCGAGCGAGAGCTCCAAGTGGTATGCGCCCGGCTCGCTTACATGCAATACCGTGTCGGATTCATTCGGCAGCAGCGCCCCGTCTTTGTACCAGCGCTTGATCACCTCGGGCGCATAGCCCACCACGGTGATGGTGCCTGGCTGGCCCTCGCATAGGAGTATCTCCGTATCTGAGGTAATCGGATTTTCCAGCCGTTGAAAACGAACCGTTACCGAATCTGAGAAAACAAAATTGTCACCGCAGGCGCTTACGCCCACGTGGTACGTGCCCGCCTCCGTAACGTTGAGTACGGCCATGGTCTCGTCGGCGATGATCTCCCCATCGCGGTACCATTGGTAGCGGTAGCCAGGCTGGACATCCGTTACTTCCAGTGCAAACACCTCCCCCTCGCAGCTATTCACCGTATCTGGGTAGTTGAAGGTAAACGTGGGCGCGTCCGTCATCGTCACCGTGATTTCTTTGGAATAGATTTCAATGTCTTCGCAGCCAAACCACATCACGGCGCGGTACACGCCCGGCTCGGTGAGGTGCACGAAGCTGGTGTCGGCGCCGACGATGTCCTCCCCGTTGCGCTGCCAGTGGATGAAGTTGTTGTTGTCTTGGAAAAACTTTATAGAAAGTACATCATTCCCTTCACCACACGTATTAACTACCGCGTCTTGCAGGGTATGGCCGTTGAATAACAACTGTTCGCCGACATGAGCATATGAAGCCGGGTTCACGGAATAATCCATCTTGAATAAACCATCGGATGTGGCCACGAACAGAAATTTTTCGCAAAAAGGGAATGGAGAGTAGGAGATTTTCCGACCCGCATCAATTGGCACACCTTGGCTTATCGATTCGGTATCGTAGATTGCCAAGTTGCCTAATGCATCGACTTTCGAATACCCCATCCCGATGCGTAACATTTGATTGTCATCAGAAACATACAAGCCGTCATCAGTTCCGACCAGCATATAGGATAAGTAGTTGTCTTCCGAGGCACTGAGGAGGTGAAGTTCATTAATGGTCTGTACATGCTTATTGGCGAAGGAAGGAACCGGTTTGGAGCGAGCACGACAATCGCGGGCGTTGAATAAATAGTTGAGGCCCATTTCGCTGGCCCAATATACCGAGAACTCTCCGGATGTGCGTACATCGAAGGTTCTTGAAGAGGCGTAGATCGCTTTAATCGCATCTGCATTGGGTGAATAGATATCAATGGGAATAGTTGTGGTTGCGCCGCCCAGGTATCGTACTATCAGATCGTAATTGCTCAGGCCTGGCCCGGCACAGGTGCTACCCAGTCCACTATTCCCATAATAATAAGTGGTTGCATACGCTTTGCGATCGTTTTGCCGAAAAAGATGTGGCAGGTATCTCCCCTTCCAAGGATCCACCTCGGTCACGCGTGACCCATAGGCGGAATACAGGTAGGTTGGTGTAGCGATCCAATTGGCCGCACTGCCGCCGGGGAAAAAGCCGTGCTGGATGTAATATTGTTTTTCCATAGCCACCGATAGAACGCTGGACTCCCGAAGCCCATCCGATGCTTTGTAATGTGTCACATTACCATTTGAAAACACAAAAGCATGGTCCCCGTCGGTACCTAAGATCAATGTATTTGCCGTACGCGAGCTGATATCCGTAAACGGCTTGGTGGAATAATCGGCAAAAAACGCGGTGAAGTCTTCCACTTCATCATCCGGCGATACCCTGGCAACAAAGTTATCTTCGCCCAATACCCACACGTAGTCGTCCCATGTGGTTTCCACTTTCAGAATTTTTTTGCCTGCGAAAAACTGCTCGTCTACGTGTAAGCTGAGCTGGGCCATCGCTGAGTGGCCAGAAAATAGCGCCATGTATAGCAGACAGCAGGATAAAGCGGCGCGGATCATCGGCTGGTCGATCTCAAGTACATACAGGGATAAAAGTTAAGCAATAATAATCATAATTTGTTTTATTGCATAACCATACCTATGATTTAAGCTCGTTCTGATCAACTTAAGCTATTATTTTCTGCAAGATCGCGCGCTTCGTGGAAACTTACTACGGCCGCTCACGCACTTCCACGACACCACCGTGATTAAGTACAGGGCATCGTTTGGCCAGCTCTGTGGCTTGGGCCAGGCTTTCCGCCTGTAATACCACGATACTTACCACTATCTGTCCGCCCGAGGCAACCATTCCCTGCGTAATCCTTTTGTCCGCGCCGGAGATCACATAGCCCTTTGCCGGAAAGGCAAAGCTTTCCACATACGCCCCCGTGGCTTTCCAGTATGCGATGGTCTTGTCCCACTCAGGGTTTACGGCTTTGGCTTGTTCGCGGCCATAGGTTTCAGGTACGCGCACCACCAGGACAAACTTTTTCATTTCGGCGTGCTTTGTTGCTGCGCCCGTTGTGAAGGCCAATGCGGCCATTAAAATCGCTGTCATCATATTCTCTGTTTTTTTACAAAGTTCGGCTGGCCGAGGGCGGCATCCTTGTAAAAAATCATTGATTTACCAGAAGCGCCGCTGCTTGAAAAATGCACGGGGCGGTAGGCCGGTAAAGCGTTTGAAGGCATGGTTGAAATGCGCTTGGTCGAAGTAATCGCCATCGAGTGCCAAGCGTTGCACCGGCAGCTGCGGATTGCTGCCGGCGATGAGCGTTTGCAGCCGCACGATATCTGCAAACGGCTTGGGCAGTATACCTACTGCCCTGCGAAACCGCTTTTCGAACGCATCCTGGCTGAGGTGTATCCGCTCGGCCAGGTCAGCCATGGGTATTCTGCCTTTGGCTTGGTGGATGGCCGCCACGGCATGGAGCGTCGCAGCGTCCGGCTCATGGGGCCGCAGCTTGGCCAGCAGGAAGCGCTCCAGCGTAGCCACCCTTGCCCGGTGATCGGGCGCTCCGGCGAGCTGATCCTGCACACGGGCGATTTCTGAGGCCGCGAAGAAGCTATCCAGCTCCAGCGTGAGCCCCCGCATTTCGTGGAGCGGATTTCTGAAAAATGCCGGGGCCATCCCTTCTTTGAGAAGCGCTACCATGGTGCCTGAGTGGGGCAGGTAGTGGATGAGGCGTGCCGATTGGCGCAGCCCTGCCAGCGATGCCGCAGGCACCAGCGTGCTTTGCTGGCCATACCCGTAGGCGATCTGCCCGCCGAAGCGGAAGGATAGTGCGATGGAGGTGCCGGGCAATACCCGGTTTTCAAGCGGCAGCCCGTGGCTTTCAATGATATGAAAGGCCTTGATGTAAGGCTGCAACGAGGCGCTGGGCTGGTACGTTTCAAACGTCATCGTATTTCCAAAGTTAATCGATTGCGATGATATATCCTATACGGCACAACAATGGTTATAGCCTAGCGGTGTGCGGGGGCTTCAGGATCCATGGGGCTATAGGCGCTTACGACAAACCCATTTGGCGGTATCGCTGATTCAGTACTTTGCTGTAAGCGGCTTTCATTTCATCTGATAGGAAGGATTTTTCGATCCACTCGTCCGCCCGCACCCTGTTTTTTGAAAAACGGGCAAATATGTTGTCGATTTGCCGGTTGGAGAGCCCCAGCTCTTTCCCGAAACGCTCAAAGTGTCCTGCATTGAGTTTACGCTTTTTGCCTTCAAGGGTCAATGCCAGTTCTTCCTGGTCTTCCGGGTTGACGATTGCGACGTTCAACAGGTCATAAGCCGGCGCTAACATCCAACCGGTGGATGAAGCAATCATCGAAAAATTTTTCAGGTGCATGTCGTTGTTGCCTGTTATAAAACAGAAACAGGTCAACTCGAATAAACGCACCATATCCAGCAGTGTATTGTCTGAAAAGGTCATCAGTGCTTTGCCCACCTTCTCCATTGAGCTTCTGTATTTATCAAAAGCCTCTGTGATTTGAAACATATCCAGCATATGTATTTTCTCTCCATTGGCGGCGCGGTCTATACGTTTGGTAATATACGATAGCTCGCCGGATTGCAAGCGCACCAAGCTTGATTGGACTACGGGAATACCAAACGCTTCGGCTATCCGCATGGTTAGGTGTTCGTTTTCCGGCATTTCCCTATACGTGTCAGACGGAGGCTTAAAAATGTAGTTGCCTCCAAGTTCGCCCACGACGGTCAGTCGGCCATTGGGTTCTTTCTGCACTTTTTTGATCAGTGTCATCGATAATTTGGGCTGTACTCCGGGCACCGCAATGCTCCGTTCCACCACATTTTTGGCCAGCTCAGCCATTTGATTCATGGCGTAAGGGATAATAGGGGCGATAGACGAGCCGAAGAAGCGGCGGCTACATGTTGGGTGAAAGTCTTGGTCCCCTGCCAAGACTTTATAACAATATAGGCATTTATTCTCCATCATGCTGTGGTATCGGTATGACACTGACTGCACCGATGCAATTCCTGCAGCAGGCCAATAGCAGGCCCATCCGGTCGTTGCGGTTGATTTTCCAGTTTTTGGACGCAATGTCCAACAGCCATCCTTCCGGTATCAATCCCTCAAAAAAGGGGAATAGCCTGTTAGAGACATAAGGTTTGTCGTTTACAGGCATCGTAAAGGTGATAAATTGTTCCGGAAATGCACGGACATAGTGCTCGTCGTATTCGAATACATATTCGCCGTCGTTGGTTTCTGACAATACACCCGCTTTTTCTTCTTTATAATATATTGCGGCTTTTCTCATTTTTCAAGCTCTTTACTATTTACAGGAGCTAACTCATGGCCAAACATTTGTAGGACCCTATTTACCTTATCCACGTTCATGTTGGATTTTCCCTGCTCGATTTTCCGAATCACGGTGAGTGCCACGCCAGCCCGATCAGCGAATTCCTGTTGCGTAAGGTTCGCGGCTTTCCGGCGGAGCTTTACGAAATCACTTAACGTCTTCATTATATGCTTTTACGTATAGTTCAGGCAAAAATATAAAAAATATATGTTTTTGCATATAACTTTGGCGATATAATTATTATTATATGCTTTTGGATATAGTTGAGTAATACCAGCAAATGACAATGCTCACCACTTTCTGCCCGCCCGAGGTAATCATTCCTTCCCTTTGCCGGAAAGGCGAAGCTTTCCACATACGCGCCCCCGTGGCTTTCCAGTATGCGAACGCCGTAATCTGCTCCTCACTCAGCGTATTTATTCACCAATTTGCGTAAGCAGGGTTAAAAGCTGGCCAGTTATCTGATATGGCGGTTTTTCGTACATGATAGTATCATATGAGGCTAACAAACATACAGATTTTAATGAGTCTTCCCACTTTCCCGTAAAATTCATAGGTCTTCATTTTGCGTTCTTAAAAATATATTGCCTATATTTAGGCACCGAAATCAACTCTTTTATCTATTATGAGCAACAAAAAACCAACTACTAAGGAAGAACAAAAGGTTTATATGGTCTATTCGGTCATTTCACCACCTGAGACCCCCGAAGCAGTCTTTTTTTCAGCGGAAGAAGCACGGGAGTATACCCAGCGTTTCAAGGTGAATCCCACCTATAAGATTGCGCCGCTATTGGTGATGCCAACGTATCTGTCGGATAAAGCACGGTCGCCCTATTTGATAAAATTCGAATCAGATTATCAAACCTACGTCTCGTTGATGACCCCAAATGACGGTGAGCCGGTTGACAAACTGCTTCAATTGGGTTATAGGATAACAAAAGACGAATCGTTGTATGTCTACGTATTGGCCACCGATGAGGCTGATGCCCTGCGCCAGGCTTTGCCAGTCCGGGACAAATTGATCGCTACGGGAGATTGGGTGTTTGACGAAGAGATCTATTGATCAGCTTTCTAGCGCATCCCATCAAACCATTCCCGCACCTCCTTGGCGATATTTTTATGGAAGACGAGGTACGTGCACGGCTGCCCATTACTGGATACCCGCAATACCTGCTTTTCATCGGCTACCACGATGCCCTGCTTGAGAAGCAGTCTAACGCCTTTGCTGCCTACGCCTTCGCAGTCTTCCACGCTATCGTTGTGCCAGCGCAGAAAGGTCTGGCAATGTATCGAGCGCTGCCCTTTTCAACCCTGTGCCCCGTGCTAAGAGGTTGTTTTTTTGGGCCGCGATCACCTGAACGAGTGTTTCCTGTGTTACCATGCTTAAACTTTGCAGTGCAAATGCACAAAATTATGCATTAGTAATATAAACTTTTGCATGATTGCGGATACGAAAGCGACAATTTCGTTTTATCGCGTCAATAACGCCAATATCGTCGCATGCGGCGTGGGGCGACAACTCAAAGGCGTCGCCGATGGTTATGTTGCCGCCGATGATGTTGAATACGGCGCAGCCGGATCTGATTACATACCAACCATCCTCACCACCCACATCGCTCCCTTATCTCCCCCTCATCCAGCCCCGTGTAGTCTGCAAACTCCTTGAAAGAGACATATTGGTGGCTTTCTTTGCCCAGGGCATCGCGGATGGTGCGGAGCAGGCGCTCTGCATGCTTGATGCTTTTTCCCAGAATTTCACTCACGTCTTTCGGATAGATACATATGCGTTTCGGTTGTTTCATAGTTAGTTAAATACAGTTAAACGGATAGTAAAATAGCCCTATTCCGCTTGTCCTGTGGTGATGCCCCCATGGTCGGTTGTCTCCTGTAAGCGGGCGGGATACCCCGCCTTTATAAGCATTACACTGCGATCGCATTACCGCGGATATACCCGACGCATACCCCAAGCATCCCCCAAGGAAACCGCAATGCGCAATCCCACGCTGCCGACCATGACCGTAGGCCAACGGATTTTCATAACAAAAATAACGTTCAGCTCCACACGAAGCAAGGCACAAAAAGGTACAAAAAGGTATAGATGGCGCATATGGGTACAGATGGTGCATTCAGGCCTGTTTGGAGCAAAAAGGCATGAAAAGGCATAAATAGTTCATATACAGCCAAATGAGACAGCTTCCCAGCCATCGCACCCCATCTTTGCAGCGTTGTAACAAATCCATATCAAATGGCACAACAGGCAAGTTTTATCAAATTTAAAGGGAAGATCGGGGATCTGTCCTTTTATCAAAATCGAAGCGGGTATCAAGCCCGCACCAAGGGCGGTGTCAGCGCATCGCGGATCGCTACGGATCCAAACTATGCACGTACCCGCGAAAACATGGCCGAGTTTGGCCGCGCAGGCTCGGCCTCCAAGCAACTGCGCAACGCCTTGCGGGCACTTCTCGTGCAGTACAGCGACCGCAACGTATCGGGCCGGCTCAGCAGCCGATTGCTGCGGGTGCTCAAGACCGATCCGGCAAACCGGCGTGGCGAACGCACGGTGGCCGAGGGCAACCTCCATCTGCTCCGCGGCTTCGAGTTCAACGAGGGTTCGTCCATGTCCAACACGCTGTTTGAAGACGTGGTCTTTACCGTAGACCGCGCCAGCGGAGCGGTGACCGCCACCACCCAGCCTTGGACAGATCCGCGTGTGGCCATGGCTGTACCACCCGAAGCTACGCATTACCGGCTTACGCTGGCAGCCGTGGCGGCAGATTTTGGCGGTGAGGGTACGGTGGTCGTACGGTCGCAGACGGAGCAGCTGGATTTGCAGGCGACCCCCGCACAGGAGCTTGAGGCCTCCCTGCCCGCGGAGACCGATCTACCCATCCTCGTGTTGCTGGGCGTGGGCTTCTTCCAGCAGGTCAACGGCGAGGGGTATGCCCTGCAAAACGGTGCGTTCAACGCCCTGTCTATCATGGAGGTGCATACTACATGATGACCATCCAACTGCGGCGTACCTATCACGCTGCCGGTACCAACGGCCAGCTGTCCCTTCAGGGGCAGCCGGTCTGCGGTACCATCGAATTGCCCTGGCGGGGCAACCGGCAAATGGTCAGCTGCATCCCGGAAGGGCGCTACCGCCTGTACCGACACACCTTTCCGAAGCATGGCGACCAGTTGGGTGTGGCCCATGTACCTGGCCGTGCGGGCATCCTCATCCATCCGGGCAACGATGCCCGGCAAGATCTGCGGGGCTGCATTGCTCCGGTGACCACGCTTACGGGCCCGGGCACCGGTATTAGCAGCCGAGCAGCACTTGAGCGGCTAAAAGCGCTCGTTTACCCCGCGATGGAGCGGGGGGAGGAAGTGTGGCTGGTTGTGGTGGAAGGGACGGTGGTGAGTGATCGGTGATATGTAATCTGTAATGAAAAACAAGAACCAATCGGCTTCCCCCTCTCGGGGAGAGGAGGGAGCCACGCCCGTCCAGGCGTCACATGGACAAACCGCCAACTCTTGGTGGGTAGCGATTCGGCAGGGGTTGCAGTTGGCGAGCCAGCTGGTCATCGCCTCGCCGGTGAAGCTCCCGGCTAAGGTGGTGACGGCGGCCAAGTACGTGAGCTTGGCGCTTGGTATCTGGGATGGCATGGCAGGTAGGCAGGATACACCATCCACACCGGCCGAGGAGCGCCACGATGCACCATGAGCTAAAGCTGGGCACTGCTGTGGGCACCTTGCTGAGTACCCTGCCCTCCATCGGTACCGATGAGCTATTCAAGACAGCCGTCCTTGCCGCGATTGGCGCTACGGTCAGCTTTGCTGTGAGCATGTTGCTGCGTCGGCTGCGCCGATGTCGCCGGCGCTGAATAAACCGCTCCCAAATCGGGGGCGGTTTATTCCATCTGTCATTCACAGCCCCATCCAGGTTTTGTAGGCATTGAAGTAGCCTTGGCTTACGGTCAGCGTTTCTTCAAGCGGCGGTTTGAGCTGCAGGTGGTACGAGCGCGCGCCGTGCTTGACGCTTTTGTCTATGGCATTCCGGTTTACGATGCACCCCGCATTGATTCTGCAAAATAGTTCGCCGCTAAGTTTAGGCTCCCAATCCTTTATCGCCGGGTCATCGTGTATATAGTACTTTCGATTGTCCATGGTGACGACGATGAGGTCTTTGCCGTCCCGCCTGAAGTAGGCACAGTCTTCCTCATGCAATGACACGTGCTGTTTGGCTAGGCGCGCATGGATTTTCATTTTTTCGCTTGGCTTTCCATTTTCTTCCTTGTCTGCCAGCATAAGCCGCTGTGCATGGTTAACGACAAGCAGCCGCCAGATCAGCTGGTATGCATTGCCGAAGATGATGAAGATAATGGAGAGGATGAATACATCGTCGAAATACGAGGTGTCCTCCATAGCTATGGCGAAGAAACTAAAGTACCACCGAGCTGCCAGGTAGGCCAGTGCTATTGGACATAGCAGGCATGCCACTGCTTGCAGCAGTATGCGTAGCGCCCACCTTTTCCTCGGTACCCTGGCTCCAATGCGTGATTCGCCAAGCTGGATAACAAGCAACAGCACGAGGCAGATTATGGTGTTGACAGCCCATAGCGGATAAAATCCCTCCAAGGCCTGCAATTGCCGAAACCCTTCAGGCTCTCCGAATGCCAGCGCAAGATAGCCCGCCCATATAGCCAGGGCTACCTTAAGGGTTAAGTCTATAATCCGGTAGATTTTTTTCATAAGCAAGATGTTTCCATATGTGTCAAACCCCCAACGACCTTCGTTTAGGCGGATAGACTATACCCAAAAACATGCTGGATTATTCCCAATCTGCGCGCGTATGCTGATGTTTAGCGGGTTTAGCGCCTATATTCGAACTCCGATGTTGGTAGGAGCCCAGCACCGGAAGGTTTCACAAAATCGTCGTAATGATAATAATTTAATCTACGTAATCTATGGGAAAATTTGAATTTAGCCAGGCAGGGCTACAAGAACTACTCATGCAACTGTATGCATTATCCGACAGCGAACTGGAAGTGGTGGCTGATTCGGCCGCTACCGATTTTACGGGCTGGGTACTCAATTATTTCGAGCTCAGCCCATCGCAAGTCGCATTCCTGCAGTCGCTCAATCCTCAATTTATCGTGGCTTCGGGCGTGGATACTGCTGTGGTACTCCGGCATCGGCTGCCTATTAATCTCATCAAGCCGGAGTCGGCTGCCGTACGTCCGCAGACCGATAAGCTTATCCGGCGTGAAAGCAATTTGGAGGAGACATCCACGGGTAGCGGCACGGTCACGGCCTCCGGCGTGCTCACTTTTGAGATTATCGATTGATGTCCTTCGGCAGCCTCGGTAGGTGCCCCCCGACCGGATGCCGTATCTAAATCGCCCCTCGCCCGTATGGGCGGGGGCATTGTCAATCCGATCAAAACAAACCATGTACTCCTCCTATTACCAACCCTTGCAGCAAGCGCTGCTTACTTTTGGCCCCGTGCCGCTCGTGGCGTGGGAGGCCGTCGCCCAGCGGCTTCAAGTCGTTCGCTGCCGTCGGGATCGCGGCATGCTACTGGGGAGAGGCCGTGTATTTTTCCTGGTGGAAGGCCTCCTCAAAGAAGAGATAGACGACGGCCGGGAGGTATATATCCAGCAGTTTGTCTGCTCAGGCGATTTTTTCACTGCGCCTGCGCCTGGCAGCGGCGGGCAGCTTGTCGCTATAGAAGCGGCAACGGCCTTGGCCCTTGCACAGCAAGACCTATACGAACTCAACCGCGAGCATCCCGAGCTGGCATCCATATACGAGGGCATCATCGCAGCCATACAGCAGCAGCTCATCAGCCGCATCCGACTATTGTTCATTTCCAAGCGCCAGCGCTACGCTGCTTTCCGGCAAACGTATCCCGGCTTGGCCGCCCGCCTTTTGGATAAAGATGTGATGGCCTATCTCGCCATGAGCCCCAGCTACTTCAGCCGTACGAAGTAGACATGCTTTAAAGCATCTGCACTCATGCTTTATCGGAGGTCGATAGGAGCGCGGATGATATAGTTTTGTAAGTGTGGAAGGGACATCTTCCGATAGCGCAATCATAGCACAAAACAGCAGCACGATGGCCAGCGATTACACAAACACACGCAATAACAGGCCCCGGCAGTCGGGGGTCGCCAAGCTTTTCACTGCATTAGCATTCGGCTGCGCACTGGTGGGCGCACTGGTCGCCTTCTTCATCGATCTGCCCGCTGTCGCGGTCAAGGAAAGCGACACCAGCATATGCTCGTGCAAAGTAGAAATGATTATAGACACCACGGGCGCGGACTGGTTTTATTACGATACGCCAATAGATTTCACACTGGAAGAAGAAGTGGAATTTCTTCCGGCTAAACAGGAAGGGGGTAGCGTTATGGATCCTTAGTTTTCAGATTCAAAAGTCGAAGTATTAACAGGTAAAAACCTATTGAAAATTAAAAAAAATAGATTATGAAACGTTTTTTGATGATAGCCGCAGGTATAGCGGCAATAGTTTGTTCCATTACATTTTTGTTTGGACTTCCCGCAAATAATAAAGGCAAAGCACCCAGAAGCACTGTCTACCATTATCCTCACGCTGACCTTAGCGACTGGAATAATCCGGAACGGTGGGAAGAAGGCGGATCAACGGAGTCTTGCAATGACAACGAGATTCCATGCCAAGTGGATCTTGATATAGCAGGGGCGAGTTCTATCGAGGATCTTTTGGAAGAGTATGAAGAAAACGAGCTAACCCAGTTTATGTCACGTCCGGGCGTTACCGGTAAAAGTGCGCAGCCTTAAAGGAGAAAAGCAGATCCCCCTATACTCACTATGAGCACAGGGGGGCTGCCTTTAATTCTGTTGCACATCTGATAACGTTAATACGATGTCGGGAATCGGCAAAATGAACCGGGGGCTGTTTGGTAGCAATTCATATGTGTTTTGGTCAATGACCCTGGTTAATCCTATGTTAAGTCCTTCTTGGTTAAACCTCTTTATATCCGGCCACCGTAAACCCCGCATAAGAAGTTCCTTTCTGCGATGCTCCAAAATCAAGTCTAAAAGGGATCCGTCTGGTATACCGATCGGCTGGAAAGTTTCGGTGACCATTCGCTTTTCCAATAAAGCGTTCAAATTAGCCAATGCTTTCTCGTATTCACCCAATCTCGCGAGACACTCAGCGCGCATCAAATACACCTCATCCGTTGCAAGGCCGGAAAACAACGTATTGCCCGAATTGTAACTACCCTTAAAGGAGTGTGAACTATCGCTGTTTTCGCGGAAGAAAAGCGTTTTCCTTAAGTCGTTATCATTATAACTATTGTATAACGTCGAATCTATTTTCGCCCGACTCGGTGCTATTGGCGGTGAAGACTGAGTGGACTGGTAAAGAATTTCCTGATTGAATTCAGGAATGGGGTACGTAGCGCTTTTTTCTAATGTATTGTAGTCAAGCAAATCATCCCTTAGCGCCAAGCAAGCCTCGGCATGAAGTAGGCAGTTTGCATAATCTCCCATATACAGGTACGTGCGCGCCAGTAAAGCGAGGGCCGCAGGTTTGGATGCCCTATAGGGATGGATAGCCGTTGATGGGAGGTATTCAACTGCGGCTTGTAGATCCTTTAATATTTGATTATATGACTCTCTGAGGGTCGATCGATTCGATATCAAGTTGAAATCTGACGAAAGCCGAATCGGTATTCCAAGATCCGTGTCGGCTGTGTTGGCGTTGTATGGTTTTGACCAGATCAGCGCGACAGACAAGAAAGCTCGTGCCCGCAAAAACAAGGCTTGCCCCATGATACTGTTCCAGCGTTCTAAGTCGTCCAAATCTGAGGTTAATGCAGAAAGGTTTTCAATCACAACATTGGCTTGATAGATGTTTCGATACGGATAAATCCAATCGAGGGGAGCCGTGGAGTAGATGCCATGATCGGCCCAAATATAAAGCTGCCTATCATTTTCACTGAATAAGCCATTCCATATTTCTGTGGTAAGGTAATAGTCATCTGCCGAAACCTCTCCAATTGCCGGGTCAAATTGAATATTCGGGTAGTAATCCAATAGAGCTTGCAGATCATCCAGTGATTGAGGGATGACCAATTTCTTGTTTGGCTTTACGTCAAGGAATGGATCGCAGCCATAATTACAAAAAGCAAGTGTCATTGCCAATAGGATTAGCCTGTTGATGGTCTTTTTCATTATCTTTTTTATATGTTTTGTCAAAATGTGAGTTGGACACCGAGGGAACCGGTCATAACCGGGGGTAACCCATAAGCCCCATACTCTGGGTCGACCCCGACATCGTTTGCTTTCCAAAGCATACCGACATTCGTTAAGTTCAGGTAAGCTTTTGCATTTCTTAACGATTTCAAAAAGCCCTTGTCGGTATTGAAGTTGTAGCTGAAGTTTACATATTGCAGCCTGATATGATCGGCCTTCTTGACTTTTACTTCGGAGTTGAGGTAAAAATCGTCACGGTCGGAATGGTTCGGATAGACCATGGACGGCACATTGGTAAAGCGTTGGTCGCCGGGGTTTTGCCATCGTTCATTGAATTCCTGATGATAGCCTGTAGGGTTCGCGCGCATTACACTTGCATAGTCAATGCCCTCGTTTCGGAAATAATACCCAAGCTTGTATAATACACTGAATGAAATGGAGAAATTCCGGTAGCTTATGGCATTGCGAAACGAACCAAAATAAGTTGGTATCGCCGACCCGTGGTAGACAATATCATCGATGGTGGTTCCAAGCCCCGTTATCGCATTGTAATCCATGGATGGAAAGCCTCCGAGATAGCCGATTGGATCACCCGTTGCCGGATCCAACCCGCCCCATTTATACGAAAACATCGAGAAAATCGGTTTGCCCTCAACACGAATCATGGATGGCGAACCACCCGTTACAAACACGCTGCCCGTGGCGTCCGAATCGCGATAATAAGACAGTACCTTGTCATTGTAATAACTCAGATTGAGGGTTCCACTCCATTTTATGTTGCGTGGAAATGTATAATCTGTAGTTAGCTCCACATCAAATCCCTTACCTTTCAACGAAGCGACATTCCGTGTAATGGATCCGGTTAGGCCAGTGGTGGGATCCATCGGGGCAGGCCCAAATAAATCCAGCCCTTTTTTCAGGAAAAATTCAACGCTTCCATGCAAACGCGAGTCTTTGAGAGCAAAATCCACTGCGACATTTGACATGTTAACCCGCTCCCATGTCAGCTCTGGATTTGCATGTTGCGTAATCAAGGCCATCGGGGTATTGGTGTACGGCGATTGAGCCGAATTGTACATCAATGTCGTGACCGCACTTTTGCTTATGTCTACATTCCCGCTGTACCCGTGTGTTGCCCTCACTTTTAGTTTGTCCAAAAACACGGAAGTAAAAAAAGACTCGTTATGAATGTTCCAACCCAAGCCTACCGACCAAAGCAGGTTCCATTTATCGTTTACGTTTACGCCAAAAAGATTCGATGCATCTCGCCTTCCGCTTAGGGTCAGCAAATACCGATCATCATAGGTATAGGCTACATTCACAAAGCCAGAAACGAATCGGTTTACCAAACCGGTGAAATCTTGGTTTGACGGGATGAAGATATTGCTGTTTGTGATCAGATGGGGGAATCGGTTTTTCAGGTCAATTGTCCCATATGTCAGGTTTGTCGGATCGTAGCCAAAGGCTCGGCTGTTTTTGCCGGACGTTGTACCGCTCCTGAATTCAGCACCGAGCAATGAGACGAGGTTATGGCTGCCCCATTGGTTGTCTGTATTCAGCTGCCCGCGCAAATTATGAATACGCAGGGAGCTGTAGCCGACATCGAGGACACCGCCCTTTGGAACGTTGTGTGTTATTCCACCCGATGCATCAAGCACGGTAAATTGATTCACAAGGTCGCGTGCGATATAGCTTTGTTCTTCATACAGTGTGTTGTTTTCCGTTTTCTGCTGCTGATATTGATATTTGATATGGAGGGCAATCCAAGGAAGTGGCGTATAGCTTGCACCCGTATTGACAACGGCGTTGTTCAATGAGGCTGTTGTTTTCGAATAGTGGTCTTCCACTAAAGGATAATAGTTCCAGTCCAGAAGCCTGCCATCTCCCAAGGTATCCAAGAACGATTGACGGTAAGTGCGCATTACCGCTAAAGGATTACCGGATTCGTCCATGATACGTGTATAGGGAGGCAACCCCATCGACGGCGAGTACGCCGTCTTCCCACTTACCGATTCACTGAGCGTGTACAGCATGGAGACATCGAAGCGCAGCGCACGATGTGGCGTATACGTGTTTTTGAAACTTAAGTTCCATCGATCGTAAGTTGCGGCCAGTGCGCTTTTGTTCCGGTCATAACCGGCAGAAACATACCACGCATTGTTGTCACTGCCGCCTTGGATATTTGCAGCATATTGCTGATTCAACGATGCGTCATACATGTACTGCTGATACTGTTTCAGCAGATTTCCTTCAGCGATATTGCTTAACTGCCTGTCGACTTCCTGCGCAGCTATTATATTATTCCGTTGAAGAAACAACAGCTCATAGACGGGTGTAAACACCGGTCGGGACCTGGCGGCCGTATCGGAAAACCGATGCCTGTTTTCAAATAGGAACTTTTCGGCCTCGATGAAATCTGCGCCGGTCATCAGTGGATATTTAGTTAAGTCCGGTATTTTCCCCACAGTGGTATTCGCATTGAAATTAAAACTGGTGGGTTGCCGATTGGCGCCCATTTTGGTGGTGATGACGATAACGCCATTGCCTGCCCTCGAACCCCAAATGGACGCCGCGGCGGCGTCTTTGAGCAATGTGATGTCCTTTACATCATTGGGATTGATGTTGTTGATATCGCCCTCATAAGGAAAACCATCCAGAATGATCAATGGGTCGCGGATTGCTCCCGCGCTGAGTGTGCTCAGCCCTCTGATCCGTATACCCATGTCTGTACCGGACGTTGCCCGCCGTTCGATATTCAATCCGTTTGCAACCGCTTCAAGCCTGCTCAATACATCGGTGCTTACCTGTTCATTGAGCGTTTCGCTGTCTATAAAATCGAAAGAGCCAACCGCCCGTTCCTTCGGTATTGATTGATATCCAGTGGATATTTCTACTTCCTGAAGCACGTTCGTGAGCGGGAACAACGTGATGTGTAGCGTATCATAACTATTTATGTCAATGTCTGCACGGTGAAAACCAACATGAGATACGAATATGGAAATAGGGATCGTGGCGATGTTCAGCTGAAAGGTGCCGAATTCATTGGTATGCTCGATGTCATCATTTGCACTGTTTCTGATGGACGCCCCGGTTAAAGGGTTGCCATCGGCATCTTTTACCACACCCTGTAAGACGGGTTGCGCTTCGGTTATCGCGGGCAGGAGGATTGTAATGATTATAAGTTTTAGAATTGTTTTCATTAGTTATTTATGATTTTGGTTTAGTTTGATAACACAAAGAAATCGAGGGCTTTGACACTCTCTTCTATGAATAACCCTGCCTCTTCCAATTGCGCGTTGTAGGACGAAAGTGTTGTTTCCGTGTCGAGGACGATGTTGATGGGTTTTGTGGTTTTTGTTTCGTCAAGTACAATCCTATCTATAGCAAACGGTTGTTTTTCCAGCCACTTTACGAGCTTCTTGATCGTTATCGGTTCGATTTCAGTATGTTTGTCAGGAAAGTGCCGTTGAAATCCAGGAGGCAGTTGCTTCAGTGTAAGGCAGGTCACTTCCTTCTTGACCAACCTTCCTGTAAAGCCGCTGACAGCGTTTAGATTAGCTAACATCAGGCTGTATAGCGAGTCTGCCATTTCCAGCGGCACGATAAACTCATACGTGTTCAGCAGGCGAGATGTCGCTGACACTTCCCTGTACCGCCTATAATCGATTTCTGGATAAGTGTTGGTATCAGCATCGAAGACTATGCGTTTGGGTGAGAACTGCTCCCCGAGCAGTTCTTTCGCAATTCCGAAGTAAAGTTGCCCGATCGTCTGATTAAAAAAAGCACGGCCGTACACTTGATCACCGTTTTTCCTTAGGCGCGATGTGAAGGGCAAACTCGGCATCTCACCTTTTATGAACAGCGTATAATTGGTTATTTCGATGTCTTTTGAGGGCAGTTTGCCCTGTTCCAGCAGTAGTGGGCCTTCCAAATCGATGAATGTTTTCAGTGCATAGGTCGGGATTTCATCGTTTAATACCTTTGTGATATTGGATGCGGTTATATCTGCTGTACCTGTCGTAGCGACCAATACGCCCCGAGGATCGATCCAGGCATAATGCGGCAATGTGATATGCGGGAACAAGTCAGCGAGTGATTGGGCATCAACGACGGAGCTTAGGTTAAGGGATTGCAACCGTGCATGGCTCTTAAGCAGTCGATCGGTATCATGTGGTTTGCTCGATGATACGGGTATAAGTGCCATTTCATCAATAAATTGCTGTTGCACATCATGGAGTGCATCCATAGCAACTATGCAGCTTCCACACCACGTGGCCCAGAAGTCCAGTATAATCAGCTTGCCCTTATAGTCGCCAAGCGTTATGGTCTCCTCCCCTTCCGGATGGTTTACCACCTGTAGCGGCATATCCCACAATTCATCGGGAATGGCATCGCCGATTTGCAACGGCTTGATGCCTGCCTGCCGGCCAGGCAGACTGTCGCTCGGGATTTCTTGGCGGGTGAGCGGGCTGGCTTGCAACCCAATGCTTACCGCCAGCAGGAGCAGTGCCAGTACCCCATTTGCGCGGCCCCGCCCGGGGAGGGCAAGGGCCTGCGCATGGGTCTGCACACATAGTAAGCTTGATTTGCGATAGCTTTGTTTGTTAGACTCCGTAGAGGTGCTACGCGTTACACCGTTGTTCGGCTGCCGTTCGACCGCGACTTGGGACAATGCCGAACCGTGACCGGATAGTATCTGTATTTCGGAAAGGACAAAACCCTTCCCATAGCGTAAAATTCGCTTCATTTTTCATTTGGTTATTAGGGGTTTATGAAATTATCGTCATAAACCGACCCGTCCACCAAATGAAAAATCGTGAAAGAATTTGCGGAAGTCGAAGTAACCTGCTACCTTTAGGGTGGGAAAACCAATAAGCAACATCTACGCCAGACCTAAGCAAACCTCGTGAGTTTCTTCGGCTTGGGGTCGGTGGCACCGGGAAGTGTCCGTTGGCGTATTTGTGCCTCGGGCAACAGAGGTATTTTGCCCTCGTTGTTTACGCTCCCAGCGTTTATTTGGTGTCTGCCTTATTCGGGTGGGCAAATTACGTTCTTTATGCTCGATTGGAACGCTATGCTGTACGGATGTGAGGTCGTGCTAGGGTGTCCGGCAACGGTGTTGCTGAGGATCGTGGTTAGTGGGTTTGGTTTTTTCGTTTTCATACTGTTGGTTATGGAAACGATGTGTACCCGTGAAGCGCTAGGAAAATCTTATTGGTGAAAAACCAAGTAGGGTGAACCGCCACGCTTCTTGCCCTGGAAACCGCTAAGAAACCAGTCAACAGGTCTACTCGAGACCGGTATCTTGAATCCAAGAAGACTGATAGGCGGCTCACCCTACTGGAATATATCGTAAAGATAGTATTTCCAGTAGAAAATGGCGAACCGCAGTCCTCTCGTATTCATTTAGCGGTTTTCGGACGAGAGTAACATCGCATGGTAGAGATTTCATTCCCTACCTTAAATGTCGCTTATTTCAACACAACAAATATATAGACAATAGATTGTAAAAACAAATATTTTAAAATTAATATTTCGATTTGATGACGAACGAGGACAAGTTCATCGCCAAAAGCAAGGATTTTCGTTTACATTTTAAGCTAACCGAGGATGATGTTGATACGTTATTAGCCGGAAAAAAGCTTAAATATAAAGGTCTTGAATTAGGTACGCGAACCGTTACTTTAGAATTGGCAGAAGCCTATCCGTTGATATATGGAATTGAGTATTGCGATTTCAAGAAAGATGAGACAACCTTTCCAGAATTTAGCGAGTTGCCTCAGTCTACCCAAGATTATATAAACGATAGACCTGAAGGCGCAGGTGACACTGTAGGACTTAAAGGGAGCAAAAACATGGCAAGCTATGTAGTTCGCGCTATCAAAGACTATCCAGTCGGATATGAATTTTTGAATGTTGAAGTGTTAAAAGAACTTCCCTCTCCCCTTAATCAGGCGTCATCTATATCTTGGAAAAATGGCTTACTGAAAGGGCTCGTCAAGAGTATGAATAAGTATAAAACCTATGAGGACGAAAATGGAGAGCCGAAACGTGGCATAATTTATAAAGTGCTAAATCCGGTGACTGCTGAATTGTTAGAAAAAGCAATGAAAAATATCGAAAAGGAACGGTTGGAAGAAAAAAAGACCGGTGGTGATCCGGTGGATTGATGGTATCACAATATGTGATACCTACCAATAACGATTCTGAGGTTACAATTTGTGACCTCCAATAAAAGGAAGACAAATGGCCAAAATAAGTTCAGTAATCGACTTATTTACAGTAAACTAATGATAAATATAGACAAAGCTTTTAATACAGAAAATAGAAGTATCTATGAATACTTTGTACAACCTGGAGTAGGTTTTTATATCCCATTGTATCAAAGGGAGTACAGTTGGGACACCTCCAATATTGAGCAGTTATTGGAAGATATCTCTAAAGGGATCGAAGACTTATCTGATGATAGTACCGAAAACCAAATACGTTTTCTAGGTACGATTATTACTGTTACGGAATCTGACAAGAATAACATACAGCCGCAGGATACCAAGGCTCTCCCTCCCGCTATAGAAAAAGTCATCGACGGACAACAGCGACTCTCAACCATTGCGTTGATATCAGCTTTGCTATACAAACAAATCACTGTGATTGAAGAGCGCTTAGAAAAGGCAGCCAAGAAACTGGAAGAACCATACAATAAAGAGGAAATTACAGCAGAGATCAAAGAAGCCTGCAAAGATTGGAAGAAGAAATTGCAGGCCGTATTTGGCGTAGATCTGAACCGTGGAACCCCGACGATAAAGCCAAAGATAATCCGAGGGAACCTAGATAAATGGGTAATGCGCGAACACCTAAATGAAAGCTATCATTCGCAAATAGCAAGTTATTTGTACGCATTTATCGAACATTTCTTCAATGGCGGAGCAATGCCTTCTTTTGATAAACAGTCTAACGCGGGCCGTAATCTAAAAGACGTTTATTCTTGGTTGACAAGAAAAGTGGCGCTGGCACATTTAGACAACTCCGAGTTTTGCGACGCGGCGACAATTTTCGCAAAGATAGACGAGGATAATCTTTGGCAATATGAACGCCCTGTATTAAGAGAAATATTAGAGATAGGTGATATTACGGACAAGAATTCTTTTTCCTACCATCTAGCGTCATTGGTGCAAACATTTTCTGTCTGCCACTACTTACTAGACCGCTGCTGCTTTACAATTATCAAACCGGCTAATGACGATTGGGCGTTTGACATGTTTCAATCGTTAAATGCAACAGGTACACCGCTAACAGCGATAGAGACTTTTAAGCCCGTTGTAGTGCAGACGATAGTTAATTTTAAAGAAGCTCCCGAAAATGAGTATTTTACCAAAATCGAAAGGGCCTTTGAAAACTTATCCAGTGCGGCGCAGAAGAGCAAGTTGACGAATGAGCTACTAACCTCATTCGCCCTACCTGTAGAAGGGAAAAGGTTGGCGACGCACTTCAGCGCACAGAGAAAGTGGTTAGCTGCTATCTATGGTCAACTTGCCACTAACGCTAAGAAAACGGAATTCATTAAGTACTTTGGTAATTACACGGAGTTTTACGACGAAGTGTGGATCAAATATAGAGGCAAAGATCATGTTCCGCTTAGCATACTAAGCGGAAGCGCAGAGGCAGACCTCACTTCCTTATTGCTTCTTTTTCTTAAAGAGAGCAATCATAAAATGGCGATTACCTTTTTGGGAACTTTCTACAGTGATCTAGTGGAGGGTAAGGAAAATTCCGCATCTAAGTTTGTCTCAATCGTCAAAGCTATTTCTGCTTTCTATATAATTTGGCGCGCTCATCAATCCAATTCCGGATTAGATGATGCTTACCGCACGTATTTCAGAGGGTCGGCAAAACTCGAAGTACAGAGCCATACATGGCTGGCCAACGATCCTTTTGATGTGGCAAGTATAAAGTCATATTTTAGAAATATACTACCTAACGAAAAAGGGGATTGGTTGAACAAAGCTAGTCTATATTGTGGCTATGGGACATCTTATAGTGTATCAAAATTTGCGCTAATCAATGCAGCTCACGACACAATGCCTGACGACACCAATCCAGGTTTATTCAAAAAGTCCACGACGGGTAAAGCCGAATACTTGCGACTGGAAAAGTGGGTCAGTGATGAGCTCGATTCGGTGGAGCATATCGCTCCCAAAGTAAACAAAGGGGACTGGAACGCTGGTCTATATGGCGATGATGAGTTGTACAATAACCTGGGCAACCTTACTCTACTTCCCAAAGGAGTTAATACCAGTGCAAGCAATAAAGGTTGGAAGGAGAAGCTAATTTATTATAAGCATCTTGGTGAACAGGATCCTGACCGATTAGTGGAGCTTACCAATAAAGCAAAAGCAGATGGCATTCCACTGAAGGATACCAATCTTGAAATACTGAAAAAGGCAAAATATGCGGATCATATACGCCCACTCCTAAACTACCCCGATGATCGGGAATGGGATGCTAATATTGTACGAGAAAGGTCGCGGAAGACATTGGATGCACTTTGGGATCGGGTGATTGGGTGGTTAGAATAAGTCTTAAAGAACTGAGTTAATCTATTTTTTTCTTCAAAATATTTAAGTATTCATTAATCTCAGAATGATTACCTGAGCGATTTTTGTATGTTATTGTTTGTATCTTAAAGTCTTCAAAAAAACGTCTTTGAATAATAGGATTTGCTTTTTCGTCACTGATAAGTAAATAATGTGTTGGCCCACCACCGGAATATGACTCATGCAAATAATCTAACAATAAATTGAATTCGGGATCAGTCATAGATGTGCCTACAAAAAACACCGATTTCGTGGAAAAAATTGATTGTAAAATGCTCTTATAGCCTAGTTCTCGATATAACGTTTTTCTATAATCTCGTTGTGAAAGAATGATGCCTTGTACGTCAGAAAACGCATCTCCATGAGCTTTTAATACAAAGAACTTCTGTTTCCAATAGTTATTGGCAATTTCTCTACTCTGACTATAGGTAAATGTTGGGGGAGAATACCCGTGAATTCTAGCAAAGGTATTCTCAATTAATCGATCATAATTGGAAGTTAAAATAATATTTGTATTAAACCCTAATATCGACTCCATGGTAACTGTAGGTTCTATATCAGGTCGGCCAAAAGTAGATTCCATATAATCGTAAAATAGGCTTCCTAGCTCGCTCTTTAATTCCTCAGCCAATAACAAAAAATTGCTATCAGAAGAGAGCAATTTTTTGTATTCATCTACCTTATCGGGTCGACACCATGGTTGCTTAGAAGCCAAATCAATAAGATCCTTTATCAGTTCACTCCAACTTGGCAAACCAGCTTCGATAGAGACACCGGCTCCAACAAAAAAAATACTTGACTTTTGTTTAAAGCTATCGGTCATTTCTAAGGGAAAATGATCATCTGTGAAACTCATAATGATTTTATAAATTTTTTAAATATAGAATCAAATACATTAGCCCTGACATTAATGCTGCTACTTAACGAACCCGATCTATCGTAATTCACAATGTAACTATGTAAATTTATTGACTCTTTCGTCCTCTGTTGTGCTAACTCCTTTAGATTATCTTTTTGGCCCAATCTTTTTTCCTCAAACTCATTAAATGTTTTTTTGAAGCTTTTTGAATCAAGATGAGAGCCGTTCAGGTTTCGGTATAAAAACCAAAATATATCTATGAAAGTATATTTATTTATGATTCTTTTACCTTCCAATAGGTCTAGTGTATGAATTATATCAAGAATTTCGTCAATTTTTTTTAAATCGTCAGAGGTCACGGAAATAGATTTATCGAGATATAGCCTCTCAATAAGGTTCCCTTTTAAATCCTCGTTATTTTTGTAATAAATTAAACAAAAAACGTGGGCTAAATAATCTTGATGTTTAAACCTTTGCTTTGATATTTTACAATTTTCAAAAAATTTATGATTGAGCGCTAAGCTGTCAATGTGTTTTCCGACATTACTTATAATAGCATTCCTTTTTTCTGCTGCGTTTAATGTAACCCCTTCTTGCAATCGACCAAATAACACCCTAACCTCATCTTCAGTACAATCATCAATTACGGCAATGGTGATCTCAGTATCTAAAAATTTCTGTTTCAGTTTTTTATCTAGATCTTCATATCTTTTATTACCGATATATAGGTCTCCAATTTTACTCACTTTAAAACCTTTGATACTTTTATCAAGTAACTTAAACTGACCATCATAAAAATTGAATATCGCAGTTAACCTTTGTTGGCCATCGGCTACTTCATAATCGTGAAGACGGTTCGTAATGTTCCGTAAGTATATTTTGGGTATATCAATGCCTCTTAATATAGAATCAATAAGAAGGGCCTCCTTTTCAGCAGACCAAACTTTCCCCCTTTGGTAATCGGGTTGTTCATTTATTTTGTCTCTTCGTTTTAGAAGGGTTGAAATTTTCCAATTTGTAACTTTTACTTCCATGAGGTTTAAACAAAACAAGCAATACACCCGTCACTCTCTTTTATCAGCGAATCCATGAGATAAGGTGAATTTTCAGATTTAGCTTTTTTGGCTCGTTCCATACGTTTAAGGTAGTCACGTTTAATTTCAATGACACGCTCCGGCTTAGCCAATTCTTCCAAAGGCTCATCCATCCATGTATATCCTTCTTTTTCGTATGCTATAGCCTTAGCAAATCGGTCGGGATGCTGCTCCAACAACCACACCCACTCGATCTTTTGCTGGAAGAAGCAGAAAAAACAACCGGAGCGACTACGAGAATAGGTGGCTTTTATCCCATCTACCTCAAAATCAATGTCTTCGTAATAAGCCGGTACTCCCACACCGCTTTCGCGCAGGATACGAAAAATGTCATCTTTAACTAAAACATCTGCATTGTTGATTAAAGGAAAATCAAGCTCGTATGCTAAAGGTCTCTTCTCCTGATCATATTGCAAAAACATATGAACCACCGTATTAAAAAGCACGGTATCTATGTCTAACAATAACTTTGCTTTATCTTTGACGGAAAAAGAATCTCCTGTTTTTCTATCAAGAATCTCCAAAATCCTCGGGGTATCATAATCCCCAGTAAAAGAAGAGTAATATTGCTCTATTACGGGTATATTCTTATTTGCCAAAACATCTTCCAAGACATCTATACTCCATATATTTTGGCGAAAAGGAAAAACGGATTGAATGTTAGATTTTGGAGAAATGTAACCCTCTCGATCCTCATCTCCTCGGATACCGACGTAGGATATCACGAGATCATCCCCAACGTATTCTTCAAACGGCTCTAATTTGAGTTTTTTTGTACACCAACGAACCTGAGAAGAGGGAAGTAAGCGACCAAAAACTTCATAAAAATGGTCAAACGGATCTTGATGGCTGCTCTCTGCCGCCGTTAACCGATGGATTTTTTTACCCAAGTAAATCTCCAAGTTGTCGATGAGCCGATAGGTCTCATCTAGTTCCTTGCCGGTATCGGACGTATAATACTCGATATCCAAATGTGGATAATTATCTTTCATATAAATAGCCAAGGCCGCACTGTCCTTGCCGCCCGAAATTCCTAATACATGCCTAACCTTTTTATTTCCCATAGCTATTTCAATAGCTCATTGAGCATCTTAGATAAAATAAATATATTCAAATTTTTGTCGTCCGTCAATGCGCTGCCAATCAATTTCTCCACACTATTGATCTGTTTGGTTTTGCCTTCGGGTACTTTCACGATCTTCATTTGCTTGCCGCTTTGAAGATTGGTTACTTCCACGCGGAGGGCTTCTTCAATACCCGTACCTTGCGTGGCTTGGGCGATATCGGTATAATTATCCAACTCATGTACCCAGTCGGAAAATCGGACATATAACAAAGGCTCTTCATCATCTTGTATTTGCTCAATTGACTTGCCCAATACCACCTGTGCCACGGCGCTGAGCCATGCTCGTTTATCATCCAATGGAGCGTTGATGCGTTGTAGGAAGGTTTTGAGATAGGGTGCAATGATATAAGACTTGACCGATGCAAAACGCTGTTGCAACTGCGCGCGCCAGGTTTCAAAATCATGCTCGGTACCGCTGCTTATAATTTCTTCCAAGATGAATTGCTCGTAGCGGTCTAACAAAGCGTCGTAACTAAACTGTATTTCTTTGATACAGCTACGTAACAGGTTGAAATAGGCTTGTAGCTTGCCGCTGTCTTCGTGTAATTCGGTAAGCGCATAGCCTAAAGCTTGTGGGAAATCTTCAAAGAACGATTTCTCGGGATCTGTGGCTTTTAGAATCGTTTCACGGAGACGTTGCGCTTCCTTTGTGATTTTTTTTGTGCGTTTAGCGTATTCGGGTAAGCCCCGATAAAACGAAAGGAAGGGGATAATGGTGTCCACAAATCCTTGGGTGGAGAGCTTCTCGGCTTCGGTTTGACTGAGCAGCTCGCGGTATTGGTTGAATACGCTCAGGCGTATACCCTCTACACTGAATGTTTTGATGCTGTAATCACTGGGTTTGCGCACGACCAAATCAAGCGTATCAGTACTCAGATCGGGAATGAAGCGATCGTTTGATTGGTGATAGAGCGATAGCTCATCTTTTTTGATTAACAGGAAAATCGGCAATAAAATATCTACCAACCCACGTTTAAGCTTATATGGCGGTTTCAACAATTGATTCACCAAGTCTTGAAGGGATCGTTTAGATTGCGTCGCTGTATGAAGGAAATCTTCGTAGCATCCCCATACGGGGTCAAAAGAAGCGTCAAGCGGTGCGCCCAATATCCACTGCCCGTTGTTTTCCTGGCGATGAAAGCCTTTGTCCTTTAAAAGGGACAAATAGATCATTTTGTCTGGTGGGAATAGGTGCGTAGGATAGCCAATATCTTCTTGGTCTCCGTTATCGATAAGGTTTTTGACCAGATTCTTTCGTGCCGTGGAAATAGCTGCCGAGAGCTTGGTTTTATTGACCATCTCGTTGAGATAATGGGGGGTGCTTGGGTACGCGTTTTCCGCAATCTTACTCAAAAAATTATTTAGTGTACGGCGGTTATAGATTTCATTCACCACCTCACCATTAAAAATAAAAATTACGTCTTCTGGACTAGCCATATTGAACTTGTCCATTACAAAGTAGCGCAGCAAATTTTTGTAATGGCTAAGGATATCTTCAAACTCACGGGCCGCTACAATATCACCATGGTGATCGGCCTTTGCAATCCGAACTTTCTCGATGTTCAACACCTGCTCCTTGATCTGCTGGATCTGTTTAAAAAGCACATACAGGATTGGCTTACGAGCTTGCTTAGAATATAGGGTGACGTCCTCTACAGAATGTTTAGAAGAGAATACCAAGTTAATAAAGCCATCTTGGTCACTATAGGGTACATCTATTATTAGCTCATCGCTGAGACGAACGTCGAAAAAACGAGGCGTGCCCACTTCGATTTGATAGCGCTTAGCTGGAATAACCGGAAAAGTAAAATAGCCGTTGAGATATTGGCTAATGTTGGTGACCTGCTCCACTACGCGACCAGCTTCGTCAATAGCCAGATCAATATCGACATCGGTGCCTTCAAAAAGAACATACCGATTACTATGATTGCGGTAGCGTATATGCTTATGTTGAACCAGTAGCCTGATGGCTTCTTTGGTTTGCTTCTCATCAATGTTTCCTGCTAATTTCAAATAACCAATGAGAAATTTGTCATTTATCGTTGCGCCTGAAATGCCAAGCAGATTTAATAAACCAATGGTTTTGATGACGGCGTATGCTGCGTGAAGCGATTCATCTAATTGGCTTTCTGCTGCTTCCAATTTATCACGCATTAGTCGCCAAGCGCGATGATCGGGATTGTGCTGAGCAGTCAGTTGGCTGTAATAATGATAGATAAGATAATCATATACATGGGGCAGGTAATAGAACGGAGCGTCTGGCGCTTTTAGGTAATGGTGCAGCCCGTAATAATCCTGCGCCTCGATAAACGAGAAGAAAGATCGCTCGTTTTGACCATACCGTTGCAAACCGATCGTCAAGGCACTGCCTGCCAGCAGCTCAATCGGAGCAAGTTGCTGGGCTATCTCTGGCGTGAAATAATCTCTCAACGGAAATGCTTTCGCTTTTTCAATGATTTGTAAAAGCTTTTTAACCGTTGGTGTTTTGACGTCGTAATCGATTTCTTCCAATCGATTGGCTGCAATACGTAGCAGCTGCTCAGCGGGTTCATTAAATGTAATTTCCTTGAATCTGCCTTGTACTTTTGTCCACTCCTTGCGTTCTCGCTCGGTCAAGCTAAAAGCATATCCACCAAAATCTTGGTGTAAGGTAGTGATGAGCAGGATATTGCGCTTAGCGTTGTTAGCCAATTCTGCCAATTGCTGCAAGAAATAGATTTCAGAATGTGGGTTATTTTTGGCGGCATATTCCAAAAACTTACCATATTCATCGATGCGGATGATGAGCGCGGTTTGTTTCTTTTGCAGCTTTTCAGCATAGACCGTTAGCGAAGCGATTACTTCATCCTCCTTACATTTTAATTCTCCTGCTAACGCAGCTTGGAGCGAGGTAAACTCGCCCACCAAATCCAGCAGCTGGTTTTTGGCGTACCCTTTTAGCAGATAATTAAATCGGTCAAAGCATGTTTTCCGGCCAGCAGCTGTCTCGGCCAGCGCCCACAAAAACGTTGATTTACCTGAACCATATGCCCCAATAATGGTAAACGTGCGTGTTCCTAAAGCCGCTGCCTCAACAATTTGCTCAAAAGCACGTTGACCGTTGTATGTTGGGATATAACGAAGGTTTTTCCCAATATCTCTCTTGATATTGACCGATGGTGAATATTCGTATGCTTGTTTAGTGATTGCCATAGTACGTCTTTAGGATTTCCCATTGATCGAGATTAGGTTGCAATTGCAAGACAGGATTACCTGCCGTTTCTGTGAATACCCCATACGTCGACGGTAATAGCTTAAGCTTATCAGCTAATGCGATTTCGTTGAGTAAGAATACATTGCCCAACGATGAAGAGTCGTTTGCTAATGCGGCTAAACTTAAACTTTGTTGCCCGGGATATTGATTCAACATAATGTAAAGCATTACTTCGTAAGGGAGGTCTGCCTTTGGCCCTACATTGAATCGGTACCAATCAATGAGCTTGCCTTGATCATCAACACCGGAGAAATGAGAAATCAGATTAAGCTCCTGCAATACATTGGTATATCCCTCTTCAATATCGGTTAGATCTGTACTGAGGTAATTGTTAATAAATACTTTTATATCACTTTCCAGTGTTTTGTTGCTAAACTGCTCTTGGTTTTCTTCAATTTTACGTTTTAAGAAACGCTCAAGGTGTCCTTTATTGAAATCTTGCCGTTCGCGTCGGAATTGGTTGAACACGAGGTTGTAAATGCTAGATTTCCCTTGTTTGATTAAGTGGTAGTGCAGCAGCCAAAGGGTTAGCGTGTCTTCTAAATAAAGGTCTGCACCGTTTGGGCCAAACAGGAATTGAGCAATGGGTGTAGGTCGGTCTTGATCGTCCAACAAGCCAAAAGCCCTTACCCAATGCCGAATGGAGGTGACCATGTTTTTACCGACACCGAGGTGCACGACGGCAGCGTCATCCCCAAAGGAATTGTCTGTTTGTATATAATCGAGGCCTTTTTTTAACCAATGCTGTTTGCACGCAAAGGTCTCATGGCCTGAGAATGAATACTTCATTTAACTAGGTGGTTTATTTGCTATAAATACTAACTTTTGAAATATACCCAATATACTCTTTGGGTATATTTTCAGCTTCATTAGTGTTTCTATTTTCTAATATTCTATTTTTGAATATTTCACAAGCTAAACGCAGTTCATTTTTATTTATCTGCTATACCCGAATCGTTCTAAGTCGATCCACACTGTTTCGAACTTGCTGAATAGTATAGCTGATTTCTTCTTCTGTGTTAAACCTGCCTATACTGAACCTGATGGACGAATTAGCTTCCTCCTTCGTAAGTCCCATGGCCAAAAGCACATGCGAGGGTTCCATCGTAAACGAGTGGCAGGCCGAGCCGTTGGACACGCAGATGTTTTTAAGGTTAAGCAGCAAGGCTTCATTGTCCACGCCATGGAAGCATATATTGGTCGTGGTGGGAAGCCTTAAGCTGCCACCGTTCACGGAGGTGTCATCGATTTCTAATAAGCTGTGCTCCAGGTGGTCTCTTAACCATTCGATTTCTACGATATCCTTAGTGCGTTCTTTCGCGGCGTATTTCGCGGCAGCGCCCATGCCAATAATGCCGGAAGTGTTTAACGTCCCGCTTCTCAGCCCCCTCTCATGCCCGCCTCCGAAGATAAGGGGCTGTAATCGTAGACGCGGATTGACGTATAGCCCGCCAATGCCTTTGGGGCCGTAAAACTTATGGGCAGAGAAGGCCATAAGGTCTGCAGCTTCGGCTCGTATACCATATTTGCCCAACGCTTGTGTAACATCCGTCATGAAGAGGGCTCCTCTTGCATGCACAATAGGTTGGATACGTCCGATATCTTGGATAACGCCGGTTTCGTTGTTGACCGTCATGATGCAGACAAGCACGGTGTTTTCCTGAAAGGCGTCTTCGAGCTCCTGCAAGTCGATATACCCACCACGGTCTACGCCCAAATAAGTGACCTCTACGCCAGTATGCTCCAAATAACGACAGGTGTCTAACACGGCTGGGTGCTCGGTAGCCGCGGTGATGATGTGCGGGGATTCGACGCCTACTTGCCGAACGACGCCACGGATAGCGAGGTTAATAGCTTCGGTAGCGCCAGCGGTAAAAATGATATCTTCGGGATTGGCATCGATAAGATCACCCACTTGCCCGCGCGCTTCATCCACTGCCCGCTTGATACGTGCACCCATGCGATGGCTGCTTGAAGCGTTGCCATACAAATCGGTCAAATACGGCATCATCGCCTCTAATACCCTTGGGTCGAGTGGCGTGGTAGCGTTGTTGTCCAGGTAAATGTATTCGTTGGTCATGGTAATTGCTCCCTTGCAATAGGAATCAAATAACTGATATATCAATATTTTTTATTGATATATCAGTATTTAAATATTTAATACAAATGTACATAACATTGGGATACTTGCTGCCGGGTGGAGCCAGATATTTGCTAACAAATAATATTGTTTCAACAGATAGGTAAACCAAGAGGCAAGCTTGGTTATTCGTTTAGTGGAACCGATGCATAGAACACGTAGGTGGGCAAAAGTGGGAGAGCCATCCCAAGAATCAGCGGGTTTGTCCCACCACTGTGGGGAAGTAGCACAAAAACGGTTCAAAAAAAGCAGGTTTGCATAGGGTTGGTGGGAGCAGGGGCATTGGTGAGCAATCAACTTGAATCAACCTTTTGAAATAGCAATTTGAATGTCTTATTTTGTAAGCATAGTAGCTGTAATATGAATGATAAAGATTTTAAAGCATTGATGGAACTTGCTGCCAGAAAGCTGGAAGAAGCTAAGGCGATGTCTAAAAAAGAAGCTATACAATCGCTTAATAGCGCGGGTATACTTACAAAGAAAGGCAAATTCACCAAACCCTACGCCGAACTCGAAAAACTGGTAATTGCAAAATAATTGAGAAGTTATACGAATGACGTGTGAATTGAAGCTTGTAAATCTATTACCAATTACGTTGGACATCCGTGAAGCTGCTATCCGGCTTGCTGATATGGTGAGGGAACGTAATGAGTGCAAGCAGATAGTATTGGACTTTTCGGGTATTGAATTTATCTCACGCTCTTTTGCAGACCAACTCTACAAGGAATTGTACCTTCATGACAAGGACTCATTTGACATTGTCATCAAAAATGCAGATGCCGGCATCATTCGCATGATGGATTCGGTATCTAAAACGCAGACCAAGCGCAGAGCTGTAAAAAAGACTCACCAAGTAGCTTCTTATAATGATTTGAAACAGATGGAAAGTTTTGTGATGAGCTGGTAGGCTCTCCTTTGCTGATTTAGTTCCAACCCCGCTTCGTAAAATAACTGAATAACCGGCTTGGCTTTACGAAATAGATTCGTGTCGCAAAGAATTTTACGAGAAATGGCATATATTTTACGTGAATGGCGGGGATGGGTGTGTGAAAAAAAGAAAAGACCCGCGTTTGAAGGGTCCTTCGAATATCTTATGAAGAGAATAAAAGACTATAGCTTCTCTACCTCCTCAATGGAGAGACCGGTGCCTTTGGCAATATCCGCAATGGATACCCCAAGGTTTTTAAACTCCAACGCTATTTTGCGCTTCTCGGCCAATTTCTCGGCTTCGGCCTTTGCTCGTTCTTTTTCTATACCTTTTGCTTCCCCCCTTTTATAAAAAGGGTCCCGCTCTTCTTTGAAAAATGATGCTGCTTTCAACATGGCTTTCTCCAATTGTGGTGTAAATTTACGTAATTGTGCGATGATTCGCAACTGATTGATTCTTTTTTGCTTTTCGCTGACCGGCGCTTTCTCGCGGTCTATGGCCCGTACGATGCTTTCGGTCACCTCGTAGGCGTCCGCATTGCCCAGATTGCCAAGTATAGCCAGCATCTTAATTTCCGTCTGCTCCGCATTGATGAACAGGTCATAGGGCAAATCGGAAAAGGACATCAGCGTGTACCGGAAACTGAAATTGGGCAAATCCAGCCTGTCCGGCATATTCATCCGCTCCGGCCCGATATACAGGACGTACTGCCGGATGGGCAATTTGTATAGCTGATGCAGCAGTATCCAGTAATCGGCCATCTGTATGGCCATATTGGATTCGTTCTTCCGCTGGATTTCAAGGTGCAGGATAAAGGTATCACCGTTCCTGTCGGTCACTTTGCGCAGTGTATCGGTTTCCTTCTGACGCGTCATCTGCAATTTATCCTTCAGCTCCGTGTACTCGACGATATCCAGGCCTAATACCTTCTCGACAAACACGGTGAGGAAGATAGGCGATATTTCGCGGAATAGCTTATCATAGAGCGCGGTTTCGGCGATCTTGTTCTTTTCATTAGGCATGTGGCAAATATAAGGAATAGAACGCAAACAAGCTAAATAATTTAGCCTTTTCCGGGGCGATTTTTACCCGCATTACATGCAACTATTTTGCCGCTTGCAATATGAAGCACTGCAATTCCATTTCGCCAAAGGGCAGTGATAGCTTAGAAGATTACTGGAGGTTGTTGGGCATTGATCCTAAAAACATGCGCTCACTGGCATACGAAGGATTTGCAAACACGTAGGTGGGCAAAAGTGGGAGAGCCATCCCAAGAATAAGTGGGTTTGTCCCACCAATGTGGGGAAGTAGCACAAAAACGGTTCAAAAAAAACGGATTTGCATAGGGTTGGTGGGGAGCAGGGGCATTGGTGAGCAATCAACTTGAATCAACCTTTTGAAATAGCAATTTGAATGTCTTATTTTGTAAGCATAGTAGCTGTAATATGAATGACAAAGATTTTGAGGTATTAATGGAGCTTGCTGCCAGAAAGCTGGAAGAAGCTAAGGCCATGTCTAAAAAAGAGGCAATACAATCGCTTAATAGCGCGGGAATACTTACAAAAAAAGGCAAATTCACCAAACCATACGCCGAACTTGAAAAACTGGTAATTGCAAAATAATTGAGAAGTTATGCGAATGACGTGTGAATTGAAACTCGTAAACATATTGCCTACTACGTTGGACACCCGTGAAGCTGCTATCCGGCTTGCTGATATGGTGAGGGAACGTAATGAGTGCAAGCAGATAGTATTGGACTTTTCGGGTATTGAATTTATCTCACGCTCTTTTGCAGACCAACTCTACAAGGAATTGTACATTGATGACAAGGACTCATTTGACATTGTCATCAAAAATGCAGATGCCGGCATCATTCGCATGATGGATTCGGTATCTAAAACGCAGACCAAGCGGAGAGTCGTAAAGACAACTCACTTGGTAACGTCATATGACGATTTGGAGCAGATGGAGAGTTTTGTAATGAGCTGGTAGGCTCCCTCTTATGTTTTGCTAAAAATAATTGCATTGTAGCTTGGCAAAACATATCTTTGCCCATACATCACAAATAACCAAATCACCTACCAATGGCAAAGAATAAAATATTAGATGTAAAGGGAACAGAAATCACTGTTTTTCAGGAAGAAACCAATGATTTTATATCCCTGACCGACTTAGCTAGATATAGAGATTCCGAACATATGGACGATATTATAAAAAATTGGCTAAGAAATAGAAATACAATTGAGCTCTTGGGTTTTTGGGAAGTTTTAAATAACCCGGATTTTAAACCCGTCGAATTCGACGGGTTTAAAAAGCAAGCTGGATTAAACAGCTTCGTTCTTACTCCTAAACGCTGGATAGAAACCACAAACGCCATTGGTATTAGATCAAAGTCTGGTCGGTATGGCGGAACTTTCGCGCACAAAGATATTGCCTTTGAATTTGCTTCATGGATATCAATAGAGTTCAAGCTTTACGTTATCAAAGAATTTCAGCGTCTAAAAGAAGAAGAAAGCAATCGTCTCCGTTTGGAATGGGATTTCCAACGTACACTTGCCAAGGTGAACTATCATATTCATACGGATGCCATCAAGGATAATTTGATCCCTGCGGCATTATCAAAAGCACAGGTTTCCCTCGTATATGCAAATGAAGCTGATGTGTTGAATATGGCATTATTCGGAAAGACTGCCAAGCAATGGCGCGATGACAATGCGGACAAAAAAGGTAATATAAGGGATTACGCGACGATAGAACAATTGGTAGTGCTGTCAAATATGGAAAGTACTAATGCGCTGTTAATCCACCAAGGACTGGATCAATCCGAGCGATTAATCCAGTTAAACCGGATGGCAATTATGCAATTGCGTTCGCTGGTGGCACATAAGAAATCAGTGAAGAAACTGAACGATGTAAAAAGGTAGCTATGTACACGGCGATAAAAGGAATCTATGAAAGTGGTAAGATAACATTTACCGAAGAGCCTCCGGTAAAGTCTAAAGCGGAAGTAATGATACTTTTCTCACAGGACAGGACAGCGCTGAAAAGGCTCCGAAAGGGAAAGTGAAGATTGGGTTGTTGGAAGGTAAAATAAAGCTTCCGGGGGACTTCAATGAGCCGTTGGATGACTTAAGAGATTACAGGACTAACCTAACCTGAAAATATTGTCTCGGTGCCATTTCAAGTTTTCTTGTGTTGGCCGATAGGTTTGCGCCAGCGGATAGTGGATAGGATTTCCCTGTAACTTCCTCAAACTATAATCATGCCCTTCATCCTCCGTGAAATGCGGCGACACGGTAATCCGGTAATCTTCATCTACACTAAGCAATCCGCGGTCAAACGCACGGTGCATATTGGGACACAGCGCAATGCCGTTGCCAATGCGGTCGTCATGGCCTACGCTGAATGGCACAATATGACAAGCATCTACAAAGCTGTGGCCATTCCGTGAGACCAAGTGCATACCAGTAAATGCGCAAGTGCTTTGGTAGAGCCGAAGGATGTGCCGCTTAAATAGCCTATTACGTACAAAAACATCCTCCTCGGTGTCGATGCGAATGGTTTTATATTGTGCCTCCGGTTCTTGGAGGATATAGGCCTCCACATCGTGCAGATAACCCTCACCGCTGTGCTTAGCCGCAAGGAAATAAGCTTTTTGCTCGGGGAAGTGAGTATCGAGTATGGCTGTTTGCAGGATAGTGCGGCTTACAGGGTCTTGGAAGAGGGTAATGCGCTTATTTGGCAGCCGGGTTTGGTTTGCTGGTGCCAAAAAGATTCGCCATCAGCTTTATCACTTTGCAGGCAGTAGAATGGTTGGGTAAAATCGGCTTGGTGCGGCGTAGTGACGAGTAGCTGCCAGTTTTCCAGAAATGTGCCCACCAACTCGGCATTGGCTTCGAAACGGTTATCAAGGACAATGCCTTTCTCCACCAGCTCCATGAGCGTAAGCATCAATACGGGCTTATGCGGGGCTGTACCATACCGCGTGGGTGCACGCTTGAGGTGCGTGAGCGCGTGGAGATAAGTATGGAGGGCAGCGGTATCCATTTCGTAAAGATAGGGATTTGTATCGTTTCCTGTAGTTAGGCCGCAAGTGGCAAAAGTGGGAGAGTCATCCTAAGAATAAGCGGGTTTGTCCCACTAATGTGGGGAACTAATACAAAAACTACTCAAAAAAAGCGTGTTTGCCTAGGCTTGGTGGGAGCGGGAGCATTGGTGAGGACAAGAGTGGCTACAGCTCATTGGGCTCCTGTAAACGAAAGCATTCGTTTAATCACTAAAGCAGCAGCCAATCCTATTCGCAAATGTAAGATTTCAGACCTAATACTGTAATTGGCTTTCATAGCTGTGTTTTGAATGTTATGAATAAACTGGTAAGGAATAGAAAATCAAAAACCGAACATTTTTGAAAATACCCAGAAATGGGTATTTCAACTTCAAATGATTATCCGTTTCTTTACGAAAGATAAACTCCGTACAACGGAGAGAGCCGTAAATGTAAGCATTATTAATAACGAACCTGACTTATCCTAAATCATCATGATATCTCAACTCGACACTTCCATCATCATCGGATTGGCGATCCTAAGCACTGCGCTTTCTTTTTTTTCCTTCTACCCGGTAAAAGGCGTAGGAGGCAAAAGGTGGTCTCTGAGGAATATTTTTATTATTACACTGCTGGCACTGAACTTATTATTGTTGGCCTTTAAAGGGTACTTAGACAAGAATGCCGAAAATGAAAAAGCGGCCCGTGAACAACAGCACAGGAATGAAGTTTTAGCGCTGAACAATGAGATAATCTCATCTCAGGATGAGATACTAAGCAAGCTGGATTCTATTGGGCTTGGATATGATATGATAAGGAACGAACTGTACGTGGTGGATAGGGAAACTGTGATACGGTTTGCTACCCAAGCGGAAAACTTAAAAAACGCTTTAAACAACATGAATCCCGATTCGTTGCTCCTGAGAAACGATTCGGTCGGTATAGTTTACGTTACGAGCAAGGCGCCAGCGGTGGCGATTGAGCCGGGTAACTGTGAGACGAAGTATTCGACAAGCTTCTATTCAGGGGGTAAGCTGAGAATCATAAACCAGACGGGAATCCCCATTGAAATCGTAAATGCGACGGCCGCTCAATACGTTTATGCGAGTGGTTATTCCATCAACATGTTTCTGAACGCGGGCCAAGATGGCCGGACACCGTTACTGCATGTATCAAAGCGGGCACAGAACGAGGAATACGCCAACACAATTATGGATTACAAATTGAACATCCGATCTGTCCCGTCTGACGGAAGCCGGGCGAAGTACGCTGAAATTAATGCAGAAGTGGTGGCCTGTGAAGAGAATGTATTACTGCTCACAGAAAATAATGTCTTTTTCCGCTGATTTAATATTTCTCCGTCTGGAAGCCGTAGCGCGACGCCTTGGTATAGGTTACTTCGGCGTGTCGGCATCCCGCAATATGGACCAAATGCGTTGGAGTTGTGATGTTACTTCCGATTCCGGAAGCACAATTGGCTTGCCTGTAAATGGGCGGGGGACGTTGCCCTGGAAATCCGGGAATAGATATTCGAGTTTAGCATCGTCAAGCCCCGTGGCGTCTACGAATGTCCAGCGGTTGCCGCCGTCATCGCTTATGGCCATTAACATGGATAGAACAATCATTTTTTGATCCGGCTGGGGAATCGTCATGACGAGCACCTGAGGAATGAAGGCGTATACAATATCCTCGTTTTGTTGAAAGTTGCCCGGATCGCCGAAATAGACGCTATCAATACGGATGCCGTTGGCGGCCATGTCTTCCATACCAGCAGCAATAAACGCCAGCATTTCTTCACGCCCACCCATTGCGTTGACGAGTGCTGTATGGGTCTGATCGGCGATGGCTCCGTAATTTTTCTCTTGGGTGACGGTGCCCATCAGTCGGACTTGTGTTACAAGTGCTGCCGTATCTTGGGCCATAGCGACTAAGGTATAAAGCAAAAAAATAAACAAAAGGATGGGGATGCGATGGAATGGTGGATTGTAGGTCATGTAAAAAATCTTTTGGTGAAGATAGTGAAAAAATGGGGTTATTCACTATTATGACAGTTTGTGTTGTTTGACTAAGATCAGGTAGTGAGGGGACTTATAACAAAGAGAAAAATTATAACTTTGTACAAAGCAATGATCAAGAAGTTGTCAGGAAAGCAAGGCTAAACGGATGTTTGGGCCTGAAATTTAAACTCATCAACCTTTCGAGTTGCATTTGGACTTTTCGGGTATAGAGTTCATGTCGCATAGTTTGCAGACCATTTCTGCAAAAAATTGTGCCTTTTGATTTTAAATCCCAGTTTAGTTGTATACTACTACCCTAGTTTCCACATTATTATCTGTACAATATTGTTTTGCAAAATCTTCGGCAGATTTTCTGTCTGAGAATGGTCCGGCAACTGTTCGCCACTTTTTTTTGGGTCGCGCTTCCACGAAATATTCCGCATCTGCAAATTGAAGTGAGGCACCCTCGGATGGGTAGAAAACACTTAAGATTGTACGCTTTTTCATAGCTATCGTTATTTGAATAATAATCTTTTGAATGGTATACTTGTATTAACTCCAATAATACGCCTTTTCCAACCGCCTGTATTAGAGCCCCTCGAATCGATAAGATCAGGCAACTCTAAGAAAACCTCGATATTGACCTTTGCTTCAGAAATTTTCTCGGTGGGATCATATTTGTTATTAATAAACCTTATTATGCTGCCAAAATGCAAATGGTATTCCGGTTTAGAAATAGGTGAGAACGTAGCCTTAGCAATAATATTTCCTCCAAAAGCTTTCTTTTCCCCTAACATTGCCGTATAATTTCCGGAGAGGGTATGATCTACTCTTGTCTTGTATTCGATGCCAGTGACGTCTTTAGCCGTGTATTCATTTTGTAAGAAGGTTATTTTCCCTATAACACTGTCTTTCAAAGTCCCAGATTCAAATGTCTGATTTCTTAACTTTTCATAATTATTTGTGACATTTGGTTGATAGCTGAAATTAAAATACTGGGTTCGAAAGAGACCGTCTTCCCAAACCCTTTCTTTATAATGATTTATGGTAATTGTTCCTGAAATCAGGCTGGCGCGTTGTTCGTCGAACTGCTTTTCTATTAATAATGACCCGTCAAAAGTGGAATAAGCCGTCTGGCGGTAAGTAATACCGCCGCTAAACCAAGTTAGTTTTTCCCATTCCCATGTGGGATTTTCTATTTCTAGTTTGTAAAGTTCGTTCAAAAACTTGTTATATGTTGTTTTCGATATATGTGATGCAGTTGAATCAAGTAGTTGGTGGCTTTTAAAAAATGTTTCAATTTCTTCCTTTTCCTTAATGAGTGTATAGTCAGATTTATTAGTAAAGCGGATAAGAGTTTTGTTAATATCGATCCAACGCAACAGTGCTGCGTGGTACTTTTGGGGTAGACTTTCAGTGTGTTGGTGGAAGAAGTCGTTCTTAAATTTCGCTAATCTATCGGTAAATAGGTCGTAACGAGCTTTTTTAAACTCGCCATGAGGAGGAGTAAATCCAGACAAAACCTTTTTATATGTTGCTGTTCTGGGGAAAAGTGCAAAAGACAAGGAAAAAACGGTGCCTGAATTAACATCGCTACCACTAAATAGATTGCTGACCCCATTACCAAATGTTGATTGCAGACCAAAACTTAACACTAATAATCTTTTTAATATGTCTTCATTCTGAAATTTTCTTGCTATAGATAAATCTAAAATGGTTTGGTTTTCTTTGATATTTAAGCTAGCTGATGTTCCTATGGGAAATGTTCCTCGATCATAAGTCAGATAGGTTAGTTTCTCTTCTATGTATTTCTTATAAGTCGGCCTAGTAAAGGTTTTATCATCATTCTTCCGTTCAATAAGTAAATCATCAGCTTGTTGAGATGATTTTAAATGAAGAAAGATAAGCGAGTCGATTCTGCTTGAAATCTGTGTAGGATTTATTTGCGCATTTGACGTCTTGTAGCAAAATTGTGTAAAGAAGATTATTGATAAAATATTAGTGGAGAATCGCTTAGGTCTAACCATTTCGGATAATTAGTTTAGATGGTAACTACAAACTATAAATAAAGGTAGGGCTGTATAGTGGTTTTTACAATACCTAGAAATGGGTATTTTATAGGCCGATTCCTTATATAGCTTATCTTAATTTATTTTTGCTTAAAGGATATAGCTATGTACACGGCGATAAAAGGAATCTATAAAAATGGTTAAATAACTCGGCAAGAACTAAAACGACGCTCTCATAATGCAGGGAAACCGATTCCTTTCAAATATTCATACGTACCATCATAAAACGCTTCGCTCCGTGTATGGTCTTCCGGGTCACCTTTTGGTACCACGATGACCATGCCTTGGCGTGCGCGAGTAAGCAACACGCGATACGCATTTTTGAGGTATTGCTTGCGTTCAGCTTTGAGCACACGCTCCCAGCGGCTACCCTTGAAAGCGAAGGTCTGCCACCCATCGGCGTGATGCCTAAAATCCGCATCCCACGTAACGCAAGCCCAATCCAGCTCTAAGCCCTGTACCTGAAACTCGGTAGCGACGTCTTCTAAATAATACGACGAACGGACGTCATCCTTATCATCCAGAAACCAATGGACAGGGTCTATCGGTACGCGCACATCGATTGCGTAAGGTCTTAGTCGGTAAGCTTGCGACGATACCACGATACCGTACCGTTCATTGCCTCGTGCCCGTTGCTTGAGCCACTGCTTGGCCTTTTGCGCATCGCGCGTGAGCACAATGGGGTAATTGTCTTTGATATGCTGCCAAGTAGCTCGGGCAGCTTCAGGCTGTAGATCCAACAGCTGCTTGACCATGAGCGACAGGTACTCGGCCCGATAAGACCGCATGGATACCGATAGGTGTAGCTCCGGCTTGTAATGCACCTTTGCTTGATACTGGGCGAGTAAGCGTAAGGCATCGCCCGCGGCATACTCGCTATCGGTCAATTGGTCGGATACGTATACTTCCCAATGGGGGAATGAACGATTGAGCGACACAATCCACTCACTAATACCTGCCTCGCCGGTATTGATCTCTTGGCCGCCGCCTACCAAGCAGACGATGACAGCCCAGTCGGGATGCCGGTCTAAACACGAAATGAGAAATGCTGACTCGGAATGAGCAAAGTTGGGCTGGTTCTTTTTGCGCGCCATGAAGCTGGCGGTCTGCCGATGGTCCCAAGCGCGCTGTGCTTCGTCGAATATGGCCACGTGATCATGCGGTGGGTTGGGGTCGGCTAAGCAATCATCTCGGAAGTGATGTACATTTTGAATAAAAAGCTTTACCTCACGGCCTGCTTTTGATTTGCTTATTTTGTGGCCTGCTTCGCGTCCTCGCCGTACTTTATCGCGTGTGAGCGCCTCGCGCAAGACGGCTACCAATGGGCCATTGCCGGAAAGGAATACGCTGGAGGTGCTGCTTTCGCTATCGAGATGTTGTGTAACGATATTGAGCCCCACCAACGTTTTGCCCGCACCTGGCACGCCGGTGACAAAGCAAAGGGCCTTTTTGCCCAGTTGTTTGGCCTGGCTGATAACCTCGCTAACGGCCATGCTCGTCTCATTAAGATTTTCTTCTTCAGCACCACGGCGGGTGATGTCTGCAACAGTATGGTTGGCATACAGCGCGGCTGCGGCTTCGATGATGGTAGGCGTAGGGGAGTAAGGCCCGCTGGCCCAAGCTTGCGGATCGATGTTGGCCCCTTCTGCAAAAAACAGCGCTTGCTCGATGGCTTGTGGCAGCTGCACTTTATTGCACCAAATAGGGGTCAAGACGTTATCATTGTGAAGGCTGGTACTGATGGCAAGAAGCGCCTCCGGTGCAGCAGTAGCTACCAAGATAGGCGCAATAAAAACTTTGTGACTGGGCCTGTGGAAGTTTTTGAGATCAAGGGCATAGTCCCACACTTGATCAATGGCATACCTATGAAAAGCGGTATCGCCTACTTTAAACTCAATGACCAATACAGCGTTGGCGATGATAATTACCGCATCGATACGCCGCCCCATACGGGGAATATCATATTCGAGAAATAAATGGCCGGTAGGATAGGCGACCAACACTGCTTTGAGGATACGGATTTGCTGCTGCCACGCTCCGCGCTGAGTAAGCTCTACATTAAACGTAGTTTGCTGGGTCAGATGGCCAAGTAAGGCTTCATCAGACGTCTGCAAAAAACCAGCGATCGTGTCGGAATAGTATGCGCGAGTCATGGATGGTTTTAATGTGATGATTGCTCCGGTCGTCTTCGGGGTTTGGAAATTGGCATGGCTTTAGGAAAAATCAGCGGTATTAAAAAAGTCCTTTAATGAAATGCCCAGTGTAACGGCGAGCTTTTCAAGGTTTACGATTGAAATATTGCGCCTCCCGTTTTCTACCTCACTGATGTATGACTTATCAATGTCGGAGTCGAAAGAAACTTTCTCTTGGGTTAGTTTTTTTGTCAATCGGACGTCTCGTAATCTTGCTCCTACTTTGGTTTTTATATCCATCCCTAAAGTTCCCAACAATTCGACTATAGTCTATTAGACTTTAAGTGAATTTTTTAAATTTGTCGCGCATTACTAATGAAACCTTTTATACCGTGATGACCAAACTTTTTGACCGATTACCAAACCGCTATGTGGGCACGCATTTGCTTGACTTTGACAAGGACAATCAGCGTTTCACTTCTTGGAGAAGTGAGCGTACAACAGAGCCGTTTGACCCGTTTACCGTGCTATGCGAGATGCATGGTATAAGAAGCCTGATAGCGGCCATTGTCTCGGGAGCGTATTTCGAAGCGGAGCCGCTGTTAGTCGTTCCCACAGGTTCGCGTTATACCGTGCTTGATGGAAATCGCCGGCTGGCCGCCGTGCGCGCGATTTTAGACCATGAGCGTTATGCACACTATTATCCAGATTGGCTGCATAAACCTACGTCGGAATTGCTGGAAAGTTTAACGCAGATTCCGGTCATCATCGTAGCTGACCGGCAATTGGTGTGGCCGCTTTTGGCGCAGCGGCATGGCATGGGTACGGAAAATTGGGATAGTTATACCAGGGCTTCATTTTTTCATCGGGTGACGGACAGTTACTTGGTATCAGATTATCAAGTGGCAAATTACTTGGGAATAGGGAGGTGGGAATTCAATAGATTTATGACCCCTTATAGGCTGATCGCAGCAGCTGAAAAAGCAGGGATATGGAACCGGCGGCAGATGGAACGGAAAACAATCTATTATTCGTTGTTGGCGAAAACGTTGCAGGATGAGCGCATCCAGCGCTTTGTCGGCATGGAGAGCTTGGACGGTTTTGCTGCTGCGGCGCTGAATCTGGCAAATGTTGGCCGTCTGCTTAATTGGCTGCATGGCAATAAGGAAAAAGGTTTGCGTCCGGCGCTGTCTTATGTAGACTCAGATATCCGGAAACTCGGCAGGGTAGTGGAGAGCGATGAGGCCATGCGCTACCTTGATGAACACGGTTGGTTGGAGCGGGCTTATCAGATGGCCGTGCAGCAAAAGTTCCCAATAAACAGTGACCTGCATAAGGTGCATAATAAGCTCGGGGATATGCTGGCCACGGTGCCCGACTATGAGGTGCCTTACGAAGGGGAGGGGCTGGCGAAACAGGTGAAACGTGCAGCGGATGATTTGTATGAACGGGTATTGAAGAAACGCATAAAAAACGGTGGATGATGGAAAGGGTTACTTCAATAGCGGAATTGAAAATACTTGCCTACCGTGAGACAGGGGAATACGTGGATTTTTGCATGATGTTGGCTGGAGGCTTAGCAAAAAGTTACAAACGCATTGGGTATGACTCCGAAACGGATACGTTTGGCGTCTATAATATGTGTGATGATACTGAACAGGAAGATTTGGACGATGACGCTTTAGCGAAGGATACCAGGATCGTGAAAGCTGTGGAGAGAGGGGCACTGTTCTATTGTAAGTGGTAGTTTGGGATCAATAATCCGCCGGATAAGGCACACGCCCCTCTCCGGCTGTTTCGATGTAAAGCGTTATTTGGTTGATGCATTTCTGTAGGTTCTTCCGTACATCCTCGCCCCAGAAGCGGAATACGGTATAACCAACCCATCGCAATAAGTGCAGCGTTGTTTTCCTTATCGCGCTGGATATTGCGCGCTATCTTGGGAATCCAGAAGTCGCGATTACTCTTGATGATGCCTTTGGTCTTTTCCCATTGATGGCCATGCCAAAACTCCCCATCTACGAAAATGACAAGCCGATATTCCGGATGACGATATCTGGCTTGCCGGGTAGGTCTTTTGTATACGAGCGGTAGCGGATGCCCTTTGCCCAAAGCGCCTTGCGCAGCAACAACTCCGGCTTGGTGTCCTTGGAGCGGATTCGGCTCATGATGTACGAGCGCTGCGGCGTTGTGGGGAGATGTGGCATAGGGGTAAAGATAGCGATTTGTATCTTGCCCATCCCAAGAATCAGCGGGTTTGTCCCACCACTGTGGGGAAGTAGCACAAAAACGGGCGAAAAAGCGGGTTTATATGGGGCTGGTGGGAGCAGGGCATTGGTGAGCACACAACCTTTTGAAGTAGCAGGAAATTCACCAAACCCTACGCCGAACTTGAAAAACTGGTAACTGCAAAATAATTGAGAAGTTATGCGAATTACTCTTGAATTGAGACTCGCAAACCTATTGCCTATTACGCTGGACACCCGTGAAGCTGCCATCCGGCTTGCTGATTTAACAACCTAATTCGCTAAAGTGGAGAAAGCGAGGATGTGACTATAACCAAAAAGGCTCCTGACGGGTATCAATAATATGCAATAGCGTGATATGTTTATCTGTAACTTCGTAAAATAAAGAACTTAATTTGTTAATTGGGGCTACGCGAACGTTTTGGTCAAAAGAACTAGCTTTATACATCCGAGGAAAATTTGTGATAAGGTCAATCACTTTTTCGGTTTCTTCAACAAAGTCTGTCACCACTTTGTCACCCCAATTTTCTCTTAAAAAGTCAGTAAGCGCCTTAAAGGTTGATTCAAAGGTTTCGGCATACTGTACAGATAATCCCACAATTATTGGTTTAGGAGCGCATTGAGGCCTTCGTATTTTTTAACTCGGCCTGCTTTTACGTCTTCTTGCGCTTTACGCACACCAGCTATGACATACTCTGGAAAAGTGACGGACTCTTCGAGTTCATATTTGACCCCTAAAGCATCCAAAACAGCTTTAACGGCCTTTTCGGATTTTTTGTTTTCGATATGGACTGTCAATGTAGTCATCACTAAAAAGTACTTGCTAACAAAGTTACATATATCGATCCATAAAATCAAATGGTGTATATTCCGGGCAGTTGCTGTTCGTCACAAAACGCAGCGGCTGAAGGAGAATTCCGAATCACAAGGAATGGTGGGGTGTGATTCGGATTGCCCAGGCGAGACGCAATCTCCTTTGAGGGATAAGTGCCGAGCGAATCTGGCAAACTGTTGATCCGCTCCGGAGACGCGTTATCAAGCTTGCTGACCTGCTATGAGGTAGCAGCCTGGCCTTACGAAATAGATTCGTGTCGCAAAGAATTTTACGAGAAATGGCATATATTTTACGTGAATGGCGGGGATGGGTGTGTGAAAAAAAGACCCGCGTTTGACGGGTCCTTCGAATATCTTATGAAGAGAATAAAAGACTATAGTTTCTCTACCTCCTCAATGGAGAGACCGGTGCCTTTGGCTATATCCGCAACGGATACCCCAAGGTTTTTAAACTCCAATGCTATTTTGCGCTTCTCAGCCTCAGCTTTTGCTCGTTCTTTCTGTGCTCCCATTTTGTAAAATGGATCCCTTTCTTTCTTGAAAAATGTCGCTGCTTTTGACATAGCTATCTGAAATTGTGATTCAAATTTACGTAATTGAACCAATATTCGCAACTGATTGATTCTTTTTTGCTTTTCGCTGACCGGCGCTTTCTCCCGGTCTATGGCCCGTACGATGCTCTCCGTGACCTCATACGAGTCGGCGTTGCCCAGGTTGCCAAGTATGGCCAGCATCTTAATTTCCGTCCGCTCCGCGTTGATGAACAGGTCATAGGGCAAATCGGAAAAGGACATCAGCGTATACCGGAAATTGAAATTGGGCAAGTCCAGCCTGTCCGGCATATTCATCCGCTCCGGCCCGATGTACAGGACGTATTGCCGGATAGGCAATTTGTATAGCTGATGCAGCAGTATCCAGTAATCGGCCATCTGTATGGCCATATTGGATTCGTTCTTCCGCTGGATTTCAAGATGCAGGATAAAAGTATCGCCGTTCCTGTTGGTCACTTTGCGCAATGTATCGGTTTCCTTCTGGCGTGTCATCTGCAACTTATCCTTCAGCTCCGCGTACTCGACAATATCCAGGCACAATACCTTTTCGACAAAGACGGTAAGGAAAATAGGCGATATTTCACGGAATAGCTTATCGTAGAGCGCGGTTTCGGCGATCTTGTTCTTTTCATTAGGCATGCGGCAAATATAAGGAATAGAAAACAAACAAGCTAAATAATTTAGCCTTTGCCGAGGCGGTTTTTACCCGCATTATATGCAACTATTTTGCCGCTTGCAATATGAAGCACTGCAATTCCATTTCGCCAAAGGCAGTGATAGCTTAGAAGATTACTGGAGGTTGTTGGGCATTGATCCTAAAAACATGCGCTCATTGGCATACGAAGGATTTGCAAACACGTAGGTGGGCAAAAGTGGGAGAGCCATCCCAATAAGTGGGTTTGTCCCACCAATGTGGGGAAGTAGCACAAAAACGGTTCAAGAAAGCGGGGCTGGTGTTCGCTATTCCCGAACATTTATTTTTAATCCTTTTGTATAAACTTTTTCCGTTATCTCGTCTGGGTTCATCCCCTTACGCCAGGCAGCGTGGCTTTTGAAATTGAACGCATGTATGGGGCATAGGACGCTTAGGGGAGTTATCGCTGGCTTGAAAACAGGCCTTTTTCAGTAAAAATTGTATAGACGGCTCCCTTTTGAACCACCAACAAGATATCATTGGGGGCTATCATCATCAGGCTTCCCATAGCCTATACTGTATTTGTTGTAAACCTGTAATTGTTGTGGTTTGCTCAGAACGGGCATAACGAAAAGCAAGTCGAAAATGCTTATTTGTACCGGCGTATCAAGCGTTGTTAGCAAGGTAAGTGTTGATGGTGTTTTCATAAGTCAAGGTATTTAAGTTGTTTGTCGTAATCAGGAAATTTTAGGCAATAAAATTGGTATGGCAAAGAATTTTACGTAAAATCGTATATATTTTACGTGAATGACACGAATTGACGCGTGAGCGGTCGTTAGATAGTACTTTCGGAAATCCGCTATCTTCGCAGGATGGGCATTGCAAATGAAATATGGGAAGGCTTTATTAAGCAATATCCCCAAGTAAAGAGCGGTAGGTTATCCTTGGACGAGATCAATCGTCTGATGGCAAAATATATGCTTCAGCGAAACAACGAGCCGCTGAAAGATTTCGATGGGCTGAGTCCCGTGCAGATGCAGGCGCTGATATCCGCTCCGCTCGGGCCGGAAAGCATCGTGCAACTAAAAGCGGCATCCAATGAAGAAACCGTGGCCTCGGTGCCGATGCTTGGATTATCGGATATGCTGCTGGGCGAAATCAGAAAGGCGGGAAATCTCAAATTGACTGCCAAAGGCAATCTACCTGTTTCGGTGTGCACTTCCCTCGTGCAACGGGGCCTAATCAGATGGAAGTATATGGACCACGTCAAAAAATATACGGAAGACAACGTGCCGTATATATGGCCGCTGAAGGATCACCTGCTGGTCGAGGGACTGGTAAAGAAACGCGACAACAAACTATCGCTTACAAAAAATGGTGAGCAATATCTCACAAAGCCCGATAGCGAACGCCTACTGCATATCCTGACATTTTTTACGTTGCGCTTTGACTGGCGCAACCTGTATCGCTTGGAGGATGGTGGCACTTGCGGAAACCTGGGCTGGGCGTATTCGCTCTACTTGCTGCTGAAAAATGGGCACAAACGGCTCAATACCGAATTCTATTTTGAAAAATGGATGGCGGCATTTGAGAAGGAACGATGGGAAGACGTGGCGGACCCGATATACCCGGCACAGATAGACTGGCTGCGGTACACATACAACACACGTTTTTTTGAATGTTTTGCGGTGTGGTTCGGCTTGGTAAAGCTCCATGAGATCAGGGTGTCGGGACAAATTTTCAACGAGCTGGAAGTAGAGAAGTCCGAGTTGATGGACAAACTGTTTAACATTTCTGAAAAACAAAAAGAGGGTTGGGGCAAAAGTACTTAGGTCTCGTCTTCTATTACAACCGATGAAATAGGAAAACAAGCCGTTTTCGTTTTTCCTTGTGATTGAAGTCCGATGAGTTTGAATGAATTTATTGTTTCATTGTACCGATATTATAGATGCGATTTTAATAAAAATTAAGTATAGTGTTCAGGCTGTGCGCCAGAAAAAAGCAGAAGCCTATGATGATGATATTTACCGAAGCCCTGAAAACCCAATTATGAAGTGATAAATCGTAATGGAATTTTTTAGTAACTAAAACAACCAATCCCATTAACAAAAACCAAACGGCAAAGAACAGGGAAATCTTTCCTCTGACCAAAGAGGTTACCAGATCGTGAACAAGTCCGCAAATCATAAAAGTCAGGAGTAAAGAAACGGCTGCCGGTAAAACCATTTTTAACGGACGGAATATTTTTGTTCCGAGGTAATAGCTGAACACCGGATTCCAAAAATTCCAGAAAGCCGAAAAATTTTTCGCTCCCAGTGATCGGTATAAATTATTACGAAGCGAACTGGGATGCCCAAACGGAACACCGTTTCTTTTTTTTACATACTCGGATAAGGTCATTATTTAAAAATAAGCTTCAGCATTAAATGAAAGCTCGCTATTTTGCGCTTCTCGGCCAATTTCTCGGCTTTCGCTCGTTCTTTTTCTATCCCTTTTGCCTCACCACTTTCAACATGGCTTTCTCCAATTGTGGGTGTAAACCGAGCTAGAAATTGGCAGAATCGACTGCCAATTTATGCGAGCTCTCGCCTACCTTTGAAAATCTGTAATTCAGGCGAAACTTACGTAATTGTGCGATGATTTGCAACTGATTGATTCTTTTTTGCTTTTCGCTGACCAGAGCTTCCTCCCGGTCTATGGCCTGTACGATGCTTTCCGTGACCTCATACGAGTCGGCGTTGCCCTTTGGAAAGAGCAAAGCCCTCCCCATAGCGTAAAATTTGTTTCATTTCAAAACCGACCCGGCTGCCAACAGAAAACTCACATCTGATTTGCATATGATTCGGGAAGCCGTTTTGGGGAAGTTACACCGTCGAGGACAAGCAACGAACTATCCCTCTCGGACCGGCGTTCAACAACGTGGTCTTAAGGATACGCTATTGGCGGCAGGAGTCCGGTGGATACAAATATGCATCGGCGAATAGCCAACTAATCGCTGACAAGCAGCGCTTAATCTGCAAAATGTGCTGTTTTTTTATATCTTTACGATCGAACTAAGATAGAAAGATACACATGGCGTCAGGTAGTTACATAAAAAAGAAATCATATACGCATTTATTAGCGCTGATATTGGCCCTGGCCTTGAATGCATGTGCATCCACGTCATATGTGGGGGATCGCTATGCGCCGTCAGAACATGTAGATGTATACTATTCGGTAAACGACGTGAAGCGTGAATACAAGGTGATAGGACACCTTTCCGAAAAATCAACGGGAGTGAATGCTGATGAAAGGGCTAAACAACAGATCATCGGAAAAGGCAAAGAAGTGGGGGCAGATGGGGTGATCATTTTGGGATTTGAATACGTAGGTACGGATGACATCACGCGCTACCAAAAGGCGGAAGCCATTAAATATATAGATAAATAATAGATAATAACATACCTAAAAAGATAAACTCGTGAAAAGAACATTAATCAAAAAACTTTGGCTATCTACACCGCTATTGGCAATAAGTCTCTGGTCAGCAAGTTATGAAAGCAAAAAAGACTTCAAAATCGAAATATCGGAAGATGGTAAAGTCACAACGTTAATTTGCCAGCATGGTTGCGCTTGGAAGGAGCTTTCATTCACCAAGCCCACCCACGGTGATGCAGCCATGGTTAACCAATTTGGAATGGCAAGCTTTGATGAAGGTAACACCGCAGCAGCGGATGGCTCTCTTGCAGAATTCAGTTTCACAATAACCAAAAAGGCCGGCAAGTATGTTTTAAAGGGCGTTAACGGAACTGCTTGGAAAAGCTTATCCTTTAGCCTGAAACCATACGCCGCACCACGGGTATTGGACGCAAGTGGGGTAACTGTGCGATGACGAGGAATAGATGAGTTGTTTGATGAATATGTAACGAGGTGTCGCAATTCATGATACCTAATCTAAGATTACGTGGATACTAAATATTCGTAAATGAAATACATAATATATATAGCAATGCTTATGGTGGCAGCCGGTTCGTGCAAGAAAACTAGCACGGCGGATCCCGAAATCGTCAGTCAATTTGTAAAGGAGGTGAAGGCAAACAGGTATGAGGGTTCTCAGGAGTTGCCTGCATTCGGATTCGAACATATCGATGCGCTATTAAGCCACGCTTCCGACGAACAGTTGGTCAGCCGGTTTCCCTGGTCACCGATATTGTCTTATTATCCCGGCCAGAAAGAAGTTGGGCTGGTCATGCTTTACGCCATAGAGGTGATCCGTAGCCCTGGAAACTACCCCGCCAGGGGTGTACTGGTCGTCGATGCAAACGATCGAGAGCGAAAGGTTTCGCTCGGCGAGGTGCTTCCGCGCTACCAAACTTGGTGGGCCGAACATAAAGGAAAAAGCGTAGCACAACTCCGGCAGCTCAATCCGCTGGAGGGGACGGGCTTGGTATGGTTCGGGACGGAAGTGCCAGAATAATTATTATTTAAAAACACAATGGCATGGCAGCTATACTGAGATTGACTAAATTGAAAGCGGAGGAACCCATACGGGTGAACTTTGATAATGTGGCGTATTATTACGGAAAGGGTGCGCACACAGTGATTGTGTTCCCAGCGCCAAAATATTATGAGCATACGCTGACGGTAAAAGAGTCGCTGGAACAGGTGGATAGGTTGCTGGGGATTTGAAGGGTTGATAGTAGGTGTGTAATATACAAAAATAGACCAAGCTCGCTGGCCAGCTTTCGAAAAAACGAAAGCATTCCTTCCCATAGCTTTCTAAGATGCGCGGCATCTAAGGAATTGGTGTATATATAATAGGTGCCGTATGGAAATCACTTTCCATTTTCATCATACGGATATAAACCTTATCATCATGGCTGAATTGAATACCGGACGGAGGCTGCAACCCAGGGTTGACCTCACCGCAATGGTTGATCTGGCTTTTTTGCTGATCACCTTCTTTATGCTCACCACTAACATCAACAAGCAACAGGCGCTGGACGTGGCTATGCCCGACATCACCGATACAAGTGATTTCTCGCCGTTAGCGGATAACAGGACCGTCACGCTGTTGTTGGGTGAGGGCAAACGCGTGGATTGGTATTGGGGTTTGCTGGACAAGCCGCTTGCCGGACCACATTCAACCGTGATGGGTAAAGATGGGATCCGTACAATATTGCTGGAGAAAAAAAACGAAATCGCGCAGATAACCGGAGAGCAGGGCAAAGGGATGATAGTGGTGATACGGCCCAGTGATAGGTCGGCTTATGCCAGTTTGGTGGACGCTTTGGATGAGATGAAGATTTGCGGCATAAGGCAATACATGATTGGAAAGATAAGTCCGGCAGAAGAGGCTGTTATTGGGATGAAGACCGGAAACTGAAATTGGGTGATTTGCATAACTGACGCAGCAGTATTTTTCAAGGATTGACGAAAGTCTCCCGGACACGAGATGAAAGCATGAAGTAGGGAATCCAGACGGCGGCGAATACAAATGCTTTGATAACGCTGGAGACATCGCCGATGGGAGAGGCCTTTAAGCCAGGGATAACCTGTGGCAGTAGGAAATCAAAGAGCACGAAGACAAAATTGAGCAGATAGAACCCGATGGCCAGCGGCGGTAGCATTGCCTTGCGCTTGAGCATGAAGATGGCGCAGATAACGCTGAGGCCCATGATGATAAGATTGCCGGTCAACTCAAAGGCGATCAATAATTTGAAGGGAATATTGGATGGGGCGCCTTGATGGCCATTCCAAATGGCGGCATCGAAATAGCCCGAAGTGATAAGGGATATCGAGATAACCACGGGTGAGACCAAGAACGTAAGGAGTGGAAGGATGAGCCAACCACCGACACGCTCATATTGGTAATGCATTTCGGGATCTGCCTTCGGCAGGAAGGGCCTTCGATAAGCCAGGAAACCAAGATAAACCAACAGGCCAAGTAAGACCAACGACCAAAGGAAGGCATACCATGCGAAGCCCCGGCTAATTGCTCCAGCGGCAGTGTTGATGGTGACCGTACTGGAAAGTTGTTGGTCTGCAATGGTCTTGACGTCTGCCGCAAATTCCGAAAGCTTCGATACAGGGATGGCCGATGTATGGTATTTGAATTGGTACTCCATGATCAGGGTGTCTGCCTTGGCAAAAGTGGACGTTCCGAAGACGTAGCCGTCTCGGTCAAGGAAGAAATTGGATCGCCGCATATTCCAGCCGTACGGAGAGACTATCGTGATGCGGTATGCTACGTCGCTGGGATAGTTGACGGCAATGGGCTGGGTTTTGGTGGCCGGAACAGTAGGAAGCCGATCGTATATCATCTGGGCAAAGAGATCTACCGTGTGATAGCCCGTCTCATTTTTGGCCAGGAAGGCGGGTATACGGTAGTACTCCAACAGGGTGATGCGGTTGAGCTCCCGATCGTCATCGATATGCAGCGAATCGGTGGATGTTATTTCCGGATATAACTTCGAATAGTAATCGAGGTAGTTTTTTTCGGTATCCCAAATGCTGCTATAGGCGAGTTGCGATCGTAACTGGTCGGCTTCGTGGCCATTGTAAATGGTCTCCACGACCAAGGTTGCCGTGGATTCTTCATCGGGCGAAAGGATGTACTGCTCTTCGCATTGAATGCTGCCGGACTGGTTGGATGCAACAGGCGTAAGCTCACTGCGTGGAGATTCCAGCACCAGGGCAGAGCCGTATATGGGCATAGACCGGGTGTCCAGATCGCCGCCCTGATGGCTGATTGTTGGGTCTGCCCAATAGGGCTTGTCGTCGATTTCGAATCGGACTATGGCATGATCGAACACCGATGGAGATGGGAGCCGCTCCTTGATCTTGTCGATGAGGGTGGTGCTCACCAAGGCGAGCTGGGCGTTGATTCCCGCATGGCGGAGCATGCTTACCAAGAGAAGTGATTTGTCTTTACAATCGCCGTGACGCTGGGAAAAAACCTTGTCTGGCTGATGTGCTTTGTGGGAGTATTCGCCTATTTCCACACCGGTATACCGGATTTCGTCTTGTACAAACCGGATGGCGGCATTGGCAAATTTCTTGGGGTCTTGGTCTGACTGCCGGAGCAGCTCGTCGGTCTTTGCTGCCAATGTGCCACCGATAGCGGCCGGTAGTGGATTGACACGCTGCGCCCACTCACCTACCGCTTCCCAATCGGCATATTCGGACAGCTGGACATACTGGTAGGTGTTGATCCAAGAGGGTGTATAGGACTCGTACTGCATAGCCTCGACCATGTCCCGTTTCCATTGGTAACGTAACAGCTGGCCCATGGGCTGGATGGTGGGGGCAGGTGCGTCGTTGAAAGTCTTGACCTTCAGCGCCCGTGATGCGGATACCAATATGGAAGTATGTAGCTGCGAAATGGGAACGGAACCTTGCAGATAGACGTCTTCGAAAAAGCGACCTTCAAAGACAGGGTTTTGCCCCGTGATGCTGTAGCTGTACTCGATTTGGTCACCGACACGGATATCGTCTAATACCAGATAAGCAGAATAATCGCCATTGTAGATGAATGAGGCGGCGTCCTGTTCGATTGCAACCACCTTGAATTTATTGATATGCAATGCGTTTGTCCGCTTGCCATCGCGAATTATCCACAATTCATGGAACCGGAGCTGCTGGTAGGCGGGTGAAAAGGTGACGGAAATATCGGCTCCGTACTGCACGCCGGATTCGTTGACGATTTCACGGATGATGTGTGTATAAGCTACCTGCTGTTCGGCATGCAACTGATAGTCCAGTAGCTTGAAATAATAGCCGTCGCTGATTTTCTTGGTTTCGGGCCGAAGACCATTGGGTACAATGGATGCTACCCACTGTGGTGTAGGTGACTGCGATAGGGTAGGCTGGCCGAATACCGGTGTATCGGACAGCAAGTCGATACCGACAAGAAAAGCAATCAGTGCGTAAACGTGCATTTTAGCAAATGTGGGCATATGGAACGGTTAGGCAATATTTTAACAGATTTAGGGGTTGAATATACACATTTTTATTACGATTTGCGAATGATGATTTAATAGCGATATTTGTATGAAGTCAACATACCTAATCACGGATCAAAGCTTATTTGACTATGCAGACTATCATCACTACGTTTCTAATCGTGAGTACAGTTTCTACCTTATATTGGTGGACCAACCAGCAAGGGAATAACGCAACGGCCGTATCGCCGGGAGTGACCTTGCTGAAAAACAATGTCTTTTTTGCCATCTTGGGATATGTATGTGCTGCAATGTTTGTCGGCTTAATCGCACTCGCGAGCTTCGTAGGATTGGGAGATGAGGATGACTTTTGGTATGCAATTGCCTCGTTTGCAATAGTTCTACCGTTGACGGGGTATGGCTGTTTTTATTGCCTGGCGTATTATCGCAGGCATCGTGTCGAACTGACAGCGGGTGGAATGACCGTCTATGACGCTTGGGGGTGCTCAAAAACTGCCGCATGGGCCGATATTAAATCCGCTGATTTCAATAGTTTTATGAATGAGATCCGCGTATATACCAAAGATGGAGAGCGCTTGCGGATCAGCTCGCTGCTATATGGTCTTGATGTATTCCGTGCTGAACTGGCTAAACATCACCCGTACCTTGTGCAGCGGACGCTCAGGCCTTAAAAAAATCAGCTACCGGCATCAATGTTCCTTGCCGCTGTATATCCACATCGGCTCGGTTTTTCCCGCGCGTACAAATCCCATCTTTTCGTAAAATCCGACGGCCTCCAAATCGGCGGTGAGCATTTGCATGTGAATGCCTTTATACTTCGCTTTCATGCTGTCCATAATCAATTGTCCTATTCCTTTGCCTTGGTAGTCCGGATGTACCAGTAAATGGGGATAGTAGACAACGAGGTAACCGTCTGATAGCGCATTGCCGATGCCAACCAACCGGTCGCCGTCCCATGCGGAATACAGTGCATGGGAATGTAGGAGTCCATTGTAAAGCTCCGCCGGCTTATCTGCCGAACTCCAGCCGTTCAATTTATATAGGTTTATGATGTCGGATTGGGTAATATCCCTCGTGTCAGAAATGGTAATTGGCATATTTGCAGTTTAAAAAATCAACGTCCAAATATATTGAAATTGCCGAGACACATAAAGGAAAGACCCGCACCTATACAGGCCCATAAGTGGGCGAAAGCGGGAAAATCATTTGGCAATTGTTTTTTTATATTTTTGCGGCCAATAAATTCGCACAAATGAAGAAAATTGGTTTGCTATTGGTATTGATTTTACCTTTCTCGCGCTTATACGCGCAATCCATCGATGATAGGCTATGTTGGAGATATTTTGAAATCACGGAAAAGCTCAGGGCGGACGAACCGCTTGATAAAGCGGAATGGAATGATTTCTTAACTAATGACGCCATTCAGGTCTATTTGAAAGATCAAGGTGTAGACAGCGCCTACATTGAAAGCTATAGGCAAGCCATGGAAATTGTGTATATGCCCAAAAATGAAAATGTATTGAACGAACGGCTGAAAGACCAAAATAGATACTGGTGGACATATATCATCAACGAGTATAAACTACATGAGGATGAAATGAAACATTATTTGCTTGGCTTGCAAAACGATCAGGAAAGCTATTTCGACACGTGCTATCGATATTCCTATACGATGCTGCCCGAAGCCTACCATAAAAAGGCGCCCGAGTACAAGGTGACGATGATACCGATCCACAACGATGCACACGTGAGAAGCGGGTGGATGATTTTTACATTAATGGCTGCTTATTTTAGCGATTTCAATAAACTGGGCGTGCTTGGCGGGCATGAATTTCACCACGTGCTGAGGCCGAGGCTGGTCTTTGAAGTGGATAAGGAAGACCAGGTAATCATTAGCCTGCTTCAACGGATATTGAATGAAGGAAGCGCCGATTTGATTGACAAGCGGTATGAAGGAGAAAATGCCACAAAACTACTGGAGTTTCAAAGGGGCTACCCGGAAAGTTTTATAGCGGAAGGTGCTGGAATACTTAAAAATATTGATTCGCTATTGTCTTCGGCTGACCTCGATAAATCTAAATTGACCATAAACAAACTGATTGATACCTGGAATACCAGCGGGCATATACCGGGATACTATATGGCTGACATCATTGAAAAGCAGGGGTATAAAGCTGAATTGATCAACCATATCGAAGATCCCTTTTATTTTGTTTATTTATACAATAAGGCCGCAGAAAAAGAGGATGACGCGTATGTGTTGTCTGCGGAAACCATGAATCTGGTGAGGTTGCTGGAAGACAAATACCGGAAACAGGCTAAAATTGTTGCACTTCAATAGCCGATTACGCTGGACACTTGTGAAGCTGCCATCCGGCAGCTCCACAAGGAATTGTACCTTAAAATCAATCACAGTCGGAAACCATCGCGCCCATACCGTCTTGCAAGCGGATGAGCGATACACCAAAGTATTGCGATTTCCGCGGTTAGCTAATGACTCCAGATAAAAGTAGTTAATATTTTGAAAAGTCATTGAATTTTGGTATAATTCGGCTTGTATACGGATTGAAGAAAGACATCTGGGTGCCGAAACTTCTAATGATGTGATGAAAAAAGTCTTGATATATACACTTCCGGTCGTCGCCCTACTGATATTTCTGATAGGTAAGGGCAGGTTGATAACAATCAATGTTGGTTCAACTTGGGTGGCTCTTTCTTATGGGCTTTTGAGCGGAACACTAATTGTTATTTGGTTGCTAATCGTGCTAATGAAGTTAATTATCAAAAGATAGTCCATTCACTTAACCGTTGTCCCGGAATACATGCCGTTTTGTCCTTTGCGGCTTGGCGCTACGGAATGAAGTCCATATGGAAATCACCATTTTTTTTCATCATATGGATATAACTTTTTCATCATGGCTGAATTGAATACCGGACGAAAGCCGCAATCCAGAATTGACCTTATGGCAGGCCTTATGAAGCTTCGACGTATCACTAGAAAAAATATATTGTACTTCTTATTAGCCACCTTTTTGACGGGTAGCGCCAAACTTATTGCGCAGCCCACAGAGGCAAATCAGCATGCAGAAGAAATATTCCGGCAGTATGCCGATAGTACATGTTGAAAACGTTGAACCCTTGGTTTTATGGAAAAGACTACCTAATCATCAGTAAAAAGGGCGATACCGTTAGTTGCTTTTCTTACTTGATAGATCACAAAAAGATATTAGAGGGAGGAGAGTTGCCAAAAGACCTAAGGGATGTGTATTGGGATAGTACTTATTCCGCTTTTACAAAAGAGGTTGGATTCAACCCGTACTTGGCAGTGCGACCCATCGCACCGGATAGCGCCTTCCGGATTTGGGGGCAGATCAGCAAACTTGAGCCTTGGCAGATCAACGATGATCAAGCCGACGGCGATGGCTGCCCTGTAGATAGCAACGGTAAGCCAACGAAAGAAGACTTGAAGGACTAATCAGAAGCTTTGTCCTCGCTATTTATAAGACTACCCCCCTTGCTTTTTGCCCATGGGAAACGTATCATTGTACCATGTTCGGGAAGCTATCATTTTACTTAGGGGTGCTCTTGTTGCTATGGGCAGGCCAAGTGGCCGGACAGGGGCTCCGCATCAAGGGCAATAGCTACCCGATACATGAACGAACCGCTATAGACCTTTTTAACTATCAGCCGTCCTTGCAGCACCGTACGCTCTCCAAGCGGCTGCAGATTCGTTTTGAACTGCGCTTGGATCAAACCCACAGTTATGGCAGCATCCTGCGTATCAAACTGGAAAACCCGGCCAAGATACTGAACCTTTTCTGCCGCAAACTGGACGGCGGCTGGCTGGAATTTAAGCTGACCGAAGAAGGGCGCGATCAGCTATCGGTGATCCAATTGGATCCGAAATCGTTTGGTATGGACCAGTGGATAACGACCGTGCTCCAATTTGAAATCAGCAGTGGGCAAATCAGCTGGCACCTGCTCGACAAGAAACAGACGATACCTTTTGCGTTTTCCACGATTACCTATGAAAACATCTACTTCGGGAAAAATGACATCAGTATCGACGTCGCGGACTGTTCTATACGGGCACTTGAGATCGCGCTTGACGAGAACCAATACGTCTTTCCCCTCCGGGAGAGCTCGGGCAATACCATCCACGATGTGACGGGAAAGCCGGTAGCGAGTGTGGAACGCCCGGTATGGCTTATCAACGAATCGTACTACTGGAAAAAGACCCACACCATCCGCCTACAGGCTACCGGTGGGTATCAATTTGACCAAGAGCGTGGTAGAATGGTCTTTTTTGACCGCAACCAGCTCCAATTCCTGGATTTATCAACCCACGCCCTCACCCAATATACGCTGGACAACCCCTTGCCGCTGGACATCCGGCTCGGCAATAGCTTCATTGACGGGGAGTGGCTGTACGTATACGAAGTAAATGACCTTCCCATCGGGTCGCCCACCGTGGTGGGGATAAACCTGGAGACGAGGGAAACCCGTATAGTCAGCACAGCTTACATAGCGATGCAACTGCACCACCATACTGGCCAGCAGACCGCAGGGATTCCCTACCTCCTATTCGGCGGATTTGGCAATGACCGCTATAGCAACACCTTCCTCTCGCTCGATTTGAAGGATGGCTCGTGGGATACGGTGGGTACCAATGGAGACCGCATCATGGCGCGGTATTTTACCTCTTCGTTCTATGATCCGGACGCGGACCAGTTGTTTGTATTCGGCGGTATGGGCAACGAAGCCGGGGACAATACGCTTGGCAGGACGTATCGCTATGATCTGTATCGGCTGGATCTAAAGACCTTCCGGCTGCATAAGCTATGGGAGGATGAATGGCCGGGCAAAGCATTGGTGCCTGCGCGAAACCTTGTCTATGATGGATCGGAAGCTTTTTTTGCGTTGCTGTACCCTGAATACTTGTCTAACTCGACATTGCAGCTTTACCGGTTTTCGATTGCTGATGGCGCGCACCAACAGCTCGGCGATAGCATTCCCATCAAGTCTGAAAAGATTAAAACGAATGCCAATTTATTTTTCTATAAGCCGCTGAATACGTTCTATGGTATCACGCAGGAGTTTGCGGCAAATGAAGTTTCATCCGAAATACAGCTCTATGAGCTCAAAGCACCGGCGCTGACACATGCCGAGCTCACGCAATATGATGATTACCAGCCAAAGGGCCCTTGGCCATGGTATGGCTGGGCTATTGCGATCGTTGCCTGTACTGCCGTGGCAATCATCATCCTAAGGAGACGAAGCTTGCGGCAAGCTGCAGCTATGGCCCCTGCACCGCTGCATCCGGAGGTTGCCACCTATCCGCTTCCTGTGCGGAATGCCATCTACCTATTCGGCAAATTTGAGGTGATCGACAAAAAGGGTACGCACATCGCCCACCTCTTCAGCGGCCGCCTGAAACAGGTGCTCTTGCTGTTCCTATCGCGCTATCCCGGAAAGGGGATCGAATCGGGCGAACTCAGTGCGCTGCTCTGGCCGGATAAGGAGGTAGCTGCCACCAAAAATATCCGTGGCGTCACGCTCAACCAATTCCGGAAACTGCTGGCATACTTGGACGGCATCGCCCTCGTCTATGCTGATAACCACTACCAGCTCCAGATCACCGGCTGTTTTATCGACTACCTCGCGTTTAGCGAGGCTTATGACCGCGGCGAGGCCTATACTCCGCTGACAGCTACTATCCTTGAGCGGGGTAAATTCTTGAAAAATACGGAACACGAGCTGCTGGATGACCTGAAGGAAGACACTGAGTACAAAGTGGTGGAAATCCTGCACAGGCAGGTCGCCGAGGTGTTTGACAACAGCCAGTACGAGCGCTGCATACATCTGGCGCGCCTTTGCCTGGAGACCTCGCCGATAGATCTGGATGCGCTGGCTTATGAAATCAAAAGCATGCTCCGGCTCAAACAGAAAGTGGAAGCAATCCGGCGGTTCGAACATTTTAAGCAGTTTTACGAAAACTTGATGCGCGAACCGCTGCCCTTCACGATAGACCAATTGAAGGATTAGTCAAAAAAAATCGGCATTAACCCCTGTATTAACCCCTAAATTAACCCAGCTCACCTAATATTGAGCCGTTTTGATACCGGCATGTATTTGCCGAAGAAACCCAATTAAATGACCGTATTAATTAACTAAAGTTTATGACACAACTCCGACGAACCTTCTTGTGGTGGCTGATCGCCTGCACGGTTCACCTGTCCATTTCGGGGTGCCAGAATGAAAAACCGAACATGGTCACATTAGACCTTGATTGCATGATGGCCCACCTCGAAGACATGCAACAGATCATTGACACCGCACAAATCGGCGATGTGGACGGCACCTTCCCCGCTGCGAGCGCGGTGGAATTCCAAGCGGCCATCGACACGCTGAAAACGGGCATCTCCAAAGCCAAGGCTGGCTATTTCGTGCTTCCCTTTCAGATCAACGCTTTTTGCGTGAACGCCGACAAAGCCATCGCCTCTTTTATGAACGCTTACCAGACCACGCTTGAGCCGGGCACACCCGCCGAACTGCAAGTTTTCGGCATCGACAATAAAGGCTACATTGATTTCGGGGAATCGCCCGAATATGGCGGCTCGAAACGCTTTACCGTGGAGGCTTGGCTGAAGTACGATCCGGGATTCTTTGAATTTGCCATCGGTGACTTCATCGCCACGTTTAGCCATGACGGCAATGGTATCAAGCAGGGATGGATGGTCAACTTTTCGGGGGCCAACCTGCGCACTACCCTCGGGATGGGCCCCCAGCAGGATCGCGTGCTGGAATGGGGTGCTGCCTATCCGACCAATTATGGCCAATGGAATCACATCGTGGCCGTGTATGACGAGTCGTTTGATGTGGACCAGCTAAAAATGTACATCAACGGTGAATTGCTTTTCGCTAAAACCAACGACATCATTGATGGCGCCGGGGCACTGCAAAAATACCAGCCCAACACGCGCAACCTAAAGATGTGGGCTTTTGTGGAACCGGAAGACAACAATCGTAACATGACCGGTTACATACGCAAATTCAGGCTGTGGAGTACCGCCAAAAGCCAATCCGATATCAAATCATTGATGGCGGGCGATGTATCGGGCAACGAGGCTAACCTGATATGCGCCTGGGATTTTACGGAGGTGCCGCAGGATCCGGCTCGGATTACGGATAAAACAGGCCGTTTTACAGCCGAACTGGTAGGACAGTACAAATGGCATAAACTGGAGCAATAACCCTTAGCTAACAATTTTATGAATAACATATTGATTTTCTGCGTCGTGGGATTGCTGATGATGCTATCGGATCCGACACTGGCGCAACAAAACCAGCCCCTAAGTGGCACCGTGCTGGACGAAACGGGCCAGCCTATCGTCGGTGCAACCGTTCGCGCTGGCGACCAGCAGACTTCCTCTACCGATGATAGTGGGCAGTTTAGCATCGATATCGCCCTGGGCGGGCAGCTGACCATCACGTTTGTAGGCTATGACCCGTATACCCTTACCGTGGCGTCGTACAGCCCTGTAACCATCCAACTGACACCTACGAGCAACTTGCTGGAGGACGTGGTGGTATATGGCTATGGTACGGTCAAAAAGAAAGATCTGACCGGAGCCATCGGAAAAATCGACAACGCTGACTTGATGAAATCTCAGGCTACCAATGTGAGTGAAGCGCTCAATGGCCGGGTAAGCGGTGTGCTGGTGACTAAATCGAACAATCGCCCCGGAGCGGATATGAGCATACAGATCCGGGGGGTAAACTCGTTCAATTTTTCCAATGAGCCGCTGTATGTGATTGACGGTATCCCTTCATACACGGGTATGCGCCACCTCAATGCTGCGGATATCGAATCGATAGATATCCTCAAGGACGCTTCTTCGTCGGCTATCTATGGCTCCCGTGGTGCCAATGGTGTCGTAATCATCACCACCAAGGCTGCCAATCGCAAGGCCGGATTCCAACTCGAATACAACGGCACGCTATCCGTGAAAACACCGAACCGCATACCGGACATGATCGGCAATTTGGGCAATGGATTGGAATACATCGATTACAAAATCGCGCTATGGACCAAAAAGTATGGCGAAAGCTCGCTCGGTAGGAGTGACTTCCTCACCGAGGATGAAAAACGTCGCGTGCGCTATGGCGAGTACTACGATTGGTTGCGCGAGCTCTCCGGGCCATCATTGAGCAACATGCACCACGTCACGGCCAATGGCAGCAGCGAGAAGAGCAGCTACGCATTCGGCCTGGGCTATAATGATGACGATGGGATGGTGGGCCAAGAAAATTTCAAACGCTATACCTTCAGCCTCGGGCTGGAACACCGAGCGTCCGATCGGTTTAAGATCGGGATGAACAGCTACCTCTCGCTGAATAACACCAATCATGGCGCGGACGACGCGCTGATAAACGCGTATTTCATCCCGCCAGTGGCCAGCCCGTATGACCGCAACGGAGATTATGCGTTTGAGGTACAACCGACCTCCAGCAAGATCAATCCGTTTGTGCAGATCGAAAACAATAAAAAGATGACCGAGGCGCAGTACATCAATATGGCCGGTTTTCTTGAATATAAACCAATAGATGGCCTGACGTTGAAATCGCAGCTGGCTATGCAACTGGACAATGATCTGTACGGCGAATGGATCGGCAGCTATACCCAGTCCAAGCAGGGGGTAAATGCACCGGACGCCTTTCGTCGCGAAAGCAAAAACATGAACTATGTGTGGGACAACATGGCCACTTATGATCGGCGGTTTGCTGATCACCACCTCAATATCGTAGGCCTTTTCAGCATGCAGCACGAGACCCATAAGGGATCGCAGATGCGGGGAGTGGGACTGCCTTTCGACTCGGACTGGCACGCGATTGAATCGGCCGAGGAGATTACGGACGTGAGTAGCTACTACTGGGAGTCTTCGATGCTGTCTTACATGATGCGCGCCAACTATGACTACCAAGGTAAATACCTGCTCACCGTCACCGGAAGGGCCGATGGCTCCTCGCGGCTGGCCGAAGGGAACCGATGGGGATTCATGCCTTCGGCTGCGCTGGGATGGCGGCTTTCCGAAGAGGAATTCTTAAAAGATGGTCCCTTTGATGATCTTAAACTGCGGCTGAGCTGGGGCAAGAGCGGCAATAACAACATCGGATACGACGTGGCATTCAGCCGCTTGGATCTCACCAAATATCCGCTGGGCCAGTCGGGCACCAATGGCTATGGACTGGGCAGCTCCAAAGGCAACCGTGATCTGCGCTGGGAAATGACCTCCGAATGGAATGCTGGCTTGGATATCGCGCTGCTGGGCAACCGCCTATCGGGCACGTTTGAGGTGTATGATCGCACCACCAAAGACCTGATTTTCCGGCAGGCGGTGGCCGGATTGAATGGGTATACGTCCATCCTGCGCAATATCGGCAGTACGGGCAATCGGGGTGTGGAAGTCGGCATCAACAGCACGAACATCGCGAACGACAGGTTTCAGTGGAAGACGAACGCGATCTTCAGCCTGAATCGCAACCGCATCAAGGAGCTTTATGGCACGGGCGAGGATGACCTGGCCAACCGCTGGTTTATTGGCAAGCCCATCAGCGTCATTTATGACTATGAGTTTCTGGGTATCTGGCAGGAAGACGAGGGGGATGAGGCCAAGAGATTTGGTCAATCACCGGGACACATCAAGGTGAAAGACCAGAATGGCGATGGGGCGCTCGATGAGCGGGATTATAAGGTGCTTGGCACCCCTTCGCCCGATTGGACCTTCGGGCTGACCAACACCTTTAACTATCGAAACTGGGATCTTTCGGTCTATGTGTACGGCCGTATCGGCGGGTTGTATAACGATGATTTCACCTATACGTTTACGGCGTGGGACAATGAGCACTGGAATAAGCTCGACGTCACCTACTGGACACCTGAAAACCGCAGCAACGCCTATCCCGAGATTGGTGCGCAGTCTTACTATACGCAGGTACTGAGCAAGGTGTCGGGCACTTTCGTGAAGGTGCAGAATATTTCGCTGGGCTATACCTTGCCCGCCGACGTGCTGTCCCGTATCCATGGCAAGAACGCACGGATATTTGCTTCGGTGCTCAACCCCTTCACCTTTACGGCGTACAATGGGCCGGATCCGGAGATCATCGGTGAGCCGATATATACCCAGCTATCGCTCTATCCCATGAGTTTTAATCTCGGTGTTAACTTCACATTCTGATCCAACGATGAAAAAGCAGATAAAAACATTACTATGCCTGATGTCCTGGATAGGCCTGGGCTGGATATACACAGGTTGCTCCTCGTTTCTGGACGTAGACGCGCCATCGGTCGTGACCGATGATTTCTACGATACCAAGGCTGGCCAGGAGAAACTAATCGTAGACGTGTACAGCAAGTTTCGCAGCGTGTTCAATACGGGTGAGTTGCAGTATTATGGTACAGACTTGTATATGGCCATCACCGAAAATGAAACCGAACGGATGTTTAACGGGTATGATGTGACATTCAACTCCACAGCGCCCGTTGTAGGGGGGTATTGGAATAACTTGTACAAGATTGTGCAGGAGTCCAATATTCTGCTCACGCGGTGCACACCTGAGGTAGCTGGTGATGACTATGCCGCGATGCATGCCAAGGGTACGTTTTTCCGTGCGCTGGCGTACTATTACCTGGTCGAGACGTTTGGCCCGATCCCTTTTTATACCGAAGAGCAGACCGAGGTGCTCACCGCGGTGACGCGTACGCCTGAGGAAGACATCTATACTTTCCTGATCGAGGATCTGGAGCAGGTACGTGGGGTACTCGGATTTGGCAATGCCACTGCCGGCGAGGTCAACGATGCGGCCATCCACTTCCTACTGGGCAAACTCTACCTGACGCGCGCGTATAAATCCTATGGTAGCGCGGCCGATTTTACAGCTGCGGCGGCGCTGTTTGAGGCGATCATCGGAAGTTCTTCCTACAGCTTGCTGGATAGCTATTCGGCCGTGTATGACGAGAATAATCAAAACAATAGTGAAGTCGTCTGGGCCATCCAGTACGGCACCGACCGCAACTTCCAAGGAAGCGGCAATCCGCAGCAGGGCTTGTTCGGGTTTGGTATCGTGGCGCTGGAACCCAATCTTTTTACCCGCAACCAGTCCGACTATTCAAGTATGAACCGCGGCTACTGGGTGATTCCCAGTGCGCACATGTACTTTACTGACCCGGCGCTGGATACGCGCTATGATGCCACATTCAAGCGGGAGTTTATCGTGAATAATCCCGAAAGCGAGGCTTATGGCCAGCTGGGGATCTATTTTCCCCGGTGGAACGATGACTCGGGCGAAACGCATGATGCACGGAACTTCTATCCGTTTATGACGGAGGAGGGGTACAACTGGTATCCGCAGTCTACGGCCCTCCCCGAGCTGAGCACGGCCATAGATCGTATGCCCATCGTGCATAAATTTAAGGATACGAAGATGGACTGGGGTGGCCCCGGTACCCGTGAGGACGTGGTCTTCAGGCTGGGTGATGCCTACTTGCTGGCTGCCGAGGCCTACCTCGGTGGCGGCCAAGCCTCGATGGCTACTCAGCGGGTCAATACCCTGCGTGAACGGGCGGCAATCGACGAGGCAGCTTATAACGACCACCTCAGGGTAGGCTCGGTAGACCTGGATTTTGTGCTGGACGAACGTGCACGCGAACTTTTCGGCGAGCACGACCGATGGTTTGATCTGAAACGCACGGGGAAACTCGTCGAACGTGCCCATGCCAAAAATATCTTTGTCCAGAAATACGACAACCTGAATACTGACCACTTACTACGCCCAATCCCGCAGGATGAAATCAACAAAACGACAGGGCTTGAACAAAATAAGGGCTATTAATGCGTATCATCATGAAATTGAACACCATGCTATTTAAGACAATAATCCTGCTGCTCGGCACACATGTGGCCGGGTGCAACAAGTACACATCACCGGAAATAAACCAAGGGTTGGACGAGCAGTTGCCGGGTCTATATGAAGAGCTGTATGACCCCATAGCGGATAATGGGCAATATAACCTATTGGAAATGACCGTCAAACCTGCACGCTATTGGAACTGCGTGGAGGTGCTCAACGTGGGCAGCCGCAATAATATTGGCGAAAGCGAAGAAATACGCGGGCTGCAGTACCACCTGCTCTGCCAGTCGCTGGCCGGCCTGGCCAATCGCGCCGTGCAGGACGGCCGCAGCCAAGTGGGGGTATGGTTGCATGACCATGCCGGCAGGGCATCGTATAGCCTCTCCAAGCAGGCGCTCAGCGACATGGGCATCAGCGAACAGGGCATGCAGAGCGGCATCGAACTTGCCCGCAACAACTATGGCCCCTCCGATGGCATTGCCCTGCAGCTCAAAGACCTGTTTGAAGGGTATGTGCTTACCGACGTGACCAATAACCCGGAAAGCAATACCGTGGCGTCGGTAGCTTCATCGGTGTATAATGCAATCATCGTGGATGTGCGCGACCAGGCCAACTACGACCAAGCGGGCTACAAAATGGTCTACGATGCCACGACGAAAACCACTGCGGATGCCTGGAACGAATTTAAAGACCGGGTGAGTAATAAGGCATTGGTGGTCATGCCTGTGCAGACCGGCGAACTCCGTGATTTTGCGATCATGCATAACCTATTTGTGCTCAATGTCAATAAGGCGTATAATAACCCCGCTGCCGGGCAGAATCTTCCGCTGTTTGAGGAGATCCTTCAGTGGCTGGAGCCGGGAGCCCCTATCTACGGCTGGGAACAAGGCGTTGATGAGGAAGTGTTTGTCAACCGGGCGTCGATTACCGGGCATGTATGGGTGCCCAATGATTGGATGTATAACTTGCCGCTGACCTCGCTTGCTTATCGCGAGCGGCAGGAACAAACGCTTGCGCAGGTGACCAATCCGCAGTTTATTGACTGGGAGAAAGACAAGAAATTCGTATCTTTCTACCTGACCGATGGCGATAACATCCAGTGGATGATGAACGATTTCGTTGGTGAATATTATCAAAACGCAGATGTATCGGATGTCAAAATGGGTTTCGGCGTACCGGTGTCTAATCTCACCCAGATAGCTCCGGCCCAATTCAATCGCATCATGGGATTGCAAAACCGCGAAGCCACAGTGATCGAAGCGCTGGGTGGGGGATATCAATATGTTGATAATTTCGGACGGGAAAATAACCGGGAGGCACGGTTGGCTGAAGTGGCCGGACGCGTAGCCAGCAGCATGCGCCAACACCGCGTGAAACTGCTGGGGCTGATGGCCAAGGATGCCAAATCTGCCGATGCGCAGGAAGGCTATCAGGCTTTTATCGATGCCAATGACCAACTGGAGGGGATCGTCGTCTTGCAATACGCTCCTTACGCAGGCGGCGGGGGTGAGATTTTTTGGTTGCGGAACAGCGCTGGCTATGATATCCCGGTAGTCACGGTGAGCTATTCCCTATGGAATTTCGGCTCGCAAAACCACGAGCGTGAAGGAACGCCCGCTTATATCGCGCAGCAGCTTGCCCAACAGGCAACCAGTGATTTTTCGATCGTAGCTGTACATGCGTGGAGCGCTTTCCGCGATACAGGTAACAGCACGGATCTGCTGGGCGAAAACAGCGATGGTGATCTCCGGGGCGCTTCGGCTGCTAAGCTGGTCAAGAAGCATCTTGGCGACGACTTTGAAGTGGTAAATCCGCAAGAGCTGATCTGGCGTATCCGCAAGCAGTATAAGCCCGAGCAAACCGAGCAGTACTTAAATACTTATTATTAGATCTGCGTGATTAACTACGGCTTATGAACAAACTAATTTATGGCGCATTTAGCGCGTTACTGGCCAGCAACGGAATCGCCTGTGCCCAGGACCACGAGATTAGCGCGGTGTTTGACCCCGTAGCTTGGGTAAATCCGCTGATGGGTACCGATTCGAAGGGATCCTTCTCCAATGGGAACACCTATCCGGCCATTGCCGTACCTTGGGGCATGAACTTCTGGAGCCCACAGACCGGGCGCATGGGCGACGGGTGGATGTACACATACGGTGCTGAGCGCATACGCGGATTCAAACAGACACACCAACCCTCCCCGTGGATGAACGATTACGGGCAGTTTTCGATCATGCCCGGCAGCGGCCGCCCTACGGTAGACCAGGATGGGCGAGCCAGCTGGTTTTCGCACAAAGCGGAAACGGCCACGCCGTATTATTACAGCGTCTACCTGGCCGATGCCGACGTGACTACGGAGATCACGCCTACCGAGCGGGCGGCTGTATTTCGGTTTACTTTTCCGCAGAGCGACAGCTCGTTTGTCGCGATCGATGCCTTTGACCAAGGGTCGGAAATCACTATCCTGCCCGAGGAGGGCAAAATCATCGGCTATTCCAGCAAGTACAGCCGAGGCAAGCTGCCCAACTTCCGGAATTACTTTGTCATCCAGTTTGATAAACCCTTTGCCTTCAGCCGCACCTGGTGCGACAGCGTGTATAGCGAAGGGTCTTATGCCAAGGGCGACCATGCCGCAGCGATCATCGGCTTTAAGACCCAGCGTGGCGAGGAGGTGACCATGCGGGTAGCCTCCTCGTTCATCAGCCACGAGCAGGCCGCACTGAACCTGCGCCGGGAGGTCGGCAACAAAACTTTCCAGCAGGTGGCCGACGAGGCCAGGACGATTTGGAGCGAAACGCTGGGCCGGGTAACGGTCGAAGGGGGCACCCATGACCAATTCGAGACCTTTTATTCGTGCCTGTACCGCACCGTACTCTTTCCAAACCGGCTCTACGAGGTGGATGATGAGGGGACGATTGTACACTATAGTCCTTATAATGGAAAGGTGATCCCGGGCTACTTGTTTGGCGGCACGGGCTTCTGGGATACTTTCCGGGCGCTGTACCCTTTCTTGAACTTGGTGTATCCCGAAATCAATGTAGAGATGCAGGCCGGCCTGGTCAATGCCTATCACGAAGGCGGCTGGCTGCCCGAATGGAGTAGCCCGGGATATGCCAATATCATGGTGGGCAATAACTCCGCTTCGGTCGTCTCCGATGCTTATATCAAGGGATTGCGCGGCTACGATATCCAGACCTTGTATGAAGCCTTGTTGCATGGTGCCAATAACGAAGGGCCGATGACCGCGGTGGGCCGTGCTGGCGCACCATACTACATCGATCTGGGGTATGTACCCTACGACGTGGGCATCAACGAAAATGCAGCGCGCACTCTCGAATATGCCTACGACGATTTTGCCATCTACCAGCTGGCCAAAAAGCTGAAGCGGCCTGAGGGGGAAATCGAGTTGTACGCGCAGCGTAGTCGCAACTACCGCCACCTCTTCGACCCTGAAACCGGATTGATGCGCGGCAAAAACAAAGATGGCAATTTCCAGTCGCCCTTCAATCCGTTCAAATGGGGCGACGCCTTTACTGAGGGCAACAGCTGGCACTATTCGTGGTCGGTCTTCCATGATATCGAAGGGCTGGCTAGGCTCATGGGTGGACACCAGGCCTTCGCCAGTAAGCTGGACTCCGTTTTTCTGCTGCCGCCGATCTTTGACGAAAGCTATTATGGCAGTGTCATCCACGAAATCCGCGAGATGCAGGTGGCCGATATGGGGCAGTATGCCCACGGCAACCAACCGATCCAGCACATGACCTACCTCTATAACTACGTCGGCCAGCCTTGGAAGAGCCAGTATTGGGTGCGCGAGACCATCAACCGGATGTATAATCCGCGGCCCGACGGCTACTGCGGCGATGAGGATAATGGGCAAACATCCGCCTGGTATGTCTTTTCGGCGCTGGGCTTCTACCCGGTATGTCCGGCCACTGACGAGTACGTGATGGGAGCTCCCCTGTTCAAGAAAGCCACAGTCTACTTAAGCAATGGCAAGCAGCTAGTCATCAACGCGCCGGAAAACAGCGCCGAAAACCGATACATGCAATCGGTGCAGCTAAATGGGGAACCGTATGATAAAAACTTCCTTAAACACAGTGCATTGCTCAAAGGGGCAACGCTTGACATCCGGATGTCTGCCCAGCCCAACAGGAAGCGCGGCGTAGCACCATCGGCTTTTCCCTACTCGCTGACCAATGAGTTGGACTAAGAGGAGGCAACAACAATACAAAAAATGATTTAAATTGATATTTTTATGGCCAGATAGTAACACAACATGGCATCGGGTTTTTTTGCGATTCTGGACGATATAGGCGCTTTGATGGACGACGTGGCGGCTACAAGCAAAATAGCGACACGCAAGACCGCTGGAATATTGGGCGACGACCTGGCCGTCAACGCCGAAAAAGCGACAGGCTTTTTATCATCTCGGGAACTGCCGGTGCTATGGGCCATTACAAAAGGGTCGTTGCTCAACAAGCTTATCATCATCCCCATTGCGCTGGTGCTCAATGTCTTCCTCCCGATCGCGATAACGATCATCCTGATTTTGGGTGGGTTTTACCTGGCTTACGAAGGCGTTGAAAAAATCATGGAATATTTCTTCCATCGGCCGAAAAAAGGGCACGAGGTGGTTGAAGAACGGAGGGAAGACGGTAGCGACGCAGAAAAGACAAAAATAAAAGCGGCGGTGACCACCGATTTCATCCTGTCGATAGAAATTGTAATCATTGGTTTGGGAACCGTGCTGGAAGAAAGGCTATCGATACAGATCCTGACGGTTTCGGTGGTTGCGCTGCTGGCCACCGTAGGTGTCTACGGTATTGTAGCGCTCATCGTGAGGATGGATGATACCGGCTATGACCTAATAAAACGTACGGGTGATAAGGGGTGGCCTGCTAAACTTGGACATTTGCTGGTAAACTCCCTGCCTGTGGTGATCAAGTCATTGGCTGTAATCGGTACCATTGCGCTGATTTTGGTGTCAGGCGGTATATTTGTTCACAATATTGACTACTTACATCATATTTTGCCCGCGTTGCCTCCGCTCCTCAAAGAAATGGTGATCGGCTTAGTGGCGGGAATAATCGCGGTTGCAATTTTGGCAACGGGCAAAAAGGTGTTTTCCCGGAAATGACATAAAAAGGCACGTTGTGTGCCTGTATCGGCCTTTGAATGAAATTCGGCGGTACGCCTACCGATAGGCGATGTGTGTCAGTCTTCACCTAAATACAACCTTAACCCAATATTCAGTTAATACCTCTCCTCCACTTTTGCGGGCGTATACTACATCTTATCCGTATCAGCACATACTATGATTTTATTTCGTAAACAAATGAATCGGCACATTCGCTATGTAAAACGTGCCTCCGGTGCATCCTTATTGATGTACAGCCTGCTCTTCGGCATTGCCCCACTGGCCAGTGCCGCAACGACCCTGGTACATGCCCAACAGCAAACCGGCCGTATCACCGGCCGTGTGACCGACGCCGATGGCCAAACACAGGCCAATGTGACCATCCGCATTGCCGAAACCGGACAGACTATCGGCACCGACGCCAACGGCAATTTTAGCCTTTCACTGCCAGCGGGGCGCTATACTATTGTGGCGAATCACGTATCATTCGACGTGTCAAGCCAGTCGGCAAATGTGAAAGCTGGTGAGGATCTGCACCTGACATTTGCGCTCCAAGCCAAATCCAGTGAATTGGAAGAGGTGGTGGTCACGGCATTGGGCATCACCCGCGAAGCAAAGTCCGTGGGATTCTCCGTACAACAGGTGGGTGGGGATGCCATTCAGGAGGCTCACGAAACGAACCTGATTAACACGTTGAGCGGCCGCGTAGCCGGGGTGAATATTACCAACTCTTCTGGAGGGGTAGGTGCATCGTCAAACATCCAAATCCGTGGACAAAACTTCGTGAGCGGATATAACTACAACAACTCGCCCCTGTTTGTCGTAGATGGCGTGCCCATCAGCAACAACAACGAGCAATCGACCCGCGCATTTACTGGCCGGCAGGATTTCAACAACCCGAATTTAACGGGAGGCGAAGGCGAAGTAGACTACGGCAACGCCGCTGGGGAAATTGACCCGAACGATATCGAAAGCATTTCGGTATTGAAAGGTCCCAATGCTGCTGCCCTATATGGTTCGCGCGCTTCGAATGGGGTCGTGTTGATTACCACCAAATCGGGCAGGGGAGCCAAAGGTGTTGGCGTTTCGTTCAATACCCATGCCGACTTTGGGACGCCGCTGAAATTGCCGGACTATCAGTATGAATATGGCCAAGGCCGCTATGGTGTTTATGAATATGTAGACGGCGCCGGTACGGATGGAAGCAAATATGACAACGTCCTGGAAAACTGGGGCCCCGCATTAAATGGCCAACTAATCAAGCAATGGGACTCGCCCATCGATCCGGAAACTGGCGAACGCATCGCCACCCCCTTCGTAGCACAGCGCAACCAGTTGAAGGACTTCCTTGAAACCAGCAAGACCTTCACCCACAACCTCGCTATCGCAGGAAGCAGCGACCGCTTGAACTACCGCTTTTCGTATACCAACATGACGCAAACGGGTATGGTACCCAATACCGATCTGGGCCGTAATTCGCTGGGGGTCAATGCGGGCTATCAGATCATCCCCAAGCTGCGTCTTGATGTGTCGATGAATTGGGTGAACACTGATAGCGACAACCGCTCCAGCTCCGGGGCAAAAAACGAAGATGCTATCATGCGTATTTTCTTATACATGCCCCGCAACTTGGATATCAATTCCTTGAAAGACTACTGGCGACCGGGAACGAATAACACGGAACAAAACTCGCCGATTTTCAACATGAACGGAACGGTGTGGAATAATCCGTATTTTGTGGCTTATGAAAACTTGAACGGCAATAACCGCGACCGTGTGTACGGCAATGTGAAGGCAACCTATGACATCCTGCCCTCCTTACGGCTGATGGTGCGCACAGGGCGGGATTTCTATAACGATAAGCGTACGATGCGCCATGCCGTGTCATCCAACCAGTATCGCAATGGATACTATCAAGAAGACGACGTATATTTCCTGGAGACCAACCACGATATGTTGCTGACCTATGACGGACGCTTCAGCGGCGATTTTTCCTTGAATGCATCTGTCGGGGGGAATTTAATGACACAGGTTTCGAAACGCTTGGGAGCAATCGCCCCGCGCCTGGCCATTCCCAACGTGTATAACTTGACTAACAATGCTGCCCCCATTCTGGCGGGCAATACCTACCAAGAGAAACGCATAAACTCCATCTATGGTACGGCCCAGCTGGGCTACCGCGACCTGCTGTACTTGGACTTGACGGGTCGCAATGACTGGTCGAGTGCATTGCCCAAGGCAAATAATTCTTATTTCTACCCATCGGCATCGCTGAGCGTCATCGCTTCCGAACTGTTTGGCTGGACCAGCAGCCAGGTAAACATGGTCAAGATCCGCGGCGCGGCCTCATCCGTACGCCGCGACCTGGAGCCTTACCGCACGTTGGCCAACTTCCTCGTGTCGCAGGGCTGGGGTGGTGAGACCGTTGCCGTGCACAACAACAATTATCCCAACGAAAACATCCGCCCGGAAAAGGTGGTTTCCTATGAGTTTGGCTTTGATACCCGGTTTTTCAACAACCGTCTGGGACTGGATCTGACATACTACAAGAGCATCACCACCGATTTGATTATCCCTGTAACGCTCAACCCCTCGGCGGGCTATGACACCAAATTGCTGAACGTGGGTGAGATGACCAACCATGGCATGGAAGCCATGCTCAACGTGACGCCTATCCGCAACGACAACTTTTCCTGGAATGTCTTTGTCAATTACTCCTTCAATCGCAACAAAGTGGTTTCGCTGGCCGAAGACCGGGGGATCTCCCGCATCCGCCAGCTGGAGCGTTGGGCATCGTTGGAACTGCGCACCGAAAACACCAAGGGCGATGGCTCCTTCGGCTCGCTGTATGGGGATTACCTCATCTACGACGGAAACGGCCAGCTGACCCACCGCAATGGTTTGCCGCAGGAAGAAAACGGCGACTGGGGATACCTCGGGAACGTCAATCCCGACTGGATTGGCAGCATCGCCAACGAATTCAAGTATAAAAACTGGAACCTGAGCTTTTTATTTGGCGGTCAGAAAGGCGGCGTGGTACACTCGCGTACGTACATCGACGGTATCAACGCTGGGAGCTTGCCCGAGTCGTTGCCTTTCCGCGATGAAAACGGTGCTGGTGTGATCGTAGGCGAAGGGATAGACATCGACACCGGACAACCCAATGCCGTGGAAATCCCTGTGCGCGATTACTGGCGTGCTTACTACAACAATGACCGTATCGCTACCTTTGATGCTTCTTATATCAAACTGCGTGAGCTGAAAATCGGCTACGCGTTGCCAAGCAGCTTGCTGAGCCGCACGCCGCTAAAAGGTGCTGCCCTATCATTTGTGGGCAGGAATCTATTGCTATGGTCGGATGTACCGCATATCGATCCGGAAGTATCGGCATACGATGGCCAATTTGTGGGCGTGGAAGCGATGTCTTTGCCATCGATGCGTACCTTCGGCATGTCATTAAGCGTTAATTTTTAATTGTAAAGGGAATAGACCTTATGAAGAAATATATCTTTGGCCTTGTGGTGGCAGTTTTGACCTTCCAGGCATGCAGCAACTTTGAAGAAATCAACATCGACCCCAATAATCCGGCTACGGTACCAGCAGAAATGCTGCTTCCGCCAATCATCAGCGGGGGAGTGGGTACCATGACCGCCAGTGGCACACGCGCCGGACAGTATGTCCAGCACTTGGCGTACTTGGGTGGCACCAGCGAAAGTGACGGCCGTTACAACCTTACCGGAGCCTCCTGGCGTGAGGAGTGGAATGGTGCGATGCGATTGATCAAGGATGTCAATCAAATGAAAGAAATCGCCCAAGCGGCGGGACAACCTCATTACGAGGCACTGGCATACATCAATAAAGTATACATCTTATCCCTAATGACTGACGCCTTTGGCGACATTCCTTACGATGAAGCCGGCATGGGCAATGTAGACGGATTGGAATTTCCGCGCTATCAAGCGCAGGAAGAGGTTTATACCCGCATGATAGAAGATCTCGAAACGGCCAACCAACTATTATCAGGAGTGCCGCCAGCTGTCGCTGTTGGTCGTGACATCCTGTATGATGGCGACCCGACACAATGGCGTAAGTTTGCTAATTCATTGAAAATACGCATTCTGATGCGCCAATCAGCCAAGAAAGATGTCTCAGCACAGGTTGCGGCCATCTTCAACGATCCGGCACAATATCCGGTATTTACCAGCGTGGCTGACGGTGCTACCCTGATGTACAACAACAGCAGTGACTTCTACCGCTGGTATATCCAAAACCCACCGTCGGATGGCAGTGGGGTCAACTTCGGCGACAACAGCCGTATCAGTGTGACCCTGATAGACTTGTTGCAAAACACAACTGACCCTCGCCTGCGGATATATGCGGCGCCTACGCGCAATTCGTATCTGGCCAATGCATCATCTTCGTCCGTACCACTGGAATACCGCGGTCAGGAGGCGGGGCTAAGCTCGACGGAACAAACGGCCCTGTATACACAGACGGGCTTAAATGAAGGAGACTTTTCTGTCATCGGGCGTCGCATCCGTCAGGAAAACCGGGCCTTCCTGATGACCTATTCGGAATTGCTGCTGATGAAAGCTGAAGCTATCCAGCGGGGTATGGGGGTCAACGGGGCAGCTGCGGACGTGTATCGGCAAGCGGTAGATGCGTCATTCGGCAAATGGCAGCAAGTAGGGAGCCAGACGCAGATACAGAATCCGTACATTGACGACAACCAGCGTGCCGCCTATTGGGCCATCGATGCAAACCAATATAATCCTGCGCGCGGCTTGGAGCAGATTGCCGAGCAATATTTTATCGATAGCTTCCTGAATGGCTTCGAAGGCTGGGCTTCATGGCGCCGTACGGGTGTGCCTGAGATACATCCTGGCCCATCGGTATTGTCAGCCATTCCTGTGCGCTATGTGTATTCAGATAATGAGCAGAATAATCCAAGCTTGGCCGAATGGGTAAACCAGCACATGGGCGGCGATATGCCGGATCATAACGTGCCTGTTTGGTTCCAGCCTTAAAAAAAATAGCAACAAAAAAAAGACGATTATGAAAACGAATAACATCATCCATATACTCGGACTGGGCGCGGCACTTTTGGCCGCGGCGCCCGCTTTATCGCAGATCCGTCCCGTAGGCTACGTGGGCAATGCACATTCCCACAACGATTACACCCGCAACAACCCGTTTACCATGGCGTATAGCCTGGGCTTCGGGTCTATAGAGGTGGATTTGTTTCTCCGGGATGGCGAGCTGTACGTGGCGCACGAGGCAAAGGAAATCAGCAGTGAACGCACCTTTGACAAGTTATATCTACAACCGATCCTTCAAGCCTTCAAGGATTCGGAAGACGGTTACCTCTATCCTGAGCAGGGACAATTGCAGTTGTTGATTGACCCCAAAACCGACGGTACGGCCATCCTTAAGGTGCTGACGGAGAAACTACGTCCTCACCACGACTATTTCGATAGCAAAAACAACCCCAAAGCAGTGAAGCTGGTGATCAGCGGAAACAAACCGAAGGCGGCCAACTTTGCTGACTTCGATGAAATCTTTTTCTTTGATGGGGATCTCGGGGCAGATTATACTCCAGAACAGTTGGCTCGTATCGGTTTATTCAGTGCTCCTTTTCCCGCCATCTCCAAATGGAACGGCTTGGGCAGGCTCACCGAACCGGATTTGAATAAAGTGACGGCTATCGTGGATTCTGTACACCGCATCGGAAAGAAAATCCGCTTCTGGGCGAGTCCGGATACGCGGACCACTTGGTACGAGTGGGTCAAGCTGGGTATTGATTACATCAATACCGATAACCCGATCGGCGTATCGGAGTTTATGCGCAACTATCCCCAGCATTCTTACCGGGAGCAGCTGTCTTATGCGCCTTACCAACCGCGCTACAGCGCTAAACCGGGTGCGACTCCGCGCAACGTCATCCTGCTGATCAGCGATGGGGCCGGCTTGTCACAGCTGTGGGCGGCGGCCATCGCCAATCGCGGTTTGCTGAATGTGCTCAATATGCCATACACGGGTTATTTATACACCGGCTCGACAGACAACTACCATACTGACTCCGCTGCGGGTGGTAGCGCTTTGGCGACCGGCGTCAAAACACGCAACCGCTATATCGGCGTAGATACCCTGGGTAATCCGGTGACCAATATTCCCGATCGCCTCGCCGTGAAAGGGATGGTCAGCGGCATTGTATCCAATGATCGTGTGACGGGAGCGACACCATCTTCGTTTTATGCACATGTGAGCGAACGGGACATGTCCGACAGCATTGCTTATGACTTGCTGGATTCAAAACTTTCATTGGTTGTTGGCGGCTTCCCGGCTGCTTTTGCCAAAGCCGACAGCACATTGCTCCGTCAATTACGGGATAAGGGATTCGACGTGCAAGAGGGTGTGGACGGTATCGAAAATAGCAAAAGCAAGCGCGTACTGGCTTTTGCGGGCGACCAAGTAAGCCGCGAATGGGATAAATTGAGCAGTGAGCAAGGCAGCATCAATACCGGCTACCGTATGATCGAACATGCATTCCTTCCCTCAGCAAAGTTTCTGGACGCTAAAAGTGGCGGCAACGGCTTCTTCCTGATGGTTGAGGGGGCCAAGATCGACGGTGGTGGCCATGGCAATTCTACGCCATTCACCGTTACCGAATACTTGAGCTTCGATAAATTGGTGGGCCAAGCGTTGGAATATGCGGATGCCGATGGTGAAACGCTGGTCATCGTCACCTCCGATCATGAAACCGGCGGTCTCGTGGTGCTGGACGGCAACTACGAAACCGGTCATGTACTGGGCAGTTTTGCGACCACCGACCATACCGGCATCCCGGTACCGCTGGCTGCATACGGCCCGGGGGCAGAACATTTCCAGGGATTCGTGGATAATTCGGAGATCGCAAAACGTATCTACAAACTATTGGGGATCGACTAATGCGTTGAACATCGCGATGCCAATAGCCACGGGCTAGAAAAAGTATAAAATTTTTGTTATTTGATGCAGTTTTGGCCCATAAATGCCTATAAATCCCTACGTTTGGACAAAACAAATCTAAGCGAGCAAATTTAATGGAGATGCAAAGGGATTTTATACGTATTTATACACTTAAAATGCGCCGATCGGGCGCATCTTGCCTGTGGCTATTGCTACTTTCCTTGGCGCAGGGCGCATTTGCCCAGCAGAACTTGAAATACCAATTGCCTCCGCAAAGCATTGTGGATTTGGTAGACGCCCCGCGCCCCGCTGCATACCTTTTCAGTACGGATGGCCATTGGTTAATGATCTTGCACCCTCCTGGCTATGAGTCGATCGAACAGGTCGCGCAGCCGATACTGGGCATTGCGGGCTTGCGCATCAACCCGATCACCAACACATGGGTGGCTGAAGTGGCCGATACTTACCAATCGGCAACCGTACGAGATTTAACAACGGGTGAGGAGTTTAGCTTGGCTGGATTGCCCGAAGGGGTACAGATAGCTGACGTAAAATGGTCGCCCAAGGGAAATGGCATTGCCTTTTTAAACAAATCCCTCCACGATACGGAATTGTGGGTGGCCGATTTCGGCCAGCGCTCGGCAAGGAAAATGTTGAGCGGGGTAAATGATACCTATGGCGAGTCATTCCAGTGGGCAAAAGGCGGCGATGCCCTGCTCGTGCGTCAGGTGATTCAGCAGCGTGGCCCGGTGCCCCCGGCACCGGCGGTACCCGAAGGGCCGGTAGTGCAGGAAAATCTCGGTGGCATAGCACCTGCACGCACGTACCAAAACCTGCTTGCCAACGCCTATGATGAGGAATTGATGGAATATTACCTCTCCGCACAATTGGTGGAAGTGGGGCTGGATGGCACGACAAGGAACATCGGTGACCCCGGTATTTTCGAACGTGTGTCATTTTCGCCAAATGGGAAATACCTCCTGGTGGAAAAGGTGGTACGTCCGTATTCATACGTTGTGCCGATTTCCAGCTTCCCGACAGCCGTATCAATCTGGTCGGCAGACGGCACGCCGGTGAAAGCACTGTATACAACGCCCTTGGCAGATAACCTGCCACCGAGCTTTGATGCGGTGATAGCTGGCCCCAGAAACTTCGCATGGCAAAAGAACGTGGACGCGACAGTGACTTGGCTGGAAGCGCCGGACCAGGGCAACCCGGATCAGGAGGCTGCGTTTCGGGATGAACTGTTTGCGGTGGGCGAACCGTTTGATATGGGGGCAAAGAAAAAAATCTATGCGGCCAATTACCGGATTAGAAGTGTATACTGGGGTGAGGATTGGGCCATTGTCAGCGAAAACTGGCGAAAGGACAGAAGCACCAAACTGACATTGATAGATCCTGCCTCGGCTAAGGTGGTGAAAACCTTGTCTACCCGCAAATCGGAAGATACGTATACGGATCCGGGTGATTTTATCATTGGCTCGAAAGGATTGTTATTGGCTGATAAAACAGGAAGTGTCTTTACAAAGGGCTTGGGTGCTTCGCCGGAAGGCGACCGGCCATTTGTATTGAAATGGAAACTGGATGATGGAAAGGTGGACACATTGTTCAAATCGCAGCGAGGTTACTATGAAGAGCCTGCCTTCTTCAACAATGATGATGTAGTGTACTTTACCCGCGAGTCTTCTACCGCGTCGCCAAACCTTTTTGCGGTAACGCTGAAAGGCAAAAAGGAAAGCCAATTGACCAATTTTCCAGATCCGTACCCCAGCTTGAAATCCGTACAGAAGCAACTGCTGTCATACCCGCGTAAAGATGGTTTGACGCTTAGTGCCACGTTATATTTGCCTGCCGACTTCAAAAAAGGTGATGCACCACTGCCGGTATTGATATGGGCGTATCCGCGTGAGTTTAAAACCAAGGAGGCCGCTGGCCAGGTAAAAGGTTCTGCACACCGCTATCCGGTGCTGGCGTTCCGCTCACCTGTATACTGGGTGACGCGCGGCTATGCGGTGCTGGATCAGGCAGACATGCCTATCGTTGGCGAAGGCGACAATGAGCCGAACGATACTTTCATCCAACAGATTGAGGATAATGCACGTGCATTGATCGATTATGTGGTGGATATGGGGGTAGCCGATAGGAATAGAATCGCTGTAGGTGGACACTCCTATGGGGCATTTATGACGGCCAACTTGCTTGCCCATACTGACTTGTTTGCGGCAGGCATAGCGCGTAGCGGTGCTTACAATCGTACGCTGACGCCCTTCGGCTTCCAGGGCGAAGCGCGCACGTATTGGCAGGCCAAAGACGTATATGATGCGATGTCTCCTTTTACCTATGCGTCGCAAATTAAAGCTCCACTATTGATGACCCATGGTATGGATGATGAAAACTCCGGTACCTTTCCCATCCAGAGCGAACGGTTATATGCCGCAATCAAAGGCCATGGCGGTGTCGTACGTTTGGTGTTGCTGCCCAAGGAATTTCATGGCTACCGGAGCCGCGAAGGTGTGCTGCACACCTTTTGGGAGCAAGACCAATGGCTGGAAAACTATGTGAAGAATAAGGAAAAATAGCAGGACTTGATCGTTGTCGCCATCGTGGAAAGCCTAAGATGGGTCTTTTCGGTTGTCGGCGGTCTCTGCAATCTGTTTGATTTGTAGCATGGTCGTTCGCCAGTAAAATTCCAGATGCTTGCGGATGGTTTCCGTGGGGAAATTTGATATCGTAAGCGTCAGTAGCGTTTGGTTGCCGCTGGGTGCTAAGCTAAATTCAAGGATTGAATAGCTCGTGGGCTCGTCCGCAAGGCGGGAGATGGAGCTGAGGTGGGAATAAGCTAATCTCACCTCTGCGTCGTAGTGCAACACAACACCTTTATTCTCAAATGGAATGTGATGGAAGCCGCGGATAAAGATAGGACAACCAACTTGCCAATCCGTTTGCACGTCGATTTGCATCTCGGGTTCACCGAGCCATGTGGCCATTGTTTCGGGATCGGTCAGCGAGGTCCACACTTTGGCCTTGGTTGTATCAATGGTGATCGCCGTTGAAAAAGAAGTTGTCATGTGATGTGGGTAGCGTAGGCCGTCAGGCGACTTGCTTGATGACATATTCCATGTTGTTGAATGTGAAACGGCTGCCCGCTTCCAGGCCGGCCAACCGCTGACCGATAGGGGAAGCCGTGGATACGACCATGTAAGTGCTGCCGTCTACCTCAAGCCGACCCGCGCTGATGGCAAGAAAAAATGTCCCACGGCTGGTTTCTATGAGACTACCCAACTTTGCGGGACCTGCCTGAGGTTGTATATCCAGCGTGGCCAACACCTGTTCCATCCGCTGTGCATCTAATAATAACTGCTGATGCCTGTCAATTTCCTGTTGCATCATTTCGCGTGTAGTTTCAAACTTGTCGCCTGCACTGCTTTTGGTGTCATCAGTAGCGGCATCGCTTGCAGACTCGATGGCCTGCTGGGCATTGGCGATGCGTTGGTCTACATATTGCTGGCAAGCAGCCAACAGGGAAGTTTTGATGGTATGATACCGGTTGTCCATGTTTATTCAAGCTATCCGTTGCCTTCCGCAAAACGCGCGCCGAGTTTGTAGCAAAAGACTAAAGTGCCTCAATGAAACGGATGCTAATCCCCCGAAAGCAATCATCCATTGAGTACGTCGTAGCGGAAATCCAATAGGATGACCTCGCCGTCGTATGCTATAGTGTCCGTTTATGGCAGGCGGACACCGGTGACCGCTTCGGCAAAAGCATAGAGCTTGGCCGCAATCTGTTCGTCCAATGCATGCGGAGCAAGTGTATCCATCGCAGGGTAACCACGGTATCCACCGGGTTCGTGAGGGCCGTATAATGCCCCGCCCTTGACATCCGCCGAGGTAGCGGCATAGAGCGAGGGCAGCGCGCCCTGCCACGGCTCCATCAGCTCACCGAAACGGGCGACGGCGGCATCATATTCTTCCGGAGTCATGTGCCGGGAAAGCTCGGTCTTGTTGGCTCCGGGTTGTGCAGCGATAGACAGGACATCGTCTCCTTTCGCGCTGATCCGTCGGTGCAACTCCAGCGTAAATAGGATGTCTGCCAGCTTGCTTTGTGCGTATTCGCGCATCGGGTTATACCCTTTCTCCGCTTTCAGATTGTCAAAGTCGATGGTGCCATGCAGGTAAGCCATGCTGCTGACTGTCACAATACGGGAAGCAGGAGTAGATCGCAGTAATGGATAAAGGCTGCCTGTAAGTGCAAAGTGCCCGATAAAATTGACGCCGAACTGCTGTTCAAAGCCCTCGGACGTTTTTCCTAATGGTGGTATCATCACCCCGGCGTTGTTGATGAGGATGTCCAGCCGCTCGTGGGCAGCAATGAACTGGCCTGCGAATGTTGCTACCGCGCGCAGGTCTCCTAGGTTGAGCGCCATGACGTCCAACGTGCCCTTGCCGTCCGGTGTGCGGATGGATGCTGCTGCTTGGTTGCCCTTTTCAGTATCACGGCAAGCCATGATGACCTGTGCGCCTGCTTCATAGAGTGCTTTGGCGGTCTCGTAGCCAATACCGGCGTTGGCACCGGTGACGATGGCTGTTTTGCCCGTTTGGTCGGGCATGTCTTTTGTTGTCCACATTATGAATTGTTTTTTTATGCAAAGGTGCGTTGCAGGCCAAGAAACAGCGCTACAAAAAAGAAAGCAATAGCTATAAAAATCAATCTTTCTGTGTCTGACGGAAATGATTGGGGCTTTGACCGGACTTGCTTTTAAAAAATGCGGAAAAGTGATTGGGCTCCTCGAAGCCAAGGGAGCGGCTAATCTCGCCGATGGTCCAGTCGGTACTTTTGAGCAATATACGGGCTTCCTGCATCATGCGCTCGGCGATTAATTGCATGGTGGTATGGCCAGTGATGGTCTTAAGGGCTTTGTTGAGGTGATTGACGTGCACATGCAACTGCTGGGCATAGTCCTTGGCCGATCGCAATCGCAGCACTTGGCTGGTCATCTCAATGGGAAACTGACGTTCGAGCAGCTCAGCAAACAGGCCGGCGATGCGTTCGGCTGCATTGGCGGCGCTGACAAGTTGGCCCGAAATAGGTTGCAGCTTCTGCGCTTCATGCACCAGCTCCAGCAGCTGGTTGCGCAGCAGGTCGTACTTGAAAATGTAATCGCCATGGAGCTCGGCGTACATTCGTTCGAAGAATTCCTGGAAATGGCCGGTCTGGTCGTCAGCCAACTGGACGATACCCGTAGCGGGGCCTTGGAAGGCGGGGAAATCTTTGATCTGCCCGTAACGCGCAAAGAAAGCTTCGGTAAACACGCAGACAAAACCGGTTTGCCTTTTGCTGATCCGCTCCCAGAAAAAGGGAATCATGGGATTAGTAAATACCAGCACTGTGCCATGGGTATCCACGGTTCGGTCGGCGTAATGAATTTTGCTATCGCCCGTAACCAAGCTAATCTTGAAGAAATCACGTCGGCTGTAGCTGACAGGCTTGCTGTTGGGCAATTCGAGATCCTCTACCCGAAACAGGTTGAAGTGCCCCGCACCGGGAGACAGTTGCTCGGTCTCGCGGTGCAACTGCTGATAGAACGTTTGTAGGCTGGTCACTGGTGCCATCGTGCAAAAATATAAAAATCAATTTACAATACTGGACATAAAGCGGGCGCTGAAACCATAGACGCAAAAGCACTGGAAACGATGAACCCCGACACACTGGCGTAGTTAATTAGTTTAACAATTCTTAACATATTAACTGTTTTTTATGAATGCGGCGCTTCGTATCTTTGCAGCATAAGATTTGTCTTTTCATAATTTAGGTTTATAATTGGTTAGTTAAGAAGTCCCGATTCTCCCCGTTTCGGGACTTTTTTTATTGGCTTAACGCGGCTTAACTGAACTAAATTTGTTCCTTTCATAGCTGCGAATGGCTGCCTGCAGCATTGACGCCGTCCTTGATGAGGCCCATTTTAGCATATTGTCGGGCAATAGCGTAAACGTTTGCATAGTTGTGATAATGTGTTTAACTTAGCACAAATTCCAATTATGGTGTTGAACTGATAAAATAAAAACGATGAGCGTACATTATAAATCGCGCTATGCGATAGGGCCTGCTGAAACCAAGACGCTGGATACGGCGGCGCTGCGGGCGAACTTTTTAATTGAAACGGTTTTTGCCGACGATGCAATCCAATTGGTATACACCCATTATGACCGCTATATTGCTGGCGGAGCGAAGCCGGTGAATAAACCACTCCAACTGGAAACTATCGATGCATTGAGAGCTCCTTATTTCCTCGAACGGCGCGAGTTGGGCATCATCAATGTGGGTGGGGCGGGAATGGTAACCGTCGACGGTGAGGGATATGAGTTGGGTTTCAAGGAAGCCCTATATGTAGGTAAGGGCAACGAGAAGGTGGTATTTTCCAGTAATGATGCGGCAGCCCCGGCAAAATTCTACCTCAATTCCGCTCCTGCGCACCATGCATATCCTACCAAGAAAGTGACCAAGGCAGAGGCTGAAATCGTGGAACTGGGGAGCTTAGAAACGGCGAACCACCGGATCATCAATAAATTGCTGGTCAATAGTGTCATCGAAACCTGCCAATTGCAGATGGGGATGACGGAACTGAAAGTGGGAAGTGTATGGAATACGATGCCGGCGCATACGCACGACCGTCGGATGGAAGTTTACTTTTACTTTGAAATACCCGAAGGCCAAGCCGTAAGCCATTTCATGGGCCAACCGGAGGAAACACGCCACATCTGGATGCATAATGAACAGGCAGTAATCTCTCCACCATGGTCTGTCCATGCCGGGGCGGGAACAAGTAGTTATACCTTCATTTGGGGAATGGCGGGTGAAAACCTCGACTATGACGACATGGATAAGCGTGCGATTACCGATTTGAAATAAATGCAATAAAACCTGAAAATAATGAGAAATAAGATGAATGGTCTGGGCTGCTTCTTTTTTGCCGGGCTATTAGCGGCCGCATGTGGGGCCAACCGGGAGCATACGATAGTCATCAGCAATCCGTTGAACCAAGAACGGGAGGAACTGGTAAGTATACCTTACGGCGAATTTGTAACTGCCTTCAGCGTGGATAGTGTATTCCGGGTGATAGACGTGGCGACGGGCGAGGAGGTCGCTTACCAATTGGAGACCCAGGGTGCGGACACGCCTCAACAGGTACTTTTGCAGGTATCCGTTCCTGCTTCGGGTGAGCTGTCACTCGCCGTTGAAGCCGAAGCGCCGGTGGCATTGCAGCCGAAGGCGTATGCCCGCTACGTGCCAGAGCGGTATGATGACTTTGCTTGGGAGAACGACGTGGTGGCCTTTCGCATGTATGGCAAGGCTTTGGAAGGAAGACCGGACGATGCACAGGGACTGGATTTGTGGTCTAAACGGACGACCGACCTGGTGATAGACAAGTGGTATGCCCACGGGGACTACCATACCGACCATGGCGAAGGGATGGATTATTACTCGGTGGGGCAGACGTTGGGTGCGGGTGATATAGCGCCATATGTCAACGGCAGTATCGACTACGGCAAACATTATCGTACCTACGAAATCCTCGATAACGGCCCGCTACGCACGACTTTCAAGCTGGGCTATGAACCTTGGCAAGTGAACGGAAAAACGGTGTCGGTAAGTAAAGTATACAGCCTGGATGCTGGCTCGCAATTGAATAAGGTGGAAGTGACATATTCCATCGAAGGCGGCGGCACGCTGCCCGCAGCTATTGGCGTAGCACGCCGGGCAGTGGAAGGGGAGATTCTTAACGAGCAAGATCGCGGAATCTTGGGCTACTGGGAACCTGAGCAGGGTGACTATGGCATCACCGGTGTAGGCGTGGTGTTGGCAGAGGGCGGTTTTGAAAGCTACGAGGCTCTTCCCACACAGTATATTGCCGTACTGACCGCATCGGATGGCCAGCCCATTACGTATTTCAATGGAGGGACGTGGAATAAGGCTGGTCGCATCACATCGGCCAACGCGTGGTTTGACTATGTGAAGGTGTTTAAAGAACGGCAAGCATCACCCTTAAAGGCAGAAATAAAATAAGCTATATATGGCAAATAACAATCGATTTGACTTGACCGGGAAGGTCGCCATGGTGACCGGATGCAAACGGGGTATCGGCAAAGCGATTGCTGAATCCCTCGCTGAAGCGGGTGCGGATATCATTGGGGTATCGGCATCGCTGGAGTTGGTGGGAAGTGCGGTGTCGGAAGCGGTGGAGACGATGGGCCGGAAGTTTTATGCTTACCAGGCCGACTTTAGCGATCGGAAATCTGTATATGCGTTCATCGATCGTATCCGAGCGGAGCACCCTCAGGTAGATATCTTATTTAACAATGCCGGTACCATACTGCGCAAGCCGGCCGCGGAGCATCCCGACGATTACTGGGACGAGGTCATCGAGGTGAACCAAAATTCGCAATTTGTGCTCGCGCGAGAAATCGGAAAAGATATGGTGGCAAGGGGTAGTGGCAAGATTATCTTCACCGCGTCGTTGCTCACGTTTCAGGGGGGTATTAACGTGCCGGGTTATGCGGCCTCAAAAGGAGCGATTGGACAGCTTACTAAGGCTTTTGCCAACGAATGGGCATCGAAGGGTGTCAACGTAAATGCCATCGCTCCGGGTTATATCTCTACGGACAATACCGAGGCGCTACGCACAGATGCCGACCGGAGCCGCGCTATCTTGGAACGTATCCCGGCTGGCCGCTGGGGCGAACCTGAAGACTTTAAGGGGCCTGCTGTATTCCTGGCATCGGCGGCGTCCAATTACGTGCATGGCACCATCCTCACGGTAGATGGGGGCTGGATGGGTAGGTAGTTTTATTTATACAGACCTTTGCTTTCAATGAAGGCCATTACACTATCGGGCACGAAGTAGCGGATATTTTTATCCGCCTTCACCGCATTGCGGATAAAGGTGGAGGAAAACTCCATCAATGGTGTGTCCGTGACGGTGACGGAGGGGTGATCTGCCAATTCTGGGGGTGTGGGATAATCCGGCCGTGGATAGACGAAGATACGATAATCACGTAAGAGCAGCTCATAATTCTTCCATTTGTGAAACGTGGCAAGATTGTCGGATCCCATGATGAGCACAAACTGCGTGGCGGGTTGTTTTTCCCGGAGGTAGGTGAGTGTATCAATGGTGTATGAGGGTTGGGGCAGTGAAAACTCGATGGTGCTGCTGCGGATGCCATCGGCATGTTCAATGGCAAGGTTTACCATTTCCAAGCGGTCATACATATTGATGAGTGAGTCTTTTTTCTTCAACGGATTGTGCGGGGAAACGACCAACCATACCTCATCAAGGTCGGTGTAATGTGCCATATAGTTGGCAATAATCAGGTGTCCGGTGTGTATGGGATTAAACGATCCGAAAAACAAACCGACGGTACGCATGGCGATTAGCTTTTGCCCTGGGGTAGAAAGTTCAACACCAATTGCTCAGCCTCGGCACAGGCTTGATCAAGATCATCGTTGTGTAGGATGATGTCAAAGCGATCGGCATAACTGAGTTCTTTTTCGGCTTTTACTATCCGTTCGGCCAGTTTTTCTTCGCTATCAGTGCCCCGAGCACGCAGGCGCTGCACGAGCACTTCCAAGGACGGAGGTTGCACAAATATGGCCAACGCGCGATCAGCGTATTTTCGCTTGAGGTGCAATCCACCCTCCACGTCGATATCGAAGATGACATGCTTGCCCAATGCCCATATCCGCTCCACTTCCGAGCGGAGTGTGCCATAAAACGTGCCGGAGTAGACTTCTTCAAATTCGATAAATTCTTTTTTTGCCACACGGTGCAAAAATTCTTCCTTGGATATAAAGTAGTAATCTTTGCCGCCTACCTCGCCTTCGCGGGGTGGGCGCGTGCTCGCCGAGATGGAGAAGCAAATCTTATCCGAATGTTTGGCCAGCAGGTGCCTGACAATGGTGGTCTTGCCAGCGCCGGAGGGTGCGGAGAATATGATGAGCTTTCCTTCCATGGTCACAGTACGTTTAGCAATTGCTCCTTAATCTTTTCGAGCTCTTCCTTCATACGCACGACAATCTGCTGGATGCCCGCGTGATTGGCCTTTGATCCCAGGGTATTGATTTCGCGGCCCATTTCCTGCGAAATGAAACCCAGTTTTTTGCCGTTGGCGTCCGCAGCGTCAAGGGCTTGCAGGAAGTAATTGCAATGGCTGCGTAAGCGTACCTTTTCTTCGGTGATATCCAATTTATCGATGTAGAAGATAAGCTCTTGCTCGAAGCGGTTCATGTCTACATTTTCCTTGCCAACAGTCTCGTCCATGTAGTGGCTGATGCGGTCGCGGATGAGGGGGATGCGATCCGTCTCTACACTTTCTACTTCGCCGAGGAATCTGAGAATTTCCAATGTACGGGAGGAGAGATCTTGTTTGAGTACGTCGCCTTCATCCCTGCGGAATAGATCAAGCTGGGCCACGGCATCTTGGAAGGCACCCATAAGCAAGGCAGCCTCTTCCTCTTCGGCCTCTTCTTCATTGTGACTGATGACTTCGGGCATATTGAGGGCGACTTCGAAGAGCTTACTCTTATCGGCGCCCAGCTCGGCGGCGATAGTGTCCAATTGACGGTAATAGTTTTTGAGCAATCCTGCATTGATGGTAGCCGCAGCCGCCGTCTGGTCGACATACTCCACACTGACGACGACGTTGACCTTGCCCCGTTCGATAAGCCGTGAGCATTCACTGCGCAACGTAAGTTCTTTATCTGAAAATGCCTTGGGCAGCCGTAGCATCAATTCCAGGAATTTCGAGTTTAAGGATTTGATTTCAACCGTGTATTTTACCTTTTGGTTGTCTCTGGCTCCTAAGCCATAGCCCGTCATGGATTTAATCATATGCAAAGGTAATAATTAGGTTTTAGGTTTGCGTTGCCTATGCCGATTTATGCGCGCGGTTACCCCGGATAACTTCCACAATTATCGGCAGGATAGAAAGGAAAATGATCAGCAGCACCACTTTGGAGAAGTTTTCCCGGATAATGGGGATATTGCCCAGGAAATAACCCGCTAAAGTGATGCCCATAACCCAGAGTAACGCACCCACCACATTGTAGGTTAAAAAGGTTCCATAATTCATCCTCCCGATACCGCCAACAAAAGGGGCAAGGGTTCTGACAATCGGCACGAAGCGGGCAATTACAATGGTTTTGCTTCCGTATTTTAAGTAAAAAGCCTGGGTTTTTTCGATGTGTTCTTCCTTTACGACCTGTTTCCCAAAAAGCCGGAATCTCGTGACTTGCATTCCGAAGCGTTTCCCGATGGCGTAGTTGAGGGAGTCGCCAGTTATCGCTGCCACCAAGAGCACGAAAATCATTAGCCAAACATTTAATTCGTTCGGTTGTGCGGCTAGCATTCCAGCGGCGAAGAGCAGGGAATCGCCTGGTAAAAAGGGCATTACAACGACCCCAGTCTCGATAAAAATAATGAGAAACAGGATAAGGTATGTCCACGTCTTATAGTCATTGACGATTTCGACCAAGTGCTGATCGATATGAAGGATGAAGTCAATGAGTGACGTAATCAGATCCAAGGCTGTTTAACCTAAATTGTTCAACATGACGGGCATTACCAACATCAGGATATCCTCGCTTTCATCCGAAACAGCGGGAATCAATAATCCAGCACGGTTTGGTGTGCTCATTTCGAGGACGACTTCTTCACTATCCAAGTTATTGAGCATTTCTACCAAAAATTTGGCGTTGAAGCCGATTTCCATGTCTTCGCCTTCAAATTGGCAGCTGAGCCGTTCGTGGGCTTCGTTGGAAAAGTCGAGATCTTCTGCGGAGATGTTCAGTTCGCTGCCCGAAATTTTGAGCCTTACCTGATGGGTGGTCTTATTGGCAAAGATCACGACCCGGCGGAGCGAATTAAGGAAAATATGCCGATCGAGCGTCAGCCTGTTGGGATTGACCCGTGGAATCACGGCTTCATAGTCCGGATAACGCTCATCAATCAGGCGGCAGATGAGGTGTATGCTGCCAAACTTGAAGAAGGCATTTGTGCTATTGTATTCCATGGAGACGCCGACGTCCTCCGTGGGCAATGAAGACTTTAGCAAGGACAGTGCCTTCTTCGGCAAAATCAACGAGGTAGGCTTGGGAGAGCCAATATCAGTACGTCGATAGCGTACCAATTTATGGGCATCCGTAGCGACAAATGTGATGGATTGCTCGGCAAACTGTACCAATACCCCGGACATAGCTGGACGCAGCTCGTCATTGCTCACTGCAAAAATGGTCTTATTGATGGCTTCTGCCAGTACCGATGTCGGCATACTGACGGAAGAGGCGTTGTCTACAACGGGAATTTTGGGGAAGTCATCCGCATTTTCACCGCTGAGCTTATATTTACCGTCGCCTGCACTGATTTCAATAGCCAGCGTCTGTGTGTCTACAGAGAAGGCCACCGGTTGATCCGGCAGCGTTTTGAGGGTTTCAATCAATATTTTAGACGGCATGGCTACACGGCCTTCTTCCTTAGCCTCAATGGGAAGGGAAGTGACCATGCTGGTCTGTAGGTCCGTAGCAGAGATTGTAAGTACGTTGTCCTTGATTTCAAACAGAAAATTTTCCAATATAGGAAGTACGGTACTGCTACTGGAGGCTCCGCTGATGGCCTGTAGTTGTTTTAATAATATTGAAGTAGAAACAATAAATCTCATGTCCGAATAATATTACGTGCAATGATAAGGAAAAGATTTGGTATTCGGGAAATGAGATTGTGATTTGAATGCGCAAACAATCCCTGAAAACCGTTGTTGATTAGTTGAGAGACCAATGTTTTATTGTTATGGAAACAAATAGTCATCGAACGGACAGCGACGGAAATCTTCAAGCGGAGGACAACTATGCTGCACATCAGGAAAACCCCGCCCCGTCACCCGAGGCCATAAAGGAACCGAATGATAGGCCTGCAAGCAAGATTATTTGGGTAGCCGTGATTATTGCTATTACCATAATGGCCATTATTTACTTCCTCTATATCTTTTAGTAAAGATACAATGGCTTATGGTTTCCACGGTTGGATGACCTATCTTTGCGGCATTATGCGCATCATGGCTTTTGATTATGGAACCAAACGTATAGGTATTGCGGTGACTGATCCCTTGCAATTAATCGCTACTGCATTGACTACCGTGCATGCTAAAGATGTGATGGCATATGTGAAGAATTACTTGGGAAATGAGGCGGTGGCTATATTTGTCGTGGGGATGCCCAAGCAAATGGACGGCACGGATTCTGAATCTGCCCAACACATCAAGGGCTTTATCCGGTCTTTGCGCCGCACGTTTCCCGCCGTTGCCATCGAAACAATCGACGAACGATTCACTTCCAAAATAGCCTCAGCAGCTATCGCCCAAAGTGGGCTCGGGAAAGAAAAACGCCGGAATAAAGCATTGATAGACAGTGTGGCTGCAGTACTTATTCTTCAGTCTTACCTTGAAAAACGGAGTTTTCAGGGATAAACTTGTTACCTTTGGCCATAGATTTAAGGTTTCCATACCATGGGTCAAGTCCATTTTTTTTCAGAAGATACAACTTATAAACCCAAACAGAAAGCCGCGTTACGCGTATGGGTAAAGGAGACGGCTAAGGCTGAGGGCTACAAATGCGGTGAAATCAATTTTATCCTATGTAGTGATGCTTATTTGCTCGACATCAATAGGCAATACCTTCAACATGATACCTATACGGATATCGTGACGTTTGACAACAGTGAGCGGACGGGGGTGATTGCAGGGGATGTGTTCATCAGTATCGATCGTATCCGTGAGAATGCTGCGAAATTCGGTGTAGTGGAACACGACGAACTGCATCGCGTCATCATCCACGGCATCCTGCACCTCTGCGGATATGGGGATAAGAAAAAAGAAGATAAAGCGCTGATGACGGAGAAGGAGGATTTTTACCTGGCACAAAGAAGCCTAACAGGTTTATAACACCTGTTAGGTCTTAGGCATTAAAACCGCTCAAACTGCGAAAAGAAGAAGTTGCCTTCAATTTCGGCATTTTCATCGGAGTCGGAGCCGTGGACGGCATTGGCTTCTATCGATTTCGCGTACTTATTACGGATGGTTCCGGGTTCGGCCTTTGCCGGATCGGTGGCACCTATCAATTTACGGAACTCTTCTACGGCGTTTTCCTTTTCGAGGATAGCGGCCACAATCGGGCCGGAAGTCATAAATTCTACCAGTTCGCCAAAAAACGGACGCGCTTTGTGCACGGCATAAAAAGCACCGGCGTTTTCCTCACTTAACCGGGTGTATTTCATCGCCACAACCGTAAATCCCCCTGCAATGATATCGTTCAAAATAGCTCCGGCGTGGCCATTGCGCACGGCATCGGGCTTAATCATGGTGAATGTTTTATTCGTTGTCGTTGTCATTAAAAAAATTTTTGCAAACTTAGGTATATTGCATAAGAATTGCAATATACCGATCGCTCAACTGCCTTGGAAATGAATAATGTTCAGCCGAAATGCATGGCGAATTATCCATTACGACATGGAGAGAAAGTATTTGTAACCTGTTTTTTTTAGGTTATCTTTGTAAGACGCTAAATGACTAAACATTAATTTAAACCGCACTGAACCATGTCTCTTATTGATGCCGCCTCACAACCATTGGTGCCCAACACGAACAGAAGAATTGATGTCTCCGCCTTGCGGTATTCCAGTTTTTTATTAGTCGTCACCGTTTGGATAAGTGCCGGGCTTTTTGGCTTGTATATCCTTGCCTTCTATGTCGATGCTTTATACCAAGACAACATGGAGCAATGGAACAACGTTTTGCCGGGTTTATATAGCGAAGGATCGGCTACGTCAACCGCGAGTATGGGCCTTCATTTTGCCTTTGGCGGAATCGTTTTGATACTGGGAAGCATTCAGCTGATTAAATCCCTCAGGAAGCACTTTCCGGCTTTCCACCGTTGGGTGGGCCGTATTTATGTGGTTTCCTCCCTAGGCGCCGCTATCGGTGGCTTGCTATTCATTGCCCTTAAGGGCACCGTCGGTGGACTTGTGATGGACATCGGTTTTTCGCTATATGGCATACTTACACTGGTAGCAGCAATAGAGACGTATAGGCATGCTGTGGCTGGCCGGATGGATAAGCATCGTGCGTGGGCGATACGCCTTTATGCATTGGCAATTGGCTCGTGGCTGTACCGCATAGATTATGGTTTCTGGATGCTCTTGACCGGTGGACTTGGGCACGAAAATTTTCATGGCCTGTTCGACAAAGTGATGGCTTTTTTCTTTTATATCCCCAACCTGTTGGTGGCCGAACTGTTTATCCGGCCCCGTACCTACCGCACTTCGCCAGTGATCAACGGTTTTTGCACGGTCGCTCTTTTGCTTATCACCTTTTTTTTACTGACCGGTACCTACTATTTCATTAAGTTTTACTGGGGTAGGCCCATTCTGGATTGGATGGGGCTTTAAAGCGATGATTGCTGGCACCGGAACTTCTTGCTATAGAATTTTATCGTTACCTTTGCAATGGAATGGGCTATAACTTACAGGTAACCATTGATAAAGATTCCGGATTCTGCTTCGGAGTGGTCTATGCCATTGATATGGCAGAGGAGATACTCAAAGAGGATGGTTATCTTTATTGCCTCGGCGATATCGTGCACAATGATGAGGAGGTAGCCCGTCTAAAAGCTAAGGGACTGCGCATCATCGGCCACGACAGCCTGCCTGATCTGAAAAACGAAAAAGTACTTATCCGCGCGCACGGCGAAGCGCCCGAAACGTATCGGACAGCCCTTGAAAACAATATCACGCTCATCGATGCCTCCTGTCCCGTAGTACTTAAACTGCAAAACCGAGTAAAGACTTCTTACGACCAGCAGGAAAAGATACTCATCTATGGCAAACATGGCCATGCCGAGGTCATTGGCCTGCAAGGGCAGACCAACGGTGAGGCTATCGTATTTCAGGATATTGCTGAACTGGATGAAATGGAATTGCCCGCCAGCTTTACGCTTTACAGCCAAACGACCAAGAGCACGGATAAGTTTTATGCGATCAAGGACGAGCTGCTCAACAGGGGATATGACGTGAAAGCCAATGACACCATATGCAGGCAGGTATCCAATCGGTATGATGATTTGGGGGATTTTGCGAGCAAATACGATAAGGTCGTGTTTGTTTCCGGCAAGAAGTCATCAAACGGACGTGTGTTGTATGATGTGTGCCTTAAAAGTAATCCAAACAGCTATTTTGTCTCCGACCCGGCCGAACTCCATTTGGAGATGTTCAGTCCCGGTGACACCATAGGCGTATGCGGTGCTACTTCTACCCCGATGTGGCTGATGGAGCAGGTAAAAACGGTGCTAGAAAGTTATTAGCTAAGTCATCTAAGCTTCAAATTATCACCACCTTACCGATACAACCCAATAAATCCGTACTTTTGTAACCAATGAGCAAACCGAAAAAGGGAGTTTTGTTGGTTAACCTTGGCACGCCGGATAGTCCCTCCGTGCCCGATGTGAAGCGGTATCTTACCGAGTTTTTGTTGGATGGACGCGTCATCGATATTCCCGCTTGGCGCCGGTCATTATTGGTTAGGGGCGTCATTGTGCCCTTCCGGGCACCCAAATCGGCTAAACTTTATCGGGCGATTTGGGATGACAATACCGGATCGCCATTGTTGCATTATAGTGTGCGCCAACAGCAGCTGCTGCAGGAGCGGCTGAGCGGTGAATACCATGTGGAGTTGGCCATGCGGTATCAAAACCCGTCAATATCCCGGGCATTGGCAAGGCTAAAATCGATGAATTTGGATAGCATCCGTGTCATACCGCTCTTTCCACAATACGCCTCTGCCAGCACAGGGTCTGTGATTGATAAGGTGATGGAGCTGATGCGTACATGGCACACGTTTCCGGGAGTTTCCTTTGTCAACGATTTTTATGAGAATGATCTAATGATCGAAGTGTTTGCTGAAAATGCGCTAAAACACCATCCGGAAACGTACGATCATATCTTATTCAGCTACCACGGATTGCCCGTGAGGCAATTGAACGATGTGGAGGTTTCCGGTACGCATGATTGTGAAAAAGCCGGCTGTAGGCAACAAATCGCTGAACACAACCGATATTGCTACCTTGCACAGTGCCATGCCACAACCCGGCTTCTTGCGAAACGGCTTGGCCTGAAAGAGACGGATTATACTGTGTGCTTCCAATCCCGGCTGGGCAAGACGCCTTGGGTACAGCCTTATACCAGCGATGTGCTTAAGGACGTTGCGGCCAAGGGAAAGAAGCGGCTGCTGGTCTTCTGCCCGGCGTTTGTCTCGGACTGTCTGGAGACTGTCTACGAAGTTGGCACAGAATATGCGTTAGAATTCAAGGAGTTGGGAGGCGAAAAGGTGCAACTGGTAGAAAGCCTTAACGACCACCCCAAGTGGATCACAGCCCTGGAACAACTGGTCTATCGAGACCTGCCAGAATGGCTGCAAAAAGACAAATTGACTGTTTAGATGATTGTTTTCAATACGATAATACTGCTTTTTTTAGATTATTACATCTACAAAGCTTTACGGGCTACACCGCTCAAATGGGCGAAATCGCCCTTGTTTCCGCGGCTTTGGTGGGGTTACAGCCTGTTTTTGACGACCGCGATTTTTAGTAGCATTTATTTTAGCATCCCGTTGATGGTACGCTCCATCATACTCGTGCTGTTTTTCCTCACCTTTATGTGTAAGTTTATCTTCATACTGGTGTTGCTTGCCGATGACATCCGCCGAGGCGGTGTATGGCTGAAAAGGCTCATTGTTCCAACGAAAAAAACGGTGGAACCTGTGGTTGCACAATCCATGCCGTTGCCTGAGAAACCTGTGAAAGGTATCAGTCGATCCGAATTTTTGACCAAAGCGGGGATTCTGGTGGCCTCGGTACCCTTAGCCCCGATGGGCTGGGGAGTGATATCGGGCGCCTATGATTATAAGATCCATCGGCAGAAACTTTACCTGCCCAATTTGCCCAAGGAATTTCATGGAATGAAGATTGGCCAGTTGTCTGATATCCACTCCGGTAGTTTTTACAATAAGACGGCAGTGCAAGGTGGAGTAGAGATGCTGCTCGCTGAAAAGCCGGATGTCATTTTCTTCACGGGCGACTTGGTAAACCACCTTGCCAATGAGATGCGGGATTATCAGGATATCTTTACGAAAGTGCAAGCTCCGCTTGGTGTCTATTCTACATTGGGCAACCACGACTACGGCGACTATCACTACGGTCCCGAACCGTCGGCTGCGAAAGCGAAAAACCTGCAAGACTTGAAAGATACGCATAAGGTAATGGGTTGGGATCTCTTGCTCAATGAAAACCGTAAGCTGCGGGTCGATAATGAGGAAATCGGTATCATAGGCGTGGAAAACTGGGGTACTGGCAGGTTTCCGAAACATGGACGCCTCGATCAGGCGCTCCAGGGCACGGATGAAATGCCAGTGAAGCTGCTGCTATCGCACGACCCGTCGCATTGGCGTGCAGAAGTGCTATCCAGACCTGATGTGGATGTGATGTTTGCCGGCCACACACATGGCATGCAGTTTGGTGTCCGTGCCGGCAATTTCAAATGGAGCCCAGCGCAGTACATTTATAAGGAATGGGCTGGGCTTTACAAACAGGATCATCAACAACTGTATGTGAATACCGGGTTTGGATTCCTTGGCTATCCGGGCCGGGTAGGCATCCTGCCCGAAATCACCGTTTTCGAGTTGATAAAGGGTGAGCGGCCTTCGCGGCGGGCGTAGTTCCTGCTTTATTCACCACTCCTGTTCCAATAGATCTTCAGATTGTGAGTAGACCGGCCTGACGCAATAATATCGGGTTTCCCGTCTCCATCTAAGTCGGCTACCGCCAGATCTTCACAGGCCATGTCTCCAATATCGACGGCCCTGACACTCCAAGCCTCCCACAACACATTGAAGGGAATGTATAGCTTGATACCGAGATGACCAGCGGCGTTGGGATTTCGCCATCCGGCGATGACTTGATCCCGGCCCTGGCCGATTAAATCAGCCACTGCCAGCCCGTGGCCTTCACGGAGTTCTTCATCAAGCTTGATACGTTCGGCCTCCCGTAGCTTAGGCACCCCTTTCCGTGGGACATGCGCTGTCAACAGGTTGCCATGCAGCGGGCCAATGCCAGCCAGCATCGGCGTGCCTGCGTCCACATTGCCCACCCGTACCTCGCTAAAGCCATGGCCTTTGACCACCCATTTCTGGCCACCGTGCGGTCGCCACCTGTCTTTGCTATACGAAAATGCTTTTACACCCTCTTTGCCCCCGATATAAACACATTCCTGCTCCCCTTCGGTATGCACATCCAAGTTGTGCGTGAGGTGCATGGACTCATCGATAATCCAATGTTGCCATTCCTGCCGGGGGTCTTCCGGTTTTTCATAGGCGATAACCTTGACACCCTCGCCTTCGCCATCTTTATTGCCCTTTCCGTGGAGCGGAAGTACAATGAGGTGATAGTTATCTTCGCCAGCTTTTGCCCAACGCATGCGGTGCACGGTGGGTTCATGATGAAGCTTGACAGGTGTCCACCGCTGGGTAGGGTCTTCCGGGCGTATCAAATAGTGGACGGAGCCTGATTGTGAGGTATCTGATGTTTCGCCGGGGTTCCATTGCGCACCCACGGCGACTTCCACCTTGCCGTCGCCATCAATGTCCCGCGCAGCAATGCACACATTGTCATGTTCGGTGAGGTTTTCTACCATGACGAATTTCTGCCAGTCGCCATTGCGGTACCATACAAACTGTTTTTTGTCTGCCAATAGAATGTCCGGTTTGCCATCGCCATCCACGTCGCCGATGGCAATGCCGTAGCCAATGGCCACTTGGTCATCGATGGTTTCCTGTTCAAATCGGGGTTCCGCGGGCGGGGCGGCAATCAATGGCAATAACGGTAATAGGTAATGATACATGGTTAGCTAAGCGGTTTTCATTATGTGAATCTCCTATACCAAAACAATTCTGGAATCATTTGGTTTTTTTATTATTTCCAAATAGATTTTGCCCGGAACACTTCGAGGTTTTTCACTTCGATACGGTTTCCCCAGAATTGCAGGCCTTCTTGATTACCGCTTTCCGGCTTTCTTTCCAACGAATACGAATATGCCCCATCGTCAATGAAGACTTCAATAGTCGTCCGATCGATGTAGATATCTGCCGAAAGCTCCATGCTGACCATGTCTTCTGGCGAATAAAATACACCATTGAGCTTATTGAAATTGAGGTCATAGTCAACAATTCGTTGACCGAAAAGATTGAGCCCGGCTCCGGTTGCGTGCGAGAGCTTGAAGGTCGTTTTAATCCGCAAGCCATCGGCATGGTCAAATTCGTCGAGCAGCGCATTTGCCTGATCGGATGATAGGTTTTCCCACTGGCGTACAGGCGTAAACAACTGGCTGGTTTCTTTCACAGGCACATTAAACAATCGTGGCCCATCTTTTGTCGTGCGTAGGGTCAATTCAGTAGGTAGCAGCATCATGCCATTGAAAGGCATTCCGGTATGGCTTACCCGCCCCCAACCGATTTGCACACGGCGGCCATCGGGCATATTGGTGTAGGTCTGTGCGGCGTAGATAGCGCCGCCTGTATAAATGTATTTCCCGCTCTCGGGTGTAAATACTTTGCCGTCAAATGCTCCCAGCATGTACGTACCGGAGGCACCGTACATGACCCATTTGGTATTGTTGGGATCGCCATCTATCGGCAATTCAAACAGCTCCGGGCATTCCCAGAATCCGGTCACATGGCTTTCGTAGTGCCAATCCTTAAGATCTGCAGACGTGTAGATGGAATGGCCATCGCGTTCATTAAGTACCATCACCCAGTGATTGCCCGGCTGGTACCAGAATACTTTGGGATCACGTGTATCCTTGCTGTCCCACTTGGCCTTGGAGTCAATCACCGGATTCCCTTCGTATTTGGTAAAGGTGCGTCCCTTATCAAGGCTATAGGCGATGCACTGTACCTGTTTGTCTGGACTGTCTGCCGTGTAGGCTACCACCATCGCTGGGTTGTCGCCTTTGTTGTAACCTGCGGTATTGCGGTAGTCAATGACCGCCGAACCGGAGAACATCGTGCCATGCTGATCCGGAAACAGCGCTACGGGCAGCTCCTGCCAATGGATGAGGTCGGCGCTCACGGCATGTCCCCAATGCATGTTTTCCCATTCCCGCTCGTAGGGATTATGCTGGTAGAAAAGATGGTATTCACCATCGTAATAAAGCAGGCCATTCGGGTCATTTATCCATCCACGGCGGGTAGTGAAATGGTATTGCGGGCGGTTGCGCTCGTTATACAAGCTGTCCTGCCCGGCAATCGCATCGTCCTGATAAATGTTTTGCAATCCGTTCGTATCGCCTTCGTAGGAGATTTTGATGGTCTTGCCCTTGAGGTCTGATACGTCCCTAAACACCCAATAGTCCGCTTCGTTTGGAGCGAGACGTATCACTACCGATAAGTCAGGCTTGCCTTCCACTTGGAAGGTCATCTTAGCGCGATCCGCTTGGTGCGATATCGGAAAGTTGAGATACCGCTTATTGATGTTGATTTCAATCTCGCCTGCCCGTGCGCCAGGAATGAAAAGGAGCAAAATGGAGAGAATAGCGGTCGCAGAAAATAATAAACGCATAACATATGTTTTTAAGTATATCCTTGGTTCTTTTATCAGGGCTTTTCAAAGCCGTACCAATACGTGGTAGCGGCAGCATCGATGGTTCCACCGTCCCAGCTCAGCATCTCCATATCAAAAGAAAAAGCCTTTTTAAACGGTATAGCATCTAACATCCGCGTTCTTGTAAAGGTGTTGTAACCCTTTGATGATGGATCGTCTGCTCTCGGCGCGTTAGCAAACGGCGTTTGGTAAAGTATAACCGGAGCCCATGATGTGTTGTAATAATCTTCAAGTCCCGTCCCAAATTCTGAGGGAAACGTTTCGTTATCCACATACGCTTTGGCATCGCCCTCCCCATACCATGTTTCCATATGGTTATTGATGGACAAGGTATTTCCCATATACACGCCCTTGCCACTTAACGTGGCAAAATTCCAGTCGATGGGGGCTGTCGAGTCTTCAGTTGCCACCTTGGTTACGTCATAATCCCATTTGGCGTCGTGTATGTTTTCTTCATATTTGTATAGCGCGTGGAAGTACATGGTCGCCTCATCCCATTCAAATGCACCTACAGTTGCCGCGGCCGCTATACCTACCTCGGTAGCCCCCTTGTTGATGAACGTGATTTCAGCTGTTTGCTGATAAGGCATTACCCAGCGGCTGGTGAGTTCGCCATCAGCAGACAGGTCCCTGAACCAGCTTGCTATTTTATGTCCGCCATACCCACTGCCGATAAAGTCCCCGAGCGGGCATAGCACCGTTTCGTGGTTATCGAACGTAATTTTCAGCCATGTCGAGCGCCAGATTTTTTCATAGTCTGCGCTGTCCGGCGTATTCAATCGGACGGCTAATGTGCGAATGGCATTTGTGCCGCCTGGCAACGCAACGGACGTTTCTCCACCAGCAGGCAGTTGCTGATTCATTGTCGTTTTTTCACCAGATGCCGCAGCGGGCTTCCAGAGTGTCTTTTCCGCCTGGTCGATATCGCTTTTGTACGTCGTGAGGTGGTTCGGCGTAAAGGTCTCCACGTTCGTGCCCGGTGCGTATGTCCGGTAATTTATCTGGTAATAGTGGGGTTTGTCAATGGCCGTTGTATCGGTGTATTCCCAGGTGACTTTGCAATGTTTTTGATAAAGCAGGGGAAGATACAGCGTATTCCCCCCTTTCCCGTCGGGCTCGTAACTGGTGTGTGGATTTAACAAGGCGGGGCCCAGTCCATCAAACCCTTTCAGTAAATCAAATCCGGGGATTTCAATGGTGGCATCGGCTTCATTATCAAAATAAAAGCGCATGATGCCTGGTTTTACCACGGTCGTGAGCCAAAACCGTACAATGGCACCGGGGCCTTCCGCATCCAGCATGACATATTCGGTGCGCCCATCATTTTTTTCCTCACGGATAAACTGATTATAATCCGTATTGGCAAACCAGCCAGGTTTGTCAGGAGCAATTGATCGCCTGTCGTGACTACTTGCTTGCTTAAGCGTATATACCGGTGAAGGGTATTTTGCTACGGCATCAAAATCCGTCATTTCCTTGAGCAGCGAACCCAACGTGGTTACTTGCTGCGAAGGTTCATTGGAACAAGCCAACACGAACAAGGATGCAAAACCAATTAAAACAAATCTTTTCATTATCATGCTTTTTCTTTGCTACTTCAATAACCGGGATTTTGTTTGTATAACCCATTTGTAAACGTTATTTCGGCTTGGGGAATCGGTAGGTATTCATCTCTTCCTGCGGTGAATGTTGCTGCGGATAAAAATGTCCGCCTTGTTTTCTCGACAGCTAAATAGGCGTTCAGTGTTTGCTCGGCGATACCCCACCGTACCAAGTCGAAAAAGCGCCAGCCTTCCGTAGCAAATTCCAATCGCCGCTCCCAGCGCAGCGCCTGCCTTGCATAAGCTTGTGTCCAACCCGTCGCAGGGTATGCCTTGATGTTGTAGTTTGTGGGGAATGTCCCATCGGCCTTTCGTAGCCGTGTTGTGCTTGCGGCTGCTCGTTCTCTTATCTGATTGATCAATGGCCTTGCCAAATCTTGCTGGCCCAACTCAATGTATGCTTCCGCCAACATCAAAAGTACATCGTCATATCTGATGACGTCAAGATTTAATGCAGACCCGATAAAGGGGCCCAATTTGTAATACGAAGAGCTTGTAGCCAGCAACTGGCTGCGCATGCTGTGAAAATTTCCATATATGCCGGGTACACGTACCCATGTGTTGCTAAACGGAACATCGGGGTTGTATTTATAAGGATGTCCATTGATACCTACGGTATGATCCAGCCGCACGTCGAATGTTTGGTTGCTGAAATCTGCAATCGAATTATTAAACGTATCAAAGTTGGGCAACCCGTCTGCGTTGGTCGTAAACGCATTGACCATATTTTGGCTGGGCATGTGGAAGCCACAACACCCGTATTGCGGTGCTCCGCTGGGGTAAGTGGTGCCGCCTTCGTAATCCAGCCTTCCATTTACGGTGCCGTCATTGATCGTGAATTGAATGGCAAATACAGACTCCGGCCCGTTTTCCGTTTCGGGCAGAAAATTATCGGCAATATCCGGGCTGAGGGAATAGCCACCCAACCCGACGACATCTTCCAATAACGTGGCGACTTCCTGTAAGCGGCCTGTATTGATACGCACAACCTGGTGGTCTTCATCCTGTTCGTAAGCCTGGTATAGCCGTACCCTTGCAAGGTATGCTTCCGCTGCATATTTGTTGGCCCTTCCCATTTCTGGTTGCTCCGATGGCAAGTTGTCCACAGCAAACTGCAAATCGGCGGCAATAAAATTCCATGCATCTTCGTCACTCAGATCGTTGGAGATGGTCAGTATATCATCCGAAGTCGCCTGCTCATCGAACATCGGGACGTTATCAAAGAGCAGCTTTAAAGAGAAGTAGCTGTGTGCTCTTAAAAACCGCAACTCGCCGATGCGGATGTTTTTATTTGCAAAATCGGCTTCATTAAGTGCATTGATAGCGCGTAGACCCACATTAGCCCGCGATACGGATTTGTAATAATTGGCCCATGTCCGGGGAATAAAAATTCCCATTGTGGGAGTCACGAGATTATACTGCTCCATCTGGTTGACTTCGCCTTGGTCGTCTATACTACCGCCGCCTTTGTAGGCGTCGTCTGACCGTACGCTACCGTAGGCCCATTTCGTGTAAATATGTCCAATGGGATCACCGTTGCCGATAGCAGCATAGGCAGCCGTGACCAATCCTTCAGCAGCTTCAGGAGAAGTGAGATCGGAAGAAGAAAGCACGCCACTGGGGGTGTAATCCAACGTTCGTTCGCAGGAAGTAGTCATTAATGCTAATATAGCAATGAAGACGAATATATAGTTAGTTTTCATATTACTCAGCTTTTTAGAAAGAAAGATTGACTCCGAATGTGTATGTTTTGGGTATCGGCACGGGGCCCAGATCAATGCGTTCAGGATCTGGCCCCTGGTATTCGTTGCTTTTGATCCAGAATAAATTTTCGCCCATCACAAAAAAGCGGACGTTTGAAAAAATGGATTTTGGCGTAAGGTTATACCCAAGCTGTATATTTCTCATTTTAAAGTAAGCGGTATTGACCATAAAATAGTCGGAGGTGCGGGTTTCGTTGTTGGCATCGACCAAGGTAAGCGCCGGCACATTGGTATCGGTATTGGTGGGCGTCCACCCGTTAAATACGCCCGGGCCGACATTTTCGCGGCTTTTCATCAGGTTATTAAAGTTGCTATACACATCATATCCACTTCGGCCTGCGACCCCCGAGGCAAAGATGGAAATATCAAAGCTTCGGTAAGCTGCGCCGATGCGCACGCCATATTCAAGTTTAGGCAACGTCGTACCGATCCATGTCCTGTCCAGGTCATCAATTCTGTCGTCGCCATTCAGATCGACATACCGTATCCGTCCGGGAGCTGCGCCGATTTGCGTCGGTGCTTCGTCTACTTCCTGCTGGGATTGGAAAAGCCCGTCCGTTTTATAACCGAAAATATCAAACTGCGAATGCCCAATGATGGTATGGAGAAGGTTCCCCGGATAGGCCGGACGGACAGACTCCGGCAATTCGGTGATTTCATCACGGAAATGGGCGAAATTCATTTGTACGTCATAGCTAAAATCGCCACTTTTTTCTCCCCGGTAGCCAACGACGAACTCCCACCCTTTATTGGTTTTCGTTGCACCGTTCACGGGTTTGCTTTGCCCTTCGCCCAAGGCAGACGCCACGGGTGGTGTGATAAGGATCCCGGTTGTTTTGCGCGAGAAATAGTCAAAGGAACCGAAGATCTTGTTTTCAAGCAACGCAAAGTCAAGCCCTGCATTTAGCTCTCCCGTACTTTCCCATTTTAAGTTGGGATTGCCCCCTTGTGTTTGTACAAAGCCCGATGGCAACATTCCCGTATTGGCCCCATTCAATGAATAGGCCGTACCAATATTCATATACGGTTCCCAGAAACCGGGTGTCAGTTCATTTTGGGAGAGGCCATACCGTGCTTCATATAACGCATATCGGGCGATATCGCCTATTTCTTGGTTGCCTACCCGGCCTACACCCAATCGGAGTTTCAACTCGGAAAAGAGGCGGCTGTCCCGCATAAAATCCTCCTGGTCGATTTTCCAGCCGATGGAAGCAGCGGGGAAAACCCCGTATTGGTTGTTGGAACCAAAACGGGAGGAACCATCTCGCCTAATTGTCACGGCAATGAGGTACCTATCCAATAAGTTATAATCAACGCGGGCAAACTGAGAAAATAACCTATTGCCGGTGAGGTTGCCGGATACGGATGTGTTTCCTGTTGCTGCGTTTAGCGTAAAATAATCTTCCGTCTGGATGGAGAATCCCTGTTTTCTTGTTAGCTGGTAGTTGAGGTCGGTTTTAATGTACTCGGTTCCAAGCAGGAAGTTAAATCGGCTATGATCACCCAGCGCGAGGTTGTACCTTAGGGTATTGGAAAGTGTGAGGCTTAAAAAATGGTTTTGATCATGAGTGAGGCTATTGGTTGTGCGGCTTAATGCGCCTTCCGTAAACGTTGGTTCAATGACCTTTCTCAAAAATCGCGAATCATCCGCGCCAATGCTGGAACGAAAGAACAGGTTTTTAACCGGCTGGACTTCAATAAACACATTTCCGAAGGTGTTAAGGCGGTTGGTATTGTTCCACCGTGCTAAATACTGCATATGCAGGGGGTTATTTCTATCGGAATAACCCGCACCCAGCTCCCCTGCATACGTTGAGCCATCTTTTTGAAATACTGGAATAGTTGGGGCCAAAGTTACCGCATTGAAGGTAGACGCACTGCCCCCCAAATCATTTGCGGTAAGCAACTCGTTCGAATTTGCAATATTGATGTTTACACCCAACGTGAGTTTGTCGTTAAAAGCGCGTGTGACTGCATTGATGTTTCCGCTGATGCGATCATACCCGGTATACCGCATCATGCCGGTATTTTTAATGTATCCGAAGCCCAGTTCCAGGGAGGAATTTTTATTGCCGACGGATGCCGTCAGGTTATTGTTCGTCACCATCCCGGTTTTATACATGACGTCTTGCCAGTCTGTATCTCCAGAAGGTGTATTCGAGTCTCCACCAACAAAGGGTTGTAGTGAGACACCGTTTAACACGGGCTGCTCATAATTGCCATTCCAATCAAAATTGTAAATTTCCCCATACGCTGCGGCGGGGTCTTGCCGATCGTTTATCGAAGCCTGCCACAAAGCCCTTCCCCGGTCGATGGCGTTGAGCACGTTAAAACGTATCGATCTTTCGGATTGCGCAGCCACATTGCTATTCAATTGGAACTGGACTTTGCCTTCAGTATTGCCACCATTTTTGGTGGTGACGATAATCACACCGTTGGACGCGCGGGAACCATAGATTGAAGAGGCAGAAGCATCCTTGAGGATTTGCACGGATTCAATGGATGCCGGATTGAGGTTTTGAAATACCTCGGGTCTCGTAGTGGGCACGCCATCTATCACATACAGTGGATTATTATTCCCCAAGGTATTGGAGCCCCGGATAAGAATGCGGCTTGTAGCGCCATTGGGAGAACCATCTTTTTCGATATACAGACCTGCCACCCGACCTTGCAATGCCTGGGCAGTATTACCAGAAGTGGTGCTTGTGACATCTGAGGACAAATTAACGACGGCTATTGAGCCGGTTAGATCTTTTTTTCGTTGCGTGGTATACCCTACAATGACGACCTGGTCTAAGGTAGCGGTGTTTTCTTCCATAGCTAAATTTAGCTCCGTCGTTTCATCGGTGACTGTTACACGTAAGTCGTTCATGCCCACATAGGAAAGCACCAGTGTTTCACCGGAGGCTGCGTTAATGGAAAACTTCCCGTTTGCATCCGTGGCGGTCGTTTGCGAAGTGCCTTTTATGGTCACACCGGATAGCGCTTCGCCTGTAGACCTACTCAATACCGTACCGGTTATTTTTCGTTGCTGGGCAAATGCTGTTGTGATGAATAACACCACAAATAGGATTAAAAAAAGTCTCATAGAAATTAAGTTTGCGTAGTTGGTTTCATAAATTGGTTTTTCTAAGAAGCGTTTAAACGTATTATCGCTCCGCGTCAAGGGCCCTTGCTTTTCTCATCATCAGTTATTCTTTTTAAGAGATACGGGCAGAACGCCTGTATTTGGATAAAACGTGTTGGTAGGAATGCATGATTAATCATCGGATAAATATGTTTTGTTTGTTAAACCATTAATCAAGGTTTGGCAATAATGAATCTGCCCAAGCATTAACACTGCTTAATTCGTATCCGGGGCAAGCCCCTTTTTTTGTTGCGATGAATGCCGCCAGTTGGTTAGCATGGCGGAGTGTTTCATCAATGGTCTTGTTTTCAATCTGTTTTGAAATAAATGCTGCAAGAAAAGCATCTCCACACCCAATGGTATCCTCAACCTGTATGGGCAATCCGTTGGTGGCATGCCATTCGTCGGCTATGTTTAGTATCGCTCCTGCTTTGCCCCGCGTGAGCATAATGGATTGGAGGTGGAACCGATCTTTTACTAATTGCATCTGCTCCTTTTCGGCCGATAGTGCAGAAAACCAACCGGAGACGAGCTCCAGTTCGTCACGATTGACTTTCAAGATGTCAGCGCTGCTCAATAACACTTCCAATAAGTCCCGGTTATAAAAGGGTGCACGCAGGTTTAAATCCAGGGTTTTTAAGTTGGCCATCTCCAGGAGGCTCAGCAAGGCTTCGAATGACTGCCGGTTGCGTGCGGCCAGGCTTCCATATACGAAGTAGTTGGCATGACGCACAATGGATTCCTGATTGGGCATTTTTTCAATATAATCCCAGGCCACGTCTTCTGATATCGTATATACCATCTCTTGTTTATTTTTGAAAGTAGCAGTGACAACACTTGTAGGTTTTTCGTGGTCAATTTGAATGAAGTCTGTCGGGATATTTTTAGCTGCCAACGTTTCAATGAGTTGCTTACCCAAGTCGTCGAATCCCACTTTGGATATGACCGTAGGGTGCTTTCCCAATTGCTGTAAATGATAGGCGACATTCATGGGCGCTCCCCCTGGCTGCTTTCCGGTAGGCAACATATCCCAAAGTACCTCACCGTAGCAGACTACTGTTTTATTTTCGCTGTTTGACATATGAGACACGTTAGTTGAACATGATTAATGGAGCATTGTACCCCCGATTTGCTCCAGTGATTTCCCTTTGGTCTCCGGCATCAACTTCCATACAAACAGCAACTGCAGCACCATGAAGCCCGCGAAGATGAGGAACGTACTGCCCCCGCCAAGCTGTTCGCTAAGCATGGGAAAGAAGAACGTGATGATGGCCGCCATCACCCAATGGGTGAGACTTCCCAGCGTCTGCCCTTTGGCGCGTACCTCATTGGGAAAGATCTCCGAGATGAATACCCAGATGACCGCTCCCTGCGAAAAGGCAAAAAAAGCAATGTAGACCATAAGGTAGGCCGTGATAGCCAGTCCGTCTGGTGCTTCGGAATAAAATGCGTAGGATACGAGGGCAAGCGCGACGATAAGGCCGATAGACCCGATAAACATCAGCGTGCGACGCCCTACTTTGTCAATGAAATTGATAGCCACCAGTGTAAAAGTGAAGTTGACCAAGCCAACGCCTACCGTAGACAAGAGCGAGCCCTGCCCACCCAAACCGGCCATCTCAAACACGCGTGGCGCATAGTAGATGATAGCGTTGATGCCCGACACCTGGTTGAAGATGGCGAAAACTACAGCCAGGAATACAGGAACCCGGTATTTTTTGCCAAATAATGCTTCGGAAGCGCTTTCCTTGTTTTCGGTTTTTACCGAAGCGAGTATGGCCTCCAGCTCTTGCATATAATATCGGGGATTGATTTTTTGGAGTATGCGGATAGCGACCTCCCTGTTCTGGCGGTAAAGGAGGAGCCAGCGCGGACTTTCAGGGACAAAATGGATAAGGATGTAAAATAGCAATGCCGGGATAGTCTGTACACCCAGCATCCACCGCCAAGAGCTTTCACCTCCCTGCCCAATAAGGTAGTTGGACAGGTAGGAGACCAGAATGCCCAATACCACATTAAACTGGAAGAGCCCCACTAATCGGCCACGTCTGCCGGCAGGGGAAATCTCGGAAATGTAGATAGGGGCGGTGACGGATGATACCCCCACGCCGATACCCCCAAAAAACCGAAATAAGATAAACAAGTACCAATCCTGGGCAAGTGCTGTGCCCAGCGCTGAGAAGAAATATAGCGCAGCAACGATAAATAGGGTAGGCTTGCGCCCAAAATGATCGGAAGGATAAGCTCCTAAAAGCGCACCGACTACCGTGCCCACCAGTGCAATGGCCATCGTAATGCCATGCTGTACTTCGCTCAACCCCCAATGGAGTTGGACGGATTTTTCTGCCCCGGAGATTACGGCAGTGTCAAAGCCGAAAAGAAAACCACCTAAAGCTACTACAAAGGACCATGCAAGTACCGTGTTTTTTGTCATAAGAAATCTCAGTTATCTAATTGGTGCTATTGCCGACAAATGTAGTGGCACGCTACCCTTGGCGGGTTTAGGGTTTCTTGCAAAATCGTTCAGTTTTGTTTCAAGTTTTCAATATGCTTATAACCAGTGTTTTATTTGTGTTGTAAGCATAGTGGTTTTGGATTTTGTATCACAACTTTTCGAAATTTGAACAGCTGTGCCCTACTGATTCGTTTGGTTTTATGAAGGTAAGTGGGAAGCATAGGTATTTTTTTTTAACTTCACCTAATATTATAAACCAAGTGATGAATAGCATGAGAAAATCTTGGCGGGTTTTGTGTATGGTGTTGCTATTGCTGCAAGCTTGTAGCTTGGTAGATCACAAACCCACGTATCGCATTGCCTTTTCGCAGTGCGTAGGGTCTGATGCTTGGCGGCAGACGATGCTGGAGGAGATGAAGCGGGAACTTTCCTTTTATCCGGACGTGGAGTTTATTTACCGTGATGCAGAAAACAGCAGCGAGTTGCAAATCCAGCAATTGTATGAACTGCGCGGTATGCATCCTGATCTGATTATCATATCACCCAACGAGGCAGAACCACTAACACCCGTGGTGGATGAGATATTCCGTAGCGGGACTCCCGTGATCGTGACCGATCGCAAGACAGCCTCTGGCCAGTATAACGCGTATGTGGGCGCGGACAATTATAAAATCGGCTACATGGCTGGCCAGTATCTTGCTACTCAGCTGGGCCGCCGGGGTACCATCAGCGAAGTGACGGGACTACCCGGATCTTCCGCGGCGATGGAACGCCAACGGGGGTTGCACGATGCCTTGAGGCCTCACCCCGGTATCCGGCTTTTGCAGCAGGTGAATGGCCAATGGCTGATTGACGTGGCCAAAGCACAGGTGGTGCAGCAAGTCGGCAAACTGGCTGCTTCAGACGCCATCTTTGCCTATAATGACCAGATGGCATTCGGTACCTATCAGGCATTGCAGCAAGAGCTACCGGGCAACCGGATTAAGATTGTGGGTGTGGATGCATTGCCCGGCGACAATAATGGGTTGCACTTCGTGGCCGAAAAGGTGCTGGACGCGTCTATGTTATATCCTACGGGAGGCAAGGAGTGTATCCAGACGGCCATGGCCATCCTCAACCGCCAACCCTATCAACGGGAAAACATTCTGGGCACTTTGGTGGTAGACTCAGCCAACGTGCAACTCATGAAGCTGCAAACCGACAAAATTATCAGTCAGCAGCGCGACATTGATAAGCAGCAACAGCTTTTTGCTGAGCAGCAAAAAATATTCAGTAACCAACAGCGCGTGCTCAACATCCTCGTGGTGAGCCTGGTGCTCGCCGTCGTGTTTGCGGGTATCTCGTTTTATTCACTAAAGGCCAATTGGGACAAAAACAAGCAGTTGGAGCATCAAAACCACGAAATACTGGGGCAGCAGCAACGTATCTTGGAGATGACCAAGGAGGTGGAGCAAGCTACGGAGGCAAAAATCAATTTTTTCACAAATATCTCCCACGAATTCAAGACCCCGCTGTCGCTGATTTTGGTACCCTTGGAAGAGTTGCTGAAGAACGACAAGCTGCCAGAGAAGACCAACCGATCACTGACGCTCATCAAGAAGAATGCACTGGTTTTACAACATTTGGTATCCCAACTGATAGACCTACGGCGGGTGGGGTATGAAGGCTTGCGCATAAAGGCCAAACGGCAAAGCTTGCTGCTTTTTTGCAGCAACGTGGTTCAATGCTTTCGACCATTGGCACAGCAAAAGGCGATTAACCTCCGGTTGGAAAATGAAGTGCTGGAAACAACATTGTGGTTTGATGAAGACCTGCTGGAGAAATTGCTGTATAATCTCCTGTCCAACGCATTCAAATTTACCCCGCAAGGCGGGGAGATTGTCTTGCGACTGGTCGAATCCGGTGAGGGTATGTTGGAAATGCAGGTGATAGACACGGGTATTGGTATTGCCGAAGCTGATCTTCCACACTTGTTTGAGCCGTTCTACCAAGGTGAAAACCATGCCCATGGCTCGGGCATTGGCTTGACGTTGTGCAAGGAAATTGTCTCACTGCATCAGGGCCATATCGCTGTGCATAGTGAAAAGACACAGGGCACCACGGTCTCGATTAGTTTGCCGCTTAGCAACGGTGGTCTGGATAACGGGAGCGGATTTTCAGCAGCACAAGAAGAGGTGGAAACGGCAGGGGTTGATACCGCACTACCGTTATTAACGCATGAGATTGAAATGCAACTTGCGGGCAGCGGTAATATCGACGAAATGGAGGGAGATGACCTGAAGCCTCACTCCATCTTGGTTGTGGAAGACCATACCGAAATGCGGCATTTTTTGGCGGATAAGTTGGCTGAGCAGTTCACGGTTTTCATGGCTTCCGATGCCAAAGAAGGCTTCCGCCAAGCCGTTGAACACTTGCCGGACCTTATTCTCTCGGATGTGCTGATGCCTGGGGAGCTGGGTACCGTATTGGTGCGTAAACTGAAAAGTGATTTGCGGACAGCAGTCATACCTGTGGTGTTGCTCACCGCAAGGGGAACGGACGAACAGGTACGAGCAGGCCTTGATTCCTTAGCGGACGCCTACCTGACCAAACCGTTCAATATGGATCACTTATTGGTGCTCGCGAACAACCTGATAGGCAACCGAAAGATTCTTCATCGCCACTTTAGCAGCGAAGTGGCCGAGTTGCGGCCACCATCGTATATTGCAGCGGCCGACAAGCGCTTCCTGAATGAATTGGCTGCTGTAGTGGAGGAAAATATCGCCAATAGCGAACTGAATGTAGACTACCTCTGCGAACGACTGGCCACATCACGTATACAGCTGTACCGTAAAGTAAAATCGCTGCTTGATTGCAGCATCAATGATTACATTTCAGCACGCCGCCTGAGGAAAGCAAAGTTGCTGTTGCAGCAAAGTATACCCGTCAATAATGTAGCTTATCAAACGGGGTTCTCGTCGCCCGCGTACTTTTCTACGGCTTTCAAAAATAAATACGGAATATCGCCCTCTGCATTCAAGAAGAATGTGGCCGCCGCTGTTTAATTTTTGAGGGAATGGAATAAAGTAGTACTTTTATCAGTTAATGAAGGAAAAAGAACTATTTTTTGCCCTATGAAACAACGTTTAGTAACGGCCTTTAGCTGCCTATGCATCGCTATAGGAGCCTATGCACAGGATTTTCCGGCTTTTCAAGCCAAGCAACTGATTCACCGTGGAGATACATTGCCGTACCGGATATTATATCCCGATGGTTACGATCCAGAGGGGCAATATCCGGTGTTGTTTTTCTTGCATGGTGCCGGCGAGCGGGGAAACGACAATGCAAGCCAATTAACCCACGGCGGCTCGTTGTTTTTGGCAGATAGTATCCGCCATGCCTTTCCGGCCATTATCGTATTTCCTCAATGTCCCGAAGCGTCGTTTTGGAGCAATGTAGCTATTCAATCGCAGGATGATGGCAAGCGCGAATTTTATTTCCGGACAGGAGGCAAACCTTCGGTAGGCATGCGGTTGTTTTTGCGGCTGGTGAGACAAACACTGCGGGATGAAGGCGTAGATAAAAAACAGGTCTATATCGGGGGCTTATCCATGGGTGCCATGGGTACCTATGAAGCGTTGCGTCGCAAACCGAAGGTGTTTGCAGCGGCCTTCGCGATTTGTGGGGGCGACAATACCTTCAATGTCAAAAAATATGCCCACATACCGTTGTGGATATTCCATGGTGAGCAGGATGACGTCGTGCCGCCGACGCATTCCCATGCTATTGTTACGGAGTTGAAGCGCTTGGGGGCCAATCCGAAATATACGTTTTATCCAACGGCCAATCACAACAGCTGGGATGCCGCTTTTGCCGAGCCGGATTTGCTCCCCTGGTTGTTTAGCCACGCAAAGAAGTGAGCCTTTTGCTGTAACATTTGCCAACCATGAGACTCTAATAGCTTACTAAAACTGTTTTGAGATGTCGGTCCAAATATCCAATAGGGAGAATGTGAAGTTGTCGTTGCAGGCGATTAGCAGCAATAAATTGCGTACGTTTCTGACGGCTTTGATTATTGCCATTGGAATTACGGCGCTAGTTGGTATCCTCACTTCCATTGATGCAATTAAAAACTCGCTGACGGACTCCTTTTCTGCCATGGGTTCCAATTCATTCAACATCCGCAATAGGGGCTTGAATGTACAGATTGGGGGGAGTGGGACGCGACCCAAGCAATTCCCGCAGATTACCTATTACCAGGCCACGGCATTCAAAGATGCGTTTGACTACCCAGCTGTAGTATCGTTGAGCACTTACGCGTCAACCGGTGCGGTAGCCAAATACAAGAGTGAACAGACCAATCCCAACATTAATGTACTTGGCGCAGACGAAAATTACCTGCAAACTGCGGGATATAACTTGTCGCTGGGCCGCAATTTTTCGCAGCGCGAGATTGAATACGGCAGCAATGTGGTCATCGTAGGCTCGGAGATTGTGGAGCGGCTTTTCAAAGACAATGAGGAACCCCTCGACCAGTTCATTACCATAGGCAACGCCCGTTATTCGATTATCGGGGTATTGGAAGATAAGGGCTCAAGTGCCGGATTTGGCGGCGATAAAGCGTGTGTTATTCCCTTACTCAAGGCTCGGGCCGTGATGGCCATTGGGCGCCCCTCCTACACGATTACGGTAATGGCCGCGAATCCGGAGCAAATAGAATCGGCCATTGGTGAAGCTACGGCACTATTCCGCAATGTCCGTGGATTACGGATTGGTCAGGAAACAAATTTTGAAATTACCAAAAGTGATGCCGTGGCGCAGATACTGATCCAAAGCCTTACCTACGTCACACTTGGTGCCATTGTTATTGCATTGATCACGCTGATAGGGGCTTCTATCGGTCTGATGAATATCATGCTTGTATCGGTGACGGAGCGCACCCGCGAAATCGGTATCCGCAAAGCCATCGGTGCCACGCCGAAAGTCATCCGCAGGCAATTCCTTACGGAGGCGGTTGTAATTTGCCTCATGGGAGGCTTTGCCGGTATCTTTTTAGGGATTCTGATCGGCAATATCCTCGCCGTGGTAATGGGAGCCAGTTTTATCATTCCCTGGAACTGGATTATTCTGGGGGTGGTAGTATGCGTAGGCGTAGGCATGCTGTCCGGATATTACCCAGCCTCCAAGGCATCAAGGCTTGATCCCGTGGAGGCATTGCGGTATGAGTGATCCAATCAATCCAGCATTCTAATCTTTATATTTCGGAAGGCGATGGGCGTACCTTCATTCTGAAAAAGCAAGTAACCCTTTTTGGCTTTGCCGAAATGCTGGAGGTCTTTATATTTACTTTGTTTGATCAATTCCTGAAAGGACGGTGTACTCCGATCGTAGTCCACGATTTTGTCCCCATTTAACCAATGGCTGATCAGGTTGCGGTTTACGACGATTTTTGCCGTGTTCCATTGCCCGAAGCCCTTTAGGCTTTTTTGCTGGCCAGCGGGGATCAGATCATAAAGCGATGCGGTGGAGCGTAAGTTTCCCCGCTCGGGGTATTGATAGTTGTTGTCATCCAAGATTTGGTATTCCAGTCCCAAATAAGCCCCTTTTTGATTGGGAAAATCATTGGTCACGAGGTATTTGACCCCACTATTGGTATTCATGGATATCGCAAATTCAAACGTCAGTTCGAAATTTTCAAATTGATCATCGGTAATGATATCCATCTGCCTGCCATGCGGTATGGGGGTGGCTGAAAGCGTACCATCCTTGACCTCCCACCCGCCATCGGCTAATTTCCGCAATCCATTGAGACTCTTGCCATCAAACAAAAGTTGCCAGCCAGCAGCCTGTTCTTCCTGAGATAAGGTATTGGCTTCTTGGGCAACTGCGGCAAAAACCGACAGGAGGGAAAAAAGGAAACATAAGCTGCTTCGTATTGTCATTTTAGTAGCTATTAAAATTAACAGAAATGAAATCTTGCCGATAGGAATCGGCGCGTCTCCGTTCCGATGTCCCATCCGGCAAGTTTTTTGGTAGCGCTATACCTTGGGTTCCCACCCCGGTTCGTAGGCTCGGCTCCAGAGCTTTTCGGCTTCTGCATCACCAATGATGTGGCCATTCTCGGGATTGATCTGCAGATCCCGCTTTACACGCCAGGAGATGTTGCTGAGCAACATAGCCACCGTACTCTTGTAGCCCAGTTCGATGTCACAGTTGGGGCGGCGGTTATTGCGGATTGCATCCAGAAAGTCGGCAACGTGTAAGCTGTCCATCCCCAAGCTGGGGCTTGCGGTATTGCGGCCTTCCAAGGCACCCTTTTCAGCTTCGGATCGCTCTTCTTGGGTCAATTTACCTTGAAGGTCATAGATCTTAAAGCCATCCCAGCCCGTTTCCAGGCTTCCCTTTTCGCCATAGAAAACGATTCCCCGGTCGAGCCCTTCAACCTTCTGGCCGTTGCAACTGCGGCTCTCCCAAACGAGCGTGGCCTCGGGATATTCAAGCGTGACGACCTGGGTATCCGGCGTCTCCCAGTCGTCTTTATATTGGTAGCGGCCACCAATGGAGCTGATGCGTGTGGGAAATTCAACGCCGAGGCCCCAGCGGGCCACGTCTACCTCATGCGTACCGTTGTTGAGGGCCTCACCCGTACCCCAATGCCAAAACCAATGCCAATCGTAATGGATAAGCCCCTCCTGGTAAGGTACCCGGGGAGCAGGCCCCTGCCACAGGTCGTAGTCCAGCCAGGTGGGGACGGTACCGGGTTTTAGAAAGGTGGCTTTCCGGGTGTTGGTATACCATGTCTTGGCCATGTATACCTTTCCGATGACACCATCATGCAGCAACTGAATGCCCTTCGTCAGTACGGGGGCTGAGCGCCTTTGGGCACCCATTTGTACCACGCGATCATATTTCCGGGCAGCTGCCACAGCCATCTCGCCTTCACCAGGGTTGTGTGCCATCGGTTTTTCAACATACACGTGCTTGCCTGCTTGGCAACCCATGATCGTGAGTGGCGCATGCCAGTGGTCTGGTGTTGCGGTATAAATGGCATCGATGTTTTTGTCTTCCAGTACCTTGCGGAGGTCTTTTTCGGTTTTTGGTGTGGTGGTTTGGCCAGCATCTGCCACGCGTTTTAGCGCCTTGGGAATAGCGCGTTCATCCACGTCACATATACAAGCTATTTCTGCGTTTTTCTGGCGGGCGAAGGTGCCACTCATGCTGGTTCCCCTACTATTTACGCCAATGGCAGCTACACGGATCCGTTCATTGGCGCCGATAATATTGCGGTAGCTCTTGGCTGAAAATCCCATGGCGGGATTGCTGGCCAGGATGTTGTTGCCCAATGAAATTGCAGCCGTGCCGACACCGAGCTTTTTAATGAAAGCTCTCCTTGAATTTATGTTCATAATATCATACTTAATAGTTTCTATAATGCTTTTATTTTTACGTTTTTGAAAAATACCACATCACCGTGATCCTGAAGCAGGACATGGCCGGAGCTCGCCGAACCAAAGCTTGGTTTGACGTCCTTAAACTTACTCAAATCCCGTGCCTGGGCAAACTCGGTGCCATTCCGATCAAAAGACAATACTTCTTGGCCGTTCAGATAATGGGTCACTTTTGATCCCTGCGCCACAATGCGCGCGTGGTTCCATTCGCCTACGTTGATTTCGACTTTTTTCGTTACGGGCAGGATATCATACAACGTGCTCAGTTGGCGGTTGCCATTCCTGCCGAGTTTTGCATCGGCATGGCGCTCATTGTCGATGATTTGATATTCCGGCCCCAGCCAGCCTCCCTGCTCATAGTTGGTGAAGAAGTATTTGATGCCACTGTTGGCTCCTTCGGTGATTTTAAAATCGACACGAAGGTCAAAATCCCGATATTCCTTTTCGGAAATGATGTCGTTGTGGCCTTTCCCTTCCGGGCGGATGGAGAGTGTACCATCCGATACTTGCCAGTCGGTATCCGGCGGGATGCCCTTGGGCGTTTTCCACCCGGTCAGATTTTGCCCATTGAAGAGCAATTCCCAGCCATCGGCTTTTTCCTGAGCCGTGAGTGCGTTGTCTGCTTGTTGGCTCCGCACACCGAGGGTTGCAAATAGGGTCAAAGCGGATAAAATTAACTGTTTTGTTGTCATAAGCATAAAATTACATCTGAGTATATCCATTGTTTTGAATAATCTGTTGAGGGTTGGACTGCATGACGGTCATCGGAATGGGATAGGCCAATGCATTATCGCTCCAAGTGAATGGGTTGTAGCCATCTGCCCGCTGCTCGGCAACCATGACCTCCTCGGCTCTTCCTGTCCGCACCAGATCAAACCATCGGTGGTTTTCAAAGGCCAATTCTACGCGGCGTTCCCTTTCGATGGCCAGCAGCAGTTGCTGGTCATTGGCAAAATCCGTTAGCTGGTAATCTGCCAGCAGGTTGGCTGGCCTTTCGATACCGGGATCACCGGGTGTGTTTCGCGCGCGCTCGCGAATATCATTGACATACGATAAGGCAGTCGTCTTATCCCCGCCCGTCCTTACCAAAGCTTCCGCGTAGAGCAGATAGATGTCGGCAAGGCGCAGTTCTATCCAATTGTTGCCATTGTCGGATCCGCTGGTAGCGACATCATAGTATTTACGGACGTATTTATCACGTTCGAATGCACCTGTCTGTGCGTTTATCCAGCCGTCGCGCATCGATACATACTTTCGAGGATCTCCGGTCTCGTACGCATCGGACATGTCTTGTGTTGGTGCATTTTGGCCACTTTTATCGCCCACGAGTACCACTTCCTTGTCAGAAAAGCGGGGCGCGAAGTTATTGTTCCAGGGGCTACCTGTGTCACCGCCCGGAGCACCTTTCATGTATTGGATTTCGAAAATGGACTCCGCGTTGTTTTTGTTGTTTACGTCAAATACATCATCGTAGCCGGAGAGCAGGGAGTAGCTGCCACTACCGATGACCTGCTGGAATTTTCCAATCGCCAGGTTGTAATATTCATTGCCCTTGTTGAGGGGATAGCCAGCCATGGTCATATACACTTTTCCCAACAGTGCAGCGGCAGAACCTTTGGTAGCGCGGCCTCTATCGCCTGCCGAGTAGGCTTCCGGAAGGTTGGCCTCCGCGTATTGGAGGTCAGCAACGATGAGATCATATATTTCTTCCAAGGGTACGCGGCTGAGTTCGTAAGACTCATCAGGCGTAATTTCCCGGTCTACTTTGATGACGCCAAGCAACTGGCCGTTTTGGGCCTGACCGCCGAATACGCGGTTCAACCAGAAATAGGTCAGCGCACGGATAAAACTGGCCTCGGCTTTATACTGCGTGCGCAAATGTTCCGATTCGCTGGTGAATGAAGCCGCATCGCTACGTCCCAGCACGAGGTTGCATCGCAGTATCGTATGGTAGCTGTCATTCCAGCAGTCCTGAAGAAAGGAGTTTTCCGGAAGTAAAGGGGAGGCAAACTCATCGACGCCTTTTTCATTGGCGGGGTTGCCAGCTAGCCAAGAATACGTGGTGTTGTCCGAGCGTATTTCACCCAACCGGTAGAAAGAGCCGTTATAAAGCGTACGCAAGCTGGCGTATGCCGATAAGGTCGCTTGATTGATATCCTGCTGGGTTTTGTAGAACGTGCTCGAATTTAAGTTAGATGGCGGTGCCAAATCGATAAAATCGGTCCCACAGGAGGTTAGTATGGATGTTATGATGAGCAATAAAAAAATCTTTTTCATAATCTAAAGCATTTGATTAAGCTTACAACGTTAGGTTGATACCGAAAATAAAGGATCTGGCTGTAGGGTAACCCAGGTAGTCGCCACCTTTGTTAAGCCCTGTCCCTTCACTGCTGGTTTCTGGGTCATAACCTGTATAGTCCGTTAGGGTAAACAGATTGCTGCCCGTGATATACAGGCGCAACGCGGACACATTCAACCTGTCCAGCACACCTTGCCCCACGTTGTAGGCCAAATTTACATTTCTCAACCGTAAATAAGAAGCGTCCTGTACCCAAGCGGATGAGGGATCGCGCTGCCAACCGGTGGGATTGCGGGTGGCACGGAAGTGGATACCGTCGCCGGGATCCTCAGGCGAACGCCACCGGTCGGTTTGCTCAATCATCCCGTTTCGGTCGCCATGATAGATACCCACCATGCGCTTGAAGAAACTGAACACCTTGGCGCCCTGCGAAGCGGTAAACTGTGCGCTTAGCGAGAAATTTTTATAGGAGAAGCTGTTGGTCAGGCCCGCGATAAAATCGGGATTGTTGCTTCCTAAAATGGTTTTGTCATTTTGATCCAATATCCCGTCTCCATTGATATCGGCATACCGGCCATCGCCTATCTTATCGGCCGCAAGATGCGGGTAGCGATCGAGTTCTTCCTGCGACGTGAAGACGCCTTCATATTGATAGCCAAAGAAGCTCGCGATGGGGTGTCCTATCGTCGTAATAAAAGCATTGGTGGCATTTGGTGCACTACCGAAGATAGGCCGTTGGTCGGGGCCTACTTCCAGTACCTTGTTTTTATTGATGGAAATGTTGAAATTGGTATTCCACTTAAACGCATTGACCAAGTTCCGGGTTGTGAAGGCAATTTCGACACCTTTGTTTTCCACTTTTCCGATGTTCTGGAGCTGGGTTTCATAGCCGGTGATGGACGGAACGGGGACATTGAGCAAAAGGTCAATGGATTGGCTGTTGTAGAAATCGCCTTCTACACGGATGCGGTCATTGAACAAGCCCAGCTCAAGGCCTAAGTTGATTTGACGTGTTTTTTCCCACCCCAGGTTATCATTTGGTATCGATGAGGGATCTACGGTATTGATGAGCGATCCGCTGCTGGGATAATATCCCGGGCTCAATAGCCCGATTGCGGAATAGTTGCCAATGCGGTTGTTTCCGGAAATCCCGAAGCCAGCCCTGATTTTGAGATCGCTGATGGGATCTACATTCTGCATGAATTGTTCCTGGGAGATCCGCCAACCTACTGAAACGGAAGGAAATGTCCCCCATCTCCGGCTTTGACCAAAGCGGGAGGAGCCATCGCTGCGTATAGCAGCGGTGAACAGGTAGCGGTCATCATACACGTAATTGACCCGGCTCAGGTAGGATATCAATGAGTATTCCGACGCGCTGCTGGATAGCTCATACATATTGCCCGCATTCAACGTTTCTATGTCGTCATTTGCAAATCCGCGTGCTTCGCCATCGAGGTCATTGCTGGTATGCTTCTGTGTGGTATAGCCCACTAATGCATTGAATTGGTGCTTGCCACCGAAGTTTTTCGTGTAATTGAGTGTATTCTCGATTACCCAATCATAATCGGTACCCCGCTCTTCAACGGCTCTTGCAGGCCGCGGTGCTCTGGAAGCATCCAAGTCTACGATGGAAGGCTCGAAGCGTTTGAATTGGCTGTCCTCAATTCCACCATTTATACTGACCCGATACTTGAGGCCTTCGATAATTTCCCAACCTGCCGAGAGCGTACCGAGCCAGCCGTACCGTCTCCGGTTGAGCTTCACTAATTCGGCCACACCCATGGGACTGGAGACATCCCCGCCCAAGATATCGGGATTTCTGACCATTGAACCGTAGGTGCCATCCTCATTCTGCACCGGGTAGATTGGCGGCAGTTGGAGCGCATACATGACCGCCGAATATTTTCCCTGGTCTTGTTCGCGCCCTTTGGCAGAATAGGCCATGAGGTTTACCCCGAGTTCAATGGACTCGGTGACTTTTGAGTTGATCGCCGAACGGAAGTTGAATCGCTCATAATCCGTGTTTATCACGATTCCGTCTTGTTTCGTATAGCTTCCCGAAAAATTATATTGGGTATTCTCGGATCCACCATTTACTGACAACTCGTTCTGTTGAGTAAGTGCGTTACGATAAAGCAGTTCCTGCCAATTGTTATCGGGCATTTGTGCTACGGAAGCCGGATCCAGAAAATTGTATAAGTAGCCTCCGGTTCCGTCGGGGATGATATACTGCCCTGTGGCACCGGGATAGAGGCTTCTGCGCGAGTTGGGGTCGTTGATGGAGTGCGGGCTTTGGTTGGGGTCACCGGGGATCACCGCAGCATCCAGCCAAGCCTGGTTTCTACCATCGACGAGCCATTCTACAAACTGATCCCGGTTCATCATCTCGACCTCCTTGCCCCGCTGTTGGAAGCCCACAAATGAATTGACACTGACTCTGGGCGGCCCCACTTTGCCTTTCTTGGTAGAGATGACGACAACGCCGTTGGCACCGCGAGAACCGTAGATAGCCGTTGAGGAAGCGTCTTTCAGCACTTGGATACTTTCAATGTCAGATGGATTGATGAGCCGGAAAGCATTCCCCTCCATCGGGTAGCCGTCAACAACGTATAGCGGATCGCTGGATTGTGTAATAGAACCTGTACCCCTCACCCGGATAGTCAAACTTTCCCCGCCGGGAGCACCGCTTGTCTGTTGCACTTGGACGCCCGCCATCTGGCCGGCTATCGCCTCGCCAAAGTTCTGGACAGGGCGGTTTTGGATGTTTTCAGCCGAAACGGATGCGACCGCTGTGGTCACATCAGCCCGGCGTTGAGTTCCGTAGCCCACGACGACCACTTCATCCAAATCACTGACAGATTCGCGCAGTACGGCGTTGATGGCCGAGCTCGTGCCGATACTTGCTTCCTGGTCTTCATAGCCGACGATGGTGAATACCAACGTATTGCCACCATTTGGTAATGTAATACGGTAATTCCCATCTGCATTGGTCGTCGTCACGGTAGCCGTGTTTTTCACACTTACGGTCACACCTTCCAGCGGCTCGCCCTGCTCGTTGGTTATCCGACCGCTGATTTCACGCTGTTGCTGCGTGGCCTGGTGATTGGTCGGATATGGGCTTTTTGTTCGGCGTACGAGTACGGTTTTGTTATCGATCTGGAAAGAAAGCGGCTGGTTTGCAAAGCAAGCTTCCAATACCGTGGAAAGCGGTGTGTCCTTGAAATTCAGATCGACCGTTTCCGTGCCTTTGAGGTGGGCACTGTTATACAGGAAATCATAGCCAGTCTGCAGCTGGATTTGCTCCAGTACATAGGCTATGGATGCCTTTTTGACATTGATTGTCACGTTCTGTGCATAGCCCATGGCTCCTGCCTGTAAAAATGTGAAGGTAAGCAGCACAATGACAAGTTTCATGGTCAGCAACAATTTGAATAGATAACGCCGAGAACAGCGAAATACACTGTATTTTTTATACATTTGACATCATGTTTGGTAAATAATTGATTCTTCTTCTTTAGCAATTGATTAGGGGCCAACAGCTATGCCGGGTGCGCCGCGAACGCTTCCGGCTTTTTTTGGCCATCTTGATTGGTGTATAGTTTATTTCATGATGACCACCCTCCCTTCTTTAATTTCAAATTTAATTGGTGCAAGTTTTTCCAAGTTGCTAAACAGTTGAGATACCTGTTTGGATCGTTGGAACGTACCCGTAAACCGATCGGTGAATTGACGGTGATAGGCTACGGAGTCTATATCATACCATCGGGATATCTTGTTGATGATATCGCTGATGGACTCATTGTCAAACCGGAAGTAGCCTTCTTTCCATGCGATTACGCTATGTACGTTGACCTGTGACTGGCGGATGGCTCCGGTCAGCTCATCGACCACGGCCTGTTGGCCGGGCTTTAAAGCAACGCTTTTGCCATTCTTGAACACATCTACGGCGCCTTCTACCAATGTTGTCGTTGTCTCTTGCTGGTCGGCATAAGCAGACACGTTGAAATGTGTCCCCAATACTTTTACTGTGCTGCCATTTGCTTCGACGATAAACGGTTTCAAAGCATCCGGTTCTACTTCGAAGTAAGCTTCACCGGCGAGTTGCACGTTGCGTACCGCTCCAATGAAAGCTACCGGATAGTGGAGCGATGAGGCTGTATTGAGCCATACTTTGGTTCCATCGGGGAGTTGAAGGCGATGGGTGTGTCCTTTGGGCGTACTGAAGGTGTTGTATACCGGATTTTCGTTGCCCCCCTTAGCCGGGATGGGCTCATATAGGATGCTGCCGTCTGCTGCCATTCGGATCCGTACACCGAGATCCATGGCTAAGATACCTTCTGACGTATCGCTTAATACGACTGTACGTCCGTCGGCCAGGGTGAGGATGGCTTGATTGTGGTCGGGCAACAGGATATCGTCGGTGACGGTCTCCATTGCGGTAACCGGAGGAGTGTTGTTTGACGAATTGAAATACAAGATAAGCCCGATGGAAAAGACAGCAGCAACCATTGCAGCAGCCCATACCCAAGGGGAAAGGAAAACTGAAAGCGGGCGCGAAACCGTTTGTCGCCGCATATCAGCTTGCTGTTGTTGGATCACGGCCAATAACTGGTTGTAAGTATGCACTTGTCGTTGGCGGGAAAATACGGGCAGTGTTTTTTTCCGCTCCAGTACTTCGTCAATGGCCGCCGATATGACGGATGGATCCCCCTCATCCAAATACTTCAAAAGCCTCTCGCAATCCGTTCTTGAGATGTCATTATCAAAATATCGGGTCAGCAAGTCCTGCAAGCAGTAATTGTCCATTGGCTATTTGGTAAATAATTGGCTCCCTCAGTGGGGCTTACATCACATAGAACACCAACCAGCAAGGATAGGACTAGTCAATAGCAAGAAAAAAATTATTTTCGCATCAAAATACTGAAAATCAAGGCTAAAAAATATACGTGTCCAGATTGATGGAGCGCAAGTTTCAGCCGTTTGAGTGCCTGCACCATGTGATTTTTTACGGTATTGGGAGAGAGGCCCAGTTGGACTGCGATTTCTTTATGGGACAATCCGTCTACGCGGCTTAGTTTAAATATCAATTGTTGTTGCTTGGGGAGGCTAGCTATTAATTGCTGGGCGTACCCTTCCAATTCTTCGGCCATCAATTGCTCTTCTACCTCATCTTTCGCGGCCTCCATGCCCTGTATCAGCTGGTCAAATAGGATAGCTGATTTGCGGATTTCCCTCAATTTATTTAGGCATAGCCGCTTGGCGATCACATACAGATAGCGCCACATATTGCCCTGTTCATCCAGCCCATTTCTGTTTAGCCAAAGCTTAAGGAAGACATCCTGCACGATTTCCTCACTCCAGGCGGCATCCTTCAAGAAGCGGAAGGCCAGTTGATATACCTGTTCGCTGTGCAACTCATAGATCAAGCGAAAAGCCGCTTCATCCCCAGCCATCAAGCGTCGTATGGTCGAAGAATCAACAAAAGACATCAGCGTAAGTTTATAACTGTGTTAACCTAGATACAAACCTACTATAAAATTGTTGTAAAAAGAAGCAAACGTAAGCCGAGATTTACCAGCCTATTCCATAATCTTCACCATTGTTGCTGCTTCCCCCCCAAAGCGAACCGTGGGCCTTGTCGATAAAGATGGCATTGATGGGGCCACTTGTCCGATTGCCTTGCTGCACCGTATAACCCATGGTTTTCAGTTTATCCGCCACGTCTTGCGATGTCGTACGGTTCAGCAAGATGCTGCCGGGCCGCGGCATACGGTCTTTAAATTGCGTACCCCCAAGCGAAAGCCACAGTTGGTTGCTGTTGACGTTGGCCGCTTCAGTAGCTTGCTGGACGGTCATGTCAAACTCTACCATGTTGAGGAAAAACTGCAAAAGATTCTGCTCTTGTGTATCGCCACCTTGTACGGCGAAAGAAAGATAGGGCTGGCCTTCCTTCAGTGCCATGGACGGTGTGAGTGTGACCCGTGGGCGTTTGCCGGGAGTCACTACATTAAAAGGGTCGATGATGGAGTCGAGCACGAAGCTTTGCATCCGTTGGCTCATACCGATACCTGTATTGCCAGCGATGCATGCCGGTAACCATCCGCCGCTTGGCGTGATGGAAACCACCCACCCTTCGGCATCTGCAGCTTCCACACTGGTGGTGCCGCGCAGTAGGCGGTCATTGTACAAGCTATCCGTATTCGTTGCGGTTGCGTAATCAAATTCCAATGCGTCGACTAATGCGCCCGTAGCATCATGTTTGGGCACAAAATTTTCTAACTCATTCAAACCGGAGGTGTCGGCCAAGAGTTTCTGGCGCTGAGCTAACAGCGCCGTGAATGGATTCGTCTTGCCCTCATATGGATATGGGTCGCCCGGCAAGGGGTTGGAAAGGTTGCGAAGCGGATCGATCAGCTTTGCACGCTCCTTTGCATATTCCTTGTTTAGCAGTCCCTGTATAGGGGATCGCGGTGTAAAATACGGGTCACCGTAATAAAAATCCCGGTCTGCAAATGCGAGGTTCATGCTTTGGTATACTGTATGAATATACTCGGCCGAATTGTAGCCCATTGATTTCAGGTCGAAGTTTTCCAGAATGTTCAACGCTTGCAATAACGAAGGGCCCTGTGTCCATTCCTGTAATTTATATACGTCGATACCCTTATAATTGGTCATCAAGGGCTCTTCTTCGATAGGCTTCCAGTTAGCCAGATCTTCCATGGTGAAAAGCCCACCCTGCTCTTGGCTTCCACGCACGATTTCTTTAGCGATGTCACCCTTGTAGAAACGGTCATATGCCGCCATGATGGCTTCTTTGCGTGATTTGCCCTGTTTGAGCGCCTCCTGCTCCGCATCTACCATCTTTTGAAGGGTGGCCAATAGGTCTTTTTGTACGAAGATTTCGCCGGGTTCGGGAGCTTCCCGTTCTTCACCCAAGTGAGGCAGGAAGACAGCCTTACTATAAGGCCATTGCTTGATGCGTTCTTTGCCACGCTCCATGCTGTTGGCCGTCTGTGCGTCAATGGGGTATCCGGCGGCCATGTCCATGGCGGGAGCCAGCACCTCTTTGAGGCTCAGTTTGCCATATGCGGCCAGCATGTGGCAGATGCCACCCGGCGTACCCGGTGTGACTGCGGCTAATGGGCCGTATTCCGGTGGGAAGTTGTACCCTTTTCCTTTGAAAAATTCCGGTGTTGCGCCGGTTGGTGCTACGCCCAATGCATTAATAGCAATCACCTTGCCGGTATTGGGATTGTAGATGAGGGCCTGCGTTTCACCGCCCCAGCTCAGCACATCCCACATGGTACAGGTGGCAGCCAGCATGGCACATGCGGCATCCACCGCATTGCCGCCCCGTTCAAAAACCAAGGCACCTGCCGTAGCAGCCAAAGGTTTGCCGGTGACAGCCATCCAATGTTTGCCGTGTAAAGGGGGTTTTTGTGTGGGTTGGCCTATAATTGTACCTAAAAAGGAAAAACATAGCAAAGTCAACAGTAGACAACGTTTCATATTTTTTATTAAATAGCTGGTTTAATGACAATATTCTATAAACAATGGTGCAAGATATTACTCAGTTTTTAAAGGTAGGATTTATCCGTTAAAAATGGCAACAACGAAATGTAAATAGTTGGTTAGGTAGGAAATTTAGTGAATGAACGCTTGATTTTTCACTTAATTTTAAGCCGATTGACCTAAAATTAAGCGAAAAATCAAGCGATTTGCAGTTAATTTACTTGATGTAGCTTTTTAAAAACTGTGCGGTTTGGGTATCAGCAGTCTTCACCATATCCTCGGGTGTTCCTTCAAAGATGAGATCTCCACCTTTCTCACCGCCTTCCGGACCGATATCAATCACCCAGTCGGCACTTTTGATCATATCCATATTGTGCTCAATGACGAGGATGCTATTGCCTTGTGCAATAAGAGCATCGAAGGATTTGAGCAGTTTTTTGATGTCATGGAAATGCAGTCCGGTAGTCGGCTCGTCAAAAATGAACAAGGTATTTTTGCTGTTGTTGCCCTTGATGAGGAACGAAGCCAATTTAATGCGCTGGGCTTCTCCACCAGAGAGTGTACTTGACGACTGGCCCAACTTTACATAGCCGAGGCCTACGTCGGCCAGTGGCTGTAGCTTATTCAAGATTTTGGGCTGATCTGCAAAAAACGCTAAAGCTTCATCCACACTGAGATCCAGGATGTCGGAAACATTTTTTTCCTTCCATACGACGTCCAGTACATGCTGCTTAAAGCGCTTGCCTCCACAAGCCTCACAGGGAAGGATAATATCGGCCATAAATTGCATCTCGATTTTGACTTCGCCTTCGCCTTGGCATACGTCGCAACGGCCACCCTCCACATTGAAGGAAAAGGCTGCCGGCTTGAGGCCTGCGGCTTTGGCAGCGGCTTGTGAGCTGTATAATGTACGTATTTCGTCCCAAGCTTTGACATACGTGACGGGGTTGGATCGTGATGAGCGGCCGATGGGGTTTTGGTCTACCAGCTCGACATGTTCCAGCCGTTGGATATCGCCCTCGATACCGTCATATAGGCCGGTTTGCTCGCCTGAATAATTGCCAAGAGCCTTTTGTAACGCTGGGTATAAAATACGCTTCACCAGCGAAGTCTTGCCCGAGCCGGATACCCCCGTCACCACGGTAAATACGTTCAGCGGAAAGCGCACGTCTATCCCTTTGAGGTTGTTTTCGCGTGCACCTTTGACAAATATCGCATCATGCCATTTGCGACGGCTAGTAGGCACAGGGATATGTTCCTTGCCACTCAAGTACTTGCCGGTAAGGCTATGCGGATCATGCAGGATTTCCTCATAGGTACCATTGAATATGAGGTGGCCTCCATTCACTCCGGCTTCGGGGCCGATGTCAATGAGGTAATCCGCGGCTTGCATCATCTCTTGCTCATGCTCCACCACCAATACCGTATTACCCACATTGCGAAGCGACTTGAGCACACCGATGAGACGCTGGGTATCACGGGGGTGCAGGCCAATACTAGGCTCATCCAGTACATAGATGGAGCCCACCAGTGAGCTTCCGAGCGAGGTAGCCAAGTTGATGCGCTGCGATTCGCCACCTGATAGCGTGTTTGACAGACGGTTCAGTGTCAGGTAGCTCAATCCAACATCCGTGAGAAACTGAAGCCGATTGCAGATTTCGGTGAGCAGGCGCTGTGCAATTTTGGCTTCGTTTTCCGATAAGCTGAGCCCTTGGAAGAAAGCCAGTGCGGTATCCAAAGGCATCAATACCACATCGGAAATAGACCTTCCATTTATTTTTACATAGGTGGCATCCTTCCGCAGGCGTGTACCCTTGCATTCCGGGCAGTTGGTTTTGCCACGGTAGCGCGAGAGCATGACCCGGTACTGGATTTTGTAGGTTTGCTCTTCAAGTTCTTCGAAGAAGCGATTCAATCCCTCAAAATAGCGATTGCCCGTCCATAATAATTCCCTTTGTGCATCGGTAAGGTCTCGATAAGCGCGATGGATAGGGAAGTCGAATTTGATGGAATTGCGAGTCAGCTGTTGCAACCATTGGCCCATTTTTTCACCCCGCCACGGGGCGATGGCGCCATCGTATACCGATCGGCTCTTATCCGGAATCACCAAATCCGGATCAATGCCGATGATGCGGCCATAGCCTTCGCAGCGCTTGCAGGCACCGTAGGGGTTGTTGAAACTGAAGAAATTAGGCGATGGTTCCTCAAACGTCATGCCGTCCAGTTCAAAACGATCTGAAAACGTATAAATTGTGCCATTTGCCTCAATGTAACAGTCGCCCTTTCCTTCAAAAAAAGCCGTCTGCACGGAATCGGCAATGCGGCTGGCGGTATCTTCTTCGCCGTCGACGGCGATACGGTCGATGACAATGGATAAGTCATTGGCTTTGGCTGTCAGGTTTTCGATACCCGTGTCTTCCAGTAAGGATTCTATCTTTTGTATGCTTTCCTTGTAAATCACGCGTACAAAACCCTTTTGGAGCAGGATGGCCAGCTCCTCTTTGAGTTTACGGTTGTTGCTGGGGTGCAGGGGGGCGCTCACGGTTGTCACCGTGCCCTCGGGTAAAGCGGTGACGAAGCTGGTGACGGACGTTACCGTATCTTTTTTTACCTCTTTGCCGGATATTGGGGAGTATGTCTTACCAATACGGGCATAGAGCAGCTTCAGGTAGTCATAGATTTCCGTAGAGGTGCCTACCGTAGAGCGGGGATTGCTCGTAATCACCCGCTGTTCGATGGCGATGGCGGGAGCGATACCCTTGATATAGTCTACTTCAGGCTTGCTCATGCGACCCATAAACTGCCGGGCATAAGACGAAAGGCTTTCCACATAGCGGCGTTGGCCTTCCGCGTAGAGCGTATCGAAGGCGAGTGATGATTTGCCCGAGCCAGACATGCCCGTGATGACCACGAGTTTGTTTTTGGGGATGGCCACGTCCACATTTTTTAGGTTGTGTACACGTGCGCCTTTGATGATGATATGGGTTTTGGGATCGAGCGTTGCTATTGCTGTATTCATATACGGATAAAACCAGTCCGCCCGGTGTTCCGCGCGGAAGAATACAAAAGTACAGATAATTTTTTTAGTATCAACACTTCGCTGTGATGTGAGAAGCATCACAGCGAAGTGTAAATACGGGAGGGGCCAATACTGTTATTTCTTTTCGACCGTCAATACGCCTTGGTCGCTGCCCTGCGTAAGGTCGAGCGTAAACACATAAGTGGCACCAGCCTCCAGTGTCTGCCCTTCCGTAATGCCAAGGTTGCCCGGATCACGACCATTGCTGCCATCACCGACGAAAATGAGATCGCTGGTGGTGCTGAGCGCTGCGTTGGTAAATTCCCCGCCCCACCCTTTTTGGTGGAAAAATTTGAAATTGATGTTATCAGCAGACACGGTGGTACCGGCGACTACCGTTATTTGGTAAATCTTGTCTGCTATGGGAGCCATGCAGAGTGCTTTTTCGGTGGTCCAGCCTACGGCGTTCGTTGCTACAGCAGGCTTTCCGATGCCTTCACCGATGATCCATGCCGCACCGGATCCATCGGCTTGCAGCGTGGCCAAGTCAGCACCGTTGAGTGCTTCTACAATGAAATATTCATGATTAAAATCGGCTGTTATTCGATAGTTGCCCGCCTTTGGCTGGAACAAGAGATTGCCCGAGGCATCCCGCGCGAAGTAATCTGGATCGATCCACCAAGCATCCAAATCATCAAAACCATCGATAACCACCTGCTCTTCATGATTCAGCGCCAGGTCTACACGGTATGTGTTGTCGTCTACCCGGTCCATCACCGTTTGGTTGATGGCATAGGCGATGATAAATGGCGCTGCTTCGTAATTCAAGGTGTTGAACGTAATGGTATAATCGCCCGAGAACGCATTGGAAAACGGAATATTGTTGGTACTACCCTCTTTGACGGCATTTTCCTCCCAACCAAATGTCAGCTCATTGCCATTGTCGCCATATGCTGGTGTCTTGATATACCCATTTACTTTGGCTGGAAAGGTGGTAGCGGCAGCATACGTGTACAGTCCTGTACGTTCCATACGGTATTCGGTGTCTTCGGCCACCAGCGTAAGGTACGGGTAATCCGGACGTTCGAGTGGCAATTCATACGTTTCTTCACGGATGGTAAAGTTGATGTTTTGCAGGGCCAGTTTGAGGGTGGCGGTACCATTGGCCACGTTGGCGTGGTAAGGCACAAAAATTTTGCCGGAGTAGTCGCCCTCTTCCTTCGTGCGGATGACGGTTTCGGATACCAGCTCGTCGCTGTAATACAAGCGAGCCTTCAGCGTTGAAAGCGGTATACGGGCATCATCCGATACGCCTACGGTAAATTGGAGGCTGTCGCCGAAATAGGCTGAGGAAAATTCCGTTTTGGTGTTTATTACGGGATTTCCAGGAGCTTTCTGTTCTTCTTTTTTGCAGGCATTCATCGTCATGAAGCCTGAGAGGACTAATAGGATTATTACGGGTGTTTTCATGGTTTTACAGGTCTAATTCCAACGATAAGAAACTACAGACTTGGCCGGCACCTCATAGCTAAAATGATTGGTGCCATCAGCAAGCGTAATACGTTTTATTTCATTTGTGTTGTTGAGCAGTACTGCCGCATAGCTGCCATCGGGATTTTCGAAAGCGGCATAGGTGACCCCTGCTGCGGTGTAGCCGCTGGTGCCGATGCGTGTTGCGCCCGGTTTCACCACCGATGACAGGTGGCTGATGATGTAGTAATGCGAGTTTCTGCGGATGGCTTTGTAATCATTTTTATTGATGTCTACGGCACCATAGCAAGTTTGGCATCCACCATCGCGGTTGGGACCCCGGTCGCTATCAAGCATGAGGTTCCACACGATGACCGCCCGGCACCAGTTGTTTACCGTTCCAAGGGCCACTTCTTCCATGTCGCCCATCAGCCGCGTAGGCAGGTTTTGGCCGTCGTTCCACGTGCCGATGGATGTTTCAGTGAAAATCAGCTCCTTATCAGGCCGCTGCTGGTGGATATCCAACAATTCCTGGCGATTGCCGCCATAGTTGTGATAGGCTGCCCCCGCCACGAAGGAAGCCGCTTCTTCATCTTCATATATCTTGACGGGGTAGTCATATTGGTCGGCCATGTTGTCGTAATTGTAGTTGTGGTCGAAGACATAGATTTTGGTCTCCAGACCAGCGGTGCGCAGCTGCGGCCCGAGCGCTTCTTTGATAAACGTCTGTTGCTCCGCCCAGCCCATAAACAAGGAGGCGGAGTTACCCCGGTTGAGCGGCTCGTTTTGTGGCGTTACGGCGTAGATGGGGATCCCTTCGGCCTCAAGCGCTTGTATCCATTTGACGAAGTAGCGCCCATAATCCTGATAATAGGCCGGGTTGAGTTGTCCGCTGGTCCACGAGTTGTGGGGCTGCCGGTCCGTGAGGTTATTTACCTTCATCCAACGGGGCGGTGTCCAAGGCGACCCAATGATCTTGATCGATGGATTAATGGCCAGAATTTCCTTAAGTATCGGAATGATGTAGTCCCGTTCCTCGCTTTGCATGGCAAAATTTTCGATGCCCGGATTGTCGCATAAGGAATACTCGCTGAGCGAAAAATCCGAGCAGCCGATGGCAATGCGGATGTAACTATGACCATAGCCCTCGGATTCAGAAAAGGTCTCTTTAAGGAATCTCGCGCGGTCCTCGGCCGTCATCTGCATGAGGTTGTAGCTGGTGGAGCCGGTGACGGCCGCACCAAATCCATCCATCGTTTGGTAGCGCTCAGCGGGGTTGAGCGTGATGGTCGTCGGCGACATGTTGGATGACGTGCTGAAGTCTACGGCCTGTTTGGCCAAATCATGCGACAAGTTGGCTGTGGTGACGTAAATGGCCACGTCGCCCCTTACCTCCGGTTCATCCGGTTCGTGAGGCTGTTGTGGCTCATCGACTTTGTCTGAGCTGCATGCGGAGACAATCACGCCAAAAGCAACTGCCGTGGTGAAAATTCGCTTCAATAACGTTAATACTTGCATAGAACAACTATTTTATCGGATTAATAGCCGGGGTTTTGAACTAAATTGGGATTCTGATCCAGTACAGCCTGCGGAATGGGCATGCGATACGAAGTTTCCGTAAACGGATAGGCTTGCGGCCTTCTCCCCGAGTCATTGGCAAATACAGCATTCATCACCTCTTCCACCTTATCCAGCCGGACGAGGTCAAACCAGCGCTGCCCTTCGAAAGCCAGCTCCAAGCGGCGTTCTTTCAAGAGGGCATCCAGCATGGCATCCTTGCTTGCCCTCACTGAGCTGCTTAGCCGGGGCAGTCCACCCGCACGCTGGCGGATACGGTCTATGATATCCGCGGCTGCAGCCAGGTCGCCTCCGCCCTGAATCAATGCCTCTGCCTTGAGCAGCAAGATATCGGCATACCGGTATTTGATGATGTTGCTGAATGCCGAACGGCATTTGTACATGAAGGGGTAGTTGTTTGACGGATAATAGTTGCTCCAGCTGGTTTCATAGTATACGATAGCCTCTTGATAGCGCACCTCGTCACCCTCGTTTTGGAAGGCACGGATGAGGTCGCGTGAGGGTGTCACCCATTTTGCCCAAGTGAAGTTGCTATTCCAGTTGGTCAGGTCGCGGCCAAACATCCACGTCACCCAGTTGCCACCGCCGGAGAAGAATTGCGCTTCCAGGATAGATTCCTGCGTATTGCGCATCTTGGTATCGGTATTGCTGGCGTTCATGCCAAAAAGGTCACTGTAATCACTTACGAGGTCAAAGCCATCGGCGGCCAGTTCATCAGCATATTGGATGACCTTGCTGTAATCGCGGATAGGTTTTTCAGCATACACTTTGGCCAGCAATGCTTTGGCAACCGATTTGGAAAAGCGTGTTTTGTCTGACGGGTTATTATCCGGTGCGGCTGCCAGTGCGTCCAATAAGTCCTGCTCGATTTGGCGATAGGCCTCTTCCTCGGTAGCCTGTGAAGGGAAATAGTCGCCATACACATCCCCGATGGTCTCTGAGGTGATGTCTTCCGCCTCGGTGGTGATGACAGGGATTGATCCCCATAAACGTACCATGTCAAACAGAATCATCGCCCTGAAAATCTTGGCCTCGGCTTTATACCGTTCGCGCTCAGCGGTGGTCAGCGTTGCGTCCTGTACATCATCAATGTTCACGATGAGTCGGTTTGCGCGGGCGATATCTTCAAGATACCGGTTCCAGTCACGGTTGATCACCGAGTTGGAGCCTTCAATGGCGTTGTTTTCAAACGGTATTACTTCGGCACCCGTGGTGCCGCCATATGCGTTATCCGCGTGAGCATCGGCAATCAGCAGCAAATCAAGGTACCAGTGTTCCTGGCGGTCCCTCATTTGGTTGTAGAGCGTCACCAAATGGCCCTCTACGGCAGCCTTGTCACGGAAAACCACTTCGTCGCCTTCTTCGTTGACGCCTTCCGTCACGTCAGAATAAGTGTCTATCGGGTCGAAGATCAAGGAGCAGGAACTCACCAAAAACAGGAAGCTGCTCAGCGCTATTGGATATATATACTTGGTATTCATTGGTCTATCGTTTTTTAAAATTCCACATTAATCCCTACTACAAATGAGCGGTTTTGGGGGTATGTGCCCCAGTCTATCCCTTGCACGGCGCCGTTATTTCCCCATTGGTTTACTTCCGGATCCATACCGGAGTAGCTGGTCCACGTGAGTAGGTTGGATGTCGATACATAAGGTTGTAAGCGATTGATACCCCACCGCGTGAGCAGGTTGCCGGTGATGTTATAGGACAACGCCACATTTTTCACCCGCAGGTAGCTGCCATCTTCAATGAAGTAGGTAGAGTTGCGGATGTCAAATCCTGCTTTGGGTACACCGGTGATCTGACCGGGTATGCGCCAACGATCAAGTACGCGGGTCGACTGGTTTTTGCCATCATACATACCTTCGGTTTCCATGCGCGAGGCGTTGTAGATGTCGTTGCCATAAGACCCTTGCAAAAAGATGCTCAGGTTGAAATTTTTGTATGAAAGCGTGTTGGTGAGGCCGAAGGTAAAATCCGGGTTGGGATTGCCAATGTAGGTACGATCTGATGAAGAAAGACGGCCATCATCATTTAGGTCGCGATACATCAATTCACCGGTCTCCGGATCCACGCCATCGCTGATATAACCATAGAATCCGCTCAACGCCCTGCCCGGCTCATTGCGCACCACGGCTTCGTTTACCACCTCACTGGTGGTAGCCGTACTATAGATTTGTTGCAATTCGAGGCTCTCCAGCTTATTGCGGTTGAAGGAGATGTTGAAGTCCGTATCCCAGCGGAAATCCCCGTCGCGGAAGTTTTGGCTGCTTACCATCACCTCAAACCCCCGGTTGGTCATCACCCCTTCATTGCGCACGATGGAGTTGGCCGCTGCGGCACCGGCAGGTAGCGATACATACATCAGCATGTCTGTGGTGCGCTTGTAATAGTAATCCAGGTTGACGGTCAGCCGATTCCTGAGCGCCATGAAGTCAATACCGATGTTGGTCTGCGTAGTGGTCTCCCAGGTCAGATCCGGAGTGCGCAAGTTGGCTTGGGAGATGGAGGGCACGGCATTCTCCTGCCCCTCGACGAACCATTCAATGCGGTTGATGTTGTAGCGTTGTAGGTACGCATAATCGCCGATGCCGGACTGGTTACCGGTTTGTCCCCAGCCACCGCGGATTTTCAGGTCGTTCAACCAGTCAACATCTTCCATGAACGGCTCGGAAGACAAGCGCCATGCGGCAGACACTGATGGGAATACACCCCAGCGGTGATCGGGATGCAGCTTAGAGGATCCGTCTACGCGGAGATTGGCTGTGATGAGGTAGCGGCTGTCGAAGTTGTACGATGCACGGCCGAAGTAGGACATGATGCCCCATTCTGACCCGCCAGAACCTGTGCCATTCCAGGCGATTTTATTTGCGGCATTTAAGGTGGGAATGAGGTCATTGCGGTAGTGCGACCCGCTGATCCAGTTATTGGTGTATTCGGATTGCGTCCATGATGTGCCGCCCATGGCCTCGATATTATGCAGGTCGATGCTCTTGGTATACGTCAGCACGTTGTCCCACGTCAGCACCGTATTCATATTGCGGTTGTCCGAGCCTTCGCCATATTGGTTGCGGCCCCAGGCCGTGGAGATGGGGTCCAGAAAAGACGTACTCACGGCGTTGCGGCGATCCATGGTGAATGACGATTTGAGTCGCAGCTCGGGTATGAATGTCAGTGTAGCGTGGCCCGAGGCGAGCAACCTGTTTTCCCGGGCTTTGTTGTTTTTGCTGCGGGCCATATTTTCCAGCGGGCTAGTAATGTTGCCTATCCCGTAGAAGTTGTTGTAATACTGAGCCGGATTTTCCGGATCCCAGATGGGAGCGTAAGTGGGTGTATTAATCACGGATAGCACGACACCCCCACGGTTAGCCCCTGTACCCGATATGATCCCGTTGTTGTTGTAGTCCGAATACGAGACATTCGCACTGATGTTCAACCAATCGCGCACCTGATTATCGATATTGGCACGGAAGTTATAGCGTTTATAGAAAGCCGAGGATAGTACGCCTTTCTCATCGAGGTATCCGCCTGAGAGGAAATACTTCAGCTTTTCCGTACCGTCGGAAATAGATACTTGGTAGTTTTGGATATGGCCCGTGGTGTAAGCTTCATCAAACCAGTTCGTTTGGTCAGTGAGGCCGTCAGGAAGGCTCACCAAGCCGATTTCGTTCTGCAGCTCGCGGTATTGGGCGGTGTTTAGTGGCTCGATTTCATTAGTTACCCGGTTTTGGGTAGCCTGCGCATTGAATGCGATTTTTGCGCCACCCTCGGCACCCCTTTTGGTGGTGATGAGTACCACTCCGTTGGCAGCACGGGAGCCATAGATAGCTGCAGAGGAAGCATCTTTCAAGATTTGCATATCGGCGATATCCTGCGGGGAGAGAAAGTTGATGTTATCTACCGGTACGCCATCTACCACATAAAGCGGATCGTTGCTGCCGTTGAATGACGTCGTCCCACGGATACGTATGGATGTCTCGCCTCCCGGAGCGCCATTTGGCTGGATCACAGAAACACCAGCGGCCCTTCCCTGAATGGCTTGTGCTGCCGACACGATGGGGCGCTCGTTGAGGTCATCCATCGATACGCTGGAAATGGCGGTAGTGACATCCTTCCGCCTCACCGAGCCGTAGCCTATCACCACCACATCTTCCAGCATGTTCAGCGAAGGATTCAGTTGTATGGTTATCGGGTTGCTGCTTGCCGGCAGTTCTACCGGATCGTAGCCAATAAAAGAGATAACGATGATGGCCCCTTCGGGCACGCTGTTGAGTACAAATTGGCCGTTGTCATCGGTTGTCGTACCATTTGAAGTCCCTTTTTGGGACACAGATACGCCAAACATGGGTTCCCTGTTGCTGGCATCAGTCACCGTGCCCGTAATGCGCAGATTCGTCTGCGCAAGACTTGGCGAGGCGATGAGCCAGGTAAATAGTAGAAAAACAGGGAAGATACCCCTTTTCAGTTGCATAAAAAAAAGCTCCATATCATTGATATTTATACAGGTTATTAAATTGGGTTTTTAATTGGCTATCCTAACCATCGGGCATAAGCAGCCTTCGCTTACGCAAAGACAAAATTAGTTAGCATTGCCCGCGGAAACTCACCTATACCAGGTATGTGAGGGGAAAAAGTAAAACGTATAAACACGTATCTTGTTTATAATCAAATGCTTGTTGTTTTCAAAAACACCGAAAAAGTAACATTTGTGCAGGCCATTCAGCTTAGGATATCTGCCGTAAGGTACCGATTTGCCTTACCTGTGCCTCAAATTCCTCGCGTGACGCAGCCGCTTTATGCCTTATTTTAGTACGGTAGTTGTAAACGGTTCGCAGGGAATAGCGCAAAAAACTGGCGATTTTAACGCTGTCTGTGATGCCCAATCGGACAAGCGCGAAAATCCGGAGCTCCGTATTGAGCAATTCACCGGGCTTGGGCAGGATGTGTTCATCGGCCAAGAGCAGGCCATTGAATTCGGACACAAATGTGGGGTAGAGGTTGAGGAAGATGGTATCAAAATTATGGTATAATTCGACCAGTTCGTTTTCAGCGAGGTCGGTTGATTTTAGTTCTTTGAGCAACGCGTCATATTGGTTGTTTACCGCTTTTTTGTGCAGCGACTTGCGGTAATCTTCAAGCTTTTCAATATTAGCTGAGCAGATGTCGAAAAAGTGGGCAATATATTCTTCTTTGATGTGGTTTGCCTCAAAGAGATTGTCATTGGCTTTTTGAAGCGCTTGGTTTAGCTGGCTGAGCTGCTGGTTGGTGTCATATAGCGCTTTGCGCGTTTTCGCCAATCGTTTCATTTGCAAATAGCTATAGACGATACCCATAATGAGGCCAACGGAAAGGAGGCTGATAAGTATAAGGGATAGGCGTAGTTTGGCCTTTTGCTCCTGTTCGAGTGTCCTGAATGAGGCATTGATAATGGGATAATAGGTAGTGCTTTCCACCGTGCGGTACCGCATGTTGCAAAAAATGGCATCGTTGACGGCAGCCTCCATATATTGATAAGCTTGCGCAATATCGCCCATGTCATAGAAGGTGAGTGCCAGGCTTTGGAGCGAGGCATTGTCCTTGATAGCATTGATCATATCGGTAATGGCCGACAGGGCAAAGTAATGCAGTTGCCGATCAATATTGCCTTCGTTTTTGCTGATCACGCCGAGCAGATAAGTAATCAGCGCCCGTTCGGGATGGCGGTCGTCGGTTTGCTCAAGCAATGCCAGCAGCATCTCTTCGGCCTGTTTTTGGTGACCTTGGTAGAGGACACGGGTAGCTGCCGTGATGTGGTACTTCAGCGAGGCCGTGTCCAGCACTGTCAATAACGAATCGCGGTACTGTTCGCTTTTTTGGTAGTAGGTATTGTTGCCATTGCTCTGTCCATAGTGGCTGCAGAACGAAAGGTAGGTTTCATAATAATCAGGCAACAGCCGAACCGCCAAAGACGTGCGGTCGATTCCCTCCAGCAGTTCTTCTGATTCGATATAAAGCCCGCCAGAAGAGTACAACCAAGCTAATTGAATAGCTGTTTCATCTTTGAAAAGCGGGTTGTCCAGTGTTTCAGCAATTTGTTGGTTTTGCTTGGCATAGAAAATAGCAGAATCCGCCTTGTATTTTTTGTAAGCCTCGATGAGCTGCAGGTTTATCTCGTATTGCTTGGCGAAGTCTTGCCCACCATGTAGCACGTGTTGTTGCTTGAGGGCGGCTATTTTGTTTTCTTTGATGGTTTCATACAATTCCCTGTTGCGCATGACTTGCTGGAGCTGCATGAGGATAGAGTCGGCCGCCTTAGCGGGATAGGCAGCAGCCAGGGCTATCAGGAGCAACAGAAACAAAGCGGGCCTGGGCTTCATCCTTACAAAAGTACATAAAAAAGGGTTTATACGTGCATGAGATAAAAGGCCACCAGACTGCGCCGAACTAAAACGTCTCTACTGATATCACAAAAAAAGGGTTTCCGGCGCCAAATTTTTTTGAGGTGTCCCGGTGTTTTCTCCATAAACCTAAACGCCAATCTTTATTTTCCCAACAGTGCGAAGCACTTTGGGGCCACCCATACTACAAGAATAATCGAACCCAATCCAATTACCACATCAATCAGCAAGTTTACGGGTATCAGGCCATAGGTAAAGGCATCCCCTGAACTGCCCGAAAAAGAATTGTAGGTCAAGTAAGTGAGCGGAAAGCCGAATACCAGGTGTTCGGAGTAAAACAGACTGTACAAACTCGGGCCCAATATGATAAAGATGATTACAATTAGAAGGGCGATTCGTAATGTGTGATTCATGTCGTCTTTGTTTTTACCGATATATATCAATTTGATACCTGAGCGATACAAGCCCGGTTTCGTAAGTTTTGCTTTCAAGGAGAATAAGCTGGGTGCGGCTATCTTGTGGGCGAAACAGCGGTTTGCCGCTGCCGAGCAGTATGGGGTGCACGGACATCCACAATTCATCCACCAGTCCATCCTTCATTAAGGCGTCGGTCAGTGATGCGCCACCATACAACCAAATGTCTTTGCCGGGCAGTTCTTTGATTTTACGTGCTTCAGCCATACCATTGTCCGATATAAGCACTGCACCGTCTTTTACTTTTTCCAATGTCCTGGAAAAGACATACGTTTCCACGGGTGGCATGCCGGGCACAAGTTGTCCATTATTCCCTGCTGCATATGCCTGCGCAATCTCGTAGCTCTTTCTTCCGATGAAGACAGCATCTATACGAGAGAAAAACTCATTCAACCCATAGTCCTGATCGGTAAAGCACCAGTCATACTCTCCATTAGGCCCTTCGATGTAACCATCCAAGGTCACGGCCAATCCTAAAATTACTTTTCGCATTTAATTTTCCTTGAATAAATACCGTACATTGGTGAAATTCCTATTGTAATAATAAAAAATTCCTCGCCCGGAATGATCAGCACCAGATTCCCATATCAATTGTCATGGTCGGTGAATAGCAATTCAAATACCGTGGCACCAGACTCTTCGGCATAGCGCATATACACATCATTGACGGTCAGTTGATGTATTCCTTCTGGAAGCTTTTCATGCTCAGGGAAGCATTTTTTAACCAAGCCTGAAACAGCCCGGACAAGGGCTTCCTCCGTTTCGTTTTTTGTGGTGTATCTTGCTGACCATCCGTCTGAAGTTTTTTCCATAAACCTGAACGCCCAGAAATCCGAAATAACACTGATTAAAACCGTAAATACCAGCATATTCCTTTCTGAGTCGAGTCCAAAAGCTTTTGGATCTATACTTAAATGATAGGATGTCATCCCTCCGCCAAAAGAATAGTCGGCCTTTGGGGATGATCTGTCTATCATTATTTCTTCTATTAGTGCTTTGAATGATATCCATCCAGCATTTTGATGAAATGCTTCGTCAACCATTGCTCTTCTGTCTAAGTACTCCTGCGATTTGTAATAACCTTCATCATAGAGCGACAGGTTCTTAGGGTAGAAACGATATACACACCTATTTACGTCTTTAATAACTGACATTGCAATTCGAATAATAGCGCTTTATTTTCTTAACATCTATTACGGAAGGATGATTCGCATAGTATAGTTCATGTTTTTCCGATGGATTAAGGCCAAACTTCGAATAAGCCTATAAACGCTCAAAAAATTTATGGTAACCATATGAAAAGGGTAAATCGCGAACTTGGATTGAATATATTTGCCCATCAATTGCCAATGTGATACCATATTCGGTCTCATCCTCTTTGACGTCCAAGTCTATTGGTTTATCAGTAAACGTAAATTTTCCGAATACGAGTTTCATGGCTGTCCTATGGTTATAATTTATGTCGATGTGTTTAAGCTGACGAAGCTTTTTGCCGGCATCGGGCATTATCCATTTGACTGCCTGAAAATAAAGCTCATAGGCTGTTTGCCTCTCTGATGCCAGGATTTCTTGGACAGCCTCCATCATGGTTTTCTTCCGGTTGATTGATACGGGAATGAAAAGCACCTGTTCGGGTATTTCGGCTCCGTTGTCTACATACATAAGTATTCCTTCGTAGCTTTTAAGCCGGATGCCGAAGTCTTTAGCGTATTCCTGATATGATGTGATAGTAAACATTATCGTGTTTAATTGTAGTTATTTTGGTCGCATCAGATGTTGTAATGGAACGTAAATAGCAGTTTCGCATAGGTGACCAATATGCTATGATATGGATTTCTCGCGCTGAGCTCTTCAATGACCGTGTTCAACGTTTGGCTATACCGGTCGCCTATTTTGGTCAATGTCATGCTATATACAGCAAATAATTCAAACTTACATAAAAATCGGGAATTATAATCGCGTTCAATAAAAATGGCGGCCACATCGTCCCTCCTTATTATCTTTATAATGAACTAAAGAATA
>NZ_FNZR01000006.1 GCF_900109365.1 Parapedobacter koreensis | reverse complement strand
GCGCAAAAAACCTACCCGTATCCCTTCAAAAAACTATCCCAACCGACAGGAACACTAACCGTCCCCCCGTTGCGGGCTGCAAAAGTAGAATAGTTTTTCTGATATCCAAAATATTTTTTCGCAAAATCTATTAAAAAAATTTCACTACCTGGAAATCAGCACGATTCGCTTTTGACCAATTTTTACTTCAATGAACAGCACCTTACTTTTCAAAAAAGCAGGGCATCAAAGGTAACCATTTTTACAAATTAATACCAAAAAAATAAAAAAATTAAGTTAGCATCTATCCCACAATCTTACTCCTTCGCCAGCGAAATCGTATTTGCTGGGATAAAATCGCCTCGATCATCCAATAGAAAGGACATCGGGTGTTCAGGGTTTTTGATAATTTCAAACAATGAATAGCCCCAAGGTTTCCAAAAATTCTCAAGCACCTGCCCAAAGGTTTTTATCTGCCAATGATCAAACATCGGCCTCATGCTCATATCAGCCAATGGCATTGGCTCCACATACACCCTGTCAGGAGTTGGCAGAATGGTATATTCTGGTAAACGGCTAAATAGATACGCAGAATAAAAATACCGCGCACATAACTCTTCAAACTGGATAGGATGCAGCACCTGTTCGTTTACTTTTTCAAGGTATTCCCCATGATAGATGTTATTCGTACCGTTATCTTGCAGGCATACGATGAGGCCAAAGTCATTCATCCTGAGGGAATATACCAACGTATTGATTTCATCGCGGTAACTAAAAGTGTCCTGGGGATTATCCACATGGGCAACCACAACGGAGAAAGGCGTAGCACCATCGAATTGCATGGGCATAATTAGCGACTGCAACATCAAATGCAAATTCTTAAATTTATGTGCCAGCACCTGTGAAAAGTTCATAGCCTCTCCGCTAAGCAGTTGCTGGCGTATCCCCGCTTGTATCTCATTAAAGACAACACCATACACCAGCTTAGCTACCCACTGAAATAATAGCACGCTGTCCAAATCCTTCACTACGCGGTATCCGCTGTCAAAAGCTTGCTCCACCTGCCTATCCAATTCGGCAATCCGTTCGGCTACCACCGTCGCACATGGCAATTGCAATTGCTTATAGGTGCGGATACTTTCATCAAGCAACTTAAAAGGTTTATCTTCCAAATCAAACCTGCGCATGAGCCAATGTGGGAACACCTGTATTTGTTCATCTGCCGATCGGAGCGGCTGCCCGCTTAAAAAGCAAGTTTGGTTATCAAACCTAAAATCGCTAAAAGGGTTGTATATATGCGTAGACATCCTATTAATCCAATGAGGGGAATGATATTCCTTTTATTTTTCGGTAAAGCTCCACGGCATAGAGATCCGTCATTCCCGAAACAAAATCGAGTACCGATCGGATTTTGGAATACGTATCCTGCTGTTGGGCATGAAACTGTTTGGGCATCAATGCCAGCAGCTTCGTGTCATATTTTGTTTTCTGCTGCTTAAGGTAAGCGGGAATAAATTCTTCCAACAGACCATTCATAACCTTATAGCCCGCCACTTCAATTTGAACGACCGACTGAGCATTGTAGATTTTTTCTACCGATATCTGTTCGATAGCATCCATCGCATCCACTAAATCAGCGTCTACCGCCTCCATGAGCGGTTTAGCAAACTGCCCGCTTAATAGGGCATCCTGGCTTTCAGTGAAGACTTCCGCACAAGACATAATCAATGTGTTTATCGCCTTAGCTCGTAGCAAGCTTGTCCGACTGTCAAAATCCGTCAGTTTCTTTAAGCGCGCTTTCAGCTGTTCATCACGGCACACTGGCAGCAGTAGACGCTCCACCTGTTCGTATGGCAAGATGCCAAGCCGATGTGCATCTTCCAAATCGATGATGTTGTAGCAGATATCGTCCGCTGCCTCCACCAAATAGACCAACGGGTGCCGTTTATAGCCCGTTTGCACGTCGGTATCTTTAGTTAAACCCAATTCCACGGCTATCTTTTCAAATACAGCCTGTTCAGATTTGAAAAAACCATATTTTTTACGGTGATGCACCTCCTTATCATGTCCGTCGATGGCAGCACATGGATATTTTACAATGGCCGCCAGCGTACTATAAGTGAGCGCAAAGCCATGCGCATCTTTACCCGCGAAAGGGTGGGTAAGTATACGCAACGCATTAGCATTGCCTTCAAAATGGGTGAGATCCGCCCATTCCGCCACCGTAACCTGCTCCTGGAATGATGCACCCAATCCATCCGTAAAATAGTTGGAAATGGCCGCTTCGCCGGAGTGCCCGAACGCAGGATTTCCCAAATCATGAGACAGGCAGGCCGCAGAAATGATATTGCCCACTTCCTGCAAATACGGAAGCTCGCTATCTATCTTCGGCATTGCCTTACGCATTTCATTGTAGAAAATTCGACCCAATGATCGCCCCACGCTTGCTACTTCCAAACTATGCGTAAGCCTGTTATGCACAAATACACTGCCCGGCAATGGGAATACCTGAGTTTTATTTTGAAGTCTGCGGAATGGAGACGAGAAAATCAGCCGATCATAATCCCGCTGAAACTCAGACCGTGCATCATGCTGATCATCCACTTGGCGGGATTCATATCCCCACCGTTTGGCAGAGAGCAGTTGTTTCCAATTCATTACGTCCATGTGCAGGCAAAGGTAAAAAAAATGAACCCGTCAACGCGCTGCTTCCAAAAATTCCAGCAATCCATCCACAATGCGTTCGGCCACCTCATCGTGAAATCCCGTGTTTAACAACCGTTCTTCATCGGCCGGATTGGACAGAAAGGCCACCTCCACCAATGCCGAGGGAAATTCTGTCGGCGAGTTGAGCATAAAGTTAAAGCCGCCTACGTTACCGAAATCTGCTAGTTCCAGTTTCCTCATCTTGGCAAGGATGTGTTTCGACAAGGACCGGTAAGCCTGATGGCGATAATACGTGGACGTACCCTGTACTAGTGGGTTTACCGAGGCGTTACAATGGATACTTATCAATAAATCAGGATGCTGTGCGTTGAGCCATTTCAATCGGTCGCCATTATTGACTGACTTATCTGCTTCGCGCGTCATGATCACCGTAGTGCCAGCCCTCTCCAGGGCCGATTTTAATTTCAACGCCATGGATAGGTTGAGGTCCTTCTCCAATACACCTGTCATGCCCACCGCGCCAACATTACTTCCCCCATGACCCGCATCCACGGCTACACGAAGACGTCGGAGATCCAGTGTTGTGGGTTGCGATTTTACGCGGATGACGAGCTGTGTGCCGCTATACCTCACCTCATATCCCCAGAGTTGCGGCTTCTTCGTCTCAATATATACGCGGAAAACGTCCTTGCTGACCTGCTCATACCATACATTTTCGATGGCGATGAGGCCATCCTTCTGCGTAATCCAATTGCTATTGGACACCGCACCATAAATGTCTACTACGATACGGGTAGGCTCTTGCTGCACAGCCGCCGTGTAGGGCAGCCGTTCGCTCAACCCGATGCGTACGAAATCATTCGTGCTATCCGAAGATACGGTCCAACTCCCCGTAAGCGAGTAAGGCCGGAAATGAGCCCCCTGCTGTAAGCGGACAAGATTCACCGGCACATAGGCCTGCACATGCTCGGAAAGTCTTACCCGATACATATCGTTCATCTTGCCTGTTATTTCTAGCTTCACCAGACTATCCAGGTAACCCATCTTAGCCCCTCCTAACCGATCGGCCCCTAATCCATAAAACAGTGGAACATCATTGGCTGTGGTTAGTCCCGTCAGTGCATAGGGCTGGTTCAATACCCTCACCCGCTGGCGGCTGTTCGTTGACACCGTCTTTCGGGACTCATCGAATAGGGAAAACTGGATATGCTGATCCAGTAAACTATCCGACGATTGGATAATGTATTCACCACGATAGATCCCAGCGACCTGCGTTTCCGCCGTATCTACTTCAAAAAGCGGAATGTCCTTATAAAATGTCGCGCTCATTCCCGGCGAGGCCTTCATTTCAACCTGCAGCAAATCACCGGGTTGCAACCACAAATCGCCGGCGGCGGATAGGCGCACATATTCGATGGCAAACCCCGTCGTAGGCTGCGGAGGCAAAGGCTTTTTATAAACCACCACCATCCGCTTATGTAACGTGTCCGATTCGATGACATGATCAATTTGTAATTCATTGATTCCCTCCACCAAGTGCAGGGGTGAAACGAAAATACCGGTACTGTATATTTTCACCGCATCACCATTAAGGAAAAGCGTGCCCGTAGTATCGGCTCGTCCTTTGAAATAAACAGTGCCTTCCGCCACTATCGTGCTATCCGAAGTGGGGAAGGCAACTTTTAATCTTGGCACCGGCTGAGCGATTAATGCCACCGGCCAAGCGGTAATCAACACTAATACCGCAACGAAACCTGTTCCCAGGCGAAATAATGAAAGATAAACCATGACTCTTTTAATCCTTTGCGCATTCCACCCTCCCCGCACCAACATCATGTGCCTTCGGAGATTCATTTTTGGCTAAGCAAGAATAAAAAAAATCGGACTATCTTGTATGCTCGCGCCGCTTAAAAATAGAAACGTTACATAAATGGCATGTTCATTTCCATCATATAAATGGCTTTAATGCGTCGGCACGGGGTAATAACTGGCTTTCAAAAGCGAAGCCGAATCCGTATATGGGTGATTGGGTTTCAGATACTTGCCTAAAAATTGATAGATTTTCAATCGGATTTCCACAGCCACTTTGGTGTCCAACCTATCAAACACATGGCCTCCCGGCATGTTTTCAAATATTTCATACTCAAATGATTTCCCTTCAGCCCGAAGTGATTTGATCAAATGTTCCACTTCCAACACATTCACATCTTCATCGTTGGTATTGGCGTGTACAAACAAGGGAGCTTCCAATTTATCCGTATTCCATACCGGCGAACGCTTCCGGTATTCCGCTACGTTCTGGTCTGCACTTTTGCCCAAGTGATAATCGGCTGAATACAGCTCCCGATAGCCATCATTCTTATACCCCATACGAGCAATAAGGTCACTTACTGGCACGCCGGCAAAGCCAACTTTATAGTCCTTAGGAAAGTTAAACAAATTCATCAACGTAATCATTCCGCCATGGCTCCAGCCCATTATCCCAACTCTATTCTTATCGATGAAACCATAGTGATCCAACATGAAATCTTTACTCACCCGTACGTCCTCATTCTCCAATCCGCCATAATCAATCTGCTGGTAAAACCCCCTGCCGTATCCGCTGCTACCACGATACTCTGGAGCTACTACCACATATCCTTGCACCATCAGCTCCTTAATGATATGAGCATAAGCCGTTCTGAAATTTCCATGTACACCATCATGAGGCAGTACCAATAATGGGTATTTCTCATCGGGGTTGAAGGGTTTAGGAATGAATACATACGCCATGAATTTCAACGGGTTGCCGGCTCCTTGTCCGGTCGGATTCCGTTCCACCGCAGGTGGTGGTCCCGTCAGTTGCACTTTGTCCATGTACGCAAAATCATCTAGTCCGATCATCCAATTCAAGTCGTCAATAACCTTGTTCAATTGCTGAAACTGGTGCTGCAGATTTTCGAACTGGCCTTGCAATCGCTGGTAGGACTGATCCGCTTGTTGCGCCATCGCCACATGGGATACCATGAGCATAGCACCTAAAAATGCCCCCCGCATCCGGCGGAGAAAAAGGGTAGTAAACATGACTAAATAATAAAGTATTAGATACAAAAATTCCTATACGTTCATGGGAGGCAATTGCACAACCCGCCCTGTGCGTACCGATTCATCACACGCAAATGCAATACGCAGGCTATTGATGGCGTCATCCGTAGCATTGGAAAGATCCAAATCTTCAGCTATCGCCTTAAGAAAAAATGCTTGCTCACGATTACACAATTCCTGATGGTCAGGCTCATCCTCCATACTGATCCATTCGTCCGGTTCCAAAAACTCATTGGTACCATCTAAAGCTGCGTGGTGCAACCGCAAACGTTCTGTCTTGGTATGCGATGCCACCGAATCTGATTTTCCATCCTGCTGCGCTTCAGCTGCCACAATCGAAACCGAGCCTTTTGGTCCGATGACGTCCTTCACAAAATAGGCCGTCTCGCTGATCATCGGCCCCCAACCGGCCTCATACCAGCCTACCGAGCCGTCGGAAAACCGCAGTTGCAACTGGCCATAATTATAATTGGACTCGGCGATATCGTCCGTAAGTCGCGCACCTATCGCGCTTACTTGCGTCGGCACTCCGGCAACCATCTGGCACATGACATCGATATAATGCACGCCACAATCCACAATGGGACTGAGGCTCTTCATCAAATTACGGTGCGTATCCCACATGGCACCATGGCTCTGCTGGTTTAAGTTCATCCGCATGACCAACGGACCACCCAAATGGCGGGCTTCCACAATAAACCGCATCCAGGAAGGGTGGTGCCTTAAGATATAACCCACTACCAACTTTTTGCCACTTGCCTTAGCAGCCTCCTTTACACGCAATGCGCCCTCAACCGTATCCGCAAGCGGCTTTTCGATAAACACATGACACCCCGCCTCAAAAGCAGCGATGGCATAAGTCTCATGGGTATCTGGATATGTAGCGATACAGACAGCATCGGGTTTGGTGTGCTCCAATGCCTCCCCGTAGTCACCATATAAGGTATAGCCGCCGCCCAGCGCCTCATTAAGCGCGTCTTTGCTTTTCCCCGGCGAAACCAGGCCGCAGATCTGAAAACCATCCATTTCGTGGTAGGCCTGGGCATGTGAGGCCCCCATATTTCCACAGCCCACTACAAGTATGCGAAGCGGTGCACGATCGTGCTGGGTCATAAATCTCCTTTCTTTAAAGCACTGACAGCGTAATCACATGCCCGTGCAGTGAGCGCCATGTAAGTAAGCGAGGGGTTCTGGTTTCCCGTCGAGGTCATACACGCACCGTCCGTGACGAACACATTGGGTACCTCATGCAACTGGTTCCATTTATTCAGCACCGAAGTCTTCGGATCATTTCCCATACGGGCTGTGCCCATTTCGTGGATACACGCCCCAGGATGTGAGAGTCGATCGTAGCTGCTTATGTTTTTTAAACCCGCCACTTCCAGCATCTCAGCAGCATCATTCTTCATATCGATGCGCATTTTTAACTCATTCTCTTTAAACTCCGCATCGATGGTAAGCAGGGGCAACCCCCATTTATCTTTTTTGGAATGATCCAGCCACACCCGGTTTTCGTAGTATGGAAGCGTCTCGCCCCATCCTGCAAGCCCCATACGCCACTCTCCGGGTTTTGTGCGCTCCTCGATTTCCCCTGCATAGCTCAATTCGGCTATGTTCTTTTGCCATCCGGAGCGACTCGCACTGCCAGACATCCCAAATCCCCGCAAATAATCCCGCTTTTCGTTCCCTAAATTGCGATACCGGGGCACATATACAGCTGCAGGTCTCCTACCAGAATAATAGACGTCTTCGAAGCCCTCATACGTACCGGATGCGCCCACCCGAAAGTGGTGATCCATTAAGTTGTGGCCCAATTGCCCACTTCCATTTCCCATTCCTTCGGGGAAAGCATCCGAAACGGAATTCATTAGAATATAGGTGCTTCCCAATGTCGATGCATTCAGGAAAATGATCTTCGCATAATATTCCGTGGTCTCCAATGTTTGGGTATCGATGACACGGACACCCTTCGCTTTTTTGGTTTCCTTGTCATAGATGATTTCACTCACCACCGAAAACGGACGCAATGTTAAGTTGCCCGTAGCCACGGCAGCGGGCAACGTAGCGGACTGCGTGCTGAAATACGCCCCGTAAGGACAACCCCGGGCACAAAGGTTACGATTCTGGCACTTCCCGCGGCCATTATGCGGTACGGTCAGGTTGGCCATACGGAAAATCGTTAGCACCCGATCACGATTGTAGTGAGTCTCAATCCGTTTCTTGACTTCTTTTTCCACACAGTTCATTTCCATGGGAGGCAAAAAGACGCCGTCAGGACACTGGGGCAACCCTTCTGCCTGCCCGCTGATGCCTGCAAAACGCTCCACGTAATCATACCAGGGGGCAATATCCTGATAACGGATAGGCCAAGGCACTCCTATTCCTTCCTTGGCATTGGCTTCGAAGTCCACTTCGCCCATCCGCAAACATCCCCTCCCCCACATCAGCGATCGTCCACCCACCTGATAGCCCCTGAACCAATCAAACCGTTTAACCTCTACATAAGGGTTTTCTTCGTCGTTCACCCAGAAACTTTCGTTGTACTCGTTGTAATGGCCATGACGCGTCTGTACAGGGTGGGTTCTCACCTGTTCGTTGGTCAACTCACCTCGGTGTTTAAATTCCCAAGGCTGTTTCAACGTATTTTCATAGTCCTTGATATGCTCGATATTGCGTCCGCGCTCAAGCATCAGCACTTTCAATCCTTTTTCGGTCAGTTCTTTCGCCGACCATCCTCCACTAATACCCGATCCAACGACTATGGCATCATAGGTATTTCCTTGTTCGGCCCTAATATTCAGGTTCATCTTTTTTATGTTTAGTTAGTGTTTGTCTACCACCTTTACATTGCCCAAGCGCGCTGGCCTTCCTGCAACGGCACGCAAGCCTGATAGTCACCCGGTGTAAAGTCCATTACCAGCGCTTGTGTAGCGCCGATTTCGGATGTATAGTACCCTTGATTAGCCAGCCGTTTAATCAAACCGAGAAATGGGGCCCTATCACCTTCAAACGTTTTTAACAGCTTTTCCCGATCCTCCGCTGCCAATTTGTTGAACGATTTGCCGTGTTGTTGTTTGGCTTCCTTTTCCACAGTTGATAATCCCACGGATACCAGTTCCCTATCTTCCACACTATGGCAGTCTTCCAGCATCATCAGCACAAATGGGCCAACTCCGGCAGCTTTTGCTCCCGGAATATCCGTTTCTGGAATCAATGTATCACAAACCGTGTCCATCAACTCCCGGTCGGCATCACTGAACGCCGACGTTTCTTTATTTTCTCCGGAACATGATTGTGTCATCAGCCCGAAAGTAGAAATGGCAGCCGTACCTCCAATAAGTACCGCTACACCCTTGATCGCTTGTCTTCTATTCATATGACTGTTGTCTTTTTTTCTTGTCGTTGAAAAATAACACTAATAGCACAAGCAGTGCTACCGATATATATGCAGGAATTAACCAGACACTCTCCCAATTGTAAGTCGTATGGTTATCACCCACGATGACGTATCTTTCCGTAAGGTATCCCGAAATATAGGAACCTAAAAACATCCCGATTCCATATGTCGCAAATGTAATCAGTCCTTGTGCTGCATTCTTGATCTGCCCACCCGCCACATTTTCGGTATAGATTTGTCCGGTGACAAAAAAGAAATCGTAGCAAGCACCGTGTAACGCGATACCGACCAAAAGCATCCACATGGTGTTATCTGCATCGCCAAAGGCGAAGAAAACATAACGCAATATCCAACAGATCAAAGCCAACGTCAACATCCGCTTAACACCCAGTTTTACGAAAAGAAACGGAATAAGCAGCATAAACAATGCCTCCGATGCCTGTCCGAGTGTCATTTTTCCGGCAGCATTGGACACCCCAATATCGTTTAAAAAAGGATTAGCAAAATTGTAATAAAATGTCAGCGGAATGCAAATCAGTATGGATAAGATAAAAAACAGCAAGAAAGCGCGGTTTTTAAACAACACCAATGCATCAAGTCCCAACAGCGATTTCCAGGAGGCTTGATTCGTCCGATTTGGCGGCGTATGCGGCAGCATAAAGCTAAGCACCCCAAGCAATACAGAAGCAATTGCTGCGATATGAAAAATAAGCGCCGAACTATCCAGTTCCAGGTAACCAATGAGCAGACCGGAAACAATCCACCCGATGGTACCCAATACCCGTACTGCGGGAAACTGTTTCCCCGGATTCTCCATTTGCCGGAAGGAAATGGAATTGGCAAGCGAAATGGTAGGCGTGTAAAGGAGTGTATACAATAAAATCAACCACCAGAACATAGATAACTCCGTAACCTTCCCAACAAAGAAAAGCACGATAGCCCCAGCGATGTGCAATACCCCCAAGACGCGCTGGGAAGGAAAAAAACGGTCGGCCACTAATCCAACAAAAAAGGGCGAAATGATAGCCCCGATGGAAAAGGTTGCATAAGCACTCCCCACATCCACAGCCCCTGCCTTAAGATGGGCCATCATGAACGTACCCATTGTTACATACCACATGCCCCATACAAAATATTGCAGAAACATCATTGACGACAACCTCAACCGAAGAAAAATATCCATAGTAGCAATTAAAAATGTATGCGAATCATCCATAAACAGAAGGAAGCCTTATCATGGCTTCCTTCTATTCTTCCCTTCTTATCCATTGAATGCGTTGCGCAACACTTCTAAGCTTTTGGGCACGGCGATATCCGGATTTTCCTTACCTTCCATCTCCAATGACACATAGCCTTTGAAGCCCTTATCACGCGCAATCTTACCCATACGTGGGTAGTCAAGTTCCAAATCGTAATAGTGGCCACCGCCATAATACGTCTTCGCTTGAATGATATCGGCAACGCCTACCAACCGCTCAAACTGCGGATACGGATCACCTACGTAGTTTCCGGTATCCAAGTTAAGTCCCATGGCAGGAGAATCCTTAAGCGCCGTATAGATACGTTCAAGGTAGTCGATATTCGAAGAAAGACCCCAGTGGTTTTCAATAGCCAGTATTACACCCGCTTTCTCCGCATCCACGAGGCATTCTCCCAATCCATCGATACACCATTTAATCGCGTCCTCATCGGTATAGCCTGGAAGCGGCGTCTCTTTTCCCGTTTTGTAATAATCAGGAGCAGAACGACCAGTCCCCCAGCTACCGGTATTCATCCGGATACATGGAATACCCAATTGAACGGCCAGTCCGATACAACGTTTGGTGTGTGCGATATCCCGGTTACGACGTTCCACATCAGGTTGTACAAAGCTCTGGTGGATCGAAAGCATCGGCAAAGCCAATCCAGCGTCAAAAGCAAGGCGCTTCAATTTGTTCATGTAAGAGACTTCCTCGCTTTCCATTTGCCTGTGCAGGATTTCCACCCCGTCAAAACCCAATTTGGAAGCATTTTCGATAACTTTCTCAATCGGGTATTTTACTTTTTCGAAATGCCAGTAAGAATACGTAGATACCGCAAACCGTATAGGAGGAGAATAAGGTGCTGCTTTGGAGGCCTTGCTGTCTGCTTTAGCAATTAAGCTGGGCGCAGCTACTGCTGAGGCTCCGATGACGGCAGCGTTTTTCAACCAGGAACGGCGTGATAACGATGTTGAATTTTCCATTTTTTTGAATTTTACTTGTTTTTTGTTAACTAAAAGAAAACCAAGCAACTAAAGAATGCTCCTTGATATTCATATAAATTTAATAATTGGGATTCGGTGTCAATGTCCCTAAACTCAAATCGATTTGAGCTTGTGGAATCGGATAATATTCGTGTTTACCGGTTTGAAAAACGGCCGATCCAAGATAGGTGTGAACTGCCTTTTCCTTCTGCCAATAGGCGGTCAGCTCATCCGCAACGGTGCCGTATCGCACGAGATCAAAGAAGCGATGTCCTTCCATAGCCAATTCCAACTTCCGTTCGAACCGCACAGCCTTCCGTGCATATTCGGGATTAGGAAATGCAGTGGGATATAGTCCAATTTTATAATTGGCTGCTGGAACATCCGAAAAGCCCAATCCAGGTGTATTATTGTCAATATACCCGTGCACCCAAGTTGCGGGATCGCTCATCCGCCCCCGCACCTGGTTCACCAAATCAGTAGCTCTCTGCAAATTGCCCAATTCCACTTCCACTTCAGCAGCCATTAACAACACATCGGCAAACCGGATCACTTTATAGCTAATGGTCGTATAGATTCCGTAAAGTGCCGTAGCGTCAGAATATACGCCTTCCTGGCCTTTGTAGTATACCGTTTTTATTGTAGCATACGGTCCGCCGGTCGATTGCTCACGCACAGCCGCCTGTCCCGGATGTATTCCCCAATCCAGGTAAGGGACACCACGGCGTCCGACAGTCCAATCCAAGCGCGGATCGAGTGCGGTTTCATCAGGTGTGAATGGCGTAGTGGAGGGTATCCCTTGATCGTTTTTAACGTCCACCGCGTTGAAATCATCCAAATAAGGAAGCCCTTTTTCGTCTACGCGGAATGAGTTAACCAAACTTTGCGAAGGTTGGAAAAAGCCGCTGCCTCCTGCGGGCCCCCAGTTGTAAGGGCCATTGAGCCGGTCACCGCGGTTTCCATTTTGCCCGTTCGAGCCGTCATTTACAGAAAACTGTACCGCAAATACCGTTTCTGCATTATTGGACCGCTCTGCGTTAAAATTGTCGTGGAAATTGACGAGGTCATATTTAACACCCAACGGATTCGTGCCGTTCGCAATAATATCGTCGAACAACGGCTTAGCCTCCGGGTATTTGTGCTGGTAAAGATAGGTTTTGGCCAAATAAGCTTTGGCTGCCCAGCTATTGGCCCTGCCTATTGCCGACTGTGTAGCCGGAAGATTTTCCGCTGCGAAGGCAAAATCAGCTTCTATTTTTGGCCAAATATCTTCCGTATTGGGTACATTCAAGTTGCCATTGTTGTAATTGATGCTCTCATCCAGATAAGGCACATTATTCCATTTTTTCTTGGCTTCGAAATGGAAATGCCCCCGTAAAAAACGGGCTTCTGCAGCCTTTTGTGCCTTTTCTTCGGGCGTCATGTCATTCACCAACTCCAGAATACGAAGCACTTCGTTAGACCGCTGTATCGCGTCATACAAGACCCGCCATTCACTGTTGAACAACCCGACAGCAGCATTCGAAGCAAACGTTTCTACGGATACAATATCCGGAACATCCCCCAGTGTAGATCCTTTATGCGCGTCACCGCCGGCAATACTTCCAAACACCCAATTGGAGCTCGAAATACCATTACCACTTCCCGCTCCACCTACTTTATCCAACAGCGAGTATGCGCCTATGAGTAGTCCTTCTGCCCCGGCGGCGTTAGCCAATGTCTGGTCGCTCAACGTCCCCAAGGGATCGACCTTCAAAAAGTTATCGCTGCATGAGTTCGCGCCTACGAGTGTGACCACACTCATGCTGTATGCCGTTATCTTTAAAATTAGTCTTTTCATGTCAATCAATTCCTTAAAATGTGAAACTTACACCCAAGTTATAATTACGCTGATTGTTCGGATAATTCCCGTAATCGATACCAAATGCACTTTCCGTACCACCAAGTTCCGGATCCAATCCTGTATATTTCGTAATCGTGAAAAGATTCGCAGCCTGCAAATAAATCCGCAATTGATTGATCCCTACCCGTGCCAATTGGTTTCCGCCAAACGTATAGCTGAACATGATGTTCTTGAGCTTCAAGAAGGAAGCATTCTCAATATAATAGGAGTTAGGAACTGCGTTGTTACTAAAGTTCGACTGATTCTCGATAATGGGTGTTTTTGCATCCAGGTTATCTGGACGCCACGAGTTATACAACAGGTCTTTGCTTTTCACGCCCTGCAACGACGGGAAAAAGTCCGTCCACCACCGTTGGTAGTTTACTGCTTCATTCCCTTGCGATCCGTAAAAGAACATGGTCAACCCAAATTGTTTATAGTTAGCGTTCACATTCAGTCCGTAGGTAAAATCCGGATTCGGATCACCAATGAACGTACGGTCTGCGGTAGAAATCCGATCATCACCTGTAATATCAGCATATTTAAACCGACCGGGACCTGCGGCATCCTGCGTAGGCGAATTAGCCACATCATCCGTATCGCGGAAAAGGCGTTCAATTTGATAGCCGAAAAATGCACCAACGGGATGTCCCACTTGGTTCCTTACAAAATTACCCGTACGCGTCGAGCCGGAATCAAAATAAGTATTTGGCAAATCGACTACATTACTTTTATAACGGGTCACATTCAGCCCTAAATCAAATTTAAACTCACCGGCTGTTCCGTGATAATTCGCATTGAAGTCAACCCCCTTATTTTCGATATTTCCGATATTTACCGTGGGTAACGAAGCGCCACCAGCCGTCGCAGGCGATTGGTCTTCAAAAAGTAACCCGTTAATCCGCTTTTGGTAATATTCAACGGAAAAATCAAGTTTGGAATTCAACACGGTCATGTCCAACCCAATATTGGACAACCTATCTTCTTCCCATCCGGTAGCCAAGTTACCGATCCGGCTGAGCCTGAATCCTTGTAGTGGGCTTGACCCTGATCCGCCAATGTCATAATATGAATTTAAACTACCGCCCACGGCACTGTTATATTGCGTATAGGCATTGCTCGGATCCACATTAAGTTGGTTCCCTAAAATACCCCAGCTTCCACGGATCATCAAGTTGTCCAGCCAACTTGCCGCTTCCAAGAAGCTTTCTTCGGATGCGCGCCAACCCGCAGAAAATGCCGGGAATAATCCCCAACGATTTTGTTCGCTAAAGCGAGAGGATCCGTCACGGCGAAGTGTCGCTCCCACAATGTACTTGTCGTCGAAATTATAATCGACTTTGCCAAACTGTGAATACAGGGTATATTCAGACATGCTGCTGCGGCTCGTGAAGTTGCCAGAACCTGAGCTTAAGGTCACATAACTGGGATCATCGCTGAAATATCCGGCAGAACTGCCTCCCAGCGAACGACCTGAATTTTCAACCGCTTCTAAACCAGCCAGTACCTTTACCGAATGGAGCCCGAATTTCTGGCTATATTGAAGGGTATTAGTGAATGTCCATTGTTGTGTAAAGCTTGAACCTTCGGTGTAAGAATTGATCGAATTATTTTCGGCGTCTTCATACGTACGACGCTGAAAGTTGTTCGTATTGCCGCTCCTCACGAACCCGCCGAATGAGGTCCTGAAGTTGAAGTGCTTGAGGAAATCAACCTCTGCGAAAATATTCCCCTGGGCGCTCCACGAATTATTGTAATACCCACCGTTACGTTTGGCCACCGCATAAGGACTGGGGCTTTGTCCCAACCCCCTGGCCCGTGTGCCTGCATAGTTGCCCATCAAGTCAAATACAGGAATGATGGGCTGCATCAAGAAAGACAACATCAACGGGTTGCCCGTGTCAGAAGTGTTCTGCACGCCGCTGTAGGAGCTCGGATTATCCCGTGTAAAGAGATACAGGTTTTCGCCGACACGAATATTATCCTTGACGTTGAACGACGTATTGGCGCGCACGCTATACCGCTTTAAGTAAGAATCAATCATCGTTCCCTGTTGATTGAAATATCCAGCAGAGAAAAAGTAGGATGATTTGTTGTTAGCACTGGAAGCTGATACGGTGTGGCTCTGTATGGGAGCCGGGTCGAATATTTCATCGAACCAATTTGTTCCTTGTTTATTTGCGGGGATAATCTGATAGATGCCGCCCCTGCTATAGTCGACATTGTAACTGGCCAATTGTTCTTCGGTCAGGCTACCTACCACACCGGTATTTGTACCCACAAGGATATAGTCCGGTATCACAGGAGTCGGTCCATTACCATATTGCACGTGATTGGGATTACCATTGGCATCCACTTGACCTGAATTGATGAGCGCCTTCCACGTTACATCGGCCATCTCTTGGGTGTTTAACAAGTTGTAAACATTGCCACCCGGCGGCGTCTGGATACCAAAGTAACCATCATAATTAATTTTGGCGGCACCTGCTTTTCCTTTTTTGGTGGTTACTACAATCACACCGTTTGAACCCCGTACCCCATATATCGCTGCAGCACCGGCATCTTTCAGTACTTGGATAGACTCAATATCGTTCGAATTGATATCTGTCAGCTCGCCCTGTACACCATCGATGATCACCAACGGGCTGTTGTTGCCAAACGATGTAATACCCCGAATCCGGATGTTGCTTGCCGAGCCAGGACTACCGGAAGTCGTCACGTTCAAACCTGAGGCCCTTCCTTGTAGCATCTGCTCGCCAGTTCCTGCGGGGACATTTTTCATGTCTTCTACATCCACGATAGCCACCGAACCGGTAATTTCTTTCTTAGTTTGGGTAGAATAACCCACCACAACGACTTCTTCCAACACACTGGCTCCTTCCGTGAGCGTAATCGCATAGGTCGTACGTTGATCAAGAGGTACTATTTTCGTTTCGTAGCCCACATACGAAACGAGCAATGATGCCTTTTGCGGGACGGTCAGTGAAAATCGTCCACTTTGATCCGTATAGGTACCATTGCCTCCGCCACCTTGTATGGATACCGAGGCACCCGTTAGGGCATTCCCGGTCTCGTCAGTGACGGTTCCAGAGATTTGTTTTGTAGAATCCTGGAGGGAAGTCGCTACTGCCATTTGCAATTGCTTGCGTGTGACCAGTACCATCGACTTTTTAATGCGGTAAGACAAAGGTTGATTCGCAAAGACGGCATCCAGAATCTTTGTGATGGGCGCATTTTTGAAGTTGACCGTGAGCGGCTTACTTTCGCTGAGGTCGTCGAATGCATACAAGAAATCATAATCTGTTTGCTTTTTTAATTCTTCAAAAATCCACACCAGTGAAACATTTCTGGCTTGAATGGTCGCGTTTTGACCGTATACTGTCGCTTTGACTTGAAATACCGCTATAAGCATCAGTGCAATACATAGCTTCATGGTTATCAAAAGTCTAGTTAGGGAAAGAGAGTTACTACTGCCTCTTGCTCGGGCAGCAAAAATGTTATACATTTGCATATTAGGTTTGTTAAAAATTGTTTCCGCAATTGATTGACCTAATCACAGCGTTTGCCGCTGGATATGATGAACCGGAAGTGTTCGAGCACTTCTGGTTTTTTAGTTAGTTGATGTCACGACATAACGATAATCCTCCTTCCTTTTTGTTTAAATTTAAAGTTGCCGATAGACTCAAAATATTCCAACAACTCACTCAACGTACGCTTTCTCGAAAATGTCCCCCCGAAAAGCCGTAGTGAAACCTCCCCCTGAAAATAAACTTCCACATCATACCACCGAGATACTTCTTTCATGATACTGGTGATATCTTGTTTATAAAAAGCAAAATAGCCGTTCTTCTTGGCGATAATATTGGCCACATTGATGGGGTGCACTTGTATGCCCATTACCCCCACCTCACTTACAGCCTGTTGGCTGGGTGCCATCATCAGTGATTCCCCCGGGGTAGCCATGGTGATTACGCCTTCCACTAACGTCGCGTACATCGCCTTCTCATCACGATAGGCCTTGACGTTGAATTGGGTGCCTGTGGCAATGACTTCTGCATCATTTGCAGCAACGATAAACGGATTCTTTTTGTCGGATGCAACTTCAAAAAACGCCTCCCCCGAAATCGTTACACGGCGCTCACCACCAGTAAAACGCGTTGGAAACTCCAAAGCCGACTCGGTGTTAAGCCACACATCCGATCCGTCAGGAAGCGTGATATTGAAATCCCTTCCCTTGGGAACAAAAAGCGTATGCTTGGCAAGGATTGGCGACAAAGCCGTATCGCCCAACGATCCACTGTAGCTCAAGCTGTTTGCTGATGTCTTTTTCACGACAACTTGCCCAATATGGGTTTCGCTCCCCACAGGCAGGCTGTCTATTAAGTAATCCTTTCCATCCGCATGAATGGTCAATGCGGTGTGGGTTTGAAAGCTCACAGGTTCCCGTTGTTGTATTGCAACAGCCCCCGTCGTCGGTATCGGAGGATGAGGGAAATACCAAATCCCCAAACCCGCCAACGACAAGAGTAACACAGCGGCCACACCAGCCAATGCACGCAACGAAAAACTTGTCCTTCTCGAAGACAGCGTCAATTCCGATTGCGGCGATTCCAACAGATTCCTTAACTGGAACCTCAGCCGACGTTCTACTTCCGCCTCCTCCCCCGGTTGCCAGGCCCATTCTTCCTGAGCAACCTGCTTGGTGAGCCACAGGTAAAGAAGCTGGCGTTCCTCTTCCGTGCAATCGCCCCGAAGGTACCGTCTTATCAAATCGTTGGCTTCTTTTCTTTCCATGGTTATATCACCGGATTACAGTCGCTAAGTGTATCAACTCATCAAAAAGTAGTATTGTAAAAAAACAAAAAAACGCAAAATGCTCTTTTTCAGCGAAAAAAAATTCAATAAAAGCCGCGCGATAGCCAAACAAAAGACAGCTTCGATTGTATGCGCAGCAAGAAAACCAAAAAAAATAAAGGAATTTTAACCAAAGAAAGCTTTAATAATTGCAAACACAGCAATACCCGCAGAAAAATACGCTTCATTTATTTTCATTCTTAGGTACTTGATAGAAAAACTAACCTGTTTTCTCACTGTATTTTCAGCAATTGATAGCTTAACAGCAATTTCTTTGTAAGAAAGCCGTTCATTCCTGCTTAAAAGAAACACTTCACGCATCCGAGGCGGCAGGTTTTCAATTTCAGCATTAATAAATGCCGCCAAATCATGCGCATCCAGCTCTTCTTCCAGAGAATGGTGTGGTTCTGGAAAATAATTGGCCATGGCAACAACATAATCCCGGTGCCGTATGCTACTTTTAATAAATTGGATAGCCTTATGATGCACCACAGCATAGATATAGCCCTTCAACGATTTGACCTCGGCCAATTGTTCACGCTGCTGCCACAGCGACGTAAACGTATCTTGCACAATATCAATACTCTCTTCTTTATCCTTGACCAAACGGATAACATAGACATAAAGCTCCTTCCAGTACATACCGAAAAGCATTGAAAAAGCGCGTTTGTCTCCGGCAATCAAGCCGTTCAACAGTGATGTTTCATCCATCTCTTCAATAAAAAAAACCTCAATTCAGCTAAATTGCCTGAGCTATAATTGGTCGCGGGACAAAAAATTGTCCGGTAAAACTACAATTTTTTATAACTAAAAAAAAAGAAAGATTAATTTCCTTGCCAATCTGCTTAATAAATTTAAAAAATACGAGATTAAATCTGGTGGTAAGCTATTCTTGGAGTCAGCAATATTCCCTAAACTTGCAGCATGGAGTCTGCTGCACTATATCCTTATTTCCTAGCATATCCGCTTATCAGTACCGATACCCGGAATATCCAACCCGAAAGCTTATTTTTTGCACTCAAAGGCTCAAATTTCAATGGCAACGCATTTGCTGCAGAAGCGCTTGAAAAAGGAGCGCGGTATGCTATCATCGATGAACCGCAATACCAGTTGGACGAACGTTTTCTGCTCGTAGACAATGTATTAGTTGCCTTGCAGGAATTGGCACGCATCCATCGCCAACAGTTCCAGTTCCCCTTCATTGGCATCACCGGTACCAACGGCAAAACCACCACAAAAGAATTGGTCCATGCTGTGCTATCACAGCAATTTAGAACCTATGCGACCCGGGGCAACCTCAATAACCACATCGGTGTGCCATTGACGATCCTGTCCATAACTCAACAGACTGAAATCGCCGTCATTGAGATGGGTGCCAATCATCTCGGCGAAATCGCATTACTTTGCAGCATCGCCCAACCCACCCATGGCCTCATCACCAATGTGGGCAAAGCACACCTGGAAGGCTTCGGCAGCTTTGAAGGGGTAAAAAAGACAAAGGGCGAATTATATGACTACCTTGCTGCACATCATGGCACATTGTTTCTCCAACATGACAACCCATTGCTTAGGGAAATGGCCACTGCACGGCACGCCCTTCACACCATCAAATACGGATTTTCCGGCACAAATGACCTCATTGGCGAATTGATAAGTGCTACACCGCTTCTTGCGTTGCAATGGTGGGAAAAAGGAAGCGATGCCAGGCAGTCCTTACATACGCAACTTACTGGTTCTTATAATACCGAGAATATCCTTGCCGCAATCTGTATTGGCAGGCATTTTGGCCTCACACCCGAAAAAATCAATCGGGGAATAGCCGGATATACCCCCTCCAACAACCGTTCACAGCTTACGAAAACCGAACACAATACCGTGATTTGTGATTACTATAATGCCAATGCCAGCAGTATGGCCGCTGCATTGGAAAACCTGCAGCTGCTTGACGCCCACCACAAGGTCGCCATCCTTGGCGACATGTTTGAACTGGGCAGCGAATCCCATGAGGAGCATGGGAAGGTCGTACAACAAGCCACTACATTGGGCGCCACCCGCACCATCTTCGTAGGCAAAGCATTTATGCAACATCGCCATCCGAAAGCAGAATTCTATGAGACTACAGCGGCTGCTAAGAATGCCCTGCACCAACGCCCCATTCGTGGCGCATTGGTCCTACTCAAAGCATCGCGTGGCATGGCATTCGAGCAGTTGATGGATAGCCTATGACCGTGCTATCGTGTGGAGTGCCTCCAGTAGCCGGTCAAGGTCTTTTAAGCTGGTATACACGTGAGGGGTGATCCGCACACAATTCACGTAGTCGTTTACCATGGCCGTTGTGTGTATCTTATACCGAGTAAACAAAGCTGCATCAAGTTCTGGTGCATCCATACCATCCATGCTCACGCCGCAAATCCCACAGGAATAAGCCGCCAATAGAGAGGTATGCAAACGCACACGCGGGATATGCTCCAACGCTTCCTTTGCCCAATAATCTTTCAGGTAGCGCACACGCTCCTCTTTCCGTTTCGGACCAATGCCCTCATGAAAATTAATGGCTTCTCCAATCCCTTGCTCCAACGGAAAACTGCGCGTACCCAGGGTTTCAAACTTTCGGATATCGCTCCTTTTTGGCTCCCCATCACATACCAACGGCCAGATTTTCCCAATATGCTCACGCTTCATCCACATCATTCCTGTGCCTACAGGTGCCGACAAAAACTTATGCAAGCTGGTGCCAAAATAGTCGCACTCCAGATCTGGGATTTTGAAATCCAATAAGCCGAAGGAATGGGCACCATCCACAATCACTTCGATGCCGCGCTCGTGGGCCATTTGACAGATTTTTTTTACCGGCATGATTTGCCCCACCCAATTGATCACATGGGTCACGTGGATGACCTTGGTCCGTGGTGTAATCGCTTCCCTGTAGGCTGATACGATTGCCTCATCATCTTCGGCCGGGAAGTCAAAGGCAAGTTGTTTATATACAATTCCTTCGCGCTGGGATCGTTGTGTCCATGCATGCACCATGTTCGGGTAATCCAGGTGACATCCGATGACTTCATCACCTCGCTGGAGCTCCATTCCAAAAATAATGGTGTTCAGTGCCTCCGTCGCGTTCCGGTTGATAGCAATTTCTTCGGCATTAGCACCGGCCAATCCTGCGAGTTTTTGCCGTAGCGGCTCACGCCCCTGATCGAGAATCCGCCACATGTAGTAAGAAGGCCCCTGATCAGCCAGCCTATGGTAGTTTTCCACGGCCTCTTGCACGACAATTGGCGGCGGCGACACGCCGCCGTTATTCAAAATGAGGATGTTAGAAAAGCTGGCACTGTACCCTTGGCGAACAAACGACCAGTAGTCCTCATCACGTGCGACATCCAAAGCAGGCTTAGCTCCGTGCCCTTTGTGATATGTCGCTAGCTCGTTGCCCATTGAAGTAGCAAAGAGGTTACTACTTGAAAACGCGCTGGCCAATAGCGTCGCTCCCCGTAAAAATTCACGTCGATTCTGTAATGATTCCATGGATATTTTGAATTAAATAGCGAATCATGATGAAGATTGCCTCAAATCTGTCGTTTTTTCTTCATAAATTCAACAATTTATTGAAAAATACCCATTGATTCCTTTCACAAGCCACCCCAAACCCAAAATTCACTCCAAAATCCGTAAACTTGCAAAAAACCAAAAATAGTAAATGATGATACGCTGTTTAATTACCCTCACCATGACCATGGTTTGCCTTTTGGCCAATGCCCAACCCACTCCGGCAGAACTATTGTACATTCAAGAGCATTACAATAAGAAAGAAATAGGGGTACCGATGCGTGATGGCACAAAATTATTTACGTCGATTTACACCCCCAAAGACACGACCAAGGAATACCCTATTTTATTCATGCGTACACCTTACAGCATTGCGCCGTATGGTGATCAAGCATACCGTGTACCGCTTGGTCCCAATATGCAATTTACCTATGAAGGATTCATTTTTGTATACCAGGATATCCGAGGCAAATACCTATCCGAAGGCAATTTCGTTGCTGTCCGCCCTTACAACCCCAATAAAACCAGTAACCAGGACATTGACGAAAGCTCGGACACCTATGATACTGTCGATTGGCTCATAAACAACATTCCAAATAACAACGGAAAAGTAGGCATGTGGGGCATTTCGGCTCCCGGAGGCTATGCTACTGCCGCACTTATGGACACCCATCCGGCATTGGTAGCCGTGTCACCCCAAGCACCGGTGACCGATTGGTTCATGGGTGACGATCGGCATCACAATGGTGCGTTCATGCTTATGGGATCGTTTACGTTTGTCTCATCCTACGGGCGCGAGCGGGACAGCTTATCCACGCGGGGCATGCCCGGTTATGCTGCTTATGGCACACCGGATGGCTATGACTTTTACCTGAAGGCTAAAACGCTCAAAAATCTTTCAAATAAGTTAAAGGGCACCAACAATACGCTGTGGAACGATCTGATGGCACATGGCACATACGACAGCTTTTGGCAAGTGCGTACTCCCCTCCCTCATCTTAAAAATGTCAAACCCGCAGTGCTTAGCGTCGGCGGTTGGTTCGATCAGGAAGATCTCTACGGCCCTATCAAGACCCAGGCCGCTATTGCCACCCAAAGCCCACAAACTCGACAGCACTTCGTCATGGGTCCATGGTATCACGGTACATGGGCCCGAGGCAAAGGAGACTGGCTTGAAAACGTGTTCTTCGGATCGGCTACAAGCGAATTTTACCGGGAACATATCGAATTGCCCTTCTTCCTGCATTACCTGAAGGGAAAGCCCGATCCACACCTCCCCGAAGCCTACATATTTGACACCGGAAGCCACGTTTGGAACGCTTACCATCAATGGCCGCCCAAAGCAGCACAGACACAAAACCTGTATTTTCATCCACATGGCAGGCTGAATTTTGAAGCACCAAGCAAAACCACCGATACCGTTTCGGCAGCCTATCACAGTGATCCCAACCATCCGGTACCGTATACGGCCGAGACAAGGCTGATCCGCGGCAGCGCCTACATGGTTGAAGACCAGCGCTTCGCCGCCCGTAGACCGGACGTACTGGTATTTATGACCGAGCCTTTGACAAAAGATGTACAAATTGCGGGTCGCTTAGCGGCCAACCTTTTTGTCAAGACCACCAGTACAGACGCTGACTTTATTGTGAAACTCATTGACGTATTCCCCGACAACATGCCTAACCACCCCGAGCGGCCCACAGCGGTTATGGGCGGTTATCAATTATTGGTACGCGGCGAGGTCATGCGCGCCAAGTTCCGGAACAGCTTCGAAAAACCAGAGCCCCTTGAGCCGGGGAAGGTCACCCCCGTCTCTTTTGATATGCAAGATGCCGCCCATACTTTTAAAAAAGGCCACCGCATCATGGTACAGGTGCAAAGCTCTTGGTTTCCATTGGTCGACCGCAATCCGCAAATATTTACGGATATCTACCAGGCTGATGAACATCAGTTCACGCCCGCATGGCATGAGGTTTACTTCTCCACAGATTATCCTTCAAATATTAGCATGATGGTAATGCCCAAATAGCGCAAAAAACAGCCCAATGTCCGCTACCGCACATCAGGTGTTCGATATCGGACAGTTTTATTTTTCCAAACACAGCAATACACTGTTTTTAAATCAGTTATATTTTTGGCACGGCGTTGTATGTATGGTGGCCGGTCACCGACCACTGATCACAAAAAAGAAAATGGACAGAGCATTACCAAAAAAAACATGGAACAGTAAACGCATCACGTTAGTTGCGGGTGGGGTAGGTATATTAGCATTAATATTCGCCAGTTATTATTTCACGTCAGGCAATTCACGGCTCAACGTGGATGCTGAACGTATTACGATATCAGAAGTCAAGGAAGATTCCTTTCGCGAATTTATCCCTGTAAATGGCGCGGTACTGCCTATCAGCAGCATCTTTCTCGATGCTTCTGTCGGGGGGCGCGTAGAAGAGAAATTTGTGGAGGATGGCGCCCACCTCAAAAAGGGCGACCCCATCATGCGGCTTTCAAACACCGATCTCGAACTGAGCCTCGTAGGCCAGGAATCGCAGGTGTACAATAACCTGACTCAAGTGCAGATCGCTGAGAACAATGCCATCGCAACGTCGATCGCGAACCGCAATCAGATGGCCGATGTGGAAAATGGGCTAAAAGAGGCCAAACGGATTTACGATCTGAATAAAAAGCTATTCGAAGAAAAGGCTATCGGTGCACAGGAATACCAACAAGCCAAAAACAACTATGACTACCAGGTACAGCGGGTTAAACTCACCCGCGAAAACATTCATCAAGACTCCATCCGCAGTTCACAAAACCTTGAGCAGAATAAACGGCTTTACGAAAGCGGCATGTCTGCACTGGCACTCATGCGGCAGAAAGTGAATGACCTGATCCTGCGTTCACCGGTAGACGGCCAGCTGACTTCCTTCGACGCCGAAATCGGGCAAAGCAAACCCGCAGGAGAACGCCTCGGACAGATCGACGTGCTTACCGGTTTTAAGGTCCGCGCGGATATCGACGAACATTATATTTCCCGCATTTACCCTGATCTGGAAGGCGAATTTACCTTTGCCGGTAAAAGCTACAAATTAATTATCAAGAAAGTCTATACGCAAGTGACTAACGGCCGGTTCCAAGTGGACATGGAGTTTGTGGACAACGTTCCTGACGGTATACGCCGGGGCCAAACCCTGCAGATTCGGCTCGCCCTCAGCGACGAAACCAAAGCCGTATTGCTAGCTAAGGGCGGGTTCTATCAACAAACCGGGGGCAACTGGGTGTTCAAGCTCACCGAGGATGGCAAAACTGCCTATCGGGTAGATGTACAACTTGGCCGCCAAAACCCCGACTACTATGAAGTGATCAGCGGCCTGGAGCCGGGTGATAAGGTGGTCACTTCAAGCTATGAAACGTATGACAGGGTACAGGAGTTGAGTATCAGCAACTAGGTGGGCTATAAGCCGTAGGCTATCGGCTGTAAGCGATAAGTCTAAAGCTTACTGCTTAAAGTATAAAGCAAATGATAAAAAACTACATCAAAACGGCCTTTCGCACGCTTGTCAAGAACAGGTCGTATTCGGCAATCAACATCATCGGGCTTGCGGTAAGCCTTACCGCGTCCGTCCTACTAATGCTTTGGGTATGGGATGAGTTGAGCTACGACCGAATGCACGACAAGGCAGACCGGATTTATGTGGGCGCTGCCGCCATCGGCAAAAGTAAAGATCAAATCTGGCCCGTCACCAATGCGCCATTGGCGATTTTCGGAAAGGCTGAAATTCCGGCCATCGAAGATGCGTGCCGACTTTCTTCTTTTGGCGGCAATACCCTGTTTGAATATGGAGACAAGAAATTCAACGAACTCAGTATATACGTAGATTCAACGTTTTTCCGAATCTTTGACTTTCAGCTGTTGGAGGGCAATCCGGGAAATCCTTTCCCCGACAATCGCTCCATCGTGTTGAGTGAAGAAACCGCCAAAAAGTATTTCGGTGATGAACCGGCCATGGGCAAGGTACTTCGGGTAAAAAACGGCGACAATTTCACCGTGACCGGTGTGATGGAAGATTCACCGAAAAATTCCACGTGGGGATTCCCTCTTCTCATGCCTTTTGGATTTCTTTCCGAAAACAGGCAAAATAACCCTTTGGACGCCGATTGGGGTAATCTCAATTACCAAACCTTCTTTCTCCTCAAGCCCGATGCGAATGCTGCCGTGGTAGGCAAACAATTGGCCGACATCCACCGGAAAAACCAGCCCGCGGATTTCTGGAAAGACCTCAATTACTTGATGCAGCCGCTCACTAAGTATCACCTGTATTCGCCGGATGGCGATGAACAGGGCATGAAGCAAGTCAAAATTTTTGCGATGGTTGCGATGGTCATCCTGCTCATCGCCTGCATCAATTATGTCAATCTTGTGACGGCACGGTCTACCCGCCGGAGTAAGGAAGTGAGCGTGCGGAAAGTGGTAGGTGCCAATAAAGCCCATCTGTTCGGTCAGTTCATCGCTGAATCGTTTGTGGTGTTTTTGGTTTCCCTGCTCATCGCCATCGGCCTATTATTTGCATTGATGCCCCTATACAACAGCTTGTCCGGAAAGGAAATGGTATTCAGCTTGCTGGATGGCAAAGTTTGGGCAATCTTCGGGGTATCCCTGTTGCTTGTACTTGCATTAGCGGGCGTGTACCCTGCATTGATGCTTTCTTCCTTCAACCCTGCGTTGGCTCTGAAGGGAATCATACCTGGGCTGGGCAAGAACAGCGGCTTCCGCAAAGCCTTGGTAGTCGTCCAATTTACGTGTTCCGTAGTGCTCATTGTAGCCACGTTAATCATCAGCAGGCAATTGGAGTACATCCGGCAACTGGATCTCGGGTATTCCAAGGAAAATGTATTCACCTTTGAAAGCCATAATTTCAGAAAGAATTACGAGAGCATCCGCGACCAACTGGAGCAGCAGTCCGGTGTGTTGGGTGTTACCGCATCCACGCAATGCGTACTGAATGTACAGAGCTCCACAGGAGATCTGGAATGGGAGGGTAAACCGGCCAATATGGCCAGCTTCATGATCAGTCAGCTATCTGTAGACCGCACCTTCCCCAAGGTGATGGATATGGAATTGGTAGCCGGGCAGGGTTTTACAGGTACTGCTGCCGACAGTAACCATTACCTGTTGAACGAAACCGCCATCAAGGTAATGGGATTGGAAGACCCCATAGGAAAACCGGTCACCTTCCACGGTACCCCGGGTATCATTGCGGGCGTGGTGAAAGATTTTCATTTCAAGGACATGAAAACCACCATCGAACCCTGCATCCTGTTCATGGATCCGGATTGGGGGTGGAACACCATGTATGTCAAAACTACCGGAGCCGATGCTGCCAAGGTCCTGGCGGCGGTTGAAGGGCTTTGGAAAACACACAACGCAGATTACGAGTTCAACTATACGTTCATGGATCAATCGTTCGATGAACTGTACAAAAGCGATATCCGCTCGGGAAAACTGTTTAATGTGTTTGCCGGGGTGGCCATCCTGCTCTCCTGCCTCGGGCTTTTTGGATTGGTCACCTACACTGCCGAGACCAAGGTAAAGGAAATTGGCATTCGCAAGACATTGGGAGCCAGTGTCTCCAATATTATCTTACTCATATCAAAAGATTTCCTCAAGCTGGTGGGTATTTCTTTCCTGGTAGCTTTCCCTCTAGGATGGTGGATGATGAACCGATGGCTGGACAACTATGTGTACCGCACCAGCATGGAATGGTGGGTATTTGTCGTAGCCGGTTTGACGGCATTCGCCATCGCCGCCATCACGGTCTGCGGCAAGTCGCTGCGGGCAGCACGGGAAAACCCGATTAAGGCGATTAGGACGGAATAGCTGAAGCTGTAAGCACTAAGCTCAAGCGACCTGATGCTGGAGGTTTCAAGCTAAAAAATAAAACATTGACTCGGCAGGAGCCTAAAGCTTACTGCTTATAGCTTAAAGCCATGTTGACCAACTACCTCAAAACCACGTTCCGTAACCTCTGGAAAACCCGGGGTTACAGCTTTCTCAATATCTTCGGGCTTGCCTTAGGTATTGCAGCGGCATCCTTTATTTTCCTGTGGGTGGAAGATGAGATAAACTACGACAATCTTCCCAACAAAGAAAATAGCTATATCGTAAAATCAAAGCAGACCTTAGATGGGGTGGCCAATGTTTCCGACGCCGTGCCGGGGCTGCTGGGTCCGGCGATAAAGGCCGAAATACCCGGCATCCGACACGCTGCCCGTGTGGCCTGGATGACCTCAATTATGTTCTGTTTCGGAGACAACAGTATCTTCCAAAATGGGTACTATGCCGAGCCGGATTTAATGGATATTTTCGCACTGGAATTTGCGGAGGGTGACAAGGCTACAGCTATGGACAGCCCCGATAAGGTCGTCCTTACCGAATCGGCCGCTACCCGGATTTTTGGCAACGAACCCGTACTGGGAAAGATGGTGCGTGTCGACAATGACAAAAGCTATACCGTATCGGGCGTGGTGAAAGACCTTCCAAAAAACAGTACGCTCCAATTTGATTGGCTGATCCCGTTTGACGTGTATGAACAAGAAAACCAATGGATACGGCAGTGGCGAAATAACGTATTAATGACCTATGTGGGGTTGGAACCATCGGCTGATGTGGCTCAGGTCAATGAAATGCTTTACGACTTTGTCATCCGCCAATCCAGCGACGAGCAGTTGACTACGTACAATATGCTCTACCCCATGGAGCGTTGGCGCTTGTATAACAGTTTTGATCGTGACGGCAACGAACAGGAAGGCCGCATGAAATACGTCCGGCTATTTAGCATCATTGCCTGGGTAGTACTGCTTATTGCCTGCATCAATTTTATGAACTTGGCTACCGCCCGATCCGAAAAACGCGCCAAAGAAGTAGGCATGCGCAAAGTCGTGGGTGCTACCCGGACATCGCTTATTGGTCAGTTTTTGGGCGAATCTATTATCTTGGCTACCATCTCCGCCCTGCTTGCCGTTGGGCTTATTCACCTTGCTATCGGAGTATTCAATAGTCTGGTCGAAAAAGAGCTGGTGATGGATCTGTTCAACCCAACGCACTTCTCCTTCTTGGGCGGTATTGTATTGGTTTGCGGTTTATTTTCTGGAATATACCCGGCATTTTACCTCTCTTCGTTCAATCCTATAGCTACACTAAAAGGAGCTAAACAAAAAGCCGGAGCGACAGGCTTTATCCGTCGTGGACTGGTTGTGCTTCAGTATTCGGCTTCCATCACACTCATTATTTGCACGGCCATCATCTTCCAGCAAATCCAACATGTCAAAGGACGTGATGCAGGCTATGAGCGTAGCCAAGTCTTGTTAACGCCGCTGCATGGGCAGTTATCCGCACATCTCGAAACCATTAAGAACCAGCTAATCGCCACCGGTGCAGTGGAAAGCGCGAGTGTAAGTGAAAGAAGAATATTGTTTATCGGTACCTATTCCTGGAATGTGGGATGGGAAGGGAAATCCCCTGACAAACAAGTGAATATCTATAACTTTCGTGCGGATGCCGATCTGATACCCTCGTTAGGGATGGAAGTGATAGATGGCCGCAATTTTAGACCGCAGATGCTGGGTGATAGTGCCAGTGCAATCGTCAATGAGACGTTTGCCAAGCTTATCCAACCGGACGGAAAGGTGGTGGGACGGACCATAGACAACGCCGGAGCTTTTACCATCGTAGGTGTGGTCAAGGATTTCGTCTATAATAATATGTATAGCGTACCTGCACCACTATTCTTTTATCCGTTCGAGACATCGCCTTGGGGCCATCTTAATATGAAAATAAAAGCGGGGGCAGACCTGACAACTGCAATTTCCCAAATAGAGAAAGTCATCAAATCCCACAACCCTGAATACCCGTTTGATTATCAATTTCTGGATGCATTATTCGACCAACAATTCAAATCCGAAGCGTTGATCCAAAAACTGGCCGGAACGTTTGCCATACTTTCAATTGTGATTTCCTGTCTGGGCCTGTTTGGTCTTGCCGCCTTCACTGCCGAACGGCGCACCAAGGAAATGGGTATCCGCAAGGTACTGGGCGCGTCCATTTCGTCATTGGTCGGCATGCTCACCTGCGAATTTGTTGTGCTCGTGCTGGTGTCCTGCGCCGTAGCTTTTCCCATCGCTTGGTGGATGATGAACGACTGGCTGGGTAGCTACCCGTACCGCACCGACCTGCACTGGTGGGTGTTTGCCTTCGCGGGTCTCGGCGCATTGCTTATCGCACTGCTCACCGTCAGCTCGCAGGCCATCAAAGCCGCATTGACGAATCCGACGAAGAGTTTGCGTGATGAGTAATACGTGATACCGGATTTTGTTATAATCGATGGATTTGCTTATCTTTGATAAAAACATACGGAGGTATAAATGGATAATTTACTCGCTCGGATTACTATCAACCCGGATATTTGTCATGGAAAGCCGGCCATTAGAAATATGAGATGGCCTGTGGAAGTAATTCTGGATATGCTTTCGGCTGGCATGACTACGGAAGAGATTATCGAAGATCACCCTGAACTGGAAAAGGAAGATATAATGGCTGCGCTTCGTTTTGCAAAGATTTCGGTATCTGGCCGATCGTTAGCCGAAGCGGTATAACCACATGAAATTTTTGCTGGATGTCCATATTGCATTCAAAATCAAAAACTTCTTGATCAACGATCGCCTTGTAGAAGCAACCCATGTCAACAATATTCTGGAAGGTTACCACTCAAGCGATCACCAAATTGCTTCCTATGCGGACAAACACGGATTGACAGTGATAACGAAAGACATCGATTTCCGTAATACCTATTTCATTAAACAGACGCCAAAACATATCATCAGAATCTGTTTAGGTAACATCAGTAACCAAGATCTAATTTCATTATTGAAAAACCATTGGCCAGTAATTGAGAAGATGCATAAGCAATACAATAGATTTTATTGCGAAATAAGTAAGGAAGATATATCCATAATTGCTTAAAACGGCCAAAATCAACCACACCGTCCGATATCGAACAGCAAGTGTCCGATTCCGAACATCACGCACTTTCTGAAAAGAACATAAAAAACTAAAAAACAGCTTTTTATATTTTTGGAACGATATCGGATATCGATCCCCTACTGGGCAATAAGCCGACAGCGAAAAAGATTAAGAAACAAAGATGGGCAAGCCTGTTGTCTAATGTCTATTGTCTGTTGTCTATTATCTAATATCTAAAATGATCAAGAATTATCTCAAAACCACCTTCCGCAACCTCTGGAAAACCAAGGGGTATAGTTTTCTCAACATCTTTGGACTAGCCATTGGAATTAGCTGTGCATCGCTCATTTTCTTATGGGTGGAAGACGAGGTGAGCTATGACAGCCATTTCCCGAATAAAGAACACATCTACCTATCCAAGTCAAGGCAAACCCATGACGGTGGCACGTACGTGTTTGAAGCCAACCCAGGGCCGTTGGCGCCGGCCATTAAAGCCGAGCTACCTGGAGTCAAATATGCAGCGCGTGTAAACTGGCCCATGCCCTTGCTGTTCAACCAAGGAGACAACAACCTGTACCAAACGGGATTTTATGCCGATCCCGATTTCATGGATATCTTCTCGCTGGAATTTGTGGAGGGCAGCCGAGCTTCGGCAATGCAGAACATCGACGACATCGTACTTACCCAAACGGCAGCTAATCGGCTCTTTGGTGAGGAACCCGTAATAGGTAAGCACGTGCGCATAAACAATGAAGAAAGCTACACCATAGCGGGAGTAGTCAAAGACCTCCCGAAAAACAGTAGTGTGCAGTTTGATTGGATTATCCCTTTTGAAAAGTTCGAACGCATAAGTGAAGGTGGGTTTGACAGCTGGGGCAATAACAGTTTTTTGACCTATGTGCAACTGGAACCTTCAGCCAAGCTCGCCGATGTCAACAAGAACCTGTATGATTTTGCCGAACATAAGGTAGGGGGTGATCTGTTCTATAAAAATTTCCTATACCCGATGGCGCGTTGGCGGTTGTACAATAGCTTCGACCGGGACGGAAACGAACAGGAAGGCCGCATTAAGTACGTTCGGCTGTTCAGCATCATTGCTTGGGTAGTACTGCTCATCGCCTGCATCAATTTCATGAACCTTGTCACTGCCCGCTCCGAGAAACGCGCAAAGGAAGTGGGCATGCGCAAAGTCGCGGGAGCCACCAAAACATCCTTGATCAGCCAGTTTTTAGGCGAATCGATTATTCTCGCATCGCTATCTGCCTTGCTCTCCATCGGGCTAATCTACCTGTTCATTCGACCGTTTAACAACATGGTCGACAAAGAGTTGGCCATTGGAATTGTTGAGCCCCTCCACATCACCTTCCTTGCAGGGATTGTACTGGTTTGCGGGCTCGTTTCAGGCAGTTATCCCGCATTTTATTTGTCTTCCTTCAATCCCATTGCTACGCTGAAAGGAGCAAAGCAAAAGACGGGGGCTGCCAGCACCGTCCGCCGGGGATTGGTCGTACTCCAATATGCTGCTTCCATCACATTGATTAGCTGTACCACCATCATTTTCCAGCAAATACAGCATGTAAAAGGTCGCGACATGGGCTTCGAACATAGCCAAGTGCTCACCACCCCACTACGCGGGAAGATGCTGGATCATATCGACGTCATTAAGGAGCAACTCCTTGCCACCGGCGGTGTTGAAACCGCTGGGCTCAGCAACATGAGTGTACTGAATATCGGTGCGAACACATGGGGTATCAATTGGGAGGGGAAAGATCCAAACAAACAAATCCTTATCGGCGTCATGCATACCGATGCCGATTTCATTCCCACCATGGGCATGCAGTTGGTAGACGGACGCAATTTCCGGCCGCATATGTTGGGCGACAGCAGCAGCATTGTCATCAACGAAGCCTTTGCCAAGCTCATCCAACCCGATGGCCAGGCTGCCGGGCAAACAGTGCGCTGGGGTGAAGAACCTTACACGGTCATCGGCGTAGTGAAAGACTTCGTATACAACAACGTATATACACCTGCAGAACCCGTCCTGTTCTATCCGTTTGCGACAAAGTGGGGTGTGCTTAATATCAAGACCAAAGCAGGGATAGACCTTTCCAAAACGGTTGCCCAGGTAGGTGATATCCTCAAAGCAAACAATCCGGGATATCCCTTTGAATATGATTTTTTGGATAATGTCTTTAATGAGAAATTTAAATCCGAGATGCTTATCCAAAGGCTCGCCGGCGTATTTGCCGTGCTATCTATCATCATCTCCTGCCTCGGCCTGTTTGGCCTTGCCGCATTCACCGCCGAACGGCGTACGAAGGAAATGGGCATTCGCAAAGTGCTCGGCGCATCCGTATCGTCGCTGGTCGGATTGCTCAACAGGGAATTTGTCGTGCTCGTATTGGTATCCTGTGCCTTGGCCTTCCCCCTTGCGTGGTGGATCATGAGCGACTGGCTTGGCAACTACCAGTACCACACCGACCTGCACTGGTGGGTATTTGCATTGGCCGGTGGCGGAGCATTGGTTATCGCCCTGCTCACTGTGAGTTCGCAAGCGATCAAAGCCGCATTGACGAATCCGACGAAGAGCTTGCGGGATGAGTGATTTACAGCAGTAAGCTGTAGGCTACACGCTGCAAGCATTAGGCCGAAAGCTGATAGCGAAAAGGATTAAGGAATAAAGATAGGCAAGTCTGTTGTCTAATGTCTATTGTCTAATAGCTAAAAAATGATCAAGAACTATTTCAAAACCACCTTCCGTAACCTCTGGAAAACTCGGGGGTACAGTTTCCTCAATATCTTCGGACTGGCAGTGGGCATTACTGCCGCTTCACTCATTTTTTTGTGGGTGGAGGACGAGATGAGTTACAATGCCCACTTCCCGGATAAGGAAAACACCTACATCTCTAAGTCCAAGCAGATCTATGAAGGAGTGTCCTATGTGTTTGACGCCAATTCCGGGCCGCTGGCACCTGCCGTCAAGGCCGAGATCCCAGGCATTCAATATGCCGCTCGTGCGGCCAACACTACACCTTATGTATTTACTATCGGTGACAACAACATGTATCAAAATGGCCGTTTTGTCGACCCGGACTTCATGGACATCTTTTCGCTTGAGTTTGTAGCAGGCAATCGGGCGACCGCCATGACCGACGTTCATAACATGATCGTCACGCAGGCCACTGCCGAGCGAATTTTCGGCAAAGAACCGGCACTCGGAAGAACGGTGCGGGTCAACAACAGTGAAAACTATGTCATCACCGGCGTAGTAAAAGACTTACCGAAAAACAGCACATACCCATTTGACTGGCTCATTCCATTTGAAGCCTATGAAAGCTGGAACAATTGGACAACGACTTGGAACAACATCGGATTACTCACATTCTTCCAGTTGGAGCCTACCGCAGACCTCAACGAAGTCAACAGGAAACTCTATGATTTCGCCATTATCAAATCCGGATCCGACAAGCTTGGCACTTATAACTTTCTCTATCCCATGGAACGGTGGCGGTTGTACAACAGTTTTGACCAAAACGGCAATGAGCAGGAAGGCCGTATCAAGTATGTAAAACTGTTCAGCATCATCGCATGGGTGGTGCTGCTCATCGCTTGCATCAATTTTATGAACCTCACCACCGCCCGCTCCGAAAAGCGGGCAAAAGAAGTGGGCATGCGCAAGGTCGTGGGAGCTACCAAAAAATCCCTAATTGGGCAATTCCTTGGGGAATCCATTATTTTGGCAACATTGTCAGCATTACTCGCTATTGGGCTCGCTTATTTCTCCATCGGTGCGTTCAATAACCTTGTCGAAAAGGAGTTGACCATTGAGTTGGTTGATCCCATGCACCTCGCTTTCCTTATCGGGATCGTACTTATTTGCGGCCTCATTTCAGGGAGCTATCCTGCATTTTACCTTTCGTCTTTTAATCCCATCACGACGTTGAAAGGGGCTAAGCAAAAAGCCGGAGCAGCGGGGTTCATCCGTCGCGGACTAGTGGTGCTCCAATATGGAGCATCCATTATACTCATCATATGCACCGCCATCATCTTCCAGCAAATCCAGCACGTGAAAGGTCGTGACATGGGTTTCGATCGCAGCCAGGTGTTGACCACCCAACTACGCGGCGATATGCATAAACATATCGACGTTATCAAGAACCAACTGATGGCGACAGGGAATATAGAACACGTAGGGTTGAGTAACACAACCGTGCTTAACATTGGCAACAACACCAGTGGCACGGACTGGGCGGGGAAAGACCCGAACAGCCAAGTGCTTGTTGGATTTCTACTTGCCGATGCCGATTTTATTCCTGCCATGGACATGAAGTTGATAGAAGGCCGTAATTTCCGTCAGGGTCTTCTGGGTGACAGCACCAGTGTCATCATCAATGAAACCTTTGCCAAGCTGATCAAACCGGACGGAGCGGTGACCGGACAAACCATGGAATGGAATGATATCCACTACACCATCATCGGCGTAGTCAATGATTTCGTCTATAACGATATGTATGCACCGTCCGAACCACTGTTTTTCCATCCTTTCGGTTCGTCTTCCGGTGTCATCAACATCAAGACGAAAGCTGGCGTAGACCTCGCCAAGACGGTAGCCCAAATCGAGCAAATTATCAAAGCCAATAATCCGGGATATCCCTTTGAGTACGATTTTTTGGATAATGTCTTTAACGAGAAATTTAAATCCGAGATGCTTATCCAAAGGCTCGCCGGCGTATTTGCCGTGCTATCTATCATCATCTCCTGCCTCGGCCTGTTTGGCCTTGCCGCATTCACCGCCGAACGGCGTACGAAGGAAATGGGCATTCGCAAAGTGCTCGGCGCATCCGTATCGTCGCTGGTCGGATTGCTCAACAGGGAATTTGTCGTGCTCGTATTGGTATCCTGTGCCTTGGCCTTCCCCCTTGCGTGGTGGATCATGAGCGACTGGCTTGGCAACTACCAGTACCACACCGACCTGCACTGGTGGGTATTTGCATTGGCCGGTGGCGGAGCATTGGTTATCGCCCTGCTCACTGTGAGTTCGCAAGCGATCAAAGCCGCATTGACGAATCCGACGAAGAGCTTGCGGGATGAATGATTTACAGCAGTAAGCTGTAGGCTACACGCTGCAAGCATTAGGCCGAAAGCTGATAGCAAAAAGGATTAAGGAATAAAGATAGGCAAGTCTGTTGTCTAATGTCTGTTGTTTAATAGCTAAAAAATGATCAAGAACTATTTCAAAACCACCTTCCGTAACCTCTGGAAAACTCGGGGGTACAGTTTCCTCAATATCTTCGGACTGGCAGTGGGCATTACTGCCGCTTCACTCATTTTTTTGTGGGTGGAGGATGAAGTGAACTTTGATGATCATTTTCCGAATAAGGCACTCATTTACGAGGTAAAATCAGAGCAGCACTACGGCGAAAACACCTTTGTTTTTGCCGCTACCCCCGGCAAATTGGCGGATGCCATCAAGGCAGAGATTCCGGAAATAGCCGATGCAACGCGCGTAGATGACCGCAGGTCCAAGCTGTTTAGTATAGGCGATAAAAACCTGAACCAAACCGGCGCCTATGTGGATCCCGCTTTCATCCACATCTTTTCCCTAAATTTTCTGGAAGGAGATAGAAAAACAGCGCTTCAGGACATCAATTCATTGGTCATTTCTTCTTCTATGGCCAAGCGTTTGTTCGGAAATGACAGTGCCCTTGGAAAAACGGTAAAGGTCGATAACGGGGAGAGCTATACGGTAACAGGCGTGGTGGAAGATATGCTCAACAACAGCTCCATCCGCTTCAACTGGCTCATACCGTTTAAAAATTATGAGCGTACCAATAGGGATTTGCAAAATTGGGGCAGCAATTCGACCAATACCATTGTTCTGCTGAAGCCCAATGCAGACTTGACTGCCGCCAACAGCAAGCTACATCACTTCATTGCCGAGAAACAGAGCGATGAGCACCCTACCTCCAGCAACTTTCTCTATCCCATGGAGCGGTGGCGCTTGTACAACAGCTTCAAGGACGGAGTGGAACAGGAAGGGCGCATCAAGTACGTGCGGCTGTTCAGCATAGTGGCCTGGATAGTGCTGCTCATCGCCTGCATCAACTTTATGAATCTAGCCACTGCCCGTTCAGAGAAGCGGGCCAAGGAAGTAGGCATGCGCAAGGTGGTAGGGGCAAAACGATCATCACTCATCATACAGTTTTTGGCAGAATCGGTCATGCTGGCCACATTGTCTTCCCTATTGGCAGTCGGCATAAGCCACCTCGCTATTGGCGCTTTCAACAACTTGGTAGAAAAGCAATTGATCATTGACCTGTTCCGCCCGACCCACTTGCTATTCTTGGCCGGCATTGTCTTAGTCTGTGGTACGCTGTCTGGCATTTACCCCGCATTTTATCTTTCTTCCTTCAATCCAATAAGCACATTGAAAGGCGACAAACAAAAGGCGGGTGCGACAAGCTTTATCCGCAGGGGCTTGGTGATACTTCAATATGCAGCTTCCATCACCTTGATTACCTGCACATCTATTATATACCAACAGATAAAATACGTGAAAGACAGGGATATGGGCTTTGACCGCAGTCAACTACTGACCACGTCCATACTGGGCAATATGCCGGACCGTATAGCGGCCATAAAGACCCAACTACAGCAGATTCCCGGAGTGGAACAGGTGGGACTGAGCAATCTGAACATCCTGAGCATCTACAGCAACGGTGGTGCTCCGGATTGGGAAGGTAAAGATCCCAATATGAATATGCTCGTTGGCTTTATGCAGACCGACGCCGATTTTATCCCGACCATGGGATTGCAATTGGTAGACGGTCGAAATTACCGACCGAACATGCTGGGCGATAGTACCAGCATTATCATCAATGAAGCGTTTGCCAAGGTAATCAAACCCGACGGCAAAGTAGCCGGACAGTCGGTATGGTGGGGAAGCGACAATCCATTGACCATCATCGGTGTTGTTAAGGATTTCGTGTACAACAACGTGTACACACCGGCAGATCCTTTGCTGTTCTATCCCATGCAGTCGGCCAATGGCGTAATGAATATCCGTACGAAGGCTGGTGTAGATCTTGGCAAAACTGTCGTGGAAATTGAAAAAACAATCAAAACTTTTAATCCAGAATACCCGTTTGAATATAATTTTCTGGATGACCTGTTCGATCAGAAATTCAAATCCGAAATGCTCATCCAAAAGCTGGCCGGTGTATTCGCCGTGCTGTCCATCATCATCTCCTGCCTCGGCCTGTTTGGCCTCGCCGCCTTCACTGCCGAACGGCGTACCAAGGAAATGGGTATCCGTAAAGTATTGGGGGCTTCAGTAGCATCGCTTGTAGGCATGCTCAACCGCGAGTTCGTCATACTCGTATTGGTGTCCTGCGCCGTGGCCTTCCCCATCGCCTGGTGGCTGATGAGCGACTGGCTGAGCGATTACCAATACCATACCGACCTGCATTGGTGGGTGTTTGCCCTGGCAGGGGTTGGAGCGTTGGTTATCGCGCTGCTTACCGTGAGTTCGCAGGCCATCAAGGCGGCGTTAATGAATCCGACCAAAAGCCTGCGGGATGAATGATTTACTATGCAGAAAGCCTAAAGCTTACTGCCTATAGCTCAACACTATGACAACAAACAACTTTAAAATCGCATGGAGAAACCTTGGCAAGCGCAAAGGTTTTTCCATCCTGAATATCGCCGGGTTAGCCCTTGGTTTAGCCAGCGCTCTGCTCATCCTGTTGTGGGTGAAACACGAACGGAGTGTCGACGGCTTCCATACCAAGGGTGACCGCCTGTATGTAGCCATGAACCGCGGCATGCTGAACAACGAACTCCGCTGCTGGCCCAACACCCCAAAACCCTTGGGGCCTGCGCTTGTTGCCGATTATCCAGAGATCGCACAGGTCACCCGCTATTCCGGCACAGGCTTCCTCTTTACCGTGGAGGAGACCCAAGCTAATGCCGGGGGCGCGTTTGTAGACAGCACGTTCCTTTCGATGTTTGATTTCCCGCTCGTTGCCGGCAACCCCATGATGGCGTTATCCCATGCCAACGACATCGTCATCACCGAAGCCCTTGCTATGCGGCTGTTTGGCAAAACGGACGTACTGGGGCAACAGGTGCGCATCGACAGCGCGGATTACGCCACGGTGTCGGGCGTGCTGAAAAACCTGCCCACCAATACCCGGTTCAAGTTTGACTACCTCCTGCCGTGGACGTACATGGAACGCATCGGTTGGTCGGACGACCTGTGGCACAACAATTCCGTGACCACCTATGTGGAGCTTGCTGCCCAAGTGCAGTTGGCCAGAGTCAACCAAAACATCCAAAACGTTTCCATCAAAAACGGCGACACGAAATTCGAAATTTTCCTCCATTCCTTTCCAGATTGGTGGTTGCACTCCGAATTTGAAAACGGCCACCTTGCCGGAGGGCGCATTGAAATGGTCCAGCTTTTCACAGCTATTGCTGTATTTATCCTGCTCATTGCCTGCATCAATTTCATGAACCTATCCACTGCCCGCTCCGAAAAACGCGCCAAAGAGGTAGGTGTACGGAAAGTCGTCGGTGCACGGCGACATGTGCTCATCGGTCAGTTCCTCACCGAGTCCATCCTGTTGGCTTCACTCGCGGGCATGCTATCCGTAGCCATTGTACTGGTGAGCCTCCCTGCTTTCGGTGAGTTTGTAGGTATACAACTGGCCATCGACTTCAGCAGTGTCCCGCTCTGGGCAGGTATCCTGGGGGTTATCCTATTTACGGGAATCCTCTCGGGAAGTTATCCGGCCTTCTTCCTTTCCGGGTTTAAGCCGGTGAAGGTGCTCAAAGGCACGTTCAAAGGGTTCAACAAGGCGGTTAACCCCCGCAAGGCGTTGGTGGTGCTGCAATTTACCATCGCCATCATCCTCATGGTGGCCACCTTCATCATCCGGCAGCAAATCCAGCATGCGCAGGATCGCCAGAACGGCTACGACAAAAACAACCTCATTTATGTCTTCCTATCGGGCGACATTGCCAAAAATTTTTCGTTGATTAAGCATGCGTTGCTCAATGACAACGTAGCCACGTCGATTACCCGCAGCATCTCCCCCGTCACCAGCATCTGGAGCAACGGCATGATTTATTGGGACGGAAAGGCACCCGATAACAGCCAGACGTTTGATCGCCTCCATGTCGATGAAGGCGCCGTGACGACCCTCGGCATGGAACTGGTGCAAGGTCGGGATCTCGATCTCACCAAATTCCCTACCGATTCCAATGCGGCACTGATTACCGAGTCCGCACAACACGCCATGGGCTTTGACGACCCCATTGGCAAAACCATCCGCGACCACGAGCAGGACTGGCACATTGTGGGTGTAGTAAAAGACGTTATTATGGGATCTCCTTTTGAACGGATCCGGCCTATCGTCATGTACGGTGCCAGCAGCTGGTTTTCGATTATGCACATCAAATTCAACCCGGACTTGCCCACACAGGCAGCGCTGGACAAAACCCGGCAAATCCTGAAAGCATACAATCCCAATGAACCGTTTAATTACAGTTTCATCGATCAGGAGTATGCCGCAAAATTCAGTGATACCCAACAACTGGGCAACATCGCAGGCCTCTTTACCTTCCTTACCATTTTCATCTCGTGCCTTGGCCTATTTGGCCTTGCTGCCTACATGGCCGAAAACCGCACCAAGGAAATCGGGGTCCGCAAGGTGTTGGGCGCATCGGTGCTGTCGCTGGTCAACCTGCTCAACAAGGAATTTCTGACGCTCGTCGGCATTGCCTGCCTCGTGGCCTTTCCCATCGCCTATTGGGCAATGGATAGTTGGCTCAAGAAATTCACCTACCATACCGATATCTACTGGTGGGTGTTTGCGGCCATTGGCCTCGGTGTTCTCCTCATCGCCCTGCTCACCGTGAGCTCACAGGCCATTAAGGCGGCGTTAGCCAACCCAACCAGAAGCCTAAGAGATGAATGACAAAATAAAATGGGCCAACATCGTCCTCTTTTACCTGCTGGCCTGTGGACTAACGTATTTGCTAATCCAGTTTCCGAATATAATCAGGGAAGTTTGGATACGGTTGTTTGACCTCAAAGTCCCTTTTAATTGGAATCACGGTATTGGGTTGTTACTTGCCAGTATCCTCGCTTACCGTCTTTTCAAAACAAAACGGCGAACCACACTGCTGGGCAACAGGCCCGTGAGCAGCCTGCTCTTTAGCAGTATTTTTTTAATCGCCTATACCGTCGTCGGATTCACCAATAATCTCGGCGTCAACCCGCACCTATGGGCATTTATAACTTGCCTATCGACATTGATTTATGACCTGTTTGAAGAAAGCGCCTGGCGCGGGTTCCTAAATGACAAATTGGGCACTACGTCTTTTTGGCTGAAAGGCATTATCACCGGCATACTTTGGGGATTTTGGCACCTGCTTATTTTCGACAGCTTTGACTCATTTGGCGGACTTCATATTTTTGTCCTGCTATGTATTGTCGTATCGATCATCATGGCTTATGCCACGGACAAAACCAACTCCCTGCTCGTGGCCGCTTCCATCCATGCCCTGATGATTTTGCGGGATATGCAGGTTACCATCACATGTATTGTCATTTGGATCCTCATCACCGTCTTCTGGAATAGGAGCCTACGGCAGATTCCTGATCGTGAAGATCTGTCAATAAAATAGTTTCATAAACAGGCTATTCTGACAAGACTTTACTAAACTTCATGTTTTGAGCAGCGTAAAGTTATCGGTTATTCAGATCAAACCACGGTTTGATGCTACCGTCTATATATCGCTTTTGATGATGTTCGAGCACCCGATAATACCGCCGTGCTTTATCCTCATTGATGCTTGCATATTGCTGCTGAAGGGATGCTAATGCTTCTTGGTGTTTTTTTATAGTGATAGTCATCGTCGGCCATACCAGCGTGGTATCGTTGCCCTTTGATTCTTTATTCCATTGATTCATCTTGCTTTTCCACTCCGGCGAATTGAGGTAGGTCCTAATGGAATCCAAATATCGTTGCGTAATCCGGTCTTGCTGGATAATCATTTCCCGCCACTCTGTAGCATTAATTTTATTTTCTTCCAGCTGTTGCTTCAATCGCTCCCTTGCCTTTTTGCCCTCCGAAGAATTGAAAAATGCGCTTAGCGAATCTGCATGCGCTTTCAGTTTATCCTTCCATGTAGACGAGTCAAAATAAGCGCGGATGGAATCGGTTTGCCTACGGATGACATCCGTATTTTGTGCGATGGCGCTAAATTTTTCCTTCCATTCTTTTGACTCGAAAAGCGTGTTTAACGAATCCATATGCTGGTGCACCTGGGCGGTCATTTTATCCCGTTCTTCCTTTGACAATCGCATTCTTTCCATTTTCTCTTTCCAAGCGGATGAGCTGTACATAATGCGGAGGGAGTCGGCTAAGTAACGACGGTGATCTACTTTCTCTTTTAGGCTGTCAGGAAGGTCTTCGTATTTGTCGAAGATCAGCGCATCGCTATCTTTACCAATGAACGTAATGTACGGTTCTTTACCCACGGGCACCGTATCACTTGCCACCGCCTGAAACGTCACTGCCTTTGCGGAATCCGCTGGAAAGCTGGTCTGCTCACCAACGGTAGTAGATAGTAACTCAGCCGTTTCAGTTGGTGCTGTATCCTTTATAAAAGGTTTCACCCAAGCGAGCGACGCGATGCAGCCGAGCATCAATGTCAGGACAGCCAGTTTATGCTTGGCGTTCAAATAATTTTTGTTCATGTTAGTCATTCGTTGAATCCGGTGTAACAATTGTTTTTTCTTGCTTACGGCCTGCAAGGCCAAGCTGGGGCTGGGTTGCTGTCGTTGTTCCTCCAACCACAGGAGTGTCCGTGCATAATACACGGGCTTGGCGGTAAGGTCCACCACCACATCGTCGCACGCGTTTTCCCTTTCCATCTCCAGCGCCTTGCCGATGAGCCAGACAAAAGGATTGAAAAACAGCAACGTTTCCGTTATCGTTTTAATGAGGTTTATCAGGTAATCGTTCCGCTTGATGTGTGCCAATTCATGGATAAGCACGGCTTCCACCTGCTCCATGCGCATGCCGGTATAAACAGCCATGGGAAATAAGATGATGGGCTTCAAGTGGCCAACTACCATGGGGACATCCACCAGCGTAGAAAGGTGGAAGGCAATGGGTGTACGAAGTCCCAACCGCAGTTTTATACTGGTCAATAGTGTCTTCCACGGTCCGGGTACGTCCAGCAAGCCCTGTTTCCGGATGATACGCAATTTCCGAAAACCATTGATGACCAATACAGCCTGCAAAAAAACGCCGAGGATATAAAAAGCGATGACCACGGGAAAATAACGTTCAATATGTGTTTTGAGCGTTACCGATTGTTCATAATCAAACGATTGAAGAAGGAAGATATCGACGTCCGTAATCGTTGCAGATGCACTTAACGATCGGTCTATCAAACCGTATAAAAACGTCAGGCAAAAAAAAGCCAGAAGTACGGACAGTGTTATTGCCAGCAACAATGATTTCGTCTTGGCTCGCCAATTTCCAAATTGGAAAACCAGCATTAGGGAACCGTAAAGGATGGCTCCTACCCATAGGGAGTGTACGATCGCCCATCCCAATCCGTTAAAAATCAATGGAACAAAATTTTCCATGGCGGTTACTTTTCTAAATTATCGAGATACTTTTTAATTTCCGCTATTTCTTCCGCACTGGCCTTGTTGTTGCCCAATGCATGCATGACCAGCCGCGCGGCCGACCCGTTAAACACCTGGGTTATCATTTTATCCAACAGATGCTGCTGCGTTGATTCCCGACCCACATTAGCCGTATAGATGTGTGTCCTCGCCGAACTATCCCTGTTCACCAATCCCTTCTCATGCATGATTTGCATAATCTTCAACGTGGTTGTATACCCTACGTCTTTAGTTTTCAATAAGATTTCATGGACATCCCGTACACTGGACTCTCCTTTCTCCCATAAAATCTGTAAAATTTCCAGTTCACTTTCTGTCGGTTTTATCTGTGCCATTTTTATACGATTTATTTCGTATTTCAAAAGTACGAAGTTATTCGTAAAATCAAAAATATTTTTTACACAATTTCCTATAGCCAATCCGTTCACAAACTTAAAGAAGACATAACATTCCCATAACAACCGCTTATGGCCGATAACAAATTTCGAACGCCGGCATATACCGCCAGTCTATAGCTTTGCGGCAAATTTTGTTGCATGATCGCATACAGCTCGGCCTTGGTGATTGGCCTGATTATCGGTCTTACCGGAAGTGGGGGCGCATTACTCGCCATCCCATCATTTGTGTACCTCTTCCACATCAACCCACTGCTTGCTACTACCTATTCGCTGTTTATGGTGAGCACCACCAGTTTTATCGGCGTGGCAAGCAAGTGGAAAGCGCAGTTGGTCGACTGGCCGATGGTATGGGTCTTCGGCATGCCTTCCGTGGTATCGTTGTACCTGACGCGGAAATGGTTGCTGCCCCTGATACCCGATCCTGTTGTCCGTATCGGCGATTTTTCCCTGGAAAAACCTGTCGGCGTCCTCTTGCTGTTTGCCACGCTAATGCTTGGTGCGGGCATTTCCATGGTGCGGCGAAAATCGTCAACACATGCTGCCGCTCCAAAACCACTTGCAAAAACATTGCCCCTATTCCTGTTGGAAGGCATTATTATTGGCAGCTTGGGTGGTTTGGTAGGCAATGGCGGCGGTTTCCTCATTATTCCTGCGTTGATATTCCTCGGCAACCTTTCCGTGCAAAAGGCCATGGGTACTACACTATTCATCGTAGCCACCAATACCTTCATCGGCTTTCTGGGCAGCTTACCCAACCCGGCGATCGAATGGCCCTTCCTGCTTACCTTTACCGCCTTGGCCACGCTGGGGCTATCCCTGGGATTAATAGCCTCCAACAAGGTGTCCGGTCCGCAGCTTCAAAAAGGATTCGGATGGCTGGTTATCAGCATGGCTGTCTTTATCCTACTTCAGGAATTGCATTAAGATCCGTTTTAACGGGGAGCGCATCGATTGAGGTGTGTTGCTTGCAGAATCGGATAAATCGCTTGGTCAGTTCAAAATCATCACCCTTCCGCCGTACGAAGAAAAAATCCCGCTCGAATGTAAGCCCGGGGACCGGGAGTTCCACCAGTTCACCGCTGGCCAACTCCCGCATAACGGCTTTTTGGGGGATAAATCCGATGCAACGATCCGCCAACAGGTAATTCTTGAGCGCCTCGGTGCCCCCCAACCTTACTTGTGTATTCAAGTCCGAAATGGATATACCGACTTTGCTTAGTTCACGCTGCACCACAGCGAGGGTTCCCGAGCCGTTCTCTCGTAGCGCTACGGGTGCCTTCACTAAATCATCCAATGAGAACGCATCTTTACGTGTGATCGGATTCAATGGCGAACAGACTACGATGATACGATCGGACGTAAAATAATCATAGCTGAATGCCCCGAGTTTGTTATCCACTTCGACAATGCCGAGGTCTATCTCCTTATTCATCAGCGCATGGATGACATGCTCCATATTCCGGTTGACCACCCGGATGAATACCTTTTTAAACTCCTGTAAGAAACCGGATACCAAGGACGGGATGATGTACAGCGATACCGTCGTACTGGCACCAATTAAAAGGTTTCCCTTTGCCGCCTGCTCTGACTGCAATGCGCTGATTTCATAATCGATTTTCCGTTGAAGTTCCTGTGCTTCAGCCAGGTAATGGTAAACCCTTTCACCTACCGATGTTAATTGGATGCCTGTTGACGAGCGCGCAAACAGCGCAAACTTATATTGCTCTTCCAACAGCTTGATGTGCCGGCTAACAGCCGGTTGGCTCATGAACAGCGACTTTGCTGCCTTGGAAAAACTGAGGTGGGTAGCCACTTCCAAAAACACCCTATGGCTTGTAGATAACATGCGTTGTTATAAATAAAATATGTCGAATAGACATGCAAAAATAGGGTGTTATTGTTGAAGAATCAGCAATTACAGCACAAACTTTTGCCAGCCATTTCTATCGAATTTTGGCACCGTATATCACAATTTTAGTACATAACCAACCTTCACGTGAATATTACATAATTATTAAACGAAATTACCGCGAAAACTAATAATTTACCGACTATTTATATATAATTAACCAAATAATTTTTATGAGTATAAAAAATTACCTAATGCTATGGATACTTTTCGTATCTATAGATGGATTCTGCCAACAGATCCCCCAGCCCCCAAGTGCCAACTACCAACTGGCCGCCAAATTTTCACCGGAAAAGCTACGCAAACTAATCTTTTCCACCTCGGTAAATCCCAATTGGCTGGAAAAAACCAATCGGTTTTGGTATTCCTATGAAACCACGGCCGGACAGCAATGGTACATTGTCGACCCAGCAGCACGTACCAAGCAGAAATTATTTGACAATGCCCAACTTGCGACTCAGCTCACCCGTATCGTAAAAGATCCGTTTGACGCACAGCACATTGAACTGCGCGGCCTGAAGTTTACCGAAGATGAACGAAAGATCCGTTTTGAGGTAAACAGCACGAAAGACACGTTAAAGACCAAGGAAGAGCTTGCCAAAACCACCAACAAGTCGGATTCGCTGAAAAAGAAAGTATTTTATTTTGAATACGATTTAGCTACACGGCAGCTTACTGAACTTGCAGATTCCCTTAAACCGAAACCTCACCCCTCATGGGCATCGTTTTCGCCGGATACCAATACGGTGATATTCGCCCGCAACTACAATCTCTACTGGATGGATCGGGAAAACTACGCCAAAGCAAAAAAGAATGAAAAAGACAGTACCATCGTAGAGCATCAGATTACCACGGATGGCATTCAATACTATGCTTGGGGTGGCGATCCCAATAATACAACCACTGGCGATAAAGATCCGAAGGAAGAACGTCGAAGTGCACGGATCATCTGGTCGCCAGATGGCCGCCATTTTGTGGTGACTAAAAAAGACAATCGCGGAATCAATCCCCTGTGGGTGATCAATAATGTCGGAGGGAAACGACCCACCCTCGAAACGTATAAGTATCAAATGCCCGGAGAAGTCGACAGCACCGAACAAGAATTATATATCTTCGATTTTGCCACAAAAAAACCAAGACGCATTGATGTCTCTGCGTTTAAAAACCAGACGCTTTCCCTGTGGACTGACAATCAGTCTCAAGGTGGATTTGGATTCGGAAGAAACAACGACGAAATCCGGATCACCACCTGGCTGGGCACCAATGAACGTTTTTATTTCGCGCGCACCAGCCGTGATATGAAGCGCATAGACATGGGCACTGTCGGCGTTGACGGAACGGTCGATATCCTCGTCGAAGAACGTTCCAATACCTACCAAGACGTTCAGCAGCCCGAACTGATCAACAATGGCGAGGAGTTTGTTTTTTGGTCAGAACGCGACGGCTGGGGTCATTTTTACCTCTATGACAGGCAAGGTAATTTAAAAAACCAAATCACTTCGGGTGAATTCTTCAGTTCAAACGTTGTGGGAGTAGATGAAAAAACACGGACACTCTATTTTGCAGCCAACGGACGCGAGCCCAACGAGGATCCCTATTACATGCATCTTTATAGCGTCAACCTCAACGGCAGCGGCATGAAGTTGTTGAACCCCGGTGATTTTGACCATCAATCAAACATGGACGAAAACAACCAGTTTTTCGTAGACAACTTTTCACGCGTGAATACTGCACCGGTATCGGTACTATACAACAGTGCCGGGCAAAAAATCATGGATTTGGAAACCGCAGATCTTTCCAGGCTATTCGAAGCCGGTTACAAATTCCCAGAACCTTTTAAGGTAAAATCCGATGACGGGATTACCGACATTTACGGTGTGATGTACAAACCATTTGACTTCGATTCCACGCGCAGTTATCCCATCATTGAGTATGTGTACCCAGGCCCGCAAACCGAATCGGTCAATAAGGCTTTTGGACGTAGCATGGATCGGGTAGATCGGCTGGCACAGTTTGGCTTTGTCGTTATCACCATAGGCAACAGAGGAGGGCATCCCAATCGGTCTAAGTGGTACCACACCTATGGCTACGGCAATCTCCGGGACTATGGGCTGGCGGATAAAAAAGCTGCTGCCGAGCAACTTGCCGACAGGTATCCCTTTATAGACATCAATCGCGTAGGTATTACCGGTCACTCCGGCGGCGGATTTATGTCTACCGCAGCCATGTTGGTATACCCTGACTTTTTTAAGGTAGCGGTCTCCGGCTCAGGAAACCATGAAAACAACATTTATAACCGTCGATGGAGCGAACGGCACCATGGGGTGACCGAGCGAATCACGCCAAAAGGCGACACCACATTCATCTACAGTATTGCAAAAAATAGCGAGCTTGCCCGAAACCTCAAAGGGCATCTGTTATTATCTACCGGAGATGTAGACAACAATGTCCATCCCGCCAATACCATCCAGATGGCCGAAGCACTTATCAAAGCGAATAAACGATTCGATTTCCTGTTGATGCCCGGCCAGCAACATGGGTACGCCAACATGATGGAGTACTTCTTCTGGAAGATGGGCGATTACTTTAGCCAACACCTGCTGGGCAACTCCGCTAGTGACAGCGTCGACATGGTGGAAATGAACAGGGAAATTCCGAAAACAAGGTAGCGGACCATTGCGTCCAACGTATATCGTGAAAATAATAAAGGGGGCTGCAATGAAGTGGCCCCCTTATTACATCTACATCCCCTCGAAATACTGCAGTAATTTGATGACGTCCTCGTCCGATTTGAATTTCAGCTTTTCCCGGTCGATAAAGGCTCCCAAATCACCGGATTTTTCCGGTCCCAAAAAGGCAAGTAGGGATTTTCGATCGCGCTTGACCTCAGCCAATGTTTTCCCTTCCAGCTTAATAAAATAGCGTTCCGATCGTTGTACCAGTTTATTGGCATTGGCCGAACCGTATACGATACGTTCCACAATGGTCTTGACTTCCTTTCTCAGAAATTTCACCTTACCATCGTAAAGTACTTGGTAAAACGCGTTGTTGCCTAACTTTTCGTATGCACCAAACCCGTTACGATAGGATGCCGATTCACCGTCATCAGCAACGATGGAAAATGCAACCACCTGCTTAGCAAAGTGATAATCATTACCTCCTTTGCCTTCGTATAGCACCTCGTCATTGACCTGGTCGTATTTCAGGTTTAGCCCCGTAAACTTTTCATTGCCAGTTAAGGTCACTTCCCCTTTTCGCCATCCGTTAAACAGGTACGGGTTACCCTGGATGTCTGTATACTGCTTCTCCGTGACAACGGTTCCGTTGACATGCTCCACCACCTGCCCGCTTAAGAAAGGCAAGCCAAGGAGATAACATGATAACGTAAAAAATAGACGCATAATAATCAAGTTAATCATGTGAAAAATACGGTTGTACCAAACGCCAAAATCGGTTGCTAATTGTTGGACAATTAACAACCGATTTCAAGCGAAATGTCACTAACGACTATTGTCGCAAATAAGTGGTAAACTGGCTGTAGTTCTGACTAAAACCAACCTGGTCGTTTCCGATCAGGTTCAGTCGCAATGTCACCGTTTCACCGGTTTCCAAACTGCCTGGTATCAAGTCGTAGACAATGTAAGTGGACGAAGAATTTGCTGGCAGCGTAACGGTGCGAGACCCGGCCGACTCAAATTCAAAATGCGTTCCTTCCACTGCCGTGCTATTTTCGGCAATACTGAATTCGATTTGGGAATCTGATGACAGTTGTGGTCCAATGAGTTGAACCAAAACGGAATCTTTTCCCCGCGTTTCAACAGAGATGTATTTGGACAAGGTAGTCATTGGTGTTCCCGATTGGTTGGGATACACGCCCGTTGGAAGATACCCGGCAACACGGCCGAACAGGTGATTTTTGAATTCGACCACGGTAGGTCCGGTATATCTCAACTCCCGCTCTTCCATGCAACCGCCAAGTGCCAGCAACACAAAGAGCATACCCATCAAACTATTAACATGTAATTTTTTCATATCGTTCATCAAATCATAAAATTAATAACCTGGATTTTGGGGTAACTCCGGAAACAATGTAATCTGTGTAACCGGTATCCGGGCGAGGATTCGGATATCATCGGATGGGATAAAGCTCGCTCCCGTTGCTTGTGCAGGTTTGGTAATTCCCTCTCCCCACCGCTTCAAATCAAACCAACGCTGTCCCTCAAAATGCAGCTCACGCCGACGTTCGTCCTTGATGTAATTCATAATAGCTGGGCCAGTGGGGATACCGCTGAGCGAGGCGTTGCGATTGCTCCGCAAGGTGGTCACCAACGCGGCCGCTTCACCGTATCGCTCCAATTGAGCCAAGGCTTCGGCTTTCATGAGCAACACATCGCTGTAGCGGATGATGGTCAAGTGGTCGGCATACAATCCGGCAGCACCGTTGTATTTGTTGGACCAATTAAATCCACCGTCAAAAAAGATTAACCCCAAGCGATCGTCACCTTCTTCAAGCAGCGCAAATACCTCGTTTGCCAGTGTTTGCCCACCAAACGTCTGGATTCCATTGTAACCCGGACGGTGCGTATACCCGTAAGGCGAATCACCAGAGCCCAATGCCTGCGTAGCGTAATCCACGGAAAGCTGGGTAAACGATTCCGGATTTCTAATCGAGGTAAATGCAGATACGATATCATCCGTCAACTCGGCATCCGAATTGGCAAAAGCATCATCAAAATCACTGATGGCAGCTTCCCAACGTTCCCAGTATAAATTCAATCGGCCCCGCAATGCATACGCTGTACCGAGTGTCATGTAATAGTTCGTCGGCTCAGTGGCATCCGCAAACAATCCAATCGCTGTAGTGAGATCATTTTCCACCTGGGTGTAGGTTTCTACGATGGAAGACCTGCGGATAGGCTGCGCACTTTCCACATCTGTAGTAGGCGTAAGCCGGATTACCGCACTTCTGTCGAATCCCGCACCTTGGCCAGTTGTTGGGATTTTGTTGGGCTCATAGCCGTATGCGCGTGCGATATCAAAATACGTCAGCGCCCGAAGTGTATACGCTTGCGCCAACAGGCTGTTTAAATTCTTCCGTTCGCTCTCGACAATGGGTATTTGCGGCGCTTTCGCTATCACTTCATTCAGGTCATTGATGATTTGGTAGCAGACCTCCCACGAGTTGTAGTGCTGGCCAATGTTATTTACGTTGACCGTATTCCACCGCTGGGAGGAATACTGCGTGGCGGTAAAAAGATTGTCAGCAAGGGCATCTCCCATAAGCACGTAGTCCCTGCCGTAGGATGCATTGGATCGAATCATCCGGTTGTATGCCGAATTGAGCACGGCCTGCGCCCCAGACAAATTCCCAAAAACGGCCCCTGCAACCACATTGTTCTTTGGATCTAATTCCACCATGCTCTCACACGCCGTCATCAGTAGACCAACGGAAATCGCATATATACTTAATACTTTAATTTTCATAACTCATTCAACATTAAAATGTAAAATTGGCCCCCACTGTATAGGTACGCGGATGCGGATAGACGTTCAAATTGCCGGTATACGACGTATTTTCCGGGTCTTCACCGGTGTATTCAGTGATTGTCAACAAGTTCAATGCTTGCACATAAAGCTGAAGACCTTGGACTCCAATCTTGGATAACCAAGGGCGTGGCAGATCATAATTCAGCGAAACTTGCTTCAACCGGATGTAAGAAGCATCCTGTATCCAGCGTGACGAAAAGGTAGTTATGGCTACGTTTCCGGGCTCAGCACCACCCCAATAAGGCCTGGGTACTGTAGCAATTTGTCCCGGAGTAGTCCATGAGTCATACAATTGGGAATGCAGCACATTGTAGCCATATGCACCGGATAGTTCAAGCGCATAATTCGTTTGGGTCATTGCCGTATTACCGTATTGGTATTGGAACAACGCGTCCAGCGTAAAGCCTTTGTAGGAGAACGTATTGGTCCATCCACCATAAAAATCAGGGTTGTACGAGCCAATTATTTTCCGATCAGCAGTACTTTGGGGTGAATAGGTGATGTTGCCGTTTGCGTCATAGTACATCGCCCGGCCATCAGCAGGGTTAACGCCCGCCCAAATCGGCGAATACACCAAATTCAATTGCTTGCCGACCACATAGCGACCGTTGTTGACCTCCGTGGCGCCGTCATTCAACGCAAGTAATTTACTGCGTACAAACGCAATATTGAAGGACGATGTCCATTTAAACCCACTGTTTGAGCGGAATGGCACCACACCGAGTTCAATATCAATCCCCTGCATCCGCGCTTTACCCGCATTGATAGTCACTGATCCGTATCCGGAATCCATGGGCAATTGCTGATTCAGCAACATGTTATCCCGATCGTTGCTGTAAATATCAAACGTACCAAAGATTCGATTTTTGAAGAATCCAAAATCCAACCCCAAGTTCAACGAATGCAAGCTTTCCCAACCCAATGCGAGCGAAGCGATTTGCGAAGGTCTCAACGTGGGGCTTCCGTTATAGGAAGCGGCAGCTCCCGGTGAACTAAATAATGGCAAGGGCTCAAAGTCACCAATACCACTTTGGTCACCCGTGATCCCGTAGCTGGCTCTCAATTTTAGCTCATCAAGGAAGGAAAGCGGATCCATAAACGTTTCCTCAGATATCCGCCAGCCGGCCGATACACCACCAAACAAACCGAACTTGTTATCTGCCCCGAAGCGTGACGACCCATCGTACCGCACATTCGCTGTCAACAGGTATTTCGCTTTGTAATCGTAGTTGACACTACCAATCAAGCTGGCCAGCCTGTAGCCTGTGAAAGTAGAACCATAGCTTGTATTCGTAGCAGCTTGGCTAATCAGTTCCAACGCCGGATTGGCAAATCCCTGCGCGGCAGCGGATAATTCCGTATCCGAATAATCCCTGTATTCAAATCCACCCAACGCGCTGAAATTGTGATTTTCATTGAATGTCCGGTTAAACGATGCCGTCAATGACGTGTTCCAGTTCATTCTCCGCCGGTAGTTTTCAGAGCCCGAGCCTCCAACAGCTAAGAATTGCGGGATAGACGAGGGGCTATACGTGAAGTTATTGGCATCTGAAAAATCGATACCTGCGTACGCCTTCAAACGTAAGCCAGGAATGACATCGTAATTCAAGGCCATGTTGCTGACCGTTGCATAGGTATTTGTCGAACGCTTCTGCTCTTCGATCAATTGCAAGATGTTGTAACCATACCCATTGATCAGATCATTGTTCCATGTACCGTCTTCATTGTAAATGGGGTTCAATGTCGGTACCAAAAGCGTTCCTGAAAACGGCGAGTTGACATAAAAGCCGTTGCCAGACGTCGGTCCGCGTGACCGGGTACCTGACAAACTGATATTCGATTCGATCGAAAACTTATTTGACACCGAATGCGTCAAATTAGCCCGGAACGTCCCACGGGTAAAATCGGATCCGATATTCGTTCCTTCCGTAGAATTATAACCACCGGACACGAAAAATGTCGTCTTTTCACTACCGCCAGCAAACGAAACGTTATACTGGCCAAGCTTGGCTGTCCGGAAAACCGCGTCATACCAATTCACATTGGGAATGGACGAAATGTCCGGCGATTCAGGGGTACCGTAGATCGACTGATTAAATGCCCGCACACCGGCTTCAGGACTACCTTGCGTCCACGTATATTGGTTGGCATAAGCCCGTGCGTAGAGCCGATAATAATCCGGACCGCTCAGCAAGTTATACGGGTTAGGGTTGGTCGACCAACCTTGCTGGATATTAGCTTTTACGGTGGTCTTGCCTACTTTACCTTTTTTCGTGGTGATGATCACAACGCCATTTGCCGCTTGCGAACCATAAATGGAAGCCGTTGCCGCATCTTTCAGCACCTGTATGGACTCAATATCCTCCTGGTTGATGGAAGCGAAGATGTTCTGTGAAGTGACGCTTGATGCGCCTCCAGCACCACTCGGCGGGTTCATCTGCACACCGTCAATAATGTATAGCGGCTGCGCATTACCATTTACCGACACCGCTCCGCGGATATTAATCTGCAAACCACCCCCGGGTTGCCCCCCACTGGAGGTAACCTGAACACCGCCCAAGCGGCCCTGGAGCGCCCGGTCGAAGGTTTGGGTGGGCATATTTTCAATATCCCCGCCACTCAACACCGATACAGCCCCAGTCAAGCTTTGCTTTTTGATTTCCTGACCGTAACCCGTAACGATAACTTCGGTCAATACCGAGGCATCCAGCGCTAAAGCGACATCGATGGTTGTGTTTCCACCCAATGAAATGTCCTGCTCTGCATAGCCAATCATGCGAAAAATCAGTGACGATGCGCCGCTTGGTACCGTTACCGAATAATTCCCTTCCGAGTCTGTCTGGGCACCCAATGACGTACCACGCACAATTACCGAAACGCCAGATAAGGGCGAACCATCATCTGCTGACGTCACCGTTCCGGTGATTCTTCGACCTTGCGCAAAGACTGACCCTGTCAATACCATGCTGAGCACGAAGAAACATAGTAGTTTTTGTTTCATATAAATTTGATTAATTAAAAAAGATAATAGAGTTTACAAAATACACAAACAAACAAGCATTCAACGATGAAAAATTAAACAATTTGATTAATGGGAAGTAAATATTTTTATTAAATCGCGATTAGATTACAAATGTGAATAAAAATATTGCAATATCAGCTATGTATCAAAATATTTATATATAATTTGAGTTACAATTACCTATTTCGTATATTTTTATAATAAAAAATGAAATAATCCTATTTCTTACTCCCCAAAATCCCACATGAATTTGCAAAGCCATTAACAACCATAAAAAATTTGGCCATACAAATATTGGCCATTGGGTGGATTTTTTTGTATAAACTCATTTTCCGTACCTTCGCTTTATGGCAATGACGTTTTATGAATTATCGGCTAATACCCCACAAGGGAAAGCTATTCCGATGTCAGCGTTCAAAGGTAATATGGTCTTGGTAGTCAATACCGCGACTAAATGCGGTCTTGCGCCACAATTCGAAGGCCTGGAAACGTTGCATCAACGCTATAAAGACAAGGGCTTGGTCGTGCTGGGATTCCCCTGCAATCAATTCATGGGGCAGGAGCCCGAAACCAACGACACCGTGGAGGAAAGCTGCAAGGTCAACCATGGGGTGACGTTCCAACTGTTCGAGAAATGCGATGTCAATGGCAAAAACACCCATCCCGTGTTTAGGTACCTGAAAAGCCAGTTGGGAGGCCTGTTCGGTAGCCGCATCAAGTGGAATTTCACGAAGTTTCTAATAGACAAAGATGGCAGGCCCCGTAAGCGCTATGCGCCCACCACCAAGCCGGAAGCCATTGAGCCCGATATTTTGAAATGGCTGGATGCATGAAGGTATTATTTTGGTCAGCCTTCGTCCTATGGACAGCGCCACTGTCTAGTACAGCCCAGCAGTTGACAGACCTTAAACACAAGGATGGGATGCCTGTAGGTCACATCACATTCGATCCCGCTTTGGACAATCCAGATTTCACGCTTTGCGGTGGTACCATCCAAGAAAATTATGCCGTATCCGGCGGATACCAGGGCGGACGCAAACGCTTACTGCAACTGCTGGAAATAAAGCCGCTGGCTAAACAGCGGGCTATACCGATAAAGACCGGATATATTACCGTCCGTTTTGTGGTCAACTGCCGTGGTGAGGTCGACCGTTTCCGCGTACTGCAAATCGACCGAATCTACAAGCCTACCATATTTGATCCCGCCTTTGTAGCGGCAATCCTCACCTTCACCAAGGCCTTGGATGATTGGATCCCCGGGCAATACCAGGGATCGTCCTATGATTATTTCCAACAGTTAACATTCAAAATAAACGATGGTCAAGTGGTGGATATATTGCCTTAGCCTATTTGTGGTAACGGCCTGCGGACAGCGGAATACGAATAGGTACGACCCGAACGCTGGGCTTTCGGACTGTGAACTGGCCGAAAGGCTGTACAATCAAAAAGGCAACCAAGGCAGCGCGCGATCCCAACAATACTTAGACAGTGCCATCGCCCTATGCCCCGCCTTCGCCAAAGCTTGGCATGAGAAAAGCGTGCCCTACCTCAAGCGCGGAGACTACGCCACGTGGATGCAACTCATCAACAAAGTAGTGGAACTGGAGCCCTCAAATTACCTGGACACCCGGGGTTGGTGCAAAGTCAAGTTCTTGCACGACTATGCGGGCGGATTGGCCGACCTCCAACGGTATGATACGCTCGTAGCCGGCTCGCCCAAGATGGTCGGCGATTTTAATATCCATTCATGGATGGCGTTCGCCAAACTCGGCTTACAGGATTCATCGGCGGCGCTGAAGTATTTTGATCAAACCATTGATGAAGCTATTCGACATCTCGGCCCAGAATGGGTAGGCTATCACGATTATCTCTATCGCGGCATTCTTAAGATGGAATTGAAAGACTACGATGGCGCGTTAGCGGACTTGGACCGGCAAATCGCCCACTATGATAAACTGGCTGATGGGCACTATTACCGGGGATTGCTGCTAGCAAAGATTGGGAAAAAAGCCCAAGCACTCGCAAGCCTCGAAAAAGCCAAAGCGCTCTTCACAGGCGATGGCTATCATGCCCAAGACCCTTATGTCGAGATGCCATGGCAGATTTACCTGGAAGATATTGAGCGGGCATTGCTGCAATATCGCTAATCGCAGGTATCCGCTCAGCCACAGCTAAACATACAACTTCTCATAATACTCCCGAGCCATACGGTCACTGCCAAAGGCCGTGCGGACATCGGCCATGCTTTGCTTCACCAGGGCAAGCCATTCGTGCTGCCGCTCATAATACATCGGTAGTACATGTTCCTCCAGCAATTCATACAGGTAATACGCATCGTGGTTGTCCTGTTCATTGATGCCGATATGTTGATAATCGGCCTCTGGCACCAGAAATCCGTTGACTCCCGGCTTAATAAACTCCGGTATCCAACCGTCGTTGGTTGAAAGGTTGAGTGCACCATTCATGGCAGCAGTCATACCGCTGGTTCCCGATGCCTCACGCGGTATCCGCGGATTATTGAGCCAAATATCGGCACCCTGCTTTAACAGTTTGCTCAAGGCCAGCTCATAGCCGGTGAGCACGGCCACATTCGGATATTGATGACTCAAATGCACAAGCGAGTTGAACAGGTCGACGGCTCCCTGGTCGGCAGGGTATGGCTTGCCCGCCCAGATGATCTGCACGGGATACTCCGTATTCGTCACCAGCCGCTCAAATCGTTCCCGATCGCGGAGCAGCAGATCGGCACGTTTGTAGCCCGCAAATCGCCTTGCCCAGACGATGGTAAGCACATCGGGTCGGAACAAGCGGCCCGTCTGATCGGCCACATCGAGAAATGTCTGGCGCTTCAATGTCGCCTTACGCTCGGCCAAGCGGGCATCATCCGCTCGATCAGCAGCTTCGTAAAGCTCAGTATCCGCCCAATAGCTATAATTCTGTGCATTGGTGATGTGATCAATGTCGCAGATACCGTCGTACTTTCCCCACATCTCGCTGGCCACGTGGCCGTGCAGTTCAGATACCCCATTGGCCCTTTTGGCCAGCCGTAGTGCCGCTAATGAGAGGTTGAATAGTCCATCGTCAATCCCTGTGGCCTCTTGGACCTCCGGCTTAGCTAGCCCACTGAAGTAGCCCATTTCGAGACATAGGTCTATGGGATGTTTCTCGTTGCCCGCCTCTTCCGGAGTATGGGTCGTAAACACTAAATGTTGCCGTAGTGCCTCCCGGTCTTTATTGAACTTTTGCAGCAAGTGAAACGCTACAGGCAGTGCATGGGCTTCATTCAGGTGGTAAATCTCGGCATCATAGCCCAACAAATCAAGCAGTTTTCCACCCCCAATGCCCAATACCATGTATTGCGCCAGTTTGGTAGCCGCATTGCCGTCATACAAGCGGTGGGAAATGGTTCGGGAAACATAGTCGTTTTCGGCCACATCCGTTGTCAGCAAGTATAATGGTGCACTCTGGAAAACATGGGGCGGCAGGTAATAGGCCTTCACCCATACGTCGGCATCATGGATGCGAACGGTAAACGTAATACCCGTATCTTCGAGGTAAGCGTACAGTTTCTGCTGCCAATCTACGCGCAACGTTTGATCCTCGTTGCGGCCCTGATCATAATAGCCCAGCTTCCACAGCATACCAACTCCTACGAGGTGCTGCCCCAATGCATAAGCACTGCGCAGGTGCGAACCGGCCAGGAAGCCCAGGCCACCGCTGTAAATTTTCAACGCTTGGTCAATCGCAAATTCCATAGAAAAATACGCCACCCGTTTAGCAAATAGCTCCTGTACTGGGTAAGGGAAGGAATAACGTGAAGCCGCCATATCGATCATTTGATGTTCTATATACAAAGAAAACAAAGCAAATTGATATATGCCGCTTAAAAAGACAAGATAATCAAAAAAATAATACGCATTTAACTTGACGCAGGGTGCTATGGATCACGTTGACCACACCCATTCTTTCTTTATTAATACAACGAAAAATCTCCAGTTTAATAAAATATTATTCATATATTATAGGGTTTTAATAGGGTATTTATAGGGGAAAATATGAATAATATATGTATTATATATGATTAATATATTATTATTCTTTTGATTATTTAAACCAACATTTTATATTTGGGGATCAAAAAATAGGAGATTGGGCAATGGCAGTATTCAAAAATGGACCGAATGGGAGCTTCAGCGGAAAAGTAGGCAGTGTAGTCGGCTATAAATGGAAGGGACTTGATGTCATCCGTGGGTTGCCCCGCAAGAGCAGCAAGCCGAGAAGCGAGGCCCGATTGGCCAATGAGCAGGCCATGAAGGTCATCATGGAAGCACTCAAACCATTAACCGTATTCATCCGCACGAGCTTCCGTAATGTAGCGGATCCGTTGAATATGAGCGCGTTCAACCTGGCACTTTCGCTAAACAAAAAGCAAGCGCTTAAAGGAGAATACCCGAACCTTGAAATCGACTGGAGTAAATTCCGTACCAGTCAAGGTGACCTTCCAGGTGCAGAGGCAGTAAATGCCAGGTGGACCGACTCCGGGCTTCACGTCTCTTGGTGCGATAATACCGGTGCGGAAAAAGCATATGGCACTGACAGGCTGTCCATTCTCGTCTATTCGCATGCGTTGGGAATCTGGCAAAATTTCCTTAACGAGACAACCCGCGATGCACAGGAGTGCATCCTTCCGGCAAAGGAAAATTGGATAGGTACTGATATAGAGGTCTTCCTCACCTTTATGTCGTTCGGGAGCGAATTGGTCTCTGATAGCGTCCACATCCACGTACGCCTCCCTTAGCCCAGCAAACATCTTACATACGCTTATCCCATAGGTTGCCTTTGCCACCAAGCAGAACCCTTACCAAATGCCGGCTATCATCCAAGTTTGCCGATTGTCCGCTTGCGGACAACAAGTGTTCGATATCGAACAGTTTCAAAATCAACATAAGCAACACATCATTGATTTCCAATTCATTAAAAAATTGGAACGATAATGAATAGTTCTGGAATAAAGAAGAACAACAAGTAACGAACCACGCACAAGGCCAGCCGCTGATAGCCAATAGCCGACTGCTGAAAGCAAAATAACATGATAAAAATTACCGAACTACAAAAATTTTACCGCACCGAGGAGGTGGAGACGGTAGCGCTCAATAACCTGAGCATCCATGTGAAAGAAGGCGAGTTTGTAGCCGTGATGGGACCGTCAGGCTGTGGAAAGTCCACACTGCTCAACATCGTCGGCTTGCTGGACGATTTAGACGAAGGCAGCTACCTATTCAACGGCATTGAAGTGGCCAAGTTCAACGAACGCAAACGTTCTGACCTGCGTAAGCACAATATTGGTTTCGTATTCCAAAGTTTCAACTTAATTGATGAACTGACGGTATTTGAAAACGTGGAATTACCTCTTATTTATACCAAGGTGCCCGCTGCCGAGCGTAAGCAACGGGTAGAAGAAGTCTTGGAAAAGGTGCAAATCATGCATCGTCGCAACCACTTCCCGCAACAGCTTTCTGGCGGTCAGCAGCAACGTGTGGCTGTAGCCCGTGCTGTGGTGAATAAACCCAAACTTATCCTCGCTGACGAACCTACTGGTAACCTCGATTCCAACAACGGTAATGAAGTAATGCAGTTGCTTACCGAGCTTAATGAGCAGGGCACGACCATTGTGATGGTGACACACAGCGAGCACGACGCTCGCTATGCCGATCGCATCATCCGCATGCTGGATGGGCAGGTGCTGATGGAGACCGTAGGGTAACGGTACTGGCTTTGCAGCCGTCTCCTGGTGGAGGGAATAGTGGCCGGGGGTGTGTAAAAAAAGATGAAGGATAAAAAGAGCAAGGAGCAGCCTATCTGGTGTCTCAAATCTAGTGTCCTATATCTGACATTTAAGAAATGATCAAAAACTACTTCAAAATCGCATGGCGCAACCTTTGGAATAACAAGGGTTATTCGGCGCTCAACATCGGGGGGCTTGCCCTTGGAATGGCGGCCGCTATACTTATCCTGCTGTGGATACAAAACGAAGTAAGTTTTGATATGTTCCACAGCAAAAAGGACCGATTATACATAGCGGCCAACCAAGCTGTCTTCAATGGCGAATTGAACACCTGGTTTAGCACCCCCAAGCCCCTCGGTCCCGCGTTGCAAGCAGAATTTCCAGAGATCGTCCGCATAAGCCGTTATTCAAGCATGGGCCCTGTCTTAATGACCGTGGGCGATAAGAAGCTAAAAGGGAACGGCATTTTTGTGGATTCGGCATTTCTGCAAATGTTTGACTTCCCGCTTATTCAGGGCAACGCGAACAACGTGCTTACCAACACCACAAACGTAGTGATCACCCAGTCGCTTGCCAAACGACTGTTTGGCAATGAAGATGCCATAGGAAAGACCATCCGGCTGGATACGATAGACTTAGCCACCGTATCGGGCGTCATGGCCGATATGCCCGGCAATACACGGTTTCGACAGGCGGAATTCTTCATGCCCTGGGCCTACATGGAAAAGTTGGGAATGTCTGACAATTTTTGGGGCAACAACTCCGTCTCGACCTATATTGAGCTCACTCCCGGGGCCTCCATTGACGACGTGAACAAAAAAATCCGTGATATCACCATCAGACACTCAGATGGACGGGAAGACAATGAAGTGTTCCTCTATGCGCTGCCCAATTGGTGGTTGTATACCAAATTCGTGAATGGTAAAATGGCAGGCGGACGCATCGATATGGTGCAAGCATTTCTCTTTGTCGCAGCCTTCGTCTTGCTCATCGCCTGCATCAATTTCATGAACCTCAGCACTGCCCGGAGTGAAAAGCGGGCCAAGGAGGTAGGCGTCCGCAAAGTGGCGGGTGCATATCGGCATTCTCTTATTGGACAATTCCTCTGTGAATCCGTCCTTATCGCCTTCATCGGCGGGGTACTGGCACTGGGCATCGTATGGTTGAGTTTGCCGGCATTCGGAGAGCTGGTGGATCGTCGGTTGTTCATCGATTTTGCATCACCTATTTTTTGGGTATCCTTTCTCAGCTTTATCCTACTTACCGGCACGCTGGCGGGCAGTTATCCAGCCTTTTTCCTTTCGTCGTTCCAGCCTGTGAAAGTGCTGAAGGGCACGTTTAAACGTGTCAATGCCGCGTTTAATCCACGGAAGGTACTGGTCGTCACCCAATTTACAGTAGCCATTGCGCTCGTCGTGAGCACCATTGTCATACAGCGGCAGGTACAGCATGGCAAAGACCGCGAAAACGGCTACAGCCAAAACAACCTTGTCTACATCTTTGAGGAAGGATTAGTGGCTAAAAATAGTACCCTCATCAAAAACGAATTACTCAATAGTGGGGTCGCGGAGTCCGTAACCCGGACGAGTGCACCCCTTACCGAAGGATGGAGCAACAGCTGGGCGTTCAGTTGGCAAGGCAAACGGCCGGATGACAAAACCGTCTTCGATAGGTTTTGTGCGGACGACCACATTGTAAAAACTGCCGGCCTCACCCTCGTTGCAGGGCGAGATTTCGATCTCTCAACGTATCCGACCGATTCCTTGGGGATTATCCTCAGCGAATCTGCGGCAAAGGCCATGGGTTTTGAAGATCCTATTGGACAACCCATTCAAGACAATGGCAAGGACTGGCATGTCATCGGCGTCATTAAAGATTTTATCCTACGTTCACCTTTTGAACCCATCCCACCAATGGTCATCGAAGGGGCTGCGGGATGGTTCAATGCGATGCACATCAAGTTTAACCCCGCTTTAACGACATCGGAAGCCTTGAGCAGAACGGAAGCCATCTTCAAACGCTATAATCCCGAATTCCCTTTTGAATATAGTTTTGTGGATGAAGCCTATCGGCAAAAATTCGAGGAAACCCAGACGTACGGCACACTGGCAGCGTTATTTACCTTCATCACCATCGCCATTTCCTGCCTTGGCTTATTTGCGTTGGCGGCGTATATGGCCGAAAATCGCACCAAGGAAATCGGCGTCCGAAAAGTGTTGGGGGCTTCGGTATTCTCCATTGCCAAACTGCTGTCAAAAGAATTTGTGATACTGGTGTTAATAGCCTGTTTAGTGGCTTTCCCTTTTTCTTATTGGTTTATGGATCGTTACTTTCTCCATATGTATACGTACCGTGCGCCAATCAGTTGGGGGATTTTTGTATTGACAGGTACCGGAGCACTTGTGCTTGCGTTAGCGACGGTTAGTTCGCAGGCCATCAAAGCAGCTTTAGCCAATCCGGTGGATTCGCTGCGGGATGAGTGATTGGTGTTTTAGCCCATTGCAGCTAAGACTGGATCCGTGGCGCTTCGCTAACGTCTCCTAGGCCTTGGCTGCAACGGGCATAAAACAGTGGAGGCGGGAAGAAGGGTGTAGATTCGCTTTGCTGCCGTCTCCTAGGTTTCATCCGCAACGGCTTGAATCGGTGGTAATGAGTGGTGGGTGATGAGGAAGATAAAGGAATAAAAACTAAAAATGGGCAAGCCTATTGTCTAACGTCTAAAAAATGCTAAAAAACTATTTCAAAACTGCCTGGCGGAGCTTCCGCAAAAACAAACTGTATAGCTTTGTCAACATCGTTGGGCTGACAACCGGCCTCGCGGCCTGTATGTTGATTGGGATATATATCTGGAATGAGGTAACCTACGATCGGTTCCATGAAAAAGCCGACCGGATTGTGCGGGTAACATCGGATATGAGCAGGTCCGGATCCGAACGTCAGTTTGCCCAGACCGGCACTAAGGTAGGACCTGAGTTCAAACGGACGTTTCCTCAGGTAGAACGGTACGTCCGCACGAGTAAATATGCGCATTCGGTAGCCATCGGCCAGCAGTCGTTTGAAGAACACAACGTTTTATATGCTGATGCGGATTTCTTTCACATCTTTTCCTTCCCGTTGTTGCAGGGCAATGCCAACAATGTGTTGGATGCTCCTCAAAAAGCCGTGCTGTCTACTTCTGCCGCAAAAAAATACTTTGGAAATGCCGATCCCATTGGCAAAACATTCCGGCTCGATGGCGGGGATCGTGAATATGAAATAACCGGGATCGCGGGCGATGCTCCACTCAATTCGCAAATTCAATACGACCTGATCATTTCCTTCAATACGCTCAATGCATCCAAAACGGAAATATGGGGTACTGCCAATTACATTACCTACCTGCTACTCCAAGATGCGAGCCAAATCGATCCGTTGGCAACTGCTGTTGCCAGTCATATGCGGCAAGTCAATCAGGAGGAAATGAGCCTTCCAGAAAATGATTACTGGACCTTTCACCTGGAGCCGCTACAAGCTGTGCACCTGCATTCGCCATTGGCTGGGCTGGAATCCAACGGCAACATCACGTATATCTATGTATTGAGCGTAGTAGCCGTGCTCATTTTGCTGATTGCCTGTGTAAACTACACCAACTTAGCCATTGCGCAGTCCGTAAATCGCGGCATGGAAATCGGCATCCGCAAAGTGATGGGAGCCGGGCGACCACAGCTCTTGAAACAGTTTTTGGGCGAATCCATACTAATCACTTCGTTGGCGTTGGTATTGGCCGTATTGATCAGCGTCATGTTGCTCCCGTTGTTCAATGCCCTTACCGGCAAACTCTTCACGGCTGCCTTGTTTTTCAAACAGGGGTTTTTATTGTCGGCCGCGGCATTGAGTGTGCTCATCAGCTTGCTTGCGGGCGCATATCCAGCGGTGGTGCTGAGCAGCAAAAAATTGGTAAACATCCTGAAGTCCGGCCTGCAGGTATCCCATTCCGGTGGTAAGCTGCGCCAAGGGTTAATCGTATTCCAGTTTGTCATTGCCATATTCCTGATGGCGGCAACGGTTATCGTGCTGAACCAGGTGTCTTTCATCCAACGCAAAAACTTAGGTTATGACCGTTCGCATGTATTGGTATTGCCTATCGATGGCAAGACGCGGCCGGTATACAATCAATTAAAAGATGCGTTCAGGGCCAATCCCAATGTGCTGAGCGTGACCGGGGCTTATGAAGACCCTACGTCCATCGGCTGGGGAGACGGCATCGAAGCCGATGACGGCACCGGCCCAAAAGAACTTATGCTGAATGCTACACCAGTGGACTTGGATTACCTGAAAACGATGGGAATGGAGCTGGCAGCGGGGAGGGATTTTACCGCTGCCGATTTTGCGGTGCAGGATACCACCGCTAACTATGCAAATTACAGGGAGTCTTATATACTGAACGAAAAAGCGGTCATGGACCTTGGGTGGACACCAGAAGAAGCTATTGGAAAAACCGTTTCAAGGGGATCCCCCGGTACGGTAGTGGGTGTGATCAAGGATTTCCATTTTGAATCGCTGCATGAGCCAATAGGCCCGTTATTGATTTTCCTGGATACGACCATGACGTATCAGCTGTTTGTAAAGGTAAAAGGAGAGCACCTTGCCACCACACTCACCACGTTGGAAAACGCATGGAAAGCGCGTGTCGTGCACCGCCCTTTTGACTACCATTTCATGGACGACGACTTCAATGCGCTCTACAAAACGGAGGAACGGATCGCGGGGTTATTTTCCGCGTTTGCCACCATCGCGATAGTACTGGCTTGCCTCGGATTATTTGCCTTAGCGGCATTCACGACTGCCCAACGTACTAAGGAAATCGGCATCCGGAAAGTGTTGGGCGCTACCTTAAGCAATATCGTTGCACTGGTTTCAAAACAGTTTCTGCTGCTGGTGGGTATCGCGGTCTTGATTGCCACGCCACTGGCCTGGTGGGCAGGAAGCAATTGGTTGGCAGATTTCGCATACCGCGTCGATATCACATGGTGGATCTTTGCGTTTGCCGGAATCATGGCCGCCTTGATTGCACTGGCTACGGTAAGTTTCCACGCTATCCGCGCAGCCACGGCGAACCCGGTCGAGTCATTGAGGGATGAATGATGGTGGGTGGTGTTTTAGCCCATTGCAGCCAAGACTGGATCCGTGGCGCTTCGCTAACGTCTCCTAGGTCTTGGCTGCAACGGGCATAAAACAGTGGAGGTGGGAAGAAGGGCGTGGATTGAGTGATGGAGCCCGGCAGACGAAAATTAACACTTGTGAAAAAGAGCAATTTTATCTAAATTTGTGATAAACTATTTTGTCATGGATACGCTAACGATTAAAATACGCGATCAAAAGGCGATAAAACTTATTCAAGATTTAGAGCTCCTTAATCTGATTCAAATCGTTACTCCTCCCACGAAAACAGCTACGAAACTGTCTGATATGATGCAGGGAAGCATCAGCAAAGAACAAGCTGCTACGTATCACAAGCAAATAGAGGACCTAAAAGACGAATGGGAAAGAAATACCTATTAGACACCAACGTCGTCATTGATTTCTGTGCCAATTTATTGCCCGAAAACGGTGTTCGTTTGATTGCAACGATCATCGATGCCGAACCGACAATATCGGTTGTCAATAAAATAGAGTTATTATCGCGTACCGACATCCCTCCCGCTATTGATGCGTTTTTAGTCGCTGCAAAAGTTGTCCCCATATGGATGACGATGTGGTCATACAGACCATTGCATTGCGAAAAAAGCGCAAGATCAAACTCCCCGATGCCATCATTGCTGCCACCGCAATCGTACAGAAGTGTACTTTGATTACAAGAAACATTCAGGACTTTTCCAACATAAAAGGATTGCGCCTGATAAACCCCCATGAGTAATTGAAAAATACGGCCGGGTCTATCAAGTGACGCCCATGTCCGCATCCGTACAGAAAGGTGTTCGGAAACGAACACTTTTTCCATCAACACCCACACAAATAACTACAAATCAATTGACTACATTTCTGGCTTAGAAAATGTCGCTTTTGAAAATAGACGAGATGCTGAAACCATCCCGGTGATTATCGAGTAGATAACGCAGATAAAAACAGCCAGTTATGTTAAAGAACCATTTCAAAACCGCTTGGCGGAGTCTTAGGGGAAATAAATTCTACAGCATTATCAATACCTGTGGGCTCGCTTTCGGATTAGCCACAGCCATGTTGCTGTTGCTTTGGGTCCAACACGAACGCAGCTATGACCGCTTCCACAGTGACTACCAGCGTACGTATAAAATTCTCGCTCATTTCGAGGCCAACGGGCAGGATATGGTGTGGGAAGGTGTACCCGGTCCCCTATCGGTCTATGCCCAGTCTATTCCGCGTGTCGAATCCATCGTCCGCGTTTACAGCGAATATGACCAAGTATTGGCGAATGCCGACCGCAGCAAGGTGCTGGATGGTTTTGTGGCGGCCTGCGTAGACAGCACTTTCCTGACGGTATTTGATTTTGAACTCTTGCAGGGCAACCGCACTGCGCCGTTTCCGAACAATAATAGCGTGGTTGTCACGCAATCGACAGCCCGGAAATTCTTTGGTGATGGTGATGCCATGGGCAAGGTGCTGCAATTTCGGGGAGACAATTTTACCGTTGCCGGTGTATTGCGTGATTTCCCGGACAATTCATCCCTCGTATGCGACGCACTTTTTCCAATGGGTTATTACGCACAGCAGTTTACCGCAAACGGCGGTAATGGCGACTGGAAAACCATCGACGCGGATCTGGGTAATTACGCGTTTCACACCTATGTCAAATTGCAGGAAGGCACAGACCCAATCGATGCCGAACAGGATTTCACCGCTGCCTATGATAAAGCGCGCAACGGCGAAAGTGACACCCGCTACGGACTGCAATCCCTTGCCAGCCTGCATTTGGTAGGGCCAGATGGCAACGACGCGTCCGCCCGGATGGTACGTATCTTTTTGATCATTGCCATCTTAGTGCTCGCTATCGCGGCCATCAACTACATCAATCTTTCGACAGCACGAGCGTTGGTGAGAGCCCGTGAGGTTGGTATACGGAAAGTGGTCGGTGCCAGCAGGCGGCAGCTGTTCTTTCAATTTATTGTGGAAACCACTTTACTGTTCTGCTTCGCATTAGCGATAGCCATCGGGCTTATTTTGGCATTGCTGCCTGTGTACAACCTCATCGCTGGCAAACAGCTGCACTTTTCATTTGCCGACACCGACATTTGGAAAGTGGTGGGCTATTCCGCCGTGGGTACTCTGCTGTCGGCGTCCATCTATCCGGCTCTGCTGCTTTCGGACTTCCGCCCACTACAAGTGCTGAAGGGGAAGATCACTTCCGGTATTGGCACCACGTTGTTTCGCAAGATCCTGGTGGTTTTCCAGTTTTCCATTTCTACCGTACTGATTGTGGCCACGTTGGTTATCGGCAAGCAATTGGACTATATCCGAAAACTGGATTTGGGCTATAACAAAGATTACGTCTTCACCGTGCCGCTACCCGATGCGGTGAGCGGGCATATCGATGCGCTAAAAAACGAACTCAATAGCCAGCAGGGAATCACAGGTATTTCGCTGACCGATATTTACGACCTTTCCAACCACGAATCGTCCACCAGCGATCTGGAATGGTCCGGCAAACCGACCAATAGCCAGGTCATCATCAATCAAGCGGTCATCGATCAGCACTTCATCCCAACCGTGGGTATACAACTGTTGGAAGGACGTAATTTTTCGGGTACGCCTGCAGACAGCAACCTATACATTGTCAATGAAGCGGCAGTGAAAGAAATGGGCCTCACACCACCTTATGTTGGCCAGCCCATTAGCTTCCATAGCCGCGCGGGCACGATCATCGGTGTCGTAAGGGATTTCAACTTCCAATCCTTGAAAAAGAAAATCGAACCCTTGCTGTTTTTCCGCTGGTGGAATGGCAATATGCTTTACGTGCGTACCAGCGCCCAAGCGGCACAGCAGGCGATCGCCGCCGTTGAAAAACAATACAAGCAATACGCAGGTGATATCCCGTTCAGTTATAGTTTCCTCGATAAACAATTTGAAGCTAAATATCAAGCTGATCAACGGGCCGGGCTCCTGTTCAATATATTTGCCGGGATTGCCATCTTCATTTCGTGCCTTGGACTGCTGGGCCTGTCTACCTACACGGTGCGCCAACGGGTCAAGGAAATCGGTATCCGCAAGGTGCTGGGAGCGAGTGTCGGCAATATCGTTGGGCTGCTATCCAAAGGTTCTATCCAGCTGGTACTTGTCTCGATCATCATGGGTACCCCCATTGCTTGGTGGACCATGAACACGTGGCTGGAAGATTTTGCCTACCGCATTGACGTCGAATGGTGGATGTTCGCGGTTGCGGGATCGGCGGCCGTGGTGATTGCGCTGCTCACTGTTAGTTGGCAGGCCATTCGGGCGGCATTGGCTAATCCGGTCGAGTCTTTACGCGATGAATAAATCGCGTAATAGCGAGATCCCGATGCATATCGGGATGGAGTCTTTGCGCGATGAGTGATGGTGAGTGATGTTTTAAGTCCATTGCAGCCACGACTGGATCCGTAGCGCTTCGCTAACGTCTCCTAGGCCTTGGCTGCAATGGACTTAAAACCGCAGTGGGAAAGGGAATGATTGGATCCGGTTCGCTTCGCTAACGTCTCCTAGGTTTCGTCTGCAACGGCTGGAATCGGTGATGTCGGGGAGGATAATAATCGGTGGCGCAATCCAAATAAAAGCCTGAGGAAATTTACCCGCCGGATAACCAGTTCATATAGCACGAGGCTACCGGCCGCTGTCACAACCAAAAGGAGCACGAACTGCAACGGTGCGGCTATGTCCAACGGAAACAGAAACAACGCTCCCAAGTATAGGAATACCATGTGTACGATATAAACCGGATAGGCGGCCTCACTAAGATACCGCAGTGTCCGGCTGGGACGGTTGAGGTGCTTGTGGGCGAACGCAAAGACCGCCATGATCCAACAATTTGACTCCAGGGATCGTAGGTAATTCGGGGCATCGGATGCAAAATATACGAGCCGTACGGCGAAAAGAAGCAGCGCAATTCCCAAAAACAGCCATCGCCATTTGAGCAGCATCTCCCAAAACGGGCGACCGGCGAGCACAAAACAAAACCCAACGAAAAAAGCCAGCAGTCCGAGGAAAAACCCATGGGATGTCATGGCGTACAGTTCGAAAGGCTTCGGATCCAAAAGCATTGCTTCGGCAACAAATACGCTGAAGACCGGTAGTAAACCCAATGGATGGCTGAGTCCTTTTTTCAGCCACGCCACAAACGGACCGCTCTCATGGCGTTTCAGATAAAAGCAAACTGGCAACAATACAACGACATAGATCATGATGTTGCCCAAGAACCATAGATGACCCGGACTGGGCGAATATGTACGGTCAAATTGATAATAATACTGCCAAAGGTATACATGGATGGGAACGAAGACTAACGCACCGAAAAGAAAGGGAAGCAGAATCCTCCTCGCCCTTTCTTGCAGCAGTTGCCGCCAATTCCGACGCTGCATGGCGAAATAAATCCCCATGCCCGACACATAGAATAACAGCGGAATACGCCATACATTAAGCATAGCCATGGGAAGCCATAAGGCCTCCCACGGTTTGTCTGAAGTAATGAATCCAATCATGATACCCCAGGGCTGAAAGCCGATCGCTACATGGTAAATTAAGAGCAGACCGATAGCAATTACCCTAATCCAATCGATATCATATCTTCTTTGTATTGTTTTCATCTATTTACGGTTAATTAGCCCCTTATTTCAACATCGTAGCGATTTCGGGTCGTACTTTTTCGAGGTGGGCATAGTCGAGCTTCAGCCCCATAGGCGCCAGCATCTTGCCCATTATATCATAGGTGTTTTTCACCTCACCGAACGGTGCCGCCACGGAGTCATAGGCAGTAGCCCCATATTTATTCTTGATTGTTTTATCAGCACCGCTATCCAACAGCATCCTGACAATTTCGGCCCGTCCGAAAAAAGCAGCGCTAATAAGCGGTGTCGACCCCTCGTTATTCTGGAAATTCAAGTCGGCTCCAGCCGTAATCAACAGCTCGGCCATTGCTGGTTTCCCGAATATGGCGGCGGTTATCAACGGGCTCGAACCTCCAAACGGATCTTTCTCGTTCAGGTTAGTTCCGGCCGCGATATGCTGCTGAAGTGCCGCTACGTTTTCCGTTATTACGGCCGTATGGATATCCACGGCCGGAGATTCAACGTCGCCAGTTGCATTTGGCGACGTGCCATCTTGTTGTGCAGTACTATTCCCACTTGAACAGGAGGCTGCCGTCCATAGCGCTGCAATGAACGCTACCCCAAAGACTGCTTTTGACAAATTGATTGCTGGTGTTTTCATGCGATTATTCCATTAAATTTGATAAGGTTTTTCAATGTCCTAAAGGTCGGTCAGTTCAGAAGCACGGACTAAACAGTTTTGCGGATAAACGCATCAAGTTTGAAGTAGCCCATATAAATTATGACTAATCGGTATAAATTATGACGCAAACCCCGGTGCAAGAAGTATATTTGTTTCGAAAAACTGTGCTGCGCCATGCCCGATTTGTACCCTGATACACCAGATTTCATGAGCCAAATCAAGGCTGTTATCGAGGATAACTTATCCGACGAGCAGTTTGGCGTATCCGAGCTGGCCAACGAGCTGCACATGAGCCGCTCAAACCTATTGCGAAAGGTAAAACACCTGACCAACCTATCGGTTAGCCAGTTCATCCGGCAAGTTCGGTTGGAACACAGCATGTCCATGCTGAGAACATCCCAACTGACCATATCTGAAATAGCCTACCAAGTAGGATTCGGCAGTACCTCCTATTTTATCAAATGCTTTCGTGAACACTATGGGTATCCACCGGGAGAAACACATAAACGAATCGGGGCAGACAAGAACAACATAACTGACGACCAAAATCAAGAACCTAAGCCGTTGATCTATTCCCACCGTAAATCGCACGTGATGGTTGTGGGTGCGTTAGCGGTGCTAGTCCTATTGATCATCGGTCTATTGGGCTATTATTGGTGGTCAGCACCGACATCGACTCCCCTCGAAAAATCAATCGCCGTATTGCCCTTTAAAAATGAAAGCAGCGATTCAACCAACCGCTATTTAATCAACGGCTTAATGGAGTCGACGCTGAACAATCTTCAGCAAATAAAAGACCTCAAAGTCATCAGCCGGACATCGGCTGAAAAGTACCGGAACGTCGCAAAATCCATCCCAGAGATGGCAAAAGAGCTAAACGCCCGCTATTTCGTAGAAGGGAGCGGCCAAAAAATGGGCGACCAACTTCTGCTGAGCATTCAACTCATCGATGGGCCCAGCGACAGGCATCTTTGGGCTAAGCAATACCGTCGCCAAGCGATCGATATTTTCTTGTTACAGGAAGAAATTGCCAAGGATATTGCAAAGGAAGTTCAAGCCATCGTCACGCAGGATGAACGAAGGCGCATAGAAAAGAAGCCCACAGAAAGTCTAGTGGCCTATGATTTATTTTTAAAGGGCATCGAGTTATTACGCCAAGAGGGCAGCGACAACCTGAAAGGGGCCATCGGCTATTTCAAGCAGGCTATCGGACATGATGAAAAATTCGCCCTTGCTTATGCCTGTAGTGCGATAGCCTGCTACTACCTGGATCTGTTTATGGTGGATCAACAATACGGGGATGAGATCGCTGACTTTGCAGACAAAGCGATTTTCCACGATCCGATACTTCCGGAGAGCCTCATTGCCAAAGCGTTGTCCTACGCGCACAAAAAGGAATACAAGGCGGCTATTCCGTATTTTGAAAAAGCGTTGGCATACAATCCCAATTCCATCTTAGCCATCAATTTCCTTTCGGATTTTTATAACAGCTTCACCCCCAATACAGCCAAATACCTCGAATATGCGTTACGGGGACTTCGGCTGGACGCCGCCGCGCGCGATTCTGCGGCATCCAGCCTTAATTACCTGCATTTGAGCAATGCGTTTATCCAAACTGGTTTCCTTGAAGAGGCACTTGTCTATATTGATAAATCACTGGATTACAATCCAACGAATTCGTTTGCTGTATGGGTCAAAGCCGTTATCCTTTTCGCCAGAGATAAGAATACCAACGCTGGTAGGCAACTGCTATTAAAGGAATTGGAACGGGATCCCAACTTGCTATATATCTTGCAGGAACTTGCGAAAGTCTATCATTACGATGGAGATGATGAACGCGCCTACCAGTATTATAAGCGATTTATCGAAATCCGGGAACGCTATCAATTGGACATTTTTAGAAACGTTAACTTAACGATAGCCATTGTACTGGCTAATCGGGGATTCCGAGAAGAAGCGGATAAGTTTGCCGCTAATTTCAAAGCTTTTTCGGACGACGATCAAACCATCTACAAACCTATGCACCTGGCGCTGTACTACCTCTATCAGCAAGATGCCGAAAAAGCAATAAACCACCTAAGGCAATTCTCGGAGGCAGACAATTATCAATATTGGATCCTGCTATTGCCCAATGATCCCATCGTCGACCCGATCAGGGATCACCCGGAGTTTAAACGCGTGATGCATACTATCGAAACGAAATTTTGGAAACAGCACGACGAGATTAAGGCGTCTCTTGAGGCGAAAAGGCTGCTGTAGCCTTGCCTGCCGTCCGAATCTGGACAGCAGGTGTCCGATACCGAACACTCAAGCACCCCGACCAATTATTAACACGCTAACAATCAACCAAATAGCATTTTGGCGCAAAAAATGCCTCGTCTCTTGCAGATGACTGCCTGCCGGATGGGCAGGGCGAGGGCAGTGAGCAGCTATGGATGGTCGTTGGCCTAATGTCTGTTGTCTAATATCTGATGTCTAAAAAATGATTAAGAACAACTTCAAAACCGCTTGGCGCAATTTATTGAACAACAAACTGTTCAGCGCGTTGAATATTTTCGGGCTCGCTGTAGGACTCGGGGTGTCGTTTCTACTTGCGCTATTCATCATCCAAGAACGGGCGTTCGACGCATTCCCCAACCGGGATCGGATCTTCCGCTATTTGGCTCACATAAATTACGAGGGGAACGACATGCTTTTAGCCAGTGTTCCCAATGCCGTGGGGCCTACGGTGAAGGATAATATTCCCGAAGTGGAATTGTCTGCCCGTGCCTTGCTGAATGACTTCGGGGACAATGCCAATATCAGTGTCGGCAATGATGCTTTTATCGAAAGTCGCTTATATTGGGCCGATCCAGAAATTGTGGAAATCTTCGACCTGCATTTCATCCATGGGGATCGGAAAACAGCCCTCAACGCACCTAACGCTGTGCTGCTATCGGCAAGTAAGGCCAAGCAATATTTCGGCGACAAAAATCCTGTCGGCATGGCCATCGAACTGAACAGGAATACGACGCTCAACGTGACCGGTGTCTATGCCGACCTGCCAACAACGAGCACCTTTGATGCCGAGCTCATCGGTGCATACAGCACGACAGGATTTGCAAGACGAAATACCTGGGACAACGCCAGCTTTGAGACGTGGATCATGCTACGGGATGCCGATGACCGCCAGAAGGTAGAAACTTACTTGCCCAAAATGATTGAGGAACACGTAGAGGCCGACCGCAGGTACTTTTCTTTGGCGCTGCAACCGTTGGAAGCGGTACATTTAAACTCGTCGGAAATAGACGCTTACAGCGATAGAAAAGGCGATGCCGCACAGCTCCAGCAGCTGACTTACCTGGCCATTGCATTGCTGCTGATGGCTGCCATCAATTACATGAACCTCGCCACTGCCCGTGCACAACAACGCGGCAAGGAGGTCGGCATAAGCAAGGCTCTTGGTGCCAATAGACAGGGGCTCCTGGGCAAATTCTACATCGAAACGGCATTGCTCACATGGATTGCCGTCGTTTTCGGGATTGTTTTTACCGTCCTTGGCATTCCTGTATTCAACGCCTTATCCGGCAAGACATTGGTATATGCCACGCTGGCGCATCCGGTATTCTGGATAGGTTTGCCCGTTTTCTGGTTATCGCTGACGCTCATTGCAGGCCTTTATCCGGCGATTATTCTCTCCGCCTACACACCATTGGAAGCGCTTCAAAAAGGGAAGGCCGCCAGAACGGGATCTGCGCTTTTCCGCCGTGTGCTCGTTGTGGTGCAATTCAGTGCCAGCATCATCCTCATCGTGGGCGTGATCATCATGTACCTACAGATGGACTTCGTGAGTAAGCGTAAATTGGGTTACAACCCCGAGAATGTCATCGTCATCGGGCTGAGTTCGGCACAAAATAAACAGGAATTCGACGCGTTAAAAAATCAGATTGGTGCATTGGGCCAAACACAGGGCATGGTACTTTCCCAGGCATTTCCCGGAAAAGGCGAAAGCGGGCGATCCATCCATAAAGATGATGCCGACAAACAAGGTGCATGGCTTTCTTCCAACCGGATTATCGGGGATATCCAGCAGGTGCTGCAACTTGACGTGCTGGCCGGACGGATGATCAAGGATCGGTTGTCCGGCGATACTACCGAGACCGGCACACCTGTCGTTGAGGTGGTGCTCAACAAGTACGCGGTCGATTACCTGGGTTTGACTCCCGAAGAAGCCATTGGCAAAAGGGTATTGGCCGATTTAGGAGACCATTCAACAATCGTGGGCGTAGTAGACAATTTCAACTATGCATCATTACATAGTCCTGTAGGCGCTTATGCATTTACCAATGCCAGCGAATCTATCCGATACCTCATGGTGCGCTTCTCAACAGGTGACCTGCGGGAAACACTCCGTCAATACGAAGCGGCATACAAAAAAGTCCTCCCTGACGCGCCATTTGATTATACATTCCTAGATAGCCACCTGAAAAGCCGCTATCTGGCCGACCAGCAAACGGCAAAGGTGCTTTTGGTCTTCTCCATACTGGCAGTTTTCATCGGCTGCCTGGGACTGTTTGGCTTAGCCGCCTTCACGGCAGAAAAACGTACTAAAGAAATCGGCGTACGCAAGGTGCTTGGTGCTACGGTGCCATCGCTGGTGCGCCTGCTCAGCATAGACTTTATTAAGTTAGTCGTAGTGGCTTTCATCGTCGCCTGTCCCATGGCGTATTGGGGGTTCAACAAATGGCTGGACAATTTCGCCTACCGCATTGATATCCAATGGTGGATGTTCGGTATTGCAGGGTTAGTGGCCATAGTCATCGCCTTAGTGACCGTAAGCTCGCAGGCTATAAAAGCAGCATTGGCCAATCCAGTCGAGTCTTTACGCGATGAATAAATCGCGTGATAAGGAGATCCCGAATAACTTCGGGATCGAGTCACTAAGGGATGAATGATAAAGTTTAGCTAAATTTGCATAGCTTATCCTCATCCGCTATGCAACACCGTATCTACGAGTCCAACTATAAAAAATTCGGGTTAATTAAGGTATCAGTCAACATGGTTGATGCCTTGAACAGCCATCAATTCCACGGGTATATCCGCATCCTCTATTTGCCCGCCGGGCATCGCGTCACCGTGGATTTCGACGAATACACGGGCCGCCAGCCCGGTGTATTTTTTATCACCAACCAACATCTGACGGTCCATGCCATCGGGGAAGGTACCGGCTTTTTCATTTACTACAACCGGGATTTCTATTGCATACAGATTCATGATGCCGAAGTGGCCTGCGATGGCCTGCTCTTCAATAATAGCTACCAAATGCCCCTGACCGCCCTGTCAGCAGACGAAAACCAAGTGGCCGCCTACCTCTTCCAGCAAATGGAAGAAGAATTTGAACTTAATGCCTCTTCCCAGGAAGAAATGCTGCGGGTTTACTTGAAACAATTGATTATCCGAGCTACGCGGATCTGGAAAAAACAACAACTCGGCAAGCTGAACGACGAGCCTCACCGGGAAACGGAATTTTTCCGCGAGTTCAGCCGACTGGTGGAAATCCATTACAAGAGAAAACACTCGGTATCCGAGTATGCTGATCTGATGGGCGTGGCTGCCAAGACCTTGTCCAACAAATTCAGACGGTTCGACTTACCACAGCCCAATGATGTCATCAAAGACCGTATCATCCTGGAAGCCAAACGACTGCTGAGCCATACCGCATTGAGCGTTAAAGAGATCGCATACGACCTGGGATATGATGACCCCGCTTATTTCAACCGCCTTTTTACCAGCAAAGTGGGCAATAGCCCCGCGATTTTTAAGAAAAACTACCAATGAGGGAAAAATATACAATCAGAAGCGCCATTTGTGTATTTTTCTGACCCTTCAACAGCCATAACTTTGTTCCATCAAAACAATCAAAAATTGATTAAAAGAAAGGAAACAAGTTATGAAACGCAAAGCGCAAGCCGTTTGGAACGGCACCATCAAAGAAGGAAACGGACACCTGACGACAGCCAGCACCGTACTGAACCACACCCCTTATTCATTCAATAGCCGGTTTGCCGATGGCATCGGTACCAATCCCGAAGAGCTGCTGGCGGCAGCCCATGCCGGCTGTTTTACCATGAAGCTCAGCTTGGATCTCACACAGGCCGGCTATCCCCCCGAAGAACTGGTTACCTCGGCGACTGTAACACTGGACAATGGTAAAATCACGCAATCGCTACTGGAACTGAAAGCCCAAGTACCGGGAATCAGCGAAGCTGCATTTCAGGAGATTGCCAGGAATGCCGAAAAGACCTGCCCTGTGAGTCAGGCATTCCGCTTTGAAATCGTCCTTCAGGCACAATTGGTTGGGTAAACGAAACGGTTCACTTTTAATGCAAACAAACATGAAATTTTCAGCGTTTATTCAGCAGGATTTGTTATTAATCTTTTTAGCCATGAGCACATTCGCATCAGCACAAGAAAGGCCTTATAAAGGCGAACAGGACCCACAGGTTTTTAAGGAAGTGCGGTCATTTTTGAACGAACTCAATTCAGGCGACGGAAAGCCCCTGGAGCAGCTCAGTCCGGAAGATGCCCGCCAGGTATTGGTCGGTGCCCAGCAATCCGTAACGGTGGATTATTCAGGTATCGAAGAATCCGAGCGGGTGATTTCACAAAACGGCCACGAAGTAACCATCCACATCACCAGACCCGAAGGGGTGAAAGAAAACGCTCCGGTCTTTATCTTCATCCACGGTGGCGGCTGGGTATTGGGTGATTACCCCACCCATAGGCGGCTGGTGCGCGATCTGGTCGTGCACAGTGGTGCGGTAGCCATATTTCCGGACTATTCGCCATCTCCGGAAGCCAAATACCCCACGGCCATCAATGAAATCTATGCCGTGTTGCAATGGGTGGCGCAGCATGGGCGTGAAATCGGCGTAGATGGAAAAAACCTTGCTATAGCAGGTAACAGCGTAGGTGGCAATATGAGCGCCGTCATCGCGCTGATGGCCAAAAAACAGCACGGGCCACACATCAAACTCCAAGTACTGCTCTGGCCGGTGACCGACGCCGACTTTGAAACCGAGTCGTACAATCAGTTTGCCGAAGGCCGGTTTCTCACCAAAAACATGATGAAATGGTTTTGGGATAATTACCTCCCAGATACGGCCAAACGCACGGAAATCTATGCCTCCCCCCTGCAAGCCACGTTGGAAGAGCTGCGCGGGCTGCCCCCGGCACTGGTACAGACGGCAGAAAACGATGTGCTGCGGGACGAAGGCGAGGCATACGCCAGAAGGCTGAATGAAGCCGGCGTGCCCGTAACGCTGACCCGCTACAGCGGATTAATACACGATTATGGCTTGCTCAATCCCATCGCAGACGTGCCTGCCGTACAGACCGCTATCCTGCAAGCCGCAGCCGTTATTAAAGCTACATTGAATCCGTAAACGCCGACGCCAACCCATCATCGGCAATGGCCGGTTCAATCAGCTAAAGTTGCCTCTTTGATCTGAGGCAACTTTTTTATTGCCTATCACCTGTCCGCTATTGAACAATAGGTGTTCGATATCGGACACCTTCGCAGCCAACACCCATACAATAATCTGAAAAACAACATCTTGCATTTTTGGCGCAAAATATGTCTACACGTTCTTACGGGTGAGCGAAGCGGGGTTATCTAACGACTACGCACTTCGTACTAACTACTAAAAAATGATCAAGAACTATTTCAAAACGGCATGGCGCAACCTCATACGCGGCAAGGTCTTCTCCACCATCAACATCATGGGGCTGGCCATCGGGCTTACGGCGTTCTTACTGCTTGCGCTGTATATCAAGGATGAGCTAAGCTATGACCGCTTTCATGAAAAGGCCGACCGGATTTACCGGGTATCCCGCGAATTTTTGGACGATAATGGTTCGACCAATCTGCACCTGGCACAGGTGGCCCCACCCTATGGGCCACTGATTGCGCAGGATTTCCCCGAGGTGGAACACATGGTACGTATGCTGGAAAGCAACGCAACCGTTCGGTATGGCGACAACCTTTTCAATGAAGAACGGGTTTTTTTTGTCGAAGATGGGTTTTTCGATTTATTCACGGTAGATGTCGTACAGGGTGATGCAAGCACGGCGCTGAAGGAGCCCTTCACCATCGCATTATCAGCCCCCATGGCCAAAAAGTATTTTGGCGATGAAAATCCGGTAGGCAAAATGGTACGCATAAACAATCAAGCCGAATTGATGGTTTCCGGGGTTTTTAACCCGCTACCGGCGCAATCCAGCATGCATCCTGATTTTCTGATTTCCTTTGCCACATTAAATGACGAAACTATCTACGGTGCCGAACGCCTGCGGACAAACTGGGGGAACAACGCCTTCAACACGTTCTTACTGCTTCCTGAAAACTATGATCCACAACGATTAGTGGAGGCTTTTCCAGCATTTCAGAACAAGCATATGGGCGAGAACACCTCCAACTATTCGGTGCTACACCTCCTGAAATTGACAGACATCCACCTGCATTCGCATACCGACTCAGAAATCGAACCCACGTCGGATATCCGGTATGTCTATTTCTTTTCCGCAGTCGCCTTGTTTATCCTCGTTATCGCCTGCATCAACTACATGAACTTGACCACAGCCCGTTCGGCGAAACGGGCCAAAGAGGTGGGCATGCGCAAGGTCGTCGGTGCGCAACGGAGCCAGTTGATTCGGCAGTTTCTTGTTGAATCATGGTTATTTACCGTCATTGCACTGCTCATTTCGTTTGCATTGGTGGCGCTCATTCTGCCCTTCCTGAATGAACTGGCGGGCAAAAGCCTCATATTTACCAATCTGCTGACACCCTCGTTTATTATTATCATTGGCGTCGTGATGTTGCTCACGGCCTTGCTTTCCGGCAGCTACCCTGCTTTTTTCCTTACTGCTTTTCAGCCAGTCAAGGTCTTCAAAGGGAAGGTGGCTACCGACGTCAAAAAAGGGATATTGCAGCAATTGTTGGTCACTACGCAGTTTGCGATAGCGGTGCTATTAATTATCTGTACTACTGTGGTGTACAACCAAATGAAGCATGTACAGGATTTTAAACTGGGCTATGCGAAGGAACAAATCATCCTGCTTCCTGCGGCTGGCGATTCAACGGCCTTTGCATCGGTACGGCAACAATTGATACAGTATGCGGGTATCGTGGAAGTTGGACGTTCGTCACGTGTCCCCACCGGGAGGCTGCTGGATGGACAGACCGCATTCGTGATGCGGGGGAGCGAATTAGCCCCCATGGGTGCAATGATCAAGGGACTGGCTATTGACGAGCAGTTTATCCCCACTTATCAAATCGAAATGGCCGCCGGGCGCAACCTGTCGCGCGAACATCCGGCTGATCGTGAAGAAGGGTTCATCCTGAATGAATCGGCCGTGAAAATGCTTGGCTGGGATGATCCGGCCGATGCCATCGGCAATGTGTTTGCCTATGGCAACCGGAAAGGTCAAATCATCGGTGTCACGAAAGATTTCCATTTCGAGTCGTTGCACCAGCAGGTTGTCCCTTTAGCCATGGGCATGGAGGGTGGCTATGCGTGGTGGTCTGTACGGGTATCGGGCGGCGATATCCGGTCTACCCTTGCCTACATGGAATCCGTATGGAAAGCACGCTTTCCGGACAACCCTTTCGGGTATGAATTTCTGGATGACCGTTTTGGCGACTTATATGAAAAAGAGCAAACACAGCAGTTGCTGTTTGGCATCTTCGCAGGAATTGCCATCTTCATTTCCTGCCTGGGCCTGTTGGGACTGTCCATGTACATGGCCGAGCTTCGGATGAAGGAAGTCGGTATCCGCAAGGTATTGGGGGCATCAGTAGCAGGTATTGTGCGGCTATTGTCCATGGATTTTTTGAAATTGGTGTTGATGGCCATTTTCGTGGCTGCCCCCATTGCTTGGTGGATTATGCGCACGTGGCTGGATGACTTTGCTTACCGTATCGAGATACAATGGTGGATGTTTGCCGGAGCTGGATTTGTCGCGGTAGCGATTGCATTGCTTACGGTAGGCTGGCAAGCTATACGGGCGGCTTTGGCTAATCCGGTCGAGTCTTTACGCGATGAGTAAATCGCGTAATAATGAGATCCCGATGGATATCGGGATGGATAGTCTAAGGGATGAATAAATCTGACGGATATGTTTAGAAATTACCTCACCATTGCATTTCGGGGCCTTGTTAAAAACAAGCTCCATACGGCTATCAATGTTTCGGGTCTGGCCTTGGGCATTGCCTGCGTGTTTCTTATTGCTATGTATGTAGCCTATGAGCGGGGTTATGATCGGTATTACGATCACTATGAAAATCTTTACCGGATCACCTGGGAAAACGAAAACCCGCAGACACGCACGCCTCACCCGATGGCTCAGGCGGTGGTTCGGGATTTCCCTGAGGTGGAAAGTGCGGTGAGCCTATCGCCGCTTTGGGGAGCCGGGCTGACCAAAAGGACGTTCTCCGTTCGGAATCTCGAAAAGAATATCAAGTTTGACGAAACTAGCCTGCTCGCCGTCGACACTACTTTTTTTGATGTATTCCGGTTCCCAGTTGTCCGGGGCGATGCAAAAAGGGCGTTGATGCATGTAAATGGCCTATTGATCTCCGAATCCTTCGCAAAGAAATATTTCGGTGATGAAGATCCCATCGGCAAGCAGCTCGCCGTAAACGCCGACACCGTGCTGCTGGAAGTGATGGCTGTATTCAAAGATGTTCCCGAACAAAGCCATTTCCATTTTGACCTGCTGATTTCCTATTTACGGGAAAAATCTTTCAACCCGGAAAGCAATTACTACAAGTGGGGCGACTTCGGGCATTTCAACTACCTGCGCCTGAAGCCGGGCACCAGCCCAAAAGTACTTGAAGGCAAACTGCTGTCCTGGGTACGCCAATACATTAACATCTCTGATGAACAGTACCAGAAAGCCCGTGCCAGCAATTTCGGATTCCGCTTACAACCGCTCACCGACATTCACTTGAAATCACACCTGCGTTGGGAGCTTGAAACCAACGGGAACATCGAGTATGTGCATATTATGGTAGCTGCGGGACTGCTTACGCTCGTCATTGCCTGCATCAACTTCATGAACCTGATGGTTGCCAAATCGGCTGAACGCACCAAAGAAATCGGCATCCGAAAAACCGTCGGAGCATTGCGCAGCCAGCTTTCGTTTCAATTTATAGGCGAATCCTTGTTCATTGCACTGATATCCGTCATTGTCGCCATATTGCTGGTGATGATAAGCCTTCCCTTTTATAATTCACTGACGGGGCATTCCTTCCGTGTGGATTACCTGAAGGCCGTTCCCATGCTCGTCGGCCTTGGGGCCATGGTGGGAATCATCTCGGGCCTATACCCGTCTCTCTTTTTATCTTCCGCGCAGCCAAATGCGATCCTTAAGGGGAATTTCCGGCATACATCCAAAGGCAGCAGCGTGCAAAAAGCATTGATTGTATTCCAGTTTACCGTTTCCATCGTGCTGATTTCGGGGGCGACCATCATCTTTAACCAGCTCGATTATATCCAGCGCAAAAACCTGGGTTTTGACAAAGAAGAAATGGTCGTAATCCCTTTAAAAGACAGGTCGGTAGGCAATCGCATGGAAACGCTCAAGACGACGTTGATGAACATCGAGGGTGTTACGTCCGTTTCGGCCAGTTCAAATCTTCCCGGCGGACAGTTTGACCAACGTCCTGTTTCTCTTAACGGGTCGCCCGGCCATGAAATCGATTGCTCAGAGGCGTTTGTGGACTACGATTTTTTAAAAACCATGAATATCGGGCTGGCCGAAGGCCGGTTCTTCCGGCGCGAAAACCTTTCCGATACGATGAGGTCATTCGTCATCAATGAAACTGCCGCGCTTCAGCTCAATGCGCAGCTTCAGTTGCCATCTGTCGTAGGCCAGGAAATCAACTGGCTGATTGACCAAAGCGGCAATCTGTTAAAAGGCCGTATCGTCGGCATCATGAAAGACTTTCATTTTCAGTCGTTTCACCGTCCCGTTCAGCCATTGCTTTTTATTTTATCCGCGGCTGCTTACAATCACCTGGTTATTAAGCTGAACACAACGGGCTTTGAGAACAGGATTGCGGCGATAAAGCAGGTATATACCCAGTTCGATGATGCTTACGATTTTGAATTTGCATTTCTTGACGAACGTCTCGACCAGCAATATAAGTCCGAACAGCGCACTGGCGTTGTTTTTGGCCTATTCGCCTTCATAGCGATCGTGATTGCCTGTATCGGACTGTTCGGCATGACCCTGATCGCCTTCTATCGGCGGACAAAAGAAATCGGTATCCGCAAGGTGCTGGGTGCTTCCGTACCCAGGTTAATCACGCTGTTGCTCGGTGATTTTACAAAGCTCATTCTTCTTGCCATGCTTATCGCGATTCCAGTAGCTTGGTGGATGATGGACAGATGGTTGTATAATTTCGCTTACCATATTGAATTAAAATGGTTTACGTTTGCCTTGAGTGGATTGGTAGCCGTAGCAATTGCCATACTTACCATAAGCTTCCAGGCCATCAAAGCAGCGGTGGCCAATCCGGTCGAGTCTTTACGCGATGAGTGATGGTGGTGGATGATTCCAGTGGTTGCTCCTCAACTGGATCCGGTTCGCTTCGCTGCCGTCTCCTAGGTTTCGTCCGCAACGGCTTGAATCGATGGTATTGGGAAGCTAAGCAGGTCTAATGTCTGTTGTCTAATGTCTGAAAAATGATAAAAAACTATTTCAAAACCGCATTTCGCCAGCTTTGGCGCAACAAATTCCGCTCACTATTGACCATGCTGGGACTCGCCATCGGCATCAGTGCGGCATTGGTGATTTCCCTGATTGTGTATTACGAATTTAGCTTCGATACGTTTCTGCCGGATAAGGAGCGGATCTACCGTGTGGTGATCGACGCCAACTTCAATGGCGTGGAAGGGCATAGCGTAGGTGTACCTGCGCCGTTGGGCAACGCGATACCGACCGAACTCACAGGTGTCGAACGGACCGTTCCCGTATTCCAATTCCAAGGGGATGCAACCGCCCAGGTGCGTGTTGAGGGGGATCAATCTTCCGAACCACGTACGTTTAAGAAACAGCGGCAAGTTGTTTTCACGAACAACGACTATTTTCAACTGCTGGCTTATGACTGGATTGGCGGAGAACCATCGGCAACTGTCGGCCAGCCCTACACCGTCGTGCTGACGGAAAGCCGCGCAGGCCTTTACTTCCCAACATTATCACCCATTGAGGTCATCGGCAAACAACTTACGTATAATGACCTGACCGTGACCGTATCGGGGATTGTCCGTGATTTGGACAAACCGACGGACTTCAGCGGCAAGGAATTTATTTCCCTCGCAACCATCGACGCTTCCCCACTGAAGGACAACTTCATGATGGACGTGTGGAATGACTGGATGGCGTATTCACAGCTGTATATCAAACTGGAGGCGGACCACACGGCGGCGGCTATACAAACCCAATTGAACACGCTGTATAGAAGCCACAATACAGCGTCGGGAAAGGACATCACGCTTACGCTCCAGCCCTTATGGGATATCCATTTCAACCCCCATTATCCAAGTGTGGGCGGACGCATCGCAGAAAAATCCACCTTATATGGATTGTTGACCGCTGCGGCCTTCTTGCTGTTATTGGGCTGCATTAATTTCATTAATCTGACCACGGCACAAGCGTCCCAACGAGCCAAGGAAATCGGTATCCGCAAAACATTGGGTAGCTCAAAAACGCAATTAATCCAACAGTTCCTCGGCGAAACGGTACTCATCACGAGTATCGCGACAGTATTTTCGATACTTTTAGTACCGCTTATCCTTCATTTATTCGCCACCCATATCCCTCCGGGGTTAGGTGCCGACTTCATGGGGCAACCGGGATACCTCGTATTGCTCTCCCTGCTCGTTTTGACGGTCGGTTTTCTATCGGGATGTTATCCGGCATTGGTGCTGTCCCGCTACCGCCCTACGGAAACCCTAAAAAATCAGGTATCTTCCCGGACAGGGCAATCGCGGCAAGCTACTATCCGCCAAACACTGACCGTATCCCAATTTACCGTTGCCCAGTTTTTCATCCTTGCTACCTTCATTGTCACCCAGCAAATTAATTACTCGTTGGATGCGGATATGGGGTTTGACAAGGAGGCGGTGATCAAATTTGATACGCCAAGGGATCAAGAGCAAAAGCGCACTGCATTGTTGCACACGATCCAATCGCTTTCGGGTGTTGAACTGGCGAGCTCCGGCTTTCTTGCTCCTGCCGACCAGGGGATGTCGTTTACCAACGTTTCCTACCATAATGGGAAAGAGGAGTTAAAGCCCACCACGCAGATTCGATGGGGCGATGAAAACTACCTTAATGTTTACCGGATCGAGCTCTTGGCCGGTCGTAACGTGTTGCCCGGCGATTCCACCAAGGAATTGCTCGTCAATGAGCAGTTTACAAAAGCGATCGGTTTCCAACGCCCCGAAGAAGCACTGGGTGTGTCGTTGAATTGGAACGGCCGGACGGTGCCCATTGTAGGTGTGATGAAAGACTTCCACCATCAATCTACCCGAGCGTTGATCAGTCCTTTGCTATTTGAGCGGAATAGCGGTTCGACCTTCCACGTCAGGCTAAAACCCAACCGGGACGGCCAGTCGTGGAGCGATGCCCTGACCCAAATCCAGAAAGCTTACGGACAAGCATTCCCCGGCGAGGAGTTCAATTATCAGTTTGTGGATGAAATGGTCGCCCAATTTTACGAGCGGGAACAGGCCACGGCGGGTTTGCTGGCTTGGGCCATGTCGCTTTCTATTCTGATTAGTTGCCTCGGATTACTGGGATTGGCCATGTATACCGTCAATGCGCGCACGAAAGAAATCGGCATCCGCAAGGTATTGGGCGCAACAGTAACCAGCATTGTGCGTCTTTTGTCTAAAGACGTGGTGAAACTGGTATTAATTGCCATCGTCATCGCTTCTCCCATCGCGTGGTGGGCGATGAACCAGTGGTTAGAAGATTTCGCTTACCGCATCGAGATTCAATGGTGGATGTTTGTCGGTGCCGGATTGGCCGCGGTTGTCATCGCGTTGCTTACCGTAGGTGGGCAAGCGATACGGGCGGCGATGGCCAATCCAGTTGATTCTTTACGCGATGAATGATTGGTGGATGATTCAAGCGGTTCCTCCTCAACTGGATCCGGTTCGCTTTGCTGCCGTCTCCTAGGTTTCGTCCGCAACGGCTTGAATCGGTGGTGATGAGTGGTGGGTGATGAGGAAGATGAAGGATAAAGGAATAAAGAACTAAAGATAGGCAAGTCTGTTGTCTAATGTCTGAACAATGATAAAGAATTATTTCAAAATCGCCTGGCGGAACCTACATAGGAATAAAGGCTATGCCGCCATTAACATCAGTGGGCTGGCCATTGGTTTAGCATGTTGCCTATTGATAGTGCTTTATATTCGGGACGAACTTTCCTATGACAAGTATCACGCGAATAAGGATCGCATTTACCGCGTTATCCACGAATGGAAAGAAGTGGGGGGAGCGGGCTATCACGGGCAAGTGTGGGGAAATGCACCTGTAGGGACCGCGTTGAAATCAGACTTCCCAGAAGTGGAAGAAGTGGTGCAGTTCTCCGGCCAAGTCTCCATTTTGTTGAAACACGGCGAAAAAGTCTTTCAGGAAGAACGCGTCTTCTACATGGATTCGACAGCCTTTGATCTATTCAGCTGGAAACTGATTGCTGGCGATCCGAAGACGGCGCTCAAAGCACCGTATTCCGCAGTATTGACTGAAAGCACAGCCAAGAAATACTTTGGAGATGAAAACCCGATCGGCAAAACTCTCGAAGGTGGGGCCACCGGAGGTCGGGCAGCTCCCGGCGTTTATACCGTTACCGCCGTTATGGAAGATGTGCCTTCCAATTCCCATTTCACCTTTGATGCGTTAATGTCCATGACTTCCTTTCGGCAATCCTGGGCGGAAGTGTTTGACGAGTGGGGATATGTGGATTTTTACACCTATTTCCGAGTACCAGAAGGGTCTGACATTGCACATTTGACATCCAAAGTCCCCGACTTCCTCGACCGTCACCATGCTTCGGACGATGGCAGCTACCGCATTCGTTTTGAACCTTTACTTGACGCATACCTGCACTCTACAGCAGATAGACAGCCCGGCGCGACAGGCAGCGTACAGAACCTATACATTTTTGCGATCATCGGGCTGTTCATCCTCTGCATTGCCTGCGCCAATTTCATGAACTTAGCAACCGCCCGGTCTTTGGAACGGGCCAAGGAGGTGGGTGTCCGCAAGGTCGTTGGCGCAGATCGGAAGAGCCTGATCGGCCAGTTTATGAGTGAGTCACTGGTCATGGTACTCGTGGCCGCTTTCTTCGCTGTGGGAATAGTATTCGCCTTATTGCCCTTGATGGAAGCATTTGCCGGAAAACGTTTCGCCTTGGCCGCGGTGGTTGATTGGCAGACGCTGGCCATTTTTTCGCTGGCGGTAGGTGTGACGGGAATGGCGGCAGCCAGTTATCCGGCTTTGGTATTAGCTGGCTTCAAGCCTATTGCCGTACTCAAAGGGGCATTTCGCTCGACACCGAAAGGCGCTGCACTACGCAAAGGTATGGTGGTCTTCCAATTCGGCCTCTCCATTGCCCTTATCGCCGGTACATTTATTGTGTTGTCCCAGCTTAATCACTTACAGCACCGAAATCTCGGATTCCAGCAAACGCAGATGTTAGTCATCGATTTCAACTATGATGACCAAGTTACCGCTAAATTGGAAGCCTTTAAAAACAGGTTTTTAGAAGAAAAAGAAGTGGTATCTGTTTCGGCGTCACGAAGTGTCCCGGGAGCTTATTTCCCGAACGCTTACACGGAAGTGGAATCGCCGGAAGGGACAATGACTGGGCTGGGTCCATCACTCTTTGAAGTGGATGTGGATTTCATCCCTCATTTCGGTATCGAAATGGCAGCCGGCAGGCCTTATTCCAGGGATTTCCCTGCAGATACGGCTCATTCACTGGTTATTAACGAAGCGGCTGCCCGGCTTTGGGGTTATGCAGATCCCAGCGCCATCATTGGCAAGCGGTTTTCACAATGGGGCAAGGAGGGGCAGGTCATCGGTGTGGTCAAAGACTTCAACTACCTGTCGTTGCACCGTAAGGTGGAGCCGTTGGCACTCCGGTTTGAACCCATGAGCAGCCGATTTCTCACCCTTAAGGTACAGACGGCTACCTTGCCTGAAACCCTGGTCAAGCTGGGCAACATCTGGTCTGAACTGGCTCCACACCGGCCATTCCTGTATAGCTTTCTGGATGAAAGTTTTAACCGGCAATATGAAGCGGATTTTCGGTTCCGAAGATTGTTTACAGTATTTTCTGGGCTGGCCCTGTTCATCGCCTGCCTAGGCCTTTTGGGTTTAGCTACCTATACCGCGCAGCAACGCACAAAGGAAATCGGTATCCGCAAGGTGCTTGGCGCATCGGTATTAGGTATCATACGCTTGCTATCATTCGATTTCGTGCGATTGGTTTTTATTGCTATTATCATCGCTACACCAGCGGCTTGGTGGGCGATGAATAACTGGCTGGAAAACTTTGCCTACCACATTGAGGTCCACTGGTGGGTATTTGCCTCGGCGGGATTGGCGGCCGTGGTGATTGCATTGCTCACGGTAAGCGGGCAGGCGATACGGGCGGCGATGGCCAACCCTGTAGATAGTTTGCGGGATGAGTGATTTTCAGCTGTAGGCTATAAGCAATAAGCCTAATGCATAAAACAAAAGATATAACATGATGATTTATAACCACATTAAGACTGCGTTCAGGGGCTTGGGAAATAGCAGATTCTATAGTACCGTCAATATTATTGGACTGACCACGGGACTGGCCGTGGGCATACTCATTTTATTGTGGGTGCAAAATGAATTAAGCTATGATCGGTTTCATGGTGATAAGAAAAATATCTACCGTTTGTTGTCCAATGTGGGCACGGGTAGTGATCGCCAAGTGTGGGGTTCCTCCCATGCTCCGATAAGCACATTTGCCCAACAAGAAATTCCAGAAGTCAGGAATGCGGCACGGGTCAAAGGCAACTTTGAGTTTTCGCTATTCAGCTATGCGGACAAGGAATTCAAGGAAGAAAGTACGGGCTACGCCGATCCTGCGTTGTTCAGCATCTTTGATTTCACCTGGCGGTATGGCAATCCTAAGGCACCTTTTGCAGATCATCATTCCGTCGTACTCACTGTATCTACAGCCGAGCGCTATTTCGGATCAGAAAACCCGATGGGCAAGGTTTTACGGGCAGATAATAGCGATCTGTTCGTGGTAACTGGCGTTGTAGAAGATTTCCCCGAAAATTCCAGCATCCGATATGATATGCTTTTCCCCATGGCCCTTTATGCCGAAATATATGCACAGGGTGAGGAGGGACGAAGCATTGAATCCGATTTCGGCAATTTCACATACACTACATTCCTACAACTACATGCCGGCATAAGCCCTGCCCTGGTCGAAAGAAAACTTGCCCAGAGCCTTCTGAATCACTACAAAGACATTGGCCTCAAAGATCCTTATGCCTTACAACCGCTGGCGAAGATGCATCTTTATAATCCCGACGGTAGCGAGGGCATGATGCAGGTTGTCCGGATATTCCTCATCGTCGGTATACTCATCCTCGTGATTTCCGCCATCAACTATGTCAACCTATCGACCGCACGGTCTATGCTTCGCGTAAGGGAAGTGAGCATGCGCAAAATCCTCGGGGCGAGAAAAAGCGAGCTTTTTATACAGTTCATGGCCGAAACGGCAATTACTTTTATCATCGCCGGTTTAGGTGCTTGCTTATTGGTATACGTTTCGATACCCGTCTATAGCGGTATCGCGGGCAAAAGCATTGCGTTCCAGTTGTCCGATCCACGCATATGGGGCATCGCTATAGCCGCTATCGGCTTCACATTGATATTATCGGGCATATATCCCGCACTCCTTTTATCCTCCTTTGAACCGTTGAAGGCGATCAAAGGGAAGATTGCGATCGGCTTGGATACCGAATTTATCAGGAAAGTGTTGGTTGTGACCCAGTTTGTAGCTTCTTTGACGTTGGTTACAGGTACCATTGTCATTGACCGCCAACTCCACTACATCCATGAAAAAGAACTTGGATTTGATAAGGCCCACGTGCTCACGTTTGACATGCGGGATATGGCACCCCATACCCAATCGATAAAAAATGAATTATTGAAGCAGCGCGGAATAACGGGCATCACCACTGCCGATGATCCCATCATCAATATCGGAACGAATACGACCGGTGTCGATTGGGAGGGAAAAGCATCGGACCGAGTTTTTTATATTCATCCATTGTCCGTCGATGAGGACTTTGTTTCCGTTTTGGGGCTGCAATTAGCAGAAGGGCAGGGTTTCAGCGGAATAGCCACTGACTCGATACACTACGTCCTCAACGAAACAGCTATCAGGGAAGCAGGCATCTCCGATCCCATTGGCAAACGTTTCAACTTGTGGGGCAAGGAAGGAACCATCATCGGAATTGTAAAGGATTTCCATTTTGCCTCCATGAAGCAGCAAATTGAACCTGTCGTGTTACGCTATCAGCCTCAAGAGAACTACAAGATGTATGTGAAGGTTAGTGGGCGGAATGCTGCAAATGCCATCGCTTTGGTTGAAACCCTTTGGAAACAGTACAATGCTGGATTCCCGTTTGAGTATACGTTTCTTGACGACGCATATGACAGCTTGTATAAAGCGGAACAACGTTCTGGAATGCTGTTTAAATTATTTTCGTTGGTGGCTATCCTGCTCTCCTGCCTGGGGTTATTTGGGCTTTCCACTTACATGGCACAGGTCAAAGTTCGGGAAGTCGGTATCCGAAAAGTATTGGGTGCGTCAGTGGCAGACGTCGTGCGTCTGCTGTCGTCAGATTTTGTTCGATTGGTATTAATTGCTGCCGCAATCGCCTCTCCCATTACGTGGTGGGCCATGAGCCAGTGGTTGGAAGATTTTGCTTACCGCATTGATATCCAGTGGTGGATGTTTGCTGTGGCGGGATTGATGGCTGTGGTAATTGCCCTGCTCACCGTGGGTGGGCAAGCGATACGGGCGGCGATGGCCAATCCGGTCGAGTCTTTGAGGGATGAGTGATTTTCAGGTGCAGGCTGTAGGCTATAAGCAATAAGCCTAAAGCATAAAACAAAAAGACATGATAAAGAATTATTTAAAAATCGCGTGGCGGAACCTGACAAAACACCGCTTGTATTCGGCCATCAAAATCGGAGGCTTTGCGTTCAGTATCGCTGCATGCATGCTCATTACGTTGTACACCATCCATGAAACCAGCTACGATCAGTCGTATCCTGATGCCGACCGGTTGTACCGGGTTGTCGGCCAATTCACCGACAATGGCAATGTGATCAAAGGGATTTCGTTTGAGGGGCCTTTTGCGGAAGCCATGAAGGCAGACTTTCCGGAAATCGAACAGGCGGGCCGCCTACTTCCCAATCCGCTTTTTGGGGCTGGCAGCAATCAGGTAGCTACCGATAGCCATCCGGAAAGTGCTCACGAGGACGGTGTAATCTACATGGATCAGCAGTTGTTGGACCTCCTTCAGTTGCCAATGGTATACGGCGATCGCCAGTATGCGCTGAGCCAGCCCAACACGGTAGTCCTAACTGCTTCCAAAGCAAACAAGTATTTCGCCGATAGCAATCCAATTGATAAGGTAATTTACCTGAACAACGACAAAAGCAAGCCCTATGTCGTCAAAGGCATCATTCAAGACATTCCTACTAACTCCCACTTATACGGGTACGACATTTTCCTCACGCTCTCTGGCATCCATTTTTATGATGGCGAACAGACTAATTGGCTCGCTAGCAACTACGTGACGTATTTTAAGGTGAAACCCGGTACCGATGTCCGACAATTGGAAAAGAAAACCACTAAAAATTACGTGGAACACTACCTCATCCCCGCGCTGAAGGCTTCAGGTCATCAAATTCCCAAAAGTATCGAAACAGCCGGGCTGCTATTGCAACCGGTTCCAGGTATCCACCTTCATTCTTATGACATCCGCGATTATAATGAAGGCAGCGCCAAAGGAGATATCCGTTTCGTCTGGTTATTCGGTGGCATTGCTGTTTTTATCTTGTTAATCGCTTGCATCAACTTCATTAACCTATCTACCGCCAAGTCAGCAAATCGGGCAAAGGAAGTGGGTCTTCGGAAGGTTGTGGGATCATACCGAAGTAGCTTAACCACGCAGTTTCTCATTGAGTCTGTACTTTACAGCATATTGTCCATCATCTTGGGAGCCTTGTTGGCGTGGCTGTTTCTGCCGCTCTTTAATCAGTTGGCCGACAAACGCCTTACTTTTCCCTGGACCAGCCCGTGGCTGCTTCCCATCATCCTCCTGTCGGCCCTTGGAATTGGGTTGCTCGCCGGCCTTTATCCAGCCCTCTACCTATCGGGGTTCCGTCCGATACACGTGCTCAAAGGTCAGTTGAGCCGGGGAAGTAGAAATCCTATCCTACGCAACGGATTGGTTGTTTTTCAGTTTACCACATCCATTATCCTCATCGTGGGCACGCTCATCATCAACCAGCAAATGCGCTTTATCCTGAACCGGAAAATCGGCTTTGACAAAGATCAGGTGATGCTTATCCAAGCCACGCATACCCTAGGGAAGCAAGTAACTACCTTGAAGGACGAAATTCGTAACCTTCCAGACGTACTGGACGTTACGGTAAGCGATTACCTGCCCGTGCAAATGGACGGTGTAAAGCGGAACGGAAATTCGTTCTGGAGAGAAGGTCGGGTAAACGCCGACCCTTCTGTGGGTGGTCAATTCTGGCAAATTGACGAGAATTATCTTCCTACCTTAGGCATCCATCTTGTCGAGGGCCGAAATTTCAATCGGGAATTGGCCACAGACAGGGAAGCTGCCATCATCAACCAAAGCCTCGCCAAGTCTTTGCAGCTGACGAATCCGATTGGCGCACAAATCACCAATAGCCGGCAAAAGATGACGATTGTCGGTGTCGTGGAAGACTTCAACTTCGAGCCCATGAGAGACGAGGTTGGTGGGGTCTGCTTGGTTCTGGGTAACAGCCCGAGCATCATGGCTGTGAAAATCAATGGCGGGAATTTGTCGGCTTCTATAGCTGCTATCACCGCGAAATGGGAGGAATTTGCTCCTGAGCAACCAATACGCTTTACGTTTCTCGACGAAAGTTTTGCGACCATGTACGGTGATGTACAGCGTATAGGCATGATTTTTACCTGCTTTGCCACGCTGGCCATCTTAATTGCTTGCCTCGGGTTATTTGGACTGGCCGCTTTCATTACGGAACAGCGCACCAAGGAAATCGGCATCCGCAAGGTGCTGGGTGCCACCGTCACAGGCATTGTGGGACTCTTGTCCCGAGATTTCGTGCGGCTGGTAGCTATTGCCATCGTTATCGCTACGCCCATTGCTTGGTGGGCGATGAACCAATGGTTGGAAGACTTTGCCTATCGCATTGACATCCAATGGTGGATATTTGCCGTGGCGGGATTGGCTGCGGTAATGATTGCCTTGCTCACCGTAAGCTGGCAGGCGATCCGAGCGGCAGTGGCTAATCCGGTCGAGTCTTTACGCGATGAGTAAATCGCGTCATAGCGAGATCCCGAAGCATTTCGGGATGGATTCGCTGCGTGACGAATGATCTGTGGTGGATGATTCCAGCCGTTGCTCATCAACTGGATCCGGCGGGCTTCGCTGCCGTCTCATAGGTTTCGTCTACAATGGCGGGAATCGATGCGAGTGACCGGTAGTGGACGAAGAAAGGCAAGGGTAAAAGAAACAAGGATAAAGATTCAAGTACATCTATAATGATTGATCGGTAATAACAACAGACCGCTGACTACCGATCACTGAACACTGAAAAAATGATAAAGAACCATTTTAGAATCGCTTGGCGCAACATTAAGCGCAACAAGTCTTACGCATTCATCAATGTGTTGGGCTTAGCATTGGGTATTGCCAGTGCTTTACTTATTTTCACGATGGTCAGCTACCATCTCAGTTTCGACAATTTCCATCCGCAGCAGGATCGGATTTACCGCTTGGTCACGGAATGGCATGACGACGGGATAAATCGATCACCGGGTGTGCCGAGACCGTTGGGTAAAGCTTTGCGCGAAGATTTCAGCTTTGCGGAATACACCGCACGAAAGGTAGACTACCGCAATGTGATGGTGGCTGTGCCCGATGCAGGCGACGACAAGCGGTTTGTTGAAGAATCCGTTGCCTACTCCGAACCGGAATTTTTCGCCATCTTCGATTTCCCATTATTGCGCGGCGATAGCAGTACAGTGCTCCACCAGCCCAATGAAATTGTACTCACCGAACGGATGGCCAAGAAATATTTTGACGATGCGGACCCCATGGGCAAAACGCTCCGGATTGGAAATCAAAGCGACTACGTGGTGAAGGGGATCCTCAGGAATCTGCCCAACAATACGGACTTTAAGGAAGAGATTTTTGCTTCGTATCATGAGTTGCTGAATAACAATAGTGGAGAAGACAACTGGGGAGGGGTATTTTCGGGTTCCAAATGCTATACGCGGTTAAAAGACGGCATATCCATAGAACAGGTGACCAAAGCGTTAACCGAGCTACCTCAGCGCATCTACAAAGGCCGTGATAAAGATATCTGGAAATTTAAGCTTCAACCACTGAACGACATCCATTTCAATTCCGACTTTGACGGTTATGTCAACAAGAATTACCTATGGGCACTGCTTATTATCGGCTTGTTCCTCATTGTGACTGCGGCCATCAACTTCACCAATTTAGCCACAGCCCAAGCGATCAATCGGGCTAAGGAAATCGGTGTCCGAAAGGTATTGGGGAGCAACCGCAAGCAACTGTTCTGGCAGTTTATCGCCGAGACAGCCATCATTACGTTCATTGCTATGACGATTGCCTACGGCATTGCTATGGTCACGCTTCCAGGCATCAACCAGTTGCTCAACACCGAAGTGCAACTAAGCCTATTCGGCAGTTGGCAATTGCCGATGTTCCTGGTGTCGATAGCGGTGTTCGTGGTATTTCTATCGGGCTCTTACCCAGGACTGGTTTTGGCGGGTTTCAGGCCGGTACAGGCGTTGCGCAGCAAGATTACGCAACGGGAAATCGGCGGCTTCTCGTTGCGGCGGGTGTTGGTCATCGGGCAGTTTACCATCTCCCAAGTATTAATCATTGGTACCCTCATCGTTGCCAACCAAATTCGCTATGCACGGGAAACCGATTTGGGATTTGACAAGGATGCCATCGTAACCTTGCCCATACCCGAGGTAGGGAATACGGCGAAGATGAAAACACTACAAGACCGGCTATCGGCTATCAATAACGTGGAAAACGTATCGCTCAATTTCCAGCCGCCGGCATCCGGCACCAATAATACAACAGGTATCCGCTACGACAACCGGCCGGACACCGAACGGTGGAGCATCAACTTGAAGTATGCCGATGATCGGTATCTGACTACATTTGATATCCCGCTGGTCGCCGGCCGGAATTTCTTCCCTTCGGATACCATCAACGAGTTTCTGGTCAATGAGACCTTTGTCAAAAACCTCAACTTTGCGTCAGCCGAGGAGGTCATTGGCAAACCTATCGCGGTCAATGGCGACGAGAACAAAGGTACAATTGTGGGTGTCGTGAAGGATTTCTACAATTATTCGCTCCATAGCGAAAAAGACGCGATATGCATCATGCCGTGGACGGCTTATTACTTCAATTGTTCAATTAAACTCAACGGACAGCAGTTGGCTTCTTCCATGGCTGCATTTGAGCGGATATGGAAGGAAACGTATCCGGATTATGTGTATTCCTACGAGTTTCTGGACGAATCCATCGCCGAATTTTACGAACTGGACAACATCATGCTCAACCTCATCCAGGGCTTTTCCATCGTAGCCATTTTAATCGGCTGCCTCGGATTATATGGATTAATATCATTCATGGCGTTGCATAAAACCAAAGAAATCGGTGTCCGGAAAGTGCTGGGTGCTACGGTACCGCAGATTCTTTGGCTCTTCGGTCGTGAATTTGCCCGACTGTTGCTGGTGGCCTTCCTCATCGCTGCACCAATTGCTTGGCTGGGGATGGATCGGTACTTACAGGACTTTTCTTATCGGATAGCGATAGGACCCGGTATTTTCTTATCTGCTATTGGCATCACGTTGGCTATCGCCGCGCTGACCGTTGGGTATCGGTCGATGCGGGCGGCAGTGGCCAATCCGGTCGAGTCTTTACGCGATGAATAAATCGCGTAATTTCGCTGACATCTCCTGGGCCTGACTGCAATGGGCATAAAACAACGGGGGCGGGGGTTGGTACCGATGGTGAGGTCGATGGCGGGGCGGCAGATGTCCGTACTGTACGCAATTGAACAATAGGTGTTCGATATCGAACACCCATCAAGACAAACATCGATGCAAGAGTTTTATTATCAGAAGTTTATCAATTTGGCGCAATAACTGTATTTAGTGACCGAGAAAACGGGAATGATCATCACATTGACCAGCAACCGCTATGATAAGGAACTATCTTAAAACTACCCTCCGCCACCTATGGCGCAATCGTCTCTTTACGGCATTGAATGTGCTGGGCCTTGCTATCGGCATCAGCGCGTGCTGGATTATCTACCGCATCGTGGATTATGAATTGAGCTACGACAAGGCACATCCAGAGGCAGCACAAATCTATCAAGTGGTGGCACGTTTCAAGGACGAAAGAGGAGAAAGTGGTTTCGGCGGTATACCCTTGCCGTTGGCTTCTTCGCTCGCTCAGGATATCACTGGTATAGAGCTGATAGTGCCCATTTATGATCAATATATTGAAAAATTGACGATACCTGCCCTGCAAGAACGGCTGGAGAAAATCGTAGAAGATCCCCAACTGGTAGCCACCTTGCCAGCTTATTTCGAAATGATTCCCTACCGGTGGCTCGCCGGGACACGACAAACCGCGCTTGACGCTCCGGATAAGGTGGTCCTTACGGAGTCGCGCGCTGCGGAGTATTTCCCCGACCTGAAGCCGGAAGAGATACTGGGCCAAACGTTGGTTTATGATACCTTGGCCCGTACTGTTACGGGCATCGTGGCTGACTTGGATTACCCAAGCAGTTTTGAAGAAAAGGAGTTTATTGCCGTGTCTCAGCAGGACTGGACGTCCGACAACTGGCTTTCATTCAACTCCAATAATATCTTGTTTGTCAAAACCGAACCCGGCAAATCCATCAAGCCAGCCCTTGATTTTGCTACGCAGAAGCGGCTTGAATTTGCTGCTGAATTTCAAAAAGAAGGTAGCTATACGGCATGGTTTGATGCGCTACCCTTAGCTGAAAAGCATTTTGCCAGTGAGTATGCGACCGGTTCCCGGTCGGCCAGCATGAATACGCTTTATGGCTTGATGGGTATCGGTTTCTTCCTATTGGTGCTGGCCTGTATTAATTACGTGAATCTTAGTACGGCACAGGTGCCGCAACGCGCCCGGGAAATCGGCATCCGCAAGACACTCGGCGGCACACCTCATGCGCTTATTGGCAATTTCCTTGCAGAAACATTAGCTATCGCCCTTGTTGCCTTGCTGTTGGCCATCCCGCTCACCAGCTTGTTCATGGTTGTCTTTCCGGAATTTATTCCGGAAGGCCTGAGGGATTTCAGGAACCACACTGGATTAGTGTTGTTCCTGCTCACGCTGCTTGGCACCATTACCCTTGCAGCCGGCCTTTATCCAGCTTGGCTCATTACCAAAGTACAGACCGTAAAGGTGCTAAAGGGACAGGGAGAAAAAATGGTCGTGGGCGCGCGACTTAACTTCAGGAAGGCACTCATCGTCTTCCAGTTTGTCATCGCACAGGTATTTATCGTCAGCGCGCTCATCATCGGGCAACAGCTCAATTACACCTTGGATAAAGACCTTGGCTTCACACACGATGCCGTGGTGAATATTGCCATGCCCTATCGGTCAGATCAGGGTGCGGATATTGACCCCGCTATCTATAAGCGGGCACTCGCACAACGCCCCGAAATTGAAGGCATCGCTATGGGACATGAACCACTGAACAACAGCCACTGGGGTACCACCTTTGATTACGCCGCAGATACAGGCCAAGTGCGGCTCAACATGCCCCGCAAATACATTGATGCGGACTACCTGCCGCTCTACCAGATGAAGCTGCTGGCGGGTACCAACATCCGGCAAACGGATACGTTGCGTGACCTCATCATCAATGACGCTGCCCGTAAGGCCTTTGGTTTCAGCACGCCAGAAGCAGCGATTGGCCAGATCCTGACCATGCAGAATAAACAATACCCCATCGTAGGTATTGTCGCCGATTTCCACCAGAAAGATCTTCATGTGGAGATTGAGCCCATCGCATTGGGGACTTCCAACCGCAGGAGTTCACTGCAAACTTTCAACATCAAACTTCCAGCAGACCGCTCGCAATGGAAAGCAGCCTTTGCCGTGATGGAGCAGGAATGGAAAGCCATCTATCCCAATGCGCCTTTTGACTACCGATTCAACGATGAACGGATAAAGGGGCTGTATGAATCCGAATACCGGATGGCTAAACTCATCGGACTGGCCACAGGCGTCACTATCCTTGTCAGCTGCTTCGGCCTCTTTGGATTAGCCACACTTACGGCTTTCCAGCGCACCAAAGAAATTGGCATCCGCAAGGTGTTGGGAGCTACCGTAACGGGCATTGTGGGTTTGCTATCGAAAGATTTTGTCAAGTTAGTGTTCATCGCCATAGCTATCGCCTCCCCCATCGCTTGGTGGGCGATGAATAAGTGGCTGGAAGATTTTGCCTACCGCATCGATATCCAGTGGTGGATGTTTGCGCTGGCAGGATTAGTGGCGGTGGTGATAGCGCTGCTTACCGTGAGTTGGCAAGCGATGCGGGCGGCGGTGGCTAATCCGGTCGAGTCTTTACGCGATGAGTAAATCGCGTCATAGCGAGATCCCGATGGATAGATAGGCAAGTCTGTTGTCTAATGTCTGTTGTCTAATGTCTGTTGTCTAAATGTCTAAAAAATGATAAAAAACTACATCAGCATCGCATGGCGAAACCTCGCCAAAAACAGGAAGTCGGCTTTCATCAACATCACTGGTTTGGCGATGGGAATGGCTGTTTTTATGCTGATTGCACTATGGATCTGGGATGGGCTGTCGTACAACCATTACCATAAAAACTACGAGCGAATCGGACAAATCACGCAAACCCAGCTTTGGAACGGGGAATTTTTTTCGGGTGTCGCCATTCCCCTTCCGTTGGGAGAAGAATTGAAAACAAACTACGGTGACCACCTCAAATACGTGGTTATGGCCTCATGGGAGGGGCCTCATGTATTGTCAAACGGTGATAAGCAGCTATCACATAACGGCATCTACATGGATGTGGACGGCCCAAATATGCTTACGTTGGATATCCTGGCAGGCCATATCAACGGGCTGGGTGACCCGAACAGCATCATGCTCGCTGAATCAACCGCCAAGGCGTTCTTTGGCGATGTGGATCCCCTGAATCAGTTGCTAAAAATCGACCAAAAACTGGATGTGCGGGTGACGGCCGTTTACAAGGATCTGCCCTATAACACGACATTCAAGGACTTGAAGTTCATCGCTCCGTGGTCGTTATACCTCACCTCGGAATCGTGGCTCAAAAATGCCGCTACCCAATGGGGCAACAATTCCTTTCAGTGCTTTGCCCAGATTCCCGATGGTGCGACCTTTGATGGCGTGAATGCCGCCATTGCGGATGCAAAGCTCAATAAAGTATCCGACGAAGACAAGCGGTTCAAAGCCCGACTCATCCTGCATCCCATGGATGATTGGCACCTGCGAAACGATTGGAAGAATGGCAAAGTGGCCGGCGGACTTATCGAGTATGTCTACCTATTTGCTATTATTGGCGGTTTTGTACTGATTCTTGCCTGCATCAACTTCATGAACCTCAGCACCGCCCGTTCGGAACGACGCGCGAAGGAGGTGGGTATCCGGAAGACCGTAGGATCGCCCAAACGATTGCTGATTGCCCAGTTTTTAAGCGAGTCGGCGTTAATCGCCAACATCGCGTTTGTGCTTGCCCTCCTACTGGTCATTGTGGCATTACCCTGGTTTAACGAGTTGGCCGACAAACGAATGACCATCCCTTGGACGAACGGATGGTTTTGGGGTGCAGGACTGGTATTTACCCTGCTTACGGGTATCGTAGCAGGCAGCTATCCGGCTTTTTACCTATCGTCCTTCAACCCGCTGAATGTATTGAAAGGAACATTCAAGGCGGGCCGTGCGGCAAGCCTGCCAAGGAAGGTGCTGGTAGTGGTGCAGTTTACGATTTCGTTGGCACTGATTATCGGCACGTTGATCGTATTCCGACAAATCCAGTATACCAAAGATCGCCCTACCGGCTATAACCGTGAACGCCTGATGATGGTACAGATGATTACGCCCGATTTTTACGGCAAGTTTGAGGTGCTTCGCCATGCCCTCAAGGAAAAAAACCTCATCGTGGAGATGGCCGAATCTTCCAGTCCGCTTACGTCGGTATGGTCTAATAGCGGTGGATTTGACTGGGAGGGAAAAGACCCGGATCTATCCACGGATTTTGCCACCATCTGGGTGACGCATGAGTACGGGAAAACCATTGATTGGCATATAGAAGAAGGGCGGGACTTCTCCAGGGAATTTTCCACCGACTCGGCGGCACTTATCATCAATCAAGCCGCCGTGAAATTTATGGGACTGAAAGATCCGCTGGGCAAAACCGTGCAGTGGAGCGGCATGGACTTTCGTATCATTGGCATTGTCAACGATGTGGTGATGAGCTCGCCTTTTAGTCCGGTCAAACAAGCGGTGTATTTACTGAACGGGGATGCCAACTGGATCAACATCCGCCTGAACCCGCAATTATCTACAGGAGCGTGTGTGGCGGGCATTGAGCAGGTATTCAAAGAAGTCATTCCCAATGCACCATTTGACTACAAATTTGCCGATACCGAATATGCTGCCAAATTTGCGTATGAGGAGCGCATTGGCCAGCTGGCCACGGTATTTGCGTTGCTGGCCATCGCTATCAGTTGCCTCGGCGTTTTCGGCCTGGCGTCGTTTGTTGCCGAGCAACGCACCAAAGAAATCGGCATCCGCAAAGTCGTTGGCGCATCAGTATTCCAACTGTGGAAGCTGTTGTCCATCGATTTCGTCGTATTGGTCTTGATTTCCTGCCTCATTGCAAGTCCGGCAACCTATTATGCGCTGAACAATTGGTTGCAGAAATATGCGTACCGTACCGCTGTACCGTGGTGGATTTTTGCCGTGGCAATTGGTGGTGCCCTGATATTGACTGTATTGGTGGTCAGTTTTCAGACGGTAAGGGCGGCGCGTTCGAATCCAGTCCAGTCTTTGCGCGATGAGTGAACTATGTGATAAAAAACGTTATGGCAGCAAACTATTTCAAACCGATTTGGCGATTCCTGATAAAGGATCGTGCTTTTTCCCTGCTCAACATGATGGGATTGGCGCTGGGAATTTGCGCGAGCCTCTTTATCCTCCTGTGGGTACAGGATGAGCAGCGCGTGGATCATTTCCACAGCCAGGGCGACCGGCTCTTCCAGGTGTATAGCCGTAATTTTTACGAAGGAAGCGTAGAAGCCAGTTTCGCCACACAGGGATTACTTGCTCAGGAACTCAAAACCAATGTGCCTGAAATTGCACTTGCCAGTGGCTTTGAGTATATCGCCGCACCGGGTACCAAGAGCAACCTGGAAGCCGTCGGAAAGACGGGTAAGATGCTGGGTTTCTTTGCCGGGAGTGATTTCCTGTCCATGTTTACCTACCCGCTGTTGTTGGGCGACAAAGCCTCGGCATTGTCATCACCGGAAGGGGTCGCGATTTCGCACATGATGGCCACCTATTTTTTTGGAAGCCCGGAAAGCGCCATGGGTCAAACCGTGAGCCTCGAAGGAAAAGAAGATCTGCGTGTGACGGCCGTTTTTGAGGATTTGCCATCCTATTCGTCGCAACAATTTGATTTTCTCCGCAGTTGGGCACCATTCATGACACAAAATGCTTGGGCCAGCACGTGGCGGAATGCCTCGCCAGCGACATTTATTCTGCTAAAGCCGGACAGCGACCCGGAATCAGTGGAACAAAAAATCAAGGACTTCCTCTACCAATATATCGACCCGCAAGCGGGTGTCAGACAGGAGCTTGCTTTGCAGGCTTACCCAAGCCGGTATCTGAATGGCGCATTCAAAAACGGCTATCCGAATGGCGGCCGTATCGCATATGTACGGCTGTTCACGGTACTGGCTATCTTCATCTTAGCAATTGCCTGCATCAACTTCATGAACCTGGCTACGGCAGGGGCCGTGAAGCGGGCCAAGGAGGTTGGCTTGCTCAAGACAATCGGTGCCAGCCGTGTATCATTAGCATTCCGTTATCTACTGGAAGCTTTGGTGCTGACGGGTGCTGCTGTCGTTGTCTCATTGGTTCTATTATTTATGTTGCTCCCCCTGTTTCAGGAACTTACCAGCAAGCAACTTTCCGTACCGATTACTACAGCCCGTTTCTGGCTCGGTCTATCCGGCATCTGGCTGGCCGTAGGATTGGCATCCGGCAGCTATCCGGCATTGTATCTATCGTCGCTCAACCCTTTACGAGCATTGAAAGCGAAGACAGCCAAGGGCGGTGCGTTTTTCAGGAAGGGGTTAGTTGTATTCCAGTTTAGCCTCTCCATCATCCTCATAGCAGCTATGCTGGTCTTCCAGCGGCAAATGGATTTTATCCAGCATACAACGATTGGGTATGACCGCGACAACTTGCTATACATCCCCATAGAAGGCAATTTGATCACCAATTATGAAGCATTTAAAGCACAAGCTTCTGCAGTGCCTGGCGTGCTCTCCGTATCGAAAATGCGCAACTCCCCCACGTATATCGAACACCACACGTGGGGAGTCAGTTGGCCCAGCAAACCACCGGGCACTACCCTATCGTTTACCGATGCGGTAGTCGGCTATGATTTCGTGAGCACCATGCGCCTCCGGCTGAAGGAAGGGCGTGATTTTTCCCGCGCGTTTGGCGCAGATACCGCGGCATTCCTTATCAATGAAACCGCCGCACGTGCCATAGGTCTTCAACAGCCCCTTGGCCAATCCCTGGGCTGGGATCAAAGGCAAGGGCAAGTGATTGGCGTATTGGAAGATTTCCATTTCAACTCCATGCACCATACCATCGAACCGCTCATCGTACGGTTGGACGAAAACTGGGGTTGGGGCACCATTCTCGTCCGGATTGCGCCGGGGCAAACCGCGCCTGCTCTGAAAGGCCTTGAACAGGTAAATAAAACCTTAAATCCAGCCATCCCCTTTACTTATCAATTTTCGGACTGGGAATTTTCGAAATTATACCACAGTGAGCAGCTGGTGAGCAGGCTTGCCTCATGCTTTGCTGTTTTGGCGTTAATCGTATCGTGTTTGGGGCTGTTCGGCCTTGCAACATTTACAGCTGCGCAGCGGGTAAAAGAGATTGGGGTACGGAAAGTGCTGGGTGCTTCTGTGATGAGTGTCGTCTACCTCCTCTCGGCAGGCTTTATTCGGCTGGTGCTTTTGGCCATCCTTATTGCCTCGCCCATCGCGTGGTGGGCAATGAACAGCTGGCTGGAAGATTTCGCCTACCGCATTGCCATTGAATGGTGGATGTTTATTATAGCGGGTTTGGTGGCGGCGGTGATTGCGTTGCTCACAATAAGTGGACAAGCAATACGGGCCGCGGTAGCCAATCCGGTCGAGTCGTTGAGGGATGAGTAAAAGAAAAGAAGTGAGGATAGGCGAGTCTGTTGTCTAATGTCTAAAAAATGATAAAAAGCTACATCAAAATCGCGTGGCGCAACCTTTGGAAGAATAAGGTATACAGTGCCATCAACATCGCTGGCCTAGCCATTGGGCTGGCCAGTTTCCTCGTTATCCTATTGTACCTCAACCATGAGCTGAACTACGACCGTTGGGATGCCGAATTGGGAAAAGTGTATAAGGTATCCGAACGGACAGACGAGGATATCATGAAGCGCACTCATGCGCCGTTGCCCGACTTTCTCAAGAACCAACTGCCACTGATAGCACATGCCACGCGGATATCACCTTATGAAGACTATGAAGTGCTCTTAGCTGTCGGCGATCGTAAAATTTACCAGCCGAACTTCGTGGAGGCCGATTCTTCATTTTTCAAGGTATTTCCTTTCCAATTGGTCCAAGGCCATGCTGCGACCGCGCTGGACAAACCGAACACCACCGTCATCGAGGAGTCCGTGGCCAAGAAGCTGTTCGGCGACAGTGATCCAATCGGCAAAACCATCAAGGTCCATGATGCCTTCGAACTGGAGGTAACTGGTGTCATGAAGGAACCCGATGGTCCCTCGCACCTTCACGCAGCCGTCGTGGCACGGACACAGTTTATCGACAGTTCAAGGGAGCAATGGGGAAATACGTCCTTTATGACTTATGTAAAAACCCATCAAGTTGTGCCGGTGGCCGTGCTCGAAGGGCAGGTAGACGAATTGTACTACGAACAACGCCTGAAAAAAGACAACGTGTCTTTCCAGGACTTCCGCAAAGCCGGACATCAAGCTGGATTATTTGTGGATGCGGTGCAGGACCTGCATAACTTCCCGAAGCATGCGGATAGCAACTTTACCACGGTTTCCATACTGCTTGTGCTCGCCGCACTGTTGCTCCTTGCTGGAGCCATCAACTTTTCCAACTTATCCATTGCTGCTTCCATCCGGCGGGCCAAAGAGGTAGGTGTACGGAAAGTGCTGGGTTCGAATCGTAAGCAACTGCTTTGGCAGTTTTTGGGTGAAATTGCCCTACAATGTGCCGTCAGTTTGGGGCTTGCATCGCTGTTGGTCAGCCTTGCCCTACCTTATTTCAATACGGCATTTAATGTCCAGCTGGCATTTTGGGAGGCAAGCAACGCATCGTCCATTGCCTTACAAGCGGCCTTATGCTTGGTTGCGGTGATTGTCCTTTCGGGATTGTATCCAGCCGTATTCCTCTCCCGTTATAACCCCGTATATGTACTGAAAGGAGACCTTACGCGGGGTACCAAAGGACTTGCTTTCCGCAATGCGCTCATCGTCGTGCAATTTGTGGTCTCGGCTTTTTTCGTGATTGGTACGCTGGTCATCAGCAAGCAGATGCAGTACATGCAGACTCGTGAGAGGGGTTTCTCCGGCGAACAGGTCTTGCGTATCGAGGCTGACTTCAAGACCCGGGAGGCTGGGTTCGAAACCATGCGGAGTGCGCTATTGCGCCTGCCGGGTGTCTTGGAAGTGTCGAAAACAACGGCGGTACCGGGCGATGTGTATGTCGATACTTCCACGTGGGCCTTCAAACATGCAGGTGAAGTGCATCGCATGTCTTCCGTTAAAGTGAGTGCACAATATTTCAAGACCCTGGGCATTGACCTCGTACAGGGCCGCCTGTTTGACGATAGCTATGCCGACCAACATACGCGCAGTGCCATCATCAACGAAGCTGGTGCACGGAAACTGAACCTCGAAGATCCCATTGGGGCTATCATCCATTTTCCCGGTTGCGATAGTGTTTCGATACAGGTGGTGGGTGTCGTGCGGGATTTCAACGTATCCGGGTTTGAGCAGTCTATCAAGCCGGTGGCCTATACCATTGGCAATGATGCTTGTGTGTTCCAATCGGCCGGAGCGGTGCTGGTAAAACTCGCTGGCGACGATATCGGTAATTCCGTATCGGCCATCGAACAGGCGTGGAAAAATATTGAGCCGGCTTTCCCAATTCGCTATTCGTTTTTGGATGATAATTTTCAGCAACTGTTTGCTTCGTATATCCGCTTACAACGGATTATCAATTTCTTCGGCTTCACGGCCATCGCCATTGCTGTCATGGGCCTTTTCGCATTGACCGCCTTTCTGGTGGGCCAGCGCATGAAAGAAATCAGCATCCGTAAGGTGCTGGGGGCGAGCATTGCTGACCTTGGCTTGTTGTTGAGCAAGGGTTTTATGCGATTGATTGCTCTCGCCGTGACGATTGCTATCCCATTGGGTTGGTGGGCGGCCAATGCGTGGTTGCAGGGGTTTGCTTATCGCATTTCGTTGAATGGCTGGGTCTTCCTTATTGCAGCACTGGCGGTATTGGCTGTGGCGGCATTGACGGTAGGGTTCCATACGTTTAAGGCGGCAAAAGCAAATCCGGCAGATACATTGCGGGAGGAGTGAGGTAGGCTTACGTTCGCTGCTCCACGTCTGGATCCGTAGCGCTTCGCTAACGTCTCCTAGGTCGTGTCTGCAGCGAACGTAAGCCATTGTGGGGAAGGATGAATTTGCGGGAGGAGTAAGGGATGTTTTAGTTCGCTGCTCCACGTCTGGATCCGTAGCGCTTCGCTGACGTCTCCTAGGTCGTGTCTGCAGCGAACGTAAGTCATTGTGGGGAAGGATGAATTTGCGGGAGGAGTAAGGGATGTTTTAGTCCGCTGCTCCACGTCTGGATCCGTAGCGCTTCGCTGACGTCTCCTAGGTCGTGTCTACAGTGAACGTAAAGCCATTTTGGGGAAGGATGAATTTGCGGGACGAGCGGATTTTATATTTGTAAAGCGGGTACGGTTTAAATCATAAAAAATAGGATATGAACAGGCTAAAAACAGTATTAAGGAGTTTAACGAAGAAAAAATTCTACACCGTGGTCAATATCTTAGGGTTATCCATCAGCCTTGCTACGTCGATATTGATTATTTTGTGGGTACAGGATGAAGGTAGTTTTGACAAATTCCACCCTGATTATGAACAACTCTATACCGTAAATTCGCATCTCAATCCAGAAACGAACGGATCGATATGGACAAGTTCTCCCGGACCTATCGCGAGATTTGCACAAAACGCGCCTCAGGTGGAGCTGGCCACGCGCGTTTCACAGGACAATTATTCGACGGTGGTCAACGATGCCCTTAAGCGTCCGGTTACCGGGATTAAAATTTCCTACGTAGACAGCAACTTCTTCGATATGTTTAACTTTCCGTTGCTCGAAGGTTCACTTGTCCATTTTCAAACGAATCCTACCAACGCATTGATCACTGAATCCACTGCGGAGAAACTTTTCAGCAGCCAACAGGCAATCGGTAAAACTTTCCGATACGGCGAAGACCTCTTTGCTGTTGTCGGTATTTTAAAAGATGTGCCGGCGAATTCTTCTATCCAATTTGATGTCGTCGCCCCGTTGGGATACCATGCCCAGCGCTTTACCAAATGGGGCGGCAACGGCCAATGGAAAACCATCGATGAGGATTTGGGTAACTACAGTTTTCAAACCTACATCAAGGCGCAACCCAATAACGACCCGCTTGCCATTGGTAAATCCATCACCGCGTCGTACACCGAGGCCCGCAACGGCGAGAACTCCACGGCTTTTATGTTGGCTCCGCTGGAAATCGTACACTTAATTGCTGCTGACGGGAACAAAGCCGGGCTTTGGATGGTGCAGATTTTCGGGGCAATCGCAGCACTTTTATTGATCATCGGGGCGGTGAACTACGTTAATCTCAGCACGGCAAGAGCCATAGACCGGGCAAAAGAAGTGAGCATACGTAAGGTCATCGGTGCCAGCAGGTCGGCGCTCTTCATGCAGTTTGTCCTGGAAACAGTCGTTGTGTTTGTCCTCTCGTTACTTATTGCACTAGGTCTTATCTTTTTGTTGGCACCCGGATATAGCGAAATCGCCCAGAAATCCCTGCATTATTCGCTCAGCAATGGTGCCTTATGGAAGTATATCGGTGCAGCTGTCTTCGTGACGCTGTGTCTATCCAGCATTTATCCGGCGCTCCAGCTCTCCGCTTTCAACCCGGTTGAATCGCTAAAGGGGAAAACCACCAGACGGATCTCTTCCAACACATTGCGAAAAGTGCTGGTCGTTTTCCAGTTTACCATCGCGGTTACGCTCATGGTATGTACGCTGGTCATCAGGAACCAGCTTGAATTCATCCGGCAAATCAATCTTGGATATGATAAAGACCATGTCCTGACCCTCGGTCTGCCGGGAGAGGCATACAACCACATGGATGCCATCCGTGCAGAACTGACGAGTAATCCGGCGATACAGGGTGTATCGCTATCGGGGATCTGGAACCTGATCGACTACTTTCATTCTACCAGTGATATCGAATGGCCGGGCAAATCGAAAGACAACCCCTTGGTCGTATCCCAAGCTACCATCGATAAGGACTTTCTTCCACTGATGGATATTCCTTTCCTTGAAGGCTCGAATTTCAGTGGCCTGCCAGCAGATTCTTCACACTACATCATCAATGAAACCCTGGCAAAAGAGATGGGCTTGAAACCGCCATATGTAGGTGCCCAAATGAGCTTTCACAATGTCCCCGGTCAAATCATCGGTGTGGTGGAAGATTTCCATTTTAAATCCGTCAGAGAGAAAATAGGTCCGATGGTGTTCTGGACACGTTGGGGAGCAGGCACCTTGTACGTTAAAACGACGACTGCCCAAGCGCAACAAGCCATCAACGCGCTGGAGGCGATATATAATCGCTATCCATCGGATACACCTTTCAGCTATACGTTCATCGATGCGCAGTTCGATAATCTATACAAGGCTGAAAAACGGACAGGTTTATTGTTCAATATCTTTTCGGGTATAGCGATATTCATATCGGCACTCGGTTTATTTGCCTTGGCAACGCATGCGGCGCAAACACGCATCAAAGAAATTGGAATCCGAAAGGTATTGGGGGCCAGCATCTTCAGTATTGTCCGACTATTGGGTAAAAATTTTGTATTGCTTGTATGTATAGCCATCTTGATTGCTTGTCCCATCGCCCTTTATCTCATGCAACAATGGTTGGCTAATTTCGCTTATAAGGTAGAATTAAGTGCGCTTACGTTTATTCTCGGAAGTTTAATTGCTATTGTCATCGCGATCCTAACCGTAAGCTATCAGGCGATCAAGGCGGCCGTGGCTAATCCGGTGGAGTCATTGAGAGATGAGTGAAGTAGGTTTTATGTCCGCTGCTCCACGTCTGGATCCGTGGCGCTTCGCTGACGTCTCCAAGGTCGTGTCTGCAACGGACGTAAAAGCGATGGTGCATTCAAAAAGTCTAATGTATATTGTCTAAAAATGATTGGGAGCTACTTAAAAACCACTTTGCGGCACCTGTGGCGAAATCGCTTGTTTACCGCGCTGAATATCCTCGGATTGAGCATTGGCCTCTGCGCCAGTTTCGTCGTCTACCGGTTGGTGACTTACGAGTTGAGCTACGACCAGGGGTTGCCCAACCTAAACGACTATGTGCAACTGGCCGTGAAACAACGCTCCCATAGCCAGGAAAGTGGCGTCACTGCTGTAGCCATGGGTCTCGCACCGATCATCGAAAACGAGGTGACAGGCGTGGAAGCCATCATCCCCATGTACTACAGGGACTACGGGAAAAGCGATGCCTTCAAGGACCAAGTAGCGGTACTTCCCTCCTATTTCGACATGGTACCTTACCGATGGCTGGCCGGTAGTCCGGCCACGGCCCTCCGAGGGCCGCATGATGTGGTGCTGACCCAAAGCCGTGCCGAATATCACTATCCTGGGTTGCAACCCTCGGAGTTGATGGGAAAAACCATCACTTACCGCGATACAATAACCATGACCATCTCGGGCGTGGTGGAAAATCTGGCGGGCAACACCTCGTTTGATGCACAGGAGTTTTTCCGGATTACCGAAAGCGAATGGCCCAGCGACCTGGAGTTCGGATGGCGAAATAACTGCTTACTTTTCCTGAAATTACACCCCGGCACCTCGCAGGCCAATGTACTGTCCCAAATCAACGCCATCAACACAAAACGGAACGCCGATTATTTCGAGCGTTTCCAATCCAGCTACTCGTACACCTTCATCCCTGTGGCCGAAAGGCATTTTGTGTCAGACTATTACAGTCCGCACCACCGTACGGCCAATAAAAACGTCCTTTACGGCTTAGCCGGTATCGCTGCTTTCTTACTCCTACTGGCCATTATTAATTATGTAAATCTCAGCACGGCCATATTGCCTCAGCGCACCCGGGAAATCGGGATACGGAAAACGTTGGGCAGCCGGTCGCGCCAGCTGGTGCTGCGTTTCATGGGCGAGACACTATGCATTACCTTTCTGGCCCTTTTGCTTGCTTTTCTTCTACACGGGTTAATCATCCGCCTGTTTGCCGATTATTTCCCCGATGGGTTGTCTGGCTATTACGACTATTCAGGTATCGCGTTGTTCTTGACAGCCCTCATATTGGTTATCACCGGCCTATCAAGCATCTATCCCAGTTGGTTGCTCACCAAGGTAAATACGGTAAAAATGATGAAAGGGCAGGTAGACCATCGGCAACAGGGCGGCGGACTGGTGTTCCGGCGAATGCTAATTGTCTTCCAGTTCGTCATCGCGCAGATTTTCATAATCGGTGCCCTCATTGTAGGCCTCCAGCTCCGCTATACCCTACATAAGGATTTGGGATTCAACAAAGATGCCATTATCACCCTGGACATCACCGATACCAGACAAAAAAACGACATGGCGCTAAGCAGGCAACAGGTCTTGCAGCAAGCCTTATTGAAACACCCCGAAGTAGCGGGCGTATCGATAGGCGAAATTCCCCTTGGAGCGGGTGTGTTTTCCCATCCCGTCGAGTATAATGGACCTTCGGGGATTATCCGTGCCGACCTCCTCGTAAAAAACATCGATGAAAACTGGATGAACCTATACGAAGTAAAGCTGCTGGCCGGACGCCAGCCTTTCGCAGGGCAGCAAAGCAGCGAAATCATGCTGAATGAAACAGCGGTGAAAGCCTTTGGATTTGGCTCGGCGGAAGAGGCGCTCGGTAAACTGATCGGTGAAGCGGAGGACGAGCAAGTCATCGTAGGTGTGGTGGGGGATTTCCACGTATTCAACTTCAAAATGGAAAACCGGCCGTTGCAAATCAGGATGGGTATTCCGGAAAATGCTTCAACGATTACCATCAAGCTGCACGCCTCCGCCTCGAAAAGGTGGGCTTCGACCATTGAGCGTTTTGCCGATGACTGGAAGGCCATCTATCCCGAGACGCCCTTTGCCTATCGTTTTTACGATGAGGTCATCGAACGCATGTACACGCAGGAACACCGCATGGCCAAAATCATCAACTACACGACCGGGGTGGCCATCTTCATCAGCTGTCTCGGCCTGTTTGGATTGGCTACACTGATGGCTTACCAGCGCACCAAGGAAATCGGCATCCGCAAAGTATTGGGAGCCTCGATATCCAATATCCTGGCCCTCTTCTCCAAGGAATTTGTGATGCTGGTGGTGATTGCCGTGGTGATTGCCTCGCCCATTGCATGGTGGGCCACGAGTAAATGGTTGGAGGACTACGCTTACCGCATAGACATCCAGTGGTGGATGTTTGCCGTGGCTGGGCTCGGGGCGGTAACCCTTGCACTGCTCACCGTGAGCGGACAGGCCATCCGCGCTGCGGTGGCTAACCCGGTGAATAGCCTGCGGGATGAGTGAGGTGGCTTTTACGTCCGCTGCTCCACGTCTGGATCCGTAGCGCTTCGCTGACGTCTCCAAGGTCGTGTCTGCAGCGGACGTAAAAACCATGATGAGGAAGGGAAAGTTTGGAGGGAGTGAAGTAGGCTTTAGGTTCACTGCTCCACGTCTGGATCCGTGGCGCTTCGCTGACGTCTCCAAGGTCGTGTCCGCAGCCAACGTAAAAGCGATGGAAGGAAAAGGAAAGTTGGGGAATGAGTAATTTTGGTCCGGAGGCGAAGTCCGCAAGTCCGGAGTCAGCAAGTCCAGTGTCTAATATCTGTTGTCTAACATCTAAAAAAATGCTAAAAACCCACCTTAAAACCGCCTGGCGTACGATGGTCAAGGACAAGACTTACGCCACTATCAACATCCTTGGGCTTACTATCGGGCTGTGCGCCTGTATGTTGGTGGGCACGGTGGTGCTGGATGACCTTTCTTATGACAAGTTTTGGTCGCATAAAAATGAGCTATACCGCATCATCACATCCGATACGACTGCTGGCCTAGCGGGTAAGAACCCTTCGGTCTATGCAAATTTGGGCAACACCTTTAAAGCTAACTTCCCTGACGTGGAAGCAGCAGCAACTGTGTACGCTATAGAACGCTGGATGCGAAAGGATAAGACGGATGAAACAGCTATCCAGTTGGATGCAATTTACGCCGACACCAATATTTGGAAATTACTCGATATCGACATTATTGACGGCACACCCAAACACTATGTTGCTGGGCAAAATAATCTCGTCATCTCCGAAAGCTTTCGGAAAAAGCATTTTTCAAACGAGAGTCCTGTTGGCAAAATAATGTACAGCGTATCAGCCTACAGCGAAGAAGCTACTCCTTATCTCATTACTGGGGTGATGGCCGATTTGCCACAAAACACCTACCTCCGTGCTGAAGCCATACAGGTAGCCATGCCATCCAGCCATGAATTGAGCAGAGAGGGCTGGGGATATTATGACGAACAGCTGTTGCTCATGAAGCCGAACACCGATATGGTGGCCTTTGCCACGAAAGCAAACCGATGGTATCGGGAATTTCTGACGGAAGCCTCAGAAGATACTAAAAAGCGGATTCCAGTGTATGAATTCCAACCTATACAGGAAGTATACCTTACTCCTTACTCTTCCTACCAACGTGTCAGTGGCAATCTCAGCAATATTTATATTTTTTCGGTCGTAGCGGGATTATTGCTGTTTATCGCCTGCATCAATTTTGTCAATCTCAGTGTTGCCCGGGCGGTGCGGCGATTAAAGGAAACCGGTGTACGCAAGGTCCTTGGGGCTGGAAGGAGGCAATTATTAATACAATATCTCACCGAGTCACTGATGTTCTTTGTCCTATCAGCTTTGTTAGCAAGTGGCTTATATGTTTTGTCACTCGGCCCACTGGAGGTTTTTCTTGGGCATACACTCACACTCAAGTTATTGGGCAACCTTTCGCTTTTCCTCATTTTCTTATCCACAATTCTTATGCTTAGTGTGGTTACTGGAACTTATCCCGCATGGATGCTTTCGGGTTTTAACACCACCAATGCTCTGAAAAACCGCATAGGGAATACAACCTCCTTAGCGGGGGCATGGATACGCCATATGCTGGTAACTTTACAATTTGGCGTTGCGTTGCTGGTGCTGATTGGAATGATTACTGTCTGGCGGCAAGTGCAATACATGGAAAAAAAAGATGTGGGATTCGATACGGATCGGGTGCTAAATATTCCGCAATTTGCACTTGGAAACAACCGGTCAGCCCTCAAAAACGAACTTGAACAACTGGCCGGTGTTCAACGCGTGAGCGTAGCAGCGTGGGCCCCCACAAGAGGTACAGGGCATATGGCCAAGTCTGTGGAACATCCCAATAAATCAGGTGAAAAGGTAATGGTCAGCTTCATCGCTGGCGACACCCATCTACCCGATCTATTGGGCTTCCGAATAAGGGATGGCAGGCTTTTTGAGTCTCATGATATCGAAGATGAAAACCAACCTAAAAATGCATTGCTAACGGCCAGCACGGCAAAACTGTTTGGCGTGACTGAACTGGGGCGGCCCATTGAGGAGCTTTCCATCATTCCCGTGGGCATCATTGATGATTTTCATAGTATCTCCTTACGTAATCCCATCGTCCCGACGGTGGTCATAGCCGAAGACATCTTGCAATACGCCAATATACTGATTAAAGTACAACAAGGCAAAGAGTCCCAAGTCATAAAATCCGTTAACGAATTGTGGCAGCAATTCCATGCTGGCAAGCCTTTAAACATGGAATGGGTAGATGATTTGGTTAAGGGGCAATATGAAAAAGAAACCAAACAGGGACAATTGTTTACCTTTTTCAGTGCATTGACCTTACTCCTCGCTGCACTTGGCGTTTTCGGGTTGGTGGTGCATGCCACGGAGCAACGTGTGAAAGAAATCGGAATCCGTAAGGTACTGGGGGCATCGGTAACGGGTATCGTCCGCATGTTTTCCTTAGACTATGTCAAACTGGTGGGCATAGCTCTGCTCGTGGCCTCTCCCATTGCCTGGTGGGCCATGAATAAGTGGCTGGAAGACTTCGCTTACCGGATTGACATCCAATGGTGGGTGTTTGCGTTAGCAGGCGTGGTAGCCTTGATGATTGCTTTGGTTACCGTAGGTGTGCAGGCTATTAAAGCCGCGTTGGCCAATCCGATCGACAGCCTACGAGATGAATGACCGATCAAATTTCCTATCTTCGTAAAAACATCCGTCATGGAAGCTGATTATTCCTTTTTCCTGCACATCATCCGCAGTGCGGTCGCTGAACTGCCGGAGTGCTCGGAAAAGCCCTGCCACGGCACCCCCGGATTTTACGCTGGCAAAAAATTATTTGCACGGCTGCAGGAAGACGGAGAAACGCTTTCTGTATACACACGCGAAAAGCAACAGTGGATGGAGAAAGACCCGGCTGTCTATTTCACCAATGACCATTTCCGGAATTACGACTATGTCTTGGTGAAGCTACCACGTGTGGATCCCGATGAATTACGTATCCTTTTGGTAGCGGGCTGGAAACAACGGGTGGGCAAAAAGGCTTTAAATGCTTATGAAAGACGAGACTAAACCTGCAGTACCCAAAAAGCGCCGGAATCTCAAAAAACTGGTGCAAGACATCGGATTGGAAGAGTTCCGCCAATTTGTGTTGGACTATGCTACACGCCACAAAGGGTTCAAAGCAGATTTCGAACTGTATTTCGCTGGCCGCGAAGGCAGTGTAGATGCAAGCCAGCATTACGCCGATGCAGCGAAAAAAATCATCCAAAAATATACCCGGCAGGGATTTATCGACTACCGGGCAAACAGCAAAATGACCAAGGAATTAAGCAGGCTCACATCAGACGGGAAACAGCTGCTTGAACGAGGGAATATGCGCGACGCTTACGCGTTGTTCTCAGGAACATTGCCTGCTGCAATGGACGCCATCACCAAGAGCGATGATTCCAGTGGTTACTTAAGTACGGTGATTCACGTGTTGCTGGATTTGCTTGATACCCTTTCGACATTGCCCTTGGCGCCCATGGAGCTCAAGCAGGAGCTTTTCGGCTTTGTGGAGCAGGAGCTACGCAATCCCATTTATCACGAATACGGCGATTTCTATCCCCGGATTTTTGCGGTGTTCACGCGGCTGTCCTTGTTATTTGGTGAGCATGATGCATTCCTTGCGCATGTGGGTGAACAGTTGCCACAGGCTGCAGGCTATTATACGGATTACCAAACGTCTTTCCTGCTTGCCGCCAAAATAGATTACCTGACCGAAATCGGCCGAACAGATGAGGCCACGCGGTTGATTGAAGAACACCTGACGAGACCTCCTGTCCGGATGAGAAAGCTCGAAAGGTTGTTAGCAACGAACGACTTTCAGCAAGCCAAGGCGTTGATTGCCGAAGGTATCACATTAGCTGACGCGGCGCAACATCCCGGTGTTACATCCATGTGGGAAAAGCAGTTGCTTCGGGTGGCCCAGCTGGAAAATGACGTGCCCACCATCCGCCAATCGGCAAAGAAGCTCGCCTTGGGCACCCATGGGCTATCGCTGGACCACTATCGCGCATGGAAAGCGACCTACCCGCCCGATGAGTGGACCGAGGTGATCAATGCCCATATTGAAACCGTGACCAAAAAGGCTACCGAACAATGGAAGGCCATGCCCGCACATTGGCGTACCGAAGCGCCGCTATTGCTCGTTTCACTCGGTCAGATCTTTATTGAAGAAGGCTCCTGGGATCGCCTGCTGATTGCCGTACAGCAAGAAAACCGGCTGGAAACAACCATGGCATACCATGAGGCTTTGCTGCCCCAGTATCCAGATGCACTTTTGGAACTTTACCTGCATCAATTGGAAGTATTTGCCGACCAAGCCAACGGCCGTCGCCAATATCAGCAATTAGTAAGCGTGATGCGAAAGGTCGTTGAAGACATTCCCCGGGGCAAGCCCCGTATAGCCGAATTGGCACAGGCATTGTATCGCCGCTACAGCTTCCGAAGGGCTATGCAAGAGGAGTTGGCCAGCTTGCTGTCCGACATCAGTTAATAGCGGACACCCGATCGGTTTCACATCTTTTAACAGCTGTGCGTCGATCGAATGGGTAGATTTGCATGAATGATCAGGAGCTACTTCAAAATCGCTTGGCGAAACTTGTATAAGCATAAGCTGTACTCGCTCATCCATATTGTGGGGCTGTCCACGGGCGTAGCTGCCTGTTTATTGATCTTCTTGTTTGTCCGTTATGAACTGACCTACGACCAGCACAATGAACACTACGAGCGGATTGCACGGATAACGACCACCGTGCATACCCCTGAATCGGACAACCTGTCGCTTGCGACTACCCCCTATCCCCTCGCAGACGCCTTGCTGCGCGAATACCCGGAAGTGGAAGCCACCGTACGCCTGGAATCGTCACCCGCCGCTGTGACATACGAAAACGAGCTGGTCACCGAAGCGGGTTTTTACAAAGCCGACCAAAGTATCTTCTCGGTCTTTTCGTTTTCGGTTGTCGCCGGAGATAAAAAAGACGCCCTGACCAAGCCAAATCAGCTTGTCCTCACGGAGCGTATAGCAAAAAAGTATTTCGGTTCTGCGGAAGAGGCCGTTGGAAGTACCCTGGTATCTGGCCAACAGCCCTTGCATGTCACCGCTGTGGTGGCCGACCTGCCCCCCAACTCGGATATCCGGATCGACGGATTGCTTTCGGCCGACTTCTCTAAAGTAACCAGCTGGATGGAAGACGATTTTCCGGTGTATACGTTTGTGCTTTTCAAAGAAAAGCCGGATCTGCCGGGCTTTGAGCAAAAACTGCAACGATTGGCCACACAGTACGTACAGCCTGAGCTGGACGAGATGGGTGCCATAGACTACCATGCCCGCTTCTTGGTTGAAGCGCTCGCCGATGTACATTTCAGTGAGGGTAAGCAAATGGATACCCCCAAAGGCAATAAACAATTCAACTACGTATTCTCCGTGTTGGCACTTGTTATCCTGGCGATTGCACTCCTGAACTATATCAACCTCGCTACGGCCAAAGCGTCCGAAAGAGGAAAAGAAGTAGGTGTCCGCAAGGTTGCCGGTGCTCGCCCATTGGAGCTCGTCCGACAATTTGTAATCGAATCATTTCTATTGATCGGACTGGCCTGGGTGGTGGCTATCGGGCTCATACTGCTGTCCATTCCTTACATCAACCTGTTATTGGGCACCGAGCTCTCCTTCCATTGGCAGGATCACGCCGTATTTTTGATAGGAGCATTCATCGCAACCACCTTTTTTACATCGCTTTACCCGGCGTTTGCGCTGGCTGGTTACCGTCCTATTGATGTACTGAAAGGAAACCGGAAAATCAGCTTAAAAGGGGTATCGTTGCGTAAGGGCATTGTTGTCATACAATTCGCAGCCGCAATCGTGCTGACCGTCGGCACCCTAGTGGTGTACTGGCAGGTGCAATATATCACGAATGCCGACCAAGCGTTTAATGTCAATCGGGTGGTCAGCATACGGGTTCCTACGGACGACGTGAACCGAAGTCGGGTGAATGGCTTTTATGAAGCCCTGCGCCAACTGCCCGAGGTACAATCCATCACCTCAGGAAACGGCGTGCGGGGAGAAGATGTAGCACTGGCGACCACGCTGGCGAGCAATAACGGGAAGCAACGCCACCTATTCTGCAATTATTTCTTTGTGGATGCCAATTTCGTCTCCTTTTTCCAAATCCAGTTGCTGGAAGGCCGAAATATGTCGAACTATCTCCCTACCGACAAAACGGAGGCGTTTCTGGTGAATGAAGCGTTTGTGCACACCATGGGCTGGTCCGAAACCGATGCAATCGGCCAGCCTGTGGAGGGGTTTGATCGTAAGGGGAAAGTCGTGGGGGTGGTTAAAAACTTTTACTATAAATCCATGCACAACCTTGTGGAGCCGCTGGCGATGATCTACCAAACAGACGCCCCGTGGTTTATCTCGGTAAAGATACAGCCCAGGGATCTTCCGAAGGTAAAAGTCCTATGGCAGCGTTTATTTCCCGACATGGTTTTCAACTATACCTTTTTGGATGAAGCCTACGCTGCTCAATACCGCAAAGATACCCTTACGATGTACCTGTTCAGTTGTTTTACTATATTGGCCATCCTGATCGCTTGCCTCGGCCTGTACGGACTGGTGGCACTGATGACGGCCAGGCGCACAAAGGAAATCGGTATCCGCAAGGTGTTGGGCGCATCGGTGCCGGGTATCGTGACGCTGCTTTCCAACGATTTCGTGAAGTTGGTATTGTTGGCCGTAGTTGTCGCCTCGCCCGTTGCGTGGTGGGTAATGGATAAATGGCTGGAAGATTTTGCGTACCGCATCGACATCGAATGGTGGATGTTTGCGGCGGTCGGGCTGGCGGCTGTGGTGATTACGCTGCTTACCGTAAGCGGACAGGCAGTGCGGGCGGCGATGGCCAATCCGATCGAGTCTTTACGCGACGAATAAATCGCATAATTCGAACAATAAAAACCTATTAAATTATTTTACAAACACTTATCTTCGTTCTTTGCAAGCGCTGGCAATTATGAACAACTTCATAAAAGCTATTAAACGATTAGACTTCGGTACCGTGGAGGCATTGCTCCACAAGGAGCCGAAATGGATTTCTTGGGCCGAAGATAGTGGCAAAAATGCGTTGCATTACCTGTGTGGGGTCGCTATTGGCAATGACAAGCAACTGGCCGCTGATAGTTTGCGGTTATTGAAACTATTGCTGGACAGCGGGATGGACTACAATTCCATCCACCAGATTGCCGACCCCAATTGTGACTTCTTTCCCGCAACCCCGTTGTGGTACGCCTACGCCAAAGGGAGGAATGAAACGTTGTACCGCTATCTATTGGAGCAGAAAGCCAGCCCCGAGAACTGCCTGTGGGCCATCATTTGGAATGATGATGTAGAAGCGGCTGAACTGTTCAAGAAGCATGGAGCGAAAATTAGCGACAGCAGCGGTGTGGATACCTTTGTCCCCGGCGCATTCCATTGGAGGCGCTTTCGCATCGCCAAATGGTTACTGGAAAACGGTGCCGATGTGCACGCAATCGATCCGGAAGGGAACACCGCCTTGCACATTGCTGTGAACCGGAAATTCAAACTGGAGCACATCGCACTGCTGCTACGATTCGGTGCCAACCCCCACAGGGAAAACAAGGCAGGTATATCCCCGAGGGCGTTGGCGCAATCAGGCAATCGGAAAGGCGTACAGGCGTTATTCAATCCAGCCGCCACTACCTAACCTAACCCATCTCGTCTGCACTGGGCCCATAACTTCCCGGTATTGGGATATCCAAGAGGCGCAAAAAAACACCCAATTGCGCACGGTGGTGAATGGTTTGGGCAAACGCATGACGAACCATTCCGTATTTTGTGGTATCCAGGTACACGGCGTCCCCGCCACGCATTATCCAAGGTTTGTCAAGCACAGCTTCCGGCAAACGTTGGAGTGCTGCTTTACCCGTTTGATAAGATTTTTCAAATAAAGCGAGGAGCGCAGCATTATCGGCAATCGATGTAGGCTGATACGCCCCCTCATTGAAATCCAGCTCATCCTGATCCACAGCCAACGCATACCATGAAGGAATTTCGGCCAAATGCGTAGCCAATTGTTTCAGCGTCATACTTTTGGGGTGTGGAGCCCAATCGAATCGATCTTCCGGCACAAGCGCCAGCATCTTGCGGGTTATCGCTCCTTCGGTTTCCAATTCAGTGAATAGTTCGTTAATGATATCCATGTTCAATTTATTTGTTGTTTCTTGAGCCAAAGCTATCCACATCCACTGACAGCCCTATGTCAGGGGGGAAACAACAAAGTTGGAAAACAGTAAATTTTTATGATAATGAAGCTGTGTGTCAATCTTCGAGCGCATCAATGGTCCACCTGTCCTTGTCAATACAGCGAGACTCTTCTCCAAATCAGCAGCGGAAAGCGAATCTGCAGTTAATTCGTCCTTAAGCTCCAAATAAACTGTCAGTGCCAATCGAGGCTTAGCGAAATAACCAGCGCCAATCTTTTCTTCCAAAAAGGCATGTACCGCATCATTCACCTTGCGCCGCACCCCCGTCACGAACGTTTTCTGCCAAATGATTTTTATGCCATCACCGCCATCTTGCGGATACACAATGTGGCTGTAGGTTATCGTATTATTTTCTTCGTTTACTTTTCGCGTGGCATGGTGCAATTGAATCATTTCGTCCGGTTTAATATCAAGCGGCATTATCTCACGGTGAGGCTTGCCCATGATGGCAGCCAGCGGATCCACCTGGTCAGTTTTCAGCTTTTGCTTTTTTCGCGGGTCAATTACATCAAAGAAATATTGGTTTCGTTTGCCAAGCAGGAAAGAAAGTTCTTCGTCGTCCATACCAGTCTCTTCCAACAGCCGGAGGACGTTAAGCACCAGCTCATAGTCCATCCGTGAAATATTCACAAATGAGCCGGCCGGTTTCCGTTCGCTTTTTTTGATGGTCGTGACAATCATTGATGGTTCTTGGCACCCGTCAAATATCTACTTTTTGTGGCTAAGAAGCTAATTGCTTTTTATTCTTTAGTTTTGTTACTAAACAATTAAATACCAATGAGCGAAAACCAGGACCTAACGGAAAAATTAGATACCTACTTCGCTTCTCTGCCAGTAAGGTTAGCAGGCTGGGGATTTGGGTTCTAAGAACTTGGATTAAAATTAAGGATATAGAATTTACATAAGAACGAAAAAAGATGGGCTGAGCCATTGTAAATCGCTTCCGGGATAATCAAATATTAAGGTATCAGCAGTTTAGGTTTCTCTTGGTTTTTCCGCTGAGCTTCAACCTGTACGTCTACTACTTTCCCCCTGATGGTGTCCGCATTTAGTTTAACAGGCTTAACGTATTTTAACGGGGTCCAGTTCAGTCGATCTCCTTTGGCTTTCTTTTTTGTAGTTACAAGTTGCATTGCCATCTCCGTTTTGCTCAACAATACAAATGTACAAATTTCTGTTGCAAACAGCTAAGCCTCAGTATATTCTTGTGCATTTTCTTTTAATGCTCCTCCCTTTGCCGCATCCCCCAACACCTCCTTCAAAACTGTCTCTTCCTCTTTGCTGTCAATATACAGGTGCTTCGCTGTATCCGTCAGCGACTTTGACTCATTAAAAAAACCATAATCGATTAATCTCTTCACAACCAGCCGCATGTCTTCAGGATTAGAGAGGCTCAACACTTTTTTCTCCACTTTGGTGCCGTCACCAATAAACCGTCATTGAGCGGGAGATACAAGCTTATTTTGGATATTATACTCGATATCATTATCTTTGTGAGAGGAGGTATATACGTTGTATTTATCGAGAAGGTGCAGCGGGGGTTGAATGACGTGGAACAAGGTAAAGTTAATACCAAACGAGAGGCACGTCATAAGTTAGCCAAATGGCTGAAATAGTTTGGACAGAATAATGCCATTGCCGATTTGGATGATATCGGCGAATATATCGCAAAAGAATCTATCCGATATGCCGAACTAATCGTATCAAAATTATTTTCAGCGGCAGATATATTAGAGACTTACCCTAGAAGGGGAACTATCGTACCTCAATTTATGGATGAAAGTATTAGGCAGCTTATGGTCGATAACTATCGGATTGTATATCAATTGGCCGCGGGAGATAAGGTGAATATACTAACTGTGCATCACGGCAAACGGTTGATTTCAAATACCAGGCATTTTAAAAAGAAGAAGTAACATAAGAGCCATCGAGGACTCTATCGAAACCGATAGAGTCCTTTTACTTTGCTATAAACTTGTCGTTCAATGCCTTTAATTGCTCGGCAATGACAACGACTTTGGTTCGTTGAAAAAGCCACACTTAACCAACCTATCCACAACGAGTCGCATTTCGTCGGGATTGGAAAGACTTGATACTTTCTTCTCCACTTTCGTGCCATCGCTTTTAAGCCAACCAACCGTCCGTTTGATGATATTTACGCTTTGTTGCAATTTTGGCCAAAAAAAGCTAATTTTGGAAATATAACGTTTAAAGCGATAAGATTATGGAATTGATTATCGATATAGACAACATCAAGGAGGCAAAAAAAAAGAAATGGCTTTTGAGCACGTTGAAGTTGATGGGCATAAACTTCCAAACGATAGAGAAGCGCCAAACTCTTGAAGAATATAATCTAGATTTAGAAGAAGGGGACGCCGAAATCGAACGGGGTGAATACATAACAGCGACCGACCTGAAAGCCGAAATCAAGAAATGGTAACCGTTTGGAGCAAGCGAGCCAAAAAAGAACTTACCAAAGCCTTCGAATATATTTCGTTGGAGTCTCCCCAAAATGCACGGAAAGTAGTCGAAACCATTGTTGACATAACCTTGGCCCTTCCGGAAAACCCGTTAAAACATCCGTTGGATAAATACAAAAAGGACAATGATGGCTCTTGGCGTGCTTTTGAAAAGTACCATTTCCGAATTTCTTATCGGGTACTGGAAAAAGAGATACGCATCGTGCGTTTTAGGCATACAAGTCGCACACCGCTTAATTACTGATTTTTGCATATAGCGTTTCTTTAAGGCCTATTTTGCCCTTATCGACCAGTTCCCCCACACATCTTCCAAAACCTTCTCTTCCTCCTTTCCATCAATGTAAAGATGTTTCGCTGTATCCGCCAACGATTTTGGCTCATTGAAAAATCCATGGTCAATCATGCCGTTTAACACCAGTCGCATATCATCCGGATTGGAAAGGCTCAATACTTTCTTCTCCACTTTGGTACCATCGCCTACGTCCCAATCATCTGGAGGGAGTAAATCCTTAATCGTCCAATCGAGGGCGGCGGCTAATCCGGGGTATTCGTGGGGAGGGTATTGAGCTGCCCTATTTAGACTTTCTATAGTGGTTACACAACTTTCTACGTGCTCTAAAATTCGCGAGAGAGCTTTTGAAGATAAATCGATTATCAACCTTCTTAATTTGGCTCGGTTGATTATGTATAAGGAAAGAGGAGTTATTTTTACCATATAATGGCATATTAGGCCATCTTGAGAAAAAGAATTAAAAACAGGGGGACGAAATAATCTGCATTTTTGATTATCACTATTTATATTAGCCCCGTCAAAAGACATACAAGCAATTGTCTGTCTTGAAATTATTTGGTGTTTGACACTGAAACTTGCCATCGAAAACGTAGGAAATTTCCATTAGCGCAAGGACAGGAGTCCAACGCTCATTCCCTACCTTTGCGGGTAGCGATGGGCTGGCTCTTGTTCTCGCTAAGCGGCTTCCTACGGCCTTCGATGGGGAACAAGGTCCGCGGCCCATCGCTATTTGATAATGCCCGCCACCTTTTCCGATATAAGATTTCATCGGTCAGCGCCATGAACAAATGGCTGGAAGATTTTGCCTACCGTATCGAGATCCAGTGGTGGGTGTTTGCAATAGCCGGAGTGGTGGCCGTGGCCATTGCTTTACTTACGGTAAGCTGGCAGGCGATACGGGCAGCGCTGGCAAATCCGGTCGAGTCTTTACGTGATGAGTAAATCGCGTAATAGTAAGATCCCGATGTATATCGGGATGGATTCATTGAGGGATGAATGACAGCTAACCATGTGGTTAGTAACCGATCGGTTACTAACCACATGGTTACATAAAAAATTGCCTTTCCCGAACATAAACCCTATATTTTGTGTAATGAAATCGCCATTTTTGTTTGGAAGAAGTGTTAGCACGCAAAGATTTACTAACCGTACGAAAGAGATAAAACGACTGAAAAGCAACTTTCAGAACGGCGTCAACACCCTTTTGATTTCGCCAAGGCGATGGGGAAAATCTTCCTTGGTAAAACGTGTTGCACAGGAAGTGGCGAGCAAGGTGAAGCTGAGTTTTACAAAGCATTTGCCACGGCTACCATCAAAACAACAAATTGCAAACTCGAAGAATGAGCCGCTCCCGGCAAGCAGTTCTTCAAGCACCTGATTACCTCGGGGTTGATCGGAATGGCCACTCCTACTTCCTCGACCCCATGTACGAGCTGTGGTTCAAACGATTCGTCCGGCGGTAAGGACTGTCCGCAAATGAACAACAAGTGTTCGTTTTCGAACACTTTTCAGTACCAAAAACTCCATTTATCACTAATTATCAGCTTATTATATTTTTGGTAGCATAACTGCTGTGAAAAATGAAAGCGTGACCTTGTAAGCAAAGAACAAGGCTAAGCAAGTCTGATGTACCTAACGTCTAAAAAATGCTAAAAAACCACCTCAAAACCGCTTGGCGCACAATGGTCAAAGACAGGACCTATGCTACCATCAATATTCTGGGCCTTACCATCGGCCTTGCGGCCTGCATGCTGGTATTCACCATGGTCATCGACGAGCTGTCGTACGATAAGTTTTGGAGCCGGGCAGATGACCTCTACACCGTCTATGAAGACCGGAAGATGGGCGATAATATCTACCTGAAACACCCCAACACCACAGCCCGGCTTGGTAAGGCCTTGAAAGATAATTTTCCGGAAGTGGAGCAGTTTTCCGAAATATCGGCCCGCGAACAGCGCTTCCGCATCGGCCCGGAAAATCCCGATGGCATAGCCGCACGGGTGTTGGAGGCCGATACCAATGCGCTTGCGATGTTTGATTTTGAACCCGTCGGCGGTCGCCTGCCAACCTTCGTGTCCGGGCAAAAAAACCTGCTGATTACCGAAAGCTTCCGCGACAGGCACTTCAACGGTCAGGACCCCACCGGGCAAATCATCGAAGATGTACCCACATGGAGTGAGGAAAAGCAACCCTTCCTTATCACCGGGGTTATCAAAGACATTCCTCAAAACACCCACCTCCGGGCAGATGCCATCGCGCTTACCAAACCTGCCAACGCCCAATTAAGCAAAGACGGGCTTTGGGGAGGCGGAAAAGTATACTATCAGCTCAAACCGGGTACGGATGCACAGGCATTCACCAAAAAAATGAATGCCTGGGTGCAACAATACATCGAAAATCCGAAACAAAAGCAAAAGGCCTTCGGGCTGCAACCGCTCACTGAAATTTATCTTGACTCTGACCACGACAGCAATGTCACCGTAAAGGGCAACCGAAATACCATCTATATCCTCACCGGAGTGGGTGCCTTGCTCCTGCTCATCGCCTGCATCAACTTTGTGAACCTCAGCACTGCGCGGGCAATGAAACGGCTCAAGGAAACCGGTGTACGAAAAATCCTCGGTGCCCAACGCAGCCAATTGGTGGGACAATTCCTCACCGAATCCCTCCTATTCTTCCTGGTGGGTACGCTGCTGGCGGTTGGCCTATATGCTTTGGGATTGCCGGTCATTGAAAGTTTCATCGGACACCAATTGGTGCATTCGCTGCTGGCCAGCCCAGACATTTTCGGTATTACGTTACTGCTCATTTTTTTCATCAGCATCATCACGGGTGCCTACCCTGCGTGGTTGCTGTCGGGCTTCAACCCATCGAATGCCCTCCGCGGTAAACTCTTCCGAGGCAGCATGGTTAGTGCAGGCGGTATGCGGAAGGCGTTGGTAGTAGTCCAATTTGCCATCGCTGTGATGGTGTTGATAGCACTGCTGGTCGTAACGAACCAGGTAAATTACTTGGCCAGCAAACCGATTGGCTATGATAAGGAAAACCTATTGCACATCGGTCGCCGCACATGGGAAGGCAAAGGCGAAACATTCAAAAACGAATTGAAGAAGCTACCCGGTATCAAAGCCGCCAGCATTGCCAGTTGGAGCCCGGTAAATGGTGATGGCAGCTTCTACCTTAATGCATTTGACCACCCCTTAAAAGAAAATGAAAAACTTGAAGTGCATTTCATTGTCGCCGACTTCGATTTTGCACAGACCTTGGGTTTCAGACTCCAGCAGGGCCGATACCTGGACGCAGCTCACGGAACGGATGCTTTCGACCTTGACGCCGTTCTGCAGATGGACAGCCTCGAAGAAAGCCAGTACGTCAACTCCCGTTCGGCGCTCATCACGGCATCTACCGCCAAGATGCTCGGCATCCGCGAGATGGGTGTACCCGTCCCGAAACTGGGCCATCCACCAGTGGGTATCCTTCAGGATTTCCACAGGGAATCCCTCCGTCATGCCCTTGGCCCCGTGTTCATCCTTGGGAATCCTAACCCCGATTACGCAATGATGTTTATCCGCACCGTTCCAGGCATGGAGCAGCAGGCGCAGGAATCGCTCGTAAAGCTATGGAGGGAAATCTATCCAAATCGCCTGTTGGACGCCCAATGGGTGACGGACATTCTGGATAAGCAATACGAAGCGGAGCAGAAACAACAAATCCTGTTTTCTTTCTTTAGCGGATTGATGCTCTTCCTTTCAGCCATGGGTGTATTCGGCCTGATTGTGCACGCCGCACAGCAGCGTGTGAAGGAAATCGGCATCCGCAAGGTACTGGGCGCTTCAGTAGCTGGCATTGTGCGGTTGCTTTCTACGGATTTTGTGAAGCTGGTATTGGTGGCCGTGGTAGTAGCCTCGCCCGTTGCTTGGTGGATCATGAACAAATGGCTGGAAGATTTTGCCTACCGCATAACTATCCAGTGGTGGATGTTTGCTGCGGCGGGCGCGGTGGCTGTGGTGATTGCATTGGCAACGGTAAGCTGGCAGGCCGTGCGGGCAGCGGTAGCTAATCCGGTCGAGTCTTTACGCGATGAATAACTAAAAAATGGAACAACGAATAAGGATGAACGCAATAAGGACAGTCCAGTCTAGTGTCTAAAAAAAAATACAATGATAAAGAACCACCTCAAAACCGCCTGGCGCACGATGGTACTCAATCGTACGTATTCGATAACCAATCTGATAGGCCTCTCCTTAGGGCTTGTCGTGGTCATGTTGATTTCTTCTTTGGTCTTGGACGAGCTATCCTATGATCGCCAATGGACCCTTCGGGACGAGTTGTACCGGCTGCGCTCAATCCATAGCGATAAGGATGGAAATGTGCAATTCCGTTCAGACGGTGCCCCATCGGGACTGGGTCATGCATTGGCTGCTCAATTTCCTGAGGTCATTGACTACACCAACATCAATTCGATGACCCCCAAATTGACGATCGACCGGCTTTCAAATCGTTATGTAGACCTTGATGTACTGGAATCAGACACCAATTTTTTTAACCTGTTTGACACGCAGGCCTTGGAAGGCAACCCGAAGCAAATCGTAGCCCATGCAAAAAACCTCGTGATTACGGAAAGTACACACCGCCGGTATTTTGAAGGGGAAGAGGTTATCGGAAAACTATTCTACAGCAGACCGGATGCCGGCGAGCCCGATCCGTATGTCATCAATGCGATTTTGCGGGATCTGCCACAAAATACACATTTACACGCTGAAGCAATACTCATCGTTCCACACCATCAGCCCTTCGAGCCCGATAAAGCTGGTGCTCAACAGGGGCAATACATCCATATCCAGCAGGGTGCCGATACCGCCACGTTGGCGGCCAAAATCAACGAATGGTACACAAGGCAACAGCCGGAACAACGACACGGCAATATTGCTTTCACATTCCAGTCCATCAAAGACATCCATCTCCGCTCGGTGACCGGGTGGGACAGTCCGATGAGGGATATCTATGTGTTGATCGGCATTGCTACCCTTATCCTAGTATTGGCATGCATCAATTTTGTCAACCTGACCTTTGCCCATGCTGTAAAGCGTACGCTCGAAACAGGAATCCGTAAAGTACTCGGCGCAAACCGTATCCACCTGATCTCCCAAATAGGAGCCGAAAGCCTGTTGCTTTTCGGGAGTGCGCTCGCCGTTGCCTTCTTCGGCTACGTGTTGGTATTGCCCGCCTTCGAAAAATACCTCGGACATCCACTGACCCTGACATTTCACCGATCGCTTCCGATGCTCGCAGGCTTGCTATTCTTCTGGGTATTGTTGGGCATATTTTGTAGCTTATTCCCCGCGCTTGCCTTATCAAAAACCAAAGCAACCCATGAACTGAAAAAACGCTTGACCATCTTAAATCTGCCCTTAAACACCGGGTTTACTAAGAGCTTGATTGCCCTGCAATTCAGCATAGCGATGGTAGTGATCATCTGCATGCTTACAATCCGGGAACAGTTGCGGTATATGGATGCCAAAGACCTGGGCTACAAGCCGGAAAACCTGCTTGTACTGGATTACACGCAGTGGGAAGGAAAAAGTCAGGCCTTCAAACAAACATTGTCGCAGCATCCAGGCATCACATCTGTCAGCCTTTCGCAATGGTCCCCTTTTAGTGGTTACGCGGAATTTACCGAGGTCGAAGACCCTGAAAATCCAGCGCATAAAGAACATATCGCTTTATTCAGGGGTGACTTTGATCTTATCAATACCTTAGGAATGCAGCTCATTGACGGTCGGAAACTGCAGCCAAACCACGCACTTGATGCTGTAACGTATGATTCCATAACCCTGCAAAGGGAGATCTATAGCAATGTGTTGGTCACTGAAACGACAGCAAAAAATCTTCACCTGGAGCTAAACTCAGCGTCTGCTCCACTATCCCATACGCCTGTAGGGGTAGTCAAAGATTTCCATGGTGCCAGCCTGCGATATCCCATTGCTCTGATGATGATCGAAGCACAGCGGGAGTGGGATGCCGGCTGCATGTTGGTGCGGGTAGCGGACGGACAGGAGAAAGAAGCGCTGGAGGCCGTAATAGCTACGTGGAATGATTTTTTTCCCAATAGGATTTCGCGGATCAACTGGCTTGAAGAACAGATAAAAAACCAATACCTCAACGAACAAAAACAATATCAGCAACTGGCTTTCTTCAGTAGCATCAGCATGTTGATAGCGCTTTTGGGTGTACTGGGCATCGCTATCTATACCATTGAGTGTAAGGTCAAAGAAATTGGCATCCGAAAGGTGCTTGGCGCTTCGGTCGGCTCGATCGTATCTTTGCTTTCCGCTTCGTTTACCAAACTTGTGTTCGTAGCCGCGGCATTAGCTTTCCCTATTGCTTGGTGGCTCATGCACAATTGGTTGAATAATTTCGCTTATCGCATCGAGGTTCCGCTTCTTTTGTTTGTACTGACGGGATTATTCACGTTTTGCTGTATGCTTACCGTAGTTGGCTTCAAGGCATTTCGTGCAGCTTCGGCCAATCCGGTCGAGTCTTTACGCGATCAATAAATCGCGTAATAGCGAGATCCCGATGCATATCGGGATGGAGTCACTACGGGACGAATGATTTTTACAAGCGATAAGCCTAAAGCTTATTGCCTAAAGCAAGAAAAAAAATGATAAAGAACCACCTCAAAGCCGCTTGGCGCACGATGGTCAAAGACAAGACCTACGCCACCATCAACATCCTTGGGCTCACTATCGGGCTTGCTGCTTGCATGCTGGTCTTCACCGTGGTCATTGACGAGCTATCATATGATAAGTTTTGGAGCCGGGCAGGTGACTTGTATAAAGTAAACATGTCTGATAAAATGGCCGATGGCCTGTATAAAAAGAACGTCTACACTCCGGTAGGCCTGGGGTACGGGCTAAAGGAAAGTTTTCCGGAAATGGAACATTTCAGCAGTATCAACACTAATGAGTTGCAGCTACGTATCGGTGACGATGATCAGGATGGCATTAGGCTAAACGTGATCAACGCCGATACCAACGCCCTGGCCATGCTTAACTTCCAAGTACTATCCGGCCAACTCGTCCCATTCGTAGCGGGACACCAAAACCTGGTCATTACCGAAAGTTTTCGTAAGAGGCATTTCGAAGGTGAAGACCCCATTGGCAAAGTCGTCGAGGATGTACCTTCGTGGAGCAATAAATCCCAATCTTATCTCATCACGGCTGTTATCAAAGATATCCCTCCAAATACGCATTTAAGGGCTGATGCTATTGCCTTGACCAAACCCAGCGATGGTGGAGACTTGACTAAGGCGGGTATAAGGGGTGGAACCAGTGTTTATTACCTGCTCAAACCAGGGACAGATGCACGGGTATTTACCAACAAAATCAATACCTGGTTCAGGGATTTCACGGAAAACCCAACTGAAAAAAAGGGCGTCACATTTGACCTACAACCCATGACGGACGTGTACCTCCACTCCGATTTCAACGGTCGGCAGCAGGTAAAGGGCAATATCCGAACAATATATATCCTAAGCGGCGTGGGGGGATTGCTCCTGCTGATTGCCTGCATCAATTTTGTAAACCTGAGTCTGGCAAGGGCCATGAAAAGACTTAAGGAAACGGGGGTGCGTAAAATTCTTGGCGCTGAGCGCAAGCAATTGGTTGCCCAATTTATCACTGAATCCTTATTGTTCTTCGTCATTGGCATCGGCTTGGCCATCGGTCTGTATGCGCTCGGCATTCCCGTAGTCGAAAGTTTCCTGAGTCATGACCTCGCTGGCACGCTGCTATCCAGTCTACCGGTTTTTGCGCTGACCTTGCTGGTGGTATTTACCTTAAGTATCGCCACCGGAGCCTATCCCGCGTGGATAGTATCCGGATTTAAGCCCGCCAATACGCTTCGGGGCAAGGTCGGCCAAAATCCTGTCATGAATACAGCAGGTTTACGGAAAGCGTTGGTGGTCACGCAATTCACCATTTCCATCGTGGTATTGGTGGCATTGCTTGTGGTCCGGCAACAAGTGGATTATTTAACCCATAAGGACATTGGCTATAACAAGGAAAGCCTGTTGCATATCGGCCTCCGGAATTGGGAGGGCAAGGGAGAAACCTTCAAGACCGAACTGACGAAACAGCCAGGCATCGAGGCAGCGAGCATCGCGGGATGGAATTTGGTCAATGGCAGCACCGGCATGTCCGGTACCATTGACCATCCACTGAAGGAAGGCGAAAAAATCGATATCAACTACATCATTGCTGATTTTGATTTTGCACAGACCTTGGGATTCGAACTGCAAGAGGGTAGGCTCCTCGATGCTGCCTATGGCACAGATGCATATGATTTGTATGCCACTATGGGAATGGATAAGGAAGAAGGAGAACAGTACAAAAATACCCGTTCATCCCTTGTCACGGCTTCCACAGCCCGCATGCTCGGTATTAAAGAAACAGGTGTGCCCATTCCTAAGTTGGGTTATTCGGCCGTGGGCATCCTGAAAGACTTCCACCACGAATCCCTGCATCATTCCCTCGGGCCGGTCTTCATACTGGGACAGCAGAATCCGAATTACGCCTACCTATTCATCCGTACCACACCGGGCATGGAGCAACAGGCCCAGCAGTCACTCGTAAAACTATGGAAGGAGTTTTATCCCAACCGCCTCTTGGATGCCCAATGGGTGACGGATATTTTGGATAAACAATACGAGGCCGAGCAGAAGCAGCAAGCCCTATTTTCGTTTTTTAGCGGCCTGATGCTTTTCCTTTCAGCCATGGGCGTATTCGGCCTGATTGTGCACGCCGCACAGCAGCGCGTGAAGGAAATCGGCATCCGAAAGGTACTGGGCGCATCGGTAGCTGGCATTGTGCGGTTGCTTTCTACGGATTTTGTCAAACTCGTACTGATTGCCGTGGTAGTGGCTTCGCCCGTTGCTTGGTGGATCATGAACAAATGGCTGGAAGATTTTGCCTATCGTATCGACATCCAATGGTGGATGTTTGCAGCGGCAGGAGTTGTGGCCGTGCTGATTGCGTTAGCGACGGTAAGTTGGCAGGCGATACGGGCAGCAATAGCTAATCCCGTTGATTCGTTGAGGGATGAGTGATTTTCAGCAACAGGCTATAGGCTATAAGCAATAAGCCTAAAGCATACCGCTTAAAGCAAAAAAAGAAAAAAATGATAACACACACGTTCAAAATCGCCATCAGGCACCTGTGGAGAAACAAGACATTCAGCCTGATCAATCTTTCGGGGCTTGTCGTCGGACTAGTTTCGTCGTTCTGTATCGCGACCTACCTCTACCACGAAAGCACGTATGACAGTGTTCACCCCGACGGGGCAAACACCTTCCGGATGGTTTCTTCAAACGAATGGATCGGCGAAAATGACAAGACGCTTTCTGCAAGTACCTTCCTCCCAGTAACCCAATTTATCGAGAGTAATATACCGGAAATCACGGAAATCGCGCGCGTCAAACCCGTCGGGACGGCTGTGTTACGTATGGGTACCGAAGTGTTTACCAAAAGCGCATTCATGTGGGCTGATGCTTCTTTGCTGCAGCTGCTTGACATCCAGTTTCTACAAGGCGACCCCAACCAAGCATTATCGGCACCCAATGCAGTCATCATTACCCAAAAAGAAGCTAATCGGCTTTTCAATACCGAAGACCCCATGGGACAGGTGATTACCATAAACGACCAAGATCTCACGGTGACCGGCGTAATCGCCAATATGCCTTCCAATACCCACTTGAAGAAAGACCTAATCGGTTCGTTGAATACCTTCAAAAACCTCGACAATCCTTGGAGCCATCAAGGCTATATATACCTGCGTTTGGCTGCGCAGACCGATCCGGCACAGGTAACAAAAAAAATCAATGCGGCCATGGCCGGGAATGTCTCTTGGCTATCCGAACCACCGACGTACCAGCTCCAGCCTATCCGGGACATCCACCTGCACTCTACCCATATCCAGGCTTCTCCCGAAGCGGTAGACATCAAGTACCTGTATATCTTTGGAATCATTGGAGCCATTCTGGTATTTTCCACCTCGTTTAACTACATCAGCCTTTCCATTTCCGATTATGCGGCACGCGTGAAAGACTTCGGCATGAAGAAAATACTGGGTTCCGACAAACGGCAGCTAATCTTCCAACCGCTAATGGAGTGCCTGCTGCTCTGCAGTGTCGCCGCCTTTTCTGCTGTACTTATCACCTTGTCGGCACTCCCGGTGATCAACGGTCTACTGGGTAGCAGCATTGACCGCGAATTTTTACTAAGCCTGCCTAATCTTGCCGTGCTGCTCATCGTGTTGCTCCTGCTGCTGACCGTATCGGCGATTTATCCGGTGGTACTGGTCATCCGCTCGCGTCCAATCGCTACCTTAAGCAAAGCGCCTGTGGTCAGCCATGTCGGCTTTCCCATCCGGAAGCCCTTAATGGTATTCCAGTTTGCGATAGCCATCGCCTTGGTGCTATCGGTGATCGTCATTCAGCAGCAAATGGACTATTTAAGTTCCGAGCGGCTCGGATTTACCAAAGAGCAGGTCTTGGTATTGCGGACACCGCGTTTTAACAAGCTCAATGCGCCACTGATGAAGCAGCGGCTCTTACAATTAGCGGGTGTGACGCACGCCAGCGTGAGTACCGGAACCCCATTCGGCGGTGGATTTATCAACGGCTCGAAGGAAGAAAAGGACGGCGTTTCTTATAGTCTCAGTGAATTCATCGCGGATCCGGACTTTGTCCAAACCTTGGACATGGAGCTCCTCGCCGGCCGGAACCTGCTGCCTACGGATTCCAACAGGGTCGTTGTAAACGAGGCCTTGGTTCGTACCATGGGTTGGGATGAACCCATCGGGCAACGGACGGGTCAGGGTCTTGGTGGCGACAAGGAAGTTGTGGGTGTCGTCCGTGACTTCCAATTGAATAACATACGCACTGCGATACATCCCACAATCATCAGTTTAGGCGACGAGTATGTCTATACGATTATCGTGCGCCTTCAGACCAAAAACCTTGCTCAAAATCTGGCTTCTATTGGCGCTGTATGGAAAGAAACAGCCCCTGAACATCCGTTGGAATATGAGTTTCTCGACGAGCAATTCGAAGAGCTATTTAAAAGCGAAACTCAGTTCCAACAGCTGAGCAAAGTTTTTTCGTTTATCGCCATATTGATTGCTTGCCTGGGTCTCTATGGTGCTATCGTTCATGCCGCACAGCAGCGCGTGAAAGAAATTGGCATCCGCAAGGTGCTGGGGGCATCCGTATCAGGCATTGCGGCATTGTTATCCAAGGATTTCGTAAGGCTGGTATTGATTGCCATCGTCATCGCCTCCCCCATTGCCTGGTGGGCAATGAATACATGGCTGGAGGACTTCGCCTACCGCATAGCCATTGAGTGGTGGATGTTTGCCGCGGCGGGGTTGGCAGCCATGGTGATTGCATTGGCGACGGTGAGCTGGCAGGCGATTCGGGCGGCGGTGGCTAATCCAGTCGAGTCTTTGCGCGATGAATAAATCACGTAAACGCAAGATCCCAATGGAAAAAGAACAAGGACAATCCAGTCTAATGTCTAATATTAGTGTCTAAAAAAATAACATGATAAATAACTACTTCAAAATCGCATGGCGAAACCTGTGGCAACACCGGGGAACATCCGCACTGAACATCGGGGGATTAGCCATTGCGCTTGCAGCATCCATCCTCATCCTTCTGTGGGTGCAGAATGAACTGCGGTATGACAATTACCACAACGATGCGGAACGGATCCATCTACTCGTCCAATACGACACGGCAAGAGCAGAATACTGGTCAGAATCCTCCCCTTTTCCGACCTATGCCGCCATTAAGGAAGCGGTACCGGAAGCCGAGTTACTTGCCATGGCACAGCCTACCCAATGGGGCGGCCACCTTTTCGAGGTAAACGGTCGCCCATTCGAGGAAAAGAACGCCCTCTTTGTAGACTCCAACTGGACCCGGATGTTCAATTATAAGGTACTCCATGGCAGCTTAGACGATTTTACGGCCGCCTCCAATAAAATTGTCATCAGCCGCTCGAAAGCCAAACAATACTTCGGCAGCCTGCCCCCTTTGGAGCAAACTGTCTTCATTGACTCGGTACCCTGTGCCATCGCGGCAGTAGTGGAAGATGCCCCCGCAAATACCTCCTTTCAGCAGGAGGTATTGATTCCCAATGCAATACTCCTAAGAAATGAAGCCACCCGTCGCAACCTCGATTGGGGATTTTATTCGCATTTGCTCTTCGTAAAGCTGTCGCCCAATACGGCCGTCCATAAAGCCGAAGAGAAAATTACCAACGTCTTTTGGACCAATCAAACATGGAGCGAAGTTTCAACCAACTATAGCCGACTCATTCCCCTGCCAACGCTCCACTTCATGCAGTCGCTCAAGGACAGCATCATCAACCACGGCAATCCGCAAAACGTAAAAATATTTACCCTTTTGGCGGTGCTACTGCTGATTACGGCGGGCATCAACTTCGTCAACCTGTCCATTGCACGGATTGGCCTCCGCCTGAAAGAAATCGGTGTCCGCAAAATCGTGGGAGCCGCCAGACAACAATTGTTTGGCCAGGTAATGGTAGAAACCACCCTGTTTGTGGCCCTGTCTATGGCATTTGGCCTACTGCTTGTCGCCCTCGCCCTCCCCGCATTCAATGCGTTTACAGAAAAGCATTTCGTGCTCCACCTGTTGGCAGAGGGACCAGTAATATTATTGCTTGCGGGCGTTTTTGTCTTTGTACTGCTCCTGACGGGCCTCTATCCAGCATTGCTGCTGGCCACACAGCAGCCCATCGGCCTACTCAGGCAACGTGGGGTGATGGGGGCTGGCCGCCAGGGGCTGCGTAAGGTGTTGGTGACAGCCCAGCTCACCATGGCCGTGGTCATGCTGGTGGGCATCATCACCATCTACCGGCAGTTTGCCTTTATCCAGCAACAGGCGGCAGGCTATCAAAAGGAGCAGGTGTTCAAAATCCACGCACCGTCATCAGATGAACCTATACGCATGAATGACCAGGAAGCCGTGAAACGCCGCGTCAATACGCTGAATGACTTCAAAACCCGTCTGTTGTCCAGCAGTGCCATCCAAGCCGTATCGCGCGTAAATGGGGTATCCGTACTCAACGACAACCGGAGGGAGCCTTCCCGCATCGTGTGGACGGGTTATCCGGAGCAAGCCGAGCAACCGGAGGTCGTACCGATATGGATAGACGAAGATTACGACGAGATAGCCAACCTCACCCTCGTATCCGGACGATGGTTTGACGCAGGCAACGTTTCGGACAGAAACAACATCGTCCTGAACGAAACGGCCGTAAAAACATTCGAACTGAAAGAACCCGTGGTGGGCACCACCTACTCCAACGGCATGTATGGCGGCAGTGGGACGGTCATCGGTGTGGTAAAGGATTTCCACCACCAAAGCCTCCATGAAAAAATCAACCCGGTCATTCTCTGTATGGATCCGTTCATCTTGGGGCCGTCTTACTTGGTAAAAGCCCACGCGGGCACCGTGAAGCAGGCATTGGACCATACCCAGTCGGTTTGGGAGACGCACTATCCGGGACATCCATTTACGTGTGTCTTTTTGGATGAAGAATTTGACAAGCTCTACAAAGACGACCGCAAGGCGCTAACGTTCAGCATCGTATTTGGCAGCTTAAGTACTCTTATCTCCTGTTTCGGGCTGTTAGGTATGGTGATGGTAGCCGCCCAGCAACGTACCAAGGAAATCGGTATCCGCAAAGTGCTGGGCGCTTCGGTAGCAGCGATTGGGGGCTTGCTCTCCAAAGACTTCGTTAGGCTGGTGTTCCTTGCTATCGTGATTGCCTCGCCCATCGCATGGTGGGTGATGAATGCGTGGCTGGAAGATTTTGCTTACCGCATCGATATCGAGTGGTGGATGTTTGCCGGGGCGGGATTGGCGGCGTTGGTGATTGCGCTGCTCACGGTGAGCGGACAGGCGATTCGGGCAGCGGTGGCGAATCCAGTCGAGTCTTTGCGCGATGAATAAATCACGTAAACGCAAGATCCCAATGGAAAAAGAACAAGGACAATCCAGTCTAATGTCTAATATTTAATATCTAGTGTCTAAAAAAATAAAATGATAATGATCTATTTCAAAACCGCGTGTCGCAGCATATGGAACAACCGGAAGTACACCGCCCTCAACACCATCGGCCTGAGCTTGGGACTGGCGGTGTTTATCACCGTACTGGTCTACGTAAACCGCGAGCGGAGCTATGACCGCTGGGACGACAAGCTGGAACAGGTATACCGCGTAAACATCGGAAAAAACTGGGGAGGGGACCAAGAATTTTCTCCTTTTGCGCCGCCCGCCTTGGGGTATTTTATGCGCCATAGCCTGCCGGAGGTGGAAACCGCAACCACGCTGCAAGAACGGCAGGAAACGGTGATAACAATTGGAAACGAACAATTTTACGAGAAACAACTTCTTGCTGCCGACAGCTTGTTTTTTTCCGTTTTTCCCTATCGGTTCCGGTATGGGCAGGCCGCCACCGCCCTGGCTGCACCACAATCTGTAGTCATCAGCGAAGAAATGAGCAAAAAATGGTTCGGCGATGAAAACCCTGTCGGAAAAACCTTAAAAATTGAAAACAGCCAACCGTATACCATTACCGGGGTGTTTCAAAAAATGGCCCCTTCCCACCTGAATTTCAACCTATGTGTGTCGTCCATCTCCGATGACGGTAATTGGTGGGCAAGTGTGGTCTATACCTATACCGTGTTGAAGAAAAACACAAAGGCTGCACAGATAGCGCAAAAGATCACGGACCAATACACCCTCCAGTTGGCTAAAGCCATCCACGCAAACCCAAACGCTCCAAGAGGAGAAAATTTTGACGATCCTATCACTTCGGCCGAAAGCGCCAGGAAATGGCTGGAAAAGAATCAGGAAATCACAGAAATCCGCACAGAACTCGAACAGGTAAGCGGTATTCACCTCCAACCCACAGCCTATCCCTGGAGAGATTCGCCAGCCAACCATCCCATCAGTGATTACGAAAAAGGCAACCATATTCCCGTTGTGGTCTTTTCCCTCATCGCCATTGCGGTCCTGTTTTTGGCCTGCATCAACTACGTAAACCTCGCGGTAGCCCAAGGCCACAAACGGGCGAAGGAATCCGGTCTGCGCAAGGTCATTGGTGCCAGTAGGGGCCAATTGGTTTTCCAGTTTCTGCTTGAATCGTTCATCCAAGTAGTGTCTGCTTTATGCCTTGGCATATTATTCAGCCAAATTCTTATCCATTACCTCAATACGACTTTCGGACTGGAATTGCAGCTTTGGAGCAGCATCAATGCGGCAGCGAACGGACAATTGGTGGTGCAGCTATGTGCCATTACCCTGATGGTTTCTTTATTAGCCGGCGGTTATCCGGCATTGCTCTTATCCAGTTACCGCCCCGTCCGGATACTGAAAGGCGAACTGGCCAGCGGTACCAGAGGTTTACGCCTGCGAAACGTATTGGTCATCGTCCAATTTTCCATAGCGGTAGCCTTTGTCACCTCCCTCTTCATCATGAATGGCCAGGTGCGTTTCATGCAGCGCAACGACCCGGGATTCGACAGCGAACAGGTCCTGCGGATCAACGGCGAGCGCGTACCCCTGAACTTTTTCCAATCGCTGGATGAACACGCGTTCCTGATGAATAGCCTCCGGAGTTTGCCCGAAGTGGAATCTGTAGCAACGACCCACTTCTATCCTGGCCAACCTTCCCACAGTATCCAGCGTGCCGCTTTCGGCCCGGCAAACGACACGCTGTCGCTGAGCACCAATTATGTGGGCTTGGACTATTTTGAGACCGTAGGAACACCCATCAGCCAAGGGAGAGATTTCTCCACCCAATATGCGATGGATTCCGTCAATGCAGCTATTATCAATGAAACGACCGCAAAGGCACTGGGAGTTGAACAACCTGTTGGACAGCAGGTGACGGTAATCGGCCGGGAATATACCATTATCGGAGTCGTAAAAGACAGTTACGGTGCAGGCTATACCACGGCCATCCGGCCGGAAATCTACGTGAACGGCGTGATTCCAAATATCGTCAGTGGCAAGCGCCAATTACTGGTCAGGCTGAATTCCGGAAGGGACGCCCAACAGGCCGTCGAAAAAATTGCGGCCATATGGAAAACGGTAGATGGCAGTGGACCAATGCGGTATAGCTGGTTGGACGATGAGTTTTCAAAATTAATGGAAAAACACGTGCAATTCAGCAAACTGACCAGCTTGCTGACGCTCATTACGCTTGCCATCGCCATCATGGGCATTTTTGCATTGAGTACGTTTGCCGCTCAGCAGCGTACGAAGGAGATCGGCATCCGCAAGGTGCTGGGAGCCTCCGTCGCAGGCATCGTAGGTCTGCTCTCCAAGGATTTCGTAAAGCTGGTATTGATTGCCATCGTCATCGCCTCCCCCATTGCCTGGTGGGCAATGAATACGTGGCTGGAGGACTTCGCCTACCGCATAGACATGGAGTGGTGGATGTTTGCCGCAGCGGGGTTGGCAGCCTTGGTGATTGCATTGGCGACGGTGAGCTGGCAGGCGATACGGGCTGCGGTGGCTAATCCCGTTGATTCGCTGAGGGATGAGTGATTTTCAGCAGTAGGCTATAGGCTATAAGCAGTTTTTCTGATCTCAGAAACAATATGTAATCTTTGTAAACGTCGATGAATAAATTTTATCTTAAAAGAGCGCTAACGAGCCTATGGAAACGAAAACTGTTTTCGTTCATCAATATCACCGGACTCACGATAGGGTTGGCATTTGCTGGTATTATCGGCATCTATGTATATGAAAATATACGGGTAGATCAATTTCAGCCCGAGCGGTTGTACCGGGTGATCACTACGTACCAATCCGAAACATCCGCAAGCAAACTACAGACGGTGGGACGGGCGCTGATACCGGTCATCGAACAGGAGATACCGGAAGTGGAACATGTAGTTCCATTGTATAAAGCCCACTCCCCGGTCAAAGTTGGAGATGTCTATTATTTCGACAACCTTGCTTTTGCCGGGGAGCACTTTCTGGAAGCATTCAGTTTTCACTTGTTGAGCGGCAACGCCCATACGGCACTTGCAAAACCTTATACCGCTGTTCTGACCAAATCCGCTGCCCAAAAATACTTTAAATCCACCGATGCTATCGGCAAAATCCTGATGGTGGATGATACGATTGCGTTCACCGTTACGGCCATATTGGATGATTTACCTGCTTCGCACATCGATGTCGATGTATTGCTGTCTTTCGACACTTGGCGAAGCATGGAAGGCGATATGAGTAGGTGGTTTGTTTGGGACATGACCTGCTACGTGCTGCTGAAAGCGGGAGCCGATCCGCTACAGGCGGAGCAAAAAATAGCAACACTATCTATGCATTACAATGGTGATGAATACCGGAGCTATGGCTATGATGTATCACATGAACTGGAAAAGGTGAAGGATATTTACCTGCATTCGCCGCTCTCCGGATTCAACAGGGCGTTGGGTAGCGCCTCGCAGCTCTATATCTTTTCTGCCATCGGTATTGCGCTGCTGGTTTTGGCCTGTATCAATTTTATCAATTTAACAACGGCTTTGCAGGCCGATCGCAGCAAGGAAGTAGGGGTACGGAAAACGCTCGGCGCTTCCAAACGGTCGCTTGCGGGGCAATTTCTAACTGAAACGCTGACGATGGTCGTAGTCGCTTCGCTGTTAGCGGTCGGGCTCATTGTGTTGTTATTACCCACGGTATCCATGTGGTCAGGATTGACGGTTGACTACACGGTGCTGGGTTCGCCGGCGGTCATCACCTGGGGTGTTATCGTCTTATTGGCTACCACAGTGCTCGCAGGTACCTATCCATCGCTCGTCTTGTCCAAGCTGCATCCGGTATCCGCTATCAAAAACAAATCTTCCGACGGCCAAAAGGGGATGGGGATTCGCCGTGCACTGGTGGCGTTCCAATTTACCGTGACGTTGGTTTTAGTGACGTGTACCTTTATCTGCCTCAAGCAATTGCACTACATGCGTGGCAAGGACTTGGGCTTTGAGCAGGAACAGGTCGCAGTTATCAGCCTTGCCAAATCCCCTTTCCGTGAAGTTATTGAAAACTACGAAAGCGTAAAGCACCAATTGGCACAGCTTCCGGGCGTAACATCCGTAACCGCTTCAGCAGGCCTTCCCGGGCGAGCAGGGTGGAGTGGCCAATTGGTCAATCCTGAAGGTCTTTCCCAAGGACAGAGCTTCACCATGGAAGTCATTCCTTCGGACGTAGATTATGTAAAAACGCTTGGCATTCGTATGGTAGCAGGGCGTGATTTCTCAAAAGATTTCGTTACTGATGCTTCAGGAGGCGTGTTGATCAATGAAACCGCATGCCGGCTGATTGGCTGGGAGCCACAAGAGGCTATCGGAAAAGGGATCAATACTTCAGGCATGGAAAATGGGAAAATCATCGGTGTAATGGCGGATTACCATCAGCATGGCCTACAGCAACCGTTAAATCCGATTCTTATTTTCAGCGAACCCTATGCGTACAACTATATCGCATTGGCCACGCAGGGACACAACCTGAAGGCGACCTTGGAAAATGCTGAACGTTTTTGGAAAAGTCGTTTTCCCGGTTATCCGTTTGAATATTTTATGCTCGACGATGATTTTGATCGGCAATATAAAACCGAAAGTAACCTGGCACGGATTATCGGGCTGTTTGCTATATTGACCATCGCCGTAGCTTGTTTGGGCTTAATCGGCTTGACCACGTATACGGTTGTTCAAAAACGCAAAGAAATCGGTATCCGTAAGGTACTTGGCGCTTCCGTGTCGGGTATCGTGACGTTACTCTCCAAAGATTTTGTGAAACTAATACTTATCGCTATCGTCATCGCCTCACCCATCGCTTGGTGGGCGATGAACAAGTGGCTGGAAAACTTTGCTTACCGCATCGACATCCAATGGTGGATGTTTGCATTGGCAGGCGTGGTGGCGATGGTCGTTGCCTTGCTCACCGTGAGTTGGCAGGCGATACGTGCGGCGGTGGCCAATCCGGTCGAGTCGTTGAGAGATGAGTGATTTTCAGCAGTAGGCTGTAGGCTATAAGCAATAGGCCTAAAGCATACCGCTTAAAGCAAAGAAAGAAAAAAATGCTAAACAACTATTTCAAAACCGCCTGGCGCAGCCTTTGGGCCAATAACGTTTATGCTGCCATCAACATTGCGGGATTGTCCATCGGTCTCACGGTAGTTGTACTGGTGCTGCTATATATCAACCGAGAGCGAAGTTACGACCGCTGGGATACCCGACTGGAACAGATTTATCGCGTTGGCGTGTCCGAGCGGACTGAAGACGGGCTGGAGCAATCGCCTTCCGTACAATATCCGTTGGGCACGTTTCTGGCTGAAGAATGTCCGGAAGTGGAATTGACATCTCGCGTAAGGGTTCCCTATGGCGAGACCTTGGTGGCTGTGGATGGGCAGGAGTTTTATGAAACGAAGGCGATAAGCGCTGATAGTAATTTCTTTGCATTGTTCCCTTATCGCTTTATCCATGGCAATGGTCGCACAGCACTTAGCCAACCCAATACCGCCGTTATTACAAAAGCAATGAGCACCAAGCTCTTCGGCGATGCAGACCCGATAGGCAAGAGGCTCGCCATCAACCTGCAAGAGCATTATACCATCACAGGTGTCATTGAAAAGCAGGGGCCCTCACACCTTGATTTTAATATTTGCCTTTCCTATCACTCCACACACTTTGCAGCCAATTGGTTCATGCGCAACCACGACACCTATGTACGATTGAATCCAACGGTTTCCCGAGCTGCTTTGGAAGAAAAAGCAACCAAACATTATGCCCTGCACTATGCGGCTTCATATACCGATGGAAGCGCTGGAACAACTGTGAATACGGTTGACCCCGTGCATTGGCTTGCCGAACAGCACGGTATTTCAGGCCTCGGTGTATTCTTTGAGCCCGTCGGGGATATCCATCTCCGGCCCATTGGGTTTGAAGCGTGGTCTGCACAACAGGCCGTTTACGATTTCAATCCTACTAATCAACGGCCTGTTACTATCTTTTCTTTAGTGGCACTGCTAGTCTTGTTGCTCGCCTGTGTCAACTACACCAATATGGCTATTGCTCAGGGTGGGAAACGCGCTAAGGAGTCCGGCGTACGCAAAGTAATGGGTGCCAGTCGTCAACAGCTTATCTACCAATTTCTGGCCGAATCGTTCATCCAATGCGTCTTTGCTGTGCTATTGGCCGTGGCGATGGTCGCCATATTAGTAAGCGCCATAAACAACACCTTCGGCTTGAAACTTGTATTTTGGAATGCATTTGATGCCCAGCAAAATTGGCAATTGGTTGGACAATTGGTCGGTGTCCTACTGGCAACTACCCTCCTATCGGGCATGTATCCAGCGTTCGTGCTTTCCCAATACAAACCTGTCCGGGTACTGAATGGCGATATTACTAAAACCGTAAAGGGCCGTTGGTTGCGCAACGGTTTGTTGGTCTTTCAATACAGCATCGCAAGCTGCTTCATCATCAGTGTGATCATCATTGCCCTCCAGCTACGCTTCATGCGCAATCATGACGCTGGCTTCGATACCGATCAGGTATTGCGGATTGAAGTTACGCATACCAAGCTTTTCCCTGGCCAAGCGGATGACCGATCGGTTTTTGTAAAACAGGAATTGCTCCGTCTACCCGGTGTAAAAACAGTATCTACGGGTCAGCTTTACCCCGGTTTGCCCTATTCCGATGCTGTCCAAACCGCAGTATACGATGGCGGGCAGCAATTGGCTATGCAATTTGGCTTGGTCAACTTTGATTATTTTAACGTCATGGGCATGCCTATCGTCGAAGGTCGTGATTTTTCTACAGCCTTTGCCCGAGATACGATAGATGCAGCTGTCATCAACGAGACTGCGGCAAGAAAGATGGGGTGGCAGGATCCTGTTGGCAAAACCGTGGGTTTTTTGGGAATGGAATACCGCGTCATCGGCGTACTGAAAGATAGCCACCTCTCGGGTTATGAAAACGAGGTGCTGCCCCAATTGTATATGATGGGTGTGGATGAGCCTCGCAACTTTTCAGGCCATCAATTTGTATTTGTCAAGATAGACGGTCGGCAGGCACAGCAAGCATTACAAGCTGTAACGACGTTTTGGAAAATGCTGGAACCTGAACTTCCGGTACGTTATTCGTGGCTCGATGATGATTTTGCACGGCTGCTGGAAAAACATGAGCGCTTTGCCGTGCTCACCTCGTGGCTTACAGGCGCTGCATTGGGCATTGCCGTTATGGGTATATTTGCCCTTAGCGCGTTCAGTATCCAGCAGCGCACCAAGGAAATCGGCATCCGGAAAGTGTTGGGCGCTTCAGTAGCTGGCATTGTGCGGTTGCTTTCCACGGGTTTCGTGAAGCTGGTCATCATGGCCATTGCCATTGCCTCGCCCATCGCGTGGTGGATGATGAACAAATGGTTGGAAGATTTTGCCTACCGCATCGATATCGAATGGTGGATGTTTGCCACGGCGGGCATGGCAGCCCTAATAATTGCCCTACTCACGCTGAGCTGGCAGGCGGTACGTGCAGCGGTGGCCAATCCGGTCGAGTCTTTACGTGATGAGTAAATCCTGTTCGTCCTCACTAATAGGGTTTTATCGGTTCTCCTTACGTGTTGTCGAAAAACGCTAAATGCGTATAGGTATCCCATTAGCTTTGCTGAAAAATTGGATATCATGATGAACAAGACCACTATCGATTCTCCCAGTGATTATATGAAAATGTTTGCGCTTTTGGCAGAAGCACGTGCCTCCCTGCGTGAGACGCAGGACGTGCCGACCACTTTCGAGCACTGGGCAGCTGTCAAGCAAACCGACCTTAAAGACCTAAGCAATTTCCCGGGTCTTGAGGCGCATCTTTTTTCCCTACTTGCCTTAGACTAAATGAAACGTATACCAACCGTGTTCACCGTATGGCTATCGCTGTACGTCTCGGTAAGTCATGGACAAACAGGGGGACAAGATAGTCTGTGGAACTATCCAATGCGAATTGACCTCCCACTCCTGGACATGCCCTTCCAACAGGATGCCTTGCGGGCAGGGGAACTATTCGACAGTTACTCCATGCAGCAGGCGCTTGCCGTCACGCAAAACCTGCACCGCATCAACTACCACTTCAACAATCGCCTCTGGCACGGCATCATCCGCCCCGATAGCAAACGGAAGCAAGTTTATAATCGTATTGCCGCTAACGTTGCGTCGGGACTGGTTGACTACGTATTTACGTACTATGGGGTGGTGTTCTCTGCCCAATGGATGCACGAGGAATTTCACCGGGCCGGACTGACCGTTCGGGGCGTCTCCTCTTATGACGAGACGTATAACCGCTTCAATGGCGGGTTTGCCAACGGATCGGTGAGCCGCGTGAAGGATGAAGACCTTATCCGGCTGAAAAAAACAGCACCCCGCGAGCTGGTACGCAGCTTTGCCGCCGGAATTGAGAGTGAGTTTTTACTATTACGCGGACTGCAAAAGGACAATTTTTTCAGTGGCTCCAAGCATGCCAACATCGCGCTGAATATCCTGCTCACGAAACACGCCATCGACTACGTAAACCAATTTAAACAAAGCGATTACAATGCCAGCATCGATAGCATGAACGCGCATGGGCTGGCGATGGCCGACCGCGACTTCGTGGGATGGGACTTTACGCCCTGGGTGTATGATCTGCACCGACCGGACGAGCCCTATGAAGCACGGGGCCCGCATCCCAGCGGCGTAGGCATCGATCGGGCCATCAAGACAACCGCGCTGACCGATGAAGAGTATAGCTACCTGGAAAAGATGGGCCGCATGCAATACCTCAACTTCCTATCGCCATTTATGGTTGGCATCAATCGTATCCGGTTGAACGAGCAGACCGCATTCAATTTCGCGATAAGGCACTACCTCAATTCCTTTGGATATGACCTGACGGCCGATTTCTTTATTGACCACCGGAAAAAGCAATACCTCTTCAGCCTGCATGGGTACCGCAATAAGCACCAGCTATTACCGGGCATAGAAATGGAACGGAGCCCTTATGCATTCAATATTGCTGGGAAGGACCGCTTGCTACTACAACCTTCAGTGACGCTGTGGCTACAGCCCAAGGATTTTTATGACCGGGAAGCCAGGCCCGGCGGCCAAATCCGGTTGCAGGGTGGATATGCGCTTGACAACACCTGGTGCATTGTCGCGATAGCTGAGGCCAAAACCGCTGGTTGGGTGGCGGGCAATCCGTACCTCGATGCCAAAACCGGATTCCGCTTAGGCATTTCGGCATCGTTTCATACGGGAAATCACAGAAATTCCGAGATGATGCTACATTAACCACCTTTAATTAAAAATTAATTTTAATTTCATTGTCATTTTGGACTCAACCCCCATCCAACATTTAAGGCGCTCAGCGGGCTTAATTTTGCCCTTATTTGCGAAGTGGCTTTTTTTCGGCCCAAAAATTTGCCTGCTTTTTGTCGAAAAATCACCCCGGTCAGTTGCCAAAGTCTCCGAAGAAAGTCCGGAAAGTTTCCGAAGTCGGTTTCCAAACCGACTTCGGAAACTTTTGGAGAGGACTTTGCCATACTATTTTGTTGCTATTTAAATAAAAAATCACCTCGTAGTTAATTCAGATTTTCGCCAACAAAACTTCTTCCTATCGATACGGTTCCAACGCTTCCGCTAACTCCCGGTAATCCTTGCGTGTCAATCCGGGGCCGTCGGTAATCGCCCACAGTGCATTTTGGATAAGGCCATAAATCACCTGCCATTCCGGTGTCTCATAGTCAGGTTCCAATGCGTCCCAAGGGTTATAATGTTGGGTTAGCCGTAGTTTGGGATAGTCTTTTAACAGATCCAACAGCTTGCCGATGTTCGGGTCTGTATTCACTACGCTGGGTTCATACATATCCTTGCCAATGGGATAATCCTGCGTATCCCATTGCTGGTTTTCCTCCCAGGGGAAGGCCATCGAATGGTTGAGACAACCCAGACCGAGGTATACGGTAGTGGTGTCTGCGAGTGTCCCGACATCCGCATACGTAGGCGGCACCTGAATGCGCACGGTGGACGTGAGGATGCCGTGCTGCGTGCGTCCTTCCTGTTTGAATAGGCAGATTAGGCCGCCCGGCACCTCAACCGTTACGGCCACGTTCAACCGATTGATAAAATTTACATCGGTATAGAACGTATTCAGGCTCCCGTGCAGGAGCGCGAGATCCGGATCGAAAGGCTTATCCGGCCGGGCCACCACCTCGATACCTTCGGGCAGCTGCCACGGCGCCCCTGCGGGGACGCCATCGGTATTGCCAATGCCCGGCTCGTCTTTCGATGAGGGGATAACGATATCCCAGTCGTTTCCTTCTTCTAATGGATCGGGCAGGCCCGAAACTCCACCTTTACCGCACCCTGCCAACAGCAGGAGTACCATCATATAATGAACCTTCATCATCACAATTTGATAAATTCAACCCTTCGGTTTTGCGCCCTGCCCTCGGCGGTTTGGTTGTCGCCAACGGGTTCGGCTTCGCCCTTGCCCGTGGCTTCCAGCCTCGCAGCATCAATCGTATACTCCGCTTGTAACGCTTCCTTCACGGCGGCAGCACGCCGCTCACTCAATGCCTGATTGGCTGCGTCATCACCCACGGCGTCGGTATGCCCGACAATGCGGACACGGATATCCGGGTGCTGGGCAAGCACTGCTGCGATGGAATTCAACACGCCTGCGGACTCCGGCTTGATGGTCGCCGATCCGGTATCGAACAAAATACCGGTAGTGCTGAACCTGCCTTCTTCCACCAGTTTATGGCGGGTGTCGGGCAGCCCTTTGGCTATTTTAATGTTGCCGATGTATACACCTATCTGTTCGTCTTTATACGGGCTGCTGCTAAGCTGGAAAAACAATTGGTTGAGCTCGCCATCTTTCGGGATACCTTTGGGTACATCGTAGAGTTTCTCTCTGTCTACCCAGATGCGCAGCCGCTCCTTCTGTCCCTGAATAGCTACGTGCGCGGACTTGCCGTACCAAGTGCTCGCCGTCGTGTTTCGATTAGACGGACTGTGAAAATAACGGGTGTATTTTTCATAGCTTTCAAGCATGAGGTTGGCCGCGTCAGATAAGGGTGATATTTCCAGGTAAAACGATTTGTCGCCCTTCGGATCGGACAGCAGGCTATTGGCCGTTGCTGATTCCGTACCGGAAGCCAACAGGCCGAGGCGCAGGGACGGCGGCATCCAACCCTGAAAATCAATTTGCAATACCATGTCAAATTCTACGGTGAAATCCGGCCCAAAAGGTTGTTCATTATCCGTCAGTGCAACCGTACGCTGTGCCATGCGCAGCCACTGCCCCGGCAGGCCATCCAAGGTGACCACTACGGAACTGCCGTTGCTGTTCCAGCCCGTTGGCAATTCGCCGATGGCTTCCCCGCTGAAGTCGTTGGCGTATAGCACCGAATCTCCGGGCACGAAATCGTACTTGCTGAATGCGGTGATGGCAGTCTGCTTATTGGCAACGGTATCCGGTACGGATGCGGTGGGTACGCCGTCCACCCCCGTCGTATTTTCCTGCGATGGTTTTGTTGCCGATTCAATGGCCTTATCCATCCCTTTCGACACTGCTTTGTCAGTCTCGTTCAGTACCTTCTGGGTGGCTGTCTGCTCCACGCGGCTTTTTATTTTGTTGAGGATAGACTGCGCCTGTGCGCCGATGGGCATAGCGCCGAAAAACATGCCCATAACCAAGGCAATGGCCGCTGTCGTTAGTTGTAAACGCTTCATAACATTGATAATTAATCGGCACAAAGTTATCGCCGATACCTTATCGCCTTCAATCGTTTCGATAAACAGCAATATAGCGGTATGAATGCACCATGGCTCCGATAAAACATTAACGGACTCCCTGTCGTCGTTTAGCGGTGCTTCATCGCCACCATCGGCCGTTTGTCGAAACCGGCACCAACGGTCGGACACTTTACGCGATACTTGCCTGGAAAAAATCATGCTACGCAATCGAAATGTCATGCAAATGCATCTTTAAAATCAACGCATCATTAAGTATACACTATTCATCGAATCTCATGGAACGGATTAAAAAACAAGTAGCTTCAGGTGTTTTCCTTCTAATGCTGGCCGTCATTGCCCAATGGCAGGTAAGCTGCTCGAAATCGAAAGTCGGCCCTGACGCCGATGATGATGGCGCAACTCAAGCTGGTTACCTCACCGGTACGGTCAAAGACCAAGCCGGCAACCCGCTGGAAGGCGTACGTGTCCTCGTGGATCACAGCATCTTCTTCAACTCAAACATGGCGGCCTATACCAACGCAGAAGGCAAATATAAAATCAAGGTGCCACATGGCGCATGGTACGCCTTCGCCTCCCACAACGTCGCCTACAACGGCGATACGTTCTCCTTTTATCTCCATCCGGATAATCCGGCAGGATTTGGCGATGAAGGTGGAGTAAGGAATTTCGTTTGGAAACTTTCGGGTACCATGCCGGAACCATTATCGGGGACCTATGGCGGTCTCGTGACCATCGACAATTTTCCGGATGTCTACATCGACGGAACCGCGATCGACTTCGTCTTTACGCCAGTAGGTCCGTTGGTCGACGGCAGCCCGGGCGAAGTGATTCGCCGCCGCGCGGAAGACGCCTATAACATCAAAGATATCCCTATCGGCCGCTACAAACTTACCGCCACCTACGAAGGGAAGCCGGTAAGATTCAGGCGGTGGAACTCGGAAGCGGATTTCACGGAGACATTTGACCTACAATTTAGGCCGCAGATCGCAGCACAATGTGACAATTGTGCGAAGCTGGAATATGATTGGCAGCCGCTATAAGATTAAGGACTTGATGTTATTCAGGTAGTGCTTGCCAACACTGATTTCCTGTCCGTTCTCCATGACCAGATACAGCTTGCCGATATCCCGGTAGCAGGTATCGATACGTTCCAGATTGACCATGAACGACCGATGCACACGGACAAACAGCGTGGGATCCAACTTCCGCCCGATGCACCCGATGCCCGAAGAACTCAGGAATTCCCCCTGCTCGGTATACACCACCGTGTAGTCTCCTGCCGCCTTGAGGTACCGGATATCGTTCACCGCGATGCGCCGCAAACGCCCACCGTCTTCCACGAAAAGGTTTCTGCGGCAAGGCTGGGGCATAAAAGTATAGTCCGGTACATCATCCGCTGCGGGCGGCCGGGCCACTTTTTGCAGCGCGGCATCGAGCCGCGCCGCGCCATAGGGTTTTAATAGGTAATCCAGTGCTTGATGGTCAAACGCCCGCAGGGCATGTGATTCGCTGCGGGCGGTGTAGATGATCTTAGGTAAGTGGGCGACCTGTTGTATCCAATCAAACGCCCTGCTGCCGCCCAGTTGCGCGTCCAGAAAAAGTACATCCGGCTCCAACGCATTGACATAACGGATGGTTTCATATGGATTGCCGCACTCGCCTACCACGCGGAATCCGGGGCGGCTGCCAATATGCTGCCGGATTTGCTGGCGGCATCCTGGTTCTGGATCAGCAATTAAAATCGTGTTCATGGTAACCTCCTTTTTTAAATCCTACCTGGCGGCTATCGCAGCTTGCTGCAAGGCAGGATACAAAAGTAAATGCCTCGCCATGTCCTATTCAGCGAAGTGATGCTGGAAAACGCTTTTGCGTAGTACTACGCATATGCACTGTCATCATCGTGTGGTTTCTCCATACTCCTACGGAATTTACGCGTTCCGTGGTTGTCACGAAAACCGCTACCACTTCGCTTTTTACTTTTGTACCGAAAAAAATATACGTGTAATGAAATCAATCCCCTCACAAATCGCCTTCGCCGCGATCGCGGTTACCCTCGCAGCGGCAGGTAGGCGAAATATCCCTGCGGTGCCCATTCAGGACTCGCCTTTTGGAAATCAGTATTGGATGGTTGCTTCGGCTACCATCCATCCCGCGCTCGACGTCGACCTGGACGGGAAAGCGGATACTGACCTGCTGCTATTGGTGCCGCCATGTGAGCGGGACGATGCCGACCGGTACCTGGATGACGGTACCATCCTCACCAACCGGGGCCCAGTAAATTGTGACGAGGACGAGGAACGGGAAGAAGAAACGGGAACCTGGTCCTATGACCCGGCTACGAAAACACTCGTCATGGAAAAATACGATGGCAGCCAACCGGTTGAGGCTCACTTGGAATCCGCTTCAGCCCAACAAATCGTGTTCGTAGCGAAGCACCGGTCTTCCGGAGCGACGCACATCATACGCACCACGCTGAAAACCAAAAAGATGTAGGCGGCTGTAACATTCCACATGGTTCTTTGGTCTACACTGCGTAATTTTACGGAAACGATGGCTAACCATGAAACAGCTTAGCTTCCTATGTTTTTCGCTTTTCATGCTTACAAGCGCCAAGTGTCAGGTAGCCCACCATGACACGGCTAGGGTGTACCAGCTTATTGAAACCGCCAGAGAGAAACAGCAGCAGGGATTGGCCGATGCCGCCGAAAAGGACTTTCGCCAAGCCGGGACATTAGCTAAGCAACTGAACTTCGACCGGGGGCTTTTGATGTATGCAGGCCATTATTGCGTGTTTTTATACCATCACGTGCGGTACGAAGAAGCACTGTCGTTGGCCCAAGTGCAACTGGAGGTCAGCCAACGCTTGGATGACAAACAACGCATGGGATACGCCTTTAACAACATATCCCTGCAATACCAAGCACAGGGCAAGCTGCAACAAGCGGCAGCATTCTTAATGAGGGCACTCGAAATTTCATCCGAAATCAAGCATCCGACACTTCGTGACCTTTCGGACCGCAGGAAATACTATAACAACCTCAGCTCATTGCTGCTGGATATGCATGATCTTGGAAAGGGAAAGGAATATGCCATAAAAGCGCTCGAAATTGCCGAGCAGTTGCAGGACACGATTGCTATAGGCTGGAGCCTGGTCAACCTGACGGTGGCTGAGGCGATGGCGGGCAAGCTGGCTGATGCCGAAAAGCACGGACTGGAACTGCTGGCCATCGGCCAGTCGCAACGCGATATCGAGATGGAACTTAAAGCGCACAACAACCTCGGCGACATTTATCGCATGCAAAAACGGTTTGCACTTGCATTAGAAACCTTTAAAAAATCACAGCGGCTGTTGGATAAGGCCCCTCCGGGCAACGAAGTATACGTGCTCATGGGAATCTCTTCGACTTACAAGGACCTGGGGCATTATGAGGCGGCAGACACTTACTTCCGCCGTGCTTCCGTATTAGCTGAAGAAGAGCTGGCCAAACCCCAGCTCATTGAACTGTACCGCTCAGGTGCGGAAATCAAGGAGGGTATGGGCGCTTATAAAGAAGCGCTCGCGCTCCGGAAACGATATGAGCAAATCAATGACTCCGTGCGCAATCAGGAGATACACAACACCATACAGGAGCTTGAAGTGAAGTACCAGACCTCCGAAAAAGAAAAAGCGCTGGCCGAACGCGATCTCAAAATCAGCGAGCAGCGCAGCGAAATGGCGCGCTTGAACACGTGGATTATGCTATCGGTATCCTTCGTTGCGATATTAGCCATGATATTGGTCTTCAGTCGCCTTATCAACCAGCAAAAACGAAAAACCGAAGCTACAGTGCAGGCAAACCGCTTACTGGAAGCGCAGTTACAGGGTGAAGAAAAGGAGCGGGCACGTACCGCACGGGAACTCCACGATGGTGTGGCCAGCATCCTATCGGCCGCCAAACTCCATATTCATGCCAGGGACGATGGAGAGCGTCCGCATGCAAACATCCTGCTTGGCCAATTGATAGAGACCGCCGTACAGGAAATACGCAACATCTCCCATAATCTTGCTCCAGAAGTTGTACTTGACGAAGGGTTTGCACATGCCGTGCAGGAGTATTGCCGTCGCGTAAGCCATAGCGGCTTGCGTTTGGAATGTTACATTGTAGGAACCCTGCCTAAATTGGACAAAAATGCCGAACTCTTGCTTTACCGGATCATCCAAGAAGCCGTGGCTAACCTGGTGAAACATGCCGAAGCCACCGAAGGTATCGTGCAGCTCGTCGGCGACGGCCCGCGGCTTTCCATTACCGTCGAAGACAATGGCAGGGGGTTTGACCCAGCTAACCTGACGGAGAAGGGCATCGGACTGAAAAACCTGATATCCAGGGTACAGCTGTTGCAAGGAAGCCAGGAAGTACGTTCCGCGCCGGGACAAGGGACGTCCATCTACATTGAAATCGATGCGGCAAAGGCTATGCAATATGCCGCTACCGGATTAGACGCGCAGTATTCCGGATAACGCAACTTACGTAGTGATACGGATACAGCGGAGCTTTAATTTATTTTAATTTGCATTAGACTTTAGGAGAATGCCTTTATGATTACCATCGGAATCGTGGATGATCATTCGTTGATTATCAGTGGACTTGCTCATATGCTCGACGATCAACCGGATTACCCCATCGCCTTTACGGCCGGCAACGGCAAACAATTGATGGCCAAACTGGAGCTCCAGTTGCCAGATGTCTTATTGCTCGATATTGAATTGCCAGACAGCAATGGGATTGAACTATGCGCTGAAATCCTGAAAAAACACCCCACTTTGCCCATCATTGCGCTGACGAACCATGACGAAGTGGTATACGTCAGGAAGATGATGCGCAGCGGTGCTAAGGGCTATTTACTGAAAGGAACCGATAAGCAAAACTTATTGAATGCGATCCTTGCGGTACATGAAGGTCAGCAGTTTTTAGACCGGCAGATCGAACAGGCAATCTTGCAGCAAACCATCTCCGGCAGGCGCACATCGGCAGCCATCAAACTCACCAAGCGGGAGAGCGAAATCCTGGCGCTGATTGCGAATGAATATTCCAACCAGGAGATCGCCGACAAATTGTTCCTCAGTGTCCGCACGGTGGAGTCGCATCGGCATAGCCTCAACCAGAAACTGAACATTAAAAATCCAGCCGGATTAATTAAGGAAGCCTATCTCCGCGGACTCATTTAACTTCCTTTTTGGCTGAGGCTTTTCCGTATCCGGCTCAGGCTGTCCTGATGGATGCCCAGTAATGAAGCGATGTATTTCAAGGGAATCTGTTGGATGACTTCCGGTTGTTCTGCCAGTATCTTTTGATAGCGCTCTTCCGCAGTCATACATACTGCGTCAATCTGGCTGTCCTGTATCCAATTGAGCAGGCGATCCATAATCACCAACTCCATGTCATACATCCGGGGAATTTGCCGCTTCATCGCTTCCACGCCGAGCCTATCCCACATCAAGACGTCTATCTCGGTGAGCGATTCCAGTGCGCAGGAAGACAGCTCCCCATTCAACAAGTACAACGGAGTAGAAAGAAAGTCATTCACCGAGATGATCCCCAAGGTATAATCCAGGCCGTTGTGCATCCGGTACAAACGAGCGATGCCGCTATTGAGAAAATAGAGCGCCTTGACGGTTTTACCCTGTTCCATAATGACCGTATTGGGCGGCAATAGTTCATGGATGGTATACGATTTAATGATATCAAACTCAGCGGGCGCAAATAATATCCCTTTCCGTTGTGCGTACCAGCACACTTTTTTAAAATATTCAGGTGGTATCATGATTAAGCTGGACCCGTAGTGGTCAATCCATTACGAAAATAATAAAAAAAATTATGGCGACAATTTCTGACATATGTCAGTTGAACACGAAGCCGTGCCGTATTAATTTTGTTCGCTATTGAAAGGATACAGCCATGAGAAAGCCGACGTTACTGATTGCGGACAAGGACAGTGATTTCCGTAAGGAACTACAGCGTTTAATCAAACAGCAGGGATACCCTGCCGTATTTTGGGAGTGCTGCAACGGATTTGAAGCGCTCAAATACATCGACGCGCTACAGCCAAACTTGGTCCTAATGAACGTGGAGTTGCCCGGTAAAAATGGATTTGAAGTGCTGGATGCCGCCACCAACACACCTGCCGTTGTTTTACTCGCTGATTCGCCCGCGTATGCAGCAAAGGCCTTTGAGTATCATGCGGTGGATTACCTGCTGAAACCGCTTACAGCAGGCCGTGTAGAGCTGGCGCTGCGCCGATCGGAATTGCGGAGCGTGCCACTGGTGGAAACGCGAGATTTTTATGCGCTAAAGACCAGCTACCCCACCCGCATTTTGGTAGAAAAAGGGAAACGACTGACCAGCATCACGGTCAACCAAATCACCCACTTAAAAGCAGACAAAGATTATACGTGGATCCATACCATCAATGGTGAGTCTTACCTTAGTGGGAACGGCATCGGCCAGCTTGAACGCAAATTAAATCCGGAATATTTCATCCGCATCCATCGGTCATACATCATCAATATTGACTACATTCAAGCGCTTTACCGTGACATTAGTAAGTTATTTGTTGCCTTACCTAATGCTATCGAAATCAACGTGGGGCGAAATTACATGCCGGCAATCAAGGAGTTGATGTATTGACTTATGCCCCCTTAGTTTGCCATCATACCATGCGGGTCGATCACAAACTTCTTCGCTGCGCCTTTATCAAAATCCTGATAGCCTTTAGGTGCATCATTTAACGAAATGACTTCTACGTTGACAGCGTCGGCAATCTTGATTTTATCATACAAGATAGCGTTCATCAGCGGCCTATGATATTTCATAACCGGACACTGACCGGTGTGAATCGAATGTGATTTTGCCCAGCCCAAACCGATGCGAATACTAAGGCTTCCTTGTTTAGCCGCTTCGTCGACAGCTCCCGGATCACCGGTGACGTAGAGCCCCGGGATACCCAATTGACCGCCTGCCCGGGTGACTTCCATGATCGCATTGAGCACCGTAGCGGGCTGTTCCTTGCCGCTGTCATGTCCGTGCCCCTTGGCTTCAAAACCCACGCAATCCACAGCGCAATCCACCTCCGGCACGCGCACAATAGCCGCTATCTGCTCAGCCAGCGTAGCATCTTTCTTCAAATCAACCACTTCACAGCCAAAAGACTTGGCTTGGGCCAGCCTTTCATCAATCATATCACCCACAATGACCACCGCAGCACCGAGCAGGTGGCAGGAAGCCGCACTGGCCAAACCAACAGGCCCCGCACCGGCGATATAGACAATACTGCCGGGGCCAACGCCCGCCGTCACCGCACCGTGGAAGCCCGTCGGAAAAATATCGGATAACAAAGTGAGATCCTTAATTTTAGTCATCGCCTCATCGGCGTCTGGAAATTTCAACAGATTGAAATCGGCATAGGGCACCATGACGTATTCCGCCTGGCCGCCAACCCAGCCACCCATATCCACATAGCCATAAGCCGCTCCCGGACGCTCTGGATTCACGTTGAGGCAGATGCCCGTTTGCCCAGCCTTGCAGTTGCGGCACCGGCCGCAGGCGATGTTGAACGGCACCGATACGAGATCGCCCACCTTGATGAATTCCACATCGCGGCCCGCTTCAATAACCGTCCCAGTAATTTCATGGCCCAATACCAACCCCGACGGGGCGGTCGTCCGCCCGCGCACCATGTGCTGGTCGCTGCCGCAGATATTGGTTGACACGATTTTCAATATCACGCCGTGATCGCATTTGCGATCACCTAAGGCCAACTTGGGGTATGCAATTTCCGTCACTTCAACCACTCCGGGCTTGACGTAAGTAACTCCGTGATTCTGACACATAGCTTAACATTTTACAGGGTTATACAATCGCATCCGCACCGGCCTGCGCGACCGCATGGTCATTTTCAACAGTATCGCCGGATACGCCGATGGCTCCGATAATCTCTCCTGCCGTATTCTTGATGAGCACACCGCCAGGGAAGGTGATGAGCCCGCCATTGGAATGCTCAATGTTGTACAACGAACCTCCCGGCTGGGACAATTTGCCGATTTCGCCCGTGGGCATATTGAAGTACCGTGCCGTACGGGCTTTTTTCTGCGCGATGTCGATAGATCCTAACCAAGCGTCGTCCATATGTGCGAATGCAACAAGGTTTGTACCGCTATCGACTACCGCGATGTTCATCAGCGTGTTTAATGCTACTGCCTTTGCCTTAGCTGCCGCTAAGACCTCCTCAGCTTGTTTCAGTGTGATGTTACTCATAAGGGTTTAATTTTCGTATTGGAGATACAATAGTATCGGTATCCGGGTGGAAAAGATGGAACTATTCTGTTTTTTTATAGAACAATCGTGTAGCGCAAACCATTCCGCCTGCAAATTGTAGTTTCTGTATGGAAAGCGCTTGCCATCTGTTGCCAATAAACCTAAGTGACGCCACCAAGTTGGATAGCTTGGTAGAACATCGCCGGGCATTCAACCTGAAGGATTGCCAATTGAATATTTTTGAAACGTATCATCGAAGCAAGGATGTCGTCCTGTCCTATGATGGATTAGTGGTATCCAGCATGATCCGAGGCAGAAAAATTATGTCACTACCGGGATCCGAACGGTTTGACTTCATCCCGGGGCAAAGCATCATTCTACCCAGGGGAGTATCCATGCGCGTCGATTTTCCAGATGCCGACATGGCTCATCCGGTACAATGTGCCACGTTGGCATTAGACTGGGATATGGTCGATAAAAACCTGGCGTTTTTAAATGAGCATTACCAAAATACCGCTCCACCTTTCGAGTGGCGGTTGAATTTCAGTCAGTATCATTTTCAGAACGACCGGGAACTGGCCAACAGCATCAACCAACTTATTCGCATCAGTATGGAAGAACATGCTGCCAAAGATGCACTTGCGAACATCGCGCTGAAATCGTTGTTGTTGCGCATCATCCAGACGCAGAACCTTGCCATCGCGCAAGAAACCCGTTCCACTCGTGAATTTTATTTCGCAACTGTATTGGCTTATATTCGCAAGAATCTGTCTGAGCGGATTACGGTAGATATGCTCGCACAAGTGTCGGGCATGAGTAAAACGCTTTTTTTCAGGTCATTCAAATCTTTTTTAGGAACGACCCCTATCGAATTCATCATCCGCGAGCGCGTGAAGCTTGCCAAGCGATTGCTCATAGACCCGCACGTGACCGTCGCAGAAGTTTGTTATCGAACAGGGTTCAATAACGTGAATTACTTCATACGTCAATTTAAACGCTTGGAGGGCATCACTCCAAGTCTTTATCAATATAAATAGCAGCGGTAGCTGGATGTTAGCCCTGCTTGCGCAGGTATTTCGTGAGGATGACGATAAGCTGTCCTTCCACCCGGCCTTCGATTTGCTCGGGATTGTCTTCCACCAGGCGGATATTCCTGACTACCGTGCCCAATTTGGCACTGAGGCTGCTGCCCTTCACGTCGAGGGTTTTGGTAAGCACCACCGAATCGCCGTTTTGGAGGATGTTGCCGTTAGCATCTTTATGCACGATGGCCTCGCCAGCCTCTGCCTGCTCACCCAAGGCCTTGGCCCATTCCAGCGTCTCATCATCGAGGTACAGGATGTCCAGTGCATCCGAAGCCCAGCTCTCGCCCTTCAACCGATTAAGCATGCGCCACGCGATCACCTGTACGGCTGGTATTTCGCTCCACATTGCATCCGGCAGGAAACGCCATGCCTCGGGTTGTAGTGGCTCGGTACCTTCAATTTGGCCAATCAACGATTCGCAGACCACCACCTCGTTATCGGCATGGGTATCGGGCAGTACACGATAGACCACCACCTCGGTTTCCTTTTGGCACAGCTCGCATTTGCCGCCACTCCGTGCCAATAGCTTTTCATTCATGGCCGCAAAGGTACGGTTTTCGTATTGGAAAAAAATGACACCACCTTATAATTTCATAAACCCAATATCATCCAAAATAAGTACGCCAGCAGGCGATTGATCAAATATAAAGGAGAGCGCACGTACATTTTTTTGATCGAATGTGGGATGCTCCCGATGCAATCGATCCAAATCGAAATAGAAGAAATCCGGGACGGGCTCCGCATCATCGTTCGTGTTGAGAAAAGCAAATTTTGTCAGCTTCTTTTTTAGCTGTGGTTGCAGGGGGGAGCAGTTGCTCAGCAAAACGTGCATACGGTTTCCCTCACGGTCGATGAGCGCAATCGTAAAATCAATGGGCTGCGGTTCCGCTGCATCTTGCCCGCGCTTTTTCGTGTCGGCACTTGAATGCTGTTTCTCCTTTTTCGCTTGTTTATCTTTCTTTCCTTTTTCTACATGCTGGGAGCTTCCATCACTGGCAGCAAGGCTAAAAACAAGTGCTTTGCCCTTTAAGTCAAACTGAATGCTATCGCCAAAGTCAACGGTATATTTTCCGATGAGTTTTTCGTCTTTCTCCCAATTCCACCCCAGGTAGGCGGCGCGGGAAAGGTGACCACTGCCCGCGAGGTTATGCTGGGATTCTTTCCACACGCTGAGATTTTCGGCTTCAATACGGACACCCGGCGCTGATGCCGTCTGCAGATCCAAATCTTCCTCATATCGTGCGAAGAAGGTCGCTTCACTGGATTCATACTGGTTAAAATAGATCTGTTTCGGCAGCCAGTTCCTGCCGTAGCGATAGTCGACAAACAGTGGCTTATAGTCCGTCACTTGCTTCAGATGGGTCTCCAGGAATGCGCTGATATACACCTTGGCTATCTGTTCCTGCTCATTGGCGGGCATGATGCTGGCTATATTGAATTGGTTGATGCTCGGACTGCTACCATCATATTTGCCCCAGCTGGTATTAAATTGTCCATGGTTGGCATGATGGACATAGAGGCCTGCCTTGAAACCCGTGTAGGCAGGGCTATACTGGATACGTTTGTAAAGACTCAAACCGCTATAAGATTGCACATCCATATCGTGTGTGCCGTGTATCACAAAGTAATTGATATCCCGCATCGGAGCCAAAATGGAAGCCGGTTTGTATTGGCCATCGACCGGTGCAATGGCCACATAAGCGTTGATGGAGAAATTAAAATCAAACGTTTCGTTCGCATTGTCGGGAAAACAGGGCAGCGTATTAAACAATGCCGCATGCGCTATCGCCTCCCCGCCACGGGAATGCCCTATAAGTGCGATATTGCCCATATCGACGCGTTGATAAAACGGACTGGATGGATCTTGATTCCACTGCCGCCACAGTTCCAAATGCTTCAGCATCAACCATCCACGGGTACCATTTTCTTGTTGCATGCGTCCCTGCGGCATATCGGTAAAGCTTGAGTTCAGAAAATTTTCATCAACGGACGCCACGATGTATCCCCTGCTTGCCAACAGTTCGCCCAGGTAATCATAGCCGCCTTCGGACCAATCTTGCGCCAAATGATTCCCGTGAACGACCAATACAAGGGGGGCAGGTTCCTCCAAGTCATCCGGATACCAAACCATCGCGTTTAATGGCAATGCCGTTTCATCGAATCCGAAATACCATGTCCTTAACTTGCCGGAGATACCCTTCCATGGTTTCAACAGGAAGGACGCGTCCACCGAAGGCGTTTCGATGGATACATCGCTTCCATAGGCCGTCCTATGCTTGTCTTTTCCCGACCCGTAAGTCAAAAATGAGACCTTCCATTTTCCTTTTTGCGTGGGATCGGGTGCTGCGATGTGCTCGGGCAAATCAGCGAGCATCTTGTGGTTGGTGAGGGGAGGCACCTTGCCCCCTGGATGCCAGAAGAAAAATAATCCCAGCCCCAAGCCAATGATCCCGATGAGAAAAGCGACGGTGGCAGGTCCTCGTTTTTTTCTTCGGTAAGCTATTCCACCGAAGATCAAGGCAGAAAAAACAATAAGGGATCCGATGATTATCCAATTATACGGCCAACCGAGCCGGCTGAAAAACAGCATGAAGAAAATCACAAACGCAATGGACTGCCGGAAGTAGCGTGGCGTCTTTCCCGCAAGTCCGATGGCAAAACTGATCAGCACGGCCACCAGATAGGCGGCTCCCACATAACCTATAACGGTAAGCAGGTAGTAGCCAATGCCAACGGAAGACAGCAATCGATCCGCAAAGTTGAACGCAATGAAGAGCAACGAAACGATAAAAATCCCGATTCCGCTGGCTTGTAGTACCCGGCGGCTCGGTGTAATGGCCATTACAGCCTTTCGCCACCCTTTTTGAATCCGCTCCCAACGCGACTTTACATGATCTTCCATATTTTCTTTCTTTTTTCAGCCATCATCAGCTAATTCGAAGCCTATTGACAACAGTACCCGCAAAAATATGCGGTTTGTGTCAATTTCTCTTATGCTGATAAGCTTTTTACCGAAAATAGGCCGACATCTTCGCACGGATAGCCCGGCGATCTCTTTATTCTACCGCGCCGAATACCTTCTTCAGCAACGATGTGGTGCGGAAAACCGGATTGTCCCGGATGGCGCTTTCTTTTTCTGCAACCATTTTGAATACGCCATTGATGGTTTCTTGCGTGACGTAGGCATTTAAGTCCGTTTCGATGGATTGCCTGGTGAGCCCGTTGTATTTGCTGATGATCTGTTCCCAAACGCGGTCTGCCCCTACTTTGCCCAGCGACCCTTCCACTTTGGGTTGGAAGGCCGTAAACAGCTGTTCGGACGTTCTGCCCTTCAGGTAGTTGGTCGCCGCTATGCTATCGCCCAATAGGATGTTCTTGGCATCGTCAAAGGTCATCGTGGTGATGGCATTTGCAAAAATGGGAACGCCTTCCTGCACGGCATCTTCCGCCGCACGGTTGAGTAGCAACAGCCCTTGATCGGCCAGATTGCCCAAGCCGATGCCCCGCAGCGTAGCATCTACTTTCCGCAATTGCTCAGGCAACAGAATTTTGACCAGTTCATTTTTGAAAAACCCGTCTTCGGCACCCAGTTTTTGTATCCCCTCTTTCACCCCAATGTTCAGTGCTTCTTTCAACGCACCGGACATTTCGCCAGTTGATATGCCTGTCAGGTTCACATTGTTTGTCTTTTTGCCCTCGTCGCTTTTACCCGCTTGCTTATCCTTTACGGCCTCCTTCACTTTGTCAAATATACGTTGCGCCTGGGCCGCAGGCATAGCAAGTGATCCCGCCAAGACGATCACGCAAATTGTTTTTTTAATACTACACATCGTTATAATGCTTAGTTCGCAGATATACATCGCCAAAGATACAAATAGAAAAACAAACACCCTCATTCACCCCGGGTTATCCAGTTTTTTGGTCGGCGAGCATCTTTTTTTGCGCAACGGTTAATTTCTTTATAAAGATTCCTTATTTTTGAATAAATCTGGAACGTAGTCATGTCCATAAAACAACCTATACTAACCATTCCGCGCGCTATTGCATTTTGTTGCTCATTATTTATAATGGCATCCTGCCAAATGAAGCCTGATACCCCGTCGTCAAACGGGAAGGTGGCCTACACGGTGCCCGTGTCGGAATCTTTCAGCCTGCCGGAAGCCAAACCCATCAATTGGAAAATCTATCCGCAGGACAGCGTACCCAAACGGGTCTCCGTAAAATTCGACTTGGACAAGTTACCCTTCAAACGGTTTTCGGCGCATGAATTCGCCCCGTTGAAGCGTCCGCTGAAGACAACGCGGTTCGACTGGGAAAAACTCGAAACCATCCCGCTGGAGCTGGACACCATCAAAGGGACACCCTTCAGCGTGAAAAAGTTTATGCTTCCCAAACCGGTGGTCACCCAAGCCTCCGCACCGGGCCTATGGGAGAAAAGTACATCCAGCATATTGAAACTTAGCCAGGCTGAAGGGTTGCCGGGGAATAACATTTATTGCATGATGACCGATCAGGAAGGCAGCGTATGGTTTGCGACCGAACGCGGCCTGAACAAATATACCGGCACCGAATTTTTGAACTATGGCTTTCTGACAAGGGATGGTGTACCCCGTGAGTCGATATTCTTTAACATGCTTATCGATCAGGAAGGCCGCTTATTAATCTCGGGATCCACTTCGGGGCTTTATCGCCTGGATATAAAAACAGGGGTCGTCGAATATTTTACCATCGGCAACGGATTTCCCAGGATGACTTTTGATAATACTGGAAAACTTTGGGGAACGAAGCCCGGAAGCGGTGTTTTCTTTTTGGATTTGGATAAAAAACTGATTTTCTCCCTTCCCTTAAAGGCCAATGGCTTTGACGTAACTAATGCTTACTGTGCTTCCATGGATGCCAACGGCAATTTATGGATTGGATTTTACGAAGGTATCGGTATTATTGATCCAGCGTTTACATCCATGCGATTGATCGGCGAGGCGGAAGGATTGCCGATACAGTTGGCGTATGGTTTTACCGAGGATATTTCCGGAGCGGTGTGGATCACCGCCCTTTCCCCGGGCGCACTTGCCGTATCGCTTAAAGAACAAACCATCAGCACATTGGGTGCTGAGCAAGGGTACCATGGCGCAACATATGATGTATTCACCGATAAACTGGACCGGGTGTGGCTACTGGCAAACGATACCGTAAGCATTTATGACAGGAAATCCTCCCGGATAAAAAAAATGGTGACCGGAGCGAAGATCGTGACCGCCCTTCCTCCCTCTTCGGGCATGAAAGGCGCGGACGGCACCATCTGGCTGGGAAGCAATGCAGACGGTGTGTTGCTGATGGATCCCAGCGGAATGCTGGCAGACCGTTTCTCGGTTAAAGACGGTTTAGTGAGCGAAAATATATGGGGCATCACAGAAGATTCAAAGGGGAGAATCTGGTTGGCAAGCTACGAAGGTATCAATGTCTATGATCCGGCTACTGATAAGCTTTCCCTGCTAAAACTTCCGCCTTCAGTAAGCACCAATGAGTATCGGCAAATTAGAAAGATAAGAAAAGACGTCTTTCTCGTGGGGGCTGCAGATGGTTTCGGCATCATTGATTTGCCAGCCAACACCGCGACGTTCTACAACACACGTGACAAGCAAATAAGCTCGACTTGCTTTGGAGGCATCGAAACACCTGATGGAAATATTTGGATGGTGGGTGATGATGGCCTGTTTGTCTTCAATCCCCAAGACCATTCAATAAAAAGCCTTGGTGAGCAGACCGGATTGACTGCTTCGCTGGCTTATGTGATCCAACAAGACCAACAGGGTAGAATATGGGTGTTGACAGATAGGGGTGCCAATGTGATTGATCCCCGAGCCAATACGATTGTGAACCTAAAGAAGTCAAATGGCCTACTCAGCAGTTATACGAGCATGCTTTTTCAATCTCAACAGGGCGATATCTACATCGGTACGGACGTCGGTATGGACGTGTTTGACAAAGATTTGAAAACGATGACCCACATATCGGCGAAAAACGGTATGTATCCGCCCGCGATGTATGATATCATCGAACGTAACGGGCGAATCCAAATTGGCTCGGAGAATGGCATCATCGTCGTCGAACAGCCAGGCGAAGCGGGACAGCCGTGGCGGTTCTACAATTATGCCAAATCCGCAGGTTTTTCTTACAACGATTATAACCAGGCTACCGGCTTCGTTTCGTCTACCGGGCAGGCATGGTGGAGCGCCGCCCCTGTACTAATAGTGGCACACCAGGATCCCCTTATCGACACCATCCCGCCACGTGTTTCAATAAGCGGGATGAGCATCATGGATCAGCGACCATCCTTTCTGAAAATGGCGATCCTGAACGAAAAGCTGGCGGAAGGCGATACGCTATGGTGGGACTCCACGGCCTATGTGCACGATCAATTTCCTGCCGACACTGGTTATCTCGCCAAGAACAAGATCCACTGGGACAGCATACAATCCGGATTTCAGCTGCCGGTAGGGCTTAAACTTCCTTATCACCAAAATTCCTTTACGTTTTCTTTCGTCAACCAAGACGTACGGGCAAGGGATCGCATCGTATACCGTTATATGCTCGAAGGAGCCGACAATAAGTGGTCGGTCGCGAGTACAGCACATACCTCCCGGATCTATTACAATATCAAACCCGGGCATTATTCATTTAAAGTGATCACGCGGGGTTTCAATGGGGTATGGAGTGAGCCGGATGTATTGAACTTTACCATCCTGCCCCCCTGGTGGCAGACCTGGTGGGCCTATGTGCTTTTCATCCTTTTGGCAGGAGGCATCGTCTACCTCATTGTCCGCGTGCGATCGCAGTGGCTGGAGAAAGAAAATAAGTTGCTGGAAGAAAAAGTCAACGACAGAACACGCGAACTGAACCAGAAAATGGAGGAGCTGCGATCGACACAGAACCAGCTGATCCAATCCGAAAAAATGGCTTCATTGGGCGAACTTACTGCTGGCATTGCTCATGAAATCCAAAACCCGCTGAACTTTGTCAATAATTTTTCGGAAGTAAGCAATGAGCTGCTCGATGAAATGAAAGACGAGCTGGCTAAAGGGAACCATACTGAAGCCGTCAGCATAGCGGATGACCTGAAGCAAAATCTCGAAAAAATCAACCACCATGGCAAACGTGCCGATAGCATCGTCAAGGGTATGCTGCAACACAGCCGGAGCAATAGCGGACTGAAGGAACCTACGGACGTCAATGCGCTGGCCGATGAATATTTACGATTGGCTTACCATGGCCTGCGGGCTAAGAACCAATCCTTTAAGGCTACGCTGAAAACGGATTTTGACCAAACTGTCGGGAAAATCAGGATCATACCCCAGGATATGGGGCGGGTGATTCTCAATTTAATCACGAATGCCTTTTATGCCGTGACGGAAAAGAAAAACCAAATCGGTGAGGGTTTTGAGCCTACGGTAACCGTCAAAACGCAAAAAACCGATGGCAACGTAGAAATCAGCGTACATGACAATGGCAATGGGATTCCCGGCAGTGTATTGGACAAAATTTTCCAGCCGTTCTTTACAACCAAACCAACAGGTGAAGGAACAGGATTGGGGCTGTCATTGGCATACGATATCGTAAAAGCGCATAATGGGACACTTCAAGTAGAGACTAGCGCAAATGGGACAGTATTTATTATCCGCTTACCGGCAGCATAGCCGATATGTCATCGCTTACTGTACGTATCTGGACAACAGGTGTTCGAAATCGGACACTTTTAGTGCACAAAGTCGATACACACAATTGATTATCAATTAATTGTTGTTTTGGCGCGTTACGTGCGGTGTTCCCGCGATTAGCTTATTAGTCATGATTAGAAACTACCTCAAAACCGCTTGGCGGAATGCTGCCCGGAATAGGGCCCAAGCCTTTATCAATCTGTTTGGCCTGACCTTGGGCATGGCTTGCGTCATGCTGATTGCACTTTTCATCAAACATGAATATCAATATGACAGGCATTTTGCAGATGCTGATCGCATCTTCCGCGTAAACATCAATGGCAAGATGGGCGAGGAGGAGTTTTATGCCGGCTATACTCCACCTCCGGCGGGGAGAACACTGGTGGAGACGTTTCCCGAAATCGAAAGTTATACCCGGCTCTACCGTCCCGGACAGCAGATCGTCCACGCAGGTGAGGACACCAATCAAGAAGCCCGGTTCAACGAGCAGGGCATATTGGGGGTCGATTCCAACTTCCTGCAAGTACTCACCTACCCTTTACGGGTAGGTGATCGCAGTACGTGCCTCTCAGACCCACATAGCATTGTGCTCACCGAGGCCATGGCCAAGAAATATTTCGGCGATACTGCCCCGGTAGGCCAATCGCTATTCATTGAAGGCGATGAGCAGCCCTATACCGTGACCGGCGTGGTGGCGTACACGCCTTTTCCCAGTTCGCTCACATTCGATTTTCTCATTCCTATTACAAATGCTGAGAATGTCAGGTACTTTGACTGGAGCTGGGTTTGGCTGAATGTGGCCACGTATGTCAAGTCCAAGGATCAGGTGCCCACCGATGCAGCAGCTATCAAACGCCTGGAGGCCAAGTTTCCCGCTATGATGCGCCAGCATGCAGTCAGCGCCTTCAAGCGCATCGGACAGCCTTACGATGAGTTTCTGAAAAAGGGTGGCAAATGGGATTTGAGCCTCCAGCCATTGCTCGACGTTCACCTGTATTCTGCCGATATCACCTCGGCGGTCACCGATCAAGGTAGCATCAAGACGGTATATTTCTTTGCCATCATCGCCCTCTTTATCCTGCTGCTGGCGTGCGTAAACTTCATGAACCTATCCACTGCCGGAGCATCCAAACGAGCAAAAGAGATCGGGGTACGCAAGGTCATCGGTTCTACCCGCCAGCAAGTAGCCCGGCAATTTTTCGCCGAAGCATTGATATTAAGCCTGTTGGCTTGCATGATGGCACTGGCACTGGTCTACTGGACGCTTCCCTATTTCAACCAAATAGCCGATAAATCAATTGCATTCGAAATGTTGTGGTCAGCAGGTGGCTGGGTATACGTGGCTCTACTGGCACTGGTCTGTACATTGCTTGCCGGTAGCTACCCTGCTTTCTACCTTAGCGCATTTAAGCCGGTAGCGGTGCTAAAGGGGCAAAAGACTTCGGCCTCGTCGGCAGGCAACAAAGGTATCCGGAGTGGCCTGATTGTCTTTCAATTCACGATTTCCATCGCATTGGTCATCTGCACATTAGTGGTCTACCAGCAACTAAAATACACACAAATCCATGATTTGGGACTGGATAAAGAAAACGTGCTGGTAATCTCAAATAGCGAACGCCTGGGCAGCCAGCAAGGCAGCTTTAAGGAGGAATTGAAGGGGCTCTCCATGGTGAAAAATGCATCCATTACCACCAGTCTCCCCGGTAGGGGTGCTTTTGGCGACTTCTACGTGCCGCTGCCGAGCGCCGGGGATGAACCCGTGGCCAAGGACATCACACTCAACTCATACCTCACGGATGCCGATTTTATCGAAACCATGGGCATCTCGCTCGTGGTCGGCAGAAACTTTACCGATGGCTATGACGACACCCGCACTGTGCTCATCAATGAGACGGCTGCCAAGCGAATGGGCTACAAAAACCCAATAGGCAAATTCATCAAGTATCCGGGCGGTAATGCTGCGGAATCCTACCAAATCATCGGCGTGATGAAAGATTTCCATACGGAGTCGCTGCACAATCCTATCCAGCCCTTTGCTTTATTCCATGAATCTTCACACACCTATGAAGAGCCTTTTTCAAACATTGCCATCCGCATTATGCCGGGGGAACTGTCCTCCACAATCCAGCAAATCAGCGGGCTATGGCAATCTTTTTCGCCTGATGCGCCATTGGAATACGCCTTCCTTCGGGAAGAGCTGGCCATGCAATATGCATCGGACCAGCGGACTGCCGAAATCATCGGTATCTTTAGCATGCTATCCATCGTGATTGCTTGCATTGGCTTATTGGGATTGGTCATTTTTGCGACCCAACTGCGCACCAAAGAAATCGGCATCCGCAAGGTCTTGGGCGCTACGGAGGGCAGCATCGTTCGCCTGCTGTCCAAAGATTTTATGAAGCTGATTGGCTTGGCCATTCTCATCGCTTCGCCCATTGCGTGGTGGGCAATGAACAATTGGCTGGAAGATTTTGCTTACCGGATAACCATGGAATGGTGGATGTTTGCTGCTGCAGGATTTACCGCCCTCGCAATCGCTATGGCAACGGTTGGTTTCCAGGCGGTCAAGGCGGCGATGGCCAATCCAGTCGAATCTCTACGCGATGAATAAACGTTATTAGAATAAAAAAATGACTAAAAAATGCCCCATCATATAAAGCTTGTTTTTCGCACGATGTTGAAGGGAAGGTTGTATACCCTGATCAATATCTTAGGCCTTACCTTGGGCATCACAGCCTGCTTACTGATTGGCACCGTGGTATTTGACGAATTGTCTTATGACAAGCATTGGAGCCATTCGGCCGATACGTACCGGTTGCTTTCCATCCGGCGTGACGGCGGGGATTATACCGAAAAAGGAGGGACGGTATACGCTGCGCTTGCTCCCACGCTAAAACGTATCTTTCCGGAAGTGGTGGATTACAGCGAAATCTATCCCGCACCAATCCATTTAAAAATCGACAAAGCAGACCCATCTCCACTGAATGCCGTTATGCTGTATGCGGACACTGCGGTACGGCACGTGTTGGATATCAACCTTATCGCTCAAGAAGATCTCATTCCAGCCGGAGATATCAAGAAAGTCATTGTTTCTGAACAGTTCGGCAAGACGCATTTTGCGGACACGAATCCGCTGGGCAAACGCTTCTACGACGTACCCAATTATGAAGAAAAAGCCAATGAATACGTCATAGCCGGTGTCATGAAAGACATTCCCACGAACACCCATTTGCGGGCCGACATGATCTTGCTCAGCGAGCGGAAAGAATGGGATCTTAACAAAGACCGTGCTGGGAGGATGTATGCAAGACACTATATCCTGCTACGCAAAGGAACTGACCCGCAAGCATTTGAACAGAAGATAAACAAGTGGTATCAGGATTTCACCGAAGCAGACAAGACCATGCAATTTGCCCTGCAACCCATGGCAGACATCTACCTGAAAACCAACTTCCCCGCTTACCAACCTGTCAAGGGCAACATCCAGCATAGTTATATCCTTTCGGCGGTGGCCATCTTACTGCTATTGATTGCGTGCATTAATTATATCAATTTGAGCACGGCACGTGCAAACAGCCGGATAAAAGAAACGGGGGTTCGCAAAATACTGGGCGCATCTCGGCGACACATTATGGCCCAATCACTGATTGAATCGCTACTCACCTTTAGCATAGCAGGCTGTATCGCATTATTATGCTATCAGCTTGCCCTCCCTTCGCTGCAAAGATTCATAGGACATCCCCTTGCTTTTAGCTTTGGCGAAGGATGGTCCTACATCGCATGTGTTAGCCTGGTTTTTCTATCCGTTTGCTTATTCAGTGGGTTATATCCGGCATGGCTGGTAGCTGGCTTTAGTGCGGTGGGCAATATCAACCAGGTGTTGAAAGGTAAAGGCGCTAGCCAAGGCGGGTTGCGCCAAGGGCTGGTGGTACTACAGTTTGTCCTATCCATCGTTATCCTGGTGGCCATGCTGGCCGTGCAACAGCAGGTAGATTTCCTCAAAACGAAAGATGTGGGCTTTGATACCGAAGGCTTGCTCAGCATCAACCATGTCTCTTGGGATAATAAGTCCAACGCACTGAAAGCCGAATTGGCGAAAAATCCCGACATCCTTTCCTTGAGCTTTAGCAATTGGCTGCCTACAGATGGTGCAGGGACTATCGTAAGGACTATCGAAGACCCTCGTGACCCGAGTAAGAAAGTGGAAGTCTGGTATATCGATGGTGAACCCAACATGGCGGAAACCTTGGGATTGAGATTACAAAAAGGTCGTTTTCTTGACCCTTCCAAACCGGGGGACGCCATTGATGCGGGAAATTTCGAAGCTGAAGACAACGCGTTGCGCCCTTGTCTCATGACGGCGAGCACGGCTCATCTATTGGGCGATGATAGGCTGAACCAGCCATTTCATGAGGTCAATGCCATACCGGTAGGCATTGTAGAAGACTTCAACAGCGAATCGCTGCATAAAGCAACCGTACCTACATTGATTGTCGGTTATCGTAATCCATCATACGGATCCCTGCTCATCCGCAGCCGAGCCGGAGCGGAGCGTCGAGTCATGCGTACTATAGCTGGCACATGGAACGATCTGTATCCTGAAAAATTATTGGACATGCAACTTGTCAAGGAGACATTGGCTAAGCAATATGAAGCTGAAGAAAAACTCCAGGAGCTTTTTCGGCTATTCAGCCTGCTTACCATGTCGTTGGCAGCGCTGGGTGTATTTGGACTCATCGTACATGCAATCAGCTTACGTGTCAAAGAAATTGGTATCCGGAAGGTACTGGGTGCCACGGTGGCCAGTATCGTAACTTTATTTGCCAAGGATTTTGTGAAGTTAATAGGAATAGCGGTCATCATCGCTTCGCCCATCGCGTGGTGGGCCATGAATAGGTGGCTGGAAGATTTTGCCTATCGGATAGCCATGGAATGGTGGATGTTTGCTGCTGCGGGCCTGATGGCGCTGGCCCTTACTTTGGCAACCATCGGCTTGCAGGCAATTCGAGCAGCAATGGCCAATCCGGTCGAATCTTTACGCGATGAGTAAATCATGTAATCGCTTGAATCGGTGGTATTGGGGAGAGAAACAGGTCTAATGTCTATTGTCTGTTGTCTATTGTAAAAAATGATAAAGAACTACGTTAAAACCGCCCTACGCAGCATGCTACGGCAACGGGCCTTTGCTGCGATAAACATCGTGGGCTTGGCCATAGGAATAGCGACCTGCCTGCTCATCAGTTTATTCGTGTTTGACGAATGGAGCTATGACCGCTTTCACGAGAAAGCCGACCGTATCGTGCGCATAGTATTCGGCGGCACGGTTCCGGGTGGCGAAATCAAAGAAGCTAATGTGATGCCACCCACGGCACAGGCTATCCAAGCGGAATTTCCCGAGGTAGAAGAAACCACGCGCCTCGTACAGGGAGGGAGGCCTTTCTTTTTGGTCGCCAACCAGTCTTTCAATGAAGAGGAGCTGGCTTTTGTAGATGCCAACTTTTTCCGGGTTTTCAGTTTTCACTTGCTTCATGGCAATCCGGAGACCGTACTTACTGAACCTTATACGGTAATCCTCACGGAAAAAACCGCCCGGAAATATTTCGGCACCACGGATGCAGTAGGCAAGGAATTGATCATAAAAGCGGATAATACCCCACTAAAGGTGACAGGGGTCGTGGAAGACCTGCCCCTCAACTCACACATCCATTTTGACCTATTCGCCTCCATGGCCAGCTATCCGAATGCCAAATCCAATTCATGGATGGAATCCGGGTTTAATACTTATGCCGTGCTCCGCCACGGCACCGACTACAAGACCGTGGAAGCCAAACTACCGGCATTATTTGAAAAATATGCCGGCCCACAATTTCCGGCGGCCTTTGGCATGACCTACACCGAACACCGGAAGGCAGGCAACGACATCGGCTTGCACCTCCAGCGGCTCACCGACATCCGCCTGCACTCAGATTTTACCAACGACCTGAGCGCTCCGGGCGATGTCCGCTATGTATATATCTTTAGTGCCATCGCCTTGTTCATGCTCCTCATTGCCAGCATCAATTTTATGAATTTGGCCACAGCCAGTGCCTCCCGACGGGCCAAGGAGGTGGGTGTGCGCAAGGTACTTGGCTCGGGGCGTGAAGCACTGACTTTCCAATTTCTCATGGAATCCCTTTTACTGACCTTAGTTGCACTGCTGGTGGCCATCGGACTGGCCTATGCGGCTTTGCCGCTTTTCAACCAGCTCTCGGGTAAAACGATGACCATTGATCTATTCGGCCATTGGTGGATAGTGCCATCGTTGCTGTTAGGCGGACTGGCGGTAGGTCTATTGGCCGGAAGCTACCCCGCGTTTTTCCTGGCTGCTTTCAAGCCCGTAGCAGTGCTGAAGGGAAAACTCACCCCTCACCATAAAGGACTTGAGCTACGGAGCGGACTGGTGGTCTTCCAATTCTTGATTTCCATTGCGCTCATCGTCTGTACCACGGTGGTATACAAGCAGCTTGATTACATCCAGCATAAAAAACTGGGATATGACAAGGAGCAGGTCATCGTACTCCAAACATGGCCCTTGGGACAGCAGGAGAGCATTTTCAGGCAACAACTACTGCAGGATCCGCGTGTGCTTCATGTGACGAACTCGCCTTACGTACCCGCTGGCCCCACATATGACAATAACTTTTTTGTCCATTCTGAGGACAATCCTTCCCAATGGGTCAAAACACTACGTTATGATGTAGACGAGCACTATATCCCCACCTTGGGTATCGAACTACTGGCTGGCCGTAATTTTTCGGCTGACTATGGCACGGATTCTTTGAATGCGGTCATCAATGAAACAGCCGCCAAGGCATTCGGATGGACGGACGACGCCTTGGGAAAGACGCTGGTCAATGGCGACAACAAGCACATACGGGTGGTAGGCGTAGTAAAGGATTTTCACTTCAAATCCCTGCGCGAATCAATAACGCCCTTGGTGATGACCATGAACAACAACTTCGGCAACCTCATTGTGAAAGCCCGTCCGGGGGATATGGCGGGCTTGCTCCAAGCCATGGAAAAACGGTATGACGCACTCAATCCCGATTTGCCTTTTGCTTACTCGTTTTTAGATGAACGGATCAACAATACTTACCAAGCGGAAAGGAATACGGGTACTATCCTGGGCGTCTTTGCGGGACTGACCATCTTCGTCGCATGCCTTGGGTTGTTCGGACTGGCTACGTTCACGGCTTACCAGCGTACGAAAGAAATCGGCATACGCAAAGTGTTGGGTGCAACGGTAACCAACATTATCCGGCTTTTGGTGACTGATTTTGTAAAACTCATTGCGATAGCCGTGCTCATTGCATCCCCCATCGCATGGTGGGTGATGAACAAATGGTTGGAAGATTTTGCTTACCGCATCGATGTCCAATGGTGGATGTTTGGCTTAGCGGGGTTGGCCGCGGTGGCTATAGCCTTGCTGACAGTGGGTTGGCAAGCTGTTAAAGCAGCGCTGGCCAATCCGGTCGAGTCTTTACGCGATGAATAAATCGCGTAATAGCGAGATCCCGATGCATATCGGGATGGAGTCATTGAGGGATGAGTGATGGTAGTAGATGATTGAAGTGATTGCTCCTCAACTGGATCCGGTTCGCTTCGCTGCCGTCTCCTAGGTTTCGTCTGCAATCACTTCAATCGGTGGGATTGGGGATAGTAATGGGATGGAGGATTCAAGCGGGTGCTCCTCAACTGGATTCGGTTCGCTTCGCTGCCGTCTCCTAGTTTTCGTCTGCAATCACTTCAATCGGTCTAATGTCCGTTGTCTAACGTCTAAAAAAATGATCAAAAACTATTTCAAAATCGCATTCCGGAACTTATGGCGGCATAAGTCGTTTTCTTTGCTGAATATAGCCGGGTTGGCCATAGGTATGGCGTCCAGTATCCTCATATTGCTGTGGGTGCAGAACGAACGAAGTTATGACCGCTTCCATAATAACGCGGATAATATCTATCGAATTACCGTTGAGGCCGATGGTGGATTTGGAGCCGCTGTAAATCCTGCTGGTATGCCTGCCGAATTGCAAGCCAAGATACCTGCCATAAAAAATACGGTACGGCTAAGCCACCCATCAACCAACGTCTTCCAATATGGGGACAATTCCTTCGAGGAAAAAAGAGGGTTCTATGCCGATTCCACATTCCTCCACATTTTCTCGTTTCCATTGGTTGCTGGAGATCGGGCAACGGCCATGAATCGGCCAGACGCCATCCTTATTTCCGAAGATCTCGCAAAAAAATACTTCGGAGATACGGAGCCAATCGGGCAGTCATTGAAGAAGAACAACCAGGAGTTGCTGACGGTAACGGGCATATTGGCCAATGTACCGTCCAACTCGCACCTGCAATTTGATTACATCATGCCCATGTCGGCCATTGCGAATACCAATGAAGACCTCATTAACAATACATGGGATAACTATAATTTCTATTCCTACATCCTGTTGGATGAACGCTTCGCGCCAACAGCAGCCAATCTGGCAGCGTTGGAAAAACAAATGGATGACATCTATAAGTCGCATATCGACGAACAGTTCTTAAAAATGGCTTTCCACGCCCAGCCATTGACGGCTATCCATCTGCACTCGGCCCTGCAAATCGAGCTGCCCGGCAATGGCAATGCCCAATATGTAAATACGCTTTTTGTGGTTGCGATCTTCATCTTGATCGTGGCTTGTATCAATTTCATGAACCTGTCTACCGCCCGATCTGCTCGGCGGGCAAAAGAGGTGGGGATGCGGAAAGTAGTGGGTGCTGCGCGCGTGCAGATCATGGGGCAGTTTTTGGGAGAATCCTTGTTGATATCTTTTCTATCACTCCTGATTGCGATAGGTCTTGTATATGCCGCTTTACCGGCGTTCAATTACCTGGCCGGCAAAACATTAGCCATCAGCCTTTTTGACGGGAAGCTCTTACTGATGATGATCGGTATCATCGTGTTGACCGGACTATTGGCAGGAAGTTACCCGGCGCTGTTCCTTTCCGGATTTAAGCCTATTGAGGTACTGAAAGGTAGGCTGAAATTAGGTGGATCTGGAAACCTGGTCTTCCGGAATACCTTGGTTGTCTTGCAATTCGTGGTATCCATTGTCCTATTGATCGGCACGGCGGTCGTGTACGAACAGCTCAGCTACATCAAAAACAGGAACATCGGGTACAATAAATCAAACCTGCTGTACATCCCGATGAAAGGTGATATCTGGAATAAACAAGCCGCTTACCGCAGTGAATTGGAGCGGAACCCATTGACTGCGGATTTTGCGATAACCAACGAGCTGCCGACCAACCTGTTTACTGGCAGTACCAATATCCAATGGGAGGGTAAAGATCCCAATTCGCAAATTGTAGTCCCTAATTTGGATGTGAGCGAAGATTTTTTTGCTATTTTCCAGATGGAGCTGGCAGCTGGCCGGGCGTTTTCGACGGATTTCAAGGGCGACTCCAGCAACTACATTATCAACGAAAAATTAGCAGGCATCATGGGTCTTAACGCGGCAACTGCCGTGGGGAAACCCATTACGATGTGGGATCGGCAGGGTACCATCGTCGGTGTAGTAAAAGACTTCAACTTTAAACCGATACAACAACCCATCGAACCACTCATCATGCGGCTTAATAGCTACGGCGGGATTGTGGTCGTACGCACCCAGCCGGGCGCTACCGAAGCCACCATCAATGCATTGGAAAAAATCAATGCGACGTTGAATCCCAGCTTTCCATTTTCGTATAATTTCGTCGACCAAGATTTGGACAACCTGTACCAAGGAGAACAGCGCCTGGCCAAACTCGTCAACTTATTTGCCGTGCTGGCTGTTTTGATTTCATGCCTCGGTTTGTATGGATTGTCGGCGTTCATGGCCGAACAGCGGTTCAAGGAGATCGGCATCCGGAAAGTATTGGGTGCCTCTGTCGTCAACGTCGTTTACCTGTTATCACGGAATTTCATTGGCCTCCTGGCAATTGCCATCGTCATAGCCGCTCCAGTTGCCTGGTATGCCATGGACAATTGGCTGAATGGTTTTGCTTACCGTATCGACATCGGTTGGATGGTGCTTGCTGCGGCGTCCCTTGTGGCCGTGGTCATTGCACTGCTCACCGTTAGTTACGAGTCTATTAAAGCTGCGATAGCCAACCCGGTCAATAGTTTGCGGAATGAGTAATGGAATGGCAAAATGGTAACGTTTGTGTGATGATCTATCATATGGAATATTTGATAACCTAAATCTTATATTTTTGTGAAAAAGCCTGTCTATGCGCAAGTTATCAATCCTCCTGCTGTTTTGGGTAGCTATCCTATGGAGCTGTAGCACCCCCGACCAATCGTCGGAAGCCGAATACATCCGGCAACATTACACGAAAATCGAGCAACAGATCCCGATGCGGGATGGTGTCAAGCTCTTCACTTCGATTTACATTCCGAAGGATACCAGCCAGCAATACCCGTTTTTAATTAACCGTACACCTTATGCCGTAGCTCCTTATGGGGCAGACGAATTCAAAACGAGCTTGGGCCCCGATTCTGCCTTTTCCCGCCAAGGGTATATCTTTGTCTACCAAGATGTGCGGGGCCGGTGGATGAGCGAGGGGGCGTACAAAGACATCCGGCCGCATGTGGCAAATAAGCAAGGCGACCAGGATATCGACGAAAGCAGCGACACCTATGATACCATTGACTGGCTGGTAAAGAACATCCCCAATAACAATGGGCGGGCGGGTATCTACGGAATATCATACCCCGGATTTTATTCCACTGCAGCGCTGCCAGAAGCTCATCCTGCCCTGAAAGCTGCATCACCACAAGCACCGGTGACCGATTGGTTCCGGGGGGATGACTTCCACCACAATGGGGCTTTCTTCCTCATGGATGCCTTCAACTTCTACAGTCGCTTCGGCGTGCCCCGGCCTAAGCCGCTTACGCCCGACCAATTCAACAATGGTGTGCAAGTTGCCTTCCACGATAATTACCAATTTTTCTTGGATCTGGGGGCTTTACCCCACGTCAAGGAGCGCTACTTCGGGGATAGCGTGGCGTTTTGGAACGACCTCATGCAGCACGGCACGCTCGACACCTTTTGGCAAGCCCGGGAAATCGTACGCCACCTGACAGACATCAAACCAGCGGTGATGACCGTGGGTGGTTTTTTCGACGCAGAAGACGCCCTCGGCCCCTTTGAGGTCTATAAAACTATCAAAGCCAATAATCCCAATGCAGACAATCGCCTGGTGATGGGCCCTTGGTTTCATGGTGGGTGGGTACGCAGTACGGGCGATTTCTTCGGCGACATCCAGTTTCACGAACCCACCAGTGCTTGGTACCAACAACAACTCCAGTTGCCCTTCTTTGATTATTACCTGAAAGACAAGGGATCCTTTGACGCAGCGGAAGCCACGATTTTCTTTACCGGCAGCAATGAATGGAAAAACTTTGATACCTGGCCGCCCACACAGGCCACCACACAGCAGCTCTACCTGCATGCCGATGGCCGACTGAGCTTCGAAAAGGAATCGACCGGTGGATATGACGAGTACGTGAGCGACCCCGCATCGCCCGTACCTTACCAAGCGGGCGTCCAACGGCAGCGTACCCGCGAGTACATGATAGATGACCAGCGCTTTGCCGCACGCCGGCCCGATGTGATGGTATATCGCTCTGAAGTGCTCACTGAAGATGTAACCCTGGCGGGCACCTTGATGGCCAATCTATTGGTGTCTACCACAGGTACTGATGCAGACTATGTGGTCAAACTCATCGATGAGCACCCCGAGGATACCACCTCGGCCGGACTGGGACATGAGGGTAAAAACCTCAGCGGCTATCAAATGATGGTGCGGGGGGAAATCCTTCGTGGGAAATTCCGCAACAGCTTCGAAAAACCCGAGCCATTCGTGCCGAATGAAATCACCCCGGTAAACTACAGCCTGCCGGATGTGGGGCACACCTTCAAAAAGGGCCATCGCATCATGATACAGCTACAGAACTCGTGGTTTCCTTTGGTAGACCGCAATCCACAGCAGTTCCTCGATATCTACCATGCGAAAGATGAGGATTTTATCAAGGCGACCCACCGTGTTTATTATGACGGCAATCATGCTTCGCACCTCACTGTACAGGTACTGCAACCTTAGGGGACGAACCTTGATTGTCTGCTCAAAACGCCTCATTCAGGCCTAAGAAAAAGCCCCGTACGCCATATTTTCCAAAGGCATAATCGAGGCAAAGGTTGGTGCGCGTAGCTTTATTGAATAGCACACGCAGCCCGGCACCTCCGCCGGGCTGCCAGTGTTTGAACAAGTTGGTACCCAAATCGTCATTGGCGGTCTGGATATTTAAAAATGTGACCCCACTGAGGAAACGGTTGCGCAGGATGGGGAAACGATACTCAACCTCCGAATAGAAAAACAGTGGTGCCCGGAAATAGCCGATGATGTAACCTCTCGCGCTCCGTGCGTTGGTATCCTTCCCCGAACCCGCCAGATCCATATAGGGTACGCTACCGTTGAGCAGGTACGATCCCCAATTCCAAAAGGCAAGTACGTGGTGGGGGTTTCGCTCGGATAGACTCCAATACTTGCGGAAGTCGGTCGTAAGCAGCATCGCATTCTTGGTACTGCCCATCCACGTCTGGTTGACGCGGATGCCTACATCTGAATAAATTCCCTTGAACGGCTGGTTTTGGTGGTCCCTTGTCGTGTACTGCACATTGAAAAACAGCCCATTGGCCTGGTGCTGCCGACCATCGTACCCATAGCGCTCGTTATAAACCTGATAGGGTGTCAGCCCTTCGTCAGTAGATTCACGGATGTTCCGGCGGAGGTCAAACGACACGCCCGCGCCGAGAAAAAGGTTATCCGTCACCTGCTTATAAACCTTTTCCCGAAAGCTTAGGTAAATTGCGCGTTGCACAAAAACATGCCTATCGGGATTGGTCAGTACCCTATCCGCCTCCGTACTTCCTGCCAAGTATCCGATGCCAAGCCCGTAGTCTGGCGAAACGGCCCTCGCAGCAATCAGGCTTCCCTGAAAATTCCATTTATTTCCCGGTGTATACACATTGTGGCTGAGGTAAAAATAAAGGATGCCTTTCGTCGTAATGGACGCCGATGTGGCCGCTACGGAAATCAATGTACCCGGCTCGTTGCCCAATACTTTTCCGGCAACGGCTTTGATGCCAATCTGGGCACCAATGGTAGGGTTATAAGCCACATTGGGCATCGGCGTGATGCCCGATCGTGCCCTTGTTGAATCGGCTTTCCTATTGGGATGGATGATCGCACGTATCAGATCGCCAACGTCATATTGTGCCGGATAAGAACGCTGCTTGGGGATGGAATCGGCAGGTATATCCTTATCGATCACCTGGGCTTGGATCTGACCAGCACATCCAAGCAATAATGCCATACCCGTGATGCCAATGAAAAACGACCTGCAGTCCAAAATAAATTCTTTTTAAGTTTCTGTCAGCTTAACCGCAAATTTCACTCCAACATGGATAACCCTTTGCAATCCTTGTCTTTACATCTGCTGTCTGCATCCGAACAGTAGGTGTTCGGAATCGAACACTTTACGGCCTTATCCAGTAATTAATAAGCTGATTTACAGCAGAATAAAAATATGGCCTAATAACTGTATTAACACGCGTACTATGCTTCAAAATTTCATCGTTGTTACCCTTCGCAACCTACGCAAGCGCAAGGTATTCACCACTATCCATATCCTCGGCCTGAGCGTGGCTTTTGCCGCTGCTATACTGCTGTTTCTCACGGCGATGTTTGAATTGTCATACGATGATTTCCACGCAAATCGAGGCCGCATCGGAATGGTTTATGACGTGTCTAATCCCACCACCGGAAAAGAATATGGGGAAACGAAACCCATTCCTTTCGGCCCCACGCTGAAAGCCGAGATCCCCGCTGTGGAACGGATGAGCCGATTCGGGAACGGGGCAGCTATACTCCGCCATGGCGACAAGCAGTTTGTGGCGGCGGCTCGGTTTGTAGACCCCGATTTCCTGCACATGTTTAGCTTCTCGCTGCAACACGGCAATGCCTCCGCCCTGGATGCACTGGACAACATCGTTATCAGCGAGACCATGGCCAAAAACCTTTTCGGCCATACAGACGTGATTGGGGAATCCATTGAAGCCCAAATAAATGGGCAATGGCAGAGCAAGGTGGTCACGGCAGTAACGACCATCCTCCCCCAAAACTCCAGCCTCACGTTCAATACGCTCCTGCGCTTTGAGCATATGATGCCGGATTACCAGGGTTACCTGGACAATTGGGGCCATGCCAACCACAGCGTATTCATCCAATGGGCGGGCGATAAACTCGATCCCGTGGCTTTCAATAGACAGGCAAGGCCCTTCATGGCCACACACTACGAAGGGGAAATTGCGAACCTGAAACGCGATGGGGCTTCCCCCGATGAACACGGAGAATACCTGGCGCTGCACGTACTGCCCATGGGAGAATATCACTTAAACAGCCTGGGCATCGGTGGCGGCGGACCACCGATGTTCCCCTGGATGCTGCTACTCATTGCCACCCTTATCCTCTTTATCGCCGGATCCAACTTCGTAAACCTCTCTTTGGCTGGTTCCTTCACCCGCAGCCGGGAAATCGGCATGCGTAAGACATTGGGCGGCCGCCCTTGGCAGCTGATGGCCCAACTGTGGGGCGAATCGCTGCTGGTATGTCTCTTCGCCTTGACCCTGGGTGGATTATTGGCATGGGCGCTGCTGCCGCAATACAACGCGAATATGAATTACTCGCTGGCCATCAGCCAACTGTTTGCCGGATGGAACCTCCCCCTATTTCTCGCGACGTTCCTGTTCCTTACAGCCATCTCGGGAGGATACCCCGCTTGGTTGATGGCTCGTATCAACACTATCCAAACACTGAAAGGCAAATTGCAGCTCAACGCGGGTGGTGGCCTGCGCAGCGCGCTCACTGTAGTGCAATTTGCCATCGCCGTGGTGCTCATCATCGGCACCTTGGTGATGAGCAGCCAACTGCATTACCTCCACACCCGCCCGCTGGGGTTCAATAAAACGGAGGTCATCAGCATTCCTATAGGCGACGAGATCGATAAGGAAACCGCGCTGAAACGCATGCGGGCGGAATTGGCTTCCCTCCCGCAGGTAGAAAGCCTGAGCGGCTCGGACATCAATATCGGCCGGGGCAGCGATGGCGGGGCAGCCACCTCGCGCGTTGGCTTTGGCTATGAAGACCGTACCATCCGTACGCATTGGCTGCGTGTAGATTATGATTACCTCAGCACATTGGATCTCCAACTGGTGGCTGGCAGGGATTTCTCCCGTGATTTTGCCACGGATACGAATGCCGTGCTCATCAACGAACAGATGGCTGCCCAATTGGGTGGCATCGATAAAATCTTAGGGCAAACTATCCCCGTCAATGACGGCATGCAGGTCATCGGTGTGGTGAAAGATTACAACTTCAAGGACTTACGGCAACAGATTGAGCCACTGACGATGTTTATTAATCCCAATGAATTTCCACTGGAATACCTCTTCGTAAAGGTAAGGCCGGAAAACCTGGCTACGTCGCTCGCCGCCGTGGAAGCCGTATGGAAGAAGGTAAACCCGCGAGCCACAGATGGAGCCTCGTACCTCGATGAAAATACGGACAATCAGTACCGACGTGACCAACGTTTTACTAACATCATCATCAGCGGTGCTACCCTGGCCATCCTCATCTCCTGCATGGGGCTGTTTGCCATCGCGCTGCTGTCCATCAACCGGAGGGTGAAGGAAATCGGTGTGCGCAAGGTGCTGGGAGCCAGCGTAGCGGGCATCATCGTGTTGCTATCGCGTGATTTCATCAAGATGGTGGGCATTGCCTTCGTCATCGGTGCACCGGTAGCTTGGTGGGCAGCCAATAAGTGGCTGGAGAGCTTCGCCTACCGCATAGACGTCAATGCGGGGCTGTTGATCCTTGGGGGCGCCATCGTACTGCTGGTTGCCCTCGCCACGGTGATCACACAGTCGTTGCGGGCTGCACTGGCCAATCCGGTCGAGTCTTTACGCGATGAGTAAATCGCGTAATAGCGAGATCCCGATGCATATCGGGATGGACTCGCTGCGCGACGAATAAAGAACAAGGATGAAAAGAGCAAAGAACAAGGATGGGCAAGTCTGTTGTCTAATGTCTAAAAAATGATAAAGAACTACATCAAAATCGCACTGCGCCACTTCTGGAAACACAAATTGATTACCGTCATCAACGTGTTGGGCTTGGCCATCGGCATCAGCGCCACCTTGGTTATCTACCTCATGATTCGGTACGATTACAGCTTTGACAAGCACATTCCCGAAGGCGACCGGGTATATCGGGTAGTCAGCAGCGGCGAATGGAAGTCGGCCAGCGTACTGGTACCCTTAGTCCGTGCCGTCGACGAAGAGCTTGCCGGTTTGGAAGCCGTGGCACCTGTGTATCAGCTAAACACCAACGACCCGACGGTAATTGTCCCGCACGATAACCGTGGCGATAACAGCATCCACAAAAAACAACGTGGCATCGTTTTTACCGACCCCGATTATTTCAGCATCTTCCCGTACCATTGGCTATCGGGTAATGCCCAATCCCTCGATGCCCCCAGCCGGGTCGTGATTACAGCAAGTAAGTTGGCCCAATATTTCCCGGATAACACACCGGAGACTGTACTGGGCAAAACGCTCTTGGTGCATGATACCGTACTGCTGGAAGTGGGGGGCGTAGTGGCTGATATCGCAGCCAATACAGACTTTGACAACCATGTCTTCATTTCCACGGCGACTATCCCCACGGGCGAAAGCCTTAAAGAACTTTACAATTGGGAAGCATGGAATAATTTGAACGATTCCTACCAATGCCTGCTGCTGCTCGGAACCGGAACAAGTGCAAAAACCGTCGAATCAGGCATTGCATCGCTTATCCAAAAACACAAGAAATCCGAACCGGGCGAAAAACCTGAGCAATTTTCCTTGCAACCACTCAGCGATATCCACTTCAATGCTGATTACAACTATTCGGCAGCAAAACCATCCACATTACGCAATTTGGCACTACTCGCCATCTTTTTGCTGCTGCTTGGGGCTATCAATTTCATCAATCTTTCCACAGCTCAATCCATTGAGCGGGCCAAGGAGATTGGCATCCGCAAAAGCCTCGGTAGCGGCAAGGTCGCTTTGGTGTTGCAGTTTCTCTCGGAAACCTTTGTCTTATCACTGGGAGCGACGTTGCTGTCTATGCTGTTAGCTCCGCTCCTTTTCCATGCTTTCCAGGGCTTTCTGCCCAAAGGGTTGGCATACGAAGGCTTGGGCCAGCTGCATATTCTCGCTTTCCTCGCCATCCAGTTGGTGGTTATCACCCTGCTTGCAGGATGCTACCCCGCATGGGTAATGACGGGTTACCAACCCGCATTGGCATTAAAGAACCAAGCGCATAAGAACACTAATTTTTCGAGAAGCGCCTGGATACGTAAAAGCCTCACGATATCACAATTTGCCATTGCCCAGGTTTTCTTGATTTGCGTACTCGTGGTGGGCAAACAAATCCGTTTCGCAACCATCAAGGATATGGGATTCCGAAAGGATGCCATTGTCAATTTTTATATCCCGAACTTCACCAATTGGACAGACGGCAAAAAATTCGTATTGCTGGACAAACTAAAGCAGATTCCGGAAATAAAGGCCGCCAGCTTAGGCAACCAATCGCCGGCATTCAATGGATCCATGACCAATACCATGAGTTTTGACAAGGGCGAGGACACCGAACGGGTGACATTCAATGGCAGGAGCGGGGACGACGCTTATTTAGACGTCTATGAAATTCCGTTGGTGGCCGGACGCAACATCCGGCTGCTTGACTCCACGCATGAGGCGCTCATCAACGAGAAGATGGTTGGCCTCTTGGGGCTTACTCATCCAGAAGAAGCCTTAGGCAAAACGTTTGGCAAAGGGCAGTATACCATCGTGGGGGTGATGAAAGATTTCAATATTGCCTCCGTACGGACACCGATACAGCCCACGATGTATTGGGGTGAAAAAACCTTTGGTTATGTGGTGCACGTGGCGCTCCACCCCGACCATGCCGAGGCGTGGAAAACGGCCATCGAAAAGATGACCGGAATCTTCAAAGAATTATATCCTGAAAATGACTTCGACTATACGTTCCTTGACAAGACCGTGGAGAACTTCTATTTGCAGGACATCCGATTGTCCCAATTGCTTAGCTGGGCCATGGGGCTCTCCATATTCATCGCCTGCCTTGGCCTGTTTGGACTGGCCATCTTTACGACCAACCAACGGACGAAAGAAATCGGAATCCGTAAGGTATTGGGTGCAACGGTAACTCAAATTGTGGTGCTTTTGCTGCGTAATCTTGTAGCGCTCGTCATCATTGCATGTTTGATCGCATTTCCCATCGCTTGGTATTTCATGAATAAATGGCTGGAGGACTTTGCCTTTCATACGGAACTGAATTGGTGGATTTTTGCAGGTGCAGCCCTCGGCATGGTAGCTGTCGCAGTGGCGGTACTTTGTATCCGTACCGTACAGGCGGCTAGCGCGAACCCCGTAGACGCTTTGCGTGATGAGTAAATCGCATAATAACGAGACACTAAGGGCATAGAAAGGCCTGTTGTCTAATCTCTATTAGCTAAAAAATGATAAAGAACTACTTCAAAACCACCCTTCGCCACCTGTGGCGCAATCGCCTTTTCACCGCGCTGAATATCCTCGGTCTGGCCATCGGCATCAGTGCCTGTTGGGTCATCTACCGCATCATCGACTTTGAATTCAGCTACGATGCCCAATTGCCCAACAGCGAACGCATCTACAAGGTCATCAGTGCATTCAACCGGGAAGGCAAGGAATCCAGGATGGGCGGGGTATCGGCCCCGCTGTATCAAGGTATCGAAGAAGAGATTACAGGAGTGGAATCTGTGGTGCCGGTATACGGGCAATGGGTTAACACCCTCGAAATCAAACGGGAAAACCAAGCCCCCTTTATTCAGGAAGACCCCATTCACATTGTGGCCACCAATGCGACTTACTTTAGCATGCTTCCATACACGTGGCTGGCCGGAGACAAACGGACCGCCCTCAACGCTCCGGAAAGCGTGGTGCTTACCGAAAGCCGGGCTGGGATATATTTCCCGGGTGCCAAATCGGCAGATATGCTCCAACGAACTATTACCTATTACGGACAGGATACCGTGACGCGGACGGTAACGGGAATCGTGGCCGACTATTATACGCCGTCGGAATTTACAGCACAGGAGTTTTTCGTCTTGCCAAAAACAGCATACGAAGCAAATATGTGGACGAATACCAACGGCAGCGACAAGCTTTACCTGCAATTTCAGAACGGGACGGATGTCAGCGCTAAACTGGGCCAGATCAACGAACTGGATGCCCGCCACTGGAAAGCCTTTGAAGAAAAATTGAAAAACGCAGGGAATACCAATGCGCTATCGCGCGTCCGATCTTATGAACTGCTTCCTATCCGCGACGCCCATTTCGCTACCACTGTGTCTGATGGTGCAAACGCAAGCAAAACGAGCAAGCCCGTATTGTATGGACTGATTGGTATCGGCATTTTCCTGCTCATCCTTGCCTGCATCAATTACATCAACATGAGCGTCGCACAAATTCCGCAGCGGGGCAAGGAAATCGGCGTGCGGAAAACCCTCGGCGGAGGTACCTGGCAGCTGATCGGCCAGTTTCTGAGCGAAACGCTCCTGACGGCTTTGGTGGCATCGGTCTTGGCCTTCAGTCTCGGCCGATTGGCCTTCTGGATTTTGGATGATATCATCCCCGTGGGTGTCACCCCGGAAGATGACATCTTCCTGCTCATTGGCTTCATGCTCAGCTTGGTCGTGCTCATCACGCTATTGGCGGGGCTTTATCCGGGCTGGCTGATTACGAAAGTAAAAACCGTCAATGTTTTCAAGAACTTTTTTGCGACGTCGTCTACGAAACGCCGATTCAGCTTGCAAAAGGTGCTCATCGTTTTCCAATTCACCATCGCCCTTGTATTTATCATTAGCACCATCATCGTGGGGGCGCAATTGCGCCATACGCTAAAAGCCGATATGGGGTTCAACAAAGACGCCATCGTATTGGTGAATGTACCCTGGAAATACCTTTCCGATCCCCGTTACCAAGATAAGCAGTTTGCGCTACTTGGCGAACTCCGCAACTTGCCAGGGGTTGATCAAGTGGCCATGGGTACCGCTCCGCTGTCGTCAGGCTATTCGTCCAGCCCGTTTGGATACGCGCCCGAAGGGAAAGATCCCGTGGAAATCATCAGTTTCAAAAAAACAATCGATACCGCTTACCTGACGTTATACCAGATGGAACTGCTGGCAGGCCGGAACATCCATGCCTCGGACACCACTTCCGAATTTATCATCAATGAAACCGCCGCCAAAGCCTTCGGATTCGCCACCCCAGAAGCGGCTATCGGGCAGTTCATCGGGCAACGGGGGACTAACAATTACCCCATCGTTGGCGTCATCAGGGACTTCCACACCCAGGATTTTTATACACCGATCACACCGACGGTATTATCAACTTATAAAAGAAACCTCTCTTCCTTCAACATCAAACTGGATAGCAATAGCCCTGCCCAATGGCAGGCGACGTTAAAAGCAATCGGTCAAAAATGGGCCATGTTTTATCCTTCAGATACCTACCAATACCATTTTTACGACGAAACATTGGAAGCGATGTATAAGCAGGAGCGACAAATCGGTAAGCTCATTAACTTGGCTACGATCATCACCATCCTTATCAGTTGCTTCGGCCTCTTCGGGCTAGCTACCCTTACGGCTTTCCAACGCACCAAAGAAATCGGCATCCGAAAAGTATTAGGTGCATCCGTAATGGGCATCGTGGCCCTATTGTCCACGGGTTTCCTGAAGTTGGTTGCGATTGCGCTCCTTATTGCCACGCCCCTGGCTTGGTGGGCCATGTATGAATGGCTGCAAGACTTTGCCTACCGCATCAATATGGAATGGTGGATGTTTGCCCTGGCAGGACTGACAGCAATAACGATTGCTTTGTTGACCGTAGGATGGCAGGCCATCCGGGCAGCTATAGCCAAACCGGTTGATAGCCTGCGCGATGAATAGCGGTATATATCCATATGTCATAAATTTTCACCCCGCAAAAACAAATGCAATAGGCCATTGTTCTCTATGAAGTTGCGCGTGTTCCCGTTTTGGCACGCCATACTAACTAACATAGATATGAGACAACAACTTATTGACAATACGGCCCTTTTTTATAAAGATCCCATACCTGTTCCTTTTCTTTTCCCACGGTATCCCGAAAAAATCCACTACCCACTGGCAGAAGGAACGTCTTACCGCTATGAAAGTACAGCAGAGGGCATATTTACACTTGACAAAAATTGGCGATGCGTCTATGCCAATAGAAATTTCCTTCGCCTTTTGGGGAAGGAATCCCAAGATCTCGTAGGCAACCAAATCTGGAAGGTATTTCCGGATCTGGAGGCTTCGGCCCTGGGCGACATCTATAGACGCTCCATGCAAGACGGCATGTCTCGTATCCTTGTAGATTATATCCCCGCTTTTTTGGGGTGGTATCGTGTGAGCATCACGCCCACAGCGGAAGGTATTGATACCACTGTGCAGCACCATTCAAAATCGGTACCTTTTGAAAAGTTGTCCGTATATACATCAGAACAAAAGTACCGCACCCTGTTCAATTCGATTGACGAAGGCTTCTGTTTGGTAGAAGTCTTGTTTGATGCGTACAACCATCCCTATGATTACCGTTTCCTGGAAACCAATGAGGCTTTCAGACAGCAAACTGACATCGAAAATGCAGTTGGCCGCACCATGCGCGAAATCGCTCCGCTGCACGAAAATCATTGGTTTGAAATTTATGGCAATGTGGCGCTAACCGGTGAATCTATACGTTTTGAAAATCACGCCGAGCAATTGCACCGCTGGTATGAGGTCTATGCGTTTCGCATGGGTACGGCCGGACAACGGCAGGTAGCCATATTGTTCAAGGATATCACCGAGCGAAAAAAAACGGAACACGTCAAAGACGATTTTATTAGTACAGCCAGCCATGAACTCAACACACCGCTCACGGGGATCAAGGCTTATACCCAGTTGCTGGCACGGGAACTACAGAAAGCGGGAGACAAAAAAAATACGACATTAGCCCAAAAGCTTAATCATCATGTAAACCGGATGGCCAACCTGATCAACAATTTGTTAGATACGTCCAAAATAACCAAAGGTGCACTCTCGTTTATCAAGGAACATTTCGACATCAACGACTTAGTTGCCGAACGTGTAAACGAATTCAGATTACTCAATCAATATTATCAGATTGTGTTGGACACCACACCCGTCAAGCCGATTTTGGCTGACCGCCAACGCATTGGACAAGCCTTGGGCAACCTGATAACCAATGCAATAAAGTACTCGCCACCAACAGGGAAGATCACGGTCAGCACCAGCGATGTCGATGCCAAACAATTGAAAATAAGCGTTGAAGACCATGGCGTTGGCGTCAGCGTTCCTGCTGCTTCTTTGAATAAGGTATTCGATCGCTTTTTTCGCGTCAGTAGCGCCAATATGCCCACTTATCCCGGTATGGGACTTGGGTTATACATCACTGCCCAGATTATTAAATACCATGGGGGCACAATTACTGTTGATAACAAACCCGACAGTGGTGGAGCGGTCTTTTCTTTTACATTGCCTTATGAATGATTGATACTTATCCATCTTGAAATCCATCTTGTAGCCCACGCTAACTACCCTCTTCGATTTTCAAGAATGCACCGCTAATAAAAAAAATATAAAAATTGATGGCCAACTTAAAAAGTTGGCACTCTTTTCGCTAATGAAGGGTAGGTTTAGGTTGATAGCCCCTAACCCCATTGGGGCGGCCGTTCCGGTTCATACCGGGACGGCTTTTTATTTTCGATGTTGCACTAAAGCAACTGTTTTGGCGATGATTTCCTTAACTTAGCCCATCCATTTAATTAAATTAATTGCATCTCATGAAGAAAATGGTTACAATCATCGTTATGCTGTGCAGTATTTTGGTCACAGCGGCACAGGAGGAAGCACGTCTATTACGCTTCCCTGCCATCCATGGCAATCAGGTTGTTTTTACTTATGCAGGCGACCTTTATGTGGTAGCTACGAGCGGAGGGGTAGCCCGTAGAATCACCAGCCACCCAGGTTATGAAATGTTTGCCCGGTTCAGCCTTGACGGCAAACATATCGCATTTACAGGCCAATATGACGGTAATACGGAGGTATTTGTTATTCCGGCCAATGGCGGTGAACCCAAACGCATCACGTATACGCCTACACTTGGGCGGGATGACATCGCCGACCGCATGGGCCCAAACAATATTGTGATGGGCTGGACACCGGACAACCAACATGTTGTTTACCGCAGTCGGGGCACTTCATTCAATGCATTCAAAGGCAAGCTTTATTTGGCACCACTTAATGGGGACCTCAGCCAAGAATTGCCCTTTTCAGTAGCTTCTTGGGCCTCGTATAATGCCGACGGCTCTAAATTGGCCATGAACCGTGTATTTCGCGAATTCAGGACATGGAAATACTACCGCGGTGGCATGGCCGATGATATTTGGCTGACCGACCCGCAATCCGGTGCAGCGGAAAACATCACCAACAACCTTGCGCAGGATGTCTTTCCGATGTATTACAAAGATAAAATCTTCTTCGTCAGTGATCGTGACCGCATCGCAAACCTATTTGTATACGATACGCAAACCAAGCAAACGCAAAAAGTAACGGATTTTAAGGAATACGACGTGAAATTTCCCTCGTTGGGCGGTGATGCCATCGTATTTGAAAACGGCGGCTACATTTACCGCCACGATCTCCTTAACGGACAGACCCAAAAGATCAGCATTACCATTGCCGAGGATTTCGCTTCGGGACGCACTAAACAAATTGACGCCTCGAAATTCATTTATAGCGCTGACTTATCACCAGATGGAAAGCGGGTGGTTTTCGGGGCAAGGGGCGATGTGTTTACCGTCCCTGCGAAAACGGGCGTGATAAGGAACCTCACCCAGAGCAGCGGCACGCATGATCGCAATGTAAGCTGGAGCCCAGATGGCCAATGGATAAGTTTTATTTCTGATCGAACAGGCGAAGACGAATTGTATATCCAAAAACAGGATGGTACCGAGCCCGCCAAACAGCTTACCAAAGGCGGCGGAGCTTACAAGTTCAACCCTATTTGGAGCCCCGATAGCAAATATTTGCTGTATGGCGATCGCAACCAGGATTTATATGCCGTAGACATACTGTCTGGCACCAAAATATTGGCAGCTCATTCCGATGAAAGTACCATCGGTTCCTATACATTCGGTCCCGATAGCAAATGGATTGCTTATACCATGCCGGGAAAGGCCCGCGAATTTACGGTCATTAACCTGCACAACGTGGAGAGCAAAAAAACCATTACCGTGACCGACACATGGTACAACAGCAGCCAACCGGAATTCAGTTCAGATGGCAAATTCCTGTACTTCGTATCCCAACGTGATTTCAATCCAACTTACGGCAGCACAGAGTGGAACCATGTTTATAATGACATGAGTCGTCCTTACCTCGTCCGGCTTAGCGCTGCAACCAAGTCGCCATTTACCGAAGAAAGCGATGAAGTAACGGTAAAAACCGATGCCAGTGACGACGGGAAAAAGGAAAATGACGACAAGAAAACCGAAAGTACCGGAAAGATCGGCATTACCATCACCGTAGATGAAGAAGGCCTGGCCGATCGGATGGAGAGCCTACCCGTGTCGCCCGGCTCATACTTCGGCCTTGTTGCCACAGAAGACGGACTCTATTATTCCAGTGCCGGCGGTGGCGGCCGGGGATTCAAGTTTTTTAACCTCAGCGACAAAAAAGAATCGGAAATCGGAAATTTCGGAAGCTACGCCGTAAGTCCCGATAGGAAAAAAATCTTAATCCGCAGTGGCGAAGGTTTCTTTATTGAGAATCTCACCAAATCAAAAATTACACCCACCAATAAGCTGGATTTAACAGGGTTGAAAATTGCAGTAGATTTAAAAGCCGAATGGAAACAGGTTTATGATGAAAGCTGGCGGCAGATGCGTGACTATTTCTATGACCCCAATATGCATGGGGTGGATTGGAAAGCCATGCATGACAAGTACGCGCTGCTGCTACCCTATGTCAACCATCGGGATGACCTCACTTACCTCATCGGCGAACTGATAGCCGAACTCAATGTAGGGCATGCATACGTAAACAGCGGCGACCGCCCAGCAATCGAACGTATACCCATGGGGTTATTGGGCGCTACATTCAGTCGTGACAAGAGCGGCTATTACCGCATAGACAGCATCCTTTCTGGCCAAAGCTGGAACAAAACACTCGTATCGCCGCTCCGGGCACCCGCCGTAGGAGCCAAAGTAGGCGAATACATCATCGCCATCAATGGCACCTCCATGAACGATGTAGACAACCTCTACCAAACACTTATCGGTAAGGCTGACCAACTGATAGAAATTGAAATCAACAGTACGCCCACGCCGCAAGGTGCCCGCAAGGTACTGGTGAAACCCATCGCTGATGAATCTGCCCTCTATTACCACGAATGGGTGCAACAGAATATCGCAAAAGTAAACGCTGCGAGCAATGGACGGATTGGCTATGTGCATATCCCGGATATGGGGCCCGATGGGCTCAATCAATTTGCCCGCTACTTCTATCCGCAGCTGGACAAAGAAGCACTGATCATTGATGATCGCGGAAATGGCGGCGGCAACGTCTCACCGATGATCATTGAAAGATTGCTCCGCAAACCCGGCTTAGGCACCATGCGGCGCAATAGCAAAACAGCCTCCATCAAACCTGATGTCCATATAGGCCCCAAGGTATGCCTCATTGACCAATATTCGGCATCAGACGGAGACCTGTTCCCTTGGCAATTTAAATATTACGGGATTGGTCCGCTCATTGGCCAGCGCACATGGGGAGGCGTAGTGGGCATCAGCGGCACATTGCCTTTCATTGACGGCGGCGATATGCGCAAACCTGAATTTGCTCACTTTGCAGCAGATGGCTCATCATTCATTATCGAGGGCGAAGGCGTACATCCTGATATTGAAGTCGTAAATGATCCTTATGAAGAATACCAAGGTACCGACGCCCAGTTGACCCGAGGTATTACCGTATTATTGGAAAAATTAGCGGAAGGCGGCACCACGGGTGTTCCCAAAATACCACCATTCCCTAATAAGTCAAAATAAGAACCCGGAACTGAAAGAGGTTATCTGACAAAACAGATAACCTCTTTTTTTATACCAACCGCTCGCCGCTCAAACCAAACAATACCAATTAAACATAAAAATCAATAAAAAATCATGAAATATTTAATAAAAAATATATTTTTATAGAAAATTATCATTAAACTGATAATTAAATATCACTTTCATTTCTTATACCAATAGCTATGGCAGCAAAAACGGAACATTTTTTAAAAGATTACACATACAAAGCCAACAATTGGGACGAAATGTATGATTCAAAAGCCGTGAGAAAGCAATATTCGTCGGTTTTTGCCAATCTTCAACAACTGGATACCGACAGCCTGCTCAGCAAACATAATATCGCCAGTGAGCTTTTCATGAACCAGGGCATTACATTCACGGTATATGACAACGATGAAGGTATCGAACGCATCTTCCCGTTCGATATCATTCCCCGTATCATCACCGGCACAGAGTGGCAACGCATTGAACAAGGTATCGCCCAACGCCTGAAAGCGCTCAACCTTTTTCTCAAAGACATCTATAATGAACAACAAATCATACAGGATCAGATCATCCCCGCCAGCCTCATCGCTTCCTGTCCGCATTATAAACGGGAGGTCTTTGGCATCAAGGTACCCTATGACATTTATGTACATATCTCCGGCATTGATCTGATCCGGGGTAGTGACGGGCAATTTTATGTACTGGAAGACAACCTACGTACCCCTTCCGGCGTAAGCTACATGCTGGAAAACAGGGAAGTCACCAAACGGATTTTTCCCGACATGCTGGCTTCAAACAATGTACGCCGGATCAGCCACTATCCCGTACTCCTCCATGAAATATTGCTTGAACTGGCCTCCACCCAAGTATCAAACCCGCGCGTGGTATTGCTTACACCCGGTATTTATAATTCAGCATATTATGAACATTCTTTCCTCGCGCGGCAGATGGGCATTGACCTCGTCGAAGGCAGGGATTTGGTAGTAGACAACCATAAGGTGTATATGAAGACCACGAAAGGATTAGAACAGGTGCATGTCATTTACAGGCGCTTAGACGACGAGTACTTAGATCCCTTGATCTTCATGAAAAACAGCGTATTGGGCGTACCCGGACTTATTGGCGCTTATCGAAAAGGCAATATTGCCATCGTCAATGCCTTAGGCAATGGGGTGGCAGACGACAAGGCTGTATACGCCTATGTTCCCGAGATGATTAAGTACTACCTCAATGAAGACCCGATTTTGCAAAATGTCCCTACTTACCAGCTAAGCAATCCGGATGCTATGCACCATGTACTGAAAAACTACCAAAATATGGTCATCAAAAACACCAACCAGTCCGGGGGGTATGGCATGGTGATGGGCAATACCATCAGTGAAAAAGAATGGCTGAAAGCAAAGGTTATCATTGAAAATAACCCCCGCAATTACATTGCTCAACCCATTGTGCAATTATCTACCGTGCCCTGCTTTATTAACGGCAAAATAGCGCCCCGGCACGTCGATCTCAGGCCCTACGCGCTTTATGGTCCAAGGGGTATCAAGCTGGTTCCCGGCGGGCTTACACGCGTAGCGCTTAAAGAAGGTTCCTTGGTAGTCAACTCTTCCCAAGGCGGCGGCAGCAAAGACACATGGATTGTAGACGAGTAATCCTAAAATCTGTATAGAGACAATAATATGCTAAGTAGAATAGCGGATTCACTTTTTTGGTTAAATCGGTATATGGAACGTACACAAAGTATTCTCCGGGTTGTACGCAGTCACTATATCATCTCATTGGACAACGACTCCATTGGAAGTACAACATGGCGGCCTATCTTGGAAATATTTACGCAGCTTTCCGATTCCGAAATCGCGCAGATTGAAAAAAAACCCGATGCTGTATTGAAAAAAATACTGACCGAATCCAACAACACCAATTCCATTAAAACAATCGTGGCCCGCGCCAGGGAGAATGCGCGTGGTGTACAGAACCACATCACCAAAGAATTGTGGGAAGCGGTCAATTCCATGTATCATTTGACCAATAAACCCCATCTCAACCAAAAGTTATCCGGGCCTGAAGCATTGGAGGTCGTAGACCAGCTTATGCAACAAAGTGTGCTGTATGCCGGCATTGCCGACATCACCATGCCGCGTGGAATCGGCTGGGACTTTATGAAGCTTGGCAAATACCTTGAACGAAGCATGGAAACGGTTGTCATTACCGATAAACAATGCCAGCTATTTGAATATGACATGCAGCAAGAACGGGACCTTACGCAATGGCGGTTCCTCCTGATGTCGCTTGCTGGATATGAAGTATACCTAAAAACGTATCGGACGTTTAAGCACAACAATGATATTCTGCATCAAATGTTGCTCAATGAAGATTACCCCCATTCCGTAATCTTTTCGCTCACGCGGATAAGCCGCTACCTGCGGGATGTAATCAAAGATAATGAGTCAAACGAAAAATTAGCGCTAATGCGTACATTTGGCCGTTTATACAGCAAAGTCAAATATATGGATCCTGAGCGTTTGGGGGTTATGGACTCACAGGCCTTTTTCAAGGAATTGCGCAATGAGTTGTTAGTATTTCATAACCAATTGGAAAAAGTCTTTTTTTCCTATTAGTGCTCAAAGAATTGACAGATGGCAATTTTCAAAATCCACCATATTACCAAGTACGAATACGACAGTCCAGTAGTGGATAGTGTCAATGAAATCCGGGTCTTTCCTTACGCCTGTGCCGAACAAGAGCTTTTACAATTGGAGTTGAATATTTCGCAGGCACCGGATGTGTACCTATTTCAAGACTATTGGGGCAATAAATGCGGTCAATTTTCGATCATGGCTCCGCATAAAGCATTGGTAATTGAGAGCAAGGCTATCATACGTACCACACTATCCAGCCAATTGCAAATTGATTTCCATAGCGATTTCAGTCAGCTCCGCACGGAAGTAGCAGACAACCTCAGCCTTGTTGAATTGACCTATCCGGACATGATTAGCAACCAAAAGGCAATCGACCGTATCGTGGACCAGCTTATCAAAGCCGGTGGAAGCGTGGCAGCTGTCATCGAAAGATGTGGAGAATACATCTTCAAACGGTTTAAGTATGTAAAAGGCATTACGACGATTGAAACTACGGTAGATGAGATTTTGGAACATAAATCAGGTGTCTGCCAGGATTTCGCCCACCTGATGCTCCAAATTTTGCGCAGTATGGGTATTCCAAGCCGTTATGTCAGCGGATACATCTGCCCAAATAAAAACGGCATGAGGGGCCAAGGGGCTACCCATGCCTGGGTAGAAGCGTATATACCCGGCTATGGTTGGGCAGGCATTGACCCAACCAACAATGTATGGGTGACCAATACGCACGTCAAGCTGGCCGTAGGCCGCAATTTCAACGACTGCAGCCCGGTAAAAGGCACCTTCAGGGGCAACACAAAACAACACTTGTCTGTATACGTATCGGTGGGTTACGAAGATGGCCACGTATTCGAAGATACCAATGCCGTAAAACAAGAACCTGCACTCGACGCCCCCCAGCCTGTTGAGGCTTCAGCGCACATCAGCACCCAGCAGCAATAGGGATTAGATAAGCCCCACCAGCAGTGCGGGGTATACGCCCAACACCAGGGTGAGCAGTACCGCCACGAATATTGCCGTTTTATACTGCGCTGTCATCATCACTTGCTCGCGATCCATCGGTTTGAAATACATGGATACAATCACACGGAAGTAATAGAAGATGCCCATTGCGGCATTGATGGCCGCAAGCACCACCAACAATACCTGATAATCAGCCAAAGCGCCACTGAACATCATAAATTTTCCGATGAAGCCAGCCGTAAGTGGAATTCCCGCCAAGGAGAGCATCGCAATGGCAAGTGCTGCGGAAAGGTAGGGATTCTTTTGGGACAAACCGTTAAATGCCTCAAAATGGTCGCTTCCCGAAGCACGCTTCACCAAAATGAGTATACCAAACGCAACGACCGAGGCCAGTGAATATGCTCCGGCATATACCAGTACCGAGCCTGCGGCGGCGGGGCCAATGGCTACAATGGCAAACAGCATGTACCCGGCGTGCGAAATGCTTGAATAGGCAAGCATCCGTTTAAAGCTTTGCTGCACGATTGCCGTGATGTTTCCGACGAACAAGGTAATGATGGTTATCACCAATAAAACCGGTTCCCAAAAGTCGTGCAGCGGTACAAAACAGAAGTAAAACAATCGCAGGAATCCAGCAAAAGCAGCCGTCTTGACAACGGTACTCATGAATGTCGTAATCAATATGGGCGCACCGTCATACACATCGGGTGTCCAAAAGTGAAAAGGTGCAGCACCTACTTTAAAGCCCAGCCCCACGATTAACAATAGGATGCCGGCATAAAACAAAGGGGATACGCCCTGCGGATTGGCCACCACGTAATCCTTAATTGCTGCCAAGTCAAAGGAACCGCTGGCTCCGTACAGTAGGGTGATGCCAAATAACAGGAAGCCCGTGGAAAAAGCTCCCATCAAGAAATATTTAAGTGCCGCCTCATTGGAAGCAAAATCTTTTTTCCGGATACCTGCAAGGATATACAACGCCACTGACATGATCTCGATACCGATGAACAGCATCGCCAAATTATGGAAAGAAGCGACCAGCAAGGCTCCCGTCAATGAAAAAAGGATAAGCGCGTAATACTCGGCCACATGGCTGCTGGCTGCATCAAAATAATCTTTTGATAACAACATCACCAGCATGGTTACGAAAATGCACAATACGGAAAATGCGATGGCATAGTGGTCAAAAAGTACCATGCCGCTATATAAGGGCTCCGCATCTACGCCCCATTGCGTGATATACAGCACCAGCGTGGCAAAAAGCCCCAAGAGGGAAATAGGTAAAAGCGCTCTCCCCGCCTTGAACAATCCCAAATACAGCACCAATATGGCTAATAAAGACAGCGTAATAATCGCACTCATATGTTGTTAATTATCTCTATTTTAGTTTTTACCTATTAGTCCCACTTTATCAACCAGCTCAATCACCGCCGCTTCCGAAATATTCAGCAGCGGTTTGGGATACACGCCAATGCCAATGACCAGTATGACAATGATCCCCAGCACCAACCATTCAGAACCTTTAATATCAGCAAAAGTCTCCGTTTGCACATTCACATTACCCAACATGACCTTTTGATACATGCTCAGCATGTAGACAGCGCCCAGAATCAAGGTCAGCCCCCCGAAGACAGCATACCAAATACCATATTCGTATACCCCCATCAATAGTAAAAATTCGCCGACAAAGCCATTAGTAAGTGGAAGCCCCACTGCCCCCATGACAATCGCCAAAAAAACAATCGCCAATACCGGGGCAGGTTTAGCAATTCCCCCCATGGCAGCCAAATCCCGTGTGCCCAACCTGCGGGCAACGATATCCAGCACGAAGAATAGCCCGACTACACTGATACCGTGGTTGACCATCTGGATAATAGCGCCTTGTACTCCCTGCACATTCCATGCAAAAATACCTGCACCGATGAGGCCGACGTGGGCAATCGATGAATAGGCTACCAACCGCTTCGCATCACGCTGTTTAAAGGCAATAATGGAGGCATACACCACCCCTATGATACACAAGATCAAAGCAAATTGCCCATATGCTGCCACACCGAGCGGCGCTACGGGGATCAGCCAGCGGATGACACCATATACCCCCATCTTGAGCATGATCCCCGCCAAGAGCATGGTGCCTGCCGTGGGAGCCTCGGTATACGTATCGGGCTGCCAAGTGTGGAATGGAAAGATAGGCATCTTGATGGCGAATGCCAGAAAAAATGCCCAGAAAATCCACCGTTGCGTACTGGCATCCAAAGCCAGTTGATAAAACGAAGTGAGCTCATAATCAGCTGATGGTACCTGCAAATGCAGGTAAATAATCGCTGCCAGCATGAGCAAGCTTCCCAAAAACGTGTAAATAAAAAACTTAAGGTTTACACGGATACGGTTTTCGCCGCCCCATATCGCGCAGATAAAATAAATCGGTATTAATGCAACCTCCCACCCAATATAAAAGGCAAAAGCATCCAACGCAGTGAATACCAATAGCAGCCCTGCCTGCATAAACAGTACCAGTGCATAAAAGCTGCCTTTGTAATCGTAGCTGAATGCCCCCAGGATAATCAGCGGCACCAATCCATTCGTTAGCAGTACCAATGGCAAGCTAATCCCATCAATACCAATGTGGAAATGGATGCCAAGAGACGGGATCCACGCAAACCGCTGCTGGAACTGCATACTGGCATCGGGCACGAAGTTGACCAAAAATGGAATCGTAAGCACCAATGACACCAATGACACCAGCAACGCCAATTGTTTAGCGGTTTTCACCTGCTGTACAAAGGCAAGCACCAATGCTCCAAGGATCGGAAGTAATAAAAGTATAAATAGATTGTCCATGTACGCGATATAACTTCGTCTCGATTAACCGTTAAAAAGCCCATAGGCCAAGAGCACCACTACGGCGATGACCATCATAAAGATATAAAACCCGACATTCCCGCTTTGTAGCAAGCGGATTCCCTTACCAGATTCTCCGACGCTCCTGGCAAGACCATTGACCACCCCATCAATACCCGATTTGTCGACCATACGGTATAAAAATACTGACAAGGCATTCAATGGGCGTACGATCAATGCATCATACACCTCATCCACGTAGAATTTACGGTAAGAAAGCCTCGCCAATACACCACGGGGGGCATCGTCCGCAACGGGTACCGTGGCCTTACTTACGTATTGCCGGTAAGCCGCGATGGCCATGATGACAGCGGCCAGCGCTGACACCCCCATCAGGATGTACTCTGTGCTGTGTTCCAAATGAAATGCCCCTGCCTTGGCAGCAGAATCCGCAAATACCGGGGAGAGGAACTCGGCCAACGCATGGCTGCCACCCAGGGCGGAAGGCACGTTGATAAGCCCGCCGATAGCTGCCAGCCCCGCCAGGACTATCAGTGGAATGGTCATCGAAGCGGGCGACTCATGCAAATGAGCGGCTTGCTCAACCGTACCCCTGAACTGACCGAAAAATGTCAGGAACAACATCCTGAACATATAAAATGCGGTAAACAGCGCACCGATAAACCCAAGGCCCCACAGCAACGGATTGTCGGCAAATGCATAGGCCAAGATCTCATCTTTAGAGAAAAAGCCCGACAGTGGCGGGATGCCGGCAATGGCGATTGTGCCGATGAGCATGGTCACGTAGGTCACTGGCAGGTGCTTTTTTAGCCCGCCCATGCTCCGCATGTCCTGTTCGTCGCTCATTGCATGAATTACGGAACCTGCGCCCAAAAACAACAATGCTTTGAAAAACGCATGGGTAATGACGTGGAAAAAGGCACCGGTGAATGCCCCCACGCCTAAGCCCAGGAACATGTAGCCCAGTTGCGAAACCGTGGAATAAGCCAATACTTTCTTGATGTCATTTTGTGTGACGGCGATAACCGCTGCCAACAGCGCGGTACAAATGCCAATGGCAGCCACCACTTGGAGGGTGATGGGAGAAAGTGTAAACAAAATATTGGAACGGGCAATCATGTAGATGCCTGCCGTAACCATTGTAGCCGCGTGTATCAATGCCGATACAGGTGTCGGGCCAGCCATCGCATCCGGCAACCAGGTAAACAACGGAATTTGGGCAGACTTACCTGTGGCAGCCACAAACAACAGCAACGTAATCAACAACAAGGTCGTATCGCCTATTGGCATGTCGGCCGCTTTCGGGAATATTCCCGCAAATTCCAGTGTTCCAAACGTGGTAAAAATCAGAAACACGGCAATGAGGAAGCCCAAATCGCCTATCCGGTTCATGACAAACGCTTTCTTAGCGGCACTGGCATAAGCCGAATTTTTGAACCAGAAACCAATCAGCAGGTACGAACAAAGCCCTACACCTTCCCAACCGATAAACATGACGATATAATTGGAGCCAAGCACCAACAGCAACATGAAAAAGATAAACAGGTTGAGGAAAGCAAAGAACTTCGCGAATCCCGCATCGTGTTTCATATAGCCAGTCGAATAGACGTGGATGAGAAAACCGATGCCCGTGACGATAAGCAACATAATGGCACTCAACGGATCCACCAAAAACGAAAGGGAAACATGTAAATCGCCAGCACTAATCCAATCAAAAATCGATTGTGTGAATGTTGCCGCTTCCCCCGCTTGGCGCGCTCCATATACCACTGAAAACACCCCACAGCTCAACAGAAACGACACCAATACTACACCACTACCGATAATTCCGACCAACGATTTTGGCAATACATTCCTGCCAAGCCCGTTGATCAAAAAACCCAACAAAGGGAGTAGTGGAATCAACCAAATTAACGCTATCATGCTTCTTATGTAAATAGTTCTGTTCTAAAATTCCAAACACTGTCAGCCCCGCAAGCGGTTCAACGCATTGATATCCACCGATCGGGTATTCCGGTACACCATCACGATAATCGCCAATCCCACGGCTACCTCCGCTGCGGCCAAAGCCATGATGAAAAATACGAATACCTGCCCCGACGGATCACCGCTATAAGCCGAAAAAGCCGTCAACAAGAGGTTCACCGAGTTGAGCATCAACTCTACGGACATCATGATGATAATCACATTGCGGCGGATCAACACGCCAATGACACCAATGGCAAAAATAACACTACAAAACAGGATATAATGGTTAAGCGGAACACCCTGCATATTTTGAACGACAGTCTCCATTTAAGCTTTTTTTGGATCGTTTTTAGCCAACAATACCGCGCCTACCATGGCGGTCAACAATAAGATCGAGGAAATTTCAAAAGGGAGAAGAAATTCGCTGAACAGCACCCTACCCAAATTGCCTACTAAACCGATATCGGGGTTTTTAAGCACAATCGGCTCCGATGACGCCAACACCCTGAATGAACCGGCCAACGTGGCCACTAAGCACATACCCGCAATTACGCCCATGAATTTCACCAAGTTGGATTTCATCGGCTCGGTGTCCTTATTGAGATTAAGCAACATCAACACGAACAGGAAGAGCACCATGATCGCTCCCATGTACACAATGAAGTTGACCACGGCAAGGAACTGTGCATTCAATAAAATATAATGCACCGTAAACGTAAAAAATGTGACAACCAGATATAGCACACTATGCACCGGATTCTTAGCAAAGATGGTCATCAGTGCAAAGAATATCGATAGGAAGGCTACAAAATAAAAAACGCTCATGCTGCTTTTTTAAGGTTTTTCAGCTGATTAGGCTGTGATTTCTTTTTCTTTTTTATATTCGAACCGTGGTTCCACCAACTTGTCTTTACCATAAATAAAATCTTTGCGCAATTGCTCAGGCGGTACATGTGACCCATCCAAAAAAATCGCCTCTTTTGGGCAAGCCTCTTCGCAGAGCCCACAGAATATGCAGCGCAACATGTTTATTTCATACACAGCCGCATACTTTTCTTCACGATAGAGATGCTCCTCTCCCTTCTTCCGTTCAGCTGAAATCATGGTAATCGCTTCCGCAGGACAGGAAAGTGCACATAGTCCACAAGCTGTACACCGCTCCCGCCCCGCTTCATCCCGCTTAAGCGAGTGCTGGCCCCTGAAATTCTTGGAATAAGGGCGCTCTACCTCTGGATATTTATACGTTGCCTTAGGCTTAAAAAAATGCCTAATCGTAATACCAAGGCCCCTGGCAATGGCTGGCAGGTACATCCGCTCCCAAAAATTCAGGGGCTTCTGATCCAGTACTTTCTTCCTATTACTTAGTGATTGCATCGTTTCTTCCTTTCAATTCATTAAAAATAGGTGTCTTTCACGATGGTGACGATCCCTGTCAATACAATATTAACGACGGCAAGCGGTATCAAAACCTTCCACCCCAAATTCATCAGCTGATCATAGCGGAAGCGCGGTACTGTCCACCTGATCCACATGAAGAAAAAGATAAAAGCAAGTATCTTGGCAAAAAACACCAGCACACCGATGATGGTAATCCAGTTTTGGGACAACCCCAAATCATACATGAACGGGAAATTGTACCCTCCGAAGTAGAGCGCAGCCATCAATGAAGAAGACACAAACATGTTGATGTATTCAGCAAACATGTAAAAAGCCAGTTTCATGGACGAGTACTCAACGTTGTAGCCCCCTATCAGCTCAGTCTCACATTCGGCAAGGTCAAAAGGCACACGGTTACATTCGGCAAACGCACAAACCAAGAAAATCAAAAAGCCCAATGGTTGCACCCAAATGTTCCAATTGACAAAGCCTTCCTGCTGAGCGACGATTTCCCGGAGTGAGAGGCTGCCGGTCACCATCAACAGCGCAATCAACGAAAGCCCCATGCCGATTTCATAGCTGATGCTTTGTGAAGCGGCACGTACAGCGCCCATCAGCGAATATTTATTGTTAGAAGCCCATCCGCCAATCATGATGCCGTATACACCCAATGCCACCACGCCAAACATATAGAGGACACCAACGTTGATATCGGCTACCTGTAGCCTAATGACGCGCTCACCGATGGTCAGTTCCTGCCCCCAGGGAATCACAGCACTGCTAATACATGCCGTGAACATCGCCACCGTAGGCCCCATAATGAACAAAAACTTATGGGCACCCGCAGGGATAATCTCTTCCTTGAAGAAAAACTTACCACCATCGCAAAGCGGTTGCAGTATACCAAAAGGGCCCGCCCTATCAGGCCCGAAGCGTGCCTGCATAAAACCAGCCACCTTGCGTTCCACCAATGTGGAATACATGGCTATAAACAATGTGATGGCAAACACGGCCACAACTAAAATTGTTTTTTCTACCAATAAAGCAGATTCCATAGTCCTAAATATTACAGCAATTCCTTAGCCCGTTCGAATTGTTCCTTGTTCGTTTCCTGCAATGCCAGGTTTTTCTTGACCACGGCCGGGGGGTTCAGCTCCGCATAGTGGTTGAGCGAGATGACCGAAGTACGTTTCACGTTGCGCGGCCCTTCAATTACCCAATCCGACGTCGATTTCGTTTCAAACCTGCAGGTATTGCAGATAAACTCCTCCACTTCGCCGTATTCATCCTTACGTGCCGTCACACGGAGCACCTCTTCCCCTTTGTACCACAGAGTTACCTTCCCGCTGCATGTCGGGCAATCGCGGTGTGCTTCCACCGGTTTGGTAAACCACACGCGGTTTTTAAACCGGAAGGTCTTATCGGTCAGCGCCCCTACTGGACATACATCAATCACATTACCCGAAAACTCATTGTCTATTGCCTTTTCGATATACGTCGAAATCTCAGCCGCATCACCGCGGCCCAGTACACCGTGTACACGCCGCGGGGTAAGCTGGTCGGCCACAAACACACAACGGTAACAAAGGATACAGCGTGTCATGTGCAATTGCACCTTGTCGCCGATATCAATTTTATCAAAGGTCCGTCGCTCAAATTCATAGCGCGTATTGGCCAGGCCATGCTCATAACCCAAATCCTGCAAGTGGCATTCGCCCGCTTGGTCACAGATGGGGCAATCCAACGGATGGTTGATGAGCAGCATCTCCACCACGCCCTTTCTGGCCTCGATTACTTCGGGGGAAGTGATGTTCTGTACCTCCATGCCATCCATCACCGTAGTGCGGCATGAAGCCACCAACTTCGGCATCGGGCGCGGATCCTTTTCTGACCCTTTGCTTACTTTTACAAGGCATGTACGGCACTTGCCTCCACTACCCTGTAATTTAGAATAATAGCACATGGCCGGGGGCACAATATCGCCTCCAATCAGTCGGGCGGCATTCAATATGGTCGTCCCCGGAGCTACTTCCACCGGAATACCGTCTATGCTTACCTTGAATTTTACGTCTTCAGCCATTTTATTTCTAATTTCGTACGCCAATAGTTCATGAAGCCACCGGCTCCAGCGGATCGGCATAATGCGCCAGTCCGTAATTACGCCGCTGCGCTTCCTGTCCGCTCGTAATATGCCATTCAAACTCATCCCTGAAATGGCGGATGGCACTGGCCACCGGCCAAGCAGCTGCATCTCCCAACGGACATATGGTATTGCCCTCAATTTTTTTGGACACATCCACCAGCAGGTCAATGTCGCTGAATGAACCATGGCCAAACTCAATCCGGTGAAGCACCTTTTCCATCCAGCCTGTACCTTCACGGCAGGGCGAACACTGGCCACAACTTTCATGATGGTAAAACCGTGTGAAGTTCCAGGTATTGCGCACGACACACTGATCTTCATCAAAAGCGATAAACCCGCCAGAACCCATCATCGTGCCGCTCTGGAATCCTCCGTCGGCCAATGACTCATAGGTCATCAACCGGGATTCCCCCTTCAACGTTTTCAAGATCAGGTTTGCTGGCAATATCGGCACCGAAGATCCCCCGGCTACCACCGCCTTCAGGCGTTTGCCATTGGCAATGCCGCCGCAATATTCGTCCGAATAAATAAATTCCTCAACAGGCAACCCCAGTTCGATTTCATAAACTCCCGGCTTATTTAAGTTGCCACTGGCTGAAATCAATTTGGTACCGGTGCTGCGTTCTATCCCTATCTTTGCGTATTCCTCTGCACCCTCATTGATGATAGGCACGGTAGCCGCAATGGACTCCACGTTGTTTACTACGGTAGGGCAATTATACAATCCGGAAACCGCCGGGAATGGCGGTTTTATCCGGGGATTGCCCCGCTTGCCTTCCAGCGATTCCAGCAAAGCGGTCTCTTCGCCACAGATATAAGCGCCGCCGCCAGGCTGTACGTATAATTCCAGATCATACCCGCGGCCCAAAATATTCTTACCCAAGAACCCTGCATTTTTGGCTTCAGCGATTGCTCTTTCAAGGATACGTACCTGTGGCATCATCTCGCCCCGTACATAGATATAGGACGTATTTGCCCCCAGTGCGTAGCTTGCTATGATCATCCCTTCGATCAATGCATGCGGGATATGGGTCATTAAATAGCGATCCTTGAAGGTTCCCGGCTCCGATTCGTCGGCATTGCACACCAAATAACGGGGTACACCCTCCGGCTTAGCCAGGAAGCTCCATTTCATTCCCGTGGGAAAACCTGCCCCACCACGGCCCCGCAAACCCGATTTTTTCACCTCCTCCACCACTTCGTCGGGAGTAAGCGTTTTCAAGGCTTTTTCCACGGCACGATACCCGCCTTTTTGACGGTATACCTCAAAGGTATTGATGCCCGGAACATCGATATGTGTCAATAATAACTTACGTGCCATAACAATCAGCTTTCAGCTCTTGGCTTTTTCCGTTAATTCTTCAATCAGTTTGTCTACGCTTTCTTCGGTGAGGTTTTCATAGAATGTATACTCCGGACCGATTTGCAGTACCGGCCCATAACCACAAGCCGCCAAACACTCAACCCCCCGCCAGCTAAACAGCCCATCAGGTGTTACTTCACCTTCTTTCACACCCAGCCTCTTTTCGATATGTTTCATGATGCGTTCGGCACCTACCAAACAACACGGTCCCGTGCGGCATACCTCCAATGCGTATTTCCCTTGCGGTTGCAGGAAAAACATGGTATAAAATGTCGCCACTTCATACACCTCGATAGGTTCTATGTTTAGATAAGCGGCTACACTATCCATGGCCGGTGCGCTCAGCCAACCATACGTTGCCTGTACTTCATGTAACACGGGCAACAACGCTGATTTCTGTTTCCCTTCGGGGTAGCGGGCCACGATCTCAGCAAACTTGCTGAGCGTCTCTTCCGTGAATTCCACGGGTTCATTATGTTTTACACTAAGCATCGAGTTCTCCCGCTATTACGTTTAGACTACTCATGTTGATGATAGCATCAGAAAGCAACATCCCACTGCTCATGGGCGCATACATTTGGTAATTGATAAATGAAGGCCTGCGGAAATGCAAGCGGTAAGGTGAGCGGCCACCATCGCTAATCAGGTAAAAGCCCAATTCGCCGTTAGCGCCTTCAACACTATGGTACAGTTCTTTTTTCGGCGCATCGATTTCACCCATGACAATCTTGAAATGGTAAATCAACGCTTCCATATTATTGTAGACTTGCTCTTTCGGTGGAAGATAGAAGTCGGGGACATCGGCATGGAATACCCCTTTAGGTTCCTTTTCTATTTTAGCCAATGCTTGTTCAATGATTCGCAAGCTCTGCCACATTTCGTGGTTGCGCACCAAAAACCGATCGTAAACATCACCGTTTGTACCTACGGGTACTTCAAAATCAAATTCTTCATAAGAAGAATATGGCTCATTGGCCCTTACGTCATAGTCCACGCCGGTAGCACGCAGGATAGGGCCGCTCCAACTGTAACTGAGCGCCGTCTCTGGATCCACCGCCGCTACGCCGGATGTCCGGTCAATAAAAATACGGTTACGATCCAACAGCGCCTCAAACTCCTTTAATACCGCAGGAAATTCCTTGACAAACTGCCTGATTTTAGCAAAAGCCACTTCATTGAAGTCTCGCTCGAACCCGCCTATCCGGCCGATATTGGTCGTCAGCCGCGCACCGCATATCTCTTCAAATATTTCATAGATAAACTCGCGTTTCACCATCATAGGGATAAATCCAGCAAACGTACCCGTATCCACACCCAAGATGCCGTTGCAGATGATGTGATCAGCAATCCGCGAGAGCTCCATGATGATCACGCGCATATACTGCACCCGCTTGGGGAGTTCTATTTCCAACAACTTTTCCACCGTCATGTGCCACCCCATATTGTTGATGGGTGACGAGCAGTAGTTGAGCCGATCGGTCAATGTCGTAATCTGATAGTATGCACGGCGCTCCGCGATTTTCTCAAAAGCACGGTGGATATAACCAATGGTCGATACCCCGCTAACGATCCGTTCCCCATCTACTTGCAACACGTTCTGGAATACACCATGTGTAGCAGGGTGCGTAGGCCCGAGGTTGAGCGTGAAAAGCTCATCCTGCGGATCATTGTCGATATAAATCGGCTTATTACTTGTTAGTTTGATTTTGCTGACAGAATCGCTCATATCGTAACCGTTTATCTACCGAAAAAATAGTCCTTCTTATCCATCCGGTTGGGATCTTCCAATGGATACTCTTTGCGCATAGGAAACGCCTCCATATCATCCACGTTCAATATCCTGCGCAGGTCAGGGTGTCCTATAAATTGGATTCCGAAGAAATCATACGTCTCACGCTCCATCCAATTGGCCCCATTCCACAATACCGTGGCAGTGGGGATTGCCGGATATGCACCATCTAAAAATACCTTAATACGAATCCGCACGTTGTTCACCAAGCTATGCAAGTGATAGACTACCGCAAATTCCTTCGCTAAGTCCGGATAATGCACAGCGGTGATGTCCGTAAGATAACCGAATTGCAGTTCCCCATCGGTCTTTAGGAATTCCAGTACATCCAAGATATCTTCTTTTCCGGTCTCAATGGTGAGCAACCCATAAGACGCTTCGATTTGATCGAACCGTCCCTCAAAACGGGTGTTGAGCCGTCCGATAATGCTGTCATTGCTAAGTTTAGCCATTCGTATGGAATCCGTATTTCTCCAACAGCGCCTTATATTCAGGCGTCTGCCTTCTGTTTAGTGGTTCATTCTTTACAATCTCCTGCAACCGCATTACCCCATCGAGGATAGCTTCTGGCCTAGGCGGGCAACCCGGTACATACACGTCTACCGGGATGATTTCATCAATACCCTGCAATACGGAATACGTATCAAATATCCCACCGCTGGATGCACACGCACCAACAGCAATTACCCACCGCGGTTCCGCCATTTGCGAATAGACCTGCCGAAGCACGGGAGCCATCTTTTTAGCAATGGTGCCCATGACCATCAACATATCCGCCTGGCGCGGAGAAAAGCTATTACGCTCCATCCCAAAACGCCCTGCATCATACGTAGCCGCCATGGTAGCCATAAACTCAATGCCACAGCACGATGTCGCAAATGGCAACGGCCATAATGAATTAGCCCGCGCCAATCCAATAGCTTTATCCAACGAAGTTGCGAAAAAACCAGATCCTTGAATACCGGGAGGAGCTTCCGCCATTTTTATATCACTCATTGCTAACCCCTTACCTTTCTAATACAAAAAAACCCATCAGTTTCTACACTGATGAGTACAAATCTACGATATCTTGCCCTTTTAAAAGGCTAATTATATTATTTAGAAACGTTCTAAAAGCTATTATTCCCAGTCCAATACACGCTTTTTCAGCATCTAGTTTTCTATTGAAGAATGTCTATTTATGTTTTCAAGCAATGTCTCTAGTTGATGATCTTCATAGCCGAGTATTTGATTTATAGATCTATGTATTTCAATATCAGGTGAAATGCCGATACCATCAAATAACTCTCCATTTTTTTGATACGAAAGCATGTGAGAGAAGGTCACTTTTATTTCAGAATTCTTCAATTCATAGGTTTTAGACATACCGCTCGATCCGTCGGCGCAAATTCCTGCAATTTTAACATTTTTCAATCCTTTGAACGAGGAAGCAAAAACACTCGCAGCACTAAAAGTCATTTCATTTGTTAATATGTAAACAGGGTTACCATAATAATAAGAATCGGTATTTTTTTTACTATTTATGACCATATAGTGATATTCGCTATAAAGTGTTTCAGAAGTTTCGACTAAAGGATGGAAATTTTCCATATAACTATCTATCGCTTGTTTAGATTCGGGATCTTTAAAATAGCTATAGGGAAATAATTTTCTAGAATTTAAATCCTTTTTCGTATCATCTGATATTTCACCTCTATACCTCGCTAAATTTGCAACCCTGAATTTCTTTGGTGCAATTAAATAATCGGAAAAAAAATCAATTAAATCCCTATTACCTCCACGATTATTCCTAATATCAATAATCAAAGCATTAGTCGTTCTGGCTATATCCAAGATCTGCTTAAGCCATTGAAAATATTCCTTATCCTTCAAATAGCTATACATTTCGGGTACTTTAATATAAGCTATTCGATCTTTATATCGTCTAAATAACATTTTTTTTATTCTATCATCATCTTTATCAAAAGATAAATAGCTATCAATATCTTGCCATTTGTTCCTCGATTTGACTAAGTTTAAAAATAAAACAGTGTCAGATTTAAAGTCCCAACTGGTAAATGTAAATTTCATTTGATCATCAACATTTAATCCTTGCTTGATTTTGTAGAATTCATTTAATTTCTCTACACCTAATGTTTGTTTTGAAAATTTGGGCGCATACTTATTCTCTAAATCATTTTGATCAATAAATTCTTTTATTTTTTGACTATTGATCCTTGTTAAAAAAGGAAAGTTCTTTAGAAAAAAAGAATAAGCTATTTTGTTTTTCTTAACGAGTGCTATTGCTGCACTATCTTTCCAAGGAGCCAAGGAAAAAGGTAAATGATATTTATTTTCGTTCTCACATTCTCCAATATATTCAAGCCAAAAATGCCTATCTCCCAGTTCAGCAAAAACTCCTTTCAATTTAAATGAGAATTCATATTTGTCAATTTTGTCGATCTTTTGGAGGTTCATGATTAGGGAATCTAAGGAATCCAATACCCTTACCTTGTTAATGTTCATAAAAGGTGACCGTTCGCTTAAAAGTCTTTTAATCTTTCCTATTTCACTAATGGCCTCATCATTTGTCAAAGAACACGAACTTACTCTTGTATTACATCCAAAGAATAAAATGATAATACTGAAAGTGATCATAAAAAAAAAAGCTCTAACGCTCATTCTAAAATGAGTTTTTAAAATAAAATATTAGTTCTTGCCATGGAACGATTATAAACTGGAGAAGTATGAATGTAAAAATGTAGTATTTTCTGAATTTCACATTGCTTTGAGAAATGCCTAATATTAAAAGTATTGAACTGAAGCCTATAACAGGAAAGATAAAGTAAGTTCCAACGCAAAATGTTACTAATGCTATATCTTTGATTACACTCTCTTTTTTGCTGAACAAAAAAAGTGATGCAACTAGCCCCTCATATATTAAGCCAAAAATTTGAAAAGTATAAAGTAAATTACCCATATAAGTAGAAGAAGTAAGAGTTACATTACTATTGTTTATTGGTAAATAACTCAATGTCGCAGTAGAATTTCTATTGTTAAGAAGTTCTTGATATGGGACATCTGTAATAAAGTGGGTAATTAACATAAACCTTCCATCGATAAGGAAGGAACCATGTAAAAATCCCGGAACAGTAAATTCATTAATAATTTTCTGAAAAGCTGCAAAAAACATGACCAAGCCTATCAACAACTTTGAATTCAGTCTAAGATATTCGATGTCTTTGTTTGTCCACAAATAAACTGTTATTAATAAAACCCAATAAACGAATAGTATTTTATGGTTGTCGATATTATAAAACTGGAGACTGTTAAAAAAAAGTAATAGAATCGCTATTAATAGCCAAAGGAACTTGTTTGAAGTATACTTGTTAAAAGCTAACATTAACACGCATATTATTCTCATAAAAACATCTAATCCCCAACCAGTACTCCCATCCAGAACCAAGAGTATTAAAGAAAATTTTAGAATTAAATCTTCAAATGAAGAATTGGGAGTTACATTAAACTTAACCAATGAGAGTATCCTATATGCCATATTATTTTAACTTATCAACCAATTTTGCCGCTTGTATTTCATCCAAAAATCGCTTCTTAAACAGGAAGCCTTCTTCAAAAAAATCTGTTTCATATAGTGTAATTTTTACGCTATCAACTTTGATTGCGTTTTCCGACTTAGCAATTTCTGGGCTCTGATAGTATTTTGGCAAATATATCGTATCGTAAAATCTTTGATTTCTTTGTATAATGGCTGCACTTGTGCTATCAATATTATTGGGAATTTCTAATTTTACAGGGCTAAGATGTGAATTAACGATCAAATGGCCTAGTTTTTCTAATTTTCTTTTCGTTGGAAAATTATTAGTAGAACTGAGAAAACTTTTGGAAATAGGTACATCAAGGTTACTCGCAACTACTTTTATTATCAAAGAATCACCGTTAGAAGCGTATCCAACGACAGTGATATTTGCCCTTTTATTGGTGGAAAACATTCCAAATCCCCCACCTTTCCATGGGGTTAACCTATCAAACTGTGAGTGATATAATTGGATTAATGCTACAATAACCAATATAATACATATCAAGTATTTTTCTGCTATTTTCAACGATGTGCCCCCTGGTTGTTTTGTAAACAAAAATAGCTGCAGAAAAATCTACAGCTATTAATATGGCAGTCACTTTTTAATATGGAAAAGCCTCTTCAGGTAAAACCTCTTCACCCGTCTCCTCTCCATGCTCGGCAATTTCCCTCAATCTTTCATCCGAGTTGGGATACATTTCACTAGAGTTATCAGATGATGCTACTGCTATAACATCAGAAACTTGAGCGTTTTCCACTGTTGCTAAAGAAACCGAGCCCGCTAAAATTAGCCCGAGTACACTGTAAAATAAGACTTTTTTTTTCATGACATTTAATTAAGATTACACTTACTTTCAGTAGTTTAACGTCGCTGTTTCGGTTTGTCCGACGAAAGCACTTCCCGTTATTGTTATTAGAACAACATACCTTAATTTAAAGACAATAGCCAACCGTTATTATTGCTTGGGATAACGTAAAAAACCATAGATCCTTACATTCCCGCGATTTTCCTGATTTTTAGTTATTGTATTTGGATAATCATGCAGATGTAGTCCTACATTCGACAGTCGGCCAGTAAATTGCGGATATTTTAGTTATTATAAATAAAAAATATCTAAAACAACAGACACAATTAGGTTTTTATTTGTTTATGCATGAGATAACTCAACTAAAGTAAGCAAAACATCTTGTAAATAAAAAAATATTATAATATTTTTTTATTTACAAGATGTTTTTTACACCTCATACCGGTATTGGGACGTGACCAGATTCTCATCTATCTTTTGGACAAGGAGTACACCAACCTTTCACGGTGGGCTATCATTTTGCCATGGCGACATGTTCCTTATCGGCCTTGCAGGGTCTTTAATGAGTTAGATAATTTTGTTCCAATCTCAACCGATATTAATCGATCTGATATTCAGCACGTCATAAGCATCCTTGACTGTCAACGCTGCTGGACCTGCTAAGTTTCTTTTGGATGATCGTTCGGTGGGCTGATTCGATGACGTCGGAGAGGAACTTTCGCCATTTTTATATCACTCATTGCTAACCCCTTACCTTTTTAATACAAAAAAAACCATCAGTTTACACACTGATGGGTACAATTCTACAATATCTTGCCCTTTTAAAAGGTCAATTATATTATTTAGAACATCTAAAAGCTACTATTCCCAATCCAATACACGTTTTTTCAGCACATAGATAAAGCCCAGAAGAAGCAATGCCATAAACACAAACATTTCAATCAAACCGGACAAGCCAAATTCGCGGAAATTCACCGCCCATGGGTACATAAAGATAACCTCGATGTCAAAAATTACAAACAAAATGGCCACAATAAAGTACTTGATTGAAAAAGGTTGCCTTGCATTCCCGACGACCTCTATACCAGACTCAAATGAACCGAGTTTGGTCTCCGTTTTCACCTTTGGCCCGATGAAATGGGTCAATAGAATCACACCAACGGAAAATAAGGTGGCCACGCCAAATTGGATTAAAATGGGGAGGTAATCGTTGGGCATATTTTGTATTGCTGGTTCCATATCTTGTATCATTTAAGATGCGACAAAGCTAAAAAATAAAGCGCTAATTTTAAAAATTAGCGCTTTATAACATTTTTTTTATTAAGCGTAAACAGCTGGCAGCCTTATTGGCCAGTGGTACCACCCGTTGAAGCAGCTGACTCCTGCTCCAAGTATTGCAATGTTTGTTTCGCCCAAGCGTTCTCAGGGTCAAGCTTCAGGATTTCACCGATCAGGTCTCTTCCCTTCTGGTATTCCCCTCTTTTTACGCTCACTACAGCGATGGTGCTGTACGCGTCAACCAGCCTATTTTTATTCTTCTGAACTTCGCTATCCCCTTTTTCCTTCACCATTTCGATGTATTTCAAGAAATAGGGTTCGGCAAGCCCTTTCGGGTTTTCAGGATCATCCAACAGGTTATTTACATTCGCCCTGAACAGGTAAGCATCCTGAGTAGTCGGTGCCTTTTCGATAACCAGTCCGAGCGCTGTATCAGCTTTCTGCAGCCATTCGGTGCGGGCTGGCTCTTCGGCCAACTGTTTGGTTGCCACACCATAATAGGTAGCAAAGCCAACATAGAAATTGTCAAAGACATAATTCCGGGAAGTAGGCGTAGCGGCAGGTATTTCAAACACCTTAGCTGCCAATGCATACTTCTTTTTATTGGTAACAAGATCCATGCCTACTTCATGTAGGTCATCCGCAATGGAAGAATCCAACTCTACTGCCTTTTTTAGCTGCGCAATACCGTCATTAAAGACCGCTTCATCAACGGCATCGTTAGCAGTTGCAATATTCACATCAGTCAATCCGAGATGCAAATAATCGAGTGGAATGATCCGCTCAGCCTCCATGCGGGTAAACAATTTGTCCAACGCTTCTTTGCTTTCCTGATATTGTTTGTTCTCATAAGCTGAATAGCCCAAATAACGCAATACCTTTGGATTTACATCTTCTAATTGCGCCAATTCAGCAGCTTGCGCTTGCAATTCCGTATAATCTTTCACGTAAACCAAAAAGTCCGCATAGCGAATACGAGATTCCACAGTGTAATCCGTTTTATCCATGTATTGCTTGTAAAACTCAACGGCTTCCTTGTTGCGGGCATTGTAGTCATCTATCGCAGTAGCCGTATTAGCCCAAGCATGATAGGTCTCTGCCAATTCGCGATAGGTTGGTGCATAGTCAGGAACCTCGGTGGCGATCTGTTTCAATCCATCGATAGCTTCCTGCCAAGCATGTGAACCTCTCGTGATAACTTGCATCTGTACACGTGCACGCGTAAGCGTATTATCAAGTACCGTAGCATTACGGTAATTTACATAAGCCTGGCTGGGGTTTTCCAATCCAAAATAAGCGTCGCCCAGTGCCAGCGGAACCAACGGATCCTCGCTGTTTTTGGCTTTAGCTTGGTCAAGGTATTCCACAGCCTTTTGGTAATCGGGTTGCGGTGCATCAATATAGGCACGTCCAATGTGGTAAAGCTCCAGATAGTCTTTCCGTTTCAATCCCGCAGTGGCCTCTGCAAACTTGGTAGCAGCCGCACTACCATTTTCTTTGTATAAGTCCACAATTCCCTGCCCCACTTTGTTCAAATTACCTTTAGGATCCGCTGTTAAACCTTGATTAAAAACGTTCAACGCGGAATCCAAGTGCTCATTGTGTATATACACAAGCCCTAAATAAAAGTAATTCACTCCATCCTTGGGCTTGTTACTTACAAGTGTCTCTAACATTCCTTTGGCCTGGGCAAATTGCTCGGCATCAATCGCCTTCTTCGCATCGTCCAAGCTCTGCGCACGTACTCCCGTAACCACAAAAGCAAGGGATATACCCCATATCATTGCTTTTTTCATCATTTTCATTTTATTTAGTGTTCAACCTTTATTTACTATCTGATAATCAATTCCCTGGGCGGTACACTATCCGGCATCAATCCGGACTTCAAAATCACCCGCTGACCAGACTCTCCTGTCAAAAAAGCTGCAAAGCCCATGCCTAAACTTTTCCGTGGCTCTGCATTGATGATGTAAACCGGGCGAGCAAGCGCGTATAGACTATCCGCCAAGTTTGTTTGGGAGGGTTTATAATAGCCTCCGCTACCGATCTTACCTTCCTGACCTTTCACAGCCAAGACTTTAATCCCTTCGACATACTTCCTTGTGCTGCTATCAGGCCTTACCACCCAATTAATCCCCACCACTCCCACAGATTGCGGCGTTTCGTATACATATTTGAGCACGTCAGCATTTGATTTCAATGCATAAACACCCGTCGCAGGCAACGTATCCACACCAGCCAGTTCTTTCAGCAGCCGCACGGTACTTGAATTGGGATTGTCAAATACCAACCTGTTTAACGGTCCATCACCCGCGTTGCCTTTCATAATCTCCGTGATACGATCCACCGTAATGGTAGAGTCGGAGACCTGCTTATTGACCACAAAGGTCACGGCATCTGTTGCAAATTTGTATATCCGGGGCGCAAATTTCCGCGCTTTAAAGAACGCATTTTCTTCTTCAGTCAACAGTCTTGTTAAAACGACCACCTCCACTTCTTTGTTCAAAAGCTTGCTGACGATCTGGTTTTCCTGTGCACTCGCCAAGGCTACTTCTGTTCGGTCGTACAGATGCTCAAACACGGCCACTTGCTCCTCCATAATAGGAAGCAACGTCTCATCTGTCAAAACCTGCAATCGTCCACTCACTATCGTCCGCTTTTCATCGGACTGACGACCCCCGCATGCCCATAATAAAGCAAGAATGCAAGAAATGAGGGGTAATAATACAAATTTTTTCATTGTTATGAAAAAATATCACGTTTTTTTTAAAACTAATTGTTCCTGCCTATCGATTTTGCAAAAGCCGGACAAAACGAAAAAAAGAATAGACCACCAATAATATTCCAAACAGTGTACGCACGGTACTACTTAATTCAAGCGGAAAATCCTTCCAAAAAATGATTATCAGGCCCAATGCAAAGTAAAAACCAAACATAAATAGCCCCAAAACAGACAGAAACCGCTTGGTGGGCGATTTCTGTCTGCCATTATTATCCCTGTAGTATCTTGACACCAGCGTTTATCTACTGTTGAAGATTAAGTCGGATGGGCAATGTATAAGCGACACGCACCGGCCGCCCATTCTGAATACCCGGGCTCCACTTAGGTGCCTTCTGCAGCAACTTCAACGCTGCTTCTCCAGTGCCGTATTTCAAATCCCTTACCACCCGGATATCCGTCAGGCTTCCGTCGCGTTCTACTACGAACGAAATCTGAACTTGTCCATTCACGCCAGCTTCAATAGCTGCCTGTGGGTAATCATAGTTTTTACCTACCCACTCCATGAACGATTTCAATCCCCCCGGTGGTTCCGGGTTAATCTCCACCGACTGGAAGATCTGGTCACTGCTCGATTCCGTCACCTCTGCATCTATCTCACCTTCGCCCACCGGCAAATCGATTCGGATTTCGGCATTCGGATCGCCTTCAATTGTTTTTGACCCGGGATCAGCCAACTTAAGCTGTTCAACCGTGGGTGGCTCTTCATCCTGTACTTGTTCGGCAGGGACAACCTTTGGTTCGGGCATCCGTACCTGATCCACGCGAGGAGGAGGAGGCTCTACCGGTGGAGGGGGAGGAGGTTCCTCCTCGTTCACCGGTGGTGGCTCAGAGAGCACCACCTCGGTCTCAATGATTTGCTCCGTTGGTTCGCTCCCACCTAAGTCTATTCCTATCCACCGGGCAATAGCCGGTGACATGAGTAGAAGTACAAACGCAACGGAAGCCGAAAACAACCCGATATTGGTAGCCCTCGGTGACAACTTACGGAGATCGTATGCACCGTAAGTCTTGTTCCGACCGTCAAATACCACATCGAGCCATTCTTTCTTAAAAATATCTAATTTTGAACCTATCATAGCTATCGTATTATGTGGTTATTCATCAATCATTATACAAATTATCCCGCTGCAACACTTCTATCTCCGGATCACTGATGGTACCAATCATATAAATCGGCGCTTTGATGATATTCATTTCATCCAAGATATCCACCAAATTGCGGTGTGTGGACTTTTCACTGGGACGTATCACAATAATCAGATCCTTCCCGGTCTGCTGACTTATTTGCTCCATCTTCTTCATCAAGACAGGCCGAATCCCATCTTTGCCATAATCTACGATTTCAGGTCCTTCAATCGGGTTGCTATAATCGCCATGATACCACTCAACCTTATTATTGCTACCGAGCAACAACGTCAATGTTCGGGTATCGGCGACCTCAAGCCTATCTTCCGGATCTTCATCGTTCTTATCTGGCATAGCCACGTCCATGGCATTGGGTTTGTTGATGGAAGTGGTAAGCATGAAAAACGTGATCAAGAGAAACGCCAAGTCCACCATGGCTGTCAAGTCCACTCTCGGCTGCTGCTTACCACCGGTATTTAATTCTGCCATTTTTTTATATCCTTTATGCTATTAAAACCGTATTGCCTACAATTCTTCTCCGGCGCGGAGACTGGTGATCAAGCTAAACTTATTCACCTTTTGGCTTTGCAATACATCGATTACCTTCTTGATCTCGGGGTACTTCTCTTCAGCATCCCCTTTTATTGACACCCTCATCTCGGCATTCTTCAACTCCTTTGTTGCTACACGGGCCGAATAAATCCAGTGGTACAACTCATTGCCGAGCGCATCAGTAGAGTCAACGGGAATACCTGGCTGCAGTCCGGGCCTTACCCGGTCGTTGGGGCCGAGATTGATGAGCTGTTTCAGGCTACCTATTGGTACACCAAAACTTTCCATCGTCGAAAATTCAGCCTTTTCCTCTGGAGTAAACGGGATAGCATACTTTTCTGACATGAGTTCGAGCATCCTGCCACGTGCATTCCTATTTACCACGCCAAAGAAAACTTTGCCCCCGTCACCTATAGTGATCAATCCCAAATCATCGTCTGGCAGTTTTACCTGTGTCACCGAAGCGGGTGTATCCACCTGCAATGGTTCGGGCTGCCGGGCTGTGGCCGTCAATATAAAAAACGTAAGCAGTAGGAATGACACATCGCACATTGCCGTCATGTCTATCGTCGTACTTGCTCTTTTAACTTTTACCCTTGGCATAATTAGTGTAATTTTAATTGCTTACTTATTGATAAGATGCACTTCCATCCGGTATTCCATAAACCGGATGAAATTTTTTACTATTTGTGCGTAGCTGCGTAAGTCTGTACAATAGAGAAACCAGCCTCATCAATCGAATAAGTCAACGTATCGATCTTAGAAGTGAAGATATTGTAGAAAACGATGGCAATTGCCGATGTTGCGATACCCGTTGCCGTATTGATAAGTGCTTCAGAGATACCGTTTGCCAATTGAGCTGAATCCGGAGCACCACCTGTTGCCAATGCGGAGAAGGCCTTGATCATCCCGGTTACCGTACCCAACAGCCCCGTCAATGTACCGATGGATACCAAGGTAGCCATGATAGTCAGGTTTTTTTCAAGCATCGGCATTTCCAGCGCAGTAGCTTCTTCGATTTCCTTTTGGATAGCCACGGTAGCTTGTTCTGTATCAAGGCCAGGATTTGCCGATACATCCTTGTATTTCAACAAGCCTGCTTTAATCACGTTTGCTACCGATCCTTGTTGCTTGTCGCATTCTGAGATAGCCGAATCAATGTTGCCTCCGCCGATAAGCGATTGGATTTTCCGCACGAAGTTACCCACATTGCCTTTTCCAGAAGCCCGGCTGATCACGATGAAACGCTCAACTGCGAACACCCATACCATCAGGAATAATCCCAACAATACCGGTACTACAAATCCAGCATGGTATACCATCCCAAGGTAGTTACCTTCTACAGGACGGTTTTCAGGGTTGCCATCCACGAAGTTATTCGGATCTCCCATAATGAATCTCCAAACCAATGCGCCGATAATGAAACAAAAGATAATTGCTAGACTTGCAAAAACATTGGATGTTGAATTGCTCTTTTCCTTTTTTGCTGTACTTGTTTTTGGTGCGTTTGCCATTTTTTTTGAATTTTTAGATTTTAACGTTGTTAAATATGATTTTTAAGTAAATTGTGCAATTTAATGCTTTATTAACCATCAAAATGGTCAAAGCAAATATAGTGTTTTATACTAAAAACAAAATCTTTGTCAATAATTGTTTAGTTAAACTTCTTTACTTACCAGGAGTGCGCAGCAGCAGCATCAACACACCCTAAACAAACATCACTTCTGTAATCCAAAAGCAATTTTTTTACAATGAAAACTATTTTTTTTTGTAATTGCAAATTAAACATTCAAATAAATAGTGATTGGGTAGTGTATAACAGCGTTCAAACATTGATGGGCTCCTTAATCTTTCGGTCGATCAACCCACAAGTGATTAGTTATAAACAAGTTAACCAAGATACGCCTACCTGCTTTTAATCTCAATTATATTTTTTTTGTTACTTCCGATTAGGTTGCCGTCACCCACCTGCCAATTTAGCGCGATACCCTTCATCCGTCAGCAACTGCAATATACGTTGCCTAAAATCACCCTGAATGATGATTTCGCCCTCTTTGGTGCTCCCTCCTACGCCGCATTTCTGCTTTAGCAATTTACCCAACACTTCCAAATCTTCCGATGTACCTACGAAGCCTTTGACAAGTGTCACCATCTTCCCGCCCCGCATCTTCTTATCCAGCATAACGCGCAGATTCTGCTTACTCTTGGGTGGTGTCGATTCTTCTTTAAATTCCTCTTCTACGTGGTATGCGAATGTTTCATCCGTGGAATATACCACACCGCTATACCGCTGTTTCTTCTTCATGCTTTAGTAAACGATTATTTTATGAATAAATTACGTTTAACGTCAAAATTGATACGGTGGCTCAACAAAGGATAATCAATGACCCAGGATTCACAGCAATATCCAATACGGCTCCCATTTCCTTCGGTTCGCCATCCACATGTACAGCCCCTGCACATTCCCGTTCGATACGGATCTGCCGACCGGGGATGATTTCTACGTACTCCGATTGGTCAGCCGTCTTGTTAAACAGGTGAAACACCATCATGGGAATCGTATATAACGGGAATTTATGGACGATGCATACATCCAATATGCCATCGGTCACGGATGCCTGCGGGGCAACATATGCATTATTGCCATACTGCGGCGAATTAGCAACACTTATCATAAAGGCCTCGCGTTCAACTATTTTTCCATCAATATCCAACACACATCGCGCTGGTTTATAGGTACTTATTTCGGCTAATACCGCCTTTAAGTATCCGATAGGCCCCCGAAGCGAGTCATTGGCAAACCGATCACTTACCGAAGCATCGAACCCGATACCGGCCATATTGAAAAAGGGCAAGCCATTGATGACACCGCTGTCAATCTTCATCGGCTCAAACCGATTCAATCGCCGCACGGCTGCCCGTTCATTGAGCGGTATACCCAAGTATAGCGCCAAGCCATTGCCCGATCCTTCTGGAATCACGCCCAATGCGGTACCGGTACCGTTCAGGGCAGATGCAATTTCATTGATTGTACCGTCTCCGCCCACCGCTACCACGACATCCAGCTCGTCAGCTACAGCCTTTGCCGCCAGCTCGTTAGCATGGCCTACACATTCCGTAAAGACAAATTCAGGATCATATTGTGCTAAATCAAGATCTTCCAGCACGACCTTCTCGACCCCTTTTTTCTTCTTACCGCCCGATATCGGATTAATAATAAATAAAATACGCTTCTTCTCCACCATGCTATTTGGCGTGTTTATTAGCACAAATGTATCAGCAATAATGATATATTCTATTGGGTATGGCAACAATTTATAAAAACTTAATACCATCCTGTCCCGAATGATGAATCTAGCAACTCGCCATTTTGAAAACAACAAAAGTATTGTAGCTTTGCAGCGTGAAATGTGGATTGATTTGCATATGATAGCCCTCCAGAGCCTTCATAGGATTGCAACCACGGTAAAAAAGTGCTAAAAACATGCTTTCCCCCATTTCAACCATTTAAATATTATATTATTTATTATTAGAAAACAATAACGGTATGCCTTATTTATTCACTTCAGAATCCGTTTCCGAAGGACATCCAGATAAGATAGCTGATCAGATTTCAGATGCGCTTATTGACAACTTCCTGGCGTGGGATCCGGATTCGCGCGTTGCCATTGAAACATTGGTCACCACCGGACAAGTGGTGCTTGCCGGTGAAGTTAAATCCAAAATATACTTGGATGTACCCAAAATCGCGCGCTCAGTGATCGAACGCATCGGGTACACCAAATCTGAATACATGTTTGAGGCCAACTCCTGCGGAATCCTTTCTGCCATCCATGAGCAGTCCCCGGATATCAACCAAGGCGTAGACCGTAAAGAAAAGCAGGAGCAAGGTGCAGGGGATCAAGGGATCATGTTTGGCTATGCAAACAATGAAACCGAAAATCTAATGCCTTTGGCCCTTGACCTTGCACACAGGTTGCTCTACGAACTTGCCGCACTGCGCCGTGAAAATGACGAAATAAAATACCTGAGGCCCGACTCAAAGGCGCAGGTAACCCTTGAATACGACGATAATCACCGACCTACCCGCATTGATGCCATTGTCGTATCCACCCAACATGACGAGTTTGACAGCGAAGCTGCCATGCTTGAGAAAATCAAACGGGATATCATTGACATTCTCATGCCCAGGGTAAAATCACAATTGAAGCCGGAGCTGCAGCAGCTTTTCACCGACAGCATCAAATATCACATCAATCCGACCGGCAAATTCGTAATCGGCGGACCGCATGGTGATACCGGGCTGACTGGCAGGAAGATCATTGTCGATACGTATGGTGGCAAAGGTGGCCATGGTGGTGGTGCCTTCTCTGGTAAGGATCCTTCCAAAGTAGACCGCTCTGCGGCATATGCAACCCGGCATATCGCCAAAAATTTAGTGGCTGCAGGCGTGGCTGACGAACTTTTAGTCCAAATCTCCTACGCCATCGGTGTAAAAGACCCCATTGGTATATACGTCAATACCTATGGCACAGCTAAAGTGGGGCTGTCAGATGGCGAAATTGCCGCTAAAATCCAGGAGCTGTTTGACATGACACCCTATGGTATCGAAACACGGCTCAAGCTCCGCAGCCCGATTTATTCAGAAACAGCAGCATATGGCCATATGGGACGCGAACCGCGAACCGTGACCAAAACCTTCGAAAACAGCAATGGGGAAACCACTTCGCTGGATGTGGAGCTGTTTACGTGGGAAAAATTAGATTATGTAGACAACGTGAAAGCCGCTTTCGACCTATAAGGTCGCAGCGGCTGTCTCCACTTGGCGGTTTATTTTTTTCACCAATCCCTGCAATACGTTGCCAGGCCCTACTTCCGTAAATGAAGCAGCGCCATCTTCAATCATATGCAGGACCGTTTGCGTCCAACGTACCGGCCCTGTAAGCTGTTCGATCAAATTGCGCTTTATGGCCGCCGGATCCCTATAGGGCTTGGCATCGATGTTCTGATATACCGGGCACACCGGTTCATTGATCGTCGTGGCCTCTATAGCTGTCTGCAATTCTACCTTAGCAGCTTCCATCAATGGAGAATGGAATGCCCCCCCTACATTGAGTTTCAGGGCGCGCTTCGCACCTGCCTCCAGCAGCAGTTCACAAGCTTTATCCACCCCTTCAATCGTTCCTGAAATCACCAGTTGCCCCGGACAGTTGTAGTTAGCAGGCACCACCACGTCGCTCACCCGCTGGCAAATGTCTTCTACGGTGAAATCATCAAGTCCCAGGATGGCAGCCATCGTAGAAGGTTGGATTTCGGTGGCCTTTTGCATGGCATTCGCACGCGCAGCGACCAGCCGCAGGCCGTCTTCGAAGCCCAATGCTCCCGCAGCCACCAAGGCCGAAAATTCACCCAATGAGTGTCCGGCCACCATATCCGGATTAAATGCCCGGCCCAATACGTTCGCCAAGATAACCGAATGCAGGAAAATCGCCGGTTGGGTCACGCGGGTTTGTTTCAGATCCTCGTCCGTGCCTTCAAACATTACATCCGTAATGCGGAAACCCAAAATTTCATTGGCCTGTTCAAACAGAAACCTTGTTTCTTCACTATGGTTATACAGATCGCTGCCCATCCCTACGAATTGAGCTCCTTGTCCGGGGAATATATACGCGTGCTTCATTTGTTGTTCAGTTTAATTAATATAGGTGACAAAATATCGGCAAAGATATCAAAAAACCGCATGAAGTCCTTGCTTATTCCGGGACAAAGCGCAAGCTGGAAAGATGCCCATCAGCAAATATCTCATTGGCAATAGCCAGCAATTGATCGGCCGTTACCGCGTCGATTTTCGCAAAAACCTCCGCCAAGGTTTGTACTTGGCTGTAATCCAGCAGACTTTTGGCCAATGTGATAATCAGATTAAGCCTGTTTTCTTCCCCCAGTGCAATTTGGCCTTTGAATTTCTTCTTTGCTTGGTAAAGTTGCATTACCCCTAGTTTCTGGTCACGCATTTTTTTCAGTTCACGCGTCACCAACCGCGCAGCCTTGTCCACTTTTTCCTCATCCGTTCCAAAATAGACATGGAACAAGCCCGTATCCGAAAACGGCGTATAGTTGGATTCGATGGTATATGCGATCCCATGTTTCTCGCGTATAATGAGATTGAGCCGGGAGCTCATGCCCATCCCGCCTAAGATATTGTTGAGCAGCAATAGCCCGGTTTTATATTCGTGATGGTTGTCATAGGCCAGGCCACCCATGACGTAGTGGGATTGATTAATGGGTTTTTTAATGACAACATGGGTATTTTCATGCTCGGCAGGAGATGATTTTCTTTTTCGGCGTTGGTTTTCCGGAATCTTACCCAAGATCCGGGTGACGATACCGTTGGTTTCTTTCCAGGTATAATCACCGCTGATACCGATTATCGTCTCATGCGTATTATAATGCTGCTGGATGAATGCAACAATGTCCGCCTTGGCAAGCCGCTTGAGGTCATCTACCGTACCTAAGATGTTATGTCCCAATGCATGCCCCCGAAAAAGCTGATCCTCGAAATCATCCATGATAGCTTCTTCAGGGCTATCCCAATACGAGGCCATCTCATCCAGGATCACCCCTTTTTCCTTTTCCAGCTCATTTTCCGGAAAAACAGAATGGAAAAACAAATCTTCAAAAAGATCCAGCGCGCGTGCCAAATACGGCGACAGGAAAGACGCGTGGACGCAGGTATACTCTTTCGTCGTATAGGCATTGAGATCCCCGCCCACAGCTTCCAACCTATTCAATATCTGTGTCGTATTGCGTTTTTCCGTTTGCTTAAACAGGAGGTGTTCGATGAGGTGAGCCAATCCGTAGTGGCCTTCTCCCTCATCCCGTGCCCCAGCGTTGATGATCATGCATACATGGGATACCGGAGAAGCAGCATGATGCAGGATTACCCGGATGCCATTTGGCAGATGAATGAGCTCATATTCCATTGCCACGCAAGATAATAAAAAAACCTGCCGGGTTTTTAAAAACCCGGCAGGTTTTTTAGAAGCCTCCGGACCTCCGGTCGCCGCCCCATCCACCTGGCCCGCCCGGACCTCCTGGGCCACCCTGACGGTCAAACATGTTGCCTCCGGCGAAGTTGGAGAATCGATAGGTGAGCGAAAGCATGAAGTAACGGGCCAACCGGTTGCTCCGGCTATCCACAATCATATTTTCCGTGACATTACGTGATATGCTGGTCTGCTCGTTGAGCAGGTCAAACGCCTGGAAACGGATAGCACCGTTCCTCCCTTTGAAAAACTGCTTCTCAACATACGCATTGATAATCATCGGATTGGCACCCACCGAACTGGTATAGCCATTATTGCTCGTTTTTGCCAGATCGGCGCCGAATATCCAGGTAGGCGTAAGGTTTGCCGAACCATTCAACGTGAGTGCCCAGGTAGACACATCGCGGTTGCTCCCCGAAGTGACCGTATTACGCGTTGTGTTGTAAGTGTACCTTACACCCGGAGTGACTTCTATGGTCTCTTTGGGGTTGTACCTGAAATTAATACCTTGCGAAAGCACCCAGTTTTTTGCAATATTCCGCGCTGTATTGAAATAGGGCTCTCCTGTATTGTCATTTAGCTCCGAGGTCGTATACGATACGTTGTTGTTGTACGCTACCATACCATTGAACGATAAGGTATAGGTGCGGTTTGCAAAGGGTTTTGAAAAATTATAAAAGCCCCTCGTATTGTAGAATCCATTGGTATTGAGGTATTCCGTGGCCTGCACCACGCCAATGGAATCATCCAAAAAGGTAGTCCGGTTGGTCACAATCTTATCCTCAGCCAATGAACCCGTCAAGCCCACAAAAAAGGAATTGCCCTCGCCGATATTGAAATTCCGGTAGTTAATGCGCAGTTCATGCGTAAATTCAGCAGACAGATTCGGATTTCCCGTTACCGGCGCATTCGCATTGGAATAATCGGTGAAGGGTTGTATCTGCGTCACACCGGGTTCATTGGCACGCCCTGAGTAATTAATATTGAATCGTTTGGTACGTGACATTTCATACTCTACCCGGGCAACGGGCATCCAGTTGAATCCATTTCTATTGATGGGAATGGCCTGCCCGTCGATGTTTGCACCTCCGCGTAATAAATTGGGCTGTGCTGCCACACCTAATGAGTAATTCCACTTATCGTTGCGATAGCGGTAGGTAAGCGATCCCCGATGGGTGTAAAACGTGTAATCATATGCCCGATTATTGTTATAATTAGGATTGTCGATAATTATCCCTGTCGCATCGTACGCATTGGCTTGGCGGTTATTATCATACGATGCAAAATTGAAGTCGTAACTCACCTCCAAATTGCTGTATTGGCCCAACGGCTCGATATAAGACAGCGTCGTACCACCATTCAGGTTCTTGTTATCCAGGTTGATCAAGTGCTGCTGGTATACACTTTCCAAATCCTCTACCGCTGTTTCATACACCAACGTGTTCAGTATCCGTTCCTGATCCTGTTCTGTGCTTGCCGTATTTAATGAAAAGTTGATGAAGATATTCCGCCCCTTTTCGCTCAACCGCCGGTTGTATAAACCGCTGGCACCATAGTTTGGCGTATACGATTTATCCAGCTGCCTATTGGTCAGGTCGTTTATCAGCGATTGCCCCCGGCTATTGGTGCTTAATGACAGGTTATTTGCACGGTTCTGCCGGTAGGTGAAGTTCGGTGAAAATTTAATATAATTCTTGTCATCCGGTTTATATTCGATATTCCAGCTAAAACGATGATCATTGCCAATACTGCCGTTGTCCATGTTACTTGTCGTATACGTACTCGCGTCCGGGCTGATGATTTCCCTAAGTTCGTTGCTCAACGTCGCATTGTCGGTATGGCCAAAGCTGTATTCCCCATACATGGTGAGTTTGTCATTAAAGTCCTGCCTGTAATTCAGCCCGATTGACTGGGTATTGGTGAGGCCGTTGTTTCCGCCAAACCCCGGGCCGCCAAAGCCCATTCCGGCGCCGCCGCCAAAGCCACGGCCAAAACTACCGCCACCCGGAGCGCGCCGGGCACCACCGCTACGGATATTGAAATCAAATAAGTTGGCATTCACGTTATTCAGGTTGCCCAGTACGGACAGTTGCACCCCCTCCTTAAACATGCCATACGATCCTGTTGCTTGGTAGCGGTCTTCCGTACCTCCGCCTACACGGAAATTACCGAAATCACCATTGTTCCGTTCAGGGGCTATTTCCAAGTTCAATACCCGTTCCGGATCACCCGTACGGTTTCCGGTAACATTGGCCATATCGCCATAATCATCCACAATCTGTATCTTTTCAATGATCTCGGCAGGCAGGTTCTGGATAGCTGCCTTGATATCCCCTCCGAAAAAGTCCTTTCCATTGATGCGGGCGCGGGTCACGGTCTCTCCTTGTGCCGTCACGTTGCCATCTTTATCTACTTCTACGCCGTCCAACTTTTTCAAGGCATCCTCTACCAACGCGCCTTCCCGTAGCCGCAAATCTTTTGTGGCGTATTCCAAAGTATCTTCTTTTACCGTGATGGGTGCCACACCGGTCACGGATACTTCCGCAAGCATTTGGCTCGATTCGTTGAGGCTTACGGGCGTCTTCAATTCATTTTTGCCTTCAAAAGCAAAGCTCCGTTGCAATGTATCAAAACCCAAGCTGGTCACCGTGAGCGTGAAACGTTCACCCTTGATATTGTTAAAGGTAAACAATCCGCCGACACCGGAACTTGTTTGCACGGAATCAAGGTCTGACACCAGCTTGATGGATGCACCCACGATGGGTTCTCCATTCTGGTTACCTAATGTACCTAGTACCCGTTTATTGGTTTGGGAAAACCCCACAATGCTGAGCGACGTAAATAGTATGCTCAAAAGACCTACTGTAATTGTTTGTCTAATACCTGATTGATTGATGATTGTCATTATTGATAAATAAAAATTATTCTTTAGCTAAAGGTGCCACCACCCATACACCGGGTTCTTCTCTTGGCTTTGACGGCATCGCCTGCCCATAACCATAAGGATAGCCGTAGCCATAACCATAGGGATAGCCATAACCCCGTCTCATAGTGCTCGCCGAGCTGCCGCTGCCGGGTATCATCACGCCATTAATCTTTACATTGAACGCCAGCTCATCGCCGTCCTGGACAGACACCCGCAAGCGCTCAAGCGGAACCGCCATCTCGACACACAGCGCATCTGCGGTATCCAACGTGGCTTGGGCATGGATCCCATAGGTGTTTTCCAACGAAATTTGCCCATCGAGCACATCTTCAAATCGCATCACGTAAATAGCACGTATGGCCGCAAGTGCGCCTTTTCGCATATCGTCAGGACGATTATCATTATCTGCCGACATGATCGAACGAAAAGCCAATCGATCCGCAACAGGGAAATATACCGTGGGCCCCTCCCTTTTCTTGCCTTTGGTATTGGTCATAAAGGCAAGCCCTTGCGCAAAAATCTGCATCTGCCGATCCTTGTCAACCACCCGCATGGCGATGTAAAGATTTTTGTCGTCGTTTTTGATATGGTAACGAAACTTTTGTGTGGCATGTTCATAGACTAGTGTATCCCCCCATTCATCAAGCTTTCCATCAATAACGATCGCCGTAGCCCGATCCAACGATTGTTGGACATTACCCTTATTTCGCTGCGCAGCGATCGGATTTGCCAAAGCAAGCATGAATAACAAAAGCGTACAAGTATTCCTAGTCATTTGTACTGTAATGTGTGATTTTGACACCGCCATAATTGATTAGTTTAATTGTATAAGAATTATTACAACAGGGGCATTAAACCCTTTTATACGGACAAAAGTATATTTTTACCTAAGTTTGCCCCCGGATTAACGAAACTGTTTGGCATAATGCTACTGTCCAGGTATCAAGATACATTTATTGAAGCAGGTTGTGATGAGGCAGGCCGGGGCTGCTTAGCCGGGCCGGTATTTGCTGCTGCCGTAATCTTCTCACAGGATTTCGCACATGAGGTACTTACGGATTCCAAACAGCTCTCCGCCACCCAACGCCACGAATTGCGTCCCATCATCGAATCAAACGCATTGGCTTTTGCTGTCGCGAGTGTGACTGCAGAAGAAATTGATCGGATTAATATTCACAACGCTTCCTATTTAGCGATGCATCGGGCGCTTGATATGTTGACTTTGAAGGCAGCGTATATCATTGTTGATGGCAACCGGTTTATCCCCTACCAGCAAATCCCACATTGCTGCATTATAAAGGGCGATGGCAAGTACCTCTCCATTGCCGCAGCATCCATACTTGCCAAGACATACCGCGACGAATACATGGAAAACCTCGCGGCAGAATTTCCCCAATACGGCTGGCATCAAAATAAGGGCTATCCAACCATCCACCACAGGAACGCCATCTTGCAGCATGGGTTTACGCCCCATCACCGCCGCACATTCCGGGTCACGGATCCGCAGCTTAAGCTTTTTTAACCAACTTCGGCTCCGCTTTCTTTTTTACTTCCAGCCAAACGGCCAGCCCTATGCCGAGCACCAAGATAATGGAGCCAACCAATGAAATTGTTTCCCCGAGATGGTAGGATTGCGGTTCGAATTTAAACTCCACCTTGTGGTTGCCTCCGGGCAGCTGCAATGCGCGCAAAAGGTAGTTTGCCCGCAAAATCGGGAGTTCCTTCCCGTCTACGAAAGCCTTCCAGCCTTTGTCATACCATATTTCTGAAAATACCGCCAACGCATCATTGGGCGTGGAATATTCGTATACCAGTCGATCAGGCCGATAAGCTGTAAGTTCGATGGTGGCATTTACGGGGCGCCCCAGCCGCTTTTCGTCCAAAAGCGGTTTAAATTCTTCATGGACAAATGCCTCACTGTGGGGATCAAACCCATTGATGGCCTGCATCTCTTCCTCGTTGTCCTTCACCAGCGTGACTTTCTCCACAAACCACGCGTTGCCCGCCGCCGAATTGCGGCGTTGGATACGTTCACTGTTCTGGTTATTATCACGCGTGATGATATAGCGGGTGTTGAGCATATCCAGCACGTCTTCATTGATAGCGCCTGAAAACTGCCTTTCAATGACTTCCTGGTAACGCATGAGCTTCGCCGCGTGATACCCTCCGATGGATTTGTGGAAATACGAAGTCCGGGAGTCGGCAAAAGGATTTGTCGTCAAGTCAAACACGCGGTAATTCGGGTCTTTATCCATCAGGATAAGCCTATCCACTTCACGCTCCTGGATAAACTGGCGGTTTAGCTGCAGTTTGTCCACAAACCGATCGGCATTTAAATAGCGCTTATCCACGCTCCATAAATCAATCAGTGTAACAAGTCCCAGCAGCACGATGACCGGCTGTGCCTTCAGTTTATTTTTCACCAGCAACCATATCAGTCCAAACGTGATGATAATAAATAGCAGCGAGCGGAAGGCATCTGCCCTCGCCAAGGCCGCCCGGTCTTTTACCAGCGCAGCCATGAGCTCATTGGCAAACGTATTGTCCCGGAGCTGCTGGGCATACTGTTGAATCAGCGCCTGGTGATTGGAACTCTTAAAGCTAAGGAACACGTCGGGCAACAGCGCAATAAGCAAAACAATACCCCCCACACCATACAACACATACAATAGCTTTTTATCCAGTTTTTTGATCTTATCCCCCTGAACGGTGATTTCATTCACCGTCAAAATAGCCAGGATGGGGATTAATAGCGTAGCGATAATCAAAATCGATTCAACTGCCCGAAACTTATTATACATCGGGAAATAGTTGAAGAACAAATCGGATACCAATGGAAAATGCCGACCAAATGACAATAGCAAAACCAAGGCAGTGGTCGCAAAAAGCCACCACTTCAGCCTGCCCTTCACAACGAAAAGCCCCAGCACAAATAAGAAGACCACCCCGGATCCGAAATACCAAGGTCCTGACGTAAACTCCTTTTCGCCCCAATACGTAGCGAAATTGACGGCAGCCTCTGGTGAATAGGAATGGTTAGTCAATACCTTAGCCACATTCGACGTTTCATCCAGCTGGGTCGACATGCCGCCACCATACGCATTCGGGATCAAAAACGTCAGGCTTTCGCCCACCCCTTGGCTCCATTGATAGGCGTATTCCCTGCTTACGCCATTATCCGCCCGCTGGACATTTTCAGTTTTGAGGTTGGCTTTCCCCCGCAATGTTTCTTTGCTGTACTCATACGTTGGCCATAGCAACGAGGCATTTACCGCCAATGCTACGATGACAGCGATAGCCTGGTAGCCGACGGCTTTACCGAATTCCAGCACCCGCTTTTCTCTGATAGCAAAATACAATTCAATCCCTACCAAAATCAACACCGCAAGAAACAGGTAATACGTCACTTGAATGTGGTTCACCCGGATTTCAAGCGCCATACCAAGCGCCAGCAATACAGCACCCCATAGGTGCTTGCCACGGAATACCAGCAGTATGCCAGCTAATATAGGTGCCATGAACGCGATGGCATAGGTTTTATTGGCATGGCCCGCTTCGATATAGATGAAATTGTAGGAAGAAAAAGCAAACGCAATAGCGCCCATAGCTGCCAGCCACGGCTTTACTTTTAATACACTGAACAACAGATAAGCTCCAAGCAAATACAACAACACCACATCAACTGGATGCGGAAACACCGCTTTGAAGCCTCTCAATAAATAAGTCGTCAGGTTGCTCGGCAGCTCCATCAGCACCTGATACGATGGCATACCGCCAAACATGGAGTTTGTCCATAGCGGCATATCGCCGTCGCGTGCTTTGATATCCAAGATCTCTTTTTGCCCGGCCTGAGCAAGCAACACATCTTGCTGATACAATACCTTCCCCTGCCAAGCAGGTGTAAAATAGAGAAAACAGATGGCAATAAAAACGCCAATTACTACAAGGTGGGTCGAATTGTTGTTGAACCAGGTCTTCATTTAATCGCTATGGTTGTAATAACAAAGTGCCAAACATAGCTAAATTGCTTGGCATTCACGAACTCCGGCTCAATAAAATTTATCGGCCATAGCCCCGTCAATCCAGCCCCCTTTTCTTCATCAAATGCGCTGGATTGGGATCGGTACCCCGGAAAGCACGATATAGTACCGCGGGTTTTTCCGTGCCCCCCCGTTCGAGTACGTTTTTACGAAATGAGGCAGCAGTCTCCTTATCAAACAAGCTTTTCGCTTTGAATGCGGCAAAAGCGTCCGAATCCAGCACTTCGGCCCAAATATAGCTATAATAGCCAGCTGAGTACCCCCCGCTGAAGATATGTTGGAAATACGTACTCCGGTACCGGGGAATGATTTCGTCAATGAGGCCATACTTCGCCATGGAAGCACTTTCAAAAGCGGTTGCACCACCGGTGATCGCCGTGGTCAGCGTATGGTAGTCCATATCAAGCAATGATGCTGCCAAATACTCTACCGTAGCAAACCCTTGGTCAAACGTACCAGCTCGCTCCAGCTTGGCAATCAACTCATCAGGGATAGGTTCTCCGGTTTCATAATGATGTGCGTACAGCTTGAGTACCGCTGGATCCGCCGCCCAGTTTTCCATAATTTGTGAAGGGAGCTCCACGAAATCTCGTGATACCGATGTGCCTGAAAGACTTTCATAGGTGACGTTTGACAATAAGCCGTGCAAGGCATGCCCAAACTCATGGAACAAGGTGCTGGCCTCTTCAAACGTGAGCAGGGCAGGCTTATCGCCCACCGGCTTGGTAAAGTTGCATACGATGGAAACGACAGGTGCCACACGCTCGCCATCCGCGGTCTTCTGCTTGCGATACGAAGTCATCCAGGCTCCCACACGTTTGGATTGGCGGGGGAAGAAATCGGCATAGAGGATGCCCAAATGGCTACCGTCGGCGTCAAACACCTCATAAACTTCCACCTCGGGATGGTATACCGGTACATCGTCCAATGCATGGAATGTAAGCCCATATAAGCGGTTGGCGACGTTAAATGCACCCTCACGAACCTGCTTCAAGCTGAAATACGGTTTGATCTCGTCTTCGTTCAATGCATAACGTTGTTGGCGGATTTTCTCGGTATAATAACGCCAGTCATAAGGCGCGGGGATAAAGGATTGGCCCGTCGCTGCGATTTCCTGCTTGATGTCTGCCGCTTCCGTTTGTGCTTTAGCCAACGCTGGACGCCACAGGTCATTGAGCAATTGATATACGTTGTCCGGATTTTCGGCCATGGCTTCTTCCAGCACGTAATGCGCGTGGGTAGGATATCCCAATAAATTGGCCCGTTGCAAGCGGAGGTTCGCGATGTTTACCAGAATTTCCTTGTTGTCATGTGTATTGTTCTTGTCGCCCCGGTTTTTATAGGCTTCCCAGATTTGCTTGCGCAAGTCACGGTTGTCCGCGTATTGCAAAAATGGCATCACACTGGGGTTGGAAAGCGTAAATACCCATTTTCCATCTTTGCCCCGTTCCTTTGCAGTTTCCGCTGCCGCGGCCACCAGCCCCTCCGGAAGCCCCGCGAGGTTGCTTTCCTGCTCGATGACCAATTCGTACGCATTGGTCTCCGCCAGTAAATTTTGGTTGAATTCGACGCTCAATATGGCAAGCTCTTCATTGATTTTACGGAGTTTGTCCTTATCTGCGCCTTGCAGGTTTGCACCGCCGCGCACAAAACCTTTATAATTATCTTCCAACAATTTGAGTTGTTCGGGGTTCAAACCCAAGGCTTCCTTACTGTCCCAAAGGGTTTTAACACGTGAAAAAAGCTGTTCATTCAACCGAATGTTGTCCTGATGCGCGGAAAGCACAGGGGCCATCTCCTTCACAATGGCTTGAATCGAGTCGTTGGTATTTGCCGAATTCAGGTTGCTTAGCACGGTGTTTACCCGGCTAAGCAACTCGCCAGCGTTTTCCAGTGTGAGAATGGTATTCTCAAAAGTAGGTGCCTCGGCGTTATCAACGATGGCTGCAATTTCTGCTTCATGCTGTTGCATTCCGGTCTCAAGCGCCGGCTTGAAGTGCTCAATGTTGATTTTATCAAACGGCGGAACGCCGAATGGTGTGTCGTAGGCGGTTAAAAACGGATTTTCCGAAGTTGTTTTATTGTTTTCGCAGGATACAATGAATGCGGTTGAAATCATTAGTAAAGGTATAATTTGCTTGCTATTCATGGTTGTTTGATACGTTTTTTGCGGCCAAATGTACGTGCTATTTTTGAAAACCCAGCATAAAAGGAGAAATAGCGGCGGTATCTACCCCATGGAGGGAATTCCTTATGACCATTGCCGTATCCTATTCACTATTGATAAGGGTTTGATAGAGGTTTAGTAAGGGGTTAATGGGGGGTTGACAAAGGTTAGACCTTTATTAACCCCCCATCAACCCTTTGTTTCATACTTATCAATCCTGCCTTAATTGCGACAATGTCACGAAGCAATCACGAACCAATACCGGGGCGGTTACGCCTTTACCAATTCCAATTGCTGTAGTTCGGCCGAGATGATCGCCTCTTCTTCGGCACTCAGGTTGGCTGCTGTTGTTTTTGCATTTTGGATGGCCTGTTCGGTATTTCGCGCTCCTACCAGTGCAATCGTGATGCCGGGCTGCGCCAACGTCCACAGCAATACCAGCTGCCCCAGGGAAATACCTTTGCTATCCGCTATGGGTTTGATGCGATCTAAGAAAGCATTTGTGCGTTGAATATTCTCATTGGTGAAGAAATAAAGCCCTGCACGATGGTCGCCCTCACCAAATGCATGGTCCGCCTTTAGCTTGCCGGTGAGCAATCCGCGTTCCATGGGGCTGTAAGCCAGAATGGATTTTCCATGTGCCAGGCAATAAGGAACAACTTCGGTCTCAATGCCACGCTTGACCATGCTATAAGGCACTTGGTTGGAGACCACATCCACATAGTTAGTGGCTTCCGCCAGCTGGTCAGCGCTGTAGTTGCATACTCCCGCATACCTCACTTTACCTTGTTGGATAAGCTGGGCTACGGCTTCCATGGATTCCTGAATAGTCGTGGTTCTGTCTGGCCAATGGATTTGATACAGATCAATGTAATCGGTACCCAATCGGCGCAGGCTGTCTTCACATTCCTTAATAATGCTTTCCTTGCCCGCATATTTGTAGATGTCGATTGCTTTGCCTGAATTGTCTTTGCTATGGAACCCAAAATCACCTTTGGCCAAATCCCAGCGCATCCCGTATTTGGTAAGGATGTATACCTTATCACGTGCCATATCCTTGATGGCTTCACCCACGATTTCTTCGCTGGTACCTTGGCCATAAATGGGTGCCGTATCAATGGTATTCACGCCTAAATCATACGATGCTTTAATGGCTTCGACGGCATCCTTTCGCTCGGATCCACCCCACATCCAGCCTCCGGCAGCCCAGGCACCAAAGGTAATCACAGACAGGTCTAATTCTGTTCCAGCTAATTTTCTGTACAGCATAATGATTAATTTTTTAACTATAACTTGTATCTTAGCCTGTAAGAAACGGCCTTACAGCAGCTGCAAAATAACGCATATGCCCAAGCAATGGCAATAACTACTGAAATAATGAGTTATTGATAGACACACCAACAAACAACGATATCATGAGAAAATTGACGTCCACCAATTATTACAACCAACTTTACCTCGAAGACAAGTGCGCGTTGAATGAGCTCATCCACCTATTAAGCAAACGTTGGCTCACCGATGTGTTATTCAGCATCGAAGAAGGCAATACGCGGTTTTCGAGTGTAAAAGAAGATTTGAAGTATATCAGTGACAATATCCTAGCCGATCGGCTTAAGCTGCTTGAACATTACGGACTCATCACGCGCCATGAAGACGCTGACAGCGTGCCCGTACGGGTCGAATATGCACTTACCGGCACGGGCGATCAGCTCAGTGAGCTCCTGGATCACCTTTGCAAATTCGCAGAAGGCCAGATGGTTTTCCCAGATTAGCTACGTGCATTACGCAATATCAATCTAATACATTTACTTTGTATAATCAGTTATTACTAAATTTCGAACATGAGGACTAAAACACTACTCATCATTGCCGCGTTGGCTTTCTTATCCTATGCTGCCGGAGCAGCAAACCGCGATTTCTATCAATTGAAAATTTATCACCTCAAGACTGCCCAGCAGGTAGCGCAGTTAGATGATTTCCTTGAAAAAGCGTACCTTCCTGCTTTGCATCGGGCGGGGATAAGCAAGGTTGGTGTATTCAAGCCCATTGCTGATGCAACAGCCGATGCCGCAAATGAATCGCTGATTTATGTGTTTGTCCCATTCAAGGCTTACAAGCAATTTGCAGGGTTGGATGCCACATTGCAACACGATCAGGCCTATCAGGAAGCTGGTAAAGCCTACCTGCTTGCACCGTATGACAACCCACCTTATGATCGGATGGAGACTATCCTCTTAAACGCTTTCGAGGGAAGTCTACATTTCGAGGCACCCAACCTCACATCGCCCAAGTCGGAGCGCGTATATGAGCTAAGAAGTTATGAAGGCGCTACAGAGGCGTACTACCGTAATAAGGTGGAGATGTTCAATAAGGGCGATGAAGTCGGACTGTTCAAGCGCTTAGGGTTCAACGCCGTTTTCTACGGTGAAGTGATCGCCGGAAGCCGCATGCCCAATTTGATGTACCTCACCACGTTTGAAAATAAGCAGGCCCGCGACGAACATTGGGAAGCGTTTAGCAAGGATGCTTATTGGAAAGAACTATCCGCGAAGCCAGAATACCAGCATAACGTATCCCGGAATCAGCAAATCTTTTTATACCCGGCTGATTATTCCGATCTTTAAGTCGATGATGTAGACCATTCATTCGACTCATCCTACCGCTCGTCGGAGATTCCTTTATCGGACTATCCAAGGTGTTCATCTTTGCTGCATGAAAAATATGAACACCAACAGATTATGAAAACTGCAACAGACTTCACAAAAAGCCGTTATTACTGGCTGGGACTCAATCTGGCGTCCATCCTCTTGGGTATATTGATTTCATTCATCATATCCACCTGTGTCGCGCTGGTGCGCGGAAGCTGGCCCTCATCCAGAAGCATGCTCATCAGCTTGATGTTTGGCATTATCATTAGCCTCTGCATCGCCAACAGTATTCACATAATAGGTCTTTTCAGTAAACGGAAGGCCACTTACGGCTGGGGATTCTTGCTAGTCTACTACGGCGTGAGCTTAGCGGGCATGGTCGTGGGCGTGGAGCTCACCTACTTATTGGCCGCTTGGCTGTTTGACATCCCTTTCCGGTTTTTCCACTTGGCAGACCTGCAATTCAACGCGATTATCTGTTTGATAATCTGCACAATCATCTACATCTATTTCAGCATGAAGGAACGCCAAAAGGCGGTATTACAGCAAAAGGAAATGGACATCATGCGGATGGGCAAGCTCAAAACCGAGGCGGAACTGGCGGCGCTGCAATCCAAAATCAACCCGCATTTCCTGTATAACGCGCTCAATTCCATCGCCAGCCTCATTCCATCCAATCCGGCTAAAGCCGAAGAGATGACCGTGAAGCTGTCTAACCTATTCCGGCAGAGCATTAATCAGGAACAAGGACATTGGGGCACGGTGGCCAGCGAGTTGGATATCGTCAATACGTATATCGACATCGAGCGAGTGCGGTTCGGGGAACGTATCCGCTTTTCTGTGGCAGTGGAAGAAGGGTTAGAGGCCGTTCGCATGCCGCGATTCCTCATCCAGCCTTTGGTGGAGAATGCACTCAAACATGGGCTGAAGGATGTCACAGAAAATGGCCTGCTCGACGTGCAGCTCAAACGGCAGGGTGGACGACTGCTCATCGTCGTATCGGACAACGGGCAGCCCTTTCCCGATGAACTGAAAGCGGGCTATGGCCTGCAAAGCACTTATGACAAATTGCAACTGCTCTATGGTGAAGACTATCAGGTCAGCCTGCTTAATTCACCGCATAAACAATTGACCATCAGCATACCCCTTGAAGCATGACGACAACGTATAACGCCCTGATTATCGATGACGAGCCACTTGCCCGGCAACGGCTCCGCCAATTGCTGGTGCCTTATCCGGCCATCCACGTGGTAGGCGAGGCCAGCAATGGCGAGGAAGGCCTCGCACGGATTGAAGCGCTTAAGCCTGATTTGCTGTTTCTGGATATCGAAATGCCCGTGCTCAATGGGTTTGAGTTACTCGGGCAATTGAAGCGGCAGCCACGGGTGGTCTTTGTGACGGCTTATGACCAATATGCGCTGAAAGCCTTCGAAGAAAATTCCATTGACTACCTCTTGAAGCCCGTGGAAGCTGAGCGACTGAAGAAAACCATTCAGAAAATCACGCAGGCCGAAGCGGCCGCTACGGGACTTTTTGACCTACAGCGGTTGCTGGACGGATTGCAACCTGCAAAAAAACAGCCCTTGAGCCTCACCGTAAAGCTGGGTGATCGGATACTGCTCATCAAGACCGCCGATATCGTAGCAGCCGAGGCCGAAGACAAATACGTCATGCTTCACACGAAGGACGGCAAACGCCACCTCACCGACTACACGCTTGCTGATTTGGAAAACCTATTGTCCGGCAATTTCCTGCGTATACACCGCAGCATACTCATCAACACGGATTGCATCAGTGAAATCCGCAAAGGGTTCAACGGCTCGTATACGTTCGTGATGGAGGCGGTGGATAATCCGCGCTTCAAATCGAGCCGTTCCAATGGGCATGTCGTGAAGGTGCATTTGGGGTTGGCATAACCGGGCGAATTAACATTGCAGATACTTTGTCGGTGGCGAATAAATTAGTTTCTTTGGTCAATGAAACATGTTGTCTCGCACCTCAAAGCGCAGCACTATTATGTCAAGGAAATCCTGGGCTTTTTCTTCATCATCCTGGGCATTTATTTCCTACGGCAGCATGGCCAGGAATTTACGGAAGTAAAGACCGCCATTGTGCAGAGCTCCTATTCCTGGTTGGCACTTGGTTTGCTGCTGGTGGCTGCTTATATCGGCTTCCAAGCGCTGATGTACATGGCGAGTTTCAAGACTGTGGGCAAAAGCCTGAGCTTCCATCTCGCCTTAAGCCTCTTCCTGAAGCGCAACCTCATCAGCGTATTCCTGCCGGGCGGGGGCTTTACCTCGTTGATTTTCTTTACCAAGGAAATCGAAAAGACAGGGGTAAGCAAAACCAAAATTAACTTCGCTTCCTATATCTATGGGCTGGTAGGCATTGCATCCCTTATCTTGGTCGCGATCCCGGTCATCGTTTACCTCGCGCTCACCGACCACCATATCGATGGGGAATGGGAAGCCATCATGCTGCTCGTCCTGTTCGTTGGTCTGATCGCATGGCTCAGCGTATCGTTGTACCGCAAACAGTGGGCCTACCGGTTGCTGGTGCGTTACATGCCATCACTTGAGCACCTTATCGAAGAAATCCATTCCGGGGCATTCGCGCTGGGCTGGCTTTACCGTACGCTGGCATATTCCATGGCCATTGAGGCCATCGGCATACTGCATCTATACATCGCCATGCTGGCGCTCGGCCTCGTACCATCGCTCACTGCAGCCGTTGCCGGATACGTCATCGCTACATTGTTTTTATGCATATCACCTTTCATGCGGGGGTTGGGAGCCGTGGAGATTTCCATGGTATTGGTCCTTCGCCACTATGGCTTTGATGACGCACAAGCGCTATCGGCTGCGTTTCTTTACCGCTTTTTCGAATTTTGGTTGCCGTTGGTTATCGGGGTAATGAGCTTTATTTTCCAACGGGGCAATGTGTTCCTGCGGATTTTTCCGTCGGTGCTGCTCTTCCTGCTTGGCGTGGTTAATATCGCATCCGTGCTCACACCGGTGATGGCCCAACGCATGCGGTTGCTGCGCCAGTTTATCCCCGGCGATGCGATCCATTTCTCCACCTACATGGTGCTATTGATGGGGGTATTGCTCATCATCTGCTCTGCCTTCCTGCTGAAAGGCCTGCGCAATGCATGGTACATCGCCATGGGATTGAGTGTATTGTCATTCTTCGGCCACATGGCCAAGGCCATTGACTACGAAGAGGCCTTGCTCGCCCTATTTTCCATTATCACGCTTGCATTTACGTATAGGCAATATTACATTAAGCGGCACAGGGACATCCGTTATTTCAGTATAGGTACTGCTCTCCTGCTCCTCATTGCCGTGGCCATCTATGGCACGGTCGGCTTTTATTACCTTAAAACCCACCACTTCCTCGATGACTTTACGTGGGGCGAGTCGCTGGTCAACGCGTTGGCATGTTTGGTACTGCTGGATACCGACTACCTCCAGCCGCAGACGGAATTTGCCCGGTATTTTGTCTATTCGCTCAATCTGTTCGGTATATTCACCTTGTCGTTGCTTTTCTACGCTTTTATTCGCCCATATATTTGGAAAACCCGGCATGGCGAAGCGGAACTGGAGCGCGCCCGGATGTACATCAGCCGCTATGGTAATTCGGCCTGCGACCATTTCAAGATGGCCCGTGACAAATTGTTTTTCTTTGCCGAGGGCATTGACGGGGTGATCGCTTACCGGGTAGCCAATAACTACGCCGTGGTACTGCACGAACCGGTCTGCGCAACCGACGATGAACGCACCAAACTGATGGTAGCGTTTAATCGATTTTGCAAGGAGAATAGCTTACGTGCGTTTTACTATCGTATCGATGAGGAACGCCTGCCGTTTTATGACAGCATTGGTTGGAAAGCCATGCCCATCGGGCAGGAAGCCCTTGTTGGCATCGAAGAGTTCCGCCTGGAAGGCAAAGATCGGAAGTCGCTACGCAATGCGCTCAACAGCGTCGCAAAGAAAGGTTATGGCGTACAAATTTACCACGCTCCCATCAAAGACGGCCTGTTGCAAAAACTTAGGCATGTGTCTGACAGTTGGCTGGAATCCATGCAACGGGAAGAGCTGGTCTTTTCGCAAGGAATGTTTGATGAGGCCGAGCTGAAACAGCAGACGATCATCACCCTCGAAAATGCGGATGAAAAGGTAGTCGCATTCCTGAACGTCATTCCTGACTATGCCGCTGGTGAGCTGACCTATGACCTTATCCGGAAAACGGCCGATGCACCGGGTGGAAGCATGGATGCGCTAATTGTGGCATTGATCGAATATGGCCGATCAATCGGACAGGCCACGTTGAACATGGGGCTGGCTCCGTTTTCCGGCATTGATCGGCCTGCCGATCTGCCGCAGCGTACTGTCAAATTTGCCTATGAGAAGCTACAACTTTTCCGGCACTATAAAGGGCTACGGGAGTTCAAAGACAAATTCAATCCCGAGTGGAAATCCAAGTACCTGCTGTTTGATCACCATTATGATTTATTGCAGGCACCTTTGACGTTGGCTAAGGTGGTCAAACCAACGCAATAACATATACATGAACATATACATGATGAATAGCAGGTCACACCACACCCTCTTTTGTGCCTTATGCATATTCCTCTGCAATGCGGCAGGCGCGCGTCCGGATATGTTGTCCAAGGTACCTCCACAGGATCTGCCTGTCATGGAGGTAAAAGCGGCCAACGAATCGCTCCCACTTATCCTTTACCTGTCGGGCGATGGCGGATACAACACGTTCAGCCAACGCCTCGTTGCAGAAATAAGCAGTAAGGGCTACGGTGTACTCGTGCTGGATGCCCGGAACTATTTCTGGAAAGCAAAGACGCCGCAACAACTTGCAGCAGACATGGCATCGTTGCTCGCCGGTCGCCTCCAAAATCCGCGCTCCCAACAGGTTTTCGTTGTCGGCTATTCGTTTGGGGCAAGTGTGATCCCCTTCATGCTCAGCCGCCTCCCGAGCGAGTTGCTGGCGAAGGTGGGAATGGCCGTCTGCATTTCGCCCGGGCGCTTTGCCGACTTTGAAGTTACCTTAGCTACATTGCTCAACAATTCCAAGGGAAACGAGCACTATCCAGTGGTGGAGGAATGCCGCAAGCTGAAAACTTGCCCCTGTTATTTTTTATTCGGGAAAGACGAAGATGCCGGAGTTACCCGATCCTTCATCGAGGCAGGGATGCCGGTAGCCGTGCTGCCGGGAAGCCATGATTATCGGAATGATATTGGCGCGTTATCCAAGAAGCTGCTGGAGATTTTCCACGCTGGCTAATCGCTCAGTTATTACTGGCCACACTCGTTTTCGTCCCATATTTTATCGCTTTCATCCCAGTTTGTACGGCATCTATCCCACAGCTCCTATTTTTGCGGTCATGGCGGAAATGCCTGTAACAATTTGGCTTTCAATCCGTCTTATAAATGGATATCCAAACGTGATGGAGAAACTGACGCGATTTTTTTGGTGGTGCAGTGGCACACACCAAGCAACCTTAGCAAAATACCCTGCCGAACACAATAAATATGTGGGCATTGGTGCTACTATTTTTTTTACCGGACTGTTTGCCGCACTGTCCGGTGGATATGCGCTGTATTTTGTATTTAGTGGAGGCAGCTTTGCGCCATTGTACGCTATTTTATTCGGTCTACTGTGGGGTTTGGCCATCTTCAACATGGATCGCTATATCGTACTAAGTATCAACAAAAACGCATCGGGCCTCAAGCAATTGTTCCAGGCTACCCCCCGCATTCTGCTGGCCGTGCTCATCGGTATTGTCATCGCCCGCCCGTTGGAACTCAAGGTATTTGACAAGGAAATACGCGAACAGCTACGGGTGACGTATTTGGATAGGCAGCGGGCCAACATTGACACGCTCAACAAGGCGTTTGAAAGCAAATATGCCATTGAGCTTGGCAGGGTAACCGAGCTAAAAACAGAACGGGATTCCCTCGAAGCCGCGATCAAGTCCGATCGGGTCAAGCTCAAAATGGAAACGTTCGGCGAAAAGACCGTGGAGACATCCGGCATCGTTGGCTATGGACCCTACGCCAAACAACGCCAGGCCGAGCTTGATAAACAGGAGCAATACCTGGATACGCTCCGTAGCCGCATTCAACTGCAGGAAACCTTTATCCAGCAACGTAAACAATTCGAAGGGCTGCTTGATGAACGGCTACTTACAGGTGCCCAGTTGGACAGTGCTGTAAACGTGGCCGGGTTTGCTGATCGCAATGCCGCTTTGGGCGACCTGAAATATCATCCTGACGGCACCTTGAACGAGGCCAACTATTGGTCCATCACCTTTATTATGCTGCTCTTTATCTTCTTTGAATGCTTACCGGTGTTTGTAAAACTGATGAGCGTACGGGATGCTTACGATATCGCCCTGCGAGATCAGCAAACCGTGGATATTCATCGCTCGGGTAAAAACCGGGACGCCGAGATAGCCATTACCGATAGTTTATACGATACCCACGTGCAACAAGCAATTGAAAAGCGCAAGGCCCGGGTATGGGAGGACGAAACCCTGTAGACCGCTGGTTTCATCACTTATATAGTCTTTTTCATCCCATTTTATTGCCCTGCCATACTGGATTGGCGTTCTTTGCTGGAAAATTATTCAACAATGAAATTGAATCGTATTGAAATCATTTTGGCCACGGCTATTTATCTCTTCATCCTGATACTTATCAATAGTAACAACGCGGCCCATCAAACCATCCGGCAAGCGATAGCGCTATCAGCTTATATCAGCATCATTTATGGTGCATTCGTCACCTTTACCCAATGGATTTCGCCGGCCTTTTTCCAGAAACGGTATATGGAAGCAGGTATCTCGTTTACCTTTGCACTATTCTTCGCGACGTGGTTTGGGCTGTCCTTCTGTTTCTGGGTAAGGGAATACCATACCATTCGTATGCACACCTTTTGGGACTACCTCCCCCGCGGAGAAACGCTGGGAATCACGCTGTTGGTCATTTCCCTTATCCTGTCCTACGAGGGCATTAAGCGCCTCATCCGATATGGCCAGAACAAGCAGCAAACGCTCGCTACACGGATCGCACAGGAGAGCGTCGTGGTTTTAGGAGGTAGTATATTTATCTTTTTCCTGTTGCTGACGATTCACCGCGATTTGGCTGGACTGTGGTTTTCTGGTATACTTTATACATACGTCCTCTACGCACTGAACACCTATTGGCTGATTCCCACCTGTGAGAAACGCAGGTATCGTTTCGGCTTATACCTATTGCTGGCCCTGCCATTGTCCTTTGCGTTGTTTATTCCTTTCGGGGTTTTCTTCGTTGCTTTCACCTCATCCGATGAGCCGCTGTTCTTTCTGGAATGGTTCTGTATCATGTTGGTCGTGCTGCCACTTTCCTACTACCTATATCATCGTCAAAAAGCGCGCATAGCGCAATTGTTCAGCCTCAAAAGGGAACTTGGACAGACCTCAGCCGATCTCAGTTTCCTTCGCTCCCAAATTAACCCACATTTCCTGTTCAACATTCTTAACACGCTATACGGCATGGCGCTACAGGAAAAGGCAGAACGTACCGCTTCCGGCATCCAAAAGCTGGGCGATCTGATGCGCTTCATGTTGCATGAAAACAACCAGGACAAGATTTTACTCGCCCGCGAAGTGGAATATCTCCGCAACTATATCGATCTCCAATTGCTGCGTACCGCCACCTCACCGGGCATTATTGTAGAACATACCATTAACGATGCCTTGGAAAGCACCTACATTGCTCCCATGCTGCTCATCCCATTTGTTGAAAACGCCTTCAAACACGGCATCAGCCTACAGGAAAAATCGTGGATAAAAATCAGTCTCTATGAGGCTGAGGGCAACCTGTTTTTCGATGTACACAACAGCATCCACCGGAAATCGGACTCCGATCCGGAGCGAGGTCATTCGGGTATTGGACTGGAAAACGTGAAACAACGACTGGCCATGCTGTATCCCGGCAGGCATGAGCTGGTGATACGCGAGACCACGCAAGAATTTTTTGTGCATTTAACCCTCCAATTATCCTAATTAGGCTGTATATTTCCTCGAATTTATATTAAGGAACGGAACTTGATAACCGCCATCGCCATAGACGACGAACCCATAGCCCTTGAGGTTGTAAGCAGCCATGCCGCCAAGGTGCCTTTCTTGGAGTTACAGGCTACGTTTACCAATGCCTTTGAGGCAATGGACTACCTGCAGCAACATCCCGTTGATCTCCTCTTTCTGGACATCAAAATGCCCGACATTTCGGGCATTGAATTTTTTAGGAGCCTCAGCAAAAAACCGTTGGTGGTTTTCACCACAGCCTATTCCGAACATGCCGTAGCCGGTTTCGAGCTCGATGCAGTAGATTATCTGCTCAAACCATTTTCGCTGAGCCGATTTCTCAAGGCATGCAACAAGGCGCAGGAATGGCTGCAACTGCGGGGCACGAATGGCATCAAGCCGGAGTACCTCTTCGTGAAGACGGGATATGACCAGGTCAAGATAGCATTCACGGATATCGACTACCTGGAAGCTACCGGCAACTATGTCAATTTTGTACTGGGCGATCGCCATGTACTCAGCCGGATGACCATCACCGAGTGCGAAGAATTGCTGCCTACCCATCGTTTTATCCGTATACACCGCTCTTTTATCGCCGCCATTGACAAGGTACAGAAAATCGAACGACATCAATTGACCGTGGGAGACAGCATTCTGCCTATAGGTTCTTCCTATATAACCGCGATTAAACAACTTAAATCGTAATTCAAACTGTTCGTTTCCGAACACTCACTGCACGATATCGAACAAGGCCAACTAAAAAGGTCTTCGCCAATCTGTTTATAATCTTACAGTTATAATTTTGGCGCAAACTATGTGTATCCTATGCCAAAAAATAGCGCAACGAAATGTTTGAGAGAATACGTTATATAATTTGTTTGGGAATCACCCTTGGAATGGCTAATCAAGCTGCCACTGCACAGGATACGCTGACCCTGGAACGCTGCATCGAACTGGCACTTGAAAACAACCTGGAGGTCCAGCAAAGCGAGATCCGCACCGGGACTGAAGGTATATACCTGCGGCAGGCGAAGCACAACCTCCTTCCTTCGCTAAGTGCCAACCTTGGCCATAGCTATAGCCAAGGTCGGTTTATCAATCCCACGACCAACCAATATGTCGAGGAAAACTTCATGTCCGGCAATCAAAGCCTTAATAGTTCATTGCTCTTGTTTGATGGATTGCGGATGTTCAGAAATATTACCCAGCAGGCCCATGCATACCGTGCCGCGCAATTGGAAGAGCAATTGGCTAAAGAACAGACTGCCCTGGACGTCACGTCCGCCTACATCCAGGCACTTACCGCCCGGGATATTGTATTCCAAATCGAAAACCAGGTGGAAGTGACGCGGCAACAAGTCAATCGCAACACGTTGCTCCATCAAGAAGGGAATATTGCACCGGGCACCTATTACGACCTCAAAGGGCAATACGCCAGCGAACTCAACCAGTTGAACGACGCAAAAAACGAGCTCAACGGTTCCATGATTGCACTTTTTCGGCTATTGAATTTGCCTTACAATGAGGCTACTTCTTTGACGTCGCTTCAGGAATTGCCTTTGTCCACGGCACAGGCATCAGACGCCAATGCGCTGTACCAAACGGCTGCTGAGCGCCTGGGCATCATCAAGGCGGCAGACCAGCGCCAAAAACAAGCGGAATTTGGGCTGAAGGCCATGCGATCGGCTTATTTTCCCACGTTATCGTTAGGAGCGGGATTATCGAGTAACTATTCCAAGGATGGCAGGGGCAGTTATTACGATCAAATCCAGAACAACTTGGGCCGATCATTGAGTTTCTCGCTGTCAATACCTATTTTATCCCGGTTTCAAGTACGCAACAACGTGTCGTTGGCCAAGCTCAATTTGCTGGAGGCCGAAAACATCGCACAGACTCGCCGCAATGAACTACAACAGACCACCAATCAGGTGCTGTTCAACTTGGAAGCGGCCAAAGAACGGTACAAGAACTTAGTGGAGCAGGTACAGTATTATACCGAATCCTTCCGCGTGGCCGAAGTGCGCTTCAACGCCGGAGCCATCAATTCCGTGGATTTTCTCATTGCTAAAAACAAGATGGACAATGCCAATGCCAGCCTCGTTATCGCTCGCTACCAATGGCACCTCCGCCAGCGCATTGTGGATTATTACAACGGAGAGATGGCGCTGGATTATTGAAATGACCAGCGCTCCCTGCCGGTATCCGGGTTGTAGGGCAATTCCCCAGCATTCCAGTCGGGTGGGTCTACGCCCAACAGATGCTTGACGAAGAAATCACGCTTTTTCATCCGTCCGAAAGGCCCACCATCGCTATGGCCCATGCCGGGCACAGAGAGAAAATCGAACGTCTTACCCGCCTTTATCAGCGCATCGGCGACACGGTAAGAGGATTCCGGCGGTACATTGGTATCCGCTTCGCCCACAATCAACAGCAAATTGCCGCTCAGCTTACGTGCGTTGGCCACGGTGGCACTTGATTGGGCTTCGTAATGCGGGCCTACGGGGTAGCCCATCCACTGCTCATTCCACCATTGCTTATCTACGCGGTTGTCATAGCAGCCACAGGCAGCTACCCCCGCTTTATAGAACTGCGGCTGGAACATCAGGGCCGAAACGGTATTTTGCCCACCAGCAGATGTGCCGTATAGTCCCACCCGGGTAGTATCCACAAAAGGGCATTGCTCAGCCAACGCTTTGATCCACAACATACGATCTGGAAACCCCGCATCTGCAATGTTTTGCCAGCAAACATCATGGAATGCCTTGGAGCGGTTGGTTGTACCCATGCCGTCAATCATCACCACGATGAAACCAAGCTCGGCGAGGCTCTGCATTTCGCTGTAGGGCACAAAAGATTTAGGCACAAACGAATCGTGCGGCCCGGCATAGATATTCTCCAGCACCGGATATTTCCTGGCTGGATCATAATTAGACGGCTTGCTTACTATTCCCCAGATATCCGTGACGCCATCGCGCCCCTTGGCTACGAATACCTCCGGTGGCGTGACGCCGCTTTGCAGATAGGAATCACTAAGCATGGCTTCTTCCAACACCGCTATTTCCTTGCCGTCTCTACCTCTATACAGCTTAGTCACCGGAAGCTTGTTGACGGTTGAATAGGTATCGATATAGTACGACTTGCCGGGCGAAAATACCACACTGTGATTACCCTGATCCGGTGTCAACGCGGTGAGATCCTTCCCGTCAAAACCGATACGATAATAGTGGATATGGTAAGGATCTTCTCCCGCGATCACCCCGCCCGCAGTAAACCAAATCTGTTTTTTCTCAGCGTCTACATCAACAACGTCTCGCACTACCCATTCCCCTGTCGTGATGGGTTTTTCCGTGCCACTGACCAAATCAACCAAGTAGAGGTGCCGCCAGCCATCTTTCTCGGATGATCGGATGAGTAGGTTGCTACCTGTCGGATAATGGGTATACTGGCGGTCATGGTAAATAAATGTCTTCGTTTGTTCGTCGACGACGTTACGCGTAGCCCCCGTCTGCGCATCCACTTCAATCACCCGAAACCGCTGATGGCCCCGGTCAAACTTTTCGTACGTGAAGTATCGGGCATCTCCATCCCGCCACCGCAGTTGCGGCGCCGCATTGGGAAAATCGATAGTTTCTGCATCCACGTTGATGGCCGCCCGCTTATCAAGCGGGAAGAGAAACAGTTCATAAGTCGTAAAAGGATCGCCCGGTTGTTTATAAGGTCGGGACACCAACTGACCACGTGTGGTTTCGGGGACGGCCGACAACACATAATGCACCAACGAATCCTGTACGGGATGGATAAAGTATCCAGCAAGGTACTTGCTATCCGGGCTCCAAGCCATCGCGCCATAGGGGGTTTCTTTGGTGCCATCTGAAGTAAACTGAATGACCTCGCCATTGCTCCGTTGCTTGGCAAAAAGATTGCCCTCTTCGATATATGCTTCCCATTGCTTATCGGGAGAGATACGTTCGCCACGGAAATCTACGATACCGCCGCGCGCACGCGAGCTGAGTTGCCGCGATTGTTCTTGCTGCGCAGCAGCCGCAATCTCCTCCCCATTGGCAAGCGGACGTTTCCTCCCTGTCTTCACGTCCACCAGTAGGTATTCACTCGTCCCATCCGGCAACATATGCGCATACCAAAAAGACTGTTCATCGTCATTCCAATGCGGCACCACTTGATCCCCGAACACTGCGTTTTTGGTCAGGCTATCCATTTTCGCCGCGTGTTTATAACGGGCTATGATTTCATCGTGTGTGGGTTTGAAAGGTGCAGGCGTTTGCGCCATCAAGGTGGCGGCATTGAGTAAGATTGTTGCCCATAGGGCATATCCTATCCGTATTGACTTATGCATGTTTTCAAAAAGGTTGTAAGTTCCAAATATAGCGAATCAAACGACAGCCATTAAGCCATATTTTAACCCACACTTAGCAGGTATTACCCTATTGTACTTCGATTTCGTGGAAACGAATGACACGCACACCAACCTGCATACCTTGCCGTAGGTCTATTGCCGAGCTCACGATGACCTGCAATCCTATGCTGGCATGCTGGATAGCAACCACTTGGTAAAATCCTTTGAATTGGATATCCACGATGTGGAAATCTCCAGATGGGCTTTCCCTTAACGACAGCCATTCCGGGTGAATGATGATTGTCGAAGCAGCGGTCTTAATACCCAGTGCCGAGGCTGCTGCTTGGTTGAGGATATTGCTCTTGGCCAGCAACCGTGCCGTATAACTATCCGGTGGCTGCCTATACAGCAGCGCTGGCGCATTTGCAGCTACCAAATGGCCCGCTCTCAACACGATCAGCTGATCCGCCATAGCGAGCACCTCTGCCGGATCGTGTGATACCAGCACCACAGTGAGGCCGGTTTCTTCAACGATATGAAGGATATCCTGTTGTAGGGTTTCCCGGAATGATGCGTCTACCTGGTTAAAGGGCTCGTCCATTAGGAGCACTTCCGGTTCCTTGACCAATGCCCGCGCGATAGCCACGCGCTGTTTCTCCCCGCCACTTAGGTCTGCAATGCGTTGCTTGGTCAAGTGCGCAATGCGCAAGCGATGCAAGATGGCATTCGTCTTGTTGAATTTGGCCTCCAAGTCCGTGTTGGGTAGTTGCGAGGCCACATTATCCCACACGTTGGCGTAGGTATTGAGATCATCAAAACCCTGGGATACCATACGCATGGCGTCATGACCGGGAATGAGTTTCTCTCTCGGGTTTGGTACCCGCCATCCCCGATAACGCACTTCACCGCCGTCAGGTTCCAGCAATCCATAGATAAGCCGGAGCATGGTACTTTTGCCGCTTCCACTTTCACCGATGATGGCCGTCACTTCCCCCTCGTTGATGTCGAAAGACAAGCTGCTGACTGCCACAACCGGTTCTTTGCCCTGAAAAGAACGGCTCAGGTTTTCGCCATGGATAAGCGGCAGGCCCACATGCTGTACATCATTAGGTACCGAGCAGGAGGGGGGATTTATTGAGATTGATGCCATAAAAAAAGCTGTTCCGAAAACATCGGAACAGCACAAAACTACAAAATATATCGATAACGACTTAAATTCCAAACATCAGTCCAAACGTGAAGTTCCGCAGGCCGGCTTGATTAGGGCTATTTTCAAAGATGTCATTGAAATAATACTTGGCATAGATCCCGAAGTCGCCTACCCCGAACCGAGCAAATGCGCCGTAGCGAAATTGGGTAAAATTGTAGTCGTCCTTAAACTTCTGTTTACCCAGCTCACTGCTTTTAAACACCTGTGTACCCTTGAGCAAAAATCCCCCTTCCGGCCCAAATGCAAACTTCAGGCGTCCGATACCGCTATAGCGCTTCGTACGGAATTCGAACGAGAGTGGTAGGCGGAGGTAGGTGGATGTGAGCCTATTTTTCGAAAAACTTACATCCGTATGTTCCCAGGTCAGGGGCGTGGTATTCTCCATGAAGTCAATATCTTCCCTTAGCCGGATGTATGTCCAATCAAAGCCACCCGACAGAAACAAGCGGAAATTATCATTGAAGCGGTAGCCAGCCTGCAAAACGTCAAAGCCAAAATTGACGGTTTTTCCGGGGCGATACCTGAAATCACGGTTATCATCTGACAAGGTGAAGCTCCCATTGTCCACCAGCTTGACCAATCCGAGGTCTATCCGTGAGAAGGTAATTCCATAGATTGGATACGCTTTTCTGGGATGATCGTTTTCCACACTGATCTGTTTTTTTTCATGCTTATCCCCGGACTCATATTCATAGCTCTTGTCCGTCTTTTCAATGGTGATCATCCCTTCATCTTTCCCCGGTATAATGATGCGCACCTTGCGCTTTTCCCCCGTATCGACATCTTCCATAATCACGGTATCGATAGGTGTTCTGACGGCATTCCGAAGGCTATCCACTCGTTTTTTCTCCTGTGCAGCAACCGACAGTATGGCGGTGCAAAACAACATTGTAAGGCTTATGTATTTCATATTTATGTTTGTTAGGATTTGATTTTTTTACGTTATCTTATTTTTTTCTTCCGGTTTTTGGCCAGGCCAAAATTGAAGTCTAATTTCAGCGAACCCTCGCCATCGTTGGAAAAGGTCACGAGTTTCTCCTCGCGTTGATCCACGGTGCCTACCACGTAGTTGAGGATATTGCTGATACCAAAGTGTTGTTTCCCTTCTTCCGCTGATGCAAGCATGGTTTCCTCCTCTTCTTCCAAAACGACCAACGGCTGAATGTCCGGCACGCTGGCAAGTACTTCCTCCACGGCCTCCGGTTGCTCCACGGGAAGCGTTACTGCCGCAACCCGCTTCGCTTCTAATGTAGGTGTTTCGGGAGGGGCTACTTTATGGGTAGCCAGCCGTTGGTCTCCACGGTTTTGCACGGGCTGTCCGCTATTTTGCGTCATGGTATCCAGCGGCCGCACGGCGATATTCCTATCTGATCTTTTATCTTTTCTCGCAAACACCCGTTTTAGCCGCGCAATATCCAGTCGTTCAATGGGCGGTTCGGCAGCTGATTCTTCCACCACCGTCGGTGCCGCTGGCTTGGCAACAGCAGCATCCGCCAAAGGACGTTGCAGGTAGGTCACAGACACCGGCCTATTGAACCAATATACCACGCTACACACCGCCAATAAGGCAGCAGCCACACTTATCCACCAAGTAGGCGATCGCCGTTTTTTTGTAGCCATAGCCACCACGCGACCATGCTCCTGTGCATCCAGTTGTGCCGCTATCTTATCCCAAAGATCAGCAGCGGCTTCGGGCTTGAAGTCGCTGAACTTCTCCCGCAACTGCCGATCAAATTCGTTCTTTTTACCTGGATTCATATCTTCCTCCTTCCAATTTTATGATTCTTTCCTTAAGCCAAGCCCTTGCCCTGGACAATTGCGACTTGGATGCTCCTTCACTGATGTGAAGCGCCGCTGCAATTTCTTTATGCGAATACCCTTCTAAAGCGTACATGTTAAACACGATGCGGTAGCCGTCGGGAAGTGCTTGGATAATCCGCAATAAATCTTCACACTCCAGCATGTCCATCGAAAACGTGTGCTGTACATCATCGTGCACATCGTCGATCTCAACCGGATGGCCGCTACGCATATTCCTGCGGTACGTTTCCACGGCGGTGTTTACGATAATACGCCGTATCCACCCCTCAAACGGTCCTTCTCCACGATAGCTTTCGATACTGCCAAAGACCTTCATAAATCCCGTTTGCAGCATATCTTCCGCCTCGAATGTACTTCTTGCATAGCGCATACACACACCCAGCATTTTTGATGCTACCGCTTGGTATAGCTTCTGCTGCGCTTGGCGGCTACCCGCTTTACAGCCCTCATACAAACTATCTATTGTAACCGTTTGCTCCAATTTGCGTGTGTTTATCGTAAGGATGACAAGATGGGTAAAAAGGTTGCATTGGTGGGATGATTTTTTTTGCGGAATGGCGCAATCGCCTATTGCCGCGGCTGGACGGTGATGTGCCGACTGTCATTGCCCGTGACGGCGATGGTCACTTCGATGGCATCATCGGGCAACAACCCGGCTATCTTTTCCGGCCATTCCACAAAGCAATAGCTGCCCGAATAGAAATAATCTTCATAGCCCAGATCAAAAGCCTCCTGCTCGGCCTTAATACGGTAAAAATCGAAATGGTAAATAGGCTCCTCGGTCGTGTTATATTCGTTTACAATGGCGAATGTAGGACTGGACGTCTGGTCCGTGACGCCCAATTGATCACAGATGGCTTTAATGAGCGTAGTCTTGCCTGCACCCATTTCGCCATAAAAAAGAAAAACACGGTGCCCACCCCCTGCTGCTACGACCTGCGCAGCTGCGTTGGGCAAATCCGCCAAGTTTGCGACCTCAACGACCATGCATGCAAAAATACGCTTTTTTACTACTTAGTCGTGTACGTTGCAAACGGAATGATTATTTCTTCCAAAGAAATGCCGCCGTGTTGGAAGGTTTCATTAAAATAGTTGACAAAATGGTTGTAGTTGTTCGGATAGACAAAATACGTATCCTCCTTCGCAAAAATGAAACTCGAACTCACATGGAGTTTCGGTAGCATCGCGTCGTGTGGATTCTTGATATGGAATACATCCTTAGCAATGAAATTGAGGTTTTTACCTTGTTTGTACCGCAAATTGGTGTTCGTATTCCGGTCGCCGATTACCTTGCTGGCGTGTTTCACGCGGATAGTCCCATGGTCAGTCGTAATGATGACGCGCACCGCTTTTTGCGAAAGCCACTTCAGCGTATCCAAAAGCGGTGAATGCTCAAACCACGATAACGTGAGCGAACGGTAAGCTGCCTCATCGTTGGCCAATTCACGGATCATGGCCATATCCGTACGCGCATGGGAGAGCATATCTACGAAGTTATACACCAGCACATTCAGATCATTGCCCATCAAATTGCTCAGGTTTTCAGCCACATCGCGCCCCTGTTCGAGGGTAAGTACCTTGGTATACGAATGCTTGCATTCCTTCCGATACAGCCGCTTGATCTGGTCGGCGAGAAACTTGTCTTCATGTAGGTTTTTGCCGCCCTCATCTTCATCATTCTGCCACAGGCCCGGGTGTTGCCTTTCCATCTCCAAGGGCATCAACCCACTGAATATGGCATTACGTGCATATTGCGTAGCGGTGGGGAGTATGCTGTAATAACTATCCTCTTCTTCCAGCCGGAAATAGTTGGTGATGACTTCGTTGACCACCCGCCATTGATCGTACCGTAAATTATCGATAAGGAAAAAGAAGGTGGGCCTATTGTCTTGCAACGTTGGAAAAACCTTTTTGCGAAACAATTGGTGTGACATGATGGGACCTCTTTCAGGCTCCTTCACCCAACGGAGGTAATTTTTTTCCATAAACTTGGAAAACTGCATGTTGGCTTCCGCCTTTTGCAAAGTAAGCACCTCGTGCATACCCGCATCTTCCAGCTTTTCAAGTGATAGTTCCCAATAAATTAACTTCTTATAGACTTCTGTCCATTGCTCATAATCCAAATTGTCATTGAGGATCATGCCCAGGGTTCTGAAATCCTGCTGGTAAGCCATGGACGTCTTTTCGCTGATCAATCGTTTGTTTTCGGTCAGCTTCTTAATGGTAAGCAGGATCTGCTTCGGATTGACGGGCTTAATGAGGTAATCATCGATTTTGGAGCCGATGGCATCTTCCATCAAGTGTTCTTCCTCGTTCTTCGTCACCAATACCATGGGTATTGCTGGGTTGATGTTCTTCAATTCGAAAAGGGTCTCTAATCCGGTAAGCCCCGGCATATTTTCATCCAAAAACACCAAATCATAGAACCCTTTTTTAAAGGCGTCTACCGCATCGTTGCCATTCGTTACCGTTTTCACACCGTATCCCTTCTCATTCAACAGCATGATGTGGGGCTTCAACAAATCAATCTCATCATCTGCCCATAGGATATTTGTCTCTTGCATTCCGTATTTCCTCAACTATAAAAGATGGATTGTATTATCCTTTAAATAATCGCGAACATAACGAAAAGTTTGCCCTAACCTGACTTTTTTAACAAAAATTAACAGGCACGTAACGTATCTTTGCCCCGTAAATCCTACGGAGAGTGAATAAAAAGAAGATAATCAACGATCCCGTTTATGGATTCATTTCCATCCCATCTGGTTTCATATTTGACCTGATACAGCATCCCTATTTTCAGCGCCTGCGCTATATCAAGCAGGTGAGCATGACCCACCTGGTCTACCCCGGAGCATTGCACACTCGTTTCCAGCATGCGCTGGGAGCGATGCACCTGATGGCTTTGGCCATTGAAACACTTCGCGGAAAAGGTATCGCCATCACCGTCGAGGAGGAGGAAGCCGTCCTGGCCGCGATTCTACTGCATGACATTGGCCATGGTCCGTTTTCCCATTCGCTGGAACACACCTTGGTCGAGGGCGTTTCACACGAACTGCTTTCGGCGCTCATGATGGATGAGCTCAATACAACCTTCAATGGACAGCTTGATAAGGCTATCGCAATTTTTAACAACCGCTACCCAAAAAAATTCCTCCACCAGTTGGTTTCTGGGCAGCTTGACATTGACCGGATGGACTACCTCAGCCGCGACAGCTTTTTTACCGGAGTAGCCGAAGGGGTCATCAGCTTCGATCGCATCATCAAAATGCTGCATGTCGTTGACAACGAGCTGGTCATTGAGCAGAAGGGGATTTACTCGGTAGAGAAGTTTCTTATCGCGCGCCGTTTGATGTACTGGCAAGTTTATCTTCACAAAACCGTCCTCGGTGCCGAACAAATGTTGCTCAAGATCCTCCAACGCGCGAAAGAACTCTATGAGCAGGGCATTTTACTCTTTGCCTCCCCATCGTTGGAACATTTTTTGCGCAACAAGATTACCCGGGAAAATTTTACGGAAAATGTGACACATTTGGTTCATTTTTCTCGTCTCGATGACACAGACATCTGGTCTGCGATAAAGACTTGGGCGTATCATGACGACCACATCTTGCGCATGCTGTGTTCACGGCTCATCGCCCGGTCATTATACCGTACCGAATTATACAGCACTGCCCCGCAGGATCACGTCATCGTCGATCTCGAAGAACGGGCTGTAAAATATTTCGGGATAACTGCTGCAGATACGGCCTATTATGTATGGGTACAATCCATTGAGAATAGCGCCTACGAACAGAACAATAGTACAATCAAAATTTTAATGAAAGACGGAAGTATACAAGATATTGCAGAAGCATCAGATTTGTCCAATTTGGGCACCTTATCAAAAAAAGTTCAAAAATTTGCTGTTTCATTTCCAAAGGAATTGCTTACTATCCACCATCAATAAGCTGATAACCAGTAAAAATTTGAATATATATCGTTTAAACTTATACATTTGCAGATGCAATTTTCCGCACATCAAATAGCTACGCTCGTAAATGGTTCCCTTGAAGGAAATCCCGATGTGATGGTAGAGCAACTGGCCAAAATCGAGGAAGCATCCACGGGTAGCCTGTCTTTTTTGTCCAATCCGAAATACGAACAATACCTCTATACAACGCGGGCATCGGTGATTATCATCAATGAAGACCTGAAACTGGATAAACCCATAGCGAGTACCCTTATCCGGGTGAAAAATGCCTATACTGCATTTTCATTATTGTTGGAACTGTACAATAAGATGCGCTTGGACAAAACAGGTATTGAAGAACCCGTATTTATCCATCCCAGTGCCAAAATCGGGAAAAACGTCTACATCGGTGCTTTTGCGTATATCGATAAGGATGTAGTCATCGGCGATCATGCCAAGATATATCCACACGTGTACATCGGCGACAATGTCAAAATTGGCGACAATACGACATTATTTGCTGGAGTATCCGTTTACTTCGACTGCGTCATTGGTTCACGCGTCATTATCCATTCGGGCACGGTAGTGGGCAGCGATGGCTTTGGCTTTGCCCCCCAGGAAGACGGCACCTACAATAAAATTAGCCAAATTGGCAATGTGGTCATTGAAGATGACGTAGAGATTGGCGCCAATACCGTCATCGATCGGGCTACGATGGGTTCTACCATTATCCGCAAGGGTGTCAAGCTGGACAACCTGATTCAGATAGCGCATAATGTGGAGATTGGGAAAAATACGGTTATTGCCGCTCAATCAGGCATCTCCGGGAGCACCAAGGTTGGCGAAAAAGCAGTCATTGGCGGACAGGTCGGCATCGTTGGCCATATCAACATCGCCAGTGGCAGCCAAATACAGGCTCAATCCGGCGTAAACCGTACCATTGCCGAGGAGGGCAAAAAGTGGTCTGGTAGCCCCGCTGCTCCTTATAATGCCCAGATGCGTTCCCAGGTAGTCTATTCCCGCCTACCGGAATTGGAACGCCGGCTTGAAGAATTGGAGCAGCTATTATTAACAAAAGAACTATCGAAATAAAACAAGTGCTTAAGATTCCTTTTGACAGGATAAGCCAATGACAACAATGAATGTAAAACAACGAACAATCAAATCAACAATTATCATTTCAGGAGTGGGCCTCCATACCGGCAAACCCGTCACGATGACCTTAAAACCCGCTCCGGAACACCATTGGTATAGATTCAGACGCGTCGACTTGGAAAACCAACCAACTATCTTGGTAGATGCTGATAATGTTTCAGATACCTCACGAGGCACCACCATCTCTCAAAATGGCGCCAGCGTGAGTACCATTGAACATTTGATGGCCGCCTTAGTAGGCCTACAAATTGACAATGTACTTATTGATATTGACGGACCCGAGGTACCCATCATGGATGGCAGTTCGGCTCCATTTGTAAAAGCCATCGAACAAACAGGCTATATAGACCAGGGTGCTGATCGCGACTATTACGAAATCCCCCATAACATACACCACACCGAACCAGACAGAAAAGTAGAGATGGTAGCTATGCCGTTGGATGGTTATCGCTTTACGTGCATGATCGATTTCAACTCACCGGTATTGGGAAGCCAACATGCCTCCATTAGCGGTATCGATGAGTTTTCCAAAGACATTGCTTCATCGAGAACCTTCTGTTTCCTACATGAATTGGAAATGCTGCTGCAAAACAACCTCATCAAAGGCGGCGATCTCAATAACGCCATCGTGGTGGTCGATAAAGAGGTGAGCAAAGACGAATTGCGGCATCTGGCCAAGCTTTTTAACCGGGAGGACATCGATGTCGCAAAAGAAGGTATCCTGGACAATATTGAGCTCCGTCACCAAAACGAGCCCGCGCGGCATAAATTACTCGATATGATTGGTGACCTCGCATTGGTAGGCCGCCCCATTAAAGGCCACATCATGGCTGCCCGGCCCGGGCATGCTGCCAATGTCTCCTTTGCTAAGAAAATCAAGGCACAAATCAAAAAAGAGAAGAGCCGGAAATATATCAAAATATATGATCCAAATATGCCGCCTTTGTACGATACTGTACAAATCATGAAAATCCTGCCTCATCGGCAGCCTTTCCTGATGGTCGATAAAATCTTGGAACTCACCAAGGCTCACGTAGTGGGGCTGAAAAACGTCACCATGAATGAGGATTTATTCATGGGGCATTTCCCTGGCGCACCTGTTTTCCCCGGCGTATTGCAAATTGAGGCCATGGCACAGACTGGGGGCATCCTTGTATTAAGCACGGTCGCCGATCCAGAAAATTACCTCACGTTGTTTCTTAAGATAGAAAATGCCCGGTTCAAGGCTCAAGTAAATCCAGGAGACACCATCATCTTTCGCTGCGACTTGTTGGAACCGATCCGTAGGGGCATCGCCCAAATGAAAGGTATCGGGATGGTCGGCGAAAAAATTGTCGTTGAAGCAGAGTTGATGGCCCAGATTGTAAAAGTAAAAGAGAGCCAAGCGTCATGATACAACCATTAGCATATATACACCCACAGGCCAAAATTGCCGGCAATGTGGTGATTGAACCTTTTGTGACCATCCACAAAGATGTGGTGATCGAAGAAGGCACATGGATAGGTTCCAATGTGACCATCATGGATGGCGCACGCATCGGCAAGAATTGCCGGATATTTCCCGGGGCCGTTATCTCTGGCATCCCCCAAGATCTGAAATTCGATGGGGAAGACACCACTGTCGAAATCGGGGATAATACGACCATCAGGGAGTGCGTCACGGTAAACCGCGGCACAAAAGATAAATGGAAAACCGTGATTGGCAAGAACTGCCTCATCCAGGCCTACAGCCACATCGCACACGATTGTATCGTGGGAGACAATTGTATTTTTTCTAACAGTAGTACGCTGGCTGGCCATATCATTGTAGGCGACTACGTGGTCTTGGCTGGCATGGTAGCTGTACACCAATTTTGCCACATTGGCTCCCATGCATTCATTGCCGGGGGGTCGCTCGTCCGCAAAGATGTCCCTCCATTTGTAAAGGCGGCACGCGAACCGCTGTCCTACGTAGGCATCAATTCCGTTGGCCTGCGTAGAAGGGGATTTTCATCCAACCAAATCAACGAGATACAGGATATCTATCGGGTACTGTTTGTCAAAAACAACAACCTTACGAAAGCATTGGACATCATTGAGGCAGAATATAAGCCTACGGAAATACGCGACGAAATACTTGACTTTGTGCGCAATTCCAACCGGGGCGTGATGAAAGGTTTTGGCCAAAGCAAAGGCATCTTATAATCCATGGAAATAACCCTTGCGGATATCGGCAGGCGATTCAACCAAGATTGGGTATTCCGGCGTCTAAACTACCAATTCACGGCGGGGCATCGATATGCTGTCTTAGGTCCGAATGGATCGGGTAAATCCACGCTGCTTCAAGTTATTGCGTCCAGCCTTACTCCTTCCAGTGGCCAGATCCGCTATGCTACCGGGGGACATACAATAGAACCAGACCATATTTATCGGCATATTTCACTGGTGGCCCCCTATATGGAACTGATAGAAGAATTTACACTGGTAGAACAAATTCGGTTTCATTTTACTCATAAAAAGTACCAATACGGTTTGGACGAACAGTTATTCATGGAACGGCTGGGGTTACAACATGCAAAAAATAAACAAATCAGGTACTTTTCTTCGGGGATGAAACAGCGTGTCAAATTGGCGTTAGCTTGCTATGCGGATACACCGGTTGTACTGCTGGATGAACCCACGACCAACTTGGATCACCAAGGCATAGACTGGTATATCAATCTCATCGACGAAACGAAAGGCGATCGGCTGCTATTGGTCTGTTCCAATCAAGAAAAGGAATATGGGTTTTGTGAGCATTTCATCCACATCACTGATTATAAAGCCTGACGGGTCTTTTTACGTGGTTTTTTGTAAATAAACGGCACTTTAGTATCTTTGTACCCACATTAAGCACAACTGTATTAAATTTAAATCAATGGCCAAAGCTTCAGAAGTAAAAAGCGGCAACATCTTGCGTTTCAACGGTGAGTTGGTGTCTGTTGAAGAGTACATCCATCGGACTCCCGGCAACCTCCGGGCGTTTTACCAAGCCAGAATGCGCAATGTAAAAACCGGCAAGCTTGTTGAATACCGCTTCCGCACGGATGAGGAAGTCGAGATCGCCCGTGTTGAGACCAGCGATTACCAATACTTATACGAAGATGGGGATACATTCGTCGTAATGGACAATAATACCTTCGAACAATTCAATATTCCGAAACACCTATTTGGCAGTTCGGCACGCTTTTTGAAAGAAGGTATGCAGGTGCTTATAGCAATGGAAAGCGAAGAACCCATTATGGCTCAAGCACCTAGCACAGTAGAATTGGAGATTACTTACACAGAGCCGGCCGTAAAAGGGGATACTTCTACCAACGCATTAAAAAGCGCTGTGGTGGAGACTGGTGTAGAGATAAAAGTACCGCTCTTTGTAAATCAGGGAGACAAAGTGAAAGTTGATACCCGTTCAGGTGATTACATCGAACGGGTGAAATAAAAGGATTCAAATTTTTAGGTTTAGGTTGATTATTCGGTCTTGGGGCTCCCCGCTTCAAGGCCGATATTTTTTTTGGCACGATATCCTTTCTTATTGTTTCTTCTTTAATCAATTGCCGTACATTTGCTGCAAACGTCAAATCGGTTATGCATCCAACTACCAAGCAGGAATTGCGCAAAATATACCGGGAGAAGCGGATGCTTCTTGCCGACGATGAATTCCATCGATTGAACCAGCAGTTGCTTAGCCGGGTGAAGCAGGTGGACTTCACCGCGTTTTTGACTGTTCACCTATTCCTTCCCATCAAGGGCAACCATGAACCGGACACCTATGCCATTGCGACCTGGCTAAGGCAGCAGTATCCCACTATCCGACTAGCTTTGTCCAGGAGTGACCGCACCACCCTGAGCATGCAACATTTTTTGTGGGATGAAAAAACCGAGCTCAACACCAATGATTGGGGCATCCCGGAGCCCGAAAACGGTATAGCGATCCCTCCCGATGAAATCAATGCTGTTTTTGTACCGTTGCTTGCTTTTGATCGCCAAGGGCACCGCGTAGGCTACGGCAAGGGCTTTTATGATCGCTTTTTGAGGGTATGCCGCCCGGACACGGCCAAAATCGGATTGTCATTATTTGAGCCGGTACCTGAAATCAAGGATACCAATGCCTGGGACATCAGGCTCGACCAATGTATCACCCCCCTGTCCTCATGGAATTTCGCAGGCTAACTGTATCACAAACACCAAAAATCGTCAGTTCACGTCTTTGTACAGGTATATTTTCAACAAAATCAATTATATATTGCAAAACCAATAAAAAAATATGCAATAATTTTATAATTTACCAATTAAAAATACGAAATTCGAGCCGAAAATCACAACTAACTGGATTAAAATCCATACCTAGTATAAAAGCACACTAAAAAACACCCACGGTTTCCCAGAATTGTCCGTGGTGCTGTCTTTATGTAACATAAAAAAACAATTCTATCGCTCAGAGAGGGACTCCCAAATCCCTCTCTATTTTTTTGCGATAAGCGCTATTAATGCTTCTTCTGCGGGCCGTTAATAAAGCACCCTGAATTTTATGGTATCGACTACCTGCCTTAGCTGCTTGAGCAGTTGCTTGTCATACTGCACATCCACATCTGTCACCGCATAGCCGATATCTCCTTTGGTCATCAAAAACTGAGCGACAATGTTAATTTGGTTTTCGGCAAAGACACGATTGATTTGGGCCATTACACCGGGCACATTACGATGTATGTGGAGCAAGCGGTGTGCCTTTTCAATCTTGGGCAAGATGAGGTTTGGAAAATTGCGGCTCATATACGTATCTCCCTTGTTGATAAAATCAGCCATACGCCGGGGGATAAACTCGCTATTGCGGCTTTTATCCTTTTTATCATCGAAAAGAACAATTCCCTTATCGTTGCAAATATCACGGTTTACAACATACTTGCTATCGCCCAGGTAACCGATGGTCTTTAACTTATCGGCCTGTAGCAGCTGGCTATCATCCAATTTTACCCCCCTACCCAGCAAGAGCATGCCCACGTCCTTTACATACTTTTCCTCAAATGTCTCCTTTACGCGTATGGAAAAACCATCGCGCTTGAGGATGTGTGCTGCAATTTCAGGCACGTCGCCCACAATGAGGCACAGAATGCGGTTTTTCGGATAGGAAATGGCACGCGGCAGGTCATTTACATATAGGAATTCGTCAAAACTGGGTGTCACGTGATCAGCTTTCTCCGATACGCTCTTACGTTCGATATTCTCCGTAAATGCAAAAAACCGTTCGATAAGACCCGATTCTTTCAATTGAAAATCCGAGTAACCGTCACCAATACCGTATATCTTACCCGACAAGCTCAACTGCCGCAGTAGTTTCACTTTACCCCCCTCTTCCGACAGCGGGTTGCCTTGGTCATATCCCGTAATGTTGCCCTGCTCATCAAACGTGAATGTATTTGCATAAACATTGTGCTGTTTGATGTGATAAGGGCTCACCACGGGCACAATAAATTCCTTGAACCCCCCGGAAACGATCAATGCACTGTCGCTATGCTTCTTGAAAAACTCACGATTGCGGGAAAATGACGGGGATACCCGCTTTTTGAGAATAGCGATCAGCTTCTGTAAATGCTCGCGATTAGCCTCCAGCAATTTCACCCGTGCTGAAAGGCTTTCCCGGAAGGAGAGCTGGCCATTCATGGACAGGTTGGTCAAACGTTCGATTTCCTCGTAAATCAGTTCCTTGGCCGGATGATTAGCCAGCGAAATACGGGCAAGCTCATCCAACGCCTCCACCTGCGTAAAGGTGCTATCGAAATCTATAATATAATAACTATTCAACTTATGTTGTTTTTAACAGTTTTGTGCATATTTCAAGCAGTGTATCATCTATCGGCTTAAAGGTAATACCCGTTGCATCCACGATTTTCCGGTTTGAAAACCGCATTTTTTGGGTTGCCGATTTGGCCATCTCGCGGGTGAGCAGCGGTCGTCTGCCCGAAAGCAGCGCCCATATCCCGGCGGCACGCCAGGCGAAGCTAAGCATCCAGGCCGTGGCCTTCAGCGTGGGCGCAGGCCTGTTAAGATATACACTGCATCTCGCTAACAGCTCTTTGTGCGCCATGTTTACATTACTCAGCAGGAAACGTTGTCCGGTCACGGTCGTATTTTCCATCAGCAACACCATCGCTTTGGCCACGTCTTCCACGTCGACAAGCCCTACGGATCCATCCGTGTAAAATTGAAGTCCCTCGTTTAGTCGCTCAAAAATAGCACCGCTCGTTCCGTTGCCTTCCGTTTTTGCCGTCGGGCCGATAATGAGCGCCGGGTTGACGATAACGGCATCCAACCCTTCGGCAATACCCCGCCACACTTCCATTTCCGCTTCGTATTTGGCCACCGCGTAGCCGGATTGGCTGGAATCGTATTCCCAAAGATCGTTTTCGGTAATTTCCCCGTTGGCTTTGGCGCGGCCGAGCGCAGCGATGGAACTGACATGCAATAGCCGAATCCGGTGTTCCAGCGCAAGCGTCACCACGTTGGCTGTACCCGCTACGTTCACCGCCATCAATCGCTTTCGGTCTGCTGCATGATAGGAAATTAGCCCCGCGCAATGGTACACTCGTGTCACCCCTTCAAATGCATCTTCCAGCCCGAAAAAATCGGTGATGTCGGCCTCAACCCACTGCACACCGGGCAAGCCTGCTAACTCGGGGGGAATAATGGACGTTTTCCGTTTTGTGGCACGGACATAGGCCCCCGTAGCCACCAATTGCTTAATGAGTATAGCACCAAGAAAACCTGTACCGCCTGTTACTAGAATCACCGTCTTAGCGTAGTTGATGATGTGCCCCAAAAATAAGGGAATAAATGGAAAAAATCATTCGTAAATAAATTATTAATTCTTAGCTGCCCCACCATGTGCGCCCTTTGCCGATTGCGCTTTGGCGGTATGCGCATTTTGTGTAAGTTTGCAACAATAATTTGCCAGACAACACGCGACAATCATGTCCTTATCCGTTTTTTTCTCTTCCCTTGATCCTCGGGATTTCACTCCGGAGACCGGCTTTTTCAGTTCACAGATGGGCGCATCTATATACCTCCATCACCTTGAGTTTCCTGATTTAGAAGAAGAAAAACCCGACTTGGCACTATTCGGTGTGCTGGATGATCGGATGGCTGTCGGAAACTTAGGTTGCGCCGAAGCTGCCCATACCATGCGTAAACATTTCTATACACTCAATCAAGGCGAATATAAGCTACGGTTGGCCGATTTGGGCAATATCAGGCCCGGCGAAACAGTAACCGACACGTATGCCGCAGTAAAGGCCGTATGCACGGAATTGATAACATCGGGCATTACGCCCATTATCATCGGGGGCGGCCAGGACATTACTTACGCTCAATACCTCGCTTACGAAAAGCTCGAACAAAAGGTTGAAGTAGCGCTTGTAGATTCGCGGTTTGACCTCGACCGGGAAAATACAGAAAATGCTCCCCTCAATTCGCTGACATACCTCAACCATATCATCCTCCACCAGCCGGACTACCTCTTCAACCTCAGCAACCTGGCGTACCAGACCTACTTTGTAAGCAAAGAAGCCATTGCCATGTATGACAAGCTTTACTTCACGGCCATGCGCCTGGGCCTCATTGCCAATACCGTGGAGCATGTGGAGCCCGTCATCCGGGCTGCGGACATGCTAAGTTTCGATATGAATGCCATCCGGTTTTCCGATGCACCCGGTAATGCCCATGCCACGCCTAATGGCCTGTTCGGCGATGAGGCTTGCCGCATCTGCCGATACGCAGGAATGAACGACAAGCTCACCTCCATTGGCTTCTATGAGTACAATCCCTCGCTTGACAACCGCGAACAAACGGGGATGTTGCTCGCGCAGATGATTTGGTATTTTATCGACGGTTTCTACAACCGGAAGCACGATGCCCCGCTCATTCCCAAGTCTGCTTACATTACCTACCGGACTACCGTGCACAACGACGCCTATGAGCTGGTGTTCGTCAAAAGCAAGAAATCCGATCGTTGGTGGATGCAAGTGCCTTATTCGGGCTCCAAATCGGTAAATGAACGCTACCACCTTGTTCCCTGCCGTTATGAAGATTACCAAACAGCTGTGTCAGGCGAAATGCCCGATCTGTGGTGGAAGACGCATCAGAAGTTGATATAGAGAGGACCGCAACGGCGACAGTGATCGGTTTTTGTTATCTTTGCACATCATGGAATTGTACCTCGTTGTTATTGCCGTCGTTATATTGGCTATTGCTGTTTTGCTGTTTATCAAAAGACCGCAACACCCCACCCATAGCCCAGAGCAGGAGCTGCTGCGAAAAGAAAAAGAAGCATTGGCCCTCCAACTGGCCCGTGCGGAACAGCAGGTGCAAAACCTGATCTCCGAAAAAGAACACATCACAACCATGCTCCGTGAGGAGCAGCAACGTTTGATTGGCGAACTGCAACAGGAACGCGAGCGACTGGCCCAAGCGGAGCGATCGCTGGAAAGCGCGCGTGCTTATTACAAATCCCAGCAGGAAAAATTACAGGAGCAGAAAGCGGAAATCGAAACCATCAAGCAACAGTTCAACACGGAATTCCAGGTCATTGCTAATCGGATTTTAGAGGAGAAAACCCAGAAATTTACCGAAACAAACAGTAAAAACCTCGATCAGATCCTCAATCCACTCAAAGAAAAAATCAAGACATTCGAAGAAAAAGTCGAAAAAACATATCAAACCGAGGCTGCCGAACGGAATACCCTCAAGGGTGTGGTAGAACAGCTGATGGAACAAAGCCTGCGCATCAAGGACGAAGCCAATAGCCTCACCCGGGCGCTTCGGGGCGATAGCAAAAAGCAGGGCAACTGGGGAGAGGTCATCCTTGAGCGGGTGCTGGAACGCTCAGGACTGGTGAAAGATAGCGAATACCGGCTACAGGCCTCTATCACCGATGAAGAAGGCCGCCGCCTCCAACCCGATGCCATCATCGATCTGCCTGACGAGAAACACCTGGTTGTGGATTCCAAGGTATCGCTGCTGGCTTATGAGCGTTGGGTCAATGCGATGACGGATGAAGAACGCGATATCTTCGCCAAGCAGCACATCCAATCTGTTGAAAACCATGTAAAAGGGCTTTCGGCAAAAAATTACCACGATCTCTACCATATCAACTCTCCGGATTTTGTCCTCTTGTTTATGCCCATCGAATCGGCCTTTAGCATGTCCATCACTTACAAGGCCGACCTGTTTAGCGACGCTTGGGACCGCAAGGTAGTCATCGTAAGTCCATCCACTTTGCTGGCCACGCTACGCACCATTGCCAGCATGTGGAAACAGGAACGGCAGACGCGCAATGTGCTGGAAATTGCAAAGGAGGCCGGAGCGCTCTATGACAAATTTGTGGGCTTCCTGCAAGACATGGATCGGATAGGCGAACAACTAAACCGTGCTGTGCGCGCGCATGATGAAGCGACCAAGAAGCTCGGCACAGGCCCCGGCAACGTCATCAAGAAGATAGAAAACCTCAAGAAACTGGGCGCGAAGGCCAGCAAACAGATTGACAATAATTTGCTGGACGAAGGCGACTAAAGTACGACGCGTTCTTTCTGGTGCGCATCCAAGGCCTCTTCGTGCTGTGCCTCGGGACGCCATTTCGCCATACGCATGCGGTGCAACAGCACCGGTACGATAGCCATGGCCAGCAACAATCCCCCTGTAGCAAATAAATTGGGAACTTTCATAAAGAACCCGTCCGTACTAAACACGGCCAACACGATGGTTGCTGAAAAAGGGAGCGACAGCGCCAGTACATTCAACGCCAATTGCGGATTGAATGTCGGTGACGAAATGGCTGTCCCCTGCTGCTGCTCCATGGCCGATATGGTGGAAATATGCGCCAACGGCCAAAAGCTTACCGCGCTTTGCGGAAATACAATCGCTACCACCGCCATGGTGGCCGATAGATTAGGTGCCCATAGCAAACACAGCCCGCTCAACAGGAAAGTAATACCCGCCCGAAACAAGAGCAAGCTGACAATCACCCGGAACTGCGCCCATTTAAACTTAACCGTAATACCGATAAACAGCAGGATGATGGGGGTCATCAACGCACTCAGCATCGTGATGGGATCGCCCATGAATGCCGGGAGATCCTGAAAATGCCAGCCAACGCCTAATAAAAGGAGTGCCACAAAAATGGCCAGGTTTACCGGCTCCCGCATCAGGGTCACCAACAGCGCTTTCAGACGTTGGCGCCCGCGCACTTTCGGCGTGGTCGCCTGCTTGAAATACCAGTGCATGGCCAAGAGGTAACAAAAGATAAGCACATACACCTTATTACCCAGATCGGCAATGCTCCCCAACGCTACCGCCTCTTTGCCCACGTATTCAAGCAGGAAGGGAAAACATGACATTCCCGGTGCTAATGAAGGAATAAGCAATGAAAGGGTACGCATATCGGCGCCATCACTGCGGATGCCGTACAGCCTCGGCAAGACCATCCAAGTGATGCCCAGAAGGGCGAAATTAAAGACAATAGCCAATAAAGGCAACCAAATGAGGCTGGCGCTCATCTGCGTATTCATCAGCGCCACAAAAATAATGGCTGGCAATGCGATATTCAAGATAAGTATTTTGAGTGCCTGATGATGTTCGGTTTTATGGAGGGCTTTGCGTAGTGAAAGACCCACCACGATAAGCAATAAAAGCGATATGGTTTTAGCTATAGCCGGATTCATTCGTAGATAGTCTGTCTTGATAGCTTGGATGCAGCTTGCATGACGTTTAACCCTGTTGCCAACGGGGCCGCCATACAAGCCGCATAAATGCAATATGATTCCGAACACACGATGTAATCCGGATTTACCGTAGAAATGTGCACAGTTATACGGTGGCCTTTTTCAATACACTGGTAAACAATTCCATTTCAGGCATCGTACCCATACTCACCCGGCACCATGGTTTCTCGCCAATGTCAAACATACGTATGCTTACCCCGCCTTCGCGTAGTGTACCCTGAAATGCTTGCACATCGCTCTTGATGGGGAAAATGACAAAGTTGGTAAGCGAAGGGATATAAGCATATCCCAAGTTTTTCAGTTCGCCGCACAAGTATTCCCGACACTCCATATTGAGCTTGCGGCTGTTTTCCTGAAAGGCCTTATCTTGCATGCTGGCGATAGCGCCGCTCAATGACGTGACACACAAGCCCATCGTACCCCGCACAATCGAGCCCAGGGCTTTGATCCGCTCAGGCTGAGCAACGATATAGCCGATACGCAATCCTGCCATGGAGTGTATTTTCGAAAATGTACGTGCTACAATGATGTCCTTACCTTGCTTCACCAATCCCACCATGGTGTTCTCCTGCGGATTGGGTAAAAACTCCAGGTAAGCTTCATCGATGAACACAGGTACTTTTGTCGAAACGGTTGAGCAAAACTGTTTTAGTGCCGCCGCTGGCGTGATCGAACCTAATGGGTTGTTGGGGTTGCATACATAAATCAGCCGGGTCTGGCTATCCACTGCCGCCGCCATGGCATCTACGTCATGCGCATAATCGGCTGTGAGCGGCACTGGTTTCCATGTACCACCGATAGCACGGGTAGTATTCATCATCGACATGTAAGAAGGATCCGCAGAGACGATGTTGCCGCCTTTAAGGAAAAGCGATATTGCGGTTTTCTCCAGCAAGTCCGTTGATCCCGGCCCCAACATGATATAGTCACGCGTAACACCCTCTTTTTCCGCGATCATGTCGATCAAGCGAGCCGCATCTTCGTGCCCATACCGGTTGCCGAACCCCACCGCGTCAGCCACTGCTTTGCGTACCAACTCCGATGGCCCATACGGGTTTTCGTTGGCAGAAAGGCGGGCCTGCATCGCCGGTGCCGTCTCATCCCAGGGTAAGGTAATGTCTCTCAGCAAGCCCTGCGGTGACGCAGGGGCCGTAGCCGCGTTGTTTTTTCCCAGTGAAAGGGAGGGTGCCAGCGCTAACCCGCCAGCAGCCAATAGGCTGGATTTAATCCAGGTTCTTCTGTTTGTCATTGTTTTGGTCATGGCTTGAAAATATTATCTTCCACAAAAAAAATACCGCCAAAACTTAATAAGGTTTCCCAAAATTGAATAGCTAATGCAATATTAGGGATTAATTACATACAAAACAATGGGTATCGTGCTAATTTTTTGGTAACTTAACTGATACGACCTAATTATATAATCGAAAAAACCACCAAAAACAACAACAAATACAATAAAACACCAAAAACAAAACTAAATGACAGCCAAAAATCAATACTAAAAAAACTTTGGACTCAATATACACTGTTGTTTCCGTCCATCCGGGACAAAGCGGCTGATTCTATTGGGTGGCAAAAGTGTGCCGTCCAAACTGTATTGTGTGACGCCGGCTCCAATCTCAAAGCTCAGGCGGTGCGCATCCTCCGCATTCAGCTGCAACCGTTTAATCAACACCTACCCCCGGTACTGCCGCTGTTCATTCCCTTTGCGGGTCACCACTTCATAATAATACCTGCCCTCATTGAGATCGCCGCCCGCCGGTCATTCCGGTAGTTGATATTGCGGTATACTTCGTTGCCCCAGCGGTTGACGATGGTGAGCTCATCTCCATCGGGCGTGAATACGTTCGGAATGCGCAATGCCCGTGGATTTATCGCGATGGTTACCGTCGCCGTTCAGGATATCCGCGCGCGTAATATTAATATTAATGGATAAGAACTGTACGTAATCAGGCTTTCTTAAAGATCACGCAGGCATTATGCCCGCCAAACCCAAAAGCGTTGCTCATGGCTACGGTGACCTTCCGGGGTAGGGCCTCTTGGGTGACGATATGGATGCCTTGCGGAATGGCATCATCCAGGTTGGCGACGTTGATGGTAGGCGGAACCACTTGGTCATTAATCGCTTTTATCGCAATAATGGCTTCGACGGCGCCAGCCGCCCCCAACAGGTGCCCGGTCATGGACTTTGTGGCGCTGATGCTCAGGTTTTCAGTATCGTGCAGGGCAGCAGCCACGGCTTTCAACTCGCTGATGTCGCCGATCGGCGTAGAGGTCGCATGCGGATTGAGGTAATCCACCTCACCAGCCGCTATTTTTGCTTCTTTCAGCGCCAATTGCATGGCCTTTGATGCGCCGATACCCTCCGGATGCGGAGCGGTCATGTGGTAGGCATCAGCCGTCATCGCTGCGCCCACGAGCTCCGCATAAATATGTGCGCCCCGTTTTCTGGCGTGTTCGTATTCTTCCAAGATCAGCGCTCCGGCACCTTCGCCCATCACGAAGCCATCCCGATCTTTATCGTATGGCCTGCTGGCATGCGAGGGGTCATCATTGCGGACAGACATCGCCTTCATCGCCGAAAACCCACCGATGGAAGCTGGCGTGATGGGTGCTTCCGAACCACCGGAAACGAATACTTTCGCCTTGCCCATACGGATATAATTGAATGCATCCATAAGCGCTGTATTGGAAGTTGCGCAGGCTGACACCGCCGTATAATTGATACCTTGTAAACCGAATTTCATCGATATCATGCCCGAAGCCAAGTTGACGATAAGCCGAGGCACGAAAAACGGGCTGAAGCGCGGATTGTATTCACCCGTCACATAATTGGTCACTTCTTCTTCGAAGGTTTCCATACCACCCTGTCCCACCCCCCAAATGACACCAATGTCAAATGGGTCTATAGTGCTTAGATCCAAGCCGGAATCTTCCATCGCTTGTGACGCAGCATAAAGCGCATATTGCGTGAATAAGTCACTTCGTTTGATTTCATTCCGGTTCAAATAGTTTTCCGGCGAAAAATCCTTCACCTCACACGCTATCCGTGTGCGAAAGCGTTCGGCGTTAAAGCGTGTAATCGGTCCGGCGCCGCTTGTACCACGGAGGATGTTTTGCCAAAACGTGTTTACGTCGTTGCCAAGGGGGGTAACGGCCCCCATTCCGGTGATGACCACTCTTGTCATAGCATTGTAGTTTGCGGCAAAGGTAACAAAATCAAACCGTTCGGTATAATTTTAAACATTGTACATTATAGACTGAATGTACATTTCAATACTGCCATACGTCCACGCAGTTGGTAATAGCTGTATCCCAGCTGATTGGACGATACCGAGTAGGTCTCATAAGCCGTCACATCCGCGAGGTTAGTGAGATCAAGTTCCACATCCGTCCGCCATTTGTCCAATCGGTAGCGGGTATTGGCATCGGCAAAGAAATAACGAATAGCTGTAAGCTGCTGCTGGGAAGCATATTGATGCCGCCCATTGAGCCGTATAAATGTATTTTTAAAAGGCGAATACGTCAGGCCAACGGATTGGTCTAGCTGGCGGATCTGGCGGCCATCTACTTGAGCCGTGGCTTCCTGCTGCACGAGTCGGCTGGTTGTCCATGTACCCGTGCCATTATAGGTGATGCTCACTTTGCCGAAGAGCCGGGCTTCCAAGCCGGGATTCAGCGTAAAAGAGCGGTTATGGAAGGGCAGGGTTTCACCGTTGAGCAATTGATTGAATCGGCTGGTACCCCACGAAGCCTTGAGGCTGGCCGTGGCACCGAGGGCAAAGATGAATTTGCTGACACCGCCGTTGATGCTGAAACTACTCACATCATTGTCAAAAGGCAGGAGTACGGTACGGGCAATGTTGTCGGTCATGACGCTGGAAGCGATGGTATTGGCTGTCGATTTCGCATAGGTGGCTCCCATATTCATAAAAAGCATACTGATGGCCCGTTGGAAATTATAGCGCAACGCCACCGTGTGGCTATCGCGTTCCTGCAACGCCGCGTCATTGGCCTGGATACTCCGGTAATTGGCCAGTACAGCCCCACGGAAAACGCCATTGATATTGCCCATCTGGTTAGCGTAGCTGTAATTAAGCGAGAGGTAATCTTCCCTATTCATCATACGCTTCATCCGCAGCGACGGGTTGAACAATAACCTGTGCTTCGATTCGTCCATTGCAAACATGGTGTCGCGATAGCTAATAAGCTGTGCGGCGATCGGTAGCAAGAGCGCCGCCTCCCAGGCTCCCCGCTTGTACTCATAAGTACCGTCTATGAAAGCTTGGTGACGGCTCCAGTGCAGGTTGTTGTCGGCACTGCCTCCATAGGCCGTTTCAAGGCCGTCAGCTTGGGTAAGCCTTAGGGCGGAACGCAGCATTTGCCATTCATTCAACAGTCCAAAGCGGTAACGCTGGCGGATGATGCCACTCGTGCGTGTATAGGCGATGGAAGCACGGTTAAACCACGTGGGTGTCTCCCCGGACTGGCTGACGCTGGCAAACGGCACGCCACCGTTTAGCACTTCCTCATTGATACCCGGGGTGATGTGGAGGGTCTGCGGTTGATTATAGTGATTGACGTACCAATAGAGGTTGATGACGTTGCCATTTTTTAATGCAGGAGTGTATTCCAAGGTATTTGAAAAATCACGGATACGGCTACGAAGCTGCTGGCTCATATCCATGTCGTTGCTCAACAGGGCTGACATACCTGTCTCGCCTGAATAACCTATTTTCAGCATATTGTTGAAGTAATAATCCTCCTTATTGGTCATCGCCGAGAGGTTTATTTCTGTCAGAAACGGATCCCGGTCGATGGCTTGCTGCTCCGTATAACGAATGGTATCACCAGCAAGATAAAGTTCCGTCCGGCTATGATAGGCCATATCATTCCTGTCCAGCAGGCCGTTGATATTAGCTTTGAGTTGGAGGCCGTTTTTCAGGTTCACGAGCGTATTGGCGTTGAGCGACCCGGAATTGTTGAAATAATACCGTTGCTTGGGAAGCCCCGGGCTGCCCACCGTGCCCGCTGAGAGCAACGACGTAGGACGGGAGTTGCCTGCTCCGCCGAGCATATCCGCAAAGTTGAAGGCCGCGAAATCTGCCGCCAGATCATCACCTACGTTATTGCCCTTGGCCACGTTGAGCATCTTATATTTCTTGTTGAAAAGGATAGTATTCACTTCACCATCGTACTGCTGGGGCAGGCCCGCGCCTGCCTTCACCTGTCCGGTGAGTTTCAGGCGGGCTTCGTCCTTGATGACCAGGTTGATGGCCACCCGATCGCTGAGCGTCTTGTTTTTAAGTACCTTCAGGGGTTGGTGGTTTTGGAGTACTTCCAGTTTCTGCACCATGGCATGGGGAATGGTTTTTGTACCGATGGCGTATTTGTCATTGAGCAGGTCATCACCATCGATATAGAAGCTGGAGATTTGCTGCCCGTTGTATTTGATTTGCCCGCTTTCGCTCACCTCCATGCCCGGCATGCGGCGCAACACATCGCCGATGCTGCGGTCTTCAGCCTTGGCAAAGGAGCCCACGTCGTAACTCAGTGTATCATTGCGGACGTCAATGCGCGGGCGGCTTTTTACCGCCACTTCAGCGAGGTCGATGGCCTTTTCCTCCATGACGATGTCATAGCGCATGCGGCCGGTTGTCAGCGGTAAATCTACCCTGGCGTAGCCCAAGTGGTTGATGAACAGGTGCAAGCTACCCGCCCCGGTGGTGGCAGGCAATGCAAGGACAAAGTTGCCCGAAGCATCGCTTGCTTTAAAAGCCACGATACGCCCTTGCACATTGCGGATGGTTACGCTGGCATGCGGCACCGCTTTGCCACCTTTGGTTTTCAGGGTACCTTGGATGGTACGCTGCTGGGCCATTGCACCCCACGTGCACAGCAACAGCAAAAAAGTCAGGCACTTCATTGTTTAGCGGCCGCTTATTTTTCAGTCAGCTCCAAGGGATTATTAGTTACGGATGATGTCTGCGAATCATCCCGTTTCACGTTTATACTCTTGATGCGAGAGGCATCAAGCGCCGCTGCGCCGCCCGCACCACCGCCCGTCCCCACACTCACCGTTGCCCTTGGCGTGCCACTATATCCCACTACGTTCGTACCGCCGCTCTCAGTCCGTGCCCTGGCATTCATCGCCGCCTGTGGATTTTTGCGATATGCTTCGGTGAGTTTATCCAATGCCTTTTTATCAGTGGGAATAGCGTTTTCAGCTATGGCTACCATCGCTGCACCATCTTCCAACGTCTCAAAGCCCGCATAGCCAAAAGCCACTTCGCTACGGCTGTCCGTTGCTTCCAGCACCAGTCCCGGCAACCCCTGAAGTTTCCACGGCCCGGCATGGAACGGCACATCCGTGGTAAACCATGCCGTATAATCACGGCCCTTAAAGTGGCCAGTGGCTTTTTGAGCCATATAGCCTCCGATTTCCCGGGTATCCTCGGCGATTTGCCAATCGATGGCCGGATAGTCTTCATCAACCACATACTGCTCACCGGCCACACGGCTCAGCAGCTTAAACTGCTGTTCCGCCACATTGCTGTAGTACGATTCTTGCGTAGTGCGGCCACTTCCCGTGATGGTCAGGTTGCCATCAAAGGCCGGATCTTCCATTTGCGCTTTGACTTGCTGGTTTACACGCTCGCTGGCATACGTGCCGTACAATGACGTACGTTGACCGATGTAGAGTACCATTTCTTCCTTATGCGGCTTATCAGGCTGCAACGTATCATTGATATGGGTAAAATCATAAATTACACGCGCCAAGGCTGGTTCGCTTTGCTGGGCTTTGGAAGTTGTTACGAATATACATCCTGCCAGCAACAGAAAAGACAAACATTTCACTTTCATAAAATTCGATTTTTTAATAATTCTACGAAAATATAGTAGATTAACGAAAGAAACAAATTTAATTACGAAAATCTCGTAACAATAGGTTGCAGCGGTTCCATTCGCCTTCATCAGCGCTTCGCTATTATTCGATGATCTGGACAATGAGGCTATGGGCGGGCATATGCCACCGAAGTCTATGATGGAATAATAAGCTATTGATGTAAATGCGAAACCTAAAACATCACCTGTGGACAATACACCTTAAATCGGTTGTTGAGCAGGATGCCCAGCACAATTTCATGACTCCCGTGGGCGAGCGTGCGCACCGGTCCGGTGCTGAAATCATAGGAGTAGCTCAGGTTAAACAAGGCACTGATATTGAATCCGGCCATGGCCGAAAACGATTCGTGGTTGCGGTAGCCACCACCGAGCCACAAGCGGTCGCGGAAGGCCAGTTTGACATTATAATCACCCACCATGGGCATCCCAGCCGTCCGTTTGAGCAGCACAGACGGTACCACAGCCATGTCGCTGCTCACATGCAACTTGTAACCCGCCATGAGGAACAGCTGCTGGTAGCCTCCAATTTGCTGCGCATTGTTGGAGAAGGCCAGTGGATTGCCCAATAATTGCTGGGCGGAGAGCCCCACAAAAAAGCGCGCACTATAAAGCCACAGGCCGAATCCCAGATCGGGTGTAAGGCGGCTATCGGCATAGTTTGCCAGCGCCGGATCGCCCGGCACACCGGTATTTATCCCTGCGATATCCAGCCGCACCTGTGAAACACCAGCGTTTACCCCGGCTGCAAGGTTTATCGTTTCCGCGATACGCAGGTGATAGGCGTAAGCCAGCAATGCATCTGTACGGGTGAATTGCCCGGCACGGTCGTGCTGCAAAACAACGCCCGCACCATGATGCGGTTCCGATGCCCGGTAGTGGCGGCTGAAGTTGCGGCCGTAGGGGTTGTGTCCCCCTTCGCTGAAGGACGTGGCCCCATCCTGTATGCGATTTGCGCCAATCGGCATGTGTGCCGAGAGGTAAGCGGTCTGCGGGGCTCCCTCTACGCCCTGCCATTGACTGCGGGCACCCAACTTTACATCTACATAGCGCTCAATACCCGCTACGGCGGGGTTGGCCAGCAAACCGTTGAAAATATACTGCGTATATTGCGGCCGCTGTTGTGCCCACGCCGCTGCCGATATGCACAGCAGCAGGGTGGCTAGGTTGGTTGAGCGGAAACACATAGTTATTCGATAATCAATGCCAATGATAATCAAAATTATTGAATATTAAATAACCCGCCGCATTGTTTTTACGGTGCGCCAAGCCTCACATCAACGGCAGCGTCAGGCGGGCTTCAGTACCCAGCTGTCCGTCATGGCTATGCGTTGCATAGCTTAGCGTCGGCGCGGATTCCGGATAGGTGAGGCCGATAATTTCGAGCCGTTCGCGGATACCCGCGATACCCATGGACTTTTCCTTAAAGGGTATAGTCGCCGCCTGTGTGCGGCTATGGTGCAGGCCCACACCATTGTCAGCCACACAGATCACCAGCTGGCACTCCTGCCTGGTGATGGAAACCTTGAGCACTCCCCTATACCCTTTCACATGGCGCAAGCCGTGATGGATGGCATTCTCAACAAGGGGCTGGATAAGCATCGGCGGCAGCAGGGTTTTGCTGAGATCCAATGCCGAATCGACCTCAAAGTGGCAGTCAAATGCTTGGTCAAAGCGCACCATCTCCAACTCAATGTATTGCCGTATCGCTTCCCATTCGCGATCTGCGCTCACCAGGCTATGCGTGGAGTTTTCCAGCACCAGCCGTGTCAACTTGGCAAAGCGCTGCACGAGCTTACTCGCCGTCCGGGCGTCGCTTTCCAAAATGTAAAATTCAATGGAATTGAGCACATTGAAGATAAAGTGTGGGTTCATCTGCGTACGTATCGCTTTCAGCTCACTCTCCGATAGCTGCTGCTGGAGCAGTAAAGCCTCCGTTTGCTGCGATAGTTCTTGCTCACGTAGCTCATTTTTCATCCGTACTGTGCGCAGCCGTGCACGATTCAGCAGGTAACTACCCAGTGCCACCAGCAATGCCAGCACCAAGGCACCGTAAAGCCACAGCTGCCGCATCTGCAAGTTGTGTACTTGTTGCTGTTGCAGGTATCCCTGTTCTTTGAGGTCAAAGTCATACTGTAGCTCCAGTCGGGTGAGCTCCTTTTGGTTCGACGCGTCGCCTATGCTGTCCTGCAATGCCGTATACAGCTTCTGGTAGTAAAGTGCACTGTCATACACCTGTCGTTGCTCAAAATACGCGCTCAGGTTTTGGGCGATATCCCGGCGAATCACGGGTACTTCCAGTTTTGCCCCCAAGGCAAGACCCCTCGCGAGATACCGATAGGCTTCCGGCAGGTTGCCCAGCGCCAGGTAGTTTTCGCCCAGGTTATTGGCGTTGTACGCCAAGCTGCGTTCATTGCCGAGCTGCGTATTGAGCGCCCATGCCCGCAGTGCATAATCTTCCGCGTGGTGATAATCTTCTAAGCCAAAGTATGCCACTCCCAAGTTGCCATAAATCCGGGCGCTATTTGTGGGATCGTTTATGGCCTCGTTTAGCCGCAGGGCGCTATCCAAATAACGGACACCATCGTGGTACGCCTTGCGGTCTACGTAAGTGACACCAATATTCATCACGGATACGACTTCCAATGGCTTCAGCTGGTACTTCATGCTCTCCTCATGCGCTTTGCCAAAATATTCGATAGCCTTCTCATAGTTTTTGAGCTCGGCATAGATGGAAGCCATGTTGTTGTAGATCAGCGGGGCATTCGGATTGCCGATATCGGTAAACAGTTGCGCCGCTTCCTGATAGTTTTTAAGGGCCAGGGGGTAATTGTTTTGGTGCTGATGCACCAATCCGATGTTGCTGATTGCTGCGGCCATACCCGCTTCATGCTTATTCACTCGTTCAAGCGCCAGCGCCTTTTCCAGCAATGCCAGCGCATCATCGTACTTGGACATCACCACGAGCGCCACCCCTTTGCGCAGGTACGCCCCCGCAAGCAATCGCTTGTCCTCCAAGCTGCCTGCAAAAGAGATTGCCTCTTCGGCATACGCCATGGCCTTGGCAGGATCGGTGGTATGGAGCGCAAAACTAAGTTCATTTAATAGTGCCGCCCGTCGGGCATCTGGAGCCGGATGTTCTTCCAGCAGCACGCGCAACGAGTCGTACTTGTGTTGTTGGGCGAATGCAGCGAAGGAATGTGCTGGTACGCCCAACATGGCCGCCAATACCAGGTAGATTGGTTTCATGCCTCTTTTGCCTGCTAAATAATCAGATAAAAAAACGGAAAAAAACGCAGAAGGACAAAAAATATATAAATCGTACCGGACGATAATTATCTTTGTTTGACAGAACCCATTGACAAAATGCTCAAGGCGGTGATTTTGGATGACGAACCACACAGCAGCAGTTTGCTGCGCCACAAGTTGCAGAACATCGACGCCGGCATCCAGGTGGTGGCTGTGTTTGGTGACCCAGCGCAAGCACTGTGCGAAATTAATGCACAGCAGCTGGACGTGCTGTTCTTGGATGTGGAGATGCCGGGCATGAACGGTTTCCAGTTTCTGGAGCGCTTGGGAGGGTTTGATTTCGAGGTTATTTTCACCACAGCACATGATTCATATACGTTGGAAGCGCTCCGCCTCAGTGCGGTGGACTATTTGCTCAAACCCATTGGAGATGAAGAGCTGGAAGAAGCCATTGCCCGCCTTAAAGCACGAACAGCTCGAAAAGCTTCGATAGCACCTAAACCGGCTCATGCGTTTGCCAGCATGCGGCTATCGCTGTCTACTGCCGAGGGCGTACACTTCATCGAAAAAAATCAGATCATCCGCATCGAAGCCATGAGCAACTACTGCACATTTTACCTGGCAGGGGGGCGGAAGATCATGGTGTCCAAGACTTTGAAAGCGTTTGAGGCTGTACTGGTTGGCGACGCTTTCGTGCGTGTCAATCGTTCGTCGGTAGTCAACCTGCATTACATCAACCGGTATCGCAAAGGCAACGGCGGCACCCTGGAGCTGGCAGACGGCATGGAAATCGAGGTGTCGCCCCAACGGAAGGAAGCATTGATGGCCATCCTCTTCAGCGGTTGACAAGCAGCCCTAAATGTTTTCAGCTATGTTTATAGATTGTGTTTATACGTTGAAAAATCACTATTGAAAGGCAAACGCACCAAATTGATTTTTGTGTCGCTTAGGGCACGTTGGCGGGAACTAGTGGGAAAACCGGACGAATTACCACGCGAAAGCCGGGGCTTTAACGTGGTATCACTATACATGATCGTGCTGTTGGCAATTTTGATCCCGCTAGACTTTTACCTTGGCCTATGGCAAATCGCGGTCGTTTTGATGGTGACCGAAGTAATGCTCGTCACGATGTTCTGTTTATCGCGTTACCGAGGCTTGTACCGTACAGGCTTAAACGTATATGCAATATACAGCTATGTGCTGGTCATCTTTACCTACCTTTATAACGGCGGCAGCACAGGACCGGCGCTGTATTTTTTTCTGCTGACATACCAACTCTTAATCGTATTCACCAGTCAACGGTTTCAATGGGGCTGGACGGTATTGCACCTCCTATTACCAGCCGGCCTGTTGTTGATGGAATACAGCTATCCATCAGCCTTGATTGCTGGCTACAGCTTCAGGAGCTCCCGCTTTATTGACTTGATGACGTCGTTTCCCATTATTGTCATTTGTATTTTTGCGACGACGAGCTACCTCCGCAAAGCATACGAGCGCGAACGAACAGCCGCCCAGATCCGTGCAAAGCAAATCGAAGATCAAAATGAGCGCATCCGATCCCAGAATAAATTATTGCAGAAAGCCAATCGCGAAAAAATCGAGTTGATATCCATCTTGGGCCATGACCTGCGAAATCCGATGAACGCCATTACGGGTGCCCTCGAAATCCTGGCGAAGGAAGAACTCCCCGCCGATGAACAGAAAAAACTGAAGGAAGATTTGTTGATCGCTGCCCACAATACATCCGATTTGCTCAATAATATGCTCTCCTGGGTATCCGGACAAATCAAAGGTATCAGCCCGCTGCTGACTTGGGTGGAGCCTCACCTTGTCATCGAACGCGCGTTGGCTGTGCAGGGATTCATTGCCGAGAAGAAAGGAATAATCATCCAATTGCACATGAATAAAGACATCAAAATACGTTCAGATGCTGACATGCTGGAATTGATTATCCGGAACCTGGTGAACAATGCCCTCAAGTTTACTCCCCAAAATGGCAGGATAGCCGTCACGCTGGCAGCGGATCCTGTAAGCAAACGATGTACGATTTCCGTCCGTGATGATGGCGTTGGTATGACCGATGAAGAAGTGAAAGGCATTTTTAACGGCAGTATCCAATCGGCATATGGTACCGGAAGTGAAAAAGGAATAGGCCTGGACCTGTTTCTATGCCGGGAGCTTATGTTCCGATTAAATGGGGAAATCCAACTGGAAAGCGAGCTGGGGAAAGGTTCCATCTTTTCCCTTATATTGCCGTTTCATGACACCGCCAGCTATAACGATCCAACGGATCCGATCTTGCCCGAAAAAACTACCGTTTAATTTACGGATTGGCCCATTGCCGTCTGGCCGGAATGTGCTGGCTCTTCACGCTGTGCAAGCATTGTCTTTGAAGGCTTGCCATCCGCATTTTTAAACACCTTGCTACTGGCCATGTACGCTTTGCTGCCCGCATAGATGAAGAGTAGCGATCCATTCTTGATGGTGTCAATGATCGGCTTATTTAATTCCCTGGGTAAGGCCGGACAGCCGTAGCTTCGGCCGAGCCTCCCGGTAGTGCGAATTACGTTTTCGCTGCAATAATCAGCACCATGAATGACCACTGCCCGGGCCATCGCCTGATCGTTGATGCCGCGTTCTAAACCTGCTAATCGAAGGGAATAGCCGTTTCCACCTTGGTAGGTAGCATCGGTCAGGTAAAATCCTAATGAGCTTTGCAGTGAGCCATGTTTATTGGAGAATTTAGTGGCATATTTCTCGCCACTATTCCGGCCATGGGCGACTATTGTATGAAACAGCAATTTTTTGTTTTTCATATCCAACACATACATCCTTTTTTCGGTAGAAGGCAACGTAAAATCTATCACCGTAAGGATATCTTTATTTTTGACAGAGATAGTCTTATAACCCATCATAGCCTGTTCAAATGCTTCGTAATTAAGCAAAGATTGGAGCTGCAAGCTATCATAAAGGCTTTGGGTTTCGGATAGTTCGGGGGACGGGATAATGGAGTCAATTTGCTTGGTTTTTCCTGATTGGTCGTCCCCTTCTTTGGCATAGAATGGACGGAAACCTAAACCTGCGAAAACCGCAAATATCATCACCAACAGCAACTTATTCATAGGCACACATTTTTCGTTCGGCCGCAAAGTTAGCAATAATATTGAATATCAAAGTGTTAAATAATGTCAATCAATTACGATAATCAAAGATTGCAACGTTTTTGCCCAGTCGTAAATGAATTTTGCATGCGAAGAAGCATTGCGCACACACATGTGTGACCGCGGGACGGTACCCAAAGTCGCGCTGTATTCGATGATGCTGGCATTTGGGCTTTGGGTAGGTACACCATGGATATACCCCCCGTTGGTAAAACGGTTGGCATGCGGTGCGTAGCCTTGGATGGTTTGCGTGCCATCTTTTAGGTACAACATTTTGGCTTTCTTTTCCTGGAGCACAAAAATGCCGATGGGCGTCTCCATCGAATATGGGGGCTTATGCATCCCTGTCGTGGCCGGATTCATGCTCAGTATCCGCCAAGACGTTTCTTCCAAACGCTCAATGGTGCAGACGTTTTGATTGGTCACGTCTACCACAATGACATGATTAAACGCCACGGTATCACCAATGGTCTTTATATACCTTTTCGGAACTTCCCATGTGCCTTCAAACGACAGCCCCCTTACCTTGACCATCGGAATCGTATCACTGCTCAGTAATTCGACCAACGAGCCGTCCCGGCCATAGATAATGGGGGTGGCATCATTGCCTTCCTGGTACAATGGCGCAGACTGATAACGCTCATTGCCCAACGTGTCTGACACCCGTTTATAGGCATTTCGTACATAATTGGCCACCACGGGCGCTTCCCCGTTTTTATTTTTGTAATTCTGCAATACCGCATATTGCTTGCTTTCACGCTGGAAATTATCAATATATGCCAACTTTTCTTTGATTTTATCCCATTGGAATACACGCGTGGTATCCTGGTAGGGATACTCATCCTCCAGTGTATACTGGTCAAACGTGAGATCTTTGGCAAGGTTGATATCGGCGGCTGTACGCGGGCGTTTCCGTTCTTCTTCCTCGGCTTTCCGGACTTGCTCCAATGAATCTGCTTTTCGTTTCTCGGCTTCTTCCTGTAGATTGGCACTTCTTTCCCGGCATGAAAAAACAAACGGCACGGAAAGAAAAACGATGAAGAATAAAAATAATCTCATATGGTTGAATAATAATTTAACATCCTAATGTGCATTCCACCAAATATAATAAACCTTTGCATTCAAACCATTGCTGGAAGAAAGTGCTACTTAAAAAAAATATTTTTCCGAACTTGTCCAATGTTGGCTGACTCGATCCTTATAGTCATGTAATTCGTAATTCAATAACTTAACATCAAAGCCATGAAAGAGTTTATGTTTCTTTTTCGCCTCCCTTATCAAGTTGATGACAGTGAGGTAACCCCAGAAAAAATGCAGGAGCTGGGAAAAAAATGGAATGACTGGGTGGGCGATATCGCCGCGCAGGGAAAGGTTGTAAACGCCGGGCCACGGCTCGAATCCACGGGCAAAGTGCTGAAGCAACGTGGCGTGGTGACCGATGGCCCCTTCGTAGAAGTGCGTGAAATGCTGGGGGGCTTTTTGCGGATCAAGGCCGATAGCCTGGAAGAAGCCACAACGCTGGCCCACGGCTGCCCAGCCATTGATCAAGGTGGCAGTGTCGAAATCAGGCCGGTCTATGCGCAACATTAATTGAGAACCACGGTCTTCCAAGTGGGTTTTCGCATTTGATGATGAGCAACGAAGCCGGAATTATATCCACCTTGTTCCGCGAGGAATTCGCTAAAATGGTTGCCGTGATCAGCAAACGGTATGGCCTGCAATACATAGAAACGGCGGAAGACATCGTCAGCGAAACATTTTTGACGGCTACTGAATCCTGGAATCAGAAAGGAATCCCGCCGAATCCCGTTGCATGGCTTTATACCGTTGCCAAGCAAAAGACACTTCATCACTTCCGAAGGAATAAAATCTTAACAGACAAGGTCATCCCGCAGTTGCAAACCGGACAGGAAACTGCAATAGAAATGGCTGACGTAACTTTTTCAACGCGGCACATCAAAGATAGCCAATTGCAAATGCTCTTTGCCGTCTGCAATGCGGCCATTGCAAGCGAAGCACAAATAAGCTTGGCATTGCGAATATTGTGTGGTTTCCGTATTGAGGAGATCGCCGAGGCATTTCTCACTAATAAAGAAGCCATCAACAAAAGGCTATTCAGGGCAAAAGAAAGATTGCGGACGGAAAAAATCAACATGGAGTTTCCGCCTGACAGCGAAATCAGCGACCGCCTGGACAATGCACTGCACATTATCTACCTGCTTTTCAACGAGGGATATTATTCCAAAACGCAAAATCAAATTTTGCGGAAAGAATTGTGCTATGAGGCCATGCGATTGGGTGTCTTACTGATTGAAAACGAACACACCAACATGCCTAAAACAAATGCACTCATGGCACTGATGTGTTTTCATGCATCGCGGTTCAAGGCACGACAAACCGATGAAGCGGATTTTGTGCTGTATGAAAATCAGGATGAAAGCGATTGGGACAACGACCTCATCCGTCAAGGGATGTATTTTCTCCATTGTTCGGCAGCGGGGGATGAAATCACTTCATACCATCTTGAAGCTAAAATCGCCTACTGCCACTGCACCAAAGCGGATACCAACGAAAAATGGGAAGAAGTGCTGCAACTCTATAATCAATTGCTCCTGGTCAATTATTCGCCTGCCGTCGCACTCAACCGCACGTATGCATTATACAAAGCAAATGGAAAAGAAGAGGCATTACGGGAAGCAAAGAAACTAAACCTTGCCAACAATCATTTTTACTTTGTTTTACTTGGCGAACTTTACAAAGATGTGGATAACAAAAAGGCAACCGAAAATTTTCAACGTGCATTAGCCCTTGCAAAAACCGATACGGAAAAGAAAATCATTTTAAAACGAATGCAGACATGACGACAACACAAAACCAACCTGTGGGCAGAGCAGGAAAAATCACGTATTGGATTGCTACCGTTTGGCTGGCATTGGGAATGCTTTCAACGGGAATCGTACAGCTCCTAAAAACGGATGAAGAGGTGGCTGTAATGAGAAATTTGGGTTATCCACCTTACTTGCTGACCATACTCGGTATGTGGAAAATTTTGGGGGTTGTAGCGGTACTTATCCCTAAATTTGCCTTATTGAAAGAATGGGCTTACGCAGGCTTTTTCCTTGCTATGTCTGGAGCGATATTTTCGCATATCGTATCGGGCAGTCCGGCAAACGAGCTATTCGGTCCATCATTGTTGCTGGCCCTGACGGTGGCATCGTGGTATTTCAGACCGGAAAGCCGGAAAACCCGCCCAGTGATCCAATAGCAATGAGGTAAACATGAACAATATGAAGTACAATAAAAAGGAACTGCCGCCCGCACACCGCGAAGAGCTATTAGGCGTGTTGAAAGCGCGTTTTGAGAAAAATAAACCCCGCCACCAAGGTATTGAATGGGCGGATGTACAAGCAAAGCTGGAGACAGACGCTGAAAAACTATGGTCGCTCAGCGAAATGGAAAAAACGGAGGGCGAACCGGATGTCGTTGGTTATGACCAAAAGACCGGGGAGTATCTTTTCGTTGATTGCGCTGCCGAAAGCCCTAAGGGCCGCAGAAGCATCTGCTATGACCGTGAAGCGCTGGATGCACGCAAAATGCATAAACCGGCCAATAGCGCCATGGATATGGCAGCAGACATGGGCATCGAATTGCTAACGGAAGAACAATACCGCACCCTACAGCAATTGGGCAAATTCGACACAAAGACATCAAGCTGGATAAAAACGCCCGCCAATGTAAGAAAACTCGGCGGGGCTATCTTCTGTGACCGCCGCTACAACCAGGTTTTCACGTACCATAATGGGGCAGACTCTTACTACGCCGCCAGGGGGTTTCGCGGGGTGTTGCGGGTTTAGGCTAGCCCACTAATCTCCCTTCTGGATCAAGCGGTTGATATCCTTGAGCTCGCCGAATAGTACCAGGATGTCATTTGCCTCCAATACCGTATCTGAATGAGCAATACCCGTCGCCTCTTTATTGATCTTGGGTTTGCCGTTTTTCAGTGCCTCGGTAGATTTAATGGTCGTCAGTACGATGACCTTATATTTGTTGGTCAGGTTGGCCTCTTTCAAGGTCATCCCCACATACTTATTAGGTACCTTGGTCTCAATAATGCTGTATCTATCCGATACTTTGAAAGAATCTACGATGTCAATGTTGTCCAGGCGCATAGCCAATCGATCGGCCGATTCTTCTTCCGGCATAATGTATTCGTCAATATCCATCGCCTCCAGCACCGTCCGCTGCAGGTCTGACACGATCCGGCCAATGATGCGCTTCACCGGCAGTTGCTTCAGCAATGCCGTAGTCAACAGCGAGGCCCCTTCATCTTCGCCAATGGCCACGATCACCGCATGGGCATCTTTCAATGGCAAGGCACTCACCGCGTCGATATCGGTGCTATCCATGCATACGGTGTGCGTGATTTTTTCCTTGAGTTGCTCCACTTTGGCCATGTGGTTGTCTACACCGATGACCTCATGCCCCAATTCGGTAAGCCGGATGGCCAATGATTTGCCAAAATTTCCCAGGCCCATAACAATGTATTTCATAATCAGCAGCTTTCTCCCTAAAACAAGACCTTTTCCTGCGGATAGGTAATGTTTCTATTTTTAGTGTTCTTGATCAATGCCACAAGCAACGTCAGCATCCCTACCCGTCCGATAAACATCGTAAAGGTAATAATCACTTTGCCGCCATCACTAAGGTGCGGTGTGATTCCCAGGCTAAGCCCACAGGTTGCATACGCCGAAAAGCACTCAAAGGCGATGTCCAGTAAACTCTTGTCGCCATCGGTAATCGTGAGTGCAAAAACGGAAACTCCCATAGCCAACAAAGATAACATGATGATGGCAAACGCTTTGTTGACCGTATCGTTTGAAATCTTCCGTTTAAAAAGCTCCAAATCATCCTTCCCCCTCGCCAAGCTGATGATATTCAAGAATGCGATAGCAAAGGTAGTGGTCTTGATACCGCCGCCCGTAGATCCCGGGGATGCGCCTATCCACATCAGCAACATGATAAGCATAAGGGTAGGAAACGTAAAACCCGGCATCGATGAAATCGTAAATCCTGCAGTTCGGGAAGACGTAGCGGTAAAGAATGCCGACACCCATTTCGCCCATATGCCTTCATGCTCGGCAAGTGTATGGTCATACTCCAACAGGAAAATGGCCAACGTACCGAAGACAATCAGTATGCCGGTGGCCCATGCAATCAACCGCGAATTGAAACTGATCACCCAAGCCCGGTACACAAACGACCGGCCATAAAAAATCCGCCTAAAGACATTAATGGACCACCGCTTAATAAATGTATAAGTATTCAATACAATGGCAAAGCCGAGACCCCCCATGATAAACAACAGGGCGATGATGAGCTGCAAATTGTAATTGAACCGAAGGATCGGATGGTACATCCCCTCTGCCATCGTGGAGAACCCCGCATTACAAAATGCAGATACAGCATGAAATACGGCAAAAAACAGGCGATCCCCATGCGACCTGAAATCACTGGCTTCTACGCTGAAATAAATCAATACCGCACCGACGGCCTCAAAAAAAAGTGTGATAAAGATGATCTTGAACAACGTATTAATGACCGACCCCACCTTATTGTCACCAAGGATTTCACTGTACATGAGTTGGTTTTTATAGGAAAACCCACCTGAAAAAAAATAGCCGAAGAAGCCGGTAAAGGTCATGATACCCAATCCACCCAATTGGATAAGTACCAGCAACACCATCTGCCCGAACCCGGTAAGCCTGGTGGCGACATCAATGACCGAAAGCCCGGTGATGCACACACCGCTTGTGGCCATAAATAAGGCATCAACAAAATTCAAGGGTTGGCCCGGCGTGGTGCGGGGTAGCATGAGCAGCAGTGCACCGATAAAGATAAGCGCCAAGAAACTGATGACGAAGAGAATTGTAGGATTGAAGTAGAAATTGTCAAAAAAGAGGCTGCTCTTGGATAGCTCGGTGAGAAATACAATCAAGATCCCAAAATACAGCCATTCCGCTTGTTGCAAAAACGACAACACGCCTAGCCCGGTTTGTCTTGCCAACACGACCACCACAAAATACAACAGCAGGATAGCCCCGCCATAATGTGCTGGCGCTATACGCTTTGCTACCCAAATGGATAACGCTGTACGCAGGGCGCTTAATACAGCCAAGCCATAAAACAGCCAGGTCGTGATCCGTGCAAACTGTTGGGCGGTCGCCTTGTCGGTATTGTAGCCCAAATGGAAAAGTACCGCCAGCGCACAGAGCAAACTGATATACAACATCACCCGGTCTACCGTTTTTTCCCGGTATTTGACAATGTACTTGACACTGCTTAGCATGTCGCCATTGTTAGCGTTCTACTAACTCAATATGATACAGCTTGCTCCACAACTTGCCGGTAATAAAAAGCCGATCACCCTGCCGATCGTAAGCGATACCATTGAGCTCGTTATTAAAATCTTTTTTATCAGGGTAGATACCGATAAGGTTGATTTCGCCTTCAATGCCTCCCGTCTGCGGATCGATGATTACGATAATGTCCTTTGTATATACATTGGCATATACCTTGCCATTGATATACTCCAATTCATTGATACTATCTACAGGCCCTTTATCATTATATACATCAATAAAACCTTCCTCGGCGTAAGTGTCTTTGTTAAGGAAATAGAGGCGGCTGGTTCCATCTGACTTGATGAAGCGCTTGCCGTCATAGCATAGTCCCCAGCCCTCCGGGCTTTGCCCGTATGAAAACTCCCCGATTTTGGCAAAGGTATTTTTATTGTACACGAAGCCCACCTTTTCGCGCCAGGTCAGCTGAACGATTTTGTCTCCGGCAAGGGTAAGCCCTTCGCCAAAATAACGCTCATCCAAATCGATCCGCTGCAGTATTTCGCCATTCTGGTAATTGACCTTCCGTAATGAAGATTTGCCATTCTGGCCTGAACTTTCATATCCGGTACTCTCATACAGCGCATTGTTTTCATCAAACTCAAGTCCTTGCGTGTAAGCTTTTGGATCATGGGGATATTCGTTGATGACCTTGAAGCTGTAGTGCTTAGGAGGAGGGGGTACCACCACGATATTGCTATAGGCCACCTGCTCTTCGCCACCATGGTAGAGTTTAGCACTCAGCGTGCGGCTACCAAACGCGGCTTTCTCCGTATCAAGCGTCACCGGGATACTGTCTGTCCTCCGTGCCAGTACTTCGCCATCCATAGCATATACGACCGAATCAAAAGATGAAACTTCAGTAGGAAACACCAGCTTCAATGAAACAGATTCCCCGATTTTGACAACAGTGCCTGCTTCGGGTATAGCAAAGCGGAATTTAGATGCTTGCTTCTGCGTATTGCACGACGCGATAAAAGCGAACAGCACCATGGAGCAGTAAATGAATTTGTTCATAATTGCAAACTTAGTTATTATTTTATCTCCATTCAATCCGGCCAAAATGCGTCCTTTATCAACCGTGTATCATACGTTTTGTTTTCTTCGGAGTACAGGATAGATACCACGTCAAACCGGATTTCACCACCGTATTGATTAGTGGCGATATAGTGGTTGGCTGCCCGTACGAGTTTGGCCTGCTTCGCGACATCGACAAACTCGTAAGGCATCCCATAAGCGGGGCTTGTACGGGTTTTGACCTCCACGAAAACGAGAATGTTGCCATCCTCGGCGACAATATCCACCTCAAGGTTTTTATGACGCCAGTTTTGGCAGCGAATGCGATAGCCCCGCCGCTTCAGCAATTGGATGGCCATATCTTCTCCATTTTTTCCTTTCTGAAGGTGGGTCAGCATGTTATTTGATGACTATCGTGCCTAATTTATCCGCTATCAATTTTGAAATATCTTTCAGTTTTTGATAATTAGCCAACATCAATTCCATATTGGCGGAGTCGGTTTCTATTTTCAGCTCTTCCCTGATCCGGTAAATCTGTTGTTCCACTTTCCGCTTTTTAATGCGGTAAATCGCGCCGTATACCAAGTCTTCCAAGCGCTCTGATTCATGCGAAACATATATCTTGCGCTTTTCATCGTTCCAATTGGGGCTAAGGCTATATTTGGTAGCAAGCAGGTCTACAGCCAGGTCTGCAATGCGCCGATCGGCATGTCCCACAAACACCCGTTCTTCAGGAAGTTCGTTATGTGCAATGTAATCCTTATAGATGTTGATGACGGCCAGGCATACGGGGTCATCAAAAGAAAGATCGCTCAACCCGCTAAGCAGCAGCGGAGCGATGGGGATGTCGCTATCGACTTCCCAGGCTGCCAGTTTATCTCCATAGTGGAGTAGGATGCGTATGATTTCTCGTTCTTGCAATACATCCGATGAAGCGCCCATTTCTGGTTCGCCTATTGGTGCCATCTTGGGAGAAGGCCCCGAAGTATCCGCTGGTGTAGCCAGCGGTTCGGGTTTACGGTCGGCTTTCCGTGCCTGACTAATGCGGATTTTGTTGAGCTCGGCTATCAGGATACGTTCCTCGATATCAAGCAGTGTACTGCACTCGCGCACAAATACCGATGCCTTGATGGCATCAGGAATCAATGCAATGCTATCAACTACGTCATGGATGACTGCCGCGCGTTTTACAGGGTCGTTGCCGGCGTCACGAAGGAGCACTTGGGTTTTGTAAAAGATAAAATCCCGCTGGTGCTCAGCGATATAATTTTTGAATGCAGCAGATCCAAACCGCTGCACATAGGAATCCGGATCATTGCCATCCGGAAAGAGCAGCACCTTCACATTGAGCCCTTCTTCCAGCAGCATATCGGTACCCCGCAGCGACGCCTTAATGCCGGCTTCATCGCCATCGTAAAGGATGGTCACATTTTTTGTATAGCGGGCAATGAGCCGAATTTGGCCACTGGTGAGCGAGGTGCCTGACGATGCCACGACATTCTCCACACCGGCTTGGTGCATGGATAGCACATCGGCGTAGCCTTCTACCAAATAACAATTATCGGCATCCAGAATCGGCTTTTTTGCGAAATAGAGGCCATACAACACATCCGATTTGTGATAGACCTCACTTTCGGGAGAGTTGACGTATTTGGGGGTTTTCTTATCGGTCTTCAAGGTACGGCCACCGAAACCCAGAATCCTTCCTGTGAGGTTGTGGATAGGAAACATCACCCGCCCACGGAAACGGTCGTATACACTGCCGTCATCTTTGCGGATAACCAATCCCGTGGCCTCCAGAAATTCGTCATTATATCCTTCCGCCCTGGCCTTGGTATAGAGCGCCGTCCACGCTTCCGGCGAATAGCCGAGTTCAAACTTCTGGATAATATCTTCCCGATAGCCGCGCTCTTTGAAGTAATTGAGGCCTATCGCCCGGCCTTCTTCCGTATCCCACAGGGTCTCTTTAAAAAACTTGCCCGCCCAATTGGTCACAATAAACAGGCTTTCGCGCTTATTTTGTGCGATAAGCTGCTCGGGCGTCCGCTCGGACTCTTCTACTTCAATGTGGTATTTCTGCGCGAGGTACTTGAGGGCTTCCGGATAAGAGTACTTCTCGTGTTCCATGACGAACCTTACGGAGTCTCCCCCAGCTCCACAGCCGAAACATTTGTAAATACCTTTGCTCACCGATACATTGAAGGACGGGGTTTTCTCGTTATGGAATGGGCACAAACCAATAAGTGACGTACCGCGCTTCTTCAAATCCACGAAATCGCCCACTACCTCTTCAATCCGGGCAGCATCTATTATTTTATCGATAACCTCTTGCTTAATCACACACTATCTGTTTTGGCAAGGTAAAATTAAGGAATAAGGGAGAAGTAACAAGAAGATATTGCGATTTTCCAAATGAACGCTTACAAAACTTTGCCTCAAAAATGATTATTTTCATTAGCATAAGTTGTTTTTTAAAGGCAATGAAGCTATCATGATTTATCCATTGCTGTGAGCTTTTGCAAAATCATGATGGTTTCATTACATTTGCTCCACAAATTTGCGTTCATCATCTTATTTTTTAATTACGAATGAAGATTTCTAAAATCTGCTGTATCGGTGCGGGATACGTCGGTGGCCCCACCATGTCCGTCATCGCCCAGAAATGCCCGCACATCACCGTCACCATCGTAGACATCAACGAAAAACGCATCGCCGCCTGGAACGACCCCGACCCCGCCAGGCTGCCCGTATACGAACCCGGGCTGGCCGAGGTCGTCACCGAGGCACGCGGAAGGAACCTCTTCTTCTCCACCGACGTGGACGGCGCCATCGCCGAGGCCGACATGGTCTTCATCTCCGTGAACACCCCCACCAAGACCTACGGCAAGGGAAAGGGCATGGCCGCCGACCTCAAGTACATCGAGCTCTGCGCACGCCAGATTGCCGCCGCCGCCAACTCCGACAAGATTATCGTGGAGAAATCAACGCTCCCCGTCCGCACCGCCGAGGCCCTCAAGAGCATCCTGCACAACACCGGAAACGGCGTCAGCTTCCATATCCTCTCCAACCCCGAATTCCTCGCCGAGGGAACCGCAATCCAGGACCTCCATGACCCCGACCGCGTGCTCATCGGCGGGGAAAACCCCGAAGCCGTGCAGGCGCTGGTGGACGTCTATGCCTCCTGGGTGCCCCGCGAGCGCATCCTCACCACCAACCTCTGGTCCTCCGAGCTTTCCAAGCTCACCGCGAACGCCTTCCTCGCCCAGCGCGTGTCGTCCATCAACGCCATCTCCGAGCTCTGCGAACGCACCGGTGCAAACGTGGACGAGGTGGCACGCGCCATCGGAACCGACAGCCGCATCGGCGGCAAGTTCCTCAGGGCCTCCGTCGGATTCGGCGGCTCCTGCTTCCAGAAGGACATCCTCAACCTGGTCTACATCGCGCGCAGCTATGGCCTGCACGAGGTGGCACACTACTGGGAACAGGTCATCGCCATGAACGACCACCAGAAGCGCCGATTCGCCGACAACATCGTGCAGACCATGTACAACACCGTCTCCGGAAAGAAAATCGCCTTCCTGGGATGGGCCTTCAAGAAGGACACCAACGATACCCGCGAGTCGGCCGCCATCTACGTGGCCGATGCCCTGCTCAGCGAGGAAGCCCGCATCGTGGTCTATGACCCCAAGGTGTCCGCCGGGCAGGTCTATGCCGACCTGGACTACCTCGGCACCCGAAGCCCGGAAGAAAACCGCAGGCTGGTGGCCGTGGTAAACGACCCCTACGAAGCCACCGGAAGCGCACACGCCGTCGCCGTGCTCACCGAATGGGACGAGTTCAAAGCCTATGACTGGCCACGCATCAAGGAAGGCATGATGAAGCCCGCTTTCCTCTTCGACGGAAGGAAACTGCTCGCCGCAAACAGGCTCCCGGATTTAGGGTTCCAGTATTATGCTATCGGCGAGTAAATGCGGAGAGATCTTTTTATTGGTTAATTTCCGCTACGGCTAAAAGCGTTTCAGGGCCTCCTATTGTCTTGTATTCCCCTTCACCGGCGAGAATACTGTAATACTCATTGGTGGGCGCTATCAATAAGGAACGGGCACGCTGCAATTGGGCATCGTACTTCAATGAAAATGTCGTCCGCCCATCTTTATAGTAATACCGAGAAACGATTTCGCTGCCCAATGCTTCCTTAATTTCTTCCTGATAGTTGGTCAGATCATGCTGTTTGCCAACATACACCTTACGCGCCAGTGAAGCTAACTCATTAAGGATTTCTTCGGGCTTCTTTTCCACTTCTGCCTTTATCTTCAGCTGTTGTAGCAGTGCCTCGATTTCGGTAAAATAATCATAGTCTTTACCTTCCAGAAATTGAATGAAATCTTTATACTGGGCGTCATTCACTGTATACGTGCTTGCATTGGGTATTTGTGGATGCTGTTGCTTAAATGCCGTTGCATAATCAAAAATTAAATAACGGCTCAGCAACGTTTGCGTAATAGCATTATAAGGTATTTTCTCCACCGTAATATCGGGATAAATACCACTCCCGTCGTATACCACCCTTCCTTTTTTCGTATAAAAAGCATTAATCAACGAATCGGATACCCGGGTATAATCGCCATTACTATCGCGATGGATAAAGTCTACCGCCTGTATACATCTTCCCGATGGGGTATAGTATTTCGCGACAGTGACTTTCACCAAATTGTTATAAGGAAGATTGAAGGTTTGCTGCACTAGCCCCTTTCCAAAGCTCCGTTCGCCCACGATCACCGCCCTGTCCAAGTCTTGCAATGCACCGGCGACAATCTCTGCTGCAGAAGCAGAATAGCCGTTGACAAGCACCGTCAACGGAATTTCTGATGCTACAGGTTTGGCCATGGTCCGATAGCTGTACGTTTTAGAAGCGTTCTTTCCTTTTTGGCTCACCACAAGCTCCCCTTCAGGCACAAACAGATTGACTATCTTAACAGCCTCCTGTAAGATGCCGCCGCCGTTGTTGCGTAAATCGATAATCAGCCCATTCATTTTTCCCTTTTGCTGCAATCCGTGCAATGCCTTTTCCACTTCATTAGCCGATTGTTCGAGGAATTTATCCAGTTTGATATAACCAATCCCTCCATCCAACAAGGCGATATGACTTACATTCGGTTGCCGTATGACGCTACGGGTAATGGCGAGTTCCTCGGGTTTGTCTTGCCCGGGTTTCCGTATCTGAAGCCGGATGTTGCTATGCTCTGCCCCCCTCAACAAATGGCTCACTTCAGCTGTGGTTTTACCTTTAAGCAGTACACCATTAATGCTTACCAATTCGTCACCGGTCTGTATACCCGCTTGGTCGGCTGGCTGCCCGGCGTATAGCTCTGAGATATAAATATGTCCGCCCCGCACTAAAATGGCAGCTCCTATACCCCCGTATCGTGTATCCACATATTTCAGCCGATAATCTTCAATATCGGTTTCCTGCACATATTCCGTATACGGATCAAGATCGCCCAGCATGGCATCTACCGCTGTCTTTATCAACGTATTGGGATCGGTTTCGTCCACATAGTTGAGGCTGATTTGCCGATATACTGCAGAAAAAATATCCAGGTTCTTACTGATGAGAAACAAATCATCGTTGACCGCAGCGAATGCAGAAAAAAACAGTAAAGTCACAGCTAAGGCAGTAAAGCGCTTCGCGCTTAACAAGTGTTTGTGATAATTCATTTGTGGTCTGTCAAAATCAAAAAACAAATAAAGTTAAAATAAATTGTAACGAATATCAAGAACCAACCTTCGGAAAAAGGTCAATCTCATCTAAATACTTACATATTTATGAGATATGCGGTTTCTGTAAATTGCATATAACAACAATTTTATCTAAGTTTGCCTTCCAAAAATTTGCTATTTAAAACTTTGAAATGAGTTCGACACCTATAACGAAAGAGACTTACTTGGAGTGGTATAAGTCTATGCTGCTCATGCGTAAATTTGAAGAGAAGGCCGGACAATTGTACGGGCAGCAAAAGATTAGGGGATTCTGTCATCTTTATATCGGCCAAGAAGCTGTTGTAGCGGGAGCCATGTCGGTACTGCGTCCGGAAGATTCGATGATCACTGCTTATCGCGACCATGCGCATGCCATTGCCAAGGGCGTATCAGCCAACGAAGCGATGGCCGAGCTTTACGGTAAGGCGACGGGGTGCTCCAAAGGTAAGGGGGGATCTATGCACTTTTTTAGCAAGGAGCATAAATTTATGGGTGGACACGGCATCGTCGGCGGCCAAATCCCCCTTGGTGCTGGCATTGCGTTTGCCGAGAAATATAACGGCACAGATAATGTCTGCATCTGTTACATGGGCGATGGTGCTGTGCGACAAGGAGCGTTCAATGAAGCCCTAAATATGGCTATGTTGTGGAAACTGCCCGTGATATTCGTCTGCGAAAACAACGGCTATGCAATGGGCACATCCGTAGCGCGGACCACCAACATGATCGATATCTATAAAATGGGCCTCGGCTTCGACATGCCCAGTGCACCGGTAGACGGCATGGATGTCATCGCTGTACATAATGCCATGGATGAAGCTGTCCAACGTGCACGCAGCGGTGAAGGCCCTACCTTTTTGGAAATGCGCACCTACCGCTATAAAGGCCATTCCATGTCTGATCCGGCCAAGTATCGTACCAAAGAAGAATTGGAAGAATACAAAGGGCGCGACCCGCTCATCACCACAAAGGCCGCCATCGTTGAAAAGAAATATGCCGATGAGGACTGGTTTGCAGAGGTGGAAGCCGGCGTGAAAAAGACCATTGATGAATGTGTCAAATTCGCTGAAGAATCCCCCTATCCTGAGGTTGAGGAACTGTACAAAGATGTGTACGTACAGAACGATTACCCTTTTATTTTAGATTGAGATTTCAGAAGTAGCTAAGTAACGTTTAAGTAAAGGATTAACCGCAATATAACATGGCTGAAGTAGTAAAAATGCCAAAAATGAGCGATACCATGACGGAAGGGGTCATCGCAAAATGGCACAAAAAAGTAGGCGACAAAGTCAGTTCCGGCGATTTGATAGCGGAAGTGGAAACCGATAAAGCGACCATGGACTTCGAATCGTACCAAGAAGGGACATTATTATATATTGGTCCGAAAGAAGGGGAAGCTGTACCCGTAGATGCGGTCATTGCTGTGTTGGGCGAAGAGGGGGAAGACTATCAGGCGCTATTGAATGGCGAAGGTACTCAAGGTGAAAAAGCAGAAAAAGAAACCGATGCCGCCGTTGAAGAAGAAAAGGCAGATGAGACACCCGTAGAGGCGAGCGAGGAAGGCGAGGAAGTAACTGCTGAATCCTTAGGTGCCACGGTCATTACCATGCCGCTGCTAAGCGACACGATGACAGAAGGCGTGATCGCCGAATGGCATTTCAAAGTGGGCGACACCATTAAAAGCGATGACGTCATCGCTGATGTAGAGACAGACAAAGCGACAATGGAAGTAACAGCCTATGCCGAAGGAACCCTATTATACGTCGGTGTAGAAAAAGGCAAAGCTGCCAAGGTGAATGACATTATTGCCATCGTAGGCAAAGAAGGCACCGATGTAACGCCACTGCTCAAGCAACAATCCGGGAAATCTCCAAAAGCGGAGAAGTCCGCAGCCACAACACCTGAAGCAGCAGCGGCAAAACCTGCTCAACAACCGGTGACCACGGAAGGATCGGCAAACGCATCAGCAGATTCGCGTGTGAAAGCCTCTCCTCTGGCCCGCCAGATCGCTAAAGAAAAGGGCATCAGCCTTGGCGAGGTCAAAGGTACGGGTGATGGAGGCCGGATCATCAAAAAAGACGTCGAATCGTTTACACCATCGGCCAAGCAGGCAGCAGCACCGACCCAAGCAGCGGCTGCCCAAGCCCCAGCAGCTACCATCAGCATTCCACAATATGTGGGCGAAGAGCGTTATACCGAAAAGCCCGTCACACAGATGCGAAAAACCATCTCCCGACGACTTTCCGAAACGTTTGTCATTCCGCACTTCTACCTCACCATCAAAATAAACATGGATAGTGCCATCGAGGCAAGGGCAAAAGTCAACGAGGTGGCTCCGGTGAAGGTATCATTTAATGATATCGTTATCAAGGCTGCTGCCGTTGCGTTGAAAAAACATCCTGACGTGAATGCTTCTTGGCAAGGTGATAAAATACGGTATAACGAGCACGTCAATGTCGGCGTGGCTGTAGCCGTAGAGGAAGGGTTGCTGGTGCCAGTCGTACGGTTTGCAGACGGCAAATCGCTCTCACATATTTCTGCTGAAGTGAAAGAGTTTGCCCAGCGTGCAAAAGCAAAGAAATTGCAGCCTGCTGATTGGGAAGGATCCACTTTTACCGTATCCAACTTGGGCATGTTCGGTATCGATGAGTTTACGGCCATTATCAACGCTCCGGATTCCTGCATCCTGGCTATCGGTGGCATTGACCAAGTGCCCGTTGTGAAAAATGGGCAAATCGTACCGGGTAATATCATGAAAGTGACATTGACCTGTGACCACCGTGTAGTAGACGGTGCTACAGGTGCCGCCTTCCTGCAGACACTCAAGGCCTTGCTGGAAGAGCCCGTCCGACTATTGGCATAAACTAAGGCCAACAAATGAATGTAGACCCATCGACTTCAACATCGATGGGTTTTTTGTTTTTACTCATTGAAAATCCGTATCTTTGCCCCCGAAAAACTACCGTCTGCTTGCTGGCAAGCACCATGGCTGCACCCAGGTAGTGAAACAACCCATGAGTAAGATATATTTTCAGGAAAAATTTGAAGAGCGGCACATTGGCCCCAGTGCTGATGAAACTTCCGCCATGCTAGACGCCCTTGGCGTCCAAAGCCTTGACCAATTGATTGATGAAACCGTACCGGCACAAATACGGACAAAGAAGCCGCTGGCGCTTCCTCCGGCAGTGACGGAAACGGCCTACCTGCGTCGGATGAAGACGATAGCCGACAAGAATAAGGTCTTTAAATCGTACATTGGACAGGGATACTACGATGTCACCCTCCCCGGCGTCATCCAACGCAATGTGTTTGAAAACCCCGGTTGGTACACGCAGTACACGCCTTACCAGGCAGAAATTGCACAAGGCCGCTTACAGGCCTTATTGAATTTTCAGACCATGGTCATTGACCTTACGGGGATGGAAATTGCAAACGCCTCACTGCTCGATGAGGCAACTGCCGCAGCCGAGGCCATGTTTATGCAATATGGGCTCCGGAAGAACAAGGCTGCCCAGACTTATTTCGTCGCTGAAAACATTTTTCCACAAACCCTCGATGTCTTACGTACAAGGGCGCTGTCCTACGGCATCGAACTCTCCGTGGGCAATCTCCAAGACATTCCGGATGCCGATACGATTTTCGGCGTGCTCGTACAATACCCTGCTGGCGATGGCACGATAGCCGATTACACGGCCTTGGCCGAACACCTGCACGCACGGGATATTTCCATTTGTGCCGTGGCCGACTTAATGAGCCTGGTGCTCCTTACTCCTCCAGGTGAATGGGGTGCCGATGTCGTTGTAGGCAATACACAGCGCTTTGGCATCCCGATGGGGTTTGGTGGCCCACATGCCGCTTATTTTGCCACCAAGGACGCCTACAAACGCAACATCCCAGGTCGGATCATCGGCGTAACGGTAGACTCCAACGGAGACTATGCACTTCGCATGGCGCTACAAACGCGCGAACAGCATATCCGTCGCGACAAAGCGTCTTCCAATATCTGTACCGCGCAAGCACTCTTAGCCATCATGGCCGGGTTTTATGCCGCATACCATGGCCCTAAAGGGCTACAGCAAATCGCGGAGCGCATCCATGGCCTGGCCGGGCTATTGAATAGCGCGCTCCAACAGCTGGGGTACGTACAATTGAACGAAACGTATTTTGACACCTTGCGCATAGAACTGGGCGAACTCGCCGGCCCGCTGCACGCCGAAGCGCTCAATAACGAGGTAAACCTCCTTTACCAAGATACCATCGCCAGCATCTCCATCGACGAAACGACCACCTACGAGGACATCGAAACGCTGGTTCGTAGCTTTGCCAAGCTGAAGGGTAAAACCCTCAACGACGTAGATTTAGCGGGACCAGCTTCCACGATCGCTCCAGCCATACCGGTGGCCTTGCGCCGCACCTCTGCATACCTCACCCATCCGGTATTCAATAGCTACCACTCCGAGCATGAAATGCTTCGCTATATCAAATCATTGGAAGCCAAAGACCTTTCACTTTGCCACTCCATGATTCCACTGGGCTCATGCACCATGAAGCTCAATGCCACCACGGAAATGGTACCCGTTACCTGGTCTGCATTCGGTGGCCTACACCCCTTTGCCCCCGCCGACCAAACCGGCGGTTACATGCAGGTCATCAACGAACTCAACCAGTGGCTCTGTGAGATTACGGGCTTTGCCAAGGTAAGTTTCCAGCCCAATTCGGGAGCACAGGGTGAATACGCCGGGCTTATGGTCATTCGTGCTTACCATGAGAGCCGTGGGGATACCCACCGTGACGTGGTACTCATCCCATCATCCGCACACGGCACCAACCCGGCGTCAGCTAGCATGGCTGGCTTGAAGGTAGTCGTCGTACGGTGTGATGAACGAGGCAACATCGATGTAGCCGACCTTCGTGCCAAGGCGGAGCAATATGCCGCCAACCTTTCGGCACTGATGGTAACCTACCCGTCTACACACGGTGTTTTCGAAGAGCCCATCATTGAAATATGCGCAATTATCCACCAATACGGTGGACAGGTATACATGGACGGGGCCAACATGAATGCACAGGTAGGATTGACCAGCCCCGGCCTCATTGGCGCAGACGTATGCCACCTCAACTTGCATAAGACTTTCTGCATCCCGCATGGCGGGGGAGGCCCCGGGATGGGCCCTATTGGTGTAGCCGAGCACTTGGCACCCTTCCTGCCCAACCACGCAGTAGTAGCCATAAGCGGTGAACAAGGCATCCATGCCATATCCGCCGCTCCCTGGGGATCGGCTTCTATCTTGTTGATATCACATGCTTACATCGCGATGATGGGAGGTGATGGACTTACCAACGCCACGAAATATGCCATCCTCAATGCCAATTACATCAAAGCTCGTTTGGAAGACCATTATCCCGTATTATACGCGGGAGCCAATGGCCGCTGTGCACACGAACTGATATTGGATTGCCGCTCCTTCAAAGCCGCAGGGGTGGAAGTAGGTGATATCGCCAAACGGCTCATGGACTATGGCTTCCATGCTCCTACGGTGTCGTTCCCGGTAGCAGGTACGCTAATGGTAGAGCCTACCGAATCGGAGTCTAAAGCCGAATTGGACCGCTTCTGCGATGCACTTATCGCAATACGCAATGAGATTGATGCCATTGAAAATGGTCAATCAGACAAAACGAACAACCTCTTGAAGGGTGCCCCTCATACCGTAGCGATGGTGAGTGCAGATCAATGGGACAGGCCCTATACGCGGTCGCAGGCAGCCTTCCCGCTCCCATTTGTCCGCGAGCATAAGTTTTGGCCTGCCGTAGGGCGCGTCAATGATTCGCAAGGCGATAGAATGCTTATATGCGCTTGCCCACCTTTGAGCACCTATGAGGAAGTAGAGGCCTGACAAGCTGAATGCAAAAAACCCTATTCTGGCCATAGCCAAAATAGGGTTTTGTACAACTTCTCGTCGTACACCTGTGCTTTTCCTGCGCTGGCATTATCCAGATCAGGTTCGGGGATATTATCTCAGCCTAATTAGCTTAAGCACTCCCGGCACATTTGTATATAGTAAACAACAAGGCGAAGAAAAGGTTTCGAAATCTTTAAAAAATTTCCCTTCATGTACCTTCACCTTGCATTCGTCGCCAATCCCTAAATTTTTTGTACATTTGGCATATAGCCCTATGACTTATGAAGATTTTTAATATCCTGTTTTGCATCCTGTTTTTGGTCAGCGCGGCGCTGCAATACAATGATGAGGATCCTTATCTTTGGATTCCAATTTATGTATACGCGGCTTGGCTATGTTACTTGGCCATTGGCAAGCGCTACCCAACTAAAGCCTATCTATTGGGTATAGGCGTTTACGCTATCTACGCTATCTATCTCCTGTTCTTCAGGCACGAAGTGCTTTATTGGTTTCAACACGAACACACCTCGGCGCTCGTACAAAGCATGAAAGCGGACAAACCATGGATTGAAGAAACCCGTGAGGTGGGCGGCCTGTTAATACTTATCATTGTATTAAGCATCAACTGGCTAAGCGCCAAAAAAAGGCAAGTGGCTCCCTAGAAAAAGTGCTAAACGGCCGTTCAAATTTTATTTATTTTTTACTATTTCTTTGCCTTAATTTTACTTAACTTTAACGCATGCGAGCGTAGACAAACCGCAATGTTAAGAATTTTTCACCTCGATATTTCAGTTGAAAAATTTTACAAAAAAACATACCTATTTTATTGATTTTTAACACATTACTTGATATTTTAATTTTTAATTTTTTAGCTGCTTTTTTTTTGCCATCTTCGTTTCACGGAGAAGTTATCAACATTTTTTCGGTCATTTATTGTAAATCAACTTATTAAGAATTAACGAATGGAAAAAACGAGCACGAGCGTATGGAATAGTTGTCTACAAATCATCAAAGACAATATTCCTGCACAAAGTTATAAGACCTGGTTTGAACCCGTTAAGGCCGTACGCTTAGAAGGTAACGTTTTGACTATTCAAGTGCCAAGCTTGTTTTTCTATGAATGGCTTGAAGAACATTATGTGGGTTTGCTGCGCAAGACGATAAAGAAGCACCTCGGTGAAAATGGGAGACTGGAATATAACATCGTCGTAGAAAAATCTTCTACCAGTAACCCTTATACCACCAATATCCCTTCCAGTGGCAATGGAGCGGAAGCCAAGAAGCAATCGATCCCTATCCCTGTAGCGCTTAATAAGGATATCAAAAATCCATTTGTCATCCCCGGCCTTAAAAAGCTACAGGTAGACCCCCAATTAAACCAGCATTATTCTTTCGATAATTTCATTGAAGGCGAATGCAACCGCTTGGCGCGGTCAGCAGGCTTTGCCGTGGCGAGCAAGCCGGGCGGCACGTCCTTCAATCCATTGATGATATATGGCGGCGTGGGGCTCGGCAAAACCCATTTAGCGCAGGCTATCGGTAATGAAATTAAGCGTAACCTGCCTGACAAACTGGTCATCTATGTGTCCTGTGAAAAATTTTGCCAGCAGTTCGTAGATTCCTTGAAAAACAACACCATCAACGACTTTGTCAATTTTTACCAGGCAATGGACGTCATCATTATGGATGACGTACACAATTTTGCCGGAAAAGAACGCACGCAGGATATCTTCTTCCATATATTTAATCACCTGCACCAATCCAGCAAACAGATCATCCTGACATCCGACAAACCGCCCAAGGATCTGGCCGGACTGGAGGAACGCTTATTGAGCCGTTTCAAATGGGGACTTTCGGCCGATATGCAGGTACCCGATCTGGAAACCCGCATGGCCATTCTCAAAAAGAAAATGTATACCGATGGCATTGAGCTGCCTGATAATGTGATTGAATACGTGGCCAATCAGATTGACAACAGTGTACGCGAACTCGAAGGAGCCATGGTATCATTGCTTGCGCAAGCGACATTGAATAAAAAGGAAATCGACCTCAACCTCGCCAAATCCATGTTGAAGAATTTCATCAAGAATACGCACAAGGAGATTTCCATGGATTATATCCAGAAACTCGTGTGCGATTATTTCGAGGTGCCCGTGGAAATGGTCAAGTCCAAGGTCAGGAAGCGTGAGATTGTACAAGCCCGCCAAATCTCGATGTATTTAGCCAAGAACCATACAAAAACTTCGTTGAAGTCCATCGGTGCGTTTTTCGGTGGCCGGGATCATTCCACGGTCATCTACGCCTGCCAAACGGTGGAAGATCTTATTGAAACAGACAAGAAGTTCAAAGCATACGTGCAGGACATTCAGAAAAAACTAAAGATCAGCTAAAGGAAAAGCAAATCCTTAAAGCAGCAATTCAGCCACTTCCCGCCAGTTGTTCACCCGCTCATAGCCCGTAATCAGCAGGTTATGCGGCGAGGTGAAGAGCAATTTGCGACCCTCAAAATGGGCCAGGTTTTTTATGCGATCATCAATCATGACATCCGTGGCAACAATTTTTTCTCCGGTGAATAAGATATGCGTCCAAGGAATAAAAGGGAAATGATCACCCAACCAATCGAGTTTGTCCTCCAATGAGTTTCTAAATTCCATGGCTGCGGAAACCACGTACACGTTATACCGCTCTTGCAGTGCCCTCACCGTTTCGATGGCATCCGGCATCGGCGGAATATCTCGGAAAAAGCCTTTCTCATTGATGTAGATTTTCCACTGCCCATTGAGATTTTCAGGCAGGTTTTCATGCAGCTCCTTGCCCGGCTCTTGATGGATATCCATCGCTACGCCATAATCGCGGTGGTAAAGTGTCAAAAACTTGTGGTGCGTATCGGCCAACACCTCATCCATGTCAATAGCCAAGCGGGGTCTGTCATCTTTGTTCATACAAGCAAAAATAACCTTTATTCGGAAATCAGCGGCGTCCGAACGCAACAATTTCTGATATCGCCTGCGTTATGGGGGTTGCCTTTAGTCCAAAGGTTTGCTCAATATCACTGCTGTCAAAAAAATAATCGTATTGATATTGGTAGCTCATATCCTCCAGCTCACGCATAAGCGGGACAACGAGGCCGGCCAGCTTCAGCAACCACCGCCTAAGGACAAAAAACGTTGGCTTGGCCTGAAGCTGCGCGCTAAACAGCGTTACCCAGTCTGCTCCGGTAAGTCTATCTTTGGCCGTGGGTAGGTGCCACACCCGGTTGTAAGCTTCGTCACGGTTTCCCAACACAGCGACCGCTTCCGCCGCATCCGGTGTATAGGTAAAGCTGTGCACTTTCCCGGCATCGCATTGCCATAGCGCAGGTTTTCCTTTTTTGAGATTATTGTAGACTAGCTCAAGCAAGATACTGTTGCGGATACCCGGCCCGTAAAAATCAGCCGACCGTGCGATAAGGGCCTTTAGTTCACCTTGGGTTACCGCCGTCAGCAACATATCTACCACTTGTTTGCGTATTTTGCCTTTTTTGCTTACCGGGCCGATGGCCGACCGCTCAGTCATGTGGGACAGCGCCTCCGGCGCATATAGGTATACATTATCTACAAAAACTAATCTGGTACCATGTGCCTTGCAGGCATCAATCACATGCCGCATCAAGCGCGGCCATTCCCGCTTCCATAATTTGGCCTTATAAGGTAGGCCTACACACAAATAGGCTACAGCCGATCCCGCTACAGCACGGTGTACTGCCCCTGCATCCAATAGATCAGCGACAAACAATTCATCATCGGGATTTACTTTTTCGGGCTTGCGCCCTACGATGCGTACCCGCTTACCATGGTTTTCTTTCAAGCTCTTGGCCAATGGAGCACCTATGGCTCCCCCAGCCCCTAATATTGTATGCATAGTCGTCCTGTTTTTGCTAGGACAAAACTGACAAGAATAACTCGCAAAAAGATTGACGAACGTCAAGAAATTCAATAGGATGTTTGCGATGTAGCCATCCGGCTGCGAATGCGGCTAAGGCTCTCCGGACTAATGCCCAAAAACCGGGCAATATATTTTTGCGGCACTGTGCGGACAATGTCGGGACGTGTAGCCATCAATTTTTGATAACGGGATTCTGGCTGAAGGCTAAGCAAATCTTTCGTCCGATTGATATTTTGCATCGCAATAGCCTCTACTACATCCATCACATACTTATTGAATGCCGGAGACTCTTGCATGAGTGATACGGTTTCTTTGCAAGAAATGCTGAGGCACTCGGCATTGGCCAATGCTTCGATGGTATTGCTCGCAGGTATTTGCTTGGAAAAACTTTCCAAATCGGTAGCTAACTCGCCTGGCATAAAAAAATTGCAGGAATGTTGTTGTCCCCGTTCGTCTGCATAATACATATGCAGGATGCCGCTTACCACGAAATACAGACGATGGGCTGTCTCTCCGGCCTGCAATAAAGAAGATTTCCGGCTGAAAGATGCCTGCTTAAAATAGGAAGCAATCACTTGCGCCTCCTGCGCTGCCAACACATGGTGCATTTGAATAGCTCGGAGCAACACCTGTACGGGTGCTTCAGGATTTTTCTTAACCATTTCCAAAACTAACGATTTAAACCGAATTGCCTCCCGAAGTATTGGCACAATAACGCAATACCAACTGTTGGAGGATACTTTCATCCGGCTCGTCAAATTGCGCATGGATCGGCACCACATATATCGGCAAATCGGCTAACCTTGTAGAAAACGTGGGCATCAACAGCCTCTGGGCATCTTTTTCGGTTGTGACGATTAATTTGGATGGGTTGCCGATTTTACCGAACCGAGTCATTATTGTTTGCATAGTTGCTAGTGTATAAGGATAATGATCTGGATAACGGAGCTGTACGACATCCCGTACTTGCGCGTTGAGATAATCGTACAGTGGTGCAGGATTGGCAATGCCCGTCACAAGTAGGATGGTGTGTTCACTGCTAAGCGTCGCTTCCCCTGAATGCTTATCCGGCAACAACGGAACCAGCGGCCCGTAGCCAATACTCGAAAATAGCACGGGTATTTGCCGGGTCGTGGTAAGGGAACGGCGGATCCGACACTTTTCTGCTTCCGTCGCCGTAGAAGGCATCTTAGTGACGACCATGATGTCGGCACGTCGGCGTTCCCGAAAACTATCGCGGTAATTGCCCACGGGAAGCAACCATTTGGACTGGCTCATAGACCGGTAGTCAAAAAGCAGGATAGCGAATCCCGGCCGCAATGCCCGATGTTGATAGGCGTCATCCAGCACGATCGCCTCATGGCTGCCCCGAAACAACAGCCGAGCACCATGGACGCGGTTTTCGTCTACCGCCACGGTAACATGGGGAAACTTGCGTTTAAATTGAAGCGGTTCGTCGCCATATTGCTCAGCCGTACCATCAAGGGCTACTTCCAAAAATCCATTCGTCTTCCGCCCATAGCCTCGGCTTAGGATGGCTACCTGATAATGCCTGCTTAGCAGTCTTACCAAGTACTCCGTCATGGGACTTTTGCCCGTGCCGCCCACAGCGAGGTTGCCAACCACGATGACCGGTTTGTCAAACCCAACACTTTTAACCCATCCCCAATCGTAGCATCGATTGCGAAGCCAGATAACCAGACCATACAACACCGAAAACGGCAATAAAAGCAACCTCAGATAAGCCATGGTCAACAAAAGTAGTAATTCCATTGCTTTTGCGTACATTCGTCTGCAAAAGCAAATGAAGGTATTGATCATAGCTGCCACCGAAGGAGAGATCCTGCCCTTCATCCAATCGCCCGACGAGCAGCGGAGCGGGATCGATGTATTGGTCACGGGCGTGGGCATGGTGGCCACAGCTTTTGCGTTGGGGCAAAAACTGGTTACGGCCAACTATGACTTATTACTCAATGTAGGTATCGCAGGAAGTTTCGACCGTGCCATCGCACTGGGTGAAGTGGTATACGTATACCAGGATACCTTGGCCGAACTGGGAGCCGAAGATGGCGAGCAATTTATGGACAGCGTTGCCCTGGGCTTGGCCAAACATACCTTCCAAGGGGCCTTGATCCCGAGTTATCCAGTGTTCCAAGGATTGCGCCAATGCTGCGGCATCACCGTCAACACGGTGCATGGCCATGAACGCACCATTGACGGCATCATCCAACGGCTAAATCCAACCGTCGAAAGCATGGAAGGCGCCGCTGTTTTTTATGCCGCCCATCAAGCTGGGCTACCGGCCATGCAAATAAGGGCCATTTCAAACTACGTGGAGCGCCGCAACAAAGCAAGTTGGCAAATCCCGCTGGCCATTGAAAACCTGAACCGGTGGCTGACGGCATTTGTCCATTCCATCAATCGCTAATGCACAAAATTTTGACAAGCCAAGGGCAAAAAATATCAATTATTTGTAGTAGGTTTGCGTGCTAGAAAATTTTTTGACACGATATACAACTGATGAGAGAAATACAATTCAGAGAAGCGCTTCGCGAGGCAATGAGCGAAGAAATGCGCAAAGACTCAACGATCTTTTTGATGGGTGAGGAAGTGGCTGAATACAACGGAGCATATAAAGTAAGCCAAGGGATGTTGGAGGAGTTCGGCCCGAAACGAATCATCGATACCCCTATTGCAGAGCTTGGTTTTGCGGGCATTGGTATCGGCGCCGCCATGAATGGCCTTAAGCCCATCATTGAGTTCATGACGTTTAACTTTTCATTAGTTGCCATTGATCAGGTCATCAATTCAGCTGCTAAAATGTATTCCATGAGCGGCGGCCAGTTTCCCATTCCCATGGTATTCCGTGGACCTACAGGAAATGCCGGCCAACTGGCTGCCCAACACTCCCAAAATTTCGAAAATTGGTATGCCAATACCCCGGGATTGAAGGTTGTGGTACCTGCCAACCCTTATGATGCAAAAGGGTTGTTGAAACAAGCTATTCTAGACCCCGATCCAGTCATATTCATGGAATCTGAGGTGATGTACGGCGATAAAGGAGAAGTGCCGGAAGAAGAGTATTACCTGGAGTTGGGCAAGGCCCACACCGTCAAAGAAGGGAATGATGTCACCATCGTGACGTTTGGAAAAATGCTGCCCCGCATAGTGGAGCCGGCAGTAGAAGAGCTGGCTAAGGAAAATATTGATGTCGATCTCATTAACCTACGTACAGTGCGTCCTATCGACTATGGCGCGATTATCAATTCCGTAAAAAAGACCAACCGCTTGGTCATCGTGGAAGAGGCATGGCCGTTGGCGTCCATATCTTCTGAAATTGCATACAAAGTACAACGCGAGGCCTTTGACTATTTGGATGCCCCGGTAGTACGTATCACATCGGCTGATGTACCGTTGCCTTATGCTCCCACGCTGCTGCAGGCTGCCCTACCCAGCGTTGCCCGTGTAGTCAAAGCAGTAAAAGAAGTGATGTATATCCAAAAATAAAACGTTTCCAAAAGACAGACGTTTTTTCTTATGATTTAGTGGCCCGCCCTTCAAACAAAGGACGGGCTTTTTTGTTGTTCTCAGACCAGTTTTACCTTAGAAAGGAGGTCATTTTATGAACGTTATCGAAAGAATTGAACATTGGGGTGACGCCCATCACCCTCGATGGCTGGATGTACTTCGCATTGCCCTGGGCATTATTATTTTTCTCAAAGGCGTGACATTCCTCGCCAATACCGAATCCTTAAGACGGCTGATCGAGGAGACACATATCCAGATTTACACGTGGGGAGCTGTGCATTACGTGGCTTTTTCGCATTTGGTGGGCGGTATACTCATTGCAATCGGGCTGCTTACCCGTGTAGCAATTGGTTTCCAGCTACCTATTCTATTTGGTGCCGTATTTTTCGTCAATGTCACCCAAGGACTTTCTTTCCTCAATTCCGAGCTATGGATCTCCATCGTGGTATTGGCGCTGCTGCTCGTTTTCTTTGTTGTGGGATCAGGCCCTTATTCATTGGACCACCAAATGCGGGAACGGAAGGGCTATTAACACCCAAGTAACGATGTGCATAACGCTGGAGTCGGCTTCGAATCGCCATCAACCTCCGAAGCCGATCCCAAACGATGCCGACTTGCATATCCCCGTAACTTTGGCTAAGTTTGTGCGACTAAAATTGAACATGAACGAACAAACAAAAGCCATTCGGGAGCAAGCCAATCGCTCTTCTTATCGCGAACATGCCGTACCGCTTTATCTTACTTCCAGCTTTATCTTCGACAGCGCCGAACAAGGCCGCGCAATATTTGCCGAAGAAGAAGAAGGCAATGTCTATTCACGCTATTCCAACCCCAATACCACGGAGTTTATCAATAAAGTGTGCGCCATGGAAGGTGCAGAGGCAGGGCTGGCTTTTTCTTCAGGAATGGCTGCGGTCTTTGCCTCGTTTGCCGCACTACTCAAAAGCGGCGATCATATTGTTTCCTGCCGTGCAATATTCGGGTCTACCCATCAGCTTTTCACTAAGCTTTTCCCCCGCTGGGGCATTACCACAACCTATGTCGATGCTGCTAAGCCGGAAGATTGGGAAAAAGCCATCCAACCCAATACACGGATGATTTTCCTGGAAACCCCATCCAACCCCGGTTTGGAACTTGTCGATTTGGAATGGCTGGGCAAATTCAAAGAAAAATATCCCCATATTATCCTCAATGTAGACAATTGTTTTGCTACCCCCTACCTTCAGAAGCCCCTTCAGTATGGATTTGACCTTGTCAGCCATTCCGCCACTAAATACATGGATGGCCAGGGCCGCGTGTTGGGCGGTGTGGTGGTAGGCAAGAAGGTGTTAATTGACGAACTGATGTTCTTCATCCGGAATACCGGACCATCCCTGTCGCCATTCAATGCTTGGGTGCTGTCTAAGAGTTTAGAAACATTGGGCCTCCGGATGGACCGCCATTGCAGCAATGCCTTGCAGGTAGCCGAAGCACTGGAAGCTCATCCCGAGGTAGCCGCCGTACGCTATCCGTATCTCCCATCCCATCCGCAATATGCATTGGCCAAGAAACAGATGAAAGGTGGCGGGGGCATTGTCACTTTTGTCATCAAAGGTGGTTTTGAACGCGCTAAGCGGTTCCTTGATACACTCAATATGATACGCATCACGTCCAATTTGGGCGATTCGCGTAGTATAGCCACACATCCGGCATCTACCACCCATTCCAAATTGACGGAAGATGAACGGCAACAATTGGGTATACAGCCCGGCAGTATACGGATATCTGTGGGTTTGGAAGATATTGCCGACATCATAGCGGATCTCACACAAGCATTGGACAATAGTTAGCTAAAACATGAAAATATCCTTAAATAGAGTCAATGACGCCGTGCATTTTGAAGGCACCAGCGACACCACCGATGCAAAAATACACATCGATGGCTCCCCGGATATCGGTGGCGAAGGCTTAGGCGCACGTCCCATGGAATTGGTGCTTATGGCCCTTGGGTCTTGCAGCGCGCTGGACCTGGTCAATATTCTCAAAAAGCAACGCCAACAAATCGACGAACTGAATATCGATGTAGAAGGCCAGCGAAGAACGGAAATTCCCAATATCTTTACGTCGATTCACATTTCATTTTACCTCAAAGGCGATATCGACCTTGCTAAAGCCGAAAAGGCCGCTGAATTGGCCGTCAAGAAATATTGCTCGGTACACGATATGCTTGCCGCAGGTGGTGTAGCCATCACCTATAGCATCGCGATTCAATAAGACCATAGCTTTACAAAAAAGTTAATCTATTTCAATATATGTTCAAACATTGATGTGTATTTTTGCATTATAAAAACATTAATAAGCAAGACAAAATTATGGCAACGACATGGAAATTAGATCCTACCCACTCCGAGGTAGCATTCAAGGTAAAACATTTGGTTATTACCACCGTAACCGGTTATTTCCGTTCATTTGACGGAACAATTGTAACCGAAGACGAATCGGATTTCACTACCGGAAAAGTGGACTTCACCATCGATACCTTCAGTATCGACACCAATCAGGCACAACGTGATGAGCACTTGAAATCAGCTGATTTCTTCAATGCTGCCCAATATCCTCAGATCACGTTCTCATCAACTGCTATTGAAGCAAAAAGCGACAACGAGTTTGTGCTTCAGGGCAACCTGACCGTGGGTGATACCACCAAACCCATAGCGTTTAACGTGGAATTTGGCGGTACGGTGACCGATCCATATGGCAATTTCAAGGCCGGGTTTGAGGTATCAGGAAAAATCAGCCGCAAGGAATTTGGCCTTACCTGGAGCGCTGTTACGGAAGCCGGTGCAGTGGTTGTCAGCGATGAGGTAAAGCTGCAAGCAAGCCTGCAATTCGTAAAGCAATAAATAACATAGTTTCTAAACAGAAAGCCCGATAAGCATTGTGTATAAGCAATGCTTATCGGGCTTTCTTATTTCCTTCGCCATTCCATATCCGCTCTGCCCAGCGGCCGATATACCAGAAAGAAGCAGCCAGTAAAAGAAAAAAGACAGCCCGATTGATGCTATCCCATAAGTACTCAAAAAACCGCGTATACATATTGATAATAAGGAAAACAATACCAAATTCACGGGCTATATGGTCATGGCGCTTCAACCCGTACCAAGCCAGCCCCAACGACACGGCCGAGGACAATAGCCCCCAATAGAAGATATGCCACTGTCGCACTTGCGACCATTTGTCCATATCGCTATAGTTGCCAAAGATGGATAACAACCATAAGGCAACCATCAAATACGTAAGCCCGATGACATAACTAATCTGCCGAAAAGGCTCGATTGGCTTAATGCGGGGTTGCCAAAATACAGCAAATCCCGTGAGCAATGCACCGAACAGGGTAAACCGTAGCGGGTAATTCATTCCCCAAAAACGAAACCCCCAATTGCTGTGATAGGCGGTCTCGGTAGCAAACCAGATACCAAAGCTAACCAGCGTGAACACCCAAATCAACTTAGACGATAGCTTAACGGACAATATACCATAGATGACTACGGAAGCCAGAAAAAGCAAAGAGAAATGCCCCGATCCCTTATCGATGATTTTGCCGAGATAGCCTATGAATGTGGCAGTCGCTAATACGCCAAGCGCCATCAACGCTTCATTGCTGAACGTTTTGTTGGGATATTTCCGTTTATTAATAAATCCCCAGAAATAGAACACAATGGCCAGTACGAGGCAAAAAACACAGATGATGGTGTCCGGCGTCTCGTAGAGCCGCTCAATCCACCTAAGAACCATTTCATCGGCAAATAGCGATAGAAACGCCAGCACCACACAGGAAAGCGCTATCCAAAACGCATACTGGGCAAGCCGTTTCCAATCAAAGCCTTTTACTTCATAAGATTTGCCTAATTGCTCGGCCAGTCTTTCATCGATCAAATCCTGTTCTTGCCAATAGCGGATGGCTTCATCCAAGGTTTCCTTTTCTTGTTTGCTAATATCCAATTTTCGCACAGCAATGCATTTGGTAAGCTAATATAGCAGGATAGCATACATCGGGCCAAACTATAGCAAACTCTGCATCCGGATACGCACCTCCATCAATTCATTTTCACGCCGGACAATTAATCGCAACCACTTCCGCGCTGTCATCAATGCTTTTTTATATTGTGTGAAATCCTGACTGGTATCATTATCCATTGCTAATACAATGTCTCCTACCTTGAGACCGGCAATAGCTGCGGGGGAGTCCTTGACAATAGAGCCGATGACAATCGTTCCATCGATGTAATACAACTCCATGCCGGAATATGAATATTCAAACGGTTCCCTATACAACGTATTCGGTTTCAGGTAAATTTCCCGCTGCCGATAATTGAAGATCACATTAAAACGCTTGAGAATCTGATTGCCGATGAGTCCGCCTAAATAAGGATAAGAGGTGACGTTGAATGCGTCCTCAAACACCATGGTAGGCACTTTCCGAAAACGATAAGGACCTAGTCGAAAATCCCGTACCATGGTCATTTCCATGGCCAATTTCCCACCCACGCCATGCGCTTCCACCGGAAAACGCTTGCGCTTTTTGCGAACGACGGCGCTATCCTGCTCGAATTCTTGCGATAATACCAGCGATAAGCCCGCCCCGATATCAAAAAGAAAACGCGACGTCACTTTACGGTGATCGCGCACGCGTGCCGATTGTACCGGCAATGTGCGAATAAATGGCCTTAGCAAATAACCACCGCGCGGATATTTAATAGGCCCCTGGGAGCAGATTGCTAGCTCGCGGACATCGTAATCGATCTTTAAGATATACCGGCTAAACAATGAATAGCCAATCACCCCATCTATCCGGGTTCCGTAGACATAAGAAAGAAATTCGTAATCGTTGATATGGAAATCGAGGCTATCGACGATGAGTTCGTTTAGTTTCAGTCTTTTATTGTATAAAAACTGAGCTTTCCGAACACCGGCTATGCCCCGGATATTGATATCCGATGCTTCAGGGACCAACTCCAACCGACTGGCTGTGGTCGAATCCAACGAGATGCCACTACTCCCGGTATCCAGGATGAAGGTAAGCGTATCCGGATAACCCACCAAAATAGCTTTTAGGAGTATTACACTTTCTGCGGCCATCGAAAATGGCACAACGGTGAGCGTCTCTGAAGGAGGGGGAATGTATTCCTCCTGTGCTATTGCCGAAAACGAGCTGCCCCCGATAAACAGGATTATAATTGGTAAGGCTTTCATGGTGTCGCCTATTTGTTAGTTATTTTCAAACTTAATGAATCTAATGTACATACACAAGATGAGCGGCTTGTTTCCGAGTGTCAGCAGCAATCCGTATCTTCATCCCCAAAATACAAGCATACCAATGACCGAATACAATACATTTTCTAAAGGCGTCCAACAGCATGGAGAAAATCACCCGATGGTATCCTTGATCCTATTATTGACCCTGGTGTTTGCCGGAGCCATCATTTTCGGGGTGCTCGCTATATTCATCGGCTTGGCTGCTACAGATTCTTCCGCAGGTATCGGAAGCCTCTTATCCGGCAGTACTACCAATACCGATTTTCTCAAGATTGTCCAAGCCGTATCCAGCTTTGGTATGTTCGTCGTCCCTGCCTTGCTGATGCGTACCGTTGAGAAACGGCGATACCATTACCTCGATTTCAGAGCACCGGTAAACCCAATGCTGTGGTTTATCATCATCGGCATTATGTTTTTCTCCGCCCCTATATTTGAACAAGCTATTAAGCTAAATGAGCAAATGGAGCTCCCCGAGGTCTTCGCAGGAATAGAAAACTGGATGAAAGCCAAAGAAGCCGAATTGGAAAGGCTCACTAACCAATTGCTTGCTGATACCACGTATTGGGGATTATGTATCAACCTCATTGTCGTGGCGGTCATCCCCGCAATCGGCGAAGAATTTATATTCCGGGGTTGCGTGCAAGGGATACTAACCCGCTGGCTCAGGAACCCGCATGCAAGCATTTGGCTATCAGCTATTATATTCAGCGCCATACACTTACAATTCTATGGTTTTCTACCCAGGATGCTACTTGGTGCCCTGTTTGGATATTTATTGTTTTGGGGCAAGAATATCTGGCTGCCCATATTAGCCCATTTTCTCAACAATGCTTCAGCCACCCTATCGGCCTTCTATCTGCGGCGGCAGGGCAAATCGCTTGATGAAATGGACTTAAGCACACAAATTCCTACATATTTTTATTTCCTTAGCTTTGTGCTTACCGTTGTTTTATTATACCAATACCATAAAACGGCTACAACAGGAAACACACAACATTATGGAAAAACATTGGACTAAACTTTTGGTCACTACAAATACCTTCCAAGCCGAAATCACCAAGCAAATGCTTGAGGAACACGGTGTGCCCGCAGTGGTCATCAACAAACAAGACTCGTCCTACCGTTTTGGGCAAGTCGAATTGTATGTGCATGAGTCAAAAGAGGCATTTGCACGGGATTTGATGTCCAAAATCGGACAAGGAGACAACGAAGCTTAAGAACCATGAAAGTACGAGCCATTACCGCCCTCTTTTTTGTCATCGTTGTGCTTGCCTCCATCGTGTTGAACGGATATGTATTCACCATCTTTTTTGTCGTGCTAAGCAGCTATTGCCTCAATGAATTTTACCGGATTATCGCCGATGAAACAGGCAGGCCAAACCGGCTCGGTGGATTGGTACTTGGGGCACTTTCGTTTGGACTATACGCCGCCTATTGCTTAGGAAGCTTGCCAGTAACCTACCTGCTGCTGATCGTCCCCTTGACCGCCGCCGTATTTATCACCTCCCTGTACCAAAAACAAGCGAAACCGTTTGCAGACATTGCTTACACGTTATTGGGCGTCGTTTATGTCATCCTACCTTTCGTATCGTTTTTTACGTTAGGCTTTGCAACAACCACCGCCTATGACTATCGGCTGCCGTTGGGTTTCATGCTCATCCTTTGGGGCAATGATACCGGTGCCTATCTTGTGGGAAGGTATTTTGGTAGACATCGCCTCTTCGAACGCATCTCACCTAAAAAAACATGGGAGGGCCTGGCCGGGGGAGTTATACTGGCCTTGGTCGCATCTTTGGTATTGGCACATTATTTCCCGCTATTAGCTACTTGGCAATGGATAGGAATAGCCCTTATTATTTCCATATTTGGTACATTTGGGGATTTGGTGGAGTCAATGCTCAAACGTAGCCAGCACGTTAAAGATTCAGGCTCGGTACTGCCTGGGCACGGGGGTCTACTCGATCGCTTTGACGGGCTGCTCCTTGCTGCACCAGCCGTGGTCGCCTTCCTCAAAATTGTTTTATGACATTGATGATAGCCATCAAAGATACATTACGAACATGAATATACATCCGGAAACGTTTGGTTTTCTCGAAGGGATAAAGGGAAACAACAACAAGGAATGGTTCCAAACTCACCGCGAAGCGTACGAGCACGCTTGGCAAAACATGAAGGATTTTACCGAAGCGGTTATCAAGGGGCTTGCCCAGACCGACCGGTACATTTCGGAAGACATTCCGGTATCCAAATGCCTATTTAGAATATATCGTGATACCCGATTCAGCAAAGACAAGACACCCTATAAGACGTGGCTTGGTGCGGGAATATCTACCGCAGGGCGCAAACTGAATGGCCCCGAATACTACCTGCACATCCAGCCCGGCAATAGTTTTGCAGCAGGAGGATATTGGCGGCCCGAAAAAGAACACCTGGCAGCCATCAGGCAGGAAATCGATTACAGTGGAGATCGCCTGTTGCAATTATTGGCCGAACCTGCATTTAAAAACCATTGCCAGCTGGACATTCAAGACAAGCTCAAAAGACCCCCAGCGGGCTTTGATGAAGACAATCCCTACATTGAGTTTATCAAACTGAAGAGTTTCACGGCGTTCGAATCATTGCCAGATGAGGAGCTGTTGAATGCCGACGGACTGAACAAGGTGCTCCAAGCATTCAACCGGATGTATGGTTTCAAGCTGTTCCTGCATGAAGCGCTCGGGGAAGAATAGCGAGGTGCTATTCCGGAAAACTAATTTTGCCCATGCATACAGCTGGTGAATCCTGGATGGCCGACGCGTTTGCGGCATCGCCCGCGACGGTTTCATTGGCCAACACGGCAAAAAGCGCGGCTTCTTTCGCATCAGGCAGCAGCCCTAGTGCATCAAACGGCAGTGCCACGATATCGTCCAGCCCTTTGCGTATCCCCTGCATCAGCAGCGGATTATGCAACCCGCCACCGCTTACGTATACCGCCGGATGCCCATGCAGGTATGCTACTTGCTGAATAGCAGACACGACTGCTGATGCCGAAAAAGCACATAAGGTGGCCATCACGTCATTCACCGATAGCCCTTCGGTAGCCGATGCACGCTGCGCATCGGCGAGGTACTGGAGATTAAACAATTCGGGGCCTGTGGTTTTAGGAAAAGGCATACCAAAAAACGGATGGTCCAGCAGGGCTGCAAGCAACTGGTCATTGACCGCCCCCGTAGCCGCAACGCCAGCATCGCTATCCAACTCCATGCCCAGCTTTGCCTGCATGTATTGATCCATCAACGTGTTTCCAGGCCCCACATCCGTGGCGAAACTACCACCCCCACTCCCTGTAGCAGGCAGTAACGTAAAATTAGCAATGCCTCCAATATTAAGCAAGATGCGCGTCTGCTGCTTATCTGCAAACAACAGGTAATCACCATACGCGGCTAAAGGGGCACCTTCGCCCCCAGCCGCGACATGCTTCTGCCTGAAATCAGACACCGTGATAATGCCCGTCGTCACGGCCACATGGTCGCCATCACCGATTTGCAAGGTACTATTAGGATAGCTGGTATTGTCGGTAAGCGACCGGGGCGCATGAAAAACGGTCTGGCCATGGCTAGCGACCAGATCAACGTCCGCATGAGCAACTCCCCATTCACGCAATGCTTCATTGACCAGGGCACCGTGGATTTGGCCAACCCACGCGTGTAATCCACAGAGTACCTGCTGGTCTATGCTTCGTTTGGCGAAAACTTCCCGTACCCGACTGCGGAACTCATCCGGATAGCGCTTCGTGACAAACCGAACGACCTCCAATGCAGTAGTATTACCACTGCCGATGATGTGGCAAAGCGCGATATCCAAGCCATCCATTGATGTACCCGACATCAGGCCGACGATCCACCGTTCTTCTTTATTACCGATGGCATACAGCTTCTTGATGTATTTATTCACGATAGGATAAAGGTAATGGTATTTTGTGGTTTCATCATATAATTCTATTTTTGAGGAAATTTTAATCCATGCCCACATGCCAGCATTCATCCATCAATAGGCGAGCATGTTTGTACAATGAATAAATAGCAAAATATAATTTAATGACTTTTCCTACAGATTTGAAGTACACGAAAGACCACGAGTGGATTCGTGTGGAAGGTGAAGAAGCCGTTGTTGGCATCACCGATTTTGCTCAACGGGAGTTGGGTGATATCGTATTTATTGATATCAATACGATTGGCGATGAGGTGGCCCAAAACGATGTTTTTGGCACGGTAGAAGCAGTAAAAACCGTATCCGATCTGTTTATGCCAGTCACCGGCACAGTCCTGTCGGTAAACGAACAAATCGACAATTCACCGGAGTTGGTCAATCAAGATCCTTACGGAGCGGGCTGGTTAGTGCGGATAAAACTGAATGACCCCGCAGATGTAGAAGGGCTGCTTTCTGCGACAGATTACGAGGCTCAAGTAGCTGGCTAAAGTACACTAGGCAAGGATAAAGAAATACGGCATTGGACGCTGGGTGCCGTATTTCTCCAGCTTTACAACATGAGACATTATCTTTGGGCAATACTATGGGCTGTAATCATCTTGGTACTGTGCAGCATACCATCAGAAAACACAGATAGCATCCCAAAATTTCCGGGGATCGATAAACTGGTGCATACCGGTTTTTTCTTCGTTTTCACCGTGCTACTGTATTATGGAGCAATCCGGAAAACAGGCACATCAAAACCTTCATGGAACATCTCCATAAGGGTCGTCATGGTGTCTTCTTTATTTGCGTTGCTAACCGAATACCTGCAATGGAAAATATTTACCTACCGTTCGGCTGAAGCTTGGGATTTGTTTGCGGATACGGTGGGTACAGGCATGGGTGTATTTGCTTACCTCCTGCTACACAACACCTACCGGACTCAAGTTTCAAAATAATACAGAAACCGTATCGAAAAATGAAACACATCAAGTACCCACCTTTTCGTCTTTTGCTAGGAATGATGATCCTTTCTTTAGTATCCTCATGCGGTATTTTCCGCAAAGGATGCAAATGCCCCCCTGTTCTTCGCCAGACGTCGTTCACAGCATATGACCAAGTGGTATTATACGGCCTTGGCGATAGTGACGGCGCTCACCTTGGCCGCTCCAGCATCCAACAGCACGGTAGCACAGGCCTCAATCGTGGCTCCGGTAGTCAAGACGTCATCCGCCAATAAGATGTGTTTTCCGGTCACGATGCCCGGATCGCTCACCATAAATGTCCCCAACATATTTTCATACCGTTCGTAGCGGTTTTTTTGCGTTTGGCTTTCTGTAGCCCGATGGCGCGCCACACAATGTGCTACAACAGGTCGTTGCATGGATGATGAAAGCCCTTGGGCAAAAAAAACACTTTGGTTATATCCTCTTTTGCGAAGCTTCACCGGATGCAGGGGTATCGGCACGATGATGTCAATTTGATTAAACGGTGCCGTTGCGCTAAGTATTTCACCATATTTTGTACCCATGAGCACACCTATTTCAGGGCGGTTGCGATATTTGAGCTGATGCAATAGCTGTTGGACGCGCGAAGCATCAAGAAAATACATATAAGAAGCCACGGCCTCCAATTGAGCCCTTCCCCAAAGCTGCCGCGCACTCACATTGCGTGCGTCTTTGTGTCCATGCGTATAAGGCATATGGTACCAGCAAGTTGTGCAGATGAGATCTTCACCACGGACAAGCGGCGCATCACATCCCACGCATGTCTGTGGGAAAAAGAGTGCTATAAAATCTTTAAAATATTGCTTGATGATCATAGGCAAGCAATCAAACTGCCGGGCTTGCCACCTCCTTGATAGCCAATTGTCCGCAAGCAGCATCGATATCTTTGCCCCTACTTCTGCGGATATTGGTGATGATGCCCTTTTGCCGGAGGAAATCGGCAAACTTATCTATTTTATCTTCAGAGGCATTCTCAAAATCGGCGAAGGCTATCGGGTTATATTCAATAATGTTGACCTTACACGGCAAATGCTTGCAAAATGCCGCCAGTTCCTGTGCATCAGCCAAGTCGTCGTTGAAGCCATTAAACACAATGTACTCGTAGGTAACCGGATTCTTCGTTTTAGCATAATAGTACTTCAATGCTTCGGCCAACGCACGTAACGAATTTTGTTCGTTGATGGGCATGATTTCATTGCGTTTGCGATCGTTAGCTGCGTGCAATGACAAAGCCAAGTTGAAACGTACTTGGTCGTCACCCAACTTTTTTATCATCTTTGCGATACCGGCCGTAGATACCGTAATACGTTTTGCTGCCATATTCAGCCCATCGGGAGCCGTAATACGGGCTACAGAAGCAAGTACATTGGCATAATTAAGCAAAGGCTCGCCCATCCCCATATAAACGATATTGGTGAGTGGTTGCCCATAGTGTTCGTGCGCTTGCTTGCTGATGAGCACCACCTGATCGTATATCTCATCCGCGTTAAGGTTGCGCTTGCGATCCATATAACCCGTGGCGCAAAACTTGCACGTCAGGCTACATCCCACCTGCGAACTCACACACGCTGTCATTCGATCTGGCGCTGGAATCAGCACACCCTCGATAATATTGCCATCGTATAGCACAAAACTGCTCTTTATGGTGCTATCTGCACTACGTTGGGCCCGTCGCACATTTACTGCATTAATGGTAAATACAGCTTTAAGTTTATCCCGTAGCGGCTTGCCCAGATTGCTCATCTCGTCAAAATCCGTGCACGACTTTTGCCAGAGCCATTCATAGATCTGCTTGGCCCGAAAGGCTTGCTCTCCCATAGCCCCCACATGTTCACGGAGTTGCTCAAGCGTCAGTTTGCGGATATCGATTTTTGCCTTAACACCAACCATGCCACAAAGATACAGCTTTTTTATGGCTATTTTTCTTCGAGTATTTGGTTAGGCCCTAAAAAAAACACATCTTTGCGGTTGTGTGTTCTTCAAATTAAACCTAGCCTGAATGACGCTATATCTAATTGGCTGTATCAACCTGATGTTCGTGGGTCATGGCACTACAAAGGCAAAATGCTTTGGTTTAATTGATGACCGTTAAACATGAAAACCAAACACTACTATGAATTTTTTTTTCTCTGCGGATTATGTATTACCAGCCATTGGGGAAGCCGTCAAGAACGGCATCGTCGAGGTGACAGACAATGGGGTCATTTGTGGTATTCATACACCAGGCAATCCTGCACTATCTGGCAAAACAATAGACAAATATGATGGTATTATCGTTCCCGGATTTATAAATACCCATTGTCACCTGGAACTGTCGCACATGGCGGGTGTCATCCCTAAGCACACTGGATTAGTGCCCTTTTTGCAGCAAGTCATCTCCATGCGCGCTGCAGAGGAGCGTCTAGTTCAAAAAGCAATGAAAGCTGCAGATAAGCAACTTCACGAGCATGGCATTGTAGCCGTAGGCGACCATGCCAATACAGCCATCTCCGCTTCTATAAAAGCAGAAAGCAGGATTCACTACCACACCTTTGTAGAAGTACTGGGGTTTGAACCCGAGCTGGCCAACCAAAAATTGGCCGATGCGTTCATCATTGCCAATCAGTTTGATAAAAAGACCACATCCATTACCGCACATGCACCCTATTCAGTATCGAAAGAATTATTCAAACTACTGGATGACGAGGCTACGAAACAACAAATGCCCTTAAGCATACACAATCAGGAAAGTGAAGAAGAAAATCGGTTATTCCGATACAAAAATGGCAAGTTTCTGGATTTCTACGAGGCTTTAGGCAAAGACATCACCGGCTTCAAAGCCCAAGCAAGAAACTCGTTGCAGACCTTCATGCCCTATCTATCCCGCGAAACCCCCACACTGTTGGTTCACAATACCTATACCTCTTCCAAAGACATCTTTTTCATAGAACGCCAGGGTAGAAACGTCACGTGGTGTTTTTGCCCTAACGCCAACCTATACATAGAGAATGCCTTGCCAAAAATTGGAAATTTTATCCATTACCGGCACAAGATCACGTTAGGTACAGATAGCCTCGCCTCCAATGATCGACTATGTATCCTATCCGAACTCAAAACGATACACCAACATTTTCCAAACCTTCCTTTCACAGAAACCATCAAATGGGCAACCATCAATGGTGCAGAATTCCTAGGCATCGCTGATAACTATGGTTCTTTGGAAAGCGGCAAGACCCCAGGGCTCAACCTACTGAAACACACAAACGGCTTAGCCATCACGCCCGAAACCGAGGTCATACGATTGATTTAGTATATTTGACGATGTCCATACCGCACTACCACGTCGTCGCCGCCATCATTCTACATGAGGAACATATCCTTTGTGTGCAAAAGGGCATAGCGAAATATAGCTATGTCAGCTACAAGTACGAATTTCCCGGGGGCAAGGTAGAAGCCGATGAATCACATCAAACTGCGCTGCGGCGTGAGCTATGGGAGGAATTGTCTTTGGATATCCACGTGGGCAAGCTGTATCATACGGTCTTTCATGCCTATCCCCATTTCCATATCACTTTATCAAGCTATCTTTGCTCTGCAATAAGCATAGCTACTTTGCGGCTTACCGAACACATCGATTATCGGTGGTTGCTACCGGTTGCACTTCCCCGCCTTGACTGGGCCGCCGCAGACCTTCCCATTGTCACCAAATTGGCCAGAGGAAGCTTGTAGGCATTAGTTCAGCAACCAAAATACCGCACCGAGGATAGTACCTAATACCATGCCTACCACTACTTCTTTCCACACGTGGCGTTTCAGGTGTATTCTTGACCAAGCCAACAGTGGAGCAAACAGCAAAAAAATTATCCCTGCTACAACGTTGATATGAAGGATTAAAAAACCAATAAAGGCATGGAAAGCCAAGTGCATTGACGCTTTTATTCGCCTATTGACCACCTGCGCCAGCACCAATAAAACCAACGAACAAGCTACAGCAAGCCGCAGCATACGATCTTGATCGGTGACCCAAATAATGACAGTAACTGCCAGCAGCAATAGCGTAGTGGCGATAAACCATTTTTGCCGCTGTACCCGATCAGATACATCCAGGTTGGTATACGTCCCTCTCCGTACACCCCAAAGGGTCCTCAATCCAATCGGCACAAAAATGCCACCCACAATCAGCAATGAAAGATAGGTAGCCTGCGACGGTGATTCCGTGCTGAAAAGTAAAAAAACAGCAAAAACCGGTACAGTCAAAAACGGATGACCAAGTGTGGAGATTAATTTTGCGACGGTTGTTTTCAAGTGAATACCAAAAGCTATATCATCGTTGCTTTACCAAGCGAAGGTAGCCAAACTTTTGCATGCAAACAACGACACACAGCATTTGTACGTCTATATGTCGAATTATTTATTTTTTCGAGCAACATTCTTGTGAGAAAGGCAATTTTTACAAAAAACTGAAAAAATTAATATGTTGTTCATTTGCACGTCCACAAAAACTTCGCATCTTTATCAAGCCTGTGAATGCTATGTCTATATCAACATAAACATGCAGCAAAATATCAGTAACTACCGTCGCATAATTACTTAATTAAACATCAAAATGCCTATTTCAAAGGAATATTGGCAGTTTGGTGGATAACGCTTATCGTGAATCATGAACAACATTACCTATGAGTTGTAAACGATTACTATTATTACATACAGCTCTTTTTTTATACTTAGCTATCCCTTTCGTCTGCCAAGGGCAATGTTTCCCAGGGCAACCAACCACTGCCGCTTATGCCACTGGAGGTTCGAGCCCCTATATCGGCGATGTACTGTGGCTGACGTGGGGTACTACCAATCTAAGTCAAATTGGTGCACATCCTTATGGCTGGCATGACCGCCCGTTAGGCAATGGTTCAGCGTCCTATGCTTCTATCCCGCTGGGTAGTGGCAGGTACCTCTGCGTAGAAGCATTCATTAGCAACCTTCGTGATGGAGGAATTAACAGCTATGCGCCCGGCAATTGGACGGGTGACTATATGGATGATCTTTACAACATCGGCGGTACGGGCTCGGCGAATGATCTCGTTAATGGAATCCGAAACACAACGGTAGGAGGCAGGGCAAGTTTTACCGTAACGTGCAGGGCAACTTTAGACGGAGCACCGGTGAGACTTGCAGGCCTGGTTCTTGGAGATGCAGAATCGTTGCATCCCAACGAATATTTCAACGTGATTGCCGATGGTAAATGGACAATTGTGGAACTACAAAAAAATCTCGCTGTCACTGATAGAACCTACGACGTGAGCAAAACCAATGAACCGGGGACTAGCCGGCAACGGATCAATTTTCTCAGGGGCACCAATTCCAATACAGCTGCTGTTTCATTTTTAGCCTTCAATGAATCGGCTTATGGAGACGGTTATGAAGTCTCTTTTGACGTGACCTTAAAAGGCGAAGGGCTTACGGCCCTTGCTTTAGGCCTACTAACCATCAATGCTGATGGTGGTGATGCTCCACAATCCTATGGCGCGCCCTTGCATCTTTTTGAAGGGATGGTTCTTACAGATGACGGAATTGATGTGGGCCAGACGGTGAATCTAAACACAGCAAGCTATCACCCAGGAGCGTTGGAATATGCCGCATCTACCTATCTTGGGAGCACGGGGCCAGATGCAGATAATGGCCCCCTACATAGCCAAGATGCTCTTGGTGATGATAACGCTCCCGTACCATCCAATGAAGAAGATGCCTGGCCCAGTACTTATAAGCAGATTTATTATGAACACCATTATATGCCAGGGGACATCCTAAGCATAGATATCCCCTATAGTGGAGAAGCAAACGGTTATGTCACCGGATGGATAGATTTCAACCTCAATGGCACATTTGACGCCGACGAATTTGTATGGACAAATGCCCCAGCTAATCCCAATGGAATAGCAACGCTTATATGGACTGTTCCTCAAAACCGGGTGATTAGAAACACGTACATAAGGCTTCGCTATGGTTCTAATTGGAGCGAAGTCTCGTCTCCCATCAATGTTGCCACAGGCGGAGAAGTAGAAGACCACTTGATACATATTACATTTCCCGTAATGACCAACCCCATGCTGCCGTCAAAGGTAAAACCAAACTCGGGTTGATGGAACGAGCAAGAATATATGAAATTTTTTATAAAACAATTAATTAACAAAAAATGAAAAAATTATATAGTTCTTGTTGGCTTGTCCCCAAAAACTTTGCATCTTTATCGGCTTATCTACCATCTTACACTATGATTTTATACACTACCACACCCTTGTATCAGCGTAAACAGATAACAACGCATTAAAAATCGTTGTATCAGCATATTTCAACCGGCAACATGTTCAACCTGGAAAAAAGGATGTCTGTGACTTAAAGTGACTGGCCTCCAATAATCAACACACCTATGAATAATAAAGTACGCCTGCTCGTATTATTGCTATTTATTTTTATTGCTCCTGCCACCACATTTGCCCAACAAAAAGTAAGGGATAATACCATTCCCGGTTCCGTGCTTCCCAATAAAGATGCATTATTGGAATTGGAAAGCAATAACAAGGGGCTATTGCACACCCGGGTTCAATTGCGCCGCACGGATGATGCTGCTCCGTTGTCGCAGCATCGTGTGGGTATGATGGTATATAATACGGCTACCACTAATGATGTAGTACCTGGCATATACTACAATAATGGTTCCCGCTGGGTCTTGGTTGCGGCGATGGATGATATCAAGCCTATAAACTACAATCCGGTCACGTACGAACTTTCTTTCATAGATGGTAATGATGAAGCACAAGTGATCAATTTAGAAGAAGTGGTAAAGGCGACGGAGACCGTTACCGCTTTGGATTATGACAGTGCTGCACATGTGCTTGATTACATCGACGAGGACGGGGTAGCGCATACGTTTGACTTCAATGTCGGCGAACTAACCTACAACAATACCAACAACACACTTACCTATACCAATGAAGAAAACATATCGGTAGCCATCCCATTAAATAATACATCGCTCTCTTATGATCCGATTTCGGGCGTTCTTGCGTATGTCAATACCTTGGGCGCACTTGAGGAATTTGACTTTTCGGACATTATCGACCGGTTAGAAACCGTGACCGTGCTGTCATACGATGCCAACGCGCACGTGCTCACCTACATAGACGAAGATAAGGTCACCCATACATTTAGCCTTGATGTAGGGCGGTTGACATATAATAAACCGACGAATACGCTCACGTATACCGCTGAAGATGGGACGGTATTGACGATTCCGCTTAATGAGACTGGGCTGACATACAATGCTTCCACTGGTATTCTTACTTATACAAATTCATTGGGCATCGAGCAAAAGATCGACCTCAATGCCTCGAACATCGCCTACGACAACACCGCCAGCGGACTGGCGGCAACCGACGTGCAGGAGGCTATCGACGAGCTGAAGGCTGCCTTCGGCGACCTTGACCTCGTGGACAACACCGACGGCTCATTCTCCCTGACCGACCCCGAGGGCAACGTGCTGGCCACCGTATCAAAGGCAGACCTGACCGACGAGGGCGACGGGCTATACACCTTCACCAACAACGACGGCTCCGACGTGCAGTTCGACGTCCGCACCGTGGAGGTCGCATTCGACGCAGCAGCCAACGTCTACAACTTCCTCGACAACGAGGACAACATCATCGCAACAATCGACCTCAATGCCTCGAACATCGCCTACGACAACACCGCCAGCGGACTGGCGGCAACCGACGTGCAGGAGGCTATCGACGAGCTGAAGGCTGCCTTCGGCGACCTTGACCTCGTGGACAACACCGACGGCTCATTCTCCCTGACCGACCCCGAGGGCAACGTGCTGGCCACCGTATCAAAGGCAGACCTGACCGACGAGGGCGACGGGCTATACACCTTCACCAACAACGACGGCTCCGACGTGCAGTTCGACGTCCGCACCGTGGAGGTCGCATTCGACGCAGCAGCCAACGTCTACAACTTCCTCGACAACGAGGACAACATCATCGCAACAATCGATGTGACCCCAAAGGTGACTAACGGTCTACAAATCGATGCTACCACTCATGAAGTAAAACTCGGTGGCGAACTCACTGAAGAAACAGAAATCACCACAACCGCCACCAACACCCTCGCCATCTCCGGCCTACAACCCGGCGATGAAACTGAAGACAGAATCGTCGTGGTCGACGGTGACGGCGTGCTGAAAACCATTCCGGCCATTATCCCAAGTGCCATCAGAGAGGAAGACTCCAATTACGAGGCCATAGCAACCGACGAAACAATATTGGTAAATGCCACAGGAGGCGATATCACCATCACCTTACCTGATGATGTGGAAACCGGTAAAAAATACACCATCAAGAAAATCGACACATCCAACAATGAGGTCATCATTAATGGTAACGGCACCACCATTGACGGGCAAAACACCATTACCGGCACACTCCCTTATCAAGGCTGGACGGTACAGTTTGACGGAACGAGGTGGTGGGTAATCAGTAGGATTTAACGTCATCGGACAAGATGAATGCAAATAGACATACAATGAAAACAGCAATCAAGTGTTTTGGTATACTTCTGTTCTCTTTAGGACCGCTTCATGCCGCTCACGCCCAACAAGGGTTTGGTACAGCAAACCCCAATCCTAATTCGGTCATCGACCTGACGGCGACCGATAAAGGGCTGCTCTTGCCGCGGCTTGCACTACAAGCCACTAATCTGGCGAATCCTTTGGGTGAACACGTTGCCGGGATGCTCGTCTACAACACGGCGATAAACGGCACGGGCGCCACCGCAGTGACACCTGGATTTTATAGTAATAATGGCACAAAATGGGTACGAGTAGATATCACGGTCTCCAATGGCCTGCACATCGAAACAGATGAAGACTATGAAGATACACAAGGACATGTGAAGCTCGGCGGTGACCTTACCAAGCCTACCGAAATCACCACCGATGAAGACAACACATTAGCCATCACTGGCCTACAGGCTGGTGATCCTGACGACGACCGCATTGTGATGGTCAACCCAACAAACGGTGTACTCAAATCAGTCTCGTCCAACAAATTTGTGCGGTTCTTTTACATGCCATCAGTCGTATTTGATACCTCTACTCCAAACCCAACCGGCCCGCCACGCACCCGAAATCTCTATCAAGAATACATAGACCAATTCACAGGAGATGGTGACCCTGATATGGTAAAAAACCCAAGTGCTCCGGATGAAATACCATTTTTACCTCAAGCAACGGATCTCCATTATTATATAACTTACTACGATAAAGATGTGTTTGGCAGCCTAAGTATCGATGACAACGGGGTACTAAGTTACCGGGTAATCGGCCCAGGCACCCCCATGTCTTTCATGAATATTGTATTTGTCATCAAAGGCGAAGAAGACTAATGTAAAGTTGGAAAGAGCAAATGAAGCTACACATCAGCATTGTTAATTCGAAGGCTTTCTACCGATGGATCCTACTGGCAATAACAGGTATGATGGCCTGCCACACCAGCAAAGCCCAGTTTACCATCATTGATGATTTAAGAGGAAACAACTACCCTGATATTGTGGTGGGCGGGCCGGGTGGTGGTGGCGGGGAAGCCTACTTTACTTCAGGGATTGATGACCCCGTAGGCAGTGGATGGCTCAGGCTAACTCGGGATCTAAACAATCAAAGAGGTTATGCCTATATCAATCGTTCATTTCCTTCAGGAATGGGTGTGTTGGTCGATTTTGAATATAAAATGTGGCGTAGTCGTAACGACAATACCTATAATGGAGCTGACGGCCTAAGCGTATTTCTCTTTGATGCCACGACAAATTTTCGCCTGGGGGGATACGGTGGGTCACTTGGCTATGCGCCGAACACGAGCAGCAATCCACAAGTAACCCAAGGATTAGCGGGAGGGTATATAGGTGTGGGGTTCGATGCGTATGGCAACTTTGCAAATCCTGGAGAAGGCCGTATTGGTGGACCAGGAATGCGGCCCAATGCTGTTGTCCTCCGTGGGCCAACGACCAATAACCCCAATACGACCAACGAATTCCTTGATTATGAACCTATAGGCATTAGAACTGGTGACGATAATCAAATCCGTCGACGGGATGAAGTGGATTACAACACACGCACTGATACACGCCCCTCAAGTAACGTCTTTTACAGGCGGGTACAAATTACTATCATGTCTACCGGAACTGGATTTTACGATATTACCGTGCGCTGGAGTAAAACACCTGGCGGCACTTTTGACGAACTAGTTACCTATCGCACTACAGATCCTCCACCTCCAACGATGAAAGTGGGCTTCGCTGCGTCTACAGCAGGAGGTCTCAATTTCCATGAAATCCGCAATATTCTTGTAACCACACTGGGCAACCTGCGAACCGTTAAATTGGCGGATAGAGACTTCCTGATTCCTACGAATGCTGGAGGTGCGGGGACAAACGAAAATAAAATTACATACACCATTGAGGTAGTCAATGACACGGACGCACCAATCGCAAACATCGCATTGAGAGATACCATAAAGGACGCTTATGGCAACATATTGACTGGAGGGCCGACAGGGACTTTTGATATTACAGGCTTTACCATACTTGACCCCGGTGTCTGGATAGGAACGCCATCAATCCAAGAAAGTACAACAACACCTAATATAATTGATGGAATGGTATCCATCGCCGCCAATAGTACAGGGCGGATACAAGTAAGAGGAACGTTACGCCAAACACCGCCCGGCAATCACGTCGTCAATACCGTGAAACTGCATGTGCCGGAAGGGACAGATCAGGACACGCTAAATAACGTTTCCTCTGTACGGACACCGGTATATGCTGAAGGGGTAGACCTCATCTTGGGCGATATCATCGCCGACGGAAGGTGCATCGACTATGTGGATGGCAATACGTTTACGGTGCAGGTGTCCAATCTGGGGACGGATGATGTGGATATTGAGGAGGAGGAGGTCACTGTCACAATTACCCATCCCCCAGGCACTACGCTTACCCTCATCGACTATTCGGGATGGACAGTATCACATGACGATACCACCCATACTTTTCTGCTCACCAACCCCTCAGAGGCAGTCTTGCCAAGAGGATTTACACATCCAGATGCCATCCGTTTCCGGCTAACACCGGAACTAACGGACATACCTACCCGATCTAATTACACAGTCAGCGCGGCAGTTTCCCAATGGGATGATGAAGAAAGCGAAAATGAAGAAAACAACGTCAGCAACGCATCAATGCACAATTGTGCCATCATCTCCAACCCAATGATTTATCAACGGGTGAAATGGTATGATGAATAAACAACAATGACCCGACAAGCACAAATATCGATCAGGAAAGTCATCGTCTCCTTGCTATGGCTCCTCACCGTATTGCTGGCTGCCTCTCCATCCCTCGCTCAGACTGGTGCCGGGAGCACTACTGCCGATAATTCCACCGTGGTCATCGATCCGGAAACCGTAGAATTGCGCTATGCCGAAACCAGCTACTTCGGGCCCAACTCTCATTGGATCATCAACGGCACACTCGAAATCTGGAGCCGCAACATCTGGATTGCACCTACGGCCAGCTTCAGCGGCACAGGTAAAATCATCATACACGACCCCGGCACCAATCCGTTTTATGAAGACATGACTACTGGTCCAACACGGATAGACGGTAATCATGGCGAGCCCATCGCTGTACCTATCGAACTGCGCAACCCGAATAATCTTATCCTCACTGATATCGCCGACCCGGGATACGATACGGACAACGCCGACGGCCCGCAGGCTGCAGCATTGCATATCAATAGCCGTTTTGACTTTGCCATAGATGGCGGCGATGTTTTGCTCAATGGTCATGACCTGCTCATCGGTGCCGAGGGATCCCTACGGGATTACTCCCGCGAACGGATGATCGTGACGAACAATAGCGTGGCTGGACATGTCGTGAAGACGTATGCTTCGGCCAATCCTTTTACCTTTCCTATCGGCATAGCAGAGGGTGACTATACACCGGCAACCTTATCACCTGCAAACGCTTCCGCTACCTTGCATGTGAGTGTACGGGACTACCGGATAGACCCCTCACGCATCCCGCAACCTGAAATAGGCATGGATCGCATGTGGCATATTTATGCAGACGAGGCGGTATACACAGCATATACCCTCCAGCACAACAGCGTCACCAATGGTAGTGCCTATGTAGACGCTCGCGCCCAACTGATGCAATATGCCGGTAGTGGCAACTGGATGGGGGGCAATACGCAACGCCTTGCCCAAGGGATACATGCGCGCGATTGGGTAGCGGCTGCCCATCCAACAGCAGACGACAGCTGGCTCACCAAACTAGTGTCGGATAGCCGTGGGCCGGAAGCTGTTGATGATGCGATGGCCGGCCCTTCAGGTATACGGCTCACCGTGGTCGTATTGGAAAACGACCGCCCCGGCGATAGTCCACTGGAAGTGGCCAGCGTACGGGTAGTGGTCCAGCCCCGAAATGGTGTGGTCCTGGTCAATACCGATGGCAGCATCACCTATACGTCCAATCTTTATTTTGTCGGAGAGGACGATTTTGTATATGAAGTCACCGACGAAAATGGGCAGCGGGATATTGCCACTGTACGGATGACGATTACATACGCCGAGCTGCTCATCCCGAATGCGCTGACGCCCAATGGCGATGGCAAAAATGATCTGTTTGTCATCCAGGGGCTGGAAAACTACGAAGCAGCGGATCTGACCATCTTCAACCGCTGGGGGAACGAGGTTTACCGTAGCCGTAGTTATCAGCAAAATTGGGGGGCCGCGGGCGTGAGTGATGGCACGTATTATTATCGGCTGGTATTGAGGAAAGATGGTGTAGAAACCATCCATAAAGGATGGGTATTGGTAAAACGGCAATAAACGCAACAACACAGGACGATGAAGACACGATGGAAGATATGGTTGCTGTTGGTTCCCTTGGGAATAACATGTAGTGTGCGCGGCCAGCAAAACATCCAGTTTACGCAGTATGTGTTTAATTCAATGAGCGTAAATCCCGCTTATGCGGGTTACAAGGAGGAACTGTTTGCCCAGCTGGGCCTTCGAAGCCAATGGGTAGATTTGGATGGCGCTCCCCAGACAGGGCTATTGTCACTTGACGGCCTCCTTGACCTGTACGGGAGACGCCGCCACGGTGGAGGGGTACAAATTTTGGCCGATGAACTCGGGCCGCAACTGGCTACGTCGGTATATCTCAACTATGCATTCCGCATCCAGCTGGACCGCGAGGATACCGAGCGCCTGAGTTTTGGCCTTGGGGCCGGAGTAACCCAATACAGTTTGGATGGTACCAAAATCGTCGTATTGGAGGAGGGCGACGCCGTACTCCCGCCCGGTAAGGTGAGTAGCTTTGTGCCGGATATCCGCTTCGGGGTCTACTACCACAATGCCAAATGGTATGCAGGCATATCCGTCATGGATTTGCTTGCTGCAACGGGGTCTGACAACCTTTTCCGGTGGGATCAAACGACGATAGATCACATCAGGCGCCGGGCGCATCTGTATGTCATTGGTGGCATGCTGTTCGATCTGGATGAATATACGGCATTGCGGCCCAGCTTGTTGTATAAAGATGACCTGTCCGGTCCGCCGAGCTTAGACCTCAATGCGATGTTCATTTTCAACGAACGCCTGTGGTTGGGAGGTGGGATACGCACCGGCGTTTCGGCTTTTCGGCGTGATTACAAACGCCTTACGGGCGACCGCTTGAGCGGACTCAACTCCGTGTCATTCGTGATGCAGGTCTTCGCTACCGATAGGCTCCGTATCGGATACTCCTATGATTACATGATCAGCCGCATCAATGGTTTGCAAAATGGCTCACATGAGGTCACGCTGGGCCTTACGCTGGGCAGACCGCTCGATCGGGTTCGATGCTATTTTTAACGATAATTACGTTTTACGCTTTCACCTACCCGATGTAAAGCCATATACATGGTATCGATAGCGGCTGGTTGCAACATCCGCGTAAGCGGCACGGGCCGATCCAATGCAAACGGGTAGGCCATATCCGGTGCGATTGCCTTCCGTAGCATGTTGCGATAGCTAAATTGTTCGTGGCCGCCAAAAGGGCTTTGGAAAGCAGCTGTAAGCGTATTGAGTACCGAGGCTGGGCGAAAGCCGACAACCTCTTTGACAACGTCCATGTTGGTATTGACGATATTGATGCAGACAAACCGAATAACAGGTGACGTATCCTGCCGCGCTTCCACGTGCCTTCGCAATGTTTCATAGATCTCCAGCGTCGTCGCGGTACCTGAGTTTTCGTAGATACCGCCGTCTATCAATCGCCCTGCCCCATCAAGGTAGTTATATGCGTTAATCACCGGAAACGCCTGGCTTTGGTTTACACAGGCAATCAGCGGAATGCTGTAACCTTCATTGTGTGCTTTGAACAGCCCATAGAGATCGGTACCAAGGCTGAAACTTGCCAAATCTACCGGTGCGAATACACCTCGTTCGCCTGTTTCCACAATCGCGCTGTTAATGAAAAAAAGCGGCCGATCGGTGCCGAATGTTATGGAATCATCGGACTGCATTTCTTGTCTGCCAGTAGATTGGATCACATAAGACGCGAGGTAGTCCCCTTTGAAAAATTCATCGATCTCATGGGTATCCCGTTCGGGTGTGGCTACTGTATACCCTTTAATTTCCTCTTTCTGGAAATAATAATTTCTATCTTTTGGAAAAACTTTCCGTGTTCCAAACAACCTGCCAAACACTTCATGTTTAATCCCTTCGAAACCATCGCCAATTAACACCCCCCAAAACGAACTGCTAAGGTAATTCCTTGCATAAATTGTTTTCATACGGGGTACCACAGCAGTGGGTCGAAAAGGTATATTCAAATATTGATCTGCCAAGTACATCGCCGCTCCTGAAGTAGAGCCCGACACCGTGGAAATCGAAAACACATGGTCCGCAAAACGCCGGGATGGGGTGCTCTCCAGGCTATCCAAGTAATTCATGGCCATGTAAAACCACACCGCGGCTCGCGATCCGCCACCTTGGCCGGAGATGAGATACACATTCAACGTATCCGTTGACTCGGCCAATCGCGCGTCTACCCAATGATCGAAGTAAGTAGTTAGCGTAGGTCTCGTATCGGCCCTGAAACTTCGCGCTGGTTGTACCATTTTTTTGTGGATACGGTGCGAATTGATAGCATTGAAGAAAAATAAAAACACAAACCCGAAGGCAAGTGTATGTATAGCAAGCCGGTACCATACCCAAACCGGTCCATCGGTATGCTCGGCATTATAAAGCCACGTGATATTTAATTGTGCGGTGACAAGCACATCGGCAAGGAAAAGATAAAGTGAGATAGCCATGATTAAAACGAAGATGGGCGAGAAAAACCCTATCGAAATCGGCCATCCACGAGCACTGCTGGTTTGCAACAAGATGGCTACCGTCATCATGAATACCAGAGATAGGATGTGGATGTATTTGCTTACAAAATAAGATATGCCAAGGGCACGGACATCCACATTTTCGGCAAACTTCATATACGCATAATTAGCGACGACACCGATAAAATTACCACCGATCACCAATGCGATCAGTCCTGCCCTACTATGCTGTACCCACGCACCTAAAAGACCGACGACGACGAGAAACAGCACAAACAGCACGGTCATGGACGTTACGTAGCGAAGTGCCTTAGTCCGATCATGCTCCCCTACTTCCGTCATGCTATCCCATAAGCCTTGAAAAACTGCCGGCACCCGTTTCACCCGGTACATCCAATCCAACAGCAGAACAAGTGCGATCAATAGTAAGATGATGGCAATGGCAATAAAAGGCCTGTCAGGAAAAAAAGAACTGGCAGCTACATACAAAAATATCACCCACGGCAAACTTGCGAAATACCGGATTGGAAATTGTTCTTTGCCTGCTGTATGACCATTGTACAGCGCTACCAATCCACGATACAATAATTGGGTTTTGATGCGCCGTCCCAGTACACCTTTCCAGATATCGATTGCCAACACAGGGATCACCCAATTGCTTAGCGCCAGTAAGGAAAATGAGGCTATCAATAAGGGAATATTTACATAATTGTGCCCTCCAGGTTCGGCCAAGCTTACGACAATATCCCGCCCTATCTGTACTTTCCATAAAATCACAGGCACCAGTAAAGACAGCAAAACGTAAAAAAGATTAAGTTTAATAGTATTGTAGAGCCTCGATAAGATGCGATAAAGTGTATTTGTTTTCATGGCCCCATCGACTTCGTGGTAAAGGTGTTTAGAAAACTGGCCGGTACGCCTACCGACCAGTGTTTTCTCCCCTTTCGGGGTTTCGCAAACTAACCATATTTAACCTAAAAATGCATTGACATCAAAATCAGCATAAAGATCGGCTATAAAACTCGCTCAATCAATACCCAAAAATTGGTATTTTTCACATACCAACAGGTCACAAGACATACCGATTTGACTTGCATATCTGATCAATTTATGTAAGTTTGCAATTATGAATCGTACCACATTAATAGGCCTACTCATTAGCATATGCATTGTTGGGGTATTACGCCCCGCACAGGCACAGGATAAAAATCCCGTATTAAACCACATGGCCTTGTCGGTGTACCGCCTTGACAAGAGCACCGTGTTTTATCGGGACGTATTGCAATTGGATACCGTACCCGAACCCTTCCATGACGGCAAGCACACTTGGCTACAGATTGGCCCCAACAGCTACCTGCACTTGATTGAAGGGGCCAAAGAAATCACAGCACATGACATCGCTACACACCTGTGTTTTAGTGTGCCCTCCATCGATACGTTTATTGCACGGCTCAATGAATATGACATCCCATACATCAACTGGCAAGGCGAGAAACAACAGGTAACTATCCGTGTGGATGGCGTCAAACAACTTTATCTGCAAGATCCGGATGGGCATTGGATAGAAATCAATGATGAATATTAGCGCATAATCGCCCCGCGCCAGCATTCCTTCACCTTCCTTTACGCCCTGCCAATCATTCCCCCTGTCGGCACCTGCGGCCTATTTTTGGTACAGCCCGTTAATTTTTTAGGTTACCCGCCATTTTCTGTGCAACATTATTAAGCAATTGACGACTAACTAATGAATCACATAAGATAGATCACTTGCAGCCAGTAGAAAAGAAAGACGAAATCGAATTAATCGCCCTCTGCCGGGCAGGTCATGATGTCGGCTTCACGGGGTTGTACAACAAGTACGCCAAGCCTGTATACAATTCCATTTGTCGCATCATATCACACACGGCAGAGGCAGAGGATATTTTACAGGAATCGTTTTATCACGCTTTTGCGGATATCCACCGATTGCAGAATACGGCAAGCTTCGGCGCTTGGGTAAATCGCATTGCACTCAACCGTTCCATTACGCATATACGAAAGCGTAAAATCTTTTTTACTGATGCCGATGAAATCGAGATTGCTGATGAAGAAGGCTACGATGAAGATGCAACCGAGCTGTTTGATTGCAAGGTAGAAGATGTGCGGAAAGCTATCGAGCAATTGCCACAGGGGTACAAAACGATACTAAGTTTATACCTTTTTGAAGATATTCCGCAGGAGGAAATCGGCAAAATGCTTGGTGTCTCGCACACCACCGTGCGCACACAGTATCACCGTGCCAAGAAAAAAGTAATTCAGGCACTAAAAAACAAGACATTATCATGAAGGACCCCATAAAAAATTTTGTCCAAGAACACCGGGAGGATTTCGACCACTTGGAGCCCTCTCCTGAAGTGTTGCAGCGTTTGAAAGCCCAACTCAGGCCCACGCCTGTTGTCAAGCAAAGTTTTTTCAAGCGCTACCAACGTACCAACTGGCTGGCGGCAGCTTCGCTCCTTGTAGGAATGATCGCGATTTATCTATTGACTGAACGGCAGGACGCTCCCACCCGGGACCATGCATCCACCGTAACACAGCAGCCTATATTGCCTACGCCGGCAGATTCGGCTGTTGTTCGTCAGGCAGAAAAAAAATCAGCGGACCATCCTACGGAAGACCGCCTTGCACGCCAAGACGCGCGCCCAAAGACAGGAGAAAGTCTCTCTGCGGCCCAAACCGGGCCTGCCAAACCATCACCCGCCTCACTGGCTACACGGCTAGCCGACAGCAGCTCGGCGAGCATACGGCTGGCAGCCATCTTAGAAATTGAACAATCTGGAAAGATGGACGATACCATCAGGGAAATGCTTGCCGCGACAATGAATAAAGACGGCAACACCAATGTCCGCTTAGCGGCGTTAGATGTGCTCAGCCGCCATCTGCAGGATCCGCAGGTAGCGGATGTATTCGCTTCGTCGCTTGCCACCCAAGATGATCCACTGGTACAGCTCGGTATCGTCAAAGTGGCAGCCCAAATCGATCAAGTAGGCATTGAAGAAGCCCTTTTTGCCTTGGCACGCGATCCGTACACCTTTGCGGCAGTAAGAGATGAAATTTATGCCGTGTTGCTGAATCAAAACAAACTGTAACAAAATGATAAACGAATAAAAAATCACATGAAAAAGCAAACAATTATCTTGGCAATCTTTCTTTCCCTGTGTTACTCAGCACGGGCACAGCAAGAATACAAAATCACCCACAACGCAGGCAGACTCATCGTCAATGATCTGTTAAGTGTTACCATCGAGGGCTATGACGGGAGCGATATTATCTTTACCAGCCGCAGAGCGCCTGAAGAAGAAGATCCCCGGGCCAAGGGGCTCCAAGCGCTCAACAGCTCCGGCCTCAAGGACAATACCGGATTAGGTATCAGCGTCGTCAAGAACGACCAAGAGGTGCAGGTAACCCCCGTGAGCAGCAACGGTGACCGCAACGAAATGCTGCGCATCCGTGTTCCTCAACAAGTAGCCGTTGTCTTCATTGGCAAAACCACCTCCGCAGATACCATTGCCGTCAAAAACATGAAAGGGGAAATCGAGCTATCCAGCACCTATCATCGGATAGCCCTGGAAAACAACAGTGGGCCGATGAATATCAAGTCCATACACGGTGACATCGATGCCTCCTTCGGTACAGACGTCAAAGGGCCTATATCCATCATATCAGCGTACGGCCATGTAGACGTTGCCCTGCCCACGGTTACCAAAGCCAACCTTTCCATGGGTTCGTCATACGGCAAACTATATGCCTCGGACGAATTTAATATCGTCGTCACTCCCCAGAGCAACGACAACGAAGACCAACTGTCTGAGATAGCGACATCCCTATCAGGCACGAGCAGCGTCAGTGTAGCCAGCAGCCGTTCAGCCACGCGCACAACATCCCGCACATCGTTGCCAGCAATGGTCTACGAAGCCGGTGCCGTAAACATATTTGCATTCCGCGAGCGGGAAAGTATCAAAGGCACGCTCAATGGCGGCGGTATCGACCTCATCCTTAGGTCGACCCACCAAAACGTTTACCTCCGTACGAAATGATAAAAAAGAAGCCGTCCCGACAGGTGTTGGACGGCTTCTCTTCCTATTAAAAAGTTATCTTTTAGCGGGCGGCAACGGCAGTAGCCCCCCCATTTGCTATCAAGTCATCCGCACGTTTGACGGATTGAACAAGGTAGTGTTCCACCTCCTGCAACAGGCGCAATGTTTCAGCATCTGCCAGCGCTGTATTTTTCCGCTTTGCCTTTTCAAAAGCTTTCATTTCCTTGGTTAATTCCACTTTCAACTGGGTCTGCAAACGCACGAGTTGCTTGGCTTCCTGGATGTCCCTGTCAAGATGGGCCTGTTCGTACCTGGCTTCGATTTCGGCGATGGCCTGCTGGCTGCCTTCCACCCGTATGCCATTTTGGATATCTTGCTGGTACACGCCGATAAAGAAGGCCTTGTCACGATCCAATTCAGCGTGGTTGCCCCTGCTGTTGTGGATGCGATCCACGGCAAGTTCGTATTGATTCCACAATACGTTTACATTGCGTTGGTGAAAGGCCAACTGAGATTTGAACGCATCGATACGTGTGGCGTTTTCTGTCAGTTCGGTCATTTCAATGCGCTTTACATGCGGAATTCCGATAGTACCCGCTAATGTGTTTCCGGTAGCTGCTACTGCGATAAGCGTGCTTAATACGAAGGTTTTCATGATGTCTTAATTTTTTTAATTATTCTTTATGTTTTAAACTCCTGTTTTCTTGGTGGCGTTGGCTATGTAACGGGCGTCCCCGCATTTGGCCTGCCGCCGATGTCTGTGCCAATACATTACATTTCTGTACCAAAAACACAAATCATTGTTTTTCAGCACAATAAGAATAAACAACAGAGCAACACTGTGCGATAGCGAACAATCGGCTGTCCGCAAGCGAACAAAAAGCACAAACTTTTCATCAGGACCGGCGTTGTTTCTTAAAACGATTAGGAGGAGCTATGCATATTCAGGAACAGAAAAAGCCCGTAGACCAAGATAAACACGGCCGTGGGATAGCCGAAAATGAACGGGCCAACTACAGTGGCTTCCTTGCCGAAGAAGAAAACCAAGACGAGGAGAAGGATGACCCGAGCATCCGGGAAACCAACGATGTAAAAAAAACCGATACTGGGGCGAGTGATCTCGCGGGCACGGCTTCTGGCAACCTTGAGCCCGATGATCTTCCGGATACCGATGAATAGACGGACATCGGTTTAAAAACCCCGTCTCCGCATTAGTATATCCAGGGCAGCCGCTTGTTTACCCTTGGAAAAATCCGCAGCCGCAGCTGGCTCATATCCTTCATAAAGCAGCTGGTAAATACCGAGCCGCTTGATTCTTTTTCCAAGCTTGGAGTTAGCTTTATTTTCTTCTGCTATCATACCGCCGTACAAAACCGAAAACCATATTTCTACTTCTTCACTATCGTGCTCCCCATAGTCAGCGGCCAGTTTTTTAATCAGTGCCAAGCAAGTTGTGTCAACCTGATTCGTCGTGCAGTTATATACCGATACAAAATCGTTATATATCCGGTCTACACCATATCGGTGTGCCCATGCCAGCAATATCGAAAAGTAATCCTTATCTTTCGGTGCATACCGGGTGCCCTTTTCCCGTGTTAAAAACACACACCATTCATCAAATTTACCCTTGCCAAATTCCACCACGTGCTTGCCGTTTATTATATTTATTACCTCCGCCATTTCCTTGTTTGATTAGGATAGTGCCAAGTCATTTTATGGATATGGTAGCGAGCTCCCAAAGCGTCAAGCACGAACCGTTCGTCCAGGTTGGACACAAATCACTTTCTCATAGCACCGTATTGCCGCTGCATTCTCCTCCCAAACGTTCAAGTCTACCCTGTCGCAATGGTATAATCGCAGGCATTCATCCACCAGTGCGGCGACGAATTGGCTTCCTAAGCCCAGTCCCCGCATCGAAGCCTTCCCCACGAGTATCCGGCCTAGTCGGGGCCAACCACTTTCTTGGGGTATGATTTCGCCAAAGGCAAACGGTACATCCGTCAACGCCCCGATGTAGAATTTTCTTTCCACCCATTTTTCCACCCAAGTAAAGTCTACCTCGCTAAAGGGCCTTAATGTTGGTGTTGATTCCATATTGATGCTTTAGGGTAGGCACAAACTTACTAAACTCGAAGTAATTGATGTAATATTTTTGAAGGATAAGGGTATCAAAATAGCACCAAACATAAGAATTACTTACTTTTAGCCATCTTTTTTGGCTAAAATGAAAACAAAACAATTTATTCCGCTCATCACGCTTTTAATCACAATCAACATTGCCTGGGGACAATCGCCCATCCAGGTCAAGAAAAGCGAACTGCGCCATGGCCCCGAAAACGGCTCGCTATTGATCATCGGCGGTAACGTGGGCGATACGCCTTCCATCTGGGAGAAGTTTGTCGAGCTTGCAGGCGGCAAAGACAACGCAAAAATCGTAGTGGTCACCGCCGCAGCGGGTGATTCCGCAGCATGGAGTCCGTCACATGTGGAAACCGTCAAGAAGAATACGGGTATCCAGGATATCCAGCTATTACATACCACCTCCATCCGGGAGGCAAACAGCGAGGAGTTTATTGCTCCGTTGAAAGAGGCAACGGGTGTTTATTTCGTGGGCGGCAGGCAGTGGCGTATTGCAGACTATTACCTGAATACACTGACGCACCAGGCCTTTCTTGACGTCCTGTCCAGGGGCGGGGTCATCGCAGGCAGCTCTGCCGGTGCCAGCATACAGGGATCATTCCTATGGCGCGGCGACACCAGCGGTGCCGACATCTTGATTGGCGACCACACGCAGGGATTAGCTTTTCTGAAAAACTCAATTATTGACCAGCACTTGTTGCGCCGCAATCGTCAATTTGACCTTGTGGAAGTAATCCGGCGTGCACCCACGCTGCTCGGCATCGGATTGGATGAAGCCACTGCCGTATGGGTCAAAGGCGATACGCTCGAAGTCATCGGCAATTCATACGTCGCGATTTATGACTACGATGCTATTGTGGGGTCGAGTGCTGCTGCCCAACCTTTTCTTTTCCTGAGCCATGGCCAGCAGTACGATCTCAAAAACCGAAAAATTATTCAACGGCGACGGGGCGAATAAGACCATCGCCCCGTTCTTCAACTATTCCTGCGCAAACACGCGGTATTGTGCTTCGATAGCATCGGCATCAACTTCCCCATCAGTGACCCACACCCGGTATTTCAACCGCAATTTTTCTCCCTTTTTCAAGGCCAGCGGCCCATCGAAAAGCAAAGAAGGCGTAAAAAACAGGTTGTGTCCTGCGGCATGCCAGATATACCACGGTGAGGGATGCCGTTCGTTGTCGGGATGGTCGAAGATGACCAAAGCAACAGGTTTCCCGTTATTCAATGCCGTTATTCCCATCCAGCGCTCCTTTTCACCATATCCCGTAAGATCGGCTTGGGTAGACCAGCCGCTGGAGGCCACGAAAGTAGGTTGCTTCAATTGGTCAGACCCCCGGAATGAAAGCCCCGCATAGCCCCCCCATTCCACGCCCCCATATTTAGCAGGTTTCTCCAGGTATAGACGGACGTCGGTCACCGCTTCAAATTCGTGGTACCACGAAACAGTATAGCCGCCGTTTTCCGGTTGGCTTACGACCACTTCGCGTTTTTCGTTCAATACCGTGTTTGCTGAATCAGCGTAGACCAGCCGCATCGCGATATTAGCCGTTTGGGTGTGCTTGTCCAGTGTTGTTTTTACTGCCTTGATTAGGCTACGGCCGCTTGAAACGCCCTTTGCAGGATCCTCCTCCCAGTAATTGACGCCATTGATGTCTTTCCAGGAAAACCACAACCCCCGATGCCAGGGATGGTCGGCGGGCCGCTCCAACGTCATGTCCAGCCCTGCGGGAGTCCTTAGCGGGTGGAAATACGGTTTATCCTCCTTCGGATCGAAATTGAATTGCCAGATTACCTGATCACCGTTGAAAAGCGCCACATGCTTTTTGTCTTTTTCCCAACGAAAGGCATTCCAGCTTTTTTGAGCCTCAGCATCCCGCCAAGGCACGGTGAGCGCCGCTATTCCCAATACAAGTGCAAAAAACCTACCCATGATGTTTAATTTTTAACGTTTATCACGCCCTTCATGATTTGAAAATGACCGGGATACGTACATACATATTCATATTTTCCGGGTTTTGAGGGCGCTTCGAAATAAATAGTCTCGTTTGATCGGGGCTGCAGGAGATTGGTATGAAACAACACCTTATCCGACTTAGGCACATATTGCAGCTTTGATCCGGTCAGTCCCAATTTGAGGGCCAGCTGACCAACTTCCTCGGTCGCTCCTCCCTGCACAATCAGCAGGTTATGCTGCATATCGTCGTTATTGTTAAAAACCAACTTCACTTTTGATCCCGGCTTTACATCAAACTCCTTTACGCTGAATTGCAGGCCCGGCAGTGTGCCAATGGTAATGGTCTTGTCAGGCCCCTTTGACCACCATTCCGGCATTTGTGTAGTTCGCTTAGCCAGTTTTCGCGGTTCGGCCGCGGCATCGGCTTGTACGGCTTGCTTTGTTGCTGGCTTGGCAGAAATCGCGGGCACAGGTGTTTCCGCTTCCACCTTCGGCTCGGGAATCCATATTAAGCGAGGCGTATCCTTGGCTATCACCTGCCCTGCTGGTACCGCATTGAGGCTATAAAAACCAAAGGCATGCAGCAGCGGAGCCCCAGAGCCTTGTTGCCGTATTCCGTCACAATTGATTTCATAGAGGTATCCTTCCCGCATTTCGTCCAGCACCAGGCGCACCGTTTTGCGGTCAGCCGAGAGCAAGATCCCCGCTATCCGGCTTTCCTTTAGATCCGCTACGTCACTGCCATAGGTTTGGTGGTAGTAGTAATCAAAGCTTGACAATTGGTAGTTTGCAGGGTCTGTTGCGGATGCCGAATCCACAGGCAGCGTAAACTGGATTTCAAAACCATCCGATCTTGCAGAAACGCTTTGCATCTCAAAGGGCACTTTCCCCGTCCAGACAAGCCGTTGCAGTCCATATCGTTCAGTACCTGTGGAGCTCCACCCCCTATCAGACATGCCCACAAACAGCGACCCGTCCGTCCCCCATTCCATCCGCAGGATGCCCGAGGCAAAGTCTTTGCGGAAGGGGAATACGACGCCTTGATAAGCCCCGTTTACCTGCTCAAGGGACACCCGCACGATATTGGCATGCCCTTCATCCCCCACGAACAGCTGATCTTTAAAAAAATCGCCAAGGAACCCCTGTTTATCAGCCACAAAGCCAGCTGTCGAAATGCCCATAATGCCATGGGGGATACGCACCGAAGGCATTTTCATCCCTTTTATCTGTTTCACCGCTTGATGAAATAGGGGGTTGTCACGTGGGATATCATCGATGGTCAGGTGGATATTCGATTCAGGTTCACCTGCTGATTTCAGGCTGGAAGGATGCCCGAAGAAGTCACCTTCCTCCACATGGGCGATATAGCCGGTACCTACCCATCCACCTTGATTCTCCGTATAAAACAGTTCCCCCTGGGCATTTGTACCCAGGCCTGCTGGCGATCGCAGGCCTGCCGCAAACGGCTTCATGGTTCCGTCAGGCGCCACTTGCATGACCCATCCCCGCCACTTGGCATGGCTGCCCATTTCGCCATAAAACGGCTCAGCATTGCCGCCCATCCCGTTGTCTCCCAGGTTCATGTTCACGTAGAAATTACCATCGTTGGCCAATACCGGCCCATGGTTATACTCACAATAATTCCCGGAAAGCGGCCAGTTGCTAAGCGTCTCAAACCTATCAGCCCTGCCATCCCCATCTACATCGGTAATGCGGGTCAGTTCCGCACGCTGGGCTACGAAAAACGCCCCGTCTTTATACAGCAAGCCCAGCGGTTCGTGCAGGCCCGAAGCAAACAACGAAAAATAGGGGCTTTCCCCGTTGGGGTTATGCACCAGCCAAAGCTCTCCCCTGCGGGTTACGAAGGCCATCGAACCGTCGTCCAATTGAGCCAGCCCGCCTACTTCGGGTATAATCGTCTCGGGCATTTTGACGGTCTCAATCCGGTAAAAATCCCGTTCGGTCAGGGGGCTCATTCCTGTAGCTTCCGCCTGGTGGTGTTCATGCTGGGCCAGCACTTCTTTAAGACCGCCCCATGGCCCACCTAAGAAACATCCTGCCACAAGAAACAACCGAAATATTATTTTCTTAGTCATATACGCAATCGATTACCAATAAATTGTATAATTTACTTCCATGTCCTCCTTCACAGCCACTAAAAGTTCGGCAGTCCCATCTATTTCCCGGATAGTGACATCAGCCATCCCTTCTTTTGGCAGTTGGAGATAATACCGCATATCGTCAATGGCATACCGTTCTTTATCCACTTTCCGGATGGTTTTGCCTGCCGCCAAGCGCAACCACACATTCGGTTTATCCACTTGTTGGATGGCTAATGTCCGCGTCAGTCCGTTGGTGTGCCCGCTGGGCACTACCTTATCTGTCAGCGACAGGCCATTAAAGGTATAGTGAAACGCAGGGCGTCGTGCGCCATCCAGCTCGTACCCCTTTACAACAAGCCCTTGCTGGGCAGTGGCCGGCCACGCCGCTTCCGTAGTTTCCAGTATTGCCAGCAGCGGCTTACCATCAAACCCAATCAGGTTGCCCAGTGGCTGTGCCAACTGTGGCTCCCCGCGGCTGATCCACATGGTACTGGCGTCATAAAATTCGCCCTTCCATACGCCCAAAATATTGGCCTGTTGTTGATCCATCACATAATGGATGCCGTCCCGTTCGCCTACAGCTACACAATAGGTTCTTTTGTTTTCGCCCTCCGCGATAAAGCACCGCTGCACAATGGGATCGCCGGTAGGCTGGACGATGATGGCCCGCGCCGTTTTGAAATCAAAGGATTGATCCAACGAAGCAACAGGGGTCTCCAGGAGGGCATAGTTGATTTTCCGCAATGCCACAGCCCCTTCGGTGTTGAAGGCGATTTTCCAGGACGTACCCTGCTTCCCGCCTTTCAGCCGGATATTCCGATGCAGGGACACCTCATTAAGCATCACCCCCTGTACCCAGCCATCTGCCGAGATGAGCATCCGCACCTGCTGCCATAGCCCGGGTGCCCTGCTGGCATCGACGCGCGGCGGCAATGGAGCGGAGCCTACAAGGGCTCCACTCCATGCTGTTTGCAACGCAGCCGGATCAGCTCCGGCCAATACTAATCCGTTGCCGTCATCCCACTGCACCATCAAGCGCGCATCGGCAGCAAGCATCACCTCCAGCTCGAGGTAAAGCAGCTTGCCCGTGCCCAAGTTGGCGCTCAATGGCAATATACCATCCTTTGTATCCCGCACAAAAACACCGTCGCCCGCTTCTTGAATCGCTTTTTTCTTATTGGTCGGGTCAAACCATACCGTTCCTACTGATTTCCAATGTTCAGCGCCAGAAAATTCCTCCAGCTTATCCAAGCTGGTCAGCAGCACGCCTTCCCTTGGCTGTGGATGTGCAATAAACGGAAACATCACCAGTAAGAACAATAGGGCCGCTTGTTGCTTTATCATATTACCATTGATCATTTTGCCTCAATTTAGTGTTATTATTGATTTCACGCTGTGGCACCGGGAAAAGTAAGTATTTATCGCTCAATGTCGGCCCATATGAAAACTGGTGATTGGTAAAATCGTTGAACGCATTCGTTTCCGGGTCAAACACTTTGCGGGTTCTCACCATATCGAACCACGTTTTATTTTCATAGCAGAGTTCGTGATAGCGTTCCCGCCACACGGCTTCCCTGAATTGCGCTTTCGACAATCCGGACAACAGCGGTACATCAGCCCGATCCCTGATTTCGTTCACGGCATCATATGCAGCGGTCGATGGGGATGCACTCACTTCATTAGCAGCCTCGGCATAGATAAGTAGCAGTTCCGCATACCTGAAAAATGTCCAGTTCAGGTCATTTTGGATGGTCGCCGTGGCAGCCTCGGTGTCAAAATGTTTGAAAATATAGGTGCCGCCGAAATTCACGGTATTATTCGGGTCGCTGATAGACGCATAGTGGCTAAAGAAATATTGCTGTTCGGCTACCCGTTTATCGTCCGGATCGTATGAGTTGACAAATGCTGCTGTCGGAAAGAGTGCGCCAAATTCTTCGGAAAACAGCGATATTCGGCGGTAGCGGGGCAACAAGAGGGCGGTGACCGTGCTGGTAGCAATACCTTGTTGGTATTGGTTTTGGAAGATAAACTCGCCTTTATTTTTGTTGGCCTTATCGCGGAGATCCGCATAGTCGCCAAATAGGCTATACCAGTTGTTGTCTATCACCTCTTTTGCCTTATCAGCAGCAAGCTGGTAGTATGCTTCACCTTTTTGTAGCGGAAATCCGGCCATCGTCAGGTAAACGGCAGACAACAGGGTTTTGACGGCCCCAAGCGAAGCCCGGCCTGTCTGATCCGTACCGGGCAGTCCCGATGTTTCCGCCCTGATGAGGTCATCTACTATCAGGTCGTATACCAGCTCTTGGGAGACCCGTTCGGGATAAAGCTGTTCAGACTGGGCATCCAACGGTTCGGTTATCAGCGGCACATCACCAAATATACGTACAAGATGGAAATAATAGAAAGCACGCAGGAATAACGCTTCGCCAATTAACCGATTTTTTTGAGTCTCATCCATCGTGATACCAGGAATCCGATTGATGGCCAGGTTGGCGTTGGCGATACCTTTATAACAATCACGCCACCAAACGTATGTATAATTATTATCGGCATTGGCCGTCAGCATCCGCAGGGTTGTATTGTTCTGGCTTTGGGCCACTTCTGTATTTGCGAGTCCCGTAGGAAATTCCAGCATGAGGAAGGGGCTTTCCCCATAGAATCCGGCTCCGTCTGTGATGAACCGCAGGTTAGCATACACGGTATTGACCACCGCTTCGGCATGCTCCGGTTGTGTAAAGTAGTTTTCCTCGGTATAGTTGGTCTCGTTGACTTCCTCAAGAAAGTCAGAACAGGCTGCAAACAGCAAGAATGCCGTGAACCAAACCAAAATTGCAAGTATCTTCTTCATGATATCTACTTCGTTAGTATTAAAAAGTCATATTAAGTCCGAGCATGAACGTTCTGGGTTTCGGATAGCCAAAAAACTCGATACCTTGAGCAAAGGCATCGGTATAGGTGGTCACCTCAGGGTCATATCCCGAATAGTTCGTCCATACAAAAAAGTTTTGCAACGACGCATACACCCTCACCCGGCTCGCACGGATTCGTTGCAATGTACCAGCGGGCAGCGTGTAGCCCACCAATAGATTTTTGCCCCGCAGAAACGAACCATCTTCTACCCACCGCGTATCGATATTCATCGTGTAATACGACGAAGCAGGGCGATGCTCGGCAACCATTGTCTGCTGGTTGGTGGGCGTCCAGCCATTTAAGACGGTGGCATAGCTATTGACCTGTCCGATGCGATCTTCACCGGTGGATTTCGACATATTGAGAATATCATTCCCGTAGCTAAACTGGAGTTCCAGCGCTACATCGAAGTTTTTATAAACAAAGGTATTCAGGAAGCCGCCGAAAAACTTGGGTAGCCCGCTGCCAATAATCACCCGGTCGGCCTCATTGATTTGCCCATCGTCATTGACGTCCCGCAGCTTCACATCCCCGGGCAGCAGGTTGTACCGGGCAGCTTCGGCAGCTTCATCGCTTGCCCAGGTTCCCTCACGGACATAGCCATAAAACGACCCAACGGGCTGTCCTACGCGGATGACATTGGTATTGGCAAGGAAATAGGGATTAGCAAAGATATCGTCGTTGGCCTCCCCAAGTGCCAGCACCTTGTTTCGGTTGAATGAAATATTGAAACTCGTATTCCATTTCAACGCACCATTCAAATTGTCCGTATGAAGTGCTACTTCCACACCCTTATTTTCCATATTTCCGATGTTTTTATAGATATTGGTATATCCACTGGAAGACGGTACAGGCGCATTCAGCAGCATGTCGGTAGTTTTCTTGTAGTACAAATCCGTTTCGATACGTATCCGGTCGTTGAAGAGTCCCAGTTCGATGCCCACATCATATTGGGCGGTCTTCTCCCATTTCAGATTGGGATTAGCCAGCGTGCCGATGCCTACGCCCGAAGCGCGGTTGCCTTCGAATATCGCCGTAGCGGCCGCCAGGTTGGCCAGCGACTGGAATACACCGATCTCTGAATTGCCGGTCATGCCATAGCTCGTGCGCAATTTCAGGTCAGATACCGTTTCGGCATCTTTCAGGAAATCTTCTTCAGACACCCGCCATGCCAAAGCCGCCGAAGGAAAAAAAGCATATTTATTGGAAATCCCGAATTTCGATGACCCATCAAGGCGGCCCGTTACGGTAAAGAGGTATTTATCAAGCAAGCTGTAATTTACCCGGGCGAAGTAAGAATTCATCGACCATTTGTTGGTATCTGAGCCGGGCGTACTTGGCCGGCTCCCCACGCCCAGGTTGTTCCATTGGTAGAAATCATCCGAATAGCCCTGAGATCCAGCAAACGTGTAGAAATAGTCAAACTGCTGCCATCCAAGGCCTGCCATGGCGTTTAAGCGATGTATTTCGCCAAACGTTTTGTCATAGGTCAGGTAATTTTCGAATTGCCAATAATTTTCGCGCGTATTCCGGATTTCGGCTATCCCTTCCTGATCAGCGGACAGCAGCCGCAAATACTTGCCGGAGAAAAAGTTATTGCGTAGGTTATTGATGTTGTAGCCGATGCTGGTGCGGAATTGCAGATCGCTCCCAAGGTTGATGTTTGCAAAGACGTTGCCCATCGCTGTCTGTTGCAGGTACAAATCTTTACGATTAGTCAGGATGTTTACGGGGTTCTCGCCATTTTCCATGCCCGGATAGTCCGCGTTGCCGCCCCAGACACCATCGCTGTATTTCACTGGTGCTATTGGAATGCCTTCAATCATCATCCGGGTGACGTTAAGCGCACCGACGGATCCGTCCACACGGTTTTCTTCCACATGATTGAAATTGAACGTGCCACCCAGTTTCATCCATGGTTTTAGCTGCGATTCAATGGTCAACCGTCCGGAGTAGCGTTTCAGAAACGATTCTTTAATGATGCCGTCTTCATTTGCATAGTTCATGAATAGGCCGAAACTGGTTTCCTGATTGCCTCCTACGAATGACAAGTTATGGTTTTGGCTAAATGCCTGCCGTGTCGCTTCGCGCTGCCAGTCTGTGTCATACAACGGATTTCCACTGGCATCAAAAAGCCTGCTGTTGGTGCGTTTGGTCTGCGGGTCTACATATTTGCCGGACGCATAGCCTTCGGGATCATATTTTTCCACATTGGCATAAGCGCTTTCCTCCAGCGCCAAAAATTCCGCAGCATTGAGCACGTCCAGCTTCTTGGCCATCGTACCGAAGCTGAAATACGGGTCGTAGCTGATTTTACCCCCATCCTTACTTCCCTTTTTGGTTGTCACGATGATGACCCCGTTTGCACCACGCGCACCATATATAGCTGTGGCCGATGCATCTTTCAGCACTTCCAGTGATTCAATATCATTCGGATTAAGGTAAGCTATCGGGCCTGCACCAATTACGCCATCTATGATATATAGCGGCGCATTGGACGCATTGACCGAGTTGTACCCCCGTATCCGGACATTGGTCTGCCCGCCCGGTCGTCCAGAATTGGTCGATACGCTCACGCCGGCAATACGCCCGGCCATCTGCTGTTCCACATTGACCGCAGGCCGCTGGTTCAAATCCGCGCTTTTAATCGATGCCACTGAACCCGTCAAATCCGATTTGCGCTGTGTACCGTACCCGACCACCACCACTTCTTCCAGGGACTCTTCATCCGGCCGCAGGGTCACGTTTATGCGCGTTTGTCCCGCTACGGTTACCTCTTGCGAGGTATATCCGGTATAGGAAAAAACAAGGATTGCATCCGATCCCGGTACAGTAATCCGGTATTCGCCGGCATCGTCCGTCTGGGTCTGCGTGGCTGTTCCCTTAATGGAGACAGTAGCGCCCACCAGGAATCCCGATTCATCAGCGACCACGCCCGACACCTGTGTCTGGGCGCTACCTTTCAGCGTACCCGCCAAGAAGGCAGCAAGCCAAAACATCATCATAAATAGTTTTCTTCTCATCTTAGGTTATTTTTGGTTTATCAATCAATTAATAAATTGCCCAAGGTTTTTTTCAGGAAATCCAGGCTAAATGCCGCCTGTTCAATAGTTCCGCATTCTACGCTGAGAAAAATCTCCCGGTCTAAGGGTTCGCAGATCGCAACGACCTTGTCCCATTCCACGATTCCCTCGCCGCAAGCGCAGCCCACCGGGGTACCGGTCACCTTTCCACGTTCGGCATCGCTCTGTTCCATGCTGATGTCCTTGGCATGGATATGGTATACGTAGTCTTTTACCTGTTCAAGGGCTTCATAAGGATCTTCCGCACCAGCCAAGTATGAGTTGCCCGTATCCCAGTTGACACCTATCCAAGGAGAATCGACCAACTTGACGATCCGCAGCAACCCTTCAGCCGTCTGTGTATAGACGCCATGCGGCTCTATGCAAAGGTAGACACCGTGCCTCCGGGCCACCATTTCCGCTTTAGCCAGCGAATACTTCATCACTTCGTGGGCAAATTGGTCGTCCATCCAATCGGGCTTAAGCATCTCATCGGTATTCACAAAGGGAGCTTTCAGCACATCTGCGTAAGTGATTGCCCGCGTAAGCCTGCTCACGGCCGCCTCCGGTTTCATCAGCGGACTGTGGCCGCTCAGGCTGCTCACGCGCACCTGGTACCTATCGCAGATTTCCTTCATCAACAGCGGGTCCTCCTCCATGGAAAACGAGTGGAAATACCCCACCTCGCTCAGCAGTTCCCAGCCCGTATGCACCATCGGTTCGATGTAGCGATACCCCATTTCGGATGCGATTTTTACCCCATCTTCGAAGGCTTTGTCAGCGCTCCGGCAATACTCCATGTTCAGTGAAATTCTAAATTTAGCCATGCTTTTTCTTCTTATTTTTTTTGTTGTAAATGTGTAGCAATCCAAAGGCAACGATCAATATAGCCGGCAATACCGATACCGTTTGCAACGTATCGGCGCCTGCGATGAGCTGCCATGTCCGAGGTTCGGCAGCGTGGGGCGCCTGTGATTGCGCTTCCTGAAGCCGTGATTCGTAGAGTTTACCAAATAAAGGCAGTACAATAGCTGTAGACATGAGGCCTGCTCCTCCCATGATGGAAAGTCCCAAGGGGCCTGTCCGGGGCATGTTTTCTGATACAAAGCCAATCATCGTCGGCCAGAAGTAGCAGATACCCACAGCAAATACCCCTGCGGCAACGAATGCCCACCAGCCTTGGGCACTCCCCAGCCACAGCAGGCCGGCACATGAAAACAAGGCCGAAAAGAATAGCAGGCCGGTGGTTGGGAGCCACTTAAGTACGGTACTCGCATACATCCGGCCCACCGTCATCAGCCCGTTGATGAAAACCAGTAAGAGTATTGCCGGGATCCCTACATTAGCCAGCAGTGCCGCAATCCATTGGTTCGTCCCCAATTCGGTTGCCGAGGTGAGCAGCATCAGACACACCATGATCACAAACAGCGGCCGCAAGCATTCGCGCACCATTTCTCCATCTGAAATACCGAGTGACACGCGCTCTGATTTAGGAAAATGCTGTTTATTGAATAGATAGCCATATACCAGCGTGGGCGGGATCATCACCGCCATCTGCACCTGCCAGCCCAATCCCCATGCGGATAGGAAATAGGCCATCAGCCCCCCGATGACGATGCCCGCCGGGAACCAGATGTGCCAGTCGTTTATCCGTCTGGCCTTATCCATTGGATACAAGCTGCTGACCAAGGTATAGCTTGCCGATTCAATAAATCCATTGGCAAAACCCACCAGCAATGTCGAAAAGAATAGCGAATAGTACCCCTGCGCCATGATGGTGGCCAGTATGCCCAGCAGGTGGCTCCAGAAAGCACAACGATATATAGCGGCCAAGCCTATTTTATCACATAGTGGTCCGCCAACAAACATGGCTATCGTAAATCCCCAAAATGCAGCAGCGGCCACCTCGCCCACTTCCGAGGGCGACAAGCTGAATGCCGCACCAAGCGTTTCCAGCAAGTTGGCCCGGATGGCAAACGTCGGCGCCGTCACCACAAGGCCCAGTGACGATGCGATAAAGAGTCTTTTTTTGTTTATCCCTTGGTTATCCATGATGTATAATTGGCTAAGCATATTTGCTCATCGACAATTATAGCGGAATATATTAAAGGGAATGTTTAAACTATTTCAGTGAAAAAAATTATAACCCGAGCGTCATTGTTCCTTAAACTGGTTGCGGTAGGCCTGGGGCGAGCAACCGAACTTCTGCTTGAATACCGTGGAGAAGTATTGTCCGCTCGTGAATCCGCACTCGTAGCCAATTTGATGAATAGGCATTTCCATATGATTTTTCAGGTGGTAGGAAGCAGCGTTTAAACGTAAAGCGGTAAGGTAATGCATTGGCGGCTGGTTTTTGATCTGCTTGAAGTAATGGACAAAGCGGGTGACTCCGAGGCTGCACTGTTCGGCCATCATTTCCAGCGTCCACGGCTCCGCAAATGTATTTTCCAAATGGTCAATAAACAGCGATACGGTGCGCGTTTGTTTGGTGAGGTTTTCGTCGAAAGTCACCTCACCCTCCCGAAAGAATTTCAATAAATGCAGGAGCAGTTCATTGATTGAAATAATCATCCAAGATTCATTGCTGGCCACATCCCCGGACATCACGAGTTGCCCGATGCGTTGGAAACATTTCCTGATTTCCAGGTTGGCCTTCCAAACCGGCTGTTCATTTTGCCGAAGCATCCGGGTAAGCTCCTCCATGTCCGGCTTTGTGAGCATCAACCAGTGGGGCCATATCCATTCTTGGTGAGGGTGTCTCACGTTTACATCAAGGATAATCCAATAAAGCCTTCCCACACCGATATTAGGGCTTCCCAGCTTATGTACTTGCCATGGGCGGGTGATGGTGAGTTCATCCGCTATGAGCTGATGAATTTTATTGTCCACGGCGAACGATAGGCCCCCCGTTTCCAAAAATGTAATTTCGATACCTTCATTTCTGTGCCAGTCAAGTCCCCAGTCCTGGCCCAAGGTCGCATCCCAGAAGCCTATCGTGCTTAGCCCCGCCAGCACATCGTCCGGAAGCGCTACCGAACCGGGATAAGGGGGCCGCGCCCAGGCTTCAAGTCTTATCTTTTCGTCTTTCCAAGCTTCATTTAATGGCAAACAGGTATCCGAATAATAAATTTTACCCCTATCGAAATATGTATAGGGCTTGGATTGATGATTGGGCAAATAATCCATATTAACTGCTTTCATGGACGGTATCCTCATTAGATTTGTTGGTCTTACTGGTACGATGGCACGTTGATGCCTGCACATTATTGCCGTGTCAATGATGATTGGCGATGTAAATTGGCATGGACGTCAGGCAATCCCAACTTCAAATGTACGAAAATACTTATAAATTTTTTTCGATGCATCCGATAAACGAAACGGCAGGATGCCGTTTTGAAACGCCGCCCTGCCGAATACAAGCACCAAATACAAGCTGTGAAGCTCTTTTAACAACTCAAACTTACATAAAAATCGGGAATTATAATCGCGTTCAATAAAAATGGCGGCCACATCGTCCCTCCTTATTATCTTTATAATGAACTAAAGAAT
>NZ_FNZR01000011.1 GCF_900109365.1 Parapedobacter koreensis | reverse complement strand
GGGACTACGTATGTCTCGACCCCAGAGAGAAAAATGTAAACTGCTCCGAAAAAAAAGTGGCCTGAAAACTTGTAATTCATTAGAGTATATGAAAGAAAATTTATTGCAATACGATACCGCATACCCCTCCATCGCCGATTTACGAAAAGGAGCAAGGAAGCGTATGCCAAAGTTCGCTTTCGATTACCTCGAAGGCGGGTGTAACGAAGAGGTCAACCTCAGGCGGAACATGAGTGACTTTACGGATATTTGTTTAATGCCGCACTACTTGCGGAAACACCAGGGCGTCGATATGCGTACCAAGTTGTTTGGCCATCAATACGACGCACCGTTTGGCATTGCCCCCATTGGGCTTCAGGGAATGATGTGGCCCAAGGCTCCGGAAATATTGGCCAAGGCAGCGGCCAAGCATAATATTCCGTATATCCTGAGCACGGTTTCCACAAGCAGCATTGAGCGGATAGCCGAACTGTCCGATGGGAAAGCTTGGTTTCAACTGTACCATCCTGCGGAGCAAAGCCTACGCGACGCCATCCTTGCGAGGCTTAGCGCGGTGCAATGCCCGGTATTGGTGGTATTGGTGGATGTGCCTTCGTTTGGCTTGCGTTATCGGGAGATAAAGAGCGGACTATCCATGCCTCCCAAGGTGAACCTGCGTAATTTCTTCCAAGCAGCGGCACATCCGGCATGGTCTTACGAGACACTTCGCGCGGGCATTCCCGAATTTGCCACGTTGAAACCATACATGTCCGCAGGCTTCAATATTAAAAAGCTGGGCAAGTTCATGAATGCTACATTCATCGGGCGGGTTGACGCCGATAAGGTGGGCAGTATACGCGACAAGTGGAAGGGCAAGCTGGTATTGAAAGGCGTAGTGAGCGAAGAAGACATGGAAAAGGCAATCGGTTTGGGGGTGGATGGCGTCATCGTATCAAACCATGGCGGGAGGCAGATAGATGCCGGGGAATCTTCCATCGCTTCGCTGAAACGGCTTGCGAAAGGATATGGCGATAGCATCACCATCATGCTGGACGGCGGGTTAAGATCCGGTCCCGATGTGGCCAGGGCAATGGCGTGCGGTGCGCATTTTGCTTTTATGGGACGCCCGTTTATGTATGGCGTGGGCGCACTTGGCCGGAAGGGCGGGGAGCATACGATCGCCTTGCTGAAAACCCAACTCAAACAAGTGATGGAACAGGTGTGTTGCGAGAAAATTGCGGATTTTCCGTCAACGGTGATTTCAACACCGTAGCGCTTTCGTATAAAAATCCATTATATGGGTCGTATTATCCATGTTCCCTACACTGTACATGATATAAATTAGCTTGGTATAACATAACCAGTTTAAAAGCTCAATTATCAAGTTACAAAATGAAAACTCAGTTTATTGATCAATCCCTGATTTTAGCTATCCTTGGCGTACTTTTTTTATTTACCAGTTGTAATGTAGCAAATGAATCTCCGTATGTTGAATCGAAAGATGGTTTAAATAAAATTACATTGTCGCTAAATGAGGATGGAGCGCTGTTTTATAACGTAACCCGAAGAGATAGCATACTCATTTCAGATTCTCCGCTTGGGCTAAATTTTGAAGATCAGGATTTCACATCGGGATTAACCATCGCTGAAATTTCGCCCATTGAGGAACGAAGGGAAAAATACAGTTTAAAGGTGGGTAATTTTAAAGATATCGATCATGTTTTTGAAGGTAGGAGTATAACGTTTAAAAATAGCCAAGGCGCATTAATGATACTTGATTTAGTAGCCGGGGAAGAGGGTGTCGCTTTTCGGTATCGATTCCCGGATGAAGACAACGAAACACGGATAGTACAGGATGAAATTACAGGATTCCAGATTGACCAACATGCAAAAGGTTGGTTACAGCCGTATAACAGTGCGGGTAAATATACCCCCGGTTATGAAGACTTTTACTTTAATGTCAATTCGGGAGACACGATTCGTGAGCCGCGTAATCCTTCCGTTGGCTGGTGTATGCCGGCACTTTTTCATGTAAATGATGAAAAAAACTGGATTCTTATTGCTGAATCAGGAAATGACGGTTCTTTTCCGGGGTGTCATTTACAGCCAAATTCAGAAGGAGGACTTTATAAGATTGCATTTGCTAAAGCGGACGAGAAATATACACTCCCTTTAGCTGAAGAAGAACATGCTTATCCGGAATCAAGCCTTCCTTGGACCATGCCCTGGAGGGTTATTATCATTGGCGAACAAGCCGGAGACATCTTATTATCGACCTTAATCACGGATTTGGCACCTGCATCTAACATTGAAGATACGTCGTGGATTGAATCGGGAAAAGCCTCCTGGTCATGGTGGTCACATCCAGATGATCATTCACCGGAAATTTATAATGAATTTACGGATCTTGCAGACTCATTTGGCTTTGAGTATACACTTTTTGATGCGGGCTGGGAAAGAGCGAACAGGGAAGGAGGGATTATTGATAATGCTGTCGCTAAAGGGATTAAACCCATGGTTTGGGGATATTCATCGGAATATTTTGATCCGGAAAAACGGAAAAAACGATTCGAAGAACTGGCCGATATGGGCATTAAAGGTGTTAAAATAGATTTTTGGTGCTCAGACAGGCAAGAGGTCATGGCAGCCTTACAATCGGTTTTCGAGGATGCAGCTAACGAACACCTGATGATAAACCTCCATGGAGCTACCGTTCCAAGGGGTTGGCATAGAACCTGGCCGAATTTTATGACGGCAGAAGCCGTATTAGGAACTGAAAGTTATTTTTATGAACCGAGATTTCCTGATAAAGCTGCCGAACAGAATACCGTATTACCTTTCACAAGAAATGTGGCAGGCCCTACTGATTATACACCGTTTGCACTGACCGTTAGAAAATTTCCTCGTGTAAATACTGCCGTTCATGAACTTGCTACGGCCATGATCTACACGTCCGGAATCATTCATTTTGCGGATTCAAAAGAGGTGTTTGATTCCCTCCCTGTTGAGGTTCAGGGTTTATTAAAAGACATGCCTGCTACCTGGGATAAAACCGAAAGTATTGTGGCCGAACCGGGTGAGTCAATCGTTCTTTTCCGCCAAAACGGCCCGCTTGCTTATATTGTCGGCATAAATGGTACGAACAGCGAACTGCCCGTTAAACTGGATCTTGCAAAATACGGAAAAGGTTTTTCCGACTTTAGCATCATTACGGAAGGAGAAAACCCATTGATGGAATTTAAAACAGCCACTTCTCCGATAACCCCTGATTGGTCGTATACCTTAGCTCCAAAAGGAGGGTTTATCATTCAGTTTGTTAATGAATAAACTCATTAAACGGAGGAGGCCAAAGATAAACCGCGTTACTACAAAGGAAGCCGTCTGAAATGACGGTTTCGTTTTTTCAATGGCAAGCCGATCGGCGTAGCGGCGGTCTACAACAAAATACCTATTTATAGTGATTTTTCCATAAACCGCAAAACGATATCTTTGACGCTCACGACAATAGATAAGCCCTGCGGGCAGCGGGTGCTTATTTTTTTAAAATAACAAAACTTTATGTCACCTTTGCGTTGATAATTGGCCAATTCCGATGATTCAGTTTTTAAAAGATAGTACTTTTGCGGTAAATGAGGTAATCAACAGGTCTTGGAACCTGCTTCGGCAGCATTATTTTTCCATTGCAGGCTTGTGTTTCCTGTTGTTTCTCACCTCCAACACATCGGGTATCCTTGCATTCTATTTCAGTGAGGTAAGCACGTTCCTGAGCGTGTTCATGGCCTTCCTCTTCGTAATTTTGTATTTCGGTGCACAGCTTACCTTATTCAAATATATTTTTACACTTATTGACAAACGGGAAAAAGTAAGTGTAGCAGACACCATACCCAGCACGAGGGAATTGCTCTATTTTTTTACGAGCATGTTCAGCATTTCGCTGGTTGCATTGGTGCTATACCTCATTATCTCTGTCGTTGCATTTCCGTTGGTGTACGCCCGTATACCGGTTTCGTTGATGGTCAACATCGCAAGGGGCATTGCAGCCATCGTGATCTTCATTTTTTTACTCCGGGTGGCCTTTTATCCCTTTTTTATCATTGAGCGCCATTCAGGGCCATTTCGCTCCCTTCGCCTCAGTTTTGCGCTCACCAGGGGAAATGTTACTAAACTATTGCTGATCTTAGCATTTTTTGCCATTTTGCACCTCTTATATTTGTATTTCAATTATGCAGGTTATCCGATGGTGTCCACGGCATTGAGTTTGATAAATTCCTTTCTGGTCGGTCCGCTTTCGAGCGTCGTTATCGCAGTGGCTTACCGCAGCATGATGGCCGACTACCGGGGCGGGGATGACCCGGCGTTGATGAAAAACATACTGTGAGTCGGGGTAGTAAGTATCAGTTAGTAAGAATATTTTGAAGAAACGAATAGCTTTATTAGGTGCCACAGGTAGTATAGGGACGCAGGTGTTGGAAGTGGTACGGGCCTATCCTGAACGATTCGATATACAGGTGCTCGCAGCGGGCACGAATGCCGATCTGCTCGTTCGCCAAGCCTTGGAGTTCCATCCGCAGGTGGTAGTCATTGCCGACAAAACCAAATATCGCGAAGTGAAAAACGCATTGTCCGGTACATCCACAACGGTGCTGGCGGGTGATGCTGCCTTTGAAGAAGCGGTGCAATATCCCGACGTAGATTTGGTGGTGAGCGCCATGATGGGGGCTGCTGGGCTGCGACCTACGGTAGCAGCTATCAAAGCCGGCAAAGACATTGCACTGGCCAATAAGGAAACGTTGGTCGTGGCTGGCCAGTTGGTGATGGATTTGGTGCGTCAATACGGTGTGAAGCTGCTGCCCGTTGATTCTGAGCACTCGGCTATTTTCCAATGTATTGTGGGCGAGAGCGGCAATTCCATTGAGAAAATTTACCTTACCGCGTCCGGAGGGCCATTTAGGGGTAAAAGCCGTGAATACCTGGCTTCGGTCGGCCAAGAGCAGGCGCTTCGCCATCCCAATTGGGTGATGGGGGCCAAAATCACCATAGACTCTGCTACGCTGATGAACAAAGGTCTGGAGGTCATTGAGGCAAAATGGCTGTTCGGCTTGCAGGCACGACAAATTGACGTGGTGGTGCATCCGCAATCCATTGTCCATTCCATGGTGCAATTTGCTGACGGCAGTATCAAGGCGCAGCTCGGTCTGCCGGATATGAAACTGCCTATCCAATATGCACTTACCTATCCCGATAGGGTAGAAAACAGCTTCAGGCGCTTCAATTTCATGGATTTTCCGGAGCTGACCTTCGAACGGCCCGACACCGGTGTCTTCCGCAATTTGGGGCTGGCCTACCAAGCCATGGAAACCGGGGGCAATATGCCCTGCATACTCAACGCTGCCAATGAAGTGGTGGTGGCAGCATTTTTGAAAGGCAATGTAGGGTTCCTGCAGATGAGCGATATCATCGAAGAGACGATGCAATTGGCAGAACACCGGATAGCAGCAGCATTGGATGATTATGTTGAGGCTGACCGGAAGAGCCGTGAAATCGCGATGGGATTAGTAACAAAAACTAAGAATTTATATCATATAGCAAAGTAAAATTAAATGGGTGTATTGGTAATGATTGGGCAAGTGTTGTTAGGCTTGTCCATATTGGTTGTGCTGCATGAGTTTGGTCACTTTCTGGCAGCTCGTGCATTTGGTATTAAGGTTGAAAAATTTTATTTGTTCTTTGATGCATGGGGCATCAAATTATTTAAATTCACGTATAAAGATGTCGAATACGGCATCGGCTGGCTGCCGCTGGGCGGATATGTCAAGATTGCCGGCATGATTGACGAATCGATGGACACGGAGCAGCTAAAGGGCGAACCGCAACCTTGGGAATTTCGATCCAAACCAGCTTGGCAGCGTCTCATCGTGATGCTGGGCGGGATCATCGTCAATATTATCCTCGGGATATTTATCTTTTGGATGCTGACATTTAAATACGGTGAAACATATGTAGACAACACCAAACTGGCCAATGGCGTTACCCCCGGCATCATCGGCAAAAAAATCGGGCTGCAACCCGGTGACCGCATCACGGAAATCGATGGGCAGCCCGTGCTTCGGTTTGATGAATTGCTGGGGTCAAAAGTATTGATGGGCAATACATCGCTAACGGTAGAGCGGGGAAGCCAGACGCTGACCATCGCTGTGCCCGGAGACATTTTGAACGATGTGGCGGACTATGATCGCAATGAGTTTGTCGGCCTCCGTTCGCGTACAATGGCCGTGGATTCGGTGGTTGCCGGCAGTGCCGCTGAAAAGGCGGGAATTCTCACCGGCGATAGTATTCTGGCCATCAACGGCCAGCCCACGCCATTCTGGGATCAGGTACGCGAAGCCATCAGCGGCAATGCTGGTAAGGAGGTGTCGCTGGCCCTACTCCGCAGCGGTGGTGATACCACGTTGATCCAAGCCGCCGTACCGGAAGACGGCGCGTTGGGGTTTGTCATCAATCCCGATACTGATTTCCCTTCGGTGACCACCCACTATGGATTCTTTCAATCATTGCCCATCGGCGCTTCGAAGGCATGGACGATGTTTATCGACAATGCCAAAGGTATCGGAAAAATTGCCAAAGGGGAGCTGCGGGCAGACAAAGCCATTTCCGGTCCCGTCGCCATCGCCACGATGTTTGGTTCGGAAGTCAATTGGCTCAAGTTCTGGACGTTGGTGGGCTTGCTGTCCATGGCATTGGCATTGATGAATCTGTTGCCCATCCCAGCATTGGATGGCGGGCATGTGTTGTTTTTGCTCATTGAAATGATTCAGGGCAAGCCGTTGAGCGATAAGTTTCTCGAAAAAGCGCAGATTGCAGGGTTTTTCATCCTCTTGGCGCTGATGGTCTTTGTCTTTGGCAATGACATTATGAAAATAGTGAATAAATAACGAATGGCTGATTGAACGTAGATGACACCGATAACATCCACGTTCAATCAATAAACTACATAACATTATGGAAAGACGTCATTTCATCAAACAAGCCGGAGCGGCGGTTGCCTTGGCCGGTGTGGGCGGCGGTGTGTTGGCCGCATGCAGCCCACCTGCCTCCAATCAAGAAAACAGTCAAACCAGTGAAACCCAAGAAAAACCAGTAACCATGCAAAACAACGAAGTAATTACGCACTACGTGCTTTTTTGGCTCAATGATGGCCTATCCGAACAAGAAATCAGTGATTTTGCCGGATTTTTTGAAGAATTGAAGACCATCCCCAATATCAAATCCCTGCATTATGGACGGGCAGCCGCTACCCATCCGCGCGAAGTGGTAGACAACAGCTTTACCTACAACCTGCTGGTATTTTTTGACTCGATGGATGAAATCAACGTATACGAAACACATCCTATCCACCTCGGCGCCATTGAAAAGTACTCCAAATTCTGGAACAAGGTGGTCGTGCACGATTCCGTGCTGAAACAGGCGGTTGTTTGAGGTAATGGACGGACAATACCGCAAGGACATCTACCCGGGATTGGAGGTAGCCATCATCCTCAAGAAAGATCAGCGTACAGGGAAACGTACGGAGGGGATAGTGAAAGATATCCTTACGTCGGCTGCCTTCCATTCACGAGGTATCAAAGTGCGGCTCGAAGACGGGCAAATCGGTCGTGTGGCTGAAATTTTGGATTAAACAAACCCGCAATCATTTAGCGGTAGTTGTAATATGCCGCACAGGCCCCCTCGGAGGAAACCATCGGTGCGCCCAGTGGATTCGCAGGGATGCAGGCCTTGCCGTAGGCCGGGCACTCAAAGGGTTTTTTATAACCTTTGAGGATGTCTCCAGCGATGCAGGCAGAAGGTCTGTTAGCATAGCGATTGGCCAGCATGAAGATGCGGCTGGCATCGAAGGCACGATAGGTATCCTTGATGACCAAGCCGCTGTCCGGTATGTGACCGATGCCCCGCCATTCCTGTGATCCCACTTCAAACACCTCGTACATCACTTCCTTGGCCCGTTTATTCCCTTCTTCCCTGACCGCACGCGTGTATTGGTTTTCCACTTCATATTGGCCCGATTCGAGCTGCAAAACGGTGTGGTAGATGGCGCGTAGTAAATCCACGGGTTCAAATCCGGCAACCACGATAGGTACGCGGTATTTTGCAGCCAAGGGGTGATATTCGCCAAGCCCCATGATGGCACAGACGTGGCCGGCACCAAGGAAACCATCGATGCTACAAAACGGGTCGTCTAAAATAGCTTCCATGGCTGGGGGCACCAGTACATGGGATGCGAGCAAGGCGAAATTGCTGACACCCAATTTTTTAGCATACAAAATAGCCAGCGCATTGCTCGGTGCCGTGGTTTCAAATCCCACCGCAAAAAATACCACCTGTTTGGCCGGATTTGCGGCGGCGATGTGTACAGCCTCCAGCGGCGAATATAAGATGCGCACGTCGCCTCCCCGGGCCTTGGCCTGTAACAGGCTCATCCGGTTGCCGGGTACGCGCACCATATCGCCAAACGAGCAGAGGATGACATCCGGCAATAGTGACAGCTGTACGGCCTGGTCGATCAGTGACATCGGTGTCACACAGACGGGGCAGCCGGGCCCATGGATCATGACCACGTTTTCGGGCAGCAACCCCAGCATCCCGTTTTTGACCAGCGAATGGGTTTGCCCGCCGCATACTTCCATGATTTTCCAGGGATGCAGGGCCGCACGATGGATCTTGGCAAGGTAGTCCTTTACCAGTGCAGGATTTCGGTACTCAGTAAGGTATTTCATGATGCAACGTGTAAATAGTGGCTCAGCTGCCCGAATGAAATGTTTTCATCGTTGGGCGAGAGACTGTGGTGAAAGTTCAACGAGAAAGCTTCGCTCAGGTGGGCCGTAATTAAATCAACCAGCAATGCATTTTGGAAACTGCCACCGCTGAAGGCCAGCTGACGGCATTGATGGCTACGGGCTATCTTGCCGATGCAGCACACCAGCGTGTAGTGGAAGTTGAGCGCGATTTTGCCGCTGGCTACCCGTGTGCGTGCGGCCTCCATGATGGTAAGAAACAACTTGCTCACGGCGACCACCCCACCCGGGGTCTCGCCTTCCAGGTAATCCACCAGGTCAACATGGGGATGTTCTTGATAAAAGTCTGCTGCTTCTTTTTCCAGCCATAGGGCAGCTTCCCCCTCAAAAGTGTTGGGTCGGTGGAAGCCCAGTACGAAGGCCACAGCATCAAATAAACGGCCCATGGATGTTGTTTTCAGCCGTGCGGCGTGTACGGCAGCGGAATAGCTTTGCCACTCGTTGGCTGTGAAGTGGGGGTAGAGTAGCGGACTGCAACCGCTGGCTGACAATGCTGAAATCTTGGGGTACTGCGCCATGCGGTCGCCCAAGATCCAGGGATATGCTTGCAGGTGGCCTACCCGTTTTATCAGATGTGCCGAATACGTGAAAAATTCACCTCCCCACATGGTATGCGGGTCGCCAAATCCTATCCCATCCCAGATGACACCAAGGACCCTATCCGCGGAGTCCCATAGGTCATGCTCCTGCAATACCGCCGCAAAATGGGCCTCATGGTGCGGTATTTCAATGATCCTCGCTTCCGGAAATTGGTGGATGGCCTGCCGGCTTTCAAACAGTGGGTGTTTGTCGCACAGCACCACTTCCGGTTGGAAGTCCATGATGTGCTGGTAGCTGTCAATCGTGTTCAGGTAACGGCGGTACGTATCGTAATGGCCGAGGTCGCCGATGTATTCACTGGTATAACAACAGTGGTTCGGGACGATGGTGATGGTATTTTTTAGGTCACTGCCCAGGCAAAGGATTTTTTGCCCACCGAGACCAGCCATCCCGTAGGGTATCGGGCTATCGGGAGCCATGCCCCGTGCCCGCCGCAGGATAATCCGTGTAGCCGTCTCCCGCGAGAATCGAACCACTGAATCATCCTGGGGATGCTGTATAGTCAGTGAGTGGTGGAGGAAGTAATCGGCCACCGGCCGCAACTGCCGTTCCGCTTCAGCCTCATCGGCACATAGCGGCGCACCATGCAGGTTACCGCTGGTCGCCACCAGCGGTCGTTGTGCTAGCTGGGCAATCAGCAATAGGATTCCCGAGTAGGGGAGCATGGCGCCAATGGTATCCATGCCAGGCGCGACGGCGTAGGTGGCCAAATCCCGTTTATCTTTTACCGGAAGCACCACGATGGGGGCGGCAGGCGAACGCAAGGCTTCCGCTTCCATCGGCCTTATATGAAGGTAGGCTCCCAACTGGCGCAGATCGTTAAACAGCACGGCAAAAGGCTTGGTAGGACGGTGTTTACGGTCGCGCAACCGTTGTACGGCAGCGGGGTTGGTGGCGTCGCAGAGCAAAAGGTACCCCGCTGTGTTTTTTACCGCGGCGATGGCGCCTTCCCGTAGCTTCAACGCCAGCAAGGAAAATACCGGTTCATAGTCCCCAGCCACCACCTTGCCCCGTTTGTCTTTGAGTACGATGGCAATACCGCATGCGGGGCATGTGCTCGTTTGGGCATGCTGGCGCCTGTCGCCAGGGGTCGTATACTCGGCAAGGCAGTCGGGACATAGGGCATAGTCTGCCATGCTGGTGTTTTCCCGCTCAAACGGAAACCGCTGAGTGATCGCATAGCGGGGTCCGCACTGTGTACAGGCGGTAAACGGATAGAAATACCGCCGGTTGGTCTTGTCCACGATTTCGGCCGCGCAGCTTTCGCACAGTGCAAAATCGGGTGTCAGCGGGGTGTCCACGCGGACCGTAGCCGGTGCCTGAACGATACGGAATCCCTCTGCAGTCCACTCATCAGGCGTTTGGTGGCTATGTAGGGCAGTTATCTCGGCCATCGGCGGCTTCTCCAACGGGATTCGCCGGATGAACTCCTCGATGACCTCTCCGTTTCCCTTCACGCGGATGGTTACGCCTGTACCATCGTTCCATACGCCTCCCGCCAAGCCCAACTGCCTTGCCAGCTGGTCGATGAAAGGCCTGAAGCCCACACCCTGTACCCGTCCCGCTATGCAAATTTCCATCATCTTCAGTCTGTTGATACACCATGGGCCGCCAACGGCCGTGCCGCCAGTTGTGAGGTCAATTCCTGGATCCGGGCCTTTACTACCGGAATGGCTGTCTCCACGGCAGGCGAAAGTGCCATATCCATGGGTTTCATCCGGTCGATGGATATGGTAAACAGGTAGATCTCCGGCATCCTGCCAAATAGCGACAGGATGTCGACCATATCCTTCAACCCAAAATTGTGGCCGCTCAATGCCACCGGGAAATCATCGGAAAAGCGGGGCTGTAACAGCGATACCGTCCCTGCGGGCTGGCCATCTTGCGTCGCATCCACCAGGATGGCCACGGCGTGGCTTTCCAGGTAGGGGACAAGCAAGAAACCGCCCGTACCGCCGTCAAGTATGGTGATGTTGGACGGGAAATCCTGCGGCTGCAGGCTGTTGACGAAGTGCACGCCCACGCCCTCATCACCCATCAAGTAGTTGCCCAGCCCAAGGATGAGCATGTCATTGCCCTGCGAATATTGCAGATCCTTCTTATGCGGGAAGCTCGTCAGCATTGCTTGTTTGCGTTAGTGTTATCTTTCGTTGTCCAGCCTTTTTCTCAGGACTTGGTTGCTTTTCTTCCTGCACATCCGTATCCACAAACTTATAGCCGCTTATCATGGAGGAAGTCTCACCCTTGCCTTCCAGCCAGTCGTGATACAGCACGAGGTATACATGCACCACGATAAACAGGATAAACGCCCAACTGGCAAAGTGGTGCACCAAGCGCACGTTGGATTCGCTGCCCAATAGGGTGACGACCCAGCCAAACAGCTTGGGTAAAAACCACGAAGCGTTCGGGGCATACAATGCAAATCCCGTCGCAACCATCACCAAGGCCAGCAGGAATAGGGCGAGGTAGGAAAATGCCGCCACATTGTTGTGTCCGACGCTTTCTTTGTACGTGCCGTTCTTAGCGTGCCGCTGCAATAAGATGTCATACTTCACCACTTGCCACATCTTCAAGAGGTTTTGTCTGGAAAAAGGCAGGAATACCCGCCATGAGCCATATTTATTGGCCCACAATGACCAATACAGCCGGAATGCCATGAGCGCAATCAGCCCATATGCAGCGATGAAATGGATCATCCGGATATAGCCAAACCAGAATTGCTGTGCCGCCTCCTGATCGCTCATCACGGCAGGCGGATAGGCGATGAGCAAACCCGTAACGATCAGCACGGAAATACATAGCGCATTGGCCCAATGGAAAATGCGCACCGGCAGTTCCCATACATAAGCTCGTTTTAATGCTGGAGTTTTCATAAACACACCGATATATCGTTGATTTCCTTGATAATACTTCCACTTTCATCATACAGGTGAACCGCACAGGCGATACACGGGTCAAACGAGTGGATGGTACGGATGATTTCCAGGGGCAGCTCCGGATCGGCCACGGGCGTCCCCAGCAACGTACTTTCATAGGGCGACCGTTCACCTTTCGGATCACGGGGCGATGCGTTCCACGTAGACGGCACCACCTGCTGGTAGTTGGCCACCTTTTTGTCCTTGATGACAATCCAGTGGCTCAGGCCTCCGCGGGGCGCTTCCAGCATGCCCACTCCCTTGGCCTCCGCTGGCCACGTGGTGGGGCTCCATTTTTCCATGTTGGCCATGCGGGTATCCCCATCGCGTATATTGTCCATCAGCTTGTCGTAAAACTCCAGGTTCCAGTCGGCCACCAATTGCGTTTCCAGCGCACGCGCGGCCGTGCGGCCCAACGTGGAAAACAGCGCCGTCAGGGGCAGATTTAGGTGGGCCAATGCTTTATCGACCACTTCCTTGAATTCCGGCTTGCCCAACGCATAGCCCATGAGCACCCGCGATAGCGGGCCTACCTCCATGGGTTGTCCTTTCCACCGTGGTGTCTTGATGAAGCTGTATTTCTGTGAGACATCGAGGTAATCATACGGCGGCTTCGGACCGGTATAGTTGATGAGCGTTTCGCCTTCCCAAGGCTGCCTGCCTGCATTGCCGTCGCCCGTGTAGTCGTACCACGAATTATTCACATATTCCGCCACCGTATCCACATGGGTGAAATCCAGGTCATGCACACGCGAAAGATCCCGGTTGAGGATAACCCCGGGGGGCATCTTGAAGGTATTCAGGCGATCGGGATTGTGGTACCCCATCATTGGGTAGTCGCCGAACGCCATGAAATTGTGGAAACCGCCGATGTGTGCCCAATCCTTATAGAAGCCAGCGATGGCCAATACATCGGGGATGTATACCTGCTCCACAAATTCCTTACCCTGCACGAGCAACTGCTTCACGAAGGCCAGCCGCTCGGCATTCAGTCCGCTGGCATCATCCATGTTGATGGCGCAGGCCATGCCGCCCACGAGAAAATTGGGGTGGGGGTTCTTCCCACCGAAGATGGCATGTATCTTCACGATTTCCTTCTGCCACTCCAGCGCCTCCAGGTAATGGGCGGTAGCCATCAGATTGGCCTCCGGCGGTAGTTTCATCGCCGGATGGCCCCAATAACCGTTGGCGAAGATGCCCAACTGGCCACTGTCGACAAACTTCTTCAGCCTGCGTTGCAAATCCGAGAAGTATCCCGGTGAGCTTTTGGGCCAGTGGGAGATGGACTGTGCCAGTTGGGACGTCTTCACCGGGTCGGCAGATAAGCCATTGACCACATCTACCCAGTCAAACGCATGCAGGTGGTAGAAGTGTACCACATGGTCATGCAGGTACAGGGAACCCAGCATCAGGTTGCGTACCAGCTCTGCGTTGGGCGGTATGGTAATGTCCAGGGCATCCTCCACCGCCCGGATGGACGTGATGGCGTGCGAGGCCGTGCATACACCGCAGGTGCGCTGCACGAATGCCCATACGTCTTTGGGGTTCCTGCCCTTTACGATGTTTTCGAGGCCCCTTACCATTGTGGAAGAGAGGAAAGCCTCTTTGATGGTGCCGTCGCTGATTTCCACTTCAGCGCGCAAATGCCCTTCGATCCGTGTGATGGGATCCACTACAATCCGTTCTGCCATGATCAGGTTTGTTTATGTTACGTTATTCGTTTAGTTAGTCTTCCAGTTCTTTCTCGATGTCAATGCCGTTTTCCTTCATGGCCTTCAGTTCCTTTTTCTTGGTGATATTGGCCGCGACGACGTGGGCTGCGATGCCTCCGGCCACGGCGCCCAGCGCTACCTTACCGATGGTATCGGCCGTGGCTTCGATGCCACCCGGGGCCTGTATGCTTTGGTCGCGTGTGTAGAAGCTGCCCGCATCCCAGAAGTCATTGGCACTGCAACCGATGCAACCATGGCCCGATTGGATGGGAAAGCTCACGCCACCATTCCACCGCATGTTGCCGCAGGCATTGTACGTGCTTGGCCCCTTGCAGCCCAGTTTATACAGGCAATAGCCCTTTTTGGCATTTTCGTCGTCGAATTTCTCGGCAAACAAACCTGCATCGAAGTACGGCCTGCGGTAGCAACTGTCATGTACCCGTTTGGAGTAGAAGGCCTTGGGACGCCCGGCATTGTCGAGCTGCGGAAGACGCCCCATCGATACAAGGTGCACAATGACACCCGCCATGACTTCCCCGATAGGTGGGCATCCCGGTACGTTGACGATTGTTTTGTCCGTGATGACCTTGTGGATGGGCACGGCGTTGGTGGGGTTGGGTTTTGCCGCCTGCACGCAACCCGTGGTGGCACAGCTGCCCCACGCGATGATTGCCTTGGCACCCGCGGCCGATTCCTTTAGGATATCGATGGCACTGCGGCCACCGATGCAGCAATAATTGCCATTATCGCCCAACGGCACCGAGCCTTCCACGCAAAGGATGTAATTGCCCCAATGTTTTTCCATGGTTGCATGCTTGGCAGCCTCCGCCTGGTGGCCCGAAGCCGCCATCAATGTGAGCGTGTAGTCCAGTGATACTTTATCCAGGATAATATCTGCCACAATGGGGTGGTCCGATCGGATAAACGATTCGCTGCAGCACGTGCATTCCTGAAAGTGCTCCCAGATGATGGGCAGCCGGGGAGTCGTCTCCAGCGCACGGGCCACCCTTCCAATGGCCGTGTTTTCCAATCCCATGAAGGCCGTCATGAACGTGGCAAACTTCAGAAAATCGCGCCGCGAATACCCGCCGCGCCTGATGCTTTCATAATAGGTTTCACCTGCGTTTTCATCGCCTTTTGCGAAATCACTATCAAAGCAGGTGTCATTGGTTTCTTGTGTCGTTAGCATGTCAAACGTAGTTAATTGTTGTCAATCCAGTTAGTAGTTGCCGCTGATAGGTGTGAATCTGTTGGGTAAAGGTAGCGCGGGGTAGCTTCGTCACGGTTGATGACTGTCAACGTATTTTATGATTTGCGTCAGGTTATCTTTTTGGCCATTTCCACAGTTTTGTCCAAAGAAAGGTTTAGCCATGCATGAACTATCCATTGCCTTGTCCATCGTGAAGACCGCAACGTCGGCCGTGGAAGAAGTGCAGGGCGCAAGTGTGACGGACATCTACCTGGAGGTAGGCAAGCTTTCGGGCGTGGAGCTCGGTGCGCTGCGGTTTGTGTGGCAGCCCTGTGTCAACGGCACGGTGTTGGAGCACGCGCGGCTCACGGTATCCACGCCCGGAGGCAAAGCCGAGTGCCTGGAATGCGAACAAGCCTTTGCGATAGCGCAGCATTATGATGCCTGCCCGTATTGTGGCAGCCCGTTTAAGCGCATCGTGAGCGGTAAGGAATTAAAGATAAAAAAATTGGTTATCACTTAAAACGAACAACTATGTGTGTCACTTGCGGTTGCAGCTCCACGGAGGGCGGCGTACAAATTTCGGTCATGGGCGAAGCGGAAAAGCATCACCACCACGGCGATGGCCACCACCATCACCATGACCACAATCATGACCACCACCACGGTCATCATCACCCACCATTGGCCAGCCAGGAAGTCGCGCTGGAAGCGGATATCCTACAACAAAACAACCGGATGGCCGAGCGCAACCGGGGTTACCTGGAAGCACTGGACGTATTTGCCATCAACCTGGTCAGCTCACCCGGATCCGGGAAGACATCGTTATTGGAGCGTACCATTGCCGATTTGCAGGGTATACTCACCTTCCAGGTTATCGAGGGTGACCAACAGACCACCAACGATGCCGAGCGGATCCACCGCCTGGGCGTGCCCGCCATCCAAATCAATACGGGTAAGGGATGCCACCTCGATAGTGAGATGGTCGCTGCTGCCATCAAGCAACTCCACCTCCAACCTCATTCATTGTTGATGATTGAAAATGTGGGCAACCTGGTGTGTCCGGCTATGTTTGACCTCGGGGAGTCCAAGCGCGCCGTCATCATCTCGGTGACGGAAGGGGAAGACAAGCCCCTGAAATACCCCGATATGTTCCACAGCGCGCAGCTTTGCCTCATCAATAAGATCGATCTCTTGCCCCATCTCCAGTTTGATATGGAGCAACTGAAGGCGAATGCGCGGAAGGTAAATCCCTACATCCGGTTTTTTGAGGTTTCGGCTACAACGGGTGAAGGGCTGGAAGCCTGGTACAATTATTTGAAAGATGCATTAAAACAAGTATAACCATGTGTTTGGCAATACCCGGTAAACTGGCCGCGATTACCTCCCAGTTAGATGATGTATTCCGCATTGGCCGTGTGTCCTTCGAGGGCATCACGAAAGATGTCAACCTTGCCCTCGTGCCGGACGCCCGGGTGGGTGATTATGTGCTGGTGCACGTCGGGGCGGCCATCAGTATCATCAATGCCGAGGAGGCGGCGAGGACCATGGATGCCCTCAGGCTAATGGGCGAGGATCTCAACCTGGAAAGCGATGCAGACGAATAATCAAACTTCCGGCATTATCGACCTGCAATATGGCGGCGGCGGCGAGCAGATGAACAAATTGCTTGACGACGTGGTGTTCCATTACCTGCGCAATGACATCCTGAATGTGCGCCATGATGGGGCCTTCTTGGATCTGGAGGGTAGGCTGGCTTTTTCGACCGATAGCTACGTCGTCTCGCCGCTGTTCTTTAAGGGCGGCAACATTGGCGATTTGGCAGTGAATGGCACGGTGAATGACCTCGCCATGTGCGGGGCAGTTCCCCGGTACCTGTCGTTGGCCTTTATTATTGAAGAGGGCTTTGCCATGCAGCGGTTTGTCGATATCGTCAAATCCATTCGCATGGCAGCGTCGCATGCGGGCGTGCAGGTGGTCACCGGCGATACCAAGGTTGTGGAACATGGCAAAGGCGACGGCATTTACATCAATACCTCCGGCATCGGCACCCTGCATGCACGGGCGGCCATCGGCATCGACAATATCCGGGAGGGCGACGCAGTGCTGGTCAACGCCAGCATCGCCACACACGGCATGGCCATCATGTCCGAACGCGAAGGCCTCCAGTTCGGAAGCGACATCGTCAGCGATACCGCCCCGCTCAACCATACCGTATTGACACTGATGGAGCGTTTCGGCGGTGGCATCCGCTTTCTGCGGGACGCTACGCGGGGTGGATTGGCCTCCATCCTTCATGAAATCGCCACTGCGGGCTGCTTTGGGATAGATCTGGTAGAAGAGCGGCTTCCGGTGCTATCGGACGTGCGCAATGCTTGCGAACTGCTGGGGCTTGATCCGGTATATGTGGCCAATGAAGGCGTATTTATCTGCGTGGTGCCGGATTCCATCCGGGAGGCCGTACTGGAAACCTTACGTATCGAAGATCCCGCGGCGGCCCACATCGGTACGATCACGACCGATCATCCCGGGAAGATTATTTCCGCAAGCGCCTTTGGGGGCAGGCATGTGGTACATCCCCTTGTGGGGGAGCAACTGCCAAGAATTTGTTGATGCACTATTTTTAATCTTAACATGATGATTTCAGCACTTTTACTAGGAACCATGCATGCCTTTGAGGCAGACCATTTGCTGGCGATGAGCAGTATCGTGACTAAACGCTCAAAATGGACACACGCCATACGCGAAGGGGTATATTGGGGCATGGGCCACACCAGTACCATTATCTTGGTAGGCATCTTGATGATCACGCTTAAAGTGGCGATCCCGGAAAGCAATTTCAGCTATTTTGAGGCAGCTGTGGGCTTCATGCTGATTGGCTTGGGGGGCTACCGGATTTATAAATTTTTCAGCAACAACCGCGTGGTTGTGCATAGCCATACGCATACCCACCGCATCGGCGAATTGCCGCATCGGCTTCAACACCAGTTGCATATGCATATCAACGACCGTACCAATGCCAGCCACAAGCGCCTTGCATACGGCGTAGGGATGGTACACGGATTGGCAGGGAGCGGCGAACTGGTGGTGGCCGCGGCGGCACTTTACATCAACCCCTGGCTGGGACTGGCCTACCTGGCACTTTTCGGCATGGGCACCGTTTTCGGGATGGCCATCGCCACCGGCTTGCTGCATCTTCCCTTTACACAAAAGGCTTTGCTTTCCCAGCAAATAACCGTTTCTTTGGCGTGGGTTTCAGCCCTGTTGTGCATTGGCTATGGCACATGGATTAGCTACGAAAACCTCAGCTCAGTCGCATTTTGATAATGATAAATACCCTATGCGTTACCGCCCTGGCGGCGATTGGTACCCTCTGCGGGCTTTCCGCAACCGCCCAGTCCCTCCGGGGCAGGGTGGTGGATGAAGACCGGAATCCGGTAGAAGGAGCCTATGTCTTCAATATGGATAGCAAGGCCCATGCGCACAGTGATGCGCAGGGTGTGTTTTTCCTCGAAAAAGCAGTTGTGGGCGACAGCCTAACGGTATCGCATCGGTATTACCACACCGTAGCCATGCAGGTGGGATCCACGGATTCCATCACGATTGTACTCGGGCATAAAGTACTCCGGCTTGATGAAGTGGTCATCACCGAAAACCTGAAACACTTGAACACCTTTGCGGCCGTAGATCTCGAAATCCAGCCCGTGGCCACGTCACAGGATTTGCTCCGAAAAGTGCCAGGTCTTTTCATTGGCCAGCACGCCGGAGGCGGAAAAGCGGAACAGCTTTTCCTGCGTGGCTTTGATGTGGATCACGGTACCGACGTAGGCATTACGATAGATGGCATGCCCGTGAACATGGTGTCACACGCCCATGGGCAGGGATATGCCGACCTGCATTTCGTTATTCCCGAAACCGTAGAGCGGATCGATTTTGACAAAGGGAGTTATTTTGCAGACAAGGGAGACTTTGTTACTGCCGGTTACGTGGCGTTTGAAACCAAAGATCGGCTGGCCAACAACGCCGTGGCTTTGGACTTGGGGCAGTTCAATACCACCAGAGCGCTTGGCCTGTTCAACCTGTTGGATCGGGAAGGCCAGTCTGCTTATTTCGCGGGCGAATACATGCTTACGGATAACTATTTCGATGCCCCGCAAAATTTCAGCCGCATCAACCTGTTCGGTAAATATACCGCAACGACCGGGCCCAGGGATAAAGTGGCCCTCTCGCTATCCCACTTTACCAGCCAGTGGGACGCCAGTGGCCAGATTCCGGACAGGGCTGTGCGGAGTGGGCTCATCTCGCATTTCGGCGCTGTCGACCCCACGGAGGGTGGCCAGACCAGCAGGAGCAATTTCAATGTGCAGTATGACCATACGATATCCGACCGTTCCCGCATCAAAAATTCAGCATACCTCAGTAAATATGATTTTGAACTGTACTCCAATTTCACGTTTTTCCTGAATGACCCGGAGCATGGCGACCAAATCCGGCAACGGGAAAACCGCACAATCACCGGCTTCCAATCGGAATACCAATATACGTTTGACAAGTATGCCGACCTTAAACTGGGCATGGGCCTACGCAATGACAATGATAAGGACGTCGAACTTTCCCACACGGTAAATAGGCAAACGGTGCTTGAGTACCTAAGCTTGGGCGATCTTAACCAAACAAACTTGTTTTCCTACGCAGCCGCTGATTTTTCATGGGGCAACTGGCTCATCAACACCGGCTTACGGTTGGATTATTTCAAGTTCAACTACGTGGATAAGCTGACCGAATCCTACCACAACCAACTGGAGACCAAAGCTATCCTCAGTCCGAAGGTCAATTTCCTGTATACCCCGCACCAGTCGATCAGCTATTTCCTGAAGCTGGGCAAAGGGTTCCATAGCAACGATGCCCGCGTGGTGGTGGCGCAACAGGGGCAAGATATCCTGCCTGCTTCATACAATGCCGATCTGGGGCTGGTCTGGAAACCGGCACCGCGGCTGATGCTCAATGCAGCGTTGTGGTACCTCTTTCTGGAACAGGAATTTGTGTATGTGGGCGACGAAGCCGTGGTGGAGCCCAGTGGGAAGACCCAGCGCAAAGGCGTTGACTTTGGACTACGGTATCAGTTTAATGACTGGTTATTCTGGAATACGGATTTTACCTATACACATGCCCGGGCCATGGACGAGCCATCAGGAGCGGATTACATCCCACTGGCCCCCGTTACGACGTTGGTCAACGGACTATCCATCAAAAACTACCGTGGGTTGTCCGGCAGCATCAGGACACGGCTTTTGGGCGATCGACCTGCCAATGAAGAAAACTCCGTCCATGCCGCAGGTTATTTTATCACGGATTTTTCCCTGCACTACCAGTTGAAAAACGTTTCCATCGGGGTGAATGTAGACAATGCATTCAATACGAAGTGGAAGGAAACACAATTCCTCACCGAAAGCCGCCTGCGGGAAGAAGCCGAAAGCGTAGAAGAAATCCACTACACACCCGGCACCCCGTTCAGCGCGCGGCTGATGCTGCAATACCGGTTTTGACAATTCGTTGCCCAGCCGGGCAACCACTGTTTTGGCACTTACTCTTAATTAAAGCTAAGTAGATAATGATATTAATTTTATATAACTTTTACTAGTTATCGTATCTTCATCGTATTTCTATCGAAAATTCATCGTATTTTATACGATAAAAATACGATGAATTGGCGATTATAGTAGAATAAGTACTAAATTTATATTAGCTATTGAATCTTATTTGGATAATTTTCTTTTAAAAACAATGGTCAATTTTGGATTAGCACGGTGTAAATTTTTTTTATAGTTAACACATAAATTCGTATCTTTGTCCCCCGTGAATTTTGGCGTACATTGCTGCATGACGAAATCCCCAAAGCCCGGAAACTTTTCCGATATGCTTTGCTTTTTCCACCGTTTCTGGCCCGTTGAGGGCTTTTTTTATGGATGTACGTTTGGCGCGGATTACAAGAACAACCATCATATTTTAATAACAACGAATGACTAATTACAGCAAGTTGCCAGCGATACTGCTGCTGGAAGACGGAACCGTTTACCATGGCAAGGCTGCCGGGAAGATTGGCACCACCGCAGGCGAGATTTGTTTCAACACGGGCACCACGGGGTACCAGGAAATTTTTACAGATCCCTCGTATTTTGGCCAGATTATGGTCACGACCAATGCCCACATCGGCAATTATGGCATTGCAGGGAACGAATCGGAGTCCAACAAGATTCAGATTGCCGGGCTGGTCTGCAAAAATTTCAGCGTTAATTACAGCCGAAAGATGGCCGACTCATCCATACAAACCTATTTTGAAGATGGTAACCTGATTGGCATTTCGGATATCGATACCCGGTCACTGGTACGCCATATCCGCAATAAGGGGGCAATGAATGCCATCATATCCTCCGAAACCCTGGATGTGGAAACGCTGAAAAAGCAATTGGCCGAGGTGCCTTCCATGGCCGGTTTGGAGCTGTCATCCAAAGTGACTACCGAGACCCCTTACTATTACGGTGATGAAGATGCCCCGCTGCGTGTAGCGGTGCTTGATTTGGGGATCAAAAAGAATATCCTCCGCAATTTTGACGCACGCAAGGTATACGCCAAAATTTTTTCGGCCAAAACCCCCTTCTCAGAGATGGAAGCCTGGGGTGCTGATGGTTACTTCATTTCCAATGGCCCCGGGGATCCTGCAGCGATGGACTATGCCATACAGACGGTAAGGGATATCCTGGCGGCAGATAAACCCCTCTTTGGGATCTGCTTGGGACACCAACTGCTGGCGTTGGCAAACGACATCCGTACGCGGAAAATGTTCAACGGACACCGCGGCATCAACCATCCGGTAAAAAATATCATTGCCGACAGGTGTGAAATTACCAGCCAGAACCACGGGTTCGGTGTGGTAGCGGAGGATATCGAACAATCCGATAAGGTGGAAATTACCCACGTAAACCTCAATGACAAATCCATCGAAGGTATAAGGGTGAAAGGCAAAAAGGCTTTTTCGGTGCAATACCACCCCGAATCGTCACCCGGACCGCATGATTCACGCTACCTGTTTGATGATTTCGTCGAGCTGATGGAAAGCGGTGAGCTGACGCTGGAGCGAGCGTAGTCGGGATGGAACATTGAAAATGGAAAAAATATAACTATATTTGGCCTGTGCAACGATTGGTGTATGAATTACACTAACCTTGCAGCTATATTGAAGCAAAACGTTAACCTTAAAAGAAAAAATACATGAGTTTGATCATCGATGTACATGCGCGGCAGATATTAGATTCGCGCGGTAATCCTACCATAGAGGTGGATGTGACTACAGAAAATGGTTTTGTGGGCCGTGCGGCCGTTCCTTCGGGTGCTTCTACCGGTGTGCACGAAGCTGTTGAATTGCGTGACGGTGATAAGTCCAAATACTTGGGCAAGGGCGTGCTGAAGGCAGTGGAAAATGTAAACACGACGATTGCCAATGCATTGCAGGGTATTGATGTATTTGAGCAGAATGCCATCGACAAAATCATGATCGAATTGGATGGCACTGAAAACAAAGGCAACCTGGGAGCGAATGCCATTCTTGGTGTTTCCCTTGCTGTGGCCAAGGCCGCTGCGCAGGAAAGCCGCCAGCCATTGTACCGTTACATCGGCGGTGTCAATGCCAATACGCTTCCCATTCCGATGATGAACATCATCAATGGTGGTTCGCATTCCGATGCGCCCATCGCTTTTCAGGAGTTTATGATCATGCCGGCGGGCGCGCCTTCATTTTCGGAAGCGTTGCGGTGGGGAGCCGAAGTGTTCCACAACCTGAAAAAAATCCTGCACGATCGCGGGCTGTCCACGGCTGTAGGTGATGAAGGTGGTTTTGCACCGACCTTCGATGGTACGGAAGACGCTATTGAGACTGTCCTGAAGGCCATTGAAACCGCCGGATACAAACCGGGAGATGATATTTACCTTGCACTGGACTGCGCATCATCCGAATTTTACAAAGACGGCAAGTACGACTACACCAAGTTTGAGGGCGATAAAGGTGCTGTACGTACCAGCGCGGAGCAAGCCGATTATTTGGCTGAGCTGACCGGCAAATACCCCATCATTTCCATCGAAGACGGTATGGCTGAGGATGATTGGGAAGGTTGGAAACTCCTCACGGATAAAATTGGCGCAAAGGTGCAATTGGTAGGGGACGACCTGTTTGTGACCAACACCAAACGTCTGCAGCAGGGCATCGATACCGATACGGCAAACTCCATTTTGGTGAAGGTAAATCAAATCGGTTCGCTCACCGAAACCATCAATGCGGTATCCTTGGCGCAGACCAGCGGCTACACCTCGGTGATGAGCCACCGGAGCGGTGAGACGGAAGACTACACCATCGCCGATTTGGCCGTGGCGCTGAATACCGGGCAGATTAAAACAGGTTCGGCTTCGCGTTCGGACCGGATTGCAAAGTACAACCAATTGCTCCGCATCGAAGAAGAATTGGGCAGCAACGCAAAGTTCCTGGGCAAAAGCTTCAAGTTTGCAAGGTAATACGTCTTGATTATACTTGAGTGAAAAAGAGATAGAGGCCAATGTAAATTGGCCTCTATCTCTTTTGAAACGAGCCCCCGAAAAGGGGGGTACCTTTGAAAGGTGCAGCTACCGGCCGGTTTATCAAGGGCGGAAATACCAACCTGAATTACCTCGACCTCAACACATGGACGGTACCCCCGCATGTACTGAATATCCGTGTCGTATCACTTTAATACCGTTATTTCTATATTTGTGATATTGCTACCCATGAAATGTTAAAGAATGTTTTTTATATTGTTTTTATCTGTTTTTCCCCGGGTTTTTTAAAAGCACAGCATCTTACATCAAAAGAGCTTATCGCGATTTGGAAGACAGCTGACGTTACCCAGTCCATCAAAGCAGAAGAAACGTACAAGGATCTGAGAATTAACAGGGATTCTGTCAAGTTGAAAAAGATTTTTGCTGAACTTGATGAATTCCTGAAAAGAAATCCCGATGAGCGGCTGTACATCAGGATTGTCATGTATAAAACCATCGCGGCTTTTGAATATTACAAGGAATTAAACGAGGAGGAGTGGAAAGAGCTGCAGGATGCCATGCGGCGGGTGGTTTTGCTTGATGACGAGCAACTGATTTCTGAATTGTACAGCTTATACTCAGAACAGTTTTCTGAAAATGTAGAGGATATCATTTTTTATTTGAGCAAGGCGGCCGAAATCATGCAAAAAATAGGGGCAGACCATTTCCCCCTTGTTTATCAGCGTTTCTGGTATCTCAGCTATTGTTTCTTTTCGCTTCAGGAATATGATGAGGCGATTGAATATGCCAAAAAAGGACTGAACCTGATGGTAAAAGACCAGCACCTGGAATTCCACAACTTCTGTCTGATGAACGATATAATAGGAGCCTCCTATTATGAGCTGGGTGATGCCGAAAACACAATCAGGTATTACCAAAACATATTGGATAAGCTCCCTGAATACCTCTCTTACTATGGAAAATACTATGACATCTATAAAGCGTATGAAAAAGAGTTTGCAAAGATATGGTCTGCTGTTGCTAAAGGTGGAATCGCTAAAGGGTATTTCCTTCAAAGAAAATATGACGAAGCGACCTTGCTGCTCGAAGATAATATCCGTATAAGCCTTCAGACAAAGCAGCTGAATGATGTTTCCAAAGCCCAGAATATATTGGCTCAGATACATGTTGAAAAAGGCAACCACCATAAAGCCTTACAGCTGTGGAAAGCATCCAACTACCGGGCAGCGGCAAGCAAAGCAGAAAAGTATTTTATCCAGTCTCTTCAGGGGATTGCGAAATCGTTTGCTGCATTGGGGCAGTACGACAGCGCTTATCACTATAATAATAAATACTATATAGCACAGCAGGAACTGTTCAATAGGATAAATCATAGCAAGTTAAAATCGATAACCGCCCGCATAGAATACGAAAAATTGAGGGTGGAGCTTGCGGAGGCCAATACAGATGTGCATTACCAGAAGAATATCCGGAACCTGATTGCAGGTACGGCCCTTGTGCTGTTGCTCCTCTTTTTTTTGGTATATATCCGCTATCGTTTCAGGCAGAATATGAAACTTCAGGAACTGGAAAATCAACGGAAAATCAAAGAAATCGAAATCAATAATGCAAACAGGCGGGTCAGGCAAGCAGAACAGCAACTCAGGACGTTCAGGGAAAAACTGATACAGAACAGCCTGATTATTGAGTCCCTGTCTGATACGGAGCGGGAGGCTTCGGCCTTTATGCAGAAACTGATTACTACCACAATCCTTACTGAAGACGACTGGGAGCATTTCAAATCACAGTTTACCATGGTTTTCCCGTTTTTTATTCCGGCATTGGAACAGATTTATCCCAACATTACCCAGTCGGACATCAGGTACCTATGTCTGGTGAAATTAGATTTAAACCATAAGGAAATTGCCGCTGCCCTCGGCATTTCCCCCGCTTCTCTCCGTGTTACTTGGCACCGGTTCAAAAAAAGAGCGGGAATAGCCAACCAGGAAATTTCTTCCCATGAATTTGTGGAAGAGCTGGACTTTTCCGGACAAGGAAACTGATTTTGCTTCCAAAATACTTGTCTTATCATAAGATTGCAATATGTTGATATTCAATTTTTTGAAATTGATGATAAAAAGTGTAACGCAGGTGTAACGCCTGTTTTTCGGTTTTTGGTTGCCGGCTGTTCTTATTTTGTAGTGGAATCCGAATCGGGTGTTTGGCCCAATCGATTTTTGCCCTATAAAAAAGACAAGATGAACCCCAAGCCGCTATTGCTCGGTTTTTTTTACTGTTTTGCACTTACTGTTGGTTTCGCCCAACGCCTTACAGAAAGTTATGCCCGTGCCGGTTTATTAGTTACGCATGCTGCTAATATCCTTTACGTTGATCAACATGTAAATGGAGGCAACGGCTCGGGTGATAGCTGGGAAAATGCCATCCCCCAACTGGCCGACGCATTGAAATGGGCGAAGGAGCATGAAAGCGAATGGACGGCGGAGGCCCCTTTGCAGATCTGGGTGGCCAGCGGTGTCTATAAGCCCATGTACAGCCCCGCCAATGACAATTTCGGTAATCCGGCCGGGCGCGACAATGCCTTTCTGCTGGTGAGCCATACACAGCTTTATGGCGGGTTTTCCGGCGTGGAAGGCGCGTTGGGAGAGCGGGATTGGACGGCTAACCAAACCATTCTGTCCGGTGATTTTGATGACGATGATTTAGTGGATGGAGGTGGCGAGACGTTAGTTATCAGTAATATAGAAGACAATTCCTATCATGTATTGGTCGCTTCGGCTATTGATGTGGCCGCCCGGTCCAGTACGATACTGGATGGCTTTACCATCAGCGGGGGCAATGCAAACGGGGTCAGCGACATTACTGTAAATGGCCATACGGCCTGGCAGGGCGAAGGTGGTGGGTTATACTGCTTGGCTGCGTCACCTACGGTAACCAATGTGCTGTTCTATGCGAATGCGGCCATTTGGGACGGTGGGGGAATGGTGAACCGCAGTGCTTCGTCGCCAAGGGTAAACAACGCTGCTTTCAGCAGCAATTGGGCATATGGAACCTCCGGTTTGGGCGGGGCAATCTACCTCAATGCTTCATCGCCTATTTTATCGGATTTGGTTATCCGGGAAAATGCTGCTTCGGCTACCGGTGGCGGAATACATGCTGCTAGTAACACACGTATCGAACTTGACCGGATTACGCTCACGGGGAATCATGCGCGGCGCGATGGTGGCGGGCTTTGGAACGACGGCGCGGGGGTAAATATCGGCCTCAATAACATGACCATCATCGGCAATACCGCAGGGGAATATGGCGGCGGGCTCGACAACAAGGGAGGTACTGTCCGCATAACAAACTCACTTATCAAAGGGAATAGGGCCGATAAAGGTGGCGGCCTCATGTGCGATGGTAGCTCCATCACGACGTTGATCAACGTGCTGGTGACCGAGAATACAGCCAACGAAGGAGGCGGGGTATTCAACTACAACGCAGGCCCTAATTTATACAACACGACGGTATGGGGCAATACAGCGGCACAGGGTGCAGCAATCGCTAGCCATAATCAGTACAGCGGCCCGCCCACGATAAGGAACAGTGTGATCTTTGGCAGTATTTACAACGAAATCGGTGCCGCGTACACGTTGCAATACAGTCTGCTGGAAGGTAATGCGGATGTTTCCAACGGCAATCTGGATGCCACGGATATAACCGAAGATGACGTGTTCATTGATGCTGCGGGCGGCGACCTAACCCTAAAGCCGGGTAGTCCGGCCATCAACACGGGCAACAACAGTTTCGTCAACGTGAATGCCGATTTGTCCGGCAATCCGCGCATCCGTGCCGCCGCCGTTGATATGGGGGCGTATGAGTACCAAGCTGGAGATGCCGTTACACTTGTGCGACCGACGGACAACACCTTGTATGTAAAGAAAGGGGGCATCGGGGATGGTAGTTCCTGGGCCAATGCCATACCCGAATTGGCCGATGCGCTCAACTGGGCAAGGGAGCAGTACAATGCCGATAATGCCGTATTCGATGCCGTGCCGCTTAAGATATATGTCGCCAAAGGCACATACAAACCACGTTACCATGCCGCTGATGGACAATACACTTCCGACGGCGGCCGCGACAACAGCTTCGTACTGGTTAAAAACGTACAGCTATACGGCGGTTTTGACCCGGATAATGGCATTACCGAGCTGAGCCATAACCGCATCCTCCCGGAAGGGGTTGAGGGATCTGCCGTGGATGGTACGGTGTTGAGCGGCGACCTCGGCACTCAAGACGACAACTCCGACAACGCCCGCCACGTGGTTATCTCTGCCGGAAATGTGGGCGACGCGTTGCTGGATGGCTTTGCGATTGCGGACGGCCATGCGAATGGTGGTGCCAATATAACAGTCAATGGACAAACGATCCCCCAAAATTTGGGCGGGGGAATATTCAACAAGAATTCTTCCCCAACCTTAACGAACATTTCCATCCATGGGAACATGGCATCCAATGGCGGCGGGATGTATAACATTGATTCATCTTCGCCGATTTTGGTCAATGCGATCATTCGTGAGAATACAGCTTCGGGCAGCGGATCAGGAGTGTTTAACAACACCGGTTCTTCCCCTAAACTGACCAATGTCATCATCGTCGGAAACGAATGTTATGTTTCTGGCGGGGGGATGATGAACACGACTTCGTCCATGCCGATGCTAACCAACGTTATCATCACTCAGAACAGGTCTGCTGCCGAGGGCGGCGGGATGATGAGTATTTTTGCTTCCTCTCCTAACTTGGTCAATGTCACCATCAGTGGAAATGCCGCCATTAATGGAGGGGGGATGTCAAACAGTATTGATTCGTATCCGATGTTGGTAAACAGCATTGTTTGGGGAAATGGCGCTTCCAATATCTATAATAATTTGGGCAATATACACGCAAGCAGCAGCCACAACCTAATTGACGGTCCTAATGCCGTAGGCAACATTGCGGATGTTCCGCCGGACCTTATTGCCGAAGACATCTTTGTCGACCCGGATAACCATGATTACCACTTGAAAACCGGTAGTCCCGCGGTGAATGTGGGTGACCCGCGGACCAACGAACCCGGTTATGGCATACAGTCGGGCGAAACGGACCTAGCGGGCGCTGTCAGGGTGGTGGGTGGCCGCATTGACCTGGGGGCTTTTGAGCGGCAGACGCTGCAACAGCAAGTGGACATTACCGACCTTGCGGATGGGGAAATCCGGAAGGTCTATGGGGATGAAGATTTCGTTCCCGATGCGACGGCCACGTCGGGGACGGCGGTAACGTTCAGTCTGCCACCCGATAATGGGGTCGCAGCGATGGTAGACGGAAAGATACGGATAGTCGGCGCCGGCGAGGTGGAGTTGACGGTGAATGCGGAAGGAGACGCACTATACGATCCGGTTTCCATATCCGTTGCGCTTGGGGTCGGCAAAAAGGCGTTGACCATCCGCGCGGACGACAAGGAGAAACGGTACGGAGAGGAGGTTCCTGTGCTTACGTTCAGCTACGAAGGTTTGGTGAATGGGGATACGGAACTCGCAGTTGAGCCAACCATCGGTACCACGGCGACCATCTCCGCTCCGGTGGGGACCTATCCGATTACGCTGACGGGCGGGTCCGACCCCAACTACGACATCACACTGGAAGCGGGAATGCTGGAGGTGAAGCCCTGGGAGCCGATTATTTTCTATGTAAAACAAGGAGGGGCAGGCGACGGCTCCTCCTGGGAGAATGCTTCGGGTGATCTGCAAGGTGTGCTCGATGCTACCATGGAGGGGGATGAAATATGGGTAGCCGCGGGTCAATACCTGCCCGAATTGTGGGGGTCATTCACCATGAAAGAGGGCGTGGAGCTATACGGCGGCTTCCCGGTTCCGGGTGCGGATAATCCGGCTCCAGCGATGGAAGACCGCGATTGGGCGGCCTATGAGACCGTGTTGCGGGGCAATGGAAACAGTGTTGTATCCAATGCAGGTATTAGTCTGGCTTCGGTGCTTGACGGATTTACGCTTACCGGGGGAGTTGCCTTAAGAGGGGGTGGAATGCTCAACATAGTCGGTGCCAGCCCGACACTGCGAAACCTTGTCATCTATGGCAATCATGCCAATATCTCTGGCGGGGGGATGGCCAATGCCAACAGTTCAAACCCGGCACTGGTCAATGTGGTCATCCGCGATAATACCGCGGTCGATTTCGGTGGCGGGATGTACAATGAAATCGGTGCCAGTCCGACGCTGACCGATGTGACCATCAGCGATAACACCGCTTCCCGGGGCGGCGGGATATACAACATAAACAATGCCCATCCGACATTGACGAACGTGGTCATCAGCGGCAATATAGGTTCTGAGGGGGGCGGGATGTACAACGCCAACAATGCCCGTCCGACATTGACGAACGTGGTCATCAGTGGCAATGCGGTAGGTACCACCGGTGGCGCTGTATTCAATTCCGCTTCGCATCCGACACTGACCAACGTGGTCATCAGTGGCAACCGGTCAGTTGGTGTGGGTGCTGGGATGACTAACATGGACGCCTCTCCCATCCTGACCAACACAATCATCTGGAACAACCATACGGGCACTCCCCCAAGTCCTCCCAATGCATCCATAGCTAATTTTGGGACCTCCGCTCCGGTCATTTCCAATAGCCTTATCGCTAACAGCGGTGGCAGCAGCGCCTGGAATCCGGCTATCGGCACGGACGGGGGTAATAACAGGGCCGCCGATCCCCTGTTTGCGGGGGCAATAGACCCTGCCTCGGCGCCTACCACGGCGGGAGACTACCGCCTGCGGGCGGGTAGTCCGGCGGTGAATGCGGGCGACCCGCAGACCAACGCACCGGGTTATGGTGTACAGTCGGGCGAAAACGACGTGGCCGGCAATGTTCGCATCGTGGGGGGCATCATCGACCTCGGTGCCTATGAATCTCCCTATGAAGATGCGGTATCCGCCAGGAGTGTTGACGATGGCTTTGCCGTAAACCACGGTACAGCGCTCGGAGACATCACGGCGCCCGATGATTTCTCCGTGGAGGTGACGCTTAGCGATGGACAGCTTGTATCTGTTGGCATCGACCCTGTTACGGCGACTTGGCTGCTGACGACGGCACCCCCGGCAGCAGCGGGCAACTACAACGGCGGCATCGCAGGGGACTATGTGTTTAATGTACCGCTGGCATCTCCTGCATCGGATGGTGATACGTGGTTCACCAATACAAGTGGACTGACGGTCTCGGTGACCGTTACGGTAAACAAGGGTACGCCGTTGATTACCTGGTTGGATCCGGATCCGATTACCTATGGTACAGTTTTGGGCGAGGACCAGCTGAACGCCACGGCAAGCGTGCCGGGTACGTTTAGCTACTCGTTCGGGTCGGGCCATTTGCTGGACGCCGGTACGCATACGTTGGCGGTAAACTTTGTGCCGGACGACATGGATAATTACGAAACGGTCACGAAAAACGTGCAACTGACGGTGAATAAAGCTGCGGCTACGCTGACCTTATCGGACCTGAACCATACCTACGACGGCACGGCACGGCCGGCCACGGTAACCACGTCGCCAGCGGGCCTCACGGGCGTGTCGGTGACCTACGACGGGTCTGCCGTGCCTCCGACGGAGGCGGGCAGCTATGCGGTGGTGGCCACGCTGACCCACGCCAACTACGAAGCAACGGAAGCAACCGGCACACTGGTGATCGGCAAGGCCACGGCCACGCTGACGCTATCGGACCTGACACATACCTACGACGGCACGGCACGGCCGGCCACGGTGGCCACGTCGCCAGCGGGCCTCACGGGCGTGTCGGTGACCTACGACGGGTCTGCCGTGCCTCCGGCGGAGGCGGGTGAATACGAAGTGGTGGCCACGGTGACCCACGCCAACTACGAAGCGGATGCGGCCACCGGCACACTGGTTATCGGCAAGGCCGCAGCTACGCTGACGCTGTCGGACCTGAACCACACCTACGACGGCACGGGGAAGGCGGCCACTGTGGCCACATCGCCTGCGGGCCTCACGGGCGTGTCGGTGACCTATGACGGGTCTGCCGTGCCTCCGACGGAGGCGGGCAACTATGCGGTGGTGGCCACGCTGACCCACGCCAACTACGAAGCAACGGAAGCCACCGGCACGCTGGTGATCGCTAAGGCCGCAGCCACGCTGACCTTATCAGACCTGAACCACACCTACGACGGCACGGGGAAGGCGGCCACGGTGGCCACATCGCCAGCGGGCCTCACGGGCGTGTCGGTGACCTACGTCGGGTCTGCCGTGCCTCCGACGGAGGCGGGCAACTATGCGGTTGTCGCTATACTGACCCATGATAACTACGAAGCGGATGCGGCCACCGGCACGCTGGTGATCGCTAAGGCCGCAGCCACGCTGACGCTATCGGACTTGAACCATACCTACGACGGCACGGGGAAACCGGCCACGGTGACCACATCGCCAGCGGGCCTCACGGGCGTGTCGGTGACCTACGACGGGTCTGCCGTGCCTCCGGCGGAGGCGGGTGAATACGAAGTGGTGGCCACGCTGACCCACGCCAACTACGAAGCAACGGAAGCAACCGGCACACTGGTGATCGGCAAGGCCACGGCCACGCTGACGCTATCGGACCTGAACCATACCTACGACGGTACGGCACGGCCGGCCACGGTGACCACATCGCCAGCGGGCCTCACGGGCGTGTCGGTGACCTACGACGGGTCTGCCGTGCCTCCGACGGAGGCGGGCAGCTATGCGGTGGTGGCCACGCTGACCCACGCCAACTACGAAGCAACGGAAGCGACCGGCACACTGGTTATCAATAAGGCCACGGCCACGCTGACGCTATCGGACCTGAACCATACCTACGACGGCACGGCACGGCCGGCCACGGTGGCCACGTCGCCAGCGGGCCTCACGGGCGTGTCGGTGACCTATGACGGGTTGGCCGTGCCTCCGGCGGAGGCGGGTGAATACGAAGTGGTGGCCACGCTGACCCACGCCAACTACGAAGCAACGGAAGCGACCGGCACACTGGTGATCGCTAAGGCCGCAGCCACGCTGACGCTATCGGACCTGAACCATACCTACGACGGCACGGCACGGCAGGCCACGGTGACCACGTCGCCAGCGGGCCTCACGGGCGTGTCGGTGACCTATGACGGGTCGGCCGTGCCTCCGTCGGAAGCGGGTGAATATGAGGTGGTGGCCACGCTGACCCACGCCAACTACGAAGCGGATGCGGCAACCGGAACGCTGGTGATCGGCAAGGCTACATTGGCAGGAATTGCATTCGACAATAATAGGTTCACTTACGACGGTACAGCTAAATCGCTGGAAATCAATGGTTCATTGCCAAGAAGTGTAGTCGTCAGCTACAATGGCAACGGACGGATCGAGGCAGGTACGTATACTGTGACTGCTGTCATCGACGGCGGTAATAACTATGAGGATCTGGTGCTGAGGGCGACACTGGAAATCACGGCTATGCCAACACTTTCCATTGCATTTCCCAATCGTCGCCTCGTTTACGACGGTACGCAGAAGTTGCTGGCCGTTACCGGGGAATTGCCCGAAGGTGTTACGGTAACGTATACCAACAATGGAAGGACGGATGTGGGTATCCAAACGGTTACGGCCGTGATTGACGGAGGCAATACTTACCAAGATATGGAGCTGACGGCAACATTGGAAATTATTCCAGCCTCACGGGCACTGTACTTCCCCGCATTGCCCGAAAAAACTTACGGTGATGCTGATTTCAGCGCCGGCGCCACAGCCAGCACCGGGGAATCCGTGACCTATGTAAGCAGTGATGAATCGGTCGCTATAATCGTAGATGGCCTCATCCGTATGATCGGCGCGGGCAGTGCGACCATCACGGCGACCGTTCCGGAAAACGGCAACTACGACAACCGGCCGCAAATAAACCAGCTATTGACCGTACTCAGAGCCCCACAAAGCATCACATTTGCGGAAGTGGGTGAGGTTTCCCGTGATGCCGGAAGCATCCAGTTGGTGGTTTCGGCGACAAGTGGCCTACCTGTTTCCTTGGCCATTGACGACGAACAGGTAGCGACATTGAGTGGCAACACATTAACCATCCACCGTTTGGGCACGATACGGATTACAGCCACACAGGCAGGGGATGCCAACCACGAGACGGCTGCCCCTGTGACCATCACGGTACGTGTCGTGGATCCGGCATCGTCATCCCCTGTACGGGTACACCCGGCAGTGTCGCCCAATGGGGATGGCGTCAACGAATCCCTGACGATTGAGGGTATCCGTGACTATCCGGAGAATCGGGTAACGTTATTTAACCGCAATGGCACCATTGTTTGGGAGGCATCGGGCTATGATAATGAGCGCATCGCATTCCGGGGTATTGGTACAGGCCAGCTCCGGGTACCTGCCGGGACGTATTTCTATATGGTCGAGGTGAAAGTGGGGGACACATGGAAGTACGATAAGGGATGGTTTGTATTGAAATATTAGATATGAGGTATAGGGTGTTATACGGCAGTTATATGAAAAGGATCGTATCGTTGGTGGTTGGGATAACCGCTGCGGCGGCCGTTGTGGCTCAGCAACCTTTGACGCCGACGCAGTACAGTGATGTCCGCACACCGCAAAACGCTGCGGAGAGCCTAATGGAGCCAGAGGGTGGGATATCCATGCTTGGCAGGCGGCAGTGGGTTGGGCTGGAGGGTGCGCCCACAGTCTACTGGGGGAGCGGGCACGTGGGTTTTCGCAGCTTTGGCGCTACAGCCGGGGTGAATCTCCGCCACGAGATCCTCGCGGTGGAGGAGCTGACGGAAGTTTCGGTGTTCTTCGCCAAATCGGTACGTATTTCGGAGACAGAGCACTTAGGCCTTTCGTTGAGTGCGGGTTTCAGCTACCTGGATGGTCGCTTCTCGCAACTGGATCCGCAGGACGGGGCTTTCCGTGAGGACGTGCGGGAGACGGACGCGTTGATGGGCTTTGGAGTGGTGCTTTACCGGCCGGACCGGTATTATGTCGGGCTGTCGCTGCCGCGGCTGATGCTGGGCAGCTTGGGGGTCGGGAGCGACAGTCGCTATCATTTCAGAAACATCTACCACTTAACGGCCGGAGCAGTCTTCGGGTCGGGCGGAGACTTTCAGTTCCGGCCATCTTTGCTCGTGACCTATTCGGAGAGTTTACGCCCGCAGGCAGAGGTATCGGCGATGTTCTTCGCCAGGCATGCAGTCGGGCTGGGTATCAACATCCGGAGTTATAACGGTTTGGCAGGACTTGCCCGCATCAACGTGAAACGCTTTGGCATCGGTTACAGCTACCTGTTCGGTGCACGAAATGAAGGACTGAGCCGTGGTATTAATAACAATACACACGAAATCGGGCTGAACTACCGGTTTGGCGATGTGCCGTCGCTGTTATAGCAGGCTCGGACGGAAAAGAACAGCCACGGATGCTGAAGCGTCAACAGCGCAATAGCGGCGTGGAATGTCTAATTTGGAATTGTAAAAATTTTTGCACTATTTTGTACTATGGAGCGACTACTGTCCATTATCCGGAATAAATACCTCATCGCGGCCGTAGCATTTGTCGTATGGATGCTTTTCTTTGATCGGCACGATGTAGCCACCCAATACGATTATTACAGCCAGCTGAAAGGGTTGAAAGCCGAAAAGGCGTTTTACACAACCGAAATCGAACGGGTAACCAAGACCATCCATGATTTGAATACCAGCCCGCAGGAACTCCAACGGATAGCCCGCGAAAAGTATAAGATGAAGAAAGAAAACGAAGACGTTTTCGTTATACTCGAACGGGAGGAATAGCACCTCCCGGTTCGCGACTTCTAAAACTTATACGTAATCCCAGCTCCCAATACTTGCCGTACTTGCAGTGTAGGACGTTCAGACCCCGGTATAATCACACCGTCTGCTTGGCGGGGAATGAGTGTGTTGTCATCGTAAATCAACTGTACGCCGCCGTTTACGCTGATGTAGTCATTTACCTTCATAAATAGGTTAAACGTGTAATCGACGTCCACATTCTGTGGGTCTTCGAGGTAATTCGAATACAGTTTGAGGATGTTTTCTACACTGATATTTTCCATGACATCGACCTTGTAATAGGCATCAAAAGAGGCACCAAACTCAAAGCGCGATGTCGAGCCCGGGTCAACGCCGAAAGCACCTTGATTGGAAAGCTCATCGTTGGTGACAAAGATGAAACGGGCTGCCGCCGGCGACAGGTTGAAACGGAAATTGTCCGACTCCTTATATGCAAAACCGGGGCCGAAGCTCAGGTAAGCCGGGGCAAATGCCGTGGAGATTAACGTACTGTTGTTATCGCCGTCGTATTGGAAACCATCCGCAAACTGCGTATTGAAATTCAGGTAAAACGTATACAGCCAACGTTCTGTGGCTTCATAGCCCAATAAGCTATTCAGGACAATCCGGTCGTCATTTTTGCGCCAGCCGACAGATTTCTGTTTGGTAAGCCCATAAGCAGCGATGACCTTGTTGTCCCAGCTCCAGCGATCCTTTTTGTAGTTGAAGCCGTAATTGAAAATCAAATTAGCCGCAAATGAATTGATGCCACCGGCAGCCCAGTTCGAAAATGAGCTTTGGTTGAGCAGTAAGGTGTTTTCACCGGCAATCCGCCAGGTGGTATCAGACGGTGCCTCCTGCGCTTTGGCATACCAGCATACCAGCAGACTAACGCACAAGGTGGATAGGAATCTCTTCATAATAATTAATTTTATGATACAATAGTTTAAAAGTGCTTTTCCGAAAACAAAATAGATGCCAAATCTGTTTTAACTACTTTTGGTATTAGCGTTTTTCCGTGTATTTCCCCATAACTTTGTCTAAGTTTGTGTTATGCGGATAACTCTATTGTGTATTGGTAAGACGGATGATGCGCCTATTGCGGCTGCCATTGAGAAATTTCAGCATCGATTGAAACATTACATCGCCTTCCATATCGTGGTCATTCCCGATATCAAAAACACGAAGCATTTGCGTATCGATGAGCAGAAGGCCAGGGAGGCAGCGTTGCTGATGAAACAATTTGCACCGGCTGATCACGTTGTGCTGTTGGATGAACGGGGCAAGGAATACCGCTCGGTGGAATTTGCCGATTACCTCAACAAAATGATGGTGGGCAGTGTGCAGCATGTGGTATTTGTAGTCGGTGGGCCTTATGGTTTTGATGACACGGTGTACCAGCGGGCCAACGGTCGGATCGCTTTGTCAAAGATGACGTTTTCCCACCAGATGGTGCGGTTGTTTTTCGTGGAGCAGCTTTACCGCGCGTTCAGCATATTAAAGGGAGAGCCGTACCACCATGAATAATTGGTGTGTGGAATGACGGGGATTTTTGCATCCAAACAATAGGAGATAACAATTGTTAACAATATATTAATAGTATGATGAACATTCCCAAGCGTAAATATCATTACAAAGGTGCAGATACCGCCAGCGAAAGCCGGATGTTTTGGATTATGGTCGTTATTGGCATAGCCCTGATGGCTGCGATTATCTTTTTGTTCTGAGCTTATCCGGTGGTCGGTGGTCAGTGGCCAGTGATCAGGACGGATTGACGGCCGCGTCACTTCCCCAGCCAGACCTTGAAGTTGCTGACTTTTTCACGGCTTACAATAACTTCTTTGTCGTATTGTGGCTTTAATTTGATTTCCAGTCGGTTTCCAAAATACGGATTGATTTGGTGGATGCTATGGATAGCTACCAGCATCCCCCTGTTGATCCGGAAAAACATGTTGGGATCCAGCATTGTTTCGATTTCGTCTACCGGATAATCCACGATATAATTGACGCCGTCAGGCGTGCGGAAAAAAGTCACCCTATCTTCGTAAAAGAAATACGAGATGTTGGCCACCTCGATGGGCATGAGTTTCTGAAGGTGTTTTACCAGAAACCGCTTCCGGTAGGCGGTTGCATCAGTTCCTTTTTGCAATTCCTGAATCAGTTTCTGGATGTCTGCCTGTTGCCTGCCGTTGTCCTTGAAGATCGCTTGCGTACGGTCGAATTTTTCAAGAGCCAGCTTCAGATCATCCTGTTGGATGGGTTTGAGCAGGTAGTCGATGCTGTTTACTTTGAAGGCCTTCAAGGCATATTCATCATAGGAAGTGACAAAGATAATGGGGCTTTCGACAGCTACTTGATCGAAGATGGCAAAGCTCTGGCCATCGGCCAGCTCGATATCCATGAGGATGAGGTCGGGTTTGCCCGGATTTGCGGTGAGCCAAGCTACCGCCGCAGCAATGCTGTCCGCGACTCCGATGACTTGTGCCGTGGGCCGCACTTTGCGCAGCACCTGCAACAGTTTCTCTACCGCCAATCGTTCATCTTCAATAACTAATATATTCATGGTTCTGGGGGTTTAGCAAAGGGAGCTTCACGACAAATTGTTGGCCATCATCATCGATTTCGACCACCGAATTGTTGAGCAGTTGGTACTTGCTCATGATATTTTGCAGGCCGATGCCATTGGACAATACGGCAGTGGTCTTTTTCTGGATGTTGTTGCTTACGACCAGCAAATCGGGGCTTGTCGTTGTGATTTCAATTTTCAATGGGCTCTCCCGGGAAATGACGTTGTGCTTTACGGCATTTTCCAACAACATTTGCAAAGTAAGGGGCGGCAGCACGTATTCCATAAGCTGTTCCTGCACATCGATGGTCAACTGGATGCCATCTTCATACCGGGTTTTGAGCATGTGGAAAAAGGAATGCGCAAAGTTGATCTCGGCGCGCAGCGGGATCAGCCAACGTTCATTGGACCGCAGTAAGTAGCGGTATACCTTGCTCATCTCGTCCAGGAAGTCCCCGGCTTTTTCCGGATTGGTATAAATCAACGCGGACAAGCTATTGAGGCTGTTGAACAAAAAATGCGGGTTTACCTGGCTTTTGAGCCCCTCAAGCTGGCTTTGCAGGTAATTTTTCTTGAGTTGTTCGGTTTCCAGCATGGCTGCTTTCCATTTATCGAAGGCATAGAGCCCTTCGTGGAAGCTGGTGGCCGCTACGTTGAGGATGATGCCCGCGATGAATACCGGACGGAAGTTGGCCCATGTAAGCGGGATAGCGATGAAACCGAGCACCCGGAATGCGCCAAAGAGTGATAGGCCCAGCAACAAAGATAGCATGACGTATATGGGGAATTGGATGGACACCCGTTTGACCGTATTGGAATACCCCGCAATGGTATAACGCATGATGTTGGCAGCAATAATGTGCGTGGCCCATGAAGCCGTGCCAATCGCGATGCTTACCAAGGAAGCACTTGCCAGTAGCGGGAAATGGAAATATCCGGTACCGAGCAATAAATAATTCACCACGAAAAGGTATGGAAAGACAATGATAAACAATACCAATATATCTTCCTTGGTAAACGCGATGTACTTCATGGGACGAATTGGTTTTCTTGGCACAAAGATACTTTTTTTAGGCCTGTATTGAAATGCCAGGATGGCTGAACCGTGATATTTAGGTACTGGACTGTGCAATTCGGGGTTTATGGTGTTGCAGGCGCTGTGGACATGGTGTGGAATCGCCCGGATTGATGCCTTTTCAATTGAAGTTCCTCATTTCTCAATTGAGGAACCGGATTTTTCAGTTCAGCCTTATTCACCTTTTGGAAGCGCTGCCTTTGTTTCACTTTTGCCCCGCAAGCCGGTGGAGGCTCGCTTTTAACAAAATCAATAAAGTCATGAAAAAAAAATTTATCGGCGCTTTAGTGGCATTTTTAGCGCTGTCTGCCTGCAAAGAAGCGGACAATCCCGCAGTGGTCACCTATGAAATCAATACCGAAACCTCGTATGTGGAGTGGCGGGGGTACCTGCCGGAAGGCAACAATCACGGAAGAATTTCCATCGACGACGATGAGGTGACCACCGAAAACAATCAGGTGACCGGCGGTTCATTCAGCATTCCGCTATCTTCCATCAACGTATTGAACCTGGAGGGGGAGCTCAAGGAGCAGTTGGAGCACCACTTGCAGAGTGCGGATTTTTTCAACGCCGTGCTGTATCCGAACATTACGTTCCAGATTAGGGAAGTCGCCCCCTACCATGGAGATGGCGGCGAACACGTGGTGGATGGTGCCAACTATGAAGTAACCGGTGATCTCACCTTTCTTGGCAAAGCGAATATCATCACCTTTCCTGCCAACGTCGATTTCAGCGGCAACCAGCTCCATGCCGAGGCCCTTATCACCATAGACAGGCTGGAATGGGGCATGGACTATGCATCCGATCCTGAGGCACCGCAATATATCCTGCCCGGCATTGATTTGCATCTGGTGCTCGTGGCCAACCAGCAATAACTACGTATAATTGTCGGAGAGCTGACTCATGTATACGCTATTTTGTGTCAACTATAAACTGAAAATGTGTATTTATAAAATCAAATCGTCCGTTTAGAAATGTTAGTGGTATTTTTGAGAGACTCAAACGGCAAGCTATAACTACTAAACACTATAATCATTAGATCATGAAAATTAAAGCAGCGTTTGCACTGTTCGGTTTGCTGGGGGCCATTGTGTCTTGCAATACCGAGACAAAAGAAGAGCAGGCTTCCGTTGGGGCATCCGTGGAGGTGGACAGCGTCGAATTAGTAAAAAGGGGTGGTTACCTGGTGACCGTGGGGGGCTGTAATGACTGCCACAGCCCCAAAGTAATGACGGCACATGGGCCAGCCCCGGACACTAGCCGGCTATTGTCTGGCTATGATCCTTCGCGCCCCTTTGTGGGCTTTGACAAAGCCACGGCATTGTCCGGTACGATGGTCGTCTTCAATATTGAAAGTACCGCAGCAGCAGGGCCTTGGGGGATATCTTATGCTGCCAACCTCACACCGGATGATACGGGGATAGGCAGTTGGACGTTCGAACAATTCCGGAGGGCCATGAAGGAAGGGAAATGGAAAGGGTTGGAAGATTCCCGCCCCCTGTTGCCACCGATGCCCTGGCCAAACTTCAAGGATGTGGGCGACGAGGATTTGGCTGCTATTTTTGCATACCTTAAATCCATCAAACCGGTAAATAATCCCATTCCGGCACCTGTTACTCCCGACGCGATTTGACATAACCTGTCATTGCATAGTCATTTTCAATGGGGCACCGTATGCTGAAAAGCTGCGGTGCTTTTTTTTGTGCAACAAAAAAAGGCTGGCTAAAAAGTCAGCCAGCCCGATAATGGTTTCAAAACATGATTTATTGAATCAGCATGGGTACCACGGCTTGGATATAGGCATTGGCTCCCTCTCGGTGGCCGATGTTGCCAAGTGGTACGAACTGTACGTTGGCGCCAAGGGCTTTCATGGTTGACTCAGCGGTTTGGGCATTGAGCACCGGCACGATATCGTCAGCCAATGCATGGAAAAACACCACCGGAGCATTAGGTTTCCAATCATAGCTATTGTTTTGCTGAAGCGCAGCGACAAACGCAGTATTGGTGCCCTGCTGGATTCCCTGGGCGAAGCTTGGCGTAAATACTTCGCCCGGATTATTCGATAGTTGGGCGGCTGTAATACTTCCCTGGGCAATAGCTGTAGCGACGGATTGAGCCGCAGCGGGTTGCAGTATGTCAGTCAGCTGGGCATTTATGCCGTAAAGCTGTTGGTAAGTGACGAGTGCCCATAGATAAAGACCGGTTGCACCTTCTTCCAAATCGCGGTTTTGGCTGACCACCCATTCAGCCGTACCCAGCATATCATACGCGCCTGCAGCAGGATAACTGGCTTCCACGGTAAATTCGTCTGCTGCGCTTTCTTCAATGGCTTGATGCAGGGCCAGGGTAGCGTACCCGCCTTCGGAGTAACCCACAAGACGTACTTCTTTTCTGATGCCCAGTTCCTTACTTATGGCCAGTTCTTTTGCTGCCCTAAGCATATCAAGCGATGCTTGCGCCAGACTCGCCTTTTCCTGGTAAGGATGCGGAATATTGCTGCTGACACCATAACCGATATAGTCAGGCATCACCACGATATACCCTTTGGCAAGCGAGGCACCAACCGTACCGGCGACGTACGCTTCCATATTGCCGTTGGGCAGGTAGGACGAAGGGGCTTCGTTGTCGGCGGTAATCGTGCCATGCTGGAAGCCCAGCAGCGTCAGATTTTCTGTCTTGTTTTTCGGTATAATGACTAAGCCTGACGCTTCGATGGGATTACCAGCCGGAAACTGGGTTTTGTAGGTGACGCGATAAGCTGTCACATCGCTGGCGATAAGCAGAGCAGCGGCCGGGTTAGGGAAGCGTGCTTTAATCTCCTCTACGGAAACCTGGGCAGCCTCTTCTTCCGAAATCAAGTATTCAAACGTGACATCAGGCGAAGGATTATCATCATCACTCGAACAACTGGAAAAAAGGCCTGCGATCAAAAAGTATAGACCAGCGTAATAAATTTTTGGTGTTTTCATTTAAAAATGTAAAAAATTGAAAGTTTTGATTTGGATAATTAAATGTTAAAAATAATTAATTAAATAGAAAAAATAGCACAGCATTTATCTGTGGTTAGTTTTGTTTAACAGACGTGCCGTTTGAGTTAATAGTTGGCGATTGAAGCGATAAATCTTTGGATAGTAATTAAGCGCCCACTATCTTTGTAAGAACGATGCATCCATTCCGTCCCATTGCTTTTGCCGTATTGTGCTTAACCTTCGCCGCCAGTGGTTTTGCACAATATACACCTATGACTTATCGGACGCTTACGGTGCCGGATGGCTTGCCCCAATCGTACGTGAGCGGCATCGTGCAGGATCCGCAAGGCTTTATGTGGATTGGCACGCGTGATGGATTGGCACGTTATGACGGGCGCCAATTTAAGGTATTCCGGCATGACGGCGATGATTCAACGACATTGGCATCCAATATCACCCGGAAACTTACGCTTGATCGTGACGGCCTGCTTTGGATTGGCTATGAAGAAGGCGAACTGGATATCCTGAATACCCGTACCGAGGAAATTATCCACTGCTCTGCGGAAGTACCCTATGCCGCATTGAAGCACAGCATCAAGATGGACGGCCCCATCGTACAGGATCGCAGCGGCAAGCACTGGATGCTGAGTAAAGACGGGGCTTTATTTGTCGTAGATCTTCATGAAAAGCAACTTACCCGACATACAGCCACCAGTCTGTTCCCGCAGTTTGATGAGCATTATATTACCGGATTGGCGCGGGTAGGCGATGATATGCTTTTGATGCTGGATCGATCGATGGCATATATAAACGGCGACATGCAAGTCCGCGAACGCGTGATGTTTGATTTCGCCAATAACAGGCTGTATAACCCCACGGTAGACTGGAAAGACACTTCGCCACTGGTGCGTTCAAATGGCGATATGCTTTTTGCCGATCAGGGGCGGCTGGTATTTTTTGAAAAAGCAAAAGCGGCATTCACCGTATTCCGGTTGCCCGTAAAGCAATATTTTATAATGCCGCGCCTGCTGATGGGCAAGGATGAAAACATTATCGTCGCATACCGCAATTACTCGTACTATTTTTACCGGGCGACCAACCAACTGGTGTTGGTGGATACCATGGCAAGCAATCAATACGTGAAAACCGCGCTTTGTGTAGATCGATCGGGTGTTTTGTGGGAAGGCTCCAATGGATTTGGCATCAGGCAATTTGACGTATACCTCCGGCACATGCCTTCTCAGGCATACCAGATTGATTTTCCTTTTGAAGTGCTGCATCACCTGGGCATTGCGCAGGAAGCTGTTGATCGTACCTTCCTGCGTGGTATAAATGCTTATTTTTTCCGGTGGGTGAATGGACGGGACGGCCAAATATGGATGGCCAAGGCTGGGGAGGACAGCGTACGGACACCCAATTTATTGCGCTACCACGACGGGATTTTACGGCAGGAGCACTTTGTATATCATAATTTGTCCCCCCAGCCCAATCAGGGAATCGATGCACTGGCCGTCGATCCCGGGGGCGATTTGTGGGGATTGGATCACCGATTTCGCCTCATCCGGTTTGATGAGGCTACGGATACGGCTACCGTTTATCCTCCCCTTGCGCTTGGTTATTTAAAAGACCGGTTCAATGAGATCAACGGGATGGTTGCCGATGGCGACAATACGTTTTGGATATGCAGCGCACGCGGGCTCATCCGTTATCATTTGCGGACAGGTTCGGTGGCACACTTTATCGAAGACAAGCGGGCAGTCCACCTGCTTGCCATCCAGCAGGATCCCCGGGATCCGGATATCTTGTGGCTGGGCACCTATTCGGATGGACTCATCCGCTTTGACAAGCGCACGGGGAGCTACCGGTTTTTCAAGGCCCGCGATGGATTGCCCAACCACACCGTCTATACCATTATCCCGGATGCGCGCGGTGTCCTTTGGTGCAGCAGCAACAAGGGCATCTTCTCCTTCAATCCGGAGACTTACCAGGTGCATGGCTATATTCCACAGGGTAATACGCCGCTGGTGGAGTGCAACCGCTTTCATTGTTTTGTTTTTCCGGACGGCAAGTTGCTCTTTGGGGGTACGGGTGTTTACACCCGGTTTGCGCCGAGCGACATGCGCGACGATCATTTCGAGCCCAATACGGCACTAACAGGGATTTTTATCAATAATAAGCCTGCACACTACGGAAACCCGGAGTTTCCCCTGGATCGGCCCATCAACGCATTGCAACGGCTTCGGGTACCTTATCACCAGAATTTCCTGTCGTTTGAATTTGCTGCGCTCCAATTCAATGCACCCGAAAAACTGCAATACCGGTACAAGCTGGAAGGATTTGATACCGACTGGGTGTTGGCGGGAAATAAAAATGTGGCTACCTATACGGGCGTGCCGCCCGGGGAGTATACGCTCCTCATCAACGCGAGCAATACGTCGGGCAAATGGAGCAGTCATATAAAGGAACTCCCCATCATCATTACGCCCCCCTTTTGGAAGACCTGGTGGTTTATCACGTTGTCCGTACTGGCCAGCGGCATACTGGTTTTCCTGCTGGTGAGACAGCAACTGCGCGCCATCCGCAAGAAAGATCAGGCCCGGATGGCCTATGAACGCGAAACCATGGAGCTCGAAGCGCGCGCACTCCGCTCGCAAATGAATCCACACTTTGTTTTCAACTGCCTGAGTTCCATCAAGTCGCTTATCCAACAGGGTGAAAAGCGTGCCGCGGTAGCCTATCTAACCACTTTTTCGAAGCTTATACGCAACCAACTCAGCAATACCCAAAAAGAAATCAGTCTGCAGGAAGAATTGGATACTTGCCTGCTGTACGTGCAATTGGAGGCCCTGCGGTTTGGCGATAAGCTTTCCTGCCTGTTCGAGGCGGATCCCCACGTCAATCTGGCGGCATTGAAGGTACCACCCCTCATTATCCAGCCGTTTGTGGAAAATGCCATCGTCCATGGTATCCTGCCCAAGGCAGGCAATGGGTCTGTGGCCATCACCGTGCAGCAGCAGGGAGATAATGTGGTATGCCGCATCGATGACAATGGGATAGGCCGTGAACAAGCCGCACTATTGAAGTCAAAACGTAAAGCAAGGCATGAGTCAAAAGGCACATTGCTGGCCACGCATCGCCTGAAACTGCACAATACCCTGAGCCGTCATAACATCGACATCACCATCGACGATAAGCTGGATGAAAATCGGCTGGCGGCGGGAACATGTGTGTCACTTTTATTTAAATTGCAGCCATGATACGCGCTATCATTATCGACGATGAACCACATTGTGTAACCTCACTCCAGCATGATCTGGCCTACTTCTGTCCGCAGGTTGAGGTCGTCGCCGCCTGTTTTTCGGGAGCGACGGGCATCGCGGCCATTGAAAAATACAAGCCTGATTTGGTTTTTCTCGACATTGAGATGCCCTTGATGGATGGGTTTGAGTTGCTGGAGGCGCTGGAGGAGGGACGCAGGTTTCAGGTTATTTTTACGACGGCTTACGACGAATTTGCCTTGAAGGCCATCCGTGTGCATGCGATGGACTACCTATTGAAACCCATTGACGGCGTGGATCTGAAAGCAGCGGTAAATCACGTGGAGAGGCACCTGAAAAGCAATGCCCATCCCGATGAACGTATCACGAACCTCCTCGAACAGCTACAGCATACCGACGACCAGCGAATTGCCATCCCTGATCGCGACGGGTATGAATTTATCAACATAAGCGATATCATCTATTGCCGGGCAGACGGTGCCTATACACATTTGGTATTGACGAGCGATCGTGTGGTCTTTCTTTCCAAGGCGCTGGGTGAAATGGAAAGCGTGCTCCCCGGTCGGCTTTTTATGCGCATACACCATTCTACGATAGTCAATATCAAGAAGATAAGCCATTTCAAAAAATTAAGGACAGGCGTAGTGGTGATGGTCAATGGTGACCAGTTGAACGTATCACGGTCAAAAAGAGATCCGCTGCTGTTGAAAATGGGGATTAAGTAAGCTAAAACGGTTTCAACATAAAACAGAAGTCCTGCTACTGTCGCTGTTTCGGATATCATCCGAAAACATCCAACCATAAACCTAAGCCGTCCAACGGCCAATCAACAGTTGTACACCTTTAGGGCACACGTTATTTTCGGTACATGAAAGCAGGCAATACTGTCGCTTTTGATCATCATAACGTTCGATAATTAATGAACCCATGTCTACGCTACGATCGTTGGTCTGCCATCAAGATCGGTTTTTCAGGGGTAATACTTGCACTATTGTGCCCTTATTTTTTGCTATCTTTGAAGATTAAAATCATAATTACATAATCAAAAATCTGCTTTTGTAGTACAGGTGCGTCCTATCTATGCCATACTCTTTGCTGGGTTAACTTGCTTGCTTCTTGCCGTTCGTGGTTTTGCGCAACCTATCCCGATGACCTACCGGAGCCTCTCTGTATCGGACGGTCTCCCACAGTCGTATATCAGTGGCATTGCCCAAGACAACGAAGGCTTCATGTGGATTGGCACGCGTGATGGGCTGGCCCGCTACGACGGGCGCAATTTCAAGCAATTTCGGCACGACCGGATGGATAGTGCTTCCTTGACGGGCAGTATCATCAGTAAATTTTCGTTAGACCGAGATGGCTTACTCTGGATCCGCTACGGCAATGGGGGAGATATAGATATTTTGGATGTGCAGACAGAAGAGATTATGCACCTTACCTCGCTGCCGCCTTATCGCATGTTGAAGGACAGCCTAAAGCAGGATAGCCCTATTTTGAAGGACAACTTAGGGCGACATTGGATGCTTAGTAAGACCGGCGAGCTTTTTGTTGTCGATCTCCGGGGCTATCGGCTTATCCGTTACGATGCGGCCTCCTTGCTCCGTTTATTCGGAGAAAGCCGCATCAACGGCATGGCGCAGGTTGGTGATGATTTTCTCCTGATACTCGACGAATCCATGGTGTATATAGACAGCCGGTTCCGGATGAAGGCTCGTATTGTGTTCGGGTTTGACGATCCTCGCCTGTATGATCCGGATGTGTGGTGGAAAGACACTTCGCCCACTGTCCGGTCAAACGGAGATATGTTGATCCCCGATGACAGCAGGCTCATTTTATACAGCAAAAAAAGGGCGGACTTTATGGTGTTTCCATTGCCGGCAAAGGAATATTATGTCCAACCTACCATATTGCTGGATGCAGAAGAAAATTTTGTGATCGCCCACAACAACTATACATTCTACCTCGACCGTTCCAACCAGCTGACCGTACTGGATACAGGCATGGTCGATGTGGACTACCGGAAGACTGCTATGTGCCTCGATCGGTCCGGCGTATTGTGGGAAGGGTCCAATGGCTGGGGTATCCGGCAGTTGGACATTTACCTTAAACAGATGCCTGCGCAACGGTATACCAATAATAGCTTTCCCGTCGATATCTTACTTGACCAGGGGGTGGAAGCACATGTCATCGAGCAGACGTTTCTCCATGGGATGAATGCTTACCTCATGCGGTGGGCGCGCAGTGGGGACGGTCGGATGTGGTTGGCCAAAGCCGGTGTAGAGCGTGTGGAAACACCCGATTTGTTGCGCTATTACAATGGAGTTCTTCAACGGGAAATGTATGTGTATAAAAACAAATCGACCGAAGCCAATCAGGGCATCGATGCGCTGGCGTTGGCACCTTCCGGAGAACTTTGGGGGCTCGATCATCTCTTTCGGCCTATCCACTTTGATACGGTCCGTCATATCGCGACTGTCCGCGAACCGATCCAACATCGATATGCTCCGGACCAGCAGACGGAAATCGGCGGGATGGTGATGACTGATGACGATACGTTCTGGATATGCAACACGCTCGGGCTCCTCTGTTATAACCTTAAAACGGAGAAAGTCACGCACTTTTTCAATAAACGGCCGGCAATCCATCTGTTGACGATACAACAAGACCCAAACCATCCCGATATCCTTTGGTTGGGTACTTATTCGGATGGCATCATCCGTTTTGATACGCGTTTGCAGACCTATCGGCTTTTCAGTATGCGCGATGGCTTGCCCAATAATACCGTGTATGCCATTTTACCCGGAAGGGATGGCCTGTTGTGGTGCAGCAGCAATAATGGTATCTTCTCGATTAACCCGTCGACAGGCCATGTAAACAGGTATACACCACAGGGTATCAGCCCATTGATTGAGTGCAACCGGTTCCATTATTTCGCCTTTCCCAATGGTCAACTGGCCTTCGGTGGGACTACATCCTATACCCATTTTGCCCCGGAGGACATGCGTGATGATAATTTTGAGCCAAATACGATGCTGACGGACATCCTCATCAACAATAAACCAGCAGGCTATGGCGATCCGGCGTTGCCGTTGGCGCAGCCGATCAATATGCTACAGACGTTGACGCTGCCGTACTACCAGAACTTTCTTTCATTCGAGTTTGCCGCACTGCAATTTAATGCTCCGGAAAAATTACAATACCGTTATATGCTGAAGGGGCTCGATACGGATTGGGTAGTTGTGGGCAATAAAAACAATGCTACCTATACAGGCATCCCCCCTGGCAGGTACATATTGCTCATCAATGCAAGCAATACTTCGGGCAAATGGAGCAGATATGTAAAACGATTGACGATTGTGATTATGCCACCTTTTTGGAAGACGTGGTGGTTTAATATAATTGCGGCAATGGCTATTGCGGCGCTGGTTTTGGTCGCTCTTAGCCTGCGGTTGCGGGCTATCCGTAGAAAAGATCAGGAACGTATGGCTTTTGAACGGGAGGCAATGGAATTGAAAGCACGTGCACTTCGCTCCCAGATGAACCCACATTTCATCTTCAATTGCCTCAATTCCATCAAAGCGCTCATCCAGCAAGAGGAAGGTGGCGCTGCGATAACCTACCTGACCATATTTTCGAAATTGATCCGCAACCAGCTAAGTAACAGTCAACAAGAAATTACTTTGCAGGAGGAACTGGATACCTGCCGGTTGTATGTACAGATGGAAGCATTACGATTTGGCAACAAACTTTCCTGTTCGTTTGAGACAGACCCCGATCTGAATCTCAAGTTGATCCGTGTACCGCCCCTCATCATGCAGCCGTTCGTTGAAAATGCAGTTATCCATGGAATCCTGCCCAAAGAAGGTAAGGGGAAAATCACCATGACAGTAAACCGGCGAGGGAACGACGTCGTATGTCAAATCGATGACGACGGCGTCGGCCGCAGACAGTCTGCTTTGTTGAAGATGAAACGGAGGTCACGGCATGAATCCAAGGGCATGATATTGGTGGAACATCGCCTGAAACTGCATAATACACTTAACCGTCACAATATCGGTATCGCTATCGAAGACAAGATGGATAAGCAATGCTTGGCGACCGGAACTTGTGTGTCTTTGATCTTTAAATCACGCCTATGATATGATACGAACCCTAATTATTGACGATGAGCCGCACTGTGTGACGGCACTACTGCATGACATAAACCGTCTCTGTCCGCAAATTGAAGTGATTGCAACCTGTAACTCAGCCAAAGAAGGTATGCTGGCTATTGTGGAGCATCGGCCCGATCTGATTTTCCTCGACATCGACATGCCCGTCATGGATGGGTTCGAGTTATTGGAAGCCTTGAAGGAGGACCGCTGTCACTTTCAGGTGATTTTTACCACGGCATATGACGAATTTACGCTGAGAGCCATAAGGGTGAATGCGATGGACTACCTGCTTAAACCGGTCGATGGTACTGAGCTTACAGAAGCTGTAAGTCGGGTATCAAAATACTTAAGGGAAAATACCAGTCAAGCAACACGCATTACCAGTTTGCTGCAATTGCTCCGGACAACAGGCGATCAACAACGAATTGCGCTGCCAAACCGCAATGGCTATGAATTTATCGATACCGATGATGTTCTCTATTGCAAGGCAGATGGAGCCTACACTCAGTTTGTGTTGGTTGATGGACGTAAAATACTTATTTCCAAATCATTGAGTGAAATTGGGCACATGTTGCCCGACCCATATTTTATACGGATACACCACTCATCCATGGTGAATATAAGGAAGATCAGCCATTTCAAAAAATTCAAGACCAGCGTAGTAGTAATGTCAGATGGTGAGCACTTGAACGTGTCGCGGTCTAGAAAAGATGAACTCTTGTTGAAGATGGGAGTAAAGTCAGTAACAGCAAATAAAGATTTTCATAAGTAGATAACAAGTAGATAAAAGCCCCTGGTACACCGCCCGGTATGCCGGGGGCTTATTTCATTAAAGAGCAAGGTTTCAAATCAAAGACGGATCAGGAGTCCAATTACAGGTGCTGTTTGAAAACACCCAACCATAAACCATAATTTCCCAACCACCAATCGGTCATTGTGCACCTGTACGATGCGCTTTATTTTCGTTTCATGATAGTTGGCAACGGTGCTGGCTGCATATATCACAACGTTCGATAATTTATGAACCTACATCTATGCTATGGCCGATTGGCTGCCATTAAGGTACGCTTTATGGCAATTTTATTACCTGTGCTACTCATCCTGGCAGCGTTTAGCCTGCGTGCGCAGGAACTAGACTCTCCACCCACTATACGTTATGTAAAAGTAGGTGGCCAAGGCTCCGGATTTTCGTGGGGGGACGCCTCAGGCGACCTGCAGGCGATGATCGACCAGTCGGATCCGGGGGATGAGGTGTGGGTGGCCACGGGCGAATACAGCCGGGCAGCAACAGGCCAATCCTTCTCCATGAAAGAAGGGGTGAAAATATACGGTGGTTTTCCCGCCGGCGCCACCAGTAGTACAGGCATGGAACAGCGTGATTGGAAGGCGAATGAAACCATACTAAAAGGCAACAGCGCAAGCGTGGTGCGTAATGATCGGAATGGACTTACGCCTGAGGCGGTGTTGGATGGGTTTATCCTTACGGGTGGCTTATCGGCTAGCGGTGGCGGTGGGGTGTATAATGTGAATGTGAGCCCTACCTTCCGGAATGTCATCATCCAAGGCAACGCAACTACAGAGCTTGGTGCGGGCGGCGGGATGTTTAATTATGGTGCGAGTCCGGTATTGGAGCAGGTGATCATCCGCAGCAATCATTCGGATTATAGTGGAGGCGGGATCTGCAATTCAGAAGACAGCAGTCCCATCCTTACCCATGTGTTCATTACCGGTAATACCGCTGATGGCGACGGAGGTGGAATAGCAAACTTGAATAAAAGCAGCCCACGATTGACGAACGTGATCATCAGCGAAAACGGAAGAAACAGCCCTATCACGGGAAATGGAGGCGGGATGTACAATTCAGAAGATTGCACTCCTATCCTCACCAACGTGCTTATTGCCAACAACGTGGTCAACGGCAATGGTGGTGGAATAAGCAATGTGAATAGTGGCGCTCCGCAACTGACGAATGTAACCATTGCAAGCAACAGGTCTAACTCCCAAAATGGCGGTGGCGGGATGTATAACGGCAGTCCCTCCGACCCTGTATTGGTGGTCAATAGCATCGTGTGGGGAAATACCGCTAATGGAACATCTGGACAGGGTATTGTCGGGTCAATCGACGCCAGTTATAACTTTATACAGGGAGTGGCTGGCATCAGCACGGATCCGCTATTTACGGATGCGGCCGGGGGTAATTATACTTTGCAACGGAGCAGTCCGGCCATCAATGCGGGCGATCCGCAGACCAATGTTCCGGCTGATGCGGTACAGGCCGGTGAAACGGACTTAGCGGGCAATCCGCGGATCGCAGGCGGCCGTATCGACCTGGGAGCGTACGAGTGGCAATTGAGACAGCAGACATTGACCGTAGACGGGCTGGACGACGAGGGTAACCTTCATGCTACCTACGGGGACGCCGATCTGATGCCGACCGTTCACACAACATCGGGTAAACCGGTTACGCTGAATTTGCCGTCTGAAAGTGACGTTGCAACCATCACCGGGGATGGTAAAATCCATATCGATAATGCCGGAACCGTAGCGCTCACGTTCAGCGTCGAGGGTGACGACGAGTATGGTCCGGCGTCGTTGACCGTAACCTTGCAGGTCGTGCCCAAAGCGCTGATCGTAACAGCAAAAAACGCGGCGAAGACATTCAATGACATGGCCTATAACGGCGGCAACGGCGTGGATTACGTAGGATTCATTGACGGAGAGGGGGTAGCGGTGCTGAACGGTGAGTTAACTTACGGAGGCGAGGCACAGGGCGCGGTAGATGTAGGTACCTACCGCATCCTGCCAAGCGGGCTTACAGCCCGCAATTACGCAATCACCTTTGTTGCCGGTACGCTGACGGTCGTACAGCCCGAAGATGTTGACATCCGCTACGTGAAAGAAGGCGGTACGGGAAGTGGTCTGTCGTGGCAAACCGCCTCCGGCGACCTGCAGGCGATGATTGACGCCTCCGAGACGGGCAACCAGGTGTGGGTGGCCTCGGGTGGTTACCGGCGGGCAGCAAGCGGCCAATCCTTCTCTATGAAGGAAGGCGTGAAAATATACGGCGGTTTTCCCGTGGGAGCTACCAAAGGTACAGGGATGGAAGAGCGTAATTGGAAAGCTAATCAAACCATATTAAGAGGCTACAGCGCAAACGTGGTACGTAATGAGAACAATAACCTCACCGCCATCGCCGTGCTGGATGGCTTTACGTTGACGGCCGGTTCATCGGCTACCGGTGGCGGCGGTGTATATAACGAGGGTGTGAGCCCTACCTTCCAGAATATCATCATCGAAAGCAACTATACAGATGCCGATGGGGGCGGGATGTACAATTCGGCAAGCAGTCCTATCCTTATCCAGGTACTCATTACTGACAACAATGCTACTGGCAACGGTGCAGGAATAGCCAATATAGGTGGCAGCAACCCGAGGCTGACAAGCGTGACCATCAGCGAAAATACCACGTCCACAGGTGATGGTGGTGGAGGAATGTACAACTCCGCAAGCAGTCCCCTTCTTACCAATGTGCTCATTGCCGACAACAGTGCTAATGGCGGTGGAAGTGGTGGCGGATTGAACAATGTGAATGGAAGCAATCCGGAGCTCACAAACGTGACCATCGCCAGAAACTGGGTCAACGGTTTGAATGGTGGCCGCGGTGGCGGTGTGTATAACGATGATACTTCTACACCTGTATTAGTCAACAGCATCGTCTGGGACAATACCGCAAATGGCTCATCTGGGTTGGGAGGCGTAGTCGGTCCAATGCAGTATACGTATAGTGTGATACAAGGCGTTGTTAGTACCGACCCGCTGTTTACGGATGCGGACGGACTCGATTATACCTTGCGGTGGGGCAGTCCGGCCATCAATGCGGGCGATCCGCGGACCAATGTCTCGGATGACGCGGTACAGGTAGGTGATACAGACTTAGCGGGCAACCCGCGGATCATAGACGGCCGTATCGATCTGGGAGCATATGAGCAGCAGTGGAAGTCACAGACTCCGACCGTTGATGGGCTGGACGGCGACGGAAAACTTCGTGCAACCTACGGCGACGCTGATTTTGTGCCTGATGTAAACACGGAGTCGAATGCACCGGTCACGCTGGGTCTGCCATTCGAAAACCAGGTTGCAACCATCACCGAGGATGGTAAAATCCATATCCTGAACGTGGGAGAGGTAGAATTGCGTATCGACATAGAAGGCAATGAAGAATATGGCCCGGCCTCGTTGACAGTAAACTTGTTGGTCGTGCCCAAAGCGTTGACAATAACGGCAAAAGATGCTACGAAGACCTTCAACGGCTTGGCTTACAACGGCGGCAACGGAGTGGATTACGATGGGTTCGTTGACGGAGACGGGGTAGCGGTGCTGAACGGTGAGCTGACCTACGAAGGCGATGCACAGGGGGCGGTCGATGCCGGTACATTCTCTATCCTGCCAAGCGGGCTTACTGCCAGCAACTACGCCATCACATTCGTTGCCGGCACACTGACAATAGAACCACCTGAGCATGTTGAAATCCGCTACGTGAAAGAAAACGGTACGGGAAGTGGTCTGTCGTGGCAATTCGCTTCGGGCGATTTGCAGGCGATGATCGACGCCTCGGATGCAGGTAACCAAGTGTGGGTGGCCACAGGTCAGTATCAGCCCGAGGCAGGCGAGTCGTTTTCCATGAAGGAGGGGGTGAGGATATACGGTGGTTTTCCAAACCTGGGCAATCCGGGCATGGAAGACCGGGATTGGTCGCTCCACAAAACGATATTGGTGGGCAACGGCAACAGCGTGGTGCGCAATGATAACAATAACCTTACCGCCGCCGCTGTATTGGACGGGTTTACCATCAGATCAGGAAGGGGCGCTGCTAACGGCGGAGGCATCTATAACCGCGGAACTTACAACACGCATATCTCCAGGCCGACCCTGTCGAATCTGGTCATTGAAGGCAACCATGCGTCTACCTATGGGGGAGGTGTGTACAACGAAGCGGCCAGCCCGGTATTGACCAACGTACTGATAAGTGGCAACATCGCTGCTTTCGGTGGGGCAATGTATAATTACGATGCTTCCAGCCCTGTGTTGGTGAACGTAACTATCAGCGGTAATCACGGTGGCATACGCAATGTTTCCGCCGGATTTAATGGTACGCAGGAATGTAGTCCGACACTCGTCAATACCATTATCTGGAACAATAGCTATCCCGTTACGGGATCCACCCCTCCGCACAGCTTTTCGATTGATAACAGCGGCAACAGCCGTGGCAGGGTTGGCATTTCGTACAGCCTCATTGCCAACAGCGGTGGAAGCGGCGGCGGTTGGGTAGCGGAAATCGGCGATGACGGAGGTAACAACCTGGATGCCGACCCTTTATTTGAGGGTCCTTTGGAGCCGCCAGCACTTTTGTCAAGTCCAACGGTACCCGGAGGTGATTATGACCTGAATGCAGGTAGCCCGGTGATTAACAAGGGCGACCAGCAAACCAACAACGTTGGCTATACGGTGCAAGCCGGGGATTTCGACCTCGCTTTTAAAGACCGCATAGTGGGTGGCCGTATCGACATGGGTGTGTTCGAGCGGTCATTCAGTAAGCAGGACATTGTGGTGGACGGATTGGAAGCAGACAACCTGTATCGTATCTACGGCGATGAGGATTTCGTCCCGGAAGCCACATCGGGTTTGCCTGTCGCCATCAGCCTTCCTGAAAATACCGTAGCACGCGTCGTGGACGGAAAAGTCCATATCCTGTCGGCCGGATCGGTAGGTGTCACGTTCAGTGTGGAAGGCAATGACGTGTACGATCCGGCTTCGTTGACCGTAACCCTGCAGGTAAGCAAAAAACCTTTGACGGCCACCCTCGGCAGTGATCCCGCGATTACCAAAGTGTATGAGGGCACGGTCATCGCTACGCTTGCACAGGCGAACTACATCCTTGATGGCGTAGTCGAAGGCGACGAGGTGATGGTGAGCGGCAAGGCGGAATACGAAGACCCCAATGTGGGCGAAGACAAGGAGATTACGGCAACGGACTTCGTCCTTAGCGGTACGGACGCAGGCAATTACACCATCGCCGAGGATATCCAAATGAGCACCAAAGGCAGTATCACACCGGCTATAGCCACACTTACGCTTTCAGGGCTTACACATATCTACGACGGCACGGCCAAGGTTGCAACGGTGATCACCGATCCGGTAGGGCTTACAGGGGTAACGGTCACCTACGATGGGGAAACCAAGCTTCCGGTTTCGGCTGGTAAATACAAGGTGGTAGCCATGTTGGAGCATGGCAACTACGAAGCGGAGCCGGTGGAAGATATATTGGTGATTGGCAAGGCCACAGCCAAGCTGAACTTATCGGGTCTTACACATACCTACGATGGTACGGGCAAGGTAGCGGCAGTGACCACCGATCCGGCGGGGCTTACAGGGGCAACCGTCACCTACAATGGGGAAACCACGCTTCCGGTATCGGCAGGCCGCTACGAAGTGGCAGCCATGTTGGAGCATGATAACTACGAAGCGGAGCCGGTGAAAGATATACTGGTAATTAACAAGGCCAAAGCCCAACTTAGCTTATCGGGCCTTACACATACCTACGATGGTACGGGCAAGGTAGCGACGGTGACCACCGATCCGGCGGGGCTTACAGGGGCAACCGTCACCTACAATGGGGAAACCACGCTTCCGGTATCGGCAGGCCGCTACGAAGTGGCAGCCATGTTGGAGCATGATAACTACGAAGCGGAGCCGGTGAAAGATATACTGGTGATTGGCAGGGCCACATCGGTAATTACCTGGAATACGCCGACAGCCATCACGCATGGCACGGCATTAAGCGACGTGCAACTGAGTGCCATCTCGGCGAATGATATTGCAGGTGATTTTGTATATGAGCCGGGCATTGGCGAGGTGCTGGACATCGGCGACCATTGGCTGAAGGTGAGGTTCACCCCGACGGATATTGCCAATTACCTTACTGCCGAGAAAACGGTGGTACTCACTGTCACCGACAAGTTGGTACCGGTTGTTACCTGGAACACACCGGATGCCATCACCTACGGTACGGCACTGAGCGAAGTGCAGCTGAATGCCACGGCCGATGTGGAAGGTAGCTTTACGTATTCCCCAGCTGCGGGAGCGATGCTTCCGGCAGGCACCCACACGCTAAAAGTGACCTTTGTTCCGACGGATGCAAACTACGCAATCGTCAACAGGGAGGTGACCCTAACGGTGGGTAAAGCGGAGGCTACAATTACTTCGGAAACGAAGCAAACACGTGTCTATGACGGATTGACCGGAAGCGTACAGGCGACGCTAAACCACGATGAAACAATACTGAAATACAGTCCGCAACAAGGCTATGTCAATGCGGGCAGTTATGTCGTCACGGTCACCGCGGAAGAAACGGCTAACTACAAGGCAGCGGAAAAAGAGGTGACGCTGGAAATTACCAAGGCTATGGCCAAGCTGACCCTGTCGAATTTGGTACATACCTATGACGGCAATGCTAAAGCAGCTACGGTGGCCATTAATCCCGCAGGGCTTACAGGTATAGTGGTTACCTATAATGAAAAAACGGCACTTCCGGTATCCGCTGGCAGTTACAATGTAATGGCCACATTGGACAACGCGAACTATGCGGCCGAAGCGGTGAATGGCACGCTTGTGATCGGCAGAGCCACGCCCGTCATTATCACTGGAGACACACCGGACGAAATTACCTATGGTACGGCGCTTGATGAAAGTCATCTGGACGTTGCAGCGGATATAGACGGTACCTTCACCTATGTCCCCGAGATAGGTACGGTGCTTCCGGCGGGTAAGAATACGATTCAAGTGACCTTTACTCCAAAGGATGACCTGAATTATATCACAACCACGGTAACAGTTGAACTGACGGTGAATCGGGCCGAAGGTGTATTACAGGGAGAAGCCACGCAACTCTTTATGTACGATGGGAAGCCAAAGGAATTAGCGGTGCGTTTGAATCACGCGGAGTCCGAACTGGTTTACCTTCCGCAACGTTTCTATACGGATGCGGGTACATATACCGTGACGGTAAGCGCGCCACAGACCCAAAACCATAAGGCAGTAAACAACGTGTTTACGCTCCGGATAGAACCATCATGGCGATCGCTGGACTTCCCCGAATTAACGGAAAAAGTATACGGCGATGCAGACTTTGACCCCGGCGCGGTGTCGAGCAGTGGGGAATCGGTGCGTTACACAAGCGACGATCCATCGGTGGCGGAGGTTGTGAACGGGCAGATACGCATCAAAGGTGTGGGTACTGCTCTTATTTCAGCTACCGTGCCGGAGAACACAAATTATGAAAATAGACCGGAAGCATCACAAGTCCTGACGGTACGCAAGGCTGCGCAGGTGATCACATTGGAAGTACCGTTGGAAATACGGCGTGATGCGGGAACCGTGCCATTGACAGTACGTTCCAGTAGCGGCCTGCCGGTGAGCCTTTCAGTCGATGACGGGCAGGTGGCGACGTTGGAAGAAGGCCCCGTGCTGCGCATCCATCGGTTGGGTACGGTGCACATCACGGCCACACAGATGGGTGATGTCAACCACGAGGCTGCCGAACCAGTAACGGTGGCGTTGCGGGTGGTGGATAACTCGCTGAATCTCCCTGTACGGGTGCATCCGGTAGTTTCGCCGAATGGCGATGGAATAAACGAGTTCCTGATGATAGAAGGTATACGGGACTATCCCGAAAATAAGGTGAAGCTGTTTAATCGCAATGGCACCATTATATATGAAGCCAAAGGCTACGACAATGATCAGGTAGCTTTCCGGGGCATAGGTAGCAGGCAGTTGAAATTGCCCGCCGGGACGTACTTCTACATCTTGGAAGTACGGGTAGATGGCAGGACGGAATACGAGAAGGGATATTTCATATTGGGATATTAAGGGAGGCAACAGACATTAGACATTAGATATGAGAAAGTTATTATTGGTAATGACAGCGATAGCGGCTGTAACACTGACCGCTTCCGCACAGCAACCTTTGACACCCATTGGCTATGGACAGTTGCGTACTGCATTGAATCCGGCTACGAGCCTGATGCATGCGGAAGGGGAAGTATCGTTCATCGGGCGTAGGCAATGGGTGGGCGTAACGGGGGCTCCTGCGGTGTTTTGGGGCAGTGGACATATGGGATTCAGCCAATCGCGCGCGACGGCTGGCCTGAACATGCGCCATGAAAGTCTGGGAGTCGAAAAACTGTCGGAAGCGAGCGTTTTTTTTGCGAAGTCGGTTCGAATATCACATAGCGAATATATTGGTGTATCACTAAATGCTGGATTGAACTATCTGGACGGGCGGTTCTCACAGTTGGATCCGATGGATCCCGCATTCCGCGAGGACACACAGGAGACGGATGCGTTGGTTGGATTCGGGGTGGTGGTTTTCCGTCCAGAACGGTATTACGTGGGTGTGTCGCTGCCCCGGCTGATGTTTAGCAGTTTGGGGATTGGCAAAGGCAACCGCTACAACTTCCGCAACGTGTACCACTTGACAGCCGGGGCGTTGTTTGGTTTGGGGGCTGACTTCCATGTACGTCCGTCGTTGTTGGTGACCTATTCGGAGAGCCTGCGTCCGCAGGCCGAAGTGTCGGCGATGGTATTCGTAAAAGAGGCTTTCGGATTGGGATTAAATGTGCGGAGCTATGGTGAAGTGGCGGGCATGATGCAATTCAATATAGGCGGTTTTGGTCTGGGTTACAATTATCAATTCAATCCCAGAAATGAACCATTGAACCGGTATATCAATAATGCCACACACGAATTAGGAATCAGCTATCGTTTCGGAGCGCGGGCTGGACTACTTTGATGGGTGGATTTTTGAACGGATCCCGGATATTGGTCGGTATTGGTTACACCGAAAGAAGTGGTTTGGATTAGAAAAAGTGTCTTGCGGGTTTTTTGCTTTGGCTTTGAAAATAGCGAGCTTTTGGCGTAGACCCTGTCGGTCTATCAATAAGTCGATCATCCGTGATACCTAGTGCCCGTTTGATCGGCTCGATTTTGTTCCTACTAACGTCAATGTCTGCAGCTTGATAAAGCTAATTATCCGAGCACTTCCAAATGCGACCTGAACGGTGAACATGTAAACGGCTGCCTCTTCTCGTTTATAACCCCAAAACAACCAACCATAAACCCTGACTGCCCAATCGCCAGCCTGCCATTGTACAGCTACGCGGTGTACCTTATTTTCGTTTGATGGCAATCAGCGTCAAAGAAATGGCCCTACATCTATCCGATGGCAGTCGGCAGGCAATAAAGGCTGGTTTTTCAGTTTTATTAAGACTGCTGTTGTCATTTGCTGTGTATGGCGTACATGCGCGGCCGTCTCCAACCCTACACGATGTGAAAGGAGATGGCAGGAGCGGCAATATCGACCCGGATGGAAACAATATCCTCTATGTAAACCGTAATGCTTCCGATAGCAACGGTAGGGGCAATTCATGGGGTAATGCCATCCTTGAACTGGCGGATGCGCTGCGTTGGGCACGTGAACGATGGGGAACGGCCGGTGCCGGTGCTCCCTGGAATGAGACAAAGCCACTACAAATATGGGTGGCAGCAGGTGTCTACAAACCGTTATACCATGCCGGGGATGGCCAGTATACGATTGATGGTGGACGCGACAACGCCTTTGTATTGGTGCCTTATGTAAAGGTCTATGGGGGATTCCCTGTGGACACTGTCGTTGCTGATACAGGCCTGGAAAGCAGGGACTGGAATGCAAACAGGACCATCCTGAGTGGTGATTTCAATAATGATGATCAATATGACGAAGCGGTTGGATGGGTGGTCGGTGGCAACGAGGAGAATGCTTATCACGTAGTCGTTTCGGCGGGTGCCGTCGGCACGGCGGTATTGGATGGTTTTACGGTGACGGGGGGCAATGCAGATGGAAACGGGAGGACTGTCCTTCAGGTGAACAGGTCGCACATAAATAGAACACAGGGCGGCGGGATAGTCAACCAGGATACTGCTCCCATTTTGGCTAATCTGATCATCAATGGTAACAGTACGGTGGGCAGTGGCGGTGGAATGGATAATTGCCGCTCTTCTCCGGTGCTTACTAATGTGACTATCAGCGGCAACCTGGCAAACCACGGGGGTGGAATGGCTAATGCATTTCACGCTGCACCGATCTTGGCCGATGTGACCATCGCGAGCAATTCGGCAGTAAATGACGGTGGCGGTATATACAGCACGGATACTGCTTGTCCGGTGCTGAATGGTGTAATCATCAGCAATAACCTGGCAGGTGGCTGCGGCGGTGGGATGAGCATCCATACCGATGCAGGCCCGGTATTGACGGATGTATCCATCAGCGGTAACGTGGCGGAAAAGGGTGGGGGACTATTTAATGCGTCCAATGCTTCGCTCAGACTGACCAATGTAGCCATTAAAGACAACTCGGCAGCAAACGGCGGTGGAATATATGTGACTGACCCCAGCGCCTCCATGGCGCTGGCTGGCGTAATCATAGAGGGCAATTCGGCATTAAACGATGATGGTGATACAGCGGTTATTGGAAATCCGGATACAGCGGCGAGCAGTGTGCATTGCAGGAATCGATGAAAAGATTTAAAATAAATGAAAAAGCTTTTAACGACGCTATTTTCCGCAATACGTCTCGCTGCTGGCCTTGCACAGCCGCAAGCCATCCGCTATGTAAAAGCGGGTGGGGCAGGCAATAGAACGGGCACTTCCTGGGATGATGCTTCGGATGACCTGCAAGCGATGGTGGCTGCAGCACCGAGGGGTGGAGAAATATGGGTGGCGGCCGGGGAGTACCGGCCAACCGGATCGGCATTCGTGATGAAGGAAGGCGTGAAAATTTACGGCGGCTTTCCAGTTCCGGATGCGGCGAATCCCAATCCCGGCATGAATGAGCGAGATTGGTGGGCTAATAAAACGGTGTTGAAAGCCAACGGCCGGCGGGTTGTGCATAATAAATGGAACGGACTGACTGCTGCGGCCGTCCTGGATGGGTTTGTCATCACGGGCGGCCGTACCAATGACAAAGGGGGAGGAATATGCAATCGGGGCGTGAGCCCTACGCTTGCCAACCTGATGATTTGCGACAACCAGGCGTGGGGCGGTGGTGGCGGCATATTCCACCGGGGTGGAACGCTCAACCTGTCCGGGGTGACCATCCGCGACAACTCCACCCATTGGAATGGCGGCGGGGTGCACTGCAGCGATTGTGGTGTATTCTTCGCCCGTGTGATTATCAGTGACAACACGGCCGATGTGGGGAGCGGCGGCGGTATATACAGTCGGCGTATTGCTGCCTCTTCAATGTTTGAAAACGTGGTAATTAATGGCAACTCGGCAACAGCAAGTGGTGGTGGGATATTCCATTTCAACTCAAGTCCCATACTGAGACACGTAACCATCAGTGACAACAGGACAACGGGTGATGGCGGCGGGCTGTATAATTGTGATTCTTCGCCCGTGTTGACACATGTGACCATCTGTGACAACCGAACGATTGGCGATGGAGGTGGGATATTCAACGCAGGAAATTCCCGTTCGGGATTGACTCATGTGATCATTCGCTCCAATCAGGCAGCGAATGGCGGTGGGATCTGCCAAACCGGGTATTCCCCTGAACTGACGCTGACCCACGTAACCATCAGGGACAATAAGGCCACCTTGGATGGTGGTGGAATGTGGATGGATGCGGGTTCCAGCACAACACTGACCAATGTGGTCATCAGTAGAAACGCGGCTGCGAAAAATGGCGGCGGGATAAGCTGCATGGGCAACAGTGGCCGCGTCATCCTGACCAATGTGACCATCAGCAGCAACTCGGCCGGTGCTGCGGGTGGTGGCCTATACCATGAACGGTGCGGCCCAATCCTGACCAATACCATTATTTGGAATAATCGTGCGGATGGAAATGCCGGAAGTACCTCGGCATCTGTCTACCGGGTAGGCAATACATACCTTACGGCTTCATATAGCCTTATTGCTAATAGCTTGGACAACAAGGGTAATTGGGTCAAGGCCATCGGCAACGACGGAGGCAACAACATTGATGCCGACCCGTTGTTTGAAGACGAAGCGACAGCAAATTACTATTTAACGATCTTTAGCATGGCCATCGACGCGGGCGATCCGAAGACCAACAAAGCGGATTATGCCGTGCAGGCCGGAGACATTGATTTGGCCGGGAATAGCAGGATAGCGGGTAGCTGTATAGATATGGGTGCATATGAACGGCAAGTGGAAAACATGATACATCAGTCATCGTCCTCCATGTAAACCGCTCGTTCAAACCAGGTTTTCCAACAATGCTATTCCATGCAGATAAGCGAATAGTTTTCCAGGGCCCATCGTAATAGGGTATTGTACCCTTCGTCCAAGTCCAGTTTGCGGCAAATGTGATGGCGATGATTTTTAATAGTATTGGGACTCAGGTATAAGGTGTCAGCGATTTCTTTCGTTGTCTTGCCTCTTGCGATTAACCGGAGCACTGTCAGTTCCATCGCTGTAAGCGATTGGGTGAGCCATTGCCTGAATTTATCCGGTTGCTGTTGGGCCGATAGTCTTATTTTCTTGACGACGGGTAGCACACCCGCATACAGCCTGTTTTCGTCGAGTGGTTTGATGACGTAATTGGCCGGATTGAGACCATAAGCCCGGTCAATAACGCGCTTAGACTGATAAGCAGTGACGAAGACCAATTCAAAATCCAGCGGTTTCTTCAATTGGTGCATCAAATCAATACCATCGACGGTGCCATTCAGTTCGATGTCGCAGAGGACTAAGTGCGGCTGGAAATTGCGGATAGCCGCCAAAGCCTCTTCGCTACCAAGGGCAATCTGTGTTTTGGCTGTCAGGTTTTCCTGTATTTCGCGCTCGATAAACTGGGCGATAATTATTTCGTCTTCAATAATTAAAATACGCATGGTTAATAGGTGTTAGAAAAATGAAATGATATCGGAATCCGTGTTCACGCCGGACCATCACGGTGCCTTTCAACTGGCGGATCAAACCACGGATGAGGGACAGGCCCATGGATTGGGCTTGCTTCGGCGATGTAGCGCCAATACCGTTGTCTTCAAACCGGAATGAAATAGCTCCCTGCCATTCAGAGAGTGACAGCCTGACCGTCGGTTGCCGCTGAAACCCCGGAGGGAAGGCATGTTTGTAGACATTGGTAAAAAGTTCGGTGATGATGAGACCGAAGGGAAGCGCCATCGAAGCGTCGCATTGGATATCCGGTTGGATGGAACTCGTGATAGTTACCCGCTTATCCCGGTCATAAATTTGCTGGATATGGTTTACAATATCCTTTACCAACGCAGCAAGGCTTACCGTTTTATCTTTATTAAAGCCGACGAGGTATTCATTGACGAGGATCATTGACTTGATGCGCGCGCGCATTTCGTTCAGTATCTGCTTGCCTGCCTGGTCTTTTACCATGGGCAACTGCAGGGTATTGAGGCTATACAGCATTTGGAGATTGTTTTTAGCCCGGTGACTCAGCTCGTCCAACAAGGTCTCGATGTGCTTGTTTTTCTGGAGTAGCAATGTTTGCTGCTCCAGCAGTTGCTGGTTGCTACGTGCGAGCTGTTCACGTTGCTCAAGCAATTGGCGATTAGTCTCGGCAAGCTGCTCGGTACGTTCTTCTACTTTTTTTTCGATAAGGATGGTATGCTGCTGTTGCAGGTCATGCAGCCGTTGCAGCGCATGAAGCTTATCCACTTCATGCTGTTTCAGCACATACAATACCAAGAGATAAAACCCGATGACCCCAACGGGGAAAAAGCTATAAGAGGAGAAGATGCCGATAGCTCCGAGCAGGAGGTAATTGATGATGCCGCCGGTCCGTTGATAAATGGCTCCTGCTGTGGCATCAGCATCGGCAGAGAAATATGTTGTAAGTGTAAACGGCCGCTGTAATCGGTGATCATCATTCCGGATTTGATACCCTCGTCCCAAGATTGGAACGCATACGGAAAGCAATAATAAAACAGACAATCTTTTCAAGGTAGCGGTTTGCCAAGTTGTTTTTCTAAATAGTGTCTTGCAAAAATATGCTTTATTGGCTATCTTTTTCAGCAGGGGTATCCGCAGGGTTAAAAACAGACCTTAAGGTCCATTTTGGAGGAATGGCACTTGGATTAGTTTTGTTTGTAGTAAAAAAATACCTAATCGTTTTTTATCGACATCTACATGAAAAGGATTTTGCAGACGCTATTTTCCGTGATGCGAATGGCCGTTGGCTTGAAACCAAGGCCGGTCATCCGTTATGTCAGACAAGGCGGTGCTGGCAACGCGGATGGTACTTCGTGGGCCAATGCCGCTGAAGACCTACAGGCGACAATAAAGGCGTGTCCTAAGGGCAGTGAAGTATGGGTAGCAACAGGAGAATACTGGCCGAAAAAGCAGGGGCATGCCTTTGTAATGAAGGAAGGGGTAAGAATTTATGGCGGGTTTCCGATGCCTGATTCGGACAAACCGGATCCTGCCATGGATAGCCGTGATTGGCGAGTTAATCCGACGATATTGAAGGGTAACGGAAGAAGGGTAGTCTACAATAAGTGCAACCGGCTTACTGCTGCCGCCGTCTTGGATGGATTTGTCATCGAGGGTGGGCGCACCAATGACAAGGGAGGTGGAATCTATAACCAAAAGGTAAGCCCTACGTTTGTCAATTTGATTGTCCGTGATAACCACGCATGGACTGGCGGCGGCATATTCCAAAGTGGTGGGATCCTTTGCCTTTCTGAAGTGACGGTCACGGGCAATTTGTCCCATTGGGATGGCGCGGGGATTTATAGCAACGATTGCAAACTCGTTCTTGCCAATGTGACCATCAGCAACAACGTAGCTGAAGTGGGTAATGGGGGTGGAATGTGCAACCGACGAACCATGGATTCTTCAATATTGAAGGGTGTTATCGTCAAGGGCAATTCATCAGCAAGCGGCGGAGGGGGAATATTCAATTCGTGCTCCAGCCCGGTGCTTATCAACGTGGCTATCGATAATAACGAGACATCAGGCGATGGCGGAGGAATGTATAACAGTGATTCCAGCCCGGTATTGGATAATGTCACCATCAATAGCAACCGGACGATAGGTGATGGTGGTGGAATTTTTAACGAGGGTAATTCCAGCCCGATGTTGAATCAGGTGACGATTACCAGCAACCTTAGTGGTCAATACCATCATTTGGAATAATCCGCGCAGTTGCTCCCTGCTGAAAATTAACTATCGCACATCTTATCCCTTTTTCGTTTATTTGGGTGGTAGATGTCTTATCCTGAAAAGTTTATCGCTGATATCTCCAGGCTATCATTCGTTCGCCATAATAAGGGGCTAAGGGCACTCAAGGCCGATACCACGGGTCTGCTGACGACATTCCAATATGAAAAAATAGATGAAGGTTGTTATATTTTCCTGTTCGATATGGAAGCCCTGCGTGATATGGACATCACGTTGAACAGCGATCGCACCATTGAATACTATTGCCTGTCTTACCAGCTCATCCGGGGCGGCGTAAACAAGATGCCCACGGAGGCTACCCTGCTCCGCTATCAGGATGGGCAGATATGATGGTACTTCCGAAAATCACGAATATTACTTAAAAACGACCAATTATAAAGTGCCGCCCACCAGTGGTCAATCAGTCATTGCAGGGATGCGAAATGGCTGGTATTTTCGCGGCGTGAAAAACATATAACGCTGAATTTGACAGAACCTGCCAACAGCACCCCGGCTATGTGGGCTATCGGAAAGTGGTAGATCTCCGATGGTGTCGGGCCGGGGCCGCTGGCGGCACAAGTAAGGCACATGTTAAATTTGATGTACACCTTATTAAAGGTGTCATCTTTTTTTCGTTTATTTGCCAGCTAACTATGAAAACGGCCAACCCTTATTTATTATAATAAGGATTGGTTAGGTTTGAATAACAGATAATGAATTACAGCCTTGACCAAATCGTCCGTATTGTACGGATATGTCCGCTTAATCCGATTTTTTCTTTTATTTTCTTTTTATTTCTTTTCGCACCATTGCGGGGATTCAACGCAGAGATTGATCTTAAACGCCTGGAAAAGCTGGATAATAAAACCCGCAAAGATACCGCTGATCTCGCGGAGATGCTGACGCTGACGACGCACTTAGCTGCGACAGACCCCGATCAGGCATTGGCTTACCTGGATAGGATAAAGACCGAAGCAGAAGAGAAACATTATTACAACGGCATCATTGAATATTGTACGCAGTTTTCGGACATCTACGGGGCAAAAGGCAGCTATAACGAAACAGCTTTCGCTCTGCAAAAACTATACGATAAACATGAGCAGTACCTCTCCGCGGACCAACAGGTGGCGATCAAAGCACTGAAGGCAACGGCATTGGCTAATGCCAGCCGATTTGACGAATCGTTGGCCATCACCAAGGAAATCCTCCCATTAGCGGAAAATCCGCTGCGCCGGGCGCAGGTTTATTTCCAGCAGGCAAGTTCGAACCGGGGAAAAGGAAACCATAAGGAAGCCATTGCGGATTTTCTGGCGGCGTTGAAACTGTACCAAACGGAGAGTGATTCGGCCAACGTAGCCAGTGTACTCAACGGATTGGGCAATAGCTACGCCGATCTGAATGATCAGGCACAATCCATCGGCTATTACAAGAAAGCACTACGCTATGCCGAGCAAATGAATGACCTTACGCGAATGATGACGGTATATTCGAATATAGGCACGGTGTACCGGCAGGTCGATTCAAATGATTTGGCGCTGCGTTATTTTGATAAAGGACTACAGCTTGCGAAAAAACTTAAACATACGATGCTTATTGCGCAGAATCTGATGAATATCGGCAATATCCAATTGAAAATGAATCAAGCCGACAAAGCGCTGGACAGCTATCAAGCATCTATCAAGCTATGCTACGGGGCTGACATCAAATATGGGGTCATGATCAACTATGCAAATATCGGCGAGCTCTACCATCGCCAAGGCAACTACATGGAGGCGAAGCGTGCATACGACAGCGTGATGGCCTACGTGAAGTTACTGGAGCTGCCTTTTGAAGAAGCTAAAATACATGAGCATTACGCCAAATTATATGCGGATATGGGCCAATATCAGACGGCACTCGACCATCACAAGACGTTCCATGAATTGAAGGAAAAAATAATCAACGAGAAAAACCAAGAAACGATAGCGGAGCTTCAGGTGGCTTACCAAACTGAATTGAAAGATCAGGAAATCGCACTGGTAAACCAAAAACTACAGGAGAAAAAAATTCAGAACAAGGCGCTCCTCGCCTTGATTGCATTGGTGCTACTGGCTACGGGATTTGCTATGTTCTTTTTGGTTTACCGAAACCGCACGCTTCGTGAACTCTATGACCGAAGTGTGGAATTGAGCGCTACGGTGGATTTGGCTACCGCGAATGCCGACGAAAATTACAACGAAACAGACAGTAACCTGCAACTGGTATTTTCCCACTTGCTGCGTTTACTTAAGGAAGAGCATATTTATAAGGATCCGAATCTCTCCATCGGTAAAATTGCAGAACAGCTAAAGACCAATGAGAAATACGTGTCGGCTGCAATCGCTGCGCATGCGAAAATGAATTACTCCAATTTCATTAACTTCTATCGGATCAACGAGGCAAAACGGCTGATCCACGAATTGGAACATACGACCACACTGAATGAAGTGATGTATGCCTGTGGTTTCCGATCGCGGACGACTTTTTACGACTCGTTCAGCAAATTTGTGGGCATGTCTCCCAAACAGTTTAAGCACATGGCCAAATCTGCCGAGGCCCGCGCTACTGCTTCCACTACACTTTCCTAACCGTCCCAACCCAGGACCAAGCGCCGGATTTCCGAATTTCGAACACATTTTCGGGAATCCGAACATCTTTTTTATTTGACTAAATCGCTGATTCAGCAACTTTGCAGGGTATTTTTTAGCAAACACTAAATCTGCTTTTTGAAAATGAAACACCGCTACCTTATTACCTGTTTTCTGCTTTTTGGGATCTTAAATGCTGGTGCAACAATGCTTGTCCCGCCGGCTATCCGGTATATAAAGACCATGGAAAATGGAGGCGGCACGGGTGCCGATGGGCTTACCTGGGCGACGGCCAACAGCGACCTGCAAGCAATGATCGATGAACTGGAAGCGCTGGGCGGAGGCGAAATCTGGGTTGCCGAAGGCACTTACATCGCGCCGGGCGCTATGTTTGAGGCTGGCGGTTTTGTCATGAAAAACAATGTCGCGATTTACGGCGGCTTCACCGGCACGGAAGCCAGCTTTGATGAGCGCGATTGGAAAAACAACGAGACCATCCTGTCAGGCAACGGTGAAAAAATTGTGATTAATAATAGTTTCTCCGAGGAGGCACCGCTACTGGCTACGGCTATCCTCGATGGATTTATCATCACGAAGGGATACTCGGAATATCCGGTATATCATGGCGGTGGAATATACAATAGCCATGCATCTCCAACACTTAATAATCTCATCATCAAAGATAATGCGGCGTTTTCGAATGGCGGCGGAATCGCTAATTATAGTGGGTCATCCCCGGTGTTGACCGCGGTCGTCGTCAGTGGGAATACAGCCTACTTCGGCGGGGGGATTATGTGCGACGACTCTTCACCGCAGCTTATCAATGTGGTGATCAGTGGCAATGATGCGGAGAGCTTCGGCGGAGGACTTTACCTGGTTAATTCTTCGCCGACCTTTATCAATGTAACTATTGCGGGCAACGCGGCACCTTACATGACTGGCGGCGGTGGCTTGTATACGGACGGATCTTCCCTTCCGAAAATATTCAACAGCCTTATCTGGGGAAATTCCGATGACTGGTTGCATTACACCCCGCAGGTCGATGCGGTTAGCAGCGATAATCTCATCGAACGCTTGCCCGGGCACAACCAAATCAATGGGGAGGAATATATGGGCGACGGTGCTTCGCTTTTCGTAGATTATCAGCCCGCGGCCGCCTATACGCCGGTTTTGGGCGGGGACTACCGGCTAAAGGCATCGAGCCCGGCTATTGATTTGGGCAACAACGAACACTATCCGGGCGCATTGGAGACAGCGGTAGATGCAGCGGGTAATCCACGGGTCTATCAGTTGGCTGAAGGTGGGATCATCGATCTCGGGGCATACGAAAGTATGGAAGAACGTGTGGAGGAACCGACTGTAGCGACCGTTTATTACGTCAAACCGGGAGGCACGGGTGATGGCTCGGACTGGGGCAATGCCAGTGGCGATTTGCAAGCCATGATTGACGCAGCGCGGGTAGGTAATCAAGTATGGGTGGCGGCGGGGACTTACCGTGCTCCGGGAACAGGAGACGAGGGCGGTTTTACCCTGAAAAATGACGTGGCCGTCTATGGCGGATTTGTTGGCGACGAAAATAGCCTTGATGAACGCGATTGGCGAACCAACGTGACCATACTGTCTGGCGGTAATGAGTCGCCCGTAGTCAACAACGACTATTATGTGTCCGATCCGCTAACAGTCACTGCCATACTCGATGGCTTTACCCTTACCGAAGGGAATAACACGGGGTCATGGGGTGGTGGAGGCATACACAATAGCTATGCTTCGCCGACATTGACCAACCTCTTGATTAGCGGGAATGCAGCGGATGCTATGGGCGGTGGCATCGCGAACCACTTTTCTTCTTCCCCTACATTAACGAATGTGGTGATCAGCGGGAATGAGGCTGCATTGGGCGGCGGGATGTACAACAACGATAACTCTTCACCGACGCTTACTAATGTGGTTATCAGCGGGAACGTGGCAATAGTGGAAGGGGGAGGCTTAGCCAATGACATGGGGTCGATACCGGTACTGACCAACGTAACAATCAGTGGCAACATCGCCGATAACCGCGGTATAGGTGGCATTATAAATTTCGGCTCATCGTCCATTGAACTGTACAATAGCATCGTTTGGGGAAATGGCAGCAACAATTTCAGGGGAACCATCAGCGGGGCAAGCAGCCATAATTTAATTGAGGGTTTGAATGGCCATAATACCATCAATGGGACACGTTTTACAGGTCGTGTTGCCGACCTATTTGTCAATCCGGTGGCGGCAACGGTGGGCGGTGCTGTTGCTGGAGGGGATTATCGGCTCCATGGATGCGCACTTGTAATTGAAGCGGGAGACAACACAAAATACCCTGGTGGCTTGGAGGGGCTGTCGACGGCGGTGGATTTGGCTGGCAATGCACGCTTGCAGCACAGTGCTATAGACTTGGGTGCCTATGAATTTCAGGATATCCCATCGCCGAGGATGATATATCCCGAAGGTAAAAACTACAGGGCAGATGACGAACTTGTCTTTACCGTTCGTTTTTTCAAGCCAATTACCGTGACGGGCACATCCTATATTACATTGACGATAGGTGACGACGAGAGGCAGGCATTGTATGCCGGTACGGCTGAAGACGGGCAAGATGTACTGTTCAGCTATGTCATACAGGATGAAGATGTCGATAGCGATGGTTTGGTAGACGACGGCATGATCAGTATAGCCGACGGAAACATCAGCTATCAAGACGGCGGCGATGCGGTACAGCTTGCATATTGCGGTGAACTGGCAACGGATATCGTTGTCAACCGTACTGGACCTGTATTGACGCACGTATCCATTGCATCAGACAATGAAATCCCTGCCTGGGCGAAGGTGGGCGATAAGGTGACGATCACCTTTATGGCCAACAAACCTATCGAAAGGCCCGCAGTGAGCGTGGGTGGCAACACGGCTGATGTGGAGGCTGTTGGTAGTGATGGCCTGCAATGGGAAGCTGCTTACGTATTCCAGGTAGCAGACCCAGAGGGGACGATTGGTTTTACGATTAGCGGGATTGTTGATCTGCTGGGCGATGAGGCGCCTGATGTCACGGGTACTACGGATGAAAGCAGTGTGCAATTTGACAAGACCCCACCGGGAGTGACAGGTGTGTCGGATGGCGGAATATATCGTACCGATGTGACGCCTTTATTTGAAGAAAACACGACTGCTACCCTGAATGGAGAACCGTACGAACGGGGCGAAGCAATTGTGGCTGAGGGCGATCATACGTTATTGGTTGTGGATGCAGCGGGTAACGAAACGGCGGTGACTTTCAGTATTGATAAGACCAGGCCTGTGGTATTGGGCGTTCAGGATGGGGGCTCCTATAATGCTGACGTGATGATTTCCTTCAACGAAGGGGTGGCCACGCTTAATGATGAGCCTTACCATTGGGGAGATGCTATTTCCGATGAAGGAGAATATAGACTGGTGGTGACCGATGTCGCGGGCAATGAGGAAACGATTCGGTTCGTAATAGATAAAACGGCTCCGGTGGTGACGGAAGTCGAAGACGGTGAGATATATGATAGCGCGGTGACCCCTGTATTTAATGAAGGCGAGGCAAAATTGAACGGCATACCTTACGCTTCCGGCACACAGATTACAGTGGGTGGAGCGTATGATTTGATTGTAACGGACGCTGCGGGAAACGAGACATCCCTCAGCTTCACGATAGGCGGTTTGCCGGGGATACCTGCCGGACTTTCTGCTATAGCGGGCGATAAGCGAGTCGATTTGAGTTGGGAGGCTCCAGCAGAAGGATTTCCTTCGGTAACGGATTACATCATCGAATATTCGGATGACGATGGGCAGACCTGGACCAGGGTCGATCACGCCGCATCCGCGGCGACGAATGCGGTAGTGATTGACCTTTTTAACGACCGTACCTATACCTTTCGGGTGGCTGCGATAAACGCGATGGGTACCGGCTCCTTCAGCGGAATACTGGGGGGTGTCACGCCCAGAGGGGCTAATTCAGGTCCGGCAGGTCGCTGGCCGCAGGCGATCAGCTTCCGTGAGCTGGCCGATGTAACCTATGGTGATGGACCGGTGGAACTTTGGGCAGCAATAAGCAGCGGACTGCCGGTGACTTATACGGTCACAACTGTGGACGGCCGTCCGACGGCTATCGCCAGCATTGAAAACGGCAATATGCTCCACATTCATGGTGCCGGTGAAGTAGCTGTGACGGCAAGTCAGGTCGGCAATCTGGAATATGTTGCTGCAGTTCCCGTGACCCGTACACTGCGCATTGGCAAAGCTCCTTTGAGGGTATCTATAGCCGATGCCACCCGATCTTATGGGATGGACAATCCCGTATTTGAAATCTTGTGCAGCGGATTTGTGAATATGGACGATGTCACTGCATTGGCTTCCGTACCAGTGGCCACTACGGAAGCTACGGCGGAGAGCAATGTCGGTGATTATGCTATATATGTAGGTGGCGGTGAGTCACCGAACTACACCTTTGCTTACAGGGATGGCACGTTGCGGATAGCGAAAGCAAGCCAGGCCATTACATTGGAGGCACCTTCCGAGGCCAACCGGGATGCGGGAAGCATCCAATTGGAGGCACCCGCGAGCAGTGGTCTTCCGGTGACCTTGTCTGTTGATGATACGCAGGTGGCCACCATCGAGGGCAGCATATTGCACATCCACCGGCTGGGGACGGTGCGCGTGACGGCCACGCAAGCCGGCGACGGTAATTACGAGGCCGCCCAAGCGGTGACCGTGACCGTGCGGGTGGTGGACCCCACGGCGAGTTTCCCGGTGCGTGTCCATCAGGCGGTCTCGCCGAACGGCGACGGGATAAACGAGTTCCTGATGATAGAAGGGATACGGGATTACCCCGAGAATAGGGTGACCGTATTCAACCGCAACGGCACCATCGTGTATGAGGCGGAGGGCTATGACAATGACCGGGTAGCATTCCGGGGCATCGGTGCCGGACAGCAACGGGTGCCCGTGGGGACATACTTCTACGTCGTGGAAGTGCGGGTGGATGGAAGGGTGGAATACCATAAGGGATATTTGGTGGTGAGGTATTAGGTGGGAGACGAGAGACAATAGACATTAGACGAGAGACACTAGATATTAGACATGAAAAAACTGTTATCAATACTAAATTTAGCGTTGGTTGTGCTGACTGCCCACGGGCAGCAGGCATTGACACCGACACAATATGGGCAATCACGGACGGCCCTGAACCCTGCGGCGAGTTTGCTGGTGCCGCAGGGGGAGGTGTCGTTTATCGGGCGGCGGCAGTGGGCGGGGCTGGACGGGGCGCCCACGGTGATGTGGGGTAGCGGGCATGTGGGCTTTGAAAGGATGGGTGCCACGGCGGGGGTGAACATCCGGCACGAGAGCCTTGCGGTGGAGAAGCTGACGGAGGCCTCGGCGTTTTTCGCCAAGTCTGTACGGATATCGGAGACGGAATACGTGGGGGTGTCGCTGAACGCGGGGGTGAGCTACCTGGACGGCCGTTTCTCGGGGCTGGATCCGCAGGATCCGGCCTTCCGTGACGACGTCCGGGAGACGGATGCGCTGGTGGGCTTCGGGGTGATGCTGTACCGTCCGGAGCGGTACTACGTGGGGCTGTCGCTCCCACGGCTGATGCTGGGGAGCCTGGGGGTGGGGGACGGGAGCCGATACAACTTCCGCAACGTGTACCACCTGACAGCGGGTGCGCTGTTCCCCTTGGGCCCGGACTTCCACCTCAGGCCGGGGCTGCTGGTGACGTATGCGGAGAGCCTCCGCCCGCAGGCGGAGGGTTCTGTGCTGGTACTGGCGAAGAGGGCCTTCGGCCTGGGGCTGAACGTCAGGAGCTACGGGGAGGTTGCGGGGATGGCCCAGCTCAACCTGGGTCCGCTGGGTGTTGGGTACAGTTACCAGTTCAACCCGGGCAGTGAGCCATTGAACCGGCGCATCAGCAACACGACACACGAGCTGGGCCTGCGCTACCGTTTCGGCGGACAGGCGGGATTGCTATAGGAGGCAACGGACAAGTCGGTTTATTTATCTTATTACCAATTATTCGCTTAAAGTAACCTATTATAAAGGCCAACTGTGCAACGGTTGATTGACTATTGTACAGTTGGCCTTTATATACTATCTTTGCAATCCAGAATTTAACGTATTCGATTCGTCTACCGAGGTTCGATTATTTAATGGGTTTTATTGCTTTTTCGCGGCGACTTGTTATTCGCCGAGGTTAGTGTTATCTTATTTTTTTTTATACTTACTCCTTGCCGACGATATGCAGCTGCTGGTACTGGGTAATGAAGAAGTACGAAGCGAATTGCGGGCAATTTATTGGCTATTAAAAAGAGCGGCTAATGAATATACTAATCATTGAGGATGAACAATTGGCGGTGTATATGGTATCGCAGCAACTGCGTAGGTTGAAGCCTAATGCGCAAATAATCGGCATTAAAGATAGTGTTGCATCCTCCGTGGAATGGCTTACTGAACATGCAGCAGCGCCAGATCTTATTATTATGGATATTGGGTTGGCTGACGGCCAGAGCTTCGATATCTTTGACCAGACTTCCGTTAAATGTCCTGTTATTTTCTTGACATCCCACGAAGAATACGCTCTTAAAGCGTTTGCCCTCAAAAACAGCCTTGGTTACTTACTTAAACCTGTTAAAAAAGAAGAACTTGAGGCAGCGCTTGCAAAATTTGACCACATGATGGAGTTTTTCAAATATCGCCAGGACGTGATAGTTTGACGGTTTAAAGCGGTGTGGTAAACACCCCCTTATGCCGGATGATTTTTCAGGCATAAGGGGGTATGGGGCGTTATGGTTGCTGAACACGCTGTTCGGTATCGTGGCCTGCCGGCTGGGAAGCTTCTTCATGGAATAAAGGAAGTCCCTTAATAATATGATACCAGGTGATGATCTTTTTAATGTCCGAAGCATAAACACGTTCTTCATCGTGTGCCGGGGCTACTTCCCTGAAAAATTGGCGCAAGGTTTTTCCATCAGCCTTAGCGTCGGGCACATTGCCCTGTTCTTTCATCCGATCAAGAATATCAACGAGCTTCAATTCCTCTTCGTTGCCAAAGATAGTGATGTCTTCAAGGGTGGCCAGCTTGGTCGTAGCCAGATTGACCACCGATTTTATCTTTTGCTCGTCAAGACTTTCTAATATAAAGCCGCTTTTGTTTTGCCCAATCAGTTTGAATAATCCGGGCCTTCCAGTGACCGCTACGAGTGCTCTTAGATTCATTTTGCTATTTATTCTTCAATAATATCAATTCCCAAAATTTTGTCGCCCTGTCGGATATCATCTATCACATCCACATTTACGGTAACCTTGCCAAAGCAGGTGTGATGGCCGTCAAGGTGAGCGGTATTGGTGCGGCTGTGGCAGATGAAGAATTGGGAGCCTCCGGTATCACGGCCACGGTGAGCCATGGATAATACGCCCCTATCGTGGTATTGATTGCCACCATCGAGCTCGCATTTGATGGAATAGCCGGGGCCGCCAGCGCCCGTACCTGTAGGATCGCCTCCTTGGATGACAAAGTCAGGTATCACACGGTGAAAAGCCACTCCGTCATAATAACCTGATTTGGCCAATTTTAAAAAGTTGGCTACCGTGCCCGGTGCATCCGCATCGTAAAATTGTACCGTCAGATCACCCTTTTCAGTCTTAATAATTGCTTTACTCATTTTTGATATTAAAAATTGGACTACAAAGATAGTATTTTAGTTGGGAAGTTGAGGAGTCGGATTCCGAAGTCCGATGCTGAAAATATAACTAAAAAAAATAGCAAAAAAATTTATAAACCAAAATAGATTTCATATCTTTGATTGCAGTAGGGCAACCTTAACACATCGCAACTATGGATAACTTATCACGGATCACCATCAAAGAGTGGGCGGAAGGGGACCGGCCACGCGAAAAACTATTGGAACAAGGACGACGGGCACTTGCCGATGCCGAATTGTTGGCCATCCTTATCGGCAGTGGATCGAGAACGGAATCAGCCGTAGAACTTTGCAGGCGTATCCTGCATGATCGGGGTAATGATTTAAACAAGCTGTCGCGGCTTTCGGTATCCGAGCTGTGCCGCTATAAGGGGATTGGCGAAGCAAAGGCCATCAGCATTGTGGCGGCATTGGAGCTGGGTAGGCGACGAAAAACACGTAAAGAAAAAGAACGCCCAGTACTCAACAACAGTAGGCGTGTGCATGAATACATGGAGCACATTTATAAAGACTTACCTTATGAAGAGTTCTGGGTGTTGTATTTGGGCGGCGGTTGCAAGCTCATTGCCAAGCAGCTCATTGGCAAAGGCGGTAATGATTTTACCCCCGTAGATATTAAACAGGTATTGCGCTTAGCCTTGGAGTACCAAGCCACAGGCATCGTCCTTACCCATAATCATCCATCAGGGACCATCAAGCCCAGCACCATGGATATGCAACTGACCACTAAACTACAGGAAGCAGCCAAATACCTAGACTATTCCATCAATGATCATGTGATTTTTACCAATGCAGGCTATTATAGCTTCAGGGATAGCGGGCAGCTTTAAGCGGTGGGTAAATGGCGATGGGGGGTGTTCGATAACCGTATTTGAGAAACAAGAAAAAAAATCTAAGTTTGCACAAATTCCAGATTTAGGATGAAGATATCATACAATTGGCTTAAGGATTTTGTACAAACAGCTAAGACGCCGTCACAACTTTCCGATATTCTTACGAACATCGGGCTTGAAGTGGAAGCATTGGAAATGGTGCAACGCATACCGGGCGGACTTGAAGGTTTGGTTATTGGCGAAGTGAAAACTTGCGAGCAGCATCCTAATGCGGATCGTCTACGGGTTACGACCGTAGATGTGAAGGGGGAGGTACCGTTGCACATTGTGTGTGGGGCACCAAACGTAGCGGTCGGTCAGCGGGTTGTGGTTGCGACAGTAGGTACTACCGTTCATCCCATCGCCGGTGAACCGTTCATGATTAATAAATCCAAAATCCGCGGCGAAGTGTCTGAAGGAATGATCTGTGCGGAGGACGAAATTGGCCTGGGATCTTCGCATGAAGGTATTATGGTGCTTCCGGATGATGCACCGATAGGCATGGCCGCTAAGGCGTATTTCGATATACAGGACGATTATGTTTTTGAAATCGGTCTCACGCCAAACCGGGCTGATGCCGCATCGCACCTGGGGGTGGCCCGTGACATTGCCGCTTTTTTGCGGAGCGAATACCGCCTGCCAGCTATTACTGCGTTCGTTGAAGATAACAGTACTGAAGCGTTGCCCGTTGAGGTGGAAGATAAGGATGCCTGTCCGCGTTATAGTTCGGTCAGTATCCATGGCGTACGGGTCGGCGAATCGCCCGAATGGCTCAAAGAACGCCTGCAAGCCATTGGTGTGCGTCCGATCAACAATGTGGTGGACGTGACAAACTACGTATTGCATGAACTCGGGCAACCGCTGCATGCATTTGATGCAAGTCGATTGTCTGGAAATAAGGTGGTGGTACGCCATGCAAAAGCTGGCGAATCATTCGTGACCTTGGACGGGGTAACCCGTACACTGCATGCTGAAGATCTGATGATCTGCGATGCCGATAAGCCTTTGTGCATTGCCGGTGTGTTTGGCGGCATCCATTCGGGCGTGACGGAAAATACGACGAACATTTTTCTGGAAAGCGCCTATTTTAATGCTGTGTCCGTGCGCAAAACGTCAAAGCGGCATGGTTTGAAGACCGATGCTTCGTTTCGGTTCGAACGGGGTACAGATCCGGACATCACGGTGTTGGCGCTGAAAAGAGCAGCATTGCTTATCACTGCAGTAGCCGGGGGACGGATTTCCGGTCCGGTATCCGATGTCTATCCTTCGCCCATTCCGCCTTTTGTTTTCGAGGTCAGGTACACGCAGGTACAACGCCTCATCGGGAAGGCCATTCCGGAGGTGGAGATAAAGGCCATCATCGAGGCGCTGGGTATCACCGTGCTGCATGAGGCCGGAGGGGTGATCAGGGTGCAGGTACCTCCCTATAAGGTGGATGTGACCCGTGAAGTGGACATCATAGAAGAGGTGCTCCGTATCTATGGATACAACAACATCGAAATTAAGCGGCAAATCAAGGCTTCGCTCAATACCTCGCCCAAACCGGATAAAGAAGTGGTACAAAATCAGGTAGCCGATTTGCTTATCGGCAACGGCTACCGTGAGATCTTGTCCAATTCATTGACGAAGATGGACTATATGGATGATCCGGCTTCGGCTGTCCGCCTACTGAATCCCCGGAGTGCTGATTTAGATACCTTGCGGCAAAACCTCCTGTTTTCTGCACTGGAAGCCATTTCCTATAATGAAAAACGTAAACTCCACGATTTGAAGCTTTTTGAATTCGGCCATACCTATCACACCGCTGGGGATGGCTTTGTAGAAAGCCCACACCTGGCGTTGGCAATTACGGGCAAACAATGGCCCGAACAATGGAACCATATCGCAAAGCCGGTATCTTTCTATGATATGAAAGCAAGCGTGGATGGCATTCTCCGGCGGCTGAACATCACGGGGTTGCACGTGGTGGATACGCAGGATACCCATTACCAATATGGATTGGCCTATGAAAGGGCGGGGAAGACGCTCGTTTCATTCGGCGCTGTAAGTCCGGCCTATTTGCAGAAAGCCGATGTAAACGCAGCGGTGTTTTATGCCGATTTCAACTGGGAATTAATTCTTAAAGCCATTAGGAAAAATAAAATTACTTACCAGGAGGTATCCAAGTTCCCCGCAGTGCGACGGGATCTTTCGTTACTGCTGGATGACGGGGTGACCTTCGAAACCTTGAAGGGTATCGCTGAGAAGACAGAACGTAAGTTGCTGAAAAGCGTGCGTATTTTTGATGTGTACAAAGGGGATAAACTGCCGGCAGGTAAAAAATCTTATGCACTCTATTTTATCTTGCAAGATGAGGAGAAAACCCTTAACGATAAACAAATTGATACAATAGTTAAAAAATTAATTTATAACTTTGAGAAAGAAACAGGAGCGGAAGTGAGGAAGTGAAGTAAGTTATAAGTCGTAAGTTATAGGTCGTCGTAAGTTTTAATATGTCATCGGTAGCGGTACAATTGGCCAATGTAGTAGATAAGACGCATAAATTGTTGGATTTATGTGTATCTTTGCAGCAAGAGAATGACATGTTGAAGTTGGAATTGCAGGCGTTGAAAGTTGCTTTGGACACCAGTAGCGATAAGAACAAACAACTGGAAGAGAAGGTCAAAGCGTTGGCCGTGGCTCGTTCTCTCGAAGAAATGGAAGTTGGCAAAGTGGGAATAAATGAAAAAATACTTGACACAAAACAAAAAATTAACGATTTTGTGCGAGAAATAGATAAGTGTATCGCATTACTCAGGTAAGTGATAGGTGAGTGGCATATAGTGAATTAGCTCAAACATGGGAGAGATTTCCATAAAAATAAACATCGCGGATCGGATTTACCCATTGCGGGTGGATATGGAGGAAGAAGAGGTTATCCGGCGAGCGGCAAAATTGATTAACGATAGGATTAAAGAATTTCAAGAAAACTATGCAGTAAGAGACAAGCAGGACTTATTATCCATGTGTGTGCTTCATTATGCCACCGGAATGCTGAAAGCTGAAGGAAAATCCAACGCAGATGAAGTAGGGATTGTAAGGGCCGTGAATGAACTGGATGGCATGTTAACGACATTTTTTAACCGATAACGTTCTTATCTTATAGAGCTTAAAAAACAACGAGTTTACCGCAGTTAAATTCGGGTTTCACTATTTTAAACTTAACGCTTCAATATCACAAAGCGTAAATGAGATGTAGGCCATTTTGCAAATGCCATCTGGTCAGGATCAATACGCTAAGCCTGTGTAAAGAAGTTTATAATACATGAGACCTGATTAATTTAATTGCGGTTTTTTTTATGCCGTTGCCTGGGCACTGAGCATAGTGAGGAACCAAGTATGGTGAGGATGGGGCAATCAATAATTGATGATAAAATAACGAACAAGTGTAAAAATGAATAAATAAAAACGAACAGGTAATGGAAATTATATACATCATTATAGGTTTTGCTGTGGGAATAGTTGTTGGGCGGTTTGCATTGCGCCTCTTGTTTAAAAAGCAGGAGGTGGCGGCACAAAGCAAGGCTAAGAAAATCCTTAAAGAAGCCGAACAGGCGGGCGAGCATCTCAAAAAACAACGGCTATTGGAAGCCAAGGAAAAGTTCCTGCAACTGAAGGCTGAACATGAAAAGGAAACTAACCAAAAGAACAATACACTGAACCAACGTGAAAACAGTGTCCGGCAAAAGGAACAATCGCTGAATCAAAAGCTGGAACAGCTGAATCGTGAGAAACAGGAGTTGGAAAGCACCCGTAAAAACCTGGATCGGCTTACCGAACTCAACGAGAAAAAACAGGAAGAGGTAGAGCAGCTGAAAACACAGCACATCAAGCAATTGGAAACCATAGCAGGCCTTTCGGCAGAAGAAGCGAAAAACCAGTTGGTGGAAAACCTGAAGGAAGAGGCCCGGTCGAAAGCGATTATTCAGATTAAGGATATTGTAGACGAGGCCAAGCTGACCGCTACCAAGGAAGCTAAAAAGGTGGTTATCCAGACCATACAACGCACCGCTACTGAGAGCGCTATCGAAAACACGGTATCCATCTTCAATATCGAAAACGATGAGATTAAAGGGCGTATCATTGGCCGTGAAGGCCGGAACATCCGTGCGCTAGAGGCGGCTACGGGCGTGGAAATCATTGTGGATGATACCCCGGAAGCGATCATCTTATCCGGATTTGATCCCGTACGCCGGGAGATTGCCCGGTTGGCCCTGCACCGCCTGGTGACGGATGGCCGTATTCACCCTGCGCGTATCGAGGAGGTCGTGGCAAAAACTAAAAACCAGATTGAAGATGAAATTGTCGAAATCGGGGAACGTACAGCGATAGACTTGGGCATACACGGACTCCATCCTGAGCTTATCCGAATGGTGGGGCGTATGCGCTACCGATCATCTTATGGACAGAACCTATTGCAGCACTCGCGTGAAGTGGCCAACTTCAGTGCAACCATGGCCGCCGAACTGGGGCTCAATGTCAAATACGCCAAACGTGCCGGATTGCTGCATGATATCGGCAAGGTGCCGGATGACAATCCGGAGTTGCCACATGCCATATTGGGTATGCAACTGGCAGAAAAATACAAGGAACATCCCGATGTCTGCAATGCCATCGGTGCACACCACGATGAAATTGAGATGACCTCGCTGATTTCGCCTATCGTACAGGCCTGTGATGCCATCTCCGGGGCGCGGCCGGGTGCGCGCCGGGAAGTGGTGGAAAATTACATCAAGCGGCTTAAGGAATTGGAAGAGCTGGCACTTTCCTATCCCGGTGTGGAAAAAACATTTGCCATACAAGCAGGGCGTGAACTGCGGGTAGTGGTGCAAAGTGAGCGGGTATCGGATGCGCAGGCGGAGTTGCTGGCAGCGGATATCTCTACCCGCATCCAGACGGAGATGACCTATCCGGGACAGATTAAAGTAACGGTAATCCGCGAGACGCGCTCGGTGTCGTATGCAAAATAGTCCGAAGCAAGCAGTCAGGGGTCCGAAGAGGGGGGGCGGAGGCCCGAAGCCGGAAGTGCCCAAGCGGAAGGTAGACGCCTATTTTGAAACCTTGGACAAGGCATACCAACATCCGGCTAACCGAGTGATTCAATGGGTTGCAATACCTGTTCTCTTTTTTGCAGTGCTGGGGTTGGTATGGATGATACCTTTTCCCGAAATTACCTTTCTGAAAAAACATGGCTATGACATGTTTCTCAATTGGGGCTCCTTCCTCATTGCAGCCATCATCTATTATTACCTACGCTTAGCCCCTACATTGTCTTACGCCGTACTGTTTACAATAGGCATATTCAGCTTTTTCATCGTGCAGCTCGAATACATCGAACAGCGCGGAGGGCCAGCTGTTTGGCTGGTCTGTATGACATTGCTGTTGGTATCCTTTATTGTTTTATACTGGGGTAGAAGTATGGAACGGACAGCGCCCCCTTTCCGCAGTTTTTTACAATTGCTTGCACTCGGCCCCATTTGGCTCTGGCACGTTGTGTTTAAGAAGCTGAATATCCCTTACTGATTGTAGGCAGGGGATTTCAGGTGTATTTGCTGAGCACCCATTTGCCATAATCAAAGAATTTCAGCAATTGCATCTCACGCTTATCGGATCTGATTTCGCTAAGTTTAATGGCTACCTTTTGTCGTGCCGCCGCTTTCCACGCATTCCCCCGGCGTTTGGGATCGGCTGCGATGGTGTTGAATACCAATTTTTCAATTTTAAAGGCCTTACCTAACTTGCTGAAAGCCCTTTTGTAGGAGCGGATTTCATATTCAAGATATGCCATATCGTCTTGTTCATAGCCAAGGAGGATATGCAGCAACCTTCCTGCGCGGTATACGGAAAGCTGGGAATTTTGTTTGCCGAAGGTGAAAAAGTGATTGATGCACCTATTGGCATCATGCCATTGCTGCGAAAGAAAATATGCCAAGCCTTCGAAATAAAGGTATTCCAGTTGTTTTTCATGGCTGTCGGTGATGGAAGTCTGCTGCTTTTCATGTTTGGAGCTGTCCAGCAATTGCATAGCCTCATGGACATCACCGGTTCCCAGGTACATGCTCAAACGGTAAGCCAACGCAGTAAGTCCTGCTAAACTACGGAAATGGTCGGGATATGTTCGTTTGGATAGCGCAACGATTTTGTCAATAAAATGCGCCATTTCCCTATAATAGCCAATGCCTCGCAGACTATCCAAAATGCCGTCCAGTGCGGAGAGGTAATCATAAGGCGGGTAATTCCACATCGATTCATTGGATTCAATGAATGTGTTGAGTTCGTCGAATATCCGTAGTGCCGAGCGGTATTCACCGGTATGGATAAAAAAGAAGGACTGGAATAGTAAATGAAGCTTTTGAGGCTCGAATTGGTATTGGCTGCCCCGCGTCGTCAAGCTGAGCTCGCTCAAGATGAGGTCATTTATCCGCTTGTCGCGTTTGCCATTGCTGTGGAGCACTCCTTTTGTAAGGCGGTGGCTCAATAATTCATAGAGGGAATAATGTTCATGAAGTTGGCGAAGCGACTGCAGTGTATGCTTGGCTTTCATCTGTTTATCCACCAATTGCTGCTCATTGAAGCTGGGAAAGCCGATGTCTGCCAATGCGGTAAGCTCCATACGGGCGGCTTGATAAGCTACGGAATGGTTTTGGCTTTCAGCGGCGAGTTTAAGTGTCTTTTGTAGTTCCTTATGAGCCCTATTGGGAATGGAACGTTCGAAGCAGAGCCGCGCTTTCATCAAGCTCTGGTATTGTGTATACCATGTGTCCTGTTCAATGCGTATTTGTACTAATACGTCCGTGAGCACTTTATAAAGGTAATTGGCAGCATTTTCAAACAATTTATTCGGGTATTTTTCTTTAAAGCGTTGTTCCCACGTCTTGTTGCGTCCGGCCTTCTTATCCGTAGCCAAATCAAACAAAAGCACGTAATCTTTTGGTCCTTGTAATTTGCTGCTGTGGAGATGGAAAAGTTTTCTCTCCGTTGCCGAGAGCGATTTGATGAGTTTCTCTAATTCGAAGACGAGCATTTTTTAGCTGCTTAATTGAAATAATGGGAAAAATCTTATGTGAATTTATATGATATAAATATTTGAAAATAAGATTTTTGTGTTTTATTGTTGTTGTATAATATCAAGTTAAGATTCATAAAATTACGAAAATATGGCTATTTTCTAATGGCTATCTGATTTATTTTTGATCCATTATAAACCCGTTATCATTTTTTGACCAGTTATATGAATAATAAAATCATCGTTGTAGGCAGTATGAACATGGATATGGTGGTAAAAACCAGTCATATTCCCCAGCCCGGGGAAACCGTTTTGGGGGGTTCGTTTTTCATGAATCCGGGGGGCAAAGGGGCCAACCAGGCAGTAGCTGTTGCGCGGTTGGGTGGAGATGTGACGTTTATCGGTAAAATTGGTGACGACATCTTTGGTAAGCAGTCGTCACAGTTATTTGATGAAGAAGGTGTAGATACCGACGGTATTCTGTCCGATCGGGAGAGCCCGTCTGGCATTGCGCTCATTACCGTGGATGAAAAAGGGGAAAATAGCATTGTGGTAGCCCCCGGAGCCAACGCACATTTGGAGCCTGCTGACGTAGAAAAGGTGATGAACAATTATGCAAACGCGAAAATACTGCTTATCCAGTTGGAAATTCCTATGCGTACGGTTGAATTCGCCGCCCGCCATGCACGGGCAAGGGGCATGCAGGTCATCCTCAATCCAGCGCCTGCCAACGCGCTTGTGCCGAATGTATTCCATATGGTGGATATCATCACACCCAATGTAAACGAAGCGGAAATGCTCTCGGGCATACGCATTACCGATATTCCGGATGCAAGGCAGGCCGCAGAAAGCATCCATGCCCAGGGCGTGAAGCATGTTATCATTACGCTGGGCGATCGTGGTGCTGCCTTGTTGGAGGATGGCGTATTTTATCACATTCCGGCTCCCGCTGTGGAAACCGTGGATTCCACAGCGGCAGGGGATGTATTCAATGGGGCATTAGCTGTGGCCGTAGCTGAAGGCAAGACGCTGACAGACGCCATCGCCTTTGCTTGCCGGGCGGCATCGATTGCGGTGACGCGTATGGGCGCGCAGTCGTCCATTCCCTTTCGCAATGAAGTGCTGCTCAGCAGCGTGAAGTAGTATAGCTTATATTAACCAATTAAAACCGGAAAAATTATGTTTATCGTAGAAAATTATGGCTTGGCAGTCCTTTTTTGCATCATCACGATGCTTTGCTGGGGTTCATGGGCCAATACGCAAAAGCTGGTGCAACGGGAATGGCGCTTTGAGCTGTTCTATTGGGACTATGTACTGGGGATTTTTCTACTGGCACTTGTGGGGGCATTTACCATGGGAAGCATCGGTGAATCCGGCCGATCATTCGTCGCTGATTTGGGTCAGGCAGAAGGAAGCAACATACGGAGCGCATTTATCGGCGGTGTGGTGTTCAACTTGGCCAATATCCTCCTTACCGCAGCCATTGCTGGCGCGGGTATGGCCGTGGCATTTCCCGTGGGAATCGGCCTGGCACTGGTCATTGGCGTGCTCATCAATTACCTGATGCTCAGCAAGGGTGATCCAGTATTGCTTTTCCTTGGTGTAGGGTTGGTGACCGTGGCGATTGTTCTCAACGCTGTTGCCTACCAGAAGCATTCGGGCAGTACCGGCAAAAAAGGCGTGGGCAAGTGGATAGTTGTATCCGTTATAGCAGGCGTGTTGATGTCTACCTTTTATCCATTCATCGCCGCAGGCATGGATTTGGAAAACTTCGTGTCTCCTGCTGCCGGAAAGATGACACCTTATACCGCATTTGTGGTGTTTGCAGGCGGCATTGTGGTGAGCAACTTGCTGTTTAATACCATCCTGTTGCGCAGGCCGCTTGAGGGGAGTCCCAGTAGTTACAGTGAATATTTCAAAGGACGGTTTGGCCTGCACGTGGTGGGCATCCTGGGGGGCGGTATCTGGGGGGTAGGCAACCTCTTCAACCTCATTGCCGCAGGCAAAGCCGGGCCGGCCATATCGTATGGGCTTGGGCAGGGGGCCACATTGGTGGCCGCACTGTGGGGCGTATTGATCTGGAAAGAATTTAGGGGCGGATCAAAGACGGTCAATGCGCTTGTGAGTGCGATGTTCGTATTGTTTGTCGTTGGACTGGGGCTGGTGATTGCCGCTGGTGGATAACGAGCGCCTGTACAAGGTATTATAAACCAATAAAAAACCAATTGTTATGAGTAAAAGTATGAAATACACTTTGCTTGGTCTGGTCTGTTGCCTATTATTTTGCCAACGTACCGTGGCACAGGAGACAGTGACCGGCAAGGTGACGGATGCAGCCAGCGGCGAGCCGCTGGTAGGGGCAACCATTACGGTCGTGGGTGAAGATGCCAGCACGACCACCAATGAGGAAGGTGTCTATACACTTACGGTACGTTCGTTTGATGTTTCGTTGTTGGTCCGTTATATCGGATATAACAGCCAAGAGGTGGCTCTAGGAGGTAAAAAAATGTTAGATATCGCCATGGTCGCTTCCGATTCGGCCTTGGAGGAAGTCGTGGTAATCGGTTATGGAACCCAGGCCAAACAAGACGTAACGGGATCTGTCTCTGCTGTGAAAGGCGACGAAATCGTCAGGAGCAACGCACCTAACCTCGCTAATGCGTTGGTTGGGCGATTGCCAGGGATCGTCGCCGTGCAACGGAATGCAGAGCCGGGTGACGATTCGCCGGACGAACTCCTAATCCGGGGAAGATCAACATTGAATAATAATGCTCCGTTGATTCTTGTAGATGGTATCCCCCGTGATTTTTCGCAAATCGATCCCAACGAAATCGAATCGTTGAGCGTACTGAAGGATGCTTCTGCGACCGCGGTTTATGGTATTCGCGGCGCCAATGGGGTTATACTGGTGACTACCAAACGGGGAAAAACAGGCAAGCCTTCATTTACGTACAATGGATATGCGGGAATCCAGAATCCTTCGCAGGTGCCCAAATACCTGAATTCCTATGACTTCGCCCGATTATATAACGAAGCGGCGTTGAATGACAATCCCGACGCGACACCACCTTACTCAGCGGAAGATCTGCAGAAATACCGCGACCATTCAAGCCCATATACGCATCCTGATGTCGATTGGTATAATGCAGTGATCAAACCAGACGCATTGCAGCAAAGGCATTCGCTGTCTTCTACGGGCGGTTCGGAGCATCTGAATTACTTTTTGCTGCTGGGGTATTTTGATCAGCAGGGGATGTATAGAAGCGTGAATTTTTCCAAATATAATTTCAGGGCCAATATTAACGCCGATCTCAGCAATACCACGAAACTGACCGTTGGATTGGGCGGGGAATTAGGGGACTGGCGGCATCCCGGCGTGGTGACATCCAGGGAAGACGGGGGGATATTCAGCACGACGACCTATCTGCCACCAAACGCATTTCCCATTAAAAATGAAGACGGTTCGTGGGCATCGTTGTGGGGTACCAACCCGGTAGCCGATCTGACGGAGGCTGGCTATCGGAAAAATGGTGCAAGGAATATCCAAACTTCATTTACCATTGATCAGAAGTTTGATTTTTGGGTCAAGGGGCTATCGGCAAAAGTGATATATGCCTATGATTTTGGTTTTAACAATTACAAAAACTGGTATACACCCTACCAAACCTTCATTCCCACGGGCGATGGGCTAGAAGAGATAGGGGTGCCCCTGCCCAGTTTGGACGAAGGGTTTGATCAGTACAACAACCGGACGTTTGAAACACATATCAATTACAACCGGACATTCGGCAAGCATGAATTGGGCATACTGGCGCTCTATACGCAATTTGCGAGCTACAGCAATTCCCTCAGTGGCTACCGATCCGATTTTCCATCCAAAGCGCTCGACCAGCTGTTCGCCGGCCCACGGACCAACATCAACAATTATGGGGGAGCCTCGGAAAGCGGACGCGAAGGTGTGGTGGGGCGTATCAACTACAATTACGATCAGAGATACCTGGTAGAGGCTAGCTTTGGCTATAACGGATCCGAGAATTTTGCACCTTCCCGGAGATATGGTTTTTTCCCGGGATTTTCGTTGGGATGGAACATGGCCAATGAGGCGTTTCTCAAACGCATCGATTATATCGATATGCTCAAGATACGGGGTTCATATGGAGAGGTGGGCAACGACTTGGTAAGCGACAGGCGCTTTTTATATCGGCAGCCCGTTTATTACGGTAGCGACTATGTTTTTGGCGGATCGTCGCCCACACCCGTACAGTCGTTGTACATCGGTGAATTGGCCAACCCGTATGTTACCTGGGAGCGGGCACGTAAAACCAATTTTGGGGTGGATGCCTCATTTAAAGGTGGATTTTTCGGATTCCGTACCGATGTGTTTTTTGAGCAACGTGCTAATATCCTGGCCATGCGCAACCAATCTGTCCCCGTGACCTTTGGAGCATCCTTGCCGGTGGAGAATATCGCACGGGTAAGAAACCATGGTGTCGAGGTGGAGTTGCGGCATGACCATACCATCGGTGCATTCAACTATTTTGTGAATGCCAACTACACATTTACCCGGAACAAAATTGCCTTCATCGATGAACCGGCCAACATACCCGCTTATCGGCAGCGTACGGGCAAACCCATGGGGCAATTTTTCGGTTACGTGAGCGAAGGGCTTTACCAGACCCAGGAAGAAATCGACAATTCCCCGAAGATTGTGGGTGTAGAACCCCGCCTCGGAGACATCCGGTATAAAGATTTGAACGGCGATAATGTCATCAATTCAAACGATATCAGTGCGATAGGAAAATCTGACATTCCCGAAAGCATATTCGGGATCACGCTGGGTGGAAGCTATAAAGGATTTGACCTGAATGTATTGCTGCAGGGTGCAGGTGGGTATAATGTCAATTTCCAAGGCGAGGCGACGCTTGAGTTTATCTATGGAAGCAGTGCGATGGAACATCACCTTGACCGGTGGACCCCGGAAAATCCCAATGCCTCCTATCCAAGGCTTTCCCTCGATCAATACAATTACAAACAAGAGACGTCCTCATTCTGGTTGCAAGATGCCGCCTATCTGCGGCTGAAAAATGCCGAACTGGGCTACACGTTTCCAAAGAGCCTCATTCCGGAAAATGTGCTCAAACGGCTGCGCATATACCTAACGGGGACAAACCTGCTCACTTGGAGCAAGGTGAAGATATTCGACCCCGAAGCCCCATCGGGTGCACCTTATTTTTACCCGATTCAGAAAACGATGATGGTAGGGCTTAATGTTGAATTTTAGTTGGCTAAAAAACAAACAATCATGAAAGGTTATATCAAATTATTGACGGCGCTTGTGGCAGGTTTCTTCTTTTCATGTGAGAAAGATGTCTTGAATAAAAACCCCTTGGACGTTATCGACCAAGAACTGGTATGGGAAGATGCTAATTTAGCGCAATTGTATCTGAATGACGTCTACCTGAATATCCCGGGTGGTCTGGGGCGTGGATTGGACTGTGCAACCGAAATCGGGGAAGGAGGGCACAACTGGCATCCGGCCCAGCCGTTCAATACCGGCGAGGTCACACCCGGCAATGCCCCGTTTGCGGATGCTTGGGATCTGTATTATCCGATACGGAGTTTGAATCAATTCATCGCGCAATACAATACCGGGCAGGGCGATGCGGAGACAAATGACGGATTGCTGGGGCAGGCCTACTTCCTCCGGGCCCTGTTTTATTCGGAGCTGGTTAATTTCTTCGGGGGCGTACCCATCATTTCATCCGCTCAGTCATTGGATGAAGACTTATTTGTGCCCCGAAATTCGTACGAAGAATGCGTGGATTTTATCGTTGCGGATCTTGATGCCGCCGCCGGACTGCTGCCGTCGGAATGGTCGCCCACCGAGGTTGGCAAAGCGACATCTGGCGCTGCTTTAGCACTGAAATCACGGGCATTGCTTTATGCGGCGAGCCCGCTCCACAATGAAGGGAATGACTTGGCCAAATGGCAACTTGCCGCAGATGCCGCATGGGCGGTCATCAGTTCAGAACAATACGCACTATATCCCGATTACAATGGGCTCTTCCTGAATGATAATAACGAGGAGGTGATATTCGACATCCAGTTTGCTTATCCTTACCGGACAAACGACTGGGATTACATGACCAATCCGCAGGGGTTCAATGGTGCGTATGGTATGACCAGGCCCACGCAGGAGCTGGTCAACAGTTACGAAATGGCCAATGGCAGGGCCATCGGAGATCCGGAATCCGGCTATGATTTGGCGGCTCCTTATGTGGGGCGGGATCCGCGGTTTTATGCATCTATCTTATATAACGGCGCATCATGGCGGGGTAGGACGCTGGAAACCTTCGTAGACGGAGCCAATGGACCAGGGGCCTATGACGAATATGCGACGTCGCTCACCATGACCGGCTACTACCTCAAAAAGTTCCTTAACGAGGAGAATCCCCTGAGCTACGGCGATAACCGGTGGAGTGCCAACTGGATAGTGATCCGTTATGCAGAAGTCCTGCTCAACTATGCCGAAGCACAACTGAATTTGGGCCATGAGGACGAAGCGCGTGCCTATATTAACCGGGTGCGGGAACGATCGGACATGCCCGAAATACCCAATGATGAATCGGGGCAAGCCTTACGTGCACGATATATGAATGAACGGAAGGTCGAACTGGCTTTTGAAGAGCAGTACTTCTTTGATGTGCGCAGGTGGAAAACAGCTCCCCAACTACTCAATGTGCCGGTGCATAAAATGACGATCGAACGGCAGGGCGGTGGCGGCTTTCAATATACCGAAGAGGTAATGGAACCCCGGTCTTGGCGGGATGCATTTTATTTCTTGCCGATCCCGCAGGAAGAAATCGACAAGAATCCCAATCTGACACAGAATGATGATTATTAACGCAACGGATAAAGACAAGTTATGGCGTCGTCGGATATGGGCGGCGTGGTGCCTGCTTGCCGTGCTGCTTGGGCCGGCAGGCGGAGCAAGGACATTGAAGGCGCAGGATAACGGCCCATACCTGAAAATTGCCGTGGAAACCTACCAGCAGAAGGTGTATGCATCGTGGTTGGGACAGATCGTAGGCAATACTTATGGTTTGCCCCACGAAAATGCCTATATCGATGAGCCGGGTCCGGAAACGTTCCCTTTTGGCTACGGCCCCAGGCTGCAGCAGCTCCGGGACGTAGACGGCGCGTTTTCAGACGACGACACGGATGTGGAATATATGTACCTGCTCCAAATGGAAAAATATGGCGCGGAGCCTACCTATGCGCAATTGGCTGGAGCGTGGAAACATCACATCCGCGAGCGCGTATGGCTGGCTAATCGGGCCGCACTCGGGCTGATGCATGTGGGATACAGTCCGCCATTGACGGGCTATAAACAATATAATCCGCACTGGTTTCAAATCGACCCGCAATTGGTCAATGAAATTTGGGCGATCACGGCACCCGGCATGGTGCATTATGCCGCAGGAAAGTCGGAATGGGCCGCCCGTATTACCAGTGATGATTGGGGGGTGGAACCCACCATCCACTATGGAGCCATGTTTGCCGCAGCTTTCTTTGAATCCGACATTTACCGCCTTATTGATATCGGAACGGCGGCCCTTCCGGCAGGTAGCCGGTTTGCGCAAACCGTGGAAGATATGAAAGCACTGTACAAGGCACACCCAACGGATTGGAAGGCGGCACGGGCAACGATGGCGGAGCGGTATTACCAGCATGAACCTGCCGACACCAAGACGATATGGAATGCCAACCTAAATGGTGCATGTGGCATACTCGCTTTGCTGTACGGGCAAGGGGATTTCCAGAAAACATTGGATATGGCGGTGGTAATGGGGTTTGATGCCGACAATCAAACCGCCACGATGTGCGGACTGATCGCGCTTATCAACGGAATGGAAGCGATTCCGGATGAATTATTATTCCCGATAACGGGTTGGGAGCAACCGTTCAATGACCGGTATATCAACGTCAGCCGGTATGACTTGCCGGATGCGGGTATCCATGATATGGCGCTTCGGACAGCCATGCAAGGGGAACGCATCATCCTGATGAATGGGGGCAAAAAAATCACGGAGGATGGAAAAGACTACTACGTGATAAAACGTGCTGCGTCGTTTCAAGCACCCCTCGAACTGCCGGAGGGGCCTGATCTACGGATTGAAGTCGGTAAGCCAGTGTCATACCGCATGGCCATCGTGGGAGATGGCGATGACGTGCAATGGCGGGTCGCGGATGGGTCGCTCCCCGAAGGACTTCAGTTTGACAAGGGCAATATCGTTGGAACGACCAGCCAGCCCGGAAATTATCGGCTTCTTATCGCAGCGCAGCGGGGCACGCAACAGGCCACGCGGGAATTGAAGGTGCGGGTGACCGGCCCCAACCTGGCACTCCAAGCTACGCGCGTATTGAGTAATGTAAGCAGATTGGATATCGCTGCGCGTGATTCCCTATGGCTCACCGTACCCTATTCATTGTATGCCAATGACGTAGAGGCTATCCGGGATGGAAACGTGGCTGGCGAAGGTTCTACTTATTACAGCATTGATGGCACGCATGAGCCCAAGGTCGATTATTATGGCTATCAATGGCGCGAGCCGATTAAAGTCGGATCGGTAGTTTTCTATACCGGGGCAATGGAGGAAATTGCAGGTTGGTTTACAAGCCTTTCCGTAGAATATAAAGATGGGAAAGGTGGCTGGAAGCGTGTGAAAAACATGAAGATTTCACCTACCTTGGTTGAGGGGAATGCGCCTTATGATAAACCGCATTTTGTGATGTATACCCTTAATTTCGAGCCGCTGGAAGCTACGGCAATCCGGATAATCGGAAATGCCGGGGGCGGGGAACACTGGTATGGGAAGCCGGCCTATTTTACATCCATCAGTGAGCTGGAAATTTACGGGCCGATACCCAACTAGTACCAGGATAATCAAATGATAGTAAACACCGTTTTAAATAAAACTGAAAAATTATGAACAGACTAACGTTAACCTTCGGAGTGCTGGCATGTTCTTGGCTGGGCTCATGTAGTCAGCCATCGCAAGACGCCCCAACATCGGGCTCAAAAGTGCTATCGCTTGCAGAACTAAAAGATAAAATCAAAGGTGGCTGGGCCGGCCAGACGATAGGGGTGACTTTCGGTGGGCCTACCGAATTTCGCTACAACGGGACATTCATCCAGGATTACCAAACCATCCCCTGGTACGATGGCTACATCCGGAAATGGATGGAAGGAGAGCCGGGTTTGTATGATGACATTTATATGGATCTCACCTTCGTAGATGTGTTTGAACGCGCGGGACTGGATGCACCCGTAGATTCCTTTGCCAACGCCTTTGCCAACGCGGAATATGTCCTATGGCATGCCAACCAAGCCGCACGCTACAATATTCTCAATGGTATCAAGGCCCCCGAGTCCGGGCATTGGCTGAATAATCCCCATGCCGATGATATTGATTACCAGATAGAATCTGATTTTGCCGGATTGATGAATCCCGGAATGCCCAACTCGGCATCCGCTATCAGTGATAAAATTGGCCATATCATGAACTATGGTGATGGCTGGTATGGCGGGGTGTACGTGGGTGCCATGTATTCGCTCGCATTTGTGTCGGATGACGTCCACTATGTGGTGAAAGAAGCCCTCCGTACCGTTCCCGCAGAAAGCGACTTTTACAAATGTATCGCCGACGTGATTAACTGGCATGAGCAGTATCCGGATGATTGGAAGCGGACTTGGTTTGAGATACAAAAGAAATGGTCGGAAGAAGTGGGCTGCCCGGAAGGCGTGTTTGCCACGTTCAATATCGATGCGAAAATCAATGCAGCCTATATTGTACTGGGCCTACTCTATGGCAATGGTGATTATACCAAAACCCTGGAAATTGCCACGCGCGCAGGGCAGGACTCCGATTGTAATCCATCGAGTGCGGGTGGAATATTGGGCACGATGATTGGCTACGATAGTATCCCGTCATATTGGAAGATGGGACTGGCCGATGTGGAAGACATGAACTTCAAATATACGACGATGTCCTTAAACAAGGTCTATGAAACCGGATATCGGCATGCGCTTGAAATGATCAAGCGCAATGGAGGAGAAGTGGGCGATAGCACGGCAACAATTGCCATCCAACAACCCGAACCCGTGCGGTATGAGAAAAGTTTTGAAGGCTTATATCCCGTTGAACGGGTGACGGTCAACCAAAACATTACTTCGGAATATGCGTTTGACTTTGAGGGCACGGGCGTCGTATTGTTAGGATCTGCCCATAAGGATGGGGAAGAATTGACCGACTATGTTTTTTCGGTAGATTTGCATATCGATGGTGAAAAAGTGGAAACTTTCACCATGTCTACGGATTACACCAAGCGTCGGCACGAGATTTTTTGGAAATACCAACTGCCCAAGGGCAAACACGCCGTAAAGCTGGTGGTGGCGAACCCTCGTGATGGCTACAGGATATGGGCAAATAACTATGTAGTGTATTCCGACAAACCGGTGGATGGGATAAACAGCCATCATGTAGAGTAGTTGTATTAATATAAACGGATGATGCGTATTTCTGCCAGTTTCTCTGTGATTGCTTCGATAGGCTGCATTTGGTGTATAAGCTGTAGGTCCGGTACCGGGCCACAGGCTACGGATGCTGGGCATGAGCGTAAACCTAAAATCATTTTTGATACCGACATGGGGCCTGATTACGATGACGTTGGTGCCATTGCGGTGTTGCACGCCCTTGCCGATAGTGGTGAATGTGACGTATTGGCTACGGTTGCCAGTGACGCACATCCATCCATTGCGCCCACGATAGCGCTGTTCAATCGTTATTTTGGTCGGGATAGCCTACCGGTTGGCACTGCCATGCGGGGCGCACCGGACTTCACTGCGGAAAATGGTTGGAATGATACGCTGATTAATACCTTCGCGCCCGATGTGCGTGCAAGAAGCTATCCCAGCGCCGTGGAGGTATACCGCCGTTCGCTGGCCAACCAGCCAGCCAACAGCGTGACCATTGTAACAGTGGGATTCCTTTCGAATATCAGTGCGCTGTTGGACTCGCAGCCTGACGCGTATTCGGAGCTGAACGGTGTTGATCTCGTCAAGGCAAAGGTTAAGCAACTGGTTGCCATGGCTGGTGCATTCCCCGAGGGCAGTGAATTTAACGTCAACAAACATGCCCAGGCTTCCGTAAATGTGATCAGCAAGTGGCCCAGGCCAATATTGTTCAGCGGCTTCGAAATCGGTGCCAAGATTTTTACAGGAAGCGCAGTGGCAAGGCAGGGAGGCAATAACCCAGTAAGCAAGGCCTATGCGTATAACCTTATGACATACACCAAGGAAGGGGAAACGAATCGTAATTCATGGGATCAAACGGCCGTTTTGTGCGCCGTGCGCAGTCCTGAAGATTACTTCTATGTCAACGGACCCGGGAAATTTACGGTCAGTGAAGATGGATCGAATACATGGGACCCCACAGTGGACGCCGGTCACTATTTCATCAGTCATAAATATCCGTATGCCTACATTGGGAAGGTCATTGAGGCATTAATGCTGCAAGCCTCAAACCGACAATAAGTCGGTTAAGCCAATATAGTATCAGAATAAGCTAACAAATTGGTGGGAAACCATTAAATTGTTAGCTTATTTTGTGTTCATCTTTTTGAGCGTATATAAACCAATTTGTTGGCCCATAATATAGACAAGCAATTATGATGAATGGAAAATTAAAAGAATCCCATACCTTATTGGAGTGGCCGGAGGTCATCACTTATATGGAAAGCGCCGAAGTAGCATTCGAACACTATCGGCGATATCCAGCCTCGCGGCGCATCGATTTTCTGCGGCAGATCGCCCGAGAAATAGCCACTATTCGGTTAAATCTCGTTGAAATCGCTCACCAAGAGACCCACCTTCCCGAAGGGCGCCTCCACGGGGAGATCGACCGAACCATCAACCAGATTAACTTATTTGCCGAGGTGTTGGAGGAGGGATCATGGGTAAATGCCATTATCGATACAGCAAACCCACAGCGTATACCCGCTCCAAAGCCGGATATCCGACAAATGCAGCTGCCTCTCGGCCCAGTATGTGTATATGGTGCGAGCAATTTCCCGTTTGCGTTTTCAGTGGCTGGAGGTGATACAATATCGGCTTTGGCCGCTGGGTGTCCCGTATTGTATAAAGTACACGAGGGGCACCCGCAAACATCCCAACTGGTGAGCGGTTGTATCGAACGGGCGGCAAGCCAAACGGACATGCCTCAGGGTGTATTCGCCTCGCTGATGGTCGCGCGGGAGATAGGTCTACAAGTGGTCACCCATCCTTCCATAGCAGCGGTAGCCTTTACGGGCTCTTTTTCGGGAGGCAAGGCCCTGTACGATGCGGCGGCAAGGAGGCCGGTACCCATTCCAGTATATGCCGAGATGGGAAGTATCAATCCCGTTTTTCTGTTGCCCGACCAGTTGAAACACCATGCGGAAGCAACGGCCATAGCTTTGGCAGCCTCCAATACCTTGGGTGCTGGACAGTTTTGTACCAATCCCGGATTGATGGTCATGTTACAGTCGCCCGAAACGGAGCATTTTCTCTCAACTTATGGTAGTCAACTGGCTGAGCAGACCTGCCACGACATGCTGACACCGGGTATCTATACGGCCTATTCAGCAGGCGTGGAGCGGCTAAAATCCATCAACGGGATTCAGGTACTCGGTGAGGGAAAAACGGAAGGGTTGCCATCCGATGCAGCCGTCCCGGTTGCATTCCGGGTACGCGGAGCGGATTTTCTTCGAAACGATGCTTTGCGGGAAGAGTATTTCGGCCCGGCATCCATCCATGTGATCGCAGAAGATACCGCACAATTACTGGAAATAGCAAAAGTGCTTGATGGGCAATTAACGAGCAGTGTCTGGTGCACCGATGTGGATATTGATTCATTTGGGCTACTATTCCAGGCATTGGAAGGTAAAGCTGGCAGATTGATCATCAATGGCGCGCCAACCGGGGTGGAAGTAGGCCACGCGATGGTGCACGGGGGGCCTTTCCCCGCCACTACAGATGCCCGGAGCACTTCGGTAGGGACGCAGGCCATCTACCGGTTTACCCGGCCGGTAAGCTACCAGAATTATCCCGATAGGCTACTCCCCGTTGAGTTGCGGGATGGCAACAGACTGGGCATTTGGAGAAAGTTAGACGGTGAACTGACGAAACAATCTTTATAAAAAAGTGATGATGACGAAATCGCTGCAAATACATCCGCAGGACAATGTGGCCGTAGCATTGGTTGGCCTCGTAAAGGGCAATGAGATGACGGTCGGAAAAGACAGGATCACGCTGCTGGACGATGTGCCGGCAAAACATAAGTATGCGATGCGTGATATCGATACCGATGCCGACGTAATCATGTACGGCGTATTGGTGGGGAAGGCCACCCAACCCATAAAAAAAGGTGCGTTGCTTTCGACGTCCAATATCCGGCATGCTTCCGGCGAATACCGGGTAAGCCAACGGAAAACCGATTGGATACGACCCGATGTGTCCCGCTGGCATGAGCGTACCTTTATGGGCTACCACCGTTCCAATGGAGCCGTAGGCGTGAAAAATTATTGGCTGCTTATCCCATTGGTGTTCTGCGAAAATAAAAACGTAAGCCTCATCCATGAAACACTTGTAAAAGAACTGGGCTATCAACGTGCCTCATCCCCTTACGCCGGGTTGGTCAGGGAGTTGAAACGGCTATACCAAGCTGGCGGCACCGATGAAGCGACACTGGCAACAGCCATTGACACTGAAACGATCGGCACCGGAGATCGGTTGTTTGCACACGTCGACGGCATCAAGATGCTTACCCATACGCTCGGCTGTGGAGGGACAAAAGACGACGCCCGCACACTATGCGGGCTGTTGGCCGGTTATGTCACCCATCCCAATGTTGCAGGAGCCACCGTGCTGAGTCTCGGTTGCCAAAATGCACAAATTAGCTTGCTGGAAGCGGAAATTGCTAAGCGCGATGCCTCGTTCAACAAGCCGTTGTATATACTCGAACAGCAGCGTATCGGCAATGAAGCCGACTTGCTGCGTGAAGCCGTACAGCAAACTTTCATGGGACTCGTGCAGGCCAATGAAGTTGTCCGCCAGCCCACGCCGCTCAGCAAGCTATGCATCGGGCTGGAGTGTGGCGGCTCTGACGGATTTTCGGGTATTTCCGCCAATCCAGCTCTGGGCTATACCGCTGATGTATTGGTCGCGTTGGGTGCCTCGGTCGTGCTTTCGGAGTTTCCCGAATTGTGCGGTGTAGAACAGGAGCTTAGCGACCGCTGCGTGGATGAGGAGTTGGCAGGCAAATTCGTGCATCTGATGCAGGCCTATCAGCACCGTGCGGAAGCGGTGGGATCCGGCTTCGATTCCAATCCTTCGGCGGGGAATATCCGCGATGGGCTTATTACCGACGCCATCAAGTCTGCCGGTGCCGCAAAAAAAGGAGGCACTTCGCCCGTGGTGGATGTGCTGGATTATCCGGATAAGGTAACCAAGCCCGGGCTGACCCTATTGTGCACCCCCGGCAGCGATATTGAATCGACCACGGCGGAGGTAGGCAGCGGTGCCACGGTAGTAGTCTTTACAACGGGGCTCGGTACGCCGACTGGAAATCCGATTGCACCGGTGGTGAAGGTTGCTACCAACACGCCATTGTATGAAAAAATGAATGATATCATCGATCTCGACGCGGGCACAGTAGTCCGGGGGGAAGAAGGCATTGAAGCCGCCGGCGAACGGATATTGGAGCACATCATACGGGTAGCCAGCGGTGAGGAGATTGTCAAAGCAGAGGTTGGGGGACACGATGATTTCATCCCCTGGAAACGCGGGATTTCGCTTTAATGATTAACTTAGCAACCAATCAATTATATGCATATGAAATTGTATAAAACAACACAAGGCCATGTTCTCCATGCGGACGACCGCTACCACCTGGTTCGTCAAGACTGGGACGAACTCGTTAACCGGGATGGGCTACATCCCTATCTTCGCAAGCAATTGAGCCTGTTTGATCCCATTCCCGAAGCAACGGCGTTGGCATGGATAGCCAATGAATTGCTGCCGCCTATTGGCAATCAGGAAGTATGGGCTGCGGGAGTGACTTATTTACGGAGCATGGAGGCCCGTATGGAGGAAGCGAAAGATTCGGGAGGAGCCGATTTATATGACCGAGTGTACCATGCGGAGCGGCCGGAGTTGTTTTTCAAGGCATTGCCCCATCGGGTAGCCGGGCATGGGCAGCGGGTAAGCATTCGCAAGGATTCCGCGTGGGATGTACCGGAGCCGGAACTGACCCTTTTTATCAACTCATCCGGGAGCATCCAAGGCTACACCGTGGGAAACGACATGAGCTCGCGGAGTATCGAGGGCGAAAACGCGTTGTACCTTCCCCAAGCCAAGGTGTACGACCGTAGTGCGGCATTGGGGCCATGCCTCTATATTCCTGAATCACCCATTGGTTCCGACACGATCATCGAGATGGCTATTGTCCGCAATGGACAGCTGATGTTCCAGGACTCGGTGGCCATCAGCCGGATAAAACGGTCGCTCAGCGAACTGGCAGCATATTTATACCGTGAATGCACGTTCGACCATGGCAGTTTCCTGATGACAGGTACATGCTTAGTGCCTGCTGATGACTTTACCTTGCAGGTAGGGGATACCGTGAACATCACGATAGGCCCCATCGGCACGTTGAGCAACACCGTGGCCTATAATTGAGGGGTTGTCCGATAGGTTTTCACGTATTGCTGGGGAGTCATCTGCATGATGCTTCTAAACTGGCGGTTGAAGTTGGAGAGGTTGCTAAACCCGGATTCGAAAGCGACTTGTGAGATGTTGTGCCGATCTGCTATCAATAGCCTGCACGCGTAGCCAATGCGTATTTCCAGCAAGAATTGCCAATACGTTTTCAAGGTACGGGTTTTGAAGTACCGGCAAAACGAATGCGGACTGAGGTTGACGGCCGACGCAACTTGTTCGATGGACAACGGTTCTTTGAAATGGGTAAATGTGTAGTTGAATATCTGGTCGATGCGGTCGGTATTATTGGCATTGAACGTGTGGACAAACCCGGCACTCGATAGCAACTCGATTTCTTGGGAAGAAGCGATAAGATTGAGGATATGCAAGAGCTGCTCAATACGTGCGGCACCCTGCGCGTGGATGATACCTTCCATCCTGTTTGTTATTAGGCTATGGGTACTACCCAAGAGTTTTATCCCGCGTTGCGCATTTTCCATCAGTCTTTTTATGGGCGCCATTTCAGGTAAAGCTAAAAACGTATCCCCCCAAAAATCGGACTTAAAATGGATAGCAATCGCTTCAATGGTAAGGCCCGATGACTGTTCGAAGTAGCTGGCGTCGCTGCGCCATAGGTGGGGAATATTGGTGCCCAATAAAACCAGATCGCCGTCTTCAAAAGGTTGCATGCTATCGCCAACCAATCGGATACCTTTCCCCTTGCGGATGAAGGTAAGCTCGATTTCGGGGTGATAGTGCCAGTGGTTATAGAGATACGGATGGATATCCTCACGGATACTGAAGGAATAGTCCGCGCCGGTATCGATTTTTCGGAGAATGGGCTTCACTTTGTTTTGCTGATAAATTTTACCAAATTTACATTAAATTATAAACCTTGTTATAGACCACAGGCATAACAAGCAACATAGAAATGCAAGAAGATGAAGGCGCTATTGAAAATTATCAATAAGGAGCAGCAGGATGTGTTTCAATTGATGAAGGTATGCGAGCCCCACTTTTTCCCGGCGTTGCATTTTCACCCGGAGTGTGAAATCATGCTGGTGCTCAAAGGAACGGGGATCCGGTTTGTAGGGGATAGCATGGAACGGTTTCAGGCCGGGGACCTCGTGTTTTATGGTAGGGATATCCCTCATTTTTACCAGAATGACCGGAGTTTCTATCAGCCGGTATCTGCCTCGGCAGCCCAAGCCATTGTCGTTTATTTCAAAGAAGATTTTTTGGGGAAGGAATTTTGGGAGCTTCCCAAGAATGTGCAATTGAAGAAATTATTCACCAATTCAAAACGGGGAATCAAATTCACTGGCAAATCCAAAATAGAATTGGAACGGCAAATCAAACGGTTGGACGACCACAAGGATAGCCTGGCCAAATTGATTGATTTGCTGTCCATTTTGCAGGCAATGGCCAATTCAAAAGAATATGAGCTACTCTCCAGCCGCGGATTCGTGTTGCCAGTGGAGGAAGATGAATGCAAACGGATGAATGATGTCTATCAATATATTATCAACCGCTATGTACATAATCCTTCTTTGGAAGAAGTTTCGGCCATTGCCAACATGAGCCCATCAGCCTTCTGCCGCTATTTCAAACAGCATTCCAACAAGACGTATACCCAGTTTTTGAACGAGATCAAAATTGGGAATGCCTGTAAATTATTGATGGATAATAAATTGCCCATCTCGCAAATCTGCTTTGAGGTGGGCTTCAACAATTTTACCCATTTCAATGGCCAGTTTAGACGGATCATCGGTGTGACCCCCAGCCAATACCAGCGGCAGCACCTGGCATTGAGCTGATTCCATACTTTTTCGTTGCCTTGCCGATAGAGTTAAAGTATTTTGCTCGTCAGGTGAATTATTTTGCAGGTAATACTGTCAAAATAATTTAAGCATTAAACAGAATACTTGTAGCCAACGCAGGGTTTTGGCAATACCTTAGTGCCTGTAAATCATCGAGTACCTAAGTTGTACTTGGGGGATTTATTAACCAAGTTATATAACCAAAAGTAATTTAAAAATGAAGAAAATTAGACATTTCATTGTGTTGTTCACTTTTCTTCCATGGTGTTTGGCGGCTTTGGGACAAGGTAAGCGGATTTCCGGCAAGGTGACCTCAATGGGGGACCAAGCTGCACTGAATGGTGTATCCGTGATGGTAAAGGGCACAGAAAGGGGCACAACTACGGACGAATCGGGCATGTTTGCGATAGACGCTGCCGCAGGAGATACCCTGCTTTTTACCTATGTCGGCTATCGACAGCAGGATGTGGTCGTAGGGGAGGCCAGTACGGTAAACATCCAGTTGGAATTGGTGGAAGGGAGCCTGGATGAAGTAGTCGTGGTGGGCTATGGTACACAAAAGAAACAGGACATCACGGGAGCCATAACGTCCATCTCCACACAGGCACTCCGCGAGGTTCCCGCGACAAGCGCCCCGCAGATGTTGCAAGGACGGGCAGCGGGGGTAGACGTTGTACATGCAGGGAACAAGCCCGGCGCGGGTGTCACGGTGCGGGTGAGGGGGCGGAGATCGTTCAATGCAGGAAACGATCCCTTATATGTGGTAGATGGCATACCCATATCGGGTGGATTCAATGATATCAACCCGGATGACATCGAGTCCATCGACGTGTTGAAAGATGCATCCGCAACCGCAATATATGGATCAAGAGGCGCCAACGGTGTCGTTTTGGTCACGACCAAACGGGGGAAAGTCGGACGTACAAACATCAACTATGATGCTTATTACGGGGTTTCGAATATCATGCGGTATGCAGATCTGATGAACGGTGAGGAATTTGCCGAGTATAAAAGGGAGTCAAGGCGGGCGGTGATCAGCCCCGTGACGGGCAGGCCCTTATACGATGACGAGGATCCCAATGCCGACGTGAATTCGGGGATATTTGACGCGGTTGAACTTCAGTCGATAGCCGAGGGCCGATCGACCGACTGGCAGCGCCTGATGATCAACGACGGATCGATGCAGAACCACGGGCTAAGTGTATCGGGCGGCACCGAAAATACCAATTTCAATATATCGCTTGGGTACTTCAATGATGTAGGCATTATCAAAGGACAGGATTTCACCCGCTATACGACGCGGCTTAATGTAGACCAAAAGATAGGCCAGCGCGTAAAAGTAGGCATGTCTACATTAGGTTCGTACAGTGAGCGGAATGGGGAGGACGTCAACCCGTACAATGCCGGAGCAGATTTTGGCACCTTGACGGAAAATCCACTCGGGGTGCCCTATGACGAAAACGGAAATCTCATCTTTCGCCCAACGAGCGATGGACTACGCACAAATCCGCTATTGGAAATCGTACCGGGTTCTGTCATTAACAAATCCAAGGTAGTGCGCTTATTCAGCAGCATATACGGTGAAGCCGAAGTGTTCGACGGGTTGAAATTCCGGATGAATTTCGGCCCGGACTTGCGTCAGGATCGAAAAGGTGATTTTCGCGGTAGCCTCACCAATGTTCGGCAAGGAGGCGATCCGGCCGCCAATAATGCCGAGAATTTTGCTTTTCAATACGCCTGGGAAAACATCCTCACCTACCAAAAAACCATCGGTGAGAAGCACCAACTGGATGTGACCGGCCTATACAGCGTGCAATCGTTGCAGCAGGAAGGCACGACCATCAATGTGCTGGGCTTGCCCGTGGAATCGTTGGAATACTATAATCTTGGGGCGGCTTCTATTATCAACGCTGTGGGGAGTGATTACCAAAAGTGGACCATCCTTTCTTATATGGCCAGGATCAATTACATTTTTGACCAGCGCTTTTTGCTGACATTGACAGGACGTGTGGATGGGTCCTCGAAATTCTCCACGGGTAATAAATGGGGGTATTTTCCATCCTTTGCGCTTGGCTGGAATTTGAAGAACGAACAATTTTTGCAGGAAAGCAACCTTTTTTCCAATTTGAAACTGAGGCTAAGCTATGGGGAGACCGGCAACGAAGGCATCATGCCCTACCAAACGCAGGGATTGGTTTCCCGGACGGTTTACGATTTTGATGGCAGTTCGGCATTTGGCTATCGGCCATCGTCCATCAGGAATGATGGGCTGAAATGGGAAACCACGGCGTCGCTGAATATCGGATTGGATTTTGGACTGTGGAATAACCGGATTACCGGAGCCATCGAGGTATACCAATCGCGGACTACGGATCTGCTGCTTCCGCGGGTTTTGCCGATAACGAGCGGATACAGTTCGATACTGTCCAATGTCGGTGTGAAACGGAACAGGGGATTGGAAGTGTCCCTTTCTTCACTGAATATCGTATCCCCGGATGAGCAGGGGTTTGAATGGACAACCGATTTGAACCTCTACACCAATCAGGAGCAGATCCTTGAACTTTCACAGGGGAAGGTGGATGACATAGGGAATTTGAGATTCATTGGGCAACCCGCGGTGGTCTATTACGATTACGTCAAGGAAGGTATCTGGCAGCAGGGACAAGAAGCGGAAGCCGAGCAATACAGCTCGATAGTGGGAGGCATCAAAGTAAAGGATGTCAATGGGAATGGTGTGATTGATCCCGATGATCGGCAAATATTGGGAAGTGACATTCCAAAATTGTCGGGTGGCCTGACAAACCGATTTCGCTACAAAGGATTTGATTTGTCAATTTTTGCGTTTGCCCGGCTAGGGGGCATGATCCAGAGTACCGAATACGGGACGTTTAGGTTCTTATCCGGGCGGGTGAACCAGTACCGATTGGATTATTGGACAACGAATAACCCGACGAATGCATTCCCGCAGCCCAATTCCAATTTGGAGACGCCATATTTCGGCTCTACACTCCGTTATTTTAGCGGATCCTTTGTGAAAATAAGGAACATCAACCTGGGCTATAATTTTTCCGGGCATGTCGCCCGTAGCATCGGGGCTCAATCCCTGTGGATTTATGTGAGCGCACAGAATCCACTGGTTTTCTCCGAATACGTATCCCAATATAATGGTCTTGACCCGGAAACCCCCACAAATAGTACACCGCCAAGCCGCGTTTTTTTGGCTGGGCTGAACGTTAGATTTTAATCCATTGCAATATGAAAACGGTTAACTGTTTTATACTTACCTTGGTGATTGCCTCATTTTTTTCCTGCAGTAAGCTATTGGAAGAGGATGTGCGGTCACAGATTACAGACAACCACCTCGGTACGGCCGGTGGATGGCTCGAAGGTGTAAATGCATCCTATAGTTTTTTGAGGTCGTTTTATGGGATAGACGAGAATGGGGCTACGGTGACAGTGTTTGGAACGGATGAGTTTACAAACGGCTTTGACGGCGGGCTGAAAAGCTTCAATTTTTACGATTTTGGGCTGAACCCCAGAAACGGCGTCGTCAATTCACTTTGGAATAACCTGTATATCGCCATTAACACGTGCAATGCGGTGATTAGCCGCGCGCCGGAGGTAACGGGGCTGGCTGACGATCTTAAAGACATCCGGCTGGCGGAGGTGCGGTTTTTACGTGCCCAATATTATTTCTTGCTTGTCCAGCTATTTGGCCCCGTGCATCTGACCCTGGAGGAAGTGCAGGGCGTCCAAACTGCGGCAACGCGCGCGCCCGTTGGGGATATTTATGCCGCTATCATCGCCGATCTGGCCTTTGCATTGGAGCGATTGCCAGCCGTTGCTTCGGATTATGGGCGTGCCACCAAGCCCGCGACCGAACACTTGCTTGCCAAAGTTTACCTGACCAAAGCCAGCACGGCAGCCCAGCAGCCGGATGATTATGCAAATGCCGCTAACTACGCCAGCAGCGTGATTGATAATTATAATTTTGGACTGCTGGACGATTTTGCCGACGTTTTTGAACAAGGCGAGGGGGAGAAGAATGCAGAGGTCATCTGGTCTATCCAAAACAGCAAAAATTTTATCACTGCAGGACAAACAGCGTGCTGCGACGGCGGGAACACGTTGCACACGTATTTTTTAATGAAGTATGACGATTTGCCCGGCATGCAGCGCGATATCGAAAATGGAAGACCATGGGCACGATTCCGGCCCACGCGGTTTACACTGGAGCAATTGTTTGACCGCACATTGGATGATCGCTATGACAAGAGCTTCAAACGCGTCTTTTATGCCAATAGGCCGGGCACTTATACGATAAACGGAAGGCAGGTGACATTAAATACAGGGGATACCGCCGTTTTTGTGTCGGATAGGGAATGGAGCGCAGCTGAATTGAGCCGCGTAAACTATAACGTATTCCCACCAAGTCGGCAGAACGAGCGGGTCTATCCTACGCTGACCAAATTTTTGGATCCCGATCGCCCTGATCCTCAGGAAATGCGCGGCTCCAGGGATTTCATTGTTTTCCGGTTGGCGGAAACGTACCTACTTGCGGCGGAAGCGCTGGTGATGGACAATAAGCCCGAGGAAGCTGTGGCATATGTCAATGCCGTGCGCCGCCGGGCAGCAAAGAAGGGCAATACACCGGACGAGACGTTGGCCAACCAATTGGAAATGGAGGTCCGCGCGGATCAAGTGGATATCGATTTTATCTTGGACGAGCGTGCGCGCGAACTGTTGGGCGAGATGATGCGCTGGCTTGATTTGGTCCGCACGGGAAAACTGGTTGAGCGGGTCCGGATGTACAACCCGGACGCGGCAAACAACATCCAGCCTTTTCATGCCCTGCGGCCTATCCCACAAGATCAGATTGATCGCACGGATACCGAATTTCCGCAAAACGAAGGATATCAGTGACAAATTATACACCATTAAATAGCAGAAATGATGAAAAGAATGATGATTTACCTGGCTGTTTTATTTTTCGTGGTGCAGCAATATGCTGTATACGCCCAAACAGCCCAAAAGCCGGAAACCCTGCAACTGCCTGTCGAGACCGTCGTTGATAAAATAAGGGGCGGTTTGCTGGGACAGATTCTGGGCAACTTAAATGGGTTGCCCCATGAATTTAAGTATGAGAAGGAGCCGGGCCAAGTAAAGAATTACGTGCCACAACTCCTGGAAGGTGCCCAAACAGACGACGACACCGACTTTGAATGGGTGTATATCCTCGAGATGCAAAAGAAAAGGAATGTCTTCTTGCCTTACGATGATATCGAATTATTATGGAAAGATCGAATCAACCGGCGGATTTGGTGTTCAAATCGGTATGCAAGGCACTTGATGGATTTGAATATCGATCCGCCGTATACGGGAAATGTATTGTTGAATCCGTGGGCTGATTTCAATGTCTCCGGTCAGTTTTTATGCGAGACTTTCGGGTTACTTGCTCCGGCGATGCCGCAGACGGCCGCCAAGATAGGCCTCAACTACACGCAAGTGGCAATTGATGGCGAACCGGCACAAACGACCCAACTGTTTACCGCGATGATTGCGGCAGCTTTTTTGGCTCCGGACATCAACGAAGTGATCGGGGCCGGCATCGCGGCCATCGACCCGAAAAGCAATACCTTCAAGATTATTGAAAATGTCAAGAAATGGCACCATCAGTATCCTGGCGACTGGCAAGCGGCGAGGCGCCAGATACGGGATACCTATACCCAAGAAGGGGGCGCAATCCGGGACATGAACGGTACGGAACTGAATACGGCTGCGATTCTGGCTGCTTTGCTGTATGGAGCGGGGGACTTCGCTGAAACGTTGAAACTGGCCTTCAACATGGGATGGGATGCAGACTGCAATGCCGCAACCGTTGGGACGATTGTAGGGGTATTGGAGGGCTATCGAAAACTGATGAGCAACGAATGGCGCATTGTTGATCGTTATCAGAATACCACCCGCGATAATATGCCGATGGACGAAACGATTACAAGCTTTGCCGATCGCCTGGTCGACCTCTTTGAGGTGGTCAATGAAAATAATGGGGGCAGTAAATCGGTTTCCGGCCAGGCACTTGTATACAACATTGTCCGGGAGGAACCTAAGCCCTTAATCCTGATCAAGCCGAAGGAAGCGCTTAAAAGTGAGTTGTTGCAACGGGAACCGGTAGAAGCGCTGGTATCAAAAATCAGGGAAGGGAGCAAAGAAGAGCAGGCGCGGGCTGCTTACATCATAGTTTGCCTTGACCTGTATCCCGAGATTAGCAAGAAATACCCATCGGAATGGGCGGCGGCCAAGCAATCGCTGAGCGGTTATGTGAAAGTCATGAACAACGTATTTCACGGGGGTGATTTTAAATCGCTAACGGCATTGCAGCAGAAATTTACTGCCGCTGGCTTCACCGCTCCAGCCCATCGGCTGACGGACAACGAAGTATACAGCGAGGTAGTTTGGGTAGACCCGAAAGGACTTTACTGATATGGGTAAACAATTGTTTGATCTAACACACCAAAATGCCCTGATCACCGGTAGCACGCAGGGTATCGGATTGGCTATCGCCAAAGGATTGGGCCATGCTGGCGCGAAATTGCTTATCAACGGGCGGAACGAACGCAACGTGCACGAGGTCGTTACGGCGTTGCAGGCGGAAGGACTGGCAGCGGCAGGCTATCCGTTTGATGTGACCGATGAACAGCAGGTGCGCAAGGCAGTAGCCGATATCGAGTCTTCCATCGGTGCCATACACATCTTGGTAAATAATGCCGGCATCATCAAACGTGTGCCAACGGAAGATCTGGAGGAGCCGGACTGGAATGCGGTCATCCAAACCAACCTTACGGCGCCGTTCCTCTTGTCAAAACATGTGGGCAAGTTCATGATCAACCGGAAGCAGGGGAAAATCATCAACATCTGCTCGTTGATGAGCGAGCTTGGCCGCGATACGGTATCGGCCTATGCCGCTGCAAAAGGCGGGTTGAAGATGCTCACCCGCAATTTAGCTACCGAATGGGCACCTTATAACATCCAGGTGAATGGAATCGGTCCGGGCTATATTGCTACGCCAATCAATACGGCCTATCGCGTTCCCAGCAATCCCTTAAACCGGTACATTGTCAGTCGCACGCCGGCCGGACGCTGGGGAACCCCGGAGGATTTGGTGGGGGCGGCTATTTTTTTGGCTTCCGCAGCCTCGGATTTCGTCAACGGACAGCTTATTTATGTAGACGGTGGACTGGTGACCTCATTTGGAAAACCCTTTGAAGATTAAACTATCAGTTAAATGCGTAAACTCCCCCTTATCAAGAATTTCCGTTGGTGGATTGTCGGCTTGATAGCATTGGCAACAGCTATCAACTACTTGGACAGGCAGAACCTACCCGTCGCGTTGAGTGAAATCAGGAAAAACTTTGAAATCAGCGATGTAGACTATGGCCTTATCAATAGCCTTTTCCTGTTCGCCTATGGCACCATGTATGCAGTGGGTGGGCGGATCATCGATGTGTTGGGCTCCAGGCTCGGTTATTTTATTTTGATTGTATGGTGGTCTATCGCCAACATGCTCCATGGGCTGGTGTCCAACGTCATGGGATTGGGAATCGCCCGGTTTTTATTGGGCATCGGCGAAGGAGGGGCTTTTCCAGGCTCGGCGAAGGTGGTATCCGAATGGTTTCCCAAAAAGGAACGGGCATTGGCCTTCGGGATTTTCAATACCGGCTCCAGCGTGGGGGCGGTTGTTGCGCCTCCCGTGATTGCACTTATCATCGCCACGTGGAGCTGGCAGTGGACATTTTTTATTTTCGGTATCGTTGGGTTGGTATGGGCAGCCGTATGGTGGATGGTCTATGCCGTGCCGTCACGCAGTAAATTTGTCACCGCCGGGGAACGCGCGCTGATCGCCGCAGGCCAGGAAGAAGAACAGTCGGTAGGGCAGGATACAGCACTACATATCCCTTGGATAAGCTTGTTTCGCTACCGGAAGTTATGGGGGCTCCTGGCCATCAAATTTCTTCCCGATGCGGGCTGGTATTTTTTTATTTTCTGGCTTCCCAAATACCTGAATGACGTGCGCGGCTTGGATATCCAGGGTATCGGTTCGTATGCATGGATCCCGTATGCGATGGCGGGCGGAGGAAGTTTTCTGGGCGGGTGGCTAAGCAGTTTTCTGCTACGGAAACAATTCTCCCTGGATCTTTCCCGGAAGATTCCACTCGGAATCGCCGCCGCATTGCTCCCACTTTCCTTGTTTATTGCAGACGCTTCGTTGCTCACGGCCGTATTCTTGTTTGGCATGGCCATGTGCGGGCACCAGCTGTATTCAACGATTGTGCAGACGCTGGTGGCCGATATGTTTCCATCCCGTGTTGTCGGTTCTGTATCGGGGCTCATGGGGTGTGCAGCCACCTATGGGGCGATGCTGTTCAGCCTGGTTATCGGATTCATTATTGACCGCTACGGATATGGCCCCGCTTTCTTCATTGCGGGATTATTGCATCCACTGAGCTTCATCCTGCTTTTTGTCATTATCAAACGGGTAGAAATGATTAGTTATAAATTAAACTCATGATAAAATTGTCTATTGCAATAGCTGATACACATGCACTGCCGAGTGCTTTTGTAGTATTCAGGGGGTTTGACGAGTGTATACCCAAGGCCGCAAAACTGGGTTTTGATGGCGTGGAGCTGGCGTTGAAACGAAGCAGCGAGATAAACGAACAACGCCTGCAACAGCTCCTTGACGAACATGGTATCGAGGTTTCCTGTATCTCCACGGGGCAGGTGTATGCCGATGGTGGATTGACCCTGACCGCAACTCATAGCCAAAAACGGGGGGAGGTCATTTCGATATTCAAGGAACTGATTGATTTGGCGCAGCAGTTTGGAAACTTGGTTAATATCGGTAGGGTACGGGGGCAAATCGGGGATCGGCAGGTGGAGGAAGTGGAGACGTTGTTTTGTGAAACGGTGGGGGAATTGTGTGATTACGCTGCACCGAAGCAAGTGACCTTGATGCTGGAACCGGTCAATCGGTATGAAACTGACTTTATCAATTCGGTGGAAGAAGGAGTGAGGCTATTGGAAAAAATAAAGAAACCCAATTTCAAGCTGATGCCCGATGTCTTCCACATGAACATTGAGGATATCACGATTGATAACGAACTGGTCAAACACATCCAGCACATTGCATACATCCATTTGGCCGATTCCAATAGGCTGGCACCCGGACAGGGGCATACCAACTTCAAAAAGCTTTTTGACACCTTGTCTGCCGTGCGGTACAGCGGGTGGATGTCGGTAGAGATCTTGCCGAAGCCTGATCCCGATACCGCAGCGCGCCAATCCATTGAATTTTTGCTACCTTTAATACGGGCGTACAATGAAACGGTGTTCCAAACAAAGCAATCATGAAAACAACGAAAATCATCATTGGCAATGACCATGGAGGCTATGATCTCAAGCTTGCCCTTATCAACCACCTGCAACAGCAGGGATACCCCGTAGAAGACATCGGGTCGCATTCCGGCGAGCTGGTCAGGTATCCGTATTATGCGGCAACGGTAGCCCGGGAGGTTGTTGAAAACCCCGACTGTCGGGGGATACTGATTTGTTCTACCGGGATAGGGATGTGCATTATTGCAAATAAGTTTAAAGGAATAAGGGCAGCGCTGTGCAACAGCTCATACCAGGGTAAGATGACCTCGGCACACAATAATTCCAACATCCTTTGTCTCGGGGGGCGGTGCATCGGCGCATTTGAGGCGATCGATATCGTGGATATGTGGCTGAACACACCTTATGAGGGTGGTCGCCATGACATCTCACTGGGGCTGATTGAACAGGCAGAAGCGGTAAATTTCGCTGACGAACAATGGGATCCGGAGATTCCGGATACTCAATGACGGAGCTTCCGTTGCCTCAGTTTCAGCATGGATTTGCGGTAGTCAATGATTCCACCGTAGGCGGTGAGGATATCGCCACCCACGACCCCGATGACGGGCTCGATTTCCAATTGTTCGTACGCGTAGTTGATGGTGGATAAATCCAATACGGCCACCTCGTAATGCTTCAGGTGAAGCCCGCCGATTTGGAGGTCGGGTACGTTGAGCGTAAAACTTTGCATGGATGTAGTGCCCAATCCCGTAGAAACCATGTCCGTATGCTGCAACGCCATATTCTGGTGGAGGTACGTTTCTACCGTAGCCTTGTCAAATACGGTCTTGGATGCCCCGGTATCCAGTACAGCCTTAAAGGGCGTATCAAAAACAATGACTTCCAGCAATAAGTGGAAGCCATCGTCCTGCAGATTAAGTAAAGTCAAGGGAACGGATACCATCGATTAAAGTGTCCCGATTTCTTTCAGCACATTATTCATGTTGCGTACGGCATCGGCGCTTTTTGCGAAGGCAGCTTTTTCGTCTTCATTGAGCGGCAGTTCGAGGATACGCTCCCATCCGCCTTTGCCAAGGATGACGGGCACCCCAAGGTTGATGTCGCTTTGTCCATATTCACCTTCAAGGTACACCGAAGCCGTGAAGAGTTTCTTTTGGTCGCGCACGATGCTTTCCACTACGGCCGCGCTGGAAGCGCCGGGCGCATACCACGCCGAGGTACCGATAAGCTTGGTCAATGTGGCCCCGCCCACCATGGTATCGGCCACCACCTGCTGCTGCTCTTCATCGGAGAGGAATTGCGTCACAGGCAGGCTATTCCATGTGGCATGTTTGATAAGCGGAATCATGGTCGTATCGCCGTGCCCACCAATGACAATGGCATTGAGATCTGCCGGTGAAGCGCCGAGCCGCAAGCTAAGCTGATACCTGAAACGGGAAGAATCCAGTGTACCTCCCATGCCGATAATGCGGTGCTTGGGCAATCCGGTGGCTTTGAGTGCAAGATAAGTCATGGTATCCATCGGGTTGGATACCACCACCAGAATAATATCCGGTGAATACTTCAGTAGGTTTTCTGCGACATTGCGCACAATGTTGGCATTGGTGCCGATGAGCTCCTCGCGGGTCATTCCCGGTTTGCGGGGAATGCCGGAGGTGATGACGGCCACAGCTGAACCAGCTGTCTGGCTGTAATCATTGGTGACACCGGTAATTTTAGAATCGAATCCCAGTAAAGCTGCGGTCTGTGAAATGTCCTGCGCCTTGCCTTCGGCGAATCCCTCTTTGATGTCAAGCAAGATGACTTCCTCGGCAAGTTCTTTGCGGACGATGTTGTCAGCGGTGGTGGCGCCTACTGCTCCGGCACCTACGACGGTTATCTTCATAAGGTTAATATTATTTTGGTGTTCACTACTGTTCAATGGTAGCTAAGGTAGGAATTATTTGGGAACAATGACAAAGGAGCGATGATAAATGAACAAAGAATAAAGAGCAAAGATTAAGGACTGTTTTCGTCCAAGGGCAAATATCCTTATTCTTTTAATCCTTACTCCTTGTTCTATCAGAAGGGATATCCTATCGCCAAATTAAACACCAAATTATTCCGTCGCCAATCCGGGCTGCGGAAGTTGATTTCGTCAAACACCCAGCGTTCGCCCCTTGGCCGGTATGGGATGCGCAGCGGCATGGCGAAATCGCCCCGAAGGATCAAGAAGCTCAAATCAAACCGCAATCCCATTCCGGCCCCGACAGCCATTTCGTTGACGAAGTTGCTGCTGAATGCTGCTCCGGGTTTTTCGGAATCGGCATGCTGCAACCAGACATTCCCGGCGTCGATAAATGCTGCCCAATGCACAATGCTAGCTAACCGTGCACGGTATTCGGTATTGAGTTCGATTTTGATATCGCCGGTTTGGTCGGCAAAGAAATTGTCTTCTCCGTAAAATTCGGGTGTATAAGAGCCGGGCCCCAGCGTGCGGGCACGAAAAGCCCTTATTCCATTGGGACCACCTGAGAAGAATTGTTTTACATAGGGAAGTTGCCTTGAATTGCCGTAGGAATAACCAAAGCCCGCCATGGCACGTGAGGCTACCGTGGCATGCAGGCCAACACGCATGTAATGCCTGAAATCAGCCTCCACCTTCACGTATTGTGAAAAATTGGCATTGAAGATCTGGTATTGCCTGCCCTCGCTGACATTGGCTCTACGGATAATCCCATAAAGGTTGGCCGACAAATCCAAGCCGCCCTTGAAATAGTAGGTGTGTTTGAGGTCTGTACGTGCCGTATTGGTGCGGGTATAATTATAAATTGGGCCGAAGGTAAATTGCGGCTCAATGGCATGCCGCAGCGGGGGCACTGTATCCATCAGTGCCTGGTAAGCATCGGTGATGTTCCAGGGTTGCACATAAGCGACTTCAAGCACTTTCAGGTCATGCTCCTTTTCTGTATTTTCCCGCCACATATACCCAAATGAAAACCGCATGGAATTCAGGCTATAAGCCGTGCGTCGGTTGAGAAATTCATAGCCGGCGGTAAACACCGTGCGGGGAACGAACCGCTTTGTAGGTTTCCATTCAAAAGGCGCAATCATGCGGGGAAAGGAGAGGCTCGCTTCGACACCATAACGATAAAAGCTGGAGTTGAGGTTTACATTGCCGCCCGTCTGCGTTTCAAAGCCGCCATACACCGTAAACGTGAGCAGCTCTGCGCTCCGGAATGCATTGCGGTGCTGCCAGTTGACATTGATTTCCGATCCGTTATATACCGCTGCCGTCTTGCCGAGCAGCTCTATCCGAAGTCCTTTCCTGGGCATTGGCGTGAGGTAATAGTACGCATCCAATTTGTTCGTTGCCTTGCCGGCGGAGTCTACATCCACAAATTCATTGCGGACAAAGCGGAAGCTACCCATACCCACCAGCTGCCGGATGGTACGGTTGTGATTGCCCCGGGTATACAATTCGCCTTCCCTGAAAATCATGGCATTTGCCAGTGCAAACCTTCGGAAAGTATGGTCGGGATCGATAAAGTAGAATCCCCGATAAAAATCCGCTTCATCGGGGTCGGCACGCCGGTAGCCTCCCTGCGTAAGGGTATAATTGGGATAGATATAAATGTTGTTGATATAATAGGGCCGCTTTGCCCTTGCAGGTGTTTCGTCCTTGATCATGACGTAGAGGTCTACCTGATGGCCATCAGAGACACTATCCACCTCAATGACGAGGTGATCCGGGCTGAAATAATAATAGCCTTTGTTTTTCAAGTCATTGTCAATCCGTTCGCGTTCGGCAATGATATTATCCAGGTTATAGGGCCTACCCGCCTGTAAGAGCGAGGCGGATTCGGTGGATTTGATGGCTTTGCCCAAGTCACTGCTATCCACATCGAAAGTGACCGAATTGATCCGGTAGATGATATTGGGGGTAGCGGTATAGGTGACGGTGGCCTTCCGGTTGTTGATGGTTGTATCCGAAACGACCTGCGCCTGGAAGAAGCCCAGGTTTTCGAGGCGGTTGCGGAGCAGGTTTTCATTGTATTCGCGGTTGACATCGCTTAAGAGCACGGGCGGTTGGCCCACTTTGTTTTTCAGCCAATTCCTGAATCCGCGATCACTTTTGGGTTCGCCTGCGATATTGTACAGGTAGAGTTGCGGCCGCATCCCCAGGATGGTGGTGTTTGGCTTTGGTCGCAGCAATTCTTCGAGGCTCTCGCTCAAGGGATCGATATACTGCTCGGGTATGGTGTCCGAATCGATTTCTACCTCGCCTTTGACATAAAGGTGTTCGTTTTCGGGCAAATATTTGGTGCTACTACAGCTGGCCAAACAAAATAAGGCCGCAGTGATGCAACATAGTGATACGAGCCTATTGCCCATCGGTACCCCCTTCTTCTTGGTGCGATAGATCTTCGTCCCGTTCGTTGCGCATGGCGGTATTATTCCGCGTAGTATCGGGAGTCTGTGACTTTTTCCGTTCTTGCCGCCTTTGCTGCATACGTTCCCTAAACTCCGGGTCGTTGCGTTGGAGGCTATCCAAGATGATTCTACGCACGCTGTCGCGGTATACCGAATCCGTTTCCATACGTTCTACGTCCCAGCGCCTCCTGAATTGGCGGCTTTCAGTGTTGAATTCATCTGCCTGGCGACTGGTGCGGTTGAATATTTCCCTAAATTCGTTGTAATCCATGTTTACAATGAAACCGAGGCCCGTTTCCACAAATTGGCCCTGTAAAGTAATTTGGTATTGATTTTTACGGTAAGCCCTTACGAGGTATCTGCCATCATCAGTAAGTTGGTAGTCCACGGCGATATCCCCGGCAATGTTGGTCGTCTGCTCGCCCGGCCGGGCATTGCCTTCCAGTTCGAAGTTGGATCCTACGCTTACTTTCATGCGGTCATTAAATAACATTTTAGATACGCCGATATTGAGGTCGGTACGGTTTTGCCCGGTTCCCATGCTATAATCTTCTTGTGATTGTAAGTTGAAATCAAATTCCACACCTTGGATGAGATTGCCCGCGAGGCGATTAAGCTGGCCGCTCAGGAACGAGCTCACGGTATTGCGGGCAATGGCTTCGGCACCCCCGCCGCCTGAAAGGCTTTCAAAAGGATTGGCCGCCATGAAACGACCGAGCACAATCAGCGAAAACACCTGTTTATTCATTTCAGATTCGTTTTCCTGTAGTTGGGTCAATCCTGTATTGACCTTACTGGCCACATCTTGTGAAATCATGGCATTGTCTTCGTCCAAATCGATGTCAAACCGCAATTGCGGTTGAAAGAGCTGTTCGGTGATGTGGAGATTGACATTAAAAGGGACGCGCTGCTTATACAGATTTGAGGATTCTGCCCCGATTTGGTTTTGTACCAACTCCAATGTCGGTGCTTTCAGGTTATATACAGCGGTGATATCCATGCGGGCATCCAACGGGTCGCCTGTCCAGGTGAGTGTGCTGCCCTGCCTGAACTGAAATAAGCGTTTTACGGGGCCAAAAGAAAACGAGTAATTACCTGTTTCCACCGTGTAGGTGCCATTCAACGTAATATCGCCGCTGGGGTCAATGCCGGCATTCAATTCAGCTTCTCCCTGGATAGTCAGTGCATCCTGGCTTCCGGGATCCATCACGATGGTAAAAATGGCATCCTTGTCTGTCGCGATATTAACCGATACATTGAGCCCGCCCAGTTCGGTATGCGTAAGGGAATCCACCTTGGCAAATACGTTTACACGTGCAGTGTCGCTCCGATCCACAAACCGCACAATCCCTTGGCGATCAACCATGCCGGGGTCATCATTCGGGAGTACAAAGGTGACATTTGTTTTTTCATTTACCTGCAAACTACCACTTACATTTGGATTGTTCATATCGCCCTGGATGCGTAGGTTGCTGGAAGCAAAAAGCCGCCCATAATACATGTCATTATCTTCCTGTGTGGAATTGAGCACCTGAAAATCATCCGCGATAAGCGTCAATGCGAAGGCAAAATCGGAGTAAGTGGTCGTATTGATGGTGCCATTGAGTACAGCATCGTTACCCACGCTGTCTTCCAATCGGAATTTATTGAAGCGTAGCCCCTTGTCATTGAAGTTGATGCTCTGGTCATCAATATTGAATGTCGCATTGAGCATGGCCACATTCAGCGTAGCCTTATCAAATAGGAGCGCGCCGTTGATGCGGGGCTGATCGATGGTGCCCGAAATGTCCAATTTGCCGTTGATGGCACCAGCGGTATTCCGGAGGTAGCCCAGGCTAAAGGCCTCCAGGGTATGCATCGATAGGGGATTGACGTCCAATACAAAGTCCAGTTGCGAGGGTTCGCCCGGAGGGCTGATGAAGTCGCCTGTAAGGCTTACATCATTGCCATTGCCCGTGATGCTGATGTCAGCGGCAAATATATTTTCGCGTTCGTTGTTTACTTTGACGTTGATATCGCCCACGGTGTCATTCCCAAAGAAAAAACGGTCAATTGTAATATCGGATACAAACACTGGGGACGCTTCCAGCCGGGACACGGTAGCGGTGCCATTAATGCCGCCGCCCATGTCAAACAATTCGCTTTCGAGCATCTTGCTGAACGTTTCTATCCTGAAATTCTTGAAGACCAGATCGAGCGGTGCGTTTAATGTAGAATCTTGCGATTGTACGGCCATTTCCTGGCCCTCATTGCTCAGCACAAATTGGTGCGCCCGGAGCCCATCACTGCCGAATAGGATGACATTTTCAGGATTTACCCGCCATTGCTCATAATTCAGCATGAGTCCATCTTCCCGCAGGTTGAACAGGAAGTTTCTCGCATCTACCTTGAGGGCCATACCAAGGTGGTAGCGTTCTTTATCCGCATCATCTTTAATCCACAGGCCGAAGTCAAGCTGATTTTTGACCACGGTGCCGCTGAACAAGGTATTGATAAGCTCAATATTGCCCACGCCAATCCGATTGATGAGCGCGTTGTAGTATAAGGTACTGTCGTAGGTATTGATATCCAGGCCGACATTGTCTATCGTGGTGCCCGCATATACGACGCGCGGAGCAGTCACTTTGGCAAGCAGTAATTTTTCGTCGCTGTTGAATGAACCATCCAGCAGTACATCCTGCATTTCCGTGAGATCGGGCAGCAGTCCTTGGATAAACCGGGAACGCGTAAATTGGGCACTGAAATCAAACTGTTGCGGCGAATACGTAAAGGTGGGCGCTATTGAATCTGGTTGGTAATACACGGCAACAATGTCCTGCACGGAAGCGCCCAATTCGCTCAATTTGAAATTGCCCACCATGTGTGCATTTAGAAACTCCGACCGCAATTGCAGCATATTGGACGAGTCCTGCGCGACGGCCCGCAGCCTCACGGTATCCAGCATATAGCGTTCGTCGTTATAGGCAATGGACGAGTTTACGATGTCTACTGTTCCATTTAAGTGGTCGATATCAGCAGTTTCCAGATCAGCCACAAGGCGGCCGTGATAGCGGAATTCATCCTGCATCAGGCCAAGATTTTTTAAGTTGATGCTATCCACCATCAGGTTGACGTTTACCCTCGGGTATTGGCCCCGCATGTCGGCATGTGCATCCAGATCAAAATCGATGTTGGTATCATCGCTGGTTATGGATGCGTTAATGTCACCATTTTTTGCCGTTGCGTTGATGCCGATGTTGGTGTATTCGTAGCCCATTGCTTCGAGGCTGATGAGTTCGGCCTGGATATCCGCAACGGCCGTCGCCGGATCGAGCCCCGTACCTTTGGCATGTGCCGCAAGCGACACCTTGCCCACTACCGAATCCATCTTCATCAGTTGGCCGATATCGATATCCGAGATGCTTACCTGGGCATCGTATACGGTATCCCGTGTCCGGCTGTTGATGCGGTAGTCGGCATCCACACTGGCACTGCCCATGGTGGTTTTTAGTCGCATATCCGTTTGGAAGCTGTTCAGGCCGCCATTGAATGAGCCCGCGAGCCGAATATCGGCCGGGAGGCTGATGCTGTCTGGCAGGAGGCTTGGCGCAATCAACCGATCCAGGTCTGCCTTTCCCGTTACCAATTCCTGTAGGTCAAGATCAACATCCAGCCTTTCGACATCGGGCAATCCTTTGATATGCGCGCGTGCCACGATGCGGGTTTTGTCAAGCGTAGTCAACCGGAGGGAGGCGATTTGGAGGTCATCCAATCTGCCATCGATTTCCGTATTGATATGGAAGGTGACCGGCCAGAGCGGTTTCATGATCGCCATGGTATCCAAGTCGGGTACAAAATACAGCACATCTTCCATTCCCAAGTGGCTTTCCTTGATATCGGCCGTCACCTGTATGCTGCCCAACTGTTCGGTAATGGTTTCCAGCGAGGGGTAGGCTATCTTGATGTAATCGCGGAAAAGCGTATGCGGTGTTTCCGCATACAGATCTTCCAATTCGGCACCTTGGTTGGTATAGGTAAAGTCGGCCTGCAAGCGATTCAGTACGAAGCCGCTGTGATCACGGGCTTTTAATCCCGCTACGCGGCCGCTGATGGTATCCGCGGAATAGTGCAAGTCGGTCAGTTCCCCCTCAAAGCCTGTAATACCGATATTTCCGTAGTCAAAGCCTTTGGCGATGCGCGGCTGGTTGGCGTCTTCAAACGCAAAATTGGTATTGGCTATCCGTATGGCGGTCGCTTGTACTTGCCAATTAACGGGTTCGCCCGATGAGGTGCTGGCAGTAGTGGATTTGGCTGTCTGCCCAAAAAATACACGCGAGTCCGAACCGTCCAAGTCAATTTCGCGGATGTCGACAAATTCACCATTCAGATCCAGCTTATTAAGCCGGGCCAGCAGTTTATTAATCCGGAAGCGGGTATCCATCGCGCCGGCCTCATCCACGTACGCAAAGTCAATGTCAGCGAGGTTAAACGTTTCGAAGTCCAGCTCAGGCAGCAACGAAGTCTCCGCCGTATCCGTAATACCAAAATCTGCCGCATCAGGCGTTTCCTCCGGTTGGGCGACTGCCCATTGCCTGACCGAACCTTGCAGGCCATTGATGTTGATACGGGGGATGCCAAAGTGCATATTGTCCGCCAAATCAAACGTCTCGATGCGGGTATCCAGGTGGTTGAGGTTGACCTCCGCCGCCATGCCCATCACCTCGTCGCGGTAAAGGAATCGGATGCGGTTGAGGTTTACCCGGTCGATGTCGAATTTCATCGGGGCGGTACTATCCGGCTGGGTCGGTTCTGCCTGTTCGGTTACGAAAGCATTGATGATGTAATCAAAGTTAAATGCACTATCGGGAAGCGTCCGGTTTATTTTGGCAGTAATCCCCTGCAAATCGATACGGCCGATTTCGACCGTATTTTTCAAGAGCTTCAGCATGCTGATGTCTACCCGCAATTTTTCACCGGCAAGAAGAGTATCTCCAGACTGATCCGCGAAGTATATGTCCTCAAGCACCAGCATTTTGGGTAAATCAATACGCACACGTGCGATCCGTACGGGTGTTTTTATCTTATTCTCCAGGTAGGTTGTCACCTTCTGTACGACATAATTCTGGACAGCAGGGATACGTATCAATACAAAAATGAGCAATACCAATCCAATGATACTCCCAATAATCCAAAGGAGTGTTTTAATGGCTATCCGACCGAACTTATTCAATGTATATTTGTAGTTTTAGCTTTATTCAACCTTTAGCTTTCCTTAGTACGATAAACAGCAATGCCTTTCAAAAGGTTTAGCGAAGATGCTTAAATCTTTTCAGATTCAAAAAAAAGCAAAAATCAATCCACAAAATCGCAGCGGTTACAATCTTTTACCGTAGTTGACGTTATTTATAGTAATTGGAAACTTAAACATAGCCAATTAGGTCTGAGTTTCCTGGCAATAATAACGGCCGATTTTGCCAAAACCAGTAAACGCACCTGAATTTAAAAGTCAATGTCGCTTTTAAAAAAACATATTTTTCCTACTTTTGGAGCAAACGCAATTTAATTATGTCGGATACCCATATTAAACAAAGCGAACACCCCACTTATGACAAACTCAGTTTTGACGATTTCAGGAGCATCGTCATGGCGGATTATCAGCTAGCAGCCAAAAGCAGATTTGTGAGTTTGCTTGGCCGCAAGGAGGTGCTTACCGGCAAAGCCAAATTCGGTGTTTTTGGGGATGGCAAAGAATTGGCACAAATTGCCATGGCGAAGGTATTTCAGCTTGGCGATTGGCGTTCGGGCTATTACCGCGACCAGACCTTTATGTTTGCCGCAGGTATCGTGTCGGTTTACCAATTTTTTTCTCAACTATATGCTCATCCCGATGTAGACGCTGATCCATCTTCTGCTGGGAGGCAGATGAACAGCCACTTTGCGACACGGATGGTCACACCTGAAGGGAGATGGGTTGATCAGACGCTCATGAAAAATTCGGCTTCTGATATTTCCACCACAGGGGGGCAGATGCCGCGTCTGCTGGGCTTCGGATTGGCTTCAAAAATGTACCGCAATAATCCCGGCTTGATCGGCATGAATACCTTTTCCAACAATGGCAATGAAGTTGCTTTCGGAACCGTGGGCAATGCCTCAACATCCGAAGGTGTATTCCTTGAGGCCGTGAATGCCGCAGGGGTACGGCAGATCCCGACGGTGATTTCGATATGGGATGATGGGTATGGCATTTCAGTGCCAAACGAGGTACAGACTACCAAGGCAGATATCTCGGAAGTGCTTAAAGGATTCCAGCAGGATGAAAATGGGGCAGGATTTGAGATTTTCAAGGTAAAGGGCTGGGACTACCCGGGCTTGTGCGAGACCTACGAACGCGCAGCGGCGATTAGCCGGGAGCATCATATCCCTGTACTCATCCACGTGACGGAAATGACCCAACCCCAAGGTCACTCATCATCCGGCTCACACGAACGTTATAAGTCCAAGGAACGGCTGGCCTGGGAGCAGGAACACGATTGCATCATCAAGATGCGGGCGTGGATGATCGAATCGGGCATTGCCAATGAAAACGAGTTGGTTGAAATTGAGCGTTCGGTAAAAGAAAGTGTACGTAGCGAACAGAAACGGGCATGGACAGCGTATACAAAAACCTTGAGAAAAGACGTAGACGAAGCAATCGCCTTATTGGCAGCCATTACGGATGAGACTGTACAAATCCTGCTCAACGAGTTGAAGTCGCTCAGCGAGCCGTCACTTAAGGAAGTATATAGTGCCGTACGGCGTGTCATCCGGCTATTGCGGGGAAAACAAAGTGCAGAGAAATCCGCTTTGCTGGCATGGTATGCGCAGAAACAACAAATCAACGCCGATCGGTATAACTCCCATTTGTTTTCTGATACCGTTGAAGCACCGAAGCACGTGACCACGGTACTTCCGGAATATGGTGCTGAGAGCCAGGTGGTAGACGGCCGGGAAGTACTCAATGCGTGTTTTGACGCTAATTTTGCGCGAGATAACCGCTTGGTAGCCTTCGGTGAGGACGTGGGGAAAATCGGTGACGTAAACCAAGGGTTTGCCGGGTTGCAAGCCAAGTATGGCGAACACCGCATTTTTGATACCGGTATCCGGGAGTCAGCCATCATCGGACAGGGGATGGGATTGGCCATGCGCGGGCTGCGCCCCATTGCTGAGATCCAGTACCTGGATTATTTGGTGTATGGCCTCACGGTGTTGACGGATGATTTAGCCAGTCTCAGCTACCGTACAAAGGGCGGCCAGAAAGCGCCACTCATTATCCGTACCCGTGGGCATCGACTGGAAGGTATCTGGCATTCCGGATCACCCATGAGCATGATATTGGGATCCCTACGGGGTATCCACGTATGCGTACCCCGTAATATGACCCAAGCTGCAGGCATGTACAACACGTTGCTCCGCGCCGATGAACCGGCGATTGTTATTGAGTGCCTCAATGGGTACCGGCTCAAAGAGCGTATGCCGGATAATGTGGGCGAATTTACCGTACCGTTGGGAAAGGCAGAGGTGATAAAAGAAGGCCGTGATGTAACCGTGGTTTCCTACGGATCTACCCTACGCGTGGTACAGGAAGCTTCTGCTGAGCTTGAAAAACTTGGCATCTCCGTCGAGATCGTCGATCCGCAGACGTTGCAACCCTTTGATGAAGATCACTTATGTGCACTATCGCTTAGCAAAACCAACCGGCTGCTCGTGGTGGATGAGGACGTGCCCGGAGGAGCTTCTGCTTTTATCTTACAGCAGGTTCTCGAAGAGCAAAATGGCTATTACCACTTAGACGGGCAACCCCGTACCTTGACGGCCAAAGCACATCGCCCGCCATATGGCTCAGATGGCGATTATTTTTCCAAACCTTCTGCCGACGATGTTATCGAAGCGGTATATGCCATCATGCACGAGGCTAATCCAGCGGATTACCCCGCCTTGTTTTGAAGGGGGGCAATGACGTAGCGGGCCTTGATATATTATGCAAATATTGCTGCAGCGCCAATCAATGCCGCATGTTCGCCCAATTGGCTGATGTGGATGTCAAATTGGTCAAATCCATCGGAATTGAATCCATAAAAAATAGCCCAAGCTTTAGCAATGTTGCCACCGATAATGAATTTGTTGGTTGCTTCTTTTTCACTAAAGAACTGCATGAAGTCGAACAAATGATGGCTGTATTCGGCCAGTATGTCATCCACGAAAGCGTGTTGTTCGCGTAGTTGGAGTAATTCACGGAGGCCGGTGACCTTCACACCTTCCTGTGCTGTACGGCGTACAAACCACCGTGTCACCAAATGTTCCTCCATGTTGCTATCCAGGTAGGGCGTTTTCCATAAGTCGGCATCCACCGCATTTTTCCCTTGTTCCCACACGGCGCTACCCAGACCGGTACCCAAGGTGATGCCCAGCATTTTGGCGTGGCCATTGTGTTTTCCGGCGAAAACCTCACCCTGTAAAAATGCGGCCGCATCGTTGATAAAACGAATATTTGGGCCTTCAACGCCTGTCCGCTCAGCCAATGCACCACGGATATCCATCCCATACAGGTTGTCGTATTTATCTTGGTCTCGCATGCGGGAGATGCCTCCTTCGTAATCGAATGGGCCGGGCATCGCAATACCGATGCGCGCGGGCAAATCCGGATAGCTGCGTATGACTTCCTGAAAAGGTGTTGCCCAGGCCGATAAAATCGATTTAGCATCGGCATGCGAATCTACGTGATACCTGCAAATGGAATCTTCAATAACGAGCCATTGCTGTGTGTCTACCAGCGCTGCGGTGATGTGGGTGCCTCCAATATCGGAAGCGATTACGTAAGGATTATTTTGTTGCATGATAGCTTTGGTGTCTAAGTAAATGGTCAGCGATGACTAATGCGGCCATGGCTTCAACAATAACGACGGCACGGGGCACTACGCACGGATCATGCCTGCCCTTTCCCGTGATTTCTGTAGTTTCCCCTGCCTGGTTAATGGTTTGTTGGGAGCGCATGATGGTCGCTACAGGTTTGAACGCCACCCGGAAGGTGATGTCCATCCCGTTGGCAATACCCCCTTGGATACCGCCGGAGAAGTTTGTCAATGTTTGCAGCTTGGCGGCATCATTGTCCGGATTGACAAAGATGTCATTGTGCTCAGAACCCTGCATTTCCGACCCGGCGAACCCCGACCCGTATTCAAACCCGTGTACCGCATTGATGCCCATCATGGCTTTGGCCAAGTCGGCATGCAGCTTGTCGAATACCGGCTCACCCAAGCCTACAGGCACCCCTTGGATAATAGCACTGATACGGCCGCCCACGGTGTCACCGGCTTTGCGTATGCTATCGATGAAATCGATCATTTCATTTGCCGTGGCGGGGTCGGCACACCGTACGATATTGTTTTCGCGCATGGTTACAAGCTCGTCGATATCAGCAGACGTCAGGTTAGGTGCTTCGATTTTGCCCACGCCGGAAACATGCGCAAAAATGTGGATTCCCTGTTGGGCGAGCAAACTTTTCGCGATGGCACCAGCAGCCACTCGGGCAGCCGTCTCACGGGCTGACGAGCGCCCACCACCGCGATAGTCGCGGATACCGTACTTCATTTGGTACGTGTAATCTGCGTGGGATGGGCGGTATTTGTCTTGAATGTGCGAATAGTCCTTAGAACGTTGGTCCTCATTGGGGATTACCATGGCTAAAGGCATGCCGGTGGTTTTACCCTCGAATACGCCGGACAATATCTTGGCGATATCACTTTCTTTCCGCTGGGTGGTTATTTTGGATTGTCCCGGACGCCGCTTGTCCAGCTCGGATTGGATAAACGCCGTGTCAATAGCGATATTCGGCGGGCAACCATCGATGATCACACCGATTGCCTCCCCGTGCGATTCGCCAAAAGTGGTAATACGGAATACGTCGCCAAAAGAGTTTCCTGCCATTTTTTTTAGATATTAGCCGTTAGATATTAGATGTTAGACAACAGACATTAGACTCCTGACTTTTAACAATCGGGCTAAGATATAACAAATCCCTGTTCTTTCAAATGTTTCCAGAAATCGGGATAGGATTTTTCTACCACATTAGGCTCATTAATTTGCACTTGATTGAATATCAGTGCAAGGGGTGCGAAAGCCATGGCCATGCGGTGATCTTCGTACGTGTCAAATGCAAGTTGTTCGGGATTGCACAGCCCTTTGGTTTGCAGGTGATATATCGCCCCGTCTTCCACCAGTTTAACTCCGAATTTTCCCAGTTCATTTTGCAAGGCCGCGATGCGGTCAGTTTCCTTGATTTTGAGGGTATGGAGTCCGGTAAAAGCGCAATCACGTCGTAGTGCCGCAGCGCAAACAATCACCGTTTGCGCCAAATCCGGGCATTCTTTAAAGTCAAACAGCTCCTTTTCGGAATGTGTGGTGGTTTTTTGGATGCGTAGCCCGCCAGCTTCAAACGAAGAGGCTACGCCAAAGTGTGCCATGATGTCTACGATGGCAGCATCTCCCTGTAAGCTGCTGCTTTTCAGGTTGGGCAAAAACAGGTTTGCCTCTTCGGCCAATGCCGCCATGGCGTACCAATAAGAAGCTGCGCTCCAGTCCGGCTCGATGATCAATTGGCAGGGCGATGCCACCTGGGGATGAATGGAGATGGTATCGGCCTCCCATTGGTGCCGAATCCCCGCCTCGGCCAGCATATCCAATGTCATGGTGAGGTACGGCCGTGAAGTCAGCTCGCCTTCAATTTGCAAGTTTATGCCTTGGGGCAGGGTAGCGGCGATGAGCAGGAGTGCTGATAAATACTGGCTGCTGACATCACCTTTTACCCGTATATGGGCAGTTTGCTGCTTGAATCCGCCCTGGATAGCAAGCGGGGGATAGCCCGTTGCCTCCGCATATTGGACATCGGCACCGAGTACGTTTAGTGCATCTACCAATATGCCGATAGGGCGTTGTTTCATCCGTTCGCTCCCGGTAAGCAGGTAGTGGCCTTCGGTAATGGACAGGTAGGCAGTCAGAAACCGCATGGCTGTACCTGCCGGGCCAATATCAACGACCGTCTGCTGCGCCTCGCCATCGGCAAGCCGACCAGCCACAACAGTGTCCAAGGCATGTTGCAGGGTAACAGTGTCTGCGGCAGACGATAAGTTTTCAATGCGAACTTTACCACCGCTCAGGGCCTGGATAATCAACGCCCGGTTACTTTCGCTTTTGGAACCCGTAAGGCGTACGGTTCCATTCAACGATTTCGCCGGGTGCGAAAGTTTCAACGCGCGGATTCCCATTATGCCTCCGCTACCGGTTTGGTATTCATGATCTCATTTTGTTTGCGGATGGATTCATTGTGAATCAATTCCAGCAGCCTTACTGTGAAATCTTTATCAAGTTTGAGTGCCTGGGCCACATTGCTCCGTTTTTGGATGATTTCATCCCAGCGGCTTACCTGCAAGATCGTCACATTGTTATCGCGCTTGTATTCGCCAATTCGCTCAACGATTTTCATCCTATCGCTCAGGATTTTGATGATTTGGTCGTCCAGTTTGTCGATGTCTTTACGTAATTGCGCCAATTTATCTTCAAAAACCGGGTCATCTGATTTGGCATGACGGAACGTTAGGTTGGCCAGGATATCCACCAGTGCTTGAGGAGTGACCTGTTGTTTGGCATCGGTCCACGCTACGGATGGGTCGATATGCGATTCTACGATAAGGCCTTGCATATCCATGTCGAATGCCTTTTGGGCGATGTAAGGAATCAATTCCCTGTTGCCGCAAATGTGGCTGGGGTCGTTGATGACCGGCAGATCCGGAACGAGGGTCTTCAATTGAATAGCGATGTCCCACATCGGTTCGTTGCGGAAAGCCGTTTTTTCGTATGACGAGAAGCCCCGGTGGATGGCGGCCAGTTTTTTGATACCTGCCCGGTTTACGCGTTCCAGGGCACCAAGCCAGAGCGACAGATCGGGGTTAACGGGATTTTTGACCAATACGGGGACATCGACGCCATTCAGGGCATCGGCGATTTCCTGTACGGTAAACGGATTAGCTGTAGAACGGGCACCTATCCACAGGATGTCTACGCCAGCCGCTAATGCTTCTTCCACGTGTTTAGCTGTGGCCACTTCGGTAGCGATGGGCAATCCGGTTTCTTCTTTCGCCCGGCGGTACCATTGTAAGCCGATACTGCCGATGCCTTCAAATTCACCCGGGCGCGTGCGGGGCTTCCAGATGCCTGCACGTAATGCGTTCACTTTGCCGGTATTGGCAAGCAAATGTGCTGTAGCGACGAGCTGTTCCTCGGTTTCCGCGCTGCATGGCCCGGCAATGACCAATGGCGCATCACCGGTGTCAAACCATGATTTCAAGGGTACGATGTCTAATGTCTGTTTCATTTTTTGAGTTATTGAGTATTGCGTATAGTGTGTATTGAGACTTTCTGCTTTCGGGCTTCAAACCTTTTCGTTCTTCATATATTCTCCCATGATGTTGAAGTTGCTGGTATGCTTGAGCACCCTTCGGATGGCTGCATCATAGTCTGCCTGATCCTTCCATTCCACATCGACATAAAAGTCGTATTCATTGCGCTTGCCCAGTACAGGCATGGACTGAATCTTGCTGAGGTTGATATTTTGCTCGGCGAAGCATTGCAGTACCGTAGACAATGAGCCTACGCCATTGCCGGTTTGGAACGATAGCGAAGCCTTATTCACTTTGCCCCGTTCTTCGGGCTTGCTGGTCAGGATAAGGAAGCGGGTATAGTTTTTCTTGTTGGTTTCGATGCGGCGTTCCACGATTTCAAGGCCGTATAATTTTGCTGCCAGCTGGGGAGCGATAGCTGCGGTATCCTTAAGTTGCAATTCGCTCACTTTCCTGGCACTCGCGGCCGTATCTTCCGCTTCCGTCACCTTAAACTGCGGATTCTCTTCAAGGTAATCGTTGCATTGCTGCAAAGCAATCGGGTGGGATTCCACAAATTTAATGTCTTGGAGTGTTACATCGGGCAGGGCCATCAGGTGCAGCTTGATATGCAAGTATACTTCACCTACGATGGGAAACCGGTAGTCACGGAGCAGGTTGTAATTAGGAAGCAAGCTTCCGGCGATGGAATTTTCGATGGCCATCACGATGTAATCTACTTTGCCTTGCTTCAACAGCTCGCACATTTTTTTGAACGACTCACATTCCACCGTTTCAATTTGGTCGCCGAAATATTTATAGGCTGCTTCTTCGTGAAATGAACCTTTAATACCTTGTATCGCTACTTTTATATTCATAAATCATGTAAATGGACAATAAAAAAGTCCCGGCTTTCTTGCCGGGACTTTCTACATTTATATCTTTACGTTATCAATGCATATCAATCCCGGCTCTCACTGCTAAAGTAAAAGAAACCAAAAAACCAATATGCGTTATTCCGTGTTAACATCTTTTTTGTTTGACGAGCCAAATGTACATCAATTTTTTTTATTGTCAAGAGAAAAATAAAAAAAGCCGCAGACGAATGTCCGTCAAAGCCGACTGGATTCTTCTTCCATGCTGGATGTTTGGTCACGTGCCTGCGCGCCTTTGCCGCTTCCGAAGCGATAGGAGAACGAAAGCCCAACCATGCGGTTGTCCCAGCGCAGTTTGAAGTCCGAAGTCAAATTGCCAAGCCGGGAATCGTACACATACCGGCCGATGTTGAAGGGGTCTATCAGCAAGAGCCTTAAGCTTCCGTTGTTATTCAGGATTTGCTTGCCTATAGTCCCATTGACCTGTCCCATTTGGTGCAATATCGATATGGCATCCTCCTGCATCGTGGACTGGTAGTTCGCCAGCACTTCGGCATTCCACGATTTGCCAAAGCTAAACTGATTGGCGAGCTGCCCCAACCACGAAGCTCTGCCCACGTCAATCGATTCATCGGCTAATGTACCGCTGAAATGATGATAGTTTGCGGTTATAGCCATAGAAAGGCTGTACCACGGCGTGATTTCTTCGGTATAATCCACGGAAATCCCGTAGCTGTTCTTTGTAGCCACATTAGCAAACCCCTCTTCGAGGACGGGACTACCGGGTTGTGTCCTGAATATACCACTCTGCACATCGCTGACATGGGCATAGTTCAAGGTGGTGGTGAGTTTATCGGCGAATGTATAATTCATTCATGGGTTATCGTTGTATCCTCACTGTATTTTCCATAACTTTGCATAAACCAATAACACCATTACCCATGGCCATTCAACAAGGTTCTATCATTTTGGAAGGGCAAATCGGGGGGGTGTCTTTCTATCAGCGCAGCAGGAGACCACTACGGGAACGAGGGCGAAATGTCTTTGAGGTGATTGGAGTAGATGTGGCATGGAAATGACACGGATGTACAGCATAGGTGACACCGTTCGGTGCAACAAGAGCCTTGCTGCCCTTGCCGGTATCGCTTTTTTGCTATGCACGGCTTCCGTTTATGCACAAGCTGAGCGTTTCGTGGCGTACTCGGCTTTTGCTGAAAAGATCTACCTGCAGCTGGATGCCGATGTATATACCAATGACCAGACCATCTGGTTTAAGGCGGTGGTTGTGGAGTCTGCAAGCCACCGCCCCAGCACGGTGAGCGGCGTCCTCCATGTAGAGCTTATAGGACCGAATGAGCAGGTTGTGGATCGTAAGCGTATCAAATTGACCGATGGTGTTGGATCAGGAGGTTTTGAGCTGGAAGAAGCATACGTACAAGGTAAGTATTTGCTACGGGCTTATACGGAATGGAACAAGAACTTTGGTGCAGATTTTATCTTCCAGACCTATGTAGACGTGTTTCCCGCGTCAAGGGAGATCGGCCGCAATCCCATGACGTCGTTATACTTGAATGAGCGGGAACCCGGATCGTATTGGTTACAAGCTCAATTAAACCCCAAGCTGATAGATGAAGAGCACGAAAAGCAGCTTACGGTCTATTTGACTGTAGATGGCAAAAAAGACACGCTTTCCCTAAAGGGTGCACGCAATGGATATTACCCGCTTGATTATCCCATACCCAATGGTGCAAAGATTGCTACCTTGAATATGGAGACACAACATGGAACCCGCTATACCAAGACGATAGCCTTGCGAGACCGTATGCTGGATTTGCAATTTTTCGCCGAAAGCGGGCTGCTCGTGGATGGTATTGCCAGCAAGGTCGGTTTCAAGGCGCTCAATAGCCTTGGCAGGGGGGTAATGGTATCTGGCGTTGTGATGGATAGCCACGGAAATACCCTTACGCCATTCAAAAGCAATCATTTGGGGATGGGCAGCTTCACGCTGACGGCTGACAGCGGATTGTCGTATTATGCGGTATTGGATCCCTCATCCACCAAGGATGTTTCCCATCGTTATCCACTTCCTGAAGTCGTCGGTGAAGGCCGTGTCCTCGCTGTTACGAGAGCAGCGGAAGACATCCGGGTGGCCGTTTATTCCAATCGCCGGGAGACCGATAGTTTATTTGTCCAAGTAAGTTGCCGTGGTGTACTGTATTACTTCATCAGGGCGTCGTTGAAGAATCACCGGATAACCACATCGCTTCCAGCTACGGAACTTCCCGAAGGCATCCTTTCATTCACGCTGCTGGATAGGCACATGCGGCCGTTGGCTGAAAGGCTTTTTTTTAACCAACGGCCGGATACAAGGCTGCACATCGATGTGTCAACGGATAAGACCGACCACCGAAAACGGGATAAAATGAACGTTTCCGTACGAGTGCTCGGCAGTGGAGGAGAGGCCGTCGATGCAAAGATTTCCGTTTTGGTGATGAATAGAGATCATGTTGGAAGAGCGCGGACAACACGGAAAAACTTGCTCACCCAATTACTGTTGTCATCGGAGCTCCGTGGTAATATCGAGGATCCCGGCTACTATTTTCAGCAGGAGCCTCGCCCGCCATTTGAAGATCTGGACGCGCTTATGCTTACCCAAGGATGGCGATGGTATAATTATACTACACCGCCACAAGACACCTTTCTTTACCCAAACGAGCCACGGCCATATGTCAGTGGGACGGTGGGGGGCGTTTTTTCCAGAAAGACACAAGAGGGGGTAGGACTTACGTTAATGACATTCGGAGAGGCTCAGTCCATAACTACGCAAAATACAGATAGTCTTGGGCATTTTTATTTTGAATTGGCAGATGCATACGTTGATTCATTGGATGTGCTGATCCAAAGTGCAAATAAATCCGGGAAAAACCGGAACTACACCCTATCGCTGGACGAAAGGAAGCCACCGGCGATTGCCTATGATCAGGGCCAGTCTGTTGAATTGGTAGACAGCGTGGTTTCCAATTTGGTACAGACAAGGCAGGAGCGCGCACAGCGCGAATATTCGTATCGGCTGTCAGCCGGCGAGATCCTGTTGGATGAAGTATTGGTGGAACGCCGGGCGCTTAGCCCGCAGCAGCAAAAGATGTTCGATCGATATGGCGAGTCGGATGTCGTAATCCCCGGTGAGGCCATTCAGGAAAAAGAGGAAAAGTGGTCTTATGGGTTGTACAGCGTATTGTTGTTTAATTTTCCCGACGATTTGCGCATCGATAGGGTAGGAGGTAATGGTGGTTACCTCCAGGCAAGCATCATCGGTGGAGAAAGTACACTTGTCGTCATAGATGGTGTCCCGGTAATGGGTTACAGCTACAATATTATCCCCAATATTCCGCCAAGTGAAGTCAAAAGTGTAGAACTCATCCGATTTGCCAAAAATTTCAGTTCGTTGTATCGGGAGGTTTATCCGGAAGTACCCCCACTTGATGTACCAGCCGTGGGAAGCATCATTGCCATTTATACACATGCAGGAAAGGGCTTGTTTGCCGTGCATAAGCCTACTGGCCTGTTGCAGGCCACCGTACCGGTGTATTCGCCTGTCATCGAGTTTTATGCGCCGCATTATGAGTCGCCCACCGAAGCGGATCTGGCGAGACCGGATTTGCGGACGCTGATTCATTGGGCGCCCGAGTTGGTTACGGACGATAATGGAGAAGCCATGACGTCGTATTACCATTCAGATGCCACAGGTGAAACGGTCATTGTTGTGGAAGCCGTATCAACCGACGGTGAAATCGGTTATAAAGAACTGATATATGAGGTTTCCGAATCGGATCAGTAATCCTAAAGGTACCATTCCTCCCACGTTTTCATCCAGCCCACCCGGGCTTTGATGAACCTGGGGTGAAAGAAAAAGTTGGACCAGTCCTCAAAGTTCTCATAATGGAAGCGGAAATAAAACAGCCAAAAGAGGTATCCCCAATAGGGGATGGAAGCCAATTCAGCTTCGCTTAGCGACCGGAGTTCGCGATAGCCCTGTATGAATACCGCAAATTGGCGGTCAGCTTCCTGTTGGCTCATGTTGTTGTGGAGCACATCCATAAAAAAATGGACGTAGAATGAAGCCAGATCATTGGCGAGGTACCCGGCTCCGGCAAAGTCGAAGTCAAAGAAGGTAATTTGACCACTTGTATCAAAATGGAAGTTCTTAGGCAGGAAATCGTAGTGGCAATATCCGTGGCTGAATTCGGACAAGTCGAAAGCCAGCAATTGTTGCTTCACGCGGGTAGCCGTATCGTGCACGTATTGGTATTCGGCTTCCAGCCCATCATCAAATGCCGGTTGTATGATGCGCAATGGAATATCCACAAGCGCGTCCATATCCAGCGGCTGGCGATAGTAGCTTAGTTGCAATCCGGCTGTGATGTTATGGATACGCGCCATACCCTGCCCTACGGCCAGCAGTTGTGCATCACTCATCGTTGGGCAAACCTGCCCTTCGGCGTACGTAAAAAGCACTCCGTACCGGATGCCTTCCGCTGCCTGGAATGCCTGTGAATAGCCACCTTCTTTATCCGGCATCGGACGGATTACCGAGGCACCGCCAGTATACAGCGTGTTGAGCAATTCGACTTCGCCGTTTATCTCTTCCAATTTCCGATGTGCATCGCGGTAAATTTTGAAGATGTACCTTACATCAGGGCTTTCGAGCAAGTAGGTGTCGCTGACGTTGTGGATCAACAAGCGGCAGGTAGTGCCACGGAGTGTATAGCGTTGCCGTAAGTAATCATTGAGTGCCGTCGCGGAAAGCAGCGAATAGCGGGTGGGAAAGATGGCCATGGCGCAAATATACGCTTCTACCGATGAAGTGCATAAACGAAATAAGGTTTGGACGGCGCACCTGGGGCGGCCATGTCCATTTCGCCCGCCTTTTGGGCACCCAATTTCATCACCGCTTGCTGCGATCGGTAGTTGGTGGCACCCACGTGGAAAATCACGTTGGATACCCATCGAAAGGCATAGTCCAGCAGCAACTGTTTCACGGATCTGTTCAGTCCCGTTCCCCAATGCCGAACCGCCAGGAACGTGTAGCCGATAGCGATGCTGTCGGTTGCAGGGTTGTAGTCATAGAACCGTGTTGTGCCTGCCAGTTTATCGGTAGCTTTGTCGAAAATTTTATAAGCACTTCCGCTTTGAATGGCACCTTCGAAAAATGCCCGGAAAACATCCGGTTTCCAACGATCCGGTTGGGGATGCTGCGCCCATATGGCCGGATCTGATGCCAAAGCATACAGCGCTTCGAAATCCGTCTTCAGTAACGGCAGCAGGAGGGCTTGGTCGTTTTCCAGTTGGGGAGGTATCGGAAATGGGATCATTTGTATAGGATGTTGATTCATGCCAATGACTTTTTGATGTATGTGGCGAGGTCTCGCTCAATACCACTTGGACTTGCCTCCAACTGTTGGACAATGCGCGTGCGCTCGGCGGCTGTTTTGTTCTGGCTGAGCTTCTGCTGTCCCTGTAGGTCGGTTACTTCCAAGGTAAACGCCACAATGCCATGCAGCATACCCGTTTTAAATTGAAGCGGAAGCGCATCCCATTGGTTTCGGTATTCCGGCTCGTAGACCGCTATCATTTTTTCCAGTAGCGCCAACTTGGCGTCGACACCGTCTGCCATGCGGCACGTGCCGTAGGCATGGACGGCGATGTAATCCCAGGTGGGCACACTTTCCCGTTTGTCGTAATGGCTGGGCGAGATGTAAGCATGCGGCTCGCTGAAAATGATGAGTGACGTATTTCCCTCAATGTGCATCGCTTGGCTGTTGGCTGCTGCGAAATGCGAACTCAACGTGATCGTAACGCCGTTTTCGGCCAGCACGAAAGGCAGGTGGGTGGCCATAGGGATGCCGTCGGCGGCGGTAATAATGGTCGCAAACGGGTAGCGCCGCATGAAGGCAACCTTTTCCGCTTGCCCGTCGAATTGAAAACTTCTGGGTACATACATGGTTTCAGCATTTCGTTCCAATGCAAAACTATCGCCCAATTGGATTATCTTTATCATCCAATATCAATAAAATGGATAGTCCAATTTTACGTGCGTTGTTTTCGGACATCGTGCTCCAGCCGCAGTCGGGGAAAGCGGTGTATTTGCAGTTAGCGGAAGCTATCATTGATCTCATTAAACGGGGCCGGATACCGCCAGGAGGGAGGCTGCCCAGTTCGAGGGATTTGGCTGGTATACTCAGGCTGAATCGCCTGACCATTACCAAGGCGTTTCAGGAATTGGAAATGCAAGGGTGGCTGGAAGGCCGTGTTGGCCGAGGTACGTTCGTCGGGTCGAACCTTCCTGAACTGCGGGCGCAACGATTAAGCAGGGAAGGGGTGACGGAAGGCGGCAAGCATCAGGCAGGCTTTGAAATCCAGGATACCGCCTACCTGCGGCATGGAGTAGACCCTGTGACGACGCGGTTGCACCTGGACGATGGCTTTCCCGATCCGTCGCTGGCGCCCTTGAAGGAGTTGTATCGCGCTTATCGGGCACAGCTGGATCGGGGCGATTTGTATGGACGATTCGGTAGCTACGGCCATGCCAAGGGATCCGAACGCTTCCTTGACTCGTTGACGCGCTACCTCAACCTGACACGTGGACTGAATATCACGGTGCGGAATGTGCTTTCCGTACGGGGCACGGTCATGGGTATCAACCTGGTTTGCAACGGGCTTATTCAACGCGGAGACATTGTCGTCACAGGCGTGCCTGGATGGCGGCGGGCAGAAGCCAATTTCCAGCATGCGGGAGCACAATTATTGGGTGTGCCCATAGACCGGGATGGAATACAGGTGGATGTCTTGGAGCGGCTTTGCCGGACTACGAAGGTGCGTCTTGTGTACGTAACGCCGCATCACCACTATCCGACGACGGTATCCCTCCCAATGGATCGGCGACTGGAGTTGCTCCGGTTGGCGGGGAAATATGGATTTATCATTTTCGAGGATGACTATGATTACGACTTTCATTATAAACACAAGCCGCTGTTGCCATTGGCCAGTGCGGACGATGGCGGCATGGTCATTTATTGTGGTTCGTTCAGCAAAACGTTTTCTCCTGCTTTTCGTCTCGGGTATCTAGTGGCGTCGGAAAACGCCATTGCACATCTCGCATCGGTGAGGATCTTATTGGACCGGCAAGGCGACCATATTTTGGAGCGTGCCATGGCCGAGCTGTTGGACGACGGCACCATTCAGCGTAGCCTGCGGAAAGCCGTGGCGGTATACCGGGAACGGAGGGACTATTTCTGCGGTTTACTGGCGGAGGAGTTGGGGAGTGGTGTGCAATTCGACATCCCTGAGGGCGGGCTGACGGTGTGGACGCATTTTGACCGGGGTCTTGACCTTGCCCGGCTTGCCGCTGAAACCCGCAAAAAGGGATTATACCTTTCGGACGGGGCAGCGCACCGCTATCCTACCTACGATGCGCATGCCATTAGGCTTGGATTTGCGTCTTCCACGAAAGATGCATTGGAGGAAAGTGTGGGCGTGTTGAAGGAAGTGCTCAAAATTCGGTTGTAAACAAAGCAATTATTTTGGATGTTCAACGTTTTTTGTATCTTAGCGCTAACCTTTCCAAAATCTTTTTATCTTCTATGTGGCAGGTTGCTGATTGATTAACCCCTGGTTTATACCAAGTCTGTGCCTTCTTCGCCATGAACCTACAGTGTATGCAGCTTGAGTCCAGGGTGAGTCCATGTTTTTGCAGGAAAAATTGGACTCATCGTGGACTCACTATGGACTCATTATGGACTCATTCCGAAGAAGGTATAGCGCAATCCCCCGTTTGGTGCGGCAGCAGTACGAAAGAATAGTATGGAGTTATTGGCTTAAAACCGATTAATGATCCAAAGTTAATGTTTATTTCTCATTTTCCAATTCGGTAATCCGCTTTTGCAGTGCAGCAATGGTTACGCCCTGGGAATGAATGGTCGTTTCTTGGGAAGAAATGACTTTTTTTAACGTTTGAATCAGTTCATTGGTCAGGTTGGCTGGATGCTCGGCGGCATATTTTTCTTCTAATTCCCTGAGTATATCGGCTTTTTTTATTTCGCCTTTGCCTGTCAGCAGCCATTCGGGTGAATACTGGGGATAATTTTCTGCCAACTTAACCAGCCACTTGCTTTGGATATCGGTTCCGTTGGCCAATGCCCTTGAAAAAACGCCCTTACTCGCTCCTATTGAAGCCTCTAAGGCAGTCACGCTGATGCCTTCTTGGCTGGCTATTTCTTTAATTCGCTTCAATACTGAATCCATTTGTATAAATTTTCTTCAAAATATCTTGTTTTGAAGAAAAATAGTTCTTATATTTGAATTGTTGAAAATAATTATATCTGAACTATCTTTCTTAAAACTTACAGGGATGAAAATTAAACAAAAGAAACTAAAAGCCGAAAATTTCCGGTATGTGACTAAGGAAATCATCCGGGATCCGATGATTTATTTGGATGATTTTTTTCGTGGTCAGACGAGGATAACTTATTGGCTTCGTGACATCAACCTCGTCGTAAACCATGCTGTATGTTCGGATATGGCCTGTACGACGCTGTCTGAAGGCGGGTTCCATTGCAGGCAGCTTATTGAACAGGTGGAGGTGGCCTATGTTATTTACAAGCAATGTCACTTCAAGAAACAGGCCAAGCCACTGGAATTTTTTAAGACCAAGAAGGATTATTGGGCTTTCGTACTCGACGGTGATGTCACTTTTGATGGGAAAGTGGATCCCGCCGATACATTGAGTAAGTTCTTTTCCTATCAATCACTGCCTGGGTGGTACGAAACCCTAGACGATATGATGATATATTTGGCAGACCAAACGGGCTTGGGTGATGAACGGTTTGGCGACAGGATTGTAGCCATCCGGGAGCTGTTGCTCCGGCTTGCGCAGGCGCTTTACCATATTTGCGATAACGGCGGGCTTTCGGTAGAAATGCCTTCTTATTTGACCGCTTATTCAGCTGACGCAAAGGCCAAGGACGAGGACAGGGATGACGAAGGTACCGATGAATCCGCGGCGTCGGAAGATGAGCCGGAGGCAACAGGCGAGTTGCTATTGGATGAAGGAACCGAAGAACAAACCAACTAACCGAGAACCAATGAACACTACATCTCATTCAGATCCCGCGCTGCAATTAATCATTCAGCGCATCACCGAAAACCTGTTGGTTGATCAGATATACCTGCACCCGTTTACGGTCCACGGGAAACGGATCAATCAACTGTACGTTTTATTGCGAAACGCCGTAGGTCAAGGGATTGTAGCTGCGCGGGCACTCTGCAACCTGGCCGTGTCCGAAAAGCCGGAATATCGGTGTCACGTGACTTTCCCGGACGAGGTGAACCGTAAAATCAAACAAGGTAACATGCGCGCTACGCTGATCTGCCAACCCGATAAGCTGGTTTTTGAACATCCTGAGGTAAGCCTACGGGTTCAGTTGCCCGAAGTGGATTATGCTGTGTGGTGCGGACAGGCTAAAGAGCACTTTGACAAAGAGGTATCCAAGATCGACGCGTTTGCGGAGGGTTATGCGTTTTACCTGAATAAAGCGAATTATGGTCAAGCGGCCTTTATGCTCCACCAAGTAATTGAGCAAGGTTACCGTGCTGCTGAAAACCTGGTGATGGGCAAGGAGAAAATCAGCCATTCCCTGCGCAACCACCTGGAATACATTGCGCCTTTTTGTCCGGAATTGGGAGCGCTTTTCGAAAAGCAACATGAGTTGAGCGTGCTGGGCAAATTAGACGAATCCTATAGTTCGGCGCGGTACGACCATGATTTCTCCATGTCGAAAGAAGATTTGACCATAGCTGCTAAAAAGGGGAAAGAACTGCTTGCGTACCTGACGGCGTTCAATCGCGATCTGCTTGACGAAATTCAGAGACGGCAAGTCGAAGAAGGACAAGTTGTCGAGCTGTCGGAAAACTCGGAGCAAGAAACCATAAAGGAAATTGAACAGGCCGAAGATGTGGATGACAGGCCAACGGTAGACAACGAACCAGCGGACAGCAACATACCCAGTACCGATGACCACCGCGAACGTATCCTGTCGGTCACCCGTCAATATTTTTCACCCACCCATGTGTTTTGTTTTGCGCAGCAATCGCGGGAAGAACGGTCGGTGAACCTCGTGACGCTGGACAAAAGAGAAACAAACCACCATCGGTATTACCTGGCTATCCTGACAGCGGAAAAATTGGATCAGCCATTGCAGAAGCAACATCAACTAAATGAGGTGCTGGGGGACGAGTTGGAGATCGTTGCGCTGTATTTCAAATTGGAGACATTCAATAGGAAGCTGGAGGAAGGGCACCAGTTTTTTCATTTTCTGGCGAAAGCAACGGAGAGGTGGTGCGGGGAAGAGGGACAGTTGATTGTAACGAATATACCCGAACCGGTTGACTTGGAGAAACGGCGCTGGCAGTGGAATCGGTATTTCTGGAGTGCGGAGGGACTGATGGGGATGGTCCAAGATCAAATCGGTAGCAGATACGATGAAAGCTGTTCGGTAGTCATGTCGCAAGCCATGGAACAACTCTGCTTGGGAATGTTGCACGCGATTTGGGGGTATAGGCCGGACAACATACTTAACCTGATGTACCTCATTCAATTGACAGAGTCCATCACTCCGCTCGCTAGAGAACACTTTTGTCTGGAGATACCGGAAGAACGGGAAATGGTCGTGGAACTTTCGAAAGCACTAAGTGAGTTTAGGTATAATTCGAACTTTGATGCAAATGGATTTGCCTTATATATCTTACGCGATCGCTTGCTAATGTTTTCAAATGAAGTAGAACAATTAGTCAATCGCCATTTTGAAACACTGGAAGTCGTAGATCAATAAAAAATTAGTATTTTTGGTGGAGGTAGGGGACTAATAGAGGCCACTATCGCGTGAAAAACGGCGGTGCTGTCAGCATCATAGATAATATTATTTGGATTAGACATGGATACGATAACGCTTAAAATAAAAAACAAAAAAAAACTCAACCATCTTCTTGCCTTCTTGAAAGACTTGGACTTTGTTGAAGTTTTACAAAGTGCGCCCGATCTTGAACAAGACGAAAAAACAACCAGCAAAGGTGACTTTTTTGCATTGGCGGGCATGTGGGAAGGTCGAGACATCACTGCGGAAGAACTGAGAGCAAAGGCATGGCCCAAAAAATACTAGTATTATGTGATACCAATATTTTAATTGAGCTGTCCAAAAACGACGATAAAATTAAGACGGAGCTCAGTAAAATAGGTGCCGATCACATCGCTGTCAGCGCAATAAGCGTGGGAGAGTTTCTGTTTGGTGCCCGTGATAAACACGAACTTGCTAAAATAAATCGGTCGTTGAATAGCATAAAAATCGTGCATACCGATAATGAAATATCCGAATTGGCGATCGATCTGATTGAAAAATATACCTTGAGTCACCACTTAGATGTGCCTGATGCTTTTATCGCAGCCACTGCTATTATTAGAAACCTCAACCTGTATACATTAAATTTAAAACATTTCAAGTATATTGAAGGATTAAATTACATACATAAGCATAAGTTTAGTAGTCGAACGCTACAGGATCTTCTTAAAAGCGGAGAACGAAAAAGTGGAGTGATTTTTGAATGAGGGTTGACAGCATAAAACCGCATGAAAGATAACACCAAACACGTCATTGTCATCGGGGGAGGATTTGCGGGAATCAATTTTATTAAACACCTGGGGAAGGATAAGCGGTTTGTTATCACCTTGGTGGATAGAAATAACTACCATTTTTTCCCGCCGTTGATTTACCAGGTTGCCGCCGCATTTATCGAATCGTCCAATATTTCCTATCCGTTTCGTCGGTTGTTTCAGGAAAAACCCCATATCCGCTTCCACATGGGTGAATTGAAACGCATTGATCCACAGGAAAAAGTCGTAGAAACTACTACAGGCACGCTATCGTATGACTACCTGGTGCTGGCCATGGGTACCGGAACCAATTATTTCGGTTTTGAAAACATTGCTAAACATGCCATGCCCATGAAGACATTGGACGATGCAATGAACCTGCGGAACCACATTTTGCTCCGTATGGAATGTGCGGTACGGAGCACTGTCCCTGCCGAACGGGATAAGGCATTGAATATCGTGATTGCTGGAGGGGGGCCTACTGGCGTGGAATTGGCAGGTATCCTTGCCGAGATGGGGAGGGAGATCGTGACGAAAGAATACCCCGAATTGACCGATCTCAAATCCCACCTGTATATTGTTAATTCCGCTCCTGTGCTATTGCCCCCGATGAGCACGAAGGCACAACGGGAGGCTTACGCCGTGTTGGACAAGCTTGGGGCTAAGATTGTCCTGAATGCCAAGGTGATTGATTACGTGTCCGGCAATGTCCTCCTGAGTACGGGCGAAACCATTCCTACCGATACGTTGATTTGGACTTCCGGTGTGGTTGCCGTCCACGTGGAAGGGCTTCCCGAAGGCGCCGTAGCCCGTGGGGGGCGCATCAAGGTGGATGCTTTCAACCGGGTAATATATACCGAAGGAGTTTTTGCACTGGGCGATCAATGTGTGCTGACGGATGATAAAAATTATCCCGAAGGCCATCCCCAAGTAGCGCAGGTGGCTATACAACAGGGAAGGCTACTGGGTAAAAACCTGTCGCGTATGCTTGACGGTAGGCCGATGCAGCCTTTTGTTTATCACGATAAAGGCACGATGGCGATCATTTCCAAATATAGGGCAGTGGCTGATCTGCCGCCCAAGGGTTTTCTCAGGGGTACCATCGCTTGGATAAGTTGGCTGTTTGTGCATATCATCCCCTTGATTAGCTTCCGGAATAAATTGGTGCTTGCTACCAATTGGGCCTGGTCGTTTGTCACCAATGATCCGACACTACGGTTGATTCTGCGGCCGGATAAGGAAGAGCAGGTTTCATCAGCGAAGAATTGCGAACAATAACGACAGCCATCCCCCTACAAGCAACAACCCGCCAAGGGGCGTGACCGGCCCGAGGAAGCGCCACTTGGTGCCGAATGCTGCGCTCAGACATAAACCATAGATACTGAACGAAAAGAGTACCGTTCCGCCGATGAACAATCCCGTATAAGCTCCCGGTTCGATTAATCCGGCGGTCTGCGCGAAACCGGCTATCAGCAATACCAGTGCATGGTAAAATTGGTACCGAACCCCCGTTTCAAAATTGTCCTGTTGGTCTTCCGTAAACTTTTTCTTGAGCGCATGGGCACCGAATGCACCGAGTATAACGGCTGTCAGGCCAAAGATAGCACCGAATAATTGAGCAAGCATGAGTAATCGTATGTGGGTATATGGGCAAAGGTATGTTTTTTTATCGTTTTGCCAATTGCTCGGAAGTGTAAGCATACACATATTCATAGATACGCATCAGGTCTTTCTTCCCAAACATACCGAATTGCAGCATATCAGGCGGCTCGATGAATAGGTCACACTTTTTTGCATTGCGAGCAACAGACTGGCCAATGGCAAGGTGGATGATGCGGTCGAGTGTCTTCATCGGTGTCAATTGCTCGGGCGTGATGGTATCCGGCGCGTTTACATGCACGCCAACGAGGAAATCACATTGGCCGAGTAGCGGCTGGACAGGCAGGTTGTCGAGCACGCCACCATCGTAGTACACCGCGTCGCCGTGCCGCACGGCCGGGAACATCAGCGGGATACTGGACGAAGCGAGCAGTGCTTCATCCAAAGGACCGGTATGAAAATACGCGGTTTTACCCGAAAGAAGGTCGGTAGCCGCTACATATAATGGCAGTACCAAGGACTCGAAGGTGTTGGCGGGGACGTACTGCTGGAATAGCCGGGAAAGGAAGCGGGTGTCGACGAAACCCGAGGTCCGTAGCCGGAAACTTGTTGCGGGAAATAAGTCGTTTTTCTGTACGATTTGCAGCATTTCGCCCACCGTATGGCCAGCAGCATAGAAGGCGCCGATAATGGCCCCGGCACTGCAGCCGGAAATGACGGAAGGCTTCAACCCATGTTCTTCCAGGGCCTTGAGGGCACCGAGATGGCCAATGCCGCGTAACCCGCCGCCGGAAAGGACAAGTCCTACTTTATGGGGATGTCGTCTTAATTTTTTCCAAATAAATGCCATGGGATAAGGTTACGGATTTTTGGTTGAATTATAAAGAAGGTTTTGTTTAGACAATTACTCACTGCGTGAGGAGCGTGCTTTTGCCTCAGCGCAAGGCTTTCCGCCGTTCGCCACGGCAGGGCAATACTTTTTTCCGCAAAAAGTATTCAAAACCGACCGCAGGGAGCTCATGAACACCGATAAAAACAGACACAAGGTGAATAAACTCCCCGCTGGAATCCGCTGCTACGGTCGGTAGTGTCTCCCACTGCATGCCGCAGCGTATTCAAGGCGGGATTTAAAGGTGTACGGAGGGTTGTTGCGGGCAGCCGTACGGGATTAAATTCATGGCCGGACCGGCTTAGGCCGTGCAGGAAGCCATAGGCAGCGAAGCAGCCCCCGACGGAAATAATCGGCGCAGCGGACGTGGTTAAGCAGACCGACGAAGCGAAGCGAAGGCCTGTGCTTGGGGGCGTCTACGGGATGCGTCCGGGGATGCCGCAACGGATGGCAACGGAGCGGCCAGCCGAAGCGCTTTGGTTACTTTGGCGCAAACAAAGTAACATGCCCGCGCGGCATAGAGCGCAAAAAAAACCTGCGCGGCATCGCGCAAAAGAGCGTCGCTTCCAGCGACAAAGGCCCGCACGGCCCAACGTGCATAAATTAAACCTTCTATTTTCATATTACCCTCAGAAAAAACCTTAAATTTGTTGACATGAAGAATCAGCACGTCCTCTGGCTGCTATTGATAGCTGGTATATCGGCCTTTTCCTGCCAATCCCCTCAAAAAGCCGAAGGCATACCCGTAGTCGGCTTTGTGGAGGCCTTTGAGGACGCTACCATTGCGCAAGCGCGTGAGGGATTCGAAGCGGCTTTAAGTGACAGCGGCTACAGTGAAACCGACGGCACAATACGTATCATTCATCGCAATGCCCAAGGTGATGCGGCCACCTTGAATCAAATTATCAGCTATTTCAACAGCCAAGGTGTAGACCTTATCGGCACAAGTACTACCCTCGCTACGATTGCTGCTGTACAGCGGAGTAAAGACATTCCCATCTTCCAGACGGTGACCGCGATGCCCGAGATTTTGGGACTCCTGGAATCCAACGGCCAGCCACCTGCTCATCTGTTTGGCACGGGTGAAGATCTGAACTATATCGATACGTCGTTTGCCATCATCACCGAGATGGTGAAACCGAAAGAGGAGCGGCTGACCGTTGGTATGATTTACAATCAGTCCGAACCCCAGTCCGTTGAAGCTTATGAACGGATTGCCTCGCTTGCAGAAAGCATGGATGTGCAGCTGGAGGCACTGCCGCTCAACAGCTCTGCTGAAGCACAATTGGTCGTCCGTTCGTTGCTGACCAATAATATCGACGCGTTTTTCGCTAATCCGGATAATACCGTGTTTGCGGCTTTTGAAACCATTCTTAAAAACTGCAACGACAAAGGCATACCGGTATTCACCAGCGAATCAGGGCTGGTATCAAGAGGTGCGGTCGCCGCTTTCGGTGCTGATATTTACCGATGGGGATACCAAAGTGGAGCCCAGGCAGCTACTTACCTAAAAACACAATCGACAGATAGCCTCAAGGTGGAAATGCTCCAGGTGCGGAAACGGGTGTATAATCCGGACGCAGCCAAACGGTTTGGGTTTTCATTTTCCGAAACGTTTGAAGCCCTGTAGCAGCTGTTATTTTGCCAACGCTTTTCTGACCTGGGGTGCTATCTTGGTGCCATAAATTTCGATGGACTTCATGAGATCCTGATGTGATGGCGCACCCACATCCATATGTGCAGCAAAGCGCGTAAGGCCAAATAGTTCCTGATAATGAAGGATTTTGTCAGCCATTGCGTCAGCCTCACCGACGAACAATGCGCCATGTTTGGACATGCCAAAGTCAAACTGGGTGCGCTGATAAGACGGCCAGCCGCGTGACCTTCCCACCCGGTCCATTTGTGCGGCATATAATGGGAAATAGGCCTTGCTCAGCGCCGCAGCATTATCGCCAAAAAGGGCATGCGAATGGATGCCTACTTGGAATTTAGCCGGGTCGTGGCCATTTTCAAGGTATGTCTTTTTGTATAAATCGAAGAGCGGCTGGAATTGCGTAGGCGCGCCGCCGATGATGGCAATCATCAGGGGAAGGCCAAGTTTGCCGGCCCGAATCACGGATTGTGGTGTACCACCGACAGCTATCCAGATGGAAAGTTCATTATTCACCGCACGCGGCAGGATGGCTTGGTCATTCAGCGAAGTCCTGAATTTCCCGTGCCAGGTCACGCGCTCATTTTTATTGATGGTGAGCAGTAAGTCCAGCTTTTCGGCAAATAGCGCATCGTAGTCGTCCAGGTCATATCCAAACAATGGGAAAGACTCGATAAAGCTACCCCTGCCAGCCATTAGTTCTGCGCGGCCTCCGGACAATTGGTCGATCATCGCGAAATTTTGATACAGCTTTACCGGATCGGAAGAGCTCAATACCGACACGGCACTTCCCAGCTTGATGTTTTTGGTCACCGTCGCCGCAGCCGCCATCACAATTTCGGGGCTGGGTACGGCATAGTCCGGACGATGGTGTTCGCCAATACCGAAGTAGTCCAGTCCTACCTCATCCATTAATTTGATCTCTTCGATGATTTCCCGAAGCCGTTGTTGTGTGGACTGGAAGTTTCCCGTTGCTTTGTCTACCTGCAAATCGCCAAACATGCTAATGCCTAATTCCATGGTTTTATTTGTTTAAACGCAAAAATACATAGGTTAGTTGAATATGTCCTTAAGGTAAGTTAAGAAAGTATATGTTATATGCTATTTACATAAACTTGCATATAAATGCAATTTTATCTTAGTTTGTAGCGTGAAGACAACTAATTTAACAACCGGATACAAAATCACATTTCTAATTATTGCCTGCCTGCTAATCCGTTGCTCTACGCGTTACGGAGACGGGGTGCTTAGTCCCCAGGCTTCGCTTAAGGCCATGGAGCTGGAAGCAGGTTTCGAGGTTGCGCTTGTTGCGGCCGAACCGCTGGTCGTGGCCCCTGTGGCCATGACATTCGATGGCGACGGCCGGATATGGGTGGCCGAGATGGATGGCTATATGCCTGATACGTTGGGTACGGGCGAAGAGGCACCGGTGGGCCGCATCGTTATATTGGAAGACACGGATGGTGACGGGAAGATGGATGAACGGACGGTCTTTCTGGATTCATTGGTGGTACCCCGCGCGCTTTGTCTGGTGAATGGTGGATTGCTGATGGCTGAGCCACCTAATCTGTGGTTTTATGAAATCGAGGAGGGACACCCCATAAACAAGTCATTGGTAGACAGTGCATATGCCGAAGGGGGCAATGTGGAGCACCAGCCGAATGGATTGCTAAGGGGATTGGATAACTGGATTTACAGTGCCAAATATGACTGGCGGTATCGAAGGCTTGCGGATGGGACCTGGCTAAAGGAAAAAACGCATTTCCGGGGGCAATGGGGTATCAGCCAGGATGATTGGGGCCGGCTTTATTACAATGATAATTCCAGTAACCTGTCGGGCGACTATTTCCCACCTGGACTCGGTGCAGGCAACCCCAATCAACGTAGGGTGGCCGGATATAACGAAACGATTGTAGGGGACACACGCGTGTATCCCATCCATCCAACAACCGGTGTGAACAGGGGATATATGGAAGGGGTGTTGGATAGTACGGGACGGCTGGTAAATTTCACGGCGGCCTGCGGGCCGCTGGTCTACCGTGGCGGGTTGATTCCTGGGACAAACGCTTTTGTGGCAGAGCCATCGGCGAACCTAATCAAGCGCAATGTGCTTACGGAAGCGGGGTTCCGTGTGACCGGAAAGCAGGCCTATGAGGGGAAGGAGTTTTTGGCCAGTGATGATGAGCGCTTCCGGCCGGTAAACCTGTTTGACGGGCCTGATGGGTCGCTCTATATACTGGATATGTATCGTGGTATTATCCAACATAGTACATACCTCACACCCTATCTGAAAAATGAGATTGCCGAACGGGGACTGACACTTCCATTGGGGATGGGAAGGATTTATCGGGTATTTCCAAAAGGCAGTAAGCGGCGCACGGTAACCATGCCCCAGCGGACGGATTCGCTGGTCGCTTTGTTGGGCCATACGAATGGCTGGGTGCGCGACCAAGCGCAGCGTACATTGATCGACAGGCAGGCGACGGATGCGGCATCCGATTTGCGTACGCTCCTCACCAGCGGGAGCGATTCACTGCAATGCGTTCACGCACTATGGACATTGGAAGGATTGGGACTGCTGACCGTAGCTGATATCAGGACCGTACTCGCCCGGCCGGAATGGCAGGTGTGCGCGCAGGCGCTTGCAGCCTTTCCATCATTGAGCGGTACGGCAACCCAGAAAGAACGGATTGACATCCTGAATGCGGTCATTGCAAAAAATGATACATTGCTTGCACCCTATGCGGCGCTTGCTGTTGCTTCGCTGGCCCCGGGGGATGATTCGGCTGTCATGCACACCGTCGAGCAATGGGCTGTGCAGTATGCAGACAATCGCTATATCACGGATGCCATCATCAGTGGTGTGGCGGGGCATGAAGCACGATTGATGCAGACGGTAACCAAGCAGGTACCCGACACATCGAAGGCATTATATCGACATCTCTCGGCAGTTGTCGATGAAATCAGCGGTCAGACGGAGAACCATAACCAAGCACAACTGGCCAAACAATATCCCGCAGGGATTGCGCTGTTTAGAAACGCATGCCAGCCCTGCCATGGCGAAGATGGCCGTGGTGTATCACCCATTGCGCCGCCCCTGGCCGGGTCGGAGTGGGTGAAAGGAGACAAAGAGCGGCTGATGGCACTGGTGCTCTATGGCCTTACCGGTCCTGTCGACGTAGCAGGCCATACATATAGGACTCCCGAGGTAAGTGGCGAGATGCCCGGAATAGCGCACAACTCGGCCATTGATGACGCCGAATTGGCTCAATTGCTCAGTTATATCCGAAACGCCTGGGGAAATAATACAGGCGATGAGTTGGTGGGGGAAGATCTTGGCGGTGTACGTGCAAAATTCGGTGATCGAACCGAACCCTTTACACAAGATGAACTACACGAATTGTTCGGAAAGGATTAAGTGTTTGGCCGAAAGATTATTTACTTTTGTGAAGTATCTTTTGTTCCTAATAAAACCCTAAGTTGTATGTCTACATTATCAGAAATTAAGGAAAATGGTATTATAGCGATTATCCGGGGCCTTCGGCCCGAACATGTATTGGAAGTTGCCGAAGCATTATATGCTGGCGGCATCCGCATTTTGGAGGTGACCATGAATTCCGAAGAACCGCTGGTGGCTATTAAAACGTTGGCGGGAGGCATTGGCGACCGGATGGTTATCGGCGCGGGAACGGTGCTTGATACACAAATGGTTGAAGCTGCTGTAGCGGCGGGTGCCCGCTTTATCCTTTCACCGGTGGTGGATGTGGATGTCATTAAAACGACCAAAGATCTCGATGCGGTGAGCATACCTGGAGCCTTCACGCCGACGGAAATCTATGCAGCGCATAAGGGTGGGGCCGATATTGTGAAGGTGTTCCCTGCTACGTCACCTGCTTATATCCGGAGCATCGCCGGGCCATTTCCACAGATACCGCTGCTGCCTTCCGGTGGTCTAACGCCGCAAAATATCCGGGACTTTAAAGATGCCGGTGCTGTTGCTTTTGGCGTGGGCAATACCTTGATTGATACAACCCAGTCTATCACCAGAGACTATTTAGCGCAACTGACCGATAAAGCCAGCCAATTTGTGGCGGCCATTGCCAAACCTGCATGAGCTTATGAAGATCAAATCTTATGAATTATTCCAGGTGCCGCCAAGGTGGCTATTCCTGAAAATAGAAACGGACGAAGGCATCGCCGGCTGGGGTGAGCCGGTGATTGAGGGGAAAGCAGCTACGGTGAAAACAGCGGTCGATGAATTGATGACATACCTGACGGGTAAAGATCCGATGCGGATAGAAGATCATTGGAATGTGATGTACCGCGCCGGCTTCTATCGGGGTGGCCCTGTTTTGATGAGTGCCATAGCGGGCATTGACCAAGCGCTGTGGGACATCAAAGGCAAATACTACAATGCGCCGATCCATGAACTGCTTGGAGGGAAAGCACGGGATAGGATGAAAGTGTATTCGTGGATCGGTGGGGATCGTCCGGCCGATGTGGGCCTCGCTGCGAAGAAAATGGCCGACAATGGCTTTTTGGCTGTCAAAATGAATGCTACGGAAGAATTGCAATACATAGACAGCTATGACAAGATCGATGCGGCGGTAGCCCGTATTGCCGCCGTCAGGGATGCGACAGGCCCGGCTTTTGGTATCGGTATTGATTTCCATGGCCGTGTGCATAAGCCCATGGCCAAAATACTGGCCAAGGCGTTGGAACCGTATCGGCCGATGTTCATCGAGGAGCCGGTGTTACCTGAAAATAATGAAGACTTACGGGAAATAGCCCACCATGTGGCTATTCCTATTGCAACGGGGGAACGTATGTTTTCCAAATGGCAGTTTAAAACCTTACTGCAAGGAGGTTATGCAGACATCATCCAACCGGATGTATCCCATGCCGGAGGCATCACCGAATGCAAAAAAATCATTTCCATGGCAGAGGCTTATGATGTAGCGGCCGCGCCACATTGCCCCTTGGGGCCTATTGCGCTGGCTGCATGTCTGCAAGTGGATGCCACTTGCCACAACGCCTTTATACAGGAGCAGAGCTTGGGGATACATTATAACCAGGGCAGTGACTTGCTGGATTATTTGGAAGACAAGACGGTATTTCAATACAAGGATGGTTATGTAAATATTCCGAATGGGCCGGGATTGGGCGTTGCAATCAATGAGGCGCATGTGCGGAAGATGGCTGCAATCGGACATCAGTGGCGAAATCCCGTTTGGCGGCATACCGACGGCAGCGTAGCGGAATGGTAGGCCATGGAAAGGTTTCTAAGCTGCGATTGGGGAACAAGCCGATTCAGGCTCCGGCTGATTCAAGCAACGGATCTGCATGTGCTGGCATCGGTTACGCATGACAAGGGGATTGCAGAAACGTTCCGATTGTGGAAGGAACAGCGGGGAAAATCCATACGCCGCGAAGAATTTTATGCGAACGCATTGAGGGATGCGGTAGACGAACTTGAGCAAAAGTCCGGGGCTTTGCTGAATGATGTTCCTATTGTCATTTCAGGAATGGCATCCTCCACGATCGGGCTGATGGAGCTGCCTTATAAAACGCTCCCGTTTCAGTTGGATGGCTCAGATTTATATGCCGAAGCGCTGTATACCGAGACACTGAATAACCGGCTTATCCTGGTATCCGGCGTAAGGACGGATCGCGATGTCATGCGGGGTGAAGAGACCAAGGTGGTGGGTTGTGCGCCCCTTCTGGAGCATACGGAAAAAGAACAGCTATTAATTCTTCCGGGTACGCATCCAAAACACGTTTGGATAAAAGGTAACCAAGCTACAGCGTTTGAAACGTACATGACCGGAGAGTTTTTCGATTTGCTTTCGGTACAAAGCATGCTTTCCGATTCGGTGGAGGCAGGTGCCGATTTTCAGGATCCGGCAAACCAAGCATGCTTTTGTGAAGGAGTAGATGCTAGCCAAACCAGTGATTTGCTCCACGCAGCATTCATGGTCAGAACCAACCAATTACTCAAGCAAATACCTAAAACAAGGAATTTCTATTATTTAAGCGGTGTGCTGATAGGCGCTGAATTGAGGGGTATTTGCGCAAATACCCCTGTCTATTTAGTGGGCGCACCAAAACATAGCCACTTATATGAACGGGCGTTAAACGAACTTGGTGTGCCGATTGTAAAAATTATCGATGCGGATACGGCACTTATCAGCGGGCAACGGCTGATTTTTTCTGCATTAAGAACGTGAAACTTTCCTTAAAAATGTGAAAATTAGCAACGACAAATAATTTATTAATCAATTATATGATATGAAAAGCGATAATCAGCATTCAAGACGCCATTTCTTAAAAAAGATGGCTAATACCGCGGTGGCGGCCAGTGTAGCGCCGACCATTTTGTTGCCTCAAAAAAGCAACACGCTGCAATGGGAGGTCGCACACCAACAGCGATTCAGCGCCAATGACCAAATCCAATTAGGGCTCATTGGTGGAGGCATACAAGGTACATCAAATATGGGATCGGCATTGAAGGTTCCGGGGGTCAAGCTCATGGCCGTTGCCGATTTATACGATGGGCGATTGGTGCGCGCAAAGGAATTGTACGGTAATGATATCGCAACAACAAAAGACTATAAAGAAATTTTAAGCCGGCCGGACATCGATGCGGTTGTCTTGGCCGTGCCGGATCACCTCCATGCACAAATTGGTATTGAGGCGATGAAGGCCGGCAAAGCCCTGTATTGCGAAAAGCCTGTAACCAAGCTCATCGAGGAGGGGCATGCCATGATTCAGGCCGCCAATGAAACCAAGCAGTTGATTCAGGTGGGCAGCCAACGTGTCAGCTCGATTATTTATGCCAAGGCTCGGGAATTGTTTCAGGCCGGGGCTATCGGCGAGCTGAACTTCGTGGAAGCCTATTACGACCGCCATTCCGCCCAAGGGGCATGGCAATACTCGTTACCACCGGATGCATCGCCGGAGACCGTAGACTGGGATAGGTTTTTGAGTGATAAGGCGCCCAAAATCCCATTTGATCCCCTCCATTTCTTCCGTTGGCGCAATTACCAGCGCTATGGTACCGGTGTGGCGGGCGATTTGTTCGTCCACTTGTTTTCGGGGATACATTTTGTCCTGGATTCCAAGGGGCCGAACCGTATTATGACCAGCGGCGGCCTTCGTTACTGGAAAGACGGCCGTGATGTGCCCGATTTGATGGTGGGGATTTATGACTATCCGAAAACGGAATCGCATCCTGAATTTACCTTGACCTTGCGGGTCAATTTTGCCGACGGATCCGGCGGCGGACAACAATTCAGGTTTATCGGAAGTGAAGGACAGATGATTATTTCAGGTAGGGGAGTAAGTATCAAGAAGAAACGACTGGCCGACGCTCCCGGATATACCATAAACACATTCGCTGAAGCTACACAAGAAGCGTTCCTTAAGGAATACAACGCCAAATACCCTCCAAAATTCGAAGTGATGGGGCCACAAGAGGAGGAATATACCGCACCCAGGGAGTACAGCGATAGCTATGACCACTTCGCCAATTTCTTCAACGCTATCCGTAATAAAACTGGTGTTGTAGAAGACGCGGTCTTCGGACTACGTGCGGCAGGGCCGGCTGTATTGTCCAATACCAGTTATTTTGACCGGAAAATCGTGCACTGGAATCCGGAAACCATGGTTGTGGAAAACAGCTGATGTTTACACGATAATGCTGCGGTCGCGGGCTACAATTGGCCATATGCCAGTTTGATGCCCGTCGACAATGGCTATTGCCTGTTCGTACAAGGCTACCGTTGGACAGATGTGGTAGGGTAAACCATAAAACACATCGCCAATTTTCCACTCATGGCCTGCTGGGACCTCCACAACAAGGTGTTCTTCGCTTTGGCCAATGGGTTTCAGATCAGGTGCATTAAGCAGGTGTACCCGGCGATCAAGGGGATTTTCGGACGCAATGGATTTGTGGCCCAAATCAAGGCAAAGGGTAGTCGAGGTAGGCAACGAGATAATCCGGGTCAATACCAATGCGGCATGTTGAAACTGTTGCTCGGGCAGGCCATCGCCATAGCCTTTATCCCAAAAAATAAAGGTGCCCGGACTGCATACGACCCGAGCATCGGCAGCGTGGATGGGAAACGTCGGTGAGCCACCGGCTACCACCACAGGAGCAGGATAACCTTGGCGTTCCAGTTCAGAAATCATCGTCCAGACGGGGGCAAAAGCGAGATGGCAACGTTCCCTGCGTTGGTTGATATCCGGGTCGCGGAGATGACCGTCGTACACATGCAAGCCCAGCAACTCCATGTTGTCCAATAACCGGATACCTTGATATAATTGGATGGCCTCGTCACCGACGGGGATACCCGTTCGGCCCATACCTACATTGATGTCGATATACACCCGGATTTTTACGCCCTTTTTACCGGCTTGGACTGATAAGTTTTCAGCGTTGGCCAAATTGTCCACCAAGCAAGAAAACGACGTATTGGAATACCTTTCAATTAATTCCAGGTACCGGTGCACCTTAGGACCAACGGGCTGGTAAGCTAACAGCACATCCGGCGCTTTTATCATGCCCAATAATTCTGCTTCGGCGATGGTGGCGCATTTGAATTGGTGGATGCCGGCATCCATTAAAAGGATAGTCGCTTCTTTAGTTTTGTGTGTTTTTATATGCGGGCGCAATCGGTCTGTATTCCCATTGACCATTTTTTTCAGTGTACGGATATTTTCGCTCACACGTTCGGGATAAACCACAAGCGCCGGGGAATCGATGCGATCGATGTCCTCGATGACGTACCAGGGTTGATTGTCGTTCATTATTACTAGTTAATTGTTTTGCCAGGCCTGACGGATAAACCGAAGCCAGTTGTTATGAAAAATATTGGCAATATCCGAAACAGCATATCCTCTTTTCCGAAATATGCCATCCAGTTTTTGTAGATCGGCGATTGTTTGTAGATCGTACGGGCATTGTTCGGTGCCAAACATGCCATCCAGATCGCTGCCGATGGCCACATGATTGCTGTTGCCCGCTAATTGGCAGATGTGGTCAATGTGATTCACAAGACTTTCGAGGTTTACGCCACGTTGTAATGGCGTTGATTCGCCCCGAATCCAATGCGGAGACAACATCCAGGCATCCAAGGCACTCCCAATGACGGTACCCCGTTCAATCAATGCGCTCAACTGGTCATCGCTCAGTTGCCGTTGATGGTCTACAAGTGCCCGGCAATTGTGGTGGCTGGCCCATATTGGCCCCTTGTATACCGACAGCGCCTGCCAGAACCCTTCATCGGTCAGGTGGGTGATATCCAACACCATGTGCAGGCTATCCATCTCGTTGAGGAGCTCAACGCCCAACGGGGTGAGCGGCCCTTCCATCCCCGTGCCGGGGGCATAGCGGCCAGGGCCATAATGCGCAGGCCCGACAGCCCGAAGCCCGTAGGCGTACGCCCGTTCGAGGTAAGAAAGGTCGACGAGGGAGTCGGCACCTTCGAGGCTAAGGATGAAACCGATCGGCTTGGTTGCATTAGTTATGGATTCATCTTCCCATAGTGCAAGGTGGCGTTCCAACGTGCTTAAGTCGGTGATTTGTTGCATCTCGCCGGCATCTGCCATCGCCTGATACCAAGCCAACTGGCCCTGCGCTTGTGCCCAAGCCTGTTCAGGCGAATACCAGCCCGGCAATACATGGTGGTTTTCCGTGACTCTGGCTATTTGCGTGGCAACCACTAATCCGATTCCACCTTTGCGTAATTCCGGTAATGATACCACGCCGTTTCCCCGATCCGGTTTGTCATGCATGCCGGATTCGCGGTTGCGGATGGTATCAATCCCGGCCCTGAGGTCACGGTTCCATTCCATGGCATTCATGGCCAGATCGAGGTGTGCATCAATGATGAGCATAGCGATTGGGTCGGCTATTTTTTGGCGATGCAGTCAATTTCCACTTTGATGCCGTTGTCCAATACAGATTGGACGGTGGTTCGGGCAGGTTTGATGCCAGCGAAATGTTCAGCATACACTTTGTTGAACCGTTGGAAATCAGCGATGTCACTTAAGTGAACCGTACATTTCACTACATTTTCCAGGGTCATTCCTGCATTTTCCAGAATAGCCTTGATATTTTGCAAAGTAAGGCGGGTCTCTTCTTCAATAGAACCTAAGATAAACCTAGATTCCTTAAAATCAATAGCGGCTTGGCCGCTTACAAACAATAGGCCGTCGATAAGCACACCGTCAGAGTAGGCTCCCGTAGAAAAATCCTGTGCCCGGTCGGGATGGACGATTTTTGTTTTTCCCATATCAGTCCGTTGTTAAGTAATTGCTGAAAGTTGCGAAAGATAATAAAAAGGATCAGTTTTTTGTTTTTTTAATTGCTTATGTAACTTGCATATACGCACAACTTTTCTTAAGTTTGAGATAAGAAGATAACAATTATAACCCTTACTGGCGGATATGAAATTTTCGTTTTCACCGAAATGGCTAATCTTACTAGCGGTTTGCTTATTTGTGACGATAACATCCGGTTATTTTTTTACAAAGCGAAGCGAAACGGGTGGAGGTGCTATGCCATTGCCGCCGATAGTGGATTACAATTTCCATATCCGCCCAATATTGTCTGATAAATGTTTTGCCTGCCATGGGCCCGACAAAAATACCCGAGAGGCAGCGCTCAGGCTTGATACCAAAGAGGGGGCTTACCAAGCACTGGTCGAAACCGCAGGCATGCATGCCATTGTACCGGGCCACCCGGATAGGAGTGAAGCTTATCGGCGTATCATCAGTGAAGACGAATCGGTGCGGATGCCGCCGGTATCATCCAACCTGGCGCTGACGGATTATGAAGTAAAGTTGATTGAACGGTGGATTCAACAGGGTGCGGAGTACAAGCCACATTGGGCATTTGTGCCACCGGAAAAGATCGGGATCCCTAACGCGCACAAAAGCGATTGGCCAATTAATGAAATAGATCACTTCGTGCTGGCGAAAATGGATATGGTGGGATTGGCTCCGAATCCGGAGGCAGAAAAGCATCACTTGCTTCGCAGGCTCAGCTTGGATCTGACCGGCCTACCTCCTACGGAAGAACAGCTTGGACGTTTTTTGGCGGATAAATCCGTTGCGGCATATGAAAAAATAGTGGATGAACTGTTAGCCTTGCCCACCTATGGTGAGCGGATGGCCATGCATTGGCTGGACGTGGCACGTTATGCGGATTCTTATGGCTACCAAGATGATGACATCCGTACGCAATGGCCATGGCGTGATTGGGTGATCCATGCGTTCAACCAGAACATGCCCTATGATCGGTTCGTAACCTGGCAACTTGCGGGGGACATGCTGCCGGATGCCACCAAGGAGCAACTACTGGCATCGGCTTTCAACCGAAACCATAAAATTACCGAAGAAGGCGGTGTGATTGAAGAAGAATACCGCGTAGCCTATGCGATAGATAAAACCAACACCTTCAGTAAAGGTATTCTGGGCATCACGATGGAATGTGCACAATGCCATGATCATAAGTATGATCCATTTTCACAAAAGAATTACTTTGAACTATACGCTTTTTTCAACAATTCATTAGAAAAAGGGTTGGAAGGACTGGTCAACTCAGGGCCTTCGAAAACGCCGCGGCTTACCCTCACGCAGCAAGATGTGGCAGGTATACTGGATTTTATCAATAAGGGGGATGACACGTCCGCAGTATCGGTATCGGTGATGGGCGAGCGTGATGAGGTGCGCCCGACTTATATCCTCGATAGAGGGGTATACGATGCCCCAACTGAACGTGTATATCCTGGTACGCCTGCGGCTATCCTGGCGTTTGATAGCACACGTTATGCCCCCAACCGGCTTGGGCTTGCCACGTGGGCATTCAGCAATGAAAACCCGCTTACCGCAAGGGTATTGGTAAACCAGCTGTGGGCCATGGTGTTTGGTCAAGGTATGGTAACTACAGTCGCCGATTTTGGCAACCAGGGTGCGCTTCCAAGTCATCCGGAATTGCTGGATTGGCTGGCGGCGGATTTCCGTGATAACGGCTGGGATGTCAAACGGCTGATGAAACAGTTTGTGATGAGTGCCACCTACCGCCAATCGTCGCGTGTCACGGACAAGCACCTGAAAGCGGATCCAGAAAATAGGTATTTGGCCCGCACCCGACGATTGCGTTTATCGGCAGAGGCTATCCGCGATCTGGCCTTGGCCAGCAGCGGATTGTTAAATCCGGAAATCGGCGGCCCGAGTGTGAAGCCCTACCAGCCGGAAGGCATATGGGAAGTAACCAGTTCGGGAAGGGGGGCACTGACCAATTATGTACAGGATCACGGTGGTGCCCTGTATCGGAGAGGGATGTACGTATTTATCAAGCTGACGGTACCTCCACCCAACATGCTTATTTTCGATGCCAGCAACCGGGATATGTGTGAAGTGGCGCGGCAACGCACAAATACTCCCCTCCAAGCGTTGGTAATGCTGAATGACCCGGTAATTCTGGAGGCGTCACGTGTGCTTGCGGCTGTGCTCTTGAAAACATCGCCAAGGGCGAAGCCCCGCCAGCATATCGAACGTGCTTTTCGCCGTATCTTGAGTCGACCGGGTAGTGATCAGGAATTGGCGTTGTTGGATGCCTATTATACAGACGAGTTGAAACGCTATACGGCATCACCAGACGCTGCACAGGCATTTATAGCGATAGGTGAAGCCCCGCAGGAAAGTACTGTGCCCGTGGTTGAGCAGGCCGCCCTGATGGCCGTGATGCACGCCTTGTACAACCTGGAAGAAACCATCACCCGGACGTGAAGTGAACCCAATAACCCAATGCCGATGATAAAAAGGAGACGAATGGCATGAAAACAGACGACATGATTGAGAAAGAACTAGCGCAAGCCCGTTTATACCAAAATCGAAGGCAATTTCTTTCGCGGCTAAGCATCGGCATCGGAAGTGCGGCCCTTGGCTCGCTGCTGATACCCGATTTGTTTTCCGGTAGTGGCACGAAAGAAGAACTCCTTTCGCGACTTCCGCATTTTGCGCCGAAAGCAAAGCGGGTGATCTATTTATTCCAGAGCGGCGGGGTGTCGCAATTGGAATCTTTTGACCCCAAGCCAAAGCTGCGTGAGATGATGGGACAAGATCTGCCCGAATCCATACGTGGCGGGCAACGCCTTACCGGCATGACGGCTGGCCAAGCTAATTTTCCCCTGGTAGGGTCGTACTATGATTTCGCACAATATGGTAAGAGCGGCGCATGGGTAAGCGCTGTATTCCCACATATGGCAAAGATTGTGGATGACCTCTGCATTATCCGTTCGTTGCATACCGATGCCATCAACCATGATCCGGCCATTACTTTTTTCCAGACAGGGGCACAGCAAGGCAACCGGCCCAGCATGGGTGCGTGGCTGAGCTATGGACTGGGCAGTGAAAACCAAAACCTGCCCGCTTTCTGCGTATTGGTGTCCAAAGGGAAAGGCAATGGCCAGGGTGTATACGCCAAGCTATGGACCAACGGTTTCCTTGATTCCGTGCATCAGGGCGTGCAATTTATGGGGGGGCCTGACCCGGTACTCTACCTTGGCAACCCAGCGGGTACGGATAAGGTGAGCCGCAGGGCCATGTTGGATAAATTGGCTGAACTGAACCTGCTGCAATTCGATGCATTTGGCGATCCGGAGATTGCAGCCAAGGTACAACAATACGAAATGGCTTACCGGATGCAGACGTCGGTACCCGAAGTGACGGATCTTTCCAAAGAACCCGATCACATTGTCAAACTATATGGTCCGGATTGCCTGGTGCCCGGTACCTATGCAGCGAATTGCCTATTGGCCCGTAAACTATCCGAAAACGGTGTACGCTTTGTACAGCTTTATCACCAGGGCTGGGATCAGCACGACAACTTGCCCGGACAGATGGCTTTGCAGGCTAAGGACGTGGATCAGGCATCGGCGGCGCTGGTGACCGATTTGAAGCAACGGGGGCTACTGGATGAAACCTTAGTGGTATGGGGAGGCGAATTTGGACGTACCAATTATTGCCAAGGGCGGTTGGAACATAACAATTATGGCCGGGATCACCATCCACGTTGTTTCAGCGTATGGATGGCTGGCGGCGGTGTAAAGCCCGGTATCGTCTATGGTGAAACGGACGAGTTTGGCTATAATATTGTGAAAAACCCGGTACATGTGCATGATTTCCATGCGACGATGTTGTACCAACTGGGACTGGATCATGAAAAATTGACCTATCGGCATTTGGGTAGGCGCTACCGCCTTACCGATGTGGCCGGCGCAGTGGTGAACGATATTCTTGCGTAAGGAACAGAAATGAAATCAATCCAAGCGCTGTTGCTGAACCTGCTGATTGGCCTCCATGCATTCATCGTGTTCTTCCTGTTTTTTGAGGATCGTATCGTGGTGCCTAGCGTATTGCAGGTATTGGGCCGGACTCATCCGTTGTTGCTGCATTTTCCGATTGTCCTGTTGGTGTTGGCTTGGTCTTTTGCGTGTTTTGGGAATCGGTTGAATCTGCCGCAAGCGACCGTCAGCCGACTGGTGCGTGTGCTGCTTTTGGCGGGTGCGTGGTGTGCTGCCATTACCGTAGTGGCAGGCTTGTTACTCGCTAAAGAAGGGGGGTATGAAGGCAATGGGTTCGTCTGGCATAAATGGACGGGGGTAGCCTTGTGTTTTTTAGCAACGGGTTTATTGTGGTACTACCAAATACCGGGCAATAAGGGAAAAAGGCACTATCCACCGTTTTTTCGGGCTGGGCTGAGCCTTTCATTGGTGATCTTGCTCACAGCCGGGCATTTCGGAGCAGGGCTGACGCATGGTGAAGATTATTTGTTTGAACCCTTGCGTCGCAGTAAAGAAAAGGCGTTGGACATGGAAACGGCGATCGTATTCCAAGATGTCGTTTATCCCATTTTGCAAGCAAAATGCCTGAGTTGCCACAGTGCTGCCAAGGCCAAAGGTGATTTGGTGCTTTCGGACACCGCTTCGATATTGAAAGGCGGCAAGCACGGCCAGCTGCTGGCAAAGGACTCAGCCGAAGAGAGCCTGCTCATTGAACGGTTGCTGCTTGATTTGGATCACGAACATCGTATGCCGCCTAAAGGGAAACCCCAACTCACGCCAGAAGAACTTGCTTTGGTCAAAGCGTGGGTTGCTTCTGGTGCAGACTTTAACATCCCGCTGGCTACTTTGCCAATGGGTGATACGATTCACCAACTCGCGGTAGCCATTTATGGTGCGTCTAAAGGTGAAACGTATGGTTTTTCCGCGGCGGATGCTGAAACCGTTGAAAAGCTAAATACGCCATACCGTGTTGTTAAACCCGTGGCCCAAGAGTCACCCGCGTTGGCCGTAGGCTTCTATGGGAAAGCCATGTATACCGATCGCTCGTTGGAAGAGCTTGCATCGGTGGATAAACAAGTGGTTTCACTCACCTTGAGTGGAATGCCGGTATCTACAAATAGCCGGGAAACCGTGAAAAGGTTCATCAACCTGCGCGAATTGTTGTTAAACGGTACACCTGTTGATGACACCTGGCTCGCAACCTTGGCGACACTTCCCAAATTGCGCACCGTCGGCCTGAGTGGCACTTCAGTCACGGAAGCGGGTCTTAAGCAATTGCTGGCTGCACCGGCCTTGCGTGCCGTATACGTATGGAATACCCGTATCGATACGAATGCATTGGATCGTTTGCAGCAACAATACAGAAATATCCGTATTGAACGGGGCTATGTGGATGACGGCCATACCTTATTGTCCTTGAATGATCCGGTGATAATGCCGAAGAATGACTTCTTCCGGGATCGTGTACAGGTGACCTTGACTCATCCGGTAAAGGGTGTTGAGCTTCGCTATACGTTGGATGGAAGCGAACCGGATAGTGTGCATTCCCAGGTTTACAGTAAACCATTTGTAGCCGAACACACCACCGGAATCCGGGTAAGGGGTTATAAAACTGGCTGGTTATCGAGTAAGGAAGTGGCGCGGACGCTACACCGATCGGGACGCGCTCCAGACCGGGCATTCCTGCTGAGCCGTCCGAATCCGCAATATAAGGGCCGCGGTGCACTTACACTAACGGATTTAGCAAGTGGCAGCAGCAATCACGCAGATGGCAAATGGCTGGGCTTCCATGGTGAGCAACTGGTTGCATCCATGCATTTTGACAATGCTATTCGTATCGATACCATCGGCATCAGTGTCAAACAGGACTATGGCAGCCATATCTATCCGCCTAAATGGGTGGAGGTATGGGGCGGAATGGATTCAACGGATGCGCGGTTACTCTTGCGTTTTCAACCACCGCTAACTAACCCACAACAAGCCTTACCAAGGCGGATGATAGTTGCTCCGATGGCCGGGGAAGCGATCCGTTATCTTCGGATAGCGGTAGAACCATTTGTTCCGATACCCCGTGGTTTTCCGGCCGAAGGGAATCCCGCTTGGGTTTTTGTGGATGAAATTATTATGCGTTAATACGCGGGAAGGTTGTTGGCAAAATCAAGTACACCGATTGAATAATATCAAAAAGTGGCTTTTTTGAACCTGCTTCTTATTCATAAAGGAAGTTTCGCAGGAAAGGTCAGTTTGAAAGCGCGCTTTCTTTACCTTTGTTATCACGCTGTGAATACCTGCAGTTCACAGGGTACTTTTATAAGTTGAGGTTCGTATCCAGGTTGTGGGTGATTGATTAAGTCCAACAACAATAAACCTGATTTTTGCCCAATTTCATAGGGTTGTTCTTTGAGTGAAGCAAGCGGAGGCCGCTCCAGGTATTGGATCATGGGGTTTGCACCGTAACCGATAAGTTCGATGGTGTCGGCGTTTGATGCGAATTCCCGGCGTAAGCAGTTGTGTGCATCCAGCATGACCTGATCTTTGAAGGAGAGGATGGCCGTAGGCGGATTAGGAAGCTGCATCAGTCGGCGTGTAGCTTGAAAATTGTGTTCCTGGGTAAAGTCGCTTTCTTGAACAAGCGATTTGTCAAAAGGAATCTGGTGCTGGATAAGCCCGTCGCGGTATCCAAGAAAACGGTCGCGACTGGTGGTCCAAAATGAGGAGGCATTGATAAGTCCTATCCTGAGATGGCCCCGGGAAACCAAATAGGCAACGGCATCGGTAGCCCCCTTATAGACGTCGCTGCATACACAGTGATATTCTTCATTGATGGGTTTGCGGATGAAATAAACAATGGGGATGCCCGCGTGGACGAATTCATTAATATGTGTCGTGTCTGCGGTTTCGCGGGATATGGCAATGACCAGCCCGTCTACACGGTTTGCTTGCAAGGTGCACAAGAGCTCTTTTTCGCGCTGGAGGCTTTCATGGCTTTGGCAGATGAGCACATTGTAACCATTGTCATAGGCAAATCGTTCAAAGCCTTCAACAGCGGCAACATAAAAATGATCCAGCATATTGGGAATCACGATGCCGAGCGTAAAAGATTTCTGCTGTTTGAACCGGATTGCCGCTTGGTTGGGGACAAAATGGAGTTGTTGCGCGAGCTTTTTGACGCGTTCTTTGGTGACTACCCCGATATTGGGATGATCGCGCAGCGCTTTGGAGACGGTAGACGGTGAGATTCTCAATGTCGCCGCAATATCCTTGATGGTAGCCCGTTTGTGATCCATTGGGCTAATATAGGTAAAAAGCCGAATCTGATGAAGTTGTAAAGGAACGGGAGGCACGACAAATATCAGCTGTTGAGCGATGCACTGTTTGCAGTGATTCTATTTTTGACTGGAACGCTCACTGCATTCACGCTCCTAGGCCAAAAATAGAACCACTGCAAACAGACGGAATTTTTTGGTACCCCGGAAACGGGAATTATAAACAAATAACCAATATATTTAACAGATAATTCATATTGATGGAAACAAGAAGAACATTCATTCAAAAAGGACTGCTCGGAGTTTCAGCAGCGGCGATGGGGGGATCCACTGCTTGGGCACATGCCAACAGCGGGCACAACGATGTACGTAGCAATGATCGGTTTGAACTCGGTATTGCCGGATACAGCTTTGTGCATTTCGGATTAGATGAATCACTAGCCATGATGAAACGCATGGATGTGCACTATTTATGTATTAAAGATTTTCATCTGCCATTGACCAGCTCGGATGCTGAAATAGCGGCATTCCATAAAAAGCTGGCTGATTCTGGTGTTACCGGCTATGCCGTAGGCCCCATTTACATGACCAAGTCCAAAACCGAAATAGACAACGCATTTGACTATGCAAAACGCGTGGGCGTAAAACTTATCGTGGGCATACCCAATAAAGAAGATCTGGCGTATATCGCGGATAAAGCCAAAGCATATGATATCCGCTATGCGCTCCACAACCATGGGCCAGAAGACAACTTATACCCCAATGCAACCAGTATTTTTGAGCTGGTGAAAAATTTGGATGAGCGTATGGGGCTTTGTTTTGACATGGGTCACAATATGCGGGATGGGCAAGATCCCATCAAGGATTTGGAACGCTATCGCGATCGGATTTTCGATATCCACCTTAAAAATGTCACTGCAGCGACCAAAGAGGGGAGCACGTGCGAATTGGGGAGAGGCGTCATTGATATCCCTGAATTTGTGAAGACCTTACGTAAGGTGGGATATGCGGGAAAATGCAGTTTGGAGTTTGAAAAAGACATGAAAGATCCGTTAGCCGGCTTGGCCGAATGTGTAGGCTATTTTAAGGGCGTATCGGATGCTTCTGCGTAAACGTTACTTTTACAACCAAGTTATTTACATCCCTTAAAATCAATGACAAATGAATAAAAACACCAATTCAAGAAGGCGTTTTTTGAAGCAAGCCATGTTGGCTTCGGCCGCTGCGGCAGTGGTTCCCGATCTACTAATGGCCAGACCCAAATTAGCTGCGGCTAATGAGCGTGTCAATTTGGCCTGTATTGGGATTGGCAATCGCGGCGGCGAAATTATACGGGATCTTTACGCCACCGGGCTTGCCAATATTGTGGCGCTGTGTGATGTAGACATGGGTGCCCCACATACCGAAAACGTGTTGAAGCAATTCCCGAACGTACCGCGGTTTCAGGATTTCCGCCAAATGTTTGACAAGATGGGCAACGAGATCGAAGCGGTAACCGTTGGTGTGCCTGACTTTTCGCACTTTCCGATTACTATGCACGCGATGGGATTGGGTAAACATGTGTATGTAGAAAAACCGATGGCCCGCACGTTTAACGAAGTTGAACTGATGATGAAGGCTGCCCAAAAATATAATAAGGTGGTTACCCAAATGGGCAATCAGGGGCATTCGGAAGCCAATTACTTTCAGTTTAAAGCATGGGTGGATGCCGGCATCATCAAAGATGTGACAGCCATTACTGCACACATGAATTCACCACGCCGTTGGCATGGCTGGGATCCCAATATCAAATCTTTTCCACCGACGGAGCCTATTCCCAATACCTTGGATTGGGATTTGTGGCATTCAGCCATTGCGCAGCAACACGGATACAACAAGGATTACATCAATGGCCAGTGGCGCTGTTGGTACGATTTCGGCATGGGAGCGTTGGGTGATTGGGGTGCGCACCTGATTGATACCGCCCACCAGTTTCTGGACTTGGGATTGCCCTACGAAGTGGAATGTACGAAAGCCAGCGGCCATAATGACTTTTTCTTTCCAATGTCTTCGACGATCGTATTCAAGTTTCCCAAACGTAAACGCATGCCTGCGTTAGACATCACATGGTATGACGGGTTAGACAATTTGCCTCCTATTCCGGAAGGATATGGTGTTTCGGGATTGGATCCCAATATTCCCCCGCCCAGTACGGGCGCGCTCGAACCGGTAAAATTAAATCCCGGAAAAATCATTTATGGTAAAGAATTGACGTTCAAAGGCGGATCACATGGCAGTACCCTGTCGATTATCCCTGAGGAGAAAGCAAAAGAAATGGCATCCCAATTGCCCGAAGTGCCCGTAAGTCCCTCCAATCACTTCGCCAATTTCCTGAAAGCCTGTAAAGGCGAGGAAGAGACACGTTCACCCTTTGCTATTGCCGGCCCCTTGAGCCAAGTGTTTTCGCTGGGAGTACTGGCACAGAAACTGAATACCAAGTTGGAGTTTGATCAAAAGAAAAAGATCATTACCAATAACGAATTGGCCAACGAGCTATTGGTAGGACCTCCACCACGAAAAGGCTGGGAGCAATACTACCAGGTATAGCAGGCCAAACAAACACGGATAGCAATGCCATGCCTCAATAGACAAGGCTGCTATCCGTGTTTTTTTCTTTTTTTTTCTTATCTTCACCTCCATGATTGGAAGGTGTCTCATACTCCTCCTAATCTCCTATGAAAGCCTCGCCCAGACCTACGTCGGCCCAAACTACCAAGCCATGGGTTTTACGGGCACCGCCCTAAAGGGGATTTACAGTTTGACGGCTAATCCAGCCGGTCTGGTGGGACTGGAACGCCTGACTGCCAGTGTCAATTACCAGCATCATTTTTTTACAACGGATATCACCACGCGTGCAGCCTTATTGGGTATCCCCACCCGCTTAGGCGTGTTCGGATTGGCTGCGAATCGATATGGATTAAAAGCGGCATACGACGATACTAAAGTAGGTTTTTCTTTTGCCAAACGGTTCGGGTCGCAATTTTCCATCGGCCTGTCTACCAACTACCACCAGCTTTTTATACCCAATTACCTCAGTACGTTTTCGCTATCTGTAGATTTGGGCGTACAGTATTATTTCGAGCAGGGCGCAACCATCGGGCTACAATATACTAACCTCAATAAAGCGACTTACGGAATGGATGTTTACGGTACTATTCCCTCGTTTATACGATTTGGCGCGAGCTACCCATGGGCAGGTGTGATGGTGACAGCGGATGCGGTATATCGCTTGGAAGGTACTGTGGCCGGGAATTTCGGGATAGCTTATCACGTGGGTGATATCCTGTCTTTACGAGGGGGGCTATCCACCAACCCTTTGCAACAGCATGCAGGCTTTGGCGTGAACTGGCAACGTTTTACAATGGATGCAGCGGCCACTTTCCATCCCCGCTTGGGTACGTCGCCGCAAATAGGCTTAAGCTATGCGTTTTAATCGATATGTCATATTGGTTGTGGGTTTGTTGGCGATGTCCGGCTTATATGCCCAATCCGAAACGGACTTACTTATGGAACGGCTGACAGAACTTGTCGCGGAAGAATTGACCGAAGATTTTGATTTTTCGGAATTGGCAGAACGACTGGAATTTTACGAGCGGCATCCTATCGACCTCAATGCTACCGATGGCAGGGAGCTAAGGGAACTTCAATTTTTGCCCCAATTATTTATCGATAATTTGCTGGAACATCGGGAGCAGTCCGGAAAATTTGTCGCGATATATGAATTGCAGGCTATTGAAGGACTGGATATCGAATTGCTCCGGTTATTGCTACCTTATATTGTAGTAAGTGCTCCTCGTGCGCTTTCGGAGGTAAGCGTAAGCCAATTATTGAAAGAGGGGACACATGACGTGATGGTCAGGTATGGGCGCACATTACAACAACGACGCGGTTATGCCATTACGGATACCAGCCGATCGCGCTATCTTGGCACACCTGATCAGGTCTTTGCACGCTACCGATATCATTTTGGCCGTGATTTGCAGGTAGCGCTCAATATGAAGAAAGATGCAGGCGAAGCTTTTTTTGGCGGCCCGCAGCGATATGGTTTTGACTTTTACTCAGGCAGTGTTTATATACGCAATCAAGGCTGGTTGAAGGATGTGGTTGTGGGTGACTACGCATTGCAATTTGGACAAGGGTTGGCAATGTGGAGTGGTATAGGTTTTGGCAAGGGATCGATGCTGCAAGGTATTGCCAAGCAGGCTATGGGCTTACGACCCTACACGTCCTCCAATGAAGTGTCATTTTTACGGGGAGGAGCCGCCACCATCGCATTTGGACGTTTGTCTGTTACACCTTTCTTTTCCGGGCGCCGCCTCGATGGTTCGGCCTATGATACGACAGGTGATGAGCCTGCTGTGGGCTCGATTAGTCAAACAGGACTTCATCGCACGCCTACGGAAACAGCCAATCGGCATGCACTATCGCAGCGGGCGTATGGTGCGAATATGCAATATGAATCTCGACGGCTCCGGATTGGCGCAACGGCATACCATACCCGCTTCAATGCGGCCATCCAACCACAAAATCTGCTGCGAAACCGATTTGCCTTTCGTGGGCGTAGCCTTTGGAACACCAGCCTCTATTACAACCACTCTTGGCGGGGAATATATTTATTCGGGGAGGTTGCTCATCGAATAGGGAGCGGCTTTGCACTGGTTAATGGACTCATGACATCCTTGCACCCCCATCTTTCGTTGGCATTACATTACCGTAATTATCAACGTGACTATCATTCGTTTTTCAACCAAGGGATGGCGGAAGGGAGCGGAGCGGCCAATGAACGCGGGTTTTATTCCGGTTTGGCGTATCATCCGAATAGGGCAGTGGAGTGGGTTTTATACGCTGATTTTTTTCGGTTTCCCTGGTTGCGTTATCGGGTAGACGCGCCATCGCGGGGAGCCGACCTCCTTACGCAATTTACCTATACCTGGTACAAACGGGCTGACATCACCATCCGCTACCGCTATCGGCAACGGGAGGAAAATGCGGCAACAACGGCATCCCATAATGCGATTGTAGATGTATTGCGCCAGCAAGTGCGGGTAAGCGGCCAATATAAGTTGAATGATACATGGCGTATGCGAAACCGTTTGGAATTGGCACATTACCAGAAGGAAGGGAATGCTACGGAGCTGGGTTGGATGGTCTATCATGATGTTATTTTCAAGCCAATGAGTGGAAGGTTGAGTGGCAATATGCGTGTTGCATTGTTTGCTACGCCTGGATACAATTCGCGCATCTATGCCTTTGAGAACGATGTTTTGTATGCCTATTCATTTCCGCTCTATCACAACGACGGTATCCGCACTTATGCAAACCTTCGTTATCGCTTCGGACGTAAGCTGGACGTATGGGTGCGGTATGCGACATTTATTTATTATGACGTAGAAGAGGTGGGAAGCGGGTTAGATGCAATTGAAGGCAACCAACGATCAGACATCCGACTACAGATACGGTGGCAATTTTAATTCATTTGGAAATATCGTTATTTTCGCTAAGTTTGCATAAGTGTCCAACGTACTTTGTCGCATTGGGCATGCTGACACTAACCAATTTTCTAAAAGATGGCAATAAGGCACCTTCCGGAACCCGAACTTTGTAGCCGCTTAATAGCCGGTGATGAACATGCCTTTCGTGAAGTGTTCGACCGTTTTCATCGCAAGGTTTTCCAGTTTGCTTTTAATTTCCTAAAGGACAATGCGCAAAGCGAAGAGATTGTCCAAGATACGTTCCTCAGCTTGTGGCTTCATCGGGCAACCTTGAATCCTGACCGGGCGATAGCACCTTTTTTGTTTACCATTGCGCGGCGCACGTTGGTAGATGCTTGGCGGAAAGCTGCCGCCTCTGAACGGTTCAGGGAACAGGTGAGGTTGTTTATGGATTTTTCGAATAATGATACCGAAGAGACTGTGTTTAGAAATGAACTGGAGCAACTTGCCCAAGATGCGTTGAGCAAGTTGAGCGACCAACAACAAGAAGTGTTTACACTCAGCCGCTACGAAGGGCTGTCCTATGAGGAAATTGCCGAACGAATGCATATTTCTAAAAATACGGTAAAGTACCACCTTGTCAATGCATTGAAAGTCTTACGGACCCATTTTGGCGAGCACGACGTGCTCTATTGTTATTTTCTCTTCTTCCTCTTGAATAGCAATTAGTTGTTCATTCTAAACGACGCTTTTTTGAAGAACACTTCCAAGGAAGTGAAAGTGCTATCCAACTCATGGTGAATGAGCTGTCTATATACAGTGTTTGATTTTTGCATCAAAGCATTTGATTTTTGTAATTTTCTAGCTAGTGATGTCCTTAATTTTGTGAAAATAAGTTGTTATGGAATTGAGGTACACTAAAGTTATGGAAAGAGCAACACAAGCACAGCAATTTTTGGATGATAAATTAATCTGGATGCCGGATCACCTGCAAAGAGAGATCGGACAGTTTAATGTTTTTCCACTGTTTAGCACGCCTTCAAATAAAGTGAATTGCCAACCCTATAATCGAAAGGGATTCTATAAAATAAGTGTTCTAAAAGGGCATACAAAATTTTCTTATGCAGACAAGAGTTTGGAATTTATGGATAGCGCGCTTTTATTTTCTAATCCCAATATCCCCTATTCCTGGGAATTGTTGGATGAGGAACAAACGGGTTATTTCTGCGTATTTACGGAAGGCTTTTTCAACCATTTCGGCAATATAAACGATTATCCAGTTTTTAAGCCGGGAAATATTCCTTTATTCGAGTTGAATATTGAGCAACAAGAAGAGATCAACACGATCTTCAAAAAGATGATCGCCGAGATCGAATCAGATTATTTTTACAAATATGACGCCATACGTGCGCTGGTTTTTGAGCTTATTCATCTTGCATTAAAACTAAACCCCATTAGCAGCAACCCTGTTGACGATTCAAACGCCTCGTTGAGAATAACGTCATTGTTTGCAGAGTTACTGGAACGCCAATTTCCCATCGAATCACCAAGGCAACAGATCAAACTCAGATACCCCATTGAGTTCGCAGAGAACCTTTCGGTACACGTCAATCACCTAAACCGTTCGCTGAAAAAAATAACAGGAAAGACTACCTCGCAATTTATCGCTGAAAGGATCATGCAAGAAGCCAAGAGTTTATTGCAACACACCGATTGGAATATTTCTGAAATTTCCTGGTGCCTTGGTTTTGAAGAATTGCCCCATTTTATTAATTTTTTCAAAAAAGCCGAGACTTCAACACCAAAACATTTTCGTAACAGACACTTGTAACCGTCAAAAACAGCTATAAACGCTTAATAAACTATTGTAATACCGAAATTCCGCTTCTCAACCTTTAGAGACTGTTCTCAAATCAATGAGACAGTCTTTTTTAGTAAAAGAGTTTCAACATCTCCCTGTTCGCATTGTGATTGTTTGAAATTCGCAGTTTTTGGTTTCATCCGCGCATCCGGTACTTCGGGCTTGCCATCTACCTTTGTATCAAAACAATAAGAAAATGAAACCGTATAAAAAATTGCTTGAACCTTTTCAACTGATAAATGGTATCGAGATCAAAAACAGGATTGTAATGGCCCCAATGACTACATGGGCCGGCAACCATGATTTTACTATTTCTGACGAAGAAGTGGAATGGTATAAAGAACGGGTAAACGATGTGGGACTGATTATCACTGGTTGTACACATGTAACTCCTGAGGGAATTGGCTTTACCCACGAATTCGCAGCCTACGATGATCGTTTCATCCCCAGTCTGAAAAAATTGGCAGATGCAGCAAAAAGTGGCGGGGCTCCTGCCATATTGCAGATTTTCCACGCAGGCAATAAAACCGTGACCGACTTGAGCCCAAATCAAACCGTAGTAAGCGCGAGTGCCATAAAATCGGAAGTGACGCCTTTTACGCCCGCTGAGTTATTAACACCCCGTGCGTTAGCAGCGCATGAGATACGGGATATTATCAAAGCGTTTGGTGCTACTACCCGCAGAGCTATAGAAGCGGGTTTCGACGGTATTGAAATACACGGTGCACATGGCTTCCTGAACCAAAACTTTTTATCGCCGCTATTCAACCAACGGACTGACCAATGGGGTGGATCCATCGAAAATCGTTTGCGCTTTTCTACGGAGGTGGTTCGTGAAGTAAGGCGTGTTATTGCCGAATATGCCGATCGTCCTTTTGTATTGGGTTTTCGGATTTCCCCGGAGGAATTGCCAAAGGAAGGTTTAAGATTACCGGATAGCCTGGCTTTGGTGGACAGATTGATCCAGGAACAGGTAGATTACCTCCACTTCTCTTTGTTCCAGGTATTGACGCAAAAACCGTTGGACAGCAATACCAATAAGACGATCGCCCAGGTATTGACCTCCTATATAAACAACCGTGTACCGGTAATTGCAGCAGGACAAGTGACCACACCAACGGAAGCTGACCAGGCTTTAAGTTTGGGATTAGACCTGGTAGCGATCGGAAGAAGCCTGGTAGTCAACCCAAAATGGGCGCAATGGGCCAACGAAGGCCGCGAGGACGATATTACGATGATCCTGGATACGGACCTTGCTGCCGATAAGAAAATTCCCGAAAAGCTGATGGCTATCGTACACAGCGCCAAGGGATGGATCAAGACCACGCAGGAGGTAATGGCGTAACCCCTTTATCACGATGACGGCGCTGCCTGATGGGTTAATTTATCAATAAATCACACACTTAATATTTAAAATGATGTCAACTGTTAATGAACGAATCACCCTATTGGTTACTTTCCATGTGAAGGCGGACCACAAAGAAGCATTGAAAAACGCGCTTATTTCAGATCGGTATGGGGCGCTGAGCGAACCCGGGAATATATCCATGTCGCTGTATGAACATAGCGACAAACCGGACATACTATATCTATTTGAAAGATGGGACAGCCGGAAATCACTGGATGAACATTTTACGAAAAAATACGCAGAAGACGTGTTTGCGTTAAACAAAACGGCGTTAATAAAGCCTATGGAAATTCTTTATCTCCATGATATTGCGCCGCTGCCCAAAAATGAAATCAAGGCCCCGTTTTCAACCGATACTCCGGTTGACCTGGTCGTGATCTTCAAGGTAAAAGACGGGATGCAGGATACCTTCCTCAAGCAGTTTGAAAAGTCGATCGCACACAGCAGGCCCGAAGCTGGGAATATTCAATTCTTCCTGCACACCGTACCGGGCGACGATAAAACGTATGTGTTGTATGAAAGATGGCGGAGCCAAGAAGCGATTGATTTCCACTTCGCGCAGCCCTACACCGTGGAGTTATTTGATATGTTCAAATCTGCTCTTGAGCAACCAATTGAAGCGTACTTGAATTTCATCACTGAAATAAAATAGAAGTACGATAAATAGCTTATCAACTGATTTTCAGGGCTAAAAACTCAACGCAAAAAATCCGCAGCATGTTAGTTCTTGCGGATTTTTTGTTCATCTATCTATGCTTGCTGCTAGCGTAAACGCAAATCAACGTATTGGCATTTCACTGGGAGCAAAACCAAACTGTTTTTTAAAAGCATGGGAAAAGTGGGATAAGTTCTCGAACCCCACTTCCAGATATACATCAACCGGTCTTCTTTTCTCCTTTTTTATTCGTTGAAGTGCCAGTTCCAATCGTTTTTTTGTAAGCCATTTCTGAGGGGAAGTATGAAAGGTGGTTCTAAAATCCCTATTGAAAGCAGAGAGACTTCGTCCCGTCAAATAGCTGAATTTTTCGAGTGACAGATTGAACATGTAGTTCTTTTGCATAAAATCAAACAGGTTGATCTTGCCAGGTTGGGAGAAATCAGATAGGATTCCGTCAGTATCTTCATCGATTGCCCGAAGGATGCTAATGGCTTCCTTAATTTTCAGAACAGTTACCGTTTCAGGTAATTGATTTTCCAAACGGAAATAAGGTAACAACGAATCGAAAAGGCTATCCAATAAAGGGCCCGGACCAAATTCTTTTATTTCCGGATTTTTCAAACCTGCCGATCTCATGTGATGTCTTTTATAGAATTCCTCCAATCGTTGGGGCATCAGCGTCATGATAACAGCTTTATAGGGCCTGCCTTCAAGTGGGTATTTGATCACGGTGCAGAGCTGGTTTCTGGGATACAGGAATGTGCTTCCAGCTCCGAATACATATGTTCTGTCGGCTTGGATTATTTTCATTTCCCCGGACAAAACCCTTACAAAAGAATGGTAATCGAAAAATAGGTCATCCTTAAAATATTTTTCTTCGGTAACGGAACATACTATTTCATTGAAATCGCTTTTCTGCTGTGTCGCCATTCTTCTTAATAATTATAATCCTACACTGTCACTACAATTTTCCCCACTGTACTATGCGTTTCAATCTGATGGTGTGCTTTGGAAATTTCGTCCATTGAAAACACGCCGGATACGTGGGACTTTATCTTTCCCGAAGAAAGCAAAGCATTAATAGCTTCAATGTCTCCTTGCTTGTCTGGCGTATCCGATAAGTTGGCACGAACCACGGTAATGTTTTGCTGCTCTTTTGCTGCTGTGATGAATTCAGGACTTGGAAAAACCATTAAACTCAATAAAGTTCCGCCGGGTTTAATGGCAATCAGCGATCGGGAAAGATGGGATTCGTCCGCTCTCCAAACCGCATCGTGTACTAAATCTGCGTCTTTGACGATTTCTTCAAAATGCTGTGTCTTATAATCAACATATTCATCCGCTCCCAAACTAAGTACCCAATCCTTGTTCTCCCCAGAGGAAACAGCTACTACATAAGCTCCAAAGCTTTTCGCGATCTGCACCGCATAATGTCCGACGCCACCGGAAGCACCGGTAATAACAACCTTGTCGCCCTTTTTTATATTGCCATAATGGACCAACGAAACCCATGCCGTTTGCGCAGCCATCGTTGCTGACGCTGCTGCTTCAAAACTGATGTTTTCAGGTTTTAGCGCTAGATGGCTTTCTGGTGCTGCCACGTATTCGGCATAGGCATTTCCCCTGCCTAAAAAGTTGATCAAACCATACACGGCATCTCCTTCTTTAAATTTAGTGACGTTCTTTCCTGTTTTTGTAACGATACCGGCCACGTCCCAGCCCAGGATCACGTAAGGTTCTGTTACATCCGAACCACTAACCAGTTTCCACCACTCGGGTATTTCCCTCACATGCGCATCCAACGGATTTACACTAAATGCTTTCACCTGGATTAAAACCTCATTTTCTGCTATTTCTTCAGGAGTTGGTACTTCAACTACCTGTAAGTTATCAGCCGAACCAAATTCTTTTAAAATTATTGCTTTCATTATCTATGATATTTTGAAAGCAAATTTACCCGTGATAAAGATAGGTTAGTTTGTTCAGAATGCCAATTTTACTTTGCTCATCATGCCATTTTAAAAGTGATTGTTATTGATTGGCTCCGCCATTTACCAATAAATGCTGTCCGTTCACAAATGAGGAAAGATCGCTGGCGAAAAATTCAGCAATGTTGGCTACATCTTCTACTTCCGCTAATCTTCCCATCGGGCAGCTATCAATCAAGGATTTCCGCAATTCCGGATAACTGCCTTCTTCCGCAAAAATACCGGAATGATCTACCGCAAAAGGAATGATGGAATTGACGGTTACCCCACGATGGCCAATCTCTTTTGACAGTACATCCACTAAGTATCTCGGAGTCGTTTTGCTTCCTCCATAAACAGCCATCCCCGGTACAGGAAATGCAGTCGTACTGGACGCTACATAGATGATTCGTCCATTATCTTCCACATTCAAGGCCGCCTGCTGCATGGTAAAATAAGCACCTTTGGTATTGATGGAGAACAACCTGTCAAATTGCTCTTCTGTAAATTGAGTAACGGGTGTTTCCACCATCTCAATACCGACATTCGCAACAACAATATCTATCTTGCCAAATGCTTTCTTTGCCGCTTCAAACAGGTGCTTGATATCGGATACCTTGCTTACATCAGCCTGCACGGAAATTACCTTAGTACCCATTGCGTTGATGTTACTTTCCACTTCATCTGCTGAAACTTTGTCTCTGGAATAGTTCAATACGATAGCTGCGCCTAAAGCGGCATAACGTTCTGCGATGGCTTTTCCCAAGCCCCTGCCTGAGCCTGTAATAATGGCTACTTTATTTTTTAGTGAATTCATTGTATTTGAATTTGAAATCTAATTGATTGTTTAGATGAATATGTCATTACGCCATAGCTCCATTGACCCCAATGTTCTGGGCAGAAATCCATTTGGCCGCATCACTGGCGAGAAATACAATGACTTTGGCAATGTCTTCCGGTTGGCCAATACGATTAAAAGCAGAGAAAGAAGCTAATCGGTCAATGACTTCCTGAGGCTTACCGTTCGTAAATAATTCTGTATTGGTAGGGCCGGGAGAAACTGAGTTAACATTAATTCCCCTGCTTCCTACTTCTTTTGCGAATACACGGGTAAGTTGTTCTACAGCTGCTTTTGTAGCGGAATAGGTGGCATAGGTAGGCAACATCAACCGGTTTACCGAAGTTGAAAAATTAATAATCGAACCGTTATCTGCAAGACGTGTTGCTGCTTCACGAAGCGTATTGAATACACCTCTTACATTGATGTCGAACTGGCGGGTAAAATCCTCGTCGGTGGTGTCTTTGATTAGCTTGGTAATCATGATGCCCGCATTATTGACCAGTACATCAACCCGTCCGTAATGATTGATGACATTGTCAAATAGTTGTTTTACAGCATCCGCATTGCTTACATCCGCTTGTAGGGCCATGGCATCACCTCCATTCTTCTTAATGGAAGCAACGACCTCTTCTGCGGCATCTTTTCCGCCGGCATAGTTTACGATAACGTTAGCGCCGGCAGCAGCCAACTGCCCGGCTACTTCAGCACCGATACCTCTTGACGCTCCGGTCACCAGGATCACTTTGTTGTTTAATGTGCTCATACTTTTATCTTTTAATTTGATAAGACAAAGTTGGCACATTAAGCCCCTTGTTAAGGTACAAGGATCGTAGCAGGTGTTGCAAATATCTAAGAAAGGGTATTGAAATACTGTTTCCGGTATTCGGCGGGGCTGATAGATGTATGCTTTTTGAAGTAATTGCTGAAGTGGGGCGTTTCCAGAAAACCTAAACGGGCGGCAATTTCTTTGATGCTGAGGCCTTCATCCTGAAGCATTACCTTAGCTTCTGTAGTCATTTTGTCCGCTATCCACGAGCTGATAGTTTTCCCCGTTTTACTGCTGATTACACTCGACAGGTAGTTGACATGCAGCGCCTGTAAGTCCGCATAATCCTGAACCCTTAATGGGGTATTGGTTTTTCCACTGGTCAAATCCCGAAAATGCCGTTCTAGATTCAATTTGAAATCCTTTACGATTTGTGAGCTTCGGTTTCCTTCATAAATGGGGTTGTAATCCTGGAAAAAATATGCTTTGATCTTTAATAACAGCGCAATAACAAGTGCTCCGATGATTTTATTTTTGTATGGGGAATCTCCTTTGTATTCTTTGTGTATGAGACTACACAGTTCTTCCACCTGGTCAAACTGATGCGGTGTTAAAACACGTGGCGAAACGATCTCCGACAACAAAAAGGAAAAGTCACGATATACCTCATCGTGCACATATTCCTTCAAAAACCCTTCGCCGAAGGTAATCAAGCAGGTATGTTCCAATTTTTCCCACTCAAAAATCCGGTAGTTTCCGGGGTTGGTGAAGTAAACGGTGTTTGAAGTCACTTCAAACCGCTGGTCATCGATCGTATAATGTCCAAATGCGCTTTTTATAAACAGAAAGCTGAAGTAATTCGGACGGAACGGTTCCGAACGGAACGGCAGATCTTTGAACGTATCTTCGAGGTAATGGATGGTGAAGCCCGATTCTTCTTCCAAGGAATCGATAGGAAGGCCAAACTGCCGATACAGCTCGTGCAGTGTGCGAACGTTGATATTGCCATGCACCATTGCGTAAATTTGGTTTTAAATTTAAAGAATTAATTGTTAACGATTATGATTTCGTTACACGCTCATATTGAAAAATTCACATTACTGACTACCCGCTTTCTTTTTTCAAACGTAATACTAAACAAAGCCGCACAGGAAGACATTCCTTAAACGGTTATAAACCTTTAAAAAGTAATATGGAAAGAAGCAGGTTGCGGCAGTTACTTACCGATTATTCAACAGGCACTATTAGTGAGACTGATCTGGAGATACTCTTGGATTATGTAGCTGGCCATCAGCATGACGCAAATTTGGATTCCCTGCTTGAAGAATTATTGGAAGAAACGGATGCAGCCGCTGATTTGCCAATAGACGCAGAAACATTATATCAACGTATTGTAGACCATTCTGCATTCAGCAGGCCGCGGCGATTTAGTAAGAAGTATTGGAACTATGGCGCAGCTGCCGTACTGCTTTTGCTTGGCGGCTGGCTCTTAAGTAAAAAAGATCCGATAAGTAATAACGGTGTCTTACCTGATTCAACGGCCACGCTGACCCATACGGTTACTTCATCACCCTCAGATAAACCCATATTGCGTTTGGCAGATGGAAGGACCATTGATTTAGACGATGCGGCCAATGGTTTGCTGGCGGTTGAAGGTGAAACACAGATTAAATTTGATGGTGCTACGTTGCATTATGAGGGTGAATTGCCGGATGCAAACGGTAAATTACTTACCAACACGATTGTTACTCCCAAAGGACGCCAATACCAATTGGTACTGCCGGATGGGTCAAAGATATGGTTGAATGCTGCGACTGAGTTTACTTATCCTGTGCAGTTCAATAAAAGTAGGCGAGAAGTCACCATCAATGGAGAAGCATATTTCGAAGTGGAAAAGGCTGCAGACTGGCCTTTTATTGTAAAAACGAAATCCCAGGAAGTCGAAGTATTGGGTACGCATTTCAATGTAAGCGCATATGAAGACGATGAGCAGGCCAAGACCACGTTGGTTGAGGGGAGCGTAAAAGTTTCTTCTATAGCGGTTGGAAGTGCACCAGCTCAAATAACTAACCGATCAATAATTCTTACGCCGGGTCAACAAGCGGTTACGAAAAGAGGAAAAAGCCAAATAGTCGTCGGGTCAATTGATACGGAGGAAGTGATATCATGGAAAGAAAATCTTTTTGTGTTCTATGACGAAGAGATCAGTGAAGTGATGAAAAAGGTAAGCCGCTGGTACGACGTAGAAGTAACGTATTTGGACGGCATGGCCGGCAAGCGAATAGGAGGGAGTATTCCAAGGTTTGCAAGTATTGGCGAATTGATGGACGCCTTGCAGGCGACCGGGCTATTGCATTACAAATTGGAAGGAGGTATCGTGGTGATTATGAAATAGCTAGACAATAAATGGTGGCTAAGTTATAAAAAACCAGAAGCGCGGCAACGCTTCTGGCAAAGATTATCTTAGCCAATAGGCCAAACCCAGTTTACCAAAAGAGTAAGGTGATAACTAACAATTTTAATAAACCTGTATGATGCGAATTTATAAAAAAAATGCCATAAAAAGCAAATATGGTAAAATACTGACCAATTTAATTAACTCGCCCGTAATTATGCGATTATTTCTGATGTGGCTGATTGTCAGTATGCATGTATGTGTTTTTGCACTCGGGCAGAACATCACATTGGATAAAAAAAATGTTCCACTTGCGACTATCATTAAGGAAATTAAACGTCAAAGTGGGTATAATATCTTATACGACGCAGGTGCGTTATTGGGAGCGCCGAATGTCAGTGTAACCGTTAATAACGTATCGGTCGCAGCGGTGTTAGACCAATGTTTTGAGGGATTACCCCTGCGGTATGTAATTAAAAACAACAATATCATCATCTCTAAACATGTCTTGGTGCCCGGAAAAGAAAAGGTGCAAAACTATGAGATCACGGGTCACGTTACCGATGGACAAGGGCAACCGCTGGAAGGCGTAACCGTGACGTTAAAAGGAACTGCTGTTGCCACCACGACAAACAGTGAAGGTAATTATCAATTGACGTTGCCAGATAATGGCGGTACACTTGTCTTCACGATTGTGGGGTATGAGCCCAAGGAGTTAAGTGCGTCTACTGGCAGGGTGATAAATGTGTCGCTGAAAGAGCAAGTCAGCGATTTGGAAGAAGTAGTTGTTGTTGGCTACGGAACACAACGCAAGCAAGACTTGACTGGCTCCGTATCTTCAGTAGGAGTTGAGGACATTAAGGATTTAGCGGTACCACGCGTTGAACAAGCTTTGCAGGGAAAAATAGCAGGGGTAATGGTAAAACCGGTGTCGGGAGAACCGGGGGCACCCCCACAGATAAGAATAAGAGGTATCGGTAGTATATCCGCAAGCGGAAGCCCGTTGTACGTGGTCGATGGGCTCCCTACGGCCAGCATCCAGTCATTAAATCCCAATGATATCGAAAGAATAGACGTTCTAAAGGATGCTTCCGCAACAGCCATCTACGGTTCCCGTGGTTCAAATGGTGTCATTATCATTAATACGAAACGGGGGAAAGCAGGGCAAACTGTGATTTCCTATGATACCTATTTTGGATACCAACGTGCATCGAAAATACCGAAATACCAAACCGGTATGGAACAAGCCCAACACTATTTCGATGGGATTAAAAATGCGAATCTGGATGTGGGTAACGATATTTCTGGAGCTCCAAATCAATGGGCTATCCCTGTGCCAATAACGATTGTAGAGCTGCTTGAGGGCCGGCCGACTACCCAACCGGGGACGACCTCAGACTTTCAAGAACATTTGGATGCTATTTTGCAAACCGCACCCCAAATGCAACACCAGTTATCAGCTTCTGGAGGTACCGAAAATGTACGGTTTGCCATGAGCGGCGAATACATGGATCAGGACGGGATTATGCTGAACACTAATTTTAAGCGGTATTCGTTGCGTGCGAATATTGATGCAAAATTAACAGACAAGTTATCTGCACGCTTAAATTTTAATCCCTCGTTCACGGATAAGACCAATGTGGGTAATACCGGTTTTGACGGAGCGAGTCCCAATACGGATTTGCTGTACAATACCATTGTAATTCCGACGTATTATACTTTGTTGAACGAAGACGGAACCTATTTTCCTTTTGGTGATGGTCTTGATGCCGTTGTTTCCTCGCAGAATCCGTTGGCCCGTGCCCGGGAAATTGACAACAAACAAAAAGCAATTGGATTGCTGGGCAATGTGGGGCTTGAATACCAAATCCTGGATGATCTCAAATTCAATGTCATGTTGGGTTTGAATTTGTTGAGCAACAAGGGGATGACGTTTGTTCCCCGACTTCCGTCATTTTTCAACAATCCTGCTGTGGGAACGGATAATGCTGCGCTGAGTTCCAACTGGCTTACCGAGTATACCCTTAACTATACCAAAAACTGGGGTAGGCATAATTTTACGGGATTGGCTGGATATACTGTGCAGAAGGAGGTATTTGAATCCAATAATATGAGCAGTAATCAATATCCCAATAATTTGGTGCCAACACTTAGCGCAGCAAGTTTGATCACCACGGGATCGTCCAATAAGTATGAGTGGTCATTGCTATCCTATTTGACAAGGGTCAATTATAATTTTGATAACAAATATTATTTGACGGCTTCAATTCGTGCCGATGGTTCTTCCCGCTTTGGGTTGGAAAACAAGTATGGTATATTCCCCTCTGCGGCTTTGGCTTGGCGGATATCAGAAGAAAATTTCCTTCAAGACGTCGATGATTTGAACGAATTGAAGTTAAGGGCGAGTTATGGAGAGACGGGCAACAATAACATAGGGAACTACGACCAATATGCAACTATAAATTACCTGCTATATTCGATAGGCGGTACACCCACAGGGGGTTATGCACCATCACGGTTTGCAAATCCGAATTTGACTTGGGAGACACAAGAGCAAATCAACTTAGGCATTGACGTGAGCCTTTTCAACAGCAGGATAAATCTCACCGTGGATCATTTCAGATCAAAAAATAAAAACCTGCTGTTAAATGTAAATGTTCCTTCGATTTCCGGATTCAGTACCGCTCTGCAAAACATTGGAGAGGTAAGGAACCAAGGATGGGAATTTGTGCTAAATACCGTAAACTTTGAAAACGAATTTCGATGGTCAACCGATTTCAATTTCTCTACATTCAAGAATGAGGTGACGAAGCTTGGTCCTAAGGGGGATCCCATCATTTCAGGTGGAAACATTACCATGATTGGACAGCCCATCGGGATGTTCTATGGTTGGTTGACGGATGGAATTTTCATGAACGAAGAGGAATTGGCACGCGGCCCCATATTTAATCCGGGAGGACGTGATGCGACCAGGATGGGGGATGTACGATTTGTGGATCTTAACGGCGATGGCATAATAAACGGTTTGGACCGAACGATAATGGGATCACCTTATCCCGACTTTTATTACGGTATGACCAACAACTTTGAATACAAGAACTTTAGTTTAAGTGTATCACTTCAAGGTGTTTATGGGAATGATATTCTCGCGCTTTCCCGGAATCAAGTAGCGAATAACAGGGCACGATTCCGGCAACTGGCCATCATGAATGATTACTGGAAATCACCAGAAGAACCCGGTGATGGCAAAACGCCAAGGCCCGTAGATCCACCAACAGGAAATTGGCGCGGGAATTATAGCCAAATCTGGTTGGATAGTGGGTCGTACCTGAGAATCAATAACATAACGTTGGGCTACTTATTCCCCGAGACGTTGGCGAATAAATTGGGGTTGGGAAGCCTCCGGCTCTACCTGAATGCGATCAATCCATTTCTCTTTACCGACCATGTCGGCTGGAATCCAGATGTAAGTGCGGGCGCAGATCCCCTTACCCCGGGACGGGAGAATTACGATTATCCTTTGCCGAAAAGTCTTGTAGCTGGTTTGAACATTACATTTTAGATTTAAATGAACGTATTAGTTATGAAAAAGATACTATGCTTATTGGCACTATTCTTAACCCTATCGTGTAACAATAGTTTTATCGAATTGCGACCTGTAGATACGGTAAGTACGGACGTGTTATATCAGACGGAAGGTGATTTTACGGACGCAGTTATCGGCGTATACAATGTATTCATCAGTCAGTATAAAAATATGTACCTGTTTGGTGATGTCCGGGCAGATGATTCTTATGATGAGACGGTGAAGTTTATCGCCTCTTACGTGGATTTATTTACGATTAACAACGACGAAAGCCTTTTGAGTAATACCTGGAACAACTATTACTCCATCATCTATCGCGCCAATCTGATATTGGCTGAAATTGAAGATAAAGATGTCTCGGCTGTGCCAAACAAAGATCGGCACATTGGTGAAGCTAAATTTCTAAGGGCATTGGCTTATTTTGATTTGGTGCGGATCTTCGGGAATGTGCCGATGATTACGAAGCCGATAACTATCGAAGAATCTTTTCAGGCAAGACGGGAAGATGTAGCCAATGTGTACAGCCAGGTCATTATACCTGATTTGCTGGATGCCGAGAGTAAACTTCCAGCCCAATATCCCAGTGCCGACGTAGGCAGGGCTACGCAGGGCGCGGCAAAAGCGCTATTGGGCAAGGTATACCTGACGATACACGATTTTCAGCAAGCTGAAACCAAATTGATGGAAGTTACCAAGATGGGATATGCACTGTTACCCGATTATAATGAGTTGTTTAGGTATGTAAACGAACATCATAGCGAATATATCTTCGATATCGAATATGAAGAAGGAGGGATAGGCTTGGGCAATAATTTCACAAATGATTTTACACCAAAAGATCCCAGGCTGCTGGAATTTTATGGCGTAACTGGCCCAGGAAATGACATAAACAGCCCACCTCGGCACTTATTTGACCTGTTTCCTCCGGGAGATCTGCGCAAAGACATCACCGTTGCTGATGGCTTCGTCAATGAAAATGGGGATTTTATCCCGATTATCCCGTCAGGGAACAACAGCTCTACGTTTACAAAAAAATACCTGATTCCAACGAAAGTCTCGGGTGATAGCCCGGCAAATTGGAAAGTCATTCGGTATGCCGATGTGTTGTTGATGTTGGCCGAGGCACTCAATGAAAATGGTAAGGCCGATGAAGCCATACCCTATCTCAACCAAGTACGTGAACGGGCTGGACTGGAAGGCTACTCGAATCTGGGTCAAGATGAACTGCGGGAACTTATTTACTTAGAAAGAAGGTTAGAATTGTCGTTCGAAGGGCATAGGTGGTTTGATCTGGTGAGGACTGGTCGTGCATTTGAAGTGATGGAACCTTATGGTATGAAAGCGCATATGTGGGTTTTCCCTGTACCATTGTCGCAAGTACAGGTGGTCAACGATCCTTCTATTTTCCCGCAAAACCCAGGGTATGATTAATGGTTAAATCCATTCCCCGCACAAAAAGGAAAGGTTTTGATTCCATCATCACAGCGCGATTAAAAAAATGAAGAAGACATACTCTCGAAAAGAGTTTCTCCGGAATACATTGATTGCATCGGCAACGCCGATGCTTGCTTCACCGGCGTTCGCTGCCCACGGGCGGCGAAGGCCTTCCGGGTTACCTGACAAATATGAGAACCTCATCGACCTGCACGGACAATTCGATGCGCCGGTTATCATTGATTCGATAACGTTATTACGTGTTGAAAATAAATTTTTCATTCGTGTTCGATCGACAGATGGGGCAGAAGGAATTGTTATCGACAACGGGAGATTATCGCATCTATATCCCATTATGAAGGAAAAAGTCATTCCCTTTTTTATTGGGAAAGACGCGCGGGATATGGAAACGCTGGTCGATGAGGTGTATGCGTATGAATCGAACTACAAGCTGGCTGGAATGGCCTTTTGGAATTGTGTTGCGCAAGTAGAAATGGGCGTGTTGGATATGTTGGGAAAAGTGGCTGGTAAGTCGGTCGGGGCAATATTGGGAAAAGTGAGGCGGCGTCGTATACCCGTTTATATTTCCAGCCTCACCCGTGAAACCACACCAGAGCAAGAAGTGGAATGGCTAGCGCAACGACTGCAGGAGACAGGCGCTCAGGCGGTAAAGCTGAAAATTGGCGGACGTATGAGCAAAAATGCGGATGCCTTTCCGGGAAGGACGGATAATTTGATACCGCTTGCCCGTAAATCATTCGGGGATGATGTGGCTATTTATGTGGATTCCAATGGTTCTTATGACGCGCCTAAGGCGATTGAGGTCGGCAGGCTGCTGGAAGCACATGGCATCGGGTTTTATGAAGAGCCGTGTCCTTTTGAGGATCATGAGGCCACCCGGCAAGTTGCTGAAGCACTGGCGGTTCCCATTGCCGGAGGCGAGCAGGATAGCAATCTATCCATGTTTGAGTGGATGATAAAAAACAATGCTTTTCAATTGGTGCAGCCGGACCTCTATTATAACGGCGGATTTATCCGCTGTTTGCGCGTAGCAAAAATGGCAGCAGCAGTTGGAATCAACGTTACGCCACATAGCCCTAAGGCCGATGCGCAAAGTGTGTGTATGCTACATTTTGCATCAGTAATCGCTAATAGTGGCCCTCATCAAGAGTTTTATGGGCACCCCATGAAACACGAATCATGGTATGCACCTCATTTTGATGTGACAGAAGGTCACATCATCGTTCCGGACGGGTACGGGTTAGGTATTACCTATGACGCTGATTTTATCGCAAAGGCGAAGTTGGTATAGCTGTCCAAATTACTGTAGAAAATACCTTAATTAAACTTGAACACTGATATGAAAACAAAAAAGTTCGTTCTGATCTTACAAGGATTCGCTGCCTTGCTTTTGGCTGCCTGTATGTTCTCTTGTAGTAACCAAATACAGCAAGACGAGGGGAATACGCCCGCCGCTGGTAGATATTTATATGTAGCAGTACCGGGAATAAGAAATTACCTCGGATATGGAGGCCACGGCATTCTGGTTTTTGATATGGACGACAACCATCGATTCGTGAAACGGATCAAGACGCAGGGATATTTACTGAATGGGGTCCCGTCCAATGTAAAGGGAATCGCGGTAAGTATTCCATTGAACAGTATTTTTGTCAGTACACTTCAAACGCTGCAACGGATAGACCTCACCACGGACGAATTGATTTGGGAGAAATCCTATGAAGGCGGCGCCGACCGTATGTCTATTTCGCCTGATGGTAAAATTATGTATCTACCATCCCTGGAAAGTACATTTTGGAATGTAGTGGACTGCGAGACAGGAGAAATTATCAAGAAAATAGAGGTCGGCAGGCGAGCGCACAATACGATCTACGGTTTTTCGGGTAAACATGCTTACCTCGGCGACATTGCTGTTCCCTACCTGCATGTGACGAACACCCAAGACCATACCATCATGAAACGGGTTGGGCCTTTTGGAAATGGGATCCGGCCGTTTACTGTGAATGGCAAGGAAACCCTGGCTTACGTAAACGTGGATAGTTTGCTGGGTTTCGAGGTAGGAGATTTGGTCACCGGTGAATTCCTAAAGCGGATTGTCGTGCAGGGCTGGGAAAAGGGGCCGGTCCGAAGACATGGCAATCCCAGTCACGGCATTGGCCTGACGCCTGACGAGAAAGAAGTGTGGGTATGTGATGGGTACAATATGCGATTGCATGTTTTCAGTGCGCAGCCACCCTATCAACAATTGACTACTATTCCGTTACAGGATATGCCCGGATGGGTGACATTTAGCATCGATGGTAAATATGCCTATCCATCCAGTGGTGAGGTTATTGATGTGAAGACCCGCAAGACTTTGTTGACATTGCAAGATGAGTTTTACAACAGCGTTGGCAGTGAGAAAATGGTGGAAATCCATTTTGAAAACAATAAAGCGGTAAAGGCTGGAGACCAGTTTGGGTTGGGACGAGTGACGGAATGAACATGCGGAACACCATGAAGCTCGTTTTTTTAGACACCAAGACCGTCGGGGACGTTCCGAACATGGAATTGCTGGCGCAGTTTGGAACCCTCTCCCTGTACCCAACGACCACGCGCGAACAGGCCTGGGAGCGCATCAAGGACGCGGACATCGTTATCACGAACAAAGTGGTATTGGATGATGGCCTGATTGGCCGCGCGGCCCGTCTGAAATTGATCTGTGTAGCAGCAACGGGCACCAACAATATCGATAGGGCCGCGGCGGAAGCGCGGGGGATTCCGGTAAAGAACGTAGCAGACTATTCGTCGAACAGCGTGGCACAGGGTACGTTCGCGCTGCTGCTCCATCTGCTGAACCGCATCCCGTATTACGATGGTTATGTGAAGAGCGGTGCATACGCGGAAAATGATATTTTCACGCATCTGGGTAAACCTTTTTGGGAGCTGGGCGGCAAGCGTTTCGGCATCATCGGCCTGGGGCATATCGGCCGCCAGGTCGCACGTATCGCCGGTGCCTTCGGGGCTGAGGTGGTGTATTACTCAACATCCGGGCGAAACAACGACCAAGTCTATCCACAGCTGGTACTGGAAGACCTTCTTCACACGTCAGATGTCGTGTCCATCCATGCACCGCTCAACGCCCATACCGAGAATCTCATCAACTACGGACGGCTGTGCCTCATGAAAAAAAATGCCATCCTGCTCAATGTCGGGCGGGGCGGGATTGTCAACGAGGAGGATCTGGCCCGTGCGCTGGACGAGGAAAGGATAGGGGGCGCGGGCATCGATGTATTCCAGCAGGAGCCCATCTCGCCCGGTCATCCCTTCCTCCATATGGCAAACAGGGAGCGGCTGGTATTGACACCCCACAGCATCTGGGCCAGCATTGAAGCCCGGACCCTGCTGATTGCACGGGTGGCCAAAAATATCGGGGAATTCCTGTACGATCAAAAATGACCGCACCGGCAACGGTGCCCTGGTGGACGGTAAACAAAACTAATAATAAAACGTATGAGCATAAAAATAAAAGCGGCGGTTTTGCATAGCATGGGCAGTGAGCGCCCCTACGACCAGAGCAAGCCGCTCGTGATTGAAGAGTTAACGCTGGCCCCGCCACGGGAAGGGGAGGTGCTGGTCAGGATCCGCGCGGCAGGGCTGTGCCATTCCGACCTGTCGGTCATCGACGGGAACAGGCCCCGGCAGATGCCGATGGTACTGGGCCATGAAGCGGCCGGGGAAGTGGTGGAACTTGGCCCGGGCATCAGTGATTTGGCGGTGGGCGACCACGTTGTGTTTTCGTTTGTGCCGGTCTGCGGCCATTGCATGCCCTGCATGACGGCCCGTCCGGCACTCTGCGAGAACGGGGTGAAAGCCAATAACGGGGGCGTGCTGCTGGGCGGGGGCATACGCCTGCAGGATCGGGGTCAGCATGCGGTCCACCACCACATGGGTGTTTCGGCATTTGCCGAGTACACCGTGACCTCCCGCAAATCCGTGGTAAGGGTGGACAGGACCCTGCCCTTTGAGATAGCGGCGCTGTTCGGCTGTGCGGTAATGACAGGCGTCGGCGCGGTGGTCAATACCGCGAAGCTGTCCATGGGGCAGACCGTCCTGATTACCGGGATGGGCGGGATTGGTTTTTCGGCGTTATTGGGGGCCCTGGCCAGCGGGGCCGGCAGGATTATCGTGGCCGATGTCAATGCGGAGAAGCTGGCACTGGCGAAACAGCTCGGTGCGGACGAGGCGGTGGATGCTTCCCGGGCCGACGCGGTGCAGCAGGTGCATGATATAACGGGTGGCGGGGTGGATATCGGCCTGGATTTCACCGGCGTGGTCCCGGCACTGGAGTTTACTTACCAGGCTACGGCGAGGGGCGGGAAAACCGTCACGGCAGGCCTGCCGCACCCCAGCAGGATGATGCAGCTATCCCCCACCAAGCTGGTGGCGGAGGAGCGGATGCTGCTGGGTTCTTACCTGGGCGGCTGCATCCCCGCGCGGGATATCCCCGCCTATATCGCGCTGCACCAGGCCGGTCGGTTGCCGGTCGACAAACTCCTTACGCATACGCTGGGCTTACACGAGATAAACGAAGGCTTCGAGCGGCTGGCCAAAGGCGAAGCCATCCGTCAGGTCATCACCTTTTCCTGATTCATGATACCCATAGTTGATGTCAACATGATAACAATAGATAAACAATCAATCCGGACGCAGGCATACGTAAACGGGAAGTGGCGGGATGCGGCCAGCGGCAGGACGTTCGGCGTAATAAATCCCGCAACGGGCGAACAGGTCGCTGCCGTGGCGGATATGGACGCGATGGACACCCGCAATGCCATCGATGCCGCATACGCGGCATGGCCGGCATACCGTGACCTGCCGGCCGCTGAGCGGTCCACGCTGCTGAAAAAATGGTTTGCACTCATTTTGGAACACAAGGAACGGCTGGCTGCACTGATGACCATGGAATGCGGTAAAGTATTGACGGAAAGCCGCGGGGAAGTGGATTACGGGGCATCGTTCGTCGAGTGGTTCGCCGAAGAGGCCAGGCGCACCTACGGCGATGTCATCCCCGCCCCGGCGAACGATAAAAGGATGGTCGTCATCAAGCAGTCCATCGGGGTGGTGGCTACGATTACCCCATGGAATTTCCCATTGGCCATGATTACCCGGAAAGTCGCCCCGGCCCTTGCGGCGGGATGTACCGTGGTGGTCAAACCCCCGTCGGAGACCCCGCTGACTGCTCTGGCCCTGGCCCGGCTGGCAGAAGAAGCAGGTTTTCCCGCAGGGGTCTACAATACCGTGACGACGTCCGATAACGGCGGGGTCGGCAAGGAGCTCTGCGAAAACGGGAAAGTCCGCAAGCTGTCCTTCACCGGTTCCACAGCGGTGGGGAAATTACTGATGTCCCAATGTGCTTCCACGCTCAAGAAACTTTCACTCGAACTGGGCGGGAATTCCCCTTTCATTGTCTTCGGGGACGCGGACATCGATGCCGCCGTCAGGGGTGCGATGGTTTCCAAATTCCGGAACAGCGGCCAGACCTGCGTATGCGTGAACCGGTTATTCGTCCACGATAAGGTCTATGACGAGTTCATGGAGAAATTTTCACGCGCGGTGGCCAGCCTCAGGGTGGGTGACGGCATGGACGAAACCGTTCAGATCGGCCCGTTGATCAATGAAAAAGGCCTCAATAAAGTGAAGCGGCATGTTGCCGACGCGGTGGACAAAGGCGCTCAAATCATACATGGGGGGCGGGTGCTGGAGCGGTTGTTTTACCAGCCCACGATCCTGTCGGAAATTACGCCGGCCATGGCCATCGCACAGGAGGAGGTGTTCGGGCCCGTTGCCCCGGTTTTCCGGTTCAAAACGGAAGAGGAGGTCATCCGTGTGGCCAACGACACGGCCTATGGCCTGGCATCCTATTTCTACAGCAGGGACATCGCCCGCTGCTGGCGCGTAGCGGAGGCGCTGGAATGCGGCATTGTCGGTATTAACGAGGGGCTGGTCTCCACGGCGGTGGCCCCTTTCGGCGGCATCAAGGAATCGGGATTGGGCCGGGAGGGATCCAAATACGGCATGGATGATTTCATGGAAATAAAGTACCTCTGTTTCGGCGGCATTAAGTAGCCCGGTTAACATATGAAGACTCAGATTTATTGTATACAAACTAAAATGATATGAAACAACGATCAACCATCCGGCAATTGCTACAGGTACCTGTTATCGTAGCAGCGTTGGGTTATTTCGTGGATATTTACGATTTGCTGTTATTCAGCATTGTCAGGGTTGACAGCCTCCGTTCACTCGGTGTGGGCGATTCCGGCTTGCTGGGCGACGGGGTTTACCTTATCAATATGCAGATGGGGGGGCTGTTTCTGGGGGGCATACTCTGGGGCATCCTGGGTGACAAGCGTGGCCGGATCAGTGTCCTTTTCGGATCGATACTGATTTACTCGCTTTCCAACCTGGCAAACGGGTTTGTTACCTCGGTCCACCAATATGCCGTGCTGCGGTTCATCGCCGGTATCGGGCTGGCCGGGGAACTCGGGGTAGGGATTACCCTGGTCGCGGAGATCCTGCCCAGGGAAATCCGGGGTTACGGGACGTCACTCGTAGCGGGGGTTGGCATGATGGGCGCGGTACTGGCCTATAATGTGGCCGAACACTTCGACTGGCGGGTTACCTATTTCATCGGGGGTGGGCTGGGGCTGCTGCTATTGATTATGCGGGTCAGGGTATTCGAATCCGGCATTTTTAACAATGTCAAGGAGAAGACCGTCACGCGGGGGGACTTTTTGCAGCTGTTTACCTCGGCCCCGCAGTTCAGCAAATACCTGCGGTGCATTTTAATCGGGATACCGGTCTGGTTCGTGGCGGGCATCCTGATGACGTTTTCCCCCGAAATCGGTGCTGCGCTGCACCTGGATAACCCCATTGTGGCGGGCAAGGCGGTGATGTGGGAATATGTCGGATTGGTCATCGGCGACATTTCCAGCGGTATCATCAGCCAGTATTTCCGGAGCCGCAAAAAGGTGGTTTTGCTATACATCCTCCTGGCCACCGTATTGGTAACCGTGTATTTGTTTGTTCCCCTGGGAACCGATACCATGTTCTACCTGGTGTGCACCGGACTGGGTATTGCCGCGGGGTACTGGGCATTGTTTGTCACCATCGCGGCGGAACAGTTCGGCACCAACATGCGGGCTACCGTGGCAACGACCGCCCCGAATTTCGTGCGGGGCAGCATCATCCTGATGACCCCGCTTTTCCTGTTGTTCAAGGATCAGTTCGGTATCTTATATGGTGCGGGCCTTGTGGGGTTGCTGGCCATCGGTACGGCGTTGCTGGGGCTATGGAAGATGGAGGAGACATTCGGCAGGGATCTTGATTTTGTGGAAATCACCAGCAGTGGCGCGGTGCGCGAAAATGCATCCAACGTGGGGCATGCATCAACTATCGGAAAAAAGTAATTTAAAAATACCATGCAAAAGAACATTTTAATCATACCCGGTGACGGCATCGGGCCGGAAGTGACGGCATGCGGCAAAGCCGTTTTGGAAGAAGTGGCAGCCAGGTATGGCTACGCGTTTGCTTTTGAGGAGGCGCAGATGGGGCATGAAGCCATCCTGGCGACAGGGGTGGCATTGCCGGACGAGACATTTGAAAAGGCGAAGGCCAGTGATGCCATCCTGTTCGGGGCTGTGGGGCATGTGCGGTACGACAATGACCCGACGTTGAAAGTGCGGCCGGAACAGGGGCTTTTCAGGATGCGGAAGGAACTCGGGCTGTATGCCAATATCCGTCCCGTCATCCTGTTCGATGAGCTGCTGGACGCCTCCAGCTTAAAGCCGGAAATCGTGAAAGGCACGGATATCCTTTTTTTCCGGGAACTCACGGGCGGGGCCTATTTTGGGGAAAAGGTGCGCAGCGAAGACGGCGAGATGGCGTCCGACCTGATGGTTTACCACCGGTACGAGGTGGAGCGGATTGCGGTAAAGGCGTTTGAGGCGGCCCGGACGAGGCGGAAAAAAGTCTGTTCGGTGGATAAAGCGAACGTGCTGGAGAGCTCACGTCTATGGCGGGAGGTCGTTCAGCAGGTGGCCAGGCGCTACCCGGACGTGGAAACCACGCACATGCTTGCCGACAATACCGCCATGCAGCTCATCAAGCATCCCACGTGGTTCGATGTGATCGTCACGGAAAACCTCTTCGGCGATATCCTGACCGATGAGACGGCCCAGGTTGTCGGTTCCATGGGCATGCTGGCCTCTGCTTCCATCGGGGATGGCACGGGCTTCTTCGAACCCATCCATGGGTCGGCCTACGATATCGCGGGGCAGGATAAGGCCAACCCATTGGCATCCATCCTGTCGGCGGCACTGCTGCTGGAAATCGGTTTCGGCATGAAGGAAGCGGCAAAGCAGGTGAATGATGCCGTTGCCCGTGTATTGAAAGCCGGTTACCGCACCAGTGACATCAGTGGCCGTATGGGCCATAAAGATAAAATCGTAGGTACGCGAGAGATGGGAGCGCTGGTCATCCAATCCTTGAGGGAGCAGCTTTTGTAAACCGCTACTATTCGTTGCTATTGATGAAAAATCGTTTATTCATGATTGTCCTATTCACATTCCTTGCCGCACGTTCGGTAGGGCAAGAGAAAGTAGCTGTAGGCGGTCGGGTAGTAAGATTTGGTAGTGGAGAATCCCTAATTGGTGCCCAAGTAGCTGTCAAGGACAGCGCCACACCAATCCGCACATTGACGGTGGATGACGGAATCTTTAGTCTGCAGGTAGACCGGGGGAAATACACTTTGGTGGTCACGTATTTGGGTTATGAACCCAAAGAGCTGGTTATCGATACGGATGAGTGGAATTCGCAAGTGACCATTGAATTGGCAACAAGTAGTGTAAGCCTCAACGAAATTATTGTTAGCGAGTCTTCCAAAAGCTACCGGAGTGATTTTAAAGGGTCGAATTTCCGCATCAGCCCACAGGAAGTAACCAATAGTAATCCATTAGGGACGGAAGAAATCCTTCGTTTTGTCCCTGGGGTAAATATCGTGGGAGACATGAGTCTTTCCAATCGGCCAAACATAAGTATCCGTGGATCATGGGGAAGGCGATCAGAAAAGGTGCTGATGATGGAAGACGGTTCACCGACTGCCCCGGCACCTTATTTGGCTCCTGGTACCTATTACAATCCCGTGAGCGATAGGGTCAAAGCCATTGAAGTCTATAAAGGCGCGGATATGTTGCGTTATGGGCCAAATAACATGTATGGTGCTGTCAATTACATTACCGCTTTGCCGCCACAGAAACCGGAACTCCGCTTAAAATTAATCGGTGGAAACCGCAATTACACGACCGGACTGCTTTCCTATGGTGGTACGTGGAATAACGTGGGTATGCTGGTGGAAGGTGTATACAAGAAGTTTGATGGATTTCTCGCCAATTCCAGTGTGGAAATGCTCAATTTGAATGCAAAATGGTTTGCTACGTTGTCGAAAGATCAGTCGTTGTATTTCAAAGTCAGTAGCCAGTTCGAAGATAATTTAGCTACGCTGAGTGCACAAACACCGTTGACTTTCAAGTTAGATCCCACAAGCAATCCGTTTGATGCCGATCGGTTTACCATGCGTAGGTATGGCTTGGATATTATCCACAAATGGGCGGTTAATCATACGGTAAGCCTGACTTCTAAAGTCTTCGCTTCTGACTTCTCGCGTGATTGGTGGCGGCAGAACACGTCGAAGGTACGAGCCGATGAAGCGCTTGACTACCTGGGTACATCGATTTACAACGGACGGTACGGTTATTTGTCCGGACGTACATTTGGCGAGGAGGATTACCTTATGGTGGGACGTGTGGTTGGTGGATTGGAAAGCACGGCAAACAGTAAATGGACTTTCAGCGTGGTGGGTTTGCAGGAGACGTTGGCTGTGGGATGGGGAAATAAAGAAGAAAAACATCAGCTGGAAGTTGGATTAAAATATCATCGAGAGACTTATCGGGATGCGCTTATTGAAGCAGGTAGTTCAAGGTGGGCACGAAGTGGTAATCCAAGTGCAGATCTGGACTATTACCTGTGGTCAGTATCTTCCTATGCACGCAATGTGTTCCGGTTTGGGCAGTGGAATGTCACCCCAATCGTACGGTTTGAATACATCAACATGTATCGGCAGGATGTCCTGGCAGTTGCCGGAGATCCCACTATCGATCGGGCTGAAGCTAAACGTGAATATAACGACTATCCGGTTGTCCTGCCAGGTGTTACATTGGATTACCAACTTGTAAAAGGCGAAATTTTTGGAAGCATTTATAAAGGTTTTATTGCACCATCAAAGGTTTTCGGATTCTTAGTAGAACAGGATGGTATCATCACCAACCCACTTGTTGGACAATCGATTAATATGAAGCCTGAAGTGAGCCTCAACACAGAAATCGGTTGGCGAGGAGGATTGGTTGCCAATAGCGTGGACGGGCAACTAACTTATTTCAACAATACCGTATATAACTTTTTTGTCGGCGGGAGAAATGAAGTGTTTACGAAACTTGGAGAGATTAATGTTCAGGGGGTTGAACTGGCACTTCATGTTGATTTGCTTCATTCGGCAAAACAGCGTCTTACGTGGACAGGAAATGCTACTTTCTTGACATCAAAGGTGCTGAGCGGTGAATTGGAAGATAGCGACTTATTTGGTCAGGTAATTCACAATCATGCTACGCGGCAGGAGTTCCTGAATAAAATCAACAACCATCGAGAGGCCTATGCCCTTTATACATTGAACGGCCAAGGTGAGGCCAAACTCGATGCCAGGGAAACTTTTACAATGGACGATTTTGACGGTTTCACGAAAAGCGTAGTTCGCTTAGGAGATGGGGGAGTAAAAGCTGAAGCTCCGTATACACCTAAGGTGAGTTTCAGCAGTGGCTTGTATTACGATATTTCGCCGTTTGCAGTAGGCGCAAGTGGGCATTACACCGGCAGCCAATTCACTGAGTTCAATAATTTTGTGAATGAATCCGCAGACGGATCGATTGGAAAATTGTCTTCCTTTTTCACTGTAGATGTCTTTGCCAATTATGATTTGTTGATCAACGACCGTATTCATTTCCACTTGTTCGTGAATGGAAAAAACATCACAAACAACATTTACAAGGCGTCACGACTCAACCGCGCCACGGGAGGTATTTTCCCCGGAGGGTTCAGGCAGTGGCTGGTAGGAATTAACATGGACATCTAATTTCTGTATTTAATTACCAATTTAAATTTTTATAATATGAAAACGAATCGACGTAAATTTATTTCTAATGCTGTAGTGGGCGGCTTAGCTGCGACTGCACTTCCATTGTCTTCTTGTGCAACTGGTACATCGACGAATCAGTCCACAGATTTGCAGGAACGGTATGCTAAGCTTGACGCCATCTTGAAACAGCCCGTGCTGAAAAAGGAATTATTCAGCTCACCGGTCATCATCGAATCTGTTGAATTGTTGCGTCATGAGCGAAGTTTCTTATGCCGTGTTCGATCAACAGATGGAGCAGAAGGAATGTCTGTGGGGCATTTCGGCATGAATACACTTTTCCCGATTTTTTTAGCAGATGTCCAACCTTTCTTTATAGGTCAAGATGCACGTGAATTAGATTTGATTCTGGAAAGGGTATATATCTATCATTTCAATTTCCGCTATAATGGTATTACGCTTGGCTTGCCTTTGGCAACACTTGAATTCGCTATTCTGGATATGCTTGGCCATATTGCGAACAAACCTGTAGGACAATTGGTTGGTGAAATTCACAATACGGATGTCGGTGTTTATATGGCTACCGAGTTTCGGGAAAAGCCGTTGGAAGAACACTTTGCGCTCATCAAAGAAACTGTAGCAGAATATGACGTGCAAGCGCTCAAAATCAAGGTAGGGTATCAGTACGCTGGCACCAAAGACATTCATTATAAAGGGCCGATTGGCAAAACCGAAAAATTGATACCCCTTGTCCGTGAAACATATGGCGATAATATCGCCTTATATGCAGACTCCAATGGCTACTATACGGTAGATGAGGCGATACGCGTCGGGAAGCTTTTGGAAGAGTACAAGTATGAGTATTTTGAAGAGCCGGTGATGTTCGATCACTTCGAAGACATCAAGGCGGTGGCAGATGCGCTCACATTGCCCATAGCAAACGGGGAACAGGATCAAAGTTTTGTTAATTTCCGTTGGCTTATCGCCAATGACGGTATTGAAATTGTCCAGCCGGACAATTACTATTTCGGCGGGATGATTCGTACCATCAAAGTAGCCCGCATGGCCGAAGCCTTTGGAAAAACATGTACACCGCACATGTCGGGTGGTGGATTAGGATTTCTTTATGATATCCATATTGTTTCTGCGATCCCGAACGCCGGGGCTCATCACGAATTTAAGTCGCTGGAAACGAACGTGGAGTTTGAATGCCCTACATCACCATTGAAAGTGCAGAACGGCAAGCTTAAAGTACCCACTGATCCAGGTTGGGGAGTGACAATAAATCCCGACTTTGTTGCTAAACACAAAGTAGTTACGATGTAAAAAGAATAAAAGATATCGTATAACCGCTGTTTTAAAATGTTTTGATTTACCGTATAACAAATAGAATTTGATGATGAAAAACTACGGCTTCACCATACGTGACTCCTTACAGGAAACTTACAGCGACATCTATACCTTGGATGTTCTTGAAGCGCTGGAGGCCTTGCTGCCTTTCAACGGCGCCATCAAATCGGCGATGTCCGACCGTCTCGGCCGGAGGCTTTCACGCTACCAGCGGGGGGAAAGGATAGGTTTCCTTCCGTGGGATTCGTACATTCCCGGCACGTCGATAAAGGTGGAAGACGCGCGTTCGGGTCGGTTCGAGGGGAGCGCGATCCCGCATGATTTGCGGCGGCAGTGGATCCAGGGGACGGGCCCCGCGTCGCGTCCCGGGGCATCGGTGGAAGCGGGCCTTCGGAACGTTGCCTACGCGCTGCTTTCGGGGGCCGACGGTTGGATGTTCGACGGGGAGGACGCGTTGGGCCAGGCTGGGACGATGTCGCTGGACAGCCAGCGGAACCTGAAGCTGGCCTACGGGAACGATCCGCTGTTCCATCGTGTCGCCGAGGGGGTGTCCGGGGAGATGAACCGGTGGTCGTTGGGCTTCCTCGGGCGGGAGATTGTCCCGGACTGGCGCTCGCAGCTGGGTTTCACGACGCGTATATTCCGTGTCCGGGGGTTTCACCTTGCTGACCGGCATGTGCGTTCGGGGGACGGTTCCCCGATGGCGGCGTCGATAGTGGATCTGGTGCTGTACGTGGTGAACAACTACGGGACGCTCCAGGCATCCGGTTCGTCCATCGTGCTGTACCTTCCCAAGATACAGACGGCGGGGGAGGCGGCACTGTGGGCCTCGATGCTGGGAACGCTGGAAAGCCACCTCGGGCTGGGTGCGGGCACCATCAAGGTGTACGTGCTGGTTGAGCAGCTTGAGGCGACGTTCCAGCTGATGGAAATCCGAGCGGCGCTTGGCAGGCATTTCGTCGGGTTCAACACGGGGCGCTGGGACTATATCAACAGCGTGGCCGATGCGATGGGCTGGGACAGGGGATTTGTCCACCCGAACATCGAGGAAATCACGATGGGGTACGGTTACATGCGGAATTACGAGGACCGGGTCCGGCGGGCGGTTAACACGCCGGATATGAATGGCAATACGGCGCTGTGGCAGGGGGGCATGGAGCCGAACATCCCGGTGGGTTCTGCGGCTGGGGTCGCGGCGGGCATGGACAAGGCCCTTTCGGGTGCGCGGCGTGAGCAGGCTGCCGGGGCTAGCGGGAAGTGGGTCGCGCACTGGAAGATGGTGCATATCGTTCGTCCGGTATGGGCGGAGGCGGGCGAAGACAACCAATTGGGCAGGGAGTTCCCGCGGCTGACGTATACGGCGGAAGACGCTTGCGGGCTGACGGAGCTGGAGGCGGCACCGCGTACGGTGCGTGGTGCGCGGA
>NZ_FNZR01000007.1 GCF_900109365.1 Parapedobacter koreensis | reverse complement strand
GGGACTACGTATGTCTCGACCCCAGAGAGAAAAATGTAAACTGCTCCGAAAAAAAAGTGGCCTGAAAACTTGTAATTCATTAGAGTATATGAAAGGTGATCAAACTTCGTTTAGGGTATTCTTTGGAGGTGGAACACTACACGCTCGCCTGTAATGATTAGCCGATCTCCATCGCTTCGATAAGCCAAGGCGTTTTCCAGTCCATAGACAGTTTGCATTTCCCAATCATGTATGTCACAGTAGCCATAAGTGCCGGGGCCCAGCTCAGAAAACTGAATCGTGTTATTGCTTCCGGTACTATAATTTCCATAATGGTAATTGCATCCGCCCTGCATGCTCAGTTTTCCCTCGGATTGGAAGGATAGTTCATAGGAAGCCCGTTGTCTTGGATAGAGGCTGATATCCTTGGTTTTTTTATCGATGGTTTTTTCCATCTTCCAGCGGGTGTTTGTCAAATCAAGAAGGGTGTTCTCTAGATCGGAATAGCCATTCTTTTCGCAGCTGAAAAGGGAGCAGGCGATGATTACAAGGAGAAAAATACGGTAAGCGTTCATTAATTGATCAGTTGAGTTTGTTAATTAAGACGAGCGGATCCGGTTATTTGCTACAATTGGAGCAAAAAAAGCTTTTATTTAGTTAACATTGTAACAACGGGTATTACGGATTTGATTTTAAAATGTTTGATGTTGAAGCGTTAATTCAATTCGGCGGATTGCTGCTCATTCTTCTGGCAATCTATGCGCAGACTGGGCTTTTCTTCTGCTTTTTTCTTCCGAGCGGATCGCTCCTTTTCATGGCGGGAGTATTGATTGCCAATGGTCTGTTTGCGCATAGCTTTTTTTCGGTATGCGGCTTAGGCATCATAGCTTCCTTGCTGGGCAATATCAGCGGGTATGTTATCGGCTATAAGACAGGCCCGTTTTTATACAGGAGAGCGGATTCAAGGTTTTTCAAGCGGCAGTATTTAACGGATGGAACTCATTTTTATAACAAATATGGTGCTTTAGCTTTATCTATTGGTGTGTTCTTTCCGTTGATACGCACATTTGGGCCGATAGCTGCCGGTATCATCAAATTGAGATTTAGCCGCTTCTTACTATTCGTGTTCATCGGTTCGGTCGGCTGGATTCTTTCCATAGCAACTGCTGGCTATCTGATAGGAAGCATGCCGTTTTTGCGACCCTATCTCAGGTACGTGGTGGTCGTTATTATTGTGCTGGTGACCGTGCCGGTGGCCATTAAAATCGTTCGGGGGCTTAAAAGAAAAAAATGACGGAGGGCATCCGGATCCCGTCGGGCGCGACTCTCGCATACTTTATATAAATTTGCTACCTTTAGGGGCTAAAAATTGTCACGCATGGTAGAGCCATTTGATATCGAAATCTTTGATTATACCTACTCCGTTTTTCCGGAAGAGGAGGGTGTGTATACCATTTTTAAGGAAGGAAAAGAATACTTGCAAATCCAAAAGGACACCGAGAGCCAATGGCTGAAACTCGATCCGGCATCAGGAATTCCGCTTTTCGGGTTGGATGAGGAGGTAAACGCCATTGGACAGGCAATCGTTGCTCACGATAAAAATAGCCAGTAAGTCCGTGCCCCAAAAATTCTCCGTATTTTTGCCTGCAAATCAAGGTGCGAGGAAAATAGCATGCCAGTAAAGATACCAAACAATCTCCCAGCGATATCATTGCTCAAGAACGAGAATATATTTGTGATGAATGATTTGCGGGCCGATACACAGGATATTCGCCCGATGCGTATCATCATCCTGAATCTGATGCCGTTGAAAATCTCGACGGAGACGGATTTCATCCGGCTGCTATCCAACAATCCGTTGCAGGTGGAGGTTGAATTTCTCCGCCTGGATACGCATACGCCAAAAAACACCCCCGAGGAGCACCTGGAAATGTTTTACAAGGGTTTTAAGGAGGTTGCAGCAAACTATTACGATGGCATGATCATCACGGGAGCGCCCGTGGAATTGCTGGATTTTGAGGATGTCACGTATTGGGACGAAATCAAAATGATTTTCGATTGGGCAAGAACACATGTGACATCTACGCTATACATCTGCTGGGCTTCTCAGGCAGCTTTGTACCATTTTTATGGTGTCGGTAAAATTCCCTTGGATAAAAAGCTGTTCGGTGTTTTTAAGCACAGCGCACTCGATAAGCAGCATCCGCTGTTCCGGGGTTTCGATGATGAGTTTTACATCCCGCATAGTCGGCATACCACCATTACAGACGCAGATTTGGTCGGTCTGGAAGGTGTCACCATCCTTTCCCAATCGGAAGATGCAGGCGTAGCCATCGTGGCTTCAAGGGGGGGGCGGGAGTTTTATTTGACAGGCCATTCGGAGTATGCGCCGCGAACCCTCCATGAGGAATACATCAGGGATTTGGAAAAAGGACTCCCAATTGATATGCCCAAGTATTACTATGCAGGGGACGACCCGAAAAGCGCGCCCGTCGTCCGGTGGGCCGGCCATGCCAACCTGCTGTTCAATAATTGGCTGAATTATTTCGTGTACCAGGAGACGCCGTTTGAATTAACGGAAATCGCGAACCTGGGGGAAATCAAGCAGCACAGTTAGCTATGCCCTGTGGCAAAATAACTGACGCTACCGTCACATCTCCCTCCTCAAAATACCCCAAAATGGGTATTGTAATGATGGCTGCATAGCGATATCTTCGTCTTGCCACATACGTTATCCGTGTCATATGAAGAGAAATGCCATCGTCCCCTTGTTCGTCATTTTATTGGCGAATGCCGCGTATTCGCAGGAGCAACCGATAGACGACGCCTTGCTGACTGACTCTATTGAGCGCTCGTTTACCTACCAGCACGATACCATCCAACTGCCCAATGGGATTGGTAAAATCACCATACCGGCAGGCTTCAAATACCTGGATGCCGAGCAGTCGGAGAGGGTGCTTGTAGACTTTTGGGGCAATCCAAAAGTCACGGACATGACCCTTGGCATGATCCTGCCCGAACAGCAAGGGTTACTCAGCAATAGTGGTTATATCTTCAATATCCAATATGACGAAATTGGATATGTAAAGGACGATGACGCGGACGATATAGACTACGATGATCTGCTGGCAGAAATGAAGGATGAAGCAGCAGAAGGAAACAAAGAACGATCGGCGGCAGGTTACGAGCCCGTATCCATCATAGGTTGGGCTGCGACGCCATACTATGACAAGGATCGCAAAATACTCCACTGGGCCAAAGAGCTTCAATTTGGAAACAACCAAGAACATACGCTCAACTACAATGTCCGCGTGCTCGGTCGCAAGGGCGTATTGGTGCTGAATGCCATCAGTACGATGCCCGAAATTGCAGCAGTACAGCAGGATCTCCATCATGTTTTGAATATCGTCCAATTCAACGACGGCTACAAGTATAAAGACTTTGACCCATCGGCCGATGAGATTGCTGGCTGGACCATCGGGGGCTTGGTCGCAGGTAAGGTATTGGCCAAGGCTGGTTTCTTTGCGTTGATACTGAAATTCTGGAAATTCATTGCCATTGGGGTGGCAGTCGTGGTGCGTGCCTTTTGGTCGAAAATACGAGGTAAAAAAAACAGCGACCGTGCAGGTGAAACCGCACTGCCAGAGCAACTAACGTAAGCTGCCTGTGATATACCGGCTCTCAAAGAGGCCGTTACAAATCATCGGTAAAATGCCTTCGTTGCTTGTCCTGCTCAAACTTTCGGTCGTTGTATTCGGTAGACTTGCTGCGAGCTATTGACAAGGTTTTCCATGCATTGTTTTGCTTCATTTTGGCAAGATATACGATCTGCCCAATGTGGTAGGGATAATGGGCAAGCTGCCTGTTTATAGCCTCTGTGACCGTATGTCCATCATTCCGAATATAGACAATGGTTTCCAGGTCTTTTTCGTTCAATGTTTTTAATGCGTCAAATAAGCACTGCCAACCTTTTTCCCAGTAGGCCATGAGTGCAGTCCTGTCGCTGAATTTGTCTTCAAATTCGCTGTCCCTGTTTCGCCAGGGCTTTTCCCCATCTGATGAAAGGAAATCAGTAAAACGAGACTGCATATTTCCAGAAATATGGTTTACGATGATGGCGATGCTATTGCTTTCTTCGTTATATGACCAAAAGAGGCTTTCGTCATCCAGTTGTTCCATCGCTTTTTCACCAAGCATTTTATAATATTCAAACTGCTTAATGGCACTCGTAAGATAGCTTGTTTGTATGGTGTTCATGGGTTCAATATATTTTCGTTCATTATTTGCCGCCTGTAACATCAATGAAGATACCTGTGGAATAAGAAGATTTATCAGCAGCCAACCATAGAATGGCTTCCGCAACTTCTTCGGCTAAACCACCTCTTTTCAACGGTATACTGTCTTTTATGCGGTTGATCCTGTCCGGTTCTCCGCCATCAGCGTGGATATCCGTATGGATGAATGCGGGGCGAACGGCATTGACACGGATACCTTCGTCTGCTACTTCTTTTGATAATCCCACCGTTAGCGTATCGAGTGCTCCTTTGGTTGCTGCATAATCGATGTATTCAAATGGTGCTCCGGTTCTGGATGCAAGGGATGAAACATTGACAATGGTCCCGCCTTTGCCGCCAAGTTTTGTTGACATGCGTTTAATGGCTTCCCTGCAACAAAGAAACTGGCCGATTACGTTGGCGTTAAAAAGCCGTTGTAACCTGTTATAGTCCATAGCGATAAGTTTCATTTGATGCTCCAATATGCCGGCATTGTTGACCAGGCAGTGAAGGTTTCCAAAGCTGTCGTCCACTGCTGAAAACAAGCGAAGTATTTCATCTTCTTTGGATACATCTGCCTGAATGGCTACCGCTTGGCCTCCTTTAGCAAGTATTTTGTTGACTACCTCATCAGCTGCCCTTTTATTGCGATGGTAGTTGACCGCCACGGCATAACCATTTTCGGCTGCGAGGAGTGCCGTAGCTGCACCTATTCCACGGCTTGAGCCTGTTATTAGCATTGTTTTCATTGTAAGGATGTCTTACTTATCAGGTGTATAAAATTTGCCTGCTGTCGTACAAATTTCGGCAAAATAATGGGATGATAGCAGATGCAGTTTTGTTAGTTTTGTGGATAGCAGTTGAAAAATATCGGATATGAAAGTGAAATCGGATTTTGCATATATGCGGATTGCTAAGGTTATTGAGCAGCAGATCCTTAGCGGCACATTACGTACAGGCGATAAGCTCCCATCGCTAAGGACAATTTGTCGTGAATATGGTGTAAGCCAGAATACGGCATTAAGTGCTTACTATCATCTGGAAAGCAAAATGCTGATTGAAACGAGGCCCCAGTCCGGATATTATGTGCGTTATTCAAAAACAACGATCCTTTCATTGCCCCAGATAACCAATCCGGATGCCAGCGCTAATTATGCGCATAGTGAATTAATGGTTCGGAAAGTTTACGACAACCTTGGGGAAGATGGGCATCTGCCGCTTGCTTTGGGTACTCCTGCAAATGAGTTGTTGCCGATAGCCAAACTCAACAAGGGCTTGATGGTGGCAACCAGGGAATTAAAAGGAAGCGGTGTAGCGTATGACAAAACAGAAGGTAATGAAAGGCTAAGAAGACAGATTGCCCGATGGTCGTTTGCGATGGAATGTAATTTTAGCCACGATGAAATTATTACCACAAGTGGCTGCTTGAATGCATTGTCTTACTGCATGATGGCACTTACGAAAAGGGGTGATACCGTAGCTATGGAGAGCCCTATTTCATTCGGAATGCTGCAACTGGCTCAGGTATTAGGCATTAAGGTGTTGGAGTTGCCTTCCGACCCGCAAAGCGGTGTCGATTTGAATGCGTTGGAAGATGCGCTAAAGGATGGTAAGATAAACGTTTGCCTTTTTATCAGCAATTTTAGCAATCCGCTGGGCAGCTGCATGCCCGATGAAAATAAAAAACAAGCGGTACGCCTGTTGGCGGAATATAATGTCCCATTGATTGAAAATGATCTCAATGGCGATGTATATTTTGGCCAGCAACGTCCAAAATCCTGCAAAACATACGATGAATGTGGTTTGGTGCTTTGGTGCGGCTCGGTATCGAAAACCCTTGCACCGGGCTATCGGGTCGGCTGGGTTGTTCCGGGAAAGTTCAAAGACGAAGTGAGGCGCATGAAAAGCTATCACAATATTTCATCAACCGCCATTACACAGGAAGTCATTGCCGGGTTTCTGGAAACTGGCAGGTATGAAAATCACCTTCGAAAATTAAGGCATACGCTCCATGGAAATTTACTGAAATTTTCAAGAGCCATTGCGGATTATTTTCCCGAGGGGACAATGGCCAGCAGGCCACAGGGTGGATTTATTATGTGGGTGGAATTGCCCCGCGCTATCGATACCATGGAGTTGTACGAGAAGTCTATACGGCATAAAATTGGCTTTGCCCCTGGCAGGATATTCACGCTGCAAAACCGCTATGAAAATTGTCTTCGACTGAATTATGGGCTTTTGTGGAATGAGAAATTAGAAAGGGATCTTAAATTATTGGGTGAGCTTGCAAAGAAGGAATTGAAGCGATTTTGACACGCAAAATCAGATTCCTCCGCGCTGCGGGCTATTTTTTGGCGCTATAAAGGCAAAACCATCATTACATTGGCTCTTTTGTACTTTGTTTTGTCTACTTCGATTTCCGCGAAACCATACGTTCTATAGATGTTCAACGCACTTTTTAATCGGCTATGTGAAAAAAGGATGAGCTCTTTTGCCTCAAGGCCTTTTGCTTCCTCAATCGCCCGTAGGCATAATGCCTTGCCTATCCCCAATCCTTGATGATTTTCATGTACTGCCATTTTGGTCAATTCGAGGTTGCCGTTTTCCAGTTTTTTAAGTGCCACGGTGCCAACCGGCTCGCCATCTTTTAAGGCGAACAGGATTTTGCCACCGTTTTTGAGTATTGCATCTTCCGGGTTTGTCAACACGTAATCATCAATAGGCTCTATTTCAAAGTATTTGTTGAGCCACGTCTTGTTCAATGTTTCGAAGGCATGCTTATAGGTTGGCTGATAATCGATTATCATTACGCCACTTTTCAAAAAGAAATCGACAGGAGACAATGCGTCGAAAACATGAACGCCGATATGCTGCATTTCCTTTAAGCCCCTTTCATATAGGCCTGAGATTGTAGCCGGGATAATGGCGGTTTTATAATCCCGTTCGCTGGCTTCGTAGATGGTAGTGCGTGGGCAGTTCGGGAAATTACAGCCCGCGATGAAAAGTGAGGTTATGCCTTTTGATTGGAGTAGGTCATGCAGCATCGTATGGTAAAATGCGCCCCACCTTGGTTTATAAAGAACATAGTCACTATTCCCGCACTGGATTATATTCCCCTGAAGAAGATCTTCGTGGCTGTATGGCCTGCTTATTTCCGGTAATAGATCGGTGATTATTTCTGCTCCCTCGCTATGCGGGACCACCATCGATCGACCTGATGAGATGCTGTCTTTGCGGCATAGCTCTGCATTACTGCCGTCTTGATGATACAGGCGGATGATATGGAAAATAGCTTTGCCATGTTTCCTGAATATATTCGCCAACTCCGATAAAGGTGCGATGATTTCTTCTGTTCCATCAATATAAGCGCTACCACCAGAATGTGCAAAATCCTTTTGCATATCTATAATAAGTAACGCTGATTTGCTATGCGCTAAAATATTACTCATCATACGCAAAATTAGTAAAGATGCAAGTATGATAACAGATGCAATTTTTTAATTTTAAATAAGAGCAGTTTGTGTATGACTTGGGAGGAGGCTTGCCGTTGTAAAAAAGCCTTCCCCGGCGGGGGGAAGGCTTGCTGTTATATATAGTGAGCCCCAAGAAGGGTGCGTTGCCTTAGCGGGCGGCGATGACGGTTTGTGACAATGCTTTTTGGGCCTTGGCAAATGCTTTTTCTTCTTTTTTGAGCGCTACCTTCAGGTGCTGTTGCAATTTTGCAATTTCCAGGGCTTCGTAGGTGTCGCGCTCGGCGTGCAGCTTGGCATAGCGGGCATTTAGCGCTTCGATGGCTTTTTTGCTTTGCGCTACGCGGATGCCGTCAGCAATATCCTGCTGGTACAAGCCCACGAAAAACTGGTGGTCGCGCTCCAGCTCGGCGTGGTTGCCGCGGCTGGCTTTGATGCGTGCCTCAGCCAGGTCATACTGGTTGTACAGCACCACCATGTTGTGCTGGTGGAAGGCGACGGTTTCTTTCAGTGTGGTGACATTATTTTTGTCGTTTGACGGGTCATTAAAGGTTCCGGCAAAGCTATTTCCAAAGGCTGCTACACTAATCAGGGTACTTAATACGATCGTTTTCATGATGTTATGTTTTTTATGTTTACGACTAATTGTTACTACTTTTTTACTGTTGTTTTGTAGATATGACGACGATAGCGGGAAAACGTTGCAGCGCGGTAGCGTGGTTTTAGACGAATGGCAGGTATAGGCCGACCAACGGCAAATGCTTTAGACTAAAAGGTCGATTTTATAGACGAATAGTGGGCTCCAGTGAAAAATAGCGTACGCTTTTACTGTCGTCGGAAGACTTTGGGAGATAAGCCGAATTTTGCCTTGAATAATCGGGAAAAATAGTACGGCGAATCGAATCCGGTGTGGTAGCCTATTTCTTTGATGGTCATGTTGGTGCTTTTCAAAAGCTCTTCGGCTTTATCGAGCCGGAGGTCCAGGTGATATTGGTTTGGCGATTTACCGGTCAACCGCTTGAAAGATTTCCTGAATTTGGAATAACTGATTGGGAATTGTTCGGCCAGTTTCTCCATGTTTACAGGGGTGGCGAGTTGATTTTGGAGGATGAAGATGGTCTGGGATACCCAGATAGATTCTGGATCATTGTCTGTTTCTTCAACCGTCCTTACCTTTTTCAATAACGCCATTATTTGCAGCGTTATCCCCGAAATCAGTTGCGGGTAACCAATTTGGGCGTGGAAAACGGTGGCGAGCAATTGGGCGAATGCGGCCAATAAGTCTTTGTTTAATCCGGTCTTGATGCACGGATTATCCGGGCTGAAAAAACGCTCCATGATGGTCTTGGGATATTCACCATTGAACCCTATCCAATATTCCTCCCAACCTACAGACGCGTCTGGCTTATAACGGTGCCAGATGCCCGGGAACAAAATGAAGCAGGTGCCCGCACCGATTTGTTGGGGCGCTGTCTTAGCGGATTCGAATATTCCGCTGCCACCTGTGATAAATACAATGTAGTAACCATCCAGAATCCGCCCTTTGTTCCACGAAAAAACATGGTCCCTGGGGTGTTTGCTCCTATCGGGGTAGTGCATATTTTTGCTGGTCTTGCAATAGCCGACGGTATTGATGTAAAATCCCCATTCTCTATCTATATCGCTGATATGAAGGTATTTTTGGTAATTTTCCATAGGATTTTCTGCTAATTGGCTGCTTCAAACATAAGGCAAAAATATCAAAAAGTGCAAAAAATGATTCTGTTTTGTCATTTTGCTACTTGTCTTGAGGGACTACCTTTACAGGCGTATTTTAATCAATTAAAACACCTTTATGAACACCACATTGAGCAGCGAGCAAATCACGTGCTATCAAACGAATGGATACGTCATCATTGACGATTTTTTGAATGAGGATGAGCTGGCGCATTGGCGGCGCGTGGTCACCCAGGCCATCGAGGAACGGAACGGGCTGAAGATGCCGGGAAAGGAAATCCGCCTCGGAGAGGACGATGGCATCAATGAAGATGCAACATACTTCAACAACGTGTTTGACCAGCTGCTGAACCTTTGGCAAACAAGCGAAGCGGTAAAACAGCTGATGCTGGATGAGCGCATCGGCAAGATGGCTGCAACGCTCGCAGGGGTGGATGGTATCCGTATCTGGCACGATCAGGCGCTGATAAAACGGCCATGGGCAAATCCTACGTCTTGGCACCTTGACACCCCTTTTTGGTCTTTTTCAGACCGGCGGGCATTGTCCATCTGGGTAGCGTTGGATGATGCGACATTGGAAAATGGCTGTTTGTTTTTCATTCCGGGGTCGCACCAGCGGACAACCTTCGAAAACGTGGGCATCGGAAAAAATATGGGCGGTATTTTTGAAGTTTATCCTGAATTCAAACAAACCAAACCGCAAGCGGCGGTGATGAAAGCGGGTAGCTGCTCTTTCCACAACGGGCTGACCATCCATGGTGCGCATGCCAACATGACGCCGGGATTCCGGCGCGCCATGACTTGCGCCTACATGCCCGATGGCAGCACCTTTAATGGCATACCCAATATTTTGCCTGATGCGTACGTGAAAACACTCCAAATCGGGGATGTATTGGATAATGAGGAGCAAACGCCACTGATTTATAAATCGTGATGGATATCGAATTCTTTTGCCCGCGTTGGGGTTCGGAACATGTTCCTTGGCAGGTGTTCGCACAGCGTATCAAAGACGACGGCTTTGCCGGGGTGGAGGTATTCCCGTTGGGTGATAGGACGAGCAATGAAGACATGGTGGCCATCCTCAGCGATATGGGGCTCTCGTACATCTTGATCCATGCCGAACTGGAAGAGGGAGCAGACTTCGGACGCTACCTAAATGCGCTGGAACGCAACTTGTATGCGTTGCTATCCTACCAGCATGCATCGGCAAAGCCGCGGTTCATCGTGTCGCAAACCGGGCGCGAGTATTATAGCCGGGACCAAATGGCGGTCTGTTTTGATTTGTGCAACCGGATATCCCAAGAGTCGTCCGTTCCCATCATCCAGGAGACACACCGCAACAAGTGGTCTTATGCGGCACATGTGGTGAAGGATTACCTAATGGCTTTCCCCACGTTGGAGCTGGCATTGGATTTGTCCCATTGGGTATGTGTATCAGAAAGCTACTTGGAAGATCAGGAAGATGCCATTGCGCTGGCGATACAGCATACCAAACACATACATGCCCGCGTCGGTTTTCCACAGGGACCGCAGGTCACAGACCCGCGTGCTCCAGAAAACCGGGAAGCGCTGCATCACCACCTCGGTTGGTGGGATCGCTGGATCAAACATTTGGCAAAGACAGGAAATCGTTCGGCTACCATCACTCCGGAGTTTGGCCCGTATCCCTATATGGCATACCTGCCGCATACAACACAGCCGCTTTCCGATCAATATGAGCTGAACTGCTGGATGAAGCAACTGCTCGAACGAAGGTACGCAACGGTGCAGGATGATATGGACCGCATGAAAATATGAATATCAACGAGACGACCGAGAGACATGAAAGCATTTGGAATTTTACTTACAGCGATGCTACTGCTGGCCACGTGGCGGGCGAATGGCCAGATCCACCACGACCCGATGATGAAAGCTATTCACATCATTACGGCGGATAAGCGACTCGCCTTGCACATCGACTACTCGCAGGGCTGCAAGGTGGCGGCGCTGGAAATCAACCACAACAACACATTGGCTCCGACGGGCTTGTTTACGGCCGCCCAAACTGCGGATGCGTCATGGGCGTCATGGGGACAAGATCAGCAAATCAAGGTCTCGCTGCACGCCGACGAGGTGACCTTGGCGGGGATCATGCTTGGAGACATTGCCGAAACCTGGCGGTTCAGGTTGGAAGGGGATAAACTATCGTGGACGATCGACCGGGCATATCCGGCCGACTTGATGATGGAAGACATGGCCATGCCGACCTGGCATTTTGCCGACCTTAACACCTGGAAAGGTGGGATACTGGACAACGGGGGGATGGTGTGGTGTAAATACCTGTCTGCACCGAACGACACCTATGGGGTACACACCGGTGGCGTAACGTTTTGGAACGAGGACGAAGCAGATGGCTTGCGGATTACCGTCCGTGCCGATGAAAACCAATCGATAGCAGCCAAATACTCCCAAAACGAGCAAGGCGCCTTTACCTGCACACACCTCGTTACCGATACGGAGTTGGGCCAGCGCCACCACCTGAGCCGCTTTGTGCACCAAAAAGCGGACGTGTTTGCTCCTTTTGAGGTCAAGGCTGGGAATGTGGCGGTCACCTATGAATTGGCGTACATCAATTACCTGGAGACTTATGACCGGGGGGCATTGCCCGGGATTGATGCGGCGGCAGTCCGTGAATTGCTCAACACCACGGGACGCTATGGCGTCGTCGATAATCGCATCGTGGGAGCCAACGGATGGATTACGAACTGGAAATGCTTGCATGAGCCGTTTTTTGCGCAGATTGGGCTGGCGCTGAACGATAGCAATTATACCGATAACCTATCCGCTACGCTTGATCAAGAACGCGACCTGGCTATGCGTGAAGACGGGCGTGTGTTGTCGCGCTGGCATGACGTGCCCGGAGACGAGATACCCGGTACCTACAATTCCGAAACCGGTTACTACGAAGCGATGTGGGGCTATACGGTAGATTCGCAGACGGGCTACGTGATCAATGCTGCCGAACAGTTCCAGCAGACGGCCGATGTGGATTGGCTGCGCTCGCATAAGGCTTCGTGTGAGCGTGCGCTCGACTGGTTGATCCGGCGTGATACCAACGGGAATGGAATCTTCGAGATGGTCAATCAGCACGTCGCTGAGCAGAAGGCCAGTGATTGGGTAGACATCGTGTGGGCGGGTTTCGAAAATGCGTTTGTGAATGCTCAGTTGTATGAGGCGCTCAACCATTGGGTGGAATGCGAGCACGTGCTCGGCGATCAGGAGAAAGCAGCATATTACCGGGCGGTAGCCGATCGGCTGAAAGCAGCATTCAATAAAACCGTGGATGAGGGCGGCTTTTGGTCGCCCGAGAAAAAGCAGTATGTCTATTGGCGGGATGACGACGGTACGGTGCATGGCGACAACCTGGTCACGCCAGTCAATTTTGCCGCTATCGCTTTCGGACTGTGCGACGACAAGCAGCGCGTGGCTACGATACTCGAACACATCGAACGGCGTACAGAGCAGGAAGGCCTTTTCCACTGGCCACTGTGCTTCGATTCGTTCAAACGGGAAGAGGTACACGCCAACAACTGGCCGTTCCCGCGGTACGAAAACGGTGACATCTTTCCCACCTGGGGGTATCTCGGTATCCGATCGTATGTGAAATACGACAGGGATCTCGCCTTGAAATACATCCGGAACCTATTGGCGCAATACCGAAAGGACGGGCTGTCTTCGCAACGTTACAGCCGGGTAGACCAAAAGGGGCTGGGTAGCGACATCTTGGCGGGCATCAGCACTACTGTAACGGCCCTTTACAGCGACATCTATGGTGTTCGCCCTAAATGGAATCGCATGGGTGTGGAACCGAATATGGTACCGGAACTTAACGGCACGCAATTTACATACACGCTCCATGATACGGCATACGAATTGTCCCTCAGCGTAAATGACTACCAGCTGCGTACGCAGGAGTTTTCGGTGCGGAGCAATCGGGCATTTGGTGTGGGTAGGTCGGGCACTGACGTGGTTTATTACCCCGAGAATGAGGAAACCATGCGGTTGGTCGTGCGTGCCGGTCAGGGTGATTTTACCGACCTCCAGATCACCCAATGGGACGCTGGGCACTACCAATGGTCCGTAACGGGCAATGGGCAGCAACGGGTTACCGTCCACGGACTTACGCCGAATGCTGAATATGCGATGGTGGTGAACGGAAAACACAGGAAGGCAACAGTAGCACCGGATGGATCGCTGACGGCTGAAGGCGATGGGACTGGTGCCGCGACGTTTGCGCTTCGGTTGCGTTGATGGATGAGCTGCTTAACTAACCAACTAACTGAACTGATATGAGGTGTTTTAGCAAATCTTTCCGATGCATGGCGGCGTTGCTGATCAGCCTTTCGGCTGTCGGACAAACCACGGATTGGCAAGCGGAGTGGATTGGCCTTCCGCATGCTGCACGTGATACCAGCATATGGACCGCTTTTTACAAAACTTATTCGATTGAAAACGTGCCCAAAACAGCATACGCCAAAATCGCTACGGATTCGAAATACTGGCTTTGGATAAATGGGAAGCTGGTGGTGTTTGAAGGCCAATTAAAAAGAGGGCCTAATCCCCGTGATACGTACTATGATGAGGTGAATTTAGCGCCTTACTTGGCGAAGGGCAAAAATACCATCGCTGTGCTGACGTGGTATTGGGGACGGGATGGTTTCAACCACAAAAACAGTGGCCAATCAGCGCTGTTGTTTGAGGCGACGTTGGGCAGTGAGCTGCTCAAGTCGGATACTACGTGGAAAGCGGTAGAGCACCCTGCTTTCGGCCATACCGGGCCGCCGCGTCCCAATTACCGTTTGCCGGAATTCAACATCCATTTCGATGCCAGGCACGACCTGCCGCATTGGCTCCTCGGGGATGTGGGTGGTCGTGCTTGGCAGTCGGTCGTCTCTTATGGCGTCCCACCTGTGGCTCCTTGGAATAAACTGGAGAAACGGCCCATCCCAATGTGGTACGACTCGGGTTTGGTCGCTTATGAAAATGATGCTGAATTGTATCGGACAAGCAGTGGCGATACCGTAGTAGCCAAACTCCCCAAGAATATTTCCATAACGCCTTACCTGAAAATAGATGCCCCCAGCGGACTGAAAATCGATATCCGGACGGATAACTACAAGGGGGGAAGTGAGTACAATGTGCGGACGGAATACGTCACGAGGGAAGGGGTGCAGGAGTTTGAAACGTTTGGCTATATGAATGGGCACGAGGTACGCTATGCGATCCCTCAGGGTGTTAAAATCCTCGAATTAAAATACCGTGAAACCCGCTACGACACCGAACGTGTGGGTGTTTTCGTGGTGGACGACCCTTTTTACCATGTGCTTTGGGAAAAATCGTATAATACGCTCAATATCAACCTGCGGGATGCCATTCAGGATCCTGATCGCGAACGTGCGCAATGGTGGGGCGATGCGGTCATCCTATTGGGCGAAATCTTATATGCGTGCGACGGAAATGGACAGTTGGCCATTCAGAAAGCGATCCGCAACTTGGTAGACTGGCAGAAGCCAGACGGTGCGCTGTATTCGCCGGTACCGGCTGGCAACTGGGATAGGGAACTGCCTGCACAAATGCTTGCCAGTATCGGCAAATACGGATTCTGGAATTATTTCCGTTATACGGCCGACACTGCAATGATGCATCACGTGTATCCAGCGGTCAAACGCTACTTGCAGCTGTGGGAGTTCGGTGAAGATGGGTTGCTCATTCATCGCCCGGGTGACTGGGACTGGCTGGACTGGGGGGATGATATCGATACGCCTTTAATTGAAAATGCATGGTACTACATGGCCTTGGAGGCGGCGATCCAACTGGCAGATCTGACGGATAATCAAGTGGACATCGCTGATTACCAAACGGCGTCGGCGTCTATAAAATCGAATTTCAACCGGCTATTCTGGAACGGAACTGCCTATAAAAGTCCATCGAATCATGGCACCATTGACGATCGGGGCAATGGGCTTGCCGTAGTTGCCGGACTTGCTGACAGCTCCAAGTATGAAGCCATAAAACAAGTGTTGAAAAGTGAATTTCATGCAAGCCCTTACATGGAAAAATACATCCTGGAGTCGTTTTTCATCATGGGCGATGCCGAAGGTGGGTTGGCACGGATGAAAAAGCGCTATGCCAACATGGTGGAAAGTCCGCTCACGACGCTATGGGAGGGCTGGGGCATCGGTTCAGCAGGCTACGGCGGTGGGTCGTACAACCACGGCTGGTCCGGCGGGCCATTGACATTGATGCACCAGTATGTAGCAGGTATCGCCCCCGACCGGCCGGGTTTCGAGACGTTCAGCATCCGGCCCCAATTGGGTATGCTAAACGAAATCCACTGCATCACGCCAACGGTGAAGGGCAACATTACGGTTGATGTGAAACGTGCGGAAGACCGCTTATCCATGGTGGCGGATATTCCACCTGGCACGACGGCCCGCGTGGGAATACCCAAGCTAAAAGCCGGCGTATCGAAAATCACGGTCAATGATGAAGAAGTACGGATAAGCCATCTTCAAGAAGACGATGCGTACTACTATTTCGAAGTGAAGGCGGGGAAGTGGGTATTCATAACCAGCAAATAACCAATAGTAACTAATAACTAATTTTTTAAACAAATCCTATTAAATTATGCGAACGAAGTATTACAAAACGCTCGTTTTCCGAGCCCTGTCGCTACTATGTTTCGTGGTGGGCGGCAATGCAGCCATGGCGCAGATACGGGCGACAGGCATCGTTACCGATTCGGTAACCACGGCACCCATCAGTGGTGTGACCGTTACGTTACAGGGTACGTCCGCCAGCGTGCAGACGGATGGCGAGGGCCGCTTCACCATTGAGGCCCCATTGGGCGGAACCTTGGTATTCAGCTCAGTCGGCTACGTGCGGAAATCCGCCACCGTAGTGGATGGCAGCTTACCGATCCAACTGTCTCCTACCGCAGAAGTGCTGGACGAAGTATATGTGGTGAGCTACGGCACCCAAAAGAAGCGGGAGCTTACGGGCGCAGTAGCTCAGGTCGATGCGACGCGGCTGAGGGATATACCAGTGCCTAATATCGGGCAGAAACTACAGGGAAGGATGGCCGGCGTACAGATCAATCATAACTCCGGTACACCCGGTTCGGAGATGTCATTCCGGATCCGTGGAGCGGCATCCATCGGCGCGGGAAACCAACCGCTCATCGTCATTGATGGGTTTCCGTCCGCGAGCGGCCTCCAAACGCTCAGCCCCGATGAGATTGAGTCCATAAGCGTGCTGAAAGATGCATCGGCGGCAGCCCTCTACGGATCTCGTGCAGCCAACGGGGTGGTATTGGTCACCACTAAGCAGGCGAAGGATGGTCAACAGCACCTGGAGATTTCGGCCAATATCGGAACGCAACAGGTGCCCCAACGGGGTCGGCCGGACTTGATGAATGCCCAGGAATTTGCGCAATTCAAGAAAGAATATTACGAAGATGCCGCCCGGTATGAGGGCTATACCGGCGGTGTACCGGAAGCATATGCAGATCCCAGCCGCTATGCCGGAAATTACGGTACCGATTGGTTTGATGTATTGCTCCGGGATGCGATGAACCAAAACTACAACGTTTCCTACAGCAGTGGCACCACGAAGTTGAAGTCGGTCTTCAACTTGAATTTCAACAAGCAGGACGGCGTGATGTTGAATACGTCTGATCGGCGGATCACCGTACGCACCAATAACGTCTACAACGCATCGGAACGATTGACACTGGGGCTCAACGTCGAGTTTTCCAATGGCTATAACAACGGTGTAGCGGGGTTGGACAACGGCCGTAACATCATTCAGCTTGCTTATTTAATGGACCCTGCATTATCCTACCGCAATGAAGATGGCACGTATCCGATTTCTTTTTCGCAGCCCGGTATGTTTGCCAATCCGAACTGGTACTTGGTGGTGACCGAGCGCATCCGGAAAGCGCGGGCAAACCGGTTTCTGGCTAATGGTTATGTCGAATTCGAGCTGCTGGAAGGACTGAAGGCAAAAACCAGTTTCAATGTCAATACCAACAACATGACCCTTCGGGCATTTAACCCCTCAAATGCCCAGGGCGGGCTGGGAAGTGCCCCGCCACAGATGGCTACGGGCCGGTACGAAACGTCGGGTTTTGTAACCTGGATGAGTGAAAATACGCTGACATACCAGCGATCGTTCAACGACAGCCACAACATTGATCTCTTGAGTGGTTATACCGTCCAGAAATATGCTACGGAAAATAGCTTCATCGACGGTCGGGAATTTGCGGATGACGATATTCCGTGGATCAGCGCGGCCATCACCCGGATTGGCAATGTGGGTGCCGCGGATTGGTCGCTGCTGTCCTACTACGGACGGGTGAACTACAATTATCAGGGCAAATACCTTGCTTCGTTTGCCTTCCGTAGTGATGGTTCATCCAAGTTTGGCCAAAACACCCGGTTTGGCGATTTCCCTTCTGCATCGCTTGGCTGGGTAGTTTCAGAAGAATCGTTCATGCAAAACGTCAGACCCATCGACTTGCTGAAATTGCGGGTGAGCTATGGTAAGGTGGGCAACAACAATATCGGTGACTACACCTACCTCGCATCGGTAAACAGCAACGACTACGTCTTCAACGGGCAAGTGACGCCCGGTAAATCATTGAATGGCATCGGAAACAGCTTCCTCACCTGGGAAACCACCGAGGGGTATGACATCGGCTTGGACATGGAACTGTTCAATCACCGGCTGTCTTTTACCTACGACTACTATTGGAAAAAAACCGACGGCCTGCTATATGGCATCGATATACCGATTCAATCTGGATTTTCGAGCGTCACTTCCAATGTTGGCCGATTTGATTTCTGGGGCCATGAGTTTACCGTGGGGTCGAGAAACTTGGTGGGTAATTTTCAATGGACCACCGATTTCAACATTTCGTTTGACCGCAACTTGGTCAAGAAGCTGGGAACGAACGACGCGCCCATTGGCGGGTACAACCTGTATTGGGATGATAACCGCACCGCCGTGGGACATCCCATCGGATTGTTCTATGGATACATCAATACGGGTGTATACATGACGCAGGAAGAATTCGAGACCCAGCCTCATGGTGCCACGTCAATGGTCGGCACGGCACGGTTTGCGGATATCAGTGGTCCGGACGGTGTGCCGGATGGCGTCATTGACCAAAACGACCGGACGTTTATCGGAAACCCCAATCCGACATTCGCCTATGGCTTGACGAATACATTTTCTTACAAAAACTTCGATCTGAGCATCGTATTGGCTGGTACGGTGGGCAATGATATCGCAGATGATGCCTTTCAGTCGACCGAAAACCTGGACGGCGTTTTCAACGTGAGGAAAGGCGTGGCAGGCCGTTGGCGGTCGGAAGAAAATCCCGGCGACGGTATTTATCCCCGGACACGGAGCGGTACCACCGAAGATTTCCGGAATTTCACGACCAGGCAGGTGTTCGACGGTTCGTATATCGCAGCCAAGAATATCACGTTGGGGTATACGTTCACTTCGCCAACCATCACGTATTTCAAGTCCATACGGGCTTACCTGAGTGCACAGAACGCCTTTATGCTGACCAATTATCCGGGGCTTAATCCGGAAGCAGGGATCAGTGGATTAAACGGGTTGAACCAGGGGCGTGATTTTACGGGTTATCCCATTCCGCGCATATTTTCTGCGGGCATACATTTGGGTTTTTAGGAAGGCAATCACATCAATAGAAGAATCATCATGAAAAGAATAGCATATCTTACCGTTTCGATACTGGCGCTTACGTCCTGCTCGAACGATTTTCTCGACTTGGTTCCGCCCACGTCGCTGAGTTCCGCGTCATTTTACCAAACGGCGGATCAGTTTGACCAGGCCACTGCGGCCGCTTACACCAACCTGAGGGGCATCGCCTTCATGGGCATATTCATGGATGAAATGCGGTCGGACAACACGTTTTATACCCGATATGCCGCAGACCGTGGGACGTCGACAAGCGCGGAAGCTTATACTGAATTTAGGGACAATTCCGTGACCAGCCAGGAACCCAATTCGCCGGGTAACCGCTATGGCAATGCCTACCAAGGCATCTCCAAAGTCAATACCATCTTGACCCGATTGGAAAACGCCCCGCTGTCTGCCGAAGAAAAGGATAAAATCGCCGGTGAAGCACTGTTCTTGCGGGCATTTTATTATTACGATCTGGTGCAGCACTTTGGCGGTGTTCCGCTTCAACTGAAGGAGATTACGGCAACGGAAGAGGCTTTTTTGCCCCGGTCTACGGCTATTGAAGTATACGATCAGGTCATTGCCGATCTGAATACAGCCATACCCCTGCTCCCCGTGGCGACTACATTTCCGCAATCGGGCAGGGCTACGAGCGGTGCGGCAAAGATGCTGCTCGCCTATGCCTACCTGTCCAAGCCGACCAAAGAGGTGGATAAGGCAACGGCCGAGCTTTTGGACATCACGCAAATGAATTACGGGCTGATGGATAACTATGCCGATGTGTTTGACCCAGCCCACAAAAACAACAAAGAATCGATATTCGAAGTGCAGTACAAGCAGGGCAATGAGGGGCAGCACAGCGATTTCATCTGGCGATTCATTCCGAAGGCCACCAATCCGGACTTTATCCTTGGCGTAAACGGCACCAACGCCCGGGGAGGCTTGGTCAGCGGTGGTTGGAACGTGCCCACCCAAGAGCTGGTGGACTCGTACGAAGCTGGCGACGTGCGGTTGCCAGCGTCCATTGCGATAGCCGAAGGAGCGGTAGATGACAACAGTGTGATGACCATCACGGCTGTCAAAAGCCCGGTGGATTACGTACCCACGCCGGGTGTGGGTTACCAATATTTCATCAAGAAATACCTACATCCGCCGTATCAGGTCGAATTCAACACCGATAATAATTGGCCGGTTTTCCGGTATGCCGGTGCATTGCTGCTATTGGCAGAAAGCTTGGTGGCCCAAGGGCGGACTGCCGACGCGTTGCCTTATATCAATGAGGTGAGACGGCGGGCAAACCTGGATGAACTCAATACCGTTACCGCTGCGGATGTTGCCAACGAAATGCGGCATGAACTGGCTTTTGAAAACCACCGTTGGGCAGATCTCATACGTACTGGAACGGCCGTGGAAACCATCACGGCAAAAGGCGAGCGGATGAAAGCGCTGTACGGCTGGTTGCTCCCCAATACCTTTGGCATCAACGAAGACAAGTTTATCTATGCCATCCCCACCCGTGAATTGCAGATCAATAGTAATTTGACACAAAACCCGGGATATTAAATAGTTTACATATGCGCTCCGCAGATTCATACCTGCGGAGCGCTTTTTTTATCAGCGATTAAACCAATAATTGACTTTTATCATAAACGTATTCGTGGCGGGTAGTGCAAACATCCGATCCAGGTTGCTTTCCCATCCGGGCTGGTACAGGGCGTCCTGGTAGGATCGGTTGTGTGCCCACACCAGGTAAAATGTCGAACCGGGATGATATTCCCAGCGGACGACCAGGTTGGTGCGGAGTTCATTGAAACTGAAGTCCGGATTTTTAAAGGACAGCTGGCCGCCGCCGATGACATAGCGATCATCGCTAAAGCTGATGTCACTATCGGCGAGCCGCTGGAATCGATCGGCATACGTGCCTGATCGGGTATCCGCTGCCAGCTTGAATTCGTCGTATGTTGCCACCGATGTAAATGGCGATCCGTAATATTGGATAGAAATATCGGGAGTGACATTGACCTGCATATTCAAAGTCACGCCGTACGTTTTCTGCTTCATCCGGCCCATCACATACTCCGTTTTGCCAGCTGTGCCTGCAGTTGGCTGGATGGTGCTTACGTATTGCAGGGCATCTTCATTCCAGGCATAATCCAGTTGCCCCGTCAGGCGCATGTGCGTCCCGATGCGGAAAATCAGGCTTGGATGCACCTGATTATACCGAGTTTCCTCATCCAAATAATGCCTGCCGTCGTAAACCAATTTGTATACCACTCGTTTTGCCCGATCCGAGTTGATGTTGACGTTGGTTTGGAAATTGGTATTATACCGCAGATCGGGCCCACCTCTGAGTCTGCGGCTGTCCACGGCGTGCCAGTTGAATGTTTCTTTTACATCCATTTCGATGCGGTGTTCGATACTGAGGCTGCGCCACCGCAGGGCCACGTCGTTATTCATGGCATCCCCACCATAATTCCAGACGTTCCGCTGCGTCAGGTTGATGCCCGCAGCCCGAAACGGTCCCCAAGGATCCGTTTTCCGGAACGCGATTTCCGTTTCATTCAACTTGTAATCCGATTGCTTCATATACCCCACATCGTTGAGGTCAAATCCGGGTGATGACCAGCTGAACAGCTGGGAGAAATTCCATTGTGCATTTCCCTGTTTTCCGGCTTTTATGTATCCACCCGTTCCCTGCATGGAGCGGTTGTTGGGGTTGAGATCGAGGTAGCCAGCCCCGGACTCCCTGTGGAAATAGTGGACGGCATTTTCCTTTGTTTTCAACAGGGCCTCCGGTGAACCATGGAGGGTACTGAACATGCCTTTCGCATCCACGTAATAGAGGCGGTTTGCGAAATAGTGGGTAAAATCCATCCCGGCGGTGAATGCATTTCCAATCATTGCATCGTGCAGGTGTTGTTTGGTCAGGCTGCGGTTTACCGAAGTAACCATACCCCCCAGCAAGGTATTTCCGTCCCAGTTTTTCTGGATCCGCGCCACGGTATAATTGGTCAGGGGTTCAGTGACCTCGCTGTCGTATACGCCATTGCGCATCACCTTTGACGATGTCTGTGCCGTGACGCTCTCCAGCAACCCGATGGTCAGCCCTTTTCGATTTGTTCCCGTTAGTTTCAGGGCGCCGATGATGGGGATGAAATTGGGGGTGCCCGCAAAGCTTTCGATATTGTCGATACCCTGGGGCTCGTAGGTGGGCATGGCACCGATCCGGCGGGAATAGAACATCATGCCATCGGTATTGTTGTCAAATTCCAGAATATGTTTGCCCTCCAGAAAAAAGGGTCTTTTTTCATCATAGAAGACTTCATAAGCGGATAGGTTCATCACGGACGGATCAAGCTCCACCTGGCCGTAATCGGGATTTACGGTCAGATCCAGCGTGAAATCCTGCAAAGCGAGTTTTGCATCAAGTCCCACATTTTCGCCCCATCGGCTTCCTTTCTGGAAAGGGCTTTGGGGTATTTGAGGTTCATTGATGTGTTTACCCATGACGTAAGGCATAAATTCCATGCCCCTGGGTTTCGGCAAATCGGTAATGCCATGCATTTCTCCGAAGGAAAAAACGTGGCCATTATTCTTGATGGGAATCAGGCTCCAATTCTGGACCTCGTTGTTTCTACGGATGATGCGCCGCACGTGCAGTCCCCATATCCCATCCGTGTCTTTCTGGTTATACCGCAGCTGGCTGAATGGGATACGGAGCTCCGCTGTCCAGCTGGAATCCGGCAGGTTGATATGCGTACGTCCTTCCCAAACCGCATTCCAGCTTAGGTTGACGGAAAGTTTATCCGTCACGGTCAAGTCTGTTTTATTTCCCCCCAGGTTGATGTTGAACTCCGGAGCCACGCGGTAATCATGGTACGTGTCAAATGCGATGCTGATCAGATCCCCGTTGCTGTTGTCGTCCCTATTTCCAATAAACGTGTTCATCGTCTCGGGGTACTGGTCTTTGCAATAGACACCGATGTAGATATTCTGGTCGTCGTAGAAGATTTTCATGCGTGTCCAGGAAGCCGTGTACACGCGTTCGAACGGAATCACCTGGGAAAATTTTTCAGACCATTTTCCCATGTTCTGCCATGAATCTTCATCCAGTTTTCCATCTATTTTGGGTCGCTCCCCGCTAAGCCGTGTAATATGATATACCCGTTTGTATGCATCTTCAAAAGTGACAACCGCTTCCCTTTCCTCCTGAGCACGGGATAGCATGCTGGTGAAAACGAGAAGTATAAGGTAATAATATTTCATAATTACTGGGAATTTTCTTAGCAGGGCCAAAAGTATTAAATTTAGTCACAACTGTGCGAAGCTGGGCAAAAAGAAGTCAGGCAAATACAACGTGCATCCATACTATGGCGTAGGAGTTTGTGTACACTAAATGGTCACGACTGTAGCGATGGCTTTATTGATGGTGGGTGTTACGACGACGGATGCGAGACGCTGTCTCCCTCCGTCGCATCGCCGCTGCTCAACTGGTGGGTATCCTTGTCGTACATGCCCGCCAGATCATCACGTACGGTGCCTTTCCACTTTTCGGTACCGATGAAATAGGCCGTGCGGCCAATGAGGTGGGCCGCCACAGGGGCGGTGAGCGTGAGGAAAAAGATAATGGCCAGCGCCTTGGTGGTGACCGATACCTCCTCCGGAAAATAAAAAGCGGCGCTCAATAGCAGCAACCCCCCGCCAAGCGTGGCGGCCTTGACCGTGACGGATAGCCGCAAGTAGAAATCGGGCATCCGCAGGATGCCGATAGCCGCAATAAGAATGGCCACTGCACCTATTGTGCATAATAGGCCGATGAGTATGCTAATCATTTTCTTCCCCTTTTTTCTAAGTAATATGAAAACGCGATGGTGCCAAGGAAGGCAATCAACGCAAGAATCATCGCCACGTCGATAAATGTGGACTTCTGGGTGCTGATGCTGTACACCGTGATGACACCCACGCCAATGGTGATCAGCAGATCCAACGCTATCACGCGGTCTACGACGGTCGGCCCCTTGAATATCCGGATGAATACCAGTACCAGCGCAACCCCCAGGATGGGCAGAATCACATAGTCAATATAGGTGCTGAGTGTCATCGTATAATCTCTAATAGTCTGCGTTCGAAGCCATCCTTGATTTGCTGGATAAACTGGTCTTTGTCCTTGAGGTACATCACGTGGATGTATAATACCTTGCGGTCTTCGCTCACGTCGAGGATAAGCGTACCGGGCGTCAGCGAGATAACCGTGGAGAGCAGGTTGATTTCAAAATCACTCTTGGCATTCATCGGATACTTGACGATGCCGGGCTGCATGAAAAACTTGGGCGTAATCAAATCGTAGGCCACCTGCACATTCGCCCGGATCATCTCATAGAGGAAATAAAGGAAAAACCCGATAATCTTGGGTACACGGGTGAAATAGCGGTGGTCGCTTTCGTTGCGGTTCATCACCCAAAGCAGGAAAAACCCAATGGCAAAGCCAAACAGGAAATTGGAATAAGACAGTACGCCGGTCAACGCCACCCAGGTGAAGGCAAGCAAGAGGTTCATCAAAAATTGTTTTACCATGACGTTACGTTTTACGGTGATACATTGGGTCCCAAAACCGCTTCGATATACGGTGATACATCTTTCATTTCATGCGCAATATGCTGGGCCACCGCCGTGATGTTTTCGGCTGCAAGGCCGATATACAGCGTGATAGCGGCCAAGAAAACAATGGGCGCGACCAGGAGCGATTTCCTGAATCGGTTTAGTGGCTTAAACTCGTCCCGAAGGCTTTCCCCATCCGGCAGCTCCGGCTGGTCTTTCCAGAATACCTTGGCCCACAGCTTGGCGATGACGTACAAGGTGGCAAAGCTGCCCACGATGATGGCGGCCAGCAATGCATATTGGGCGTCTATGAACCCGGCTTCAAATAGGTAAATCTTGGGCCAGAAACCGGAGAGCGGCGGTACGCCCACCAAGGAAAAAAGCACAAGTGCTATCACCAGCGATAGCAGCGGGTATTCCTTGTATAGCCCCCCCAGCTTATCCATGTTCATCGTGCCTCGCAGCTTCCGGATAAGTCCGGCAATGAGGAAGATATTCGTTTTGACCATGATATCATGAAACAAATAGAGCAGGGCACCGGTGAGCGCAATTTCGGAATACATTCCCAAACCGCCCACCATGAAACCGATGTGGCAGACAATGAGGTATGAAAATACGCGCCGGATATTGTTTTTGATGACGGCTCCGAAGGTACCCGTGATGATGGTGAATATCGCCAGGACGACCAATAGTGTGGTCAAAAAATCGTCGGGGATGAAGATGAGCGTAAACATGCGGAACAGCGCGTAGATGCCCACCTTGGTGAGCAGGCCACCGAATACGGCGGCCACAGCCGATGGTGGCGTGTGGTAAGACGAGGGGAGCCAAAAATACAACGGGAAGACGGCCGACTTGATGCCGAAGCCAATGATAAAGAAGATGGCGGTGATGTCTACCAGTTTGCGGTTTTCCAGTGCGCCGATTTTGAGCGACAAGTCGGCCATGTTGAGCGTGCCGGTGATGCCGTACAGGATGGCAATGCCGGTGAGGAAGAAGGTGGAGGCCAGGATATTCATGGCCATGTATTTGACGGCACCTTCAATTTGGGCCTTTCGCCCCCCCAATGTCATAAACACGAAGGAAGCGATGATGATGACCTCAAACCACACATACAGGTTGAAGATGTCGCCCGTAAGGAAGGCACCATTGAGGCCCATGAGCAGCAAGTGGAAAATGGGGAAATAGCCGTACAACATCCGCCCCCGCGCTACGCCTGTAGCGGAATAGGTAGATACCGCAACGCCGGAAAATGCAGTGAGTAGCACCATCATGCTGCTAAACACATCGGCCACAAACGTGATACCGAAGGGCGCATCCCATCCGGCTGCCTGCATGGTGCGGATGCCGTCATTCCATACCATGGTGAATAAGCGGACGGCCAAAAGCATCGCGATAAGGCTACCCGCGATGCTGATGATGCGCTGGGCAACCGTCTTGCGCCAGAAGAAAAGCAGCACAATCGCTGTAAACAAATGGACAATAACGGGGAAAATGAGCGTATTATCAATCATATATCTTCTTCTTCCGGGGTGTTTAAATCATCCAGGTCGTCCGAATTAATCAATACGTAAACCCGTTTTAACAATACAATAGCAAATGCCTGGAGGCCGAAGCTGATAACGATGGCTGTGAGGATCAGCGCCTGCGGGATCGGATCGGCATAAATGTCTGTAAAAAGCTTGGCCGCACTGTCAATGACAGGGGGCTTGCCCTTGGTAATACCGCCCAATAGGAAAATCAGCAGGTTGGCCCCATTGCCCAACAGGGTGAGGCCGATGAGTAGTTTGACCATGCTGCGCCTGAGCAGCATGAAAATACCTGCTGCATAGAGAATACCGATTAAAATGACCAATAATAGTTCCATGGCTATTCGCTGTATTGGGAGATAGTAAACAATATCGTGAGTACAACGCCGACAACCACGATGTATACACCGATGTCAAAAAACAGCGCGGATCCAATCAGGCCAATGACAGGGAAAGGCTCGTTAAACCACAGACCTGTCATCACGGGCTGGCCGACAAGCATCGGTGCAAACATGCTCAGTGCGGCGATCCCAAGCCCCACTGGAATAAACGCACTCGGATGAACGCGCAGCAGCTTGAGCGTATCATCTGTGCCATTGGTAAAACTATGCAATACGAAGGCGATGGCGGCAATGAGCCCGCCTACAAAACCGCCTCCCGGGTAATAATGCCCCCGCAGCAGGATAAATAGCGAAAAAAGCAATAGAATGGGCAGCAAATAACTCGATGCTGTTTTTAATATTGAACTCTTCATGGTTTATTCTTTTTCTGAAGCTTTGAGCCTTAATTTCAATAAGCTGAATACCCCGATGGCGGCGATGCTTAATACCACGATTTCGAACATGGTATCGAATCCCCGGAAATCGACCAAGATCACATTGACCACATTTTTGCCTTTGGCCAGCACGTATGCATTGTCGCCATAGAATTTGCTTATTGTATCGTCTATCGGCTGGTTCAGCACTTGTATGCCTATCAGGGCGATGACTGCACCGAATGCACTGGCCACCAGCCAGTCGCGTATCCGTGTGCCGCGATTGGCCAGGTTGAGGAAAGACGGCAACCGGAAGAGCACCAGCACGAACAGTACCACCGTAAGGGTATCGATGGTAAACTGCGTCATGGCGAGGTCAGGAGCACTATAGAACACAAACAAGAGGCACATGCCATAGCCGATGACGCTGGTAGCCACCACAGCGGTGAGCCGGGAGGTGGAAGTGACCGCCAGGTAAATGGCTGCAACGAGTATGCCCACGACGGCTATTTCATATATGCCGACTGGTGAAAGCTGATCCGGTATCAGCCGGATGGCTCCTCCGCTAAACAAGCGGAATGCCAGTAACAATACAGCAAAGATGATGATACGGAGTAAATACACCCGCAAGAAACCATTATGCAGTGTTCTTGTGTATCGGATAGCGAAGCGGTGCACAGCACGAGTGAGGCTGGCAATGAGGTGTTTTGGGGATAACGGATTGAAGCGTTCGATCCAAGCCAAACCATGGGCGGACGGTTTGCGTGCCAGGTAGAGGGCTACGCCCAAAGCAAGCGTGATGCCACTGAGCAGCAGCACCGTATTGAACCCGTGCCAGATTTTCAATGGCGAGTCAATCGCTTCGTTGATCATCGCGGTAGCTGCGGGATTAAGCAGGGAGGCGTCTGCTAGGGCTGGGAAGGCCCCGAAGGCAATGCCCAATATGGCCAATAGTAATGGCGGTGCCCACATCAGGGCATGGGGGAGGTGGATGGCGCTGTAACGCTCGGGCAATCGGCCGGCAAATGGTTTCAGGCCGGCAAGCAAGCCTGCATAGAGCAAAAATATATTGGTAACGACCGCGAGGCCGGTAAGGACAAGTGGCAGGATGCCATCGGTATGCAGCGTGGCTTCATACACCAGATCTTTGCCGATAAAACCAAAGGTAAAGGGCAATCCGGCGCTTGAAAGGGCAGCAAGTAAACCTGCTATAGCCAACGGAAACAAGACCTTGCGCAGACCACTGAGCTGCGTGACGTCGCGTGTGCCGGTCTCATGATCTATGACACCCGTGGTCAAAAATAGCGCTGCTTTGTACAAGGCATGCACCAAAATGAAGACCGCTGCGGCCAGCAGCGACTGTGGCGTACCGATGCCGATGAGGAATACCAGTATGCCCAGCGCCGAAATCGTCGAATAGGCCAGGATGCCTTTCAGGTCGGTGCGGAATATCGAGTGGAAGGCACCGTATAGCATGGTAATGCCGCCAATGATGATCAGTGGATAGGTCCAATAATCGGTGCCGCCCAATACCGGATAAAGCCGAGCCAGCAGGTATACCCCGGCTTTGACCATGGTGGCTGAATGCAGGTACGCCGATATGGGCGTAGGTGCTTTCATCGCCCCCGGCAGCCAGAAATGAAACGGGAACTGGGCCGACTTGGTAAAGGCGCCGACAAAGACCAACAGTAGAATCAGTCCATAGAGCGCATGGCCTTTGAGGTATTCGTTGGTCGCTATCATCTCCTGGATGGAGTAGCTGCCCGATAGGTGGCCCATCAAGATGAGGCCAGCCATGAGCAGGAAACCGCCGCCGCCCGTCACGCCGAGGGCCACCAGGGCACTTTTGCGCGAGTCGGCATTGTCATTGTTGAACCCGATGAGAAAAAACGAGCTGATGCTGGTAAGCTCCCAAAAGATAAAAAGGAGCAGCACATTGTCTGCGAGCACTACGCCCAGCATGGCTGCCATGAACAGGCTCAGGTAGGCATAAAAACGATCCAGGTAGGGATGCCCTTTGAGATAGGCCGCGGCATAAAGGAAGACCAGCGAGCCAATGCCGGTGATGAGCAGGCTGAATAGCAGTGATAGCCCGTCCAGTTGGAAGTCAAAATTGATGCCCAGCGAAGGCACCCACGGCTGATGGAAGGCGATACTCGCCCCGTCCTGGATATCCGGGATGAATGCTGCGAAATAGGTGAATAAACCAATGGGCAGCAGGGATGCCAACACGGCCAGCCTGCCTTTCAAGAACCTGCCAAAGGGGATGTACAAAAGGGAAACAATAAAACCTGCAAGGATGGCAAATAGCATCAATAACGTTTGTTTAGTTCTTGGAAAGCCACTAAAATATATAAATTTTAGCAGGAAAGGGATATAAAAGTTGAGAAAGCGTGGCCGAGGAGAAAAAGGTAATGTGTATTGAGGAAGTTTTTTTTGTTAATTCTATTTATAATGTTAATATTTGAACATCCAATTGTAAACATACAATAAAGTGGGGGAGGGACTGGTTTTTGTGGAGTTTTGTCATGTTGATTATCCCAGTCGCAATTAAATGGAAGATAATTACACCTTGTTACCTGAAGCGTTATTTAAGAAGTACTATCCGCGACTTTGCCATTTTGCTTGGCAGCTTGTGCACGATAGGGATTTGGCTGAAGACATTGTTCAGGATGCATTCATGGCTTACTTGAAAAACCATGATGCGATTGTTGAAGATGATATCGCGATAAAGAACTTTTTATACAGTTCGGTGCGGAATGCTTGTTTTAATCTTTCCCGCCATGAGAGAGTCGTGCAACGTTTTTTAGGCTATTACCGGCCGGAAGATTTTGAGGAATCACACGTGATGGCCAAAATTATCCGATCCGAAGTGATGGATGAAATTCACCGTATCATACAGGCTATGCCTGACGCTTGCCGGCAGGTTTTCCGCTTAGGCTATTTGGAAGGGCTATCCAATTTCAAGATTGCAGAAAAATTGAATATTAGCATCAATACCGTAAAGACCCAAAAACAACGGGGAATAAAAATCATCAAAAGCAAATTTAATCCGGAACTTCTTGGGCTGATTTTGCTTTTTTTTGATAAATAATTGTTTTCTTGTCATCCGATAGCCCGCTTTCGGTTTCTTAATAAATAAAACGGAAGCCAGCGGGCAAAAATCATTAAATCTTACAGCTTCCACAGCATGATGCATAGTCTCTTATGCGCAATTGCACAATAAAGACATAAATGGATTCGAAAACGTACCAAGTAGCACAATTGGTCAGTAAATACCTACAGAATAACCTTTCGGAGGACGAGATGGCGGCCCTTCAGCAATGGCTGGAAGAGTCACCGAAAAACGAAGAAGTGCTGGCTTCATTCCGTGGGCGACAATCCGTTTCGGATATGGAATTTTTGAACAGCATCGATGTTGCCGCCGGTTGGGAACGTTTGACAATGCGGAATAGAAAGAATCGGTGGAAGCGGATAGCCAAGGTTACCGGCATTGCGGCAGCAATTGCAGTGGTTGCTTTTTCGTGGGCTAGGTTTTCAACGAAAACAACCCCCGAACTGGAAACCGCTTCGAATAATCGGTATATCAATGATGTGGCACCGGGAGGAGATAGGGCGCTATTGCGGCTTTCCGATGGTCGTCTAGTGGATTTGGAGGCCTATCGTAGCGGATTGGAAGAGCGGGATGGTACACAGATTATCAACAGTGGTGGGCAGGTAACGTATGCGAAGGGAACAACAGCTACGGGAGAACTGATCTATAATACCTTGGTGGTGCCTAAGGCAGGAACATTCCAGATTACGTTATCGGACGGAACGAAAGTCTGGTTAAACGCAATGTCGGAGTTGCGTTTTCCGGTGCATTTCGGACAAGGCAGCCGGGAGGTTTTTCTACAGGGGGAAGCCTATTTTGAAGTGGCTCACGATGCTAAAAAGCCTTTTCATGTGAATGTGAATGGCAATAAAGTGGAGGTGCTGGGCACCCATTTCAACATCAATGCGTACCGGGATGTGATGTCTGCCACGTTGGTGGAAGGATCTGTGCGGGTATCGAATCCGACAGGAGAACGGGTGCTGGCACCGGGGCAGGAGGCGAAGGTAGGCGAGCAGATTACGGTACAGCCCGCAAACATTGACAAGGCCATCGCGTGGAAGCAGGGTGATTTTTATTTTAAACGTGATAATATTGATGAAATCATGGGCCAGCTATCGCGATGGTATGATGTGGAAGTGAAATATGAAAGCGCTTACCCTGCTAACAAAGGATATAGCGGCGCTATCCGGCGGGATGTGAATATCTCGCAGGTATTGGAGATGCTGAGCTATGTGAGCGGGGCGGTTTTTACGATTGAAGGGAATACCGTGACTATCGCATTTGAATAATTACAGATTATAAAACCAAACTAACTGAATAATGAAAGACAGCAATTACCATCCAACTTGACTTGATTAAGAAAAAGTCGGGAGTGTTGGCGCACTCCCTGATAAGGCTAAATCTTAAAGGTGTTTAACTAACTTATTCAATTAACCTCAATTGCATAAAAGTATGCATTACTTTTTATTTTACAAAAAATCAGGTACATCCGCTGGTTCAATCTTAAAAAAAACACTGCTAATCATGAAAATGATCTTTTTTATGATGCTGGTAATGGTGATTGGTGTCCACGCCGAAGGCAGGGCCCAAAAAATCACGCTCTCCATGAAAAATGTCAAAGTGGATCGTGTTTTTGCTGAAATAGCGAAGCAAACCAATTATCGATTTTTGTATAGCGACGATACAATCGATAAATCCGCTTCCATGGACATTGATGTCAAGGATGCAACCTTGAATGATGCATTGGACAAGATTTCCGACCAATGGCTGCTTCAATACAAAATGATGTCGGGTACCATCATGGTGGCCGAAAATAAGAAAGCAATAAGGAAGAACGTCCCTGCTGAAGCAACGACGGAACCGGTGCAGGATGACGTGACCGTCAGTGGAGTGGTGATGGATAAACAGGGCAACGTGCTGACGCAAGCATCTGTAAACGTAAAGGGCGTTGCCGGCCGGGGTACTAATACCGATGCGGCAGGCCGTTTTACCTTGACCGTACCCGTAAACTCGGTGCTGGTCGTGTCGTTTATCGGTTATGAAGCGAAAGAAGTGACCGTCACGAATAACCGGTCGATTACGGTGGTGTTGGATGAATCGTTTTCAGAGCTTGAAGAAGTGGTGGTTACGTCATTCGGTATCCAACGCGATAGGAAGACACTGGGCTACGGAGTCAGTGAGATGAAGAGCGAAGAATTGGCTAAATCGCCAACGACCGACGTCACCAATGCCTTGTCTGGAAAAGTCGCTGGTGTACAGGTCAGTGGCGCTGGTGGTGGCTTCGCAGGCTCTAACGTAACGATTCGTGGTTTTTCCACATTTACAGGAAGCAACCAACCGCTATATGTGGTGGATGGTATACCTTTGGATAATTCAGGCGGAGGCAATTCGGTGAACACGGGCGTTGTTAACTCCAGCCGGATATCGGATATCAATCCGCAGGATATCGAAAACATCAGCGTGCTTAAGGGTGCAGCAGCAACGGTGCTGTATGGCTCACGGGCCGCTTCGGGGGTCATTCTGATTACGACGAAAAAAGGAAAGCAGGGTACACGCAACCAAGTGAATGTGGGAACAAACACGGCGGTGGGTACGGTGAGCCGTTTCCCCGATTTCCAAAACGAGTATGCGCAGGGCAGTAACGGCAACTACATCAACAACGTGGCCGGATCGTGGGGGCCAAGGATAGAAGGACAAACCGTCCGGAACTGGTTTGGTGAAGACGAAGTGCTGCGTGCGTATCCCGATAATATTCGGGACATCCTGCAAAATTCGATCTCGTCCCAAAACGACCTCAGTTTTTCAGGGGCGACCGATAGATACGATTATCGCATTTCGTATGGCTATACCAAAGAGACTGGCTTGGTGCCCAATAACGAGCTGACACGGAATAACTTGTCCGTTAATGTAGGTACGCAGGTTTCGGACAAACTAAAAATCGGCACCTCATTTTCGTATACAAATAACTCATCAGACCGGACACAATCCGGTAACCAAGGCGCTAATCCGCTATGGCGGGGCATCTATGCCCCACGGAGCTACGATTTAACGAACCTACCCTATGAGGATGAAGAAGGCAACCAATTGTGGTATGCCGCAGAAGATCATCCCTATTGGTCCATAAATCACATCACGAATCGGAGAGAGGTCAATCGGTTCTATGGCAACGTAAATCTGAAGTATGACATCTTGGATTGGTTGCAAGCTGACTTGAAAGTGGGCGCGGATGTGTTCAATAGTGCGTCAAAGGGTTTCGACGACATGGGCGTGCGAAGCAATGCGAATACCAACTCAGCCGGAGCTGGAGGTTTGTCCGATCAATCGAGCACTGTTAGAAATATCAATTCATACTTTACGGTGACCGGCAATCGGAAAATCGGCGAAGACATTAACGTTTTGGCCACAGTGGGAAATGAGATCATCGCCAATTACAGTAGCAGTGTATCGGCTGTAGGATTGGGGATTGTATTACCTGGTTTTGCTAACCAACGAAACTTTTTGACTTTCAATCCATCCGGATCCATTACGGAACAACGTGCTGTTGGCGTCTTTGCGGATCTGGTAGTAGACTACAAAAACTTCCTTTCGGTAAACGTCAAGGCGCGGAATGATTTTTCCTCGACATTAGCGCCCGGCAATCGGTCAATTTTTTATCCCGCGCTGGCGATAAGCTGGGTGCCTACCGAAGCATTTCCTTCACTGAAATCGGATGTGTTGTCGTCACTCAAAATCCGGGCAAACATCGGTGAAGTGGGTAAAGGTACGGGACCTTATGATACCAACACCTATTACGGCAGGGCTAGTGCAGGCGATGGCTTGGGATCTACCGCTGTCAATTTCCCGTTTAATGGCTTAGCGGGCTATACGCTAAATAATGGTGCGGGCAACCCGCAGTTGCAACCGGAGTTTACCCGTGAAATTGAATTGGGAACGGAAGTTTCCCTGTTCAGCGGGCGGGTGTTTTTGGATGGGTCTGTGTATAGGCGTGATACCCGGAATCTGATTTTTTCCGTACCGGTTCCTTCTTCATCGGGTTTCACCAGCGTAACGACCAATGCGGGTAAATTGTCCACAAAGGGTCTTGAACTGCTGCTAAGGGTGGTGCCAATTAAAAAGGAAAATTTCAACTGGGATGCCTCATTTAACTTTACCACCTTCAAATCCATCGTCGAAGAGCTGGCTCCCGGCGTAGATAACATTTCCCTCGGTGGATTTACGTCACCGAATATTCGCTTAGTTTCCGGGGAGGAATACGGCCAAATCTGGTCTAATGCCTATCAACGGAACAATGACGGGCAAATGATCATCGGCGCCAATGGATTGCCCCGGCCAACATCGGCGGTGCAACGGGTAGGAAACCCCAATCCGAAATTCGTGCTGGGCTGGAACAACACGCTTACGTTTAAAGACTTTACCTTCTCCTTCTTGTTTGACTTCAAATATAAGGGCGACCAACTGTCGCGGACGATTGGCGATTTGCAGATCAATGGCGTTGCAGCGGAAACTGCTGAACACCCGAGGTTTAATGCCGATGGCACACCCAGTACCCCGTATATCTTTGAAGGCGTGCTGGAAGACGGTACACCGAATAATATCCCCGTCACGGCGCAACAATACTATGGCTTGCAGGGCAAATACGTGGCTTGGGAAGGCTACGTATTGGATGCTACATTCGTGAAGCTTCGTGAGGCCAACCTGTCTTACCGATTGCCGGTACGGCTCTTGGGCAACCAAAAGGTCATCAAAGCGGTTAACCTGTCGGTTTATGGGCGCAACTTATTCATGTATGCACCGAATTATCCGCACCTTGATCCTGAGCAAAACCTGCTGGGGATTAGCAATGCACGGGGATTGGAGTTTGGTATCCAACCCACAGCTCGTACCATCGGTGGTAGTATTCGTTTAACGCTCTAAATTGGAGACCAAAGATTAAAGTTAAAAGAGATGAAAAAGAAGCTATTTTATATTTTACTGACGACAAGTGTTGTGCTTTTCGGGTCATGCGAGAAGTTTCTTGATGTAAATGATGACCCCAATAATGTGACCGATGTGCAGATCACCCAGTTGTTGCCTTCGGTGACCGTCAATGTGGGTTATATGGGCGCAAGTGATTTATTCCGTTATGCGTCACTTTTGGCCCAACAATTCAGCGGCCATGGTCCGAATACCGGCTTCGGTACCTTCCGGGAATACGAACGGTATAACATCAATGACTCCGATGTAAACGGCCAGTGGGTACGGATATTCGGGACGGCATTGAGCGATGCGCAATTGCTGATTGACAAGGCTGAGGAGTCCGGTAACCCACATTATGCCGGCGTAGCTAAGTTGCTGAAAGCGTATATCTATCAAATTGTGGTGGATTCCTGGGGAGATGTCCCTTATTTCAATGCCGCGAAACATTCAGAGAATTTGTATCCTGAAGTGGACGACGATGAAGCGATATATGCCGACCTGATCCGGTTGATTGATGACGGTATTGCCAACATCAATGCCCCTACTTCCACCTTGTCGCCCAATCAATACTCGACCATCTATGCGAGCAATGACTGGCCTTCGGCCCAGGAAAAATGGGAGAAATTCGGCAATACCTTAAAACTGCGGATATTTTTGCATTACAGCGCGAAGGATGCTGCATTTGCTTCCCAGCAGATTTCCGCGTTGGTCAACAGCGGTGCGCAATTCATGGAAAGCAATGATGACAGTTTCAAAATGCCTTTTCTGGCAGAATCACAGCGCCAAAACCCGTTGTACAGCATGGAAAATGGCCAGTTCAGGAACCAATTTTATCCGAATAGGTTCCTGGTGGATTTGATGAACAGCAACGATGATCCGCGTAGGCGCGCGTATTTCGTGCCATTCCCGTATAATTCAAGCCCAGCTACCTATCGGGGAGCCAGTTTCTTGGACAACGAGCCGTCTTCGGCCTATTCACGCATCCATTCGTACGTTTACGGAAACGCTTCGCCGGTTGATCCGGCGCGGATAAACCCCAATGGCAGTTTGCAGGATGGTGCAATCACGTATGGTGGGGATGGCCCTGCCCGGCTGCTGACGTATGCTGAATATAACTTCATTCGAGCCGAGGCTGCGCTGTTATATAGTGCACCTGGTGATGCCAATGCGTTTTTTGCGGAGGGTGTCCGGGCATCCATGCTGGAAGCCGGGATGGAGCAGGCAGAAATCGACGGCTATTTGGCTGCCCATGGTACGCTCAGCGGTACCAATGAGCAACGGTTGGAGCAAATCATCAACGAAAAGTATGTGGCAAACTATGCGGTGTTGGTAGAACCATGGACGGATTACCGCAGGACGGGATACCCGAGCTTGGTGCCACACCAACAACCGGCGGCAATCTATGATGAAGTGCCGCGGCTATTGCCTTATGCACAATCCGAAATCAACAATAACCCGCACATGACGCAACGTTCGTCGTTGCTTGAGCGGGCATTTTGGGATACGAGGCAATAATTAAGGATTGCTAATACATTCAAACGCATCCCTGCATCGCAGGGATGCGATAATTTTTATTTTGCTAATCGCTTTTTAAATCAATAGACTATTATGAGAAGGACAATGTTAATGATGTTATTGCTGTCGGTGCTGCATGCCGTAGATCTAAAAGCTCAGCGGATTCCGTTGGCTGACTCAACGGTGGTGACTACGCACGAAGTGACGATCAAGGGGCAGCGCTTTGGCTATACGGCAACAACCGGAACCCAGCCTGTGTGGGATGCCGAGGGTAAACCTATCGCCGCAGTGCATTACACCTACTACGAACGGAGCGACGTAAAGGACAGGGATACGCGGCCATTGGTTATTTCCTTCAATGGCGGACCGGGATCGGGTTCTGTATGGATGCATATTGCGTATACCGGCCCCCGGCTGCTAAACATCGATGACGAAGGCTATCCCGTGCAGCCTTATGGTATTAAAGAAAACCCATATTCCATACTGGATGTGGCAGACATCGTCTTCGTGGATCCGGTCAATACCGGATATTCCCGCATCTTGGATAAAGACGCTGATCGGAAGCAGTTTTTTGGCACGAATGCGGATATTAAGTACTTGGCAGAATGGCTGAATACGTTTGTCACAAGAAAGAACAGATGGCCATCGCCCAAGTACCTTATTGGCGAAAGCTATGGGACAACGCGGGTATCCGGCTTGGCATTGGAACTGCAAAATTCGCAGTGGATGTACCTGAATGGTGTAGTGCTCGTTTCGCCGACCGACTTGGGCATCGATAGGGGTGCAGCGTTGGAGAAAGCCCTTCGTTGGCCTTATTATGCCGCGGCGGCATGGTTCCATAAAGCATTACCGGCAGACCTGCAACAAAAGGACTTGACTGACGTGCTGCCCGAGGTGGAGCAATTTACAATGAATGAGCTGATTCCGGCAATCGCCAAAGGTGGAAGCTTGCCCCAGCAGGAACGCGAACAAATTGCGGAAAAAATGTCCCGCTATTCCGGTATAGCCAAGACCGTGATTCTACAGCATAATTTTGATATCACGACCTCATTCTTCTGGAAGGAATTATTGCGGGGTCGGGGGTACAATGTTGGGCGGCTGGATTCGCGGTATTTGGGTATCGACTTTAAAGAAGGTGGCGAACGCCCGGACTATGCTGCCGAATTGACTTCTTGGTTGCACTCATTCACACCGGCCATCAATTATTACTACAAGAATCACCTGAAATACAATACGGACGTCAAATACAACATGTTTGGCCCGGTGCATCCATGGGATAGAAGCAATGACAACACGGGATTAAACTTGCGCCAGGCCATGGCACAAAATCCATACCTGCACGTGATGGTGCAATCGGGATATTATGATGGTGCATGTGATTACTTCAATGCCAAATATAACCTGTGGCAGATGGATCCTTCTGGACGATTGCTGGACAGGACGAGCTTCAAAGGATACCGCAGTGGCCACATGATGTACTTGCGGAAACAGGATTTGGAAACGGCTAATGAAGATCTCCGGGTATTTATCAAGAACTCAACGCCGGCTAAAGGTCAGCCTGCCAAGTATTAGCAATATGCTATGAGAAAAATATTGATATGCTGCTTTTTGGTATGTGCGGCCCTTTCACGCGGTGTTTGCCAGGACTTGGTCAATGATACCGATGCTGCTTTGAAGTACCTGGAAGCGCATCGCGACGAACTCAGGTCGCAGCTTAAGCAGGGAATGCGTGATTCCTATGACATCTTGGATGAAATGCTCCAAGTGGGACTATGGGATGAGGTACTGTCCCATATTCAAGCTAGCAGTGAAGTTGATGAAGCCGGGAAAGCGGTTTTGCGCGCTGAATATTGGTGGCTGAATAATGAATTCGATAAGGCTGCGGCCGAATTGGAACCGTTGAAGGCTGCGGTGCAACAATCGCCCTTGGTGGCGCGTATGGCTGCGACGTTGCTTATCGAGGCGTGGAGGTTGCCGGAAGCTGAAGCGCTGTGCAAGAAAGTACTATCCTTCCATCCCGGAGATGAACGGCTCAAGGCGGTGCTAGGCAGATCGTTGCTATTGCAAAAGAAATACGAGGAAGCACTTGCGCTGGCAAAGGAAATGCAACGGCTGAATCCCCATTCGGCCGCTGCTTATTTGCTGGAGGGCGATGTGTATTTCTGGGACCAACGACCGGCACTCGCTGAAGCGCCAATCATCAAATGTCTGGAGCTTAATCCGCTGGAGGCAAATGCCCGATTTAGCTACGGCTATGCCATATGGCGGAGGATAGACGCTACGCAACTGGATGATATGGCGGGCCAATGGGAAGTAGCCTTGGCCATCAATCCGTTGCATTTCCAGACGCACTGGCACTGGGGGAATGGCCATACGAACCTGACCTTTGCCGACTATGTGGATAAGGATGAGAAAGCGATACGATCGCGACTGGAAGCGGCCGATCAATTGGTGCGGGAAGGCAAAATCGAACAGGCGTTGGCGGTGACCCGGGAGGTAGAAAAGGAATATAAAAGCTCGGTACTGCCTGCCATGCACCGGGCTTCTATCTATTACAGTGATTTCGACCATCCGGATAGGAAGACCCGGCTGGATACTGCGCAGGCATTATTTTTGGAAATATTGGCCAAAAAAAGGCATTATGGCCCGGCTCACAATGGGCTCTCCGCGGTGATCAAATCAAAGCGGATTCCGTACTTGGCTTCGTATGATTCCATCACCACGCAGCTAAAAAATACAGCCATCAACGACTGGGATAATTTTGCGAAAGTATTTCCCGATGTGACGTATTACCCGGGTGAGATAGCCAAAGGCATGGCCTGGAACCAGTTGTACAGTTCAGTGGTCTACTTTCCGTTTCTAACGAAACAAAACAATGCCTTTGTGATCCCGCCTTTGCATATCGATCTGGCGATTGCGATGAAATCGCCGCATTTCAGGTTCAATACGACTTTTGACAATAGGCAATGGATGGATATCCGCGGTGTAGGCAGCGGAGCCGCAGACATCGGATATGTAGAACGGGGAGCATACGGCGAACGGAATGTGATATTGCATGAATATGTTCACTTGTTCCATGGCCGCGTGCTCACTGATGAGCAGAATCGGCGGATCCGGGCCTTATATTTCAATGCGATGGCGAAGGGATTGACACTGGATTACTATTCGCAGAATAATGAATCGGAATACCTGGCCCAGACGTACCCGGCCTACTTCGAACACGTGAAGGTGCACCCACTGGATTTCAAGTCCATGAATACGCACCATGATCTTATCACGAAAGATCCGGAAATGTATCGTTTTCTTGAGGAACTCACATCAAAAGAAACGGCGTACCTCAAAGGCGACAAAAGTGCCATGGCATCGAACTGGGCACAGGTGTATTTGAACCTGAGCAACCGGGCCCAGCGGGCGGATGCGGCTTTGGCCCAGCGCTACCTGGATACCGCGCTGACGTATGACAACCACTACTTGCCTGCGCTGCTTGCTTATGCGCGCCTGAAATTGTCGGCAGATGACTTTGCTGGTGCTAAAAACTATGTGCAGAAGGTCGTGGAACTGGACAGTAAATATGCGCCCGCTTATGTGGTGAAAGCCGAAATTGTGGGCGAGGAAATGGGCGATAGTGACGCCGCAATACGCGAACAGGCTACGCTTTATGGCCAAGCGGTGGATATGGAGGATGACTTCCAGATAAAAGCGCAGAATGCCATCCAACTGCGCACATTTTATCATCGGAATGGATTAATTGCAGAGGCTATCCAGGCAGCGGACCATTATGTCGTCATCGGTGCGGAGGTCTCTACGTATTTGAGGGATCGTAAGGACGATGCGCGGGCATATGCCGCGACGGAACGCGCCCGGCTGGGGATTTCGGGCCCGTTGGCGGAATTGGCGTCGTTGGTCGCTAAAAGGCCGCAGAATTATAATTTGAGGGGAGATTATGCGGATGCATTGATGGCGAATGGGCGGTATGGCGAAGCCGTGGCGACATTATTGGAGGCGCAACGGATTCTTGAGGCATCTGCAAGCGGTCGTCCGGATTTTGACTTGCGGGTAGCAGAAGCTTACGCGATGCAAGCTGATAAAGCCGATTCCTTGCAAATGTATATCGGAAAATTGCTGGCGAATGGGATAGATCCCGACCGATTGGATGAATTACATAATCAACGCTTGGTGCGCCTGCTGACTAAAGGAGGTAAGGGGCAGGAGGCGGAAGAATTGTTCCATAAACTTCCCCAAGATGGAGACCGCTTTTACCGGTCTTCGCATGCATTGTCCGCAGCACTATTGGCTGCGCAGAGGGGTGACCTCAAACAGGCTACTTCCTTATTCGAGCAGGCTATTCAGGACAACCGCTACCAAGTACAGGCTTATTATTTGTTGAAAAACTTGTACCAGGGTGATGATGCAAAAATCGACCGCTTAGAAGAGACTTTCGAAGGCCTAAAAGCGCTCGTGGCAAAAAAATAATGCTCCATGTCGGCCAAAGCACGGTAGCAGCAGACCGGCTTTGGCTGCATGAGGGCATTTATTTGGAATGTATCTTTCTATAATTTGGAAAATACAATTACTATTCCAATATTTGGCTACCCAATTAAAGCCAATATCAAATTCGAGCTGGGAAAACGTTGATTAAACCCCGGATTTTTTGCGTTGGTTGCTATTTTTTTTTCTTGTGAATAAAAAATAGCTTTCTTGTCACCCCAATTCGTGCGTTTCGTTTCTTTATAGTAACTAACTGGTATTAATGTCGTGACAGACAGCTTACCTAAAGATACCACAGGAAAGGAATGAGGCCAAATCAATACCATATCGCCGAATTGATCAGCAAATACCTACGGAATCAACTTTCGGAAGAGGGCCAGGTAATATTACAACACTGGTTGGAGGAGCATGAAGACAACCGGCGGCTGCTGGAGTCATTCCGGAATATGGAGCAAGTACAACAGGATATTGATTTCATCAGGGGAATAGACGCGGAGGTTGCGTGGTCCAAAATGCGTAGGCAAAGCCATGGGCTGAGATGGAAACGCATAATGCACGCCATGCGCTACGTCGGGTATGCAGCGACCATCACGATCGTCTTGTGGATATGGTTTTCACGGCCGCAGGATACGGTCGCCAAACCGAACCGGACTGAAGTGGGCAATATCTTTTACAATGACGTGAAGCCGGGAGGTAATAAAGCGCAATTGATTTTATCCGATGGCCGGACCGTGGATCTACGGGCGTATGCGGATAAGCTGCAAGAACAAGATGGTACCGAAATTGTCGGAAGCGAGGGTTCGTTGACTTATGCGGCCAAGGCCATGGACAATGGGGATCTGATTTACAATACCTTGTTGATTCCGAAGGCAGGTACTTATCACCTTACCTTGTCTGACGGCACTAAAGTATGGTTGAATGCCATGTCGGAATTGACATTTCCCGTGCATTTCGGCCATAAGGAGCGGACTGTACAATTGAAAGGCGAGGCGTATTTTGAAGTTGCCCCTGATGCCACCAAGCCATTCTTGGTAGAGGTAGGTGGCGCACAGGTGCACGTATTGGGGACGCATTTTAACATCAACGCATACGCACAGGTAGCTGCCACGTTATTGGAAGGAGCTATCACGATATCCAACAAAGGGAAGGTGCAATCGCTGAAACCGGGAGAGGAGGCGCAGGTAGGGCATGACATCACACTGCAGCCGGCTAACATTGAGAAAGCCATCGCCTGGAAAAACGGTGATTTTTACTTTAAAAGCGATGACATCAAGGAGATCATGGCGCAATTGTCCAGGTGGTATGACATTTCGGTAAACTTTGAAGACGAACCACCGACAGAAAGGTTCAACGGAAATATCCAACGTTCGTCCAATTTATCGGAAGTGCTTGATATGCTGTCTTATGCAAGCGGTGCTACCTTTGAAGTGAGTGGCCAGCAGGTCTCCGTACGATTTTTAACTAATCCATTGATAACGTAAAAACCAACAAGATGAAAACAACACCAACGTCGAACTAAAGAGCCTCGTAAAAAGAAAAAGCGGGAGTGTTGGCAGCACTCCCGGCGAAGGCTAAACGCTAAACTGTGTCAAATTAATCTATCATTTAACCCCTTAATTAGGCAAAAGTATGAAATACTTTTTAATTGGCAATGATATGCCTACCAGCAAATGTTGGCATGTTGCGCCCACTAAATTCCTACTCGCCGTGAAGATCACGTTTTATTTGCTAATTGCATTTGTAACGGGAGCGTATGCTGAAGGGAGAGCACAAAAAGTGACACTCTCCTTGAAGAATGCAAACCTCGAACAAGTTTTTCGCGAAATAACTAAACAAACGGACTATCGCTTTTTGTACAGCGATGAGGTCATCCAACTGTCGGATTTGGTGAGTATTTATGTAAAGAACGCGGAAATACAGCATGTGCTTGACCATGTAATCCATAAACAAGGCATGGCTTACAAAATTATTTCGGAAACGATCATCGTGACACCTCCTAAAATGCAATTTGCGAACCTTAAAAAGGAGGTTAGCAAGCAGGAAGAGGTGGCCATTTCGGGCACGGTCAAAGACGCTACGGGGGCTGGCCTTACTGGCGCTACCGTCACGGTCAAGAACCAGCCCAATATCGGCACGAAAACAGATGGCTCTGGAAACTTTGCGCTGAGGGTACCCAAAAACGCCGTCATTCAAATATCGTACATCGGCTACCTGTCAAAAGAGGTAACGACCACGAATGAGGGACCGTATGACATCCAGCTACAGGAGGATGCGTCTCAATTGGACGAAGTGATCGTCGTAGGCTACGGCGAGCAAAGCAAACGGACAGTTACGGGTGCTATCACCCGTGTAGACGGGGAAACGCTAAAAGATTTGCCGATGCCAAGCCCGGATCAAATGCTCCAGGGCAGGGCGCCCGGCGTGCAGGTGACCGCCAATTCGGGCGAGCCGGGCGGCGGTATTATCGTACGGGTAAGGGGGAGCACGTCTATCAATGCAAGTTCAGAACCTTTATACGTCATTGATGGTGTGCCTATCGTGTCCGAGAACTTGGCAAGGAGCAGTTTTGGGCAACCTACCAACCCACTGGCTGATATCAACCCCGCAGATATTGAATCAATGGAGGTGCTGAAGGATGCGGCAGCTACCGCGATTTATGGGGCAAGGGCCGCCAATGGGGTGGTCTTGATAACCACAAAAAGAGGGGCTGCTGGAAAACCAACGGTGTCAATTTCTACGTATGTTGGCACGTCGAAAGCATGGCGAGATCCGAATGAATTGCGCGTGGACGGACCTACCTATGAATTATTGAAAAATGAGGCAGCCGGCAATAACTGGATAGACCGTTATGGTAGCATTGATGCATTGGATGGATCCGGCAATGCCTTTGCACCGCCGTATGCTAACCCCGCCAACGCCGTAAATACCAATTGGATCGATTACATCATGCAGCGTGGGTCGGTATATAATATCGACGCATCGATTGCCGGGGGCAATGATCGTATCCGGTATATGGTATCGGCCAATAACTTTGATCAGGATGGCATCATGAAGCTTGTCAACTTCAAACGGCGATCGTTTAGAACAAACCTGGATTTCTCGGCGTCTGACAACTTAAAGTTTGGGACAAGTATATTCTATTCCAATAGCCGTAGAAACCGGATCCAAAACGGTAACAGCACGAGCTCAGCTTTGGCAAATGCATTTTTTTACCCGACAAATCTACCGGCTTATAACGAAGATGGTTCGTATAACAAACCGTTGTGGGAGAGCCCGCTTGCTATCGTAAACGAAACGGACTACCTCATGGACAACACCCGGATTATCGGGAACTTCTTTGCCGACTGGACGATTATCAAAGGCTTGGTATTTAGAACAACCTGGAGCCTGGACAACAGTTATGTCAATGAAGATAACTACTCAAATACCAAGATGGTCGCCGGTGCAGGGGTGGGCGGATCGGCTAGTAGCAGCGCGGTGAATGACTTTAACTGGATCAATGAGAATTTACTTACGTATAAAATCTCCCTGCAGAATGCGCATAACCTTGATGTCTTGGCAGGAACGACTTTCCAAAAAAACCGTAATGCGTTTACGTCAGCTACCGGGCAGGGTTTCCCCAGCGATAGCTTCCGGAAAGTGTCTTCTGCAGCAACCCGCAACTCAAGTGGGGATGAGAATGAATGGGCCATCGCTTCGGTTTTTGGCCGTGTAAATTATGATTACAACCAAAAATACTTGCTCAGTGCCAACTTAAGGTATGACGGCTCTTCACGCTTTGGTGCCAACAACCGATGGGGGCTTTTCCCGTCGGCATCGGTGGGCTGGATCATGTCTGACGAGGCGTTTATGGAGCCCCTCTCTGTGATTTCGCTATGGAAATGGCGCGTGAGCTACGGTGTCACTGGAAACCAGAGCGGTATCGACAACTATGCATCGCTGGGATTGTGGGGTGGGCAGCAAGGTGGCTACCGGGGTGGTGGTGGAGCAACGCCCGGATCTGGAGGTGCTGCATCATATGGCGATTATGCAGGGCTTAGCCCCGTTCAATTGGCTAATCCCGACCTGAAATGGGAGACGACCACGCAATTGGACATTGGTGTCGACCTCGCCTTCTTCAAAGGGAAGCTCAATGTGTCAGTTGATTATTATGACAAACAAACGGAGGATCTTTTGTTGGAAGTGCCCATTCCCCGTTCTACCGGATACAGCTCGATGATGCAAAACTATGGTGAAATCGAAAACAAGGGTATCGAATTTGGTATCAATGCGGCAGTCTTTGCAAAAGAGGATTTTGGCTGGGATATCGGCTTGAATATCTCACGGAATAGAAACCTCGTCAAGCGGCTGGCCTCTCCCTTCAATCAGTTTACGAGAGATTACGTCCGGATTGAAGAAGGTTATCCCCTTTATTCGTTTTATGTGCACGAGCAGTTGGGCGTGGACCCGCAAACCGGAAATGTCATCTGGCGTACCCGAGATGGTGAGAGCACATTCAATGTCAATCGGGATCGCTTTATTTCCAGCAGGAATGCCTGGCCGGATTTTCAGGGTGGGCTTTCCAATAATTTCAGGTACAAGAACTTTGACCTGACGACCTTCTTGCAGTTTAGTTATGGTAATTATGTGTTTAACTACAACCGGTATTTTATGGAGCATGGTGGCGAGCAGACGTATGGTTTCATGGCACAACAACTGGACAGGTGGCAAAACCCGGGGGACATTACAGATATCCCGAGGATGGCCAGCGTGAATTACAACACCAATTACCGGCCTTCGCGGCACGTTGAGGATGCGTCCTACTTGCGGCTCAAAAATGTCAGTTTGGGGTATGCATTGCCTGCAAACCTTTCAAGAAAGATAGGTGCAAGCCAGGTGCGGTTTTACATTTCCGGGCAGAATCTGCTGACGTTTACCAGGTACAGTGGGCTGGATCCGGAAGTTTCCGTTGGTGGTTCGGCGCTTACGATAGGCATCGACCAGGGTGTGATGCCGCAACCCCGTTTGTGGATGGGCGGACTTAATTTAACATTCTAAAACTTGCTGAACATGAGAAATTTAGTAATTATATGTGTGGGGCTATTCACCTTGTCTGGATGCGACAGCTTGCTGGATTTGGAGCCGGTTTCGCAAATATCCAGCAATCAGGCCTTTTCAAGCCTTAATAGTGCCGAGGGCGTTATTAACGGGATGTATAACAATTTGCAGACACCCTATATGTGGCGTGTGCAGGTCATTAGCGATGTGGCTTCGGACATGTCACAGCAGACGGATTCGTGGGATGCGCTAATCGCGGCTGACCAATTCAACTGGAGCGTGGACAATTCTGAGGTGGAAGATTTATATACGTCGTTTTACCGCTGTATAGACGTTGCCAACAACATCATTGCTAATGTCCCCAGCATGGATATTAGCCAGGCGACAAAAGATGACATGATCGGACAAGCGTACTGGGTAAGGGGGCTGGCTTATTTTGACCTTGCCCGTCTTTTTGGGGGGTACCCGAATGTATACGGCCAGTTGGGGGCAGTGATTGTGCTCACGCCTTCATCCGGTGTGACGGATGAAGACCTTAGGCCGCGGAGCACCTTAAGCGAAACCTATGCTCAGGCCGAGGCGGATTTGCTGCAGGCATTGCAACTGCTGCCGGAGAGCAGATCGTCCAATGTACTATCCAAGGCCAAAGCGACCAAACCTGCTGCCCGGGCATTGTTGGCCAGGTATTACCTGTATAACCAGCAATGGGATTTGGCCGAACAGTATGCCTCGGACGCGATTGCGGGAAGGCCGCTGGATGTTCCTTTTGCCAGCATATTTACAACGGAGAATTCTGAAGAGAGCCTGTTTGAACTGCAATTTAACAATACGGATGGGATGGGATTGCGCGGGTGGTATTTCCCGTCTTCGCTTGGCGGCCGCGGTGGTACTTCCCTCCATAGCGCTACTTACCAAATTGTCATCGCGGATGAGGATGATGTAAGATCCCAATTTCTTGCACAGCATCCGGTGAACCAGACCTATTACGTGACGAAGTGGAGCGATCCGCAAAACGGAAGCAACTTCCAATTGCTGAGGCTGGCGGAGCAGTACTTGATAAGGGCAGAAGCGAGGGCGGAGCAAAATGACCTGGAGGGAGCCTTGGCTGATTTGAATGCCGTGCGGACGCGGGCTGGCGTGGAATCTATCGGGGGTGGAGGACAAGAAGCGGTATTGGCCGCAATCCTCGATGAACGCAGGCTTGAATTTGTCGGAGAGGGGCAACGCTGGTTCGATGTGATCAGGAGGGGGCTGGGGCTGAGTGTCTTTACCAATATTGTCCGGACAACAGGGAGCCAGCCCAGCTATTCATTGACCGATCCGGGAAGGCAAGTATTGCCTATTCCGTCTGTAGAGCGAACCGCAAATCCGAACATTGCCCAAAACGAAGCTTATCAGTAGTTCATTTTTTAATATATATTTTTCATTATGGAAAGAATAACCAATTATTCATTGTCATTCATTCGTGCATTATTCATCTGTGTGTTGCTGGTGCCCCTGGAAGCAGCGGCGCAGGATATCCGCTTCAATCCGGATTCGTCAGTAACCACGCAACACGAGGTCGTCATCAAAGGAGCATCCGTTAAATTCAGTGCAACAACGGGCATGCAACCTGTGTGGGACGAAAAGGGGAAGGCGCGGGCGGCCGTCTTCTATACCTACTACACCCGCACGGACGTACCCAATCGTGAAACAAGGCCGTTGGTTTTTTCATTCAATGGCGGCCCCGGGGCAGGGGCGCTATGGATGCGATTGGGCTATACCGGCCCGCACCGGATAAAGATCGATAAAGAAGGGTACCCCATCCAGCCTTATGGTATCGAAGATAACCCGCATTCGCTGCTGGACGTCGCCGATATTGTATACATCGAGCCGGTAAATACCGGATACTCAAGGCCCCTGGAAGGAATTTCGGAGGAAGAGTTCTTCGGCGTAAAAAACGATGTGGCATACCTGGCCAGGTGGATAACGACGTTTGTAACGCGTAATAACCGGTGGATTTCGCCCAAATATTTGGTGGGTGAAAGCTATGGAACCACGCGGGTATCGGGATTATCCTTGGAATTGCAAAATAGGCACTGGATGTATATCAATGGTGTGGTGCTGGTATCGCCGACTGGATTGGGGATCCGGCGGGATGGCCCGGTGGCTCATGCCAATATGGTACCTTACTATGCGGCAGTGGCTTGGTATCATAAAAAGTTGCCAGCAGATTTGCAACAAAAGGACCTAACGGATGTGCTTCCTGAGGTGGAGTCGTTTACCATCAACGAGCTGATTCCTGCCATATCAAAAGGTGGGTTTATCGATGCAAGCGAGCGAAAATCCATCGCCGATCGCATGGCCCGATACCTGGGTATTTCTGCTCAGTCCATCCTGGACCACAACTTGGCCGTGCCGACGCAGTTTTTCTGGAAGGAGCTGCTGCGCAAGGAGGGATATACGGTAGGCCGTCTTGACTCGCGCTACTTGGGTATCGACCGGATGGCGGCGGGCGGACAACCGGATTACTCACCCGAGAACACGACCTGGCAACACATCTTTACGCCCGCGAACAACTACTATTATACCAATTATTTGAAATACCATACGGATTTGGAATATTATGTAGCTGGACATACCCGGCCTTGGCCACGTGATGGGGCGCAAACTGAAACGGCAGGTGAAGACTTAAGGCAAGCCATGGCGATGAACCCATTCATGCATCTATTGGTGCAATCGGGATATTATGATGGAGCTTGTGATTACTTCAATGCACAATACAACATGTGGAATCTTGATCCCAGCGGCAAATTAAAAGATCGGATGCATTGGAAAGGCTATCGGAGCGGCCACATGATGTACTTACGGTATGAAGATTTGGCCACTTCGAATGAAGACCTGCGGGAGTTTATTAAATTGAGCATACCTAAGGAGGGTGTTCCGGCTCAATACACCGTTGCACCGTAATAAACGCTGAAATGAAAAATAGACGAAAAATAATCGGGATAGTAATCCTTGTATGTTCGATTATCCAGGGCTACAGCCAGCGTAAGCAATGGGCGGATACCGCAGTAGTGACCCAGCATGAGGTGACTGTAAAAGGCGTACGATTTGGCTACACGGCAAAAACAGGTACACAACCCGTGTGGAATGAGGCGGGTGACGCGATTGCGACCGTACATTATGTCTACTATGAGCGAACCGACGTAAAAGACAGGGAACGAAGGCCGCTGGTGATCTCATTCAATGGAGGGCCGGGCTCGGGCTCGGTATGGATGCATATCGCCTATACCGGGCCACGGCTACTTACGATTGACGATGAGGGATATCCCATTCAGCCTTACGGCGTGAAGGAAAACCCATACTCGCTTCTTGATGTTGCGGATATCGTCTATGTCGACCCGGTCAATACCGGCTATTCCCGTATTTTGGATCCGAAAGCCGATAAGTCACAATTCTTTGGCGTCAATGCGGATATCAAATACCTTGCAGAATGGTTGAATACTTTCGTCACCCGAGAAAACCGCTGGCCTTCGCCAAAATACCTCATCGGTGAAAGCTATGGGACAACACGGGTTTCGGGGCTGGCGCTGGAACTGCAAAATGCCCAGTGGATGTACCTCAATGGCGTGGTATTGGTATCTCCTACAGGCCTTGGCATCGAAAGGGGCGGGCCGGTAGCAAAAGCCCTGCGATGGCCGTATTTTGCTGCAACGGCATGGTTCCATAAGGCATTGCCCGCTGAATTACAGCAAAAGGACTTGACGGATATGCTGCCGGAGGTTGAAGCTTTTACTATGAATGAACTGTTACCTGCTATTGCGAAAGGCGGTAGTTTGAGCCCTGAGGAAAAACAGGCTATTGCAGCGAAGATGGCACATTATTCGGGGATTTCAGCAGGCGTTATCCTGCAGAATAATTTGGATATCAGCACGTCGTTTTTTTGGAAAGAGCTGTTAAGAGACCGTGGCTACACCGTTGGCCGACTGGACTCACGCTACTTGGGGATTGATTTTAAAGACGGAGGCGAAAGGCCGGACTATGCCGCCGAGCTGACCTCTTGGTTGCACTCGTTTACTCCGGCAATCAACTACTATTATAAGAATCAATTGAATTATAAAACGGATGTCAAGTACAATTTATTTGGTCCCGTAGGGCGGTGGGACAACAGCGGGAATAATACCGGCTTGAATCTTCGGCAAGCGATGGCACAAAATCCATATTTGCACGTCTTGGTGCAATCCGGATATTATGATGGTGCTTGCGATTACTTCAATGCCAAGTATAACTTGTGGCACATGGATCCGTCGGGCAGGCTGCTGGACCGGACGTCTTTCAAGGGATACCGAAGCGGCCACATGATGTACTTGAGGAAACAAGATTTGGAAACGGCGAACGAAGATCTCCGTGTGTTTATCAAGCAAACGACACCTGCTGAAGGTGTCCCTGCGAAATATGCTGTTGATTGAATAAAGTAACTATATAGCTATGAAAAAACTTGTTTTCATCCTGGCGCTTTTTGCTGCCCATATCTGCCAAGCACAAGATCGGTCATTCAACCCGGATTCGGCTGTGACGACCTCACATCAGGTTACCATCAATGGACAAACAGTCAAATTCAATGCAGTCACCGGCATGCAGCCCGTGTGGGACGAAGCCGGGAAGGTGATAGCAGGGGTCTTTTATACGTATTATTACCGCACGGATGTAACCAACCAGGCTACCCGGCCCCTTGCAATTTCCTTCAATGGCGGACCTGGTGCCGGCGCTTTGTGGATGAGGCTTGGCTATACCGGACCTCACCGCGTACGTATCGATGACGAAGGCTATCCGATCCAGCCTTATGGCATCGAAGAAAATCCCCATTCGTTGCTGGATGTGACGGATCTGGTATACGTAGAACCGGTCAATACCGGATACTCCCGCCCTGTCGGTGATGCGCCGCTTTCCCAATTCTTGGGCATCAACAATGACCTAAGGTACTTGGGCAACTGGTTGTCTACATTTGTGAGCCGTCATAATCGGTGGACATCACCAAAATACCTGATCGGTGAAAGTTACGGGACGTACCGCGTATCCGGTCTGGCATTGGAGCTGCAAAACAGGCATTGGATGTATGTCAATGGCGTAGTATTGGTATCTCCGGGAACGCTGGGATTCTGGCGGTATGGGCCGGTGGGCGATGCAAACCTACTGCCTTACTATGCGGCTACTGCTTGGTACCATAAAAAACTGCCAGCGGATTTGCAGCAGCGGGATTTGGAGGAGGTGCTTCCCGAAGTAGAAGCCTATACAGTGGACTCGCTGATACCTGCGTTGGTAAGGGGCGGCTACCTGGATGCAGGCAAGAAGCAGGCCATCGCCCGCAAAATGTCCAGGTATATGGGCATTTCGGAAACTGCCATTTTGCAGCATAATCTGGTGGTGCCCATGGCTTTTTTCTGGAAAGAACTGCTCCGCGCAGAGGGGTATTCCATCGGCAGGCTGGATTCCAGGTACCTGGGTATCGATCGGACTGTCGCAGGAGACGGGCCCGACTATGCCGCGGAAAACACGTCATGGCAGCATACCTTTACGCCGGCAAATAACTATTATGTCAAAAATTACCTCAACTACCATACAGATTTGGAATATTACGTGGCTGGGCATGCTTCTTGGAACCGTTTTGCGCTGGAAAACAAGACCGGTGAAAGCTTGCGGCAAGCCATGGCTATGAATCCCTTTCTGCATGTGCTTGTCCAATCGGGGTACTATGATGGGGCCACGGATTATTTCAATGCGCAATATAACCTCTGGCAAATGGATCCGAGCGGAAAATTAAAGGCGCGGATGGATTGGAAGGGTTATCGCAGCGGCCATATGATGTATCTGAGGAAAGATGATCTGAAAACTGCCAATGACGACCTCCGTGCATTTATTTCAAAAACATTGCCAGGTGAAGGTGTGCCTGCAAAGTATAATGTTGACTAACTCAATAAGCTGTCCGTATGAAGAATGTACTGATAATGATGACCGCCTGCTGCTTGTCTTTTTTTGGGATAAACAGCAGGCTGCATGCCCAAGGCAGGGTAGCCGGGGCACCTGAAAGAGAAGAAGGGGAGGGGCCATGGAAACAGTTGATTATCCGTGGGGTGACGTTGATAAACAGCACGCTTTCGCCGCCCATGGGCCCGGTGGATATTGTAGTGGAGGGCAATCGGATTGTCAATGTGGCGACCGTGGGCGCTCCAGGGGTGCCCATCAACGAGGCACGCCGGCCGAAGCTTGTGGAAGGAGGGAAAGAACTGGATGCGACGGGAATGTACCTGCTGCCGGGATTTGTGGATACGCATGCCCATATCGGCGGCTCACAGGCGGCATCCGCAGAATACGTGTTTAAACTATGGATGGCGCATGGCGTCACCACCATCGCGGATCCGGGATGCGGTAATGGCTTGGAGTGGGTATTGGAGCAAAGACAGCAAAGTGCAGCCAACACAATTACGGCTCCCAGAATCAAGGCTTACGCTCGGTTTGGCCAAGGGTCAGACGGTCCTATCAGTACCGAAGAGCAGGCTGTCTCGTGGGTGCGGAGCAACAAGGAAAGAGGAGCGGATGGTATTAAATTTTTTGGGGCCGAACCGCGTATCATGGATGCCGCCATCAAGGAAAATAAACGCCTCGGATTGCGCTCAAAGACACATCATGCGCAGGTGTATGTAGGACGATGGAATGCGTTGCATAGTGCCAGGGCCGGACTTACTTCGCTGGAACACTGGTATGGCCTGCCTGAGGCACTCTTTACCGATCGTACAATACAGGATTATTCCTTGTCGTATAACTACCAGGATGAACAGGATCGCTTTGGCGAAGCAGGGCAACTGTGGGAACAGGCCGCCGAACCGTACTCCGAACGTTGGAACAAGGTGATGGATGAATTGATAACATTGGATTTTACGCTTTCGCCCACTTTGGTGATCTATGAGGCCAGTAGGGATTTGATGCGTGCAAGGCGATCGGAATGGCATGAAGAGTATACGTTGCCGTCCCTATGGGAATTTTATAAACCCAACCGGGTTTCTCATGGCTCGTACTGGTTTAATTGGGGGACGGAACAGGAACTGCAGTGGAAGCGCAACTACCAACTGTGGATGAAATTTGTCAATGAATATAAGAATCGCGGTGGCCGGGTGACGGTGGGTACCGATGCCGGCTTTATCTACGCGTTGTATGGATTTGCTTATCCCAGGGAAATGGAACTCCTGCGTGAGGCGGGCTTCCATCCGCTGGAAGTCATCAAAGCGGCAACGCTAAACGGCGCGGAATCACTGGGCATGGCAGACGAAATTGGCAGCGTGGAAATCGGCAAACTTGCGGATTTCGTGATCGTTGATCAAAACCCGCTTGAAAATCTTCAAGTGTTGTATGGCACCGGCGCAATCCGAGTGACGGAGGATAATGACGTCGTGCGCGTGGGTGGGGTGAAGTACACTGTAAAGGACGGGATCGTCTACGACGCAAAAAAATTATTGGAAGATGTAAAAGCGATGGTACAGGAAGAAAAGGCCAAGGAAAAGTACGAAATCCTGCAGCCCGGTATTTACCATCACTCCATGTTTAAATAGGCAGCTTTCGTAAGCTGTATTACGCCGATAAGATGGGTATGCTGTATTGAGGGGCAGCATACCCGCTTATGGGATGAAAAATAGTGTCCCTTTTCGAGATGAAGGCGGCCATTCTGGCTGATTAACCGTGTATAAGCCTAATAATTACCAATAAAATAGAATGATGTGCAGGTGTTTTGCTGCTTGTTGCGATGTGTTATTTGGTTTTTTGCTTTAAAATAACGGTTAATATTCAATTTACGTATAAAAATCTTTCTATTATTTGTGTTTTTTTCATTCATTAATGATGTTTTTGATTAAAAACAAAATATTATTATACTTTTTTTGTGAATTATATAAGATTTTAGTTATGTTTGTTTTTATAATTAAACAAACTAAATATTTTTTATTTTTCTCGTTTCCATATTGTGTTCTAAGTGATTTGATTTTTGATATTATCACTTACTGCCTTGAAAATAATTGGTTAGGTGATTCGTTGTTGATAAAAATTGGCTTTACCAGAGGTGGATTATTATAATTTGCCCTCTTCAACATAACAAAGATGACCGTAGTAGCTTGGCATAATGGCTACTAAACACATACGGTTTTTGTTTTCGCAGGATAAAGGTCTTTAAGCCGCATTATCGGCGTGTGCTAAAGTAGGTATTAACAAGCTTAACCCTTTTTTATGAAGCATTATTACCCTCCATAAACCATTGACGGAATACAAAAGAAAAGCAGGAGTGTTCGCAGCACTCCCGCTTGGATAAGGTATACTACTAAAAATTACGTCATTAATCATCTAATAGCTAACCTTAATTTGGTAAAAGTATGAAATACTTTTTATTTGGCAAAAATACGCCAAGTGGCGTGCGCAAGCATAGCCATTCAACGCCTAAAGCAACCTCCGTCTTCTACATTATGTGTGTAATTGTGCTGTCGAGCAACACGGATGTCCATGGTGTCGGCATTGCATATCATACGGCATCAACCTCGAATAAAAACATCACATTGCTGGCATTGAACGCGTCTTTTCAAGAACAGGTAACAATCACGGGGACAGTGCGTGATGAGAGCGGGGCTCCATTGCCTGAGGCAACTGTACAAGTGAAGGGCAACCCCGGTTTGGTCACCAAGACAAATGGCGATGGACAGTTTTCATTCCGCGTACCGGTGGGATCGACCATACAGGTCACATTTTTGGGCTACAGCACGGCGGAGATCGCCGTGCGGAATCAGGGGCCGTATACCATTAATTTGCAGCCGGATGCTTCTGAATTGGAGGAAGTGCTTGTCGTCGGATATAGCACACAGTCAAAAAAAGAATTCACGGGCGCTGCAAGTCGCATTGTGGCTGATCAGGTCAAGGAAATACCGGTGCAGAGTTTTGATCAGGCCCTTATCGGCAGGGCCTCGGGGGTCAAAATTAACTTGCCCAACGGGGTGTTGAATAATGCTCCGGTGATACGCATCAGAGGAACCAACTCCATATCGTTAAGCTCTTATCCATTGATTGTCATTGACGGTATCCCGGTCACAAGTGGCGATGTGTCTTCAAATACCACGGTGGCCAACAATCCGCTGGCCGACATTAATCCGTCTGATATTGAGTCAATTGATGTGTTGAAGGATGCCGCGTCAACGGCTATTTATGGATCTAGGGCGGCCAACGGCGTAGTGTTGGTGACCACCAAAAGGGGTAAGGAAGGAAGTGCTCGGGTAACGTATGACGGATGGGTGGGCTTTACTGATCCGGTGCGACTGCCGGAATTGCTGGAAGCTGAGGACTTCATGATGATTAAAAATGAGGCACAGCTAAACCGGAAGATACTGAGTGGACAGGCCGATAACGACGACGTGGCTTCAGCCCTATTTTTCCCAAGCTATAATGCGGATGGCTCTATGGTAAATACCAACTGGTATGACTATATGTTTCAAACAGGTGTTCAACACAGCCATGCCGTCTCGGTGAGCGGGGGCAGCCCGAAGACCCGATACTTTTTTTCGGCAAACCTCACCGAGCAGGATGGATTCCTGCAAACAAACGAATTTGACCGCACCGGCCTCCGTTTTAACTTAGATCATGACGCAAACTCCTGGCTCAAGCTGAGAGGCAGCATCAGCTATACCAAGTCTGAAAACCGGGCACCCAACTCGGGATCCATGGAAGGCAACGCGCAGTTGATTGTAGGTGCAGCGCGGATGGCTTATACGCTCAATCCCAATGTGCCTGCGTACAATCCGGACGGTACCCCACATCTTGCCGAGACGCCGGGAGGACCAATTGGCAATGGAGCCAATCAAATCGTGAGCGTCTATTACAATCCGGTAGCCCTATTTGAATTGGTGAAGAACAGCTCTACAAATGACCGTATATTAGCTAATGTGGGAGCAACAATAAACCTGCTGAAAGGCCTGAATTTCACAACCAGCTATTCCCTTGACCGGTTGACCACTCTCAACGTCGGGTCGACCAGCCCTGTGCATGGTTCGGGTTCTACGACTAATGGCAGTGTCACCAACGTTACGTCATTGTTCAACAACTGGAACTTTACCAATACGTTGAATTATGATGCCCGGTTTGCCGATCACCATATTTCGGTAGTGGGCGGTATGGATGTACAGGATTTCTCGAGAAATCGATGGGGTGTCAACGTACAACAGGCTTCCGATCCGTTTTTTACGGATATCCAGGGCAACTGGGGGCAGGTGTCGCAGTCAGGCAATCTATTAGTCAACTGGGCCTTCTTATCTTATTTTGCAAGCCTGAATTATGATTATAAGAGCCGTTATTTCATTAAATTCAATTTCAGAAGAGACGGCAACTCTGCGCTTGGCGCGTCTACTAAATGGGGTAACTTTGGTGGGGCCTCTGCCGGATGGACGCTGTCTGAGGAAGATTTTTATCAAGGCTCTGGCTTAAGTGCCGTAATGAGCAGTGTGAAACTGCGTGGGGGTTGGGGCAGGGTAGGCAACGGTGAGCTGAACTCCCGTTATGGTTCACTTGTCCTGTTTTCATCTTCATTATATGGCGGAGCTTCTACCTGGCAGCTCAACCAAGCGGGCAATCCGAACTTGGGCTGGGAAACCAGCGAACAAACCAATATCGGGGCAGATTTGGGTTTTTGGAACGATAGGATATTGGTGGATTTCAGTTGGTTCAATAATGATGTAAATGGGTTGATTTTAGACGTACCACAGTCCCCCTCAAAGGGCATTCCCGGGAATTCGATTCTAGGGAACGTCGGCTCGCTGTACAACCGAGGTATCGAACTGGGAATCAGCGGTGACGTGATCCGGAAAGGGAAATTTTCTTGGAATGCTTCGTTCAACTTCACGAGCATAAAGAACGAGGTTACCGCCCTTGAAGGCGAAAATTCCCGTATGGTAAGCAGTTCTTCGGGCAATCCATTCAACATGACAGAGGCTGGATATTCCGTAGGCACGTTGTATGGTGCCATCACGAATGGCATCAATCCGGAAACCGGGCAGCGTATCTACATCAACGCAGCTGGCGAACAGGTGCAGTACTCGGCCGCTTTTCCTTCCGGGGGCTCTGCATGGACGTACCTGGACGGTAGCCCGGCGCCGGCCATCACGGCCGCCGATTACCAACCGATGGGAAATGCCCTGCCCAAGTGGTACGGTGGATTTAATAACACGTTTAGGTATGGAAATTTCGATGCAGGGATTAACTTTTCCTTTTCTGGCGGCAATTATGTGTTCAACGGAAATACCGGCACCTGGTTGGACCAACGTTATTTCAATAACTCGGTCAAGGTATTGAACCGCTGGCAACAGCCCGGTGATGTAACGGACGTACCTCGCTTGGTATTCAATGATAATTTCGCAAGTGCCAATATCCCCAACATCTCCGATTATGTCGAAAAAGGCGATTTACTGCGCTTGCAAAACGTACTGATAGGCTACCGGCTGCCTAGTCAATTGTTGGCAAAAGTGGGAGTCAGTTCGCTTCGAATCTATGCACAGGCGACCAACGTGTACTTGTTTACGAATTATACAGGCGTTGAACCGGAGTCATCCATCAACGGAAATAACCCGCGGTCTCCCGGTATCGAGTACAATTCCCTGGGTAACGGCAGGACCTTTACATTTGGTGTGAACATCGGCATTTGAGAAACGAAGTAAGCATGATTAAAATTAGAACAGTTATGAATATCACATATAAATCGACAAGGAAGTTTGGAGCCGCACTTGGTGTTGCCTTCTTGGTAAGCATCTCTTCGTGCAGTGAGGAGGAATATTTGCAACAGGTGCCTCCTACTCAGCTTAGTGACTCCGATATTTTCAGCACCCCAGCACGTATTGAGGGTTTGGTAAATGGCATCTATTCGTCACTTAAAGGTGCTAATTTCTACGGCGGAAGGCTTTTGTTGTTTCTCGATGTACGGGGTGAAGATTTTATCAATACGACTGCAAATTCATTCACGGGATATGATGCTTGGGCACATTCGTATAACTCTGCTTCAGCCGACATCCTCAACGTGTGGTCCACGGGCTATACGACGATTAATCGGGCGAACGTACTCATTGAAGGGTTGACGGCAAATCCGGGTGTGGTGGATGAAACGACGGCAACAGGGTATATAGCGGAAGCCAAATTTCTGCGTGCGCTGTCATATTATACGCTGGTAACTATCTTTGCCCGCCCTTATACGGAAGACAACGGTGCCTCGCCTGGTCTGCCTTTGCGCTTGATAGCGGAACTTACGCCTGAAAACAACGGGTTGGCTCGTAGCACGGTAGCCCAGGTTTACACTCAGGTATTGCAGGATTTGGATGAGGCGGAGGCAGATCTTCCTGAGGCGTATTCAACAGCATTGTTGAATACAACGCGTGCTCACAGAAACACGGCCATTGCTTTGAAAACAAGGGTTTATCTCAATCAGGGCAACTGGAACGCAGTCATTGCGGAGGCTAGCAAGATTGTCCCGCAAACGTCAGCCCCGTTCTCGGCAACCGCTGGGGTAGAAAACACGCTTCACGGTGATATTGTCGAAGCACTGGCCAGTAATTTTACTACTGCCGAATCCATTTTTTCCATGCCGTTTACGAACTTGGACAATTTAGGTGGTCAGTCAGCTTTAGGTTATCTTTACAATGGCAACTCGGAGTATTTCATGAATCCGGCGGGCATATTAGGCAGCAGCCAGTGGGCAGAAGGCGATGCACGACGGGAATTGCTGCGTTTTAATGGAACCAATGGGCGTTATTACCTGGGTAAATATGGACAAGCAGCACCTTTCTTGCGATATATACCGGTGATTCGGTACGCAGAAGTATTATTGAATTATGCCGAAGCAGCGGCGGAGACAGGCAATCTCGCATTGGCCACGGAATTGCTGGAGGCTGTTCATCATCGGTCTGACCCAGACTACGTGTTTCCTGCATCGGCTACTGCTACTAGTGCGGCATTGATTACGAGTATAGAAACCGAGCGGAGAATCGAGTTATTGGGCGAGGGCTTTCGATCGAACGACCTGTTGCGCCGTTTATATACCATTCCGGAAAAGGTAGGTCCTGCCTTCTCGGCTTCGGCAGTGGCTCCATCGGCAGCTAATTACATTTGGCCCATGTCGAATGATGAAATTTTGACAAATAATTTAATTTTTGACTGATTTAGCATGTATATTCAAGCCGTTTTTAACCAAATACCATAATTGTATGAAACATGCTATTTATGTAGGCTTGTGGTTGTTCGTTTGTACTGGATCGGCTTTAGGACAAGGCCGACAGGAGGCGGGCAATGCCAAACCTGCGGCAAGCATCACAGCTGCCACGGCAAACCATCAAAAGTTTGAAGGCTTTTTCGATTTTTATTATGACAGCAGTGGTAAAATCTTGCTGGAAATCGACAAGTTTGATGAGGAGTTCCTGTATTTCAGTGCGATTGCCGCAGGTGCTGGCAGTGCAGCGGAAAAGGGCCGAGCCACTTCTTATATTGCCAAATTTGTCAAAGTAGGCTCTAAAGTTTTCCTATTGCGGCCGGAATACAACTATCGCGCTGTAACCGACAATCAGGATGAGGTGAAATCGGTGGAAACGGCCTTTGCCAAATCAATCATCTGGGCGTTTACCCCAGTCGCTACCGAAGGTGAACGTGTATTGGTAGATTTGACGCCTTTCCTCATCCGTGATAGCCAAGGTATCGCAGGAAGCTTGGCTGGCGGTGGCCGTGGCAGTGCCGGCAGCGCTTACCGGGTAGATGACGGCCGATCGGCCATTTTCATGGAAAATACTAAGAATTTCCCGAAAAATTCGGAATTTGAAGCGATGGTAACGTTTGTCGGCGGCGCTTCAGGGGGCGGCGGCGGTTTTGGCCGCGGCAGCAGCCTTGCGCCGGATCCAACCGCGGTAACACTCCATCTGCACCAGTCTTTTGTGGAGCTCCCGGAGCCGGGGTTCAAGATGCGTAGGTTTGATTCTCGTTCAGCATTCAATGCGTTTACGTATATGGATTTTGCAGCGCCGATGGACGAGCCGCTGACCAAGCGCTTTATCAGGCGGCACCGCCTTCAAAAGAAGGATGCGCAGGCAGCGGTGAGTGAGGCCATTGAACCTATCGTCTATTATGTCGATCGGGGAGCCCCTGAGCTGATTAAACAGGCGCTTATCGAAGGCGGTGCCTGGTGGAATGAAGCATTTGAGGCAGCGGGTTTCAAAAATGCGTTCATCGTCAAAGAACTGCCGGCTGATGCCGATCCGATGGATATCCGTTACAATGTGGTCAACTGGATCAATCGGAGCGGTAGCCCGAGGGCTTTTTCTTACGGTTCTTCGTATACCGACCCGCGTACCGGCGAGATCATCAAAGGAGTGGTCACCTTGGGGGCCGACAGGCACCGGCAAGATTACCTGATTGCCGAAGGCTTATTGCAACCCTATGAAACCGGTAAACCTGTGCCAAAAAAAATGCAGGAAATGGCATTGGCACGGATTAGGCAGCTTTCTGCCCATGAAATCGGACATACCCTGGGTTTTATGCACAATTTTGCGGCCAGTCCAAAAGGCCGGGCGTCGGTCATGGATTATCCGTTCCCGCGTATTGAACTCGATAATGACGGGAATATCAACCTGGACAGCGCTTACGGGGTGGGTATCGGCAGCTGGGATATCCGGGCCGTTATCTGGGGATACGCGGAGTTTCCACCGGGCACGAATGAGGATGCCGAGCTTGAAAAAATCATGCAGGAAACATTGGCTCAAGGGCACCAGTATATTCCCGATATTGGAGGGTATACGCATCCAGTGTCGCACCAATGGGATGATGGCGTGGATCCCATTGCCCAGTTACAGCATCTCTTGAAGGTGCGCCGACTGGTGCTTGATCGATTTTCAGAGAAAGCTATCCGAGATGGCGAACCGATGACGACGATCCAAGAAGTGCTGGTACCAGCCTATCTATTGCATCGCTATCAGATTGAAGCCGTGGCAAAAAGCGTGGGGGGCTTGTATTTTACACATGCGGTTAAAGGCGACGGGCAAGAACCGACCCGTTTGGTGGATCCCGATAAGCAATGGCAGGCGTTTGATGCATTGATGGCGACGATCACGCCGGAAGCCTTGGCTTTGCCGGAAGCCTTGATTCAAAAGATACCGCCCCGCCCGACAGGTTATCCCGGTACCATCGAACTCTTTTCTGGACAAACGGGGCCTACGTTTGATCCGCTAGCCGCGGCGGCTGCTGCTGCTACGGAGACGATAGCTTCACTGCTGAACGCCGAACGGGCTGCACGCCTTGTGGAGTATAAGGCGCGTGACAGTAAGCAACCCGGCTTTATGGCCGTGGTGGATCGATTGCTTGCTGGGACGTGGGGCACGCCGCTTGTCGGGGGCTATGCAGGGGCTATGCAGTCTACAGTAAACAACATCGTACTGACACATTTGCTGATGCTAGCTGCTGACAACGATGCTTCTGATATTGTTCGAGGACAGGCATTGCTGAAAATCAATGGGTTGAAAACGCAGCTGCAGGCGGCGCTCAGCTCCGGTAGCGATGAACAAAAGGCTCAGGCGTTTTTCGCCGTTTCGCAGATAGCGAAATTTGAAAAAGACCCGGATGAGTTCCAACCGGGCAATGTATTCACCATGCCCCCGGGGGCGCCCATCATGCCGGGTATGGATTTTCTACGACATACACACACGGAGAATTGCGGCCATTTCCAAGACTGGTAAAAAGTCGATTTAAGCGGAGTGTCTTTTAATTCCCACAGGTCGGTGTCCGTATTAAATTACGGACGCCAGCCTGTGGGTTTTTAGGAAAAGTGCTAAGCCCTCAATTTTTCGGCTCCGGCTTTAATCTCATCGACAATGCCGGGATCAAGCAATGTGGTGGTATCGCCCAGGTTGGACGTGTCTCCTTCGGCAATTTTGCGGAGGATGCGCCGCATAATTTTGCCCGATCGGGTTTTGGGCAGACCGGTCACAAACTGAATCTTATCCGGCTTGGCAATGGCACCAATGATGCGACTTACGGTTTTATGGATGTCTTGCCGGGTAAGATCTTCATCCAAATGATGCTGGCTGGCGATGACAAACGCATAAATCCCCTGACCTTTCACCGCGTGTGGATAACCCACCACGGCCGATTCAACGACGTCACTGTGCATATTGATAGCATTTTCCACCTCGGCTGTACCGATACGGTGACCCGAAACATTCAATACATCATCCACCCGTCCGGTAATGCGGTAATAGCCGTTTTCATCCCTTAGGCAACCGTCGCCGGTGAAATAGCGGTTTTCATAGGCGGAGAAGTAAGTTTGGCGGCAGCGCTCATGGTCGCCATACGTAGTACGTATCATTCCTGGCCAAGGGAATTTAATGCAAAGGTTTCCGCTCACGTTGTTTCCTTCGATTTCATTGCCGTTTTCATCTACCAGAACGGGCTGTATGCCGGGAAGTGGCAACATGGCGTAACCCGGCACCGTCGGTGTGACACCGGCGATGGGCGAAATTAGAAAGCCACCGGTTTCGGTCTGCCACCAGGTATCTACAATAGGTGCATTGCCGTGGCCTATTTTCTGATCGTACCAGTGCCAGGCCTCTTCATTGATAGGCTCGCCCACGGTGCCCAGTTTGGTAATGCTGCTTAGATCTTTGCCTTCGACAAATTCGTCTCCTGCCGCCATCAATGAACGGATGGCCGTTGGGGCGGTGTATACGATATTGACCTTGTGTTTTTCTACGATATCCCAGAGCCGGCCTGCATCGGGCCATGTGGGTACGCCTTCGAACATCAATGACGTGGCCCCTTGGGACAAGGGGCCGTATATGATATAAGAGTGCCCCGTGATCCAACCGATATCTGCTGTACAGAAATACACTTCGCCGGGTTGGTATTGAAAAGCGTTGGCGAATGTATATCCCGTATACACCATATACCCCCCGCAGGTATGCACGACGCCTTTCGGCTTGCCAGTAGAACCCGAAGTGTAGAGGATGAATAACATGTCTTCAGCGTTCATTTCTTCTGCAGGGCATGGGATATTGCCCTGAGTTTCTACCTTCTTGATTTCGTCTTCCCACCAGACATCCCTTCCTTTGATCATTGATACCGCAGTACGGGTGCGGGTGAGCACGATGACCCGCTCAACGGATTTACATTGTACCAGTGCGTCATCTACGATACTTTTCAGTTCGATGATCTTGGTGCCCCGGTACCCACCATCAGCAGTGATGACCAGCCGGCAATCAGCATCGTTGATCCGATCGGCGATGGACTGCGCGGAGAATCCGCCGAAGACCACGGAGTGTATCGCCCCAATGCGTGCGCACGCCAGTACGGCTATAACCAGCTCGGGAACCATGGGAAGGTATATGCATACCCGATCGCCTTTTTGGACGCCGTTGTTTTTCAAAACGTGGGCAAATTGTTCAACTTTATCAAGCAATTGCTTATAAGTGAGTATGCGGTATGCCTCGCTGGGATCATTGGGTTCCCAGATAATGGCGGGCTTATCACCCAGCTTATAAATGTGGCGATCCAGGCAATTCTCCGTGATATTGAGCCGCGCGCCTTCAAACCATTTAATTTTGGGTTCCTTGAAGTTCCAGTCCAACACATTAAACCACTTACGCCGCCAATAAAAATTTTCAGCGATACCCGCCCAAAATTCCTCAGGCTTTTCTACGCTGTACTGGTATACTTCGTTGTATTCCTCAAATGATTTGATCTGTAAATCCATGGTTAGTTTATGTTTTTATGTGTTATTTTGCTCGGACAACACGTTGGCCTACATTTGGTTTTTAAAGGTGGCTAATTTACATACTTTTTGGAAAAAAGAGAATTTTCTGCCAAATGATGCGCAATTACGCGATAAAAGTATTGGAGCTCTTGCTATTCAGCAATGTGTTTATCGCTTGCTGTGCTGTGGCCCAAGGGGGCCTGTCGTACCTGCTGCTGTCGCTGCCGATGAATTATCCGGTTTTGGCCATCCTCGGTTGTGCCACGCTGGCCATGTACAATTTCAGCATGATATTGGCGAAACCCCAGTATCCTGAAGCTTCGCCCTATCGGAGGGTACGCTGGATATTCCGGCATGAGCATTCGCTTTGGATGTGGACCGGCGTGGCGTTGATGGTATCTTTTGTATTAGGGTTGCAACTTCATCTACCGTCATTCGCATTACTGGGCGCGGTAGGGGCGATGGGCCTGGCTTACAACGTGCCGCTTATCCGCATAAAAGGTGCAAGGCGATGGGTAGGTCTTCGGCAGCTTACGGGCCTTAAATTATTTTACATCGGTGCCGTATGGGCGATGAGTTGTGTCCTACTGCCGGTGGCAGAAGCCTATCACGATGGATTGCCCATCCCGTGGCCGCAGGCAGGACAATTGACAGCATGGGTATTCCTGTTTGTGGTGGCTATTACGATTCCATTCGATATCCGTGATCTTTATCAGGATAGGTATTATGGACTAAAAACCATTCCCGTGCTGGTGGGTGAACGCAAGGCGCTTGCCTTGTCTGTAACCTTGCTGGTGTCGCATGCCGGTTGGGTATGGGTGAGCGACCATGCATGGAACGTGCGCATTGCGCTGTCAGCAGTTTCATTGCTGTGCCTGCTTGTTATTTCGTTTCCACCGCTGAAGAAAAATGAATATTACTATTTCCTGCTGCTGGATGGTATGATGATAGTCCAGTTTTTGGCAGTGTGGACAGTTAGTTGAAAAAGCCAGTGCTTAGCCATGCAGAAATCCGATGACCTTGTTGGCCAGTACATCCGCTATCTTGAAATAGCTCTCCACGCTCCATCCGGCCACATGCGGGCTTAGTGCTACCCGTTCGTGTTTAATCAAGGAAATAAACCAGGGTTGCTTGGCCAAGTTTGGGAACTTTTCCACGGGCAATACGTCAAACGCCGCGCCCAGTATCCGTCCTTCATCCAGCGCTTTCAGAATGGAGGGAATACTCACAATTTCGCCACGGGCGCCGTTGAGGAAAAAAATCGGCTTGCGGAAATGGAACAAATATTCATCATCTACCATACTGTGCGTCTCGCTCGTGAGGGGAATGTGGAGACTCAATACATCGGCCTGTTTGACCACTTCTTCCATACTGACCTCCGTTGCATACGCATCGCTGAAGCCTGTTTTATATTTGTCATAGGCGATGACTTTGACACCAAAGCCGGATAACTTGCGTGCCATCGCCTGTCCGTTATTGCCGTAGCCGATAAGTGCCACCGTACGGCCGCCCAACTCCAGCCCGCGGTTTTCCTCGCGTCGCCACAATCCATTTTTTACTTCATGGTTGGCACGATTGAGGTTGTTCATCAAGCCCAGCAGCATACCTACCATGTGTTCGCCTACTGCATCACGATTGCCTTCGGGAGCGTTGAGCAGGGTTATTCCTTTTTCCTGGGCATAGCCATCGTCAATATTGTCCATACCCGCTCCACCACGGGCGATAAGCTTCAACTGCGGGGCGGCATCAATAAATGTGATGTCTACTTTAAATTTGGAGCGGATGACCAATCCGGTATATTGGGCTATGATTTGCAGGGTTTCTTCCCTGCCAAATGTTGGTTGATAATCAAATGCGATGTTGGAGGCTTGTAGTTTTGCCAAAAAAATGGGATGGATGTCATCCACGATAAGGAGTCTGGTGAGGGGATTTGTCATAGCTTTTGGGCAATATCATTTGTCAATAGAATAAAGTCGGCTACCGCTAATCGTTCCGCTCGGAGGTCATAAAGGACGTTTTCGCCCATTTTATCTTTGGGAATAACGGCAGACAACGCATTGCGTAAGGTTTTGCGCCGCTGGTTGAAGGCGGCTTTCACCAGGCGCCAAAATAGCGTCTCGTCACAATCGAGTACCTGTACGGCATTGCGGGTAAGCCGGATGACGCCGGAAAGTACTTTGGGGGGCGGGTTGAATGCACCAGCTTTTACGGTAAATAGGTATTCGACATTGTAATAAGCTTGGATGAATACACTCAATATCCCATATGTTTTGCCGCCCGGCTGGGCGACACAGCGCTCTGCTACTTCTTTCTGGAACATACCAACCACTTCCACCACGCACTGGCGTTCCTCCAATATTTTAAAAAGAATTTGGGAGGAGATGTTATACGGGAAATTGCCGATAACGGCCAGCTTACCGGTGAAGTGCGCGGAAAAATCCAACCGCAGGAAATCGCCATGGATAAGTTTATTACCCAGCCGTGGGTATTTGGTTTGCAAGAACTGGATGGATTCGTCATCCACGTCAATGAGCCATGTTTGGTAGTGGTCTGCCTGTAAAAGGATATCTGATAATATGCCCATGCCCGGCCCTACCTCTAACACGGCTTCATAACCCAGCTGTGGTCGTAGTGCACCGACAATCCTTGCGGCGGTATGTTTATCGGTAAGAAAATGCTGGCCAAGGTGCTTCTTGGCACGGACACTGCTCATTGATGAAATGGATTTTGGGGCAAAGATAGTTTTTTTGTTGTTTTGTTTTTACAAGAATAGGTAGTAGGTTTATGGCTTATAGCAATTAGCGTCATGAAAGAAATAGCCAAAATACTCATTTTCGGTGGTGGATTGCTCCTTATTACGGGACTCATAGTCTATTTTCTTGGCGATAAATTAAAGTGGTTTGGCAACCTTCCGGGAGATATCCGGGTGGAAAGGCCGGGTTTTAGTTTTTACATGCCCATCACCAGTATGGTGCTTTTAAGTGTAGTGTTCAGTGCGGTGGTTTGGCTGGTACGCAAATTGTTTTGAGTGCATCCGTTAAAATTCATACTTTTGGTAGCCAAAGCAAAATGAATGCGAATATGAGTGACAAACTGAAAATAGGGATTTCCATCGGCGATGTAAATGGTATAGGTTTAGAAGTGATTATTAAAACGTTGCTGGACAGTCGGATACTGGAATATTTTACGCCAATTGTTTATGGGAACACCAAGGTTGCCTCATTCCACCGCAAAGCCCTGGGCATTCATGATTTTAGTTTCAACGTCATCAATACGGCTGAGCAAGCGCATAGCAGGCGTCCAAACATGATCAATTGCTGGCAGGAGGATGTCAAAGTCAGTCTAGGCGAGGAAAACGAGATCGGGGGCAAATATGCGTTCCTTTCGCTGAAACACGCGGTGGACGATCTGGTGGCAGGCCATATTGATGCGTTGGTGACCGCTCCCATTAATAAACATAATATCCAACGGGAAGAATTTGAATTTCCGGGACATACTGAGTACTTGCAGTCAAGAACGGTCAGCGGAGATGTGCTGATGTTTATGATTAGTGATAATCTACGTGTGGGTGTGGCGACGGGACACATTCCGGTGAAAGCTATTGCGTCTGCCCTTTCTGTAGATGCCATCGTTTCCAAGTTGGCATTGATGGACGCCAGCCTTAAAAAAGACTTTTGGATTCAGAAACCTAAAATTGCTGTATTGGGCTTGAATCCGCATGCTGGGGATAATGGGCTCATCGGTGTGGAAGACGAACAAATTGTCACTCCAGCTATCGAACAAGCTAAGGCAGCAGGTGTTTTTTGCTTTGGCCCATATGCAGCCGATGGCTTCTTTGCCTCGGATGCCTATACGAAATTTGACGCGGTACTTGCCATGTATCATGATCAAGGACTTATTCCTTTCAAACATATCGCTTCACGGAGCGGTGTGAACTATACGGCGGGTCTGCCAGTGGTACGGACCTCTCCCGACCATGGTACAGGCTATGACATCGCAGGGAAAAACATCGCATCCGAGGTGTCTTTCCGCGAAGCGATCTTTGCGGCTATCCATATTGTAGAGCATAGGCGCGAACAAGAATTACTGTCGTCAAATCCACTGGTGACCAGGCGTTTGTCCCGTGATAGGGATTAATCCGGATTGACCTTTGGGCGATTACCCAATCGAATGTGTATTTTTGCCGCTGTATACGATTTGGTGATGCCGAGTACAGCCATGAAAGAATTTTTACAATACCCCATATTTTCCGTATTGAGTGACATCGCTGAGGCAACTCACATGGAATGCTATGTCGTCGGCGGTTATGTACGGGATAAGATCATGGGCCGCGATTTCAAAAATGATATCGACATTGTAGTAATAGGGAGCGGTATTGATTTTGCTAAACAGGTAGGGAATCGATTGGGCACGAAAGTGAATGTGTATAAAAATTTCGGCACGGCGATGTTGAACCACGGGTCGCTTCAAATCGAGTTTGTAGGCGCACGGAAAGAATCATACCGGGCGGATTCACGCAAACCCATTGTTGAAAATGGTAACTTGCAGGAGGATCAAAATCGACGTGATTTCACCATCAATGCCATGGCATTGTCGCTTAATAAGCATGATTTTGGCCAATTGCTCGACCCATTTAATGGACTTATCGATATTGAGCAACGTATCATCCGGACACCGCTAAATCCCGAGGAAACGTTTTCGGATGATCCATTGCGCATGATGCGAGCGATACGGTTTGCCAGCCAGCTGAATTTCAAAATAGATACTCCGGCTATCCATGCGATAAGCAACAATACAGGGCGGATAGCAATTATCTCCAAGGAGCGTATCATCGACGAGCTGAATAAAATCATTTTGGCGAACAAACCATCCATTGGCTTCAAGTACTTGTTTGATACAGGATTGCTGCATTGCATCTTTCCAGCGATGGCCAACCTCCATGGTGTGGAGATCATCGAAGGCAAGGGGCATAAAGATAATTTTTACCATACGCTGGAAGTGCTGGACAACGTGGCCGAACAGAGTGATGACCTATGGCTGCGCTGGGCGGCTATCCTGCATGATATTGCCAAGCCTGCTACTAAGCGGTTTGATAAGCGGCATGGCTGGACATTCCATGGCCATGAAGACAAAGGAGCAAGGATGGTGCCCAAGTTGTTTGCCGATCTTCGGTTGCCACTCAATGATAGGATGAAGTTTGTGCAAAAGCTGGTTCTGCTACACTTAAGGCCGATAGTATTGGCGCAGGACATTGTCACCGATTCGGCAGTAAGGCGGCTGTTGTTTGAGGCGGGCGACGACATTGATAGCCTGATGATGCTTTGCCATGCTGATGTAACGACAAAAAATGAATATAAAAAGAAAAAATACCGACAAAATTTCGAGCTGGTCAAGCAAAAGCTTAAGGACGTGGAGGAGCGCGACCAAATCCGGAATTGGCAACCGCCAGTGTCTGGCGAAGATATCATGTCGGCATTTGGATTGAAACCGGGCAGGGAAGTGGGGGTCATCAAAAATGCGATTCGCGAAGCGATATTGGAAGGCGATATCCCCAACAGCCGGGAGAAAGCCTACCGGTTTATGCTCGAAAAAGGAAAAGAGCTGGGGTTGAAATAGCAGCACATTTTCGGACTTTCCAATTTTCGAGCTTTCGACTTTTGACTTATTTTCAGATATTCGCATAAAATTCACGTTAAACTAACTATACAAAAAGGTGCGTCATGGCTATCTACCGTTTTAGGATTTCATTCGAAGATTATGATGATGTGATTCGTGAGATTGATGTGTTGCCCAAGCAGACGTTCTTGGATCTGCACAAAGCTATTCATGCGGCTACGGGCTATAATCCGGAATTATCCTCATCGTTTTATGTAAGTAATGACCATTGGAAGAAAGGAGATGAAATTGCTTACTTGCCCGATAAACGAAAAAAAGAGCGGGGTGTGATATTGATGGAGGAATCAAAGCTGAACAAATTTATCGATGATCCGCATCAAAAATTCTATTATGTATATAATTTTGAACATCCGCTTGATTTCCATGTACAGTTAATCAAAATTTTGAAGGAAGAAGTAGACAAAGTATATCCTGCATTGTTCAAAAGCGTCGGGCAAGTACCTAAATTGCCCGGTGCGGCGATTATTCCGGTGTCTGCCGATTCATCTTCCAATAAAAAGGCCGGAGAGGAGTATGATTTCCTCCAGGAAACGGAATATGGCATCAACGAGGAAGAGGATTTCGATATGCTGGATGAAGAAGAACAAGAAGAGGAAAACAAAGAAGAGAACGGCGGCGGGTATGAGGACGATTATTAATTAGTCACGTGGCAAAAACACTGGTGTGCATTGTGGGGCCTACTGCGATTGGCAAGACAGCGGTAGGTATCCAATTGGCCCAGCATTTCCATACCGTTATCCTATCGGCCGATTCCCGGCAGTTTTACCGCGAACTATCCATCGGGACAGCCAAGCCTACCGATAATGAATTGGCTTCCGTACCGCATTACTTTATCGATTCCCACAGTGTCATGGACGACTATTCGGCCGGCGATTTTGAGCGCGATGCCTTGCAATGCTTGGAGGAGTTGTTTTCACGGCTTGACGTAGTGCTATTGGTAGGTGGCTCGGGATTATTTGTGGATGCGGTATGCCGCGGACTTGACGACCTACCCAAGGCGTTGCCGGGCGTGCGTGACCGGTTGAATAACCTGTACAAGGAACAGGGACTAGAACCCCTCCAAGAGCGGCTGAAGGGGGTCGATCCTACATATTATGAGCAGGTGGATATTCAGAATCCACAACGGGTGATCCGTGCACTTGAGGTGTATGAAAGCACAGGTCTGCCCTTTTCCCATTTCCGGCAACAGGCGGCTGGCACACGCCCCTTCAAGATACTTAGAATCGGCCTGGATACCGATAGGACTTATCTGTATGAACGTATCAACAACCGAGTAGATGCGATGATAGCGGCCGGTTTGTTGGATGAGGTGAAGTCATTGCTGCCCTTCCGGCATAAGTCGTCTTTGCAGACTGTAGGCTATGCCGAATTGTTTGACTACTTGGATGGTCGGTATACTTGGCAGGAAGCGGTAGATAAAATCAAGCAAAATACACGTAAATACGCTAAACGGCAATTGACATGGTTCAGGAAAGACCCAGCAACAGTTTGGTTCCGGCCGGAGGCGGTTGATGAAATGATATCCCTCATCGCACCGCATGTTGGCCATGCCGAATAAGCGATGAGGGATAATCAGCAATTATTTAATCCACAATGAAATTCCAACCGAATTCATCTTCAATGCGGCCATAACGTAAATCATTTAAGTATTGCAAGACTTTATTCGAAAACTCCCGATTGGCGAGGTCAGGCAAGGTATAGACTTGTCCCTCATAACCGATTTCTGTGATGGGTGTGAGGGTAGCTGCTGTGCCTGCGGCAAATGCCTCGGTAACGCTACCATCTTCAATACCGTCAATCAATTCTTTCACGGACACATGGCGTTCCTCCGCTTGGTAGCCCCAATGGCGAGCTATTTCAATGATGGTCCGGCGGGTAATACCATGCAAAATCGTATCTGATGATGGGGTGATAATGGTGTCGCCTACGCGGAACAACAGGTTAGCCGTACCTGCTTCCTCCACGTACTTATGCTCTTTGGCATCGGTCCACATCAGTTGGTCAAAACCTTCCTGTTGGGCGATCCGTGTCGGGTGAAGCGACAACGCATAGTTGCCGGCATTTTTAGAGAAGCCCACGCCACCTTCCGCAGCACGGGTAAAGTGGGTCTCCACTTTAAGCCGCAACGGTTTATTATAATAGGCACCCACAGGACCCGTAATGACAATAAATTTATAGGAGTCAGCGGGATGCACACCTAACGCGGCTTCGGTGCCAAACATGAAGGGACGGATATATAGCGATGCGCCTTCTGTATTGGGAACCCAATCGCGATCAAGGTCGACCAACGCCTTGAGTCCGCCGATAAAAATTTCTTCTGGCACTTCCGGCATTTCCAGCCGCCGTGCCGACTTATTGAACCGCTCAAGGTTTTTATCCGGTCGGAATAGGCTCACCTTGCCATCGGCAAATTTATAGGCTTTCATACCTTCAAAGATTGCCTGGCCATAGTGTAGGGCAGAAGTAGCGGGGCTCAATGATAGATTGCCATAAGGCACAATGCTCACGTCTGCCCAATGTCCATTCACGTATTCGGCCACCAGCATGTGGTCGGAAAACGTTTGACCAAATTTCAGGTTGTTGAAATCGACTTGCGAGAGCCTTGACTGTTGGGCTTGCTCTACGCGGATTGCTGTTGTTTCTGCCTCGTTCATAGCTGTAAATCTTAGGCGTGCAAGTTAGTAAAAAAAGCGAATCGAACGAAAGGATTCTTGTCACATCGTCATGTCAGGGTTTCTTTATAGCTTCCTTCACTTCCTGTACAGCCCGCTCCAATTGGGGGTCATGGCCTTCCTGCCTGTCCATAAATGTGTTTTCTACGTGGATATCGGGTGATACACCTGTCAATTCCAAATCATCGCCGTCCAATGTATAGCAGCCCCACGCGGGTACACGGTACATCGACCCGTCCACAAGGCCTTTGGCAGAAGTGAAAATGATCCATCTATAGGTTTCTGTGCCGATGATGGTGCCGAGTTTCAGCGCTTTGAACCCTGCGGCGGTCATTTCGGCATCACTTAGCGATTGCTCATTGATGAGCAAGACGATAGGTTTGCCCGATGGTGCGAAGTTGCTTTGCGGCGAACGTTGACCTCCACGATATTGCCATTGGAGGTAAGGACGCTGGGACAGGAAGCGCAGCACCTCATCGTGCACATTGCCACCCGTATTGTAGCGGAGATCAAGGATGATCGCTTCCCTGTTGTTTTCCTGTTCAACCATGTCCAACAGGAACCGTTCCAGTTCTTCGCCACTCATGTTTTTCATATAGGAGTAGGCAATGCGGTTGCCGCTCAAAGAGTCCACCTTGCGGCGATTGTCCTTAATCCATTCGTTATACAACTGGTCACGTAGCGCGGCACTGCTTTGCGGACGCACCTTGGTGGTGATCTCCTGACCGCCACGGCTGAGCGTTAGTACCATCTCATTGGCCAGCGACGGGCGGGTGAAGTAATAATCCCGATCGGTCTCGTTATCTACACGCTGTCCATCTACCGCTACCAACACATCGCCGGGCTGGATATCCACATCCGTCCGTGAAGCGTGACTATTGGCTACGATGTGATGTACCCGGTAGGGATCGTCCTTATCGAAGATGATACCCGTTTCGTTGGTCGAATAGGTCAAGTTTTTACGCTCTTCGGGACCACCCGAACTAAAGCCAAGGTGCGACGAATTGAGCTCGCCAAGCATATCGTTGAGCAGAATACGAAGGTCGGCCCGGCTATTCAAGTATGGTAGATAGGTGGCATAGCGTTTTTTGATGCCCGTCCAATCCACACCATGGAAATTGCCGTCATAGAAATTTTCCTCAATGCCAGCCCAGGTCTCATAGAACATTTGCATGAATTCCTTTTCGAGGTTGCGTTGGAATTTGAATGCGATGTCTACCTTTTCCAGTTTATTTCCATCGATGTTGTATTTTTGTATGGTTCCCCGTGAAAGCGCGAAAAATTTGCCGTCTGCTTCAACCAAGTTACCTGCGCCGCCATCGATTACCTTTTCGGTTTTGTTTTCCTCAAACGGTTGGATGATGGTACGGAAGAGTGCGCCACGACCGCCTTCATGGTTGGAATAATAGAAGATATAGGTCTTTTCGCCTTTCTTGAAAATGGATGTGCCGGTTTGCGTGCCAAAAGCAGGACTGATAAGCGTAATTCGATCAAGCAAGCCCTGTGTATTGATGACAATCGGACCAAGAGGCTTTTTATCGGCGGTCTTGGTGGAGTCTTTTTTGTCCTCCTTTTTTTCCTCAAAAAGCGCATCGAATTTGTCCATGCGGTACGGTTCGTCAAAATTGTCCAGCGCCATGCGGTAAATGCTGGCATCGCGCATGCCCATTGGATAGGATGGTTTGGTACGATTGCTGGCAAAATAGATAGACTTGCCGTCCGGCGACCATACTGGCGACGCTTCAGAGACACCCGTGTTGGTAAGGTTGATGGTCTGCTTCCTTGCGAGGTGGTATACGAAGATATCCTGTTCGAAATTGCGGTAAGCGGTAAACAGTACATATTCGCCATCGGGCGAGAAAGAAGGCTTGGAATTTTGGAAGGCCCAGATTTCATCTTTTACCACGGTGGTGCTTTGCAGGCTCTTGAGATCCAAGATACGCACTTCGTCCCGCCCACTGAGGTAGACTCCCTTTGTCCGGTCATTATTGAAGGTGACGTCACGGTTGTTGAACAGGTCGGTAGTAAGCTGCTTGGCTGCGCCCTTGCCGTCAGCGGCGATGGTAAACCAATTGAGGTAACCCTCAGCGGTTTGGTTGAATAGCAGTGTTTTATTGTCGGCAAGCCATTTGACCTCCATGGCGCGCTCACCGGATGATGGCATCTGACGAATGAATTTGCCATCAATATCGCTCACAAACAGCTCGCCCCGAGAGATGAATGCCAGTTTTTTGCCGTCGGGCGACACATCGAAGTAGCTGATGTTGTCTTTAGCATCAAATTCTTGTTGCTTGCCCAGTACCAGATTGCGATTTAGGGAGATAGCAGGCTGCACGGTCTTTTTGCCTGCCACGTCGTATATATACAACTGATAATCGCGCTCAAAAGCTACCTTTTCGCCGTTGGCGGCAACCGATGGTCGCTTGATGGAGGTGTTGAAACGCGTGAGTGCTGTTTTCTGGCCGTTGATAAACGTATACAGGTTGTACTCGCCATTGGCTTCGTCAGAAGCGAAGTAGATATTGCCCTGTTTATCCACGGTCGCCCAAAAGTCCTTGCCTTCGTAGTCCGTATATTGCTTAAACGCACGGGTACTCGGATGGTATGATAGGATATCAGGGTTATAAGCTCCCTTATACCGCTTGCGGTTGGCAGCGGAATAGCTTTCCCACGTGTTGTTGAAGAGCAGCTCTCCCGATGGCGCTTCGACCACGCCGTGTATGGTGTTGAAGTAATGTGGAAACAGACGTTTGGCCGTGCCGCCATGTACATTGACAGTATAGCTAGTGAATCGGTTGTAGCGGCCAGACGTGAAGTAGATGGTCTGGCTGTCCCAGCTCCAGCTATCCACCTCATCGGCGGCATCGTGGAAGGTGAGCTGCCGGATATCCCCGCCTTCGAGCGGCATCACGTAAACATCAAAATTGCCGAATTGATTAGAAGAAAAGGCAAGCCATTTGCCATCGGGTGAAATGCGCGGAGCTATTTCGTCACCAGGCATTGCGGTAAGCCGAAGTGCCTGGCCACCCTCGGTGGCCGCTTTCCAAAGGTCGCCCTCATAACTGAAAACCAATGTTTTGCCGTCTGGACTCAAGGAAGGATGCGAAAGGAATGTGGCGATAGGCTGTGCTGAAATCGGAGCACTAAATCCTATCGCCGCTGCAAGGAGGCAGGAACCGAATGTATTCATTGTGCGTATTTAGTTGTATCGTCGGGACAAGATAGAAAAAAATGCGGCATTTTTCTCTTGATATCCATACATTAAAAACAAAAGGTTTCCAAACGGGGAGAATGGAAACCTTTACTAACCAATTATAAACCTAAATTATGATGTGACAAATATACTGAGGTTAATTGAATAGGCTTTACTGTACTGTCCTGCTTGACGGTAGATTGTGTTCAATAATATTTCGGAATTTGGGCGATACTGGGGTACTTACGCCCATGAATGAGGGTTGAAAACTGTTTTACATCAATAATGAGTTGATTCGTATGTTGAAGGGATAGATTATGACTTATAAAATACAAGAGGGATTGATAATCCATGCTCATAAATCGGTGAGCTCTGGATAATTTAATATTTTCATAATAAAGGCTGCTTGCATGTTGCAGCAGATTATGTCAATTTTGACAGCGACTAAGATAAAGGTTAATTCCGTGCTCATCGAAACAACTGACAATACGTTGAAAGAGGGGCTGCGTAATGGCGACGTAACAGCTTTCAATGCTCTCGTGCGTGCGCATGCCAGCCGATTGAGGCAACTCGCGTTTCGCAGGCTGCAGGTGCGCGAAGACGCCGAGGATATCGTGCAAGAGCTGTTTACTGAAATTTGGACAAAACGAGAAACACTGCATATTACTGGGGAAATCCGGACGTACTTGGATGTTGCTTTACGAAACCGAATTTTCAATGCGTTCCTCCGGTCTAAGTTGAAGCGGCAATCGGAAGATTACCTGACTACCCGCTTCGAGCAGCTGCAGGAGTCTGTCTTCGAGGTTTTGGCGGCAAAGGAACTTGCGGGTACCATCGCCTCGGCGGTGGATCGGTTACCGGAAAATATGCGACGAGTATTTGTACTCGAACAGGAGGACTACTCGTTGAAAGAGGTTGCCGAGGCGCTGGGGCTCGCTTACCAAACCGTGAAGAGCTACCGCACGGAAGCCAGCCGGCGGATCCGGGAGGCTATTTCAATGAGCCACCCTGAAATCCATCCACTCGTTTTACTCGCCATCCTGCGGATGATTACAGAAAATTAACAATTATTTTTTGCTTTCGAAATATACCAATTGCCTTGCTGACTGTCCTGTTGGCGTAAATGGCGAAGCACGTTAACTCTGCATTTCTAAAAGCGTTAATTCAACGCTACCAGCGTAGGCAGGCTACGCGGGGCGAACGGTTCATCGTAGAGCGGTGGTATGCGTGGTTTGACCAACAGCAAGCAGACACACCGGCATGGCTCAACGATGACGAGGACGTCAAACGGTTTGAAGAACGGTTGATCGCAATAACCAGTACCAGAAATCGGCCCGCACGGACCGGGCGTTGGCGTATATGGCTGGGCGCAGCCGCGACCCTGCTGGTTGGGTTATGCGGCTGGTGGGTGCTGGAAGGCCGGCTGGATAACCAACTACGGCAACCCGGCCGCGCTGGAACGGTTGCGGAACACGTAACCGCGCCGGGGCAACGGAAGCTGATCAGGCTGGCCGATGGATCTGAAGTTTGGCTGGGTTCGGCCAGCAGGTTGCGTTACCGGCAGGACTTCCGTGGACCGCAGCGGGAAGTGGATGTGGAAGGACAGGCTTTTTTTGCGGTCAGTCCTGACCCGCAACGCCCTTTTGTAGTTCATATGGACGATTGCACCGTGCAGGTGTTGGGTACGTCCTTTGATGTGCGCAACTACCGGGATGATGAACACCGGATGATTACGGTGGCCGAAGGGCGCGTATCCGTGCGCACGCCCGTCGACCGTATTGAAATCAGCAAAAGGCAGCAGGTAAGCGTAGCTGCAAAAACCGGAAGTATTCAAGTGATGGATCAGCTGGATGAATCGGTACTGACCTGGAAGGAAGGCATATTGGTGATCCGCGAACAGCCGTTGCCCGAAATTGTGAAGCAACTGGAACGTTGGTACGCGGTTTCGTTTCGGATTGATACACCCGGGTTGAAAAACAAACGGCTCTCGCTGCGGGTGCGCAATGAAAGCCTACACGAGGTGCTGACAGTACTGGCTGTGGCTGGAGGTTTCGAGTTCAGCATATCCGGCGAGCAAGTAACGTTGTATTGATCTGGAATAACGATAATCAAATTAAAGGAAAATGTCAAAGCTGATGTTGCGGATAATGACTACGGCGATGGCGGGGCTGGGCACCTTTCTGGCCTTGGAGGCAAAGTGCCAAAACCTGCGTGACATCCAAGTAATCTGGAGATCGGGGACGTCTTCGTTGGGAGCGCTGCTTGCCGACTTTGAGAAGCAATCCACTATCAGCTTTTACTATGACGATGAGATTGGCCGTCGGGTGATTACCGCATCCATTACGGAACAGATTAGCTTGTTTGACGCACTTACCCGCATCATGAAGGCACAGCAACTGAACATGCGGCAGATAAAAAGCTTGGTGGCCCTGACGACCCGTGAACAAAAACGAACCGAGGGACAGGTGGCAGGCTGCGTAACCGACGAACAGGGGGTGCCGCTGGCGGGTGCTTCCGTGGCTGCCCTGGGTATGGGCAGGGAAGTGAAGGCAGACGCCGAGGGGAAGTATTCAATCGCTTTACCGGAAGGCAGCCATGTGCTTGAGGTTTCGCATGTCGCATTCAAAACACAGCGTATTGGCGTTGTCGTAAAGCAGGCGAGGGAGGTGTCCGCGAATATTTCGCTGACCGCCGATCCGGGTAACCTCAATGAGGTGGTGGTGGTAGGCTACGGTACGCAGCGGAAAGCGGATCTCACCGGTGCGGTAGGTCGTGTCACGGCCGAAACGCTGGGCCAACGGCAGGCAATCAGTGTAGAGCAAGGGCTCGCGGGTAGGCTGGCCGGTGTGGATGTATATACCAACAGCGGCAGACCCGGCGGGCGCACGCGTGTGCGGATACGTGGCTATGGTTCCATCAATGCCTCCAGCGACCCGCTCTATGTGGTAGATGGAGTCATCCTTACGGCGGGCATCGAAACCGTCAATTTCAACGATGTGGCTTCCGTCGAGGTGCTGAAAGATGCCTCCGCCACGGCCATTTACGGCACCCGAGGAACCAACGGGGTCATCCTCATCACCACCAAACGTGGCGGAGCAGGAGGAGGGCTCAACTACGATAGTTACGTAAGCGTGGGGCGGATGGTGCGCAAGCAGCGGGTGCTGAACGCAGCGGAATGGCTAATGGTAGAAGACGAGTCGTACCGCAACGCGGCTAAGTTTGATTCCTTGGGATTTGCTGAGGGAAAATACCGCAATCCGCTTGAAAAACGAAAACAATACCTGGTAGGAAACACCGCCGGTCGGCCGGAACTGTTTTTTTTGGATGATGCAGGGATACCTCGGCCGCTTTACGATGTCGACTGGCAAGATGCCGTTACCCGGAATGCGATTAGCCAACAGCATAACTTGGCATGGAGCGGGGGAGATGATCAGGCAAACTACGGCATGTTTGGCGGCTATACGCGGGAGAACGGGATTATCCGCGAAACAAGCAAGGAGCAGTTCAGCTTCCGTGGGGTGCTGGATAAACAACTGAAAAAAGGACTGAAGATTGGTGCGACGATGGCTTACTCGCGCAACACCGAGCAGCGCGCCGACGAATTGCAGGGTGCCAATAACGTGACCAGGCAAATGATTGAAATGGTGCCATTTATCCCGTACCGCTATACGGATGGCACCTATGGGTACCGCACGGACTATGAGGGGCTGGAACGTGGAGATAACCCGCTTGCGCAGCTTCATGAAAACGTGAGGCGTTATAAGTTTAATGCGTTGAACGGCAATGTATATGCAACTATGGAGGTATTGCCAGCGCTGGCCATCAATACGACATTCGGCACGAACATCCGTAATCAGCATGTGCCACACTTCAACAGCACCCAATCAGACCTGTATGCGAGTGGGTTGGGCAGAAACTATGCACAGATTGCTGCATCGGAAGATCTTTTTTGGCAATGGACAAATCGCCTGATGTACCAACCTAAACTTGATGAAACCCATCAATTGAATGCAATGCTTGGTGTGGAATACCAGCGCTTTAACAGTTTACGATGGGCGGCAACCACGCAGGACATGCCGGATGATTTCTACTGGTGGAACAACCTTGGCGCTGGGGCTACACCGCAGTCGCCAAGCTCGGGAACGACGGCTTGGCAGATGGCCTCTTATTTTTCGCGGATAAACTACGGGTATGATAATCGCTACCTGCTCACGCTAACCGGGCGCTACGACGGTTCATCACGCTTTGGGTCGGCAAATAAGTATGCGTTTTTCCCGTCTGCCGCGCTGGCGTGGCGAGTCAGCGAAGAACCGTTTCTGACCGATGTGGCATCCATCCATAACCTGAAATTGCGGGCGAGCTATGGATTCACCGGCAATTCGGAAATAGGCGAGTACCGCTCATTGGCCAATTTAGGTACAGCGTCTTACATATTTAATGGGACACGGAGCACGGGCACCTTGATGGCTACATTTGCCAACCCGGACTTGAAGTGGGAGAAGACATCCCAACTAAATATAGGTGCCGACTTGGGACTATTCAATGGTCGGCTGGCTGTTGAGGCTGATTTTTACGTGAAGCATACCAGCGACCTGCTGTTGGAGGCCCCTATCCCGGCTTCAAGCGGGTTTGTATCCATGACCAGAAACATTGGAAGCCTGAAGAACTCGGGTATCGAACTCACAGTCAGTTCTGTAAACACGGCTCGGGGCAGCTTCTCCTGGCATACGCGCTTCATTGGTGCATACCTCAAGAACGAGATCAACGCGTTGGGGGTGAACAACGAAGATATCGTGATGGATCCGCTGGGTGCCGTCATCCTACGTGTAGGCGAATCGATCAGTTCTTTTTATGGTTTTGTGGCCAAGGGTACCTGGGGCACGGCCGATGCGGCGGAGGCCGCACGGTACGGTAAGAAGCCCGGTGACCTGCGTTATGTGGATTTGAATGGCGACGGGCAGATCAATAACGACGACCGGAAGGTGCTTGGTAAGGGCATACCCGACTACTATGGTTCATTAGTCAATACCTTCCGCTACCGAAACCTTGAACTGATGGTTGAACTTCAGTATTCATATGGCAACGATGTGTTTAAACTTTCGGCACAGACCGCACAAGATCGGGTCGGCACGGCAAATAGCTTTGCAACGATATTGCAGGCATGGACACCGGAAAACCAGCATACACCCTATGCACAATGGCGCCCGAATGCTGCGGGTTATGATTCACGCGTGGCCACCAACCACCTGTACGAAGGCTCGTTCATACGGGGTAAGAATGTGATGCTGAGCTACGCGTTGCCGGCATCCATCGTAGCGCGGGGCGGGTTGCGGAACCTGCGCTTGTTTTTGTCGGCACAGAATGTTTTTCTGATCACGAAATACGACGGCTATGATCCGGAAGTGAGCACGTTTGACGATGCTTTTTCACAGGGAATTTTGTTTCATGATTATCCGAAAGCCCGCACACTTATGCTCGGCATGCGGCTGGAACTTTAAATGATGGTAGCGATGGTAAGTAACAAAGTAGGAAATGGAATGTTGGTGGGCATATTCGCCACCTGCCTGACCTTGGGTGTTGCGGCATGCAGTGATTTCCTCCAGGAAGATAGTGCGACGACGATGACAGTCGATCGTTATTTTAAGAATGAACAGCAGGCTGTCTCGGCAGTGGATGCCCTGTACACATTCCTTCGTAGTGTATTCCAAAGCAGGGACGGCTATGGGGAGGCACCGTGGATATCGCTGGAACTTATTGTGGGCCACTCATCCACACTTGGGTCGAGTATAAACAACAACAACATGATCCGGCATAATGCGGCAACCAGCGACCCTGTCTTCCGGTCGATGTATGTGAACCTTTATGCCGGCATCGCCAACGCAAACTTGTGTATCCAGCGGATTCCGGATGTCGGGATGGATCCGGCACGGAAGGCGTCTTTGCTTGCCCAAGCTTATTTTTTCCGCGCGTACTTTTATTATTACCTGGTGCGCTTGTACGGGGAGGTGCCATTGATTACAACCCCAGTGTTGGCCAGCAGCCCGTTGCTGTATCCCAAACAATCACCCATCGACGCGATCTACGAGGTGATTGTGCATGATCTGAAGGAGGCAGAAGCAGGTGGGTTGCCCGACCGTGACGGCACAGGCAGGATATCACGTGGAGCCGTGAAAGCCGTGTTGGCCGATGTATACCTCACCATGGCCGGCTATCCGTTGAACCGGGGCACGGCGTATTACCAGCTGGCCATGGTAACGGCCGGTGAGGTGATTGCCACTGGGGCGTACAGTTTGTTTGATGATTATGCTTATTTGCACGATCGCATGCACAAAAACCAAGGGGAGTTTATCTTGCAGGTCCAGTATGCCGCTGGTATTATCACCAACCGCATGGTTTCGCTGGTGGTGCCTCAGGGGGCGGGGATAACACGCATCGAGGAGCAGGGAGGAATTGTCGCCCGCCGCGAATTTGTGGAATCGTATGAACCTGGTGATAAACGAGCCTTGGAAAAGCAGTTTTTCTTTACGAGCCATCAAGCCCGGGACGGGTCCGGTGAAGTAAACTTCGGTGAATTTGCCTTGTACAAATACTGGCTGGAGGAAGCCGGCGGTATTCGGGGCGACGGCAATTCAGACCTGAACTGGACATTGATGCGGCTTCCCGAGGTCTTGCTGATTTATGCGGAGGCTGCCAACGAGGTAGCAGGGCCAACTGAAGCGGCTGTGGGCCTGGTAAAACGTGTCCGGGACCGAGCAACGCTGGTCACGCCCGAAGCGGGCCAACTGACGCAAGCCAGTTTCCGCGACCTGGTATGGAAGGAGCGGTACCATGAGCTGTGCTTCGAAAACAAAGCATACTTTGACATAAAACGCACGCGCAAGGCGTACAGCCTGCATGCCAACCGCTTTGTGGATGCCGTGGGTTTTACCAATGAAAGCGGGGCAACGATGACCGAAAAGTACCTGTTGTGGCCGTTTCCACAAACAGAAATGGACGCAAATAATCAATTGGAACAGAATCAAGGGTGGTAATGGATATCACCAATCAATAACTTAAAATTAAACTGACTATGCTGAAAGACAAAATACCCTAATTGAACATCCGTAACAATGGAAATACGGATTGCCGCCTGCCAGCAGCAATCCGAGAGCGTTAAACACTACTTGCCTTAAGTAATATTAAACATTTACAAAAGTATGAGATTTAATTTATATCGGATACTCCGATGCAACACCCTTTATCTTTTTTCGCTGATCGTCACCACGCTTGCTTTATCGCTGGGCAGCATCACATCCGGACGATCATACGCCAGCGCTTCTGATTCAAATCAACAACCCTCGTCGGTGACCGGCCGCGTGACCGATGAGGTGGGCGACCCGCTCACCGGCGTTACCGTTTCCATTAAAGGTACGTCGTATGCCGTCAGCACGGACATCGACGGATACTATCGGTTGCAGGATGTCCCGGCGGATGCTACCGTGACGTTTTCGTTTTCCGGCATGAAGTATCAGGAAATTGCCGTATCGGGCCAAATGAGTATTAATGTGGTCATGCTCCCCGACGTTATTAACATGGACGAGGTGGTTGTCGTTGGTTACGGCACCCAAAAGCGGGCCACGGTTACGGGCTCCGTGGCGTCCATACAACATGCTGAGATCGTTCAGACTAAAAACGAAAATCCACTGAATACCCTTACCGGGAGAGTCCCGGGATTGCGTGTCAGGCAGCAGAACAGTGAGCCCGGCGTGTTCGGTACCTCCATCGATATCCGTGGCATGGGAAACCCGCTGGTCATTATCGACGGGGTGCCGCGCGATAACATCCAACGGTTGGACCCCAATGATATCGAAAGCATATCGGTGCTGAAAGACGCGTCGGCGGCGATCTACGGTGTGCAGGCCGCGAACGGCGTAGTATTGGTGACCACCAAGAAGGGGGCCGCAGACAACACCTTCAATATGGACTACAGTGGAAGTATGATCTGGCAGACGATGGCGGGAATGCCCCATACCATCAGTGCCGCCGATTATATCCGGCTGACCAACGAGTTGGACATGAATCGTGTGAATGGCGACGGTACGTGGCGGTATTCCCAGGAGCTGCTCGACGAGTTCCTGTCTGGCGAACGGCAGTCGACCAACTGGAACGATGCGGTGTTTCGGAACAGCGCACCGCAGGGGCAGCACAACCTGAGCATCTCCAGCGGCAACAGTAGGACCCAGTATTTCACAAGCCTCGGCTACCAGTTTCAGGAGAGCTTCTTCAACAGCGACCGCGGTTTTGACTACGATAAGTTCAACCTGCGGGCAAACCTGACCTCCAAGCTGACCGACGACCTGACGTTCGACCTAAAGACCAATGCGACCACCGACCAGCGGAACAGGACGCAGTTCAGCAGCAACGACATCATCCGGGCCACGTGGCGTCAGATTTCGATAGACCCCATCTACGCAAACAATACCGCCCCTTATTACTACCACACCACCATCTCTGAAGCAAACAATCCGGTGGCGTGGATCGATCAGGACTATGTGGGGTACATCCGGTACCAAAACCGATCATTCCAATCTTCGGCATCCCTGAACTACCAAGCGCCGTTTCTGGAAGGACTGAGCGCCGAAGTGTTTTACAGCTACGATTATAACAACAACCAAGAGAAAAACTATTCGCAGGCATACGAGCAGTTCCGCTACGACGAATCAACCGGTACATACGGTACGTACTTGATGAGCAGTCCGAGCTCCATCCGGAGGGATTTCGGCGAACAGATGCTGTCGATATACCGGTTTTCGCTTCGCTATGAACGGACGTTCAACAACAGTCACCACATCAATGCTGTTGCTGTGCATGAAGGGCGCAGGCAGGAAGGCGACGGATTCTACGCATCTCGGCAACTGCGGCTGGACTTGGACGAGCTGTTCGCCGGAGACGCCGATAACCAGTTGGCGTATATGGATCCGAATCAACGGTACGAGTACGCCTACCAATCGTACATCGGGCGCCTAAACTACGACTACAAAGGGAAATACCTGTTGGAAGCGGCGTTGCGAGCAGATGGCTCTTCTCGGTTTCCGTCTAACGCCCGTTGGGGATTTTTCCCGTCGGCGTCGTTTGGGTACCGGATTTCGGAGGAAGGCTTTTGGAAGAATTCCTTCCTCGATATCATCAACAACCTGAAGCTACGTGCTTCTTATGGCCGGATGGGGGATGACTCCGGTCTGAATTACCAATTCGTCAGTGGCTATTCGTATCCAGCGACGGCCACATTTTTCGGCGGTAACTTTATCAACGGAGCGGCCAGCACGGGCATACCAAATCTGGGCATCACATGGATGGAATCAGATATGTTCAATGCCGGCTTTGATATGGAAATGTGGGATGGCATGCTGGGCGTTACTTTTGATGTATTCAGAAGAAACCGTAGCGGGATGTATGCGTATCGCGGAGACGTATCGAGTATCATCGGGGCGTTGCTTCCACAGGAAAATCTCAACTCCGACCGGTCGGAGGGGTATGAACTGGCATTGAACCACCGTGGCACGGTCGGCAACGTCAGCTATACGATCGGCGGCAACCTGGCACTGACCCGGATAAGTAACCGGACGGTCGTACGGGCAGCTGACCGCAGCCACTACCACAATTGGCGGAATAATTCACAGAACAGGTACACCAACATCTGGTGGGGGATGGAAGCAGGCGGACAATATCGCAGTTTTGCCGAAATAGCCGAATTCCCCGTATACAGCAGCAGGAATGAGCTGCCGGGCAACTATTACCATAAGGACTGGAACGGTGATGGAATTATCGATGATATGGACCGGCATCCGATGGGCTTTGGGCCACAACCGTTACTGAACTATGGAATTACCGGAAGCCTGTCGTATAAAGGACTGGACTTCTTTATGCTGTGGCAAGGTGCGGGAATGGCCAATGTGTATTACAATGAGATCCTACGGCAGCCGCTCTGGTCGGGCTACGACAATACACACGATCGTTTTCTTGATCGTTGGCGGCCGGTGGATCCGCATGCCAATCCGTATGATCAACAAACCGAATTCATTGAAGGCCGTTATCCCATGCCCGGGTCGCCGTATCCGGGTTCGGAATCGGAGTTTAGCGTCTACAACAACCGCTATATCCGGTTGAAGAATGCCGAACTGGGCTATACCTTGCCTGCGACGGCCATCCGGTGGGTTGGTATCCGCAGCGCACGGGTATCGGTAGGTGGCTACAACCTGCTAACGTTCTCGCCGGTGGATTTTGTGGACCCAGAACATCCTCAGGACCAGGGCGGATACATGTATCCGTTGAATAGAACTTATAATGTTAGTCTTTCCTGCAAATTTTAAGAAAATGAGACCTGCATAAATTGCCAAAAAGGACATGAGCAATTTATGCAAGCTTCATTGCCATTAAAAAAACAAATTATCCAAATGAAAAATTATTGTCGAAAATTACTGATGGTGATGGTAACCACCATCGTGTTTGTCTCCTGTGCACGGTTGGACATTCCGCCGGTGAACCTGGTGACAAACGAAGATATTTTTACCACAACAAATGGCATCACGGCCTACTTCGCGCGGATGTATTCATCCCTGCCACTGGAGGATTACCGTTACTCCCACAATCGGGCGTGGAACAACGAGCGTGTTACGCACAACGTAGGTGGCATCACTGGTGAGGCTGTGGGACGCGATACGCAGATGCGTCCGGCGGCGCATTGGTTTCAAGAAGGCTATGCACTAATCCGTGATGTGAACGTATTCATCAGTACGCTGATGGAATATGCGAATTATCACGACCCTGAAAATGTGGAGCACTGGATCGCCGAGGCGCGTATGATCCGCGGTTTTGCCTACATGACCATGGCCAAACGCTACGGCGGAGTGCCTATTGTCAATGAGGTCATTGATGACTACGCAGCCGCGTTGCTGCCCCGCAATTCGGAAGAAGAGGTTTGGGATCAGATTTCGGAGGATTTCCAATATGCGGTCGATCACATGCGCGGCGACTCGGAAGACGGTCGTTTCAACCGGTATGCTGCTGCCGCGTATAAAGCACACGCCATGCTGCATGCAGCTTCCATTGCCAATTTCAGCACGATCCGCCATACGGATACCCGGAATGGCGGCGCACTCGTTTGTGGTATCCCCGCTGAGCGGGCTGCCGACTATTACCGGCAGGCATATGAAGCTACCAAAATTGTTGATGAAGGGGGCTACAGCCTGTATATGAATGAGTGGCAGGAAGGCAACGCCGAAGCGCAATATAACAACTTCATGAACCTTTATCAGCGGGTTCCCAATTCCGAGTCGATTTTTGTGCGGTACTTCCGCTATCCGGAACTGCCCCATTCGTGGGACGCGATCTACGGTCCGTTGCAGTATGCCATTGGCGGCCTCTCTGGAGGTTTGACCCCTTCTTACGATTTGGTAAGTGAGTTTGACGGGATCGGCGATTTCGTGGATGAGAACAACCGGTATATTTTGTATGACAACACGATGGGCCCTTTCGAACATGCCGAACCGCGTTTGCGAGCGACCGTCATCTTACCCGGAGATAGTTACAAAGGGTCACCCATTGAGGTATATCGTGGCATTTATACCGGCACGTATCCCGTAGATGGGTTAACCAAGTTGTATGATATCAACGATAATTTTAGTTTATATAATTCAAATCCCAACTTATTAACCTCAATCAGCAACATTGAACAACAATACTATACGTTGCCCAACGGGCAACGTATGCGTGCGGCTGGTCTAAGTGGGGCATTCAGCAGTGAGAACCGGGGTTCGAGGACGGGATTCCACCTACGGAAACTGTTGGATCCAACGATCCCGCCGGCAGAGGTGGATAACTTCCGTTCGGAATCCGATTGGGTGGATATGCGGTATGCCGAAGTGCTGCTTACGCGTGCGGAGGCAGCCTATGAACTCCATGAGCTGGGCCAGGATGGTGGAAATTACATCGAAGAGGCATTTGAGGCGGTTCAGCTCATCCGTCGCAGGGCAGGGGCCAACCTCATGGCGGGTTCCGCTGAACTGAACCGGGAGACGATCCGCCGTGAGCGCCGGAAAGAACTTGCATTTGAAAGCAAGGCGTATTGGGATCAGGTGCGCTGGCGTGTGTTCAGCGATATGTTTCCCGATAACCCGGTGCGGAGACTCAAAGGCGCACTGGCATTTTATGTGCCATCGGAAGACAAATGGTTCTTCGATGTGAAGGGTGTGGAGCTTGGCAATGCCGACCGCGTATTCCAGGAGCTCTGGTATTATGTGGATATTCCCGCAGACCAGATCAGCAGAAACCCGATGCTGATCCAAAACCCAGGATATTGATAGAAAGTAAATAGATGGTACATAAAAAGAGATGATTATGAAATATAAAAAGTTGATATACGGTTTTTCAGTAGCACTGGCGTGCTGTCTCAGCTCATGCCTAAAGGTAGATAATTACGGTGCCCCCCAAGAAACCGTACACGGACAGATTGTAGATGCCAACGGCCGGCCGGTCTATGCCAATGCCGGAGCAAGTTCAGTACGGATTAAGATGCTGGACTATGGGTTTAGCGACAATCCGTCAGAATATTACCTCAATGTGGGGATGGATGGAAGTTATGCGAACAATAAAATTTTTGCCAGCACCTACACGATGGTACCACAAGGGCCGTTTGTGCCCGTAGCTGGCCAGGAAGGCGTTCAAATAAGCGGCAACACCGAAGTAAACTTCGTTGTGGAGCCTTTCTTCGTCGTGGAATGGCGGGAACCCGCATTGGTGCCCAATGGAGACGGTACGGTGACCGCCAACGTGCGCGTCACCAGGGGTACCAGCAATCCGGCCTATCAGGCTAACTTGAGCCAAGCCGTGTTGTTCATCAGCACGACCCAATACGTGGGTTCCAACAACTACGACACACGGCTGACCCCCGTCTTGACAGGTACCAATGCCGCCAATTTCCTGGCAAACAACGCATCGATCACCTCCATCGCGTCCAACAACGTGTCACTCAAAAGCGGGTACACCTATTTTGTACGCGTAGGGGTAAGAGGGGCGATGAACGGGGAAGTCCCTGAGGCGTATAACTTCAGCGAAGCGATAAAACTGGTAATGCCCTGACACCTTGAATCGCGATCACCCCCGGCAGGCATGCTCTTGTCCCGCCGGGGTGATCGTTGAAGATCAGTATACAAACACAGCATGCAAAAACAACGTATATGAACACAATACAATTAAAAAGATGCAGCCAATGGTATATGGCGTGCGTACTGGCATTCTGCCTTATTAACGGAACCGTGGCAATGGCACAAACGGCCACAGGGTACGTTTATGTTGATGAAAACGGCAACGGTAAGCGTGATCGGCGGGAGCCGGGCGTGTCAAACGTGTCGGTAAGCAACGGACGGGATGTGGCAAAGACCGATGCCAACGGGCGTTATACGCTTCCAGTAGGGAATGACAACATCGTGTTTGTCATCAAACCGCAGGGATATGGTGTGCCGGTTGACTCTCTGATGCTTCCCCGGTTTTATTACATCCACAAGCCGGAGGGTTCGCCTGAAACGATGAAATATCCCGGCGTGGCACCGACGGGATCACTACCCAAGGAGATTAATTTTGCCCTGGTGCCCCAACATGAACCTTCGCAGTTCCGGGCATTGGTGTTTGGTGATCCGCAGGTGTATTCACAGCAAGATATTGACTGGTTCCGCAAAGGAATCCTGGAAGAGGTGAGTGGGGTAGACCGCGTAGCATTTGGAATTAGCCTGGGCGATTTGGTGGGCGACAACCTGCTGCTCTTTGCTGATTATAAACGCGAGATGGCCGCACTCGGCATCCCGTGGTACAACATGGTCGGCAATCATGACCTGAACTGGGAGACGGGCGTGGATTCACTGACCGACGAAAGTTTCGAGCGCCATTTCGGGCCTGCGAACTATGCATTTGAATATGGCAATGCGCATTTTATCGTATTGGATAATATCCTATCGCCCGATCCACGGAAAAACAGTGGGTATTGGGGTGGGTTACGTGACGACCAACTGGAGTTCGTGGAAAATGACGTGGCGCAAACCGACACATCGAAACTCATTGTGCTGGCGTACCATATCCCGATGGCCGGACGTTCTTTCCGGGAAGCAGATCGCGAAAAATTGTTTGAATACCTCAAAAACCACCCGCATGTGATGATGATGTGCGGGCATACCCACCTGCAGCGGCAAAATTTTTATACCGAAGCAATGGGTTGGCGGCGGGCGAAGCCGCTGCACGAATACAACGCAGGCACCACCTCTGGCGATTGGTATTCGGGAGAGCTGGATGAAAACAATGTACCTTACGCGACGATGCGTGACGGAACGGAAAAGGGCTATGCCTTCCTAAATGTAGACGGCAATGCATACACAATCGATTATAAGGTTGCCGGGAAGGATGCCGCTTACCAAATGAACATCTTTGCCCCGTCTGTTGTGGCTCACCGCCGCGATACACGAGCGGATTTTTTTGTCAATTTTTTCATGGGGGCAGAAGATAGCCAAGTGGAGTATCGGGTTGGCGATGGCGAATGGATAGCCATGCAGCATATCGTTGAGGTAGACCCATCGTACCTGACCGGGTTTCGCAATTGGGACTTAACCGATGAGTTGATGCCGGGCAGACGCCCCTCCAACCCCGTGCCCTGTGCGCACCTTTGGCGAGGTGCCATCAGCGCGGAATTACCTGTTGGCACTTACACAGTTTCCGTAAGGGCTACTGATATGTTTGGCCGTACCTTCCAAGGCGAACAAGCCGTACAGATTGAACAGCCAAAACCCTTGCCAAAGGTAAAATAACTGCCGGCAGTGAAAAGCGGCCCGGCGATGTCGTCGGGCCGCGATGTTTTACTATCGTTAAGCTGTAAAGAAAAGAGGCGACTAACTTTCGTTAATCGCCTCATTTTCAGCGTAGCGGGGATTGGACTCGAACCAATGACCTTCGGGTTATGAGCCCGACGAGCTACCAACTGCTCCACCCCGCAATATGTCTTCTATATGGTATCCTGCAATCGCTGCCGGATTTTTTTAATTCCTTTTCCGAATTGGACTGCAAAGATATAATTTGTTTCTTTGCAAAACAAATCAAATTACAAAAAATGTCGCATAAAGCCGGATTCGTGAGCATTATTGGAAAACCAAACGCAGGTAAGTCTACGCTAATGAACGCATTAGTGGGTGAGAAAATGTCTATCGTGACCCCCAAAGCCCAAACCACCCGACACCGGATTATCGGAATTGTGAACGAACCGGAATACCAGATTGTAATTTCGGATACCCCGGGTGTCATCAAGCCGGCCTATACACTTCAAGCATCGATGATGAACTTTGTGGAGGGCTCACTCATTGATGCCGATGTCATCTTGCTGGTGACGGATATCCAGGAGAAATACGACGAAAGCGATGTCATCGAGAAATTGCGGAAAACAGATTCTCCAGTGGCTGTGCTCATCAATAAGATAGATAAGTCGACGGAAGCGGAAGTCAAAAGTAAGATCGCCTATTGGGAAGAAACCCTGCATCCGCAAGCCATCTTTGCCATATCGGCGCTGCATGAGCATAATATCGCGGCAGTGATGCCCTTTATTTTGGGGCACCTTCCCGAGCATCCGCCTTACTATGAAAAGGATGCGCTCACGGACAAAAACGAACGTTTCTTCGTGTCGGAAATCATCCGTGAAAAAGTGTTCAAGCTTTATGAAAAAGAAATCCCTTATAGCACTGAAGTAATCATCACTGCCTTTAAAGAAGAAGCACACATCAACCGCATCAGCGCGGAAATTATTGTAGAGCGTGATTCACAAAAGAACATTATTATCGGGAAGGGCGGCAGCATGATAAAGAAAGTGGGCACTTATGCCCGCGAAGACATTGAGGAGTTCCTACAAAAAAAGGTGTTTTTGGAACTTTTTGTTAAGGTAATCCCTGATTGGAGAAAGAAAGACAATTACCTCAAAAGGTTTGGTTATGAGCACTGATGGCCTTGAAAAAAATAACTAAAGAGACATTTTATTTATTAAATAATTGATTATCTTTGCAGCCCCGCAGGCTAAAGCTCCGGGGACTATGTTGAATACATAATTAACAGAAAGAAAATGGCAGTTAAAATCAGATTGCAAAGACATGGTAAAAAAGGAAAACCTTTTTACCACGTGGTAGTGGCCGATTCACGTGCTCCCCGTGACGGTAAATTCATCGAGCGAATCGGCTCTTACAATCCAAATACCAATCCAGCAACTATCGATTTGAATTTCGATAAGGCATTGGACTGGTTGAGCAAGGGCGCACAACCAACCGATACTACCCGGGCGATTTTGTCGTACAAGGGCGTGCTCTATAAAAAACACCTATTGGGCGGTGTGAAAAAAGGAGCTTTTGATGAAGCTGCTGCCGACGCTAAGTTTGAAGACTGGCTAAAAGGGAAAGAAGCCAAAATTCAGGGCAAAAAGGATGGTTTAGTGCAAAACCAAACAGAAGCTAAAAAAACCGCATTGGCTGCTGAAGCAAAAAAGAAAGCGGAAATAGCCGAGGCTATCAAGGCTAAAAATACACCTCCTGCTGAAGAATCCCCAGCAGAAGAGGCTGCAGCATCCGACGAGACGGAGACTGCCGAATAAGCATATTATTCAATCAGAAAAAATAAGAAGCCGCTTCGTGATGTATTCACTTGAAGCGGTTTTTTTGTGTTTGAAGAGTTTATCATAAGATTAGTTTACAGCGATGGAGTTGGCAGATAGCTTCTATATTGGGTACATCAGCAAAACAAGAGGCCTCAAAGGCGAAGTACAGTTGTTTTTTGAGTTTGAAGATTATGGGATGTTGGAACTGGATGTGTTGTTTCTGGAAATGGAGCGGAAGCTGGTACCCTTCTTTGTCGAAAGCCTTAAATTGCAACCCAATCGCACGGCGTATTTATTTTTCGAAGACGTCGACCATATCGATAAGGCACAATCCCTGGTCCGCAAAAAAGTATACCTGCCTAATAGTAAATGGCCTGAGCGGCGCCCTGATGATTTCCGCATCACCGATTTAAAAGGATTTGTCGTGCATGATTTGACATATGGGGAGTTGGGTGAGATTGCTGACATACATGAGTATCCCCAGCAGTACATAGCGACGATAAGCTATAAGGGCAATGAGTTGATGTTCCCGCTGAATGATGAATTAATAGTGTCTATAGACACCGAAAGCGGTCGGCTGGAAGTGGATTTGCCAGAAGGTTTAGTGGATGTTTACCTGTAAATGATCCTCCGGAAATGTTTGGAGGCGAGGGGTTGTAATTCCATGAACTATTTCAGATATTTGGCTGCCTTCTGCGTTGGGAGGATCCATAGGCGATATGAAAGTAACGGAACACATCAAGAAAGCAAAGGGGAAAACCCTGTATTCATTTGAAATATTACCTCCTGTCAAAGGGCAGAGCATCCAGTCTATCTTTGATGCGATAGATCCGCTGATGGAGTTCAGTCCGCCTTTCATCGATGTGACCTACCTACGTGAAGATTATATTTATAAGCAGCACCCTACAGGCCTGCTGGAAAAGGTGGCCTATCGGAAGCGACCGAGTACGGTAGCGACCTGCGCAGCCATCATCAACAAGTACAAGATAGATGCAGTACCCCACCTTATTTGCGGTGGCTTTACCAAAGAGGAGACGGAAAATGCGCTTATCGACCTGCAATTTCTCGGGATAGATAATGTGCTGGTGCTGCGTGGTGATGCCCGCAAGAGCGACAGCTCCTTTATACCAACGCCGGGGGGACATGCCTACGCTTCTGATTTGCTGCAGCACGTGGTCAATATGAATAGTGGCCGCTACCTGCATGAAGATATGGAAAATTCGGAGAAAACCGATTTCTGTATCGGTGTGGCAGGATATCCTGAAAAACATTTTGAAGCGCCAAACCTGGATACGGATTTCAAGTATCTGAAAATGAAAGTAGACTTAGGGGCCGATTTCATCGTGACGCAAATGTTTTTTGACAATACCAAATACAAGGCATTTGTGGATAAATGCCGGGAAAACGGGATACATATCCCCATCATTCCCGGATTGAAGCCTTTGACCAGCAGCAAGCAATTAGTTAGCCTGCCGAAGATCTTCCACCTGGATATTCCGGTGGAACTTAGCGAAGCGGTACAAGCCTGTAAATCCGAGCAAGAAGTACGGGAAGTGGGGGTTGAATGGATGATCCAACAATGCAAGGAATTGAAGGAGATGGGGGTGCCTGTGTTGCATTTTTATACCATGGGCAATCCTAAACCCACCAAGCGGATTATCAAAGCTGTTTTCTAAGGGCTTTCCAAGGAAATGTTTTGAGGCTGTCCATACAACCTCAAAAACATTTGCTCTTTTCTAATCTTTCTGTGATTCCTTCGCCCACGTATCGCGGAGTGTCACTGTACGGTTGAATACCGGATTCTCGGGTGTAGACTTGGTATCAAGCGTAAAATAACCCTTGCGTATAAATTGGTAGCCCTTGCCCGGAACGGCATTCAGCAAGTCAGGTTCGATGTACGCATTTTCAATGATTTGTAAGCTATCCGGATTGATGGTCGTTTTGAAATTTTCGTCAGCAGCGGGATTTTCCACATTGAACAGCCGGTCGTACAGCCTTACTTCCACTGTTTTGGCATGTGGTACGCTTACCCAATGGATGGTGCCTTTTACCTTGATGCCGCTTGTGTCTTCGCCGCTTTTGGACTCGGGAATGTAGACGCAGTGTACTTCAGTGACGTTGCCTGCGGTGTCTTTCACAAAATCCTCGCATTTGACGATATAGGCATGTTTAAGCCTGACCATCAGCCCCGGAGCAAGCCTGAAAAATTTCTTCGGCGGAATTTCCATAAAATCTTCGCGCTCTATCCATAGCTCACGGCTGAATGGGATGTCGCGTTCGCCTTCGCCGCCTTCCACTTCCGGGTTATTTTCACCGACCAATATTTCCTGGTTGTCTTCTGGATAGTTGGTAATGATCAGCTTAATGGGATCAAGTACGGCCATACGACGCCATGCGGTTTTGTTGAGGTCTTCACGGATACAAAATTCCAGTAATCCTACATCGATGATATTCTCCCGTTTGGCTACGCCGATGCGTTCGCAGAAGTTGCGGATGCTTGCCGGTGTATATCCGCGGCGGCGTAATCCACTGATTGTCGGCATACGAGGATCATCCCAGCTTTCCACATAGCGTTCATTGACCAACTGCAAGAGCTTCCGCTTGCTCATCACGGTATAATTGAGGTTGAGCCGGGCAAATTCATATTGTCTTGACGGGAAAATTTCCAATTGCTCGATGAGCCAGTCGTAGAGCGGCCGGTGGGGTACAAACTCAAGTGTGCACACCGAATGCGTGATTTGCTCGATGGAATCGCTTTGCCCATGTGCAAAGTCATACATCGGATAAATGCACCAGTTATTGCCAGTGCGGTGGTGATGTGCGTGCTTGATGCGGTACAGTAGCGGATCGCGCAGGTGCATATTGGGATTGGCCAGGTCGATTTTGGCCCGCAGGACTTTTGCACCGTCAGGATATTTGCCATCACGCATAGCTTCAAATAGGCGGAGGTTTTCTTCCGTGCTGCGATCGCGGTAAGGAGTAGGTTTGCCCGATTCGGTAGGTGTACCCTTGGAAGCGGCAATTTCTTCCGATGTGCTGTCATCCACATAGGCAAGCCCCTTTTCGATGAGTTTTACGGCATAGCCATACAACGTATCGAAATAGTCAGATGTATAGAGTTCTTCAGCCCATTGGAAGCCCAGCCATTTAATGTCGTTTTTGATGCTCTCTACGTATTCGGTTTCTTCGGTCACCGGATTGGTATCATCAAACCGTAAGTTGGTTTTGCCGCCATATTTTTGGGCCAGTCCAAAATTGAGGACAATGGATTTGGCATGCCCGATATGAAGGTAGCCGTTGGGCTCGGGCGGGAAACGGGTGAGTACCCTACCACCGTGTTTGCCAGTATGTATATCTTCTTCGACGATTTCTTCTAAGAAATTGAGTGATTTTTCTTCGTTTACCATGACGCAAAGGTAATTATTAGTTGGCTGATTTTTTTATTGCAATATGCTTTAAGCGATAAGCAATCCGCTATAGGCTATCAGCCGACAGCCTGCCATCATAAAAATTAAAAAATAAACCATCTTGAAGCATTTATGTCTAATTTTACGTTTTCCTGCTAAATCGGCAAATATGAATAAACTGCATATCACCCTGTTGTTGTTAATCGCCCCGCTGTGGGGAATGTCCCAGAGCAAACGCCCTCAGGTATTGGTGTATGGCTATGGTGCGGATGCTTATGCTGCGGCAATTCAATCGGCTATGTCAAACCTGAACACGGTCTGGGTGGTAAATGGGGACAAAATGATGCCCGAATTGACGTCGGATATGATAGCAGTGACCTCCAATGCCAACTTGGATGCCGGGGTATGGGCCAGTCTTTTGGCAAGGACCCTGCGACATGATAAGCCCGGTGATTCCCTGTCATCCGTGGCCAAGCGGCGGATAAATCCCAGGATTGTGCAGAATATCCTGGATAGTGTGATAAAAGCAAACCAAAATTTGACCATCGTTGAGCAGGGGCAATTGCGGTCTGTCAAAAAATCGGGCAAAGATTGGCAAGTTGAGCTGGCGGATCGAAGCCGGTTCAAGGTGAGGGCAGTGGTGGATGCTTCAGTTGATGCTTATCTTTACCAATTGGCGAAGGGAAATACGGATAGCATAACCACGCGAACGACGATTGCGGATAACTATTTCCAAGTGGGGGCTTATGAGGGCCTATCCCGTACCGGTGTAGTGGTTGGCGATTTGGGTGGCCGTTCGTTTACATTGCCGCTGGCTTCCCTGATCCCTCCAGATAACAGCAACCTGTACCTGACCCATAGACTACCAGCTGTCCAACGCTTACTTAGTGGTACAGCTGATGATATTCCGTTGCTGATGCACGTGGGACAGGCCGTTGGAGCCGCAGCGGCATACACCGCCTTTTTTAAGACAACTTCGGATAAGCTAGATAGCCGGAATGTGCAGGGCGAATTGCTACAATATGGAGCGCGGTTGATTCCTTTTGGCGACGTGCCCATTGAAGATCCACATTTTGCAGCTGTCCAACGCGTTGGCGCCACAGGTATGCTGCTGGGTAGGATGGAGGGTGATGGGCGGCTGTATTTTGATGCAGATAAGCCCGTAACGGCAAGCGAAATCAAACCCGTTTCAAATCAGCTTTTTTCAAGGAGTCAGATCTGGTTTGTCGATCATGCCGATATTGATACCCTGACATTGGCAGACTTATTTAGCTACATCAAATTCGTTGGGCAACGCGGAAATGAATTAGAAGGGCAAGTACAAAAAAATTGGAAACGCCGGTTTCAATTAGAAGGGGAATATGACGAAAATATGCTGGCGACCCGTAGGCTTGTGACCGTGCTGTTGGATGCCTATTGTAAGCCATTTGACGTAAAGATAGGGTTGGACGGTGCTATCCAACGATAATTGGTGAATGAGTGCCGGCCAAAAGTTAGCCCCAGCTGATGTACCGGGGCGATTTGGCCTAAACTAAGCTAATCTGCCTTTTGATGCTTTCTTCAAGGGAGATGATGGTTTCCGTCCGCTGTATGCCCTTTACGGATTGGATGTCTTCATTTAATACTTTTCGGAGGTGCGTAGTATCCCTACATACGATTTTTGCAAACATACTGTATGTCCCCGTGCAATAATGCAATTCCACTACTTCTCGTACTTGTTTTAGTTGCTCGACGGCATTATTGTACTGCGAACCTTTCTCTAAGTAGATACCGAGGAAAGCTGTAATGTCAAACCCGACCTTTTGCGGGTTAATTATTAGGCTGGATCCTCTGATGATACCTAATTCTTCCATTTTTTTCATCCGTACATGGATGGTTCCGCCAGAAACAATTAGTTTTTTTGCGATTTCTGTATAAGGAATGGAGGCATCATTCATCAAAATAGATAAAATCTGTATATCTAAGTTGTCAAGGTCTAAATTTTCATGCTTTTTTTCCATAAATAATAATGTTTTTTCAAATTATATCAAATTTAATTACAAAAAACGTAAAAATTGAATTTTTTTCATAAAAAAACTTTAAAGAATCAATATTATTATTACTTTTGTATCAATCAGTCAGCAAAAAATGATTAAAAATGCTGATTATAGCGTCGCCCTCCCTCAATTTAATATAGGTTTATAATTGGTTAGCGTAGAAGCTCCTCTCCCAAAGGAGCTTCTTCCTTTTTTGCATCACCGATTGATTTACTGGGCTTGTTTCTTTTGTCCAATTTGGTAGTTGAAATTGGTATTTATTATTAATTCTTTAAATTTTGGCCCTAAATTACGGTTATTTATGAAAATATTTCAGCTTTTTAATGTTATATATTAAAAGCGTACATTTACATAAATGTTTGGTTGTGCCTCTATGGAAGCGGAAGACGTAAGAATTTCCCGGAAAAAGCCTGTATATCCCGTTACCGTTGCGTTGCAGAAGTATCTGCGCAGCTATCAACGTGATGCCCGTATGCCCATTAGTTATAAAAATCTAATGGACTTTTACGAAACCGTACCTGTTATTGATAAAAATGGGAAAGATACATTATGGGAAACGCCTATTTATCCGCCTCACGTACAGGAAAATCTGTACAATGGATTGAAAATTATCTATGCTGAGCTCAAAGCTTCCGGTAATACACGCATCGTAGAACACAAATATATTGATCGGGTGGAATACTGTGCTTTTGGCAATACACATCCTTTTAGGATACGTATCGTGAACCGGCTGAACGATGTGTATGACTATTTCTATGTGAAACAGGCCGATGCGTCCCGGATATATGGGTTGGAATTGGAACAAATTATATCGCCCAATCCGGTGAATTACCTGGTGGATGGGCAAACGCTCGTGGAAGAGCATATCGTAGGCATTCCCGGTGATGTGTTTGCAAGGTCATTGATGTATAATCCGGATTATAATCCTAAACGGATTGCCAAGGAATTTGTGAAATTCAATGAACGGTGTATCATTACCTTGCTGGGTGATATGCGGGCTTATAACTTCGTGGTGCAGATTACGCCCGACTTCGATGATTTCCAGTTCCGGATTCGTGCAATTGATTTTGACCAGCAATTTTATGAGGGCAATCCAAAAGTATATATGCCCCAGTTTTTTAAGGATAACTTGCCTTATGTACGGCTTTGCATGGAACACCTTACCGATCGTACGGTACTACAGTACCAGCAGGAAGAGCGTTCGTCTATTGTGCACCGCGTGCGTAGCGAGCGCCATCGCATTGCTGCTTTGCGTGATGTATCGAATACCGAAGAATTGTCTACACCAGCCAATGTAAAGCAACTCCGCGAAGGCTATGCTCACTACTACCAAAATAACCATTACCTCAAATGCCGCACAATGACAGATATCATCGAGCTAAACGTGAAAAATGTCATCAGACAGGTAAAGTTATAAGCGGTCACTTCAGCCGGTCGGCATTATCGCGGACGAACGATTCCCATCCTGAATAGCTTCTTTTTTTTGACCCTGAAGGGTTGTTTTGAAAGGCATGGCAGACGGCTACAGCCAATCCATCCGTAGCGTCAAGGAACTGTGGAGTTTCCTCAAATCTTAATAAGGTTTTGAGCATGGCTGCTACTTGTTCTTTGGTTGCGTTGCCATTGCCGGTGACCGATTGTTTGATTTTACGCGGGGCGTATTCAAAAATGGGGATATTCCGGTTCAATGCAGCTGCCATGGCTACGCCCTGTGCACGGCCGAGTTTAAGCATCACTTGAATGTTTTTGCCATAAAATGGCGCTTCCAAAGCCAGGCAATCCGGCTGGTATTGCTCAATAAGGGCATTGGTTTTTTGAAAGATGCGTTGTAATTTGAGACCATGATCATCCAAATGGTCTAATTTGACCACGCCGAGGTTGACAAGCGAAAGTAGCTTGCCGGTTTCTTTGATGATACCATAACCCAATACCGCTGTACCGGGATCAATGCCCAATATGATTCGCTCCTTGTTGGCGGGTTGTCGCATGGTGCAATATTACGGCTTTTCAATCGAATAAACTTCATAGGTGTGTGGGACTTCCGCACAGGCCTATGAAGTCTTAAGGTGCTATCAGGTCATTGGGCAATAGCCAGCCCGATGGGAAGTGTATAGACCACGCGTACCGGACGGCCATTCTGGATGCCAGGATTCCATTTTGGCGAAGCGCTTAGCAGCCTGATGGCTTCCTCACCGGTGCCGAATTTAAGGTCGCGTACGACCGTGATACCGGTTAGCGAGCCGTCGCGTTCTACAACGAATTGGAGGACGACCCGTCCCTTCACGCCGTTTTCCACGGCTTGCGGTGGATAACGGTAGTTTTGCCGTACATAATTCAAAAACGCTTCCATCCCACCGGGAAACTCTGGTTCGATTTCCACGGATATGAATGGCGTATCATCTTTAGCACCGCTTTCGGTCACTTCTGCATCTGCTTTCCCATTGCCCGTAGGTAGATCAATGTGGATAGCAGCATCGGGGTTGCCTACGACGTTTTGAGAACTCGGGTTGGCCAACTGAAGTACAGCTATTGACGGTGGTTCCTCTGTGACCCTATCGGCATTGACCACCACGGGCACGGGCATGCGCACCTGACTGGTACGGGGCGCTGGTAGAGCAGCGGAGGGTGGCTCCGGCATTTCTGGGGCAATTGGTGGGGGAGGAGTCAGCTCAACGACAAATCCTTCATCAAGTGGATGGGCCAACGTAAGGCTGGCTGCATTGGGAAAGAACCTGCTTTTGATAAGCGGCGCAAGTAAGGAGACAACAAATATGCTGGATGCGATGAGCAATGCAAGATTGACATTTTTAGAAGCATCCCGACGCAATACATAGGCACCATATTGCTTATTGCGCCCGTCGAAAATGATATCCAGCCAATTTTGGCTGAAAATATCTTGTTTTGGATAGTACATAACGAAATGAGATTAATGAACAAATAAAATCTGAACAAAACGGCCGTTATGTTTTTATCCGGCAGGAGAGCAAGCCCCTGTTTCCGTATGGATGAAGTTTTATATACAATTCCATAAATCGGTATATAGGTTTGGCCGCTAAAAATTAGTAACATTGCACGCAAATCATCGGGTTTGAGCAACAGGACGAAGAAGATATTAGGTGTGGTACTCAAGGCTGCTATTTTGCTTTTGGTGGCGTGGGTACTGTATCGGAAACTCAATAATCACCAAAATTTGCGCGAGTTTGGGCGGTTGATGCGTGACCTTGGAACCCACACCGTCGCAACTACACTATCTGTAGTGGTCGTATTGATGTTTGCCAACTGGTTCTTGGAAGCGGTTAAATGGCGATACCTTTGCCGGTATATCGAGCGGATAAGCCTATGGACATCCGTTCAGTCGGTCTTTTGCGGGTTGACGTGGGCGGTTTTCACGCCCAACCGAATCGGTGAATATGGAGGAAGGGTTATGTTTCTCCAGCCGCGTAAGCGTATTTTCGGTGTGGTAGCCATGGGGATAGGCGCATTGGCTCAGCTGGTACTGACGAGTGTAGCGGGATCGCTTAGTATTGCTTGGTTTGTCAATCGTTTTTTCGATGTCAGCGTTGCTTCAGGTATCGCCATATGGTTATTGGCGATGTTATATGCCGGTTTTTTCCTTGTGCTTTATTTCAATGTAAAATTGATTAATAGCTGGATCAAACGGGTTGGATTCCTCCGCAAGTTTCACCGTTTTTTTGAAATCCTGACCCGTTACAGCCGTCGTGAATTGACGGTGGTCTTTCTCAATTCATTGGCAAGGTTCGTGATTTTCACCTCACAGTATTGCATACTGATGCTCGTCATTATTCCGAGCATCGAATTTCTGCCCATGTTGCTGATGATATTTATCCTGTTTTTTGTGCAGTCGGCGTTGCCTACGCTCGATCTCTTCGATTTCGGTGTCCGGAGTATTACAGCGAGCTATTTGTATGCACACATTACCGATCAGGATATTGCAGTAATGGCAATAGCTTCTTGCATTTGGTTTATAAACCTTATATTGCCCGCTATTTTGGGTTCGGTCTTTGTTTTAAAAATTAATTTCTTTGGCGACACAGCTAATTAATGTTCTCTTGGCGGCATTTACGGGAATATACGCAATATTGGTATGTTATATGCGGGTCGGGTGGTCGGCTTTGCCATTTTTTTCAAAACGGAGTATTCCAAATATAAAGGTCAGTGTGTTGATAGCTGCAAGGAATGAAGAAGCCAATATCGGACGTACGCTTTCGGATATACTGGCGCAGGATTTCCCCGCAGAACTGCGGGAAATCATCGTTGTGGATGACCATTCTACCGACAACACATCAGCTATCGTGCGATCGTTTGCCGATCAGGGTGTCAAGTTGCTGAAATTAAATGAGTCCGAACCTGTAAATTCTTATAAGAAGAAGGCGATATCCACAGCTATAGCCGTCGCTTCAGGGGAGCTTATCGTCACGACGGATGCCGACTGCCGCATGGGCAAGAGTTGGCTATCGACGGTTGTGAACTATGCAGCACAAAACAGCAGCTTTCTGGTCTCTGCTCCTGTGGTGTATTCAGAACAACGGAATTTCTTCGAAGAGCTACAGACGTTGGAGTTTCTCTACCTCATCGGGCTTGGGGCAGCTGGTATCGGACATCGACGGCCGTCTACCTGCAACGGAGCAAACCTGGCTTATCGTCGTGACGTGTTTCATGAAATGGGTGGCTTCAATGGAATCGACCATCTGGCTTCGGGCGATGATGAACTGTTTTTGCACAAGGTGGCAGCAAAATATCCCGATAAGATTGGGTTTTGCAAGTCAAGGGACGCTATTGTCTATACAGATGCCAAGAAGACATTGCGTGGATTTATTCATCAACGTAGGCGGTGGGCCTCTAAAAGCACGCATTATAAAAACAAAGGGCTTGTCGTGTTGGGTGTAGCGATTTGGCTGTTCAACAGCTTGTTGTTGTCAACGGGCATATTCGCACTGTTTTTTAATGCCGCATTGTGGCCGGCATTCACGGTTGCCATTTCCTTGAAATTGCTTGTGGAGTTTTTCTTCTTATATCCACTGGGCAAGTTTGCCAAACGTACAGACCTACTGATCTATTTACCATTGCTCACGTTTTTACATATCGTATACATGACCTATATCGGTATTGCTGGCAATATCGGTAAATACCAATGGAAAGGGAGGCGCGTCAATTAAGCACTATCTTTTCCTTGATGCGCGCTTCGGTCTGCGCAACGACCTCTTCCGCGCTGAGTCCTTGGGGCTCAATGGGAGTGAGCACTTCCCATGACATCCGTGTAAAGGTGTTAAGCGGAAAAAAACCATAACGCACCATTTCCCATGAATGATTGATCGCCACCGGCACGACCAGCACGTTGGTGGCTTTTTTCAATATCACCGCAATGCCACCAACGTTAAAAGGTTTAACTTTTCCTGTTTTGGCACGGGTGCCTTCAGGAAAAATAAAAGCCGACCAGTTTTTGGCCTTCATGTTATTGGCCAGCTTAAGGATTTCAGCGATGGATTGCTTGGGATCCTTGCGGTCAATATTGGCTGCACCGCCATGGCGGAGGTTAAAGGAAATACTGGGGATACCCTTGGCCAATTCTATCTTGGATATAAATTTGCCATGATACTTGCGCAGGAAAAAAATCAAGGGGGGGATGTCGTACATGCTCTGGTGGTTGGCCACGAAGAGGATGGGCCTGTCTGTAGGGAGCTGTTGCTTGTTTATAAAGCTAACCGTATTGCCCAATACATAATAGCACGCAACCAAGCAGCAGTTGAGCGTATCTACGCACTTTTTGTGGGCCTGATACCCTCCAAGCTTCAGACAGAGCCATTGGATCGGATGGAATACGGTAATGATGACGCCAAAAAGCAAATAAAAAATGGGGGAAAGGATATAACCAAAAAACTTTCTCATTAGCAATACGGGATAACCAACTGGTCTCAGCTGCAAAGATATTATTTAAACAACGATTACCAAATATAGTCGTGCGATCGGAAGCTGTTATTCATGGAGTGTATGAAGCTGCTCAAAGTACGTTCTTGTATACGTTCCTGGCATGGCATGGTCGCCTTCTTCGAAGCTGAAGTTTACGGCGTTAATGTTGGGGAGTTCCGTATATGCATACGTAGCTTCCAATAAATACATTTGCGCTCCGGAAGATCCCATTTGTTGGGTGAGGTATTGTGCGTCTGCTACCTGTAGGTAAAGGGTATCGTTGGAGACGTTGTTTGCCGTTATCGTAATCTCTGGATAGTTAGTGATTAATGCTTGGGTCAAAGCTTCAATGGTCAATAACGAAGCGTCAAAATCCGGGTTCTTCTCGGCTCCAAGCTTTTCGGACGCCTCATCGAAAACGGCGATGTATGGTAGGGATAGCAGTGGTGCCGCGTTGTCTTCCGCGATTTCGGTCGTTACATCGCTAACTGTATTTTCCGAAGCGTCATCCCGTGATTCGTTTTGGCAAGAAAAAACAACAAGCATGCTAAATACCGACAGGAATAATTGAAGTAGATTTGGCGTTTTCATCTCGTTTTAGTTATCTTTTTATTAATTCAGGGTGTGGTGACCGCGACGGGTAGCACTTTCCCGTTGAAAAGCCGGTGGCCAGTCAGGGCAAAGTGGGCGATATATTCGCCCATCTCCGATGCCGTCACTGGCGATTCGTATTGTGGAAACGCTTTACGAAGCATTTCTGTTTGCGCCGAACCCAAAGCTAAGCAATTTATTTTAATAGCTTTGTCTGTGAGTTCCAAAGCGAGGCACTCGGTAAGGGCGTGCAACGCGGCCTTGCTGGCCGAATAAGCAGCTAAGCCCGGGAATTTTACACTGCCTTGGAAACCTCCCATGCTACCGATATTGACAATATGGCTACCCGGATGCATGAACGGCAACACATGCTGGATCATGCGGACATGGCCCAAGAAATTGCTTTGGAACATATCGGAAAACGCATCGATTGGAGTTTCTTCAAATGGCCTGTTGATGAGCGCGCCCGCATTGTTGATCAGGATGTCTACCTGACCGAGCTGCGCCCTTACAAAAGGCAGCAAGACATGCTCATAATCACCCTGTCCAATGTCAAAAAGAAGGGTGTGTATGGTGGATTGAGCATGATGGCGGGTAGCTTCGGCCAATTTGTGCAAGCCACTTTGCGAGCGCGCTATCGCAATGATGCGGTGCCCTGCTGTGGCCAGGCTCAAGGCGGTTTCAAATCCAATGCCGCCACTTGCTCCGGTAATAACGATAGTTGCCATGGCTGTAATTTTTAATTATTTTCGTCGTCATTGCCCATTTCCGCTTCTTCCGTGGTGGGTAGCCTTTCTTCGCCCAATTTTTGCGGGCGGAAGATGAAGTAAGCGCCTAAAGCCGCTAAAGCCGCAGATGTCAAATAAAAAAGCAAGCTAATCAACAATGCCAAATGCTCGTTTAGTTCAAAATACTGGGCCCCATAGACATTCACCATTTCGCGTGCACCAAGTCCACCTACGGTGAATGGAACCACGGCTACCAATGATGAAAGCAGGAACATAAATAAGTATGGGGAAAACTTGCCTTCAAAACCCAGCGCATATAACAGGAAAATGGCACATACTACCTGCATAGACTGTGTGCCCAGCGCCTTGATATGGGTCTTGATAAAATGACGGCTATAGACGGTGAAATACCGGCGGAGTACGGCATAATAAGCTATTGTGCCGAGTGCAACGGCTACGATGGGGATTTCATTAGGAATTTCCAGGCGAGGTATAAAGATGACCAATGCCGAAGTTATCAAGCATAAAGCCCAGAGACCACTCAGGCGGTCGAAAAAAACCGCTGATAAAAGATGACGGCCCTTGACCTTGAATTTGCGCCGCAGAAAAAAGATTTTGTAACCATCGCCGCCCACGCCGCCGGGCAGGAATAAGTTATAGAATAAACCCAAAAGGTAGAGCTTGAAATTATAGCGTTCGGACAGCTCCAGCCCCATATTGCTGAAAAAGCCATTGAGCCGGGAGGAAGCGATTACAATCGAACAGGTGTATGCAATAAAGGCCAGTGCCAAAAATAGGGGATTGGATGCGAGTAATGCCTCTTTCAGATCCTTTGGCTCCACTTTGTTGAACACCCAATACAACGCCCCGGTTGTGACCACAATTTTGAGCACTGTCTTGGCCGCACGCCAAATTTTTTTCTGAGCCATATATACGTAGTTGATAAACCCCAAAGGTAAAAAAAGGTAATGACTTCATAATCCTGCCTCAGCCGAAGATGAGGGGGTAAAGCCGGGCATATAGCATAATCACATAGATGATCAGTAAAAACGCATTGAGGGACAGCATCCAATTAAGGTCGGTCTTCTGATAACGGCTGCGGAGCGTGATGATGAGTAAAACGAGAAAGCTCAGGAAAAGTAATCCGGGAAATATAAAAGCCCATTTATTCTCAATATATACAAATGTTTGGCCCAGTGGCCTAATGGTTTCTTGTTCAAGGATTACAGGCGCAAATGCAAATAGCAGCAATAAAATGAACAACCGTACCAGCAGCTTAGCAATAAATTTGCTGATGGTATGGTTTTTGGAAGACGTCATACAAATTATTATTTCTTAATGCCTTAAAAAGACAAACATACAGGAATATTCCACACTACACGTAAAAAAACAAACATTTTATAGCAGGAATCTATTATCTTTACAATTTCTTTTAAATACTATGAAGCGATTATCATTTCTGTTTACCGCAGTATTATATGGCTCCTTTTTCTTGATATCATGCTCTTCACAGCAGGGCACGACGGGAGGGTCACCCTCTGCTTCTGCTTGGCGCGGCGGCGTGAAAGGACAATGGGTGTTACATTCGGTAGATAAAGAGAATTTCTCGGCAGCCTTTTCTGTTAAGACTATTTTTGAGGAGGCTCCGGCAGAATGTTTTATTGGCAGTATCTGGAATTTGCCGAACAATGGTAAGGGAAGCATTACGTTTGATGCGGAAGGAAAACTTTGTGCCCCTGGTGCTGTACGTAATATCGTTTGGTCGATTTATAATCCCGGAAAGGAGGGTGGTGAGCCTCAATTTCAGTTTAAAAAGATTTATCCCGGAGACAAACCGAGTAACGTGACCGCCGGCTACCGGCTGGATTTGACTTATGCGGATGAGCAGCAGCTTACCTTGCGGATGCCGGTGGATTTGGAGGGCAAAACAGGGTATTTGATATTTAATTTCGAACGGTTTTAATAATTACACGTTTAGCGCATCGTATTGTTAAGAATATAATGATTGTAAACCTATTAATTTGTAATGTATGAAAGCATGTGTATTAGCGCTGCTATTTGTAGCGACCCTGTCAGTGTCTTCTTTCGCCCAGCAAGACAAAAGCCAGCGGGCAAGTCCGCCAGACAGTGTTAAAGTAACCACGAATGATGGTGTAACTATCGAAATCCACTATAGTAAGCCGTCACTTAATGGGCGTCAACTGGGTAGCGAAAAGTTTGTGCCATTGGGTAAAAGATGGCGTACAGGAGCCAACGAAACCACTACGTTTGAAGTAGACAAAGATGTCCTGATTCAAGGGCAGTCATTGCCCGCAGGGAAATACGGCCTTAATTCCATTCCCGGTCAAGAAAACATGACCCTTATTTTCAATAAAAAGTGGGATCAGTGGGGTACGCAATATGATGAGTCGGAGGATATCCTACAGGTGACAGCCACCCCGACGAGCAGCAATGATTCGAAAGAGCAGTTTACCATTACCACTGATAAAGCAGGTGTTGTCACCTTGTTATGGGGAAATTGGAGCGTGCCTTTTACCGTGAAGGCCGCAAACTGATTTCGTATTATTGATAAATTTAACCTCATAGCGCGCCAGTCTATGAGGTCTTTTTTTATGTTAATCGTAATAAAATAGTGAAAGGTATTATTTTGGCTGGGGGCTCCGGTACGCGGTTGCACCCGTTGACATTGGCGGTAAGCAAGCAGTTGATGCCTGTATATGACAAGCCAATGATCTATTACCCCTTATCCACGTTGATGCTGTCGGGTATCCGTGAAGTGCTGATTATTTCCACACCCCACGATTTGCCCGCTTTTCGCAAGTTATTGGGAGATGGATCGCAGCTGGGCTGTTCGTTTTCCTATGCGGTGCAGGAGGTTCCCAATGGGCTGGCTCAGGCCTTTGTGATAGGCGAGCAATTTGTGGGAAATGATAAGGTGGCATTGATACTGGGCGATAATATTTTTCATGGGGAGGGTTTGTCACGTTTATTGCAGCAAAGCGCAGATCCCGAAGGAGGCGTGGTATTTGCCTATCCCGTATCCGATCCCGAGCGCTACGGTGTGGTCGAGTTTGACGAACAACGGAATGTGGTTTCCATTGAAGAAAAGCCCACCCATCCCAAATCTAATTATGCGGTTCCCGGCTTGTATTTTTACGACAATTCGGTGGTTGAAATCGCCCAAAGTATCCAGCCATCAGCACGTGGTGAATATGAAATTACCGATGTCAACAAGGTTTATCTTGAACAAGGACGGTTGAAAGTAGGTGTATTCAGCCGGGGCACAGCGTGGTTGGACACCGGGACATTTACCTCCCTCATGCAGGCAGGCCAATTTGTGCAGGTGATTGAAGAGCGGCAAGGGCTAAAGATTGGGTGTATTGAAGAAGTGGCTTACCGCATGGATTTCATTGATGGACAGCAGCTTGAGGCCATTGCACAGCCATTACTGAAAAGTGGGTACGGACAATACCTTTTGAAATCGGTATTGAAAAAAAACAGTTGACCATAATGCCAAAAACAGCGCTCATAACCGGTATAACTGGGCAAGACGGTGCATACCTGGCCGAATTCCTGCTAAAAAAAGGGTACCATGTGCATGGGCTAAAACGGCGGAGCTCGTTGTTTAATACGGATCGGATTGACCACTTATACCAAGATCCCCATGAGTCCGATAAGCGTTTTACCCTACACTATGGCGACCTTACAGATGCGACCAATTTGATTAGGATTGTCCAGGAGACCCAGCCGGATGAGATTTACAATTTGGCCGCGCAAAGTCATGTAAAAGTAAGTTTTGATACACCAGAATATACCGCCAATGCAGATGGGCTGGGGGCGCTCCGTATATTGGAGGCCGTTCGTTTACTTGGACTTGGGCGCAAATGCCGATTTTACCAAGCTGCCACTTCAGAATTGTACGGATTGGTACAAGAAGTACCCCAAAGCGAACGGACGCCGTTTTATCCGCGGAGTCCCTATGCCGTAGCCAAACTGTATGCTTACTGGATTACGGTCAATTACCGGGAAGCTTACGGTCTATATGCCTGTAATGGCATCCTGTTCAACCATGAAAGCCCTGTACGGGGAGAGACCTTCGTGACGCGCAAGATTACGCGCGCTGTGGCGCGTATTGCGCTTGGGTTGCAGCAAAGGCTTTTTTTGGGCAATCTTGACGCACAACGTGATTGGGGGCACGCAAAAGACTATGTAGAAGCCATGTGGCTGATGCTTCAGCAAGAAGAACCGACTGATTATGTGGTGGCTACAGGTATCACCACTACTGTGCGCGATTTTGTGCGGATGAGCTTTGCCGAGGTGGGGATAGAAGTGGAGTTCAGTGGCAAAGGGGAGCGTGAGAAGGGTGTAGTCATTGACGTTGATGAAAATCGACTCCGCCAGTTGGATATCGATCCAGCAGCTATAAAATTTGGGCATACCGTAATAAAAGTAGATCCTAAATATTACAGGCCCACCGAGGTAGACCTCTTGGTGGGGGACGCTACCAAAGCCCGGCTCAAACTGCGCTGGCAACCTAAGTATGACCTCAACGCCCTCATACAGGATATGGTACATGCTGATCTAAGGCTTATGCGTAAAGAAGAGTACCTAAGACGAGGCGGGTTCAAAACACTGAATTATTTCGAGTAGCGTAGGCATCAAATTGCCTTCCACTTACCTGAGCAAAAGATGTTGGAACAATTTTTGCGTAAGGGTACCGTGTGTTAGGATAGCGCTTTGATGTATAGCCATGCAAGAAATACATACCATACAAGAAACAGGTTTTGAATCCAAGCCTGCAGAAGTAAGAAAGGATTCCACAAAGATTTATTTTTTTGTGGTGGCTATCGTGGCGTTGCTCGCTACCAATGTATATTTTTATATCAAGTATAAAAATACGGGTGATAAGGTTCATGAATTGACGGATGAACGGGTGAATATGCAGGCTGAAATCGATCGAATCGAAGCTGAGCTCGATCGGTTGACTGACGAAAACGTTGTCCTTAGCACTTCATTGAAAGCGGCCCAAGACAGTGTTCGTACGACAATTGTGGAATTGCGTACCCAGCTGGCCCAGCATAATCTTACGCAGGAACAATTGGCCAATGCTCAACAAGAAATAAGCCAATTAAAACAACAAGTGTTGAAGTATTTGAACGAAGTGGGGAACCTTCGTAATCAAAATGCGCAGCTTACTTCCGAGCGGGACGAGTTGAAGCAAGAGGTTTCTTCGTCTTCTAATCGGGTAGCCGCACTTGAAGAGGAAAATACGGATTTAACTGGCAAGGTTAGATTGGCAGCGGCTCTTAAAGTGTCAGGTATTTCAATAAATGGTGTCCGCGATCGCAGCAATAATAAACAAAGTGTAGAAACAAAAGCGCGCAGGATTGATAAATTTCAGATTAATTTTACAATAGCGGACAATCCATTAGCTCAAATAGGCATGCATGATGTCTATGTCCGTGTAATTGATCCGAATGGCAATTTACGAACCATTGACAATGGTCTTTTTGAAGTTGATGGTGACCAAATTCAATACACTTACAAAACAGCTATCGACTTTGCAAATGACGGCGCTGATTATATTATTGAATGGAAGGATACAAAAGGATTCCAGAAAGGTACCTATACCATATTGTTATACGCAGATAGTACCGTCATGGGACAAAGCAGCGTAGTACTTAAATAAACCAACTTTTCTTAGATGACATTTTGTTGCTTTCGCCGCGCTTTTACGGATGGGATACGTAGAAAGAATGTGGTGCCTTTCCCTACGTATGTTTCATATTGGATACTTCCACCCATTCCTTCCACGGCCTGTTTCACAAATGCGAGTCCAAGCCCGGTTCCTGAGCTTTTGGTCGTAAAGTTCGGCTGAAATAATTTTTCTCTTGCTTCGGGGCTTATTCCATGGCCATTATCCTGCAAAGCTATCAAGACGTAGCCATCCATATCGTAGGCAATAATGACATCGATATGGCACCTGCGTTTTGTAATGGTAGCCTCTATCGAATTTTTCATCAAATTGTTGAATGAACGCAGCAACTGGTCGCGATCTCCTTGGATTTTAATAGTGTCATCGCCACAGTGGTTGAGAATCTGTATTTTTACACCTACGTTATTGCTGAATACTTCGGCTGCCTTATTGATGATATCCAGCACATCCACTTCTTTAAGCTGCGTATCCGGCATCTTGGCAAACTCTGAAAATTCAGAAGCAATGAGTGAAAGGCTGTCAATCTGTTCGATGAATGATTCACTGAACCGTGCAAACCGTTCATCAAATCGGGGATCCTTTTCTTTCCACGAACGTTCCAATTGTTGGATGCCCAATTTAAGGGGGGTCAATGGGTTTTTGATTTCATGGGCCACCTGCTTGGCCATTTCCCGCCATGCAGATTCACGTTCCGAGCGCATGATGGTATTGGCGCTTTGCTCCAGCGCAGCAATCATCAGGTTGTATTCCTTGATAAGGCTGCCAATCTCGTCATGCCTTTTCCAAAAGATAGGTTCGTTTTGCTTGCCGATACTGGTTTTTGCAAGGCTACGTTGCACCAGTGCGAGTGGAGCTGTGATTTTGTTGGCCACGAATACCGCAAATAAACCCAGCACCAAGATAATCAAAGCATAAATATTGACCAGCGTATTAAGCAGCAGCCCTACGTTTTGGTCAAATTCTTTTTGATAGCTGTAGTGGGGCAAGCTCAAAAAGGCCACCGGCTGGTATTCATCGTTTCTGATGGGGGCGTAAGCCGCAATGAAGTTTAAACCACCGATATGCTCGTGTTGCAAAAACTCCGATCGCTGATATCGTGCAATGTGCAGCCATGCCTGCGGATTGATGTAGCGGGATGTCAATTGGAGATCATATATGCGTGGCTGCGTGGAATAAATCAGCTGGCCATCAGTGCCGTAAAGGTTCAAATCAGAAGCAATGGACTCTGCAATAATGTTGAATTGCTCGTCCGTGGATATCCCACGGTTGGTATTGGATTCCTTAAGTATCCTTGACTCGTATCTTCCCGCAATATCCACTACATATTTCAGCACACCATTTTCTTGCTGTTTTTTAAACTGGCTGCTTATACTAAAGAAAGTGATGACACCTACGACAATCAAGGTAAATATTACGGCTACGACGATAAATGTTTGGATGCGCGTGCTGTATAAGACTTTATTTGTGAGGATCAAGAAACTCCATTTAAGATTCCTCAAACTGAAGTCGTTGCTGTTTAGCGTCAAGACCAACCACCGGGAAATAAAGGCCAGCATGGCGAACAGCAAGAAAACGAGAAAAATGAAGGACAACGCTGCCAATTGCATCCAACTGTTCTGCTGGCGCTGGCTGAGCACAATCAACGTTCGGCTGTTTGGACGGTACATCATGTGTTCAAATCCACCCTCGTCGCCAAGTGCGATATATTTGCGTTGTTCCGTAGGATAAGTCTCGCCGGACAATGGATACACATAATCACCGTACTGGCTTACCAAGTTGCCGTCCCGATAAAATGCATAAGCATACCGAGTGATCAATTCTGTTTGTTGCTGGTCTATCCTGCTGTCTGCAAGAATATCGGGGTATGCAGCCAATTGGCTGAATGATCGGTTTTGCAGTTCGATAAGCAAGGTGCCTAATGGATTTCCATCTTCTTCCACAGGAAGCTGGGCGAAATATTCAAAATTTCCGAATCGACTATTGCCGCGATAGAAATTTTCTGATACTTTGATGGCACCTGATATCACTTTTTCACGATAAGCTTCCCGTTTACTTGTAGAGCTTGCCCCGATGGGGAACCAATTGGTATCGTATTCATTGGCTACAAATTCATACCTGGAGAGGTAGCCACTTAGATAAGTACGTTTTAGATGTTCATTAAGCAGTTCTTGGTTTTCGCCTTTCGGTTGCTTGAAATAATCAATGAGAACGGGATCTTTGACAATTTCCTTTTCCAAATCATGGAACAACGAAAGCGCATTGGCATCATCCACCGCCTCCAGTTTCGAAATGGCTATCTTTTGTTCTTCTTCTTTTTTATATTGCTGAAATTCGCCATGTTTTATAGCTGTTATTGCCGCAAGTAATAGCAATGTGGAGATGAAGATGGCTAAGTCGAATTGGCCTTTTCGTTTGAAATACCAAGCGCGTAGCCCAATTAATATGCTGAGTAAAACGAACGTTATTGGAAAATCAACAAGTGAAAGCGCACCGAAGTAAACATAGATCCCTGCTGAGCAAAAGACAATAGCCGCCCCAATGAAAAGTAGCCTGCGCGAATCGGGAATCAGGGTGTGGGCAAGCTCTACCAATAGGTCGATAAGCAAGAGGAGAGACATGATACTCAGACACAAAGCAACTATTCCTATCCAGCTATATGCGCTGAGGCTCAGGATATTCGTTACGTCAAAATTAATGTCTGAGTTGGTGACAAGGCCAGAAAATACTTCGGATATGGCATGGCTCACAAAATAAATCAGCAAACCAAATAGGAATATAATGGCAAAGCTCCCTGTTTTGGAATAACCAATGGTCGGGATCTTCAGTCGGTACCTGAAGGTGTATAAATATCCCGTGAACCAAGTGAAAGCAATGATATTGAGCAGGAAGCCACCTAAATGTGGGAAAAGAAAGCTGGAAGCAAAATTCCTCGGATCAAAGATTCCAGTATAAAAATGGGAAGCCAATAAGCCATAGTGCAGATCCAGGTAACGGACGCCAACCAGACAGCACGCAAGGAACAGGACAGAAGACCAAACCCATCCCTGTTTGGCAAGCCAGATACAGATGATGTTGAACAAGAGGATGACCGAAAATCCTGCAAGCATCCACATAGCCAGTTCCAGTTTGGAAAAAAACGTGTCGTGATGCCCATCACGGAGTTTGACGGAAAGCAGGTATTCCCCCGTCACGCTTCTGATGTTGTAGATGAGCTGATCAGCATATTCGGCTATCTCGAGGTTATTCGTTTCGATGAGGTCTTTCGAAAACGTATTCTGTAGGTATTCATTATTCTTCTGGAAATCTGACTTGATTGGGATTAAAAATAGCGCAGAAAAATTGCCGACGTTTTTTTTAATCGATTCGTACCAGCCATTGTCGGCTTTAATGATATCAACACCGTTGCGTATGCCCGCGTCGGTCTTGGGGACGAACTTATCTGTCCCCCAAATCACCAATTCATTATTTATATAAACGAATGGGTAAATTTCATGCTTGTTGACGAGGTAGTTGAGCATATACTCGGTATGCTTAACGTCCGTGTCCAATGTTTTAAGCGCTTCGAAAAGAGCTGTGTCATTAAGGAAATTGTAAACGATTTGCTCCTTTTTGTGCAGGTTGCTTTGGAGTGTGTGAGCATCGAGGAGAAGGACTTCTTCGTCATTGAACGTGAGGTTAATGGTGATGGCCGTGCCTATGAAGCATAACGTCAACACCATCAACAACAACCTTATTTTGACAACTGTACTCACGAGTTACACGATGATTCCCACGTAAAAATAGAAAATATCCCCGATACCGGGGGTGCTTCCGCACCGGATAATAAAAAAAACCTCCCACAATTGTGCCATTGTGAGAGGTACATTAGAAGAAGATGGGCCGTATTTATATCAGTGGGCTTCCTCTTCTTTAAAAAGTTTAGCTGTGAGATACTCGCGGTTCATCCGGGCAATATTCGTCAGCTTGATACCTACTGGGCATTCTGCTTCGCATGCACCGGTATTGGTGCAGCTGCCGAACCCTTCGGTATCCATTTGGGCCACCATAGCCTGTGCTCGGCTGTAGCGCTCGGTTTGTCCTTGGGGTAGCAATGCGTATTGCGAAATCTTGGCCGATACGAACAACATGGCCGATGCATTTTTGCATGCCGCCACGCAGGCGCCGCAACCAATGCATGTTGCGGATTCAAATGCTTCGTCAGCCACCACTTTGGGAATAGGAATCCCGTTGGCATCCGGTACACCGCCGGTGTTTACATTGACGTATCCACCAGCCTGTTGGATGCGATCAAATGCCGTACGATCTACCGCGAGATCTTTAATTACAGGAAATGCAGCAGCGCGCCAGGGCTCAATGACGATGGTCTGCCCATCATGGAAGCTGCGCATGTGTAATTGGCAGGTAGTCGTGCCTTGTTTCGGGCCGTGCGGTCTCCCATTGATATGCAGCGAGCACATACCGCAAATGCCTTCCCGGCAATCATGGTCAAAGTGGATGGGATCCTCGCCCTTACGTACCAGTCCTTCATTGACAACATCCAGCATCTCCAAAAAAGACATATCCGGTGATATGCCGTTGGCCTGATAGGTGATGAATTTACCCCTGGTTTTGTCATTCTTTTGACGCCATACTTTCAACGTCAGGTTCATGTTTCCACTCATGATTATATTCCATTTACGATGTTAGCTATATGATTTACGATGTTGCGTAAATCCGCTGATTTGTATCGACCAAAGTCAGCAATCTAAAATCTACAATCTAAAATTACTTATAGCTCCGTTGTGTCAATTTCACGTTTTCAAATTCCAACGCTTCCTTGTGGAGCGTTTCGGGCTGATCTTCACCCTGATACTCCCAGGCGGCCACATAACGGAAATTTTCGTCGTCACGCTTAGCCTCGCCCTCATCCGTTTGGCTTTCTTCGCGGAAATGCCCGCCGCAGGATTCACGGCGGTTAAGCGCATCGTCCACCATCAGTTCACCCAATTCCAGGAAATCGGCCACACGGCCAGCTTTTTCAAGCGATTGGTTCATTTCCTCATTCTCACCCAGTACGGTCACGTCGCTCCAAAACTCTTTCTTAAGCGCTTGGATAAGCCCTTTGGCTTTTATCAGCCCGGCTTCATTACGCGCCATACCGCAGTACTCCCACATGATGTGGCCGAGTTTTTTATGGATATCATCCACTGTTTTGCTTCCCTTAAGGGAAAGCAGCTTATGCACGTTGTCTTCCACCTGCTTGCGCGTCTTTTCAAAGTTGGGGTGGTTTTTGTCTACCGGGTCGAAGCCCAGTCCGGCAAGGTAATCGCCTACGGTATAAGGAATCACGAAATACCCATCGGCAAGTCCCTGCATCAGCGCTGACGCACCCAAGCGGTTGGCACCATGGTCAGAGAAGTTGCACTCACCTAATGCATATAACCCGGGTACCGTAGTCATCAAGTTGTAATCAACCCAAAGACCGCCCATGGTATAGTGTACCGCAGGGTAGATGCGCATGGGTTGCTTATAGGGATTTTCGTCCGTGATTTGATAATACATGTCGAAGAGGTTGCCGTACTTGGCCCGTACTGCGTCTTCGCCCAGCCGTTTGATGGCATCTTCGAAATCGAGGAATACGGCAATACCGGAGGCACCGACCCCGCGGCCTTCATCTACGACCTCCTTGGCGTTGCGTGATGCCACATCGCGCGGCACCAAGTTGCCAAATGAAGGGTATTTGCGTTCCAGATAATAGTCGCGATCTGCTTCCTTGATATCGGATATTTTTAGCTCTCCCTTGCGCAGCTTCTGCGCCAGCTCAACGGTCTTCGGTACCCATACACGCCCGTCATTGCGGAGCGATTCGGACATCAGCGTCAGTTTTGACTGGTGGTCGCCCGTTACGGGAATACACGTAGGGTGTATTTGCGTGTAGCACGGATTGCCGAAGAAAGCACCCCGTTTGTGCGCGCGCCAAGCGGCGGTAACGTTACAGCCCATGGCATTGGTAGAAAGGAAGAAGACGTTGCCGTAGCCACCTGTGCAAAGCAGCACGGCATGGCCTTCATGGGATTCGATGGCGCCGGTTACCATATTGCGGGTGATGATGCCCCGGGCATGCCCATCAATGGTCACCAGATCCAGCATTTCATGCCGGTTGTACATTTTCACCTTACCATTGTTGATTTGGCGGTTCAATGCCGAATAGGCACCAAGTAGCAGTTGTTGCCCCGTCTGCCCACGGGCATAAAATGTACGGGATACCTGTGCACCACCGAATGAACGGTTATCCAGCAAGCCTCCATATTCCCTCGCAAATGGGACCCCTTGCGCAACACACTGGTCAATGATGTTTACCGATACTTCGGCAAGGCGGTGCACGTTGGCTTCGCGAGCGCGGTAATCGCCCCCTTTGATGGTATCATAGAACAGCCGAAATACACTGTCACCATCATTTTGATAGTTTTTGGCAGCGTTGATCCCCCCTTGGGCAGCAATGGAGTGTGCGCGCCTTGGGCTATCCTGATAGCAAAACGCCTTGACGTTGTAGCCCAATTCGGCAAGGGATGCGGCGGCGGAAGATCCGGCCAATCCGGTACCTACCACGATGATGGTGTATTTCCGCTTATTGGCAGGGTTGACCAATTTGAGGTTAAACTTATGTTTCGACCACTTTTCGGCCAACGGCCCTGCTGGTACTTTTGAATCTAACATACAAATAAATCTCTGTTGTATCATGAAGCTTCCGCGAAAGCGCGGCAGCGTCGTAAATAGCTTAGCTGAAAAAATAAAAATAAATGGGCATAGCTGCAAACCCGATGGGAATGGCTATCCCGAAAAACCAGATACCGACAAACCGGATAAGGGGGGCATACCGCTTATGGTCAAAGCCCAATGTCTGGAATGCACTTTTGAATCCGTGGATGAGGTGGAACGAAAGGGCCGCCATTGAGATTACATATAATGCCACCAACCCCCAGTTTTTAAAAGCAAACTGGACTTGCCGGTATAAATCCCTTGCTTTGGTGATTTCGACGCCGTTGTCCGTATATTTGGTATATTCGCTGAATCCGTCGGCAGTCAATTCGGTGGCTGTCGTTTCCTGCGTGGACAAGTCGGTACGGTATTCGATGTAAGGCACATCATCATTATGGTATTTCCACCAGAAGTTGCTCATGTGTGTCACGATGAATACCAGCAATACCGTGCCGAGTATTCCCATGTTGCGTGAGTTCCAGGCACTGTTTGCAGCGCCGTTGGTCATGGCGTATCGCACAGGACGTGATTTCCGGTTGTGGATGGTCAGTATCAGGGCGTAAATCGCATGTATGATAATCGAAGCATACAATAAATAGGAGACGGCCTTGATAGGTGTGAAATGGGTCATGAAATAAGCATAGTCATTGAAAGCCTTGCCCTGATCATGGTAAAATAGCTGTAAATTACCAATCAAATGGACAATTAAGAACGTACACAAAAACAGACCTGTTAAACTCATTATCAACTTCTTCCCCAGTGATGAAGAAAGCAGATGTTTGGACTTACTCATTCTCCTCGATTATTTTAAATTTGGTAAGCAAATCTACCAATAGATTTAATATCGGTGAAAACAAACAAGGAAAATCGGTAATTTAGAACTGTTCTAAGTTTTGGCTGGATAATAAAATGCCATGCCGTTTATCGGCATGGCGTAGATGGAGTAATGGGATACTTTTCTGTTCGTCAGAACAAGCGGTATCCAATTCCGATAGTCCAAAGGTTGAGCTTTTGGGGAGCGGCGTCATTTTTGCTCAGTTCGCTTAGCCCATGCTCATAGCGCAAGTCTGCGCGGAAGTTGCTGATATCGAGCCCTAAGCCTCCCGTGACTGCCCAAGCCTGGTTTTTATACTCGCTGAATTCGGTCACTTGTCCCAATGATTCACCAATACTTTTATCCACGACAAACGAAACCACCGGGCCGGCATGAATACGTAGCCCAACAGGGCCCAAGCCAATGCGCGTGCCCAATAATAGCGGCAAATCCAACGAAGTAAACGTTACTTTGCCCTCTTCGTCCGTGCCTACCAATTTGGCTTCCGAACTTTTGCCCGTGACGTAAAGCTCCGGTTGGAAATGCACGCCGGCACCACCAATCCGTGCCCAAATACCGGCTTGGTAACCCGTACGTGTGCTTGCGTCCAGCCAACCGCCGTCTTCCGACTTCAGGCTCGAGAAATTGAGCCCTGCCTTAAGACCAAATTGGACACTTGGCAGCAATTGCGCGTTAGCACCCAAAATTGTCGATGTCAAAAAGAAAACAAGAATAAAACACTTTTTCATAACTTCAATCATTTTAGTTCATATCAAGGCAATTCTTAAATCACCTGACTGAAATGAAGGTTAGCAAAATTCAAGCCGAAAATGATTCGTACATAACAAACTTGGTCAGGACAGACGGAATCCCTACTTTTGTGGGAAAAACAACTAAGATATGGCAGCTATCAAAATAACACGGGAAGAATGGGACGTATTGAAGAAAAAATTCCTTCGTAAATACAATCACCTATCTGATGAAGACCTGGCTTTCGAAGAAGGCAAAGAGGATGAGTTAGTCAATCGGTTGGCCAACCGCGTGCGGCGCAATCGGGATTATGTGTTGTTCACCCTTCAGAAAGGCTTAGCGGATTTGAAAAGCAATCGGTTATAAGCATTATGGAAGAAATAGCTTGGCAGGACTTTGAGAAAGTGGAGCTGCGTGTGGGTACTATCATCGATGTTGCAGATTTTCCAAAAGCAAGGAAACCAGCTTACAAACTTCGCGTTGATTTTGGCGAGGTGATAGGTGTCCGCCAAAGCAGCGCACAAATTACGAAACATTACAGCAAAGACGAATTGATTGGCAAGCAAATAATCGGCGTGGTCAATTTTCCGAAGAAGCAGATTGCTGATTTTATGTCAGAATGTTTGATTACCGGCTTTGCCGATGAAAACGGTGATATTGTACTCAGTGCCATCGAGCGCCGGGTACCCAATGGAACCAAGTTGATTTAACTATCAAATGAAATACATCAACTTTGAAGATGCGAGCGACGCCGTCTCTGACGAGATCTACATGAAAGAAGCATTAAAAGAGGCACAGAAGGCCCTGGATCAGGACGAAGTGCCCATCGGCGCCGTGATTGTATGCAACGGAAAAATCATCGGACGCGGGCATAATCTGACGGAGCGGTTGAATGATGTCACCGCGCATGCAGAGATGCAAGCCTTTACGGCAGCAGCCAATTACATTGGTGGGAAATATTTGCAAGATTGTACATTGTATGTGACCATCGAGCCTTGTGTGATGTGCGCAGGGGCGGCCTACTGGACGCAGATTACCCGTATCGTTTTTGGAGCGAACGATCGAAAAAGGGGATTTTCAATTCATGGTAATGACTTATTACACCCCAAAACAACAGTGATAAGCGGCGTTTTGGAAAACGAATGCGCAGCACTTGTAACGTCATTTTTCCGTAATAAACGGAATAAGTAATCAAGCGTTAATATTTCGGTAAACAAAATTGGGTTGATAATCGTTATATTTGTCCAACACATTAACTAATTTTTAATTTAAAACAATACATATTATGGCTTTTGAATTACCGGCGTTACCTTACGCCACCGATGCATTGGAACCTCATATCGATAAGGAAACCATGGAAATCCATCATGGTAAACACCACCAAGCTTATGTAGACAATTTGAATAAAGCCATTGCGGGCACGGATGCGGAAAACCTTTCCATTGAAGAAATCTGTGCAACCATTTCAAAATATCCCGCTGCGGTACGCAACAATGGAGGTGGGCACTATAACCACTCTTTATTTTGGACCATCCTGTCGTCGAATGGCGGGGGAGCCCCCACCGGCGATTTGGCGGCCGCTATCGATGAAGCTTTCGGTTCATTTGACGAACTGAAAAAGAAATTGCAGGAAGCTGGTGCCACCCGTTTCGGCTCGGGCTGGGCTTGGTTAGTGGTAGATGGTTCCGGCAAATTGCAGGTAACCTCCACTGCCAATCAGGATAACCCATTGTTTGATATCGCCGAGGTGAAGGGCACGCCGATATTGGGTATTGATGTGTGGGAACATGCTTATTACCTGAATTATCAAAATAAGCGCCCCGCCTATTTGGAGGCTATTTTCAATGTCATCGACTGGAATGCAGTAGCCAAGCGCTACGCAGATGCGAAATAAAAGCTGAATATCACATGTCCGGTGACTACGGCAGACATGACGAGATGTAGCAGCTGTAGTGCGGGGCAATATTAGCAAAAAAGCGGCCATATGTATATGCATAAGCCGCTTTTTTGCTGGCATCTGGTGTCTCAAATCTCAACTAATGAAAGCAATCGTTCTGAATGGAGTCAAAGAACCATTGGTATTAAAAGAAGTGCCCATTCCCAAGCTGGAAAAAGGAGAGGCGTTGGTACGTATCAGAGCCGCTGCATTCAACAGGCGGGATTGGTGGATACAGCAGGGCCAATATGCGGGGTTAAAATTTCCCATCATACTGGGTTCGGATGGAGCGGGCGTCGTTGAAACGGTAGAAGAGGAAGCCGATCAGGCGTGGGTAGGCAGGGCGGTGGTCATCAACCCCTCGATTGCGTGGGGCGAGCACGGGTCGTTTCAAGAAAAGACATTTCATATCTTGGGGTTGCCCCAAGATGGTACATTTGCGCAATACGTACGTGTGCCAGTCGCCAATCTATATGAAAAGCCATCGCATCTTTCCTTTGAGGAGGCTGCGGCGTTGCCCCTTGGCGGTCTTACGGCATACCGTGCACTTTTTACCCGTGCACATCTGAAAGCCGGAGATAAGGTATTGGTGGCGGGAGCGGGAGGAGGTGTAGCCACGTTGGCTTTGCAATTGGCATTGTATGCCGGTTCGGAGGTGTATGTGACATCCAGCAAGGTACCAAAGATCGAGCAAGCCGTTGCATTAGGCGCCAGAGGGGGAGCGCTGTATACTGATGGCAATTGGGCCCAGCAGCTTGTAGAAAAAGCAGGGGGCTTTGATATCATCATCGATAGCGCCTTGGGCGAAGGGTTTGCCCATCACCTTGATTTGGCCAATCCCGGAGGACGCATTGTTTTTTTCGGTGGCACGGCAGGCAATATTCCCGAACTCAATGGACGCAAGCTATTTTGGAAGCAGCTGTCCTTATTGGGTACGACCATGGGATCGCCCGCCGACTTCCACGATATGCTGGCGTTCGTTAAAAACCATCGCATCAAACCGGTTATTGATAGCATCCACTCCGTGCAGGAAGCGCAGCATGCGTTACAGAAAATGAGCGGTTCAACACAGTTTGGGAAAATTGTGTTAAAGCTGGAGTAATTCTTTGCTATGGAGAAAATACCTAGTTTGGTGTATTTTGGGGATTATTCGTGAAAAAGCCAATAGCCTTTGTACTTTTGTAGTGAAGGAAATTCAAAATGAAGATATTATTCTTTCTTAGTAGTGCCATATTGTATGTGGCCTGCCTACAGTCTACAGGTACCCATACTTCCCAAGCCTATGTCCGGCCGATCGGCGGGAATGCAGGTGGAGCGGTGGATACGGCCACATTCGCGGGCGGATGTTTTTGGTGCACGGAAGCGCAATTCCAGCAATTAGCAGGGGTTGATACGGTGATTTCAGGTTATACAGGCGGGTCGGTAGCCAACCCTTCCTATAAGCAGGTTACGACAGGGAGGACGGGCCATGCGGAAGCTGTCAATGTGATTTATCGGCCGGATGTCATTACCTATGATGAATTGCTCGAAGCATTTTTTATCGCCCATGATCCGACACAACTCAACAGGCAGGGCAATGATATCGGCCCACAATACCGTTCAGCCATTTTCTACCATGATGAAGGAGAGCGAGAAAAAGCTGAATACTACATCCGGCGGTTGAATGAAGAGAAGGTGTATAATCAGCCGATCGTAACGACCTTGGAACCCTATACAGCCTTTTACATAGCCGAGGATTATCACCAGAATTATTTTAACCTAAATCCCAATCAAGCCTATTGCCAATACGTCATCGTGCCTAAGTTGGAGAAGTTTAAAAAAGTATTCAAAGAGCGGCTTAAGCAATGAGCATTGTGCTGTATGCCAGCCTTTTTACGGGCGTCAAAATGTAAAGGCTGCCTTGACGAGTGCCATACGGCCACGGATTTGATAGCGATTATTATGCCGTGAGTTCGTTGTCAACGCGATGTACTCAAATGTCTTGATGTTTGCGATATTGAAAAGGTCAAATTCAAGCACTATCCGCCACGTTGGGATTTTATAACGAGCATTGGCATCCATGAAAAAATAATTGTAGTTGGCCTGTTCTCTTTGTTTGGTGTATAACTGCTGGCCTTTAAGCCCGATATCCAACATTGCTGATGGAGAATAGTAGAGTTGGACGGACTGGCTGAACGTTACTAATCGCTGTGAAAAAGGGAGCCCCCGCTGCCGGGGTTCATTGTGTAGCCAAGACCAATTACCTATGTACGCTACGTTTATACGCCCGAGGAGCTTTGCATTCAAATCAGGGCTCAACGAAAACATGCGATTCCGGTAGGGTAGCAGCGCATCGTTGACAAGTTGGTTGTCGTTTGTTAATGACCATTTGGCTGTTATACCCGATTTAACGCCCAAGAAAAACAAAAATTTACTGATACCTGCGACGGCGTTGTGCTGGGTTTGTCTATTGGTGAGCGGAAGTGCCACCACACTTGTCAATTGTTCGGTGACCTGATAAGACATCATCACATTGGACGCTACATGAGCGTAGTCATACCCCAGATTAACAAATAGCATATCCGGAGCGTTTGCCAGCTTAACCGCAAAACCTGCATGGTGGCCACGGTTTCGCTGCAATACCGTGTCGTTGGCAAGCAGTGTCCGGTAGTTGGTCATGATGGCACCCTGATAGATATTTTGCATGTTACCAAACGTGTTGCTATAGCCGTAGTGTCCCGCCACTTCATGTTGTTGCCCTATTTTTTTGCTTATCTCGAGTGATGGATCAAATAACCAGTCGACCTGTCCGCGATTCAACGCAAACTGCGCATCATCGTAGCTGATTTGCTGCAAACGCAGGGGTAAGGTAGCAGAAAGCGTGAAATTACTTCGTTTGATCTCATATGTGCTTCCTAGGAGTGCATATGACCTTCGCCATTGCAAGGCATTTCCAGTAGTTATTTCGTCAAGAACCTGTTCACCTTCGATTGGGTTCAGTGAAGAGTGCAAAGACTGCCATTCGCTAAATGCCTGCAAATTGTAGCGGTGGGAAAACCACGTAGGTTTCAATAAGTATTCGATATTTAGTTCGGCATGGGTCGTTCTCGTGGTGACCCGTTGTCGCAGCCATGATAAGGACATCGAAGGGACGTCAACAATCGGCTTCTGCGGAGAAGCCAACACCAGTTGCTCGGGAGCCTTATTGGTTGCAACCCTTCCCGAAAACTTCAGCACGTCCTTGCCCTTCAACATGGGGAAGTATTGGAAATGATTGTCAAAGAACCACTGCTGTTGTTTTAAACGTTGGTCAATCAACTGCTCATCACCACTAAGTTCTGCTGCTGAGTAGTCTCTGGAATAATTGAATTTCAGCAAATTATTCAGGTAAGTCTTTTTGGTGTTTTTATGTACACGTAAGCTTCCCTCGGTTAAAAACGGCTTGTTGACCCGATACAGTTGTTCGGTAAAAGAAATTGAATCCATTTCGCCGAAAATCATGTTTTGATTGTCGTATATGAGTTTGTTCCGGTCGGCAAAAAGGTCTATGTTCGCACGGACTTGCCAATCAGCGTCCAGAGTTACCAGGTGGTGCGCAAATAAGCCCACGCTGTTATTCAGGTAGTGCCGGGCTTTGGGGAGGTTGGGCGCGCCGGCAGTGCCGGAAGACAGCAATGGCTGGCTATGGCGTTCGAGATTCGTAGCCGCTTGGCCTGTCAGGTCTTGAAGGTCTTCCCTAATGTCGATGCCCGCATTGTTACCCTTAAGCGCATCCAGCATCTTGATTTTGTCATTGAATACGATGGCGTTTAATTCGCTAACATATTGTTCAGGCCATCCCCCACCCAATTTTGCTTCGCCATTTAGCCGCATCTTCGCTTTATCCGCTATGACCAGGTTAATTGTAATGTCGCGCGACACAACCCGGTCTTGGAGCACTTTGATGTCTTGATGATTTTTATAGACTTCCACCCCCTGTACGATAGCATGCGGTATTGCCCGGGTACCGATTCCGTACTTCCCTTCCAATAAATCGTCGCCATCGATGTACAGGTGCGAAATAGCCTGCCCTTGGTAAAGAATACGCCCGTTTTGTTCGACCTCGAAGCCCGGCATACGTTTTAAGGCATCTCCTACACTACGGTCGAGCTGGGTGGCGAAAGAGTTGACGTCATAGCGGATGGTATCGCCCGAAGCGTTAATGCGCGGCTTTATACCTACGGATACCTCATCTAAGTGAACACGCTGCCGGCTCAGCCTGATTTCGTAAAAATTCTTGCCTTTTTCGAGTTCAATTTTTATCGTACGATAGGATACGTGGGTAACCTCCAAATAGAAGTAGGTAAGTATGGTTTCACTAGGTAGATTCAGGACAAAAGCGCCATTGTTATCCGTTGCTTTGAAGTAAAGGAGTTTTTCGTTTTTCCGTTGCTTGATGAGTACGTTGGCCAGCGGAACGGGGACTCCCTGCTCATCGCTAACCGTGCCTGCTAACGAGATTTGTTGCGCGGTGGCAGATATGGACAGCGACACTAGTAACATAACCTGTACGGTGACTAGTTGTAACAAGTAAGCAGACATGATCCGGCTGAACATGGATTGTGTGCTAGTCTATCAAAGCGATTGGATTGGTGATCGGTGGTCTGGATATCCATAACATGCCGAAAAAAGTTTTGTAATCAACAAACTTAAACCAGTTTTCTGGTAACGATGAGAGAAATGCCCTCGGGCTGGCTAACGCTTTTTGTTTCATTCGCTCGAAATTTTTTCGTTGTGTGGGTATGGCAATATCGGTCGGCAATTGGATGGTGGCGCCGACATACAAAGCCAGAGCCGGATCATTTGTAACGGCTTCAGCCGTATGGTGCTCAATAGCTTGCAAGGAGAACACGACCTCCCTGCTAAGGTCATTGGCTTCGACAATCAGGCCCGGCAGTCCATGCAGCAGCCAGGGGCCGGATTGCAACGGGATTTTGGGCGTATACCAAGCTACCCAATCCCGCCCACCGAATGTTGTTGTCGCTTTCAGGCACGGTAGTCCCAATATCTCCTTGCTTTCATCGGATATTGTCCAATTTTGAGTAGGATAATCGCTATTATACAAATAGACACCTTGTAGGTAGTCGACGACGTAACAGGTTTGGGCGCGATGATCAAGAAAATATTCATCGAGTGTACACTGACTTTGCGGGAGCTTTATCCTAAACGGTTCATCGCCAATTTTAGCGTTGCTTTGCTCCTCCGTCACTCGTTGCTGGTATTCGGCACCAAAGCATAGTTTGTCATAGCTTGTGTATCGACTCGCCCGTTGCCCCACGAGCAACAGCATGCGGTCTTTTAATATAAAATCTGGCTGGTCTTTATTCGTAATATGGTTTAGTTCATAATAGACCTGGTATAAGATGGAATCCGCTGGGATAGATTGTGCAGACACAGGGACATTCGATGTACATAAGACAATTATTTCCACTAACAGGCAACATTTGTGCAGTAGCATGAATGCTGAGGTCGTACGTTTAGTCATGATCATAGATTTTCGTCAAAACGGAACTAGGGCAATATATTCGTTGTCTTCACCTTTCAGGACACAGGGGTATTGTGAATGAAAGCCTAGTTTAGGCAATTGACCCCGTTGGTCAACAATCACATTGTCATTGCTGATGTAAGGGCCTATACGGCCCGATTCGAATAGCTTGATATCCGATATCAAGGTAAAGATAAAGAGAATTTTCTGGTCATTATACTGTTCCAGGAAAAAGGATTCGGCTCTGGAAATACAGCCGGTGCAGCCTGCGTTTGGGATCACCAAAATGCGGGTATAATCGGATTTAGACTTGCCGTTATCTTCTAAAAAGCTTTCAAAACTTGTTCTCACAATTTTTAAGGTATTCTCTGTACTAATCGAACCGTTGTTTTCGCATGCCACCAAGCTGAAAGCCAATACTAATACTAAAATTGATGTCCGCATTTCATTCAAATAAGAGTGTGTCAAATACGAGTTGGTCATAATTGTTCAAATACTTATCATAATCCAGTAAGTTCAAACCATGTTCATCGATAAACGCTCCATCCAATCGATATCGCATCGGTATCGTATGGGTCGACAACCGCTCCAAGTACTTATCGAGAACAATCAGTTTAGTTTCGTGTTGGCCGGCGCGATTTTTAGGTAAGATAAGAAAGCGGTAATATCGATCCCGGAAATGGTCGTACATAATACCAACAAATTGCGCATTGGTATAATAGTGCTTCAAGATTGCGGGGTCCTTTAATGAGATATATTTTTTCCAGCTTGCGATAGGCTGAATTAACTCGTTATATAACGTGTCTTTGATGTCTGGATAAAAATGATAGTTGTTTTTGAGATTGAGTACCAACAGTTCGGTGGAAAACGCAGGCGAGATGACCAAGTGGTCTTTTGCCCGTGCATAGCTGTACCGATTGATATACCCAAAATTGTGCTTTAGGCTTTTAATGGTATTAGTAGCGGCCCACGATACGTGATTGGATCGAGTGTCAAAAACGCGTACCATCCCTTGGTTTTGGAATCGGGACGACCTAGGTTCAACCTTTTGATCATAGATAAAAAGCGCGGAAACACAGTATATTCTGCCATCATAGAATGTTAGTGGATTGAATTGCCAATCAGGATAGGTCGCGGCTAGTTCACCATCGTACTCCTTATCCATTTCATCCACAGCTTTTATGATAGTTCCGCTGCTATCCACAAAAAGGTATCTTCTTTTATAGCTATCAAAAATCCACAGCCTATCGTCCGAAACCCTGACAAACGCACCTAGTTTTTGAGCCTGTACCGGAATGCGTTGTTTTAATTTCCCATCGTTTAAATTATAAATTTCTAAGCTCGGCCTTGGTAAGCTGATTGTCCGCAGATATTCACCGCGCTGGAGATCAACAGCGGAAGCGTTTGGTTGGAACCCACTTGATTTAGGCAAATAAAAGGTATAACTATTCTTTTTAACAAGCTGTTGAGCGGAAGTGGGAATCGATAGTTGGCTTAATAGGAAAGGCCATAGCAATAACAATTGGTATTTTAACATAGTATAGATCTTTTTGTCAAGGGATGACATTTCATTTGATATGAGAATATGACGGAAGAATGGCGTATCTTGAAGTAGATCGTATTGCCAGTACTTTCAGGCGTGCTAAATTCAATGAAAAGGAATAGGAAGAAAACCTAATTTTCGCTTCCCATTCCTCGGCTGATTCTAATAAGTGCCCCTTTGGCTAAACAATGGAAATTGGATTAATTTCCTTATATTATTCGGGATATATCGGTGTACTGACGTCTCCCGAGCAATTGTGGAAAGGGCCACTTGTGCACATCATTCCATCGTTAGGGAAATATGCCGGAACACACCAACCGCTGCTTCCGGGTATGCAAGCATAATAATCTTGTGCGCTCAAATAAGCTATTGGGAGGGTTGCTAACGCGATGCCAACCAACAAACAAAGTAGGCCTCTTTTTTTTCTTTGAATAGGTGATTTCATGATATGTGTTAGGTTAAATATACTATAAATATGTGAAAAATAATAAATTTAATTCCATGATATTGTTATATTTCAAGTGAATCCATATAAATATTTGATTTTCATGACTATTAAGTATTATTTATTGGTTTTTGTGATGTTTTGTATGGAATAACTGGTGTTATTTATTTGTGTTGATGTGTTTTTTTGTATAAACGTTGAGTAAATTTATGGATTTGTGTTGGTAAATGCAAATTTTTTAAGAAAAAAGTGGCGAATTGAAGTTGGTTTCATACTGAGTTATGGAGTGCTGGATGTGAGCTATAGATATTGGTTGTCTGAAGAAATATATATGAGGCCCTATACGACCTTCATGTAGGTGAAGTTTGCCCTACCCTTTGTAAAAAATATAATCCGTCAGTAACGGCGCTATTCCGTGCTGTCTGAACAGCAGGGCAATTTGTTCATGGACCACCTCGTTATATTTATATTAATATACTATCCTTTAGCCGATCCGGATTCGATTCGCCACTATCCAGCATGGATGGGAAGCATAGACATTCCCGGTAGCTTGTGAAAATACCGCATCGGCGGCAGCTTTATCATTGCGGTAGTTTCAGCGACGACGTATCCTTCCTTAGCCGCGAATAGTGCCATGGCAGATCCAATTCCTCAGCTTGCTCCTGTTATCAGGATGATTTTCATCTCGAAATGTATTGTTCAATGCAAATCTGTGCAAAAATATCTTTTCAATATAGATACAATTTCACTAGTGACCGGATAAATAAAAAGGGAGTAAGCCGGATTCTGCCCACCCCCAGGCAACCCTGGTGCGTATCCACCTGATCGGTCTGCTGGATGTGAATCAGCTGCTGAAAAGCGAAAACCGGCACTACAACGCTCACGACGGGCCGCCTGAAACAGGCCAACTGGCGCTGTTTTGAGTTGCCTCAGGGGGGAAGTCTTTTTTGATAAAGGAGAAAAAACGACCTTAAAGGCCAATTAAATGCTTAAATGTAAACAACCCCGACTTTAGATTCCTTTTTCAAAGCACACACTGTTTTCAATGCCCGCATATTGACCATAGTTCGGAATCAATTTGTACCGATGCTTTTTATATAGGCTGATGGCCTCAGGTTGTTTTTTGCCCGTTTCCAAAATACACTTTTTATAAGACAGCTCGGCCGCCCATGCTTCCAGCGCCGCCAATACCGTGCTTGCTACCCCTTTCCCGCGGCCTTCGGGGAGGGTATACATCCGTTTGATTTCCATTGTATCGGACGAATAGGCTTTCATTGCGCCGCAGCCGATTGGCGTACCGTTTCGATAAGCAACGATGGCATGTTTGATGTGGTCAATTTTGTTGAACTGGTTATAAAAAGCATGTTCATCACCATCCCTTTGTGCCAGGTCAGTATCAAGAAGCTTCACTAATGCGATAAAATCCACATCACTTGAATCGGTTTTTTTGATTGATACCATGATCCAATAAAATTAAATGCTGTTGTACTTGGTTAATATCCGGTTAAACTTAGTCAAAATTCGCAAACCTACGTAAAAAAATGGCTAAAGAAGGTGCCTGCGTACTGTTTTCATGTGAAATAAATTGCAGAGCCGTGGGGGTTTTGGTAGCTTTGTGCACGCAAAAGCAAAAGAAAGAAATAACGCTATGTTAAAAGGATTTTTCAAAGTACCAGAACCGGTAAACGAGCCGGTATTGTCATATGGAGCGGGGAGCCGCGAGCGGGAACTGCTGCGGGGAGCGCTGGAATCGGCGCTTTCGGCAGAGATTGACATCCCGATGTACATCGGGGGAGAGGAAGTCCGTACGGGGAGGAAGTTTGCCGTACGTCCGCCCCATCGGCACGGTGATGTACTGGGATATTACCATTATGGAGACAAAAGCCATGTTGAAGCAGCTATAGCAGCGGCGCTTTCGGCGAAGGCTGCTTGGGAAGATTTGGCGTGGGAGCAGCGCGCAGCGATATTTTTGAGGGCTGCGGATCTGATAGCTGGTCCATACCGGTATAAGCTGAATGCGGCGACGATGCTTGGCCAGTCCAAGAATGCCTACCAAGCTGAAATCGATTCAGCGTGCGAGATTGTGGATTTCCTGCGGTTCAACGTGAAATACATGGCCGAAATATATAGCCAGCAACCCCCCGTTTCACCGCGTGGCAACTGGAACCGTGTTGAGCAACGGCCGTTGGAAGGGTTTGTCTTCGCGCTGACGCCGTTTAATTTCACAGCGATAGCGGGAAACCTGCCAACGTCGGCGGCGATGATGGGTAATGTGGTGGTGTGGAAGCCGGCCAATACGCAGGTTTATTCGGCGCACGTGCTGATGGAAGTGTTCCGTGAGGCAGGCGTTCCGGCGGGGGTCATCAACCTGGTTTTCGTAGATGGCCCGGAAGCCGGGGATGTGATATTCAAGCACCCGGACTTCGCGGGGATACACTTCACAGGTTCGACGGCGGTCTTCCAGAACATCTGGAAGACGATAGGGGAAAATATCCACCGTTACCGCTCCTACCCGCGCATCGTAGGCGAGACGGGCGGTAAGGATTTCATCCTGGTGCATGCATCAGCAGATGTGAAGGCTGCAAGTACGGCCATTGTTCGAGGAGCGTTTGAATACCAGGGGCAGAAATGCTCAGCGGCATCGCGGGTTTATATCCCCAGCTCCCTATGGCCAGCGCTGAAGGCACAGATTATAAAAGATGTTTCATCATTCAAGGTAGGTCCGGTAGAGGATTTTGGCAATTTCATCAATGCAGTGATAGACGAAAAATCGTTCGATAAGCTTGCCAAATACATCGATGCAGCGCAGTCGGATCCCGATGCGGAAATCATCGTAGGTGGCACATACGACAAGAGCGAAGGCTATTACATCCAGCCCACGGTCATCGTGGCCCAGCGCCCGGACTATGTGACGATGTGCGAGGAGCTTTTCGGGCCGGTACTTACGGTATATGTATACGAAGATGAAAAGTGGAAGGAGACATTGGATGTCATCGATAGCACATCCATCTATGCGCTTACGGGGGCGGTCATTGCACGGGATCGTTACGCCATCGGCGAAGCTACGCAAGCGCTGCGCCATGCCGCGGGCAACTTCTACATCAATGACAAGTGTACAGGAGCGGTTGTAGGCCAGCAGCCATTTGGCGGCGCGCGCGGATCGGGTACAAATGACAAGGCGGGCTCGATGATCAACCTGCTTCGGTGGGTATCACCACGGACCATTAAGGAGACGTTTGACCCACCGACGGACTACAAGTATCCATTCTTGGAACAGGAATAAAAAAAGCCGTCCCGATGCATATCGGGACGGCTTTTTTTATTCCATTATGCCTTCGGGTGCGCTACGCGAATGCCAAGACCTTTCCCAATCCTTCCGAGTCGGTGAATGTGATGTCAAGGTCTATGATTTGTCCGGTGGCAATGTCAATCACAACGCCATGCACGGCCAGATCGTCCCGTTCTTTCCAGGCGTTTTGGATAATTGATGTGGCACATAAGTTGGACACCTGCTCAGCCACATTGAGCTCAACAAGCCTGTTTACCTTTTGCTCTTCATTCTCAATAGCGTCTATCTCTTCGCTGTGGAAGCGATATACATCTTTGATATGGCCGAGCCAATTATCGATAAGGCCATATTGTTTGCGGCTGAGCGCCGCGGCGACACCGCCGCAACCATAATGGCCCGCTACGATGACATGTTTTACCTTCAGTACATTTACGGCGTAGTCCAGCACACTCAGCATGTTCATGTCCGAGTGCACACATAGATTGGCAATGTTACGGTGCACAAACACTTCGCCCGGCAGCGTATTCGTAATCTGGTTTGCGGGCACGCGGCTATCCGCGCAACCGATCCATAGGATTTCCGGGCTTTGTCCCTTTGCCAATTGCTGGAATCTGCCGGTGGTATCTTCTGAGACCAACTTTACCCATGCTTTATTTCCTTCTAATATTTTTTCGAATCCTGCTTGCAGGTCCTGATTTTCGATGTGTTTCTTATACATATGCTTTCTATTTTGCTATTGTTTCAGATGGTTGTTTTATTGGTTTCCGTTTTAATGAATCGTTTTTCAGAATACTCTGTGTAAAACGTTTAATGTTCGGTACATTCTTTTTGTTTACAATACCCACCAATTCGATGGTTTTTCCTTTGCTCACCGCGTTCTGCTCGAAATCCTTGATGACCTCGATGACGTCTTTATCAATAAACCGGCTATGCGAGCCATCGATGACAATTTCATTGATGCGTCTCGGAAGGCTATATAGCGCTTTCTGTATGGCCGCTTTGTTGAGGAACGTTACTTCTTCTGCTAAGGTAAAAGTTATTTTGGCTCCATCCTCATTTTCCTCCACATCATATTCAAAAGCATTGGACAGGCTGTTCCGGAGAATATAGAACATAGCGACCAATAAACCTATCCCTACACCGGTGAGCAAATCGGTGAGCACCACAGCGACAATGGTCACAATGAACGGGATGAATTGATCGAGACCCTTGTGCCACATTTGCTTGAAAATTTCGCCTTTGGCCAGCTTATAGCCCGTATGGAGCAAGATGGCAGCCAGGCAAGACAGCGGAATCAGGTTGATGATGCCGGGAATAATTATCACTGCGAGCAATAGCCATATGCCATGCAAGATGGCGCTTTGCCGGGTCCTTCCCCCGGAATTGACGTTGGCAGACGAACGGACAATCACGGAAGTCATCGGAATGCCTCCGAGGAGTCCGCTTGTGGTATTGCCAATGCCCTGGGCCAACAGCTCCCGGTTGGTGGGAGAATTCCGTTTAAACGGGTCTATTTTATCCACGGCTTCAATGCTCAGTAGTGTCTCCAAGCTGGCAATAATGGCAATTGTAAAGGCTATTACCCAGACATCTTTGTTTAAAATTTGTGTGAAATCGGGAAACGTAAACAAGCCCACAAATTCGCCGAAAGATTGGACTACCGGGATGGTTACCAAATGGTCGCTTCCCAATGCCAGATCGGATCCCAAAAACGCTTGGCTTAGCGCCACGCCAACGACGACGACCACCAAAGGAGCAGGCACCGATTTCAGCTTTTTGAATTTCGGCCATAAAATAAGTATGGCCAGCGATACTGCGCAGATGATGAATGCCCCATAGTTGATCGCGTCAAAGGCCTTCTGCAAGGCCGTAAACGTATTATCTTGGTCACGTTGGGCGAAGCTTTCCTCACCGAAGAAAGCCGAATCATACCCTACTGCGTGGGGGAGCTGCTTGAGAATAATGGTAATCCCGATCGCCGCCAACATACCGATGATAACGGCCGAAGGGAAATAATTACCAATCATCCCTGCTTTAATGATTCCCAATACTACTTGGATTAAGCCAGCGATCACTACAGCCAATAAAAACGTTTCATAAGCTCCTAATTGCTCAATAGCGCCCAGTACAATAACGGTAAGTCCCGCGGCAGGACCACTCACACTCAATTGCGAGCCACTGAATGAGGCTACGACAATGCCACCGATAATTCCTGTTAACAATCCTGCGAATAAGGGGGCTCCAGAAGCCATCGCAATTCCCAAACACAACGGCAAGGCTACAAGAAAAACCACCACACTTGCCGGTAAATCATATTTTAAATCCCGTTTTGATAGCTTCAAAAACGCAGATACACGTGTACCAAACATATTGATAAATGTTATGAACTGACTATGTTAAGTTATTTTATTAGCCATTGACATATTAGTAATTGCCAGATGTGCCCATGTACACCTTGGTCAAATAAGATCAACAATATGCTAATGACTAAAAGGCCAATAGGATGCTATTGGCATAAAGTAGATCGGCAAGCTAACAATTAGGAGGCGGGGTAGGTACTGCGGGATAGAATGCACGGAAGTGCCGTTCGTCGTCTGCAATATAATTCGTCTGGATAGTAAACTCGGTCGGTGGCTGGAGAAAACTGAAATAGCTTATCGCCTTCGTGTAATCCTTTGCAAAGCAATCCTGATCGCCAAGACCTGATTTACCATTATTATTTTCAATCTCAAGCTGCATCACCACTTGCAGTAATGCTGCCCGGTCAAACCCATGCATAAAAATAGGCGCAGTGGAAATAAACATCTTCGAAAAAAAGATGGCAAAAAACAATTTTGCGTATATTTCCCTTTTTATCCTGGTCGACATAATTGATACCGTCTGACTGCGTTGCACAAAAATATGTAAAAATTTGCGTGTAATTGTAACTATCAATTGAAAATGTTACAAAAACCATACACAACATAACACTGCATTAACAAATTGACATTTTGATGATTTAGTAGCCGAAATAAGGGGCCGATAAGACAATATGAAGAAATAATGAGACAAAAAGCAGAAATGAAATCAATTATTATCAGTTGTTTTACCCAGTTATAAACGTTTAAAAACACCGTATGGAAAAGCCGAAAAGAATAAAAAACGCATTGATTTTGTTATGCTTATATGGATTACAACTTGGACAGCTTGATGCACAGGAATCCAGCCTTTGGCAACCCGTTGGCGACAAAATAAAATCGCCATGGGCCGACCAAATAACCGCCACCACGCCGCTTCCCGAATACCCACGCCCACAGCTGGTGCGCGGGGGCTGGCAAAACCTGAATGGCCTATGGGATTATGCAATCGTGCCCGGGAAATTGGATGAGGTGCCTGCCGCTTATCAGGGCAAGTTATTGGTGCCCTATGCCGTGGAGTCGGCACTTTCCGGCATAGGAAAGACCGTAGGCAAAGACAGTTCATTATGGTATCACAGGCGCATCGCCATTGATAAAAAAATACGCAAACAGCGTATACTCCTGCATTTCGGCGCGGTAGATTGGCAGTGCAAGGTGTATGTCAATGGCCAATTGGCGGGGGAGCATGAAGGGGGGTTCGATCCCTTCACGATTGACGTCACCCCCTATTTAGGGAAAGGAGTTGATCAAGAGATTGTGATAGGCGTATGGGATCCCACGGATGAAGGCCCTCAGCCCAATGGCAAGCAAGTGGTAAAGCCGCGCGGGATATGGTACACGCCCGTCACCGGTATCTGGCAGACGGTGTGGCTGGAGGGCGTGCCCGAGACCTATATTGCATCGACCAAGCATACACCAGATATTGACAAGGGCTCATTAGCCGTGGAGACAGTCATCCAGGGGCTTATGGAAGGCGACGAAGTGCGCGTTTCCGCATGGAAAGGAGCCGAGAAAGTTGCGGAAACGACGGGCGAAGCCGGGGCTGCCGTAGCACTGCAACTGGACAACCCCGAGTTATGGTCGCCCACCAATCCGTTTCTGTACGATTTGAAAGTGACCGTATTGCGCAAAGGAAAGATCGTGGATGAAGTATCTTCTTATTTCGCCATGCGTAAGATTGCCGCGGGCAAAGATGCCAAGGGCATCCAACGCATGCTGCTCAATAACAAGTTTGTTTTCCAGTATGGACCGCTTGATCAGGGCTGGTGGCCAGATGGCCTATATACGGCACCTACGGATGAAGCATTGCGGTTTGATGTAGAAAAGACGAAAGCCATGGGCTTCAATATGATTCGCAAGCACATCAAGGTAGAGCCCGCCCGGTGGTATTACTATTGCGATAGCATCGGATTGCTCGTGTGGCAGGACATGCCGAGCGGCGATTTAGGGGGCAACCATTGGGATATGCGGCCCGGCATCACTTCCGGAAAGCAGCATGACAAAGACCGTTCCGCCGCGTCGGAAGCCATCTACCGCAAAGAGTGGAAGGCCATTATGGACGCCCTGCACAACTTTCCGAGCATCGTGGTATGGGTGCCATTCAATGAAGCATGGGGACAGTTCAAAACCAAGGACATCACCGAGTGGACCGCAGGCTATGACGCATCCCGTCTGGTCAATAGTGCGAGCGGAGGCAATTTCTTTCCGGTAGGGCACATCCTGGATATCCACAACTATCCCGATGCCGTGATGCCACGGCCTGAGCTGTTCGGGGCCGACCGAATCCTCGTACTCGGCGAGTTTGGCGGATTGGGTTTGCCTGTAGAGGGACACACCTGGCAGAATAAGGACAATTGGGGGTACCAAAGTTTCAAGAATGCAGGCGAACTGAAAAACCGTTACCAAGGATTGGTGAATGATTTGGCGCGTTTGATACCATTGGGGCTGTCTGCTGCGGTATATACCCAGACTACGGATGTGGAGGTAGAGACCAATGGGCTCATGACTTACGACCGGAAGGTAGTAAAGATGCCCGAAGCCGAGTTGAAAGGGTGGCACCAGCGCCTATACGATATCCGGGTGGATTGAGCAAGGGGGCGATAAGCCCCTTTTTTATTGCCGATGCTGCGCGAGGTATTCGCTTGGCGGCATCCCAAATTGCTTCTGGAAATTCCGCCCGAAATGAGTCTGCGAGCTGTAGCCCACCTGATCCGATATTTCATAAATTTTGAGCTGCCCTTCACGGAGCAGCTCGGCAGCCTTTTTCAGGCGGGCCACGTTGATAAGGTCATTGGGTGTCAAATCAGATATGGCCTTGATTTTCCGGTATAGTGTAGGACGGCTCATATTCAGCTGTTCGGCCAAGTGCTCCACATCAAAGTTTACCTCGGCCATATGGTCATGGATTACCGCATTTAATCGTTCCAGGAAGCGTTCATCAGCCTTGGTATGGGCCATGGATTTGATATGCACCAGCGGCGAGCTGGCAAAGTACTCGCGTACTTTGTTCCTGTTTGATAGGAGGCTATTGATTTGTGCATGCAGGTGATCCGGCGAAAAAGGCTTTTCGATATAAGCATCGGCGCCTTGCTCCAGTCCCTGTATTTTTGATTGCAACGTATTCTTCGCCGTCAATAGGATTACGGGAATGTGGCTGTGTGCCACATCCGACTTGATGAGGCGGCAGAGCTCGTACCCATCCAGTTCGGGCATCATGATGTCACTTACCACGAGCTGCACGGCGTTGCCCGCCAATGTTTCGAGGGCAAGCTGGCCGTTTTCAGCTGTCAAGACCTCATAATCTTCGGCCAGATCATCGGCGATGAAATCGAGGATCTCCGGATGGTCATCCACCACCAGTATCACTGGTTTTTCAGTCCTTGGTAATTCCTGCGCCATAGCAAGGTTGTTGAAATTGTTGTTCAAGAGGCAATGTCAGTATAAATACATTCATCCCATTTTCGGGTATGGCCAGCTGGAGGTTGCCCTTATGCAATTGGGCGAGCGATCGGGCAAGGGCCAAGCCCAGCCCCACCCCTTGCTGCGTTTCTGTCGCTTTTAGCCGCACAAACGTTTCGAAGATCTTTTCCCGCATATCCGCAGGAATGAGGTAGCCGTCATTTTTGACCGATATGGTACACACCCGGTCGTCGGATGCGCAGACCAGCAACGCCACCTCGATATGCCGCTTGGCATATTTGAGCGCATTACCCAGCAGGTTGCTGATGATCTGTGTCACGGCCTCCTTATCCACTGTAGCTATGCAAGGTGTATCGGGCAGCGTATAGCGGAGCCGTATGTTTTTCGGGGCGGTCAGCAGCTTAAAACCAAGGAGGCTCTCGCGGAGCAGCCTGTTGATATCCAAAGGCATGAAGCGTAGCTGATACCCGGTGACCTCCGCTTTCCGGAAGTCAAGTAGCTGGTTGGTCAGTTCCAGCAATCGCTCGGTATTGCGTTCCATCGTTTGTAGGTGGCGCTTTACTGTCGGCAGTTCTTCCGCTTTTTTCATTACCTTCTCCAGCGGAGCCTTGATGAGGGTGAGCGGAGTGCGGATTTCATGTGTCACGTTGGTGAAAAAATCAATTTTGGCCCGGTATAGCTCTTCTTCCTTCCGGTGCCGTATCAATTCCAGTTTCCGTTTATTTTTTTCCCTGACACGACGGTGGTAGCTCCGGATGGCATACCAAGCCGTGGCAGACACCAGCAGTATATACAGCACGTAGGCAGGCTGGCTGGCCCAAAATGGCGGCAGGATGCTAATGCGCAATTGTGTTTCTTTTCCTATGAATCCGCCATGGCTGCCTGCTACATTCACCCTGAAGAGGTAATCCCCCGGAGGTAGTTCGGTAAAATAAACTTTCCGGTTGGTACGGATATGCGTCCATGCCTTGTCCAGTCCTTCCATCTTATAAGCGTATTCCGTCATGCCGGGCGAGACAAAGCTCAGCGCGGCAAAGTCGATGCTGAAGGAAGATTGGTTGTGGTTGAGTTCGATATGATCCGTAAATGTGATTGATTGGAGCAGGGGTGATCCCTTCTTGCTGATTTCCAGTTCGTGGTTATATACCTGCAATCCGGTGATGTATACCGGTGGCTGGAAAGTACTTTCCCGGTAATTGGCCGGATTGAACTTTACCAAGCCCTTTACGCTGCCGAAATAAAGCGTTCCATCCGGCGATTTGTAAGCCGAGTTATAGTTGAATTGGTCACTCAGCAGGCCGTTGGCTTGGGTAAAGACGTTGATTTCCCCGGTGGCCGTGTCGAAGCGTACGAGGCCCTTGGAAGTCGTCACCCAGAGCCTGCCGTCGTTGTCTTCAAGGATGGTCAGTATCAGGTTGCTTGGCATACCCTGCCGTGTACCATACCTACGGAAGGAGCCCGGCGCATCGAGCCTGCATAGCCCGCCTTCGGTAGCTACCCAGATGGTGCCCCGGCTGTCTTCGTATATCCGGTTTACGCGGTTGCTGCTCAGGCTGTTCGCTATATGTACATGATGAGAAAATGACCCCTTTTCGCCTGTTTCAGGGCGGGCATAATACAGGCCATCACGCCAAGTGCCGGCCCATATCGTCCCGTTGCTGTCTTCAAAGAGCGTGGTATAGAAAATATGGGCCGGAAATTCACGTACGATCCGGAACCGTTGGGTTGCCCATACATATTCATATAGCCCCCTTCCGGTTGCCAGCAGTATCCGTCCGTTGCTGGTTCTGTAGATATTGAAGATAAAATTGTTTTGTAATGTCCCGTCCTTACCTTCTGCATCGTAGTGGCGCATTACCTTGGAGGTATTTACATTCAGGAGGTCGAGCCCATGTTGGAAGGTGCCCACCCAGAGCGTGTCACCGGTGAGTAGCAGGCCATGGATGTTTGAATAGGCCAAGCCATGCGCATTGCTGGTGGGCTGGTAGCTGGTCATCCGGCCTGTGGAAATGTCCATTTTATTCAGCCCTGCGTCTTCCGTGCCAATCCATAAATCCCCCCGCTCATCTGCGCAAATCTCCCTTACCGCATTGCCCGAAATGGTATTGGTGTCATCACCCAATGGAAAAAACTTTTCGAAAAATGCATTGTCCAGCGCGTAGTGATTGATCCCCCCGAAGTAGGTGCCTGCCCAGATGCCGTGCTCCTTGTCTTTGCAAAAGGTATAGACCGCATTGTCCGATAATGCCCAGGGATTGCCCCGTTGCTTCCTGAGGTTGGTGCACTGTCCGGTGCCATAGTGGTAGATGAAAATACCCGACTCCGTGGCAAACCAGTATTCGTCCTTTTTATTTTCAATGATATCCCTTACGAAGATGTCCGTTCCATATTCATCATGGGTCAGCAGATCCCGGTACGTGCCCGTGCCCGTATCGAAAGCCTTCACGCCCTGCTTGGTGGTACCCACCAGGAGGATCCCCCTATCGCTGCAATATACATTTTCGATCCGTTGAGAAACCACGCGTGGCGAATGGTCGAATAATGCATATCGGCCTTTTGTACCTTGGGTAGGGTGGTATTGAATCAACTCACCATTGACCGTACCTATCCAGAGGTCACCGCTTGCAGCTATGCCAAACGAGCTTGCCTGGGATTGTACATCGGTGATTGGCGTCAATTGGTCTGCCTTGGCGGCATACCGGTACAACGTACGGTTGTCAATAAACCAGACATTGCCCGCCCGATCGCCTTGTATATGCAAGATTTCATTGGTGATAGAGAGGTGAAACAGCGAAAACGTTTCGGATTTCGGGTTGAAGATGTAGATACCCTGGTCAGTGCCCACCCAGATGCGATCGGTTTGGTCTACAAACAATGCCCGGATAAAATTGCTTCCCAGCCCATTGGAATTGTCGGGATCACTGTGGAAGGCCTTGAAGGAATATCCATCGAAGCGGTTGAGGCCATCCTTGGTGCCAAACCAGATAAACCCCATCCCATCCTGCGCACTGCATAGCACGGCATTGTTCGACAGACCGTTTTCCACCTGATAGTGGGTGAAATAGTAAGGTCGATCCTGCGAATAGCCAACTAGTGCAAGCAAACACAAAACCGATATAAACAAAGCCAGTCTCACTGCAAAGGCACCTTGGTGAGCCAAAGATAGGGGGAAAATTTAAGAAAAACCTCACGTTTCCGCGGTTTTATGGAAATACCTAAAGACCTACCGGATTCAGAGTTGAATACCTTGCTAAATCAAGATAGCCAAGCTGCATTTACGGAGATCCGTGCGCTATTGGGATAAGTTGTTTGCCGTGGCAGTAAATCGTTTGGGCGCGATGAGCAGGATCATCGGCCGCAGTGTATCGCGCAAGCGCTTGGCAGCCGCTACGCCCGCGCCAAATTCGGCATTGTTTTCACGCGTGCGCTGGTAGTTCGGATCCGTGGCGATACGCATAGAGTCTACGCCCTATCCCGAGCATATCCCGTATATCGTCGGTATAACGCCGTGAAAGCAATCCAAACACGGTGTTTTGCCGGGATAATATCGGCAAGGCATCGGGCAGGAATAGGCGGCCTATGGTGGTTTGAGACAAAATAAAGAAAGATTGAAACAAAATGGTATCGCTTGCAACAATCCTAATGCCGTCCTTTGCAATAGGGAAGGCCTCGCGCTGATTTGATGACCAATGATGAAACCAATAGCTATGCGGATTTTCAACACCTCTTTGTTTTGTAGTGCATTACTTCTTTTTTTATGGTACGGCTGCGATAGCCACCGGGCAGCAGAAACCGGCGCCACCGACCCAAAACGAAACACCTGGACAGCGGAAGAAGCCAATGCCTGGTATGCCCGGCAGGGATGGCTTGTAGGCTCGAACTACATTCCGGCTACGGCCATCAACCAACTGGAGATGTGGCAGGAAGATACCTTTGATCCGGAGACCATCGATAAGGAACTGGGCTGGGCTGCAGCACTGGGCATGAATACCGCCCGCGTGTACCTGCATGATTTGCCGTACGGGCAAGATTCATCGGGCTTCTTAAACAGGGTAGACCAATTTTTAGGGCTAGCCGAAAAACATGGCATACGGCCGCTGTTTGTAATTTTCGATTCCTGCTGGGATCCGTTTCCGGCATTGGGCAAACAACGTGCGCCCAAACCGCATGTACACAATTCCGGATGGGTGCAGAGCCCGGGGCAGCGAGCGCTGAAAGACAGCACACAGTATCCCCGGTTGGAGCGCTATGTCAAGGGCGTAATCGGACATTTCGCCGACGACGGCCGGATTTTGGGCTGGGATGTATGGAACGAGCCGGATAACATGACGGGGCCGTCATATGAGGCCGTCGAAATCAAGGACAAGGTGTCCTATGTATTGCCGTTGTTGGCCGAGGCATTCGAGTGGGCAAGGTCGGCCAATCCAGTGCAGCCGCTTACTTCCGGCATATGGGCGGGCGACTGGTCGGCAGACAGCACGTTGAAACCCATCGAACGCCTGCAAATCGAGCAGTCGGACATCATCAGTTTTCACAATTACGATACACCGGAAGACTTTGAAAAGCGCATCCAGCAGCTTCAGCGGTACGGTAAGCCCCTGTGGTGCACCGAATACATGGCACGGCCTAATGGAAGCACCTTCGCGGGATTCCTGCCCATCGCCAAAAAATACAACATAGCGATGTTCAACTGGGGGTTTGTGGATGGCAAAACGCAGACCATCTATCCGTGGGATAGCTGGACGAAGACCTATACTGCCGAGCCTCCGGTGTGGTTCCATGATATTTTCAGGGGCGATGGCACGCCATACAGGCAAGAGGAAGTGGATGTGATTAAGAGCCTGGCACGATGATACGGCGTATTACCTGTTCTTTGCTCCTTGTGGGCCTGCATGTGCTGCATTTGCCTGCGCAGGAAAAGCGGGAGCTATTTTTTGCAGACCCAACGATATACGTTGCCGATGGTAAATATTACCTGACCGGGACGGGAGGGAACAGCCGGGAGGCACCGGGTTTTTTCGTGTTGGTATCCGACGACCTGAAAACCTGGGCGCCACCTGCTGGAGCAAGGGACTCGGCATACCTGATCCTGGCCAAGGGGGATCAGGCCTTTGGCACCGAGGGCTTCTGGGCACCGCAGCTACTCAAGGCAAAAGATACGTACTACCTCACGTATACCGCCAATGAGCAAACCGTACTCGCGCAGTCATCGGCTTTGCCGGGGCCCTATCGGCAAAAGGAAGTTGCCCCCATTGACGGTGCTGAAAAAAATATAGACTCCTACATTTTCAACGATGATGATGGCAAGTATTATCTTTACCATGTGCGGTTTGATGATGGCAATTACTTGTGGGTAGCCGAGTTTGATTTGGAGAAAGGGAAGATCAAGCCTGAAACGCTCAAGAAATGCTTCGGCCAAACCGAGCCTTGGGAGGCTACCCCTGCTTATGAGTCGTCACCGATCATGGAGGGGCCCACCGTTATCAAATTAAAAGGCAAATACTACCTGTTTTATTCGGCCAACCACTTCCGGAATATCGACTATGCGGTTGGCTATGCGGTTGCTGACTCGCCATATGGGCCTTGGATCAAGCAAAAAGGTAGCCCAATCCTTCATCGTACTATCGTTGGCGAAAATGGCTCCGGGCATGGCGATTTATTCGAAGGATTGGACGGCCAATTGTATTATGTATATCACGTCCACTTTGGCCAGCAACAGGTAAGTCCGAGGAAGACGCGCATCGTCCCGATTACGATGCAGTGGGATCCGGAGGCTGGCCTGTATACATTCAGTGTGAATAGCGAGGAAATCATTGAGCCCGTACTGGCCGATGCCGGACGCGGGGTATCACCGCCCGCCCGTAAGGAGGGCACCTACACCAACCCTGTTTTCGAGCCTATCCTCGCCGACCCGTCGGTCATCCGCGATCCGCAATCCGGGCTTTTTTATGCCTATGGCACACAGGACGATTGGGGTGATGGGCAAGGTAGCCGCTTGGTTCCCATTTTGCAATCGGCCAACCTGGTCGACTGGCAAGTCGTGGGGCAGGCATTTTCCAGCAAGCCGGCATGGAAAAGCAGTGGCGGCATCTGGGCACCCGATGCCAACTACGTAGATGGCCGGTACTACCTCTACTATGCTTATTCTACATGGGGAGATCCCAATCCCGGCGTGGGCGTGGCAGTAGCGGATAAACCGATAGGCCCGTTTGCCGACCGGGGCAAATTGTTTACCAGCGAGGAGGTAGATGTACCTAATTCCATCGATCCGTTCTTCATGGAAGAAGCGGGCGAAAAACACGTGTTTTGGGGTAGTTTCAGCGACGCACCGACGCAGGGCACGTATGGCATCAGGCTGGCTGATGATGGCTTGTCCGTGCCTGACTTATCCCGGAAAGTGAAGATAGCCGCTGGCGATTATGAAGCGGTGATGATCCATAAACGGGATGGGTATTACTATTTCTTCGGCTCCAAAGGCAGCTGCTGCGAGGGAGCCAATAGCCAATACCACGTGCTGGTGGCCCGATCCGCGCACTTGATGGGCCCTTACCTCGATAAGGAGGGGAGAGCGATTACGGAGCGCGGCAATGGGACGTTGTTTATCAAAGGCAACGAGCTGTTCGTGGGGCCGGGGCACAACGCACGGCTGATTGCCGATGACGAGGGAACGGACTGGTTTATCTACCATGGGATTGATCGTTCCAAAGGAACGGTGCCGACCGGCGCCAGCCGGCGGATGCTGATGCTTGATAGGGTGATCTGGCGGGATGGCTGGCCGGAACTGGCTGACGGGACACCCAGTGCCAAACCGCAGCAAGCACCGGTATTTCAATGATAATGGTGATAAGCATCCAGCGCCACCTTCTGGTATTCATTTCGGTATTGGTGCGGTTGTTTGCCGACGACCGCCTTAAACTGCTTGTTGAAATTGGTCAGGGATTGGAATCCGCATTCGTAGCCAATGCGGTCGATATTCATCTTGCCTTCTTTCAGGAGCTTGCAGGCATATTCAATGCGGATCTCCTTCAGGAAGTCTGAGAAAGATTGGTTGACACGCGATTTGAAATACCGACTGAATGATGTGCAGGTCATGCTGGCAATGGAAGCAACTTCCTCCAAATGGATTTTGCGATGAAAATTTTTCATGATAAATGCGTAGACTTTGTTCATCCGGTCTGTCTCGGCCTCGGTATTGTAGGATTTCGAGTGGGTGCCCGTTATTAAGTGGCATTCCTCCGAGAGCGCAATCGTATTTAATATCTTCAGCAGTTGGATGATGCTGTCCGTACCCTTTAGTTCCAATAGTTCCACCATCAATTGGCTTACGCGCCTCTGCGTGTCACCGGCAATCTCGATGCCGCACTGTGATCGCTGAAACAGGTGTTTGATGCTTTCAAATTCCGCTTTCTCGTGAATGGTCTCACCCAGGAAATGATCATGGAAGTAGATGACAATGACGGTCGTGCTTAATGGGCTGTCTTTTTCAAAATAAGCATTGTCATTGCGCCATACATGGGGCAGATTGGGGCCTATTAAGACCAAATCATTTGCTTTAAAGGGCTTGATACTATCTCCTACAAACCGGTTTCCTTCCCCTTCCATGACATAGGAAATCTGGAATTCGGGGTGCAAGTGGAAGGTCGGATCGAAGTAAGGTTCAATTTGTTTACGCACGACGAAGGATCGGTTTTCCGGGATGAGCGCCTTGGGAATGATATGGGTTTTCTTCATGATTTATCTTTTGTTGTCTGTAAATATAATAAATGGTGATATAATTTGACTATAAAGGGATAACATATCGTGGTTTTCCTGTGGCTTTGCGACCTACTTTTGTATGTCGACAATTATAGAACTATATTTTATGAGAATAATTTCCTACTTGTATATTGTCTTTTTTTGCCTGTTTCTTATCCAATGTACCCATGACAATCGCGACTATCCGCGGCGAGCTGAGGTCTTGTTTTTCGAAAGCGCCGACTCATCTGATGCATTGGGGGCGTCCGGCAAGTACGCGTCTTGGTTGGCTATTGAACTTTTCAAAAGTGGTATCAACCTGACCTACACAACGGATGCCGCTGACTTGAACGAGAAAAACCTCCGCTTATATGACGGATTGGTGTTATTTACGGTGCCAGACGCCATTTTATCTGGTCAGGAAAGCGCGTTAGCGGGATTCGTGGATGGTGGCAAAGGGTTGATCGTACTCGGCGCACAGCCTTCGGGCACCAGCCCGGCGTGGTTTGCAAAGACACTCGAAGGCGGCACGCCTGTCACAGACACCTTAGCGACTGACTTGGCACACCGGCTTAACAAGGGGAAAGGCCGTGTATTTTATACGGAGCACGGTAGCGATGAATCAACCTGGAAAAACCTGGATTTTCTGCGATCCATCAATAAAGGCGTGCAATGGGCAATAGGTGACCGGGTGATGGGATTGGTCGCGCAATTGAAGATTCCAAGTGTGAGCATCTATGAAGATACCATCGCTGATTTCACTGCACGGCATTTTGTGCCGAAAATGCAGGAGCCGCTCTCACCGGAAGAATCAGCGAAACTGATACAAGTTCCCGTTGGTTTCGAGTTGAAGCTATTTGCTTCTGAACCAGATATCGTTAATCCCATAGCGATGAGCTGGGACGAAAAAGGGCGACTGTGGATCATCGAGACCGTCGACTATCCCAATAATTTCGTGGAGTTGAAAGGGGAGGCAAATGACCGGATCAAGATATGTGAAGATACCGACGGGGACGGCGTGGCGGATAAGTTTACGGTATTTGCCGACAGACTGAATATCGCCACCAGCCTTACGTTTGCCAATGATGGCGTAATTGTGGCCATGGCACCGCATTTCATCTTTATGAAAGACACGGACGGAGATAACGTCGTTGATGTGCGGGATACGATAATGACAGGCTGGAATAAGAATGATACGCACGCTGGGCCTTCCAATCTGCAGTATGGGTTTGACAACAAGATTTGGGGTGTCACCGGTTATGCAGGATTTAATGGACACATCAATGGCAAACGGCTGGCTTTTGGCCAGGGTGTGTATCGCTTCAGGCCGGACGGCACAGATTTCGAATACCTGGCGACCACCAGCAATAACACGTGGGGGTTGGGCATGACTGAAGACAACAACGTCTTTATTTCTACAGCCAACAATACCCATAGTGCGTATTACTCGATGCCTGAACAATTGGTACAGCGCCAGTTCAAGGAGGACGATCAGAGGCCCGCTATCAATGCCGTTCAGAAAATCGATGGACATTATGACGTGCATGCCATGACACCCAACCTCCGGCAGGTGGATGTGGTCGGCGGCTTCACATCGGCCGCAGGGCATCAGCTCTATACCGCACGTGACTATCCCCAAACATATTGGAATAAGGTCGCCTTTGTAACCGAACCGACGGTACGCTTGATACACAATGCCGTCATCGAACCTGACGGCGCCGGCTTCAAGGAGCACGATGGCTGGAACCTGGCAGCTAGTTCAGACGAATGGTTCGGCCCGATCCACGCTGAAGTCGGTCCTGACGGTGCCGTTTGGATACTCGACTGGTATAATTTCATCATTCAACACAATGTATTCGTACCGGCGCAGGCCCCTTCGGACAAGGTATTGCCGTTCATTGAGCAACCGCATGGCCCAGGAAATGCATTTGAGAGCGACCTACGCGATAAAAAATACGGCCGTGTTTACCGGTTAGTATATACCGATGCAAAACATAAAACCTCCCATAAGCTTTCCAAGGACGACACAGGCGGCCTGTTAAAGGCGCTGAAAAGCGACAATAAATTCTGGCGGATGCATGCCCAGCGGCTGCTGGTGGAGCGGCAACAGGACGATGTTGCGGATGAACTAATCCGGATTGCATCGGACCAAAAGGTTGATAAAATCGGACTGAATGCTCCGGCTATCCATGCCCTTTGGACGTTGCAGGGGCTAAACCTGATCGCCGAGCGGCAGGACGTATTCGACGCCGTCGTAAAAGGTTTCAAGCATCCCTCGGCAGGTGTGCGGAAAGCAACTGCCCAAGCGCTTCCGGTAGACGACCGCTCCCGCGATGCATTGCTGAACAGCGGTATCTTGGCCGATACCAACCTGAATACCCGTATGGCAGCTTTCGTGAAGCTTGCCGAGTATCCGGCGTCGGAAGCTGTTGCCAAAGCCCTGCTTGAAGCGACCGGTGACCCAGCCAACGAAAACGACAGGTGGCTATCGCAAGCCCTGTTCGCAGCGATTGCACGTCACGAAGACGCATTTTTTAAGTTAGCGTCTACGCGAACTACGGGCAACTTCGCCCGGCGTATCCTCGAATCGTTGGCCAATGAACAGTATACGCTCGGCCGCCGTAGTCGTTTCCCCTTCTCACCGGATGTCTCAAACAAGAAAATCCATATCCAGACGGAAGTCCGCAGGCGGGATAACCAACCCTACAACGGATTGATTGTGGGGCAGGGTGACAAAACTGCTGGCTACGCACTTTACACCAAAAATAATCGGCTATTTTTTGAAGTCTACCAGCATGGCCAGACGGCCACCGTCTCCTCGCGTGGCAACCTACCCAGTGAATTTGTGGCCGACGCGCGGGTGACGGTGGATGCTTCAATTGAGCTATCCATAAATGGTACCAGCCAAGGCAAAGCCAAGATCATGCACTTGTTTGCCGAGCCGTTGGCGCTTAACCTACGTTCGGGCGAGGACTTCGATGAGACCTATGCGTTCACGGACTACGGTGGCGCATCTGGATTCACGGGTAATATCAATAACACTGTCGTGAGGTTGTCCAAAGCGCACCAATCTGCCGCATTTGCCCATGGCGGGGCAGCAATGGTGGCGGATCCCAAGAGCAGCGTGCCATCGGAGCGCATTGAACTGAAAGCGGTCAAAGACATCATGCAATATGATAAAAAGTTGATTACCGTACCCGCTGGCAAGCGAATTACACTTGTCTTTGAAAATCCGGACGGTATGCAGCACAACCTGTTAATCATCCAGCCCGGAACGTTGGATATTGTCGGCAAGGCGGCTGATGATATGTTGCGATCGTCGGAAGCATTCGAGCGCCAGTATGTGCCTGCGATTCCTGAGGTATTGCACCACACGCCGCTGGTAAACCCGGGCGAAAGTTTTACGCTGGAGTTTACCGCGCCCGAGCAACCAGGTGACTATACGTATGTCTGTACGTTTCCCGGCCACTGGCGGGGGATGAACGGGACCATGCGCGTTGTCAGGTAACGATGAAACTTAATTATATGAAGATGAAATACACGATGAAGTTATTTGCAGGCCTTATCCTGGGGGTAATGGTTATTGGCACAGCGCTCGGCCAAACCAAACCGGTTCGAATATTGATGGTAGGCGGCGGCGGATCCCATGATTTCGGCCGGTGGTACGGTCAGGAAGATACGAAGACGCTTGAATCGACCGGGTCTTACCGTGTCATGTATACCGAGCGGCCGGATTCCATACCGGCCTATCTGAAAAATACCGACCTCCTGATCCTGGCCAACAATCAGCCCATCGACTCGAAAGGACAGGCTGCCATTACCAAATTTGTTGAAAAGGGGAAGGGCTTACTGCTGCTTCATGCCGCAGTATGGTACAATTGGGCGGATTGGCCGGCTTACAACCTGAATTATGTAGGGGGCGGCAGCAAGAGCCACGAAAAATTTCAGGAATTCAAAAACTATGTGGTCAATCCCGCACATCCCATCACGCAGGGAGTAGCTGCAACATTCGAGTTCAAGGATGAGTTTTATCGTCAGATTCCCGACCCAGCTGCAAGGGGAATTGAAGTGCTGGTCATCGGCCAGTCCAAAGAAACCGATGCGGTTTACCCGGTCGTATTTACCGTGAAGCATCCGAAAGCGAAAATCGTGGGAATTACCCTGGGACATGACGAGCACAGCCATCAGCATGAGGCCTACAAGGCCTTGCTTATCAATGCGGTGAATTGGGCGGCAAATTAATAAATCGAAAAAATATAACTAGCTAATAAGAATAGAACATGTCAAAAATCACTGTCGTTATTGTTGGTATGGGATTTGGAAAAGAGTTCATTCCCATTTATCAGAAGCATCCGGATATCAAAGCAGTCGGCATCTGCACGCGAAACGAAAACACACTTAATGAATTGAAAGCCAAGTTTAACTTGGATGAAAACCTGGTCTTTACCGATTTCGAAGACGTGGTGAAGCGGGAGGATGTGGATGCCATCCACGTTGTGACCCCCGTTCCTGAACATGCCCGCATGACCTTAGCGTCACTGAACGCGAACAAACACACGGCCTGTACCATACCGATGGCGATGACTGTGGAAGACTGCAAAGCGATTGTGGAGGCTAAGCGTCGCGCCGGGAAGGTGTACATGATGATGGAAACGGCACTTTATACCCGGGAATTTCTATATGGATTGAAGCTGGCGGAAAGCGGCCAACTGGGTAAAATCCAATTTGTTCGCGGATCGCATATCCAGGACATGAGCATGGAAGGGTGGGCCGAGTACTGGAAGGGATATCCGCCGATGCTAAACGGTACCCACGCGATATCCCCGTTGTTGCGCATCAATAACACGATCGCGGAATCGGTGGTTTGCCACGGATCAGGCCGGCTATCCGATGACTTGGCCAGCCGGTATAATGCACCCTATGCCGTAGAAACTGCAACATTTAAGTTAAAGGATTCGGATGTAGTGGCAGAAGCGACCCGCTCATTGTTTGACGTGGTACGCCAGTACCGGGAAAGCTACGATGTCTACGGCACCAAGATGTCCTTTGAATGGGAACAACTGCAAGACGAAGAACACGTCATCTTTGACGGTGGTGAAAATGCCCGGCGCATCGATGTGCCCGATACGGACGAGCTACTCATACCGGAAATCGCAGATTTTACGAAACGCGAGCGGATAGACGATCCGAACCACGTGTCTTTCCTGCAAGGTGCTGGCCATGGTGGTTCGCATCCCCACCTCGTGCAGGAATTTGTGGCGGCTATCGTGGAAGGGCGCGATTCGGCGGTGGACGCAGCATTGGCCGCCAACTACACCTGTGCGGGAATATGTGCCCATGAATCAGCCATGAAAGGCGGAATTCGTATTGAAATACCAAGTTTTGAATAAGTTAATGTTGATTGGTTGCGATGAATATAGGAATAAGCACGTTTGTTTGGGTTTCGCCGTTTTCAACGGCTTCTTTTGACGTCTTGCGCAAAGTCAAAGATATAGGCTATGACGTGGTTGAGATTGCTGTGGAATACCGGGACTTGATTGATTGGGCTGCTTTAAAGCGAATTTGCCGGGATCTGGCGCTGAACATAACGGTTAGCGGTGCCTTCGGCATGGATCGGGATATTTCCAGTGAGCGGCCTGAAATCCGGGCCAACGGGCTTTCCTATATCATCGACTGCCTCGAAATTGCCAGCGAACTGGAAAGCCCCGTGTTCGGGGGGCCGCTCTACTCCGCAGTAGGCAAGACGCGGTTGGTTTCCGAAGCGCAGAAACGTCAGGAACGCCAGTGGTGCCTTGAAAACCTGCATCAAGCGGCGAGGCGTGCGGAAGCGTTAGGCGTGACCTTAGCGTTGGAACCGCTAAATCGATTTGAAACCGATATGGTCAATACGGTTGACCAGGCTATTGAATTGGTGGATGAGGTGGGGAGTGAGCGGCTGAAGATCCTGCTGGATACCTTCCACAGCAATATCGAAGAAAAAAACATTCCCAAAAGCATTACCAAATTGGGGGGGCGACTGGTCCATGTTCAAGCCAATGAAAACGATCGGGGAACGCCCGGTACGGGACATCTCGACTGGATTGGTATCTGCGATGCCCTTCGGGCGATTGGCTATCGGGGAAGCTTGGTCATTGAAACATTCGGTGAACCCTCCAAAGAATTGGCGCGGGCGGCCAGTATATGGCGACCATTGGCAGCCAGTGCCGACGAACTGGCCGAGGAAGGCTTTGCCTTCCTGAAGAAGACATTTTAGCTTAACGTATGAACGCCACTATACAAATCACCCAGCACCCCGAAGCACCCAGTAAAAAACTTTTCTGGGGATGTTTCGTCGTGTTGGTCGCTTCGGCCTTCGGATTCGTGTTCCGGTCTTACCTGATGCACGAATGGGGCATCCGCTTTGACCTGAGCAAGACCCAGCAAGGACAGATTTTCGGGGTTAGTTTCTGGCCGTTTGCGTTGAGCATTGTACTGTTCAGCTTGGTAATCGATCAGATCGGCTATAAAAAATCGATGATTTTTGCCTTTATCTGCCATGCGGCTTCCGTGTTGCTGACCATTTTCGCCGACGGCTACTGGATGCTTTATTTCGGGACGTTCCTGTTTGCGTTGGGCAACGGGGCTGCCGAGGCCGTCATCAACCCGGTGGTGGCCAGTATGTATCCGCGGGAAAAAACCAAGTGGCTGAATATCCTGCATGCCGGATGGCCGATGGGTATCGCCATCGCCGGACTATTTGGTATTACGCTACTCCATTTCGAGGTTGACTGGCGGATCATGATGCTATTTATTCTATTGCCCACGATTGCGTACGGTGCATTGATATTCAACGCGCATTTTCCGGTCAATGAGCGTGTGAAAGCGGGGGTGAAGTACGTAGACATGCTTCGCGAAGTGGGCGTGTTGGGTTTCCTCATTATCACGAGCCTCTGTGCCTTCGAGCTGGGCAATTTGCTGGGTTGGGGCACACCGGTCAGCATCCTGGTCATCGTGGCCGTGGTAGCTTTTGTAGCGTTTTACCTCAAAGCACTGGGCAGGCCGCTGTTTGTTTTGTTGCTACTCGTGATGGTGCCCTTGGCTACCATGGAACTGGGCACGGATAGCTGGATCACAGACCTCATGACGCCCGAAATGCAGAAACTCGGTTTTCAAGGAGGATGGGTGTTGGTGTTTACCGCCATCATCATGACGGTACTGCGCTTATATACGGGAGTAGTTACAAAACGCATTTCGCCGCTGGGTATCCTTGCGTTCAGTGCATTGATATCAGCCATAGGCTTGCAGTGGCTGTCTTTTTCTGCCGGGGCGACCATTTTGCTGGCGGCCGGATTTTATGCCCTGGGTAAGACCTACCTGTGGGGCACGATGCTGGGCGTGGTATCCGAGCAGTTTCCCCGGGGCGGGGCCTTGGCGCTGAACATCACCAGTGCGGTAGGGCAACTGGGTGTAGGCATTATCGGCGCCGTCTTTTTAGGAGCCGTGCAGGACAGCGAAATCGATTCGAAATTACAGGTATACGATCTGGAACACCATACCACGTATCACGGTGAATATGTTACGGAAGTCAAGCGGAGCATCTTTGGCGAATACAACGCCCTGAATCAGGACAAACTTTTGCTGGCGGATGCCGAGACACTGGGCGTCATCGCTGGGGTCGAAAATGAAGCAAAAAAATCCGCACTGTCTACCGTGTCGATACTGCCGATGGGTATGTTTTTGTTTTTCCTCGGGCTCATCCTGTATTTCAGGGCAAAAGGGGGGTATAAGCCTGTCGTCCTTGAAGGTGCACCGGAAAGCCTCCATTAGGAAAAACCGATAATTAGTACAAACCAATGATAAAAACAACCAATTATGATGAAAAGAAGGGAATTTATTTACACACTCAATGCTGGTGCCGCGTTGGGTTTGATGTCGAAGACGGCGTTTGCCGGATGGTTTCCAGACGGCCGGACCGCGCGTATGCAGAACGAACTGGCTTATCACACCATCCGGTCGGTGACGTTTGAAGACGTACGGCTGCAATATCCGCGTTTTGTTGGCAAAAATGCCCGGTTGGATGTGCATGGATTCGGGCCACGTTTGACCATTTGCAAGATTGCCACCGATAAAGGAGCCAGCGGTTGGGCGTCATTGCGGAGCAGTCGTGGTGAAGCGCAACGCATCGTCCCGGAGTTGGTGGGAAAGAAATTGTCCGATGTATTTCAAGTATCGGTAGGCATTACGGATGAGCGGTATCTCCCGTTCGATATCGCGCTGCATGATTTGGCTGGGGTAGCGCTGAATAAGCCCGTATATGCATTGCTGGGACGCGAAGAGCCGTTTACCACCAAATACTACAGTGGCATGATCTACTTCGACGATCTGGAGCCTGCTCATGCACCGGGAGGTATCGACAAGGTCCTTGCCAACTGCCGTTACGATTACGAATACGGATACCGGCAATTTAAGCTGAAAATCGGTCGCGGCAACCGCTGGATGTCACAGCAGGATGGATTGGCGAGGGATATCGAGGTGACCAAGGCCGTAGCGGCGGCGTTCCCGGACTGCGATATATTGGTAGACGGCAACAATGGCTTCACCGTAAATGAGTTCACGGCTTACCTGAAGGGAATAGGCGATACGCCGCTATTCTGGATCGAAGAGCCTTTTCACGAAACGGTAGAAGACTACCGGAAGCTGCGGGATTGGATGCAGCATGCTGGTGTAAGCAGTTTGCTTGCCGATGGCGAGGCTGACCCCGATCCCGCGTTGCTGGACGAATTGATGGAGCAGAAGCTTATGGATGTGCATCTTACCGACATTGAGGGGCTTGGATTTACCAACTGGCGGAAACTTATGCCAAAGCTGGTCCAATACAATGTGCAAGCATCACCTCATGCCTGGGGTTCGTTGCTGAAATCTTACTATACGGCTCATTTGGCGGGAGGTCTTGGAAATACGGTGACGATTGAGGGTGTCACGAGTACGTCAGATGATGTAGACCTTAGCGGCTACACGATCAAAGACGGGCGTTTGGTTCCACCAAATGCGCCGGGATTTGGCATGGCATTGTTGCGTTGAGGTAACTAAAAATCTTCATTTTTCGGATTTCGGATAGCGTGTCCGAAATCCAGTTAACCAATACAGTTATAAACAATTAAAACAAAACAATTATGAGTAAAGCTTTACTTGTAGCGTTGCTATGGTGCGTTGGACTATCCATAGCAATGGCCCAAACCCGTTCCATCACGGGGACGGTAAGGGATGCAGCGGATCAATCACCGATCGGCGGGGCTACTATCCGAGTGTTGAGTAGCCAGCGAACCACCTCATCCGGGGCGGATGGGATGTTTTCCATTGAAGTGGCTTCGGGGAGCGACTCCCTGCTGGTCTTTTTTCTCGGATATGAGGACGCACGGGTTGCTGTGGGATCCACGCAGAATACGGTGTCAATTGCCCTTACGCCTTCGTCCGAATCGCTGGATGAAGTGGTGGTGACGGGGTTTGGTTTGACACAGAAGAAAGAGTCGTTGACCGGTTCGATCTCGGTCATTGGTGCGGAGGATATTAGCCGTTCATTGGCGTCTACCACTTCGGGTGCCTTGGTCGGAAAGATCCCCGGCTTAAACTTTCGCCAAAACGATGGGAGACCCGGAGCGACGACCAACATCCAAATCCGTAACATGGGCACTCCCCTATACGTTATTGATGGGGTGCAAAAAGACGCCGAGCAATTCAATAACTTGGATTTCAATGATATAGAATCCATTTCCGTATTGAAAGACGCCTCGGCGGCGATTTACGGGGTACGTGCGGCAAATGGCGTTATCGTCGTAACCACCAAGCGTGGACGGCAAAATACGAAGAATACCATCAGTTTGACTTCTAATTATGGGTTTCAAAATTTATCGACATTTCCGAAGCCTGCAGATGCGGCAACCTATGTCGAAAATTACATCCAATCTGAAACCGTTCAGGGAGCGACTAATTACCGATATGATGCGGATGATCTGGCGAAATGGCGTCAAGGGACAGAAAGGGGTTATGTGCCGTTTGATTGGTATGATTACATTTGGGAGACTTCTCCCCAGGTTTATCTCAATGCAAATGTGTCGGGTGGATCCGACAAAATTAATTACTATTTCAGTCTGGGCCACCTCAACCAGAACGACGTCATTGTGAACTACGGTGGTTTCAAACGAACAAATGTGCAAATGGGCATCACATCTGATATTTCCGATCGTTTTCGTGTAGGGGTTACTTTTAACGCCCGGCACCAACAAAAATTGAACCCTGGAGTACCTGGCGGAGACGATTTATGGCTTCCCCGGTTCGGTACGTTCCGCAACTTGCCCACAGTACGTCCGTTTGCAAACGATAACCCTGAATATCCAACACTAACGTCGAATGACCCTGGTACAAACTTCGGCTGGCTAACCTACGACTTGTCAGGTAAATTTCAGGATACTAAGCGTGTGGCCCAGTTAAACTTTGACGCTTCATACGACATTATTGATGGATTGACCGCGAGGGCGTTGGTTGGCTACTTTTTTGAAAACCAGCGATTGGATAATCACGAATTTACCTATAAATTGTACAACTATGACGAGGCTACGGATACCTATCCCGTAATCTTCGAAAACAATAACCCGTGGCGGGAACGTCGCATGGGGCATAAGGAAGAGATGACGTCCAATGTACAATTGAACTACGTCAAGTCATTCGGCGATCATAATCTTGCCTTGGTTGGTGGTGTGGAGACTATATTGAGGAAGGAGCCTACCACGTGGGTACACTCTATACCGACTTCCAATGCGTTAGGCTTGATCGACTACGAAACGATGGATACCTATGATGATGTCGGGGAGAATCCGCAGGCTCGCGTTGGTTACATTGGAAAAGTCAACTATGATTATGCGGGTAAATACCTAATAGAGTTTATCGGACGGTATGATGGTTCCTGGAAATTCCCGCCCAATGATCGTTGGGGCTTCTTCCCCGGCGTGACAGGTGGTTGGGTGGCTTCCGAAGAGTCATTCTGGAAAGATAGCAAGCTTGGAAGCGTAGTCAATTATTTGAAGTTGAGGGGATCATATGGCCTGGTGGGAGATGACAACACGCCAGGTTATAATCCGTTCGACTACATGAGCGGTTATAATTACAAACGATACCGTAATGCCAATGGCGATTGGGTAAACGTCGCCTCTTCGGTAATTGATGGTGCATATGTTGTTGGTACACAGCCTCGGGGACTTCCGGTTACCACGCTATCTTGGTTACGTGCCAGAATGGCCAATATTGGTTTTGATGCCGGCTTTCTCCGTAATCGATTGACCACAACAGTTGAGTTTTTCCAACGTAAACGTACAGGCCTTCCAGCGGCACGGTATGACGTTTTGTTGCCCAATGAAGTCGGTTTTGGTTTGCCGAATGAAAACCTCAATTCTGATATGCATCGTGGTTATGAAGTGGCGGTGCGTTGGAATGACCGTGCGGGGGAATTGACCTATTCATTGGCAGGCAACGTTACATTTTCCCGTTTTTATGATTGGGAAAGATACAAGCCCCGCTTCAGCAACTCATGGGATGTGTATCGTAATTCGATTGTGGAAAGATTTGGCTACCTAAACTGGGGACTCCAATCCGATGGACAATTCCAAAGCTGGGAAGAAATTGCCAGTTGGCCGATCGATAACGACCGCCAAGGTAACCGCACGTTGCGCCCCGGTGATGTCAAGTATAAAGACTTAAATGGCGATGGTGTGATCAACGGACTGGACGAACGTCCAATTGGATATCGCCAAGATTCTACTCCGGCACTCAATTTTGGTTTAAATTTTTCATTCGCTTATAAGGGATTCGATTTGTCACTCGATTTTTCCGGCGGAGGTATGTTTACTTTCTACAAAGAATGGGAAATGCGTAACCCCTTCCACGATGGAGGGAACAACCCGCAATATTACTTCGATGATGCCTGGGGATTATCCGATATCTGGGATGCCAATAGTGAGTTGATCCCGGGTAAATATCCTATGCCCCTGATTGGTAACAGCGCGCACAGCAACTATTGGAATAGCGATTTTTGGAAACAGAGTATTCGGTATATTAAACTCCGAAACTTGGATTTTGGCTACTCGTTGCCCGCGCGTATTCTTGAGCCACTTTCAATTACTGGCGTAAGAGTATATTTCTCTGGCCAAAATCTATATACGTTGACGAACCTGATTGGCATCGATCCAGAAATGGATTCCACAAACGGATTGGGATATCCCACGTATCGGATTATGAATTTTGGACTCAACGTCAGGTTTTAGTAGGTTGAACATATTTAAAGAAAGAAAGCATTATGAAAAAGTCAAGCATATTCAAAGTGTTGTTGTTGGCCGGAGGACTGTCGTGCTTTAGCAGCTGTTCGGAATTCCTTGAACGCGAACCCGACGAAATTCTAACGGATGATCAGGTGTTTAGCGATGCCGTCATGATCGAATCCGTGTTGGCTAACTTCTATGGTCGTGTGACCTGGAGTCAACATATTGGTGACTGGATTCAGTACACTGTATTGGACGAAGCTGGCAAATCCGATGGAGGGCCAGATAATATTCAGAATTACAGCAATGAGCAATGGCGGGTATATGATTATACTTTAATCCGTAACATCAATCAGTTTCTTCAAAGCCTTCGTGCCACTACGGTGATTACTGACATTGAGAAGCAGGTATATGAGGGAGAAGTCCGATTCCTTCGGGCATGGACCTATTTCAACATGGCCCGTGGATTAGGGGGGATGCCCATTGTAGGCGACGAGGTGTTCGATTATGAAAGCGGTATGGATATTACCACATTGCAGTATCCGCGTTCCACAGAGGCGGGGATATATGACTATATCATTGAAGAATGCGAGGCGGTGTCAGCCATGCTCGACGATGTGAAGACTGTCAATTCTGCAAGAGCCAATAAATGGGCAGCGCTGATGTTGAAAGCCCGTGCGGCCATTTATGCAGGATCATTGGCAAATTATAACAACAAAATGAATAGCCCGATTCGTACTGCGGGCGGTGAAGTTGGTATTCCCGCAGAGCGAGCCAACGGGTATTATGAACAAGCGTTAGCCACAGCACAGGACATTATCAATAACAGCCCTTATGAACTACAGCTAAACAAGCCTGATGATTTGGAACGTAATTTTTACGAGGCTTTGAGTGTAAAGGACAATAATACGGAGGTAATATGGGCAAGGGATTATCGTTATCCGGGCCAAACCGTTGGTTTTACCACACAAAATATCCCAGGATCACATGCAGAGGATATTGATCGTGCTGCTGCGGGACCAATACTCAATCTGGTCGAGGACTTCGAATACGTAAACGACAGGGATGGTTCGATTCACATTCGGGATAATCAGGGAAATTATGTTTTCTATGACGATCCGGCTGATGCGTTCGCCAATAAGGATGCGAGGCTGGGCGGGTCAGTAATCACGCCTAATGCGATATTCAAAGGAACTCCTGTTGTATTGCAAGCTGGCCAGAAAGTTTGGACGAATGGCGCTTGGCAGACGATTACCGGACAGCCCGGTGAGCGGGATAGCCAAGGCAGGCTGATTACCTCATCTAATGGTCCGAATCGTTCTAATGAGCAGTATATTAATAAAACAGGCTTTTTCTTCCGTAAGTTTTTGGACGAGGCCGCTGGGGCATCCACCCGTGGTCGTAACAGCGAAATGTGGTTCCCCCGCTTCCGTTTTGCCGAAGCGGTATTGATTGCTGCCGAAGCCGCGATGGAATTAGGCCAGCAATCTGTAGCGGTTGGTTACATCAACCAAGTGCGCGAGCGTGCTGGGATACAGCCGCTGACCTCCGTGACGTTGGACGATATCGTGCAAGAACGCCGGGTGGAATTTGCATTTGAAGATCACCGCTATTGGGATTTGAAACGTTTCCGTTTGGCCCACATTGTATGGAATGGTGTAGTGAATAGCCCAACGGCCCAACAATGGGCTTTATTCCCCTACTTGGTGGTCGCTCCCGGCACACCGAATGATGGGAAATATGTGTTCGATAGGCTAACATTTAGCAATTCCTTGCATCCCCGGTTCTTTGAGTTGAGGAACTATTATAACTTCATCGATTTGGCGTGGCAGAATGCAAATCCGAAGATTGTGTTGAATCCGTTTCAGTAAATTTTAGTTGAAAGAAAATGAGAAAATATTTGAATATGTTGCTGTTTCCAGCGGTAGTTGTGGTAAGCAGTTGCGGATTGGATAATTATGACGCTCCAGAATCGACCATATATGGACGCGTCGTCTACAATGGTGAGCCGGTCGGCGTGCGGGGTACGGGAGAGGCGGTACAGCTTCAACTATATCAAGATGGTTACGAATTACGTAATCCCATCCCGGTCTACGTAGGGCAGGATGGCACCTTTGAGGCGAAAGTATTTGACGGTGAGTACAAACTGGTCACTCGCGACAACAATGGCCCGTGGGTAAACGATCGGGATACTACCGTGATTAACCTGAGCGGTACAACCAATGTAGATGTCGAAGTTACGCCGTTCTATACCTTGTCGAATGTACAGCTGTCACTGAGTGGCAATAGTGCTAACGCCTCGTTTCAGATCAACGAAGTGGCGGGTGGTAGGGATATCGAGTATGTAATGATTTTGGTGGGCAAAACGTCCTTCGTCGATGATGTGTCATATACCGCTCGGCTCGATATCAATGGCGTGACCGCAGGAAATACCGTCACAGGGGCACTTGACCTCACGAATAATGCCGACTTCAACTCAGGTAGAGCCTTGTTCGCCCGTGTGGGATTACGCCCAGCAGGTAAGGATCAGGCAATTTATTCGCAGGTAGTGAAGTTGCGATAACTTGTTTGTTTCTTATAATTTTACCGCTATCGTCGATTGGGGCGGTAGCGGTTATTTTTATAGTTGAAGAGGTGGTGTCAAGTCATATTTTATGAAAGTCTTTTTTATTATCTTGTCGATTTCCTCCTTAATGTTTGTTTCCTGTTTTTCACGGGAGGAATCAAAACATTCCAAGACGGAAAATCATGAACAAGACATACTTCAAGCGTCACTTTCCATATCCTTAAAGCCCGGCGAAAGGGCCATATTCAATGTCTTCGATGTGTACCGCCGTAGCATTGCCCTTAAAAATGCTACGACAAAGGACTCCTTATTCGAAGAAAAAATATGGATTGATAAGCCGTTGCTTTTGGTTTCTGGAAATGTTTTGGTCGTCCCGGACGGCGATCCGATACTTCGGATATATGGCCTGCTACTAAGTCCCGGCGACAGTGTGGTATTGGATAGGCACGATGACGGTGCGCTTTCCATGCACTATTCGTCCGGGTTGCCAAACTTCGTTGATAGCTTGATTGTCGTACCGAAAGATTTTTACGAACACGATGGTAAGCGACAGCAAAAACGCCTTGCGGAAATAGGTGTAGCGGGTATAACGCAAGATATTGACGCAGCGTTTCAGAAAAACGAAACCGCTATTGCCGCCCTCGCTATGCCCGAAGTAAAAGCCCGCTTATTAAGTAGCCTGAACAGCAACATCAAATATACGGCCATCGCGCATTTGTTAGCCGATCCGGCTGTAGCCAGCTCCGGATTGACGGATAGTTTATACGAAGATCTATTCCAACACATGGATGAAATCCGCTCGATTGACGCAACAACCAAGGGAACTATTTTTGGGGCACTCATTGCGTACAATGCCAAGAAACAACATGGAGACGTGGATAAAACCGATATGTGGGAAGCTGCTGCTTATGCGGACCAGCAGTTGAAACAAACTGATATGTATAAGCAACACCTTGTTTCCGCCGTCGCCGGAACCTTTGTTCATTCGCCTAAAGAGATAACAGCTATCAATAAGGAGCTTCAATCCATACATACACAAGATCCATTTTTAGATACGCTCTATCAACTGACAAACATTTTGTCAGCAACCTTTACCGATTTCAGCCAGGCAAAAGCAGCGTTAAAAGCTTTTGCGGGTGGCCGCTATCGCTTTATCATTGAAGATAATGAGCAGTCGGCGAACCACGAAATGAAAGTCATAACTGATTTGCCTCCGGTTGAGTTGCATGATTTCGCAGGAAACAAATCTGATTTCAAGCGTATTGTCATGAACAAGGACTATATGTTAACGTTGGTTGATCTCTGGGCAAGCTGGTGCGTACCCTGTATTATGGAGATGCCCGATTTGAAAAAAACAGCGGAAAAGTTCCGGGATAAGCCTATCCGATTTCTGGCAATCAGCATAGACAAGGAAGAAGATGTTGATAAATGGGTTGCAGTTGCAAAAAAGAACGCAATTTATAACAAACCTAATCAATATCGATTAGCGAACTTTAGGGAATCCCCATTAACCAAATTATTGAACATACGGAATATTCCCCGGTATTTGGTGATCAATAATGAAGGGAGGGTATTGGATGAGGATTTTTACAGGCCGAGCGAAAGCAGTTTTGAATTGGAATTGCTGAAGCTTTTGGATTAATCGCAATACAATTATAATGTTAATCGTTTGTAGCTTTAGGACCGCTTTTGAATGGCAAAATCAAGATATAAAACAGTAATGACCAGACGTAACCATAAACCAAGACACAGACAGACCAAATGGACGACGGTATATGTCCTTGTTGGGCTTTGGGTTGGCATTTCTTGTACTACGGCGCACAAACCGGACAAGCCCAATGTATTACTGATCCTGGTCGACGATCTGCGTCCCGCAATCGGTGCCTATGGAGACTCCATAGCCATTACGCCCAATATGGATAAGTTGGCTGCAAAAGGCCTGCTGTTTAAGCGAGCATATTCCAATCAAGCCGTTTGTGGCCCTTCCCGGTATAACCTGTTGCTCGGCAGCCGGTCCACGTCATCAGGAATCTATAACTTCGGGAGTGATTTCCGCGACCATTACCCCGATGCGGTGACACTGCCGCAATATTTTAAGCAACACGGCTATCATGCGGAATCGATGGGCAAGGTGTTTCATGTGGGGCACAACACGTATGACGATACGGCCTCTTGGAGCGTACCGCACTACAAAGATCGGGTTATCGAGTATGTGGATTCGGCCAGTAAAAAAGAAGGATTTACCCGCGAAGAGGCGTTGTTTTCCAATATGGAGTGGGGATACGCGCGATCGCTGCCCAGGGGATTGGCCTGGGAATCACCGGATGTCGCCGACGATGCGTATGCAGATGGGCGTATTTCAAATCGGGCCATCGAGCGGCTTAGGAACTTGAAATCGAATCCGGATCGCCCATTTTTCCTTGCCGTAGGTTTTGCTCGGCCACACCTTCCCTTTTCGGTGCCGAAAAAATATTGGGATATGTATGACGAAAGTGCACTCCCGTTGCCGCAACATACCCGCCGACCGGAGGGGGCACCGTCGTATGCCGTGAAATATGGCGACGAAATCGATCAGTATATTCCGATCCCAACGACCGTGACCGAAGCGCCATTTCCGGATAGCCTCTCCCGTAAGTTGATTCATGGTTATTATGCCGGAGTCAGCTATGTCGATGTCCAAATTGGTAAGGTGTTGAATGAATTGGCCGCGCTTGGACTCGACGATAACACGATCGTGGTGCTTTGGGGCGACCATGGTTATATGCTCGGAGAGATGGGTATGTGGACCAAACACGTCAATTATGAGCTGGCTAACCGTATCCCGTTGATCATCGCAGCGCCGGATATGGGTTCTAAGGGGGCGCATACCACGCAGCTGGCTGAGACCGTGGATATCTATCCTACCTTGGCGGATCTCGCCGGTCTTCCTGCTCCCGAGGTAACGCAGTCGCTTGACGGATTAAGCATGGTATCGGTGCTCAACAATCCGGAGGCACGGATACGCGACCATGCTTACCATAGTTTTCCAAGGGGTGGTCGATTGGGAAGGGCTATCCGCACCGACCGCTACCGCTTGGTGGAGTGGACGAAAATCGATGACCCGGCGGAAGCCGCAGCATATGAATTGTATGACTATCAAAATGGCCCGATGGAGATAACGAACATCGCCGATGAACAGCCGGAGGTAAGGGCTACGCTTCAGTCAATTCTTGGACGACACCCGGCAGCGATGCCCCCGCGGCCACAAAGTCCGCGACGAGAGTAGGTTTTCCATTTTCGGCAGCATTGTGTACCTTAGCAATTCGATATCGAAAAGTTAGAATCAACATAGTTAGGTATGACTATAAATAGAAAAAGGTACTATCCCTTAGTAATAGGCTGGTGCTTGGTCGCTTTTGTGCTTGCCGCATATGCACAACAAGGTACTACGCCCGTTACCTATCAGCTCGTGCAGAACATCAACTACCGTCCGGATGTCGCCGATGACGACTATATCCGCGAGCGTTGCGTGCTCGATATCTACTATCCCGAGCAAGCGAAAGATTTCCCCACGGTGGTATGGTTCCATGGCGGCGGCTTGACCGGGGGCGAGAAATTTATTCCCGAAGAACTTCAGGAAAAAGGCATTGCCGTGGTAGCCGTTAATTACCGATTTAGTCCGAAAGTCAAAAACCCGGCCTATATCGATGACGCTGCCGCAGCGATAGCTTGGGTATTTCAGCACATCGGCGAATATGGGGGAGATCCGGGCAAGATATTCGCTACCGGACATTCCGCCGGAGGTTACCTCGCGGCGATGGTCGGATTGGACAAGTCTTGGTTGCAACGGTATGGCGTGGATGCCGACCAGCTGGCAGGTATCATCGATTTCAGCGGCCATGCCATTACGCATATGACTATCCGAGCAGAACGTGGCATAAAAGATACGCAACCCATCGTGGACGAATATGCCCCACTGTACCACGTGCGCAGCGATGCACCGCCACTGGTGTTGGTGTCGGGCGACCGCGAGCTGGAAATGCTCGGTAGGTATGAGGAGAGCGCCTATTTCTACCGAATGATGAAGGTTGCAGGCCACCAACAGGTGTATTTGTACGAGCTGGATGGCTTTGACCATGGCGCCATGGCCGCACCCGGATTTCACATCCTGTTGCATCATGTAAACGAATTGACAAAGAAATAGAATATGATGAAATTCAGTATAATTATTGCCGCCGTTTTATTCGCAATGCCGCACGTCGGTAATACACAGGAAGCCCTGTCGCTACCCAATAACCCACTGGATGTTGCCTTCGGCGATCCGTACGTCATTTATGACGATGCGACGGATCGCTATTACATGTATGGTACCGGAGGAGGTGCCAAGAACGGTTTCGCGGTCTATTCCGCTGTTGATCTGGCGAACTGGAAGAACGAAGGTCAAGTTTATGATGCCAGCAACGAAAATGGCTGGAGTGATTCCACCGCTGCATGGGGTGGAGCATACTGGGCACCTGAAGTATATGCGCATAAGGACAAATTTTATATGTTCTATAGCGCGCAATGGAAAGACAATCCCGGTAAGGAACTGGAAAACTTCCGTATTGGCGTTGCCGTGGCCGACAAGCCCACAGGACCTTTTATCGACCTGCAAAACCACCCGATATTCGACCCCGGGTATCCCATTATTGACGCCAATGTTTATTTCGCCGAAGATGGGAAGCTCTACCTGTACTATTCCCGTTGCTGCTACAAACATCCCGTGGAGAGCGAAGTGGCTGATTGGGCACGCAACAAAGGGTGGTTTGAGGAAATCGAAGAAAGTTGGGTGTATGGTGTGGAGCTCAAACCGGACTTTTCAGGCGTCATCGGGGAGCCTGTATTGCTCTTACGTCCGCCTGTCACGATGGACGATGCCCAGGCCGAATGGGAGAGCCGCTCGGTGACTAGCCGCGAGGTCAACCGCCGCTGGACGGAAGGCTCCTTTACGTTCAAACAGGACGACACGTACTACCTGATGTATTCGGCCAACCACTTTGCGGGGGAAAATTATGCGGTGGGTTACGCCACTGCAAAACATCCCTTGGGACCGTATACCAAGGCGGCCAATAATCCGGTGCTGGAGAAAAATACAGCAAAGGGTGGTGATGTGACGGGTACGGGCCACAATAGTGTGGTATTCCTGCCGGATGGCCGGATGTGGTGTGTATATCACGGCCGTACCAAAAAGACCGGCGACGACCGGATGGTTTTCATCAATGAAATGGAAATAAACGACAAGGGAATATTGCGTGTATTGCCTTAAATCTTTTCATAACCCCATTCCTGATCTTCCCTTAGCTCCGGCCCATCATAGTGGCCATAGCGGATGATGGTATATACCATCCAGATTACCAGCAATGGGGATAATGAATACATGGCGAACAATAAGGAAGGATCGGGGTACAGCCTGGTCATTGCCACAAAAATTATCAAGTAAGCCGTTACTGCTATTATGGCGAATGTAGGGTTCTTCAACATGACTTTTATTTTGATAACCCCTAAGGGATAATTTTGTTCGATTTCAGCAAAGTCTTCCTTAATTTGGATTTCCCCGAGGAAGTATGTACTTTCACCCATCATATTCGTGGTACGCTTTATGGGAACTCAAGCCGAATTTATTGAAAAAATAGTTGCCTCCTACAATCCAAAGGGGGCTTTTATTTTCCTTGGGGCGGGATTACTCGACGGAAAAGTTGTGGCCCAGGCAAAAGTAAACCTCGCCTTAAAAATGATGAACCGCCACGGCTTGATTGCGGGGGCTACAGGTACGGGCAAAACCCGTACGCTGCAACTGATTGCCGAACAACTTTCTGATGCGGGCGTGCCGGTATTCTTGCTGGACGTAAAGGGCGACCTATCCGGCTTGCATCAGCCCGGCGAATCCAACCCTGCGTTGGTGGAGCGGGGGGAGGCTTTGGCATGGCCTTTTGCACCATCGGGCTTCCCCATAGAACTATTTTCGCTATCTGGCAAAATAGGTAACCCCATGCGGCTCACGGTGGAAGATTTCGGGCCGGTGATGCTGGCGCGCATCTTGGAGCTGAACGATACGCAAACGGGTGTACTGGCTGCGCTGTTTAAGTATGCGGAAGATACCCAACTGCCGTTGGTGGATTTTGCAGATTTGAAGAAGCTGCTCAGCTACCTCACGGACGGGCCGGGTGCCGAGGAAATCAAAGATAGTTATGGCCGTATCAGCGGAAGTACATCAGGAACAATATTGCGTAAGCTGGTCGCGCTGGAACAACAGGGGGTATCCGATATCTTTGGTGAAAAAGAATTTGATATCAACGACCTGTTTGAACGGGTGGATGGCAAAGGGGTCATCAGCTTGCTGAACATCTCGGATATTCAAGACCAACCGGTATTGTTTTCGACATTTTTGCTGAGCTTGCTGGCGCAGCTATTTAAACAGCTGCCCGAAGTGGGCGACTTGGATAAACCGAAGTTGGTTTTTTTCTTTGAGGAGGCCCACCTGCTATTCAAGGATGCATCCAAAGCATTCCTCACCCAGGTAGAACAGATCGTGCGGCTCATCCGCTCTAAAGGCGTGGGGGTCTTTTTCTGCACGCAGGCCCCCACTGATATTCCCGAAAGTGTGCTGGGACAGTTGGGCAACCGCGTGCAGCATGCATTGCGGGCGTTTACGCCGAATGATGCTGATGCATTGCGAAAAACCGTCAAGACGTATCCGAAATCAGATTTTTATGAGATAGACCGGGTGCTGACGGCAATCGGTACAGGGCAAGCCCTCATCACGGTACTCAATGACAAGGGGATCCCTACGGAGGTGGTGGCCACGCACCTTATTCCACCACGTGCTGTAATGGGCCCTGTGGATGCACACACGTATACGCAATTGGTGAATAGCTCGCCTTTTTATGCCAAATACCACCAGCCTGTGGATAGGCGGAGCGCGGCCGAAATATTGGAAGATAAGCTGCAGGCGCATGCTGCGCAGCAGGCTAGGGAGGAAATTGACCGGAAAAAGACAACAACTCGCACCGGCCGGACAAGTACCCGGCAAACACCCCTCGAAGCGGCGCAAAAAGCGGCCACGACAACGCTGGCAAGGGAAGGCGTGAAACTATTGGGTAAGATTGCCAGCGGGATATTGGCTGCCATGTTTCGAAGAAAACGTTGAGATAACATAGAAGTCGTATATTTGGCCGTATCGAGCATTTATTTCAGTAACTATAAATTATTTTCCAACGATGAGTAAACCCACCTTGTTGATTCTCGCGGCCGGAATGGCCAGCCGCTATGGAAGTATGAAACAAATTGACCCTTTTGGGCCCAATGGCGAAACAATTATTGACTATTCCATCTATGATGCCATTCGGGCAGGGTTTGGAAAAGTAAGTTTCATCATTCGCGAAGAATTTGCTGATAAGTTCAAGTCGATTTTTGAACCAAAGCTGGCAGGGAAGATAGCTACGGATTATGTGTTCCAAAGTTATGACCTTTCACCGTTTGGCATCGACCGGGAGATCGAACGCTCCAAACCCTGGGGTACGGCGCATGCGGTATTGGCTGCTCGCAACCAGGTAAATGAACCGTTTTGTGTGATCAATGCGGATGATTTTTATGGTTATGAGGCATTCGAAAAGATGGCGGAGTTTCTCAACGAAGAGGTTACGGACAATAAATTCTCGTTGATGGGCTACCAAATCGACAAAACGTTGTCAGAACATGGGTCTGTGTCGCGCGGTGTGTGTAAGGTGGATGACAATGGCAACATGACCGAGATTAATGAGCGGTTGAAAGTGTATTTCAAGGAGGTAGCGGGCGAGAAACGTATTTTCTTCGAAGAAGATGGCGTGGAAACGGAATTGCCGCAGAGCAGCCGTGTTTCCATGAATTTCTGGGGGTTCACACCGGCTATTTTTGAAGTAAGTGAGGAGCTGTTTAAGGCTTTCGTGCCAGCGAACGAAAACAACCCGAAAGCTGAATTCTTGATCCCCAAGGTAGCAGACGAACTCATCAAACTGGGTAAGGCTGAGTTTAAGGTCATTCCTACGTCGCAGAAATGGTTTGGCGTCACCTACCCGGAAGACAAGCCCATTGTGCAGGAAAATATTGCCCAATTGGTAAAAGGCGGGGTGTATCCTGAAAAACTATTTTAATAAGTAAGTTATACAGTAAATAAAAAAACCTCGGCGGATCACCCGCCGAGGTTTTTCATTTTAGTCTTTCGGACTCTTTACTTCTTATCGTCTTTCACTTCTTCGTATTCCACGTCAGTCACGTCGTCGCCTCCAGTGCTGCCAGCCGATTGGCCTGTATCTCCGGCTTGCGGTCCGGCCGATCCTTCTTGTGAAGCTTTATACATGTCTTCAGAAGCCGCATTCCAAGCTGTTTGCAATTGGGCTTGTGCTGCATCGATAGCAGCGAAGTCTTTAGCTGCATAGGCTTCTTTCAGCTTCTTCAAGCCTTCTTCGATTGGAGCCTTTTTCTCAGCACTGATCTTGTCGCCATATTCGTTCAACTGTTTCTCGGTAGAGAAAATCAGGGCATCCGCAGCATTGAATTTTTCGATTTCTTCTTTTGCCCGTTTATCAGCTTCGGCATTGACTTCCGCTTCTTGCTTCATCTTCTTGATTTCATCTTCGGTCAAGCCGGAAGAAGCCTCGATACGGATTTTTTGTTCTTTGCCGGTAGCTTTATCTTTTGCAGATACATGGAGAATACCGTTGGCGTCGATATCAAACGTCACCTCGATTTGTGGCACACCGCGCGGTGCGGGTGGGATGCCATCCAAATGGAAGCGTCCGATGGTCCTGTTTTGGGCAGCCATGGGCCGTTCGCCTTGCAGGATGTGGATTTCTACGGACGGCTGATTGTCTGAAGCCGTAGAGAATACTTCCGATTTCTTGGTCGGGATGGTTGTGTTGGCTTCAATGAGCCTGGTCATCACGCCGCCCATGGTTTCGATACCCAACGAAAGCGGGGTGACGTCCAAAAGCAACACGTCTTTTACCTCGCCGGTCAATACACCACCTTGTATGGCAGCGCCCAAGGCAACGACCTCATCCGGATTGACACCTTTTGAAGGGTCTTTGCCGAAGAACTTTTTCACCGCATCCTGGATAGCCGGAATACGGGTAGAACCACCCACCAAAATAATTTCGTCGATATCCGAAGCGGAGTAACCTGCATTTTTCAATGCCGATTTGCAGGGTTCGATGGTACGTTTAATCAAACTGTCAGCCAATTGTTCGAATTTGGCGCGGCTCAGCGTACGTACCAAGTGCTTCGGCCCGGTTTGGTCTGCCGTAATATAGGGCAGGTTGATTTCGGTGGATGAAGCGCTTGAAAGTTCAATCTTAGCTTTCTCGGCCGCTTCTTTCAACCGTTGCAAGGCCATGGGATCTTTGCTCAGATCAAATCCATTGTTGTCGGTTTTAAATTCGTCGTTCAACCAATCGATAATCACTTGGTCAAAATCGTCACCACCGAGGTGCGTATCGCCATCTGTAGACTTTACTTCGAAGACACCGTCTCCCAAATCCAGTACAGATACGTCATGTGTACCACCACCGCAGTCGAATACGACAATTTTCATGTCTCTATTGGATTTATCCAATCCATAGGCCAACGCAGCCGCGGTTGGCTCGTTGATGATGCGTTTTACATTCAGGCCCGCGATTTCGCCGGCTTCTTTGGTAGCCTGGCGTTGCGCGTCGTTGAAGTATGCTGGCACCGTAATAACGGCTTCTGTGACTTCGTGACCCAAAAAATCTTCTGCGGTCTTTTTCATTTTCTGCAGAATCATTGCAGAAATTTCCTGCGGTGTATATTTACGGTCGTCAATTTCTACCCGGGGGGTATTGTTGTCGCCTTTTACAACGGAATAGGGTACGCGTTCAATTTCTTTACGGGCTTCGTCGTAGTTTGTGCCCATAAACCGTTTGATGGAATAAACGGTTTTCTTTGGATTGGTGATGGCTTGGCGTTTCGCAGGGTCACCTACTTTGCGCTCGCCATTCTCCACAAAAGCCACAATCGAAGGCGTAGTTCGCTTTCCTTCGTTGTTCGTGATGACTACCGGCTCGTTACCCTCCATCACGGCTACGCAGGAGTTGGTAGTTCCTAAGTCGATTCCAATAATTTTTGCCATATCTATGTTCCTTTTTCTACGTTGATGATAAATCAATATGTTCATAGTTGTTTAACAAGCCTTGTGCCAATCGTTTTCCTGACACTAATTAGCACGGGATAACGGGAAATACGTCATTTATCTATGACGTCGTCATGACAATGTGTCATTTTTGTGTGCTTCGATTTAAGTTTTGTTTTTTTAATTTCGACTTTTGATACTTAGCTTTTAATGATAGTCTTTTACTTTTAATTATATGCACATCGAACAATTACGCAATTACTGCTTAAATAAACCTGGGGTGACTGAGGGCTGTCCTTTCGGTCCGGATACCTTGGTGTTTAAGGTGGCAGGCAAAATGTTTCTGCTTACGGGGTTGGATAGCCAACCGTTGTCTTTCAGTGCGAAATGCGATCCGGAATATGCGGTCGAACTCCGCGAACAACATCCACATACCATAAAGGGAGCTTATCACATGAATAAGCGGCATTGGAATGAGGTGATCTGCAACGGTGAATTAAGTGACCGGGCATTGGAAGATCTCATTAGCCATAGTTATGAATTGGTTGTGGCGGGTTTGCGTAAACAAGACAGGGAAGCATTGCGGGGCGACTGGTAAAGCGATGGTGTTATGACATTTGCCCGACCGATTTCTTTTACTATTCCATTACATTTGCCGACTAATTTTTCGATTGTTATGGATTTTGCTCGTTATTTGGTTGAATTTGAATACATTTTGAATAGCCCTTCGCCCGCAGCGCCTTATGACAATCCGGCGTATTTGGAGTATGCCAAGCTGAATTGGTCACGTATGCATCGCTGGTTGAAAAAGGGGGAATTGAGGACGGAAACAAAGGCAATGCTTGAACGGATTGCTAAACCGTTGCATTGGATCGTCATCACCGAACCGTGGTGCGGGGATGCAGCCCATTCCGTGCCGTTCATCCAGTTGATGGCTCAGCATAATGCCGCGATCACTGTTGAGTATGAACTGCGGGATTCACTCCCCTTCACGATCAACGAGTACCTGACAAATGGAAGCAAATCCATTCCAAAACTCATCATCCGCGATGAGGAAGGGAATGATTTGGCCGTGTGGGGCCCGAGGCCGGTCGGCTGCCAACAGTTGTATGATCGCCTGAAAGCCGAAGGTGCGGATTTCGAAATCCAGAAAGTAGCACTTCAGAATTGGTACAATACCGATAAGGGGAGCGCCATACAGCAGGAGTTGATGTTGCTGCTGAGCGACGTTACATCTTCAGTCCAATCTCTCTGAGCCGCTCATCCAGGTATTCTCCTGCCGTTGTATCGGTATAAGCCTTGGGATGGCCTGCGTCAATACAGGATTCCAATGCAGCCAGGCTCATGTCGGCTTTGGGATGCAGGAAGAAGGGCACGGAGTAGCGGGAAGTCTTCATGAGTTCGCGTGGCGGATTGACCACCCGGTGGGTGGTCGATTTCAACTTGTTGTTGGTAAGCCGTTGCAGCATGTCGCCTACATTCACCACGATATCCTCGCCATGGGCTTTGACGGGATACCATGTGCCTTCGCGGGTAAGCACTTCCAACCCGTCGGCACTGGCTCCGATAAGTAGCGTGATCAGGTTGATATCTTCATGTGCCCCTGCGCGGACGGCATCGTCGGGCAGGCTATCGGGATCTTCAATGGGGAAGTAATGGATAGCCCGCAGAATGGAATTTCCTTGAATCACGTTGGGCTCAAAATAATCTTCCGGCAATTGCAGGTAAACGGCAATGGCTTTAAGTAGCTCCCGCCCGGCGGTTTCAAGGTGCCGGAATACCGTCCCTGTAACCTCGTCAAAACGGGGAAGCTCCTCCACGCTGGGATTTTCATGCTGTCCCCGCTGCCAAAACTCCTTCAGATCAGGTACCTTGGCATCCTTGGCCTTTTCCCTGCCCTTTGATGTGTAGCCGCGTTGTCCGGCAAGCCCGGGGATTTCGTATTTCAATTTTGCGGCTTCCGGCAGGGCAAAAAAGGCCTCCACTACCTTGTACAGCTCGTCAATCAAAGCCTTGTCCATTCCATGATTGGCAATGGTGACAAAACCGGTTTCGTTAAAAGCTTTGCCAATAGCTTCTGAAAATTGATGGCGTTGCTCAGGAGTTCCTTGGGTATAATGGTACAAATCCAGTCGGGGAATGTTTATCATGGACGTCATAAGCGTGCTTAATTTTCAGGTAAAGATAAGGGTTTGGGAAGGATTTGCAAAAAAGCAAATCATGACGTTTATTTCCATAAAAAATTTGCAACTGCAATTATTATCCCATAAATTTGCTATGCATGCATAATAATTTGTGTGCTGGCCAATATGAATGATGACAATACCATTGATTACTATTTAAAGGCAGCGTGGCAATCCGCAGCTAATAAGTATAACCAGATTGCCGCCCGTTTCGGGATTACCCAGGCAACGGGCTATGTGCTCATCCATATCCATAAGGAAGGGACGCCGGTATCGCAGATTGCCAACCTCTTGGGGGTGAAGACCACCAGTTTATCGCGTATCCTCAACAACTTGGAAGTTTTGGGGTTGATCTACCGGGAGACCAATAGTGCCGACAAGCGTTCGGTAAAGGTTTTTCTTACGGAATTGGGGAAAGTAAAAAGGGAACAGGCTAAAGATGTGGTTCGGAAATTCAATGCGTACTTGGATGAGCACCTATCGCAGGAAGAGCGGGCTGCGGCTATTTATACACTGAAACGCATCAACCAATTGGCAATACAATATAAACCAGAAGAATAAGACATGATTAGGAGACGCATCAAAAAAGTAGCGGTATTGGGCTCGGGCGTAATGGGTTCGCGCATAGCTTGCCATTTTGCGAACATCGGTGTAGATGTACTGCTGCTGGACATCGTACCCCGCGAGTTACTGCCTGCCGAAGAAGCGAAGGGATTGACCTTGGAAAGCAAAGCCGTGCGTAACCGCATGGTGAACCGATCGCTTGAAACCGCCGTCAGCAGCAACCCATCACCCGTATTCAGCAAACAGGCCATCAAACGGATAGCCACGGGGAACTTTGACGATGATATGGCCGCCATTGCATCTGCGGACTGGGTCATCGAAGTGGTGGTGGAGCGGCTGGACATTAAAAAACAGATCTTCGATAGGGTAGAACAGTACCGCAAGCCCGGTACGCTTATCACTTCCAATACTTCGGGTATCCCTATCCACTTGATGGCGGAAGGGCGGAGCGACGATTTCAGGGCTCACTTCTGCGGCACGCACTTCTTCAACCCGCCCCGTTACCTGCGGTTGCTCGAAATCATCCCTACGGCAGAGACCAAGCCGGAAGTTGTGCAGTTCCTCATGCATTACGGTGATAAGTTTTTGGGAAAGACTACCGTGCTCTGCAAGGATACGCCGGCATTCATCGGCAATCGCGTCGGCGTGTATTCCATGCTGGCCCTTACCCACCTGGTCGAGCGGCTTGGCCTCACGGTAGAGGAGGTCGATAAGTTTACCGGCCCGGCGATGGGTCATCCCAAATCCGCGACATTCCGCACGGCTGATGTGGTGGGACTGGATACGCTGGTCAATGTGGCCAATGGACTCGCCGAAAATGCAAAAGATGACGAGGCCAGTGGCGTATTCCAGTTGCCAACCTACCTCCGGCAGATGGTGGAGAAAAAATGGCTGGGCGAAAAAAACGGCCAGGGTTTCTACAAGAAAATAAAAGACAACAAGGGGAATAGCGAAATATTGGCACTCGACCTGAAGACGTTGGAATACCACCAGCAAGGGAAGGTAAAGTTCGCCACGCTGGAGGCAACCAAGCCGGTAGACGACATCCGAAAGCGCATGAAAGTATATGAGCAAGGGACGGATAAAGCCGGTGCGTTTTTCCGGGCCATGCATTATCCACTGTTCGAATACGTATCGCGGCGCGTGCCGGAAATCACGGACGAATTTTTCCGTATCGACGATGCCATGCGTGCCGGATTCGGCTGGGAGCTCGGCCCCTTTGAGGTGTGGGACGCCTTGGGCGTGAAGGAAACGCTTGAAAAAATAAAGGTCGAGGAGAAACGGATACCGGGCCAAAGCGGCGAGGTGGCAGCGTGGGTGCAGGAAATGCTGGAAGGGGGATACGATTCATTTTATAAGGTAGATGCGGGCATCAGGCATTATTATGACATCCCAAGCAAGTCATACAAGCCTGTTCCCGGTACGGAAGGGTTCATTATCCTCGACAACATCCGCGCACAGCAGACGGTATGGAAGAATGGCGGGGTCACCATCACCGACCTTGGCGACGGTATCCTCAATGCCGAGTTTCATACCAAGATGAATACGATAGGCGGGGACGTCATCCAGGGGCTGCATAAGGCCATCGACTTGGCTGAAAAAGATTTCCGGGGGTTGGTCATCGGCAACGACGGGGCCAACTTCTCCGCGGGGGCGAATATCGGCATGATATTCATGATGGCGGTGGAGCAGGATTATGATGAGCTGAATACGGCCGTAAAGACCTTTCAGGATACATCCATGCGCCTACGCTACTCAGCTATTCCGGTAGTTGCAGCACCGTTTGCACTGGCCCTGGGCGGGGGCTGCGAATTTTCCATGCATGCTGATTTCGTGCAGCTGCATGCTGAAACCTATATGGGGCTGGTGGAGTTTGGTGTGGGCGTCATCCCCGGCGGCGGCGGTTCCAAGGAGTTTGCGTTACGCGCGTCTGACGAATTCAAGGAGGGACAGATTGAGCAGAATGTACTGCGCGACCGTTTCCTCACTATCGGGCAGGCCAAAGTCTCCACCTCGGCCGCAGAAGCTTTCGAACTGGGGTACCTACAGGCGGGTAAATACGCCATTAGCATGAACAGGAGCCGCCTGCTGGCCGACGCCAAGGCCAAAGCCGTTGAACTGGCCGAGGCAGGTTATACGCAACCTGTACCACGTAAGGATATTAAGGTGCTGGGCAAACAGGGACTGGGCATCGTCTATGCGGGAGCCAACTCGATGCGCGCCGGCAACTACATCTCCGAACATGACCAGAAAATTTCGGAAAAATTGGGCTGGGTGCTGTGCGGTGGAGACTTATCTGCACCGACGGAGGTGTCCGAACAGTATCTACTGGACTTAGAGCGCGAAGCGTTTTTGTCGTTATGTGGAGAACGGAAAACATTAGAGCGTATTCAACACATGTTAACCAAAGGTAAACCATTAAGAAACTAAGATATGGAGGCGTATATCATAGCAGGGTTTCGTACAGCCGTAGGCAAAGCGCCGCGTGGGGTCTTCCGTTTTACGCGGGCAGATGACCTCGCAGCGGCAGTCATCAAGCATTTGGTGGCTTCAGTGCCTAACTTGGATAACGAACAGATAGACGACGTGATCGTGGGCAATGCTACGCCCGAGGCCGAGCAGGGGCTGAATGTCGGTCGGCTGATTTCGCTGATGGGCTTGGATACCGATAAGGTGCCGGGAGTGACGGTAAACCGGTACTGTGCCTCAGGTTTGGAGACCATTGCTACGGCGGTCGCCAAAATCAAAGCGGGCATGGCGGATACCATCATTGCTGGCGGCGTGGAAGTCATGTCGGGCATGCCCATGGGCGGATGGAAGCTGGTGCCCAATCCGGAGGTGGCCAAGCATCACCCCGATTGGTATTGGAATATGGGACTTACCGCAGAAGCGGTGGCGAAGGAGTATAAGGTGAGCCGGGAAGACCAGGACGCGTTTGCTTTCCAGTCGCATCAAAAAGCCATCACAGGCATCCAGAACGGAAATCTTAAAGATGGCGTGGTGCCGATTACGGTAGCAGAGCGCTATCTGGAGGATGGGAAGAAAATAAAAACCCGCGAATACGTGGTGGATACCGACGAAGGGCCCCGGGCGGATACCAGCCCTGAAGCGCTGGCCAAGTTGAGGCCGGTCTTTGCGGCTGGGGGCAGCGTGACCGCGGGCAATTCTTCGCAAACATCAGATGGGGCTGCATTCGTGCTGGTGGTATCTGAGCGGAAGCTGAAGGAACTTGGCGTGCAACCCATTGCTCGCCTGGTAAGCTATGGCGTAGCCGGTGTACCGCCCCGCATTATGGGTATCGGGCCTATCTTCGCTATCCCGAAAGCGCTGGGAATGGCCGGAATGAAGTTGGATGAGATCGACCTTATTGAATTGAACGAAGCTTTCGCTTCCCAGTCGCTGGCGGTGGTGAGGAAACTGGGCATCAACCCGGATATCCTCAACGTAAACGGCGGTGCCATTGCGCTCGGCCATCCATTGGGGTGCACCGGGGCTAAACTATCCGTGCAACTGTTCCACGAATTGAAGCGCAGGAACCAGAAATATGGCATGGTGACCATGTGTGTGGGTACGGGGCAGGGCGCAGCAGGAATCTTTGAATTGTTATAACCAAAATAGTATGCAAACGACAAATCAGCCAGCGATAAAGGGTGGAGGGTTCATCATCAAGGAGACACCTTTTGAAGCAATATTCATTCCTGAGGAATTTGATGAAGAGCAAATCATGATCCGGCAAACCTGCCAGGACTTCCTTGAAGCGGAGGTTTTCCCGAATCTTGAACGCATCGATGCGCAAGAAGAAGGGTTGATGCAGTCCCTGTTGGATAAGGCGGGCGAACTGGGACTGCTCGGTGTATCCATCCCTGAGCAATATGGCGGGTTTGGTAAAAATTTCAACACCTCCATGCTGGTGGCCGACGTGATTGGCGCGGGTCACTCTTTTGCTGTGGCGCTTTCAGCGCATACGGGCATCGGTACATTGCCCATCCTATACTACGGCAACGATGCGCAAAAGGAAAAATATATTCCCCGGTTGGCTACTGGCGAATGGAAAGCTGCCTACTGCCTGACGGAACCCAACGCGGGCTCCGATGCCAACTCCGGCCGTACCCGTGCCGTGCTCAATGCCGAGGGCACCCATTACCTGCTCAATGGGCAGAAGATGTGGATCACCAATGGCGGCTTTGCCGATGTGTTCATCGTGTTTGCCAAGATCGATGGTGATAAAAACCATACGGCCTTTATCGTCGAACGGGAGTTTGGCGGTATCACCATGAACCCGGAGGAACATAAGCTGGGCATCAAAGGATCTTCTACCCGGCAGGTGTTTTTCAACGATTGCCCCGTGCCGGCGGAGAATATGCTGTCCGAACGTGAAAACGGATTCAAGATTGCGGTAAATATCCTCAATGTAGGCCGTATCAAGCTTGGCGCCGCTACCATCGGCTCCTCACGCCGCGTCATCAATCAGGCGATTAACTATGCCAATGAGCGCGTGCAGTTTGGCTTGCCGATTTCCAAATTTGGTGCGATACGCTACAAATTGGCTGAGATGGCGGTGCGCAATTTTGCGGTGGAGAGCGCGGCTTACCGTGCCGGACAAAACATTGATGATGCTCATGAGGCCTTGCTTGCCGGGGGTATGGATGCAGCGAAGGCGAAGCTGAAAGCTACCGAACAGTTTGCCGTTGAATGCGCCATCCTGAAAGTATGGGGCTCGGAGATGTTGGATTATGTGGTGGATGAAGGCGTGCAAATCTATGGTGGAATGGGCTATTCGGCCGATGCACCTATGGAACGTGCTTACCGCGATTCGCGTATCAACCGCATTTTTGAGGGCACCAACGAGGTAAACCGCCTGCTCATTGTGGACATGCTGCTCAAGCGGGCACTCAAGGGGGAGCTTGACCTCATGGGGCCAGCCCAGGCCGTGGCGGCCGAACTCATGGCAATTCCTGATTTCGGGGAGACGGATGAAACGTTATTTGCCTACGAAAAGAAAACCCTTGCCAACCTTAAAAAAGCGGGGCTACTGGTGGCAGGGGCAGCGGTTCAAAAGCTGATGATGACCTTGCAGAAAGAACAGGAAATATTGATGAATATTGCGGATATCATCGGCTATGTCTACCTGGCTGAGTCTGCCTTGCTGCGTGTGGAAAAACTGGTGCATCAGCAAGGTGAAGAAGCGGTAAAAGGACAATTGGATTTGATGCGGATATATTTGTATACGGCCACCGACAGCATATACCTTGCGGGCAAGGAAGCGCTCAACGCTTTTGCCGAGGGTGACGAACTGAAGATGATGTTGATGGGCCTAAGGCGCTTTACCAAAGCCGAACCTTATAATGCCAAGGACGCACGGCAACGGGTGGCGAAGCAATTGATTGAGGCAAATGGATGGTGTTTTTGAATTATTTGCAATTATCCAGGAGCAGGGTGAACGCCACGTCGAACTCGTCTTTCACTTTGACCAAGCCGCCAATCTTCTTGGGTGGGGTAAGATTGAAATCTGCGAACGAAAATCCCCTGCTGCCTTCCAGCTTATAACCTGTATTGGTCTTTGAGAAAGCATAGCGAAGATTGAAGGGTTTGCGTTGGCCTGCCAGCTCGATAATAACCCCGCCCGATATAAAGTCTTCTCCACCATCGCATAGTGGCATCCGTTCTAAGGAGACGAAACGAATGGTCATCTGTGGATATTCATCTGCTTTCAGGGTTTTCCTGAGATCGGCATTGAGCATCCGATTGTGGCAATCAAACTGGTTGATGGCGATGGTAATCGCGCCTTTCATCGTGACGCTTTTGCCGTCTTTTGCCAGGCTGCCATGCAATGGCTCCGCTTTGAAGGTGCCGGAGGCATCGCACCCGAAGGTATTAATGTTGGAACGGCCGTTGATGGTAATGAAACTATTGGGCAACACCGTCCAATGCAGTTCGCCGGTATGTGTGGTATATTGAGGATTGGCATACTTGAAAGAAACAAACGTACACAGTATGCCAAGGCACAGGAGGATAGCGTGTCGTCTTATGTAACTTGTTGCTTTCATGATACAATCTTATCTGTTATTGGGAACGCCCAGAAAACCTTCCCCCACCAAGGCTTTCTGGACGACTTCTTTTACTGGTTAGAAGCTGATTGCGGCCTCTAATACGACCCCGTTGAACTTGCCGTTGTGACGGAAGTCGGTATTGGGGAAGTCTTTGTAGCTTTGTGTCACATATTCAGCTTTCACCAGAATGTTTCTGCTGATAAACCAACCACCGGCCACGGCAAAGCGGTCGATTTTCACATCCTCGATAGTCGTAGCACCATAAGGCATCTCAGCATTGACGGCATTATAGCGTAAGCCACCGTAGAGGTTTTCGTTCTTTCCGAAGCGGTATAGTCCTTCTATCGCATATTGTGAAGCCACCCGGCTTTCGGTTTGGTTTTTCGAATACCCTGTGGCATATTCATAGGTACCGAAGAATTCCAATCCTTGTACTTTGGCAAATCCGTTAATCATTACGGCATCTATCTTGCCATTGAAGTTCGGGTCGAAGCGTCCGGATGAACGCATCTCTGTGTAGCCTTTGAGGGCGCCAGCTGCATTGTACCCTTGTTCCATGATATTTTGGTAGTTGGATCCGGTACGGTCGCCGCTGTATAAGGTAAGCCCGCTGCCATTGGTACCGCCGTTGTGGTACCAGCTGCCCGTAAGGCGAAGCCGTACATCTTGGGTTACTTGCTTATCATATCCGCCCTTGAGGTAGATGGAAGGGGCCCGGTTTTCGGTGCCGTCGGCATTGGCGGCGGCAGAGTCTACATGTCCTTTGATCATCCCGTTGCTCAAACCAATCATCCCCATCCAGCCGTCTTTCTTCAAGTATACTTCCGCACCGATTTCAGTAGCAAAGGCATCCATGATGTTGCCTTCCATAAAGGGGCTATAGAACGTTTGGCCACCATCAGGCCTGCGGAAATGCGCATCACCGTAGTTGATTTCCATGTGGCCCGCTTTGATGGTCATTACTTTGCTCAATTCATCCCAAAACTGTCCTTCAAAGGGGAATTTATCGATTTGCAGGTATCCTCCTTTTACCCAAAATTCATTGTGGTGACGTGAAGACATGTAGTTTGATAAGTTCATGGTGATGCCTTCCATCAGCTGAACGTCAAAGTACAGGTTTGCTTGGGACGTCATGAAGCCCGGTTTTATGGGGTACAGGTGGTTGGCCAGCTTACTGTGGTTGTTCAATGCACCGGGATTCTCGTGTTCAAGTGATTGGAATTGCATGGTAAAGCCTGCACCGATATTGATACGGCGGCCGGTGTACGGCTTATTGAGGTCATCCTTTGTCGTCTCGAAAACATGGAGACCTTTTTTATCGTAATCTCTGAAAAAATCAGGTTTTCCATAGGTAATGATTGCATCTTTATCATCCTCGCTTGTTTGGGCGAATGTGATTGCTGGAATGGTCGAGGCCATAAATGCAGCTATGGTCGCGAGGGTTGTAAATGTCGTTTTCATGATAATTATATAGTTAAAAGGTAAGGACTTGTTATCCATTTATTGTGCAGCCAGTTTTGCGCTGTAATCGACGGTAATCTCATCACCGGTTTTGATGGTACCCATCATGACCGTTGGTGGCTTTACATTGTAGCCGGTCATGTTGAATGTGGTAGCACCTTTTATGGAAATGCTTTTATCAGCAGGGTTGAACTGTCCGTTTGCTGTAATGGTTGTCTGCTTGGCCGTGCCGGCAATCGTCAGGTTTCCCGTAGCCTTTACCTGAAAGGTGTTTTTGCCTGTTGATGTGACCGTGCCGGAGGTCAAGGTAAAACCGATGTTTTTGTGTTTATCGGTATTCAAGGCCTTATAGGCATTTTTATCCAATCCACTTCTGTCGCTTTTTAAGGATTCTGCAAGTACTGCAAACGTCAGTGCGGTTATTCCGGTCACTTGATCACCTTCAACCTTAAAGGTGGCTTTGGTTTGCCCTTTGGTAGACGTCATGTCCCAATCGTGCAAAGTGGATGTTCCTTTTATGGTGGTTTGTGTCGCATTAGACTGGTACGTTGTCTGTGCTTTCAATAGGCCAAAAGGTGCGGCGGCGATCAAAAGAGCGACAGCTCCCAAGGTTGCCAGTTTCATTGTTGCTTTCATTGTCGTTATTTTTACGGTGTTCATCTATTACGCTTCGTAACCCTTTTGATTACACCACAAAACTATGGCGTAGCTTTAGTGTGCCACATGGCTTTAAACAGCCAAAAAAGTAATCTTCGTTAAGTTTTTCATATTCAGATTTGGTGTGCTAAATGCATTTTTTTGCTTATTGGAGGCAGGTAATGGGTTTGGAGCCACGGCGATTTGTGACGCTGATCACATTCGGGCCATCACGGCATTGTGGAAATGGGTAGTATCGTGCATCCATTTTAGGGCAAACCGTAAAGAATTTTGTATGTTTGGTACGAGTAAGCGATAGGGTAATACTTAAAGATAAATCTACATTGGTGTCAGACGAGCAGCGTCTTTTGGAGGAATACCGAAAAACAGGGGATCTACAACTGTTAGGCAGGCTGTACGAACCCTATATGCCGCTGGTTTATGGATTGTGTTTTAAGTACTACAAAGACGAGGTGAAAAGCGAAGATGCCGTGATGCAGATTTTTGAGTCGCTGATTGCTAAGCTGCGCATACATGAAGTGACAAACTTCAAAAGTTGGTTGTACACCTTGGCACGAAACCACTGTTTGATGGATTTGCGCGCAGCCAACCGCATCAATACCGTGGATATCGATGACTACATTGTGGAAAGTGACCTTTTTTTGCATCAACATCATAGTGGAGAACAAATCCCGGAAGAACGGCTTGCATTGATGGAGTCATGCTTAAAGGAACTCAATGAAGAGCAACAGCGCTGCATCCGGTTATTTTACTTGGAGCAGAAATGCTATCGGGAGGTCGCAGAACTTACGGGGTATGATCTCAACAAGGTTAAAAGCTATATCCAAAACGGCAAACGTAACCTGAAAATTTGTATGGAGAGAAATCAGCAATGAATACTAATTACAGCATTATACGTATACAGCAGTATTTAAATGGCGAACTGGGCAAGGACGAAATGTACCAGCTGGAAAGGGAAGCCCTTGACGACCCTTTGTTGCAGGATGCCATTGACGGGTATCGGATGCAAAAAGAAGTCAGCCACCGCCAATTAAGCCTATTGCAGCAACGTCTTGCTGCCCGTATAGCTGGGCAGGCTAATGAACGCAACGCGTTTTATTTCGGCTGGCAGCGGTTAGCTATCGCGGCCACGGCCTGCGTGCTGATGGTGCTTGTGCTGGTCTTGCTGTGGATGCGCAACTACCACATGCAGCCAAAAGCGACGGAGAAGGAAGTGAAGGTGGAATTGGCCCCTTCCGAAGAAGTAACACATATACATGCCGAGGACGTTGGTGAAGCCGGTTTTGATGCGCAACCGGAAGGTGGATGGAACCTGTTCAATGCCTACCTTGCTGAAAGCACCGATAAGCTCACAGTGGCGGGGAAAGCAGAGTTGACCTTTGAGATTGATGCAGAAGGAAAGCCTGCCGCTATCCAAAGCATAGGGACGACCGATGCATTATTGTTAACCGAAATGCAACAGCTATTGGAGGAAGGGCCAGCCTGGAAGGGTACCAAAGCAAAAATAACCATTGCTGTGGAATAACCTACGGCATTGTTTACTCGCCCGCTAATCTTCCCAACTGATTTTTTCTGTTACCGGCTTCCGATTCCCGGTACGTGGTGGCTCGTCGTGGTAGCCCATGTAAAAGAAACCAAGGCATTCTTCGTTGCCTGCGAGCGCTAAGAAGTCGCCGACGTGCTTGATGGCACCGGGGCTGCTCCAATAGCCACCAATACCTGCGGCTGAAGCTGCTAACCAAAGGTTCTGCACGGCACAGGCGGTAGCGGCAAGTTCTTCCCATTGTGGCACAGCACCGCTATAAGATGCCACAATAGCAATGACGGCTCCAGACTGCAAAATCTTTTCGCGTGTATTCTCGTACTTTTTTTGCAGGAACTGCTCGGCAGGCGTAAGCGCCTTGTATAGATCCGCCAACTGGTTTGCCAGCCGCGTAAGGCCCTCTTCCCGAAATACGACGAATCGCCAAGGTTGGGTAAGCTTGTGCGTTGGCGCAGTGTTGGCGCATTCCAGCAACTGGATTAAGGTGTCTTTGGTTATTTCCTTTTTTGTATAGCTCACCGGAAAGATGCTTCTCCGGTGCTGCATGATGTGCTGGATGGTTTGAAAATCGTTCATTGGATATTAGACGTTAGATATTAGATGATAGACGTTAGACAATAGATATTGAACTTCCGACTTTAAACCTGTTCTTCCCACAGCGTTGCGATATGTAAGATGGTTCTGACGGCTTTTTCCATATCTTGTACAGATACCCATTCCTGCTTGCCATGGAATGCATGGCCACCGGCAAAAATATTCGGGCAGGGAAGCCCCATGAAAGAAAGCCGGGAACCATCGGTGCCTCCCCGTATGCTCCGCTGGATAGGTTGCATGCCAGCCCGCCTGATAGCCTCCAAGCCGATAGCAATCACTTGGGGATGCTTGTCCAGCACTTGCTTCATGTTGCGATACTGCTCATGCACGCTGAAATGGTAGCTGCACCCTGCATAACGGGCGACGACGCTTTTCACGATACGCTCAAGCTCGGCTTCATGGGCGCTTAGCTTGTCATCCGTAAAATCGCGCACGATAAATTCAATGATCGCTTGTTCGACGCTTCCTTTTATGGACACGGGATGTATAAATCCTTCCCGGTCACTGGTGCTTTCGGGGCTCAGCCGATCGGCTGGCAACGAATTGATGATATCGGCGGCAATTTTGATGGCACTCTGGAGCTTGTTTTTGGCAAATCCGGGATGCACACTGATGCCGTGGATGGTCACCGTCACACCGTCAGCGGAAAACGTTTCGTCTTCGATGGAACCCGCAGTTTCCCCGTCAATGGTATAGGCATAGTCAGCACCCAATTTGTCCAGATCGACGCGATCTACACCACGGCCGATTTCCTCGTCAGGTGTAAAAAGTATTTTGATCGTACCGTGCTTGATTTCGGGGTAATCCATCAATAGCTGGGCGGCCGCCATAATTTCCGCTACGCCCGCCTTGTCATCAGCACCCAACAGGGTGGTGCCACTTGCTGTGATGATGTCGTTGCCGAGCTGGTTTTGTAAGTCGGGATGTTCAGCAGGTTTGATGACGATCAATGGATCATCGGGAAGGGTAATGTCTTTGCCCTGGTAATCGCGATGGACAATGGGCTTCACATTCGTGCCCGAGCAATCGGGTGAGGTATCCATATGCGAACAGAAGCAAATTACCGGTACTTCTTTTGGGCTGTTTGACGGAATGGTTGCATAGACATATCCCTGATCGTCGATTGTCGCATCGGTAACACCCATGGCTGCCAGCTCTTCGACCAACACCTTGCCGAGGTTTTTTTGTTTTCCGGTCGACGGGCATGTTGGCGACAACGGGTCGGATTGTGTATCTACCTGTACATAGCGCAAAAATCGCTGTGCTGCAGTGAACGTAGTGATGGCATTTATTGTCGAAGTACGCATAGTTGAGCCAAAGATAGGAATTATTGATTGTTTGCCATCGGCTGGTAAGTTCCTCGATGTATGGGGGACAATTTTTTCGAAGCTTATGGTTGAATATCGATTGGAAACCGCTGTGGAATAGCCGGGAGGATTAATTAACAGGTTTGTTTTTCAATAGCACGACGGGCACATCGGCGATATTCAAGAGTTTTTTGCTGACGCTACTGTGAAAGAGTTTCTCAAAAAAACCGTAATTCTTTGATGCCATCAGGATAAGATCGATGTGATGTTTCTTGACATAATCAAATATTCCGCTTGCCTTATCCTTCAATTCACTGATTACTTCAAACTCCGGGTTCAGCGGTTCCAGCATGCGGAGCACTTCCTGCTTGCCTAAAATTTTTTCGGGGGTCTGCCCCTGGGTCGCTGGATCTACGTGTACGACGTGGGTTTCAGCCCCCAATTGGCCAGCAAGCCGAATAATGCTTGCTGCTGGTGTGATGTGTCCTACATCCTTTAAATCAGTGGCATATACTACTTTTCGTATCGGCTTAAACCCATGGTTTCGAGGCACGATGAGTAACGGTGCGGCACCGGATTTTGCCACATCCATGGTGTTTCGGCCAATGAGTGTATTCTCGATATCGGAAAGCCCTGCAATGCCCATGACAATCAGCGATACGGCATGATCGGCTACAATAGCTTCAACACCAACTTTTACGGGACTGTCATCAGCCACGAACACGAACTGATCGGGAGAGAAAAAGGAAGGGATGTGTAGCTTACGTACCATTTTCTCCAAATGCCTGTGTGTTGCTTGTTTGTATTCGGTATGTTCGTCATACCCATCAGATGGCCTATGGGCAAAAGAATGGTAAAATATGAGCTTGCTGGCGTGAAGGTACGTGGCCATATCTACCGCATACTGGGCTGCGGTATAGGATACATCAGAAAAATCTACCGGTATCAGAAATGTCTTCATATGCCTATCCTTTCTGTTTATCGGCGTATCCGAATACTTTTTGCAGCAATGGCGTAGTACGCGTACCACCTAAATTATTCCGTATTTTGAGTTCTTCTTGTGCCACTTGGTAAAAAAGCCCATCGATGGCTTTCTGGGTAACGTACTTGTTTAAATCCGTTTCTATTTTCTCGTTGACCAGTGGAATTTGATTGTAGCGCGTCACCACAGTGCTCCAGTATTTTGCCACGTTGTGTTTGCCAAGTGCACTTTCCACAATGGGGCTAAACCGTTTTGTCAGCTCGCTGGTGGTTGTCCGCTTGAAAAAATCAGTGGCAGCATCTTGCTGGCCGCCAAGTAGGATATTGGTCGCATCGCGGATAGTCAGCTGGGATAGCGCTGATACAAACACCGGGGCCGCTTCGCTTACGGCACTTTCGGCCGCGCGGTTGAGGCTTTGGATGAGGTTATCGCAGAGCGAACCCAGCCCAATACCACGGAGGGCACTTTCTACTTTTTGCGCTTCCGGTGGCATCAATATCTTCACAGCGGCGTTGCCCAAAAAACCGTCCTGAACGGCCAATGATTTGATGCTGCGATCCAATCCCTGGCTGAGTGCCTGTTTGATTCCAGAAGCAGCTTCACTTGAACTGATGGAAGTGGAGGACGGTGTAGTAGATGATCCTGGCCCGTTCGCCCCGCCCGTAGCAGCCACCTGATTAAGTGTATCACATTGGGTAAATAATAACAGGCATAAAGCCACGGGCAGTATTTTTAGACAGCTCATAATGGATGATCGTTATATATCCAAAAACGAATATTATTCAAACTTAGGTAACTTGCCCTTTATATGCAAGTTTTAAAACCGTTCGCTACTATTGATACCGTACTTCTGCCATTACCGGAAAATGGTCAGATGGTGCTTTCCCTTGATAACTATCCGTCAGGATACCATAACGGACGACGCTGAATGGCTTTGACAGGAAGATATGGTCGATACGGCTGTCTCCCGTTCTTTTAATGTCAAAACCGTTATAGGTATTGTTCGGTGCATATTTCAGCGGCGACAATTCATACGCATCAGTCACCTCCCCGCTATTGTTGAGCACTTGGTAGCTTTCATTCCGTTGGTCTACATTGAAGTCGCCGGTGATGATCATCGGGACACCGCTGCCCAGTTCGTGGGCTTTTTTCACAATAAGCTTGGCACTTTCTTTACGCGCTTCGACACCCACGTGATCAAAGTGGGCATTGAAAAGGAAAAATTCGAAACCTGTACGCTTATCTTTGAAGAGCCCCCACGTACAGATGCGGGGGAGCGCGGCGTCCCACCCTTTGTTGGGCGCTTCCGTGTTTTCAGCAAGCCAGAAATTACCCTGCTTGGTCACTTCAAATTTATCGACGTTATAGAATATCGCCGAATGCTCGCCCCCGTCCTTACCATCATCACGGCCCACGCCGATGTAAGTATAACCGGGCAGGTTTTTCTTGATATCCTCCAATTGATGTTTAAGGCCTTCCTGCGTACCGAAAATGTCGAATCCATGGAACCGGATGAGTTGTACGAGGTGCGGATGCCTGTCTTTCCAGAGGTTGCCCTCGTCGCCTGAGGCGTCATATCGGATGTTGTAGGTAGCCACGATAAATTGCTGTGCAAACCCAATGGCAACACACAGGAAAACAAAAACGACGGTGCTGAAAATCCGTTTCATAGCGCTATTTTTTATGTTTTTGGATGACGTCTAGAAGTAATGCGGGCTCGTCTGTCGTGATGAACTCTGCATTTTGGTTGAGCAACACAAGCATTTCATCTTCGGTATTTACCGTCCATGCATTGATGACGAGGCCGAGGCTCTTTGCTTCTTTTACCCAGGTCGGGTTTTTCTTGTAGATGCTGAAATGGTAATCCAAACCATATAACCCGTCTTGCTTGGCCTGCTCGGGGTCAATATCTCCATTGAGGTAATACACCTTGGCATTTGGGTCGCGTTCGGCGAGGCGTTTGCAGGCATCGTAATCGAATGCGATGTATTCCACCCATGCCTCAGCACCCAGCTTTTTGACAAGCTGTACAGCCAAATCGGCGGAATAAAGCGTACGTTCTTTTCCCAACTTGGATGTTTTGAGTTCAAAGATGAGCTTGGTTTTTTGCTGCTTCATCCCTTCGCGTAGGTATTCCTCGGCCGTGGGGATGGATTCTCCGTTGGGATGCTTCTTGGCCAGCAACTCGGCATAAGTGGCTGTGGCGATATCGATGCCGTAAAATTCAGCATCGTGGTTGACGACCAGTACGTCATCTTTGGTGATATGTACATCAAACTCGGAGCCGGCACATCCCAGCTCAATCGCGCGGTGCAGCGATGCCAGGGAGTTTTGGGGCAGTCCGTCTACTTTCCACGCCCCACGATGGGCGATAGCTTGGTTTTGGATGAATTGGGCAAAAGAGATGTGCGACATGGCGCATACCATTAAAGTGAAAAAAATACGTGTCAATGCTTTCATGTTCTCAATTTTGGCCGCTATTTAGCCTATTTGTGTTAGCGTATTGTTGGCTAAAGGTAGTCATTTTGTTAAAAAAGCGATACAAAGGTCAGTTTTTTAACTGCCTGCTGTCATTTATTCTGCTTAAAAAACTATGTAATTTTATTGAAAACTAATTTGTTATGGCTTCCATTATTTCCACATTGAAGAAGAGCATCAAGAATTGGTGGCTTTTCTTATTGGTAGGCATCCTTTTCATTGCTATAGGTGGCTACACATTTTCTCGTCCATTGGCGAGTTATTTGGCATTGTCGTTACTGTTTGGATGGTTGATTTTTATCACCGGTGTATTGCGTACAACATTCGCCATCAGCAACAGGAAGGCATTGGAGGGATGGGGTTGGACGTTGGCCACGGGTATTTTGGACATGGTATTGGGGTTTATTCTCTTTTTCCATCCGGACTTGTCCATGCTGGTATTGGCATTTGTAGTGGGGTTTTATGTGTTGTTGGCGGGAGCAGGGCTTATCACCTATGCCATTGACTTGCGCGCTTACGGGATAAAGGGCTGGGGCTGGCTTATCGTTGGTGGAGTCCTTGTCGGGCTTTTTGGGCTGCTGGTGATATTCAATCCATTAATCGGTGCCATCACATTGGTAGGCTGGACTGGATTTGCTTTCATTGTAGCGGGCGTTTTCCATTGCTTGCTTGCCTTCCAAGCACGGAAAGTAAAGCGGCGGATTGCCGAGATGGGCAAAGACTAACATCGTTTATTATATTTGTTTGGCAAATGTAACATCAGCATGGATAAATAGTCTTATTTTTGATGGGTTACGAAAGAGGAATATGGAGCAAATGGCACGCGGCGTTTCCAACGGAGCTGATATGTTGGGTAGCAGCACTCGTATTCCTTTACGTTTCCGGCGGGCACAATCCTCATTTTACACTGTGTCCATTGGAAAATGCAGGGTTTGATTGGTGTCCAGGATGCGGGTTAGGGCGTTCCATCGGCTTGTTTATGCATGGAGAGGTAGTAGCATCATTTCACATGCATTGGCTTGGCATACCGGCTTTTTTTATTATCGTCCATCGGATATATACCTTATTGATAAATGAATACAATAATCGATTAATAGATCAAAACCATGAGCAACCGCAATATATTGATGACCATTAGGGGCATTTCCCCGGAGGAACTGATGTACCTCGAACACGCAACACGCACATTTACGGAGGATCAGGTAAAACATTTCGTGTTCATCTATCACGGCAAGCGAAAGAATGCCCAGGATATTTTGCTGTTTACCTTGCTGGGATTTTTGGGGTTTGCCGGCATACAGCGGTTTATCCTCAATCAGGTGGCGATGGGAATCATCTATTTTCTTACCATGGGATTTTGTTTCATCGGCACCATTGTAGATTTGATCAATCACAAAAGCATGACGGACGAGTACAACCAGCGGATGGCGCGCGAATCGGCCATGATGGTGATGGGTGGGTTTTAATAGCCTTCCCATTCCCGGTAAAACTGCTCCAAATACCGCTCCATAAAGGCGTGCCGTTCCTCGGCAATCTGCTTGGCCGCGTTCGTATTCATCTTGTCTTTTAATAGGAGGAGTTTTTCGTAAAAATGATTGAGGGTAGGCGCTGTGCTGTTTTTGTAAGTTTCTTTATCCTGACGTAGGTTAGGTACGATTTCCGGATTGTACAGCTCCCGATTTTTAAACCCGCCATAGTGGAAGGCGCGGGCGATGCCAATGGCACCGATAGCATCCAAACGATCGGCATCCTGGACAATTTCAAGTTCTTTGGAATGAAAGGCCACATCACCTAAGCTTGCTTTATACGACATATGGAGGATGATGGCCTGGACATGCTGGATGGAATCTTCTTGCACATGGAGACGGCTTAAAAACTCGCCTGCAACTTTTGGTCCAAGAGACTCGTCTCCACCGTGAAATTTGCTGTCGGCGATATCGTGCAGGAGTGCAGCCAGTTCGCAGATTTGATGATCGGCCTGCTCATGCTGAAGGATAAGTTTCACATTGTTCCATACCCGATGGATATGCCACCAATCGTGGCCTGCTTCAGCTCCCGCAAGCTGTTGGCGCACGAATTCAGCCGTTTGTTCAATGAGCGGCTTATTGTACGTCATCAGGCCTATTTCCCCTTTTTGTTCCTGTATATAACTCATATACCAGCAAGCGGCAGTCCAGCTTGCCGTTATAAAATTCGATCCGCTGTGAAGTGTGAAGGCCAATTTTCTTTGCAAGGTCGGGATTGCCGGTAAAAACATAACCATGCTTGCCTGTGCACTGCTGCTTGAGGAAATTGCCGATACGGCTGTAGGTGGCTTCGAGACGGGTATGTATCCCCAATCGCTCTCCGTATTCGGGATTGAATACCACCACTCCCGGGCCGTCAGGCAACGGTGTGTCTGCAAAATCACAGACATGGAAGTCGATGAGTTGGTCTACCCCTGCGGTTTTGGCGTTCATGATGGCGATATCAACGGCTTCCCGCGATAGATCGGATGCGATGATCTGGATGGGTTTCTTTTTGTTGACCTGTTCTTTCAGCTGCCGCCGTTCGGAAAAAAAAACCTGCTCGTCATACCCCAGGATATGCATAAAACCATAGTTCATCCGGAAGAGGCCAGGTTTGCGGTTGGTCGCAATGAGTGCAGCCTCGATAGCCAATGTGCCCGATCCACACATGGGGTTGATAAAGGCCGACTGGCCGTCCCAGGCAGTAGCATATACGACGGCCGCGGCGAGTGCCTCCAACATCGGTGCCTTGCCGGGATGTTTGCGATAGCCATGCTTGGCCAGTGTTTCACCGGATGTGTCGAAGAAGATCTCGGCTTGGTCGTCCTGCCAATAAAGGTGTACGACTGTTTTATGTAAATCGGGGCCACTATCCGGCCGCAGGCCTTTCTTGCTTTTAATGCGGTCTGCAATCGCATCCTTTACCTTCAGGTTGGCAAACAAGGGCGTGGTGATGGTTGGATTGTTGACATTGGAGGTGACCGAAACGTACCCGTCGAACGCAATGAGATCTTCCCAGGGAATGGCTATCAGGGCGTCATAAAGATCCTCCGGATTGTTGGCTTTAAAGGTTTTCAATGAATAAAGCACCTGGCTGGCACAGTGCAGGTTGAGGTTCAGCCGGATGCAATTATTGATCGAGGCGATGAGTTCTACGCCAGTTGCAAAAGCCCGTTTGATATCGAAGCCAAGTTGCCTGACTTCCTGCTGTAAATAGGGCGACAGTCGTCTATTGCAGGTAATAATGATTTTGCTGGGGGTGTTGAAAACTTCCATAAGATTTTGGCAAAGTTAGTTATTATTGTTAGCTAAAAAATATGTAGTTTTACGGTTTTAATAAAAGAGGCAAGTAATGGAAATACGAGGAAAAGTACACGAAATTGGTGATGTGCAACAAGTTACCGATACATTCAAGAAAAGGGATTTGATTATTCAGTATGCAGAAAACCCCCAATTTGTCGAATATATCCGTTTTGAGGCTACCCAGGATCGGACGACATTGTTCGACAACCTGAGTGTAGGTGATGAGGTAGAAGTTTCATTCAATCTGCGTGGACGTCCTTGGACCAATAGGGATGGGGTAACAAGCTACTTCAATTCATTGGTCGCATGGCGTGTGGCCAAAGTGTCGGCTACCCCCGCGCAGGCTGGACAATCGACTCCCGGGCCGCAGGCGTTTGATGCGCCCCCCACAGTGGATATTTCGGCTGATGACGGAAAAGACGACGATTTACCATTCTAACTTGAATATAGTTTTAGTTGATAATAAATCAATAAAAGGTAGCGCGATGAGTGCTGCCTTTTTTGTTTCCTCCCTTATTCCCAGCGCTTCTTGGGTATACAGGTAATATCCGCAGTCTTACGTAGCAGGATTGGACGCTGGTCGTAGCGGTTTTCGAGCACAAGGGAGTCAACCGTATAATGGACAATCCTAAAACGTGGTAGGTATTGCCCGGTACGGTAGCAACCGGAGATTTTCTGCCGCCAATCAGGCTTTGTATATTGACCGTCTACCAACAGGCTATCACTTCTCACCACATAGACACCTTTGGCATATTCGGTCCACTGCCCTTCGTTATAGCAGGAATCGGCTACATTCTTGGCCTTGGAGGTGGTATGCAGTGTCGCATAGATGGAATCACAGGTAAATTTCAATTCATGCAGGGTGTATTGCAGGAGTGCATCCTGCATGGGAATGGTGTCCTGTACCCAGGTGCCTTGCAAGTAATCCGCTCCTCCGCTTTGGATATCGGGATTGAAACGGCAACCACCAGCGCATAGAAAAAGTATACCGGCCACAAATAGCCGGTATACCGTATCTTGTAATCGATATGGGATATGACGAATCACGTATATTATTTCAACCCGCCAATCATGTCCTCCGGGCGTACCCATTCGTCAAATTGCTCGTTGGTGAGCAAGCCCAATTCCAACGCGGCCCCGCGCAAGGATTTATTTTCCTTATGGGCTTTCTTGGCAATCTTCGCTGCATTTTCATAGCCGATATGCGGATTGAGTGCCGTGACGAGCATGAGCGAATTTTCAAGATGCTTCTTGATGCCATCGTAGCTGGGTTCAATGCCGATGGCGCAATGATCGTTGAATGACACGCAGGCATCACCAATCAATTGAGCAGATTGCAGGAAGTTGGCAGCCATGACAGGTTTGAACACGTTAAGCTCATAATGGCCGTTGGCACCGCCGAAGGAGATAGTCACGTCATTGCCGATAACCTGTGCAGCGACCATGGTAAGCGCCTCGCACTGCGTGGGGTTTACTTTGCCGGGCATGATGGACGAACCGGGTTCGTTCTCTGGAATTAGGATTTCGCCGATGCCAGAGCGTGGGCCGGAGGCCAGCATACGGATATCGTTAGCAATTTTATGCAACGATACGGCCAATTGCTTCAATGCGCCGTGGGTCTCCACGATGGCATCATGTGCCGCCAACGCCTCGAATTTGTTGGGGGCCGTGCGGAATGGCAATCCCGTAAAATCGGCAATGTATTTGGCTACGTTCTCCGCATAACCCTTGGGTGTGTTGATGCCTGTGCCGACAGCAGTACCGCCCAGAGCCAGCTCGGAAAGGTGTGCCAACGTGTTTTTAAGCGCTTTCAGACCGTAATCGAGTTGGGCTACATACCCCGAAAATTCCTGTCCCAGGGTCAGCGGCGTAGCATCCATGAGGTGGGTACGGCCGATTTTGACCACATTGGCGAATGCTTCGGACTTTGCCTTGAGCGTATCGCGCAGCTTTCCTACACCGGGGATGGTGGTTTCCACCACTTTCTTGTACGCCGCGATGTGCATGGCTGTGGGGTAGGTGTCGTTGGATGACTGCGATTTGTTTACGTCATCATTGGGATGGATGAAGGGCTTGCCTTCGCCCAAATTATTGCCTTGGATGACATGTGCACGGTTGGATACCACCTCATTCACGTTCATATTGGACTGTGTGCCCGAGCCAGTCTGCCAGATAACCAGTGGAAACTGATCGGCCAGTTGCCCGGCGAGGATCTCGTCGCACACCTGTGCAATCAGATCCCGTTTTTCTGCGGGCAGCACACCTGCGTCTGCATTGGTGTATGCTGCAGCCTTTTTGAGGTAAGCAAAGGCTTCGATAATTTCCTTGGGCATGGAAGCTGCCGGTCCGATTTTAAAGTTGTTGCGCGAACGTTCGGTCTGGGCACCCCAATACTTATCGGCAGGCACTTGCACCTCGCCCATGGTATCGTGTTCTATTCTATATGACATGGAATTGTTGTTTTTGATTATGCCCACAAAGTTAAGAAGATATGGGAGATGTGGAAATATATTGACTCCAAATCAACCCCGCTAATCCAACGACCATGATACCTGCTGCCCAGGCCAAAGCATAGGGGATATGGCCAATGAAAATACCCATTAACCCGGATACTCCCTGCAAAAACAGTAACACTTCATTCAAAACAATACCTGTTGCGAGCACCACCGTTGAGACAACCGCACGGCGGTTGATCAATAGACTTTCATTCATATAGGCATAGGCCATGATGAAAAGTGTGATGATGGCCAGCAAAACAAGGTGAAGGTAACCAATGACAATGGGACGGAAACCATAGACCAACTGGCTCAATGATGGGATGGCCGATAGCCCTTGGAGGAGGATTTTGATGGTAGCAGCGATGGCGGTCCCGATGAGCAATCCTTTTGCAACCGCAGCGGGGCGATGTGTATACCCTATCAGTTTCCCCGGCAACGAATGCAACCCGATGCCCCACGCGATGGCTTGCATGGCTGCCGCGCCAACCACAATGGTGTAAAGCCAGCCGGGCATATCCCACCAGGGTATCGAAAGGAAATAGGTGGGTATACAAGACCATGCAAAAGCCCAGAACACAAATGACGGATGCTTGGCGACGATTCCGCAGCGCCGTAGCCAATGGTGGAATAATCCCATGCAGGCAAAGAAAAACCAGCCATTGTATTGAAAGTGCAGAAAAAAGTATACAGCAGTCAGTTGCAGCTTGGAATCGGTGTTGTGGGAAGCCATCAGGTAGGCCAAAAAAAATGTGCCGACCGAGGAAAGCACCAAAAAAAACAATGCTGCCCGTAGCCAGCGCCGGGTATGGCTGTCGAGTATAGGCCGTGCGGTATCTCGCCAGCACCTCACGGCGAAAATATAGGAAAGCGCCACGGTAAGCGTGGATGCGCAAATCGAATAAAATCCATAGCCCTGAAGGAAAAAACTGACCAGCATGCCGTATGCGGCCAATAGGTTGGCAGCGATAAGCACCTGATATCTCCGCGGTAGGTTTTCGCGGCTTCCCGTGCCGCATACAGCCGCTGCGATGAGCACCATCAATGCGTGGGATATCCACCCCGAGAATGCAAAATGCGAATGGGCATGCAGCAGGAATTTTTGGTTGATTGCCGGCAGCGCGGTTAAAAATTTCATCCGCATCAACAATCCTGATGCTGCTACCAGCAGGAGGCTTAATGTGCCCAATACCATCCAATGGTGGACCGTTATTTTTTTTTGAAAATCAATCACGTGGCCAAAATATCACTTATTCTCCGAGGCTTTTATGAGCGGGCTCATAAGCCGTCGGCCGGCACAAAGACTTTTCCCTTGACGATGCTGAGCCGTTCTTCCTTTTCCATATGCTTGATGGCTCGGATGATGGTTTCTACACGCAGCCCGGTCATGTTGGCCAGTTGCTGGCGGGTAAGCATGAGCCGGTTGCAATCCTGGCAGATGAATTTCCCTTGCTGGTTGAAATGGCTAATCAGCTTGGCAATCACCGTTTCCGGGCTATTCTTTGACAATAGATCGGTCAGTAAAAACTTGAATCGTAAATGCTGCACCAATGACTTTGTGAATGCGAAGTGAATATCGGGATGCTCCCTGAGCAATTGATGGAAGGAAGATACGCACAGCCGCAGCATCAGGCAGGGTGTATCGGCAATGGCGCTGGCAGCATACGTCCCTCCATCAAACAGGGGAAACTCGCCAAAACTCTCCCCGGCTTCCACCACTTTGTGCAGGATTTCCCGTCCGTCGTCCGTGATGTTGCACCACCGCACACGGCCGGACACCAGTTGGTAATAATACGCTGCTGGTGCACCTTCATTAAAGATGATGTCTCCGGTTGTGGCCTTCCGGTAAGAAGCACCCCTTTGGATGAGCAAGTCTGTCGGAATCATAGCTGAAGCATGTTTAGCCAGGTTGCACAATTGCACACCTATCGCAAAGATACAAGTAACCTACGCTACCATAATGACGCACGTCACATGGCGAGGTGACAGGAATCACTGAAACCGTATTTTGTTTTTAAATAACTATAAAATAGGTGTTTATAATTGACAAAGGTATGCAAATAAGCTGAAAAATCCAAGATGGATTCGCTTTATGACTGTACGCATAAAAGGACGAGTCGGGCAAGGATAACTTTGCATAAACAAATCACATAAGTCACATACGCACCATAAAATAACAGATCGTCATGGCTAACAAAACACAACTAAACGAGAAGAAACTAATGCTATTGCTGATGCTTGGCATCGTGATTTATGCCTGCTCGCAGGGAGGTAAACAAAGCGCAGACAGCCAATCCGCACAGACAACGGCTGCACAGCCTTCAGACTATGACCCGAAACGGGGCTTGGGAAAGTTTGACAAGGTCGATGTGGGGAACACGCTGGATGCAGCACTGGCACAGGAAGGGAAACTCATCGCGGATGTCAAGTGCGCAAGCTGCCATAAATATACCAGCGAACGGCTGGTCGGGCCGGGCTGGTCGGGGGTGACCAAAAAACACCAGCCCGCGTGGATCATGAATTTCATCACCAATCCGGATCCGATGATTGATAAAGACCCTGAATTGCAGGCCCAGCTGGAAATCTGCTTGGTACGCATGCCCAACCAAAACCTTTCGGATGAGGACGCCCGCAAGATATTGGAATTTATGCGGGAAAATGACGGCGTGAATTAATAAAGACAACGGAATTGATTTTAATAACCTTAAACATCCATAACAATGAAACGAAGAAAACACCTATTATGGTTGCTGGCCGCAATGGTCGTGTCCATATCATTCAGCGCCTGCAAACCCCGGGGGGCAGGAAGTGCCGTGACCGGCAATGCCGCGGCACGAACGTATGTACCGCCGGGGCAGTACGACGAATTCTACAACTTCGTGTCGGGCGGATTCAGTGGGCAGATGAGCGTCTATGGCCTGCCAAGTGGCCGGCTGTTCCGTGTCATTCCTGTGTTTTCGGTAGATCCCGAAAAAGGGTGGGGATTCAGCGAAGAAACCAAACCCATGCTGGAGACATCGCATGGTTTTATCCCCTGGGACGACCTGCACCACATCGAAGCGTCGTTTACCGACGGGATGCCAGACGGCAAATGGATGTTTGCCAACTCCAACAATACCCCGCGGTTGGCAAGGATTGATCTGGCAACTCACCGCACGGCCGAAATCATCGAGATTCCCAATACCGGGGGCAACCACTGTTCGCCGTTTACAACCGAGAACTCGGAGTATGTGATAGCAGCAACCCGTTTTAGTGTTCCGCCCGACGGACCGGGCGGCGATGTGCCGATCAGCTCGTACAAGGAGAATTTCAAGGGACACATCAGCTTTGTGCGTGTAGACAAAGAAACCGGCGAGTTTGATATTGCCTTCCAGTTGAAGACCCCCGGATTGAATTTTGATTTGTCCAGCGCCGGAAAAGGTAAATCAAACGGTTGGCTTTTCCTCAGCTGCTACAATTCTGAACAGGCACATACGCTATTGGAAGTAAGCGCTTCCCAAAATGACAAGGATTTTATCCTGGCGATCAATTGGAAAAAAGCCGAAGAATATTTCAAGGCCGGCAGGGGCACGAAGCAAGCGGTCCGGTATGCCCACAATAAGTATAACGAGGAGACGCATTCGGCTACTTCCGAAATCAAGACGGAAGTGACAGTGCTTGATGTTGCCGATTTTGAAGACCTGGCATACTTGATTCCCTGTCCGAAATCGCCGCATGGTACCGACGTCAACCCCACGGGCGAGTATATCATCGGAAGCGGTAAACTGGCCGCCTTAATTCCTGTTTTCAGCTTCGATAAGTTGCAGAATGCTATTGCTAATAAAGATTTTGAAGCAGAGCAGTATGGTGGTATCCCTGTTGTAAAATACGAATCGGCATTGCACGGAGAGGTAGAGAAGCCGGGGTTGGGTCCTTTGCATACCGAGTTTGACGATAAGGGCAATGCCTATACTTCTTTCTTTGTTTCGTCAGAAATTGTAAAATGGAACATCGAAAAACTGGAAGTGATCGATCGGCAGCCGACCTATTACTCCGTTGGCCACTTGATGGTTGCCGGCGGTAACTCCAAAAAACCTTATGGCAAATACCTCGTGGCTTACAACAAAATTACGAAAGACCGCTTCCTGCCCACCGGCCCGGAGCTTTGCCACGCTGCGCAGCTGTTTGACATCAGCGGCGAAAAGATGGAACTGCTGCTGGATTTCCCGACCATCGGCGAACCGCACTATGCACAGGCAGTTCCGGCCGACCTGATTAAAGACAGGAGTGTGAAAATCTACGACATCAATGCCAACAAGCATCCTTATATCGCCAAGGGGGAATCCGAGGCCCGCGTAGAACGAAACGGTAATACCGTGCATGTTTACCTCACCACCATCCGGTCGCACTTTACGCCGGATAACATTGAGGGTATCCAGCTGGGGGATGAGGTGTATTTCCACGTGACCAACATCGAGCAGGACTGGGATATGCCGCATGGCTTCGCCATCAAGGGCGCGGGCAACAGCGAGCTGCTCGTGATGCCGGGCGAGACGCAGACGCTTAAATGGGTGCCCGACCGTACAGGGATATTCCCGATGTACTGCACCGACTTTTGCAGTGCGCTGCACCAGGAAATGTCGGGTTATGTGCGGGTATCGCCCAAAGGAAGTAATGTACAGCTTGCATTCAGTACCGGTGTGAACCCGTCTGCCGGGGAATAAACGAACAGACCGTGAAACGCAACGATGTCATCATCAAACTGCACAGAGCCCTACTGATTGTATGCGGTCTGGCCCTGTTTGCCGTGATTGCCCTGCCGATCTGGCGCATCGAGCTGGATGCCGCACAGTATCCCGAAGGGCTTGAACTACTCATTTACAGCTATAAGCTGGATGGGCAGGTGGATATCATCAACGGGCTCAACCATTACATCGGCATGCGGACGCTGCACGCCGATGATTTCATCGAGTTTACGGTATTGCCCTACATCATCGGTGCGTATGGGCTGGCATTTATCGCTGTGGGGGCCGTCGGGCGCAGGAAACTTGTCAACATGCTTTTTGTGGCATTCCTGCTTTTCGGCATTGTCGCCATGGTCGACTTCTGGATGTGGGAGTACGATTACGGCCACCACCTCGACCCCAATGCACCCATCAAGGTACCAGGCATGGCGTACCAACCCCCGCTGATTGGGTTCAAGCAGCTGCTCAACTTCGGTGCGTTTTCCATACCGGCCGTGGGCGGCTGGATATTCGTGGTCTGCGGTGTGCTGCTTGCCTATTGTGTCTTTGCCGAGTGGCGGCTGGCTAAAAATAGTTTGAAATCATGAGAAACAAGACGATGTTCGGTCCGATAAGGGCGGTGTTGTTGCTGGCCTTTGGGTTACTGGCCTGCGGCAGCGATGGTCCCAAACCCATCAACTTCGGCAAGGACCAGTGTGCACATTGCCGAATGACGGTGAGCGATGCACGGTTCGGTACCCAATTGGCCACCAAGAAAGGTCGTGCCTATATTTTTGACGATGCGCAGTGCATGGTTGCCTTTATACAGGCGGGGAGTGTATCCCGCGAAGATGTTGCGGCATTTTACCTGCCGGATTATACCAATGACGGCAAGCTGCTGCCGGCAGAACAGCTGTTTTTGCTGAAAAGCGAATCGCTTAAAAGTCCCATGCGGGGCGATATTGCCGCCTTTGTCAACGAGGTCGATTTGGAAGCTGCCCGTAGTGAATATGGGGGCGAGGTAATCGCTTGGGACGATTTGTGGAAATAAGAATAAACATGATGAACGGATGGGTTAACTATGTGTTGAGTTTGTGTGTTTGCCTGTTGGTAGTCGGCATGCCCCGTGCCGCTACCATCAAGGTAGGCAAGCAACATGCTGTGCACACCATCACCAAAGCCCTGGAGCTGGCAGCCGACGGCGATACCATTCAGGTAGACGGCGGCGTGTACCGCGAAGGCAACATCGGCATCCGCAAACGGCTGATGCTCGTGGGTGTGGGCAATCCGGTCATCGACGGGGAGCAAAAATACGAGCCGGTGTCCGTGCATGCCCCGTATGTTGTCATCAAAGGGTTTACCATCTGCCGTTCCGGCCATTCGTCGATGAAAGACATGGCGGGTGTCAAGATTTACGACACCCATCACGTGATGATAACGGACAATGTGCTGGACGATAATTTCTTCGGCATTTACCTGCAAAATGCCCGCAATTGCACCATCCGCAACAATCGGCTGGTGGCCTATGGCAAGGCCGAACAATTGATCGGCAACGGGATACACGGCTGGAAATGCGATCGCTTGGACATAGCAGGCAACACCATCACGGGGCACCGGGACGGCATCTACCTCGAATTTGTGACACATACCGATGTGCAGGGCAACCAATCGCACCGGAATGTCCGCTATGGGTTGCATTTCATGTTTTCGCATGACAACGGTTATTACCGCAATACGTTTACCGGCAATGGGGCCGGCGTGGCGGTGATGTACACCAAGCACGTGCGGATGGAGCACAACGTGTTCAACGAAAACTGGGGCGATGCTGCGTATGGACTGCTGCTCAAGGAGATTACCGACAGCCACATCGCGGACAATACATTTGCCAAGAATACGACGGGCATCCTCATGGAGGGGAGCAACCGTATCCGTATCCAGCGCAATCGATTTGAAAACAACGGATGGGCACTGAAAATACAGGCCAGTTGCATGGACAACACCGTGACACGGAATAATTTCATCCACAACACCTTTGACGTAGCCACCAATGGTTCGCTGGTGCTCAATACCTTTGAGCGCAACTATTGGGATAAATACGAAGGATACGACCTGGATAACGATAAAGAGGGCGACGTGCCTTACCGGCCCGTCAGCCTGTATTCGATGGTGGTGGAGAAATATCCCATGGCCATGCTGCTGTTCCGCAGCTTCATGGTCACGCTGCTCGACCGTACCGAGCGGGTATTGCCCAGCCTCACACCCGAAAACCTGAAAGACGACTATCCGTTGATGCAACCTGTGGCACTATGATTACCATCCAGCACCTGTCTAAGAAGTTCGGAAAGCTCCATGTGCTCGACGACGTTTCGCTTACGCTCGAAGGGGGGCAATGCATTGCGCTCATCGGGCCCAATGGTAGCGGCAAGACCACGCTGATTAAAGCCATACTGGGCATGATTGTGCCGCAGTCGGGCAACATTACCTTCAAAGGCAAGGACATCGCCCATGAGTGGCGGTACCGCAATCAGATCGGCTACATGCCGCAGATGGGCCGATACCCCGAAAACATGACCATCGGCCAGGTATTGAATATGATGAAGGACATCCGTAAAATGCCGGAATCGGCATTGGACAACCACCTTTTCATTGCCTTTGGGCTGGATGGCATGCTGGATAAACGGATGCGTACGCTCTCCGGCGGGACGCGTCAGAAGGTGAGCGCCTGCCTGGCTTTTATGTTCAACCCCGAGGTGCTCATCCTTGATGAGCCGACGGCCGGGCTGGATCCGCTTTCGACTGAATTGCTGAAAGATAAAATCCGTGCCGAGAAGCAACAGGATAAGTTGATTGTCATTACCTCGCATGTATTGAGCGATTTGGACGATCTGGTGACGGAGGTCATCTACATGCAGGACGGTAAGCCGCTGTTCCATAAATCGCTGCAAGCGCTCAAAGCGGAAACGGGGGCCGACCGGTTATCAAAGGCGATCGCGCAGGTGATGGCTACACACGAACTGATGGAGGGAACGCTATGAACAAGATTATCAAATATGTGATAGCCGACCTGCTGAGGAGCCGTACCATCATGGTGTACACGGCGGTGTTAGCGGTGCTATCGGTCAGTGTGTTTAGCATGGAAGACAGTGCCGGCAAGGGGGTGGTGAGCTTGCTGAACATCGTGCTCTTTGTGGTGCCGTTGGTAAGCCTCCTCTTTTCCACGGTGTATCTGTACAACAGCGCGGAGTTTATCGAACTGCTGGTGAGCCAGCCGTTGCGGCGGGATACGATATGGATCAGCATCTTCGTCGGACTGGCCGTGGCCATGTCGTTGGCGTTTATGGTGGGAGTCGGGATACCGGTGGTGCTTTATGCCGCCACCGCATCGGGTGTGATGCTGATGCTCTGCGGCGCTGCATTGTCACTGATTTTTGTGTCGGTGGCCCTGTGGGCCACTGTACGGGTGCGCGACAAAGCAAGGGGCATCGGGCTGTCCATCCTCCTGTGGCTGTATTTTGCGCTATTGTTTGATGCAGTGGTGCTGTTCCTGCTGTTCCAGTTTTCGGACTATCCCATCGAAAACGGCATGGTAGCGTTATCCATGCTCAACCCGATAGACACCAGCAGGATACTGATTCTATTGCAGGTGGATGTGTCGGCCATGATGGGCTATACGGGTGCGATATTCCGCAAGTTTTTTGGCACGGATGGGGGCATGGCGATTACGGCAACAATACTGGTATTATGGACCGTGCTGCCTTTTTGGTTTTCCATAAGGTTTTTTAAGCGGAAGGATTTGTGAGGTGAAACAGGAGATATTAAATGTTAAGCAACAGACAGTAGATAATAAATAAATCAGGGGGCTGAACGCTGATAGCTGACAGCCGAATTAAACAAATAACGTCATGATAAAAACAGCATTACTGAATGTCACCCGGATTGAACCCCGGCTGAAACATCCCACGATTTTCGAGCACTTCGATGCATTGGAGCCGGGAGAAGCGTTCGTCATCTTGAACGACCATGATCCCAAGCCGCTATACTACCAACTACTGGGTGAGCGGGGGAATTTTTTTACATGGGAATACCTGGAGGCCGGCCCGGAATGGTGGCGCGTGCGGATTGCCAAACCTGTAGCAGAAACCCATGAAGAAACCGTGGGCGAGATTGCCGCCAAGGACCTGCGGAAAGCGAAGGTGTTCAAGAAGCTGGGCATCGACTTCTGCTGCGGTGGGAAGCAAACACTGAAAGAGGCAACCGATGCGGTAGGACTGGACGAACAGTTGGTGCGGCAGGAACTGGAACATGCCGCCGAAATTAAAACGGAACAAGCCGGGCACGATTTCGACCGTTGGAATCCCGGTTTCCTCGCTGATTACATCTGCAATGTGCACCATCGCTATATTCGCGAGCAGGGTCCCATTATCGAACAACTCGCAGACAAGGTGGCTTTACGCCACGGCGTCGAACACCACGAGTTGCTGGCCTTGGCCGAAGGTGTGCATGCGTTCATGGCAGATTTATATAGCCATATCCAAAAGGAGGAACAGACGTTGTTTCCCATCATTAAAAAGCTTGAAGTGGGCGCGGAGGATGTATCATTGCAGGCGAGCGAAGTGGTAAAATGCATGGAAGATGAACATGAATCGGCAGGCGGTGAATTGCGCAGATTCCGTACGCTGACAAGGGACTACCAATTGCCGGCCAATGCGTGCAATTCGTATACTTACCTGTATGACCGCATTAAGGCGTTTGAGAACGATCTGTTTCAGCATATTCATTTGGAAAATAACATCCTGTTTCCCAAGACAATCACGCTGGAGAAGGAACGCTTAGCACACGGATAAGGTGATCATTAGCCAACATACTAGGATTTCGGAGCTTATCAGGGCCAATGATGCCAGCATTGAGGCCATTGCCGGACTGGCGAAACCATTGCGCAAGTTGAGAAACCCCATACTGCGCAGGTTGATGGCTCCGAGGGTGACGATAGCGGAAGCAGCCGCCATGGCGGGATGTTCGGTAGTGGATTTCAGGCAGGTATTGGAGCCTTTGGGATTTGCTTTCGTGGAGGACAGCACGGACGGTAACACGTCTCCCGCTGCCTTATTACAGGCATCCCAACTGTCGGAATGGCTTACGGCCGCCGATGATAACCACAAAGATTATTTCGATGTGCGGAAGCTTATCGACTCGGGCGACGACCCCTTAAAAGCGATCCTGCAACGGTACGGTGCCTTACCACCGGGCCATCTGTTGTGTATCATCAACTCGTTCGTCCCTTATCCCCTCATTCATCTGCTGGAGAAGAAAGGGGCGGAGTGCACTGTCGATACGAAAAGCAGCGATCTGCACTATACGTGGTTTTTCAAAGGCGTGTTAGGCAGGGAAACTGAACGTAAGCCAGCGACAAGCCCTGTGGTGATGCACGATGCTGATTCGTTTGTCCGGATAATCAACCTGTATCCTGAAAGCCGGTTGCAGCGCCTGGATGTACGGCACCTGCCCATGCCCCAGCCCATGCAAGCGGTTTTGGAGACGCTCCCGACGTTGGGATCGGATGAAGCGTTATACGTGCGGCACAAGCGCGTACCGCTCCACCTCTTGGACGCATTGGAGGGACAGCCCTATGCTATCCATATCCATGAGGTTGGGGAAGGGGACGTACAACTATTGGTAGTACGGACGGGATAAAAGGAAGAAAAGACATGACAAGTACCCCCATTGGCAAAATCCCGGCAGGCATTGCGGTGCTCCCATTTTACGGTACCGCGGCCGTGTTTTTTCTGGTCTTGTGTGTATTGATGCTGCTCGCTGCTGATGAGCTGACCAGGCATTATTTCAGTCCGCATGTACTGGCAATCGTGCATACAGCGGCATTGGGATGGGGTACGATGGTCATTTTCGGAGCAGCCTACCAGCTACTGCCTGTCATTTGTGAGCGCGACTTGTTCAGCATCCCAATGGCCGTGGCTTCCTATTGCTTGCTGACCGTGGGCACGTTGTTGATGGTATGGTCATTTTGGGGGTTCCGTGTGAGAGTAAGCCTGATTTGGGGTGGGGCCCTTGTAGTCGCTTCGACGCTGCTATATGGGATAAACGCTTGCGGCACGGCATTTTCGTCGCGGCAGCTCGGCATTCATCGACTTTTCATGATGGTTTCTGCCCTGTGGCTGCTTATTACGGCGGTCATCGGGCTTTTATTGGCCATTAATCTGTCACATACCTTTATCCCCCGGCCTCACGTGGATGTACTGAAGCTCCATGCCCATGCCGGGCTTGCCGGCTGGTTCCTGCAATTGATTACCGGAGTAAGCGCCAAGCTCGTCCCGATGTTTCTTTTGGGAAAATCGAAGAAGACCTGGCTGCTCTATGCTGCACTCCTGCTTCAAAACATGGGACTGGTGCTTTTCCTTGCGGATGGCTATTTCAATCCGATCACCGGTAAGATGCTGTGGTACGCCGGTATCGTGGGGCTTGGCACACTGGCTTGGCTTGGCTACTTGGTGGATACCTACTGCCATCGTCTACGCAAGAAGGTGGAGACGTTGATGCGGCATACGGCGGTTTCGTTTGGCTACCTGATTGCGGGGTTTATCCTGCTTCCCATGGCCTATCATGCAGCTGATGTCCGGTGGGCTACCCTGTATGGTACGTTTCTCTTTTTAGGCTGGATTACGGGTATCATACTGGGCAAGACGTTCAAGACATTGCCGTTTATCGTATGGAATATCCGCTATCAGCAGCTGCATGGCAAAGCGCATGTACCTTTACCAAAACAATTGTATAACGAGCGGCTCACCATTTATCAATTCTACTTATATTTAGGTGCGTTTTCGTCGTTGGTAATCGGAATGGTGACCAATGAAACGTGGGTGATACGCACGGCATTGTTCCTATGGCTGGCACTCGCGGTCATTTACCTTGTCAATGTGGTCAAGGTTCTTTTTCATAAACCGGTATTTCATCATGGAACTATCACTTAGCAGCCCTTATGTGGCAGAATACGTGAAGGCGCAGACCGCGCTGATGCAAGTCATCGATCCGGAGCTGTCCGTCAACATCATCGATCTGGGATTGTTGTACGGAATCGATTTTTCCGATGCCGGCAAGGCGGTGGTCACCATGACCTTATCCACACCCTATTGCCCGATGGGCGATGCCATCCAAAGCGGGGTGGTAAATGTATTGAAGGCTTGTTTTCCGGATAGGGAGGTCGAAATAAATCTGGTATGGGAACCCGAATGGAATTACGATCGGATTTCGGAATCGGGCAAGGCGCAATTGGGGTTGATTTGATTTGCCTGTGATATTGAAAGAAGTGCTGGATTTCTCCCGCGGACATATCCACATCTGATTCCTGATGTGGATATCTTTTTTCCATTAATTGTGAGCCTCGTCATAAAACGGCCCGTCAGTGAGGGGTACTTTTGTAGGTAAGATTTCATTTACCGGGTACATTATGGAAAAATACGTCATCAAACGAAACGGGGCTTACGAGCCATTCATGCCTTACAAAATCAGGGACGCGATAGAAAAGGGGTTCCAAAGTGTTTCCATGCCACCGGACAACGGTGTATTTGCAGCAGTGATGCACGTATTGGACGGTAAGGACACGTGGGCGGTGGAGGAGATACAAGACCATATCGAAAAGGTGCTTTATGAACGACAATATTTCGAAACCATGCGTTCGTTTATGCTGTACCGCCACACACGTAAACTCCAGCGCGAACACATCGGTGGCTTTAATGAGGATACGACGTATGTTGACAGCACGCAGGCCATCGAGGAATACATCCGGCAGACGGACTGGCGTATCAATGCCAATGCCAATACCTCGTATTCCAACGCTGGACTGGTAAACAACACGGCAGGGAAAATCATTGCCAACTATTGGCTGGATAATGTATATAGCAAGGAAGAGGGATATGCCCATCGCAATGGTGATATCCACATCCACGACCTCGACTGCCTCACGGGCTACTGCGCGGGGTGGAGCTTGCGTGTATTGCTCAACGAAGGCTTCAATGGCGTGCGTGGCAGGGTGGAAAGCCGGCCGCCGTCCCATTTCAGGGAGGCACTGGGCCAGATGGCCAATTTTCTGGGTATCCTGCAAAGCGAATGGGCCGGTGCGCAGGCATTCAGCTCATTTGACACGTACCTAGCGCCGTATGTATTTAAAGATCGTTTGCCCTACGTCGAAGTGCTGAAAGCCGTGCGCAGTTTTGTGTACAACCTCAATGTGCCTGCACGTTGGGGGCAGTCACCTTTCACCAACATTACGCTGGACTGGAACGTACCGGATGATTTGAAAGAGCAGATCCCAACCAAACAAGATAAGCACCTATTTGCCGATGCGCGGGATGCCGAACTGCTGCACCTGGCGCGCCGCAGGGGTGTGATGTCACTGGAAGATTTATGTTATAAGCATTTCCAACGGGAGATGGATATGATTAACAAGGCCTATTACACTGTGATGACGGAAGGCGACGCCAATGGCCAACCCTTTACATTTCCGATTCCTACCGTGAACATCACGGAACATTTCGACTGGGAGAGTGAAAACGCGACCTTGTTATTTGAGAATACGGCCAAAATAGGCTCTTCGTATTTCCAGAATTTCGTAGGGAGCCAGTACATGACGGATACATCGGGCAATCGGGTGGAAAACCCAGAGGCCTATAAGCCTAATGCCGTACGAAGCATGTGCTGCCGGCTGCAACTGGATTTGCGGGAGCTGCTCAAGCGCGGTAATGGCTTATTTGGCAGTGCCGAGATGACGGGCAGTATCGGTGTGGTAACCATCAATATGGCCCGCCTGGGCTACCTGTACCGTGGCGATAAGGAGGGGATCTACCGGAGACTGGATCATTGGCTGGACATCGCCAAATCCACTCTGGAGAAGAAACGACGGTTTATCCAAGAAATGTACGACAGGGGATTGTATCCTTATACCAAACGGTACCTTCCCCATTTCCGCAATCATTTTTCGACCATTGGCGTCAACGGCATGAATGAGATGATCCGGAATTTCACGGATGACAGGGATTGCATCACGTCGGACAGCGGCATCGCTTTTGCCGCCGCACTACTGGAGCATATACGTAGGCGTATGCGCGAATTTCAGGAAAGTACAGGCAATTTGTATAACCTGGAAGCTACACCTGCTGAGGGAACAACCTACCGCTTTGCCAAGGAAGATAAGAAGCGGTTCCCCGATATCCTGCAAGCGGGCTATGGCGAGCATATCTACTATACCAACAGTTCGCAGCTGCCGGTGGATTATACGGAAGATCCGTTTGAGGCGCTGCTGTTGCAGGACGATTTGCAATGCAAATACACCGGAGGTACGGTGCTGCACCTGTATATGAGCGAACGGGTCAGTTCGCCCGATGCCTGTCGCAATTTCGTGCGTGGAGTCATCTCCAACTTTAAATTGCCCTATATCACCGTGACACCGGTATTCAGCATCTGCCCGGTACACGGCTACCTCAACGGTGAACACGAATACTGTCCGAAATGTGACGAACTTATTTTAGCGACTCATCAAAAACAAATAACCCATGAACATACAACAGCAAGATGACCTGATTTTGCAACAAAACCAGGAAAGACGGAGTAAATGTTTGGTTTACACCCGCGTGATGGGCTACCATCGCCCCGTGGAAAGCTTCAACATCGGTAAAAAGGGCGAACACGGGCAACGCCGGCATTTTGCCGAGAAAGATGCCTACGCCCATCTATAGCATCACGCCCTTCACCTTGCTGGATTATCCCGGCAAGACCGCCTGCATCCTATGGTTTGCGGGGTGCAATATGCGCTGTGTCTATTGCTATAACCCGGATATTGTGCTGGGCAAGGGCCGCATAGGCATACCCGATGCCTTGCGGTTCCTGCGGGCACGGCAGGGATTGCTGCAAGGTGTAGTGCTGAGCGGCGGTGAGTGTACCTTGCATGCGGATATCGTGTCCCTGGCGCGGACGGCAAAGGAATATGGTTTTGACATAAAAATAGATACCAACGGTTCGCGGCCGGGCGTGCTGGCGGCACTGGCAAAGCAGGGATTGGTGGACTACGTGGCACTTGATTTCAAAGCACTTGCGGGCCGGTACCGTGCCATTACCCATTCGGATTTGTTTCCTGCATTTGAAGCGAGCTTGTCACTGCTTATGGCAGCCGGGGTGCCCTTTGAGGTGCGTACCACCGTGCACAGCGAGTTGATCAGTGTGGAAGATTTGCAGGCAATGGTCCAGTTTTTGCAACAGGCGGGTTACACCGGTTCGTATTACCTCCAGCATTATGTAAACGGTGTGCCGGTGCTGGGCATGTTGGGCCGATCCGTAAAAAACAAGTACCTATCGACGTTGTTTACCGATAGCATACAAGTGGTGGTGCGCGAGTGATCTGCTCCTTTCTGGTTACTAAGGAGCTATCTGCTTATGACCAGCACGCCTACTAATAGTGAATATATAGGGAAGTTATAAGAAGATTGTAGGGACTTTATAGGGGCAAATCCCTATAAACTACGAATAACCTATCTATTAGTTAACAATAACTATAAGAGTTGGTGACAATGTAATAGGACCTTGGAGAGCGGAAAGGGCAGATTGTGTCTTGATCAACTTTTGAAAATGATTCTCGTCACATCAGCTTAAATAAGGTGTCTTTGATTTCTGTATGCAGAAATGCTTGTGTAACTTAGTGTTATCAATTGCTGAGTGTTCCTCGGCATCAGGAAAGCAAACTTAATTGTTCACACCATTTCTTCACTAAGAGGGAATATTAAAAAACCAGTTATCATGAAAGCTCTCGTATTTCACGGCGACCACAACATTGCGTTGGAAGACAAACCGGTACCCGCCATTCAGAAACCAACTGACGTTATCGTCAAGATGCTGAAAACCACCATATGCGGAACGGATTTGGGCATTTATAAAGGAAAAAATCCGGAAGTGGAAGATGGCCGTATCCTGGGACATGAAGGGATCGGTATCGTGGAGGAAGTAGGTGAGGGGGTACGGCAGTATAAAAAGGGAGATAAAGTATTGATCTCGTGTATCACATCCTGCGGCTCCTGCGAAAGCTGTAAAAAGCAATTGTATGCGCATTGCAAAGATGGCGGTTGGATTTTGGGGCACCTTATCGACGGCACGCAGGCTGAGTATGTGCGTATACCTCATGCAGACAACAGTCTGTTTAAATTGCCTGCGGCAATTGATGATGAAATAGCGGTATTACTTAGCGATATCCTGCCCACCGGGCATGAGATTGGCGTACAATATGGCAATGTACGGCCCGGCGATACCATTGCCATCGTAGGGGGTGGCCCCATCGGTATGTCGGTGCTGTTGACTGCCCAGTTTTATTCACCTTCTACCATCATCGTGGTGGATATGGACGACAACCGCCTGGCCTTGGCGAAAGAAATGGGGGCTACTCATACCATCAATTCGGGGCAGGAAAATGCAGTGGACGCAATATTGGCTATTGCCGGCGAAGGCGTGGACGTAGCCATCGAAGCGGTGGGGCTACCGCAGACTTGGGATATCTGCCAGCGCATCGTCCGGCCGGGTGGACATATCGCCAACGTGGGCGTGCATGGCAAGAAAGTGGATTTCGAAATCCAGGAGCTTTGGATAAAGAACCTCACCATCACCACGGGTTTGGTCAATACCAACACCACCCCGATGCTTATCAAGGCGGTTTCGGCCAACCGGTTCGACTTGTCTAAGCTGATCACCCACCGGTTTGGGCTGGACGAGGTTGAAAAGGCCTATGATGTATTTTTGAACGCCTCCCGGGAAAAGGCGATGAAAATCATCGTGAATAATTAAGCGTGGAAAACAAAACCGCCCGAAGCCGGTCAGGCTTCAGGCGGTTTTGTTTGCTTCGGGAATATGCCCTACTTACTCAGATACATGGACTTCTTGGCATACATCTCCCGGAAAAACGGGTCGTCCAAGTCTTTGATGAAACGGATAGCCTCACCTGTCGACTTCATTTCAGGCCCCAATTGCTTGTCTACGTCGGGGAACTTATCGAAAGAGAAGATAGGTTCCTTGATGGCATAGCCGGTGAGCTTGCGTTCGATGTTGAAGTCTTTCAGTTTATTAACGCCCAACATGATCTTGGTGGCAATGTTAATATAGGGCACGTCGTACGCCTTGGCAATGAAGGGTACAGTGCGTGATGCCCGTGGATTGGCTTCGATGACATATACCTTTTCGTCCTTGACGGCAAACTGGATGTTGAGCAACCCCCGTACATGAAGTGCCTTGGCAAGCTTGATGGTGTATTCTTCCATCTGGCGTTGCACATTTTCGGAGAGGCTGAACGGCGGGAGCACGGCACTTGAATCGCCGGAGTGGATACCCGCAGGTTCAATGTGTTCCATCATGCCGATGATGTGCACATCTTCACCATCGCAGATGGAATCGGACTCGGCCTCCTCGGCACGGTCAAGGAAATGATCGATGAGTACACGGTTGCCGGGAAGGTTGCGCAGCAGCTTCACTACGGCCCTTTCGAGTTCCTCATCGTTGATGACGATGCTCATGCGCTCGCCGCCCAGCACATAACTCGGGCGAACAAGCACCGGATAGCCGACTTCTTTGGCTACTTTCAGGGCTTCTTCGGCGCTCTCCGCGACACCATACCTGGGATAGGGGATGTCCAGTGATTTGAGCAGGTCGGAGAAGCGACCGCGGTCTTCGGCCAAATCCATGTCCTTGAATGAGGTACCGATGATTTTGATGCCATTGGATTCCAGCTGCTCGGCCATTTTCAGGGCGGTCTGGCCGCCTAATTGCACGATTACGCCTTCGGGTTTCTCCAATTCAATGATTTCGCGGACATGCTCCCAATAGACGGGTTCAAAGTACAACTTGTCTGCCATGTTGAAATCCGTGGATACCGTCTCGGGATTGCAGTTTATCATGATGGACTCGTATCCGGCTTCCTTGGCCGCGAGTAGGCCGTGCACGCAGGAATAGTCAAATTCTATGCCCTGCCCAATGCGGTTGGGGCCTGAGCCGAGGACAATGATTTTCTTCTTGTCAGATACAACGGACTCATTCTCTTCTTCAAAAGTGGAGTAATAATAAGGTGTCTGTGCTTGAAATTCAGCAGCACAAGTATCCACCATTTTGTAAACCCGCCGTATGCCCAGTTCTTTGCGTCTGTCATAGACCTCATCTGCTGTGACATTGCCTAACAGCCAAGCAATCTGTTCGTCCGAGTATCCCTTTTGTTTGAGTGTAAGGAAGAAATCCTTAGGAATGTTATTCAATTGGTAACGACGCAACTCGGCTTCCAGGTGTACCAACTCTTGGATTTGCAGCAAAAACCACTTATCAATGTGGGTAGCTTTGCGGATAGACTCCAATGGGACACCCAGTTCAAAGGCGTCCTTAATGTGGAAGAGGCGATCGCTGCTGGGATGCTCAAGGCTATGCATGATTTCTTCCAGGTTGCGGAGCTGCTTGCCATCGGCACCAAGGCCATGGCGGCCGGTTTCCAAGCTCTGGCAGGCTTTCTGCAAGGCCTCAATGAAGGTGCGGCCGATGGCCATGACTTCACCCACTGATTTCATCTGCAGGCCAAGCTCACGGTTGGCACCCTTGAATTTAGCGAAGTTCCAGCGTGGCACCTTCACGATGACGTAATCCAGCGTAGGCTCGAAATATGCTGAGGTGGTCTTGGTGATCTGGTTTTCCAGTTCATCAAGGTTGTAACCAATGGCCAACTTCGACGCAATCTTGGCGATGGGATACCCAGTCGCTTTGGAAGCCAGTGCCGACGAACGTGACACGCGTGGGTTAATCTCGATAGCGATGATGTCTTCGTTTTCCGGATTCACCGAAAACTGCACGTTGCAGCCCCCGGCGAAGTTGCCGATGGCACGCATCATCCGGATAGCTTGGTTGCGCATTTGTTGGTAGCAACGGTCACTGAGCGTCATGCCGGGCGCTACCGTAATGGAGTCGCCGGTATGGATGCCCATCGGGTCGAAGTTTTCGATGGTACAGATGATGATGACGTTGTCATTTCCGTCACGCAACAATTCCAACTCAAACTCTTTCCAGCCCAGTACAGCTTGTTCGACCAGCACCTCATGGGTAGGAGAGGCCTGTAGCCCGCGACTGAGGGCAGCTTCAAATTCTTCTTTCTTATGTACAAAACCGCCCCCGGTGCCGCCTAAGGTATAAGATGGACGGATGACTAAGGGAAAACCGATTTCTTGGGCGGCTTCTTTTCCTTCCAAAAAGGAGTTGGCGATTTTTGACCGGGCAACGCCCACGCCGATTTCTACCATCAGTTTTCGGAATTCCTCCCGGTTTTCCGTTTTTTCAATGGCGGCTACATCTACACCGATGACCTGTACATTGTATTTTGTCCAAAGGCCACGCTCGTCCGCTTCGATACACAGGTTGAGTGCTGTCTGACCGCCCATGGTGGGTAATACGGCATCAATGTGCCGTTCTTGGAGAATCTTTTCAATGCTCTCACAGGTGAGTGGCAATAAATAGACATGGTCGGCAATGACTTTGTCCGTCATAATGGTGGCCGGATTGGAGTTGATAATGGATACTTCAATCCCCTCCTCTTTCAGTGAAAGCGCCGCCTGGGAGCCGGAATAGTCAAATTCGCAGGCTTGTCCGATGACAATGGGGCCTGAGCCGATAATCAAAACAGAATTGATGGAAGTGTTTCTGGGCATTATATGGTGAAAAACGTTAACAATGTTTCAACAATACTACGATGCCAAAACAGCGAGAATGCCTGGGATTATTCGGGTAGGATATTCCGACTGTTTTGTCGGAGTGCAAAGGTATACTTTTTTTGCGGAATAATCCGTGAATAATTTTCAATATCTCATACCGCTGGTCTATAGGTTTATTTTGCTGTTTCATTGGTTTAATTTTGGGGATTTGTTTTTCGTCATTAGTGTAATTTGGTATAATAGTTTACCTTTGGCGACAGGTATAAATAGGATTAAGATGAAACCGCCATGATTAAATCATGACAGCTTCATCGCCATTGAAGAAAAAATGAAACAGATGAAAATTAGATTGTTATTATCAGCTCTTTTTTTGGTTTGCGCGACGGCATCATTCGCACAAAGCGAGTATAATCGGTCGGTCGGGTTGCGATTCGGTTCTGGCCATTATGATTGGGTTGCGGCATCGTATAAGATGTTCATTGCCGAACCTGTGGCCTTGGAGTTTAATCTTGGGTTTAGCGGGGCTGATAGAAGATGGGGTGGGAATGACTGGGATTGGTCGTCGTTAGCGTTATCGGGTACTTATCAATATCATTTTGATATTCCGGAGGTGCCGGGACTAAAATGGTTTGTCGGTGGAGGGATGTCCCTTTATACAGCATTTTCTGATTTGGATGATTTCCAAGGGTTCGGTGCGGGCATCTACCCGACAGGTGGGGCCGATTATAAGTTTGATAACATCCCATTAAACCTGTCAGCTGATTTGAGACCGACGATTTATATTGACGGACTGAAGCAGCGGGGAAACTTTTTCCCGAACCTGGGAGTAGCTGCCCGATATACCTTTTAGCCATTTGGCAATCGAAGGTTTTTAATCGTATTGCCATTAGCATATAGCGCTGATGGCAATTTTTTTATCTTGTGCCGATAACAGATGAAGCATGATAGTGGCCAATTGATTAAAATAGCGGTAGTAGGCCCCGAGTCTACCGGCAAATCAACCATTGCCGAGCAATTGGCCAGGTATTATGGTACGGTATGCGTGCCGGAGTATGCAAGGGAATACTGCAAGTACCTGAATCGTGAATACACATTGCAGGACGAGTTGAATATGTTTTACGGGCAGCTGGCATTGGAACGTAGTTTGGTGCCGCTTGCTCAAAACAACCTATTGGTATGTGACACGATGATACTCACGATCAAAGTATGGTGCGACCACCTGTTTGACTACACACCGGACGCCGTACTTGAAGCGCTCCAAACCATGCAGTATGATTATTACCTGCTGATGGATATTGACTTGCCATGGGTGGATGATCCGTTGCGGGATTTTCCGAATCTACGGAAACATTTTATGGAAGTATGGCATACGGAGTTGCAAGCCATTCATGCAAACTATGTGGTGGTATCCGGCTTGGGCGTGGATAGGTTCGCGAATGCGTTGGCAGCAATTAATCACTACCTTAAATCGCACGAAGCCACGAAGTGAGTAATACACTTGCCTCTGTGGCTTCGTGCGATTTAAAGATGTTCTTTTGCGTGAAATACCCTTTAATAGCGGTAATGATCCGGCTTATACGGGCCTTCCACGGGCACACCGATGTATTCGGCTTGATGCTCATCAAGCGTTTCCAACTCCACGCCAATTTTAGCAAGGTGTAACCGGGCTACTTTTTCATCAAGGTGCTTGGGTAACGTATAAACTTGGTTTTCGTAGTTTTCACTGTTGGTCCACAACTCAATTTGAGCCAGTGTCTGGTTGGTGAATGAGTTGCTCATCACAAATGAAGGGTGCCCAGTGGCACAGCCCAGGTTGACCAGCCGCCCTTCGGCCAGCAGGATGATATCTTTACCGTCAATCGTGTATTTATCCACTTGCGGTTTAATTTCTACCTTGGTATCCCCATAGTTTGTGTTGAGCCAAGCGACGTCGATTTCATTATCGAAATGGCCAATGTTACAGACCACCGCTTTATCTTTCATGGTCTTGAAGTGTTCTGGGCGAACGATGTCACGATTGCCGGTGGCAGTCACGATGATATCCGCTTCTTGGACGGCATGGGCAAATTTCTTCACTTCATAGCCCTCCATGGCAGCTTGAAGGGCACAAATGGGATCAATTTCAGTGACGATAACCCGTACCCCTGCGCTGCGGAGTGACTCTGCGGAGCCCTTACCTACGTCGCCGTACCCGGCTACCACGGCTACTTTGCCAGCCAACATGAGGTCTGTGGCACGGCGGATGGCATCTACCAACGATTCGCGGCAGCCATATTTGTTGTCGAATTTGGATTTGGTAACGGAGTCATTGACGTTGATGGCTGGCAGGTGTAGGGTGCCATTTTTCATGCGTTCGTAAAGGCGGTGTACGCCTGTGGTGGTTTCCTCAGATAATCCTTTTATGCCACTAATCAATTCGGGATATTTATCGAAGACCATATTGGTAAGGTCACCGCCATCATCCAATATCATGTTGAGCGGCTTACGCTCCTCACCAAAAAATAACGTTTGCTCGATGCACCAGTTGAACTCTTCTTCCGTCATGCCTTTCCATGCATATACCGGTATACCTGTGGCGGCGATGGCAGCAGCGGCATGATCCTGGGTAGAGAAAATGTTGCAGGATGACCAAGTGACCTCAGCACCAAGTTCGATAAGCGTTTCGATAAGCACGGCCGTTTGAATGGTCATATGCAAGCATCCGGCGATGCGGGCGCCCTTCAGCGGCTTAGCAGCACCAAATTCTTCACGGAGCGCCATAAGGCCCGGCATTTCTGCCTCGGCGAGTTCGATTTCTTTGCGACCCCATTCGGCGAGATCGATATTCTTTACTTTATATGGGATGTATGTGGCGGCTACTGACATGGTATTGAAACGTTTACTTTTAATGATTATGATGAATAATAGCGGGCAAAGATAGCTGTTTTTAAAACGAATAACAAGCGGAGCCTGTGCACTGGCCTGCAAATTCTGACATTCATTTGAAGCTCGGGATTTGCTTAAGGAGTTACTGTGCCTTATCTTTGCATTTTAATTGGATTTACAAACTAAATAGAAAGGACTGAACACGATGTATCCCGAATACTTGGTAGCGCCGATGCGCAAAGAGCTGACCGATGTCGGCTTTGAAGAATTGAAAACCCCGGAAGAAGTTGATACGGCCATTAAGCAGGAAGGGACCGTATTTGTAGTGGTAAATTCCGTATGCGGTTGTGCAGCGGCTAACGCACGCCCAGCTGCTATCACTGCGGTTAAAAACGAAAAACGTCCTGGTAAAACGGTGACTGTGTTTGCTGGTATGGAAAAAGACGCGGTGGACAAAGCCCGTTCTTATATGTTGCCTTACCCGCCTTCCTCACCCGCCATGGCGCTGTTTAAAGATGGTAAGCTGGTACATATGATTGAAAGGCACCAGATTGAAGGCCGTCCGGCTCAGATGATTGCCGATAACCTGGTGGCAGCGTTCGACGAATATTGCTAATTTCTTTTGTTGCTTTTTTAAATTTTTGAATTATAAAAAAATCCCGGCATGCCAGCCGGGATTTTTTTGGTGTTTTATATCCCTATTTGTTGTTTAGTATTCGATTGGTACGTTCAGCTCTACGCGGCTGCCGCGCTGCGGTACACCCACAATGCGTACAATGCCTCTTTGGGAGTCGGCTAGTGCCGCTTCTACGTCATCTGCGCTGTTTACCGGTTTGCCATTGATGTGTGTAATAACCAAGCCGCGCTGTACGTTGAAATAGTCAAACAGTCCGCCTTGATGAACTTGGGTAACCACTACACCGGAAGAAATGCCCAATTCTTTTTTCTTGGCGTCGGTAGCGGGTACAAATCCAGCACCCAACTTATTGTAGATTTCAGTAGCGCTGCGTTTTGCCTCACTTTCTTCTTTTGCACTCTCCGTTGCACGGGTGTCTTCTTTAAGCGTCACGGTCACCTCGCGCTCCTTGTTATCCCGTTTGTAAGTAAGTCTGACCTTATCGCCAGGACGCAATCGGTATACGCGCTCTTGTAAATCGGAGGAAGAAGCGATGACACGACCGTCCAGCTTGGTAATGATGTCGCCTTTTTTAAGGCCGGCATCTTCCGCTGCGCCGCTTGGAACAACATCGTTGACATAAAGGCCGTTTACATCGCTTATTTCCAGTTCTTTGGCAGTTGCGGGATTAAGCTCCGTAAAGGAGATGCCTATTAAGCCCCGTTTCACCATGCCGAATTTGATAAAGTCGTCGGCAATTTTCTTAACGAGGTTGACAGGCACCGCAAAGCCATATCCAGCATAGGTGCCCGTTGGGGTCATAATGTTGGAGTTGATGCCGATAAGTTCGCCATTGGCATTGACCAAGGGGCCGCCACTATTTCCTTTGTTGATGACGGCATCAGTCTGTATGAACGATTCTACGGCTGTATTCAGCAGGGGCTCTTCGCTGGATTGCGGATAACCCCGTTGCTGGTACTGGCGTTGCTGCAATTCGCGGGCAATGATGCCGGTGGAGCGCCCGGTGGCGCTGACGATACCTGCCGTCACCGTTGATTCCAGCCCCAGCGGATAGCCTACAGCCAATACCCACTCGCCAATGCGCACATCATCTGAATCGCCGAAGCGTACAAAAGGAAGCCCTTTTTCGCTGATTTTGATCAAAGCGAGATCCGTGTTCGGATCACGGCCAATGATTTTTGCTTCTACTACGCGCTTGTCGGTTAGTTGTACCTCGATTTTGTTGGCATCTTCCACCACGTGGTTGTTGGTGACGATATAGCCATCCTCAGAGATAATCACGCCAGATCCGGTAGCTTGGGCAGGCGGTTGCGAACGCTGTTGCCGCTGTCGGGGCATGCCAAAAAATTCTTCGAATAAATCCATTGGGTCTTCTCCACCGCCAGATCCTCTTTGGCGTCCGGGGTACGTCGTTGTAATGTGTACGACCGCTGGTGCAACCATCGCTGCCGCTTGGGTGAAATCCGGATTTCCTGTAGACGAAACCACATTTGGGACCGGATTGCTGGCATAATGCAATTGTTGCCGTTCTTCAAATGACATCTTACTTTCCTGTTTGTGCTCAAACAGTTTATAACCGCCCACAGCTATCAAGCCTCCTACAAGTGCGGTTAAGAATGTTAATCCTAATTTTTTCATCTTAATTCCTATCGTTATAAGTCGAAATTTTGCTTTTCGTAAAAAGCTGTTCAAATGTAATACCATTTACGACTCTAAAGCAAACGGATGGCAGCACTTTTCTGTTAAATAATGTTAAAGCTAGAAAGCAGCTTGCTTTGTATAAAAGCCAGCATAATGTGGGGTGATATCCCTATCTTTGAATCGTCAATAAAAATACATGGAAACGCATACATTCTATAAATATCAGGGGGCAGGCAATGATTTTATTGTCTTTGACAATCGAAATGGACTATTTGACCGGAATAACGTGGATTTGGTACGCCGTCTATGCGATAGAAGATTCGGCATCGGGGCTGATGGGTTAATGTTATTGCAGGACGTGGCAGTGCATGATTTTGAAATGATTTACTACAACGCTGATGGCTATGAAGGAAGCATGTGTGGCAATGGCGGCCGCTGTATTGTAGCATTTGCGCAGGATTTGGGGGTGATTGGTAGTGAGACTGACTTTTTGGCAGCAGATGGCCTGCACCATGCCCGTATCCATGCCAACAACGTAGGTTGGATAAGCTTGCAAATGATAGATGTCGATGCGGTCAAACAAGACGGCGATGCCTATGTATTAAATACGGGATCGCCACACTACGTAAAATTAGTGCAGGATTTGGATGCTTTTCCCGTGTTTGATGAGGGGCGTAAGATACGCTATAGCGACACCTACCGCAACGAAGGTGTTAATGTGAACTTTGTACAAGCTGAAAACAATGGCTACTACGTGCGTACCTATGAGCGGGGGGTGGAGGATGAAACCTTGGCGTGTGGTACGGGTGCAACGGCCGTGGCATTGGCCATGGCATGGCATGAAGGACATAACGGGGAAATGGAAACACCCATTCGCGTAGCCGGGGGCAACCTAACCATCCGTTTCACCAAAACCGGCGAACATTTTACATATGTTTTTTTGGAAGGGCCTGCCGAGTTCGTTTTTAAGGGCGAGATTTCGTGGTAGCATGGGACTTGGGCGCTTTATCCTATATTACCACCTCTTTGCGTTGCTTATGGCAGTAGTGGCGCTGGCTTTGCAGCATACATTTGAAACAGGAGCGGTGCTTAGCCCGCATTTCTGGTTGCTTTTTTTCGTGGTATTCGCCTTTACACTGGCTGCTTACCTGCTGAGTGATTTGGGTATTCGTAAAGGCGGGGAATTATCCATTTACAGCCTTATTGGTGGCCTTTTTCTGAAGCTATTTGCATGCTTGACAATAGTTGCCATTCTGATAATTAAATTCCCTGAAAATAAGCTGCTTACAGCACTTAACTTTTTTTCGTTATATTTCTTGTTTACCCTCTTTGAAGTTATATGTTTGTTACGTAACTTGCGCGACCAAAATCAGACGTAAAAAATTGGGAATAGATGGATTTTAGGCACTTTTTCGATTCAAAAAAAATAAGCTTCATAGCAATATTTGCTGTTTTAACGACCTTTTCCGCTGTACAAGCTGCCGATACTGCTACTGCTGATACCATAGCTGCAACAAGCCATGGAGCGCATGCTGAAGAAGAATTTGAGCCTACCAATATGATTATGGAGCACATCAGTGATGCACATGATTGGCACCTTTGGGGACACACCTCGATTCCACTTCCCGTAATTTTGTATACCGATAAGGGATTTGAATTTTTCCTGTCTTCTGAGTTTCACCATGGCGAGCATGATTACCATGGAACGTATTATAACTACCGGCTGGTGGATAAGAAAAAAATCCAAGTGGTGAATACTGCAGGTGGAGTGGATGAGGAAGCATCCAAGAAGGTATGGGATTTCTCGATTACCAAAAACGTGGCCTCGATGTTTTTGTCTGTCATTCTTTTGCTGTTGGTGTTTACATCCGTCGCACAGGCTTATAAAAAACGAGGAGCCAAAGCACCAAAAGGGCTACAATCTTTTTTGGAGCCCGTCATCCTTTTCGTGCGGGATGATATTGCTCGCCCCAACATTGGGCATAAATATGCCCGTTTCATGCCCTTGCTGCTCACGATATTCTTTTTCATTTGGATCAATAATTTGTTGGGGTTGATACCGATTTTTCCGGGAGCGGCGAATGTAACGGGAAATATAGCGGTGACGTTTGTGCTGGCCTTGATTGTACTGGTAGTGGTCAATTTCAGCGGTAATAAATACTACTGGAAACACATCTTATTACCGGATGTACCCTGGTGGTTGTATCCCATCATGATTCCCGTGGAATTAGTCGGGGTCATCTCCAAGCCGTTTGCATTGATGATCCGTCTATTTGCCAACATCACGGCGGGTCATATCATCATCCTCAGTTTAATTTCACTAATTTTCGTATTCAAGTCGTTGGCCATCGCACCTGTTTCGCTTGCCTTTGTGCTATTTATGAATGTATTGGAATTGCTGGTGGCGGCATTGCAGGCTTTTATCTTTACGTTGCTTACCGCGCTGTTTATCGGTATGGCGGTAGAGGAGCATCATTGATTTGTGAATCCTTATATTAAATATACATTAAATTAAATTTGTTATGGTAGGTTCAATTGCGGCAATCGGTGCCGGGTTAGCAGTGATCGGTGCCGGGCTTGGTATCGGACAAGTAGGTGGTAAGGCGATGGAAGGTATTGCCCGCCAGCCTGAGGCTGCTTCAAAAATTCAGACTGCGATGATTATCGCTGCGGCCCTCATCGAAGGTGCTGCACTGTTTGCTATCGTAGTGTCTTTGATGGGATTGCAATAATCCTGTACGAAGGAACTGAATCAAAGGCCGGGCACCTGACGGTTGGTCCTGTGTCCGGCCTTCATTTAAAAGAAATCAAATTTAAAGACCCTATATGAGTTTTGATATTGGTAATCCGAGCATTGGATTGGTATTTTGGACATTTGTCGCATTTCTTTTATTATTATTGCTTTTGCGCAAATTTGCATGGAAGCCCATTATGGAAGCCATTGGCGAACGTGAAAAATCCATTGAAGACGCGCTGACGTCTGCTGAAAAGGCGAAAGCAGAAATGGCCCGCCTAACCAATGAGAATGAGCAATTACTGAAAGCGGCCCGTGCCGAACGTGATGTCATCCTGAAGGAAGCTAAGGAGTTGAAAGACCAGATTGTAGCGGATGCAAAGCACCTTGCCCAAGCGGAAGGGGCAAAACTGATTGAACAAGCCCGGAAAGAAATCGATGACCAGAAAAAACGGGCATTGGCCGAGGTGAAAAACCAAGTCTCTTCACTTTCGCTGGAAATCGCCCGTAAGGTACTCCAAAAAGAGTTTGAGGACGAACGCAAGCAGGAAGCATTGGTGTCTGATTTGCTCAAAGACGTGAAATTGAATTAAGAAGTAGCCCTGAGCTAACCGCATATCGATATGTCAGAGTTTAAAGTTGCATCACGGTACGCTAAGTCACTCATCGATTTAGCACAGGAACAGGGAAACCTGGAAACCGTGAAACGGGATATGGAGCAGTTTGTAGCCGTGTTGCGCACCAACAAGGAATTGCAAGCTGTACTCAAAAATCCCATCATGAAGCAGGATAAGAAAAGCAATATCCTGGACGCCCTGTTTGGCGATAAAATACATCCCTCAATCACTGCCTTTTTCCATATTATGGTGCGTAAAGGCCGTGCGGGTATTTTATATGCCACGGCACAGGAATTTATCCGCGAGTATAATGAAGTGAAGGGCATCGTCCATGCAACGGTTACTTCGGCAACGGCGTTGTCAACGAAAAACCTGGACACGTTGCAAAAGGTGATTGCCAGCGAAATCAATGCGGAAGTGATATTGCAAAACAATGTGGATCCTTCGTTGATTGGCGGTTTTGTGGTAAAAGTGGGTGATAGGCAGATTGATGCTAGCATCGCAGGTAAATTGAAGAAGTTGGAACGCCACTTCGATGCACAGGTTGTGAATTGAGTGTTGAGACGTTAGACAATAGACAACAGAGATTAGATTTTGGATACTCCTTGTTCTATTGATGTATTGGAAGTACAGTTATAGAAAATTAAAAGAGAAACCCCTAATAACATTAAAATGATAGAGGTAAGACCCGATGAAGTATCGGCAATTTTGAGAGAGCAATTGTCGGGCTTCAAATCAGAAGCCGAGCTTGAGGAAGTGGGTACCGTATTGCAGATTGGCGACGGTATTGCGCGGATATATGGCTTAACGAAAGTCCAGTCTGGCGAACTGGTTGAATTTGAAAATGGCTTGCAAGGCATTGTACTGAACCTTGAAGAAGATAACGTAGGTGTCGTGTTGCTTGGCCAGTCTGACGAGATCAAGGAAGGAGATACCATCAAACGTACACGTCGGATCGCATCCATCAAAGTAGGTGAAGGCATGCTGGGTCGTGTAGTAAATACCTTGGGTCAGCCGATTGACGGCAAAGGTCCAATCATCGGCGAAACCTACGAAATGCCCATTGAACGGAAAGCGCCGGGCGTTATTTACCGTCAACCGGTAAACGAGCCGCTACAAACCGGTATCAAGGCTATTGATGCGATGATTCCGATTGGCCGTGGCCAACGGGAATTGGTTATCGGCGATCGCCAGACCGGAAAGACAGCGGTATGTATCGATACGATTATCAACCAAAAAGAATTTTATGACGCAGGTGAGCCAGTATATTGTATTTATGTAGCGGTTGGTCAGAAAAATTCCACTGTGGCAAATATTGTCCGTACCTTGGAAGAGAATGGGGCAATGCCTTATACGATTGTGGTTTCCGCATCTGCTGCTGATCCGGCACCGATGCAGTTCTATGCGCCCATGGCTGGAGCGGCCATCGGTGAGTTTTTCCGGGACACCGGCCGTCCGGCATTGATCATCTATGATGACCTGTCCAAGCAGGCAGTAGCTTATCGTGAGGTGTCTTTATTGCTTCGTCGTCCACCGGGCCGCGAAGCCTATCCGGGTGACGTATTTTACCTGCACAGCCGACTGTTGGAACGGGCTGCTAAAATCACTTCATCTGACAGCATCGCGAGCCAGATGAACGACTTGCCCGAATCCATTAGGCCATTGGTCAAGGGCGGTGGGTCGCTTACAGCACTGCCAATCATCGAAACCCAAGCGGGTGACGTATCGGCTTATATCCCCACCAACGTGATATCCATTACGGATGGACAGATTTTCCTGGAGTCCAACCTGTTCAACGCAGGCGTACGCCCAGCCATCAACGTGGGTATCTCCGTATCACGCGTCGGCGGTAATGCCCAAATCAAATCGATGAAGAAGGTAGCCGGCACATTGAAGCTTGATCAAGCTCAATACCGGGAATTGGAAGCATTTTCTAAATTTGGATCGGATCTCGATGCGGCCACTAAAGCTGTGTTGGACAAAGGTGTGCGCAACGTAGAAATCCTAAAACAAGGCCAGTTTTCGCCGGTGGCTGTAGAAAAACAAGTAGCCATCATCTATGCTGGTACGAAAGGCTTATTCCGTAACGTTCCTGTAAACAAGGTGAAGGGTTTTGAGACGGAATACCTCCACCAGTTGGAATTGCGCCATCCCGAAGTGTTAAAAGCATTAAAAGAGGGGAAATTTACAGATGAGCTCACCGACGTATTGGAAAAGGTAGCTAAAGAGTTAGCGGATAAGTATTGAATAAGTTAGACATAACGTCTATAGTCTAAAAAAATGGCAAACTTAAAGGAAGTACGGAACCGGATCACATCGGTCACTTCTACACAGCAAATTACGAAGGCCATGAAAATGGTTTCAGCAGCTAAGTTGAAGCGGGCAACCAACGCCATCATACAACTACGCCCTTACGCAGAGAAGCTAAGGGAAATCCTGGCTAATGTATCTGCCAGTGTAGAAGGCGGGATCTCTCCTTATACAATGGACCGTAAGCCCAATAAGGTGTTGGTGGTCGTCATTGCCTCCAATAGGGGATTGGCAGGGGCGTTCAATGCCAATGCTATCAAGACGGCCAATCAATTGATCACTGAACGATACAGCGAGCAATTGCAAGCCGGGAATGTACGCATCATTGCTATTGGCAAGCGGGTTCAGGATTACTACTTGAAACGTAAATATCAGGTGGTGGGCGACCACAATGATTTATTTACAGCCCTGGATTTTGAAAACGCTTCGAAGATTGCTGATGTCATTATGAAAGGCTTTGCAGACGGTGAATATGACAAGGTGGATCTGGTGTATAACCGGTTTAAGAATGCGGCTGTCCAAATCCTGACTACCGAACAATTGCTACCCTTATTGCCCGGGTCTGTGAAATCGGGGAAACCAAAAGCAGAGGTGGACTATATTATTGAACCGTCCAAGGAGGAAATCATTGAAGGATTGATACCGAAAGCCATTAAGGTACAACTTTATAAAGCAATACTGGATTCACATGCGTCCGAACATGGCGCACGGATGACAGCGATGGACAAGGCTACTGATAATGCGGGAGAGCTATTGAAATCACTTAAATTATCGTATAATCAAGCGCGCCAAGCCGCGATTACCACCGAACTCACGGAAATCGTGAGCGGGGCAGCAGCATTGTCTAACGGATAACCGTCATTATCATATTTTGTAAAAGGGCACTTGTTGCCCTTTTTTGTTTTTACTGGATAATACAAAGAAAGAATACCTATTATTAGGTATATGTTTTGATAAACAATTCGTATACTTTTGCGTTATTAATTTTAAAAGAGGCTGATATGCCCTTTGGCAGGGTTATTGAGCAAATGGAAACTACGTGCTGGGAGATGTTTTTAGTCAGCTTTTTATTATTATTGTACACATGTTGTAGCAAAAAGTGGATTGCGATCGTTCGTTAAGCAAGTGAAGAGTAGGGGTTAGGAACGGCTACAATTATCAATCTTATATGAAAGAACTTATACTTCGCTTCAAAACCGTACCACGTTGGGCAATATTGTTGTTGGATCTTCTGGTGCTGACGTGGTCATTCATGCTTTCTTATTTTATTGCCAAGCAGTTTAATTTCCATGATATTATCCGGGGTCATTTTTTCGTGTATACGACGATTTACAGCGGTATCGCATTGCCGGTATTTTTCTTAATGCGGATACATACCGGGTTGATCCGGTATTCGGATACGCGGGATATGCTTAAGATCTTTTCCGCCATGCTCATCACGTCCGTAACCTATGTAGTCGTTGCCTATTTGATCCTTGCTACATTATGGAACATAAAGGATAGCGAATTGGGGTTAGTCATGCTAATTAACTTTTTCATCGCTACTTCTTTTCTTATCATGTTGCGCATCACTGTAAAGAGCATTTATTTCATGCTCATGCGAAAAGTGCGCGATGTGGACACCGTGAGGGTATTAATATATGGTGCTGATCAGAACGCGATTATGGCTAAACAGGCGCTTGAGAACAGTACAGAATCTAAATTTGTGATCATCGGTTTTATCGATACGAATAGGGGTAAGCTTAATAGCTATATTGAACGGAAACGTGTCTACCATGTAAAAGACCTTGCGGCATTGAAAGACCGCTACGCTATCGACCAAATGATTTTCGTAAAAGATCACTTAGGAACCAGGGATAAAAAGGTGATTGTAGAGCGTTGTTTGCGACTGGGCATCAAAGTGCTCACTATCCCACCTGCATCGGAGTGGATATCTGGCAGGTTGCGGTTGCAGCAAATAAAGAACCTGCGGATAGAGGATCTATTACAGCGCGCCCCCATCAAGATCAACAACGACAGGGTCTGTGACGACCTATGCGGTAAACGTATCTTGATCACCGGCGCGGCTGGTTCAATTGGCTCTGAAATAGTCCGTCAGGTATTGCGTTATGAACCCCAGATGCTTATCCTATGTGATCAAGCGGAATCTCCTATGCATGAGATACAATTGGAGATTGAGGAAAAATTCCCTTCGAGTAATGTAGTTGTGGCCATAGCAGATATCCGCAATTTGGAACGCATGCACCAAATCTTCAATGATTACCGGCCTGAATTGGTGTATCATGCTGCAGCATATAAGCATGTACCCATGATGGAGCGAAACCCCGGAGAGGCGGTAAGCACCAACGTAGGCGGAACGAAGAATGTCGCTGATTTGGCCGTGCTTTTCGGTGTGAAGAAATTTGTAATGATTTCTACGGATAAGGCAGTCAACCCAACGAATGTGATGGGGGCATCCAAACGTATTGCAGAAATTTACACACAAAGCCTGGATGGGCAACAATCGTTGCAATTGGTAGATACCGCTACCGGAATCACCCAGACGGTAAAGGGAACACGTTTTATCACTACGCGCTTTGGAAATGTCTTAGGCTCAAACGGCTCGGTTATTCCACGTTTTCGCGCACAGATCGAAAAAGGGGGGCCAATTACAGTGACACATCCTGAAATTACCCGGTATTTCATGACGATACCCGAAGCGGTGCAATTGGTATTGGAAGCAGGCACGATGGGGAATGGTGGGGAAATTTATGTGTTTGATATGGGTAAGCCTGTAAAAATCGTCGATTTGGCTCGTAAAATGGTTCAACTTGCCGGCCTGAAGCCCGATAAAGATGTCGAAATTGTTTATACAGGATTGCGCAGTGGCGAAAAGTTGTACGAAGAATTGTTAAACGACGGAGAGAAGGTTTTGCCTACGCATCACGATAAGATCCATATCGCTCGCGTAAATTCTATGGATTTTGAACAAGCTAAACGTGTCATCTATGAGCTAATCGCGATTAATGAACGTAAAAACAGCAGTGGTGTGGTTCGCAAAATGAAAGAGATTGTTCCCGAATTTGTTAGCAAAAATTCACCATTTGAAGCATTGGATTCAGTGGGATGATTCAATATCACCACTTAATTAATGAACTTGCCCACGTAAACCCCGATCCGAAAGCAGCAAGGCATACTAAATTCCCGTCCTTAATTTTCCCAGCTTCCCAAGCTTCGCATAAGGCGATAGGTACCGAAGCTGCTGTTGTATTGCCATATTTCTGAATGTTATTGAACACTTGGCTATCGTCTAATCCAAGGAGTTTCTGCACGTATTGACTGATGCGAAGATTTGCTTGGTGGGGTATGAGCAAATCGATGTCTCTTTCCGAAAGGTTGTTGGCGGCTAAAGCTTCCTTTATCACTTCCGGAAATTTAACCACCGCTTTTTTGAATACGGCCTGGCCATCCATATAAGGCAAGGCCGCGCCACTTTCCAATTGCTCCGTGGTAAGGAAAAGTCCACCGAGCTCCTGCTCTGGGAATGGCGGTTTATCTTTCACCCACTTGTTGGCGTGTGCGCCGGGATAGAACATAGCCAATTGTTCGGCTTCGGCTCCGTCGCTATGTAGATGCGTGCTTAAGATTCCTTTATTAGACTCGCTTGTGGGCTGGAGCACCACCGCGCCGGCACCATCCCCAAAAATAACCGATATGTTGCGGCTACGGGTTTGGAAATCCATAGCAAACGAATGCTTCTCACTTCCCACAACCAACACATTTTTATACATACCGGTCTTGACAAATTGGTCGGCCACGGACAGCGCGTATATAAATCCAGAACATTGATTTCGTACATCCAATGCACCGATTTCACGCATGTTCATTTCGCGTTGCAACAGTACACCGCAACCGGGGAAGTAATAATCGGGACTCAGTGTGGCAAACACAATGAAATCGATGTCTTGCGCCGTTGTGCCTGCCCGTTCGATAGCAATTTTAGCGGCCTCAATAGCCATGGTTGTGGTCGTTTCCCCAAATCGATCGGCAAAACGGCGTTCCTTTATGCCCGTTCGCTCCTGTATCCATTCATCACTTGTGTCCATGAAACGAGTCAGATCATGATTGGTGTATCTATGTTTAGGAACATAATATCCTACTCCGGCTATTCTTGATTGGTACATGTGCATCCCGTCTTCGCTTTTTAACTTACCTCATGCAATTGTACGGAAATTTTTATAAAAAGCCGTAGATTTGCATTATGACGGTTGAAACGCAAGAAGAAACCTATACGCTTGACGAGGTGTTGGCCGCTGTCACGCCAGCCCATCGGCTCATCCTTTGGAATGACGATACCAATACCTTCGAACATGTGATCAATTGTTTGATGAAACACTTGCAATATACAGAAACTGAAGCCGAGAAAATTGCGTGGAAGGTGCATAGCGAGGGGAAATGTGCCGTGTTGGAAGGCACGTACACGGAAGTAGATGTATATCGGAAAATTCTTAAATCGGAAGGGCTTACGGTAAGTATCGAGTGACTCCCTAATATAAGTAACAATGTAGCCGAAGCAGTTCCCACGCTGTAATAATACGGTTACTGTGCGCAGATGACAGCGATTAAAGCATAATCTTTGCGGCAAGAATCTTCAGATACTAATATGTTCAAACCGTATGGATTTTGCATATCGCATAAAAAACGCGTACATTTTTTTATTGGCTGTTTTTGCATCGCCTGTGGAAATAATAGCTCAAGTAAAAAACGCTGCCATATCGGCTGTCGTGATTGACAGTTCGTCCAACGAACCGGTGGGCTTTGCCAGTGCGGCGCTGTTGAGACAGGAATCAATGTCCTATGTTAAAGGGATGCAAACGGTTGATGACGGTAAAATCCAATTTACTGATGTAGCGCCGGGTACATATGCCGTCCGTATTACTTATATCGGGTATGAAGATTACCTGCGATCGGGTATTATCGTCCAAGCGGGTAGGGATATCAATTTGGGAAATATTTCGTTGAAGCCTTCCGGCGAATTGCTGGAAGAGGTAGTGGTGCAAGGTACGCCCCCGGCGATGGAATTGGGCATCGATCGGAAAATATTCAACGTCGCCCAAAGCACCATCAGTGTAGGAGGTACAGCATCAGATCTGTTGGCCAATGTACCATCCCTGCAGGTAGATGTGGATGGTAGTGTAAGCCTGAGGGGTTCAAGCAGTGTGCGTGTCTTGATCGACGGGCGGGAATCTGCCATGGCCGGGAGTGATATCACACAGCTTTTGCAAGCTATGCCAGCCAACTCTATAGAACGTATTGAAGTAGTGACCAATCCTTCATCGCGCTACGATGCCGAAGGCCAATCGGGTATTATTAATATTGTGTTGAAAAAAGAAGCGAGGGGTGGATTCAATGGTGGTGTAAACGCTTCTGCAGGCTCATATGACAATTACAATGCTGGGTTCAACCTGAATTTGCGGAATGAGAAATTCAATTATTTCGGCAACTATAATTTCAATCGCCGTAATAATGTGGGTGATGGGTTGAACAGTACCCGGCAGTTTTCGAACAATAGCCTAACGGAGAATTCGAGCGAAAGCAATCACTTGGGATTGAACCATAGTGTCCGGTTGGGCACGGATTACTACGTTACCGATAAAACATTAATCGGATTTTCCGGTAATTTGAGCCTTAGGGGTAATGCGCGCAACGACGATATGTTTTATTCCTATTTTGGCCACCCCGAGCTAAGCGGTACAAGCAGCCGGTTTTCAAGGCAAGACGAAGACGATATCGGATTTGATCTCAATTTTGATTTAAAACACGAGTTTGTTCGTGAAGGTGAGGAAATCGTGGCCAATGTCGCCTTCGGGCGGGACAGCGAAGAAGGCGTGAATGTATTTGATCAAACGTTTACAGATCCTTCAGCAGTACAAGATCTGCGAGTGAATAATACCAGTGAAGATGGTAGAAACCTCAACCTGCAATTGGACTATGTGCGCCCCTTTGGCGAAGACAATAAATTAGAGGCAGGCTATCGATCGATTATCCGGCGTTCTGACGATACCCAGCGTTCTGAATATCTTGACTCAGGAGCGGGGGAGATGCTTCCCGATTATGCGATTAGCAATGATTTCAATATGGAAAGCATCGTGCATGCATTATATACCAATTATCAACGCAAGCTAACAGAGCAGTTCGGCATTCAGGTAGGATTACGTGCGGAACAGGCTTACTTAAATACGGAATACCTATCGTTTGATCCAGATATTGCGCCTACCGATCGCTCCGCTACCGGGCGGTTGGATTATTTCCGGATTTATCCCAGTATTTTCCTTACGCAAGAGTTTGGGGAAGGCAACCAACTGCAGGCGAGCTACACACGGAGGGTCAGCAGACCCCGGGGCTGGCAAGTCAACCCTTTTATCGACGTGTCGGATCCGATGAATATCCAGCAGGGCAATCCCAACCTGTTGCCAGAAGATATTCATTCATTTGAACTGAGTTATGCTAAATTTTGGGATGCCGTGATGCTTACCACATCGGCATATTATCGGAGGGTGAATGATGTGGTACAACCCATCATTACCACCGTGGAGGGAATGGACGGTGTAACGTTTTCGCAATGGCAGAATATCAGCCGCAACGAAGCAGCCGGCCTGGAATTGATTTCGAAGGTCGATTTCAGTAAAAAAGTAGACGCAATGTTCAATGCTAATTTATTCCATACCCGGTTTCACGGCAGCGAAGCGTTCAACATCGACCCGACGGAAGGCTTCAACTGGAACGCGAATGTCACCGCGAACTACCGGATCATGTCGAGCCTGTCGGCCCAGGCACGGGCAGAATACCAAGCACCCCGCGTCATGGCACAGGGGAAGGGCATCGAACAGTTTGTCGTAAATGCAGGTGTCCGGTGGGATGTGCTGGACAGGAAAGCGAGTATCCTGTTTAACGTACGCGACCTATTCAATCAACGGCGATGGGGCGGATACACGCAAACACAACAGTTTTACCGTTATTTTGAAAATCGGGGCATGCGCCGTATGTTCATGGTCACACTTAACTATCGATTTGGACGGCAGGATTTTGAACGCGAAGAACGCCGGAATAATGGAATGGAGGATGATTTTAATGGTGGCGGAGAGCAGTTTTAATAGTGGAAAAGTAAGTTAATGTTGCTCAAAAAAGGGTTTTTAGCTCATCCAGTGCGGTAATACTTTGTTTAACGTCTTCAGGAACTTCGCTTTTATTGGGATTAAAATATATTGCATCCATCCCGACATTCTGTGCACCACGTACGTCAGCATCAAGACTATCGCCAATCATTACGCTTTGAGGAATAGCTGTTCTGGCGTTGGCAATGGCATGATGGAAAATTTTGGGATGGGGCTTATGGACACCCACGGCTTCAGAAATCACGATGGTCGAAAAATATTTTTTTAGATCACACTTGGTAACTTTGGTCTCTGCGGCATCGCCAAAACCATTTGAAATTAGGTGTAATGTGTATTTCTCCTGCAAATAACCCAATGTTTCATGCGCATGGGGAAAAAGGTTGGTCTTTTGCGGGCAAAGCCGCAGGTAGTCGATTTCAAAGGCCTTGGGAAATAGCGTAGGGTCTACCCCTAACTCCGTAAATGTATCGGCAAAACGTGCCTCACGAAGTTCTGCTTTGGTGATTTTGCCATGGTGGTATAGCGCCCAGAGCCGATGGTTGTTCCGGTTATAGGTTTCAATAAATACGGCTGCCGCCCCAAAACCGAAGGCATTGAAGCGATAGGTGTCAAATAATTCCAATAAGGTCTCTTCGGCATTTTTTTCGAAATCCCAGATGGTGTGGTCTAAATCAAAGAAGATATCCTTTTTGCTCATATTGTGCATGGACAAAGATACGGATTTTGTTTAAGTCAGAAGCCGGGAACCCGAAGGCCAGAGTTCCCCGGAGTTTCGTATTATTGTCATAATGTTGCCCTTGGTTTGTGATTAACGGATGTAAATCAATACTTTTGTGTTTGCTTTTCAGGAGTTTGCTATGCGAAAACCTTTAGTATTGTTTTATTTTCTTGTTTTTTATGCTACTGCACAGCTGATTTGGTGGGGAGTATTGCTTATTGAGGCCCAGCCCAGCCGGAAAATCATGATTATCGGCGAGGGGATTTTTTTTATGTTGATCTTCGTCGTCGGGGCACTCAAACTGAAAAAGGCATTTGTCCGTGAGCACAAAATACAGCAACAACAACAGAACTTTCTGCTGGCGGTGACCCATGAGCTCAAATCGCCGCTTGCAGCGATTAAGTTGGCTATCCAGACTATTGTAAAACGGGATCTCAGTAAAGAACAGCGGGATCAATTCCTTTCCAACTCCTTGAAGGATATCGAACGGCTTGATGATTTGGTTGGCAATGTGTTGATTGCAACCAAGTTGGAAGATTTGCGTTATAATTTTCCCAAAGAACAGATAGACCTTACGGAATTGGTCAAAAGCGTTGCCGGAAGACTTCAAATCCATTCGTGCACAACGCAGGTCATTAAAACGGAATTGCAATCGAATATCCGGATAGAAGGCGATCGGTTTGCCATTACCAATGTGGTGACCAATCTTATTGAGAACGCGGTGAAATATTCCCCGCCGTGCGCCCATGTGTTCGTGAAACTCGCCAAAGACGATGATCAGGTAATATTCAGTGTGGCTGATCATGGCATCGGAATAGCGGACAATGAAAAGCGGCTTATCTTTAATAAGTTCTACCGCGTAGGGAATGAAGATACCCGAAAAACTAAGGGCACCGGACTCGGATTATATATTGTAAAGACGGTGTTGGAGCGACACCGCGCGCAGATTAAAGTGAAAGATAATACCCCATCGGGAAGTATTTTTGAAGTTATATTTAGCAACCATTATGCAACAAACTAAGCATCGGATTTTATTGGTGGAAGACGAGGAGCACCTGCTGGATGCCATCAAGCTTAACCTGGAACTGGAAGGGTACCGGGTTTCGACGGCAGCGGACGGGAAAAAAGCCTTGAAAATATTCAAAGAAGAACGCTTCAACTTGGTGATACTAGACGTCATGATTCCTGAGATTGATGGGTTTCAGGTTGCCGAGACTATCCGGTTGCAGAATACAGAAGTACCTATCATGTTCCTTACGGCCAAGAACAGCAGCGAAGATCGGATCACCGGGCTTCGTAAGGGCGCGGACGACTACCTCGTGAAACCTTTCAACCTGGAAGAACTCATCCTGCGCGTAGGTATATTGGTGCGAAGAGGAATGAAGGGCGACGACTTGAAAGAACTCAATTCGTATACTATCGGTGATAAAACCATTTACTTCAATTCATTTGAATTGCACCATGCAGACGGTGCCGTGACGTCGCTTACGAAAAAGGAAACGATGCTGCTCAAGCTACTGATTGAACGGCGCAATGAGGCTGTCTCGCGCGAACAGATATTGGAGACGGTATGGAACTATGATGTATACCCATCTACACGTACCATCGACAACTTTATTCTTACCTTCCGGAAATATTTTGAGCCTGACCAAAAACATCCGATGTATTTCCACTCCATCCGTGGTGTGGGCTATAAATTCACCGACAATCCGCAGGCCTCATGATGACGTCCAAGGCACGTGCCGCGGTGTTGGTGATAGCATTTTTATTATTGGTCGGTGCAGTGTATATGCGTGCCATTCAACTTGCAGTGATGATTGCTGGGGTGATGGGTTACCTGACGTGGAGCCATTACCGGGAAGGTACGGTATTTATCGCTACCCAGGCGTTTCAAAATCAAGATTACGATAAGGCGAGGCGATTGCTCGCCGATATCAAAAAGCCTGAATACCTCCGTAAGGGAAGGCGTAATTACTACGAATTTATGAGCGGCAACCTTGCCTTGAAAGCCGAGGACTATGAGGCTGCCGAACGGCATTTCCAGATTGCCTCACGGCTGCCTTTCCGGCGGCCAAACGACAAGGCTATCATTTTGGTAAACTTGGCCAATATCAACCTCCGAAAGCACGATTTTGAACGGGTGAAAGCCTATGTGGCTTTGGCAAGGAAGCTGGAAGTGACTTCACGTGTCGCACAAATCATCAATAAAATCGAAAACGAAATACCCAAAGATTAACTTGTGACAACTGGTTTGCAAAACGATTTACTTATCCGGGCTGCTTTTTCGCAGCCTACCGAACGACCGCCCGTGTGGATAATGCGCCAAGCGGGCCGATTTATGAAGGAATACTGGGATATCAAGAATAGGTATTCCTTTCTTGAGATGTGTAAAACTCCCGAAATAGCGGCAGACGTGACAATGCTTCCCGTGGATTTGCTGGGAGTGGATGCTGCTATTTTGTTTTCAGATATTTTGGTTACCGCAGAAGCCATGGGCGGGCAGCTGAGCTTTGAACAGGGAGTAGGCCCCCAATTTGCCAATCCTGTACGCAACAGAGCCGATGCGGAAACATTGCGTACGGATGTGGTGGATAAACTACAGTATGTCGGAGATGCCATCCAAGTGATTCGGCAACGTTTGCAAGGCCGTATTCCGTTGATTGGTTTTGCGGGTGCGCCATTTACGGTATTGAGTTACCTCGTGGAGGGCGGCTCATCGAAAGATTTCAAACGTACGAAATTGTTGCTTCACAACGAACCCGAGCTGGCCCATTTCATCTTGCAAAAGATTGCCGATGTGACCGTCGATTACCTCAACCTGCAGATTGCCGCTGGGATAAATGCCTTGCAACTGTTTGACAGTTGGGCATTGGCGCTATCTTGGGATGACTACAAGACGTTTGCACATCATTATAATACGTATATCTTCTCGAAGTTAAACAGGGCTGGTGTGCCGGTAATTTCGTTTTGCAAGGGGAGTTCGGTATTCGCTCCGTTGATGGCTGAAGCGAAGCCGAATGTGGTTTCCGTAGACTGGAATGCGGACTTGAGGCACGTAAAAGATAGCCTACCGCACGGTGTGGCCGTGCAGGGCAATCTGGATCCGTTTGTGCTGTATGCCGACAAAAAGGTCATCCGGGAGAAAATCCTGCATCTATTCGAACGTATGCGCGGGCAAGATGGCTTCATCTTCAACCTGGGGCACGGTATCATGCCGGATATTCCGTTTGACAACGTGAAATACGCGATTGAGGTGGTGAAAGAATTTAGGTTTTAATGCTATACCTTTACGCTAAAGCGGTACACATTATTTTCGTCATTACTTGGATGGCGGGGTTGTTTTACATGGTCCGGCTGTTTATCTACCATACAGAGGCTAAACAGAAACCGACGCAGGAATACGATGTCTTGCATCGGCAATTTGTGGTAATGGAAAGTAAGCTATGGTGGATCATCACTACGCCATCTATGTACTTGGCCATTGTGGCCGGGCTAACCATGCTCTATGTAGTGCCGGGGCTGTTGCAGGCGGGATGGATGCACGTGAAACTGACTTTTGTCCTTGGCCTGGTGGCCTATCATTTCATCTGCCAACGCATCATGTTCAGGCTTAAGCATGAAACAAACCGATGGACATCGATACGGCTCCGCATGTGGAACGAGCTGGCGACGGTGATACTTTTTGCTATTGTTTTTGCAGTAGTGCTCAAGAGCGCAATCAACTGGATATACGGCGTGTTGGGACTGCTCTTGCTGTCTATCATGCTGATGCTGGCGGTGAAGATATACAAGAAAATCCGGGATCGCGATTAATCGCCAAAGCAGAGGTATTTGATTTCCGTATACTCGTCAAGCCCATGCTTTGAACCTTCTCGCCCGATACCGGATTGCTTGACACCACCAAAAGGTGCCGCTGCATTGGAAAGTAATCCGGTATTGATACCCACCATACCTGCTTCGAGTTGTTCGGCTACGCGCCAACAACGATTTACATCCTTACTATAAAAATAGGAAGCAAGGCCGAACTCCGTGTCGTTGGCCATAGCGATGCCTTCCTCTTCGGTGTTGAATCGGAACAGGGCACATACCGGACCGAACGTTTCTTCCCCAGCAATGAGGGAAGAAGGGCTGACATCCGCTAAAACGGTGGGATGATAGAAGAGTCCTTTCTTTGGTTTGCCGCCCGCCAGCAACTTCGCTCCCTTGTCAACGGCGTCTTTTACATGCTTTTTTACCTTTTCCAGCCCATCTTGGCTGATGAGCGGTCCTACCTGTACGCCTTCATCGAGGCCATTTCCCACTTTTAGTTTTTTGACGGCGGTTGTCAATTTCTTGGCAAAATCGTCAAATACCGCATCCTGCACGAAAAATCGGTTGATAGACACACAGGTTTGGCCGGAATTACGGAATTTGCCTGCAATGGCTCCTTGCACAGCTGCATCGACATCAGCGTCATCGAAGACAAGGAAAGGTGCATTACCACCAAGCTCGAAAGACACTTTTTTGATGGTTTCTGCTGCCTGGGCCATTAGTGAGCGACCTACTTCCGTTGAACCGGTGAATGATATTTTTCTTATTTTATCATTGGTGGCTAATTCCGTGCCCATGCCTTTGCTATCCTTGCCAGTGACGACATTGAATACCCCGGCAGGGAATCCAGCTTCATGTGCTAATTGAGCCATCGCTAAGGCGGTAAGTGGTGTTTGTGAGGCTGGACGGAGTACGACCGTGCATCCGCAGGCCAATGCCGGGGCCACCTTACGGGTAATCATGGCCAAAGGGAAATTCCAGGGGGTGATGGCTGCAACCACTCCCACGGGCTGCCGAATGGTAAGTAGTCGCTGCCCTGTTTTTGGGGCAGGGATGGTTTCACCATAGATACGTTTCGCTTCTTCGGCAAACCACTCCACAAAGGATGCTCCATAATCCACCTCAATGAGGCTTTCGGTGAAGGGTTTGCCACTTTCCATCGTCATGATGCGCGCAAGGTCCTGTTTATTGGCGATAATGAGCTCGTACCATTTACGTACCGTGTTGGCGCGTACGGTTGATTCCGTATCGCGCCATGATGGCCATGCGTCGTGCGCATGGTCAATGGTGGCATGGCAGTCCGCTATGGTGAGGTCGGGCACGGAAGCGATGATTTCACCGGTGGCAGGATTGATGACATCGAAGGATTTGCGGCCTTTGATGAATTTGCCGTTGATGTAGGCTTGTGTTATAATGAGTTTTTTGTTCATTTGGAATGTTATGATGTTTCTATTCTTGTTCTAATTCTAACACTCGGCCATGTTGAAGGTTTTTCGTTGCTTGCCGAGTTTTCGGCTAATGTAAGTACATTTGTCATCTTTCGCTTACTTTTGCAAAAGACCAAACAACGTGTAGTATGTTGGCCATACGATTAAATTGGTCGGAATGAAGTGATGAAATTAATCCAATGGCGGTGAATACTATAAAGAAAAACGCAGCTTATAATATTGTTTTGGCTGTTAGCCAGTTGTTATTCCCCATTTTTATATTTCCCTATGTATCTAGAATACTTGGGCCGGGGGGCATGGGGAGTATTGGTTTTGTGGAGAGTTTCACCCAATATTTTGTTATGATGGCAGCGTTGGGAATACCTGTTTATGGCGTGCGGGAAATTGCAAAGTATAAACATGACTATACAATTAGGTCTAAAATTTTCAGTGAAATCATACTTATCCATAGCCTTGCTACAGTGGTCTTAACCATCGTTTACATACTGATTTTTATGACTATTGGCGAACTAAATGCTTATCGTAGACTATTCACGATAAGTGTGGGAATTATGATTGTGCAGGTTTTTACTATGGAATGGCTGTTTCAAGGTGTAGAACAATTCAAGCTAATTACCATTAGAGGTGTATTTTCAAAATTATTGTCTATTATCTTGATTTACTTATTTGTGAATGAAGCAAATGATGTAACCATATACTATTTTATTGTTTTCTTTGGTGGGTTAGCATCAATGTTAATTAATATTTATTATGCACGCAACATCATAACGTTGACATTTTTCAATTTGAAGCTTAAACGGCATTTGAAGCCCATGTTGTTTATTTTCTCGTTTAGTTTGGTTATCCATGTTTATACCGTGTTCGATACCGTGATCCTCGGTTTTATTAAGGATGATGTCGAGGTAGGCTATTATTCAACCTCGATAAAATTATCTCGTTTAATCATTACTGTGCTAACTGCTGTTACGATGGTAATGATTCCCCAGCTTTCGAAACAGTTCCATGAACAGAATCACGGCCAAATAAAAGCTTTGCTTACTAAATCCTTTTCCTATGTGTCGTTATTCAGCATTCCCATCGTTACAGGGTTAATGCTTTATGCTGGTGAAATTATTATACTATTTGCGGGTAATGAATTTATGCCTGCAACGTATGCATTACAAATCATTGCGCCAACAGTAGCTGTTATCGGGTATAGCAATATTTTTGGCATGCAGATTCTCAATCCATCCAATAATGAGCGCCTTTTTTTCAAAGCGGCTGTGACGGGAATGATAGTCAGTTTAATTGCCAACTTTACATTAGTTCCCCGATTTGGGTACATTGGCTCTTCAATTGCTGCATTCGTCGCAGAATTTATCGTCTTAATCCTATTAGCTAGATTTGCTATTCGGATAATCAATTTTGCACCGGATTGGAGTTTGCCAATTAAGGCCTGGGTATCATCATTGATTTTTATACCGATATATTACTTAATTCGTTATGCTAATTTGAATGCGATTGTAGCCTTGTTTTCAGGAGTTCTGCTTTCTGCATTGTTTTATTTCTTTATTCAATACTGGATATGGAGAAACGCCATAATATTGGATATGTTAACGACAGTTTCCCGTATAATAAACCGTGTCAAGAGAAAGTATGAAGCATAAATTGGCCATTGTATTGCCGGCATATAAGCCTGAATTTTTGAGAGACACGCTTCAAAGTATCGCTGATCAGGATGATATACGTTTCAAATTATATATTGGAGATGACAATAGTCCTTTTGATTTAAAACATATTGTTAGTGAATTTACAGACAGGATCGACCTGGTTTACTATCGCTTTGAGAATAATCTAGGAAGTCAAGACTTAGTGGCACATTGGAAACGATGCGTGGATTTAATTCAGGATGAAGAATGGATTTGGTTGTTTTCGGATGATGATATTATGGATGTAAGTTGTGTTAGGACATTTTACAAGTATATCGAAAAAGATAAAAATTGTGATATTGTGCGTTTCAATGCTTCAATTATCGATCAGCATGGTTGGGTTCTGAAAAAACCAACCATCTTTCCCGCAACGCTTAATGTAGCGGATTTTTTTTTACAAAAGATAACGTATCAATTGAGCAGTTTTGCAATTGAGTGTATCTTTAAGAGGTCCGTTTATGAAAAAAAAGGAGGTTTTATCAATTTTGATTTGGGGTGGTGTTCGGACGATGCAAGTTGGATGAATTTTGGGCAGGAGACATCCATTAAAACGATTCCCGGGGCAATTGTTAAGTGGCGAAAAAGTAATTTGAATATAACAACATGGGATGATAAACCTATTCTTTTCAGGAAAGTCAATGCTCAGATTGATTTTGTCCAATGGGTAGTAAGGTTTTTTGATGCACACGATATCAAAGATAACAGCTCTACTTTCCAGAAATTGCGTTGGATATTGGATTTGCCATTCTGTTCGACGGCATTGACATTCAAAGAGAAAGTAAAAATTGGGAAAGAAGCACTACAAGCTATTGAAATAACGTTTTTGACGATATGGGTTTGGCTATATCTTAGCTACTGTGAGCTAAAATGCTGTCTCAAAAGAATCAAGATGAATCAACAATAAACTTAGATAGCTGTGGCCATTTACATCATCATATTCCTCCTGTTAGCTGTTTTTTGTGTGCTAGACTTGGTGGAAGTAGATGAACATCATAAAAAATTGTTATTTTCCTGTATAATCATATTGCTAATTATCGTTGGTGGGATTAGATGGGATACAGGGCCGGATTGGAACTCCTATTATACTTTTTATGACAACATCACCCATTTTGTTTACGGTTCGGAAGTGAATTTATTCGAGCCTGGATTTACTTATATAAATTTATTTATGTCGAGATTGGATTGGAGCTACACTGTGGTGTTGTTTTTTTGGGCTGTTGTTACCATCGGTCTCAAGGGGCTTGTTTTCAGTCGGCATACTCCTATCTTATTCATTTTATTATTTCTATATTACTGTTACTACTTGGCGGATATCTTATCTGTACGGCAGTTTACGGCAGTGTCCATTTGTTTGTGTGGATTGAAGTATATCGAAACGAAAAGGTTTTGGGCATTTGCAATATTAATCGTGTTGGCGAGCCTTATTCATGTGTCCTCTATTTTGTTTCTTATAGCCTATTGGCTTTATCATTTTAAATGGTCAGACCTGTGGCGTTACATCTTACTGATTGCGGGTTTTTTGATTGGTTTGGTTGGCATTTCAGGATGGGCAATCGAATTGGTAGTTCGATTGGTGGGCGTTGAAGCTTCCATGGCCGAAAAGCTGCTGCAATATGGGGACGAAGGATTAGAAACTAGCCATACTAATCCCTATTTATCGTATGCATTAGGAATTTTAAAACGAGCTTTTATATTGCCGCTATTAATTTATGGGAAAAAATATGTTTCAAAACGTATCCGATTCCGGTATGAGGGATTTTTAAATCTGCTTATTTTTGGAAACATGATTTATTTCATTTTTATTCTAAGTGTTCCTGTGGTTACGAGACTGGCGTTGCCTTTTTTATATTTGGAAATTTTCCTATTGGCCTATTTACTTACATCGCTTAACGATTTCAAGCTCAAAGCATTTTTTTTATTTCTGTTGACGATTTTTGGAGCCTTTCGGCTATATTTATTTATGTCTCCCTATATGGATTTATATGTGCCTTTTCATACTGTTTTCGATGAATTCTACGATCCGCTTCGTTATTAGCCATGATATATTTTTGTGAAACGAATAAAACGAAGGGTGAGCATGCGTTCATTAATAGTCAGTTGGTTCAACTCATTGCAAAAGCCTGCCCCTCACACAATATTCATTGCTATGCTTCTCTTTCACATTGGAAAGAACTATCAGAGGTCTTGAGCGAAAACACAAATTACTATTTTTCGCCGATAACTGTTTTGGAACCACAAGAAAAGCAAAAAATCAGGTGGATCATAAAAATTCTTTTAGAGTGTTTTGCAACCATTGGTTTAATAAGGAAAGCGACGAAAAAAAAGGTATCACTTATTTTTTTTTCATCAATGTCTCCTTTAACGAACGTTTTTGTTCACATTTGGTTAAAATGGTTTATTTCAAAAGATGTCAAAGTTATTATCACATTGCATGGAGAACTTCAACTAATAAAAGAAAGACCTGGTCGTAAATTAATAGATAAGATTTATAAATTGGCGCTTGATAAAGCACTTAGGATGCGGTTAGCAAATAGAAAATTCTTGGTGCTTAATGAATTAATAAAAAATGAACTGGTAGGCGGTACCCAGATTGAACCTGTTGCGGTATTAAGCATACCTCATCCTTATCACAAAAAACATATAAAATTTCCTAATCGGCCTACCGACAAAATTGTATTTGGCCATCTTGGAACAGCTAAATTGGCAAAGAATTCGCATCTGTTTTTTGCTCTAGCAAAGCAATATGCAAACAGTGTGTCAGCTGGAAAAGCTGCTTTCGTAATTAATGGCCAAGTGCTCCCAGAAATTTTGCCTTTTCAAAACAATTATGTTGAATATCAGCGCCAGTCAGTGTTTGTTGAGACGAAAAAATATGAAGAACAGTGTTCGGCTATGCACTATGCAATTTTTATGTATACTGATGATCAGTATAGCTTAGTCAGTAGCGGAGCTATCATGGATGCAATAGCCTTCGGATTACCTATCATATGTTTAAAGAATAAGTATTTTGAATATCTTTTTGGCTTATGTAAGGTGAAGCCGGGCATCTTATGTGAGCATTATGAAGAAATAGTGGATAATGTGCAGCGACTGATTCGAAAAAATGACGACGAATACGATAGATATCTCTTAGGAATGAACGAATTGCAAACCTATTTTTCAATTGAAAAGATCCAGCGCAAATTTGATGATCAAGTTCAACTTTTGAGGATTAAACCATGATAGCACCGTTGGTAACCATTGCCATTCCATTTTATAATAACAAGGAAACCCTACTCGACGCAATAAAGTCAGTTTATGCACAAACGTTTAATGATTGGGAGCTTCTTCTATTAAATGACGGCTCAACAGACGGTTCGTTGCAGTTGGTTGAACACATTAAAGATCCTAGAGTTCGATTAGTGGACGATCGAGAAAATAGAGGCCTAGTATACCGTTTAAACCAAGTAAGTGAACTGGCCAAAGGCCAATACATTGCCCGTATGGACGCGGATGATTTAATGATGCCAGATCGTATTGCGAAACAAGTGGCATTCATGGTTAGGTACCCAGAAACTGATTTAGTGGATACCGCGGCTTATACCATTGATACGTCAAATAAGCCTATAGGTAAACGAGGGGCCTTACCTATCCGTAATACTCCAAAAGATGTGCTTAAGCATGCATTGTTGTTACACGCATCAATTCTTGGCAGAAAAGAATGGTTTAGAAATAACCCATATGATCCGGCTTATGTTCGAGCAGAGGATTATGAATTGTGGTGTAGGACCTATAAATTTTCCAATTTTAAACGAATTCCCGAATATTTATACATTATTCGGGAAGGAAGGGTTAACATCAAAAACTACCTGTCCAGCATGCGTACATTAAGGATGATTTTTTCTGTTTATGGAAAAGGAAAATTGACTTACCCTGCTTTACAGTGGGAGATTGTAAAGACATATTTAAAATCTTACGCTTATATATTCATGGGGTGGTTAAATAAGCAAGATGTACTGACAGCGAATAGGAATACAGCGTTGGATTTGAAGGAACAGCAACATCTCAATGAGCAAATTATGAAGATCCAATCATTGAATATAATTACCCAAGCCTGAAAATGAAAAATCAGTTATTACAAGGGAAAAAAATTGGGTTTATAGCCAATACTGCTTGGAGTATGTACAACTTTAGGTTGGGAGTGATGAAAATGTTAGCAAGCTACGGTGCCGAAATTTATGTTGTTGCTCCATATGATGATTATGCGGATAAGTTCGCGGCTTTTAGTATCCAATTTAAACCTTTAACGTGTTTAAATGCTAAGGGCACTAATCCATTAGGTGATTATTTATTATATCGGGAGTTAAGGCAAATACTTAAGATTATACGTCCAGATTTTCTCTTTACTTACACAATAAAGCCCAATATTTATGGCCTTTTGGCGACTAAATCCCTTCAAATTCCCACGATAGCCGTTATTACTGGTTTAGGTCACGGGCTGGCCAAAAAAGGAATTTTGTCCGCTGTCATCAAAATGTTTTACCGATTTGCATTAAAGCATTCGGTGAAGACCTGGTTTTTAAATAACGATGATCTGACTTTTTTTATCAAGAATAACATTCTTACGGAGCAGAAAACACTATTATTGTCAGGTGAGGGGGTTGATATTGAGTATTTTAGAAGGTTTGTTCCTTATCCTGACGATAAGACCGTCAAATTTTTATACACAGGTCGGTTTCTTTACGAAAAAGGGGTTGAGGATTTTGTAAAGGCAATCGAACAGCTCAAACAAAGAGGATTACAAGTTGAGGGCGAACTACTTGGTTTTGCGAATGTCCTTAATCCATCAGCCATCAAAATAGAAACAATAAGATTATGGGAAAGTAAACAGATTATTCGATATTTGGGGGCAACGGATGACGTACGTCCTTATTTAGAAAATACGAATTGCCTGGTATTTCCCTCGTATTACAATGAAGGTATGCCGCGATGTTTATTGGAAGCGGCAAGCATGGAGGTTCCCGCAATTACAACCAATACAATAGGTTGTAGGGAAGTCGTAAAGGATGGTGAGACTGGTTATTTAACCGAGCCCAAGGACGTTTCCTCTTTAGTGGCAAAGATGGAAGCTTTTGTCAGGCTCCCTTTGGTATATAAAAAAGAAATGGGGAAAAATGCAAGGAAGAAGGTAGAAAAAGATTTTTCAGAAGTTAAGATTTTAGCAGTGTACCTTGAGCAGCTAATAAAGGTGATGCATGTGACGTCATCATAATTGAGGCTGACTTTGAGAATATTTATCCACATATCATAGCAAGCAGAAAGATATGCTTTTGACCAAGATTACATACCATCGTAGGTATTGCGTGAATTATGTGCTTAGCGCAATAATGCTTTCCGTCTTTTATGGCACTGGTTGGGCGCAGTCGTTGCCGGTTGGTACGCCATTATTGGAAGATTTTTATAGGCGGGAGCAATTGTTGGGCAGATTGGACTCCACTGTTTCATTTTCGATTCGTCCGTTAACCAATGCTGTTATTCAGCGATTGAATATTTATAAACCAAATGGTGTAGTAGCAGTTCGCGACAAAAGTATTTATAATTTCACCACAGGAGACACCTTGAAGGTGCATATTTTGCCCGTTCAATGGAGACACCAAATCAATACAACAATTCCCTACGGATGGAATGACGGAGCAATGATACCTTCAGCGGGTTATCAGACCATGGCTGCCGCTGGGATTTATATGCAATACAAGTTTTTGAGTATCCAGCTCAGGCCTGAATATGTGCTGGCACAAAACAAAGCCTATCAGGGATATAATGGAAAATCAGCTCGCGAGTGGTCGCAATGGTACGTTGCCATTGGCAACTCTATGGATAAACCTGAGCGGTTTGGCGAAGGGTGGTATTCCAAGTTTCTGCCTGGGCAGAGTAGCATCCGACTAAATTTCGATCCCGTGTCAATCGGTCTGTCATCTGAGAATCTTTGGTGGGGGCCGTCATTATATAATTCTTTAATGATGAGCAATACTGCACCTGGATTTGCTCACTTGACATTAAATACGACCCGACCGGTGAAGACGCCTATAGGAGCATTTGAAGGACAATTAATCGCTGGGCGATTGGAGGAATCCGGGTATCTGCCAACACCAAGCGGAAATCCAGACCATTTTGATAATTATTACCGGCCAAAATCGGATGATTGGCGATACCTGTCGGGGCTTGTACTTACGTATCAGCCCAAATGGCTTCCAGGGCTCTCCATAGGCTTTTCCCGGGCTTTCATGATGTATAGCGAATCATTGGAAGGTAAAATAGCGAATTATTTGCCCTTTTTTGCACCGACGTCTAAATCTTCGTATAGCGAAGAACAAGATAGTGCATTGAATGAAGGAGAAGGCATCGCGAGAGATGAGTTGTTGAACATGTTTGTGCGCTGGGTGATACCAGCAGCGAACGCAGAGGCGTATTTTGAGTACGGAAGAAATGATCATCCTTGGGACTCTCGGGATTTGGTTGTTCAACTGGAACATTCCAGATCATATATATTTGGGTTCAGGAAATTGACGCCATTGAATTGGCTTGGTACGGATTACCTGAATGTTAATTTAGAAGTGGCCCAAACGGAAGGTTCGAAGACCGAAGATATCCGAAGGGGGGGGCCATGGTATAGGCATGGTGGGGTACGCCATGGGTATACCCATCTTGGCCAGCTAATTGGCGCGGGTATCGACCCGGGGAGTAATCTGCAAACATTAAATTTCTCCTGGATTAGGGAGATGAAGCAACTGGGAGTACAGTTTCAGCGATATGTGCACAATAACGATTTTTTTTATCGAATTTCGGATGATATGCGTAGAAATTGGGTAGATATCAGCATGGCGTTATATGGTGAATGGGACTATAAAAATCTTTTGATAAGTAGCCAGCTTCATTTTATCAAGGCCATGAACTACCAATATGAGCTGGAAGAAAAGCCTGAGATTCGTAACTATTGGAGTTTTGACGAACAGGATAAATTCAATCTTCAGTTCCAAGTTGGATTGTTTTACCAGTTTTAACATTGTCAATTAAATATACCACGTCATGCATAGGGTTTTGCGGTATCTTGCCATCTATACATTAATAATAAGTGTAAGTAGTATACAACATCTTCAGGCGCAAGTCATGCCTGTGGGGTTTCCTGTGCTTGAAGAACAACTTAGAAGGGAGCAACTTTTGGGAATGGTTGATTCTTCGCTTTCTTTTTCCGTGAGACCGTTGACAAATAATGCACTTAAACGCGATGATATCTATTTCGAAACGTTGAGAGCAGGTAAAGCATCACCAACAAGCATTAAATACTTCTTTAATGGAAAGGGGAAGGTTCAATTGATGCCGATAGTATGGGAACAGCAAATAAACTCTAATTATCGTTATGGTTGGAACGATGGATCAATGATTCCTTCAAAAGGCTATCAAACATCGCTGAGTGTGGGAGTATATGCAGAGTATAAATGGTTTTCCATACAGCTGCGACCTGAATTTGTAACAGCAGCCAATAGCCAAAATCCGGGATATCGGGGCGATAACCAATTTATTTGGTCGATATGGTATGATTTGAATAATCACATTGACTTGCCGGAATACTATGGAAATGGGAGATATACAAAATTGTTTCCAGGCCAAAGTAGTATTCGATTTAATTACCAGTCGCTATCATTAGGTGTATCAACTGAAAATATCTGGTGGGGGCCGGGAAGACAAAATTCATTGTTGATGAGTAATAATGCCCCGGGTTTCTTTCACCTGACGTTAAATACCACACGGCCTATACAGACTGGAATTGGTTCGTTTGAAGGACAATTGATCGCGGGGAAATTGCCTTCCACAGGGTATACTCCTGCTCCAATGGATGAGATGCAGTTTGTGAACGAATATTATAATCCCAAACCTGATGATTGGCGCTACATCTCTGGTATTGTACTTGCGTATCAACCCAAATGGCTATCAGGATTATCTATAGGACTTACAAGAAGCTTTATTGTGTATAGTGAAAACTTGGGTGGTGGACTCAAAGGTTATTTGCCATTACTGGGGCCAGGCTCAAAGAGCGCATTCAATGATCCGGATAAGATGCAAGGGAGGGAAGATCGAATGAATAGGGATGTCTATGCGTCAATTTTTGCCCGGTGGGTAATGCCAAAAGGCAATGCTGAAATTTATTTTGAATATGGGCGCACAGATCCTCCTTGGAACCAGCGTGATTTGCTGGTAGAATTGGATCATTCACGCGCATACGTTGTTGGGTTCAGAAAATTAATTCCACTACAGACGCCTAATAGCGATATGATTCAGGTCGAGGTTGAAGGGACACAATTAGAAAAAACTCGAACTCAAAATGTGCGCAATAGCCCGTCTTGGTATACAGACTACCGTGTGAGAGACGGATATACAAACATGGGCCAAGTGCTGGGAGCTGGAATAGGTCCCGGGAGTAACATGCAGTCGGTAGGTATCAGCTGGCTGCGCGGATTAAAACAATTGGGATTGCAGGCGGAGCGCTTAACCAATAATAATGATTTATTTTATCGGGCATATCGAGATGTGAGAAGGCCTTGGGTAGATTTAGGCATTGCTGCTTTAGGTACGTGGGACTTTAATAAGTTTATTGTTTCAGGTAAATTGCGGTATTCAAATGCGTTTAACTATTTAAATCAATTGCAAGATTCAAATGAAGGGTTCTGGGCGTTTGAACGAATGGATAAATCAAACTGGCATTTTAGAACCAGTGTCATTTATAGATTTTAATAGATTGAAAAGTCAATTGAACAGTAGGCGAAAATAATGGGCTAGGCATTCAACTATGGAAAAAAATCAGTTTCTTTGTCGAATGCAAGTAAATGTAACTTTATAGGTTTTGGATTTTTGAAGATATAACCGATAAATCAAGTATTTAAGAAGAGTATGAAGGTGAATTACTGTCGTTTTTTGGGGATGATTATAGTGTTTTTTGCTATAGTTGTAGGGAGCAATCGCAGCTATGGTCAAGGGATTAATATGAACGACCTTTCAAGTGTAAATGTCGATGAGTTGTCTGATGCTCAGATTAGAGCTTATATGAAGCAAGCGGAGTCATCCGGACTGTCAGAGATGGAGATGGAACAGATGGCTGCTCAAAGAGGGATGCCGGCGAGCGAAATTCAAAAGTTAAGAACACGGATAGAAGAATTGAGGGGTGGGGCCAGCACTTCTCATACTCCCGTGAGCACGAGAGATAGCCAAAGGCTATATAAAGGAGATACCGTACTCACGGATAGCACGTTGCAACTAGCCGATTCCTCGGCATTAAGTGCAGAAGATAGTCTCCGTCTAAGAATATTTGGTGCTGAATTATTCAGTGCTGTGACACCTACGTTTGAGCCTAACCTTCAATTACCGACACCAAGGGGCTATATCATAGGGCCAGGTGATCAAATATTGGTTGATATTTATGGGCGATCTGAGCAAAGCCACAGCTTGGCGGTTTCGCCCGAAGGCAATATTAATATACCCTATGTCGGCATTGTTGCCGTTTCAGGCCTCAGTATTGATGAAGCAACAGATAAAATCAGCCGTGAATTGAGTAATGTGTATTCGGCAATACGCTCAGGTGCAACACGAGTGAATGTTTCCCTTGGTAATATACGAAGTATTAAAGTGATTCTTACGGGTGAAATTGAACGTCCTGGTACGTACACATTGCCATCTGTGGCAACGCCCTTCAATGCGTTGTATTTTTCGGGAGGCCCAACCGTTAATGGTTCATTTCGTGATATAAGGCTCATACGCAACGGGAAGGTCGTTGCTTATTTGGACATTTATGATATATTGATGAAGGGCACATTTGATAGCCATGTCATGCTACAAGATCAAGATGTCTTGATGGTGCCGCCTTATATCAACAGGGTCGAATTTGAAGGTGCGGTCAAAAGGCCGAACATTTTTGAAACCAAAGAAGGGGAAACTTTTGCAGACTTGTTGGCCTATGCCGGTGGCTTTAGGGAAGATGCCTACCAAGCTCGCATTAAAGTAGTAAAATATACGAATAGGGAACAGCGTATTGAGGATTTATTAGGCAGTCAGTTTTCCCAGTATTTACCCCAATCCGGGGATAAATACATCGTTGAGCGTGTTTTAAAACGGTTTGAGAATAGGGTAGCTATTCATGGCTCGGTATTTAGGCCGGGAGACTATGAGTTAAGTCCGGGATTGACATTATCCATGCTGATAAAGAAAGCTGAAGGACTAAGGGAAGATGCCTTTTTAAATCGGGGATATATCAGGCGTTTGAAAGACGATTTTCAAACTGAACAATTGTCATTTAGTGTATCGGGAATCTTGGCCGGTACCGAACCTGATATTGAATTAAGGCGGGAGGATGTCGTTACTATTTCTTCCATATTCGATTTGCGCGAAGCTTATATTGTCGAAATTGATGGTGAAGTCCGTATGCCGGGCCAATTTGCATATGCTGAGGGAATGACATTGCAAAGTTTAATCATGCAGGCCGGAGGTTTTCGTGAAAGTGCTACAGCTAATCGTATTGAGGTATCAAGGCAAGTAAAGAATGCAGATGCCTTATCGCAATCAGCACGGATAGCAGAGGTTTTTCAAATAGATGCAGACAAAGGACTAAGCAAGAGTGGACAGGATTTTGTACTCATGCCCTTTGATAAAGTCATTATCCGTACAGCGGCGGGTTATGAAACGCAACGAATGGTAAGAATTGAGGGAGAAGTTCTCTATCCAGGATTATATACAATTACTCGAAAGGATGAGCGGGTTTCAGATATAATTAAACGTGCCGGTGGATTTACGCCGTATGCCCATATTGATGGAGCTTCGTTAAAGCGGGGCGGACTAATAGCATCAGGTGATTCGACCCTGATGACGACAACAGCGACAGAAAGAATTGAGCGGGAGTCTCAAATACGAGAAGAACGTAGCCGAATGCAAGCGCTGCAGCAATTACAAAGTGATGTTGGTGTGGTTGGTCAAACAAATGCAAATAACAATATTGAAAATAATTACGTCGGCATTAACTTGGAACAAATTATTAAAAACCCAGGAAATCGGGGAGATTTGATCTTAGAAGATGGTGACATTATCCGTGTGCCTAAGGAATTGCAGACCGTTAAGATTTCAGGTGAAGTACTAGCTCCATCTACCGCTGTTTATTCACCGTCAAAAGGTTTTAAACAGTATATTTCACAGGCGGGTGGTTTCTCTTCGCGGGCTTTACGAAAAAGCTCTTACGTACTGTATGCCAATGGATCCGTGAAGAGTACCAATCGGTTTTTATTTTTTAATAACTATCCTCCTATTAAGCCGGGCGCGGAAATTTTTGTTCCTCAACGGGAAGTCAAACCCCCGATGACGCCACAACAATGGTTAGGTATGGGGACTGGTCTTGCATCTTTGGGGGCGATTATTATTAGCCTGTTCAGATAATATGATTTCTTTGTTTCATATGAAAGAGGAATCCTACGACATCATTCAATAGTTGGATACCCGTTGGAAAGGATAGCCTATGCATGAGAACGATCAGCAAAAACCTACACGGGACAATGATACCAATCTGAAGGATATCATTTTAGCGGTTGGTAGTTACTTCCAATTAATGATCAGGAATTGGTTGGTAATATTGCTTGGTTTATTTGTCGGTTCAACAGCATTTCTGCTATATACCATATATGGCCCAACAAAATATAAAGCTCAAATTTATTTTGTAGTAGATGAGGACAGAGGAGGGGGCATGGGATTGGGTGCGGCTTCAGGAATATTATCCCAGTTGGGGCTGGCATTGGGAGATTTGGGTAGCTCTGGAGGCTTTTTTCAAGGTGACAACATTATTGAATTTCTTCGGTCGCGGTCAATGATAGACAAAACGTTGCTCTCTGAAGTTCATCTAAGTGGCAAAACGGATTTGTTGATTAATCACTATATTAGAATTAATGATTTGTCTAAAAAGTGGGCAAAAAATCCGCGACTTAATGCTTTTGTGTTTAAAGATACCGTCGGAATATATCTTCAAGACAGCTTGATGGCTGGATTTTATGACAAAATCAACAAGCGACACTTAAAGATATCCAAGAAAGATAAACGATTAAATATTATTGGTGTTACTTTTGAGAGTACAGACGAGGCTTTTGCGAAAGCATTTGCGGAGACATTAATACAGAATGCGTCTGATTTTTATATTCAAACCAAGACTTTACGCTCTACAGAGAACCTGGAAGTACTTACCCATCAGGTTGATTCCGTGAGAGCCGAATTAAATGCAGCTATTGAGGGGGTTGCTGATGCTACGGATGCTAACCCAAGCCCTAATCGTGCATTTCAAAGGCTGCGTGTCGGTTCGCAGAAGCGTACAGTCGATGTACAGGCAAATACGGAAATATTAAAAGAATTAGTTAAAAATCAGGAATTGGCCAAAATTACGTTAAGGAACGAAAAGCCAATTATTCAAATATTAGATCGGCCGATTTTGCCACTTGAAGATAATAAAGTGGGCAAAGTTATGGCCATCATCATCGGCGGCTTCCTTGGTGGTTTTTTGACATGTCTGGTTTTACTGATCAGGCGGGTATACCGCCAGATTATGGAAGCGGATCCTTCATGATGGTATGCCCCATCCTATCTCGCTTGGCACGTAAATACCGTTCATTATAAGGGTTCGCCTCGATTTCTATGGGGACATTTTCCACAATCTCCAAGCCGTAGCCGATAAGGCCTGCGCGTTTCGTGGGATTATTGCTCATTAAACGCATCTTGGTAACACCTAAGTCCCTTAATATCTGGGCTCCAACACCATAATCCCGATGGTCGGGTTTGAAGCCCAGTTCGAGGTTGGCATCTACCGTGTCTAAGCCATTTTCTTGCAGGTTGTAAGCGTGCAATTTATTGATAAGCCCGATGCCCCTGCCTTCCTGATTCATGTATACAACCACCCCTCGTCCTTCTTCTTCGATCATCTGCATGGCACGGTGAAGTTGCGGCCCGCAATCACAGCGGCACGATCCGAAGATATCTCCGGTGACACAAGAGCTGTGTACGCGCACTAAAATGGGTTCATCAGGCGTCCACTCACCCTTATAGAGCGCGATATGTTGCTCTCCGGTATTTTTCTGCGTATAAGCCATCAGATTAAACTGGCCCCATTGGGTAGGCAGGTTTACAGAGACTTCACGGGTAATGAGGCTGTCTTTCTCCAGTCGATATTCAATTAAATCCTTAATCGAAATAATCTTCAGATCAAAATGATTAGCTACTTGAATCAGGTCAGGCAGCCGGGCCATTTCGCCGTCATCTTTGAGAATTTCGACCAATACACCAGCAGGTTCAAATCCCGCAAGGCGGGCTAAATCAATAGCAGCCTCGGTATGCCCGGCACGTCGTAGTACGCCGCCGTCTTTTGCGATTAAGGGAAAAATATGCCCGGGTCGGCCAAATTCTTCGGGCTTTATGTCCGGATTAATTAGCGCTTTTATTGTTTTGGAGCGGTCGGAGGCCGAAATCCCTGTCGTGCAACCATAGCCTTGCAAATCGACGGAGACAGTAAAATTAGTCTCATAGACTGCCGTATTATTCCCAACCATCAGGTTCAAGTTAAGCGCTTTACATCGCTCCTCGGTAAGGGGTACACACACCAATCCCCGGCCGTGGGTAGCCATGAAATTAATTATTTCAGGTGTAGCATTGCGTGCTGCTGTGATGAAATCTCCCTCATTTTCACGATCCTCGTCATCTACTACGACTACTACTTTTCCTAACTTGATATCGCTAATTGCTTCTTCAATCGTATTTAACCTAATGCTCATTGGGTCTCCTTAAATAAAAACCTGACAAAAATACGTTACTTATGAAGATAATGTATAATCATCATGTAAAGATTTGCCGGTATGCATGGCTTCTCGACGACGGATGCCTATCCGGCGTTTTATCCAAGATAGCATTTTTTCTGCCTTTAGCCGGTATTGTTCAATATCAAATAAAGCAGAATCCGTGGCTGCTTTGTAAGCAAGGAAAGCAGCAAGCGGAGACAAGACAAAAATGGCCATCCACATGCCCCAAAAGGTGTCGATATTGCCCTCTTTGGCTGATTTTTCGCTTACCGTGGAGATGATGTGGTAAATAAGGAAAAAAATGATAGCCATCACTACGGGAAGTCCAAGGCCGCCCTTTCGAATAATTGCTCCCAAAGGAGCCCCGATGCAAAACAGCAATAGACAGGAGACAGCTAATGTGAATTTGCGCTGAAACTCAATGTTGTAGCGAATGTCTTTGTCACGATAAAAGGTATCCTCATTGGCTTTAATATTAAGTACATCCTTAATGTACCGCACTTGGTTCATGGCACTATTGATTGCCATATTGCGCTTATCAGAAGGGATAGTTTCAATGAATCCGTGTTCGTACTTAATAATAGGGGGTATTAGCGACGAACTATCTTTGGCCTTATAATAATCATTGAAATGATAATAATACGATTGTATCTCCTTAAATACGGTATTCCGTAAGCTATCCATTTGCACGACATTGGAGTCTGTGTATTGCTTTAGCTGCTTTAAATTGAGCATCATATGGTGACTTCTAAACAGATTTTCGTCCGTGCGCTTCATTTGGAAAGCGGACATGTCAAATTTCTGTTCGGTTTCATCAAAGTGAAACCGTGTGAATTGCTGACGAGGGTTATATACCTTCGAATTCCTTGCCCTGCTATCTTCATAGCGTATACCATCCTTAAGTTTTAGAATCATGGTATTATTGTCGGGAGAATTATAAATGTACCCCTCTTTAGCCAAGAGGACATTGCTTGCCGTGGTACTTGACTTATGATCGTATATCATCAGATCATATAGCATTTTCCCATCCTTACTTTTTCCTTTTGCGCGAATGGAGTACCCGGGAATAGTATTATTGAAGATGCCGGGTTTAATAAGGAAGTCAGCTTGTTTGATACGGACATCGTATAGCAGGGCCCCCATTTTTAGGTTTACTACGGGCAATATATAATCACTGAATAGAAAAGCACCCCCACTGAATAGCCCTACCAAGATGAACAGTGGCGTCATCGCTTTCCGAAGTGAGATTCCTGCCGCTTTGATGGCTACCAGTTCATAACTTTCCCCCAAATTGCCAAAAGTCATGATGGAGGAGAGCAACATGGAGAGCGGCATGGCCATGGAAATCTGTACGGCCGATTGATAGGCCAATAATTCAAGGATGACATACCACTCAAACCCCTTTCCAATCAAATCGTCAATGTATTTAAAAAGGAATAGCATCAGCAGAACAAACATCACGATAAAAAAAGTCACGATGAATGGCCTGATAAACGCTTTAAGGATAAGAAGATGGATTTTTTTCATTGACAAGCGCCCCCAATAACCGCTTTACAAAGGTAACACTTTTTAGGCACCTATTACACTTTGGAGGTATTCAATTTGGTTATTCCAAATCAATTTGCGGTCGTTGAGATTTTCTTCCCATGCAAAATCAGTGATGGCAAGAGCCACGTCATTGGTGAGTTCATCCTGTACGATTTCCATTTCGAAATGGTACGGTTCGTCATCTATCCATTTGTATTTTACTAGCTTATTTTCTTTAAGGCTGATGAGCTTGGCAGTGTGTTGTTCGTCGTCCCAACTGAATTCATAGACCCCGTCCTTGTATGTTACATCATCAGCAAACCATTGTGACAGTGCATTAGGCTCATGTAAGAAGGAGAATAAGATTTTTGGTGAAGACTTGATTTCGTATTCCAGCTGGAATTTGATTTTTTCTGTCATGCCAATGATGATAATTATGCGTTTACTTGACGTATTTGTACTTTCTCAACTTTTTTTCTAAAGAAAAGGAAAATAAACTATATTTGCAAACTAATTTTTTGGCGGGGTAGCTCAGATGGTTAGAGCGTAGGATTCATAACCCTAAGGTCGGCAGTTCGATCCTGCTCCCCGCTACTCAAAGACTTTTTATGGTTACTAATAAAAATAGAGCGCCCCGTGCGCTCTATTTTTATTAACGGTAAGTAGCCCAAGTAATCCCGGTTCATATAGATTGGAACTGGGTTATTTAGGATTAGGAACTTAATGTTCTTTGGTTTAAGGTATTATCGTCATTTCTTTTATTTTCACTTACAAAGCATTTTATTTTTTTATTTTTAATGCTACCTTTAGTCCGTTGGAAAGTTGCTTGGGAAGGAGATAACTGTTTTTTATCTTATGAGAAACAATTTGTCATCTAAACTTTTAATTAAAGTATAAATAGCATAACAACTGACTTTATTCATTATTTTTGTTTGTTGGAGAATAAGCTGCAATTTACTTCATGTCTTTAGTTTTAAATAAGGAACACCCCGTTGTGAGGTTGAGAGCCTTCCGGGCTATTGATGATCCCAAGACGTGTGAACTTTTTATTGAGGGGCATACGCGTGTGCTCACCAATATTGGAGTTACAAAAGTGACGTCATCCAAGAATGATTGGATGTATAATCCGGCGGCTTTCGTGCTTATTGTTGAATCACTTGACGGTGAAAAAGTCTATGGAGGTGCTCGTATCCATGTAGCGGGAGGAAGCCAGCCTTTACCCATTGAGCAAGCAACGGGGGCAATGGATCCCGCAGTTTACGATTTGGTTTGGAAGTATGCACAGCAAGGAACAGGGGAGGGGTGCGGATTGTGGAACTCCCGCGAAATTGCCGGTTATGGTGTAGGAAGTATTTTTCTCACCAGGGCAGCTATTGCGATTTCTCAACAGATTGGTATTACATCACTGTTTGCGCTTTGCGCGCCCTATACCGTTAAGCTGACGGAAAGTGTTGGTTACCAGATTGAAACTAGCATAGGCAACAAGGGTACATTTTATTACCCTAAACTTGATTTGCTTGCAACCACGATGATTCTGAAAGATTTGAATACCCTGCGACATGCAAGTGAAGAAAATGTAAATGCGATAATGCAACTGCGGGAAAATAGGGATGTCGTACGAATAGAAGAATTAAGGAATAAGCGAATCGAAATCCATTACCAGACTAATATACCAAACCTGGATAAATGGGATTTAGAAAAGGTCATCATGAACTTAAAGAAACCGACCAAAGATCCGGTTAGCTTTAATGAAGATGATATCCAAATCATGTGAAATGTCAAAACAGGACGAGACTTCAGGTGTTTCCAATGCGATGCATACGTACAGGCCATCGTTTTTCAGGACCCAATATACGGAAGACCGGGTTAAGCTTGAAAGCCTACGAAGCGGGGGGGGAATGGTCTTTGAAAGTGATGAGATCAAACGACAATTGAAGGAACTTGTCCGATGCCGGTATCCATCGGGCCAGCTCTCCGAAGTGGAGTATGACTTTCATATTCACGAGTTGCTGGCGGGGAGATCGATGACAGAATATGGTGTTTGGGTCTATTACCCCTGGCGAAAAACCTTGGTGCATTTACTTGATGAGGCAGAATTCATTGAGGTAAGGACAAACCGGAATCAATATAAGATCACTCAAGCCGAACGTGATACACTCGCGACCAAAAAGCTTGGCATTGTTGGGTTGTCTGTAGGGCAATCCATCGCGTTGACGATAGCCATGGAGCGAATCTGCGGAGAGTTGCGTCTTGCAGATTTTGATGAACTGGATTTGAGCAACTTGAATAGGATACGATCCGGCGTATTTAACTTGTCGGTACCCAAGGTCATCATTGCCGCGCGAGAGATTGCGGAAATAGATCCCTACTTAGAGGTGTCAATCTTCCCTAGCGGCCTGAATACGACGAACTACACATCCTTTTTTACCGATGGTGGCCAACTCGATTTGCTTATCGAAGTATGTGATAGCTTTGAAGTGAAAATTGAAAGCAGGTTCAAGGCACGTGAGCTGGGAATCCCTGTGGTGATGGATACCAACGATAGGGGTATGCTTGATATCGAAAGGTTTGACCTAAATCCGGATAGGCCGATCCTCCATGGGCTAGCGGATGATTTGACCCCGGAAAAACTTCGAGAGCTTTCGGAAATTGAAAGACTAAAATACCTCATGAAGATTGTGGATGCGGACAAATTATCTGAACGAATGAAAAGATCAATTCCGGAAATAAAACGGACAATATCATCTTGGCCGCAATTGGCGTCTGCTGTTGTTTTGGGAGGAGCTATCACAACGGATGTATGCAGGCGCATATTGCTAAACGAATTTACTTCGTCAGGGAGATATTATATGGATATGGAGCAATATATAGCATAAGTGTTACGACCATGTGCAGCAACTTATTATCAACATTCCTCTTAATAATCAGTTCTATCCCCTCCGTTTTTTCCCAAAGCGCAATTCAGTTTACAGAGAACGGACAAAATCAATATATTGGAAAATACCTTTCCATATTTCAGGATTCTACCAGGCAGCTGACATTGGGAGATATCCAGTCGAACCCAACGTTATTTAAACCGATAAATAGGTCTGTACCCAATTTGGGTACGGGAAGTGCAAATAATTGGGTGAAGTTTGTGCTGCAAAACAATACGGATGCAGACAACCTTATTGTCAGCCTGTCCCATACAGCGATCGATGAGGTGACGTTTTATAGGGTTAATAATGGACAAGTCGATAGTTTGCATATTAAATCGGGCGATCCGTTGCGGACAAGGGCCTATCGGCACCAATTTTTTTTGTTTGATGTACCATTGGCGCATGGCGCATCGGCTACTTGCTACCTCAAGTTATATAGCAACAAGCAATTACAGGTTCCCATAGCCATCCATACACCCAAGAATCTTGTAGAAATATTATCGACGGTCGATATTTTATCGGCCGCCTATATTGGGGTCATGCTGTCTATGATCTTATATAATCTTTTTTTGTTTTTCTCAACGAGGGAAACCCATTATTTCGTATATGTAAATTATATCTTTTGGGTGACAATAGCCCAAGCTGCTATCATGGGCTTTATCGGTCGTATTCTGCCGATTGAGAACGATTGGTTATCTGCCAATATGATTACATTTTCTGGCGCAATGTCCGGGATTGGCGCAATATTTTTTGTTAAGTCTTTTTTACAAACTGCGCAGGACTCACCTAAGTTCAATAAGTTATTGAACCTGTTTCTGGCTGGTTACTTATTGGCAATTGTTATTTTGATTATTGGTTTCCCTTTGATTGCCTATCGTATTGTCAATGTTGTCGCAGGGTTCGGTTCGATGATAGTAGTGATATTAGCCTTTCAATTGTCCAGGCATAAGTACGAGCAAACGAAGTATTTTCTTTTTGCGTGGTGTGTTTTTTTGATTAGTGTTATTGTATATGTACTTAAGGATTACGATATTTTGCCGTATAATTTTTTCACATTGCGATCCGTGCAGATAGGTTCGGCCATTGAAGCTGTGTTATTGTCCTTTGCTTTGGCTGCAAAGATCAATACATATCGGAAGGAAAAAGAAGAGTCACAGACGCAAGCGCTATTGATCTCCAAGGAAAATGAAAAGCTGATACGCGAGCAGAACATCATACTCGAACAGCGGGTCGAGGAGCGCACATATGCCTTGAAGGAGTCAAATGAATCGTTGCAAAAGACCTTGACACATTTGAAGGAGACACAGGCACAATTGGTCGAGGCGGAAAAAATGGCCTCTCTTGGCCAACTCACCGCTGGGGTTGCGCACGAGATCAACAACCCGATTAATTTCGTGACTTCCAATGTGGCGCCGTTGAGACGCGATATCAATATGATTTGGAATACATTGGACGAGATTGAAAAAATTGCATTATCGGATTCCCCTGTCGAGGAGAAAGAACGGTACATTAATGCACACAAAGATGAACTGGATTTTGATTACCTTAAAGAAGAAATTGATTTTCTGCTAAAAGGCATGCATGAAGGAGCAAATAGGACGGCTGAAATTGTAAAAAGCCTACGCATTTTTTCAAGGGTTGATGAAGATTCGTTGAAGTTTGCGGATATCAATGAAGGATTGGAATCGACACTGGTCATTTTAAACAGTGTCGTTAAGGAAGGGGTACGGGTGGCTAAGCATTATGCCGAATTGCCTTTCGTTGAATGTTATCCTGGAAAGCTAAACCAGGTATTTTTAAATATTATTACCAATGCACTGTATGCCATTAATAAGAAATTTGATGGGAAATCGGGTGGCCTTTTGGAGATTAAAACGGAGGTAGATTCAGTGAACGTATACATATCAATCAAGGACAATGGGACAGGGATGCCTGCTGGGGTACGCGAAAAAATATTTGAACCTTTTTTCACAACCAAAGAAGTTGGTGAGGGAACGGGATTGGGTATGTCCATTGCATATAACACGATTAAGAAGCATCAAGGTGAGATAAAGATTGAATCGGAGGTGGGTGAAGGGACAAATTTTATATTGGTAATCCCACTTAAGCAACAATTGCACTAAGTGTTTTTCTTTATTCAAACCATTTATGTTTATTTTTGTTTTTTAGCTTCATTGGCCATATAAACTTTCCATAGCTTTATGCTTAAGTCCCCGGAAATACTTTACATTGATGACGAGGCCAACAACCTAATCAGTTTTAAAGCCACGTTTAGGTACCGTTATCCAATATACACGGCAATCAATACCGAAGAGGCCCGTGAAATATTGCGTTCAAACCCAGACATTCGAATTATCTTTTGCGACCAACGGATGCCCGGCGAAATGGGGATTGACTTTTTATACAAAATGAAGCATGAGTTTCCAAGACCCATTCGGATCTTATTGACCGCCTATGCAGATATGGAAACTGTGGTAGACGCTGTAAACAAAGGACATATCTTTAGGTTTGTGCGGAAGCCATGGCTAGAGGAAGAGATCATTTCTTCAATCGAGGAAGCCAACAAATTTTATATCGCTAACTCGATGCTGGACATCAGGAATGAAGAACTCCAGAAAGCTTATGACGAGCTAGACAAATTCGCCTACAGCGTGAGTCATGACCTTAGGGATCCATTGACAGGGGTGTTGTCGGCGATAAAATTGGCTTTGGAGTTTGATTCTGTGGAGCGGATCCACGAAATCCTCGCATTGATGGAAAGCTCGGTATTGAAGCTAAACTCCTACATAAATAGCCTCCATGATTATTACTTGTTGAAACGTGGCGAGCTTACCATTACCGAAATTAACTTTGAGGCATTATTCGAATACCTGCAAAATTTCTACAGCATTTATACACGGAATAATAATGTCGAATTTAAGATTAGCAGCAGCCAAAATGAAGTGTTTAAAAACGACGAAACAGCGCTGAAACTTATTTTGCATAATTTGCTGTCCAACGCATTTAAATATCAAAAGCGGGACAATGATTATAAACTGGTGCAATTGTCGGTTGTCGTGGAAGACAACAAGGCAGCTATACAAGTAAGTGATACCGGAATTGGTATCGCAGAACAAGATATTGGCGATATTTTTAAGCTATTTTTCAGGGGAAATGACCAAGCGGAGGGGACAGGCTTTGGGCTTTACAATGTCAAAAGCGCGTTGGCCAAACTTCAAGGCGAAATAGAAGTGACTTCTATCGAGGGGCAGGGAACCACATTTACGGCGATTATTCCAAGTAAGTAAAGTTGCAAAATAGCTGCTAAGAAAGAAGTTTTTGCCTAAGTAAAAATTCGAGTTGTTCGTTGGTCACTTCAAGTTTGGAAAAAGACTCTTTTATTTTTTCTCTTTCGGAGTAAATTTCATAAGCCCGTTGGATGGTTTCGTCCAATTCTTCTTCACTCCAAGGCTTACTGAGGTAGTGGAAAATCTTACCTTTATTGACTGCATCTACCACTGCACTCATATCCGCATAACCGGTGAGCAGGATTCGCATCGGATTTGGGTTGACCTTGATGACCTCTTCCAGAAATTCAACTCCGGTCATTTGTGGCATGCGTTGGTCAGTAATGACCACATCGATCGGACGTTCTTTAATTAATTGAATGGCTTCGATACCACCCAATGCCGTATATACCTTATATCTCAGGCGAAATGTAGCCTTGAAAGAAATCAAATTATTCTCCTCGTCATCCACATATAAAACTGAAATTTTTTTATCCATGTTTATCAGATTTTAATCTAATGGAATTTATTTTTATTAAACACAGTTTTCTCCGTTACTACTATTTGTTTTTTTAACTCAACGTTAATAAGAATCCATATAATTCCCATTCCAAGTTAGCAAACTTTATTGTTAAAGTAGTAACAATAATTGATAAATTGACTTTAATATGTAGAAAAAAAGATTTTTTGCAACATAACCCACGGTATCGACGGGTCGGCTATCTTATTAGCATGATTTATTGCTCAATAAGTAATTTGAAGCAAAGCGGTTGCAAGTCAAACAGAAACACCTCCTTAAAACGAGTAGTTATAAAGGAGGTGTTTGTTTATCCAATAGGTGGAAAGCAACAGGAGAATCAAGCACCCAATTGCACCCTTTTAAAGGCGGTCACCGTTAATCCTTTGGAAACACTGTCCAAAAATTGGGCAATGTTTTTGGAGGAGTCCTTCACAAATTCTTGATTGAGCAAAGTGGACTCTTTGTAGAATTTATTCAGTTTTCCTTGCGCAATTTTTTCCACCATATCCTCTGGCTTGCCTTCAGCGCGGATTTGTTCTTTAGCAATTTCCAATTCACGTTCAATGGTACGGGCATCTACATCGCCCTTATCGATGGCTACAGGATTCATGGCTGCAATCTGCATTGCTACGTCCTTGCCTGCTTCGTCAGCACCTTCAGCGGTATGATTAAGACCGACCAGCACGCCTAAGCGGTAATTACCGTGTATATAGGCTACTACCTTTTCAGCTTCGGCGGTTTCATATTTGGAAACATCTATTTTTTCGCCGATTTTTCCTGTTTGGTCAAGCAATAAATCGGAAATCCTTATGCCGTTTATCTCCAACTGCTTCAATGCATCAAGCGACTCGGGGGCTTGGTTTACGGCTGTGTTGGCAATGCTTTCCGCAAAAGCGATGAAATCAGCGTTTTTAGCTACGAAATCTGTTTCACAATTCAACTCGATGATGATTCCTTTCTTGCCATCATCGGTTGTTTTTGCGATGACCACACCTTCATTCGAATCGCGATCTTGACGGCTTGCGGCCACTTTAGCACCTTTTTTACGCAAATAATCGATAGCTGCTTCAAAATCACCGTTGGCTTCGATTAAGGCTTTTTTGCAATCCATCATACCCGCGCCGGTCTGTTGGCGCAGTTTATTTACATCCGATGCTGAAATTTGTACTGTGGACATGTTATTTTTTCTTATTTGTGTTTACGAATATATTTGACTCCTGCAAAGTACCTATAAAAAAGCCGGAAGGCAATTGGTTAACGGAAAAATAATGCTTCCGAAACCCCCTGTTTACCATCCGGCTTCCGTAGGATTATTCTCCGTCTTGCGTATCGTCGTCTGCTTCGGCTGTAGCTTCTATTTTTGTTTTACGCGGACGTTTTCCCGAAGCATCAGCGTCAGCCTTTGGCTCCTTGGTATCGGCTTCCGGCTCTTCACCGCTATCAATTTTGGCCTTAGCTGTTGCAGCTTCCCGTTCAGCCTCTTCCTCTTTGTCGCGCTTCCGTTCTTCAAGTCCTTCCTGAATCGCTTTTCCAATAATTTCCGTAATGAGACTAATGGATTTCGTAGCATCATCATTGGAAGGTATGGGGAAATCGATATTTGTCGGATCCGAATTGGTATCCACCATGGCGAATGTAGGAATGTTCAATTTCAAGGCTTCGCTTACAGCGATGTGTTCTTTCTTGACATCGATAATAAAGAGTGCTGCCGGCAAGCGATTCAAGTCGGCAATACCGCCCAACAGGTTTTCCAATTTGATACGCTCACGTTGGATCATCAGTTTTTCTTTCTTTGATAATACATCGTACGTGCCATCCTTGGTCATCTTATCGATATTGGACATTTTTTTAATGGACTTGCGTACCGTAGCAAAATTGGTAAGCATGCCACCTAGCCAACGTTCGGTCACAAAAGGCATGTTTACGGCTTTAGCCTGGGCAGCAACGATGTCTTTGGCTTGCTTCTTCGTTGCTACAAACAATACTTTCCGTCCTGATTTGACCACTTGCTTGATTGCGGAAGCAGCTTCCTCCAACTTGCTGAGGGTCTTATTTAAATCAATAATGTGGATGCCGTTGCGTTCCATGAAAATGTACTTAGCCATTTTCGGATCCCACTTGCGGGTAAGGTGGCCAAAGTGCACACCTGCATCCAATAACTCTTGATATGTTGTTCTTGCCATTTTTTGTTCTCCTTAAAAAATTAACGTTTACTGAATTGGAATTTCCTGCGTGCTTTGCGACGTCCGGGTTTCTTACGTTCTACCATCCGGTCATCACGGGTTACCAAACCTTTCGCGCGCAATGCAGGTTTCACCTCGGGATTGAGCTCAATGAGCGCTTTGGCTATCGCCAGGCGAACAGCTTCCGCTTGCCCTTTGATACCCCCTCCGGCTACGTTAACTTTCACATCGTAATTACCTGTCGCACCGGCTACTTCCGTGCTTTGGGTGACGATGTATTGCAATGGCAATGTGGGGAAATACTCTTTATAGTCTTTACCGTTTACGGTAATGTTGCCGCTGCCAGCTGATAAGTAAATGCGGGCAACTGCAGTTTTCCTTCTTCCTGAAGTGTTAGTTGTTGACATTTCTTTGCTCCTTAGAATTTAACAGTTTTTGGATTTTGCGCTGCATGGGGATGTTCGTTGCCTGCATATACATACAGGTTTTTGAACAAGGCGCGTCCCAAGCGATTTTTGGGTAGCATACCGCGTATGGCTTTTTCCAGAATGCGTTCGGGATGCTTCGCCAGCAGCTGCTTCGGAGAATTGAAACGCTGGCCGCCCGGGTAACCGGTGTAACGGCTATACACCTTCTCTTCGAGCTTGTTGCCAGTCAACCTAACTTTGTCTGCATTGATCACGATCACGTTATCGCCGCAGTCTACGTGTGGGGTGAACGAAGGCTTGTGTTTTCCCCGGATTACCTTGGCAATCTCAGATGACAAGCGCCCCAAAATCTCGCCTTCAGCGTCAACAACAATCCACTCCTTATTGACGGTGCTTTTGTTGGCAGAGACAGTTTTGTAACTTAACGTATTCACTTGCTTTGTTTTGAAATAATTAATAAATATATTTAGCCCCTCATTTAAGGGTTTGCAAAGGTACGATAATAAAATTGATTTTTCAAAGTTATGGGGCAAGTAATAATAAAGGTGTGTGTTTTTCGACGGATAGTGGTAATTGGATGGCTGGTGTTCATGGGAAGTGTTGTTTGTGCCCAAGAGGAAGTTGCTGTGCCCAAAGTCCTCAGTGTAGGCGATAGCCTGTTGATTAAGGAATTATACTTCCAAGGTATACAACAGAAGTCTTCCGGTCAGTTAGCTGCTGCAGAAAATACATTTGATAAACTGGTGCGCTTGCAGCCAGACAACGATGCGGCCCATTTCGAATTGGCAAGAATTTATTTTGAAAACAAAGATTATGCGGCTGCCGAACGTGCGGCAAAGCGTGCTGCAGAACTCCATCCGGAGAATGAGTGGTATTGGACGATGTTGTTAGATGTCTATAAAAAGACTGCAAATGTGAAGGGAATGCCGCCCGTATTTGACAAACTCATTACACTTAATCCCAATAAAGCATCCAATTATCATGACAAGGCTTATACGTTATACCTGGATAAACAGTACGAAGATGCGTTGGCGACGTGGGATACGATAGCCGGTAAGTTTGGGGAAACGAACGATCAATACCTGGCTAAACACCAAATTTATTTGGCGCAGGGCGATACGCTATCGGCAATCAAGGAATTGGAACTGCTTGCTGCTAAAAAGCCTGCGGAGAGCAAAGGCTATATTCTGCTTGCCGAATTGTATACTGATATTGAAGAACCTAAAAAAGCCCTTGCTTTATTAGATAGTGTTGCAGGAATCTTTCCGAATGAGCCGCTTGTCTTGTTGAGTAAATCCGACACTTATTTGGCCATGGGCAAGCAGCGGCAGGCCTACGATTTCCTGCGGCAGGCTTTCCTGAGTGACAAGTTGGATATCGATGCCAAAGCCGGTATACTTTATACCGCCATTAACGAGCACGATCATCCAATCGATGCCAAGTATTTGACGGGCTTAGCGGATTTATTGGCCGAGACTTACCCACGGGAGGCCAAGGCACATGCAGTAAAGGGAGATATTTACGTGCAACTGCAGCAGCCGGAACAGGGACGTCAGGCGTACCTGGACGCGCTGGATAAAAACAGGTATATTGAAGGTGTTTGGCAGCAACTGCTGCAAGTGGAGCTCCAAATGGGCCGGTATGATGATGTAGAAGCACACGGGAAAGAGGCGTTACAATTGTTTGCCAATCATCCATTGATGTTGTTTTTCACCGGCCATGGTTTTCTTGGGAATAAGAACTATCAGGAAGCCCGTGCGTATTTAGAAGCGGCATTAAACAACGCCGATGAAACGCATACGCCCTTACTAACTCAAGTTTACAGTAACCTTGGTGATATTTACAACGCGTTATCAATGCACGCGGAATCTGACGTTGCCTATCAAGAGGCTATTACATTGGACAGCACGAATGCCTATGCGCTCAATAACTACGCCTACTACTTAGCGATGCGTAAGGAAAAGCTGGCGATGGCTGCCGATATGTCAAAAAAGTCAAACGAAATCATGCCCGATTACGCCTCCTATGAAGATACTTATGCGTGGGTGTTGTTCCAGCAAGGAAAATATAATGAGGCATTGGTTTGGATAGAAAGGGCCATCAAACACTCCGAGGTAGTATCTGATACTTTACTGGAGCACTACGGTGATATACTGGCCCAGCTTGGAAATACCAATGGTGCAATCACGCAATGGAAAAAGGCGCGAACCATTTCTCAATCGGTTGGCAAGGATATTGATAAACTATCCAAAAAGATTGATGCGAAACAGTACATTGATTAGGGGAACAATTTTCTTCATTGCTTTGGTCGCTGTGGTTTCCTGTGCTCCCAAAAAGCGATTGGTTACAGTTGGAGAAAAGAACGAAAGGCGCGTATCCCGCGCCGAACGGACAAACATCCTTGACAACGTGGTTCAACGCGAATTGTATTTTACAACATTCAGCGGTCGTGCTAAAAGCCAAATAGTTATTAACAAGGACAACTATGATGTTACCGCGAATGTGCGTATCGAACGAGACAAGGCCATTTGGATTTCCGTTACAGCGCTAATGGGAATTGAAGCGGGCAGGGTGCTGATTACACCGGACAGTGTCCAAATCATCAACCGCTTGCAGTCCGAATACATGAAAAAACCATTCGATTACCTCCATAATTTTACCAGCGACGAATTGGATTTTTCAAATTTGCAGCGACTGTTGATAGGCAATGTGATTAAGCAGGCTGTCGGCCACGATACTGAGGTTTGGGCGATAGATGGAAACCATTTGTTGCGTGGGCAGATCAATAATTTAATGTATGCGGTACAGGTAGACGCGAGTTATCGAACAATGAGCAATTCATTAAATGAAGTTGCGCGCCGCCAACGGTTGGAAGCACATTATGCCAACTACCAGGAATCCGGCCAATTGACATTTCCTTATCAGGTGAATATTTCCGTCACGGCAGAAGGGCTTAAGTTACAGTCGGCGATGAATTATACACGGGTAGCATATGATGAAGTATTGTCCATGCCTTTTGACATTCCTTCCCGGTACAAGGAAATCCAATAGCGATTGCATGATTATCGGGCTAGTTTTATTACCTTCGCAAACGATATTTGGCTGAATGACACGATTTATGGAGGCAGGATGTTGATGAATTTTATTAGGAGTATTTTAAGCGTATTTGTTTTTTTCTTCATGGCGCAAGCGGTCTGTGTTGCGCAAAGCAGCGCCGAACTTAAAAAGCAACGGGAGCGCCTGAACCGGGAGATCGAGCAGATCAATCAAAGCTTAAAAACGACATCGAGCGATCGGAGTTTATCTCTTAAACAAGTGAATGCGCTAAATGTGCAGTTGCGGTTGCGTGAACAGAAAATAAGCACCATCAATAGCGAAATTAAATTGATTAATAACCAGATTGCTTCGCATAATAAAACTATTCAGAATCTGCGTAACCAATTGGCCAAATTGCGGAAAGATTATGAAAATATGGTGTTGTTTGCTTTCCGCAATAGGAATGCCCACAATAAAATGATGTTCATTTTTGCATCGAAAGACTTTAACCAAGCATTCAAGCGGGTAAAATATTTACAGCAGTTTAATGAATCCCGTAAAGAACGGGCAAAAGAAATAGACGATACGCAAAAAGCGATTGCATTGAAGGTAGCACAGCTGGAGGCGAATAAAAAAGAACAGGCATCCCTGCTTGCCGAACAGCAAGGGGAACGCAAAGTGATCGCCCAGGAGCAGGGAGCCGAATCCAAAATTTTGCAGGCACTTACGCAGCAGGAAAAGCAGTTTAAGCAGGAGTTGCAGAAGAAGCAGCAGGAGGATGAACGTCTGGCAAGGGCAATACGGACGGCCATTCAGCGCGAGATTGAAGAACAACGGAGATTGGAAGAAGAAGCACGGCAGGCGGCGCTGGCTCTCGAAGCCGAACGGACCGGAAAAACGGTAAAGGAGGTGGAGGCTGAAAATCCCGCAGTTCGTAAAAGTGACACGGAAGTGTTGGCCAACACGCCGGCAGCGGCAAAACTTTCAGCTGATTTTGCGGGCAATCGCGGCCGACTGCCCTGGCCGGTACAGCAGGGATTTATCACACAAGGGTTTGGACGGCATACCGTCGGTAGAAATGTCACGGTAAATAATTCAGGCATTAAGATTCGAACAAGTAATAATGCCCCCGTGCAGGCGATTTTTGATGGGACGGTACGTACCGTAGGAAACATGACCGGCGTTTATTTCGTCCTTGTACAGCATGGCAAGTATTTTTCGGTTTATCAGAACTTGGGCAGTTTAGCGGTTAAGCGTGGGCAAACCGTTCAACGGGGACAAACCCTGGGAACGGCTTCGATAGACCCAACTGACGGCACCTCGGAAGTACATTTTGAGCTTTGGGAAGGAACTGCTCCAATAAATCCGGAGCCTTGGTTGGCGAAATAATTTATGCAAATAAAGCCTGTATGACCCTGCCACTCTAATTAAAAATAAATTATTCGGATGAAAATATTTATACGTACATTTGTAAAATCCACTCTGCAAAGCAGGATGGATTAGGTAATTTAAATTGTTGACGATTATGTTAAATTCAGTATTGCTATTTCTTGGAACCCCAGAAATCATATTGATTGTGGTGGCGCTGCTTTTGTTGTTTGGTGGGCGTAAGCTTCCAGAGCTGATGAGGGGAATGGGACGTGGTATCCGTGAGTTCAAAGAAGGACAGAAGGAAAGCCCCAAGGAAAAAGTAGAGGAAAACAACTAAGGATATGTCCAATATGAGGTGAGACTTTATGCCAAGCGCGCGATGTTTTGGCATAAAGTCTCATTTTTTTTGGAATAGATTCGATATGATTGTGCCTTTTATTTTTCGGCTATACAATAAAAACCTAAATATGCGCGTTTTTCAACGTAGAATATACTTAACCAATGATACTTGATTGTTAAACTGAATGGCTATAAGCTAGTCTTAAGAAGACTTTATGGCGTAGATACCTACTAACGAAAACATGAAATTAAAACAAATTTCGGCAATCGCCGTAAGTGGTGTTTTATGTGCTCAGCTGGCACTTTCGAAAACAGCCCCCCTAGACTCACTTTCAGATACCTTAGCGCAAAATAATATTGCTAATTATATCAGCGATCAGCTTGATCTGATTGCGGATAGTGTACATTTCGTCCATCTTGAAGAGGAGTTTGATACGCCTCCAATCCTGAAGTTTGTGCCTACTACGGTTGAGGGACGATTAGCCTATTTGCAGAAAACGGTACCCCTTACATACAATACCCAGGTACAGTCTTACATAGACGTGTACAGTACCGATCGGTATAAAGGATACCTTTCCCGAATGATGGGGCTCGGCCAATATTACTTTCCGATTTACGAACAGGTTTTTGCAGAGGCCGGTGTGCCTGATGAAATTAAGTACCTATCCATTGTTGAATCAGCATTGAATCCCCATGCGGTATCTAGGGTAGGAGCTACGGGTTTGTGGCAATTTATGTATGCCACTGCTCGGGTGTATAATTTGGCTATGGATACTTATATCGACGAGCGAAAAGATCCGATAGCAGCAAGTTATGCGGCTGCTGCTTATTTATCGGATGCATACAACGAATTTGGCGATTGGTTGTTAGCTATCGCTTCTTACAATTGCGGTAAAGGAAATGTACTGCGGGCAATCCAGCGTTCCGGATTGACCAATCCGGACTATTGGGCGATTAGTGCTTATTTACCACGTGAAACGCGCAATTATGTGCCGGCATTTATTGCAATGACCTACATGTTGGGTTACCATAAAGAACATGGTATCGAGCCTGTTGAGGTAGACGATATCAGGTCGACTACGGAGACCGTCTGGGTACAGAAGTTTATCCCTTTTGGAGGTGTGGCCCAAGCGTTGGATATTGATGAAGACATCATAAAATCCCTGAATCCTGCATATAAACGAGGAATCGTAAATGGTAGCCCAGAATTTCCGAAAAGATTGATATTGCCGGAAGTGCAGCCTGAGGCATATTCGGCACTATATGCTGCATTAAATAACCCAAGTGGGACACCAACTTTGATGAATGCGGCGAATTCAACAAATGTCGGTCAAGAAACACTTACCCATCGGGTGCGCAAAGGTGAGACACTGGACGGCATTGCCAAACGCTATGGTGTCACGGTGCAGGATTTACGTGTGTGGAACAGCATCAAAAAGAATATTATAGTACCTGGCCAGCGGTTGGATGTCCATCGTCAGGCATCCCTGACTTCGGAAAAAGGGGACTTGCGGGAATATCTTTCCTATAAGGTGAGAAAAGGAGATACGCTGTCCGATATTGCCCAGCGACATCGGGGTGCCAGCGTGTCGGCTATCAAAGCGGCTAATGGTTTGAAAAATAATAAGATAAAGCCAGGTATGACACTGAAAATCAAAGTTGATTAAATATATTTTTTGGTAAACACCATTACATTAAGCTTGCTTAAGGGATAGGTTGTCTTCTATAGAAGCCACGCGGCGTCTTCACCGCCATCAAATTCGTGAAGCGTCACAGTGACGTGTTCCTTTAGGATAGTGGATAATTTTAATCCGGAAAAATCGCTGAAAATTGGGAATTTATGGTGGCTTCGATCAATCAATACTACTGTTCGCATCTTTTTGAGCGGTACATCAAAGAAGACACCCATACCATAGGCTAGCGTGCGGCCGCTGTTTAGCACGTCATCTACCAAAATAACAACCTTGTTTTTTGCCTGTTCAATAGGGATATCCGTTTGCGCAGCCAACGTGCTGCTCGTCTTATCCAATGTAACTTTGATGAGTTGGATATGAAGTGCGGAGATTTGTTCGAGTAATGCCTTAAGCCGTTGCGCAAATACATAACCACGGTCTGCTATACCCACCAGCACCAGGGAATCCTCTTCAAAATTGTCTTCAAGTAGTTGATAAGCAATACGGATAGTTTTTTTTTGTATTTGCTCTTGGTTGAGAATCAAAACTTTTTTTTCAGACATATGCTGGTTTTTACAGTGAAATAGCCCGGTAAAAATAGGGAATATTCATGAGGGCTTCAAACTGAAAGACGCTAAAAAAGCGGATTACTCATGCAAATAAAAAATCCGTACATAAAAGTGTGTGTACGGATGTTATAAATACGGTTTTTAAGGAATTAGCAATTGAGTATCGCGAGGTGCTTTTAGTTTATGGTCGGCTGCTGCGTGTCTCCCCCTTCAGAAGTTGGTTCAGCTGCTGCCGTAAGCATCCTGCCGCCATTATAATAGTAGCGTTTCCAATAGGCCTCATTCAGATCACTTATCATTACGCCGCGACTAGATGAAGCGTGGGCAAATTTATCATTGCCGATATATACACCGACGTGGGTGATGCTGCGGCTCCTTATTTTAAAAAATACCAGATCCCCCGGCTTCAATTCTTCCTTTCGGATGGGATCTACTTGCGTGTAGATGTTGCGGCTATTATGACCTAACGTGGTATTGAAAACCTTGTCATAAAGCTCATAAGCAAATTTAGAGCAATCAACACCCTTTTTTGTTTTACCACCCAAGCGGTAGGGGGTGCCTATCCATTCATAGATAAATTGGTATAGTTTTGTATTGGTCGTCGCCGAAACAGCTACACCCATTATTTGGGAGAAATAATCTTTCGCTAAGTTATCCGGATCCGACGGGTTTGCTACCGGCTGTTCGGTTAAGGTCTGTGCTTGCGATACGGCAAATAAGCAAGCAAATAGCATACAAGCTACTAATGTTTTTTTCTTCATTAAACTGCCTTTTTCTTAAACATGCAGACGTTGATTGTTCATCTTGGCACTGTACATTATGCCCGATGGTTCGCAAAGCTATGGTAAAAATTTCATTCGAGCAAGAGAAAAAATAAGATCTATGAATTTGTTTTAGATTTCTTAAAAAATGTAGGATTTTTAAAAAAATGACTTTTTTCTTGATAATTTGAAAATAAAGATTTTCCTTTGTCACGGAAATTATAAAACAATAATGAGATATACCGCGATTACGACATCCACGACCACTACCGGGGGGAAAACCCGGGGGAAGTGATTGCATGTGGTAATTGTTAGCCAATAAAGACATGAAGCGCCTTCCTCGAATACAGGGAGGCGCTTTTAATTTTAAGGGTTTTGAACGTACAAATTACTTATTAAAAAACAGCAGGTATTTTGCTTAAGCTGGCAATGAAATGAAGATACTTAAGTTTGGTGGTACATCCGTTGGTGCTGTTGATGGCATCCGAGCAGTACTCGAAATCGTGCGGAAATCCCATGAATCAGGCGAACGCCCATTAGTTGTGTTGTCAGCAATGGGCGGGATAACCAACCTGCTGACGCACCTGGCGACGGAGGCAGCCGAGGGCGGGAATTTTATCCAGGGATTACAGGAGATGGAAACACGCCATTTTGCGGTAGTCAAGCAGTTGATTGCGGTAAAGTCCCAAAATCCGGTATTCACCAAATTAAAGATTTATTTCAATGAACTGGAAGATCTTCTGCAAGGCATTTACAACCTCCGTGAGCTGAGTTTACAAAGTAAAGACCTAATATTGAGTTACGGTGAGCGGTGTTCAGCGTTTTTGGTCAGCAAAGTTGCCGAACAATATTTTCCCGAATCGCTGTTCGTAGATGCGACACAACTTATCCAGACGGACAGCCACTTTGGAAGCGCACATGTAGACCAAGTGCTATCTGAACAGCTTATACAGGCATTTGTTGCCGCAAATCCCGGTAAATTGCTCTTCGTGACCGGCTTTATTGCATCCAGTGAAAAAGGCAGGGTCACCACATTGGGTAGGGGGGGCAGCGATTACACCGCTGCCATTATCGGCGCGGCACTTGGCGCTGAAACTATCGAAATTTGGACCGACGTGGATGGCATGCTTACTGCTGATCCGCGCATCGTAAAAAAAGCTTTTTCGCTACCCATACTTTCCTATACCGAGGCCATGGAGTTATCCTATTTCGGTGCCAAGGTCATTTACCCGCCCACGATGATTCCAGCCTTCCTGAAGAAGATTCCCATTGTTATCCGCAATACATTCAATCCGGATTTTGCCGGTACGACCATCCAGCACGACAGTGGCAATACGGCATTGCCGATTAAAGGCATATCTTCCATTTCTGCCATTAGTGTCATCAATTTGGTAGGCAGCGGCATGATAGGCCGGGCGGGCTTCAGCGGGCGGCTATTTACGTTGCTGGCCAAGGAGCAGATCAATGTGGTGCTGATTACCCAATCATCATCCGAACACAGCATTACGTTTGCTGTACATCCGGCCGACGCGCAGCGTGCCGAATGGTTGATTTGCAGTGAGTTTGAGTTGGAATTAAAGGCCAACAAGCTATCGGCACCCGAGATTGAAGATGGTTTGTCCATACTGGCCATCGTTGGCGAAAACATGAAACATACCCCCGGTATGTCCGGCCGGCTTTTCCACGCGCTGGGTCGAAACGGTATTAATGTCCGGGCAATTGCCCAGGGCTCCTCCGAGTACAACATCTCAGTAATCATCAGCCAATCCGACCTTGCCAAAGCATTGAATGCCGTGCACGACGCTTTCTTTGCGCAATTGAATAAAACATTGCATGTTTTCAATGTCGGCACAGGAAACATTGGTTCCACTTTATTCCGGCAGATTCAAGAGCAGTATGGATTTCTGTTGGATAATAATGACATCGAGGTAAAAATAGTGGGGCTTAGCAATTCGCGCACAATGCTTTTCGACAGCGAGGGCATAAGCCTGGCAGAATGGAAAGAACAATTGCAAAATGCTGGTGAACAGGCTGATTTGGAGTTATTTGTGGCCAGGATGAAGCAAATGAACCTGCCAAATTGTGTGTTTATAGACAATACGGCAAGTGAGCAACCTGTCCGCTATTACGAGACCATATTCCAATCCAACATTTCCATCGTCACCTGCAACAAGATAGCCAATTCAGGCAGGTATAGCCAATATCGGATATTAAAGGATACCGCCCGTAGACATGGTGTGGATTTTTTTTATGAAACCAATGTCGGAGCGGGTTTGCCCATTGTTCGGGTACTGCGGGATTTAATGATGAGCGGTGATCGCATTGTGCGCATCGAAGCCATATTGTCAGGCACGATATCATACATCTTTAATAATTTCGCAGGTACGGTATCGTTCCACGATGTAGTGAAAACTGCGCAGCAATTGGGATATACAGAACCTGACCCGCGTGATGATCTTAAAGGTACAGATTTCATGCGTAAAATGTTGATACTGGCGAGGGATGCAGGGTATGCGCTTGAACCCGAAGATGTCCAATTAGGGGCTATACTGCCAGACGCTTGCATTCAAGCGGCTTCCGTGGACGAATTCTACCGCGAATTGAAAGCGGCAGATGAGCATTTTGGCAACCTGAGGGCGAAGGCTCTGCGAGAAAATAAAGTACTTCGCTACATTGGTAAACTGGAAAACGGACAGGTATCGATAGCATTGGAACTGGTCGATGCGAATCATCCATTTTTTGCACTGTCGGGAAGTGACAACATCATTTCCTTCACCACAGAAAGGTATAAGGATCGACCGCTTGTGGTAAAGGGCCCCGGAGCTGGGTCGGAAGTCACCGCAGCGGGGGTTTTTGCCGATTTGGTAAATGTGGGAGCATGAGTTTGCAGCAAGACGTTAAACGTAAATGATATCCTTATAAAGAAATGAAGACAGTCTCCATGGAACGGGATACCGTGCATGTGTTTGCACCGGCTACGGTAGCCAATATGGTTTGCGGATTTGATGTGCTGGGCTTTGCCTTGTACGATCCCGGTGATGAGGTGATTATACGGAGGGTTGAGGAGCCAGGTGTACGTTTGGTAAATATCACCGGTGACGATGGCCGATTACCCCGTCAAGTATCAAAGAATACAGTAAGCGCCAGTGTAGTGTCTTTTCTTCAACACATCGGGCGGACAAACATCGGTATAGACATGGAATTGCACAAGCGCATGCCGATTGGCAGCGGCCTAGGTTCGAGTGCGGCAAGCACTGTAGCGGGACTATATGCGATTAACACCCTGTTGGGCAGTCCCCTCTCGCGGCGGGAATTATTGCCTTTTGCCATGCAAGGCGAGGAGTTGGCCTGCGGCCATGGCCACGCAGACAATGTGGCACCCGCGTTATTGGGCGGCATTACGTTGATTAGGGGATATGACCCGGTAGACGTGGTGGCACTCCCAGTCCCTCCGGCATTGCATGCTTCGGTAGTATTCCCTCATGTTGATGTGCCCACGCGTGATGCACGCCAAATGATACGGACGAAAGTGGCCCTTAAAGACGCCGTGACACAGTGGGGCAATATTGCAGGATTGGTGGCCGGACTCTTTACCGACGACTACGCACTCATCGGGCGTAGCATGCAAGACGTACTCATTGAGCCTACGCGGGCTATCCTTATACCTGAATTTTATGAGATGCGCCGGTTGGCCATGGAAGCTGGGGCATTGAGCTTTGGCATTTCCGGGTCGGGGCCATCCGTATTCGCTTTTGCGCGGAGCGCGGAACAGGCAACATACGTCACGTCAATTATTCAGACTCATTTGACCGAGCAAGGTATTGGGAGCAACGGCTATGTATCGGGAATAAACATGGAAGGGCCAAGAGAACTAAGGGATTAAAAACATGCAATTATATAGCACAAACAACCGCGATCTACGCGTATCGTTCAAAGAGGCGGTTTTCAATAGCCTTCCAGTGGACAAGGGACTGTATATGCCCGAGGCGATTCCACAGTTAGGCGCTTACTTCATTAAAAATCTTCAGCAATATTCATTGCAGGATATTGCCTTTACTGTAGCCAAAGCATTGGTTGGTGATGACATTCCTGAAGCCGAGCTACGTAAGATCGTCGAAGATGCGATTGACTTCGAGGCACCCGTCCGCCCCTTGGATAGTGGCTTAGCCGTACTGGAATTGTTCCACGGCCCCTCTTTGGCCTTCAAGGATTTCGGTGCCCGTTTCATGAGCAGGGTAATGGCCTTTCTTTCGGCTGATGACGATCGCATATTGGATGTATTGGTAGCTACATCAGGCGACACGGGGGGAGCTGTAGCGTTAGGATTTCTGGGTGTACCGGGTACGCGGGTTACCATACTCTATCCAAAAGGAAAGGTAAGCCCCGTGCAGGAACTACAGTTGACGACTAATGGGCAAAACATCAGGGCTATCGAAGTAGATGGGACCTTCGACGATTGCCAAGCATTGGTCAAAGAGGCATTCAACGATCCATCGTTGAAATCGACACTTCGACTTACGTCAGCCAATTCCATCAATATTGCACGGCTTATCCCACAAACGTTTTACTATTTCCATGCCTATGCCCAGCTGTTGACGCAAGGCATTAAAGATGTGGTGTTTTCTGTGCCCAGTGGCAACTTTGGCAATATTGGCGCAGGCTTGTTGGCTTACAAGATGGGATTGCCTGTCAAGCGGTTTATTGCGGCTACTAACGTGAATGATACCGTCCCACGTTTTCTTGATACAGGTTGTTACGAGCCACAGCCATCCATTCAGACGTTGGCCAATGCAATGGACGTGGGCAACCCGAGCAATTGGGTGCGTATTATGGACTTATTTGGGCACGATAACCAAATGTTAAAACAAGTGGTCACTTCGTACGCTTTTACAGACACGGACACCCGATTGGCTATCCAGGCGATTTTTGATCGCTATCATTACGTCGCTTGCCCACATACTGCTATTGCTTGGCTGGCTGCCGAAGCCTATTGCCAGCAGTTTCCAGGTGAATACGCGGCCATCTTTCTATCCACGGCACATCCTTGCAAATTTCCCGAAGTGTTTCCCCAGGAGATTGCAGCCCGGATTGTCGTACCGCGTCAGGTTCAGCTATTGGAAGGAAGGCACAAGGAGGTGGTGGAATTGGATGTCGATTTTAAAGCGTTCAAAAGTTACTTGCTATCGAATCCTTGATGCATTACCATTCAAACTTCATCCAGGCATCTTCGTCACGTCCGAAAACGAAATATTTCGGGTAGCAGATTTCAGCCAGTATTTCAGTATCATCGGCGATTAGCGCTCCCGGCCGGCGCAGATAATCGCGGTGATGAATGATGTATACATTGTTGTTGGCTATGGCATTTACAGATGCCCATATGGAGTCAGAAAAAACCTTCGGCAATTCATCCAACAATTGCGACATGGGTTTGTCATTGATGATAATGATTACATCTGGATTCCATGTCACTAATGGCGTGTCTGTATGATAGTTGATACCGCCAGCAGTTTGAATGAGATTAGCCAGGTATTCGTCGGTTGCCACCTGCATAGGCGATACGTCATGGAGTATAAGTACCTTGGGCTTATTCTCGTCGGCGATAAATTTGAGTTTGTGAATAATAATATTGATGCGATCTTCGAGGCTCTCCGCCAGTTGATTGGCGGGTTGTTGTGCATTCAGGACATCACCAATGGTACGTATAGCGGAGAAGACGGCTTGGGGTGTGTTGGCACGAACAAGTTCGTCATATAGAGGAGCTTGTTCAAGCAAGGGAATACAAGCAACGTCAAGTTGCAGCGCTTCCAAGACACTGTGCAGCGATAAAAATGGGCTTTGCATGGAAGCAAAGGTAAGCAAGTCGCCACACTATCGCCATATCAATACCTTAAAAACATTCACATCCGGCAAAGAAATGAATGAAGCATTCAACTGTATGCGCTCTTGGATGACTTCTCTACCTGCTTGCCCAGCCACCAATAGCAAGGCTACAAAAAAGGGAATCACCAGTAGTAGAAAGGGCGAAATGTTGCCAATAAACTTTTTCATTTTCTTTTATGTTTGCAAGATTATACCATCACACCTGTCAAATACACGATACAAAGAAACCAATTCCTGTTTTTCGATAAAAAAGTTTTAGACCAACGGTCGGATTTTGTAGACCAACGGAATCAAGGCATTCGTCCTTTGGAATGGGGTGTTGGCCGATGCAAGCAGGGTGTTTGTCTATCTGTGTGGTGATATTGACAGGCTTACCTTATATTTGCGATTATGCTTAAAAATAGAGCTATTCTGATCCATGGGCTCGTTTGGGTGGTCACATTGGTCGTATTGTTTTTTATCAGTGCTAGGGAACACCCCGAGGAAACAGCTATTTTGATCTTGTTGTACGGTGCATTAAACATGGTTATCTTTTACGTCCACTACTTCTTTGTCAATCCGCTTTTTATAGGAGGCAATCACTATGGGCGTGCAGCATTTTATATCCTTATTATCCTATTGGTATCGATAACCCTGAAATACGCCATTGCCCTGCATTATGAAGATGTTATTTTGAAATACCGGAATCAAAAAAACGAAGAACAATTACTGACACCCGTACAATATACGGTAGCAGCATTAATTACTGGGTTGTTTTTCATGTTATTGAGTACGGCAGTGTTCATCATTTCTTCCAATTTCAAGCATCGGGAGCACCGTAAGAGTCTGGAAAACGAAAAACTCAATGCCGAATTAGCCTTTCTGAAATCACAAATCAATCCCCATTTTCTGTTCAATTCATTGAATAATATCTATTCCCTTGCTTACCAGAAGTCAGACAAAACCCCTGAAGCCATCCTCAAACTATCCGAAATCATGCGATACATGCTTTATGAAAGTAATGAGGAGACCGTATTATTGGAAGAAGAGATCAACTACCTGAAAAACTACATCGAACTGCAGAAGCTGCGGTTCAAAGAAAATGTTTATGTAGAGCTCCATGTAGCTATGGATGAAACCGACCATCGCATCATGCCATTGTTATTGATTTCATTTCTCGAAAATGCGTTTAAACATGGCGTGTCCACCGATGCCAATAAACCCATCCGTATCGATATCGAAGTGCACAATGGTCGCCTGCATTTCAAGGCTGAAAATGCCAAAAGCCAGCTCAACAAGGATCAAACCAAAGGTGTCGGGCTCACTAATCTGAAGCGTAGGCTCCAGCTGGGATATCCCGGCAGGCATACCATCAACATTATTGAGTCAGACACGTATTACAGTAGCGAACTTTTCATATATTTATAATCCCAAAATGATTGCCCCATGGTAAGATGTATAGCCGTAGACGACGAGCCGCTGGCACTGGACATCATCTCGGATTATGTAGCCAAAGTGCCCGAACTGACGCTGGTAGCCAGCACCACCAATGCGATTGAAGCACTCACCCTGGTACAGAATGGTGAAGTAGATCTGGTATTTTTGGATGTGCAGATGCCGGAATTGACAGGTATACAATTTCTTAAAATTATTAATGGCAAATGCGATGTCATCCTCACCACAGCCTATCCGCAATATGCATTGGATGGCTATGACCTCAACGTAGTGGATTATCTGTTAAAACCCATTGCCTTTGATCGATTCTATCGTTCGGTGCAGAAAATACTTAATAATAAACCAGCCAAGGTACAACAACCGGTAATGCCAGCTATGCCAAACGATGCGGTAGATTTTATCTTCGTCAAGACCGAACATAAAATCCAACGTGTCGATCTTGAGGACATTCTATATATAGAAGGACTAAAAGACTATATTTCCATTTATACACCCGATGAACGTATCGTGACGCTCCAAAACATGAAAAAAATGGAGGATATCCTGCCCGCCAACCGTTTTGTGCGTGTTCACCGCTCGTACATCGTGGCGCTTGATAAGATAGCCAGCATTGAGCGAGGTCGCATTTTCATTGAAGGCAAGATCATTCCGGTAGGTGATACTTATCGCGATACTTTTTATAAGTATATTGGTGATAAAAATAGTTGATACCGTTCTTCAGCAGTTGATGAGCTATCGATAAAAATTGTATTTATATTCAGTTTTTATAACTTGCATATAAATACAATTTTAGCTAAGTTTGCACCCCGTTCGGGATGTAGCGTAGCCAGGTATCGCGCCAGCATGGGGTGCTGGAGGTCGTGGGTTCGAATCCCGCCATCCCGACCAACTAAAATGAAGTTCCTGCGAAAGCAGGGAGACATTCCAATAAAAAGGGCCGCCAAGTTTGCTTGAGCGGCCCTTTTTATTGGAATGTTTAGGCACGTAGTGCTAGCTATTTTGGTTGAGACCTCACCCCGACAGGGATGGCTGCGGCCATTGCGTGCGGGTCTGCGGGACGCAGTCAATCCCGCCAACAAGAGTGTCATTTGGAATCAAAACCCTATAAATTAATCATTTATGGTTTTTTTGCCCTGTATCAGATCGTAAACCATGCTCTGAAAGTCCTAGCCAAATCCGCAGCCATACATTCTCCACCACGGTTACGCTGGAATACGGCTACCTATCGAAACGGTGAGCTACATGCTCGGACACGGCAGCGTCCGGACAATGCAGATTTATTCCAAAGTAAAAGTCAAAAAAGTAGCCAACGATATGAAAGCCCCGAAGGGGAAGACGCATCCCCGGGATTTACAGGCGGCGAGGTAGTAGTATATTTTTGAGTAGTACCTAAAAATCTCCCCTTAGTTTTTACCTTTTTGGGCCCACTTTTTGCTGACGATTTACATAATTGTATTATTCCCTCGGCGAAGGAACGTTTGGAAAAGTTCAGGAATACGGACGAATAATGATATTGAAAGAAAGGATCGGCCATAGCTACCTGAAATACCTGCTTACCGGGGTCTTTTCAGCCCTGCTGGTTATGGGGTATGCGCAGGAAGAAGGAGAACAGCAGCGACAACCCAGTGAGCGACGGGACGAAAGGCAACCTACGCTTATGGATTCCATCGATGTCGTACGTGATTACCGGCCGATGCTGGCCGATGCCGTAAAGATCCGCCGAAGCCCGGATATGCGTATCGACCGGGAAGCGCTTGAGATTGAGCTGCGCCAGATCGCCGCTGCTACGTATTTTACAAAGAACGAATTCAAACAAGCTTATTACGGTAGATTGCTGGCACGGCATCCGGACGCTTCACGCAGCAATATCGATAATTACCGGATTGGCTTCCTGGCCTACCAAGCAGGCGAATACGAAAGAGCGACTTCTATTCTGGAGAAGTTGGCGACTTCGGACGTCTTTTATCAGAGCTCGATAATTGCTTTAGGCCATATTGCCCTGGAAACCGGTGATAAACAAGGTGCGCGGAATGCGTTTGTCAAAGCGTCAAGACTGAATTTCGACCAGGCATTGAAAGCGGATGGGCTGTTTAACTATGCTAAAATCTTGTATGAATTGGATTCCCCCCAAGTTGCCCTGGAAGTCGCCAAAGAATATTTCACTAAGGAATATGCTGATCCTGACGCTAAAAAAACAGAGAATGCGGAAACACTATTGACCGAAGTCTTGTTGGGCACGAGCAATTTCCACGCAGGGGTAAATATGCTGGAATCGTTCAACAACAGGGACTGGGAAGCCGATAGGACCTATCAAAAAGTAACGTATTACCGCGGATTGGAGTTTTATAACGAGCGCGCTTTCGAAAACAGCATATCCATGTTCATGCGATCGGAAAAATTCCCGATCGATGCGGAAATGGCGGCGTTGGCCACGTATTGGAAAGCGGAGGCGATGTATGAAGTGCGCAAGTACAGGGAGGCGGTGGAAAACTTTTCCCGGTTCCTCCGGTTGCCTGTCGCACGAAACACCGATGTGTACAGTTATGCGAACTATGGCCTGGCGTATGCGGCGTTCCGCAACAACAGCTTTGGTATGGCTGCCGATTATTTTGAACGCTTTTTGGCTACCGAGGGAAGTTCGATGGAGGAAAATGTACGTTATGACGTGATCGCACGTTTGGGCGACTCGTATTTGTCCATACGCAATTACGACAGGGCCAACCAATACTATGACCAGCTGATCAACAGTAAAGCTTTCAATCAGGATTATGCATTATTCCAGCGCGGTATTATCCAGGGATTGCAGGGCGATAATGAAACCAAGCTCAGTACTCTGCGTTCGGTTATTGCGCAGTTCCCCGGTTCAAACTATGCCGATGACGTGGCGTTTGAAATCCCGTACACGTATTTCACTACGGATGATTACGATACGGCCATCCAAGGGCTGCAACAAATGATCGAGCAATACCCTCGCAGCAGCTATGTCCCCCGGGCGTTGATGACCATCGGGCTTGTCCAGTACAATAAAGATGATACCGGAGCGGCGAAGGCGACATTCCAGAAGGTGGTAGCGGAGCATGCCACAACCGATGAAGCGCGGCAAGCGCTCCGTTCCATTGAAAACATCTATTTGGACAGGGGAGATGCTTCAGGATATATCAACTACGCTACCAGTACCAATATCGCCGATTTGAGTATCGCCGAACAGGACAACCTCACTTTCCGGGCTGCCCATACCTTGTTTGCCAGGGGGGACTACGGACCTGCCGTGGAAGCGATCAACGCATATTTTGATAAATTTCCGAAACCCGTACAGGAAAAACATGCCCGTTATATCCGCGGGGTGAGTTTGTACCGCGCCGGGCACCCGAGGGAAGCGCTGCATGACCTGAACATCATCCTGAACGACTGGACGAGCGAGTATACGGAGAATACCTTGCTGACGGCGGCCGCATTGTACCTGAGCCTGGAAGAATACAACGAGGCCATCGTGCACCTCAAAAAACTGGAGCTTACTTCAGAATATAAAAAAAACTATGGCTATGCGGTAACTAACCTGATGATTTGTTATTTCGAAATCGGTGACTTGGAGCAGGTGGCCAAGTATGCGAAGTTGATAAAGAATTACGATCGGTCATCTGAGGAGGACATTGCCAAGGCACACTTGTACGGTGCGCGGGCCATGCTGCGGGAAGGGAACGTGGAGCCCGCCATGAAGGAACTGAATCTGGCGGCGCTGAGGAGCCAAACTGCAGTCGGCGCAGAGGCACGGTACCGCGTGGGGCAACTGCAGTATGAAGACAAGGAATACGACAAAGCCCAGGAAACGGCCTTTGATGTGATCAACAACATGGGGTCATATGATTATTGGGTGGCCAAGAGCTTCATCCTGCTTGCGGATGCTTATGCGGGCAAAGGCGATGACTTCCAGGCGAAGAGCACGTTGGAAAGTGTGATTGAAAATTATGAAGAAGATGATGACGTCATCCCTTCAGCAAAAGAACGGTTACAGAAATTGAATAATGAGTAACAGGAATTGACAGTCGAACAAATGATTTAAAGGCTACTTTTTTGCTATATTTATCTTCTATGATAAAACTGCAATTCATTAGAATATAAAAACTGTCAGAAATCTTTTAGGTGATTCTTGGAGATTGGAAACTTGTAGAGAAGATTACTACGGGTTTCATCGTTGATGCAAAATAACATCATTACAAATTATTCTTTCCATTTTTATCAATAAAATCCCCGATTACTTTCAAAATTTCCCGTAGGTGTTCTAATAGATTCTCATCGCCCCGACTGTTAAAGAAAGCCTTTGGCAGTAGCCAGAGGTTTTTGCTTTAGGGCGAAACAAGCTTACTGGCGCGACAAACGAAAACAGCACATCAGATTGGTTACACACGTCACATTCCAAAATAAAATTCAGACTATCGGATTTGCAAGCTGTCCTTTTGGGCTTGTTGTGCATTACCTCAACGTCCAATCCACTTAATTTTTGAAATTGTCGATAACCCCCATTGTTCTGAATAAACCAAGCCAGTTTCTTAGCATCGATTGCTATAAAATCATTTTTTGAAAAAACGAGCCTTTTTACTGATGGTATTACTAAGGCGATCTTACCTAATTTTAATAGTTCTGAACGTACCACAAATTTTTTGAGCTGAATGCAGCTATTTTTAACACAAATCCTCTTATACGCCAAATCCTTCAAATCTTTCAAAAATGATTCGAACTTTGTATAAAATCATGGTTGCAGGCACATTAAACAAATACCGTTCACAGCTTTACATTATTGGAAATGGTTTTGATTTGTATCACGGTATAGCTTCAACATATAGGACTTTTGAAAAGTATGTAGCGAAAAACAATCAAGCCCTATATAAACACCTACGTAAATACTTTGATTACAATTTTCTATGGTGTCAGTTTGAATCAACACTTGCTGAAATTGATATGGAATTAGTTAAAGAAGAATGCAGAAAATATATTGCGAATCTGGATTCAGATGATTTGATAAAACGTGGTTGGCATGCATACGCTGAAGAAATATGCCAACGGCTTGACTTGGTTACCGTTGAGCTCCGGGAAGCTTTCTTAAATTGGATTTTGGACTTAAAAATTCCTGATTGTCCAACAGTTAAGTTGCTCAATCTAAATAGTAGGGGGTTATTTCTTAATTTTAATTACACAGCAACGCTACAGAAATTATACTGCATAAAACCTGAAAATATCAACTACATCCATAAGCAGGCAATCGATATCTGTTCAGAAATTGTACTAGGCCACGGTGTAGATCCCAATAAGAGATTTAAACATTGTAATGCCTATAATGAATACAGCTATTATTACTTTTATGAATTGGGAAATGAAGAAATTGACGAGTATTATTACAAAACATTTAAACCTACAGCGCAGATAATAAAAGAACAGGAAGATTACTTTTCTACTTTAAAGAATATTTGTGAAGTGTTTGTCTTGGGACATTCCTTATCATTTGTTGACCAGCCATATTTTGAAAAAATTGCCAGCTCAATATGCAAAAATTCATTTTGGACAGTTAGTTATCATAACTTCGAGGATATAGCTAAGCATAAATCTTTTCTAAACAAGATAGGAATTGCTGATGATAATTTAAGTCTTATTCGGCTTAAAAATATGAAAAAAAACTACTTACAAGGAAATCCCACTCTCCGAAGCACGTGTACTTTATAAAAAATTGGTGAACATTGCGGCTATCTTATCAGAGTTTTAGTTGTAAATGGTTGCTTTTGTCAACTATTTAATGCAGTTTTGCCTTGTGAAGGAAAAAATTAAACAAGTAAGGTTATTCAATCGGTTCTATACCGCACAGCTTGGTCTCCTTGATGACCATTTCCTCGAAAGCCCCTATTCACTCTCCGAGGTACGCGTGCTTTACGAAGTCGGAACACATTGTACCGTCACGGCACAAGCATTAAGTGAATCACTCCAATTGGATAAAGGCTACTTGAGTAGAATGTTGAAAATGTACGAACGCGATGGGATTGTCCTAAAAACGCCGTCTGATACCGACCGTAGAGCATTCCATATTCGGCTGACAGATACGGGCAAGGCACTGCTGGCGGCACTCCAGACTAAACAGGATGAACGAATTGAGCAATTTATCAATTCGCTCAAGCCGGAAGAATCCGAGCGATTGGTGGGTGCGATGCAAACGATAGAATTGCTCTTGTCCTCGCGCTATGATAGTCAAGCGCTTGCCGAGCAGGTGGTTTTTCGGGATGAATTGTGTCCAGGAGACATCGGATATCTAATTTACCTACATGGCAAACTTTATGCGCAGGAGTCCGGCTATTCCCAATCGTTTGAGGGTTACGTAATCAAGACGTTCCAAGAGTTTCTTGAACAATACGACCCCGATAAAAATAAGATCTGGCTGGCCGTATATCGTGGCGAAATCGTTGGTTGCATTGCCATCGTTGAGCGGCCGCATAATGAGGCCCAATTACGTTGGTTCCTTGTGCATCCTATTTTTCGAGGCACAGGCATCGGTAGAAAATTATTGGAGATGGCGCTAGCGTATTGCAGGAGCAAACAATATAACCGGGTATACCTGTTGACTACAGACGTTCAACAACGCGCGATTGCTATGTATAAGCGGGTAGGTTTTCAGCCAACGGCTGCAGTAGAGGTAGAGCAGTGGGGCAAGGTGCTTTATGAAGAACGATACGATTTGATACTTTAGGTGTTTGAATAAACAAAGCAAAAGGAATGGAGTCTACAGGAGGCAACTTTCTTAAAATAGTTGATCTATTCGAAGATAAATGATACTTTTGCTCCGCGATTTGCCTGAGGCTAGTTTGCAAGCTTGTGAATAGCACAAATATAATGTAACGGGGTGTAGCGCAGCCCGGTAGCGCGCTTCGTTCGGGACGAAGAGGCCGTGGGTTCGAATCCCGCCACCCCGACACAGCAAATGGAAGCTCTTGCATCAGCAAGGGCTTTTTTTGTTTGAAGCTGGCCAAACTTGTTTGTGCGAGTGAGAAGACAAAAAAAGCCACAAGCATGTTGTGCCAGCTTCCATTTAGCTGAGCCCCCCTCACAGGATGGCTGCGGTAATTGGGTGTGGGGCCTGCGGAGCGCGGCCAATCCCGCCCCCCCGACCTGATGGGGGATCATCTAAAAAATCTGAGGGCTGCCCCAAAAGATCAGCTCTTTTTCTTTGACTATCTGTGAGTTATACCTGAGTTTTGGATTAACCCAGGTTGTTCTAAATATACCCTCTTTAAACGTGGAACCCTGTTTGAATACCTGTTTCAGGATAGCTTGCTGTTTGACAACCTATACAAGTTAAAAAAACCTTGAAAAATTTGTGAAACCAAATAATTGCATATATATTTGCAACTATATGTTTGCATAATGAAAACAAGACGAGATATTTTTCAAGCAATTGCAGACCCGACAAGACGGGGAATTGTCGCCTTAATTGCATTACAAGCAATGACACCAAATGCCATTGCCGAACACTTTGATACAACCCGACAAGCTGTATCTAAACATCTACGCATTTTGACAGCGTGCGAACTGATAAAACAGGAACGCAAAGGCAGGGAAATCTATTACCAACTTGAAATTGACAAAATGAAAGAAATAGATAAATGGTTAGACCAGTTCCGCAAAATTTGGGAAGACCGCTTTGATAACCTGGATAAATTATTACTAACACTAAAAAATAAGTAAAATGAACCCGACATTATTATTTGACTTCACCGTCAACAAAGAAAACAACACCATTCACATTACCCGTGAATTTGCCGCCAACCTTGAATTGGTTTGGCAGGCGTGGACAACACCTGAACTGCTCGATCAGTGGTGGGGACCGCAACCGTGGAGGGCCGAAACCACGACGATGGATTTCCGTGAAGGCGGTTTTTGGCATTACGCAATGGTAAGTCCCGAAGGTGAAAAACATTGGGCAAAAACCAATTTCATTGCTATCGTGAAAGAGAAATCTTTTGCCTCAAAAGGTGGATTTAGTGATGAAAACGGCACGATGAACCCTGCGCTTCCTCAAAATCTATGGGAGAACAACTTTACCCCGAAAAATAATAAAGTACAGGTGGATATGCTGCTGACTTACGATACGCTTGACGACCTCGAAAAAGAGCTGGCGATGGGCTTTAAAGAAGGCATGACCATCGATTTCCAGCAACTGGACGAATTGTTATTGACCTTTCAAAAGTAAAGGAGCTTGTCTTATTGCAGGCTGGAAGTCATTGTAAAGTGGTACTATCAAAATTTTATAAAGAAGAAATGGGAAAAATAATTGACAGAAATACAGCAGAACATTACTCATGGGGTGACCATTGCGACAGTTGGGTATTAGTTGATACAGCAGGATTATCCGTTAAACAAGAGCGTATGCCAAGTGGTACAAGAGAGCAATTACATTTTCATACGAACGCCCAGCAATTTTTCTTTATACTCAGCGGGACAGCGACTTTTTATTTAGCGGGAAACAGGATAATTGTAGCAGAACAAAAAGGAATATTAGTTCGACCAGAAACCAAACATTATATCGCAAACGAGACAGCCGAACAACTTGACTTTCTGGTAATTTCACAGCCTACCACGAATAACGACAGAATAATAATTGAAGGATGATATGATTATTCCGAGTAAGACCGGCAGAAAACAATTTTATTGAAATCCATATTGACAAACCTTATGAAATTCATCTCGTAGCGTTTCAAAATCAACAAGACTTTGAGCGTTTTTTGAAAGACGAAGAGCGAAAAAGGTTTTTACATTTGAAAGAACAGTCAATAAAGGCATCAATATTAATACAGGGGACAGCGCTTACGGGTTTTAAATGACTCCACTGGACAATATCGATATCGTTGTACAATACCTCGATGACGCTATCGCTTTTTTCACACAGCCGCCTCGAACTTTCACGATTTCCCACTCCACCGGTTATATCAGACAAAAGAGCTGCTCCCGTGAACGCCCTCGGTTATCTTTGTGTCATGTTCGTCGTTGAAGACATTGACGAAATGGTATCCAAACTCACCGGGCTGGGGGCTCGGTTCGTTGGAGAAGTGGTTCGGTATCTGCTGGCTGGCAGTCGTGTTTTTTGGTACGGCTGAAACGTCTTGACCATCCTTTGGAGGTGGTTGGTGCATATTCGACAATTGCGGGGTTAAATGCGATAAGTATTGATGCCTGATTACTATTGCGATGGATTTTTTCCTATCTTTAGCGCGAATGAACGCCATCGCTCAACCAATATAGCCGCTAATAAGCTGGGGAAGACAATACAGTTTTAGCAACACGCCAATGAGTACGGTTAAGTTACAAAAAACGCTCACACCTTTTGCGCTTTGGGCGTTAGGGGTAGGTTATGTGATCTCCGGCATGTATTTCGGCTGGAACCTCGGTTTGGAGAAAGGAGGAACTTTGGGCATGGGCATTGCCACGGTGGTGGTGATGGCGATGTATGTCACCTTCACGTTTAGCTATTCGGAGTTGGCTTGCGCGATTCCGAAAGCGGGTGGCGTGTTTGATTACGCTGAGCGTGCACTGGGCAAGGATGCTGCTTTTATAGCGGGTATTGCCCAGACCGTGGAATTCGTCTTTGCGCCTCCGGCGATCGCCTTTGCCATCGGCGCTTATTTCAATGCATTTTTTCCAGATATCCCGGTCATCACCAGTGCCGTGGTGGCATATCTCCTTTTCACGGGCCTGAATATCATTGGTATAAAAGCTGCTGCTACATTCGAAATGGTCATTACCGTATTGGCTGTGGGTGAGTTGTTGCTATTCGTAGGCGTCGTGTCACCCCATTTCGAGGCCGCAAACCTGGTGAGCAATGCTTTTCCCAATGGATGGGGCGGAGCTTTTGCAGCTATCCCGTTTGCCATTTGGTTTTTCTTGGGTATTGAAGGGATAGCCAACGTAGCCGAGGAGACCAAAAACCCGCAGCGCGACATCAAAAAAGGCTTTGGATGGGCGATATTTACGTTGGCGGTACTTTGCGTACTGGTTTTCATGTCAGCCGTGGGGGTAGCCGGGTGGGAGGCGATCGTCTACCAGCAGGGAAACGGGGGCGACACGTCCGATTCGCCTCTGCCGCTGGCACTCTCCAGGGTGACCGGCGACAACCACATCCTGTATCACCTCCTTATCACCGTGGGCCTTTTCGGGCTGGTGGCTTCGTTCCATGGCCTCATTCTGGCTGCGGGACGCTCTACCTATGAAATGGGAAAAGCCCGTCATTTTCCGTCTTTCCTGGGCTTGGTATCGCCCCGATTCCGCACGCCGGTATATGCGCTCCTTGCAAATACCCTGCTCGGGTTGTTGGCGCTATTTTCCGGGCGCACGGGAGAAATCATCACCTTATCGGTATTCGGGGCGCTCACCCTCTATGTAATCGCCATGGTGACCCTTATCAAGCTCCGAAATAAGGAACCCGAATTGCATCGGCCATTCCGAGTACCATTGTACCCTGCCTTCCCTGTGATCGTCATCGTTGTGGGTAGCATATCGCTGGTATCCATGCTGGTGTACAACTGGGGCATCGGACTGATTTATTTTTTGGTACTTTTGATATCCTTTTGCTTGTTTAAATTTTTCAGAAAATGACTATGCAGCAAGTGCTCGACTATGTAAAAAGCCACCCCGCGGCCAAGGTAAAATTAGCGGCGGCAGATATCGATGGTGTGCTGAGGGGCAAGTACATCTCGCTGGATAAATTCAATGCCGTGGCAGACGGGCACCTGGGCTTCTGCGATGTGGTATTCGGTTGGGATGCCAATGACTTGGCCTATGACAATGCATCGTTTACGGGATGGCATACCGGTTATCCCGATATGCCTTTGCGTTTAGATCTGGGCACGTTCCGTAAAATACCATGGGAAGATGGTGTACCCTTTTTCTTAGGGGAGTTTATAAGCACTGACGGTACCCCTGCACCAGTATGCCCTCGGCAATTACTGCGCAGCGTGGTCGACCAATGCAAGCAGGAGGGCTTTACGCCGTTCGTCTCGCAAGAGTTCGAGTGGTTCAACTTTTCGGAAACACCGGATAGCCTGCACCAAAAGGGCTTTCGGCAACTGGAACCGATGACTCCCGGGATGTTCGGTTATTCCATCTTGCGGAGTACGCTGAAAAATGCGTTCATCACGGATTTATTTCAATTGCTCACCCAATTCGGCATACCCATTGAGGGCTTACATACCGAGACCGGTCCGGGTGTTTACGAGGCGGCCATTGCCTACGCGGGCGCGCTGGAAGCAGCGGATCGGGCCATTCTATTCAAAACGGCGGTGAAGGAAATTGCCTACAAACACGGTATCATCGCTTCGTTCATGGCCAAATGGAACGAACAATTGCCGGGGTGCAGCGGCCATGTGCATCAAAGCCTGTGGGACGAAAATGCCCAGCACAACCTGTTTTTTGACGGGAATGACCCGCGAAACATCAGCCCGCTGATGGAACATTATATCGCAGGTCAACTGCATTGCCTTCCCCACTTGCTGCCCATGTATGCCCCTACCGTCAACAGCTATAAACGGCTGGTAGAAGGCGCATGGGCACCTACCACCTTGACTTGGGGGCTGGACAACCGGACGGTGGCGCTGCGCGTCATAGCGGGTGGCGCGAAATCCACGCGGCTGGAGACCCGTGTGGTGGGCGCCGATACCAATCCGTACTTGGCGATAGCGGCTTGCCTTGCGTCCGGCCTTTACGGTATCAGGCATGGTCTTGATCTCCAGCAGCCTGCTACGGTAGGCAATGGTTACCTCGACGATTCCAACGGCAGGTTACCGGCTAACTTATGGGAGGCTACCCAACAGATGAAACGGTCTGAGCTTGCCAGGGAATTGCTTGGCGAAGCCTTTGTTACCCATTTTTGCAGCACCCGTGAATGGGAATGGCAACAGTTTTCCAAGGCGGTGACCGATTGGGAGCTGAAACGATATTTTGAGATTATTTAATGCGATATAAAGCACATGGATCCCTATCAGATTGTACAATTTAATATTCCCACTACCATCCGGTTTGGCTGTGGGGCTGTGCAAGAATTGCCGGCCTACCTGCGGCAGCACCAGCTGCAGCGCCCTTTGCTGGTCACCGATCCGGTAATTGCCCAGTTGCCGTTTTTCAAGGCAATCGCATCCGGCCTTGATGCGCAGGGCATTCGTGTAGAGGTCTTTGCAGCCATTCACAAAAACCCCGTGAAATCAGACGTATATAAAGGTACGGCCGTATGGGATGATACGGATAGGGATGCAATTGTAGGTATCGGGGGCGGCGCGGCATTGGACGTGGCCAGGGCCATCGCACTGCGGGTGAATCATCGGGAAGATCTGTTCAAGTATGACGACCTCATCGGCGGCGATGTGTATGTGACGGGCGATGTGCCGCATTTCATCACCATACCCACCACGGCCGGCACCGGCAGTGAAGTGGGCAGAAGTGCCATCATCGCTGATGACGAAACTCATCAGAAGCGTATCCTCTTTTCCCCGAAGCTGATGGCCAAAGTCGTATTTGCCGATCCGCTGCTTACCATGGAACTACCTCCGCATGTCACTGCGGCGACGGGCATGGACGCACTCACCCACAATATGGAGGCCTTTCTCGCCAAAAATCCGAACCCCATATGTGATGGGATAGCTTTGGAAGGAATACGCCTGATTGCCCGGTCGCTGGAGAAGGCGGTCACAGAGCCCGATGAAACAGTACGGAGCAATATGCTCGTGGCTTCCATGATGGGAGCTATTGCCTTTCAGAAAGGGTTGGGCGTGGTACATTCCTTGGCGCATCCACTGTCATCACTTTTGGATACGCACCACGGCCTGGCCAATGCGGTAAACCTACCGTATGGCATGGCATTCAATATCGCTGGCAACGAGCAGCAGTTTAGACGGATGGCGCGTGCTATGGAGCTGACCGATGAGACAGGCAATGGCGTAGTACATTATCTCACCGAACTCAACGAACGGATTCAGATACCGAGCCGATTGTCGGCCATCGGTGTACTGCCCGATCACTTGGATACTTTGGCCGATATGGCCATTGCCGATTTTGCGCATCCCAATAACCCGAAGCCTGTGAGCCGTGATGATTTCAGGGCCTTATACGAAAAAGCGCTATGAGCAAGCTCACGATCGGGATGACGGATGGCAGGATGTACGCTGGCTATGCCGAATGGGTGGCAGGTGTCCGGGATGACGTGGTGATCATGCCGTTGAGCTACACACGGGATAACTTGATGGACGTAAACCGTTGCCACGGTGTGGTGTTTACCGGCGGGGAAGATGTGCATCCGTCCCGCTATGGCAAGCCCGAGTTTCTGGAATATTGTGTGCCCGCTGATTTTGATGAGCGGCGGGACGAATTTGAGCTGGAACTCATGCATCAGGTGCAGGCCAAGCAGTTGCCCGTATTGGGTATCTGCCGGGGACTCCAGTTGGCCAATGTGTACTTCGGCGGCACGCTGATACCGGACATCCCCACATGGGGCAAGTTCAACCACGCCAAGTTGCCCGGAGGAGGCGAACGGGATCACGCGATCCGTGTGGATCCCCATTCGTTGCTGTTTGCTATTACGGGCCACAAAGATGGATGGGTGAACAGCTTGCATCACCAAAGTGCTGACCGGATTGGAGAAGGTCTTGCAGCAGCCGCCTTATCGGATGATGGCATCGTTGAAGCGCTGGAACGAAAGGAAACCGGCATGGATCCTTTTTTACTGCTCGTGCAATGGCACCCCGAACGGATGGACGATGCCCGTAACCCATTCATGGGCGCTATCCGCGAACGGTTCATCAATGAAGTAAAAAATCACATCATAGCTTATGAAAATCATTAACCCGGCTACCGAAGAAGTGCTGGCGGTGCTCCAAGATGATACAGCCGATTCACTGGCAGCGAAATTTGATCGGCTGGCGGCTGCGCAGTCGTCGTGGGCGGCCGAGCCACTTTCCGTGCGGATAGGTGTCATGGAGCGATTCATGGTGCTGCTGGAACAGGATAAGTCCACGCTGGCAGCTACGCTGACCGCTGAAATGGGGAAGCCCCTTACCCAAGCATTAAACGAAATCAAGGGGGCTATCGCGCGCATAAAATGGCTGAGCGGGCATGCCGCGAAATACTTGGCCGATGAACGGATGGATGATGGGGGAGGCACCCTTGAAGAGCGCATCAGCTATGAACCATTGGGCGTTGTATGCAACATTTCGGCCTGGAACTATCCTTATTTGGTGGGTGTAAATGTATTTGTACCTGCATTGCTGGCGGGCAATGCGGTATTATACAAGCCATCGGAGTTTACAACGAATACTGGTCTCCGGATTGCCGAGCTACTGAAAGCGGCCGGTGTGCCCGAAGAAGTCTTTCAAGTTGCCATCGGAGCGGGTGATGTGGGCAAACACTTGCTGGGGCTATCGTTTGATGGGTATTTTTTTACGGGATCCTACGCCACGGGGCGATATATCCATGAGCAGGTGGCATCCAAGCTGGTGCCCTGCCAGTTGGAATTGGGGGGCAAGGATCCCATATATGTCACAGATGATGTACAAGATGTGGCTGCCGTGGCAGCGGCTACAGCGGATGGTGCGTTTTACAACAATGGGCAGAGCTGCTGTTCCGTGGAGCGGATCTACGTACACAAGACGATATATGATGCCTATGTAGCGGCATTCGTGGAGCAGGTAAAGGCCTGGAAAATAGGCGACCCCACCACCGAAGAAGATGTTTATTTCGGCCCGTTGGCGAGGAAGGATCAGCTTTCTGTATTGGCAACACAGGTAGCAGATGCCGTCGAGAAGGGAGCTACACTGCTGACGGGGGGTAAGCAACTGGAAGGGCGCGGGTATTATTTCGAACCCACCGTGTTGGTCAATGTAAACCACGATATGCTGGTCATGAAAGCAGAAAGTTTCGGCCCCATCATCGGCATCATGCAGGTCGATAATGACGAGGAGGCCGTGGCACTCATGCAAGACACGGCATATGGGCTGACGGCAGGGGTGTATACGCCCGACGGGGAACGGGCGACATCCATCCTACGACGGATGGATGTAGGCTCTGCTTACTGGAATTGCTGCGACCGGGTCAGTGCCGCCCTGCCATGGAGCGGGAGGCGGCATTCCGGGATAGGGGTCACGTTATCACACCAAGGGATAAGGGCATTCACCAAAACGAAAGCTTGGCACTTGAGGGGATGATGCTGCGCCTTCACCGGCTTTTGGCCGTTCTCATGAATTTCAAATAACTAACTATATAAAATGCCATGAAAAGAAGAAATTTTATCAAACTTTCAGGTTTAGGCCTTGGGGGCATGATGCTATCATCAGTTCCCATACTGGGCAACGCGGTTTCACCGGAATCCTTCTTGGATAGCGGAATGGACGTTGCCTTAAAAAAGCGCTTGGCCGATGCGGCCTTGAATGCCGCTAAGTCAAAGGGCGCGAGCTACACCGATATCCGGATAGGCAGGTACCTGAACCAATATGTGGTTACCCGCGAAGACAAGGTGCAAAATGTGGTCAATACGGAATCCTTTGGCGTGGGTATACGGGTGATCGCCGATGGGTGCTGGGGTTTTGCGGCCGTTGTAGATGCCAAGAGCGAAGCAGACACCGCTGCGGCGGCAGCAGAAGCGGTAGCCATAGCAAAAGCCAACGCTAAACTTATGAAACGTCCGGTGATTTTAGCGCCCCAACAAGGTTATGGCGAGGTAAGTTGGAAAGCACCCATCCAACGAAACGCTTTTGAAGTGACCATTGAGGAGAAAGTTGATTTGCTCCTCGGCGTTAATGACGCTGCGATAAAAAACGGAGCCAATTACGTCAATTCCATGCTGTTCATGGTCAATGAACAAAAATATTTCGCCTCATCGGATGGATCCTACATTGATCAGGACATTCACCGTATGTGGCCCGTTTTCATGGTGACGACCATCGATGCCAAAACCGGGAAATTCGAAACCCGGCAATCGCTTAGTGCACCGGTAGGCATGGGGTATGAATACTTACAGGCCAATCCGGCGGATAAGGTCGCAGGCATTACGACCAGGTACAACAAAGGCTATGATATGCTTGAAGATGTGATTGCAGCTGCCAAGCAAACCAAGGAAAAAATTGGTGCCAAGTCAGTGGAAGCGGGTAAATATGACCTTATCCTGGATCCGTCTCACCTTTGGCTGACCATACACGAGTCCATTGGGCATGCAACCGAGTTAGACCGCGTTTTGGGATATGAAGCCAATTTTGCAGGCACATCATTTGCAACACTGGACAAACTGCAATCCAAGGCATTCAATTATGGAAGCCCACAGGTCAATGTCGTCGCGGATAAAACCCAAGTGGGATCGTTAGGTGCCGTCGGATGGGACGATGAAGGCGTGAAAACAAAGCAGTGGGATCTGATTAAAGACGGGATATTGGTAAATTACCAAGCAATCCGTGATCAGGCACATATCATCGGTGAAAAAGAATCCCATGGCTGCTGTTATGCGGATAGCTGGTCTTCTGTACAATTCCAACGGATGCCCAATGTATCCCTATCTCCCGGTGTAGGGCCCCTTTCGGTGGAAGAGCTCATCAAAGATGTCAAAAGAGGTATCTATATCATCGGGGATGGGTCATTTTCCATCGATCAGCAACGCTACAATTTTCAGTTTGGCGGTCAATTGTTCTATGAAATCCAAGATGGGCAAATCATCGGTATGCTCAAAGACGTGGCATACCAATCAAACACGCAAGAGTTTTGGAACTCGTGCGTAAAGGTATGCGACGAACGTGACTATCGTTTGGGAGGCTCATTTTTTGATGGAAAAGGGCAGCCTTCGCAGGTCAGCGCAGTGTCCCACGGCAGTTCTACGGCGCGTTTTAATGGGGTGAATGTCATTAACACTGCGCGGAAAGTATAAGTTTAAAAATCCTTAACTCGAAAACATCATGTCTGTCATATTAACTGAAGCAGAAGCCAGAACATTATTGCAAAAAGTCCTTAGCTATTCCAAAGCAGATGAATGTGAAGCCAATCTGCTGGGCGAAATAAGAGGGAATATCCGTTATGCCCTGAACGAAGTATCCACCAGCGGTTCTTTAATCAATCAGAATTTAGCTGTTCAATCCGCATTTGGTAAAAAAGTAGGGGTCGCCACTATCGATGAGTTTGACGAAGCCTCCCTTGAAAAAGTCGTCCGTCGTTCTGAAGAACTTGCCTTGTTGGCTCCGGAAAATCCTGAATACATGGGTGTCCTGGAACCCCAGCAATACGTAGAATCGACTGGTTATTTTGAATCGACGGCCAAGATAACCCCTGAAACACGGGCAGTGGCCGTGGGAAAAAGCCTTGAATTGTCAGATAGTGAAAAACTAACGGCGGCAGGGTTCCTGGAAAATCACAATGGATATTCCGCAATGATGAATTCCAAGGGGCTTTTTGCCTATTACCCAAGCACAAACGTTAATTTTTCATTGACCGCCCGTACAGAAGACGGCACCGGATCGGGTTACGTGATCAAGGGCTATCATGATTTTGATAAGCTGGATGTTGCGGCTGCCACTAAAATTGCGGCACAAAAAGCACAAGGTTCGGTCGGCGCACGTGCCCTGGAACCGGGGAAATATACCGTCATACTGGAGCCCGCCGCCGCCGCGGTTTTATTGGAAAACCTTTATTTCGCCATGGATGCACGTTCTGCTGATGAAGGCCGATCCTTTTTTAGCAACCCTGGAGGGAAAACGAAAATTGGAGAAATCATTGTAGACGAACGGGTCACCATCTATTCCGATCCCGCGCACACTGATTTGCCCGCTTCTCCATGGTCAGGTGATGGGCAAGTGCAGAAAAAAACGATGTGGATAGAAAAGGGGGTAGTTAAAAACCTCTCTTATTCCCGTTATTGGGCCCAGCAAAAGGGAGTCAGCCCACTTCCTTCTCCCAATAATATGATCATGGAAGGTGGAACCGCCACATTAGAAGAGCTGATCAGCAATACGGAACGGGGGATCCTGGTGACCAAACTTTGGTACATTCGCCCCGTTGATCCCCAGACCTTATTGCTGACCGGCCTTACAAGGGACGGGACGTTTTACATCGAAAACGGTGAGATCAGGTATGCGGTCAAGAACTTCCGTTTCAATGAAAGCCCGGTAATTATGTTGAACAACCTTGATACCATGGGTTTACCCGAACGCACCGTCAGCACGGAATCCAACGTCAGTTATATCGTTCCTCCCCTTAAAATCAGGGAATTTACGTTTACTTCGCTTTCTGACGCGATATAAGAGATCCAGTGACTGCATGCAACTGCCCGCATGCAGCGGCTATTCCTTCACCAAACTGTGTCCTCCGTGTCGCATGAATGCCCTGTGCCTTTAGTTGTTCAACGAATGTTGAGACCTTGCTTGCCTCTGGCTGCCGATAGGATGGATCCGCGCCAAAAGCCGTGTTGTAACGAATCACATTTACATGGAAAAGCTCGGGCCGGCAACGGCGTTTTACCAATGCTATCAATGCGTTGAGGTGGTCGGTTGTGTCATTTACATGGTCAATAAGTAAGTAGGCGAGGTAAACTTTGCGATGGTGGTTCATGACATGACGGTCAAGGATAGTTAGGTTTTCGGCCAACGGGAATTTTCTTTCCAACGGTATCAACTGCGCACGTTGCTCCGGAAATGGTGAATGCACGGAAAGGGTTATGTTTACCTGCGGATGCTTTTGGGTCAGCTGTTCCAGGTTAGGGGCATGCCCAACGGTCGATACAGTCAGTCGACGCGGGGAAATGCCACCATGACCTTTAGCTATCATTGTGTCGATGGCCATAAAGACATCTGGGTTAGCCAATGCCTCACCCATGCCCATAAATGCAATGCTGTCGGGCAATTGTTTTTGCCAATATGGATGGAATACCTGTGCACAGATTTCGTCACATGTGAGATTTTTCATTAGTCCCATTGCACCAGTAGCGCAAAATGTACATCCCAGCCCGCAGCCTGCCTGCGAAGAAATACACATGGATGTCCATCCGGCTCGGTAGTGTGAGCGTACCGTTTCGATACGAGCACCCAATTGGGTTTCGAACAATACTTTTTCTACTTGCTTTGAAGCTTGTGAGGTAGCAATTTTAAGGGGTAATGGTGTTGGCCCGAAACGGGTAGATAGATTTTTCCTGATGGGTTTGGGAAGCTCCACCATATCGTCAAAGTTTTGAATACCTTGCTGTAAGGATTGCATAAGCTGTCGATAACGGAAAGCAGGATAACCTGCTTGACGCAAATACGCTTGGATGTTGGCTAAAATGCCTACGTTTGGTGGATTGGGATACATAGCAACTGTTTTTTTAAAGGTCATTATCGATTTTATATTAATGATTAATCCAGTGAAATCATGCGCTCGACACGGATTTGTTGTAGGAAATGGTCATCGTGGGACACCACGATGACAGTTCCTTCATATTCATTGATGGCGGCGGTTAATATTTCGATGTTCTGGATGTCCAGGTTATTCGTCGGCTCGTCCAGCACAATGATGTCCGGCGATTGGTTGCCAATAGTCAAGCAGCAAAGCATCAGCCGCATTTTTTCCCCGCCGCTCAATGCCCCACAGGGTTTATCCCAATCTGCTTTCGGAAATAGAAACCGGTTGAGCCTGATTTTTATTTCATGTTCCTGCAGGGCCGTGGCATTGAATCGCTGAGCCAGTTCGTAAACACGAGATCGATTGTCGATCAATGAATAATCCTGGTCAATATACACCGTCCGGCCAGTTGCCCGGGAAATGCTTCCTATTGCAGGTTCCAACTCACCCAGTATAAGTTTTATGAGGGTGGTTTTACCCGACCCATTTGGGCCGTTTAGCGCTATCCGCTCACCGCTTGTTAGTTGAAAACTTAAATTTTCTTGCCATAGCCATTGATGACCATAGTGGTAATTGATAGCAACGGCCGAGCATAGCACTTTGCCTTTGTGCAAGGAAGTGTTATCAAAGCCAAATCGCATTTTGTCCAGATCGGGCAATCCCGAACGAAGCTCGTGAAGCTCCTGCGTGATGCTTCCAATTCTTTCGGCATGCACGCCTTTGATTTTGGAAGTACTTTTTTCCGCGCTGTTCCTGAGCGTGTTCATCATAATGCGGGCAACGCCGGCCTTCTCCTGCTTCTGTTTACCCCGTGCGTCCAGCTTCTGCTGTCGTTCCAGCGTTTCCCGCTCTTTTTCCTTTGCTTTCCGTAGCGCTTTTTCTTTGCTTCTGATGTCCTGGCTCAACGCGTTGCTTGCATGCTCTTTCTGTTCGGCATAAAAATCATAATTGCCGCCATAAACGGTGATACCCTGCTTGCCTAATTCACAGACCGTGTCCAAGAGGCTTAATAGCTTCCGGTCATGGCTGACGATGAGCAACGTGCTGGAAGTGGTGCGGATAAAATGATAAAGCAATTGCCTCCCAGCCCGATCCAAATGATTGCTGGGTTCGTCCAGCAAAATCAAGGTGGGCCGATGGACGATGATCCCTGCAAGAAAAACCCTCGTTTTCTGTCCTCCGCTTAAGGTTTCCATCTTTTGCGCCAAGTCTACGCCCGTTAGTTGCCAATACGCAAGGGCCTCGTCACAACGTTCCCCAACCGTCCAGTCGTCATCCAATAGCTCCATGTTTTCTTCGGTAGCGTTGCCATTGAGGATCTCCTGTAAGGCACCCAACTTATCAGCTACCCGCAATGCTTGTGCTACGGTCATCTGATTGTACTGCCCGAAAACTTGAGGCACATAGTAGGGTTCCGTATCCAAAGACAGCCGTCCTCCGGCGGGTTGTAGTTCGCCTGCAATGATTTTTAGGAGCGTGGACTTACCGAAGCCATTGTTGCCAATTAAAGCTACTTTGTCGTGATTATTTACATAAAGATTGATGTTGTCAAACAGCAGATCTTTATTGGGATGAATGTATGATAGGTGTTGAAGAATAAGCATAATTTCTTTCTATGAACGATCAATAACTATCGCCGACCACCGTGGGGTCCGCTGGTTAATTTTGTCCGAAAGAAATGATATCTTACATAAAGGAATTTTATCTGTGCTGCAAAAATAAGTAAATTATTCCTTTTTTCACAACTGCTTATTTTCTCTTGTGCCGATGCCGGCCTCACCGATATATTCAAAAGTGGAAAAGACATGTCCGGCCAGCAAACAAATCCGGCACGTCAGGTGTTTTTGATGAAAACACCGATTACCATGAAGGCGCTTGTTCAAATCAATGTGGTCTTTTCGAGCATCCTGTTATTAGGTGTGGTGGCAGAATGTGCTGCCCAGGATACTAATCAACGTGAACGGGATAAAAGGGTAGCAATCTTTTTGGAAGAAAGCCGGCAACGGTGGCACGATCTCAATGTGCCCTACGAAGATGGTCAGGTGTTGCACGATCTTATCGTGGCGAATAATTATCAGTCAGCATTGGAAATAGGCACTTCTACGGGACATTCCACCATCTGGATAGCTTGGGCGCTCAGCAAAACAGGGGGCAAACTGGTCACCATCGAAATCGATGAAAACCGGCAAAAACAGGCGATAGAAAACATCAAAGCAGTCGGATTAGCCGATGTGGTAGACTTCAGACTGGGCGATGCACACCAGCTGGTCAAAACCGTGGAGGGACCTTTGGATTTTGCCTTTTCGGATGCGGATAAAGATTGGTATATCCAATATTTCCGGGATACAGACCCCAAGCTCAAGAGCGGGGGCCGTTTCGCTGCCCACAATGTGCTTCAAAACATTAGTGGAATACGGGAATATATGGAGTTCGTCAATAATCTTTCCGGTTATGAAACGGTGGTCGAGCGGTCGAGCGGTTCGGGCATCGCCATTAGCCAGAAAAAATAGGCCTGGTTTATCGTTTTTATGTATGCCTGCCAATGTAACAGTAAAATTTGTTGGATATTACTGGTATTTATAGTAGGTTAGCATCCCATGCGAATGACGAGTAGTTTATTACCAAGTGGCATCTTTTTTATTCTGATATGTTATTATTTTTGGAGTTGTTCTGGCGAAGTAGAAAGTGACGGTGATCCCAGAAGACCTTCTTTTGCCCCGATAGTTGGGATTGATTTTTATGAAGTGCGGCGGTCATTTGACAATGGATTGGCCTATGATTCTATTGGCTTCGTGCAGGAGCCTGAGTGGCATATCAAGTTTACCCGCGAGGACGCCGTCCAAATCTATGTGCCGGGCAGCGATTCCTCCTTTAACTTTCAGATTACCCATGATCACGATTCATTCTTTCATTTTGCAAGGGAGAGCTGGAAGGTGGTCGACTTGCATCCGGATAGCATCATGCTTCAGCGCCTAAGCCTCGATGGGCTTAAAGTGAATAAGATACGCTCCAATGTCTATATGCGGTTTTATTCAAAGGACTACCTTAGCCAATTGAAGACACCGTTGGCCGAACTGCGTAAGCCGCATAGGTACGACACCTTGTTTGTACAAAAAATGGTGCAGCGGGCCAATCGGAATCCTGAAAGTGTAGACAGTTCATATTCTTCCAAAAATTATCCCAAGTTGGTCAGCACAAGCCCAATGCTGGAGATCAAGCGCAAACAATATGATAGCCTTGAAATGATGAATCAGTCGTCGGCTTACGAATACCTGTACCCGGAATATGACATTGTCATCCATAAGGCGTATAAAGATTTTAGTTATACCTTCTCGATGTTGGTAGGGCCGGATGGAAAATTGCATTTAGGCAAGTTTTTCGTGATGCCCGAATTCGAGGAATCCAGACGGAGAGTCCTTTCCGGTGTCATTGATGTCTATCTTCAGAACCTTTTGGACATCACGCCGGCTAGTACCTTGGGTCTACCGCATAGCAGCGTGGTCTACCTACGGGTGCAGGGCAAGACGTCATAAAAGATCAGGGATATGATGCATGCGGTTCGGTACGGGATGCTTTTTGCATTGGCCATTTTCCTCTGGGCGATGGCCGAATGGCTGATTGGCCTCCATGACCGATATATCCGTTATTACGAATACCTGTCTTATTTCTTTGCTATACCATCGGTCTACATCATTTATCGAGGTATTTATGATGGCGTTGATTGGTCTGATGGCCGGGTGGGTTTTCGGAAAGCCTTTGAAAGAGGGCTAGGCATCACGTTGGTCGTCATGCTTTTATGTCCTTTGGTGTGGTATGTCTTCTGTACGTTTATCAATCCCGCTTTTTTAAGTAATATGGAACGTTTTTCCGTTGAAAACAAGGGGATGCAAGCCGCGCTGGCCGCACAGCGATTTTCATTGCCGGTATACGTGTTGATAGCCTCCCTATCTACAACGCTAGTCGGCATCGTAATTTCTTTGGTTATCGCCATCATCGCCGCACAGCAGAAAAGGTAAAACAAAACCTGCTTTATTTCCGTTTCCTTAAGTGGGTGGGTGCCGATACAGCGGGGTGTCCTGAGGGAAGCAACGTCGCCTTCTGTATTTATAGCGGATTCTGTATTTTAGCGGACACAAAAATCGGATAGCCATGTTTGACAAATTAGTTGAGGCTCGTCAGAAAGCCGAGGAAATCAAGAAGCGGTTGGACAATATTACCGTGATAGGGGAAGCCGAAGGAGGGCTAATCAAGGTTGTCGCCACGGCCAACAAGGAAGTCACTGAAGTGAACATTGATCAGGTATTCCTATCCAATGCCGGCAAAGAAGAACTGGAAGAACTGCTTGCCATAGCCATCAACCATGCCATGCGGCAAGCGGACAACATCAGCCAGACGGAGATGCAAGCGGCCACCAAAGACATGCTGGGCGGGCTTGGTGGATTGTTTGGCCAATCCTAACGCATTTATCAATCATTAATCAACAAGCATAATCATGAAAGCAATTTATTATGGACACTCCAGCGTAGCACTCCATTTGGATGCCACGACCGTACTGTTCGATCCCTTCATCAGCCCGAACCCGAAAGCCGAGAAAATCGACATCAAGAGCTTAAAACCAGATTACATTATCCTAAGCCATGCACATGAAGACCATGTGGCAGACGTGGCGGCTATACAGAAAAATAGTGGTGCCAAGGTAATGGCTGTGGTAGAAACGGCAATGTGGGCTAATCGCCAAGGTATCCCGGAACCGGACATTATCCCGTTCAATTTTGGTGGTACCGTGCAGACAGATTTTGGAAGCGTCAAGATGGTGTACGCTTTACATACCAATGCTGCTCCTGATGGGCAATACGCCGGTGTCCCGGCAGGTTATGTGCTCCGAAGCGGTGGAAAAAAGATATACTTCGCCGGAGATACCGGATTGACAATGGAGATGAAACTGCTGGAGCACGTGGGGCTTGATTGGGCTTTTTTACCAATTGGCGGGCATTTTACCATGGACGTAGACGACGCCATTGTAGCCAGCCAGTTCATCAATTGCAAAAACATCATTGGTATCCATTATAATACCTTCCCGCCCATTGCCATTGACACGGAAGCGGCCAAGCAGCAATTTGCAGATGCGGGGCTCAACCTTTATTTACTAGGCATAGGTGATGAGCTAGTGCTCTAATATTATATTAATAAGCTTTATATTGAGGGCAAATTAGATGTAAGCCCATCACGCAGAAGGGGCTGTCTAAAAAGGCAGCCTCTTTTTATTTTGTCGGACTTGGTGTTGACTTGGGCGGATATTTCGGGTTGGGATTATTTTCTATGCGGCCTGTCCAATCCTGGTGTTGTTATTCCACCATAGCGGATATATCCTTACGTAGGCCGGGTTAAAGGGGTTGTCCGGGCCGTTGTTTTCACTGTTTTTGGCCTTTGCCGCCATTTTCCTCAGGTTGTGCCCGATGGCCATGAGGGCAAACTCGATACCGACACCCGCGAGTCCTTTCAGGGTGAACCTGTTGAAGTTGTTGTTGCTTTTGAGCTGTGCGAAAGCGGCCTCCGGTTCGATGGGCCTTTTGCTCCGGTGCATCAGCCCGCGCTGGGATGTCAGCAGCTCCCGTGCTTTGTTCCTCAGTTCATTCAGCCTGTGGTTGACCATGATTATGCGGTCCTCCCCGCTGTCATGGCACATCCCCCGCAGCGGGCAGCCTTCGCACCTTTTTGCACGGTAAAAACTTATCTGCGACACATACCCGTTGCCGCTTACCTTTTTGCCCTGTCTGTACTTCTCCATCCGCTGTCCCATCGGGCATACATAGAAGTCTTCTTCCTTGTTGTAGAACAGGTTCGGCTGCAGAAACGGGTTGTTCCTGTGGCTTCGTTTCTGCTCCCTGTGGAAGTAATTGTATTTGACGAATGCCGTTATGCCCCTGGTTTCCAGCAGCTCGTAGTTTTCCTCGCTGCCGTATCCCGAATCGGCCACCACCTCTTTGCCCGGTGTGCCGTATTGCTGCCCGAAACCCTCCAGGTGGCCTTCCAGCGTGGTGGTGTCACCCGCCGTTTGGTGGATGCTGCAATGGGTGATGAACTGCTGCTCGGTACTGATCTGCGCATTGTAGGCCGGTTTCAGCTGCCCGTTCTGCATGTGGTCATCCTTGAGCCGCATGAAGGTGGCATCCGTATCGGTTTTGCTGTAGCTGTTGCGATCCCCGAGTGTTTCCAGCTGCTGTTCATACTTCTCAAGACGCGGGAGATGTTCTTCCTGTAGTTTCCTGAGCTGCTTTTGGGTGGTTTTCCCCGTGTCTTTCAGTTTATTGTTGAGCTCCGAGAGCTTCTCCTTCAGTTCCCTGCTGTCGATGGGCTTTGCCGTGCCGGGGTTGTTCATCGTCGAACCGTCAGCCTTGATCTGGCATTCGATATCGGCCAGCACCGAGGCGATCTTCGCTTCCAGCTTCGCCTTGTTCTTCTCCACCGAACCCTTCCATACGAACGTATAGCGGCCCGCCGCCGACTCGATCTTCGTGCCGTCTATGTACTGGATATCCAGACTGACATAGCCCAGTTCCTGCAGCATCCGTACCACATCCGCAAAAAGCGTTTGGATATGCCCCTTCAGCCGCTTGCCCCGGAAATAATTGATCGTCCGGAAATCCGGCGTGCTATTGCCCGACAACCACATGAAATGGATGTTCTCCTGTAGGGCTTTCTCTATCTTCCTGCATGAATAAATGTTGCTCAGGTAGCTGTAAAACAACACCTTAACCAACATCCTCGGATGAAAACTCGTCGCGCCCCCTCCCTTATACTGCGATATGAGGTGGGAAATGTCCAGTCCGTCAACAACCTGGTTAACGAGACGAACAGGATGGTCAGATGGTATCCTGTCGAAAATATCTTCCCGAAAAAGGCCCGGACTGTTGGACGGAAGCGGTTTGAATAGTATGTTTGCCATGTTGTTTGGGTGCACCTAAAGATAACAAATCTTCAGGACAAACAATAAAAATCCCCGCCTTATCGACGGGGATTTTCTTCAACGGGACTTTTTAGACAGCCCCTTCTGCGTGATAAGGTGATTTTGGATTTATTGTGCAGCGTGGTTGATGTGGTATTGTACCAAATCATCGATCGGTGAACGAACGATTCGGCCTACCGTCATACCATAATGAATGGCTTTTTCTTCCAATACATTGCGGAAATTGTATCCTACCGAACCAATACAGTTAAAGGTATAGCTTTGGTAGTCTGGATAGTGGGATACGAGGTTGCGGAAAAAGTCATCAAAAGAAGTTTGTACAATACCGCGTGCATAATTGATGTTCACAGTGACGTCATATACAAATTTGCTGAAGCTCGCACAAAAACGGTTTGCCAACGGTTTTGTATATACGGCATCCATTACTTCATCAGGCGTCAGTTTATAAGTATCCCAGAATATTTCGCGTACATCTTCGGGCATATATCCGCGGATATAGTCGGTGAGCAATTTTTTGCCAATATAACAACCACTGCCCTCGTCGCCCAAAATATAGGCAGCCGAATCGATATTTTGTACGATTTCTTTGCCATTATATATACACGTGTTGGTACCTGTACCCAAGATTGCTGCAAACCCAGCTTGGTCACCAAGCAAAGCCCTTGCAGCAGCCAACAAATCATGGCCTACAAATACGTGGGAATTGACAAATACCTGTTTGAGTGCTTCGACTACCACACTGGCTTTTTCTTCATTGTGTACGCCAGCGCCATAGTAATTTACTTCCGCTATTTGGTCATACGGTAAATCTTTTGGGAGTCCCTTTTTGAGCGAATTTACGATGTATTCGCTATTCACGAAATACGGGTTGTAGCCTTCTGTGTTAAAATACACTTTTTTTCCAGCGTTATCCAGCAAGCACCAATTGGTTTTGGTTGATCCTCCGTCTGCAATAATAATCATTTGTTGGGTCTTAGTTCGTTGGTATTTTTTAGTTAAATGATGTCCATCCAAAATTGTACGCGCCGAAAATACAGTTTTCCCTGAAAAAAAAAGATTATCGTCCTGCTTATTTCAAAAATCTTTTACTGTCGGCTTAATAAATTACGCTTTAATGACCACCTTCGGTATTAATATTTTCGATATCGTATCCCTGCTTCTTGAGTATGCCTGATACTTTCCAGGCAAAGAATGCCAAATAAGCAAAACAGGCTACCGGAACCCAGTATGACAAATGGATATTATGCAAGACATCGGCAATGCTGCCTTGTAATGGAGGGATAATGGCCCCGCCCAGAATCATCATGATGAGTAGCGCTGACCCCTGGCTGGTATACTTTCCAAGGCCCGTGATGCTGAGCGCGAAGATACTTGGCCACATGATAGAACAGACGAGCCCCCCGCTTATGAAGGCGAATATGCCGATTTTCCCATCGGTATGCAGGCCAATTAACATGGTCATAATACCCAGAATGCCCAGTGCCATCAGTAGTTTTGCTGGTTTTGCCTGCGCCCAGAAATTGGCGGCTATCATGACAGCGATGCAGATTGCATAAATATATAAATCGGATACATCGCGGCCACTGATGCGGTTTACTGTTAATATTGCCGCAAAGGCCAGGTAAGGAACGGCGACACTCAGTAGCGTGCGCATACGCTTGCTCATCTTAAAAACGGTGACGGCTCCCATCCAGCGGCCAATCATCAGGCTTCCCCAATATAGGGAAATGAAATGTGAAATCTGGGATTCGTCGTACCCCCCGAATTCAGGGGTCTTTAATAAGGCACCAAGGTTGCTTTGTATCGTTACTTCTACGCCTACGTAGACGAAAATAGCCAACATTCCTAAAGTAAGTTGCGGATATTTCATCGCTCCCCAACCGCTGCCATCTTTTTGCGCGGCATTGTTTGAGCGAAACAAGATGGTGACTACCATGAGCAAAGCGATGACGAGTAGCGCCAATGTGCTGCCATGTCCGAAGCTTTCCGGGAGTGTAAAACCGATGATGATCAATACGAGCAGTGAAATCGAAATGGCCAGCAACGCTTTGGTGAGTTTATTGCTGCGTTCAGGTTCTTCATCGGAAGTAACCCTGGGCATGTTTTTGATGGCAAAAAATCCAGCAACCAGTAGAAATACGCCAGCGAGGATGATGTATAAAATGTTGATGGAGCTAATAGGTGCATTGGCTACTTGGTCCGGTGTAGCGACCACGGTACCAAACAGGATAAGTGTGATGATGATAGGGCCGATGGTGGTGCCAAATGAATTGATCCCGCCAGCGAGGCTTAGGCGGTGCGCACCAGTAGCCGGATCTCCCAATGCTACCGCAAAGGGGTTTGCGGCCGTCTGTTGCAATGAAAATCCTAAAGCAATCACAAAGAAGGCCATCAATATGAAAATATATTGTGTGCTGTTTACGGCAGGAATCATGCCGACCGCGCCGACCACCGATATCAGTAGCCCATAGATGATGCCTTTTTTATACCCTATCCGGTTTAGGAAATCATATCCCACGCGGCTTGAGTAGAGGTACAGCAATAAGGAACCAATGTAGTAGGCGCCGTAAAATGATGAATCGATCAATTGTGATTCAAATTGCGTAAGGTTGAAATGCGATTTACAGAATGGAATAAATACGCCGTTGGCCCCAGCCAAAAATCCCCAAAAGAAAAATACCATCGTCAACGAATACAGTGCTGACGCATAGTTTTTATTGGATGCAGTTGTCATATATTAATAAGGTAAGCCGAAAATTTCGACTAACATAGGGGTTTTGCCAGCAATAATTCAAACTTTTTGAGTATTTTTATGTTATCACCTATACGAATTCATTTCACCCAATTGATAGACAGCATATTACTTTTTGTATCTATAGGGCGTGCGTCTGATGGCATAGGTGAGGGTGTTGCTTTTGGTTGGCGTTTTTTATTTTTAAATATTTTTTGAAAATCCAAATGTATTCCTTTACTTTGCGCTGTATTCTCAAAATTTATCCTAACACTTCATCGAAAATCTTTGATTTCTGAAGACCAAAATGCTGAATCATTGTTATTTAAAGATGCGCGGTTGGCGAGGTGGATAAATTTCTGTGTAAAACAGCAAAATCCTTATTTATTATAAAAATCCTTATATTATTATATTTTAGTTGATGAATATTAATGAATTGAACGCGAAGCTCGTATCCGAACTTCGTGAGATAGCGAGGCTAATTGGCATTCCAGATGCAGATAAACTTCGAAAACAAGAGCTGGTTAGCAAGATTGTAGAAACAGGTGAAGAGGAGGCCAGGAAGGCCTCGCAAGAAGAAGCCGAGGCTGCCAATGAAGAGAAAGAAGTGGACGATAGGCCGCGGAAACGTGTACGTACGGTGAAAGCCGTAGAACCCATCAGTGTCAGAAGCACAAAGGAAGAGTATTCAAGCGAGGTGCGGGAAAGCGCTGTGCCAGCAACCAACGAATCTCGCGTGGATCAATCCCAAGCACAGAAACCAACCAACGGAAGCAAAATCGAGGGGCCTACGACAAGCCTTGATTTTGATAATGTCATCGTGAATGAAGGCGTATTGGAAATCATGCCCGATGGCTATGGTTTTCTTCGTTCGTCCGATTACAACTACCTGACTTCTCCCGATGATATTTATGTTTCGCAGTCCCAAATTAAACTTTTTGGACTTAAAACAGGCGATACCGTCCGTGGGAGCATCCGCCCTCCGAAAGAAGGTGAAAAATATTTTCCTCTGGTAAGGGTAGAGGCCATCAATGGGCAAAATCCTGCAGACGTACGTGATCGCGTGCCTTTCGATTTCCTTACCCCGTTGTTTCCCACGGAGCGTTTGAAACTCTTTACAGGCACGGGTAATCACTCCACCCGAATCATGGATTTATTTACACCTATCGGTAAAGGACAACGCGGCTTGATCGTGGCCCAGCCTAAAACCGGTAAGACCATGTTGCTCAAAGATGTGGCCAATGCTATTGCCAAGAATCACCCCGAGGTCTACCTGATTATTCTCTTAATTGACGAGCGTCCGGAAGAGGTAACGGATATGGCGCGGAGCGTAAGGGCGGAAGTGGTATCCTCTACCTTTGACGAACCTGCCGAAAGACACGTTAAAATCGCCAACATCGTGTTGGAAAAAGCGAAACGTATGGTCGAGTGTGGGCACGATGTGGTCATCTTATTGGATTCCATCACGCGTTTGGCACGTGCCTACAACACGGTAGCACCAGCTTCGGGAAAAATCTTATCGGGTGGTGTGGATGCCAATGCACTTCACAAACCTAAACGTTTCTTTGGCGCGGCGCGTAATATTGAACACGGCGGATCGCTGACGATATTAGCCACAGCTTTGATTGATACCGGATCCAAAATGGACGAGGTGATTTTCGAAGAATTCAAGGGAACTGGCAATATGGAGCTGCAATTGGATCGCAAACTGTCCAACAAACGGATATTCCCAGCTATTGATCTTATCGCGTCAAGTACACGTAGGGACGATTTGCTCAATGACCGTGAAACCCTTCAGCGGATATGGGTATTGCGCAACCACCTTGCGGATATGAATTCGACCGAGGCGATGGAATTCCTGTTGGCTCAAATGCGGGGAACTAAATCCAACGAAGAGTTCCTGATCAGTATGAACGGTTAAACATACTAATGGCTGTAGCACCACAACATGTTACAGCCATCCACCATGAAAAAGCACCTGCCCAACTTCATTACCTGCCTGAATCTTTTCAGTGGTTGTGTTGGGGTTTCGTATGCGTTGGATGGCCAGCCTGAGGTGGCGGCATATTGTGTCATTCTATCGGGGATTTTCGATTTTTTTGATGGGTTGGTAGCGCGTGCATTACATGTAAAATCGCCCATGGGCAAAGAGCTGGATTCATTGGCAGATGTGGTGAGCTTCGGTCTTATACCCGGATCTGTACTCTACCACATGCTACATGTGGCGCTTCCGGCAAGTGGTTATTTTCCGTATCTTGGATTTATAGTCACGATATTTTCAGCGCTCCGCCTGGCCAAATTTAATATCGATGAGCGCCAATCAACTGATTTTGTTGGACTCAATACCCCAATGAATGCATTTTATGTGATATCGCTGCCATTTATCGGGACATCTTACAGCGATATCGTTTACCATCCTGTTTTTTTAATAAGCAGCATCGTGGTGACGAACCTGTTGCTGGTAAGCAATATCCGATTATTTTCCTTGAAATTAGATTCGTTGTCTTGGCAGAAGAATCGCTGGAAATTCATTTTTATTATTTTGAGCGCAGTATTGGTTGGTTTACTTAACTTTGCGGCTGTCCCGGCAGTGCTGGTACTGTATTTTTTATTTTCTTATATCCATTTTAAGCAAACGGCATGAAATCTCCGTAAATAGCTTGGTTTCACAAGTTTTTGCGGATGTGCGCATGGCCTTTAAATTAGTTACGTGTATGAATTTTTTGGCAGAAATCGATGTGATGCCCCTAAAGGAAATCTTGGATCCCCAAGGAAAAGCGGTAACCGGTAGCATGAAAAACTTGGGCCTTACCGAAATCAGCAATGTGAGAATTGGCAAGCATATCACGTTGGAAGTGGATGCGCCTGACGAAGAGGCCGCCCGTCAAAAGGTGGATGAGGCATGCAAAAAACTGCTGGCCAACTTGATTATGGAAAGTTATGATTTTGAAATCAAGGCGATATAATCAATCTAACGTTTTCAAATACGTTTTTAGTTCATTGTAGAGTGTTGCCAACCTGGGCAACAATACATCAAACTTTTCTGGTATCAAATCGAGGTCTTGCCCATTTTTGGCAAGACTTTCTATTTCCTGGAGTTCTTGGCGCATACCATTTGCACCTACATAGGCCAGTGTCGGTTTGATATGGTGTGCCTGCCTATAGACTTTCTCCCAGTCGTTCTGCTGGATATAAGACCCAAGGAGCTCAATGTCAGGGGGTGTTTGTTTGATGAAGAGCTCAAGAATTTCTTTGATGAGCTGGGTGTTGCCCCCGGATAGGTCTTCCAGGTAGTCCATATTGGCTTGCTCAAAATTCATGTTGTTCATATGTGTTTATGTTTATAAAGGTGTACGGGCAAATGGTCGGGGGTATGGTTCAGCATTTCGGTGACTGTTTTTTTTGACAGGGGATGGATGAGCAATGGCGCGATTTCCTGTAAGGGCATCAAGGCGAATCTGCGGTTGGGCAAGTGGGGATGGGGCACTTGTAGGTGGGCCTCATTAATGATTTGGTCGGCATACCACAAAATATCAATATCTATTGGTCTGGGTTCCCATTTCTTAATACGTTGGCGACCCATTTTTTTCTCGATGGCATTGATTTTTTCCAACAATGGGAGTGGTTGAAGCAGCGTGGCCACCGCCACGACTTGATTAAGGTAATCAGGCTGGTCTTTATTTCCCCAAGCTGCGGTCTCGTAGATGGAGGACATATTGATAATATCTCCGATATCGCCTGCAATTTCATGGTACGCCTGCTGCAATAGCGTGATCCTATCGCCCATATTCGTACCCAATAAAAGATATGCGTTTGCTACAACCGGTATTGACATGTTCAAAAACTGCTATTATTAGGCCCTACTTGGCAAAAGTAGTGAAAAGATCAGCAATTGTAACTATCTTTCCATTGGATGGTCAAATCAACAGTTTGCCAAAGGGCGCTGTTTGCATATGCGGCCAAGTTTGGCTAAGTTTGACACAAGAATAACGTGAAGATGAAATCATTTTTCAAATATGTACTTGCTACGGTGACGGGTATCATCCTGTCAGTTGTCCTGTTGTTTGTTGTCGGTTTAATTATTATCGGTGGGATTATCAATTCCATAAGCGCCGATAAGGACGTCGTCGTACCTGACAACGCATTGCTTATCATCGATTTAAAATATGAGCTTACCGAGCGTACAATCCCGGATCCCTTTGATGGAATCGACGTGCCGGGATTCGTTTTTACTAAAAACCTAGGATTGGATGACATACTGAAACGCATAAAAGCCGCTAAGGACGATGACCATATTAAGGGCATCTACCTGGATCTTTCTGTGATTTCAGCCAATTTTGCTTCGTTGCAGGAAATCCGTGATGCGTTGTTGGATTTCAAGGAATCGGGCAAGTTTGTTGTGGCTTACAGTGAGTTATATACACAGCGGGCGTATTATTTGGCCTCTACGGCAGACCGGGTTTACGTCAATCCTGAAGGGACGCTCGATTTCAGGGGGCTAGCTTCTCAGACCATGTTCCTGAAAGGGACATTTGATAAGTTGGGTATTGAAACTCAGGTGGTCAAGGTGGGTACGTATAAAAGTGCAGTGGAACCGTATACGCTGGGCAAGATGAGTGATGCCAACCGTGAGCAGGTGGCGTCGTTCATAGGCAGTATTTACGATCATTTCATCAGCGAGATTGCAGCAAGCCGGAAGCTGAACCCCGATTCGTTGCGTGCCATTGCTGATCAGTATGCCGTGCGCAACGCAGATGATGCCGTGAACCATGGATTGGCCGATGGCAAGAAATATAAGGATGAGATCCTCAGTGAGTTGAAGGGCTTGCTGGAAATCTCCCAGGATAAAGACATTAGTGCGATAACGCTTACCAAATATAAGCCAAAAACGCAACTGGCAGGATCGTCCATGCGTGACCGCATAGCCGTCGTCTATGCCGTAGGCGAAATAGTCGGCGGTGAGGGCGGTGACGAGATTATCGGTTCGGAACGGATTTCGCGCGAATTGCGCAGGGTGCGCCGCGATGACAAGGTGAAGGCGGTCGTATTCCGTGTCAATTCACCGGGTGGTAGTGCGCTGGCGTCCGACGTAATTTGGCGGGAGGTCGAATTGTTGAAGCAGGAAAAACCGATTATCGTCTCCATGGGCGATGTGGCTGCTTCGGGGGGCTACTACATTGCGGCGGCGGCCGATTCCATTTTTGCCCAACCCAATACGATAACGGGTTCTATCGGCGTCTTTGGTTTGATACCCAATCTGCAAGGCTTGTACAATGATAAGCTGGGCATTACCTACGACGGGGTGAAAACAAGTAAATACGCGGATATGCTGACGACGTTTGATCGTCCGCTCACTGCGGATGAGCGCAATATCCTTCAATTGGAAGTTGAGCGGATATATGATACGTTTTTGCAACGGGTGGCAGATGGCCGGGGTTTATCCAAGGCACAAGTGGATAGCATCGGGCAAGGGCGTGTCTGGAGCGGACAGCAGGCGTTGGCCATTGGATTGGTAGACCGCCTGGGGAGTATCGAAGATGCCATTGCTGCTGCGGCAAGCAAAGCGGGGTTGGGGGACTACCGGATAGTCACTTATCCGGCCATCAAAAATCCCTTTGAATCCCTGTTGGTCAATACCACCGACCGGGTTGGGACATGGTTTGGTAAACGTGAGCTTGGTGAACAGTACCGGTATTATGAGCAGGTGAAGGAAGCGATCCAACTACGGGGCATACAGGCCCGGCTTCCTTTTGAATTGGAAATCTATTGATGGGAAATGTCGCGATCACCGAATGCCCACGCGATGCCATGCAGGGAATGCACCGTTTCATTCCAACGGCTGTCAAAGCGAAGTATATCCAGCTGTTGCTGGATGTAGGTTTCCAGTGCTTGGATTTCGGTAGCTTCGTATCGCCCAAGGCCATTCCCCAATTGCGTGACACCGCTGAGGTGCTCGATCTGTTGGATACCGCATCCGGTACGACGCAACTGTTGGCAATCGTGGCTAATGTACGTGGGGCAGAGGCCGCGGTACGACATGAAACCATAGGTGTATTGGGGTTTCCCTTCGCTGTATCCGAGACCTTTCAGCTACGCAATACAAACAGTACCATCACCCAGGCATTGGCTACTGTAAAACAGGTAGTGGCAATATGTCACGTCAATGGAAAAATCCCACTTGCATACCTTTCCATGGGCTTCGGCAACCCCTACGGGGATGCCTGGAGTCCGGCTATTGTAGCCGATTATGCCGGCCAGCTGATCGCCTTGGGAATAAGGCACCTTGCCTTGGCCGATACCGTGGGCAGTTCCACGCCGGCAAGTATCGCAGCGTTATATACCTACCTTTCTGAAGCTTTTCCAGGCGTGGAGCTGGGGCTGCATTTGCATAGCACGCCAGCTGCCAGCCGCGATAAGCTACATGCCGCCTTGGATGTCGGCTGCAGACGGTTTGATACGGCGTTGCGTGGGTTGGGGGGATGCCCCATGGCAGCAGATAAGCTTACGGGCAACATTGCTACCGAGATGCTACTGCAAGTGTTGTACGAGCGAGGGATGGATAGCCGCTTGAATATGGACGCCTGGGCTGAGGCCATGCGGTATAGCACCGAGGTGTTTGGATGAAAAAACACATAAATTCTTTAACTTTTGCCAATACTTATAGTAGCTTTGTTACCCAAGTAACTCGAATAGTTAACATATGAAAACCATAGACAGTTTAGATTTTTCCGGTAAGAAAGCGCTTATACGGGTGGACTTCAACGTCCCACTTGATGAGCAGTACAACATCACTGATGACAATCGTATCCAAGGGGCAGCACCTACGATCAAAAAGATTTTGAACGATGGCGGCGCTGTGATTTTAATGTCGCATCTCGGCAGACCCAAGGATGGCCCCTCGGATAAATTCTCCCTGAAGCATATCGTTGGCCACCTCTCCGGCGTATTGGGTGTAGATGTGCAGTTTGCCAGCGATTGCATCGGTGAAGAAGCCTTTGCAAAAGCAGCGGCGCTGAAGCCGGGTGATGTACTGCTTTTAGAAAACCTGCGTTTTTATAAAGAGGAAGAAAAAGGGGATAAAGTCTTTGCAGAAAACCTGGCTAAACTCGGCGATGTATATGTCAACGATGCATTCGGTACGGCGCACCGTGCGCATGCTTCTACAGCGGTGATTGCGCAATTTTTCCCCGATGCCAAATATTTCGGATACTTGATGGCTGCCGAAGTAGGCAATGCCGAAAAAGTATTGAACAATCCCCAACGCCCATTTACCGCCATCATGGGCGGGGCTAAGGTGTCTGATAAACTTGAGCTCATTGAGGCGCTGCTGGACAAGGTGGATAACTTGATCATCGGTGGTGGCATGGCGTATACCTTCGTAAAAGCGCGTGGTGGCGAGATAGGCAAATCATTGGTGGAACTGGATAAGTTGGATTTGGCCAATGATTTGGTGAAGAAAGCACAGGAGAAGGGCGTCAATCTGGTGTTGCCCACGGATTCACAGATTGCAGATGAATTTGCGCCGGATTCCCCGGCTTATGACGGCCCCAATGACCAGATTCCGGCCGACAAAATGGGATTGGACATCGGGAAGGAATCGGGTGAACATTTTGCACAGGTCATCATGGCCTCCAACACGATTCTATGGAACGGCCCGATGGGCGTATTCGAAATGGATAAATTCGCCAAGGGCACTAAAGCAGTGGCGGATGCCGTAGTGGCGGCTACTGAGCGGGGTGCTTTCTCGCTGATTGGCGGTGGTGATTCAGCCGCAGCGGTTAGCAAATTCGGTATGACAGAGCATGTAAGCTATGTAAGCACCGGTGGCGGTGCATTATTGGAATATATGGAAGGCAAAGAACTTCCGGGCGTGAAGGCCATAAATGAATAATAAAAAACGGCGAAAGCCGTTTTTTTAGTAACTATACCCAATACTATAGGTCGCGAAAATGCGTTGCCTCGGGTTTGTTTCGTTGGCGTAGATTAGTTTGACGCCAATGTCAAAATTGGGCAAGTAGTAACGCAATAGGTTCATATCCGACCTGAATTCAATGCCGAATGTCCGTGGCTGGAAGGTATTCCCAGCCCGTACATTTTGGAAATCCGCAAAAAAACCACCTTTAAAGCGCTTGATATAGGCCAAGGGCCCAATGGACCAATCGGGATAAGCGATCGGAAACCGGTAATTGAATAACAACGTGTTGTCCACCGGTAGGGGATGTAATTGGTCATAGCCGCTTACCAAGGGGATGTCGTTTGCCATTTGGTATGTGCCATTGCGCAGCTGGTAATTGAACCTGGCAAGCAGCGAATGGTTGCGCCACAATCCCGGGAAATAGAACGCTGTGCGAAAAGACAGTAACTCCCCTGAAATCCGGCTATCAAAAGGGAAATGCCGATAGGTAACACTGAATTGCTGCCCCCAACGCGGGGCGAGATCCAGCGTGCCTTGCCGGGCGTTGTGATTAAAGTAAAGCTGGTAGTGCATCGGGAATTGAATGCGGTCGATGAAGCGGCTTTGAAACTGCGGGTCGCTTAAGCCATAACGCTGCGTATAGGAAGTGGCCGTGCTGAATCCGGTGGTCACCACGTGGTTGAGGCGGTAGAATACCAAAGGGATATCCATGGTCAACGTTGTGACGTTTTCACGCCATCGCAGGCCGACTATATTTTCCTGGCCATTTGATGTCACCCTTGCGGCGCCCACTTGCCCCCGATTGGAATGTTCCAACGAAAACTTTGGGAAAAAACGTTGGTAAGTTACCGAGGCGAGGTACTCGCTGCTGCGGATATCCCCGTCATAAATATAACCCAAACGAAGTTGTGTGGTATTCAAAAGGTCGTCCGAGAGCCAATATACACCGGGCTTAATGTCATCAAGATTGTCGAAATTGTCATTGTCTACTGATAAGCTGTGGAAGTTGATGATATTTTTCAGTCCTTTATAAGGCGTTGAAGCCCATTTCTCGGCTTGTATAGTGTCGTTGTTCGCAAAAACGTCCTCGGGGCGTTGTGGTGGCTTAAAATGGCTGTGGTACGAGGTGCCGGATTGCAGCCTACTGATTCGGTATCCATCCAGCTGATAATTATTGAACCAGACTTGGTTGTTCCGGGCATCAAATGATGGGTTGAATGCCCCGAAACGGACGTTGGTAAGTTGGTAGATGGTGTTGGCCGAGGTGTCCAGCGCATAAAGGTTGTCGATGCCATTGTAGTGCGCCTTGAAGATGATCCGATCGTTTGCATAGCTCGGTCGTTCGAGTTGCTGGGCCTGCCAGTTGAGTACCATGCGGTATGTGGCCGAAGAGATGTCCAATTCCATCAACGCTGCACCCTGGCGGGATATACCGGTCACGACAACCTTCGTGCCGGTCTCATCGAAAGCAGGTGTTTGCAACTGGATGTTTCCGGGAGACGGGAACCGGGCAATGGCGTGGCCAGTTTCGGTGTTGAGCAATACGAGGCTCATCGTGTTGTCTTCCGATACGGCCACGGTGACGACCTGCTTTGCGTCAGGATTTAGTGCGGGGGAGAAGTAGCGGCTTTTACGTGTGAGTTGTTTGTAAGATTGCGTCTCTAAATCATAGCAATTGATGACGTTGTAGGTACGCTTGCCATAACGGCTGTCCCGCCGTATCTCGTCCCACACGACCTTTCCGGCAGCATATGAAAAATGGGGCTCGGCCTGCCGCCCGGTTTTTACCACCTCGCGTTGCCAACCTGCGGTATCCAATATAACAATAGCAGGCACCCGCTGCACGTTTTGGTGAAGGGCGATAATACGGCCATCGGGCAACGCCCGTGGCAGCAGCCAGCTCATGGGTTTGCCCACATCCTTGCGTGGGAATACCGAGTAATCCACCGGGGCATTTTCAGCCAGCTGCTGCTCCCACTTCAGGGTTAGTTCTCCCTGGGTCTTTTCATGCCATTGACGGGTATTATAGCCGGTGAATTTCTTGAGCGAATTGCTAAAGTTATAGGGGCGGATGGGTAGCTTGGCCATGCGCGTCATGAGGCTGTCGACAATGGCTGGACCGTACTCCTTTTCGAGTTGCAATGTCAGGAAATAACCGAGTTCGTAGAAACCCGGTGTAACGTTTTTTAACGATCCCAAATAATCTTTCTGATAGCTGTATGTTGCACCACTGATAAGGTTTGTACGGAAAGGCATTTCCCAGGAGGGGAGGCGTCCTCGGCCAGCGTTGGATAGCTTGGTTTCCGTTACCACGGCGTCACCTTCAAAAAACCAAGAAGGCAGGTTGGCACCGTAGATGGCAAGCGCCAGCTGCTCGAAAAAAGGTGCGCGGAGATAGCCTGTCAATTTGTCAAACTGTACAACGTGCCGAAGCTCGTGAATGGCCAGGTTATTCAGCCAATCCTGGAAATCGCTTTGTTGCGGAGGGGTTGTATAAAACTCTGAACGGCGAGGAGCCAACTGTACATTTCCGTTGGATTCGACCGTTTGGTTTTGCAAGATGATGGAAATCTTGCGTGGTTTCTTTCTCAATGTTTCACTCACGCGCTCCCGCAAAGCCTCCAACTCACTGGCCAATTGCTGTGCCCCATTTTCAAAAACAGCAGGGTATATCAATTGAAAATTTTCCGTATTGATTTGCCTCCATTTTACACTTGGTGGATATTGGTCGGTATTGAAAACCTGTGAAAAAGTAATATGTGAATAAACACATAATATTATTGATATTAAATACTTGATTATAAGCATGTAATTGTGTGTATTCATACAGCAGTTAATAGTTTACTAATATTTTTGGCTAAAATGAATATTTGCTTGTTAGTTTTAAATAATGATAAAGTTTATATTAAATTAGTTAATAGCTGATTTTTAGTTGTTAATGATTCAACATATGTATGGATTTCTGTTAAATTTTTGTTGTGTAAACCCGTGTAAAAGCCCTTTAATTTACAAATCCATCTCTTATGACTCTTATGACATAAGGGGTACGCTAATGTACACGATCTTTTTGAGTTCCGTCAAATTTTGGGTAATATTATCGATAGTGTCCAAGTTGGGAAGAGGTAGTAAATGCTAGGAGGCAGCAAGTGGTATGAGATATCCCCCACCAGCAATTATCAGTGATCCTAAGCTATCCCTATGTTCCCAAGGCTGCCACGGTGGTTGCGGCCATCTGATTGGAAAACTCGAATAAATTTAGCGGGGATCAACTCGGGTTTACCGCGTATGACTGAGGCTGACAGGTTGTCGTATTTCTGGATTGTAAGGTGTTGTTTTGTGAGGTTTCTTTTATGGTTTTTTAACGCTTACTTGTTCGTTCTTTTCATTTAAAAAGCCGACTTTTGCAAGCAAATTTAATCACCGATGTAGGATATCGTTAAAACTGAGGAGGGCCCATGGACGAACTGGATACGCTGGTAGAACAAACCGAATTGCTTTTGGCCGAAGGCAGCGAACAGCAACTTAAAGAATATCTTGACGAGCTGAATATTTCGGAAGTAGAGGCACTGATTGACGAACTACCGGAGCATGGTGCGACGTTCATAGAAACACTGAGTATTAACCGTGCGGTAAATGTATTCCGCATCCTGGATTTTCCCACCCAAGAACGGATCCTGAAGAGGCTCCCTGGACCTAAGATTTCGGAAATTATCAATGAGATGCCGCCGGATGATCGGACGGCTTTTTTTAGTGAGTTGAAGGGCGACGTGGTGAAGCAATTGATTATCCTCCTGCCCCCAGCTGGCCGTAAAGAAGCACTGGCATTATTAGGATACCCGGAGGATAGTGTGGGGCGGCTAATGACACCGGATTACATTACGGTAAAACAGCATTGGGACATCACTCGTGTGCTGCACCACATCCGCAAATATGGGAAGGCGTCCGAGACTATTGATGTGCTCTACGTCATCGACAAGGATGGCAAGCTTATGGATGATATCCGGATTAAGGACATCCTGCTGGCCGACCCGGAAGCCACCGTGGAAGATCTAATAGACAACCGACTCATTGCTCTCAATGCCAATGACCCTCAGGAGGAAGCCATCAACGTATTCCGGATGAACAACCGCGTAGCGCTTCCTGTTATAGATGGACAAGGCATCATGCTGGGTATCGTCACGGTGGATGACATTCTTTGGGTGGCCAATGAAGAGTATACCGAGGACATGCAGCGCATAGGGGGTACCGAAGCACTGGATGAACCCTATTTGGACGTATCCATCTTGCACTTGGTGAAAAAGCGGGCCGGATGGCTGATTGTACTGTTTTTTGGTCAGCTTCTTACGGCCACCGTGCTCGAACATTATGAAAGCCAACTGGCGAGTGCCATCTTGATTTTGTTTATGCCATTGATTCTTTCCAGTGGGGGAAATAGCGGTTCGCAGGCCTCCACATTGATTATACAGGCCATGGCTTTGGGGGAGGTTACCTTGGTTGATTGGTGGCGGGTGATGCGGCGCGAAATATTTTCCGGCTTGCTGCTGGGGTTGATATTGGGCACACTGGGTTTTATTCGCGTGTGTACTTGGCAAGCGTTTTCACATGCATATGGGGAGTACTGGTTACTCGTAGGCACTGTGGTAAGCTTCTCGCTTATCGGCGTCGTATTATGGGGTTCATTGGTGGGATCAATGCTGCCCTTTATCCTTCGTAGGCTTGGTGCCGACCCTGCATCTTCATCGGCACCGTTTGTGTCTACGCTGGTTGATGTGACCGGCTTAATTATCTATTTTACCGTGGCTACCCTTGTCCTCACGGGGATTTTACTATGAGCCATTTCACCAAATATCGGCTAGCATGGGTATTGCTATTCTTTTCCATGGCCAAGCTTTCCGCGCAAGAGCGGTTGCCGGTTTTCCTGGAGATGGAAGGCGGTGTCGAAAGGTTCGGCGATGCGTCCCTGCGTTCCGTTTTTCCGGGCGGAATGAATTTGACGCTTGGCCCGGCATTTTCGCTTGCGGATCAGGGCCGACTTCGATTACGGCCACAGGCCGGATTCAAGCTGTTCTTTAATGAATTGGATGAGTGGACCACGGAGCATTTGCGTTTCATACGACTGGGTGGACAGGCGAGTTATGATGCGTTTTACATTGGTCAGACTACTTTTTTCCCTTTCTTTGCCATTGATTTCAATTGGGTGGCCAACTATGACGCGGAAAGTGAGGCCACGGGCGACAGCGAGAACGTTTCCTTTTCGGATAATTACCTGAAAGGATGGGGCTTTTCGCAGGTAGCGGGATTGCGAATACAATATCAGGAGTTTTACCTAAAAGTTGGCTATGAGTTTTTTAATCCCCGACTGAAGGCGACAAACGACGTCATTGATGGGGATCGGGTAGATGGTTATATCACGCCATCGTCTCGCCGCTTTAATTTCAATACCATCAATTTTTCCCTGGGTGCAACTGTGAGGTTATGAGAATAGCTAAGACGATAGGAATGGTCATGATAGGTTCCTTACTGGTAAGCTGTAAGGGTGATGGCACCTTGTTAGATTTGTATCCAAGGGAACCCATTGTGAACCCAGATGTCCGTACTTTGATACAGGGCAACCGGATTGTTTATGCACAGTTGGATGGCCGCAGCCAAATCCGCGGGATCACAGATGGGGGAAGATTTACGACATACAACAGGTTCAAATCCTTTGGCTTTGATCCGTATTCATGGCAAGGAGAGCAAGGTGTCACCGGGTTTGGCGAGGGTTTGGTGGTGCAAGCCATGCCAGAAGGGGCTTCATTTGTGTTGCGATATTCAAGTGACATGGGTGTCACGTGGGTTTCGTATGACACGCCTATTGTGGATGATGATGACATCGTACTTGGCGCTGTTCATGTCGTTCAATTGCTTGTTGGCGCAGACGGCTCAGTATGGCTACTAGCGCAGCAAAACATTGGAATGGACAGGCGGATGCTGCTTTACCACGTGGATTTGTGGGAGGAAAAGAGTGTGCTGCTGCTGAGACGGGATAAGGCCATTGCGCTGACAGCTGATTTTGCCAATCATGATGACGGCTGGCTGCTTTATTCGGATCAAGATGGAGAAACCAAGGGCGTTCATGTGTTGAAGACCGTAAACGGGGGGCAAGTATGGTCAGCTGGGGCAACATTAGGTAATCTTAATCAGCCATCCATCGAAGCGATAGCTGATGACAGATTGTTGGTGTATCCACAAACCGGACAAGCCTTGCTTTCCGCTGATGGTGGGGATTCATTCACACCAGTGTCAATCGGAGACAATGGCATCAGCATATGCCATGCAGCATCTCCGGATGTGGTATATGCCTTGTTGGTAAACGGGGTAGCAAAAAGTATCGATGGTGGCCAAACTTGGCTACGGTTGGATGCACAAGCGTACGACGTAGATATTTCGGGCATGGCCATGGACTTTTACAATGAGCGGCAAGGAATTGTATATGATTGGAATAAGTTATTCATTACGGATGATGGTGGAGCCAGTTGGGATATCCTCATTTATCCCTACGATTACCTGTTGGAATAATGAGTCGCGCAGCATGGTGTATTGTTTATAAATGAGTGCTGGTTGATAGTTAGTGAGTTATATAATTTTTAAAATATTTTTTGTTTATTCGAGGGAAAGTTCCGAATATTGCAGTCCCGAAAACGGGGATACAGAAACACTCCTCAGTAGCTCAGTAGGTTAGAGCATCTGACTGTTAATCAGAGGGTCGCTGGTTCGAGCCCAGCCTGAGGAGCCCCAAGAAAGCCTCACAGTGATGTGGGGCTTTGCTGGTTTTATAGCATTCCTTTTTAAGCGGGTTTCCCTGCCCCTAAGTTAGTGCATGGTTTGTACAAATCTTATACCGGGCATGGTGGGATAAAAAGAAATCGTTGATTTTTCTTCACGGGAATGAATTTCGGCACAAAAAATGCTTATCCTTGTGACGTTAATACATTTTCTACCCTAAAATTAAATGTTAAATGGAAAAGTACAATGAATTAAAAGCCTTGATTGCATCCATTGATGAAGATGCATCTAAATTTTTTGAAAAAGGAAACAATGCGGCCGGCACACGCGTGCGTACAGGTCTGCAAAAAGTTAAAGCGTTGGCACAGGAAATCCGCAACGCCGTAACAGAAGCGAAGAACACGAAATAGTTTCGGCTTTCCGAAAACATTTGTGAAGCCCCGGGACCAGCTGGTTCCGGGGCTTTTATGTTTTGACGTTCTTTCTTATCCAACGTCAATGAAATGAGTGTGTGGCGATGTCTACCTTTGTGTCCAAATCAATGGAAAGGTCTCTGATGTATACACTTCGGATATTTGCATATGTTGCTGGCTGTTCGCTATTGGCTATGGGTATAATTGGCGGTTTTGCGTACGGCTACATCTTCCAGCGCATGATTAGGCGAGTAAAAGGTCGGACCTGTTTTGCAGTAGGTAGCGGTATCGTTCTTCCGGTGGGGAAGTGATGAAGTTGGAAAGCGCATCTTATGTATCGCCCAAATCCCGTTCCAGCATCATTCTGGTTATCTGCTCCAATTTGGGGAATTTTCCATAGAGTTCCGCATCCCTTTTTGGTTCTCCAACGAGTAACAACGCATCTTCCACGCTGCACAAGTAGCTGTCGGCCGGCAATTGGTTTTATATAACTGGTAAAGAAGACAGTCGCTTGGTTTTCTGTAAAAAACCGGATTGTTTTTTCGATGACGTTGATGATTCGATACTGCCTGAGACAACCTTTCAGTACAAAAAAGCAGCTGTTGCAATGTTCTCCTTCACTTATGCGAAATTTTGCTGCAACAAATCTAATTGGATTGGCTAAGTAACGTTGTTTATGTTGACTTAACAATTAGGTAATGTTTGTTGCCTAAATTTGGAAGCAATCATTTCGGCATGAAATATCTCAATTGCTTATGGATAATCGTATTGATGGGGTGCAGCGACAATGAGCGGGCCATCAAGGTGAAAGGCTCCGACACGGAAGTAAACCTGGCCGTTAGGCTTGCCGAGCATTTTTACCTTGAAAACGACAGCCTCAGTGTGGCCATTTCCGGCGGAGGGTCAGGGCTGGGCATTGCTTCCCTGCTCAATGGGCAGGCAGATATTGCTAATTCGTCCCGGCCCTTGAATGCAGATGAAGAAGAAATGTTCAGGGATAGGGGGATTTCAGTACGTACCGTCGTGTTTGCAGAAGATGCCACGGCGTTTATCGTGCGTAAGGATTTTCCGATTGACAGTATCGATGTCGCTACGCTTGGGTACCTATTGAGCGGAAAGCTGAACTCCTGGGAATCCATTACCGGAGAGCATCGGCCAGTGAATATCTACGGAAGGCAGAGCAATTCGGGAACGCATTCTTTTGTCCGGCAGAAGCTGGGTATCCAATTCAGCCGTGATGCGAAGGAAATGAACGGCAACGCACAGATTATCGAAGGCATCAAAATGGATGGCACGGGTATCGGTTATGTAGGGGCGGGTTATATCATGCATGATAGCAAAGATCAGCCAGTAAAAGTGTTAAAAATTTCCCCTTCAGTCGGTAAGCCTGCTATTTCTCCACTGGATAGTCAGGCTATTTCGGAAGGGCGCTACCACTTTCAACGTCCGTTATATCAGTTTATACCTGAGACCTCATGGGAAAAAGTTTCGGCATTCATTGCCTTTGAGCGGGGTGAAGTAGGGCAGCGATTGATACAGGAATCGGGTTATTATATTGTTCATTGATAAACAGCTAAGAAAATGCAGCTACCGGTAAGGGAAAACATCGATAAGACAGTGCGGTTGCTTGTGCGGTCGACGGGTTTTTTAGCCATTGCGATTTTGGGCGGTATATTATTTATGTTGCTTTGGAATACGATGGCGTTTTTTCTACAAATAAAGCCACTTGATTTCATTACGGGTACGCAGTGGAATCCATCGGGTGATCCAGCGCTGTATGGGATATTACCGTTGCTGGTGAGTACGAGTCTGGTTACACTCGGGGCCATGGTTATCGCTATTCCATTGGGCATCGGTACGGCCGCTTTCCTCTCGGAATATGCTGGCAGCAAGCTGAAAGGTATTTTGAAGCCAGCTATTGAGATGTTGGCTGCCGTACCGTCGGTTGCCATTGGGTTTTTGGGTATCGTGTTATTGGGACCGGGTATAGCGGGGCTTACCGGACAGTCCAATGGGCTGAATGCACTGAATGGTGCCGTGTTGCTGGCCATCATGGCACTGCCTACCATCGTCACGGTAGCCGAAGATGCATTGCACGGTATTCCCGATTCGTACAAAGAAGCCAGCTACGGCGTTGGAGCCAACCGGTGGCAAACCCTCATACGGGTAACCATTCCTGCGGCTGCACCGGGTATTTTGGCTGCCGTAATGCTGGGCGTGGGAAGGGCTATCGGTGAGACGATGACTGTATTGATGGCTACGGGAAATGCGTCCGCTTTCCCGAAAGGCTTCTTCCATTCGGTGCGCACCATTACGGCTACCATTGCCATTGAGATGGGGGAGGTGCCCTACCAAACCACACACTATTATTCACTGTTTGCCATTGCTACGGTGTTGTTCTTGTTTACGTTAATCGTAAATATGTTGGGTGAATATTTCGTGAATAAGTATCGAAAATACCATTCCGCATGATAAAAAAACTTACGCCGGTCATTGAATGGGGCACGCTGTTGCTTACCACAGGTACTGTCTGCTTTTTCTTGGTAGCCATCCTTTGGGATCTGGTGAGCAAGGGTGCACCATCGCTTTCATGGGAGTTTGTAAGTTCCATCCCACGCGAGGGGATGACCAAAGGAGGTATCTTGCCCGCTATCACCGGCACGATATTGCTTACCCTGATTACCGCGGCTGCGGCAGTTCCTTTTGGCGTAAGCTGTGCGGTTTACCTCAATGAATACGCCACCGATAGTGCGCTAAACCGTTTGATCCGGGCTTCCATTCGTAACCTGGCCGGCGTGCCATCCATTATTTACGGCCTCTTTGGGCTTGCCCTTTTTGTGCAGGCCTTGCAAATGGGTACTTCCCTGCTGGCGGCGGGGTTGACCTTAGGGCTGCTTTCCTTGCCTTATATTATCACGACGACGGAAGAGGCACTGCGGCGTATTCCGGCAAGTACGCGCGAAGGGGCATTGGCCATTGGAGCCACCCAATTTGAATCCATCCGCGATGTGGTCATGCCGTCGGCTCTGCCGGGGATACTGACCGGCGTGGTGCTGTCGCTGTCACGCGCGGCAGGTGAAACTGCTCCAATCTTGTTTACAGGGGTTGCTTTTTACATCAATAGCCCTACCGGATCCCTTAATCAGGAATTCATGGCACTTCCTTATCACTTATATATGCTTTCTACGCAGCATCACGCCATAGAGGAAGTACGGCCATTGGCCTATAGTACGGCGTTGGTGCTTATTATCGTGGTATTCCTATTGAATCTCACCGCTTTTTATATTCGCTATAAACACAGTAAAAAATGACCGATCATCCGACCAAACTCTCCGCACATTCCGTAAACTTGTGGTTTGGCAATAAGCATGTACTGAAAGATGTCAGCGTCACATTTCCTCGCAATCAAATCACGGCCCTGATAGGACCCTCGGGTTGCGGCAAAAGTACGCTGCTTCGTTGCTTCAATCGCATGCACGATCTTTCTCCCGACGCCCGGATAACGGGTGAATTCCTGCTTGATAACCAAAACTTATACGATCATGGGATATCCGTAACGCAGGTGCGACGGCGGGTAGGTATGGTGTTTCAACGGGCAAACCCGTTCCCGAAAAGCATCTATGAAAACATCAACTATGGGTTGAAGATAAACCATATACCCAAGACGGAGCGGCAAGGAATTATTGAAAATGCCTTAAAGGAAAGTTATATCTGGGATGAGGTAAAAGATGAGCTGCAGAAGCCCGCCACCCGGCTATCCGGTGGGCAACAGCAACGGTTGTGTATCGCCCGCACAGTAGCACTGCGGCCCGAGGTCATCTTGATGGATGAGCCCTGTTCGGCACTGGATCCATTGAGCACGCTTAAAATAGAGGAATTAATTGTCAAGCTGAAGAAAGACTATACCATTGTGATTGTTACGCACAACATGCAGCAAGCGCAGCGTATTGCGGATAAGACGATCTTTATGTACTTGGGAGAAGTTGTTGAGGCGGGAGACACCAAAGCCTTGTTTGAGCATCCTCAACAGGAAATGACGGCCAACTATGTAAGAGGTCGGTTTGGTTAAATTTTTTCCTTATTGCTGTCTTTATCCGGATTCAGCGCGGACTCATTCAATGTCTTCGCGAAGTCTCGTTTATCTTTTTTATTCCTCCGAATCAGCCAGCCTATAAGTACGATTACGGCTACCAGGACAAGTGCAATAATACCGATGTTTACATCCATTGTTTAAAACATTATTCAGTCTTAAAAATCAGTAGCGGCAGACGGGAGTGATGGGCAAGTTTTTTCGTTACGCTTTTGTGGAATAGGTTGTCAAAAAAGCCATACCTTTTAGGGACGGTCATTACGAGATCGGCCTGTTGCGTTTCGGCGAAGTCCATGATACCTTCGACTACGTCACCATGCTCGATGTAATGATATTCCGGATGAAACCGGTCAAGTAGGCCATGGAGCTTGTATTGTTCGGGGATGACATCCGGATTAAACCGGGTTTCGGGTTTTTCGATGTTGAGTACCAGTAGCTTGAAAGCGAGGTTATCAACGAGTTGTGATAAAGTTTCGATCGGCATCGTGTGGTCTACCTTTTCCAGATCGCAGGCAAACACCGCTTTGGCAATGGGCTTGAACTCCACTTCTTCAGGCACTACCAGTACCGGAGCCGTGCAAGCGTCTGCTATGGCTATGGTATTGCTGCCCATGAGAAATTTTTCCAAATTGCTCTTACCTGTTATTCCGGTAACAACCAATCCAGCTTTGCGTTCGTCCAGCAAACGTTGGATACCTACCACTACCGGAAGATCGTTGGCAACGATTTCGATCGCTGTTTGCTTACTGAGGAAGGGTTCCATTTGGGATTCGGTGGCTTCCAATGCAGTCAGGCTGTGTTCATGCGCCAAGGCTGCGTCTTTAGACTCTGGCAGGGGTATTTCGGTTGCTTTAGGAGCAGCGTCATAAGAGTGGTATAGCAAGATGGTATCCACCCGTAACGGGCCGCTTAGGTAAGCCGCATATTGGGCAGCGTTGGTGGCTGATTCGGAAAAGTCGGTTGCAATGATGATCGTTTTCATTGGAAGGAATTGCGATTACTGGATATAAAGATATGGATACTCTTCTGAGAGAAACCGTGGGCATGAAAATTTAATACAATAATAACATACGGCAAAAAATTTTGTTCGGAGCAAATCCATTATGTGAATAACCGACGCAGCAATGCTGGGAAAAGTTCATCGCTCTTGCCGCCAGTCGGAGCAAATCCAGTTAGCGTTGTCATACTTAATTTCTCCTTATTTTGCCTTTGACCCAATATTCCTCACGTTTTCATCCTTTGCCGGGGTTTGGTCGCTTTTGTTATTTATAGTGCCCCCTAAGAGACTGAATCTCCAAAATTGTTGAAGTATCTTTTTCGTGCACCTCATAAACAAGCCGATGTTCTTGTGTAATTCTTCTCGAACAAGAGCCCGTTAGTTCGTGTTTTAGTGGTTCCGGTTTACCGATTCCTTCGAAAGGACTTTCCATAATCGCGACGATGAGTTGCTGGATTTTCTTTTGTACGACTTTATTGCCGGACTTTTTCCAATATTTCAAATCCTCAACTGCTTGTGGGGTATAGATTACTTCCATAGGTCTTCGACGGCTATCTTGACTCCTTTGCCGTTTTTGACATCTTCCCTGCCTTGCAGGATTTTCTCTACGAATTCCGGACGGTAAGGGCTTTCCGCTGTATCCGTCATTTCGAATTCCAACTTCAGTGCCTTCGCAAAGGCCTTTACCGCCGCAAGTTGTTCCTTAGTTTTTGGGTGTATAAGCACTGCTTCCATATTGCAAAAATACCAATTATCATTTAACCATTCACCCTGTATTCGCTCTCTTATTTCCCCTTAATTTTCCTCACATTCCCGTCCGTTGCCGCCGCCATTCAAATTATATACTGCCTTCATAAAGATCCCAAATAGGGAAACACAACTCGTAATCGTTCCAGACTATGTCGCCGTGCTCGATAGCGAAGTTTTTGAACAGTTTTGTGTCAAGATATTTTTTGGTCATCGGGTTTTTTGCAGTACGCAAAAACGGCCCGAAGTCTACGGTACGTACCAATCCGTCCGAAAACCTGAAGGTAATAAAGTATGGCTCATGGTAGGTAACCGTTTTAATCGAAATAACTGCTGTCTGCTTCATAAAGCATGTTCGATATTAACTAGGGAAAGTACCGGTAAACAATTTTCCTGGGCAAGACACGGACTAATTCGATGACATTGTCCTGAAAATAAAAACAGATGCGATATTCATCAATCCGCATCCGATAGGCATCGCGTGCAGCCTTACCACCCTTCATGGCCTTGACGTTATTGAGTTCAGTCAAGGATGCTGCGTTTGTCATTTCTCCGATGGCTTTTGCAATTGCTTCCTTTACTGTTTGTGTGCACTTTTTTGCATCGCGGCTAAAGGATTTACGGATTTCAATCTGCATGGGTCAACGATCTCAGAAACGAATCCTTTTCGTCCTTATCAAGCAGGGGGCTTTTCTCCCCCTCTTTCATGGCGTCTAAATAGTATCGATCGTCCTCAACTCCCTCGATAACTTCAATTTTAAGAGTCTTGGCTAATTCGTTTATTAATGCCAAATGCTTTTTCTGTACTTTATCAAGAATGATCTGCATGATATTTGATATTTAAAAATCAACCGTTTATTTACTCTTAATCTTCCTCACATTCTCGTTCATTGCCGAGGCTCTCGGATACAACGGAAATCAAGGATACACACAAAAATACGAAAAGTATTGGATAAAACGGATTGGCTATAGACTGCTTACTTGGATTTCAGTAGGTTGAGGATTTCGTCAACTTTGGATAATAGCTCGGATTGTAAATTTTTGACGGATGATTCCTTGTCTTCAAGTGTCGTTTTTAAAAAAGCTGATTAGCCTTTCCTTTTCTTCTTTTAATTCATATGCTCTCGCAAGGCAATCATTTCTAGTTTCAGTATGGATTTTAGTGGCTCACTTTGCCCGTAATAGTCCAAAAACAAACCGTCCATTCTCGTCCTTTTTCTTCGCCAATCTTGGAGCCTTTTTTCTCAAGGTGTAATCTTTCAACGCGTCGGCTAGAAACAAAGGGCGAATCGTGCTTTCCAGTTCCTTTTCACAGTCTTTCAGGATTTGCAACGCATTTTTGGCCACATCAAAGTAGCCGCTATTGAATTTGATGTTTACCCAATCTTTCACCTGCTGGTCAGTTATCCGGCTGGGAGATTTTAGCAATAATTCTTTTGGCTCCACGCTAAAAGTATCTATCAATTCCCAATTTCCACCTTCGATTTTTTTCTCGGCGCGATAAACGCTATTTCCTGATTCGTCGGTAGCTTCCAATATCCGAATCGAGTAATCAGGCTTTTTATTGATATCTGGAACGATGGCTTTGGTATCGCAACCGTAAATCTGACGGAAAATATTGGTGAAAGGAACGGCATAAATCAATGTGTGGTTGGGGTTTTCCGCGTCTCGGACGTAAAAATCGCGTTGCCCCATCAGGAAAGATAACTCAAATTGGCTGTAACCCTTTCTTTTTCTAAGGACAAGCACATTGAGCATTTTTTCCACTTCGATTTGCGGCATGGCTTTGATGTCTAATTCTTTGAACAGTAGATTGGGCTTCATAAGCAGCGGTCGCGGTTATTCCTCGATGACCGCAAATATACTAATCCTTTTTCTGCTTCTTGGCTAGGATATAGGTGTTCAGCCCATCTTTTAAAATGACATCAAGCTTTTTGTTTTTCGCTTTGGTGGCTCTATCTAACTGTTGGGTAAAGTCATTTGATACCCAATTCTGGTTTTGGATGTCATTACATTTTTCCACAATTTCATTCAAAGTGCGTGCTTTCTTGAAAAAGTTGCTCGATTCAATTAGTGCGTTGAGTGTGACAGAAGGCCCAAAGCCGGGAGGGATAGGGTCTACCTTTTTGATAACCTTTTCATCGCTAAGTATTTCGGTAGGATAGAAATCGTAAATAGTATAATGTGTTTTCCCTTTAATTTCAAGCTCACTATCTGGATAATTTTTGATTTTATTACTGATGTATTGAGCGATTTCTGTTAGAACAGTATCATTGTAGCTTCCTGAAATTTGTTCATTTTCCATGGTTCCAATATAATTTAGGCTCTTACCAATACCAAACGAAAGGTCTTGAGCCGAAATACCGTAATGAAGTCTGATGTGTCTAACAGCCGTTAAATTGTAAAGTTGAATGGGAGATATAAGGATAGCTTTTGCCATGAGGCAAACTGTTAAAACAGATGACAAATGACACTTATAATAAATAATTTGCTTTTATTGCAAGAGTTTTCTACCTTTGATTTAGATAGAAAGCAATAGTTGTTTTCTTTGGAGCTTAGGTGTTTAAACCAAGAGTCTTGCCGTCACAATTTCTCACGCCACGACGCAAGGCAGCAGATTAACACCCATGTCTATGCTTATTATGCTATATTTGCATATAAGGTAGATGTGGGCCTGCTGTAATCCCGTGTCGTGTAAGGCGTGAGAAACTTTATTGTGACGACGGTTTGCAGGCCCACATGTATCAATTGGACGCATGCCAACAAGACTCGTTACTGACCATAACGAGAAATGAAGCCACAACGAAATCCAATCGGAATTAAATCCGTTCCCACTATCCAAAATAGGAGGGGGGATGGTGGTTTTGTGGTATCCAAACCGTGGATGCTCTCGACGTCCAATCTTCACAAGAACATAATCAAAAACCCCGTTTGATAGCGTGTAAAGCCTGAGTTAGCCACAAATTTTACACCCAAATCAAACAATAAATGAAGCAAAATTTACGCTTAGGGGATAACTATGCCCTTTTGGCAACCAACTATACAAAACATAAACGAAAACGAACAGGCTGTTCTCCGCTAGACGTTCGCTCATCCTCCGCTGTTTCTCCGCTGCGGCTGGATACCCGCTGCGCAACTGCTCCGTACCTGACGCGCACTCGCTCCGCTATTTCTTCGGTGCTCCTCCGCTCGTTCTCCGCTTGTTCTCCGCTGCTCCTTCGGTGCTTCTCCGCTGCTCCTCCGCTTGAGAAGCGGAGAAGGAACGGAAAACATACGGACAATAAGGAGAAAAACGGCAGTACGGATATCAGGTGCGCAGCAGGTATAGCGCGGGTAATGACCTCCAGCGGAAGATAAACAGAGCAGAAGCGGGCAATCCCAACGGCCAATCCCCGTGGGGTGAAGCCGGGCTTGCCTTACCCCAAATCCCACCTTCCCTTACCCTTCCTTCGGGCTCCATCCGCGTATGTCCCGCATATACCTCGGTAAAAGTGCTCACCAGCGGCACTTTAGCGAAGGATAGGCGGCTATATAGCGGGATAGAGGCGTATAAGGAGGGGCATGGAATGGGCTGGGGCCGTCTCCGGAAAAACTTACTATGTGTGCAGACCCTTGCGCAGGCCCTCGCCCTCCCCGGGCGGGGCCGCGCAAATGGGGTATTGCTATGCCTGTTGTTTCTTTTTACCCAACCGGGCGTGCACGCCCAATCTATGCCCCGTGTAAGTCGCGAGGATGTAAACGATAGTGTGGAAATTAAACGGATACCACGCTTCATGCCGGAGGCTGACCTGGAACGGTTCCGGTTGGTAAAATATCATGTACAGGTAGACAGCGCATTCCGGGGAATCCGTATTGGTGACACTATTCCAGATGTGCTCTGGGACTTTCCGCTTTGGGTGGTAAACGATCCGGAAGGGAAGGACACCATCCGGTTGCGCGAGCATCAAGATACGGACCTGTTGGTACTTGACTTCTGGGCAAGCTGGTGTTCACCCTGTGTGGAGTCAATGCACAAATGGGAAGGATATACAGGGCAGCTTGGCAAGCGGGTTAAGCTGATAGGCGTACACATTGATTATGACTATAAGGCCCTGCCTTTCTCACGACGCAGGAATTGGAGGGTTATGTCGGTCATCGGGGCTGATGCCCGCATGCTGAATCGCTATTTCTTTGACCGAAGCACCGTAAGCCGCCTGATATGGATCAAAAATGGCAAGTTGGCCGCGATTACCGGCGGTAGCGGCTATGACCTGGATACGGTCAGGAGATTCGCAGACGGGGAGTCCGTAGCCATTCCCATTGATACCAACTGGACATATTCATCAAACGCCCAATCAACGGCAAACCGATAATCAAATTCAAAAACCGAAATGAAATACGTTTATATCCTGGCCCTCGCGCTATGGGCCTGCCCGTCGTTTGCCCAACTTGGCGGGCGCGTCTCCTCGCAATCCGGCCAGCCGTTGGCCGGGGCTACCTTAAGACTGCTGAATAGCGTTCATATGGCACAGTCCGGTAATGACGGCCGGTTTTCGCTCCCCATGCCCGCCACAAGCGATACCCTGCTGGTACGCTTTGTGGGCTATGCCGAGCAACGCCTGCCTGTTGGCCCATCCACGACAGGCCCCTTGGCCATTGTGCTTTTGCCCGACGATAACACACTTGAAGAGGTTGAAATCAATACGGGCTTCTACCGGGTGCCACCTGAACGGGTTACCGGAAGTTTTACCCATATAGACGGCAAGACACTCAACCGTGCGGTGGGCGGCAGCATTCTGCAACGCCTTGAAGGCATCGCCTCGGGCGTGCAGTTCACGGAGGCCAACGGCACCTCGGCATCCGATATCCGCATTCGGGGGCTGGCCACCATCCAGTCGGATGGAACGCCCCTCATCGTGGTGGATAACTTTCCTTATGAGGGCGATATCAATACCATCAACCCCAACGACGTCGAGAGCATCACGGTATTGAAGGACGCCGCTGCTGCAAGCATATGGGGTGCCCGTGCCGGCAACGGGGTCATCGTCATCACGACCAAACGGGGCGGCTATGGACAGCAGGCAAGGATATCACTCAATAGCAACGTATCTGTGGGGGAGAAACCCAACCTGTTTTATTCGCAGAACCGCCTGCCGAGTAATGTGGTCCTACAGCTTGAGAAAGATAAGTATGAGCACGGCGGATATTACCTCGAATCGGCCCAGCAACGCCCTTTTCCCCAGTACGTGGAGCTGCTCATCGCCCGCGACAGCGGTTGGATCAGCGAGGCTGATTTCCTGTTAAAGGAATCTTCCTTTCGTAATACGGAAGTGCGGGACGAAGCGTTGAAGTACCTCTACCAGCCTTCGGTGTACCAGCAGTACGCCCTTGGCGTGCAGGGCGGTGGACAGACGAATGTTTACTATTTATCGGCCGGATACGACAAAAACCGCAGCCACGTCATAGGCGACGGCAATAACCGGCTAAACCTCAGCCTGCAAAATACCTTCCGGCCGCTGAAAGGGATGGAGCTGACCGCAGGGGTGTGGTATACACAGCAACGGGCAGAAAACAACGGCCTCGCGCTTGGCGATTTGGCCGCCCGCGAGACGCAGTTGGGCTTGTCACCTTATACCCGCCTGAAAGACAATGCCGGCAACAACCTTCCCATTGTGAAAGATTACCGGCTGGCGTACGTCATCCGGGCTGACATCGACGGCTTGCTCGACTGGCAGTACCGGCCGCTGGATGAGGTGGCTTTGGCCGACAACCGTTCCGGCAGTAACGAAATGCGGCTCAACGGTGGACTACGCTACAGCTTCCTGCAACACTTCGATGTGAATGTCTCCTACCAGTATGTACGCGCGCGCAGCGAAGGCAGCAGCCTGTACCATGAAGACAGCTATTATGTGCGTGATATGGTAAACCGCTTCACGCAGGGAAACGGTTCGTACATCATCCCCCACGCAGCGATTTTCTCCATGGGCAACCCTGCAGAGGCAGTTAGCCATTCAGGTAGGGCGCAGCTCAACTTCGTCCGGTCCATTGGCGACCACGCCATCTCGGCACTTGGCGGCGGTGAAATCAGGGAATATGTACAGCATATTTTCCCGGGCTATACGATGTATGATTACGATCCCTCCCTACTCACCGGGACGGCCTATTATGATTACGTGGAGAATTACACCGTTCGCCCTACGGGGCGGGCACGAATCCCGCAGCCATCCAGCACGCGCAGGCGCTTCACGGATCGCTACCTTTCCTATTTTGGCAATGCGAGTTATACCTACCGCGACCGGTATGTTTTATCCGGCTCTGCCCGCTGGGACGGCAGTAACCTTTTCGGGGTAAAGACCAACCAGAAGGGCACACCGCTGTGGTCGCTGGGAGCAAGCTGGGAAGCCGGAAAGGAACCGTTCTACCGCATCGATTGGCTGCCCTACCTACGGATGAGGGCCACGTATGGCAGTAGCGGCAATGTCAATAAACAGGTGAGCGTGTTTCCTACAATCCGGCATTTTGGCAGCGATGCCAATTCGGGCCTCAATTGGGCAAATGTGATCAGCGCAGGCAACCCCTCCCTGCGCTGGGAACAGGTCAATACCCTGAACCTCGCTGTGGATTTTGCCACGAAGGGCCGCCGAATCAGCGGTACCATAGATTATTATGCAAAAGATGCCAAGGACCTTATCGGCGAAGACTACCTACCACCAAGTACCGGTATCATTACCGGTGGGACGGCCAGTGCCACCAACCTCATTAATTACGCCAACCTGCGCACACAAGGACTGGACGTACAGCTTGCTTCACATAACATACGCGGTGCTTTCCAATGGACCAGCACGCTGTTGCTCAACTACGTGCGTAATCGGGTGACAGGATACCATACTGCGGAGACCAGCCAAGTGTACCACTATACCAATAGCCCTTCGGTACCTGTACCCGGAAGAAGCCGGGACGCGGTCTACGCGTTCCCTTGGAACGGTTTGGAACACGATACCGGCATGCCGCTTATTTATGTTGATGGCGTGAAAAGCGACGACTATGGCACTTATTACAGCGTCGGTAACCTCATGGCAGCCGGTGTATCCGTACCGCCTTTTTACGGTTCGTTAAGGAATGATGTGTCATGGAAAGGCCTTTCGGTCTCTGTATTGCTGGCCTGGAAGACGGGCTATGTGTTCAGGCGTAAATCCTCGGTACCGGGTGCAGCGTATATATCCTCCCTGAATTACCACATGGATTACCTGAAGCGGTGGCAGCAGCCCGGGGATGAACAATGGACGAGTGTACCGGTGCATCATGCCCCACCGGTCGATAGTTACATGGCATCGGTTTATGAATTGTCCGAAACGTTGATTACAAACGCAGACCATATCCGCCTGCAAGATATAAACGTGGGCTTCACATTGCCGCAAAAATATATGGATCGCTTGCCCCTTCGGCACATTCGGTTATATGCCTATGCGCGCAACCTGGGTATCCTATGGCGGGCCAATAAAAACGGTATCGACCCGGACTACCCCAATGCCGACTTCGCCGCGCCGCGTACGTTTGCGATCGGCGTGCAAATGGATTTCTGACAACCGATGAACTGAAGAAAAAAAAACAATGAAACAGTTAAACAATATTGCCATACTTCTCATTACAGTGATACTGTGCTCCTGCGGCGAGGGTTTCCTTGATGTAAAGCGGGATGCTAATCAGGTCGTGCCCGCAACCATCGCGGATTATGCCGCAATCCTCGCCAGGGATGCGATGTACCATACTTCCGATGATCTGGCTTTTCTGGGTGCCGATGAATATTTCGTGGCGGATTACGCGAGCCTCGTTTCCGGTTCATTATATACCCCCTTTCATAAGAATGCCTATGTGTGGGCGGACGACGTGTATGAACATCAGGAAATCCGCGACTGGAATGAGGCCTACGAAAAGATTCTGTATGCCAACCTTGCGCTGGATGTGCAGCGCATCGAACCGTCTCCCGGTGAAACCAACCAATGGAACCTGGTGAAGGGGAGCGCCCTCTTCCACCGTGCTTGGAATTTTTACAAGCTGGCCCAGCTCTTTTGTCCAACCTATGATCCAACCACGGCCTCGACGGATTTGGGCGTGCCTTTACGCCTTGATTATGACGTGTCCACATCGTATGGCCGCCCGTCATTGGCGGCGGTCTACGACCGCATATTGACGGATCTGCATGATGCTTCCGGTCTGGAGTGGGACAATGGTGGAAACATATTCCTGCCCAGCAAAGCTGCCGTACATGCACTACTGGCGCGTGTTTACCTGCAGATGGCCGATTACGACCGGGCATTGGAGTTTGCTGACCGGGTATTGGAAGAACGGGGTGATCTTATTGACTATAACCAACTGGATACTGCGGTGTCCAGCCAGTATGAAAGTGTATTCCAACCCCATGCCGCCGGGAATCCAGCAGTCATATTCATTTCAAAGAAAGCCGTGGGGGGTATCATCGGCCCGAACCGTTTTGATGCGGATACCACGCTGCTGAAAGCGTTTGATGCGAATGATCTCCGCTTGAAGGTGTATTTTTTCAATGCTCCGGATGGCAAGCGGATTTTTGTCGGTTCATATATGGGTCAGGGACTGGCCAATTTTTTTACGGGTTTCAGTGCGGAGGAGGCGATGTTGATCAAAGCGGAATGCCTTGCAAGACAGGGTGCAGTCCAGCAGGCTATGGACGTGGTGTATAACCTGCGTTTGCACCGCTATAAAGCCGGGACCCTGCAACCCCTGACGGCCGGGACACCGGCTGAAGCGTTACAGGTTGTCTTGATGGAACGTAGAAAAGAACTTTACATGCGCGGCGTGCGCTGGGAAGATCTGCGGAGGCTGAACAGGGAACCGGAATTGGCCACCACGCTGGTCAGGCATATCGAGGGCGATCGGTACGAACTGCCTCCAATGGATAATAAATGGGTATGGCCCATTCCGGAAAACGAGGTGTCGCTGAACCATCTCGTGCAGAACGCGCGATGATGGGATAAACCAACAGCGCCGTCCTTCAAAGGATGGCGCTGCTGGTTAGCAAGGCTGACCCTGTTCAGGGGATACATACTATCCAATTCAGTTATTATTGCCGTTGGCGGCTGTTTCCGGTAGTGACGCCCATTTGCTGGGCTTCATGCACCGTTGAGGGAGGTGTTCCTCCATCGAGGTCCAATTCGATGGCACAGATAACACCGGGAAACGTATTACAATCACCGGTCGGTTCTTCATCCAGTGCCTCCCCAATTTGCTGGTTCTGGGGATTTCCGGGAGTGCTGCCAGTATCTTCCACGCCATACCACTGTGGTTGTTGCCGCATCGTCGGGGCCTTGAAACCCACAGCTACGAAGAAGGCAAGCAACAGCACCGCAACGCCGGTGAAGTCTACCTTGTTTTTAAGCATATTAATCATGATTGAAAAATTATTAAAAACGTTCGCATGCGCATGATTTCCGCAGGTCCTTGCACATGACCTGCCGGCATACTGCCCCTTCTGCCCGCAGCAGCCGGATTGCTCCGTTTTATCTTCACAGGGCAGGCTGGCGCCCTGCGCGGCTGGCTCATCTCCTAAATGTGCGCACCTCCTTCCTGCGGACATCGGGGCTTCGCGAAAGCCCTGTGTCTGCTTTTATGGGTCAGTACCATCGCGGTACATCCAAGGATGGTAAATAGGCTGTTGAATGCTAGGTGTTCGGCATGGCCCATACCGCTAAGGATGCCCCCGCAGGCGCATGGGATGGAGCCGAAAGCCCTGCCCAACACAAGGGCAAGGTATAGCGTAAATAGGGTGATTAATGCCAGGGAGGCCCTCAACCCCCATACCCGTAGCTTCGGGACGAGCAGCAAGGCCACGATGCCCAGCTCCGCGAACGGGATCGCCCAGAACAGGATGTCTGCAACCCATGCTGGGAAGGGTTGTTTATGCATTTCTGCCCGGCTCTGCACCCAATGGATGAGCTTGATGCTGCCTGCATAGCCCCACAGGGCGATGAAGGCGTAAGCGATGCATTGTAAGGTTCCGGTATGTTTCATTATCTTGTTACTTTGTCAAAAATGGCGGGCCGCCGTAGCCACCACGGCGACCGGCCATACCACGGGATCTGGGTCTACTTTAATCGTATCCCGGTAGCTTGTTATCGTGAAATAGAGGGCATGGCAATTCTCCCATGGCCGCATTGCACAGCCATCCAATGGACAATACGGTATAACCACTACGTTTTTTTTGTAATGTCCTCTAAATCATTTTGTTATTTGATTTTTTTGTTTGTTTTTTAGGATTTCTTTGCTATGTTTGCTCTGCTTTAACTTACAATCTACTTTTTCCTCCTTTCTATACCGAACTACCCAAAACGGGTATTCTGTACCATAGTAAATTAATTTTTTTATGTAAATAGCTGTAAAACAGAGTTATATTTTTTATTGATCTATGGCGGCTATCCCATTAAACCAGTTACTCATGAAAAGAAACACCGACCTAACGAAAACGGACCTCTTCAAACAATTGGGCGAACACCACAAACCAGCGCTGGATGCCATCTATGACCGCTACAAAGGGAAACTCGAACGCTATATCCTGAAGGTGGCGGCCAGTCCTGACCCTCGGGTGAATGAAATCATCTCCGAGGTATTGGAAGTAATGTGGGCAAGGCGGGAGGAAATTGCGAAGAAAGTAGACCCTGAACTGTGGATGTTTGGCATCACGCGAAACCGGATCCGAAAAAGCATCGCCAGCCAGCTAAAGGCTGCTGACTACAACGAGCCGCTGGCAGACCGTCACTACGAACTGCCAGGAGGGACGCCCGCAGATGCAAAAATCGAAATAGCGGAGCTGGAACAATACATGATGGAGGTCATCGACCAATTACCACCCCGGCAACGGGAGGTGGTACTGAAGCGCTGGCTCGGCGGGCTGGACAACCGTGAGATAGCCCAGCGGCACGGTACCACGCTGCAAACGGTAAAGAACCAGCTCACCAGCGCACTGAAGACCATTGCCAATAAATTGGTAAACCGGGTAAATTCACTGCTGATGTGACCAAAATGCAACAAAGACTTTAGCAACAACTAATCGCCATGATTCAAAACGCCGAATATGTAAAGGAGCTGATAAGGAAAGACATGGAGGGTACGCTCACCCAATCCGAGCATGCCCTATTGATGGTGGCCGAAAAGCTCCATGATGAAGATGAATGGTTCCGTATGACCGTGGATGTTCTCTGCGAGCTGGATGACCTTCCCGGCGTACGCTTGAAGGAATGGCGACCGGACTTTGCCAGCATCCGGGCGAAGGCGGACCGCTGGAGACGGCGGAAATCAGCCATGGTACTGTTGGGCAAAACCGCAGGCACAGTGGGTATACTGGCGCTTTTGGGATGCATCGTGTATTACACCATAGCCGAGCATCATGGCGCCCGATTAGGTGATTGCACCAGTATAACCGCGTCGGGCGATTTACCTGCATCCGAGTTTGCCTGCGTGGTGCAATGGGGCGACACGGCGAGCCTGACGGTAGACCGGAGCAGTAGGGGAAGGTTGGGCCGTATCCGAAACATCGAAGTCTGGCGCCAGCCGGATGGTGTGCTGGCGTTGATACCCACAAGGGAGGCAATGGCTTCGGACACGGTGGGCTACCCGGCTATACGCATCGTCACGGCAGCCCACCAGCAATGCGTGGTGCAACTGCCCGATGGGAGCCATATCCGGCTCAATGCGGGTTCGAGCCTCGACTATCCGCTATGGAACATGGACAAAGAGGTCACTTATGCACGGCTGATGGGGCAAGCCTGGGTGCAGCTACGGGAAAAGGAAAAGTCGCAGCGGCCGGTGCGGCTGGTTATCGAAACGGCAAACAGCCAGTTGCAGAGCAGCGAAGGGGAATACATGGTGTCGGCCACACGGCGGGATACCAAAACGGTATTGCTGAACGGGAGATTGGTGGCGTTTGCGCGGGAAGGAAGCGGGCCAAAAGAAGGTAGAGAGCTAATCATCCCGGGTGAATATGTCCACCATGAAAATTGCTGCACGCCCGCAGACGGAACTATCATGACCCGGACCCATGAGGGATGCACGGACATCGGGCAAGCGCTGGTATGGACGAAAGCGACCCGTCACTACCGAAATGCACCGCTGCGCGAATTCGTTGCCGATATGAGCCGCTGGTACGGCATCAAGGTGGAAAACCTGAATTGCGTCCCGGATGGCCCGCGTGTGACGGCTTCCGTTTGCTACCAAGCGCCGGTGGAGGAAATATATGGATACATCCACCAAGCGGGTGTCTTCATGTATGAGGGCGACGGAATGATTAGCTTCTGCGGGCCGAAGCTGAATCCGATGGAGCGGCCCGATGAACGGGGGCTGCTGGCGTATGGGCAAACCCATGACTAAAGTGTAGACACTTGAGGAATTGTAAAAATTATCAACATTGTTTTGAGTTGTCATCCAGAAACGTTTATCTTTAACGCTAACCAATAATAGCAGCCTAGACCGGATAAGCACTGATGATTTTCTTGGTCTTTTGTCATTTGCGGTTGCGTCAAAATACATTATATGCGTTTCAACCTATCACTACAGCATGTTGGAGGGAAAAAGGAGATCCCTTTTTCGTATCAGTATCTGCTTACAGGAGCAATATACAGCATACTGGCAAAAGCTGATGGCGAATACGCTACATTTTTGCACGATGAGGGTTATCCCGTTGGTAATAAGACGTTCAAACTGTTTACCTTTTCGGATTTCAAGGTGTCATTCAAGCCCCAAGGAGACTGTATGCTGCTTACCGGTATGGATGCTGGGTTACAGATAAGTTTCCATCTTCCGGTTGCGGCAGAAAATTTTATTAAGGGTCTGTTTCAGGATCAGGAACTGATGTTGTTTGATCGTCGGAGCCGCGCGGTGTTTCGGGTAATACAGGTGGAAAGCTTAGCCAGCCCGTTTGCTGGAAAGGATCCTGTGGTTATTTCAGAGATGGTCTTTTCACTATTGTCGCCCGTGGTGATCAGCAAAAAAGATGAAGTGGGTAAGCATTATTACTTATCGCCGTTGGATGCCGAGTTTATTCCAATCTTATTGGGTAATTGGAAGAGCAAGTATGCGGCTATTTATGGTACAGAGGGGGCCGAGGCTGCTTTTGGCGAAGCATCAGCTTCGGTGATTTTCACGGGCGGTGCTCCCAAGTCGAGGTTGGTGAAGATAAAAGCCAATTCTGCTGCGGAGACCTCCGTAAAGGGATGGTACAACTTCAAGCTGAAACTGAAAGGGCTAAATGACGCTTTGGAATTGGTGTACAACAGTGGAATAGGGAGTTATAACAGTTTGGGGCTAGGCTGTTTGGGGCCATATTCAGACAAATGATGGATAAAAACGGGATAGTACGGGAAACCGTAAAGTCAAGTTGCTTAGATAACCTAACTTTCCAAATAGAAAAGGATTAAACTGCAGGACTTAAATGTAATCGTTAGTTTGTACTCAGAAGAATAAAGACAAGCAATGAGAATAAGCCGTGAGTTATACCTTTGGCTAAAAAGCTCCATCTGCTGCCCTAACTT
>NZ_FNZR01000019.1 GCF_900109365.1 Parapedobacter koreensis | reverse complement strand
TTTTCAGCAAATCCAGACAATACAAATCCATCATGCAGGATCGTGTCGGCATTGGTACGATGGATCCTGCGGAGCGGCTTTCGGTCAATGGCAATGTCCGGGCGAAGGAGGTGAAGGTGGAAATGGCCAACTGGCCGGATTATGTATTCGGAGCTGGGTATGACCTCATGACACTCCCGGCATTGGAGTCTCATATCAAAACCCACGGCCATCTGCCGGGCATCCCCAAAGCCCGGGAGGTGGAAGCCGAAGGCATCGGTCTGGCTGAGATGAACCGCAAACTGCTGGAGAAAGTGGAGGAACTGACATTGCATCTGATTCAGCAGCAGAAAAACATCGATTCACAGGGAGAGGAGATCCAAATGTTAAAAGTGCAATTAAATAACCTCAGATAATGAACAGCTATCACAAAATGAAAAAAACACCTCCCCTCTTGACGTTGATCGCGTTTGTCTTATGTTTGGCAGGCGGAGCCGATGCGCAGACTACCCTGCATGGCAACTACAAAGCGGTTACCATTACCATGGATCAGAATGTACCGTATGCCAAAACACTCATCCTGCTACACGAGATGCACAATGGATCCAATATCGCAATAAACTATGCTGTTGGTACCATCATGGCAATCAGGGGTTCGACCAATGCTTATCAACGGCTAAATGTCGCAGATATCCGTTCGTCATCGGCTTATAATACTACCAGAGCCTCATTGGCATCTTTTGATGGGGATGCGTCTAGTAGTACGGCGGTATGGGCGCTGAAAACGTGCATGTACAACGGGAAAAAGTACCTTGCCTTGCATGTACCTTATCTTGCCGCCCAGCATTCCGCAGGTTACCATTTCGTTGGCTGGATAAAATCGACCGGGGAAACATTGAAAACAGTGACCTACGATATCAACGGTGTTCCGCAAAATCAAGATGTGCTGACAAATATCGCGGATTACACACCGGACATGGCTGAAAACCACCTTGCCGGTAGACTGCTGGTGAGCGGCAATGTCGGCATCGGTACCAGAAACCCCCAAGCCAAACTTGCCGTAAACGGCAACATCCTGGCCAAGGAAGTGAAGGTGAAAACGGATATCACCGTGCCGGACTATGTATTCGATCCGGAGTATGAATTGTCCCCGCTGGCCGAAGTGGAAGCCTATGTGAAGGAACACCGGCACCTGCCGGAAATCCCCCCTGCCAGGGATATCGAGAAAGACGGCCTTGACCTCGCGGAGATGAACCTGCTGCTGCTGAAGAAGGTGGAGGAACTGACGTTGCACATCATCCAACTGGCCGGAAAGACGGATGGCCTCGAAGGGGAAAACCGCGAACTCCGCAAACTGTACGAGGAACTAAAATCACACAAATAACCGAAAAAACATAAAGCATGGAAAACCTGAAATCACTGGCCATCATCCTGGCCACATCGGCCGCCATGGCTATCCCCAGCCCAGGCAGGGCCCAGGGGCCTGGCGGAAACCAAAGCCTTGCCCCACGCTTCAGTCTGGCCCAGCCTTCGCCGGAAGCTGCGGCCATCATGAAGTATGGCAACATCCCGGTAGACCTGTACTCGGGCGTTCCCAATATCGCGATACCGTTGTATACCATACAGCTGAAGGATTTCGAACTGCCCATCACGCTGACCTACCACGCGGGGGGTATCAAGGTGGATGAAATTGCAAGCAACGTCGGCCTGGGGTGGACGCTGAACTACGGCGGCATGCTCACCTCGCAGGTGCACGGGCTGTCGGACTACGAGGTGAACGGGGGATGGCTGGGTGCCCCTACACTCCCGCAGACGGGTGTGCTGCGCACTTTCTGGACGCAGTTCGATGCCTATGAGACGGATCCGGAATACCTGTTCATGAAGGATGCCGCCGAGGGGGTCATCGACACGCAGCCGGACCTGTTTTACTTCAACCTGAACGGGAAAACCGTCAGGCACTTCTTTTCGCAGTCACCGGGATCGGCGCACACCATGCCCTTCGGCCGCTTTGATATCACCAGCAACTCGATAAAGGACGGCGATGACGTCACCTACACCTTCGGGCAGGAAGAAAGGACGACCACCAACCTCAGTTATTCGGGCTACGAGGAGATAGGCATCGGCATGCGCCCTTCCGTGCAGCAGTCTGCCTATTACATCAGCGGCATCGCCACGCCACACGGGGAAAGCATCGCTTATACCTATGATAATTACGACTATTCCTTCACCAACCAGGTGTCATCGACGCGGTATGTGCACGTGACAAGCGGACCGACGGGCTGCCCGATAGTACCCACGACCAAGTCAACGAACAGCACCTCGCTGGTCAACGGCAAGCGGGTGAAGACGATAACGACCAGCGCGGGCGTGAGGCTTACGTTCACCTACGGGCATGTCCGGCAGGACATTGCCTCCGGGGCGGCAGCGGCGCTGACGGGGATTGTGGTGTCCAACACCAATACGGGGGCCGTGCTGAAGACCATCACGCTGGCGTATGATTACTACCGGTCATGCGGCACGACCTCGACCGATCCGGACTGCAACAGGCTCAAGCTGGTTTCCGTGCATGTGGCCGGGGAAATGCCCTATACCTTCGATTACAACACGACGGCGCTGCCCAAGCGGCTATCTTTCAACCAGGATCACTGGGGGTATTTCAACAACGCGAGCAACAGCGTACTGTTTCCCACGGATGTGCCCCGGGGATTTACTTCCGGGGCCAACCGCAACGCGCACAACACCGCCGTCGCCGCGGGGGTGCTCCTGAAAATCACGTACCCCACGGGCGGGACCACCGAATTCCAGTATGAGCGGAACCCATCCAGCAGCGGCCTGCGTGCAGCCCGGATTACCGACAGCCCGCTGGTGGGCGTGCCCGTGGTGAGGCACTACCAGTACGGGCCCGAATCACAGTACTACTTTCCGGCCTACTATTACTTGTTTTACAAGGATAAGATTGAAGGTTCCACCATCACGGACTGCCCGTACTATGCGCAGTCGGTATCGAGTTTCACACCGCTTGGCAACGGCCATGCCGGTGGGGCGGCTTACAGCCGGGTGCGTGAATACGTTGATTCGGACACGAAGGGTTATACCGATTACCGGTATTCCATTGACGGGGGCTCGGGCGGCGTATCGTGGGGGTACCCCTACGCCCCGGTGGTCAAAAGCTTCTGGGTGGAGGGCCTGCTGCTGGAAAAGTCGGCCTACCGCTGGGATGCATCCGCCTCGGGCTGGAAGCCCGTGAGCCGGGAGGTGAACACCTATAAAACAGCTTACGGGAGCGCGGCCACGGGGCCGAATGAGTTTACGCTGCGGGGCGTCGCGATAGCGTATCGCAAATTGCCCATGTACGGGCTTGCGGCCCGGGGCCCGGAGTTCGATGTATCCTTTTACGAAATGCATTCCTCGTGGAGCTACCCCACCCGGAAAGTGGAAACATTCTTCGACCCGGCCGATTCCACGAAAAGGAAGACCGTGGATCACCGCTATTACTACGACAATCCCAACCATATCCAGCTGACCCGCCATGTGATAAACAACAGCCTTGGCGACAGCCTCATCGTCTACAACCGCTATATGCAGGACGTACAGCCGACGTGGGCGCACCTGTCCACACCGGTGGCGGAGCGGCGGACCATCCGCAAAACCGGTGGCACCGAACGTCTCGTGGAGGGCGAAATCGTGAGCTACCAGAACTGGCCGGGCATATTTCCGACAAGCTACCGGAAACTCGCCATTACGAGCCCCGTGGCACCATCCTCAGTGCCGCTGTATACGGGCGGGACGCCCGACAGCCGGTACGAGCAGCGGGAGAGCTACACGTACAACGGCAAGCTGCTGTCGTCCCTGAAGAAAGATGGCATCACCACCACCTACGTATGGGGCTACGGCGGCGAATATGTGGTGGCTGAGGTGAAGAATGCATTGCCCGCGGATGTTTCCGGCACGGGTTTCAGCCAGTCCGTGCTGACCAACGTAACCTCCACGGAGGCGGCCAAGGAGGCCGAGCTGGCGAAAATACGCAACCACGCCTCGATGAAAAAGGCCGAGGTGACGACCTACACGTTCAAGCCGTCGGTCGGCATGAGCAGCAAAACGGACGCGACGGGCCGCAGGACCAGCTACGAATACGATGCGTATGGCCGGCTGGTGCGCGTGAAAGATCACTTCGGCAACGTGCTGGAAGACTACAGGTATAATTACAGGCCATAAACAGGTACAGCCATGGAAATAACGAACTATAAAAACAGGACATTTGCGGCCACGCTGGTGCTTGTGCTGCTTTCACCGGGATTGCGGGCGCAACTGGTGCTGAACAAGGTAGGCGCTACGGGCGAACACACGGCACCCACCACCATCACTTTAAGCCCGGGATTCCAAAGCACGGGCAACTTCCGCGCATCGGTAGCCCCGGCAGCCGCGACACTGGGGAATGCGGCGAGCACGGGCCAGAATTTCGTGGAAAAGACGGTCTACCTCCGTGCATTCGGGGATGCACCACCATCGGCAAGCTCACAGACGGTAGCCCAGGCCATGCGCGACATCACATACCTTGATGGGCTGGGCCGCCCCATGCAGGAAGTGGGAGCCAGGGGGGCTGCGCGCATTTCGGGCAGCACAACGACCTACAGCGACCTGGTGCTACCCGTCGATTACGACGTGCACGGGCGCCAGCACCGGGACTACCTGCCCTACGCCACCGCGACGGGCGTAGGCGGGGCATTCAAGACAAACGGGGTGACGCAGCAGGCATCGTACTACAACAGCCCGCCCCCGGGCTCGGGCGTATCGTCGATAGGCATTGTATCCGGCATGGGCACACCGTCTTTCGGTGAGCGGAAGTACGAGGCCAGCCCACTGGACCGCGTATCCGAGCAGGGCTTCCCGGGCCGCGCGTGGCAGCCCGGGAGCCGTACGGCTAGCGGCGGGCGCACGGTGATGACGGCCTACGCGGTGAACGACGAGGCGACGGGCTTCGGCACGAACAGCCGCCGCGTGGCGCGGTACAAGGTCACCATCAATGCCTCCACGGGTGCGCGCACGCTGGCAATAAGTGGCATCTATGCCGCTGGCGAGCTGGAGGTGACCATCACGCGGGACGAAAACTGGGTCGATGCGGATGTGCGCAACGGCACGTCGGAAGAATACACGGACAAGGAAGGGCGGACGGTACTAAGGCGGACGTACAACGGCAGCGAGGTGTTGAGCACGTATTACGTATACGATGATTTCGGGCTGCTGTGCTTCGTGCTGCCGCCGGGCCGGGATTCGCATTTCAACCCCGACGGGACGGCGGTGCCGACCTCCGCCCAACTGGCGGCATTCTGCTACCAGTACCGCTATGACAGCCGGGGGCGCATGGTGGAGAAGCAATTGCCGGGCAAGGGCCGTGAGTTCCTGGTGTACAACAAGCTGGACCAGCTGGTGGCTACGCAGGATGCCGAGCAGCGGACGAAGAGCACGCAGCAATGGAAGGTGATGAAGTATGACGTGCTTGGACGCGTGGTGCAGACCGGGGTATGGGCATTCGGCGCGGCGAATACCGACAACCGCACGGCGGTGCAGACACAGGTATACGCACAGGCCGAAACCAAACAGTGGGAGGAGCGCAACACAGCGGGGACGGCCTATACGAACCAGGCATGGCCCACCTCGGGGATGACGGTGCATACCGAGCAGTTCTACGACGACTACAACGTGGCGGCTTTCACGGCACTCCCCTCCGCATACCGGCCGGGGGGCTACAGCACCCTGACGAAGGGGCTGCCGACGGTCTCGCGGGTGCTGGTACTGGGTACATCGCAATACCTGTGGGGCGCGGTGTATTATGACGACCGTGGCAATGCGGCGCGGGAGGTGAAACAGCATTATAAAGGTGGCAGCGGGGGTTATGCCACCAACAACTACGACGACATCGCCACGGAGTACAGCTTCACACGGCAGGCGCTGGCCAGCACGCGCAGGCACTACGCCTCGGGGAGCCTTTCGGTGACGGTGAAGACGGAGCATACCTATGACCACCGGGATCGCCCGGTGGATACATGGAAAACACTGAACCCGACTACAGGCACGCGCACGCTCATTGCACGCAACACGTATAACGAGGTCGGGCAGCTGTACAGGAAGCAGCTGCACAGCACCAATGGCACGTCGTTTGCCGATTCGGTGAAGTACACCTACAACCCGCGGGGCTGGGTGCTGAGCACGGCATCGCCGAAGTTCAGGCAGACGCTGCTATACGAGGACACGACGGCGGTTGCGATGCGGCAGTTCAACGGGAACATCAGCCGGCAGAGCTGGCGGCACGGCACGGGTACGGTGCAGAACTACAGCTATACCTACGACAGGCTCAACCGGATGCTGACGGGCATGGGTACGGGGAGCAAGAGCGAGACGGTGACGTATGACCGCAACGGCAACATCGCCACGCTGAAGCGCGATACCGATCCGGTATGGACGTACGGGTACACCGCAGCGGAGGGCAACCGCCTGCGGACCATCACCGGTGGCAGCGGCACTTACCTGTACGACCTGAACGGAAACATGACCCGTGATGCCCGGCAGGGAATAAACATCACCTACAATGAGCTGAACCTGCCGGCGTCCATGAGCGGGAGCGCCACGGCCACTTACACGTACGACGCCACGGGGCGTAAGCTGCGTTCGGTGATGATGGGCATCACCACGGACTACATCGACGGGATTGAATGGGAGGGGACTGATCTGAGCCTCATCCACATGGAGGAGGGGCGGATACTGCCCTCGGGCATCTACGACTATGTGCTGCGTGACCACCTGGGCAACACGCGGAGCGGCTTTGCGTCGGATGCCACGGGGTCGGCAAAATTCGTGGCGGATTACCGTCCTTTCGGTACGGTGTATAACCAGGGTAGTATACCTTCCCCAAAAAACCGCTATCTTTACAACGGCAAGGAACTTCAGGAGGGCTCGGAGTATTATGATTACGGTGCAAGGTTCTATGACCCGTACATTGGCAGGTGGGGGAGTGTGGATCCGTTGGGGGAAACATTTGATAATGTATCTCCGTACAACTATGCAATGAATAACCCCATGAGGTTCGTAGACCCTATGGGGATGGCAGCCATAGATACGACGATGCTTCAGGAAGTCGTTATCTGGGCAGAGAAGACATGGAACGAGACCGACTTTTTGAAGTTATTCGGGGACTTCATGTCCGGCAATCAAGTGTCGGATATGGAGCGTTCCTTGGACTTGTATGAAACGGAAGGTTTTAACTCGTATATTTACAGTCAGATAGGGAGTGCCCACAGGGATGCCATGTTTAGCATGATGGGTCAGTATCAAGCTCGGAGAGGTTTGAATATAGGTACAGCTAGAGGAACTTTGCGATTTGCAAAGAAAATTAGCCGACAAAAGATGGTGAGACACATAAAAGGTACTGCGCCGAAAGACAAAAGTTATTTTGATAAGATGGAGGATGCGCAGGCCGTATTAGACGCATATAACTCTGGTAACTATAAACTAATTAGTGAAAATCTATCAACGAATTCTGTGACAATAGAGGTGAATGGCATAACCGGACAGTATGTAAATGTTGGCAATCCTAATGGACTGCCGGATTTAAATTTATCCACAAATAAATTTATGATTCAATCAACAACAAGTCCTAAAGTTGTACCTGTAAATCCAAAAAAATAGTTTTATGATTGAAAAGACCCAATTATTGTTATCAGCAAACAGAGCTTTATTATTTAACATTATTAAAGCTGTAAGATTCATTTTCGTTAAGGTAGAGGATTCTATTCTTTTATTAAATGTATTTACCGAAAGGAGTTTAACTGATGACGAAAAAGACATCTATTATGCGATGGCAGGTGAAATATCAGGGGATTTTGAGGAAATTGATGATAGTTGTACGAATGTCACTTTTATTGTAACTGACGACGAATTTGAGACGATTGAACAGGACGGACAATTGGTTTATGCAAGGCATGAAGAGCGTTGATAGATTGGAACCTTTTCGCCCGATGCAGTGGCACCAATACGGATAGTTGAAAAATACGGTTTGATTTATACGTTGGATAATAGGCGATTGAAAGCATTCCAGGACGCTGGTATTCCGATTAACTATCAGAAGTTGGATGCAATCCCTACGACTGAACTTCGGAAGTTCAGTACTGAAAATCAAGGAGTGTCAATCGAGGTTCGTGGTAGCAACAGATAAGAAAAAGACTATGGATATTTTGAAACAAGCAGAAACGATTGAGAGCAGGAAAGATTTTGTCGAATTCATGCAACAACTATTCAGAGACATATCTGATAACCCTCAAGATTGGCATAATGATTCTTTAGAACAATATATTGATGGTTTGTGGGGATATAGTATTTCTTTGGAACACGACAAGCCAACATGGAGACTTTTTGCCCAAATGCTCTTAGCAGCAAGAGTTTACGAATAGTTTAGCTACCGTAACTTTTGCTGCCACAAAATGTACTGAGCCCGGCCGTTTATACGCGCCGGGCTTTTTTGTTGTGCGCCCAGCATGGGCGATAACTCTAGGGTGCAAGTCCCGAACACGCCCTAGCAGTGGGAAGTGTTAGCCAATAGCAAGGGTGTCCATCGCAAGGTGGGATCTGAAGGAAGCCGGCGGCAAATTCCCGGCCTAACGGACAGAAACTACATACAAGGCCAAAGTTGCCGAGATGAGGTTGCAACACAAACCAAAGTCTTATACTGCTCGGAGGCAACATGGTAGATGTAGCAGGTATGTGGGAAGAAAGTTATCGCTCTTACCTGGGGAGGTCTCACGGACGTGCGGACGTTTTTTTTTCGGAAACACGGCTGAGCACCTATTACGTATACGATGATTTCGGGCTGCTGTGCTTCTTGCTGCCGCCGGGCCGGGGTTCGCATTTCAACCCCGACGGGACGGCGGTGCCGACAACCGCACGGCGGTGCAGGGACGGCCTATACGAACCAGGCATGGCCCACATCGGGGATGACGGTGCATACCGAGCAGTTCTACGACGACTACAACGTGGCGGCTTTCACGGCACTCCCTGCGGCATACCGGCCGGGGGGCTACAGCACCCTGACGAAGGGGCTGCCGACGGTGTCACGGGTGCTGGTACTGGGGACTGCACAGTACCTATGGAACGCGGTGTACTACGACGACCGCGGGAACACGGTCCGTGAATACCGGCAGCACTACAAGGGCGGTGGCACGGCGGGTGCGAACAACTACGACGACGTGGCCACGGAGTACAGCTTCACACGGCAGGCGCTGGCCAGCACGCGCAGGCACTACGCCTCGGGGAGCCTTTCGGTGACGGTGAAGACGGAAAACACTTACGACCACCGGGATCGCCCGGTGGATACATGGAAAACACTGAACCCGGGTACAGGCACGCGCACGCTCATCGCGCGGAGCGTTTACAACGAAGTCGGGCAGCTTTACCGCAGGCAGCTGCACAGCACCAACGGCACGACGTTTGCCGATTCGGTGAAGTACACCTACAACCCGCGGGGCTGGGTGCTGAGCACGGCATCGCCGAAGTTCAGGCAGACGTTGCTATACGAGGACACGACGGAGGTTGCGATGCGGCAGTTCAACGGGAACATCAGCCGGCAGAGCTGGCGGCGCGGCACGGGTACGGTGCAGAGCTACGCCTATACCTACGACAGGCTCAACCGGATGCTCACGGGCACGGGTACGGGGAGCAAGAGCGAGACGGTGACATATGACCGCAATGGCAACATCGCCACGCTGAAGCGCGATACCGATCCGGTATGGACGTACGGGTACACCGCAGCGGAGGGCAACCGCCTGCGGACCATCACCGGTGGCAGCGGCACTTACCTGTACGACCTGAACGGAAACATGACCCGTGATGCCCGGCAGGGAATAAACATCACCTACAATGAGCTGAACCTGCCGGCGTCCATGAGCGGGAGCGCCACGGCCACTTACACGTACGACGCCACGGGGCGTAAGCTGCGTTCGGTGATGATGGGCATCACCACGGACTACATCGACGGGATTGAATGGGAGGGGACTGATCTGAGCCTCATCCACATGGAGGAGGGGCGGATACTGCCCTCGGGCATCTACGACTATGTGCTGCGTGACCACCTGGGCAACACGCGGAGCGGCTTTGCGTCGGATGCCACGGGGTCGGCAAAATTCGTGGCGGATTACCGTCCTTTCGGTACGGTGTATAACCAGGGTAGTATACCTTCCCCAAAAAACCGCTATCTTTACAACGGCAAGGAACTTCAGGAGGGCTCGGAGTATTATGATTACGGCGCAAGGTTCTATGACCCGTACATTGGCAGGTGGGGGAGTATAGATCCGTTGGGAGAAAATCATTTTAACTTAACCCAATATAACTATGTGATGAACAATCCGATGAGTTATATTGATCTTTTTGGTTTGGATACCTTAAGCGCGGAGAACATTACTCCTGAAGACTGGTATAATTTTAATGCGGAAGAGGACGTAATCAAAATACCGGAAGTGGAAATTACGTCCAATAAAGGAGGCACAGATTGGAAGGGTATTACTTCAGACGTTTTAACAGCGTTTGAAGTCGGTAACAAAACAAAAGAAGAGTTATTGGACTTTGCCGTTAGAAATAACTTTAAAAGCAATAACACTCGACAAGCTTGGGAACGTTTAACAAGGAATCAACAAATCTGGCGTCAAAAGCGTACGTTGGGTAAAGCAGGGTACACATACCTTAGAGGGGTAAAAATAGTGGGTAGAGGGGTGACAGGAGCTAATGTTGTCATTACTGCCCTGCAGACGGGAGGGGATATAGTGGACGGAAGATATTATGCAGCTGGGGCTCGTTTAACAGTTAGTGGGATTGCTGCAGGAGCAGCTTTTATACCGGTAGTTGGTTGGGGCGTGAGTATAGGAATAGGGGTCGCCGATGCTGTTTGGGGAGATGAGTTTTACAATTATGTAGAAGATACTTTTGGGAACTAATAATGCTATATAATTCTTTGTTTATTCATTCGTATATATTGGCCCTGCGCTCCAAGAGCAATCAGGATATGCCACTTTTCATTCCGGTTATGTTGATAGGTTTATGTTTGGCATTGAACCTTATGTCAATCCTCTTTTTTGTTGAAGGTGTGACAACACAACGTTTGGAAATCTTTAACAACAAGAACGAATATGTCGTTGGAGTTTTGATATATTGTTCGGTTTTCTTGTACTACCTCCACAAGAAGCGATATAAACGAATATTTGAAACCTATAAAGCCAAACATAGCGAACCACCAGCTATTTGGTGGTCAATCATGGTCGTAGCTTTATATTATTTGGTAAGCGTATTTATCGTATTCCTATCGGGCTTTTATAGGAATAAGGATTGGATATTCTCAGGGTTATAATCTTGTCTCGTCCTGAAAAAAGTTAATTACTGGGACTACACAAAAGGGAAACGAAAAACAGGGTTGGGGAAAAAAGATGCAGTGCCGATAAATTAAGTTATAGGGTTATCCATTTAAGTCACAAATAGTTGTTTATGAGGATAATTTTCTGTAAATTGTATTCAAAATCAGGAGAGATGTGAATACTAAAAGAACTTGATAGACAGATATTTGAGCGTCGGTTTGGGGATAACAGGTCTTGTTATGAATTTTTGGCCGAGCTGAAATGGGATGAAGGTTATCATTGTAATCGTTGCGCAGGTACATCCTACATCAAAGGCAAACAACCCTGTAGCCGCAGCAAATGTGGTTATGACGAGTCAGTAACCAGTGGCACGATAAACTGAAATTCGAACTGCGCAAGGCGATAAGCATGCTTTACGATATAGCCACCAGTAAAAAATGAGCCAACAGCATCTGGCTTGCCGAACGCTACGGCGTAAACCAGAAGACAGCCTGGTTGTTCCGTCAGAAAGTTCAGCTTTCCATGGAAAGCGGCAAGCTACACCCCTTGGAAGATGAGGTTCATGTGGATGAATTCGAGATCGGAACACCCAGTCGGGGGAACAGGGCCGTAGCAAGAGCGAGAAGAAAGTGCGTGTGGTTGTAGCCTTCGAGCATCGTGATGGCAAGGCAGGCAGGGGCTATGGCCGTGTGATCGATGATTACAGTTCCGCTTCGCTCAAGCCGATCTTCGATGACCATATCAGCAAGTCGGCGACCATCAGGCTGACGGGTGGACTGGCTATTCGCTAATCAAACAGGAATACAAAGGTCTGACACAGGTGGTGTCGGACAAAGGAAAGAACTTTCCCATGCTGCACATACAGATCAGGAATTTTAAGAACTGGCTCCAGGGGGGTGCATTCCTATTGCAACAGGGAGTACCTTCAGCGGTACATTGATGAGTATTTCTTTCGGTTCAACAGAAGAAATCACAGGAAAACAATACTTGATAGGATTATCGAAAGATGTGTGAAGCATCCGCCGACCACATATGCCCAGCTAAAAGTGTTTGCGAACTAAATGGGTAACCCTATTAAGTTAATTATGAATCAGAGCATAGAAGAAAAGTTAAAGGAGTATTCTTGGCACGATTGCTCAGTATATTCCATTCGATTTGATGATAGTTTTTCGTTAGACATTGATTATATATTCGTCCTTTCCCAAAAATGAAAGCTGATAAGTGGAGTAGCCCACAACGGGGAAGTTCGAAACGAGGCTATAGGATGGACAATGAGAGTCATCCTAACAGTACTAACCCGGCTGAAACTGGCTCTCATATTAATTGATGGGATTTTACCAAAGGGAAATTTAACGATGGCCGTGGCCCCGGCAGGAAAGGAGCAATAAAGATTGACTGATGGAACCGTTTAAGATTGAAATATTCAAGGAAGAAAACCAGGGAAAGGTCTTTGACTTCGTGTCTCTCGATGAATTTGAATCGGGTAAGGTCGTAGGTATGTTGTTGTCTTTGACGGGGATTACAAACAATAGGATTGAAACGCCAGTCCTGTTCAAACACCTCGAAAGATACATCCCTAACAAAGTTAGATATGATGACAAAGGTGCGGGACGAGACTTTCTGCAATCACTTATGTCTGAACTGTCTATCAAAGGTTCAGCCTCAAGTTATATCATCTGGGATATGGTAAGCCGGGTTGATGAATTTAAAGTCGAGAGCCTGATTGATGACTGGGACTATGTATGGTATGATACGTCAGATGAAGCGATGGTCATTTATATTCCCGAAAACAAGACTGTGTTGCTGGTAACGGACCACGGCTATGCGGCCTATAAAAAATATGAATAGCAGGATAAATTGATTGTCAGCCCGGCCATCTGAACAGCACCCCAAAAGTGGACACAACTTTTGGGGTGCTGTTCATGAATGTTCAGTTGGACAATCGGAGACGAAGATAAGGTATAAATAATATGACTGCTAATAATTTTAAGGTTTGGGAACAGGCTGAAAATTTGTCTACCCAAATGTATTTCGTGGAATTAAAAGATTCATTTGGAAAGCTATCAATTTTTTTGAAAGACATTAACGCTCCGGAGAATACCTTGGAAATTAGATTTAGCGGAATTTTAGGATATAGAGTTTTTCAGGAAGGGGCGAGGCTAAGGTTATTGAACCAGGACTCAACTTTTGGGCTAATCAATTATGATACTCCCTATTTGCTGGACAACTTTTGCACTAAGTTAAGATATAATCACGACACATTTTTAATTTGCTGATAGAACCTTTCATCGGGTGT
>NZ_FNZR01000001.1 GCF_900109365.1 Parapedobacter koreensis | reverse complement strand
GCGGCTTACTTTGTAAAGGCTATCCTGCATATCCAGGCTGTCCAACATGTCCAGCATGATGTATTTTTTCTCTTGCCCCATGGCACCAGCTGCAGTTCCGCAGCACCAGCCGATAAGCAGCCATTTTAGTATGATATTCATTATCATTCAATTAGTTATCACATAGTTTTCGGCAGTTTATCATTAAGCAGTGGAACCACCATAGAGCTAATCTTTTTCAGATATTATAGTGAAACGTAAATAGCAGCTTCGCATAGGTGATCAGTATGCTATGGTATGGATTTCTTGCGCTGAGCTCTTCAATTACCGTATTCAGCGTCTGGCTGTCCAACCAGGGAAACTTTTGCGGCATGCAGGTTTCGTATACGTTATCGCAAAATTCATTTTCGCCGTTATTTATAAAGATAAGGTCACCATACACATACCGGTCACCAATTTTGGTCAATGACATGCGATATACGGCAAAAAACCCAAAGATACTTATCAGGAAAACATACCGCTCATCGCTTTGTTCACGTTCGACTAGTATACGGAAACATCTGTGTAAATCGGATGCATAAAATTGCGACCAATCGCTTGTTTTCCAGTTAGGATATTGCTGATGGAAGCACGCGATAAATGTGGAAGGAAAATCGGGGTTTTGAGCAAGGAAATCTTCAATTTTCTGAAGGATCAACTCTCTTTTGGGTGATTGTTCTGCATAGATGTAATCCCGGTCAAAATATTCCTCTGTTATCTCTTTTAAGGCATCCATAGTGTTATTGACAGCTCGTCGAGGAAATCGGTGGTTGTTGGTGTAATTCCGCTTGTGTGAAAGTTATGTGTCACAGTCGACCCTGGAATTATCGCTTCTAAATGAATTTTAGCTAACTCGGCAATGTCATGCCGAACATACTGTCATAGTAGCACTTCAGCCCGCCTATTGCCAATGCAATGTTATCTGCCGTTTTTCTTTTATCGCTATTTAATCATTGTTGAAAGTGTCCCGAAAAAATTGCTAAAATTATGTGACAAAATAGCCAATAAAATACTTTTACTTTTAAAAGTTATCCAAGCCCAAATATAGCCTGCAAATCCTGTTTGAAAAAAGTAAATTGGGTCAAAATCTATCGAATAGTTCTTATCCAAAGTTAATGCGTGCATAAATCCAAAAAGAATGGAAGTGATTAAAATACTCGGATTCCCTAAAAATGATATTTTTTCCTTCAATGAGCTTAATAAAAGTCCGAATAAAATTCCTCTGAAAAACATTTCTTCATCAATCCCTGGAAGTGAAATTTGAAAAGCCAACGTTTCGAAATCAAATTTTGAATTACCAAGTAGAAACCAAATAAGGGCCGACAACATAATGATTGAAACGGCTCCAATCAAAGCTCTTTTAAAACCTTTTTTATTTTGTTTGAAAGTAAAAAAGTCGTTTTCTTTAAAGAACTTTCTGAAAATAAAGTAAGCTGTAATTGCCCAAATCATACCAAAAATTTTCCCATCCCAATTCCAGCTGCTTTTTATAAAATCAAATATTGGGTTTATTTTTGGTAAAACGAGTGCGATTTGATAAATGATATAACAAATTGTAAAAACAAAGACTCGCTGAAAATTTAATGCCGATTTTTCTTTTAGTAAAAAAATGATAAAAGGAACTAAAATCAGAACTTGTATAATCGGTTCAAGAAGTAATTTAATCATTGGCTTTTTGGCAAATGTGCTGAAAAAAGTTATTCGATAAAATGCAAAGGGATGTTTGTCAAGAAAATGTGGTGTTTGTCAAACTATGGTTATCAGTTATTTACTATGTTTTTAACTTCTTCCATATACTTGCGGGACACAGACACTTCAACATCAATGTTTTTTAATTTCAGCTTGTAACCTTGTGCATTGCCTTTGATGTTTTTCACCTTTTTCAGATTCACGATAAATGAGCGATGACAACGAAGAATATTCTCGGATTTTATTTGTTCTAAAGTTGATTTTAGTGTAGTTCTAATCAGGATTTTTTTTATTTCTGAATTGTCCTCGTAATAAAAAGTACAATAATTATCGGTTGATTCTATAAAATACAAATCATTTTCATTCACCACAAATTCGTTTATGATGATTTTATTTTCGGAAGTTAATTCATCGGTTACTTTTTTTGACGTTATCTTCTCCGATAGTTCAGAAGCGATTTTTTTATTTTGATTACTTAGATAAATAAACCTTGTAAGCATATAAACGGAACAAATCGGAATCGCTATGCTCAAAGTATAAAGGAACATATATACAAAGTTCAGAAAACTCAAATCGACTTTGCTAATCAATAAAGTATTATATAAATAGCCAAGTACGGAACATAGAAAAATAATACACGTTACTTTAAGTGTTTCCTTTCCTAAATTCCATTCTTTTAATATATTTAGTGAAAAAAGGTTCACCAAATAAAATACAGTAAAGACAATAAAAAAGTAAGGAAATAAAATTTTAAAGAGTTTTAAATTGGGAATTGTATTTGTTCCAAAAGGTTGAAAAACCAATAGGAAAAGATAAACTGAAATGCCAGTAAAAATTGAAGAAATGAATATTTCTTTCTTTGATTCAGATTTTGGATAAGATAAATCAAATATCATTCTTCTTCTTTTGTGGTACGGTTTTCATAAAATGGCATATAACTCCTAAATACACGCAACATCCTACTTCGTTCAACTGTTGAAAACGCGATATAAGACATGCCATAATTTTGGGTGTACCCCTTTTGAAGCAGCAGTTCGTTAATGCGGACTACGATATCCGCATATTGCCGTACGAAAATCCGGGTTTCTTCCGGAGTTTCCGCTAAAATTTCCTGTGCAACTTTGCTTCTCATAACATGGTCGATTTAAACCAAGGGGTAATCTTCGTTAAAATCCCTTGGAAGGAAAATTCCTTTAATGCAATTTGGGTTTCTGACACAGATTTGAATGTGGTCTTTTTCGCGGAAACCAGCATTGGGGTACAATTCCTTCCCTTCCCAAAGACGCCTTTTACACTGTCAAACTGAGGGAATCCACCGTTTTCTCGCGCTTTGTGCAAAGCTTCAATTACAGCGCAATCCAATTCTCGGAGCATCAATGTGCCTCTGGAATACATAGGTGTTTATAATGCTTGGTTCGGTTGCCCTTTTCGGTAATGACACCTAACTCAACCAAAAATTTCTTAGCTGACTCCGGGGTTTTAGAAACCTCTTCCTTGTATTTTTCCAAATAGGCGATAAATTTTTCCGTATCCCTATCCTTAAAAACTTGTGGCTTCTTTGTCATGACCTCTGCGATTTGATATATTGTAAATATAAGTAAAGTGGTGCATAATAGCAATAGCCGCGCCTTACTTCCCAGCCAAACGAAGCACCTTCTTTCCAGCATCCGTGGTGTAGTAGGCTTGGCTTTATCGTGTTTGCTTGAAATATGGAAAACGCTGGAACAGTTACCGATGGTCTTTTCAGCAGATTCAAGAATTTATCCGGGAGAGTGGCAGAAAATAGCCTTTTATGCAGTCGATATTGCGGATGCAGATTTGGATATGGTCTTTTTCGCGGAATCCCGCCGTCGGATAAAGTGGATTCCCCTCCCAAAATACACCACGAACAGAATCGAATTCTTTATTGCCGATATCTTCCATTAGTTCGTGCGTCCATTCTATGACAGCACAATCTAGTTCACGCTGTAGTAGGTCAAGCGTGTTTCCTTTGTTTCGGGGCAAATGCGAATCTGCTACCTTTCCGTTTGCTCAGCTGGGTAGCCCATTCCAATGCCCTGCCGGGACTGTTATCCCAAAAATAGATGCCATGGCCAAGCCAATCGTAACTGTTGTTTTTTGATTTTAGGTCGCTCTTGCCATTCAGGACGTCCTGAACAATGGTTTCATCAGTGCCGGTGGAATCCAAGAACTAACCCTGTTCTTGAGGTATACATAGATGTTTATAAGGTTTGGTCAAATTACCCTTTTTGGTAAAAATGCCAGCCCTGACCAGAAAATCTTTGGATTTTTCCTTGTCTTTGAAAAGCTCTTTTGTATAAGCTTTCATTTCTTTTATTAACCGATCCACTTCCTTATCTGTCATGGCTAATGCGATTTGGTATGTTACAATTATAAGCAAAGTGGTGCATAATAGCAATAACGATTCCTATCACTTCCCTTGCTTGTTCCCCGCATCCCGATTGGCTTTGGCTACGGCAATAAATCCGGCCTTGTCACCAAAGGTTCGTTTGCCGCTAGCACGTTCTTTCCGGCTTCCGTTGTGTACCTCCTCGCATTTATATCTATGCAGGCGGCAAAAACCCAAATCAAAATTCATTGCATGAGGCCAGGTTGTGCTGGTTAAGGTAAAAGATTGCTGGCTAATTTCCAAATGATTATGAAAATCGCAACAAAGGTCTTGCTTATGAGATTTATCCGGTTTTTAAATATCAACCCATTGCCAAATTTTTTTCGCAATTAAATGCGTTCTCTCATGTAACTGTTGAAAGCCTCCTTAACAACATCCCTATTCCTTCTTCAACCAATAACAGAAGCTCCGAATACCGGTACAATTCCATCAGGGTGCTTTTTGATTAATTTATCGTATACGTTCAATTGTTTAGAGGTAATACCTGCACTCATTTCTGCAAGACCATTTCCATCCACTTCTTTTAAGAATAATTCATGTATAGGCAACGTCCCCCACATTGTTGTCCGGTACTCATCGGTGTAGAATAAGGGGGCTGGAGATCCGTTCCGTTTCATTTCTTTTAAGGCTTTTGGGATACCCGTACACTTGCCTTCCGTTAATTTCAGTTCCTTTAAAATATTGTCGATCTGCCGTTTTCGGTACCTGCGGATGTTGGTCCGGCCTACTTGCATATTTTCGATCTTAATGGCGTCTGGGCCTCTGGGCCGGGGTGATTAATCATTCAACCTCCCAATACCCGCCGGTCCTGGGCGCTCCCCGGAACTCAATCTTTTTTTCCTTTCTCAAGATTTCCAACCATCTTTGTACGGATCTCGTGGGTGCGTTCATCTTGTCTACAAAGAATGGCACTCTATTGCCGGGGTGTTCGGATATCAGACGTAATAAATCATTTACTACGCCACTTACTACGCCACTTACTACGCCACTTACTACGTCCGCCATGTCTCCTACAAATTCTGGATGAATCCTCAATATCACTTGGAAGTAACTCCGGTCTTCATCCGTCTCAAATTCTGCTTCCGGAGAGCTATTGTTTCCCTAATTTGATATGATAACAATATTTCCAATTCATGAAAAATGGTCTTGATTAATTCGGCTTGTGTTGTTCTATAAGATAGTTCGCTATTTGTATTGCCTTGTCCACATACAGTATTCTGTTTGGTTAAAACTGTTAAAGTCATCAATATTTTTGGTGTTGAATGAATGAGTGACAGATGCGAGGAATAATGAAATTAGGATGATGTTGAAGTTTATTTGCTTTTATCCTAACATCGTTATATCTTTGTTGTGTAATTAAGCAAAACGAGATGGCACAACAATCAACAATAGAGGAACTTGAAAAACTGAAAGCGGAGCTTCTTTCAAAGGTTCATAATATCGATCAGACCATCCAGCTCTTAAAAGTCATGTCAAATGATACAAACGACAAACTAATAAACAGGTCAAATGTAGTGCAGCTACAAGACGATTCAATTAATAGCAAGGACAAAGAATTGATCAGCCGCTATAAAGATTATGATAAAAACGCTACGGTAAAAATGAAAGTTGTGACAGTTTTAAAAACTGAGAACAGATTTCTGCATTTACGTCAAATTGCTAAAATCCTTCATTTATTGGAGCCAGATACATCCGAAAAGGATTTTGTGACCAAACTATATACAGCGGTTTCTAAGTTAAAGTCGTCTGGAGCTATTGTAAAATACGCTATTGGAGCTTCGAATGTGAACACATTTTGGGGGAGTAAAAATTGGCTAGATGATAAAGGAGAGCCAAAATCTGAGCATAAATACGATGAGGACGCAGTTACTAAGTTTAACCCAGAAGTGATAGAGATATAAAAAAAACCAGATACCGCAGGTATCTGGTAATGAACTTTTCCAGAAGGAAATAGTGAGGCAATCGTATACCTCACGAACCTCACAATGCCGCCATCTCATTAATGGTTTCTCATTAGACGTAAGGGTGTTGTGAGGATTTCCTATTACAAATGTAGGGATTTAATCAGGATATGCAAGCGGACACATCGATTATTTCACTAGCAGCTGACCAAAGTCGAACGTTTGCTTACTCCTCTACAAATACAAACCGTACAATACATGCTTATCGGTTTAGGTGAATTACTCTAAGCAATACATAAGCCACAAAATCACCCTGTCGCTTGCTTTGTTTGGCTATGGCGTTCTTTATTTCGGTTATCTCAAGGCGTGTGTCCGTTGTGGGCACAGGTTAGTGTTACATTTGGTAGGTGATTCAGCCAGCTTATTCTATCAATTTATTCCGTTCCATCCGATCCCTCGCTTCCACGAGGATGTTATGAATCTTCTCTTCCAGTTGTTTTTTCGGCGGTAATTCCGTCCAGTACTCTGCTACCATGATACCGTCTTTGTGCATCTCCAATAGTTCCGCCTGTTCTCGGCTACTTTCGGCGCAAAGAATCAAGCCCACTGGCGCGAACTCCCCCTCTTTCCGTTCATAACGATCAAGCCATTTTAAATACAATTCCATTTGGCCTTTATGCTTTGCTTCAAATTTGCCGAGCTTCAATTCTATAGCGACAATCGCTTTAGATTGCGGTGGTAAAAAAGCAAGTCCAAATAGAAATCCTCCCCATCGATTATCATCCGCTTTTGTCGTTCAACAAATGCAAAGCCTTTCCCCAATTCCAGTATAAAGGCTTCTAATTCGCGCAGGATGGCATTTTCCAAATCCTTTTCCAGATAGGTGTTTTGTAAACCCAAAAAATCCAAGAAATAGGGGTCTTTGAAGTTGTTGTGGATGGCCGGATGCTTACTTGTGTTTTGGAGATTCGCTATCGAGGTGCGCTCAAACTCCTTAGCAGCAATCCGTTTGCGCAAATCTCGTACACCTAATGTTTGGGACGCGGCAACTTGCGCATAAAAGAGTTTGGCATCAGGGTTCTTGAGTGGCAATAACGCGATAAAATGTGACCAACTTAATTGTCGTGACAGCGTAACGACAATTTGCCCGCCGTATTTTGCTCTTTTGTTATTTAAGGTGCTATTGTTGATGTGTTTGCCAATTCGCCAAAACAGCAATGTAAACGTACTGTTAGCTGTGAGAACAAGGTTGCTGTTTACTTTCTTCAATCAGCTTGGTTACATCAGCAAAAAGCTGCCTTTCAAATTTGGCCGATGGTTCATGACGAAGAGGTGTAACGCGTAAATACTATTGGCTAATTACTCCTCGCTTTCACCTGTGCTTGCAGCCTTGCAGCGTGTGACTTACTCTTGTCCAATTGCTCTTCCAAGTTTTTGTAATGGTAGGTTCGTGATCACAAGTCATACAGGTTAACAACCTCCAAACCCTTAATTTTCTTAAAATCCCCGACGTTGCGAGTTATTAAGGAGCGACCACGCGATAGGGCCGTGGATGCAATAATGGCATCGGGCAATTTAATCGACCTTGATTTCCTAAGCGCAATACAGGTATCGATAATATCCTTATCGATTTCAATCACGCTGGCCAATGCCATAAACTCTTCGGTTGTTTTCGGGACGCTTTTGTATCCGAGAAATTCGATATAGGTTACGAAAGACACCGTGAAATCGTTATCGATGATCTCGGCCAAAAACTGGCTACCCTTTGGAGGTAGTCGATTCATCTGGGCATCAATCAGCACATTGGTATCAATCAGATATCCCGCTGCCATTCCTCACGGCTTTTGTTCACGTAGGCATGCAGTTTCTTTCCTTCTTTTTCGCTGATGGATCCGAAAAAGTCGGACGGTTTCTTTTTGACATCCACGAGCTTTTCTTGACTGATCTCATAGGGCGTATTCAGCCGTTTGGCGAGGTATTCGAAAAGTGTAACTTCTTCCTTATTCTTGGGATGTATGGTGATAACAGCCATAATGTTTTCTCCTGTTGCTAATACGCAAATTTACAAAATATTCCTCACCTATTTGCCGCGTTTGTTTTTAAGCTGTTTGAGTAGTTACATCTTCTCAACAATTCCCTAAGAAACCCGATTTCTTTAGCCTCTCGGCTATTTGTTGTTTTTTTGTATTTTTCGAGCAAAGAATAATATTTTTCACGCCATTTGACTAGTTCTGTTTCTAACGCGGCACAGCTTGGCCATCATCTGCCATTTTCCAGCACCTTGTTATATTTTTCTAACAAGGTGTAATATTTTTCCTTCCAATAATTAATCCTTTTCTTTTTCGAGTTCCAAATAACCAGGTTTATTAGGGCTGCCAAGATTTAATCCGTTTTTTACGATCCACGTCTTAAACTCGGGAATCTCTTTTCAATTCCAAATATCCAATGGCAAGTTAATAATCCTCCTTAGCATTTGTAACATCCCATTCACTTTCTGGACGTAGTTCAATGCCATCGCATAGATATTCCATTAATTTTTCATAAGTACCATCAACCGCTAGGCCGATTAAATATACTTCTTCTATTGTAGGTTTAGATTTTATATTATTACATAGATTCCCTACACGATCTTTTGTAATGCCGGTCATCCTGCCCAACTTTGATTTGCTGACGGGTTTCTTAGCTAAATAATACCCCAAGGGTGTTAAAGTTTCCTGTTTCAAAGCCATCTGCCGATAATCGCAGCCGTAAAAATAGCTCTTGAAAAAAATAATTATCAATTCTCTTGCATTTAGTGTACTTATTAATATATTTGTTGTAATTTATACAACAAAATGAAATTCTATTTTAGATAAAAGTTTTGAAGAGCCTCAAATACCGAAACTAGCACTTTTGTATTAGCGCGAGGCGATAGATCAAAACCCATGTCTAAATGATATTGCGTATTTTTGCGCAGTCATTAGGCGTGGGTTCTATCGAATGGCGTGCAACGGTATGTGCTAGTACCGGGTATTTGACAGAGATAGGCCCCGCCTAATGTATTTTTCTCCTGTGAGGCTCGTTATCAATTAAGCGATAATGAGCGAGACACAAAAGACACAAAAAATCCCTGTCAACTTGCCAAACAGCAAGCGGCAGGGTTTTTTTTGTTTTTTCTCGCTTCCCATTCGGCCATTTTCAGCCAAAAGCCTTTACAGGAATCTCATTAAGTCACCTGTGTAACATAGCTTCATTCACATAGGAGTACTCACAATAATCTAAAACTATTAATCAATGAACAGTGAAGCAAATTTTACGTATAGGGGAATACTATGCCCTTACACACCGGTTGTCCGCTTATTGGCGCAACCAACAATCGGAAATATTCCGAAAACAAAAACGAAAAATATCCAGCCGGAGGCAACCCCGCCGCAAACTACGGGGCGGCAGGCCGTCACCGGCTACCCATAAAGAGAAACTATGTGTGCAGACCCATGCGAAGGCACCGGCCCTCCCCGGGCCGGGCCTCGCAATTGGGGTATTGGCGCTTTTGCTATTGGCGATAAATATCAGTGTATGCGCCAAGCATGAAGCGCACAAAGACACCATCACCCCCCTGCAAATCGGCGACACCATCCCCGAATCCCTGTGGCACCTGCCCTTGCAGGTAGTCAATCATCCCGAAGGGAAGGACACGATAACGCTTAGCGATTACAGGGATCAAAAGCTGCTGATACTGGAGTTCTGGGGGTTATCATGCAGCGGTTGTATCCAGTCCATCAACAAACTGGATACCATCAAGGATGCCTTCGATGACGGGCAACTGGCCCTCCTGCCCATCCATGTACTGCCCTATCCGTTTGACGAAGCCAAGATGCTGGATTACGTGGGCAGGGCGGCCGAACGTAACCGCTGGTCCGTGCCGAGCGTGGTGAAGGATACCACACTCTATGGATTGTTCTCCCGATACCTGCCCGACTGGGGCGATGTGTGGATAATGGACGGCCGCCTGCTGGCCGTGCCCACGCACGGTTACATCAGCCGTGAAACCATCGCGGCGGTGCTTGGGGGCCGCTTCGTCAATTTCCGGAACCGGAGGAATGCGCCGGCCATAGACCCCTACCGTCCGCTCCTTGCCAACGGCAACGGGGAAGGGAAGGTATTGTACCGTTCGGGGCATGGTACCGTGACGGGCTACATCCCGCACCACTATCCCATGTATCTTACGCTTGAATACCGGGCTGATTCCACATACCTCTATACATGGAACCGTACCCTGCCCGACCTGCTGTACGAAGCCTACAGCCCCGCCATCATGCAGCACCTCACTGCGCAAACCGGTATCATCTGGGCAACCACTGCCATGGAAGGCCGTCTCAACTACGAAGAGGACACAACGGTAGCGACCTTCGAGCGCGTGGCCACCCGCGAAGCGTGGAATACCGCCAACCTGTACGGCTACCAGCTGCGGGTACCGGGAAGGCTGACCGAAGAAGAGGCCCGCGGGATGATGCGGCGGGATATGGAGGCTTTTGCAGAAGCCCATCCGGGTATACGCCTTTCCGTGGAAGCCGCCGCACCGCATACCTACGCGGTATTGCGTAAACTGGGGGGCGGCCAAATGACCGGACAGGTATTGGAAACCACGGCAGACACAACGTATACCGACCATGATGCGGAAATGTACCGTTTTATCGGGTATCCCAAGGAAACGCTTATCCACAACATCAGCGGTGCTTTGCGGCAGAATCCCGGCATCAACCTTACCATTACACAGGTAGTCGATAGTACCGGCATTCCGGATAATTCCAGATGCCGTTTTGAATTCCCCAAATCATTCCGCGACGGAACCGCTGATTTGGCAGCCATCCGGAACACCTTGGAACGCCATGGCCTCTACCTGACTATCGAACGTGCAAATGTACCGGTGCTGGTCGTACGCAGTACAGACCGACGGGACACCATTCACAGTATTCATTAATCCATTAACCAAATCCCTTAACACCAACAATGAAACACATCCTTTTCCTATGGTGCGGCCTGCTGGCCGCCAACCTGTCCCATGCCCAGGGACGGCTCACCGGCACGGTATCCGACGGCACGGGCAACCCGCTGGCCGGTGCCAGCGTACGCTACCTGTCCACCGGCCGCATGGCGGCTACCGGTGCTGATGGTTCCTTCTTCCTGCCCCTGCCCTTGCGGGCCGATACGCTGCTCATCTCTTTTGTGGGCTACCTCAGCCAGCGCCTGCCCGTGGCGGCCGCCGAATCCGGCCCGCTGCAAATTGCATTGGAGGCCGACCCCAACGCGCTCGACGAAGTGGTGGTAAGCACGGGATATTACCAAATACCCAAAGAGCGGGCCACCGGCTCCTTCGAGCACGTGGACAACGCGCTCTTCAACCGCTCGGTAAGCACCAACATCCTCCAGCGGCTGGAAGGCGTGGTCCCCGGCGTGCAGTTCGTAGAGCCGCAGGCCGGTGATGCCTCGGGCATCCGCGTACGTGGCCTGAGCACCATCGAGGCCGATACCCGCCCGCTCATCGTGGTGGATAACTTTCCCTACGAGGGGGACATCAACACCATCAACCCCAACGACGTGGAGAGCATCACCGTACTGAAGGACGCCGCGGCCGCCTCCATCTGGGGGGCAAGGGCGGGCAACGGTGTCATCGTCATCAATACGAAGCAAGGTGCCTACAACCAGCCCGCGTGGATATCGGTAAACAGCAACGTAACCGTGGGCGAGCGGCCCGACCTGTTCTACAGCCAGAACTACCTGCCCTCGGCGACCGTGATGGAGATACAGCAAGAACTTTTTGAGCGCGGGACGTACAGCGAGGCAAACCAGACCTACATCCCCAGCTACGTGGAGTTGCTCATCAAGCAGCGCGACGGCCTCATCAGCGACGGGGAGTTTGCCCGGCAAGAAGCCTTTATGCAGCAGACGGACCTGCGCCGCGACGTGATGGAATACCTCTACCAGCCCCCGGTAAACCAGCAGTACAGCCTGGGCGTGCGGGGCGGGGGCGACAGCTACCACTATGCGCTGTCCGCCGGGTATGACCGCAACCGCTCGCACGTAACGGGCAATGACAGCGAACGGCTCAATCTCAGCCTGCAGAATACCTTCCGCGTACGGCCCAACCTGGAACTCACCGGCACGGTATGGTATACGCAGCAGCGGGCGGCAAATAACGGCATCACGCACGGCGACCTCGGCCTGTTCGGGACAATGGGAAACCGTTCGTTTATCTACGACGCGCTGGTGGATGCGGAGGGCAACCCCGGTATCACATTCAGCCAATACCGGCAGGCCTACCGCGAACAGGCGGAATCGCTGGGGTTGCTCGACTGGATGTACCGCCCGCTGGACGAGCAACGGATACTGGACAACACCAACGGCAGCAAAGAACTCCGCCTGAACGCCGGTGTCCGCTACAGCTTCCTACAAAGTTTCAATCTGGACGCCTCTTACCAGTATACCAATGGTGATGGATGGGGCAGGCAATACCACACGCCGGAGAGCTACTACGTACGCAACCTGGTCAACCGCTTCACGCAGGCCGACGGAAGTACGCCCATCCCGCATGGGGGTATCCTGGAACTGGGTGCACCGCCTGCCCACCAAACGCATTCCGGCCGTGCAATGCTCAACTTCGACCGGGATTTCGGCGCGGACCACCGGGTGGCGGTACTCCTTGGGGGTGAAGTACGCCAGCGGATACTGGAAACGCTCCCGGCCGCCCGCTACTATGCGTATGACCCGGCGCTGGGCACGGGCCGCGCGGACCTGGACTACCGTACTTCCTATCCGGTAAGGCCGCAGTTTACCGCGCGCATACCGCCCACGACCACCGTCGGTGTACTGGCACCCAGCCAGCTTACCGACCGCTTCCTGTCTTACTTCGGCAATGCGTCTTACACCGTTAAAAATCGCTATATACTGAGCGGAAGCGCCCGCTGGGACGGCAGCAACCTGCTGGGGGTGAAAACCAACCAGCGTGGTACAGCCCTCTGGTCCGTGGGTGGCAGCTGGGACATCACTAAAGAGCCCTTCTACCGCATGAAGTGGCTCCCCTACTTGCGCCTGCGCACGACATACGGCAGCGCAGGCAACATTGACAAAAGCCAGAGCCACTACCCGACCATCTACATCGGTACGGACCCGGCAACGGGCCTCCCCCAGTCATCCTTAGACCATCCGGGCAACCCGTCCCTGCGCTGGGAACAGGTCAATACCTTCAACGCGGGGGTAGACTGGCGGTTATCCGGCAATCGCATCAACGGCAGCGTGGAGTATTACAACAAGCATGCTAGGCACCTGCTCGGCGATAACCTGATGGATCCGACCACCGGCGTGGGCGGCAACTACAAGATGAACTATGCGGGCCTGCGCACGCAGGGATGGGACGTGACGGTGGAGAGCAGGAACCTGACGGGGGAATTTGGCTGGAGTACAATGCTATTGTTGAGCACGACCAACAACCGGATAACGTCTTACAACGCACCTTTGCCGCCATCCGCAAGTTATTATTTATCGTCACAGATACGGGAGGCAGGTGAATCTGCCGATATCGTATATAGTTTTCCCTGGCATGGATTGAGCCCGGAAAACGGGATGCCAATCATTTTTGTGGATGGGCAACCTTCCACCGACCCGGCGCAGTACGCATCATACTACCTGAATTTCCCGCCGGAAGAACTAATCCGTGCAGGCAATTCTGTGCCAACGGCGTTCGGCTCCATAAGAAATGTGTTTTCATGGAAAAATATTGAAATCGGTGCATTGTTTTCGTGGAAAGCAGGTTATGTATTCCGGCGGTCTTCAATCGGGCCGGGGCAGGAGTATTTAGCTTCCCCTTTCTACCATACGGATTACTTTGACCGCTGGCAGAATCCCGGGGATGAATCGCGGACGGATGTGCCCGCATGGGCGGAAACCGCTGCACCAAACCAGCGCTGGGGCGTATACCGGGATTCCGAAGCCCTGATCACTAACGGAGCCCATATCCGGCTGCAGGACATCAGTGCCAGCTATAGCCTTCCGAAGACGCTGCTGCCACGCATGCCCGTGAGCACATTGCGTCTATATGCCTATGCCCGCAACCTCGGCATCCTCTGGAAAGCCAACGACAATGGCATCGACCCGGATTACGTCAATGCGGACTATGTAGCGCCTAAGACATTTGCCTTGGGGCTGCAAATCGAGTTTTAAACCACAAAAAACGAATATAAGATGAAACGACTGATAAACGTATGTGTGCTGGTTTCGCTGATGGCTTGCGGTGAAACCTTTCTGGACAGGAAACCGGCATTGAACCAACGCGTGCCGGGCACGGTATCGGATTACCTGGGTTTGATGGACGCCAAAGATATGATGAATGCCAACAGCAGCCATATCCTTGGCTTTATCGGCAGTGATGAATATTACATGGCTGATGCTGAGTACGACGTATTTCCCGTGGGTGGGGACCATGACTACCAGCGGAACGCGTATACGTGGGAGCGCATGGTATACCAGGGTACTGAATTGCCGCAGGCGATTGACTGGGACCGCGGCTATTCGCGTATCCTCTGGGCCAACCTCGTGCTGGAGGGGCTTGACGGGATAACGCCCACGCAGACGGAAATGCCGGATTGGAGGCTGGCAAGGGGGATGGCCCTTTTCTTCCGGGCGCTGAACCATTTTACGCTTGCCCAGCTCTATGCACCGGTATACGGGGAAAATGCAGATGCCTTGCCCGGCATTCCGCTGCGTCGGGAAACGGATGTGAAAGAGCAGCTGTCTCGTGCCACACTGGCCGACACGTATGCTTTTATCCTTGATGACCTGGCCGCCGCCGGGGAATTGCTCCCCGACCTGCCGCTGGTACCGTACAAATACCGGCCAAGCAGGTGGGCCGTCCATGCCCTGCGGATCCGGATATACATGCAGCTGGGGGACTACAGTGAGGCCAATGCAGCCGCTGAACGGTGCCTGGCGATAAAAAGCGACCTTATTGATTTCAACACGCTCGACCTTACACAGACAAATCCGTTCCCCATTTACAGCGAAGACAATCCGGAGGTCATCCTCAATACCACACTGGACAACGGTGTAACGCTTACCAGGCTGTATTACCACCCGGACACGGTGCTGCTGGATTCGTACGAGGAGGGCGATTTGCGAAGGCAGGCGTATTTCGATGGTACGGGCGATATGTTTTCGGGCAGCTATGATGGCAGCGCGTTGTATTTTACCGGGCTCGCCACCGATGAGGTCTACCTGAACAAAGCGGAATGCGAAGCCCGGCTGGGAAACGCGGCAACAGCCGTGGACTTGCTGAATGAATTAAGAAAGCGTCGTTTCCAAACGGGAAAATACACACCGTACGGCACGGACAACCCGGCACAGGCATTGCATTTGGTACTGGAAGAGCGCCGGAAGGAACTGGTCATGCGCGGGATACGGTGGGGAGACCTGAAACGGCTGAATAAGGAGGAAGAACACGCGACGACATTGCGCCGCAGGCTGGGGGACAGGGAGTACACCTTGCCGCCGAATGATGCAAGGTATGTCTGGCCAATCCCCCCAGCGGCTGTCCAGCAGGGTGGCTACGGGCAAAACGAACGGTAAAACAAAGGCCGGTGCAGTGGATTTGCACCGGCCTTTGTTTTACCGTGGACGAACCCGGCCCCGCTTAGCTTTGATGGGCATACTGGATGCCGCCCGTCGGTGCGCTGGCACCGTTGCTCAAAGCGTCCGCCACCGTCTGGTTTTCAAAATCCGATGGGTCGGCATCTGCCGGAATGCGCAGCCGTACGGCACAGATGGTGCTTCCTCCGGGGCACGGCGTGCCGATATCCCCGTCATAGGCTGTCTGGATAACTTGCTGGCCTTGATCAGATGGATTCGTTGCTTGGCTGACATCCACCATGAACCACAAATCCTGTGTCTGCATCGCTACCTCTTCCTTCACCACCGGTTCGTCCTCAACCTTGGTGACTTCGCGCTGCGTAGTACCTGGTACATGCAGCACGGCGGCTATCAATAAGCCTGTGATTGTAGAAAAAATGTTCATCTTACGATGTATTTATAGTTGTTTGGTAAGTTTTAAGGATGGCTTACCGCATCCGTTTTTTAGCCTGTTTCGAAGGCATAATGAATCCATTTATCACCATATAGGTAATGCCTTATAAATCATTATGTTATTTTATTTTTTTCTTGTTTATTTGGCTGGTCGTTCTTACCTTTGTTTTACATTGACACTCCGTTAATAACTCCTTTTGTAATCTCCGTTTTATACCCTTAACTGGTTTGGAAGCGCGATTTGTACCATCGCGATTTTAAACTTTTTTGTAATTAACTGTAAAACAAAGAGATAAATTCCGATGCAGCGGAGCGCTAAAGACCATAATACCGATCTTTTCCGGGAACTCCGAATTCCGGGGCAGGCCATGGAGGCCTGGGGCGCTATCTATACGCTGTATTGGGATACACTGGTGCGGTACATCTCAACTAAGTTTAACACGATAGATCCGCATGCCGCGGAAGACATTGCCGAAGGTGTGCTCCTCAAACTGTGGGAGAAACGCCAGCGTGTCGCGGCGATGGATATCCCGAAATACTGGCTGTTCAAGGCGGCGAAAAATGATGCGCTGGATTTTCTCAAAACGCGGAAGCGGAAAAAGCTGCAACCGATGGAAGACCATTACCTGGAGATACCGGACGAAAGCTACGCGGATGCAGACATGGACCCGGAGGAACGGTGGGAGCGGATAAGGCAGGCCATGGCCCGCCTGCCGCCCGAGACCCGCAAGGTACTGGCGATGAGATACGGTGCCGGAATAGGCAACGGTAAAATTGCGACGGAACTGGGCAAATCACCCCAGACGGTGGGAAACCAGCTGTTGAGGGGTATCCGGAAATTACAAAAATGGCTGAATGTAAAGAAATCTACGTCAAAGACAAATGGTGAGTCAAAAAAATCCGAACGATGATAGCTAACGCAGCATACGTAAAGAGGTTGCTCAAACAGTGGGCCGAAGGCACGCTGTCCGAAGAGGGACAGACGGAATTGCATGTGGCCAGGCACTTTTACAGCGAGGAGGAATGGCTCCGGATGGAAGTGGACGCCTGCTGTGAACTGGAGGATGGACGGCCGGACAGGAGGCCCGTGGATTGGCACCCCGCATTTGAACGGGCCAAAAGGAGGGAACGGAAGAAACAGTCGAAGGCGACAACAGTTAGCAGGCTTGCCACCGCGTTGGGAGCCGCGGCCTTGCTGCTGCTCGTGGTATGGTGGGGTGGGCTGATGTCCCCAGAGCGGCCCCGCCCGATGGACCTGGGCAATAACTGCCCGGTATGGGCGAGCGACGGGGAAATACCGGGTTCGGAATTTGCCTGCACCGTATGGTGGGGCGATTCGACCAGCATCACCGTGGATCGCACCAGCCGCGGCCGCCTCGGCGTGATCCGCAACGTCGAGATCTGGCGGTATGCCGATGGTGCGCTGGCACTATTGCCCGTGGGCTACCCAAGGGAAGCAGACACCACGGAAATACCGGCTATCCGTGTGGCCACGCACCCCTACCAGCAATGCGTAGTGCGGCTACCCGGTGGCTCCGAAGTGCGGCTGAATGCCGGTTCTGTACTGGAATACCCGCTGTCGAACCTTGCCAGGGACACGACGTTCCTGCGCCTGAGCGGGCAGGCGCTGGTGCAGCTGGAGGAAAAGCGAGCAGAAAGGGGGGAGGTGAAACTGATCATCACGACCCCCAATGCCGAGCTGCAAATGGCTGGCGGGGCCTATACCGTACTGGCGGAACGTAACGAAACCCGGGCGGTACTGCTGGAAGGGAAAGCGGTTTTGTTCAGTCGTGGGGGGGTGGAACGGCAGGAGCTGCTATTTCCGGGAGATGTCGTGACGATGGAACAATGCTGTATAGCACCAGACAGCACCATCACCACAAAAGTGGATGTATCCTGCATAGCTGAAAAGGAAGCGCTGGCCTGGACCCGCATGAAAAGAACCTACCGGAACACGCCGGTACGGGAATTTGTAGCCGATATGAGCCGCTGGTACGGATTTAAGGTTGAAAACATGAATTGTGTGCCCGAGGGGCCACGCATCACGGCCACGGTATGTTACCGGGCTCCGGTCGCGGAGGTCTATGCCCAGCTGTATGCTGCGGATGTTTTCATGGTGGAGAAAGATGGGATGGTGAGCTTCTGCGGGCCTCCGGTGGATCCGCTGCAGCCCTCGCTGCCCGTACCGATGCCGGATGAGCATGGGTTGCTGGCCTTGAGGACGGGGGAAAACCATATTTCGTTTTAGGATATTTTTGGTGCTGATTAAGCTGCCCTGAAAACCCTCCGAAGTCACTTTTTAAACCCTCCGAAGCGAGTCCAGAAGCCGACTTCGGAGACTTTCCGGACGCTCCGAAGTCCATTTTCGAAGTGACCAAGGGTCGTTTTTGGGCTTTTTTCAACAAAAAAACCGCCCCGGAACCTATCGGGGCGGCTGGGTAAGCCGGTTTTGTGGAACCGGGTCTACCGGGTTTTCTCAAAAGTTAAACCGTCAATCACGGCCTTGACATGCTTGCCGGGGTAAAACAGCAGGCGCTTGCGGAAGATGTTCGCTGCGGTCACCTCCTCCTCGGTCTCGCTGCCTGCGCTGTTGCTGCCCAGGCGGAATGCGCCGAGGTTGCCCAGGCGGACGATATACCCGTGCGCGATATTGCGCGGGATTTCGCGCACCAGGCTCTGCAGGACGGCGTAGACGTCCGACTCGGTGAGCGATGAGGAATACGAGATGTCCGCCGCCAGGTTTTCGAGCGTAATCTCGCCGGCATGGATAGGCCGTGCATAAAACTTCTTCGGTGCTTCCGGATCCCCCGGTTTGCCGATTTCCAGAATGTTGTACTTAATTGCCATTGTTTAAAAAATTAAAACGTTAAAAAAATAAATAACAAGACAAAGTTCCATAGGATAGCAAGAAGTACTGTCGGAATTGGCGGGTTTGGCGGAATTGACGGAATTGGCGGGTTTGTCGGGTTAATGGATAAAAAAACCGCGGTGGCCAATCGCCGCCGCGGCTATCCCTGAAAATCTATCGCTGCCCCGGCAAACCCTTTGCCGGCTGCTTGGGTCAGGATCGGTGCATGAAACGGGAAATTTCCACTACTGGAATGCCCAGATACTCCGAGGCCTGATAAACCGTCACATGCTGGTGTTTATCCAGCCCAAACACATCCCTGATCTTGTTGAGGAGCCGCTGGCAGGTGCGTTCGCTCTGGCCAGTGATCCGCTGCAAGTCGGCGGGATAGACAGCTAATCTTGGTAATGATATTTCCATATCTGCCAAATAGCATACGCAAATTTACAAAATGCGTAAAGTTTAAGAAAATATTTGCCTGGCTTTCTGTCTTTTAACAGCTATTTTTATGAATTTCATAATTTGCTTCGCATCACGATTTTTATATTTTCAACGCGGGTAGAACGAGGATTATGAAAATGGCAAACGAAAATCCTTATGTTTGCCTACATTCATCGCCCAGCGGGTATGTTGAGAGAGTTAATTGCCATCACAGTTGCCATCGCCTTCCTGTTTCTTGGTGTGGTACATGCGCAGGAAATCCAACGCATCGGATCGCCATTGGTGCAGCAGTATACCAAATCGGAATACAAAGCGGGAAACCAGAACTGGGCTGTCGCCACGGGAAAAAACGGGATCATGTACGTGGCCAATGCCGATGGGCTGCTGGTCTTTGACGGGCAATACTGGACCGTACATCACCTGCCCAACAAAAGCACGATAAGGAGCGTGGCCGTAGATAGCGCGGGCAGGATATATACGGGAGGATTGGCCGAATTTGGATTCTGGGAAGACTCCGGATATGGGCAGATGCAGTATCATTCGGTAAGTGGGCTTTTGGGCAGTGAAAATCAGCTGAGGGATGAAATATGGAAAATTGTCATTGATGGCGATCGGGTGTTCTTCCAGTCGTTTTCTACCTTGTATCGCTACGAAAATAACGACCTCCGTGCCATCAAGGGGAGGGGCGAGCCGTTTCTTTTCTTACATCACGTGCGCGGGCGCACTTTTATCGAACTCATTCCGTCGGGCCTCCACGAGCTCCAGGGTGATACGTTGGTCCCGGTAAGGGGCAAAGACGTATTGGGCGGGGCAAATATCCTGACCATGCTGCCTTTCGGGGAGGATGAGGTGCTTATCGGCACGGCCAAATCGGGATTGTTCCGGATGGATAGCGCATCCACCATCCGCAAATGGCATAATGCAGCGGATGGCCTGTTGCAGACCGCGCAACTGAATAACGGCCTGCGCGTGCTGGGGCATTATTATGCATTTGGCACCATACTCCAGGGGGTGGTGATTGTCAATGAAGCGGGACACATCGTACAGCATCTCCACAAGGGAAACGGCCTGCAAAACAACACGGTGCTGGGGATTCACACCGACCAGCAGCAAAATATCTGGGTAGGTCTTGATAATGGCATCGATCGGATTGAAATCAATGCGCCAATCTACTATTACGCGGATAAGAGCGGAAGTATTGGTACGGTATATACCGCCCGGATATTTGACGGCAACATCTACCTGGGTACCAACCAAGGCTTGTTTTACAGCCGGTGGCCCGCCGGGGAAAGCTACGCGCCGTTTGCCTTTACCTTGGTGGGGGGGTCGCAGGGCCAGGTATGGGATCTGACCGAGGTGGACGGTGAGCTGCTCTGCGGCCACAACGATGGCACCTACAAAGTACTGGGCAACAAACTGGTGCCGCTGTCATCCGTGACCGGCGGCTGGAGCCTACGGCAATTGCCGAATCGGAGCGACCGGATGTTGCAGGGCACGTACACCGGGCTGGCGGTATTCAGCAAGGCCGCATCGGGCTGGCAGTTTTCACACCGCATCAGCGGATACAGTGACCCTTCACAGTTTATCGAACCGGTATCGGCGACCAAAGTATGGGCGAGTGGCTACCAGGGACTGCGGTTGCTTACCCTCGATGATGAGCTCACGCGCGTGCAGCAGGTTCAGGTATATGATTCGGCAAGCGGCCTTCCTCGTAGTACTTTCACCAATGTGTTTGGGTTGGCCGGTAGCCCGGTGTTTGCCACCGATAGCGGATTTTACCGGTATGATGACATCACCGATAGATTTTATGCCTATGACCAGCTGAATGAACAGTTGGGTTCATTCGCTTCTTCAAATAAAGTCATTCATGCTGATTCCAATCGGTATTGGTTTATCAACCACGCCCATATCGCATTGGTGCATTTCGGCCAGAAAGGGCTGGTTCAGGTAGACTCTATGCAATTCGCCACCCTCAATGGCCGCATGATGAATTTCTATGAGAATATCAATCGTGTCAAAGACCAGGTGTACCTGATTAGCCTTGACGATGGTTTTGCAATCTACCAGGCCGTTGATTCGGTGGCAGCCAAACCCCACTTGCCGCTGCCGCTTATTCGCACAGTAAGCAACATTACCGACAGCCTTTCAAGCCGCCGGTATACCGCTGGCGCTGCACCCGAAATCCCCTATCGGCACAATAATATCCGGATAAGCTACGCGCTGCCCTGGTATAGCGCGATCCCGCTGCGGTACCAATTTTACCTGGAAGGTTATTCGCGTACTTGGTCTGAATGGAACGAAGCCGCCCAAAAAGAATTTACCAACCTACGGCAGGGCAACTATGTGTTCAAGGTGAGGGCCATGGCTCCGGATGGCACCCGATCGGGGATTGCCGAATTCAGGTTTACCATTTTGCCTCCCTGGTACTTATCCTGGATAGCGTTGGTGGTGTATGCCGTGTTATTTGTACTGCTCCTGGTGGCCGGGCGAGACTGGTATCGCCGCAAAATCCAGAAACACCGCGAGCTGATACAGGCTAATATGGACAGAAAGCAACGGGAAGCACTGGCCAAAGAAACGGAGGAAAATGAACAGCGGCTCATGAAACTCAAAAATGAACAGCTGGAGCGCGAACTGGCCGGCAAGAACCGCGAATTGGCCAATACGGCGATGAGCATCGTCTACAAAAACGAACTGCTCAATAATGTGCATGATGAGCTGCTGCAACTCCGGGATGGAGAAGGACGCAAATTGTCCAACGACCAGTTGCGCAAAATCAATAAAATCATTGAAGACGCACGCAGCGATGAACGGGATTGGAATGTCTTCGAGGAGAGTTTCAATGAAGCACACGAGAATTTTTTCAAGAAACTCAAAACGGATCATCCGGAATTGGTACCCAATGATTTGAAATTATGTGCCTATCTGCGGATGAACATGAGCAGTAAAGAGATCGCATCGTTACTCAACATCACTACACGCGGCGTGGAAATCCGGCGGTACCGGCTGCGGAAAAAACTCAATATACCTCACGAGAAAAACCTTACGGAGTTTTTGCTGGAACTTTAAATGCCGAATAGCCTACCTTCTTCTACTACATCATTACCTCTCATATCCTATAGTGTAAATTTTACACACTTTAATTTCGAGTGAGCAAGTCAATAAAGTTGTTAATTAGCTGATTGTTAATTTTTTGTTGTGATTTTGTTGCCTGCATGAGAAATTATTTTTTCGGTGATGTAGGGATGTGTAAGTTGTTTTTTTGCTGCGCTGCGTCCTACATCAGACTTTTGCAAAACAATGCCGCTCGCTTAGCTGTATTGTAAAAACCAATTGAGCCCAAAATGCGGCTCAGAAACACACTATATTAAAAACATTAAGTAACCAATTTAATTGAGTAACAACATGAGGAATTTATTTACATGCTGCTTATTGTTGCTGTATCTATTGCCCGCTATCGCGCACGGGCAACAGAGCAGGGTAAGTGGGAAAGTGACGGATGTACTGACGTCAGGGGGAATACCTGGTGTAACCGTCCTGGTAAAAGGAACATCGACAGCTACCCAAACCGATGGGATAGGCAATTACACCATCGAGGCTGCCGCTACGGACACCCTTGTCTTTCGATCGCTGGGTTTTGCCACACAGGAAGTGGCTATAGCCGCCCGCACGGTGGTGGATGTGGTACTGGAAGATGAAGGAACCGAGTTGGATGAGGTAGTGGTCATCGGGTATGGTACCGCACAAAAACGGGATTTGACCGGGTCGATTGCGCAGGTCAAGGGAACTGAAATCGTGGATAGACCAGGAACCAATCCTGTGTCAAATTTGCAAGGTAAAGTATCGGGTCTGCAAGTCACTAATTCGGGTCGGCCTGGACAGGAGCCAGATATCCGGATACGGGGTACAAATTCCATCAACGGTGCAAAACCGCTTTATGTGGTAGATGGATTGCTCAATGACAACATTAACTTTTTGAACCCGGCAGATATTGAAAGCATTGAAGTGCTCAAAGATCCTTCTTCGCTGGCTATCTTTGGTGTCCGGGGCGCAAATGGTGTGATCGCCGTTACGACAAAACGGGCTAGATCCGGACAATTAAATTTTGAATTTAGTTCGCGTGTAGGTTTCAAGGATGTGTCGCACCGGATGCAATTGACAGATGCCGCAGCGTTCAAAACATTGTATGACGAACAATTGGCAAACCAAGGTGCAAATCCTTTCAATTATTCCAATTGGCAGGCCAATACCGATTGGCAAGATGAAATCTTTCAACGGGGGATAATCAATTATAATAATTTGAGTGTTAGTGGTGCTACGGAACGAAATAGTTTCCGGATGGGACTCGGGACGATGCACGAAGAGGGCGTAATCAATCATGAGCGTCACAATCAAATTACCCTCAATATCAGTGATGAGTTGAAAATAACCGACAATTTCCGCACGGGTATTGTTTTTAATGGTTACCGGTCGGAGCTGCCGCAAGAACGCGAGGTATTTGGAGCCATCTTGGCGGCTCCCATTGCTCCTGTATTCAATGACGAGTATGGATTGTATCATACGATGCCTAATTTCCAACGGGCTCAGGTAGGCAATCCCCTGCTGGATATTGAAGAACGTAAGAATACGTACATTGGACGGAATTACCGCGGAGTGGGCAATATTTATGCGGAGGTTGATTTCTTGAAACATTTTACGTTCCGGGGTAATTTTTCAGCCGACTATGGATTCAACCAATTCCGGAGCTATGACGGATTGGTTTCCGTATATAATCCCGAACTACCCGGCGACAACAAGGAGGAGCGTGTGGGCAACCTCCTTACTGCTGTAAACCAAAGCCAAAACATCTATTATAAGTATCAGACAGATTGGTTGTTGACCTATAAAAACAGCTTTGATTTGCATAACATCACTGCTACTGCTGGTTTTACGACCTATAAACAAGGTATGGAAGAGGTGAGCGCCCGGAGAACGCAAGGCGAAGGGTTGCCGATACCGAATGATCCGGACTACTGGTATGTCGGCATCGGTGATGCAAACACGCAAACGAATGGTAGCGATGCTTCTGAATATCGCACACTTTCCTATTTGGGACGGGTACTTTATAATTATGATGGCAGGTATTTAGTCAACGCCTCGTACCGGTTGGATGGAAGTTCTGCTTTTGCGTTGGGCAATCCATGGCAATCTTTTTATGCGGTAGGTGGTGCTTGGGTGATGTCTGAAGAAAGCTTTATGGAAAACCAGTCGTTTATTGATTTCTTAAAAATCAGGGGTTCGTGGGGAAGTTTGGGTAACCAGAATGTCGGAGGCAATCTATATCCGATGTACCCCCAACTGGCTACGGGCAATTCGGCTGTATTCGGTGATCGGCTAATCCCCTCGTATAATCCTTCATACATCCCTGATCCCAATCTGCACTGGGAAGTCGTAAAGTCATGGGAGACTGGATTTGAACTGACAGCCCTTGATAGCCGACTGCGTGTTGAAGCGGTCTATTACAGCAAGAATACCGATGGCGTATTGGTCAGTGTACCGGGTATTTTTGGTAGCCTACCTGGATTGAGCAATTTGGGGAATATCAAAAATAAGGGTTTGGAGCTTTCAACAAGCTGGAACCAACAATTGGGCGACGACTGGACAGTAAATGTTGGAGGCAATATCACGACAGTTGACAACAAGGTCATCTCGCTTTCAACCGATGGCTATGACATCATCAATGGCCCATCACGTACGGTTGCTGGTCAGCCGATAGGTTATTTCTGGGGATTGATTCATGATGGTATCTTCCAAACACAGGAAGAAATTCGCTTGGCACCGACCAATGGCTTGGGAGCTGGCGATTTTATGCCAGGTGACATCCGTTTCAAGGACGTGAATGGAGATGGCGTCATTGATGCCAACGACAGGACGCTTATTGGGAATCCAACTCCTGACTTTTACTATGGCATCTCTTTGGGTACTACTTTCAAGAATTTTGATTTGGGCCTTGAATTTCAAGGGGTGTACGGCAATGAAATATTCAGGACCTGGAATCAAAACCAGTATGCGACATTCAATTTTCTGGAGGATAGGCTCGGACGCTGGAACGGTGTAGGGACAAGCAATTGGGAACCCATTGCACATGAAGGGCGTGCTAACAATCGCCAATATTCGTCTTATTTCATTGAAGATGGAAGCTTCTTCAGGCTACGGGACGTGACTTTAGGCTATCGGTTCAACCAAGACTTGCTGACCCGCATAAAATTGAAAGGACTGCGGGTATACCTCAATGCACAAAACGTATTCACATTATCGAACAATACCGGATTTACACCGGAGATAGGTGGAAGCACAACGTCATTCGGGGTAGACGCGGGAACGTATCCGGTGCCAGCGGTATATACGTTTGGCATCAATCTTAATTTTTAATAGACATTTCATGATGATCATTATGAAAACAAAATTGAATACTAGGCCATCGATGGTTCTATGGGCATCGTTGGTATTAACGCTACTTATTTCCAGTTGTTCGGAAAGCTGGTTGGATATCAAACCGAAAGGCAGGTTTACCGAAGATGATCTCCCTGCCGGTTCGTTGGAAGGGCAAATCTTTGCAGCCTATTCGGGTTTGCAGAGCGAAGCCACAAGTGGGCTCCCTTATGTGGCTGTCCATAATATTCGTTCTGATGATGCCAATTTAGGGAGTAATGCCGGTGACTTTGCTTCCAATGGACCTATTTATGATAATTTTAACTATGCGCTTTCCCATTGGTTGATGGATAGCTATTGGACCGGTCATTATGCACTCATCAATTTGACGAACAATGTAATTACCGCGGCAGATTCCATTGCTAATCCTGACGCAGCGACGTTGGCAAATCTTGGAGAAGCCAAGTTCATGCGCGCATGGGCTTATTTCAACTTGGTACGTGCATTTGGAGAGGTTCCTATCATCGACTTTAGAATTACGGATCAAGCTTCGGCAATCCGCCCCAAATCGACCATTGCTGAAGTTTATCAGCTGATAGACGCCGACTTGACAGAGGCTGTAAGTGTGCTGCCGCTATCTTGGGACGATCCGCTACCCGGAAGGATTACGCAGGGTACAGCCCTTGCGCTGCAAACCAAGACATTCATGGCAAGAAACATGTTTAGCCAGGCGCTGGCATCTGCACAAGCAGTGATGGCTACGGGCTTGTATGATCTGAGTGTTCCTTACAACATGATATTCAGGGAAGAGAGTGAAAATAGCAGGGAATCCATCTTTGAAATACAGGCTTTGTATAATCAAAACCAAACGACGTATGGTATCACATATGCTAGCCGGCAAGGTGTCAGAGGTTCGGGCGATTGGGATTTGGGCTGGGGTTGGAATGTTCCTAATGAGCGATTGCTCGGCGCATTTGAAGAAGGGGATCCGCGAAAAGACGCAACCGTCTTATATTCAGGTCAGGTAAATGCGCCCTATAACGAGTTTGTGCCAGCTGGGTTGGATCAAGATTATTGGAATAAAAAGGTTTACACCAATCCGGCATTACGCAGGCAATATGGCAATCGCCAAGGTGCATGGTTTAATTTCCGCGTCATCCGTTATGCGGATATCGTATTGCTCGCTGCCGAAGCCGCAAATGAAATTGGCGGGGATGCAAATGTTGATTTAGCGCTTGGATACCTGGAGCAAGTACGAGCGCGGGCGCGGGGCGGAAACACTTCTATCCTTCCGGAAGTAACTACTCGCGATCAGGAAGCGCTCCGCCAGGCCATCCGGCACGAACGCCAAGTGGAACTGGGCATGGAAAATGAACGGTTCTTCGATCTGGTGCGTTGGGGCATTGACGTAGAAACCATGCATGACGCTGGCAAGACCAGCTATCAAATCCGCAATCGGTTCTTACCGATTCCACAACCGGAAATCGACCGTTCGGGCGGGGTGTTGATTCAAAATCCAGATTATTAATCGTTAGCCATTTATCAAACTGATGAAAACAACATTATCACAAACCTTGGCTGCCCTGGGATTGGCAGTCTTGATAGCGGCGAGTTCCTGCCAAAAAATGGATCGCCCGCCGATGAACATCATACCGGATGACACGGCCCGTATCAATGGCCCGCTGCAATTTTATGCGCCTTTCGAGGATTCGCCGGATGACAGCGCGCAATACCAAAAAGGATCGGCTACGGCTATCACTTTTGTGGACGGTGTCACGGGCAAGGCTTATAAAGGAGCGTCCAATGGTCAAATCCAATACCCATCGGCGGTAAGGATGGCTAATATGACGAGCTTCACCGTATCCTTCTGGATGAATACGGAGAAACATGATGGTGGTGCGCAAGCGATATTCATGCTGCCCAATACGGAGGATTTTTGGGGTAACTTGTTTGCAACGATTGAGGGCAACAACAATCCTGACGACAATTCAATGCTCCTTAAGTTCAACTTTGCGGGCAATTGGGTAGAATTCAACGGCAATAATGGCTTGGAGCGGCTGCCCGATATGTATGGCAGATGGCGGCACCTGGCATTTACATATGATGAAAGCACCTCGAAGTTTGCTGCTTACCTGGACGGCGAGCCGCTGGCTTTGCCTGCTGCGGTGACCGATCGGGTAAAAGACGGTGCGCCGCTTGGACCGTTGGCATTCAGCAATGTTTCGCGCTTTGTCATCGGAGGCTATCAGCAGCATATCGGCATCCGTACACCTGCAGACGCTTGGATGCTGCATTACACGGGTATGCTCGATCAATTCAGGGTGCATACGCGGGCGCTGAGCGCTACGGAAATTGCGGAACTATACACCACAAGGCAATAAAAAGCAGTAGCCGTGATGTTGAAAAGAGGTTGGTGGATAATCGGGATAATTAGCGTTGGAATTTGCTTCTCCTGCAAGAAAAATAACGAGCAGGAGGAGCAATTCCCTTTTCGCCTGGAAGGGGTATCTGTAAATGGTACTGCCGACGGCTTTGCTTATGCGGATGTAGGGCCGCTTCCGGTCATCCGGCTGAATTTCAGTACGGCGGTGGATCGGGCCAGCGTGAGCCAAGGCATCAGGCTTGTGCATGGCGAAGGGGCACAGGCGGCTATGGAGGTCGACTATGAAGATGGGGATAAAACGGTAAGCATCACTCCACAGGAACGGCTCTCGTCTTTCAGTCAATACGAGTTGCAACTCAGCCAGGCGCTTTCCGCTGCGGAGGGCGGAACCTTGCAAAATCCATTGGCGGTAAAATTGGCAACGGCTATTGATAGCGTTGACAAATTTGATCGCGTCAGCGATGAGGCGCTGCTGACGCTGGTGCAGCGGCAGACATTTGCGTATTTCTGGGATTTCGGCCACCCTGTGAGCGGCATGGCCCGGGAGCGCAATACATCCGGCGATGTGGTGACTACCGGTGGTACCGGATTCGGCGTCATGGCTGTGATAGTGGGTATCGAGCGGGGCTTCATTACACGGCAGGAGGGGTATGACCGTGTGCATAAAATCGTGGACTTCCTCCATACCGCTGATCAGTACCACGGCGCTTTTCCCCATTGGCTCGATGGCAATACCGGACGTACACAACCTTTCAGTGCTAAAGATGACGGCGCCGACCTGCTGGAAACTGCGTTATTGATGCAGGGACTCCTGACAGCGCGGGCGTATTTTGATGCCGCGGGCGAACAGGCCTTGCGTGAAGCCATCACAACCCTTTATGAAGCCGTGGATTGGGATTTTTTCCGGAATGGTGAACAGCGGCTTTATTGGCATTGGAGTCCCAATTTTGCGTGGGAGATGAACTTGCCCATCACCGGGTGGAATGAAGGACTCATCGCATACGTGCTGGCGGCTGCCTCGCCCACGTATTCCATCGCTAAAACGGTCTACGATGAGGGTTGGGCACGGCATGGAGCCATCCGTAATGGAAACAGCTACCAGGGAATACCGCTGCCGCTCGGGCCGGACGGAGGTGGGCCGCTTTTCTTTGCGCACTATTCGTTCCTTGGCATCAATCCGTTTGGTCTGACGGATGCCTATGCAAACTACGAAACCCAAATGAAAGCCCATACCGCAATAAATAGGGCGTATTGCATCGCCAATCCGGGTGGGTTTTATGGGTATAGCGAAGATTGCTGGGGATTGACCGCAAGCGATGACATCAACGGCTACATGGCACATTCGCCCACCAGCGACAATGGCGTGATTACGCCCACGGCAGCACTGGCATCCTTTCCCTACACACCGGAGGAATCCTTGAAAGCACTGCATTTCTTCTACTACAAATTGGGCGATAAGCTTTGGGGCGAATACGGCTTTAAGGATGCCTTTTCGCTTGAAGATGCTTGGTTTGCAGATTCCTACCTGGCCATCGATCAAGGGCCGATTATCGTCATGATTGAAAATTACCGCACGGGATTGCTTTGGGAACTGTTCATGAGTGTACCTGAAATTAAAACCGGTTTGAACAAACTGGATTTTAGCAGCCCGACATTATAAAATAAGATACGAGAACAATCGCATTATGAAGGTCATCACCCATATCATACTCATATTAGCCGTAACGTATTTGACCAGCTGCTCCGGGTCGTCTCAACGGCAGCATACTAATGGGAGTGGCGCGTCGCTGTCAGACGACTCTCTGCTCACCCTTGTACAGCGCCAGACCTTCCAATATTTCTGGGAGGGTGCCGAACCGGTATCAGGGCTAGCCCGCGAACGCATCCACATCGACGGCGAATACCCGCAAAACGACCGGGATGTCGTCACCATTGGGGGTAGCGGCTTTGGCCTGATGGCCTTATTGGTGGGCATCGAACGGCAGTTTATCACACGGCAGGAAGGTATCGAACGTTTTGAACGTGTCATGAGCTTCCTCGAGAAAGTCGACCGCTTCCACGGTGCTTGGCCGCACTGGCTTGACGGCCCCACGGGCAAGACAAAGCCATTCAGCAAAAACGATAACGGCGGAGATTTGGTAGAAACCGCTTTCATGGCGCAGGCACTGATCTGCGTAAGGGAATATTTCCAGCAGGGCGATGAATATGAAAAGCAATTGGCTGCACGCGCCGATGCCCTCTGGAAAACTATTGAATGGGATTGGTACCGCCAAGGCGGCCAAAACGTGCTTTACTGGCACTGGAGTCCCACGGCAGGCTGGGCGGCCAACCATCCCATAAGAGGCTATGATGAATGCCTCATTACGTATATATTGGCTGCTTCATCGCCTACCCATGGTGTGCCTGCCGAGGTATACCACGAGGGGTGGGCTCGTAGCGGTGCCATCAAGTCCGTTGCTGAGCGCTATGGACATCCCCTTATCCTCAAGTATAATGTGCCGGATAGCAATGGCGTGGGGCCGCTATTCTGGTCGCATTATTCCTACCTGGGGCTCAATCCGCAGGGCTTGAAAGACCAATATGCGGACTACTGGGCACTCAATAGCAACCAGGCGCTTATCCACCGCGCTTACGCCATCGAAAACCCAAAGGGCTTCAAAGGCTATGGCGCTCACGCCTGGGGACTCACGGCGAGCTATTCCGTAAAGGGGTACTCGGCGCATAACCCGGACAACGACCTGGGCGTCATCTCGCCCACGGCCGCATTGTCTTCCTTTCCTTATACGCCTGAGTACAGCATGGAGGTAATGCGCTACCTGTATGAACAACTGGGCGATAAGGTATGGGGCAAGTATGGGTTTTATGACGCCTACAGCGAAACGGAGGGCTGGTTCCCGCAGCGATACCTGGCTATCGACCAAGGGCCGATACCGGTGATGATTGAAAACCAGCGGAGTGGATTGCTCTGGAAATTGTTCATGGGTGCACCGGAAATCAAGGAAGGACTGAAAAAGTTGGGGTTTGAAAGCCCGAATATATAGTGTGAGGTGAGACATCGTTGGAAATACGTTTGGTTGGTCATTGCGGCATGGTGGTTATGCGGCGGGTACGGCCGTGCACAGGTGCCGCGTACGTACTGCAACCCCATCAACATCGATTACGGCTATACACCTATTCCCAACTTTTCGGAGTGGGGGCGGCATCGGGCCACGGCCGATCCGGTGATCGTCAACTACCAAGGCGACTACTACCTGTTTAGCACCAATCAGTGGGGCTATTGGTGGAGCAGCGATTTGTCGAAATGGAATTTTGTGGCCAAGAAATTCCTGCGTCCATGGAATGGCGATGTATACGACGAACTCTGTGCTCCGGCTGTGGGCATCGTGGGGGATACGATGCTGGTATTCGGCTCTACGTATACCGACAAGTTTACGCTGTGGATGAGCACCAATCCCAAGGCCAACGAATGGCAGCCGTTGGTGGATTCGTTTTCCATCGGCGGGTGGGATCCTGATTTTTTCACCGACGATGATGGACGCTTTTATATGTATAATGGCAGCAGCAATCGGTATCCGGTGTACGGTATTGAACTCAACCGCCAAACATTCGAGCCCATCGGCGCCCGCAAGGAACTCTACTTCCTGGAGGATTGGCGTTACGGCTGGCAGCGCTTCGGGGAGTACCAGGACAATACTTTTCTCGACCCGTTTATCGAAGGTGCGCATATGACCAAACATGGCGGGAAGTACTACCTGCAATATGCGGCGCCTGGTACCGAATTCAGTGGCTATGCCGATGGGGTGGCCGTGGGCGACAGTCCCCTGGGGCCATTCACGACGCAATCCGACCCCTTGAGCTACAAACCGGGTGGATTCGCACGGGGTGCGGGGCATGGGGCGACATTCCGGGACAATGGGGGCAATTACTGGCACGTGGCTACGGTGGTGTTGGGTGTGAAGAATAATTTCGAGCGGCGGCTGGGCATTTGGCCAGCGGGCTTTGACAATGATGGGGTAATGTATAGCAATACGGCGTTCGGCGACTACCCGCATTACCTGCCCGATGGGCCTGCCGACCATCTGGAAAGCCGCTTCACGGGTTGGATGCTGCTCAACTACAATAAGCCGGTACAGGTATCGTCTACCCTTGGCGCAGCCTATCCGGCAAACCATGCCGTGGACGAAAGCATGAAAACCTACTGGAGCGCCACTACAGGTGATAGCGGCGAATGGATACAGAGCGATTTGGGGGCCGTCAGTACGGTACACGCTGTCCAGATCAATTATGCCGACCAGGATGCGGACAGTGCTTTCCTCGGGAAGATGGAGGGTATCTACCACCGGTATATCCTGTCTTCCTCGGAAGACGGCAAGCGATGGAAGACGCTGGTAGACAAAAGCCAAAACAACACGGATATCCCGCATGAATACGCCGAACTGGACAAACCTGTACAGGCCCGCTACATCCGGCTGGAAAACGTACATATGCCCACGGGAAAATTTGCCATCAGCGGCCTCCGCGTATTCGGTAAGGGACGGGGCAGCAAGCCAGCGCCAGTGAAGGACTTCATCATCATGCGCACGGAAAAGGACAAACGCAGTGCGTGGATCAAGTGGAGTCCCGTGGATGATGCGTATGCATACAACATCTATACCGGGCTGGCACCGGACAAACTGTACAATTGCATCATGGTACATGGTACCAACGACTATTATTACAAGGCTATGGACAGCCAGAGACCCTATTATTTTGCCATCGAGGCGATTAATGAGAATGGGGTATCTGAGCGGAGTGAAGTGAAACGTATCGATTAATTATGAAAACACATACCCAACTGCTGATTTTTGCTTGCGTTACGGCCTTCTGTACGGGCATGACGCCTGTGTTCGCCCAACAAGGTAGTGGCGATATGGATAATTTTATTAAGGAATTGATGGGCAAGATGACGATCGACGAAAAGATCGGCCAGCTCAACTTGGTCACTGCTGGGGAGGCGGTAACGGGGTCTGTAGTCAGTACGGACGTTGAGGCCAAAATCAAGGAAGGAAAAATCGGCGGGATATTCAGCATGACTACCCCGCAGCGTGTCCGAGCTGCACAGGAATTGGCGGTGAACCACTCGCGGCTGAAAATTCCCATTATCTTCGGGATGGACGTCATCCATGGGTATAAAACCATTTTTCCCATCCCGCTGGGGCTGGCCGCTTCCTGGGACATGGGGCTTATCCAGGAAACGGCACGCATCGCCGCTGCGGAAGCGTCAGCGGACGGGCTGAACTGGACATTCTCGCCGATGGTGGACATCTCGCGCGATCCCCGTTGGGGCCGGATATCCGAAGGGAGCGGGGAAGATACGTATCTCGGCTCACGCATTGCCGAAGCGATGGTGCGCGGCTATCAAGGCGATGACCTCGCCGCAGCCCATACGCTGATGGCCTGCGTGAAACATTTTGCCCTGTATGGGGCTGCCGAAGCCGGACGCGACTATAACACCACCGACATGAGCCTGCACCGCATGTACAACGAGTACCTGCCTCCCTACAAAGCGGCGATTGATGCGGGGGCTGGAAGTGTGATGACGTCGTTCAACGACATCAATGGCGTGCCCGCTACGGCCAATAAATGGCTGATGACCGATGTGCTGCGGAAGCAATGGGGATTCGACGGCTTTGTGGTGACCGACTATACGGCTGTAAACGAACTCATCGACCACGGTTTGGGCGATTTGCAGGACGTATCGGCGCTGTCGCTCAAGGCGGGTGTGGAGATGGACATGGTGGGTGAAGGATTCCTCACCACCCTGAAAAAGTCATTGGAGGAAGGCAAGGTGAGTGAGGCGGATATCGACCGTGCTTGCCGCTTGGTATTGGAAGCGAAATATAAATTGGGCTTGTTTGAAGACCCGTTTCGCTATTGCGATGAGGAACGGGCCAAACAGGTCATCCTGAATCCTGCCCACCTGGCCAAAGCCCGGGAAGCGGCCGGCAAGTCGTTTGTATTGCTCAAGAACGATCAACAGCTATTGCCGTTGAAAAAACAGGGCACCGTGGCGCTGATTGGACCATTGGCCAATACGGGTACCAATATGCCCGGCACGTGGAGCGTAAGCGCCGATTTAGCCAACACACCCTCATTGCTGGAAGGTATGCAGGCGGTATTGGGCAACCAAGTAAAGATCATCCACCATTTGGGCTCCAACCTGTTGGATGATACGGCATACCAGGAGCGAGCCACGATGTTCGGGCGGACGATCCCCCGGGATGAGCGCCCTGAAGCGGATATCCTGGCGGAAGCCTTGGAAACTGCGAAGCAGGCCGATGTGATTGTCGCCACGTTGGGCGAAAGCTCCGAGATGAGCGGCGAAAGCTCCAGCCGTACCGATATCGGCATCCCCGCCGTACAACAACGGCTACTGGCTGCGCTGCTGAAAACCGGCAAGCCGGTCGTACTGGTACTGTTTGCCGGGCGGCCGCTCACGCTTACCTGGGAAAATGAACATGTACCGGCTATCCTCAACGTATGGTTCGGCGGTACGGAAACGGGCAAGGCCGTCGCCGATGTGCTCTTCGGGGATGTAAACCCTTCCGGGAAGCTACCAGCCACATTTCCACAGCATGTGGGGCAGGTGCCTTTGTATTATAGCCACAAAAATACCGGACGTCCACTGGCGGAGGGGCAGTGGTTTCAGAAATTCCGTTCCAACTACCTCGATGTGAGCAACGAGCCGCTGTACCCTTTCGGATACGGACTAAGCTATACGACTTTTACTTATGGCGAAGTAACGCTCAATGCGACGGAGCTGCAACGGGGCGGCAAGCTGCAAGTGAGCGTGGGAGTGACTAACACGGGCAATTATGCAGGCGAGGAAGTCGTGCAACTTTATATCCGGGATTTGGTGGGATCGGTGACGCGCCCCGTCAAAGAACTCAAGGGATTTCGGAAATTGCGGCTGGAGCCGGGGCAGTCACAGCAAATCGTCTTCGACTTGACGGAGGAAGACCTTAAATTCTATAATACCGAATTGGAGCATGTGGCCGAGCCGGGCGAGTTTGCCGTATTTGTGGGCACCAATTCCCGCGACGTGCAAGAAAAGCACTTCTCGCTGAGGTAGGGCGGAATGCCGAGGAGATCAGGTGCTTCCATTAGTTTTTGGTTTGTCCAATAAACGATTCCACTCCGGGTGGCGCTTTAAATAAGCTTGCACGTAAGGGCATAGCGGGATCAGTATTTCGCCATTTTGCTCCATGTGGGTAAGCACCTTGCCTACCAGTGCGGCGGCGACTCCCAGGCCTTCCAGGGCCGGGGGTACTTCCGTATGGATGAGGTATACCCGCTTGCCCCCTTGCTTATAGTCAATGAAGGCGACGTGGCCATCTACATCCAGTTGGTATTGGCGCTGGGCTTCATTTTTTAGAATAGGCAATTGCTGCAGTTCCATGGTTGTTAGTTCTCGTAACTAATTTAAAATAAATTCATTGGCCAGCAAAGTTTCATCTGCGCTGATGCTATGCGGCTTGTCGGGATAGATTTCCATTTTGATATTGGCCCCCAGTTCCCGGAGGACGACCACACTTTCGCCTATACGATACAGCGGTACATGCGGATCGTTATCTCCGGCTGTTATGAGGATGGGTGTGTTGGCAAAATTGCCTTGGTAATTGGCGTTGTCCAGTACTTCCCCGATGAGCCCGCCGGTAAACGCTATCACTCCGCCATATCGCTTGGCATGGCGTGCTACGTATTCAAGCATGAGACAAGCCCCTTGCGAAAACCCAACGAAATAGAGTTGGTCAGCAGTAAACCCCTGTTTAGCAGCCTCTGCGACCACGTCATCCAGCAACGCCAATGCTGAATCCAGCGCGGGCTGGTTGTTGGCTACCGGTGCCAGGAAACTGTAGGGATACCACGAGTTGTTGGTGGCTTGGGGTGCCAACAATAATGCGTCACTGATGTGCAGGTGGCGTTGGAGCGAAAGTATGCCTTGTGCGGTGCTGCCCCGTCCATGGAGCAGCACCACAGCTTTTTTGGCGTGTGCAGCCAATTTGCCCGTCTGTATAAGTTGCTTTTCGTGCGTGTACATGATCATTAGTCCAATCGAGGTAAGACATTTTCAATGCGCCTGCGGTACCCTTCGTATTGCGGGGGCAATTTCAGCCCACTGCCAAGTTCAGCTACGGTTTCGTCCGTGGCGAAGCCGGGGTTATCTGTGGCAATCTCAAACAATACACCTCCCGGTTCGCGGAAATAGAGCGAATAGAAATAGTTGCGATCGATCTTTTCCGTGATGTTAAGGCCTTGGGCGATTACTTTTTCCCTGAAATGCATCAACGAGGCTTCATCTTTCACGCGGAAGGCCACGTGGTGTACTGACCCGCCAGCCACTAGCCCTGCAGCCTCGCCAGGTACTTCTACAATATCCACTAAGGATGCGTGTGCTACTGTATCAATAATAAATCGATAACGATTTACTTCCTGTTCGAGGAGGCGATAGCCGAATACATCGGTAAGGATGCGTGCCGTAGCGTCCATTTTGCTGGTGGTGATGGTAATGTGATGGAAGCCACGGGTAGCGTGTTCGGCCTTTACCTCGTCGGTTTCCCAGGGTGTGCGTGTATCTGCTTTTTTCGGGACGGTAAGCTCCAGCTTCAGTCCGTCGGGATCAATGAATGAGAGATACTGCTCGCCAAATTTCTCAGCCACATTGTTATAGATGACGTTGTTGGCATCTAACCGTTGCCGCCAGAATTCAAGGCTGCCTTCGGGCACAGCATAACCAATTTCGGTGACCTGCTGGGTGCCGCGGCGGCCTTGGTGCACGCGGTTGCCCCAAGGGAAAAAAGTAAGGATAGTGCCCGGCGTGCCCACTTCATCTCCGAAGTAGAAGTGATAGGTCTCGGGGTCGTCGAAATTGACGGTTTTCTTGACCATCCGTAAACCCAATACGCGGGTATAAAAGTCGTAGTTGCGTTTGGCATCTCCGGCGATGGCGGTGATGTGGTGTATGCCCAAGATTTTGTAGTCCATGCTATTGTTCCTTTCTTTGTTGATGCAAAAGTAGGCAGGCCACATTCCATGCGCATTAATCTATGACAAGAAATTGCCTGATGAATTTAATACAAATAATGATTATGTTTGATTCAACAAACAATAAACTAAATGATGTTTGCCGTTATCAACGATTATGTAAACCGCTGCGGCAGCTTCACGCCGGAAGACATCGCTATTTTTAATAGCTTGCTAAAGCCAAAATCAGTCAAGCGAAAGCAATTGCTGCTGCGCCAGGGAGAGATCTGTGATTTTGAAGCTTACATCGTGAAAGGGTGTATCCGTAATTACTACATCGACGAAAGTGGCAGTGAAGTGATTTTACAATTTGCCGTGGAAGACTGGTGGGTAAGTGACATCGGAAGCTTTCACGAGCAGAAACCCAGCCAGTTGTATATCGAGGCAATGGAGGATAGTGAATTACTGACGCTCAATCCGGCACGAAAAGAAGAACTCTTGGCAAGGGTGCCGCAATTTGAACGGGTATTCCGGCTGATGGTACAACGCCACCTATCAGCTTTGGAACATCGCCTCATCCACACGATTGCCCAAACGGCTGAAGAACGATACCTGGAATTTATTCGGCAATATCCCAAAATTGCATTGCGCGTGCCACAGCATTATATCGCCTCCTACTTGGGCATGACGCCCGAATTTTTGAGTAAAGTAAGAAAGCGGTTGGCTACACGTAAAGATTAAAAGCGGCATAAAGTTTCCCATTCTTTACACCGCTTTTGTCAAATAAAAATAAACAAATAGGTTTATAATTGGTTAGTGAATTTTAGTTTCCAGTTTTAAGACCTGGAAGTCTATCATCAATTTATGTTTACAATATCGAGTAATTCAAGATTCACTTACTTTTCTTTAATCTTGTCAAAAAGCAACTGAACCAACACCATTTTCCCCTGTCATGGCTACAAACGTATGAATATAAATTATTACTACAAAGGATTTTTTTAAAAATAAGTGAGTAAACACTCACAAGATATTAGCTTTATCCTTTTAGCAGCAGAAATCAACAAAAAACGCGCAGGGATAAAAGCCTGCGGGTTAAAAAGCTCGTTCTTCCAAGTGTTTTTCCATATCAAGCAAATCGATTCCCCGCTCCCACCATTCGGGCGCGGATTTGCCTTTGAGGTAGTGGTCAAAAAATTCGAGCATGCGCACGGCATAATCCTTTTTATTGGGATCCTTTGCGATGCCATGGTTTTCGCCTTTGTACGTAATCATGACGACAGGTTTATTAAGCCTGCGCAGGCCGTTGTAATATTCGATTCCCTGGGTGTAGTCCACGGCGCCGTCCTTGTCATTGTGGAGCAATAGAAGCGGTGTCTGTACTTGTTTGATATGGAAGATGGGGGAATTACGGGTAAAAGCTTCCCAATTGTCCCAATATCCGGGTGTAAGCCTGCCCTGGCTGGCTTCGAATATGGGCTGGTTGGTGCTGCCGCTATTCCAGTAGATCAGGCTATACATACTGATCATATTGGTAAGCGGTGCTCCTGCCGCAGCGGCTTTGAAGATATTGGTCTGCGTGATGAGAAACGATGTCTGGTAACCACCCCATGAATGGCCGTGTATGGCCACATTGTCACCATCTACAATCCCTGTAGCAATGGCCGCCTTGACGGCAGGAACCACGCAAGCCACCGCGGACATGCCCGGATCATTGAGTTTGTATTTGATATCGGGCATTAACACCGCGTAGCCATTACTGGTATATACCGCTCTGTTGAAGCCACCACTCGGATAGGCGGGCATGGCGTAGCCATTGAGGCCTTGGGTAAGCCGCTCATAGATGTAAGTAATGGTGGGATAACTTTTCCCTTCCTCGTATCCAGCGGGCAGGTACAAAGCGGCTTGGAGTGTATCGCCATGATCACTCACGTAGTCAATAAGCCTAACGCCCGGTGACCAGGCGTAATTGTCTTGATCGGGGGTGTTGTCCGTCAACTGCCTGGCGTTGACGAGGTCAGCAGCGGTGCTCACCAACACCTCTTGCGATTTGATGCTGCTTTCTTTCGTAAAGGCAAATACAGGCTTGTCTTCCGCTTTCTGTAAACCTCCGTATCCTTGATCATCCATAAACAATATCCGCAAGCCCGTCTTGCCCGCTTCCAGGAGCGCGATGCCCGTTTGTTTCGTAGCGTCATTGAAAACGGAGAAATATTGTGGTTTTTTCAGATCCAGTGCCTTATCATCCGGATAGATGCGGTAAGCGCCTGCGACTTGCACCTTGGTTTGCTTCCAGTTGTCGGACAGCGATATGGCTTGTTTACCATCGGCCGTTATACGCCAAAGGTCGAAATTGTCGCGGATGAGTACATATTTCGAATCCTCAGACCATCCAAAATGGGGTGTAGCAGGCTTGGTGACGTTGTGATCATCCAATTCGTTTACAAACGAAGCGTCGATTTGCGTGGTCAACGGATAAGTCTGCTGGGTGGTAAGATCAAGTGCATAATAGGCCCCGTCTTGGTAGTAACTCAGCAGCTTGCCATTTGGTGCGAAGGGGATTCCCCGTGCAGCAGACTGGTAGTATTTTTCCAGCAACAGTTTTTTTGTGCCGCTTTTGAGGTCTATCAGGTAAAGATCTACGTAGCTCTGCCCATCCAAGCTGTTGTTCCATTCGTAGGGTGAATAATCGTATCCTATGGCATGCAATTGCTTAGGGCCTACGACCACATTGCGCATGTTGCTGTCAGCCAATTGGACGAAACGTTTTTCGGCTACCTGGTATGCGGCGGCGAAACTGAAATTCTTGTCGCGCTGCTGCTGTACCTGCTGAGCTGATTGCAGGCGTTTGTCTTGCCAGTTCCAGATGATCATGTCCGGTTTTTCAATATCCGCTTTGGCTTTTGGTTTGGCAGCTATCGCTTTTTTGCCGTCTTTACCACCCGTTGTGTCTGCTTTGGCTATTGCCGTTGTGTCCGTCTTTACGCTGTCCTTTTTGTCATCTTTCTTTTCCAGCTTGGCGATGCCAAAGAAAAGGGTGTTCAGATCGTCAGACCAAAAAGTAGCACCATGCTCGCTGATGCCCTGACCCTTTGGAAAGTGCTCATCATCGATGCCGGAGTAAATTACCTTTGCCGTGTTGTCGCCATTTATGTGGCTGATACCGATGACACTATATACGGGTGTTTTATAGGTCTCCTCTTTTTTTGCTTTGAGCAGTGCAAAGGCTGTGCCCTCCTCATTCCACTGGATTCCACTGTAGGACGCCTTGTCGTTGTCGAGGGCTGTGGTAATGCCGGTAGCCATATCGCGCAGGAAAATGCCATTGCCATTCTTTCCATTGGCATCCACTGTATAGGCCAGGTAGCTACCTGTTTTGTTGAAAGCATAAGCGGCCACATTGCCGGTATTAAAGCTTTTTTTGGTTGGCAAATGGTAAAGTAGCAAATCCGTCCCTTTGGGTGCATCATCACCCTTCGGAGCTCCCTCCGGCGCTGCAAAGCTAATGGCTATCCAATCGGGTTGCTCGCCGGAAAAGCTAAAATCCTTGACCTTTTCAAAGGCCACTTTTTGGGTATCCGGAAGCGAGACGACATGTAGCTTATTATATAGCGGTTTCCTTGATTTTTCCGCAGCCTTGGCTTCGGCGTATTTAGGCGACTCGCGGAATGCAACATAGTTCCCATTGTGGCTGAAGACGGCTGTGGTGGTGGCACCGCCTATGGTAAAATCGTATTTTAGCGTATCGGTGGTATGCCGCAACGTGAGTTTTAAATCTCCTTCTGTAGGGCCCACTGTCCATGATAGCCACTGTCCATCCGGGGAAAGCGCCGTATTGTAAGGACGTATAGATTGCCACGAGGCGATATCTTGCCACGCCAGTGGTGGTTTTTCTTGGGCCCGTATTCCGGTGAACGAAGCGGTGCCTATCAAGAGAAAAAGAGAAAGCAGTGTTTTGTTCATTGTGCTATGCTAATTTGGTTGTCTGTAATGTGTTGGCTAAAATATCGCTTTTTGTTAGTTATTTTTCAAGAAAAGCAATTATTCGGCATAGTTTATTTGTGCCTGCTTATTGAATGCCGAGCATTTTATATAAGTTTGCCCTTGAAATGAAGATTTGGCAGAAAAATACGGACGTGGATCGTTTCGTGGAGGCATTCACGGTAGGCAATGATCGTGAGCTCGATTTGCAATTAGCAACCGCCGACGTCTTGGGGTCATTGGCACATACCCGCATGTTGCACAGTATTGGATTATTGGATAGCCGAGATCTGACATCGGTGCAGGAGGGGCTGAAGCAACTGTATAGGGAAGTCATGGCCGGGGAGTTTACCATTGATGAACATGTGGAAGATGTGCATTCGCAGGTAGAACTGTTGCTCACCCAACGCATCGGCGAGGCTGGCAAAAAGATCCATAGCGGCCGTTCGCGGAATGATCAAGTATTGGTCGATCTGAAGCTGTTCTTCCGTACGGAAATAGCACATCTGGTCAAAAACACCGAAGTATTGTTTGACCGGCTCATTACGTTGAGTGACACCTATCGGTCTGTGTTGCTGCCGGGTTATACACACCTGCAGATTGCCATGCCTTCGTCATTCGGTTTGTGGTTTGGTGCTTATGCAGAGAGCTTGGTAGACGATATGGAAGTGATGCTGGCCGCTTGGAAAGTGTGCAATAAAAATCCCTTGGGATCGGCCGCTGGCTATGGATCGTCGTTTCCGCTGAACCGGCGGATGACCACGGAGCTGCTGGGATTCGAAGACCTCAACTATAACGTCGTATATGCGCAGATGGGCCGGGGTAAAACCGAACGCATACTGGCGCAGGCAATGAGCGCCGTAGCGGCTACCTTGGCTAAGTTGGCGATGGATATCTGCTTATATATCAACCAGAATTTCGGGTTTATAGCCTTCCCCGATCAGCTGACCACGGGATCCAGCATCATGCCCCATAAGAAAAATCCCGATGTGTTTGAGTTGGTAAGGGGCCGATGTAATAAGATACAAGCATTACCCAACGAAATTGCCTTGATGACAACGAACCTGCCGTCCGGCTATCACCGTGATCTGCAATTGCTCAAAGAAAATCTTTTTCCCGCTTTCAAATCGCTGAATGAATGCTTGGAGATTACCGCATTTATGCTGGATCATATCCAAATCAAAGAAAATATACTGGCCGATCCCAAGTATGATTACCTATTCAGTGTGGAGGTGGTAAACAACGAGGTGCTCAATGGTGTTCCTTTTCGCGAAGCTTACCGCCATGTTGGCTTGGCCATCGAAGCTGGTACATTCAAGCCCCAGAAAATGGTAAACCACACGCACGAAGGCAGTATCGGCAATCTTTGCAATGCCGAAATCCGACAGGCCTTTGATGCCGTGATTGCTACGTTCGGGTTTGGCCGGGTAGAGGAAGCCCTGCGCAAATTGGTGGAGTGATCATATCCGGCGTTGCGGGTTCAATCCATACTTTTCAAGTACCTGCAATAACTTGTCTACATCGATTGGCTTTGCGATGTAGTCATCGGCTCCTGCTTCCAAGCATTTTTCCCTATCGCCGCGCATTGCCTGTGCGGTGACGGCTATCACGGGCAAATGCGCATATTGGCGATCGCCTTTAATGGCGCTCAGCGTTTGGTACCCGTCCATATCGGGCATCATCATATCCAACAGTACGATACCTATTTGCGGATGGTGTTTTAGTACGGCTAATCCTTCTATTGCGCTGGTGGCCGATAAGCAAGGATAACCTTTCGTTTTCAATGTGAGTGCCAACGCAAAGATGTTCCGGGTGTCGTCATCAATGATGAGGATCTTCTTTTCCATGTCAACCACCTACTTAAGTATTGTTATCGTACAGCCAAACGCGCAACAAAGAAATGAGTTGGTCTATATCCACAGGTTTTGAAATATAGTCAGATGCTCCTGCCGTGATGCACTTTTCGCGGTCGCCAAGCATCGCTTTGGCTGTTACCGCGATGACAGGCAAATCTTTGAATTGTGGGTGCTGCCGTATTTTTGTGGTACTTTCATAACCATCCATATGCGGCATCATCATATCCATCAGTACAATATTCGTCTCTGGATGATTTTCCAGTTCTTTCAACGCTTCTAACCCATCGGTGGCCGTTACCACGACCATCCCCAGTTTTTCCAATGTTTTGGTTAGTGAGAAGATATTGCGCACATCGTCATCGGCTATTAATACCGTTTTTCCATGCAAGATGTCTTTTACGGAAAGCTGTAACCTGCCGGTCTTTGCAATGTTTTCCTTTTGTGACTCCACCAAGTGCAAAAAGATGGCCACCTCGTCGATGATCCGCTGATAAGAATAGGCCGTTTTGACGACGATGGAATCTGCGTATTGTTTAATGCGGAATTCTTCAGCCGACGATAGGTTTTTGCCGGTAAATACGATGATGGGGACATCTTCAAGTCCCGGATTTTGCCGCACCATCTCCAACAGGTCATAAGCGTTTTTATCAGGAACACCCATATCCAATATCACACAGTCTGCCTCATTGTTCAATAGGCTGTCCACGCTGTCATCGATGGAATATTTCACCGTGGAAGAAATCTTAAACGACTCCAGAAAATAGGCCAGTGCTTCGGCATGCTTGGTGTTTTCCTCTACGATAAGCACTTTTTTGGGATTTTTCGCCAGCGCCACTTCCAGTTTTCTGAACATTTCCTGCATGTGTTCTATGGCAATGGGTTTGCTGAAAAATTCTACTGCACCGTGCTTGCGGCTTTCTTTTCTCGCCTCCAATGATGACATGATGTGCACTGGGATATGGCGGGTCTCGGTATTGGCTTTTAATTCGTCCATCACTTGCCAGCCGTCTTTCACCGGCAATTTGATGTCTAATAGGATAGCAAGTGGCTTATACTGAAGTACCAGATTCATGACCTCGTCTCCCCGCACGGCTACGATTCCTTTATAGTGCTGGCTGCGCGTAAAGCGAAGGAGTTCCTTGGCAAAAGCGGTATCGTCTTCCACGATTAAGATGACTTTGTCTTCGCTGCGAATGCGGCTCCGATCATCCGGTATCGGTGCCGGGATGATCGTCTCAATGTACCGCAAAGGGGCCGTGTCTATCCGGGATGCGGCATCATTGTTATCCAAGGGAGCTGAGGAAGCCGTGTCCTGCGGCAGTGGCTTGGCCACGGGTACAGTCAAGGTAAATGTGCTGCCTTTCCCCGGTTCGCTGCTTACGTCAATGTCGCCACCGAGGAGCCTTGCCAGCTGGCGGCTGATGGAGAGCCCAAGCCCTGTGCCTCCGTATTTGCGTTTGGTGGAACCATCGGCTTGGGTAAAGGCTTCGAAAACCTGCCAAAGCTTCTCTGCGGGGATGCCAACCCCGGTGTCTTCTACGGTAAACTCCAGCCAAGCATCATCGTGGGGCTTCGCGCTCACCGTTAATTTGACATAACCTGCTGACGTGAATTTCAGCGCATTGGAAAGCAGGTTTTTCAGTATCTGCTCCAATTTCATTTTGTCAATATCGATTGTAAACCCTTCCGGCAACGTATTTGTCACGTGCAGTTCGAGTTTTTTATCATTGGCTACTGGGATAAATGTGCTCTCCATATTCCCCAGCACGTCGCCAATGCTTACAGGTGCATACTCGACGTCCATCTTGCCGGCTTCGATTTTGGAGAGGTCGAGCAGTTCGTCGATTAATTGCAATAGGCCATTCCCGGAATTATAGATGACGGAAGCTGATTCCTTTTGATCTTCCGTAAGGTTCTGTTCGCTGTTTTCGGCGAGGTAACGCGAAAGGAGCAGGATGGAATTGAGCGGCGTACGTAATTCGTGTGACATGTTGGCCATGAACTCGCTTTTGTATTGTGTGCTGAGTTCGAGCTCTTTTGCTTTTTTGGTGATTTCGGAATTACGTTCGCGGATCATCCGGTTTCGCTCTTCTAAATCGAGATTGTTTTGCTGCAATTCTTCCTGTTGCACGCGTAGCTCTTCCTCAGACGCTTGCAACTTTTGTGCGTGGGCTTCCAACTCTGTATTCAGGTTTTCCAACTCGTTGTGCTGCGCTTGCAATTCTTCGGTCTGTGTTTGGGTCTCCTCCAAGAGCTCCTGAAGTTTTTTTCGACTTTGAGCCCCATAAATAGCCGTGCCTATATTTTGGGCAGCGGCGTTAAAAAATGCCAGTTCGTTTTGCGTAAATGGATCTAAGGCAGCCAGTTCAATGGCACCGATAACCTTCTTTTCATGGAATATGGGGAAAGCAATCACACCGCCCGGTTTGATTGTGCCGATAGCATGCGAAATGATTACCGTATCCGCCTTGACGTCATCCAATACAATCTCTTTTTGGCTAAGTAAGCATTGGCCCACGATTCCCTCCCCGGGGGCGATGCTTGTAGCCTTGTCCGGCTGGAGGGCATACCCACTTTGCAGGATGAGTTTATCTCCACTGAAGAGGTAAATAGCCCCAGCCTTGCTGTCTGTATATTCTGCCAAGAAATTGATGATGTCTGTACAAATGGTGTCCACTTGCTTCTCGCCAACCATCTTTTCGTTCAGCTCGGCCACGCCACTTTGCAGCCATTCATTATTTTCGAGCCGTTCGAAGGACAGGTGAAGGGATTCGGCCATTCGATTCAGCGATCCGGCCAAACTACCGAGGGCATCTTTTTCCTCGTCATTTATCCGGATGGTGTAATCTCCGGCTGAGATCTGTGCTGCAATGCCTTGTATCAAGTCTATGCGTTGTTGCATTTCCCAGTCTTTTTGCTCCAATTGTAGGGTCAGCGTTCTACGCATGGCCATATCCCTGATGATCCGTATATAAAAAACAACAGCGACCAAAATGGCCAGCAGTGCAGCCAAGACAATCACACCGGGCGTATACATGGCAAATCTGTTTTGTATCGCTGTGCGGGTTTCGAGTAGCCGATTCTCCTCACTGATCATTTGATTGGCCAGCGTATGGATATTGACCATATAGGTGCGGCCGATTTCCATATCTTCGCTGTCGATATTGCCGGTTTTTTGCATCGTCTCGATCATGGCATTCATACGGGAAATGCGCATGCTGATGGCCTCTTTTAACTGTCGTCCGGTTTCTTGCTGAGCGGGATTGTCACGGGTGAGCTGCAACACCTGATCGATGTATTCGTGGGCCTGCCTGCAAGCCTCGGAATAGGGGTCCATATACAGCAAATTGCCGGTGAGCAGAAAACCTCGCTGGGCCGATTCGGCTTCTCTAACGCTCGATACGGCTTGGCTCAGCACCTGGGTTACTTCATGGGTATGCCGGACCAAGTTAGAGCTGTTCAGCAACCTATCGATGCATACGTAGGAAACGATGGAGCTGATTATTAGCAATAAGATCGATAGACCGAAACCTGTTTTTAGATTGGCATTTGCGCTACTGTTCATATCAGGAAGTTTGGGTATTTTGGATATCAATGGCAATCTCCGCCGACGTTGGCAACGTGAAATAGAACGTAGAGCCCTTTGTCAGTTGACTTTCCACGCCATATTTCCCACCATGGAATTTGATGATTTTGGCGCATAAGTACAGCCCCATCCCCAAGCCACGGTATTCGGCACTTGATTGCTTGGTTCGGTAAAATTTGGTAAAAAGATTGACTTGTTCGTTTTCCGCTATACCGATACCATGATCTTTTACGCAGATTTTGATTTCGTTGTTTGGAGATTGATAGATGTCAAGATGGATTTTTTCTGTTTCAGGTGAATATTTTGCAGCATTGGATAGGTAATTCAGGATGACCTGTTCTAGCCGTAACGCATCCCCACGAATCCTGACGGATGCATTGCCACTCCGTATTACCTCTCGTTCGGGATTGCTTTGTCTGAAAATATCAAGTACATCATCCAGTAATTGGCCGATATTAAATTCGGATAGATTGAAATCAAGCCTTCCGGATTCCATCTTTGCAATATCCAAAAGCTCGGTCATCATTTGGTTTAGTTTATCTACCTGGTTATTGGCCTTATTGATAAACTGGAGTGCCCTTGCTATTTTGTTGTCATGCACAGCCACTCCGGCGAGCTGGATATAGGCCTTTACGGATGTCAATGGGGTTTTTACCTCATGGCTTGCCATTCCGATAAATTCATCCTTCCGTTCTTCTGCCCGGATGCGGTGTTCGATTTCTTTCCGCAATTCCAACTGGGTACGTGCCAGCTCCTTGGCTTGTTCTTGAAGCTTGACAAACATTTTTATTTTAAGCACGAGGATGTCTGGATCGACTGGCTTCACGAGGTAATCATGTCCGCCTGAGGTGTATCCTTTGGTAATGAAGGCCTTGCTTACATTGACGGCAGAAAGAAAAATGATCGGCAGTTCGCTGGTTTTACTGATGCCGGAGATGGCTTCGGCAACTTCAAATCCATCCATGCCGGGCATCTGTACGTCTAATATGACCAATTGATAGTCATGTTTCAATACCTTCTTTAAGGCATCTTCACCGGACAATGCGGTATCTACCTCGAAATTTTGTGACTCCAGAATCTTCTTCAGCGCCTTGATATTTTCAATTTTGTCGTCTACGATTAGTATCATCGTGCAAAGGTTACTTGACTATTGAAAATCGATATATGGTCTCCGATTGGAAGACTTCCCCCGGCATGAGCAATGTCGTTGGAAAGTCCGGTTGGTTGGGCGAATCAGGGAAATGCTGAGTCTCCAAGCAAAACGCACCATGCTTACCATAGGGCTGTCCCCGTTTGCCAACATCCTTGCCGCTCAGGAAGTTGCCGGTGTAAAACTGCAGCCCGGGTTCGGTTGTCAGCACGTCAAGGCTGATCCCCGTGGTTGGAGACACCGCGGTAGCCACCGGTAATTTTTTGGCTAAAACTTCGGTATCCAAAATATAGTTGTGATCATATCCGCCATTACCTTTCGCCAATTGGTCGTCGGCATACCGGATATCTTGGCCGATAAGTTTTGGCGTTCTGAAATCAAAGGGGGTATCTTCCACTGGTGCTGGTACGCCGGCCGGAATTTGGAATTCATCTACCGGGAGGTAATTGGTAGCCTGTATTTGCAAGCGATGATTAAGTACATCGCCATTGCCTTCGCCATTGAGATTGAAATAAGCATGGTTGGTTAAGTTGATGACGGTAGGCTTATCAGTCTGTGCCCGGTAGGTAATGACTAGCTCATTGTTGTCTGTGAGGCGGTATTTGACCATCACGGACAGCTTACCTGGGAATCCTTCTTCACCATCGGCAGCTACATAATAAAAATCAGCCTTTTCTTTATAGACAACGCGTCTATCCCATACACGCTTGTGGAATCCGGCTGCGCCGCCATGGAGGGCATTTGGCCCATTATTGGGCTCGATATAGAACGTTTCGCCATCAATGGTGAAACGCCCATTGGCAATGCGGTTTGCAAATCGGCCCACGGTGACGCCGTGGTATTGTTCGTCTGCGGTAAGGTAATCCTGGATGTGGCTAAAACCCAGTACCACATCGGTAGGCGTACCGTATTTGTCCGGCACAAGCAAGCTTACGATGCGGGCACCAAAATCAGAAAGTGCCACGACTACTCCACGGCTGTTTTCCAGCGTGATGAGGTGTGTGTTTTTGCCCGCGATCCGGTGCTCGAAGTCGCGTTGTTCAGGCAGTTTATAATGATTCATTGGTTGCTTTGTTTTGCCCCGTTGGCTATCCCGTTATAACATTGGTACCCGCTGATATGTTTGCAACATAAACTTGCGCCGTCTTTCCTGTTTTCGCAGCATAGGCATGGGTGACGACCGCTATCACTTCCTGCACCTGATCGGCTTTTACTAAGTTGATGGTGCATCCGCCAAATCCACCACCCATCATCCGGGCGCCCAGTACAGCGTCGTTGTCCCGCACGAGGTCTACCAAGATATCCAATTCATCACAACTTACTTCGTAGTGATGTTGGAGTCCGTCATGAGTCTCAAACATCCGTTTCCCAAATGATGTAAAATCATTTCGTTTGAGATCTTCGCAACCGTCCTGCAAGCGCTGTATCTCCGATACTACATAAAGGCATCTGTTGTACACCACTTCATCCACGGGTTTTACGTACAAGTTGAGTTGTTCGAAGGTCGCATCGCGTAGACTTTTCACTTCGGGGTGATGCTTTTGGATGAGCGATACGCCATATTCGCATTGCTCCCGGCGTTCGTTGTAGGCCGACGACGCCAGGGAATGCTTGACCTGCGTATCAAACAATACAATTCGCAAATCCGGATTATTAAACGGAATGTATTCATAGGAAAAATCCGCGCAATCCAGCTTGATGAGCCGCTGCTCTTGCCCAAATACACTGGCAAACTGATCCATCAATCCGCACTTCACACCCACAAACTCATTTTCTGCGGCTTGCCCAATAAGGGCGATATCCAACCGTTGGATACCCAGGGCAAACAATTCGTTGAGCGCAAAAGCAGTGGCACATTCCAGGGCAGCCGAAGAGGAAAGCCCAGCGCCTTGGGGTATATCGCCGCCAAATACGAGGTCGAACCCCTGCAACGTATGCCCGCGTTGCTGGAGTTGTTGCACCACGCCCAGGATATAATCCGGCCAAAGCAGCGACGACTGCTTAATGGTAGCCAGTGTTGTCGTATATGACTGATCCTGATCCAGCGAATGCAACTGTATGGTATGGTCATCGCGTTTCCCGACGGCAATGATGATATTTTTGTCTATCGCGGCTGGGAGTACCAGCCCGTTGTTGTAATCGGTATGTTCGCCAATAAGGTTTACGCGGCCCGGAGAGCGCACGACGAGTGGCGTACCATTGAAAAGGGCTTGAAATTTTTCATATACTGAATCTTGCAGGGAAGTTGTTACTGTCGTGTCCATTAGCGTTTATAAATCAAGCGTCTAAAGTAAGAAAAAAAATGGATGGCATAGCCCTTTCGGATAATGAAAAGCGAGATTAGCTCTTGAAAACAGTTAAAATTGAATGCAAAATTAAAAATTGCAGATAGGGCTTGGCGTAGGTTGAAAATTATGGTACAGAATTGGATGCGCTACGTTTTCGTAGACTAACTAATGTTCTGAATGATATGAAAAAGATGGTACGTTTTAAGTACATAACAGTGGTAGTGCTTTATTTGGTTGTCATTTTTTCTTGTGGACATCAGGGTAAAAATGAATACCAAGGAGCGTCCCTCGTCAATAGTGACACGTCAATGCTGTTGCCCGGAGCGGATCAACTCGATCGCTACATGCCCTTGCTGGAAGGTAAAAAAGTAGGGTTGATGGGCAATCAAACTTCCGTCATCGGTGATAGGCATTTGGTTGACGTTTTGCTGGATGAAGGTGTTGACCTTAAATTTGTATTTGCCCCGGAACATGGGTTTCGAGGCGATATTGAGCGGGGTGAAAATGTTTCCAATGAATTGGACGAGCGGACGGGATTGCCGTTGTACTCGCTCTATGGGAAAAATGAAAAAGCTGACTCCATTGTAGCTTCGGTGGATGTGATGATATTCGATTTGCAAGATGTGGGGGCCAGGTTCTATACTTATATCACGTCCATGCATCAAATCATGCAGTTATGTGCCAATCAGGGTAAAAAGCTTATCATCCTAGACCGGCCAAACCCCAACGGCGATCAAGTGGATGGTCCTGTGCGGAAAGATGATAAATTCAAATCCAATGTCAGCTACCATAAGATTGCCATGATTCATGGGCTTACAATAGGCGAATTGGCAGGAATGATCAATGGTGAGGGATGGCTCGATGGCGGTGCTCAATGTGACTTGGACGTTATCACCGTACAAAATTACGACCACAGCATGCCCTATGAATTGCCAATAATTCCGTCGCCAAGCCTTCCCAACCAATTGGCTGTCCGCTTATACATGTCACTCTGCCTGTTTGAAGGCACAGCTATCAGCGTGGGCCGGGGAACCGATTGGCCTTTTCAGGTCTTGGGCTATCCCAATCCGATATTTGGTGACTTCTCATTTACACCCGGTACGCGCCCCGGAATGGCGGCCCATGTGGAACAGCAAGGGAAACGATGCTACGGACTTGATTTGCGCGGTTTGGCACCGCACGAGCAAACCTTTACGTTGGAATATCTCATTGATTTTTATCAAAAGGCCCCTTTCAAGGATCGTTTTTTTGCCCGTGCTGATTTTTTTGACAAATTGGCGGGAACAGATGAATTGCGGAAACAAATTATGGCAGGAATGGGGGCAGAAGAAATACGGTCATCTTGGGCCGCGGATTTGAACGTATACAAAGCAATGCGAAAAAACTACCTATTGTATCCGGATTTTGAATGAAAGCGGTTTTTTTCTTTACTTTAACGGCATATTCTGTAAGGGTTAGTAGGTATTGACAGGTATTGACAGGAGGGAAGTATAACGAACGCGAAATGACGAACACAACCGAGAAAGCATCGAATTATCAGGATTTGGACAAAATGTCCGTAAGTGAACTATTGATAACTATCAACAAGGAGGATCAGACAGTCGCCATTGCCGTGCAAGAAGCCATCCCACAGATAACACGGCTCGTTGAGGTGGCGGTGGCGTCCATGAAAGCGGGAGGGCGGTTGTTCTATGTTGGTGCCGGTACCAGTGGCCGACTGGGGATTTTGGATGCCTCGGAGTGCCCGCCTACTTTTGGTGTGCCTGACGATTGGGTTATCGGCATTATTGCCGGTGGCGATAGTGCTATTCGCAAGGCCGTGGAGTTTGCTGAGGATGATGAAGCGCAAGCATGGATTGATTTGCAGGAATATGGCATCAATAACAAAGATGTGGTCGTGGGGATTGCAGCATCCGGAGGGACACCCTATGTAAAAGGCGCACTAAAGGCAGCCAATGAAGCGGGGCTGGCGACCGGGTGTATCGTGTGTAATGACAATACAGTTATCGCCGCGGAAGCCAACTATCCGATAGAAGTGATTGTGGGGCCGGAATTTGTCACCGGCTCCACCCGTATGAAAGCGGGTACTGCACAGAAGCTGGTGCTCAACATGATAAGTACCACAATCATGATCCAATTGGGCCGGGTAAAAGGGAATAAAATGGTAGATATGCAACTGACCAACAGCAAGCTGGTTAACCGCGGTATCCGCATGATTATGGAGGAAACAGGGATTGATGCCCAGTCTGCCGCTGACCTGCTGGAAAGGCATGGTAGCGTACGTAAGGCTATCGCGTATTCGCATGTAGTAAATCCTAATCACTAAGCCGCATGACACCTGTCGTTCTCCTGTTTTTTTTGGTAGCTTACTTTGGCCTTTTGCTCGGTGTAGCCTACTTTACTTCCCGGAAATCAGCTGACAATGCTACGTTTTTTGTCGCTAATCGAAACGCAAAGTGGTATATGGTGGCGTTCGGCATGATCGGTACGGCACTTTCCGGAGTGACGTTCATATCTGTGCCCGGAGCTGTAGGGAGTAGTAATTTTGGTTATTTCCAGTTTATACTGGGCAATGCTGTCGGCTTTATCATCATTGCCTATGTCCTGTTGCCTTTGTATTACCGGATGAATCTTACGTCCATTTATACTTACCTTGAAGAACGACTAGGACATCGAAGTTATAAAACTGGAGCCATGATCTTTCTGGTGTCACGAACGTTAGGATCAGCATTCCGCCTTTACTTGGTGGCTATCGTCCTCCAATGGTTCATCTTCGATGCTTGGAATGTACCTTTTGTAGTGACCATCGCCTTATGCTTGCTGCTCATTTGGTTGTATACCAATAAAGGCGGGCTGAAAACCATCATTGTCACGGACATGATGCAAACGTTCTTCTTGGTGCTTGCGGTTATTTTATCGATCTACTTCATGGCTAATAGCCTCGACCTTGGCTTTATGGAGACTATCGAGACGGTTAGGGAAAGCCGCTATGCGCGCATGTTTGTCTTTGAGGATTTCTTGGGCAATCGGATTCATTTTTGGAAGCATTTCTTGGGCGGAATATTCGTGACCGTGGCCATGACGGGATTAGACCAGGATCTCATGCAGAAAAACTTGAGCATGAAAACAATCGGGGAGGCGCAGAAAAACATGCTTACTTTTACCTCCATATTTGTGGTCGTTAATCTGTTCTTTTTGGCTGTAGGTGCATTGTTGTATAGCTATGCCGCCAAAAACGGCATTGATGTGGCGAGCTTGCCAACACCAGACTACCTATATCCTGAAATTGCTTTGCATCACCTGGCCATCGTGCCCGGTGTTATTTTCATGATGGGGCTTACGGCTGCAACGTTTGCTACGACGGATTCTGCATTGACGGCTTTGACTACTTCATTTTGTGTGGATTTTCTGAATTTCAACAAGAAGGCCAACCCAAATGATGCCGGCTTGGTGAAAACGCGCAACCGGGTGCATCTTGTATTTTCCGTAATCATGTTGCTGGTTATTATGGTTTTCAGAACGATTAATGATGATTCCGTGGTGAACGCCATTTTTACAGCGGCTACTTACACCTATGGCCCATTATTGGGGTTGTTTGCATTCGGGATCCTCACCAAGCGGCAGGTGACCGATAGGCTGGTGCCGTATATTTGCCTGTTGTCACCGATCCTTTGTTATTTGATCAATACGTATATCATTATACCCTATACCACATATGCCGTTGGCTTTGAATTGATCATTTATAATGGCGCGCTTACCGGGTTGATGCTTTGGAGCACGTCGTCAAGGCAAGATTCACTTTCGTCCGCGGCTGCAACCTTGCCAGCTTGATAAGCTTGGACAAATTGATTTTTTATAGCAATAACTGCCCACTAAGCATAAAATGTGCATAAAATACGCATGATTTGTACCTATTAAAGTCTACTGATTTGGTATAGATTTGCTTGTTTAGAACACAAGTATGGATAGATTTATCGTACAAAGCCTAATCATTCTTCTTTGGGTAAATATCGCTTCTGGCCAGCAAACCTTGGTAGGTACCGTGAAAAACGCTTCAGGAGCACCTGTGCCACATGCGACGTTGGTAGTCAAGGGTACCAATGCTTACACGGTGGCAGCTGATGACGGCCAATTTAATCTTGCTATACAGGAAGCCCCTCCATTTTCATTGCAAATCAATTCGGTCGGATATAAATCAAGAGAAATACGCATCAACGAATGGCCAACAGAACCCTTGCGAATCACCCTTATGGCAGACAACCTGCTGTCGGAGATTGTGGTGACCTCTCGACGCCGTAGGGAATTGCTGCAGGAGGTCCCCATACCAGTATCGGTCATTAGTGGAACCCTCGCAGACGACGCTGGGGCATTCAATGTCAATCGGTTGAAAGAATTGGTGCCCTCGGTTCAATTATATTCATCCAATCCGCGTAATACAGGCTTGAGCATCCGGGGGTTAGGCACCACGTTTGGTCTTACCAATGATGGAATTGATCCCGGCGTGGGGTTTTATGTAGATGGGGTGTATTATGCGCGTACCGCGGCCACCACGCTCGACTTTATTGATGTGGAGCAAATAGAAGTATTGCGTGGTCCGCAGGGTACGTTATTTGGCAAGAATACCGTGGCAGGAGCATTTAATGTGACTACACGCAGACCCACATTCACCCCCGAAGCGCATGTGGAGTTGAGTTATGGGAATTATGGCTTTATCCAGGCAAAAGCATCGGTAAGCGGACCATTGGGTAAAACCCTTGCTGCACGGGTTTCGTTTAGCGGTACCCAGCGGGACGGAATACTCGATAATGTGGCCACGCAGAAGCCGGTAAATGATCTGAATAACCTTGGATTCCGGGGTCAGTTGCTCTATGCCCCGTCTGAAAATTTACATATTTTGTTCGCTGGCGATATAAGCCGCCAACGACCTGACGGCTATGCACAGGTATTTGCCGGTGTTGCACCTACATTGCGGGCTCCTTATCAGCAATTTGAGCAGATTATAGCCGATTTAGGCTACGAACTGCCCAGCCGGAATCCCTTTGATCGGGTGATTGATCACGATACGCCGTGGCGATCCGGGCAGGATTTGGGCGGGGTTTCTGCCAATGTGGATGTGAAGGTTGGGCCGGGTACACTCACTTCCACTACAGCATGGCGATTTTGGAATTGGGATCCATCCAATGACCGGGATTTTACAGGCTTGCAAGGCCTCGCCTTATCGCAGGCTCCTTCGCGTCACGATCAGTGGTCGCAGGAAGTCCGGTGGGCAGGTGAATTTTCTGATCGGCTGAGTGCCGTCGTCGGCTTATATGCTTTTGGGCAAACATTGGATGCTGATCCAGCACATACCGAAGAGGCGGGAAGGGATCAGTGGCGGTTTTCACAAAATACGGAAAGTCCGCTTTGGCAGACTCCCGGTTTGTTGGATGGCTATGGTATCAAAAGCTACCCCAGTTTAAAAACCTTCAGTGGCGCTATCTTTGCCCAAGTGGACTATGCTATCACCCCACGCTTACGTATTCTTCCGGGTATTCGGGTGAATTATGACGATAAGTCTGTGAATTTTAGGCGGGAAACCTACGGTGGTTTGCAGACCGATGATCCTGATCTGCTGGCCATCAAGCGTGCTGTATATAGCGATCAGGCGTTTGAGGCTGACATTGATGATACCAACGTTTCAGGGCAGCTTACGGTGGCTTTTAAAGCTGCTGACCATATCAATGCGTTCGCGACATTTGCCAATGGTTTTAAGCCCGTTGGCCTTAATTTGGGAGGTTTGCCGAACGCGAATGGCCAGCCGATGCTGGAGCTGGCAGTAATTAAACCGGAAAGCGTCAACCACTATGAAATTGGCGTGAAAGCCCAGCCGACGGCAAATACTTCGCTGAACATCGTTGTATACAATACCGATGTCCGTGACTACCAAGCACAGGTGCAGACGGCAGACCTGGCTGTAAACCGGGGCTACCTGGCTAACGCTGAAAAGGTACGGGTAAGGGGTGTCGAATTTGATGGAAGTGTCCGGTTCAATAACTACATTTCGATATATGGGGCGCTTGCTTATACAGATGGGAAATATGTATCGTTTACTAATGCTCCGCCGCCACTGGAAGAAACGGGTGGGCCGACATTCAAGGATATTTCGGGCGGTGAACTTCCCGGCATTTCTAAATGGGCGGCATCACTGGGCGGCGAAGCCGCTACGGCAACGAGCGCTTTTCTGGGGCAAGACGGCCAATTCTTTTTAGGAGTCGACGGGTTTTACCGATCGTCATTTTCGTCAAATCCGTCGCCGTCAAGGTATTTGGTGGTAGATGCCTATACCTTGTTGAATGCACGCATTGGCTTTAGAGCGACTGAGGGGGTGACGCTGTTCCTTTGGGCACGCAACCTATTTGATACCAATTATTTTGAGCAGTTATTGCCCGGAGCCGGTAATGCCGGTCATTATGCCGGGGTATTGGGCGACCCGAGAACATATGGCGTCACCTTACGGTACGCGTTTTGAGTTTCTCATCAGCAGCGATTGCATCTGACAGATCCCATAAGTTCATAAGCGTTTTGCATAAAGGAAACTTTTATGGACTTTTGTTTGTTAATTGTCGAAAATGATCATTCTTGTCGTCCCGTATTTGCTGGTGCTGTCGGTTGCGCTTTTGATTGGTTTGGGCGTGGTATGGTGGTTTTACCGTCAATTGTCTAAATCTAAAGCTGAAATACAAGCATTGGGTGCCAAGCTTGAGGGCCAGAAAACGATGGTAGCTGAGGTGTTGGCAGATCCGTTTAAGTATAAGCTTGACCCACACCTGCTTAAAAATGCGTTAAATGCGATACAATCCCATGCCTATCAGAGTTATTATGCGCTGGATAAACTTTCTAATATATTGGATTATATCCTTTATGAATCAGATACCCGATTTGTCCCGTTGAAAGACGAAATTGCCTTTGCCCAAAATCTTATTGAGATAAATCGGTTAAAAATAAGCCCCCTGTTTGACCTCCATGTGCGGAAAAAAATAGGTGAGGAGTTCGCGGATTTGCCTATAGCTCCATTTGTCACCATCAACCCCATTGAGAATGCTTTTAAACATGCCGACGTACAAAGTGAACACTCATTTATCTCTGTGGTTTTCGAGGTCCGGGACAACCGATTCTTATTGTCTGTTTCCAATAAGATACAACCAAAGACGATGCAAAACAACAGCCATCGGGGCGGTTTGGGAAATAAGGCATTCATCAGTCGATTGGATCAAATTTATGGGCAGGACTATCGCTTGCAAACGGAAACGGATGGTGATGTGTATCAAGTAAAACTTGAAATTAAACTTCATGCAGACCGTTAGGTGTATATTGGTGGATGACGAATTTCCGGCGCTGGGCTATCTGCAAACGCTTTGCAGGCAGTTGCCGTATGTCGAAGTGATCAAGTCATACAATAATCCCTTAAAATTTCTGAACGAACGCCATTCGCTTGATTTCGATGTTTGCATTCTCGATATCACCATGCCGGGCATTAGTGGTGTGCAACTCGCCCGGCAACTTCGGGATAAGGCCATCATCTTTTCTACGGCTTATAAGGAGTATGCCGCTGAAGCGTTTGATTTGGATGTGGTGGATTATATTCGTAAGCCCTATCAGCTTGGCCGCCTTGAAAAAGCTTTTTTGAAAGCAAAAGACTGGCTTTCGGCAAAGCAACTGCAGTCAAATACCTATTTGGAGTTGAACACCAATAGGGGTAAAGCCCGAATAAATTCCAACGAAATCGCCTTCGTGACGGTAGCTGAAAATGATCGCAGGGACAAATCCATCTTATTGAAAGATGGCCGGTACGTGCTGGCGAAGAATATCACGTTTGACCACCTTGCCCATGCCCTCCCCGCTCGCGCTTTTTGCCGAATCAACAGGAAAACACTTGTTGCATTGGATACGATATCCAGCTATACCGGACAATGGGTCTATTGCATATCCCCACTATCGGAGGCGCCTGTTCAATTTTCGATATCGGAGCAATACCGCGAAGATTTTAAGTCCAAGTTGTCAAGCTGACGGGTACAAAAGTTGCACTTTTTGGTACAAAAAGTAAGACATACGGCCTATAATCCGCTTGAAATCCCGTATAATTGGAGTCCGCACAATCAATCAAATTGCTGCAAGAAAATGAAATTAAGAAATTCGCTTTTTTATTTGATCGTCATAGGAGGTGGTATAGGTATCGGCTTTTGGATCGTTTCGCAAGGAAAACTGTTGGAAAAGCGTGCCTTGATACCGGATAACATCAACTCCGCATCGTCATGGCAGCACTTTCAAGATGCTATTAATGCGAACCTCGTTTATCCTCTTTCTACCTTATTGTTGCAAATTATCACGATTATACTGGTTGCCCGTGTCTTCGGCTTGCTCTTCCGGAAGATAGGCCAACCATCGGTTATCGGTGAGATTGTAGCCGGCATCGTGCTGGGGCCTTCGTTATTAGGGCATTATTTTCCTGAGTTTGCCGCGTTCCTTTTTCCTGCTGGTTCTTTGCCAAATCTCGGGGTGATGAGCCAGATGGGACTCATCCTCTTCATGTTTGTCGTGGGGATGGAGCTTGATCTTAAGCTGTTGAAAAACCAAGCTCATGAGGCCGTGGTGATTAGCCACGCAAGTATCGTATTTCCTTTTGCTTTAGGCATGGGCTTGGCATATTTTATCTATCAGCAAACAGCGCCCCCCGAGGTGTCCTTTCTTTCTTACGCCTTGTTCATTGGCATATCGATGAGTATTACCGCTTTCCCGGTCTTGGCCCGGATTGTCCAAGAGCGGGGAATGACGAAGACAAAACTGGGGTCAATTGTCATCACCTGTGCTGCTGCTGATGACATTACTGCCTGGTGTATACTTGCTGCCGTCATTGCGGTAGTAAAAGCTGGATCCTTGGCCAGTGCTGGTTACACCATTCTTTTTGCTGTGGCCTATGTCATCCTGATGTTGCGGTTTGTAGCCCCGTTTCTCCAACGTATCGGTGAGCTTCATGCTACGAAGGAGCGATTAAGTAAGCCGGTCGTGGGGCTGTTTTTTGTGACGCTGCTATTATCGGCGTGGACTACGGAAATCATCGGCATACACGCATTGTTCGGTGCGTTTATGGCGGGTGTCATCATGCCGGTCAATGTCAATTTTAGAAACATCTTTATTGAAAAAGTAGAAGATGTTGCTCAAGTGCTTCTATTGCCGCTATTTTTTGTTTTTACGGGACTACGTACGCAGATTGGTCTCCTGAATGAGCCAGGGCTTTGGCAACTTTGTTTGATAGTCATTGTCGTTGCCGTTACGGGCAAATTTGTGGGTAGTGCTGTTGCTGCACGTTTTGTCGGCCAAAGCTGGCACAATAGCCTTACCATTGGCGCACTGATGAATACCCGTGGTCTAATGGAATTGGTGGCACTCAATATCGGCTATGACCTTGGGGTGCTTACTCCCGAGATGTTTGCGATTCTGGTATTGATGGCTTTGGTGACGACCTTTATGACAGGCCCATCGCTTGACCTAATCAACCGTTTTCTGAAACCAGCGGAAGCACAGGCATTATTGACAAAAAAAGACAAGTACAACATCTTGATCTCGTTTGGTAGCCCCTATACGGGTACGTTGTTGCTGCGGATCGCTCATATGCTTACGCGCAAATCCAAAGGCAATTCTACGGTGACAGCCCTCCATCTGTCACTCGGCAACGAGCTGAACCAATTTAATTCAGTGGAATACGAGCGGGAAAGTTTTGCTTTGCTTGAAGAAGAAGGGAGCAAACTGCGGCAGCCTTTTACACCGATTTTCAAACCTACCGACGATATAGACGATGATATCGCAGAAGTGTCGAACACGGATGATTATGATCTATTGCTTGTAGGCGTGGGCCGGTCGGTTTTTGAAGGAACAGTGCTGGGGCGTATCTTGGGATTTACCAGTAAAGTGATCAATCCTGAACGGATATATGAAACCATCACGGGGAAAGACAATTTGTTCGCTGCTGGATATTTTGACGAACGTACGAAAAACATGATACGGACGGTGCAAATACCCTTGGGGATTCTTATCGATAAAGGACTGGAGGAAACATGCCAAAGCATCGTTGTTCCGGTATATTCCATAAGCGATAGCTTCTTGCTGGTTTATATCCAGAAATTTATCCAAAACAGCGGCATACATATTACGCTGTTGGATGTAAATGATGCGATAAAAAATACATTGGAATTTAAAGAAGCCGTACGGGCAATAGACCATGCCGCCCCTAACCATGTTAATTTGGTACATGAAACAGCAATTGAGACCATCCAGTGGAAATCATTTGACTTGGTGCTGGTTAGTCTTTCGGCTTGGAAGCAGCTTGTGCATGATAAACAACGATGGCTTAAGGATACGCCGTCTACATTGGTATTGAAACCATAAGATGCAAAACTAAACTTGGTATAGGTATTAAATTAAAAAGGAGAAGCGTTATGGAAACATTAAAATTTGAAACCGCCGTGGGAGCCTCCTCCCAGTTAGCTGAACTTTCGCACATCATGGACAGTATCCCTAATATTATTGATTGGTGTATCGATCGCTTTACAAATTACGTACTGTTATCCGTTAAAGGCATCAACATCAGGGCTACCGATATCATTAATACACTTGATGGCCATGGTATCCATGCCACGCAATTGTATGAGGAATAACCCCATGTTGCATTAGATGAAGAATGAGATAAAGACAGGGGGCACCTCCTCACTTGAGGAGGTGCCCCCTGTCTTTATCTCCGTCCCCCACTTGAAATGTGATTTCCGAAGAAGATACTATTAATCAACAAACGGTCGGTACCATACCAGTACTTTCGGTAGGTAGGGTCGTCTGAAAAAAGGACGACGCTTCCCTGGCCAGCGGAAGATGCCAAAATGTAGGCTTTATCCCGGAAGGGATCCAAAATCTGCTTGGAAATGTACCCATTTACCCAAGGTTCGCTGTCAAATTGTGCCACCGTTGAAAATCTGTCGGCACTGGGCAATAGGATGGTGCTGCCGTCAATATTGACAAATAGCTTACGCTTTTGGAGACCAAACGCTACAGGGTGCGTAATGTCGATGTCGGCTGAAAAGATATTGCCGCTTAATCGGTCTGGTGCGGTGGCTTCTGATCGCGTTGCATAGTCCAATCTTCCGGTCTGTGGATCCCGTCCGCGAGTAGTATCCCGGTACACTTTCTCGCGTACAATACCATTGGCAATGGCCCATTCGGCTGCGGTTTGGAATGCGATAAGCGTGCCGCCGTTATTGACCCATGATTTGATGCGTTCGGTCGTCTCCTTGTCCCATAAGCCGTTATAGGAGCCGCCCGTAAGGATCAAGGTCGTATACTTGCTGAGGTTAGCCCTGGGAATGTTTGTCGGGTCGATTTTTACCACAGGTAATTTGAGGTGCTCATTAAGCAGGTACCACACCTGGCCAGCTTGCGCCGAATTGATGCCCTGACCAAGTACCAGCGCGACATGAGGTTTTTGAAGCGTTTGTATATTGTTGCTTCCCAAGTCAATCCCTTCTACATTGAACCCTGTAGAAACGCTGTAAAACTTCAGCCCGGCTTCGCTGGCGACTGCCGTGATGGCACGATATAAGGAATCGCCGTTAAAGGTCTGCCCGGCCACTGGAATGACCAACGAGCCGTATCCAAAGCTTATAGGGCCCTCTGCCGTGGATGACGTAAACGGTTTGAAGGCCGCTTTGACAAAGACGCCTTTTTCCAGCAGTGCATAGAGTGCCCTGGGAGCAGTATACTCTGTCCAACCCAGCAGGTAGGCGTAATTGGACTTATCACCAACGACCGCCCCTGGTATTGTTTTGACGTTGCTGACACGATTCCCGGGGCTAACAGCACTTGCCGATTTGGCATATTTCAATCCATACGCGTGGATGATGGAATAAGAGGTGCTTCCATAAAAAACGCTATCCTGTATCGGCGGTGTTTCTTCAAAGATCGAATGCACCAGACGGAATTGAGGTTGCACAGCAGGAACGACATATGCCGAACCCTGCTTGAATGACTTGCCATCGATGGTTTGGTCGCTGCCAAGCTCAAATACCGTAATACGGTGACGCAAAAGTAGGTCTACCAGCTTCTGTGTAAGGGATTCGTCATGCTCATCACCAAATATATACGATTTGGTTTTATGTGCCCGGGCTTCATCCAACGCTGTGCGGAAGAAATCCTTTTGCAAGTTGAATAATCCGGCTTTTTCGGCTATTGCGCCTTTGACGGTAGCCAGCCCGGTAAGTAGTTGATTCCGCACGGTAAACCGAAATTCTAACAATCCATTTGCGGTTTCCTGCAACAAGCCACGCGAACTGCCCTGTTCAAACGTTGCGCCTACGGCACCATGGAAATCAGGATAGGTAGAACCATAAATCGGAGAGAAATTGTCAAAGACTTCCTTGGTAAAGTAAAGGGAGCCTATGCCATCTAGCGCTTCAACATGGTATTTAGCCAGCACGGTATTAAAGTCATAGGAAGATTTCGGAATCAGTGGGCTTTCAGAGCTTTTCGGCGTGGGCTCGAAGTAGTATGTGCTTCCACCACCCATTTCATGAAAATCGATATGCACATTGGGATACCACTGATGGAAGAAGTCGATTTTCGGCTGGGTTTCAATTTGGGTGATGCTAAGCCAGTCGCGGTTCAAATCGGTAAAATAGTGATTTGTTCGGCCACCGGGGAATTGCTCCAAGTGTTCCTTATCCAGGGGGTCGGCTACCGGGGGCGTAGATTTATAAGCATTGTGCCAATTGGCCGTGCGGTCGCGCCCATCTGGATTTTGGGCAATATCAATAAGTATCACGGCTTCGTCAAGCCATTTCTGGGCTTCTTGGTCTTGGCTGGCAACCAAGTAGTAGGCGGTAAGCAAAGAAGCCTCGCCACTGGAGGTTTCAGCGCCATGTACGCTGTAATCAAGCAACACGACGACGGGTGATGTACTTGCGTCGAGCTGCGGTGCTTGGGGATCTACCTGTCTAATGTGTTCCTGTCGGATTTCTTCCAAACGTCCGTGGTTGGCGGCAGACGTAATCGTCGCAACCGCCAATGGACGTCCCTCGTAAGATTGGCCGATGATGTTGACGCTAATTTTATCCGACAGGCGATCGAGCTCCTGGAAATAGGCGATTATTCGGTCGTGGCGTGTATAATGCGAACCAATGGGATAGCCCAAGAATGTCTCGGGGGAAGGAATGGAAGGGTCAAACTGGGCCTTCGGAAAATAGTAGGTGTTTTGGGCAACCACATCCGTGGCTGCAAAACTAATGATGAGTAGCTGTAATAGTATGGTTTTTAGATGCTTCATGATGATTTTTTACAGTTTGCAATATAACAATTTCATCTTATCTATTACCGCTTCCGCCACCGAAGAATATCGCATTGGTCAATATCCTGCCCGGAGCAAGCCAATAGCCACGGAATGTGGGCGATTCGCCAAAGATCACGATAGAACCTCGTCCACGGGTTGCTGAAGCTATCACCACGTTATCCGTTAATTCCGATAATGCTTCGGGAGTAGCGTATCCATTGACTAATTCGCCTGTAGTAGTTTTTAGCACCACGTTGCTGGAGCCCGTTTGACGCAAGCCCGAGGTGCTGTTTTTTAGCGTATAAAAGTCTTTGGACGTAAATCCGTAGGCCAGTGGATGCGATAGGTTCAATTCCGCGTGGACAATGATGCCATTGAGCCGAGAGCCGCCGTTGCCACCCAATCCTCCACGCCCGCGTTGAGCGGTAGTGGAAGCCGCGGCATCCGTCGTGTCAGCAGTTGATGTACCCCGCTGATTGCCGCGCCCACCTCCGGCGGGAGCAGGGGTGGCCAACGAAGAAGCCCACTGAGCGGCTCCACTCAATGCGATCAGTGTTCCGCCATTCTCCACCCAATCGGTAAGCCGCCTGCTCAATTCAGGTGACAATTGCCCTCCGCTTAGGATAATCGATGTGTAGTTAGATAAATCTACACGTTCGGCAGATTGGGGTGTAATTTTGACCAATGGAATATGGTGGGTATTGCCAAGCAATGCCCACAGTTCGCCTATGCTCGTCCAGTTGCCGCCAGTAATGGCTGCCACAGCGGGCTTCTTCAATACGCGGATGTTATTGCTTCCGAGGTCTATGCCAGCCACGCTGAATCCATCGCTGATTGCATACACGGTGACATTCGCCAGCTTGGCAGCTTCGTTCAATAACGTGTACAACTCGTCTGACGAAAGGCTTTGGTAGGCCACAGGGATGACGATCGAGCCGGCAACGAAGCTTTTGTCGCCTACACTCGTTTTGCTGGTGAAAGGACGTTGCGCCACGCGGGCTTTCACCCCGTGATCCTGCAAATAGTAGAGTGCTTTTGGAGTGAGGTAATCGAAATAATCAAACGCATACGCCAGTTCGGAACGGGCGGTGACCGATCCGGCTACGGCGGGTACCTGTGTTAGCTGAGGGCCTTCTTTCACAGCCGTTTTCACCTTGACGAAGGGTATGCCATAACCGTGAACCGTGCTCCATGCCGAAATATCGTAGAAGGTCGTCGTATCTGAAAAGCCGTTGGTCTCGTTTTCCTCAAAGATGGATTGTAGCACGCGGAACTGCGGCTGGCGGAGCGGTACCACATAGGCGCTACCGGCCTCAAAGGTCTTGTCATCCTGCGAAAATGAAGCCGTCAGTTCGTATACATCGATGTGGTGCTGAAGCAGATGTTCCAAGAAGAGGTTGTTCAAGCTTTTATCCGTTTTGCTGCCAAACACGATGTATTTAGTAGCAAGCTTATCGGCCTGTGTCAGTGCACTTTTGAAGAACTCCTGCTGATGTTTCAGAAACGTGTCTTTTTCATCGGTAGCAGCACGTACAGCTGCGATGCTGATAAGAAAATTATCTCTTAAGTTTTTGGAAAAGGGGCGCAATCCGGCGGCGGTTTCAATCACCACACCAGAAGTAGACCCCACCTCTAACGTGGTGCCCACGCCCCCTTGATAATCGGGATAGGTAGAACCATAGATGGGCGATAGGTTGGTGAAACTTTCCTTGGTATAATACAACGACCCGATGCTGTTAAGGGATGCCGAGAAATGCTTCGCTAAAATAGCGTTCAGTACTTCATAATTGCTTTTCGGAAGGATTTTGTTCCATGTGGTGAGTGGCGAAGGTTCGAAATAATACGTACTACTGCTTCCCATTTCATGGAAGTCCAAATAGACATTGGGATACCATTTGTGGTAGAAAGCAACTCGGTTTCGGCTCTCAATCTGTGCGAGGGCAAGCCAGTCTCGATTGAGATCGTTCCAAAAGTGATTGCCCCGATGGGGGGTCACGCCGCTTCCGTGTTCTACATCGGCAGGGTCAGCGATAGGGGGCCAAGAGTGGAAACCGTTGATGTAGTTGGCTGCCCGTTCCCGTCCATCGGGATTCTGAGAAGGTTCAATCAATACGACGGCGTCGTTCAGACGGCGGACGATATCGGGGTCTTCGGAAGCCACCAAGTAATAAGCCACGAGCACGGAAGCATCGGTGCCTGCTATCTCACCACCATGCACGTTGTAGGCAAGTTCGACGATGACTTTTTGACCGCTGGTAGCTACTGACGCACTCGGATCTGCCAGTTTAATATGCTCCTGACGGATATTTTCCAGGTTGCGCTGGTTGTCCGGCGAAGTAACAAACAATTTCACCTGTTCGCGATCTTCCCATGATTTGCCAAATACTTGCAAGGAAGCCCTGTCTGACTTGTCAGCAAGCAACTTGAAATACTCCACCACTTTGTCGTAGCGTACCAATGCGGTACCGATGCGGAAACCAAAAAATGATTCGGGCGTTGGAATGTCGGGATTCAGCGATCCGCGACCGCCAAAGTAATACTCGTCCTGCGCATGGACGTGTGCCACTGCGAGCAGTGACACAAAAAAAAGAACGATACTTCTTTTCATCTTGATGATTGATTTAAATTTTTAGTGAGTCTGCTTGTTCTTAAATGCCGTTTTTAATAGCCAGGGTTATTTTCTCCGCCAAGGTCCGGGTCAGCAAGCACGTCTGCCTGTGGGATCGGGAACAGCCAGAAATTTCTACTAACACCCAGTTCGGTCTCGGCCTGTTCGGTACGCACGAGGTCGTACCAACGGTCAGCTTCGAAGGCAAATTCCAGTCGCCGTTCATCCCATATGGCTTGTAGGATGGCGGCCCTATCGATATTGCCTGTGGGGAACAACTCGGCATCTGCACGGCTGCGCACTGCGTTGAGGTCGGCAATGGCACCGGCATAATCTGGCGTTGCTTTCCTCACCCGCGCTTCAGCACGTATTAAGTACAGATCGGCAATGCGAATTACGTAGGCCGGATTGATATTAGGTGAGGTCGTATGATACAGATTCCCGTAGGTGTCGCTGCCACGGGTAGCTATAAGCGCATTTCTGCCGCCGCCTTTCGCTGGATCATTCAGCAAGGTGATGATTTCGTTGGTGGGACGGTACTCATAGGAGCCACGGGGCGTTCCCGATGCCAGGAACCATGGACTTCCGGAAGTACCCGAATTGTTGGTGGTTGCTGAAATCTCGAAGACGGATTCTTTGGTCAGGAATGGTGCCTGGAAAAAAGCATTGTAAGGCTTCACCAATTCATACTTCGGGTTATTGATGACCGCTGTGGCTTCGGTTTCCGCTTGATCAAACTGTTGGGTATAGAGGTATACCTTGGCACGGAAGGCGCGCACGATAGCGCGTTGCACAAGATTGCGCGTGGTGTTGTCGTCGTCAGGCAGCAACTGTTCGGCAGTATTCAGGTCGGCCAGCACCTGGGCATAAGTCTCCGCCTGTGTACTGCGGGGGATATTGCCGAGCGAACTCAGATCAGTAGTGGGGTTCAGCTGCAACTGGACGCCCCCCCAGCTCCGCCCGAGGCTGAAATAGGCAAAGGCGCGGATAAAATGCGCTTCTCCCACCAGCTTATTCTGTTCGCCGGCAGCAAAGGACTCGTCCGTCACTTTTGGTATTTCTGAAATTGCCCAGTTGGTCGTATTAATTAGTGAATAGTTGGATCGGTATGCATCCACGATGGCCGAATTGGTGACCGTAAAGGCGTTGTTATCCAGTTCTAAATATTGGCTCAGGCTGCCTCCAAAAAACACATTATCGGCTGGGATGACTGCCAGGATAATGGCAGGACTTATCGTATAGCTTTTTAACCTGGAATAAGCAGCATTCACCAACGCGCGGGATGTTTTAGCATCATAAACGGCGTTGTCTGCTAATAACGAATTCGTGGGTTTCAAATCCAAAAATGACTCACAGGCACCAAATCCGATGACGGATAGGACAAACAGGGCGCGTATGATGTATTGATTCAAAGTGGTTTTCATCGATCTATCCTATTTATAAGGTGAGATTTAATATAAATTCATAAGTACGGGGCTGGGGTACCGTAGCCCAATCATATCCCGCTGTGTTCTGGTTTGTGCTTTGCGCACTTACTTCGGGATCGAGCCCTTTGTAATTTGTCCACGTCCACAGGTTGGTTGCCGAAAACGTAGCCTTTATGCGGTTGAGACCCAGCCGCGAGGTGAACGCTTGGGGCAATGTGTAATTCAGGGCCACATTTCGCAGCCGCAGGAACGAGCCATCGTCCAGGTAACGGCTACTGATGCTGGCCACTTGGCCCGTATAATTGTTTGCAGGCGAATTGTTCTGCTCCGGATTCAACGTGTACTTGGTCATCTTGGGGATGTCAGTGACGTCGCCCGGTTGGCGCCAGCGGTCAAGTTGGCGGGAGGTGAAACCGATGCCGTTTTGCGTGCCGCCATGTACCAAGAAGAAGTCGTGCATGTTCATGATTTGATTTCCCTGGGTGAAGTAGAAGAACACATACAGCTCAAAGCCTTTATAGGTTGCCGTGTTTGTGAGTCCACCCGTAAAATTGGGTTGGGCATTACCTACGATTTGTCGGTCGGCGTAGGTGATTATACCGTTTCCGTCTACATCCTCATACACCGCATTCCCCGTTTGCGGATCCACATACAGTTGCTTGTAGAGGAAAAAGGAATTAACGGGATAACCTTCCCGCAGGATGGAAGTGCCTCGGTTGCTTGCACCCATCGTCTGCTCCTGCGGGATTCGCTCTATCTTATTGCGGTTGGCGGATATGTTGAAATCGGTGGTCCAGCGGAAATCCTGCGTTTGTAGATTGATGGACTGAATGGTCAATTCTACTCCTCTGTTGCTGATTTCGCTGTAGTTGCGTACGGCGGTACTGTATCCGCTGCGAGAAGGCACCGTCACGTCCTGAAGGCCCTTGGTGGTATATTTCTCGTACACGTCAACGGTCACATTCAACCTGTTTCTCAGCAAACCAACATCCAAGCCAACATTCGTTTGCCGGGTAGTCTCCCACGTCAGGTCCGGATTGGCGAGTCTGCCCGGGGAAAGGCTGGGCTGATCCAAATAAGACTGTGCGCTGGTAGACCAGATAGCCAGGGCGTCGTAGTTGCCAATGCCATTCTGGTTGCCCGAGTAACCATACGTGGCACGTAGTTTCAACGCATCAAATACCTGCAGGTCCTGTATGAACGTTTCTTGCCCGGCGTTCCAGATGAAACCGCCAGCGGGGAAGTAACCCCAACGTACGTTTTTGCCAAAGCGGGACGATCCGTCGGCCCGGAAATTGAACTCAACGGAATACCTGTCGTCATACGTATACCCGCCGCTGCCAAAGAAGGAAACCAGGCGGTTTTCGTTCCTTTCAGATCCCCCGGATGTGGTACCGCCAGACGACACTTCCCGTAACGAATCAAATATATAGTTGCTCCCATTGGCATTCACACCCTGCAATTGCCGTACGTTTACCGTGTTCCCCAAGAGGATATTGACGTTGTGCTTCTCGGAAAAGTTTTTCACGTAGGTGAGCAACTGTTCGGCGGTATAAATCTGGATCAGATCGTTCTCCGCACTTGCCGACCCGTTGTTGGTCAGAGCGAAGTCAGCGAAACTCCGGGAACCGTTGCTGGTGTAATCAAAGCTTCCACTGGTACGGAATTTCAATTCGGGCAGGAAAGCATATTCACCATAGAGATTGACCGTGTTGCGCCAAGTCACATAATTATTGTCCAGGTGCTCAATTAATCTGAGGTGATTGTTGAAGGTAGCATGACTGAGGTAATTGCCATTAGCGTCGAAAACGGGCAGAAATGAGCGTGGAAAAATAGCCGCGTTGATGATGCCGCCGGGATCGTTGTCGCTATTACGTACGTTACTGCGTCCGGTGCGCGTCACGTTGTAGCTCGTGCCCACCTTCAGGCGCGAGGTCACATTGTTGTCATAATTGACGCGGCCCGAAAACCGCTGAAAGGTGTTGGGCTTCACAATGGATTCCTGATTTGCATAACCGAGACCAATGTAGTGGTTGCTGGTCGCGGTTCCGCCAGACAAGGACAGCTGATAGTCGGTAGTGCTGGCCGTTTGGAACAGATCACTGATGCGGTCGTAGGTGGCCAGGTTGGCGATGTTGTCGCGACTGAAGTCGGGCGTACCGCCAGCCGTTGTGAACGGATATACGATGTCCCAATTGGTAGGTCTTTCCCTGAGAATGTAATCTTCCAGACTTTCCCCATTTTCGGCCGCGGTATTGATCCATGCCTCGTTAAGCAGTTCGCCCGTTTCCGGTCCGGTAGTGGCCTTGAATTTATTGACAGCATTCGATACTCCGTGTTTGGCGGATACGTTAATGCGCGAAGCAGCATTCCGCTGTCCGCGCTTGGTAGTAATCACCACCACACCATTGGCACCTTGTGAGCCATAAATGGCTGTAGCATTAGCGTCTTTCAATAGTGTAATGGTTTCAATATCAGCTGGGTTTATGTCGGCCAGCGGGTTGGATAACAGGTTTCCGCCACCGCCCGTTACCGGTAAGCTGGTGTTGAGGAATACCCCGTCCACGACGTACAGCGGATTTACGCTTCCACCGATGGAGTTATTACCACGTACCACAAAACTAACGCCCCCGCCTGGGTTACCCGATGTGGACGTAATTTGCACCCCGGCAGCTTTTCCCTGCAAAAGTTTGAGGGGGTCTTGGTCGGCTTGTTGGGTATTCGCTTCACTGAATGATACCGTGGCAATGGCACCACTGACGTTCTTGCGTTGCTGGGTGGTATATCCTGTGATGACCACTTCTTCCAGGTAGCTTAAGTCTTCACTCAGATTGACCACTACAGGTTTCGAGGCGTCTTGAACGTATACTTCCTGTTGTTTATAGCCCACAAAAGAGATCCTCAGCCTCGCGGGAAGCTGCTGTATCCTAATGGAAAATTGGCCTTCAGCATTGGTCACAACGCCGTTATTTGTGCCGGCCTGTGCTACGGAAACTCCGAGGATTGGTGTTCCTTTACTGGCATCCAACACCGTACCAGTGATGGCGCTTTGCGCATAAATAAGCGTCAATGAACCGAACAGCAACCCTGCTGTTAGCAAAAACGTCTTTTTAAACGTGCGATGTATCTCGCTAAAATTAATTGACATTTTATTAAAGTTTGTGAATATGGATGATTTCTACCTCTCCGTCATTATTTTTAGGCAGAAGCAAATACGATGAAAATAAAAAGTAGGGTGAACCGTGTTGTCAGTGACAACAACACATGCACATTCGTGCGGGGATGGAGAGTAGGTAGGTAAGGGATTGGTGTCGTATGGCAGTAAATGTCTTTGGCAACTCGCTCGGTAGGATATCACAATCCTTGGCGAGTGAAAATTTAATGTAATTGAATTGGTTCATGAAAAGATACTATTAAAGAGTAAAAGATTACCGAAAGTCTGTAACGATTCTTGTACGTTTAGCTCGGTTCAAAAGTAAACGATTGCTTATTCCCGTTAAACCCATAAATGCTGCCTATTGTAGGTAGTTTTTTTGCGTATTGAATGCACGTAGCTGTTTAAATTCTTACTATTGCACGTGTTATAAAAATGACGTAAAATCCTTAATACACATAGTATAGTGTTTAAGTAGTTAAAAGGATGTCGTACCTTTGCTTATATCCCATACTGCATAATAAGAATTTAGAAAATATGAACCCTTTAGTTATTTCACATGAGCATCCCGATTGGTTTAAACCACTCTTTGCCGAATTACAACGACGTAACATTCCTTATCAAACCATTAACCCCACGCAACATCATTTTGCGTTGGAAGAACCTTCGCCCGGATTTGAAGTCTTTTTCAATCGTATGAGCCCATCTGCTTACCTCCGTGATGGTGTGCAGGGGATGTTTTACACATTAAATTACTTGAAGCACCTCGAAAATCACGGTGTGAGGGTCATCAATGGTTATCAGGCTTTTACTTACGAGACATCAAAGGCCCTCCAACTGGTGCTTTTGCAACAATTGGGTATCAAGTATCCCAAATCGCGACTGGTCAACCATAGTTCCCAAGTTGAAGCAGCAGCGGAAGGGCTACGTTTTCCCATCGTTGTGAAGGCCAACATTGGGGGGAGTGGTGCTGGAATTGAAAAATTCGATACCATCGAAGAGGTAAGGCATGCCGTTGAAAACAACCTGCTGGACTTTGGCGTAGACCATACCGCATTGGTTCAAGAGTTTATTCCTGCGCGAGGCGGGTACATCACACGGGTGGAAACGCTTGGTGGAAAATATTTGTATGCCATACGGGTTTATATCACCGGGGAGAGCTTCAACCTCTGCCCCGCTGATATCTGCCAGACCACTGCCGGACAAGAACTGGTACGTAACGCATGCGCATTGGATGCCCCAAAAAATGGTTTGAAGGTAGAGGCATTTACGCCTAGTGATGACGTTATCAAAACGATTGAAACCATCGCACAGCGTAGCGGTATCGATGTGGGCGGCATTGAGTACATCATTGATGATCGGGATGGGGAAATTCTTTACTATGACGTGAATGCGTTATCCAACTTTGTTGCTGATGCCGTGAACGTCATTGGTTTTGACCCGCATCAGAAATTGGTCGATTTTATTGAGCGCTGCATGGAAGGAGCGTTAGTGCAATGAGATACGGGTATTGGTTGCCGGTTTTTGGTGGTTGGCTGCGGAATGTGGAAGATGAAGGCATGCAAGCTACTTGGGCGTATGCTAAACGGTTGGCATTACGCGCGGAAGCGATTGGCTTTGATTTGACATTGGTAGCCGAATTGAACCTAAATGACATCAAAGGAGAGGAGGCCCCATCGTTGGATGCCTGGTCAACAGCCGCTGCCCTTGCTGCCGTAACCGACAAACAGGAAATCATGGTGGCGGTACGGCCGACATTCCACAACCCTGCTTTGTTGGCCAAACAGGCGGCTAACATCGATCACATCAGTAGCGGGCGAATATCGTTAAACTTGGTATCATCCTGGTGGAAGGATGAGGCTGAAAAATACGGGGTGCATTTCGAAGAGCATGACAACCGTTATGCACGGTCTACGGAATGGCTGGAGGTATTGGACAATGTGTGGAAAAGCGACCATTATAGCTTTACGGGCAATTACTATCAGGTAAATGACAATGTGCTGCAGCCCAAGCCACTTTCTGCGCCGCGCCCCCCTATCTACGCTGGAGGTGAATCCGAAGCGGCTAAAGATATGATTTCATCGCTGTGCGATGGCTACGTCATGCATGGCGACTCGCCTGAGATCATCGGCAAACGTATTGCCGACATGCGTGAAAGACGTGATAAAAAGGGGTTACCCCCATTACAATTTGGCGTTGCGGCATACAGCATTGTACGGCCCACTGAACAGGAAGTCAAGCGGGAATTGGAACGTATTACGATCATCAAAGAAGGAAATCCCGGCTATAAAAATTACCAGCAATGGCTGGCCGGTACACAATTGGAGCAACAATTGTCTTTACAGGATTATGCAGTGTCCAATCGGGGACTACGGAGCGGACTCGTTGGCACTCCTGCTCAAGTGCAGGACAGGATTGCCGAATTTGAGCGGGTGGGCGTGGATTTCTTTCTTTTGCAGTGCAGTCCGCAGCTGGAGGAGATGGAGCGGTTTGCTGAGGCTGTTATCGGCAAGGTAGCTGTTTCTGCAAATTAAGGCATTGAAAAAAATCAGGTAAAAAAGGGAAAGACACGCTGACTTTCCCTTTTTGTTTTATTTACAGGTTGGGGTTGTTGTTAATTTCATTTAACGGAACTGGGAAAAGATAATATTTGCTATTCGGTGATAAATCTGTTCCATCAGGGAACTTCGTGATCCAATGGCCTAATATGGTTGTCGTATTACCGGCATCATCTACAAACGTTTCGTTTGCTTCCCGTCTCACCGGCGCCGTTTGCAATCGCAAAATGTCGTACAAGCGGAATCCTTCTCCCCAAAGTTCTTTGCGGCGTTCGAGTAGAATTTCATCGATTATCGTGTCTTTGTTAAAATCAGTCGCTGATAAATCAGGGAGGTTTCTATTGCGGCGCAATTCATTCAGTGTCTCAACGGCGCCTGCTACGTCATCCAGCCTTGCTTTGCTTTCAGCCTCGATAAGCAATTGTTCCGAAGCACGCATCAACACGATATGCCCGTCATGATTGGGATATTTGTTTCTGAATTTTTTGTATCGGTAAGACCTATAAAGCGCTTCGGCAGGTTGCGTTGCAATTTCGAACAATGACTTTCGTATGTCTTCGTCATCGAACAACGCAATAAAATGGGGATCGGGTATAATGCTGTTGTACCCATAATAAAGATTCGTCCCGTTAGCATCCGTGGCATAAGGAGTTGTTTCGATATACGCCAAATACGAAGAACCTCCTTTATTCTGGGTTTGTGTCTGTGGATGCCCCCAAATCCATTCGGGATTGCTCACATCATTGAACCCTTCAGCATATTGTTCGGGTGTCATGATAGCATATCCAGCGCGTGCTTTGGCCGCATATTCTTTGGCCAGTTCCCAATTTTCAAGTGTTAGATAGGCCCGGGCAAATAATCCATACACTACATTAATGTCAGGACGATTTTTAACCGTACGTTCGAATCCCGGCAATAATTTTTCGGCCTCTGACAAGTCGCTGATGACCTGATTGTATACTTCCTGTACGGTAGCCAGTGGCTTGGGCTCGGTACTCGGGGTCGTAGGCTCCGTATAAATCGGAACGGCTTTGGCATTCGCATCTTTCGCATAGGTAAACTGGTATTGCCGCACCAAGTTCAGATAATTGTGCGCACGCAAGGCATAAGCTTGTCCCTTAAGATGTTTCAAACTGGGCTTGCTATCTTCGTTAATGGGAATATTAGCGATGATGTTGTTGGCATGGTCAATCGACGTATACTGCAACGTCCAAAAAAACAGCGCGCGCCGCGTGGTATTGTCAAAAGGATCGCGATAAGGATACGAATCACGAAAGCCGTATCGGCCATCGCGGGCAAAAGCATCTTCGCCCATTACTTCGTGGGTAAGAAATATCGCTGGGAGACCTGGATTGTCCTGTGAAGTGCTGTTTTCCAATAAAAAACGAATTGCTCCATTGACGAAAGCATTGATGTTATCTTCCGAAGAAAACACTTCCGGTGTAGTAATCTGGGTCGCAGGCGCAGTGTCAAAAAAATCTTCGCTGCACGATGTAAACAGCGTCAAAACAGTCAGTATATAACTAAATTTCCGTTTCATAATCTGATAATTATTTCAATTAAAATGACACATTAAGGACCAGTGAATATGCTTTCTGAGCAGGATATCGATAATATGTCGAGCCCGATACCGTCTGTTCGGGGTCTAACCCTTTATGGCCATAAAATGTCAATAGATTTTCACCTACTAAACGTAGTCTTACATCCGTGAGTGACCATTTGGACACGAGGTTTCGCGGTAGTGCGTATGACAGGTTAATGTTTCGTAAGCGTGCATAGGTCGCATTGAACAAAAAGCGGGTTGAGGGAATCGTGTTCCATGGATCGGAGACATAGGAGAGGCGTGGAAAATCGGTGTCTGTATTTTCCGGTGTCCACCGCGAGAGGGCTTCTTTTGACCAATTGCGTCCAGGAGCAGAGCCGAGGTGCATAATCATCGGTTGGTCACCATCGAAAATCTTACCGCCGATGTTGTACGATAACAAGAATGAGAGTTCAAAACCCTTATAGGAAAAACTGTTGCTTAAGCCACCGTATAGATCGGGAAGTGAGCTTCCTTGGAAATAGGGTGTCGCCTCGGTTTGATTTTCAGTGGTCGTCCTTCCGGTAACATTTCCAGCTTCATCAACAATATCTTTATACCACGTTGCTTTGCCGTTTTCAGGGTTGACACCAGCCCACTCCTTAATATAAAAGTCGTAAATCGAACCTCCTTCTATCATTTTTTTAGTGTTGCCGTATTGCCCAATCGAGCCGGTCAGGATTTCGTCTTGAGGCAACTTGGTTATTTTGTTGGTATAGTGTCCGAAATTGAGGGTGGCATTCCATCGGAAATCGTTGTTCCGGATAAGGGCACCCGTGATCTGTCCATCGATGCCTCTGTTGCTTAATGAACCAATATTGGCATCGATGCCGTCGTAACCTGTTGAAGGAGCAAGGGGTTTTGTGAATAAGAGGTCTTTCGATTGCCGGTCGAACACATCAATTTGGGCGATCAATCGATTGTTGAACAGTGATATATCAGCGCCGAAATTGAGATTCAGGTTGGTTTCCCACTTCAGATTAGGCGTTGGAAGATCGGACGGCAATAATCCCAACATATCCAAACTGTTGTAAATGGAATAAAAACCGCCATAGGCATAATTGCCAACATTATCGTTGCCTTGGGCACCATAGCTGAAACGTAGGTTGAGGTTATCTATACTGGATACGTCCTTCAAGAAATTTTCTTGTTTCACATTCCAGGCAGCTCCCACCGACCAGAAATTGCCCCAGCGCGCTTGTTTGCTAAAACGCGAAGATCCATCGCGGCGAAAACTTGCCGAAAAATGATATCGCCCGAGGTAATCATAGTTCAGTTGGCTCAACCAGCTTCCCAAGCGGTAATCAGCCGAAGTGCCGTTAAACACTCCGCTCACGGTTCCTGCTGAAGGTTCGGTTTTTCCAAGTACTTGAAAACCAGACCGGCTTCCGGATAATTCTGAAGTTTGGTTGACGTAAATTTCCGGTCCTGCTAATAAACTAATGCTATGCTTGCCGCCGTTCAAATTAAACGCGTAATTGAGGAAGCTGTTTACCGTATAATTGAGCGTACGATCTGCACGTCGACTTGCTGAGCCAGCGCCTTCTGTCATGACTCCTGTACTGTAATAAGGGTGAGAATAAGAGTGAGAGCTACCCGCCCGATAATCAATGCTTGCCGTTGTTCTCAAAAACAGTCCTTTCATGAACGTGATGTTCAGGTTTGTTCCAAGTAATACGGCATCGGTCCGGGTGCCTGATATCGCATGTTCTGCGCTTCCCAGGATGTTGACCCCACTGGCAGCAGTTGTAGGACGCCATATGCCATAATCCCATTTTCTGTTGCCGTTTTCGTCCAATACAAACGAACCGTCCGGATTACGTTCATAAACTGGGTAAATATTTGAAATCAGCCGTTGGAAATTGGCGAAATTCCCTTGGTTGCTGTCGCTTTGCGAAGGGGATCGTTGAAAACCTGACGAAAGCGATACATTTGCGCCGATATCAAACCAACTATTAACTTTCGATTGTACGTTAGTACGTAAATTGTAGCGTTCGAAATTGGAGGTTTTAATCCAACCCTCCTCGTTCAAATAACCGCCTGAAAAGTAATATTTCGTGTTAACACTTCCTCCGCTAATGCTGAGGTCGTACTGTTGACGCCGGCCGGGCCGTGAGATGGCTTTGCCCCAGTCATCATTCCATAATGGTGTTGCGCCAGCAGCCAATCTACCATCTGTACCAACAGGATCTGGGTATTGTGGCCCAAAAATATTGACCTTTAGCGAGCCGTCAACCAAATAATCCGTTGCATATTGAGCTGCTTCCGCAGTCGATTTGCCTTGGTCCAGCTGGGTGTTACGGATGGCTTCCCATTGCAATTCATAATACTCTTGTGCTGATAAATAGTCATAATCCGCAACGGCACGCCCTGTATAGCCATAGTTGGCTGAAAAGTTGACTGAGGGCTTTGAATTCAGGTCTCCTGATTTGGTGGTGACGACAATTACACCGTTAGCACCGCGTGAGCCATAGAGCGCACTTGCCGTAGCATCTTTCAAGACGGAAATGGATTGGATGTCTTTCGGGTTTAATTGATTGGGATTTGCGCCCGGAATACCGTCTACAACATAGAGTGGTGATGTGGACGCATTGACTGAACCTACCCCCCGTACAAACAGCTCTGCATCACTTCCAGGTTGTCCTGCCTGCGCAATGGATTGCAATCCCGGCACCGTTCCCTGCAAAGCCTTGCCAATAGAAGTAATTTGCAATTTATCCAACTCTGTTGCGTTGACAACCGCTACCGATCCCGTATAACTCGATCTTTTGGCCGTAGTATAACCCACCACTACCGTCTCATCCAATTGGTTCACGTCTTCAGCCAATGTAATGATAACAGGTTCACTGGTATCATTAATGGCTATTTCTTGTGGTTTATAACCCAAAAAATTTATGGTAATCGTAAGCGGTAGGGGCTGGTCTGTTGTAATACTAAATTGGCCATTTGCATCAGTGACGGTGCTCGTACTGGTTGATTTTATTGCAATTGTAGCTCCTGCCACTGCTTGATTTGCCTCATCGACGACTGTTCCACGTATGGAATGTTGTCCATAACTGGTAAAGGAGCATAAAAACATCGCAAAAAAAGCATAATTGTATTTTTTTAACGACGAGAATAGCGGTTTGCTCCTGAAAAAAAGCAATATATTTGCCATAATTCTAAAATGTTTTTAGAAACAAGCGCTTCCATGCCCGACTGCAATTGGTTTATGGGGGCGCTTATCTTTTTGATTATTGACGATTTTGTCTGTATTTGAATATAGATTGTTTGGTGTTTTCAGTTGGCGCATGTATAGCGTAACATTTCAGCCCGGTGGTGTTTAAGGGATAGGGGTGATAGCCCTATCCATGGCATGGTATCTTAGCAAGTTTCCATGTTTATTCGCCCAGTAATTCCTGTAATTTTTTCCGCAAGCCTTCCCCACGGAGATTGCGGGCTACGATGGTTCCATCAGGTCCTATCAGGAAATTGGCAGGGATAGCCCGTACGCCATAGATGGCAGCGGCCTCGCTTTCCCAAAACGTAAGGTCGGACACATGGGGCCATGTAAGCCCATCTGCCTCAATGGCTTTCAGCCAGGCTTCTTTGGTCTTGTCAAGCGAGACTCCAAAGACCGTGAAACCCTTGTCTTTGTAGTGTTGATAGGCTGCTACCACATTGGGATTTTCCCGGCGGCAGGGGCCGCACCACGCTGCCCAAAAATCCAGCAATACATAGCCTTTGCAGAGGTGGTCGGAAAGCCGAATGGTGCTTCCGTCTGGCCCCGTAGAGGTAAAGTCGGGCGCTTTATTGCCGGGCAACACAGTCTCCAGCGTGTTTGCTAATCCGTGTAGTACGGTTGCATATTGGGTGTTTTGAAGGGATGGATCAAGCTGGCTTACATATTCCCTGATTTCTGAAGGGCTCAACCGGTAAGCAAAATTGCGGTATAGCACATACGCCGTGGTGATGGAAGCAGGATCTTCCTTGATGAAATCAGCGACTTGAACATTTTGCTGGCGGTTGCTGTAGTCTACAAAGCGATCATGCGATTTTGAGCCGGATACGACGGTGTTGTGGTAAGACGCGCCTGAATCAAATGTTACCGTGATGGGAGCGTCTTCGAGGAAAATATAAAACGGTGTTTTATCCTTTTCAAGGGTAAGGCCATATAATTCGGGTAATTCCACACGCGTGGTAAAGTTGAATTCGCCGTTGTGAAGGGTAGCTGAATCGACCGTGTGGAAGATCTTGTTGTCAAACCGTTGGAGGTAGATGGTTCCTGTCTGCACATCCTTTACGGTGCCCTTAAGTTGTAAAGGTTTAATTTGCCCGGCATATACAATACCGAATAAAAGCGTTGACAGTACAGCTGATGTTATTGTTGTTTTCATATTTTGAGAATGCTGATGAATAAGTATTACATTGTTTATTTTGTCATTTATTTTTTCACGCGATAGTCCAGCGCAGGAGCGCGGTCGCCAAGCAATGATTCGTAATGGAAGTTGGAACCCCTGCGGGATTCAAATTCTTTTTTTACTTCATCGATCAATGTTGGATTGGTGTAGAGATCGATGGCTGTAAGCGCAAAAACTTTAGCCGTGTTGATAAGGGACTTGGTGCCAATGGTTGTGCCACCGGAGGCGACATTCTGCCAGCTGTGGCCAGCACTTCCAGGCACGAAGGTGGCTGTACCGAATGAGACGGTAGGCACGTTCCAGCTTACATCACCTACATCGGAAGAGCCGCCGCCTTGTGATGGTTTTTCTTCATCCAGAGGCTGTACTTTTGCTACATCTTCCAATGCGGAATTGTCGAGCCCCAGATCGTTGGCAATGGCTTCGGCAAATACCCGCTCACGGTCGTCATAATGAATACCCCCCACCGTTTCAAGGTTTTTCTGTACCACTTCCGCTAATTTACGGTTGGGCAATTTTTCATAGAAACCCGCGATGATTTCGCTGCTCAGCGTGGTTTGGGTGCCTTTGGCGGCCCCATCTGCTGCCTCGTTTATCCAATTGACGAGGTCTTGCAAAATTTCCCGTTTGGGATGGCGGATGTAATAAGATACTGTGGCGACTTCCGGTACCACATTGGGTGCTTCCCCTCCGTTGGTGATGACATAATGAATGCGTGATTCCGACGGTACATGTTCGCGGAGTAGGTTTACCATGTAGTTAAGGGCTTCGACACCGTCCAATGCCGAACGTCCTTTGTCCGGGCTCGCTGCGGCATGCGCCGCCTTGCCGTGGAAGGTATAATCGACCATTTGTATGGCGGTGCCGGTGGTTACATTCACAGCATTTCTCGTAGCCGGATGCCAATCCAATACCACATCCACGTCATTGAAGAAACCATCTCGTACGAGGTATACTTTGCCGCCGCCGCCTTCTTCGGCAGGTGTGCCAAAGATCTTGATGGTGCCTTGTTGGCCGGTACTTGCCAGCCATTCTTTGATGGCTACAGCCCCGGCCACCGAGCCAGTGCCAAATACGTTGTGCCCACAAGCATGGCCGTTTCCACCTGCTTCTACCGGCTTACGGTAAGGTACGGTATCCTGTGATATACCTGGTAATGCGTCAAACTCGGCCAAGATGCCAATGATAGGATTACCGCTGCCATAAGTAGCAATAAATGATGTGGGCATGCCCGCCAACCCGACTTCCACGTTGAATCCTTGTTCTTCAAGGTGTTTTTGGAGGATTCCTGAGCTTTCGGTTTCCAGAAAGCCCAATTCAGGAGTGGCCCAGATAGCCTTTTGGATTTGGTCATAAGTCTGGAATGAACGGTCAAGGTAATCCAGCGGGATGTTCGTTGCTTTTTGTCCAAATAGCATGAAGGGAAGTAAGACGATAGGTATTAGTAGTAGCTGTTTTTTGCTCATATTCAATTATTTTATATACGTATTGACGCCATGTTAATTGTCAATTAGTTCATCAATGTGGCTTATCCTTAGTCTTGGATATGAATAAACGGTGTTTTCAAGTTAATCGTGATAGTTGGATGCTTGGAGCAGCGTTGCGTGGCAAGCATTTCACTTATCTTTACCTTTGGCAACGCCCAAGGCAGGATGTAGCACCTTAATGTAGCTTCAGGTTGCTAAGACGTCATCGGGCCTTTCCCTCGGTCTTTCTTGATAAGCACAAATAAAAGAACTAAGTGGGGCAAAAGTAAGAATAAAATCTATTATGTTTATAGGGATTATGTGAAATTAATTTCGGACTAAATACCTCGCAATGTAAGAGCGGCGGATGCCGCCACCCGCCGCCTTAACTAAACAACAAACAAACTTCTTATTGCGGTACCGCTCAATGCAGAAAAAATATCTACTTATTAGGTAGTCTTTTTTGATAAAAAATAATACCTTTGCCTTGCAACAAAGATAATAGGTTCATGCAAGGTAAAAAACGCATAAATCATGCGGCAATTAAGTATGATTTATGCCTAACTATTCAGCTATGGCACAACCCGACATTTTGGATAATATTAAGCGATTAAGGAAGGCCAGGGGCCTTTCGCAGGCAGCGATGGCAGAAGCATTACATATTGCATTGAAAACCTACCAGAATATCGAGGGAGGCATTACCCGTATAGACATTGATCGTCTTGGACAGATTGCGGATGTATTGGATGTCGGGCTGCCCAGGCTAATGGGTAACGAGGAAACTGCAAGCGAAGATGTTGTTAGATTTATCAGTGAGGAAAAGGCATTATATCATAAAATTATCCATGATAAGGAGGCTTATATTGCACAGTTGGAAGATAGCATTCGTTTTTATCGGGAAATACTCCGCGAAAGCAGGGTGTTTTAAATGAAGAGGTTTCCAATAAAATGCTTAATCTTGCATGATATGCTGCTTATCATTGACAAATGAGTGCCTTTAGATCAAAACTGCCCAATACTGCTATTTCTATTTTTACCCAGATGTCGCAATTGGCTATTCAGCACCATGCGATAAATCTTTCCCAGGGTTTCCCAGACTTTGATTGTTCACCCCGGCTCATTTCAATGGTGGAGCGCGCGATGCAAGCCGGCCACAACCAGTATGCGCCAATGGCAGGCGTTATTGCACTTCGCGAGCAAATAAGCGCCAAGGTGGAAGCGGTAGCTGGCATATATTACCATCCCGAAACTGAGATTACCATAACAGCGGGAGCGACTCAGGCACTTTTCACCGCCATCGCCACGGTAATCCACCCCGGCGACGAAGTGATTTTATTCGAACCCGCTTACGATGCTTATGCGCCCAGTGTCAGGGTATTTGGGGGCATTCCCAAACCTGTTACCTTGCGAGCGCCGGATTTTGCGATCGATTGGAGAGCCGTGGAAGGGTTGATGACGCCTAAGACGCGGTTGATCATTATCAATTCGCCCAATAACCCTACAGCCCGTGTGCTGACCGACGCAGATTATGAACAGCTCGCGCGCATCATTCGCGATCAGCATTGTTATGTCTTGAGTGATGAGGTGTATGAACACATTGTATACGATGGTGCAACGCATCGTAGCGCTGCACACCATGCCGAACTCCGCGAACATACGTTTATCGTGGCCTCTTTTGGTAAGCTATACCATACTACCGGATGGAAGGTTGGGTATTGCCTTGCGCCTGCTGCCCTTATGGCGGAGTTTCGTAAGGTGCATCAATTTAATGTATTTAGTGTAAATACACCCGTCCAATATGCTTTGGCGGATTTTTTAGGCTACCGGGACGAATACCTCGGACTTGGCGCATTCTTCCAGCAGAAACGGAACCTCATGCTTGCCGCACTTGCCGCCACCCGCTTCCGGGTGTTGTCCTGTCAGGGTACCTATTTCCTGCTGGCTGATTATTCAGCTATTAGCGACCTGCCTGAACACGTTTTCTGCCAAGAGCTGACCACTCAGCATCGGGTGGCTACGATACCCATTTCCTCGTTTTATCACAAGGAAATCAATCAACAGCTCGTTCGGATCTGTTTTGCGAAACAATCCGAAACGCTAGAACAAGCTGCTGAACGCCTCGCCCGCGTTTCAGAGTTATGAGGCCTATTTGACTTGCCTTACTCCTGTAGTGGCACCGCCTTCCAATGTCAGATTTACAGGTTTGTTGGTCTTCCATGCACCTCGGGTGAAGTCGGGGATATCTAATGAACGCGATCGATTGGCTACTGATTGTTCACTTAGGGGGAAGATGCTGCTCCACAAGGCACCGTCATACACATCCTGATCCAGTGGCAAGCCATTGCGCAAACAGTCGATAAGCCGCCAATCCATGACGAAGTCCATCCCTCCATGGCCACCGACTTGCTTGGCTACCTCGCCCACATGTTTGATGAGGGGGGGCGTATATTGGTTATACAGACTTTGTAATTCTTCTTCTTTAAGCCAGTCATGGCCAAAGGCAATACGCTCCGGTGAGGGCCATTTGGATGCGACACCTTTCGTACCGCTGACGAGGTGTATCCGCGAATAGGGGCGCGGAGAAGTGACGTCGTGCTGCACCATGATAGACTTTCCCTTGGCGGTTCTAATCACCGTGGTGTTCATGTTTCCCCGGTATTTCTTGTCTGCAAAAGGCTGGAAAAAAGCGTCTTCCTTGGCTTTTTCTTCGGCAGTATGCGCCATTATGAAGTCATTGGTCGATAGTGAGACCAGGTAATCCATCTTATCGCCTCTGTTGATATCGAGGCATTGGGCAATGGGGCCAAGGCCATGTGTAGGATAAAGATTGCCATTGTGTGTAGCATTCATGCGCAACCGCCACATATCGGCATACCCGTTTTTATCAAAATTCAGATCCAGCAAATTGTGGATGTATGCGCCTTCTGCATGGATAATTTCGCCGAATAGCCCATTGCGGGCCATGTTGAGCGTGAGCATCTCGAAGAAATCATAGCAGCAGTTCTCCAGCATCATGCAATGTTTTTTGGTTTTCTCGGATGTTTCCACGAGCTCCCAACATTCATCAATTGTGACGGCTATGGGAACCTCGCTTGCTGCATGTTTGCCATGCTGCATCGCATAAACGGCCATTGGAGTATGCAGGTGCCAAGGCGTACAGATGTACACGAGATCAAGTTCTTCGTTGGCTACCATGTCTTTCCAGCCCTCTTCCCCGCTGTATTCCTTAGCTTTAGGGAGTCCAGCCTTTTCCAAAATACCTTGGGCTTTTGTTGCCCTATCCGGATCCTTGTCACAGAGCGCTTTGATTTCTACGCCATCAATATGCGACATCCGTTCCACCGCTCCGGGGCCGCGCATCCCCAAACCGATGAAGCCAATACGTACCTTGTCGATCGTTGGCGCTGCGTATCCGCTCATGTTGAAGCGCTGGGGCTGCATCGGTTGATAAGCTGATGCCTGCAAATCATTGGCGTTTACTCCGCCCGTCACGGCCGGCAAAGTTGCTACGGCTCCAGAAAGCAGGGTCGCGTTTTTGAGGAAACTTCTACGGTTGTATTTCATAACGAAAATTGGGATAGTAACAATTTTAAGAGCAAGTATAGGACGGTTAGCCGAGTTATCAAAGCGTTCGGTCAACGCAACCGTTTGTTTAAAATATTATCCATCAAATAGGTCGTCGTTACGCCTTACCTGTCGGCTACCGTTTGCTTACCTTTTCTTTACCGATTCCTTGCCCCTGGACGCAAACGATTGCATTGTGCTGTTCGTTTAAAAAAACAACTATTTGCAAAAATTCCACGCAACGTATAGACATTTATCGTTAGTTTTGCGTCTCACCTTATACGTAATTCCTCAAATGGCAAGATTAAATTTACTGGAAGAAACACGCTTCGAGAAAGTACCCGTAAGTGTTTACTCCAACCCTACCACGGCCTCATTAGCCGTGGCTAAGCGTATTGCCGATCTTATCCGCGGCAAACAAGAAAAAGGTGAGCAGGCCATTCTTGGTCTCGCTACAGGTGCAACCCCTGTAAAAGTGTATGCAGAGTTGGTACGTCTGCACCGGGAAGAAGGGCTCAGTTTCAAAAACGTGATTACCTTCAACCTGGATGAGTACTATCCAATGCTGCCCGATTCAGAGCAGAGTTATGTCACCTTCATGAACAGGAATCTCTTTGATCATGTCGACATTGACCGGGCGAATGTACATATCCCCGATGGTACATTGGCTATGGAGGATATCCATGATTACTGCCTGGCTTACGAGCAAAAAATTACCGCATTGGGAGGGCTTGATCTGCAAGTGCTGGGTATTGGTCGTACGGGTCACATCGGGTTCAATGAACCTGGTTCTGCGCCCAATTCCGGTACACGATTGGTCACGCTGGATGATCTGACGCGCCGTGACGCTTCACGTGATTTCGGTGGTAAGGAAAATGTGCCTACAAAAGCCATCACCATGGGCATTGGCACCATTTTCAAGGCACGGGAAATCATTTTAATGGCCTGGAATGAGAAAAAAGCTGAAATTGTAAAAAAAGCAATTGAAGGCGAAATTTCCTCGGACGTACCCGCTACTTATCTCCAGCTATCGGACAGCGTAGAATTTGTACTTGACCGTGATGCAGCATCGCAGCTGACCCGCTTTGATACTCCTTGGTTGGTCAAAGATTGCGAATGGGATAACAGGACCATCAAAAAAGCGGTAGTGTGGCTTTCGCAGACACTTAAAAAGCCTGTACTTAAGCTTACCGAAGATGATTATAACACGAACGGTATGGCCCAGCTGGCAACGGAAAAGGGGCCCGTGTATAACATCAACATTGATATTTTCAATCAACTGCAACATACCATTACCGGATGGCCCGGAGGAAAGCCAAATGCGGATGACAGCCAGCGCCCTGAACGCCGTGAGCCTGCTAAGAAGCGTTCCATTATCTTTTCACCACATCCAGATGACGATGTGATCTCCATGGGCGGTACATTTATCCGGTTGGCTGATCAAGGCCACGATGTGCATGTGGCTTATCAAACATCCGGCAATACGGCGGTTTGGGATGACGATGCATTGCGGTTTATTGAGTTCGCGACCGACTTTGCCAAATCACAAGGTATTGATACCCAAAAACTGGAGGCACTCTACAAAGATGCACGGCAATTCATCGGAAGCAAAAAACCCAACCAAATAGACACGCCGGAATTGCTTACCGTGAAAGGGCTTGTCCGCAAAGGGGAGGCCATTGCTGGAGCCCGATTTGCAGGTCTTCCGGATGAAAACATCCACTTCCAAAACCTGCCTTTCTATGACCGTGGCAAGTACAGCAAGAAATTGGATTATGAGGATGATATCCTACAAACCATGGAGCTGTTGCAACGTGTTAAACCTCACCAGATTTTTGCTGCCGGAGATTTCGCAGATCCACATGGCACCCATAAAGTATGTTTTGATATCATCCATGCGGCGATGGTACGTTTGCGCAAGACAGAAGCGTGGACAAAAGATTGCTGGGTATGGCTTTACCGTGGCGCTTGGCATGAATTCGAGATCCATGAGATTGAAATGGCTGTGCCGCTTTCGCCGCAGGAGGTATTGCGCAAACGCCATGCGATTTTCAAACACCAGTCTCAAAAAGATGTACCGGTATTCCCTGGGGATGATGCCCGTGAGTTTTGGGTACGCGCTGAGGAACGTACACGTGAAACAGCTAAGTTATACGACGGTTTGGGCATGGCAGAGTATGAAGCCATTGAAGCATTTGTGCGGTGGAAGTTTGAAGATGAATAAAAGGCTATCGCGAAGGCCTAATAAAAAGGCCGTCCGGGAATGTCCTGAAGTAAACCCCAAAAGTTAGACAAAACTTTTGGGGTTTATTATGCAAAAGAGAAAAAGAACAAACGACATTCCCTGTTTGAGAAACTGCAATACCGAGCTTAACCTCTTCAGAGATAGATATAAACAACTATGAAAGAAATTCAACATCCAGTGCTAAAGGCAAAAAAAGTCCTTAATGATATGGCATCTCGAACAAACAGATTGTGCACGGTATTTTTGTTTTTAGCATTGATGGCTTTCAGTTTTGGTCATGCTCAAAAAAGAAAATATATCCTGTTGGATATGCTGGATAGCGCGTACACAATCAAGCAATATACGTTAAGTACTGCGGAATTATACGGAACGGACGATCGCATTGAACTATTCAATGTATATATCGATGAACAAAGTTTAATCTTATTTTCGGTTTTACCGGGTTTTGATAACACACAAAATTGGGAAGAAGTGGATAAAAGCGAGATAGAAGGGGCAATGATCCAATATGCCGATTTTAACGAGAACTATGTAAGAAAAATCCGAAGAGGGGTTCGATTGGAGAAATCATTTTCCTTACGGATTGTGCGGGTAGATAATGGCAGGTACCTGGCAAGCAAGCTTTGTTTGTTTGAGCAGTTCAATATTCGGGAATATCACCACGCCATCAATACGCCTCCGGGGACCATCAACATCAATAGACCCCCTATTGACGTAGTAAAGATGCAGGAGGAGTACTTGAGATTATTTCCTGATGCTACCTTCCCTTCACAGCAAAACAGTATGGCAATTGTCCAAGACAGGATGTTAATCGGCATGTATTTATCCAAAGAATTGTGTGTAAATAATCGAAAAGCGTATTTTTTCTGGGTGTTTGACGATTGGAACGTGGTTGACGGCCCAAATATACATCGGGGTATAGATCGATTCATTTATATACCTGAACTCGGCATTGTAGGCGGGTCATACGATTTTCATTTTGCGTTTGGCAATCCTTGGGAACCGGTTCCCAATAGTAAACGGTATCGTATTTCTCCTGAACAATGGCAACAAAACGTTATGGAGGAAAAAGTCATGTTGGCTGAGGAACTGAAATAACCTTTTAGTAGCAACCAAGACAAACAAAAATCCCCGGACTTTTTGACCGGGGATTTGTTATAAAAAACCTTTGACACGTCTTTTGATAAACTGTTTTTGCCCTATAAATTCTGTCTCGCTATTTCAGGACTATTCAGTTTGCTATATTGCGTCTGACAAGGACGTAAACGTGAAATCCCTGATTTTCATGGGCGGTACCAAGATATTGCCCGACCGTTCGGTCTTGCCCAAATCTTCTACGTTGTTGAGCATGATGATAGGGCTTTCGTTGAACCGGAAGTTTTTTATCGGGAATTGAATGGCTCCATTTTCAATGTAGAACGTGCCGTCGCGGGTGAGCCCGGTAAGCAAGAGGCTTTGGGGATCCACCGATCGGATGTACCAGAATCGGGTCACCAAAACGCCCCGTTCGGTACTTTTAATCATATCTTCCAATGAAGAATTACCTCCGGGAATGATCATGCCCCAGCTTGAGGGAAGTGGATCCACGCCTTTTTGAGCTGCCCAGTAACGTGAGTATGACAGGTTCTTGACCACCCCATTTTCTACCCACGTGGTCTTCTTCAATGGCAGGCCATCGCCTTCCCAGGTTGGAGAGGGTAGTTCCGGATTCAAGGGATCAGAGTAGATACTGATGCGCTCGTCAAAAAGCTGTTCGCCCAAACGTGTTCCACCGCCTTTCTTGCTCATGAAGCTTCTTCCCTCGTCGGCACTTCGCGCGTCGAATCCCCGTAGTATCCATCCCACCAAATCGCTGGCGGCCAAGGGCTCTAATATGACGGTGTACTTGCCAGGTTCGATAGCCTTAGCCCCGGCCGATGTCTTGGCCTTTTGAGCGGCTACTTTGCTCATGGAGAGTGTACTTAGCTTGCTTGCGTCGTTGAAACTGTTGCTGGTATAGCCCGACCCGGTACCTTCTTGATTGCGGATCGTTACCGAAAAAGATACGTTAGTATTCCGATTGTACGCATAGAGCCCTTTTGAATTCATCATAGCCCTGAAGCCGGTACTGTTGTTCAGGAATCCAGCTGCTTCCAACTTTTCATCCTTAGCGGCTTGGATGCTTTGGGCCACCATATCTGCCCGGACAGCGGGATCAATAGCGGCTGTGCTTTCCGCATAAGTCAGCGACTCATCATAGGTTTGGGGGCCTAGCATCGGCATGTATTCCGGATTTTCCGGCGATAACCTGGCCAATTCCTCTGAGCGTTCCACGGCCTTTTTTAGCGAGGCATCGTCAAACTCGTTGATGCTCGCTGATCCCACTTTTTTGCCATATACTGAACTTACCGACAGGCTCATTGTGCTCGCCGCGCCTGCCGTGGATACGGCATTGTTGGCATAGCGAATATTTCCTTCGTCCGTACCGCTCAAGGAGGCTACGCATTCGTCGGCCGTGGAAAAACTCAGCACCTTCGTTAATATTGCTTGTGCTTCTTCTTTGCTTAAAATCGCCATAGTATTAAATATTTCTTGCTGTGTTGATTACATTAACTCCATTGAACCGGGTCGTGGCGCTGCCATGGGACACGGCGTTGCTTTGTGAAGGTTGTCCTTTGCCATCATTAAATGCGCCACCGAGACGGTAATCAGATTCATCACATACGCCTGCACACGAGTTCCAAAACTCTTGCGTATTGGATTGGTAAGCGACATCGTTGAGCATACCCACAATTTTCCCGTTACTGATTTCGTAGAACACCTGTCCACCGAACTGGAAATTGTACCGTTGCTGATCAATGGAAAAACTGCCATCGCCGATGATGTATATCCCTTTCTCCACATCCTTGATGAGATCATCGACAGACAGCTTTGTCTTGCCGGGCTGCAGCGAGACGTTGGGCATACGTTGAAACTGCACGTCTTCCCAACCTTGGCTGTAGCTACAGCCATGTGATGCATTTTCACCGAGCATATGTACTTGGTCGCGTGTAGCCTGGAAGTTGACGAGGATACCATCCTTAATCAAGTCCCATTGTTTACATTTGACCCCTTCATCATCGTAACCTACGGCGCCGAGGGAGCCGACCTCGGTCTTGTCGGCTACGACGTTGACCAATTTGTTGCCAAAATTGAAATTCTTGGAATTCAGTTTATCCAGCGTCAGGAAGCTTGTACCTGCATAATTGGCTTCATAGCCCAGTACACGGTCGAGTTCCGTAGAGTGACCTACTGACTCGTGTATGGTGAGCCAGAGGTGCGAAGGGTCCAGTACTACATCGTACTTCCCGGGCTCTACAGATTTAGCCTTAATTTTCTCCGTCGCATTCTGCGCGGCAGCCTTTACATCTTCTAAAATGTCATACCGCTTCTTATAGCGTGTGACTACACCGGCGACTTTATCTTCAGGACGTGCATCTAAGTATTCATAACCCATACCCATGGGTGAACTCAATGCATTGCGCGTCTGGAACTTGCCCGAGGCACGGTCGATGACCGTCACGTTGAAGCTGGGATAGATGCGGTGGATGTCTTGATCAATATACGAACCATCCGTGGAAGCAAAATATTTCTGCTCATTGATGGCTGCGATACGGGAATTGACAAAATTGGCGCCATTTTCCATGGCTATGCTGTTGACTTGCAGCAGCAGATCCACTTTGTCTTTAATGGGTACTTCAAAGGCATTGGTCTCAATAGGGGTCTTCCAACTGACTTCTCCATAGCCTTGCTGTGGGGCCAGCGTGACTGATCCGCCTTGGATTTTTGCATTGGCCTTGGCAATAGCTACGGCCTGGCCAGCAGCTTTGGCAATGTCTTCCTTTGTCATGTTATTGGTGGCGGCAAAGCCCCAGCAACCGTTTACAATGACGCGGATGCCGACACCGTAGGACTCTGTATTGGATACACCCTGCACCTGTTTTTCACGGGTAAAGACATACTGGTTGAGGTAACGGCCGATACGTACGTCGGCGTAAGTGGCTCCCTGTGCAGTGGCTTCGTTCAATGCCACATCAGCCAACGCTTTTTTGGCTTGGGCATCAGCCCGTTCCACCAAAGCTTCCAAGGGATCAATAGGACGGGCGAATAATCCCATTTTGGGCATTAGCAATGCACCCATTCCCATTGAGGTGTAATAGAGGAAATCTTTTCTTTTCAATGTGTTATCTCCTGTGATGGTTTAATAAAAATGAAACATATGATGTTATTGGTTGATACTTATCAAATCGTTCGACCTGTATTAATGACGTTAATGCCTTTAAAATGGGCTGTTGATGAACCATGCGACACCGCACTTACTTGGGAGGGCTGTCCTTTGCCGTCAAAGAACGTCCCAAACAGGCGGTAGTCATCTTCATCAGCAATGTCGGCCATGGCATTCCAGAATTCCTGCGTATTCGCTTGGTAGGCGACATCTTTGAGCATGCCCACGATTTTTCCGTTGTTGATTTCATAGAACAGCTGGCCGCCGAACTGGAAATTGTACCGTTGCTGGTCGATGGAATAGGAGCCCCGTCCCACGATGTAGATGCCTTTTTCCACATTTTTAATCATATCGGCCACCTTGCGGCTATTTTTATTGGGAAGCAAGGAAATGTTGGGCATGCGTTGGAATTGGATGCTATTCCAGCTATCGGCATAGCAGCAGCCTTGCGAAGCATCAAGCCCTAAGATATGGGCTTGGTCGCGAATGGTTTGGTAATTGACCAGTATGCCATCTTTGATGACATCCCATTTTCCGGCAGGTACACCTTCATCATCATATCCAACGGCACCGAGGGAGCCGGGTTGTGTACGGTCGGCTACTACATTCACCAGTTCATTGCCAAAGTTGAAATTTTTCGACTCCCATTTGTCCAGCGTCAAGAAGCTTGTACCGGCATAGTTCGCTTCATAACCAAGCACCCGGTCGAGTTCGGTGGAATGGCCTACCGACTCATGGATAGTGAGGCCCAAATGCAGCGGATCCAATACCAGGTCATACTTGCCTGGGTCTACGGACTTGGCGCCGATTTTTTCCTTGGCATGTTGGGCAGCTGTTGCTGCGTCCGCAAGTATATCGTATCGATCTTTATAAAGCGTCACCGGTACCCCATCGATTTTATAAGGCGAACCTGGAGTAAGGTACTCATAGCCCATCCCCATGGGTGCGCTTAAGCTATCGCGGGTTTCAAACTTCCCAGAGGCACGGTCGATGGCTGTGACGGTGAACGTCGGCCATATCCGGTGGACATCTTGATCAACATAAGAACCGTCTGTGCTGGCAAAATATTTTTGTTCATTGATCATGAATAGGTTGGATGTCACGAAATTGGCCCCTTGATCCAGTGCCGATTGATTGGCGGCCAATAATAGCTCCACTTTCTCACCGACGGGTACTTCAAAAGGGTTTTTTTCGATAGGCGTAGCCCAGGTTTGCTCACCGATCCCTTTTTGGGGAGCCAACCGGACGGGCTCAGTCATGAAGCGTGCATTACCTTTGGCGATGGCAATCGCAAGGGCTGTCGCCTGCGCAATGTTGTCCTTGTCTACTTTATCGGTAGCGGCAAATCCCCAGCATCCATCCGCAATGACGCGTATGCCTACTCCATAGGACTCCGTGCTTTGCAGTCCCCGTACTCGCTTTTCCTGCGTAGCAATGGTTTGGTTGAGATAACGTCCGATGCGTACATCCGCATAAGTCGCCCCCTTGCTTTTGGCCACATTGAGTGCTACATCGGCCAATTCTTTTTTGAGCGATGTATCGATGCGATCCAACGCTGCCTGCGGATCAATCACCTTCGCGAAAGCAGGTAAATCAGCCAAAACGTAGGCTCCAAAGCTTAACCCTGTCAATTTGAGGAAATCTTTTCTTTTCAATTCAGTGCTGTTTATTAAGGTATTGCCAAAAAAAAGTATCGTCGCTTAACCGTTTAAATAATGAAACCAAAATAAGATTTGTAACGACATAATTTACAATATTTACATAACATTTTGGTTATATTGCCTCGAAGCATACCATAATACCGTGGCTGCTATTAGAAATAATAGAAAAAATATCCATTTGGGTATTTCATTTTCTGGATTTACTTCGATTTCGGGTTTGTTGGTAAGCTTTTCGTGTTCCCTTGTTGCGAACGCTTTTGTTGCGCCCAGTGTTGCAAAATCTCTTGCAGGTTGCCAATCGGTTTGATCATACACATAAAACCAAGCGCTGTCTGCCTGCTGGGCTGTTATGGAATGCCATCCACCGTGCTGGGGCCAAAACGATAATTTGGATAATTCTGGTAAATATTCATGTTGAAGTACGGGATGAGGTTGCCCGTCAATGGAAAGCAAAGGCTCCGGATGCTGTAACAACAGTTCCATCCAGTTATGAGTTGTAGGGAAATGAGGTGTTTGTACGTAGTGCAAGGCCTGCTGGCGGCCGGCAGTGGTGTTGTCCAGGAGAAATGACCAAAGGCGGGTATAGGCTTCTTGCTGATCCCTAAGCCACCAGCTATAACTGTTGTTGATGGTCATTGCCGTAACGAAACCTTTACCGTAAAGTTGTGACGCTGCTACGATTTGGGTATCATGGTACAACAAGGGTTGTTGTGAAGGCTTTACTTGGATACCATTGAGCAAAACGATGGGCAGCTGGGGATAATCTTGCTTGGTTATCGATTTAATTGCAATCGTTTGCTCGTGTTCATTGGAGGTTGTGGCAACGCGGAATTCCTGGCCCAACAGCGAATGTTTCTTTTCATCACCGACAAACAGTAAGAGTCCCATTCCTGAGCGGACGGCGGCGGCTATTGCCTGCTGTTCTGTTTGCGTACACATTGCCAGCTCTGCTTCGTCGGCAATCAGCAGGTCTGCTTGTTTGAAAGTAGATGCATCCAGCGGGGGTGCTAATGACAGGGGTGATCCCTCGCTATAGGTAAATGAAAATTTATCAACGGAAATACGAGCTCTGGAGGCTATGCCATACCGCAATTGTTGAAACCAGTTGCCTAGAAATTTATATTCAAACGAGGGCGAAGCAGCCAGCATCACTACGTTGAGTGTTTGCGGAGGATTGATGAATACAGGCAATTTCTCGTGTTGCAGTGTATCCTGCCCGGCTATCGCCAATACATTGAATAGTGTATTGCCGAGTTGCTTGGGTAGGCAAGACAAGGTAAATGCGTGAGCGGCCCTTGCGGGTATGATGGTGGAATCCACAGGCTGGTTGGCACTTAATAAGACGACTTTCACCTCCTGATCTGAAGGGTTATTGTACTGTCCTTGTGCCACAAGCGGTGATAAAGCTTGTAGCTGTAGGGGCCACGCACAAAAGACGAAACCCTGCGGAGGCTGAGGCGCGTGGTAATGCAACGGACGGTCAGTAAGTGCGTCCAATTGCGGACGGGTAAGGCCAAATCCGTAGAGAGCTATCGGTACCCGTGGGTGTTGACGAAGAAAAGCTTCCCAATTCTGAATTAAAGGAATCAGGTGTTGACGAGCGATAGCACTATCAGTGGTCGCAGTATTGCCATTTTTTGTCGCTATACGGATGGTTGAATCGGGTGTCCCTTTAGTGAAGACTACCAGTTCATCGGATTTATCGGAGGTGTGCCAACTTTGTGGGTATTTCAATGGAAAGAACAAGCCTGAAAGCGCCCCTATTGCTAATAGCCCAGCTAGGCACCTGATCAGAAAAGGTACCTGGCTTTTTGATCGTTTCTCATTCAACAACACATAAATAAGTAAGATGAATGCAAGAACAATAAAAAAAGCTTGAGGCAATGTCATGATTTTAATTAACGGTTAATTGCTTGAAATAAAGCTGATAAATAGGCTGCTTGCTTACATGGTTTTTCTTTTGTGGCTGTTGTGTCAGCGTTGGGAGCAATTCATGGATGGCTTTTTCGATCAACTGGATTTCAGCTTGGGTGTTTTCCCCCCCGTCTTCCTCAAGCAGCCGTATCGCTTTGAGTGCGCTTAAGTATTGGGCAGGCTCACGGCTTGCGGCTTCCATCACGCTGCGCTCCGCTTCGATGAGCAGTTGCCTACCCATTTCATCCAGCTTTCGGGTAGTTTTCAGGTTGGAGAGGTAAGCGAGCGTACGTTTCAAGCGTTGTTGCACATTGAGTTCGTCGGGGTTTTCCAGTGTCGTATAGTGCTGTTCTGCACCTGTAATCTCTTCGAGGTCTCCGGCAAGGCGTTTTTCAGGGTTCAAGGGAGTAGTTTTAGTAGGGGCTTTGCCCACATATACCCTTGATTTTTGTTGCAGTTCTTTCAACATACGAAGCGCCTTATAAGCATAGGGCAATGCTTCACGGGGTTTGTAGGTTCGCAGACGTAGTTCAGTGTTCCACATTTCCGTCAGCGTGGCTTTGAGGTGGGCTTTTTGCTCGGCATCGAAAAAAGTGGCGTCTTCAGCACGATCGTGCTGATGGGACATTTCAGCAATAAGACTTTCCATGTTTATGGGTACTTCGGTGGGGCCTTCTCCCTTAAACTCATTGGCGTGGTTTTCATGGCCTTCATGGCCTGGATCATGGTTTTTCCAATCCCGGACTTTGTTGTGGCTCACCACTTCTTCTTTGGGCAGGTGGGCAAGGCTTTGAGGGCCTTGCTCGCCATGGTCATGTCCCACATGGCCACCGATGGCGTCTTCGGCTTCTTCTCCTAAAAATTGCCCATAGCGTAAGCGCAGAAGCTGCTGATCAATCCCCAGGTTATTACTCCTGTTGTGCACTTCTGGGGTGGAGAGTGAGTCCATTTCAGCAAGGAGTTTTTCGGTGTCGATGATGATTTGGCGTTGGCTTCTGAAGTATTCGGGCGCAAGATCCACACCACTTACCATACCGGACATACTGAATAGTTCGGCGGTATCTTGCAAGACGACGACAAACACATCAGAGCGGCTTTCCTGCCCGGCATTGTCGTTGGCTTTCATGTAAAAATAGAGTTCATCGCCCGGCCCCATACCTAATTTTTTCAAATCAATTGTCTGCGCAATCGTTGCATCCTTTTTGTTCTTTACCGCGGTGCGGAGGGGTATTTCATGCGATTTAAAGCTAACGCCTTCTCCCTTGCCCGAAGAAATCGTGGCCATAATTTGTGCCTCGCGGATAGCATAATCATCTTGCATGGAGGCGTTTAGTGCTACCGTTTCCGGGAAACCGAAGTCAATCACGGTATGCTGATCGGGGTTACTCACGCGAATGGTTACCGGTAAGTCGGGAATCAGCTCCAGCGGATAAAGAGCCGATAGCTCGCCATCCAGCGAAAGTTGGTAAAAACCATTTTTCTGTGGTTTAAATTCGATATCCCATCGAAGGCTGTCCTTGTCGTGTGGATGCAAACGGATGGTTGTTTTGCCATCAAGCAACAAAGCCATTTCGCGGATGCGTGCGGTAGTGGTGAGGTTTAAACCAATGGTTGAGCCAAGAGGTGCAGCAATGGACAGATCTGTTTGTTTGCTTTTCGGCAGACCGGTATAGACCGGAGGTGTGATGCGCACCTGTGCAGCTGCTATTGCCGCAGGCAGATCCATCGAAGGCTTGGGAGTGTTGGCGGTTTGCTGCAGGCTGCTTACTTGGCCGTTGCCCAGGTGAGGTGTGACATTATATAAAACGATGAAATAAGCTGTTGCGGTTAACAACAAGATGCCAACGGGTTTATACAATATCCGATAATTGATAAAATGACCTACGGGAAGATCAAATGCCGATTGGTATAGCCGATGGATCTGTAGCTTTTGGAGCATACCTAACGATTCGGAGGATTTCAAGAAAAGCGAAGCGCTATGCTCCAACTGCGGAAAACGGATGTCGAGCATGTCGGCTATCTGGTGATGCTGCACCTTGGCAATGCCTGAAAAATGTACCATAGCCGAGAATAACACACTGCATATGACAGGGTATATCCAAAGCGGGGTCTGCATAAAACAGAACAGCACTGCTGCCACTGCAAATGTAGCCGCAATGGCATAACATAACTTTGCCGTTAGTTGGTAAGCCAACCATTGCTGCTTACGTTTTGATATCCATTTTAGACCTTTGGCACTATCCATCACTCCGTTTTAATTTTATAATGATAGGTCACGATCCGTTCTGCAGCGAAGATCAGTAAAGCTATCCATGCCAGATAAGGTATCGTATTTGCCTGGTTTGGCACTTGACCAATATCCTGTGCTGTCTTTGCGCGGTGCGGCAATGAAACGGTACCGACAAATGCGCGTTTGTCCTGGGAATATGTATGAAAACTGCTGACCAGGAGGGGCTCCTTCGTATTGACAAACAAGGGGATCATGCTGTTTATAAATGCTTCGGACCAGATGAGATCCGTCCATTGCGGATTAAACCGGGTATAACAGCGAAAAAGTGTATACCCTTGTTGCCTGCTTACGGTTAATAGCGGTCTGCCAAATGCATCTTGCCAGACCGGTGTATCCTTATCTTCGGCAACAATCAGCTTGTAGACACTTGCCATTGCCCTATCCGCCTGGGTATTCGCTGGTATCACGTAATTATTCTGCTGGTCTTCGGGTACTCCGGATGCATAGCGGAAAATAGTGGCAGCAGCTAGTGCGGTATCTGGGAGGCCAGCTTCCGTAAGATCAAACAAGATATCACACGATTCTCCCGGTTGATAAGTAGCCATTTCCATCGGAAAATCAGTAGCCTGCTGGAAAGCGGCCAGCAATGCACGCAGGTATCCAAGATCAGGCAATGGGGTGTCTGAAGCAAACCGGATTTGAAATTTGTGATCATTCACCGCCACCCATTCTGATTGGCCATCCAATTTTACCAGTGTCTGTCCTTGTTCTACCCGTACCTGGACGCCTTGTTCACTGCCATCGGCTTGGACAACAAGCTGTTCAAAATGGGTGTCGTCTGTACTGGATGAGCCGACGATCACGGCAATGCTGTCAGAAGCGGTGTTCCACGCCTGTGCTGCCCACTGAACGCGGGATGTATCCCGTTGTGCGAAAGCATGCCAGGTAAGTGCAAGCGTGGTTGCAGGCACATCTCCTGTTAATTGGCTGATTTGCGGGCTGCTGAAGACTACTACAGGAAATCCGGCCGGTAAGATATCATTGAGCTGATGGATGAGTGCAAAAGGATTTGCCGATTGGGAGACCGTATCAGCGTCTTGCATACTGATTTTGCGGAAGCCGGGTTCGAAGGCTCGTAGCCCATATCCGTTGTTCAGTAAACTATCCATCAGGATACGTTGGCTTTCCGCAAGATTTTCATGATAAGCAGTACCCAGCAATATCCATCCGGTTTCATTCGATCCCGGCCTATCTGAGGCGATGTGGGGTGCAGCCAGCAAGCAGGATAGAGCCAAAATAAGTAAGCAACGCAACAATAATAGCGGCCAGTTCTTTATCCGTAGCCGATTGATACGATGTTTCTTTATATTGCCGAAAAGTTTGGTACTCCCTACTTGTAGCACCTTGCGTTTTTCTTTGCGCCACAGGTGTAGCAACACCGGGATAATCACGGCTGTAGCAGCCAAAAAGCCAAGGGGATATAAAAATTCGACAGACACCTTATCGTGATTGGTTATTTCTGCGGATTAAAAAATCTCTCAACGCCTGTGCAGGCGGTTCGTTTGCATTGACCAAGGTATAATAAACTTGGTTTCGGAGCAATTTATTTTTGGATGTCTCCAGGTAATGCTTTAGTAATTCGGGTGCTAAGGCCGCTGATCTGCCGAGCATGATCACTTCACCGGTTTCCAGATCTTCCAATGCGTCATACCCATTGAACCGGCCTTCCAACTCGTTTGCAGCCATCAAGTGAAGCAGAATGACCTCCTGCCCCTGCGCATGAAGCAGTGCCATCAACTTGGTCAGTTCGTCTTGGTGTTCGTAAAAATCGGTAATGACTACTACCAAATCCTTTCCCGTGGCCTGATACAATTGTTTATATTGATCGAGATTTTCAAAACGGCCTTTGGCTTCCATGCTATCCAGTGCATGATAGATACGTTGCAATTGCTGGCTGTGTTGTTTCGGGGAAATGCGTTGTATGCCATTGCCATTGAAGACCGTGAGGCCCACTTTATCTCCTTGGCGATATGCCAGCAACGCGAGAGCAGCGGCAAGCTGGGCGGCATATCGGATTTTGGGGTATCCGCCACAGTCGTGATTCATGGAAGCACTGGCATCTATAATCACGTGCACGGCAATAGTTTTTTCCGTTTCGGCCTCCCGGATATAATACCGTCCGGTACGACCGAATACTTTCCAATCCAGGTTGCGGAGATCATCTCCCGGAAAGTAGTTCCGGTATTGACTGAAGGTGACCCCCTCTCCCCTGAGCCTACTGCTGTTGATACCGCTCATGAAACCATCCACAATGGTTTTTGCCGCCAAGGATAAATCCTTGATGGCCGTCATCGTTTTGGCGTCGGGTAGCTGTTTCATGATATTGTACGTAGTGGGATCAAGCGAGTTTCTTGCCCAATATGCCAATCAATTCTTTAGTCAGATCGTCACTTGTTATCTTTTCGCTTTCCGCAGCAAAGTTCATCAATACGCGATGTCTCAAGACCGGAAAAGCCATCTGGTTGATGTCTTCAGGGATGGCCGCAAAACGTCCGTGCAGCAGCGCCCTGGCTTTGGCGGTGAGGATGAGCGCTTGCCCGGCCCGTGGCCCAGCACCCCATTGTACCCAGTCTTTCACATAAGGTAATGCATCATCACCTGGTCGGGTAGCACGGATGAGCGCACTGACGTACTTAATAAGTTGGTCGCTAATCTCAACCTCACGTACCAATTGTTGCAAATGCTGTATTTCCTTGCCACCGATGATACTTTCCACCTGTTCTTTTTTCGTCCCAGTGGTATTGCGCAATATTTGTACTTCTTCATCCGCAGCGGGATAACCGATTTTGATGTAGAGCAGGAATCGATCCAATTGGGCTTCTGGAAGCGGGTAGGTGCCCGCTTGTTCAATCGGGTTTTGCGTAGCGAGGATGAAGAATGGCTTGTCAAGTGTGTAGGTTTTGCCTGCATAGGTCACTTCAAATTCCTGCATGGCCTCCAGCAATGCCGATTGCGTTTTTGGCGGTGTGCGATTGATTTCATCAGCGAGGATGATGTTGGCAAATAAAGGGCCACGAATAAATTTAAAGTGGCGTTTGCCGCTTTCTCTATCCTCTTCAAGGATTTCAGTGCCAATGATGTCTGCTGGCATTAAGTCCGGCGTAAATTGGATACGTCTGAAAGGTAGATCGAGGGCTTGTGCCATTGTACGCACGAGCAACGTCTTGGCCAATCCGGGCACCCCTTCCAACAGGCAATGCCCTCCTGCCATCAGCGTTACAAGAATTTCTTCAATGATATCATCTTGCCCCACGATGACCTTCTGGATTTCTTTTTTCAACAGGGAGAGTCTGGAGACCAGCTCCGCTACGGTAGTTTCTGACACGTTCAAAGCAACAACATTAAGTAAAAAATACCCATATTGGGAAAACATGCTCAATATAGGGCCAATTTCGGTCAAAATAAAACAGCATCCATGTGCTTATCAAGAAAATTACAATAAAAGGGTTGAAAACGAATTGTTTTTTGGCCATATGATGCTATTTTAGATGGATGTTAAGATCAACGTTTACGTTTGTTCGATTGAAGTACCAATCGGGTGATTGGGATACCGATCAGCGGATGCCTTCCAATGTGCTGAATTCACTGCTGGAATATACGACAATACCGCTGTCCATGGAAGAGAAGGTGGTCGACTTGGCGAGTGATGAATTGTTTAATTATCCATTCTGTTATTTAAGTGGTCATAAACTGGTGCAATTCAACCAGCAGGAAGCCAGTCATTTTAAACAATACGTTGAGAATGGCGGCTTTGTGTTTGCCGATGATTGCAACCATGATATTGATGGATTGTTTGCCCGATCGTTTGAGGAGCAGATGAATACGCTTTTTGGCCCGGATGCACTGAAAAAAATTCCCAACGATCACACCCTTTACTCATCATTCTTCACTTTTGAGAAGGGGCCTCCCACAAGTTCTTTTGAGCTCAATGGCTGGGGGGATGACTTGGTACATGACTACCTTAAAGCCGTTGAGATCAATGGAAAAATCGGCGTGTTATACAGCAATAAAGACTATGGTTGTGAGTGGGATTATGATTTCCGCAATAAACGTTTTTTGGCCAAAGATAATACGCAGTTTGCGGTGAATATCGTCGTATATGCATTGGGTGCTTGATTTTTAATACGCGATGGTATCCGTTGCTAAGGCTTGCAACGCGTAGTTGCCGGTGTCGATAGTCAGTTCGGGGCGCTCCCGTACTAGCTGCTCAATGCCATGGATAGTTACTTCTGACTGATAGAGGTATACCGTTTGCAAGGCGGGAAGTTTTGCCAGGATGAGAAGGCCTTCATCCGTGACTTTCGTATTGACCAGGTTGAGGTATTGCAACGTTTTGCAAGCATGAAGGTAAGCTAACCCGGCATTCCCTATAGCGGTATTATCTAGATAGAGGTGCCGTAGCCCGGCCAGTTGCCCGATAGGCTGCAAGGCATTATCCGTGATTTGGGTATTGCTAAGCCTAAGCTGTATCACATTTTCGCCCAATCCGGCCAATAATTGAGCCTCTTCAGCGCTAAAATGAGGGTAGTTGATGGCATTCACTGCCAATTGATTTTTGCCCGCCGCCAAGGGCACTACCTTTATATTTTTCGCCCGTAGCTGCTCGACGATTTTGGGATCAGCGGGAGGGATGTCAGCAATGTCGACCTTTCCTTCCAAGGCAAGTAATATGGGTTGCATGGTTTCTGGTTGGTCTATGTCTTTTACCTGCATATCTTCGGGTGCACCAGCATTAATCCACCAAGCGATTAATTGGATTTGGTCGGTGCTGATGGGCGTTCGTCCTTTCGGTGGCATGCGATCCGCATCGCCTTCCGGCAGTATGAGCCGGTGGTATAGTTCACTCGCTTCGGCATCGCCGGGTACTAGCACCTGTCCACTTTCTCCCCCACGCATCAATGCTTCCAAAGTATGCAACGCCAAATCCCCTTCCTGCTTCCTCGTGCCGTGACAGCTTTGGCAGCGTTGGTTAAAAATAGGCTGAATAATATCGGTATATATCGCCGCTTCCTGCACATTTTCGATAACCATCTGTTCGGGCTGCCATCCGAGGAGAAGACGTGCCCGCTCGGGGAGCGCCTCCGTTAGGTAGCCTTCGCCATGCGTGAGTGTGCCGCCGTAATGCCCCGCTACGCTTAGCAAGACCACCAATAAGGTAAGCAAGGCAAAACGGAATCTGCGGAGACGGCTAAGGACATCGCTTTCACCTAATGATTTCCGGTATAACAACCAGCATAGGATACTGACAAGCGCTGCGCTAATGCCCAATCCTTGGTGCAGGGACAGTGCGCTGGAGTTATATCCTCCGCTAAGTGACAACAGGTATCCCGAAATACTGGCTAGTACCGCCGAAACTGCCCCGAACAGCAGCGTAGCAGGTACAGCTGAAGACAACGTGGCATAAGTCGTTTTTCGGCTGAGCAAGGCAAAGGCGAAAGCTAAGATCAACATACCAATGGGAAGATGCACCAACAGGGGGTGCCACCTGCCAAGGAATAGGAGCATGTCGCCGTTGTTTTCCATTAATTGCCGAAACGAGATTTCAACAAATTGAGCATGTATTTATTGATTTCCCACTGGTCGGCCAAGGGTTGCCGTGTATACGGTAAAGTAGGGAGGTAATCAGGTGGGCCAAATTCGGTGGTAATGGTGAGTGGTTTGTGCTGCTCACGATGGGCGGCTGCAATGGTATCCCACCAGGCCAAGTGACGTTGTACGATATCTTGCCATTCCGGTGCGCGGGGATCGTTCACCTGAGGCCCTTCGGGGTGGCCTACGCGTGCATGAATATGTCCAGTCCGTTGTAGGGCAAGGGCTACAGCTTCCGGCTGGTCATCAAGCATGGACTCATGTACTGTGCACCAATGCGAAATGTCCAACGTAAGCTGGAGATAGGGCAACCGTTCCAGGTATTCGCGTGTCACATGGGCGGCAAAACTGAACCGCCCACGGTGTGTCTCGTGTGTAAGTGGAATGCCTGTTACACGGCTTATTGAGTCGGCAACGGCAATGAGGGCCTCATTTTGTGCAAAGCTGAAATGATCCTTGCCGGTATGGCTATTGATGAGTACGGGTTTAAGTGCAGCAGCCTGTATTAAGCCGCTTTTGTAAGCGCCGAGATAGGTATCAAAATCAGGGCCCGAACCCGTGCATAAGAAGATATAAGACAGGTCGTATTTGGTCAATGCGGCTTTCATTTCTTTACGTGTCGTGCTATCGGCGGGTACCCAGGTTTCCACGCCATCGAATCCGGCTTCTTTGACCTGCTTGCAAAATTCGTCCCAAGGGACGCTTCTCCCCCAGTCTGTACAGAAATACGAGATACCAGCAGTATGTGGTTGAGCATGGGCTGCCGAGCATACGCAAGTGGCTATCAGAAGCAGCAAAGTAAAGCGGATACGCATATTCATAGGCTGTATAAATTAAATGAGTGCTTGGATAAGGTGCCCCTCCACGTCGGTGAGCCGGAAGGGCCGCCCCTGAAATTGGTAAGTCAGTTTTTCGTGATCAAAGCCCAGGAGATGGAGCATGGTGGCATGTACATCATGGACGGCGGTACGCCCACTTACGGCAGAAAAGCCTATTTCATCGGTCTCGCCCCATGTCATTCCCTTTTTTACGCCGCCGCCGGCCATCCAGATGGTATATGCATCAGGGTGATGATCGCGCCCCGCGAATGGCATTTCTTGATTGTCTCGGTTTTCCTGCATGGGTGTACGGCCAAACTCACCCCCCCACACAACCAGCGTTTCATCAAGAAGGCCCCGCTGTTTGAGGTCAAGCAACAAAGCGGTCATCGGGCGGTCTATTTGGCGGCATTTGTTGCGGAATCCTAAGTCGAGCGCATCATCGGCACTGGTGCCATGGCTATCCCACCCCCAGTCAAACAACTGTACGAACCGTACGCCCCGCTCCACCAGTTTTCGGGCCAATAGGCAATTGTTGGCAAAGGATTCTTTGCCCGGTTGCGTACCGTAAAGCTCATGGATATATTCCGGTTCATTGCGGAGATCCATGACGTCCGGCACGGCTATCTGCATGTTGTAGGCCATTTCGTATTGGGCGATGCGCGCGAGGATTTCAGGGTCTTTATAGGTCTGATATTCTTCCATGTTGACGGTATTAATGGCGTCGATAGCCTTTCGTTTCAGATCGCGGCTTACTCCGTCCGGATCGCTGATATAAAGTACTGGATCTCCATGCGAACGGCACTGTACGCCTTGATATACCGAGGGGAGAAAGCCGCTGCCCCAGACGCTTTTTCCCGCATCCGGAGTTTTGCCACCAGAAGTGAGCACCACGAAGCCCGGTAAATTGCTATTTTCCGTCCCTAAGCCGTAAGTGACCCAAGAACCGATGCTTGGCCGTCCCAGCCGGGCATGACCAGTGTGCATGAAAAGCTGGGCCGGCCCGTGGTTGAACTGGTCGGTGTGGACGGCTTTCAGGAAGCTCACCTCATCCACTACCTTCGAAAAATGAGGGAGCAGGTCAGAAATCCATGCACCACTTTGCCCATATTGGCGGAATGTAGCTTGCGGTCCCAACATCTTGGGTGTCCCACGGATGAAAGCAAATTTTTTGCCTTCAAGCAACGACGGTGGGCAAAGATGGTTGTGCAGCTTGTGCAATTCGGGCTTATAGTCAAAAAGCTCCAATTGGGAAGGGGCTCCCGCCATATGTAGATAAATCACGTTTTTGGCCCGGGCTGCAAAATGCGGGGATTTAGGGGCAAGTGGGTTCATCGTGTCGATAAGCAGATCTCCGCTGGAGTTGCTTCCAGCACGCGAGCCCATGCATCCGCCAAGCATCGACCCCAAGGCAATGCTTCCTACGCCGGCGACGCATTCTAGGAGGAAATGCCGTCGGGTGACGGCTTTCAACGTTGTTTCCTGTGCTTCCTTGAATAGTTTTTCCATTGTTGCAGCGGGTTAAGATTTCGTAAGGAATTCATCAAGATTTAACAGTGCGCTGGCTACAACGGCATACGCAGCCGTATTGGCATTGTCGGCTGGCGGCCGCTGTATAGCTATGGTACCAAGTAGTTTAGTCGCCTCCTGTGGATGCTTTCGGTAATGTGCCGAAGTTTCCCGGAATAATTTTTCGAACACGCGGTATTTATCTTCGGGCAATGGCCGCTGCATCACGTGTAGATAAGCCGATTGGATGGCTTCTTTGATCTTCCCCTTTCCGGCGGTTTCCATTTGCTTCGCAAGGTGCAGCGCTGCTTCTTGGTACACGGGGTCATTAAGTGTAGTGAGCGCTTGTAGGGGCGTGTTTGTACGGATGCGATCCACCAGGCAAACCTCGCGACTGGAGGCATCAAACGTAATGAACGAAGGGTAAGGACTTGTCCGTTTGATAAAGGTGTATATGCCCCGGCGGTATTGATCTTCACCTTCGCTCTTTTTCCAGCTTTCACCACTGTACACGCTCATCCATACGCCCTCGGGCTGATACGGCATTACACTTGGGCCATACATCTTGGTGCTTAAAAGACCGCTTACGGCTAGTGCCTGATCACGTATTTGCTCGGCAGAGAGTCTGAATCGTGGCCCACGGGCGTAATACTTGTTGCCTGGATCCTTTTCTGCTAGTTCGGGGGGCAATACTGAAGATTGGCGATAGGTTGCAGAAACGACCAATTCCCTCAACAGGCGTTTCACGCTCCAATCCATGTCATGCATAAACTGCAGGGCTAGCCAATCCAGCAGTTCGGGGTGGGTTGGTGGATCACTTTGCGATCCCATGTCGACCAAAGGCTCGACGATGCCGTGGCCAAATAGCTGTGCCCATAGCCTGTTGACCAACGTACGGGCCGTCAGCGGGTTTTCTTCACTCACCAGCCATTGCGCAAACCCAAGGCGGTTACGAGGTGCCTCCTTGGGAAAATCGTGCAGAAATTGCGGCACTTCGGGTTCCACAGCTTTCCCCTGTACCAGCCAGTTTCCCCGTTCAAAGACGTGAGTTTCCCGTCGCATATCTTGCGGGTTTTCAATCATTATAGGGACGGACGGAGTGCGGGTATTCACCAATTCAAGAAAAGTTTGCTGCATCTGCTGATGCTGTGGTTCGTTGTTACCAGGTAATGCTTCCCGAAAAGCCATCCATTCGACCAAACATACTTCATAGTCCGTAGGTATCGACGGGTTTTTGAATTGTAAATAAATATCGCGCTGTCCGCCAAGCACCGCGAGGGGGATGGCAATGGTTTGCATGCCTTGGGTCACCGGCAGAGCGGATTTTGCTAAGAGGGCCCCATTAGGACTGTCTGCGCGTATTTCCAACTGGCCACCGGAAGATCCCGTGCTATAGTTGATATAAAACAGATCCTTGGAATCCAGCATGATGGCTGGCAGCCTGGCGCTGCCGCCATGTCTGATGCCCAGCCATTTGGTGTCTACCAATGCCCCATTGACCAACTGGTCACAAGCATGTGCATGGATTTTCGGCTCAAGCGTGTGCAGAAAGAGGTCAGAAGAAACAACGGCTTCATGGGTGTTATACTTCGCTATCCACTGCTTGATGAGCACGACCTTTGCACTGTCTTCTTCGTTATAAAAGCGGAGTGTGGGATAGTCCCCTGGTGTATCTTCATCCCTTGTATTGTTGAAAAAGGCCATGGATTTGTAGTATTCCTCAAACTTGATGGGATCATAGGTATGGCTATGGCATTGTGCACATTCAAAGGTCGTGGCCAGCCAAGTTTGGTAAGTTGTATTTACGCGGTCAATTACAGCGGCTACGCGAAACTCTTCATCTTCGGTGCCCCCCTCGTCATTGACCATGGTATTGCGATGGAACGCCGTTGCAATCAATTGATCTTTTGAAGGGTTGGGTAATAAATCACCGGCGAGCTGTTCGATGGTGAACGTGTTGAAAGGCATGTCACGGTTAAAAGCTTGGATAACCCAATCGCGATATGCCCATATTTGCCTGGAATTGTCTTTCTCATAGCCTTTGGTATCCGCGTACCGTGCGATATCCAGCCACCATGAAGCCCAGCGTTCGCCAAAGCGTGGTGAGGCCAGCAAGCTATCTACCCGGCGTTCATAGGCATCTTCCCGGATGTCGTTGGCGAAGGCTGCTACCTGTTCGGGTGACGGGGGTAGCCCGATGAGATCTAGCGATAATCTGCGGAGCAATGTGGCACGATCAGCCTCGGCTGCGAAATCCAACTTGAGTTTTTTATGTTTTTCCTGAATAAAATAGTCAATATCGCTATGCAGGGGCTTATTGCCCAAAAAGCTCAATAAGGATGCCATGGTAAGGCGGCCGCGCGGCACTTTTACTACTTTGGGAAGGGAATAGGCCCAATGTTCACCCCATTTGGCACCCTGTTCCACCCATCGGGTGAGTAGTTCGATTTCTTTTTTATCCAATGGCGGTGCATTGTAAGGCATGCGTTCCTCCGGGTCGTTCGCAGTAAGTCGGCGGATAAATTCACTATGTCGGGAATCCCCGGGAATAATGGCAGGTTTGCCGGACTCCGTCTTAGCAAAAGCTTCTTCTTCAAACAGGAGGCTAAAACCACCGTTTTTCTTTACGCCGCCGTGGCAGGTGATGCAATGCTTATTGAGAATCGGTTTTATCTCCGCGCTGAAGTCAACAGGTTCTTCTTTCCATTGCAGTAATGCCAGCATCATAACGGCTAATGCAATACAGACACCAATAGCCGCTTTTCCACGTTTCGCTTTCATGACCATGTTGAGCCTATTTGGGTAAAAGTCTGTTGTTTATTGGTTAAACATCCATCCCTTAAACCAGGATGACGGAAAAACAGATTCCAAGATACATACTTTTGTTGGACTTGCAAGCAAAAAGTTTATGCAATCGATTCCGTAAAAAATACCATTAGATAGTGACATATTACCCGTACATTTCATTATGGCGGGGTACCTTTGTGTCATGATGAATAATACAATTAAGACAATGGATACGACGACATCATTTAGCGCAGCGGTGCATGCTAAATGCCCACGTTGCCGCCAAGGGAATATCTTTATAGGCAAGGCCTATGGGTTGAAGATACAAAAGATGAACGAAACTTGTCCGCATTGTGGTCTACGTTTCGAACGCGAACCCGGTTATTTCTATGTAGCCATGTTTGTGAGTTATGCAATGGTTGTGGCTGAGTTGGTAACGGCTTGCGTGGGTACTTATCTGCTTACGGGATACATGGACGGCCCCTGGCTTTACCTGGTAGTGGCTTTTGCCACAGCGCTGGTGTTTGCACCGTTTAATTACCGGTATTCCCGGGTTATTTTGTTGCACTGGCTTACGCCCGGGCTGCACTACCAGCCGGAAAACAAAAATTAAACCTCCTAAATCCGCAGAAAAATGTTATACTTACAGCCCATGGCACAACAGGGCTATCCGGTATATGATATTGCGGGTTTGGGCACCTATCAGCCCGATATTTTGGTGCAGCCTTTTGCTCCGTATATCCATCGGCATCATAAGCTTCATATGCCCCATCGGCACAGCTTCTACCATATGGTGTACTTTATATCGGGTGGCGGATATCATACTATTGATTTCCAACGGTTTGAAGTCCGTCCGTTCCAATTGTATGCGATGATACCCGGACAAGTGCACCACTGGGATTTTCAGGGAAGTGTAGATGGGTATGTGCTTAATTTTTCAGCGTCGTTTTTCCAGTCATTCCTATTACGGCCCGATTACCTGGAAGAATTTGCTTTTTTCCGGGGCCAAGTGCAGCAAGCGGTACTGGATGTCCCACCATCAATGCGTGCAAAGGTGGCAAGTCTGTTTGGCGAAATGGTGTCATTGGTGTCGTCGTTGAATGCGCTCCATCTCGATCAACTACGCGTGCGTGCCTTGACCCTATTCCTGGAATTGGCAACACTGCAGGAGCGTTCCAGGCTAGCACCGCTTTCCTACAATGCGACCTTGCTCCGAAATTTCCAGAAACTCGTTGATCAGCATTTTGCTGAACTGCGCTTGCCCAAGGATTATGCAGCCCTGTTGTACATCACGCCCAATCACCTTAATGCCATTTGTTCGGACCTATTGGGGCAGTCAGCGGGAGAAGTGATTCGGGATCGTATCGTGTTAGAAGCCAAGCGCTTGTTAGTCAATCCCGAATTTTCGGTAGCAGCCATAGCCGATGCACTCAATTTCAAAGACAACTCCTATTTCAGCAAGTTTTTTAAGAAATACACGGGGAATACCCCTGAAGCATTCCGCAAAACAATAACGGTCGCGTTTGGTTAACTCATTTATTTAGTTGATCATCGTCACTTTTATCCAACCAAAACACCGCTATCTTTGTTATATCAAAAGCAAACAAAAAGTAATTCGATTATGGGAATGTTAATGGATAAGGTAGCTATTGTCACTGGTGCGGCCTCCGGGATTGGCCGGGCGGTAGCACAGGCATATGCGCGCGAAGGGGCGAAAGTGATTGTCTCGGACATCAGCGTGGGCGGTGGCGAAGAAACGGTGAAACTGATTAAAGATGCCGGGGGAGATGCTTTTTTTATTGCTGCTGATACATCCAAAGCCGATGACAATGAACGTTTGGTTAAGCAAACTGTTGAACAGTATGGTGCATTGCATATTGCTTGCAACAATGCCGGCATTGGAGGCCCCTCGGCTCCCACGGGAGAGTACCCCGTTGAAGGGTGGGACAAAGTCATTGCCATCAACCTTTCGGGAGTATTCTATGGCTGCCGCTATCAAATACCTGCCTTGCTGCAGGCTGGGGGTGGGGTCATTGTCAATATGGCTTCCATTTTAGGGCAGGTGGGTTTTGCCAATTCTTCCGCCTACGTGGCTGCCAAGCATGGTGTGGTAGGGCTTACTAAAAACATTGCGCTGGAGTATGCGGCTGGTGGTATCCGTGCCAACGCAGTAGGCCCGGCATTTATTAATACGCCGCTATTGAAAGACATGGATAGTGATACCATCAATTGGCTAGTCTCCAAGCATCCGGTAGGCCGGTTGGGAGAAGCTAATGAGGTAGCCGAACTCGTACTGTGGCTAAGTACAGATAAGGCTTCTTTTGTGAATGGCTCATATTATGCCGTGGATGGCGGCTATTTGACCCAATAAGTTTAACTACGTTAACCTTTATTTTTATATACCCCGGTGCCCAAGAATGCAATCGAAAGGGATTGCATTTGGGCACCTTATTTTCGTTAATCCCTGTCTTTGGAGCCGAAGATACTATTCAGGAGTAATTCAATCAAAGCCACGATGATGGCGAATACCGCCGCCCACCAGAAATTTGCAACGTCGAATTTGCTGCCCATGAAGTAGCTGGTAAGCTGTACCATGAGTACGGTAATGATAAATGAAATAAGCCCCAGTGTGAGCAGGTTGAGTGGAAACGTAAAAAACCGGAGCACAGTGCCGATGGTGGCATTTACGAATCCAATAATAAGTCCGGCTAAAATAGCCCAGCCAAACCCCGCGATGCTTACCGCAGAGTCGGGGAGGATTAAGGCTGCCAAAAAGATAGCCAATCCTGTCAATAATACGTCAATGATGAACCGCATGATGCTGTTTGTTTTGATTTTCTTTCGTCTGTAAAGTTAGTTTATCTAAGTTTGCCAATATAATCCATAAAAGGCAATACTTACGAAATTGTTTAGCTGATAGACAAAAATGATTTCAGAACCTACATATTTGGCTGCCAAGATGGTATCACATCGGATAGCCGCACACTTTTCAAAGCAGGTCAATGCTCCTGAGGCCGAGCATGTGCATGTACCGGATACACCGGTTATTGAAAGTCTTATCGATACTGCTTTTTGGGCGAGCCTACGTAGGGAGGAGGGGTATGAGCCCAAGATATCGCTAGCCTTTGTGCCACCAGATATGGCCGGCAACAGCTTGATTTTTAGCTACCAGCAGCGTTTTACCCCGTACAACCTGGTCAAGCTATCGCCTGCCGTTGTGCAACCGGGCATACACCTTGGAGTATGGTTGGAAGGTGACAATTTCCACATCTGGGGTACAGCTCATGACGTACCCCCACATTGTATGGTCGTAGAAGTGGTAGAGGCGGGTCTGTTGGTGGTGAAACAGAAGCATCACGACGGCACGGGGAAATTCATCAACGTAGCGGTGCTGAAAGGCAATCAGATCAAGGTTATCGATGATAACCATTGGGGTTTGATGGATTGTCCGGGTATGCTTTCTGCTTTATTGGGGCTATCCAATTCATCATCGGCTGATCGGTCAGAGAATATACTGATACAATTGGCTTTGGCAATGCGCAGCCACGGGCGCGGCGCGCTGCTATTGGTAGTGCCCCCCAATAGTTCAGCATGGCTGCACTCTATCGTCAAGCCAATTAATTATTTAGTCGAACCCCATATGATGCTGCCTCCTGATGACGGTGGCATGTTATCCGGCTATAGCTACCTAGATACCTTGCGCAAAATGATCCGTGCTGTAGGAGGATATTCTGCCATTGACGGCGCTACTGTGGTCACCCAAGATCACTGCTTGCTTGCATTCGGTGCGAAAGTAGCCCGCTCTCCCCACTCACTGCCTGTGACCCAATTGATGATTACCGAACCGGTTGAAGAGAGTGTTGTCCAGCTACTTGACGCTACCAATATCGGTGGAACTCGTCACCTCGCTGCCGCGCAATTCGTGCATGACCAGCATGACGCACTGGCCATGGTGGCCTCACAAGATGGTACGTTCACGGTATTTGTATGGTCTGAAAAACAACAAATGGTGCATGGCCATCGCATAGACACCCTGTTAATGTAATGCAGGTAATAATTCTGTGGAACAACCGTTAATTAAAACAAAGCATTTGCCATTGCAAGTTGATTGCAATACCTTAGCGCACTATCGCTACTGAATACAAAATTGTCTAATGAAAACTACCGTAAAGCTGTTAATAACTAATATTACTATTCTTACGTTACTTATTGTTATCCTCGGCGCTTGTACGTCTACGGAGAAAAGAAAAATTAAAGCAGCGCGAAAGCAACACGATAGGGACAGCTTAATGCTGGTATATGATGCAGCGAAAGCTGATTTGAATATAGACGAATTTATGCAGCGATTGCATAGCCGCTCTGGTTTTAACGGTAATGTGTTGATTGCTAAAAAAGGAAAGATTCTTTATCAAAACACATTTGGCTGGGCTGATTATTTGATGAAGGACAGTTTGAAAATTACCTCCCAATTTGAATTGGCGTCCGTGTCCAAGCCATTAACAGCAACGGGCATACTTAAACTTTGGGAAGAAGGCAAAATAAAACTGGAGCAGACTGTCGATGAATTTTTCCCGGATTTCCCGTATTCAGATGTAACCATCAAACAACTACTTACGCATCGATCGGGGCTCAATAATTACCTTTATTTCACGGACCAGGCAGAGATATGGCCAGATAAACATAAAGGCATGTCCAATATGGATGTGATGAATTTGTTCGCAAGGTATAAGCCGGATAAATATGGCAAACCAGATGGACGGTTTTTTTATAACAATACCAATTACATGATCTTGGCAGCGATCATTGAAAAGGTAACGGGCGAGGATTTTGCCATATATATGCAGGAAAATGTATTTGCTCCTGCCGGAATGAAAAACACGGCTGTATACTCCAAAGCGGTATATGAGAAGATACCCACAGGCGTGGTGGGGCATGATCGGGTGTGGCGACGGTCGGTAGTGCAGAATTTTCAGGACGGTCCTGTGGGTGATAAAGGCACCTACAGTACGGTGCAGGATTTATTTCTATTCGATCGTGCGCTGCGCGATGGCCGTTTACTGAAGCCTGAAACGTTGGATTCGGCCTACGCTGGATATAGTACACCTACAAAAGAACTCTTTAACTACGGCTACGGGTGGCGTACATTTGATCCTGGTGATCATAAAGTCGTATACCATACCGGATGGTGGCATGGTTTCCGCAATCTATATATCCGTGACTTGGAAGATGACATCACGATTGTATTGCTTACTAATCTTGCTAATGGCAGTTTACTTCACCTGGATGAGTTATACCAAATTCTTGGAATGCCTGTGATCCGTCAAGCGGCCTACTCCGCCCAAGGAGAATTTATGGCGCAATAAAACGGTCTTTTATCAGTGGCTTGATTCTTGATAATATGCATTAAGATTAATAAATAGGGACTATGAGACGTTCTATTTGGACACGGCTTGGCATATTGTTGATAATGGCGCCACTTTGGCATGCATGTAAGGAAGACAGTCCCCGGCCGGATGACAACAATGAGGTCAGGGGGGAGATGATTGACGATCTGCCGTATGGAGAAGAGAGGCTCCAGCAAATGGACGTGTATCTGCCCGAAGGCCGCTCTACGGCCAATACGGGGGTGATCATTTTGATTCACGGGGGGAGTTTTGTGGAAGGTGATAAGGGGCAGTTAGACGGTATGGCCACGAAATTGCTGGCCAATGGTTTTGCCGTGGTTAATATCAATTATCGTTTAGTAAATAGTGATGGACTATATAATACCCCTCCTTTACACCGTGCAAGTGATATTATAATTGATGATCAGTTGGAGGATGTGTCTGCTGCTATTGAGTTTGCATGGGATGAACGTAATGGTTGGGGAGTAGGCTCGGATAAGTGGTATATAGCTGGGCATAGCGCAGGAGCTACGTTGGCTATGCTGTATGCCTATGGCGACCGCAATGGCGATGCGCGTATAAAGGCGGTGGCTAATTGGGCGGGTCTCACGACTATCGCGTTTTCGGAAGAATCTGAAGTACAGGAACTGGATCCCGAAGCTAAAGAGCTCTTCTATCGAGTGGTAGGCGTTGAAGCCACCAACCAAAACAGGCAGGCTTATAGGGCGGCAAGCCCTTATTGGGTGGCCAGCAATAGCGGCGGTGTGCCTACCATCAGCGTGCGACCAGAAAACAATAGCCTCGATTTTTTGCCGGATTATAGCGAGGCACAGTATGAAAGCCTTACCGACTTGCTCAATAGTCGCGGGTCGGTGAGTACACATGTGATGATTCAAGGTGCCGATCACGCTTTCAACCCACCGAGTAAGCAGGATGAAGTGGTTGAAAAAACAGTGGCTTTTTTTAGGGCTCAATAATCGTGATAGTCTTGCAAGTTATGGAGAAAAAGAAGACGCTTATCCTTGGGGCAACAAACAATCCGGCGCGCTACGCTTACCTTGCTGCACATCGACTGGTGGCGGCTGGGCATGAAATCGTGAATATTGGCATTAAACAAGGAGAAGCAGCGGGAGTGTCTATACAACCTTATGGGGATGCACTGGTCGATATTCATACTATCACGCTTTACATAGGCCCGCAACGGCAGCCTCAGTATTACGATTATATCCTTAAAACGAATCCTAAGCGGATCATTTTCAATCCAGGAACCGAAAATTCTGAATTGGAGGCATTAGCCAAGGAACATGGGATAGCTACCATCCAAGCTTGTACATTGGTCTTGTTAAGTACCGGTCAGTACTGAGGATGGCATAAGCCTCGATTTTCATCAGTCCCTCACCCGTGCCCCATCCGCGTCTCTGCCGTGTCCTATTCGGTATATTCAGTAAAAGTACCTTGCATTTTACACAAATTTAATGTTGTTTTGAATTTGTGGTAGACAAACGATGACACCGAAGAAACCGAAATCAGAAAATAGCATTGTGGATGTTGCTAAAGCGTTGGGGATATCTCCGGCGACCGTATCCAGAGCACTTAACAACAATTCACGCATTAGTGAAGCTACACGTACGCGGGTGAAAGAGAAAGCGGCGGAGATGGGCTATCGCCATAATAGCATGGCTTCTTCCTTGCGAAATCGCCGCTCAAACACTATTGGGTTGATAGTGCCGCGCATATCCATGTACTTTCATGCTTTTTTCATTACCTCGCTGCAACGCCAATTGCAGACTGCAGGATATAACTTAATGATTTGTCAATCTAACGATTCCGTAGATGTGGAGAAAGAACTGGCCAACACCTTGTATTCTGCAAGAGTAGATGCATTGGTGGTATCACTCGCCCTTTATACAGAACATATCGGTCATTTCGATGGCTTTTTACGGCAAGGTATACCATTGGTCTTTTACGACCGGGTGCCTACGCTTCGGACGCAGGCTTACGTCATCAAAGGTGATGACTACAGAGGCGGGTTGCTGGCTGGCAATCATTTGATACAGGCGGGTTGCAAACGCGTCGCATATATCAGCGGCCCGTTATCCTGTAGTATTTACCAGGAGCGCACGCGTGGCTTTATCGATTCATTGACGAAATACGGGGTGCCATTTCGTGAAGAATGGACATACTACCATGAATTAACTGTCGAAAATGCATGGAGCAGCTTACGTCGATTATTTGCAGGCGATGTGATACCTGATGGTCTATTTGCTGCGAACGATACGACAGCCATTGCTGCCGTAGCGTTTGCAAGGGAGCGTGGTATCCGTATCCCGGAGGATTTGAAAATTATCGGTTATTCCAATGATCCAAGAACGGCCATTATTACGCCGGCTATTACTTCGATTGAACAGTACCCCAATGAAATGGCAGATAAAGTAGCAGAAACACTTATCAATGCTCTCCAGCATCGTGGCCCAAGTTCGTCAATTGTTGTCGGCGAACCATTGGTATGTCCCGTGGATTTAGTGCGGAGGATGACGACGTGATGGCACTGAGTTTTGTAGGATTTACTCTTTTTGTAGGGGTCTATGCCTGGATGCGCATGCGTAAAGATAACCTGAATACACAAGATGGTTATTTTTTGGGTGGACGGAGCCTGACGGGTGGTGTGATTGCTGCGTCTATGATCATGACGAATATCTCTACCGAACACTTGGTGGGCATGAACGGATCTGCTTATAAAAATGGATTTGTCATCATTGCCTGGGAGGTTACTTCTGCCTTGGCGCTTATTGTCGCGGCTATCTATTTTGTGCCGAGGTATTTGAAAATGGGGTTGACTACGATACCGGAATACCTCGAAAGGCGATTCGATAAAGGTACCCGTTCATTGATTGCAATGTTTTTGTTGGTTTCGTTTGCAGTGACTCTACTACCTATTGTGCTCTATACCGGAGCCATAAATTTGGAGAGTATTTTCAATATTTCGACCGTGCTGGGCGTAGATCGGGAAACCGGGCTTTGGATTACCGTGATGGTTGTGGGCTGTATCGGTGCGGCATATGCCATCCTCGGCGGGTTAAAAGCCGTTGCTGTATCGGATGTAATTTACGGATATGGCTTGTTGTTCGGTGGCTTGTTGATACCGGTACTTGCACTCATTTATATCGGGGCTGGAAACCCATTCCACGGACTAGCCGAGGTTTTTGAGCACAGCCCAGAGAAGTTCAATGTCATCGGCAAAGAGGATTCCGTAATGCCCTTTAGCACACTTTTCACGGGATTGATTATCAACCAGCTTTATTTCTGGTGTATGAACCAGACTATTGTACAACGGGCGTTGGGTGCAAAGAATCTGAAAGAAGCACAAAAAGGGTTGCTTTATACAGGAATGTTGAAAATATTGGTTCCCTTCATTATCGTATTGCCTGGTGTCATCGGGTATTATTATTTTCAGGAGACCTACTATGACAATCAAGACATGGTATACCCCGAATTGGTCAAGCGTGTCCTGCCGCCGCCATTGTGGGGGCTTTTTGCTGCGGTGATTGTGGGGGCTGTATTAAGTACGTTTAATGCGGTACTTAATAGCGCTTCTACCATTTTCAGTATCGATATTTATAAACGGTTGATCAAAAAAGATGCGCCAGAGCAGACCCTGGTAAGCATGGGGCGCGTCGTGGCAACCCTGCTCGCCATTAGCGCTATCATAGCAGCACCTTTCGTGGCAAATGCACCGGAGGGACTTTATCAACTCTTACAGGAATTGAATGGTATCTTTTTCATACCGATAGCATCCATTATGATTGGTGGTTTCTTTTTCAAAAGTATATCGGCCCAAGGTGCTAAAGTAGCTTTGTTTACTGGTCTGGCATTTTATGTGTGCTGCACCTTTATTTTTGAAATCGACCTTCACTTCGTGCACATCTGGGGGATAGAGTTTCTGTTGAATATGGCGGTGATGATGATTGTATCGCGCTTTTATCCAGCAAAAACAACAGTGGACGAATCCATAAATAGGGATGCGGTGCCCATGGAAGGTTGGCGATATACTCGGCCTTTTGCAGCGGTACTTGTTGCCATCACGCTGATAATCTATCTCTTACTGGGAAATGTCTAATCAGCATCCCGCGTTTGATTTCCTTTGTCTATGTGGGTTAATTTGATATTTTTGAGACGATTACGGGAAAAGCTAAAAATTATAAGGCTAATCGATGAAAAAAATCTTGGTGATCGAAGATGAAGCACATGTTGTCTCATTTATAAATAAAGGGCTGTCAGAAGAGGGGTTTGAGGTCAGTGTGGCTTTTGACGGTAATACAGGACTGCAAATGGCCCGTTCAACGGCGTTTGACTTAGTGATTTTGGACGTGATGCTACCGGACACGAACGGCATCGCGGTATGCAAATCCATTCGGGAAGCGAATGTGCATATTCCCATACTTTTTTTAACGGCATTAGGTACTTCGGAGAACGTGGTAATGGGTTTGGAGGCCGGGGCAGATGACTATCTTGTCAAACCATTTAAATTTATCGAGTTGGTAGCCCGTGTGCGTTCGTTGTTGAGGCGAGCTGCCCAGGCTGGGAATATCGCCGTAGATCCACAAGAGGATTATGTATTCCGCGTGGCCGATCTTGTCCTCAATGATTACACCAAAACGCTGGCACGCAATGGCGATCAGATTTCGCTGACAACAACGGAGTACCGGATGATGTATTTTTTTCTCCAGAACAAAAATAAGGTATTGTCGCGGGCAGATATTCTGGAAAACGTATGGGGCGTCAATTTCGATATGGGTACCAATGTGGTGGATGTTTATGTGAATTACCTCAGGAAAAAAATTGATAAGGTGCCCGGTCGAAAATTGATACACACGGTCATCGGGATGGGATATGTGCTGCGGGAATCCTGATTTTTCATACCCATGAGGACCAATCTGATGAATACGCAAACGAAGATAGCCAGTATGCTTATCGTTGCTTTTCTTGCAATCATCATGCTGTTTAGCGGATGGGTATATCTTTCCATACCTGGTTTTTTACATGACTACTATTACGATGTGCTGGAGATCAGAGCCCTTGCTGCTGGTAAAATGGAGTTGGATAAAGATGAGCGGGGGCTGAATGACCTGAGAAGTGTGTTTTCTGAAAAGTTGATGCATGAACAGGATTATTTCTTCAAAATTGACGTGGCGAAGGATTATAGGCAGGAGGCAGATAGCTTGGATATACCGCTTTCTTTCTTCGAAGCCGTGCTTAGCGAACATAATGCACGCCATCAAGACAACCAACTGTTCTATGTGGGGATAGTTTATTCGAGCAAACAGGGAGACTATATTGTTATCTCCCAAGCGCAGGATTACTTCGAAGAAAACTTTGTGGCCTACTTGAAAAAGACATTGGTGGCAGCTATTATCATTGCGTTTTGCGTGTCTCTTTTCATCGCTGTATATTACTCAAGATATATTTTCAAACCGCTTCGGGAAATTACCGAAAAAGTCCAGCAGATTAGTTCTGAAAATCTGCATCTCCGGCTTGATTCCCGAAACAGCAATGATGAGATGGACGAACTGATTCACACGTTCAATGACATGCTCAATCGTATTGAAACCGCTTTTGAAACGCAAAATAATTTCATCAGCAACGCCTCCCATGAATTGCGTACGCCCTTAACAGCGATCATCGGGGAGGCGGACGTCGTACTATCAAAAGAACGGACAGCAAAGGAATATGTGGAGTCTATCAAGATTATGTTGGAAGAAGCGGAGAAACTCGACGCAAAAACCAATGCGCTGCTGTCGCTTGCACAGACTGGCTTTAATGGCAAAATACAGCGATTTGAACGCCTTCGTATCGATCAGCTGATTTGGGACGTGAAGAATACGGTAGAAAAACTTAATCCAGAGAGCAATCTGCATATTGATATGAGCTTGTTGCCCGAGGACCCTACCAAACTTAAAATAAGGGGTAATGAACAACTACTTCACCTTGCGCTAGCTAATATTATTGCGAATGCCTGCAAATATTCGAACAATCGGAAAGTCAGTGTGTCTCTGGGGGCGTCCGACGATCACGTGGTAATTGTTGTAAAGGATAGGGGGATAGGGATACCGCCAGACGAGTTAAAATATATTTATGATCCCTTCTTCCGTGCATCCAATACCAAGAACTATGCAGGTTACGGTATTGGGCTACCATTGACAAGAAATATCATAAAAATGCACCAAGGGAAAATAAGTGTGTCGTCCTTACAAGATGGCGGGACAACCGTTCAACTGACCATCCCTGCTTGGCGCCGGAATGCCGAGTAATCCAGGTTTTCTCTTTTCTTATCTTTTTTTAATCTTCATGTGTGATTTCTAATGAGGTTTTAATGGTGGTTTTAAGCCAGTCTAATGCCCGTGATCTAATTTTGTTGCAGCGATTGGATTAAATTATTTATTAAAATCAAAATGTAATGGAAAAATACTTATTAATCCCCACTGATTTTACTATTGAATCATTAAATGTTGTAAAATCAGTGCTGAATGACAGGCCTTATGACTGTAAGTACCATATTGTTCTGCTGCATGGCGTTCAACTATCAGACTCAATCACGGATTTACTATTTTATTCGAAGGCTAAGGCGCTCGAAACGTTGAGCAGCCGAGCATTTGATGAGGCCTGTGGGGTTATCAAAAATAAATACGCGTCGGGTATCGCCTCCATGCGGGTCGACTTGTTTAATGGAGCTACACAGGCGGCATTCGACGGCTATTTGTCCGGCAACCGGATTGATGAGATTTACATCCCGGGAAGGTATCGACTTCGTAAACGAAGCGGAAAGAGTGTTGATATCCTTTCTTATATACGGAAATGTAGAAAACCTGTGAAATTGATCGACTGGAACATGGGAGTCATTCTACCAGAGAAGGGAAGTTTAGCAGAAATATTCTATAATGAAGCCACGGCTAGCTAGCAGATTTGCATGATGAAGCGATTGTCGGCAATTTACATCGGCGTGTTTGCGTTGACGCTGATGGGCTTTACTTGGATGATACGTTCGGTTACCAATCCCGAGCAGCTGATTATAGGCGAGTGGAAAGAAACCGGCTGGGTGTATGAGCGGCTCAATAAAGTAGGAGACGAGGAAAAAGTAAACCTACAGGGAAACCGACACGGCAATTTGGTGCTTCATAAGGCAGAGATATGGTCTTTCCTGCCAAAAGGGCGGTTGCAACTGCAGAAGAGCGGCGGTAGGGATGAGACTATTGGATGGGCGATAAAAGGGCGAGGAAATATATTGGAAATCAAATATAATAATGGACATAAGGAGCAGTACGACCTCTCACAACTGGTAGCCGACCGGATGGTGCTGAATTTTGAGCTGGATACGCAGGTGAAAGGGTTAGCCAAATTGACGTTCGAGCGGTTATAAGTACAAGCTTTATTTAAGTGCTAAATTAGAAATCGGTATTACTATGCTTCGTAAATTCAGCAATAGCAGGACATTGGGAGACAATATTAAACTCGGGACACTTACTGCGTTCTCGGCCGGGATGGTCAATGTGGTGTCATTGTTGCTATTCCTTTCGTTCAGTTCCAACGTGACCGGGTACTATGCAATATTGGCGGCAGAGATTGTCAAAGGCAATTGGTACCAAACAGCGATAGTGTTCGCTTGGATTTTTCTTTTCTTTTTCGGTGGTTTCGTTGCCAACTTCATGGTGATACACTTTAATAAGCAGAATAAATACTTTGCCCACTCATTACCTGTTTCGCTTGAAATACTTTGCATGCTTGCAGTCGGTTTTTATGGCGATTTTTTTTATCAGGAGACGCTTTTCGAAACCGAGATTTTGCTCGCGTTGATGCTCTTCGCGATGGGCTTACAAAATGGCCTTACAGCCAGTATATCGAATTTTGCTGTGAAAACTACCCATCTTACTGGTACAACCACGGACTTAGGGGTACTGTTCTCCATGTTTACTAAGGAAGAGTTTCGGTCGAATCCTGTGCTCAAAGGGAGGGCTTGGTTATTGGGTTCAATCATGCTTTCTTATGTCGCTGGGGCGATCGTTGCAGGAATCGCCTATTTCCATATCGGGTTTAAGTTGTTTTATGTCATCAGCCTATTTCTGGTAGTGGTCATCGGTTACGATGCATATAAAATCCGTTTAGTGCGCTATCATTGGAATTCGAGTCGAAAGAAATACCATCGGGCGAGGACAAATGATAAACATCAACGATTGGTAGGAGCACCTGCTCCTGATTTGGAAGAAGAACGGACGGCTTGTTAAAAAAGGGTTACTGACGGATTCATAATTTTTCGTATGTAAACGTTTGCGCTTTTCGGTTAAACGTTTATTTTTGGACGTAATTTAAGCAATGATTACACCATAAATAAACGGGTTATGATAGGATCTTTTTCAAAAAAAGCGGGATTTATGCTGATAGGGGTGTCGCTGGTCATCACAGCATGCCAAAATCAACCAGCTGGAACCACCACCGGTTTACAACTTAGTCATGAATTTATAGTTCAACAGCTTGACGACGCTGTAGCTCAGATTAAGGTATTGGCGGACAGCGTGCCTGCTGATCGGATGCCGCGCACCTTTCAGGGCGATACGATTGTGACGTCAGATACACGGTGGTGGACTTCTGGATTTTATCCTGGTTCATTGCTATACCTTTATGAGCATTCCGGCGATGAGCAATTGCTCCAATTGGCGAAAGATAAGTTGCGTATCCTTGAAAAAGAACAGCATAATAAAGGCACACATGATCTTGGCTTTATGCTGTATTGCAGTTTTGGTAACGCGCTGAGGCTTACAGGTGATACAGCCACCTATAAAACGATATTGCTCACCGGTGCCGAATCGCTAATAAGCCGTTATAATCCTACCGTCAAAGCTATCCGCTCATGGGAAGGATGGACTTACCCCGTCATCATTGATAACATGATGAACCTGGAGTTTCTCGCGCAGGCTTCCACGCTGAGTGGCGACCCAAAGTATCGTGATATCGCAATGACCCATGCCAACACCACGATTAAGAACCATTATCGTCCGGACTACAGCTCTTACCATGTGATTGACTACAATCCGGAAGATGGCAGCATCGTGGCGAAGAAAACAGCGCAAGGTGCATATGATGAGTCGGCATGGGCGCGGGGTCAGGCATGGGGGCTTTATGGTTATATTATGATGTATCGGGAAACAGGGGATGTTACGTACCTTGATTTTGCAAAACATGTCGCTGCATTTATATTAAACCATCCCAACATGCCGGAAGATTTGGTGCCATATTGGGATTTCAATGCGCCAGATCTAACTGCAGATAGTCCGTATGCTGCCAATTACAAAACCAATCGTGATGCTTCCACGGCGACCGTTCTGGCTTCGGCGCTGATTGAATTGAGCACCCATACCGAAAACGAGGAGCATGCAGACTATATGGTTAAAGCAGAACATATCCTCAAAAATCTTTCCACTGCGCCTTATAAAGCTGAAATTGGTACAAACGGTGGATTTATCCTGAAGTATAGCGTAGGCTCCATCCCACATGGTAGTGAAATCGATGTGCCACTTACCTATGCCGATTATTATTATATTGAAGCTTTGATACGATACAAACGATTGTTGGAAGGAAAACCTTTCTCCGGAGAGAAAATTAAAAAATAATTCACTAACTATTTGATACTTAAAGTAAGTTTTCTATCTTTGCCGTCCCTTTTAAGGGGATGGTATGTCTTGAGCGAAGCCCTACTGCTTCGATGGACGTTAATAGATTAATAGAAACATGTCAGGAATTATTGGAAAAAAAGTAGGAATGACCAGCATTTATGACGCTGACGGGAAGAACATTCCCTGTACGGTGATCGAAGCTGGCCCGTGCGTGGTAACGCAGATACGCACGGAAGAAAAAGATGGCTATTCCGCTATTCAACTTGCTTTTGATGAAGCAAAAGAGAAGAACACAACGGCCTCTTTGAAAGGGCACTTCGCAAAAGCGGAGACTACGCCTAAGCGTAAATTGGTAGAATTTAAAACCTTCCCCGACGAGAAAACCCTCGGTGACTTGGTGACTGTTTCCATTTTTGAAGAAGGCGAATACGTAGACGTCGTCGGCACTTCCAAAGGAAAAGGTTTTCAAGGTGTCATGAAGCGCCATGGCTTCGGTGGTGTTGGTGGGGCTACCCACGGGCAACACAACCGCCTGCGCGCGCCTGGTTCATTAGGTGCATCATCATGGCCCTCACGCGTATTTAAAGGTATGCGCATGGCTGGCCGTACAGGGGGTGACCGCGTAAAGATTCAAAACCTGCAAGTGCTGAAGGTTTATGAGGATCAAAACTTGATCGTGGTCAGTGGTTCTATCCCCGGAGCCAAAGGTTCATACGTAATCGTAGATAAATAAGGAGATGGAAGTTAACGTTTTAAATATATCAGGTAAAGAGACAGGTGCCAAGGTGCAACTTCCTGAATCGGTATTTGGGGTAGAACCCAATGACCACGCGATTTACTTGGATGTGAAGCAATACCTCGCTAATCAGCGTCAAGGTACGCACAAGTCCAAGCAACGTAATGAAATTGCTGGCTCTACGCGCAAGCTACATAAACAAAAAGGAACGGGTGGTGCTCGTGCAGGCAGCATCAAATCCCCATTGTTTAACGGTGGTGGTCGTATCTTCGGTCCGCAGCCTCGTGACTATAGTTTTAAGCTCAATAAAAAGCTGAAGGCGTTGGCACGTAAATCAGCGTTGAGCTACAAAGCCAAGGACAATAACATTGTGGTATTGGACGAAGTGAACTTCGATTCCATTAAAACCAAAAACTATGTGAACTTGGTGAATAGCCTAAACATCGCCAACGAAAAAACCTTATTGGTTTTACCTGCGCAAGACAACAACGTTTATTTATCAAGCAGAAATCTGAAAAAAGCGAAAGTAATCACCGCCGGTGAACTGAACACGTATGATGTGTTGAATGCTGGCAAGCTTTTGTTGACCACAGCTTCTGTTAAAACCTTGGAGGAGGCATTTGCCAAGTAGTAATATGGAAATTATCAAGAAACCCGTATTGACTGAGAAAGCATCATTGCTTACGGAAAAATTGAACCGTTATGCTTTCAAAGTGGACCACAGGGCAAACAAGATACAAATCAAACAAGCCGTGGAACAAATGTTCGGCGTGACAGTAGTAGCCGTGAATACCATGGTTATAGCTGGTAAGGCGAAAAATCGCTATACAAAGGCAGGGTTTGTATCGGGAAGAACCCCGAAATATAAAAAGGCCATCATCACAATCAAAGATGGTGAAACGATTGACTTTTACAGTACTATATAATTAGAAATGGCAGTTAAAAGATTCAAACCGGTTACCCCTGGTACTCGTTTCAGAGTAGGAGGAGACTATTCGGATATCACCACCAACGTTCCTGAGAAGTCGTTGGTCGTGAAGATCAAGAAGTCAGGAGGTAGGAATAATTCCGGTAAAATGACTATGCGTTACATCGGTGGGGGACATAAAAAAGCATACCGATTGATAGATTTTAAACGCGATAAGAAAGATATCCCCGCAAAAGTTGCCACAATAGAATATGATCCCAACCGTTCTGCACGTATTGCATTGTTGCATTATGTGGATGGTGAGAAACGCTACATCATAGCGCCTGAGGGATTGAAAGTAGGGCAAACGCTTGTATCCGGTGATACTGTCGCTCCCGAAATCGGCAACACCTTGCCATTGCAAAACATTCCTTTGGGTTCGATTATTCATAACATTGAGTTGAACCCAGGCCAAGGCGGTACCATTGCGCGCAGTGCCGGCACTTATGCCCAACTGTCTGCGCGCGACGGAAAGTATGCCATTATTAAATTGCCATCTGGCGAAACCCGCTTGATCCTGGCGACTTGTCTGGCGACCATCGGTTCGGTATCCAATGCGGAAAAAGCCAATGAAGTATTGGGTAAAGCCGGACGGAAACGCCACTTGGGCCGTCGTCCACGCGTACGTGGTGTAGCTATGAACCCGGTCGATCACCCCATGGGTGGTGGTGAAGGTCGTGCATCCGGTGGACACCCACGGTCACGTAAAGGGTTGCTGGCCAAAGGTTACAAAACCCGTAGTAAGAAAAAGGCATCGAATCGTTACATCATTGAGAGAAGGAAGAAATAATGGCTCGTTCAATTAAAAAAGGTCCTTATATCGACCACAACTTAGAAAGAAAAGTTCTTTCTATGAATGAAATAAACAAAAAATCGGTAATCAAGACGTGGTCTCGTAGATCCATGATTTCACCTGATTTTGTTGGTCATACCTTCGCAGTGCACAACGGCAATAAATTTATTCCCGTATATGTAACGGAAAATATGGTAGGTCATAAGCTCGGTGAATTTGCGCCTACGCGTACATTCCGGGGTCACGCAGAAAAGAAAAAATAATTAGGCATGGAAGCAACACGAAAACTCAAAAAGTCTGTTATCATTAAACAGCGCAAAGAGCAGGAAAAGGCTCAAGTAGGAGGAGCTTCTACTGCCAAATTAGTAAACTGCCCTACCTCGCCGCGTAAGATGCGCTTGGTCGTCGATCTTATCCGTGGCGAAAAGGTGGAACATGCTTTGTATATCCTCAAGCATACCAACAAGGAAGCAGCGATCCGTGTGGAGAAACTGTTGCTCTCAGCTATCAAAAACTGGGAAGCAAAAAATGAAGACAAGTCTGTGGAAGAAAGCGGATTATTTGTGAAGGAAGCTTTCGTAGATGGCGGGCGTCAATTGAAAAGATTGCGTCCTGCACCGCAAGGCCGGGGATACCGCATTCGCAAACGTTCGAACCACGTTACCTTGGTGATAGACAGCAAGAATAACGTAGCACAAAACTAATTTATCAAGTAATGGGACAAAAAGCAAATCCAATAGGTAACAGGTTAGGAATCATCAAAGGTTGGGATTCCAACTGGTTCGGGGGCAAGAACTATTCCGATAAATTAGTTGAGGACGAAAAGATAAGAAAATACTTGTCGGTTCGTATCGCCAAAGGTGGTGTAGCCAAGGTAGTTATTGAGCGTACATTGAAACGCATTACAGTAACTATCCACACTGCGCGTCCTGGAATCGTTATCGGTAAAGGGGGCCAAGAGGTGGACAAAATTAAGGAAGAGTTGAAGAAACTGACGAAAAAAGATGTTCAAATCAACATTTTCGAGATTAAGCGCCCGGAACTGGAGGCTCATTTGGTAGCGGAAGGTGTTGCTAAACAACTCGAAGCACGCATCTCTTTCCGCCGCGCAATGAAGACAGCCATCGCATCAACGATGCGTATGGGTGCAGAAGGAATCAAAATCATGTGTTCTGGTCGTCTCGGCGGCGCTGAAATGGCCCGCACTGAGCAATATAAGGAAGGACGGATTCCCTTGCATACGTTCCGTGCAGACATTGACTATGCATTGGTGGAAGCATTGACCACTTATGGTAAAATCGGTGTGAAAGTATGGATATGTAAGGGTGAAGTCTACGGAAAGCGTGATTTGTCGCCCAATGTTGGACAGACGTCAGGCGTGAAGCAACGTACGGAAGGCGGCCCAAGTGATTTCCGCGGTGATAACCGTCGGGGCGGGGGTGATCGCCGTGGTGGTGACCAACGTCGAGGTGGTGGTGACCAACGCCGTGGTGGTGGCGGCGAACAACGCCGTGGCAATGATCAACGTCGTGGCGGAGCACCTGGACAACAACGCAGCGGTGGGAACCGTGGCGGCCAAAACAGGAGAGGTTAAGTTATTTTTTAGATTTAGATGACAACTGCGATAGGCAGTGTTAATTAAGATACGAACATGTTACAGCCAAAAAGGACAAAGTTCAGAAAGATGCAGAAAGGCCGCATGAAAGGCAACGCTACCCGCGGGTCGGAGTTGGCCTTCGGTTCTTTCGGTATCAAATCAATGGAGCCGGCATGGATTACCAGCCGTCAGATTGAAGCGGCCCGTATTGCGGTTACCCGTTATATGAAACGTGAAGGTCAAGTATGGATTCGCGTTTTTCCGGATAAACCCGTGACCAAGAAGCCAGCGGAAGTACGGATGGGTAAAGGTAAAGGTGCTCCCGAGTATTGGGTTGCGGTAGTACGTCCTGGACGTATGTTATTTGAAGCAGAAGGTGTACCGTTGGAAGTGGCCAAGGAAGCCTTGCGCCTCGCCGCACAGAAGTTACCTGTGCAAACGAAGTTTGTGATACGTAGGGACTACGTGTAAGCATAGACGTAACTGGCGCTGTCTGCCATTGGTCTTGCCGCCGTTACCGGCAAGCCGCCTCGGGGTATTAACCGTGGAAGTACGCTGATGGGGACATCCAGTAAAACAATAAATAGAAATGAAAAATTCAGAAATTGTAGAATTGTCAACGGGGGACTTGATAGCCAAAATCGCTGAAGAGAAGGCTGCCCTCACCAAATTGAAGTTTGCTCATGCTGTTTCAGCAATAGAGAACCCCAATCGGATCAAATATACGCGCAAAACCATTGCACGTCTATTAACCGAATTGACGAAGCGTAAGCATGCTGAGAAGGCGGCCAACGCTGCTAATGAAACAGCCGCTGAGGCATAAAAATCAACGTCGGAAATGGAAAGAAATTTAAGAAAAACAAGGATCGGCTTGGTAGTGAGCAACAAAATGGACAAGTCCATCGTGGTGGCTGTAGAACGTAAAGTGAAGCACCCCATTTATGGAAAGTTCGTGAAGAAGACTACCAAATTTAAGGCTCATGACGAAAACAATACGTGCGGTATCGGCGACACAGTATTGATCATGGAAACGCGTCCGCTGAGTAAGACCAAAAATTGGCGTTTAGTAGAAATTTTAGAAAGGGCTAAGTAACATGGTACAACAGGAATCAAGACTCAATGTGGCCGACAATAGTGGAGCTAAGGAAGTATTAGTGATCCGTGTATTGGGCGGTACCGGCAAGCGTTATGCATCGATTGGAGACAAGATCGTTGTTACCGTGAAAAGTGCTTTGCCTTCAGGGAACGTAAAGAAAGGAACCGTTTCTAAAGCAGTGGTCGTAAGGACGAAGAAGGAAATCCGACGTAAGGATGGATCGTATATACGCTTCGACGACAATGCCGCTGTATTGTTGAATAATCAGGATGAACCCCGCGGAACACGTATCTTTGGCCCAGTAGCTCGGGAATTGCGTGAAAAGCAGTTCATGAAAATTGTATCATTAGCACCGGAGGTATTATAATCATGGGACAGACAAAGACATCGACACATAAGATTAAAATCCGAACGGGAGATTTGGTAAAGGTCATTTCTGGCAATTCCAAAGGATCCCAAGGTAAGGTGTTGGAGGTATTTATAGCCGAAAATAGGGCTATTGTAGAGGGAGTGAATATTGTAAAGAAGCACACTAAACCGAGTGCTGCCAATCCTAATGGAGGCATTATCGAGAAGGAAGCTCCTATCCACATTTCCAATCTCGCTTATATCGATCCTAAAAGCGGTAAACCAACCCGCGTTGGACGTAAAGTGACTGAAGTAAACGGCAAGAAAAAAATCGTTCGCGTAGCGAAAAAATCAGGGGAGGTGATTGACTAATGGCATATGTACCAAGATTAAAGGCTAAGTATAAGGAGGAAATCCGTACTGCGCTAAAAGAAAAATTTGAATATAAGAGCGTCATGCAGGTTCCGAAGCTCGAAAAGATTGCTGTGAGCCAAGGCATCGGTGCTGCAACTTCTGACAAGAAGTTGATTGACAATGCAATCAATGAAATGACCATGATTACAGGTCAAAAAGCTGTAGCTACCCGGTCAAAGAAAGACGTCTCCAATTTTAAGCTCCGCAAAGGAATGCCAATAGGTGTACGGGTGACGCTCCGGGATAGTAAAATGTATGAGTTCCTTGACCGGCTGGTTGCGGTGGCACTTCCCCGTATTCGTGATTTCAGAGGAATCAACGATAAGGGTTTTGATGGAAGGGGTAACTATACGTTGGGTATTACAGAGCAAATCATTTTCCCGGAGATTGATATTGATAAAATCAATAAAATCCAAGGGATGGATATTACCTTTGTAACCAGTGCAAAGACTGACGTCGAAGCATTGGAATTGTTGAAACAATTTGGATTACCATTCAAGAATCAAAATACAGTAACTAATGGCTAAAGAAGGAATTAAAGCACGCGAGATAAAACGCGCTAAACTGGTAGCAAAGTATGCAGAAAAACGCGCGGCCCTAAAGGCAGCCGGTGATTATGTTGCACTTGATAAGTTGCCAAAGAATGCGTCGCCTGTGCGTTTGCACAACCGCTGCAAATTGACCGGACGTCCAAAAGGCTATATGCGCCAGTTTGGCATTTCACGGGTGACGTTTCGTGAAATGGCTGTGGCCGGGAAAATCCCAGGAGTGAAGAAAGCTTCCTGGTAAGATAAGAGTCGGGAGTCGCAAGTTGAGCGTAGCGGTTTGTTGCCGAAAGCTGATGACCGAATGTGAGAAAAAAAGAATTTTTAACAGGTAATAGGTCCTAAAGCCACGGTGGCCGAAGGAAACCGTTATCACAAATGAATACCATAAATGAATACAGATCCAATAGCGGATTACCTTACCCGAGTAAGGAATGCCATTAAGGCCAACCATAGGGTTGTAGAAATTCCTGCATCAAACCTTAAAAAAGAGATCACGAAAGTACTCTTTGATAAGGGCTACATTACGAATTACAAATTCGATGAAGACACCGTACAAGGTACTATCAAAATTGCATTGAAGTATCACCCGGTGAGCAAAGTCCCGGCAATCCGCACCTTGAAACGTGTGAGCAAACCTGGTCTGAGGAAATATGCAGGAGTGGATGACATGCCGCGTGTGTTGAATGGCTTAGGAATCGCTATCCTTTCAACTTCGAAAGGTGTAATGACCGACAAAGAAGCCCGTCTTCAGAATGTTGGTGGCGAGGTTTTATGTTACGTATATTAATCAGGAGGAACACACAAGATGTCAAGAATTGGAAAAGCACCTATCGCTATCCCCGCTGGGGTGACGATTACGATATCGGATAAAAACTTAGTGACCGTAAAGGGGCCGAAAGGTGAATTAACGCAACAGGTTGATAAAGATATCACCGTAGGACAGGAAAACGGTCAGTTGTTGGTAAAGCGCCCTACGGATCAGAAAAGGCATAAAGCGCTTCATGGCTTGTATCGCTCGCTGCTGAATAACATGGTCATTGGCGTTACCGAGGGTTACAAAACTATTCAAGAATTGGTAGGGGTTGGTTATCGCGCCAATGCGCAAGGAACTACCCTTGATCTTACACTCGGATTTTCACACCAAGTTGTACTCATTCTCCCAAAAGAGGTGAAGGTAACGACGACGGCCGAAAAAGGAAAGAATCCTACCATTACATTGGAGTCTATAGACAAACAATTGCTGGGACAGGTTGCCGCTAAGATCCGATCATTGCGCGCACCAGAACCATATAAAGGAAAAGGTATTAAGTTTGCTGGTGAGCAGTTGAGGAGAAAAGCAGGCAAATCAGCATCTAAAAAATAGTAACGATCATGGCAGGAAAAAAAGTATCGCGTAGGGAGCGTATCAAAAAGGGGATTAGGAAACATCTATCCGGATCGCCGGAACGCCCACGCTTGTCTGTATATAGAAGCAATAAGGGGATCTATGCTCAGGTGATTGATGACAAAGCTGGAGTGACATTGGTTTCGGCGTCATCTTTAGCTAAAGATTTTTCGGCATCAGGCAACAAAGTTGAGCAGTCTAAGGCTGTTGGAAAGTTGATAGCTGAGAAAGCGTTGGCAGCCGGAATTAGTAAAGTAGTTTTTGACCGTAACGGATATTTGTACCATGGACGGGTGAAGTCACTTGCCGAAGGTGCCCGTGAAGCTGGTTTGGATTTTTAATCATCGAGAACATGTCATTAAGCAATATAAAACGAGTAAAATCGAGCGAAATCGAATTGAAGGATCGCTTGGTGAGTATCCAACGGGTAGCTAAGGTAACCAAGGGTGGCCGTACATTTAGCTTTTCAGCCATTGTGGTTGTCGGCGATGAGAATGGAGTGGTAGGCTATGGCCTTGGAAAAGCCAAGGAAGTTACGGAAGCCATTACCAAAGGGATTGATGATGCCAAGAAAAACTTAATCAAAGTGCCTATTATCAAAGGCACCGTGCCCCATGAGCAAAATGGCAAGTTTTCTGGAGGCAATGTGTTGATTAAACCTGCGGTACATGGTACAGGTGTATTAGCGGGTGGTGCGATGCGCGCTGTTCTGGAAAGTGCTGGCGTAACGGATGTATTGGCTAAGTCACTGGGGTCATCTAACCCGCATAACGTAGTAAAGGCAACCATTGATGCGTTGCTGAAGATGCGTGATGCTTATACGGTGGCTCAGCAACGTGGTGTTGATTTAAATAAGGTATTTAACGGATAACTGTCATGGCAAAGATCAAAATTACGCAAATCAAGAGTATCATTGATAGAAGTGAGCGCCAAAAGCAGACCATGAAAGCATTGGGCCTCCGCAAAATCAATCATACCATCGAGGTAGAAGCAACTCCATCGATTATCGGTATGGTGCGTAAGGTGAATCACCTTATCGCAATAGAAGAAGTATAATTACGTTTAATCGTTGTACCTGTATAGTGAAAGCGAAGGTATGACACAATATCAGATTCAGATGAATTTAAGTAATCTAAAACCCGCAAAAGGATCAATTAAAAGTAAGAAACGCATAGGCCGTGGTACAGGATCTGGTCGTGGCGGTACGTCTACGCGGGGACATAAGGGAGCGCAATCCCGTTCTGGGCATACTTCAAAAGTAGGTTTCGAAGGTGGGCAGATGCCTTTGCAACGCCGCGTGCCTAAATTTGGTTTTAAAAATCCTAACCGCATTGAGTATGTTGGGATCAATTTGGACGTGCTTCAGGGATTGGTCGAAAAATTTGAATTGTCTATTATAGACTTCGAAACGCTAAAATCGCATGGATTGGTTTCCAAAAATGATTTGGTGAAAATTTTAGGTAGGGGAGAACTAACGTCTAAGATAGAAGTAAAGGCGCATGCGTTTTCTGCTACTGCACAGCAAGCGATTGAAGCTGTTGGGGGTTCGATTGTAAAACTTTAATACATGAAGAAGCTAATCACAACCTTAACCAATATTTGGAAGATCGATGATCTGAGGACGCGTATATTGAATACGCTTCTATTCCTTTTGATCTATCGTGTTGGATGCCACATCGTGTTGCCCGGTGTCAATCCTGCTGCGCTTCAGCATGAAGCAAAGGAAGGATTGCTTGGCTTGCTCGATATGTTTGCTGGGGGATCTTTTTCCCGGTCGGCGATATTCGCATTGGGTGTAATGCCTTATATCTCGGCGTCTATTGTGGTTCAATTGCTTGGAATAGCAGTACCGTATTTCCAAAAAATGCAGAAAGAAGGTGAAAGCGGTAGAAAAAAGATGAACCAGATTACCCGGTATCTTACGTTAGCTATCACGTTGGTACAGTCTATCGCCTATGTCCGCACACAAATTGATGGCGGAGCCAAGATGATTGCAGACCCTATGTTTACCATATTAACTGCTTTTGTTTTGACGGCAGGAACACTCTTTGTCATGTGGTTGGGCGAAAAGATTACCGACAAGGGTATCGGAAACGGTATCTCATTGATTATCATGACTGGGATTATTGCCCAACTGCCTAGCGGTATTACAGCTGAATGGTTTTCCAGAATGAGTACTGGTGGAGGAGGTCCTATCCCCTTATTGTTGGAGTTTATAGCCTTGTTTTTTGTTGTGATTTTCACTATTCTTATTGTGCAAGGCGTACGCAAAATACCGGTGCAATATGCAAAGAAAATTGTTGGTAATAAGCAATACGGTGGTGTCAGACAGTATATACCGTTGAAAGTAAATGCTGCAGGGGTAATGCCGATTATCTTTGCACAGGCCATTATGTTTGTGCCGATGAGCCTTAGCCAGTTTTTTCCAGATTTACAGTCATCTTTCCTGACGTCGTTGAGCAACTATACATCCGTAGCATATAACGTAACTTTTGCTGTCTTGATCATCGCATTTACGTTTTTCTATACGGCTATCATGGTCAATCCACAGCAGATGTCCGAAGACATGAAAAAGAATGGTGGGTTTATCCCCGGCGTAAAGCCCGGACAGGCTACTAATTTTTATATAGACAGCGTGATATCAAAGATCACGTTACCTGGAGCGATTTTCTTAGCTGTTATTGCCATCTTGCCTGCAATTGCTAGTTTATTCGGCGTGAATAACCAGTTTGCTCATTTTTACGGCGGGACATCGTTACTTATTTTAGTAGGCGTTGTATTGGATACATTACAACAAATTGAAAGCCATCTATTAATGCGTCACTATGATGGGCTGATGAAGACCGGCCGCATAAAAGGACGTACTCCTGTGGCTTCCGGCCCCACCCAATCGGTGATATAACCTCCATGTCTAAAGTATACTATAAGTCGGCCGAGGATATTGAACAACTGCGAAAGTCAGCTACAGTGCTTTCGCAGTTGCTTGGTGAAATAGCCAAGGAGATCAAACCGGGGATTACCACCCTATCTTTGGATAAGTTGGCTTATGACTATATCCATGATCATGGTGGTCGGCCAGCTTTTTTGAATTACAACGGATTTCCTAATTCGTTATGTATTTCAGTGAATGATCAGATTGTTCATGGTATTCCAAGCAATTATGAGCTTCGGGATAGTGATATTGTGTCTGTGGATGGTGGAGTTGATTTGAATAATTTCATCAGCGATTCGGCATATACGTTTGCTGTAGGTGAAGTGAGGCCAGAGGTAGAACAACTTCTCCGCGTGACATTGGAGTCGCTTAATTTGGCTATCAAACAGGCTGTTGTAGGGAAGCGAGTAGGCGATATAGCCTATACGGTACAAGAACATGTAAACCAATATGGCTATGGTATCGTTCGTGAGTTGGTAGGTCATGGGGTGGGATACAAACTTCATGAAAAACCGGAAGTTCCTAATTATGGGAAACGGGGTACGGGAACCAAGTTGGAAATGGGATTAGTCATCTGTATAGAGCCCATGATTAATATGGGCAAGGCAGGCGTGAAATTTTGGGATGATGGGTGGACAGTAAGCACAAGTGATGGTAAGCCTTCAGCCCATTATGAGCATATGGTGGCCGTACGCAAAGGGACACCGGACGTATTGACTACTTTTGCTTATATTGAAGAAGTTTTGAATAAAAGGGGTTGATATTCAATTTTTTTGCTTATCTTTGCATCCCTGTTTGTGCAGGGGCATAATTAGATAATAATCAAGACTATATGGCTAAACAAGCCTCAATTGAACAAGACGGGGTTATTAAGGAAGCACTTTCCAATGCGATGTTTCGTGTGGAGTTAGAGAATGGGCATGAAATCATCGCTCATATTTCAGGAAAAATGCGCATGCACTACATCAAGATTTTGCCAGGTGATCGTGTAAAATTGGAAATGTCTCCTTATGATTTAACAAAAGGAAGAATAACGTATCGATATAAATAAAGAGGAAGCAACAGTGCTTCGTTAGTAATATAAGATCATGAAAGTCAGAGCATCCATCAAGAAGCGTAGCGCGGATTGTAAGATTATCCGTCGCAAAGGCAAGGTATTTGTAATCAACAAGAAGAACCCGAAATTTAAGCAACGGCAGGGATAGGGAATCGTAAATCACTAAAATAGTATATGGCACGGATTGCAGGTATAGATTTACCTAAAAACAAAAGAGGCGAGATAGGCCTCACATACATTTACGGGATCGGCCGCTCGACGGCACAACGTATTTTGACAAAAGCAGGCATCGATTTTGATGTCAAGGTACAGGATTGGGATGATGACCAATTAGCGGCCATTCGTGCCGTGATCAACGATGAGATTAAAGTGGAGGGTGCGCTCCGTTCGGAAGTGCAGTTGAATATCAAACGCTTGATGGACATTGGTTGTTACCGTGGGCTTCGCCACCGTAAGCACTTGCCAGTTCGAGGCCAACGGACAAAGAATAACTCACGTACCCGCAAAGGGAAACGTAAGACTGTCGCAAATAAGAAAAAAGCTACTAAATAATAATTGAGAAGAGACAATGGCTAAGAGTAAAAAAGTAAGCAAGAAGCGTATTGTTGTCATTGAGGCGGTTGGCCAGGCACACATAAACGCTACTTTTAATAATATCATCGTTACGCTTACCAACAATCAAGGACAGACCATATCTTGGTCAAGTGCTGGCAAAATGGGTTTTAAGGGCTCTAAGAAAAATACTCCTTATGCTGCTTCTCAAGCAGCCTCTGATTGCGGCAAAGTAGCACATGATTTAGGATTACGCAAAGTGGAAGTATTCGTAAAAGGTCCTGGTGCAGGGCGCGAATCTGCTATCCGGACATTGCAAAATTCGGGTATTGAGGTGATGGCTATTAAGGACATTACGCCGCTACCGCACAACGGTTGCCGTCCACCAAAACGTAGGAGAGTATAATACAATTTTTTAAAGCTAAGATTCGTCAGCTATAGGCTGAACGATACTTTAAAACCAACAACTATATGGCGAGATATACAGGACCAAAGTCCAAAATTGCCCGTAAATTTAGAGAACCTATTTTCGGGCCTGACAAAGCACTGGAACGTAAAAACTATCCTCCAGGGCAGCATGGGGTTTCAAAACGCAGGGGTAAACAATCTGAATATGCCGTTCAATTGCTTGAAAAACAAAAAGCAAAATATACTTACGGTGTTTTGGAGCGTCAATTTGCTAACCTGTTTGCTAAAGCTTCTTCCAAACATGGAATCACCGGTGAGGTATTCTTGAAACTTTTGGAAGCTCGGCTAGACAATACCGTTTATCGTTTGGGAATTGCCCCTACCCGTTCTGCGGCTAGGCAATTGGTAGGCCACAAGCACATTACTGTAAATGGGGAAGTGGTAAACATCCCTTCATACAGCCTTCGTCCCGGCGATATCATTGCTGTGCGCGAACGTTCTAAATCTCTTGAAGCTATTACGAATGCCGTAGCTGGCCGGAAAATAAATAAATTTAGCTGGTTGGAGTGGGATGCGAATGAATTAAAAGGTAAGTTTCTGAATTATCCAGAACGTACCGAGATCCCTGAAAACATCAAGGAAAACTTAATTGTCGAGTTATACTCCAAATAAGTAACGACTACAAAAAGCATAGCCTGCAATGGTTATGCTATTTCTGTGGTTTGGCATTTTTTGTAAACAAACATTAAGAATAAGTAAATGGCAATCTTAGCATTTCAAAGACCTGATAAAGTTATCATGCAGAAATCAACGGATTTCGATGGCACGTTTGAATTTCGTCCATTAGAGCCGGGTTTCGGTGTGACCATCGGTAATGCTTTACGCCGTATTCTATTGTCCTCGCTTGAAGGATATGCAATTACGTCGGTTCGTTTCTCAGGTGTATCACACGAGTTTTCTACCATTAAGGGTGTCGTGGAGGATGTTACCGAGATTATTCTGAACCTGAAGCAGGTTCGCTTCAAGAAAACCGGAGAAATGGGTGATTCTGAAAAAATCTTTATGGTTGTCAATGGACAAGATCAGCTGACTGCCGGGGATATCACCAATTTCTCTAACAACTTTACCGTGTTGAATCCTGATTTGGTGATCTGCAATATGGAAAGCTCCGTTACCCTCGAATTGGAACTCAATGTGACAAAAGGGCGTGGGTATATTAATGCAGAGGAAAATAAGGTTGTAGACGGGCCTGTTGGTCTTATTGCGGTGGATTCGATTTTTACGCCGATAAAAAACGTAAAATACACAATCGAGAATTATCGCGTAGAGCAGAAGACAGACTACGAAAAGTTGTTGTTGGACATATCAACCGATGGGTCTATTCATCCGGAAGATGCGTTGAAAGAAGCTGCGAAAATCCTTATACAGCACTTCATGCTATTCTCAGATGAGAATATGTTGCTTGAATCACAAGCCAAGGAAGAGACGAAAGTGGTGGATGAGGAGATCCTGCATATGCGTAAAATTTTAAAGACCGAATTGGTGGATTTAGATTTATCTGTACGTGCACTTAACTGCCTAAAAGCAGCAGATATCCGTACGCTAGCCGAATTAGTAACGTATGATGTGGCGGATATGCTCAAATTCAGGAACTTCGGTAAAAAATCATTGAGCGAGATCCAAGAGTTAGTAAAATCTAAGGGGTTGTCATTTGGAATGAACTTGTCCAAATACAAGCTTGATGAAGAATAATAAATAATTAGCGACCTGTTGCATAATTCCCCCCGATAATAGTAATAGTAGGGGACGGTATGCACAAATTTTAAAGAAAAATGAGACACGGAAAGAAAATTAACCATTTAGGCCGCACAGCAAGTCATCGCAAAGCGATGTTGGCAAACATGGCCACTTCGCTGATTAAGCACAAGCGTATTACCACTACGTTGGCCAAAGCTAAGGCATTGCGCCAGTATGTGGAGCCATTGATTACCAAATCCAAAGAGGACACTACGCATTCACGTCGGACCGTATTCAGTTATTTGCAGGACAAGGAAGCAGTGACCATATTGTTTCGGGAGATTTCTGAAAAGGTAGCCAATCGCCCGGGCGGGTATACACGTATTATCAAGTTGGAAAACCGTTTGGGGGACAACTCCGAAATGGCATTTATCGAATTGGTTGATTACAATGAGGTGTACAAGAAAGATGGAGTTGCAACCGAACGTAAATCTACGCGACGACGTGGTGGTAAGCGAAAAGCTGATGCAGGAGCTACTGAAACGGTCGTTGCCGAACCAGTAGAAGTTGAATCTCCGGCTGCATCGGAAGAGGCAGTTGCCGAAGCAACTGATGTGCAAGAAAACACCACAGAAACGGAAGAAACTCCAAAAGAAGATAAGAAAGAGGATTAAGCAATTAATCAAGTGTAAAGAGTTGAGCCCGTTTTTTGATATCAAAAAACGGGTTTTTTTATGATGATTGAATATTTGGTGACTATTTTAATTTTTTATAACACATGAACCTATTTGACGTATATCCTATTAATCCCATTGCTATCACCAAAGCGAAAGGCAGCATTGTATGGGATGCCCAAGGAAATGAATATCTTGATTTATACGGCGGTCATGCCGTGATTTCTATTGGCCATACCCATCCTCATTATGTAAATCGAATCACTGAGCAGTTGAACCAAATCGGCTTTTATTCCAATTTTATTGAGATACCCCCGCAACGGCAGCTGGCAGATTTGCTGGGAAGGGTTTCGGGTAAACAGGATTACCAGTTGTTTCTGTGCAATTCGGGCGCGGAGGCAAATGAAAATGCATTGAAATTAGCATCGTTCCATAATGGCAGAAAGAAGGTCATCGCTTTTACGGGTGCATTCCATGGACGTACATCTTTGGCGGTGGCAGCTACAGATAACCCGAAGATCGTCGCTCCCGTGAACGAGACGGACAACGTTGTTTTTTTGCCTTTCAACGATGTTGAAGCATTGGAAGCTGCTTTTGCTGCATACGGTGAAGACATATCTTCCGTTATTATCGAGGGAATTCAGGGAGTTGGAGGGATCCGAGTGGCTTCTGATGAATTTTTAAGGAGTATCCGGGATTTAACCGAACGATATGGTGCGGTGTTCATCGCTGACGCTGTACAATGTGGGTACGGGCGGACAGGCAAATTTTATTCACATGACCACGCGGGGGTGGAAGCAGATATCTATAGCATGGCCAAAGGCATGGGCAATGGGTTTCCTATCGGTGCCATTGCCATATCGCCCAAGATTCAACCTTGGTTTGGTATGTTGGGTACCACATTCGGCGGCAACCACCTTGCCTGTGCTGCCGCATTGGCTGTATTGGAAGTCATGCAGGAGGAAGCGTTGATTCACAATGCTGCTGAGGTGGGCAGTTACCTAATCGGCGAACTACGTGGATTTGATCACATACAGGAGATACGTGGTCGTGGATTGATGATTGGTATTGATCTTCCGGCGGAGTTAAGTCCGATCAAGAAAGATTTGTTGGTTAAAAACCGTATCTTCACCGGCGAAGCCAAGCCGAATGTGATCCGGCTGCTTCCAGCCTTGAGCATGACCAAATCTCATGCAGATCGCTTTTTGGAAGCGTTGGATGAGCGGCTAAAAGAATTTTAGATTGACCATTTTTGATACAGTCAATAGTTAGTACCCATGAAGCAATTTTTTTCGGTCGCGGACGTAGCTGACCTTTCTAATATCGTGGATGAAGCCCTGCGCTTAAAAAGCAATCCCTTTGCTTATGAACATTTAGGTAAACGGAAAACCTTGGGCTTGGTTTTCCTGAATCCGAGTTTGCGTACGCGCTTGAGTACGCAGAAGGCAGCGATCCATCTGGGTATGGATGTGATGGTCATGAACATGGATAAAGATGGATGGGCGCTTGAAACAAGAGATGGGATAGCCATGAATGGCACCACTGTAGAGCATATCCGGGAGGCTGCAGCTGTTATGGGGCAATATTGTGACATATTAGGCATACGTTCATTCCCGAAGTTGGAGGATCGCGATGTTGATTATGGTGAGGATTTGTTCCGGAAATTTATAGCCTTCTGTGGTGTGCCGGTGGTCAGCCTGGAAAGCGCTACCCGTCACCCATTGCAAAGCCTTACCGATCTCATCACGATCCGTGAGCATTGGCACCAACCCCGGAAACCGAAGGTTGTGATGGCATGGGCACCTCATGTGAAGGCGCTACCGCAAGCAGTACCCAATTCATTTGCCGAATGGATGTCCAGGGCGCAGGCGGAAGGTCTTATGGATTTCACGATAGCTCATCCACCGGGATATTCGTTGTCCGAGCAATTTACCCAAGGTGCTACAATGACCAATTTATTGGATGAAGCATTGGAGGGTGCTGACTTTGTATATGTGAAAAATTGGTCATCTTACGAAGATTACGGAAAGGTTCAGCACATAAGCGAGTCGTGGATGCTGGATCATGCTAAACTGGCATTGACGAACCAAGCTAAGGTCATGCATTGCCTACCTGTGCGCCGCGACGTGGAATTGGCCAGTGAAGTATTGGATGGGCCGCACTCATTAGTCATTCAGGAAGCGGGTAACCGCGTATGGGGTGCTCAGGTTGTACTGAAGCGAATGCTTGAACAATTATTGTTAGACAAATAAGTATTAAAATGTCAACAAAATTATGGGTGATTAAGATCGGTGGGAATATTATCGACCATCCCGAAGGGCTAAGTCGTTTTCTCGAGCGCTTTTCTTACCTGAAAGGGAATAAGATTTTGGTACATGGGGGGGGCAAGATTGCAACCCGGATGGCTGCTGACCTTGGCATCGAAGCTAAACTAGTAGCTGGTCGTCGCATTACCGATGAGGCCATGTTGCGTGTGGTTACGATGGTATATGCTGGTTTAACGAATAAACAATTGGTGGCGGAGCTACAATCACACAGGTGCAATGCTATCGGACTGAGTGGCGCGGATGGAAATGCCATTAAGGCCGTGAAGCGGCCAGTAAAAGAGATAGACTATGGATTTGTTGGCGATATCCTGCCTAATTCGGTGGATGCAGATGCCATAGCGACGTTGCTGGAGAATGATTTTGTACCCGTGTTTTCCGCAATTACCCATGATGGTCATGGGCAGTTGCTCAATACCAATGCGGATACCATTGCTTCGGCCTTAGCGGTGGCTTTATCTGCCCGGTATCTCACTTCCTTGGTGTACTGCTTTGAGAAACAGGGCGTACTCCGTGATATTAATGATGAAACTTCGGTCATACCCGAGATAAGGGCCGGAGAGTTTGAACAGCTAAAGGAATCAGGTATCATTGCAGATGGCATGGTGCCCAAGTTGCATAATGCATTTGATGCGATTGCCAAAGGGGTGAGCGAAGTATGCATCGGGCATGCTGATGATTTACATTTATTGCGCGAACAGCAGTTCGGCACACGGATGGTCCGGTGATTACGACTTTAGACTTATAACTTACGACTTAAAAAGATGAGCAAGATAACCATTATCGGAAGCGGTAACATCGGCCTTTCGTTGGCAAGGGGATTGGTAAACAAAAAATATTGCCAACCGGGAGAAATTACCCTAACGCGGAGAAACCTGAAATCATTGGGAGAAGAGGCTGCCAAGGGCTTCAAAGTGAGTGACAACAATAAAGTCGCCATTTATGATGCTGAGGTCATCGTACTGGCAGTGTTGCCTCAGCAACTGAAAAAAGTACTGGAAGAAATAGCACCTGCTGTATCACCCGAAAAACAAATTGTCGTATCTGTGGTATCAGGCGTCAGTTGTGCTAATGTACGTGATAAGTTGGGCAATAACATACAGGTTATCCGTGCAATGCCCAATACGGCCATTGCCATTGGCCAATCAATGACCTGTATTGCCTCTGATAATGCTTCTGATGAACAGCTTGACAGGGTGAAGCAGCTATTTGAAACGGTGGGCGCTGTAGTTGCCATTAATGAAGACCTCATGACTTCGGCTACGGCATTGTGTGCTTGTGGTATCGCCTTTTTCCTGCGCAGTATCCGCGCTGCATCACAAGGAGGGGTTGAGATCGGATTCCACGCCCACGATGCGCTGAAAATGGCTATCCAAACTGCTAAAGGTGCAGCCGATTTATTGTTGCAGACACAAAGCCATCCCGAAAGCGAAATAGATAAAGTGACCTCACCCAAAGGCTGTACGATTGCGGGGCTGAATGAAATGGAGCATAACGGTTTCAGTTCGGCATTCATTAAAGGTATAAAACTATCCGCACTCAAAGCCGGAGGACTGTATAATGATTGAGAAACTCATTCAGGATAGTACAAATCTATTGCGTGATCTTATCCGTATTCCTTCTTTTAGTAAAGAAGAAGGTCAAACCGGGGACGCCATTGAGCGGTTTTTGCAACAACGTGGGGTACGCACCAACCGTAAGATGAACAACGTATGGGCATATAATAAATTTTTCGATCCGACTAAACCCACCATCCTGCTCAACTCCCATCATGATACAGTAAAACCGAATACAGGCTATACCCGTAATCCGTTTTCGCCCGATATTGAAGATGGTAGATTATATGGATTGGGAAGCAATGATGCCGGTGGATGCCTGGTATCGTTATTGGCTACCTTTCTCCATTTTTATCCGCAGGAAGGGCTTAAGTACAATTTTTGTATTGCCGCGACAGCGGAAGAGGAAATCTCCGGCACGAACGGGTTGGAATTGGCCATCCCCGATTTGGGGCCATTGGATTTTGCAATCGTGGGCGAACCTACGCTCATGCAACTGGCAGTGGCCGAAAGGGGATTGATGGTGTTAGATTGCACAGCATATGGTAAAGCCGGCCACGCCGCCCGTGAAGAGGGAGATAATGCTATCTATAAGGCGCTTAAGGATATTGAGTGGTTTATAAGTTATCGTTTTCCTAAGGAATCTGAAGAGTTTGGTCCGATCAAAATGAGCGTCACGGTGATCCACGCAGGTTCGCAACACAATGTGGTACCCGCCACCTGTGAGTTTGTAGTAGATATCCGTGTAACGGATGCTTACCGTAATGAAGAAGTCCTTGATATCATCCGGCAACATGTAAGTTGTGAAGTAAAACCACGTTCCGTACGGCTCAAACCTTCATCCATACCCAAGAATCACCCCGTAGTGCAGGCCGGTCTTGCGTTCGAACGCACCACATATGGCTCGCCCACTACCAGCGATCAGGCGCTGCTTGATATTCCATCGCTCAAGCTTGGGCCGGGCGATTCTGCACGTTCGCACATGGCCGACGAGTTTATCTACCTGGATGAAATAGGCGAAGGTATCCGATTATATATTGCCATACTTGATAACGTGGTGGGTGGGTAAGCAACGTTAATTTTTTTTTCATGATTGGATAGGGGTAAGCCGCCTTTAGATTGTCTTGGTTTGAAATCAAGAACAACAAAAATATATGATCATGAAAAAAGTAATCTATTTAACGGCGCTAATGGGTGTTGCATTGGGACTATTGACAGCTTGTGATAAAGAAAGTATCGTGTCTGTTGATGGGCTTCCAGCCAATGCGCAAACTTATATTACGCAACATTTCCCGAGCTATGAAATCCTCCAGGTTATAAAAGAGCGGGATGATTTGAAAACCACGTATGAAGTGTATCTTAGTGAAGGGTATCACCTTGATTTTGACAAAAAGGGCAGTATACTGGGCATAGAAGGGACAAACAAATTGCCAGACAGTGTGGTGCCTGAAAAAATACTAGCTTACGTAGAGGCTACCTATCCCAGTGAATTTATTTTGGACTGGGAATTGGATAGCCGACGACAAGAAATAAAGTTGTCCAACCGGATGGAACTTGAATTTGACTTGAACGGTAATTTTCTGCGAATAGATTAATCAATACGTTGATCATGTAACTTTTTTCTTCGCTAGGCATCCAATTATAAAACGGATTGCTATGTTAGTTACGACAACACCTCAGGTAGAAGGAAAAAAAATTGTAAAATATATTGGCTTGGTCAGTGGGGAGACCATCATTGGAGCTAATTTTTTCAGGGATATTTTTGCTGGTATACGTGATATTGTAGGTGGGCGTTCGGGTTCATATGAAAAGGTGTTACGTGAAGCTAAAGAAACGGCTGTTTACGAAATGCAACAATATGCAGCTTCTTTAGGGGCTAATGCAATAGTTGGGGTAGACCTTGACTATGAAACCGTTGGCAGCGGCGGTAGCATGCTTATGGTAACCGCCAGCGGTACCGCCGTCGTTATTGAATAATGGTCGGGCTGTAAAAACGTTGCAGCCCTTTTATAAAGCTAAGTTGGCCTGTATCCATGTGGTCTAAGAAATTATAAATAAATGCGTTCAGGTACAAGTTTGGAATAGTGCGGTTGTTAAATAGGACGGTCAATTTTTGTATAGGGACAGTAGTCCATTCGTCATTTTCAAGACCACCAGCTGATATGATGACGTTCAATTTGTCCTTGGGACTATTTGAGGCAAGTCGTTCGGACAACTGATAGAGATAGAAATCGTTGTACCAGAGTGTGGGACTTGCTGATACGATATTGGCGAAAACCATTTGACGTTCTTGGGCTTGTTGCAACAGTGTGTAAAGTGCGAAGTAACCGCCAAACGAGTGTCCAAGAAGTGTGCGTTGTGTGGTATCCACCCGCAAATCAGCTTCCAAATGGGGTAAGAGTTCTTCAGTGATGAATCGATAGAAATTCAAACCTCCACCCGGAGCGTTTATCTCATCAGATTCCATTGCCTTAGGATAAAGGAAATCCCGTACCCGTAATGAATCCATTTTTTGAAAGTCGTTGTAACCAATGCCCACCAAAATAATTGGGAGCAATAATCCTGTCATTTCATATTGACGCGTTAAAGGTGCCATTGTAGGAAAATAAAAATCCCCATCCAGCAACAAGGCAATGGGGTAATGCCTGTTTGGCTCGGTTGAATATTCCTTGGGCTTTTGAATGCTTATAGTAAATGTGTCCTTTACCGCAGTTGAATAAAATTTAAAGGTTTGGGAAATCGCATAATTCTCAGGTTGATCCAGCTGTGCTATACCTGATAGCGGCGAAAATGAGAGCATTAGGAAAATAACGATATTTTTTTTCATGGTCTGCTGATTAATCGAGGATAAAAATAATCAGCTAACTCGCAGAAAAATAGTCATTTAACGTTTTTAACAACTTTTACATTTTTTAACAAAAACGCTGGTCAATGTGGTAAGGGTGGTTTGGCTCGTAGGTATTGGTCAGGCCAGGGGATATCTTCGCCCATTTCAATAGTGGCATGTAGCGCGAAATACGGATCACGGAGCAGCTCACGAGCGAATAGCACCACGTCGGCTTTGCCTTCGGCGAGAATAGCCTCTGCTTGCGGAGCGGTGGTAATAAGCCCTACAGCGGCTGTGCGTATGCCGCTTTCTTTACGGATACTTTCTGAAAAAGGTACCTGGTAACCTGGGCTTGTGGGAATGGCTACTCGGGGTACCATCCCTCCGGACGATACGTCCATCATATCTACACCAAGCTTGTTCAATAGGGAGGCCAGTTGGATACTCTGAGATAGATTCCACCCATTCTCCGCCCAATCGGTAGCCGAGATACGTACCCATAAGGATACATCCTTTGGGATGGTCGATTTGATGGCGTTTACTACTTCAAACAGCAAGCGGATGCGATTATTGAACTGTCCACCGTAATCATCCGTGCGCTGATTGGATAGTGGCGATAGAAACTGATGGAGCAAGTAGCCGTGGGCGGCATGTATCTCGATGAGTTGGTAACCTGCGTATACTGCACGTTGCGCTGCTGCGACGAAATCTTCCACCACTTTTGCGATAGCTGCGGTACTCATGGCCTGTGGTGTGTCGTCGTCTTCCGAAAAAGGAATGGCCGATGGAGCAAGTGTCCGCCAAGCACGTTCGCCCGTCTTGATTTGTTTGCCGCCGAACCAAGGCTTTTCTGTGCTGGCCTTCCGTCCGGCATGGGCGAGCTGGATGCCGGGAATAACTCCATGTTGCTTGAGGAATGCAGTAATGCGATGAAGGGCAGTTATGTGGTCATCTTTCCAGATGCCTAAATCGGCATATGTGATACGCCCTTCAGGGCTCACGGCAGTGGCCTCCTGGATGATGGCCGATACACCGCCGACTGCCCTACTGCCGAGATGGACAAGGTGCCAGTCGTTGGCATATCCATCTTCAGCGCTGTATTGGCACATGGGAGATACGACAATACGGTTTTTCAAGGTTATGCCGCTGTAGGGCAATGATAGTGGTGTAAATAATAATGCGTTCGATGACATATCCAAACTGATACTTGTGGCTCAAATGTAGCAATATCAGCTGTAGGATATGTCATCAGCTTGTCGTCTTATGGTTGGCCAAACGTAAGGGATTTGAAGTTAAAGCCTCCGGTTTCAGCGGTGATGCGCACCATGTGCTTTCCCATAGTAAACGCAGGTATTTGCACTACGAGGGTGGTCCATGTCTGGCCACTACCCGTGGCTGGCACGGCAATCGGTTCTGGCAGTGTTTCTCCGTTGACTGCCACCCTAATACGACCGCCGCCAGTTTCGCTATTTACCGCTAATCCCAGGTACATAATCCCCTCTTCCATTACATTCAGTGTGTATTGTAGCCATTCGCCGTCTTCAATGTGGAAGATGTGGTAACCCGAGGAATCCGGTTGGATATCTACTCCATCGTTGCGGTAGCTTCGGCCACGGTTGCCCTGCGTATCCATGCCGGGGGTATAGTGGTAGCTAGCGGTATCCGTGTCATAATAAGCCACGCGTTGCCGACCCAAGTCGAAGTCTATCGCGTGCAGTACCGAACCTTCGCGGACAGCATTCTCTTTGAAGGGGATGGCACCATGTGTGTAGACTTGCCGAAACATGGCATCCACCACATCGGGATGGAAAATGTTATTTTCCAGTTTGATGTTTTCCAGCCATTCGTTCAGGATACGTTGCGCGTCTTCATGCGAAGGTTTGCTGCCCCTGCCGGACCAATAGTCTAGCAAGGACGCATAACCTTCGGGCTGTTTTATTTCCAACGGCTGGTTGATACCCATCTTTTTATTTTGCCACCAAGCCCATCCGATGCCATTGCGTTCGCACAACTCGATAGCTTCTGTGAACCATGTATTCGAGTTTTCGCCCGATTCGCCCAACCACAGCGGGATATCATGTTCCTCGCGCAGATCGAGGAAGCGTTGGATGGACGCTTCGGTATTCGGATTGCCGTATTTGTGAAAACTCAACACCAAGTTGTCATCCCATTTCGGGAAAATGCCGTTATAGTTGTTGGCAAAGCCATTACCTTCCAAGAAGATAATGTGGTTGGTATCCACCTCGCGTATGGCACGGGTGACGTCTACAAGGAATTGCCGAAGAGGGACGTTTGTCTGCTCGGCTGTACCCCTGAAATCTGTAGAATCCTCGAATCCCCAATTCGTTTCATTGAGTACATCGTAACCGCCTATCCATTCTTCATCAACATAGCGGTCAGCGAGCTTACGCCAAAGAGCGATGGTCTTCTCACGGTTGGCCTCGCTCTCCCAGAAAGAGGGCTTATCCGGATTGCGATCGGAGATGTTTAGGTCGTTGCCCTGCCCCCCGGGAGCGGCGTGGAGGTCAAGGATGAGATACATTCGGTTAGCTTTGCACCATGCGAGCAGGCTGTCCGTCATCGCAAATCCTTTTTCCAGCCACGTGTTTTCGCCATCAACGGGTTCGTCTTCTACGGGTAGCGTATACAGGTTGTAGTGCATGGGTAACCGGATGGAGTTGAACCCCCAGGCAGCCATCGAGTCAATATCCACCCGGCGGGTATGGTTGGCCAGCCATTGCTCATAAAACCGATCTGTCTCCTCCTTGCCAATAATATCTTCAATGCTTTCACGGATACGATACTGACGTCCGAGAAAGCTGATTCTGAACATGTAGCCTTCCTGTAACATCCATCCTCCAAGGCCCATGCCGCGGAGAATGATGGTATCCCCGTGTCCATTCACGATATGATGACCCTGAGCGTGGAGGAAATTTTTTTTAGGAGTTTCGCAGGACATGAACAGGATACAACAAAATAGAGCTGCTAATGCGGGGAAGATGATAGGGCTCGCAGGAGGTTTAATGTGCGTGTTCATCAGAAAATACGGTTATATGTGTCAAAAATCTTGGTTTTTGTAACGTTAATCGTTTGGGATTCATCACCAATGGTGACGATAAATTTCCCTTCTTCGGTAATCCGATGGAGCTCATAATCGACAAACGAGAGATCTTTGCCATTCAGTTTGAAGATCACTTGCCGCGATTCTCCCGGTTGCAGTTCGATTTTTTCAAAGCCCCGTAGGCGTTTGTTGTCTGGTGTGATGGTAGCATATTCATCAGAGGTATAGAGCTGTACCACTTCTTTGCCGGCACGGCCTCCGGTATTGGTCACCGTCACGTTGACTGTGAAGTCCTCATCAGGAGCGATGGTTTTTCTGTCAAGCGTTAAACTGCTATACACGAACTCGGTATAGCTGAGCCCATGGCCAAAAGGATATTGGAACTCCACCGAATTTTGATAATTATAGACCCCATCCATGACCGTCTGTACTTCCGATGGCTTATAATCGTAGGTAATCAGGGCATTCGGATATTTGGGATAAGAGTAGGGAAGCTTACCGGATGGATTGATTTGCCCAAAAAGGATGGCGGATAGGGCATCACCACCGTAGTTACCGGGTAAATAGGCTTGTATTACCGCCTGCATGCCCGCTTCGAAGCGGCGGATAAGTCGCGGTCTACCTTCATTCAGCACGAGGACGATGGGTTTGCCGGTTGCTATCAGTGCTAAGGCCAGTTTTTCTTGATTTTCCGAGATGTATAGGTCGTTGAAGTTACCTACGGATTCGGTATAGGAGTTTTCGCCCAAACATAGGATAACAGCGTCTACACCTTGTGCGGCAGTAACAGCTGCATCGATGTCGATTTGATGCTCTTCATACCAGTCACCGTCGTCTTTATAGGATACGCCTGCTACATAAGTAGTATTGGCTTCGCCATTTTCCAACCGGATAGCATCGTAAATGGTATGGTAAGCCGAGGAGAACTCATAGACTTTTTCGCCTTGCCATGAATAGGACCAACCACCGTTGAGTGTGCGCATAGAATGGGCGTTAGGACCGGTAACAAGTAGTTTGTTCCCCGGTTTTAAAGGGAGGAAGTTATCCTTGTTTTTCAGGAGCGTGATGGATTCCGCGGCGGCATTGAAGGCCTCCTGCTGTGCCTGAGCGGAAGCAAACTCCGGATAATCAGTTTTTGCGGGCATGGGTTTCTCGAAGAGCCCCAATTCGACCTTAAGTCTCAGGATGCGCCTCACAGCGTCGTCTATGCGTGCCATGCTGACTTCCCCTTCTTTGACCAATGCAATGAGGTGATCACAAAAGTTAAAATTATAGGGTACCATGGACATGTCAATGCCAGCATTAATGGCGAGTTTGACCGCTTCCTTGTGGCTACTAGCGGCTTTATCTCGATTGTGTATATTCTCAATGTCTGCCCAATCAGTCACAATAACGCCTTTGAAACCCAACTCTTCGCGTAGCAGCTTGGTGAGCAGGCGGGGATTGGCGTGTACAGGTAGGCCGTTGATGACCCCTGAATTGATCATGATACTATGTGCCCCTGCTTGAATGGCCACCTTATAACCATCGAGAAAATATTCACGAAATTGGACTTCAGAAAACCAGGTAGGTGTGCGGTCTTTGCCCGATCGCTCGGCACCATAAGCTGGGAAATGTTTGATGGTGGACGCCACGGCTTTGGGACTGGACAGGTCGTTATCAGGACCTTCGTAACCTTTGATACTTGCTTCACCCATCTTTGCTACGAGGTAGACATCTTCGCCATAGGTCTCCCACATACGGGGCCATCGCGGATCGCGGGCCACATCCAGCAGTGGGCTGAAATTCCAAGGAATGGCAGAAGCGCGAGTTTCGTAGGCCGTGATTTCTGAACCTTTGCGGGCAAATGCAGTATCCCACGTAGCAGCGATACCGATTTGCTGTGGAAAGAAGGTTGCTCCTGCGGTATAGGTGACGCCATGGATGGCATCAATCCCATAAATGATGGGGATTCCCGTCTCTTGGATGGCCTTTTGCTGGATCTGGCCAATGATTTCATTCCACACATCCACCGTGCGGGCACGGTTGTTGGCTGTATTGAGCACGGAGCCGACCTTGTATTTGGCAAATGCAATATCAAGTTGTTGCGGATCCAGTACCAACGGTTCATCGCTGGCGAAGACATTCGGCCCTTTAGTGAGTACATCCAGGGTCACCTGAGTCATCTGGCCCACTTTTTCTTCCAAGGTCAGCTTTTGAAGGATCGCTTCTACCCGTTCGTCTATGCCTATTTCTTGGTTTGCGGTTAATAGTGATAGCGCGGCTGCTAAGGTGAAAGATTTCATGATTCGGTATTCATTTAATTTTCAATCATATTGTATACACGGACATAGTCTACTTCCATGCTGGCTGGAAAAGCGCTATCGTCTACCCCTTGTTGGCCACCCCAGTTCCCGCCCACGGCGATATTGACTAGCCAATGGAATTTTTTATCGAATGGCCATGCCCGGAATCCGGTACCCTCATTTGAAAAACTGAAGATTTGCAGATCATCCACATACCCACGTATATAGTTTGGGGTCCAGTCTATACGGTAGCGGTGAAAATCTGTCGTTGCATTTTCAATTCTCTTGGTGGAAGTCTTTTGGGTACCGATAGCATGGTTATATGCTTCAGTATGTACGCTGATGTGTACCACATCCTGATCGTAGCCAACATGTTCGAGGATGTCGATTTCACCAGATGCAGGCCAGCCACCGTACGCCCAATCGGTGGGCAACATCCACACGGCAGGCCAAGTACCGATGCCGGGAGGTACCTTAGCCTTTACCTCAAACCGGCCGTATAGAAAATCAGCTTTGCCGCGGCTTACTAACCGTGCCGAAGTGTAATCAAGACCCTCATAATCCTCCTTGATGGCTGTGATGGTGAGTACGCCATCTCCCACACGGACGTTTTCCAAACGCTTTTCGGTATAATATTGCAACTCATTGTTGCCCCAACCATTGTTTTCAGAGCCGATATCATAGCCCCACTTGCTTCCATCAGGAAGCCCTTCATAATCAAATTCGTCAGACCAAGACGGTGTATTTTCAAAGGTATATTCCTTAGCTTGCGGCGGTTCAGGGGCAGGGATATTTGGTTTTCTAACCTCTTTACTACAGGCAAAGAGCAATAGTGGAAATAATAAAAAGCTTGTCATGTGATAAGTATTCATCGGATATGTAGTGTGTGATTGTCCATGTCCTGCAGGCATAAAAGCAATCCAACGCGTACTAGTCGCGCCGGATTGCCGAACCAACCTAATTAATCGAACGTAAAGTGAATGTCCACCAGCCCGCACCGCCGATGTTTACGCCGATTTTTAAGATATCATAGCCCTCGCCATTTACGTTTTGTTCCATCGCAATGATGTCATAGGTGACCGAGTTGCCTACCGGGCCTCCCGGTGTTTCACCGCCGTTATGGGCTTTCTTTACGCCGATGTGTGCCCCGCGTCCGTTCAGCCGCAGTTGGCCAAGACCATTGATACCGGCACCTTCAATAACAGAAAAGGAGAATGTACCGGAATTCCAGGCCGCTTGGTCGCCAGTGAGATTGCTCGCTGGTTCGCATGCGGTTGAACCACTACCGAGGTAGCCATCGGCGAAGAAATCCCCCTTATTATCATAAGCGAACGTGCCTTGAGCATCAAACTTAAATGTAAATTCATCATTGAATTCACAAGCGCGCCCTGTGACTTCTGCAGCACCGCTTGACCACCAGTTGCCTGCATCTGGCCCCTGGTCGCCAACTTTGAATGCACCTGCCTCGGGGTTAAGGCGCCATACTTTCTCTGTACAGCCGGCAATGAAGCCCAGAGGCCTATCGGGGTTGCACGCGGTGGGATCGTTTTGGGCGATGGTGACTTGTTTTGTCACGGTTGTCGTGCCACCTTGACCAGCCACTAACAAGGTAACGTCATAAGTGCCTTCAAAGGTAAGGCGCACACTTGCGGTATCCCCCTGAAAGGTTTGACCCGTATTCTCAACTGTCCAATAGGCAATTGTGGGCACAGAAGTCGTATTAATCAGCTGTACTGTATTACTGCCTTCTGCAACCACAGCCTCGAAGTCGGCGTTGGGTAATTGACCGAGTGTAAGATCCTCATTTTCGTCTGAACATCCTGCCAGCGACGTGAACATCGTGGCTATATATAGCGTTTTTAAGACAACGCGTTTAATTCGTTTTTGATGAATGTGTATCATGGTTTTTTGATTGAGTGATTTCGATCTGTTATTTCGTTCCTCCCCACTCTATGCTCTGTTCGATTTGTGTATTCTCAAGTTCGAGTAGCGGAATGGGTAAAATTTCATGCTTTCCGGCGACGAAGCCCCGTGATGCCAATGCCGTGGCAGCGTCGCCCCACCGGATGAGGTCGAACCAGCGATGCCCTTCGCCCACCAGTTCCAGGCGACGTTCGCGTTTGATGTTTTCAAATGTTGCCGCTACCGGGCCCAAGCCTATGCGATCTCTTACAGCGTTGAGCAAGGCAGCCGCTCGCGTGGCATCGCCACCACCACGAACCAGTGCTTCCGCTTCGAGCAGGTAGGTATCAGCAAGTCGTATCTCGTACATGTTTTGTGGGAAGTTGAGCTCGGGGCTACCAGCGCCCGTCCAACGGTCTTTTTCCCGTCCAGCAAATTTTTCAAGGAAGTAGCCAGTATTCATGTATCCTTTCTCGTAAGTAGCTAGGTTATTGGCTTCCAAGCTGTCCAAATTGGCTACGGTATGTGGGTTGCGCGGATCGTAATGGATTTCAGCAAACAATTCCGGCGTGATGGGGAGGAAGCTCCAGCCGGAGACATAGTCGGGTGCGCCCGGTGTGGGATTGTAATTGCGGGGACCTACCATGATGTTCATCACATTACCTTCGGTACAAGCCACGCAACCCCAGTCGCCTACGGACGTGTTGGTAAATGATATTTCGAGAATAGATTCGCTGTTAAATTTATTGGACACTTCAAACAGATCCCCGAAATTGTCAAGTAGCTTGTACCCATATTGGCTGGTGCTGCCGGGCTGGCCATTTACTTGGGCTAGCTGTTCCGCCGCGGGAGCGAATTTTTCTTGTTGTAGGTACACTTTTCCCAGCAAGGCTCTGGCCGCACCTTCAGTAGCGCGGCCACCTTCTGTCGCCACAGGTACAGTAGATGGGAGTGCAGGCATGGCGTCAAGCAGATCTTGCTCGATCAGCGCATATACCTCTGTGGGGGGGACTTGGGTCACGTCATACATCTGATCGGTAGACACCGGTTCGATAAATAGTGGAATATTTTTGAATAAGCGCACCAAATCAAAATAAAAATACGCCCGCAGGAATTTGGTCTCCGCTATAAAGCGGGATTTTTCATTTTCATCCATGGGAATATCGGGTAGTTTCTGAAGTAAGATATTGGCCCGGAATATACCCGAAAATCCTTTGCGCCACAGTTCTTCTTGTGGTCCTTGTGCAGGACTGAGTGAATAATCCGACCACACTTGCAAGTTCGTTATGTCATTCGGGCCACCGCCGCCAGCATAGTGGTCGTCTGATGCAGCACTCACTGCATTGATTTTGGTGACATAGCCCCCGCCTTGCCAGCCGACTACATCGTAAACGGCCACCAAACCATTAAAAGCTTCCTGCCTGTTGCGATAGTAATTCGCTTCGAGATCAGTTCCCCGAGGTTTCACATCCAGGAATGAGTCGCTACATGCACCTCCCACTATAGCGATAGTGCAGCTGTAGAAGAAATATTTTAAAGTCTTATTCATCGTAATCTATCTTAAAAACCAACATTTAATCCAATCATGAACGAACGTGCCTGTGGATAAATCCCCCGGTCGATGCTCATCACTCCGCCACCTATCTCCGGGTCGTAGCCGGTATATTTGGTCAACGTAAAGAGGTTTTCACTCATGATATAAATCCGCGTTTTCTGTAGTCCCATTTTTTTAGTTAATTGAGCCGGCAATGAGTAGCCCAATTGGAGCGTTTTCAACCTGAAATAAGCACCATCTTCAAGGTAAAAGTCGGATGGGTTCGTGAAGTTGTCATTTGGATCGGCATCGTTCAAACGCGGAAAAGTATTGCTGGAGCCCGATCCGGTCCATCTACCCAGCGCTTTGCGTTGATAGTTAGCGGTAGTCATATCCAAGCGACGCAGCCCTTGGAAAATCTTGTTGCCTGCCACGCCTTGGCCAAAGATGACGGCATCAAAACCGCGCCATGCCAAACTGAGCGTGAGGCCATAGGTCCAATTGGGTGTTGGGTCGCCGATAAATGTACGGTCGTCTTCGGTAATGGAGCCATCGCCATCGATATCGGCCCATTTGAAATCACCAGGACTTGCATTGGGCTGGATCAAACCACCCTCGTTATTGACATAATTGCTGATCTCTTCTTGGGTCTGGAAAATACCCAATGTTTGAAAACCGAAGAACGAGTTAAACGCCTCGCCCAAAGCGGTACGTGTAATGGGGTAACTGGACGACTGGAAGCCTTGCCCACCCGAGAGGTAGCTAATACCAGTTCCCAGGTTCGTTACCTCATTCTTGAGGTAAGACACGTTGCCGTCTATGGAGAAGTTAAATTCACCCAATTGATTGCGGTATCCCAATTCCAGCTCTACGCCCGAATTGCTCATATCGGCAATGTTGGCAGCTGGATTTGAAATTGCTCCTACATAGCCAGGAATACGCGGATTCTGCAGGATGCCTGAGGTTACCTTACGGTACCAATCGAAAGTCAGGTTGAAGTTGCGCAGAAATATGGCGTCGAAACCAATATTAGTCTGGCTGGTCTCTTCCCAACGCAAATCGGGATTTGAGGGTGCATTGGGACTATATCCCACAAGGTAGCTGCCCGAATTGCCGATGGCATAATTCCTGCCACTTCCAATGGTGGACAGGAAAGCGAAATCGCCGATGTTGTCATTCCCAACTATACCATAGCCACCACGGATTTTCAACAAGTTGATGAGTTCACTGCCAGCGAAGAATTCTTCATTGGATACATTCCACCCCAATGAGAAGGAGGGGAAAACACCATACCGATTGTTGGATCCAAATCGGGAAGAACCATCACGGCGCACTAATGCTTCCACGATATAACGCTCTTGGTAGTTGTAATTTACACGGGCAAAGAGTGAGGATACTGTATGTCCTGAACCTTCCGATCCCGATGAATTCCGCTGATCCGTGGGTACGTTGTAATTGAGTGATGCGTCATCGAAATTATCAGCAGGTACGTTGAAGTAGGTCACGCTGAGCCCACGCGCTTGGCTGTCTTTATATGCACCTTGGCCTACCAGGAAGGTGAAGTTATGATTGTTAAATGCATGTGTGTAAGACACTGTGTTTTCGAGGTTCCAATCAAATCCGCGGTTCATTCCTCTGTTAAAGGAAGTCTGCGAACTGATGGTTGTGGGATTGAGGTAAAAGATAGGTGTGAAATTTTCCGAACCCCAATAAGATAGCTTGGTGCCGAACGTCGAACGGAATGTAAGCCCCTCGATGGGCGATATTTCGGTGTACACATTTCCTACGATATTGTCCGACCATCCGTTATTGCCCAAGCGGGTTTGGATGTAAGCCAGCGGGTTGGTCATCTCTTGTGCCACGATATCCGAAATGCCATAGGGGTTGCCGAATGCATCACGCACCACCGGATTATTTGCATATTTGGAGGCCGCCGCTTCCGCCGGGTCGGTAATCACCGCTTTTGTGATGGGATCCAGATTGATTGCTGAACTTAACGGACCACCAAATTCGCTGTTTGTATTACCTAGTCCGATAGATTTATCATGGGCATATCCCAAATTTTGTCCAATTTTCAGCCAATTCGTGATTCTATGCTCGGAATTGAGACGGATGTTCGTTCGGCGGTATTTGGAAATATCGGTGGCCACGATACCGTCTTGACCGAGGTATCCAAACGAAGCATAGAAGGTAGAACGGTCATTGCCCCCACTGATACTAAATTCATGGTTGTGCCGTTGAGCATTGTCATTAAAGATTTGCCCTTGCCAATCCGTACCTACGCCGTAAGATGCCGGATCGGGAAAAGGCATGCCATTTCCAGCGGCCATGGAAGCCTCATTACGTAAAGTCGCATATTCGGTGGCGTTGAGTAGACTGAGCTTTTTTGCCGGGGCAGATACCCCATAAAAACCATTGTAATTAATCCGGATGTCACCTGCTTGACCTTTCTTCGTAGTGACCAGGATAACCCCGGCAGCGGCGCGCGCACCGTATATCGCTTGAGAGGATGCGTCCTTCAGTACTTCGATGGATTCGATGTCTGATTGATTGAGGTAGCCGATACCGCCGGCATCTACGACCACGCCATCTACGACCCACAGTGGGTTGTTATTGCCGAAAGTGGTCATACCCCGCACGCGTATTGTCGAACCCGATCCAGGCTGGCCCGAGCTGGAAGCGATGGTGAGGCCTGAGGTACGCCCTTGTAGCGATTGTTCAATCCGTGTAATGGGCATGGTTTCGAGGTCGCTGGCCTTCACGCTGCTGATAGCACCGGTAACAACGCTTTTTTTCTGTGTACCATAACCTACGACGACGACCTCGTCCAAGGTGCTTGATTCTTCTTCTAAGATCACGTTAATGGGGCCACTTTGCTCGACCTCGATGTGTTGTGTCACCATTCCCAATTGGCGAAAGACCAATGTAGAACCAGCTGCTGGTACGGTAATGGTGTAATAACCGTCGTCATCGGTGCTGGTAGCTGTGGTTGTACCCTGAACAGTTACCGTGACGCCAGACAACGGCGTTCCATCCGTGGCTGCCGTGATCTTGCCTGTCACTTGCAAGGTCTGTGCGGCAAGTACAAACGGAGATAAGCAGGTACACAGCACCATGAATGCATGTAGAACTCCTTTTTTCATAATAGCTAAACTTGATTATTAATATGGTTAAAAAATTGGTTTCACTTTTATCCACACGATGGCGAAAAAAGCAAGAGCAAAACTATAAGGTAGGATTCGAATAGACGATATTCAGCAATCTACAATACCCCTACAAAATCTCGGTGATCAGCTTTTAAGCAGGGAAATACGCCTACAATACCACTACAATGTGGTTGTAATTTGTTGTTTATTAGTTTGTTGTGTTTGCTTACAGTACGGTAAGTAAAAAGAGCAATTATTTACCCTTTACCGGCCGGAATCTGGAGCAGAAATTCATAAAGGTTTTGTTCGGGCTCCAATTTGATTTTTTTACGTAGCCGGTATCGGCTTACTTCCACAGCCTTAATGGTAATGTTCATCAATTGGGCAATTTCTTTCGATGAGAGATTCATACGCAAGAAAGCACATAATTTCAACTCGTTGGGTGTTAGATCGGGGTACTGTTCTTTAAGGTTGGTAAAGAATCCTTGATTGACATGATTGAAATGGACGCTGAACTGTTCCCAATCTTCCTCGGTACGTTCAGCAGTACGGATAAGGCGGATCAGTTGCCTAAAATTGATGGTGCTATCCGAGAAGTCATGCCTTTTGACGACAGCTAATATCGTTTCCTTGATTTTAGTGAGTACTTCGCCACGCTGGATAAGATGCATCGTCATGTTGGCCAACTCTTTATTTTTAAAAGCAATTTCCGCCCCCAACTTTTCATTTTGGAGCCGTACCACTTCTTTTTCGCTCCTATCCAGCTCCAACTGGCTCAAGTACAATTCATGATCATGCCTGCGTTGCAGTTTTTTCCTTTGCCATTTGAAGAGTAGCAAAATAAGTAATCCGATTAAAACACCATAAACCGTATAACTTATTGGATTGCCGTACCAAGGTGGGGAGATAATGAACGAATAGGTGTCGATATCCGACTCGTTGCCATTGCTGTTCCTTGACTTAACCTTAAAAACATATTCACCTGGAGGAAGGTTGGTATATTCTTTTTCACTCCGATTGCTCCATGTAGCCCATGCCTTGTCAAAACCTTCCAACAGGTAGCTAAATTCAACGTTATCTTGTTGATCATATAGGGTAGTAGAAAAGGAAAAGTGTAGTGAGTTCGAACGATAGTGGAGTGTGGGTGCCGCCATGTTGGCGATACGGTGCCCACCGTATAATACCTGCGCTTGTTCCCCACTGTTGATTAGATTAATCTGGTTTAATAAGATATCAGGTTTACTGATATTTTCCTTATATCGCTGGTAGTTGAGGTGTATGGCGCCTCGATTGGCTCCGATGAAGATGTTTTCCTCGTTTAGGATATAGATGTTTTCAAATCCACCTAAAACCTGTCCATTCAGCTCGGGGAAGTACGTAGTGGTGTAGGGAAGGCTATCAGTCGGGCGAGAGAAATCAACGACTCCCAATTTTTTGTGGTTGACAAACCAGACATTGCCGTCGTTGTCCTCCTTAAAGTATTGGATTTCGACCCCTTTGAATTGCGAATAAAATAAAGGCGAGGGAATAAAACGATCGGTTGTACCTTCGTATTCATAGATGCCGTCATTGGTGGCAACGGTGATCTTATTCTTAACGAGAAAAACATAGTTGTATAACGAAGAAGGGAGCCCATCCTCATGGGTATAGGTTTTCTGCTGTGCAACGCGGCTGAAATCTTCCGAGAGGTTGAACTTGAAGACCCCACGGTAGGGATGTGATGCCCAAATAGTACGGTCGTGATCGTCGTAGTGGATAAATCGTAATGACTCATAGGGACCATCGACGCGGCCTGCATTGCGAAATACATTCCCATCAAAGGTCACATGGTGCAAGCCCAAATAAGTACCTGCTATGAGGTGTTGGGACGGGAATACCCGTGATACAGGCTGATAAAGCCAGGTTCCTGGGATTGTATAGATTTTTCGGGCTGATTGATTGATAATCTCAAATGCGCCATCTTCATGCCCCATAAGCAGACGTCCGTTGATTTCATTAAGGCTCCATACTTGACCTTCAGTGTGGCTTACTTCAGAAAAATCAGCATTGGAGAGACTGATGTCTTCTTGATTGCTATCAACGGGTGTGGCATACAATCCGTTGGAAGTACCAATGTAGAGATGTCGATCAAATAGTCTGACGGCATAACTGCTTATGGGGTTAGCTTTGTTGGGATGAATGTATTTTACGGCGCTGTTTATGCCGATGAAATCGATGCCATCATCCAGCGCGAGCCATAGATTCCGGTTTCGGTCAATGAAGACATCCCGGACATTGTTTTTTTGCAGGCCTTCGCCATACACGTATTGCTGCACGAGCCTATCCTGCCTATCGACAATTAATACCCCCGCTGACGTGGTGCCCAATACAAACCAATCGTTATTTACGGGTAATCCACAATAAATGCGATCAATGGAAAACAGCTCATCAAACGGTGTTTTCTTGGGGATCAACATGTTGTCCGTTAGGAAAAAAAGGCCTTGCTTAAGGGTCGTGATCAACAACGTGTCTTGGTTATACGGCATAATGGCGGTTATCACGTTGCCATTCAGGTCGGGATGATTAGTCAATGGCTTCCAGAATCCAGATTCGTAGTACATGATGCCCTGCTTCATGGATTGGGCATATAATTTTCCTCCTGCCTCTCCAAGGAATTGCCATTCCGTAATGGTCTTGTCTACCCTTATGCGACTATCCTTGTAATGCAGTATTTTGGTGTTTGCCCTAAAAAAAACGCCCGCATCTGTAATGACAATATCCCATACATCAGCAAACTGCCGTTCCTGGTTTGGAATGAGGTCTATCAGCGAATGATATTGGAGCGATCCGGTGCTATCTGCTTCAAAATACCCTACCTCATCTTGGCCGCCTACATATACCCGGTCATTTTTGTCAATCGCTATCGACCGGACTACCGTTGCATTCGGCAGTGGATAATTATTCCAATACCGGCCATTAAAGGTAAGCAGCCCTTCATTATTGCCGAAATACATGATGCCATGGCTGTCCTGGGCGATGTCCCAATTTTGCAATCCACCCTTATATTGGTTATTGTTATAATTGATAATTTGGGGGATGGCTACCCGATGTTGCGCGGCACTGTATACGGGCCCGGTAAGAAACACAACAATTAATAAGGCTCGCTGTATACATGCATTGGTCATTAGGCAAGTTGGTTAGTCATTATTTTCCCACAAAGGTAAAGATAATTGGATAATTTAGGCATTTTCGATAAGTTTGTAACAGATACATTAAACAAACATTCGTATGACTCAATATGCACTTCGGCTGATATTGGGTTTTTGGGTTATACCGTTCATTACGGTATTATCTGCCCGTGCCCAACACCGGGTCTCCATTATCCCCCAACCCAATATATTGGAAATCCACGAAGGGGAGTTCGTGTTTCCATCCATCACATCACGCTTTGCCTTTGAACCATTCATTGAGGTAGCTGCGTTGTTGGACGATCATCCTTTTACCACGTTTGCGCCCGTTGAACGCATAAAATCGCATAGACGTATACCCGAGTCGGGAGTACGGCTTATTCAGGCCCGCGATATGGACAGGCTGGCATCCGATGCGTATCGGCTTGTTATCGATACAGGAGGCATCACCATCACTGCCCATCAGCCTGCTGCGATGCTCAATGGGATTTTGACATTACTGCAATTAGCCTATACACAGCCCCATGGTGACGTGTTGCCAGCTATGCTTATCGAAGATAGACCCCGATTTGGCTATCGCGGACTCCATCTTGATGTCTCCCGGCATTTTTATCAAGTATCTTTTTTGAAGAAATTTATCGATATCATGGCCCTTTATAAGTTCAATAAGTTCCATTGGCATCTCACGGACGGGCCAGGGTGGCGACTGGAAATCAAACGTTATCCTGAACTTACACAAAAGGCAGCTTGGCGCACTCATGTCGTGTGGAAAGATTGGTGGCAAAACGGGAAGCGGTATTTGGAAACGGGCCATCCCAACGCTAGTGGGGGCTATTATACCCAGGATGAGGCGCGTGACTTGGTGGCTTATGCGGCGCGCAAAGGGATAACCATCATTCCCGAAATCGAAATGCCGGGGCACTCCGAAGAAGTATTGGCTATCTATCCAAATTTGTCGTGTACGGGCCAGCCTTACCAACAAGCCGAATTTTGCATTGGTAACGAGGAAACATTCACATTCCTCACGCAAGTATTGGAAGAGGTCATCGATATCTTCCCTTCCGAGTACATTCACATCGGCGGTGATGAAGCGGATAAGGAGGCTTGGAAGACTTGCCCGAAATGCAAAGCGCTGATGGAAAAAGAAGGCTTGAAAAATGTGGAGGAACTACAAGCTTATGCAATTAAGCGGATAGATAGCTTTTTGCAAGCCCATAATAGAAAGCTGATTGGGTGGGATGAAATTTTAGCGGGTGGGCTTTCGACTGCTGCTACGGTCATGAGTTGGCGAGGGGAAGCCGGTGGCATTCAGGCCGCAAATGCTGGGCATGACGTCATCATGACACCCAACTCACATTTATATTTCGATTATTACCAAAGTGATCCTGCCACGCAGCCCGAAGCCATCGGTGGCTATATATCGCTTCGCAATGTTTATGAATACGAGCCCATACCTCAGGCCATTGCGGCTGATAAGCGAAAACACGTGCTCGGTGCACAGGGCAATATCTGGACGGAATACATACCCACTTCAGAACAGGTGGAATACATGGCCTTCCCCAGGGCATTGGCGTTGGCAGAGGTGGCATGGTCTGCTTCGGTAGACCGTGATTGGAAAGATTTCCAGGAGCGGCTACAGCAACATTATCAGTTGCTGCAACGGCTAAACATCAATTATTACCGGCCTTCTTATGTGGTGGATATTGCTGTCCACTTCAATACAGATACGCCTACAAACACCATTTCCATGACGACGGAGCAGTACGAGCAGGGTATACGCTATACAACCGATGGCGAAGATCCGAATGCCGAATCACCCTTATACACAAAACCCATTCGGCTGGCAGTGCCTTCTGTCATTAAAGCAGCTTATTTCATCGATTCCGGCCGCGTTGGTCCTATTGGTGAGGCCAAGGCAGACATCCATAAGGCTATCGGCAAAAGCATTACCTATCATACGAAGTGGGATAGTACGTACTCCGCACAAGCAGAAAATACGCTGCTGAATGGGCAAAAAGGTGGAAAGCTGCCTAATGGTGGTCAATGGCAGGGATTTGCCAACAACTTTGATGTGACCGTGGATTTTGAAAGACGGGAAGCGTTGAATAGCGTAGCGATAGACTTTCTGCAAGATCCCTTGATAAACGCCTATCAACCCAGTGACGTAAAAGTGTTGGTTTCGGACAACGGCAAGAATTTCCGGGAAGTAGGTACTGTGATCAATGATATACCGCCCCAGGAAAAATTCAGGAAGGCTAAAACCTATGCATTCAAATTCGATGGCACACAAACAGCACGTTACCTGCGCATTGTAGCAACAAACGCACGGCATGCACTGTTGCTTACGGACGAAGTCGTCGTGTACTAGCCTATTGCACTATTTTATTTGCACAGGCTGAACTGGCAAACGCTTCGGGCTTGGCCTTAAATACAAAGCCCATGCTTAAGATGTAGCCCATGGCATCGTGCAATGCTTGGTTTGATTTAAACATCGGGTTTGTGTTGATGTCCGCATGCACTTCCAAATCGACTTCATAGCGATCTAATGTGTCGCAAAGAGCGTAGGCTGTTTCGATAGAGCGTTGCACCTCCGCTAGCATACGCTCTTTGATGCTCATTTTTTGGGTTGTACGGTCTTGATGGATGTACATGAAGCCGCCCTTTTTTTCGCGGACAAATACAATGACAGTGGCGAACTCGGTGATGGCACCTTTTACCTGCGAATCAGTACCGATACAAACTTTAAGCTTATTGCCCAGCGCATATTCACGCGCGATAGTGGTAGATACCTCATCAAGAATGGGCTGGCGGATGGGTTCGCCGCTGAATTTTTTCCAAGTCATATAAGATAGGATTGAAGGATACGGAAAAGAACGTTATTGAATTATGATATAAAGTTACCGATAAAAGTCCCTTAATACCAACAACTTATTGTTATGTTTTTATTAACATTGAAGCGGTTTTCAACACATTTATGCCTTGGCTCCGTAAGCCAAATCACCGGCGTCGCCCAAGCCAGGTACGATATAGGCTTTGCTGGTAAGTTCGCTATCGATGCTGCCTACCCACAACGTTGCTTGGGGAAGAAAAGCCCGTACATGGGCGATGCCTTCTTCACTGGCGATGGCAGATACGATAATTAGGGACTTGATGGCAAAGTCATCCAATAATTCTTTACAGGTGAGCACAACGGTACGGCCCGTAGCCAGCATGGGGTCAATCAAAATGAGGTCACGGTTGTCTAAATTGACGCTGCTTACGTATTCTTTTCGGATTTCGAAGGCACCGCTCTTTTTGGTCTTGCGATAGGCTCCAATAAAAGCACAGTCAGCCTGGTCCAATACATTCAGCATTCCCTGATGCATGGGTATTCCCGCGCGCAGGATAGTGGCCAGTACAGGTTGCTCGGAGAGCAAGGAAGTTTCAGCAATGCCCAATGGTGTTTCGATCTCGGTAGGCTCGTAGGTCAGCGTTTTACTGATTTCATAGGCAAAGATTTCGCCTAATCGCTCCATATTGCGCCGAAAACGCATCCGGTCCTGCTGGACTTCCCTATTGCGAAGCTCGGCGAGGAAATGATTGACGATGCTGTTTTGTTCGGTCAGAATCTTCACCATAAGTCAAACTTAATAAAATTTCTGTTATGTTGTATCACTGAAAGACCAACAACATAAAGCTTGGTTTGGTTTTCCCGTCAGGTCGTTCTTCCCGATTAAAAAATGGTTATTCCGGTAATGTTTATGAGCAAGACAACAGGTAAAAACATAATGACAAAGGCAAGCGAGAGGGCAAAGTACTTAAAAACGGGACGGTAGATTTGGCTAAAAAAAATGGAAATTATAACCCCGGCCAACAAAGCCAAGCAGGATATAGCAAAGTTGGCGACAATCAATACCGTTGCAAAGATGACAAAGAAAAAAGCTGGCTGTATCACAATGCCCGAAACTATTCCATATAACGCACCCATAGCCAACGCTATAAACAGTGACCATGTTGCGTATTTGATGCCTTTTTTAAAATGTTGGTTTACGTATTGGCGCACTGATGACTGTATTGTTGATCGGATGTTTCTTCTTGGCTTTTTTTTGAGGGACCCTTGCTTGCTATACCTGGGCCACCAAATGATAAAACCCGTAATAAATAAAGCCAATGGGACCAAACCGCCAATGAATGCGAGCAGTTTTGTGCCAATGCCTCCGAAGCTTCCATAATGCAGGGGGGTGAGCCAGCTCATGTAGGCATGGCCTACATTGGGAAAGTCTGCCGCTGAGTTCAGTACTACTTTTCCGGAGTACTGATCAACAATCAGCAAGATTTGTTTCCCTGTTTCGGCAATGTAGGGCGTTTGGTAGCTAAGCTGATAGGCCCCGGTGCTGTCTGCCGGCAACCGTATCGCTTGTAAGGTGGCGTCAGGAAGGTTTCTCTTGCCAATCGCTGCAACTTCCGGTGCAGTCAGGGGTTGTACACCGGATATATATTGGGACCGCGTATTGAGCAGCTTGGCAACACCTTGCGGAGCTTGTCCATTCAGCATAAACAACAAGGGTACGACCACAATGGAAAAGGTAATGCAGAAGCCAGTGAGTGAAAGCAAAGCCACAACAGGCGAGGTATAGAAGCCCAGTACGTTGTGCCAATCGTAATTCTGCCGCTTTAAACTCGCTTTGAAATTGACCGTTAGCATGCTCTTCAATTGCCGCCATTTTTTGGGAATCCATAAGCGCAGACCGGTGATCGTCAGTATCAAGACGATCAACGAAGAAATACCCACCACATATCGCCCAACCACGGGAATGAGCAATGTCCGGTGGATACGCACCATCCAATCCGTAAATGAGGTTCCCGTAATGCGTTTTCCGCAGACTTCGCCCGTGTACGGATTGAAATAAACCGTCTGTTTAGCGGTATTGTCAAAGGTATAATATGTCGATGTGAGGGCATCCGTTGTAAGCGATACGTAAGAAAAGTCCAGATCCAGATACCGCTCCCGGATCAAGGGAACCAGCTCTTCCAAAGGTATTTTTTGGATCTCCTTCTGTACGGTGAAAAGATCGGGATCCAGTGCCCGGTCTATTTCATCCCGGAATACGAGTATGCTGCCGGTTACGCCGACAATGGATACGACGAATCCTGCGATAATCCCCAGGTAGACATGCCACTTAGCAAACCACCGTTGTTGGTGGTTTGCCCAAGTGAGCCTAAAATGTGTCATTTTCATATGCGAACATTCCTACATGGATGGTTAGATCTTGATCCCCAAAGTAGCCAAAAACTGACGGGGCATTTGCGGTAAAATGGTGCCACTGCCGCGCCAGAATCGTTCGTTGGTTAGGTTGTTTACACGCACGCCAAATGAATATTTCGGACGGTCAAAGGAGAGTTTGGCATTCAGTACGGTATAGGCTGGTATGGCCAGCGCGCCATCGGGGTAGTAGTTTACGGTGAAGGTCTCGCCTGCATAATTTCCACCAAACCCGATACTGAATCCGTTGAGCGGGGTAAGCTCATTGAAGTGGTAGTGTACCCAGAAGTTGAGCTGATGTTCCGGACCTGCTTCAATCGGCCTCAACCCTTCGACAAGTGGATCGGCTTTGGTCATTTTGCTGTTATTGTAAGCGTAACCCAATAAAATATTCAGGTCGGGAATCGGGTTACCCAGTACTTCCACTTCCATTCCGCGGCTGATCTGCGTTCCGTCCTGGATCCGGAAGAGGGGATGGTTGATGTCTGTACGGACCTTGTCTTCCACGCGGATGTCGTAATAACTCAATGTACTCGTGAAGTGGCCGTCGAAAAAACTTGTCTTTACACCGCCTTCCCATTGGTAGGCCTTTTCCGGTCGGAAGGGGGTACCCTCGAAATTGCTTCCCTCCTGATTGGTAAAGCTGGTTTGATAGTTTCCGAACAGCGCGATCCTGTCCTGCAGTGGCTGATAAATCAGTCCAAATTTTGGGGCCAATGCCGTTTGACGGTAAGCCCCGTTAGTTTCATTGACCGTGCCGTTGTATACCCCTTTGTTGATAAACCGGTCTATCCGGAGCCCGGCTGATGCGATGACCTGGCCAGTAATATTCAGCACATTATTGATATAGCTGCTGTATACACTTTGGTCATCACTGAAGTTCTGTTTGGTTCCAGGGGCCCGTTGGATGCGATCTTCAATGGCGAGGCGGTTGAAATCGTAGTAATTAGGGGTTTCGCCGGTAGCATTGACCATATCAAATGTTTGCTCTTGCGGTATACCGAAGAGGCTACCCACGAAGTTGTCATAATACGAGGAGGTGCGCCGGTGGTAGTAATCCAATCCGATGACCATCCGGTTTCGGAGGCTGCCGATAGCAAAGTCACCTGTAAAATTCTGTTGGATCTGATAAGTTTCGAGGTTGGAGGTATATTTCCGTGCGTCCCGTTCGAAAAAGGCGATACCGGGTGTGCCAAAGTCAAATCTTCCTTCGGTGATACCTGCCAGAAACACCGGTATCATAGTGGGTACCGGACTGATACGTAGCGAATAGCCTTCGGAAGCGGCGGAACCGAAAATCGCTGATGTAGTCGATTTCCAATTGGTTGCCAGGTCATAGTGGACTTCGGGACTGACCACCACGGAATGGTTAGTGGATACGAGGTCATTGCTGCTATAGCTGCGGGACGGGTCGAAACCAAAATCTTTCAGTGAGGTGATGCCGAACGTTTCAGCGACGGTGGCAGGCGCAGCTGCGATGATTTGCTGGATCGTTTCATCCGGCAATCCAAAACCTGCCAGGGCAGTGGACAGCGAACCTTTGATAACACTGGGTACATAATTAAAGTAAATCGGCAGGGCAGCACCTGCGTTTTTACTGTGATTGATTTCAGTGTTCAGGTTGATGGTCATGCGGTCGTTCATCCGGTAACGAAAGGAAGGGGCTACCAAGATATCCCGGTAATATCCACCATTGTCCTGAAAAGAATTTTGGTTTTGGTACACCGCATTCAGCCTGGAAAGGAAGGTATGATCCGTGTTGAGTGGTGTGTTCATATCGATGGCAATGCGGTGAAAACCATAGCTGCCTCCCGCCATCTCTACCGATCCGCCTTGGAGCTCATAAGGTTTTTTGGTGACGCGGTTTACCAAACCTCCGTAAGAACTGACGATGTTTCCGAAAAGCGTTGCCGAAGGCCCTTTGATGACTTCGATTTTTTCCAGGTTTGCCACGTCGTGACTACTGTACATATTTAGTGCAAGGCCGTTGAAGACCGCCGATTTGGTCGTAAAGCCACGGCTGCTGAATGTGGCACCTCCATAGTCGGCAGAATTGGTCGTGCCGGTACCCAGAATGGTAATCCCCGGTACATTGCTCACCGCGTCAGTGATGTTATAAATCTTCTGCTGTACGATTAAGGTATTGGTAATGCCGGTATAGACTTGGGCATTTTCCATATTGCTGAGCGGCAACTTTGCTACATATTCACTTGAATCTGTGACAACGGGGCGGTTGCCTGTCACGGTGATTTCGTCCAATAGGTGGTCCGCGGCTTGTACCGTGATATTGAGCGTTAGCACGTTGTTTTCTGCTATTTCGATCGTTGTGTTATAAGGTACATAGCCCATGCCACTGTATTCCAGTGTATAGTTGCCTATCGGTATATCGCTCAGGCGGTAATATCCTATGCTATCTGTCATCACCCGGTAGGGTGTATTTCGTAGACGTATCGTAGAAAATGCACCCGGTAGACCGTTGTCGGTTTTAACAGTCCCCACGACACTGCCAACGCCCTTGCCCAGTCGGATGAATATTTGACGTCCACTGGTTTGGAATTGTGTCTCTGGTCCCAATAATTCAAGGAGAATTTCCTTTAACGGAGTTGCCCGGTAATTGGCGGATGCTTTTTTACCTTCGAGGGCTTTGCTATTGTACGAAAAAGTGCATCCGGCTTTCTCCGCGATTATATCGAGGATGTTGATGAGCTCGGTGTTGGGAAGCTGTATGCTTATTTTGGTGTCCAATAGATCGGACGATTGTGCCATTGATGGTGTGTGGAAACTTGAGACACACAGCAAGATAGGGAGAATTAAGCGGTTAAAGCGTGATTTACTGTAAGTGATAAACGTTGTTTTCATACCTTTGAAAGTTGTTGTTCATTTCGAAACTTGATGGACTGCACGACCCGGTGTGAAGTTTGGCGACTGGATCACCGGGTTTTTTGTAAGCGGTATCCGGGTTGCTATGTGGTATCGGAGTACATAATCAGTGAATTAGTTGATGGTGACTGTTTGTTGATCAAGGGTATAGTCGAATTTCATCACAAAGGCCATTCGGTCTAATAAAAAATGAAGGGAAGGATTATTAAACTCACCCGTGAATTTTTCCTGGCTCAGCGCCGGTTCCTCCAGCTGGATACGGATATTATACCAGCGTTCGATAATGGGAATGACCTGTGTAAGTGGTTGCTTGTCGAAAATCAGTTTATTCTCAGTCCATGCCATATGGTTGGCAAGCGAAGAGACCGTTTGGCGGATTATTTTTCCGGCCGTAGAATAGACACCTAATTGATTGGCAGAAAAGGGCTGACCTTGTTGCTTATTACCGACGCCTCCGAAGACGACTTTTCCTTCCACGACAGCCAGCACTACTTGTTCGTTAGGATACGCTTTTAGGTTAAATTCCGTGCCCAATACACAGGTACGCGTTGTCGGCGTATGGATGACGAAAGGTTTTGCCGGATCTTTGGCAACATCGAAATAAGCCTCACCGCTCAAATAAACCAGCCTGCAGGTATCTGCGAACGGTTCGGGATATCGTAATTCGCTTTGGTTGTTCAGTTTAATAATTGTTCCATCGGGAAGTGTGATGCTGGCTTTTTGCCCTTTTTCCGTTCGGATGGTTTTGTACGTGTCATTTGAAGCCCGGTTTTGGTAAGGTCCAGTTTTTCTATTCAGTGAGGAATATCCGATTGCCAAACCGGCCAATAGCGTAATGCAGGCCGCTACACGCCAAAATATACGGGCGTTTGCTGAGCGTTTCAGACGGCGTGCTTTTTCAAGATCGGTGGCAAGCGGTGCCCACAATTGCTGTTTTAGCGCACGTTTGTCTATTTCCGGAGGGAGCGTTACTTCCGGACCGATTTCCGAGGACTGCTGCCATTGCTCTATGGCAAGCTTTTCATCAGCAGTGCATTGCCCTCGATAGTATTTTTCTAATAATGCTGGTGTGATGTTCATATAGATAAACAATGACTATCGTAATCACGATTATCCATATAGTTGCTTAAGACGGTTAGATTCTTGGTCTTTCGATCAATAAAGTTGTAGGAGGCTGAAAATCAATTGCTAATTTTTTCATTGCCTGATTAAGGATTCCCGATAGAGTTTCCCCAGCTTAACTTTTAGGGTGTCTTTGGCTTTCGAGAGGTGATAAGACACCGTTTTCTCCGAGATGAGCAGCGCTGAAGCAATTTCGCGAGGAGACATTCCCTGTTCCTCACTCATTTTATAGACTTTCTGACATTGTGTAGAAAGTGTGCTTACCATGGTATTGACCTGGCTGTTCAACTCATTGTACAGTATGATCTGTTCGGTGCTATGTTCACCATGATGAAGAGTTTCCGCTTTATATGACAATTGACGCTCATCGTAAACCCTATTGCGGATATATTCGCAAGCTTTCAGTTTAGCGGCACGCAGTAGGTAATGCTTGATGGAATGTGTGATTTGAAATCCATCACGCTTCTCCCAAAGCGAACGGAAAATATCCTGTACCATCTCTTTGGAGGCCTCCATGTCCCCGCTGTTTTGGTAGCAAACCGCGAACATTTGCTCCCAATAGGTATTGAATAGCGTGGTGAATGATTGCTCGTCAAGTTGGTTATGCCAGTCGTTTTGCTGTTGGGCCATCCAAGTTCCTGTTTTACAAGCCTCCGGCAGTATGTAGTTGAGTCGTGCCAAATGCCACGCAAAGATAGTTATTTATACTGATTATAAACAAGAGGGCTTTTTTATTCCGTATTACGGTATCTTCTTGTCCATGTTTTTTTGCTACCTTTGTATTTGGCTGCAAATCCCATGTGGTTTTTCCCACACAAATCAGATTGAACATTCCATGAAATTCAAGCTTACTTCCGAATATACGCCCACGGGCGACCAGCCGGAGGCTATCCGGCAACTGGTCGAAGGTGTCAATACCGGCGAAATGTACCAGACGTTGTTGGGCGTCACAGGCTCCGGCAAGACATTTACCGTTGCCAATGTCATCGAGCAAACGCAGCGCCCTACCTTGATTTTGAGCCACAATAAAACCCTGGCAGCCCAGCTTTATGGGGAGTTTAAGCAGTTTTTTCCGGAGAATGCGGTCAACTATTTTGTGTCTTATTACGACTATTACCAGCCCGAAGCGTATATCGCCTCATCGAATACCTATATCGAAAAAGATTTGGCCATCAATGATGAAATCGAGAAACTACGTCTGCGCACGACTTCGGCACTCATGTCCGGCAGACGCGATGTCATCGTCGTTTCGTCGGTGTCATGCATTTATGGTATGGGCAATCCCGAGGATTTTTCCCGCTCGGTATTCCGCTTTGGCGTGGGTACAGTCGTCAGCCGTAATGCCTTTCTGCATCGACTGGTGGAGATTTTGTATGCACGTACAACGACAGATTTTAAGCGGGGTACGTTTCGTGTCAAAGGAGATACGGTGGATGTGTTTCCGGCGTATATGGATGAGGCCTACCGCATTTCTTTTTTTGGCGACGAAATTGATGAGTTGAGCGTCATCGACCCCATTTCCGGTAAGACCTTGGAAAAAATGGAAACGATGGCCTTGTATCCGGCAAACCTGTTTGTGACGCCACGCGAAAAGTTTGTCGGCTCGCTGTGGGCAATAGGGGAAGAACTGGAATTGCGTAAGGAACAGTTACTGCTGGACGGCAAGCCTTTGGAGGCCAAACGCCTGGAAGAACGTGTGAACTACGATCTGGAAATGATGCGCGAATTGGGGTATTGCAATGGCATCGAGAATTATTCCCGGTTTTTCGACGGGAGGCAGCCGGGCATGCGCCCTTTCTGCTTGCTGGATTATTTTCCCGATGATTACCTCATGGTCATCGATGAGAGCCATGTGACGATCCCCCAGATCCGGGCGATGTATGGAGGGGACCGGTCACGCAAGCTCTCCTTGGTAGAATATGGTTTTCGCCTGCCAGCGGCTTTGGACAACCGGCCGTTGAATTTTCCGGAGTTCGAGTCGCTGGTCACCCAGACGATTTACGTGAGTGCCACGCCCGGTGATTATGAATTGCAGCAAACGGGTGGCGTGGTCGTGGAGCAGGTTATCAGGCCTACGGGCTTGCTCGATCCGATCATCGAAATCCGGCCGATCATTAACCAAGTGGATGACTTATTGGATGAGGTAGATCGGGCAACAAAGGAAGGGGGGCGAGTACTGGTCACCACACTCACCAAACGTATGGCTGAGGAACTTACCAAATACATGGCTAAGCTCGGCATCCGGGTGCGGTATATCCATTCGGAGGTTAAAACATTGGATCGGGTTGAAATCCTGCGTGGGTTGCGTCTGGGCGAATTTGACGTCTTGATAGGCATCAACCTGCTCCGCGAAGGGCTGGATCTGCCAGAAGTTACATTGGTAGCCATTCTGGATGCTGATAAAGAGGGATTCCTACGGTCAGAGCGATCGCTTATCCAAACGATAGGCCGCGCCGCGCGTAACGATAAAGGGCGGGTGATCATGTATGCGGATACGATGACAGAAAGCATGCGGGTGACCATCGATGAGACGAATCGCCGTCGGGAGAAGCAAATTCGTTATAACGAGGAACACGGCATCACCCCGCGCACCGTGGGCAAGTCCCGCGAAGCCATTTTGGAACAAACATCGGTCGCCGATTTAAAGGGGGGTGAGGCAAAAATTTATGTGGAACCCGAGCCTACCAGCAGTGTGGCAGCAGACCCTTTGATACAGTATATGAGCAAGCCGCAAATGAAGCAGGCGATTGATAAGGTACGCAAAGACATGGAGAAGGCTGCCAAAGAAATGGACTTCCTGCAAGCAGCTAAGCTACGGGATGAGATGTTTGCTTTGGAAAAAACCTACGCTGAACAATTTGACGAGTAATTATTGTAAATAGCAATAAGGCTATAAACTCATAACGGCCCCGATGCTTACAGCTTTTCCAGCAACTCAGCGGCCTCACTATTATCCGGCTGGATCGCCAATACCTTTTCCAGGTTTTTCTGTGCTGATTTGGTATCGCCAGCCTGGTTATAAAGCTTACCTAAACTCAGGTAACTTGCCGGATCGTCCGGATATAACAGGGTGTTTAATTCGAGAACGTTAGCAGCTTCCGCGGATTGTCCTTGTGCTGCTAATGCATAGCTGTATCCGTTAAATTCAGCTGCATTCCTGGAAATACCTTTGATTGCTTCGGCGAGTTCGCTCAGTCGCTGTGGGGACAATTTTTGCTCGGTGCCATCCAGCCGTTGCCAATACGTGATCGCATAATAGTTGGATATATAAGGCTTTCCAGAAAGGATGTCAAACAGGTCTTTCTCCAACGAGTTGACCGGAGTTTCAACGATCCGGTTAAGTTCCTTTCCATCCTCGTAGACGATAATGGTAGGAATACGATGAATGGTCTTACCCGCTTCTTCATGTTGCGGACTTTGCTTATAGAGTTCCTTGCTATTGTCAACGAAAATGAGTTTCAGTTGAGCAGTATCAAAGTTGTTGGCTTCCAGGATTTTCATCAGCCGCGGTATTTCCCGGCGGGTATCTCCACACCAGCTGCCAGCAAATATTTCAATGACCTTACCGTCCAGAAGCGGTGCAAACTGGCTGGCTAATCCCGCATCGATGGTGTAGCCATCGTAGCTCTTGTCGTACCATTCTTGGTAGATGCCGCTTTGCATCATCAATGGCGAGCAATGGCCCAACAATACTTTTTGCCCATTGGTACGTGTATATTCCGTGTTTAAAATTGGTGTACTTGCAGGCTGGGCTACTACAGCCGTCGTCGCGGCAATTACCACTAATATGGAGAAAATGATCCGTTGCATATCAAAGACTACTGATGATGTAGACAAAAATAAGAAATATCCAATAATAGGTGCAAATGACTGCTTGTAATATTATTGTAGCTACACCTTAATGGAACCGTTCGGGATCAAAGCTGGCGATGTTGGCGGATGTTTTGCCATGCTGGGCAAGTTCGGATACAATTTTCCCCGCTGCGGCCCCCAAGCTTAATCCCATCATGCCCATACCTCCAGCGATAATTAAATTGGAGATGGATCTTGAGCGCCCGAGGTAAGGTAGTCCGTCAGGTGAGCAAGGCCTGAACCCATGCCAAATCGCCTGTTCGTCGGGCATGGCCAATCGATATTCAGGATAGTATTCAGGAAGGGCATTGACAATACCTTCCACCCGGCGTATGTTGATCCGGTGGTTAATAGCAGCTAATTCCATTGTTCCGCCGATACGCACGTTGCCGCCCATTGGCGTGAGCGCTACCCGGGCCTCCAGCAACAGCGCAGGATGCCTTACCTTCCCCCCAAAAGCATCCGTCATAAACGAGTATCCCTTGCCCGGCATCAACGGAATAGCGAGCCCCGCTTTCTTCGCTAATCCCTGTAGCCAAGCCCCTCCGGCAAGGACCACGGTATCGGCAGTAAAATGGTCATCTGTAGTGGTTACTTCGGTGATCTTTCCGTTGTTGCGTGTCATTGCTACGACCTCGGCGTGCGGTACCATTGTCGCACCCAGTTGCTTGACGCGTTCCATCAGCACGTGCATCAGCGCGGGGGGATAGAGGTGGGCATCGCTGCGGTAGTGCACCGCCCCCAATACATCCAATTTGACGTCCGGCTCGATTGCCTGTGCTGCTTGGCGTGTCAGAACCGCTACATCAAGCCCCAGTGCTTTGGCCTGTTCAGCCAAATGGATTTCCTCTTCGGCCGTTTTCTCCGTTTTATAGAGCATGAGTATGCCGCGATGTGCCAGCCCAAAGTCTTCACGTAATTCATCGGCAAGGGAGTCATAGAGGCTTTTGCTGAGGTTATTTAGGGAGAGTAGGTGGGGGGCCGAACGCTTTACATGGTGTTCGTTGGCATGCTTAAGAAATTTGAGCCCCCACGAAATCAAGGATGGGCTGAGGGTAGGCTTCACATAAAACGGGCTTCGGCTGTTGAACATCCATTTGATGCCTTGCGCCACGATGCCCGGAGCGGCCATCGGCGTGAAATGGCTGGGGACGATCATACCGGCGTTGCCGTACGAACAATTGTCAGCAAAATCACCCTTGTCTAAGATGGTCACCTTCCATCCTTCCTTGGCCAAGTAGTATGCCGAGGTGAGGCCAATAATGCCACCACCAATGATGAGCGCGGTTCCTTTAGCGGGAGAAGCCATTTTATTCTGATTTACGATTAAATCACCTGAAATCCATGTGCATAAGGATCGTCATCATCAATGATGATGGTGTTATATCCAGTCACCATCGCCCATCCTTCGATGCCCGGCACGATAGCTGGCCTGCCATCGCCAAAAGCGTCGGCCAGTTCATTCTCAATGGTACCAATAAACTTAGAACCGATGATACTTTCGTGTACAAAGCGATCACCTTTTTTAAGCTTGCCTTTGGCGTGCCATTGTGCCATACGTGCCGATGTGCCCGTGCCACACGGAGATCGGTCTATGGCTTTGTCGCCATAAAATACCGCATTGCGCGCTGTGGATGCTGGATCAAGCGGCGTGCCCGTCCACTGGATGTGGCTCAAGCCCCTGATATTGGAATCCTCGGGGTGGACAAATGTATACTGATCGTTTATGCGTTGGCGCAATGTTCGGCTCCAAGCGATGAGCTGGTCCGCCGCATAGTGCTCCAATCCTTTAAAGTTTGGCTGCGGATCAATGATGGCATAAAAGTTTCCGCCATAAGCTACGTCTGCCGTAAGGATGCCGAGTTCTGGGCATTCAACGGAGATCCCTTCTGCCGCCAAAAAGGATTTGACATTGGTCAGTTTTACTGACGTTACCTTTTTACCTTCCTGTGTATAGTCAATGAACACCAATCCAGCCGGGGTTTCCAGTCGTAATCTGCCCGTTGTTTTCGGAATAATCAGGCCTTCCTCAATGGCGATGGTAACGGTACCGATGGTGCCATGTCCGCACATGGGAAGACAGCCGCTGGTTTCGATATACAATACACCGATGTCATTGGCCGGGTCTACCGGTGGGTAGAGGATGCTACCGCTCATCATGTCATGTCCACGGGGCTCAAACATCAGCCCTTTCCGTATCCAATCATACTCCTTTAAAAAATGGAGCCTGCGTTCCATCATGCTGTTGCCCTGCAATAGCGGGCCGCCGCCAGCCACCAGCCTTACCGGGTTGCCACAAGTATGCGCATCAATACAAAAAAATGTTTTTTTCATGTTCTGAGTTGTCAGCCTATTGAATTGCCTCCTTTGTCAGCGCTCCGTTTACCGTCCGCCAGATTCCCAATGGATTGGCGTTTTTCAGTTCATCCGGCAGGTATTCATCCGGCCAGTTTTGATAGCTCAATGGCCTTAGAAACCGCTTAATGGCATCAGGCCCCACAGAAGTAAACCTGCTGTCCGTGCTGGCTGGATAAGGCCCTCCATGTTGCATGGCGTAGCATACTTCTACACCCGTTGGAAAACCGTTGAGCAGTATGCGCCCACATTTGTTGGTAAGCAGCTCGATGAGATGTTGGTGAGCGTCGATATCTTCCGGTTCAGCCAATACCGTTGCGGTGAGTTCTCCCTTGAAAGTCTGGGCAATAGCCTCGGCTTCTTGGGCGTTTTCGTAGGTAACCACCAGGCCGAAAGGGCCAAAAACTTCATGCCCCAATTGGTCGTTGGCCAGAAACTGGCTGGCCTTTACCGTGGCTATGGTTGCATTTCCATGGGTTTCTGGGGAAGTTTCGGGAGCTTCAGCCAAAACCGTTACACCCGTGTTTGCCAGCAAAGCAGCCTTATTTTTACCATAGGCTGATGCAATACCTTGATGGAGCATTGGAGTAGCCTCGGTGTCCGCAACACCGATCTTTAGTGTATCAAGAAATTGGCGTAAACCAGCATGCTCAGGAGCCACAAGGATACCCGGGTTGGTACAAAATTGGCCCACGCCCAACGTCAGCGACGCCAAATACTGCTTTGCAATGTCAACAGCGGCATTTTCCAGCCTGCGCGGGAGCAAAAATACCGGATTTACACTTCCCATTTCGGCGAATACCGGAATGGGCTCGGGCCGTTTTGCCGCAAGGTCGTGCAATGCTTTGCCTCCGGTAAATGATCCGGTAAACCCTACCGCCTTAATCAATGGGTGGGACACCAGGTATTGACCGCCCTCAAACGTATCGCTATGAACTTCTGCGAATAAACCCGGATGTAATCCCGCCCGTTGTATGGCGACTTTAATAGCCCCTCCCATCAATGCGGAAGTTTTTGGATGTCCGGGATGTGTTTTTACAATTACCGGACAACCCGCAGCCATAGCGGAAGCGGTATCTCCACCAGCGGTGGAAAAGGCAAAAGGAAAATTACTTGCACCGAATATAGCCACCACGCCCAGTCCTACAGCGGTCTTCCGGAGATCAGGTTTCGGAGGAGTACGTGAGGCGTCAGCGGTGTCAATGCGGATATCCAATACGCTGTCCAGCGCATCGGCATAGCTACGCCACTGGAAGACTGTCCGCGCTTTTTCACCAACTAATCTTGCCGCAGGAAGGTTTGTTTCCAGTTGAGCAGTGGCGATAAGCTCAGGCCCCAGGGCCTCGATCTCATTCGCTACCGCGTGCATAAACGCCGCCCGTTGCTTGCTGTTTATCCGTCTAAACACCCGGAAAGCTTCGTGTGCTTGCTGGACTGATTGGTCGATTTCCGTTATTGAACTGTTTTTGCTCATGATGCTTATTCCACTGCTGTATGAAGCGGTAAATTTAAGTAATCTGGCAATATAGGTCGTATAGCAATTGCATCATCGATAATTTTTTGGATGCGCGCCCGTTCTTCACCTTCTAATGTCAGCCGGGGTGCTCTTACATATTCGTTGCTCAGGCCTTCAGCAGTCGCTGCAAGTTTTATGTATTGAACGAGGCGGGGATGGATATCCAATTCCAACAAGGGCATGAACCAACGGTAGATGTCCAGCGCTTCATCTAATCGGCCTGCACTGGCCAGGCGATAGATAGCCACTGTTTCGCGCGGAAAAGCATCGACCAGGCCAGCTACAGAACCCTGTGCCCCCACCAACTGGCTTTCGAGCGCGATGGTATCTACACCCCCCAATACAGCGAACCGGTCACCAAACCGGTTGATCATCCGGGTAATATTGGTCAAATCACGCGTAGATTCTTTGACGGCTTGGATGTTGGGACATTCAGCCAATTCGGCAAACATGTCTACCGTCACATGAATGGCATAGTCTACCGGGTTGTTATAAATCATGATAGGAAGGCTCGTGGCAGCCGCTATGGTTTTGAAATATTGCACAACTTCCCTATCAGAAGCCTTATAGCGCATGGGAGGGAGCAGCATCAATGCATCGGCACCAAGGCGTTCGGCTTCTTTTGCAATATCCGCGGCTTCAGCAGTGGCCTGCTCGGCAATGTTCAAAATTACCGGAATATGATCCGGCACATGCTGTTTAGCAAAAACCAGTAAGTCAAATTTCTCCTGTCTACTCAGTGTGCTGGCTTCGCCCAAGGTTCCTGCAATGATGATCCCAGCGATCCCTGCATCGATTTGCGCCAAGAAATTTTTTTTGAACATTTCATAATCAATTGCTCCATCTACGGAAAACGGCGTCAATAATGCAGGATAAACCCCGTGCCAAAGTTTGGTTTTATTCATGTCTTCTATTGTTATAGTATGAGTGAAAATTGTTCCACCTTTCACGCATTGATCTGGTGTGCTAATTAATATTTGGGCACAAATATAGCATTAACGGGGAGGTCAAACCACCCGCTAATTAATCAATGCTGTGCAGATATTAACAAGCATCCGCTATTGTACACTATTGAGGTATCGAGATAGATATTCCTTGGGTGATGCGCCGGCAACGCTTTTGAATACCCGGTTGAAATTGGTAATACTATTGAATCCGCAATTGTAGGCCACGGTAGCTATTGAATCGTATTGCCCTGCGGTGAGCTTTTTGCAGGCCTGGTTTATCCGCATCTCATTGAGGAAAGTAACGAATGTGATTCCTGTATGTTTCTTGAAATACCTGCAAAAAGCTTGGGGAGTGAGGTGTGCCTCAGCAGCCACTTCTTCCAAGGTTAATGCATTCTGATAATGGTGTAAAATGTAATTGTAAATGTTGCCCATCCGTAGTCCTTCGCCATCTGTAATGTGCTCCTTGCTAAATGTAGAAAGGTGTTCAGGTTTGGGGCTCATCTTACAAAATGTCCTCAAAAGGTGGAGAAAATTCAACATTTGGTCCATGCTATTGGACGCTTTCAGTTTAAGAATGTGTTTGGAGACTGCATGAAAATGCTGTTCGGGCAGCTTGAACCCATATTTGTATTCCCTCAGAAACGCGTTCAATTGGCTCAATTCGGGCAGCTGGAGGAAATTGGCAAGATGACCATTAGGATCGTAAAAAACCGAGATACTGTGCACAAACCCCCTTTCCATATCGTTGTCCAAATGACGGGCACCTTTAAATACATGCGATTGATTGGCGGCAATCATAAAAATATCATTGGCCTTAAAGGTGTGCATGGTGTTTTCTGCGATCAATGTCCCCTCGCCCCTGATAATCCAAATCAGTTGGGCCTCTTTATGACGATGTAAGTGTGGATAAAATTGAGGGATAATATCCTCCTGTATGATTACGGTCTTATCCGGTGTAACCGGAACGGTAAACTGGAGTGCTTTCATAACAGTTGGGTTAGTAAAAAATGTCATATAAATATACAGATATTAACCGCAGTTATACAACCTTTTATGAAAAGTGGTTAAAATATGGTTGTTAATGGCTAAAAATCGAGATAAATGAAGATCAGTCGCTGCATAAATGCCGGTTTATGAGGCCAGTTCGGTACAAGATGTTTTTCTAAACTGGCATAGTTTTTATGCTTTTTATGAAAAAATGTTAAACAAAATTGCTTCTTAATGTTTATCCATTAATGGAATTTCTTTGATCGGTTGTTTAAATGGATGTCATTGTAGCATTTCGGATCAATATTTCGTATAACTATTCGGAGTGAATGTTTGGATGCTATGCGATCTGCATGGCACAATGAATATTTCAGCTGTTACATTTATTTAATGACGAGCAACATCATGATACTTAGTAAAAAAGCAAATCATATCTTTGACCAAACCATATTGAACTACCACATTTTCGATTCCATCGATTGCCCCTTCAATAATCCTTATCCCGATCATACGTTGGATTACCTCTTATATAAAAAATGTTGGATTGACACGATGCAGTGGCATATGGAAGATGAGGTACGCGATCCAAATATTGATCCGGTAGTCGGATTGGAATGGAAGCGTCGGATTGATGAATCGAATCAATTGCGTACAGACGTAGTGGAACAGATTGATAGTTATTTCCTGCGTTATTTTTCGCATGTGAAACCCCGCAAAGACGCTAGGATCAATACAGAAAGTCCGGCATGGGCACTGGACAGGCTTTCTATTTTATGCCTGAAAATATATCACATGCGCCAAGAAACCCAAAAAATTGATGCTTCTCGGCAGCATGTAGCTTCTTGCCTGGAGAAATTAATGATATTACTCCGCCAGCACGAAGATCTTTGCTTGAGTATCGATGAGTTGCTGGAGGATATTCGTACCGGTAAAAAATACATGAAAGTGTACAAACAAATGAAGATGTATAACGATGCTACGCTAAACCCGGTATTATACGCAGCAAGGAAGTGAAGCAACGACGCAAAAATTCCACGTTGTTGGTTCTCCGCTTTTCGGCAATGGGCGATGTGGCTATGGTGGCTTCTGTATTGCGGGCATTTGCCGAGCAGCATCCCCATTTTACCGTTATAGTAGTTAGTCGGGCAACATTTGAACCTTTTTTTGCTGATATTTCTGGTCTTATTTTCCATCCATTTTATCCCAAGGGGGCGCATCGAAATATCCGGGGCTTATATCGGCTTTTTACGGAATTATTGCAATACAAACCAGCCGCCGTGGCTGATTTGCATGATAACCTGCGCAGCCGGTTTCTTTCACTGTTGTTTCGTGCAAAGGGCATCCACGTTAGCCAGTTGGACAAAGGCAGAAAAGAGAAAAAGGCACTTACGAGACCACACCACAAGGTTATGAAACCACTTAAGCCCACCGTAGACCGCTACGCCGATGTGTTTGGAAAATTGGGTTTTCCCATCGTATTGAGCCATAGCTTGAGCCGCCGTAGGCTACCCCTTCCCGAAACGGCAAAGCGGTTCTTTGCCGGTGGTGAAGCGGTTAAAAAAATTGGAATCGCCCCATTTGCGCAGCACCTTCCTAAGGTATATCCGCCCGATCGGATGGAAGCTGTGATAGCCTATCTCAGCCAGCAGGGCCATACCGTGCTTATTTTCGGGGGCGGCCCCGCCGAACAGCGTGTGGCTGAGGGGTGGCAACACCGGCACAAGCATGTGCATAGCCTTATCGGGCAATTTTCATTGCAGCAGGAACTGGCTATTATCGCCAACCTTGACATCATGCTTAGCATGGACTCGGCTGGCATGCACCTGGCGTCACTGATGGGCGTACGGGTACTGTCCATCTGGGGAGGCACCCATCCCTATGCTGGATTTTTAGGATATGGGCAACACCTGGAAGATTGCATCCAAGTCGATCATCCGGCACGACCCAGCTCGGTATATGGCAATAAACCCTGTATTTGCGATGGAAAGGATAGTATGGAACTCATTCCACCCGAAATGGTCATTGATAAATTGCAGCATATAGGTCTATGAACATCGGTTACGAAGCGAAGCGGGTATTCCACAATCGGACAGGATTGGGTAATTATGGGCGTGATTTGATACGCATCTTGAGCGAACACCATCCCGAAAATACCTATTACCTTTACAATCCAAAACCGGCAAAAAACCAACAGTTCCACATTGACCGTACAAACGTGCTGGAATGCTTGCCCCAAAAGCGCTTGGACCGTGTATTTTATAATTTATGGCGGCAGCGAACGGTACTGCGCGATCTTAAGCGGGATCACATCCAGATCTATCATGGCTTATCGGGCGAACTGCCGATCGGCCTACCTGTGTATCCGATGAAAAGCGTGGTGACTATCCATGATCTGATTTTCATGCGCTATCCCCAGCTGTATCCTTTTATTGACCGCACCATTTATTTCCGCAAATTCAAATATGCGGCCCATCATGCGGATCATATTATTGCCATCAGCGAGCAAACCAAGCGTGATATTGTGGAATTTCTGGACGTTAAGGAAGCGAAAATAAGTGTAGTCTACCAAGGATGCCACCCTGTATTCAAGCAGCGATATACCGAAGCAGAAAAACAGGCCGTGCTGAAAAAGTATGAGTTGCCCAGCGATTTCGTGCTGAATGTCGGTACCATAGAAGCCAGGAAAAATGCATTGTCCATCATCAAAGCCATGGAACATATGGACGTTCCATTGGTTATCGCAGGCAAAAAAACGCCTTACCTCAATGAAATTAAGGATTACATGGAGAAGCATGGACTGTCAAGTAAAGTTTCATTTGTACATGGAGCGTCGTTGGACGAACTAGCGAAACTTTACCAGTCGGCATTGCTATTTATCTACCCTTCTATCTTCGAGGGATTCGGTATCCCGATTATAGAAGCGTTGTATTCGGGGGTGCCAGTGATTACTACGCAAGGAGGTTGTTTTCCCGAAGCAGGGGGATTGCGTTCGTTATACGTATCACCTACTGCTACCGATGAAATCACCCAAGCGATATCAGCGGTGCTCCATGATACGATGTTGCGGGATGTCATGGTTACAGAGGGACTTTTGCATGCCCAACAATTTGACGATGCCCACCTTGCATTTCAAATGACCTCTTTATACCACGGATTGTAGCCAGGGAGGGCATAGCCCCCCGATTGTATATGCCATTCCTTTTACCTATGTTTGCGTTGCAAAAAGCAGGTAGTCAATCAACATAGGAAATATTTCATGAATGTCAGCTTAATCATTTCGGTGTATAAGAATACCTTGTTCCTTAAAACCATCCTCGATGCCCTGCATTTCCAGACTGTGCTTCCAGATGAGGTTATTATTTCGGAAGATGGCGATAGCGTCGAGATGCGGGATTTCCTCGCCAACTACGAAAGCCGTAAACTCAATCTTATACACTTAACACAGCAGGATGAGGGCTGGAAAAAAAACCGGGCATTGAACCGGGCCATCCTGGCAGCGTCCCATGAATACCTTATTTTCATTGACGGGGATTGCGTACTGCATAAACGATTCATTCAAAACCACCTTAAACTGGCCAGTCCCAATCACATTTTGGCTGGAAAACGCATCAAGCTGGGGCCTCAATACAGTGAAAAACTCAGAAGAACGCCACTGCCGAGCTTTCAGCGCGGATTGATGTGGCAACTGTCAAAACTAAAAAAGGACGGTGCTAAATTTGTAGAAGAGGGGTTATACATCCCATTAAATAAGCTCACTGAGGCCGTCATACGCTATCACGGCATCCGCTCGATAAAGGGATGCAATTTTTCCTGCTTTAAAGCGGCGCTATTGGCCATCAATGGGTTTGACGAGGATTATGTGCGGCCAGCGGTTGGCGAAGACGATGATTTGGTCTGGCGGTTCGAAGGATTAGGGTACCGCATTGTTTCAGCTAAACATTTTGTTGTTCAATATCATTTGGATCATCCAGAAAGTTGGACATGCCAAAAAGAAAACCTTGCGATACTCCAAAGGAAACAAGCGTCAAAACAATACCGTTGCCTCAACGGGATAAAAAAGCTATCACATTAATATTAGGTGCATTGATGCCAATACAAGGAAGAAAGAAAGTCATTTACACAGCGATATTTGGAAACTATGAGGGATTGTTACCCCAGAAGCCGGTGGTAGATTGGGATTTTATTTGTTTTACCGATAATGACCGCTTGCAAGCTGCGCCTTGGCGTGTGGTATTGATTGATCCGCCCATCGTTGGCGACAATGTGAGGAGCAGCCGATACATCAAGATCAATCCGCATCTGTTCCTGTCCGAGTATGATATCAGTATATTCATCGATGGCAACTTTTTAGTCATCGGCAATATGGACACGTTGGTAGAGCAGGTATTGGCTGATGCCCCGATAGCTTGTTTTGACCACAACCAGAATACACGCGATGCGCGAGATTGTGTGTATATGGAGCATGCCGCCATCAAAGAGATGGCCGAAGCACGCGGTATTTATAAAGACGATCCCCAGGTGATGGAAAAACAAATGGCATTCCTACGAGCCCAGCATTATCCGGAACATAATGGGCTTGTGTACTCTGGAGTATTGCTTCGGAGGCATCACGACGCACGCCTAATCAGCGCAATGGAGGAATGGTGGTATATGGTAAAGCACTACAGCAAGCGGGATCAGCTAAGTTTTGACTACGCCATGTGGAAGCAAAGCCTTATTTACAAAACCATCCCCGGCGATTCACGCAGGAAGAATGGCTTTTTTTACATGCTTGGCGCCCATCGGAAAGACTGGTCGGCCAAATTAAGGAAATTCCGATTGAAGAACATGGTGGGTTTAGTAAAAAAGCATGGATAATATAAAGGAACGCCCTATGGCAAAAGCGATCGTAATTACGCCCGTGAAAGACGCTATTGGACGCACGTTGGCGACCATCCGGGCCATCCATGAGAGTGATGCCGACATTTTACACTTGGTTTATAACGATTTTAGTTCGGCAGAGACGAAGGCAGTGCTTGAGCAAAGTAAGGATCAATACGGGTATGAGCTCGTCCACCTTGAGGATATGACCACCCATCCTTCACCGAACTACCGGCTTGTGCTGCAAGATGCGCAGCGGAGGGCCTTGCACAACGATTTGCCCTTGATCATTGTAGAGTCCGATGTCATCGTAAAACCGGATACATTGGGGCAACTCCTCGACTTTTATTACCAGCATCCCAATACCGGGCTTGCAGGAGCAGTCACGGTAGACGAACAGGGGCAGGTAAACTTTCCTTATCTCCGGTTTAAGGAACAGCCTAATGAAGCACGTGTCATCGAAACGAAGAAAAGCCTCAGCTTTTGCTGCACATTGATTGCTGTTGAATTTTTGAGAAAGTATGACTTTGCTTACCTAAATGAATCAAAAGATTGGTTTGATACATTTATTTCTTACCAAGCTACTGATATGGGGTTCAGGAATTATTTGTTGTATGATGTACCGGTCTTGCATAGCCCGCATGGAAGCAGGCCATGGAAGCAATTGAAGTATACCAATCCGCTGAAATATTATTTGCTCAAGTTTCTGAAAAGGAGGGACAAAATATGACCCCGCTTGTATCTGTTGTTATCCCATTTTATAACATGCAGGAGTTTTTGGCCCAAACCATTGACTGGACGTTGGAGTTGGCCTATCCGACGCTGGAAATCATCCTGGTTGATGACGGATCGACGGATGATTCAGGCGCGATAGCCAAACGGTATGCGGAACGTTTTGAGCAGGTATCGTTTTTGAAGCAGGCGAATCAAGGGGTCTCCGTGGCCCGTAATTTTGGTATCAGTTATGCCGGGGGCACCTATATATTGCCATTGGATGGCGATGACCGGATATGTCCCAGGTTTATCGAAGAAGCCGTAAGTATATTGGAAAGCCGGCCGGAAGTGAAAGTCGTGACGGCCGAAGGGGAGTTTTTTGGTGATAAGGCAGGCCTGCGTCGGCTGCCGGAGTTTAACATTAACCTGCTTGCCCGGAAAAATATCTTACATGTCAGTGCGTTATACCGGAAATCGGACTGGCGGGAGGCAGGGGGCTATTGTGCGGAAATGAAAGGCCGGGAAGATTGGGATTTCTGGATTGCTATGCTCAAAAACGGCGGCGAAGTTGTGAAATTGCCCATGGTTGGTTATCATTACCGGATCCGGCCCAATTCCAAACGGATACAGGATCGGAAGCTGAAAAAACAGGTAAACGATCTGCTCAATGCACGGCATCGTGAGTTTTTCAGGCGTGTGCTGGGTGGGCCGTTGCGCATTAACCGCTCGTGGTCGAGGCCATATAACAAGGTGCTTGCTTTTTTGGGTTTGTTGCGGTAGGTTTTTTGTTAATTCCTGAGTGCATCCAATAAGGTATTGATGCGATGGTGGTAGGTGTGGTTTTGCAACACGTTAGCTTGCATTTTCCGGATATAAGGAAGGCGGCTCGCTGGATTCGCGCTGAAGTGCTTGAATGCTTCGAGGAAATCCTGCGGTGTTTCTGCAATGACAAGTTCTTCCGCGGAGAAATATTTCCGGGCTAAGGGGTTGTCGCAGATTTGGAAACCACCTTGCATGGAAGCGGTGAAGACGCGTTCATTGACCAAAATACCGTGTTTTACTTGCGCGGATGTATGGATACTCGGAATCACCGCACTTTTGCTATATAACTTATTTTGTTCAATTTCGTGGGGTTTGCCCTTGTTAAACTCAGAGTAATCGAGGTAATTGGCAGAAAGTGTTTTGAGCGGAGTGATGAAGGCTTCGTATTGGTCTTTCCGGTGGCTGATATTGCCTACCCACATAAAATCATAAACTGGTGGCTCTTCGGAAGGTGGCAGGTAGGCTGTTTTGTCAGCAGCGTGCAGCAATTGTACGAACTTTAATCCCATGTCGTGGGTGTATCCCGCAAAAAACTCTTCGTTGATCGCATCGTCATGCTGCGACCAAATAAGGATGTCATGCCTGGCACTAAGCTGTTGAAGAAGTTTCTTGGTTGTCGGTTGCATGTGATGTATTTGTGCTTCATAATCACAAGGCTTGTAAAACTGTCCCCATATTACCAGTTTAGTGTCATTATTCATTTTCTTGGGCAATAGGTGGATGTTCTCAAGCGATATAAAGATCAGATCGGGGTGGTATCGCAGGAGTCTCCACCTTTCCGAAAACCCCCAAGCTCCACCTAATTTCTTCAGGTCAAAAAAGCGGCAATCATCACCTTTGTCAGTAAACGCGTTTCTGAAACCATACGCAATGGTTTTTGCAGCAAATGTATAGGGATTGTCCAGTTCAAAAATATAAGCTATCTTCAACATATAAGCTGTTTATTCGTCGTAAAGTTACAAATAATAGCACGTGTATCCGGTAGTTTAGTAGCAAGCTTGTATCGAATCAAGTAGTTTTGCCGTTTATGATGACAAATGGTATGAAGAAGTAAACGGAATGAAGTTACGGAAAGCAATCGAAACAATCTTATCATTGTGGCACTATCGAAGTATACGCAATTCAGTCCATGAAGTACGATCGACCCTGTTTTTTATCTTTCCTTCCTGGCAGGTCGGGGGTTCAGAACGCGTCCATGCAGAAATCATGGCCTTAGTGAAAAATAGGCAGCCGGTCTGCATTATTACTACACCGCAAAGGCATGTTGGATTTAGGAGATTATTTGCCCGATATGCACAACTTATCTATCTCAGACGTTGGGGTACGAAAGCTTCATTCAAACAAAAAATGATCAAGCTTGTCGCCGATGCGATCAATAAACAGCCGAGTGCTGTCGTATTTGGTAGCAACAATCTTTTCTTTTACGATTTGCTGCCCCATTTACGTTCGCATGTCCGTGTAATCGATCTCACGCATTCCATTACACCCAAGCAAGAATGGTGCGAAACGTATAGCTTACCCTATGTGCACCGAATAAACCAACGGGTAGTTTTGGGCCCCAATACCTTAGAAACCTTTAAGGCTATCTATGCGAGCCATGGCGTTCCAGCGGCGTTGTTAGCGCGTTTTACGATTATTCCTAATAAGACCGGTATAGCGGTTTCTTTGCTGAAGAAAGAATTGACAGGTTCTTTACGCGTAATTTTCGTTGGACGCGATTCCGAGGAAAAAAGGCCTGAGCTTTTCTTCCGGATTGCAGAAATGTGTGTTGGAAAAGGAATAGATGCCCGATTTGTTGCAATAGGCAAATTTGTGAGAAATTGGAACCACTACACACCTTACGTCAGCTTTGAAGGTGAGATTCGCGATACCGAAAGGCTGGTTGAGCAGTACCGGCAGGCCCATATTATCATTATTACTTCTTCTTTTGAGGGTTTTCCGCTGGTATTACAGGAAGCCATGTCGCAGGGCGTGGTGCCAATAGCTACCGATGTGGGAGAAATTCCCTATTATATTTCTCCGTCGCTGGAGACGGGGTATACCGTTGACGGCCGCCAGCCAGACGACAAAATTATTGATGATTTTATTGCAAAAATCAGTTATTTACAGGTAAATCCATTCGTGTGGACATCATATTCGTCGCGTTGCCGGGAGATGGTCGGCGAACAGTTCAGTGAAGAGCGGTTTGAAACCGAATACCGAAACCTGTTGTTAAATAAGGGCGCATGACGATTGTCAAATTTTTAGGAGGATTAGGTAATCAACTTTTTCAGTATGCTTTCTATTTGGCACTGCAAAAGACATTTGGGAACACGAAAGCCGATTTAGCGGGGTATGACAGCTATACCTTACATCAGGGGTTTGAGTTAGAAAGAGTGTTCGGAATCAAACTTCCTCAAATCAATGATTTTGAGCGTAAGCTTTATCTACCTGTGGATCGGCAATGGTTGTGGCGAAAGCTTAGGCAGGTGTGTGGCACAAAACATAGTTATTGGGAAGAGAGGCAGCTGTTCAGCTTTGACGAATCGATTTTCCGTGAAAAAGCAAAGCGCTACTATTGGGGGTATTGGCAGCACATTAACTACATCCGGCCTGTGGAGGATGAACTGCGCCGCAGGCTTATTTTTCCACCTTTCGATGATGAACATCATGAAAAGCTGTTGACGTGGATGAAAGGCCGGAACACCGTATCTGTCCATATCAGAAGAGGAGATTATATCGGAGATCCGTTACTGGGCGGTATTTGTGATACGGTATATTATAAGCGGGCCATTGATTATATGGAACTGGAGCTGCACAACCCCGAATTCATTTTTTTCTCAAATGATATCGACTGGTGTAAAAAGACGTTTGCGGCACACCATGCCCTGTTTGTGGACTGGAACGACACGCACAACAATTTTCGCGATATGCAACTAATAGCGCATTGCAAGCACCACATCATCGCAAATAGCAGTTTTAGTTGGTGGGGGGCGTGGTTCAATATGTCGCCGTCCAAAATTGTCATTAGCCCGTCCCGGTGGGTAAACGATGCATCAGTGGGATTAGATGGTATTATCCTTCCAAATTTCATCAGATTATGAATGTCTTGCCACTCGTTACTGTTTTTGTGCCGGTGTATAACGCCGAACGGTATATCAGCGAGACCATACGGAGCGTATTGAGCCAAACGTATGTAAATTTTGAATTGTTATTGATTGATGATGGTTCTAAGGACGGTAGTGCGGCAATCATCCAATCGTTTGATGATCCCCGTATTCGCTACCTAAGGAATGTGACAAATAAGGGGATTTCGTTTACAAGAAACCGTGGTATCGCAGAAGCCCGTGGCGAATTCATGGCACTATTGGACGCCGATGATATCGCCCTTCCGCACCGGTTGCAAAACCAAATCGAGTATTTTCAACGGCATCCAGAAATGGCTATGTGCGGTTCGCACGCTCGCCTTATCGATGCGGCGGGCATAGCGACAGGGAAAGTTTACCTGATGCCGACCGATCCGGCCGAAATCAGCGCACGGTTGTTTTTCCACAACACGTTTATCAATTCATCGGTGATGTTCCGTATGGAAGCATTGCGCGCTTCTTCGGGTTATTATGAGGGGTTTTCAGAAGATTACGAAATGGCTATTCAGCTTAATGGCCGGTTTGTATTGGGAAATGTAAACGATGTGTTGGTTTTGTACCGGATACACGGTGCCAATTCGACCATCCAAGACTCAAATCGGTATCGGGAAGCCGAATATCAGCTCTTGGCGAGGATGCAAAGGGCTATAGGATTGCCAGGTGATGATCAGGAGGTGGCTGTACACCATAGCCTGCGTTTGGGAGGAGATTCCACTGCTTTTGATATCGGTGATTATTACAAGCTCCTCAATGCCATTTGGTATGCAAACGACAAAATGAGAAAATATCCCAAGGCATCTTTTAAGAAATTTATTTTTGAACTTTGGTATGAAAAGATTCGCGAAAAAGCCAAGCGTAGGGCATTTTTCGTGGTATTTGCGTCACCTTTGTTTTCGTGGCGATTAATGACCTTCAAGATGTTCCGCAAGACGTTTAAGCAGACATTTTGGATGGAGCGGTAAAGGGTCGAAAATAATTAAGATGAAAGTAGTTTCCGAGGTTTACTTTACGATTGTTATTTGCAGCTACAATCCTGACGATCGGTTGCTGCAACGATGCCTGAATGCAGTCAGTCGACTTGCGCACCATGGATTCGGGAGTGAAGTGCTGTTGGTAGACAACAATAGCAATCCGCCATTGGCCAACCGTCTTTTTGTGCAGGATTTCTTGAATACAAAGCCCGATTCGAAAATCATTGTAGCCGAGCAGCAAGGGCTGGTCTATGCACGGATTGTCGGCATTTCGCAAGCGAAAGGCGAATACCTAGTGTTTTTCGATGACGATAATGAGCCACAATCGGATTACCTCATTGAAATACACGCACTAAATCAACGATACCCTGCTGTCGCTGCTTGGGGACCAGGCACTGTACCCGTTGATTTCGTAGATGGTATAGATTCACGGATAAAGGAAGTAGCGTATGGCGCGTTACAAGGCAAACGGGAAAACTATACGGCGTTTGCCTGTCTCCGTCAATGGCAGGCATGCTATCCTTTTGGCACAGGTTTGTGTATAAAAGCTAATGTATTGGCGAAATTCATGGAATGGTTTAATGCAGGCAAGCTCACCGCCACGGGGAGAAATGGTGTATCGTTGGCTAGCGGAGAAGATCTGCAAATGGTCATGACCTGCATCGCGTTGGGGTATGCTGCGGGTCATTCACCCCGGTTGCAGGTAGTCCATGTTATCCCCGGCAAACGGGCCGATATGACGTATATCAAACGATTGTCATACGGGAGCAACCTGGCTTTCCATACAAGTATCGCAGAAGTCCTTCCCGAATACGCCGAAGTGGTAAACTCCCAACTTCATCGACCAAGACGATTTGCGTTTAAATCAGCAAAGCGCTACCTCTCCGCCTTGTTGACGGGCAGCCCCGCCAAGATGGTCAATACCATCAATTATATCGGAGCGATGTCCAGCCTATACCGGTTATATCACCTACCCGTTCCAAAGATCGTCACCGCTATTTTAAAACATGCCAAGTTGCTCTAATTGATCATAAATTGCTTGTCTCATATATGCCCGACATTACACATAGCATTGATATCGTCATTCCGTCTTACCGACTGGAGAAGGATTATATTTTACGCATTATCCGCTTATCGAAACCGGAGAAATGGGTGTTCAAGTATTACATCGTGGTGGATAATCCCAACGTTATTGTCGATGAAGAAATTGCCCGATTGGCCGCATCGGGAGATATTACGCTGCTCATCAATCCTGTAAATCTCGGGGCTTCCACCAGCCGGAACAAAGGGCTGGAGGCAGGGAGCGGCGAATGGATTTTATTTTTGGATGACGATATCAAAGCCGATGAGCGGCTTCTGCACAATTACGTGCACGCGATAACAAAATGGCCAGATGAAATCGGGTTTATCGGCTTGGTAAAGTTGCCCCCGCCACCCACGGCGTTTGCCCGGGCACTGATCATCAATGGCTCCATGATGATATTCGGTATAGCCGAAGAAGCGGAATCTTTCGCTTGGGGAGCCACGGCCAATACGATGGTCAAACGGGAAGCCGTCGGTGCAATTAGATTCTCTACAGATTACCCAAAATCCGGCGGCGGAGAAGATGTGGACTTCTTTCTAAATGTACGGGATAGTAATGGAGGGAAAGATTATAAGACATTAAAGGAGGCTGTCGTGTACCATCCGTGGTGGAATGAAGGACGGCCATCATTCAAGCGGTCTTTCCGTTACGGCGTGGGCAATAGTTATCTTGGGCAATTCCTCCCAAAATATACATACTACGATTTTCCGAATACGCCTGAGGCGCTCTTTTTAATGTTGCTGGCATTTCCCATTGTGATCTTCATTGCGCCCGTATACCTGGGATCGTGGGGCCAGCTGTTTATTGGGTTTGGCTTGGTGGAGGTCATAGCAACGCTTTTTCAGGCCGCTAAGCGCAAAGCACCATTGAGTGCCGCTGTCGCCTATTACGTGGTGCGCCTCAAGCTGGCTTATGAAACGGGACTGCTCTGGGGCAATATCGCTCGGTTTCGCTTTGCGGGGATTGGTGCCCGATTTGAATATAAGGGCCGGAAGCATGGAAATGGGTTTTTCCAATTCAATACCTATAAAATTGTAAAGTGGGTGCTATACGCGTTGTTTATCTATGGGGTGTTTTTATGACAAAAGTTGATTAAGCCGTTGCCGCAATGAGTCAATGCGATGCGCGATGTATTCCGCAGCAGTTGGTCTGTTCTCTCCCCTATAGAAGATTTTAATGCTGCTCCGACTGGCGTTTATCGCTTTTCTTGGGCCAAACACCGAGCTTAACAAAAGTGTTCTTTCAGCGGAAAGATAATGAGAAAAATGCTGCCGGATAAATTGATACAACCATATCTCATCGCGTTTTTGGGACGTCCAGAAATTAAGCAGCTCAATGTGGTTTTCATCCGGCTGATACCGGTAAAAAGCTGGCTGGCGGTACAATCCCAATTTTTGGAAAAAACGTTTGATATGCATTGCGGCTGAATATCCTTATACGGTTGTCTGCGTGCTATATCCGTTAATACATCGCTTTATGCCGAGTGCAAGAACTTCCTCATAAACGTTTTTATTTTGCTTTTCCCAAGTTCGTGCGTTCAGTTCGTGGTGGATGTGATAGCATATTGCCGCCAGTTTTAAGTGGCGTTTTTTGATGCCATTATTGACAAATCTCGCCGCTAATTCGATATCCTCATGGCCCCATCCCGTCAGGTCGTTGTTATAGCCGTTGACCAATATGAAATCCGATTTCCAAAAAGCCATGTTGCAGCCCTTCACATCAGCGGGCGAAAGCGGATTGGTTTTGATCAATCCGGAAAGAAAAGGCATCCGGACAGCGTTGAAGCGGTGCAGGATGCCCTTTGATAAAAAATTAAACGTAATACGTTTATTCTGCTGGATAAGCGATGAGGTGCTTTTGTCAATCATCGCCCGGCTTCCACGTATAAACTGTCCCCGTTTCGCTGCCGCCAAGTGATCCTTTACAAAGGCGTTATGAACGATGATGTCTCCGTCGATTTGGATAATATATTCGCCCTGTGCCTCCTGTATGGCCGCATTGAGGATGATGGTTTTCCTGAATCCGTCGTCAGGATGCCAGATGTGTTTGATTGGAATAGGAGAAATCGCTTGGTATCGGTTTATTAATAGACGGGTTTCTTCTTTAGATCCGTCATCAGCAATGATAATCTCATTAGGCATAGGGCGTAGAGCTAACAAACTCGTTAAGCACAAATCCAATGCTTCCGGCCAATTATAGGTGGATACGATGAGCGAACAAGAGGGATACATGAAGTTTTAAAGCTGCAAAATATGTGCCAGAGGCTGTGTCGGAGAAGCTCTGGTGAGCAACTTGACGTATCCGGTATACTATTGCCAGAGTTTGTGAGGTTATAAGCTATTTAGACATCGACGGGGCATGATTATTGCCAAAGAGAAAGGTAAGAAGCGAGGTAACTATGGCTAAACATTTATTTGTCATTAGGCACGCTAAGTCAGATTGGAGCTTTGACGTCAGCGACTTTGATCGGCCCCTTAATTCACGTGGATTTAGAAACGCACCCCAGATGGCGGAACGATTGGCCAATTATGCCATCCTTCCCCAGCATCTTATCAGCAGCCCCGCGAAACGAGCCATCACCACTGCACAGATATTTGCTGAACATTTGGGGGTATTCGTGAATGATATTCAAACCGACGGGCGTATCTACGATGCATTGCCAGACACGTTGTTGGAAGTTGTCAACGAATTGGACGATGCATACAATAGTGTGGCCCTTTTCGGACACAATCCCGGTATTACCTCGCTGGTTAATTATTTGGCCAACGAAAATATTTATAACCTGCCCACCTGCGGTATCATGCATGTCCGGTTTGATGATACGGATGAATGGGCCTCGGTAAGCACGGGTACGGGAACCAATGCTTGGTTTGTATACCCATAAACGCTACCTTTATCACCACATGCCCAATAAACTCCATAATGAAACCTCGCCTTACCTTCGGCAACATCAGCACAATCCTGTGGCGTGGTATCCTTGGGGAGCGGAAGCGCTCAGTAAAGCAAAGGATGAAAATAAACTTATCCTCGTCAGTATCGGCTATTCGGCCTGTCATTGGTGCCATGTAATGGAGCGGGAGAGTTTCGAAAATGAGGCGATAGCGGCAGTGATGAATGCGCATTTCGTGTCTATCAAAGTAGATCGCGAGGAACGGCCAGATATCGATCAGATTTACATGATAGCCGTGCAATTGATGACCAACCAAGGTGGGTGGCCGCTCAATTGTATTTGCCTGCCGGATGGTCGGCCGATTTACGGAGGCACCTATTTTCGTCCGGACGACTGGCGGAATGTATTGCTGCAATTGGCTGGAATGTGGCAAGACAGACCGGAAGTAGCTCGCGACTATGCCGAACGGTTGACCACGGGTGTCAAGCAGAGCGAACAATTGCCCGTTAGCCGTATTCCTGAAACTTATACTCCGCAGGATTTAGCAGCTATCGTCACGCCGTGGAAGCGCCTTTTTGATAATCAAGAAGGCGGTTACAAACGGGTGCCCAAGTTTCCTCTACCCAATAATTGGCTGTTTTTGTTGCGTTATGCCGTGTTGGCCAAAGACAGCGAGGTATTGGAACACGTGCACTTTACCCTTCAGAAAATTGCCTCAGGAGGTATTTATGATCATGTGGGCGGAGGTTTTGCCCGCTACGCCGTGGATGGGCAGTGGCACATTCCCCACTTTGAGAAAATGTTATATGACAATGCACAGTTGGTCAGCCTATATGCAGAGGCTTGGCAACAGCGCCCTACTGATCAATATAAGCGGGTGGTAGCCGAGACCTTGGAATGGGTGCTCCGTGAGATGACAAGCCCCCAAGGAGGGTTCTATTGTGCCCTGGATGCCGACAGCGAGGGGGTAGAGGGAAAATTTTATACGTTTCATCGATCTGAAGTCGCACAAATACTGGGTGCAGATGCCGACTTATTTATGCAGTATTTTGGCATTACCGAAGCGGGCAATTGGGAGGAAGAACACACCAATGTGTTGAAAATTGATATCGAAGCGGACAAAATGGCATATGATGCAGGCTTTTCTGCCGAAGAATGGGCTAAGTACTTAGCCCATGGCAAGCAACGGCTGCTAGACTATCGCGACATCCGTGTGCGTCCAGGACTGGATGATAAGCTTTTGACATCCTGGAATGCATTGATGCTCAAAGGTTTTGTGGATGCTTACCGGGTATTTGATGTGCCAGAATACTTAAGGGTGGCGCTGGAAAATGCGCAATTCATCCGCCACTACTTATATGCCAAAGATGGAGGGCTACTCCATCAACCGGAGGCCAACGGAAAATTAATTACAGGTTTCCTTGATGACTATGCTTGTTGTATCGATGCGTTTACGGCCTTATATGAGGTGACCTTTGAAGAGACTTGGCTGTATGAGGCAAAACGGCTAATGGAATATGTATTGAGCTATTTTTACAATCAGGATGCCTCAGCGTTTTATTATACTTCGGCCGCCGCTGAGCAGTTAATCGCCCGTAAGCAAGAGATTATGGACAATGTGATCCCGTCTTCCACCTCTACGATTGTGCGGCAACTTCATCGATTGGGCTTGATTTTTGACAATCAACGGTACGTCGAAATTGGCTCACAGGTATTGGCCAATGTGGTGCCGCAAATGGCAGCTTATGGTTCGGGTTATTCCAACTGGGCCATACGGTTGCTTGAAGAAGTTTATGGGTGTTCGGAAATTGTATTTACCGGCCCTGATTACAAGGTCATGCGAAAGGCATTTGAACGGCATTATATCCCAAACAAAATCATATTGGGAGGAACAAAAGAAACACTTCCATTGTTAGCAGGGAGGGTGGGCAGTACAACGAGAGCCTATGTATGCCGTAACAAAGCGTGTAGTTTGCCCGTGACGCAGGTGGAAGAACTGTTGGAATTAATTACACAATGATAACCGGGCATGCGCGCCATGTCCATAATTTTTAAAAACGATGACTATAGTACCCAACAGCGTGGTGACGCTGACCTACAAACTCCACACCATTGAAGAGGGCAAGAAAACTTTTGTAGAGGAGGCTGGCAAAGACAATCCGTTGGATTTCCTTTACGGTGTGGGCATGATGTTGCCTAAATTCGAAGAAAATATAGCCGGGATGGCAGCAGGAGATATAACGGATTTTGAACTGGCTGCCGAGGATGCATATGGCGAAATCAATGAGCAAGCAATTGCTTCGTTGCCAAGCGATATGTTCAAGGAAAGCGGTATACCTGCCGTGGGCCAAGTATTGCCATTGCAGGATAATCAGGGTAACCAATTCAGGGGTAAAGTGACCGAAGTGAGCCCGGAAGTGGTGGTGGTTGATCTCAATCATCCCATGGCCGGCCAAAACCTTCACTTTGCCATTGAAGTACTGTCCGTTCGGGAGGCTACGGCAGACGAGTTGGCTCACGGACATTCACACGGCCCCGATGGTTCGCATCACCATTAATGGCATTATAGCTTGGTTGCCCTGAGCATCTCTCGTTTTCCGGGTGCTCCGGGTACTTTCTCAATAGCAAAGCCTAAGGCTCTCATTGTACGTTTGAGCTGGCCAGTGATGGCATAAGTGACAAATATACCGCCGGGCTTCAAATATTGGCATACATACGCCAAGGTCTCCGTTGTCCACATCTCCGGCTGATGTACAGCTGCAAATGCATCAAAGTACAGCACGTCAAATCGTTTATCTGTATTAAATTCCAATACATCAGCGTGGATGATCTCCAATAAGCAGTCATCGGCTACCGTTTGTGGCCGTAATAGGCTATCGGAATAGCACGATAAAAAGGAGCTCCATGTCCTTTCCCCTATGTGCGCATCATACCCGGTTTGGGCGACCATCGTGGTAGCCAATGGATAAGCCTCTATGCCGGTATAATGCAGCTTCACATCATTTAGTGCACAATAGTCTGCCGTTAGCAAAAAGTTGAGTCCGGTGCCAAAGCCGATTTCCAATACGGATACGGCTTCCGGTTTGTGCAATGCGAGGAAGTGCTGTAATCCCATGCCCAGGAAAACATGCTTGCTTTCCTGCACGGCGCCGTGCAGGGAGTGGTAGTGCTCGCCAACGTCCGGGTGATAGAGCGTTTTGGAGCCGTCTGCGGTGACAACAAATTCCATCATGTGGTGCAAACATAAAATAAATCCGCTACTTTAGTAACCAAAATATGGAAAGGCAGACGTCCCATTTCTTTCAGCATTACGGAAGCATCCTGCTTCTATTGCTGGGCATTCTGATAGGAAGTATCATCGGAGGGTTTTTTCCGGATACGGTTACTTGGCTAAAACCATTGGGAGACATTTTCCTGAATCTCCTGTTTGCCGCAGTCATCCCCTTGCTGTTTTTTGCCATCGCTTCGGCAGTAGCCAACATCGACAGGTCGCAAAAACTTGGACGGATCATTTCCGTTATGGCTGCCGTGTTTTTGGGTACCGTCCTTATTGCTGCGATATGCACAATTATTGCATTGTGGTTTTTTCCGGTCGAAGCGCCCCAAGCTGCTCAGGAACCAACGAGTGAATTGCTACAGAGCGATCCCAATGACACCTGGGGGGACAAATTGGTCAGGTTTGTGACGGTGGATGAATTCTACAAGCTGCTATCCCGCGAAAACATGTTGGCATTCGTTATTTTTTCCTTTCTTCTGGGGATTGCTGCGCAGCGGTCGGGAGATGCGGGGGCTTCGTTCCGGAGGTTTTTGTCGTCAGCAAACGAGGTTATGAAGCAACTGCTCATACTCATCATGAAAGTTGCTCCGATAGGTCTGGGGGCTTATTTTGCCTATCAGGTAGGGACCATTGGTCCAGCGCTTTTCGGGTTTTATGCCAAGCCGCTGGGCTTGTATTACATTCTGGGTGCATTTTACTTTCTGGTATTCTTCAGTGGCTATGCGTACCTCGCTGCTGGCAAGATTGGTGTCAATCGTTTTTGGAGAAACAATATCCTGCCTTCCGCTACGGCTATCAGTACCTGCAGCAGTATCGCCACGATGCCTGTCAACCTCGCGGCGGCCCCTAAGATGGGTATCCCCGCTGCGGTGGCCAATGTGGTGATCCCATTGGGAACCACGTTGCACAAAAACGGATCATCCATGTCCAGCATCGTCAAGATTTATGTCGCCTTCGTGCTCATCGGTCGGGATTTTTTCGAGCCGATGACATTGCTTACCGCTCTTGGCATCACCGTATTGGTCAGCATCGTGGCGGGCGGTATTCCCAATGGCGGGTACATTGGGGAGATGCTGATGATTTCGGTATACGGGCTGCCCACGGAAGCCATTCCGGCAGTGATGATTATCGGCACGCTGGTCGATCCCATGGCTACGGTACTGAATGCTACGGGCGATACCGTGGCTGCCATGCTGGTGAGTCGTTTTGCGTTGGGCAAGAATACATTGCACTCAAACGAGGAGTTAGATACGGATGGCATCGAATAAGCAGATTGATATCGGTGCGTTGTTGCCGTTTGTGCAATTTCAGACCTCCCGGAGCGGGGGTAGTGGTGGCCAGCATGTCAATAAAGTAGAGACCAAGGTCACCTTGCTCTTTGATATTGACGCTGCACCATTCTTTTCAACGGCCGAAAAAGTACGTATCCGAAAACGTCTTATTAGCCGTTTGCAAAGCGACGGATTGTTGCAAGTGACCAGCCAGGAAAGTCGCAGCCAATTGCAGAATAAAGAAATTGCGCTGCAGAAATTAGCCGTGCTACTGGCCAACGCCATCAAGGTCGAAAAACCACGTAAGGCGACCAAACCTTCCAAAGCATCCGTTGAAAAGCGCCTTGACACGAAGCGCCAGCAGGCACTGCGAAAAATCAACCGGAAAAAGGATTGGTTTTAAAACCGATAACTCATTCCTACGGAGCCATAGCGGTGCCTGAAAAACATCCCCGGTACCTCCTTCGTGTAAAAGATGTATTGCAAGCGTAGCGTGAGCGCATGCTGGGCGTACATCACGCCTACATTGTTGTACCACACCCAGCGCGCAGGTGTATGGGTCACCGGGCCTTTGTCACGCAAAAACATCCCTCCTTGCAGGGTAGCATCGTAGCCTACGAAATTCAACTGCGGGCTATAGAAAAAAAACAGTTCATTACCTACAGGCTTGGCCGCAGTTTGCAGTCGGCTATATGTATAGGCAGATTGATGGAACGAATTCAGTTGCCCCAAGCGTATCGTCGGTGCGATTGACATCCCGGTATGATTTAATCCCAATTTAGCTTCCGCTTGGGCGGATAGATCAAACCACTGCTGCGCATTACGGTATAGCAATCCACCATATTGCACAGCAGCATCAATGCCAAAAGCATTTTCCAACTGATATTCCCATCCAGCGATATCATACAGGTTCAGTACCTTATGGATGCTTTTCTGAAATTGCTGCCCGAGTGCCCGCTGCCCGATAGTGCCGATTTCCCCTGTAAAGGACAGCAATGTCTCATTGGCAAAATACCGATCGATATCCACGGCAAGAAAGAGGTAAGCCGTAATGGGCCGGTCAACTTCTTCAATATAACGGATTTGGGCCGTATATGCATTGTACATCTTTTGGCCTATTGTAATGCCCCAAAGCCTATTTACCTCATTCGACGACAAGGACGCGCTATCCACAGTCCTGCGGATATTGAAAAATACACCGTTGGTATAGTATTGATCCTGTTTGTTGAATAGGTAAAGGTCGTTGTCATTCCGGAAATTAAATTCGGAATGTGGGACATGTTGTGCAAGGCATCCAGTATGGTCAAAAAAAAGCATGGCCATTAAGCAGGCCTTGAGGATAGTATATAGGTTGTTGATCATGAATGGTATAGCCGTTTCTCGCGGAGCAAACATATGGATTTTTTGTTAGAGTCGGCACATCCACTGTTTAGAATAATTCTAAAAAACAGCAATCATTTGCAATATTCGTAGCTTCGTTTTTCAATTCGTAATTTTGCATTCCGGTATTAATTCATTGGGGGATAAAGACATGAAGAAAAGTTCGGTAATAGGGATCATCATCATCGCCATTGCTATTGCAATGATTATTGTGATATATACGGATTCAAGTACCTATTCAACATTTACCGAGGCGAAGGAGAAGCAATCTGAATTATACGTGGTTGGTGTGCTTAATAAAGAAAAAGATTTATTGTACAATCCAACCGTAGATGCCAATCATTTTTCGTTTTATATGTATGACAATGACAGTACCGAGTGCAGGGTGGTATTCCGTGGTGCTAAGCCCCAGGACATTGAGCGTTCGGAACAAATTGTACTGACGGGCAAAATGATAGGCGAGGAGTTTCACGCCAGCAAGATTCTGATGAAATGCCCCTCAAAATATAACCAAGACGAAGTGGAGGTGACAGAGGCAGCCGCTATTCAAGCAATATAGTAGATGGATATAACATATGTAGGTGAAACCCTCTTGCCTGGAAAAATCGGGCAATTCTTTGTCATTCTTTCCTTTGGAACGGCGTTATTGGCTTGCATCAGCTATTATTTTGCCGCTAAATACAAGGAAGACCAATCGTGGAAAACCATAGCGCGCATCGCCTTTTGGACGAATGTGGTTGCTGTGATAGGTATTGGTACCTGTTTATATTACATCATTTATAACCACCTTTTCGAATACCATTATGCATGGGCCCATTCTTCCAGGTCATTGCCCACGCATTACATCATTTCCAGTTTTTGGGAAGGCCAGGAAGGCAGCTTTTGGCTTTGGATGTTTTGGCAGGTCGTGCTGGGCGCGGTATTGGTTTTTAAGTCGAAAAGTTGGGAAAATCCTGTGATGGCCGTAGTCATGCTTTGCCAAGCCGTACTGGGATCCATGCTCATTGGCATAGTGATTTTCGGAGAACGGGTAGGCAGCTCGCCTTTCATCCTCTTCAGGGATGCCATGGATTTGCCGATTTTCGCTGATCCGAATTACCTGAGCATGATAGCCGATGGTAGGGGCCTCAATGCATTGCTGCAGAATTATTGGATGGTCATCCATCCGCCCACCCTTTTCCTTGGCTTTGCGGCAATGATAGTGCCTTTCGCCTATGCCGTGGCCGGTTTATGGCAGCGGCGCTATAAAGAATGGATTACACCGGGCATTCCCTGGGCACTTTTTGCGGTAATGACGCTGGGCGCGGGCATCATTATGGGATCGTTCTGGGCCTATGAAGCCCTTAACTTCGGGGGGTTCTGGGCGTGGGATCCGGTGGAAAACGCATCCATCATTCCCTGGCTCACGCTCATTGCGGCCGTACATGTGATGGTGGCTTATAAAAATTCCGGCCATTCTTATTTCACCGCCTCGTTTTTGGTGATGATCAGCTTTGTGTTGGTCATCTATGCTTCCTTCCTCACGCGCAGTGGCGTGTTGGGTGAGACATCGGTACATTCCTTTACCGACCTGGGCCTTTATTGGCAACTGGTGGCATTTAACATTATCTTTTTGGGCATCATGGTCTACCTGTTGGTAAGACACAAGAAGACCATGCCGTCAACACAAAAAGAAGAAGACATTTACTCCCGTGAGTTTTGGCTGTTTATCGGTGCGCTGGTGCTGACGGTCGCCTGCGTGCAAATTATCGCTTCCACCTCCATCCCGGTATTCAATGCGATTTTTGGGACCAAGGTGGCACCACCTGTTGAGCCTGTACAACACTACAACAAGTGGCAGGCCGGCTTTGCCGTGGTCGTTGGGCTGCTCTCCGCATTTACGCAATTCATGAAGTACAAGCGCACGGATGTCCGCAAGTTCTACGCCGCAGCTATTGCCTCGTTGGTCGTGGCCATCGTGGTCACAGCTATCGTCGTATACGTGGCTGATGTGTACACCAATTTCATGTACATCCTATTGGTCTTTTCTGCGGCTTACACCATTGTGGCCAATGGCAAGATATTGGGCGAAGCTATCAGGGGCAAGTGGAAGCTCACCGGGTCAGCAGTGGCCCACATCGGATTTGGCTTGTTGCTTATTGGGGCATTAGTTGCTGCCGCCACAAACGAGGTGATTTCCGTCAATAGCAGCAACTACATTGCGGTGGCGGGCTTTGATCAGGTGGAGAAACCTGGCGACAACCTCTTTCTTACCGAAGGCGAACCTGCGCAAATGGGTGACTACCGCATTACCTATGTAGGCGATAGCGTGGCGCCACCCAATGTGTATTACAAAATCAACTACGAAAAGATAGACGAGGAATCGGGCAGGGTGACGCAAAGTTTCCAGCTTCGGCCTTTTGCGCAGAACAACCCCCAGATGGGAGGGCTTATTGGTACCCCAGCAACCAAACATTACCTCACCCACGACGTATACACGTTGATTACCGCAGCAATGTCGGACGCCCACCAGCAAGGTCAGAAAGGAGAGCAAAGCGGCTTTGAAGATTATGAGGAACCAGCCATCTACGAGACCAACATCGGCGATACGCTGCGCTACCGCAATGGATACATCGTAGTGGAAGGCATCAACCGCAATGCTACCGTACAAAACATCCCCCGTGGGAATGATGATGTCATTGTGGGCCTAAAATTGAAAGTACATGCCGTGAGTGGGGAGACCTATGAGGCCGAGCCTGTGTTTTTAATCCGTGGAGGTTCTACGTTTGATCTATTCAAAGACGTGGAAGAGCAAGGGCTGCGGCTGCGGTTTAGCAACATCATGCCTCAGAAGGACAAACTGGAACTCATGGTATATCAAAAACCAGTACCTGAGAAGCGGTGGGTGGTGTTTAAGGCCATCAAATTCCCGTATATCAATTTCTTTTGGTGTGGGGCGATTGTGATGACCATCGGATTCTTCTTGTCTATTCTACGCCGCAATAAAGAAATTAAACCTCAAAAAGCCTGATGGATATTGTATTGCTTGGCAGCGGCAATGTGGCTACGCATTTGGGGCGGGCGCTTGTGGATGCCGGGTATCGTATCATGCAGGTATACAGCCCTACTCAAGCACATGCAGCAGCGTTGGCTGGTACCGTCAATGCGCAGGCCATAGACGATGTCACCGGAATAGCGACCAATGCGGATCTTTACATTATCGCCGTAAAGGATGATGTCCTTGCGCAGGTGGTGGCTCAGTTGCCTGTTTCATTGAAAGGTATGGTCGTCCATACAGCAGGCAGCGTGGCCATGGATGTGTTGGCCGGGCATGCAGGCAAGTACGGTGTGCTGTATCCGGTACAGACTTTTTCCAAGGCCAAGGCGGTTGACTTTTCCGTAGTTCCGATTGCCGTGGAAGCTTCTGACCCGATCACTTATACAGCACTGGCTGGACTCGCTGGAAACTTGTCCAACCGCGTCTTCCCCTGTGATTCCAAGCAGCGTCTTTCCTTGCATGTAGCGGCAGTATTCGCCTGCAATTTCAGCAACCACCTCTATGCTATCGGTGCGGATATTCTCCGCGAGCATGGGCTTGATTTCGACCTCATCCGGCCGCTCATTCTCGAAACGGCGGAGAAAGTGATGGTCCATCAGCCAAAAGACGTACAGACGGGACCAGCGGTACGGCATGACATCGGGACGATGCAAAAGCATTTAGTGCTGTTGGAAGATGAGGCTGAGTTAGCGGAGCTTTACAAGACGTTGAGCGAGCGGATTGGCAAGGACGCATAATTTTTCGGTTCTTTTTTGAGCACAGGCTGCCTGGTAAATGGAAACTTTCTCAATATTTTGATTGATAAGCTAACTAACCCCTTATTTTTGCCAATACTTTTTGATATCTCGGTTGTATTGCTCAATGCTCCAAACAATTCCCCATTGGCGTACATACTCAGCAATGGGTTGTAGCCCTACTTCATCACGTCTTTTATCAACGTTTTCTGGATCAACCAATGGTTGGACATAATACTTGCCCGTCTTGTCGTCTCGAATAATTTGGCTGCCATACAGTTGTTCTTTTCCTTGCCTTAAAGCAATCCTATCTTCCAGTAACGCCAAACTTGACGGTTTTGCCTTACCATCTTTCACGGCTTGGCTTATCATAGGGAGATACCGTTCTTGGGTAGCTAAATCACTGTGTTGAATAACGAGGAATAGCGTCTCGTTTCCTTGTTCACCTATATCTTCCTTGCCAAGCCAACCGTACTCATCCAGTATATTGGTAACCTTTTGCACATTTCTTTTGTCATAATCATCTATGAGGGCTATTACCGCCGCCATTTCCGGTGAATCCCATCCATATTTAAACTCAATAACTGACATTTGCAGTCGATACAACTGATCATCGATGTGTACCGTATCTAATAGCAAGGCCAGCCGCTTGTTGATATTTTTGAACCTAGCTTCTTCTGTTTTCAACCCATTTGCCCTTATTGAATCCAATATGTTATTCCATCTAATAGTATTGTGTAAACTGTCGAACGCCGTATCCAGTCTGATGGTCAAATAATCCCTATAGCCAGCTTTAACTACCCTATCGAGTTGATAAAATGCAGAATCCGTTTCATCCCCCAATGCCCATAGTCGCGCAGCTTCATAACGGTGGTCAGGGCGTCCTAGATTATGATTGGAAGAAAAAGCTTCTGAATAAAATTGTGCCGCTTTGATATAATCCTTGGCTTGGATATATGGTTGGGCTTCACTGATTTTGGAAGTATATAAATCTTGTGCTTTGACGGGATTAAACAGCGTAAGACAGACCAAGAATGAACAACAGAGGGAGTTATAAAAAATTTTCATGTTTAATTATAGGTTTTGACTTTATGGTTAGCAGGAAGGGTAATCTTGCAACGCTTGCCCGATTAGAGTCACTGATGTTAGTAACGCCTATTTTTTCAATCCTATATGCTCAATAGTTAGGTCGCTTTATAGTTTAAATGCCTCGTTAAGTTTGAAAGTATATAGAACGGTTATGCAGTAAGCCTGCCTAGGCCAATCCAGCCAAGATCAGGTAATTGTTTGTCACCACATGTCATTTATAATTCCGGCTGTAAATTTTTCATCATCATATTCTTTTGCAAAATTACATAATACTTCTAATACCGGAATTACAATTAGCGAGGCGTGGATATACCTGTCAATGTTTTGCCAGATTTAGGTCTAAGAATTCATCCAATTGTTCGGGCGTTATGTGCTGTTCCGCCACACGGCCATTGCTGTCTATCAGTACGTTGTACGGGATGGACTGGATGCCATATTTCACGGCGTTCATTCCCTTGAACGCACCATAGTCTGAAAGGTGGAGCCAACCGGATAGCTTATCATCCGCAATGGCTTTCAGCCAACTGTCCGTGTCCGAGTCTAATGAGACACCCAGAATCCGGAATCCCCGGTTTCCGTAACGCGCCGACAGGTTATTCCAAGCGGGGTTTTGCTCCCGGCAGGGGATACACCAGGAAGCCCAGAACTCCACGAGCGTATACTGGCTGTCTTCAGGCCGGAAACTTGGGTTTTCTCCCGAAGGTGTTTTCCCTTCCGGCAATTCAAAAAGGGCCCCTTCCTTCAATGGATTTGCAAGGCCTGCCAATTTTGAACGTGCCAGTGTATGATATTCACTCTCCCGGGCCCTGCCCTCCATATCGTCGAGTAATGCTGTGTAGTCGTTGAGGTTTTCCAGCAGTTGTTCATTGCTGACCTCCAGGATGTCCAGCGCGGCAACGGGATTGTCGGGATGTCGGCGGGCTAAGTTTCTTCTGGCCCTGAGATAAGATGAGATGTTGCGTTCGGCATTGATTTTTTCGGCGAGAATTAATACCGCATTATTTCCCTTCGGCAATACCGCCATATGCCGCCGGATACTATCGGAGATCAGGTGGATATTCATGTCGTAGTGGTATTTTTTTAGGCTGTCCAGCGTTTCGTAGTACCGGGCATCAGCCGAGGTGGTCGTCAGTTTCAGCCGGAATAAATCGGGACGATCATAATCATCCGTGGTGAATTTATCGATCATCCGCATCGTGATTTCTTTTTCCGGCGCGATATGGTACGTTGTTGCCTGTACGGGATTGATATACAGCTCTTTTCTAAGAATGTATCGAGTAAAGATATGGGGCGGGAACTTTTTGCGGATGATTTGCCCGTTAGCATCACGGGTGGTTTCGAAGCGGTTTCTTTCCGGGACCGGCCACTTGATGGAAAAGTTGTATACCCCGGTCACGGCGCTGTCCAAGTAAAAGTCGAATTTGCCTTGCTTCAGTGGAGTTTCGATGACCTTTAGCCGCTCCTGCCTGTAGAAAGCAAGCCGGAGATAGGCACCGGCTACCGGAGGGAATTCGCCGTGGATGCGTACCCGGCCTGTCGGTTGAGGGGACTCGCAGCCAAGGCATGCAATTAAAATAAAAAAGAAGGATAATTTTTTCATCGAACGTTGTGCCTGTGATAATTACAATGAAAATAGACAGGATAAGACCGTTAACAGCATAACGGCCTTATTAATGGTTGCATTAACAGGTGTTTGCTCCGGACAGTATTGGTTTCATTTGTTTTCTATTGAGTTTTTCTCCGAAATTTAAGTTTAACGCATTCATCTTTAAATCGTTTAATGCAGGCCTTACTATCCAAATATAATGAACGGGTTTCCTTCGGCAAAAAACTTTACGAGAATAGTCGGGATTTTTACGAGACTTGCAATTTTCTTTAAATCTCATCTACACCCTGCAGGTTGATGCCGAAGGCCGAGGCATAGGTTTTAATCTGGTCGGCCCTTTTGAGGATTTGGTAATTGAACTTATATACGGGCGTGATGTGTATTAAACCGGTGGGTACGTTTTTGTTGGAATAACGACACCGCTAAATTTACGCATCCCTAAACTGTCCCTTTATCCGCTCCAGGTTCTCGATCATCTCTTCAATACGCTCATTTTCGCTGTGGATGTATTGTTTCATGAATACAAAGTGACAGATAAGGAACCAGAAGACAATGAAAATAATTGAGCCAACGAAAGTCCAGAAAGGTAAGACAAAATACATTTCAATACTGTAAAGGGCAAATGCGACCGCGATACAGGCTTCGTATACGGCGTAGTTACGTGTATTGAAATGGTTGCGTTTTTGCTGGAAAGCCTTGAGATAATGGATATAATCTTGCGGTTTGGCCAGCAGGTGGTGACTTTTACGGATGTTGTGGTAGTCGGCAAGTTGCGTGAAGAAATAATAGCAAACGCAACCTACCATGATGACGCAAGCCAGGTAGGTGGTCCATGTTGAAAATTGTACGGCGATAATCATCCAAAGCAGGATTATGGTGGCCGGTGCTACGGCTACAATCTGCCACAATAGTTTTCTGGCCAGTGCAGCTTTGTTGCCCTTGATGCGCTTCAGAATTGCCTCAAAGCTAACGTTTGGCTCAGGCTCCTGCCGATGCCAAAGCTGTTGTATCTCATCAAACTCTTTCATTACTATTGTATATTTCTGTTAGCTTGTGTTTTATCCGGTGTATTTTTACCCGCAAATTTCCTTCGGAGATGCCCGCCACCTCGGCTATCTCGGGGTAGGGGATTTCATCAAGTACCATGGTGATAATGATCCGTTCGTTTTCTTCCAGTTGTGCGATGGATCTGTATAATAGGGCAACTTGTTCTTGCTTTTCAGAGGGCTCTTCGGTATAGTTTTCGATGATTGTATCGTTGAGTTCATCGGTAGCCCGCCGTTTTGCAGTACGCAGGTAAGAGAGGCAGGTATTCACGGCAATGCGGTATATCCAGGTTGAAAATTGCGATTGGTTGCGGAATTTGTCAAGGTTTTGCCATACCTTGATAAATGTTTCCTGCATGAGATCATTTGCCGAGTCGCTATCGCCCGTATAACCATAGCAAAGGTGGTACACCTTTTTGGAGTTGTCTTCAAATAGTCGCTGAAACAGTTGTCGTTGGTTACTCATGAACGGCAATTACACTCACTTTGACGTGTGTCCGATCGATATGTTACAAAGGTGGGAAATCAACGCTACAATACATTGTCAGATTTATTCCGTAACTTTATAGCGATGGAGACGTTGATTCCAATATTAATTGCCATTGTGGTTTTTGCTTTTCAGGCGTATGCCAACTTCCAGAAGGAACAGGAAAAGGCCCGGAAGCGGAATTTCGGCCAACCTCCTTTGCCTGAAGAAAATGCAAAGCGCCCCGTGGACGTATCCCCGAAGGAAATGACCGTTGAACAGCGGCCATCCACCCGCCATCCCGCATTTGAAAATTACTCCGGTGCAATAGATGCAGACGAAGTGAAACGCGTACGCAAAGCCCGTCAACAACGCACGGTGCAACGCTTGGAAGTGATGGAGGATACAGCTGCTGGTGCCTTCGGCAATGAAAGGGATTTTGACCTGCGTGATGCCATTATTAAATCGGCCATCCTCGAACGGCCTTACCAGTAATTAGGCAGGTATTTATATCCCGATTGATCATCGGGACTTCGCCCCGTTCATCTTACGATTAAATTAAAGTCATCCATGTCTTTCAAGAAAGGCAAATCCCTGCGGACATCCTCCAGATCCCTTTTGTAGATGGTAAATGTGTACAAATCCTCATATTCGGGTTTGTAATACACGACATCACCTGCGGGAGAGATACACATGGAGCCGCCGGAATAATAAATTTCGTTTCCATCGTGGCCTACACGGTTTACACCAAGGACAAATGCCTGGTTTTCGATGGCTCTTGCAGGGATGAGACTACGCCAGTGGGCCGATCGTTTATCCGGCCAGTTGGCTACATACAACAAAACATCGTATGCCGCATTAAGGTTACGCGACCAGACGGGAAAGCGTAAGTCATAACAAATCATCGGGCATATTTTCCAGCCGTTGAGCTCCACAATAATGCGCTTGTTGCCCGGTGTGAAAATCGTATCTTCTTTAGCCAGACCAAAGAGGTGGCGCTTGTCATATTTGATGTAATTGCCATCTTTGGTCATCCACACAAACCGGTTGTAATACTTGCCCGCTTCCTCAATGATAAGGCTGCCTGCTACTACACAGTCATATTTTTGAGCCATTTCCAGCATCCAATGCATGGTTTTTCCGTCTGATTTTTCCGCACATTGCGCCACATTCATCGTAAAACCGGTATTAAACATTTCGGGTAATACGATTAAATCGGTCTTTTCGCGTATAGCTGACAACCTCAATGACAGATTACTGAGGTTTTTATCGATATTTTCCCAAAAAAGATAAGCCTGGAAGGTCGTTATTTTTAGTGCATCCATCTCCATAAGCTAGGATATCATTTATTTGTGGCCTGCAAAACGCACAAGTTAGTGAAAAATAAGTAATAATAAAATGATTGTGTGTTTAGCTGCAATTATTTTGCCAGCTTCCGTATCCCCAACCTATTTTTCGAAGACTTGCCAGTGTTCATTTAATTAAATATAAGTTAAATATAATATAATAAGTATATTCAAGATTTATAATAGGTGTCTAGCCCTATAATTCCCCTATAAAACACCTATAATATCCCTATTAAATCCTATTAATATGAAGCAAAATTGGGAAATCATCGTTAACTTTGAGTTTAATCAAGAGACCAGCAGGCATATAGAAAGCCGGAAGGGTATTATTACAGTAAGTATTAGTGCGTACGCATGATTAGTGAATGCGCCAACGTCTGAAGCGGGGTTTTGCGGCGGGCATCGACCGCTATATGTTCCAGGGTTTGAAAAGATCGATCGGCGTAAGCTTGTTTGGCTGCCTCGGCAAGTTGCCTTACGCCAAGACGGTCATAAATGGCGGTCACTGCGTTGATTTTTTCGGTAGGGTGGATATCGTCGTGGAGCCATCGGTCCAATTCGGCAGCGTTAGCGGTATCGGCTGTTTCCAGTGCTTTTAATAGTAAGAATGTCTTTTTATTGGCCAAGATATCCCCCCCTTGCTGCTTGCCGAATTGTGCGGGATCGCCGTATACGTCCAGAATGTCGTCCTGCAATTGGAAAGCGAGGCCGACGTTGACACCAAAATCATAGATCAGTTGTGCGTCATTGTTGTCCGCATTCCCGAGTATTGCACCCATTTTCAAGGCCGTGCCAAGTAAAACGGACGTTTTTAGCCGAATCATTTGGAGATAGTCATCAATGCCGACCGATGCTGCGTGTTCGAAGTCCATGTCCAATTGCTGCCCTTCGCACACCTCCATTGCCATGGTGTTGAATGCGTCCATGAGCGAAGGCAATTTGGTTGGGGGGCATTTTGCCAGTTGTGCATATGCCATGATGAGTATGTTGTCGCCGGAGAGGATAGCGATATTGGGGTTCCATTTCTCGTGCACCGTTTGCTGTCCGCGACGCAGTGGGGCGTTGTCCATGATGTCATCGTGCATCAGTGAGAAGTTGTGAAACAGCTCGACAGCCAATGCTGCGGGCAGGGCTTTATCCATCTCATCAATCGAAAATAGATCGGCTGCCATCAACGTAAGCAGGGGCCGGATACGCTTGCCCCCAATCTGCAGCATGTAGTTGATAGGCCCGTAGAGATTTTGCGGAAAATCAGGCATATCAATTTCCGCCAGTCCCTGGGCTATTCGCTGCTGCAATATCGTGGTGTCGTACATGGCCTTCCTTAAATTTGCCGCTAAGATAGGGATTAACAAAAAATACACGGCTCACGAAAAATGAAAAAAATGTGTTAGGTTTGGAGAGGATATGGGTTACTATTTGGGGTAAAAGCGTATTAATAAGTGAGTAAATTGAGCAAGTCTGCCATACCGGAAATTGATCAGAAAACCGTTGACGGCATTGCCCTTGGCGATGCTTCCGTACTATCAGGATTATATAAGGATTATTTCCCGATGGTGCTGAACATGGTGGTGCAAAACAACGGTACGGAAGAAGAGGCGAAGGATGTATTTCAAGAGGCGGTTATTGTGCTGTATGATAAAATTAAGCAGGGTAATTTTGCATTGAGCAGTAAGTTAAAAACCTATATTTACTCCGTATGCCGAAGGCTGTGGCTCAAGCAATTGACAAGCCAAGGGCGGACATTCTACGATGTGAGCGATTATGAGGAAATCATTCCTGTAGAAGAGGATTTGGCAGTGCACCGGGAACGGGATGTGCAACTTTCGTTAATGGAGCAGGCGTTGGATAAATTGGGGGAACCCTGTCGAACCATTATCCACGATTTTTATGTGTTGAATTTGTCCATGCAGGAAATTTGTGAAAAATTTGGATATACCAACGCAGATAATGCGAAAAACCAAAAATACAAATGCTTGCAGCGGTTAAAAAAACTATTTTTTGCGGCAACTAAGTGAATCGGATATGATGAACGAACAGGAATTTATAACATCGGCTGAGCGCTACCTCAATGAGGAAATGGATAGTGCGGAGCGTAGTGCTTTTGAACAGTACTGCGAGCAAGACCATGCTGCTGCTGAACGGCTGGCGACCCATCGGTTGTTTTTACAGCAATTGAAAGACCATGCAGATCGGGTAGTATTTAAACGTACGTTGTCTGCGGTCATGGCCGACCATCAGGCCATTCCAGTGACTACAATCCAGCGTCAACCGCTGCTTGTGACGTTGTGGAACAAGTATAAGATCAACTCGTTGATTGCCGCAAGCGTGGCAGTGGTAGCGGTGTTTTCAACCCTGTGGTTATCGGGGTATTATCAAACGATACTAAAGACCACAACCAACTACAGTGAGTTGAAGCGGGACATGAATACGGTAAAGAAAAACGTCAATGCACAAAACGCGGTGATACGCAATATCAATAGCGAAAAGCAGCGGGGAGGGCAGGCTGAAAGCCATTTTGGTGCCACGGGATTCCTCCTATCGGCCAATGGTTATGTCGTGACGAATTACCATGTGATAAAGGGGGCGGATTCGGTGCATTTGCAAAACACGAAGGGAGAATTGTTCAGGGCTGACGTGATTTATGAGGATCCCAGCAATGACGTGGCCATGTTATATATCCGTGATAGCACTTTCAAAGCGTTGAAAACTACCCCGTACACCTTTAAAGAGTCGCCTTCGGAACTTGGCGAGGATGTATATACCATCGGATTTCCCCGCGATGAGGTTGTATATGGCCAGGGCTACCTCAGCTCGCGTACCGGCTACGCCGGGGATACTACGGCGTACCAGCTGTCTATCCCGGTCAATCCCGGAAACAGTGGCGGGCCTGTACTTGATAGCAAGGGCAACGTTATCGGTATCATTAGCGGAAAGCAGACGGGCATTGATGGGGCATCATTCGCTATCAAAACCGAAGCCCTATTGAAATCCATATCCGCTATTCCAATGGATTCATTAGCCAGCAAGCTGACCATCAACAAACGGAATACACTCAACGGTCTTCGGCGGACCGAACAGATAAAGCGGGTACAGGATTACGTGTATTTGGTAAGGGTCTTTTAGTGGACTTTGTGAACTAACGAAAGCGGTTGGTGCTGATGGCCCAACCGCTTTTTTTATTTAAAGATTTGGCTGCGGTGTTGTACGCAGATAAGGCTTGATGATCGTATGCCCTTTCGGAAACTTCGCCGGAATTTCCTCCGTAGGGACAGCAGGCACCACAATGACATCTTCACCATGCTTCCAGTCTGCTGGCGTGGCCACGCTGTAATCGGCAGTGAGCTGCAGCGAATCAATCACCCGAAGGATCTCCTGGAAATTGCGGCCGGTTGAAGCAGGGTAGGTGAGGGTAAGTTTGACCTTCCGATCCGGCCCGATGATGAATACAGAACGGATGGTAGCTGTTGCGGAGGCATTGGGATGAATCATGTCATACAATTCGGAAACCTTGCGATCCTCGTCGGCAATCAGCGGGAAATTCACCTCGGTATTTTGTGTTTCATTGATATCATTGATCCAGCCAGTGTGTTTATCCAGTGGATCTACGCTCACGGCCAACACCTTCACATTGCGCTTGTCGAATTCCGCCTTTAATTGGGCGGTACGCCCCAATTCTGTCGTACATACCGGCGTATAGTCAGCAGGATGCGAAAACAATACCACCCAGCTGCCCTCCGTGTAATCGTAAAAATCAATTTCTCCTATTGTTGTTACCGCCTTGAAGTTTGGCGCGGTATCACCCAATCGTAAGCTCATGTTTTGTTCCTCCTTAAATTATAAGTTTGTAATCTACAAAGTTAATGGATTTTATCAGAATACAAAATGATGTAACATATGCCGGTTGATTCCATCTAAAAAAATATGGGAGGAGAATCGTTTGAAGAAATGTCACCGCTGTATCGCAAAAGGGTACTGATCGAATTGGCTTTCTGGCAACGCAAGATGATGAAGAAGCAGCCTATCGGCAGTGTGTGGGCTAAAAACATCCAGACTAAGCTAAATAAGCTGATTCCCGAAAAGATCCATCAGGCAATTACATTCACCATTGAAAAGATGGTAAAAGGTGTCCTTTTCGGAGCGCAATATACCACAGCTTTGCCAAAGACGTATAGTAGTTTCCAATTGCGTGAAGCGTATGTGCTACGCCTTATTGAGACTTACAAGAAGACGGCTTCCATCGAGGGAGCGGTTACCGGGGCAGGGGGGATCTTAATGGGTGTTGCCGATTTTCCGGCCTTGCTGGCTATCAAACTAAAGATGTTGTTTGACATTGCCGCTACCTATGGCTATGACGTGCGTCAATATAAAGAACGCCTGTTTTTGCTGACGGTATTCCAACTGGCATTTTCGAGCCACCAACACCGGGCGGAGGTATATAATCGGGTGTTGCATTGGGAGTCTTACGCAGAAGGGCTGCCTGATGATGTGGACAGCTTCGATTGGCGGACATTTCAGTTGGAATATCGTGATTATATTGATCTGGCTAAAATGGCGCAATTGATCCCCGTAATCGGTGCGGCTGTGGGTGCGGTGGTCAACTACCAGCTGGTACAACAATTGGGCACGGCAGCGATGAACTGCTACCGGATGCGGATGCTGAAGGTTGAATGAGCTATTTGTACATAAAGAATGGTTTGGTTAAGTTTGCTGGATGGGCGATCAGTATACCATTCCTCCGCTAACACGCATTGGACACGTTCACCTGAAGGTGTCTGACCTTGAGCGTTCCCTTGAATTTTATTGTGGTTTGTTGGGATTTGAATTGACTACGCGATACGGGAGACAGGCGGCATTTATTGCTGCCGGAGGCTACCACCATCATATCGGGCTGAATACATGGCACAGTGAAGGCGCGCCACCTGCACCCATACGGAGCGCCGGATTGTATCATACAGCCATCCTGTATCCAACAAGAAAGGATTTGGCGATGATTTTCGACCGCTTGCGGGAAGCTCGCTACCCACTGACTGGAGCGAGCGACCACGGTGTGTCTGAAGCGTTGTACCTCGATGATCCCGATCGCAATGGCGTGGAACTTTATTGGGATAGGCCAAAGGAACAATGGCCTTACTTCCCCGACGGTTCGCTGAACATGTATACCCGTACATTAGATTTGGAAGATCTATTGCGTGAGCTGGCGCATCGCTAGGGTCCCGTGATCCGTAGCATGAACGACAAAATTATTGCTATGCTTGCATAGTAAATTTACTATATTTGCCTAATAGGCAGGGCAAGTACCGATAACCACTTAATTATGATATTCGAACTCACTGAAGAACAACAGCTAATACGGGATGTTGCCCGTGATTTCGCGCAGCATGAGTTGAAGCCTGGTGTCATCGAGCGTGACGAACAACAGCGATTTCCTGCGGAACAGATCAAGAAGCTTGGTGAACTGGGCTTTTTGGGCATGATGGTGGATCCGAAATATAACGGCGCAGGATTGGATGCGGTATCCTATGTGTTGGTGATGGAAGAATTATCCAAGGTTGATGCTTCTACTTCGGTAGTTGTTTCGGTAAACAATTCGCTCGTATGCTATGGGCTTGAAAAATACGGCAGCGAGGGGCAAAAGGAGAAATACCTCAAACCCTTGGCAGCAGGGGAATGCATTGGTGCATTCTGCCTATCCGAACCCGAAGCTGGTTCGGATGCTGCCTCACAGCGGACCACTGCGGTGGACAAAGGTAATTACTACCTGCTCAATGGTACCAAAAATTGGATAACCAACGGCAGCACGGCGGCTACCTATATTGTAGTCGCACAGACCGACCCCGGAAAAGGTCACCGAGGTATCAATGCATTCATCGTGGAAAAAGGATCGGAGGGCTTTACGGTAGGCCCCAAGGAAAATAAACTGGGCATCCGGGGGTCGGATACTCATTCGCTCCATTTCAATGACGTAAGGGTGCCCAAAGAAAACCGCATCGGTGAAGAAGGTTCCGGCTTCAAGTTTGCAATGAAGGTGCTGGAAGGCGGGCGCATCGGCATCGCAGCACAGGCGCTTGGCATTGCTTCGGGCGCTTTTGATCTGGCGCTCGGTTATGCCAAGGAACGCCAAACCTTCGGCAAGCCCATCGCCGAGCACCAGGCCATCCAGTTTAAGCTGGCCGACATGGCCACCCAAATCGAAGCAGCCAGGTTGTTGTGTTTCAAAGCGGCATGGCTCAAAGATAAGGGCCTGCCGTACACACAGGCTGCCTCCATGGCCAAGCTCTATGCCTCGGAAGTGGCCATGAAGACAACCGTCGAAGCGGTACAGCTACATGGGGGCTATGGCTATGTAAAAGAATACCATGTGGAGCGCCTGATGCGGGATGCCAAGATTACCCAGATCTACGAAGGCACCTCAGAAATGCAGCGGATGATCATAGCAAGGGAAATACTCAGATGATACAAATTACCAACGAGCAGGTTACTGCTGCCCTGCACTACCAAGCGTTGATCAACGCTTTGCGTGCCATCTTCCAATCCAGCTACACGATGCCCGTGCGGCACCACCATTTTTATCAGACGGAAGAAGGCGTGGAAAATACCCTCATCCTGATGCCGGTTTGGAATGATCGTTACTTGGGCGTCAAGCAGGTCGTTGTTGCGCCCCTAAACAGCGGTAGCGGATTGCCAGCGATCCATGCAAGTTATACGTTGATGGATGCCCGTACGGGGGTGCCTTTGGCGCAACTGGATGCTGCGGCGCTTACGGCGAGGCGCACAGCTTGCACATCGGCGTTGGCGGCCTCATTTCTGGCGCGCTCGGATGCCGAGACCTTGCTGGTGGTTGGGAGTGGTAAAGTAGCCCAGCATTTGGTACAGGCCCATGCTGCGGTGCATGCTTACCGGCACATCCTGATCTGGGCGCGTAATCCCCAGCAGTCACGTGCGCTTGCGGATCAACTGGCTGGCGACGGGTACACGGTGGATCCAGCCTATGATTTGGAGGCCGCTGCTCGCGAAGCTGACGTGATTTCTTGTGCGACCTTGTCGCCCACGCCAATCATCAAAGGGGAATGGCTAAAGCCCGGTGCCCATCTTGACCTCATCGGCTCACACACACCGAAAACACGGGAAGTGGATGACGAAGCCATCCGCAGGAGCAAGGTATTTGTAGACTCCCGGGAGGGGGCACCTCATGAAACCGGGGAACTGGCTATTCCTATCGCCCGGGGTGTATTGGCCGTAGCTGACATCAAAGCGGATATTGTTGAACTATGCCGGGGCTTGCATCCGGGCAGGACAGCTACCCAAGAAATAACCCTCTTCAAATCGGCGGGGCTAGCCATAGAAGATCTGGCTGCCGCGCTATTGGTGTACGAATCCGTGAACGGCTAAGCCTGTTGGCTGCGTTTTGCCATAATGATGTTACACGCCTTTCGCAAATTTGGGCAGTAAAGGTTAATATGCAGCTATGCAAATTCGCCTATCATCGCTTATATTTGCTCACCCATAATTATATACCTGTCGCTAATTGATCCGGAGTGGATATTGTTTAGAAATTTTTTGTTATGAAGTATCGATTACTTAGTTGTTTTTTCGTGGCATTACTTGCTTCGACCTTTCCTTTTGTTGCGTTGTCGCAGCAAGGCGACCAATTGTCCAGTTTATATGAGCAGGCCACGGAAGTATCCGGCCTTGTGACGCAATATGGCCAAGACGAGCGGGCCATTGAATACTTTTACGGGCCGATGGCTGCGTCTTTCGGAAGGGGCGGCGGCGCCACGGTGCACTCGCCCGACCAATTGGCGCGATTGGAGGCGTTGAACAAGGAATATTTAAGCAAACTGCAAGCGCTGGATTTCAATGCCTTCAGTATCTACGGCCAGGTAGATTATATCTTATTGAAACGCAAAATCGAGCGAAGCCAAGAGGCATTGGCGGCAGAAAAAAGTAACTACGGGAAAATAATCCAGCGCATACCATTTGCAGATTCCATTTATGCATTTGAGCAGTTTCGGCGCCGCGGCACGGCAGTGGATGGAGAAGCGATAGCCAGTTCGCTGCATGGCGCTTTGCAGCAACTCCAACAAGCACAAGCAGCATTGGATGGAGAAAATACAATAGACGGCGAGCTGGCGGATTATGCGGTTGGTGTGGTGCAGGATTTAAAGGTACGGTTGAAAAACGCATTTGACTTTTACAACGGCTATGACCCCTTATTTACTTGGTGGGTACCTGAGCCGTATAAAGCCCTGGATACCGCGATGCAGGCCTATGCCAAGCGCATTGGCAGCAAGAGCGATGCTAAGCCATTTGATGATGGTAGCAATATCGGTGGCAAGCCGATTGGCCGGGAAGCCTTTGCGAAGGCGCTGCTGGACGATATGATCCCTTATACGCCGGAAGAACTGTTGAAGCTTGCTGATAAAGAATTTGCGTGGTGTGAAGCGGAATTGCTGAAAGCTTCCCGTGAGATGGGATTTGGGGACGACTGGAAGGCGGCGCAGGAAAAGGTGAAGAATAGCTATGTCGCACCGGGGAAACAGCCCGAGCTGATCATCAAACTGTATAAAGATGCTAATGACTTCATCAAGGCCAATGACTTGGTAACCATGCCTCCGCTTTCGGAAGAAACGTGGGGGATGATCATGATGACGCCGGAACAACAGCTGGTCAGCCCTTTTTTTCTGGGGGGTCGCAACATCCTGATTGCCTATCCCACCAATACAATGAGCCATGATCGTAAGCTGATGAGTATGCGGGGCAATAACCCGTATTTCTCGCGTGGCACCGTGCAACATGAACTGATACCGGGGCATCACCTCCAATATTTTATGAATAGCCGCTACAAGCCGTATCGGGCAGAGGCTTTCCGGACGCCATTTTGGACGGAGGGTTGGACACTCTATTGGGAGTTGCTATTGTATGATCTGGGCTTCGCCAAGACGCCCGAGGAGCGTATTGGCATGTTGTTTTGGCGTATGCACCGCTGTGCACGTATTACGTTTTCCATCAAATACCATTTGGGTGAATGGACTCCGCAGCAGTGTGTGGATTACCTCGTCGATCGGGTTGGACATGAGCCATCCACCGCGCACGGCGAGGTGAAACGCTCATTCGAAGGCAACTATGGGCCGCTTTATCAATTGGCGTACCTTACCGGTGGGCTGCAAATGTGGAGCCTGAAGAAGGAGTTAGTCGATTCGGGCAAGATGACTTTTAAGCAGTTCCATGACCGCGTCATCAAAGAGAACTACTTGCCCATCGAAATGCTCCGTGCTACGCTGACCGACCAGCGGCTTAGCCGCGATTTTAAAAGTAGCTGGAAGTTTTATGATGTTAATAATTGATCGGATAATCAACCCAAAATCAATAGGATGAGTACAACAACGGATAAAGGATTTAAATCGTCTTTGGGACTGCTGGATGCCACCATGCTGGTAGCCGGAAGCATGATCGGTTCGGGTATTTTTATTGTGAGCGCTGATATTGCGCGCAACACGGGAAGCGCTGGATGGTTGATGGCTGTATGGCTGATTACCGGATTCATGACGCTCACGGCCGCGCTGAGCTATGGCGAGCTGAGTGCGATGTTTCCCAAAGCTGGCGGGCAATATATTTATTTGCGGGAAGCCTATAATCCGCTGGTGAGTTTTGTCTTTGGCTGGACTTTCTTTACAGTCATACAAACCGCAACGATTGCCGCAGTTGGTGTCGCATTTGCCAAATTCACGGCATACCTCATCCCTGCATTGGATGAAGATGTCATCCTGATGGATCTCGGTTTTCTGCAAATATCTTCTGCACAGTTGGTTTCTATCGTGGTGATCTTGTTGCTGACCATTGTCAATACCCGTGGGGTCAATAGCGGCAAGGCGGTACAGACATCCATCACCGTTATCAAAATTGTCAGCCTGCTCGGATTAATACTTTTTGGTTTGTTTGCCTTCAACAGCGAGGTGTGGCAGGCCAATTGGTTATCGGGGGATGCATGGAACTTACGGCGGTTGGATGCTGGTGGGTCGCTGGCTGAATATACCACCTTTGCGGCACTGGGTGCTGTTGCCGCGGGGATGGTAGGTGCCATCTTTAGCAGCGATTCATGGCATGCCTCCTCTTCCGTAGCCGGTGAAATCAAAAATCCCGGGCGCAATGTTGGACTGAGTTTGGCATTGGGCACCATCATCGTCACCGTGGTCTACCTGCTTACTAACTTGATGTATACCGGTGTGCTCACGATGGAGCAGATGGCCGCATCAGACAAAGACCGTGTTGCCATGACCGCTGCTCAGCAGATCTTTGGCCCCGTGGGCATAACCATCATTGCCGTCATGATCATGGTTTCTACGTTCGGCTGCAATAACGGACTCATCATGGCGGGCGCTAGGGTATATTATTCGATGGCACAGGATGGGCTTTTCTTTCGGAAGGTAGGACAGCTGAACAAGTCTGCCGTTCCCGGCGTTGCCTTGTGGCTGCAGTGTATCATCGCTTCGCTATGGTGCTTGAGTGGCAAGTACGGTGATTTGCTGGATATGATTTCCAGTGTCGTAGTCATATTCTATGTGCTATGTATCATTGGCATCTTCAAGCTGCGTAAATCACGGCCTGAAGCACCAAGGCCCTATAAAGCTTTTGGTTATCCCGTATTGCCTACAATTTATATTATTATGGGTATAGCCTTCATCGTACTGATGATCATTTATAAGCCTAATTATACATGGCCTGGGATTATCATTGCGTTGCTGGGGGTTCCGATTTATTATGCCATCCGCAAGAAGACGTTGCCCAATAACTCCTGATGGGATCTGTATTGGCGAATGTGTTACATGACGAATAAACCACTATGAGCAAGTATTATCAGATTTACGGATTGCTGCCTATTATTTTAGTGATATGGGCCATCGACGTTTCAGCGCAGGGCAGCGTAGCGGATTACCGGCGTGCTGCAAACTACCGGGAGAGCACCCGGGATAAGGTATGCTATTCACCGGGTTCTTTTTCCTGGGTAGCAGACCAGCCACGTTTTTGGTATGTCCACCAGACGCCGAAAGGGAAGGAGTTTGTCGTGGTAGATGTCGCAGGGCATAAAAAAGTGCCCGCTTTTGACCATGAGCGGCTGGCCTCGGCACTGGCCATGGCGAGTGGCGAACAAGTCGAAGCGTATAAACTGCCATTCAACAGCATTGAATACGTCGAAGGGAACCGGATAGCATTGCGCGCATTTGATAAGAAATGGCACATCAATCTGTCTGACTACCAAGTCACGGATAAGGGCCAAGATGGCGAAGCGGAACGCCCCCGGGGTTATTGGGGTGCCCGCCGTGATGATCGCCAAGGTCCCCCTGTCACATCTCCTGACAGTTTGTGGGTGGCCTATATTAAAAACGACAATGTGTATGTCCATCCTGTGGGCAAGCCAAAGGAAGAAATACCGTTAAGCTTTGATGGGGCGCCCGGTCATTACTATGCCGCTGCCATTGCTTGGTCTCCCGATTCGAAAAAATTGGCTGTGAATAAGGTAAGGCCGAATACATCTCGGACGGTTTACTTTGTGGAATCGTCGCCTGCAGACCAATTGCAGCCTAAGCTCCATGAAAGGAGCTACCTAAAACCCGGTGATGCCCTGCCGCAATACCAACCTACCTTGTTCTTGCTTGATACCCGGGAGTCTTTTGCGGTCGATCCGGGGTTGATCGACAACCAGTATAGCTTGTCTCGTCCCGAGTGGCGAAAAGATAGCAAGGCATTTACCTTCGAGTACAACCAGCGGGGGCATCAGCGGTACGAAGTGTTTTCCATGGATGCAACCACGGGCACGGTAAAGCCGCTCATCACTGAAACCAGCAAAACCTTTATCGACTATAGCGGCAAGAAGTACCGTAAAGATGTAAACGATGGAAAGGAGATCATCTGGGCGTCGGAGCGTGATGGCTGGAATCACCTTTACCTATACGATGGGGAGACCGGCGTCGTGAAAAACCAGATTACCAAGGGTGAGTGGGTGGTACGTGAGGTGGTACATGTCGATGAGGATAAACGGGTTGTCATTTTCGCTGGCAGTGGCCGTGAGCAGGGGCAGGATCCTTATCTACTCCAATATTATTGCGTCCATTTCGATGGCAGTGGACTGACAGCATTGACTATGGAAGACGGCAACCACCGGGCGACGTTTTCGCCGGATTTTACCTATTTTGTAGATGCTTACTCGCGAATAGATGAGCCTCAGACGACGGTACTGCGCAGCACTGTGGATGGGACGGTCGTGATGGAATTGGAAAAAGCCGATATCAGTGCATTGGAGGCCACAGGGTGGCAGCGGCCTGAAGTGTTCCATAGTAAGGGGCGGGACGGTGTTACGGATATTTGGGGCGTTATCGTTAGACCTACGGACTTTGACAACCGGAAAACTTATCCGGTCATTGAGTATATTTATGCAGGGCCACACAGTTCCTTTGTCCCCAAAAATTTCGTGCTTGACCCATCAGGCATGGCAGCCCTCGCTGAATTGGGTTTCATCGTCGTGCAGATTGATGGCATGGGTACGTCCAACCGTTCAAAAGCATTTCACGATGTATGTTGGAAGAATTTAAAAGATGCTGGTTTCCCCGATCGCATTGCGTGGATGAGGAAAGCGGCTGAACGATACCCCTATATGGATCTCACGCGTGTAGGGATATATGGTACTTCTGCCGGGGGGCAGAGCTCCGCGGGCGCTGTACTATTCCACCCCGAATTTTATAAGGTGGCGGTATCATCCTGTGGCTGCCACGACAATCGAATGGACAAGATTTGGTGGAATGAACAATGGATGGGTTATCCCATTGGCCCTCACTATGCCGAATGTTCCAACGTTGAGAACGCCCACAGGTTGCAGGGCAAATTGATGCTTATTGTAGGCGAAGTGGATGATAATGTGGATCCCGCATCTACCATGCAGGTTGTGGATGCACTCATCAAAGCCAATAAAGAACATGAGCTCGTCGTCATACCGGGAGCAGCACATACCTCCGGAGGGCCATATGGCGAACGCAAGCGCAGGGATTTCTTCGTAAAGCACCTCTTGGGGGTCGATCCCCCGGCATGGGAAGGTTGGTAAGCAGGCATCCCCCATGTGATAGGTATTCAAGCCGCCGTATTCCCGATACGGTGGCTTTTTAAGTTAATTTGTGGTGCAAAAAGGGCAAAATCCGGTTAGCTACCTGTAAAACAGATTGTTACTTTTGTTAAGCTAATGTTTCAGAATGATTAGCTTTAAAAATTGCTAACCTAAAAACGATAACCTTCAAACAAAAATTGCTGGGAGTTTAATGGAGTGGATCCAATAAACTTGGGGGCCTTGTGTCCGCCAAGAAACGGATCCCGGACTGTAGCTGTACGGAGAATGCCTGGTTGCTATCCAAGCACGAAAAAACTTAAAAACATTTTTAATTAAATAACAGCTATGAAACAGTTTTTTCTATTCCTTAACTGCTTAGTGTTTTTGGTGCTTTGCGCCAATGCCCAGCAAAAAGCCATTACAGGTATTGTGATGAGCGCGGAAGACCGGTTGCCGATACCGGGGGCAACCGTGAAAGTTGAAGGTACCGGTGTAGCAACCCAAACCGATGAAAACGGAAGTTTTCGCTTGGAGGCTGCCGTAGGGGCGACGTTAATAGCGTCGTCTATCGGTTTTGGAGAACACCGGTTGCAAGTGGGCGGAGACAATTATTACGAAATACGGCTCATCAACGATACGGAAGATTTAGATGAAGTCGTGGTGACCGCCTTGGGGATTTCAAGGCAAAAGAAGTCGCTGGGTTATGCGAGCCAGGAAATTTCCGGAGACTTGGTCAATCAGGTGCCAACCGGTAACATTACCAATAACCTGTCGGGGAGAGCTGCGGGCGTGCAGATAACCCGGAACAATAACTTCGGGGGATCTACAAATGTGATTATTCGCGGCTCAACTTCACTTACGGGTAATAACCAAGCCCTTTGGGTTGTGGATGGGGTTCCTATTGATAATACAACCTATAATTCAGGAGGCCAGACAACGGGTGGTGGGGGGTATGACTACGGCAACTTGGCGTCAGATATCAATCCTGACGACGTGGAATCCATCAACGTATTGAAAGGTGCTGCCGCAACGGCATTGTATGGATCAAGAGCCGCCAATGGCGCCATCATCATCACGACAAAAAGGGGATCGCAACGGACCCGATCGAGTATCGAAGTGAGCTCAAGCGTGACTTTCGGTGCGATTGATAAATCCACCTGGCCAAAATTCCAATGGGAATATGGAGCTGGATACGAAAAAATATACGGTCCGAACAGGGATCAATTTTTTAATGAAGAGGATGTTAACGGAGATGGCGTACCGGATTTGGTATCGCCCCTTGCGGTGTACGGCTCATTTGGAGGGCCTTACGATTCTGATCTCCTCGTTTATCAATGGAATGCGTTTGATCCGGAGTCACCGTATTATATGCAAGCCACACCATGGGTTGCGCCGGCAAATGATCCGATAGCTTTTTTTGAGACACCAATAAATAATACCAATAATGTCTCGCTTTCCGGCAGTGCAGGAGATGCGGGGACCTATCGGTTTTCGTATACCAATGCCAACCAAAAAGGACTGCAACCGAATAGCAACATCAGGCGCAATAACTTTTTTATGAACGGTTCCTTTAAGTTGAATGAACGGTTGACCGTGACCGGTAGCGGCACCTTTTCAAAGAATGATGCCGTGGGCCGAAACGAAACAGGGAATGAGTCTGGTTCAAATGGGGGCAATTTTGTTGCGGTAGTGCGGCAATGGTGGCAGAATAATGTGGATGTGCTGCAATTGAAGGATGCTTATTTGACGACCAAGCGGAATGTCACAAACTTCATCGGCGGCACCATCGGCAATCCGTATTGGCAGCGCTATGAAAATTTCCAAAGTGACACCCGGAATCGGTTCTATGGCAACATGGGGCTCAATTTTAAAGTGACGGATTGGCTGAACATCGACGGCCGTGTGTCCGTGGACACCTATTCGTACCTTCAGGAAGGCCGAGTAAATAACGGTACACTGAATGAAGTGGGCAGCTATCAGCGGCGGGACATCGACGCTACCGAATTCAACTACGATTTGATGGCAAATTTCAATAAAAATTTTGGGGAGAAATTCAATGTCAGTGGCTTGGCTGGGATCAACATTCGTCGGAATACGCTCCGTTCGGTTCAAATGCAAACGAACGGCGGCTTGATCGTAGACCGTTTGTATGCGATTTCGAATTCACTTAATCCACCCAATGCACCTAACGAACAAGAGACTAAAATCGGTATTGATGGTATTTATGGAATGGTCTCACTGGGCTATGCAGACACCTATTTCTTGGATGTAACCGGTAGGAGTGATCACGCTTCGACCCTACCGGAAGAAAACAGTACCTTCTTCTATCCTTCGATTACGGGTAGTTTTATTTTTTCAAATCTAATTCAAAGTGATATACTTTCTTTCGGCAAGTTGCGGTTAAATTATGCGGAAGTGGGGAGCAGCGCACCGGCCAATAGTTTGGTCGATGTGCTACAGAAGCCCACACCTTACGGATCGGTGCCTTTTTATTCGGTGAGCAGCAGGAAAAATAACGCCAGGTTGCTCCCCGAATTGACGAAAAGCTATGAAGGGGGGCTTGAATTGGCCTTCTTGGGCCGTAGACTGTCCGCAGATATATCACTCTATCAAACCAATACCATTAATCAGATTATTCCGGTTTCCATATCTACGGTCACCGGTTTTGGTTCAAAGTATGTAAACTCCGGGGAAGTGGAAAACAAAGGCGTTGAAGTTGTATTGTCCGGAACACCGGTTAGGAAAGAAAATTTCAGCTGGGATATTACGCTGAACTGGGCGAAAAATGTCAACAAGGTGCTCTCGCTCTATGAAGGGGTAGACAATTTACAGATTGGATCTTCAAGGGGGTCAGTTTCGCTGAATGCAAGCATAGGTGAGCCATATGGGACGCTAAGGAGCAGCGACTTTATTTATTTGAACGGCAAGCGAGTAATCAATCAAACCAATGGCGAATATGAGCGAACTTCGGCTTCCAACTATGTCGTAGGCAATGTCAATCCCGATTGGAGGGCCGGTTTGAGCAATAATTTCCGCTATAGGAGTATCAGTGTATCTTTCCTAATTGATATGCAACGGGGGGGCGATATTTTCTCCAGTGATATGGCTTATGGATATCGATCGGGCTTGTATGAAAATACAATAGGACTGAATGATTTGGGCAATCCGATGAGAAATTCGCTTGAAGACGGTGGTGGGATTATTTTGGATGGCGTAGCGCCGGATGGCTCGGTGAATACGGTGCGGACACGAATGGATACCTACAACAATGCGTTGGGAGTGGTCAAAGCGCCGGGGGCATTCTTTGTCTACGATGCCTCTTTTGTCAAATTGAGGGAAGTAGCTGTCTCCTATACACTGCCCTCCAGGTTGCTTAGGGATACGTTTATTCGTTCGATAAGTGTATCGGCAATCGGATCCAATTTGTGGATCATCCATAAAAACCTGCCGTATTCCGATCCCGAAGCGGGAATGAGTGCGGGAAACTACCAGGGGTATCAACTTGGGCCCATGCCCACCACACGTGACTTTGGCTTCAATGTTAAACTTCAATTCTAACAAACCATGAAACGAATTTTTATTATTCTTCTTGCGCTAACCGGCACTTATTCGTGTACGCAAGATCTGGAGAATCTAAATAGGAATACTAAGGATGCAACTGAAGCAAATGGCGGATCTTTTTTTGCCTATTCTGTAAAAGAAATGGCGGATATCCTGCAAAATATTACATATGGTGGCAGCGGAAATCCCTTTTCAATCTGTCGCCATTTTGCACAGCATATCTCCTGCAATACCTACAATGAGGGGACGAATTATTTCGCGCAGTTTAACTGGTCGAGCTTATACAGTTCGGTATTAATCAATCTTGAGGAAAGCAGAAAGATAATCGACATGTACCAACCTATTGATGAGGCTACAGCTCAAGAAAAACAGAATAGACTGGCATTGATTGAAATCATGAACATCTATGCCTACGCCCGATTGGTGGAGTCATTTGGTGATATTCCGTATACCGAGGCGCTGAATATCGATAATGTCCAGCCCCGATATGACGATGGGGAAACGGTATATGTTGATCTCATTAATCGCCTGAATACAGCCATCGGCAACCTTACACCTACGGTGGGTGCCTTTGGTACGTTCGACCTGTTATATGGGGATAATGTGGCACTTTGGTTGAAGTTTGCAAATTCCTTAAAACTTCAGATGGGGTTGCGGGTCATCGACGCATTGCCTGAATTGGGAGCGGAGGCCGTACAAAGCACCGTCAGCAGTGTTTTTTCATCCAATGCAGATAATGCAGAATTCCAGTACCTCGAAACCACACCCAATACCAACCCGCTCTGGAGCAGCTTAGCTGTTGGCAATCGGCAGGATTTTGTAGCGGCCGAACCGTTGGTCGACGAGATGAATCGGCTGAATGATCCCCGTCGGGCAGTGTACTTTTCGGATGTAAGCGGGGATTTTATAGGCGCTCCCTACGGTCAGCCTGTCGAATACAACAGGTATTCGCATTTTGGCGCTCTTTTCTATACGCCCGCGGTTCCTGCTATTTTTTTGGATTACGCGACGGTGGAGTTTTTATTGGCCGAAGCCGTTGAACGCGGATTGACCGGTGCCCCGGCAGATGCAGAAACACACTACAACGCTGCCATCCGGGCTTCTTTCGAATACTATGGAGTGGCGTTGGGGGATTACCTTGAGCAACCGGCTGTTGCCTACCAAACGGCCGAGGGGTCGTGGAAGCAGAAAATCGGCATGCAAAAATGGATTGCTTTGTTTAACCAAGGCTATGAAGCGTGGACAGAATACAGGCGTTTGGATTATCCGTTGTTGGTGGCTCCTCCGGGAGCATTCGTTGATGTGGTGCCCAGAAGGTTGCTTTATCCGGTCTCCGAACAAACACTCAATGAAGCAAGCTGGAGCGCTGCTGCAACGGCAATTGGTGGGGATTTGATGACTACCAAGTTGTTTTGGGATATTTATTAACGAGGAAAACAGTGAGGATGGAATGAAGAACACAAGTTTTAGTGGCCACTATTTCATGCTGGCTTATTTGTATTTGTTTTGGTTTTCCATGTTCAAGGTATCGGCTCAAGAAATGGCCGAAAATTACCGGAAAGCGGCAATGATCAAGACAAGCATGGAGCAGAACATCTATTATGCACCGCGTTCCTTTCGTTGGTCGGCAGATGGAGAAAAATTTTGGTATGGATATCAGACACCTAAGGGAAAAGCATTTGTCTTGGTGGATACCCATGCTCCTACACGTGGTCAGGCGTTTGACCAGCATGCCCTTGCCAAAAGCCTTTCGTTCGAATTGAAGGCAACCGTCGATCCTTACCGGTTGCCTTTTGATGAATTTAATTACCTGAAGCATGATAGCATCATCGAGTTTACGGCCTATGATGAGGTTTGGCAATTTGATCGGTTTACCTACCGGTGTGTCCAACGACGTGGGTTATCCGGACGGCAACGGAGCCAGCAAGGCGGTGCGCCGATAGGTAATGGGGTCATTTCGCCCGACGGGAAATGGATTGCGTTTATTGAGAATAGTAATGTGAGTGTTCGTTCGTTGACAGACAGCGTTGTTTTTCAGCTCAGTTTTGATGGGTCACCGGGCGCTTATTATGAACCCAATCTCCAATGGTCACCCGATGCTAAAAAACTGGCGGCGCGTAAAGTGAGGCCCGGGGAAACTCATTTGGTCTATTTGATCGAATCCTCACCAACTGACCAGCTACAACCGAAGCTCCACTCACGCAATTACCTGAAACCCGGCGATGTACTGCCCCATTATACACCTGCGCTTTTTGATATGGAGAAAAAAAGGCAGGTACCCGTCCATGGGGTGTCTATTGTGTCACAGTTTAATCTTACCGAGCCCCTCTGGTGTGCGAATAGCCAGTATTATACCATTGAGTACAATCAAAGGGGGCATCAACTGTACCAAATCATCCAGGTGGATGCACAGACCGGGGCAATGAAAACGATTGTTTCGGAAACGAGTAAAACGTTTATTGACTACCGGGGGAAACGTTTCCGGTATGATGCTGGTGGTGGCAAGGAAATCATCTGGGCCTCCGAGCGTGACGGATGGAACCATTTGTATTTGTATGACGCCGTTACGGGGACCGTAAAAAATCAAATTACAAAGGGACAATGGGTAGTCCGGGGAGTCGTCCATGTTGACGAACAGGAGCGGAGCATCATTTTTGAAGCAAGCGGGATGGTGACAGGGAGCGATCCTTATCTTAAAGGATATTACCGGATCAACTTCGATGGCTCGGGGTTATTAGAATTGACACCCGAGCATGCCAATCATCATGCTTATTTTTCGCCGGATTTTAGCCGCTTTGTCGATACGTATTCGCGCATTGATAGTCCCCCTGTGACGGTATTACGGAATTCGGCCGACGGCAAGGTTGTGCTCAAGCTGGAAGAAGCGGACATTGGTGCGTTGGTTGGTGCCGGATGGCAAATGCCCGAAGTGTTCAGCACTACAGGCCGCGATGACAGTACCTCCATCTGGGGAATTATTGTGCGCCCCAGCAACTTTGATCCGACGCGGCGTTATCCGGTCATTGAATACATCTATGGCGGGCCGCACAACTCATTTGTACCCAAAAGTTTTATTTCGGAGCCTGCCAGTGGAGACTACCGTCCGTGGACCGCATTGCACGAACTGGCAGAACTTGGATTCATTGTGGTGCAAATTGATGGCATGGGTACATCCAATCGTTCCAAAGCGTTCCACGACGTCTCCTGGAAGAACTTGAAGGATGCAGGATTCCCGGATCGGATCCGCTGGATCAAGGCGGCAGCCAGCCAATACCCTTATATGGATACGACCCGTGTCGGCATTTATGGAAACTCAGCAGGAGGTCAAAATTCCGTGGCGGCCCTTTTGTTTCATCCGGAGTTTTACAAGGTAGCGGTATCCTCGTCCGGATGCCATGACAATCGGATGGATAAACTGGGATGGAATGAGCTGTGGATGGGATATCCGGTAGGCCCCCAATATTCGGCATCATCCAACGTGGATAATGCCCATAGGCTCAAAGGACACCTGTTGCTGATACTCGGAGAAATGGACACCAATGTCCCACCCGAGTCTACCCTCCAACTGGTTGATGCCCTAATCAAGGCGGGGAAGAATTTTGACTTTCTTCTCGTACCCGGTATGGGCCATTCGTTGGGAGGGGACTACGGCGAACGGAAGCGAAGGGACTTTTTCGTGAAGCACCTGCTGGGCATCGAACCCCCGGTTTGGGCAGGGATGAATGATTGAATACAATTGAACCAATTAAAAAAGTAATAAATCTCATTTAAATTAATTAACATGAAACACCGAGTAAGAGTAAGTTTGTTTTTTTTGATGGTTTTTGCAACCTCAGCACTTGCACAGCACATCGTCATCAATCCGGATTCGGCAGTGACGACAAGCCATCAGGTCACTATCAAAGGGCAGCGGGTTGCATTCAAGGCAATCACTGGAACCCAACCGGTTTGGGATGAAAAAGGGAAGGCTGTTGCAAGTGTATTCTATACCTATTATAAACGCACGGACGTAGCCGATAGCCTGACGAGGCCGTTTGTTGTGTCGTTCAACGGCGGTCCCGGTGCAGGCGCGCTTTGGATGCGGTTGGGCTATACCGGACCGCATCATATAAAGATTGATGACGAGGGTTTTCCCATTCAGCCTTATGGAATAGAAGATAATCCCTATTCGCTGCTGGATGTGGCCGACATTGTATTTGTTGAGCCGGTGAATACGGGGTATTCTCGGGCTGTGGGCGATACGCCTCCTGCTACCTTCTTCGGCGTGTATAACGATGCACGTTACCTGGCAAAGTGGATCACGACCTTCGTAACCAGGCACAATCGTTGGGCATCGCCCAAATACCTTATCGGTGAAAGCTATGGGACGACCAGGGTGTCGGCCCTATCACTTGAGCTTCAACAAAGGCATTGGATGTATCTCAATGGGGTGGTGCTTGTCTCCCCGACAACGTTGGGCATACGTCGGGATGGTCCGGTCGCCGATGCCAATAAGGTGCCGTTCTATACGGCAACGGCCTGGTACCATAAGCAACTGGCTCCCGATTTGCAGCAAAAGGATCTGACGGACATTTTGCCTGAAGTGGAAGACTTCACGATTAATGAATTGGTACCGGCATTAGCTAAAGGTGGATTTCTCGAAGATGCTCGGAAAAAGGAAATTGCTGCAAAGCTTTCCCGGTATTGTGGGATATCGGAAAAAGTCATTTTAGAGCATAACCTCATTATCCCTGCTCAGTTTTTCTGGAAGGAATTGTTGCGGGAAGAGGGGTATACGGTGGGGCGATTGGATTCGCGGTATTTGGGCATCGATCGGGAAGACGCTGGGGAAGGCCCGGATTATTCTCCGGAAAACACGACGTGGCAGCATATCTTCACACCAGCGAACAATTTTTACTATAAGAATTACCTCAACTACCACACGGACCTGGAGTACTACGTGGCGGGAAGTACCCGGCCTTGGCCCCGGGAGGGAGAGAATACGGAACATAGCGGGGAGGATTTACGGCAGGCGATGGCCATGAATCCCTTTTTGCATTTGCTCGTACAATCTGGCTATTACGATGGCGCTTGTGACTATTTCAATGCAAAGTACAACATGTGGAATATGGATCCCAGTGGAAAATTACGCAGCAGGATGGATTGGAAAGGGTATCGGAGTGGCCACATGATGTATTTGAGGCGTCAAGATCTGATGCAATCCAACGAGGATCTGCGTGAATTCATCAAAAAGAGTATTCCCGCTGAGGGGCAGCCGGCAAAATACGTGGTAGGCAAATGAAATAAGCCATGAGGGTGCCCGGTATTTATCATCATTTCCTATTTCAGTAGCCAAGTGTAATTACCGGCTGAACGGATAAAGCCGCCATAATAGGCGGCTTTATTTTTTTAGATGCACGCGAACAGCGGCAAAACAGATAATGACTAAATTTTCACCCATTGTAATTATATTTTAACATAGGATAAATTTTTAACAATAAATGATTGTTGAGGGTTCATTTTCGCAATTAATAGGCCAATATACGGTTAGCTATTCTTTACGTGCAACGTTACATTTGTTTTGCTGTTCGGTAAGACACAGTTGCTAACTGACATAACCAAATTAATTGTATGCACATCGGCCATGTGATAACCTATATTGAAGGCGGGGTAGGGAAGTGATATAAAACGGATTAATTAACCCAATCAAATCAACAAAATTATGGAAAATAGAATACTGCTGCTAGTTGGTTTTTTGCTGACGATGGCGTTTACTTATGGCCAACAACGCGCAATTACAGGCAAGGTAATCGGAAGCGCGGATCGACAAGCAATACCTTCGGCTACGGTGCAGGTGGAAGGTTCAAATGTAGCTACTCAAACGGACGATAACGGAAGTTTTCGTCTTGAAGTCCCACAGCATGCAACCATCTTGATTTCATCAGTCGGATACGAGGTCTACCGCTTAACGGTCGGATCTGCAACCTACTATGAAGTTGAGTTAAATTTAGAATCTACAGGGCTGGATGAGGTTGTGGTTACCGCATTAGGTATTTCAAGGGAAAGGAAGTCGCTGGGGTACGCTGCACAAACTATCGGCGGGGAAGATGTAAGCACGGTAAATACCGGGAACGTAACGAACGCTTTATCCGGGAAAGTGGCCGGGGTACAGATCAGACGAAATACGAATATGGGTGGATCCACGAATATTGTTATCCGGGGTTACGGATCGCTGACAGGCAATAACCAGGCATTATTCGTGGTAGATGGTGTGCCGATTGACAATTCAAGCCCCAATACGGGTGATAACAGCTTTGACTACGGCAATATGGCTTCTGATATCAATCCGGATGATATTGCTTCAATCAATGTGCTGAAAGGTGCCGCCGCTACGGCGTTATACGGTTCGAGGGCAGCAAACGGCGCTGTTATTATCACGACAAAGAAAGGTGCAACGGCGGAACGTGCCAGTATCCGCATTTCCTCAGGCGTTAATTTCGGATCAATCGATCGATCGACCTTTCCCAAGTTCCAAACGAAATATGGAGCAGGTATCGGGCCGGTATATGGTGCAAATGGGAGCAGCTATTTCAACGAACAGGATATTGATGGCGATGGGACGGTAGATTTGGTTGTCCCATTCACGGCGACGGCATCCATGGGAGCGCCGTTCGATCCGGATTTGCTGGTATTTCAATGGCATGCGATGGATCCGGAGTCGCCAAAATATATGCAGAAAACGCCTTGGGTGCCTGCGGAAAACGGACCGATTACGTTCTTTGAAAACCCATTGACGTATACCAACAATGCAAGCCTTGAGGGGGGCTCTGCAAACGGTACTTACCGGCTTTCTTATTCCAATTACCTGCATAGTGACTTAATGCCGAATAGTCGCTTGAAAAGGCATAATTTTTCACTGAATGTATCCCACAAACTGCTTGATAAATTAACGGCTTCGGGTAGTGCCAATTACATCAATGCACAATCGAAAGGCCGTACCGAAGCGGGATCCGGGGCATCATTTACCAATCCACTGGCCACGTTTAGAAACTATTGGCAGACGAATATTGATGTCAAGGAAATGGGCGACATGTATTTTAGGACAGGTCGCAATGTCCGGCCTTTTTACGGTGGAACGACGGATAATCTATATTATGTGATTTATGAGAGTTTTCAGTCTGACGAACGTAACCGCCTTTTCGGAAATATGTCATTGAAATACGAAATCAATGACTGGCTGAACATTGAAGGAAGGGTTGCCACTGATCTCTACTCCTATATACAGGAAGACCGAAGGAATAACATGACCCGTGTCCCGGCTCGGTATACCAATTATACCAGCAATTTTATTGAAACGAACTATGATTTGATGCTGAATTTCAATAAAGATCTATCAACGAAGTTTAATCTCAATGGTGTGTTGGGGACCAACATTAGGAGAAGCAAATTCCAATCTGTATTTAACACGACCAATAATGGCTTGATCGTTGAAAAGCTGTTTGCGATTTCCAATTCGTTGAACACGCCGCCCCCAACCGAAGAAGTGCTCAGAAGGATCGGCGTAAATGGCTATTTTGGTTTACTGTCCATGGGATACAATTCAATGTTCTATCTCGACGTGACCGGACGGGTGGATCAATCATCTACCCTGCCGGAGAGCAACAACACGTATTTCTACCCATCGATAGCAACAAGCTTTATTTTTTCGGAATTGATGCAAAGCGATGTCCTTTCTTTTGGGAAATTTAGGCTGAATTACGCAAAAGTCGGTAGTGACGCGCAAGCGAATAGTTTGGTTGATGTATTGACCAAACCTGTTCCATTTGGCTCGGTGCAACTGTATACGATAAACGATACCAAACGGAACCCGGAATTGCGGCCCGAAAGTACGGAAAGTTGGGAAGCTGGTATTGAAACATCGTTTCTTAATAATCGGTTGGGGCTTGATGTATCGCTCTATAAGACGAACACAAGGGATCAGATTATGCCGGTGGCTGTTACTTCGACGACGAGTTACCTGAGCAAATTTGTCAATGCGGGCGATGTTGAAAATAAAGGTATTGAAGTATTCTTAAAAGGAACCCCACTAAAGAGAGAACGCCTCCAATGGGACGTCAACGTGAATTGGGCGCTGAACAGAAACAAGGTTATCTCGTTGTTTGAAGGAGTTGAAAGCCTGCAACTGCGCTCTTTTGGGGCGGGAGTGACCCTGAATGCCCATGTGGGTAGGCCATATGGCACATGGTACGGGACGGATTACATCTACCTTGACGGTCAGCGCGTGGTCAACCAAACCAACGGTGAATATTTGAGAACCACCACCACGAATAACCTGATCGGCAACATGAATCCCAGTTGGAACGGGGGCGTGTTAAACAAAATCCGGTATAAAGATTTTAACCTGAGTTTTTTGGTGGATGTACAGAAAGGCGGAGATATCTTCTCCAATGATATGGCCAATGGATTGCGGGATGGCGTGTATGACGACTGGACCGTCGGCCTCAATGATCTGGGGAATCCCATCCGTAATTCGCTGGCTGACGGTGGTGGTATCATCTTGCCCGGTGTAGACGAAAATGGCAATCCCAATACCGTACGTACGCCTATCAATACCACCAATCATGCATTGGGGAGCAACAGGGCCCCGCAAAAGTATTTCATTTTTGACGCTTCCTATATAAAACTGAGAGAAGTATCCTTGTCTTATCGGCTACCCGGTGGAATATTCCGCAGTACGCCTATTGAATCGATAGACCTCTCCCTCATTGGATCCAATCTATGGATAATCCATAAAAACTTGCCTTATGCAGATCCTGAAGCAGGTGTCGGTTCCGGCAATGCATATGGCTATCAGGTGGGGGTCTATCCGACAACAAGGACGATCGGTTTTAATATTCAGGTTCAGTTTTAATTCATTTAATCGTTAAAAGTCATGAAAAAGATAATAATTGCCTGCATGATGTTTCTTGGTTTTTCCTGTACAAATGATCTCGTATCATTAAACGAAGACCTAAAAAATGCAACGGTAGCCGCTCCCGGATCCTTCTTCGCGAATGCATTGAAAGATATGGCAGATGAGATGAACGATATCAGTTACCAAGTCAACGGAGGAGTAACCCGCCTATTTGCCCAGCAACTTACTTCCGTCCAATTTCTGGAGGGCACACACTACGTGGCTGAATCACAGACAAATACGTTGTGGCGAACGATTTACAGCAGCGTACTGCCGGACTTGGTGGCGAGTGCTGAAGGCGTTCGCAATACCAATCCCGTTGGTACAGTCGGTGAAATAACACAACGAAATCAATTGGCGATGATTGAAATCATGATCGTCTATGCCTATGCGATGTTAGTAGAGGGATTTGGTGATATTCCTTATTCCGAAGCGTTGGATTTTGACAATGTGCAGCCAACGTTTGATGATGCGCGTACGATATACATCGATTTGATCAACAGGTTGAGCGGGGCGGTGAATAACTTGGATCCCAGTGGTGCGGGATTCGATACCTACGACCTGCTGTACCAGAATGATGTTGCCAAATGGAAGAAGTTTGGCAATGCCCTGAAATTGAAGATGGGCATGCGGATTATCGATGCAGACCCTGAATTGGGTGGACAGACGGTTTCATCGGCGATTTCGGATGGCGTATTTACTTCAAATGCCGACAATGCATTGTTCAGGTACTTGGATGAGGTGCCCAACGTCAGTCCGTTCTACCTTGCGTTGTTGCAGCGCCAAGTGAACTATTTCGTCGCGACCAATACCATCATCGATTTAATGAATGAATATGGTGATGCTCGGCGTAGTGTATTTTTTACAACGGTCAACGGTGCATACATCGGGGGAACATTTGGTTTGCCGCAGAACTTTGGTTCATTTTCCACTGTGGGTCAGGGTATTCTTACCCCTTCGACTCCAACCGTTCTATTGGACTACCAAACCGTGGAGTTTTTGCTGGCGGAAGCTGCCGAAAGGGACATCACGGGCGTTTCGGATGCAGAGGCGCATTATAATGCCGCTATCAGGGCGTCTTTTGCGTATTACAATGTAGGGGATGGTGCCGACAGTTACTTAGCGCAGCCGGGCGTCGCATATGGTACGGCATCCGGAACCTGGAAGCAGAAGATTGGTGTCCAGAAATGGCTGGCACTTTTCAATCAAGGTTTTGAGGCTTGGACCGAGTACAGACGGTTGGATTATCCGTTGTTGACCGCACCGCCTGCTGCGATACTGGATGTGGTGCCAACCCGGTTTAGCTATCCTTTTGAAGAACAAACCTTGAATGCCGTCAATTATAATGCAGCTGCTTCGGCCATTGGAGGCGATTTGATGACGACGAAATTATTTTGGGATCTATATTAAATACTAACGAAGGATGAAAGACAACAATCAATCACGCAGGGAGTTTATAAAACACACGGCAACGTTGGCCGGTATGGCGGGCATGGGTTCTTTGGGCGAATTATCTGCCGCTTTGGCACAAAAGCAAGCCGGAAACGACAAAATCGTCGGAATCCAAATTGGCCCGGAGTCTTTTGTTGATGAAGGCACGGAATACATATTGGACACGTTACAGGAAAAAGGCGCGGTCAACACGCTTTTCCTAACGACATTTACTTATGGGCGTGGTTTTGCAGGGCGGATGACCCCAGGTCGGTCGTTCCCCGACCATGGGAAGCCATTGTCTGCCGAGCATTTTTTCCATGGCGGTTATTTTGCCAAGCCCCATCCTGAATTTTACAAGGATACCGTGTTGAAACATACCCGGGCCCCTGATCACGGTGATTTGGACATCGTTGCCGAAGTGTTGCCCGCCGCGCGGAAACGCGGAATGAGGGTCTTTTGTGGGATAGAGGATCGCTGGGACAGTGCCTTCGATGTACCGGGGCTGGAAGCTTGCGCAGAAGTGGATCTCGCGGGGAACAGGGTGTTTACAAAGGGTCGGCGCATCACACAATCGATGTTTAACCCGAACGTCAGGGCTTTTTGGAAGGGCTTGGTGAGTGATGTATGCACTTCTTATGACATCGACGGCGTGCTATTTTTGAATGAACGCACCGGACCGTTAATGACGGTACTCACAGCCAGCCCCTTCCGGGATGAGATTGGCGATCCCATGCAGGTAACTTGTTTTGACGCCTATCACGAACAGGCAGCAGGAGCGCAAAATATCGACTATGGACGGGCCAAGGAAGGGTACCTCAAACTGGCCAAGTTTGTGCAGGATGCGCTGAGCGATCGGAAGCCTACGGATGGCTATTATGTATATTTTCAACGGCTGCTCCTTCAGTACCCGGAAATTGTTGCATACGACAGGCTGTTTGACTGGGGCAAGCACCAGATTGTGGACGATGTCCGGGGGGCCATTAAAGCAGTCCGTAAAGAACTGCAGGTCGTTTTCCATGTTGAGCATACCATTTCCTTTAATCCGTTTATCCGTTCGGGTATCGACTATGGACATCTGGCATCCAGAACGGATTTTCTCAAACCGGTAGCTTACAACAATTGTGGCGGTGAACGTTATGTCAATTTTATCCGGAATGTTGGGTCAACGATTTTCAGGGGGGTTCCATTGGATGAACTGCTTCACCTGAACAACCAGCTTATGGGATTTTCAGGCGAAGCATCGTTGGAAGATTTGCCCAAGGCGGGATTGTCGGCTAACTACGTGTTTGCGGAAACCAAACGGGCTCTAGCAGGCGTAAACGGCCAATGCGGCATTCTGACGGGTATTGATATCGATATTCCTGTGGGGCCTGACAGTCGGCGCGCTACACCCGAAGATACCTACAAAGCTACCTACGCAGCATTGGAAGCAGGTGCACAGGGGGTTATCTTATCCCGGAAATATTCTGAGATGCGGAACACGAATCTTGCCGGGGCGGGTCGGGCAGTCCGGGATGCACTGAAAGCATAATGCCGCTGTCGCGTTTTATTACCTGTCTGCATTGGCACGGATTGTTGTATTGCTGGTATTTTTCATTTATTTTAGTAATGAAAATCGGAGAGAAGCAGAAACCAATTAAATTATGATGACGGTTGGACTTTTTATTCCCTGTTATATGGATCAGCTTTACCCCAATGCTGCGATTGCCACATTGGAATTGCTGGAGGGTTTGAGCCTTGATGTAGTGTATCCATTGCACCAAACCTGCTGTGGCCAACCGTTGGCAAACTCGGGTTTCAGCCATTTAACCCAGGGCTGCAATGCGTTATTCATCGAAAATTTTTCCAGGTTTGATTATGTCGTATGTCCGTCGGGCAGCTGTGCATTACACATCAAGGAGCACCTGTCGTCGTTGAATCAGCAAGAAGATGCCACTGCATTAGCATCGCGGGTTTATGAGCTCGTTGAATTCCTGACCGATGTCATTAAGATACAAGCATTGGACGCCAGTTTTCCGCACAAGGTAAGCTTACACCACAGCTGCCACAGCCTCCGTGGCCTATATTTAGCCCAGATGAGCGAGCTTTCGTCTCCGACTTTTTCCAAACCAAACGACCTGCTGAACATGGTAGACGGCCTGGAGTTGGTGAAGTTGGAGCGATCCGACGAATGTTGCGGTTTTGGTGGCACATTCTGTGTTTTTGAAGAAGCCGTTTCCGCCAAAATGGGTAAGGACAGGGTGGATGATCATGTCGTCAGCGGGAGCGAATACATCACCTCCTCGGATATGTCGTGCTTAATGCATATGGAAGGAATATTAAAGCGAAACCATAGCGCGACTAAGGTCATCCATATCGCAGAAATACTCAACTCGAAATCAGCACCAAACATTGAACCAAAAGGATAGCAAACATGGATCATGCATCATTGGCAAGCACGTTTAACAAGGATGAGCCGCGTGTCGATTGGCACGACGAGTCGCTTTGGTGGGTACGGCAAAAGCGCGATCTGCAGGCTCGAAGTGTAGCGGACTGGGAAGTGTTGAGGGAAGTGGCATCAGCGATCAAGAACAATGTCCTTGCCAATTTAGGAACCTACTTGCAAGCATTCGAATCACATGCCATCAAACGGGGCATCGTTGTGCACTGGGCTGCCGATGCAGGCGAGCACAATGCCATCATTCACCGTATTCTCGAGGAAAACCGGATTACCGCTATGGTAAAAAGTAAATCGATGCTAACGGAGGAGTGTGGTTTGAATGCCTACTTGGCTGATCGCGGGATTCATGTGGTAGACTCTGATTTGGGCGAACGTATATTGCAGTTGGCAGATGAAAGGCCAAGCCATATCGTGATGCCAGCCATCCATAAGAAAAAAGAAGAAATAGGCGAACTATTCCATGAGTTTCTTGGGACACCCAAAGGGGAATCTGATCCCCAGCGGCTGACGGAGGCTGCCCGCCTGCACCTCAGGGAAGTTTTCCTGACGAGAAAGGCGGCCTTGACGGGTGTCAATTTTGCAATAGCCGAAACGGGCGAATTTGTGGTATGTACCAATGAAGGGAATGCTGACATGGGTGCCCATTTATCGGATGTGCATATCGCATCCATGGGTATCGAAAAATTGATACCGCAACGTGAACACCTGGGTGTTTTTTTAAGGTTGTTGGCACGAAGTGGTACGGGACAACCCATTACTACGTATTCCAGCCATTTTAGTGGTCCCCGGCAAGGCCAGCAGATGCATATCGTCATCGTAGATAATGGCCGAAGCACCCAATTGGGGCGTGCTGATTTCAAGGCCTCACTGAAATGCATCAGGTGTGGGGCGTGTATGAACACCTGTCCTGTTTATCGGCGGAGCGGTGGATATAGTTACCGTACTACTGTGGCTGGGCCTATCGGATCCATTTTGGCACCGAATCTGGACATGCGTGACTATGCCGACCTTCCTTTTGCTTCTACGTTGTGCGGATCGTGCACCAACGTATGCCCGGTTAAGATCGATATACACGAACAACTCTATAAATGGCGTCAAGTGCTGGCGAAGGAAGGGCATGTCGCCCATTCGAAAAGCCTATTGATGAAAGGGGCAGCAGCAGTACTATCCCGGCCTTCATGGTACCAGGTTTCCGGCAAGTTACTGAGGTGGTTTCTCCGGCATTTCCCGAAGATTGCCAGTAAATTTACAAAATGGTCCGATCACCGGGAATTGCCAGAAGCGCCGAAGCAGACCTTTGCTGGCTGGTATAAGCAAAACAGGGTTGAGCGGAATGGCTAATGACTGACAACGCGATATGGACAGCAAACGTAAGATTCTTGATGCCATTGCAAGGCACAAACACCCACCAGTTCCTTTGCCCGATCTGGATAGGCTGGGATTTATTAGCGGCGATCAGGTAGCAGCTTTCACCGCGACGTTGACGGCGATTGGAGGGCGGAGCTTTCAACTCGGCGGGAAAATGGCCATCGCCGAAAAGGTTCGCGAATTATGGGGTGGGCGGGGACGTGTTATTACCACACTGGATTACCTCGCGGATGTGGGTGAACAGGTCTTCCCCGGAGACATCATACCGCAGCGCCTCCATGATGTTGAACTGGCTATTATTGAGGCAAGGTATGCAGTTGCCGAGAATGGTGCGGTTTGGATACCCGAAGTGCTCATGGGACACCGTATCGTTCCGTTCATTTGCCAACACTTGGCTGTGGTAGTACCGATTGGTGCTATCTTACCTACGATGCATGATGCATATCGCTTGATCGGCAGTGAACAGTATGGGTTTGCTTGTTTCATTGCCGGCCCATCTAAAACGGCAGACATTGAACAAGCATTGGTATTGGGGGCTCATGGGCCGCGGACGATGACGGTTTTTATCTTGGTGGAAACCACTTAAAAAAATATAAATAACCTATGGAAATAAAAAACATCCGGATACGGAGCAATTTGGCCGAGGTATATGCAGACATCTATACCCCGGAGGTACTTGAGCTTTTATCTTCCCTGGCGCATCATAATGCACCTATCAAGGAGCTGATGGCCGAGCGGTTGAGACTGAGAGCCGAGCGGCAAGCTTTGGGTGCACGGATTCATTTCCTCGATGAAACGGGGTATATTCCCGGAACACACATAAAGATTCAGGATGCGAGGGATGGAAATTTTGAAGGCTCGGAAATACCGCCCGATCTGCGACGGCAGTGGATTCAGGGAACGGGCCCGGCAGCAAAACCGGGTGTACCCCTCGAAAAAAGTATCCGCAATGTCGCTTATGCGTTACTGTCAGGAGCCGATGGGTGGATGTTTGATGGTGAGGATGCGCTTGGCCAGATCCAAACCATGTCGCTGGATAACCAACGTAACCTTAAGCTTGCCATCGGCGGCGCACCTATCTTTACTCAAGTGGCCAAGAAAGTTGCCGAAGAAATGAACCAGTGGTCGCTGGGTTTTCTGGGGTGTGGCATTGTGGAAGATTGGGAAGCGCAATTGGGTTTTACCACCAAAATTTTCCGTCCCCGGGGGTTGCATTTGGACGATCGCCATGTCTGTCACACCGATGGGAGCGGTATGGCAGCATCCATCGTTGATCTCACACTTTATGTGGTCAACAACTACAAAAAATTGCAGGAGAACGGTTCGTCAATCGTGTTGTATTTGCCTAAAATACAGACAGCCAGGGAGGCTGCCTTATGGAACGAGCTGATTTCAGATTTGGAAAACAACCTCCAGCTATCCCTTGGTACCATAAAGGTTTACGTCTTGGTAGAGCAGTTGGAGGCGACCTTTCAATTGATGGAGATACGTGCCGTGCTCGGCAAACATTTTGTCGGGTTTAACACGGGACGATGGGATTACATCAACAGTGTTTCGGATGCCATGGCGTGGGATAATGACTTTATTAATCCCAACATAGACAACATTACCATGACATATGGTTACATGGCTAATTATGAAGATCGGGTTCGGCGTGCTGTAAATACCCCCGATGTCAACGGGAATTTTGCGCTATGGCAGGGGGGCATGGAACCCAATATTCCGGTGGGATCTGTAGACGGCGTGGCGACCAGCATGGCAAAAGCCATCGCAGGAGCAGAGCGGGAGCAACGTGCCGGGGCAAGCGGGAAATGGGTTGCACATTGGAAGATGGTTAACATTGTGCGGCCGGTGTGGGGGAAAATCCAAGCTGAGAATCAACTGGGTTGGGATTTCCCGCCATTGACCTATACTGACGAGGATGCTAAAGGACTGACCCAACTGGCGGCGGCTCCCATTACCATTCGGGGAGCTCGGGATTTGCTGAGCGTAGCTCTTCAATATGGGAATGCTTTCGGGCAGGGCATGCAAGCAGCCGCCCTCAAACCGGCTGATTTTTTTGGTAATGACGATGTGCTTTACCTGATGGAGGATATGGCCACCGGGGAAATCAGGGTAAGCATCCTGTGGGAATGGGTGCATAAAGGTGCGCAGCTGACGGAGGATGATGATCAATCGAGCGTGAAGGCCGGAGCTATTTTTTCGCCGGATTTGTTTTTGAAGCTTTTGGATGACGAATATGGCAAATTGCTGAATGCCGATGATAAAGATGTCTACGCGTCCTCCAAACAAACGACGTTGCCCATCTCACGGGAAATCGTGGAGGCCTATGTGTTGAGCAGTACGAAATTCCCTTGGTTCATTGATTTGTTCAACATCAACATCGATAATACCAACCTTGAAATTGCTAAAAAGCGTATCGCATTGTTTATGGAAGCATTCGAAGCCGATGGGACAAGAATTACACACAACCTCGATGCCTGAAGTTGAAGGCGACAAAAATCATAGACAGATGAATATTGTAGTAACCGATGGATATACGGTCAATGGTGGCGACCTGGATTGGGGGCCTATCAGCGCCTTGGCTCATTTGACCAAGCTAAAGTTCATCGGTGTGCTCGCTACCAGGTACAACACTATCGATACCTCAGCGGCTGCTGCTTTTGGGATTGCGGTAAGCAACTAAACAGGGAGGAATATTGGAAACGTACATAAAAACTCGCAACACCCTTCTGTGTTTGGCCATTAACCTGATTGCAACATTTATCTCGGTGTCAGTTTGTCGGGCGCAGTTTCCAGAGAAAAATGAGTCGGCCTATCTTTTGCAGGGAGCCATAGATTTCCACGTGCATTCCGCCCCGGATTTCTTTGATAGGAGCCTGACCGATCTGGAGTTGGCCGAGCTGGCTGAACGAAAGGGGATGAGCGCGTTTGTCATTAAGAACCATTTCATCTCCACGGTAGACAGGGCCATGCTGGTCAATAGCCGTTTTGAAAAGATCAAGGCGTATGGTGGGGTTGTGTTGAACAGATCCGTTGGAGGTATCAATCCAGCGGCTGTGGAATGGATGTGCAAAATGTCTCCAGTATATGGGAAAATAGTTTGGTTCCCTACGCTGGATGCGGCTTTCCATAAGCGTATCGTCAAAGACAGTACCGCTGGCTTGTCTGTCGTTGATCCCAATCGCATCAGTGCAAAAACGATTGAAGTGCTCAAAATCATCGCGCGGGAAAACCTGGTGTTGGCCACAGGACATTTGTCGGCAGAGGAGATGGTAGCCTTGGTAAAAGAAGCAGTCCGGCAGGGTGTCGCGAATATATTAATCACCCATTGCCTTGCAGATTGGCCTAACCTAACTCATGCACAAATGACCGAATTGGCGAAAGCGGGCGCACTGCTTGAACTAACCTACTTGAGCTACTTGTCGGGACCGCAGGCTCCGGTAAATTTTCTGAAAAATTCCAAGCATGTGTCTATGCAAACAATGGCAGAAGCCATAAAAACCATCGGAGCCGAGCATTTCATCATCAGCAGTGATTTGGGACAAACGGGCAACCCCATACCACCCGACGGCATGAAGTTATTTATCGCCATGCTTATGGAAAATGGAATCACGGCAGAAGAAGTTCGTTGGATGATACGCCGGAATCCTGCCAGGCTCTTGGGGATAGAGTGACGTGGATAGGATAATATCATGGGTTACATGGTTAAAATATGGCCGTATCCAAACATAGATTCTGACTAATTTTGAAAGGTTGGTAAACTGAGCACTGCGGAACACACGACCATGGTTAAACAAACGGTTATGAAAAAAAAAGATCGCTACATGTGGTATTGGTTGTTTATGGGAATGACCTGTATACACGTGCCTGCATACGCGCAAATTGGCGAGGGATTCGTGCCCTGCCAGGAAATGCCGGACTTAATTACCCGATACCAAGCGGACTATAATTCGCTCCAGATTGCGTATACCGTTGAATATGCTCCTGAACGCCGGGAGCGGTTCGATAAATTGGAGCGCGACTACCTAACCTTATTGGATAAGATCGATTTCAATAGCTTGCCGCAGGAATGCCAAGTAGATTATATTTTATTCAAGCGTGACAGGGAGGAAAACCTCCGGTTGTCCAAAGGAGCGGAATCGGAGGTTTCTAAAATCACCAACTGGTTCCCGTTTGCCGATTCCATTTATGCGGTAGAACGTTTCCGTCGTGATGGCGGCGAAATCCCGCATTCCGAAAAACTGGCTCTGTTGTATGCGGATATTACCAAGCAGGTAAAGGCGCTCCGCGAAAAACTTAACGCGGAAGAGGGGCTTAATGTGGTCAACATTTACACAGCCGATCAAGTCATTACGGGACTTAAGACAGCGCTGCGGAGCTCCTACGAATTTTACAATGGCTATGATCCGCTCTATACGTGGTGGATTCCCATGCCTTATGAAAATTTGGTGAAGGAGCTTAACGGATATGCCAATGATTTCCGGCAAAAATTGGTCAGCGGAAGCCTGCAAATGGATAACAGCGGTATCGTGGGTAAACCTGTAGGCCGTGAGGAGCTGATCCGCCTGTTGCAATATAATCTTATCCCGTATACGCCGGAAGAGCTAATTGAAATCGCGGAGAAGGAATTTGAATGGTGTGATGCTGAGGCATTGAAAGCCTCACGAGAGATGGGTTTTGGCGATGATTGGAAAGCGGCACAGGAAAAGGTCAAGCAGACCTATGTGCCAGCAGGGGGCAAACCGGCACTCATCCGACGGTTATTCAACGAATCGATGGATTTTATCAAAGGACATGATTTGGTGACCATTGATCCGCTGGCAGCGGAAGTTTGGGGGCTCCGGATGATGTCGCCGGAACGGCAACTCATCAACCCCTTCTTTACGGGGGGAACTTCGATCAGCATTTCTTATCCAACAAATACGATGGAAGTGGAGGATCGGATGATGAGCATGCGTGGGAATAATCCGCATTTTTCACGAGCGACCGTGCATCATGAATCAATCGTGGGCCACCATTACCAACGGATGCAAAACAATAGAAACCGTGTTTACCGATCGTTCGGCACACCATTCTGGACTGAAGGCTGGGCGCTTTATTGGGAGTTTCTACTGTATGATATGGATTTTCCGCAATCACCTGAAGATAGGTTAGGTATGTTGTTTTGGCGCATGCACCGGTGTGCGCGGGTTATTTTTTCGTTGAATTACCATTTGGGCAACTGGACTCCTCAGGAATGCATCGATTTCTTGGTAGACCGGGTAGTTTTCGAACGTGCGAATGCAGCAGCGGAAGTCAGGCGGTCGTTCGGGTTGGACATTACCCCGCTGTATCAACTGGCGTACATGATGGGTGGGCTGCAATTTTCAGGGTTAAAACAGGAGTTGGTGGACAGCGGGAAAATGTCCATCAAGGAATTTCATGATTCCGTATTGAAACTGAATGCGATGCCTGTGGAGATGGTGCGGGCTATATTGACAGGACAAAAGTTGACCAAGGATTTCAAAACGGGCTGGCGGTATTATGACCAAGCGCCATTCTGGAAATAACATGCTGTATATGCGATCAATAGGGGGAATGCCAAAGTTTTTCGCCGTACTGGCGGCCGTATCCTTATCCTGCGGTGATGGTCGTTTGTTGAATCCCACCCATGCGGTTTTTAATACACCAGCGCCGGAAACGTTTAACGTGATGCTTGAAACGAGCAAGGGAGACATCCTGTTGGAATTGAGGCGTGAATGGGCACCTCATGGGGTTGATCGCTTTTATAATCTTGTGCGGCATGGCTACTACGAGCAGGCCGCAGTATTCCGCGTGCGCGAGGGGACTTGGGCACAATTTGGGATAGCCGGCAATCCCAAGGTGGCACAAGCATGGCGTACGCAGACCATACCCGATGATCCGCGTAAGCTGTCGAATACCCGGGGGACGGTAGCCTATGCATTTAAAGATCCCAACGGTAGGACGGCCCAAGTATTTATTAATTTGACAGATAACCGAAGTACTCATGATGAAGAACCATTTGTGCCTTTCGCCAAAGTTGTAGACGGTATGGAGGTGGCAGATGCCTGGTACGCTGGATATGGCGAAGCGTCAGGGGGTGGTATCCGTGCGGGCAAGCAGGATTCAGTGTTTGCCTACGGGAACGATTATTTAATGCGCAAATTCTCGAAATTGGATTATATCCTTCGTGCACGAATCGTCAAACAGTAATAGCGCAAAATCTAAGATGGGCAGGCTGTATATAAATAAGGTAGATTACCAATTGTGGGCACCGATAAGGCAACTGCTTTTCCTTTGCGGTATGATCCTATGCATATCCGGATCTTTACATGCACAAACACCCCACAATGGTACTGTACATGAACCGGCTATGAATGATACGTGGCGGGCAATCAATACAGTAAGCCAACCTTCGACTTCGGGAAATGCCACGGCCGTGAAGGCGCTGCAAAATAAAACAGTCAATTTAGCGGGGTATATGATTCCGATTGAAAGCGGCTTGTCCCATAAGCGGTTCATGCTTTCCCTATTGCCGATTATGCAATGCATGTTCTGCGGGCAAAACGGGATCCCTCCCATGGTGGAAGTGGTCATGAAAGATGATGCGGTACCGTTCTCTGATTTTCCGGTAGAAATCCTTGGTCGGCTGTACGTGAACGTCAAAGCAGATGGGGGCATGGAAATACAACTTCTTGATGCGGAGTTGTACCAATAAGCAAATGGCGGCCTGTAAAATAGGTGGTAACGAACAAAATAACTCATGAAAAAATAATAGTAATAATGATAATGAAAAATACCCTAATCTTTTTTGTACTTGCTATGTTGCTGGCCGCCCCACGGGCTGGAATGGCTCAAGAACGCTATCCTGCACCTGTAGAGGGTGACTACGAGGTGATGGATTTCCGATTTGGAACTGGGGAAACACTTGCGAGGATGAACCTTCATTACACCACCATTGGTACACCCACAAAAGGATCCGACGGTAAGGTGAATAATGCTGTACTTATTATGCATGGAACGACAGGCAGCGGCCGTGGATTTCTCACTGATCGGTTTGCGGGAAACCTATTCGGCCCAGGCCAGTTGCTGGATGCGACGAAATACTTTATCATACTCACCGATGCGGTTGGCCATGGTAAATCCAGCAAACCAAGTGACGGTTTGCATATGAAATTTCCTAAGTATACCTACGATGATATGGTCGTGGCTCAATACAAACTATTGACAGAACATCTGGGCGTAGATCACCTACGACTTGTGATGGGCACTTCGATGGGGGGGATGCACACCTGGGTATGGGGCTATACTTATCCCGATTTCATGGACGCGTTGATGCCACTCGCCAGCTTGCCAGTCGAAGTGGCAGGCAGGAACCGTATACAACGGAAAATGGCCGTCGATTTAATCATGATGGATCCGGCGTGGAAGGGCGGCGAATATACGGAACAGCCGCGTACTGGACTCTCCGGAGCAATACTGGCATTGATGTATATGGTCAGCAGCCCATTGCAATGGCAATTGTCTGCACCAACCCGCGAACAAGCCGAGGAGATGCAGGGCGAAATGCTCAATCGATATTTGTCGACACTGGACGCCAATGACGTGATTTATGCTTACGAGGCATCACGGTTTTATAACCCCGAGCCCCATTTAGCAAAGATAAAAGCACCGTTGTTTGCGATTAATTCGGCGGATGATCAGGTAAATCCCCCCGAGCTGGGGCTAATGGAAAGAGCGATTGGGAAGGTGAAAGGTGGAAAGTATATCTTAATACCGATTTCTGAGGAAACATCCGGACATGGCACGCATTCCAATCCCCTGATTTGGGGTAAGTACCTTAAAACGTTGCTGGAAAAGTCCAAACGGTGACCTCGCGGCAATAAGGCCGAAAAGAATAAGCCGCTACCAGTATTGTCCCTTTTAACGCAGCAGCAAGGGGAGGTATTGGGGCGGTTTTATCTTTTGATGCAAGGTGCGTATGCCGATTTTCCGTCCAATGTTTTTTGTATGGTGCCCAATTAGTTATAGATTTGCGACGGTTAGAATCTTTCATTATGATAGTTTACAAAAGCTTCCATTGGCACAATATCGGTGTTTTTCTGTTCTTTGCTGGTTTTTATCTTGCGGGGCTGCCCAGCGGCTTGGCACAACACGCACAATTACAGGGCAAGGTCACGGACAGGGCCCATGAGGCTATCAGCAATGCAACCGTCCAACTGCTAAACTCCAATTTGGCAACATCGACAGACGAGCAAGGGAATTTTGTTTTCGAACAAGTCTCCCACGGGACACATATACTGCGGGTAAGTGCCTTGGGCTACGCCACGGAAAACCATACGATACTGGTGGATGGAGATGCCGCTGCTGCTATCCAGTTGACTAACATGGAGAACCGGCTGGACGAAGCCATTGTGACGGCACATAAAATGGAAAGCGATCCGCATGATATTCCCGCAAGCTTATCAGTAGTCAGTGCGAAGGAAGTCGAGCAACAATATATCTGGAACATTATGGACGCGACAGCCGTGATACCTAATTTAAATATCGCCAATCCCGGCGACAACCGGAATGTTGCATCCATCCGTGGCATTACCACGACATCCTATAACCAAGCCGTGGCAACCTATGTGGACGGGGTAAATCAATTCGGCCTGGACACCTACATTCCCTATTTGCAGGACGTGGAACGCATAGAGGTACTTCGGGGGCCACAAGGTACGCTATATGGCCGCAACGCGATGGCCGGGGTCATTAACATCATCACCAAGCAGCCAACAAATAACGTAAGCGGGCTAGCAGAAGTGAATTTTGGAAACCATGGGCAACAACGCTATCTGTTGGGGGTGCGTACGCCGGTTGTGAAGGACAAATTATTTTTTGGGGCCTCTGGCATGTTTAATGGTTTGGACGGGTTCTATACCAATGATTTCGACGGTTCGCATTATGATAAACAACATACCGTATTTGGCAACTACTACCTGAAATACCTGCTAAATACGCAATGGGCGATGACCCTAAATTTCAAACATGTTTCCAACCGCAACGGCGGTGCTTTTTCGTTGATAATGGGCATGGATGATGCTTTTGGCAACCCCTTTCATCTGAATCAAAATGCGAAGACCACCATGGCCGATGAGTCACGTAATGTATCATTGGCGATCAATCATTTCGGCAATGCGCTCAATTTCAGCTCACAAACTGCCTTTCAATCCAACTACCGGTATTACCAAGATCCCATCGATGGCGATTTCTCACCATTGGATGCCATTTCGATTGTCAATGATTATGGCAAAAATTGGAATAACGTAAAGGTATTTACCCAGGAATTTAAGGTGTCTTCGGCTCCATCTAAAGACGCATTGATCAATTGGACAGCGGGTGCATTTTTGTTTCATCAGGACGCTCCTACCAAACAGGGGACGTATTTTGGAGCAGATGCCGGTATGATGGGGGAAGGTACGCCAACCTATGCGACCAGCATCTTGACCAATTCAGCGACCAACCAAGGAGCAGCGATTTTTGGTCAAATCGGTTTCCGTTTTGAAGGTGGATGGGAACTCCAAGCGGGGCTTCGGTATGATTATGAACATGCGCAGTTAAATGCGCTTGGGGAATTCCAACCCGATGGCGGGGACGTGATGGTTGTACAGCCTGATACTGCGGCATCGGCCAATTTCAATGCCCTTACGCCGAGCGTGAGCGTAAAGTATGCATTTGATGCAACGCACCATATCTATGGTAGCTATGCCCGTGGTTTCCGGGCGGGCGGGATTTCTCAATTGTCATCTGATCCGAGCGAGGCTTCATTGCGGCCGTTTGATCCGGAATATAGCAACAACATAGAGGTTGGTTCCAAGAACGTATTGCTGGATCAGCGCCTACAGCTGAATCTGGCAGTGTTTTATTCACGGGTGAATGATGCCCAAGTGCCTACATTGGTATTGCCGGACGCGATTACGGTGACCCAAAATACAGGTCGGATGGAGAGCATGGGAGGTGAACTGGAAGCTACTGCACGCGTGGCGCGGCATCTGAGCCTTTGGGGCAATGTCGCATTTACCCATGCTCGTTATTTGGATCTGAATACGGTTGGTGAAGGCGGCAACGTACAATTGGAAGGCAACCGCCCGGTATTTACACCAGATTGGACTGCTTTTTTAGGCGGCCAGTACACCATACCTTTGGCCAAACGGCAACAATTTCAAGTGGGGGTGTATGGGAAGTTTGTCGGCCAGCAATATTTTACGGTGGAGAATACATTGGGCCAGGCTGCCTATAGCCTGCTAAATGTAAATATTGGCTATTCATTGCTGGGTTATGAAATCATCTTTTGGGGCCAAAACTTGGCCGATAAGCGTTATATAGACTATGCTTATGATTTTGGCTTTGCCGCTGTTCATATGGGAAGGCCTGCTACCTACGGCCTGACGCTAAGGAAACGGTTTGGGTAATGGTCAAAGCGTCAAAAACTTCTGACGGTATTCCGTTGGCGTCATGCCAACGAACGTTCGAAACTGTTTGTTGAAATTGGAAAATGTATTGAATCCCGATTCATAGCAGATTTGCGCGATGCTCTTTACTTCTTCGGTAGCGAGCAATTTACAGGCATGACGGATACGGAGCTCCGTAAGAAAATAGGAAAACGATTTGCTGGTTTTCATCGTGAAATACCTGCTGAATGACGTAGGCGTCATATTCAGCAGCGAGGCTACTTCCTCCAAGGTGATTTTATGCCTGAAGTGCCTGGCGGCATAGTTGTATACCGTATTTATGCGGCTTGTTTCTACGTCTTTCAGTTGATAATACACCGTGTCGTCGTGCAGCAATCGGTATTCTTTGCTTTTGGAAAGCAGATCAAGTATGCTAAAGAATTGGATGATACTTTCCAGGCCATGCAGGTGAACCAGTTCGGTCATTAACTTAATGGTTATTTGGGCTGTTTTTCCATAAAGTTCCATTCCCCGCCTTACTTTTTCCAACAGCATTTTGAGTTGCATAAACTCTTCTTTGTCGATAAGGGGGGCAAGCGCTGTTGCATTGAAGTAAATGACGAGGCCCCGGCTGTTTTTTTCGCTATACGGATCAAAGTAGCATTCATCACTGCGCCAGAGGTGGGGGATATTGGGGCCGAGGAACGTCAGATCACCGCTGTCAAATGGTTTCACGGTATTACCAATAAACTTGGTCCCCGTGCCCGCTAATACGAGGAAGAGCTGGTATTCCATATGCGCATGCCAGGTTGCGTCGAAATGTTTATCATGGAGTTCACGCACAAAAAAAATATTGGTTTCGGGGATTCGTGTCTTTTGGACGGCGGTTTTTTTGGGTAGGGCATCCATGATGGTTTATTTTAAATAAACGAGCAATTCCCCCGTTTATTATAAGGAAATGTTAGTCGATTATCCAATAATTCGGAAAGGGTGATGCCGATTGGAAAAGATACAGTCAAGATGTGTTAATCCATAGGTGGATTGGCATTGCATAAGCGCTTACCTTAGTGAAATAATAACCAATTATGGCTTTACAGGTAAAACTCGGTGTAAGCACTTGGCTATGGATGTCTCCATTTCGTACAAAGGATGCTGGTGTGTTGTTTGAAAAGATTGCGATGCTCGGCTATGATACGGTGGAAATCGCCGTGGAAGATCCGCGATTGATTGATACATCTACCATTAGGGGGGCGCTATTGATGAATAAGTTGGAAGCGGTCATTTGTGGAGCGTTTGGTCCCACGAGAGATTTGACCAGCGATGATGAGCATTTGCAGCAAACGGGACTGACCTATATTGAAGCATGTTTGGACATCGCAAGTGCATTGGGAGCGCGGCTTGTTGCTGGCCCCATGTATGCCGCTGTGGGGAAAGCCCGGATGGTGCCGCCCGAACAGCGTGCTATCGAATGGGAGCGGGCAGTTGCAAACCTGCGGAAGGTATGTGAGAAGGCCGCAACCAAAGGCTTGCAACTCGCGTTGGAGCCGTTGAACCGGTTTGAATCGGACTTGGTGAATAATGTGGATGACGTGCTCCGCCTTATTCGTGATATCGACCATCCAGCAGCCAAAATATGCTTGGATATGTTCCATATGAATATCGAGGAACCCGATCCCGAAGCGGCCATCCGAAAGGCGGGCGATAAGCTGATTCATATGCAAGTATCGGAAAACTACCGTGGTACACCTGGTACGGGAAATGCAAATTGGGATGCTTACTACCGTGGATTAATAGCCATTGATTACGCAGGGGCAGTATCGATTGAAAGCTTTACGCCGGAAAATAAGGAGCTGGCAGGTGCCGTGTGCATCTGGCGCAACTTGGCCGAGGATCAGGATACCTTTGCCCGTGAGGGACATGCTTATTTGCGTAAGTGGGCAACAGGCTATTACAGTTGACGAATATAAAAGAACGAATTATGAGCAAACAACCAATTAATATAGCGATTGTTGGCCTGGGTTTCGGAGCTGAGTTTATTCCGATCTATCAGCGGCATCCAGGTGCCAATATGTATGCCATCTGCCAACGAAATGAAGAAAGCCTGAATAAAGTTGGCGAGGCTTTCGGCATTGAAAAACGGTACCGGGATTATGATGAGTTATTAACGGACAACCAGATTGATGCGGTACATATCAATACGCCCATTCCCAATCATGCCGAGCAATCGTTAAAAGCACTCCGGGCAGGCAAACATGTGGCTTGCACGGTGCCAATGGCGACCACGGTTGAAGAATGCCGGCAATTAGTGGAAGCTGTAGCGGAAACCGGATTGACTTACATGATGATGGAAACCGTGGTATACGCCCGTGAGTTTCTCTTCATGAAAGCGTTATATGATACAGGCGAATTGGGCAAACTCCAGTTTCTCAAAGCCAGCCACCAACAAGACATGGATGGATGGCCGGATTATTGGCCGGGTTTGCCGCCGATGCATTATGCCACGCATTGTGTAGGCCCTGTGCTGGGGCTTACGCGCAGTGAAGCGGAGTATGTATCATGCTTCGGTTCGGGCACGATTAGCGAAGGATTACATCATTATCACAACTCACCCTTTGCGGTGGAAACTGCCCACATCAAATTCAAGGATTCCGATTTAAGTGCGCATGTATATCGTTCGCTGTTTGATACGGCCCGCCAGTACCGGGAAAGTTTTGAGGTATATGGTTCAAAAAAAACGGTGGAGTGGCCTTTGATAGAAGGCGACCCCTTGATTGTACATACAGCCAAGAAGCCGGAGCCTGAAATCCCCGAAGCGGTGAAATGCCCCGACTATGCGCATTTACTTCCTGAACCTATCCGGCGCTTTACTAGGGGTGGTGTATATGATAAAGCAGGCAACCAGCACCTGTCTTTTATTCAAGGGGCAGGCCATGGCGGCTCCCACCCACATTTGGTACATGAGTTTATCAGCGCGCTGGTGGAAGGGCGCCATCCTTTTCCAAATGCACAGCAATCAGCCAATATCACTTGTGTGGGCATTTTGGCGCATGAATCCGCACTAAAAGGTGGAGAAATCATTCGGCTGCCAGAGTTTACATTATCGGGCGAGTAAAAGGCAGTGCCATGAAGGGCTTGTTTTTTTAGTTAATAAACGTCAATTGAACATAAAATGAATGGGTTAATAAAAATAGGGCTATCGATGCTGCTGCTATTGTTCTTTTTGGGCTGTGGTAGCCAAAAAAACCGGGATGATGGGCCAAGGCGGCTGGAACTGTTTTTCCTTGGCCATGCCAGCAAACACCATGATTCGGAATTGTTAGCCAATATCTTGGCGCAGGAATATTTTCCGGAAGGGATCAACATAACCTATTCCGTAGACCCGGAAGACCTTACACGGAAGGACTTGCATCGATACGATGGGCTGATTGTATATGCCAACCATGATTCCATCAGCCCAACGCAAGAGCAGGCACTGTTAGATTATGTGGCTTCCGGTAAGGGGTTTATCCCCTTACATTCGGCTTCATTTTGTTTCCGTAATTCACCGGAAGTGGTAGCGCTCATTGGCGGGCAGTTTAAAAGTCATGGTGGCGAGGCGTTTTCCGCTGAAATTGTCAAGCCCGACCACCCGGCGATGGAGGGCGTACAACCTTTCGAGACGGAATGGGATGAAACCTATGTGCATGATAAGATAGCGGACGATATCGTCGTATTGATGGAACGCGTGGACAGCACGCATCGCGAACCGTATACCTGGGTAAAGGAATATGGAAAGGGCCGGGTATTCTATACGGCCTTCGGCCATGACGAGCGGGCATTCCGCAACCCAGGATTCCTACAACTGGTAAAAAGTGGCATCCTTTGGGCCGTTGGAGATGATGCAGTTAAAAAAATGAAGGAATACGCCATTGCCCAACCTGCCTACGAAGAAGGAACGATGCCCAATTACGAGCGCCGTGACCCACCACCAAGATACCAGCATCCCCTAAGCCCGGAAGAATCGCAGACATTAATACAAGTACCGGTAGGATTCCGGCTGGAACTGTTTGCCAGCGAACCGGACATCAAAAAGCCCATTGCTATGGATTGGGATGAAAAAGGTAGGCTTTGGGTGATCGAAACCGTCGATTACCCGAATACCGTGCGGAATGATAAAGGGGAAGGCGATGACCGCATTACCATCTGTGAGGATACCGATGGTGATGGCAAGGCAGACAAATTCACGGTGTTTGCCGAAGGATTGAATATTCCCACCGCTTTTGCATTTATCAATGGCGGTATTGTGGTTGCGCAAGCTCCTCAATTTTTGTTCTTGAAAGACACCGATGGGGATGACAAGGCCGATGTGCGCGACGTATGGATAGACGGCTGGGGGACTTATGATACCCATGCGGGGCCGTCCAATTTGCGGTATGGAATGGACAACAGGATTTGGGGTACGGTGGGTTATTCGGGTTTCGAGGGAACAATAGCAGGCAATCCTGTTAAATTCGGGGCCGGTATCTATCAATTTGATCGGGAGGGAAAGCAATTTGAATATTTAGGAAACACGACCAACAATACCTGGGGCCTCGGGTTCTCCGAAGAATTTGACGTCTTTATCTCCACGGCTAATAACGAGCACAGCGATTTTTTCGCCATTCCTTTACGTTATTACGAAAAGGCTAATCTACATGAGCGCGGGATAGAAAAGATTGATAGCCACTATAACATGCATGTGCTTACGAAAGAACTCCGGCAGGTGGATGTGCATGGTGGTTTTACCGCCGCGGCGGGCCACAGCTTGTATACTGCCCGTGCTTTTCCGCAAGAATATTGGAACAGGGTGGCGTTTGTTTCCGAGCCGACGGGACGGCTGGTACACCGCCATATTTTGGAGCAGGTGGGATCCGGTTTCAAGGAACAGGGTGATGGCTGGAATGTGGTGGCCAGTTCGGACAATTGGTTTGGGCCAGTGGAAGCAGAAGTAGGGCCGGATGGTGCATTGTGGATACTGGATTGGTATAATTTCGTCATCCAGCACAACCCAACGCCGCAGGGGTTTGAAAACGGAACGGGCAACGCTTATATCGACCCGCTGCGGGACAACACGAAAGGGCGTATCTATCGGTTGGTCCATGAAGATGCCAAACGTTATAAACCCTATGCATTGAATCCTGATCGTAAAGGCACGTTGGTGGATGCACTGAAAAGCGACAATCTGTTTTGGCGGCTCACTGCGCAACGGCTGCTCGTTGAATCTGGTGATAGAGGAATTGCCAGCGATTTATATAAGCTCATACAAGATACATCAGTAGATGAGGTGAATGTCAATGGTGCGGCTACCCATGCCATCTGGGCTTTGCACGGTTTGGGCTTGCTGGATGGGCCTGATGAAAAAAGCGTGTCAGTAGTCGCAGGAGCGTTGAGACATCCGGCACCCGGTGTGCGACGGGCGGCTGTCCAAACACTGCCTATAAGTAAATCTGATGTGGTACAGGAACTTCTTGCGTCTGGCGTGATCCACGACCCGGACTTGCGTGTGCGTTTAGCGGCTTTCTTGGCACTGTCGGATGCCGCACCAGTAGCGGAAATCGGTAAAGCCATTTTCGAAGCCGTACAGCAGCCGGATAACATAGCCGATAAGTGGGTGTCTCATGCCTTGCTTATCGCTGGCGCTGCGCACCGACAGGCTTTCATGAATGAATACCATCAGAAACTGGGACATCCTGATCTTTCCAATGCCGAAGGTTCGTTTGCGGAACGTATCATTGCAGGTAAACGCATGACGGTGCTTCAGCAAATTCCCGAACTGGACGATGCGTCTGTAACCATCAAGGCCGTCATCGGTGAAATGAAATACGATTTGACGAGCTTTACAGCTAAGGCAGGGCAGACGTTGAAAATCAGCTTCGAAAACCCGGATCACATGCAGCATAACTTGTTGATCTTGAAGCCAGGAACGCTGGATCGGGTGGGGCAGGCTGCGGATGAATTGGCCAAGCAGCCTAATGGTATGGATATGCAGTATATCCCTGATACGCCGGATGTGCTGTTCAGTACCCCATTGGTCAATCCGGAGGGGCGGTATGAGCTGACCTTTACGGTTCCTGACACGCCGGGTGAATACCCCTATGTGTGTACGTTTCCGGGGCATTGGCGCATTATGAAGGGCATCATGCGGGTGATAAGATGATGTTTACTTGGATTAGTAGGCCAACAAACGTCCACAAGCAATAACCGCTATCCAAACTATGATGGAAAAAAGTGCGCAAATTTTTGCTCCAAAAGGCGGGCTTTCCTGAATTTTTGGTTTGATGTGCCGATTGATAATAATTTGATGAAATACCAGGGCGTTAAGCCCCGCGGCACCCAGTAAGACCAATTTAAGCCAGAACGTCGGGTCAAAAGCCAGGGATGTAGCATTGGTCAAGAATAGCAACATGCCAGATGGTATGATAACTAGTAATCCCCGTGCCGACCAAGGTAATAAATGGCGTGAAAGTATGGGCAAGGGTAGATTTTTGGAAAAGCCTAATAAACGCAGATCAAATAAAAACGCGGCCCCTACAAGCATGACAATCCCTACAATATGTATAATTTCCAAAGCGGGGTAAGCCCATAAGGATTGCCGGATGCTTATTGCCAATGGGGTGTTTTCCAACCATTCAAAAAAATGCGATACCGTGGCGTGCATCGATTAACGCAACTCGTATTTTTCGCCCCCGATAAATATCCGTTCGGCACGCATCTCTGTCTTTTTGGTTTTATGCGGATAAGCTACTATCCGTAGGGAAGTTCCTTTTTTGATCATGTCTGCGGATACCCCACGGAGTTTCATCCGGCTTGCAGGAGCGAGATAAACTGTCCAGGTAGCGTCGTTGTACGTTACTTCAGCTAATGCGTGTGGATTTTCATAGACAGCATGCTCAATCGTCGTCTGGAAATCCAACACTTTCGTTTGGTCATAATTGGCCCATCCGTGATGGAAATACGTAAATGATACGCCAAGCAAAAATACCATTGCCAGCGTAATGCCTTTTAAATAAACCATGGCTGTTGGTTTTATGTTTTTTAACAACTCAATACCAATCAGATAAACAAAGAAAGAGGCGTTATGTTTGTGTGCAGGAGGCAAAAAATAATTACGGTAAATGGGCCGCTAACCAAGGTGTTTTTTTCTTACTTGTTAATTTTTTGCTGTGCGATTAAGCTTAGAAATGCTATTGCTATCCTAATTCTTACTCAATTTTATAGCATTGTAAAGATTGGCTTACATCATCACGGGCATTCGATGATTTTTGAATGAATGTTTTATTTTTGGTTTGACACTTAAACTCGTGCCTAAAGCTTCTGTCGCTGAACAATGTCCAGCTTTTCTAATTTACTTACTTAATTAATCATACTTACCTATGAATGCCTTACAACACCTTTCACGTGGTTTTATTTGTTGCGTGCTTACAGGCGGTGCACTATTTAGCTGTAAGCGGGATATTCCCGCATCGCCAACTGTCACCGAATCAGCTCACGCCGTCACTTTTAAATTATCCGGTTTTGAATCCGACATTGTGCCGTTGTCGAAATCATCTGCGGTTGACCACCCGGCCTTCGGGAGACTTAGCGCAGGTATGTTAGCCCAGCGGAATATTGAACCCAGCCCGGAGTCTCAATACGTATATTATTGGTCTTTTAATGACGAAACGTTAGAACCGGATATTGCAGTGGATGAAGTAGGGGCGGAGATTACGTTTGAGGCGGCTACGGAACCTGATTTTGGAAGCGGTTTTGGTTTGGCACCAGTGGAGGCAGGCCAAGCATGGAGTGTTCCAGGGGCACAAACGGTTGAATTTAATCTGCCTTTGTATGATATCGAATCGCTCACAACCTTTGCTTTTGATATAAGTAGTTCTAATACAGGGCCGAAGGATTTTTTGCTGACATATTCTGTGGATGGTGGTGATAGTTATGAGGTATTGAGTGCGAATAACCAATTTGGGAATATGGGAGCTCAATCTCGTAATCAATATGCTTTTGATTTGAATATCGTATCGGAATTTGTCGGTACTGTGGCATTAAAAATAAAAATTGAATTTCTGCCCGGCAATAGGGGATCGGCAGGCGATTACAACGGGCGTACCGGGGTCGTAAAACTCGACAACATCCGCCTTTCGGGGGTGTATACGGGTGCACCCACCGGCGATCCATCAGCGCCCAGTACGCTGCGTTATTATATCTTTTCCGCTGATGACGGTCATGTAGTCAAACAACAGGAATTGCCAATGGACGAATTAAGCGGAGACGGGACAATGGAGATCCTTCTGACCGAAGGCGCTTACGATATTGTATTCTTGGCTTACCGATCTCGCGGAGAACTTTTATTGCCCGATGAGGTAAATAACGCCAGGGACTTCTATTTCGGTCAGCATTTCGATGATCATGAAGCCATCACTTATGCGTCATTCATCAGAAACGTTGAAGTGACTGACGCCGATATCGAGGAAACGGTCACGTTGGAACGGTGTTACAGCCTGGTCGCGTTCGATTTTACGGACATCGTGACGGATCTTCTTGCCGTAAAGAAGATAACGGTGACGCGGCTGCATGACAATTACCTGTATACGCCGTTTGGTGAAACAACAGAACAACCAATCACTAATGTGCAAACCATCGTATTTAGTGGTTTTAGGAATGCGGAAGATTACCGGATTGCCTTTCATCAATTCTTGGGAATAGTACCCGATGTTCGCCAGGTGAATTATGAGGTGATTGCATACGGTGAAGAGGACGAATTATTGAACAGCGTGACAATTGATGAACAGATAACGAACAGTGTGCGGCTAACGTTCAGCGGGCGATTGACTGGTGGCGCAGGCCGTATTAACGGCTTCAACGTGGTGCTTGATGCAACGTGGCGTGACGATGTAGAAAAGGCGTTTTGACGTTAAAATGCTTCGCTTAATGACAGGTAGAACCCGCCTTGGCGTTTTTCGCCAGGGCGCTGTTCGCCGACACCATATTCCAACCGGACGCTGCTATTGTGTTCCAAATCAAAAAAGTAGCGTAGTCCCCCACCGTAGGAGGGTATGAATCGGGCATTTTTAAGGCCGTCATGATACGTGGAACCCGTGCCAGCAAAAGCGGCTATACCGATGCGTGGGTGAAAGCGGTAACGGAGTTCGCCTTGTGCCTCAAGTAGGCTACGATCCCGATAACGGCCAAGGTAATACCCACGCATCATCATATCACCACCCAATTCGCGGTATACGTAAAAAGGTACCCGTGGGCCCATAGTGGTTTCAAAACGACTGTTTAGTCCAAATGTGAGCTGATTCGTCAATGGGAAAAAAGCGCGCAGGTCGATATCCAGGAGACTGCCCTTAAACTGATGGCCACCGCCGATACCGGGGGAATACGCATATTTTGCACGGGCATAATACCCGTTGGTGGTGTACGTATTCCTATTGCGCGTGTCATACAATTGAGAGATGCCAATGAGAGCGTGTTGCCCGCCCGTCTGGCCATAGGGAGGCATATGCTCAAATATTCCGTCGCTTTCTTTGTCAAAAAATGTCAAATGCTCATAAGTAAAGTTGAGCCCTGCATAATAGTTGGGTGCCAGCTTACGTTCGCCCTCCAGCCGTATCCTGATCATGCGTTGGGTTAAGACATCGCTACTGGATTCTTCGGTTTGATTACCTAATCCATAATAATTGAAAGGGAAATTCCGAAAACGTAATTCACCCGCGTAATGGTAGAGATTGTCCGTAGTCCAGATATCTGATTCCAACTTAAGGTTGGTCTGCCGCTCTGTAGTAAACGTGCCGATAAACGTGAGGTTAGAGGTGCGGATTAGGTTGTCTGCTTTATTCAAGTAAAAATTATAAACACCGGCTAGGCCAAATTCGATTCCGGTTTCCTGGGCATATCCCAAGGCGGGGACAACAATGAAGCCTGCTGACCGCGTACTGTCTTTTTCGGGGGAAACGAATCGCTTGACAAGCGGGTGTTCCCAAAGGCTTCTTCTTTCCTGTGCAAAGGCAGGGAATATAGCACCTCCAATGAACAGGCAGATTAAATAGCGTAGAACAAATCCCATAGTAATTTCTGCGGGGCGAAGATAAGGATAAGAAGCGGAATTGTGGCGATGTCACGCACGATGATCAGGCCGTATCAGATTTTTGTAAATAATTTTTGTATTAAAACAAGTTTGTATATCTTTGCAGTCCCTAAGGAAAAGGGGTGTTTTTCAAGGTTTAAATTTAGTGATTAAACTAAGTGAGGCACACTAAGTAGGGCGGTTGGGGAAAGTTGTTCCCTGTGTTTTTTGAAGGTTTTGCCTCCTTAGCTCAGCTGGTAGAGCAACTGACTTGTAATCAGTAGGTCGCTGGTTCGATCCCGGCAGGGGGCTCTAAGTTGGGGGGATTCCAGAGCGGTCAAATGGGACGGACTGTAAATCCGTTGCTTCGGCTTCGAAGGTTCGAATCCTTCTCCCCCCACCATAAGCGGAAGTAGCTCAATTGGTAGAGCGATAGCCTTCCAAGCTATAGGTTGCGGGTTCGAGACCCGTCTTCCGCTCATAAATTGTGTAGATTGATACTCTGTCAAACCATCCATAGCGGTGAATTGGCGGGGATTTGGATTGTAAACACAAAGCCGATGTAGCTCAGCGGTAGAGCACTTCCTTGGTAAGGAAGAGGTCATGGGTTCAAGTCCCATCATTGGCTCGTAAGAGTAACTATATTCATACATAAAATTTTAAATTACTAATTCGCATAACAATGGCAAAAGAGAAATTTGACCGCAGTAAACCGCACTTAAACATTGGTACGATCGGTCACGTTGACCACGGTAAGACAACAACTACCGCTGCAATTACAAAGGTATTAGCAGATAAAGGACTTTCTGAGGCCCGTTCTTTTGATTCAATCGACTCTGCTCCTGAGGAAAAAGAACGCGGTATCACCATTAATACAGCACACGTTGAATACCAAACAGCCAACCGCCACTATGCGCACGTTGACTGTCCAGGCCACGCTGACTATGTGAAGAACATGGTTACTGGTGCTGCTCAAATGGACGGAGCTATCATTGTAGTTGCTGCTACAGATGGTCCCATGCCACAAACTCGCGAACACATCCTGTTGGCTCGTCAGGTAGGTGTGCCTGCATTGGTCGTGTTCATGAACAAGGTAGACTTGGTAGACGATCCGGAATTGTTGGATTTGGTGGAAATGGAAATCCGCGAGTTGTTGTCGTTCTACGAATACCCAGGTGACGATATCCCTGTGATTCGTGGTTCAGCACTTGGTGGTTTGAACGGAGAGCCTCAATGGGTAGACAAAATTATGGAATTGATGGATGCTGTGGATAACTACATTCCAATTCCTCCGCGGTTGACGGATCTTCCGTTCCTGATGCCTGTGGAAGACGTATTCTCCATCACAGGCCGTGGTACGGTAGCCACCGGACGTATTGAGCGCGGTGTAATCAACACCGGCGATACTGTTGATATTTTGGGTATGGGTGCCGAGAATTTGAAATCCGTGGTTACGGGTGTGGAAATGTTCCGTAAGATTTTGGATCGGGGTGAAGCTGGTGACAACGTAGGATTGTTGTTGCGTGGTATTGAGAAAACCGATATCCGTCGTGGTATGGTTATCTGTAAACCAGGTTCCGTAACTCCGCACACCGAATTCAAAGCAGAAGTATACGTATTGTCAAAGGCTGAAGGTGGTCGTCACACGCCATTCTTCAACAAATATCGTCCGCAATTCTATTTCCGTACGACAGACGTAACAGGAGAGATTGCACTTCCAGACGGTGTAGAAATGGTGATGCCTGGTGATAACGTAACGATTACCGTGAAGTTGATCAACGCTATCGCTATGGAAAAAGGCCTTCGTTTCGCTATCCGTGAAGGTGGCCGGACCGTTGGCGCTGGACAGGTGACTGAGATTATTAAATAATCACGTCCCTTTGGGATAAAATTCCATCGATTAGCTAATCAGTTATTTGGCTGATTAGCTAATCGTGTCTAAATAAATACACGGGCATAGTTCAATGGTAGAATAGAGGTCTCCAAAACCTTTGATCTGGGTTCGAATCCTGGTGCCCGTGCTAACTGTTAACAGGACATGGCAAACGTACTTGAATTTTTAAAAGACTCTTACACAGAGATGGGTCAAAAGGTCACTTGGCCCACTTGGTCGCAGCTGCAAAGTTCTGCCGTGGTGGTGTTGGTAGCCTCGATAATTATTGCATTGGTTATCTTTGCGATGGATAAGGCGTCGAGTAGTGTGCTGGAGCTGTTCTATAATATTGGGTCTTAATTGTTGGGAAAGAAGAAATGGCAGATCAAGGACTGAAATGGTATGTTGTGCGGGCTGTGAGCGGCAAGGAAAAAAAAGTTAAGCAATATATTGAAGCCGAAATAAACCGTTTGGGCATTAATCACCTTGTTCCTCAGGTGTTGATTCCAATGGAGAAATATTACCAAATGCGCGACGGAAAGAAAGTTGCTAAGGAGCGTAATTTTTATCCGGGTTATGTGCTGTTAGAAGCGGCGTTGGATGGTGAGTTGGAGCACGTAATTAAGAATATCAATAGTGTAGTAGGCTTTCTGGGTGATAAGGACGGTACGCCCATACCATTGCGTCCGGCTGAAATTAACCGTATTTTGGGAAAAGTGGACGAAATGTCCGGGCAGGGCGAAATGATGAGCGTGCCTTTTTATGTGGGTGAACTGGTGAAGGTAAATGATGGCCCATTCAATGGATTTACGGGTGAAATTGAAGAAGTGAACGAAGAGAAGAAGAAATTGAAGGTGATGGTAAAGGTCTTTGGCCGTAAGACACCATTGGAATTAAATTATATACAAGTAGAAAAGGAATAAGCTAACGGTCGGCACGACCTAAATTTTTTTCTTTATCTCTTGTTATTAAGTTTTTTTTTGTACCTTTGCACTCCATTTTGGGGTGCTTGTGCAATTAAGCGATAAGCGCTTCAAAATCTAAATGTTACGTTATATGCTTCCAACTTACTAACAAACATTTATTAATTAAATCAACATCGTTAAAAATGGCAAAAGAAGTCAGTGCGTTAGTAAAATTACAAGTGAAGGGCGGCGCTGCGAATCCATCACCTCCGGTAGGCCCAGCATTGGGTGCTAAAGGGGTGAATATCATGGAGTTTTGCAAGCAATTCAATGCACGTACCCAGGATAAACCCGGTAAAGTACTGCCCGTTGTCATTACGGTGTATAGCGACAAATCGTTCGATTTTATCATCAAAACTCCTCCCGTTGCCATTCAGCTTATCGAAGCTTCGGGTTTAAAAGGGGGCTCTGGCGAGCCTAACCGGAAAAAGGTTGGCGCAGTTTCTTGGGAACAAGTGGAAGCCATTGCTAAGGATAAGATGCCTGATTTGAATGCGTTTACACTGGAATCTGCCATGAAGATGGTGGCAGGTACGGCACGCAGTATGGGGATTACCGTGAACGGTAACGCGCCCTGGAACAATTAATTAACGAAATCAGTTTTAAGAAAGTGGCAAGATTAACAAAAAATCAAAAAACGGCCCTATCCAAAATTGAAGTTGGTAAAGCGTATTCTTTACAAGAGGCTTCTGCCTTGATAAAGGATGTTACTACGGCCAAGTTTGATGCTTCGGTGGATATTGATGTACGCCTCGGCGTGGATCCCCGTAAAGCGAATCAGATGGTACGTGGTATAGCCACATTGCCACATGGTACGGGTAAAACCGTCCGCGTATTGGTACTTTGTACGCCTGACAAGGAAGAAGAAGCAAAGGCTGCGGGTGCGGACCATGTTGGATTGGACGACTATATCAGCAAGATCGAGGGTGGGTGGACCGACATTGATATCATCATTACTATGCCCAGCGTGATGGCTAAGGTAGGTAAGCTTGGCCGTATCCTCGGTCCGCGTAACCTGATGCCAAATCCAAAGACGGGTACCGTGACGACTGACATCGGTAAAGCGGTGACCGACGTGAAAGCAGGTAAAATTGATTTCAAGGTAGACAAGACCGGAATCATCCATACTTCCATTGGTAAAGTGTCTTTTCCTCCGGAAAAGATTTACGAAAATGCCTTGGAAGTGTTGCAGACGATTTCTAAGTTAAAACCTTCGGCGGCTAAAGGTACGTATTTCAAGAGTATTTACCTATCTTCTACGATGAGCCCCGGTGTGCAAGTAGAAACTAAATCAGTAGCGGGAATTTAATCATGAAAAGAGAAGAAAAACAAGAGATTGTTAAGGCTTTAGCTGAGCAGATTAAATCTTATGGTAATTTCTATATTACCGATACTGCTGATTTGACTGTAGCTACAGTAAACGGTATTCGCCGTAAATGCTTCGATAGCGGTATCGCTATACAAGTGGTGAAGAACACACTGATTAAGAAGGCGCTAATAGAGGCCGGGGTGGATTCTGAGGAATTGCTTAGCGTACTTAAAGGATCTTCTACCTTGTTGTTCTCAGAGACAGGCAATGCGCCAGCTAAATTGATCAAGGAGCTTCGGAAAGCGGGTGATAAGCCTTTGTTGAAAGGAGCTTATATTGATGCGGCGGTATTTATTGGGGATAGCCAAGTAGATGCATTGAGCCAGCTGAAGTCTAAGAATGAACTTATCGGTGATATCATCGGGTTACTTCAATCTCCAGCTAAAAATGTTGTTTCCGCACTTCAGTCTGGAGGCAATACATTGGCCGGATTGGTTAAAACTTTACAAGAACGAGGTTAAAAAAGGGCATCCTCCAAGCAAAATGTCCAATGGATTGTTAATGTTTTTTAAAAAGTAAATTCAAAAATTTAAAATAAAATGGCAGATTTAAAAGCGTTTGCTGAGCAGTTGGTAAACTTAACAGTAAAAGAAGTTAACGAGTTAGCTCAAATCTTAAAGGATGAGTATGGCATCGAGCCAGCTGCTGCAGCGGTTGCTATTGCTGGTCCTGCTGCAGGTGGTGATGCTCCTGCTGCTGCTGAGGAACAAACTTCCTTTGATGTCATCTTGAAAGAAGCTGGTGGTCAGAAATTGGCTGTTGTTAAGCTTGTTAAAGATTTAACCGGTCTTGGCTTGAAAGAAGCTAAAGATTTGGTTGATGGCGCACCGAAAGAACTCAAAACAGGAGTTGCTAAAGACGAAGCTGAAGCTTTGAAAAAGCAACTTGAAGAAGCGGGGGCTGTTGTTGAGATCAAATAATTCGGATCATACAACGTACCTGAATGGGTTAGACTCTGACGTATGTTTCGTCAGAGTCTATTCCTGTTTATGACTTTTCCTTTTATATGTCATATCCACGCTGTATATGGATATTGCTTATGCAAAAAAATAACAGCAAAACAGTTTAAATAGTTAAACTAAATTCTTATTCCCTTGGCAAACAAAAGTATTCAAAGCGAAAGAGTAAACTTTGCAAGCAGTAAAAAGGTAATTGATTACCCCGATTTTCTGGATGTGCAATTGGAATCTTTCAAGGAGTTTTTTCAGCTTGAAACAACTTCAGACAACCGCCACCAGGAAGGGCTGTTCAAGGTGTTTTCCGAGAACTTTCCCATTTCTGATTCAAGGAACATTTTTGTACTTGAGTTCTTGGATTATTTTATCGATCCACCACGCTATGGTATTCAGGAATGTATCGAACGTGGGCTGACTTATAGCGTTCCACTCAAGGCAAAGCTTCGTCTGTCGTGTAATGACGAGGAACATGAAGATTTCGAAACCATTGTACAAGACGTCTATTTGGGGACTATCCCTTATATGACTCCTAAAGGAACCTTTGTGATTAACGGCGCAGAACGTGTGATTGTATCCCAGTTGCACCGTTCGCCAGGTGTATTTTTTGGCCAAAGCCGTCATACCAACGGTACGAAACTATATTCGGCTCGTGTAATTCCATTCAAAGGTTCCTGGATTGAATTCGCTACGGACGTGAATAACGTGATGTATGCGTATATCGATCGGAAGAAGAAGTTTCCGGTGACGACACTTTTGCGGGCCATTGGCTATGATTCCGACAAAGACATTTTGGAATTGTTTGAATTGGCCGATGAAGTGAAAGTAAGTAAATCGGGACTTAAGAAATATGTAGGCCGTAAGTTGGCGGCGCGGGTGTTGAAGAAATGGATTGAAGACTTCGTAGATGAGGATACAGGTGAAGTGGTATCTATTGATCGCAACGAGGTCGTATTGGAACGTGAAACTATACTGGAAGATGATCATATTGATTTGATTATCGATGCAGGCGTGAAGTCTATCATTTTGACTAAAGAGGATACGGCTAACGCTGCAGATTATTCCATCATATATAATACATTACAAAAAGATACCTCGAACTCCGAGAAAGAGGCGGTGGAGCATATCTATCGCCAATTGCGTAATGCCGAACCACCTGATGAAGAAACGGCACGGGGTATTATTGAACGCCTTTTCTTCTCCGACAAACGCTATGATCTGGGTGATGTGGGCCGATATCGCATCAACCGTAAATTGCAACTGGGTACCCCTGATGAGATCAAGGTGCTTACCCGTGAAGATATTATCGCCATTGTGAAATATCTCATAAACCTGATCAATTCGAAGGCGGAGGTTGACGATATTGACCACTTGTCTAACCGTCGTGTACGTACGGTTGGCGAACAACTGTATTCGCAGTTTGGCGTGGGCTTGTCACGTATGGCACGCACTATCCGCGAGCGGATGAACATCCGGGACAATGAGGTATTCACGCCTACGGATCTAATCAATGCGCGTACATTATCATCTGTAATCAACTCGTTCTTCGGTACGAACCAGTTGTCACAGTTCATGGATCAAACAAACCCGTTGGCAGAAATTACGCACAAACGTAGGCTATCGGCGCTTGGTCCCGGCGGCTTATCCCGCGAACGTGCAGGCTTCGAAGTGCGTGACGTGCATTATACGCACTACGGAAGGTTGTGTACGATTGAGACACCGGAAGGGCCGAATATTGGTTTGATTTCATCGCTTTGCGTACATGCGAAAATCAATAATCTTGGATTTATTGAAACGCCCTATCGGAGGGTAGAAGAAGGACGAGTTGTCGTTGAAGAACCGGTTATCTATCTTTCCGCAGAGGATGAAGATGGAAAGACTATCGCCCAGGCTAATGCCGAATATGACGATAAGGGTAATTTTATCACTCCGAAAGTAAAAGCCCGGTTTGAAGGTGACTTCCCGGTTATCGAGCCCGAAAAGCTGGACTTGATGGACGTAGCTCCAAACCAGATTACGTCGATAGCGGCTTCATTAATTCCTTTCCTTGAACACGATGACGCAAACCGCGCGCTCATGGGTTCGAACATGCAACGCCAAGCGGTGCCTTTATTGCGGCCGGAAGCACCTGTAGTGGGTACGGGATTGGAAGGACGTGTAGCGCGTGACTCACGTACACTGATTAATGCGGAAGCTAATGGTGTGGTGGAATATGTGGATGCAAACGAAATTAAAATCCGATATGAACGCAATGAGGATGAAAGGCTCGTGTCATTTGATGATGATGTGAAGACCTATAAACTCATCAAGTTTAAGAAGACTAACCAAAGTACTTGCATTAATTTGAAACCAATTGTCAGAAAAGGGCAAAAGGTAGAAAAAGGGCAGGTGCTGTGTGAGGGGTATGCCACCCAAAATGGTGAATTGGCGCTTGGACGTAATCTGAAGGTGGCCTTCATGCCTTGGCAAGGATTTAACTTTGAGGATGCCATCGTGATTTCAGAACGCGTGGTGAGCCAGGATATCTTCACTTCACTTCATATTGAAGAGTTTGAACTGGAAGTCCGCGATACCAAGCGTGGCGAAGAGGAGTTGACAGCTGATATCCCGAACGTATCGGAAGAAGCTACCAAGGATTTGGATGAGAATGGTATCATCCGTATTGGTGCAGAAGTACGCGAAGGTGATATCCTCATCGGTAAGATTACGCCTAAAGGCGAATCCGATCCGTCTCCGGAAGAAAAGTTGCTCCGTGCGATTTTTGGCGATAAAGCGGGCGACGTAAAAGATGCTTCGTTGAAAACCCCGCCATCCATCAATGGAGTGGTTATTGACACCAAGCTATTCTCCCGCGCAAAGAAAATGGGTAAGGATGAGGAGAAGAAGGCACTCGACCAACTGGATACGCAACATACCAAAGCGCTGAAAGCGTTGAAAGACAAGTTAGTGGATAAGTTGTTTGCCATCGTAAACGGTAAGACCTCGCAGGGTGTCTACAATGTGTATAAAGAACTTTTGTTGCCTAAGGGGGCGAAGTTTACACAAAAGATGCTATCCGACTTGGACTATACGAATATTAACCCAGTTGGATGGACTACAGATGATGATAAGAATGAGCTGATTAAACAGGCACTTCATTTTTACAACATCAAGCTGAACGAAGAACTGGGTGCCTACAAACGGGATAAGTTTGCCATCAGTGTTGGTGACGAACTACCTTCCGGTATCGTACAGATGGCCAAAGTGTTTATTGCTAAGAAGCGTAAACTCAAGGTGGGCGACAAGATGGCCGGCCGCCACGGTAACAAAGGTATTGTCGCACGTATTGTACGTGACGAAGACATGCCTTTCCTGGAAGATGGTACGCCCGTAGATATTGTGCTGAATCCGTTGGGGGTGCCTTCGCGGATGAACCTTGGCCAGATTTATGAGACTGTATTGGGTTGGGCCGGGCAAAAGCTGGGCGTCAAGTTTGCTACGCCAATCTTTGACGGAGCGTCTACGGAAGAGGTGGAAGGATGGGTGGAAAAGGCAGAATTGCCTGCATCCGGCCGGACATACCTCTTCAATGGGTTGACCGGTGAGCGTTTTGACCAGCCGACTACCGTAGGCGTGATTTACATGCTGAAACTCGGCCACATGGTGGATGATAAGATGCACGCCCGTTCAATCGGACCGTACTCGCTCATCACCCAACAGCCGCTTGGTGGTAAGGCCCAATTTGGTGGTCAGCGTTTCGGTGAGATGGAAGTGTGGGCATTGGAAGCATTCGGTGCTTCGAATATCCTGCAGGAAATCCTTACCGTCAAATCTGACGACGTTGTAGGTAGGGCCAAAACCTATGAGTCCATCGTCAAAGGTAATAACCTGCCGACACCGTCTGTACCGGAGTCCTTTAATGTACTCGTACACGAGCTGCGCGGTTTGGGATTGGATATCACGTTGGATTAATTAAGCAGAGCGCTTTAACTTTAGAAACGAAAGTATGTCTTACAAAAAGGATAATAAAATAAAAAGCAACTTCACCTCGATTACCATCAGCTTGTCTTCTCCGGAAACGATTCTGGAGCGTTCAAGTGGTGAAGTGGTAAAACCGGAAACAATCAATTACCGGACGTATAAGCCCGAACGTGACGGCTTGTTTTGCGAGCGTATTTTTGGTCCGGTAAAGGACTACGAATGCCATTGCGGTAAATACAAACGTATCCGTTATAAAGGTATTGTATGCGATCGTTGTGGTGTGGAGGTGACTGAAAAGAAAGTACGCCGGGAACGCATGGGCCATATCAGTTTGGTAGTGCCCGTGGCACACATTTGGTATTTCCGCTCGTTGCCGAACAAAATTGGTTACCTACTGGGATTGCCTACCAAGAAGCTCGATATGATTATTTACTACGAGCGCTATGTGGTCATCCAAGCTGGTGTGAAAGAAGAGGATGGTATCCAATACATGGATTTCCTTACGGAAGAGGAATACCTTGATATCTTGGATACGTTGCCTAAAGAAAACCAGTTTCTTGACGATACCGATCCGCAGAAGTTCATCGCTAAAATGGGCGCTGAGGCATTGGAGGAGTTGTTGAAACGGCTTGATTTGGATCAGCTCTCGTATGATTTGCGCCACCAGGCAGCTAATGAGACTTCACAACAACGTAAAAATGAAGCACTCAAGCGCCTACAGGTGGTGGAAGCATTTCGTGGCTCCAGGGACCGTATTGAGAATCGGCCGGAATGGATGATCGTCAAGATTGTGCCAATCATTCCACCTGAATTACGCCCATTGGTTCCTTTGGAAGGTGGCCGCTTTGCTACTTCAGATTTGAATGACTTGTATCGCCGGGTGATCATCCGTAATAATCGGTTGAAACGATTGATGGAAATCAAGGCTCCTGAAGTAATTTTACGCAACGAAAAACGGATGCTGCAAGAAGCAGTAGACTCGTTATTCGATAATTCACGTAAGGTGAATGCCGTGAAAACCGAAGGAAACCGGGCATTGAAATCGCTGTCTGATATTCTGAAAGGTAAGCAAGGCCGTTTCCGCCAAAACTTGTTGGGTAAACGCGTGGACTACTCGGCCCGTTCGGTTATTGTAGTAGGCCCGAACCTGAAATTGCACGAATGTGGTCTGCCGAAAGACATGGCAGCCGAATTGTATAAGCCGTTTATCATCCGCAAGATGATCGAACGGGGTATCGTGAAGACGGTCAAATCTGCGAAGAAAATCGTGGATCGTAAGGATCCGGTCGTATGGGATATCCTTGAAAATGTGCTGAAAGGGCACCCCGTACTGCTCAACCGGGCACCTACGCTGCACCGTTTGGGTATCCAAGCTTTCCAACCCACGTTGGTGGAAGGTAAGGCCATCCAACTGCACCCCTTGGTATGTACGGCATTCAACGCCGACTTTGACGGTGACCAAATGGCTGTGCACTTGCCCTTGGGCAATGCGGCTATCTTGGAAGCTCAGGTTTTAATGCTCGCGTCACACAACATCCTCAATCCGGCGAATGGAACGCCTATCACGGTACCTTCGCAGGACATGGTATTGGGCTTGTATTATATGACCAAAGGTCGTAAGACCGACGAAAAACGTGTCATGAAGGGCGAGGCCATGACCTTTTACTCTGCAGAGGAAGTCATCATCGCGCTTAATGAGAAGAAGATTGATCTGCACGCCTTCATTAAGGTGAAAACCAAGGTAAGGACCAAAGAGGGCAATATCGAAGAACGGCTCATCGAAACTACGGTTGGCCGGGTATTGTTCAATCAGGTCGTGCCGGAAGAAATCGGATATGTCAACGAACTCTTGACCAAGAAGTCCCTGCGGGATATTATTGGTGAAGTGGTGAAAATCACGGGTATGGCTCGTGCGGCGAAGTTCCTCGATGACATCAAAGAGCTTGGTTTCCAAATGGCCTTCAAAGGGGGACTTTCATTCAACCTCCAGGATTTGAATATCCCGGATGCGAAAGCTGACCTGATTGAACAGGCTACGAAGGAAGTGGAAGAGGTGATGAACAACTACAACATGGGCTTCATCACCAACAACGAGCGTTATAATCAAATCATTGACATCTGGACGCGCATCAACAACCGCTTGACGGCGAATGTGATGGAAATCCTTTCTACAGATAATCAAGGATTCAATTCGGTATACATGATGCTGGATTCAGGTGCCCGTGGTTCTAAGGAACAAATCCGCCAGCTCTGCGGTATGCGGGGCTTGATGGCTAAACCACAAAAATCTGGTTCTTCAGGTGGTGAAATCATTGAGAATCCTATTCTTTCAAACTTTAAGGAAGGATTGTCCGTATTGGAATATTTTATTTCTACACACGGTGCCCGTAAAGGTCTTGCGGATACGGCGTTGAAGACGGCTGATGCGGGTTACCTGACTCGCCGTCTACATGACGTGGCTCAGGACATGATCGTGGTAGATGAAGATTGTGGTGGCTTAAGGGGTGTGTATACAACAGCCTTGAAAGACAATGAAGACATCATCGAACCGTTGTATGATCGTATTCTTGGACGCGTCTCCCTGCACGATGTGTATGATCCGGTGACGAGTGAATTGCTGGTAGCAGCGGATCAGGATATCGATGAAGAGATTGCTGCCAAAATCGAAGCTTCTTCGGTTGAAGGGCTTGAAATCCGTTCGGTGTTAACCTGTGAAAGCAGACGGGGTGTGTGTGCATTGTGCTACGGGCGCAACCTGGCTACTGGTAAGCGTGTGCAAAAGGGCGAGGCTGTAGGTGTAATTGCTGCACAGTCTATCGGTGAGCCTGGAACACAGCTTACACTCCGTACTTTCCACGTGGGTGGTACGGCGTCAAACATTGCTGCAGAATCGCAAATATTGGCCAAGTTTGATGGTGTCATTGAGCTGGAAAATATCCGTTCGGTACCGCATGAAGGTGAAGAAGGGCCAGATCAGGTGGTCATCGGCCGTTCTGGTGAGTTCCGGATTATTGATCCGGAATCCAGAAAGGTATTGATGACCAATAATATTCCCTATGGTTCTTATCTCTACGTGAATGCCGGTGATAAAGTGACTAAGGGGGAACGCATCTGTTCTTGGGATCCATACAATGCGGTGATTATTTCCGAATTTGGCGGAAAGGTAGAGTTTGAATCGATTATAGAAGGCATAACCTTCCGTGAGGAATCTGATGAACAAACGGGCCACCGTGAGAAGGTAATCATCGATACCCGGGATAAGACAAAGAACCCGGCAATCAAAATATTGGATAGCAAGGGAGCGGTAATCCGTACGTACAATATTCCTGTAGGGGCTCACGTATCCGTCAACCATGATATGGTGGTGAAAGAAGGGGTTATTTTGGCTAAGATACCGCGTTCTACGGGGAAAACACGGGATATTACGGGTGGTCTTCCACGGGTGACGGAATTGTTCGAAGCTCGTAATCCATCCAACCCTGCCGTTGTGACTGAAATAGACGGTGTGGTGACGTTAGGTGGTGTGAAACGTGGTAACCGCGAGATCTCTATCGAGTCACGGGATGGACAGATAAAAAAATACTTGGTGCCATTGTCTAAGCATATCCTTGTACAGGATAATGACTTTGTAAAGGCGGGTATGCCATTGTCTGATGGTTCTATTTCGCCGGCTGATATTCTATCCATCAAAGGGCCTTCAGCGGTGCAGGAATACTTAGTAAACGGTATCCAGGAAGTTTACCGTCTGCAAGGGGTGAAGATCAACGATAAACACTTCGAGACCATCGTACACCAAATGATGCAGAAGGTAGAAATTGAAGATCCGGGTGATACCCGTTTCCTGGAGAAAGAAGCAGTAAACAGGTGGGATTTCGTGGAAGAAAACGATGCCATCTACGACAAGAAAGTAGTGGTAGAGGCCGGTGATTCCAATGAGCTGAAACCTGGACAGATTGTTTCACTGCGTAAACTGCGGGATGTCAATTCAAGCCTGAAACGCCGTGACCTGAAACTTGTGGAAGTACGGGATGCTATACCGGCTACTTCTAGCCCGATATTGCAAGGTATTACCCGTGCATCATTGGGAACCAAGTCATTCATCTCCGCCGCGTCCTTCCAGGAGACTACGAAAGTGCTCAACGAGGCGGCCATCGCTGGTAAACGCGATAACCTCTTGGGTTTGAAGGAAAACGTCATTGTGGGGCATTTGATTCCTTCCGGAACAGGTTTGCGCGATTACGAACGTATTATTGTAGGCTCGCAAGAGGAATACGACCAATTATTGGCTTCTAAAGAAGAGGACTAATTGGGGAGGCAGTGATCTGTGACCGATAATCGGTTGCTGATAAAATGTGCTGAACCGTCAGGTATAAGTGCCTGACGGTTTTTTTATGGGACGTCATCTGTCTAATGTCTAACGTCTCATGTCTCAAACTTATCTCGTATCTTTGCACCATCATGGGGACGCTATTGGACATTGGGAAAAAACCTTACAATCATTATGGTGCATACTTGCGTGCTAAGTATGATGGTAAACGTGTATTCAAGATCATCGTGGATGGTAATTTCACTTGTCCGAACCGTGACGGTAGCAAGGGGTACGGTGGATGTGCCTATTGCAATGTGGATTCGTTCACACCTGATTCGGCGCGTAAATTGCCTACTATTCGTGAACAGGTGGAAGAAGGGATTCAGCGCGCAGTAAAGGGCTATGGGGCGGAGAAATTCGTGATTTACTTCCAGCCCAATACCAATACCTATGCGCCAGCCCACTACCTCAAAGCCTTATATGATGAAGCCCTTAGCGTAGCGCCTGAACACGTGGTGGGGCTTTCGGTGGGCACGCGACCGGACTGTATCGACTTCGAAAAAGTGGCACTGCTCGAAAGCTATACCGACCGTTATGATGTGGATCTGGAGATGGGTATGGAATCCATTTATGATAGCACGTTAGCCCGGATCAATAGGGGTTGTACACATGAGGAACTGCAAAAAGCGCTCGGATTGGTCCAGCATAGCCCATTGGATATATGTGTGCATACTATTTTTGGATTCCCTTGGGAAACTAGGGAAATGATGTTGCGCTATGCTGATGAAATTAATCGGTTTCCGCAAATTAAATTCGTGAAACTACACCATCTTCATATTGTGGAAGGTTCTATCATGGGGGTGCAATACAAACGCCAGCCTTTCCATGTGTTCAGCTTGGAAGAATATACGGATTTTCTCTGCGAATTCATTCCATTGTTGCGCCCTGATATCATTATCCAGCGCTTGTTTGGGTTGGCCGACCAGGAACTGCTCATCGCCCCCAATTGGGGTAAAGGGAAGTCTGCCATCCAAACTTATATCGATAAGGAACTTGAGCGGCGTTGCGCTTATCAAGGAAGTAACTACCAAGTATAAGGGAGCTAAAAAGAAATTACGCTTCCAGAATTCCCTTCAAATCGGCCGGTGAATAGTAGATGGACTTTAGCGTTTTGCGGTCTTCTGTGCGGTATACGAGGTAATGGCCATCGGCCTGCTCGTAAAAGCACTCTACACCTTTTTGTTTGTAGTGAGCTACGGTCTCTTTGGCCTCCTGTTCGGTTTTGCAGGCCTTGCTCATGTTTGATCGCTGCACTTCGTCAAAAAGCTGGGTGAACTTATCGGCCAAACCAAATTCCAGAACCGCGCCAGATAACACATATTGGAGATCACATAATGCATCAGCAACTTCCGTAATATTCTTGTCGGCGATGGCTTCCTCAAGCTCTTTAAGCTCTTCCGCCAGCAGTGCTATCCGCAGGCCACAACGTTTTTCGTCTGGAATAGTTGGTCTGGATAATATTGGATGCTTGAATGTTTGGTGGAACTCGGCAACGGCCGTCAATGTTTTGGGATCGGTCATGTTTTAGTAGTTAGTATTGAGTACTTAGTATTGAGTACTTAGTATTGAGTAGCTGATTACTTCCTTATCTGCGGATTAGGCTCGATTCATTTGATGAAATGCTTGAGCTGAATGATTTCTTTCTCTTCCAGGTAGCGCCAGCGCCCACGGGGCAGATCTTTTTTGGTAAGATTGGCATAGACAACTCTATCCAGCTTAATAACGTCATAACCCAAATGTTCAAAAATACGTCTGACAATGCGGTTTTTTCCACTATGTATTTGAATGCCTATTTCCCGTTTACTTCCGCCCTGTACGTAGCTTACCGTATCAGGCTTGACCAATCCATCTTCTAATTCGAGGCCAAAAGTGATTTTGTTGAAGTCGCCCTGTGTCAGGTTCTTATTTAGCTCTACATTGTATAGCTTAACGACATTGTTTCGTGGATGAGATAATTTTTCGGCGAGATTGCCATCATTTGTTAACAAAAGTAGCCCCGTCGTATTGCGATCAAGCCTGCCGACTGGATATATGCGCTCTTTGGAGGCCTTACTGACGAGTTGCATTACTGTGCGTCTTTCCTGTGGATCGTCAGTGGTGGTAATGTAGTCTTTCGGCTTGTTCAACAACACATATATCATTTTTTCGCGCTTTAGGCGCTCGCCATTATAACGGATATCATCCTTGGCAGGATCTACCTTCACACCTAATTCGGTGACGACATTGTCATTTACGGTAATGACGCCGGCCTGAATCAACTCGTCGGCTTTGCGCCTGGAGCAAATACCAGCGTTGGCTATATAGCGGTTGAGCCGTATCAGCCCTTCATTTTCCGGCTCCCAATTGGATTGTTTTGGGCGAACATCTGTTCGTTCTCGGCGTTTCTTCGATGGATCATAAGGTTTATGGTTGCTAAACGAATTTTTTTTAGCTCCATAAGAAGATGGTTTCTGCCCACTCGAAAATGATTTCCGCTCACTATTTTTATGTGTCCATTGCCGATCTGAGTCGGATGACCGACCTGATTCGACGTTGTCTTCTCTGTAATCGCTTGATTTTCTTTGGAATCTTTTTTCGGTATCCGATGTGTTGCGGTCACGGTATTTTTTGTGTCCATTTGCTGTCGAAAAGCGAGTGCTTGATTTACCTGGACGTTTGGACTTGTCGTCACGACTGTTCCTGTTGTTACTAAAGGGCATGATTTTTATATAAAAATATAGACCGCAAAGATAGGCAAAAATATATGTTTAACTACCTGAAAGCTTGGTTTTTTACGCAAAAATTAGCGAAGGAAACATGTTAAATTGTGTTAAACGTCCAAGGTGTTTTGGGTAACTGTTTGTAAATTAACAGTATAATTTCTATTTTTGGCCCCAGCTTTTTGGATCAAGTAATACCATGGTATAAATTATTTGTATGCCATACATTACAGAAAAGGTTATAAATGATAAAAAAACAACTGCTCTGTTTTAGTGCAGTTTTATTATTGGTGTTAATTTCAAAGTTATACGCTTATCGTATAGCAACCAATATCGAAACATCTGCACTATCACAAGACCCCTTATCCCAGGGAGTAATGTTGCAAGAAGATATAGCCAATATCCGCAACACTCCGTACTTTGCATCATTAAATTTTGCTGATGAAAACCTGCCTTTAGGCGACCAGCAAATCGAACGCAAGATGATGCGTTACCTTAAAGAATATTCATACACGAAACGGCGGTCGCATCTGTTGCACAATAGGGCGTTGAGCGCATTGCCCAAAGTCGCCGCTATTTTACGTGAATATGGAATTCCTGAGGATTTTAAATATATCCCTTTGGTCGAAAGCGGCTTGGTTGATGGTACCACTTCACACCGTGGTGCATCGGGCTACTGGCAGTTCATGCCGAGCACGGCACGGGCCTTTGGATTGCGTGTGGATGCCAACGTGGATGATCGGCACCATATTGAGAAGTCGACGATAGCTGCGGCCAAATACATTAAGGCGTTATATCATGAGTTTAATAGCTGGACGCTGGTCGCTGCTGCTTTTAACATTGGTGAAGGGAATCTTCGACGAGCTATTGACAAACAGCACGAAGACAACTATTTTCGGCTAAAGCTCAATAGAGAGACGGGAAGCTATGTCTACAAGCTTATTTCTGTCAAGGAGATCATTGAGAACCCGGTTGCATTCGGTTATCGTAAACAAAATCACTTATTGGCCGATGCTATGACCGGCACATGGGAACCAAATGCATTATAATAAATAATGGAGCAGGCGTCTTTACCTGAGATCTACGATTTCCATCCCTGGATAATCACCTTGTTTAAAAGTAAACTTTTCTGAAACAATTGGTATATTGGCCTTTGTGTTTTTGATGGTGTAGCTGTATTTAACTCCGCCTTTATCAAAAATGGTTGCATCATGAATCAAGCTGCTTGCTTTATTGATACGCAGTTTAATCTTGAAATAAGGTGTGCTGGCATCTTCAGGTGAAAGCTCCACTACCTCCAGCTGGGTGTTGCCTAGTCGTTCATCCGGTGCAGATACATATTTATATCCTTCATTGTAGAACGAAAAAATATTAATCGGAGAGATGGATGCCGAAGTATGGTCAACTTCGGTTACTTGGACTTCTTGTGCTTCCTTAAGCACCATCCATTGGTTCTTTCCGTCACTGATGACATCTTGACTGGTTGTGGTGATGTGGTATTTGCCTGTGGAGGCCTCCATATAAATGGTGCCTGATTCGGTATAACTATTCGTTTGCTGCGGCTGCTGCACGGCCAGGGTAAAATCGGCCTGAAGTGTTTTATACCCTTCATAGGTTTTGCTTACCTTATTGAGCAAAGATTTTGCCGCAGCATCTGTTTGGCCATAGCTTGGTATGGTCCCAATTATAGTTAGCGACAAGAACAATGTATGCGTGGCATATGTCAACCTATTCATTTCCTACTCTTCTTTTTTTAATCCATCCAAAAACTGTTCCAATGAATATTCATCCGGGAATAATACTTCCCGGGCTTTGCTCCCTTCGAATGGACCTACTATACCCGAAGCCTCCAATTGGTCAATTATCCTGCCAGCCCGGTTGTAACCGAGTTTTAGTTTACGCTGGATAAGCGAAGTGGATCCCTGTTGATGCAAGACAACCAGACGGGCCGCATCTTCAAACATTGGGTCGCGATCGCGCATGTCAAAATCTGCGGTACCACTCTCTCCATCTTCACCCACATATTCCGGTAAAAGAAGGGCTGATGGATAGCCACGTTGATTGCCTATAAAGTCAGATATTTCTTCTACTTCAGGCGTATCTACAAAGGCACATTGTATCCGTATCAAATCACTTCCCGTAGCCAACAGCATATCTCCACGTCCGATTAATTGATCAGCGCCGCCAGAATCAAGGATAGTACGCGAATCTACTTTGGAAAGCACTCTAAAGGCTAAACGAGCGGGGAAGTTTGCCTTAATGGTGCCTGTAATGATATTCACGGACGGACGTTGCGTGGCAATGACCAGGTGAATACCGACAGCGCGGGCCAGCTGTGCCAGCCGGGCAATGGGCGTTTCCACTTCCTTGCCGGCAGTCATCATCAGGTCGGCAAACTCGTCGATTATAAGCACGATAAAGGGAAGATACCGATGCCCTTCTTCTGGATTGAGGCGACGGTTGATAAATTTGGCATTGTACTCTTTGAGGTTGCGCACTTGGGCATTTTTCAGCAAATCGTATCGTGCATCCATTTCGATGCATAGCGAGTTAAGCGTATTGATGACCTTCTTCGTGTCGGTAATAATCGCGTCTTCCTCCCCGGGTAACTTGGCCAAAAAATGCCGTTCGATTTTTTTGAACAATGACAACTCCACTTTTTTGGGATCCACGAGCACGAATTTAAGCTCAGCGGGATGTTTTTTGTAAAGTAGCGACGTGAGGATTGCGTTAATACCCACAGATTTTCCTTGACCCGTAGCCCCGGCGACTAATAAGTGAGGCATTTTGGCTAGATCAGCGATGTAGACCTCGTTGGAAATGGTACGGCCCAATGCGATAGGTAAATCCATATCTGTGTGCTGGAATTTTTCTGTAGCCAGCACCGAACGCATGGATACCATCTCGGGATGACTATTTGGCACTTCGATGCCGATGGTGCCTTTCCCGGGCATAGGAGCAATAATACGGATGCCTAATGCCGCCAAGCTCAATGCAATATCGTCTTCCAGGTTTTTGATTTTGGAGATGCGCACCCCCGGTTTGGGAATAATCTCATAAAGCGTGACCGTAGGGCCGATGGTTGCTTTGATCTTGGCTATTTCAATGTTGTAATTGCCGAGTGTCTCTACAATTTTATCTTTATTGGCTTCGAGCTCGTGGTTGTTGACCGTGATTTTGCCAGAACCGTAATCACGGAGCAGATCAAGGGTAGGATACTGGTAACCCGATAGATCTAATTTCGGGTCGTATTGCCCAACCCTTTCAACCAGTTCATCTGCAGTGCTTGGTTTCTCTTCCTTGATAGCGGAAACCATCAAGGGCGGCGTTATGAGTTCATTCTTGGGCTTTTCCTGGGGCCTTTCCACAGCGAAATCGAGTGTTTCGTTAGATTCGTGCTGCATTGTTTTCGGAGGGACGGTCAACTGTTGTGAAAGTTTTTCCGTCGTTTCTGGTTCCGAAACGGTTTTTAATCGGTTTGTAGTCGCTTCGTTTGCAGCAATGCCTTTGTTTTTATTGAGGCTGAATTCGACCGGATCAATCCGATACTCCGATTCATGGACGTATCGCTCACCTTGCAGGTGATTGGCCGAGTCTTTTTCTTGGTCATCATCAACAGTTGGGTTTCGGTTGCTGCTTAATTTAAAGTCAATGTTGAAAAAGACAATCAGAAGAGTAAGTATGGTGAAAAGAAGCAACCCGGCTACTCCCGGTGTTCCAATCTGTGCTTCAAGCAGCCGGTTAGACCAAAACCCAAATTCGCCCTCCAGAAAATGTGGATAGTCACTGACGAATCCATGGATAAAACCCAATGCTACGGAGATAAGAACCAATGCGCATGATGTGTAGAGTAAAAGTTTCCAAGTGGCAACGATCTTGATCTTGAATAAAAGCCTATATCCAATTGTAAACAGTAGGGCTACAAAAAGGAAAGAGGCTATTCCAAACCATTTGTAGATAAATTGGTGGGCAAGCAAAGCCCCGAATTTGCCCATCCAGTTTTGTATAACTGGAGGTTCGATGCCTGCAATGGCGAGTTCCTCTCGGGTTTTAAACAAGGTGTGCCATCCGCCATTGGCGGCCGAAACGTAGCTTTGATCTTCTTTCCAGGTAAAGAGATACGAAATGAAAGCGATGAGGAAATATACAGATAATATCAGTAGAAATAACCCTGTAATCTTTATCGCTTTGCTGCCAAATGCGCGACCGGAAGGAACATTTGACTTTGGTTTTCGCCCGTTTTTCTTCCGCGGGGAAGAGCCGCCTTCCGTATCATGCTGTATATTCTTTCTGAATGAATTCCCTTTTCCAGCCATCTAAAACACGCATTTTTTCTTGAGACAAACTTACGGATTTTTTATAGATAATTGATTGTGCCAATGGTGGGCGAGATTTCTCCAATTTTTTTGATGAGATGTAGCATTCTTTAGGATACGTTCGTTTTTATCATTGTTGGGTAACAATAACGATGCCTGAAGTAAACTTGTATAGGAATTACGAAAATTGAATGAAACGATTTGAAAAATTAAAGAGCAGCCGATTGCTTCTTTTTGGAATTTTTGTGGGGGGTATGATGACGTTGGCCAGCTGCCTTAAGGATGATGAGCAGGGAAGCTATCAGATTTCGGCAGTGCGCGCGTTAAATGCGGTACCTGGGTCGGCATCGCTGGATATCGGGTTGGATGGTAAGCAGCTCAACTTTGATAATGCAAGCGGGGAGGATGAAGACTTTGCTTTCGGAGATACCTTAGCCTATAAAAACGCCTGGCCAGGAAACCGGTGGGTAACAGTATTTAATCCGGCAGATTACCCCAATGCAGAACCATTGGCTCAAGGGACAGTCTATTTCACACCCGGTAGGTTCTATTCGCTGTATGTCGTAGGATACGACGAAGATACCGAACTAATGGCAACCGAAGATAATTTGTCGGCGCCGGGCGCAGGAAAAGCTAAAATTCGGTTTATAAACTTGAGTCCCAATGCCCCGTCACTGGATTTTCGCGTGGATGATGCGGATACACTAATCGCCAGTAATAAGGCGTTTAAAGAAGTAGCGGACTTCTCTGCTATCGACGCTGAGGAAACCTATATATTCAACATCATCGAACATAGTAGCGGCAATGTCGTGCACACATTTGAATTTACGCCAAAGCAGGATATGATATATACCATATGGGTCAAGGGGTTGTTTGAAAATACAGGTGATGATGCCCTGGACTTTGGCCATGATATCATTACCCACTAGCATAGGACATTTTATTCTCCATAAAGTTTAGGTTGATTGAAATCCGTCGATAGGCGGATGCCGCTCCCTCCCCGGGAGCGGTTTTTTTTTGCCGCTTGGTATTGTTACTCAACGATGAGCAGGTAATAATTCTTTTTTCCCCGTTGGACAATCAGGTATTTGTCGTTGATGAGGTTTTCCGCGTGGAAATCTTGTTCGCTATTCGCAATTTTAGTCCTATTAATGGATACGCCCCCACCTTGTATCATTTTACGTGCTTCTCCTTTAGACGGGAAAATTGAGGAGTTGACTGCCAATAGATCCAAGACATTTATTCCGGCAGCCAGTGATTCTTTATGGATACGAAACTGGGGTACACCATCAAAGACATCCAGTATGGCCGAATGGGTCAGTTCCTTTAAGAAGTCCAAGGAGCCATTCCCGAAGAGAAACTCCGACGTTTTTAACGCAGTTTCGTAGTCTGATGCAGAATGTGTGCGGATAGTGATGTCTTTGGCAAGCGCCTTTTGCACGATGCGGAGGTGAGGCGCGGCGTCATGTTCAGCGATGATGGCGGTGATTTCCGCTTTGGATTTTAGGGTAAAAATCTTAATCCAAGTTTTTGCATCTTCATCGCTGGCATTGAGCCAGAATTGGTAGTATTTGTAAGGAGAGGTTTTATTGGCGTCCAGCCACACAGCACCGCTTTCAGTCTTCCCGAACTTATTGCCATCAGCCTTTTTTATAAGCTGGGTCGTAAGGGCGTAGGCCGTGCCTCCGTCTTTGCGGCGGATGAGTTCGGTACCTGTAACGATATTACCCCATTGATCTGAACCTCCCATTTGCAGGATACAACGCTGGTTTTTCCATAGGTAGTAAAAGTCATAGCCCTGTACCAACTGGTAAGTGAATTCGGTAAATGACATGCCACTTTCTCCATCAAGCCGTTTTTTGACGGAATCTTTGGCCATCATGTAATTAACTGTAATATGTTTGCCCACATCACGGATGAAATCCAGGAAGCGGAAGTCTTTAAACCAGTCATAATTGTTGACCATGGTGGCGCCATGGCGAGGGTCTGAGAAATCCAGGAATTTTTCCAGCTGATTTTTAAGGCAAGATATGTTGTGGTTTAATGTTTCCTCATCCAACAGATTGCGCTCTGCGGACTTCCCCGAAGGGTCTCCTACCATACCTGTTGCACCTCCAACCAAGGCAACCGGCCTGTGGCCTGCCTGCTGGAAATGTATCAACGTCATGATCTGGGTAAGGTGACCTACGTGCAACGAATCACCCGTGGGATCGAAACCGATATATCCGGCTGTTTTCTCTTTGAGTAATTGCTCTTCTGTACCAGGCATGATATCATGCAACATGCCCCTCCAACGTAATTCCTCAACAAAACTCATCGTTTTAACTTGTAATAAAGCGTAATTAATAATGGTGGCAAAGATAGTAGAATATGCCGTAATTGTTGCCAGAATTCGTTATCTTGGCACAATAAGTGTTCAACAATTTGCAAATCGGCAGGATGAATTTCCTCTCACATTATTATTTCGAGCGGTATAGCCATGACCCTGAATTGGTGCTGGGGAGTGTATTGCCCGATTTAATTAAAAATGCCGACCGGAACATTAACATATGGCCCCAAAAATATGAAGATCGCTTCGGCAATAACCCCAAACTCCAAAGTATTTACCACGGTTGGATGCGGCATATAGATACCGATCGGTATTTTCATAACTCCTCGTTTTTCTATAGCCATACCCACGCACTTAAGATTTTGCTTGCACCAACTGTTGACGGTACGCCGATTAGGCCTTCTTTCTTGTCACATATTGGTCTTGAACTGCTATTGGATCATCTATTGCTTCGCAATAATTGGGTGCATGAGTCAGATTTTTATGCATATTTAGCTGCCATAGATTATGAAATGGCCGATCGGTTTTTGAGATTATGTGACGTCAATGATACCGAATTTTTTTTTGTGTATTTTAGTGGCTTCATGCGTACCCAATATATTCAGGGCTATTGGGAAATTGGAGAAATTGCCTCAGCTATGGTCAATATATGCCGTCGTTTATGGGATGTGCGGGCCGAGGATGTGCATATGGAAAGGATAGTGGAGGTGATTAGTGAGTATACGGCCAAACTGGATGGAAATTTTCATCCGATTTTCGACGAAATCCGGTCTAAGCTTTTATAAATCGTTTAGCTATTTTGCAAAATAATCGGGTAAAACCCTACTATCCTAATTTTTTTTTATAAGTTTGGCCGGTTGTTGACCAACCAGGCCGCAATTGGTTATCCGTATATGGCAAACAGACTTTTTCGCAAAAAAACCGTAGCACATATTTTAAGTTCGGCCCAATCCGCCAAATCCGGTGAGCTTGAAAAAGTGCTGGGTGTACGTGATCTGGTATCATTGGGAATAGCTGCTATTGTTGGAGCTGGGATTTTCAGCACGATAGGGTTAGCTAGCTTCAACGGCGGGCCAGCAGTTTCGTTGTTGTTCGTGTTTGTTGCTGTTGCGTGCGTATTTACTGCATTGTCCTATGCGCAATTTGCCAGCACGGTGCCTGTGTCTGGCAGTGCTTACACGTATGCGTATGTAGCGTTTGGTGAATTGTTTGCTTGGATTATCGGCTGGGCGCTTATTTTGGAATATGCGGTATCCAATATGGTGGTGGCTATTTCGTGGTCACAGTATTTTGTAAGCATGCTCGAAGGATTTGGCATCCATTTGCCAGGGTGGCTTACCATGGCGCCTGCTTATGCTTCAGAAGCGTACGTGAAATTACAGGAGCAAGGGATTGAATCATTGACTAAAGTAGAGCAAACCGCTGCCTTGGCTTATGAACACGCTCCACGAATAGGAGATATCCCACTCATATTTGACTTACCTGCCGGACTGATTACTTTCTTGGTGACTTGGCTGGTTTACATTGGGATAAAAGAGTCCAGGACAGCAAGTAACATCATGGTCGCCATTAAAATAGGCGTCATCTTATTTGTGATTTTTGGAGGTGTTTTTTTCGTGAAACCCGAAAACTGGACGCCCTTTGCCCCTAATGGCGTTGAGGGTGTCTTAAGCGGTGTGGCAGCTGTATTCTTTGCTTTTATTGGATTTGACTCGATATCTACTACGGCGGAGGAATGCAGGAATCCGCAACGGGACTTACCTAGGGCGATGATATTATGCCTGCTGATTTGCGCGGTATTGTATATCTTGATTACACTGGTATTGACCGGTATGGTAAACTATACGGAATTGAACGTAAAAGATCCATTGGCCTTCGTCTTTGAGTATGTAGGAGTAGACTATATGGCAGGGATTGTATCGGTCACTTCTGTGGTAGCGATCACCAGCGCACTATTGGTTTTCCAACTTGCGCAACCCCGGATATGGATGACGATGAGCCGTGATGGGTTGCTTTGGAAACGATTTGCCAAAATACATCCAACCTATAAAACGCCTTCTTTTGCTACCATCATCACCGGATTTATGGTAGCTATACCTGCGCTGTTTTTTAAGATGGATTTCTTTGTCGATTTGACAAGCGTCGGTACATTTTTCGCCTTTATCTTAGTATGCGCCGGGGTATTGTACATGGATTATTCCGGTATTTCCAATCAATCCAGGTTCAGGGTTCCTTATATTAATGGACGGTACCTCATCACTTTGGGATTACTGATAGCCATATTTGGTATTTATTATTATGGGACGGATATCATTGAAGAATGGCGGCAATTGACATGGCTGGATATTCTGGAACACAAGTTACTTATCGTTATTTTTTGGTTGGTTTGGGGAATATTGTGTGTCATGGGCTATATTTATCGGTTTTCGTTGCTGCCTGTGGCGGGAATCCTTGTAAACCTATACCTAATGTCGCAACTCGGTGCCAGTAATTGGTTTATTTTTCTTGTATGGTTAGGAATCGGCCTCTTAGTTTATTTTGGTTACGGCTATAAGCATTCTAAACTCAACAAGGACGAGAGCGCGGCCAAATAGCATCAGCTAATTTTTTTCATTTTCTAAAAACAAGTTTCAATTTCTTTTGTTAGGCCTATTGAATAACGTTTTTCGGAAGCGTTTTCTAATAACAACGACCTTAATAGCTAAACGTGTTAAAAATTGTTAAATCAATGAAAAAGTTATACTTTTATCTGTGTGCATTGGGCACTTTATTCTACCTTTGTACCACGTGAGGTGGGTAGTTAAGTGATTTTAAACTTAAATTAAAACTACACGTCTCTCGAATCAGATACTATATGAGGAAGTTTTTACACCACATAGTCATTATGTTAGCAATAGGTTCCGCAGCATTTGTTGGGAATGCGGGTGCTGCACTGGCATCTACGGCTATGGCGGATACAAGCCGTGTGGTGAAAGCCAGTGAAGTGAAGACAAGCACTGCTGTAGAGCTTTCCACAGAGAAACGTGTACAGCGTTCTTTTTTCTCGTCGTTTAGGAATTTCTTTCCGTTTCGGAATGTTACCCAAGATGATAAAGTATTGAGCGGTGTAAAAGTTTTCCCGAATCCCATTGTTGATCAAATTAGCCTTTCATACCGCTTGGGCAAACAAAGTTCGGTGTCTATTAAAGTCATGGACGCATTGGGCAATGAAGTAATGACGTTGTTCAGTCAGGAGTTGGATGCCGGGCCCCAAAGCCATGTTTTTGAAACCAATAACAAACTGACTAACGGATTTTATTTTATCCGGGTGTCAGCGGGGAGCGAAACCGTTGTGAAACGGATCTCCGTATTATAGGATTTGGGATTATTCAGGGTTTACCCACCGACCGTCTCCACATATAATTTCAATGAGTTCGTCAAGCGCATTGGTTGAACTGACATTGCGTTTTACCACTTCTTTACCCCGATATAGGGTGACTTTGCCTGGCCCGGCACCCACGTATCCATAATCTGCATCAGCCATTTCGCCGGGGCCGTTCACAATGCATCCCATAATACCTATCTTAAGTCCTTTGAGGTGATTAGTACGGCTCCGTATCATTTGGGTGGTTTCCTGTAGGTCAAACAACGTACGGCCACAACTTGGGCAGGAGATGTATTCAGTTTTAGAAATACGTGAACGCGTAGCTTGCAAAATGGCAAAGGATGCGGATACCAATTTGTCAACGGGAATACTTGGTGCATCTATCCAGATACCATCCCCCATGCCGTCGATAAGTAGCCCGCCCATGTCGGTAGCAGCATATAATTGCAGTTTGGATACCGGTTCTTCAGGATTCATAAGGTCATTTTGCGGACCGGTGAATTCCTCGACTGGATATTGGCGGCGGATGATGACGGGGTTTTCGAGACCCAACTCAGCTAATAAGGAAAAAAACAAACGCTGATCAGCCATGCCATGCAGTTCGTTGGTCTCCAGCACGAAAACGATAGTACTATCCAATGGTAAGGCCTCGAAGCGTGACGTGCTTAGATCTGCACGACATATCCGTACCAGATTGATTTGCGTGTCTCGTAAATTAGCTTCGACAAATTCGGCCAGTGTATATACCGGGTGGATGTTTGTTTTGTCGTTGATACCTACCCAAATCCGGTAATCATAGAGCTGTTTAAGGTTGCCGGGCATGGCAAAAGAGGGTAGCTTATCAGCGAGGTAAACAAAATCTACGGATTGCTCACCCATGTGATACTTGTCAAGCAAGATATCGTACTTGTATCCAACATCCGTGAGTATAGCTGGATCTTTCAGGTTTTTGCCAGAAATATCAACAACTACCCGGGGAACCAATGAACCACCAATGAATGTGTTGACTTCAGTTGATACATGGGCGGTAGGTGCTGGAGAATAAGGATATTGTCCAAGGGATGATGATTCCTGATCGTAGGCCGCTGCTTGCCGGGTTTTATAGCGATTTACTAAAGCTATAGCCACGGGGGCTTCAAATTCAGGTTCTTCGGTAAGGGACACGCGTACGGTATCTCCCAAGCCATCTTCGAGTAGTGTGCCGATGCCTACAGCAGATTTAATGCGTCCATCCTCACCATCCCCTGCCTCGGTGACACCAAGGTGCAACGGGTAGTTCATCCCCTCGGCTACCATCTTCTCTACCAGTAATCGATACGCACGTACCATAACCTGCGGATTGCTGGATTTCATGGAAATGACGAGGTTATAATAGTGCAGATCTTCACAAATACGGATAAATTCCAAGGCCGATTCCACCATGCCTTCTGGGGTATCGCCATAGTGGCTCATGATGCGATCCGAAAGTGAACCATGATTTGTGCCAATGCGCATTGCGGTACCGTACTCCTTACAGATTTTTACCAGCGGCGCAAATTTGGTGTATATGCGTTCTAATTCAGCTTGGTAAGCTATCTGCGTATAACTAAGCTGGTCGAATTTTTTCTTGTCCGCATAGTTGCCGGGGTTGATGCGCACTTTCTCTACGATGCGGGCCGCAACCTCGGCGGCATTAGGTGTAAAATGAATATCGGCCACCAAAGGCACGGTGTATCCCCGCTTACGCAGTTCTTTCTTGATTTCAGCAAGATTATGGGCTTCTTTAACGCTAGGCGCAGTAATGCGTACATATTCGCATCCCGCTTCTACCATACGGATCGTTTGCTCCACAGAACCGATGGTATCCATGGTATCTACGGTAGTCATGCTTTGGATGCGAATGGGATTGCTGCCACCCATGGGCACGCTACCGATAGTGACCTCGCGTGTATGCCACCTTGAATATTCCGTCAGCGAATTGCAATAGCCTCCCGGCAGTGTATTTCCGATTTTCATGTCCATCATGGAATGCAAAGTTAGGTATAAATTGCAAGAATTGTGGAACCTACGATTTCAAATCAACCGGTCTTTAATGACCAACGTACCCGCAATCTTGTCGTGCAGGCATTGCTGTCTGCGGTCGAGGAACCCAATAAAAAAGCCGATACCGAGCGTCAATACTCCTATCAGCTTTGCCAGGTTGCGCAACAGGGCTTTGCCATAGCCAATCGGACGCCCCTGCTCATCCGTCACTTTGATGCCGATAAGCATCTTGCCGATGGAGGCATGCTTTTTAGAGCCTTCCATGGCGACACATAATATGAATTTGAATACGGGAACGAGTGCTAACCCGGCTAACAATACAGGGACGCTTTCCTGTGCATTTGGTGCACCCCCCAGGTATACCGCAGCCAGTACAGCATACATGCAGAGCGCAGTAAAATAATCGATACCCGTGGATAGCATCCGCATATCCAATGAAGCGAAATATTGAGGTTGCGCGATTTGATGTGTCACACCAAGGAGCCTGGACAGTTCAGCAAGTTCACGGAGTTCTTTAAACTCCGAATAGCCAGCAGGTTTTACAAAGTCGGTTGGGCGAAGGTTCATGCCCTGTAATTCCGCCAAGGTAAATGGCCCTTGTGGCTTCCCTTGAATGACAACTTCATATCGGTCGGAAGACGTATCCACGGGGTCAGTAACGCTTAACCGTAAAGGAACTCAGTCCACCTTGTAGGTCTATCCTGAATTTATTATTGGCTTGTTCATAGCCTTCCGTGATATAGGAACCATCGCCTTGTTTGATAAAGCCCGGGAAATCACGCGAAGAAAGCCCTGACTTTGCGACGATTCGGCAGGCCGCAGCACTCGGTATTTCGATTTCGATGCTGGAGACGCCCGATGATGCCGAGATTGTCGTTTCTTCTAATGGCATACCCAATTTGGCCTCGACAGATGCCGCGCCGCCTTTGAACCTAAGGTTAGCTACCTTATATTCCGTCAGGTCAAATTCTGCCGAACCGGCACCCATTTCGAGATCAATATCCCATACCGGATTGCGATTGAGGCTGATTTTGGCCCAGTTTTCGTCGCCATCGATATTCCAGGTACCTTTTTTGTTGTCCTGCATTTTAAATGTAAGCTCCGCGCTGGATCCTTTTGTAGTGGTTTCCAATTGATGGGCACCGATGGTGCTGGTGGCTTGAGCGCTGAAGAGCTGATCGGTTAGGCCTTTAATTTCATATTCCACGGCACCACCTCGGATACGAAGACGAGCGGTGGTAACGGAACTGTCGTATTCATGCGTAAAGGTTCCCTCTGATTTTTCACGACGCACCCTATCGTTGCTATCCGAAGACGTTCTCCGTTCAATACGCCAATCCCTATTGTTGAATGCCCACCAATCGCTGCGTGGATGAAAAGTGCCTCGATAGGCAAGGAAGGCCAAAGCAGCCACGGTAACCACGATAGAGACCGCATTGCCAATACCCTGCTTCGGTACGAGCAGGTTGACACCGATAATAATAAGGATGATTGGCCACATGCTGAAGACAGAACGCCAGTAGAAGTCGATAACATTCAAGTTATCTAATAATAAGACTCCTCCCACAAACAACAGGATGAGCCCCCAACACAATTTTTCTTTGTTCATAACCTTAGCTTATTTGGTATAAGAATGCGCAGATTCGTCATCATCGGTTGGTGATTCGGATTGCTGCTCATTTCCATTTTCTTGTTCATAGGGGAATGTGGAGGTTTTCTTGCTATTAAAAGCACTGAAAATGCTACCTAACCCCATAAGGATAAGCAATACGGGCCAATAGCGGGCAAAATCGCGCCAATGGATGATATCTAGTTGGTGTAGCAGAAAAAATAAGCCCACCACCAAAAGAATTAGACCAGCTATATACCGGTCTTTTGAAGGACTTGCCGATGCACTGGTTTTATCCATTGGATTCCAAGCATAGGCGTTGGTATAATCAACTGCTGTGTTGGGGGCTTCGGGACTCTCTGGTGCCCGGTAATTTACGTCGAATGGATCTTGAGGCAAGGAGAATACTTTCACGGGCAAGACAATCCACAATATAATGTAAACAATCGGCCCCAACAAACCGATACCGATATAACCCGAAAAGAAAACGCTGATGACAAAGACAAGCCTGAACCATGTCTTGTCTACGGCAAAATATGCACCCAAGCCCGCACAAACACCTGCAATAGCACCCTCGTGCGGTATCCGTTGAAGTTTCTTATCCATCGTTATACTATTTAAATGTTACCAAATTTTGGTGTTACCACGATTTCATCTACGTTGGCACCTGGACTCATCTGGAGACAGGTAGCGATTGCGTCAGCGATATCCGTCGGTAGCACAAATCGATCCGCAGGAACTGTTGTGCCTTCCCATGAGGATGTCAACGTTGAACCGGGGATGACTTCGGTTACCTTTACACCATATGGCCCTAATGCTTCCCGCAGTATATGGGTTAGACCCATCACCGCATATTTTGTTACAGTATAGGTGGCCGCGGATGCTACAGGCTTTCTACTGGCGATCGAGCTGATATTAAAGATATGGCCCTTTCGATTTTTTTGCATATTCCGGCCTACGATACGCGATAGTAAGTGCGGAGTATGATAGTTGACATGCATCTGCATCTCAAAATCTTCCGTTGATTCGTCGAATAACGATACAGGTCGGAATATACCCGCATTATTGATGAGGATAGTTAAATCCGGAGCGACACGGTCAATCCATTCGGTGAGTTGCTCAAGCTGAGTGCCGTCAGCAAAATCGCACGCCAAATATTGCACCTGGATATTGGGATAGTCGTTTTCCAATGTTGCTTTAAGCGCCCCAAGCGCTTGGCCGTCCCGGGCGGAAAGCAGTAAATGGCAGCCAAGGCTGGCGAGTTTTTCAGCGATAGCGAGCCCCATGCCTTTCGTGGCACCTGTGATTAAGGCCTTTTGATTGACAAGCGTAGACATATGTTGTGTTTCTATAATGTCAAAGTTAAGAAGTTTATTAGCGAGATGGCCAAACAATGGATTGCTTATTTTCGTTCATATTCGTAAAATGGGTATCTTTAGCCGGAGCTTTATACCCTATTTGGACTACGCATAGCTTATTATATGTTTTTTACTTATTTTGGACAATACTTGCTGCTACTGAAGTCGGTCTTTAGACGGCCTGAAAAATGGCGGATTTATTGGAAAGAGATTATCCATGAAATGAATGAAATCGGTGTTGGATCACTCGGATTGATAGCCATCATTTCTACGTTTGTGGGAGCTGTAATGACGATGCAGATTGCTTTTCAACTGGTGTCTGACTTGATTCCTACGTCGGTCATCGGACAAATCAATCGTGATTCAAGTATTTTGGAATTAAGTCCCACCATCACCGCTCTGGTACTTGCGGGAAAAGTGGGATCGGCTATTTCCTCGCAGATCGGCTCCATGCGTGTTACCGAACAAATTGATGCGCTTGAAATCATGGGCATCAATGCACCGGGCTATCTCATTCTTCCCAAAATACTAGCTGGTATCACCATGATTCCGATATTGGTGGTCGTGTCCATTTTCCTTGCATTGACGGGGGGGCTAGCGGGTGGTGCACTGTCCGGTGCAGTCACTCCAGCGGATTATATAAGTGGTATCACAGACGGGTTTATCGGCTATACGGTGGCCGTGGCCTTGGTTAAAGCATTCGTGTTTGGATTTGTCATTACTTCGGTATCTGCATTTAAAGGATTTTATGTGCGGGGTGGGGCGTTGGAAGTGGGGCAGGCCAGTACCCGGGGAGTGGTCATCAGTTGTATTTCCATCCTGGTCATGGATTATATTGTCACCGCCTTGATGCTTTAACAATTTTTTCTGTTGATGTCGTATGATTGAAGTTCAGCATATTCATAAATCGTTTGGAGACAACCATGTTTTGAGGGGCATTGACGCCCAGTTTGAAGCAGGAAAAATCAGCTTGATAATCGGTGGTTCGGGTTCGGGTAAGAGTACGCTATTGAAATGCATGGTGGGATTGCACAACCCGGAACAAGGGAAGGTACTTTATCAGGGGGAAGACTTCACACGCATGAATTTTGAAGATCGCATTCCTATCCGAAAAGAAATCGGCATGCTGTTTCAAAATTCTGCTTTGTTTGATTCGATGACCGTGGAGCAGAATATTATCTTCCCTTTGGAGATGTTTACCGATATGAGCCGAAGCGAGAAGGTAGACCGGGCAAACTTCTGCTTGGAGCGTGTAAACCTCGCTGGCCGAAATAAGTTGTATCCCGCTGAACTTTCGGGAGGTATGAAAAAACGCGTGGGGATTGCACGCGCTATCAGCATGAGCCCAAAATATCTTTTTGTGGACGAGCCCAATTCCGGACTTGATCCCGAGACAGCGATTCTCATCGATGAGCTGATATCAGAACTCACGGAAGAATACCAATGCACGACTGTGGTGGTGACACACGATATGAACTCCGTGATGGGGATCGGGGATTATATTCTTTTCTTGTATAAAGGCCAAAAATGGTGGGAAGGCTCCAATAAAGAAATTGCCCATTCCGATGTCCAAGAGTTGAATAATTTTGTTTTTGCCAGTCCATTCATGAAAGTCGCCAAGGAGCGTTTTTAATCCTTATCTTTGCCACAAAGCATTTTTATCTTGACAAACGGCAATATCCAACTCCTGACCCCGCAGTATTGGGAAGATTATGAACTTATTGACTGCGGTGATTTCGAAAAACTCGAACGCTTTGGCAATATCGTATTAATACGACCGGAACCCCAAGCCGTGTGGCCCAAAGGATTGCCGGAAGTGGAATGGGTTCGCCGCCACGACATCCGTTTTAAAGGTCGTTCGGCCACCAGCGGAGATTGGATTAAAAAGAAGCCCCAATTGCCCGATCGTTGGCATATCGAATACAGCAATCCAATCATCACTATCAAGCTACGCCTTGGGCTTACATCGTTTAAGCACGTGGGGGTTTTCCCCGAGCAGGCGGTCAATTGGGACTACATCTCGGAGACCATCAAGTCGTTTAACACGGCACAACCGAAGGTACTGAACCTGTTTGCCTATACGGGGGGGGCTTCTTTGGTAGCCCGCGCTGCGGGGGCAGACGTTACCCACGTAGATTCCATCAAACAAGTGGTCACTTGGGCAAACGAAAACCAGGAACTCTCAAGATTATCAGGCATCCGCTGGGTAGTAGAAGACGCCTTAAAGTTTGTAAAGCGCGAGCTGAAGCGCGGCAACCGCTATCACGGTATCATTCTTGACCCCCCAGCCTATGGGCATGGACCCAAGGGGGAGAAGTGGAAGCTGGAAGATCACATCGCTGAAATGATGCGCGATGTGGTTCAGTTGCTGGACCCTCGCGAACATTTTCTGATGCTAAACACCTACTCGCTGGGCTTCTCGTCTGTAATTGTAGAAAACCTGATTAAGTCAGCCATGCCCAATGTGCAAAACCTGGAAACAGGTGAGTTATTTTTGCAAGCCACTGCGGGGAGTAAGCTACCCTTAGGTGTTTTTGGCAAGTTTAGCAAGCACGAAAAGCGGGGTAAGTGATTTCAATCGCATATCGCATCTTCTTTTAGCTGGATGGCTGAAAACTGCAATTTGGCTTTTTCAAGGTGGAGCATCGTATTTTGTGAAAATATAGCGGTGATGCCGTTGGCATAGTTACACAACTGTTCGTAATAGGCAATCCCTTCATTCAGCTGGGCCTTGAATCGTGCTACATACTGCTCCTTTTTATCGGTTATGCTATGGCAATTATCTTCAACGAATTTTTTAATGTGCTGGACATATAGATTTAATTCATTGATGAATAAATTGGGGCGTTGGGGGACGTGTTCCAACAGGTTTTTGCGGCCATAAATATGACCAATCATTTCTTCTAATGTGTATGTTCGATTGAACCAGGCAAGATTCGGCCCTGGACATATGGCCACAGCACCGTTTTCCTTCGCTTTAAGCAAATGGTTTTTGATATACGCACTTGCTGCAAGTCCTTCACAAAGGCAAGTCTTTTCCGTTATCTTGTTCAACTGGCGAAGGTATTCATCAAGGGGTAGCCCCATGGCTTTTAGCTGTTTTATTTTTTTGTTCTGATACTGCCTTGATGCTGTACATATCGGCTGGTTAGTAAATTCGGTATTGGAAACCAAGTATTTTTTCGTGCAAGGACTGCCTGGACGGTCAATGGCTATGCGCTCGATGCGTTGTTGTTCGGCAGCGCTTTTCCTGAAATTGTTGAATGGGATGCCTAGCGGAGAGGCACCGCTGACATAAAAATCTTCATGGTCTGCATTGGCTAGCTTGTTTAGTGTATCGTCATCCACCGTTGTTGCTTCCGGTACGAGGAGGAAAGGGCTACCCCATCCGGTGCCGTCCAGTTGGTAATAGTGGATAAGGAAATTGTGTTCTTCAGCCGTGCCGATGCCTCCTTGTACCGTGAAACGCGTCCGCGGTATGCTGTCACTTTTTTTCCCCAACGCTGCGATGCTTTTGGTATATAGTTCTGCCAGTTCGCCGAGGAGCAATTCCTTTTTTGTCTTAAATTCTTCCAGTATCGGGCCTAAGAGGAACCCTTCGGTGGCAAAAGCGTGGCCACCACAGTTAAGCCCAGACTCTATGCGGAATTCAGATACCCAAAGCCCTTTCTTGGCAAGGAATTTGGCTTGTATCAGTGCGGATCGGTAATCACTTACTTTAAGGATAATCCGTTTTTTCAGCTTGCCGTCCCTGTCGGGCATGAAATCGATAAATTCGCCGAGATAGGTATAGAGCCTCGGATTCATCCCGGCGGAAAGCACGATTGAAGTTTGGAGCTTGCTATTCGCTGCTCCCCGCAAGGCTGCCAAAGCATCGGTATATTTTTCATCGAGTGGAAGTCCATTGTTCCCAAAGTTCAATTTGTCTACCTTAGCCATGATATTGACATCTACCGACCCGGGTTTGATATGCATACGCAATGTCTCCTGCAGCTGTCTTTTTTTCTCTTCGTCATGTTCCTCCAGCATAGACTTGTAGAGCTCCTTGAGTTTGGAATGCTCAGGCAACCACTCAAAATATCGTTGGATATCCGTGCCGGCCTCGAAAGGCTGGTGTTTTAATTCATTTGTACGCACCGCTACCAACTCATCGATCAAATCGAGGTATGCCGTAATGCGCAGTGCGCGGCAATCGGGTGTTTTTTTGTTGATGGCTGTATAAGATATTCCCGCTTGTTGGCAGTGAAATTGCCTCATTCGTTCGATAAGCTCATCGTCCACGATGGAAACGACAGAAGAAATACCATAATGAGCCACTTTAAGCGGGGTATCAATAGAAAAAGCTAATCCCAATACGGGAATATGAAAAGAATGCGTCATGTACATAGTCTATACAACAGCAAAGTACATGATATTCTGCTTGCTTTTCCGTAATCAGGGTAATGGAAAAATGTGACAGGCGTTATTTTTTTATTCGAATACCACCGTTTTGTTGCCCGTAATGATCACCCGATCTTCGATAATGAGAGCAAGCGCTTTGCTTAATACCGACTTTTCTACTTCTTTCCCCGCCCTTATCATATCCTTTACGGTATGGCTATGATTGACAGGTTTGATGTCCTGCGCGATGATGGGCCCCTCATCCAGATCATTTGTCACGAAATGGGCCGTTGCGCCGATAAGTTTGACACCTCGGGCATGGGCTTGCTTATAGGGGTTTGCTCCAATAAATGCCGGGAGGAAGGAATGGTGGATGTTGATAATCCGTCCGGGATATCGAATGACAAACTCAGGCGAGAGGACACGCATGAACTTGGCCAGCACAACATAATCAGGTTGGTAAAGTTCAAGTGTATCCGCGATTTCGGCTTCAAACTGTTCCTTGCTTTTCCCTTCGTGGCTTACATGGTGGAAGGGGATGTTGAAACGTTTGGTAAACGTGCTTAAATCGTCGTAATTGCCGACCACGCAGCAAATTTCTGCGCCCAGGGTATCAAAGAAATGACGGATAATGATGTCGCCGAGGCAATGGTGCTCTTTAGTCACCAATACCGCGAGTTTTTTTTGCTGGGGTGGGTTTACCGTCACGATAGCCCCTTCCGGCAGTGCGTGGGTCAAGTCTTCGGCCAGCTGTTCGCTGCTTTTGGCCTTACCGGCACACACGATGCGCACATAAAACCGGTTGGCGGCTTCATCTACATATTCGCGCATCGTCACAATGTTGAGCCGATGCCCAGCCACCGTATTGGCGATAAGTGCCACCAAACCGACGGCGTCACGGCACTGGATGAGAATGAGGGTTTGGTTTGTCATTTGCTTTTCAGGCCACCAGTTCCGTTGCTGCTGCTTTTTGTTCCTCGGCAATATCCACCTCTATGCGCAGGTTATTTACAATATGTTTCTGCCTGTCGGGAGTATTCTTTCCCATGTAATATTCAAGCAATTGGATGATCTTTTGGTCTTTGGAGAGGATTACCGGATCCAGGCGCATATCCTTGCCGATGAATAGTCCAAACTCTTCTGGCGAGATCTCGCCTAAGCCCTTGAAACGGGTAATTTCCGGCTTACCACCCAATTTCAGGATGGCGCGCTGGCGCTCTTCATCGCTGTAGCAATAGATGGTTTCTTTCTTGTTGCGTACCCGGAATAAAGGGGTCTGCAGGATAGACACATGTCCGGCCTTGACCAGATCCGGGAAAAATTGGAGGAAAAACGTCATCAGTAACAGACGGATGTGCATGCCATCCACATCGGCATCGGTGGCGATGACAATGTTGTTGTATCGCAGGCCGTCTAATCCATCTTCAATATTGAGCGCGTGTTGCAAGAGGTTGAATTCCTCGTTTTCGTACACGACTTTTTTGGTGAGGCCAAAGGCATTGAGCGGCTTACCCTTGAGGCTGAATACCGCTTGCGTCTGTACGTCACGCGATTTGGTAATGGATCCACTGGCTGAATCGCCCTCAGTGATGAATAAGGTGGTCTCCTGCGCCAGTTCGTGCTTGTCGCCGTAATGAATTTTACAGTCCCGCAATTTGCGATTGTGCAAAGACGCTTTCTTTGCCCGCTCATTGGCCAGTTTTTTGATGCCCGCGATATCTTTGCGTTCGCGTTCCGATTGCAGGATACGTTTCAGCAGTGCATCAGCGGTATCGGGCGATTTATGCAGGTAATCATCAAGCGCTTTTTTGACGAAGTCGTTGATGAAGGTGCGCACGGTCGGCCCTTCGGGCCCCATGTTCTGCGAACCAAGTTTGGTCTTGGTCTGCGACTCAAATACAGGCTCCTGTACCTTCACGGCGATGGCACCGATAATCGACGCGCGGATATCAGAGGCCTCAAAATCTTTTTTGTAAAACTCACGGATAGTTTTTACCACCGCTTCACGGAATGCCGCTTGGTGGGTACCGCCCTGTGTGGTATGCTGCCCATTGACGAAAGAATAATATTCTTCGCCGTATTGCTGGCCGTGCGTGAGGGCTATTTCGATATCGTCTCCCCTGAGATGCATGATGGGGTAACGCATGGATTCAGCGTCGATATTGCGTTCAAGTAAATCTTTAAGGCCATTCTCCGAGACAAACTTCTGTCCATTGAAATTGATGGTCAATCCCGAATTGAGGAAAACATAATTCCAAATCATGTTTTCTACAAATTCCAACCTATAGTGGTAGTGCCTGAAGATGCTATCATCCGGATAGAAGGTTACCGCGGTACCATTGCGCTGGGTAGTGGTTTTTTCCTCATCCTTTAATAACTCGCCTTTGCTGAATTCGGCAATGCGGGTTTTTCCGTCACGGTAGGACTGCACCGTAAATGACGAGGAAAGCGCATTGACAGCTTTTGTGCCCACCCCATTGAGACCTACGGATTTTTGGAAGGCTTTGCTATCATATTTGCCGCCCGTATTGATCTTTGATACCACATCCACCACGGAACCAATAGGAATCCCACGGCCATAATCCCGTACAGTTACTTTGTATTCATTCACGGATATCTCAATGGTTCGCCCAGCCCCCATTACAAATTCATCAATGGAGTTATCTACCACTTCCTTGAGCAATACGTAGATGCCATCGTCATAGGCCGAGCCATCGCCCAGCTTACCGATGTACATGCCGGGCCGTAGTCGGATATGTTCCTTCCAGTCCAGCGAACGTATGCTGTCTTCGTTATATGCTGTCATGAGTTCGTACTTCGTACTTAGTTATTCGTATGTTCAAAGATTACGCAGTGCAATAATACGTAATTTTGTTTTATTCCACCATGACCAACTGCTTCCGAACTCATCATTGATCGCCAGCTACCCGCACCCGTATTCCTTCGCTATGGCTACTGAATGCCGGTGCATACATGCATTGTATCGTGCTAATGCCGTTGGAGAAGTCGCCCGCCTGAGACACAAATACAGGATATTCAAATACATAAGTGCCTTTGCGGAGGTAGTTGAAGAAAAAGTTAGTTGCCGCATCGCGGGTGCTTTCATAGTATCCCAATCCACCTTGGTATCGGTATCCGCTCAGCACGTTGACGGGTTCAAAACATGCTGCCCGCATGTCTTTTAAATGAACATATTCCATGTCACGATCCACATGTAGTTCGATGCGTACGTTCACTTTATCACCCACGTGCAGCGTGTTGGCCGCGTTGATTTCTTCCAACACCGGGCCGTTGTCCGTATTCCGTTCAATATAAAGTTGCTTGCGCAAGCTCAACGGTGTCTCGGCTGCGGTAATTTTATCGAGATCCTCAAAGTATTGCCAATATACCGCGCCCCAGGCTACGCCTTCGTTGGTCGCCTTATCTACTGTTATGGAGATATTGCCCATTTCAGGGGTTATCACGTCGCCGTCGAAACGCTTCTTAAAATATCCGGTGCCCGCTTCGGTTTTCACATCCGTGGTGCGGATCGTTTCCTTGCCAAGCGTGATGGTCACCGTAGGCTCATTTATCAGCCAATCACTTCCTTGCAACAGCAATGCGTAGATGGCGTCAGCCGTTGCTTTGGTGGTATTCCAATGCTGTGTTTGCTTTTGTTTGAGTAGCCATACCTTGAGGTCATCCACAACCCGGGTATCGTTTCCCACTTCGGCAAAAGCTTCAATAAGTAGCGCCTGGGCTTCTATTGGTGCTTCATACCACCAATACCCCTGGGGCATGGATTTCCAATACATCCCCAATTCGGGGCTGTTAATCGCGGTCTCACGGAGGGATGTGATGATTTCGGCAGCAGCCTTATTGTTGCCACGACGATTTAGTGCAAGCGCCAGTTGGCCTTTCAGATAAGGGTTGAATTGCGGCCAATGATTGGTGGCTTGTGATACATAATAATCATACGCCGCTTGGGTTTCGGCGGGAATGGCAATATCCCGTGTCAGGCTGCGTAAATAGAGTTGCTGGATTTGAATGGAGCTGATTTGTTGGGTTTCCAATTCAGCTTTGCTTTTGACCAATAGATCGTAGTTGGCTTTAAGCTCGTGGTCAAGGTAGCCCATCGCTTTCACGAGTATCCCTTCAGCCACCTCCGATTGCGCAGCCGCTATACCGAGGTGCTGTAGGCGGGCGATGCCTGTCGCGATATACTGTGTAATGTAGCGGTCGCTCAGCATACCTCGGAACCACGGAAAGCTACCGTCGGGCAGTTGCATTTCGGCTAACTTGGCCAGGTTTTGCTGAAGGCCCAAGGCCAATTTATGGCTATCGAACAGCCGAGCAATGCGCCGCTTTTGCTCACTTTCATCTTTGGCCTCCATGACCCAAGGCGTCTCTTCAAGCAAAGCTGATTTTAGTTCTTGGTTTTTCTCCAGGTTGGATAAAAGGGCTGTTGTATCGCTCCCTTTCCATTGGTCAAAGATAGCCTTCACGCGCGGTGCCTGTGCTATGATGTGTGCCGCCAAGGCATTGGCATAAAAGCGGTTGTATACTTGTTCAGCACATTCATACGGATAATCCATCAAATAAGGGAGCGCCTGCACGGCGTACCAAGCCGGATTAGCTGTAAATTCCACGGTCAGCGCATGGTTTATGCGCGTACTGCTTGTCGTCTGTGCCAGCTTTTCCAGTTCAAAGGCCTTACGTTCATTGCCGCGGGTGGGCATCGGCAGTGTTTCGGTCACCAACATTCGATTGGTAATCACAGGCAAGGTGTTTTCCTCCCCGTCGGTGAAATTGCCTGCCCTTGCCGTGATGCGTACCACTATTGGGTTGAAATGGGTTGTTGGTATGTGGAGCGTCCAAGCTGCGGTCGTGCTTTGGTTGGCGTTTGCTGCAAAATCCCTTGACGAAATCTCCTTGACTAAGCCCCTTACCGGTTGTAATGTAGTGGCATCCAAAAGCTCCAAGTTGGCCGTACCTTTGAGGTTCGTTGTACCGATGTTGCTGATTTTAGCGCTGATACGGACGGTATCGCCCTGGCGGACAAAGCGGGGCAAGTTAGGCATTACCATCAACTCTTTTTGGGTTTTCACGCTGCCTTCGAGGTAACCGGTTTTCCAATCCGGTGTATGGGCAAAAGCCATGAACTTCCATTCGGTAAGTGCCTCCGGCATGGTAAACTGAAGTGACACGTTGCCCTCGGCATCGGTTTGCAGTTGCGGGAAAAAGAAAGCGGTTTCCTGAAGGTTCGTGCGTAACGGAATATTTTCAAGCTGTTCGGGATCATCCTGCATTACCTTTCCGCCACTCGCGGAGTCTTCGTAGCCGGAGATCTGTTCTTCATCTTCCATTGCCTTTGATGCAAAGGCATCCGTTGCCTCCAAGCGTTCGGCTTGCGGTGCAGCCGTTCCATAGGCATTAGCCACCCCGCGTATCATTATTCTCCCGCCAACTGGATAAATCAAGCGGGCTAATTCGTCGAGTTCGTCATAGCGCTTGTCATAACCAGCAGGCGGTGGAGCTTGGAGACTGTTTAGCCAATTGTAGCCTACAGACTGCCCGAATCCCGAACTGCCATTCCAATAATTTGTTAAAAAAGTTGTCTCCGTCAATGCATTCCAATGCCATTGGTGATGATTCAGTGCATCAAGTGACGCATCGTAAAGTCCGGCCAGCAACTCTGCAGCTACTTGTTCTTTTTTTGCCCCCTTGATGGTTAGCCGCCATTCTTCGGCATCACCCGGGAGTAGTTTGTCACGATGGGTCGCCCATTCCAGTTGGAGATCCCTGTCTGACCAAGGCACCATGATATGCTGCGATGTGGTGTACACGCGATTGTTGTATACATACAACCATGAGAAAGCTATTCCACCCCGATCTTGTTCCACAATCGCACGATTGACGAGCCGTGAGGTGGAGAAAGCCGTAAATTCCTGAGCCGTGTCAGTATTGGTTTCCAATACATAGGTGCTGTCGCTACCTGTCTTTATCATCAGCTGCAGCGACTCTCCCGGTTCCAGCGACGTCTTATTGTTATACACCAGCAAATTGGCTTGCGGTCTGGCTCGTCCGGCGGTATCAACGGCATAGACATATTTCTTTTCGGTAATGACGTTGCCCTGTGGATCCTGTGTAGTCAACTCAATGACGTGCCAGCCTTCCTGCTTCCACACCTTCGCAGGCACTATTACTTCGTTGGTCTTTTCCGTATTTATTGAAGCCGACCACAGCATGTCTTCCGGAGCCCATTGGAGGTGATCCGCTTCATCGTTGTACTCATCGTCGGGAAACGCTGTACGAAATTCCGCTTCGCTCATGAGGTGCTGGTCGGGTTTCTCCCACAATCGTTTCCTGTACAGTCTTCCGGGAAACCGGAGTGGGCGGATAGCTATGGCAACCGTTGCCGGGGTAGCTGTACCATTGAGGTTTTGGGTATGCACGAGCAATCGTTGCTGCTGGTGTAAGTTCAGTTGCTCATCAATTGAAGCCATCAGTTGCAGGGAGCGGTAGCCCGCACTGATGGCTATGGAATTACGTTGGGTTTCGCCGTTGATGTCCGTGATGTCCGCATATACCGTATAGGTGAATACCGGTAACGTTTCTGGGTTGAGCTGCCTGTCGGGTATTGTACTGAAAGACACATCAAAAGTGCCCTCAGCGTCGGTAGTTAACGTTCCGCTGGCAATTTCCATTTCAGGTGAATGAGGTTGTCCCCACCGATAAAATGCCCAGAAATATGGAAACCGCGCACGTCGTACCACCCGGTACCGAACTTCAGCCCCATCGATCGTGTTACCAGCATACGCTTGTGCCTTGCCGCTTACCGTGACCTCCTTGCCGAGGGCGATATTGGTCTTCAGCGTGTCAAACACGACCTGAAACTTTGGTCGTCGGTATTCTTCCATGACAAAGTAGACCGATCCTTGGTCATTACCTAGGCGCATCTGGCCGGTAAGGCCATTTTCAGGGGCGACAAATTGGCCTGAAAATGAACCGTATTCATTCGTGGTGACAACCAATTTTGTCACCTCTTGTCCGTTTACATCATAAAGGGTTACCGTGTCCTGTTGATTTGGCAATACGTTGGATGCCTTGCTCAGGGGGTTGTATTCCACCAATATTCCCTTGAAGTAAATGGGTTGTCCGGGGCGGTAAATAGCACGATCAGTAAAGAAAAAAGCGTGCTTACGATTTTCGGGTTGCTTGTCGTCGCTATTAATGGGATAATAGTGACCAGGTAATTGGAGCGAATCTCCGTGATGGATGAGGGTGATTCGCGTTACCCGAGTATAGTTTGAGCCGTATATTGCGGCCTGTTTTGCCCCCTCATTGCGTATTGCCGCTTTGCCATCTTCGTCCGTCGTGGTTTCTCCTAGTTTTATGTGCTGATAGTCTTTTTGCCCGGCGTTCCAGACACTTGCCCAATAGATAACCTTGGCACCACGCAGCGGCATGCCTGATTTGCGGTGCAAGGCAAACAGCCAATGACCGTTTTTGCCCGTGTTCGTCACCATGCTCAACGAGGAGACTTGAAATGGCGTAGCATGTAAGATGTTTTTGTCCGCTTGCAATTCCGGGGCTGCTGAAGCCACCAACAGGTATGAACCTACGGGGAGCGAGTCGATTTTCAACTCGGCACGGTGTTCATAATGGTCATCGGCAGCCGGCAATGTTTGCTCCCACGTGCGTAGCGGCTGGGTTTGGCGTATTTTGGTTTGCTCCGCTTCACTCGGCCTGAGCCGTTGAGCATCTATTGGTGAAGAGATTTTGAATAAGCTCAGGTATATTTTGTTGAGATTCCGGTACGTTACCAGGGCCTTGCTGTTTTCCCGAGGCAGTACGACTTCTTCTGTTTGTAGGCTCAACGATTGGCTAGTAAGCTCATGGCGTAGCCTAGCGGCATTCGCTGCCCCTTCGGAGTGGGGGAAACGGGAGATCAGCGCATCCAACCGCTCTTTCAACAGGCGGAGATCTACCTTTTCGTCGCCTTGGTTAAATCGGTGATCATATAACCACTGGATAATTGCGAAGGAAACCTGCGCAGCGGCAGGCGTATTCGAATAGCGTTGTTCCAATCTAGTCAACCCACGCAGGTATAAACTGTCTTTTTCAGGATGTACAGCATACCGGTGCACAAAAGCAAGCCGTTGCAGATCGGCATCAATGAGCGCGTCCGGTTGTTCATCATGGAGGTGGAAGGCAAGTACCTGTTGGTAGGTATGCAATGCCCGGAAATGCAGGGCCTCCGGTTGTGCAGGATTCACCTTTACATCGGCAAAAAGTTCTACGGGCTCAAACCATAAGGTACCGCTGATTTCGAATTGATAAGCCGGGCGGACAATGTCCTTTTCATCATTTTCGAAAAAGGCGATGGCACGGAAGGCAAGGAAGTCATACAATGTGGGGCGTAGCTGGCGGGTGTTTTCACCTTCGGCGATGAGGGGAATGTAATGCTCCACGGGTATGGCCTTGAGTGGTTCACTGTCTAAGATCGACGCTTGATAGAGCGCACTTGCTTTGGCGATGAAGGCGCCTGCATCCCACATAGCAATGTCTGCTGGAGGCACTCCAGCTACTGGTGTACGGCCAAGGATGGTCCAGCGATTACGTTGGTAATACTGCCAGTAGAGTTCGGCGTTGATGCTTTGCCAAATTGCTTTTTCAGGCCCTTCACTCACTTGGATGACCGAATCGATTCGTTGGATGTTGTGAATAGTAGCGTTTTCTTGAATACGTTCATCCACTCCCATTAGGAAGAGCTGCGCCTTAATCGTGTGAGCCCTGTTGCCATCTTTCTGTGCAGCAGCCAATACCGATCGTGCAATCACGGCGGCTGATTCCGGCCGCCCTTTTTCCATCAGGGTGTCTACCTGCTGCCATTGCTGTTTGAATGGGTCGTCTTTGTGTGGATGCTGGGCTGAAGCAACCGCAGCGGAAAACAATAGCAATGATAAGAATGCATTACGAATCATGGTGTTAGAATTAAAGTCCCTCAATGGTTTTACAAACTTAGTGAAATAGCATGTACGCTGTAATGACGCATTGTTGTACACAGATGCTACAAGCATGCCAAATCCATAAGTTTTTGAGATTTTTCTATTCTAACAATGTCACAGCCGCTCGATTGTCCGACGTGTTGCGATCCGCTTTGGGGCTTGTACGCCATTATCGTAGGTTTTGGATAGTTGGGAGATGGTTAGTTGCCTGTGCTTTTTCGATTTTAGGTATCACCATGACTATCAATGGTCACAGTGGTTTTTGTAAAGGTAAGAAGAAAAACGATTTACCCAAGATTTTTGACAAGATTGGCATAAATAATCCATACATTCGCCCTTATTTAATTTTATTTTTAGATTACCCATGCAAGAAGGTGTAGTAAAATTCTTCAATGAGACCAAAGGTTTCGGATTTATCACCCCAATAGGAGGCGGTGAAGATGTTTTCGTTCATGTATCTGGTCTGATTGACAAGATCCGCGAAAAGGATGATGTGTCTTTTGAAATCGCAAAAGGTAAAAAAGGCCTCAATGCGGTGAATGTCAGGCTCATCTAACAGAAAGTCAATTCGATTGGTTTTTGTTGAAGCTGCCCCTTGAGGCAGCTTTTTTTATGGTGTCTGCTTATGGCTATTTCAGCGGTATCCATTATCTTTATTCTCATGAAACTAAGATATGTTGCCGCGATTGCGCTATCGCTGTCATCTATGGTTACGCTAGAAGCCTGCTATCAGCAAGCTGGTGACCAACAGATCGTCACGGCTCAGGATACTTCCTGGGCACTGCCCGATTGGGCTTTCGGAGGCTTTGAACGCCCAGCGGGTATAAATCCGGTAATCTCACCGATAGCTGCTTCCCTTTTCAAAGATCCGATGACTGATACCCTCGTCGCCTGGGAATCAAATGATACATTCAATCCCGCAGCCACTGTAATAGACGGCCAGATCGTCGTGTTGTACCGAGCCGAAGACAAATCCGGCGTGCGTATCGGCCACCGCACATCCCGGCTTGGCTATGCCGTGAGTAATGACGGATTTTATTTCGAACGTCAAAGCACACCGGTCTTTTACCCCGCTGACGACAATCAGAAAGCTTATGAATGGCCGGGCGGGACAGAAGACCCCCGTATCGCGCAGACCATAGACGGTATGTATGTCATGTTTTATACCCAATGGAACAGGGAGATCCCACGATTGGGAGTCGCTACTTCCCACGATTTGGTTACTTGGGAAAAACATGGGTCTATCTTCAAGGGCAACAACACTTACCCGGCAATCTTCAATACCCCACATAAATCGGCCGCTATCCTTACCAAGGTCGTGGATGGACGCCAGGTCATCACGAAGATTAATGGCAAATACTGGCTGTATTGGGGAGAACATGGTGTATATGGCGCGACTTCCGATGATCTAATCAAATGGGATCCGGTGGTCGATGAAAACGGCCAACTGAAAGCCTTCATTTCACCACGGAAAGGATATTTCGACAGCAGCCTGACTGAATGTGGCCCTCCGGCAATCCTCACTGACAAGGGGATTGTACTGCTTTACAACGGCAAGAACGACCCCGAGAAAGGTGATCGGCGTTTTAACAAAGGCACTTATAGCGCCGGCCAGGTGCTCTTCGATAGCAACGATCCCGGCAAAGTTATCGACCGCTTGGATGCACCATTTCTCCGTCCGATGGAATCTTTCGAAAAAAGTGGGCAATATGTTGATGGTACGGTATTTATTGAAGGACTGGTCTACTATGGCAATAAGTGGTTTTTGTATTATGGTTGTGCAGATTCACGGGTGGCGGTAGCAGTCTATGATCCTGCCAACCCGGCTGCACCGGATCCCTTACCGTTTGATATCGAATAAATTTTGTATTATTGAAGACCAAATGAATGATGAACTATGAATCGTAGATCGGCAGTACGTACGTTACTGTACATTGCTGGGGGTACACTGGTACTTCCTGCGTGTTTCCATGAGTCACGCAAGGCCACCATCGCTTTGGCCAACCTCTCGGTAACGGAAGCCGACGAAGCGTTGTTGGAGGAGCTGGTCGAAACACTGGTTCCAGCCACAGATACTGCGGGAGGAAAAGAATTGCTCTTACATCTTTTCGTACTGAAGATGATAGATGATTGCCACAGCCCTGAAGACCAACAAGCATTTACTAAGGGATTAGCGACGTTTTCAAGTTGGTCACAAAAGGAACTGGGGAGATCGTTTGCCGAGGCGGGCATAGACGAACGCACGGCGTTGCTCGGGAAAGCGCCGGACAGCGGGGATAGTAATCTCGTACAGTTTTATGGCCTGGTTAAACGTAGAACCATCCAAGGTTATATGAATTCTCAGTACGTGATGACCAACTTGGTAAAATATGAGCTGGTACCCGGTAGATATAACGGCTATTTCCCGGTATAAGACAGCCTAACTAACTAAACAACTAAAATACACATGGCTAATATCGCAGTAGATAGTGTGAAGGATCGGACATTTGATGCCATTGTCATCGGATCCGGTGCAAGCGGCGGGTGGGCTGCTAAGGAATTTACAGAGAAAGGCTTGAAAACACTGGTGTTGGAGCGGGGGCGTGATGTTGTGCACGTGAAGGATTATCCCACGACCAACCTCTATCCCTATGAGTTGGAACATCGAGGGGAAATGACCTTTCAGGATAGGCAGTTGAACCCGATAGCCAATCGTTGTTATGCCTATCGTGAAGATTCAGCGCATTTTTTCGTGAAAGACGAAGAGCATCCCTATATACAAGATAAAGAATTTGATTGGCTAAGAGGATATCAGGTGGGGGGAAAATCGTTGCTTTGGGCCCGCCAAACACAACGATGGAGCGCGTACGATTTTGAAGGCCCCGCTCGTGACGGGTTTGCAGTGGATTGGCCGATACGCTACAACGATATTGCTCCTTGGTATAGCTATGTGGAGCGTTTTGTGGGCATTTCGGGCAATCGGGACGGCGTGGCCACACTACCGGATGGCGAATTTTTGCCCGCATACCCGCTCAACGCAGCAGAAGACCATTTCCGGAAAGCCGTGGATAACCATTATAAAGGGCGCCATGTGATCAGCGCTCGGTGTGCCCATCTTTCGCAGCCACAGCCAATCCATATTCAGCAAGGCCGGGTGCAATGCCAAAATCGCACCCTGTGCCAGCGCGGGTGCCCTTTTGGGGGATATTTTAGCAGCAATTCATCCACCTTACCTTGGGCGCAGAAAACTGGTAACCTTACGTTAAGACCCTTTTCGGTTGTGCATTCCATCTTGTACGACAAGGATACGGGCAAGGCTACCGGCGTGAAAATAGTGGATACCAATAGCAAAGAAGAGCTGGAGTTTTATGCTAAAGTCATTTTCGTAAATGCTTCGACCCTAAATACCAATTTGATTTTGCTAAACTCTACCTCTGAACGTTTCCCCAATGGATTGGGGAATGACAATGGGTTATTAGGCAAATATGTTGCATTTCACAACTATACAGCGCGTATCAGTGCTGAATATGACGGGCTGCTGCAATATAAAACGGATGGTCGTAATCCCGCTGGTGGGGGTTATATACCAAATTTCAGAAACGTTGATCGGCAGGAAACGGATTTCTTACGCGGATGGGCGGCAGCTTTTGGTGCCAGCAGACAAGAAATGCGGGATACCAACGGTGTCGGTACAGGCCTTAAAGAGGGCCTATTGACGCCAACACTCAGCAATTGGAGGGTTCATTCGCACATGATGGCCGAAACCATTCCCAAGGAAAGCAACCAAGTTTGGCTAGATAGTGACAAGAAGGACGCTTGGGGCGTCCCGATGCTGCATATTTCTGTAGCATATGATGACAGTGATTGGCAACGCCGCCAGGACTACTATGATCGAATGACTGAAATGTATGAGACAGCCGGTTTCACAAACATCCAAACTATGGATGACAATCGCCGGCCCGGCAACGATATCCATGAAATGGGCGGTGTACGTATGGGCCATGATCCGAAAACCTCGCTGGTCAATAAATGGCATCAATTGCACCTGTGCAAAAACGTCTATGTGACTGACGGTGCTTGCATGACTTCTACAGCCACACAAAATCCTACGCTTACCTATATGGCCTTTACAGCACGCGCGGTGGATCATGCCGTAAATGAGTTAAAAAAAGGTGATTTGTAAAAATATTTAACTGTAAAACAGGTATTTGTGTGTTTTGTAAAATAAAGTATACTATTTTAGTATACTTTATTTTATATTTGTATCATGAAAGCAAAAACACTGAAAATGAATAAATCTGTTGCGATCAGCTATATGTCGATGTGTAGCATGGATCATTGAAGGTGCTTTAAGAAATACACTAGCATGAATGTAAAAGCCCCTTCACGTAATGAAGGGGTTTTTTTGTATCAATAGTCTCTTCTCATATCATATAGGTTTATAATTGGTTAGCAAAGCGGACTCCTGCCCATCAGGAGTTCCGCTTTATCTTGAGAAGGCTATTTGTTCAGGAGGTGTCGGCTAAAATAAAATAAGGAAAAGTCATGCGGATATTGCATCTTTGGCTATCGGTGTCGGTGATGCGTTACCCGTTAATTTTACTGCTAAATATGGAGCGAATGCTACTTTTGCGAAAGGTTTTATGGTCTGTAATACTGTTTGTTGGAAGCATTGTGATAAGCTATGCGCAGACGTACAGGGATAGCGTACTCATGCTGCGGCAAGACAAGATGGCGGGCTTTTTGAAGGAACCATCCACACCGTTGAACGAAGCGGATACCCCATATCTCCATTATTACGAGCCAGACAGCACCTATCGGATACGTGCAAGCGTGGAGCTCCTTCATGACGAGCAGCCGTTTAGGATGCCTACTTCCGATGGCACCAGCAAAGCCTATGTGCGGTATGGTAAAGCTCGTTTCCAGCTCCACGGTGAGCCTGTTGAATTGACGTTGTACCGAAGCGCGGATTTGTTTGTCAGTCCTATTTATCGTAATCATTTGTTTTTGCCCTTTACAGACATGACCAACGGTAGTGATACGTATGGCGGTGGGCGATACTTGGATTTGTCGGTGGCCGATATCCGGGATGGCCATATCCTTATCGATTTTAATGACGCTTACAACCCTTATTGTGCATATAGCAGCGGCTACCGTTGCCCGGTACCGCCAAAAGCGAATAATTTGTCCATCGCTATCCCAGCGGGAGAAAAAAAATATACCGGCCCCATGAAACAGCGACCACGCCCGAATGTCCCGCCTAAGCCCCTGACGGAAGCGGAACGGAACTTGATTCGTTCAGGAGACACTACGCAACTGCTACGCGTCATCCAGGATACGGTGCCGGATGAAACGCGGATACTCAAAAGCCTATCGGAAGATATCGATCCCAAGGATGCACTTTTGCCGCTACTGGCTCAGCGGATGTACCTCGCGGTAACGGATTCAACCCATCCAGGTGTGGGTATCGCTGCACCGCAGGTGGGTATCAATCGCAACCTGATTTGGGTGCAGCGTTTTGATAAAGCTGGCGAACCACTGGAGTTATACGTGAACCCAAAAATCACATGGCGCTCTAAATTGTTGCGTAAAGGCGTGGAAGGCTGCCTTTCCATACCGGATACTATGGGGCAGGTATTGCGCAATTACACCATCCGTCTTACCTATCAGGACACTGATGGGGAAGAGCATGAGGAAATGGTTGAAGGCTTTACAGCTGTTATCTTTCAGCATGAAACCGATCATCTTTACGGTATCCTTTTTACCGACCGCTTAGCCGAGCAGGCAGCCGGAACCTACCAGCTCATCAATGGGGAAGTGGATTTGTATCTGGAGAAGCGTTTAAGACGGCAATAGTCTTCGATAAATGAAAGAGATAATAGTCATTGTTGTTTTGATTGGGGCATCATTTGTTCGCTGTATGTCACACCAGCAGCAATCAGCACGCAAACCACCTAATATTGTATTTATCTTGGCCGATGATCTTGGCTACGGCGATCTTGGCTGTTATGGCCAGCATAAGATACATACACCCTACATCGACCGACTTGCTACCGAAGGCATGCGATTTACGCAATTCTATGCTGGGACTGCGGTATGCGCCCCATCTCGGTCGGCATTGCTTACCGGTCAGCATACGGGCCATACGTATGTACGGGGCAATAAAGAGATTCAACCAGAGGGGCAGGAGCCGTTGGCAGACTCTGTACAGACATTTGCCCAGCTGCTACAATCGGTCGGATATGCAACTGGGGCTTTTGGGAAGTGGGGATTGGGTATGGTAGGGACCAGCGGCGATCCGATTCGTAAAGGCTTCGACGAATTCTTTGGCTACAACTGCCAGCGCCAGTCACACCGGTATTATCCCACTCATTTGTGGCATAATGCCGAAAAAGTGGTGCTGGAAGGTAATGACCTGTCGCAGAAGAAACACTATGCACCGGCTATTATTCAAGAAAAAGCATTGGCTTTTATCGAGGACAATAAAGACAATCCTTTTTTCCTGTTCATTCCCACCGTCTTGCCCCATGCCGAACTACAAGGGCCGGAAGATGAACATTACAAGCGGTATGAGCATGCGTTTGGAGAAACCCCGTATAAAGGCAATGGCTACGGGTCGGATGCCACGGTAGGCGGGTATGCTTCCGTGTCTAAGCCCCGCGCTACTTTTGCAGCAATGGTATCGCGTTTAGACGCGTATGTCGGTGAGGTGCTGGACCAATTGGATAAGCTGGGCCTATCGGATAATACGATAATTATTTTCGCCAGCGACAATGGACCACATCGTGAAGGTGGTGCCGACCCGCAATTTTTCAATAGCTCCGGCGGCTTACGTGGTGTCAAACGTGATCTCTACGAGGGTGGCATTCGCACACCGTTTATCGTAAGGTGGCCGGGGAAGGTAGCTGCAGGCAGCATTTCAGACCACCTCGGCGCGTTTTGGGATATCATGCCTACGTTGGTGGAAATTACCGCCGCTCCACAACCCCGTTATACGGACGGACTGTCATTCGTGCCCACATTGCTGGGGCGTAGCGGCCAACGGCAACATCCCTATCTGTATTGGGAATTTCATGAAGATGGAGGTCGGCAGGCCGTACGCATGGGGCGCTGGAAAGGTGTGCGATTGCAGGCAAAGAAAAGTGCCGATGCGCCCATTGAACTTTATGATCTTTCCACCGATGTTATTGAGCGCTACGACATCGCAGATAAGCATCCTGATGTCGTAACGCTACTCAGGCAGGCAATGGATGAAGCCCATCAAGAAAATTCAATATTCCCATTTTATTATCAAGGATCGGAAGTCTACTGACAAACCTTACCGTCCGAAGTCGTCCTGAACCCGTACGATATCTTCTTCGTCCGACGGATTGTCGGCATCGGTATGCTGCCATATTTCAGCAAGCACGCCCCATTCATCAAGCCCTACAAGGCGATGGCGTTCTCCCTGGTTGAGCCGGATGACGTCCCCGGGGTTCAGGATTTGCAACTCATGTTCCTCATCCGTATCACTGGTCACCACACCGACGATGCCGCGTACCACTTGCCAGATTTCCGCGCGGCGGTGATGATATTGCCAGGAAAGGCGTTTCCCGGGAGCCACAACGAGGATTTTGGGGCTGAGTTTGCCGGATATCTTAAGTTCCTGCACATCAAGCCCATTGAAGTAAGTGTTGGCAAACGCTTGGGCCTGCGATTCTTCAATTACAAAGAAACCACCCCAAGGGCGGGTTTGGTCCTGTTGCACGATTTGGAATCCTTGGCCGGTGAGAATTCCTGCTATTTCGTCAAAAAGTTCTTCCTTTGTTTGGTAAGTCATTGGTTTTTTTATTTGAATCGGCTAATATAATAGAAACCTGACAGGTTTTCAAAACCCTATTCGGTTTTAAGCGTTTTTGTTTTCTCACTAAATTCACATCCGCAGCCTTTCGAACAGCCTTTGCTTCCGCTTAGCGAACGCCTTGTCCGCCGAATCAGGTAAACCAATGCCACTAAAAATAACGCGCCGACCGCCAAGTATTGAATCGTAATTGCATCCATCGCTTATTTCAAAAGTTGATATGCTACCAAAGCTGCAAGGTACGCAAATCCGGTCATAAATGTCAATTGTATCAACGTCCATTTCCAGGAATTTGTCTCTTTCCTGACAATAGCGATGGTGCTCATACATTGCATGGCAAATGCATAAAACAACAGCAGGGAGATGCCCGAAGCAAAATTGTATGCTGGGCGATTCGTGTTGGGGTTGATTTCGCTGGCCATACGCTCACGGATGGTCAGCTCATCATCGGTGCCACCCAGGCTGTAGACAGTCGCCATCGTGCTGACGAATACCTCCCGTGCTGCAAAAGAGGATATCAGTCCGATGCCCATCTTCCAATCATAACCCAAGGGCGCAATTGCCGGTTCGATGAACCGTCCCATTGTGCCAAGAAAAGAATATTCCAATTGCTGTGACTGCACTTCATTTTCAAGTGCTTCACCGTCAAGTTCCGGATGTTCCATGTGTACGACATCCGCCGCATTAGTAAATCGTTCGCCTACGCCAAAAGATCCCAATACCCATAAGATGATGCTGATAGCCAAAATGATTTTCCCTGCCCCCAATACGAAACCCATGGTTTTATCCCATACGTTTAATAGCACGTTTCGTATCACGGGGTATTTATAGGTGGGCATTTCAAGGATTAGAAAACTCTTGTAGTTGGTTTTCATCAATTGCTTCAGTATCCAAGCACTTCCCAAGGCTGCCAATATGCCCAATACATACATACCAAAGAGGACAAGCCCCTGTAAATCCAATCCCACGAAACGTTCCTGGGGGATAACCAAGCCAATGATGACGATGTAAATAGGGAGCCGTGCGGAGCAGGTCATAAACGGCGTGACCAATATCGTGATCAATCGCTCTTTATCGTTTTCGATGGTACGGGCAGACATGACGGCGGGAATGGCACATGCTGCACCCGACATGAGGGGCACAGCGCTTTTTCCACTGAGCCCGAAGGGGCGCAACCACCGATCCATCAGGTAGACCACCCGGCTCATGTAGCCCGATTCTTCCATGAGCGAGATGAATACAAATAAGATGGCAATCTGGGGAATGAAGATGACAATGCCACCGATGCCAGTAATGATGCCATCTGTCAGCAATCCGTTGATGGGACCATCCGGCAATCGTTCGCCTGCACTGGCCGCTAGCCACGTAAAGGTACTGTCGATGGCGTCCATAAAAGGGCCTGACCACGTATAGATGGCTTGAAAAATCAGCATCAGCAAAGCGAAAAACATGATGTATCCCCAAAATGGATGGATCAGCAGGTTGTCCAGGCGTGTCGTAAAACTTTCCCGCTTTTTGGCTGGATCTTTCACTACGTTGGCCAACTGGCGGTCTAGCATATTATGCCTCGCCATCGTCTCATGTATCTGTAGCCGATGATAATTGATGTGGTGCTCCCCCCGGATGGCTGTGATTTTGGCAGCTAACGCCGGATCTAAATGTTTGCTATGCTTCTGAGATAAGTACAGCCATGCGATGTAATCGTTGGTATATCCAAGCTGCTCCTTCACCTGTTGGGTAATGGCGGCATATTCCTCCGGTATACTGAATGACGGTGTATACCCATTGGGCTTGTCTTGCAGGGCGGCTTTCAGGGCGTCGATGCCCTTGCCTGAGCGTGCATCCGTAAGCACTACTTTGGTTGATAGTGTTTTTTCCAGCTGGCTTACATCAATGGAGATTCCCGCACGCTCGGCCGCATCGATCATGTTAATCACAAAAATGGCAGGCAACCCCATCTCCCGTATCTGCTGGTAGAGCAAGGCCGAACGTTTCAAGTTGAATGGATCGCCTATCACGACTACCAGTTCAGGATGGTTGGGGTTATTTTTATTGGCGAGTACCTCATAGACGATTTCCTCATCCAAGGACGATGGATGGATGCCATATGCCCCGGGCAGATCGATAAGTTGGTATTTGGTATGCTGATAAGTAAAGCTCCCCGTTTTCTTCTCCACCGTGATACCCGGGTAGTTGCCCACTTTTTGGCGTAGCCCGGTCAGTTTATTGAACACCGTGGATTTACCTACATTGGGGTTTCCCACCAAGGCGATTTTGATCTCGGTCATAGTTTATGATAGGGATTCGATTAAAATAAGGTCTGCCTCGGAACGGCGCAATGCGATGGCATTGGGGTTGTCCTGGATATGGATACAAACAGGCCCGTTGAATGGTAACTGCTGCTTCATCGTCAGCACCACCCCAGGCAAAAGCCCCATTTCATAGATTTTGATGGGCACTTCACCTGCAAGGTACCCAGTGATGGTCGCCATCTCTCCTTTTCTTAAATGATTAATGGATTTGTGCTGTGACATTACATGGATGTTTGCTAATCGTTGCCAAAGGTACTAATTATAATGAATCTAAACATTAGGAAATTGCTTTAGCGAGCAGTGGCAGCAGATATGGAAAAAAATAGTACTTTTGTTTGTTTACCTGCTGTTCTGAGATTGACAGCTAAACCTCCTTCAGCGTTATGGCCGAATTAGATGTGCAAAATACGGCGTTTATGCAAGCGGTATCGTTTGTAAACCAGACCAACCGCAACATCTTCCTCACCGGTAAAGCCGGTACAGGAAAAACGACGTTTCTGAAATACATCCGGCAGCATAGTTACAAGAAAATGGCTGTGGCGGCACCCACGGGCGTAGCGGCGATGAATGCGGGTGGCACTACATTGCATTCCTTATTTTGGTTGCCTTTTGGAATGTATATCGAAGACTATGCACTGGCATGGAATGATGACGATAGCCATATCTACAACCGCCGCCGTCTATTCGGCAAGGTGAAACTCACCAAGCAGCGGCGTGCCCTGCTGCAGGAAATTGATTTGTTGGTCATTGATGAAGTGTCCATGCTGCGCGCTGATACGTTGGATGCCATTGATGCTATCCTGAAATCGGTACGGCGCGATGCACGTCCTTTCGGCGGATTACAGGTATTATTTATCGGAGATATGTACCAGTTGCCACCCGTGGTAAAAGAGCGGGAGCGAGAAGTCATGAATCACCATTATCCGACCCCATTTTTCTTTGATGCCAAGGTGCTGCGTGAATACCCCCCGCTGCTGTTGGAACTGAAGAAAATATACCGTCAAAGTGAGCAGACATTTATAGACATCCTCAACGATATTCGCAACAACTGCTGCTCTACGGAACAATTGGAATTGCTTAATACCTATTACAACCCTGATTTCGTACCGGCTAAAGACGAACCCTATATTACACTCACCACCCACAACCACCGGGCTGATGCGATCAATCGGCGGGAACTGGAGGCTCTTCCAGGTAAAACGACGGCACTGAAGGCCAAGGTGTCAAACGATTTTCCCGAAAGCTTATACCCGGTAGAGGTCGAACTGGAGTTGAAAGTCGGCGCACAGGTGATGTTTATCCGTAATGACAGTGGCGACGAACGCCGCTATTATAATGGCAAAATCGGTTATGTCAAGCACATTGATGAATCGGGTGATGCGTTGATTGTCGATTTCACGGATGGTGGTGAGGCCGTTGAAGTGAAGCGCGAGGCGTGGGAAAACATTCGGTACCGTTATGACAAGGTGGAAGATAAAATCGAAGAAGAAGTGTTGGGCACCTTCGCGCAATTCCCTTTGCGGCTGGCCTGGGCGATTACCATCCATAAAAGCCAGGGGCTTACGTTTGATAAGGCCATTATCGATGCAGGTGGCTCTTTTGCTGCTGGGCAAGTGTATGTGGCCCTGAGTCGCCTGCGCACGCTTGATGGGTTGGTATTATATTCCCGCATTCCAGCGCACAGCATCCGTACCGATCAGCAGGTAGCCCTTTTTTCGAGCAATATGCTTGCAGAAGAGGATGTGCCTGCCCTGTTAGAGGCCTCACAGCGCAATTATATCGGGCATATGCTCCTCCAAGCGTTTAAATGGGACACCGTGGTCGAAACATTGGCAACATTGAGTACGGATTTGACTACCCGTAATATCGCTGATCAGGCCGAAGCCATGCACGTTGTGCAAGCGTTGTTCCGTACCTGTGAAAATTTGCGGGACGTGGCCAACAAATTCAGAAACCAATTAGATGGATTGCTCAATAAGCAAACGCATCCCGATTACGTCCGGATACACGAACGTACCACGAAAGCCGTAGCTTGGTTTTTACCTCAGATAGATGCCGAATTGGTTACAGTACTTGAAGTGCACCTGACCATGTGGGCGATAAAAAAACGCACCAAGAAGTATGTGGAAGCGCTGAAAGAATCGTTGGTAGCTATAAAGCGCAAGCGGGAGCAATTGCGGCAATGCGCCACCATTGCCGAGGCGCTGGTCAAGGGGGATGCCCTGCAAGCGATCGTGACCAAAGCAGACGGGCTGGCCGCCATTGCGCTAGATCCATCCGAAATACCCGGCACGTCCGCAGCCCCAAAAGCAAAAAAGGGCGAAACGAAACGCATTAGTTTTGAGCTCTTCCAGTCCGGCAAATCCATAGGCGAAATTTCCACTGAGCGGGGGCTCACCAGCGGTACCGTCATCGGCCATCTGCTCGAATTCATCGGCAACGGTGTTGAGGCCACCCAACTGGTGGATGCCGCTAAATTGGAAACCATCTTGGACACCTTGCGAAAAAATCCGGGTAAACCTTCATCAGCAATTAAATCCATCTTAGGCCCCGACGTCGAATACCACGAAATCCGAGTTGCCCAAGCCTCCATAAAAAAATAAAAAGCCGAAAACGCCTAAGTCTTAACAAAAGGCAGTGCGATTATTGCATAGATTTCTGTATCTTTAGTGCCTTTTTCAGATACCACAGTTGTTAGATGCAGCAAGTCGATACTACACAGTCTTACGAATTGGTCTATTCCCTTTGCGAACACCCCTATCTGGGTTACCTGATAGAGCCGCATGTGGTACAGCTCAATCCCAATGGTGGGTATTCATTGACACACCGGCGGGTATTCAGCAACACATCAGCAGACTACGCCGATGTATTAGATGAAACCGATCATAAGCTTATTAAATTGCTGGAAGAGGTAGAGCAAACCAATATTATTAAGCGCTATCATAAAAAACCTGTCAGGCCGGTCGATTTTTTCGCTAAGGTGTTTAACCAAAAATTTTTCGAGTACATCCGGCCCAAAATTGAACGTCGGCTGCTACAGGCGCTGGAACTGCTCAAAAACAAACCGTTGTTTTTGATGAGTAAGGATGGATATGCTGCCGAACAGCGACTTGAAATCGCTCCCCAAGCAGCTTCTGTGTTGTTTCACTTCCGGCGTAATGGCGAAGAAACCCGCTATTTTCCTACCCTTAAGTATGAAGGCCATCGCATCGAATTTATGTATAAAGACGCACAGGTGGTCATCAACCAGCAAGCTTGGCTCTTGCTAGAAAACGTGTTGTATCATTTTGATCAACCATTGGAGGGGAAGAAGCTGTCGCCATTTATGCAAAAGCGATACATCTCCGTGGCACGGGTGACAGAGCACAAGTATTTTGAAACCTTTGTTCGCGGATTGATTGAAAAGCACCATGTATATGCGGAAGGGTTTGCCATTGAAACACACCAGCACAACGCGGCTCCCGTCATCAAATTGCTTTACGTTGAAAATGGTACTTCGCAATTGCAATTGAATTTCCGTTACGGTCCTTACCTTTTTACGTCCGGTGGCGAAAATAAGGTGACAGTACGGATGCAGTATGATGAAGCCACAGACCAGTACACCTTCCATCGCATCAAGCGTTCGCTGCAATGGGAAGAAAACCGGTTGCAGGAGCTATTGGGCATGGGCTTGCAGAAGACCAGTACGCTTTTCAGTGATCTTGAGCCCGAGCTGAATGGCGCAGGCACAGTGTCTGCGATGGACTGGCTGCGTGACAACAATGAAGAACTTCATCGCTTGGGCTATGAAATCGTACAGGAAGACCCCAACAAGCGGTTTTTCTTTGGCCGTACGGAGTTGGATCTGTCTGTCAATGAAAGCAACGATTGGTTTGATGTGCAGGCTATTGCCCGGTTCGGTCAGTATGAAATACCATTTACCCAGCTGCGTAACCATATCCTGAACAATGTCAAGGAGTTCATGCTGCCAAATGGCGAGGTGGCCACTATTCCCGAAGAGTGGTTTGCGCGTTACAATCAACTGTTCCATTTCTCGGAAGACAAAAAGAGCATTCGGCTAAGTAAATATCACGTAGGGTTGCTTAGCGATATTTCCGAACATACCGCGTTGACGATGGACCGCAGACTGGCCCAATTAGCAGGGTTTGAAACCATAGCAGATGTCGATGAACCCCGGCAATTCAAAGGCTCTTTGCGACCCTATCAGCGGGCTGGATACAATTGGTTCCACTTCTTGCAGCAATATCGGTTTGGGGGTTGCCTTGCCGATGATATGGGGTTGGGAAAGACCATTCAGACATTGGCCTTCCTTCAGAAGCAGAAAGAGGAGGTAGAACATATAGCGGGACCATCCACCTCCCTCATTGTCATGCCTACTTCACTGGTATACAACTGGCAAAACGAAGCGGACAAATTTGTGCCTGATCTACGCATTTTGGTGCATACCGGTATAAATCGGCATAAAGATGCCGCGGGATTTGAAAATTACGACCTCATCATTACTACATACGGCATCGTCCGCAGCGATGAAGAGCTGCTGAGCGCATTTTATTTCAACTACATCATTCTTGACGAAAGCCAAATCATCAAGAATCCCACATCCAAATCGTTTAAGGCCGTGAAAAGCCTCAAAAGTAAGCACCGGCTGGTGCTTAGCGGTACGCCCGTGGAAAATTCCGTAGCTGATTTATGGTCGCAGATGTCTTTTCTCAACCCCGGTTTGCTGGGGAGCTATCATTATTTCCAGCAGGAGTTTGTGCAGCCCATCGAAAAGAAAAAGGACGAGGAAAAGGCCAGGCGTCTGCAAGCCATCATCAAGCCGTTTGTCCTGCGGCGTACCAAGAGCCAGGTAGCCACAGAGCTGCCGCCCAAATCGGAGCAGGTTTTTTATTGCGCCATGGGGGAGGAACAAGCGGAGCGTTATGAACGGATAAAATCAGAATACCGCAATGCGATATTGGAGAATCTCGGTGACGAAAAGACTAAAACCCCTCAAATTACCTTATTGCAGGGGCTGACCAAGTTACGGCAGCTGGCCAATCACCCCCGAATGGTAGACAGTGCCTTCAAAGGTGAATCTGGCAAGTTCGAGAGCGTTATTCATACGCTTGAAAGTGTACTACGGCGTGGCAATAAAGTGCTGGTATTTTCGCAGTTCGTGAAGCAATTGGTGATTTTCAAGCAATATTTCGATAAACACAGCATCGGCTATGCCTACTTGGATGGGGCTACCAAAAATCGCGAAGAAGTAGTCAAGCAGTTCCGGGAAAACGAAGACACCCGATTGTTTCTCATTTCCATCAAAGCAGGGGGGGTGGGGCTGAATCTCGTGGAGGCAGACTATGTGTTTATCCTTGATCCATGGTGGAACCCAGCGGTAGAGCAGCAAGCCATTGATCGCACGCACCGCATCGGGCAGACACGTAATGTGTTCATCTACAAATTCATCACCAAGGATACGGTCGAAGAAAAGATACTGGCCTTGCAAAACCGTAAAAAAACCATTGCCGATGCGCTTATCACCACGGAGGAAAGCTTCATCAAGTCACTTACCCAGGACGATATCAAGGAATTACTTGGGTAAAAGCCTCTAGCCCTTTTTTCATCCGCGCTACAGTCTCTTCACGTCCCAGCAGCGCGGCAATGTCAAATACATGTGGCCCGAACTTACCACCCACCAGCATGATGCGGAAGGGTAGCATCAGTTCACCCATCTTCATACCAGAGGCATTGATGGCCAGCTTATAGAAGCTCTCCAGCTCGACGCTGTGCCAAGGGTCGAAATCTTCTAGCTTAGCTATCATGTCTGTGAAGAATGCAGTCTTTTCGGTACTCCACTTGGGTTGTACAGCAGGTAGGTCATAACCCTCGGGGCGCTTAAAGAAATAAGACGCTTGCTCCCAGAAATCAGAGGTGTAAGTGAGCCGCTCTTTCACCAGTGCCAGTATGGCCAGGAGGTATTGCTCATTGGTGTCATGGATGCCGTTGGCCACCAATATCCCATAGAGTCCTGGCAGCAAGGCGCTATCATCACTCCGTTTGATCCATTCGTGGTTAAACCATTTGGCCTTCTCAAAATCGAATTTGGCACCGGCCTTGCTGATGCGGTCTATTGAAAACTTCGCTACCAGCTCATCAAGGGTGAAGATTTCCTGGTCGGTGCCGTCATTCCAGCCCAGCAAAGCTAGCATGTTTACAAAGGCTTCGGGCAAGAAGCCCATTTCGCGGAATCCCTTGGTAAGGTCGCCAGTTTTGGGATCATGCCAATTCATCGCGTACACTGGAAAGCCCAATCGATCGCCATCGCGTTTGCTAAGCTTGCCATTGCCGTCAGGCTTGAGGATGAGTGGCAGGTGTGCCCACCGTGGCATGGCATTGCGCCAGCCGAGGTATTCCCACAGGAGGATGTGTACAGGTGCAGAGGGCAGCCATTCCTCACCACGGAAGGCATGGGTAATGGCCATGAGGTAATCGTCCACCACTACTGCAAGATGATAGGTGGGCATGCCATCGGCTTTGAGCAGTACTTTATCGTCTACCAACGACGAGTCAAAGCTCACCATCCCACGGATGAGGTCTTCGAAGCCTATGGTTTCACCAACGGGCATTTTAATGCGGATCACGTGGGGATGACCCTCGGCAAGCAACTGCTCCGTTTCGGAGGCAGGTAAGTTCAGTGAGTTGCGCAATTGTAGCCGGTTTTCGTGGCTGTACTTGAAGTTTGCTTGTGCAGTGCGTTGGATGTCAAGTTCTTCTGTGGTATCGAAGGCATAGTACGCATAGCCATTGGCTACGAGCTGCTCCGCATATTTCCGATAGTTAGCTTTACGCTCACTCTGGCGGTAGGGGCCGTATTGGCCACGATGAATGGGGCTTTCATCCGGCTCGATGCTGCACCAGCGGAGGCAATCTTGGATGTATTCCTCAGCACCGGGTACAAAGCGGGTCTGGTCAGTATCCTCGATGCGCAGCACGAATGTACCGCCATGTTGCTTGGCAAACAAGTAGTTGAATAATGCCGTGCGTACACCGCCTAAATGCAATCCCCCTGTAGGGCTTGGTGCGAATCGCACCCTTACGTTCCTGTCCTGATCCATGGGGCAAAGATAAAAAATGCGGCACCGAAACTACCATTTAAGGTAGAATTATGTATTTTGGCGGTGGCTATAAAATTATCAAGGATGACAAAACAGGAGAACATAACGGCAGAAGGATGAACCTCACTCCTTACCAATACAACCAGCAGCGGTGGAAATTCGCTTTGCTGATATTTGCGGCCCTTATTGCGGGGGCTTCGCTGCTGTACACCAATTATTTGGTGAGAAACCTTTCCAAGTCTGAGCGGACTAAGGCCGAGGTATGGGCGATGAGTACCCGAAATATCATTACCATGCCCGACTTGGATGACGAGGCCATTACGTTTATTTTTGCCGTGCGTGATAGCCTTTCCTTACCTGCCATCATTGCCGATGCGCGCGACAGTATTATCTACTGGCGTGATTTGGATTCGACAAGAACCATTGAATTGGAGGAAAATGGCAATGCAGACTTGCTGTATGATCCGGCATATTTTAAAAGGCAGTTGACTATTATGAAGGAAAGCCATCCGCCGATTATCATTGATCTTCCTGTTGGGGGGCAGTGGTTTGTGTATTATAAAGATTCACTGTTGCTAAACCAACTGCGCTTTTTTCCTTATGTCCAACTTTCGTTGATTGCGATATTCTTGGGTATCGCGTATACGGTATTCAATTCCATCCGCAAGTCCGAGCAAAATTTGGTATGGGTGGGGATGGCCAAGGAAGCCGCCCACCAACTGGGTACACCTATCTCCTCGCTCATGGCATGGCTGGAATTGGTGCGTGCTAAGTTTTATGCAGAGAATGACCCGCTGCTCACCGAAATGGAGAGCGACGTGAAGCGGCTGGAAGTTGTGGCCGACCGATTTTCTAAAATCGGCTCAGCTCCTGTACTGCAAAGCCAGGCTGTGTATAAGGTAGTAGTCGATTTCGTCAATTATTTCAAGGTACGGACAAGCGATAAGATTATTTTTAATGTCTCCGGTGATACTAAGGTGGAAGCCATGTTGAATGTGCCGTTATTTGACTGGGTGCTGGAAAATTTATTGAAAAATGCAGCGAATGCCATTGAGTCTGCCGGTAGGATAGACATCGTTGTTTCGGAGAATATTGCAAAAGAGCAAATTTTTATAGACATTAGTGATACGGGAAAAGGAATCCCCCGCACCAAATTTGATGCAGTCTTCCAGCCGGGCTTTACGACCAGGAAACGAGGATGGGGGCTTGGATTAAGCCTTACCAAGCGGATGATCGAATACCATAAGGGACAGATTTTTGTGAAGGAATCAGAGATAGACAAAGGAACCACATTTAGAATTGTATTACCAAGTAGCCAAACGTATGAACCCGCTGAAATCTGATGAATATCCGGCAATCTATTCCGCCTACATAGAGACCGTCACCGGAGATGTGCTTAAACTGCTCAATGAACAAATCAAGACATTCCCGGCATTTCTGGCCAGCATTCCCACTGAAAAATCCGAATATGCTTATGCCGAGGGGAAATGGACCGTCAAGGAAGTCGTGGGCCACGTTATCGATACAGAGCGTATTATGGCTTACCGGGCCTTGCGGTTTGCGCGTAATGATACGAAAGAACTGATTGGTTTTGAACCGGAAGACTTTGTGGCTAATGCGCGATTTAACGAGCGATCGCTGAAAAGCCTTTCAGACGAATTCGTCTTGGTGCGGAAATCAAACCTGGCGCTTTTCAAGCGGTTGAATGACCATGAGCTGATGCGCAAGGGGATAGCGTCTGAGCGGCTTATCAGCGTGCGGGCTTTTATGTATATTATTGCTGGCCACCTCAATCACCACCGCAATGTCATCCGTGAGCGGTATCTTGGTGAGTGATGGATGATTCAAACGATTGCTCCTCAACTGGGGATCCGGTTCGCTTCGCTGCCGTCTCCAAGGTTTCGTCTGCAACCGCTTGAATCGATGGGATTGTTTGGAATGGTGGTGGGTGATTCAAGCGATTACTCCTCAACTGGATCCGGTTCGCTTCGCTGCCGTCTCCAAGGTTTCGCCTGAGACCGCTTGGAGAATAGCATATATTTTAAACGATTAAAAAAAAATAAAGAATTTTAAAAAAACCTTTTTGCAAATCTTTTGTAATTATAGTATCTACGAAACCATTTCCATGGTTTTATGATACGGTTTAGGTGTAGGAAATGCCCTGATAACTTCAGGGCGTTTCCTATTTTTACCCCTCCGAAAGTTAATCAACCGTTTGCATAATCTTTTTTGTTCCAATTATAGATTTAATTTCATAGTCTTGTAAGAACGAAACATTAACTCCGCCCCCAACATGAGTATCAATGCTACTGCCCCTAAATCAACCACTGGACCGATGGTCATTATTGGTATTCTTTTTTTCATTTTCGGCTTCGTTACGTGGATCAATGGCCCGCTGATCACGTTTGTAAAACTGGCATTTAGTCTAGATACTTATGCCAAAGCATTCATGGTCACGACGGCATTTTATATGGCTTATTTCTTTTTGGCATTGCCCTCTTCCTGGATACTGGAACGCACCGGCATGAAAAAAGGCATGGCGCTGGGGTTGCTCGTGATGGCTGTGGGCGCCTTTATTTTCGGTACTTATGCTACCCAACGTAATTACAACATATCCCTTGCCGGCTTATTCGTTATCGGTTCGGGGTTGTCATTGTTGCAGACCGCGTCAAATCCCTATATCAGCATTTTAGGGCCTATTGAGACAGCCGCACGCCGCATTAGCATCATGGGAATATGCAACAAGCTCGCCGGTATCTTGAGCCCTATTGTCATTAGCACTTTGGTATTCAAAGATGTACGCGATTTGGACAAGCGCGTTGCCGAGGCTGGATCACATGATGCTGCTGAAGCCATCCTCAATGAGTTTGCATCCAAGATATATGCTCCCTATATGGTGATGGCACTCATTTTAGTGGCATTGGCAATCTGGGTAGCCAAGTCGGCTTTGCCGGAGATAAATGCTTCCGAGATAAATGCCGAGCCTGTGGGTGATACATCGTTGGCTAGCGAAAAGACCAGTGTGCTCCAGTTTCCGCATTTATTGCTGGGGGCGCTTTGTATCTTCCTGTATGTAGGGGTGGAAGTGATGGCAGGAGATGCCATCGGAGCCTATGCACAGGGATTCAATATCCCACCGGAAGAGACTACCATTTATACTTCCTTTACGCTTGGGGCGATGTTGGTGGGCTATGTTGTTGGTTTGTTTACCATACCGAAAATCATGAGCCAAGGGCAAGCATTGAGGCTATCCGCCATACTGGGAATTTTCTTCACGGTAGGGGCGTATCTGACTACCGGTTACACCTCCGTGGCCTTTGTGGCTCTTTTAGGGCTGTCAAATGCGTTGATGTGGCCGGCTATATGGCCGCTGGCCATCGCTGGGTTGGGCAAGTTTACCGAAAAAGGCGCTGCACTTTTGGTCATGGGGATTGCTGGAGGGGCAGTCATCCCACAGCTATTTGCCACGTTGAAAGATAGCTACGATTTTCAGTTAATTTTTTTGGTATTAATGGGTATATGCTACCTCTATATTCTTTATTATGCCAAATCCGGCCACAAAACTGGAAAAAAACAAACTGCTGCTAATTAATCAATCTGTCTTGACGACATTTGTGCCTGATTTTCCTGCGCCACGTTCAAACACGGCACAGGAAAACAGGACTTTGTGAAATAACACCTTTAAAACGCAGGGAGTATCGACGTATTATACCTGAATTGTAATATTTAGGTAATGTTGGGTTTTTGTCGATGGGTTGATTTGCCACTCGGGGATATTTCTTAATTTCGAGCCATTGTAAACAAACAACAAGCAGTATGAAGAAACGACTATTTACATCGGCAATCCTTGCCGTTGCGGTTGCCATAAGTTGGCAGCCAGCAAAAGCCCAGCTGAAATTGCCCCCTGCCAGCAGTGCCCAAACCATTACACAGGGGCTTGGCATCGGTACGGTGACGCTCACCTACAGCCGTCCCAATATGAATGGCCGGAAAATATTCGGCGGGTTAGAACCTTATGATACAGTATGGCGTACGGGAGCTAATAATATTCCGTCGCTTACGTTCGATAGTGAGGTGACCATTGCAGGCAATAAGGTAGCCCCTGGTACTTATGGGTTGCTTACGATACCGGGTACCGATGAATGGACGGTGATTTTTACAAAAAACAGCCAGCAGTGGGGAGCGTATTCGTACAAACAAGAAGAAGATTTGTTCCGGTTCAAAGTCAGCCCTAAGCAGCTGGACGAATCGGTAGAAACCTTTATCATGACGTTTTCCGACGTGACGGCTCAAAGCACTAAACTGAATATAGCTTGGGAAAACACACAAATCGGCTTCGATTTGACGGTGGATCAGGACGCTGAAATCATGGCTTCCATTGATGAAGCAATGAAGGGCGAACGGAAGCCCTATATGCAGGCTGCACAATATTATTACGCCAATAATAAGGATATCCAAAAAGCCCTGGAGTGGATGAATGAAGCTGATAAAGCGCCTAATCCAGCTCCCTATATCAAATACTGGAAAGCACGTATTCAGCTCAAGGCTGGAGATAAAAAGGGCGCCGCTGCTACCGCTACCGAAGGCATTGCGATTGCCAAACAGCAAAACAATCCGGAATATGTCCGGCTGAATGGCCAGGTATTGGCCGAGACCCAGCAATAATACCCAAAATCCGGTCTGCCCCAAGCGGACCGGATTTTTTTCATATCAAGTAGGCCTATAGATTGGCATTTAACAGCTCTTCCAACTCTTCATGGCTGATATTCATGTTTACATTGCCATCCTTGGCAAACGAGATTTCCCCGGTTTCTTCCGACACGACCACTGCGATTGCATCACTTACTTCCGTCACGCCAATGGCTGCGCGGTGCCGCAAACCAAAATGGAGCGGTAAATCTTCACTGTCAGAAAGCGGTAACACGCAACTGGCCGTCATGATTTTAAAATCCACAATGACCACTGCCCCGTCGTGCAACGGACTATTCTTCTGGAAAATGCTCTCCAATAACCGTTTGGATAGCTGGGCTTCCAGGTATTCGCCACTTGTTTGATAGTACTCTTCATCATAGTATTTGGCAAATACCATCAAGGCCCCGGTATAGGATTTGGATAGGCTCCTACAAGCATCGATGATGGGTTTGAGACGCGAATGGTTGTCCTGTTTTGCAGCTTTTTTGCTCACAAAGATAGACCAAAGGAAGTTTTTCCGCTTTACGGAGATGTTTTTGCCGATATGGATGAGGAAACGCCGGATTTCCTGCTGGAAGACGACGACCAACGCCAGCGATCCCACACTGATGAACCCGCCGAAAATCTCCGTAAGCAGATGCATATTGAATTGCTTGACAAGGACATAGATGACATATATCAGGCCCAGACCGATGAGGATGTTGACCGCAATGGTGCCCCGTATAAGGCTGTAGATATAGTAAAGGATGACAGCTACGAGAAAGATGTCAATAATATCTAATAACCGAAAGCTAAAGTCGAAATTCTCCATAATTCCCGCAATTTAGGAAATTTATACCTTTGTAAAAAACAATCTCCATGGCAAGACTTTCTGTCAATATCAACAAAATCGCCACACTTCGCAATTCGCGGGGGGGCAACAATCCAGATGTGCTCCAGGCAGCTTTGGCGTGCGAGCGGTTCGGTGCGCAGGGCATCACCGTACATCCACGGCCCGACGAGCGGCACATCCGGTATCAAGATGTGTACGATTTAAAGGCGAATATCCAGACCGAACTAAATATCGAGGGCAATAGTGAAGAGGAGAAGTTCGTCCGCCTCGTACTGGATAGCCAGCCAGCCCAAGTGACACTGGTGCCCGATGCTGCCGGACAGATTACCTCCAATCACGGGTGGGATACCATCAAACATCAAGCTTATTTACAGGATATTTGTGCCTTATTCAAAGGCGAGGGAATCCGTGTCTCCATCTTCTTGGACGCTGATCCGAGGATGGTGGAAGCCGCTGCCCGAACCGGTACGGACCGTGTGGAATTATACACGGAGTCCTATGCGCAGGAGTATCACCACGATCGTGAACGTGCCATAGCGCCCTACATCGCTGCTGCGGAAGTAGCGCAGCAGGCAGGCCTGGGACTCAATGCAGGGCATGACCTCGATTTGCACAATCTCCGGTATTTCAGCCAACATATACCGGGGCTACTGGAGGTGAGCATTGGCCATGCTTTGATAGCCGATGCGCTATATCTGGGGTTGGAAGAGACTATTAAGCGGTATTTGGCATTGGCCACTATTTAATCCCCATAAAAATGCGGTTCCATCGGATCTTGCTCAGGAAGGTGCCATCTTCATCCCAGCTCAGCCATACAAACAGCGCTTTGCCTACGATATGGTCTTCGGGCACAAAACCCCAGCTGCGTGCATCCTCGGAGTTGTGGCGGTTGTCGCCCATCATCCAGTAGTAGTTCATTTTGAAGGTATAGCTATCGGCCTTGCTGCCATTGAGGTAGACGCCATCTGCGCGGCTTTCCAGTTCATTGCCTTCATATACCCGGATAGCACGCTCATAGAGCGGCATGGTGAGGCTATCAAGGGTTATCGTCCAACCCCTTTTAGGCACGATGATCGGCCCGAAGTTGTCGATGTTCCAATGGTACAGCGGATTATTCGGGAATACACCAGGTTCCGCCGTATCACGGTGCCTGATGTTGGGTACGATGCGGGTTACGTTAGCCCAGCCTTTCACTTCCTCATAAGCTTTGTCAGTAAGGAAAAGCTGGTAAGGTTCCCGCGCATACGGATTGGATTCGATACGCATGTCCAGCAGGCGTTGTGGGTTCAACCCGGTGCCATCGGTGTATACGTAATAATCCAATTGACCGTTGGGGGGCACAAATCCCTTTTCGCCATTGACATAGAGAAGCGCTTCGCGCAGCGAAATGGTATCGCCAGGAACGCCCACCGCGCGCTTAATGTAATTTTCGCGCTTATCTATCGGTCTGCTGAAAGGAGGATCGGCCTCCATGGGATAGTTGAATACCACCACATCGTTCCGTTTAATCTCTTGGAAGCCCGGCAGCCGCTTATATCCGATCTTCACGCCTTCCCAATACGCCTTCCCGCCAATAAGCGGCATGGTATGGTGTGCAAAGGGAAATGCGATGGGCGTCATGGGTATCCGGGGACCGTAATTCAGCTTGCTCACAAAGAGGAAATCGCCTACTAACAGGCTTTTCTCCATGGAGCCCGTGGGAATCATATAAGCCTCGATGAGGAAGCCCCGTATAAGCGTCGCAGCCACCACGGCAAATACGATAGCGTCTGCCCATTCACGGGCAACGGATTTTTTATATGGATATTTTTCCCTAAACTCCGGCGAAGTGGATTTGCCCAGGTAGACTACCTTAGGATCATTGCCCCACCAGGGCAATACCACAAAAGGGAGTAGCACGGTGGCCGCGTATTCCCAAAACCGGCGTTTACCGAAAGCTTTCACCAAATCGAGGTACAACCCGAAAAAAATGAAAATATTCACGATGGGGATGAGTAGCAAAGCAATCCACCACGCTGGACGTCCGGTAATGTGCTTGGCGATAATAAATTCTCTATAAACCGGTATGAGGGATTCCCAGCCCGCGTGACCAGCTTTGGCAAAAAGTTTCCACAGGCCAAAATGAATGAGGACAAGAATGATTGCAAAAACGATATATCCCATATAATAGGTTTTTGTTTAAAATATGTTTGTCAGCTATATTACACGTGCCCGCCAAAGTTAAACATTTCGGTCACTTGGTAAAACCCGGTTTTGCCCTCAAGCCATTCGGCAGCGATCACTGCACCCAAGGCAAATCCAGCACGGCTATGTGCAGTATGTTTGAATTCAATCTGATCGACCTCAGAACTATACAACACCGTATGTGTGCCGGGCACGTCTTCGATACGGTGGCTTTCAATGAGCAATTGATGGGGTTTTGGAATAGATTCTTCACCCTCACCGATGAGGTTGTTTATCCATTCCGTTTTGGAATCGGTGTGTTCGATGATGCCTTCTGCTATCGTGATAGCCGTACCGCTGGGGGCATCCAGCTTTTGGGTATGGTGGATCTCTTCTACCTGTACATCATATTGCTGGTATGGGTTCATTGCAGTGGCCAACAGTTCGTTGATATAAAAAAACACATTTACTCCAATACTGAAGTTAGAGCCGTACAGCAACGTTTTGTTACCAGCTATGCATCTTTTTTTTACCGCTTCAAGCTGATTATACCAACCGGTAGTGCCTACCACAAGAGGTACATTCGCTTCAAAGCACAAATCGATATTAGCTACAGCGGCTTCAGGCCTACTGAAGTCAATGGTCATATCAGCACCTGCTAAATCTGTGGCGTCGATGCTTTCCCGATTACTTTCATCCACGATGAGGTGGATTTGATGGCCACGTTGCAGGGCAAATTTTTCGATAAGTTGCCCCATTTTACCATATCCGAGTAATGCAATGTTCATGTAAGTAAATCGCTAATTCGCAAACTTAGCATAAAATGTGAATCATTTTTAGTGGAACCTGATTTTTTTTAAAATCTAAATCCCACCTTAAAGCCGATGGCATAGGGGCGGTTCTGATAGGCCAGTGATGTGGCTGGCTGTTGCAGCAGTGTAGGAGAAATGTTGATGCCCAAATCATCGCTTATATCCCAGCGGTGTTTGAGCATGGAAGTGACGTAGGCCTCCACGGCTTGTATGCCCCACCATCCCACAGTCACCAAGATCGTGAGGTCGCGGCTACGTCGGTAATAGTCCATGCCGGCAATTAAGCGATCGGTGGCTTGGCTGCCGGCCTCAAGGTATGGGAAATTCGTATTGGGTGGAATGGCATGATTGTTATTCAACCGGTACTGCGCCTCGCTGCGATACGTTCGATAGTATCGATTGTTAAACTCAAATACGAGCACCGCACTTACGAAACCGCCATAAATCACAGGTACCTTGAGCCACCACCAGCCGCCGTTGGTAATCTGCCCCCAACCGGGTACCTTGAGCGACTGCTTCCATGGCCGTACGGACATGGCTTCCAGTGCCAGCCGTGCAGAATCTTTAAATATCGTTTGTTTCTCTTCTTGGGCTTCCCGTTCGAGCCGTTCCCGTTGCCGCCGCTCCCGGCGGGTTTCGGTAGCCCGCGCGCCAGCGGTATCTATAGCAAGGGAGTCCACCTTTTTGGGGATGGTATCCCTACGCAAACTATCAAGCTCCTGGGCTTGTAGGCTGCCCATAACCCCAAGAGCCAATAGGAAGATAATGAGCAATCGGTTCATCACCAATCTAATAATTCAAGGATCCTGTTGAGATCATCTTCCGAATGGAACGGGATTTCAATAGCGCCATCACCTTTTTTGCCTGAAACTTTCAGTTTCACCCGCGTGGCAAATTTGGAAGCCAGGTCATCTTCCACCTTCTGGTATTGGAAAGACAAGGCCGGTGTTTTGTCCCGTTTGTCAGTTTGCCTATTGGTATATTGTTGGATATCCCGTACCAGTTCTTCGGTTTTCCTTACAGATAGTCCCTTCTTGACAATTTCACGGAAAATATAGAGTTGCTTGTCGATTTCGGATACGTTGATCAGCGCCCGGGCATGTCCCATGCTTAATTGCCCGTCGCGTATGGCCGCCTGTATGACGGGCGGCAGTTTCAACAGGCGCAGGTAGTTGGTCACCGTTGAGCGGTTTTTACTTACCCGATCGCCAAGTTCTTCCTGTTTGAGATTGCATTCCTCAATCATCCGCTGGAAACTCAGCGCTACCTCAATGGCATTGAGGTTTTCACGCTGGATATTTTCAATGAGCGCCATTTCCAGCATCTGCTGGTCATTAGCCGTACGGATGTAAGCCGGTATCTCGGTCAATCCCGCCAATTTTGCTGCCCGCAACCGCCGTTCACCACTAATCAGCTGGTAGGTGTCGCCTTCGGCCTGCCTTACCGTGATGGGCTGTATAAGCCCTTGCAGTTTGATGGAATCCGCCAGTTCGCGTAGTGCTTCTTCATCAAAATCCGTACGTGGCTGGAAGGGGTTGATGGCGATTTTAGAAACGCTTACTGCACTGATTGTGCCCGGAGCTTTCCGTGAGGAAGGTACTTCCGTGACGCTGTTTTCAGATGGCCGCTTGATTACCTCTTCCGAATCGTCGAGCAACGCACTTAATCCCTTACCCAATCCTATTTTCCGTTGTTGTGCTGCCATGTTGTATTATACGCTTACTTGTTCTTTTTCTTCTTTATTGAGGTTGTTTTTCTCAAGGATTTCACGGGCCAGATTCAGGTAGTTGATAGCGCCTTTGCTGTTGGCATCATGCATGATCACGGAGATGCCGAAACTTGGCGCTTCGCTGAGCCGCGTATTGCGCTGGATGATGGTATCAAAGACCAATTCGTGGAAATGCGTCTTCACTTCTTCTACCACTTGGTTAGATAGCCGGAGGCGAACGTCATACATGGTCAATAAGATGCCTTCGATTTCCAATGCGGTATTTAGTCGGTTTTGCACGATTTTGATGGTATTGAGCAATTTACCTAATCCTTCAAGGGCGAAGTACTCGCACTGCACCGGAATAATCACCGAGTCGGAGGCCGATAGCGCATTGATGGTGATGAGCCCGAGGGAAGGTGAGCAATCGATTACGATAAAATCATATTCATCTTTCACTTGGCTCAGAATGCCCCGCATTTTGTATTCCCGTTCATGCAGGTTGATCATTTCGATCTCGGCGCCGACCAAATCAATGTGCGCAGGCAAGAGATCGAGGTTCGGCGTATCCGTATGCTGGATAGCCTCATGCGGATCGAGATCATTAATCAAGCATTCATAGACGCTGGCTTTAATCGCACGTGGGTCAAATCCGATTCCGGAGGTCGAGTTGGCTTGCGGGTCGGCATCTACCAACAAGGTTTTGTATTCCAGCACAGCTAAACTGGCCGCAAGGTTGATGGAGGTAGTCGTTTTACCTACTCCCCCTTTTTGATTGGCTATTGAAATGATTTTACCCATGGGTGATGAAAAATTTCATTAATTTGTACTTTTAAGCTTTTCAGCCATGCTAAATACAAGGGGCTAAGATACGCTTTTTAATTTAATCCATTATGATTACCATTATATCCGGGACAAACCGCCCTCATAGTAATACGTTTAAGCTTTCCAGTTATTATCAACATCAGCTCCTGAAGAAAGGAGTACCGGCCCATATCCTCTCGTTAACGGATTTATCAGTAGACTTTATATCGGCTGATATGTACAAAACCCGGAGCGATGCTTTCCTCCCGTATCAAGAACGTATCAATGCTACGGAGAAATTCATTTTTGTAATCCCCGAGTACAATGGAAGCTTTCCGGGGATTTTGAAAACCTTTGTGGATGCTTGCAAGTTTCCCGATAGTTTTTTTAATAAGAAAGCCGCATTGGTGGGGCTCTCCAGCGGTAAATATGGCAACATCCGGGGGGTAGACCATTTTACGGGTGTCTGCCATTACGTACGGCTACATGTATTGCCGTTGCGCATCCACATCCCTCATATTTTTAATGAATTTGACACCGAAGGCAACTTGTACAAGGAAGATACTGTACGGTTTACCAATGAGCAGATTGAAGAGTTTATTAGGTTTTAGCCGGTGCCGCCGGCGGCAAGCCCACGGAACCGGCTAAAAATCCTATTTCAATTCTTCATCGCTGATTTCGCCGTTGATGACCACTTCTTTGGTCACGGCTTTCAGGGGCATGGGTACCATCTGGTTCACGACGGTAATGGTTTCTGGCAACTGGATACCGTCATAAGTAGCATAGTTGTCCACGGTAGTTTCGCCTGAAAGTGGGCTTTCTGTCTTCAATTTGAGGCCGGTCGCTACGCTGAAATATTCCGTGGACGTATTGCCGCCCTGGGTTACCTTCACCTTGTAAGCATCCTCATCATTCACCTTGGAAATTCCATCCAACTCCAGCTGAGCACCTTTTTCTTGATAGGAAAGTTCGGGGAAGATTTCCAGCAATGCTTGGTAGGCTGCTGCTGCCTCAGCGGGAAGCTCCTGTAATTGCCCTTGGGCGGATACCGTTACCTTGTCTTTGGTGACACGCACGTTGGACAATACCTGAGCGCCAAGCTTGGTGTTTTGTACGGCGATGCCTTTGGTCTTATCCACCAGCTGTTCGATGGTAATGGCCATTCCCTGTATTTCCGCTTCACTTATTAGCCGGATGCTGTTTACGGCCGCCAGCTTTTCACGGCCGCCTATGGCCTCGATGTATTTTTCAATGACACCTTCGGCCGTGACGCTCGCATCGGTAATGGCTACTTTTACTTCCGGATCGCCGGTGACGGTATAAAACTGCACGTCACCAAAGGCACCCATCTTGTCCGCAAAATCATCCGCTTTACCCACAATAGTGATTTGCAGGCCACTGTTGCGCACATATTTAGCAGCAATATCATTGATTTGGGCCAAGGTAATGCCATCCATGTTTTTGAGGTAGTTTTTATAGTAGTCTTTTGGCAGCTTCTGCAACTCGGTATTGATGGCAAAGCTGGCAATCGTAGAAGGCTGCTCCAATGACCGGCCGAAGCTGCCGGCGAGGGCTGCCTTTGCAAGGTCAAGCTCCTCCTGGGTGATGGTTTTTTCGCGTAGCCTGTCCAGTTCATGAATAAACTCCCGGGTAGCGCTGTCGGTCACCGAGTTGCGCACGGAAGCGCTGGTATTGAGTGTAGCCACCAGCTTGTCTGGCGTAATGCCGCCATAAGCGCCATAAGTGTATCCTTTATCTTCCCGAAGGTTGAGAAACAGGCGTCCGGACGAACCGCCACCAAGCACGCGGCTTACCACATTGACGGCGATGACATCCGGGTTATTGGGTTTCAAATCAAGCGGATAGCCCACGTTGATGACCGATTGGGCACTTGCCGATCGGTTTGCCACCACGACCTTATTGCCTTGTAGTGGCTGCGGAGCCGACCACTCGTGCTTGGGTACGTCTCCCTTTTGCCAGCCAGCGAAATACTGGCCCACCAGTTCTTTGGCTTCAGCCGCCGTGATGTCACCCACGATGGCTAAGTAGGCCACATTGGGTTTGAAATAGGTACTGTAATAATTTCTGAAATCGGCCACTTGCAGGTTTTCTACCGTCTTTTCCGTTTCAGTTTCCCCATAGGGATGATCTTTGCCATACATAGCCGCATTCCGTACAACGCCGATGATGCTATTGGGATCATCTTTGGCAGCCGCCAGCGATGAGATCAGTTGTTTTTTCAGCTTGTCGAGCTCCGATTGAGGAAATACGGGGTTGAACAATACATCGGCAAACAGTTCAAGCAACTGGCCGTTGTACTTTTTCAATGAAGATGCACTTGCCGAGGTAGAAGAAGCGCTGATGCGTGCACCGATACGGTCAATGGCCTCATCGAGTTCATCTTTGCTGCGCGTGGCCGTGCCGCCCATGAGCATGTCGCCAGCGAGGGAGGTGAGCCCTGCTTTATCGCCTTCCAGGATGGGGTCGCGGTCGATCACGAGTGAATACGTCACCCGTGGCAGCTTGTGGTTTTCCACGACGAACACCTTCAAGCCATTGTCCAATGTAAAGGTGGCCGGATCGCCGATGTTGATTTGCGGAGCCGGGCCCGGTTCGGGGTACTTGCTACGGTCTACCTGTGCGAAAGCTGTGGTGCAGGTGCCGGCCAAGGCCAATAGATATATGCTGATTTTCTTCATGTTGTTGATTTCGTTAGCTTGAAAATAAGCGGTTACTGTTTCGGTTCTTCAGATTTCGGTAAATAGCGCAAGACCACGCGGCCTTCTCTGGCCAGGTATTGCTGCGCTACCCGTTGAATATCTTCACGTGTCACCTTGTTGTACTTCTCCATTTCATGGTTTACCTCGTCGGCATCGCCGAAGAAGGTTTTCGCCTCGGCAAGGCTTTCCGCTATCCCGGCCACGGATGCATGGCGGCTCACCACGGCGTTTTCCACCTGCGCTTGCAGTTTCTGAAAATCACTTTCCGATATGCCGTTGGCGATGACTTTTTCGATCTGCTCGTCAAGCGCCTGTTGCAACGTGTCTGCCGATATCCCCATATTGGCGATGGCATAGGTCAGCAGCACACCACCGTCTTCGAGGTCAAGCGGGAATGCCGCTACGCCTATGGCTTTCTGCTGCTTATCCACTACCTCTTTGGTCAGCAGTGAGCTGTTCCCTCCGGTGAGGTAAGTAGAGAGCATGCTCAGCGCATAAGAGTCCTGGTGTTTTTTTTGTGGCAGGTTGTACGCCAGGATGACGGCAGGCAGCTGGATATTGTCGTACACGACGTCGCTTATTTCCTGTGTGCGCTTGGGTTCCGTTATATTCGGCCGGTTGATGGTGCCGGTGCCAACCGGTATTTCGGAGAAATATTCGCGTACCCAAGTTTCCGCTTGGTTGTAGTCAATGTCGCCAGCAATGGAAAGAACGGCATTGTTGGGTACATAGTATGTCCGGTAAAACTGCATAAATTCATCCAGTGTAGCCGCATCCAAGTGTTCCATTGAACCGATGACCGTCCAGTTGTAAGGATGTACCTGATGGGTGCGTTTAAACGTTTCCATCAAGATAGTGCCGTACGGACGGTTGTCGTAGGACTGCCTTTTTTCCTCTTTTACTACGTTGCGCTGGGTTTCTACACCTACGGTGTCAATCTTGGCATGTAGCATCCGCTCACTTTCCATGTAGAGCGCTGTTTCGAGATAATTTGCCGGTACCACTTCATGATAGTAGGTGATATCATTTGAAGTATAAGCATTGAGCGTGCCACCAATGGACTCGATTTTTTTCATGTATTCGCCGCGTCCGATATTTTCGGTACCCTCGAACAGCAAGTGTTCAAAGAAATGCGCAAATCCCGTCCGTTCGGGATTTTCGTTTTTTGAGCCCACATGGTACATCACCGATACGGCCACAATAGGCGTTGTATTGTCTTGGTGCATCAGTACGGTGAGGCCATTATCGAGCTTGAATTCCTTGAATTCAATGCGGTTCTGGGCATCTGCAATGACTCCATTGCAAAGCAACAGGCCGACAAACGCGGTAATGGATAGCGTTTTCTTCATATGTGATATTTTTGGTTAAAAGAACTTAAGCGTCGACTAAACGTTATGCAAGTTTACTATTATTGGATGAAAAAGCAGGCTTATTGTTACACTTTTGCATAACCACAGGTTTTAAACGCTGGGTTTCAGTTGGCTATTTGCTGATGTCTTCAATATCCCTCACTTATCAGCTCATGGTTGATAAATGCGCCTGCCGTGGTGCCCCCAGCGACGGCTGATGCCACACTGCGCATCTTGGTGACGTTATCACCGGCAGCATAAATCCCCGGTACCGTAGTTTTTTGGAAACCATCTACCTTGACATGTCCGGACTCCAGTAATTCACAGCCCAGTTGTTCCAGCAAGGGACAGTGCTGCACGAACGGGACAGCGGCATACAATGCCGTCAGGGCAAATTTGTTGCCATCTGCCAATACGATATGGTTCAGGTGACCCGCTGTGTGCACGACTTGTTGTAGCGGGGCGGTCACGATGGCAATATCCATGGCTGCGAGTTGCTTGGCGTGGTCGTCTGAAATGGTGGGCTCGCCATTGGTAAATACGGTGAGTTGCTTAGTCCAGTTGGCTATCAAGCGGCTTTTTTCGAAGGCCATTTCGCCATTGGCCAATAAGCCGGTGGGTTCATTGCGATACTCATAGCCATGGCAGTAGGGGCAATGTATCACCGATATGCCCCAGCACGCAGCAAAGCCATCGATTGCAGGCAATTGGTCTTTGATGCCGGTAGCGAATAGTACTTTTTTAGCTATTATCCGTGTTCCCGCAGCCGTTTCAATTCGGAAATCCAGGTTTTCGCCGGAGACATCGATTGCCTCGTCCTGTATAATTTGTACCGTTGGATAGGCGAGCACTTGTTCGCGGCCAAGTGTGGCAATGCCAGCCGGTGTATTGCCATCTTGGGTAAGGAAATTGTGGGAGTGGGGTGTCTGCGCGTTGCAGGGCTTACCGCCGTCAATGATGAGCACCCGGCGTATGGATCGGCCCAGTGCCATGCCGGCGGCGAGGCCTGCGTAGCTGCCGCCAACGATTACTACGTCAAAGTTTGTTTGCTGTTGCATATGAGGATAACTATAAATGTCTCGAAAATGAGACATGGTGTTATAAAATTTTTTAAATGCCGATGCCCCTGCTAAACGAAAACCAAGCAAATTGCTTTTGGTTCATTTTGGCCACTGCTCCCGCATGATCAGCCTTTACAGCGGTATTGACCACGCCACTGAAAAAACAGTACACCCATTCGGCAGTGACGTGCTTGCTGACGATTGCTTGGTCTTGTAGGTGTACAACGAATTGTAGGAAACGGCGGTACATAGCTTCATAAGCCGCACAGTCGTCATTGGTGCTGTGGTGGTCGTGTGTATCGCTATTATGCAATTTATGAAAGAAGGCATACTTCGCTCCGCAATCTATTGCAGCATACAATAGCTGTTCCAACCGGGACAAGGAGTCGCCCGGATTATCGAGGGCGGCGGCCATGGCTTCGCTGCACCGCTTGCGGATGTCTTTGCTGCAAGCGGTAAGCAATTCACTGCGATCTTTAAAATAGCGATGGAGTGTCCGCCGTGTCACCAGCGCCTTTTCGGCGACTTTTTCCAATGGAGCCGACTGGTCGTCATTGAATACGGCGATGGCAGTGTCTACAATTCGTTGTTTCGTGTCTTGTATCATAAATAATGGCACAAGAATAGGATTAATTTCTCAGAAATGTGACATTGGGGTGTCATAAACCAATCCACCCCAATTGCTCATACACGCCCAATAGATCTTCGCTGAACCATGCCTCGGCAATTTTGCCGCCAGCGATACGGTAAAGGCCCATGCCATGCCATTTGGCGAATTTGTTGGTGGGTGGTATGCCGTTAAACGAACCCACATTCCATCCGCTATTGGTAAAATACAGGGTCACCTTGTCGCCATTTGGTACAATATCCAGGATTTCCAGGTGCATATCCTTGAATGCACCACCGATACTGGCCTTGAGTGAAGCTTTATATGCATCGATGCCATTGAGGGTAGTTTCACTGTAATGCCACTTCATGTCTTTAGTCCATAGTTCATCTACTTTTTCGATATTCCCTTCATTGATTACTTCCGCGACGAAGGTTTTTACAAGAGCTATATTGGCCAGCTGTTCATTCGTTTGGGCGATTTTTTTTGTATTCAACGAGCGGAACAGGAAATCAATGGCGGATTTCCGGGCGGCTATGGCCTCGGGAATGGTTTTATATACGGTGAACGCATGCCACATCCCTTCGGCAACGTCCAACTGGGCAGGTACGTCGGCCGCCTTCAGTTTCCAGTACAAGCGTGATGAATTGCTTAAAAATAGATCGCGGGTAGATGTGTTGATGATGGTCGCCGGAAAATCGGACGTATAGGTTCCATAAACCGGTGACAGCAAGGGATTTTTCAATCTCGGATCGCTTTTGTCTTTAATGCCGGTAAATGGGGGGATGTACAGCTTGTCGCCTTGGTTTTTCAATCCCAGTAGATCCCTGCCGTCGTTTGCCACGTACGAATCGCCCACGCCCGATACATCCAAGCTTGGGGATAACAGTGCAATGGAATTAATCATCGGCAGGCTTTCTTCTTTGGCTTTCAGTAGCATACCCATCATATGCCCACATCCCGAAGAGGTGCTATAACCCACGATCTTGTTCGGATCATACTGACCTACGAGGTATTTATAGACGGAGAGGGCTTCATTCAGCGCTGTAGGGAATTTAGCTTCCGGCGCGAGCGTATAGTCAAGGGAATAAGTTTTCAAACCCAGCTCATGCGCCATGAGCAACCCGGTCTGGTCGGTGGCTGAGCCCATGACATAGCCGCCACCATGGATATAATAGGCGATCTTATCGCGATTTTCCGGTTTGAGGGTTTGGGGTGTAATCACGTGTACCTTCACGCCGTCAATAAGTGTGTCGGTAATGGTGGGCTTAAGCTCATCCATGTTTTGCGCCAATTGCACCTTTTCTAACTGGGCAAACTGGTTGCGGATTTTCAAAATCATGTTATCCGACGGATTGATTAAAGGGATGCGAATGTCTTTAAACGTCTTTAAGGTATCTACGGCAGCTTGGCTCATGGAAGCCTGCTGGCTCTCGGTCATCGGAAATTTGCTTGCACAACCGGTTGTGAATAGGGCGGCGAATAATGATGCCGAAAAAAGTGATCGCGTTTTCATCGTTTTGTGATTTAATTTTAACTGCTCAATCATTTGCATGCAAAACTATCGCACTCAAGGCCACTGGATTTTTGTGAGGAGTTCAATTCCGTTTGCTCAAAAGTCCAGCTTGGTCTATCAAGGGATTTCCGATAAACAAAAAAATTGCTTATTCTTGAACAACTGCCGAATGCTAATGGAGAAAGCAACGGCAGGCATTGAATGGATTTGTTTTTGAAAGGAAATAGACGATGTACCAATCGCGTAGGGAGGACTATATTGAGCGGCTGATTAAACGCTTTTTCGAGGCACTTGAACGGGTTAAAGGGAAGAATAGCCAAGCCTTGGATGATGCCTTGCCCGATGTGCAAGATGAAATGGCCGCGCTTTATGAGGAATACTTTGGTACCAAACGTCAAGGCATCCTCCAACAGCCCGTGCAAAACCTCCCTGAAATTGTCGCGACGTTGGAGCCTCATCAACTCAGGCCGTTGGCCCTATTGCTGTACCATGATGCCATGCGGCAATCCTCCGGCGAAGAAAAATGGATGCTTTTGGCGCGATCGAAAGCGCTTTTAATGCAAGGGCATGCGGCAACCGGTCAAATTGACTTCGAAGACGTTCAGCTATTGAGCCACATTGAGCAGGAACTGGCTGACTGGTGATAATTTTTATAACATTTTTGTGAAAAGAAGGTGTGAACTGGCAATCTTTACTTAATTTTAGTGGCAGAAATTAAGAACGACACCAAATCGACAAGACTTTTTATGAATAAGATTGCTTCGCCTGCTGCCTTGGGCAGTATTATGTTGTCAACCATCGCCGTTTTCGCTCAAACCTATGACGATCCACAAATCAAGGCCAAGGCCACGGCTATCCATGCCTCAGCATTGACACTCGATACGCATTGTGACCTGCCGATGCTCATGCATTCACGGCCGGATTTTGACGTGGCCGAAGAACATAATCCCCGCGCTTCCGGATCCCGGGTAGACTTCCCGCGAATAAAAAAGGGGGGTATGGACGCCATGTTTTTTGCCGTATACCTGGGTCAGGGAGCCCGTACACCCGAAGGCAACGCCGGTGCCAAGAAACTCGCACTGGAGCTTTTTGACATTGTGCATCACATTGCGGATGACCACCCCAATATCGCCGGACTGGCTACTACGCCCGAGGAAGCGATGGCGTTGAAAAAAGCAGGTAAGTTCTCGGTGTTCACCGCAGTGGAAAATGGATGGGCCATCGGCAACGACCTGTCGCTCCTGAAAACGTATTATGACCTCGGCGCCCGGTACATGACGCTATGTCACACCAGCAATAATGACATCTGTGATTCATCAACTGACGCGAAAGGGCCGGAGCACGATGGGCTTAGCCCCTTCGGTGTTGAGGTGGTCAAGGAAATGAACCGGCTGGGTATGATCGTGGATGTATCGCATACGTCCGATGGCACCGTATGGGATTGCCTCGAACTTTCGGCTGCACCGATCGTGGCCACACACAGCTCGGCAAGGGCGTTGTTTAATCATCCGCGCAACCTGACAGATGACCAGATCAAGGCGATAGCAGCTAAAGGCGGGGTGATTCAGATGAATATGCTCAGCGGTTACCTGAAAGCAGGTGACCCCAAGCGGGCTAAAGCCATGCAGGCACTTCGTGAGAAGTATCCAAGGGGTGCTGACCTCACTGAAGCGCAGCAACAAGCGAGGGCTGCGGAAATGCAGGAACTCAACAAACAATTCCCGGAACAGCCGGCTACCTTGCAGATGGTGGTGGATCATATCGACCACATCGTGAAACTCGTGGGTGTGGATTATGTAGGAATTGGCCCTGACTTGGACGGTGGCGGTGGTGTCACGGGTATGTACGATGTAAGCGAAATGGGCAATATTACCTATGAGCTGGTCAAACGTGGTTACAGCGAGGAAGACATTAAAAAAATATGGAGCGGCAATTTTTTCCGTGTGATGAAGGAGGCCCAGCGCGTAGCTGCGGAGTTGAACAGGGGGTAACCCACTTCGTAAGAATCTGTTATGTTCCCGACCCGGCAAGGTCATCGGATGGCATTGAAAGGATTGCTGAACGATAAATATCCAACAGCAGGGTTTTGTTCCGTTTGGCGGTGTAAAGCTGCTCATACGTAAGCCGAGCACCATTGCCAATACGTTGCCTGGATGCATCATCCATAGCAAGCCACTGCCCCATCTTTTGGCGCAAGGCTTGTGCGTCACCGACTGGAAAGCTAACCCCATTTTGTCCTTCGTATACCATGGACTGCATGGCTCCCAAATCGCTGGCGATGACAGGCGTGCCCGTAGCGAAGGCTTCCAGTAGCGTGATGGGCATGCCCTCGTACCAAATCGAGGGAAAAACGAGGGCTGTGCAACTGGCCAGCTGGCTATCGATGGCTGCCCGTCCTAGCGCGCCAAGGTAGGTAATGTTAGCATGTTTTCCCGCGGTATCCCTGATTTTATCCCGTAGGGGACCATTGCCTGCAATCCGTAGCTGGAAATCCGTACCCTTGAATGCCTCCAGCAATACCGAGATGCCTTTTTCTTCTGTAAGGCGACCGATGAATAGCATGTGTTTTTCCCGTGGTTGTGTCGCTTGGTGGACGTCTGCCACGAAATTCGGTTTTACCATGAATTTTTCCGCAGGTATCCCGAGGGATGAATCGACAAATAATTGTCGAGCGAAATCCGTCAATGCGATGTAACGATCGACCAGTTGCCAGGTGCCTATTTTTTTATGTAGCCAGGTGGTGGTAGCCAGCCAAAATGTTTTGAACATGGAATGGCTGTGTACACCCAAGCGGACGGCTCTCCAAGGATATTGTGCACGTATACTTGCGGTAAACAGCTTTCCGTTGTAAAATAGGGTGGCCGAAGGGCAGAGTAGGCGGTAATTGTGCAACGTCATCACGACCGGGATGCCCATCCGTTTGGCCGCGCGGATGGCAATAGGGCCAATGGCATAGTGTAGGTTATGGATGTGGACAACGTCGGGTTGATGCTGCCGTATTGCCTGTCTTATCCGTCGTGCGGCCCATATGTTCCATGGCGACCATAAAGTCTGCCATACTCCCTGCCACCCTTTTCGGTTGTCGAACGTGATCGATGAAACGGTTTCCGTGGAAGCCAATAAACTCCGTTCCTGCTCGAAAACCACATCCTCGCCGCCGGGATCCTGATAGTGGTTGTGTATGATGAGTATGCGCATGGGGCAACCGTAAAGTAGGCAAAGCTACGAAATGTGCAGGCGTTATTGCGTTTTAAGGTAAAATCCTTATCTTTAAAGCATCATCTAGGCACGATTGTCAAACATAACCATTACCTATGGAAAGAAAATGTTTGGATTGCGGGGAGCTGCTTGCTGGCCGCGCAGATAAAAAATTCTGCGATGATGCTTGCCGCAGCAACTACAACAACAGGCGTAACGCCGAAGAAAATAGCTATCTCCGAAAAGTGAATGGCATCCTGAAACGCAACCGAAGAATCCTCGAAACCCTCAATCCCGAGGGAAAGGTAAAAGTGAGGTGGAAAACGCTGGTTAAAGAAGGATTTAATTTTGATTACATCACCGATATGTACGAGACAGGTAAAGGCCACCAATACCGCTTTTGCTACGAATACGGCTACCTGTTGTTAGATAGCGATGAGGTATTGCTGGTGAAGCGGTCGGGTTGAAAATGGACGAGAAGGATTCACGCAAACATTGGATTGATTCCCTATCTTTGCCGGATGGAGCGGAATACCTTTTCGGATTTCAAGTTCAACAGGCAAATCCTGAATGCGATTGAGGAAGCGGGGTACACCACGCCAACTCCTATTCAGCAAAAGGCCATTCCTCCGGCGCTGGCCGGGCAGGACGTGATGGGTATTGCGCAGACCGGTACGGGCAAAACTGCGGCTTTCGTGCTGCCTATCCTGATGAAGCTCAATTACGCCCAGGGCAACGATGCACGGGCGCTTATCCTTTCGCCGACACGCGAACTGGCCATGCAAATTGAAGAAAACATCCGTTTATTTGCAAAATACACGGATCTGCGTACGGTGGTACTCTATGGTGGCCTCGGCCCCAAGACGCAAATCGCCACACTGGAACAGGGTGTAGATATCATCGTGGCTACACCGGGTCGGTTTCTCGACCTGTATCTAGCTGGGCATATCGTCACCAAATCACTGAAGGTACTCGTGATGGATGAGGCCGATAAGATGATGGATATGGGTTTCATCAGCAAGCTGCACCGGATATTGGAGGTGGTACCCCGTAAACGGCAAAACCTGCTCTTCTCGGCGACCATGAGTGAGCTGGTACATAAGATCGCAGGTGACTTTCTGGCATTCCCTACCATCGTGGAAGTGAGTGAGCAGGCTACACCTGCACAGACGGTAAGGCAAATGCTGTATTATGTGCCCAACCTCAAGACCAAAATCAATTTGCTGCAATATTTGCTCAAAGATGATGATACTTTGCACCGGCTCATCGTGTTTTGCAAAACCAAGATGGTGGCAGACAATGTATTCAGCTTTGTCGAACGAAAGTATGGTACGGAGAATGTCAGGGTAATCCATGCCAATAAAGGACAAAACACGCGCATAAATTCCATCAACGCATTTAAGGAAGGGGATATCCGGATATTGGTCGCCACGGACGTGGCAGCGCGTGGACTGGACGTGAGCAATGTGAGCCACGTCATCAATTTTGACGTACCCATCGTCATTGAGGATTATGTACACCGTATAGGCCGTACGGGCAGGGCATTCCAAACAGGGGATGCCATCACCTTCTGCAATCCTGCAGAAGCGTATTATATCGATAAAATCGAAAAATTAATCCGCCAACAGATTCCGGTATCCGATATCCCCGAAGGGGTCGCGATAGCAGAAACCGGGTTTGACGAACGGCAAGCCATCGCACGGGAGATTGATGCGCAGAAACGTAAGGACAATCCGGATTTCAAAGGAGCTTTCCACGAAAAAAAGGCTGCCAAGCAAAACGTTGGCAAACAAAAAAAAACCGGCCAATTCCAGCGGGTTGCAAAACGAGGGGGAAATGCAGGCAAACCGAAGCCGAGCTGGAAAAAACGATGAGATCACTGCGGATTACACCACTGAATATCGCGTCGGCGTTACTGATGACTTGGTTGCTATGGCAGCTAGTTGCCGGCGAAATTGGTATGGGTACCATTGGTTGGTTTTTGTTACTTTTGCTGATATTGGTGGCAGCCGACCAGTTTTTTAGGTTGATGCTGCGCAGCATCAAACGAGTGTGGATGGCCGAGAGTGTGTTTGTGGTATTTGTGGTGCTGGCGATTTGGATAATGAATGTATGGTAAGGTATGGAACGCGGATAACGCTAAACTAAAACTAAGCATGAAAAAAGCAGAAATAAAACTGACTATTGAACTGGACGACAACAACGTGCCGGATAATATTAACTGGGAATCGACCGATGGCGAAAATAAGGAAGCCCTGCCGGCCAAAGCCATGTTTCTCGCCTTATGGGATCATCACTATAAAAACTCGTTGCGTATCGATCTATGGACAAAGGATATGCCATTGGATGAGATGAAACGCTTTTTCTATGAAACCTTGCAAACATTGGGCGATACCTTCATCCGTGCTGCAGGAGAGGATGCGGTGGCAAAAGCGGTCATCGGCGATTTGCGCGACTATTGTGACCATTTTGCCGAAAAGATGGAAGTGACGCAAAAGCAAAACTAAGCATGAACTACTTTATCGTAAAATCAGAACCGTTCAAATACAGCTGGCAACAATTCCTCAAGGACAAGCAAACCTTTTGGGACGGTGTGCGCAACTATCAGGCACGCAACAATTTGCAAGCTATGAAAGCAGGCGATTTGGTGTTGTTTTACCACAGCAATGAGGGCAAGGAAGTAGTAGGCATTGCCAAAGTGGTGAAGGAGCACTACCAAGATCCTACTACAACCGATGAACGTTGGGTGGTAGTGGATTTGGCACCCGTGGAAACCCTGAAGAAACCCATCACGCTTGAAACGATCAAAGCAGATTCGTTGCTCCAAAACATAGCGTTGGTGCGCCAGGGGCGACTGTCGGTAATGCCGCTCGCACGGGAGGAATTTGACCGTATCGTACAACTCGCGAATGAATAACGTTTATTGTAAATCATTAACCATGTATCACCGTATGTTACAAGCTACGCTTACGCCAGCATTGGTTGCTGCACTCACGGCAGCATTGTCCTTGAACACCTGCTGCACGTATGCACAAGCACAAAATGTGCCCGGCAAAGAACTCATTGGACGCTGGGATATTACCATTGATCGAAACGGTAAGCCTGCGCCTTCGTGGCTGGAGGTCAAGTTATCCGGAAATCATACGCTGGTAGGCAGTTTCGTAAGTACAGAGGGCAGTGCCCGACCGGTTTCGGAAGTGGTGATTGAAAACGGCGCATTTTCGTTCAGCATTCCACCGCAGTGGGAACAGGGAGGTGGCGATCTGGTGGTATCGGGTAGGCTCGTCGGCCCAGGAATTGAAGGTACCGTCACAAAACCCGATGGCAAATCCTACTCATGGGAAGGCGTAAAAGCACCTTATCTGGTGCGTTCGGCCGAACCGGTATGGGCCAATCCTATTGAATTATTTAATGGTAAAGACCTGAACGGATGGAGGGCCCTTGGTGAAAACCAATGGGTCGTACGCGATGGGATATTGACCAGCCCACGCTCGGGATCCAACCTGATTTCCGAGGCCAAATTCACCGACTTCAAACTGCACGTCGAGTTCAGGTACCCTGCGGGAAGCAACAGCGGAATATACCTGCGTGGGCGCCATGAAGTGCAGATTATGGATACCCCGAAAGATGAACATCCTTCCAATGTGCTTTATGGAGGCGTCTACGGGTTCCTTACGCCCAGTGAAATTGCTGCTAAAAGCCCCGGTGAATGGCAGGCCTTTGACATTACGTTGGTGGGCCGGATGGTCACTATCGTAGCCAATGGCAAGACCGTAATAGCCAACCAAGAGATTCCAGGCATTACTGGCGGTGCATTGGATAGCAACGAAGGCGATCCGGGGCCTATCTACATCCAAGGCGACCACGGTCCCGTGGAATTCAGGAAAATCACCATCACGCCCGCGAAATAAAACATTTTCCGGCTGTCTTTGTTGGATACTCAAAAAGCAAACCGTATGGCAAAGACAGTTGGAATTATCTTAATCGTTGTTGGTGCACTCATGCTGGTATGGACCGGCTTTTCGTTTACCCGCGAGGAAAAAGTGGTGGATATCGGCTCTCTGGAGGTTACCGCCGATAAAGAGGAGCAGGTCAACTGGCCTCCTTACGTGGGGGGAATCATTCTGGTAGCTGGTGTAGTCCTGCTGCTTGTCCCGCGGAGAAGATAAGGATAGCAGCTATCTGGCTGATAACTTAGTCTTTTACTACTTCCTTAAATAGCTGTTGAAGTTCTTTTGCGTCTTTTGGCTTCAGCTTCCCGGCCAATATCAACCGGAGTTCGCGGCGCTGGAGCGCTTCATTGTACAATTTTTTTTCATCATCCGTTTCGGGCACCAATTGGGGTACGGTGATTGTCCGGCCATTTTGGTCAATGGCTACAAACGTGTAAAAAGCTTCGTTTGACCGTATTTTGGTGCCGGATGGAATATTCTGTGCCCACACCACGAGACGTACCTCTACAGACGTATTGAATGCGCGGGTGACCTTGGCTTCGATACTGATGACGTCACCCAGTTTTACCGGATGCTTGAAGGACACATTATCCACGGATGCCGTCACCACGATGCGGTTGCAATGCTTTTGGGCGGAAATGGCGGCGGCGATGTCCATCCAATGGAGCAGGCGGCCGCCCATGAGGTTATTCAGTGTATTGGTGTCATTAGGGAGCACCAATTCATTCATAACGGTGAAGGATTCGTGGGCAAACTTCTGAGTCATGCTGCAAAAATGAGATTATTTTTTGTTTTTTAGTTGCCGATCCACCAACGCTAGTCCCTCTGAAAAACTGTGGGGCTCATATCCCAGCACGGTGCGGGCCTTATCCAATAGGAAGCCCGTCCGTTTAGGCCGAGGTGCGGCTTGGTTCAATGTATCGGAGCTCACCTCGCCAATCAGGGATTTATCAAGGCCCCAGTAATCGGCCACTGCTGCCACCAGTTCATGGATGGCGAACATGTCTTTGCCGGAAATGTGGTAGATGCCTTCGGCTCCCTTCGTGGCGGCGAGGATACAGGCCTCCGCCAAATCCTCTGCCAATGTAGGCGTACGCCATTGATCATTCACCACCTTGAGCGGCTGCCCTTTTTCCAGTGCGCCTTTGGCCCACAATACGATATTACTCCGGCTCATATCGGCCACCACGCCATATACCAGTATGGTACGCAGGATGGCCCATTTGCAACTCGACTGTTGGATGATATGCTCGGCGTCCAGCTTGCTTTGGCCATACAGGCTCAACGGGCGCGGTATATCATCCTCCGCGTAAGGACCGTCTTCGCCGTCAAAGATAAAGTCAGTAGATAGGTGGATAAAATGGATGCCGAATTCTTCGCTCAATGAAACCAGTTGAGCCACGGCGACCACATTTAACTGGTGGCAACCTTCGGGGTCATGTTCGCAAGTGTCTACGTTGGTCATTGCTGCCGTGTTGATGATGACTTCCGGCCTGTATTCGGCAATGACATCCCGAAGCCGCGACTCGTCGAGGATATCCAGGTCGATATACCGATAACCTTCCTTTGTGGGATGGCGGTTTTCGCCCCTGGAGGTGGCTATCAGTTCAATGGCCGCACCAGGAAGTGCCAAATCCGTAATTTTTTGGCCTAGCAAGCCATTGCTTCCCGTGACGAGGATTTTTTTTGTATGTAAAGGTGAGCCAGCAATCATATCCGTTTGTCAAAAAGTTGCGCGCCCAAAGATAAGATACTTTTGCGCTATATAAGCCTAAAACTGGCGTTAGTTGCGGAGTGGGTGGCGTACGCCAGTATGCGTCATCTGGACGGGCATGATGTAGCCGTCTTCGTCAAAGTGCATTTCGTCCACACAGGTCACCCGTTCGTTAGCGCCTTTCTTATCCAATGGGCGGCGATGGTATACGATATACCATTGGTCATTGCCGGGTACCTGAATGACGGAGTGGTGGCCCGCACCGGTAGCGATTTCGGGATCTTGCTCCAGGATGGTGGCGACCCGCTTAAACGGGCCGAAAGGGGAGTCCGCGATAGCGTACGCTACTTTATAGTGGGGGCCGCCCCAGCCGCCTTCGGACCACATGAAGTAATAGTTGCCATTCCGCATGAACATGAACGGCCCTTCTACATAGCTTTCAGGGGTCACTTCTTTGTAGATCTCGCCATCGTCGAAAGGCACTAAGCCGGTGAAGTCGTCATTCAGCCGGACGATGTTGCAATGCCGCCATCCGCCGTAATACATATAATAGGTGCCGTCTTTGTCTTTGAATACAAACTGGTCGATGGGCTGTGCGCCATTTACGATGTCATTGATGAGCGGCTTACCCAGTAGGTCTTTGAATGGCCCCTCGGGCCTGTCAGCTACGGCTACCCCAATGCCGCCGACCTGCCCTTCGTGTACGTCATTGGCCGCAAAGAAGAAATAGTATTTGCCGTCTTTTTCCAGCACGCCGGGAGCCCACATGGCCCGCTTGGCCCATTTGACTTCCGCCGTATCGATGATGCGCGGATGCTTGGTCCAGTTGACGAGATCCGGAGAAGAAAAGGCATCGAAGAAGACTTGCTCTTCATAAGGGGCAGAATAGGTAGGGTATACCCAAAACCGATCGCCATAGACGATGCCTTCCGGATCGGCGTACCAGCCGGGAATGATGGGATTTTGCTGGGCAAACAGGGGTTGCGTAAGGCCGGCTATACAAAGCCATGCAAGGGACAGGGTGCAGTATGTACGAAATGTATTCATCGGATATCCGGGTTTGTTTGGCGCTAAAATACATTTTGATTTAGAATTTTGAACAGCCGCAGGGCAAATAAAATATGTTAATGTTCTGCTTCCCAACCGCGATAGCGGGTTTAGCGCCGATATCATAATAATCACATTTTTCTTTTTTTGTTTTTTTCGTAATGCGTAAAGCATAACTTTGGGAACAAAAGGAGATATATATGCAAGACAAATCCGATATAGGCGTCATTGGTATCGCTGTGATGGGGGAAAACCTCATTCTCAATATGGAAAGCAAAGGCTTTCATGTGACGGCTTACAACCGTACAGTGGATAAAGTAGAACGTTTTGTCAATGGCCGGGCAAAAGGCAAAAACATTTATGGGGCCACCTCCATCGAGGATTTAATCGGCTCACTTAAAACACCCCGCAAAATCATGCTGATGGTCAAAGCGGGAAAGCCTGTTGATGACTTCATCGAATTACTGATTCCCCATTTGGAGCCGGGCGACATCATCATTGATGGGGGAAATTCCCATTTCCCGGATACGGAACGCCGCACCAAGTATGTGGAGAGCAAGGGGCTATTATACATCGGTACCGGTGTGTCCGGTGGCGAAGAAGGAGCGCTCTTGGGACCTTCCATTATGCCGGGCGGATCGGCCGCAGCATGGCCGGCCATTAAACCAATTTTCCAGGCCATCGCCGCTAAAGTGGCTGACGGTACGCCCTGCTGCGATTGGGTGGGCATTGGTGGTGCCGGGCATTTTGTCAAGATGGTACACAACGGCATCGAATATGGCGATATGCAGCTTATCAATGAAACATACCACATCATGAAAGAGGTGCTGGGCATGACACCCGACGAGATGCACGAAGTGTTTAAAGAATGGAATGAAGGGGAGTTGGATAGCTACCTGATTGAAATTACGCGGGACATCCTGGCGTTCAAGGATGAGGACGGCTTGCCGTTGGTAGACAAAATCCTCGATACCGCCGGACAGAAGGGAACGGGCAAATGGACGGGTACGGTAGCGCTCGACTTGGGCGTGCCCCTCACGCTGATCGCCGAATCGGTCTTTGCCCGGTGTTTATCGGCACTGAAAGACGAGCGTGTGGCCGCTTCTAACGTGCTACACGGGCCTACGCCGTCGTTTGATGGTGACAGGCAGGCGTTCATCAATGACCTACGCGATGCCCTGTATGCTGCCAAGGTGATTTCCTATGCACAGGGCTTCCAGATGATGGCTGTAGCGGCCAAAGAATATGGCTGGGAGCTCAACTATGGAAGTATCGCCTTGATGTGGCGTGAAGGCTGCATCATCCGCTCGGCATTCCTTGGTAAAATCAAGGAAGCGTTTGATAAAAATCCCGCCTTGCCCAATTTGATATTGGATGATTTCTTTAAGGAGAAAATACAAGCCGCCCAAAGTGGATGGCGGAAAGTGGTGGCGTCGGCGATTACCAATGGTATTCCTGTGCCGTGTATCAGTGCTGGATTGATTTACTACGATGGGTACCGCTGCGAACGGCTGCCGGCCAACTTGCTGCAAGCTCAACGGGATTATTTCGGTGCGCATACCTACGAACGGGTGGATAAGCCCCGGGGGGAATTCTTCCATACGAACTGGACAGGTAGGGGCGGAGAGACATCTTCCACCACCTATGATGTGTAAAACGGGTAATTATATTGCCATTAATAGTAAGCGCGCGTCAAGTTATTCTTGCCGCGCGCTTGATCAATCCTCCACCACTTCGCTATTATAGCTTTCTGGCTCGACGACTTCTTCCTTAAAATAACGTTTTTGGTAAAGCAGGATAAGCGCTACACCTACGGTAATCGCAGAATCGGCAATGTTAAATACTGGTCGGAAAAACAAAAAATCGTCGCCGCCCCATAGCGGCAACCACGTAGGAAATGTTCCAGAGATGATGGGGAAATATAACATGTCCACTACCTTGCCGTGGAGCAAGCTGGAATAGCCACCCCCGGCAGGGAAAAGCTTAGCGGTCTCAAACCAAGTGCTTTCGCTGAAAATCAGGCCATAAAACGTCGAATCGATGATATTGCCCATTGCTCCGGAAAATATCAATGCTACATTGAGAATGAAACCCCGATGGTATTTATGCTTGATCATGTAATGCAAGCCATATCCTATTCCGATAACCGCTGCTATGCGAAACAGGGATAAGGCCAATTTACCGGATTCACCGCCAAATTCGAGGCCGAAGGCCATGCCATTATTCTCGGTAAAGTGAATGATAAACCAATTACCCAAAATTTTGTATTCTTGTCCAAGGGACATATTGAGCTTAATCCAAAATTTGGAAAGCTGGTCTATCAGCAGTACTGAAGCGATCAGTATAAGGGGTTTGGTATAGCCTTTCATAGTTTTAGCTGTCGGCCAATCAGCTTTCAGCTATCAACCATCCAGCCTATTCAATAAAGCCGGAAGCCGATAGCTGAAAGCCGATAGCTGGTTCTAATATTGTTTCAACTTGGCTTCCATGCTCAATGTCGTATGCGGTACGGCACGAAGGCGTTCCTTTTGGATGAGCTTGCCGGTTTCACGGCAAATGCCGTAGGTTTTGTTTTCAATGCGTACCAATGCAGCTTCTAAGTTGTCGATGAATTTTTTCTGCCGGGCAGCCAATTGGTTGGTCTGCTCTTTCTCCAACGTGGCAGAGCCATCTTCTAGGGTCTTGAATGTTCCTGCCGTATCGTCAGTTCCATTGGCGTTGCTAGCGTTCAACGATTTGGTCAAGGCTGACAGTTCCTCTTTGGCTACACGGAGTTTTTCCAAAATAATTTCCTTAAACTCTTGCAACTCTGCATCACTATACCGTGTTTTTTCGCTGTTATTTGCCATATTTTTACACTTTTTCAATTAAAACGTTCAATTCCCTTTCCGCAATTTCTATAGTGTCACCGTTGACAAGGGTATCCTCAAATATCAAAGAGTCTGCCAATATCTCGGTGCGAATATAAGATAAATTAACCGTTGCGGCTTCGGTAATATCCGGTATATTGGTCAAACTCACGTTAATCCGATCCGTTACCTCAAACCCACGTTCTTTACGGAGATTCTGGATGCGATTGACTAATTCGCGGGAAATGCCTTCATTTTTCAGTTCCGGTGTGATGTGGATATCCAGGGCCACTGTGAGTTTACCAAGATTAGCTACCTGCCATCCGGCCACATCCTCAGCAATGATTTCGACATCGGTGAGCTGAATGGTGTATGGTGTGTTGCGTATTGCGATTTGACCGTCATGTTCCAATACGGCAATATCTTCCGGCGTGAATGCTTGGATAGCCGTCGCCACGGACTTCATGTCTTTACCCACTTTCGGACCCAGGGTTTTGAAATTGGGCTTGATTCGCTTTTTGATGATGCCTGAGGTGTCTGTGATAAACTCGACTTCTTTGATATTCGTTTCAGAAAGGACAAGATCTTTTACCTTTTCGACCTGTTGCCGGAAATCCTCGTCCAATACGGGAAGTAAGATTTTGTTGAGCGGTTGCCTTACGTTGATGCCGGTCTTCTTGCGCAGCGAGAGTGTGAGCGATGAAATATCCTGTGCTAGGGCCATACGCTCTTCCAACGCTTTGTCTACCAGATCCGCATGGTATGCCGGGAAATCAGCCAAATGAACCGATTCGGCTTGTTCTTTGCCTGTGGCATTGTTCAGATCCAAATACAACCTATCGCTGAAGAACGGTGCGATGGGTGACATCAGCTTCGCAATCGTATTAAGGCAGGTATAGAGCGTTTGATAAGCCGAGATTTTATCCTCGGTATATTCACCTTTCCAGAAGCGCCTACGGCACAGCCTGACATACCAGTTGCTCAGGTGTTCGTCTACAAACGTCTGTATTGCGCGGGCAGCCTTCGTAGGCTCGAAATCCGCATAGTAGCCGTCTACCTCTTTGGTGAGGCTGTTGAGCAGCGAGCTAATCCAGCGATCTATCTCGGGCCGTGAAGCCAGAGGTAGGTCAGCCTCTTGATAGGCAAACTTGTCGATGTTAGCATACAGCGCAAAAAACGCATACGTATTGTACAGCGTCCCGAAGAATTTGCGGCGCACCTCATCCAGCCCTTCCTCATTGAACTTGAGGTTGTCCCAGGGGGACGCATTGCTGATCATGTACCAGCGCGTGGCATCGGCGCTGTATTTTTCAATGGTGGTAAACGGATCTACGGCATTGCCCAAACGCTTGGACATCTTGTTTCCGTTTTTGTCCAGGACCAAGCCATTGGAGACCACGTTTTTGAAAGCCACGGAATGCCTCAGCATGGTGGAGATGGCATGCAGCGTGAAAAACCACCCACGTGTCTGGTCCACTCCCTCGGCAATGAAATCGGCCGGATAAGCTCCTTCAAAACCGGTTTTGAATGGTGTGTCGCTGCCGACAGCCAACTTTTTGTGATCCAACCCCCATTGCGCAAACGGCATGGCACCGCTATCAAACCAGACGTCGATGAGATCCGGCTCGCGGTAGAGCTTCTGTCCGGCGTCGGATACCAGTACGATGTCATCTACATAAGGTCGGTGCAAATCCAATTCATCAGTGCCGAATTTATGCAGGTATTCCTGTAGCTTCGTTTTTTCTTCGTCGTTGAGCGTGCCCGAAGCGAGGCTGCTTTCGATACGCGCTTTCAACTCCTCGATAGAACCGATGCAGATTTCTTCGTTTTCATCTTCGCTGCGCCAAATCGGTAGGGGAGTTCCCCAGAAGCGTGAACGCGAGAGGTTCCAGTCCACCAGGTTTTCCAGCCAGTTGCCGAAGCGGCCTGTACCCGTGGCTTCTGGTTTCCAATTGATTGTTTTGTTGAGGGCTACCAGCTCATCTTTCATTGCCGTGGTGCGGATAAACCAGCTGTCCAGCGGGTAATAAAGTATCGGCTTGTCCGTGCGCCAGCAATGCGGATAGCTGTGTTCGTATCGTTTGACCTCGAAGGCCTTGTTTTCTTCTTTCAGTTTGATGGCGATGAGCACGTCGGTGGGCTTGAACCCCTCGGCCGCGCGCTCCGCGTCGCTGTAATATTCTTCTTTGACAAAACGGCCGCCAAATTCGCCAATTTCCTTGACGAAGCGCCCACGTTTGTCTACAATGGGTACTTCCTTGCCGTTTTCATCTTTCACGAAGACGCCCGGCACGTCGTTTTCTTTGCTCACTCGGAAGTCATCGGCACCGAAGGTGGCTGATGAGTGCACGATGCCCGTACCGTCTTCAATGGTCACGAAATCACCCGCGATGACACGGAAAGCATGCTGTTCCAGTTCTTCATTGGTGACATAGGGCAGGAGTTGGTGGTACCGAAGATTGAGCAATTCGGAGCCTGAAAATTCAGTACGGATTTCCCAAGGGATGATTTTGTCGCCTTGGTTATAATCTTTTAGTGAGATAGCTTGCCCTTCAGGCTTGAAATACCTTCCTATCAGTTCTTTCGCCAATACTACGCTGACCGGCTCGAATGTGTATGGGTTGAAGGTGCGTACTTTGACGTAGCGAATATCCTTACCCACAACCAAGGCACTGTTAGCAGGCAATGTCCAAGGGGTGGTGGTCCAGGCGAGGATGGCGGTATCTTCATTTTCATCTTCGAAGAGCGCTGCCATAGCAGGATGTACTTGGTCTTTCTTGATGCGGAACTCGGCTACGACGGTCGTGTCTTTTACCGGCCGGTAAGTACCGGGTTGGTTGAGTTCATGTGAGCTAAGCCCCGTGCCTGCGGCAGGAGAATAAGGCTGGATGGTATATCCCTTATACAGCAGCCCTTTTTTATGAAATTCTTTCAATATCCACCACAGCGTTTCGATATATTCATTTTTGTAGGTGATGTATGGGTTTTCCAGATCGACCCAATACCCCATTTTTTCGGTGAGGTCATTCCATACATCGGTGTATTTCATCACTTCCCGACGGCAAGCTGCATTGTAATCGGCCACGGATAGGGTTTTGCCGATATCCTCTTTGGTGATGCCAAGGGTTTTTTCCACGGCAAGCTCAATGGGCAGGCCATGGGTGTCCCAGCCTCCTTTGCGTTTTACCTGATAACCTTTGAGGGTCTTGTAGCGGCAGAAAATGTCCTTAATAGCCCGTGCCATGACGTGATGAATGCCCGGCATGCCATTGGCAGACGGGGGGCCTTCATAGAACGTGTAGGGCTTGCTTGCTGGACGTTGCGTGATGCTTTTTTCAAAGATGTTTTCCGCTTGCCAACGGGCTAATATATCCTTGCCGATTTCGGGTAAATTGAGTTGCTTATATTCCTTGTACATCAATTGTTTGTATTCAAAAAATGAGGATGCAAAGATAGCGAATTAGTACGAAAGGAAAAAGGAAAGGTTTGATTCAGGCGGTTGCTCCTCAACTGGAATCGGTTCGCTTTGCTCCCAATTCCTAGGTTTCGTCTGCAACAGCCTGAATCGCTGGTGGAAAGGAATGGAGGGGAAGGTTTGTTCTCGATGATTACTCCTCGGGATACCTTTAAATACAGCACATAGACAGCTGGGTTACCGATTAGATACCGTTGCATTACCCTGTAGGTAAGGAAAGAGTAAGGAAAGGGTAAAGAAATGGTAAGGAAAGGGTAAGCGAGGGGTAAGGAAGAGGTAAAGGAAAGGTAAGAAACAGGTAAAAAACCGCTAATCAAAGGGTAAACCCTTTAAAAACAGCAAAGCAGTGAATGCAATGGGTTGCTAAGACGATATTACGCCGAGAACGATGACCCGCAGCCACAGGTGCTGGTTGCATTCGGGTTGTTGAACGTGAAGCCTCGGGCATCCAAGCCATTCCGAAAATCGACCTCCATGCCGGCAAGATACAAGCCATGCGCCTTATTCATGAAAATGCGTATTCCCTCAATGTTGTACTCGGAATCGCCCTCTTTCTTTTGGTCGAAACCCAAAATGTAATTCATGCCGGCACAACCACCGCCTTCAACACCTACTCGCAATCCGAAATCATCCGAGATTTCCTGTTGCTCTTTCAACTTCTTAAGCTCCTTGATAGCGCCCGGTGTCAAGGTCAATGGTGCCGTGGGTGAAAGTGTTGCTGTGCTCATCTGCTTATGATAAATTAAATTCAAAATCATACAAAAATACATAAAATTCTCCACTTTTGCAGGGCGACGTGGATTTTGACGTTCTATAAACAAATGATACTTAATGGACATTACATTATTTTTTATCGATCTGATGAAATACATCCTGGCAGGATGCGCTGTTGCGGGCGTAGCAAGTTGGATGTTCTGGACCAAGTACAACAGCTATATTTTCAGGCTGAAATCCTTGGAGGCCAGGCATGCGGCAAGGCAAGAAATACAGCCTTTACGGCTACAGGCTTATGAGCGGCTGGTGTTGTTTGTCGAACGTATCAACCCTTCAAACATGCTATTGCGGATGCATGCCCCAGGGCTAAGTGTCGAGGATTTCCAGCACCTATTAGTCAATGAAATACGTGCGGAATACGAGCACAACATCACCCAGCAACTCTATGTGAGCACCACCGCATGGGCCATTGCCAAACAGCTCAAGGACAATACGGTCGCACTCATCCGCAATGCCGGGGCAGGCTTGCCGGCAACAGCCAGTGCGAAGGAATTCAGCACGGTTGTGCTTGGCCACATTAGCGTATTGGATGAAAACCCATATGACTTGGCACTGAAAACCATCAAAAGTGAGTTGGAAGGTTGAATATTGTATTCAAGTTTATATCTTTGCGCAACTTTTTAACATTCAATTCTTTGTATCATAATGAGAAGGGACGAAACCATTTTTAATTTAATCAACCAAGAGCTCGCACGCCAGGAAGAAGGTATTGAACTCATTGCATCGGAAAACTTCGTGAGTAAACAGGTGATGGAGGCCGCAGGCTCGGTGCTGACCAATAAGTATGCCGAAGGCCTGCCTGGAAAGCGTTACTATGGCGGTTGCGAGATCGTCGACGAGGTGGAGACTATCGCCATTGAACGTGCAAAGCAGCTCTTCAACGCCGAATGGGTGAATGTGCAGCCACATTCCGGTGCACAGGCCAATGCTGCCGTGTTTCTGGCGCTGTTGCAGCCTGGCGACAAGATTTTGGGTTTCGATCTCTCCCACGGTGGACACCTTACACACGGCTCCCCTGTTAATTTTTCAGGAAAGCTTTACCAACCTTTGTTTTACGGCGTAGATAAAGAAACCGGCTTGATAGCTTATAAACAATTGGAAGAAATTGCATTGCAGGAAAAGCCGAAAGTGATCATCTGTGGTGCCTCGGCTTATTCCCGGGATTGGGATTATGCCTTCATACGCCAGGTGGCTGATGAAATCGGTGCGCTGGTGGTGGCCGATATTTCGCATCCGGCCGGACTTATAGCCCGTGGGCTGCTGAATGATCCGCTTCCGCACTGCCATGTGGTGACTACCACTACCCATAAAACCCTCCGTGGCCCCCGTGGTGGGCTGATTATGGTGGGCAAGGATTTCGAAAATCCCTGGGGCATCAAAACACCTAAGGGCGAAATCCGCAGTATCACCTCCTTGCTGGATCTGGCGGTATTTCCCGGCACACAAGGAGGGCCTTTGGAGCATATTATTGCCGCGAAAGCCATTGCATTCGGCGAAGCACTCAGCGAAGAATACATGGAATACATCATCCAGGTGAAGAAAAATGCAGCCACCTTGGCGAAAGTATTTGTAGATAAGGGGTATAACATCATTTCTGGTGGTACCGATAACCACCTCATGCTGATAGACCTCCGCAATAAAGGTATTAGTGGCAAGGCCGCAGAAGTGGCATTGGGCAAGGCAGGCATTACCATCAATAAAAACATGGTTCCGTTTGATGACAAGTCCCCGTTTGTAACTTCCGGTATCCGCTTAGGTACAGCAGCTATCACCACACGCGGGCTTAAAGAAGATCGGATGGTTGAAATAGCCGAAATGATCGATGTAGCACTGATCAAGCATGATGATGATACTGCTTTGGGCAAAATCCACAACAAAGTGAAAATGCTGATGGCTGAGTATCCGTTGTATAAGTAAGCAAGTAATTCTGATATCCGAAAGGCGCTGCTTCCAGAGGTGGCGCCTTTTTTATGTGGAAGAAATAATTAGCCTATGGCGAAAACAGCCGGGTAATGTCGTCCTTTTTCTTCCGGGCAATGGGTACTTGGCTACCGTCTTCCATGGTGATGTACCCGCCATCGGTTTTTACATACGATGATATTTTGTTGCGGTTGATTAAATGTGATTGATGTGTGCGGATAAACCCTTGGGGTTCCAGTAGCTCGTGATATTCCTTGAGTGTCTTGCAAACCAGAAAATGAGCGCCATGATGTAGGTAGAAATGGGTGTAGTTGCCTTCTGCTTCCAGGCGGATAATGTGTTGTATACGGATAAATTCGATTTTGTCAGACAGTGGTAGTGCAATACGCTTTTCGTTTGGCTGCCTATCCATGTTGGCTACCAATTCCTTGAGACGTAGGTTTTCCTGCTTGCGTGTCACGTATGCTTTTGCCTTTTCCACGGCCTTCATCAGTTCGACAATGTGGATCGGTTTGAGGAGGTAATCCACTGCACACGCCTTAGCAGCTTGAATGCCATATTGATCGTATGCCGTCACGAAAACCACTTCGAAATCATGGCTGCCATTGAGGGACTGCAATAGGTCGAACCCGGTACCATCTGGCAGTTCGATGTCGAGGAAAAGCAGTTCGGGTTGCAATCGATTCGCCGCCAGCAATGCTTCTGTTACCGATGCCGCTTCGCCTTCAATAGCCACATCGGGACAATAGGTGGTCAGCAGATTACGGAGGTTCTGCCTACCAGAGGCTTCATCATCCACGATAATACTACGCAATGCCATGTTAATCCATCATCAGCGTGATCGTTGCTGTTGCTCCTCCGATCTTGCCATTTTCTATGCGGTTTTGGAGGGTCAAATTAGTATTTTTTTCCGTATTATTAAAATTTCGGACACGTTCTTCCACCAGTTTCAACCCCATACCATTGCCTTGGCGGTACACTTGCCCCTCAACGGGCAGTCCGGTGCCGTTGTCGGCGACCGTGACGGTCAACCCACAATTGGTGTGTTCAATAGCGATGGTAAGGCATGCTTTTCGCCGTTTTTGGGCGAAACCATGGACGATACTATTCTCCACCAAGGGCTGGATGATCATGCTGGGTATCTCAATAAGTTCAGGACTGACGTCGTCCGGTACGTGAATCCGGTATGTAAAATCAAAGCGGAGTTGTTCGAGCCGACAATAATGCTCCACGGCTTCGAGTTCGTCTGACAAGGATACCCCTGGTTTTTCTGAATTGTTAAGTACGCCGCGTAGTAGCGAGGCAAATTCCGCAAGATAAATATTGGCATCCCGGAAGCGGTTTTCGGTGATAAGGGATTGTATTGAATTGAGTGCATTGAAGATAAAATGTGGATTCATCTGCGATCGTAGGGCCTTGATCTCCAGTTGCTGGATGCGGTGTTTCATCGCTTCCCTTTTCTTCAATGCCTGTGTGCGCCGTCTGTTGGTCACGCCGATAACCAATGTAGTGAGCAGGATGGACACGAATGTCCATCCTGCTATTTTCCTAAACTCAGCTGTTTGTGCTTTGGTAAACCGATGAGCTTTCCTGGCTTTGTCCAGCAGTTCTTCTAACTTTACTGGATAACTGTTAGTCCCGGGATAACTGATAGTTTGCATCGTTGGGACTACATCATTGGTCCTTCGATAGGTGGGTTGCAGATTCCCGGCCACAACCCTTAACCAGGGATCGAGGACAAACCACTTGGATGAATATCCGGATGTGCCAATGGGACCGATGTCTTTTGGATGGTGAGCCAGTTCCAGTAATTCCACGTTAGGAATACCTTGGAAAAGGCTATCATGGAGCACGCTGGGGACATCGGGTTGTTGGCGGATTTGTGCAATGACAAATTGTACATCACTGTTCGTTTTGTCCTTGATGAAAGCTGCATAGGCAGCAAGTTCAGTAGGAACAAAGAATTCGCTAACGATCAGACACAGGGGTTTGCCTTTGTATCGGCTGAGCTCGACGGATGAACCATCCAGCAACGGCAACGCCAGCAGGGACGCTGAAATACCGGGCTCCCATTGTTCGTTCCAAGCCCATTCACGTTTGAGGTTATTGGTCATGGCCGAGTCTTGGCAGTTTTTCATGAAGTCTTCATAATAGGGTTTGATGCGCTGGTTGGTGTGCCAATCACTACCACTGATAGCCCGTTTCAAAAAGGTATGCAATGTTTTGTATTGGGTGTGACCGCTGGACGTGGCGATGATAAATGGAAAAACCCTCAAAAAGTCATCGTCCCATATTGGGGCCACGCCAATACGGGCCTGATAATATTGCACCAGCCAAGTATGGTAATCCGGACGGATGATGGTATTGGCATCGCCACTGGAGGCTTCCATGGTGTCGATGTCTGTAAAGAAATCCTTCGGGAAATCGGAAAACGGTACTTGGGCATCTTGGTGGCTTTTGTAGTGGACGGTGCTCAAAAACTGGAGCTTGGACGTAGCCAACGCAAAGGCCCATTCCCTTCGGTAGTAATTGATGGCATCCGGTGACGCGTTGTCAAGGTAGTTTTCAAACAGCTGCTGTGCCTTCCGATTCTCCTCTTGTATGAAGGCATGGAATGCGTCGGTATCCTTCTGGCGCATCACGGTGGATAGCTTGCCGCTTCCCCATCCGCTTTGTTCCATGAGCAATTCGCCGATGCGTTGTGCCAATTCGCTGTTTTGGGCGGCGTTGCCAGCAAACGCGTAGGTGTCAGCCATATCCCTGGCATCGGTTGTAAGGGTCAGCGTGTCGCCTGGCGAAAGGAAGATCGTGAGTGCTTGGTCCCCATACAGAAAGAATAGGGATGTTGCGGTTTCCAAGTGCACCGATTCCTCGAACGAACCGCCTTCACCCATGGTCTGGGGAGTCAATACGCGGTGTTCGGTGCCTGAAAACTTATATGGGGTAGCTATAGGTGTTGCAACGGTATGATGTTTTATGTTTCCCTTGATTGTCGCATTGCCGGGTATGTCAAACGAAGCAGCTACCATCACCAAATTCAGTCCGGAAGAAGTCTTGATGAGCGAAGGCACCCGACTGTCGATAAGCCGGAAGAGGTGGCATTGGATATCTTCGGTGAAGCCGATATCTTCTTTGAGAAATGCGCCTTGCTGTCGGCTGTCTTGTATACGGGCTGTTACTTCCGTTTCGTCCGGCAGGTGGAACGTCTTGGCGGCTTCTTTTCCTTGCGGTATGGTCATGAGGTTGACCAACAAGGCGAGCATATCATCCCGAAAAGTTTCGGTGATGATACGGACCTTTGTGCCGAAGTCAGTAATCTTGCCGGTCTGGCCAAGTTGCGTAGTGTGAGGGGCACCGTCGCGTTGAAGTTGGATAGTACCATCTGGTGTCAACTCAAGCAGGTAAGTAGGCAACGTATCGAGTGATGTTTTTCCTTGTTCGTATAAGGGATAAAAGGAATCATAGCCACTTTTGGGGAAAGGCCTGGTCTGTTGTGTAGCCGCCATTTCGTGTCGGTAACGGATGAGTTGGATACCATAAATTTGATGGCCATTTGTGGCCGTCTGCTGTAGCGTAAACCGCAGCCAATAGATGGATTTTTGCCGCGTATCCTTATTGACTTGGTGCAAGCGGCGGTTGTATTCGGGAGTTAAATCCACATCGGCCCTCATTACGAACCAATCACCTTTTTGAAGGTTGAATAAAGATTTGCCGTCTTGAGCTGCAACGTGGTTGAAAATGGTGCTAGCACCCAGCAGCAACAAAAATTTTAATTTCAATATCATAATACCATATGTTGATTTCCTGCAAAACAGCAAAAAAACAAAGGATGAAACGGCCTTCATTTAGCAAACGAACGGTCTGACTAAATAATTGGCCGCATTGGATGAACATCACAAGGGAAGTAAAGATATAAAAACCCGGATAATGAGCGGATGGTTGTTACAAATATGCTGGTTTATCACCCCAGTTGATGAAAATTCAACAAAAGCTTTGAAGTTCTGAAAATTTTGCTTTTTTTTGGCTTTACTAACGAAACCATTAATAAGGAGAACCGCTATAGGAGATACGACTACAAAAGAAAAAGTTACTTATTTGTTGAAAATAGTAAAAAGTGAAGGTAGCGTATTATGAAGCTTGAACAACGAACAGATCAGGAACTCATCCGTCTGTATGTGTCTGGTGATGAGATGGGATTGGAGGTTTTGATAGATCGGTATAAATCTAAAATCTACACATCCATTTACTTACTGGTGAAGGATGAATACTTAGCGGAAGATATTTTCCAGGACACATTTATCAAAGTAATCAATACCCTTAGAAGCGGTCGCTATAACGAAGAAGGTAAGTTCCTGCCGTGGGTGATGCGCATCGCGCACAACTTAGTGATTGACTATTACCGGAAGGAACGCCGCACACCTGTGGTGGTCACCAGTGAGGGGTTTGATATTTTTGATGTACTGCATTTTGCGGACGAAAGCGCGGAAACCCGGATGATTCGCGAACAGACCTACAAAGATTTAAGGAAAATGATCCAATTGCTTCCCGATGATCAAAAAGAAGTGCTCATCATGCGCCATTATGGCGAAATGAGCTTCAAGGAAATCGCGGATGTAACGCAGGTAAGTATCAATACAGCGCTGGGTAGGATGCGTTATGCGCTGAACAACTTGCGCAAGATGATGTATGGAAAGGAATTGGCCTTGAAAATCGGATGATTTCAGGCAAATAATTTCCCTTGGATAAACGGCGGGAGCAAACCCAAGAAATCAAATTTTCGAACGACGGCATAGCGGGATTGGATACCTGCTGCGCGTTTTAATAACACCATGTTGTTTGCCCTGAATGTATCATGGTAGCGTGTCCTTTTCCAAATGGGCCATATTATTTCATGCTGAGCAGGCGTGAGGTTGCGTGCAATCGTTATATGAGGTTTGGCAGCAAAATATGGGGCAAGATGTTTGGCTCCACTCAACAAAGGCCGGAGTTCTTGTTTATGGGTGGCTACGAGTTGAAGGATTGGATCGGCTGATTTGACATCGATGAATAAGGTATGTCCGAAACTACCGAAATTTTGCAGCTCAACCTCAAAAGGCTGTATTGAATTGGCAAGCTGCTGAAGCTTTTGGACGATACGTTGCTCTACGTGTTCATGTTGAAGAAACCTCATTAGTGTAATGTGGCCTCTTGAAACAATCGCATTGTGATAACGATGATTTTTTATAAAATATCGCTTAAACGCTTGTATTTGTTTTTGCGCTTGATCAATGGGCTCGATAATCAGCAGATACTCCTGTAAATGGTATCCTAAAGGATAAGGAAGTTCGGTAACCATGATGTCTAATATTTTTAGTAAAAATAATAACTTAGTTTTGTTTGGCCAAACAATCTCTAATTTTTACTAAAAATATTAACAAATGTTTATACGCGTTTTTTCAAGGAGATGGTCTGTTGAGTCTGGGATACCACTGTAATGGTTGTTGACGTGAACGTTAGCGCGGTCGTATCATAGTTGTTTTTTACAAAACGTGCGACCAATGAGAATGCGGCGGCCATGATACCTTGGCCCCGATAGGAGGGGGTAATGGAACCTTCAACGACTAAGCTATCGTCCCGTTTGTTGCCATAACGTAATGCGCAATCGCCGATAATGGTATCGGGGCAGCTCCCTAAGCGGATAGTCCATACCATCTCACAGGCTGAGACAATACGTTGGGTGAAACTTTCAGGCGTATCCTCCGGTTGGATAGGATGATTCTGAAAATGTTCATCACCCGTGGCTTCCCTATGCAAGCCAAAGAATGCCTTAACATCAGTATGGGTCAATACCTTTAACACTACACCGTTGCCGGAAAGCACGTGGTGATCGTCGCTGCTTTCGATGCGGACGGAGTTAAGGATTTGTATTATCCTATCGACAATAAACAGCATTTGTGCAGTAGTTTATTCATTGTACAAACATAAGGGGTGGGTTCGTGGATAAAAATGGGTAGATATGACAATATACGGGGGTAGATGCGACAACCTGAGGTCATCAGGGATAATAAAGACACCCCATTGGCGGCAGGCCCCGACTGGCGTCGAGAACCTGCGCCTGGGTTCTGCACACATAGAATTTTAAATACGTTTAATAATACAATTCCAATAGCCTAAACTATCGGTTTGTCAATAAATGGCATGCGGCCTTATGCTTTTGGTTCTTTTGATGCGCTAAAGATAATTATTTAAAATTATTTTTCCTAATTTTTTGTCTTAAATCAGTTAAAAAATCACTTAGATGGATTTTTTTTGGGTATTGTCCGTGTAATGCTATAAAGTTAGCAAGTCGCGCGTTGTATTTGCCATCGCATCTCCTTACCTTAGCCGGACAAAATCACATGCAGTATGAGTCATATTGAAACGGATTTAATCCATTCAGGGAAGGCCTTTAATGAAACCCGTTCAGTCATTCCCCCCATATATCAAACCGCCACCTATTTTGCTGATGACAATCCGGAGGAATACCTTAAGACGGCTACAATGGCACGCCATCCTTATTTTTACCATCGCCATGGCAATCCGGTAAGCAGCCAGACTGCAGAACTGGTGGCCAAGTTGGAAGGCACAGAAGCTGCCCTGCTGACGGCTACTGGAATGGCCGCTGTCAGCACCGCTGTATTATCCGTAGTGAAAGCAGGTGATCACGTGGTAGCGCAGCAATCGCACTATTCGGCGGCAAGTGTATTGCTGAAAGAAGTGTTGCCACAATTCGGCATCGAAGTGTCTTATTTTGATCAGGGGGATAATGCCTCGCTTGAAGCTGCCATACAGCACAATACCACGCTGATTTACCTTGAAACGCCTTCCAATCCCAATCTGGCCATCACGGATCTGGCCTATGTGGGTGCGGTGGCAAGGAAAAAGGGCATTACTACGGTTTGTGACAATACATTTGCAAGTCCCATCAACCAACGGCCCGGCGATTTTGGCATTGATATCATTGTGCACAGTGCTACCAAGTACTTAGGTGGTCACAGTGATTTGACCGCAGGCGTTATCTGTGGCACATTGGAGGCGGTGAATAAGGCATGGAAGAAATTGCTTTCATTGGGCGGTTCCTTAGCGCCTTTTGATGCTTGGCTGTTGTTGCGGGGATTGCGCACGCTGTCACTTCGTGTCAACCAAATCAATACAAATGCATTGGCGCTCGCCCAATGGTTTGAAGCCCATCCACTTATCAGGCGTGTACTTTACTGCGGCCTGCCCTCGCACCCGCAGTATGAATTAGCCCGGCGACAAATGAAAGGCTTCACGGGAATGCTTTGCGTGGAAATAGCGGGCCAGGATGAGCAGGAGCAATTCGCCCGTGCGCAAACGGTATTAAATAACCTACGGCTCTTTGCCAATGCGGCAAGCCTGGGTGGCGTAGAATCCCTTGTGGTGCATCCGGCAAGCATGTGGGGCATGCACCACTCGCCGGAGCAAAAACTGAAGGCAGGCATCAATGATGGTATGTTGCGCATCTCGGTAGGCATTGAGCATGTGGAAGATTTGATTGGGGATTTTGAGCAAGCGCTGAATAAAATATGAGATTTGAGATAAAAGATCGGATCCGACGCTTCCCTGTTTAATGCCTGTTGTCTAATATCTCAAAAATCCTTATTTTAGCACGCCATGACTAAACACAAGATACTTTCATTCGGGGAATTGCTATTGAGGTTGAGCTCATCGGGATCTTCATTTTTGGGGGAAAACAGCCAGGTGGTGGTTTTCCCGGGTGGTTCTGAAGCCAACGTAGCGGCATCATTAGGGCAGTTGGGCATTGCGTGTAGCTACCTGAGCCGAGTACCGGACAATGAACTGGCTTGGCAGGCGTTATCTGCCCTGAAAGATCTCGGTGTCGATGTATCGACTACATTGTTCGAAGGGGATCGGCTGGGTCTCTATTTTTTATTGTCCGCTAACGGCCTCAGTAAGGGTGACGTGGTGTATGACAGAAAATATTCAACCTTTAGCCAATTGCAGCCCGGAGAAATCGATTGGGAAACGATGCTGGCAGATTATACTTGGCTGCATTGGAGTGCCCTCACTCCTGCATTGAGTGCGCCATTGGCGGCTGTTTGCCAGGAAGCGCTGGAAGTGGCATATCGCAAGGGGTTGGTCGTATCTGTTGACCTTAACTACCGCAATAAGTTGTGGAACTACGGGCAGCAACCCATTGAGGTTATGCCGTCGTTGCTTCAGTATTGTGACGTCGTGATGGGCAACATTTGGGCCGCGAATAAAATGGTGGGTAGCTCCGTACTGGAAACGCTGACGAGGGATACCCCTTCTGAAGTGTATTTTGAACATGCCAAGGACTCCGCCCAGGAGGTGTTCGAACTGTTGCCCCGATGCAAGCACGTTGCTTATACCTTCCGCTTCATGGACTCGGCAACGCACAACCTGCTGTATGGTACGTACCATACACGGGAAGCGGACTACATCTCATCCATCAATGAAACAAACAACGTGGTCGATCGTATCGGCAGCGGCGATGCCTTCATGGCTGGCTTGATTTATGCGTTGGTGAATGATAAAGATGGGCAGGATATCATTGATACAGCCACGGCAGCGGGATTTAAGAAATTGTTTGTCAAAGGCGACTTTGGCAATGGTAACCTGTAGGGAGGGCTGGTAGCCCGAAAGTCTCGTATCTCATATCTTAATACAAATGAAACCTGCATGAATTGCCAATCAAAAAAGAACATGAATAATTCATGCAAGCTTCATCGCCGATAAAAACAAATTATTCTGATGAAAAATACACTCAAACATATTCTCAGCTATCCGGTGCTGCCGGTATATTACAACGATGATATCCAGACCTGTACGGAAGTGGTGAACGCCTGCTACCAAGGGGGGATCCGTGTTTTTGAGTTTGTAAACCGGGGTGATAATGCGCCGGAAAATTTTTCAAAACTGCTCGCTTACCAGCGTGAGTATTGGCCAGATTTACTGCTCGGCATCGGTACGATCAAGACTGCGGCCATGGCTACCGCTTACATTGAAATGGGGGCTACGTTTATCGTTAGCCCTGTTGTCAAGGCCGAAATCGCCGAAGTGACGCTAGACCGGGATATCCTTTGGGTACCGGGCTGTATGACGCCGACAGAAATCAGCTTAGCTGAAGATCTGGGGGCCCCATTGGTGAAACTTTTCCCCGGCGACACCCTGGGTACCGGATTTCTCAAAGGGATTAGGCCATTGTTCCCTGCCATGCGGTTTATGCCAACAGGCGGTGTGAATCCGACAGCGGAGAGCATTTCCGGGTGGTTTGAGGCGGGTGTGAGTGCCGTGGGATTGGGGTCGAAGCTGTTTGCTAAGCCGACAGATGCCGTAGGCTATGATTGGTTGGTACAACGAAGCCGTGAGCTGATGGGTTGGGTAGGCAAGCACTTTTAATTTACGCCTTATTTATTGATCTGGCTGGGCAGAATCCCATATTTCTTTTTGAAAGCTGCACTGAAATGGTGCGTGTTTTTATAACCCACTTCGTAAGCCACATCGTTTACCATCCGTTTCTCGTCCGCCAATAGTTGCCAGGCCTTTTCCATACGGATATTATATAGATATCCAAATACCGTGGTGCCTAATACTTGTTTAAATCCTTTTTTCAGCTTGAAATCATTAAGACCGACTTTGTGGGCCAGTTCCAATATGGAATAGGGTTTACGGATATTCTGCTCGATGAGTTGCTGGGCGAGGTGGATGCTTTTCATGTCATTTTTTGGGAGGGAGGTAAGCTGTCGTGCGATGATCGGGCATTGCCGTGCTAATAAAAGGGCTACCAGTTCGAGGGTTTTAGCCTCCATAAATATGCGCTTAACGGCCCCAGCGTACTGGCAGGCCACCAGCGAATTGAGTATGATTTGCATGGCAGGTATGAGTTCAATGATCGGTACACCGCTGGGTGGTGAACCCTGGTTTTTCATGAGGATCAACCGCCCATAAGACGCTTCCGTTAATCGGACACATACGATTTTTGCCGGTTCCAAAAGCCCTATTTCCACGGCGTAAGTCGGGAATGCAAGGAAAGTGCCTTGTTGAGCATTCAACGCAAAATCTCTTCCCTGTTGGCCAGGTATCCGGCCACTGATGCTGCCCTCCATACAGCACATCAGCGTATATACAGGTACGTCGGCTTGAATCTTTACGTTTGAAGGCGCTGCTTGGAGTAGGTCTGTCTCCATGATATGCATGCCTTCAAACCAATATTCTGCCAGCCTAATCTCGCCTGTCGCTCCGCTAAAGCGAGTATCAGACTCCTGCAAGCCTCTTTCGGAAGCAAAGTTTGCCGGATATTCTTTTTCGAATAAAACGCTATTGTTATTAAGGTCGATGATGTTTACCTGCATGAGAAAATCCGTTAGACGTTTATTTTAATCCTTATGGCGTTAACGCATAGCTTGGATATGCCGCAAATTTGCGCAATTATTTTGAATAAGTCTAAATAGAGTATTAATTTAATATTAAATGATTAAAAAAATATGGAACAAAATGACATTTGCTTAAGAAGACAGTTGAAAAAATGGTTTTTGTCTTGCGTTTTAGTAGCATTTATGCTTGCACAAGGTATTGCACAAACGGGTTCCGGAACCATCAGGGGGCAAATCCTGACAGCAGATGGAAACCCGGTACCCTACGTCAGCCTTACCTTGGAGGGAACCGGGAAAAAGGCCAGTACCGACAATGATGGCCGGTACGAATTTACCGGGTTATCTGCTGGGAACTACACGGTGGTGGTATCGTCCGTTGGCTACCGGACGGCAGAAAAGTCGGTCGCGCTCAACGGTGATGACCGATTAACGGTCGATTTTATGATAACGGCTGCAAATACGCAGCTACAGGAAGTAGAAATCACGGGCCGTAAAGAGAGTTCATATAAAAATACCTCGACATTCTCCGGAACCCGGACGGAAACACCCATCAAGTTGGTCCCCCAAGCAATCAGCTATGTGACCAAGGAAGTCATCCTAGACAGGCAGGGATTTAAAAACAACGAGGTCGTTAAGAACATCAGTGGCGTAAACCAGAGCTCGTACAACAATAATGGCTTCGTTGTTCGGGGATTTGCTACCAGCAACCGGCTCATCAACGGGTTGCGGATGGGGAGTTCCGGATGGAACCAGTCGTCATTGCCCAATATGGAGCGTATCGAAGTCATCAAAGGCCCTGCCTCGGCTTTATATGCCAATACCAGCCCTGGTGGAACGATTAACTCTGTAACCAAAAAACCATTGGATGAAGCCCGGAAATCTGTGAATTTTGCCACAGGTAGCTATAATACCTACCGCATTACTACCGATTTCACTGGACCCATGAATGACACGAAGACACTCTTGTACAGGCTCAACCTGGCTTATCAGAATGCAGGGTCTTTCCGCATCCTGCAAGATGCACAGGATATGGTCATTGCTCCTTCCGTATCGTTCATTCCCGACGATAAAACGATGGTAAATTTTGATATTGTTTATTCGGGTACCAATGGCCGCTTGGATCGCGGGCAAGCGATATTCGGTGCCACGGCGGGAACAAACCTCAATTCTACGCCCATTTCATTTGCCATTGGAAAAGAAAGCGATTACCAGAAAGAGTATCATTTATATTCTACACTCTCCTTGCAGCGGAAAATTACGGACTACCTTTCATTCAATGCCTCCTACATGAAATACCTGTATAATGAGAACCTGGAGGAACACCGTACATCAAACCGTTATGCGGTAGACGCCGATGGCGTAGAAATACCGACATTGATGGAGATGCAGACGATACACCGGGTAGGCAAGAATTATACAGACAATCTCAACCTCTACATCAATACAAATTTCAATACGGGATCCCTGGAACATAAAGTCGTGGTGGGTTATGACCACATTTCGGCGGTATCACCGGTTGGAAATTCCAATTACAACGCCGGAGGCTACCTGAACGCGGAAGGGACGGGGGTCATATCGGGCGCTTACAGACCTGAAAATAGGGATCGGTACCTGATACGAGACAATATGCCGGTGCCAAATGTCCCTCACTTTAACCTGGAGAATCCGGATTATTCGATTACCGACATCGCGAATTACGTCAACGTCAGTTCACCATCGGCCCCAACGCGGTATTACCTCAACGGCTTCTATATTCAAGAACAGATCAAATGGGGGAAATTCAATGCGTTGATTGCCCTTCGGCAGGAATATTATTCCGATATGTTGAATTATGAAATGGCGGATGAAGAGCGGGTTGAGCAAAACGCACTGCTTCCGAGATTCGGGCTCGTTTATACACCGATAGAGCCGATCAGCGTATATGCTACCTACACCGAAGGCTATCAGCCGCAATCAGCCGGTACCATTGGTGATCCGCAACGATTTGGCGGGCCGTTTGATCCGCTGATCAGCAACATGGTTGAAGGTGGGGTAAAAACGGAATTCCTGCAAAAACGGTTAGTGATGAATCTGGCGATTTATCAGATTATCCAGAACAATGTATTAGTGAATGCCGGAGCAGCGGACAATCCTGATCTGCTGAGGCCGATAGGCCAAGAACGTGCACGTGGCGTAGAATTGGACGTGTATGGGCAAATCAATGCCAATTTGAGTGTTACCGCCAATTTTGCGTACAATAAAGCCTTGATCACGGAGAGCGACAATCCTGAAGAGGTAGGCCAAGTGTTCCCCAACGCCCCGGTTACACAGGGTGGTTTTTGGGCAAAATATGTATTTTCTAACCGGGCGTTGAACGGATTGGGATTCGGTTTGGGCAGCAATTTCGCGGGCGAGCGCTTTGGTAGCGGTGCAAACAGGCTGCGTTTGCCTCCTTATATGGTTGTGGATGCCGCCGCATATTACAGCGTTGATAAGTTCCGCCTGTCGTTTAACCTCAACAACGTATTTAACAAAGAACACTGGATTGGTGGATTTGATTACAATCGTTTGTTTCCGGGTACCCCAAGGAATTTTCTCGTAGGTGTTGGTTATACTTTTTAACGTGCAATGGACAACACGCGAACCAAATCGGTTAAGACGAATAAAGGTGAGGGTAAACTGATTTGGAAGATCCACCACTGGTCTGGTTTCTATACGGGGATCGTTATTGCCGTCCTCTGTATTACCGGATCAGTGGCGGTTTTTATCCCGGAGATCGACTACATTATCCAGCGGATGCACTATTCAGCAGCTTCTTCGCCTGCAAAAAAGTGGCATTTTGATCAATCAGTAGTCTCATTGACCCACCAGTATCCAGATTACCAGTCGTTGCGGATTGAATTTCCAGAAAAGCCCGGCTATGCCGGGATTGTTCATTTAACCGTCAAGGCAAACACGGCTGAAGATCGATTTGCCTTTTTCGTCGATATGGGCAAAGATAAGATCTTGGGAAGACGAAATCACCAGAATTCAATTGCCAACTACCTTCGGCAAATCCATGTCCGGCTATACGAGGGCAACTGGGGGCGGTATTTTGTCGGATTTGGCGGAGTTGCGTTTGTCATTGTCACGATCACCGGATTGATGATTTACGGTAATTTCATGAAACGGCAGCAGTATCCGCAAATCCGGAACGGCAAAGGATTACGGCTGGTGATGGCAGACTGGCACAAACTGCTGGGAATAAGTTCCCTTGCCTTCAACTTGATGATCGCGTTGACTGGAGCCTGGCTTGGCTTGCAAGGCTGGTTTAAGGTCAAAAACCCTTCCCAATACCAGGCTGCGGCGGTGATGAGCGGTGAAGCGGATGCGCAAACGACCGTAAATTGGGAAGAAGTACTGGGCACTACGGCACGTTATTTTCCAGATTTAGTGCCCTTATCTGCCGTATCTTCAACCGATGGTTCGGGCACGGTTACGATTTCAGGAAACATCAAGGGATTGATCTACGAACGGGCAATCAACAGATTGACTCTTTCCAAATTCGGATTGCAGCCTGTTTTTAAATATGATATCCGTGAAAAACCATTTTGGCACAAATTCTTCTTCGTGCAAGAAGCGTTGCACTTCGGTGATTACGGAGGGCTCGGCTTAAAAATAACTTATGCATTACTTGGATTGGTGTCGGCATTTTTGTCGATCAGCGGTTTTGTAGTTTATTTTTATCGTACAGCGAAGAAATCAAACCGAAAATCAGCGCCATTGAAAATTACATTCATCTATTCGGTTATCATCTTGCTTGTACTGGTGATAGCGGCATTGGTCAGTACGCTGATTGGTTATTCAACCGCAGCGCTCATGATGGCTGTGGTCATTGATGGGGGCTTGGTCGGCATCGTTCTGTACGGGCTAATCCGATTCTTGAGGAGAAAGTTTTGTTTACCTAAACCTGTTATTGGATGAATCATCACAAGCTTGTTGAGCATTATCTAATTCCGACGGTATTGTTTTGCCTTAACATCGCGTTCGTCCACGCAATTTATAGGCTTGCCACCCGGCCGATGTTAGTGGATTTCGAAATCATCGTGTGCCTGTTTGCTGTATTGTTGCTGTGTGTCGCGTTGTATACCAAGACAAGGTGGCTCCTTATTGGTTCATCCGTATTTTACCTATTCCTATTACTGTTGGTGATTAACTAATATGGGATAATTCGCGGATGAGCCGGCGGTAGTCTGTATTGACAACCTGGATGACGGCTATCGTGATAATAACGGCCGCCGAAATGAGCAGCGACATTCCGAACGTACCCATAAACCCGATTAGGGTACGGGCCGTATCATAAAAAGAGTTTGCTCCGGTGAAAAAATCATACAGGGAAGGCAAGCCAATAAAGGCAGCGTAGAATAAACTTAGGGGCCTTCCCATGAGGTTAAACATGGTTTGGTTTACCAACGATGCTTTTCGTCGGCTACGAATCGTCCGGAAGTACCGGTTTTGCATGCCCAACAACGCAAAGTATGCGAATGGTAGAAGCAACACCATCAATGTCGCTGCATAGGCCCAATAAAGGTTTGGCTTTAACACACTAAGGGCAAAATAGCTGATGAAAAACACCCCTATCGGTATGGCGGCCTTCCAACTGGCGAAGTAAGCAATGAAATGGGATTTCATCACCGAACGCAATTCACTATTTATTAATGCAATTCGCTCTTCTGTCATCCGTGCAATACCCTTGTGGCTGCCGATATCGTGGTCCATTGTCTCCTGAAACAGGGAAAGAATGGGACGGTTGTCACCGGACCGGCATTTATGTTCGCAGGCTGAAACCAAGTGATCATAGATTTCATTGTATAGTTCAGCGTATTTTATACGGTATATTTTCAAACGTTTGGCAATCCATTTCTGTTCGTAAGGCATTAATGTACGCATGATACGGATGGTTTAAGGTTTAGTACCAGTTGCAATTTTTCAATAAATGTGGCAGCTTCGCTCATCTTTTCCTTTACCTCGCCCTTGCCTTGGATAGACAGCGCATAGTATTTGCGCACCCGGCCATCCACCAATTCCGTGCTGGTTTCCAGCAAGCCATCGGCTTCCAGCTTGTGCAGTGCCGGATACAGTGCTCCCTCAGTAAGTTTAAATTCGCCACTACTCAATTCCTTCACCTTTTGGGTGATTTCATAACCGTACATTTTATCGTGGTCTTCCAGCAGCTTCAGAATGATGGTCTGAAGCGTGCCCTTCAATAGTTTTGCTGAGCTCATGATGCAAATATATAATTTCCTGACATGCATAAGAAAATTATGTATATAAAAGATGGAAAATTCCTTATGATTAATGGGGGATTAAGATTTTTTTAACATGTAAATGCTATCTTTACGAATCTTGATTATAAACACTTATCCCATAGAAGGATACGGTTAACCACTTTATAAACTTAACAGATCGCAGTAATGAAAAGAAACACATTTATTAAAAACATGGCTTTGGGGGCTGCCGCTTTTACCATACTACCAAGGCATGTATTGGGAGGCAAGGGTTTTTTGGCACCGAGCGACCGGATGACGTTGGGGTATATCGGTGTCGGCAAACAAGCAATGGGCCTGTTGGGCAATATCAATCGTTGCCCTGAAACGCTTGTATTGGCAGCGAGTGATGTGGACGCTAAAAAACTGGCTCGTTTTGTGGAACGTGCGACCGAGGCCAACGACAAGAAAGTAGCAACATCCGTAACGGCCTATGCCCAATACCGCGATCTGCTGGGGCGAAAGGATATTGATGCCGTGGTGGTAGCGACGCCCGATCACTGGCATGCGCAAATCTGTATCGATGCAGCGAAAATGGGTAAAGATATTTATTGCGAGAAGCCTTTGGCACTGACCATTGCCGAAGGACGGGCGATGGTCAGCGCTGTCAGAAAATATAACCGGGTATTACAGACCGGCAGTATGCAGCGCTCATGGAAACCTTTCCGTCATGCCTGCGAATTGATTACGAATGGCTATATCGGTGATATCAGAGAAATAAATGTATCCGTCGGTGGGCCAGTGCGACAATGTGATTTGCCGTCCCAACCCGTGCCGGATTACCTGGACTGGAATGCTTGGATTGGACCATCGCTTTATCGCGGGTATCACCCCGTGTTGGCTCCTCCTATTGAAAATGACAAAGATTGGGCTGGCTGGCGGAACTACCGTAATTTCGGTGGCGGATATGTGACCGATTGGGGGGCGCACATGTTTGATATTGTGCAGTGGGCCTTGGGTATGGATGAATCAGGCCCGGTGTCTTTCCATGCCCCCCAAGATCCACTGGCACAGGAAGGGGCTTCATTCCAATATGCCAATGGCATAACGGTGTACCATAAGCAGTGGGGGCCGGGCAATGCCATACAATTCATCGGTACCGAGGGAACCATCGAAGTATCCCGGGAGTTTTTACGGTCAACGCCAACTTCATTGGTGGAACAAACGCTCAAACCTACGGACAAGCGGCTTTACCAAAGTGACAACCATTACCAGGATTGGATAGATGCCATTAAGAAGAGGAGCCGTCCGGTTGCTGATGTGGAGATTGGCCACCGCACTGCGTCAGTATGCAATGCGGTGAATATTGTGTATGAGTTGCAGGCTGACGTAAAGTGGGACCCGAAGAAAGAAGTATTTGACCATGCTGCGGCAAATCAAATGGTATCGCGCCCTTATCGGGTACCGTGGAATTTTAATGATTTTTAGGGAAGAAAATGCGTTGATTAATTCTTTGTTAAGCTTTTTTTAATGGGAGCGCCTATTTTAGCAGCACTTAATTATAAACACAAATATGGTAATCCTATTGAAATTAAAAGTTTATCTTTTTATAGGTCTGTTTTGCCTCAGTGGACTGGGCACAATGGCACAAGTAAAAGTGGCATGCGTCGGTGCCAGCATTACCGGGGGGCATGGCATCACAAATCCAAGTGAACGAGCCTATCCCGGGCAATTGCAAGCCTTATTGGGCAGGCGTTACCAAGTAACTAATTTTGGCGTTGGGGGCACCACCCTGCTCCGTAAAGGAGATTCGCCATATTGGAACACCCAGGCTTACCGGGATGCGCTGGCGCTCAACCCGAATTTGGTTTTTATTGATTTGGGGGGTAATGACTCAAAGGCGATCAACCGACCGCACTATGATGAATTGATCGACGACTGCCGCGAAATGGTACAGTCGTTTAGGCGCTTGCCGTCGCAGCCACGAGTCATACTGATGCTTCCTTTTAAATCGTTTGAAACCGATACCAACCAGATATGGGATAAGGTGATTGTGGAAGACATCATTCCAGCTATGCAGCAGGTTGCCTTGGAAGAGGATGTTGAAGTGCTGGACATGCATTCCTTGCTCATTGATAGGTCCGATCTGTATATAGACAAGATCCACCCCGGTGAAGAAGCCGCAAGCATCATTGCTAAGCGACTGTTTCAGCAAGCAACTCAGGAAGGTGATGGTGCTTATGATCTTTTCGAGCACCTTGAACGCCCGTATACCACCTCTTCCTTTTATGGCTATACAACTGCTGAATTCTCATTGAACGGACGGGCTTGTAAAGTGGTGCAACCTAAACGGACGGCCAATGACAGACCCTGGGTGTGGCGGGCCCGCTTTTGGGGGCACGAACCGCAGGCCGATATTGCATTGCTGGAACGTGGTTTCCATATCGCCTATTGCGACGCCGCCGAATTATTGGGAAACCCAGAGGCTATTGCACTGTGGGACGAATTTCATGCGATCCTATACAATGCTGGATTGAACCGTAAGGCCGCTTTTGAAGGGATGAGCCGTGGGGGCGTGTATGCGTTGAACTGGGCAGCGGCGAATCCAGAAAAGGTGGCTGGTGTATATATTGACAATCCATTGCTTGATATGCGTGCTTACGCTAAGCAGGGACGCCCACTTACGGCAGACATCCGCAAGGCTTATGGACTGGAGACCGACCAAGCGCTTGATCAGTTTACCGGAAGCCCGATGGACAACATTGAAGACATCGTACGTGGAGGCTACCCCATCCTTGTCCTCTGCGCAGACGAGGATGAGGCGGTAGATCCGGAGACACAGACGCTGGCTTTTGAAAAAAAGGTGAAGGCACAGGGGGGTGACATCACCGTGATGATGAAACGTGGTTTCAAACACCATCCGCATAGTTTCCCAAATCCCGCACCTATTGTTGATTTTATCGTAAAAGCCGTGGAGCAGACTTCCCCAGCCAGTTCACGTACCGGTGATATCCGGTCCGAGTGGCTGGATCGGGCGTCGTTTTCTGGTGCTGGTGAGCGCCCATCGGGGCGCAACATACTATGGTATAAACAATCCGCAAAAGTATGGGAAGAGGCGCTACCTATCGGCAATGGCCGGTTAGGTGGCATGGTATTCGGTGGTGTGGCCGATGAACGGATTCAGTTGAATGAAAGTTCCCTATGGGATGGCTATGCACTGGATCCAAATAACCCGGAGTCACTGGAGACATTGCCCGAAGTACGGCGCTTGTTATTTGAAGACAAAAACAATGAAGCCGTGAAGTTGGCGGAGCAAACGATGATGGGGCGTCCACAAGGTGTCAAGCCCTATCAATCACTTGCTGAATTGTGGTTTGATACGCCACACCTTAACGCAGAATCCTATACGCGGAGCCTCGATTTGACCACAGGTGTGGTCACCGTGCGCTATAAACACGATGGCGTCTGGTATACTCGTGAAAGCTTTGCCTCATCCGAACATAATGCCATCATCGTACGGTTTACAGCAAGCGACGGTGGGAAAATCAGCAATTCATTCACCTTGCGGCGCCAGCAAGATACTGAAACAATGCCACATCCCACCGATGCATCGTCGTTGTTGCTGAAAGGCAGGCTTCCCATTAAAGACGGTGACGGAAATGCCCGCGGTCTTCGCTTTGCCACACAAATAAAAGCCGTGACCACGGGGGGGCATGTCCAGGTTCATAACCACGTCCTATCGGTGGAAGGTGCCGATACCCTGACGTTGTACATCGCCGGTGCAACAAATTATCCCGGTCTTGAACATATCAGTGACGGTATGCTCGATTTCCCCGGTATTCCGGAGGAAAGTTGTGCCAACATCATAGCCCATGCGATGGGCCAATCGTATGAAGCCGTGAAGGCGGCCCATATCCGGGAACATCAGCATTACTACAACCGTGTGCAGTTTGAATTGGGCGCACAAGATGAGAAGGCCCGGGAATTGGCGACAGACGAATTGCTGGAAGATGCAAGGAAAGCAGGCCAGCCCCACCCATCTTTGGTCGAAACGTTTTTTCAATACGGGCGTTACCTATTGATCGCGAGTTCGCGACCAGGCACGATGCCTGCCAACCTACAAGGATTGTGGGCGTGGCAGATGAATCCACCCTGGAATGCAGATTATCATACCAACATCAACCTCCAAATGAACTATTGGCCTGCGGAGATTACGAACCTATCGGAAACGCATTTGCCGTTGTTTGATCTGACGGAGGCCTTGGTAAAACCGGGCCAACGTACCGCAAAGGTATTATATGGCGCCGATGGCTGGGTAGTACACCACCTGACGGACGCATGGGGATTCACGGCACCCGCAGACGGGCCACAAGGTATCTGGCCCGTAGGGGCTGCTTGGTTGGCCCAACACCCTTGGGAACACTACTGCTATACATTGGATACCGCATTCCTGCGGCAGCGGGCTTATCCACTGATGAAAGGAGCGGCTGAATTTATCCTTGATTTCTTGGTAGAAGCCCCTCCAAGGACACCTGTAGCCGGGAAGTTGGTGACTAATCCGTCCTATTCACCGGAAAATGCGTTCGTGTTGCCGAATGGAGAACACTCCGTCTTTACGTACGGTGCTACCATGGATCTGGAAATTATCCATGATTTGTTGACCAACTGTATTGCCGCTGCGAAAATTCTGGATATTGATAAAACCTTCCGGGATACGTGCTTGAAAACACTCTCCCGCTTGGCACCCATCCGCATCAGCGAAGCCACCGGCCGGGTCATGGAATGGGTAGAAGATTATCAGGAAGTGGAACCGCATCACCGGCATACTTCCCATTTGTTTGCACTCCATCCCGGCAATCAGATATCGGTGACCGGAACCCCCGAGCTTGCGGAAGCAGCCAAAAAGACGCTGATCGCACGGGGAGATGATGGTACCGGTTGGGGATTGGCGTGGAAAATCAACATGTGGAACCGCTTGCATGATGGCGACCATGCGTTCAAGCTGTTGGGTGTGCTCTTGCGTGAGAAGACGTTGCCCAACCTGTTTGACAATCATCCACCGTTCCAGATTGACGGCAACTTCGGTGCTACGGCGGCCATTGCCGAGATGCTGGTGCAGAGCCATGTACCGCTTAAAGACGGCCAGTTTGAGGTGCACTTGCTGCCTTCGTTGCCAACAGTACTTATGCAAGGCTCCATCAAAGGGCTGCGCGCACGCGGTGGTTTTGTCATTGACCTTACATGGGAAGCCGGTAAATTGAAAGAAGCACGTGTCTTGGCAGAAAAAGGGGGACGACTAACCCTGCGATTGGGCAATGAGAAAGCCACTTTTAAAACCAAGGCCGGACAAATTTTATTGATAAGTGGCGATTTAAAACAAGTCAACTAATATACTGTCGATCAAGGCCTATCTTGGAAAGTGGGCGGCAAGAGTGCTGTCCATTTTCTACAACTAAATAGTTGGTTAGAACCCCATTGGCCCGGCGATCCTTAAGACAAGCAATGTAAACTAACTAAACAATCATTTTATGACAAAATTAAATATAGCAACGTTAGTAGGCTTATCCACGCTCTTAGCGTTGTCTTCCTGCCACAGGCGTGGCGGGACTTTGCAGCGGGATGAGTATGGCCGCATTATCGTAGACACGGTCCCTTCGGGGGCATACCTATCGCCGGAAGAGAGCATGGAACGGATTTACCTGCAGCCGGGGTATCGGTTGGAGCTGGTGGCGAGTGAGCCGATGATCCATGAACCCGTCGCTATTGCCTGGGATGGCAATGGACGGATGTTCGTCGCGGAGATGAACACGTACATGCAGGACGTGAACGGTACGGGCGAGATGACACCGGTTTGTTCGATAAAGCGGCTGGAAGATACAGATGGGGATGGCCGGATGGACAAGTCGGTGGTATTCATCGACAGCTTGGTGCTGCCACGGATGATATTGACATTGGACGATAGGTTGCTCGTCGCCGAGACATTTGACAACAGTATTTATAGTTACAGGGATAGCGACGGTGATGGTGTGGCTGACGAAAAGGAAGTCGTTTTTCAAAACGACCGGCCAAACACAAACAATCTGGAACACCAGCGAAGTGGCTTAGTGTGGAACCTGGACAACCGGATTTACGTGACGGTCGAGAATGTACGGTATCGATATGCCGACGGAAAGTTGGTTGCTGAGCAGCTGGAAGAAAGTCCGGGCGGTCAATGGGGATTGGCTAATGACGATTATGGCCGGCTGTATTTTTCAGCGGCTGGTGCTGAAATCCCTGCACTGGGCTTCCAGCAAAACCCATATTACGGACGCTTGGATTTCAATGACCAGTACGATGACGAGTTCAAGGCGGTATGGCCGGTGATTTCCACGCCCGATGTGCAAGGAGGGCTGAACAGGCTCCGCCCGGATAGTACGTTGAACCATTTCACGGCATGCACGGGACAGTCGGTTTTCCGGGGGACTTCATTGCCCGAGGACATGAAGGGAGACTTGTTTATCTGCGAGCCTGTGGGCAGGCTGATTAGGCGCGCTAAGGTGACGAATACCGGGGGGAAGATTACATTGACAAACGTATACGATCATGAGGAATTCATCGCATCGTCGGACATGAATTTCCGGCCGGTGAATACACAGACAGGCCCTGATGGCAATATGTATATCGTGGATATGTACCGGGGTATCATCCAGGAGAGCGAATGGACGAAAGACGGAAGCTTCCTTCGGCCGAAGATCCTGGATCGGGGCTTGGATAAGAACATCGGGAGGGGCCGAATCTACCGGTTGGTTTACGAAGGGATGGAGCGGGATATGACCCAACCAAAAATGCTTGACGAATCTCCGGCACAGCTTGTCCATCACCTTGGGCATGCGAATGGCTGGTGGCGCGAGAATGCACAGAAGCTGCTGGTATTGAGGGGAGACACATCGGTAGCACCGGCACTTAGGGATATGGCTGTTTCGTCACCCGAGCCGCTGGCACGTATCCATGCGCTGTGGACATTGGAAGGCCTTGGCGTTTTGGATGGTGCTACGCTTCTAACGGCGTTGAAAGACAGCGATGCACAGGTGCGGAGGACCGCAGTGTGGATAGGTGATGGATCGGAATGGGAAAGCGATGGAGGGCTCTTTGAAGCATTGGCTGCACTTGAAGAAGATCCAGATCCTGAAGTGCGCTTCCAATTGGCGTTGAATATGCGATTTGATGGCTCGGAGCGAGCAAAGGCGCTTATTGACCATTTGGTGCAGCGCTATCCGGACGACATGTTGGCCGCATCCCAGGAGAAATATGCTTCGCTGTTGGTTGAGCGTGCGCAGGCAGAAAAAGAGGCAGCATTGCTTGCAATAGCCGACCGCAAGCTTGTTGCCCGTGGAGCTACTATTTTCAAGGAATTCTGTTCGTCGTGCCACGGATTTGACGGCAAGGGCATGAGCATTGGCGGGAGTGGGTCGGCGGCCCCTTCGCTGGCTTCAAATCCTGACGTAAACGGAGATCCGGATAAGCTGGTCAAGATTCTGCTTCATGGACTTACTGGGCCCATAAATGGCAAAACGTATACCAACATGATGCCTCCACTGGGAGCTAATGACGATGCGTACATCGCAGCAGTAATCAGCTACATCCGCAATGACCTGGGTAATAAAGCATCTGTTGTTCGCGAAAGGAGGGTAAAACGCATACGGGAGCAGACGGCCGACAGGACCAAGCCCTGGACCAAGGAAGAATTGGACAACTAAGGATAAAGCGAATTGACTGCTATCGTGGCATATCCATAATATTATACCGCATATTGGTTTAAATTGCCTATTTTTGAATGGCGAATGCAATTGACCAATCCATACACTAAACTTTCATTTGTTTGGTGTATGGATTGGTTATTGATATATTGCAATTCATAAATCTATAATAAGGCATTGAGATCGTGGACTCTTCATATTATTCTGTGGTGCATCGTAGGGTGTATATGCGTATCTCCACTAGTTGTTAATGCACAGTATGGGTTGGGTTTTGCCAGCCATGAAACGGTGTCGGATCAGCGAACGGGATTGGACTTAAGCAGCGATGGACAAATCTGTTTTGATGATGATATCGAACTGTCATTTGATCTCTCCTTTGTGCCGAACCGGTCGGATTATTTTGGTTATGTTGTACGGATCATCGTAAATGATCAAACTAACATCGATTTGCTGTATGACCGGCTTGATAATGTTGAGAAACATTTTAAAATTGTAATGGGTGAGAAATTCTCCAACATTGCATTTAATATCGATTCCAACACTTTGTTCAATGAATGGGTACCAATAACCATCAAATTGGACGCACAATCGAAACAGGTCATCGTGACCTGTGGCGACAAGGTTTTCCATGAACAGTTGACCATTGATCCACGGGGTTGCGTGAAAGTATTGTTCGGATACAACAACTATAAGGAGTTTAAGACCACCGACGTACCTGCGATGAAAATCCGGGATATACAAGTCCGGCAAGGCGATCGCTTGGCCCACCATTGGCCGTTGGATGAAGAAGAGGGTACGGAAATCGATGATGCAGTGAAGGGAATGACCGCCATGGTCAGAAACCCGCAATGGATTAGGCGATCGCACTATGAGTGGGGATTGCTTCAGGACATCACGGTGGGCGGACGAGCAAGTGCGGCTTTTGATCCCCAGACAGAAAGTGTATTCATCGTGGGCAGGGACTCGCTGCTACGAATCCACGTACCAACGGGACAACGCCATGTTTTCAAATACGCTTCCGGTCCCTTGTTGTTAGTGAACGGTAACCAATCTTTTTTCGATACGGCACACAATCAACTGTTGAATATATGTATCGATCAGCGCATTGTTTCTGTGTTTGATTTTGCTTCACTGAGTTGGTCCGAAAATTTTAACTACCCCGGAGTAGGTACAAGCTACCTTCATTTCAATAAGTTTTATTCACCAGCAGACAGTAGCTTGTATTTTATCGGGGGATATGGACATTTTTTGTTCAAAAACGAAATTCATCGATACAGCTTGAATGGTACATGGCACAATATTGAGGCAACGGGTGATCCGTTGATTCCACGGTACCTCGCTGCCTTGGGAGCCACCCCAAACGGAGCGTATATTATCGGTGGCTATGGAAGCGTCTCGGGCCAGCAAATGCTCAACCCACGCAACTTGTATGATTTACAATTTTTTGATGTTAAAAGTCGAACATTCTCAAAAAAATATGAACTTGAACCCGGCGAGGACGATTTTGTATGGGCCAATTCGTTGGTCATCGATGAAGCCACCAATCAATATTATGGATTGATATTCCCAAAGCACCAATATAACGCCAATTTGCAATTGGTTGCCGGTTCGCTGACCCAGCCTGAATTAAAAAAACTTGGGGGTGCGATTCCTTATTTGTTTCATGATATTCGTTCCTTCTCGGATTTATATTATTGCCCAGATAGCAAACGGTTTGCGGCTGTGACGCTGTACTATGACGATATAGACGTCACCACAGCCAAGATCTATTCCTTATACAGTCCGCCACTACCATATAACACGGCGAAGAACAGCCCGCAAAATGAATGGTTGACCCGAAATATGGCCTACCTCGGACTTGGGTTGGGAGTAGTGGTGTTGGTAGGATTATACGTATTGAGACGCAAAAAGGATCCGAAGGATACGGCTCCGCCTATCGATTCCCAGTCGCCTATTGTGCGACCTAAGGAAGAGCAGATGCGTTCCTCCGCACCTATCGAAAAACAGCAATATAAGAGCAGTATATTTCTCTTCGGCGGTGATTTGCAATTGTTTGATACCGGAGGAACAGACATCACACGCAGTTTCACCCCGCTTATCAAAGAGCTGTTTTTGGTGGTATTGCTGCATACTATCCGTTGGGGGCGGGGTATCAGTTCTGAAAAATTGACCGAACAATTTTGGTTTGACAAATCTACCGAAAGCGCCCGTAATAACCGTTCGGTCAACATTGCTAAAATCAATACCATATTAGAGCGAATGGGACGCGCGAAAATTTCCAAAGAGACGGGCTATTGGCGATTTGATGCCGATGATGATATTTATATTGACTATAAGAATTATTTAGCCATCGTTACCAACAAGGATGCATTGGATAAGGAGCGTATCAAGGAGTTGTCGGTCATTGTGCAGCGGGGTGGTTTCCTTTCCGAAACGGATTATGAATGGTTGGACTCGTTTAAGGCAGAGGCTTCCATCCAAGTGATCAATACCTACATGCGTTTCGCGGAAAGTGTACAGATTGCCGAAGACCCAGAGTTCATGGTCGAGCTTGCCAATTATATTTTCTATTTTGATCCGGTGCATGAGGAGGCCATGACGATTAAATGCAAGGCACTGGCTTATATGGGCAATCACTCACTGGCTACCCAGACGTTTGAAAATTTCTGCAATGAATATCGTCAGATTTACGGCGAGGAGTTTGGCAAAGATTATAAGAAGGTACTTTCATAGGTACAGCAGCGATTTTTATAAATAAAGGCCCGCTTAATGACCCGCAATTAAGCTTTTGTTAATACTTTGTTATCGGGTCAGCCGTACTCTTGAAAAGTTTTTTGCGACAATAATCGCATAACACCAATTTATAACCATTAACCATTATGGATTCTAAAAACAAAGCAACACTAGCTAATCGCCGTGACATGCTCAAAATGCTTGGTATGGGTTCGGCCGCAGGTATGTTCGGTTTATTGGGGGGAATGTCTACTTCCAAGGCCAAGACATTGGACAAAGAAACGCCCCAATATGCAAAGGGAGCAGCTCCGGTAACCATTACGAAAGTACGGGCAATTACCACCGCTCCAGGAGGGAACAACCTGGTCATCGTGAAAGTAGAAACGTCCGAACCGGGACTTTATGGATTAGGTTGTGCCACTTATACACAGCGGGCCGCCGTTGTGATCCCAGCCATTGACACCTATCTGAATGAATTTTGCCAGGGCAGGGACGTAGACAACATTGAAGACATGTGGCAATCGGCCTATGTCAGTTCCTATTGGCGTAATGGTCCGGTATTGAACAATGCCTTGTCGGGATTGGATCAGGCACTGTGGGATATCAAAGGCAAACGTGCTCAAGTACCGGTACATCAATTGTTGGGCGGGAAGACGCGCTTTGCTATCGATACCTATGCGCATGCCAGTGGGCGCGACTTTGAGGAGGTATGCGAGAGTGTGGCCCGGTATATCGAGCGGGGATTCAGGCATATTCGCATCCAACAGGGTGGATACGGTGGCGTGGGACTGAATCAGGACTTCGTGCCGGATTTCCAGAAAGCTGGCTATGGCAAGCCTGGAGACGAATTTATGGACCAGCGTACTTACCTCAAGAATACGCCCAAAATGTTTGAGGCGGTCAGGAAACGCTTCGGAGAGGACATCGAGCTGCTGCATGATGTCCACGAACGGGTTGAACCGATAGATGCCATTAACATGATTAAGCGGTTGGAGGAATATCGGCCGTTTTTCATTGAAGATCCGTTTTCGCCGGAAAATATGGGCTGGTTTAAAAAATTGCGAGCGGCGACAACCGTCCCGCTGGCCATGGGTGAGTTGTTTAACAACATCAATGAGTTCAGGGATTACATGGCTAATCAGCTTTTTGATTTTATCCGCATCCATATTTCACAAATCGGGGGTATTACACCGGCCATGAAGGTGGCAAGGTTGGGCGAGTGGTTCAATGTCCGCACGGCTTGGCACGGACCGGGCGACACCTCTCCGGTGGGGCATTCCGCCAATAACAACATCAATATTGCCGTTTGGAACTTCGGCATCCAGGAATCCCAGTTTTTTAATGAACGGGTACACGAAGTATTTCCCGGCACGCCTACCATTGAAAACGGGTATTTCAAAGTCAATGAAACGCCCGGCCTGGGCATAGACATCAATGAAAAAGAAGCAGCGAAATATCCGATAGGGACTAAATCAAAATGGACCATTCGCAAATATGATGGTACCATTATACGGCCATAAATCGATGTTGCCTGATGACGAGGATAAGATGTTGCAGTTATTTGTTGATTGCAGGGCTGGGGTACATGTCCTGCGTAGAGCGAGGGACTTATTCGTATGAAACGGGGACGGACTGGCCGGTCTATGGTGGGAATAAAGCAGGTAATCGGTATTCGCCACTCAACCAAATCAATACCAGCAATGTGGACCAACTGGAGGTGGCATGGATGTTCAATGCTGCTGAAGAACCGGAGCCGGGCAAGCAACCACGGGCGTTGCAGATCCAATGCCAGCCTATCGTTGTAAACGGCATCCTGTATGGTACAACACCGGCCCTAAAATTGTTCGCTTTGGATGCGGGTAGTGGTGAATTGCTGTGGAAATTCGAACCACCTGAAAGCAGGATCCATGTCAGTAGGGGAGTCGCTTATTGGGAACGGGGCAACGACAAGCGGATCCTGTATACGGTTGGTCCGAGCTTGTATGCTATTGATGCGATCAGCGGTGAACGCGTCGCAAGTTTCGGAGAGCAGGGGGTGGTCAATTTATATGCAGGCATCGGAGACGGGTTGGAAAAAGAGGTAGCCGGACTATCCATAAATGCCACCAGTCCGGGTGTGATCCATGAAGATATTTATATTGTGGGTTCGGCAGTATCGGAGAGCGGTAATGCGGCTCCCGGCCATGTTCGCGCATTTGATGTGAACACCGGCGAGCTGCGTTGGGTGTTCCATACCATCCCGCATCCGGGTGAGGCAGGCTACGATACCTGGCCGGATAGCGCCTATCAAAAGATAGGAGGGGCCAACAGCTGGGCAGGCATGGTCCTGGACGAAAAGCGCGGGATGGTGTATTTCGGTACCGGTTCTCCGGCATCGGATTTCTATGGGGGCGATAGGAAAGGCAGCAACCTGTTTGCCAATTGCGTGGTGGCACTCCATGCAGAGACGGGAAAATTGGCCTGGCATTACCAAACCATACACCATGACCTATGGGATCGTGACATATCCTGCCAGCCCAACTTGGTTACGGTGAATCATCAAGGGAAAAAAGTAGATGCAGTGGCCCAGGCTACAAAGGATGGGGTATTGTATTTGCTGGATCGGGATAAGGGGACACCGCTATTCCCTGTAGAAGAAAGGGCGGTGCCCACCAATGGATTACCCGGGGAATATCCGTATCCTACACAAAAGTTTCCGCTTAAGCCACAGCCTTTTTCAAGGCAAGCCTTTACGGAAGCGGACATTACCGACATCTCGCCGGAGTCACACGCTTACATTAAAGAACAATACTTGAAATACCACTCGGATCATAAATTTTCACTGCCGAATACAGCGGGAACACTGCTGTTTGGGTACAGTGGCGGAGCCGAATGGGGCGGGAATGCCGCTGATCCGGAGGGCGTACTGTACGTGAATGCAAACGACGATCCATGGATACTTCAAATGATAGACACCGTAGCGTTGAATAAGGAGACGGCGCTATTATCCAGGGGAAACGCGCTTTATGCCATCAACTGTGCGTCTTGCCACGGAGGCGATCGGAAGGGAAATGGACTGGAATTTCCCAGCCTCGCAGATGTCGGCAATCGAATGTCCGCGGCCCAGCTGAAACAGGTGGTCACAGCGGGTACCGGAAGGATGCCTTCCTTCCAGCATTTGACGGAGGATGATCGGGACGCTATTGTCGATTACCTGCTCAATCCAAGAGCCATAGCAACACCGTCGGCAGGCAACCAGCAAAGTGGCGGGCAGCAAGCCAGCAAACCACCGTCTTTTGGTTTCAAACCCCTGTATGTAAAAAAAGTGTGGGAACGGCTAACCGACCAAGATGGCTACCCCGGAGTGAAGCCACCATGGGGCACATTAAACGCGATCGATTTGAACACCGGCGAATACCGATGGCGGGTACCGCTTGGGGAGTTTCCCGAATTGACGGCAAAGGGCGTGCCCATCACCGGTACTGAAAGCTATGGGGGGCCGATTGTAACAGCTGGGGGGCTACTTTTCATTGCAGCGACAAGGGATGAACGGATCCGGGCTTTCGATAAAAAAACGGGTAACCTATTGTGGGAATACCAGCTACCTGCGGGTGGATTTGCTACTCCGATTACGTATGAGGTGGCGGGCAAGCAGTATGTGGTGATTGCAGCGGGCGGAGCAAGGGGGGCTAAACTGGGAGGAAATTATGTGGCATTTGCACTTAAATAATTGCATCTTTATCCTGATGAAGATACCTGGCTTGTTAGCGTTGATGATAGGGGCACTGCCTGTGGTTGCAAATCCGGACGATCGCCCTTTTCCGCACGTTGAAATAACCAACGGACTGGTAACGGCAACACTTTATTTACCCGATCCAAATGAAGGGTACTACAGGGGGACAAGGTTTGATTGGTCGGGGGTAATTCCAGTGCTTGAATATGCCGGGCACCAATACCATGGCGAGTGGTTTGCCACACATGACCCGTTGGGACACGATGGCATTGTCGGCCCAGTCGAGGAGTTTGAGCCCCTGGGATTTGAACAAGCGCAGGCCGGCGATCAATTTGTCAAGATTGGCGTGGGAAACTTGGTGCGGCCAGATGAAAGAGCTTATCTTTTCCACAGACGGTATACCCTGGCAGACCCGGGGGAATGGCATGTCGAAACCGGTGAACAGCAAGTGTCGTTTACGCACGTACTTAAAAACTCGGACTACCCCTATGTATACAGCAAAATCGTCAGCCTACCAACCGGGGAAGCCAGAATGGTATTGACACATACGTTGAAAAACACCGGTGACGAGGTGATTGAAACACGGGTCTATAACCATAATTTCTTCGTGATCGACAACGAGCACACGGGACCGGGTTACCGCGTAAAGATTCCGGGAGACACCTTGTCTCCGCAAGGAGCCAAAGGATTGGGGGACGTTGTTGGTCTGGAAGGCAATGAAATTGTTTTTTTAAGGGAATTGCAACAAGGCGAACAAGCCTACTTTCCTGATTTGGCTGACGGGCGATTAGTTGACTATGCGCTTGAAGTGCAAAATACCAAAAGTGGTGCCAGCGTGAAAATAAGTGGAGACAAGCCCATTGCCAAAATGGTTTTCTGGTCGTCTCCAACAACCGTTTGCCCAGAACCTTATATTGATGTGCGGGTTGAACCCGGACAAACATTCGGCTGGACAATAACATACGAATACCATCATTAATTATAAATTTAAATCTATAGCATTATGAAAAAAGCATTAATCGTATTGACAGCCGTAGTGATAACTACCAGTTGTAACCAGCAGACGGATAAAACCAATGAGAGCGGCCCAACAGAGGCTACAGTGGCTGCGGCCGTGGCATCCTTCCGGGAAGTGATGCTGAATCCAAACCAGGAAGTATTTGAAGAACTATTAGACGAATCCTTGACGTACGGGCACTCCAACGGCTTGATTGAAGACCAAGCCACCTGTATTGCTTCCATGGTAAGCGGCAAGTTTAAATTTACAAGCCTGGAGTTTTCGGCACAGACGATTAATGTAATAGGCAATACCGCTATTGTCAGGCACGAACTATTCGGCCATACCGCCGATGAGGGAAAAGAACCGGGGACAACCAACCTGAAAGTATTGCAGGTATGGATCCAAAAAGAAGGCAAATTGCGGTTGGTAGCCCGTCAGGCGGTCAAGATTTAAAAAGAGACACGGATGAGTAGCTTAGCGCAATCAAGGTGGTATCGCATTATACCGATTGTTTTCATTACCTATAGCTTGGCGTATCTCGACCGGGCCAATTTCGGCTTTGCCGCTGCAGGCGGCATGGCCGACGATCTGAACATCACGCCGGGGATGTCCTCCCTCTTGGGCTCACTTTTTTTTCTGGGCTATTTTTTCTTTCAAATCCCGGGTGCCCATTATGCCGCGCATAAAAGTGCAAAGAAACTCATTTTCTGGTCGTTGATATTATGGGGGGGCTTTGCAACGGCCACCGGAATGGTCAATAATGTATCCGCATTGATTTTTATCCGGTTTATGTTGGGCGTGGTGGAAAGTGCAGTGATGCCTGCCATGCTGATCCTATTGAGCCAGTGGTTTACCAAACAGGAACGTTCCCGGGCGAATACCTTTTTGATATTGGGCAATCCGGCAACTGTACTTTGGATGTCGGTGTTGTCGGGTTACCTGGTTGACTCACTAGGCTGGCGTTGGATGTTTATCCTCCAAGGCCTTCCCGCCCTCGTGTGGGCATTGATTTGGTGGAAGATGATTGATGAGAAGCCCAAAGACGCTACTTGGTTGACCGAAATGGAGAAAGACGCCGTGGAAAAACAACTAAGGGAAGAACAGCAAGGCATCAAAGCGGTAAAAAATTATGCAGAGGCGTTTCGTTCAAAGTCAGTGATTTTACTGTGTTTGCAGTACCTGCTTTGGAGCCTTGGCCTATATGGCTTTGTCATGTGGCTTCCTTCCATTATCAAAGCGGCACCCAACATGGATATCGTGACTACCGGATGGTTGTCGGCGGTACCTTATATCCTGGCGATTATCGCCATGCTGGCCGCCTCTCATTATTCGGATAAAACACTAAACCGGAAAATTTTCATTTGGCCGTTCCTGCTCATTGGTGCTGTGGCATTTTACGGCTCATACCTGCTTGGAACGAGCAATTTTTGGCTGTCCTTCACCTTGCTGGTGGTCGCAGGAGGTGCAATGTATGCACCCTATGGGCCTTTCTTTGCTGTAATCACAGAAATTTTACCACGAAATGTAGCAGGCGGCGCGTTAGGATTAATAAACAGCATGGGTGCATTAGGCTCTTTTGGTGGTGCGTATATCGTGGGCTATCTGAATGGCGCTACCGGTGGTTTTGGGGCATCTTATATCTTGATGTCGGTCGCCCTGCTATCTTCAGCCATCCTGACGGTAATCGTCGTGAAGCGAACCTAACAGGTTAACAACAAAGTTACGTTGATTGAATTGTTATTTATGCTGTTGGTAATGAGTTTTTTGTGTTTATGCTGACTATCAATTCAACGTTGTTAATGCTTTGTTAATGCTTTATTATGCCTTCCAGCTTAATCTTGACATCGAATTTTGAGCGACCAATTGTATAAATTTTGATTCTCTAATAAAGCACGAGTGTCTTGATAGCGTTAGTAGATTGGCTTGACTAAATCGATTTAACAAGGGGAAGCCTATAAACCAATTATAACTATTGAAGATAATCATGTTTAGGATTACGGTTTTTTCAACCTTTTTGTTTGCTATGATATGCTGTGGATGCTCGAATGACAATACACGGTATAAGGAATGGAATGACTATGGGGGTGGGCCTGACCACTCGAAATATGTCGACTACCAAGAGTTTACCAAAGATAATGTCGATCAATTGGAAGTCGCTTTTGTATACCCCACCGATGACAATGTAAATTATCGGTTCAACCCGGTCATTGTGGACGGTGTGATGTATGTGCTGGCCAAAAATAATTCGTTGGTTGCCATCGACGCTGTCACGGGAAAGGAACTGTGGATACATGCCAATTTGCGGGGAATTATCCAACGGGGCGTTAATTTTTGGCAAAGCAAGGATAAGAAAGAAAAGCGGCTGTTGATTTGCCTCAATAATACCTTGCAAGCAATTGATGCCAATACGGGCAAATCCATTACGACTTTTGGCAATGGCGGGTATGTAGACCTTAAGCAGGGGTTGGATCGCGACCCGGCTACATTTGGTCGAGCGACATCGACCACTCCGGGGAAGGTATTTGAGGATTTGATTCTGCTGGGGTCTGCTCCCGGCGAAAACCTGTTTTCAGGTCCCGGCCACCTCCGCGCTTATAATGTCATCACCGGTGAGTTGGTCTGGGTGTTCCATACCATTCCGCATCCCGGTGAATACGGCTATGATACCTGGCCTGAGGAAGCTTATAAATATGTGGGCGGTACCAATACGTGGGGTGAAATTTCTGTCGATGCGGATCGCGGCATTGCCTATTTTCCCATCGGCTCCCCGACATATGACTACGATGGCGCAGATAGGCCGGGGAGCAACTTATTTGGTAATTGTATTTTGGCATTGGACGCACGAACGGGCAAACGGCTGTGGCATTTCCAGACCGTCCATCATGATATCTGGGATTATGACCTGACAGCGGCTCCGCAGTTAATTACCGTCAACCACGATGGAAAAAAAATAGATGCAGTGGCCATTGCTTCCAAACACGGCTTTCTTTTCGTATTTGATCGGGTTAGCGGCGAACCGTTATGGCCGATAGAAGAACGGCCCGTACCAGCCAGCGATATGCCCGATGAACAGGCTTGGCCTACGCAGCCATTTCCGACCGTTGTGCCGCCATTCAATCGGCAAATCGTGACCGTCGATGACATCAATCCCTATTTTTCTCAAGAAGATAAAACAAAATGGACAGCACGCGTGGCTGCGGCAAAGAATGGCTTGTTCCAACCGCTTTCGGCCAGTTATGAAATCGTGACCAATCCGGGCGCAGTGGGCGGAGCGAACTTCGGCAATACCGCAGCAGATCCTCAAAAGGGCATTGTGTATGTGCAGACACAGGAGCTGGCCGATTTTTACAGCCTTAAAAAACGCGAACCTGCTCCGCCGCGGAGTGCCGGTGGTTTTGGTGGCGGGCGCAATCCGGTTGTTTCTCCTGAAAGATTGGCGCAAGGAAAGGTGTTGTATGCACAGCATTGCCAAACATGCCATGGCGAAAACCGGGCGGGCATCAATGGATTGGGAACAACACTGGTGAACTTAAGCACACGCGTGAACACGGAAGCCTTTAAAGGCATCATGGCCGTTGGCAAAGGGCGGATGCCCGGTTTCCCACACCTGACGGAAACGGAGATTGCTGATATCTATGCATACCTGACTCCCGAAGCGCAACGTGGCCCCGGAAACCAGGGGGGCGAAGCAGACCTGCCGGAGGGCCCCGTAGTTGCATCAGGCGGTGTCCCCGTTGATTTACCATCATTAGGCGGGCGTATGTCCGACTATCCCAGCGAATACACCGGGCCAAGGGTTGAATATGTCGAAACCAATAACTGGGGCCTGGGGGTACCAAACCTGCTCACGCCTCCTTGGTCGCTTATCGTTGCCTATGACTTAAACGAAGGCAAGATCAAATGGAAGATACCCCTTGGAAACGATGACAGCATACCCGGCAGTAGCGACTTGAGCATGCCCAACGGTTCGCAGGGCAAGGGAATGGTTGTCACCTCAACAGGCTTGCTTTTTTCCACTTGCTTGGACGGTCGAGTATATGCTTACGATACGGATGATGGGCGTATATTATGGTCTACTGACTTGGGCAGGAACAATCCAGGCGGCCTTCCCGCCATGTACGAAGTGGACGGTAAACAATATCTGGTGGTATGCTCCGTCGGTAGCCTGAAAGATAAATCGAAAGATGAAGCTGGTGTGCCTAAAGGGTATATCGTCTATGCGTTGCCCAAAAAAGGTAATTGAGTTAGGAAGGGGAATACGGAATCAATACATGAATGATGGATAGAAAAACATTTATTTTCAAAACTGGTGGAATCGTATTATCCGCATGGGTGGCACCTGCCTTGGGCAAGATCCAATTGCCCAACGACAAGATGGAACGCATTGCGCTCGGCACGCTGCTGTTTCGGTATCGTTTTGAACGTACCAAGCCCAAGGAATGGGATACGATTAAGAACGAACTGACCTTGCTGGATGTGCCCGAATACCATCGCGATAAATTCGGTATAAGCAAAATAGAGTTTTGGAACGAACATTTTGAGTCATTGGAGCCCGACTACTTGGCCAGGCTACGTGATAAAATCAAATCTGCTAAGACCACGTTGCTTAATGTGCAGATAGATCGGATTGCTTATAATTTGGCTGCTACCGATGAAGGCGAACGGCAGCAGAGCATCACGGATGTAAAAGCCTGGATAGATGCAGCTTCTTTTCTTGGTGCGGAGTGTGTGCGGATCAATCCCGGTTCGCCCAAAGGTTCGGTAGCAAAAAGCATCGAATCGTTGAAGGAACTGAATGGTTATGCTAAACGTAAAAACCTGACCATCATTACGGCCAACCACTTCGGAATAGAGATGGACGCCGATAAACATGTGCAAATCGTCAAGGGGTCGGGGGTATATACGGAGCCGGACTTTGGCAATTATATTCCCCAGTATACCACGGAAGTCATGATGGAATCCCTGGCTAAGATATTGCCTTATGCTCATATTGTTTCCGCTAAAATGGTGGATTTTAATGACCGAATGGATCACGTCTCGTATGATTTTGACAAATGTATCCAACTGGCTGAGCAGGCTGGATTTAAAGGCACGTATATGATTGCCCAATGGAGTGGCAAATTCCAGGATATTGACTACGATGAAGTAGCCAAATGGGGTATCGAACACGTAAAAAACAATATAAAATAATATTTCCTAATGAAAAGGATGCTTAACATCGTAATAACCATGGTTTGTGCTATCCAGCTATCCTGGGGACAGATGGCGGGTGAAACCAATGGACGGGGGCTTAGTTTTGTGCCCGATTACCAGTTTAAGGGCTCCAGTTTGACGGGTTGGAACGCCTTGGGAACGGCCGAATGGCAGGCCGTGGATGGTGAGCTGGTAGGCAAGGGGCACGATACATCGGCCGTAGGTTGGTTGATGCTCGACCGATCGTTTCAGGATGTGACCATCAATACATTGGTCAAGATTAACGGCGATGGAGAAGCGGGTGTGCTATTCCGTGCAGAGCAAACCGAATCGGGTATGAAGGGAGTGCTGGTGTCGTTGAAAACGGACGAAGCTGCTGCATACGGGGTGGAGATAGATGCGCAAGGCAGGGAGAAGAGCCGTACGCTTTTACGGCGTGCTGGTGGCATGATGCGGGTAGCTCCACCACCTGATCCCAATGAACGGAACACAGCCAACGGTCAAGGGGGCGGTGGTGGCCAACGGAATGCAGGTGGGCAGTTGGGACCGGTGTTGCCTATTCCGCGCCCGGAAACGGCTTTTCAGGCCAACGAATGGAATCAATTGGAATGTGTGTTGGACATGAATATCTTGCGGGGATTCATCAACGACGGCAATGGCCCTGGTGGTGCAGCGGATGCGGAATTTGGGAATTTTGGGCCGATAGCATTATATGTGAAAGGCGATGTCGAGGTGCGGTATAAGGATTTTAAGTATAAAGATCTGGCACTTCGGTCTACACCTAAGGAGCAGACATCATCGCGGTTTGCCGTACAGCAGTTGAGCGATATGTATTATTCGTTCAGTTCGGCTGCTGCGGATTTCAACCGGGATGGCATAATGGATGTGGTAGCGGGCCCCCACATTTACTATGGGCCGGATTACACGACATATCGTGAGGTTTTCCAAGGCGTCACGTACAATCCTTCCCAGCAATTTTCCGAGGTGAATTGCCAATATGCGTACGATTTCAATGGCGACGGTTGGACGGATGTATTTTCGGCTGCACCATTTGGCAGGCTATACCTCAATCCCAAAGGTGAATCGCGTCGCTGGGATATGCACGCGGTTATTCCCGGCAACATCAATTCTGAGGTAACGGTATTTACTGATCTTGACGGCGATGGCCGCCCTGAAATTATATACGGGACCAGTGGAGACCGCTTGCTGAAATATGCGAAGTTTGACCCCGCGGATCCCACCAAACCGTGGAAAGCCTATTTGGTTTCTGATACAGGATATTACACGGCCCATGGTTTTGGCGTAGGGGATATCAATGGTGATGGCCGACCGGATATCACCAATCCCAACGGTTGGTGGGAGCAGCCCGCACAGCTTGAAGCGAACTCCACATGGACATACCATCCTGTAGCTTTTGGACGGTACGGCCATCGTGGCGGTGGAATGGGCGGTAGCATCATGGCGGTGTACGATGTCAATGGCGATGGCTACAATGATGTCGTAACCAGTCTCAACGCCCATGGCTTTGGTTTAGCCTGGTACGAACAACAACGTGACGAAGCAGGCGAGATAACGTTCCAGCGCCACCTGATCATGGACGATTATTCGACCGACAACGCGGGGGGCGTTACATTTTCGCAGCTGCATGGTACGACGTTCGCCGATATTGACGGCGATGGCATATCGGACTTCATCGCCGGAAAGCGGTATTGGTCGCACCTGGATACGCATCTCGACCCCGATCCGAACGGGGCGGCAGTATTGTATTGCTTCCGCACGGTCCGTGATACCCGTGCGCCGGGCGGGGCGCGGTTCGAACCGGAGTTGGTGCATAATCGTTCGGGTGCCGGATCGGATCTATTAGCTGTGGATTTAAACGGTGACGGCAAGCTGGAAATTGTCTCATCTACAAATCGGGGTACATTTATTTTTTGGAATAAAAGTGTTGATTAATAGCTTGTTGTGTGAGTTGTGGTTATTTTAAGATCGTTGTTAATCTTTTGTTAATTATTTGTTATTGGCAATCGTGTAATCTTGAAACGATATTAGAAGCTGTAGTAACCAACGCGTACAATTATAAATTTTTGATCCAATATTGTTTATCGCTGACACGCATCGGAGCCGCTTGATGAAACGGTATCTGAACAGGATGAACGAATGAAAATTTAATTTAAAACCAATAATGATGATGAAAATAATAACCAATGATGGCCCGTCACCGAAATAGTCTTTTTTAAACGCAAAAGCTATTTGGGCGTAACAACGCGGGGATGGAAATCAGCCCGAATATTACCGAATCAATTATTATTTATTATTAACTAATTATCTATTTTGTGATGAAAAAATTAATGTTATTAATGCTGGGTGGAGCTATGGTTGCTACATCCGCAGTTGCAAAAGAACCACAAACACAAACAGCGGCAAAACCAGACGAAACTGCGCTAAACAAAGCGTATGATGAAAAAATGGATGCTGCAGCCTTAGCTAACGGTACGTTATGGGGCATCAGCAACTTAAGTGTTGGTGTATATATAACTGCCATCAATACGTCTACCAGTCAAACCTATAATCTGGTCGTACCGGCAAACAGTACTGGTGCTCCCAGTGTATCGTTACCCACCGGCACGTATGACATATCCGTCAGTACGAGTAGTGTGTTTGCCAATATTTATATATCTGATGATGATGATTCGTATACCGTTAATAATGTTTACTATCACACCTTCTACAACATCACCATTAGCAATATCGCTGCAACAGTAGTAGCCGTATCTTATCCATAACTAATTAACTATAAAACCATATTGAATTTCTGAAAATGAAAATAATCAATAATGATCCGCCCCCCACTTGATGTTGCGCCCAGCGATGCAAGACTTATCTGGGTGAATCAAGCACAATGGATCGGTGCTCAGACACTACCTAATCAGCAATTATTAACCAATTATTTATTGTGGGATGAAAAAACTAACATACCTTATTTTATTAATTATGCTCGCTCCGTTATATGGCCTCGCGCAGACACGGACCATTCAGGGGCGGGTTACTGATGCGCAAACTGGCGAAGCATTGGCCGGCGTGAGCGTTACAGCCAATACCGCCACCGGGCAAGAACGGGCCACGTCAACGGATGACGAAGGCGCATACCGTATCGAGGTTTCCGCCGAAGCAACAACACTTGTTTTTCAATACGTGGGTAAAGCTACCCTGACCGAACAAATTGGAAGCAGGACTTCCATCACTGTTCAATTGGAAGACGACGCGAGCGAACTTGACGAAGTGATCGTTACGGGATATGCTACGACGACAAAGGCAACATTAACCGGAGCGGTGTCATCCATTAGTGGCCAAGACATGGTCCGTACAAAAAACGAAAATGTGGTAAACATGCTGACCGGTAAAGTACCCGGCTTGCGTGTTCAACAGCGAAGCAGCGCGCCGGGCGATTACAGTACGCGTCTCGATATCCGTGGGATGGGTGATCCGTTGGTGGTGGTGGATGGTATTCCCCGCGACAAAGATTATTTTTCACGGATGAGCGGAGATGAAATTGAGAGCGTATCGGTTTTGAAAGACGGTACTGCGGCGATTTACGGTTTGCGTGCTGCCAACGGGGTCATTTTGGTAACCACCAAAAGCGGCGGAGACATGGGTGGAAAGGTAGACATTACGTTCAGCACCAACACTTCCCTGCAACAGTTTTTGAATGTTCCTGAAACAACCAATGCCATTGACTATTTTACGTTAAGAAACGAGAGAAACTGGCAGGATTTCGGGGGCAACTACATGGTGCGCCGCAATCCCCTTGTACCCGAGGAACAATTCCAACCTTACCTGGACGGCACATTGACCTCCTACGACTGGATGGATAAGGTATTTAAGAAAACCACGCCGCAATCCCAACATAACCTGAGTGTAAATGGAGGCAGTGACAAAATACGGTATTTCTTTAACCTCGGTTATTCAAAGCAATCCGGTTCTTATCGAAGCGACGATTACAATTCCGATCGTTGGAACATGCGTTCGAATATTGATGCACAGATTACCAAACGGTTGAAAGCCCGGGTATCCCTCGGCGGCATCATGCTCAATACCACGAAGCCGAATGGCGTCGATTGGACGGCTTATAAAAACACATGGCTGACCCGCCCGAATGCGCCTTTCTATGCGAACGACAACCCGCAGTATCCCAATGGTGATCCTCAGGTGCTGAACGAAAGTGTGAACCCGATGGTACAGACCGATGCCGATTACGTAGGGTACAACCTCAATAAGGATCGCCGGTTCAACGGAACGTTCCAGCTGGAATATCAGATTCCGGGAGTGGATGGCCTATCTGCAAAAGGATCGTATGATTACGCGGTTAGTTTACCCGATTACCATAACTACCACCGTGTGTTCACCGTCTATCAGTATAATCGGGATAGCGATACCTATTCGCCCATTCAAAAAGGTACACCGGCCACGGTCACCCGGGGGGTCAACATTAACAACAATACCAACATGCAGTTAGGTCTGTTTTACAACAAGTCTTTTGGCTTGCATAACTTTAACAACTTCCTGCTTTACGAAGAAACCTACAGCAATTGGGATAGCTTCAGTGCGTTCCGGGAAATGCACGTCGATTCGGAATACCTGTTTGCAGGAGCAGACGCCAATCAGCGTGCGCAGGGCGGCGGTGTGGGTGACCGTTCCAGCAAATCGATGGTGGGCCAGATCGATTATAACTATGCGTCTAAGTACATGTTCGCCTTCAAATTCCGGTACGATGGATCGTCCCGCTTCCCCGAAGGAAAGCGTTTCGGATTCTTCCCGTCGGTTTCAGGCGCTTGGCGCGTCAGCCAGGAGAATTTCATGAAAGACAATGTGGACTTCGTGAATGAATTGAAGATCCGCGCTTCGTACGGAGAGATGGGTGACGATAATGCAGCTGGTAACTATCCGCCGACACTGGGTTACAACCTTGACCCCAACGCGGTTGGATGGGTGTTTGGTGGCGGTCTTCAAGGAGGGGTTACCACGCAACCCATCCCGAATCCCAATTTAACATGGTATCACATCAAATCGTATAATGTTGGCTTGGATGTAGGTTTCCTGCAGAACAAACTGAATGCTACGTTAGACGTGTTCCAGCGTGATCGTTCGGGGCTGCTGGCCACCAGCGGTGCAGTGATTCCGGCGACCGTAGGGGCCAATTTGCCACAGGAAAACCTCAATGGCGACCGAAACTTCGGGTATGAGGTTTCGCTGGACTACCGCAGCCGGGTCAACGAATTTTATTACAACGTAGGCGGCCAGATTTCTGCCACCAGAATAAAAAGAACTGATTGGCTCGAAACGCCAGCCAACAATTCATATGATTATTGGCGGAACCGCACCGCAGGCCGTTACACTAATATCTGGTGGGGAACGGAATCGGGCGGCATGTTCACCAATTATGAGGACATCCGCAACTTCTCCGTCCCTCAGGGACAGGGCGCGCTGCCGGGCGACTGGTACCTGAACGACTGGAACGAAGACGGAGTCATTAACGATCAGGACAATCACCCCATCGCCTCCATCGGGTTGCCGCTTTTCAATTACGGCCTTTCGTTGGGTGCTTCGTGGAGGGGGATCGATCTTGCGCTCGATTTTCAGGGGGTACATGGTGTCTTCGTGAAGTACAACGAGCTGCTGGTTGAGGCGTTACCCTTCGGCGAACAAAATACGCTGTCGTTTTTCATGGACCGCTGGCGTCCGGTTGATCCGAACGCCGATTATTTTGACGCAAGCACAGAATGGATCCCCGGATTTTTCCCGGTTACCGGTCACGATGGTCGCCGCACCGGAACGAACGGGATTCAGAATGCAGCATATATACGGCTGAAAACCACCGAATTGGGGTACACATTGCCTGATCGTTGGGTATCGAAAGCAGGGGTAAAGAACCTGCGGATTTATTTCAGCGGATACAACCTGCTGACGTTTACGGGGCTTGATCACATGGATCCGGAACGTCCGGGTCAACGGATCAACAACGAACCCGGGGTGGGTGATGTTGACTTGTACAATTATCCGAACAATAAAACGTACACGTTTGGTGCAAGCATTAAATTCTAAAATTATGAAGATGAAAAAGAGATTGTTAGCATATATCGCACTGTTAGGTGCGCTCGTATTCTCCCAATGCCGGCAATTGGATTTGGAGCCGAAAGGGATCATGGGTGAGCCGGAACTTTTCGGAACCGAATACGGCGTAAAGATGTACTTCACCGGGCTTTACAATTGGCTGCCCATTGAAGATTTTCAGTATTACGCGAACGACGGCTACCGTAAAAACGACTGGGCTACGGAGAAAAACAGCCAGGGTGCCATGAGCGGCGAGTATTTCAATACTTGGATCAGTGTCGATAACGATGGGTTCGGCTACTGGCCGTACGACCGCATCCGCGAAGTGAATAACTTTATCCAAAGTTTCCCGAATTATAAAGACAAGTTCCCCGACGAGACGTTTAATAAGTTGTTGGGCGAAGCCCATTTCCTACGGGCTTATTTCTATTTCGGCATGGCGAAGCGTTACGGCGGGGTTCCGATCGTAACCGAAGTCCAGGATCCGCTGGCAGGTCCTGAGGTATTGAACGTGTCACGTAATACGGAGTACGATACATGGAAATTCATTCACGACGACCTGCAATTTGCAATTGATAACATGTCCGACGATACTAAGGAAACCGGCCGTGCCAATAAATACGTAGCCGCCGCCTTGATGTCTCGCGCGATGTTATACGCCGGTTCCGTTGCAAAATATACCGAATCACTGGGATTTAAGGCCACTGAACTTGCTACCCAGCAAGGCTTGGCAGGCATGGAACCTTCACAGGCAAATGAGTTCTTCGAGTATGCGGTGGCAGCCGGGAAATTGATTGAAACGGGTCCTTTTTCCCTGTATAACAAACATGCAGACAAGGCAACAAATTTTGCCAGCCTGTTCCTTGACGCCAGTTCGCCGGAAACCATCTTTGTCAAAGAATACAATAGGAATTCGCCGCGTGGCAACGCGTTGCAGCATAATTACGACGCGTTGATGTCTCCGGCACCCGATATGTCCTCCTTTGTCGGTGCAGAAAGCTTCGTGCCACTCGACTTCATGGAATTGTACGACATGCCGGCCTACACCAACCCAGACGGAACCCCCGTTCGCTTTGACAGCCGCGGTGACATCCGCGATGGAATGGAACCCCGGGCGCTCGGCACCATGTACCTGGACGGGGATGAGTTGCGGGGAAAGACGTTCAGCATCCAGCGGGGCATCTACCGGACATTCGACGGTGTTGCCACTGATATCCAACGTGGTGTGAATTCGGCACCGATCAACAGCAACGGCAACCGCATTTTGGGCGGTAAGGGCTGGACTACAGAAATCAACGGCGTGACCTATACCATTACCGGTGCACATGGGAATTTCGAGGATCAAGGCGGCGAGAATAATGCGTTCGGGTCGGCGTTTATCCGCAAGTACATCAATCCCGACATGCCGACCGCTGATGTCCGGGACTGGAGAAGTGATCAGTCTTGGGTGGTGTTCCGTTTGGGTGAGGTTTACCTGAATACCGCGGAGGCGCTGTATGAATTGGGTCGACGCGAGGAAGCCTTTGATTACATCGAGAAGATCCGTGAACGGGCAGGCGCCAAGGTGGTTCGCCCGGCCATTGACATGACGATGACGAACATCGGTTCCATCAACAAGGCTAACTACACGTATTCCCTTGAGAAATCGCTGCAGTTTATCCGCGACGAGCGCCAGCGCGAACTATATGCTGAAAACCACTGGTGGTGGGACATCCGCCGCTGGCGGACGGCCGACCAGATCCTGAACAATTTCCGACAACGGCTACTGAGCTGTTATTATGTGGCCGACGAAGGGAAATACATTTACCTTGACGAAGACAACCGGTTTAACCGCCAATGGAATGCCTCCAAGAGTTGTTATTATGAACCGATTCCCTGGGGTGAAATTGGCAAGAACAATAACTTGCTGCCACAGAATCCGCTTTATTAATTAACGTGTTGATACAAGTATTATGAAGAAGTTAATCATCTATTCAATTTTAGGCGTAATGCTATTGTCGGTTACCTCGTGTTACAAGACCGACAACTGGGATGCTCCGAGTGCACGTATCCACGGACGTGTCATTGATTCGTACACCGGGGAAAACCTGCTTTCCTCTCAAAATGACTGGAGTATCCGTATCTGGGAACGAAGCTGGACGGCCTCGGAGCCGACCAACCAAAATTTGCCGGTGAAGCAGGATGGTTCCTATAACAACAGTAAACTGTTTGCCGGAACCTACGACATGCTTCCCTACGGAGGTCCGTTCTGGCCGGTTACGGATACCGTAAAAAACGTTACCCTGAACGGAACTACGGAGCAGGATTTCACCGTAACGCCGTACCTGCAATTGCTCGATTTTGAAACGTCACTGGACGGACTGAACCTGACGCTGAAATGCCGCCTGCGGGCGCCGATTCGGACGGGATTGCCGAATCTCGTTGAGATCAAGCCATTCCTGAGCCTCACGACGTTTTGCGGTGCAGGTGCGAATAGTAACATTGACATTGGTGAGTATTCCAACAAACGGATACAAATCAACAAATCTTGGCAAGACGAGGTGGGTGATTCCGAAACCAGTAATGTGTATACCATCGGCCCATTGCCGGTAAAAGCGGGGTATACGTATTACGTCCGTTTGGGGGCTAACGTGAACGATGCAAATCGGAAATATAACTATACGGAGATCGTTAAAGTAGACGTTCCCCGATAATCCGCTTTGGCTAGATGAATACACCTAAAGATTACCACTTGGCAGTGTTAAGGTCATTTGATCACCCTGAATGGAGTGGTAATCGATGGGATAGTTGGTAAGTTTTATGGTTGTTCATCACGACACAGTGGTGAACAACCATTTTAGTTATTAGACGTCATGAAGAACGAACGAACCCAATGTAGCATGAATTGGAAAGGACTGGTTACGGCGGCCGGGATTGCTATTATCAGCTTTTCCCATATTTTTGCACAAAATAAAGAAAACCCCATCATTCGGCATATGTATACCGCCGATCCCTCAGCAAGAGTGTGGGACGATGGCCGGTTATATATTTATGCCTCACATGATATCGCACCTCCACGCGGTTGCGATTTGATGGATCAGTACCATGTCTTTTCTACGGACGACATGGTGAATTGGACCGATCACGGCGAGATATTGCGGGCAAGTGATGTTCCCTGGGGACGTAAGGACGGTGGATTTATGTGGGCCCCCGACTGCGTGTACAAGGATGGGACATACTACTTCTATTTTCCGCACCCGAGCGGCGATGACTGGAACAAGACATGGAAAATAGGCATTGCTACCAGCAAAAATCCGGCAAAGGATTTTAAGGTACAAGGATATTTGGAAGACGTGGATGCGTTGATCGACCCACATGTCTTCATCGATGATGACGGACAGGCTTATTTTTACCAAGGCGGTGGTGGTATGTGCAAAGGAGGAAAATTAAAAGACAATATGGTGGAAATCGACGGCACATTGACCGTCATGGAAGGATTGGAAGATTTCCATGAAGCGACGTGGATACATAAATATAACGGCAAGTATTACCTGTCCTATTCCGATAACCACGATGACAATTGGAACGATGGGGTAAAAGGGGATAACCGCATGCGGTATGCGGTCAGCGATAACCCGTTGGGTCCATGGAAATCCATGGGTATTTATATGGAACCGACCAATAGCTACACCAATCACGGTTCCATTGTGGAATACAAGGGGCAATGGTATGCATTCTACCATAATAGTGAGCTGTCACAAGCAAACGGAGAATTTAACGACTGGCTGCGGTCTGTCTGCGTGGATAAACTGTTTTACAATGCGGATGGTACGATCCAGAAAGTTAAACAAACCAGCCTGATAGCAAAATAGTCGGAAAGATTAAAATATCAATTATTTTCCAATTATGATGGTCGTTCGATACAACAGATTTTTCAACCTTGCCCTTCTTGTTTGTTCATTTTTTTTATGGATTGCCTGTTCAAAAGACAACAATCCGGTTAAAGATCCCGACGATGAGCCCGAAGAAGTTCCCGAAGCTGTTTACGATGAAACGGGATGTTTATACACGTCCTATACCGGATTAGTCATGGCAGGATATCAAGGATGGTTTGCTGCGGAAGGAGATGGTTCCAACAGGGGTTGGTACCATTATCAGGGGCCGAACAACACGTTTCAGCCCGGCATTACCAACGTTGATTTTTGGCCGGACATCGCTGAATACACAAAAACCTATAAATCCCCCTTCCAATATGCAGATGGCTCGGATGCCTACCTATACAGCCCTTATGACGAAGAGAGTGTAGACCTACATTTCAAATGGATGAAGGAATACGGATTGGACGGTGTGCATATGCAACGGTTTGTGGGGGAGATCAAACCGTCCAATGTGGCGGGTAAAAGACATTTTAACCAAGTACTGGCCAATGCCCTGAAAGCAGCAAAAAAATACGAACGGGCTATCAGCGTGATGTATGATTTAAGCGGTTCCAATAGTGAAGATGTGGCCTATTTGGAGGAGGATTGGAACGAATTGCAACAAGAGTTTGATTTGTTTGACAATTTTGAACACCCCACCTACCTTCGGCACAATGGAAAACCCCTTGTGACGATATGGGGGGTGGGATTCAATGACAACCGGCAATATTCCATCAGTGATGTAAGCCGATTGGTCGACCGCTTGAAAGGGCCATCTAATAAGGTATCCATTATGCTCGGAGTACCCTACTATTGGCGGGAGTTGAAAAACGACACTGAAAATAACGCTGCATTGCATGAACTAATCAGAAAGGTAGATATTATCATGCCGTGGGCGGTGGGGCGATATGACAACGATAGCTACAACAATACCGCAGGTACGATGGTAGCAGATGTAATATGGTGTAGGCAAAACGGTATAGATTACGTGCCTTTGGTGTTCCCCGGATTCAGCTGGGGCAACATGCACAACGATCCTTCGCTATATAATGCTATTCCCCGATTGAAAGGTGATTTTCTGTGGAAGCAAGTGGCAGGGGCCAAGCAAGCGGGGGCGTCGTCGCTATACGTAGCCATGTTTGACGAAATAGACGAGGGTACCGCCATTTTTAAATGTGCACGCGAAAATGAAGTGCCACTAAATGGGCACTTGCAGTTTATGGGTATCGAGCAAGACTTAGAAACGGATCATTACCTGTGGCTTACAGGACAGGCGGCCAATTGGTTTCATGGAGAATCAGGCTATGGCTCAAGCAAACCGAACCGGTAATTTTGCATGTAAAGAATATGTATAATAAAATGATATGATAGCCAATAGAAGAAGAACTAATAAGAAAACAAGCACGTTGATTTCCTATATCTGCTTATTTGCCACAGCGGGGCTGACTGGCTGCGGTCAAGCAGATCCGACTGACAAGTCACCCGTAGATTATGTAAATCCCTATATGGGCAATATCAGTCACCTATTGGTGCCAACTTATCCTACTGTCCACCTTCCAAACAGCTTTTTACGCGTTTATCCAGAGCGCCGTGATTATACGGGCGATCGACTAAATGGTCTGCCGCTTATCGTCACCAGCCACAGGGGTAGTTCGGCTTTCAACCTAAGCCCTTTTCAAGGCGAGGAGGCTGAATTGCGCCCCGTCATTTCCTACAGCTATGACAACGAAGCGATTAAACCTTATGCTTATTCCGTGTATTTGGATGAGCAACAGGTAGCTGTTTCCTTTGCTCCCTCACACCAGTCTGCACTGTACCAGTTGGATTTCGAGCAAGACAAACCGGTATTCTTATCCATCAATTCAAGAAACGGAGCGCTGAAATGGGACGGTAAGGCCCTATCTGGTCATCAGGATATCGGCAACCATACGAATGTATATATTTACCTGGAGCCGGAAGTTGCACCCAGCGACGCAACGGTGCTGCGTGATGGAAAGTTGGTTGAAGGGACAACAGCGGAAGGACGGAATGCTTGTTTGGTACTTCAATTTGGTGAGGGTACAAAACAGTTGCGCTTGAGGTATGGCATTTCGTTCATCGACGAAGCGCAGGCCCGTGAGAATGTAGTCCGCGAAATAAAAGATTACGATGTTGCCGCATTGCAGGATGCCGGTAGAAAAATTTGGAATGAAGCGCTGGGCAAAATCGATGTGTCCGGAGGGAACGACGATGATAAAGTGGTTTTTTATACGTCGCTGTATCGGACGTTTGAACGGCCCGTAAAAATATCCGAAGACGGCCGGTATTTCAGCGCATTTGACGGACAGGTACATGATGACAACGGTACCCCTTTTTATACGGATGATTGGATTTGGGATGCCTATCGGGCGCATCACCCGCTAAACGTATTGATCGACGCGGAGAAGGAAGAGCACATCCTCCATTCTTTCGTGACGATGGCCGAGCAAATGGATCAGTTTTGGCTGCCCACGTTCCCCGAAATTAACGGGGATAGCCGACGGATGAATTCCAACCACGGAGTCGCAACGTTACTGGACGCCCATGTAAAAGGGCTGGACGGTTTTGATCTGGAGAAGGCCTATCAGGCAGCTAAAGGCGCGATTACGGAGAAAACATTGGCACCATGGTCCGGTGCACCTGCAGGGGAACTTGATGCGTTTTTCAAAACACATGGTTATATCCCGGCGTTGCGGGACGGAGAGCAAGAAACCATTCCTGAAGTCAATGGCTTCGAAAGAAGGCAGCCTGTAGCGGTGACATTAGGTACATCCTATGATATATGGTGCCTGGCGCAATTGGCCAAAGCACTTGGAAAAAATGAAGAATACGAATTTTTCCTCAAACAGTCCTTCAATTACCGGAACCTGTTCCATCCGGAAACTCATTTTTTCCACCCTAAAGATGCAAACGGTGAATTTATCGAGCCGTTTGACTATGTGTTTTCCGGCGGGCTCGGCGCGCGTGGATCCTATGGGGAAAACAACGCATGGGTTTACCGGTGGGACGTGCAGCATAATATCCCTGATCTCATCCAATTGATGGGTGGCAATGACGCTTTTGTAAAGAACTTGGATGACATGTTCAACCGCCCGTTGGGTAAATCAAAGTCTGAATTTTATGCCCAACTGCCAGACCATACCGGGAATGTCGGCCAGTTTTCGATGGCCAATGAGCCATCGCTCCATATTCCATACCTGTATAATTACGCTGGCCAGCCCTGGAAGACACAGAAACGTATCCGAACGCTGCTTAAGCAATGGTTTCGCAACGACGTCATGGGGGTTCCAGGTGATGAGGATGGGGGTGGCATGTCAGCCTTTGTTGTGTTCTCGAAATTAGGATTTTACCCGGTTACGCCGGGTACACCGATGTATTCCATTGGAAGTCCTGTATTTGAGCATGCACGAATCAATCTCCCCAACGGAAAGACGTTTGAGGTGATTGCCCGGAATACTTCTGACACCAACAAATACATCCAAAGCGCTAAATTGAATGGCGAGGTATTGGATGCGCCTTGGTTGTCGCATGAAGACTTGATCAATGGCGGAACACTGGAATTGGAGATGGGTGACAAAGCCAATGAATCGTGGGGTATCGCAGCACCAAAAGGATAGTGTAAATCATGACAATGAGTAGATTATTACGGATACCGATTATCGCCTGCTTGCTATTGCTGTCGATGCACGGATACACGTACGCGTCATACGCATCAAAAATGGACACGGATTCGTCTTACTACTTCGCCGATGGCATTATATCCCAGCAAGTGCTGGCGAATTACTTGAGCAGGAGCATTACACAGGCCGAATTAATAGCCAGCGAAGGCTGCTACAACGACGGTCCTTATCCAAACAAGGAGGATGATATCCGGATGCTGAAAAATATCGGTGCAAAATTCATTGGTCGGTCCGTTTATTCTTGGGGCAAGGAGCATTTCTTCCTGATGCCTTCCTTCTGGGCGAATGCGAAGGCTGCTATTGATGCTTTCCATGCGTATGACAGCACGGTGGTTTTCCAGGCTGCGGTTTTTGAAATCGTCACCGAGAACGTGGAAGATATTCCCGTGCCGGTGTGGGTGTTCGAAGCTTTTGGTCTCCCGGTAGAACAACGGAATTTTGTTTATCAAGCGATGCTTAATAAAGAAGGCCGTTTGGTAGACCACTGGCGCAAGGGAAGCAGCGTACCGGATATTACCCAAATGGAAACGAAATTGTTTTTCTATTACCTGGCATGCAGGTACATGGAAATTGGGATAGAAGCCATCCATTTCGGACAGGCACAGCTGATGGCAATGGCTGGTCGTGAAGCCGGTTTTGCGGCTTGGAAAGAATTGTTGGATAAGGTTCGGTTATCGGCCTTGACCGTCGCCCGTAGGGGTACGGTCATTTGCGATTCCCACCTGCCCAACGGTGGCATGGTCGTGGATGGAAAGTTGCTCTTTGACTATGTCTCCTTTCCGCTCCGTTTGAAGGAAATCATCGATGAGCCGCAAAAAGTCGAACTGGAAGTAGGTTACTACGATGGCATTTACCAAAAGACGATGGGAGGGATTACGCCAAGTGGATGGTCTTGTGAACGTAGTCTGTACTTGGTTGAATTTGACAATTTCGGTATCAGCAAACATCGTGACGAACCCAACTGGAAAGATCATTACGCTTGGGGATACGATGAGATCACCTGGTTTTCAAAACAACCGGAGGACTATCGGAATGAATTTCTCCATTATGCCCACCAATGGGTTCGGCAAACTGACCCCTACGGTTTCTTGCAAATGCCGGGAAGCCGAATCATTACCGGGGCCGAAACAAACCGATACCGGGCGAATACCCAAGGCCCGAATTGCCCAATGGGCAAAAACCAGGAAAACACCATTAAAGCCATCTGGGGGAAAACGAATTAATTAACCATCAGATCCATGAAACACACACGTTCCGTATTAGTTATGCTCTTATTGGCAGCCGTGATGCTGTCAACCGCGCAGGCACAAATGAAGAGTATCCAGGAGTTTGGCGTACTGCCTACCAATGAGGCCTCCGTGAATGCAAAAAACCTGCAGAAAGCGATAGACTGGGCAACTCGCAGTGGTGCCGCCCTGTATATCGAACCGGTTGAGGTTCCTTACCCCATTGACGGCGGCATTATCTTGAAAAAAAATGTCTCGTTGGTAGGGGCTAATGGGCCTACGCCAAGAGGCACCCGCCATCCAGAAGCCAAACGGCCAGTGGGCAGCGTCTTCAATATTACCGACGACAGCAAACCGTTTATCGTGGTGGAATCTGGTACACGTATCGAAGGCATCCAGTTTTGGTACTCAAAGCAGGAGCTGGAAGACCCGGCTAAGGTCATTCCTTATCCGCCGACGATCCAGCTGAATAAAATGGCGTTTACGCAAGGGGTGAAATTAGCTGACTTGACATTTTATGGCGAATACGTGGCCATGGACTTCAATGCCGATCCCAAGTTTAAGTGTGAGTTGATCCTCATTGAGCACTGCTATGGCTATCCGCTGAGTGGCGAATTTATTCGTATCGATTATTGCTACGATATCCCACGGTTTCTGCATTGCCATGTCAATCCGGCCATCATGCGCGAAATCGGATATCGTTTTTCAAAGGCAGTCATCGACTCGGTAGTGGATCGCAAAACATTCGCTTATAGCGTCAACCATACGGATAATGCCCAATTAATGGATGTATTTACGTTCGCCACGTGGGGCGGCATCCATCTCGGGAGCGAAAGCTATGGTCAGTTGACCAACTTCAACCTGGACTGCGTTGCCGTGGGTATTTATAAAGAAGGTTCGAATACCAAAAACCGGAATTGGCAGATTGCTCAGGGCTCCATTATCGCCAATGCCGGAAATACACTGGAAGAAACCCGTCCCATTATCATTGAAGGCCAAGGACATACCGCGATTTCGAATGTGGAAGCATTTTCCGGTGGTAACGGTGCACTCACCAACTTGGAGAAGTCGTACGATTTCCTTTGGGTGAAGGGGGATAAGCGGCTTACCATTTCACTTTTCGGATGCCGGATGCGCAATTATACGGCAGCGGATCCGCTGACCGTGGATAATCCGAACGCCGTCATACAGGCGGTTGCATGCGTAGATCATGCCGAGGAACTATACAACCGTATCATTCAACCTACTAAATGAACATCATGAAAAGCATAAGTCATATCATTAGCGCATTGGTTTTGTTGCTTACGGGCCAAAACTTAGTTGCCCAGGGCGGAAACAATGTGAAACCCGTTTATGCCTCCTACACCGGGCTTGTAATGGCCGGTTACCAAGGATGGTTTGCGGCCGAAGGCGATGGCTCCAATCGGGGATGGTACCATTATCGGGGTCGGGGAGGCGTGTTCGCGCCGGGGAGCACCAATGTGGATTTTTGGCCGGATATCAGGGAATATACCAAGACGTATAAGTCACCCTTTAAGTTTGCCGATGGCCGGGATGCCTACTTGTACAGCCCTTACGACGAAGAAAGCGTGGACCTTCACTTCAAATGGATGAAAGAATACGGCATCGATGGGGTGCATATGCAACGTTTCGTGGGTGAAATCAAAAACCCATCCGGGAAAAGGCATTTCAACAAAGTACTTGAAAATGCATTGAAGGCTGCAAAAAAATACGGCAGGGCTATCAGTGTAATGTACGATCTCAGTGGTTGCCGCAGTGAAGATATTGCACTGGTTGAGGCGGATTGGAAGGAGCTTGTACAGACCTTTAAATTGACGGATCCGGCGGTCAATCCGACCTACCTATGGCATCGGGGAAAGCCCATGATGACCATCTGGGGCGTGGGATTCAACGACCGGAGGCGCTATACTATCGCTGATGTGGATAAGTTGGTCGACCGGCTGAAAACACCTGAGCACAACGTCTCCATCATGCTTGGTGTACCCTACTATTGGAGCACCTTGGGCAACGATACCGAGCCCTCGACTGCGTTGCATGATCTCATCAAGAAAGCGGATATCGCAATGCCTTGGGCTGTTGGGCGTTATAACAGCAAGACATTCAAGCCTTCGGTGGTCGCTGGCGATGTCGCTTGGTGTGCGGCCAACGGTGTTGACTACGTGCCGCTGGTTTTTGCTGGTTTCAGCTGGGGCAACATGCACCAAGATCCCAAGATATACCACCAGATACCACGCCTGAAAGGCGACTTTTTCTGGCAGCAGGTGGCCGCGGCCAAGCAAGCGGGAGCCAAGTCATTGTACATCGCGATGTTTGATGAGATTGATGAAGGTACGGCTATCTTCAAAGCCGCCAATGAGAAAGATACGCCGCTCAATGGCGATGGAGGACTCCGGTTTATTGGTATTGAAGATGATCTGCCCACCGATCATTACCTCTGGCTTGCAGGCCAAGCTGCGGCGTGGATTCGTGGGGAAGGAGCGTATAACGAATCAAGACCCCAACGGAAATAATGGCTGGGGATGGAGCGGAACTAACCTGTGTTGATTAACTTAATAAATGATGAAGATTCAAGGACGTCGTAGATTTTTAAAGGACATGCAGAAAGTAGCCGTAGGCGCTCTGTTATTACCGTCGTTGGCGAAAGCGGGCATCTCCGAGGGGCTTAGCTTAGCCAAGATCAAGCAGGTAGGACTCCAATTGTATTCGGTGCGGGGGGAAATGCTGGCCGATCCGATAGGCACGTTGAAGCAACTCGCTGCATTTGGCTTTACCGATATTGAATCTGCTGCGGAGCCGGGAAAAGGAGCCTTTTATGGATTAGCACCCAAGGAAATCAAGCAGATTTGCCAGGATCTGGGTATGACGGTACGCAGCGGGCACGTGTCGCTGGATGATCAATGGCAACAAAGTATGGAAGATGCGGTAGAAGCGGGGCAGGAATACTTAATTTGCCGTTCGTTGCCAAACGAGGGTAAAACCGCGGACAACTACAAGCGGGCTGCCGAATTATTCAATAAAGCCGGAGAAGCGTGCAAGAAACACCGGCTTATCTTTGGCTATCATAACCATAGTGTTGAATTCCAACAGGAAAATGGGCAGGTACTGTATGACCTCCTACTGGAACACACCGATTCCGATCTGGTGACCATGGAGTTGGATTTGGGGTGGATGGTGGCCACCGGCAACGATCCACTGGATTATTTTAGAAGATATAAGGGTAGGTTCGGGCTTTGGCACCTTAAAGATATGGACGGTCGCCGCAGCGTCGAATTGGGCAAGGGCGACCTTGATATCGTCAATCTGATCAAAAACGGAAAACAAGCCGGGATGAACCACCTCTTTATCGAGCAGGAGCAGTTTGCGGGATCGACTCCCATGGAGAGCATGGAACGCAACGTAAAATATGTGAAAGGACTTACATTCTGAATGCCCCAATGAGCGTCTTGAGATTGTCAAGACCGGGGAGATAGCAGAGCTTACCCTTCCTCTGTCTTTGATACCGGCTGTTCAAACATCAGCCGGCTTTTTGTCGTTATAATTTTTGACATAACCGTTAAACACGATATGGATTTTTTGGCTAACTTGAGCCGCCTTAAATTTGGATACCAAATTAGGGCGGCAAGTACTAAGTAATCGATATACTGTATGACGATGAAGGTAGGCGTAGCGGCAGACCATGCCGGTTTTGAACAGAAAAACCAGTTGATAGCCAAACTTATTGGTGCAGGGTATGAGGTGCAGGATTATGGCGCGTTAGCGGTTGATCCAGCAGATGATTATCCGGATATCATCGTGCCCTTGGCGCGTGCCGTGGCGAATAAAGAAGTAGAAAGGGGCATAGCGGTCTGCGGAAGCGGCGTAGGCGTATCCATTGCGGCCAATAAAATACCGGGCATACGCGCAGCATTGATTACCGATACCTATTCTGCCCATCAAGGTGTGGAACATGATGATATGAACCTGCTCTGTGTAGGGGGGCGGGTCATCGGGCCCATGCTAATTTGGGAAGTGGCGAACGCATTCCTTCAGGCAAGCTATGATGGTGGGGAGCGTTTTGAGCGGCGATTGCAGAAAGTGCTTGCATTGGAGAGACAGGCACTGATAGGGATGAAACCATAAACCGGCCTGCGGATAGCCGGCAATACTACTATTAAAACACATTGAACAAATGAAATCAGGCAGAAAATTAGCCCCCACCATCATCGTCATCTTTGGTGGCACGGGCGACCTTACCAAAAGGAAGTTGATCCCCGCGTTTTACAACTTGCATATAGACGGCTGGATGCCCGAAAAGTTTGCCATTATCGGCCTCGGCAGGACAAAACTTACGGATGATGAGTATAAAGATCACCTGTATGAGGGCTTGGTGGAATTTTCCCGGAAGGGGAAACCCGACGATGGTCAGTGGCAACAATTTAATGCCGCTATTTCTTATTTTGAGTCCAACATCAACGATACCGTGGCCTATCAGGGGTTGGCTGCCAAGCTGGACGCGCTTGACCAAGCATGGGGACTCCGCGCTAATCGGTTGTTTTATTTATCTGTCGCACCACAGTTTATCGAAGCGACAACGGTGAATATCAGTAAATATGGATTGGCGAATATACCCGCATCCGATCGGATTATTATTGAAAAACCTTTCGGGTACAACAAACAAACGGCCGTAGCACTCAACAATTTGCTGGGACAGACGTTCCAAGAGGATCAGATTTATCGCATCGATCATTACCTTGGCAAGGAGACCGTCCAGAATATCCTGGCATTTCGCTTTGCCAATGCGCTCTTCGAGCCCCTATGGAACCGCAATTACATCGATTATATCCAAATTACGGTAGCCGAGCAAGTAGGCGTGGAAGATCGGGGGAGCTACTATGAGCATTCGGGAGCATTACGGGATATGATACAAAACCACCTCCTGCAGGTGCTGTGCATGATTGCTATGGAAGCGCCTATTTCCTTCCAAGCGGAGGAAATACGTAACCGTAAGGTAGACGTGATGCGGGCCATCCGGCGACTGCGGCCCGAGGAGGTGCACAAATATGCCGTGCGGGGTCAATATGGTGCCGGCTGGATTAATGGTAAGAAAGTGCCCGGCTATCGGGAAGAAGGGGGGGTAGATCACGACTCCAATACCGAGACGTATGCGGCCGTGCAACTGTATATCGACAATTGGCGGTGGCAGGGCGTGCCCATTTACCTGCGTACAGGCAAACGGATGCAGGAAAAGACCTCCTCCATTACGATTCAGTTCAGACCGGTGCCCCACTCTACCTTTTCGCCAAGCCAAGCGGGCAACTTGATGCCAAACCGATTAACCATCAATATCCAACCTTCGATGGATATCAGGCTGCGCTTCACGGCAAAGAAACAGGGGCTGGAAATGAGCCTCAATCCTGCGGAAATGGTGTTTAACTATGACACTTGCTCCACACAGACACCGGAGGCTTACGAAACGCTATTGCTGGATGCCATGCGCGGTGATGCTACCCTGTTCATGCGGTCTGACCAAGTAGAAGAGGCATGGGATGTGATCACCCCGATACTGGAAGCATGGGAAAGCCGGGATTCGCTGGACTTCCCCAATTATGCTGCTGGCACTTGGGGACCGGAAAGTTCGGAAGCACTGATTGCAAGACAAGGACATGTCTGGGCAATAAACCTACATAGTTAAAATATGATTAAGCGATTCAATGATTTGCAACAGCTCAATGTAGAAGCTGCTGCACTATTTATACAAGCGGCAAATGATGCCATTACCCAAAATGGGTACTTCACCGTGGCGTTGACCGGAGGATCCTCACCAATTGGGTTGTACCAACTGCTGGCCCAAGCACCCTATCGTGATCAGGTGCAATGGGAAAATGTGTATGTGTTTTGGGGCGACGAGCGATGGGTGCCACTGGATGATGAGCGAAGCAATGCACGAATGGCATTGACGACCTTGCTCAAGCACGTTCCTGTCCCCGAAGAACAAGTTTTTCCGATGTGGGCTGACGGGGTATCGCCCCAGGAGTTTGCCCGGGAATACGAGCAGACGCTGAGGCTTCATCTTCAGCCGGATGGTTGCTTTGATCTGATATTGTTGGGAATGGGGCCAGATGGCCATACGGCATCGTGGTTTCCCCATACCGATGTACTGCATGAACGCAATAAGTGGGTAGCAGCATATTACCTTGATGCGCAGGACATGTACCGCATTACACTCACGGTGCCGATAGTCAATCGGGCATCCCATGTAGCGGTCATTGCTTATGGTGCTAATAAGGCCGATGCATTATATGAAGTGTTGAAGGGTGCTCCTAATATTGAGCATTACCCTGCACAGCTTCTCGATAGGGCTGACGAACAGATTACGTGGTTCGTGGATGAGGCCGCCGCCAGTCGGGTTTAATCCAATTTGTTATTTTGCTAAAAATGAATACTTTTGACAAAGTAATCAGATAGGTAATATGGCAAAATCAAAAATTGCAGATAGTGATGTAATCGCTTATCTTCAGGAACGCAAGCAGTCTCTACAGGAAGAATTGAGCAAAATTGATGCCGCACTGACTTTTTTTGGAACGGATGAAAAGGCGATCGAGAAAAAGGGCAAAAAGAAAGATAAAAAGAAAAAACTGAAAAAGGCTATCCGGAAAAAGGTAGCTAAAGCGATGCTTCCCAAATCGGAGGCTACACCGGAGGCCATTGCTGTAATTGCCGCAACTGCGGAAAAATTGGAAAAACGTCCGGCACGCCGTGGTAGGCCCTCAGCAGTTACGACGCCACCCATCGTCATCGTACCTGAATTGCCGAAAATACCTGCAAAGAAGGTTCGATCGCCGCGTACTACCAAAAGCAAAGTGGCTGTCGCGTCTGCATCAACGGCATCCACGGTGCCTGCTTCCTTTGATCCGGCTGCTACCATGGACGAAAAAATCCGTTATGCATTGGGGCAGAGAAACAACAGTACCAAAGCGGAACTGATAGACTACCTTGACGACTTGGAGCCAAGCTACGGCCTCACGAAACTTAAAAGGGTGGCCGCCTTCCGATTGAATCATTTGTTGAAAACCGGACAGATAAGCGGGCAGGATAGCGGTGACGGTTTCCGTTATACCATTTGATGCAACCGTACAGTTCCTTAATTTTCCTTTTAATCACCTTCGGTAAGTGTAGCCAGGAAGCTTACCACATCTCGGATTTCACGGGTTGAAAGCACGCCCTTCATGTCGATCATACTGGATGGCGAAAAGGTCTTTTTCGCAACTTCGGTTAATGGAATCACGTGATCCGGCCCCTGCCATTCTTTGATTTTGATGCTGGTATTCGTTTCTTCCACAAAAATGCCGGTAGTGGTTTTGCCATCCTTTAACTCAAGGGTGATCATGCCATATCCCGATGCCAGGCGGGCACTCGGGTTAATGAGCGATTCCAGCAACTGTTCGCGGGATAAGCGTTTCCCTACGCCATTCAGTCGTGGACCAGCGTTTCCTCCACGGTCATCATACGCATGGCACTTCATGCATTGCGCTTGCGCATGCTGGAAAAAGATCCGCCCGCCGCGTTCGGGATTGCCACCGTGCAACGCGCTGGCATAGGAAGCCATCAATTCGTCAGGGGCCGATTGGCTACTGATGGCTTTGTAGCGTGCAATCAAGGATTCGGCATGCGTACTGTCTATCGCTTCACCCAATTCCAAATAGACGTCAGGGTTTAAGCGGCCATTTTCCATGTTGTCCAGCAAGTTGTTGAACAGTGGAGCGGCATTTTCAAGGGGCATTTTGCCAAGCGTGATAATGGCAGCTTGTTTTTCTTCCGTGGTTTTGGTAGCGATGACATCTGCCAGTAGGTTGACCATCACCGACTGCGGAATGGCCATGTTTTCCAGCAGGTCAAGCCCGGCGACACGTACGGATTTTTCGCGATCGGCGAGGGCCAGTTTAATAGCTTGTTCCTGTTGCGGGTCTTCCAGCGCAATGAGTGCTTGCAGGCATGCTACCCGCATCGCGGCATCCTTGCTTTGCTTCAGACCGGCCAACAACACAGCTGATGCCTGTTTGATGCCCAGTTTATTGACAGCCTTAGCCGCGCTCAACTGCACGGAAAGATCCCGATCGGCAAGTAAGATGATCAGGGATCCTGCGGTCTGGTTTTTCAATTCGGCCACATCGCGCGCAACGGCACCTCGGTAACGGCCGTCTACGCGGTCTATCACTGATGGTTTTGCCCAGGTGCTCAATGCCTCTATAGCTTCTGAACGCATCGCAGTCGGATGGCCACTGCGCTCCGCGTAGCGGATGAGGTTTTGTAAGTTGGCCGGTTTGCCTACCCGTAGATTGGCGTTGATTATTCGGCGAACCAACGCTTCATTGGTAAAGGGGGTTTTATTCAGCAGGTCGGCCAGCGCAGGCAGTGCATCTTCGATGGACAGGTCGTCATTAATGGCGCGAGCTGCTTCCGTGACCACAAATTCATCTTGATCCTGCAGGAAGCGTGTGATATCAGGATGCCCCATGCGCCGCAAGGTGACGACTGCGGCAATGCGGAGTGCCCGTGAGGAACTGTTGGCCAGGGCAGCTACAGGTTCGGCTTTGCCGATACGCGCCAACGCGAGCGTACCCGCATGTCGTAAGTAAGCATCTTCATCGTTATTGCCTTCCAATAGCGTGATGATCGGCGTAATGGCTGGCTCATATTGGATCCGTCCCAATGCTTCTGCCGCAAAAAACCGAACCCTGCTATTCGCATCAGCGAGGAGCGGAATGAGGACAGCACCGGCATCCGGATAGCGGATGTCACCCAACCATTTGGCGGCTTGGGCCCGTATTTCGGCATCGTTATCTTTCAGTAATGGAAGCAACACGGCTGCCTGCTGTTGGTCTTGCCGGGCCAATTGACCGATACCCCAGATGGCATGTATCCGGGCCAGTTGGTGGTCAGCTTGGCCGAGCACTTGCTGGAAAATTTGCAGTCCTTTTTTGCCGTGCTTGACCAGGGCAAACTGTGCCTTTTGCCGAATGCGCATATCTTCATGCCGCAGTAATTTGCCCAGCTCGGTATCTTCCTTTTTTCCAAAGCCGGCAGCCAGCAGTGTTTTTACTTCTTGGCGGATGGCTTGGTTGGCAGTGTCTTCGTGATCCATCTTCCAGATGCGGCCGTAATCATGTGTGCCCCACCCGTCGATCCAGTCGGCCACATACAAAGCGCCGTCAGGCCCGAAATCCAGCCCGGTAGCGAGTATGCCTCCCAGGACCTTTTTATGGTCGCCCAATTCAAACGTAGCTCCTTTGGGGTTCAGTTTGAAGCTGTGGATGCCTGAGTTTGAGGGATTGCCCACAAATTCCGCCACAAAGAAGGTGTTTTTATAAGCAGGGCTCAGCGCAGTGCCTGGATTATAGACCAAACCCGTAGGTCCGCTTACAAAGTTGCTGATACAAGGCGTGATATAGGCCGCCTGCCCCTCAAAGCGGGGCAAATATAGCTGTTCATCCATCCATACTTTATAACTGTTGTTGTCCGGATCACTGTATTTGCCATATTGCCAGTTACTGCGCCAACCGGCATCCGAACCGTTCACGATATAAACCAGGCGTTCTTTCTCGCCGGGGTGATCGCCGTCGTTGTCTTCACTGATGATATTGCCGTATTCATCGAATACAAATTGATGGGTATTGCGGAGGCCATAAGCAAAAACCTCAAAATCGCTGCCATCGGGATTGGAGCGTGCAATGACACCACAGTTGGGATATTCCCATTTTTGGCCGTCAGGCCCCGTGCCATTGAAGCCAATATCACCGATTTGCCAGTATAGGCGGCCATCGGGCCCCATTTTTACGCCAGACATGCCATGCCCGCTGAAACCGATGTGGATACCATATCCGTGAGAAATGGACGTTTTCTCATCGGGAATGCCATCGCCGTTTTTATCCGTCATTCGCCACAAATCCGGAGCCACCGCAATATACAGGTTGTCCCCGTCTGCAAAAATGCCGCCTGCTACGTCGGTCACCTCCTCATGAAAATCATCGACTACCAGTTGCGATCGATCGGCTACCCCATCGCCCGATATATCTTCGATGCGGTATACCTTTTCTTTCTGGACGGTGAGATCGCGCCAATCATGCGAGCCATCACCGTTCAGGTCCGCCAGCCAGGTGTTGCGAGCGCTGTTTTCCGGAGATAATTCGCGGCGGAGGAAATCCTGCCTGTCCTCCACCGTTTGCAGGCTAATGGAGGGTATTTCCCAATCACGGTGCCCGCGAATGTCAAATTCAGAGTTTTTCTGTCGGTCTGTGGTTGTATAGAACAGCCTTCCCTGATCATCAATGTCAATCGTAACAGGTGAAATGACCAACGAATCAATACCCCACAATTTCAGGGTGAAACCACTATCGAGCGCAACATGAATGCGTTCTTCAAGAGTGGCCGCCAGTTGGGCTGTTTCGGCAGGATCCATTTCTTTGACGGGCAGATCGGCCATCTTATTCCGGCAGCTCCACACGGAGGTGAGGACAATCAAGGCAATAATGGTCTTGTTCATAACAATTGCGGGCTAACAATTCATTAGTTAGTGTTGTTAAATATAGTAAGGATTGTGCAATGTGCCAAACACTGTGGATAATGGGTGACCACGTTTTGCCATTCTCCCGAAATGGAATATCTTTGTCCGCTATAACGGTCAGATGAAAGAAGACATTCTAATCCAGATTGGAAATCAAATCAGGGAGCGGAGAAAGAATAAGGGCATTACCGTACAGGAGCTTGCAGAACGGGCATCTGTCAGTAAAGGGTTGATTTCCCAAATCGAAAATAGCCGGGCCGTCCCATCGTTAATGGTATTGATCGAAATTATCCGGGCATTGGATGTCGATCTAAATGTATTTTTCAAGGAAATCGATGCGGAAAAATTGACCAAGACTATCCTGGTAAAACGAAGCGACGAATACGATTCCTTTGAAAAAGAGCAAGCGTTGGGCTTCCGCTATCACCGGATATTTACAAAAAATATTGACAAATCCACCGTAGACATTGTGTTGCTCGAATTGGAGCCCGATGCGAGCCGCCCGATGGTAGAAACCGAAGCCTTTGAGTATAAATATCTGCTTTCGGGTAAAATTGAATACCAATTTGAGCAGGAGATCATCCGGTTGAGTACCGGAGACTCTATGCTGTTTGACGGTCGTATACCCCATACGCCCCGCAATGTGGGAGCGGACAAAGCAATTATGCTCGTTGTCTATTTCTTTGAAGACTAATTAATGTTCGTTTTCTGTTCAATTTAATGATTATTTAATTTTCCGTACGGAATGCCTTAATAAACTTTGTTTAGTATTGCTTAACTTTTTGGATAAGCAGGGTTAAACAAATGGCATCGATCAACTCATTTTCAAGTGCGGAAGGCGATTTAAATCATTCCGAATTTCGGAAGCATTGGAGCCAGGCGCAAGACGAACAGACGAAAGCTGTACTTTCGCGGGATGCAAAAGTATTTTTGCACCAATCGCTATCTACACCGTGTTTGGATGCTTTAGCATCCAGTGATGGGGCGTTTGTGGCCAACCTCCAAGGAAAAACCTATGTTGATTTCCACGGAAACAACGTACACCAATTAGGCTATCACAATCCATACATTATCCAGCGGGTAAAAGACCAGTTGGATGCGTTAGCATTTTGCCCCCGCCGATTTACCAACCTGCCAGCTATCGAACTGGCCGAGCGGTTAACGGCACTTACGAACGGCCAATTGACGCGGGTACTCTTCGCGCCTGGGGGTACATCGGCCATCAGTATGGCACTGAAACTGGCGCGCATCGCTACCGGTAAATATAAAACGATATCCATGTATGATTCGTTCCATGGCGCTTCGATGGATAGTATTTCGGTAGGCGGTGAATATGTATTCCACCAGGGGCTTGGGCCACTGCTGGTGGGTAGCGTGCATGTGCCACCGGTAGATAATTACAGGAGGATGTGGCATTCACCATCCCTGCAACAGGGGGATATGGCTTATGCAGACTATATCGAATATATTATTGAAAAGGAGGGTGATATCGGGGCCATACTGGCCGAAACCATACGAAGTACAACCGTACATGTACCCTCCCGTGCGTATTGGCAGCGCATTCGGGAGCTATGCGATAAGCACGGTGTATTGCTCATATTAGATGAGATTCCTACCGCATTAGGTCGCACGGGAAAAGCATTGGTTTACGAGCATTATGGCATTGTTCCGGATATCGTGGTATTAGGCAAGGGCCTCGGAGCAGGCATTGCCCCCATGGCCGCGATGTTGTGCAAAGAGTCGCTAAACGTAGCCGGGCATGTATCCCTCGGGCATTTTACCCATGAAAAAAACCCGCTTGGTGCAGCTGCGGCGTTAGCAGCGTTGGCCTACATGGACGAATATCACATCCTTGACCATGTAGGTGTCCTTTCGGAAATCCTAAGCCAGCGCCTGCAACGTATGAAGGCCAACTATGGTGAGGTAGGAGACGTCCGGGGTGTCGGATTTTTATGGGGGGTAGAACTGGTACAGGACAAAGACAGTAAAATACCCCATCCGGTATTAGCTGAACAGGTTTTATACCGCTGTCTTGAAAAGGGACTGAGCCTGAAAGTATCCGGAGGCAATGTGCTTTCGCTCTATCCGCCGCTGATCATCACCGAGCCGCAATTGCAAGAAGCATTGAATGTGCTTGAAGAAGCCATTCGGGATAGTATCCAATCATCAACTTAACCAAATGGAAAGGAGGTACGTTTTATAGGCAATCTGTAAAAATCACACCACTAAACGATAGTATCATGCAGACAAACCGGGCCCAAATCGACCAAATCCAAACCCGGAATGCTGCACAATTAAAGGAATAATTATTTGGCGCAATATATGAAAATGCAGCAAAAATTACTTGCAAACTTATTGGAATGTACCATTCGCCCCTTGCTGGTGCTGATGGTCGTCACTGTTGGCTTTGCGTATGCATCGGCCAGCTATCAATCAATCGAAACCACGGGAACAATAGTGGATCAGGAAGGCATAGGCCTTGCTGGCGTAACCATCAACGTGAAAGGGACCAATCGGACAACGGTCACCGGGGCAGCTGGCACTTATCGGATAAGTCTTTCATCGGGGCAAGACGTATTGGTATTTAGTGCTGTGGGATACCAAACGCAGGAGGTTCCTGTCAATGGTCGGAACCGTATTGACATCGTAATGGATGCCGATGTGCGTGGACTTGAAGAGGTCGTGGTAACCGCCTTGGGTATCTCTCGGCAGTCCAAATCACTCGGCTATGCCGCGCAGGAAGTAAAAGGGGAAGAATTGACCCAGGTGCGGACATCCAATTTTGTGGATGGCCTGGCCGGAAAAGTGGCTGGGGTTACCATTGTAGGCAGCCCCTCCGGTATCGGCGGATCATCGCGGATAACCATCCGGGGGGACAAATCGCTTAATATCAATGCTAATCAGCCGTTATTTGTCATTGATGGTGTACCGATTACGAATGACCTGTTCGGGTCTTCGGGAAGAAATTTTCAGGAAACCGACTACGGCAATGGTGCCGGGCTGGTCAATCCGGATGATGTGGAATCGGTCTCTGTGTTGAAAGGTGCCAACGCATCAGCGTTGTATGGTTCACGTGCGGCAAATGGTGTTGTACTGATCACCACCAAATCGGGACGTGGACAACGTGGCATCGGCATCAGCGTAAATTCAAGCGTGACCTTTGATAATGCGCTGGTACTGCCCGAATTTCAAAACCGGTATGGTCAAGGCATCAATGGTGAGTTTAGTTTTGAGGACGGAGCCGGTGCAGGCCTGAATGATGGGGTGGATGAAAGCTGGGGGCCGCCGCTGGATGGGAGGCCGATTAGGCAATTTGATTCACCGACCTCAAATGGCTATCGGGGCGGGGACATCAACTTGGTAGATGATGGCCAGATAGGGAGCGCTGCGGATTTGGCAGCCCGTGGAGAGATTACGCCCACACCTTGGGTAGCTCGTCCGGACAACATCAAGAATTTTTATGAAACCGGAGCAACCTATATCAATAACGTGGCATTATCGGGATCCAATGAAAAAGGCGACTTCCGGTTTTCCTATACCAACTTTGACCAAACAGGTATCGTACCTAATACCGATCTGCAACGCAATACGTTTTCACTAAATGCGGGGTATAATTTGACGGACAAACTGGATGTGCGGGTATCGACCAACTATGTGAAGAGCAACAGCGATAACCGGCCAAACCTTACATACGGTACCGAAAATATCAACTATTTGCTGTATGGTTGGTTGGGCCGGCAGGTAGATCTGGAGCCGAAGAAATCGATCTGGATGATAGGCAGGGAAGACATTGCACAGTTCAACTCCAATTATAACTACCACGATAACCCGTACTTCAACCTTGGCATCAATACCAATAGCGTAAATGACAACCGGCTATATGGCAATGTGACGCTCAACTACCGGTTTAACGATTGGTTGAAAGCGTTTGCCCGTATCGGTACGGACTATACCGATCAATTGCGCAACAGACGCAGGGCATTCAGCACCCAGCGGTTTCCATTCGGTACGTACCGCGAAGCCCGGATTGCCAATGAGGAGCGCAATATGGACTTCCTCCTGACGTTTTCAAAACCTCTCGGGGCGATAAACTTGTCTGTCAATGCCGGTGGAAGCCAGCGCGACGTCCGGGGCAACTCCATTGACGTGAGTGCTCCCCAATTAATCATTCCCGGTATATTTTCATTGGGCAATGCCCGCGTGGCGTTGGTGTCCGAACAATCCAATGTGCGGAAAAAGGTAAACAGCTTCTACGGCTCGGCGCAGCTTGACTATAAGGACTTTCTCTTTTTGGAACTGACTGCGCGCAACGACTGGGCCAGCTCGCTGACCGTTCCGATGGGGGTGACGGCTACAGCTACGTCTACCAATTCCTACTTTTATCCATCTGCTTCATTGAGCGTAGTGTTTAATGGCTTTGTCACTTTGCCCAGCTGGTGGTCCTATGCCAAGCTGCGTACAGGTTTTGCGCAGGTGGGCAACGATACCGACCCCTATTCGTTTGCACAGCCCTATAATACCCTCGATCCTTTTGGCGCTTATCGTGCATTCTCGGAATCAGGGCGCCTGCCGAACTTCAATTTGAAGCCCGAAATCAGTGCATCGTATGAGGTCGGTACCGAACTCCGTTTCTTGGACAGCCGAATTAGCCTGGACTTTACGTATTACACCATCACGACGCGCAACCAGATTTTGACCAATGTACCCCTTACGGAAGCCAGCGGCTACACCAGCATGGTGTTGAATGCCGGGGAAATCCGCAACTGGGGCTATGAAGCCATGTTGAATACCGTGCCCGTACGGTCGGCAAATGGCTTCCAATGGGATTTGAATTTTAATTTTTCGGCTAACCGCAGCAAGGTGTTGGAATTGGCTCCTGACATGGGTATACGCAATTATCAGATGGCAGGGCGCTATGTATCCATTGAAGCCCGCGAAGGCGGACGCATGGGGGATATGTACGGATTGGGATATCGTCGAGTAGACGATACCAATAGTCCGTACTACGGCGAAATCATTTTTAATAATGACGGGAAGCCCTTGCCTACCGAAAATATTGTAAAACTTGGTAATTACAATCCCGACTGGCTATTGGGTGTGCGCAATGGGTTTGCCTGGAAAGGCGTAAACCTGGGCGTATTGTTCGATATCCGGTATGGCGGTGAAGTGTACTCCCATACGCAGGTGATAGGGCGTGAGACCGGCTCAATCATTGAAACCCTTGAAGGCCGTGCCGATGGCTATGACTTGAATGTGGAAGGTAATGGTGTAATCGGCAAAGGCGTTGTCCAAAATGAGGATGGATCCTATTCACCCAATGACGTGAAGCTGCCTGCCCGGGAATGGCACACTTCCTATACCCTTGGCAGAAGCCTGCTGGAAGGAGCGATCTTTGATGCTTCCTACATCAAATTGCGGGAAATCAGCGTCGGATATACGTTGCCTACACGCCTCATGGGTAGGCTGCCATTCCGTGATGTGCGCCTATCGGTGATTGGTCGCAACTTAGCGGTGTGGTCTGATGTACCCCACATCGACCCCGAAACGTCGGCCATGAGCGGTGGCACGATTGTACCGGGTGTAGAGGATATGGCCATGCCCTCTGCCAGAAGCTGGGGATTTAGTTTGAATTTCAGGTTATAATTACTAATGGCTTAAAAATCAACGATCATGAGACGTAAAATCCTATTGTTCGGCATCATGGCACTGCTTGTTTCGGTGTCATCATGCGATAATAATTTCGAGACGATCAACGAAAATCCCTATGCGATACTGAACGTCACACCGGATCTGCTCCTTCCTACCGTCATCCGGGGCTCGGTAAACCGCGTGATGGACGATGGCTGGTCCATCGGGAATATCGTCATCCAACAGACGGCCAAAATCCAGTTTGTCAATGAAGACCGCTACATCTGGGGCGATCGGTCTGGTCTATGGAGTAGCCTGTACGGTGTATTGCGGGATGTCAACAACCTTTATACCTTGAGCGATGCCTCTGGTTTCAACAACTACAAAGGTGTGTCATTGGTGATGAAGTCCTGGATTTTTTCGCTGCTGACCGATGCCTATGGCGATGTGCCTTATTCAGAAGCGATTAAGGGCAAGTCAGACGCTATCCTCACGCCAGTGTACGATCCTCAGGAACAAATTTATGAAGGTCTAATGGCCGATTTGGCTACTGCTAATGAATTGCTGGGCTCAACGGAAGAGGCGATAAATGGAGATATTCTCTTCGGCGGCGATGTGCAAGCCTGGAAGAAATTGGCCAATTCCCTGCGCCTACGGTATTTGATGCGTATTTCGAATCGGACAGACGTATCCACGGCAATGCGCAGCATCGTGGATAATCCCGGGCAATACCCGATTTTTGAAAGCAATGCTGACAATGCCACGTTGGAATACCTGGCCGAGGCACCCAACCAATTCCCCTTGCACACCACGCGTGTAGGTTCATTTGACGAATTTCGGTTGAGTAAGAACCTTGGCGATAAACTGCTGGCATTTCAGGATCCACGCATTGCGGTATTTGCACGGCACACGGCGGCAAGTGCCGGTACGTCCAATCCCGTATATGTAGGTATCCCCAATGGGTTGAGCGACGTGGATGCCTTCAACTACAACGGTGGCGTGCAGAATGTTTCGCGCTTGGGAAGTTTGTATTTCGAGGATGCCATTACGGCCCGTGGAAGGGAGGTAGCAAGGGGTTATGTCATGGCCTATCCTGAACTACAATTTATACTGGCCGAAGCGGCGCAGAAAGGACTGATTGCGGGTGATGCAGCAGCCTACTACCGCGATGGCATCACGGCAGCTTTTGAATATGTCGATACACCCATGCCCGCAGACTACCTGTCGCGCAGCGGTGTCGCTTTCCAAGCGGATAGGGCATTAGAACTCATCGGCACACAAAAGTGGATCGGCTTATTTTTCACTGGACTGGAGGCCTGGTTTGATTGGCGGAGGACGGATTATCCCGAAGTACTTGCTGGGCCGTCTAATCAAAACAGCGACCGCGTACCCGTACGGTATGCTTATCCATTGTCAGAGCAATCGCGCAATGGGGCCAACCGGGAGGCAGCGGTAAGCAGGCAAGGGGCTGACGATATCAATACCAAAGTTTGGTGGGATAATTAATTGCCAAACAGTACGGATATGATAAAATCCATTTCAAAAAAGCAGGGCATTGTGCTCATCATCATGATGTCCTGCCTTTTCCACCTCCATGCACAGCAACCTAACCACATAGTGGGGGATTGGTGGTTTTGGCCCGATTACACATTGGGCGAACGGGCAAAAAATACAAAAGATTACCAATGGCAGTATCCCCGTATGTTTTCACCGGCCGTTGTACAGGAAACGCTCCCATACCGCTTTCTTGATGTACACCCAACCGACAGGATTTCAAATATCCTGCCGGCTGGGTATATAACCGGACAAGCGTTTACCGTGGAGCTTTGGATGATAAACCACGTCAACCACCCTGTAGGGGCAGCCGTATTGATGCATCAACAACAATCGTCTACAGAATTATCGTGGCTGATGGGTTATTACCACAATCAATTGGTATTTTCAATTAGCCCGGAAAAGCCGGACACCGCAAGGGAGGCATCAACCATCAGCTACACACTTGAAAAACGGGGATGGAAAGGTCGTTGGTTGCATGTGGTAGGTACTTGCGATGGGCGACACCTTCGTCTTTTTGTCAACGGGGAATTGGTTGAAGAGCGTAGTGGCATGGCTTCTCCTCCACGTGGAGGCAACGATTTGGAAATCGCAGCTTATACGAAGCAGGAGCCGTACATGCAACTGGGCGATTTGGTGAAAAATGTGCGTCTACTGGATCATGCACTTAATCAAAACGAAATAACGGCTCGGTTCAGCCTGTTGCAAAACATGGTTGAAAACGGCAAGTTATTGCCTGATCAATTTCATTTCAACGCCGGACCTTACTTGAATGATGTCACGCAGGAAAGCATACAACTGGTGTGGGAAACTGATCGGCCGGCACGGGCTGTCGTTCGCTATGGGGAGACACTGCCGTTGATGGATAGCCTCGTACTGGCACCGCAAGCGGGCGAACGGCATGAGGGCATGGTAAGCAGCCACATCCGCAAAGCGAAATTAGACAAGTTGAAAGCGGGGACGCCGTACTTTTATGAAATTGAAGCCATAGATGCCGCTGGAGATACCATCCGATCGGGCATCTGCACATTCGGTACGGCTAAGCCTGCCGATACGCCCTATGCATTTGCGATTATCGGCGATACGGAAGGGCGGCCCCATATCAACAACCGGATTGCTCAGCTGGTATGGGATGAACGTCCGGATTTCGGCCTCCACCTGGGTGATATCACCGATGGAGGCGATAAGGACAATAAGTACGAATGGAATTACGAGTATTTCACCGGGATGGGGCAACTGGTGGAACGGCTTCCGTTTTTCACGGTACCCGGCAACGGTGAGGGCGATCTGTATTGGCACCTTCGGTACCATGCCTTGCCCGACACCCAAGCCTATTACCATTTTTCTTATGGCAATGCGGATTTTTTCATGCTGGATAGCAACAAGCCCGAAGAATTTGCACCCGGAGGCAAGCAATACCAGTGGCTGGAAGAAAAGCTGAAAGCTTCTACCGCACGGTGGAAATTTGTTGCCCATCATCATGCGGTATATTCGGCCGATGAGGATGACTACGGCAACTCGTGGAAAGAGAAGGCAGCCTTGGGTGATACTCACATACAAGAGATTGTGCCGCTATATGAAAAGTATGGCGTGGACATGGTATTTTATGGCCACCTTCATACCTATCAGCGGACATTCCCGCTGAAGGGCGGCCAAGCCGACAAGCAAGGCGTCATCTATATTCAGGCCGGCGGAGCAGGGGGCAACCTTGAAGATTTCACGCCCACGCGCGCCTGGTATAACGCAAAAACCTACCGGGGCCATCATTATTGCACCATACACATCATGGGCGATGAACTGAACTTTAAGATGTACGATGTGGATGGGCGGTTGCGTGATTACCTGGATAGGCATAAATCGGAGGATTGATGAGCGGACAAGGGACTTTCAAATCGGAGGCATCGCGGGAACAGGGCGACATCAATACCGGCGAATGGCGAAAAAATTATGTGAATGGGTTGGGTAAGGATACCCTGCGGTGGATTATGGAAGATGCAGACGTCTTCTTGCACCAAGCGCTTTCTACCCCGGTCATGAATGTATTGGCAAAAACCGAAGGCGAATACCTCTACGACTTACAGGGTAGGCGCTACCTCGACCTGCATGGTAATGGTGTGCATAATGCAGGTTTTTCAAATGCGTATGTCATCAATGCCGTTATCCATCAATTGCAGGAGAAGCTGGCTTTTACGCCAAGGCGGTATACCAATATTCCAACGATTCAATTGGCGAAAAAATTGATTGGCATCTCGCCCGGAGGTCTTTCGCGCGTCCTGTTTTGTCCCGGGGGCTCTGAAGCCATCGAAATGGCCATCATGCTGGCCAAACAAGTGACCGGACGTTGGAAGACCATCTCTTACTGGGATTCCTACCATGGTAATGGTTTTCAGGCATCCAGCGTTGGCGGGGAGGAACATTTCGCTTCCGGAAACGGGCCGATGGTTCCGGGAGCCTTCCATGTTGAATTTCCCAATTATTACCGCAATCCATGGGGATTGCAGGATGAAGAGGCCATTGATGAGCAATATATCCGCCAACTGGAGGTGATCATCCAACGCAACCCGGACATTGCAGCCTTGGTCGCCGAGCCGATATCGGCCACGCCGGTTGTGCCTTCACGCCATTATTGGGAACGGGTGAGGGCTATCTGTGACCAACACGGTATTGTGTTGATTTTTGACGAAATCATCGAAGGTTTGGGACGGACGGGCAAATGGTTTGCCTGCGAGCATTATGTGACGCCTGATATACTGGTACTCGGAAAGTCCCTCGGTGGCGGCTTGCTTCCTTTTGCAGGCATTGTTGCCAAAGAACAATTTAATGTAGTGCAACACCGCTCCATTGGCCATTACACCCATGAGAAAAATCCGCTTTGTGCAGCCGCCGGACTGGCGGCCATCCAGTTTATCGAACAGGAAGGATTGGTACGGCACGCAGCGAATATGGGCGTATACTTGATGGAACAATTGAAGATATTGAAAGCACGGTTTCCCGTGATAGGCCATGTAGCCGGAAAAGGCTTGCACATCGGCATCGACCTCGTGAGCAACCCGGCAACGAAGGAACGTGCCATGGATTATGCCGAATGGGCGATGTATGAAAGCCTCAAGCGCGGGGTGGCATTCAAGATCATTGAAGGAAACGTCATCACCATCCGTCCGGCATTGACCATCAGCCAATCCCAATGTGATGAGGTGGTGAGCGTACTGGCTGAAGTATTTTCGGTGGCGGATAAACAATAAATACGTAAATAAATAACAGCTAAATGGATATCGCATTAATCGTTTTTGATATAGCGGGTACGACCGTAAAAGACGACAACAAAGTGGGTGAGGCTTTTCGGGCTACGTTGGAGAAATTCGGGTACCACGTTCCCTTGGAACAAATAAACCCCTACATGGGTTATGAAAAACATGAAGCCATTAAGGAAATTCTGAAAACTCACCAAAATGGTGGCGCTACAATTGATGATGCACATATCTCGGCCATCCATCGGTCTTTCGTAGGTCGGATGATCCGGTATTATGAAACGTCGGATGAAATCGAGGCACTGCCTCATGTAGAAGAAACCTTTACGGTACTCCACCAAAAGGGGGTGAAAATAGCTATCAATACCGGTTTTTCGCGCAATATTGCGGACGTCATTGTCGAAAAACTCGGATGGTACGAAAGCGAACTTGTCGATTATGTAATCGCATCGGATGAGGTACCACGGGGAAGACCCTATCCCGATATGATCCGCCAATTGATGGCAAAAGCTGGGGTAACCGATCCGTTGAAGGTAGCTAAAGTAGGTGATACAGAAGTTGATATCAATGAAGGGAGAAACGCGGGTTGCAAATACATAATTGGCATCACTACTGGTGCATATGCGCGCGAAGAACTGCAAAAACACCATCCCACCCATATCGTAGACGATATTCGTGAAGTGGTGGATATCATCGAAAAGCAATAAGATCATGCAACTTCTTACCCTTCGGCGGCAATTGGCTCAGATGCCGTTTCTATACATGACCCTTATTACTGCGCTGGCCGCTTTCGGATGTTATACCAGCATGTATGCCTTCCGTAAGGCATTTACAGCGGGCACATTTGAGGAAATGCCTGTTTGGGGGATAGACTACAAAGTGTGGCTGGTCATTGCACAGGTATTCGGCTACATGCTCAGCAAATTTTACGGGATCAGGTTCATCGCCGAGCTGGGCTACCAAAAGCGGGGGTACAAAATTCTGTCACTGATAGGCCTTGCGTGGCTGGCCTTGTTGGGGTTTGCACTGATTCCGGCTCCTTATAACATCGTGTGCTTGTTTATCAATGGGTTGCCTTTAGGTGTAATTTGGGGATTGGTATTTTCGTATCTCGAAGGGCGGCGCACCACGGAATTTTTGGGTGCGGTGATGAGTGTAAGCCTTGTGTTTGCTTCGGGCTTCGTCAAGACGGTGGCGCGCACCTTGATGGACCGTATTGAGGTCAGCGAGTATTGGATGCCCTTCTATACCGGATTGTTATTTGTGATCCCGTTGGTCTGCTGCACGGCGTTGCTGGAAGCTGTTCCGCCACCGGACACGCGGGATAAGGCCTTGCGGACAGTAAGAGAACCGATGGGATCCCACGAACGGCGGGCTTTCCTCAAACGTTATTTGCCGGGCTTGTTGCTCACCATATTTACCTATTTGTTATTTACCATCATCCGCGATGTGCGGGATAATTTTGAAGTGGAAATCTGGTCGGATATCGGTGTAACAGGTGCAACTATCTATGCCCAGACGGACTCGGCCATTGCATTGGCCGTGCTCGTCATGATGGGATTGCTTATCTTTGTGAAGGATAACCTCAAGGCCTTCACGTTGATTCATTTGATGATCATCCTGGGCTGTGTGCTTGCTGGAATATCGACCTGGTTGTTTCAACACGGACAACTGGGGAGTATCGCGTGGATGAGTGTCGCTGGATTGGGGTTATACATGGTCTATATCCCTTACAACGCCATCTTTTTTGAACGGCTATTGGCAAGTTTCCAGCATCGCGGTAACATCGGTTTTGTGATGTACGTGGCTGATGCCATTGGTTACTTGGGCAGCGTGGCTGTATTGGTGGTTCGTGAATGGGGTTTTGTACATTTGAGCTGGGGGGCCTTTTTCCAGCAAGCGGTGATGATAGCGGCAATATTGGGGGGAGTTTGCGTAAGTCTATCGCTGTTGTATTTCAGGCAGAAGCGAGCCCGTCAGCAGGGCAACCAAGAGCAAGCATCATTGGAAGGAACAATTAGGTATTCAGGGATATGAACATTGGAACACAAAAGAACGCTGCCGTTATCGGAGCAGGTATCGTAGGATTGGCCACGGCTAAGGTATTGTCTGAAAAAGGCTATCGGGTGACCGTATATGAGCGGCATGCCAAGGCTGTGGGAGCATCGGTACGCAATTTTGGTATGGTATGGCCGGTAGGCCAGCCTGCTGGTGATGCTTACCAATGGGCCATCCGTTCGCGTGATACCTGGAAGACTATTGGCGCGAAAGCGGGTATATGGCATGAGCAAGTTGGCTCCTTGCACTTGGCCTACCGGGAAACCGAGCTGGCGGTAATGGAGGATTACGTTGCCCTATATGGCAATGAACGGGATTGTGCCATGCTGACTCCCGAACAGGTAGCGCAGCAATCCACTGCCGCCCATCTTACCGGGTTAAAAGGGGCGCTATGGAGCGCTGAGGAATTGATTGTGGATCCGCGGGAAGCCATTGCTAAAATTGCGGCGTACTTGGAAGAACAGCGGGGAGTCGTATTTAAGTGGAATACCGCCGTTAGCCGCATTGTGGAATCGGCCGTATATACAGCGGCTGGTGACATCCAGCGTGCGGATTTGATTGTGGTGTGCAGTGGTGCCGATTTTGAGACCTTGTATCCCGAGCTTTATGCCGCATCGCCCGTCACCAAATGCAAACTCCAAATGATGCGCCTGGTGGCGCAACCCGGCAATTGGCGAATAGGCCCATCCTTATGCGGCGGATTGTCCTTACTCCATTACGGCTCATTCCAGGCAGCATCGTCCATATCGGTCTTCCGCGAATGGGCTGAAAGGGAAATGCCTGAATATTTAAAATGGGGCATACATGTGATGGTATCGCAGCAGGGTAATGGTGAATTGACTATTGGCGATTCACATGAATATGGCCTTTGTCCGGATCCGTTCGATAGGCAAGTTATCAATACATTGATTTTAAATTATCTATCTCATTTTACGCAGTTTAAAGATTACCAACTGCTGGAATCTTGGAATGGCGTGTATGCCAAGATGACCAATGGTAGCAATCACTTGCTGCTCCGTCCTGAAGAAAATCTAATCATCCTGAATGCCCTGGGTGGAGCAGGAATGACGTTGTCTTTTGGGCTGGCGGAGCATGTGTTTAACTAAAATATACAACTATGGAATCAAGAAGATCATTTTTAAAAAAAGCCTCATTGCTTGCTGGAGCTGCGGCGGCGGTAAATGTATTACCACCATCCATCCAACGGGCGTTGGCCATCAATGCTGCGGCGGGGAGTACGTATTTGGATGCCGAGCACGTCGTTTTCCTGATGCAGGAAAACCGGTCATTCGACCACTGCTATGGTACATTGCGAGGTGTCCGTGGTTTCAATGACCCCCGGGCCATCACCCTGCCCGATGGCCTACCGGTATGGGTACAAACCAATGCGCAGGGGGAGCGTTATACCCCTTTCCGCTTGGATATCAAAAACACCAAAGCCACTTGGATGGGATCCTTGCCCCACGGCTGGCGGGATATGGTGCATGCCCGCAACGGGGGCAAGCTGGACACTTGGCTGGAAGCCAAGAAGGCCGGGAATCCGGAATACCGGCATATGCCGTTGACCATGGGGTACTATGATCGGGAAGATATTCCATTCTATTATGCGTTCGCAGATGCATTCACGGTATGCGACCAGCACTTCTGCTCATCACTCACCGGTACCAGTGCCAACCGATCGTATTTCTGGGCAGGCACTATCCGCGAAGAACCCCGCAATGGCGACTCAATAGCCCACGTCGATAATGGACAAATCAACTACAAAGACGTTAGTTGGAAGACTTATCCCGAGCGGTTGCAGGAAGCCGGTATTCCCTGGAAGGTATATCAAAATGAACTGAGCCTACCCGTGGGGTTTGAGGGAGAGGAAGAAGATTGGTTGGCCAACTTTACGGATAACAACCTGGAATTCCACAAGCAATACCATGTGCGTTTCCATCCAGCCCACCGGAAATATATGGAAAAACGTGCCGAACAACTCAAGAATGAAATAGCAGCGAATACGGCAGATACAGAAGCCTTAGCTGAAAAACAAAAACAATTGGCCCGCCTACAGGCGGATTTGGAGCAGTACACTGCCGCTAATTTCGATGCGCTGCCCGCATTGGAACGTGAAATCCATCGGCGGGCTTTCGTGACCAATACCGCCGATCCGGATTATGGCAGCTTGGAAACCATCCAGTATACGGATGACGAAGGGGAAAAGACCGTGCAGGTGCCAAAAGGCGACATCTTCCATCAATTCAGGAAGGATGTGTCGGAAGGGACATTGCCGACAGTCTCTTGGTTGGTTGCTCCATGTAATTTCTCCGATCATCCCGGCGCGCCTTGGTATGGCGCGTGGTATGTCTCAGAGGCGCTGGACATCCTGACCCAAAATCCAGAAGTATGGAAAAAGACTATTTTCATCTTGACATATGACGAAAACGATGGTTATTTTGACCATATCCCACCTTTTGTGCCACCGCTTACCGGCAGGATGGAGCAAGGAGCCGTGGCCAGTGGGGTGGACACATCGGACGAATACGTGACTGCCGCACAGGAAAAGATGCGCACAGGCAATCCGGAGGCGACGTTGGATAGCCCCATCGGACTGGGATTCCGGGTACCCTTGGTGGTCGCCTCGCCATGGAGCAAAGGTGGCTGGGTCAATTCGGAAGTGTTTGATCACACCTCTACATTGCAGTTCCTGGAACATTTTCTGGAGAAAAAAACGGGTAAGAAGATACAAGAGCCCAATATCAGTGGCTGGCGAAGGTTAGTGTGCGGTGACTTGACGTCTGTGTTCCGACCAGTGGAATCTACCATACAACCGGAATTGGAGGCCGTCGGACGCAACGCCTATGTGGAGCGTATATACTCTGCCAAGACAAAAGGACTACCCGGCAACTACCGGCTGTTTGATCCTGCGGCGCCCCTATGGCCCCAGCAGGAAACAGGCACTAAACCCGCTTGTGCCATACCTTATCACCTTGCGGTTACCGCTGGTTTGGACAAGGCGAAGGAAAGCTTAATGCTGCAATTTATAGCGGAGGACGACCTGCCCAAAACGAAGGTCATCGGTGTGCCTTTCCGGGTACATACCCTCGTTCCCTATTCACAAGATGCAACACCCGGAAGGACGTGGGATTTCGCTGTACGAGAGGCAGAGCCACTCACCTATGCTTGGCCACTACATAATTTTGCAGCAGGCACCTATCACGTGCAAGTACATGGCCCCAATGGGTTTTTTAGTGAATTTAAGGGAGATAAGCATGATCCCCGACTGCAAGTATTGGTTGCGCCGGATACCAAAGGTGGCCGGTTAGGCATCACGTGTATCACGGGAGAACAGTTGCAGGTAACGGTAAAAGACCGATCATACAAGGGACCGGAGAAAAGCTTCCTGGCCGGTACGGGCGAACCCCTGTGGCTGGATCTCACGGCTTCCGGCAGCTGGTACGATGTATCGGTACAGGTGGCGGGCTACCCCAATTACATGCAACGTTTTGCTGGCCATGTAGAAACCGGGAAACCCAGTATTACCGATCCACTAATGGGCAGTGTGGTATAGATATAACAATTTGATAATACGCGCGGCTGAACAGTAGGCCGTTTTTTTGAATAATTTTGATGCCGAAATAGGTACGCTTAGGCATTTATGACGGCGATCACGAAGAATACGTTCACAGAGTTGGAAGAAGTGGCTGAAATGGCCAATGGCAATATAAACGCTTTCAATCAACTGTATGAACGGTACCATAGGCGCGTCTACACCAACATCCTGAAGATGGTCAAGATTCCCGAATATGCGGAAGAGATTCTTCAGGATGTTTTTGTTTCGTTATGGCAAAACCGATTCAACATGCGTACAGGCCAGTCGGTAGGTGGGTGGTTATTTGTGGTGAGCTTCAATAAGTCATTGACCTTTCTGAAACGCCGATTGAAGGAGTCCATTGAATTTGTGGCGGCATATCCCTTCGAAATTGCCGAACAGGATGATACCGCGATGGAAGAAACTTATCGCTTGCAGATGGATCTGCTGGAAGAAGCGGTAGATGGCCTGCCGAAACGGAAGCGGGAAGTATTCAAACTGTGCAGGTATGAAGGCAAGTCAAAGGAAGCTGTCGCGGAGCAATTGGGCATATCACCTAAGTCAGTCAAAGATTACCTCAAACAATCCAATAAAGCCATTAAGGAATATATATCCATGCACTATCCCTATGCTGGTGAAGCGAGTCTGCTGTTGATTTGGCTGTGTATGTGATATTAATAATTAATTCATGATTTTTTAACAACCGCAGGCATCCCCTTTTGGATGCCTGTGTGGTATTTATGAGTGAATATGGACAACATTCGCAAAGCAATCGCCGCGTTTTGGCAGGGAAAGACCACGAAAGAAGAGCAACAGCAGTTGTTGTCGGATTTGACAACCCGGCAAAGCGAACTGAAATCGGATTTGGCGAAGGAATTTGTCGGCGATAAAGCGGATGAACGTATGGCGCTAAGTAAGGAAAGGACAGCTGAATTGTTGCATCGTATTCATGAAAGGCTCGAACACCCCGAACAGCCGGTGCCTATGCGTTGGTGGAAAACCAAATGGACGGCAGCGGCAGCGGTTATCCTGTTGAGCAGTATCTCATGGTATGTGCTGGATATCACAGGCCGGACGAAAGAACACGCAACTACTTACGCGGCAGTTATTCCTCACAAATTATCCAATGCGGGTGAAGACACGTTGCATTTTCGAATGCCGGATGGTTCCATTATTACATTATCGCCCCGAAGTACGGTGTCTTACACCACTGAATACGGCGTCACGAACAGGGAGTTGATATTGGAAGGCGAGGCCAAATTTACAGTAGTACGCGATACGACACGGCCCTTTATTGTATCAGCCAACGGCTATACCACAACGGCATTGGGCACAGCATTCATCGTGAACGCCCGGCAAGAGCGGAAAACGCTGGTACGGCTCATTACCGGTAAAGTGGTGGTACGGTCTACGGCTGCAAGTTTATTTGCCATGGAAGACACGTTTCTCTTGCCAGGAGATGAAGTCCAAATCAGTGGTGTAGACGGTGCGATAGCGGTAAAACGTAAACCAAAAGTACCACGGACGTTGCGTGCACCCGTCAAACAGCCGAAGCCTACAGCCCTGCGTGATACAACGGTATTCCTGCAGTTCGAACAGACACCATTAGCAACCGTGTTTGACCGCATTGCTTCCCAGTTGAAGACACGTATTGCGGTTGTCGGCGCCAACTTGGACGGACTGTCTTTCACGGGCAGCTTTGAAGCAACGGACTCGCTGGATGTGATTCTTTCCGTCATCTGTCAAATGAACGATTTGACCCATGAATACCAAACCGATCAGGTTGTTATCCGGAAAAAAGAAGAAGAAACCCAATAAACACGTATGCAATTACGCAATTTAACTTAAAGAATATGGAACAAAACAGACTAATTTCAAATTTCCGGTGGTGGGCGATGATGCTGGTGCTATTCGCTTCCATGCAGGTAAAGGCCCAGCAAGGAGGGCAGGTTCGTGGAACAGTCATGGACAACAGCGGCATGCCGCTAAGTGGGGTCACTGTGATAGCTTTTGGAACCGAAGGTGCCCAGGCTGCGGCCACGGCCACGAATAATGATGGTATGTTCGTATTGCAAGGGCTGCAAACCGGTGCCAACTACACCATCCGTTTCAACTTGATTGGTTATGAAACGCATGAGATGGCTGATTTCTTGGTAAGGCCGGGCGACAACAACTCGATTTTGGTACGGATGGCCGAACGGACATCGGCTCTGGATGAAGTGGTGGTGATCGGCTATGGCGAGCAACAACGGGAAGACTTGACCACTGCTGTTGCATCACTGCCTAATGTCGCTACAAACGTGGCGCGGCCACTGACCAATGTGTCCGATATCTTACAAGGAAACATGGCTGGTGTGACGGTTGTTTCGGCGGGCGGTGACCCATCTTCTTCGCCGCGCGTTTTGATACGCGGTATGGGTACATTAGGCAGCGAACAGCCACTCTATGTGGTGGATGGCGTGCCGTATTATGGCGGTCCTATTAATCCCAATGATATCGAGCGTGTAGATGTCTTGAAAGATGCTGCTTCGGCGGCAATATATGGTGCGCAAGCGGCCTCCGGCGTCATCGTGATTACCACCAAGAGTGGACAAATCGGCAAACCGAGGTTTGCAGCAGACCTCTATCAAGGGTGGCATCAGGCCAGCAACCTGCCGTCGGCGCTCAATGCAGCGCAATACGCAAAGGCTTATGTCGATGCATCCGCCCATGCCGGCGTAGTGCCTGCTGATGGCCATAATGCGGAGCTAAATCCTTGGGGACAAATAACACGCACTAACTGGATGGACGAGATCTTCCAGACAGGATCCATCACCAATCTTAACCTGCAAGTGTCTGGGGGTACTGAAAATGCGCGATACAGCTCATCTTTCGGTTATCACGATAAAGATGGTTTGCTCGTAAACACCAACTACAAGCGCTTTGCTTACCGGCTGAAGTCTGAATTTGACTTATCCGACCGTATTACGGTGGGCCAGAATTTTTACGTCAACCAGACGCAATCACGGGGTATCAATACATCCAGTAGTTATAGCGGCGCCATCATCAATGCCATCTACATGAATCCCGCTGCGCCGGTATATGATGAAAATGGACAATTCCACGGTACGGTGCCCTTTGATTTGGCTCAATTTTCAGCGGCCTATGGCGATACCTACAACCCAGTTGCCTTGTTAAGGAGGCCAACGATTACCAATCCAACATTGAATTTAAATGGCAATGTGTTTGGAAAACTGGAAATCATCGATGGATTGACGTTCAAATCGAACTTTGCCATTGATTTGAACCGCTATTCGTACAAACGGTTTGATCCCATTGCGCCTGAAATCGGCCGCCCAAGCAATGTAAATTACTTGAATCAAACCGAGTCGCGAACCGATAGGTGGATATGGGATCAGCAATTGAACTATAATAAACGATTTGGCCGCCATGGGTTGGACGTACTGGCCGTGTATTCGGCACAGAAAACCGCCTATGAATCGTTTAGCGTAGAAGCCCGGGGTTTCGAACGAGAAGACGATTGGTACCAATACATTGGCAACGCGGGCTCAACGCCCAACTTGCCAACAAGCGGCGTGTTTGAAGATGCACTGACATCGGCCATTGGTCGGATCAGCTATGATTTTGACGATCGCTATTTCTTGAGTGCCAGTGTCCGGCAGGATCGCACGTCGCGATTGGCTAAGGAAAACCAATCGGATGTTTTCCCAGCGGTATCTGGTGCGTGGAAAATATCGTCTGAGCCCTTTTTTGATCTTTCTGCGGTCAACCTGCTGAAAGCGCGGGCTTCTTGGGGACAGATTGGCAACATCCAGTCGGTTGGTTATTACGCCTACAATGTGCCATTATCTACCGGGACTTCCACACCGCTTGGAAATCCCGGGCAATTGGTGCGGCATTTTGCACTGACCCAGCAATCTAACCCCAACCTGTTATGGGAAACATCGGAGACCCTCAATATCGGCTTGGATATCACGTTGTTTAATCAATTGGATATCACGGCAGACTATTACACCAAAAAAACCTTGGGCCTGATACAGACCAATGATGCCGATCCGCATGTCGGAGTGAATAGCGGACCGACGATGAATGTCGGCGACGTATCGAATAAAGGAGTTGAATTTACGGCAGGCTATCACGGCCAATTTGGTAATTGGAAATTGGCGGCAACCGGTAATTTGCAATTCAACCGCAACGAACTGCTGAATCTGGACGGCTATTCCAATGACTTTATCCAACACGGCGACAATGTGCGTAGCGTGTTGCTTCCCTATCGCTCTGAACCAGGGCAACCTTTGTATTCTTACTATTTGATTCCATCAGCAGGTATCTTCAATTCGGAAGAAGAAATACAAAACTACCAGCAGGGTGGCCAATTGATACAACCCAATGCCCGGCCCGGCGACCTGAAATTTGTAGATAGCAATGGCGATGGGCAAATCAATGACGAAGACCGGGTGTTCATGGGCAGTGCCATTCCGGACTTTACCTATGGCTTTTCGCTACAGCTCGAATATAAAAATTTCGACTTCAGCATGCTCACGTATGGTATAGCCGGCGTCAAGCTTTTCAATGGCTACAAATACACCGCCTACAATGCCGGGTTGCAGGGATATAACTTGGACAGCCGCGTGTTGGATGCTTGGCGTCCCGATAATACCGATGCAAATATCCCCGTGCTTTCCCGACAAGATCCCAATGGCAATTTTGGCACAGCGTCAGATTGGTATTTGGAAAGCGGTGACTATTTCAGGATAAAGAATATTGCATTAGGTTATACATTGCCAAACAGCCTGCTGGCAAAAATCGGTTCCCAGCTGCGGTCACGGATTTACATTTCCGCCGAAAACCCATGGACGATTACTTCGTATTCAGGTATCGATCCGGAAGTGGGTTCGGTAGGACTGGACGTGGGCAACTACCCCTTACCAAAAACGTACACGGTAGGATTGAGTGTTAATTTCTAAAAAAGAAAAATTGAAGAGATCATGAAAAAAATATCCATCAATAGGGTGATAGGTGCACTACTTGTGATGTTTGCCGCGCAATCTTGTTCTGAAAGTTTCACAGACTTGACACCCAAGGGAAGTGTGACATCCGGCAACTACTGGCGAACCGAATCCGATGCAATTTTTGCTTCCAATGGTTTGTATGAACATTGGGGCGATGACGACATGTTTGGTCGCGGTGTGTTTTGGTTGGTCAATGCATCTGATGATATGGTGACCGGACGGACAGATGCCGGTTCGGCTGCGGTGCGGGACTTTGTCGCCACGGGCGGGGAAAGCCGCATTAATGGGATGTATAAAAAGTTTTACCAGATTATCCAGCGCGCCAACAGCATCCTGCTGAACGTGCCGGAAATGACGATAGATGAAGAAGTGAAACGTCGGGTATTGGGCCAAGCCCATTTCATGCGCGCCTATGCTTATTTCTACCTAACACAGTATTACGGTGATCACCGGGCAGGTTTGCCAATTGTCACCGAAGCGAACATGAATGAAGCCCGGTTTACCCGCCCGGCTCATGTGAGTGAAAATTATCAACAGATGGAGCAGGACCTACTCGCCGCAGCTGAATTGTTGCCATTGGTCACCGCTTATGGAGCGAATGATCTGGGACGTGCGCACAAAGATGCTGCTTATGCCTACTTGACAAAGATGTATATGCATTGGGCACGTTACGATGCCAATAAGTGGGCAGAAGTGGTGCGGTACGCCGATATGGTCACCAACTCCGGATCGGGGCGTGCCCTCATCAATACTGGTAACCCACAAGAGGATTTCGCGAGTGTATTCTACGTGGAAAACAACTTCTCTTCTGAGTATATTTTCTCCGTGGTATCAACCAACGTACGCGGTTGTATCCTGCCTGCCGTCTTATTTGAAAATACCGGATATGGCCTGTACAACGGCTGGGGATATTTCCACCCTACGCTGGAATTATATAACCACTTTGAAGCAGGAGATGCCCGTAAGAAGGCGACCATCTTGGAATTTGGCGATACGTTTACGTTATTCGGCAATGAAAGGCAGTACTATTCGTCCAATTCGTGGACCGGTTTTCAGTTCAACAAATACATGCAACCTTTCCGGTTCCCGCAGGAAGTCCACCTTAACCCAAATGGAGACTATCCTACGTCCAACCTGAGTGTGCCGTTGGTGAGGTATGCAGATATCTTGCTGATGAAGGCCGAAGCGCTAATCATGCAGAACCAAAATGCCGATGGGTTGATCAACCAAATCCGGAGTCGTGCCGGCCTTCCATCCATCAGCGGAGCTACGTTGGCCGACCTCAAACGGGAAAGACGGTCTGAATTTGCCGCAGAATATACCGATCGCCATGTCGATTTGGTGCGATGGGGTGATGCAGAGGAAGCGTATAGCAAGCCAGCCACGGGTAGGCAACATACCAGCAAGGATAACCCCAATTCACCCTATACCGTTACAGAAGTATGGCCTGCCCGGAATTTTAATCCGGCTATCCACCACGTGTGGCCGATCCCGCCAGCAGATATCAGCAATTCGGGAATCAGCCAGAATGAAGGGTGGTAAATGTAGGGATTTCGCTTTTACGGTTTTGGCCACGTTGCTCCACGGCTGGATCCGAGCGCGCTTCGCTGCCGTCTCCTAGGCCGTGTCTGCAACGCACCCAAAACCATTGGACGAACTTCCGCCAACGCAGCATTTGGGTGCGCACGAGCAACCTTGGGGGATGAGCGGAGCGAGTCTTCCAGTTGCGGTGTGTACCCAAATGCACTAAGGACTCCATCAAAATCTTTAAAAGCGAAATCCCTGGTGGTAAATGCGTAAAGCCATGCTTTCTTACATAAAGGAAGCATGGCTTTTGTATGTTAGCCAAGCATACGCATTAATATGCCCGAATTAACACTTCAGCAGGAATATTCAGCTTTTCTTTCAATTTACGTATCATCGTTAAACTTAATTTTCGCTTACCGGAAAGAATTTCCGATTTACGGGAACGTGCACCAATATGTCGGACAATTCAGCTTCGGACATATTCGTTTGCTCCAATCTGAACCTAATGGCTTCCAGCGGATTGGGTGGAGGAACAGGATAGTGTTCGTTCTCATACACCTTTATCAGAATGGAAAGAATTTCCAGTTCGTCGGATGTTTTGGAATCCGGCTTACTATCTTTTTGCATCAATGTATAGACCCTTGCAAGGGCATCTTCATACTGTTGTTCATTTTTTTTTGGCTTTAACATGACTTACTGTTTTAGCATCGACTTTATCGTATTCTTTATGTGTATCGAACCAAACAACAAATACAATTTTTAGCCGGTATTCGATATCTACTAGCAATCGGTAGGTGTTTCCATGGATATTGAACACTACCTGTTTATCCGTCAATACAGAAGCATTCCGGTATTGTGCTTTTAATTCATTAGGGTTGTCCCATGCTGCAACCCCAGCTTCTTCATACCACGACAATAATGCCTGTTCTGCTTGCGGGTATTCCTCCCAGTATTCTTTTAATTTCTTTACTGCTATTACCCGCATGTGCAAAATATATAAAAATGTTACCAATTTGGTTACAATTCGAACTAAAATATTGCGGATACTCACCTATCAACCAACACTACCTATGAAAACGCGGGGATACCTACATCGCAGATCTACCGGTAGCGGTGGCGAAAGCTTTGCAAAATTAACCCCCACTTAACATTCGCATCGTAGCTTTGCTTCCGACACGATGGAAGCTATAGACACCCTATTAATCGGCCGTCTGCGTCAAGGGGATGCCCATGCGTATACGGTGCTGTTTGAGCGTTATTGGAAATTCCTGTATGCCGTAGCTTACCGGCGTTTGCAGGATGAGGAGTTGGCGCAAGATATCGTGCAGGAGGTGTTTATGCAAGTGTGGGATAAACGGGAGAAACTTACGCTAACACCAGCGTATATCGAATACTACTTACTCAAGGCCGTCAAAAATAGGATTATCAATCACTATACGTCTCAACGAGTAAAAGCCGAAGTCTTGGAACGTGTCATGCACCGGATGGAAACCGTGGTGGCGGAATCGGCTTATCAGCCCAGCCGATACCTCGAATTGGAGCGTTTTCTCGACGAGCAGGTAGAACTATTGCCTGATACCATGCGGGCGGTTTTCTTGATGCGGAGCGACAATCTTTCTATTCAGGAGATAGCAAAAAAAATGCATATTGCCGAGCAGACCGTGAAGAATAACCTCACCGAAGCCTCCCACCGGCTACGTAGGTCGCTGCTCAAAAAATTCTCGGATGAAGAATTTGCCGGGCTGGTCATCATCGTGACGATATTAACAAACAATTAACGTATTCTTCTCGTAAAATTAAGGTACTCAAAGCCACTCCGCTTGTATTCCCTATAAATAGACAAGGAAACAAGTACAACACAAGTGGATAAAAAACAATTCAGGCAACTGTTGCGAGACTACCTTCAGGGCAAGCTAACCAAGACCCGAAGTAGGCAAGTAGATGAATGGTTTGACGCATTCGGATATGACGAGGATATTGAACCGCTTCGCGACGAAGAAAAAGCCAATCGCATCCACGAATCGCTTGCAAGTCGGCTTGAAGCCTATACGAAATCTCCTAAACCGGTAAAACGGCTTTTTTATGGTTGGCTGCCTAGAATAGCTGCGGTTGCGTTGTTGGCTCTATTGGCCGCTTGGTGGGTATGGCGCCTGCAAGGGCCACAGGAATCTTCCACAAAATTAAACGTAGCCTACGAACACCTATCGTTTGACACGGTGCGCGTCGGTACAGGCAGAATGAAGCGTATCGAACTGCCCGATCAATCGGTGGTATGGTTGAATGCCAATACACAGCTCCGGTACGCCAAACAGACCTTTGCGCAGCATCGCGAACTGTTTATCGATCGGGGTGAAGCTTTTTTTGAAGTAACCAGAAACCCGGAAAATCCGTTTACGGTGCGTGCTGAGGCGGTGGCAACCAAAGTATTAGGTACCTCCTTCAACGTGAAAAGCTACCCCGAACTGGACTATGTGAGCGTACAGGTAAAGACCGGAAAAGTCTCGGTTTCTGCGCAAAATGGTAGGCTGCTTGATACAGTTGCGGCAGGTCATGGGTTGAAATATCGAAAAGAAGAGCAAGCGTTTGAGGTGGAAGACAGGTTTGCAACCGATGCGGGAAGTTGGATGGAAGGCCGGACACTACTGGACAATGCGACGTTTGCCGAATTGGCTTTGGTCATGCAAAACCGCTTTGGTATACGGTTACAGACGCAATTGCCAGCGGCGACTCATTTTCGATACACCATGACCATACTGCAACAGCATCCGCTGGATGAAACCATGCGGCTGATATGTGATGTTCACCAAACAAATTATAGGAGGCAAGGCGATGAAATAACGATATACTAACCACCAGCCATAAAAAAGGGGGCAAGCGCCCCCATAATGTTTGCCGCCAGTCAACCGACCGCTAAATCATGAGACTGGCCACAAGGAATCCGAATTAATTAACTTAATCGAATGTACAAATATATGAATATAAGTGATAAGCTATTCCAGTTCATGATGAGAACATTTTTAATCATGGCTTCTTTCCTCACTTGCACGCAGTTGCTTTGGGCTTCTTATACCAGCGCCCAAGGGATGCAAGACAAGATTAGCATCAGCTTCAATACCGAGCGGCTTTCTGATGCATTGCTGAAATTAAGCAGAACGTTGTCCGTACAAATGGCTTACGATGCGACGGCATTGAAGCTTGCTGACCATACGGTACACGCAAAACGTTTCACGGACACGGAAGCGGAGAAAGTGCTCCACTATCTGCTGACCAACACAGGGATTACCTACATGGAAAGTGACGCCGGCGTAGTCTTGATGACAAACGCCACCGTGCAACAAATGGGGCAGATCAGTGGCCGGATAACGGACAGCAACAACGAGCCCTTAGCCGGAGCGACCGTCCGGGTGGTTGAATTGGGCCGCAATGTGGTTTCCAACGCGGACGGTTATTTTTCCATCAACGTCCGGACGGGCACCTATACAGTAGAGGTGACATACCTCGCCTATGGTAAAACAAGCAAAGCCGGTATTGCGGTCAGCAATAATCAAACAACCACGGTGGATTTCACGTTGCAGGCGTCTTCCGACGAGCTGAATGAGGTGGTGGTGACCGCCTTGGGTATCAAGCGCGAAGAGCGATCGCTGGGTTATGCGGTGGGAAAAGTGGACGGCCAAGAACTCAACCGGGTAGTCAATGAAAACGTGCTGAGCGGCATCGCGGGCAAGGTACCCGGTGTATCCATCAGCTCCACGGGAGCTACCGGATCTTCCATTAGCATGGTGATCCGTGGAGCAACATCCTTGAGCAATGACAACCAACCCCTTTTTGTGGTAGATGGCGTGCCCTTGGCAAGTACGTTGAACAACATTACCCAAATCGGAACAGACAATCGGGTGGATTACGGTAATGCCATTTCCAGCCTCAACCCAGATGATATTGAAAGCATCTCCATCTTGAAAGGACCGAGTGCTGCAGCCCTATATGGGTCGCGTGCGGGTAATGGCGTGGTATTGATTACCACGAAATCAGGCAGCGCGGTAGACCGCATGACGGTATCGGTAAATAGCAACACCGTATTTGATATGCCGTATAAATACCTGGATATGCACCATAAATTCGCAACAGGTGTCATCCCCTTTACGCCTGACAATAATCCTTATCCGGGCGGTATTCTGGAAATTGACGAAGGTTCTGCTGCAGGTGTCGGACCTGAGTTGGACAAGGGGTATACAGCCATCCAATGGAATAGCCCCCGGGATGAAAACGGCAACCTGATTCCTACTGAATTGGTATCGCACCCCGATAATGTGAAGAACTTTGTGCAAACCGGTATTACGACCACCAACGGCATCTCCATTGCAAACAGCAATGATCGCATGGACTACCGGATATCGTATGCCAACATGAGCAATCGAGGTATCATCCCTAATGCTGATTTGTTCCGTAACTCCATCAACCTTAATTCCACACTGAAAGTGCATCCTGATTTCAAGCTGAGCACGCAGTTGGATTTCAGCAGGAACAATTCGAATAACCGTCCGGCATCCAACCGTGGTACGAACCCCTTGCAGGCGGCTTATGCAGTATCACCGCACATCGATATCCGTGATCTGCGTGGGTATTGGGCCGAAGGCCAAGAAGGCATCCAACAATTATCACAGGCACCGGGTAGCTACAACAATCCCTACTTCATGGCTTATGAGGTAAACAACAGTTTTGTGCGCGATCGGGTGTTTGGAAATGTGCGGGCGGATTGGCAGATTACACCCGAACTGAACGTCATGGCACGCTATGCGCTGGACTTGTACCAGGAAGAGCGCGAATCAAAGGTGCCCTATAGCTATACGGATGACCCACGGGGTGCTTACGGTGTCATCAACCTGCGGCGCCAGGAGCAAAACATTGATTTTTTGGCTACCTATGCCAAACAATTGAATCGTGTCAGCCTGTCGGCTTCGGTAGGTGGCAATACCCGTTACCAACGCAATCGCGACGTCAGTAACGCAACAAAAAATGGTTCAGGGCTGACCATACCCGGCTTGTATACACTGTCCAACATTGCACCTTCTGGTCTGCAATTTGGTAGTTACCTCGCTGAAAAAGCGGTGAATAGCGTGTATGGTATGGTTAATCTGGGATTCAATGACTGGATTTATCTCGACCTTACCGCACGTAACGATTGGTCGAGTACGTTGCCCGAAAACAACCGTTCATATTTTTATCCTTCTGCCTCGTTGAGTTTACTGCTCAATGATGTCTTCCGCTTGCCTACACAGGTCAACTTGCTGAAGCTGCGTGGCGGTGTGGCACAGGCGGGGAACGATGCGGCCCCCTACAACCTGCTCAATACGTTGGCCAATGCCGGAGCGTGGGGGGATATCATTCGGCTGAGCAAGTCGGGTAGCTTGTTACTTCCGGATTTAAAGCCTGAAATTGCAACTTCGTATGAAGGGGGCATTGACGTAGGTTTGTGGAACAACCGGCTGCGGCTGGAAGCCACCTATTACCGGATGGACAATGAAAACCAAATCATTCCGACTAAGCTTCCCGGGTCGAGCGGATTCACATCGAAGAATATCAACGCTGGTTTACTGACCAGCAAGGGGATTGAAATAGGGTTGGGTGGCACACCCGTCCGCACGGACGCTTGGCGTTGGGATGTCAACTTGAACTGGTCGCGCAACCGCACGCGTATCATGGAATTGTCTGACGGACTGGATTTTTATGAATTGTGGAACGAAGGCCGGGGTGGAGCACGTACGTATGTCGGCGAAGAGATTGGTGACATGTATGATTCCAAGCTCGTGACCGTCGAGGATCCCAACTCGCCCTATTATGGTTATCCCATTCTGGATGAAAATGGCTCTTGGCAAGCCATCCGCATCAACAATACCAAAAACAAAATAGGCAATTTCAACCCCGATTTCGTCATGGGTGTTCAATCGACATTGACCTATAAGCAATTTTCGTTAGGCTTCTCCTTGGATATGCGATTCGGAGGGGATTTTATGTCCCAAACGTACCGCTATGGAGAGTCTGACCTCAAGTCGCAGCGCTTTCTGGATCAATTGATCAATCCCAACGGGTTAACCGGAGAGGCGCTCAAAAATTACCTGATTGAAAATGATCTGATCGTGGTGCGCGGCAACCGCTTCAATATCGTGGGTGGTCCTACAGCTGAATACGGTGGCTACCCGTTTGAATACGGTGGCAAAGTATATCCCTACGCCGTATTCAACCCCGGAGTAATCGCCCAATACAACGATAATGGGGAAATCATCGGTTATACGGAAAACTTGGGCGGCGCAGACACCAAATATATCCCCTATGGCGATAATTATCCATGGGACTTTATGCAAGCGGCCACATTTGATGCATCCTATATCAAGCTGCGGGAAATATCGCTGGGTTATGATCTGCCTACGAAATTTGTCAATAGGCTGGGAATCAGCAATGCCAACATCGCGGTGTATAGCCGCAACATTATCCTGTGGACGAAAGCCAAAATCGGTGTTGACCCCGAAATGGCATTCCAACAGGAAAGCGGTGCCCAAGCAGGAAGCCAGTTTAAACAGGGCATCGAGCGGTACAACGTCACCCCTTGGGTCATTCCGGTAGGGTTCAAATTGGGGGTTAACTTTTAAAGGATATACGAAATGAACGCAACGACGATAAAAAAACAACTAACGAGGAGCTTTAAAGCCATGGGGCTAATTGTCTGCTCGGTACTCCTGTGGGGTTCGTGCAAAGACATGACGGAGCTGAACATTAATCCAAATGGGGTGGGTGAGGAAGCCGTGAATCCCAACTTGATTATGCCGACGGTGCTTTCCGAGGCGGCGAGGATATACCTCGACTTGGGCTACCAGGTTACTGCGGGTATCATGCAGCACACCCAAAAAGATGCTTGGTTCAGCGATCACAACGATTATGATTGGACGGGCAGCCAAAGTTGGAATGCTTATTATGATGTGCTGCGCAACAACGAATTGCTGTATAAACGCGCCCAAGAAGAAGGCATGGAATTTCATCAAGGTGTGTCATTGGTGATGAAATCGTTTATGTTTGGGGCCATTACCGACCTGTGGGGCGACGCACCCTATACGTACGCGTTGAAAGGCGAGCTGGGAGGCAATGAAAACCTGCTCCCACAGTTTGACGAACAAGAAACCATCTACCGGGGTATCATTGCCGATTTGGAACAGGCCAGCAGCCTGCTGTCAAAATCCGCCAGTGAGTATGAAGGCATCGTGGCCGATGTAGACGTGTATTATCAGGGCTCACCTGACAGCTGGCGTCGATTTGCCAACTCGCTGCTCCTGCGCTATTACCTACGCGTTTCTGAAAAATTGCCCGATTTTTCAAAAGAAGGAATTGAACGGATTGCAAACAATCCGGCACAATACCCGTTGATCCTGACATCTTCGGCGGATGCAACTATGTCATTTCCGGGCAGGACGGCTGCGGATTCTTGGCCCGATAATACGGTTATCGATGATACCGGTGGCAGCAACTTCCGGCGGCGTAAAATGTGCGCCACACTGGTCGATCGGTTGCAGGAGTTGGCCGATCCCCGGTTAGCCATATGGGCTGCCAAGGTAGAGATACCGTTGGTCGTGAGCGATGAATTTCCAGCAGGTACGGATGAAATCGTAGATGGCAAGCGGCATGTATCGCCCGACGTGGTGGGCAATGCCGTGGTAGATACCGATCCCGAGTACGTGGGGCTGCCACCCAGCTTTTCGGCATTGCCTTCGGCATATAACCTTAATCCTACTCCGGGACAGACATCGTTCAACCCACACGTATCATTCGTGAATGATATTTATACGGCAACGTCAGGGCCATTGCTCAAAGCACGTTTGCTATCGGCTGCAGAAGTCAATTTCATTCTCGCCGAAGCTGCGCTGAAAGGATGGAATGTCGGGAGCGCATCGACCTACTATGAAAATGGTGTAAAAGCCTCGTTAGAAGCGTGGACCGTAGGCGGCCAATATGCGGACTACATCACCCATGATGATGTTGCGTATGCAGGCACGGTGGCACAGGTGATCGAGCAAAAATGGGTAGCCAGCTGGACCGCTACGGCCGAGGCGTGGTTTGACTACCGCCGTACGGGATACCCTGCACTCATTGCTGGTCCCGCAGCGCTGCGTTCTGTGTTGCCGGTACGGTTTTACTACATGCAAGATGAACTGAACATCAATCGGGCGAATGCCGAGCAAGCATTGCAGCGCTTGGAGAAAACAGCATATTCCCAAGCCGATAATGAAAACAGCGCTTGGTCTAAGCCGTGGTTGCTCCAAGGTACCGGTAAACCTTGGTAGATACAATACGATAAAAAAGAATGGAACGAACACATCACAATAATCAATCTATCCGGATGGTCGCCTTGGCGGCCATCCTTTCCTTCACGACAGCACTCCTTTTTGCACAAATCCCGGTAACGCCGGAAACGGCATTGAAACATTATGTGGATAAACCGGATGCGACGTTTCGATGGGAAGTCAAGGATTCAGTAGCCAACTCGTCGGAAACCGTATATCAGTTGTTGCTGGTCTCCCAGACGTGGAAGGATACGGTATGGACGCACCAGCTTTCCGTCGTGGTGCCGAGTCGTGTGGAGCGCGACGGCGCGCTGTTATTTATTACGGGGGGCGCGGTGCGGGAAGGCCTGCCGCGTTGGAATAGTAACCCCGAAGATAAGCAGCTTGCCGCCATGCGGATGATCGCTGCGGACAACCATGCGGTGGTAGCCCTGCTGCGGCAAACGCCCAATCAGCCGCTGTATGGCGGGCGTACGGAAGATGAGCTTATTTCCATGACGTTGCATCGGTATAAACAGGACAAAGACTATGAATGGCCATTGCTCTTTCCGATGGTGAAGAGCGCGGTGAGGGCGATGGATGCCGTACAGGATTTTACGGCCAAGCGACTGAACGAACCGATAACGAAATTCATCATTTCCGGGGCTTCTAAACGGGGGTGGACCACTTGGCTCACCGCGGCGGCTGATGATCGGGTAGCCGCCATAGCGCCCATGGTTATCGATGTGCTCAACATGCCCGTCAGTCTGCAATATCAAATTGAAACTTGGGGCGACTATAGCGTGCAGATTCAGGATTATGTGCAGTTAGGCATCCCCCAAAGTGCAACCACGCCAGGCGGACAAGAAATCACCACAATGGTCGATCCATATGCTTACCGTAAGACACTCACCATGCCCAAGCTGCTGTTTATGGGAACCAATGACCCTTATTGGGTCGTAGACAATGTGAAAAATTATTTGGATAGCATACCTGGCGAAAACAGGCTCCATTATGTGCCGAATGCGGGGCATGATCTGGGCGATGGCCAACAAGCGATGCGCGCGTTGAGTGCCTTCGTGGGAACGATGTTGAATAACCTGCCGTATCCGGAATCCGACTGGACGTTGAAGCCAAGACACCGCAAGGCAAAACTCCACGTGGACGCTACTCCGGGACAGTTATTGGATGTCGTGGTGTGGACAGCTACGTCTACCGACAAAGATTTTCGGGATGAGCAATGGACAAGCTCATCTTTGGGTATCCACGGAAAATCCGCTATCAAGATTACCTTATCGGCACCGTCGGAAGGGTACCAAGCATATTATGTAGACCTGAAATACAAAAGCCCTGTAGGTGGCGAGTATACACAGAGTACGCGGGTATTCGTGCTGGATAAACAAGGCGTGTTATAAGATAAAGCACATTAAATTTTTCACCATGATAAAAAGACTCATAAAACCGTTGGCAAAGCTGGCGTTGGCGTTAGTAGTTGGAGGTGTTTGGCTGCCCTGTGCATGGGCACAGGAATTCGCACCAAGCGCATACCCCGACCGGGTGATACTCACGTGGTCGGCTGATCCGACAACCACCCAAACGGTTACCTGGCGGACAGACGTATCCGTCACTGGAGCCAAGGCACAGGTACGATTGGAGGAGGGGACACCCGACTTGGAAACCGGTGCCATGGAATACCCTGCGGAAACGCGTACGTTCGTCGGAAAAGAAGGCCGCGAAGACCGCTACCACCATGTGACGTTTGTAGGACTGCAACCTGCTAAGGTATATGCCTATCGCGTAGGTGATGGTACCCATTGGAGCGAGTGGTTCCAGTTCCAGACTGCGGCGACTGGTTCCGAGCCTTTCTCGTTCATCTATCTCGGTGACGCACAAAATGATATCAAATCGAAATGGTCACGGACCATTCGCCAGGCGTTCCGCCAGCAGCCCGACGCACGGTTTATCATTCATACGGGTGATCTGATCAATCGGGCGAATACGGATGCTGAGTGGGGTGAATGGCACGATGGAGCCGGCTTCATCCACTCGATGATCCCAGCGCTGCCCGTCCCCGGCAACCATGAATATTTCCGGGACACACAGGAAAAGCCCATGCTAGACCCTCATTGGGCAGCCCAGTTTACACTGCCTGATAATGGCCCGATGGGGCATCAGGAGTCCGTCTATTACATGGATTACCAGGATGTGCGATTAATAGGCCTTAATTCGCAGCAGATGGGTGTAGAAGAAGGCTCCTTTGCCACCCAAGTGGCATGGCTCGAAAAGCTGTTGCAGGACAATCCGCAACGATGGACCATCGTGTTTTTCCATCACCCGATATATTCAACCTCCAAAAACAGGAGTGACGACAGTCCAGAGGCAAGGGCACGCCTTAAGGCGCTGTTCGACCAACACGGGGTAGACCTTGTATTCCAGGGCCATGATCATACCTATGCCCGAGGCAAAGGACCAAATGCTACGTCTTCAGGCCCGGTGTATGTACTATCCGTGGCCGGACCAAAAATGTATAAATCCGATTCCGAACGCTGGATGGACGTGTCAATGGTGGATACCCAACTCTATCAAACGATACAGGTATCCAAGGACAAGTTGCAATACCAAGCGTATGACGTATCGGGAAAACTGGTAGATTCATTTGAATTGACCAAATAATCACAAGATGAACAAATTCAGCTATTTTTATTTCGTGGCATTGGCCCTGCTGGTGTTCCCGGGCAGCGCCATTGCGCAGCAATCGCGTACAGATTCCATATTGACTGTCTTTCATACACAGCCTCAAACGGTACTCGTAGCCTCCCATCGTGGAGCGCACCACCACTTCCCGGAAAATTCGTTGGCCGCCATGGGTGCCGCCATCAAGGCCGGTGCGCATATTCTGGAGCTCGATGTGCGGGAGACACAAGACGCTGAGCTGGTGGTATTGCATGACAAGACGGTGGATCGTACGACCAATGGGCGTGGCGAGCTGGCTTCCATGACCTATTCGCAGGTGCAGCAATTGGTGTTGACCCACCAAGGAAAGCCTACCGAACACCGCGTACCTACGTTCAGGGAGGCACTGCTTCGGTGTAAAGATTCCATCTTGGTGGATATCGATTTTAAAGCGGATACGTATGAAGCAGCCAAAAAGGTATGCCAGTTGGTGGCCGAGCTGGGCATGGAAGAACAAGTGCTTTTTTTCCTATATGACTATCAAGAAATGCCCCGCCTGCATGCGTTGAATCCCCATATCAAAATCATGCCGAGGGCATATAATCCAGCGGATTTGGAAGCCATACTGGCGATGGGTATTGCGCCTGTCGTTCATATCGATGATAGCTACTACGACCCACAGGTGCTGGATCCACTGGTCAAAAAAGGAATCCGCATATGGGCCAATACCCTCGGAAAGGTTGATCAGCGGAAAGGCTATACCTCCTTTTTTAAGGAGCTGGCACTGGTCAACATCGTCCAGACGGATGAACCGGAAACGTTGGTGGGTTATCTCCGGAAAAACAACCCACATAATTAATTGACTTATGCCTCAAGACAAAAGGTACCGCTCACATCGGGTCACCATGGTGGCCATATCGGTGTTGTTATGCATAGGATGTAAACCGCAGGCAAACGATCGCTCCATTGCCGACACCATGGACGGCATCGTTACGCGGTTGTACGCGCAGTTAGATGCTGATAGACTGGATACTATCGGAGCGTCCTTCATCCTGAATTTCATTACGCAAGAAGAGCGCGAAGCATTGGCGACGAACTACTGGCAGTTTAAGGTGAATGTGCCCGTTGTGATATCCTTGATGCGTGACACGGCGCAATCCCAGCTTCCCTTTTGGTTAGAACCATCGGGTTTCCAAAAGACGGCCCTGACAGTTCGCAATGATTCCTATACTTACGAGGTCTGGCAGAAGAACTTTCCAGCTGGTGAAGTTAAGCTCGGTATCAATGGTTTTGATAAGCACAGGCCGGTATATTTTGTGAGTGTAGCGCCGCAGGATGCCGCCGCAGATTTGGTACTTGAACCGATTTTCCCGGTAGCACAGCATATCGACACGCTGGGTATTGGCTCGTTTACCTATCACGATTGGGACGGGCTCACGCTGACGGATGTGCCGGAGTCCCTGCGCGGTCAACTCCTACTGACCACTATCCGGGGCCGTGCACGCGAAGCGCACCTTATCCATGCGTATCGAAAAACGGCATTTCCCGCCCATGATGTGGCGGATCAACTCACATTGACATTAGGCGAAGACCCATCATCCACCATGACGGTACAATGGCGGACGGATACGACCATTAAAAACACTTGGATATCTTATTGGCTGGAGGGGCATGCGGATACGGCCGAGCTATATGCGGACGTTGGCAGGTTGGAAGATCGCTTGTTGATAAACGACCGTTATAACCAACGGTTCATCGCAAGGTTGACCAAGCTAGCGCCAGGTAGTAAGTATCACTATCAAGTCCGGGGCGAACGTGGCCCATTATCCAGTGTATATACATTTACTACCGAACCGGTTTCTTCAGGTTTTTCGTTCAATTGGTTTGGCGATATCCACAATGACTCCATCGCAGGCCTCGTTATCCAGCAGGCTTTTGAACGTGATTCCGCTGCGTCATTCAGTTTATGTTCGGGTGATTTGGTGAATACAGGCTTACACCGTGACGACTGGGATCGGTTTTTCCATTATCCAGGGGATGTGTTTGCACGGCAACCACTCATGGCAGTGCCTGGAAACCACGATAGCCAGGATGGCCTTGGTGCGTCGATGTTCCATTCGCTATTGGATTACCCACCCAACGGGCCGGTAGATTTCGCCCCGAGCGGACTGTCGTATTTCTTCCGTTATCAAAATGCCTTGTTTGTCATGGTAGACGCTGCAAGCTTTTCGCTTGAGGAACAAGCTACCTGGCTGGTCGAAACCTTAGCTTCGTCCCAAGCCGACTGGAAATTTGTGGTCGTTCACTTCCCGCCCTTTAACGAGGTGGAACCTTATCCAGAGATGGTCAGTAGGTGGGTGCCCTTATTGGAAGAACAGGGCGTTGACCTCGTGCTTAGTGGCCATTTCCATTATTATTTACGAGCACATCCCCTGAAAGCGGGCAAAAAAGATAAAGCAGGAATCACATACCTGCAATCTGCGACCGTCAGGGGTGGCGAAGTGCGTGAAGACAGCCAGCCGCAGCCGTTCGTAGCAAAGCGTGTCGTGAGCGGAAATTTCTACCAGCACTTCCGCATCGATGGAAAGCAGTTGGAATATACATGTTATGACGCTGACCATTCGGAGCGGGACAGGTTGGTCGTAAAAAAGTAGGGCTTTTGAAGGAATAAAAGCTGTTTCACTTCGTAGGTAGTGGTTAGCTTCATCATTGGTTAATAGTAGATTAATGCGATAATAATAGCTTTGTAAAAAGCTAACACTATGCGTTATATTTTTACGGTCATTCTCACATTACTTCTCCTTCCCACGGCTTATCGGATTTCTTATGCCCAGCAAGGTAGCCTTTCAGGCAAGGTAGTGGATGAAGCAGGAATTCCTTTGGTTGGTGCTACCGTTTCGTTGGAGACCACCAATTTCCACGTCACTACGCAAGCAGATGGCACGTTTCTTCTGGTTCAGGTGCCGCCAGCCACCTATCGGCTGACCATTACATTTCAGGGGCGTGTTGGTTATTCCCAATCCGTGGAAATCGGTGGAGGAAATGTAGTGCTCGATGAAATACGACTCCAGCAAAGCCAGATAGCATTGGGTGAAGTGGTGGTGAGCACGCAGCGCCGTACACAGACTAGCATCGAGGTGCCCGTGACCGTGAGTGCGTTGTCCGGTGCCGCGCTCAGTCGGCTTAATATGCGCCAAATGGATGAGATGGCGACATTTATTCCCGGAATGGAGGTACAGTTGCAAAGCCCGAATAATCCGGGTTACGTCATTCGGGGTATTACCTCAGATGACGGTGATTCGCGTACGCAGCCGCGTATTTCCATTTTCCAGGATGGGATTTCCATTTCGCGTTCGCGGGCATCGGTGGTCGAGTTGTTTGACATCGAACGCGTGGAAGTGGCTAAAGGGCCGCAGGGTACGCTGTTTGGTCGTGGTGCCCAAATCGGAGCGCTGCACATCATCCAGAATAAAGCCCAAGATAGATTCGGAGCTGAGGTAAGCGGGGGATATGGCGCATACAGCCATCGGTTTGTCAATGGTTACATCAATACACCCATCGCTGTGGGTAAGCTGGCCAATCGATTGGCGTTTAATTATGAAGGACGGAATGGATTTATCGGCAACCTTTCCGGTGGGCGGCTCAACGGGAAGGAAGTCATTGCTTTGCGCAACAGCACTCGCCTGTGGGGCGGCGCAAATACAACGGCCGACCTTATCCTGAATTATCAATATGACAATTATCCAGGCACAAGCTTCAAAAGCAAGCGTTTTGCCCCAGCAGGAGGGGATACTGATCCCAATACATTTGCCGATCTGGAGCAGGGTGAAGATCTCTACATCAAACGGCATGTGGGCGGGGCTACCTTATTGGTAGACCATCGCTTGGACAATGTCTGGAGACTTTCCTCCCTTTCCGGTTTCAGAGCTTTTGACAGCGACGAATCCTTTGATGCTGATGGTACGCCAGCCCAATTGCTATGGCTCTCCGAAATCGCCAAAGGAACGCAATATAGCCAAGAGTTTCGATTTACCTATGAAAATAATAGCCGGTTTTCGGGATTCCTCGGAGCCGGTTATTTTTACGAAAACTCTTCACAGAATGTGCCCATGCGGGTGAATGAGCAAGTGCTTTATCCGGCTTATATAGCACCAATATTAAGTGGCCAGCTGTCTGGACAAGTGAGCCAACTGGGCGCATCCCTGGGGTTGCCAGAAGCGCACGTGCAAGCACTTGCGGGACAAATACAGCAGCTTTTTCATACCGATCCCGTCATTGCCAATGGACAGCCGCAGCCCGTGGAAAATTTACCCAACTTGCAGCCATTAGCGCTGGGGTTGGTCAGTCAGCTTATGCCAGGTGGCCTACCTTCTGGCATCACATGGCAACAACTGCTCCAGTCGGGTATGCTGCCTCCCGGCGTATTACCCGCCGAATTAATTACATTGGTCACCCTGTTGGATGGTAGTCCCATTAATCGTGCACATACCGAGTCGTATACTACTTATGGAAGAAACCAAGCTGTTGAACTATTTGCAGACGGCACGTTCGATCTGACCGAACAATTGAAACTAACTGCAGGTCTTCGCGGCACCTACGAGACCCAACGAGGAGGGTACCGGGCTGATGCCGCTTCACCGCCAAGTGTATTTGGGATGATCGCCAATGGCGGCTCACCCAATTTGTTGAACCCTGTATCCGATGGTACGATTTACGCGAGCAAAAATTACTATTCGTACGTGGGTCGATTGGCGTTGAACTACCTGTTTGGCCGTAATAACGTGTATGGCAGCATATCAAGGGGCAGAAGGCCGGGAGTTATTTCGATATTCCCCACGGAAACGACCTACTTAAGACCCGAGGTGGTGTGGAGTTATGAAGTAGGATTGAAAGGCTTAGTAGCCAATGGTAAATTAGGGTACGAACTGAGCACCTATTATTACGATTGGTCGAATTTCCAAACCCTATCGTTACAGCAAGTACCCGGAAGCATTGCACCGCAATTGCTGGCCGATGATGGAGGCAAGGCCCACAGCTTCGGCATCGAAAGCGGCTTGCGGTATTTCATCACACCCACGGTCAACATCTTCGGCAACTATGCATATATCGATGGCAAATTCAATGATACCGATGAAAACGGCAATCCACAGGAGTATGCTGGCAATCGTTTCCGGTTGACACCCGATCACAGCTTTGCCTTCGGATTAGACGCAGATGTACCACTCAATGGCCGTTCGTCAGTATACCTGCGGCCTTCGTATTCTTATAAGTCCGGCGTATATTTTGAGGATGATAACCGGAAAGATCTGTATCAGGAAGGCTACGGATTGACCAACTTCACAGCCGGTTACCGGTTTGTGGCGAACCGTATCCACTATGAAGTGGGGGCTTATGGCAAGAACATTTTTGATACCCATTATATGATTGATGCAGGAAATAGCGGAGACACTATTGGTTTTCCTACCTATATTGGTGGCAGCAGGAGTATTGTCGGCGCACAGGTCAGGATAACGTTCTAAGCATTTTGGCAGAATCCTTTCAGGCCAATCTGTGTTATCCAAGTTTCCAGTGACAACGCATTCGGTAGATACGCTTGCTGCAGTAACCTCAGCCCCCGTTTTATTACCGTGCTTTTTATTTGAATCGACTGGCGCAAGTAGCCAAGTTGTTGATACAAGGTAGGGAAGTAATCGTCATCAACGTGCATTTGGAAGCGTTTGATCGGGATACGCGCGAGCAACATACCGATGCGGTGCTGCAATTGTACCAGCGCTACAGTGAGCGATATCCGACCATGATGGTAGGCGACTTCAACAGCAGCCCGGATGAGGCCGATCCGACAATCAGCAGGATACTACGGGAAAATTTGGGTACACTTGAATTGGTCGCAGGCCGTGTAGTCACGGAGGCTGGTCAGATTTCCGATCACTTGCCCGTATGGGCGGTTTTCCGGTTTACGCGGCGTTGAATGCCATACGACTTTACCATAAGTTGTCATAAAAATTACCATTGATTTTCTTTCATTTAACAATCTGTTAGTATCCTAACCCTACATTCGCGGTGGATTACGAATATCACATGGCAAATCATTTTAGAAGTAGGAGTATTGTTGCGTTTTATACCACATATCCCGCTTTCACTGTCGCTGTCCTGCTATTTGCACTGTCAAGTATAGCGTTGTCGATTTTCATTTCGCAAAGCGAGCAGTTTTTATTGGTAAACCAGCTGCATCATCCGGTAGCGGATGCCGCATTTCAATACATTACCTACGGCGGGGATGGCCTGTTGATGGTATTGTTGACGGTAATCCTTTTATTCGTGCGCTTCAAGTATGTGATATATGCAATTACCTGTTTTATATTGACTGGACTTCTGGCGCAAGGTATAAAGCGAACCTTGGGATTTCCGAGGCCCGCCAAGTTTTTTGAAGGTGTTCATGATCTCCACATACCACCGGACTATACGGTCCATTTCCACAATAGTTTTCCGTCTGGACATACCACGACGGCGTTTGCGATGATGGCCATGCTATATTACCTCTTTCCCAATCAACGAAATTCACCATTCTTGTTTGTAATGGCCCTGCTTGTCGGATATTCACGGATATATTTGGCCCAGCATTTTCCACAGGATGTCTTTGCTGGTGCGCTGATCGGTAGTTCAATGACATTTCTTTTGCTAGGATGGTTTGATAGCAGCACGCTGTTCAAAGCAGATTGGGCCAATAGGAGGTTGCATATATCGGTTGCCATACGCCCCAACCCCAAACAACAATCGGACGGTTATTCCTCATTATCCTAGCTAGTTAACTTTGTTGTCCGGTTGGGGGTTGGTGCTGATTATATTCATCCTGGCGTAATGCTGGATTAATACGGTGAGTATAGCTTTGTAGAAAGCTACGCATCATGGAGCCATTGATCACCAAGGGGGCATTCGCTAAGGCAACTGGAATCCATCGGTTGCCGTTGCCGGGTATTGACAGCTTGTTGATGTCGTTGATGCAACTTGATCGTTTCAATACAGAGTTCAACAAGGTACGCCACTTGCAGGGAATGGAATTTGTGGATGGCGTACTTGAATTGTTAGGTATCCACATCAGCATTGACCCTTCAGATTTGGAAAGGATACCGAAAACGGGGCCTTTCATTGCCCTGGCTAATCATCCTTACGGTGGCATTGAAGGGCTGATATTGCTCAAGATACTCTGCGCGGCGAGGCCAGAGACCAAAGTGATGGCCAATTTTCTGTTGCAGCATATTCCCAATCTAAACAGCTATTTCATTGGAATCAATCCATTTCATGAAGAAGCACATCTTTCCAATATCGCTGGGATAAGGCAAGCCTTGGCATCGGTAAAGCAGGGAATCCCTGTGGCGATGTTCCCGGCGGGCGAAGTGTCAGCCTACCAACCGGCATTGCAGCAGGTCACGGACAAGCGCTGGCACCCAGTTGTCGGAAAACTGCTTGCCAAAGCCGGGGTGCCCATCGTTCCCATTTATTTCCACGGGCATAATGGGCTGCTGTTTAATCTGCTAGGATTGCTGCATCCGAAATTGCGGACGGCCAGGTTAGCGGTAGAGCTGTTCAACAAAAATGGCCATGAGGTAAAACTTCGGATCGGTACGGCAATTAGTCCAGAAAAAGTCGCTAAAGGAAAACAGCAACCAAGGGAGCTGCTTGAATATGCAAGGGCCCGTACCTATGCGTTGGGGATGGATATGCCCAAAACCAAATGGGAATGGCTGGAACGGGGAAGATTCATGCTGCCGAAAAAACCTGAAGATATCGTTCCGGCGGTAGCTATTGCCGACTTGGAGCAGGAACTTGCCGAATTGCACGAAAATCGAATATTGACTATTGGTTATTTTGATGTGTTCTTAGCGGAAGCCCAGCAGATGCCCCAGCTGATCCGCGAAATCGGCAGGCTACGTGAGCTGACCTTTCGTGGGGTAGGCGAAGGGAGTAACCGCTCCATTGATTTAGATGTTTTTGACCTGTACTATCGGCACTTGTTTATCTGGGATAAGCGCGAATCCAAAGTGGTGGGAGCGTATCGTGTAGGAATGGGAGAAGAGCTGCTATACGGTCAGGGGAAGCGGGGATTCTACCTTTCGCAACTATTCAAAATGGATAAGGCTATCACGCCTGTGCTGAAAGAAAGCATGGAATTGGGCCGTAGCTGGATACGGGAAGAATACCAGCAAACGGCCATGCCTCTATATCTACTCTGGAAAGGCATCGCCTGGTGCTTGGAAAAATACCCGCAATACCGTTACCTCATTGGACCGGTAAGCATCAGTGGGGATTTTTCACGGTTTTCTCGGTCGGTGATCGTCGAGTTTATCCGGCGCAACTGTTATGACGAGCAGCTCGCTGACCTTATACGCCCACGGAAACGATTCAAGCCCAGCCTGATGAAGATGAATCTGGAAGCATTGTTGGACGACCCGACGTCCCTCGCCGCATTGGAACGGTTGGTCATGGATATCGAGAAACCTAACCGACGTTTTCCGGTACTTTTGCGACACTACCTGAGCCTGAAAGCCAAAATCATCGCGTTTAATGTAGATCCCAAATTCAACCATTGTTTGGATGGGTTTTTAGTATTTGACCGGCAGCAATTGGATGAAACCATGGAGCGGCGGTTTTTCGGCAATCGTTCCTGACAAACTACCCCCTTTCTCCTGCCATCTTCCGTGTGCGATGCGGAGCCCATCCGGGACGTATCCGGGAAATCCTTAGATCCGCCCCGCATACGGCACGTATCCAGCCCGCATTATGGCAGAACAACGGCAGGAAAAAGCGAGAAGGAAGGAGGGAGAAGTTAAGGTGCCGTAGGCAGGCAAGTCGGTATCCGGGCAACTGAGCAAAATTAATGTTAGCGTAATATAAGCTGGTTATCTTTGCTTGTATGCGCATCAAGGCAGCTATCACGGAGTCCGAATTGCTCACCGGTATCAGGAATGATGTGCCCGGTATGTTTGAGGAACTCTTCAATACCCATTGGGAAGCGCTATACCGCCAAGCGTACCATCGTCTGCACGACCAAAGTGGCGCTGAGGATCTCGTACAGGACATCTTTACCGATATTTGGGAACGGCGGCACTCACTTGTGATTACTACTTCGTTTCAGGCGTATTTGCGTGCTGCATTAAAGTACCACCTTATCAAACGGGCGAGCAAAGCTGATTTGCAACAAAAGGCCATGGAGCATTTGCTGCACCGGATGGAAACCATCGAAGTTTCTGTAATGGATATAATGGCGGCTGGCGAAATCAGCCGTACACTGAATGAGGCTGTCCAGCGATTTCCCGAAAACATGCGCCGGATTTTTCTGATGCGGGCAGAGGATTTTACGGTCGCTGAAATTGCAACAGCGCTTGGATTATCCGAGCAAACGGTCAAAAACAATACAACAGACGCCTTGCGTCGCCTGCGGGTAGTATTGGCCCAAAAACACCCCGATATTCCACCCTCTTTCTACCTGGTATTGCTTTTTATCCTTAGCTAAGGACTCATCAGTCAGTCTATTTTTCAACCGTTATCCGTGGAGAAAGTCAATTTCCAAGAACCCGCCCTGTGCATTGGCGGGGGCAACAAACTGTGGGATGCCATTGACGACATCCAGCGACGGTGAATGGATATGCCCTGTAAGGATACCCACCAAGTTGGGCGTTTCAAATACCTTGCGGTGAAAATCCATTGTCACGGAAGTATGTCCACCTTTCCGCCAACGCTCCCGCCGTTCCGTTTGGTAGCCATCATCTGACTGTGCCCCCCATTCGGGATGCCCGCAGCCGAAATTTATGGACCTTCCGGCAACGTATAAGGGAATGTGCATGACTAATACGATGGGTAAATCGGTGCGCGTGTATTGCTCGAAAAAAGTAAGTTGTTCTGGTAAAATCTCGTAGACGGAATTGTCAACCACCAAGAAGCGAATTCCGTTGACATCCTGATAGGATATAGCGGGATTCTTGCCATGAAACAGTTTTTTCAGTCGTTTATCGGTCCATTCCCGCCGCAAATCCATTGACGACCCTTCCATTCCCTCGTAATGCCAATCGTGATTGCCTGTGGTGTATATATAGGGAATACCGGTTGAGTTCAGTTTATCCAGTGCCCATTCAATGGCCGCTTCGGAAGGATAACTGAAAATGTCACCGCCCAACACCAACAAATCGCTCTCGTTTTCGGCTGCATAGCGCAGGGTTTGTTCAAAAGATGTCATGGGATCGGTCGGCTCACCGGTTTGGAAATGCCGGGTACGATGGTAAGCCCCAGCCATCCGATCGCTGTACCGCTGATAAGGAATTTCCCGGTCGTCATGTTGCCAAAGGTGTGTGTCGGACAAGAAAATAACTTTCGTAGCGCGAGCAAAGGCTTCGCTATTGTACCTGATTTCATTCCCTGTAAGCGAAAACGTAAAGGGCAACGGTGTTGTATTTCGTTTGGCAAGCGTGGGAAGCATAAGGGAACCCAATGCCGCCGTGGCGATAAATTGTCGTCGTTCCATGGTTTAAATTTACTTAAATGATGCGATAACAGGGTAGTGGTCCGAAATTTCATGTGTATACCGATTGCTTACCATTTCGGCCCGGGTACAACGGTCAGCGAGTGCAGCATTGACCCAAATGAAATCGATGCGACAAGGCCCACCATAGTAGGTGTCCTTTCCCTGGAAGCTTTTTGTAGGAAACGAGGGCGTAAAGCCCTCGTTCATTAATGCATAGGTATCGCTGAAACCCGCAGCAGCTAATGCATCGGTAACTCGATAATCTATTTTGCCGTCCCGTAGATTAAATACATAATCATGGTTGCTTTCCATTTCGAGCGCTTTTTTTAGCCGCTCAGCAGTGTCATAGCGCTGGCTGTCAGCGTGGGACACTGCGTTGAAATCGCCCATTACCAAAATGGGTTCACGCTGCGGGAGAGCTGCTGCCCGCTGGAGAATACGCTGTATTTCTTCATGCCTTTTATTGGAATTGTGGGGAGATAGGTGTAGCGCAAAAACATGATAGCCATTGACTTTGGCGTAAATGTATCCGTGATGCATATCTTTTACCACGCGTTCCACATCGGTAATTGGGTATTTTGACGTGATGCCGACGGGAAATCCATCCTCTTTTAAGATGACGGAGTAATGATGGCCATAGCGGCGGGCAAGTTCGCTTAACGACTGTTGGGTAAATCCGTTAAGCTCCTCAAAGGATACAATGTCGGGATGCTCGCTTTGCAGCCATTCGACGCATTGTTCCAGTAAGGTCGGATTTTCTCGGAAACCCAGTAAAACGTTATAGGCCACAACGGTTAGTTTTTGTTCCTGTTGCGCATTACAGGCCGGATTCATTGCTATAAAGAAACCCAGCATCAATAACAACGTGCCATATAATGGCTTTTTCATCTTATTCATTTCAAAATTCGACATGGTCAAAAATAAATTCCTGGTCCGGTTCGGTTTTGTACGCATCGAGATAAGGCGAATAGGTTTTCACCGTAATCGTTTTCCGCTTGATATCGAAGGAGACCAAGCGGAGAAATCCATTCCCCCCATTTTCCGAATTATCGACTCCCGTTTGGTAATTGGCCAGCATTTGATAAACCTTGTTGCCGTGTTCGCCCGTGCTTACCAGTTTACCGGTACCGTCGCCTAACACATGGCCATTGAACACGAATCGCATATTGGCATGGCGTTTCACCAATTTATCCCAGATTTCTTGGCCATCATTCACCGTATCTTCCCCGGCGGTTTTGCCAACGCCATAATTCCGGGCTAACCATTGGTGATGCCGTTCGGCGCTCATGTGGGTGTCGTCATTGTACAGGTAGGCGTGGGTAAGCAGAATCACCCGGTGCTTGGGGTGATCGCTTACAATTTTGTTGGCCCATTCCAATACCGAGTTTCTTGGCCCGAATTCGAGGGAGACCACCAGCCATTTTATGCCCCCTACATTGAATGTATACCAGGTATTGTCCATTTCACCTACCGCGTAAGCGCCACCAAAACCGTTCATCCGCGAATACTTGTCATAAGGGAAATATTGGTTGAACTTGTCAGTATTCCGTACATCTGCACTGCCATCGGTACCGATATCGTGATTGCCCATACAAAGTACGTACGGAACCTGTCCATCCAGCTTGGTCATCGCTTTTTGTGCCACTTGCCATTGATCATCCCAATTCCGGGTGGTGATATCGCCTTCGTGCAGTACGAAGGCGATTTGGTCCCGATGTTTGTAGATCCAGTCGGTTTGCGAATAGAATATTTCGGGATAATACCGGGAATATACCTGTGTATCCGGCATGACAGCGATATTGAATGCCTTTTGTGTTGAGCAGGAAACACTCAGTAAAAGGATTGCGAATAAATTAATACCCTTCATTTTGTGTTAGATTTTTGTTATTCAGGATTTCGGATTCCGGTATCGGGAACAGCAATTCGCGGCTGCTTAGTGTAGGTCCATAGACAAATTGGTGTCCAACGAACTCATCAAAGCGACCTGTACGGAGGTTATACACCTTGCGTAGCCGGGCCATATCGAACCAAGTCTTGTTTTCGTAACAGAGCTCATGCCAGCGTTCGCGCCATACCGCCTCGCGGAAATCCTCGGTGCTCAGTCCGGACAAGTCAGCCAGATTTGCCCGTTTTCGAATTTGATTTAACGCTTGGTATGCCAGTGCCGTTGGTCCGCTGACTTCATTTTCAGCCTCTGCATACGTCAGCAATACTTCTGCAAAGCGAATCAATGGCCAGTTCAATCCTGAGATGTTGCCGGAAACATTGGCGTTGTCATCAAACCATTTATAAATATAGGGAGCGCCAAATTCAATGATTTGCGAGCGATCACTTGCTGCACCGTAGCTGGTATAGAAAAACTGCTTTTCTTCGGCTCGCCTGTCCCCGTCTTCATAGCTTTCGACAAATTCAATGACGGGATAAAGCATACCGTATCCCTCTATATTGGAAATAGGCGCATTAAAAGGGATAAGAATCAGTTGCAACCCGTTATGGTTCGCCACGTTTTGGTCGAATTGTGTCATGAAAATATGTTCACCCTGGTTTTCGCTCCCTTCCATCCGCAGGGAGTCATAGGATTGGAACAGGTGATGCATGTTGGCATCAACAACCTCCTTGGCTTTATCACGGGCTAAGGTATAATATGCCGTGCCCAAGTTGAGCGGATACCCGGCCATGGTTAAATATACATCGGCGAGCAGCGATTGCACAGCACCCAACGACACCCGCCCTGCTATACTGGTATATGGCAATCCGGCGGTTTCGGCAGTTTGCAGATCGCTGACGATCAGTTGATAGACATCGTTGATCGGCGCTCGTAATGGCATAAAATTGTCAGAACCCAGGTCTACGGGTTCCAGAATGAGAGGCACCTCGCCAAAAAGCCGCACTAAGTTATAGTAGTAATACGCCCGCAGGAACCGTGCTTCCCCGAGCAGTCGGTTTTTCAATCCTTCATCCATCGTTATGTCCGGTATTTTCTGAATGGCGATATTTGCATTGGCAATTCCCCGGTAATGGCTATTCCAATAGCTTGCTCCGTACGGGTTGTTGGGATCAAATTCCAGGTTCCGGAAGGTGAGGTTGTTTTGCGCTGAACCCAGTGCTGTGGTATTTCCCAATCCGGATGCAAACTCGGTCATGAGCCAAGCAGCTCCGGAATTACTACCGCCTCTTATTTGCCTAAGATCGACGTAGATAGCATCCACCGCGCTTTGGGCATGTTCTGGTTTTGTGTAGTAGTTTTGGGAAGTAAAATTGCTCGGGTCGCTCTGTGTCAGGAAATCTTCACAGGCAACCAAGCTCAACAAAGCGAAAGCAAAGGTCGCTTTCTTTATTATCCAATTGAATACGTGCATGGCAAAAAAATTATAAGGTGATATTCAAACCCAATACAAACAATCGTGGCTTCGGGTAGTCTCCGTAGGAGGCCCGTCCTCGGCTAAACTCTTCGGAGAAGGATGACACTTCAGGATCATATCCCGGATAATCACTGATGAGGAAGAAATTCTGTGTAGCCGCGTAAACCCGCAAGGATTGGATATGCCGTGCTGAAATCCACCTGCTTGGAAAATTATAGCCAAGCATGAGGTTTCTCCCCCGGATAAACGATCCGTCTTTTAATCGGTGGGTGTCGTTTTTCGTGTCATATCCCACGGCCAATGGTTTGGATTGCGCAATTACGGTATGCTGATTTTCGGGTGTCCAGGCATTTTTGACTGACCGAAGCATGTTGTTGTATGCGCCCGTACGATCTTCCAGGACAGCCATCATCTCCCACATCACTTTGTTGCCGTACTGGAACTGGATGTCCAAGGAAAGGTCAAAATTCCCGTAGGTCAAGGTATTGACGAAGGAGCCGTATCCATCCGGCAGCCCTTTGCCGAGAATCACCTGATCATCTGTCGTGATAGCCCCATCACCGTTGGTGTCTTGGAATTTAATGTCCCCCGGACGGCGGTTATAGCGCGCTGCTTCATCAGCCTCATCGTTACTCCAAGTTCCTAATCGAACGAACCCCAGGAAAGAATTGACCGGCAATCCCTCGCGGATAATGCTTCCGGTGCTGCTACCTGCGGCAGTTCCCAATAAAATATCGGCACCATCGTGCAGCTTAAGTACCTCATTTCGATTCAATGACCAATTGAGATCCGTCCGCCATGAAAATGAAGCACGCTGTACGGGATAAGCGGATAGCGCTAATTCCAATCCCTTGTTACCCATGTTCCCGATATTTTGATAGACGGTGGCGAATCCTGAAGAACGAGGTACTGGTCTGTTCAACAGCATATCTGTGGAAACTCGTCGGTATAGGTCCATTTCAACGTTTAGCCGATTATTAAACAAGCTGAGTTCAATGCCGATATCAAACTGTTTGTTGGTTTCCCATTTCAGATCGGAATTGGCCAATCCGGAGAGCCCGATACCTACCGCCCGGCTATTGCCGAAAACGGCGGCATAAGAACCTAAGCCAGCTTCATACTGGTAGTTGGCGATTTCCGAATTACCGGTAAGGCCATAGCTCGTCCGTAGCTTAAGGTTGGAAATGGTACGATGGTCTTTCAGAAAGTTTTCTTCGGAGACCATCCAGCCCAGGGCCACCGACGGAAAGAAACCATAACGATGGCTTTTCCCGAATTTCGAGGAACCGTCGAATCGGCCGGTAGCAGTCAGCAAATACTTGTCATGCAGCGAATAATTCACACGCCCGAAAAAGGAAGCCATGCTGTATTTACTGGCCGACGAACCTGACGGGCGGGGATTACTGCCGGTTCCTAAGTTGTTGTACTGATAGTAGTCATCCAGAAATCCCCAGGTTGTGGAATTGTTGGAAAATCGGTTGGAAGTCAATAACGATTGGCCCAGGATGGCATCCAGCCGATGAGCTTCACCGAAGGTGTTTTGATAATTGAGCAAATTTTCGAACTGCCAGGTTTCAGCGGTTAATGCACTTAGCGAGGCAATCCCTCCCTGCGTCTCCGATAGTTTGGGTACATCTTTCCCTGCATAATTTTTCATTTCCTGGCGAATACTGTTGGTGGCCACCATGGTTTTCCAGTACAGTTTGGGCGTGAAATGCACCATCGCATAGATGTTGCCTAAGATGTCTTGCGTCCCCCTTAGGCGGTTGTCTTCGGCGGCGTATTGCTGCTGGTTGGGGCTTTCTACGCCGGGATAAATTTCGGTATCGGCCCATGTGCCGTCAGGATATTTGACAGGCATGATGGGGATATTTTGGAAAATGCTTCGTAATGTCCAGCCTTCCAGCAGTCGTTCCCGTTGTTTATTATAGTTGATTCCTCCTCCTGCGGTCAACCATGGTTTTAGTTTTGACTCAAAACTGAAGCGGGCGGAATAGCGATCGAGCCAGGATCCTTTGACGGCACCATCTTCATCACGATAAGTCAGGAACAATCCGAACGTAGTGTTTTGATCACCTCCGGTAAAAGAGAGGTTGTGGTTTTGGGTGACGGTGGTTTGGAAAGCTTCATCTTGCCAATCCGTATCGTATAATGGGGCCAGTGATTCGTCGAACAATTCCGGATTGCCGAGGGTATTCCCGATGACGAATCGCCTCCGTTTCACCAATGGGTCTTCATATTGCCCCCGGCCAAAACCCGTCGGGTCAAATTTTTCGGCATTCTGGTAAGCAATATCTTCGACGGTTAGAAACTCATCTGCGTTCATGAGATCCAATCTGCGTGTTACGTCACCGAAGCTGGTATATCCCTGATAAGCGACATGTCCACCATCTCTGCTGCCCTTTTTAGTGGTAATCAAGACTACACCATTCGCCCCCCTTGCTCCGTAAATTGCCGTTGCGGAAGCGTCTTTCAGCACTTCGATGGATTCGATATTTGACGGATCGATGAAGTTAATGGAATGGGTACTTCCTGCCAACCGCTCTACGTTGAGCATGACACCATCTACCACATATAACGGATCGTTTGTGTTGCTTACAGAGGTAGCACCCCGAATTTGGATGCGCGGCGTGCCACCGGGCTGTCCCGAATTGACGGAAACATCCACACCCGGTATCCGGCCTGATAATGCCTGTTCAACATTGGTGACTGCATATTTTTCGAGTGTTTCCCCCCTGACTGAACCTACGGCACCCGTGATATCTGATTTGCGTTGTACACCGTATCCAACGACAACAACTTCGTCCAGATCACCCACAGCTTCCGCTAAAACAATGTCAAGCGAGATTTCCTGATCGTCTTCGACGGTGACCTGTCGCCGTACCTGCTGGTAAGACAAGTAGCTGATTTCAAGGGTGTATGTGCCGCGTCGCACGTTGATGCTAAACTTACCTTCCGCATCTGCGCTGTAGCTGCGGCCGGTCTCGGCGATACGGATGGTAGCACCTGCAAGGGGCACATGATTTTCATCGGTAATACGCCCAATAAGCCGTCCCGGGGCTTGGATTTTATACAACATGATCGTACCTGATTGTTCTTCAAATCCAATGTGGTTATTTTCAAACAGGAAATTTAGGATGTCGTATACGCGTTCATGCCTAAAATGGACATCCTGAACAATGATTCTCTCCAAGTCAAGGTGATCGGTAAAAGCAAAATTAACGCTGGTTTTTTGTTCAATGTCTCGAAGAACCGTATAAGCATCGGTATGATTATATGACAAATCCAAACGTTTGTTTAATACTTGTCCAGAAGTGTTTTCTGCCAGCAGCAACTGGCTTGCTAAAACAACGGCAATCATAATAATTCCTGTGATGCGCATAAGTTGTCGCCATAGTGGTATTGCTGAGTTCATTTGTTTACTGTGAAACCCAATATGGATTATCGGATCGTCCAATATTTACCTATATTTGGGCGTGGTTATTACTGTGTTAATGACTGCGTTTGGCAGTAGCGCAGCGACCAAACTACCGCTACTACCCTAAAATTTAATGCACAGGTGCTACTGAATTGGCATCTGTGTTTTTTTTAATAAATCACGAAATCTCCATTAGCCTCCTTTCTAAAATCTTTATTTAAAATCTTGCAAAGCATAGTTGCTGTTTTTTCCGCTGAATGGGCTGCTTGCATGGTTAGGTTGAAACGACTAGTGATTACACGGTTGTCCATGGTTTTTAACTGCACCCCGTATAGGTTAAAAAAGTGTCGTGAAAGTTCGGCGAAATCGGCTTTGTCTAACACGGCATTCCCCTTCCGCCAAGCCTCATATCCTGTAGACTCCAATCGATGGATAGTCGACGTTTGTAACTCCTTATCATAGCTCAGTTGCTGCCCGATACGCAATTCGGATAATGGCTTTCCAGCAGTATCGGCCACGAGTACTTTGCCTGTTGCCACGGATACTTTGATGTTGGAAAGATCCGCATAGGATTGGATATTGAACGAAGTTCCCAGCACATTGACGGTGATGCCGTCGGTCAGTACCTTAAATGGAGCTAACGTGTCCCTTTTCACCTCAAAGAAAGCCTCGCCAGTTAAGCTTAGCAGGCGGGTAGGGTTGCCGTAATTGCTGGCTACCTGCAAAGTAGAATTGGCATTGAGCCAAACAAGTGTGCTATCCGGCAGGACAATCCGCTTAAGCTGTTTGCTCCCTGTCGTGATTGTGCTCAAGAAGGTTGGTGAGGCCGATCGCTGCCCGTCGCGTGTTGGGTATGCTACATTTACGACATAAAGCAATACAGAAATACCCATTACGAGCGCTATCCCGGCGGCAATTCGTAACCAAGTCCTTTGATACCGTATCTTACGTGGCCTATGGGTTGACATGCCAGCCCACAGGCGAGCTTTCAGCGCTTCCTTTTGTTCTGCGGTTTGGATATTCGGAATGGCTACCGGGGGCTGACCCAAGTGTGCGTACCACGTATCAACGACATAGCGTTCGGCATCGGTTGCAGTACCCTCCTGGTATTTTTTCAATAAACGTTGAAAAGTTTTCTGATCCACTTTTATCTGTGTAGTAACGCCTATATAGTGCATGATAACAACAGGAAGTACTTCAATAATAGAATACCAAATGATTAATTTTTTGTTAACAAGAGGGGCTTTAAAAGATGTCAATGGCCTTAATAATTTGTTCTTTTTAATTTCGCTTTTAATAAATATCCAATGCTATACTTTGCTTTCGTGAAGACAGCAAAGCAAGGGAGTACACAAATCGATGTGCCAGCATCAGATGAAAAGCTTTTTGAGCAGTTACATGAGGCATCCTGGTCAGTCTTGTTTCAGATCGCTTGTAAGAAATTGGGCGACCGGGACGAAGCTTATGACCTGTTGCAGGAATTGTTTTTGGAGCTTTGGAATAAACGGGATGTTTTTCCCTTACATGGCTTATCCCTCGCTTGGCTGAAAAAAAGATTGTGGTATAAGTTGATCACCTATTTCAGGACACAAGGATTCCAACAACGGCATTTGGAAAATTTCAGGCTATTCATAGAACGCGAACACCCGGTGGTTCAGCCCGATGAATCATTGGGCCAGGTGTTTGAAAGTCAATTTGAACTCATCATGGATGCCATTGCGCTCACGGTTGCACAAATGCCGGAGCGTATGCAGGAGGTTTTCCTGCTAAACCGTGAGCAACAATTCACCATCAACGAAATTGCCCTGCGCCTCGGCTTATCTCCAAATACGGTACGCAACCACCTCCACGCTGCCATGAAACGCCTTCGCAAATCCTTGGAAGCACAAAACCTATCCGCGCTTTGCATTGCCCTGCTTTGGTGGATCATATCGGGTTAGTGTTAATAAATCATTAATAATTATTCACGGAAACTTAATGTCCAAGCACTGGTATGTTTGGGCTTTTGATGCTTTAGTATAGTAGACTCAGGGACATTAGTGCAACGCAGAAACCAATGATGAAAGACGATAAGAAACTAAGGAGATTGTACCAAAAGGTGATTGAAGGAACGGCATCTCCCGATGAACAGGCATTGGTGGCAAGATGGCTTGACCAACTGGACACGGACGAAGGAATGGATAAACAGGCAGCGGAAGAATGGAAAGCACGCTCCATAGCTGAACTACGGAAGGCAATTAAGCCTCCGATACCAATCCAATCAAGGACAAGAAAATTTGTTTGGGCAGCAAGCGCAGCGGCGGTACTGTTGTTTGCCATTGCGACATTGATCATCCGTTTTTATAGCCAACAACCCATAGGAGTGGAAGCGGGTTCGCAGGTGCTTGTTTATACCGAACATAGCACCATTGCCGGACAGCGTAAATTATTGAAACTCGCTGATGGTTCGCGTGTATGGTTGGGCAATGTCAGTACGATCCGTTATCCGAAGGACTTTCAGCCAGACAAACGGGAGGTTTTTCTTGAAGGACAAGCTTTTTTTGAAGTGAGCCCGGATTCTATCAGGCCCTTTTTGGTACACACCGATGGCCTGGACGTAAGGGTGTTGGGTACCTCATTCAACGTAAAAAGCTATAGCAATGAAGGGGTGCAGACGGTTAGTGTGGCCACTGGAAAGGTATCGGTAAAGCCCACAAATGATAGGCAGGAATGGATGCTGGAAAAAGGCCAGCAGGTTAGCTATCATTCGGCAACAAAAAAGGGTGTCATGCAAGAGACTGATCTATCGGAGGCACTGAATTGGAAAGATGGAGAATTGATTTTCAGGGATATGCCGTTGGAAGAAATTGCGATGCAGCTCGAACGTTGGTATGGCGTGACGATAACGATTGCATCCCCGTCGGTCAATAACCGACAGCTGTCCTTATCGGTAAAGGACGAACCCTTGCAAGCAGTGCTCAAGATGCTTTCACTGGCCGGAGACTTCCACTTTGAAATACGTGGAAACCACGTGAAGATATGGAAATAGATCATTAGGTAATGAAGCAAAAGAAAGGAGGAATAGGATGCAGTCATAACGTACATAACGACGACAACATATCCAGTATTTGACAAACGAAAAAAATAGAGCGGAAGCTTCTCACCACCCCGCCCTATGTGTTTTCAAAACCCGTTTTACGAAAATGAATTTTAAAACAATGAACAATATTAGAAATAAAAATGCAATAAAAAGAATTTGTGATATGTCACGATTACTGTTTTTGCTTGTGGTGATATCCTGTACAGTTACGGGCGTCATTTTAGCATCAGATGTGCTGTCACAAAATTTACGTAAGATCGATGTGACCCTCGGTCAACAGGTCAAAAAACAAGAGAAACTTGGCGACATTTTTCGGGAACTGGAACAACAAACTGGATTCCGGTTTTACTACGAACAGGAAGTTGCAAACCTACCCAACAGCGGTCTGGCTATCGGGCGTAAAGTCAATTTATATGATTTGTTGGAACTGCTCGCTGCTACCTTCCAGTTAAAAATTACACAAAACAGCAACATCATTGCCGTAGCGAAAGATCCCCAGCAAATTGCCGGAAGGATTACCGGACACATTACGGACAATCAGGGCCAACCGTTAAGCGGAGCGAACATCAGGATCGTAGAAGTAAACCGGAGTGTCAGCGCGGATGAGCAGGGTAATTACACCATCAGCCTACGAGCGGGAACCTATACCGTAGAGGTCAGCTATGTGGCCCATGGTACCCAACGCCGGGAAGCGGTCGTGCCCGAAAACGGACAAGCCGTCTTAGATTTTTCACTAACCGCGGGTGAGGAGGCACTCGGTGAGGTCGTCGTGGTGGGTTACGGAACACAACGAAAAGAAAACCTGACGGGTGCAGTGTCTTCCATATCCTCCAAACGGATCGCTGAAGGCAATTTTACAAATGCAGCCACGCTGATGCAAGGACGATTCCCCGGCCTGCAGATCGTGCAGAATTCAGGCGCGCCGGGCGCGGAAGGTACAAACCTCCGGATCCGGGGGTATGGGACTTTTAGTGGAGCTGGCGTGAGCCCATTGGTGATCATCGATGGCGTGGCCGGTGGCGACATCAACGCGATCAATCCCGAAAATATCGAAAGCATGTCGGTATTGAAGGATGCCGCTTCGGCAGCAATTTACGGTGCAAGGGCTGCGAATGGAGTGATTCTGATCCAGACAAAAACGGGTAGAGAAACCGATAGATTGAGATTTAACTACAACGGCTTCACGGCGATACATCAGGCGACCCAATTGCCCGATCTGATTTGGAATTCTGTTGAGTATATGGAGCTGTGGAACGAGGCAATCGCAAACTTCAACAGTGGCGGCACGCCCTATACGGAAGAGCAGATTAATCTTTACCGAAATCCATCGGATCCCAAGCAATACCCCAATGTCAACTGGCTGGATGAATTGATCAAACCCCGCAGCGTGAATAACCATTCGATTACAGCCAGCGGGCAGAGCGGCACTACCAATTACTACATAGCGCTGGCCTATCTCAACCAGCCGGGCACGTTTAATGGGTATCATATGGAACGGACCAATGTGCAGGTGAATATGGATTCCAAACTAAATAAGTACTTGGAAATCGGCACGAAGGCAGCGATCATTTTCAAAGACAGGGACTACCCAAGCGGTGATAGCAACGGGGATGGCGTGGATCCTTTGTTGTCAACGCTGGCGCAGCGACCGACTTACGCACCGCAATTGCCAGACGGCAGTGGACGGTACACGCTGAATGCATTCCCCAACGAAATCAACAACAAAAATATGTTGTTGGTTTCCACGGAAAACCTCTTTAATACGGTCAACCGCGAGTACCAGCTCCAAGGGTACTTGAAAGTGAATGTAAATCCCTACCTCAATCTGATGGGTACCGCGGCCGTTTCCGGTTCTTTTGATGAATCAAAGGGCATGAACGACAGGACGCCGCTCTATAGTTTCACCACGGGCGAAGAGGTGGGTGTATTCGGCAATAACAACCTTACCCAATCCCGATCGAACTATAACCAAACGACCGTCAACTCCTACCTGAATTTTGATCGTACGTTCGGCACACATCAAGTTCGTTTGGTTGCCGGAAGCAGTTTGGAGACGTATAAGCAAAGTGTTTTGGGTGCCGCGCGGACGGAGTTTGTAACCAGTGCGCTGGAAGAGCTCGATGCCGGACCCCTCGATAACCAGACAAACTACGGCAACACCCAGGAGTGGGCACTGCTGTCTTATTTCGGGCGTGCCTCCTATAATTTTGACGAGCGTTATCTGTTGGAAGTCAACGCACGGTATGACGGTTCTTCGCGTTTTGCGAAGGAAAACAGGTGGGGCTTTTTCCCCTCTTTTTCTGCTGGTTGGCGGCTTTCTAATGAAGCTTTTTTCAAGGCCGATTGGGTGGATGAATTGAAACTTCGTGGGTCATGGGGCAGGTTGGGCAACCAACAGATCAGCAACTACCCCTATCAGGCGCTATTGACCCTCGCAGGCAGTTACCCGTTTACCAACACGCTTTCTTCGGGCGTACGGCAAAATCGGCTGAATAACCGGGACATCTCTTGGGAAACCACTACGATTACCGATTTCGGGTTGGACGCTACGTTATTCAAGGGGCGCCTGAATATCGTTTTTGATTATTTCAACAAGCGGACCACGGATATCCTAAGGAACGCCGATATTCCGTTGGAGGTCGGATTGGCGGCACCGCTCATCAACGATGGCATCGTAGAAAACAAAGGGTTTGAGCTGGGCATCAATACCCGTGGCCGGCTCGTGGACGAACTCACCTTTGACCTTGGTGCATTTGTGTCGACTTACCGCAACAAGTTGGTTCGGTATGGATCCACCACCTTTGGCGACTCATACATCAACCAGGAAGGCCATCCGTTGCAGACCTATTACCTATGGGAAGTGGAGGGCATCTTCCAATCGCAAGATGAGATCGCCAATTCGGCTACGCAGGCGAACCAGCCGAAGCCCGGGGACTTGAAGTATAAGGACCAAAATGGCGATAATGTGATCAATTCCGCAGACCGTGTATACATGGACGGCAAGCACCCGGATTTTGATTATTCGATAAATTTCGGCCTCAACTATAAAAACTTCTCGCTCAGTTCCCTGTGGTATGGGTTGGAAGGCCGCAAGTTTTATACCGGACAATGGGGCTTTGAGCCATTCCGTCAGGGGTCGCCCCCACCCGCGGAATGGCGGAATCGGTGGACGCCTGAAAACCCCAGTACCACCATGCCCCGTATTTATCCGACCGGTGACAAAGCACTGTCCGAACGCTCGGATTTTTTCCTGGAAGACGCTTCATATTTCCGGCTGCGGAGCCTCGATCTGTCATATAGCGTACCCTCACGTGCGATCGGCAAAATCGGTATAAATTCGTTGGTTATCTACCTGTCGGGACAGAATCTATTCACTTGGACCCCCTTCAACAAGTTTGACCCCGAGCGGGTGGATGATTCGGTCAGAGGCGGGGTACGCTATCCGCAGAATAAGGTATACACGTTAGGGGCTAAAATCCAATTTTAAGTTATCATTCATTGAAATCATGAAAAATTGCTTTTTTATAATTCGCAGGTGGTATTTTTTATTGTTGTGTAGCAGTTGCCTACTTAACGCATGCAGTTCGTTTTTGGATAAGGATTCCCTCACCGAGTTGTCTTCTGAAACGTTCTGGAAAGACGAAAACGATGTCAACCTCGCCTTATCGTCGGTATATGCACGGTTGCAGTATGCTGCATTATCATGGCAGGTACCCAACTTTTCGGCACTGAGTGACGAAGGGGATCGGGGACCATATGCCACGATGGCCCAAGGAATTATCGAACCCAACAATGGAAACATTCAGGGGATTTATACGGCGCTCTACCAGGCTATCGGTGATTGTAATATTTTCTTGGCCAATGTAGATCGGGTCGCGATGGATGAGACCGCCAAAAATACCTTCATCGGTGAGGTAAAGTTTATCCGTGCACTCAGTTATTTCCAGTTGAGCGAGTTTTTTGGAGGCGTGGTCATTACCGACCAGCCGTTGACGCTGGAGAATAGCAAGCTACCCCGCAGCTCCAAGGAAGAAGTGGTCAGTTTTATACTTGGCGAACTGGATGAAGCCATTAATTTGTTGCCAGACATCGCTTATAATGGCCATGCGGTTAGGGGTACTGCACAAGCGCTAAAAGGGAAAGTATTGTTGTACAATGGGAACTTCCCGGGAGCTGCGACTGCTTTGGAACAAGTCATCACAGGCGGTCACTTTGCGCTGGATCCCAATTTGAAGGATGTCTTCATTGACGGCACGCAGGAAAGCTCCCCCGAAATTTTGTTTTCGGTCCGTTTTCTGGCACCCAACAACATTCATGATGCACGTACGGGCATGGACGTATATTTCGGCACCTGGTTTTCGGTAGCCGCATTGCCCATCCAATCGTTTGTAGACAGCTTTGGTTGTATTGATGGATTGCCCACCGATGAATCGCCATTGTATCATCCGGACAGGCCTTATGAAAACCGGGATCCCCGGCTGGATTTGAGCGTGCTCTATCTTGGCAAGCCTTGGCCCGGTAAACCCGATGGGTTTGATGGATTTAGTTACGGCGTTAATTTTACACCCAATGGACTTGCCATTGAAAAGTTTCTCAATAAATCCCGGTTTCCCGCCACGGAAAACCCGGCCGAACCGAGCGACCAGGATTGGGTGGTCATCCGCTATGCAGATGTCTTGTTGATGTATGCCGAGGCACTGAACGAAGCATCTGGGCCATCTTCCACCGCATTGGAAGCGATCAATGCCGTACGGCAACGGCCGAGCACCGCGTTACCGGCGTTGGACGATGGACTTACACAAGTCCAGCTCCGCGAAGCTATCCGGCAAGAACGCAAGATAGAATTGGCGTTTGAAGGGCTTCGGTATTTTGATTTGAAACGATGGGGTACCATTGAAACAGTGCTACCTACCGTTCAGAATATTCTGGGCGACTATAAGCGCTTTTTATCGCACCAGTACCTTTGGCCTATTCCCGAAGCCGCGCGAAACAACAATTATTTATTGGAACAAAATCCGGGTTACTAAACGAATTAACTGTCACATTGTAAGTTATGAACGCATCAACTTTTTTAAGCATTGTATTTGTTTTCTGGAACGTTACCGCGTCTGCCCAAGACGTGGTGAAAGGCTTCGTCTTTGAAGACACGAATCAGAACGGCATGAAGGAACGGAGGGAAAAAGGACTTGCCGGTGTAGCCGTCAGTAATGGGCAAGAAGTGGTTTTGACCGATAATACCGGAACGTATGAACTCCCGATCGGAAACGACGATATCGTTTTCGTGATCAAACCCGCCGGTTACCAGGTTCGGCTCAATATGGCGAACCAGCCGCAATACTATTATATCCATAAGCCCAACGGTTCGCCTACCATGGAGTACAAGGGCGTAGCACCCACCGGCCCGTTGCCAAAATCGGTGGACTTTGCCTTGGTGCCGCATGCTGAAAGCGAAGACTTCCGGATGCTGGTTCTGGGCGACCCACAGGTGTTGGACCAGCGTGAACTGGGTTACTTCGAGCGCGGTATCGTGTCCGAAATCCGTAATGCCAAGGACGTGGTGATGGGAATCACATTAGGCGATCTTGTACAAAGTGACATGACCTTGTATCCCGACTATACCGCCCTGATGGCCCAAGTGGGTGTTCCTTGGTATAACGTGATCGGTAATCATGACCTGAACCAGGATGCCCTGGCCGATTCGCTGCACGATGAGACCTTCGAAGCGAACTTCGGGCCAGCAACGTATTCGTTTAATTACGGCAAAGCCCACTTCATTGTGTTGGACGATAACTTGGTGCCCGATCCGCGAGGTGGCCGTGGCCAATGGTCCGGGTATAGCCAAAAACGGCTTGATTTTATGAAGAATGATTTGGCACATGTGGCAAAGGACCAGTTGATCGTATTGATCAATCACATCCAGCTAAAACACCTTAACGACAACTCCATGCGCCTATCCGATCGGCAGCAATTGTTCGGTTTTTTTCGCGGTTATACGAATGTGTTGGCGCTGTCAGCCCATACTCACCAGCAGCAGCAATTCTTTTATGGAAAAGAAGATGGGTGGCCCAATGAGACGCCCCTCCATGAGTTTAATATTGGGGCCACGTGTGGCAACTGGAATTCAGGCCGGATTAATGAACAGGGCGTAGCGGACGCCACGGCGAGTGACGGGACGCCCCGGGGGTACGTTTACCTGAATATTTCGGGCAATCGGTATACGGCAGACTTCAAAGTTGCTGGGAAACCCACTGACTATCAAATTGGGCTTTTCCATCGGAAGGTGCTGGCAACCATTTGGTGGGAGGGGCGCGGTCATATCTACGCCAACTTTTTCATGGGCCATAAAGGCAGCAAGATGGAGTACCGTATCAATGAAGAAGACTGGCAGCCAATGCGCCACACACTGGAGCCGGATCCTGCGTATGTAGCCGAGCTGTATCGTTGGGACACTGCGGATACGCTTTTCCGTGGACGGCGCCCTACCGAGCCCGCCAACTGTTCACACCTCTGGATGGCTCCTCTCACGAACGACCGGGGCCTCGGTACCCATCGCATCCAAGTACGGGCAACGGATGATTATGGCAGGCAATTTATACAAACGAGTAGTTTCCGAATCGAAGAAGATAAATATTAGTGATTGAATAGCTTTGCTTCCGGGATGCCGACGTTTCATCATGGCAGGCCATGTATCCAAATAGCGGAATTAACGACAACTTAATACTACATTAGCGCTACCTAATCGTTGTATTTATAGCTTTGCTTCCTGAACGCCAAGGTTTCATCATGGATTCATCGGCCCAGGAGGCAAAGCTTTTCCGATTTACGGAAGAAAATTACACCAGCATCTTCAACACCTATTGGAGAAAATTGTACGCGATTGCCTATCGGCGGCTGCGCGATACGGAACTTGCCAAGGACATGGTGCAGGAGGTGTTTGTCTATTGCTGGCAGCAACGGGCGGCCATCCGGATAACCACGTCTGTGGAGGCGTATCTCCGATCGGCTTTGCAATACCAGCTTATCGCCCATTTCAGGAAGGTGGACATCAATGGCCGGGCATTTGCCTACCTGTACGAACGGATGGTGGAAGTGGAGGCGCACATGCGTGATATCCTCACCGAGCAAGATTTGACCAAGACGTTGAATAACGAATTGGCGCAGATGCCCGAAACCATGCGGGAGATTTTCAAACTTCGCATACGGGACTATACCGTGGATGAAATCGCCCAGTCGCTCAATCTGGCTGAAAAGACCGTCAGGAATAACATCTCCAAAGGACTACACCGACTACGCAATGCGGTGTCCAAAGACTTCCCCGAGGATTTTTCGGCCATCTGCCTCACGCTTTACGTTTTATTAACCTAAGCATCAAGATTTCTTAATCGATTTTACGGGGACGCATTCCCCCTTAGTACTACTCATCCTATAGAGCGGCATGGAATGCCCCATCACAACTAGTGGTCAATGGACAAAAACAAATTCAGGCACCTGATGGACGGATACCTCAAAGGAGAGCTGCCTGCGGAAGACATGGAACTCTTGCAGCGCTGGTACGACTCGTTTGGTGAATCGGAAGCCAAGGTGCCGGGACTGGAAGACGACGAAGCTTCCCAAGCGCTGCGGAACGAACTCGATGCGCGTATACAGCAGGTCATTGCCTATCCGGCGGCGGTGCCCCGCGTACATCGGCGAATGCCTTGGCAGCGGATGGCCGTCGCGGCGGTACTTATCGCAACGCTTGGCGGCGCGATTTGGTGGACACTGCATAGGCAGCAGTTGGAAAAAGAAATACAGTTGTCCGCACAGCACCTGGCTTTCCGTAAAGTGAAGACCGGGATAAGGCAGATCAAAAAACTGGTCCTGCCAGATGGCAGTGTCATCCATGTGAATGCCAATTCGGTCATCCGCATCCCGGAGCGCATGGATGGCGATACACGCGAAGTGTTTTTGGATGAGGGCGAAGCATATTTCCAGGTAGCACGGGATACATTGCGGCCGTTTGTGGTGCAGGCAGCCGATTTGCACGTGGAAGTATTAGGAACAGCATTCAACGTCAAATCATACGACTTCTTGGAGGATATCACTGTGGCGGTGACCCATGGAAAGGTGCGGGTGAGCGACACAGCACGTGTGCTACGCTACCTCACAGCAAATGAAGGGCTTACTTACCACAAAATGAACGGGCAACTGCGCATGGCCAAGAGCGTTCATACGACCGCCAACGGTTGGATAAGCGGCTTGGTGCCGTTGGAAAAAGCGAGGTTTGACGAATTGGCTTTGGCCCTATATAACTTGTACGGGGTACGGTTGAAAAGCGACGACCCACGTACCATGCGCCACCACTACAACCTGAATTTGCGGGCAGACCGTTCGTTGGAAGAAACGATGGACGTGATTTGCAGTATTCATAAAACGACTTATAGGAGGACAGGTAATGAGATAACCATATACCCATGAAAAAAAACAGGCATCAAAGTGACGCCTGTTTGGAAAATGTCTGCTATGCTTTAGCTTGAGACCCTGGCGCATAGCGGCTTAGCAATTCATTAACTACTAAGACTACAAAAATATGAATAAAAACACATTGTTCATACGGATTATCATGCGTACGACAATTTTGATTTACTCCGTGACTATCGCATTTTCGCAACTGCTGCTTGCGGAGACATCCAAGGGACAGGCTCTTGGGAAATCCTTGAATATTGCTTTTGAAAGCACGAGTTTGTATGCGGCTATTCAGCAACTCCAGCAACAAAGTAAGGTGGAGTTTGCCTTTGACGAAGAGCTGCTGAAATTGGAAAAGGTCGATGTAGATGCGGCAATATTCAAATCGGAGCCCATCGGACATATTCTCGATTACCTGCTTGCCGGTACGGAAGTTGGCTACGAAGAAAAAGCGAGAAATACGGTGGTGTTATACCGTAAACAGCAACCAGGACGGATTATCGGTCGCATCACGGATACACAGGGTGAGCCGTTGGCAGGTGCCAACATTAGCATCATAGAGCTCAATCGTCGTTACAGCACGGATAGGGAGGGTAATTTTACCATCAGCGTACAGCCCGGCTCCTATACGGTAGAAGTGACTTATATTTCCTTCGGCACACAACGCCAATCGAACGTGTCCGTACAGGAAGGCAGTAGCACAACCCTTAATTTCACCCTGACGGAAGAAGCTGGTGCATTGAATGAAGTGGTGGTGACCGCCTTGGGTGTAAAGCGCGAAAGCCGTTCATTGGGCTATGCTGTGCAGGAGATTAAGGGCAATGTAATGACCCAGGCAAGGGAAACCAATCTGGTGAATGGTTTGGCCGGAAGAATAGCCGGTGTAAACATTGTGAATGGCTCTAATAGTATTGGTGGTTCTTCCAAAATCGTTATCAGGGGTGAAACATCGCTTGCAGGAAGCAATCAACCGCTATTTGTCGTAGATGGTATTCCCATCAACAACTCAATCAGTTCTTCTTCCCAAGGCCAAAAGATCGATTATGGCAATGGTGCAGGCGAAATCAATCCGGATGATATCGAAACCATCTCCGTGCTAAAAGGCCCTACCGCAGCCGCTTTATACGGCTCAAGGGCTGGTAATGGCGTGGTACTGATTACGACAAAAAAAGGGACGTCATCGCAAGGCATTGGTATTTCTTTCAATAACACCGCTACGTTGGAAAAGGTCATGTTATTGCCGGATTACCAGAACGAATATGGTGCAGGGCGCGGGGGCGTATACAATATCGGCGACGGTGGCAGGAGCTGGGGCCCTCGGCTGGATGGCAGGGACATGGCCGTCCCGGTCAATACCGAGTTTCCGCCTAATCATGGGGAGATTGTCAAATGGGTTCCTTATCCGAATAACGTAAAGGAGTTTTACGAGACTGGCAAAACGGTGACCAATAACATAGCCCTCTCCGCAGGCAATGACAAAGGTAATTTCAGGGCTTCCTATACCCGACTTGATCAAACAGGTCTTGTGCCCAATACTGATCAAAAAAGGGATAATATTGCATTGAACACCAGCTATAACTTTACCAATAAACTCACGGTGAATGCATCTGTCAATTACATCAATATTGACAGCGATAACCGGTCGGTAATCGGTTATGGAAATGAAAGCCCGGTGTATACGTGGATATGGGAAGGCCGGCAGGTCCCTACCGATAAGATGCGGGACTATTGGTTTAAAGGATACGAAGGTACCCAGCCCTTTACGTATAACTATTCGTTCAATGACAATCCATACTTTGGCGCTTATGAAAACCTCAATGGTTTTAAGAAGGCAAGATGGATAGGAAACGTTTCCGTTAGTTACCAGTTTACGGACGAACTGAGCTTGATGGCAAGAACGGGGATCGATCAAAGCAATGAACGACGGGATACCCGCCGTTCGGTGGGAACCAATGCATACAGGCAGGGGATGTACAGGCTGGAGAAAAACGTGTTCCAGGAAAGGAACTCCGATTTCTTGCTTACCTATGCGAAGGAACTGACAAGCAACTGGAACCTGCGGGTATCAGCCGGCGGAAACCAAATGCGCCAGATACAGGAAGATAATTCGACGACTGCAGGCCAATTGAATGTACCGGGGGTTTACAACCTTGGAAACTCGCGTATACCATTGGTAGGCCAACAGTATGACTCAAAATACGCCATCAACAGCTTGTACGGTATGGGGCAGGTTTCGTACATGAATTCGCTTTTCCTCGATGTGACGGCGAGAAACGACTGGTCTAGTTCGCTCCCAGTAGCCAACAACTCCTATTTTTACCCTTCCGTGTCGCTGAGCGGCGTCTTTACGGATTTTATGAACCTCTCCTCCGATGTACTTAGCTACGGAAAACTAAGGTTGAGCTGGGCACGGGTGGGGAATGATACCCGCCCTTACCGGTTGCGGAATGTGTATGGCTACGGGACTGCTTGGTCCGGCTACCAAACGGTATCCGAACCGGCGTCCATCGCAAATGCCAAGCTGCTTCCTGAAATGCTCGATACCTACGAGTTGGGTACGGATTTGCGCTTTTTCAACAACCGGGTCGGAATAGACTTTACTTACTACAATACGGTGAGTAAAAACCAGATCATCAACTTGCCGATCAACCAGACCAGTGGCTATACTTCCCGGTTCTTAAATGCGGGAAAAATACAGAGCCGGGGATACGAAGTCATGCTGGACGTTACGCCTATTCGATCCCGCACATTCAACTGGGACATCAACATTAATTGGTCGAGCAACCGGGCAAAAGTGGTGGAACTGGTGGATGGCATCGATACCTATTCACTACCCAGCGGCCGGATCTCCAACCAGGCCCGGGTGGGTGAACGAATGGGAGACATGTACGGTAGCGTATACTTAAGGGATCCCGACGGGAACATTGTTTACATCAACGGGGATGCGCAAAACGATCCCGTCCAACAAAAGCTGGGCAACTACAATCCGGACTGGATGGCGGGCATCAACAACGCATTTAGCTACAAAGGGGTTGTAGCCAGTTTCTTAATCGATTGGAAACAAGGTGGTGAGTTTTACTCCTACATGTACGTGAGAGGAAACGAAGCTGGTCAACTGGTTGAATCACTGGCAGGCCGCGAAGAGGGAATTATCGCCGACGGCGTACGGCAAACTCCAGAGGGAACGTATGTACCCAATGACGTAAGGGTCTCTGCTGAACGTCACTTTGATGGCTATTTTAATAATGAAGCAGGTATTTTCGACGGAACTTGGATAAAATTAAGAGAGGTAAAATTGGGCTATGCCATACCTCAGAAATTACTGGGAAGATTTCCGGTAAAAGACATCACGTTTTCACTGGTAGCGCGGAACCTTGCATTGTGGACCAAAGTGCCCCATGTGGATCCGGATACTTCATCCTTGGAGGGAGACGCGGTCATTCCCGGTGTCGAAAACATGTCGCTTCCTTCCGCAAGAAGCATCGGTCTTAATCTCAGCTTTAAATTGTAATCATAGCTATTAATCGAATATATGAAAAAATTATTTTTCGTTTTCGTAGCGATCATATTGGTCAGCTGCGATAAGAATTTCGAATCCATCAATGCAAATCCAAACAACCCCGAGGTCATAAGCCCCGAATTGCTGATGGTAAACATCATCAGAAGCACCGTCAATGAACTGGCCAGTGATGGCTTTTACCGGGGCAATATTCTCATGCAATATGCGGCTGAAATACGCGAGCCGGGTATTGATCGCTACCAGGTAGGTTCAATGAACGTATGGAGCAATGGGTATGCTACGCTACGGAATGTACAAAACCTGTATGATGTGGCGTCGGAGCGAGGTTTTAATAACTATATGGGCGTCGCACTGGTGATGCGGGCATTTTTGTTCTCCCGGATGACCGATTGCTACGGTGCGCTGCCATACAGTGAGGCGCTGAAAGCGAAGGATCCGGATGCGCCGATTTATACGCCCCGTTTTGATCCGCAGGAAGCGGTTTACCAAGGGTTGATTGACGAACTTAAGCAGGCCAATGAATTATTGGCGGTAAATGGGGGCGAGCTTATTCAAAACGATATCCTATTCAACGGAGACGTGCTGAAATGGAAAAAATTTGCAAATTCCCTACGGTTGCGGTTGTTGCTCAGGCGGTCGGCCAGGGTCAATCCATCCGCAGATATGCAGGAAATGCTGAATGACCCGGCAAAATTTCCCCTCATGGAAAACCTTGCCGATAATGTGGCGCTTGAATATGTAGAGGCCCCCAATCTTTTCCCGATTACCAGCGAACGCGGTGGCTTCTTTCTGCAACGTCGGATATCCAAGACATTTGCAGATAAACTCAACACCCTGAAAGATCCCCGGCTGGGAATATTCGCAAATCCAACAGACGAATCGGTAGAAGCGGGTTCGCCGGCATATGCCGGTGTGCGCAATGGCGAGGAAGATTCGAATCTGTCAAGCGATATCGATGCCAAAGTATCTTCAGTAGGGATAATTTATTACAATGGGCAGCAGGTTCCGGTTCCGGCACAGGGTATCGTCATGTTATTGTCCGAATTGAAATTTATCCTGGCTGAAAGTGCCGTAAAAGGATATATCAATGGAGATGCGAAGACGTATTACGAAGAGGGTATAAAAGCGTCCATGGAGTATTACAAAAGCGTATCCGGTGTGACTATTGAAGCTACGCCCGAATACCTGAACCAGCCTGGGGTTGCTTATACCCCTGCCAATGCACTGGAGTTGATAGGGACGCAGCGTTGGATAGGCCTATTTTTTAACGATTACCAAGCTTGGCATGAATGGAAACGTACCGGGTTCCCCGTGCTGACACCTTCCATCGTAAACAGCAACAATGATCGCATTCCCGTCAGGTTCCTTTATCCGAGCGACTTGCAGGTAACCAATAGGGAGAGCTATGAAGCCGCTGTAGCTGCTCAGGGGCCAGACAATATCAATACACCTGTTTGGTGGGATGTGGATTGACAATTAAAAACAGTGAAGTCTTATTAGTGTAAACGAAGAAAGAAATGAATTATCGCCCTATTAGCCAGACAATCTGCCTGCTATGCAGCTTGTTTGTTTTTCAATATACGCTTGTTCAAGCACAGCCGCGCTTTACCGGCAAACCGTTTGCTACCCGTTCGGAAGTCATTGCCCAGCAGGGGATGGCCGCAACCAGCCATCCCCTGGCCACGCAAGCGGCAATAGACATCCTGAAAAAAGAGGGTACGGCCATGGATGCGGCCATCGCAGCCAATGCGGTGCTCGGCGTGGTGGAGCCTACCGGCAATGGAATAGGCGGGGATATTTTTGCCATCGTCTGGGATGCCAAAACCCAAAAGCTGTACGGATTTAATGGCAGCGGACGCTCGCCCTATAACCTTACCCTGGACGTATTCAACCAATTAGGTCTTAAGGGGATACCGTCTTCCGGCGCACTGGCGGTGTCGGTGCCCGGATGTGTCGACGGCTGGTATGCGCTGAATGGCCGCTTCGGCAAATTGCCGATGAAAGAACTGCTCCAACCGGCGATTCACTACGCTAAAGCGGGTTATCCGGTTACCGAAGTCATCGCTGCTGCATGGCGGGGGTATGCTCGTTCCCTGCAACGGTTTGAAAATTTTAAAAAGACCTATATGCCCAACGGCCGTACGCCAGAAAAAGGTGAAATTTTCCGCAACCCTGATCTTGCCGCTACGCTGACCAAAATAGCAGAAGGTGGCAGGGACGCCTTTTACAAGGGGGAAATTGCCAAGATAATTGCCACTACCGTGCAGCGGGAAGGTGGGTACATCTCCGAAAAAGACCTGGCCGACCACCATTCGGATTGGGTTGATCCTGTATCGACCAATTACCGGGGATACGACATTTGGGAACTGCCACCTAATGGCCAAGGGATGACGACACTACAGATGCTCAACATCTTGGAAGGTTATGACATTAAGGCCATGGGTTTCGGAAGCGCGGAATACCTGCACCACCTGATCGAAGCCAAGAAACTGGCGTATGAGGACCGGGCTGTTTATTACGCGGATCCGGACTTTGCCGACATTCCGGTGGAAGGATTATTATCCAAGGAATATGCTGCCGAGCGCCGTGCCCTGATCGATCCCGACCGGGCAAGCCGGGAATACAAACCGGGTATGCCTGAGGGGAAGAACACCATTTACCTGACCGTAGCGGATAAGGAGGGAAACATGGTGTCGCTGATTCAAAGTAATTACTCGGGTATGGGTGGAGGTATCGTGCCGGACGGATTGGGTTTCAGCCTGCAGAACCGGGGGACATCTTTCAATTTGGAAGAAGGGCATTTTAATACCTATGCGCCGCATAAACGGCCTTTCCATACCATCATTCCGGGTTTTATCACCAAAGAAGGTAAACCTTACATGAGCTTTGGCGTAATGGGGGGAGATTTCCAGCCACAGGGCCACGTACAGGTATTGATCAATATGATTGATTTTGGCATGAACATCCAGGAGGCTGGCGATGCACCACGTGTAAGTCATTCGGGGTCCTCGGGCCCCGACGGTGGTATAATGGACAACGGCGGGAGCGTGTCGCTGGAAGGAGGCTTTACCCAAGAAGCCATACTCGGTCTTGCGAGAAAAGGGCATCGGATCAACCTTAGTACCGGAGGCCATGGAGGCTACCAGGCCATCCGCTACGATGCCGAACATCAGGTATATTATGGTGCTTCCGAAAGCAGGAAAGACGGGCAGGCTGCCGGATATTAGGCGGTACTGACATTTTTTACTCAATGACGATAACAGGCCATCTCCATCTCTTTTACGCTTGGAGATGGCCTTTTTTAACAAATTCATAACATCCTGTACCTGATTTAGTTGCATTGCTCCACTAACTTTGCAATGTGGAAAACTTCATTGATCGAGAATTGATTGTCCGCATCCGACATTCGGACGAAGAAGCGTTTTACCTGTTTTGCAATCGGCATTGGAAGTCACTCTATATACCCTTGCTGATGGAGACAGGTAACAAGGATAAAGCGTTTGAACGGGTAAAGGGGTTATTTGCAGAAGTTTGGGACAAGCGGAGGCAGCTACCCGACATGAAGACGACGGTGGAGGAATACATTGTTGCCCATGGACTGGGCAAACAGCACAAAGGTAATATCGGGTGGAATATCCTTCATATCATCGACGAAGTAACATTACACGTAAAGAAATTATCAGGCTTGTTGGGTGTTCTTCTTAACGATAAGCATTTACGATACAAATGACAAAGAGCAAACTAACGGGTCAACGCGGAACGGTAACAAACACATGGCCAGACGGTAAAGAAGAACTGCAGCTTGCTCACCAACTGCTTGTTGGGCTTCGGTATCATATTCAGACCCAATATCTACTGTCGTCGCGCAAGGCCAAACAACGCATCATCATAGGAATTGCCGTGATTGCAACATTGCTTACAGCCCTTGTTGCCATACTACGGTAAACCAGTATCCAGAAAATATAACGTTGCCTTAATACTGCTTTGGTATTTTTGTCGCACAGTATGATGCTGATGACGGAAGAAGCATTAATTGATGCGTTAAGAACGGGCATTCCAAAGGCCTACGAGCTGCTGTATGATCGGTATTGGCAAATGTTGTACAAAAAAACGTATAGCCGTGTTGCAGATGAAGACGTGGCCAAAGACATTGTACAAAATGTCTTCATCAGTGTATGGCAAAAGCGTGAAAGTTTACTCATCCGGACTTCGCTGGAACAATTTCTATTGGGAGCAGTAAAGTTCCAAGTGCTGAATCATTTCAGATCCGAACGTGTAAAACAACACGTCATTGATCAGGCCGTAGCCAAAATGGAACCATTCACCACGGACGACCACGACCGAGTTTCGCGTGATGTATTGGAAGCCACCTTGGACAATGCGTTGCATGGTATGCCCGAAAATATGAAGCAGTCTTTTTTGCTTCGGTGTGACAATTTGAGCATCAAAGAAATCGCTGAAAAACTGGGTCTGGCTGAACAGACCGTATCCAATAACCTTTCTGAAGCCGTCCAGCGGCTAAAGAAGAAAGTGTCCCACCAACAGCATGGCGAATTTTTAATCGGCCTCTCGCTCTTTCTGAGCCTAATTAACCATTAATTCATAAACAATTAATATAAAATCAAAGTAGGTTTGGCGGTCTTGGGTTACTCCCTATTAAAGGACATGTAATCTTGGACAGCGAAAAATTCAAACAATTACTGCACCGTTACTTGAACGGTACGGCAAGTGATGCCGAGAAAGAAGTCATTGATGCTTGGTATGAATCCTACCGTGAATTGGACGATTCCGAAGTGTTTGGTAGCAATGCGAGCGAATCCCGGATAGCTTCGCAGATGCGGAAACAACTCGCTGGATACTGGGGAACTACACGGAAGATTGTTTTTAGCAAGTATTTGGCCTATGCTGCGGCGGTACTCATGTTGGTCAGCATAGCGTGGCTCGTGTACCGTTGGCAAAGCAATGACGGCACAGGTGGCGTCCGTCAGGAGTCAGTTGCGCCAAGCACAGCATATCGCGAGATATCCACTGCTGTCAGGCAGGTGAAGAAGATTGAGTTGCCCGATAGTTCCACCGTATGGGTAAATGCGTTGAGTCGGTTGCGCATTCCCGAATCGTTTGGAAACCAGCGTCGGGAACTGTATCTCGATGAGGGGGAGGCCTTTTTCGAGGTAGCTCCCAATCCAGATAAACCCTTCGTGGTGCATAGCCGTGATATTGCCATCAAGGTGGTGGGTACAGCCTTTGATATCAGCAACTACGAGCGGCTAAACCGGATTTTGGTGAATGTAGCGCATGGTAAAGTGCAAGTGACTGACACCGGCAAATACGGGCTTGTTCATGAGCTGACGGCTGACCAACAGCTGGCGTACAATACGCTTACCGGTGAACACACGATGAAGACATCTGCAACTGGGGAGGCCGCTACTTGGCGGGAAGGCAAGATCGCATTGAAGAACGCTTCCTTTGAAGAAGTTGCCCTGGCCATGTACAATGTCTATGGCATTGAATTGAAACCGGCCAATAACCAAATTCGAAACCATCAATATAACCTGGTCATCCGCACGACACACCGGTTGGATGAAGCCCTGCGGATAATCTGTTCTATTCACCAAAATCAATACAGGAGGGAAAATAATGAAGTAATCATCTATTAAAAAAAAGCGGATTTGCCCAAGGACAAATCCGGGAAGGCGTACAATAATGTGATTAGCTTGGACCCTCATCCATTATCGTACAGCTACTTCATCAACAGGAGTTAATCAAGTAACTTTTTTTCAAAGGTATAAATTTGGGAGAGGATAATCCCAATTTTATCCAGCAAACTATTTAGTATGAACCATCATATACTGCATTGGCAACGAATCATGCGTATATCTATTTTAATTTACAGCATCTTTTTATCGTTTTCACAATTGTTGCTGGCGGGAAACAGCAGCGGGCAGGTGCTCCGCAGGCAGCTAAATGTATCGGTCGGCGAACAGACACTGGAGAACGCGATACAGCAATTAGCGATGACCGCGAAGATTGACTTTGCGTATGACGCACAGAGCCTGGGTATGGATGCAATACGGGTGCGCGCCAGGACATACCAAGACGAAGCGTTGGAAACGATTTTGGCAGAACTATTGGCCGGCACAGCGATCCACTATAAAGAGGAGGTTTCTGGTACGGTCACCCTTTATAAATTACAACAACCGGGCAGGATAGCAGGCCGGGTCACTGATGTCCGGGGCGAGCCATTGGCTGGAGCATCGGTGAGGGTCACCCAGCTGAACCGTACGTATTCAACAGACAGCGAAGGGACTTTTTCGATTCCTGCACAGGCCGGCGTATACACGGTGGAGGTGACCTATATTGCTTACGGTACACAACGCAGGGAAGTGACGCTCCAAGCCGGGCAGCAGGTGGATGTCGCGTTTGTCATGCGGGAGGCGGAAGGTGCGTTGAGTGAAGTGGTCGTGGTGGGCTACGGTACGCAGAAGAAGGCCACGTTGACTGGAGCCATCACCGTTGCCGATATGGATAAATTAGCCAACCGCCCGATTACCACCACATCGCAGGCGCTACAGGGTTTAAATGGGCTATACGTGAATCAAAACACGGGCCAGCCCGGGAATGACCAAGCCACGATACGCATCCGTGGGGTGGGAACGCTCAACAATAATGATCCATTGGTATTGGTAGATGGTATTTCCTATCCACTGATAGACGTCAACCCGAATGAAATAGAAAGTATATCCGTCTTGAAAGATGCTGCTTCAACAGCTGTGTATGGCTCATGTGCTGCCAACGGCGTTATCCTCATCACCACTAAATCGGGCAAAAGAAGCGGAGGTTATAAGGTGGATTACAACAACTATTTCGGGGTAGAAGAGGCCATCCAATTGCCGGATGTGGAATTCGACCCCATTAAATTCATGCGCTACAAGAACATCGCGCTTGCCAATGAAGGCAAGGCTCCCGAATATACGGATGCGGAGATTGCGGAATACGAAGCGGGGATACCCAACGATCCCAATGGCTATATGTATCCGCGTACCAATCCGTACGATATTGCCCTGAAAAATGGATTTATGCATGAGCATAACGTTACCGTATCAGGAGGTGGGGATAAACATAACCTGGCATTGACGCTTGGCGCACTCAACCAGGATGGGATTTTGAGATACGACAAATCAAAAGCCAGCAAATATTCGATAAGCCTGAACGGCAAGGTCGATGTGACGGATTTTCTTTCCATCGGTGGTAAACTGTCGGGGATTTATCGCAAGTATGACGAACCGCAAATCACCATGACCAGTTACTGGGATCAAGCGATGTTCCGTACGGTTCCCATTTATCCCATTTTGATCGAAGACGGACGATATGGCAACACGTGGTTGCGTTCTACGGGTTTGAATAGCTGGGCAAATCCGTTAGCGCGACTGAAGGAGGGAAGCCGTGATTATGTACGGACACGGGTCTTGGGGAATGTTTTCGCTGATTTAAAGCTGCCCCTTAACATCACCTATCGTGTCAACCTTGCGGCGAATACATACGACTATATCCAACACGTGTTTCAGCCTTACCTGGAGAATGTCAACCCTAAAACAGGCTCCCCATTCATCGCTTCGAACACAACAAGGGGTTATCGCCGGTATGAAAAGGAAATCAACCTGACGGGCTATCATACCTTGGACTGGCATGCCAGCATTGTCGGGAAGCACAACATTGCGGCATTGCTGGGAAACAGTGTCGAAACCTTTTCGTGGGAATATTTCAATGCCCAAAAAGACGGCTCAATGGATAATCAACTGACGGATATCGATGTTTTTCTGACCAATCCAACCGTCGCAGGCAATAGTACCCGATCCGCACTGTTGTCGTATTTCGGACGGATAAACTATAATTTCGATGAGAAGTACCTGCTGGAGGCCAACTTCCGCTATGACGGTTCTTCCCGTTTTGCCAAGGAGCACCGCTGGGGGCTGTTTCCCTCTTTTTCCGTGGGATGGCGGATAGACAAAGAATCCTTCATGCAGGATGTAGCATGGATAGATGGCTTGAAACCCCGCTTCTCCTGGGGTAAAATCGGCAATCAGGAAATCGCGCTTTGGAGCTATGTCAATTCAGTCGGTTTGAGTCAAAACTATTCCTTTGGAAATACCGAGTCCATTGGGGCCGCAGCTACCGCCATGGCCGATCCGGATCTAAGCTGGGAAACCACGACCATGTCCAATATTGGGGTTGATATCTCGTTGTTCAAGGGACGAGTAAGTGCTACTTTAGAATGGTACAACAAAGACGCAGATGGCGTTCTGCGCCCCGTTAACTATGCTTCGCAGGTCGGAAATATGGCAGGCCCTACGACCAACGTGGGATCCGTGAACAATAAGGGTATCGAAGTGATCTTAAATTACCGAGATACAAAAGGCACCGTGTCTTACGAAATCGGGGGCAGCTTTGCCTACAACAAAAACCGGGTAACCAACCTGGATGGGCAGCAACTGATCGCTGGGCGTTACATTACAGAGGAAGGATCTCCCATACAATCTTATTACATTTATGAAGCCGAAGGAATTTTCCAATCCGAGGAAGAGATTGCCAACCACGCTTTTCAAAACGCGGCAACCCGGGTGGGATTCCTGAAATACAAAGACCAGAACGGGGATAATGTAATTAACGCAGACGACAGGACAGTTGTCCATGGTGTCGTGCCGGAATACACGTATTCATTTAATCTGGGCGCGGGATATAAAGGTTTCCAACTGCTGGCCTTTTTCCAGGGTGTCGGTAAGGTATTTACCTATCCACAATCCAACCTGGCCTATCCGTATTACAACGGTGCGGGCGTGACGAAAGAATGGTTGACGGATTCGTGGACACCTGAAAACCCGAATGCCGGCTTGCCCATTCTGACCACAAGCACCGGAAATACGTTGAATTTTGAGAACTCGACATTTTGGTTGCAAAATGCGGCTTACCTGCGACTAAAGAACCTGCAAGTGAGTTACACCATTCCTGCACGCTTGGCTCAGAAGATGTCCATGAAAGCGATAAGAGTTTTTGCCAATGGGCAGAACCTGCTCACGTTTACAGATATGAAAATCACCGATCCGGAAAAAAACCTGACCCAGGATAACATATTTGCTTATCCGCAGGTGAAAACGTATTCCGCGGGAATCAATGTTACTTTTTAAATAGACCGATAAGATGAAGAAATATAGTTTGTTGTTGATCACCATATATACTGTTTTTTTAACAGGTTGTGAGGACTTACTGGATACGAATCCCGAAAACAGGTATACAGAAGAGACGTTTTGGCAAACGGAAACGCACGCGGATGCAGGGCTGACGGCCTGTTATCAGACGTTGCGCAAGGAAGGCATCTACGGTGGTGGGAGCTGGGCTACCCCACTTTGGGAGGATACGGCTACGCCCAATGCCACGGACTACAACAGTGCATCCGGTTTTTTTCGCATAGCTGAAGGTATACATGATGCGTCAAACAGCGGCATTATTAATAACCGGTGGGCACACGCCTATGAAGGCATAGGCCGATGCAATACGTACTTGGCAAGGGTCGGGAATATTCCGATGGATGAGACCAAGAAAAACCAGGGAATCGCGGAAGCAAAATTCCTCCGGGCCCTTTTTTACAGCCTGCTGATCAATTATTATGGCGACGCCCCACTTATTTTGGATCCACCTGTTAAGGAACATAATACATTGCCCCGCACCCCCAAGGATCAGATCTTTGCGCAGATCATCAACGATCTGGACGAAGCTGCCGAGGTACTGGGCGTAGATGCAACGGAAACGGGAAGAGCTACCAAGGGCGCATGCTATGCGCTTAAAGCCAGGCAATACCTCTACCATGGCTACTATGCAGAGGCTGCTGCCGCTGCCCAACAGGTGATGGATCTGAAAAAGTACAGTATATTTCCTGATTATCGCGGACTATTCATGCCCGAAAACGAGAACAATAGCGAGGTTATCTTTGATGTGCAGTACCTCTTTCCGAATTACTGCCATTCGTTCGACTTGATTCGTCGCCAATACGATACCAGCGCACCTTTGCGGGATCTCATAGATGCTTACCTGATGGATGACGGTACTGCTATCACGACCTCTGCAAGATACGATGCGGATCAATATTGGGAAAACCGGGATCCGCGTTTTCGGATGACACTGGTATGGCCGGGCTCCCAGTATCGGGGAACGACGGTGACTAATACAACATTTGCGCAGACCGGCTATACCTACAAGAAGTACAGTATCTATGACGAAGACAACGCGTATAATAATGTCATCAAAAATGGCAGCCAATCGGATATCAATTACATCGTATTACGTTATGCCGATGTATTGCTAATGTATGCCGAAGCGAAAACCGAACTGGGACAGCTTGACGAAAGTGTATATGAGGCTATTAACGCCGTACGGGGCAGGGACAATGTCCATATGCCGGCAATACAACACACTGATCCCTCAGACGCTGCCAACTATGTGGGCATGACAGACCAGGCCAAGATGCGGGAAATCATCCGGTTGGAGAGACGGATTGAATTTGCTGGGGAAGGCTACTATTACATGGATATCATCAGATGGCGAACCGCAGAAGTAGTGATGAATGCTCCGATCTATAAACATGATTATACGCAAAAACTGGTAAGAACGTTTGATAAAGAGCGGGATTACCTTTGGCCGGTGCCTGCGTACGAAATGCAGGAAAATCCTGCCCTGGCACCCAACAATCCGAATTGGTAAGTTTTACAACGATGAAAGTTCATGCAAGCTTTATTGCCGTTAAAAAACAATTTATTCTAATGGAAAAAATACGTTTCATAATCTTTTTCGTCGGTTTGCTTAGCCATTCCTCCCTTACAGCCGGTAACTTCCTCAACATGGGAAGTTACCGGGGTGACGATTTTGTATTGCATGCGGGCGACATCGTTGCCTGCGGAGACGATCAGGTCATCATCCTTAGCGGCGATGCGGCTGGTAAAAATGCCGTGGAATATCGATGGAGTTGGCGGGCAAGCGAGTCGAAGGATCAGCTGCCTGCAGCCTATCAACCCTTGTTGGCTACATTGGATGATTGCAAACCGGTTGACAATAACACCAAGTTGCTCATTACTTCCTCAAGCGGTGCAACGGTGCTACTGGACATCGCATCCAAGAAGGTGCTTTTTTATGCCAAAACACCCATGGCGCATTCGGCAGATCTGCTGCCCAATAATCGCATTGCAGTAGCCAATTCAACGCATGCACTTGGCAACAGCTTGGAAATTTATGAGGTAGGAAAGAACGAACAGGTCATCTATAAAGACAGCCTGTATTCGGGACATGGAGTGGTTTGGGATGCGTCCAGTAAACAATTGCTGGCCCTTGGCTTTAATGACCTACGGGTGTATGAGTTGGTGGATTGGTCATCTGAAAAGCCAACCTTGAGGCTGGTGAAATCGCATAAATTGCCAAACGAAGGAGGGCACGATTTGAGTAAGGTGGATGAGTCCCGTTTTCTGGTGACCACCCACCATGGCGTGTGGCTCTTCAACAACACCGGCGAGGGCTTATTTGAGCCTTTCGCTCCCCTGGCAGACCGTGTAAACGTGAAATCGGCGTATTACCAATCGGATACCGGCAAACTGGTGTTTACCATTGCAGAACAAAGCTGGTGGACATTTAACATTTATGGTGAAAACCCAATGTTCACGCTTCATATTCCATCTGTTAAGTTATATAAGGTGAGGGTGGCACCTTGATTGAATCTTGGATTAAGGGTATGGGGCGCCTGCCCCATACCCTTAGTTTTACTAATAAAACTTAACCAATTCATAACACATCATCTGCTATCGATATCCTGTCTTTGGATTAGTTTTGCCCATCGTCATGGAAGTCGTTGCTAAAAACTGGGATAACAAACAACTGGTTGAACATTTAGTGGAAGGCGATCAGCTTGCTTTTGAATTTGTTGTACGTCAGTATTCCGGTGATTTGCTGCAACGGGCTTTCCAATGGACAAAGGATCAGCATCAGGCAGCAGATTTGGTACAGGATGTATTGCTTGACCTGTGGGAACGTCATAGCAACTTGCAGGTGACTGCCTCGCTACAAGGTTACCTCTACAGCATGCTGAAACACCGGTTTCTCCGGCTGGTGTCCCGCAGTAACTTACATGAGCAAGCAATGAGCCATTTGTTGCAACGGATGGATCAATTGCAAAGCTCCATCTTGGATGTGATGGCCGCTTCGGATCTCCAACAGACATTGTCAGCGGTCGTTGATCGGTTGCCGGAAAACATGCGCAAGATATTCGTTCTCCGTAATGAAGACTACACCTTGCGGGAAATTGCGCAGGCGCTTGGACTTGCCGAACAAACGGTAAAAAGTTACCATTCCGAATTAAATCGCCGGATCAAGGAAGCGATACTGGCCAAGCATCCCGATATCAGCCATTCCCTTTTGGTACTTATCATTGCCAAGTTAATGGAAAATTAACGATTTAATCGCAAATATTCAATATACTTTTTGGGCTCCCATGTCTCTTTCCTGTGTAAAGCGACAGTATAGTGAAATCCTCCAGACTCAAAGAATTAATCAGACGCTACCAGAGCGGCAAGGCCTCACCTGCCGAACGGTATATCGTAGACCGTTGGCTTGAATCATTCCAACAGGACGATGGAAACGGCGCTGGCGTTGAAGAAACCGGATACCTGACGTCGTTTCAGCAAACGGTGCTCGACCGTGCCTTTGCTACTGGAAAGCCTTCGGTAAAACATCGTCCTCATTGGGCGAGATGGGCAGCAGCGGCACTGTTGTTAAGTGTGGTGTCCATGTCGCTATGGTTTTATACGCAGCAGTCTGGAGCGGGGGGCGCTCAGGTGCCGGAGGGGATAACACAAACAGTGTCTACGGGCATCAGGCAGGTGAAACGTTTAATGCTGCCAGACAGCACCATTGTATTCCTCAATGCCAATACCTCCTTGGAAGTGGCCGCTGACTTTGGAACGCATGAACGGGTGGTGAAATTGGTGGGCGAGGCTTATTTTGAAGTGCAACGAGACACACTGAAACCGTTTAAAGTACAGACAGATGGTCTGGAGGTGAAAGTATTGGGTACCCTATTTAATGTGAATGCTTATCAAACGCTCGATGACATCCAGGTGGCAGTGAATGCCGGCAAGGTGCAGGTGTCCGACCAAAACCAGGTGCTTGCGTTGCTACATGCGGAGGAAGGGTTGACCTACAACCGGCAAACAGCCAGCTTTCAACGATCGCAGCTTTCATCAACGAAAGCGTCTTCTTGGAGGGAGGGCGTTAGTGTACTGGCAGAAGCCAGCTTCGCTATGCTAGCGCAGGTGCTGCACAACTATTATGGAATAGAACTACTAAGTACCGATAACAAGGTGCGTTCAACAGCCTACAATTTCACGGTGCGATCCACCCGGACACTGGAGCAGACCATGGTGCAATTGTGCGAAATGTTAACCAAAAAATACAGAAAGGAGGGCAATCGGATCATCATCTACTGATATAAAAAACCAGGGCCGCAAAGTGCGGCACCTGCTTGATAAAAGGTGAGCAGTAATTAGCTTGGAACCCTTATACTGCTCTCCCGTGTTAGTAAACAATTAACATTCACCAACCCCCAAAAATAAGGAATATCCTTGAGTATGGGGAATTAATATCCATTTGAATATGAACTTTTTACTGCAATGGCAGTGGTATATGAAAATTACAGCGATACTCTATTTCGTTTTGGCTACCACCACCTCGCTCTTACAGGCTTCTCCAAGTCACGGGCAGGTATTAAAAAAGCGGGTTACGGTAAGCTATCAAGGCACCACCCTTCACGATGTCATCAAAGATTTACAACGGCAAGCGAATGTGGATTTTGGTTTCACTAAAGATCTGAAACTGGATGAAGTTACCGTGAAAAATGTCCGTTTTGATGACAAATCATTGCGCGAGGTATTGGCGTCGTTGCTTGAACCGAATGACTTGGTATTCAATGAGGTAGCTGGAGCTATCGTGTTGTCGCACAAGCAGCAACCCGGCCGTCTTGTCGGCCGAATCACCGATGAGCGGGGCGAACCGCTCGCCGGAGCCAGTATCCGGATTGTGGAACTCAACCGCAGTTTCAGCACGGATGGAGAAGGGAATTTCACCATTAGTTTGCAACCTGGCATCTATTCCGTGGAGGTAAACTATATCTCCTACCAACGGCAAACTAAACAGGGCGTCAAGGTGGAGGAAAGTAGTACCGTGACTGCGGATTTCGTCTTGCAGGAGTCTTTGGACGCGCTGGACGAAGTGGTGGTAACCGCCCTGGGCATCTCACGGCAGGAAAAATCGCTCGGCTATTCCGTCGGCAAAGTAGCCGGCGATCAATTGGTAAGAGTGCCTCAGGAGAATGTACTGAACGCACTTTCCGGAAAAGTATCGGGCGTAACGATCAACCAGACCGGTCCCACAGGTTCTTCCGTAAGTATGGTTATCCGGGGCGGAACTTCCCTCGCCGGAGATAATCAGCCATTGTTTGTGATCGACGGTATTCCCGTGTCAAGTACATTGAATAATGTCGGTCAATTCGGGTCGGGAAACCCGGTTGACTACGGTAATGCCATTTCCGACCTGAACCCGGAAGATATTGAAAGTATGACGATACTGAAGGGGCCGAGTGCAGCCGCCCTGTACGGTTCGCGAGCCGCCAGTGGCGTTGTGGTGGTTACCACTAAATCCGGGAAGAACGCAAAAGGACTTCGGGTGGATGTCAGCACCAATACCGTATTCGACATTCCATACAAATTTTACAGGAAGCAAAATTTATTTGCCCCTGGAACCCGACCGATCACGCAGGACGATGTCCCCGAGGGTACGATCCTGGATCTACCGGCGAGTGTCACTACCGGAATGGGAATACCTTTGGATAAAGGCATTTTTGCCACCCAGTGGCGCAGGCCGGAATACACCGATGAACCCCTTCTCCCGACCGAGGTGGTCGGCCATCCGGATAACTTCAGGAATTTTGTGAATACCGGTTTAACCACGACCAACTCCTTATCCCTCAGCAATGGCAACGAAAGGATGAACTACCGCGTGGGGGTTACCAATATGACCAACCAAGGCATTATTCCCGGTACCGACTTGAACAGAAATAACTTCTCCGCAGCCGGACAATTCAAAGGAGGGAGGAATTTCACATTCTCGACGAATATCAACTACACGCAATCCTGGGCAGACAACAGACCGGCAGGGAATCGGGGCACCAATGTGCTGCAATATGCGATGCAAATGCCTAATAATCTCGACATAAGGGAGTTCGAAAACTACTGGGTTACGGGTAAAGAAGGTCAAGAGCTTGTTCGTCTTTATGACGGATGGGATAATCCCTATTTTCTGGCCTATGAGGTCAAAAACGCTTTCCGCCGCGACCGAGTTTATGGAAATTTGATAGCGGAGTATCAAATTCTGCCGAAATTGAGTGCCATGGCGCGTATGACGATGGATAGTTTTTTTGAACGACGCGAAACCAAAATCCCGGTAGGTTACTCCGGTGAGCCTAATAACGGTGCTTATGGTCTGGGCAATATTACAAACTATGAGCGCAACTTCGATTTTTTGATCAAATGGGACGATCGCGTGGGCGATTTCGCTTATACGCTTTCAGCGGGGGGTAACGAGATGTATACCAAGGGTACCGACATATCCAATTCGTCGACACCCGGCAGAGGATTGATATCTCCGAATGTGTTTACCATCAAAAATATCGCGCCTGAAAACCTCCTGTATAGCAGTGCCTGGTCGCAAAAAGCTATCCAGAGCCTGTATGCGTTCGCCAACCTGGGATGGAAAGATAGGGTGTACCTGGATTTGACAGCGCGTAACGACTGGAGCAGTACGCTTCCCAAGAACAACCGATCCTATTTTTATCCTTCGGCGTCGTTGAGTTTATTGGTCGATCAGCTGATCGATTTGGGCCCCCGGGTATCCTTGATTAAGTTGAGAGGCGGCTGGGCGCAAGTGGGTAATGATACGTCACCTTATCAGTTGCTTGCGACGTACAACGCACTGGAACCCTGGGGTACCACAACGCGCTATGCCAAATCAGGCACGATGCTGGTGCCCAACCTGAAACCGGAATTGGCGACATCAATCGAATTCGGAACGGATTTAGCGTTTTTCCAGAACCGCCTGCGGTTTGAAGGCACCTATTTCGTGGTGGATAATGAAAACCAGATCGTACAAAATCAGCCTATTCCCAGTTCGAGCGGTTTCAGTACCACCAATCTCAATATGGGTCTGGTGCAGAGCAAAGGATGGGAGTTTACCCTCGGAGGTACGCCCATCCAAACAGCTGGTTGGAGGTGGGATGTCAACGTTAATATGACAAGAACCCGTACGGTGCTTAAAGAACTTGCCCCCGGAATCACCAGATTACCGATTTGGAACGAAGCTTCGGCAGGCTCTGCATCGTGGGTTAACGTCGGCGAGCAGATTGGAAACATTTACTCCCCCAAGGAGGTGAGAGTAACCGACCCGACCTCCGAATATTATGGATATCCGATCCTGAACTCCCAGGGCCGTTGGACGAGTGTGTCGAGAGAAGTGGCCAATTATCGATCGGGGAATTTCAACCCCGATTTCATACTTGGTGCCAATTCTGTCGTATCGTACAAAAACTTTGCGTTGAACTTTACGCTCGACTGGAGATACGGCGGCGAATTCTTTTCGGATACCGAACGTCGTATACGGAATAACGGTGCATCTCCCCGCGCTTACGAAAGAGAAACCATAGATGCCGGAGGCCGCACGGGCAAAGCGCTCAGCGACTGGTTGAAAGCCAATGACCACTTATTTACGGATGACGGTCTGATCAGGTATGTGGGAGGACCCACTCGCGAGATGGGCGGATACCATGCTGTCGACGGTATTGCTTGGGATGGAACGTTCGCTCCGGGTGTATTGGAACAAAGAGATGCAGATGGTAATCTTATCGGGTATATCGAACACCTGGGCGAGGGAAGTGAAACCATATGGGGTGTTTTCAGACAATACGATACCTCCTGGAATTTCCCTCAGGCAAGCATACTTCCTGCCGATTTTATCAAGCTCCGAGAAGTGTCCCTGACGTATAATATCCCGCCGAGCGCGTTGGAAAAATTAAAGATCAAGGGGTTGGCTGTCTCCGTTTTCAGCCGAAACATTATGCTTTGGACAAAGGCCAAGGTAAACATAGACCCCGAAAGGGCGTTCGTGCCCACTACCGAGGGCGAAGGCAGGAGAGGTATCCAGATGAGACAGGGAACGGAGGAGTTCAACATCGAACCCTGGGTAATGCCGATGGGCGTAAAATTAAACGTAACCTTTTAACACTTTACTTGGTTGACAATGAAAGCATACGGTATCATATTAATGTTTTTAATAGGTCTTTTCATCACATCGTGCAAAGACCTCGATGAGATGAACATCGACCCCAACGGGATTGCCCCTTCGATCGCAAATCCCAGCCATCTATTGCCGACAGTGATAAGCAGAAGCGGCATTGCAGTCACAAATTTAGGATTCGGTGATATTTCCGGCGTGATGCAACACACCCAAAAAGACGGCTGGTCGGGTGGTCATAATGATTTTGGATGGCAAAGTTCAAGCCATAACGGAGTTTGGCAAAGCCTCTACCAGAACCTCAGTGATTCCAAAGAAATGTTGCATAAGGCGGAAGAAACGAACAATGACTTTTTCAGAGGAACGGCCCTGGTCATGATGGCCTATAATTTCGGTTATATTGCCGATTTGTGGGGCGATGCGCCTTTTTCGGAGGCGCTCCGGAACGACGAAGGAATCATGAACCCCAAATACGATTCGCAATTCGATATTTACAAGGGTATACTCGATTACCTCGATCAGGCAAATACCCTGTTGTCAAAAGACCAGGGTGCATATAACACGATCAATAACGGTCAGGATATTCTCTACGCCGGCGACGCATCTAAATGGCGTAAGTTTGCCAATTCGTTGTCGATCAGGTATAGTTTGAGACTTTCGGAAAAAGATCCGTCATTCGCCCAGGAAAATATCCGTAAAATATTGGGAGATCCTGCCACCTATCCCCTTATTTTGGAGGTTGCGGACGAAGCCGCTTTTGCCTACACCGGAAACAATCCGTCGAGTTCATGGCCCACCAACATTGTCGGAAATACCGATCTGAGCTCCGATTACCATAGAAGAAAAATGTGTGCTACGTTGGTCGAGGAGATGCGGCAATATAACGACCCCAGGTTGGGTGTATGGGCAAACCGGGTCGAGTTGCCACTGCATCTCGACGAAAGTAAAAGCGACACATACGATAATGTAGAAGATGTTGTCTTCACGATCAATGGAGAGACAACGACGGTAAGATGTCGTGTGATCGGCAAGGGAATTGTGGATGATTACATTGAAAAATACGATGAACCTGTCAACTATAACCTCGATTTTATCGGAATGCCCCCCAACTGGACAGATATTTCCCTGTTCGCCTATAACCTGAGCCCGTCAACGTATCAGGGAAGACCGAACCCCCATTGTTCGATGCTGAATGATATTTACAAACTGGCTTCTCATGAATTGTTGAAATCAAGAATGTTGTCTGCTTCCGAGGTTCACTTCGACCTTGCCGAGATCGCATTGAAAGGATGGGGCGGCAATGCCGAATCCCACTACAACGATGCGATAAGGACCTCTTTTGAAGCGTGGGGTGTGGCCGCCGATTACGCCGCCTATATTGTCCAACCCGGTGCGGCGTTTGCCAACACATTGGAACAGATCATTACACAAAAATGGGTAGCCAGTTGGAGCGCCGCATGTGAATCGTGGTTCGACTGGAGAAGAACAGGGTATCCTGTATTTGAAACCGTCGGCATGAGAGCTAAAAGGGATGTAATGCCCGTCAGATTGTATTATCCCACTAATGAAGAGACAACTAATGCTGAAAAATTAAGGGAAGCATTGCCAAATTTTGAAGATACACGTTATTCGCTCGAAGAACCTGACAACGAAGCGTTTCCTGTATTGAAAAAGAACAGTGCATGGTCAAAAATGTGGCTGTTGCAAGGTACCGGCAAGCCCTGGTAACATGTGTTTTGTAATGTTATACTAAACAAAAATTGAAATGAATACTTTTTTTCGATATCTCGCAGTTTTGATACTGCTCTCGGCGTGCAGCGCCAATGCCAATAAACAGCAAGAGGCTTTCATACCCGTTGCCGAAGTGAGGGATCAGGTATTGGAGCGTCTTATCCAACAGGAGCCGAAGGAGCGCTTAGCTAGTCTGGACGATGAGTTTGTGATGAACTTTATCACAGAGGAAGAGAAGCATGTTTTCGCCAATAATAGTTGGGTATTCACGGTCGATAAGCCTGCGATCGTGTCCATCATGCGGTTCAAGGGCCAGAAAACAGTTCCATTTTGGCTGGAAGAAAGTGGTTTTACAAATACCGGAAAAACCGTTAGTAACGATAGTTACGACTATGAGGTGTGGCAAAAACAAGTTCCTGCGGGGAAAGTAAACCTGGGAATCAATGGTTTTGACCTCCAACGAGTAGTCTATTTTGTGACGATTGGGCCCGTAGCGAAAGGCTCGGAGCTGAACATCACGGATGTCTACCCGAATCAATGGCCCGTTATCAACATGGAAAAGGGCGCATATACGTATAACGACTGGCCCAGCTTGACCCTACAGGAGCTGCCCGACGAATTGGAAGGGCACACCCTGTTTACCACCATCCGTGGTCGTGCCCGGGAAGCCAGTATGGTGAATAGCTTCCGCCCGACCATGCACCCGTCGTCCACAACTCCCGATGAGGTGGTGCTGTCGTGGGAGGGCGACCCCACTACTACGCAAGCCGTGCAATGGCGAACGAATACGGCCGTAACCGACGGGTATGTCAAGTACTGGAAGCATGGCGCATCGGAAAACAATGCACAAGAGGCAGCAGGAACTCCGCTTCGCCTTAAAGACGTTTACATCAGCAATGATATGGAGGTCAATCACTGGGGAGTCAACCTTACCGGATTGACTCCGGGTACGAAGTATGATTACAAAGTGGTGAGTAAGCAGCAGGGCACGAGCAGCGAAATGTATACATTTACAACTGCTCCTGACAAGAAAGACACACCGTTCAAATTTATTTACATTGGCGATACCCACAATGCCGATATCGTAAAGCCTACGTTGGAACAGGCTTTCAAAGCATGCCCGGATGCGGCATTCTTAACCCATACCGGCGATCACGTCAACACAGGTTTGTTCCGCAATGAATGGGATAGGCAACTTTATCTGGGCAAGGAAGTGTTCGCAAACATGTCCTATATGCCTGTGTTGGGTAATCACGACAGCCAAGATGGGCTTCCGCCGGAACTCTACACGCAGCTTTTCAGGCTGCCCGAAAATTCCGGCTGCGGCCTGACCCCCGAACGTAATTATTCATTCACTTACGGAGATGCGCGTTTCATTGTAATCGACGTTACTGGAGGAAGTGCTGAGAAAGTTAAATGTTGGCTCGACGGAGAGATGAACAAGGCAACCGAAAAATGGAAAATTGTCATGATGCATTTCCCACCGTATCATTCCGATCGTTACTCACCACAGCTTCGTGCATGGTGGGGACCGCTGTTCGACAAGTACGGGATAGATTTGGTATTATCGGGACACATCCACCAATATTTTCGCTCGTATCCCATATTTGGCAATGAGGTAATGAACACAACCGGAAAAGGGACCGTTTATGTTGCTTCGATGGTCGTGAAGGGAAACGAAAGTGAACGCGTACCGTCATCCAACTATAACGTCACGTATTCATTTAAGGGCGGGCAGTATCAGATCATTGAAATAAACGGCAATAACCTTGATTTTCTGTCGAAAAGTAACGACGGAGCGGTTATCGACAAATTTCAACTGGTAAAACCATAATCGTCTTTTGCACCATCTCCATTAATTAGTTGGAAAGCGTGAGTACGGTGCTGCACTGTACTCACGCTGTTTTCGGATAGACTTTTTCTCCTTTTTGTACGCTTCACGATTTGTTAATAGCCTGTATGCTTGGTTTTCATAGCAGATGTTTACTATTGCTAAACAAACGAATGAAACAATCTGGACGAAAAGTATTTTAATTTATTAGTGTATATGAAACGTATGATTCAATTGGTGCTATTATTGGCAACATTCCAATATGGTGTGGCCGCTGAACAACCTACCTTTGTTGTCCTCCCTTATTTGCAATGGGCTACACAGACCAGCATGGATGTCAAGTGGGAAACAGCACAGCCCACTGCCGGCTGGGTGCAGTATGGCCCTGCCGAGTTTGATGCAAAGGCACCCAATCTGTCGCTCAGGAGCGAAGCCAGCTCCGACACGGTCTTCCACACGGTACACCTGACCGGATTGCAGGTATCGACCGAATACTTCTATCGGACGGTGAGTGTGAGTCAGCAAGGAGACACCCTGTATAGCGATATTTATCCATTCAAAACTGCCGTAAAAGACGACGAACCCGTTGGCTTCATCGTTTTCACCGATTCACAGGGGCGGCCCAATCCCAATGTATGGGGCAAGATTGCTACTGTGGCCGAGGCAGAGCGGCCTAACTTTGCCATCCATGCCGGCGATCAGGTAGACAATGGGCATCGGCTTAGTGACTGGATAGGGCAGTTCCTGCCTCAGGGCCAACCCTTCATGAGCAAGTATGCCGTATATGCCACACTTGGCAACCATGAGCGCGATGCACCTGCTTTCCATAAATACCTTGGCCATCCGGAAGGGAAAAGGGTCTATGCCGTGACCTATGGCAATGTGCAGATTATCCTGTTCGATTCCAACCAGGATTTATCGGCAGGTAGTGAAAATTACAATGCATTGGAGGCCGAGTTGGCTAAGCCTTCTACTGCTAAATGGAGGATTGTGGCCCAGCACCATTGTATTTATTCTTCTGACAACGACGACCATGGCGACACCCGTGTAAGCAAATCGACCTTGGGCATCCATCGCCTCGCTCACCTGCCCGCATTGTATGATAAATATAATGTCGATTTGGTGTTTTATGGACATGTCCACACGTATGAACGGACCTGGCCACTTCGAAACAATCGGGTAGACAATCAAAACGGGACGATTTATATTCAGGTGGGAGGCAACGGCGGGGGGCTTGAGACACCCGCACCACTGCGTTCTTGGTTTACCAATAAAATCAAATACGGGCATCACTTTGGCTATGTGCGCGCAGCGGGCGATGAGTTGCATTTCCAGGCCATCGATATCGACGGTCAGGTGTTTGACCAGTTGGAGTTGAGGAAAGGCGACCGCTAATATAATCCAATGTAACTTGCATATAAACAGAACTTTATTTAAATTTGCAACTATATTATAGTCGCAAACTATTGAGCCGTTCAGAAAAAGCCATAAAACGATTTGCTGAGATTCCTAAGGATTTCACCTGGGATGAGTTCGTTAAAGTAATGGCATACTTCGGCTTCAATGAGTTAAAGACAGGAAAAACAGGCGGTTCGCGTAGAAAGTTTGTTGATGACAACAAAAATGTCATCAGCTTACACAAACCGCATCCGCAAAATATTATGAAGCGGTACGCTATTGAGGAAGCTATCGCCGTGTTAAAAAAACTGGGGCACAAATTATGAAAGACGTATTGGCATACAAAGACTATTATGGCACAGTTTCCTACAGTGCCGACGATGAGGTACTGCATGGCAAAATCATCGGAATAAACGATTTGGTCACTTACGAGGCAGCATCTACAACTGAATTAAAACAGGCATTCCATGAAGCGGTTGACGATTACATCGCTACCTGTGAGGCCATTGGAAAACAACCTCAGAAAACGTTTAAGGGAAGCTTTAATGTACGTATTCCCAGCGAGCTTCATAAAGAAGCGTCAATCGTTGCATCGCAGCGGCACATATCACTCAACGATCTGGTCAAAGCAGCTATTGCCTATGCCGTCAAACACCAGGATATGCTCTCAAGTGATAACCTGACCCAATCACCAATGCGAGAGATTTAATAATGGCTTAATGTTGTAAATCTACCTTTGTCAAGACAATCGTCTTACATGATGGATCAGACGCTGGAACTTAGGTGGTGGGAAGCCGTCCGGCAACAGGACGACAGGAAGCTGTTTGATCGGCTCTACCTTGGGCATTGGGAAAAGCTTTACGCCATCGCATGGAGCCGCACCAAGGATGAAGCCGTAGCCAAAGATATTGTGCAGGATGTCTTCGTGAGCTTCTGGGAGCGGCGGAAGGACATTACCATCCGTACAGGAGTCGGACAATACCTCACCGGAGCGTTGAAAAACCGGTTGATTGACTATTTCCAATCCGAGCAAGTCAAACAACGGGTATTTGCATATGTGCTCGGCCAGATGGAGGCCTTCCTCCGGCAGTCGGATGATGCGTGGTCGTATCAGGAAGTGGAAGACATTTTGGAAGATGAACTGGAGAAAATGCCGGACAATATGCGCAAGTCTTTCCTATTGAAGCTCGATAACCTCAGTACCCCGGACATCGCGAAACGCCTGAACCTCGCCGAACAGACCGTGAGCAACTTGCTCACCGAAGCCTCCAAGCGCCTGCGCAAAAACCTGCCTCATCGATTCCAAGACAACGCGATGCCCATCTTGATCACCTTTCTTCAGGTGATTCACGATTTGTTAACAAATAAATAACCATTTGTAGAAGTAATTCCGGCCCTTCCGGCAGACGTATCCGTAAAAGACGAATACGTGCGACCACATTTATTTAAAGGATTATTACGGAAGTATCGTGCAGGGAAAACTACCGAGCAGGAAACCAAATTAGTAGACGACTGGTATGCGTCATTCGGCGAAGTGTTTCCCGAAAAAAACGCGCAGCAGCAGAAGGCCCTCCGGAATGAATTGCACGCGCGCATCCAACGCCGGTTGTCTCCCGATGAAATGCAGCCAGCCGGTTCCGGGCGGCGGTATTTGCTGCGGGGAATGGCCGCAGCAGCTGTGGTCATGATGGCTATCGGAATTGGCGCTTGGTACCTGGCACAACGGGATGGAACATCACGGTCGCAGAAAGACAGGCAATGGGTAGCGGTGACAGCGGAACAAGGGACGCTGAAAAAAGTACAATTACCGGACAGCACCACCGTATGGCTGAATGCAGGAAGTAAGCTGGGCTTCTACACCCCATTTGGTCAGGCCGGTAGCCGGGAAGTGGTATTGGAAGAGGGAGAAGCTTTTTTTGAGGTGACGCCCGATACGGCTAAACCTTTTATCGTCCATTCCGACGTACTGAGCACACGTGTGCTGGGTACATCTTTCAATGTGAAAGCATATGCGGAACTCAATGAAATGCAGGTATCCGTATTGACTGGGCGCGTGGAAGTGTCGCAGGGAGATAGCCTTGTATTGGGGGTATTGCATCGGGGAGACGAATTGACCTACCGCAAATCAACGCAAACGGCCAGTATCCAACAGGTGGCAACTGAAAACAGCAACGGATGGATGGTAGGTAAGACAAGTCTCCGGCAAGCATCATTTGATGAACTGGCGGTGGTATTGCGCCATTCTCATGGCATGAGGCTTCGTGCGGGTGATGGTACGATCGCCAAACAACGCTATAGCATCCAATTCAGCCGGGACGTGCCCATCGATGACCTGATTAAGGCGATTTGCGAAGTTCACGGCAATCAGTATAGAAAGGAGGGGGACACGATTACGATATTTTAAGTTAAGGAAAAAATAAACCGGTAGGCGATGGCGTCGCCATACCGGTAAGGATTTGGGCCAGTAAACGTTTGGCAGCGCATCACGGGCCCTGAATAGCAATTACGTTTTAACAACTACTATTTCCATAGCAAAGATAAGACTGTCTTGCCAATAAACAAGGATGTCCTTTGGAAGTAGTTTCAATGGAAAAAGAATCAATGAATAGTTTACTACTGTATTTAAAACAGGTAATGAGAATATCCACATTAGCGGTTTTTATAATGATACTGATGACGGAAGTGCTCTCCGCAGGAGAGGCAACGGCACAGTTTCGAAAAAAGGTGAATATCCGTTTGGAGGGAGACAATGCCCTGACGGCCATCCAGCAATTGGAAAAGCAGGACGTGCAGTTTGCCTACAATGCTGAGCAATTGAAGCTCGACCAAATCCGGATAGCCGATCGGATGCTGGAAAAAACGACTGTGGAAGAGGTACTGGCGTACCTACTGGATCATACGGACGTGATGTATGAGGAAACAAATGGGTTTATCATTTTAAAACGAAAGCAGCAACCTGGCCGTCTTGTTGGCCATATCACCGATGAGCGTGGCGAACCTCTCGCTGGAGCCAGTATCCGGATTGTGGAGCTCAACCGCAGCTTCAGCACGGACGGGGATGGGTATTTTACCATTAGCCTACAGCCTGGGATATATACGGTGGAGGTAAACTACATTTCTTACCAACGGCAAACAAAGCAGGGTGTCAATGTGGGGGGAAACGGGACAGTCACCGTGGATTTCACCTTGCGGGAGTCTTTGGACGCGCTGGATGAAGTCGTAGTGGTGGGTTATGGTACGCAACGGAAAAGTGATATCACAGGGGCTGTGGCTTCGGTACCCAAAGATCGGTTGGAGATGGTGCCCAATCTCAATATTGGCCAAGCACTGCAGGGTACCGTTCCGGGCGTTGTGTTTATGCAATCCGTAGGAGGTGCTGCACCCAGCGGAGATATCATGATACGTGGCCGAAACTCCATCTTGGCGAGCAATGCTCCGCTCATCATTTTGGACGGCGTACCTTTCAATGGGCAGCTGATGGACATCAATGTAAATGACGTTGCATCGATAGAGGTGCTGAAAGACGCATCTTCTGCCGCGATTTATGGTTCGCGGGGCGCAAATGGTGTCATATTGGTCACTACCAAAAAAGGGGCCAGTGGGCAGGCCGTCATCGCATACGACGGGAAATATGCGGCCCAGAAGCCCAACATGATGCCCAGGTATATGAGCGCGGAAGAATTCTACCAATTCAAGGAGATACGCGAACCGGGGAAAGTCACAGGCAGTGAGCAAGCGCTTTATGACGCCGGGGCGTGGACGGATTGGGCTGAGTTGGCGATTCGTGATGGAAGCAGCAATCAACATAACCTGGCCGTATCGGGGACGATCAACGATACCAAATATTACTTGAGTGGAGGATATCTAAAGGTAAATGGCCAGACCATCAACAACAGTTTCGAACGCATCAGCAGCCGGGTGAACGTAGAAACTAAAGTGGCCAAATGGTTTACCATCGGTACCAATACCCAACTGACCTTTGACGACGGAGGAAATGCACCCGTCAGCTGGAGTGACCTTTTTGCTACCAATCCGCTGACAAGCGCTTACGACGAAAATGGCGATCTGACCATCTATCCATGGCCTGAATTCATTGACATTGCTAACCCACTGGCACCGTTGAACTATGAATATTTTGACAAATCCTTTCAAGTGGTAGCCAATAATTTCCTGCAAGTGGATATCCCATTTGTCCAAGGACTAAGTTATCGGCTCAACAACGGCCTGCGCAAACGCGTGGACGATTCGGGTGTATACCGGGGAAGAAATACCAGTGAGGGGCTTGCGAACAGGGGAAGTGCCAATACCAGCCGTGGGATAGGAGACAACATTTTGCTGGAAAACATCTTGACCTATCAAAAGGACATAGGCAAGCACCATATTTTTGCTACGGCACTGTACAGCTACGAAGAAAATAAGGGCACGGTAAACGGGATGGAGGCCAATGGCTTTCCCCACGATTTCTTAGGCTGGTATGCTGTGGGACAGGCGGATTTTGTGCTGCCTTCCTATGGCTACAACAAAACGGTATTGATCTCGCAAATGCTTCGATTGAACTACGCGTATGACAACCGGTACCTCCTGACGCTTACCGGACGGCGTGATGGTTATTCCGGGTTCGGGGCGGATAACAAGTGGGGATTATTCCCCTCCGTAGCCTTGGGATGGAATATCCATCGGGAGTCGTTTTTTGACCAAGATGCATGGGTCAACGAGTTGAAACTTCGGGCATCGTATGGCACGAATGGTAATCAGGCTGTTGCTGCATATGAGTCGATTTCGAGGCTGGGTGAGGAAAATTCAGTGACCGGAGGCACTTCCCTTCCGGGCTACATACCTACGAAGATTGGGCAGGGTAATTTGGGCTGGGAAACCAGCCGAACCCTGAACATTGGAATGGATTACGGCCTGTGGAAGGGGCGTGTGTCCGGCGATGTGAACCTGTACAATACCCACACGTTTGATTTGTTGCTCAACCGGACGATTTCTCCTGTACATGGCATTACATCCATCACGCAGAATATCGGCAAGACGGACAATAGAGGGGTTGAATTTTCGGTCAACGCAACGCTGATCGAAAAGAACGATTTCGGCTGGATGGCCTCGGGCAATGTGGCACTCAACCGCAATAAGATAGTCTCTTTATATGGAGAGTTGGATGCACAAGGCAATGAAATTGACGACGTGGCTAATGCTTGGTTCATTGGGCGGCCAATATTGGTCAACTACGATTTCAAGTTTGCTGGGGTATGGCAGTTGGGAGAAGAAGCCGAGGCTGAACAATGGGAGGCCCAACCCGGCTACGCCAAAATCGTGGATGTGGACGGCAGCAAATCGCGTACTGAAGCAGACCGTATGGTCATCGGGCAGCTTGACCCGAAGACGACGTGGGGGCTGACCAATACGTGGACGTATAAGGATATCGGGCTGAGTGTGTTTATGCATGGGGTGCATGGCATCACCAAGCAGAATGCGCTCTTGCAAGACGCTTCGGCAAGCTCCGAAGTGAGGCGGAATGTCATCAAGAAGAATTGGTGGACGCCTGACAATCCGACTAATGAATTTTACATGAATGCCGTGAATGTGCAGGCGGCACCCATCTATGAGAATGCGAGTTTTATCCGGATTAAGGATATCACATTGTTCTATAATTTTCCGGAACGCCTTTCAAAGACATTGGGATTGAATCGATTGCGGGTATATGCGGTAGGGCGGAACCTGTTTACGTTTACCGAATGGTCAGCCAGTGATCCCGAATTGAATTTTGGCAGGGGTAATGCCCCCCTGGCCAAGGAATTTGTCTTTGGATTGAACATTGATTTTTAACGCAAGCAACATGAATTTTTCAAAAAATAAGATAATGAAAGGCTTATATCGATTGACGGTAGTGGCATTGATGCTGGGATTCAGCATGAGCTGCTCCGATAACTATTTGGAAGAAAATCCGCCGCACCTGATTACTTCGGAAACGTTGTTTACCAGCTATTCCGGATTTGAGGCGGGCCTCAATGGTTTATATGCGTTGGTACGCCATGAACGGGAAGGGCTGGCAGGGTCGTCGTCCATGACGACAGAACTCTTTATGAACGGTACGGACAATATTGTCACGAACCATGTTGTCGGGAGTTTCAACAATGTGGCGATGTTTTGGGAAACGGAAAACAATTCCCTCGTAGGATTTTACAACGACGGTTTTTCTTGGTTATATAAGGTGGTGAATACGGCGAACACGCTGATTGTCCAAGCGGAAAAAGAAGGTGTCGATTGGGAAGGCGGCGGCCACTCCGCGGATGAGAATAAACAACTGTTGCTTGCCAATGCGCGTGCCGCGCGTGCGTGGGCATATCGGCACTTGGTGTTCGGCTGGGGGGATGTGCCCTTGAATTTGGAAGAAACTAACGGGACGACCATCAAGACCGACTGGTCAAGGACACCGATGGCCGAAGTGCGCCGACAGATGATCGCTGATTGGCGGTTTGCTGAGCAGTATGTGCCCGTAGAACCTATTCCCGGCCAAATTTCCAAAGGTGCCGTGCAGCATTACCTGGCTGAAACGTATCTCGTGCTGAATAACCTCGATAGTGCCTTGTATTGGGTAGATCAAGTGGTGAATACGCCGAATTATAAACTCGTCACCGAGCGGTACGGGGTGGATGCCGACAAGCCGGGCGTACCCTTCATGGACATGTTTAAGGGCGGTAATACTAACCGGGAAGAAGGCAATACCGAAGCGCTGTGGGTGTTCCAGTTCGAACCGCGCACCGTTGGCGGTGGAAGCAATCCCATCGAGCGCCGCCACCACATCAGCCGGTTTAGCTCGATAAATATCAACGGCGTATCGCCATTGATACTGACGGAAGAAAGGGGATATGGCCTTGGACGGATGTCATTGACGAAATGGGCCATCGAAAACTACGAGCCGCAGGACGACCGTGGATCGGAGTACGCCATCCGCAAATTCTTTATCTTGCAGGACGCTGCCCAGAATGCACCTTTCCCGGCAGACCGCCTGCCGGAAGGCTACCAGTATGGCGATACCATCTGGCTGGACTGGAGCAGTGATATCAGCTTTGAAGCCAGGGGAAGGACAAACTGGCCGTATTCCCGGAAGGTAGAGTGGAAGGATCCGACCAACGTACAAAACGACTATTCCTTTAAGGATGCCATTTATTTGCGGCTGGCCGAAACCTACTTACTGCGAGCCGAAATTTTATACCGGCTGAATCGCACCTCCGAGGCGGTCGATGTGCTCAATAGTATCCGGCGTCGCGCACACGCCAGTGAGATCGATGAAAACGATGTGGATATTGATTTCATATTGGACGAACGCTCGCGCGAACTGGTATTGGAGGAGCACCGGCGCTATACCCTGCTGCGTACGGGCAAATGGTTGGAACGCACAAGACGCTATAATCACAATGGCGGACAACGCATCGTGGAACGTGATACCTTGTTTCCCATTCCGCAGGTGGTCATCGATGCCAACCTGACAAGTCCAATGACTCAAAACCAGGGCTATAATTAAAATCTTGATCACATGAACGTTAGGCAACTCATCAGTTTTGTGCTGATTTTCTGCGGAAGTTTGGGATATGGTTTCAGCCAATCCGCCCAATCGGGAAAGACAGATTTTTCCTTTGTGTTTATGACAGACGTGCATATCCGACCGGATTCAGCCGTTGTGGCTGCGTTTAACCGGGCCATTGATACCATCAATAAGCTTGATGTGGATTTCGTGATTTCGGGTGGTGATCAGGTATATGATGTGATGCGTGGCAATAAAGCGAAAAGCGATACGCTATTCACATTGTATAAAACGCTGAGTGGGCGGATAAAGGTGCCGGTGCACAATACCGTGGGCAACCACGAATTGTTTGGTATCTACCCCGAAAGTGTAGAAGATTCCACCCATGCGGACTACAAATATGGGATGTTCAGGCGCTATTTTGGGGATACGTATTACGCATTTGACCACAAAGGCTGGCATTTTATCGTATTGAATGCATTGGATGTGGCCGACCAGAAGTATTTCGGGCAGATCGGAACGGAACAGTTGCGTTGGCTGCAACGCGACTTGGCTGCGGTATCACCTGAGACACCAATCGTAGTGACCCTGCACATCCCCTTGGTATCGGTATTCAATCAAGTGTATCCCCGGCCAGGTCAAAATAATGACGACGGCCCCGGCATCGTGGATCGGGATGAACTGCTGGCGGCTTTTAAGGGACATAAGCTCAAACTGGTCTTGCAGGGGCACTTGCATTGGCTGGAAGATCTGAACGTAGAAAGCAGGACGCATTTTATTACAGGCGGGTCCGTTGCTGGACGCCCCACATGGCGGGGAACGAATTTCGGCCCCCGTGGTTTTCTGCTTTTTGATGTCAAGGACGACCGGTTTAGCTGGGAGTATATCAAATACGAGCAACCTATGAATTAATCTGAATTTATACGGTCAAAAAAACCTGCTACAACACGTAGCAGGTTTTTTTGCATAAGCGATTATTTAACGTAAAAATAATGCCGAATAAAACCTGCTAAAAATGCAGGTGAGTAATTTTGACGCGTGAAACATGCATCGGATCAAGAGTTGCTTACTCAGGTTAGGCAAGCAAATAGCCAAGCCTTTGATGAGTTATATCAACGTTGCTGGAAACCCCTGTATGTGCATGCGTTTAAGAAAACAGGCGATAAGGACGAGGCTTTCGATTTGGTACAAGATGTTTTCGTGACATTTTGGGATAAGCGCAAACAACTTCCTGAGATTACTACCTCCCCTCAGTTTTATCTTCGTGGCATGCTGATCCACAAAATTGCCCGTTACTTTCGTGATAGGGGTTTCAAAGAAGCCCATGAAAAAAATTTTGCGGCCTTCTTGCGGCAAGAGGGAATAGCCGATCGAGAAGTGCCTGCGCTTAACAATCCCCATCTGGATATTGAAGAGACAGTGGCTGCGGTACACAGCAGCATTGAATCCATGCCCCAGCGGATGCGGAAGATTTTTCAGCTGAATAAATTTGATCACCTTTCCATAGCTGAGATTGCCGAAGCACTCAATCTATCCCCGCAAACGGTGAAAAACCAACTGGGTACCGCTATTTCCCGCATAAAAAAAGAGGTGACACTTCATCATTTTACACCTGAACAGTTATTATTGGTATACTGGTTAATAAAACCTTAACATAAATTTCACTGTAAATTTCTGGTACTTCTTGTCGGCCGTGGCACTCACTAAATGAATGGCACAGCATAACACGTTAAAAGCGCTTTTTAAGCGGATTCTCTTGGGAAGGGCCCAAGAACAGGAAAAGACATTATTCGACAGGTGGTATAATCAACTGGATCTGTCAGCAGGGGCTGCATTTGGATCACCGGAGGAGGAACAGGCGGTAATGCACCGGATGCAGGATAGCTTGCGAAAACACGCTGACGGTGTGAAACCATCCGGGCACAAGCAATCCCCATGGCGTTGGGTAGCTGCGGCAGCAATTGTCTTCCTAGCTACGGCAACTTCCCTTCTCTATTTCCTTAAAAGCACCGTACCGCAAACCATGTACACCGTCGTAGCAACGGCCGACAACACGTTGAAAAAGATTACACTGGCGGATGGTTCCATCGTGACCCTCAACAGCGGTTCGGAATTGGCGTGGGCCAAGGATGCCTTCAACCAGCGCGAACGTCGGGTACGCTTAGTGGGTGAGGGATTTTTTGAAGTAAAGCGGGATGAAATACGCCCGTTTATTGTGGAAACGGACAGCCTGGAAACCACCGTTTTGGGCACAACATTCAATATTGAATCCTATCCGGGCGAGGATCAGATCAAAGTGTCTTTGCTAGCTGGATCGGTGAAGGTGAATGCTACCGGCGAAAGTGAGCGGTCTGCATTGCTGAAACCGGGCGAGATGGCGGAATATACACGTGGCATAAGCGTAATGCAAGTCAAACCTATTGCCGCAGATCACGTTGATGTGTGGATCCGGGGCGGGCTGGTGTTTAATGAAATCGCACTGCCTTATGCGCTGGATCGGTTGGCGCAACGTTATAAGCTGGACATTGTCTACAACCGCGAACAGCTTGAGGGCAAAACAGTCACGGCATCTTTCGAGCGTGTCGGTTGGGAGGAGTCTTTGAAGGCCGTACTATTTGCGCATGGCTTGGACTATACGGTGAGCAATGGTGTCGTATATGTCAATGAATAAGCACTAAACTTAATGAACACTAAACGAGGTGGTTATCATCTTATAAACACATATGATCATGGATAATTCGCGTAGAGATTTTATCAAAAAGGCAGCACTATTGTCTGGCAGTGCTGCGCTGGCAAACGTTATGCCCCCTGTGATACAGAAAGCGCTAGCTATCCATCCGGCAGCTGGAAGTACGTTTTATGATGCCGAACACATTGTCTTTTTGATGCAGGAAAATCGGTCGTTTGACCACCTTTTCGGTACATTGCAAGGTGTACGGGGATTTAACGATCCCAGGGCAATCCAATTGCCGGATAAAAATCGTGTCTGGCTGCAATCCAATGCTATCGGTGAGACGCATGTGCCTTTCCGGCTAAATACCAAGGAAACAAAAGTACCCTGGATGGGTTCGACGCCGCACGGGTGGGCCGATCAAACAGATGCACGCAACAAAGGGAAGTATGATCGTTGGCTGGACGTGAAAAAATCCCATAACAAAGCCTATGCAGATGTACCACTCACCATGGGGTACTGCGACCGGGATGATTTCCCGTTTTATTATGCATTGGCTGACGCCTTCACGGTTTGTGACCAAAATTTCTGCTCCAGCATTACCGGAACGCATCCCAATCGCTATTATTGGTTTACGGGTACAATCCGTGAACGAAACGACCCTTCCGGCAGAGCGTATGTATGGAACAACAGCAATTGGAACCAACCGGAGCTGGATTGGAAAACCTATCCGGAACGTCTGGAAGCGGAAGGAATTTCCTGGAAGATTTACCAGAATGAGCTCACCTTCGGGTATGGACTTGGTGGGGAGGAAAGAGCTTGGTTAAGCAATTTTGGCACGAATCCGCTGGAATGGTTTAAGGCGTATAACGTGCGATTGAATGAAAGCACCATTGCCAACCTGGATATCAAGGAAACCAATATACGCCAAGAAATAGCCAGGCTGGAAAAAGAGGAACGCACGGAGGCAAATCAACAGAAGCTGGCGGCGGCCAATAAGGTTTTGGCGCTCATACGCGCAGACCGGAAGAAGTATACGGCACAGGCGTTTGAATCCTTGCCTGAATTTGCGAAGCAAATCAACCGAAAGGCGTTTACCATCAATAAAGACGACCCCGATTACCAGCAGCTCACGACGCTGCAATACAACGACCACGGCACACCACGCGAAATCAACATTCCGAAGGGAGATGTATTACATGCCTTCCGGAATGATGTGAAAAACGGCACACTGCCCCTCGTATCATGGCTTGCCCCACCTGCGAATTTCTCGGATCACCCAGGGGCACCTTGGTTTGGATCGTGGTACGTCAATGAGGTGATGGAAATTCTCACCGAAAACCCCGAGGTATGGAAAAAAACCATTTTTATACTTACCTACGATGAAAACGATGGTTTTTTTGACCATATTCCACCTTATGCCGTGCCCAACCCCTATCAGCCCGGCACCGGAAAGGTATCACCAGCTATCCGTCCCGAGCTAGATTTCGTAACGAAAGATCAGCAGGTAAATCCATCGGCTATGGAAAACCGTATCCGGGAAAGTGCCATCGGCCTTGGCTTCCGCGTGCCGATGATCATTGCTTCGCCATGGTCGCGTGGGGGCTTTGTCAATTCGCAGGTGTTTGACCATACATCGTCCCTGCAATTTCTGGAGCATTTCATTGCGAAAAAATTCAATAAACAAGTGCGTGAAGAGAATATCACAGCATGGCGGAGGGCAGTGTGTGGCGATCTGACATCGGTATTCCGGCCATATCACGGAGAGACTTTTGCCAAATTGGACGCCATTGAAAAGGATGCCTTTATCATGGATGTACACAAGGCGTTGTTTAAGGATATTCCCCGTAATTATAAGCCACTGACGCCGGATGAGATTGATCAGGTCAATGCCAACCCCAGCCAGTCGCCCTATTTTCCCCGCCAGGAAAAAGGTGTCCGGCCTGCCTGCCCGCTTCCCTATGAATTGCATGTAAATGGACGATATGACACCGAATCGGAAACCTATGCCATCCGTTTCGAAGCCGGAAACCGAGTTTTCGGAGACGAATCAGCAGGCAGCCCTTTTTTGGTCTATGCTATCAATCCCTTCGAAAACGAGGCAATGCGTACGTGGGAATATGCCGTTGTTGCTGGGGATGCCGTAGTGGATAACTGGGCGTTGCAGGCGTTTGAAAACGGTGCTTACCACTTGCGCGTTTATGCACCGAATGGATTCTACAGGGAATTTTCCGGCGACAAACACCATCCAGCTATCGAGGTTTCCTGCGCGTATGAAAGGGAACGGCAGCAGCGGGGAAAGCTTACCGGAAATGTGGTGATCATCGTGCAAAACAATGGTACGGAGCAAAAAACAGTTGAAATCAACGACAACGCCTATCATGGAGCCCTGCTCCAACGCGTGTTAGCGCCGGGTGCCCGCGAGGAGATTCTGTTGGATTTGTCCATGAGCCAAGGCTGGTACGACTTCACGGTACATACGGAGAAGGTCGGTTTTTTTGAACGTTTTGCGGGACACGTGGAGACGGGGCAAGTGTCACAGACCGACCCGTTGATGGGCGGTGTTGTCTAACAGGAAAGGAGGCATTGCTATCGGATAATAAGCATAAACGCATTTTTAAGGGACGATAAAAAGAACAAGAGGAAGGTGTATGCGGCACCCTCCTCCATTTCATAACTCGTAATAAAACAAGTATTAATTTTATGAATTACAAAACTATTAAATTTTGCATAATAAATGATGCATGCTGTCAAATAACCGGCTGGATTGTTTTTTTGGCATGCTTTCTTTTGAACTTATCTACTCCACTCATGGCGGAGCCTCAATTCAGTGGATTGGATGAAAAAATAAGTGTCCGGCTCACCAATACCAACGCTGCCACGTTGATCCGTGAATTGGGAAAACAAAGCACGTATTCATTTATCTATTCCGGCGAACAACTGGAAAAAAAGCAAATCAAGGCTGTTAATTTCCAATCGGTCGCTTTATCTACCGTGCTTCAGCAATTGGAAGAACGTGAGGGGTTTAAATTTGCTGTCCAAGCAAAAACAATTTCAGTGAAATTGTTGCATCCGCTGGATGGGGGAAATGCGGTAGGTGGCGTGCAGCAATCTGGCCGTATCGTTGGCCATGTTACCGATGCAAATGGTGCCGCATTGTCAGCAGCAAGTATCCATGTGATCGAGCTTGACCGAAATACACAAACTGATCAGGAGGGGAATTTTTCCATCGATGTCCCTCCAGGCACCTACACCGTGGAAGCCCGATATGTGTCTTTCAAAACGCAACGCGAGGAACGTATTGCGGTAGAAGCAGGGCAGCGTGCAGCATTGCGCTTTGTCCTATCGGAAGAAGAAAGCGAATTGAGCGAAGTCGTGGTGACCGCATTGGGGATAAAGCGGGCGGAGAAAGCTTTGGGCTATGCTTCGCAGCAAATTTCTGGCAATTCCATCACCAACTCCATGCCAACGAACTGGTCATCCGCGCTTGCGGGTAAAGTAGCGGGTTTAAGTGTCGTGACCGCCGGAGGACCTATATCAACCACGCGGGTGAAGCTTCGCGGCGACGTGTCTTTAAACCAGCGGGGCAACAATGCATTGATTATCCTCGATGGTGTCCCGTTGAGCAACACCATTACCAACAGCGGAAGCGCATATGCCGCTTCGGGAATGAACTCCGTGGATTATGGAAATGGTTTCGGTGACGTGAATCCGGAAGATATCGAATCCATCCAAGTGCTGAAGGGTGCCGGCGCGACGGCGCTGTACGGTACACGTGCCGCCAACGGCGTCATCATGATTACGACGAAGTCGGGCAACCAGGCGGAAAAAGGGATCGGCATTACCTTTACCAGCAGCACATCGATGGATCGTGCCTTCAACCACCCCGACTACCAATATGATTTCGGGCAGGGGATGACGCAGTCAACCGGTGGCCCCGGATCCCCTTTTGAAAACCAACGGTATTATGATTATAATGTCATGAAAATTCATGTGGCCTCCTATGGAGCGCCGTTTGTTCCGGGAGCCAGGTACATTCAATACGACCCTGTTACGCAGGCTCCCGGTACGGAACCGACAGACTGGGTGGCATATAAAGACAGCAGATTGGGGATCTTCCAGACCGGATTTACGACATCCAATACGGCGGCAGTGAACAGCAAGGGCGATCGGGGTAGTTTGCGGGCTTCGGTGACGTACGACAAAAATTCATGGATTCTTCCCAACACGGGTTTTGAGCGGCTAACGGCTACCGTGTCGGCTGCCCAGAAAGTTTCCAACTACTTGGACGTCAATTTCAGGGCCTCATACACCAATAAAGACATCCCGAATTCTCCGCTGCTGGGGTACAGCAGCAGTTCCGTGCAATACTTTTTGATTTTCCAGAATCCATCCATCAACCTGGATTGGTACCGCCCGAAGTGGTACAATGGGCAGGAACACTTGAGGCAACTGCAGCCTTTCAGCCAATATCCCGGCAATCCGTTTGTTACACTGTATGAATCTACGAATGCTTCTAAGCGAAATTCCTTGATTTCAAACCTTTCGGCTACGTTGCAGATCACACCGAAAACAAGTTTATTGCTCCGCAGTGGCATCCAGTTTTCAAATGATGAACGCGAGCAGCGCAGACCGATCAGTGATGTTGTGAAAGGGAATGGGTATTTTTCACAGCAGCCCGTTATGGAAATGGAAACGAACTCCGACGCATTATTGACCCATCGGGAGTCGTTTTCCAATGGATTGGATATGAATCTGATGGCCGGAGGAAATCTATTGTATTATCGGTACAATGCCCAGGAAGCATTTATCGAGGGGTTGGTGGTGCCGGGCATTTATAAATTATCCAATGGGAGTTCAACGCCTTTAGTGAATTCGTTGATCCAGGAAAAGGGGCTGAACAGCTTATACGGAGCTGCCAACTTCTCGTGGAAAGACAAAGTTTTTGTAGACATCACCGCCCGGAATGACTGGTCGTCGACCCTGCCGAAGGCCAATCGCTCGTTTTTCTACCCTTCTATAAACACCAGCCTCTTGGTACATGAAATGGTTCAGCTTCCACAAACCGTTTCATTCCTGAAAGTGAGGGGATCCTTGAGTCAGGTAGGAAACGATACGGAGCCGTATAAAACAGGAAAGTATTACCTCATTAGTCAATTTCCGGGGTCTGCTACCGTACCAACGACGCGGGCAAATCCGGGATTTAAACCCGAGATCTCTACCAATTACGAGGCTGGCCTCGATCTGAGGCTTTTCAATAACCGGTTAGGCATGGATTTCTCGTTTTATTACAACAAGACGCGTAATCAAATTATTGATGCACCCATGGATCCCACTACGGGATATACCCGGGCAACGATAAACGCCGGTGTCGTCCGCAACCGTGGGTACGAATTGGTTGTCAATGGCACACCTATACGGACGGATCGGTTTGTCTGGAACAGTACGTTGAACTGGTCCAGGAATGAAAACAGAATCCTCGAACTGGCTGAAGGCCTAGAAGAAAACCAGGTTATCGGCTCTGTAGGCTCGGTATCCATCATTGGCAAGGTGGGCGGTACCACCGGAGATCTATGGGGGTATAAAACCGTCAGGAATGAACACGGAGACCGCCTGATTGATCCGGATGGCAGACCAACAACAGCTACCACCATCGAGTACATTGGTACTGCCTATCCGGATTGGAAAGCTGGCTTGCACAACGAGTTTTCCTATAAAGGGGTTACGCTCGGATTTTTGGTAGATGGCCAGCTCGGTGGCATTGTGTACTCCCAATCCCACTATAAAATGATGGAACTGGGACAGCTCAACGAATCGCTGAACGGCCGCCTGCCGGGGACTGAATATTACATTGCGGGAGATGACCCCCGATTGGCGGCTGCCGGATTGCCTCCTGTGGGGGGTGTTTACATGGTGGCTCCCGGTGTTGTGCGCAACACGGATGGTAGCTATTCACCCAACACCAACCTGGTATCCATTGAAGCGTACAATACCCGGGAATTCCGGATGGCCAACATCGAGTCCAATTCTTACAGTGCCTCCTTCCTGAAATTGCGGGAAGTCCGTGTGGAATATAATGTGCCCAGCCGGTTTCTCCGAAAATTGCCATTCAATAGCCTGTCCGTGGCTTTGTATGGACGTAACCTGGCAATCTGGTCGGATTTCCCGATGTATGATCCCGAAGCTGCAGCGTTGAATGGCGGCAGCATTTTGCCGGGCATCGAAACCGGACAGTTGCCAACACCCCGCACCTTTGGATTCAATTTGAGAGTAAGTCTTTGATTTTAAACCATACTGAATATGAACACAGTCGCTTTTCGTCTTAAACTATTGAGCATACTTGGCGTATTGCTCTTTGGAGCGTGCTCCCACTTTGATGAATTGAATGTCGACCCGAACAGAATGAACATCGCTTCACCGGGCACGTTTATTAATCCTGTTTTATATAATGTGGCCTTTCACAATTGGGGGCGGGCCAATTCGTTTACCAACGATCTCATGCAGGTGACCTCGTCATCGGCCACTTCCGGCAGCATCGAACACTACGTCTATTCAGATGGGTTGGGGGACGGAACATGGAATTCCTACTATGGTAACCTGATGAATATACTGGAAATGGAAAGGCTGGCGATCGAAAGAGGTGACCGGAATTACCAGGCTATCGCCATTACACTTAAATCGTGGATGTACCATATCCTGGTTGATTGTTTTGGTAATATTCCCATGTCGGAAGCCCTACGGGCAGATGATGAGATTTTCAGGCCAAAATTTGACAACCAACAGGAGGTATATTTGGCATTGATTAATGATCTGGATAATGCCAACAGCTTGTTTGATGTACAAACGGGATTGATTTACAATAAGGAACCTGAATTATTGTTCGGGGCCAGGAATGCTGTGGATCCCATTGCCATCAACAAATGGCGGAAATTCTGCAACTCCGTGCGGCTGCGTATCTTATTGCGGGCATTGGACACGGATATCAACGCAGCGGCAGAAATCCGGGAAATGTTTGAAAACCCAGATCAATACCCCTTGATTTCCTCCAACGAGGAAGCAGCGTCCTTGGTGATCAGTGGCGTGGCACCCCAATTGGGACCCTATACGCGGCTAACCGATTTTTATATCTATGGGCGGGAAATTGCCGATTTCTTTGTAAGTTCCCTGAATACGTGGAATGATCCGCGCTGCGAAGTGTTCTGTTATCAGCAAGTAGACGATGGCAACGGAAACCTGATCTACCGCGGAAGGGAAAGCGGGCTCAATTTTGAACCGGATTACGAAACGTCAGGGATTAACCGGAATATTCCGGTAACACCATTGCGTGTAGCGCTGTTCACCTACGCGGAGATTGAGTTTATCAAAGCGGAATTGGCCTTGAAAAACATCGTCCCCTCGTTAAATTCAGCGGAGGCCTATAATAAAGGTGTGCAAGCAGCTATCGAACAATGGGGCAAAGTAATGCCTGCAGGGTACCTGGAAACACCGGGGGTAATGTTTGACGGAACGTTCGAACAGCTTATGCTACAGAAATATTATGCCCTCACTTACTGCGATTACCAACAGTGGTTTGAATATAACCGCACGGGTCTGCCGGCATTGCCCAGGGGACCAGGCGTGAGTGCAGGCAGCGAAATCGCGCATCGGTTTAAATATCCAGCCGTGATTCAACGGATGAATGCCGACAGTTATCAAGCGGCCGTAAACGCCATGGGCGGGGATGAGTTTGACATTACGCTCTTTTGGCACAAAGAAAATAACTAAGTTACCAAATTTCAATCGCCTAAATCAGAAGGGGGCAGCTCATCATAAGTGGGCTCCCCCCTGTTTATAACAATTTCATAACATCAACTTCGCGTTAACCAAATAGCTATTCCAAATTTTTGCAGTTGCATGGAAGAGGTTTTGGCTATCGTTCAAGGAGATGAGCAAGTCTTCGAAAAGGTATTCCAACAATACCATGAACGCCTTTATTACTATATCCAGAAACAGATTGGCTCGGACTTCGTCGCTGAGGAGGTGGTGCAGCTTAGCTTCATTCGCCTATGGCAACGCCGCAACAAGTTGGAACCCACCATTCCCTTGGCATCCCAGCTATTTCGTATCGCTAAATCCGTACTCGTTGATGAGCTTCGCAAGGAGCAAACCCGTTTGAAATACGCACAGGAATCGGCATATACACCGTTTACCGATAGCCTCATTGATGCGATTGAAAATAAAGATTTGCTACGCCACATCCAAGTGGCCATCGCCTCGTTGCCCTATATGCAGCAAACGATTTTTAACCTCAGCCGGGAACAGGGGCTCACCCATAAGGAGATTGCCGAGTTATTTTCCATATCACCTAAGACCGTTGAAAACCATATCGCCAAGGCGCTCCGCCACCTCAAGGAATCTTTATTGACCTTTTTGCTCTAACACGCCTGTGTTAACTAATCGTTAACCAGTAGGGGCTGGGGGGTTGGCAGCCGTATTATGGGTATGAAAGGTGAAGAACAACGGGACAACCCTGACCGGTATTCTGCAGATAAGCGGAAAAACCTGTTGCGTGCATTGCTGGATGAAAATCGGGGCCTTGCCGACCGCTTGTTGCCGGAAGATGAATGGGAAACATTCCAGCAGACGGATCGGTTGCCTGCGGTGCAACGACAGCGCATAGATGAGGCGGTAAAGCAGGGTCTGGCGGAACACCGTGGCAGGGTTTTTCAGCTTTATCTCCCCGGTTTGTATGCCATTGCGGGCATGTTGCTGGTGGTGGGCTGCCTCTCGCTCTTTTGGAAGGTGCAGAGCCACCGTTGGGCGGTACGCGAACAACAGCGCCTGGCTACCATCGAAACCTTAACCCCCTTTTGGAAAACCGTATCCAATGACACCGTCGCTGTGATGCGCGTGGTACTGGCTGATCATTCGGTGGTATCATTGCATAGGGGAAGTAATATCCGCTTTCGGGAACCGCTGGATGCCCACCGGCGCGACATCCAGCTGCAGGGGAAAGCCCGGTTCGATGTAGCTCGTGACACCACACGACCATTTACGGTATTGGTCAATGGCTTTGCTACTACGGCATTGGGTACATCGTTTACCATCGATGCTTCTGGGCATAGCCGTGTAGAAGTGTGGTTGCATAGTGGCAAAGTGAAACTGTGGCACACCGATAAGCACTATAAGGAACAATACTTGTCAATGCCGGGAGCCAAGGGGGCGTTCGAGCCGAAGCGTGGTATTACGATGCCCGCGGCAAGCAAACCGAAGCAACGTGATCCCGGACAGCCCTTCATCGAACGCAATGGAACGGTACTGTCTATCCACAACATGGCGCTGGACAACGTGATGGCGCGCCTTGCCAAGGAGTATGGTGCCCGCATTGATTGCGATCAGCAAACCTTGAGTAAGGTGTCCTATACAGGCACGATCAATATACAGCAGGAACGGCTGGAACAGGTGCTGCAGGTAATCTGTGCACTTAACCACCTCAAACTGGAACGAACAGACGAACAGCATTACCGCATAGTAAATCAATAAGCTATCCCGAATGATCGGGTGGTAAACGCCTCATTGGGGTGTATAGGGAAGATTATGGTCTATTTTTTATCATCATAAACAACGATTCGTATGCAGAAACAGCAACAAAAACGCAGTATGAGACAAATCTTTATGCTGCTCATTCTTTCGATGGCAACCCACTGGGTCTTCGCGCAACAAACCGCGGTGGTGAGTGGCATTGTACAGGACGCAACGGGCGAACCGCTCGCTGGTGTGACGGTGAGGGTCGTAAACGAGACGGCAAACATCGATCGCCAGACTTCAACAGATAAGCAGGGCCTGTTCCAGTTTGAACAACTTCCCGAAGGTGGCCCATATGCGTTTATTGTGTCTTCGCTTGGGTATGAGACGCAACGGCTTGATGGCTACCGCGTGGTCAGGGGCGAACGTATAACGCTGGCCGTAAAACTACAGGAAAGCACCACGGAGCTGGATCAAATTGTGGTAGTGGGCTATGGCAATACCAAGCGGGAAAACCTGGTAGGTGCAGTGCAATCCGTGAATGAGGAGGATTTCAACTCCGGGGTGTTCAGTTCGCCCGGGCAGCTCTTACAGGGTAAAGTAGCAGGCTTGAACATCACCAAGAGCGGCGATCCCAATAACCGGGGCGCCATCATCCTCAGGGGACCGTCTACCCTGCGTGATGGTGCACAGGAGCCGTTTTATGTGATTGATGGGGTGCCGGGGGCTTCTATTGATTTGGTCGCACCGGACGATATCGTAAGTGTGGACGTGCTGAAAGATGCTTCATCCACTGCTATCTACGGAGCGCGTGCGGCCAATGGGGTTATCATGATTACCACCAGGAAGGCCACCATGGGACAAACCCGACTTTCCTATAGTGCCTACGCAGCCACTGAGCAGGTTTCCAATGCGATTGAAATGCTCAGTGGATCGCAATTGAGGCAATACCTCGAAGCGAATGGAAGGACACTGGCTGCGAGCGACAACGACGGCAGTGACACCGATTGGCAAAAGGAAGTGAGCCGCACTGGCGTATCGCAAAACCACAACCTATCGTTCATGGGCACTTCGGCCAAGACAGCATATGGTGCGAGCATCAACTACCTGGATAATGAAGGCATCATCAAAGGTACTTCCCTGGAGCGGTTCAACCTCCGTACCAACATCCAGCATCGGCAGTTTGACGATCGCCTAAGGCTCAATTTTTCATTGGTGAACAGCATCACCAATACGGAGAATGTGCATGAGCTGGTTTATTCCAACATGCTCAAATACTTGCCCACCGTAGCGGTGAAAAGACCCGATGGCACCTACTCTGAGGATTGGTCGCGTACGCGCAATTACCTGAATCCGGTATCCCTCATTGACAACAACACGTTTGATGGCAAGGTCAAAACCCTGCTGGCAAGTGGACAGGCTGAAGTGGACATCCTCACCGGTTTGAAATATACGCTAAACATCTCAGCGCAGGATGAGCAAATCACTAACAATAACTACTATAACAGCCTATCCGGCATTTACCAAAATGCCAACGGCCGTGCCGTGCGCAACACGGTGAACAACACTAAACGGATATTAGAAACGTATTTGAATTATGATCGGCTCTTTGGTGCACATGAGGTCAAGTTGCTGGCCGGTTATTCCTGGCAGGAGGACAAGTTTGGCGATGGTTTCCAAACGTCCAATCAGGGCTTTACGAGCGACGATCTGGGGTACAACAATCCCGGATTGGGTGATCCGCCAGCTGGTGTTCCGGTAGACTACGGCAATATGCGGATACAAACCCAACGCATCATTTCATTTTACGGACGGGCAAATTATACGTTCCAAAACAAATACCTCCTGCAAGCTTCCATCCGCAGGGATGGTTCCTCTGCGTTCGGTGCAAACAACCGCTGGGGTTATTTCCCCGCCGTATCTGCGGGCTGGCTGCTGCACAATGAAGGGTTCATGCAGGGGGTCTCGGCTGTGGATTTGTTGAAATTGCGAGCTGGCTATGGCGTGTCCGGCAATTCGCAGGGATTTGATGCCTTCACGGCCACCTTGTTGTATGGTTCGGCGCAGCGGTTTTACTACAATGGCAGCTTCATCAATGCCATTGGGCCATTTCAGAATGCCAATCCCGACCTGAGGTGGGAGCGTACAGGCATGCTGAATATCGGCGTGGATTTCGGCTTGTTTAGCGGCTTGGTGTCCGGTTCGGTTGACTGGTATGACAAGCGTACATCCGATTTGATATGGACATATCCCGTATCGACGACCCAATATTTCGTCAACCAATTGACGGCCAATGCCGGGGAAGTAAAAAATACCGGCGTGGAAGTGCAGCTCAATACCGCGCCCTTGCGCAATGGCAATTTTACATGGAAAACGTCACTGAATTTCTCCCACAACACGAATGAGTTGATTTCGCTTTCGAACGACAATTTCGAGTTGCCGCTGATTTATACCGCTTACCTCGGTGGCAAGGGGCAGTCGGGCAACTCCTCGCAGATCGTACAGGAGGGCTATCCCATTGGCACGTTTTACACCTGGCGGTATGCGGGCAAGAACGAGGAAGGCGTAACGTTGATCTACGATAGGGAAGGCAATCCCACCACGGCACCGACATCGGATGATTTTACATTTGCCGGAAATGCGCAACCTAAACTTATCTACGGCTGGAACAACAGCTTCCGGTATAAAAATTTCGACTTCAACTTCTTCCTGAGGGGGGTATCGGGCAATAAAATCATGAACGCTACATTGGCCGACCTGAACAGCCCGGGTGAAGCGACATTTTCAAACATACCGGTCTTTACGTTGGATGAAGCGGCCAATGACAACAACGCCTACCTGCTGTCTGATCGGTATATCGAGAGCGGTTCGTACCTGCGGCTGGATAATGCGACGCTGGGCTATACCTTCAAATTGAAAAATGCATCCACGCTGCGTCTTTATACCTCGGGCAACAACCTTTTTGTCATCACCGATTATCGGGGTATCGATCCCGAAATCAACATGGGCGGGCTGACCCCCGGTATCGACAACGGGAATTATTATCCGAAAACCCGTTCGTTTATTTTTGGCTTGAATGTGATTTTTTAATACATAACTAAGGAGATTAATACGATGAAGAAATCGATGATAACATATGCTGCACTACTCTTGTTGGGTGTGGCTTCCTGTACGGATCTGGATGTGGCTATCGAATCGGAATATACACCGGACAACTTCCCTACCACGCCGGAGTCTTTTGTGGCGGCCACAGGCCCCATCTATACACAGCTTCGTTCGCTTTATGCGGTGGACTATTGGCGGTTGCAGGAGCACTCCACCGACGCGGCCATCATTCCGGCGAGAGGTGGCAATTATGATGACGGCGGCCGCTTCCGGACATTGCATTATCATACCTGGAACCCCGACCACATCATCGTGAAAGACGTGTGGAGCTGGGGGTTCAGCGGAATCAATACCTGTAACCGGATACTCAATCTGTTTGAATCGGCACCCGAGTCGGAGACCAAGGCAATGACGGTGGCTGAAGTACGGACGATGAAGGCCCTCTTCTACTTTTTCATGATGGATCTTTTCGGCAATATACCCATTATCCGTACATTCGGTGAAACCGATGCGCCTGCAACAGCACCCCGCGCGGAAGTATTTGCCTACATTGAAGAGGAACTTAATGCGGCACTGCCCAATTTGACCACCACGGTGGGGCAATTGACTTACGGACGCCCCACGAAGTTTGCTGCCTATGCGTTGTTGCAAAAGCTGTATTTGAATGCCGAATATTATACTGGAACTCCCCGCTATGCTGAATCAGTGGAGATAGGCGACCGTATCCTAAGCGAAGGTGGGTATAGTCTTGATGCGGACTACATGAGCATCTTTGCGCCTGAGAACGGCCCGCAAATTCAGGAAACCATCTTGGCAGTGCCTTACGATGCCAACGTGGCAGAGGGCAATCATTTCAACCGCTACGGATTGCACACATCCATTCAGGAGAAATATGAGCTGCCCTTCAGGCCCAGTATCGCATTGAGCACCATCGCCGATTATTATGCGTTGTTTAACTTGGAAGGCGATTTGCGCAATGACACGTGGCTGGCTGGCAAGCAATACAATTGGGATGGTACGCCAATCACGATCAGTGCCACAAAAAGGGGGCTGGATGAGACCTATGAAGGTGCAGATGGTACCGATGCTATTGAGTGGCACCTGGAATTTACACCGGAGATGCCGCTGCGGTTTCCAGCTACCATGGATATCGGTAATGATGTATTGGGGCAGGCACGTGGCGTACGATCCATCAAATATTATCCGGATAAAAATGCCAATCCCAGCACGCGCTATCAGAACAATGACATGCCGATATTCCGGCTGGCAGACGTGTATTTGATGAAGGCTGAGGCTATCCTGCGGGGGGCCGCCGCCACAGCGGTGAATGGCGAATTGCAGACGCCGGTGCTACTGGTCAATAAAATACGGGATCGTGTACATGCACCGTTGGTGGAAAGTATTACACTCGCTGAATTGCTGGATGAACGGGCACGGGAACTCGCATGGGAGGGCTGGCGCCGGAACGACCTGATCCGCTTCGGCAGGTTTGAAGACAGCTGGGGATATAAAACCGATAGCAACCCGAATATGCGCCTGTATCCGATACCGACGAGTGAACGGACACTTAATCCGAACCTGGAGCAAAACAATGGGTACTGATCGCGTGCAAAAATAGATACAGACGTTTAGCCGTTCGTTAACACGGGTTTAATATGCCCGTGTTAACTTTGTAATATCATGTTAACTTTGTAATATGACGAACGTGCGACGAACAGGCCCCGTTTTTTTGCGGCACATCCCGGATGATGCTCATCTATTCAAGCCGTTGCCCCACCCTACGGGCCTATACCCCTATCGATTGAATATACTTGATGTGTTGAATCATGAGCGTGAACGCTTGGCGGAGGAGATGAGTTTCCACATGATTGGTGATACCGGCAGCGTACGGCACTCGGCATTCCAATCGTTAATCGCGACAGCAATGACGCGGCAAGCTCAAGCGGATGCGCTAACCAACGAACGGCCGGCGTTTTTGTTTCACTTGGGCGATATCGTGTACAACCACGGTGAAGCCCGTGAATATGCCAAGCAGTTTTTTGTGCCTTACGAAGCCTATCCCGGACCGATATTTGCCGTAGCGGGCAACCATGACGGGGACATCAATCCGGATAGCGAACTCATCTACCAAAGCTTGGATGCATTCATGGATGTGTTTTGCGACACGTATCCGCGCAAGATTATATTTGGAAACGGTAGCAAACGGCTCAGCATGATACAGCCCAATGTGTACTGGGCTTTGGAGACCCCTATCGCCCATTTTATTGGGCTCTACGCCAATGTCACAAAACATGGCACCATTACCGCTGACCAACGGGATTGGTTTATCGAAGAACTCCGTTATGCGGACAGCCTCCGGCCCGACCGGGCGGTTATCGTCTGCATACATCATGCGCCATATTCGGCGGATACCAACCACGGTTCCAGTCCGGCAATGATTGCTTTTCTGGAAAGCGCGTTCAAAACGGCTGGGGTAAAACCAGACGTCGTCTTCAGCGGACACGTGCACAACTACCAACGGTTTACCAAGGCTTACGAAGACGGCACCCAGCTACCTTATGTGGTGGCGGGCGCAGGTGGTTATGCCGATTTGCATCCCGTTGCGCCTATTGGGGACTCACGAGTGGAAGATGTCCATCCAACTATCCATCAGGTGCGGCTGGAAAATTACTGCGACGACCGCTACGGATTCCTCAAAATCACCATCGAAAAGCAGGAACAGGGCTTACAACTGGTGGGCGAGTATTACACGCTTGCTCAGGATGCCATAACGCGGGAAGGTACAGAGGCTGCATTGTTCGAGCGGTTTGTGGTACCCCTGGGACGGATGGCGTATAGCTATTGTTGAAACAACGCAAAGGGATACCAGGGCGCCGTACCTGCTGCCAGACCGCTCCCAGACTGCTGCGCGTGGCGTTGCTGTATGCCTGCTGTGGGCTGGGTGTCTGCTGGGTGTTTGAAGCACTTTTACAGCAAGTTCACAGCACCTTGACCGCCAGCTGATCCGACCGTGATGCGGCACCTTCTGGCTACGGGTAGCCGACATATAAAATAAAAGGGGTGCCAAAATCGGCACCCCTTCCCTCATTTAATATAGCACCAACGTACAGCGCATTAGAAAAAGACCTGGTATTGGAGCAGGGCTGTGCCCTTGTGTCCGCTGCGTTCGCCGTTTCCGTTGGCAGCGGTTTCATATACCGGTCGGTTTTGGTAGGCCAGTGTCAGCTTGGAGGTTGTCCCTTTCAGCAGCCAATTGATACCGGCGTCCCAAAATAGCATGTTGTCGTTCAGCCGATCGTAATTAGCAAACTGGGCGCTGGCATAAGGCATGAGTGTAGTGCTTCCAATGAGATTTTCCTTGAATTTATACCCCACTTGAGCGTACACCAAATCGCCCGTTCCGAATGACGGATAGCCGTTGCCGCCTCCGCTGAAGGCATTGCCTGCCATGGTAGTGCCATTGGCTGGGTTCATCACAGCCTGCTGGCGGATGTATCCCGGGCCGTGATCAAAGTGGATGTAGGTGGCATAGGCACTGATGGACGGGCCGCCAGCACCTTGCAACGGTACATCATAGAATGCATCTACAGCCACGTGCTTCATGTCCGTAAGCACGGTATCGCCCGTAGCGCCGGCATGCCACATGGCATCGGGCTGGAACTGGAAGCCCACGCCCACGTTGAACACTTTTTTGGTGCCATAGTAGGAGCCGGCGCTATAGGGCGTCGTATTGTCCTCCTTGTCAAGGAAATCCCATTTGAAATATCCCTGCCATTGCATCTTGGCGGGCAGGGGTGAAAAATTGGACCGGGTGCTGATGGCATCGCTGTATCCAGCGGCCTTGTGTACGTCCATTGGGCTGCTCATGACCAACCGGTAATCCAGTCGCCCCAGTTTGCCTTTGGCATACAGGCTAAGCTTGCGGAGGAACTGGTCAGTCACGTCATTCGTGGTCTGCTCAAATAGCGGGGCATCCACCCCCAGGATGGTGGCTACGGACGGAGCGGCGAAACGCGTAAGTCCATTCCATGCCGTCAGCCCCATCCCGAAGGACAGCCGCCCTTTTACTGCTGCATATTCCCCGAGGATATCGTGGATAAAAAATCCCGCTTTGCGATCGGACAGGAAGTTGAAATTGTTCATGCCCACCTGGGTGTAGATGAATACCCGATCGGTCAGCTGACCATACGCTTGGACACGCGCCCGCCGGATGCCGATATCCGTGTAATGGTCTTTGGCGTAGCCATTGATGGTACTGCCGGGGTTGAGATCGGTACTGCGCAGCCATACCTGTGACAACAGGGTGAGTTTGAAATAGTGGCTGCCGTCGTCGTTGAGCCAAAATTTTCCGTCTTTATACGCTTGGCCATGGGAAACCGAGGCGTTGAACAGGAGTACCAACGCAAAGGCCATCCATTTGGCCCGCTGAATATATGATTTCATCTGTTTATCTTCTGTTTTTTTAGTTGTCAGATAGAACCCGATATGATTATTTTAATCATGTCGGGTTCATGCTATTTTTCTTGGGAATTCACGTATCTTATTTGTTTATGCCAATCCAACTTTTTTCCGCGCAGCGAGGTGGTGGGAAGACAACGATTTGTGCTGGTGCAGGCCAGCTAACACCACTTTGCCACCCTGCAACTCATAATCGCGCTTGAAATGGTGGAAATTTTCCATCACGCTGTGGTCAATGAGCTTGGTCTCTTCGAGGTTGATGACCACGGTGCCGCCTAATGGGATAGATTCGAGCTTGCGTTTGATGCCCAGGAAGTTGGTAAACACGGCTGCTTTGCTGATGTTGACCGTATATTGCTCTTCGGCAAAAACCACTTCGGTGGGTGCTTTGAAGATGGCTGCCAGCGGCTTGCCATGGATGGCATTGATGATGATTTCACACAGCATGCCTGCTGCGATGCCAACCAACAGGTCTTCAGCGATGGTGAAAATGATGGTTACCAAAAAGACGATGAGCTGCTCCCTCCCAATATGCAGCATGTGCTTGAATTCTTTAGGGTGAGCCAATTTGATGCCCACGGATATCAGCATCGCGGCCAGTGCGCAATTGGGGATGAGTTCGATAAATGGCGTGGCTACCAGTACAAAAGCCAAAAGGAAAAACCCGTGGAAGAAATTGGCCCAACGGGTCTTGGCACCATAGTTGACGTTGGCCGAGCTACGGGCTACTTCCGAAATCATGGGAAGGCCGCCCAGCAGACCGGCTGCAATGTTGCCGATACCCACGGCGATAAGATCTTTATTGTAATCGCTTTTGCGATGCCAAGGGTCGAGCATATCCAACGCTTTCACCGTCAGCAACGACTCCAAACTACCTACCAGTACAAACATGATCACGTATTTGACGAACAATCCGGTTTGGGCCACGCCAGCAAAACTTGCGTTCAAGGAAAGATTGCCCATAAAATTGCCGATATGAACCAAAGCGTATTCCGGCTCGGTTTCCTTGAAATTCTCGATGATTTCAGCGGGAATGGCAATGATCAGGACAATAAGCGGTGCCGGGATCTTTTTCAATACCGGATGTTTGATGAGCGGCCAAAACAGCATCAAGGCCAGCGAAACCAGTCCGATAATACCTGCTTTGGGATCCATGTTGGCAATGAAATCAGGCAACGAAGCGTACAATCCGATAACGCTTTTTCCTGCTGCCAGTTGAGGTGCGTCATTGAGGAGTACCGGAATCTGTTTGCCAATAATAATGATGCCAATGGCGGCGAGCATACCGTGTACGGCAGCCAGCGGGAAAAAATCGGTATACTTACCGAATTTGAGCAAGCCAAAGGCGATTTGGATGACGGAAGCAACGACAATGGCACCCAAGGCGAGTTTCCACCCCTGCTCACCGCCACCAAACTCGGCTACGGCCCCAGCGGCGATGACGATCAAGCCTGCAGCTGGCCCCTTGATGGTGAGCCGCGATCCGGCAAAGAAACTGACGACGATGCCACCTATGATAGCGGTAATTAATCCCATCACTGCAGGGAAATCAGATGCTTTGGCTATACCCAAGCTCAGGGGCAATGCGAGTAAGAAGACAAGCAACCCTGAGGTAGCGTCCGATTGCCAATGCGCACGTAATCCGGCAAATCCATCCTTAGGCAGTTCGCTTTGATTCGTTGTTTTCATATCGTTTACTTTTTTAAGATTCACGTTTTGTGTTTTAGCTAATTAGTAATTTACATAGGTGGGGTCTGCTGACCCCAAGAAAATCCGTGCATACATACGGATGATGGCCAACCCATTGACAACAAAGGTGAGCGCGACAAATAGCGTGAGCACCAGTTGATTGGTATGGATGTGGGTGAAGATGACATCTTCACCGATAAAGGTGGGACTGATGGGGAAGCCCGATAATCCCAGGCAACATAGCAGGAAGAGTAACGCGGTCTTGGGATAATGTGATGAATGCCCGTGGAACCGGGCTAAATCCAAGCTATTGGCCTGCTGCCTCATCCAGCGCAAGCACAGAAAGCCGATTCCGCCGGATACCACCACGCCACTCAGGTAGTAATGCACCTGGCCGAAGTCGAACGGTTCGTTGAAGGCGATGGCCAGCACGACCCAAAAATGGCTCATCATGACCATCACCCAGCTCATCGAGGCCCTGTTGCGTTCGGTAAAGGCCTTCAAAGTCAGTACCAGCCCCAACAGCGCACATAGCTCGGGTATAAAGCGGCTAATTGCATAGCTGGGTAAATAAGCCTGATTATACAAGCAGAACAACCCCACGGAGTAGGTAACCACAAACCCCCATATCGCCCGGTTGAAATTGAGGAAGTCCAGTTTCCGCCCGGCCCACTTCAGCGGGTTCCATAGTAGTCGGTATAAGTAGGAATCCAAGTTCCATTCCTTGAGGCATAGGGTGTAAATGGTGTAGGCCATTTTGCGCGGCAAGAAACGCTCTACGGTCCGATGGTGGGTCATGTCCGTGTACTGCTGCTCACGAATGAGGTAGGTGACCACCGAGGGCGAGGTGAGCAACTGGTAAGTACGCAGGCAGGCGTTGCCTACGAAATGCAGCAATGCCAAGGTCTGCCATCCGAGTGCGATTTCGATGAAGATGAGCCCAATCTGGCCAATGGAGGCATAGGCAATCTGGCTTTTGACAGCCGACTGTACGCGGGCGATGCCCGTGGCGATGACGGCACTGGCCGCTCCTATGAGCCCAATAGACAGGCGTACGGTCAATTGGTGTTCCCACATGTTGGACGTACGCATGAGCAGGAAGGCACCCATGTGTACCGATAGCGAACCATAGAAAATGGCACTGGACGGGGTGGGTCCCTCCATGGCTCTTGGTAGCCACGATGAGAATGGGAATTGGGCAGATTTAACTGCCGCAGCCAGCAAAATCATCAATGATACGAAGAGCGACACACCGCTGTGATGCTGGATATAGTTGTCTACCCAATTGTAGTCTACCAGTTTCGAAAAAGCGATGTTGTCATGCCACAGGTGGTGACTCATCCACATGGCCAGCAGGAGACCCACATCACCCATGCGGTATACCGAAAACACCTTGACCGCATTTTTCACCGGCAGATAGCGCTTACGGTAAAAGGCTATCAGCAGGAACGAAGAGATGCCCAGCATTTCCCAACCGATGAAGAGCGTCTCGAAGTTGCCCGCCAACGCGGTGAAGGTATACCCCAGGAAAAAGAATAGGATGGTATTGAAAAAACGCTTATAACCATCTTCCCGGTGGAGGTAATAGCGGCTGTAGATAGTGACCATGAAGGTAAGGAACGTGCCGAGTGATAGAAAGACGGCCGTGATCCGATCGAAATACAAGGCGATCGTGAAATGATAGCCCGGTATGCGATAGAGCGCCCAGTCACTTTCGGACAACGGTATGAAACCACCCTGTAGCCACACCCAAAAAACATAGCTCCCCATCAGCAGTTGGAGTGCCACGGAAGTAAAGGCCACCCAGGATAGGGCACCTTCATTTTTTGGAGATATCAGTAGGCTGCTGATGAAGCCAGCCAAGGGAAAGATGAATAACAAAAAAAGTGTATGATCCATAAAAAAATGAATGTCTTAATGCTTATTTTGAAGTAACATTACCGGCAGCGCATCCCGATGCTGCTCGAAGAGCGTCAGCAGATCGGGGGCGGTGGCAACAGCTTGTCCAATCGGTTCATACGGCACAAACGCATCTTCGCTGAATACATAGAACCGATGGGTACGTGGTTCGAGCGCCACAAGGTGTACCCACTCATTGCGGTACCATTCATAGACATTTTTGTCCGATTTGATGGCCTGCAATACGATTTCGGGTACCTGCTCCACCACAAAGAACATCCGGATGGGATCGTGCACCTCAATCATCTGGCTGGGCAATCCCGGCCGTAGGTCGCCGTCTGCACCATTTGCCACCCCAATAAGACCCATCACGTTGTGGGGTAACTTTGAACTGGCACCGAGCTTGTCGTTGTCTACCCGTGAGAAGTAATATTCAAGGTTTATCCCGCCGCACACAGGCGTAGCTGCACGGAGTATAGCCAGCAGCAGTGTGCCTTCCGGGTCAATGCGGTAGTCATAAGAGTTGAGGAACGAGCGCCTGTCAAGGAAGAGATCCCTGGTCAGGTAACGCCCCCCGATGACCGTCAGCGCGTTCGTGGCATGGTTCAGTTCGGGCCGGGGCTCAAATAAGGAGACCGAGCGTTTCCTCACGGCCCGGTGTACCCGCTCCGGCGACTTTTTCGTGTTGATGGATTCAAACTTGCGCGACCGCTCCTTGGCATTCAAGTCCAGTGCCCGGGTGAAGGTAGCTACATAGCTGTCATGGGATTTGCGGTTTTCGACATTGAGCAGACCCTCATCGAAGAAGACCATGTCATCCCGTGTGGTATCATGCAGTCCGCCGATGAATTGTGTCTCCGCTGGAATGTAGATACCTTTTTGTGCCAGCAATGCCCGCACTTCAGGTTTATTGGCCATGTAACTAAATACCCGGGCGTTGACAGACCCTGCACGCCCACAGCACGCGCCACAATCATATGCGGCATAGTGGGGATTATTGATACTGCTGGCGCCGTGGCCAATGACATAGACCAAGGGTGCAAACCGATAGGTGAGGCCGATGCTAAGCAACACGTTGGCCACACAGTTGGCCATTTCCGACACGGTGAATCCGACGCGCAAGCCATTTTCCATATCATCCGGATGTTCGTTTTCAATGATCAGCTCGGCAGTGGGATCCATGTGGTTCAATGAAGAAGAGGCCATAGGTGCCATGGAAGGCCTAATGATATTGTCTACCAAACGTACGGCAGACCAAAACCCCACGGTCTGTGACCATATCCATCCGCTATGGAAATTGTGCGAATGCTTGTTGAAATGGACATCCTTCTGCAATTTGATGCGCCTCTCGGATGTGCTGCGTTCCTTGATGAGGTGCCGTGGCTGTACGGGGCCGGGGGCCAATTTGGTATACGCTTGGCTTCCCTTTGGTAAGTAGTAGAACGGTACGCCGAAAAAACCCGGTGTACCAAAGGTTTCCGCATGTGGATGGCATTGCTCTACGTGGCGCCTGATGGAGCATTCCCGGTCATCGATGCAGAACAACGCCTGAAATTGGGGCGGTGTCTGGAATTGCGGGCTTTGACTTGCTGCTTCCGGGCCGTGGGAGGTCACCTTCAGTGCCGCAAGCACTTGGTCGTAATAACTCCATTCAAAAGCATCCTGCCACAGGCGGTATACTTCATCGAGCTCGGTTACTTCCATCGGATCGAAAAGCCCCAAGGATTTTCCCTGATACAGGGGAGCCAACGGAGCCCATTTGCCTTTGGTCTGGAACTCCAGGGCATCCAGTTCGAGCAGCAGCTCGAAAACGATGAGGTCATGCAGCGATACCGGCCGTTTGGCCAGCAATGTTTCCGGCTGTTGGGCGATAGCTGCTACCATACCCGACCAACCCGGATGCGCAAATTGCTGATCAAAAACGTAGCGGTCATAATACGACGTATTGCCTACCAGTTCGTCCAATAGCTGTGTGAGCGTATAAGAACCCGATCGAAACAGTTGCCTGACCTTGGTTGTACGGAAGAGGCTGCTTGCACTATTCCGCTCCAATTCGAGCAAGGCTTCCAATAAACCTGTGCACGCTACAGGAAAGCTCCAAGTGGCAATCCCCTGGTCGAGGTAATTGCTCAGCACGCGAAACAAGATGGGATGCACCAAGGCATTGAGGTCTATCTTGAGCACCTCTTTCCACAAGTTGCGAAATTGCCCGATTCGGGGTGTCTGACGGGTGTCGTATGTTTTATGTTTCATACGTTGCATCCAATCATCCACCTGTCGCGGCCCCTTTTTCTCGGCGATGATGCGGCGCAATATCCTGTCGTCAATAGTGCCTTTTTTGTACCATTGGCGGTATTCATCCAGCTCAGCGAATACTCGGTAGCCAAATACTGTACTCGCTTGGTGTATTCCCTCGAAAAAAGGCAAGTGCTGGAAGGCATGCAACGTATTGTGATGCACAAAGTCCTTTAATGGTGTTTGCGAGGGTAAATAATGTGTCAGCTGATGGAGCATTTCCTGCTCATCAAACAATAAGACTCCTGTATTCATTAAAATGAATAGTTATGGGTAAACAATAAGGTGAACTACCTAAAAAGCTTGGAAGGCTTTATCCTATAAGCTAAGCGCGCAAAAACAAAAGAAAGCAAGCCTTTTGGGCTATATGTCCCAATAAGCTATCGCTCAGATAGGATAAATATAGGGGGGATCAGATACGTAAGTTGCGCAGGGCAATGAATAGGGGCGGAAACGCTTTAGGGGCATGCCATTCTGTAAGCAGGATAGCATTCCGGGTGAATTGTGGAACAAATAAGAAAAGTAGTACCGTACACAAGATAGGGTTGGCCAGTGAATCAAATTTTTCAAGCTCTGTCCGTTCTTCTCCAAGGATTTCCATGGCTTTGTGGGAGGATGTTTGCTTTTTTATTCGTAGGAAATGACCACCGAACGCGTTTTCCAGCCGCTGTGCATTATAATCGTTGGCTGTCTGCGTGTTGTCCTCCAACGCCGCTACCATGGGGTGGTAAGTAGTCGTAAAAAGCAAAAGGCAGGTAAGTAATCTGAGAAATATTACCATTTTTCTGGTATTGGAAATTGATATTGCCTATTTATCGTGACAAATAACGGTTGCAAATATAAAATTTTGATGCAAATATTTAAAAAAAATGATTTTTTTAAGAATTGTTATATTGTTTTAATGATTTTGGGTGTAAATATGGAAATAATTTCATTTTCATCATAGAATCATTGGTTTTTCACGAAAAATGTTACATCGAATCCGACTTAACAATAATGTAGCACAGGCTTAATATTTAATTGGGTTTTACGACGTTTATTTGTCTGTCAGAAACTAAAGGGATTCAATCTTGAAAAAATTAATTGTAACTTTTCTACCGCTGGTTTGCGGCACGTTGTTGTATGGGCAGTCTGTGGTCACAGGTTATGTCTATAACGATGCCAACGGCAATGGCCAGCGTGACCGCCGCGAACAGGGCGTTGCAGGCGTGTCCGTAAGCAATGGTACACAGGTGGCGACAAGCGGCCAGGACGGGCGTTATGAATTGCCTGTGGGGCAAGACAACATCATTTTTGTCATTAAGCCGTCCGGCTATGTGGTGCCTGTAGACGAAAATAACCTACCCCAGTTTTATTATATCCATAAGCCTAATGGCTCACCTGCCCTAAAATATGGCGGAGTAGCCGCTACAGGGGCACTGCCGAAGTCAGTGGATTTTCCATTAATACAACAGGAAGAGCCTAATGACTTCACGGCGTTGATCTTTGGTGATCCCCAACCGTATACTGATGAGGATATGGAAAGCTTCAATCGCGGCGTGGTCGCCGAAGTAAAGGCTATTCAGGGTGTCGCATTCGGTTTAAGTTTGGGAGATTTGGTGGGGGACAATTTGTCTATGCACAACGCTTACTTGCGGACGGTTGCCCAGATTGGCCTTCCTTGGTACAACCTCATGGGCAACCACGATATGGACTACGATGCGACCGCTGATTCGTTGGCTGATGAGACGTTCGAAGCCAGTTTTGGTCCGGCAAATTATGCATTCAACTATGGTAATGCGCACTTCATTGTATTAGATGATATCCTATATCCCGATCCACGTGATGGTAGTGGCTATTGGGGCGGGTTCCGTAAGGAACAATTGGATTTTGTGGAAAACGATTTAAAGCAAGTCAGCAAGGACAAACTGATTGTGCTGGCATTCCACATCCCACTTTTGCATGAAAATGAAGGGTCTTTCCGTAATGCTGATCGCCAACGGCTGTTTGACTTGTTGAAAGACTTCCCTTATACGTTTTCCATGTCTGCCCATACCCACTTGCAGCGCCAGAATTTCTATGGCCGCGAAGCAGGCTGGCACCAGGACAAGCCACACCACGAATACAACGCCGGTACGACTTCAGGTGATTGGTACTCAGGTGAACTTAATGAGCAAGGAGTGCCGGTATCTACCATGCGGGACGGTACCCCCAAGGGGTATATCTTCCTCCATATCCGTGGCAATCGGTATGTCATCGATTATAAGGTAGCCAATGCGCCGAAAGAATTTCAAATCAAACTTTTCCATCCAAAAGTAGTGGCTCAGGGGCGTGGTACTTCATCAAGTATTTTTGCCAATTTTTTCATGGGACGGGAAGGGGATAAGGTAGAATACCGTGTTGACAATGACGAATGGAAGCCAATGAATCACATTGAGGAACCGGATCCCGATTTTGTATGGTCCCTATACCGTTGGGACATAACCGAGGAACTGATGCCGGGACGGCGCCCATCCAATGCGGTAACCAGCACCCACTTATGGCGGGCTAACGTTCCAACGAACTTGCCCATAGGCGTGCATCAAATTGAAGTACGTGCCACGGATATGTTCGGAAGGACGTTTACACAGCAAAGCACCTATCGGCTTGCAGAGCCGGTAACGCAATAACCGATTTAGTTAATAATCAACTTAGTACCACCCGTGTGCCTAATCGGTAGCGGGTGGTTTTTTTTTGAAATGAATGAATTACCTTTGTTTCGCAAATAACGCCTTGTCAAATGCATAACGTCTTATCCGCTTTCGCGTTGATCACATGCGTCGCAAGTGGTCTCCACGCACAGGAACATACGATTGCTATTACAGCCAATTGGAAGAAGGGAGATTACAGGAACTACGTTGTGCTGCAAGAAAAGCAAACGTTTGCCGGCGACTCACTCATCGAAACGGACACTACCCGGTATGCTGTCATGCAAATCACGGTTGCTGATTCCATCGAAAGTGTTTTTGAGCTTTCCTGTTTGACGCAGAGCGCACAACTATCCGATAAGGATGTTCGGGCGGCTAATCCTGCCTTTCAGGCCCTTATCGAGCAATATGGGCAACTTACCTATCGCTACCTTACCGATGGTACCGGTGTTTTTCTGGAGACGACCAATGCTGATGAAATTGATGCGTTCGCGGATGAACTTTTTGACCGTATTGGTGAAGGCTTGGTTGAACGGGATACCGCAGGTATCGTGGCTGAAGCCCTTGCTACATGGAAAGAAATACAGGTTGGCGGATTTGCTCAAGTTTTTACACCTGAAATCGGCCGCTTCCATTTTCCTTATGGGCGTAGGTACCAATTGGGCGATACGTTGTATTATGAAGATGAAACGTTCATTCCAGCACTTGGCACGACACTTCCTTCAAGAAGTTCTATTTGGCTCGATGGGATAGACCAGGAGAAAAAAAACTGCATCATCAAGGTTAGGATGGTGCCAGATGAGGGCGTGCTGCATGATATTTCCAGGACGGTAATCGAGGATTTTATCAAGGCGGCTGATCTCGATCAAGAAGTGGAGGATCAGCGCCTTGCAGAGATGGAGATGCAGTTGCGTGACGGATCATTGCTTACCGTGAGCAACCTTGCTGAATACGTCTTTGATTATGAAAACGGATGGCCGTTGTCCATTTCTGTCAAAATGGTGGCCACTATCCATTTTGAACAAGGAGACACGTACCGCAGTGTATTCTCAATATGCTACCAACAAATCCAGTAGCTGGTCGTTTATATTGATTATGGCTTGGCAAATCCCTAAAGCTTCCTGACCGATTCGGCCTGCCAGCCGCGTGGGCCCTTCGTTGCGGTGTATTCAACTTTGTCTCCGGCGGCCAATGTGACCTCAGGATCCGCCAGGCTTTTTACATGCACGAAAATACGTTCTTGTGACGTTGAGTTTGTGATAAATCCATATCCTTTCGATGTATCAAAGTATGATACCACGCCTGTGGGTAAGGCATCGGGGTCTGCGGGAGCCGCTCTTGGTATATCAATGACGATATCTTCTAAGGCGACTTCCTTCGCCTTCTTGGGATCCGGTGGAGTGGAAGAAAGGTTTCCATTTTCATCCACATATGCGATCATGTCGTCGAACTGTTTTCCTCTGCCAGAAGGCTCCTGTTTTTTTTCTTCCCTACGTTGTTCTTTTTCTTTTCGTTTTTGTAATTTCTTTTTTGCTCGCTCTTTTTTGTTAAATGTTTCTTGGGATTTTGCCATTGAGATTAATTAATGATTTAAAAAGTCGTGTTTTTTTGCTGCTGGACAGCTGGTTTGTGCATCCCGTCTAATGAACATTATTCGTACGGGTGGTACAAAGGTATCAAAAATTTCTTGTAATACTGCTATTCGCCGATCCTGCCATCCGAAGCTACGGATAATTGATTAAAGAAGCAAGTATTGAAATAAGATTTTAGACGGAGGATCTGGTGACACGGTCATGTAAATACCCGTCAACTTTCGTGACTAATTCCCAAATTTCAAATGGTTTGGCCACATAATTATCAGCTTTGCAATCCCTTGCTATTGATTTTATATCATGCTCTGCGGAAATTAAAATGGCAGGAAGGTATTGCAGGTATTTTTTGTCTTTTATCTCCCTGCACATTTCCGCCCCATCTTTCTCCGATCCGGCTAATCGAACGTCCAGGAGAATAAGGTCGGGATTAAGCGTGCCTACATGCTCCGTGTCAAGACTGCATCTTGACAATGCGACCTCATATCCTGAATCTTTAAAGACAATATCAAGCAGTTCGAGGATATCCTCTTCATCATCAATTATCAGTATTTTCCTTGCCCGCTCCATTCCTGATCACAAACAAATTTTAAAATTATATTAGCTTAACACGCATCTGGAAAAGTTTGTTTTAGCAAACAAAAAAAGCTGCCTTTAGGGGGCAGCTCCAAAGAGGATGGTAGCACCAATGTCCTAAATGCGTTTCACGTTTACCGCGCTTGGACCTTTCTTGCCCTGTTCGACTTCATACGATACTTTGTCGTTTTCGCGAATACGGCCGATTAAGCCGGATGAATGTACGAATACATCTTTACCACCGTCCGCTGGTGTGATAAACCCGAAACCCTTGGTTTCGTTGAAGAATTTTACTGTTCCCTGTGGCATTATAAAAATAAATTAATGATATCCGTTACTCACGAGATTGATGTCCGACGTCACACTCCGATGTCAAAAGCGAAAAGCCCGACATTTGGGATAGTCGGACTTTTCAAATCAACCTAAACCTGATTAGCTATCGACAAAAGGCATGCCAGCTTTATAAGATTTCTACATATCCCGCTGCTCCATGCACGCGAATCCGTTGCCCATCTTTGATCAATTTGGTGGCATTTTCCACACTAACGACCGCTGGTAAGCCATATTCACGTGCGATCACTGCTCCATGGGTCATCAATCCACCAACCTCGGTGACCAGGCCTTTTATGGAGACAAACAAGGGTGTCCAACTGGGGTCGGTAAAGGTGGTGACCAATATATCTCCTTCTTCCAGATTGGCATCTGCCATGTTCAAGATGACACGTGCTCGTCCCGTTACCACTCCAACGGAAACGGGTAGGCCTGCGATAGCTCCTGCAGGAAGGTACTCCCGTTTGTACGCGCCCACAATGATTTCACCGTCAGACGTGATAACACGTGGGGGAGTCAGTTTTTCGTATACGCTATGTTTGTCTTTTCGTTTAGCGATAATTCGGTAATCCAGCATATTTGTGTATACAACCTCACGGAGCTCTTCAAAAGTGAGGTAGTAGATATCTTCTTTTTTCCGAATGACGTTGGCTTGTACAAGCTGCTCAGCTTCTTTCAATAAAGCTTGCTTATAAACGAAATAGTGATTAACGATGTCGTATTTTGGATACTCACGGTAACCGGCGAGATTCCGGATCAGGTGGATCATTCTTTTGGCTTCTTTGGCTTTTTGTCTGCCATCCGGTAATGTCGCCACCCGGTCCAAAAGTTCCTGTTCTTTTTTCAACGCCTCCTGTCGCCCTTGCTCAAATTTTCGATTGCCAGCATTAGCCTCGACGTTTTTGATGTTGCTGAGGATCAGGGGGACAAGCATCGTCGGCCTTTCGATCCAGCGAGTTTTCGTGATATCGATTTCCCCGGCACATCGCATTCCGTATTTAGCAAGGTAAGCATAGATAGCATCTCTAGCTTTCTGGCCACCATTAAATTTGACCAGTTCATCCAGCAAGTCGTCATCCTTTGCATGTTTTAAATAATCAACCACTTCTGGATAAGGGCGGATCACATCTGCGACATCCAATAGCTCCAAGCCCATTTCCGAAGTAATATTGTTAGGTACCGATTGCGAAAGCGTGTTTGCTGCGTTTTTTTCACCCAACCATTCCTCCATTTTCTCATTGATCCATGATGTGGCATTCATAGCGGTCATTATCACGCCAAAACTTTGCGGATCAACCAAGCTTTTCCTTAGTAGCCCAATGTCCTCCAGAATAAACGCAATTAAATCCGGCCCCGATTTCGACTGGATATGATGCTTCAATGCTGCTATTGCGATTTGGCTACGCCTCATCAGATCAGAAACAATCGCTGGATCGTATTCGATTAGTGTTTGGAAATTCGCCATACCTTTATTGCCCTTACCATCCTGTTCTTTTTCACCATTTGGTAGTGATTTTATAAAATCCCCCCGCGCTATGATGGTCATCAACGCGTCTTTTGTGAGCGGATCGGATTTTCCCAGGACATCGATTATAACTTCTCTTCCGGCCGGCGAAGCTAAGTCTGCTGCGACGTCTACAAACAACCTTCCGCCAGCTTCATGCATGGGTCGCCCAGCTGTCAACTGCCACAGTGATATTCCCAATGGTTTCATGGCGTCGGTCATCATTTGCTGGTGCCCGACAGACACATAGACGTGGTTTTCCTGATCATTAACTTTTGGGATGGGGTATAGCGTCGTGATCGGTCGGCTTTGGACAATGTAAAATACACCATCAGCCAAGCACCATTCAATGTCCTGCGGACGGCCGAAATGTGCTTCGATGGTTCTGCCCATGTGCTCAAGCTGCAATAGCTGCTCATCCGTCAGTGCAGGGCTATACTGCCGCCCAGGCTCAATTTCCTGTGTCGCCGTGCTACCCTCTTTCAACGCATAAACAGCCAGTTTCTTAATGGCTATTTCCTTATCAGTAATCTTGCCGTTGTGCACTTTGTAATTATCGGCGTTTACCAGCCCGGAGACCAAAGTCTCACCGAGGCCGAAACAGGCATCAATGGATACCACCTTCCTCGTTGAAGTGACTGGATCAGCGGTAAACAAAACTCCTGCCACCTGTGGGAAGACCATCCGCTGGACAACCACGGACAACTGGACTTTACGGTGGTCAAAGCCGTTTTGAAGGCGGTAAATTACAGCCCGCTCGGTGAATAGCGATGCCCAGCATTTGCTGACATGTTTTAAGATGTCCGTTATTCCGATAATGTTCAAATACGTGTCCTGTTGGCCTGCAAAAGAAGCTGTCGGTAAATCCTCTGCCGTTGCACTGGATCGTACTGCATAAGCATTCTTTTCACCGAATTTGGAGAGGGTGTCGTTGATTGCTTCACTGATGTCTTGGGGGATGACTATCCCTTCGATGCTCCTGCGGATCTCATGGCTAAGTTTACTGATTTTATCCCTGTCTTCTACCTTTAGCAGCGATAACTGGTCAAGCAACTCGTTAATCGGTGGCGCTTCTCCAATGATTCTTGTGAAAGCTTCTGTGGAAATACAAAACCCATCTGGCACATGGATTCCATCGATTTTGGTAAGTTCTCCTAGGTTTGCTCCTTTGCTCCCAACGACCCCGAGTTTTGTTTTGCCAATATCCCGAATACCAAGTATGTAGGAATCTGTAGGTTTCATTTTTGCAATCATTTTTCATTGAGTTTAGTGGTTGTTTCAACCATTATTTCAATTGCTTTTGAAAAGTAGGCTTCAATGATTACAATTTCTTTGTTTGAAAATGATGCATAAAGTTTTTCTGATTTGTGTCGGAATGTTGCATAAAGCGGTTCCAAAAGCGCCATGATATTTTCAGTGTTTGGTACAATGATGACCTTTCGCCTGTCGTCTTCGGCGAATTGTCTTTTCACTAGCTTTTTCTTTTCGAATCTGTCAATTAAACCGGTAACTGCACCAGTCGTTAGACCTGTTAAATTCGAAAGTTCGCCTGCTGTCATCTGCCCTTTTTCAATTAAAAAGCCCAAATACTTATGATCAGTTCCTGAAAGTCCTGCCTTTCTGGCAACAGCTTCATGCATCTGAATGGAGGAGTATGCATAGTGTTGACTTAGTTTCCTTAGTTGTTTGACTCGATTATTACCCATATATCTTATCAGATAAATAACTTAGTCACAAAGATAGTTGTAATTTATAGGATAGCGGTGATTTTTGGTAAAAGTTGTTATATCATTGAAATAAAAAAGCCGTACTGCAACTATCCTCGGGAACAAGGGTTATGATGTTCCACATTATCAGTTTTTCTCATTACTAACGTTTTCTATTCTTTTAACTTATTTTGACCCAGCTACTATTAACGTTTCTTCAATGTCAGCAAATCCTTTTTTCTTTGCCCATGCTAGAGGCGTAGCCCATGAAGTACCGGCTTTATTGGGGTCAGCACCCTGATCGAGCAAATATTTCACCATTTCATGGCGTCCCCATCTTGCAGCCATTCCCAACGGTGTGGATTGATATTCTTCGTCAATCGGATTTAGGTCAGCACCGTATTTTATAAGTAATCCTGCCTTGTATAAATTTCCCTTTTGTGCCATGTCATGAAGGATGGTAACATGGTGCCAGCTCATGGTGTTTGGACTCATTCCTTTTTCCATCATGTAAGCCATCCCGTCGTCATGTTCAATGTAATAAAATTGCGCCCACTTTAGTATATTGGGGACTTTTGCGCCGTAAATCATCAAAAGGTCAATCATTGAACGATTGTTTTCTTTAGCAGCGAACGTTAAAATTCCTTCTCCCCAGAAATAGGTTTCATCTCTTGCAAACTCCGGATGTTGCTTCAATATGATTTCTGTTTTTGCTAAATCATTACTATCAACGGCCTTTTCAAATTCTTTTTGTAAATCGGTTCTGTCAAAAAGAATTTTTCCATTGTCACCTTTGAATAGGTGCAATAGCGGCTTAGCAGCATATTCGTTCAATAATGCAATGATTTCGCAGTTGTTCCTGTCTTGTGCAACGGTTTGCAGTGTGTCTAAAAAGGGATAAGTCCGATAGCCGGGGTCGTGCGCTCCATTGCCCAATAGGTATTTTACCAAATCCACATGTCCTTCCCGAACAGCGAAATGAATTGGCGGCGTGTAGTTATACTGGGCATAAATTAGTTCAGGACATTCAAAAACCAATTTCTTTACAGTGTCTAAATCACCATTTTTACTTGCAACTAAAATTTCCCATACTTTTATCGTGGTGGACATCACACCATTGGAAAGCTTCATTGGCAAGTTTAACTTCAATTCACCTGGACGTACCATGTCTTGGAATTCGGATCTGTTTAATGAATAAAGTTAAGACGAACGAATTGGGACTATTTGTATATGGCCCTTGCAACGCTACTGCAATAAATGCCTGGGTGCAAGTGGACTAGTTAGTTTTGGATTTCATTTCTTATCGGAAACAATATCAGATCCGTAAATCTCGCCTGATTTCGTGTTATTTTCCCTAAACCCAGAGATGTAATAGTTATTGGTGAGTTCTGTTGAGACGTTGGTCGTGTGTAGTTTCGCATGCACGTTATCCCCGTTGGCTTCCTCTGGCATTCTTTGTGCGAAGTAAGAAGAGTACACATGCGTTTTTCCGCCCCTATTGTCTATGGCGGGGGCACCGGACCGTTGGAAGTTTGCCTGTTGAAAACGTACTGTACCGCTATTGATGATAGCCCCTATGGTAGGGCTACCCCAAAATGCACTGTTATATAGGATAAGTTGAGCATCAGGATGAACTTTACTGGTGTTAGCTTCGCCGCCCATAAGAACGTATGATCGGACAGGCTCTGCTGTTCGCGTATTAACCAATTCGGAGTTGATCGCGATTAATTTGGTGTTTTTGTCGGCGTCTTCCACAAATAAAGAATACGAGCATCCGTCTGAACCGTGGCCTATAACTGTCATTTCTCCAGGATTCCTGCCGGTTATTGCATCTTTCAGGAAATGTATGCCGTAGAATGACCCGTAAACGAAATTGTTGAAAATTGTCTGATTTTTAATGTCGGCGAATTTAAGCGCGCTGCAATTTGATTGTACGAAACGTGTCAGAGAAATCTTCGGATATCCCTGTCCTCCTTGTGGAAGCCGTGATCCGTAATGCGGATTGAGCTGCATATTTCGGATAAACCCGCCTTCAGCACCTCCGCCGACCCAAATGCCCGCTCTTGCGAGTACGCCGGCAAAATAGTCAACATAATGCCTGCTCGTGTTGTATGAGGCGAGGTCTATTCCTTTATCGCCACCTCCTACGGTCACGTTAACAATATATACATCTGGACCTTGCCCTTGTATCAAGAACGGGGTCGGTCTGGGATTCTCAGCGCTATAACCATCTGAGGCTATATTAAGCTGCGAGATGGTTAATCCGCTGATACCCGCACTGGCCTCGAGTTGTATCAGCGAAGGGCCCTTTTCTCCGGTAGCGCCGCCTGTATACGTTGTAAATATACCTACACCGCCGCTTTGTGTATGGTGCTGTACATCCCATGTTCCCCGCAGTTCAACGCCCGAAGGAATTTTGATGGGATTATTCACTAAATATCTTCCTCCCGGCAGATACAGTGTACCGCCGCCGAGAGCCTTAACTTCATTAAGTGCCTTTTGCAACTGAGCCGATACATCTGCTGTCGGTTGGTCATCGTTAAAACCGGTTGCTCTCGGCAGATCAACTTTCAACACGTTGTTGGAAGCCGGTTTCGGGTGTACTTTAATATCTGTTACTACATTTTTAGGGATCGGATCAAACAGATATTCCTTGCTATTATTGATCTCAACTTTGGCCGATTTGCTGTCATTTTTGATTTCCAATTTGCCACTGTAGCCGGAGTTCACTGATTTGAGCGTATTCACGTCCGAGCCCAGAAACACGTGGCCGGCAGGTTTTTTAAATTCGCTTTGGGTGAGCAGTACATTGCCATTGTTGACTTTAAGCGCGTATTCGCTGTCGTTGCTAAACGTACAGCTTTCAAAGGATATAACCCCATCGCTGCCGTCGCTGACGACAGGTCCGGTGAAGTCTACACCGTTGAATTGGACAGAAGTTTTGAAATCGTTATCGAAATACACGGCCTTGCCATCTTTTTCAGTTCCGAATGTGGAGTTGGAAATAAGCAAGCCATATGGGTTGACGGCTTGGACATATATGCCGGTTTCGCAATTTTTGATATGAATTTCGTAAAACTGCGCATTTGGGGTATCGGAGTAGCCGGGTTCTCTACCGACCCACATGCCTGTCTTGTAATCGGATACATACAGATTAGACACATATTCCCAATCTGAGCGGTGCATATTGAATCCAGTTCCGTTTGCTTTCGTGTACCCTGCAACCTTCGCAAGGGAGGGTGAACCAGGAAGCCCTGAATTTGCCCAGTACTTCGGGTCTATTTTGACATGCTCGATACGTCCGATGTCCGTGCATACATGAACTTCGATCCCTGTATTGAGGGCGGTTATGTAGCTGTTTAAAACATAATGCAGTTCGCTGGGCGCGGAATAGAAACCGTTGTAAGAGTTTACAAGCGTGACGTTTTCAATCGTCACACAGTCGCCATCCGGCTGAAATAATGTCCATGGATAGGGTTTTACGTCGTTGATATCCTGTTCAGGATACCAAATTGACAGGTTCGTCACGCCGGTTCCCGAATTCATATCTATAAACCTGTCGGCTATACTGGTATAGGTAGTACGGAGGGCGTTGCCAGCCTGCGAGTCGTTCCACCAACTTTCAACAGTTCCGTTATAATTGGGCGCGTTTTTGCCAACGCGCACTTCAAGAATGGTTCCGAGCACTTTCCCTTTGTTTAATTCAGGATCCGCCCAGTCGCCACGGAGCTGTACACTCGATGGGATATTCAGCACATATTGGTAATTAAAATCTTTCATTACTTGTTCAGCACCCTGACGCACCCTGACGTTCCTGGTGGCAGTTTGCGTGCTGCGGAACTCATAATTACCCGTTGGTACATACACTACACCACCGCCATTGTTGTATGCGGCATCAATAGCAGCCTGGAAAGCCGATCGGTTGTCAAACCCTGGTTCGGCTTTTGCGCCAAATTCTGGATCGGTTACGACAAAATCGGATATAACCCAATCTTTCGTAGGATAAATAGTTTTTATACTTTGCTGGTCTGCTTGCTGCTCAATCCCCACTTGAGCATGAGCAGTGTTTGCAATAAATAGTACTATAATGGCGATCATAGCCATGTTGCCCAGCTTTGAAGCTGTTTTTGTAATGCTCAAATTTTCCCTATTCATATGGCATGTCAGGCTTGACCCGTTTTTGAAATGACCTTCCGTCCCTGTTACGTTGTTTGAATTACCGTGTTGCTCCATAACATTATTATTACTTTTAAAAAATTACCATTATACTGTTATGCTGTCGTTTTCGGCGTTTATTCAATAATGTAGCTCATTCTTAAAACAGCACCACTTTTGGGTATGATATAATTGGTCTAAAGTTACATTATTTTATGTCTTTCTAAATCTCGTTAGTCATTTTCTTATCCCAATACCTATTTTAGGATGAGCTATCCAATTATCCTTTCGGCCGATGGGTCGTCCAACCTGCGTCAATACGACTACTGGCAAAAAGCCAGGAGGGGAGGAGAACACACTTTATTTTAGTATGATCTGCAAATATCTAAATAACACTTAGCAGGTTGAAGGAAAAGAGGGGAAGCTATGGGGGAAACAAAACCTCTAATTTGGGCGACACTTAATGATACCCTAAAACGAAAAAAAGTTGGTGTCCAGCGGTATCGCTTTAAACCAACTTTTCTTGTTTTCTGTAGCCCGTAGGGGAATCGAACCTATTGGGCATTAATCTCTTTATCAGCATTTTACAACCATCTCTTTTCCCTACTCACCGAATCGCTCACTGGTTTGACATACGTTTTAGCTGCAATTGCTATATTAATGCTAATATAAATAATTCCATGATAATAAGAAACAAAAACTGACTACGTAACGCGAGTCAACTAACGATGAGCATTTGCGCCAATCACTACTTATTGACGCAAATCATATATTGCTGATACCATTATATCTTTTGTATCCTTGCGCGGCTTCTGCCGCCATAGAACTATGGCTGTTCGTGGTTGAATTAATAACATTTTCCATTTTCCTTACCGCCTCCTGTTCTTTTAAAAAAGCCTGGTGCCTTAATTCATTTGCTGTTAGGACCAAATTATTAATCTCATTTTGCTTCGATTGATTTTTAAGAATGGGGATTTCAATATCTGCGACATGGAAAGCTTCAATATGATCAACGACAGCACCGTAAACTAAAGATTTTAGAATAAGCTGGCCATACTCTGAATTCAGAACACAGAATAAGTAGCCTGCAATATCATTGTCTTTTGGAATTAACCTAATTAGATCGTGAGTTCCAACCCAATTTTCCCAATGCTTTGGAACTAAAACAACTTTGCCGATAGAACCAGAGCACGTGACCAGAATGGAGTTATGTTCAATTAAAAGTTGTTCTTTGATTTGTGCGGCATGCTGGTCGATAGAAAGATACTTTTTGTCAAAACCGCCCGGATTCAATTCCATGATGTGTTTCCCGGTTAGATACGGCGCTCCGTAGCTTTTATCCACATATACCCTCTTGAATCTATTGCCTGTATAGATAGTTTGAGAAATACTTTTGTCGCCGATTTTGACATTTTTTAATGAATTGGCTGTTAATGCTTTTTTGGCTAACCTTTTACGAGGCAAATGATAGGAACTGTCTAATCTTAATCCCAGTTCGCTTAATCGAGTATTATAGTTTCTCACCTCAACGGAATTGTCAAAAAAAACTTCTTTAAGCTCCTCTATTGGTTTTAGTTGCAATTCCTCGTAAAGAATCTCTTCGGCTTTGTCAATCAATTCGTTGGATTGGTCCCGTAAATCATAAGATTGGATTACCAGTTCATGTATTTCTTTTTTTAGGTGTTCCGGCGCATTAGGAATTATAACACTTTTTAAATGATCTGGTTCGATATGTTTGATAACTGCTCCATAATTATTAGATTGTAGGATATATTGGCCTGTTTCGGTCAAGAAGTAGGCATAAATATATCCCGTGTCGTGCTTCCCCTTGCCGTTTAGTCTCAACAGATCGTGGCTGAAAATTTGATCGTCGAGTTTTCTGCCCACTATAGCAACCTTCCCTATAGTGCCCGATACCGTCATCAAGAGCATGCCCTTTTTGACCTTTAAACTTTCCAAGTCCGTTTCAGTCTTGGCAGAGATGTATCTTGATGGTTTGGGATAAATTTCGGCGATCGACGATGGCTGAAAAAATGGAATTTCTTTGTGGTCAACATAGATGCGTTTAAATCGAGGTCTATGAAATGCAGATTCGACCAAACCATTTTCCGACCAGAGTTTCACCGTCCCGTATCTGTTGGCTAAGACTTTCTCGTTGGCGACTTTAGCTTCTAAATTAAAAGCATTTGCTTCTAATCTTAGTCGGTTATTTAGTACATCCGAAAGAGAAACCGATGTATACTTAAGCGGGTCAGGTAGATATGTATAGTCTATTTCCTTTTCGACCTCTTGGAACTTGTATGCCAAATTGTTCTCTACCATACTATACCTTGTTTAGTTTTCCATTTTGCAAAAATGTCTGCAACATGGACAGTTTGGTCGTTCACAATTTTTTCTTGCGTTACTTCTTTTCGCGCAACCAAATCACCGTTTACATCTTTTTCTCGAACTATTTCCTCCACTTCAAGCATGATGATATTTCCTTGTTCATCTCTCTTAAAAATTTTACCTCCACGCTTATCATGGCCAATTTGGTCAATCATGGTCATGAAAATGTCGTAATCAATAATCTCCCTTGTTTTTTCTTCCTCGTCAATCTCCGCTTGAGTCTTCTTTTGGAGAAACAGAATGGAGCATTGGGTTCCGTTGCGCGGTTGGAAGGCATCAGCGTGTAAGTCTACACTGGCTAGGATTTTCGTTTTCTTAATCAGCCAATGTCGGATGTATTCAAGACCAGGTGCGCCAAGGATAGAATCAGGAAGAACAATCGCCGTCCTACCGCCTCCCTTTAAGAGCTGTATAATGCGTTCGATAAAAAGTTGTTCCGGTGGAACACTCGACTGCAATCTGGCAGTCTTGTACCAATTGCCGTTTTCGTCCTTGTTCCAAATATATGCAAGGTCAAATTGCTCAAGTATTTGTTGATCTTTGACTGGAATTTTGGAACCGAACGGAGGATTGGTTACAATCACGTCAAAATGCCCTAAATTCCTATGATTGCGAATATCGTTGATAGAAATTCTCAAGGCTTTTGCCAACTTCCTCTTGGTCTCTTCGGGCCATTCTTGCGGTGGTAAAAGGGAGTTGAGTTGCAAAATGTTGCCGCTACCATCGTTATTCATCACCATATTCATTTTGGTGGCCTTGACAAGGTCTGGGTTGATGTCAAACCCAAAGTAGTTCTCGGAAGCAATTTCAGATATCTTTTGATTGAACAGCGAGCGAACGTCTGCACTCCATCCTTCCTTTTCACCATATTGAGCTTCAAGTTTTTTCGTAATCTTATTAATTACGACGTTCATGGCGGTCACAACAAACCCGCCCGTGCCGCAACTGCTGTCCAAAACGCGTTCGGTTTCCTTTGGATTAATCATTGCCACAGCCATTTTCATCACGTTCCTCGGTGTGAAAAACTCTCCTCTGTCACCCCTTAGATTTGAGCCGACAAGTTCTTCATAGGCCTTGCCCTTGATATCAATATCAGTAGTCAACAATGCATATTTTTGAAGTTCAGCTACCAAGTAAGTTACTGTACGTGGCAACAGTTTTATTTCGTCGTTTTTATCGAAAATTTGTCCGTGTCGCTTCTTTACTTCTTCAAAAATATTTGAGATTCGTTTGTAAACACTGGCTTGTCCGTCTTTATAGTTTCTTTCTTTGGACGTGGTGTAAAACTCAACTGGCTCAAGCAAGTTTCGTTCATCGTGAATTTTGCAAAAAATTATTTTGAGGAACTCAAAAAAGGCAGGTTGTTTTTGTAGACCCTCATTCACATAGATTATATTGTGACAAGTTCGGAACGTAAAAAGAAGATTGTCTTCGTACGCTTTTATAAGCGTATTCCTATTTGGTCGCTCCTGCTCGTCAGTTGTTCCATCTGCCGAAGGTATATCATTATATTCTTCAAAAATAGTATGGTTTTTATCGTCTTTTACTTTTCTGTAGACTGTTTTGTGAAGCCCGTTCGTCCACATTCCCCACTCACAATTGCCACAAGCAGCCATATACGATTTAAGCTGTTCCGTTCCGTTCTGTTTATCGGTCGGTTTTACCGACTCCTTTTTACATTCAATGACAATATATATATTGTGTTGATTTTTCTTTTGTTCGTCTGTGGCACCTTCTGGGAAGATAACGATGTCAGCTCTTTTTTTTCCAGAACCCATTTGAACAGCATACTCAATCTTAATTTGTTCCTTTGAATACTTATGCTCGTTTATCAGCCTTTTTTCAACAGTTTGTCTTACGTATTCTTCTGCGGTATCAATTCGGATAGTTCCATCAATATAATCCCGTAATTTCCCTTCGGGAATGGAAATGATAACCTTAGTTTCTATCATCTTTATTATTTCGACATTCGATTAGTGGATATTTTTTTGGTAAAAGCATAATAATGTTATGTGAGACTTTCTAAATAATTATTCGCTTTTGCCTTTAGTCTCTAAATAAGCAACCTTCTCCCTTTCCACCTCAATCAATCGCTCATACAGCTTTTTATTTTCCTCGTACGCTTCCATCAATTTGTCCAGAGGATTGAAGGTCATTTCACATTGATAGTTTACACCGGATGCAGAATCATGGAAAGTGCTTGAAATAATATTGATTGCCACTTCCTCATTGAAACGTTGGATAGCCTCCGGGCTTACCTTCAAAATCTTGGCCACCTGTTCCAATATATCCGCTTCGATTTTTTCCTTGGCTTCCAGTTGGGATATTTTCTTTTGTGTCCAGTCCTCACCTAATTCATAGGCAAGGGTTTCCTGCTTCATGCCGAGCATTTCCCTGAACCGTTTAATGTTTCGTCCCTCGTGTATTTGTTGTGTTCTTTCCATAATGATAAAATGATGCGACAAAGGTAGCATCGCAAGCCGCTACCGATGACGAAAATACGGAATATTTCACGGATAACATATTCCGATGGCGGGATAATTTATGCCGGCCATAGGTTTGTATATGCTTTTCCGCTTCGGGAACTTTGATAGTATAACCAAACACTGCAAGACATGAAAAAGCAAAAAACCAAGGTCAGGACGGTGGACAAGTATGAAAAGTATGCCGAAATCGGCGAAATGTATTCGTCCAAATGGAAAAAGGTAAACCTGTTCATCCCAAGCAATTTCAGGATGCTGTGCGCCATCCTCGGTGTCATGCCGAAAGACATTCTCTGCGATTTTATGCGGATGGTGTGCTATGCACCATCAGACAGGGCAACAGAAGAACAGCGAAAGGCTGCCAAGAAGTTTTTCCTTACCTGCCGATTCGGGCAACCGACATATTCGGAAAAAGACATAAACACGATGTTCAAGGAGCTAAAAGCAATGAGGGCGACCTACAACAGTACCGAAAACATGGATTGGGACGACAAAGAACTGTTTTGGAAAAACAACCATATGTATATCGAATATTGGTTCAAACGCTGGTTTGAAAAGAATAGGCGGCAGGACGATATATCCATACTTGAAAAATACTAACCACAAAACAATGAATAGCTTAACCCCTTTTCACACCATCCGCATCCTTACCCGGTGCGAGGTCTCTTTACATCAGGATAGTTCGTGTGCCATCCATGTGGATGAACCGGATGACGTTGCCGAATGGATTGATTACCACGTGGAGAACGGTGAATTAATCATCCAAACCAAGCCCATGCACTATGGTTTCCTGTTATTGCACGACAGCTACCCCAATATACAGCTTGCATGTACCCACCTAAACGGTATCCAGCTTTTTAATAGGGCAAATATTACTTCACCGGAAAGACTTCGCGTGGAGAAACTTGGTGTCATTATCCGGCAGGATGGAACGGTGGAGTTGAATGTGGATGCATTGCGTGTGGATTGCACCATACTCAAACGCGGCCACATAAAGGTTGCAGGCGAAACCATTGAAACATTCCTGCGTGTCTACCATGATGGCTGGTATGACGGCGCATCGCTCCAAGCCTCAACGGGGATGGTATATCTCACCAATAATGCCAGAGCATCCGTTTGGATAAACGGGGAAATGGAAGCCCGCATATTGGGAAGAAGCAGGTTTTCGTATCGCGGTACGCCGAGGTTTTCTTGGCTTAGTGTGGACGAGGGCTGTCGGGTCGAGCCTTTACAGGGAACAGCGGAAGAAAAACCAGCAATGTAAGGATATATGGCAATGGAAAAATACACCTATAAAGGTTTGGTCACACAGGACGACTTTAACGTGCGCTTCGGGTTCTGCCAATCGAGGATAGCCATCGGATATACACAGGAGGAAGCATCTTTCCTGATGGGCAAGCATCCCTACTTCTATGGCGAACATGAAGAGATGCGGGACGGAACCAAGTTAGCCGAATCCGAGAAAACGCTGCTCTGTTCGGTTTTCAAAACGCAGCTAAGCAGTCCAATCAATTTCGAGCGCGATGAATTCGGCTATGATTACAAACGTATCATAAAAGGCGAGCGTGAAGAAAAGCAGGGTGCTTATCATTACACGCTTAATCATCCGTGGTTGATACGTATTGAGAAAGGGGATAACGTGATAAAAAAGAATTTCCCGATTACATACAGGGAATTACCATTCCGGCTGGAAACCCAACAGCAACAGGAAGCGTTAGCTTTGTTTGATGAGGCTGTCAATTGGTTATTGCGGATTTCTTTTTTCCAGTACCCGCAATCTCCGCTACAAATCTATGAACGCATAAGGCTTACCCACCATAATCCCATTTTACGCCCCCGATACCTGAAAGAAGTACTATACCGACTAATCGCCGAAAATTGTTTTCAAATGAAAACGATAAATGGTAGTATCCATTACACCACATCAATTTAAATTCAGATGCTTTGCCCCGACACGAAAACATTCCAGCAGTTAACCGTGATTACCGAGCGGCTGGTCAATACCATTCTCGTAGACCAAATCTATTTTTCGCGGTATGAATTTCAGGGTATCTGCCATCAGGAATTTATCATTCTTCTCCCACACACGAACAAACAATTCATTACCGAGGCCAAGCCGTTGGTCGGTACGGTAATGAGCATGTATTCGCATTTCAGGCACAAACTTTACTATGCAAATGAAGTACGGCATAGTATACGAAAGGGCGGGATAGCTTTCTTTTTCCGTTGCCAGCCCGACAACCTGCTCTACATAAATTCCAAAGCAAATTATGTAGCCCTAAGTAGCAAGCTATCGCCCGAAAGGGTATTCAAACGGGCAAATGAAGCCCTCGAAATGGAAAAGCAGAAAATAAAGGCTTTCAACAATGGAGCGCAGTTTTATTTGGATAAAGGCAATTACCAGCTTTGCGCGTTTATGTTGCATCAGGTTTTTGAATTGTGCTACCGTATGGTGGAAATCGTCCTTTTTGGTAAGGAAAAGCTATCACATTCCATCCGTAACCACCATCAAATTGCGTTGGCATACCTGCCGCAGCTAAAATTGGTTTTCGACAGGAATGACGAAAACGACATGACAATTATGGAGTTGCTGGACAGCGCCTATTTGTCCGTACGATACGAAAACGGTTATTATATAACCGAAAGACAATTGCTGTACTTGGTAGACAAGTCACAGACCATACAGGAAATGGTGGAAGAGGCTTGCGGGGATATGCTTGAAGCGTTTGGGGCTGCACTCGATACGGTAACGAATTGACGTATAAAAATCGCAAATAACATAAGCGTGAAGAACGCGTTTTTAATCTTCCATCACCCCTATTTTTCCTTCGCCCGCGCCTATTCCTTATCTTTATTGGAAAAATAAGGAAGCATGGTCAAATATTTCAAAAGCAGAAAGCGCTTCGATTTTTCCCCACATCCGTTTGATGTTGGCAACATACTTGGTTTGAAGAGGGGGTATGGCAACAACCATTTTTTGCTCAAAATATATGGGTTGGACAAAACCGAATTTGTGGACTATTACACCTACCACCTGAATCATTTCCTGTCCACAGGGCAGGGTTCCGAAAAAGATTTCCTTTCCCATGTGTGGTACATCGTGCAGAAACGGATTGAACATTTCGAGCGGAAAGACCCGTTCTCATCCGAGCATCCCCGGCATTTGTTAAACATTGAGAAACTTACCGAATTCCAGCAATACCTCGGCACACGCGATAAATGGAACATCCGGCCTAACGACGTGCTGCTGAAAGAAAAAGACGGAAAGATAGCCGAACTCCAAGCCCGTATACTGGATTTGGAAGAACAGTTGAAAGCGCATACGAAATATGGGATTTCACAGAAAGTGTACGTGGAGGACGGCTACCTGCCCACGCTGATCGACCTCATCCAGCAACTGCGCGAAGCGGAACTACCAAGCGGGAGGAATCTGCTCAAAAGCGACCATCATAGCCCGTATTACAAGCTAATAGCGAAATACTTCAACCACGGCGGCAAGGAAATCCCATTGGATACGGCACGCAATTATTTCGTGGGCAAGGACGAAACCCCGATAAAGGGTTCGCAGGTGCCGGATGGCAGGAAGTTGTTCCGCATCGTCCCCGTAGACCAAGCCTAATCGTCTACCCGTTCAATCCCCGAACATGACCAAGCCGCTCCGGTTGGTCATCCATATCCCTGTCATATCCCCCAACTTTGTCCCAACGGAGCGGGTGCCGCCCGATGGAAACACCGGATATCACCCTGTTTGGCCGCAGCGCCAAACCGTGCTGTTCGCACGCTCCGCCAAATTGCCATTCCCCGATGGGAATGGAGCAAGCGGAAGTTGGGCATAGCCCTACTTGCTTGCCCCCACGCTATCGCCATGGGGGTTTCGGGTATCCTCCGGGGATACTCCAATACGCTGGCACAGCCCCAGCATAAGGTTTCGGTATACTTGGCGGTATACCACATGCTGTGTAAACGGCGCAAATCAATATCCCGCTATCGGGATATATGGATATGGAAACATAATGATAGAGATATGGAAATAGACATCGTCACACGGGAAGACCTCCGGCAGTTCAAGCGGGAAATGCTGGAGGAGTTCAAACAAATCATCGGGAGCAAGGAAAAAGACAATCTTGGCCGGGAATGGCTGAAAAGCGCAGAGGTGCGTAGACTGCTTGGCATATCGCCCGGAACATTGCAGAACCTCCGTGTCAACGGCACGTTGCCTTACCGCAAAGTGGGCGGCAGCATGTACTACCGCAGGGAGGACATCAGGAAAATGATGGAGGGAGGTAACGGCAATGGCTGAACGAATGGAATTGCCCAAGCACGCGTTCAGCGCGTTCTTTGAGCGGATTGGCGATGATAGGCGTTTACTGCCCACGCACATCGGGTTAGTGGCGGCATTGTTCTATCACCACGATTGCGACAACCCGCATGGCCATTTCCACGCCAGCCGCAGGAAGCTGATGCGCTTCTCGCGGATACGCTCCATCGCCACCTACCACAAATGCCTGTCGGAACTGGTGGCCTATGGCTACTTGGAGTACCGCCCCTCATGGCATCCGGCCAAGGGCAGCAGGTTCAGGTTCATCATCCACGGGGAGGGCGGGATAAATGGTTAGGCAGGACGAGAACACGAAATCCGTCCGTTTCCCCGAAGCGGTGGACGAGCGGCTCACGTTGCTTGCGCGGAAACTTGGCCGCACCAAGCGGGAGGTGGTCATGCAGATGGTGGATTATTTCTACAAGAGCAAAAAAGACCCCGCCGACCTGAACGATGAAGTGCTGAAAAAGGAGTTGGCAAGCGGCATCAGCCGCATCCTCTCGTTCATCCGCAAACAGGAGGGTGACATGCTGGTGCCGATGTATTCGGCGATGGAGGAACTGATGGCCATCGCCAAGATGCAAAGCCCGCTTTTGAAAAGCATCGGCAAAGGGCAGTCGGAGGCAACCATCATGGGCAGGGAAACCATCGGTTACCTGAAACTGGTGGACGGCACGCTGAAAAAGATACTTGGCAACATGCGGGAAAGGGAAACATTGAAGTCCAGGTTCCGGCAGGTACTGGACTATTACATCACCCAAAGGGAAGCCCTCGGCTGGCCTGTATCGGCGGCCAAAAAAGAAGAACTGGCTGGGCGTGCAAGGCAATCGTTGGACAACCTGTAAAGAAAGCGATGTACATCAACATCACCAAATCGGAAACGGGCGACAACAAGGGCAGCAGCGGTGCGCTGGTACACTACCTAGAAAAGGAAAACCGGATGAAGCCGGAAAATGGGATGGAGGTCAAGCCGGAGCGTTGGTTCAATGGAACGGCCAACGACATCAAACCCCACGAGGTGCGGACGGGCATCGACCGCAACGTGGCCAAGCTGGGCAGGGACGACAGCAAATTCTTCCTCATCAACGTCAGCCCCAGCCAAAAGGAACTGGCGCACCTCGTGTCCAAATACGGCGAGGACGGGGCAAGGGAAAAGTTAAAGGAATTTGCCATGAGGGTGATGGACGAATACGCCCGTAACTTCAAACGCCCCGGCATCGAAAGCCACAAAGATTTGCTTTGGTTCGGCAAGCTGGAAAACCACCGCTATTACGGCCACAACGACAGGGAAGTGAAAAGTGGGCAAAAGAGAAAAGGGGAACGCAAGGAGGGGCGGCAGATGCACGTCCAGATAATCGTGAGCCGCAAGGACATCACCAATAAAATCAAGCTAAGCCCGCAGAATACGTCACGTGGCCGGAACAAAGCCCATTCGCAGAAGCTGGGGCAGTTCGACCGCACGGCATTCAAACAGTCGGGCGAAACCCTGTTCGATGAACTGTTCGATTTCGAGCGAAACCTGGAAGACAGCCTGCAATATGCCAATACGATGAAGAACGGCACGGCACAGCAAAAGGCACAGATGCACACGCTCACGGAATTGGCGGGTCGGCATCCGCAGGGTCAGCCATTGGCAATGGAACTGGCACTCGAAGTGAGCCAAGGCATGTTCGAAAGCGTGGGCGAAATGCTGGCCACCACGGTGGGCGGTGCCGCCGAACTGCTGGGGATGCTGCTTGAACCCATCCATGAGGGCAGCCAGCAAAACCCCATTGAGGAAGAGGAAAGGCGGCGCAAGCGGAAAAAGAAAGCGCAGTCACGGGGTGTCAGGCGGTGAGTTTACAGGTGGTTGAGGACATCCGGCCTTTGCACCGCCCGGCCAAAATTACCCACGGCGTGGGAAAGGTCAAGGGTATATAAACGCCGCCGTCCGCAGGCCTTTGCCCTCCGGCGCCCTTGACCCAATTCCCCCGCCTTGCGTTCGGTGGCCTAAGCGGTGAAAATGCCTTGGTGCGTACAAGGGTGGGGGATACAAAAAAAGCCATCCGTTTTGGGGATGGCTTACTCTATAATGGTGAGCGTTCTGTTAAAGCTTTTCGATTTCCTCGATGGACAGCTTGGTAAACTTGGCAATCTGTTCAACGGAAATGCCGTCCTTTTTCATTTCGCGTGCGATTTCCATTTTTTCTTCTTGTTTGGCCTCCTTTGCTGCTTCCTTTGCCGCCTCATTTACTGCATAGTCCAACACAGCTTTGTTGTCCCATTTGCGTTTCAGACTTGTATCGTACATGGTCTTTTCCTCCTTTGTCAGATTGCTGTATTCAGCAATATTAAACAGTTTTTCAAAAATCGGTTTGCGCAGATATACCGGAATCTTATCCATGCTACTCATGTTCTTCAAAACATAGAGCCATTTGTCAAGGTCGGTATCCAGCTCCGCTTCCGTTTTTACAAATTTAATCAATTCAATGAATATATACCCCAGCCCCTCGTAAAAAACTTTACCTGTCTCCCTGTTACTTAGGCAAATATCATGCAGAAACTCTTGCTCATTACCCGCATCCAAGGAAAAATCTTCCAAGAGCGCGATGAGGTACACTTCTTTCACATTATATCCCCATTCGGAACGCTTTCCTTTGGGGGCTTGCTCGGTGACCAAGCGGCTGGTATAGAAGATTGCCCGTTGCTTGAAGTTGCCCTGTTTTCCCCGTTGTACTTCTATGATGAATTGCTCCCCATCGTTTCCGGTACAGGTTAGGTCAAATATGGCACTCCCTTCGTTTACCGTTTCGCCGGGATGCTCGTTTTTGTTGTATACCAAATCCACGATGTGTTTCCGCCCACGGAACACGCCATTGAGGAAGTCAATCAGTAAGTCCTTGTTCGGCTCGCTTCCAAAGAGCTTTTTAAATGCGAAATCGGTTAACGGGTCAATGTAAGTTCCTATTGTTGGTTGTGTTGCTTTGGACATGATTCAAATATAATGTATTTTGGGTTTATGTAATGTTTCTTATATCCGTTTGGGAAATAAGTTCCCAAACGGATATCGAGTATAGCCAGATTAAGTTCCTGCCAATTTTTGCTGTAAAGTTAGCATGTCGTTGCCTATCCGGGTATCCAGCAATTTGGCATAGTGCTGGGTGGTCTTGATGCTGGTATGCCCCAACATTTTGGAAACCGTTTCTATCGGCACGTTGTTGGCCAGTGTCACCGTGGTGGCGAATGTGTGCCGCGCCATGTGGAATGTCAGCGTCTTGGCGATGCCGCACAGGTCGGCGATCTCTTTCAGGTAGCTGTTCATCTTCTGGTTGCTCAACACGGGAAGCACCAGCCCTTTTGCCACGCATGGTGGATAGTCCGCATAGCGTCCGATGATTTCCAATGCTTGCGGCAGCAGGGGGATGTTGGAGGAAGTTTCCGTTTTCTCCCGGCTGGTCAATACCCACAACCTGCCGTCTATGCCCTTGGCGATGTCCGTCTTTTGCAATTTTCGCACATCGGCATATGACAGCCCCGTATAGCAGCAGAACACGAAGATGTCGCGCACATGGGCGAGCCTTGGTATGCCGAACTCCTTTTTCGCTACCCTGTCCAGTTCATCCGGTGTGAGAAATTCCTTTTCCCTTGGCTTGGCTTTCGTTTTGTAGAACGCAAAGGGGTTTTCCGTAATCCAACGGTGGGCGATGCACAGGTTGACGATTTTGCGCAGGTGCTTCATGTACTTGGCTGCCGACACCGCACTGCATCCCATGTCCGAGCGCAGGAAAAACTCGTAACCCGTGATAAACGCATGGTCGATGCGCCGGATGTCGATATCCGTTTCACCGAGGCATTTCGAGAGGTACGCGGTAAGATGCCCAACCGAAGTGTTGTAGCCTTTCAGTGTGTTTGGCTTGAAGCCCTTGCCCAGCAATGCTTCCATTTTCCGGTTGTGTTCGGTGAACGTTTCCATTAGGTGCCGCCGTTGCACGTCTTTGCCGAGGTATTTCAGTTTCAGCGATTCGGCGGTGATTTCCGCGCCGTCCTTTACGAGTTGCAAGTGGGCATCGGCCACCTTTCGCTCCAGCGTGTCGAGGTAGGCATTCAGGTTACGGATTTCTTCTTTCGTTCCCTTGGCACGGTTAGCCTTGGCGTTCCACCGCGCGGGGTCACACTCACGGCCAGTGGATATTTCCTTGGGTTCACCGGCCACGGTGATACGCATGTAAATGGGTTTTGCACCAACAGCATAGTTTTTTGGTTTCTTCAAGTAGAAGAGCAAGGAATAATTTGTACTCATGATAACACATCATTTAAGTGAAACAAAATTAGCCTTGCAGCCTACGGCAGTCAAGATGTTCAATGATTGAACACATTGTTTTACAATTCGTTACAACGTTTCCAGTGAGTAAAGGTATGCGGGGAATTGACTCACTGAATTACTCACTGTTTTTATGCGAATAATTGAATGAATCAGGATGCTGTAAAAAACAAAAAGCCCGCAAACATTTAATTTGCAGGCTTTTGTATGTTTTGACTTCAAGATGTGTAGGCTTTAGGGGAAGTATTACAAAACACTTCCTTGATGACTTGCGCAAATTAGCCAGTTAAAAAGTGCCTTTAAAGTCTATTTAGGACTATATAGTTGCAGTAAAATGAAATTTTTCCATCACGGTAACTTTTGTTTAAATTAATAAGTTATCCCTAATAAACTCAAAAGATTACAACGAAAGGCCGTTTAATTTACGCATCAAATCAAATATACTTTCGGCTAAGGTGATACAATCCGTTGTATCCGTTTTGCTTAAATTCTTACTGACCTCACGAGTCTCCCTGTCAATAGGATCTGTTGTTAACGATGACATTATGAAGTCCCAATCAGTCCTAAATTGCTCCGGAATATCTGAATCTCGCATTTGCAATGTCTTTAATTGGTCGTATGCCAAGGTAAGTCTACTTCTAATATCACCCGTTCCTATGGCCAATGCTTTAACTGCCATTAGAAACCGGGATTTAACATATTCAATTGTCATATCACTCATTTTGTAAAATTATAATATTTTGATCTAATCCGATAGAATAAGCATTCAAAAATTTCAGCTATCAATGGAAACGACCATTACAAAACCTCTTAAATTTTTCATTCCATTACTATAAAAGAAATCAATCACACATAACACAGGTTTAAATATTTAATACTTTTGTTGCTTGGTTCATTGAAACTTAAATAATATTTATGGCTTTTACACTCACTCACTTTATTTATCCACTTAAGGATAAAATCATACTTTCAAATTCAATGGGTTATGCTCTTGACAATCCAAGAAGCCAAGAAGAAGAAAATTTGATAAAAGAGTTTGTTATTAAAAGCGTCAATTGGGGGGGTGGTAATAACGATGATAATCCGGCGCTTGGAGTTGCTTTCGGGCTAAGAGAACTGACAGACTATCTAAAGGCAAATGATAAAACTGCGTTTGATATAATTCAAGAATACCATACCGATAATACAATAGATATAATTGTAAAAGCATGGATAATTCTACGATATCAAGATGATGGTTTCTTTGAGCAAATTTTGGAAAAGAAAACTACCCTCATACCAATTATATATGGCGGTGATAATAATCACCCATTTCTCAATTCATTTAATCAAGTCATTGGATATACAGGACTAATTTCACTTCTATTGAATAGGAATGGGCATTATTATGGGGAAAACCTAATTCCATTGAAATATCCACAGGAAATTTTCTATGAAAGTAGAGATAATGATTTGTATTATGTTTTGGAAGATTTTAAACATATTGGAATTTTTCTAAATGAGAATAAGCCAGTCCATAAGAAATGGATATGGTTCCCTTTGGTTGCTGATGATGTAAGAGATATTTCACAGCTATTAGAATCTGTTTTGACACAAACGGATGGCAATAAATCATCTAATAAAAAGCAAAGCCCAAAAGAAAAACTGTTGTTCGTCGGAAATTTGCTTAGAGTAATTCTCCATGAAACTTACGACATAAAAGTTAAATTATTACTTCTTGTCAGTATCATTGAATTTTTATTAACAAGAAACCCCGACTTTAACAGATTTAATGTTGAAGATAGTATTAGCAAACAATTTAAATTGAAAGCGACAACTTTGATATATCTTAACGATAAAACAAGGGATTTGGACGAAATTCATAATAATTTAAACTACATATATAACCAGAGATCTGATATAGCACATGGAAACTACATCAGCCATAAAGATGAGGCTACTTATTTGGAGTCTATAGATCAACTATATGATTATATAGGAGTAATTTTAATCGAATACCTTAAAGACCGAGACTTCGTGGATTATCTAAAAAGAAATTAAAACTTAGTAATCCGTTTACGGTTTCCCGTAAGAACCTAAGTTTCATGCTATGTACCTTTGAAAAAAACACAAAATATGAAAATAGTAGCGCCATCCTACGTAATCATTGCCATTTTGGAAGCAATGGAAACCAATAGCTCCGGCATAGGATTCGCCGAAACTTGCGAGTTTGACTATAAAATAGACGGTGATGAGAATTATATCGTATTCACCGCAAAAGAGGGTGTTAACTTGGAACCAAAAGACTGGTTTTGGCTCGGCTACTTTGTTCGGGAGTATGTAGAGTAATCCGTCATGTACATTTCTCTAACCCTTATTTGCCCGATTTGGGGTGTTTAGTGGGTTTTTTGTATAAATAATAATGCCGTGAATAGAACACGTGATGTAGGATATGTTTAAGATGTTGGTTTGGCTTCTTCCGTAGCTGGATCAACGGAATCCCACATCAAATTACATATAAGAGTTGCCAAATCAACGCAGGTTTCATCATCCATTTTGTCAATTACGGTTTCTCCAAAATTATCATTTTCCTTTTCGCTTTTTTTAAGATTTGAATCGATGATATTCCAACTTTCTTTTAATCGAGCTGGAAATTCTTCACTCCTTAATTTATGAAAGGTCTTGTACGCAATTTTGAGTCTACCCTTGATTTCACCTTTTCCTGTAGCTAAGTCCCTGACTACATTAAAGAGATTTATTCGGAGATTGTCCAATTGATAATTCATTTTTTTAAGTCTATATTTAGTGGTATGGAACAAAGATATTTCTTTTCTAAATATGCAAGCAATGATTTGTAAACTTTGCCTACAAGAAAAAGCGCTAATTAAAAAATCTCATATAATCCCTGATTTTATGTACAATGGACTGTTCGACCCAATCAAGCATTATGTTAACTATAAAAATCTTTCAAACGGGAGGGCAAGAAGCCTCTTTGATGGCATCTACGATAAACATATCTTATGTCAAGATTGTGATAGTAACGTTATCGGCAAGAATGAAGATTATGTTAGCAAGGTTCTCTACGGAGGAAATATTGGCAAGGAAAAACGCCCTATGTACTTTAATCAGGTCAATCAAAATGGGCTCAAATCTACTTTAATAAGCAACATTGATTATACAAAAACGAAACTCTTTTTCCTTTCCTTGCTTTGGAGGGCGCATATATCCAAACACGAGTTTTTCGAGCAAGTAGATTTAGGAAAAGAACATTCGGAAGAGATACGTAGGATGCTTCTGAACAACGACAGCAAAGAAGAAACCACCTATGAAGCATCAATGATTTACGCAAAACCTAACGACCCGCGACTTATCGATACAATAATTAGACCTTTGAAGTTTGCCAATAATAATGAGGTGGAATTTGTATTCTATATCAATGGCTTATTTTTCCATTTTAATATATCTTCAACCCATAATCATAAAATCTTTGAAGTTGCCAAGATTAAAAAAGACAATACAATGCGGATTTTTGTGTTAGAGCACGAAGTTGCCTCGGAATTTGTCAGCCGCATCCTAATTAGATAAAGAACCAACCTAATCCTAAGAGCAAACTTTAAATTTAGGTACTCCCCAAAAGTACCCAATTTCCCTCGACACGGCTGCCCAATTTTGACCCGACAAAATAGGATAGCCATGAACAACAACACACCCAAAAGGAACAAAGGCAACCGCCATCCGGCAGACAGCTTCGCCCCCCGATTCAAACGAAAGAAAGAGACACCACGGCAGCGCATCCGGCAGGTACTCCGTGCTTCTATACCGCTCACCGAGGTGGAGAGAATAGACCTAACCGACAAACCGGAACTGCCGTAGAGCAGAGCCATAAGAACAGCATTACAACGTCCGTTCCGGCACGTCCGGTAGGGAGCGGTGGCCCCCCGCGTGGGGGGAGCAAGATGTATTTTTGTCCACAAAAATTCTTGCCGACCCATTGTCGGGGGCAGCCGCTTCGAAACTTGCGACCGTCCGGAACATTCCCCAAAGGGTGAAGTTATGGGAAGGAAAAAAGCACATGACCAAGACAGTTTATTGAGGCATCTTATCCGCACACGGGTAGACGATAAGACATATAAGCGGCTCGAAAAGCTGGTCAATGACAGCGATTGCCGGAGTATCGGAGAAGTAGCCCGTAAGATCCTGTCCAATGAGCAAATAAAATGCTTTTACCGTGACGTGTCGCTAAACGGCCCAATGGAAGAACTGGCGCTAATACGCAAGGAAATAAAAGCCATCGGCATCAACATAAACCAACAGACACATAAATTCCATATTTCGGAATCGCCGACCGAGCGGGCATTCCACCACATCAAAACAACCGCAGAGTACAAACGCATCGAAGCCAAAATAGATACGCTCCTTGGCATCACCTCAAAACTTGCACAGCGATGGTTGCGAAAATCATAAGCGGTAAGGATATCGGCGGTGTGCTATACTACAACGAACACAAGGTTGAACAAGGAGAGGCACATATCATCCTTGCAAGCGGATTTGCGGGGGAAATAACGGATATGGATATGCTGCAAAAGAAGCAGCGTTTTGAAAACCTCACCATGCTCAACGGCAGGGTAAAAACCAACGCCATCCACATTTCGCTCAACTTCGACCCCACGGAGAAGTTGACCGACCAAAGGATGCAGGAGATTGCCATCGACTACATGGAGCGCATCGGTTTCGGTGACCAGCCATTCCTTGTTTACCGCCACCTCGATGCCGCCCATCCGCATATCCACATTGCGACGGTAAACATCAAGCCGGATGGCCAGCGCATCGACATCCACAATATCGGGCGTACTCTATCCGAAACGGCGCGGAAAGAAATCGAAGAAAAATACAGGCTCATCAAAGCCGAAGGCAGGGGACAGGAACAAGAGCAGGGCATCAAACCTGCAAATATCGAAGCCGCAAGCTATGGCCAATCCCCCACGAAACGGGCTATCACCAATATCGTGAATGCTATCATAAAAGAGTACAGCTTCACCAGCATCGCCGAATTGAATGCCGTCCTTAGCCAGTACAACATCGTGGCCGACCGAGGCAAAGAGGGTACGCGGATGCACGAACGCAATGGGCTGCAATATTCATTAATCGATGAAAAAGGCGAGCGGGTGGGTATCCCAATCAAGGCCAGCACCATCTATGGCAAACCCACGGTTGCCAATCTTGAAAAAAGATTCGACCGAAACACCGAAAAGCGCAAGCAGCACAAAGATGGCCTCAAACAGCGCATTGGCAACGTTATGGGAAACCACACCCAATTCACCAAAACCACCTTCATCAAGGAATTGGCAAAAGAGGGCATCCATGCAGTATTCCGGCAAAACGAACAGGGACAATTATACGGTATCACCTACGTAGACAATATCAATAAGACGGTCTTCAACGGCAGCGACTTCGGTAAAGCGTACAGCGCAAAAGCCGTCACCGACAAACTTGGTAAGCGGAACATTCCATCGGAAAAAGAGCAGCCGGCAAAAGTACTTAAACCGACCATGCGGCAAACATCCTACCTGCAACAAGCCGCAAAGGCCAAGAACTACCTGAAAATGGCTTTGGAAGCAAACCGCACACCCAAACAACGCGCAAGCGGAGACAGCCTGTTACCAAACCTGCTCAGTAAAACCGCACCCGAATATGCACCGCAGATACCCAAAAAGAAGAAAAAGCGTAAGGCAATCCACAGATAACCCCAATACAAATAACCATGAATACAGGCGAAGACATCCAAGCTCTACGAAAAATTGCGGACCTCAGCAGAATGGTTAGCATAGCCATCCTTGCGATACATGCGTACCTTACATGCTACCTTGCTTTCCGGCAATGGGGATGGACGGCAGATATCTCCGACCGCCTTTTGGCCAACCTATTGACAATGGGTTTTTTGGATGGAATGGCAAAACCGAAATTCGGGGCGCTCATATTCCTTGCCATTTCACTCATGGGAGTGAGGGGCCGCAAGGACGAAAAGATAAATTGGCGCAGCATTACCGCATACATCGTGAGCGGGCTATCCCTTTATTTCGCCAGCGCCCTCACGCTGTACCTGACCGTCGAAACCGACATGCTTGCCCTATGCTACATCGGCACAACCGCAATCGGATACCTGCTCATGGTCATCGGCGGCACCCACCTTTCACGCCTTGTCAAATTCAGCCTGCAACGAGACATATTCAATAATGACAATGAAACGTTTCCGCAGGAGGAAAGATTATTGCAAAACGAATATTCCATCAACCTACCTGCAAAGTACAACCTGAAAGGCAAACTCCGTGACAGTTGGATTAATTTCATCAATCCATTTCGCGGCCTGCTCGTGATAGGCACCCCCGGAGCGGGAAAATCCTATTTCATCATCCGGCATATCATCGACCAGCACATCAAAAAGGGCTTCGCGATGTTCGTCTACGATTTCAAATATCCCGACCTTACACACTTAGCCTACAACAAGCTATTGCAATACCGCAAAAATTACGGCATCACTCCCAAATTCTACATCATCAATTTCGACAACCTGAACCAAACACACCGTTGCAATCCGCTCGACCCCCACAGCATGACAGACATCACGGACGCGACCGAAGCAAGCCGCAGCATCATGCTCGGCCTCAACAGACAATGGTTGCAGAAAATTGGGGACTTCTTCGTGGAGTCACCAATTAGCTTCCTCACGGCCATCATTTGGTTTTTGCGGAAATACAGGGACGGCATCTATTGCACCCTACCCCACGCATTGGAGCTGATGCAGGTCGATTACGACCCACTGTTTGCAGTGCTAAGCCGAGAGGAAGAAATTAAGGCTTTAATCAGTCCCTTTTTGATGGCATTCCAAAACAACGCAAAGGAGCAACTTGAAGGGCAGATAGCATCGGCAAAAATCGGGCTTGGCCGCCTGTCCTCACCCCAACTATACTGGGTTTTGAGCGGCAGTGATTTTACGTTGGACGTGAACAACCCCGAAGACCCCAAAATCTTGGCACTTGGCAATAATCCGCAAAAGCTGCAAATCTACGGGGCGGTGTTGTCCCTGTTCGTGTCACGGATGATAAAGCTCGTCAACCAAAAGGGGAAGCAGAAATGTTCACTCATCTTCGACGAATTTCCCACGATTTATGTAGGCGGCTCGTCGGGCGTGGACGGACTTTTGGCTACCGCGAGAAGTAATTTGGTCGCTACTACCCTGGCAGTCCAAAATCAGGAACAGATCACGCGGGATTACGGCAGGGAAACCGCAGATGTCATATTCAGCGTAGTGGGCAACATCATCAGCGGACAGGCCACCGGGGAAACCGCCAAAGCACTTTCGGAGACGTTGGGGAAAATCATGCAGGAGCGAACCAGCAGCACCCTGAGCAGCAACGACACCACGTTTACCAAATCGATGCAGTTGGACTATGCTGTCCCTGCCTCAAAAATCGCCACACTTTCATCCGGCACATTCGTGGGCATGGTGGCCGACAATCCCAATGAAAAAATGGCATTAAAGATATTCCATAGCGAAATCCAAAATGACCATGAGGCCATTGCAAGCGAAGAAAGCAGATACAGACCTATTCCCTCTTTTGCGAACGTCACCGAAGACGACGTACGCGAAAACTACCTGAGAATAAAACGGGAAGTGCATGACTTAATGGTAGACGAATTACGGAAGATTGAGGCCGAAATGTCTCCTTCCGAAAACGACGAACAACCAGCGCCGACACACCACCAAAAAGCCAAGAAGCAAAAGAAACGCCGCACGGCAACTTCCCGAAATAGCGGACAACGACCCCCGATACCCCGGCAAGAGCAAAAAAACACCACAGAGCAAAGTGCAGTCAACCGCCCCACGTCCATGTGAAAATAATCGAGATTTGCCCTTTTGAGAAAGAGACAAAAGCCGCTAAAGAGACAGGATGTTTTAAAACAGGAGTTTACAAGGGAAAAATAGAAAAAACTATACTTGTATCGACAAGGTTGTTTCATATATTTGGGAGATGTAACGAACATTAACCACAACCAAAGAATGACATTAGCTTACATACTACTTCAAGCCATAAACCAAACAGCACAGCCAACCGTTACTATCTGGACAGTTATAGCAGTTGCAGCAACAATTATTTCAGCTTTCTCTGCATATCAAAGCCGAGGTTTTGCAAAAAAGTCTTACGAGTTAGCACAACAAAACTATGGTGACCGACAGGCCGATTTTAGTTTGTATTTGCATGAAGCATACAGGTGGTCAACACAAGCCGAACCTATCAAAAAAATCTTGCTATTTCATGTCGCTGTATTTAACAAGTCCGATAGCAAAAGTTCATTTAAGGCAGATTTAGAGATCGAGTATATAAGAGACGACGACTCTGTTGCCAGGGTTATCATTCACCACAATGAGAACCACAAAAGCGAAATACCTAAAGACAGTATTTCGGCATTTCCTAACGATATAAGAGTTGAAGAAAGAGGAATGATGTCAAAATGGTTGATGTTTGAACAACCTCAAAATGCTTTTGCTGGCTATAGGATTGATAAATACACTATTAAAGTAACAGATACTCAGGGTAACTGCCAAACTTCAGAATGCTCAATTATCAAAGAATTTGCAAATGGTTAGAAGGACAATCAAAGTTGTTGACCCGGTTTATAAGACAGTCGCTCAAGGAGCCTTTTCCTCAGTCGGAATAGGCGAGGGTCGAGTTATACCTGCATTAATAATTGATGTAGAGGATGACGAAAATATACCTGAGTTAATGCGGTTGCACAACGAGTTGCCCCCAGGAGATGCTAAAACTCAGTGGTCATTACCTAAAACATTTTTTGCTCCAAAGCATATTTATCTAATCGTAGAATTTCTACAACCGATGGAAATTGGCTTTGTAATCGAATTTCATTTATCATCCCAATATTCACTGGTTGATGGAATCATTCGATCGAAAGCTTTTTGTCTGATGACAGGTAAGTCAACTGATAAGGTTTCCCAAAGAATTAAAGATGGGATTGTGATTGAGGTTCCCAATTCAGAGTTTGAGAAGAAATGGAATAAATTATTGATTGATGTTTTGAAAAAGGAATTTAGGACTATGGGCGCCCCTAAAAAGGAAGTGCAGAACTTAATTCCTGAACACATAAAGTCAATGAGAGAGGTGTGGAACTTTAGGAGGGCAACATAAAAGTAGCAGCTAATAACCAACTTGATATTCTAAATAAACAGCCGATACCCCCTTTCTTTTATGTCGCCAATATTGTTTCGTAGTTCAAGTTCGTAGGGTTGTCAAATAGCCCACACCCACATCCATGTGAAAACAATCCAATTGAGTAACACAAAATTAAATTGTATAGCTTACATCGGTTTCAACAACAGAGCAATTGTGATGAGAGTATTCTTATAGCGCTTCTTGCATTACCTGTCAAAACAAGGCCAAAGAAATTATACAAAATGCGTAACAGATTAAATCTGTTAATGTTAAAACAATGCGCTTAAAAACAATTATTTATAGGGAGTAATTGAAAGACACTTGACATCCTTGCCTACAAAAGATTATTGCATATATTTGGGAGTTGCGCGTCAATATAAAGCATAAAGCATGGATAATCTTAGCGAACTTGAACAAGAAATCATTGACTACCTTATAGACGCTGACACTATTGGTGGAAATTTCGATAACGGCAAATCAGTTTGGCGCACATCTGGATTTCGTAGTCCTGACGAAAAGCCATCATTGGTACATAGGTTTACGATTAGAACTGACCCGCTCCTGATGGCCTCGCAGCACAATGATGCAAACATTGAAAATTTAATTCTAAGACTTTTTAAGCGAGACAAAGAATTAACAAATGTCGGAATAGTTATCAATGTAGATTTTGAAAAAAACGAAGCAACGATTCATCTGATGGAGAAAGAGAATGCAGACCTTTTTATAATTATCGGCAATTGGTTTGTATTCCAAAGAGTAAATTATATACTGGTGAAGGTTGCCAACTTTCTAAAACAGTTGGAAATTAATGGTTTTATCGATAAGGTTAACTTACGGAACAAATTACAGGATAGGGCTGATACATTTCCTTTTTATATCAATTGCGACAAAGACTATTTGACAACTTTAGAAATAAAAAATAAGGATGTCGTTGACAACTTCTTAAATTGTTTCAGCTATTATTATGTTCCAACGTTTAAACTTTTCGAGTTTAAAAATAATGGGTATAGTTCTCCTGAACTTTTGATAGCTAAAAATGATTTTTTAATCTCAAAACAAAATTTAAAGCTTGCAAAAGTTGGTTTATACACGGCTTTATTTAGTGCTTTGGTGTCCCTTGTTGCAATAATTCTCACGTTGTATAGTATAGGGATTCCCGCTTCTGTAAAAATCGACGAGAAGCAAATTCAGTCTATTATAGACTCAATTAAAGACGAGCGAATAAAACCTATTGTAATTGACACAGCTTTTCGAAAAGAATAGCAAACGCAAAACATACGTATTTATACAAGTGTGGCAATACGTTCTAAATTGGGCAGACGAATATAACGGCATCTGTATATTTTCAATCAGCCGGAGTGCTGCCAATCCCACACCTGTATAAATACTTAGTCGTTAGTGACAGGTATAAACAACAGAAGCCCATACAAGTGTACAGCATTACTTTACTTTCATCATTCCATAAACTCCTTGGAAAATGCAATCCCGATGAGTTGTACAAGATCATTGAGGAAATACAACCGGAAATAATATTCGAAGAGCTTTCCCCTGACACTTTTTCCTTTGTATATGCTGACGACTATATTCCAAATACAATAGAGGCAACAGCAATCAAGAAATATTTAAGGTGTTACTCTATAAAGCATTTTCCGGTTGACACTTATCCAATATATAAAACCGACCTTTTTTTTGGCGCCGATGAAATAGCAAAGCGAAGTGCTGAATACGTCAGACTGTGGAAGGAGCAGGTAGCAATGATTAAACAGGAGGGCCATAACTTTCTAAATAGTGATACCTGCTCAGAGCGTTTGGATAAAATACGTGTCGTTGAAGAAACCGTTTTATCGAGAATAAATGACCTAAAATTGCTTCGTGAACATAAATCTGAAAGTGAGCTTCATGATAAACGTGAAACTGAAATGCTTAGAAATATTTACAATTACAGCAAACAACATCTGTACAACAAAGCGATGTTTATTTGCGGAGCAGAACATAGAGAACCGATTAAAGCAAAAATACAGGAATACGAAATGGAAGGGGAATTGAAGCTGAATTGGGCATTTTACAACAACCTATGACAACAAACAGAAATTCCAAGCAGTGAGCCGTTAGCGAGCATGCAATTGACACCGTCAAAACTTCAATAAAACATCATAAATGAATTATTCCGACAATAAAAAAATCCTAAAAGCATTTTACGACAAACGAGGGCTTTCAGCATATTTTGACCAAGACTCTTTGTACTTAGAAAATGCATTTAATGAAATTACATCGATTTGGTTTGACAACTTTCAACAAATTGACAAGGTGAATTTCTTAATGATATCAGAAGCTCCGCTTTGGGGAAAAAAGAAAAAATACATCTATAATCCAAATACAAAAAACTCGCAGTTTTTCTATCGCAATGACTTAGGCGATATATTAAACAAAAACATTTTAAATAAGGAAAACTTTATCAAAGTATGTAATGATATTGGTTTTCTTATTCTTGACATTTCGCCTTTTCCTCTTAATTATAAAGACACAAAGATAAACTACGCTAAAAACAAGAATGGCAGTTTAAAACTTACTAAAAAAGAATATAGAGAATTAGTTCAACTAACAATTCCAACATTCTTTGAACAAAAAATCAAAACAATTGCCGAAAAAAAATCAACAAACATCAAAACATTCTTTCGTTATGCAAGGGTAAAAAATACCTTTGAAGACCTCGTATCAAAAGTGCTTATTGACAACAAAATTGTTAGGGATCAACAAGACATTGGTGCAATTTTCAAAAAAGGCGGAGGAATAGATAAGACAAAACTTGAAATGATAATTAAACAACAGCCTCTATAGGAATCAAGCAACCAATCGCTCCACATCCGCGTAAAAATCGGTATCTTTACATCATATTTCATGGCACTAACCTGCACGCATAAGTAGCCGATCCGTATTTCCAGTGTACTTTAAAGATGCTACTTATTTAGTTAACATCATTACACCGGATTATGGAAATAGATTTTACCAAAGCCACGTTCAAGGATTTTGAGGACATTCCCGGCCTCGATGCATTCGAGCGCGCCAAGACATTCAAACAGTTCACGGACTACATGGCCGAAAACGGCCACATGAATTACAGGCTTATCACAACCACCGGATGCGGGCCGGAAATGGACATCAAAACACCCTATGACAACAAGCCGCAACGTTGCGTTTGCTTCGTAAGCAATGACTACCTTAATTTCAGCCAGCACCCAAAAGTCAAACAAGCGGCAATAGACAGCATCGAAAAATACGGCGTAGGCAGTGGGGCGAGTCCATTGATAGGAGGTTTTTTTGAGTACCACAAAAAACTTGAAGAAAAAATAGCCGCATTCTACGGGCGCGACCCCGATGAATCGGCCACATTCACCACGGGCTATACCGCCAACAGCGCGACACTGCTATCCATGTTAAAGAAAAGTGACATTGCCATAGTGGATATGGGCGTACACGCCAGCGTCGCCGAAGGACTAAGGGGAACCAACGCAAAGACCTTTCCGCACAACAACCTCACTGCTTTGGAGCATATCCTCAAAACCGTAAAGGGCACATTCAAAACCAAGCTCGTGGTCACCGATGGCGTGTTTTCGCAGGATGGAGACGTAGCCCCGCTTGCCGAAATGTTCAAGCTCGTCAAACAGCACGGCGCATACCTCATGGTAGACGATGCCCACGGTATCGGCGTGTTGGGCCGCACAGGCCGTGGCGTGTTGGAAGATGCAGATTTGCTGGACAAGGTGGATATCATTTCCGGCACATTCAGCAAGACCCTTGGCCATATCGGGGGATACACCATTGCCAGTCCCGATGTGACCAATTTCATCCGTTTTCAATCCCGTCAGCAGATATTTTCATCGACAGCACCACCTACGGTCATGGCCATTGTCAAAGCCATCGAACTCATCGACGAGGAACCCCATTGGCGCAACAGTCTATGGCAGAATATCAACTATTTCAAAAAGGGACTGGAAGATCTTGGCATGGACACCGGAACCACTTGCAGTGCCATCATACCCGTAAAGATAGGTGATCCGCACCTCACCGGAGATGCAGGACGAATGCTGCTCAAAGCCGGAATATTCACCAATCCCATCTTGTACCCTGCCGTGCCACGGCACGATGCACGTATCCGTATGAGCGTGATGGCGACCCATACGAAAGAACACCTTGACCGAGCACTTGAAGCCTTTGCATACGTAGATAGCCAATTGAAAATCTCAAAAAAAAATAAAAAGGAGTAACGCTATGGGACCACAAAGGAAATACAACGGCCCGAAAAACAACAGCACGCGCACCATGCAAAAGTTCCTCGACGCAGTGGGAGAAATCATCACTAAATACGGGTACAGCGGATTAGTGATAAAAAATATTGCAGAAGTATCCGGATTGAGGAGAAGCCAGTTAGACCACCATTTCGGCAACATCAATAACCTCATTGAAACATACATTCGCAATAAGGATTATTGGGTAGGGTTTACTCAGCAGGTCACCGAGCTTATCAAACAACACGGCGGCAATTACGGGCGCGAGCTTGCCGAATCCATCATGATAAACCAACTGGATTATTTTTATCAGAACAGGGAAATGCAGCAGGTCATCCTTTGGCAACTGTGCGAACGGAATCCCATCCTGTTCAGGATTGGCGAGGAGAGGGAACAGCTTGGCGAGCGCCTTTTCAACATGACCGACCCGCATTTCCACGGCACCGATGTGGACATACGCGCGGTATCCGCGCTGGTCATTGCAGGGATATATCACCTCGTACTGCATAGCCAGTACAACGACAGCCTGTTCTGCGGGGTAGACATCAGCACTGACCAGGGGATGGAAAGGATAAAAAGGGCCATCAGATTGATTATGTCAAACACCTACGAATCAGCAAGAACACAAAAAGCTGAAAATAGCAACACGCAAAGTGGACGCTACCGGGCAACCAAAACGCCCGTCCGTGACCGTCGCAGACGGTCATACAGGCCATCATCGCAAATCAAAAAAAGGTGACAGAATGGACTTACCGGCCCCATCAGAACGCAAAAAGTGCCTTGCAACAGGAAAAATCTGCTTTGCTTCAAAAATGGAAGCAAGGCTTACCATCCTTAGATTACGATGGGGATTCAAAGCCTTGCACAATCGACTGGATGGCAGACGCATCAAACACCGACAGGGCAGACCCCAACAAAGGCGAGCCTATTATTGTCCCCATTGCGGAGGCTACCATCTCACCAAATGGGGCGAAAGGGATTTCAAACGATACGAAAGCAGGGAAGACCTCAGATAGTGCATAAAGTCAATCGTCAAACAACAATACCACTCCCCGCAAGTCTTCAGGAAGTATATTTTCAAGGGCATCCCTTATCACCAAAAGATTAGTCTCCTTTTCCGACAATCCGCCGCTCCACACGTTGATGCTTCCCAAATAACCCCATAAGTCAGTTATCCGCTCCGGCACGTATGTGGGATTTTCATCACACAGCCCCGATACACTGGTCAGCACGGTATAGCCCCCTGCTTCAAGCAATTGCAACAATTCGCAAGTCAGTTTTTCAAATCTCACCATCCCATCCACTACAATCAAATTGTAACATTTGTTTAAGTCATTTGCATACTAATTAATTTAGTATTTAATTTGCAGGTCTTTGAAGTTGTATTGTATGGATGTAGTATTGTATAAACGCGGTAGGTCAAGGAGTCTCATACCGCTATTCGGTGAGCGTATCCACGCAGGGTTTGAAAGCCCAGCCACAGATTATGAAGAAGAAAAAATTGATTTGAATGATTACGTCACCTCATACCCCGAAGCCACCTTTTATGCAAAGGTCACGGGCGATTGTATGGAAGGCTCCGGCATCCATGACGGTGATTTGCTTGTCGTCAATCGTTCGCTCACCCCGGCAAACGGTGATGTTGTAGTTGGGGTAATGGACGGTGATTTTATACTACGTGCATACCTGATGCATAGGAATGTTGAATATCTGATGCCGGATAATCCAGCCTACCGCCCGATCAAGCGCACGGAAACCACCCAATTCACCGTTTGGGGAGTGGTACAGCATACCATACACAATCAGCATAGGAGGAAAGATGTACGCGCTGATAGACTGCAACAACTTTTACGTTAGCTGCGAACGTGCATTTCAGCCCCAATTGCAGGACAAAGCAGGCGTAGTACTTAGCAACAACGATGGGTGTGCGATAGCCCGTAGCCAAGAGGCAAAGGATATGGGCATAAAAATGGGACATCCCTATTTTCAGTTTAGGGATACCCATCGCGATGTATGGGTACGTTCGTCCAATTATGCGTTATATCAAGACATGATGTATCGTGTTACTTCAATTATCCGCAAGTATTTTCCCGACCAAGAGATATACAGCATTGACGAGTGCTTTTGCGACCTCGCGGGTTATGCCCTGCTTGACCCGACCACATTGGCAACACGCCTACGCGGGGAGTTATTGCAATGCACAGGCATACCCGTGTGCATCGGCATCGCCCGAACGAAAACACTGGCCAAGATTGCCAACCGCATGGCCAAGAAGAAATCCAAGGATACGGGAGTCTATACCCTATCCACACCTGAGCAGGAGGCCGAGGCACTGGCTGCCACCGAAATCGGCGATGTATGGGGTATCGGCAGCCGCCATGCAACGCGGCTGGTGGATATGGGCATTACGGATGCATACAAATTCACTGCACTCCCTGCCGATTGGGTGCTAAAGCAGATGACAATAGTCGGTTTACGGATGTGGCGTGAACTCCGTGGCGAAAGCTGCATACCGATGGAGTACCACCGTAAAGCCAAGAAAGGCATAGGCACCTCACGCTCATTCGGTCGCCCCGAGACAAACCTAAAAGTCATGCTCGAAGCGTTGGCCACCTATGTGAGCATTGCAGCGGCCAAGCTACGGTCTCAGCATTGCGTCTGCAATCGTATTTATGTCTATGCGCGCACCAGCGACCACATCAAGGAGCAAGACCGTTTCGCCTGTGGATTGGAAGTGAAATTATTAACTCCGACCGCTAACGATGGGGAGCTCATACGCATTGCACAAAGCATACTACGTACCACATTCAAGCAGGGTTACCGCTACCAAAAAGTCGGTGTGATGCTATCCGACATCAGACCCGATACGCAGGTACAGCAATCACTGTTTGACACCAAACCCGATAACCGCGTCCGCATAGCAAAGGCCATACAGGCGATGGACAAGGTGAATCGTCGGGAAGGGCGTGATACTGTCCGTATGGCTGCAACGGGCAATGAAGGCCAGTGGACGATGAAGCAAGAACATCGGTCAAAAAGGTTCACCACAAAACTTTCGGAGATAATTGTTGTTGTAGCGAAATAGTCTTGACAGCATGTGTTACCATACATCCACTCCCTCTAAGAAAGCATTGAGGGAAGCATTTCCAAAATACCACGTAGATTGGGATGGAAATCTATATTCGCCGGACGAAGAATATTACCACGTAAGCGGATTTACAAGACCGTGGTTGCCTACTACGGTCAATGGAAAACCGGACGATATCGGCCTATCAAGGTGGAAGCTACTGCCCTTTTGGGTCAAGTCCGAAAGCGAAGCGGCCAAGTATGCCAACACCCTCAATGCCGAGAGTGAAAGTATTTTTCAAAAGGCCAGCTACAAAGATTACATCGGCAAGTACCGTGGCTTGCTTTACGTCAATGGTTTTTACGAACCCCACAAGGTGGCCGGACAGAAGGATACCGAAAACTATTACCTCTACCTGCCCAATAAAGAGATTTTCACCATTGGCATTGTGTACTCACCGTGGGAAGACAAGGAAACAGGCAACCGCTACAATACGTTTTCCGTCATCACCACAGCAGCCAATGAGCAATTGGAGGAAATACATAATGAGAAGAAACGCATGCCACTCATTGTACCCCCCGATAAACGGGACGATTGGCTTGCAGCCAAAGACCCCATAGAGATAAAAGAACTTATGCAACCGTGGGATGGGGAGTTTCTTACCCACCGCACGGCAAGAGTAACAGCCATGAAAGGCGATACAAATTACCCCGAAATCCAAAACGAAATATAGAAATTATGGAACCATTTGAAATAGCGCAACGCGACGACGAAACCACCATTTACGTCACCCATACCAATACAGGCAAGACCATCAAGTTTTCGCCCACGGAAGACATTCCGGAACAATTAGAGGAGCAGCAGAAATCTATCGTATACGACGACTTAGGCGGCACCTACATCGCCGAAATGGCTGACGGGACGGTGATTGACCACGATCTCATAGATATCGCTTGGGCATATTACAACCAGGATGCTTGGCGAAACGCTAATGAAAGCGACGATTCACCGGAGTAACCACCGATTATTGGATTTTCGCTTTTTCCAGTACGGTATCAAGCATCCGGTGCAGCGTGTAAACAAAATCAGCGGGCCACTTGGGTTGTTTACCAAGACCTACCCACACGTTTCTACGCTCATCGTAGAAATAGGCATGGCAACAACCCTTTTTATCCGTGAGGTGGACATTCGCTTGTCCACCGTTTTCAAAATAACTGTATGGGATGGTCTTCCGTTGACCTAAATAATCAAAATCAAGTGTACCGCTATGCCTATTCATATTGTCTATACAACTATATCCACCTTGTTTTCCGCAATACTGTTCATCATTTTCGCAATTTTATATCGCAGGTCTTCCGGCCACGTGCCAATGTCCCCCTGCAAAAGCCGCCATTTTTTTCCCACACGCATAAACTTGTACACCGCGTCATCCTTGCCAAAAAGGGTAACAGCAAGTTTACCCGCTACATACGAAGTTTCATACCTCACATGGAGATAACGGGTGAGATACCACACCCTAGCCACATTTTTCGGTTGTTCATTACTGCCAGCCATAGCAACGCAAATATATGCTAAAGTAATTAGTAAATCAAAATTATTGAACCGCCAAAATTCCCGCAATATTGTTAACTTCGCATCATGGATACCATTGAACTCATCGCATACCTGAAAGAAAAAAAATCCTCTTTCCAAGGCCCTGTCCACATAGGTGGGGGGGCTACGATCACGGTTACAGAGCAGTTCTTTAAATCCCACTTCGGGGCATTGGAAGATCCGGATATGAAGCCACAACACAAAGAGCTATATGTATTGAGGTTGCAACGTTTCTATGATTCCATCCGTAATTAAACCGTATCGCCGAACGCAGTAAAAAACCACGTCCCCAAAAACTATCCGAACGCATTATGGTGCCGCAGTCACGGATACAGAACGAATTTCGTTCAGGCTGGTTTACAGCGATTTTCATCGAGCTTTTAATTGCATATAAAAGCAACGTTGCTTAAATTTGTGTTAATTACTAACCTCAAAAGCATTAGACGATGAGAACGATTGTTTATAGTTTTCTCAAACGGCTGCCTTTTTGCTTCGTGCTTTTCGCCTCATGTCATGAAGACGAGCGGACAGGGGATGAAAATTTTTACCGCATTGCAGGAGAGTATTACCACCTCATCAATAAGTCAGAAATGGATAAATACGTGAATGACCCAACCACTGGCTGCATATATGCAATCAGCAGCGAGGAAGAACGAATACCCGTGTCAGACAATCCGAAAGTCAAACCCGTACTTATCATTTCCAAAACGCCCGACACACCGGAAATGCCGGATTGGGACTGGCAGGACAGCACTATAGGCCAAGAACGGTAGTGCGCATTAAAAGGCTGCCAACAATAATAATCCCTATCTTTGCCGCATGGCCAGTACGAAACCAACCAAACAAAACGACGAGTTACTCAAAGGGGCATTTGAAGAATGGTTCATCGAATTTCTTCGCTTCATTTATCCCAATGCAAACGACCTGTTTGACTTCGCGCGCGGATTGACCTTTATGGACAAAGAGCTTTTGGCCATCATCCCAGAGCGTGAGCGCAAAAAAGGCAAACGCGTGGCCGACCTCTTAGTAAAGGTGTATCTCAAAGACGGCGCCGAGCGGTGGATTTTGCTGCACACCGAAATAGAGGGAGGCAGCCAAGAGGATTTTGCGTTTCGCATCTTCCAATATCATTATCGGATTTTAGACCGTTATCGCGTTCCGGTTGAAACCATCGCCGTATTCACAGGTGACAAGAACCAACACAAGCCATCCGAGTACGTTCATAGGGGCATAGACACATCCATCCATTTCCGCTACCGTGCGTACCACATCTTCGACAATGACGAGGCCGAATTGCTGCAAATGGACAATGCATTTGCACTCATTGTTGTCGCTTGCCAAAAGGCGTTGCTGGAGGGCAAAGTACCGGATAAGGAATTGAGCGAGGACAGGCTCACCATCGCCAGGGCGCTGCTCCGGCACGACTATGATCACGACCGCATCATCAGCTTCTTGGTGTTCTTGAAAAATTTCTTGTATATCAAAGATTCTGAAATAAATCGTATCTTTGATGAGCATGTGATACAACTGACAGGAGGTGCAATCAATATGGGAATAATTGAAACAGTAAAAAAACAAGAAAGGCAAAAAGGCCGCCGCGAGGAGGCCATCGCCATCGCACGTGAATTGAAGAAAGAGGGGCTTTCCGTAGAATTTATTGCCAAGACCACCAAGCTCACGATTAAAGAAGTCGAAAAACTTTAATCCGTTACATTTCACCAAGGCAGAAATCGCCAAAAGTCCGTGCCTATTTTGGCAACAAGAAATAGACACTATTGCAAGATATAAGAGCAAGCCATCCGCTACGAACGGGTGGCTTTTTTAATCCCAATACCTAACCACCAACCCAAGTAAATCTATAATTTAATCTTTGATACAATGGAAAACTACAGAATCGAAGTGCGGCAGTTTTACGAAATGAAAAAAGCCGCAGGTGAATTGTCGGTAAACTTAACCTATCCATCACCGGCCAAGCTACGCAACGAGTGTCTAATCCAATTCAGAAAGAAAAAACACCACAGGGATGACGACTCAACGCTCAAATCTTTCTTCGGGCTTCTGCCCACCGAAGAATTTCATGAAATGGCCATCAAAAGGTTTGATATAGACAAATTTAAACCCCTTTGCAGTTTGTTGAAAAAAGAGTTTCGAACAGATGAAAAAAACATCGAACTCCTTGCATGGCTCATTGATTTTTGTCCACGACCCTGCGCAAAATACTGGCGTGAATCGCTCAAAAAAACACAGGCCACGGCAAATGTAGTAACAGAACCGACCACAGTTGAAAAAACCCAACAAGAATCTTGGCTACCAATGCCGAGAGTGAATAGGCCACCCCTGTCAAAGCTCTATGTGGGAGAAAGAAAAACGATGGGACGGATGGAAAGAAAGTTATACCGACTCAGCAATTATCACCGAAGCAAGCAAATCCAAGAAGAATTATTCAACGAACCGGAAATCATGGGCAATCGCCTTATGACAAGTCCGTCTTCTATCTTAGCCACCAGTGCCGTGGAAAATAAATCGAAACAAGTCACGCTTGAATATCCATCGGGCGTGAAACTTTCGGTGAATGCTCATGACATTTCACTAATCGCACAACTGGTGAAGTTATAATGCTGGTACAGGGGATACGGAAAGACTTAAAAGGGGCTTTGGATTAAAATTCAAAGCCTCTTTTTATAATTAAAACAAATCGCTTAGGCTGACTGTCACCACAATATGGAATATGAATTTAAAGATATACCTGTAGAAATTGAGGAGGGAATCCATTTCTTCAACTACCGTTATACAGAAACAAGCAAATACGGGCAAGCGTGCTATATCACTTCAGAAGGAAAAACACTTGTCATCGATGAAAATTTTGAAAAGCTTGAAAGCACCATGCCCGAAAGCTGGAAAAAACCCATTATAGATAAGTTACAGTTTCTTCTTGAGCAGAAGAAGTAAGGTTTTTTAAATGACGAAGCCGCCTAACAGGCGGCTTCTTATGCAAATTATTTGCCTTGTCAGAATCGTCTTCATGTTTTTCTCGCCCCTCATAATACCGTCAATGTCCATCCGGTGTTAGGCTTTCTGTGGATACTCATGACATTCCGCTGATTGCACAATCAGTCAAGTTATGAATGCAAAAAACCATTAAACTCATTCAGTCGGATTCGATGATGTTAAGGCAACATACTTTTCGAAATATCCTCGTAAATATTCAACTTCCTTTTGCAATTGTTCAACCAACAATTCATAACCATTAGTATGGTCATTAACAACGTATTGTTTATGGCTACTGCCAGTCGAATTTGTTTGAGTAAAATAATATATTTGAGCCAAAGCAACTTCCATAACCTGTTGCAAACTTGTGTCGAAATGATTGACTAATATTACAAGCAACTCTATTGTTAATGGATAGACACCAGCTTCAACCTTTTCCAAATCCACCGCCTTTACACCAACCGCTTTTGCAACGTCTTTTAAATCCTCGCCTTTATCGCTTCTAATTTTAGCGAGGTTTTTGCCGATGGTTTTTAGTAATTCTTCCGGTATAATTTCTTTGTTCATATTCGCTATCATGGCTTTTTCGTTGTTTCTAAATTTTTCTCAATGAAATTCCGAAGATAAGAAATTTCTGATTGAAGTTGTTTAACCAATAAATCATATCCATCAGTATGCTCATGGACAACAAACTGTTTATGGCGGTCTCCGGATTTATTCTTTTGGGTAAAATTGAAAATTTGTGAAATATCTAAATCCAGGATTTGTTCTAAACTGACTTCAAAATGATTACATAATTTTATTAGAAGGTCAAAAGTTAGGTTGTACTGACCACTTTCGATTTTGCTAACCACAGGATGAGTTACTCCAATGGATTTTGCTACACCATCCTGTGTTTCCCGCTTTGCATTTCTTATTGCAGACAGGTTTTTCCCAATGGAAATCAATAATTCGTCAATCGAAAGCCCCGTTTTCATATTTTCAATTATCAACAATAACTCGCTGCCAAGTTACCAAATTTAACATACAGGAACAAATTTTATGAGCCGTTATTTTTAAATCATTTAATGTTTGAGCATCTTTGATTACGGATAACATTGAAATTATGAAAAAAGGAAATATTCAGGATTCAACATAATTTGGTAGTTTTGTAGCCTATTAATGGGCTTAACGTCAAAGCTACTGTGGCCCTCTCCACCCAATGTTTAGGAACCTCAGTAGCGGCGAAGTGAAGCCCCCGTGTTCGCTTTTTATATTGTTATCGATATAAATATGTTTACGGCATGGGGTGCTCACTCGCTTTCCGAACCATTGGGTGGAGAGGGGGCGAGCAGAGGCCCCGTGCTATTTTAAGCCTCTCTCGCTGCATTAAAGATTTTATTAACCAGACAAAATCATGCAGCCCTTGGAAAGACATATTACAACTTTTTCCAAAAGCTTCTTAGGAAACCAAACTAACCAATCAGGCATTGGCTTTACCCCTTTTGGTGGGTGCGCGGGTAAGCGGTCGGCAACTCTCCGTTGGTCGCTTAACAATGTGCTGAAATCCCGTCTGCGCCTGCCAATAGGGGAGCCAAACCTATTCCAACTACTCAACGACCTTTCCCAAAACCGTTATCGGAATATCATCAAAGCTCCGATTTAAACTGGACGCATCCCCCCAAGATTCGGAGTAATCTTCTTTCACTAACATATAATTAACCAAACACAAAAATGAACGTTTTTTTACGTATTGGGCAGGCTATGCCCCATATCAAGCATGCAAATACAACCTACATAAAGCAATCCCGACGGTGCGATTCCGCATCACAAAAAGAGTCATGTGTGCAGACGCCGTGCGGCAGCGTTCCACGCCCGTGGAACCTGCCAACGCGGCTACCTTTTTCCATCCATACAATCGCCCCCAACCTATTTCTATTCCAAATCAAGGCCCCTCATGGGCCTTGTTTTTTTTACGTAAGTGCTAACCAGAAGGGAGGGGCACAGTGAAATACCTTTCCTTCTTATTCTTAGTCATCATCGCCTCTAACAAAGTATACGGACAACAGACCATCACCCTAAGAGGCGTTGTCAAATCTGCTACGGATGGGTCACCCCTCATCGGTGCTACCATACAGATCGTGGATAGCCCCACATCCACCAAGACAGATGATGATGGCAATTTCACCATTACCACTAACCAACAAAAAGGGCAACTCCGTATCCAGTACCTTGGCTTTAAAGTCACGGATGTGAACTTTACTTCATTTCAAACAGCACCGTTCCAAATTGATTTAGAACCCGAGGAACGTATGATTGAGGAAGTGGAAATTTCCACAGGATATCAAAGGCTTTCATCAGAAAGGACTACAGGTAGCTTCGTGCAAATTGATAACGAATTGTTAAATAGAAGCCTTTCAACTGATATACTAAGTAGACTCGATGGGGTAACAAATGGATTACTATTCGACAAAACTGCTTCATATGCTGAACCGCAATTGAGTATACGAGGGCCAAGCACAATACATGCCGATGCAAGCCCCTTAATAATATTGGACAATTTTGAATATAATGGAGACATAAGGAATATTAACCCAAATGACATTGCTAATGTCACTGTTTTGAAAGATGCCGTAGCTACTTCTATTTGGGGTGCAAGAGCAGGGAACGGGGTAATCGTAATCACCTCGAAAAGCGGACAATTTAACCAACGCCCCAATATTTCGCTAACTACAAATATCTCAGTAACCCAAAAGCCGAATCAGTTCACTCGACAACAATTAAGCAGTTCAGACTTTATCGATTTAGAGACTTTCTTATTCAGTCGGGGTCATTATTCGTATGCCTTAACGGGGCCTGAAATGCCGAGTGTAACTCCTGTCGTTTGGATGCTTGAGCAACGAAGATTGGGAAATATATCATCCGGAGATTCCTCTGCGGCAGTTGACGCTTTTAGGCAATTGGATGTCCGTAATGATATATCAAAATACTTCGATCGTAATTCGGTTGCACAACAACATGCTCTTTCCGTAAACGGAGGTGGGCAATACAACAGATACTACGCCTCAGTAGGCTGGGATAAAAATCTGAATAACAAGGTTGGTAGCGGTTTCGACCGTTTAACCATGAATTTCAATAACACTTTTTCATTTATTAATAATAAACTTGAAGTCAGCACTGGGCTTATATACACTCAATCGCAAGATGATGACAACACGCATGGCTTACTTGTTAATTATCCATATGCCCAATTAGCCGATGCAGATGGCAACAGTCTGCCCATAGCAAGGTATAGGCCGTCCTTTATAGATACTGTGGGACAAGGTAGATTACTGGATTGGAATTACCGTCCACTGGATGAATTGGGTTTTGCGGATCAGACGGTCAAAGCCACTGACTTGAAATTCAACGCCATCGCGCAATATGCGTTATTCCCTTTCCTCAAAGCCAATGTACGTTACCAATATGGTCGCGGAAACTCCAACAGGAGAAACCATCGAAGCCAGGAAACTTTCTTTACCCGTGATTTGATTAATCAATTTTCTTCAATTGCTCCTAATGGACAGGTAAGTCGACCTGTTCCCTTGGGAGGCATTTTGGACCTAAGTGCGGGTAATTACGAAGCACACCATCTTAGGGGGCAATTAGATTGGGATAAGGATTTAGGACTACATTCCATTAATGGCATTGTTGGCGCGGAATTAAGCAATATGGTTACCCAATCAAACAGCAACAGATTCTATGGCTATAATGCAGAACGTGAGACAGTAGGTAATATTGACCCAATTAATTTTTATCCAAGTATAATAACCGGTTGGAATACTCAAATCCCAACTTCGCAAAATTTGCAATATTTAACTGACCGATTCGTGTCTTTTTATGCCAATGCCAATTATACATTTAATAACAAATATAATCTCTATGGAAGCTTCCGAAGGGATGCATCCAACCTATTTGGTGTTGCTACAAATCAAAAATGGACACCACTGTGGTCAGCTGGGTTTTCATGGAAAGTCTCTGATGAAGGCTTCTATAATCTAAATTGGTTGCCCTCGCTTAAATTGCGCTCTACCTACGGTAAAAGCGGAAATGTGGATAGAAGCGTTTCGGCCTATCTAATAGCAAGTGCCATCCCCATATTTAATGATTATAATCAGCCAAATTTACGAATTGGGAGTCCAGCAAATCCAAACTTAAAATGGGAAACCATCGAAACGGTAAATGCAGCTTTAGATTTTTCAATTTTGAGATCAGGGAGGATTACGGGAAGTATAGAACAATATTGGAAATTAGGCAGCGATTTAATGGGGGATGCTGAAATGGCTCCTTCAAGTGGCAGGGTCACCTTTCGGGGTAATACAGCATCGATGGCCGGACATGGAACGGATGTGACCATAAACAGCCAAAATTTATTAACTAAACTAAAATGGACTACAACAGCATTGTACAGCTACACGTGGAATAAAGTTACACAATACTTATTAACGCCCGCTAACGTCAATAGTTACATGCTTGGCGCTTATGCCGAAGGTCGACCAATTAATGCAATTTTTGGATACAAATGGGGGGGGCTTGACGGCACTAACGGTAATCCCAATGGATACTTGGATGGCGAAATAAGCAGTGATTACACCGCTATTACCTCATCTACGGATATTAATGATTTAGTTTTCTTTGGTTCTACAAGTCCAACGCATTTTGGAAGTATTCGGAATACATTCGATTGGAAAGGTGTCTCTTTTTCATTTAATGTCCTGTTCAAATTGGGCTATTATTTCAGAAGGAATGGCTTGGACTACTCGCAGTTATTTACAGGAAACTATGCTTACGGTGATTTTGAAATGCGGTGGCGACAACCCGGCGATGAGCTTCATACAACGGTGCCTGCAATGGTATATCCAGCAATTTCTCAAAGGGAAACGTTTTACCGTTACAATGAAATACAAATATTAAATGGGAGCCATATAAGGCTACAGGATGTTAGATTAGCCTATATCATTAACCGCAACAATTTCCAAAGCATTCGTTTTAAATCGTTGCAGTTGTTTGCGATAGCAAGCAATTTAGGGTTACTATGGAATTCAAATAATAAGGGGATTGATCCCGAATCAAGAGACATTGCTGCACAATACACCGTATCCGGAGGGCTGAGGTTAGAATTTTAATACCAATTCACACAACGATGAAACTAAAAAGAATTTTTACTTTACTAATAGGCGTGATTTTTTTTTCATGCAATGACTTTCTTGACATAGTTCCCGATCGGTCACTTACCGTTGTTACCAAAATCGAGGAATATCAACAATTATTGAACTATGGATATATTTACTCTTCCGCTCCGGGTATCTCAGAATTAAGCACCGACAATGTATACCTCACGCCTGATATATGGATTTCCGGAACCGAAGTTAGACGAAATTCCTACATATGGGCCGACGACTTTTACGAAGGTAGTTCTGCTCCTTTCTCTACATTTGATTGGGTGGAACCCTATGACCGAATCTATACCGCAAATGTAGTTTTGGATGGCTTGAAGGATTTAAATGTTAGCCAATCCGAATCATTAATTTACAACGAAGTAAAAGGACAAGCACTGTTTGTTAGGGCGATATATCATTTCTTTTTACAGGAAATATATGGCATGCCATATAAACCCGAATCGATAGGTTTGGATTTAAGTATCCCCCTCAAACTTTCGTCTGACCTCACACAGTCGGTTTCGAGAGCAACTGTACAGGAGGCTTTTATTCAGATCATAGGCGATTTGGAAGAAGCTAATAATCTTTTGGCTGTTGATTACCAAGCCCAAAATAAAAACCGTGCATCTAAGGCTGCTGTACATGCATTACTAAGCAGGGTTTACTTGGCAATGCAAAATTATGAGCAATCATTGTTTCATTCAGATGAGTGTCTTAGCAAATACGATAAATTGTTAGATTTTAATCAACTAAGCCCTTCATTCAACTTACCATCACCTGATAACGGGGAGGTATTATTTAAAATTGCGCAAAACAGCCATATCTTGGCGGTGAATCCCATAATTGATGAGGCTTTGTATAATTCCTATGATGAAAATGACCTTCGGAAGAATGTTTACTTTCAGTTACACGAGGCAACAAACACACAACGAGTAAAAACCCTTTATACCGGAACAAGAACTCCATTGTCAGGCTTGGCCACTGATGAAATATATATTAACCGTGCAGAATGCCGGGCGAGATTGGGTGATATAGTTGGCGCAATGGATGACCTGAATAAATTACTTATCAATCGGTATGAAAATGGGCTTTTTGTCCCCCTTGAAACTAACTCACCCGAGGAGGCTTTGGAGCTGATACTTCGGGAACGAAGAAAAGAATTGCTTTTTAGGGGTACACGTTGGACTGACCTTAGAAGACTTAACCAAGATCCTAAATACGCGGTAACAATAAAAAGGAACCTAAATGGCGTAGAATATACGCTCCATCCTAATAGTCCGAAATATACATTCCCTATCCCACTAAATGAGGTTGCGCTAAGTGGAATACCTCAGAATGACAGGAGTACGGAAAACATCGATTAATCATCAGCTATTTAAATAAGTCGAAAATGGCAAAGCTTGCTTTATTTCCCATCATACTGATAATACTTGCTATTGAGGCAAAAACAGGATTTTCAACTGAACTTTTTAGTAACCGTGTAACAATTACTGTAAATTTTGAAGAGAAGGAGTACTTACAGGACACTTTCGTTCTTCGCTATTGGAACAGTCTTTTAGGAGTATCCGTTGCTGAATACTTACCATACGAGGAAAGTTTTGCGCTAAATGATTCAGGAAGTTTCAAGTTTACAATAAATCCCCAAAACGATTTCGGCTATTTTTGTTTAAGTAAAAAGGAGCAGGGTACTGATAAAAGCCTGCTCTATTATTATCTATTTGAACATGGAGACGACATCACGATCACCATGAAAAAAAGAGATGCTTTACTTCCGAAAGCCTATGCAAAAAGAAACCGTGAATACTTTTCAGGATTTAAAAACTTTAGCGAGTACACGCCTGAATTTAAAGGTAGGGGATTCGCAAAATATCAGTGCCGATTTAGGATGGATAGTCTCTCATACGTTTCAGAGGATTCAGGTATACTCACATCAGATTATGGGTTTTTCAAAGGGAATAGCCATGATAAAATAAAAGATGCTTGTCTCGAAATTTTATACGACTACCGACATGAGCTTTCAACGCTTGCTTATTCGCTATTGAAATCCGATATTTATGGAAAACAAGAATTGGATAAGTATTGGGAATTTAAATGGCTTGTCCTTTCAGATTCAACTATGGAAAACGGTTTTCCCAAGTTGAAAGAAATCTTCACTGAAGGATTTTCACCACTCAATGACGACTTGCTGCTACAGAACATCCAATTTCATTCCCCATTTTACTTGGAGAGCCTAATCGAATACCATAAAAACCTATTACTTATTCAAGGACTTAAAAAGCCGGAATCATTATACGATAGCATTTCAAATAAGTATTCCGCTATAGAACGCGAACGATTGCTTTGCCTACTGTTACTGACATACCGAGATAAATTTGAAAATCAATTTGCTTTTTACGACGAGATTTACTCAGGCGTCACAGATGATGGTTTGAAAGGGATTTTAAAAAATTATTCATTAAAATTCTTAAAAGGATCATCAGCATTCCCCTTTAAATTTACCGATTTGGAAGGGCATGAAATTGAATTGGGTGATTTAAAAGGTCAAGTATTGTTGATTGATTTTTGGTTTACAGGTTGCCGTGGGTGTATCACGTATTTTCAAAATACATTATCCCATGTCGAACAGTCGTTTAGGTACAATGATAAAATCAAATTCCTATCAGTATCTATTGATAAAAACGTCAATACTTGGATTAAGAGTGTAAATAGTGCCTTGTATTCTTCAAAAGAAACAATCAATGTTTTTACAAATGGAGAAGGCACATTGCACGAGTTTGTTAAGTACTACAATATAAATATATATCCAACGATTTTGATTATAGATAGCAAAGGCAATTTAGTAGGGATTTACAATGACCGACCGCCCAAAGACCAATTGATATCAATTCTTAATTCCGTAGAATAATATTCTCTAATTAAAAAGTGGCAAGAGGAAGTTAAGGTCTTCAACATCTTCTTGCCACATTACTATGCAACTTTATCGCCTTATGCTCAAGGGATAAATGGGCCAACACCATCTGTGTTGGTGACCTGACTCTTAGGGACGATAAATACTCCGGCTTCAGGCTCAGTCACAGCGGCAGTATTAACTGTACCTGTACACGGAAAGCTTGCGGTTCCATTACAGCTACTCGTTGAAACGGCTGACGGCGTAACCCGCCAATGAGTTGAGCTATAGTCTTCCAATATGCCACGGGTTTCCTGAAACGCAGCTTTTTCAGAAGGCTCTACTTTTTTAACAGGGACGACTTTTTTCACCGGTGAAAAAGCAGACAAAATAAGTCCTAATGTAAGCATGCTAACCAAAGCGAACAAATTCACTTTCTTTAATAACTTAGTCATAACATTTTTTATTAATTGAAGTATAAAATACTTCGGTTTTTTCCGTTCCGACCTTGAGACCTAATCATCACGGATATTTATAATTGTTTCTCACAGCGCAGGGGAGGTCTTTAACCCTGCATTACGTTTTTATTCAAATTCTTTTCCTCTAAATTTTTATCAGAATTTTTGTTAAACCATAGGTGTCTCATTCGTTTTGAGGGGTTCTTAGCTGCCCCGTATCTTTCAATCCAAATTCCAAGTATTGCCAATGCAATAAACAGGATATTGAGTGCCACTTGCCAGCCTAAACCAACATTGTCTAAAATTCCCCCGTAGTTGAGTTGCCCATCGACAGCTACCCTATCCATAACCAGGATTAAGTAAACATTGAAAACCACCAACAAACTGAATGAGGCCCAAAAACCAATCAACCTTGTGTGTTTGTAAACCAGTAAAATTATGGTGATAATTAGGATGGCGGGAATAAGCCAAGCCAAGATGCCAGCAGCGTTTTCCGAAAAAACATTCTTTAACTTTTCACTTAGTTTCTGTTCACTATTAAAAAGCTGAACATAGACCGCATAAAAAAACATTATGGCAATCAAGCCCGATATAATATTCAACCACGTTCCCTTTTTCATTGTCTTTTCAATTACCCTTTGATTTACATCACAAAATTAGGTTGATATTCAATCCGCAGGTATGACATATATGGCACATTTTTGGGCCAAAATTGAAAAAAAATGCATGCTGGAAGCATGTAATACCAGATAGATCAGGCATAAAAAGGAATATTTATACTGAAAATTAAACAGATGAAAAACGGAGAGGAAAATAAATGGATTAGGCTTTTTCGCGAAACACCTTTTTCTCACCGTTCTTGATGCGCATAAAATGCCGGAGACTCAGGCGAGTCGCAGAAGCAAGCACGTCATTGGGAACGCCACCGACCAATAGCTCATCATGGCCCACCACACCCCCAAACCTCGACTCCCCACGTGGCAAATGCGAAACCGATGCCCAAAATATCAATTCCTCAATGATGCAGTCATAAGACTTCATCAGCAACGATAACGAAGCACTCAGCATTTCAGGCCCAAGTGATATGACAGCATTGATGTCAAGGACATACAACTCAACGCGGGTGACTGATTCCAAAAAAATATCAGGTGGAAAACCGCCGGAGAAATTAAGCGGGGGTAGGGTTTTGCCCGGCCCCAAGACACAAAGTGTATGGTCTTCAAAACTGTGGTGGAAATAGCCGCTAAGGTATCCCGACGATATAATACCGAGATTATCCCATGAACCACGCCGAAGGGACAAATCCATGCCACGGGGCATGCGCTGTAACCTGAATAATGGCAAAAGCTGCTCGTATACAGCAGCATCACAACCAATATCGGAAAGCAGTTCCCCAAGCGTCTTCATGTTATTCAACAGGTTTTCATGGCCTTCAACAATAGAATAGGATAAAGGAAAACAAATGCAACAACATTGTCAAGTGGCACATTTTTAGGCAAAAGTTGCCACCTATAGTGAAAAACTGTGTAAACGGCATCAAAAAGCAAACAAATAGGTGGCACCTTTGTAAAAAAAATAAATTGGACATTCAGGCCAAAATTGCTTTATTTTGTGTTGGATGAACAGCACACATCCACAACCAGGGCAGTTTACCCGCAATTGCCCGGCACCCATGAAAGGAGAGTATCTAAGTGACGGGAGATTTAATGAGGCTTACCAAGTTTTTGGAAAAATATGGCAATGCCACCACTGCCCATGTAGAGGTACAACCGGACGACAGACAATCCCTTTATGAAGTACTCGACTACCTGCCAACGAAATTAGAGCAGCGCATATCGGATTCAACAACCAACGAAGCATTAGCCATCTTCATTCGGCAGACACAACTGCAACTCACAGCCAGAGCAGATACGGCGTATGCCGCTTTCCTTGAATACAGTAAACGCGGTAGCCCCTTAGCATCAGTATTTGCGGAAATAAACAGCAAGCTGATCAGTGTGCTTAAATACCTATACAAGCACTATGCAGACCATTTCGACCATTCGCTTGCGACCCCGGAAGGAATGCCACGGGAGCATATAAGCGATGGCACGGAAGTCATCGAAAAGCTGAAAGAAATAGGAGTTGACAAAGACTTAATCGAATTGGTCAACGAACTGCTTTACGACGAACAAAGTACCGACCCCGAAAATTCCACATGGGCACATTTTCATTACAGGGGCAAACTTGCCAGCCAGCTCAACACCACCATCGGCCAACACAAAAAAACAGGAGAAGATGCAACAATCTCAATCATCGAAAGCCTTGTGTGCTGCAATGTAAATAAACTCGGTTTCTACAGGTACATGGTATCTTACATCGACCGGATCACGGCTACCAATACGACATTCGAGGAAAAGGAAGAACAACTGGAAGCGCTGCTCAAAAAAATGGAACGGGTACGCATTACGCCAAAAATGGCCTACCATACAAAACCGGGACATATCCGGGATTATTTTATAGGGTGCATCATGTCCGAACTCGACAGATTAAAACGAAATCGGGACTCCGCCAACCAGCAACGGCGGGGGCCAAACGACAACAACGGAAACAGTTTTTATTTCAGCGTGTCCACCACGATTGAAGGGCTTCTGCTACTCGCGTGGCTAATGACTGAGGTAGGCTTCATCAAAACGGCCTTGCACTCCCGGCTATATGCATTCATCAGCAACCACATCCGCACCGAAAGGACGGACAACCCCTCGATAAAAAATATGCAAAACCGCTTCGGGCCGGAACACGCTACATCCAAGACAGTAAATAAAATCCGCGCGGTGCTCACGCAAATGATAAGGATACTCGATGACCATTTTGGCCGTCCGAAGAACAAATAAACACCTGCCAACTATCAGCCATCTTCCAGCATGTTGAGCAATCCATGCGCATTCATGTAGCGCACCAACTCATTGAACCAGCAATAATCAAAACCCTTCATCCGTGTCAGTTCAACCCAACCACGGTCGGTCATCTGACGGATATTATCAAATCCCAATTGCTTGCTTTTACGAATGAAATCGGGAGACAACCCGTGAAGTTCCGAAAGGGGCGAATCCAATATTGGATGCCGACAAGGTAACATAACCATCCCAAGAATATTTGAGAGACACAAGCCCCTTCAACAGCTAAATTTTTTCCCCTAAAGTTTCACCAAAGATAATGCCCAAAAGCGAATTATAAAAAAATCAAAAAAAACAAGCATTTTATTTGCCACCTAAAAACCGCTTCTTTGCGTTAAAAAAGCCAAATTCGATGCATATTTAATAAAAAGATATGCCACCTATGCCACTTGACGGATGTTGCAAAAACCCATCTCTTTGCATAACCTATTTTCCGTTAGCACAAAATCAGTGCAGATTAAATTTACCGAAAAATGAAAAGGAGCAACACCGATGGAAAACATGGCATTTTTGGACAACCTATACCAGCATTTCGAGGATGAGATCACAGCCATAGAGGTAAATGAACCATCACCCGTATTGCGCATGAAGGATGCACACGGCTGCGTGGAGAAGTATATGGAAATCCTGAAACGGCACGTCACCACCAACCCATTCACGGAAGCGGAAGAAGAAATCCGGTTTTTCAAGCACATTAAACCAAAGTTTTTCCGGTGGCATATCTATTACCACGAAATCGCCACGCTGGAAACAGGGATGCCGCTTGAAGGCAAAAATGCCCAGACCACATACCTAAAACGTGAGCTATCCCACATCGAACGGTTTTTCAGGCAATACCAATTCCAGTATCAGTATTTCAAAATGGACGCCAGTGACCTCGATGAACTTTACTTCATACGTGGAGGCCGTCACGACAGCGCGCTACTCCCACCGGGGCCGGAACCGGAGCCGCAGTTTTCCACCTATGCAGACTACCTGTTTGCCAAATTCATGGCCTACGAAATGCTCCGAGAGCGCATCATCGACCGACTTTCCATGCTGAAAAAGGGGCCAGTCAGGCCAAGGGAGTTTGCCACAGGGAGAAAGATGGGCGAAATGCGATGGACAGGGGATACCATACACCTTGCGGAACTTGGATACGGGGTTTACCTCACACGCCAACTCAACGGTGGAACTGCCACGTTGAACGAGATTTTCCAATGGCTTGAAAATAGCCTGAATGTCACCATCGGCAAGCCATCCAAACGGTTAGCCGAAATGAAAGCCAGAAAACGGCTTAGCCCCACAAAATATACCGACGAAATGCAGGATGCAATCCGCAATAGAATAACCCGTGACGACGAATACCGCCCCGGACAGGGAAAATAACAGTACTTGCATCAATCAACCTATTCCTAAACCACAAACAACCCAGCCACTTACCTAAAATCTTTGGGTACTACCCAAGAGTACCCAAAAGAGGCGCGCAATCCGTGGGAATTTTGCTTCCGTAATCCGGTGCAATGGAGTACCGGAAAAACGGAACGACCATGTTACAGCAATTCACCTGGGAACATTTCCTAATCGCGGCAGCGGCCATCACGGCAGTATGGTACATAGCCGTAATCCTGTTATTCTTCCGAATGGAAATAGGCCGCTTATTCGCCGGAAAACCGAAAGACCAACGTACGGAACCTGAACCACCGGAGCCACCCGACGAAGAGGAAGATAACCCGATAGGCAGCGTGTCTATGCCGGAAGGCATGGAAAACATAGACCCGGATGACCTTACGTTCGCCCCCAAACGAGACGCGGAAAGCAAGACACAGATGCTCGGCACCGTATCCGACTTCCTTCAGGAAATCAAGCTGCTCACAGAGGTGCTGAAGCGTGAGGAAGGGGATAAAGTGGCTTTTCATCAGATGTTTACCATCCTCAAAGCAAGATACCCTGCCATCCGCGAAAGCGGACGGCTCGAAACGCTTACCAGCTACCTTCAAGACCACCTGCCCTTTACGCTCACGGAGGAAGAAAAACAACACTTATGGGATTAGCCAACAGCAACAAAAACAAAATAATCAGAACCAGGAATATGAACACGCAACCAACACAGAAACGGAAAATCCTTGCAGGCAAACTTTTAATGGCCATTACCTGCATCACCTACTATATCCTCTATGGCATTACCGCAGCATGGGCGCAGGATTCAGGCGATGGCGACGCGGGAATACGCGAAGCCACGGACAGGGTACGCGGATACTTCGACACAGGCATTGACCTGATGTATGCCATCGGCGCGGTCGTCGGCTTGGTCGGGGCGGTCAAGGTCTTCAACAAGTGGAACGCAGGAGAGCCGGACACAAGCAAAATCGCCGCAGGATGGTTTGGAAGCTGCATTTTCCTTGTCATCGTGGCCACCGTATTAAGAAGTTTTTTCGGCATGGGCTAAAGGGAATACGGGCATGAAAAGGGAATTACCGGATTACATCATCGAAAGTACAAGATTCTATGTGGACATCCTGAACGATGAGCTACGGCAGGTATCAGACCCCACCAACCGGATACCGTTTGATGCCATGACGTTCAAAAACGGGCAATACGAATTTGACTTCGACAGGGCAACCAAAAGCATTTATCACGGTGACCCCGCCGCGAAACCGGAAAGCGTGGTCACTGTCAGGATGCCGCATCCCTACAAGCTCGACCCCCATATCATGGAAAGAATACTTGAAAAACGAAACGACCGACATCATGACACAACCGTGCAGACCGAACAACGGCAATTGGAAACACTGAAACGATAACACAAAATGGCAACGATATACCGCATCAATAAGGGCGTAAATAAACCCATCGAGTTCCGTGGCCTGAAAGGACAATACATCGGCTACCTCGCCGGAGGACTGGTGGGGCTGCTGCTGCTCTTTGCCGCTATGTACCTGATGGGTACGAGCATGTATGTATGCCTTACGGTCATTGTATTGCTCGGCTCAGCGCTGTTCATCGCAGTAAACCGACTCAGCCACCGATTCGGTCAGCACGGCCTGATGAAATACTTCGCGGCCAAGCAAATGCCCGCGTACCTTAAATTCCGGTCAAGACGGTTATTCACCACATTGAAAACAACAAAACGCTGACACCCATGAAGGAAATCGAGAAAATATTTCCCATCTACAAAGTTGAAAACGATGCCATCCTATCCGTACAGGGTGATATCACGGTAGCCTTCGAAGCCATACTGCCGGAAATTTTCACAATGGGTGAGCGGGATTACGAAGCATTTCACCAAGCGTGGGTGCGTGCTATCCGGCTGCTGCCCCCGCACAGTATCTTCCACAAACAGGATTGGTTTACGGACAGGAAGTACCGCGCGGACTTCGAAAAGGCAGGGGAAGCGTTCCTTTCATTGTCCAGCGAACGTTTCTTCAACGAGCGGCCTTACTTATCCCATAGCTGCTACATCTATCTCACCAAACAGGCAAAAGAACACAAGCCCGCAAGCTCCGCATACACAGGGCTGCTACGTAAATCCATCGTACCGCATCAGACCGTAAGTACAAGGCCATTCATGGATTTCATGGACAGCGCGGGCCAATTCCAGCGCATCCTTACCGATAGCGGATTCGTGAACCTCAAACGGTTGGATGACGATGCACTGGCAGGCACAGCCAACAAAGCAGGTATCATCGAACGCTACTGCTTCCTTTTGGATGAAGGCGAGCAACCGACCATCCGCGACATCCATTTAAAGGATGGCATGCTCATCGGCGACAAACGCTCCATGCTGTTCACACTTTCCGATGCCGAAGAATTACCAGCCCTGTGCGGCCCGCGCATAAACCACGACCGATACAGTACAGACCGCAGCAAATTCTCCGTGGGATTCGCAAGCCCGTTGGGAATGCTGCTCGACTGCAACCATGTATACAACCAATATATTTTCGTTGACGATGCCCCCAAGACCCTGAAAAGGATGGAAGCCAAGCGGCTACGCCTGCAATCACTTTCGGCCTATTCCCGTGAAAACGCCATCGCAAGGGATGCCACCAACGATTTTCTGAACGAAGCCATATCGGAGCAACGGCTTCCGGTGAAGGCGCACTTCAACGTACTGGCATGGTGCAACGACAACGAAGACCCAAACGAATTACGAAACAAGGTGTCGTCGGCAATGGCACAGATGGATGCCGTAGCTAAGCAGGAAAGGGACGGCGCACCGCAGGTCTGGTTTGCAGGAATACCGGGAGGCGAAGGGGATTTCCCCATGAATGACACGTTTGACAGCTTCTTGGAACAAACCACCTGTTTCCTTAACAAAGAGACTGGCTACCGTACATCCATTTCTCCGTTCGGCATCCGGCTGGGCGACAGGCTGCACGGCAAGCCCCTGCACGTGGATATCAGTGATGAGCCGATGAAACGGGGCCTTACGACCAATCGAAATAAATTCATATTAGGGCCTTCGGGTTCAGGAAAATCGTTCTTCACCAACCACATGGTCAGGTCTTACTACGAGCAGGGGACGCACGTGGTATTGCTGGATGTGGGCCACTCCTACAAAGGGCTATGCGACCTTGTGGATGGCTACTATTTCACGTACAGTGAAGCCAACCCCATTAAGTTCAATCCCTTCTATCTGACCGAGGGAGATGTACTGGATACGGAAAAAAAGGAAAGCCTGAAAACGTTGTTATTGGCACTTTGGAAGAAAGAAGACGAGCGGTTTACACGTTCGGAATATGTCGGACTCTCCAATGCGCTCACCGGATATTTTGTCCACCTTGAAAAAGACAAAACCATCTTCCCCTGCTTCAACACCTTCTATGAATACCTAAAGAGCGAGTACATGAAAGTATTGGAAGACGGTAATGTCAAGGAGAAAGACTTCGATATTTCCAACTTCCTGTACGTACTCAACCCTTACTATAAAGGTGGTGAATTTGACTATTTACTGAATGCCACCGAAAACCTCGACCTGCTCCACCAACGTTTTATCGTCTTTGAGTTGGATGCCATCAAAGATCACCCCATCCTTTTTCCGGCGGTCACGCTCATCATCATGGACGTATTTATCTCCAAGATGCGGAAGCTGAAAGGGGTACGCAAAGCCATCCTCATTGAAGAATGCTGGAAAGCCATTGCCAAAGAGGGCATGGCAGAATACATCAAATACCTGTTCAAGACGGTCAGAAAATTCTACGGAGAGGCCATCGTCGTGACACAGGAAGTCGAAGACATCATATCATCGCCGATAGTGAAACAGGCCATCATCAACAACGCTGACTGTAAGATTCTCTTAGACCAATCCAAATACGAAAACCGATTCGACCAATTGCAGGAAATGCTTGGGCTGAATGAACGGCAGAAAGCATTGATACTGTCCATGAACAGAGCCAACGACCCTAAAAGGATCTACAAAGAAGTCTACATCTTCCCGCCCGGCAAAGTGTACCGCACAGAAGTCTCACTTGAAGAATACCTCACCTACACGACCGAGGAAAGCGAAAAAGTGAAAGTGCAGGAATATGCGGCAAAGTACGGCAGTATCCGCAAAGGCATAGCGGAGCTTGCCAATGACATCAGAAGCAAAAGTGCATAACACCAAATACACAATACCATGAAAAAGCTAAAGACATACATGCTCATCCTGCCCATCAGCGCAATGACACTATTCGTATCACTGCCGGAGGGCGCGACCGCGCAGCTTGCCATTGCCGAGGTGATAAAGGCGGGTATCAAGAAAGTCATCAAAGCCATTGACCTCAAAATCCAACGGCTGCAAAACCAGACGATATGGCTACAGAATGCCCAAAAGACACTGGAAAACCAGCTTTCCAAACTCAAACTCACTGAAATAGCCGATTGGACGGACCGTCAGCGCAACTTGTACAAAAATTATTACGATGAATTGTGGAAAGTCAAATCGGTACTTACCTATTACCACCGGATAAAGGAAATGACAGAAAAACAAGCGGCCATACTGGAAGAATACCGCACCGCATGGCAGCTTTTCCAGCAAGACGAGCATTTCACACCGGAGGAACTTGCCTACATCGCAAAGGTCTATACGGGCATACTCGAAGCAAGCGTCGAAAATATAGACCAGATTATTCTTGTGGTCAACAGTTTCAAAACACAGATGTCCGATGCGGCACGGCTTGAAATCATTAAGGAAGCAAGCAACCGGATGGAAGAAAACCACACCGACCTCAAACAATTCAATAGGGAGAATGCCCTGCTATCCGTCCAACGGGCCAAGTCAACGGACGAAACACAACGGTTAAAGGAAATCTATGGAATCGATGATTAACGGGGCAGCTAAAAAAGCGACCGCCATCGGACGCAGGGCAAACGCATTGCTTGCCTTTGCCACGATCACGGCCATCTCAACCGCCATCGCTACCAAAGCGGAAGCACAGACATTTGCCGAATGGTTCAGGCAGAAGAAGACACAGAAACAATACCTTGCCGAGCAGATCATCGCCCTGAAAGGTTATGGCACCGTGCTGAAACGAGGATACGATGTGGTATCGTCGGGGCTTAACCTTGTCCGTGGATTCAGTGACGGGGAATTTGGGTTGCACACCGCTTTCTTTGCATCGCTTTCGGCAGTAAATCCCGCCATAAGGGATGATGTCCGCATTGCCGAAATAGTTGCCCTGCAAATCGCCATCATCGGCGCTTTCAACGGTTTGGAAAATGGAAGCCAACACTCCGACTACATCCGCAGCGTAAAAAACAAGGTACTGGAAGAATGTGCAATCGACCTTTCAGAACTGCTCGATATCGTGCTTTCCGGCAAGCTGGAAATGGATGACGATGAGCGTATCAAACGGCTTGAAAAGGTATATGCGGCCATGCGTGACAAAGCGGCATTCACCCAATACTACACCGGAGATGTGCATCTCCTTGCATTGATGCATAAACGCGAAACCGAACAGCTTTTCAAACTCAAAAGAATTTTCAAACATGAAGAAGATTAGCATCGCCATAGCTCTTGGCCTTTGCACCGCTTTCTTGCTACCGACCAAGAGCCAGGCACAAACGGATGAAGTGGTGCAACTGCTCCTGAACGTAGAAAAACTCAGCCAGCTAAAGGGTATCCTGTCAGACATGAAGCGCGGCTATGAAATCCTCACCGGAGGCTACAATGCCGTGCGTGACATTTCCAAAGGTAATTTCAACCTGCATAACCTGTTCCTCGATGGGCTGATGGCGGTCAATCCCGAAATTAAAAAATATTACCGCGTCGCGGATATCATCAAAATGCAGAAAGACATTGTAAAGGAATACAAATCGACCTACGACCGCTTCCGTGCATCGGGCAGTTTCACGGAAGCGGAGCTTGCCTATTTCGGCAGGATATACAAGCAACTGTTTGACCGGAGCGTCGCCAGCCTTGATGAGCTCATCATGGTTACCACGGCATCCCAACTCCGGATGTCTGATGACGAGCGACTACAGGCCATCGACCGCATATTCGACGATGTGCAGGACAAACTTCAATTCCTACGGTACTTTAACCGCGAAGGCAGCCTGCTCGACCTGCAACGCGAAAAAGAAAAAAGGGAAACACAGACACTCAAAGAACTTTATGAACTCAACTAAGCACATGATTAAAGCCCGTTCCGGCATGCGGCCTGCTTGCGCCCTTGCACCCCTGTTTTGCTTCCTTGCCGCGCTTGCCCTTGCCCCCGTCCCTGCATTCGGCCAGTCCGCCGCCGAAATCCGTGACCTGCAAAGCGTCCTCGATACAGTTTACTCCGACATGCTGCCCCTTTGCTCACGCCTGATTGGTGTGGGCCGTGGGATTGCCGGATTTGCCGCCCTTTGGTATATCGCGTCCCGCGTGTGGCGACAAATCGCCGCCGCCGAAGCCATCGACTTTTATCCCCTGCTACGTCCGTTTGCCATCGGCCTTGCCGTGCTTTTCTATCCGGTCGTATTGGCGGTACTTAACGGGACACTTAAACCCATCTCCGATGTCACGTTGGGCATGGTCAACGATTCCGACAGGGCTATTGCCACGCTGCTGAAACAGAAAGAAGAAGCGGTCAAAAATTCCAGCCATTGGCAGATGTACGTGGGAGAGAGCGGAAAAGGCGATATAGAAAAATGGCACAAATATACCTATCCCGACGACGGCACAGGTGGTGATGAAACTTGGTGGGACAAGGCCATCGGCAATGACATCAAATTTTGGATGGACAAGCAGTCCTACGCTTTCAGAAACAACGTGAAACAATGGCTGAGCGAAATACTACAGGTCGTTTTTGCCGCAGCATCGCTTTGCATCAACGCCATCCGTACGTTTTTCATGCTTGTGCTGGGCATACTTGGGCCACTCGTATTCGCTTTCAGTGTATTCGATGGATTACAGCATACGCTAACCGTATGGATAGGCCGCTACATCAATGTGTACCTGTGGCTTCCGGTCTGCAACCTGTTCGGGAGCATCATCGGCAAGATACAGGAAAAGATGCTCATACTCGACATAAGCGAAATCGGGCAGGAGGGAGATACGATGTTCAGCGCGACGGACACGGCTTACCTCATCTACCTTATCATCGGCATATTGGGGTATTTCTCCGTACCAAGCGTGGCCAACTACATCGTGCATGCTTCCGGTGCCAACTCGCTCATGCAGCGCGTCAATACGCTGATAGTAAACCCCGGCGATACAATCAGCCAAAAGCTAACCGATGGGGGCGATATGGCTAAAGACGTGTTCGGTGACGATGCCCGTACCATGCGCAACCACATGGCCGGGGCGGGAAGAAGCGATTATTTCACCAATGACCACCAGAGCGGCAGGATAAAAGGAGAATAGACGAATTAAATGCAATACACCATGTTCAAGCAATTCAGGAATATCGACACAGCATTCAAGCACATCAAAACATTCAGCATCATATCCAATGTATGCATCATCCTTTTATGCGGTTTTGTCATCTACAAAAGCCATGAGGCAGTTCAAACAATACTTTCAAGCATTTGGGTAGTAGTGGACGGCAGACCCCTGCAAGCAAAGATTGCTGGCAGCAAGGATGACCCCGAAGTGGAAGCAAGGCAGCATGTAACGAATTTCCACCAGCTGTTTTTCTCACTCGACCCCGACGACAAGGCAATTACGGCCAACATCACCAAGGCCCTCTACCTTGCGGACGAAAGCGCCAAACGCGAATACGACAACCTTCGCGAAAAGGGCTATTATTCGGGCCTCATCTCCGGCAACATCAGCCAGCGCATCACCGTGGACAGCATCCGACTGGACATGCGGAGCGAGCCCTACGGCTTTACCTGCCACGCCACACAACGGCTTATCCGCTCAAGCGGCACCCTCATGCGTACGCTCACCACCACCGGAACATTGAGGAACGTAAAACGGACGGACAACAACCCGCATGGCTTCCTTATCCAACGTTGGGAAACACTTGAAAATGCCGACATCCAATCAAGATAACCAATGGCAAAGAATCGCAAAAAACGGGAATGGGATAACGATGCCACGGAGCGGCTTGCACGCGGTATAGCCAAGTCAGTGAACAGCGTACAGGCTAAACTATCCGATAGGTTAAACAGGGCATTTGCCAAACTGGATAGACGTGCGCAGGTCACCGCATTCGCCGTGGCCATCATTGCAATGGCGGCTTATTCCATATACCTCATCCTTGATAACCTGCTTTAAAGCGAAATAAGATTCAATATTCAATACAATACAATGGAAACGAACAACAGAACACAGAAAGAGAAGCAACGCAGATTCCTGCTTGCCGTACCGCTTTTGGTACTACCATTTGCGGCACTTGCATTCCATGCCCTCGGAGGAGGTAAGGGGACACCGCAGCCAATAGATGCTACCTCAAAAGGTATCAACACCACACTGCCGGGTGCAAATTTCCGGAAGGAAACGCCGCGCACCAAGCTCGACCTATACGAACAGGCAAAAGCCGATTCGATGAAACGCATCCGCGACGAACAAAGTCGCAGGGCGGTGGCCGAATCGCTGTCCGAAGGATTCACAGACCCGCAGGAAGAACAGGTAATGCAAAAACTTGCGATGCTCGAAGACGAGCTTTACAGACCTGTAGAAACGCCGGAGCAGGCACCGCAACAGACACGTGCCATTCCGATTACCGCATCGGGGACGATATCCGCACAGATGCCCGACACGCAGCAGGACATCGAAAGGCTTGAAAAGATGATGGAACGGCTAAATTCGAGTGACCCAGCCGAAGACCCCGAAATGGAACAACTCAATGGAATGCTCGAAAGGATTTTGGACATCCAGCACCCCGAAAGGGTACAGGATAAACTACGGGAGCAGTCCCTTGCCAACAGGGAAAGCGTCTATCCGGTCACGCTTGCAGGTGACAGCCTGCCCGACAATGCCATACGCGCGGCTATCCACCGCGACCAGGAGGTGATAAACGGCTCATCCATCCAAATACGGCTGCTCGACAGCGTGTACATCAACGGCAGGCTTATCCCTGCTAACAGCTTTGCCTATGGTATATGCGCAATAAGCGGCGAACGGCTCACCATATCCGTGCGGACAATACGGCATGGCAATTCCATCCTTCCGGTATCGCTTACCGCATACGATTTGGATGGTATACCGGGCTTGAAGGCATCCACCGCACTGACCCGCGACGCGGTCACGGACGGAAGTAACAATGCCATACAGGGCATGCAGCTAATGTCATTTGACCCATCACTTGCTGCACAGGCCGCAACGGCAGGGGTGAATGCCGCAAAGGGGCTTTTCAACCGCAGGGTGCGGCAAGCCAAAGTCAACACGAAAGCAGGATATGACCTGCTCCTGCGCGACGATAACCAACGATAAAAATAAATAGCAAAACTATGAAACCATTAACGATCATCCCCGTATTATGCTGTCTGACGTGGCTCACATGCCATGCACAGCAACCGGATTATGAAACCGGACGCGTAGCAAAACAGCCATCAAAAGGTGCGGTAACAAAAGACCGTAACAGCAAGATGAGCGCTGCCCTGCATGGGATTTACATCCATGACGATGTGCTGTATTTCCAAATCGGATTACGAAACGGCTCACACATCCGTTTCGACATTGACTTCATCCGCTTCTACATCCGCGATAGAAAGGTCGCCAAGCGCACGGTCACGCAGGAAAAGGAAATGATGCCGCTTGACATCGACGGACTGGAAAGACCTTTGGTAGACGGCAAGTGCGGTAAAACCGTCGTAGCCGCATTGGATAAATTTACCCTTGCCAACAGCAAGCAGCTCACCATCGAAATATACGAGAAGGACGGCGGCAGGCATCTGTACCTAAAAGTGCGCAACCGCAATATCGAAAATGCGCAACCGATAAACTGAATACGCCATGCAACTTTTACGGAATGACATCGCACCCGATATTGCCAAGTACCTGAACAGCCAGTTGGAAAACGGCATGAAATGGGCAGTCTACGACACCGAAGAAGACATCACAGGTGCATGGGACATCACGTGCTTCCGGCACCAGCGTGACGCACACGCCTACGTAAACGCCGGATTTGCGGAAGCTTATTACCTTGACGTAGATACCATTCCCCGTCTACTGAAACAATTGGACGAAATAATCACAAACAAGTATCAAACGGGCATATTGCCCCATCAACAAAAGGAGGACACCATGAATCTCAACAATCTGGAGGATTTGAAAAAATACCTCACCGAACTAAAATTTGACCCAACTCACATTCAGGAATTGGAAGAAAAAATGACCAAGGGACTTCCCGCCTTTGACATTACCGACCAGTACATCGGTCAATACAAAGGCAAAACGGGTGTAATCGACCTCAATCTTCCGGTGAGGCAGTCGAACCAATCCGAAAACTACTACATGAACAAGTTTGACCTGACATTCACCAAAGCAAATCCCCTGCCGGAAGGCCAAAAATACTTTGTCATAACCAAAGACCCCGAAAACGGGAAAAAGCTATTCCGCGACTTCATCAGTCCTGCAAAGGCCATCGAATACCTCAACGAAAAAAAACAGGGGGAAAGGGAATTGGTCATCGGCACCAGTCCGAAACCCAACGAAAGCACCGTACTTGTACGGAAAGAGGACGCAAAGCTCATCTATACCGCGCAGGACTTCCGTGAAACCTACCACAGCAAGCCGCTCACGCAGCCGTTCTACATCCAGGAGGGGAAGGGCTTCACATTACCGGAGGCGTTAAAGCTCATACAGGGACAAAGCCTGTACAAAGAGAACCTGCTCACCGCGAACGGCGACCAATACAAAGCCTACGTGTCCATCAACCGCGACGACCCCATGTCCACCGGAAACGGATACCGCTACCATCAGTTCCGCGACCCCGAATATGGTTTCGATATCGAAAAAACGCTTGCGCAATACGACATAAAAGGAATCGATAACCAAGAATCAAAGAATAAATTAATTGGGTTACTTAAAGATGGCAATCAAGTACCTGTGGTTATCGAAAAGAACGGAAAACGTTACGATGTCAAGATTGAAACGGCACCGCGTTACAAAAACATCAATATCGTAAATAAAGAGGGGCAACCCCTGAGAAGGGAGTTTTTTGACCGTAACAACACGCAGGAAATTAAAAACCCAGTCCCTTTAAGGCGTGAATGGGATTTAAATCAAAAACAGGGAATGCGTTTATAAGCAAAAGAAACACTTTCTGTTTACGTTAAATTAAAAAAGGCACATTTAACCGATTTTTAAACGATTAAAAAACAACAAGATGAGTACATTCAATCAATTGAAAGACCTCATCGCTTCGGTGGAAGCCGATGCGGTCAAATTCTTTGAGAAAGGCAATGCCGCAGCAGGCACGCGCGTCAGGAAAGCCATGCAGGAAGCCAAGACACTTGCACAGTCCATCCGGAATGAGGTAACGGCCAAGAAAAGCGCCAAATAACCCTGTCCCAAATCCTGTTAGCCCGATATGAAAGCGTATCGGGCTTTTTTTGTTCCCGGCCAAATCGCTAATTTTGTGATAATCACCATATGAAAGGAGGATTCCCATGAAATCCATATCAATTATCACCGTCGCAGGCATTTCGTTTGGCTTACTAAACGGATGTTCATCAAGTCCCGATAAATCAGACCTTACCCAAGAGGTTGTCGGGAAATACGCATCAGAGAGCGAAAACGAGTTTGACCATTTCAGGGATACGCTGGAAATAAAGCCCACCGATGACGGCAGGCTGGATGTGACCATAATCGCGCGGTGGTCGGCAGCCAAGAAAGATGACCCCCAGCGGCCCAACAAAAACAAGGTAGCGGGTGTTTGGAATGACTACGGAAAAGGAAGAACCCAAGTAGCCGAATTACAGGCAAGCGACACCACGCTCCGCATCACCGAACCGATGGACGGAAGCGTAACCGTCATTCCTGTCTCCTTGGATGAAGGCACCCTAAGTTGGCCGCTGAATGACGGAACGGAAAAAACCTATAACAAAATCCCATAGATGACCACTTACCAACATCAATAATACCGAAACTCTAACCGTTTTCCACCATCCAAATCCTAAAGCTGGCATTAGTCAGCTTTAGTTTTTTCATCCCAAATACAAGACCGACTACCACCTACCTAAGACAGTACCTCAGACTCATCGGCTTTTGCCAAACAAATTTATTAAAAACACCCCCCTCACTGCAAGGCGGCTCCACTTCGTTCCGCTGGTTTTCGGGAAAAAATCTTCCCTGCTCGCTTTCGCTCGCGAGGTATTTTTTCCCGAAAAGCCTTGCCTTTGAGGGGGGTGTTTAAGGGGGGTGTTTATCAAAAGCCGGCGAGGCTACTGCCGAGACGGTTTTGAGGGAATCGCTCTTAAAAATTTTGGCTGATGGAAAAGAATAAAGCCCCCCCGTTTTGCTCCCCTGTTTGGGGGGGCAAACGCAAAAGGATTAAACGAAGTAATTTTTATCAAAAAAGTGAATTATCATGAAAACAGTAGAAACGGCCAACAAGGCCATCGAATCAAAGAACGGAGTAAACAACACGGATGTAAAGGCAGCAGAAACAAAAGCCGCAGCAAGGGTAACCAATGGAAAAGGTGCAGCAGCCAACGGCAAAACAGCCAAAACAAACGGAAAGGCAGCCGCGCCCCACACACCGGAAACGGCTAAAGTCGTTGAGTCTGTCCAAAAGCCCGAACCCACAAAAGCGGAACTTAGGGAAATGCTGGCCGACCTGCCCCCATCCAAGAATTTGGACGAAACCATTAAATGGGTTGAGAACTTGCACCGTAAAAAGCTGCAACGCGACAAACTTATTGCTACTATCGAGGAACTGGATGCATTTGAGATTGAGCAGTTGGACGAAACCGAGGAAGCAGGGGTAGACCATTTCCAAGGTTGCCAGTTGTCCATCGAGGACGACCACGGTGGGGAATTTTCTACCAAAAATCCATTCCTCATCAATGCAGTGACGCGGTATGTCAAATCACTCTGTGATGATAAACTTGCAGAAATCGAAGGGGAAATCCGTTTTCCTCAGTAATGACAGTCTGCCCCTGCACAGCGTTGCAGGGGCATTTTTTCACATAAATACCGAAGCATGAAGTACGAAACGCTTTATCTGATGGTGCGGGCTGTAGTGCAGTCCGAACACCAAGACATTAGCGAAACCGTCCACGAGGTTGAGACATCGGCAATCTGTTCGGTGAGTAACACAGGTAAGGTTACGGTTTTGGAAACGGAGATTTTACTAACAAGAGTAAGGAACACTAAAATTAAAAAACATGGCACATAACATAAATTATAATGAGTTGACCAAGAAACATAGTTTTTTCAGCGTAAAGGAAAAGGCTTGGCATGGGCTGGGACAGATCGTAGAGGAGTATCCCACGAGTGAGGAAGCTATCCGCTTTGCCGGATTGGATTACACCGTTGAAAAACGTAAGCTATTCACGTTCGACAGTGAAAACAATGCAGGTAACCCCGATACGGAAATTATCATCCCTGAAATAGAAGTACCGAATTATTACGCCACGGTACGCACCGACACAGACCAGGCTTTAGGAGTGGTGCGCAAGAACTACGGAATTGTGCAGAATACCGAAGCATTTGCATTCTTTGACAATCTGGTTGGAAGCAAAGGAGGTATAAAGTACGAAACGGCAGGAGCATTGGGCAACGGTGAAAGGGTATTTATCACCGCTAAATTACCCGACTTCTTACGTGTGGGACGTAAAGATTTGATAGAGCAATATCTGCTTCTGACGACCTCACATGATGGCTTGGGATGCATGACGGCAGCATTTACACCTATCCGAGTGGTATGTAATAATACACTCAATGCTGCATTATACGGGACGGTTAAAAGCGTGAAAATCCGGCATACTTCCAATGTGTTGGAGCGATTGAACGAAGCGCACAAGCTGTTAGGCATTACCCACAAGCTTGCAGAAGATTTGGAGGAAGTTTTCAACCATTGGACAAGGGTACGCATTACCGACCCCGCAGTAAAACGCCTCATACAAATCGCGATGGCTCACCCCAACAAGGAAACAATACAGGCATTGCAGAACGGCAACGATGACGAGCTTTCCAGCAAGTATAAAAACATGGTGGAATGTGCGTATGAGTATGCAATGGGTAACCCCACCCAACAGGACAAAAGCACAAGCGGTACGCTTTACGGTGCTTTCAATGGCGTTACCGGATATTTTCAGAACGTCAGGAAATACAGGGACGGCGAGGCCAAATTTAATTCCATCATGGGTGGAAATGCATTGCAGAAATCGGAAAAGGCATTTCAGCTATGCAGCGATTTTGCGCGTTTCGGAGCAAAAGCATTAGAGTTGAATTAATTGAGATTATTAACTAAGCGGAGGCGCAACAGCACAAAGGGCGCATTTATATCATGAAACACGATTTTGAACAACGTAGGCAAAAGCGCATAGAGAACGCAAAGAACCGAGCGAAAAAGAACGAACAGGAAGCCGAAAGCCTTTATAAAAGTGCAACGGAAATGGCCAGCGTTATCCCATTTGGGCAACCCATTTTAGTAGGTCACCATTCTGAAAAAAGGGACCGCAATTTTAGGGATAAAATACACAATACCTTTGGTAAGTCATTCGAGAAACAGGACAAAGCGAAGTATTACGAGGAAAAGGCAGAAACCATAGAAACCAATACCGACATCTTTTCGGATGACCCCGATGCTTTGCAGAAGTTGGAAGCGAGACTTAGAGAGTTGCAGGAATCACAGGAATTTATGAAGGCAGCCAATAAATGCCTAAAGAAAAAGGATAAAGAAGGCTTTTTTTCACTGCCCCATGCTTCCGAAAAGCTTTGGCAAGAAATTAACACGCCCGATGTAATGGGGGAAATCGGTTTTGCCCATTACAAGCTAAGCAACAACAATGCGAACATCAGGCGTATCAAACAGCGCATTGAGCAATTACGGAAGCTACAGGAGCGGCAGCCGTTTGACAAGACAATAAACGGTGTCCGTATTGTTGAAAATTTGGGAGCCAACCGCTTGCAAATGGTTTTCGATGGCAAGCCGAGTGCAGAGGTCAGGAAGCAACTAAAGTCGAACGGTTTCCGGTGGTCACCGAATGAGGGCGCTTGGCAACGGCATATATCAAACTGGGCGCTTTACATCGCAAAGCAGATAGCCGAGGGACTGGCTAATGATAATTGATGGTTGAACTTTGTAGGCAGCTAAGGCTGCCTACCCTTAATAACTTTGAAAAATGAACGCATTGAATCAATTGACGAACACGGAAAAGCTAAGGCTTTTGCATGACCTTTTCCCGAATGAAATACCCGAATTATTGGATGATATTTTGGGCTTCTGTACGGCTTTTAAAGAAAACGCGGCAAAGTATAAAGAAGCATGGGATTCAAACGATTTCACTTTTGAAACATGGATGCACTTATCGCAACAGACCGAAAAACTGATTAAGAAAAAGCGATTTGATATGGTTAGGAGCAGTCGCATATTTTCCGAACATCTAAGTTTCGCATATGAAGTATTTTTTGTGATTGACCGCATTGTAAAGTATGCAGAAAACAGGTGTGAAAACAGGAAGTTTAAATTGGCCGTAGATATGCTTTTTTCATACGGTTGATACTGTTAACAGAAGATTGGTTAATACGAATTGATGGTTAAACATGGTAGGCAGCCTATTGACTGCCTACCCCCTAAAATTCATTAAAATGAAAGCATTAGAAAAATTAACGGATATGGACAAGGCGAAGTTGTTACACGACCTTTTCCCAAATGAAATAAAGCCTCTTTTGGATTACATTTCAAGGTATTGCGAGGACTTGAAATTTAATCCTGACAAGCACAGCAAAGGCTGGAGTAATCGAGCAATAATGACCTTTGAATATTGGCAGGGATTGGGGGAACAGGTTGAGGAAACGATAACGCTACATTACATGGGATTGTTGAAGTTTAGCGGTACATTTTCCGCAGAGCTTTTCTATGGGATAAAGGGCGCGTTTGTCATTCAGTGTCTATTACGGTGGGCAAGAACTGAATGTAAAAACAAGAAGTTTAAATTAGCAATAGCGTTGCTATATTTAGAAAATTAAGACAAATTCCACATCCCCTTAAAACGCATTTTAAGCCGTTTTAAGGGGTGTTTTCCCAAAATAAACATTCCTTCATTGGAAGCCTAAAAGTGCCTCAAAACGGCTAAAAACGGCCTTAAATGGCTATTTTTTGCCGCGCGCTAAGAGCGGTTTAAGAGCCTTTTAAGAGTGATTTAATAGCTGTTTAACACATTCTCAAACCCCCGAATTTTTATTATTAGGGAGTACCTAAAAGTCCCTAATAATTCCGAGCTGGTCTGCCCACTATTGTAATTAAAACAGGGCAAACGGATGAATGGCAAACACTTCGAAAAACGGAACGTTTCACCCGAGCGGGCAATGCAAATTTTGCATAAAAACGGCTTGCAAGTTGATGAAAATCAAGCGAAAAAAATCTTGGATTTCATGTATATTTTGGCTAAATTAGTGGTCAAGGAATACCTTTCTGAAGATGAAAATTGATGATTTTCCAAAGATTTTCCAAAGATTTTCCAAAGGCAATTCTTTAGTTTTTTAACACAAAATTTTGTGAAATGAAAAAAGTGTATTTGTACATCCGTGTAAGCACGGATGAACAGAAAAAGAAGGGCTATTCGTTGCCTGAACAGGAAGAGCGGTTGAAGAATTACTGTGATTTTCACGGTTTGGAAATTGTGGACATTTACCGTGAGGATCATTCAGCCAAAAATTTCAATAGACCAGCATGGAAAAGACTCTTATCCATACTGAAAAAACGTGGGAAGACGAAAAGTAAAGAGGAAGTAAAAGTACTGTTTGTGAAGTGGGATAGGTTCAGCCGCAGCGTCGAGGCAGCCTATGCCATGATAGGCATCCTACGCGGCCTGTATGTAAGTGCCGATGCGATTGACCAACCGATTGACTTTGGAGTTCCTGAAAGCGCTGTTATGCTTGCCGTGTACCTATCAATTCCCGAAGCAGAGAATTTACGGCGGGGGCTCAATGTACTTGATGGAATGCGACGAGCAAGGAAACAGGGGCGATGGATGGGAGCAGCGCCTAAAGGCTATGTCAACAGGATTACGCCCGATGGAGAGCGGAAGTATATCACGCCCAAACCCGGCGAGGCAGAAATTATGAAATGGGTTTTTGAAGAACTTGCCAAAGGTGTGCAGCCCGCAGAACAGATACGTAGGGAAGCAAACGAAAAGGGGTTAAAGTGCGAACGCAACAACTTCTGGAAGCTGATAAGGAATCCTGTTTACTGTGGACTTATTATCGTACCACAATACAAAAATGAAGAAATGGATATAGTGGATGGCCAGCACGAACCGCTAATCAACAAGACGTTATTTTATAGAGTGCAGGATGTGCTGAACGGAAAAAGACGGCCAAAAACCACAAAAATTAAAGCGTCTGAACAAACGCTCGTATTAAGGGGAGTTATACGGTGCCCACAATGTACACGGATGCTAACAGGAAGTGGGTCAAAGGGAAGACATGGAGGACGTTATTATTACTACCATTGCTCATGCAATGAATGCAAATTCAGATTTAAAGCGGATGTGGTAAACAACTATTTTGAAAGGGAAGTGATGCAATATTCATTGCGTCCTGAAACTGGTGAACTGTTCAAGTTGGTTGTAAAGGATGTTTTCCAGTCCCAAAATGAGGTGGAATGGGATGACCGTCGGGATATTAGCAGACAGATAGAAGAAAAGGAAGCGATGATAGCCAAAGCGAGGCAACGGTTGATGCAAGATGAAATAGACGCAGAAGATTTCAAAATCATCAAGACAGAATGTCGCGCGGATGTTCGGGAATTAGAAGACAGACTTGCCGAATTGCCAGCCAAGACGCAGACCATGAAAACACTGGATGTCCTTTTGGATAGGGTTGTTACTAAGTTTATGAACGTGCAGCAACGGTATTACAATGCAGAGCCGCATGAGAAGCGTAAATTAGTGGCATCCCTTTATCCGGATTTCGTAACTTTCAATGGAGAGCAACATCGAACCCCTCGACCTAATGAAGCACTTGAAGTTATTTTGCTGATAAACAGGACTTTAAACGGCATAAAAAAAGGGGAAAAATCCAGTATTTTAGACTTTTCCCCTAAAGTAGCCCGTAGGGGAATCGAACCCCTGTTTCAAGAATGAAAATCTTGCGTCCTAACCCCTAGACGAACGGGCCTTTTTAATCGCCCCGAAAAACCCTATTGTTTTTTCGGTCTGCAAAGATAGGAGTATTTCCATTCCTTCCAAAAAAAATAACAGATTTTTTGCGACTACCCCTACATTATCAGCAATAGGGTTACTGCCAGCCACCGCCAACGGCACGATACAGATCGGCTAATGCCCCGAGATGCAATCGCTTGACATCTGCAAGTTCGAGCTCACTTTGGAGCATGTTGTTTTGTGCTGTGATTACTTCGAGGTAATTAGCGGCGCCATTTGTGTATAATACGTTGGCATTGTTCACGGCATTGCGGAGCCGGACTACTTTTTCTGCTGTGAGGATACTGCGCGCTTTCAGCTTCTCGATTTTGATGAGTGCATCAGCCACTTCGCCAACAGCTACCAGCATGGATTGACGAAACTGAATAACGGATTTTTCCCGTTCGATGCGCGACACCTCATAGGCGGTTTTTAACCGCCGATTTTGAAAAATGGGTTGTGTAAGCCCGCCGGCAACGGATCCGAAAAGCGACGCTGGCATGGTAAACCAGTTGCTTGCGGTAAACGAATTGACACCACCCTGGGCGGTAATGGTCAATGAAGGATACATGCTAGCTCGTGCTTGGCGCACGTAGGCATCTGCTATCCGTACACCTAATTCCGCAGAACGGACATCGGGCCGCCTGCTCAGCAGGACGGAGGGAATACCGGCAGATATGTGATCGGGAATGGCAATATCCGCGAGATGTGCCCCAGAGGATACAGCCTCTGGTACCCTGCCCATGAGAATGCTCAATGCGTTTTCTTGTATATTGATCTCCTGCTCATATAAGGGAATCAGTGTTGCTGCACTCAGTCGTTGCGCTTCGGCTTGCTCCAAAGCCAATAGGGTGGCTTCACCTACTTCGTATTGGAGCTTAATGAGGTTCAACGTAGTGTCGTTGAGGGTAAGACTGCGCTGAGCAATAGCTAATTGCGCTCGCAGTGCCAGCAAATTGTAGTAGGCATAAGCCACATTGGTAACCAATTGGGTCTCGATGGCTTTCTTGGCTTCCTCGGTCTGTAAGTAGGAAGCAAGTGCCGCCGCTTTTTGATTGCGGATTTTTCCCCAGATATCCAGCTCCCAGGAAAAAGATACCGCAGCATTATAGTCCTCAATATGTCTGTTGCCCAAGAATTGATTCAGGCTGAGTCCATTTAGGCTGTTGTTTGACGGGCGGGTGGTGCTGCCTACCGCCACCAACGCTACGGATGGCAGATAGGCCAGCTTCGCCTGTGCCAAAAGCTGGTTGGCAACTTCGATGTTTTTCACGGCCAGCTGCAAATCGTTATTGCGTGCGATGGCAGTGTCCAACAAGGCCAGCAGGGTGCTGTCACTGAAATAGTCCGTTCTGGGAAGATAGGCGATGCCTGCGGTATCGATAGTATCAACCGATGATAGGGGGGCATTGCGGTACGATTCGGGCAACGCTGCACCTGCCTGCACACCTTCTTGGGGCGCTCTGCAGGACGTGATGAACAGCGATGCGGCAAGGCAAAACGAAAAGAATATGTTAATCGAAAATGTATTCATGTTAATGATGATGTTGTAATGCTGCGTGAGTATCTTCTGGTTGGTGCGAATCCGAATGAAATGAAGATGACGGAATGTGTGTGGTACTGGGCGCGGGGCCTGTGATGCGCTCCTGCAAGTATTGGAACAGGATATATAATACAGGGATAATCAACAAACCCAGCACCACGCCGGAAATCATGCCCCCCGCCGCACCAATGCTGATGGAGTGATTGCCTTTTGCAGACGGCCCGGTAGCTGTCATCATAGGAGTGAGGCCAACGATAAACGCCAGTGAAGTCATTAGGATGGGGCGAAGCCGAAGTTTTGCGGCTTCCAGGGCTGCGGATACGAGGGATTTGCCCATCCTTCGGCGCTGTACGGCAAACTCGACAATCAGGATGGCATTTTTGGCAAGTAAGCCGATAAGCATCACCAACGCCACTTGGACATAGATGTTGTTTTCAATATCAGCGAGGCCTATTGCGGCGAAGACCCCGAATACGCCGGTGGGAATGGAGAGGATGACCGCTAAAGGCAGCAGATAGCTTTCGTACTGTGCGGCCAACAGAAAATAGACAAATACGAGGCACATCAGGAAAATAACGGTCGATTGGCCGCCTGATGTAATTTCCTCTTTCGTGATGCCCGAGAACTCATGGGAGAATCCTTGTGGTAATGCCGTGGCAGCTACCTCATCTACCGCACGTATGGCATCGCCTGAACTGAATCCCGGTGCTGGTATGGCGTTAATACCCATGGAATTGAACAGGTTGTAACGCGATGCGGTCTCAGGACCGTATACACGCTGTAGTTCGACCAAGGTATTGATTGGGACCATGTCGCCAAGCTTGTTTTTCACGTAAACACCGTCCAAGGAAGTGGGGTCTGTCCGTTCGCTTTTCTCGGCCTGCATCATCACGCGATAGTATTTGCCGAACCGATTGAAGTCTGATGCCTGTGCACTACCGAAATAGGCTTGCATGGTTTGTAGGATATCCCGGGTACGGACACCCAATTGCTCGGCTTTCACGTCATCAACCAGCAATTCATACTGTGGGTAGTCAGCTTTGAACGCGGTGAAGGCCATCGCAATTTCCGGACGTTGCATGAGGTTTTGGATGAAGCCGCCCCCGATTTGATCAAACCTGTCCAGTTTTCCGCCTGTGCGATCTTGTAAAACCATATCGAGCCCATCGATGTTGCTGAACCCCGGCACGGTGGGGAAGGTGAATACAAAAAATGAAGCGCCCTTGATGGCTGCGAGGCGTTGGTTGACGACCGTCATAATCTCCTCGATATCTTTCACGTCGCCCCGATCTTCGTTCGGCTTCAACAAGATGAAGGCTACGCCTGCCGACGGGCTGGTGGCCTGGGTAAGGATGCTGAAGCCGGAGATAACGTTCAGTGTTTTGGTAAAAGCCATGGGCTGCAGGATTTGCTCAGCCTCTTGCAAGATGGCATTGGTACGATCAAGCGAGGCACCTGCAGGTAGGTCTACCGAAATGGCGATGAACCCCTGGTCTTCTGGCGGTATGAATCCCGTGGGGGTGCGCTGGATCATGACAACCGTGCCAATGACCAATGCAGCCAATGCGCCCAATGTCAGCCACCGGAAGCGGATAAGGAAGCGCAAGCTGCCGACATACCGATTGGTAAGCCTGCTGAATGCGGTGTTGAATCCAATGAAAAACTTGTCTTTGAAGGTTAGCCGCTTGCCGTGTTGTTCGTGGGCCGGTTGATGCTGCTTTAAGAACAATGCGCATAATGCTGGACTAAGCGTCAATGCGTTGATGGCCGACAGGACAATGGCAATAGCCAGGGTAAAGGCAAATTGCTGATAAAATAATCCGGTGGAACCTTCCATGAACCCTACAGGCAGGAATACTGCAGACATGACCAAGGTGATGGACACAATGGCTCCCGTGATTTCGCTCATGGCGGAGAGGGTGGCTGCTTTGGGATCAAGGCGCCGCCTTTCCATTTTGGCATGGACTGCTTCGACGACCACAATGGCATCATCCACGACGATACCAATAGCTAATACCAAGGCAAACAACGTGAGTAAATTAATGGAAAAGCCAAATAGCTGCATAAAAAAGAAAGTACCCAAAATCGCTACGGGCACCGCGATGGCGGGAATGAGCGTAGAACGGAAATCCTGTAGGAACAGGAAAACAACAAGGAACACGAGGATAAATGCCTCGATCAGTGTGTGTTTCACTTGACCAATTGATTGATCAAGGGCATCCTTGGTGTTGTACAATATCAGGTATTCCACACCTTTGGGAAATTGGGTTTTGGCTTTTTCCAAGAGCTCCTGCAACGCAATCTGAATTTCGTTGGCGTTGGATCCAGCCAACTGCATGATGCCGATGTTCAGACCTGTCTTGCCGTCGATCCGGGTAGCACTTGCATAAGTGTATGCGCCAAGTTCGATATTGGCGACATCTTTCAGCCGCAGCATCGACCCGTCAGCATTGGCGCGGATGATGATGTTTTCGTATTCTTCTGGCTGGTTGCGCTTGCCTTTATATTTGATGACAAACTCGAAGGACTCACGGCTGCTTTCGCCAAAACGCCCGGGAGCTGCTTCAATGTTCTTATCCTGTATAGCAGCCATGATTTCATTGGGCGTAATGTTGTAGGCCGACATTTTGCTCGGTTCGAGCCATACACGCATGGCGTAGTCCTTGTTTCCACCGAAGACGATGGCCTGTCCGACGCCCGGTATGCGTTTTATCTCCGGTATGATGTTGATCTGGGCGTAGTTGGTCAGGAAGGTCTGATCATACCGTTCTTCGTCCTCGGTATAGAGGTCGACCACCATGATAAGGCTGTTCTGCTGTTTTTGTGTGGTGATGCCCGCTTGTACGACTTCGGCCGGTAGCTGGCTGGTAGCCTGTGCTACGCGGTTTTGTACATTCACGGCGGCTTGATCGGGATTAGTGCCTAATTTGAAATAGACGGTAATGACCAGGGAACCATCATTGCTCGCCGTAGAGCTCATATAACTCATGCCTTCCACGCCATTGATGGATTCCTCAAGTGAGGGCGCCACAGCGCGAAGGACAGTTTCGGCATTGGCTCCGGGGTACAAGGCGGTAACCTGAACTGCCGGAGGAGCGATGTCGGGAAATTGCTGTAACGGCAGCCGTGTCAGCCCCAATATACCGAGGATGACCAGTAGGATAGAGACTACCGTAGAGAGTACGGGTCTTTCGATAAATTTCTTGAACATATGTGATTAGTTTTTTAATGCGGTTCGTCTAATGCTATCTGCAGTTACTTCCTGGGGAACGATGGTTTGGCCCTCTTGCAGATAATCCATTCCCTTGGATACGATTCTATCGCCGGCGGCCAACCCATCGTTTATTAGGTAGTTCGGGCCACTTTTTCCAATCACAGCTATCGGCTGTTTGACCACTTTATTGCTGTCGTCGACGGCATAGACGAAGATTTTATCTTGCAATTCGACGGTGGCCGATTGCGGTACCAGTAGTGCACTGTCATGGTGCATGCTTATCCTGATTTTTCCGGTATTGCCTGCTCGCAACAACCCATGTTCGTTGGGGAATGTCGCACGTAGCGTGATTGCCCCGGTATTCCGGTCGAATTGGCCATCTACCATGTCAATTTTGCCCATATCGGGATACTCACTGTTGTCTGAGAGTACAAGGGATACCGGAGGTACGTGGCTTAGCTTGTCTTCAAGCGAATTGCCTTCGAAACGGTTTCTGAATGCTACGAAATCACGCTCAGCGAGCGCAAAATAAACATGCAGCTCATGTACATCAGAAAGCTGTGTGAGCGCTTCAGCATCCGTGGGGCCTACCAGTGATCCGTGTTTTTTGAACAGCCGGCCGATGTACCCGCTGACGGGGGCTTTGATGGTAGTATAGTCGAGGTTAATCTGGGCCGTAGCAAGGTCGGCTTTTGCCTGCTCCAAGTTGGCAAGGGCTACTTTATGCGCGGCGACGGCCGTTTTCAACTGGAAGTCAGCCAAGAGTTTATTTTCCGTGAGTCGGCTCATCTTTTCCACTTCGAGTTGGGTATGCTCCGCGTTGGCTTCTGCGGCTTGGAGGCTGGCTTTGGCTTGATTCAGTTGTTCAATGTAGGGCTTGGCATCAATCTTGAATAAGAGCTGACCCTTTTCGACTTTGGCGCCTTCATCTACATAAACGTGCTCCAAGATGCCGGATACTTGGGGCCTGATTTCGACCGTAGACAGGCCCGTTATGGATGCGGGATACTCTTGGAAGGTGATTTGCCGTCCTGTCTGGATTTCGACTACGGGTATGGTTTGCTGCTCAGGGGCAGTGCCGGCCTCTGGGTCGCTGCTGCAGCCTAAGGCTAAAATAAGGGGTAAAAGTGATGCGGGATATTTCATAACGTAATTAAACTATTTAACAGTGTTAAGTAAAAATTAATAATAAATAATGGAAATTTATCCTGATGTGTTTTTAGCTGGTAAACACATGCGGTTACTTTGCATCGTAACCAAAGCTGTTTTACGGGTTATTTAACGGTGTTAAAGAATTTATTAATGTAAAACAATGTGCAAAAAAAATTAATCGGTCAGCGACCGTGTAATGCCGTAGATGGCGTCTTTGAGAATTTGCTGATTCAATAGCTGCTGCTCTTCTTCGTCTTCAAGCCCTATGTTGACCAAATTAATGGAAATCAAGCCGTGTATAACGGACCAGAAGGTGTAATATTTGCGGCATAACACATCCGTGCTGGGGGCTTTCTCCTTCATGATTTCATAAATAACTTCATTGACCAATTCGGAATGGGTTTTTGAACATTCGCAATTGGCTCCCACTTCACAGGCACGCATGCCCACCCCAAACATGAGTTGGTAGCGTTCTTTGTGCTCAAAGGCAAAATCCCAATAGGCCAACCACATGGCCTCTAACTGTTTCTCGGGTTGTTGCTGGTGCATTTTGGCTTCGCGCATCTTTTTAGCTAATTGACGATATCCTTGTGCCGATAGCTCCGAGAGGATAGCCTCTTTGCTGGGAAAATATTCGTAAATCATGGGTGCAGTATACTCGATGATATCAGCAATCTTGCGCATGCTCAGGGCTTGCCAGCCTTCTTCCTTTACAATCTGTAATGCAGCGTCCAGGATATTGATCCTATTTTCGTCTTTCAATCGCTGTATCCGTTCTTTGCTTCCCACTATCTTCCCTCGTTTAATTATTTAACAGTGTTAGGCAAAGGTAGAAGATATTTTTTAAACAAAGTGCCATCTTAATGTAATTAAGCATTTCCAAGATTATCGGCAGCAGATAAAGACTTCTTCGCGCATGACTTCTTGTTTGCTGGCGCTGGTAGTTTTATGCTCCCTGATGGCGGTATCCATGAGCCTGAATCCATTCGCTACGAGGAGCTCCTGCGCTTCTTCTGGGCTGTACAGGGCAAAGCCAAAAGCTGTGAAGGGAAGTTGTTCCATGAATGTCTTACTGGCGATGGCGAGACAGAAAACACCTTCCGGTTTCAGTATCCGCTTGATTTCCGCCAGTAGTATTGCCGGATTTTCCCAAAAGTAAAGCGTATTGACGGTAAACACCTGGGTAAATGTATGGTCTGGAAAAGGCAAATGCAGTCCATCTATTTGCAAGAAATCAGCTTGGCCCATGTCGATTAGGTGCTTGTTTATTTCGTGAGCCGTTTGAACCATCGTGGCCGAAATGTCTGCTCCGGTGTAATGAATATCCGGCCCTTTTGATAGGACGTATTCGGCAAACCGGCCATTACCCGGGCCGATTTCCAACACGTTTTCACGGCTTTTTAAGGCTAACTGATCAATGGCATACCGTGTCATATCGGCATTACTGATATTCATTTGTTCGGCGGTCTTGATGCCTGCTTCGCCTTCCGGCTTCGCCAGTTGTGCTGCTACCGCTTTGAAATCTATGGGTTCATTCATCGTGAAAGAATTATCGTTTATCTACGCTGTATTTGCCAGGTCCGATAAAAGCGAGGCCAAAAAACACAATGCCAATCTCAATAGCATGGGATGCGCCCATCAAGCCATCTCCTGCGCCCAAATGGCGTAAAGAAGCGATCAGCATCGTAAAAGCCAAAATAAGGGCGGTGGGCCTGGAAAGAAATCCGAGCAGGAAAAACAAGCCGCCCACGGTCTCCGCTAACGCTGCCAGTAAGCCCCAGACCACGGGTAAAAAGGTAATCCCGACTTCGCCCATTGCTCCGCCTATGCCTTCCCATCGCGCAGGACCACCGAGCAACTTAGGATAACCGTGCATAATGAACATTACGCCCAATCCGATACGGATAAGTAATAATCCGGTATTCTTGTACTTGCCTAACCAAGATAATGCTGCCATTTTTTATGATTTTATCTACTTATTATTCCGCGCAAATTGATTTATCTTTGCCACAGTTGCAAACAATAGGATTCATTTTTCTGTAAAATTGAATCCATCGCCCACTAAATAACTGAAATACATTGAGTAATATAGCTTTACCTTTCAAACGTTATACGATTACTTCGGCATTACCCTATGCCAATGGCCCGCTACACATCGGACACCTCGCTGGGGCTTATATCCCTGCCGATATTTACGTGCGTTTCTTGCGCCTTAATAATAAGGATGTTGTCTATGTCTGTGGTTCGGATGAACATGGCGCTGCCATCACCATCAAGGCCAAAAAGGAGGGAACCACACCGCAGGCTATCATTGATAAATATCATGCACAGATCAAGCTGAGTTTCGAACAATTCGGCATCTCGTTTGACATCTACCACCGTACATCGGAGAAGATACATCATGAGCTCTCCCAGGAGTTTTTCCTGAACCTCTATGAAAAGGGGGAGTTCATCGAGCAGGTGACGGAGCAGTATTATGATGAGGAATACCACCAGTTTTTGGCAGATCGCTACATCACGGGGACTTGCCCCAACTGTAAAAGCGAGGGGGCTTATGGTGACCAATGTGAAAAATGCGGCACTTCACTCAATCCCACTGATTTGATAAACCCGATCTCGACGCTTAGTGGTAAACCGCCGGTGCTCCGCGAGACCAGGCATTGGTATTTGCCGCTGGATAAATACCAGCCGTGGCTGGAAGAGTGGCTGTTGGAAGGGAAGAAAGAAGTGCTGAAGCCCAACGTTTACGGGCAATGCCGCTCGTGGCTGAAATCGGGCTTGCAACCTCGTTCCATGACGCGTGATTTGGATTGGGGAGTAGACGTGCCATTGGAAGAAGCTAAAGGAAAAAAATTGTATGTATGGTTGGATGCGCCGATAGGGTATATCTCGGCCACCAAGCAATGGGCGCTGGATACCGGAAATGACTGGGAGAAATATTGGAAAAAGCAGATCAATCCTGCGGATGATGCATGTTTGATCCACTTCATCGGTAAGGACAATATCGTGTTCCATTGTATTACTTTTCCCAGCATTCTCCACGCACATGGCGAATATATATTGCCGGAAAACGTACCGGCCAATGAGTTTCTCAACCTCGAAGGGGACAAGCTCTCAACTTCGCGCAATCACGCGGTATGGTTACATGAGTACCTGGATGAATTTCCCGGTAAGCAGGATGAATTGCGATATGTGCTGACGTCTATCTTGCCGGAGACATCAGACAGTGAATTTACATGGAAAGATTTTCAAGCACGGGTGAACAACGAACTGGTGGCTATCTTTGGCAACTTCATAAACCGCGTGCTGGTACTATCTCACAAATATTTTGGTGGTAAGGTTATGGAAACCAGTCAATTGACCGATACTGATCGTTTTATTTTTTCAGAGCTTGAGCGTTATCCCAAGCATATCGCGGGCTCGGTTACCCAATTCCGATTCCGTGAAGCTTTGGCACAATTCATGAATGTGGCCCGTCTCGGCAATAAGTACTTGGCGGATTCCGAACCCTGGAAACTCGTCAAAACAGACGAAGAACGGGTGAAGTCCGTTCTGAATGTAAGCTTGCAAATTGCGGCTAATCTGGCTATCATGGCCCGACCATTCTTGCCCCATACGGCGCAACGCATGTTTGCTATGCTTAATTTTGAAGCGGCTGGTTGGCAGCAAGCCGGTCGCCATGATTTGTTGCCTGCCGGCCACCAGTTAGGGGAAGCCCAATTGTTGTTCGAAAAAATTACCGATGAACAAGTAGATGCCCAACTTGCGAAACTTTCCAAGGCAAAGGAAACCAATGCACGAGCAGCCAAAACGGTTCCCGAAGCAAAACCTAATATCAGCTTTGAAGAGTTTGTCCGGATGGATATCCGTGTAGGGAAAATTCTTGCTGCTGAAAAAGTAGCAAAAACCAAGAAATTGCTGAAGCTGACCATTGATACGGGTATCGATCGGCGTACCGTGGTATCCGGTATTGCTGAATTTTTTGCGCCCGAAGAGGTTGTCGGCAAACAGGTGGCTATCTTGGTAAATTTAGAACCTCGGGAAATCAAAGGTATTGTATCGCAGGGCATGATTCTGATGGCAGAGGACAAAGACGGACGCCTGGATTTCGTGGTACCGCAAACCGAAGTGCAGTCCGGCAGCACTATCCGATAGCTCTCTTTATCGCAACAAGGCAATGGCTTCCTTTGCCGCTTTGACATCATGCACGCGCAGTAGTTGCACCCCTTTCATCAGGAGCACGGTGTTGAGCACGGTGGTGCCGTTTAACGCGTCCGCAGCTGTAATGTTGAGTTTCTTATAGATCATTGATTTACGTGAGAGCGCACCAAGGATAGGCAAGCCATGTACATGTAATTCATCAAGCCGTTGGAGCAGTTCATAATTCTGCCCCAATGTTTTTGCGAAACCGAAGCCGGGGTCAAGGATGATGTCTTTGACACCCAATTGGCGCAAGGCGGCTACCTGGCGGCCAAAGAATACACTCACATCCTGCACGACATCTTCATAGTCCGTTAGCTGCTGCATAGTATTTGGCATGCCGCGCATATGCATGAGGATATAGGGTACTTGCAATTCGGCTATGGTGCCAAACATACTGTCATCCAATGTCCCACCGGAAATGTCGTTGATTATATGCGCCCCGGCGGCGATGCTGGCCCGAACTACGCTGGCGCGGAAGGTGTCTATCGATAGTATCGCGTCTGGAAATCTATCCGTGATGGCTGCAATGATGGGAACCAAACGTGCCGCTTCTTCTTCTGCGCTCACATCGGCCGCACCCGGGCGGGATGAATAGGCACCAATATCCAACATATCGGCACCTTCAACCAATAGCCTTTCTGCATGATGCAGAGCGGTGTCTACGGTATTATGCTGTCCACCATCGTAAAAGGAGTCTGGTGTCACATTCAGGATGCCCATCACTTTTGGCGACGAAAGATCGATCAGCCAGCCCCTGGCGTTCATCTTATTGAACGACCACTACACCGTCAGCGATGATGTTGATATCTACCTTGGGTTGGGTTATTTTGGCTATTTCCGCCGCATTTTTGCCAGCATCTCCGGCAAAGTGCTGTTGCTGGGCCACAGATACTTCCTTTACCTTGGCCTGTCCCTCAAGCACTACGGTTTTGCCGATGATGTCCTGCGGCATGAAAAAACCGTAATCCTTGAAACGTACGAGGATGGGATCACCTTCTCCCTCACGCTCCACACGGATGAAACAACCTTTCTTCTTGCATACTTCCACAACCTTGCCTTCCACTTTGCCTGTATAGGTAGAATCAACGGCCAATTTCGCTGCTAATGCATGTACATCAATAGCGCCGTCCTTGCTAATGGCCTTTCCGTATTGCACACCCGGTTGGGCGGAAGGGATTGCCTCTTGTGCCTGTGATACCGTAATCAGGCATACGATGGCTGCGAATAGTGTTGTCAATCTTTTCATAAAACTACTGTTTTAGCTGTTTCAAACTTAGATAAAGTTGCCTTGATATGCAAATTTTTAGAAGGCTATCACGCTGGTCATAAACCGAACATTACATAAAAAAGCCCGGAAGCTGCTTAAAAGCATCCTCCGGGCTTTCTTTGTGCCTGACAATAATACTAATCATCAACCGGCATCGCTTAGCTTAACATCCCTCGATATTAGAGATTTGATCTTTATAAGGTTCAATTAGCGAACAATTAATTCCTTCAAGACCTCGTAGGTCCAAATCGGCGCCACCGGCTTCCTCTGCGCCTGGCGTACTATCCAATAATGCACCTTCAGCCATCAGTTCGGCCAATACCGAAATGTCGGTTACTCCGGTACCCCGCATGTTGATGCGGTACAATCCCGTAAATGCCCGGATAGTTGCCATACCTTCATTGCCGAAAGGTACGTCGCGCAGAATAATTTCCTTCATGCCGGTATTTCCCGCCAACGGGCTGATATCGGTAATAGTGGTTACTGTATTCGCATTGAAATAGGTCAATGATGTATAATCAGCAATGGGCGACAGATCAGCTACTTCAGTATTGTTCATCCGCAAATAGGTGATGTTTTCCAAATCCTTAATGGGAGTAAGATCGGTCACCGCTGTATATCCAAAATGAAGATAGGTCAAATTTGTCGCGTATTCTAATCCGGTCAGATCAGCTATCTCGCTCAACTCGCCTGTGACATCGGTCTCCGCATCCAAATTCAATTCTTCAAGTTCCAGCATGTCTTCCACGGTGATATCCGCATCAGCTTCCAATCCCAATTGCAACCTGATCTGCGTAGCCAAAGCCGCATCTGGTATCTCCACAACCTCTGGTACCTCTTCTTCTGGAGTTACATCATCATCATCACTGCAGCCGTTCAGTTGAGCGGTAGTGACCAACATCGTTGCAAAGCACAACAAAAAGAATAGTCGTTTTTTCATGAGTTAGTTTTTAAATTAAAATTCGATATTAGTTTTTAAGAAGATAGTTATACAAGATTGGCCAGGCGTCAAAGTTAGCTTGTTCGCTTAATGTGAAATAGTTGTTTTCCGCATCGAAGCATACCGCTTCGCCTTGCGGTTCACCGCTGTAAGGTGCCTTCACCGGTGTCCTGGCAAGCAATTGTACCATGGTTTCATTAGCGCTCCGCTCCCAGTAGAAGATATCCTGCCTGTTCTTGATGAGTACACGCAGTCCATCCTTCGAACAAGTCGCTGCGGAAGCTTCCCGGAATGAAAATTCGCCAGCTTTGTAACACGTACTGGATCCATCCGTCTGCTGCGGATAGGGTAAAACATATAACATAGAAACGCGATCGCGTTTGGTGGTTAAAAATATGTCCTTCGTAAACGGATCCACAAACATAGCCTCTGTATCATGGCTTCCGTCGGGATAATTAAATTGTATACGATCGACAGCAATCGTTGAAATACGGACCAACTGTCCCTGATGAGACGCTTCGAAAAGTGGTTCTTCAAACCGGTAGATGCTATAATTCGTTCGCCGTTCGTCATTGTCGCCAGTGTCTGAGATGTACAAATACGATTTGCCTTCATCAGGCCCCACGGCGACTTCCACGTCTTCCCAATCCAGGTTGGCCGTGCCGTTTACTTGGTACCTTGCTGCGATTTCGCCGTTATGCTCGTCCAACAAAAACAAGATATTCGGATTTCCCGAATCATTATGCGCCCATATTTTCCCGGGATTGCGTACGCTGTAGGCTATTCCTGAAGCCTCGCTCATCGATACGCTGCCTTTTGGCAATGGTAGCGACTCATACCGGTCTGTATAGGGCATTCCAAACGTGTTGTAACTTGTCACGAATGGTATATGATTGCCCCAGTCATATCCCTGAGTGTCTTCCATGCCGTCTGCTTGCGGTGCATCTTTTGAACAAGATGACAACAAGACAAAAGCAACTATACAGTGGAGAATCCGTTCCATTAACAACTTTTAGAAAACCCACTAACGAGTGAATAATTGGCTCGAAAAGGAGAACAACTATTCACTCGTATGGGATATCGTGTCAAACAATCGACAACATTAGCAGCTTATTAATTTGTCCCAAAAGCTCCGAAAAATTCACTTGGTGCAGGAGGGGTGAATGTCAACTGACCATCTAACGATACATAATTTTCGTGTACCGGTCCGAAATCGGTAAAGCCTCCGGTAAGCGCAGGTGAGCCAGCACTCAGGTGGAAATCGGCCCCGTCAGGAATCGGTTCGATGTTGCTACGCAGTGGATCGGTAGCAATCGAACCATTTCCGCTAAATACGAATGTAGAAGGGTCAAAGTTGACGAATTCAGGATCGTTTTCACCGGGTCCTCCTACGATGTCCGTAGTGGGGATTGGTGCGCGGGGGTCGTTGCCGATTAAGCCTACAGAAGCTGTAGCATCAGTAGGATATACTTCATCCAATATGCTTTGGACAGCACCATAGTACCAGTTATAACCGTAGCCAATTTCTTCAACCCTTGGCTCATCTTCGCCGGAAACGAAACGAAGACCGAAGCGATTATTTACCAACAGATTGTTGTATACTTTGCCGTATGCATCAGACTCGTAGTTCAGACCAGCGCCCCGACCTGGCTCTGCGCGCCGGTAGCCGGAATTGATGATAGTGTTGTTGTAAAAATTGGTTTCCAGTGCGCCGGAAACGCCGGGTCCTGTGTCCGCAGACTTCAAACCGTTGGTTGCTAAGTTGTAGAAGAAATTGTAAGCAAAGTCACCACTTGACCCTGCCTTGATGTTCACCGCGTCTCCGCCAGTGCCGCCGGTCACCTCAAACCGGTTGTAGGTGAACAGGATCGTTCCGCCGTTGATCCGGATGGCATCATCTGGAGTAAACGCAATGTGGGAATGTGTCAGTACGAAAATACCATCTTGGCGTTGGCCGTCTTCCCGTACATAATACAGTGCGTAGCTGGCATCACCGGCGCTCAGCTCGCCACCACCGCCGGTAGCTGCTTGTGCCATCGCATTCTCTTCGCGAACTGTACCGCCAGCATGCAGGATGTCCGCATATTGGATGACGAGATCACCGGCCGTGTTTGTGCCAATGATGCCTCCCCATAGTTGACCAATGCCCTGATTCTTGCTGGAAGCGAGCAGCTCTTCAGAAGGAGTAAGTACAACACGGTCGTTTTCCTCACCGAGGATATACAATGAGCCGAATACTTCCAAAAACCAAGCTTCGCCATTAGGGCCTTCCTGAAATTCCAGTGTTACGCCTGCAGGGATCGTAACGCTTGCCCCTTCCGGAACAAAAATATCACCGACGACGTCATACGATTCGCCCGCCTGGAAACTTACTTCGGTCAGATCTCCCGAGATCCCGTCGACAACCTCCTCTTCTTCTTCCTCTTCGGGCGGATCAGAGGGGCCATCATTATTCTTGCTGCATGCAGCCACCAAAACGGCAGCTGAAAGGAAAAATACGAACAAACGTTGTGTCCGGTTTAAATACTGTTTAATCATGTTATTCCGCGTTTATGTTTATAAATAATTGTTTGCAAAAAAATTGCTATAGCGTATAGCGAACGCCCAGCCGGTAAGACTGACCGTAGCTATCCCGGCGCACATCTGCGCGATTATAGGGGTCTTCTTGGTAGGGATAAGGATCCGTAGGCACCGCCAATGGCTTTTCAACGAAAAGCTCGTAAGGCGTATTCAGCAGATTGTTCGCCTTGACGAAAACCACAAAACGCTTGAATCCTTTCTCGATAGAAAGATCCAGTTGTGTCATAGGCCGCATCAGGTGGTCTGCTCCAAGGAATGGCGAGACGACAGCAATGCGCTCTCCGGTATAGTTCAACACCAGTTGCGCGTCCAATGCACGTTTCTGATCTTTAAATAGCAAGCTTACGTTTCCGATATGTGCCGACTGTCCTTGAAGGGGCCGGGTTTGACTAACCAATGAAGCTGTCCGGTTTTCATAGACGAATTTGTTAGCCGTAATCCGTGAGTTGGTGTACGTGTAATTGAGGCGAACACCGAATTTATTGAAATATTTGGTGGCATCCAGTTCAACACCGAAATTGGTTGCGTTTTCAAAATTCTGCGGCAGGATGCGGTTTAGCGAAGGTTGCTCAGTTTCGTTGCTCGCTTGGCGAAAGCCATACTCGATTGGGTCGATTAGCCGCTTGTAAAACACACCCACAAGCAATTGATCAATAGCCGACGGAAAGTACTCGTACCGCAGGTCTGCGCTATGGCCGATCGTTGGCCGCAGATCGGCATTTCCCATTTCGCTGTAGAAGGAGTCTCCACCACCAGCCTGGCGCACTGTAGGAACGATCTCATAAAATCCCGGTCGGCTGATGCCCTTAAAATAAGTCGCTTTCAGGTTTGTTCTCGTGTTCAACAAATATTTAACACTCAACGATGGAAAGAAATCCAGGTAGTTCTGTTCCTGTTCCAATTCGATATCGTTTGAAGAGGCGGCCTGAGCATTGATCGCATAGCCCTGGATGGTTTGTTCTGCGCGGAGCCCTACTTGTATTTCCGTACGATCCAGCGCCCATGACGTGTTGATGTATCCCGCGTAGATATCTTCGTATGCATCGTATACAAGGTTGCTCCGATCCCCGCTACCCAACGGGTTTGCCATGGTTCCAAATTCAACGTCGCCGAAATCATCCCAGTCGACCCCGCGATACTGGCCGAATATCTGAGAATAGTTGTAAAAATTGAAATAATTGTCGCGTTCTTTATTACGTATGACGCCACCAATCTGGAATGTAGTTTTGTCGTTGATGATCTCCGGTTTATAGGTCAAGTTGAGATAAAGCGACAAGTCATTGTCCTGATTGCGTTCCCATGTCCGCGAATTCCGGGTTCCCTGAAAATACACAATTTCATTTGTTACCTCGCGTGTTTCGAGATTTAGCTGCCCTGCACGGGCAAACACGGCATCATCAGGCCGATCGTTTTCTGCCAAGGAATAAATTGCCGACCAATCAAACCGCAACTTTTCGGTGAAATCGTGGTTTCCCCGCAAATCCAACGTCGTGATATCTTGGTAGATATTGCTCGTACGCGTGAGGGGATAGACCGAATTTGTCGTTGTCGACACAAAGTTCTCCTGCCGTAACTGATCCCGCACCCGAAATTCATTCAACAAATACTTGCCCGCGTAAAAGCTAAATCCATGCCGGTCATTGAGATGATAGTCCAATTTACCGTGGAAAGCAATGCGCTGGAGTTGCGAACTGATATTGCGTTCAATCAATTCCCGCATCAGCAACGGATTTCCTTCGCGGGTACCGTCTACCGCCGGATCGTAGAAATAATTGGTCACCGGCCGGTAGGAATTCTGAAAACTCCCGCCAAGCATTATACCCAGCTTGTCTTTCACGAAGCGGTCGCCATAGGTCACGTTAGCAAAGATATCAGGCAATGCTTGTTTATTATCCAGAATCAGGTTTTCGACCGGAAAATCATCAGGTGTTGCCCGATAGGTATCGCCGTGGATTTCCTTTGGAGACAAACGATTTACACCGGATCGGTCGTATGTCATAAAATCTTGGTCAAAATTGGCCTGGTTATAACCCACCTGAATGTCTGCGTCCAGCAGGAAGGTCGCGGGCGCTGATTTCATCACCATGTTTACGGTACCACCGATGGCATCTGCTTCCATGTTTGCGGTTAACGACTTATACACTTCCAACCGTTCCAGAAAAACCGCCGGAAAGATATCCAGTGGCACAAACCGATTCTCGTTGTCCGGGGAAGGAATCTTGATACCATTTACCAAGGTATTGTTGTATCGCTTATCCATCCCGCGCACAATGGCGTATTGGGGGTCGCCACTGGCATTTCGTTCGATGGAGAGACCAGATACCCGTTGGATCACGTTGGCTACCGTAATATCGGGAGACAACTGGATTTGCTTCGCCGAAATCACATTCATTACCGTGGGTGATAACCTCTCCAGCGAACGGGCATGCGCGTCAGTACCGCGCCCCTCTCCCAAAATCATTACCTCATCCAGCATGCTTTGATCGGCATTCAGCGCGATGTCGAGTTCCACACCCACGGAACCCGCAGCGATTTCTACGCGATCGGTTGCAGACTCATAGCCCACGTACGCTACGGTTACCACATAAGTGCCGTCGGGCACATCATTGAAAACAAACCTGCCGTTCAATCCGGAAGCGGTTTCGAATAGCATACCGCCACCTGTTGCGCCACGGAGACTCACACGGGCGCCCACCAATAGCTCACCATTGGCTGAATCACTGATACGACCCGATATGTTGCCGGCGAAGGCTGTGGAAGCTGTAAATAGTAGGCAGAAAAAAGCGATTAGATTAGTACATGTTATTTTCAAGCTGACTCCTTTTTGCAACAAAAATGGCGTATATCCATTAATTTAATATTGCTTAAATAATACATGAATATTAAATTTAGGTGCATATGTTTGTTACGAAAAGTGCTATAGCGATTTATAGCTATAGCCTTCGAGGTTGAAGCTATAGGGAATACACCCAATGTTTCAGTGGTGTATGTATTTGGTTTTTAAGTCTTTCGTTATTTCCGGATGAATGAAAATTTCCCCCCGGGTTCAAGTTTCATGACGATGGAAGCCATGCCCTCATGTGGATCATCCTGGCCAAATTCGACGACATAATCTACACTATCGCGGATTTCCTGGGATACCTCCGAAAAATTCCGGGGAGCAGACTGTCCGCTCAAGTTGGCTGAAGTTGATACGATGGGTTTGCGGAAGCGCTGGAGCAACGGTGTGCAAAAAGGATGCTGTTGCACCACGCGTATCCCAATGCTGCCATCTTCAGCAAGTAGATTGGGCGCCAAATTTTTGGCGCCCGAGTAGACGATGGTTAGCGGTCGCTCTGTATATTCGATGAGTTGGTAGGCCATTTCAGGCACTTCCTGTACATACCCCGGCAACCGGTTTTCGCTATCGAGCAGGACAATCAGGCTCTTTCCCTTATCCCGCCCTTTTAATTGGTACACCCGTTCTATCGCCTCAGGGTTAGTTGCGTCACACCCAATGCCCCATATGGTATCGGTGGGATATAGGATAAGCCCGCCCGCACGTAGCGTGTCAAGAGCCTTGGTGATAATTGACGGGTGTGCATGGTGATCCATGTGTATTATTTTTTAACCGGTTGGCGTTATACAGCGACGTTATGCTCCCGCAAGGCGTCATTGAGCGATGTTTTCTTATCGGTCGAATCTTTACGTTTGCCAATAATCAATGCACAAGGCACTTGGTATTCGCCGGCAGCAAACCGCTTGGTATACGACCCCGGTATAACTACCGAACGAGCGGGTACCCTGCCTTTGTATTCAATCGGATCCGGTCCACTGACGTCGATAATTTTGGTCGATGCGGTCAACACGACATTGGCACCGAGCACGGCTTCCGTCTCTACATGTACGCCTTCTACCACAATGGCGCGGGAGCCTACAAACACATTGTCTTCAATAATGACCGGTGCGGCCTGTACAGGCTCCAAGACGCCTCCGATACCTACGCCACCGCTGAGGTGCACGTGCTTGCCAATCTGCGCGCATGAGCCTACCGTGGCCCAGGTATCCACCATCGTACCTTCATCTACATAAGCACCGATGTTGACGTAGGAAGGCATCATAATCACGCCTTTGGCTAGGTAAGCCCCATAGCGCGCAATCCCATGGGGTACAACACGGACCCCCAGCTCCTTATAGTTGGTCTTCAGTCTCATTTTGTCATGGAATACGAAAGGCCCGGTTTCTATCACTTCCATTTGGCGGATAGGAAAATAGAGAATGACGGCTTTTTTTATCCAATCGTTTACATGCCAGCGTGAGCCGATGGGTTCTGCGACACGCAGTTCACCGAGATCCAATTTTTGTATGACTGTCTCAATGGCCTCCTGGTATTCCTTATATTCCAAAAACTGCCTGTTTTCCCAGGCATTCTCTACGAGCTTCTGCAATTCTTTAATCATATCGATGGTGTAATAAAGATTTTATAGCCGCAAAGAAAACAAATTCTTTCGACTTCCGCTTGCTTGTTTGCCGCTTTTGCAGTTTTTCAGGGTGCTGGCGAATGCCACGCTTTTTCGCTAAGTTTGCCACTATGGCTAATGAGGGCGAAAAACTACGTATAGACAAATACTTGTGGGCTATCCGGATATTTAAAACACGGAGCCTCGCAACCGAGGCGTGCAAGGCTGGACGGGTGAAACTCAATGGACAGAACGTGAAACCTTCTGCCATCGTGAAGGTGGGCGATACCTATCATATCCAAAAAGGCATTGAACGGAAAGTGGTGAAAGTGACCGGGCTATTGGATAAGCGGGTAGATGCCAAGACCGCAGTCAGCTTTTATGAAGATCATACACCGGTAGAAGAGACCTATGGCTATAAGACCATGCATCATGCCCCATTACTTAAGCGGGATAGGGGTACCGGACGTCCCACCAAAAAAGAACGTCGGGAGATTGACGGGCTGAAAAGTGATTGGTGGGATGAAACAGACTAAGGCCTGCTGAACTTCTGTCCTTCGATGTTCACCAATGCCGCTGCAAGCGGATACGTGATGCTGGTGGTTGTATCATTACCGATGAAACGGGTGGGCAAAACCAACCCGCCACCGATATCCTTGAATCCACTGATAACAAAATAATTGGAAACCTGGCTCGGCCTCCATCGTTGGGCTTGCCCCGTTTGGGAATCGACGTACAATTGCCCATCAACAGCACCTTCAAAGCTCGTTTTACGGTTTTTGATATTGACAACGGTAAAACGTTGGGCACCGACCAGTTTTTCCTCAGCTACCGTATAGGTGGCATTATCGCCTTCCAACGCAGTCGGCAAGAATAGCAGATAAGCATCTTTTTCAAATTCGATAGCTATTTCTTTAACAATGTCTGCTGTGGTCCGTGGATTGTCCAGCTTTGTACCATTGAGGTATACCGTACCTGACGTTGTTTTGATGTTGAACAAGACAATGAGGTTTTCATCATCGGTAGTCAACCCCTCAAACCGACAATTTCCGGTTTGTTTATCCCACAAATATTTACGTTCGCCCTGAATGGCCGACTGATTGTCGCCACCAATACAGCTAAACATAAAATACCGGGCATTTAACCAGTTTTCTTTTCCCCCTATGGCCTCCCATAGCTTATTGGCAACATCGTCAACAGCGGTGATCTGCCCCCTCACGACCGTCGCGAAGCTCAATAAAGCAACGAATAGGCTTAGTTTGAATTTAATAATATAGTGCATCACCTCTCCATTTTATTCCTCAACCAGCTAAAACACTTTAGCTATATCGAAAGCGTAAAAGTACGAATGATCGCGATTACCTAACCCGTTTTGTTTTTGGATAAGTACTATAGGCCGGACAGGTCTGTTTTGAGCAGGACTGCATCACAAATGAAACCGACATAATAAGCAGGATACCGATGATGAATGTCCTTTTCATATGAACTTTTTTCAGTGAATATACAAACTTATTTTACATTGGCGCTCAATGCCGCCATTTGAATTGCTGTAACCGCTGCTTCCTCCCCTTTGTTACCATGTTTCCCGCCGGCTCTATCCATTGCCTGTTGGAGGTTGTCAGTAGTTAAAACGCCAAAAATTACGGGTTTATTGTATTTTAATGCGACGTGTGTAATTCCGTGGGCAACAGCGCTGCAGATATAGTCAAAATGTTTAGTTTCTCCTTGGATGACACATCCCAAGCATATGATGGCGTCCAACTGGCTGTTCCGAAGCAAGATATCGGCCCCGCTGGTCAGCTCATAGCTTCCGGGTACCTGTACAACGGTGATATGCTCCTCCTGTGCTCCGTGCTTTTGTAGGGAGTCATAAGCGCCCGCCAACAAACGACCGGTCACCTCCGAATTCCATTGCGATACGACAATACCGAATCGGTATGATGTGGCCGAGACCACCTCCATGTGTGAAAAATCCGATAAACTTTTATTGCGACTTGCCATGTTTAGTCAAAACAAAGGCTGCATTTTTGCAGCCAACGTAGTTGGAGCGTATAGCGGTATTATAACCGCGCTTCCGCCCGTGCAATATAGCCTTCTATGGATGTAGCCTCTTGGCTTTCTGGATAATCCGACTGTATCCGTTTGTAAGCTTCAACCGCTTGCTTGAAGTCGTTTTGTGCTTCATATACCAAGCCCAATTTTTTAAGCAATAGGGGTGAAGTGAACGTGTTTGAATTTTTTTCTGCCGCCTTCTTGTAGTAAGAAGCAGCTTTATTATAATCCTTGAGTTCGGAGTAGGCATCCCCAAGCAGGCCGATAACCAAGGGATCCAATACGGTGCTGCCTGTATTACTGTATTTTTCCAGGGCATTAATAGCTTCCTGGTATTTACCTTGGCGTAGGTATAACCCTCCTAAATAAGCGTTTGCGATATTAGCCGATTTGGTATTTTCATATTCGTCTGCAATCTCCTTGAAGCCAGGATATGAGCCATCACCATCTATCGCACGTTGTTGCAAGGAATCGATGGTAGCGTATGCTTCCGCTTTGAAAAGTTGATCTGCGGCTGTTTCTGCCCGTGGTGCCAGATAGAAGCGTTGATAGCCAATATAGAGCAGGATTAGCACGACTATTCCACCAATAATGAATACCAGACTCTTTTGGTTTTCAAGAATGAAGCTTCCGGTTCTTTTCGTTGGAGCCGTGGCTACCGTTTTATGTTTTTGATTACTTGACATTTCTGTTTTTAAATTCGGATTGCAAAAATACACTTTTACAATTTATATCCAAGGTTTTTTTACAACACCTTCTTATACATCAATGCCTCTTCTTCGCTTTTCATCCAACTCTTCGTATATGGAATTGTTGCTCTTAAATTCAGGCACCAATTCTTTCATTTTTAACACGATTTCCCGCTCATTTTGAACTTTGGTGATTCGGATAAGGTTGTCTATTTCTTGGTCTACCCAGCCAAAATCATAGTTCCTTACCTTGGCGATCATGATTTTCTGATGATGTGTAGGCAACGTGTTTTCCAAATCATTCAGTAACTCTTCGTATAATTTCTCTCCGGGTCTTAGTCCCGAGTATTCGATATTAATATCTTTGTTTGGCACGAGGCCAGACAGTTTGATCATTTTATGCGCTAATTCGACAATCTTCACCGAACTACCCATGTCGAAAACATAGATTTCGCCACCGTCTCCCATAGATCCTGCTTCTAAGACCAACTGGCATGCCTCCGGTATTGTCATGAAATAGCGGGTAATTTCGGGGTGAGTGACGGTCACAGGGCCTCCCTTCTCGATTTGGGCCTTGAAACGCGGTATCACCGAACCGTTGGATCCCAATACGTTGCCAAACCTTGTAGTGATGAAACGGGTGTATGGGAAATCATTATTACCATACGGTATCTGTTTTGACAAATGATTGAAGTAGGTTTGCACGTAGATCTCAGCGATACGCTTTGAAGCGCCCATTACATTGGTGGGATTTACTGCTTTGTCTGTTGAAATCATGACAAATTTTTCCACCCTATATGCTACGGCCAACCGTGCGATAAGCCGTGTTCCCATTACGTTGGTTCGTACGGCCTCCACGGGATGATTTTCCATCATCGGCACATGTTTATAGGCCGCCGCGTGGTATACATAGTGCGGTTTGAATGTTCGGAATAAAGCCTCCATGCGATCGGCATCCCGGATATCCCCGATGAACGCATGGTATACCTGGTTTTTCTGTAAATCTTCCAGCTCCAACTGCAACTCATGTAAAGGCGTTTCGGCCTGGTCATTCAGGATGATCATTTGTGGGGAGTATTTACCCAATTGCCGGGCGATTTCGCTGCCGATTGATCCTGCGGCCCCGGTGACCAGTATGCGTTTGCCATTGAGCTGCTGACCGATGGACTGATTGTCGATTTTTATGGGTTCGCGCTCCAGCAAATCCTCAATCCGCATCTTTTGTATTTGATTGGGAGCCACTTCACCATTAATCAGGCGATGCACGGGCGGCATTGTCAGGACTTTGATGTTTTGTTCCAAACAACGGTCTACGATGGCCGTTTTTTTTGCTACCGGGATGTTGTGGGATGAAATGATCAGCTCATCTACCTTGCCTTGTATGATCAGCTGTTCAAAATAATCAGTATGATAGATGCGTACTCCGTCAATGATTTTTCCTACCTTCTGTATGTTATCATCAATGAAACCGATGACAACGTTATTGGCATTATGGTCATGATCCAAAGCACGTTTGGCAGCAATTCCTACATCACCGGCTCCATAGATAACCGTATGCTTACGGCTAGCCTTCATGTTTTTGATGTATAAGAAGAATAACTTTACCGTAGAACGATACGTGATCAGCAATAAGAAATTCATCAAACCATAAGCAACAAGCAAACTATTGGATAATAACGGTGGATGGTTTAAGGCAATGAGAATGGTATTCAGCAAAAAAACGGTAACGATGCATAAGGATACCGATGACAAAATCCGTACAGAGTCCAGTGCGCTGGTATAGCGTACAATGCCGGCATACATCCTCAATCTATAGAAAACTACTGTACTGACGCCCAATACAACCAATAACCTGCGGCTAAAATCAGCGGAGTTGATGGTTTCGTAGTTAAAACTGTTGAGCAAAAGGGATGCAAAAAACAATGCAAAAGCACTGCAGCACAAATCGAGCGTGAAAATAATCCAACGGGGAACGATGCTAAATCTATCAAACATCCAAACTGATTTAAGGCGGCAAATGGATACTCTAATACCGTAAATGCGGTTCAAATATACTTATTTTATCCAACCAAACAAGTGTTGTGGTATTTTAAATTCTTCTTAACAAGCACCTTTGGAAATCGAATTAATCCGTTAGTTTACAATTTGCCCAATTTTTATTAAAACTTTGATTATTTTCGCATGTTGAACCCAAAATTTTGTGGATAAAGTGAGTGCATCATGAGTGAGCTATCGAAATTGGCCCGTCAGGCATTGTTGCAGCCGCAGGAAGCGATGCTCGAAACAGCAAAAAAGAAAAACAGCCTTTATATAGGGATTCCCAAGGAAATCAGTTTTCAAGAAAATCGTGTGCCGTTGACCCCGCTTTCTGTGGCGTTGCTGATTGAGAATGGTCATGAGGTTGTACTGGAGAGCGGTGCTGGCGACGCGGCGAATTTCCTGGATCATCATTATAGCGAACAAGGAGCACACATCGTACACAACAAGGAGGAGGTATACAAGGCAGATATCATCATCAAGATTGCGCCACCGACCTTGGAAGAGATCGACTTAATGCACAACGGCCAAGTGCTGCTTTCGTCCCAACAGCCTTCGCTAATGACCCTGGATCATCTTCAAGCCCTGATGAAAAAGAAGGTAACCGCATTGTCTTATGAATACCTGAGGGATGAAGGGAATACGCTTACCGTGGTGCGGGCCATGAGCGAGATTGTGGGGGCTACATCAGTGCTTATCGCGGCTGAGTACCTGAGCAATGTATTTGACGGCAAAGGATTGATGTTAGGCGGGATTACAGGGGTTCCCCCAACGGAAATGGTCATCCTGGGCGCGGGTACGGTGGGTGAATTTGCTGCACGGACAGCGATAGCATTAGGTGCGCAGGTGAAGGTATTCGACAGCTCGGTGTATCGCTTGCGGCGCTTGCAAAATAATGTGGGAAGCCGGGTATTTACATCGGTCATCCAACCCATTGTATTGCGCAAGGCAGTCATTGGCTGCGATGTGGTCATTGGGGCTATCCGGGCCAACAATGGCCGCAGCCCCTGTATTATCAGTGAAGAAACCGTTTCAAAGATGAAACCCAACTCGGTATTGATAGACGTAAGCATCGATCAGGGCGGATGCTTCGAGACTTCCGAAATCACCAATCATGAGCAGCCGGTATTCCGGAAATATGACGTCATCCATTATTGTGTGCCTAATATCGCTTCGCGGGTGGCACGTACGGCTACTTATGCGCTGACCAACATTTTTACGCCAATTTTGCTGGATATCGGCGAGATGGGAGGCATTATGAACCTGATTTGGGCCAAGCCGGGTATCCGCAATGCCATCTACCTCTACCAGGGGTATCTGACCAATAAAGATATTGCCAACAAATTCAACCTTACGCCCAAGGATTTGGATTTGCTGGTCGTTTCTAACCATTAATGATAAAATCGTTAATTTATGCAATGTTTCACAATGATGTTATGCTGCGGGATGCTAATTGTCGGAACGCTGGCCAATGGCCAGACCACCATAAACCTTTATGACGGTGACGTGCCGAACAGCAAATCTTTCCCGCTGGAAGAAACTTCAGCTACCGATGATAATGGGATAACCCGCGTTACGGGAGTAACATTACCCACATTGACGGCTTATCTCCCGGCAGCAGGCGTCGCCAATACCGGTAAGGCGGTCATCATTTGCCCTGGCGGTGGATACAGCATCCTGGCAATTGGCCATGAGGGGCACGATGTAGCAAAACAGCTCGCTACAAACGGCATTGCCGCTTTTGTATTGAAGTACCGGCTGCCGAAGGACGAAATCATGGAGGATAAACGCATCGGTCCGTTACAGGATGCGCAGCGGGCGATACAGCTGGTGAGGGAAAGGGCCGGTGAGTGGGGGATAGCAAGAGATAAAATTGGCATCGCAGGGTTTTCGGCAGGCGGGCATTTGGCTTCCACGTTGTCAACCCATTATGCAGCAGCATTGATTGATAATCCGAAAGGGACATCCCTGCGTCCGGATTTTTCGTTATTGCTTTACCCTGTCATCAGCATGCAAGAAGGAATGACCCATGGTGGTTCGCGTACCAATTTGTTGGGCAGCAATCCCAATCCGGAAGACATCAATCATTTTTCAAACGAATTGCAAGTGACCGCTGATACACCCCCGGCCTTTTTGGTGCATGCCGAAGACGATACTGTGGTACCTATCGCCAACAGTCAAGTGTATATTGAAGCCTTGCAAAAGCACGGAACAGACGCGGAGCTCATCACCTATCCGGCTGGTGGGCATGGGTTTGGCTTGAACAACAAGACCACCGCAGATAAGTGGTTTGATCATTTTTTGGTATGGCTTGGCGGCCTTTGACCGCCGCCCCACCATTGCAGACCGGCGCAAAGTAACCTAAAACGATACATTCACCGAACCACTGCCCGTGCTGGCTGTCAGTGCCACGCCTCCTCCATTCACTTGTCCCCTTAATTCATCTTTTTTCTGGCTTCCTGAAAAATTACGAAGGTTTTTTGTATTCACACGACTGCCACGCAAATCGACATCATAACCACCATTTGTGGGGAGCTCCACATTGATGCTGCCGGCACCGGTTTTGAGGCTAATGGGGCCGGACGTCTTCACCAGCGATGCCGAGATGCTGCCTCCTCCGGTATTGACATCCAGTTCGCAGGCCAAATCCGTTAATTGGATACTGCCGCCACCGGTATTGGAAGTTAATGTTCCGGCGAGTTGGGTGCCTTTAATGGAACCACCGCCGGTACGGATGTCGATGGTGCCGGAAAGATTCTCGAGATCGAACGAGCCGCCACCAGTGACGATTTTAAGCGTGCCTTCACAATCTGTAGCGGCGATGCTGCCCCCGCCGGTCTCGCCATCAATGATGCCCTTGATGCCGCTAAACTGAAGGCTCCCGCCTCCGGTCTTGAATGATTGTGTGCCTGCTAACCGTTCGAGTTTGATGGAACCACCGCCGGTATGGAGCTTGGTGTCTGCCTTCTCGGGCACCACGATATTGAAGGATACCGATAAGGATTGATTTCCCCTTAAACCGTTTTTGCGCTTGGCGTACGCCTTGAGTGTGCCGTTTTGTACAGCAAGTTCAAAATCGTATTCTTTTTTGAACCGCGCGGTGAGTTCTTCCGGCGAGCGCTCACCGGCGCGGTTATTGGCACGGAGGAACACCTCTACGGAAGCCTCGTTCGTGGCGCTCCCACTGATGGTGATTTGGCCGCCTCCTGTCACTACATCTACCTGCCTGATGCTGTTGGCCGGAAATTTCTCTGTGGTAAACAGCACTTGATCCTGTTGTGCCCAGCTATTGGTCAGTAGCAGGATAAAAAATCCTAAAGTAAGTGAACGTTTATACATTTTTTGATTTTTTTAGTACGAATCAGCTGGGAGCTGGTTAGTCGCGGGGAGCGCTACCAGCTATCCAGTGATTCACAAACACACATAATATTTTAAGTAATCCATTTTTCCGTTTATTGGGACGCACCTGCTGCTCAATCGTTCCAGTCGTACTAAGGACGCGATGGACTCAAAAACGTTGCACGCTCATGCCAAAAAATATAAAGAACGTGCCTAAATTTTAACCATCAGTAAATCAATAGAATATGTTTTTATTGATTTTCGTCGATGTTCGGAAACGGACAATCGGTGTTTCAAAACCGTGCAGTTTGCCTTGTAAAATCACTAACTTTGACGTTTAGCATGCAACAATTCGTTCGAACCCGTATTGCGCCCACACCCAGCGGCTACCTGCACTTGGGCAACGTATTTTCTTTTGCGATGACGGCTATGCTCGCGAGGCGGCACGGTGCACGGATTCTCCTACGCATCGATGATTTGGACAAAGAGCGGGTAAAACGAGAATACGTAGAAGACATCTTCGACACATTGGATTTTTTGGAACTCCCATGGGACGAAGGGCCTAAGAATTACCATGACTATCAGACGGTTTATTCGCAAGTACATCGGATGGCATTATACCAAGACGCTTTGAGCGCCTTGCGGGAAAAGGGGGCAGTGTTTGCTTGTGAATGTTCGCGTTCCGCGTTACTTCAGGAGCACCCACAAGGTATTTATAAGGGGAAATGCAAGGATAAAGGACTATCCTTGGAGGCGTTGGGATACAACTGGCGTATGCTTACCCCTGTGGGCACGCTTCCGCCAACGATGGACTATTTCGTCGTTCGCAAGAAGGATGGAATCCCAGCGTATCAACTGGCCTCCCTTGTGGATGATGTATATTATGGCGTTGATTTGGTCGTAAGGGGTGCGGATTTGTGGGAGTCCACCTTGGCCCAGCGTTACCTGGCCGAGCTGTTAGGCTATGGATCCTTCTTGGCCGCTACCTGTTACCACCATGCTTTGCTGAAAGCCGATGCCAATGAAAAATTGTCAAAATCGGCCGGGGCTACTTCCATCCAATACCTCCGCACACAGGGAAAGCACCGGAGGGATATCTATGCCCTGATGGGAAAGATGCTTGGATTGGCATACCCGATCACCCATTGGAAGGATTTAAAGGAGGAAGCATGCCGTTAGTATCCGTATTTGCCTTTCCAGTTTTGCCGCAATTTTTCCCGCATTTTCTCTTCTGCGGGATTCCTGCCGGGATCATAGAGTTTGATGCCATTCAAGCCTTCTGGCATAAATTCCTGCTCCACAAAATTTCCTTCGTAAGCATGGGCATATTGATAGTCTTTGCCGTAATTCAGCTGCTTCATCAGCTTAGTAGGCGCATTACGGATATGCAACGGAACGGACAAATCGCCAGTTTGTTTGACCAAGGCTTGGGCTTTGTTGATGGCTTCATAAGCAGCATTGCTTTTTGCGGATGAAGCAAGGTAAGTGACCGTTTGCGAAAGGATGATACGTGCCTCGGGCCAGCCAATGACATTGACGGCTTGAAAGCAATTATTGGCCAGCAACAATGCATTGGGGTTGGCATTGCCGATATCTTCTGATGCAAGAATGAGCAGCCGGCGGGCAATGAATAGCGGATCTTCCCCGCCTTCAATCATCCGCGCGAGCCAATAGACGGCAGCATTAGGATCGCTGCCGCGTATGGATTTGATGAATGCCGATATGATGTCGTAATGCTGTTCACCCGCCTTATCGTAAATGGCCATGTGCTGCTGGACCTGATGGAGCACAAATTCGTTGGTGATTTCAAGTGGTTTTCCGCCTGCGGCATTGATGACCAATTCCAGCACGTTTAACAGTTTGCGGGCATCGCCGCCGGAAAGCCGGAGTAGTGCTTCATGTTCTTTTACCGTGACGTGTTGTTTGCTTAGGTATTCGTCTGCTTTCAGTGCTTTGTCGATGATACTAACGAGCTCTTCTTCCGTCAGGTGCTCCAGTACGTATACCTGGCAGCGGGAAAGCAATGCAGAGATGACCTCAAAGGAGGGATTCTCGGTTGTGGCACCGATCAGCGTGACTACGCCCCTTTCCACGGCACCCAGAAGTGAATCTTGCTGGGACTTGGAGAAACGGTGGATTTCATCAATGAACAGGATGGGTTGTTCCTGCTGAAAATTGCGAAGTTGTTCGGCTTTATCAATGACTTCACGGACATCCTTTACCCCCGAATTAATAGCGCTCAGGCTGAAAAATGGCCTGTTCAATTGCTTGGAAATAATATAGGCGAGCGTGGTCTTCCCCACACCGGGTGGCCCCCACAAGATCATGGAGGGTATGTTGTTTTGATGGATGGCATTTCGCAGTACGGCCCCTTCGCCAATGATATGACGTTGCCCTACGTAGTCGTCGATGGAGGTGGGACGCATGCGTTCTGCTAAAGGAATCCGTGTTGCCATATTTTTTAGCAAACTTAGCAAAATAGACCTTTACATGCAAATTAAAAACAGTATATAAAACACGAATTGCTGATGGTTCATCCGCTGTCAGGTACTTGTTTTTGGTTGGCAGGAAAGTAACAGGATCGTGGAACATGAAAAAAGTAAAAAACAATTTTTGTATCTTAGTGGCGGATTGGACAATGATATGAAAGTAAAACAGGAGCTGCTGAGGTATGCAGCGTACTTGTGCTTCTGCTTATGGAGCATTCCTTCCGGCGTTATTGCCCAGCAACAGATTGACTTCTCCGGCCATATTGTCAAATACGACAGCACATTCGCAGGTATCGGGCCAAAGGTATATGTTCTTCCGCCCCCAAAGACGGCTGAAGAGTTGCTGGACGATCGGTATGCCGAAAAAGAAATTGATTCTGCCGTGGTCGTGGAGTATGTAAGCCGAATGAAATATTATCACCGGCTGGAGATGACCGGTAATGGCAGTATATCAGCCAAAAAATACATGCCCCTTACTGACACCCAAACGGCGAGTATAGAAGGCAAATTGTTGTTGGAGGCTGATCAAGCTGCTCAGTATGAGAATGTCGGCTTACTTGCAGATATTGAAAATCGCTTGGCTATGGAATATATCGCTGCGGGTGCAGTTGACTTGGCTATCGAATTTTTTGAAAAGGCAATGAAAGCAAAAGAAGAGCAGGGTAGTATGGGTGATTGGGAGATTGTCGTGCATAACTTGGCCGTGACCTATGAATCGTTAGCGCAATTGGATAAGGCTTTTGTGCTTTATCAACAATTGTATGATCGCGCAGTAAAAACACGTAACAACAGTCGCCAAGCCCAGGCGATGATGGAATTGGCATTGATAAAGGCCAAGCGGGGTTTTTCGTCTGAAGCCGAGCAGGATATCATCCGTAAGGTAGTGCCTTTGTTTCGCCGGGCAAGAAATGAGGCTGGACGGGCTTCCGCATACCGCACGCTGGCGGATATCTATACTCTGCAACACAAATACCCCGAGGCGCAGTGGTTCTTGGTACAAGCCAAATCCATTGTTGATAGGGATGGGATCGCCGAACAATTGCCCGAAATTATCTTCAATCTTGCCGAGACAAAGAAAAATTCAGGCAATCCCCGGGTGGCCATTGAAGAGTACAAGATAGCCGATGATTTGGCAAGAAAAGATCACATAATGGGCATGCAACTAGCTATCCAAGACGCATTGGGTAATTTATATCACCAAGCAGGTGACTACAGCGGGGCAGCCCTGGCCCTTAATCGGTATGATATGCTCAAAAACATGCTGTTTAGGGGAGAAGGAGGGCTTGTCGATAATTGAGCCTGGCGCAGTTTTTGTAACAAATAGGGGTCAAACAAATCCTATTGCAATTACGTAATAAAGATTAGTGGTTTTTTGAGTAAATTTAGCGGCTCAAATGAAAGCAGTGGTTGTGGGCTTATCACAATCAGGATAAAGGGATATTATAGAAGTGGATATTATAGAAGTATGGAGAATATGTTGAAGAAAGTATTTTTTGCGTTGTTTGTGGTGGCCATTGCGGCATGCGGATCTAAGCCGCGTGTCAATTTGGAAGCAGAGACCGGTGCCTTGAAACCTACCGCCCAGCATGCGGTGATTGCCAAAGATGTCGTCGGATTATTTGAATCAGTAAGTTACAAGAAGGTGCCCTTTAATGATTCCATCTCGTCCATTATCTTTGATAATCTGATCGAAGCGATGGATCAAGGCAAGAATTACCTCATGCAGGCCGATATAGACGAGTTTGAACAATATCGGAATACATTGGGCCAAGATTTTCGTGATGGCGACCTCAGTGCGGCTTATCAAATTTTCAATGTGTACATGAAGCGGTACCTCGAACGGCTTGACTATGCCTTGACCCAGGTAGATGCATCGCATGACTTTTCGGTAGATGAGCGATATGTCTATAATCGGGAACATGAAGGCTGGTTTGCCTCCGAAGCCGAGGCAAATGACCAGTGGCGTAAGCGTGTGAAATATGATTTGCTTAATCTTCGGCTCAGTGGGAATGGAAGCGACTCTGCGGTGGTAAAGCAAAAGGAGACGCTGACAAACCGCTATAAAAATTTGGTTTCGATGGCTAAAAAGACCGATAATAACGAGGCTTTTCAAATTATCATGAGCGCGCTGACGAATGCCATCGACCCCCATACCAGTTATTTCAATCCGTTTTTCGCCCAGCGGTTTAATGAAGAGATGGCCAATACGTTCGAAGGTATCGGAGCACGGCTTACCTCGGAAAATGAGGTGATAAAGGTGGCTGATGTCATTGTTGGCGGCCCGGTATATAAAGAAAAAGCACTTCAGATTGACGACCGGATTATTGGTGTTGCCCAAGGTGAAGATGGCGAGTTTGAGGATATTATTGGCTGGAAATTAGATCACGCGGTTGCTAAAATTAAAGGGCCAAAGGGTACTGTTGTGCGCTTGAAAGTCGTTCCCGCAGGGCAAGAGCTCACTACAGAGCCCAAGATCGTATCGCTTACACGGGATCGCGTGGTGATTGAGGACGAGTCGGCCAAACGTGAAATCAAAGAAGTGGTAGGAGATGATGGAAAAACGTACCGGGTAGGTATTATCAGTTTGCCGAAATTTTATATCGATTTTGACGCCTACCGCCGGAACGATCCCAATTATAAAAGCACGACGAGGGATGTCCGGCTGTTGCTTGACACCCTAAAACAGGAAAAAGTGGATGCCGTAGTCATGGATTTGCGCTTCAACGGTGGCGGGTCTTTGCAGGAATCCATTGAATTGACAGGTTTGTTCATCGATAAAGGGCCTGTTGTGCAAGTGCGTGACACACGCAACCAAGTAGAGGTAAATAGCGACAGGGAAGACGGCGTGGCATGGGATGGCCCCTTAGGTGTCATCATCAACCGGTTCAGTGCTTCTGCTTCAGAGATTTTTGCTGCGGCTATACAGGACTATGGCCGGGGTATTATTTTGGGCTCCCAATCTTATGGCAAAGGCACCGTACAGTCGGCTATTGATATGAGCCGGGTAATCAGCCCGACCGACCGCCTGTTGCTGAAAGCGCAGGCAGATGATGGGGAAAGCCTTCCAACAGGTGTGCCCCAGTTTGGCCAGATTAACATTACATTGGCCAAGTTTTATCGGATTACAGGCAGTAGCACGCAGCATAAAGGCGTCGAACCGGATATAAATTTCCCTTCGTTGTATTCTGCGGAGAAGTATGGAGAGAGCTCAGAACCATCTGCCTTGCCTTGGGATCAGATCAATGCTGCTGATTTTGCTCCAGTTGGTAATTTAAATACGGCAATTACGCAACTTACTGCCAAGCACCAATCACGTATGGACGGTTCACCAGCGTATAAATTTTTATTGGAAGATATCGATTTGATGCAGAAACAGGAAACGGAAACGAGTGTTACGCTTCAGGAAGATCAGTTGAAAAAAGAGCGTGAAGAGGGACGCTTAAAGAATAAAAGTAGGACAGACGCACTCCAACAGATGAAGATTAACCTTCCAGGCGGTGGAGCTACAACCAACTTAGACGAGGGGCTTGATTTCATTCAAGAGGAAAGTTTGGCGGTGATGGCCGATTATGTAGCATTGACGAAGAAAAATAACAGTAGTCTTTAAACGCTAAAAAGAACCACCCGCGCTTTTGCGTTAGGTGAAATTCACTGTTGCTTTTATCAGGTTTGAAGTAGGATTCAACAGGGAGTCAAAAACAATCGGAAGCTGCACATGAGGAATCCGATGTGTAATGAATGCGGTAGGAGGAATGATAGCCTGCTGCAACAGCCTGATGACATAATCAAAGTCTTCCTTCGTGGCATTGCGGCTACTCATCAATGTGGCTTCGCGCTTATGAAACTCCGGATGACCAAAGGTAACCGGGTACTGTTGAAGACCTATCAATACAAATCGCCCCGCATGGGCGAGGTAATGAAATGCCTGATTGATGGCCTTTTGGCTTCCCGTGCAGTCGATTATTACGTTAGGCATATCGCCCTGGGTATAATCGCGGAGGAGCTGTTCAACGTTTGCGTCCTTGGCATCGATGGTTGTTAGCCCGCTTATCATCGCCCGGCAATGGGCAAGTTTTTCCGAATTGATATCCATCAAGATGACATGTGCACCGGCGGCGTGTGCAAGAAACGTGGCTCCGATTCCGATAGGCCCGGCACCGACAATCAACACGTATTCGCCGGATTGGATGCCCGCCCTCCGGACACCGTGGGCACCAATGGCCAAGGGTTCAACTAATGTTAACTGGTCGAGGTCAAGCCCTTTGCCTGCAACGAGCGAGCTAATTGGTAATACAACTTGGTTACGCATGCCACCGTCTACGTGTACGCCGTATACCTGCATATGCACACAGCAGTTGGTTTTTCCCTGGCGGCAAGCCACGCATTTCCCACAATGGAAATAGGGCTTTACCGTCACGAGATCCCCCACGGCAAAGCCATGCCCAGTTGGGATCTGGAGTAGCTCGGCAGCAAGCTCATGACCCAAAATCCGCGGATAAGAAAAAAAAGGCTGCGTACCTTCATAAGCATGGAGATCCGTGCCACAGATGCCTACCTGATGGATTTTCAACAATGCTTGGTGATTCGCTGGCTGAGGTACGTCTGCTTGGATAAGTTGTAATTCCCCGGGTCTGCTGCATACAATGGCATCCATTTCTGATGTAGATTATGCTTTGATTGGCATAATTACACAATTTTTTTAATATGCGGTAATCATACTGAATTGCTTGTTAGGGCAAACTTTATGTCATTCGCCAATCATCAATTCATAAATCCTTTCAGGGTTTAGGGATATTTTGCTAATATTAACCCAAAAAAAGACAAATTATGGCAACAATTACATTCAAGGGAGCTGAAATACACACTGCAGGAACGCTTCCGGCGGCAGGAAACAAAGCTCCGGATTTCAAATTGACAGCGGGCACTCTTTCGGATAAGACACTGGCGGACTACCAGGGCAAAAAGGTAATATTAAACATTTTCCCAAGTATTGATACCGGCACTTGTGCGGCTTCGGTGCGAGCATTTAACGAAAAAGCTGCAGGGCTTGATAATACCATTGTACTTTGCATTTCCAAGGATTTGCCTTTTGCGCAAGGACGGTTCTGTGCAGCAGAAGGCATCAGCAATGTGGAGACACTTTCAGAATACAAAGACAGCAATTTTTCGGATGCCTATCAATTGCGTATTATAGACGGCCCATTGGCAGGATTGTTGAGCCGCGCAGTAATTGTAGTGGATGAGCAAGGCATTGTGCAGTATACCGAACAGGTGTCTGAAATAGCTAACGAGCCCGACTACGATAAGGCTTTGGCAGCTATTTAGGCTTTTATTCAGGCCAAGCCAAGGCGAAGCAAAAGAAAAAGACTTTTGCTTCGCCTATTGATGTTTTTGACCAAAATGCCCCAAAAAAGAGCTTCAATAGGTAGGGCCGGCGGGGCTGTATTCGACACGATGAACAACACAAAATGCACTTGCAAGAATGCATTAAATTTCGGTAGTTTGTTGTCGTAATTTCTTAAAAGTCATTATTTTAATTCGTATTTCGGCAAATTTGGATGATTATAGCTATTTCTCATATTCACGTAAAAATTTCAATTTCCAAATGAAGTTTGCCGAAATTAAAACCAATGATTCCAATAGATAGCTATATTTACAGTTTGTTAATGAATTGTCAAATAATTTTTAACCGACTTTTGTACCAATTCAGGCGAATAATAAGCCTTGTTAGGGGCCGTTTTAGCTAGTTCTTTTGCACGGACAAAAAATGCGTGTAGACTAGTTAATAATTATTTGTCAGTATTGGGCGCAAGATGTTATATCAACGAATGAATGTATGAATAGAAGACTACACGAGCGGGTAGCAGCTTTTAAAGATGCACAACTCATTAAGGACAGTGGCCTATACGCTTATTTTAGAGCCATTCAATCTGGCCAAGATACGGAGGTTGTGATTGATGGCCAAAAAGTTCTAATGTTTGGGTCGAACTCTTACCTCGGCCTTACGAACCATCCAACGATCATTGAAGCTGCCAGAAAAGCGACAGCCAAATATGGTACAGGCTGTGCCGGCTCGCGATTTTTGAATGGTACGCTCGATATTCACGAAGAGCTTGAGCACCACTTGGCCGATTATACAGGAAAAGAGGCCGCCTTGTTGTTTAGTACGGGGTTTCAGGCCAATTTGGGTGCACTATCGTGCCTTACCGGGCGCAATGATTACATCCTATTAGACGAGCGCAATCACGCTTCCATCATCGACGGCAGTCGGCTTTCATTTTCAAAGGTCATCAAATATGCCCATAATGACATGTTTGATCTGGAACGCAAACTGGCCCAATTGCCGGAAGATGCGGTCAAACTCATTGCTACGGATGGCATTTTCAGCATGGAAGGCGATATCGTAAAACTTCCCGAGCTGCAAAAGTTAGCCGACACCTATGATGCTGCCATTATGGTGGATGATGCGCATAGCTTGGGTGTGATCGGCTATCAGGGGGCTGGCACGGCGGATCACTTCGGGCTCACGGACAAGGTGGATGTTGTAATGGGTACGTTTAGCAAATCATTAGCCTCGTTGGGTGGTTTTATCGCCAGCGATGCGGCAACTATTGAGTACTTGAAGCACCGTGCTCGGTCGCTCATGTTCAGCGCAAGCATGACGCCTGGCGCTGCAGCAAGTACACTGGCGGCGTTGCAGATCATCCGGTCGGAACCTGAACACATTGAACGGCTTTGGCAAAACACCAACTATGCGAAGAAGTTGCTTGTGGAACATGGGTTCGATCTCGGAAAAACGGAAAGCCCGATTTTACCGATTTACATCCGGGACAATGAGAAGACATTTCGTGTGACCATGCTTTTACAGGAAATGGGTGTCTTCGTCAACCCCGTAGTTTCCCCGGCAGTGCCGCCTCATGAGTCATTGATCCGGTTTTCGCTCATGGCGACACATACCTTCCAACAAATTGATGAAGCGATTGACAAACTGGTAAAAGCGTATTGTTCTTTGAATATTGAATTGATTAAAGCGGTGTCATAATGCAGTTAGTGACCATCAAGAATAAATCACAATTAAAACAATTTATAGACTATCCGCATAGATTGTATCGTGACGACCCAAACTATGTGCCTGAGTTGTACGTGGCTCAGGAGGAGTTGTTATGGCCGGGGAAAAATCCGTTTTATGATCATTCAAGCAGCCAATTATTTTTAGTGGTGGATGGCGAGCAAATCAAAGGACGGGTAGCGGCCATATACAATACCAACCATAATGCATTCACGGGTAACAAAGATGGTTTTTTTGGTTTTTTTGATAGCGAAGATAACCAAGAAGCTGCAAACATCCTCTTGACAGCTGCGAAAAATTGGCTGAAAGAAAGAGGGGCAGAACGCCTTATTGGTCCAGTAAACCTATCTACGAACGATACGTGTGGATTGCTTGTTGAAGGTTTTGATAGCCCCCCCATGGTCATGATGCCACACAATAAGCCTTATTACGAGGCATTGCTGGTAAACAGCGGTTTGGTCAAGATGACCGATTTGCTAGCGTATATGGTGGAACGTGAGACAGCAAATACACGGGTAGCACAGTTTATAGACCGGATGGAAGAACGCCTGAAGAACAAGGGCATCGTCATCAGGCAAATCAACCTGAAGGACTTCAAAGGCGAAGTAGAAAAGATCCGTGAAGTGTATAATAAGGCTTGGGACAAAAACCTGGGCTTTGTGCCCATGACTGTTGAGGAATTTGACCATGCGGCCAAAAGCATGAAGCTGATTTTGGATCCCCGGTTTTGCATCGTGGCCGAAAAGGAAGGGCAGATTGTGGGATTTGCCCTGGGGCTACCCAATATCAACCAGATACAGATAGGCATCAAAAATGGACGACTGTTGCCTACCGGTATTTTCAAATTGCTCTTCCAGAAGAAAAAGATTACATCCGTCCGCGTGCTGATGCTCGGGGTGATAGCTGGTTACCGCAAATTGGGTATTGAAGCATGCCTGTATGGACGGCTTATCCGCAACAGCGATGGAACGCCGATAGAAAGGGCCGAGTGTTCATGGATGCTCGAACACAACTACCTGATGAATCACGCGATTGAACAAATAAACGGCAAATTGTATAAACGTTATCGGATTTTTGAAGAGGCAATATGAATGAACGCATGCTCATAACGGGCGGTAGTGGTTTCTTGGGATACCACCTCATCCAAGCTGCAAAGGCCGAAGGGCTGGATGTAGATGCAGGGGTACGTGGGAGCAGCCATACGGACCACTTGCGCGGTATGGGGGTGGGGCTGGTAGATTTGCCTTATGACACTAAAAGTAGCCTCTCCGCTCAGTTGGCGGAAGGCGGGTACCGCTACATCGTACACGCTGCAGCGGTGACCCGTGCCAAATCGGCTTCCGTGTACGAACAGGTGAATGTTTGCTATGCAGACCGCCTGGGGCAGGCCGCCATGGAGTCGGGCATTCCGCTGGCATCGTTCGTGTATGTAAGTAGCTTGGCGGCTATTGGGCCATTGCCCTACCAGCCTGGCTTGTTTATCAACGAGCGCACGGTGCCGCAGCCCGTCACGGAATATGGGCGTAGCAAACTGGAAGCCGAGAGGCGACTGAGGGCTATCGATGGCTTGCCTTTGCGTATTGTGCGGCCAACGGCGGTGTATGGCCCTCGGGAGCGCGATTTGTTGGTGCTCTTCAAGGCCATTGCTCGGGGCGTAGATGCCTATATCGGCAGCACGCCGCAATTACTGAGCTTTGTATATGCAACGGACTTGGCAAAAGTAATTATCAAGGCGGCCCTCGTTGCTTCTGGAAGCGGGGAAACCAGGGAATACAATATTTCTGACGGGCAAGTTTACGGACGCTATGACATGGCTGATATCCTTGCGGATATTTTCCAGAAGAAGGCGCGACGAATCCACTTGCCAACGGGCATGGTGCGCTTGGTCGCTGAGGGAATGGCCGCCGCCTACCGGAAGTCGGCAACGATGCCCGTGATCTATCCGGAGCGTATCCATGAACTGACTGCGGCCAACTGGGCATGTGATATCACCCGCGCAAAACAAGAACTGGGCTATATGCCCGCATATGACCTCGAAAAAGGACTACACAAAGCCATTGCTTGGTATAAATCGCAACGATGGTTATAAGTATACACATTTACAAACGTAACAAACATGGAAAATCAAGTAAAAAAAGCAGAAGGTAAGCTCGGTATATTAATCCCAGGGCTTGGTGCCGTGGCATCCACGCTTATCGCAGGTGTGGCTGCCATCAATAAGGGACTGTCAAAACCGATAGGTTCGGTTTCGCAAATGTCGACTATCCGGCTCGGCAAGCGTACAGAGAATCGTAATCCCTTGATCAAAGACTTTGTCCCCTTGGCTCAACTTTCCGATTTGGTATTCGGTGGCTGGGATATCTACGAAGATAATGTCTATGAAGCAGCCTCCAAAGCGAAGGTACTGGAACAATCACAGTTGGATCAAGTACGGGAAACGTTGGAAGCTATCCAACCCATGAAGGCTGTCTTTGACCGCGACTATGTCAAAAACCTGGATGGTACCCATGTAAAACAAGGCACACGCCGGGAATTGGCCAACGCGGTTATCGAAGATATCAAATCATTCAAAGAAACCAATGGATGCAACCGGGTAGTGGTGCTGTGGTGTGGTTCTACGGAAAAATACATCGAAGATTTTAAAGAGGTGGATGTGTACGCCAGCCTGATTAACTTCGAGAAAGGTTTGGACGAAGACGACAAGCGGATATCGCCAAGCATGGTCTATGCCTATGCTGCCATCAAATCCGGTGTTCCTTTTGTCAACGGCGCGCCACACTTGGCCTGCGACATTCCAGCACTGGTCGAACTGGCCATTATTGCAGAGGTAGCTATTGCGGGTAAAGACTTTAAAACCGGCCAAACATTGATGAAAACTATTGTGGCCCCCGGCTTGCAAGCCCGCGCTTTGGGCGTGTCCGGGTGGTTCTCGACCAACATCTTGGGCAACCGTGATGGTCTTGTGCTGGATAATCCGGAGAATTTCCGGAGCAAGGAGGTGACCAAAACTGGCGTACTTGAGGACATATTGGACGCTAAAAAGAGTCCCGATTTGTATAGTGACCTTTATCATAAAATCCGCATCAACTATTATCCACCGCATGGCGATAATAAGGAAAGCTGGGACAACATTGACATTTTCGGCTGGCTTGGCTACAAGATGCAGATAAAGATCAATTTCCTTTGCCGCGATTCAATATTGGCTGCGCCGGTAGCGTTGGACTTGGCCCTGTTTATCGATTTGGCACAGCGTGCGGGTTTGTTTGGCATACAGGAATGGCTATCGTTTTACCTGAAATCACCACAGACAGCTCCCGGCTTGCCGCCTGAAAACGATATTTTCAAGCAACAGATTAAATTCCAAAATACATTACGGCATATTATGGGTGAGGATTTGATTACCCATTTGGGGCTCGACTATTATCAGGAATTGGTAGAAAGTATGATTTAATTTTTCGGTAAGGAGCACCGTACATGGTGCTCCTTATTTGAAGACCACTTGGCAGGCACCGTTGATCTATTAGGCGGTTGGATGTGGCCGATGGATGCCTTGTCTCACTGATTTTTTGGTGGGGATGCTCTTGGCATCACTGTATAAAATAGCATGATAACATTTATTAGAAGAAGACGTTGTGGGAAATCAGCAGCCATGCTGCTGATGGGGATGCTGCTGGTATTGGCAGCGCATGGGCAGGTTGCCACAATTTCGGGTACCATTACCGATAAGGTAACCAAGGAGACGCTTCCTTACGTTTCGGTATCGGTAGTGGGGGGAGTTGTAGGCACGGGTACGTCCGCCAATGAAGACGGAAAGTACGAAATCAAGCTTCCAACAGGATATACTAAACTACGCTTCAGCTACATTGGATACTTGTCATTTGATGTGGATATTACATCGCGTGAAAACCAGACGATCAATGTCGAACTGGATGTAGACCCAGCCATGATGGAAGAAGTGGTGGTCGTAGGCAGACGGGGGCGGTATCGCAACCGCGATAATCCAGCCGTCCAACTGATCCGCAAGGTGATTGAACATAAAGCGGAAAACAGGATGGATGGCCAGGAATATGTGCAATATGAACAATACGAAAAAATATCGCTGGCACTGAGCAATCTTTCGGATAAATTCCGCAATAGGCGCATTTTCAGGAATTATCAATTCCTTTTTGAAGAGCAGGACACGACGGCCATCGGTGGAAAGAATATGCTTCCGGCTTACATGCATGAAAAACTCTCACAGGTATACTTCCGCAAGAATCCCTATAAGAAGAAACAATACGTGACCGCCGAAAAACGGGCAGAGTTTGATGAGAAATTCATTGATAATGAAGGTCTTAATGATTACTTCAATAGGCTTTATGAAGATATAGACATTTATGACAGCAACATCTCGCTGGTGACGAACTTGTTTTTGAGTCCCACGGCTGCTACGTCACCTACATTTTATAAGTTTTTTATCACGGATACCATCAAGACGGAACAGCCGTGGTTGATAGAACTTAGCTTTGTCCCGCGCAATCGGACGGACATGTTGTTTTCGGGCAAACTGTATATTACCCATGATGGTAAATATGCGGTGAAACGTGCGGAGCTTAGCGTGAGCGACGAGATAAACCTCAATTTCGTACGGGGTATGGAATCGACGCTGACGTACCGGGCGGATGGCGAAGGACGCTATTACCTGGATAGAAGTGAGCTGGCTATGGAATTTGCGTTGACTAATCGAGGTGGTGGCATGTATGGGAAGCGGACGGTAGATTATAATAGCTACCGTGTCGGCGTGGCTCAACCGGACAGCATCTATGCGGGGCCTGCAGAAGAAATCGCTTATGAAGAAGGCAAGCGGTTTGAAGAGGATTTCTGGACTGCCGCACGGCATATACCCTTGGAAAATCGGGAATTGAATATCTATAAGAATGTGGATACCCTACAGACCATCCCTTCTTTCCGGCGGTTTATGGATATCACTACCCTTTTATTGGCAGGTTACAAATCGTTTGGTCCGGTAGAAGTAGGCCCTGTGAATACCTTCTACAGCTTCAACCCGGTAGAGGGATTCCGGCTGCGGGTAGGCGGCCGTACGACACCCGATTTCAGCAAGCGGTTTTACGCAGAAACGTACGCCGCCTACGGTTTCAGGGACGAGAAGTGGAAGTATTTCCTTAGTGGAACTTATTCCTTCAACAATAAGTCGATTTATAACTTTCCCCAGCACTACCTGCGGGTAAGCTATCAAAAAGATACAAAAATACCCGGTCAGGAACTCCAGTTTGTCCAGGAAGATAATTTTCTCCTGTCCTTTAAACGCGGCGACAATCATCGGTGGCTATACAATGATATTTATCGTGTGGAATACCAGCATGAGCTGAATAATCATTTCTCTTACGGTGTAGACTTCACGAAATGGCGGCAATTGCCAGCGGGTATTCTCTCGTATCAGCATGCTGATGGTGCAGGCAACCTGATAAACCATCCGGAATTGAATACCACCGAGGTGACTGTAAGGCTGCGTTATGCACCGTATGAGCAGTTTTATCAATCAAAGCTCTATCGGGTACCCATTGAAAATAAATATCCCATCTTTTCCTTGAATTATACCGCTGGCCTCAAAGGGGTACTGGATGGCGAGTATGACTACCATAAGGTCGCGGGAGGTATCTTTAAGCGTGTCTACCTGTCACAATTGGGCTATGCCGATGTCAATGTGGAAGGCACCTATATCTTTGGAAATGGCTTGCCGTTTCCGGTGCTGACCATCCACCGCGCGAACCAGACGTATGCTTACCAGCTCAATTCGTACAATCTGATGAACTTTCTGGAGTTTGTGAGCGACCACCATGCAGGCGTGAATGTGCAGTATTACATGAATGGTTTTCTGTTCAATAAAATTCCGTTGCTAAAGCGGCTGAAATTGCGCGAAGTTTTCAGCTTCAAGGGCATCTGGGGAGGCTTGCGTGATGAAAATAACCCGGCATACAATGGCCAGGTGTTCCGCTTCCAACAAAATGAAGATGGTGTTCCGATTTCATATACCTTGCATCGTGAACCATATATCGAAGCCAGCGCTGGTGTCGCCAATATTTTCAAACTCTTCCGGGTGGATTTGGTGAAACGTTTTACATACCTCGATAATCCGGATGTACCGGAATGGGGCGTGCGTGCACGGTTTAAATTTGATTTTTAATAATATAATAACCTCTTGCAGGATGGAATATGCAATCATAGCGGCGGGAGAAGGCTCCCGATTGAAGTCTGAGGGGTGGCAACTGCCCAAACCACTGGTGACGATTGGCGGCGTGCCATTGATTGATAGGCTCATCGGCCAATTTACCCAGGCGGGAGCTCATGCTGTTCATGTCATCATCAATGCGCAATCCCCCGAGTTGGCCGATCACCTGCAACAAGCTGGCTTTGCCGTTCCGGTGCACGTGTTGCAAAAAACCACACCCAGTTCGCTACATAGCTTCCATGAGCTGCTGCAGCGCTACCCCCATATCCGGGAATGTTGCTTGGCCACGACCGATACAGTGTTTCAAGGCAATGAATTTTGTCGCTATGTGGAGGCTTTTCAACAAGACCATGCGCTGGATGCCTTGATGGCCGTGACACCCTATATTGATGATGAGAGCCCGTTGTATGTTGCCGTGGATGACGCGTATCGTATTGGCTCGTTTTCTGATATTCCGCTGCAAGGACGCCAATATGCCTCGGGGGGGATCTATTGCCTTAGACGGCGAGCCATTGACATCGTTGGTGAAGTGATAGCAACAGGAGTGTCGCGTATGCGTAATTTCCAGCGGGCACTTGTTGATGAAGGGTTAGCCGTGGCTGCATTTCCTTTCGGGAAGATCATCGATGTAGATCATGTGACCGACATCGATAAAGCAGAAGCATTTATTTTAACGGATTAATTTTTATAGTTATACATTATTGTTCATTCATGTCAAAACCCCATATTATCGGTATCAAGCGCGATAACCTTTTTTCGCCAAACCATATTGGCAACGACCGTTTTATTTTTGAACTGGTTGTCAACGAATTGCAAAATCGGGATTTCAACGTATCGGTGTGCAGTGAAGGAACCTACTGCAATGAAAAGCGGTTGGAGATCGACGGTATTTTTTCCATGGGGCGCAATAAGGATCTGGTAGCGTGTTTGAAGGAAGACGAGTTGCGCGGCGTGAAAGTATACAATTCGGCCTTTGGCGTGGAACGTTGCTATCGCACCAACATGGTTTCCGGGCTGATACAAAGCGGGATACCTTATCCACGGAGCTTTTTCTTAACGACGGAAGAGCCTATCGGCCATGTGTATGACCACATGGGCAGCCAAGGGGTATGGATCAAGCGGGGTGATTTCCATGCAATTCACAAAGAAGATGTCTCCTTCGTGGCTTCGCGGGAAGAAGCCGAACATATCATCAGCGAATATGCCCTGCGCGGGATTGCAAATGTGGTGGTATCCGAACATTTACCCGGCGATCTGGTCAAGTTTTATGGCGTGCGGGGTACGGACTTCTTTTATTGGTTTTATCCCTATGACCACAACCACCATAAGTATGAGTTGTATGCGGAAATCAACGGAAAGTCTTCGTATTATCCGTTTGACGCGGCGCTGTTGAAACAAGTTGCCACCAAATCAGCCGAGAGCTTGGGGGTACATATATATGGCGGCGATGCTATTATCGGTAGAGATGGAACGTTTCATGTGATTGACCTCAATGATTGGCCCAGCTTTGCCCCCTGCCGGGAGGAAGCGGCACAAGCGATAACGGAAATCCTGACGGCAGCGTATGCGGCAGACGAAATCAAAGTAAGACAATAATGGAAGAGATATTGGTAGATAACAAAAATAAGGAGGCGGCGAAGCCGGATATTTTCGAAGCATCCCTGAAATCCAATGATACCGAAGAGCGGATCGATATCTGGTTTTATCGTCCGATAGGGCTCCGCATTGCAACTATCTGCGCAAAAGTGGGGATTACGCCCAATGCAGTGACCATTACGAGTATTTTCTTTGGCGTGGCAGCAGGGGTATTGTTTTATTATCCTGCCTTATGGATCAATGTCATCGGGATGCTTTTGCTGATGTTTGCCAATTCTCTTGATAGTGCGGATGGGCAATTGGCCCGGCTGACCAACAATAAAAGTCGACTTGGACGTATCTTGGATGGCTTTGCTGGTGATTTTTGGTTTGCAGCCATCCATATTGCGCTATGCCTGCGGCTCACGGACGCCGGTTGGTCGGCTTGGGTGTGGCTGCCGGGTGTGTTGGCCGGCGTATCGCACGTATTCCAATCAGCCATGGCTGATTATTACCGGAATGTGCATTTATATTTCATCAAAGGTAAAGCAGGTAGCGAATTGGACAACAGTGCGGAGCTACAGCGGGAATTTGATCGGATGACTTGGTCCCAGCATTTCTTTGACAAGTTTGTGCTGAATGGTTACCTAGGCTATACCCGGCTGCAGGAACGCTTATCGCCGAATTTGCAACGCCTGCTGAAAGAAGTGAAGGCACGCTTCAAGGACGATCTGCCTGCAAATTTGGTCACGGAATTCCGGGCGATGAATAAGCCACTGATGAAATACACCAATATCGTGCAGTTCAATACGCGTGTGATTTTTCTCTTTTTATGGCTTTTCATCGATCAGGTGTGGCTATATTTTGCCTTTGACATTTTGGTGCTCAATCCCATCCTTATTTACATGTGCCGCCGCCAGGAGAAAGTAAGCAAGCATTTTTACCACCAGTTGACCACGTAGCATACAACACATGAACTCCAAAACGTATAAAATGATATTCCTGCTCATCGGTGTGGCCACCGTGGGCTACATGGTCTATCAACTGGGTGTTGGGGTGATTTGGGAAAATATCCGGAAAACGGGCTTATGGTTTATTCCCATCATCGGTAGCTGGCTGGCCATCTATATCATGAATGCTTTGGGATTTCAGGCCATCATCGTGGAAGACGACAAGCCCGATACACGTTTGCCTTTCCTGCGTATCCTTCGGCTCACCATCAGTGGGTACGCTATTAACTACGTTACTCCGTTTGTAGCGCTGGGTGGTGAACCCTATCGGATTATGGAGCTGAAGCCTTCCCTCGGTGCAGCTAAGGCTTCTTCATCGGTGCTGTTATACAGTTTGATGCACATGTTTTCGCACATTGTGTTTTGGCTGCTTTCTATTCTGCTTATCGTGGCACTTTTGCCATTGAATGCATTGCTGATAAGCTGTAGTGCGGTGATCTTGGTAATAGGCGGCGGTTTGTGTATTTGGTTTTCCAGGGTATACAAGAAAGGTTTTACCATGAGCATCCTTCGTCAACTGAGCAGGTTGCCTTTGGTCGGGCAGTCTATCAATCGGTTTGCCATTGACCAAGCCATCGTATTGCAGGAAATCGACCAACATATCATTACCCTGTACAGTCACCGCCGGGCTGCTTTTTACCGATCACTTGTCTGGGAGTTTGCGGCCCGTGTGGTAGGTTGCGCAGAGATCTATTTTACAGCCAAAGCTATCGGATTGGGCATGGACATGGGCGAAGCGCTGGTCGTAAGCTCAACCTCGTCATTGTTTGCCAATGTGTTGTTCTTTTTCCCGATGCAATTGGGCACGCGGGAAGGCGGACTAGCCTTGGCATTGAAAGCCATCGGGCTAGCCGGGAGTGCGGGTATCTTTATCGGGATAGTCACACGTATCCGGGAAATCATCTGGATATTTATCGGGTTGGCACTCATGGGTTCTTCCAGAAAGGCGAATAAGGTGGCCGCATTGGCATTGGCTGACAGCGGTATAAACGAAAAAATAGTATGATAAAGGGATTACTTTTTGACTATGGCGGTACATTGGATACCAACGGCCGTCATTGGGCGGCCGTCATTTGGGATGCCTATCAGACACATCATATCGAAATCGACAAGCACTTGTTTTCAAAAGCGTATGTCCATGGCGAACGCATGCTGGCGATAAACCCGATTGTCAAGCCGGATCATTCATTTCTGGACGTGATATCCGTTAAAGTGGAGCAGCAGTTTGATTATCTTGAGGCCAACGGTGCTAAGGTGGAGCGAACGCGTATCCCGGGCATCGCGCTGATGTGCGAAGACATCGCCCGTAATACCGTGCGCTTGGCCGAAGTGATGCTCAGTAAATTGCGACCCGATTACCGAATGGTCATTGTTTCCAATTTCTACGGTAACCTCAAGACGGTATTGGCCGACTTCGGTATTCTGCGTTTTTTTGATGATGTTGTCGAATCTGCACTGGTAGGTGTGCGGAAGCCCGATGCGCAGATTTATCGGCTGGGGGTAGAGGCGCTTGGTTGTGATCCGGAGGAATGCTTGGTCATCGGTGATTCGTATGAGAAAGATATGATCCCAGCAAAACGAGCCGGATGCAAGACCGTGTGGTTGAACGTGGAAGGATGGGAAGAATCGGGTATCGATGACTATAAGATTGTAAACGCTGAGATCGACGATTTGGGAAAATTACTTGGTGTTTTAGCAAAAATGAACTACAATGGGCAAACCGCATAATGATATCTGCTGCATCGGCCATGCCACCGTCGATCGGGTGATCACGCCGGAAAGCGTACATGTAATGCCCGGCGGGACCGCTTATTACTTTTCGTCCGCCTTGAAGGCATTTGATATCTCGCTATCGGTGGCTACGTCTTTTGCCCAGCACGATAGTGCTGTATTTGATGCGTACGGCTTCGATGGAGAAGGGTGGGTCATTTCACCGGGACGGTACTCGCATTTTTTTGAGAATGAATACAATGCCAATCGTGACTACCGTAAGCAACGGGTGCTCAGCCAGGGTGATCCGTTGCGTTTGGAAGACATATCGGCAATTAGGGCATCGTGGTATCATTTCGGCCCGTTGCTGGCTGGCGATATATCCGAAGACTTGGTGGATTGGGCAGCCGGGCAAGGAAAGGTTTCCTTGGACATACAGGGTTGTATCCGGAAGGTAGAAGGTGTGCAAGTGGTGCATAACCAGTGGGATAAAGCAAGCAGCATTTTGCCCTTGGTGACCACGTTGAAGGCAAATTATGAGGAAGCACGTTTGCTCACCGGATTCAAGCGCATAAAAGACAGTATCAAGTACTTGGAGCAATTTGGTGTGGAAGAAATCATCATTACACTGGGCAGCAATGGTGCGATTATCCATGAAAAGGGGCAAAGTCGTTTTATACCCGCCTTCTTCGTGCAAACACCGGCTGATACCACCGGTTGCGGCGATACCTTCATGGCAGGATACCTGTACAGCAAACTGAAGGGCGCGAATACCTGCGAAGCAGGGCGGTTTGCGGCTGCTATGGCTGCATTGAAAACCCATCGGCATGGCCCGTTTGTGGGGTCGCCGGCTGATGTACAAGCGTGGTGCAATACCGCGGATTCGGTAATTGGTTAAAAAAATCATGTTGTCAATTTATAAATATATCAGTTGCCTGGCTATCATTGTGTTGCCTTGTTTTGCCTGGGCAATTCCTACGGCAAACGAAGGTACAATAGATACCACGGCATTTCCCATTCCAAAAGGGGTAAACAACCTGATGTTTTACATTCAACGCGATCCAAATGCAAATACCGTTTGCTATGCGTTGAATCTCGACAAACAAGGAAGGCTCGATAAGAGCAAACCGCTTGACATTTTCTGGATGCGGTATGCAGAAGATGGTAGGCGGCAAGATTTGAATTATATCCAGCGGGTATTTGCCTATGGGATAAAAGTCAAAAAAATTGCATCAAATGAAATTGAATTCAGGTCAGTAGCCTACGATAAACTGCCTTTGTATCTGCGCAGGGGAGCGACAGGGTACTACGTGCAGACACGCATTGATGGCGAAACGTGTGTGCTGAGGCGCATCTACGTACGCATTGAAGGTGGGAGCCTATTCAGCCCCAATGTGCTGTATGTGCAGATAGAAGGTGTCAATCGTCAAGGCAAGGCCAAGGTCGAACAAATAAAACCATGAAGCTATGGCAAAGCGGAATTTCGTTTCAAACAGTTCGGAGTCGACCCGGATGTTCAAAAGTGATTTCCTGGAGTCGCTGACCAAAGTACACTTCAGTGTACCATTGTTTATTTACCTTCCAGTAGTGGGATACTTTTCATGGAAGGCGTTAGGCCCGGAGGATATGCCAATATTAAATTTTATTGGTTATTTTCTGCTGGGGCTGTCAGTATGGACCATCTCCGAGTATTTGCTCCATCGTTTTGTCTTCCATTTCGAACCCAAAGGCAAGTTTATGGAACGCATCCATTTCATTTTTCATGGTGTACACCATGACTATCCAAAAGACCGGCTACGGCTGGTAATGCCACCATCGGCAAGTATTCCGATGGCGATTGTCATTTATTTCATTTTCCGGTTGTTTTTCAGTGTTTATGTGATGAATGCATTCTTCCCCGGATTCATGTTGGGATACCTCTTCTATGATATGACCCATTATGCGATCCACCATGCCAATTTCAGGGGTGGGATTTGGAAAAAGATTAAACAGCACCACATGTTGCATCACTATTCCGATCCCGAGAAAGGCTTTGGCGTGAGTTCGGCATTTTGGGATGGTATTTTCGGAACGGGTTTTAAACAGAAAGGAGCGGCTGATGAGTGATGCTGCATTGGCGAAAGCCCCTAAGACGGATCACTGGTTGAATGACTGCTTTCAGGATATACGTCATTATATCGTGGATAGTATCCGCAAGCATGACATCGCAGTAGCTACCTTTGACCATACGAAGCAATCACCCTATCTCAAAGAGGCGATATATTCGTTGGAAACGCGGTCGGATATCTTTTGTGTAGCGCTTCTTTTGGAAGGGGAGACGACATTGCAAATCGATTTGGAGCAATTTACATTCCGGGAAAATGATGTCATCATTGCACTGCCGGACGCTTCCAAATCCGTGACGCATATCAAAAGCACGGCAGTCATCCAATTGGTGGCCTTTAGTGCAGATCTGCCTATTAAACTGAATATACCGGAGTATTTTTTTGATTATGTCCAATATTACTTTACTTCGGAGTTTAAACCGATGTGGAGCCTCGCGAAGGAAGAGGCTGCGCACCTCAGGCATGTCATCAATAGCTTGGCGTATTATTTGAACCACGTGGAGGAACGGACGTTCGGCAAGGATCTCTTGATGGGAATGTTCAGCGTATTCATGTATGAACTGGGAGCATTGGCCACCACATATGCCGAGCCTCTACCCAATACGTCTTCCCGCAAAAAACAGCTGTTTCTAAGCTTCTACCGATTGGCTAAAAAATACTTTAGGCAACATCGAGAACTCACCCACTATGCAGATCGGTTATTTGTGACGCCAAAATATTTATCTGAAGTGGTGAAAGAACTGGGAGGCGTGACAGCTACCAAAGTGATTGAGACCTTTGTGATCAATGAAGCAAAGATTCTATTGGCCACACCGTCATTGACCATCGCACAGGTGGCAGACCTATTGAATTTCAGTGACCAATCTTTTTTTGGCAAATACTTCAAAAGAATGGTGGGCATATCGCCGAAGGCATATCGCGAAAATAGGGGTACAATTGAGGGGGTGTTGTAGTCGCTCGCCGCGGGCGTTACTTCCTTCCACAGACAGTAACCAAAGACTCCCTGCTTGGATCTCCTGCTACAAGGGTAGTGCTTCAACCTGCAAGCCGCAGCATCTCCTATGCAGGATTTGACGGTGTACGGAGGATTTCTGCTCGCAGCCGTACTGACGGCTCAATGTTGCCCTGTAGCGATACGTACATATTATGCAAATTGTTGTAAATTGGCAGAAATATTAACGCTATGGATTACAACGTAATTTTGACGGATGCTGAGCGTTGGGTGAAGGCGTATATGGCAGACCAGCAGGGACATGGTTATTGTTTTCATGATCTGGCACATACCCAGGATGTCGTTGAAGCCGTGGCGATGATGGCTGATCATTATCACTTGCCAGCTCGTGATCGATTCATCGTCCTCATTGCGGCTTATTTTCACGATTTAGGGTATTTTAGCGGTGGCCCGGCTGAGCATGAGCAACGTGGTGCCGAGCTTGCAGCAGATTTTTTGGCCAGCTATCAAGTAGAGGCTACCATCATTGAAGCCGTCAAAGCTTGCATCTATGCTACCCGGCTGCCGCAAAATCCCAAAAACCTGCTGGAGGAAATCGTCAGTGATGCAGACCTCTTTCATTTAGGTGGTGATAATTTCCGGGAGCGAAACGATCTGATGCGAAGGGAACGCGGCGGCAATGAATGCTTGGAACAAGACTGGCGCAACCAGACCCTGGCACTGCTGGAAAATCATAAATACCATACCGACTATGCCAAACAAAGACTGAACGATAAAAAGCAGAAAAACATCGATTTTTTAAAACAACAGCAAACCGAAGAAGCACTGCCAATGCCTGAAACGGAAACCATAAAGGAAGAGACTAAAAAAAAGAAAAAGGAGCGAAACAACCGACCGGATCGGGGTATTGAAACGATGTTTCGCGTGACGTCAACCAATAACCAGCGTCTCAGCGATATGGCAGACAATAAGGCCAACATTTTGTTGACTGTCAATTCCATCATTCTTTCCGTGGTCATCGCATTGTTGGTGAGAAAACTCGAAGACGCCGAGCACCTCGCTGCGCCGACGTTCGTATTGCTGCTAGTAAGCTTATCAACCATTGTGGTAGCCATACTGGCTACACGGCCCAAGATCCCGGGGGGCACGTTTAGTCAGGAGGATGTGGATAAGAAAGCGGTGAACCTCCTTTTTTTTGGCAATTTTTATAAAATGGGCCTGGATCAATACGCGGAGAGCATGCGGAAAGTGATGGACGACCGCGATTTTTTATATGGCACGCTCACCAGAGACGTCTATTCCCAAGGAGTCGTATTGGGAAGAAAATACCGCTTATTGCGGCTGGCTTACAATATTTTCATGTACGGTATGATTTTTTCCGTATTGACGTTTCTGTTGGCGAGCATCGTTCACGATGCTGCTGATATTTATTGGATGACCCGATGATACCAAAATACATCCATCGTGATTTAAGTTGGTTGCGGTTCAACGGCCGCGTATTAGACGAGGCTGCACGAGGTTACGTGCCCCTGCTGGAGCGGCTAAAGTTTATGGGCATATTCTCTTCCAACCTGGACGAGTTTTATAGGGTCAGGATACCTGTGCTCACCGCGTTGAAAAAACTCGGAAAACAACAACAGGATGATGACTTCCTGCTGGACAATGCGAATGTGCTGAAAGCAGCCAAACATATCATCCGTCAACAGCAGGAGGGATTCGGCCAGCTGTTGCAGCAACAGGTACTGCCAAAGCTTGCCGCAGAAGGAATCAAGCTGTGGTATAATGAGCCGATACCAACGATGCTGGTACCTGAAGCCAAACATTATTTTTTTTCGGCGATAGCGACATTCTTGGAAATCGATCGCCTCGGACAGCATGCGGATTTCTTCCCATTGAATAATCGCCTGTATTTCGTTGTGTTTATGAAGGGGGAATCTGATATGCGAATTGTCAGCATTCCTTCGCATCGGATGCCAAGGTTTTATACACGGCAAAAAAATGGTGTCAAACACGTGCTGTTTATCGATGACATTATCAGGCAAGAAATACCCCCGCTATTTGGCGCAGAACGTGTTGAAGGCATATTCAGCTTTAAAATCACGCGTGATGCCGATATTCCCATTGATGATGGATTTGGGGATGATATGGCCGATCGGATTGAACGGCAAATCCGGAAACGGGATTTTGGTTTGGCCACGCGTCTGCTGTACCAACCGGGTATCCCGAAGGCAGGCCTTGCACGGCTGATGGAAGCGTTTTCGTTGCATAAAGAAAATCGGACAAAAGGAGGTCCATACCACAACCTGAAGGACTTGATGGATTTTCCCGTTAAACAGCTGGATCTCATGTATCCGCCACAGTCGCCCGCCGTGGTGGTACCTACCGGAAACCGATCGTTGTATGATGAAATCAGGCACCGGGATGTTTTGGTAAGCACACCGTATGAGTCTTTCGATGCCGTGGTACGGTTTTTTAATGAAGCGGCCATCGACGCGATGGTACTCGAAATTAAAACAACGATTTATCGTGTAGCTGCCGACTCACGGATACTGCATGCGTTGATGACGGCTGCAAAAAATGGGAAGTCGGTGACCGTCTTTGTGGAGCTAAAGGCTCGTTTCGATGAAGAGAATAACATCAAATGGGCAAAACGGCTGCAAGAAGCAGGTATCAATATCATTTACAGTATACCTGGATTAAAGGTACATGCCAAAGTCGCATTGGTTAAGAAAAATGCGGAAGTACCGTATTTCCTGGGATTGCTGGCCACAGGCAACCTGAATGAAAACACGGCTAAGGTTTATGCCGATCATTTTCTGATGACCGCCAATCAAGCGCTTTTGGCCGAACTCGGTCTACTTTTTGACTTCTTACAGCTACGCAGGAAGCCACGTGAGGAAGACTTGGTACAGCTAAAACTAAATCACCTGCTCATTTCCCAGTTCAACCTTAAGGCTCATTTCATGCACCTTATTGATGCGGAAATAGCCAACATAGCCCAAGGATTACCCGCTTCGATAACCATCAAGTTGAACAACTTGGAAGAAGAGGAGTTGATTGATAAATTGTATGAAGCCAGCCAGGCTGGCGTACCCATAACGCTTATTATACGGGGTATATGCCGCTTGAGGCCGGGAGTCCCGGGACTTAGCGAACGGATTACAGTGAAGCGCATCGTAGGACGCTACCTCGAACACGCACGTATTTTTATATTCGGCAATGGGGGACAGGAATTCATATACATGGGATCCGCTGACTGGATGAACCGGAGCGTGCGGCACCGGATCGAAGTGTGCTTTCCGATCTATGATGATGAGGTCTGCCAAATGGTTAGACGGATTGTCGAATTGCAATGCGCAGACGGGATCTCGGCAGTCCTGGTCGATGAAAATGGATTGAACAGGCCGGTGGCCAATTCCAATCGCTTGCAAGCGCAACTGGCCGTGGAAGATTTTTTTTGTGAAAAATTGCTGGAAACGCGATGAACAGGAGTGATCTATTGGTGGTATTAATGATTGTCGGGATGGGTTGTAGCCAAGCCCAACGCGTCGATTATACGGATAATCCACCGGGTTACGATTTGACTAACCCGGACGTATATAAGCTGAGCGAGGTGCTCCACGAGATATCGGGCATTTCCTTTAATAAAGGCAATCCAGATACCATTTATGCACAGCAAGATGAAGACGGACAGTTGTTTTATTTCGCTTGGGGCGACCCGAAACCCCGGTATGCTGAATTTGGAAAAGGCGGCGATTACGAGGATATTGCCATTCTTCAAGATCAAGTAATTATCCTGCGCAGTGATGGCAACCTCTATCGATTCTCAGTGGCTGGAAAGCAAGGAAAGAACGTGGGGCCTGTGGAAATGTGGAAGAAACCATTTCCCGAAGGGGAGTACGAAAGCTTGGCGGCAACAGGTCATGACAGCCTGCTTTATGTGCTTTGTAAAAATTGCAAGGAAGACAAGAAACGATCGGCCGCAACGGGATACGCCGTTCGCTTGGAACGTGATGGATCATTAGGTCACCAGTTCACGTTTGCTATCCATTTCGATCAGATTGAACGGTTTGTTTCGCTGAAAGGGAAGGCTTTTCAGCCGTCCGCCATGACCTGGAATCCGTATACGGGCCAATGGTTTGTAATTTCGTCCATCAACAAGCTGCTTGTCGTCTTGGATGATCAGTGGAAGGTCATAAGTGCCTACCGCCTAGATCCAGCATTATATACACAGCCGGAAGGAATTGCTTTTGACGGCAACCGTAATTTGTATATTAGTAACGAAGGTGGAAGAAAAGGGAATCGGGCAACCATTTTTAAGTTTCAATTCAATAAATGATGTGGAAAGAACGGTTGATAATCATCTTTGCGCTCTCATTTGCCACTGCTTGGGGGCATGCACAGGATAGCATTTCCCATCGTATTATTTTCATCGGCGATGCGGGCGAAATCAATCATAAACAGGAAACGGTTGTGCCGCGTGCGGCTGATTTGGTCATACCAGGAAAGACCACAGCGATATTCTTGGGAGACAACATCTACCCAAAGGGCATGGGACTGCCCGGGAGCAAGGAGGAGCCTGAGACACAAGCGATCCTGCGATCGCAGTTTGTACCCATGCGTGCAAAGGGAGCTCCGGTTTATTTCATCCCCGGCAACCATGATTGGGATAGAATGGGTAAGCAGGGGCTTGCCAAGATCAGGGCCCAAGGCCGGTTTTTGGCGAACCAGCAGGATTCCTTGCTCAAACTATTGCCACCAGAAGGCTGCCCCGATCCACAGGTCATCAATATTTCGGATAGCTTGGTTGTCATTGCATTTGATAGCGAATGGTGGGTATTCCCCCATGAGCGGTACAGCGGCGATGCCGATTGTGAATGCGAAACGGAAGCACAGGTGACCGAAAAACTACAGGAACTGTTTTATGATCATCAGGATAAGACCATTTTATTGGCCATACACCATCCGTTGCGTTCTTATGGGACGCATGGGGGATATTATTCATGGAAAGATCACCTTTTCCCGCTGACGCTGTTGAATAAAGGACTATATGTTCCATTGCCGGGCCTTGGCTCGTTATACCCGCTATTGCGGCGCACGGTGTTTTTGAATCCGGAGGACATTCCTCATCCCCGTTATCAGGCGTTGATTGAAGCGGTTGATGGGGTGTCATCGCAATACCCTAATGTTATTCACGTGGCTGGGCACGACCACGGTTTGCAGTTTATTAAGGACGGCGATTTTTACCAAGTGGTGAGTGGGGCCGGGTCGAAAGATTCGTATACGAAGCAAGGTGCCCATGCACTATTTACGCATGCTGCACAAGGCTTTGTAGTGATTGACCACCTGATGAATAAAAGCAGCAAGGTGACCTTTTATACCTATGCCGATGACACAGTGAAGGAAGCCTTCAGCTATCGGATACCCCACCGGGTGGTCTTGCCTTTTGTGGATCAGGTGGGCGACCTTGCTGCCGGAAAAGATAGCGTGGTGGTGCAGGCCAACGTCAAGTATGATGAAGTTGGGAGTTTTCACCGTAAATTGTTTGGCGAGAACTACCGGAAAGAGTGGGCGACGGAAACCGAGGTGCCCGTGATCAGGCTTTCTGAACTGCATGGGGGGCTCAGACCTGTCAAACGGGGAGGTGGCATGCAGACGGTATCGCTACGGTTGGTTGATCCGACAGGTAAGGAATGGGTGCTTCGATCGGTCAACAAACAAGCAGATGCATTGCTTCCCGAAGCACTGCGTCACACCATTGCCCATGACTTTTTGGATGATGCTAACAGTGCGCAGCATCCATATTCGGCACTGATCTTCCCCCCATTGGCCAAGGCTGCTGGGGTGCCCCATACCCATCCCATAATTGGCTTGGTGGCACCCGATACGCTATTGGGCCATTACAACGAATCGTTTGCCAATACGCTATGTTTGCTTGAAGAACGTGAGCCACTGGGCGAATCGGACAACACGGTGAAAATGCTGCGCCATGTGAATAACGACAACGATGATAGCTACAAGGCTAAGACTTTTCTGCGTGCACGCATGCTTGATTTATTGGTGAATGATTGGGACCGCCATGCCGACCAATGGCGTTGGCGCGACGAGAATAAAGCAGAAAAAGGAGCCGACCGTGATTACTTGGGCATACCGCGTGATCGTGACCAAGCCCTGCGAAAGATGGAAGGGCTATTTCCCAGTATCGTGTCCATGCCTTTTGCCCTGCCGCTTATCCAAGGGTTCGCGCCGGAAATCCACCGTGTAAATTATAGCCTGCGCAAATCTGACTTTTTGAATGCCCATCCTAAAAATCAATTCACCCATGAGGAATGGATGGAGGAAGTAGCTGATTTTGTAACGGCGATGACAGATAGCACGCTGGAAGCGGGCCTTAGGCTATTGCCGAAGTCGGTCTATGCATTGCGCCATGATGAACTCCTACACAGCTTGAAAGCGCGGCGTGATGCATTGCCCGCAGCGATGAACGACTACTACCAATTTGCTAACCGTATCGTGGATGTAAAATTGAGTAACAAGCATGAGCAGGTTGTCATTGAGGACGCTCCCGGGGAATCATTGCGTGTGACCGTTCGCAAAATCAACAAAGAGGGAGAGGTAAAACGTAAACTGATGGAAAAGGTATACCCGTCGGAATTGACCAAGGAAGTCCGGGTATACTTGGCTTCGGGAGATGATAGCGTGCAGGTAGATGCTGCAGCGTCGCCCGTGGCGGTTCGTGTGATAGGTGGTGTGGGAACCAAGCACTATGACATCCGGTCAGCCAGACGAAAGGTAGCCATTTACGATCAAGGAACGCAATCGTCTTTCTCCCCATCGTCCACGGATTATACCGTGCATTATGGCACGGATAGTGTGCATACCGCATTTGTACCGGTAAATCTATATAACGTGTGGGCACCGTTGCTTAACGCCGGGTATAATGCAGATGATGGCCTGCTATTGGGCGCAGGCTTTCACTATACCCACCAACGTGGATTCCGCAAAGAACCATTCAACCATACGCAGCAATTTTTATTATCTGGATCCTTTGCCACGGGAGCACTCCGTATGCACTATCGGGGGCATTGGAAAGAAGTGCTGGGCAAGGCGGACGTAGTAGTAGCGGCACATGCACTGATTCCCCAGACCCAGAATTATTTCGGTCTGGGCAATGGTACGGAGTATGACCGGGATGGGCGAGACATGCGGTATTACCGGACTCGTTTCGAGCTATACCAATTGGAACCGCACTTGGCGTGGAATCCCAACGCGACGACAACGTTCGCCATCGGCCCAAGCCTGCAATGGTACCGGCTTGCGGCTGATCGGAATGAGGGGCGGTTGATTGTGCAACCCGGCACGGTCCATACCTATGATAGCCTCATCGTCCAGGAAGACAAGGGACATGTGGGGCTTTTTGCAGGCTTCATGAAAGACAATCGAAACAATAAACTGCGCCCCAGCAGGGGCGGATATTTCCAGGCGAGGGTGGGGGCTTATGGTGGCATCAGTGACTACGCAAAATCCTACGCGCAGGCGAATGCAGAAATGGCGGTTTACGCTGGATTGGCACAAGATGCCGTAGTGGTTTCAAACCGTATAGGCGGCGGGGTGACGTTTGGCCATCCAGCATTCTACCAATCACAATTTATCGGCGGGCAGGGAAACCTCAGGGGATTTCGCCAATACCGCTTTGCCGGGGATCACAGCATTTTCAATAATCTGGAGTTGCGGGCAAGGGCGGCTTATATCGGCAATTATATTCTTCCGGGTGAGCTGGGAGTTATTGCTTTTTATGATGTTGGCAAAGTATGGTCAGATGTCCGCCAAAGTGACCGTATTCAGCAGGGCATAGGTGGCGGATTATATTATATTGCTGCAAATATAGCAGTTTTGCAGGTTGTGGTAGGCCATTCGCGGGAAGGTTGGTACCCTTACTTCGGTATAGGTTTTAGGTTTTGAACCTTATTAGTTGCGCATGCAGGTACGACCATTCAATATCTTTGATGAGCGGCAGGAAGCCTCGGAACCCGAGCGCGTCTTATCGTTCGATCAATTCTTTGCCCATTTGACAAAGCACTGCCAAGATCACGCGGGCAGGCAGGAAATATTCGCTTTTGTGCTGAGCCGCTTCCACGAAGCACAGCAGCTGCATGGTCCGATAAGCGAAGAAAACATCTCCAAATTTAACAAAGAACTGTATTTTGTATATAACCTGCTAGTGCCATTGCTTACCGATGAAACGGATAGGTTGTGGGGATTGGCTGCCCCCCTATCTGGAAATGTGTTCTATGGCACGGATGCTTTTTATCGATTTTTGGACAAAGAGCGCGATGCCGGCCAGGTGATGGATAAGATGAAGGCCATGAATGGAACCGAAGTGGGGCGCTTGCTTATCTACCAGCTCATTTTGGAGCGGCTGTACGGATTTGTAGACTTTGGCCTGGATAATTTGGTCTATGCTTTTCAGGATGAAGCCACTGAACTGCCAAGGTATTATGCCTTGCGGCTGGATAATACATTTGTGCATGTGACGGCTAAAGGCCAATTGCCGCCGATTAACTATCAAGCACTCCGGCGAAAAAAAATGACCGAGGTTCGGGAAAGTGATTTGGAGAATCTATTGGATTTGACAAGTTTCCGCATCGAAGGCTTCTCCATTATTTCTTTGGAGGATATCACCCATGAGCATGTCGTAGAGAAACTGAAGAACATCGTTATCGTTGGGGGGGATTATGACTACCATCGATACCACCAGGCCATCGAAAATAACCTGAAATTGTTAACGGGAAATCCCAACTTGAAGATCGGTATTAGCCCCGTTTTAAAGCTCAACGGCAGGCCATTGTTGCATCACCAGCTCGCAGAGAACAGCGTGTTGTATCAATTTATCAAAGGGGTAGCAATCGATGAGCGCTTGCGCAAGGAATGGCTGGGCTACCTGGAAGACCCCTATCCGGTAACGTATAAGGTGGATGCCGGTTTGCCGTTGGTTTCGGAGCCTTTAGCGGCGTTGGCTGCTCAATCGGGCTTGGACAGTTTGGCTGTCATTCCGCTTTTTTACAATCAGGAGGTCGTGGGCCTGCTGGAAGTGTATACCGAGCGGGGTTCCCAGATTAGTAAGCACGAACTGCCACGCTTGCGGGTCGCTATCCCTTTGCTGTCGCAATTCGCGAATGACGTTTGCGTGGATTTTAAGAGTAAGTTGGATCGCATTATCAAGAAGCGGTTTACGGCGATACAACCTGCTGTGCAATGGAAGTTCAATGAGGCTGCGTGGCGTTATTTGCAGACGGAAAATGGCGATGGCCAAGCCAAGTTGCCGCTCAATAGTGTGGAAATACGCTTCAATCAGGTATATCCAATCTATGGGGCGGTGGATATCCGCAATAGTACATTGCAGCGCAATGATGCGTTGCTTGCTGATTTGACCTGGCAAATGGAAACATTGGGAATCGCCTTGCTGCGGCTAAATGCCATTCAGCCACTGCCGTATGCGCTGATGGATAAATTTAGCCAATTGAACAGTAGGCTTAGCAACAGCCAATTGGACTATAGCCAAGTAGCCATATCAGAATTTCAGCATGGTGAGATTAGAAAGGCCTTTGATGAACTCAAACAAGCCGATGAGCGGTTGGCGGAGATTATTTTGGCCTACGAATACCAAATGAACCCTGCTGTCGGGGTAGCACACCAGCATCGGTATGCATTTGAGACTGCTGTCAAAACAATCAATCAGGAGATAAACCAACACCTCGATGCATTTAATAGCAAATTGCAAACAATCTACCCCAGCTATTTTGAAAAATTCAGGACAGACGGTATCGAGTTTGACTGCTACATCGGACAATCAATTGCGCCCCACATTCCATTCCAAGAAGCGAAGCTGGCTGCGATAAAACATGTACAATTAGAGACCATGGTTGCCATTACGCGGGGAACTCACCAGTTGGTGGAAATATTGCCCATCGCATTGGAAACCACGCAGCTTATTTTCATTAATAATGCTGAGATTGATATCAGCTTTCGTGAAGACGAGCGTAGATTTGATGTCGAGGGAGCCTATAACATCAGGTATCATATTGTCAAAAAGCGGATAGACAAGGCGCTGATAAAGGGTACGACCGAGCGGGTGACGCAGCCCGGAAAAATCACATTGATTTATTGGCACGAAGAATCCCTTCATGACTATCTACGCCACATTGAGACGTTGCAGCAAAAAGGACTATTGGGCAAAACGCTTGAATACTTGGAGCTCGAAGAATTACAGGGTGTAAGCGGGCTTCACGCATTGCGGATACCTGTCATGCTGTCATAAAGTTGCAGCCGCTAGAGCGTGCCTACGAGCGAAAACCCATTAAACGTGGGAGTAAAATTCCAAGTGATTTCTTGCTTTTTCCTCCTGAACATATGCCCGCCGGATTTGGTTCGCTCCATTCGCTTGAGCACAGCCTTGGCACTGAAATAAGAAATCGCTCCGCCAAAGGCGAGATCTGAAACCCAATGAGCGTCAGAATACATACGGCTGACGAGTGTCAGGCCGGCGGTGGAATAAAATACACCTTTCAGCCACGGTTGTTTCACACGCTCTGCGAGTACCACCGCGCTGACCATCGCGATTTGTATGTGTCCGGATGGGAACGAATGATAACCTGCATCCGGTGACCATGGTTTGAATGCCCAAGGGCCCACATTAGTGGCGGGCCTTGCCCTTCCAAACGCGGTTTTCATGAAGGATTGCACGGCGCCACTTGTCAGGTACGCAGCACCTAAGGCGATGGCCGTCTCCCGTGCCCAGTCGCTTTTGATGACCAAGCCAGCGAGGTAGAAACCGCCCATCCCATAAAATGCGGCATAGGGCTTTCCGTAGTGGAACCCTACGCGTTCAATGCCATCAAGCAACTTGGAGTCTTGGTCCATCCAGAAGTTCCTAACCGGCTTGTCCACCAAGGTTAGCAATGCCGTTCCGGCAACTACCCCACCAGCTTTCAACCAATCGTTTCCTTTCCATCTCACCGGCGAGGAAACCGTATAGAGGAAGCCGTCACCAAATCTTAAAAAATCCTGAGCGACTCCTCCTAAAAACGTAGTGCTATCACTTGGAATCGAATCAATTGCGTTGGTAGGGTGCTCCAAAGGCTGTGCTGCGTGGAGGTGTGTTCCTGAAACAGTGAAGATAGCAACGAGAGCCAGCACCAAACGAAAGTTTAACATCATATTCAAACTATCCCTGCACTTTCCATCGTTTATATCGATTGATTAGCCCATTGGTAGAAGCATCGTGCGTGTCGATGGCTTCGTCGTTCCGCAATTCGGGAAGGATTTTTCCGGCTAATTGCTTGCCGAGTTCTACCCCCCACTGGTCGAAACTAAAAATGTTCCAAATAACTCCTTGGACGAATATTTTGTGTTCATAAAGCGCAATGAGTGACCCCAATGTGTAAGGTGTAATTTTTTTGATGAGAAATGAGTTGCTTGGGCGATTGCCTTCAAATACCTTGAAGGTTTTGAGGCGTTCGATTGCCTCCTCGGACTTACCGGATGCTTCCAGTTCAGCTACCACTGCTGACTCGTCTTTTCCATTCATAAGCGCTTCGGTCTGCGCGAAAAAATTAGAGAGCAACAAGGTGTGATGCTCGCCGATGGGATTATGTGTTTGTGCCGGTGCAATGAAGTCGCAGGGAATCAGTTTAGTGCCTTGATGGATAAGCTGGTAGAAGGCATGTTGGCCGTTCGTACCCGGTTCACCCCAAATGATTGGCCCTGTTTGGTAATCCACGGCATAGCCGTTACGATCTACATATTTGCCGTTGCTTTCCATATCGCCCTGCTGGAAATAAGCTGCAAACCGATGCAGGTATTGATCATAAGGTAGGATGGCCTGTGTTTCTGCATCGAAGAAATTGTTGTACCAGATGCCAAGCAAAGCCATGATGACGGGGATGTTTTCCTCGAAGGGTGTGTGGCGGAAATGCTCATCCGTAGCGTAAGCGCCCTGGAGGAGCTGTTCGAAATGCGTGAAGCCAATGCTCAATACGATGGATAAGCCAATGGCGCTCCACAAGGAGTAGCGTCCGCCCACCCAATCCCAGAATTCGAACATGTTTTCCGTGTCGATACCAAACGCCGCCACGGCACTGGTATTGGTAGACAACGCAGCAAAATGCTTGGCGATATCGCTTTCCGAAGCACCGCCAGCTAAAAACCATTGCCGGGCAGTGTGGGCATTGGCCATAGTTTCCTGCGTGGTGAACGTTTTGGAGGCGATGAGGAAAAGTGTAGTCTCGGGATTGAGCTGCTTGAGCGTTTCCGCGATATGCGTGCCATCCACATTGGATACAAAGTGGATGTTGAGGTGGTTTTTATAAGGTTTGAGCGCTTCCGTGACCATCACCGGCCCCAAGTCTGACCCGCCAATACCGATGTTGACCACATCGGCGATTGGTTTCCCCGTATAACCTTTCCAGGTACCGTTGATGATGCGATCTGAAAAGGATTTCATTTTTGCCAATACAGCCTGCACATCGGGCATCACATCCTTTCCTTCCACCAGTATGGGGGTATTGCTTTGATTGCGCAGTGCAGTATGCAATACGGCACGGCTTTCGGTTTCATTGATGGGTGTTCCGGAAAACATAGCCTCAATAGCAGCTTCCAATTTACATTCCCGAGCCAGCTGTAGCAGTAGGGCTTTGGTTGTGTCGTCTATCCTATTTTTGGAATAATCAAAAAGGATGTCGCCAAAAGCGATGGAAAACTTGTCAAACCGATTGGTGTCTTCCGCAAACAAATCCCTGAGGTGTTTTTGAGCAATGTCGATATAATGGTTGCTAAGGTATTTGTATGCTGCGGTTTCTGTAAAATTTATACGGGGTAGCATAGCTGTGTTTTTTGTTTGTGCGAAGTTAAGTGTTTTTTGGATTAAGTAGCGGTAATCTGATGGTATAAATTCCTTACCTTTGCGCCCATGACCAAAGAACAGATACAGGATTTGAGGGATAGAACAGCTTCCCTGAGGAGGCATCTTTGACATCGATGCACGGAAAGAAGAGATAGAAAAAGAGCAAGCAGTCACGCTGCAACCCGACTTTTGGGACGATTCCAAGGCGGCTGAGAAAATGCTGCAGTCCATCAAAAGCAAAAAGGTATGGACGGACCACTTCGACGAAGTGGCTGCTGCTGTAGACGACGCGGTAGTGATGTACGAGTTTTTCCAATCCGGGGACGCATCTGAAGTAGATTTGAGAGAGCAGTATGAGACCGCAGCGCGCAAAGTAGAAGAACTGGAATTCAAAAACATGCTGAGCGCAGAAGAAGACCAGTTGGACGCTGTGCTGCAAATCACTGCCGGTGCCGGCGGTACTGAAAGCTGTGACTGGGCCGGTATGCTGATGCGGATGTATATCATGTGGGGAGAAAGCAATGGTTATAAAGTGACCGAACAAGACTATCAAGAAGGCGACGTAGCGGGAATTAAAAGTGTAACCTTGCAATTTTCCGGGGACTTTGCCTATGGATACCTTAAGGGAGAGAATGGTGTGCATCGGCTGGTGCGCATATCGCCTTTCGATTCCAATGCCAAGCGGCATACGTCTTTTGCCTCCGTCTATGTATATCCATTGGTAGACGACAACATCGAGATTGAGGTCAAAGACGCCGATATTGAATGGGATACTTTCCGTTCCGGGGGAGCTGGCGGACAAAACGTAAACAAGGTGGAAACGGCCGTACGCTTGCATCACAAACCCACGGGTATTATCATCAAAAACCAAGAGTCGCGCTCGCAACTGCAAAATAAAGAGAATGCCCTTCGGTTATTGAAGTCGCAGCTCTATGAAATCGAAATGCGCAAACGGCAGGAGGCAACGGCAGCGATAGAAGGCAGCAAGAAAAAAATCGAATGGGGTTCGCAAATCAGGAATTATGTGTTGCACCCGTATAAGCTGGTGAAAGACTTGCGTACCAATATAGAAACTTCCAATACGCAAGCGGTATTGGATGGCGAAATCGACGAATTTCTGAAGGCTTACCTGATGGAGTTCGGCAGAAGCTAAAACGCATTCTTCCACATCATGCTCTCCACGGGGCGTGTGGTCTTATTGTTGTACTTCGCATTGGTTTTGCTATCGTAGCGCGTCTCAATATCGCCTTCCACAGCAAAATAAATCAGCTGCCCAATCGGCATGCCCATATACACCCTTACAGGTTGTGCTACGGATATTTCAAGCGTCCAAGTGTTGCAGAATCCGACATCGCCCTTACCTGCCGTGGCGTGAATATCGATGCCCAGGCGCCCGGTGCTGGATTTGCCTTCCAGAAACGGCACATGGTTGTGTGTTTCGGTGTATTCAAGCGTGACGCCCAAGTACAGCGTGTTGGGTTCCAGAAGAAAGCCTGTTTTGGGAATTTCAAAATGTATAATTTCATTGTGCTTTTTAGCATCAAGTACCCGGTCTTTATAGGTGGCCAGGTATTTGCCGAGGTGGACATCGTATGAATTGGTGCCCAAGCACTCCCTACGGAAAGGCTCAATAATGATGGAGCCGCTCTCAATTTCTTCCAGTATACGTTTGTCGGATAGAATCATTTTTTTAGACAACAGACGTCAGACAACAGACGCAGTGGGCAAAAATACGTTAATGAATCAGATTTTTAAGGACTATTTTGCAATAAATAGCTAACTTTGACTATGGCATTGGTATACCTGCGCGAGTTGGATAATAATGTACGGTTTGCCATTTGGCGCATCGAAGAGTCCGCTGAAGAGCTTATCGGTAGGTTGCAGTTGGATGATCGTGAAAAAACTGTGTTGGGCCGGCTGAATAAGGGCAAGCGGACATTGCATTGGCTGGCTACACGTGTGCTATTGCGCAAAATGCTGGATACTCCCGGCTTTATCGACTGTCCTTCGGACGAAAACGGCAAACCTTACCTCGCTAATTTCCCCCAACGGATATCGCTCACACATTCCTTTGACTATGCTGCGGTGATGATGAGTGATAATGGAGAGGTGGGTATTGATCTGGAACTGGTGAAGCCCAAAATCCTGCGCATTGCGGACAAATTCATGAAAATGGATGAGCTTGAAGCTATCGGGAGAGCGGAGATTGAAAAACTCTATGCCTGTTGGTGTGCCAAGGAAGCGGTGTACAAATTGCAAGGCAACAAGGGCGTTTCATTCAAAGATAACATGACGATTCGCCCGTTTGATTTTCAGGATCAGGGTGTGTTGTTTTTGGACTTGGACGCCCCGCATCGCCAAGAGCGATTCAAAGTATATTACGAAAAATTCCAGGAATATATGCTTGGATACGTCATGGAAAACTAGTTATCCCCTGAGCAACTCCCTGACCTGCTGCGAGGCGTTTGCATTGTCTACTTTGTCGATGATGTGGGTGATGGTACCCTGCTCGTCGATGATAAACGTAGTACGGAGGGTTCCCATAAATTTTTTCCCATAAAGCATTTTCTCTCCCCACACGTGATAATCATTCACGATTTTTTGGTCTGCGTCTACCAGGAGATTGAAGGGAAGGTCGAATTTGTTGGTGAAATTGCGGTGCGAACGTTCGGTATTTATGCTCACGCCGATGACTTCAAACCCTTCGGCCAGCAATGACTGGTAATTGTCGCGGAAGTTACAAGCCTCGGCCGTGCAGCCCGGTGTATTGTCTTTGGGATAAAAATAAAGAATGACTTTTTTTCCCATGAAATCACTTAACGATAGCGTTTCGCCATATTGGTTTTTTGCGGTGATTGCCGGAGCTTTGTCGCCCACGTTCAGTTTTGCCATATCGGAATTTGTCTCTGCTTACCTGATAAAATTTACTTCATACATCCGCTTGTTGTCTTTCCAGTCAATAACCTCTAGACGAAGGCGGTGTTTACCTTTTGAAAGCGTGCTGTCAAAAGTATGCCATAGCGATCGCGTTTTCGGATCGTATTCCATCAGTATCCAACGGTCATCCATATACCCATTGAACGACTGTATGCCGGAGAGGTTATCAGAAATCTTGAAATTTACCCGATTGACCGCAGCCATATTTTTACCCGCGCTGATGTTTTGGGGTACTATCGTGGGAGGAACGGTGTCTACCGTGATGTAAAAACTGCCGAAAGCGCGGGTCATCGTGCGTACCCAGCCCTCCTCAAAGTTGCCTCCTTGGGAGCTGCCCTCGACGTTGACGATGATCGCTTTGGGTTTCAGCGCGTCAGGCAATGTGCTGTCGGGTTTGATTTTCAGTTCGTAGCTTTCGCGGAGCGGTATAAAACGGTTGTGTATATGTTGCACCATGGAGTATCCCCCGCTGGGCCGTGTGCCCTGATGATAGTTGAAGTGCAGATGGTCATACAGGACATTTTGCGGCATGATGACCTCCGCATTTTCAGCGGTGAAGCGATTTTCGCGATCAAACCGAAACATGGCTGTGCCGGGTGTTCGTTGCCATGCAGGGGTATAAGATGGTGTATTCTTTACCTTGAATGTGTGTGTACTCGTGTTGCCATGCACATCGCGCACCCGGTAGGAGAGCGTATGTTCATTGTTGTCTGTCAAGGTGATGCTGCCGTCGCCCTCAAGAAAATGGAAGATGTTGATGGGATTGTTTGGATCTTTAAAGCTTTTCTGGATCCTGACTTTTTTCAGTATATAATACGGATAATCGATATAAGAATGGATGGTGCCTGAAGTGGCATATGACAACTCTTCGAATAGCACTGTACTGATGGATTTGCCGTCAAGCGAGAGCTCGATGGAATAGACACCGTTATTGAAGGAAGTGCCGTTGTGGCGATCTACCGTATTGATACCCACGCCGAAGCGGCCATTAACCGGTATGATTTGGCTGCCACTCAAGGCGAGGTGCCTCCTTGGTATATGCTCGCTGAATGGCTCGTCAGCCAGATCATAGACGGTGATACCCCGGATAAGTGGCGCCAGATTATCCGGGAAAGCCAGCCCGAACAACTGGGGGTTCAGCGGTGCTTCGGTCTGGGTGTCACGTATTTCAAAGTGCAGGTGTGGGCCTTCGGAGCTGCCTGAATTGCCCGTCAAACCGATGCGATCACCCTTCTTGACGGATACGGTAGTCTCTTCAAGCGGGATATCCACGTCGAAGCGTTGCAGCTCGTATTGCTTGGCTTTCACGATGGCGGCCAACTGCGCATTGAACTCCTGCATGTGTAAGTACACACTAGTGAATCCATTGGGGTGACTGATATAAACGGAATTTCCCCCGCCGCCGATTTGTACACGTACACGGGATACGTATCCATCAGCCACCGCAAAGAGCGGCAGTCCCACCCGCTGCTGGGTACGGTAATCGTCGCCAGCATGAAAATGCGTGGAGCGCAGTTCGCCGAATGTGCCGGAAGCCTGTGGCGGAATGGCCAGGGGAGGACTGAAATAACATTGGGGATATTCCCTGTTTTTGATGATGGGATGCTGAGCCTTTACATGGACAAGTGTAAGGAAAAAAACAAAACAAAGAAATAAGACGTGGTTAACCTTCATGTATCGTGCTACTTCACATAAAAATGGAACATCCGCTGGTCACCGATGAAACCTTCCAAATAGTCGCCAGGGACTACGGGGCCGACACCTGCCGGCGTGCCAGTAAAAATCAAGTCACCCTTACGTAGCGTGATGTATTGAGAGACAAAGACCAGGATATCTTCAAATGAAAAGAGCAAATCTTTTGTGTTGCCCTCTTGTACAGTTTCCCCATTTTTATCCAATCGGAATGCAATATCATACACATCCTCAAAAGTCTCTTTGGGCAGCAACTCACTCACTGGAGCTGAACCATCGAATGCTTTGGCCAATTCCCAGGGCAAGGATTTTTCCTTATGCGCCTGCTGGATGTCCCGGGCTGTAAAATCCACTCCCAGGCCAATGGCATCGTAGTAGCTGCTTGCAAATTTCGCGCCGATGTGTTTTCCTTCCTTGCAAACGCGAAGTACGATTTCTACTTCATGGTGGATGTTTTTCGAAAAGTCCGGATAATAAAAGTCGCGGTTTTCCTTCAATACGGCGGTATCCGGTTTAAGAAAGATGACCGGCTTTTCCGGTACCGGGTTGTGAAGTTCTTTGGCGTGTTCGGTGTAATTGCGACCAATGGCGATAATTTTCATGTATTCGTAATGTTTATAATGGACAAAAATAATGTTATTGCATTAAAATCGGGCTGCCCTCGCGTAATAATCTAACCGATACCAGTTTTTATATCGTTAATTTTTTGTATATTCACCGTTAACAAATCAAGGAGGTGCTTTATGCGTACATTAAATGCCAATTGGTTTATCGAGGTTCCTATCGATTTTGAACACAAACAATATCAGTTGCTTGCTTATTTGCAGCAAATCAATGCGCATTTCAACAGAACCCAGCTTTATCCCAATCTGAACGATTTAATCTTTCATTATAACAACCTTAAGAAATTCAAGCAGGATAAGACCACGCTCGAAACGGGATTCCCGGTGAGATTAAGCAACATGGACGTTGCTGCCGTGAAAATTACTTATGAAAAAATCGTGAATGACGATGCGATGATGCAGGAAATTGAACAGATCATCAATTATGCGGTGAGCAGAATAATGCCTGCCATCAAGGAAGGGCGCGAGATCCATGACTTTGTCTCAAGTCACCTGGCTATTTCCGAAGTGGGCATGCAACCGTTGTATCCTTATCAAGGCTATCTCTTGTTGCGTAATGGCGATGAAAAAGGAATACGGGTGTATGAATATCAAGTGACCCTTTTTGAAAGCCAGCATGAAAAGTACCGGGGCATACATACTACCTACATCGCCAAATATGAGCGGCATTTTGTTTACAATACACCGGAAGCTATCCGGAAAGATCTCATCCATGCCCGACGGGAATTGCCCAACCCAGCGGTTTATCAAGTAGAAAGTGACATTACGTTTCCGGTGGAAAACACATTGCTGCCTTTGGCTAAAAAAACCTTAGTCAAGGCCATTTCGGCATTGAATTGACGGATAAAAGTGGTAACATTTGGAGTCGAATCGGCCGTGTTTTTTACCGGCGGTAGGTGATTTTACTTGCAAGTAAATCTTTTATTGTATATCTTAGCATCCGTAATGCTTGTATTTGTATTACAAAAACGAACCAAAAATTAAATAAACTAATTTATTCACCTGTTAAAACACACAAACATGCCAAAAAAGCAAAACTATTTCCTTTCTAGCTAAAATATTTTAGCTTCTTTCCTTGTTGTTCATGCCATTTGAGCGCATGGGCAAGGTTATGCGTATTGTTTTCACAATGCCATGTCCCTTTATTGTTTTTCCAAAACTTCAGCTTTAAACGGAATTGAAGCTTGGACGGGGGCGATCATGTCCTAATTGACCATGCTAAATGGCCACAAGGGAATGCCAATGAACCAAAAATTAGTAACAAACCAAAAATCAAAAAAATGAACCAACATTCAACAAGAACAAAATGCGGCAAGATGCGTTTTTCGTTTCTGCCCTTGGTGGCAGTGTTGCTGGCGAGTCCTGTTTATGGCAAAGGATACGCAGACCCCGCTGATGTTCTACCCAACGAAATCGTGCAACAAACAATTGTGGGAACAGTGACCAGCACAGCAGACAACGCCCCATTGTCCGGTGTCTCTGTGACCGTGAAAGAAACGTCTCGGGGTGCGGCTACAGATGACAATGGCCGGTATACGATCACTGCAGCCGTGGGCGAAATTCTGGTATTTTCCTACTTAGGCTATGTAAGTCAGGAAATCGTTGTGGGCCAAAATGCAATTATCAATGTACAGTTAGCGGACGATGCGGAAAGCTTAGAAGAAGTGGTCGTTGTGGGATACGGTACGCAGAAACGTAAGGAAGTAACCTCAGCAGTGGCCACCGTCCGCGCCGAAGATTTCAATGCTGGCGGTGCGCGATCGCCGATGGATTTGATTCAGGGTAAGGTCGCAGGGTTGAACATCACGCGGACACAAGGGAATAATCCCAATTCAAGTGCTGCTATCCAATTGCGTGGGGTTACGTCGCTTACTGGTTCGCGTACCCCCCTGATTGTCATTGATGGTATACCAGGCGGAAGCCTCGATTTGTTGCAACAAGATGATATCGAATCTTTTGACGTGTTGAAAGATGGTTCCGCGGCCGCTATCTACGGTACACGAGGTAATGCGGGAGTTATCTTGATTACCACAAAGAAAGGCAAAGCCGGAGAGGCACGTTTTGATTACTCAACCTATGTCCAGCGCGAAGTCATCGACCGCAAACCTGATTACTTAACAGCTGTAGATTTCCGGAACCTGATTGCCCAGGGGGTAATCAACGAGACACAGGATTTGGGCTCATCCACTGACCTTTACGATGAGTTAATTGACCGCCAGAATACCAGCCAATACCACAACCTGGCGGCTTCTGGAGGTACCACAAACACCAATTACCGAGCATCCATTTATTTTAACGATGCGAATGGTGTTGCCAAGCAAAGCGGTCGCGAACAGTTTGGGGGACGGCTGAATATTAATCAAAAAGGGTTGCAGGAACGGCTGACCTTATCGATGAATCTCGCAACGAATTTCAATAAGGCCAATATGCTGGGAGGAGGATTTAACCCGGATAACCGTACAACCACCGGGACTGACTTCGAGCAGGCCATCCAACGGAATCCCACAGCCCCAATATACAATCCAGACGGCACGTTTTACGAAACGCAGGCTTATAACAATTATAACCCGCTTGGACGTTTGGCACACCGCATTGCAGAACGAAACCAGCAAACCATTTCAGCCGATGCGCGGCTGCGGTTGGAAATCATAGAGGGGTTGTCGGCTTCCGCGTTTGGATCCTACGTGCGCGATAATTTTAATGACCGCTTTTACCGGTCTACCTTGGATTGGGATCAACGCGTAGGTACCTCATACCAAGGAATGGCTTATGCTTCCAAGCGCAATGAAGTGCGGTGGACCCAAACGTTTGAGTCGACCATCGATTATAACAAAACGTTTAACGAGGATCATGCCATCACGGGCTTGCTGGGATACAGCTATCAATACGCTACCAATGAGAATTTCAATGTAAATAACAACGGTTTTACGACCGACGGTTTCTTGGATTGGAATCTCAGCGAAGGGAGTGCTATCACCAATACCCAATTGCCACGGCCGGGGATGGACAGTTTCAAGGAAGATAATACCTTGATTGCCTTTTTTGGACGGGTAAACTATGCCTTCAAAGGTAAGTACTTCGCACAGGCCATTCTCCGCCGGGAAGGCTCATCGCGGTTCGGTGCCAACCATAAATGGGGTAATTTTCCAGCAGCTTCCGTGGGTTGGACGCTGAGCGAGGAAGAATTCATTCAAAATATACCGCAAATCAATGAGTTGAAGCTACGGGTAGGGTATGGTGTGACGGGTAATCAGGATATTTCCAACTATCAGTCCTTGGTGACGTTGAGTGGCGGTGGTGTTTACCCGCAGGATGGGGTCTATTACCAAACTTACGGGCCCGCGCGTAACCCAAATCCCGACCTCCGCTGGGAGCAGAAAGCCGAATGGAACTTTGGATTGGATTTCGGGTTGTTCAACAATCGGATTAGTGGAGCATTGGACGTCTACAATCGGGAGACAAAAGATCTGCTTTACGAATATAATGCACAGCAACCGGCGTTTGCGCGAGACAAAATCTATACAAACGTAGGATCCATTCGCAATCACGGGGTGGAATTGCAAATTTCGGCCGTAGCCATTCAGCGCGACGATTTCCGCTGGAACATTGATTTTGCCGGCAATTCCCAGTATAACGAGCTGACCAAGTTATCAAGTGACGTATTCAAAGCAAATTGGCTGGAATTCTATGGCCTACCCTCTCCGGGAGCCTTAGGAAATGCGTTTCGCTTAGAAGAGGGGGGAGAAGTTGGTAATTTTTACGGTAAGCGGTTTGCCGGATTCACAGATGACGGCAAGTGGCAATTTTACAAAGCAGATGGTTCTGTTGCCGGGACAAGTGGGATGAACAATGATGACCTGGCCATTATTGGCAATGGCGTACCTAAATACCAGGCTTCGTTGAGCAATACCTTTAGCTACAAAGGATTTGACCTGACCATTTTATTTCGGGGCAAATTTGCTTATGATATCCTGAATACCCAAGACCTCTATTTTGGAAATAAACGCTGGTTGCCCAATAACTTGCTCCGAAGTGCAGTGACCACGCATAACCAACTGGATGACGATCCGCAGTATTCGGATTATTACCTCGAAAAAGGTGATTTCGTCAAACTGGACAACTTGACCCTGGGTTATAATTTCCGGCTCAATACGGCTTATATCCGTAACCTACGTGTCTATGTAACGGGAAGGAATATTGCCACCATAACGGGATATAGTGGCATCGATCCGGAACTACAAGACACCGGTTTTGAGGCAGGTGTCGATGCCCGTGGGTTTTATCCCCGCACACAATCATGGGCGATAGGGTTGAATGTTGGATTTTAAACTGAAACAAACATGAAAAATCACATAAAGAAAGCATTGTATTTTACAGCGGTTTCCCTGTTCAGCGGAATGAGTGCCTGCACAAACCTGGATGAGACCTTGTACAATGAATTGAATGAAAATAACTTTTATAACAATCGGGTAGAAGTATTGCAAGCGGCATTAAGACCATTTACACATATGCAGGCCTGGCTGGCACCCACTGGGCAAACCAATTATTACTACCATTCCGAATTGTCTTCGGACCAATTGGCTTGGCCCCAGAAAGGAAGGCATGGTTATGACGGGGGCGACCACATCCGGCAACACTACCATACCTGGAATGACAATGAGAACCCGCTGCGCAATACATGGGTATTGATGTGGACAGGGGTAGGGTACATCAATGCGGCGCTGGAAGATTTGGAGCCGCTTGATAATGTAGCATTGGGAATTCCGGACGAGGAAATGGCAGCCATCTTGGCGGAACTCCGGGTGCTGCGCGCATACCATTACATGAAGCTTATGGAGCTTTGGGGAAACGTTCCGATTGTTACCACCGTGGGCGAGCCGCTAAATCCACCGACACAATCCAGGGAAGAGGTATTCAATTTTGTCCGGTCGGAGCTGGAGGCGAATGTTCCCCTTTTGCTGCCGTACTCGGCTGAATTGGTCGGGCGCGTATCGGCGACAGCGGGTTATGCCATGTTATCCGAACTTTACCTGAATGCAGAGTACTTCGTGGGTACGCCCATGTGGGATGAGTGTATTGCCGCATGCGATAGGATTATCAATGGCGAAGCAGGCGGTATCGGAGGTACGCCTGCATTGGCGGATGACCTCCTCGAGAGTTTCGCTAATACCAACCGGTCGGCAAGCGAAGCACTTTTTCAATTTGCATTTAGCCAAAAGGCTGGATTTGCTTTTGGGTATGGTGGTTGGATGCTCGGGTATAGCAATATCAGTGATGTATTGGGTATTGGATTCAGCGGAAATAACGCATATGTGGTTATTCCGACCGCTTTCGATGCGTATGCAGAGAATGATTTGCGAAAATCAACGTGGTTTTTGTTTGGCCCGCAATATAAGTACGGCACTACCGAACCAATTTTAGGAACGGAAGAGTGGTCCGGTCGGCCGTTTGTCTACGTCAATACCATTCGTAGGGAAAGTGAAGGTGATTTGACATCCGAAGGCAGCATGACGGAAGGGGAGGAAAATAGTGGCGCACGTTTCTTCAAATATAAGCCCGGAACCTTAGACGATGAAAACTACCACGAGGAACATTATTTAATCTATCGGCTCACTGAAATCTATTTCAATAAGGCCGAAGCGATTATGCGCAAAAACAACGGCGTAGCCACGCAGGAAGCCGTCGATTTGATCAATGCGAGCCGACAAAGGGCATTCTCCGAAGCCGATTGGCCAAATGAAAGGTATACAACGGCTACACTTACCATGGACGAATTTTTGGCGGAGAAAGGAAGGGAATTTATTTTTGAGGGCAAAAGACGTGCGGACCTTATCCGGTTTGGTAAATATACGACGGCCTCCTGGTGGGACCATGAGCCAACGAATGATCCCAATCGGGAGTTATACCCGATTCCAAATACGCAAATCGCGGCTAACCCCAGTCTGGTACAAAATCCCGGATACTAAGCTTCCTTAAAATTGCCAGCAAGTTGTTACGCAACTGCTGGCAATTTTTTTATATATTAGCCGCGTGCAATCAATGTAGGTATTGCGCTAACCAACTTACATACTAAGGATAAACACTCATACGCTAAAACAATTTATTTAAATGAAAAAGAATAATAAGTCAGAAGCGGGTGCGACCCGCAGGGATTTCATCAAGACGGGAGCTGCGGCAGCAGCAGGTTTTATGGTGGTACCACGGCATGTATTGGGCGGTGCCGGTTTTGTGGCGCCCAGTGACAAGCTGATCGTAGCAGGCATCGGCGTTGGTGGCAAAGGAGATTCGGATTTAAGGGCCTTTCATGAAAGCGGTAAGGCAGAGGTTGCCTACCTCTGCGATGTAGACGATCGTCGTGCCGCAAATTCGGTAAAACGGTTTCCGAAGGCAAAGTATTACAAAGATTTCAGGGAAATGCTCGATAAAGAGCATAGCCATATAGACGCAGTATCCGTATCCACCCCAGATCATAACCATGCTATACAGGCATTGGCTGCTATGCAGCTTGGTAAGCATGTATATGTACAAAAACCACTAACGCACGATGTGTTCGAAGCCCGTGCGCTGACGCAGGCTGCAAAAAAATATAAAGTGGTCACCCAGATGGGCAACCAAGGTTCTTCCGGAGACGGCGTGCGTATCATGCGCGAATGGTTCGATGCAGGCCTCCTCGGTGATGTGCATACCATTTACACGTGGACAGATAGGCCGGTATGGCCCCAAGGAATCCAGTGGCCAGCACAAAAAATAGCGGTGCCAAGTGAGCTGGATTGGAATCTTTGGCTGGGTACAGCACCCCAAAAAGATTACATCGATAAATTAGTGCCCTTCAACTGGCGTGGATGGTGGGATTACGGTACCGGTGCTTTGGGCGATATGGGTTGCCACATCATGGAGGCGCCGTTCAGCATATTGGGACTTCAATATGTGAAAGATGTGCAGGCCAGTGTTGGATCGGTGTATGTGGATGAGTTCAAAAGGGGATATTTCCCCGAAAGCTGCCCGCCTTCAAGCTACGCGGTGATGACGTTCCCCAAGACCGATAAAACCGCAGGTGATGTAAAAATCCACTGGATGGACGGTGGTATCCAGCCGCAGCGCCCTGAAGAACTGGGACCAAACGAAGTGTTCGGTGATGGTGGAAACGGTATTCTGTTTATCGGCACAAAAGGTAAAATGATGGCCGGATGTTATGCGGAAAACCCCCGCTTATTGCCTACTTCGCTGACCGATCAGCATAAGCTGCCGGTGAAATACGAACGCGTACCGGGTGGTGCTGGTGGCCATTATGCACAATGGGTAGAAGCTGCCATCGCCGGGTACGGCAATAAAGAAGTGAGCTCTCCATTTGAGATCGCTGGCCCATTGACCGAAGCCCTGCTGATGTCTAATTTGGCTATCCGGGGTTCGGATTTACGGATTGACAACAAATATCCCGGCCGGAATTTGAAGCTCATTTGGGATAACAATGCCATGAAAGTAACGAACTTTGATGAGGTCAACCAATTTGTGAAGCGGCAATACCGCGCAGGTTGGGAGTTGCCCACCGTTTAACCAGGCGTAAATAATACGGCTCTTAGTAAGCAGGATATCCTCAACAGGATATCCTGCTTTTTTTATGCCCGGCTCGTATCCTTTTGCGGGCAGTAGCATGGAATTATTTTAAATAATTTAGACTTATTATAAACAAGTGTCTATATTTGCCGCTGTAAAATAAATAGCCGTACAGTTCGCACCTGTTCGCGTTAGCCTACCAATACTCCCACCGTATCGCTATGCCGAACATCGAATTGGATTAATAAATGAATAACAAATAGGAATAATGAAAACAATTAGACATTTAGCAATTTCCCTTTTGATTGCCTTTGCCTGTATACCGCTGGCACAGGCCCAAAATAGACCTGCCGTCATTACAGGAAAGGTGACGACATCCAACGGCTTGCCTGCTGAGCATGTGTCCGTCACAGTGCAAGGCACCCAGATAGGTGCGCAGACCGATGATAATGGCGCTTACCGGATCGAGCTGAGCCTTACGGGAGACATTGTGCTCGAAATAAGTGCTTTGGGTGTGGCTAAACAGGCAGCTTCGCTCACCATTAATCCCGGAAATACCTATACACAGGACTTTACCATCAATATCACCAGCCAACAACTGGAGGAAGTATTGATCAGCAAGAACAGGGGCAATTATAATATCCTGACCCCGTCTCCCACCTTGCGCCTGGATGCTCCGCTCATCGAAATCCCACAGAATATCCAAGTGGTTTCCAGCAAGACATTGGCTGACCAACAGGTCATCAGCATGGGTGACGGTTTGATCAGGAACGTCAGCGGCGCCGTGCGGTTGGAACATTGGGGAAACCTATACACCAATATCAGTATGCGGGGGACGCAGATACAGGCTTTCCGCAACGGTTTTAATGTCGTTTCTTCGTATTGGGGGCCGTTGACCGAAGACATGAGTTTTGTCGATCACATTGAATTTGTGAAAGGCCCTGCGGGATTCATGCTGGCAAATGGCGATCCTTCGGGGTCATACAACGTGGTGACCAAGAAACCTACCGGGGAGACCAAGGGAGAGGCCTCCTTGACGATAGGGGAATATAATTTATACCGCGCTACGCTTGATTTGGATGGCAAGCTCAATAAAAGCGGTAAGTTGTTGTATCGGTTCAATGCTTCCGCACAGACCAAAGGGTCGCATCGTGCCAATGAGTTTGACAATCGGTATGTGCTGGCCCCGGTCGTATCGTATCAAGTAGACGACAAAACCAAGGTGACCGCCGAATATACTTTGCAATACGCCAACATGTCTGATGTAGGTTCCTACTATGTATTCGGCCCTACACCGGATGGCTATGCCAGCCTGCCGCGGGATTTCAGTATGGTGCCAGCAGGTTTGGATCCTACCAACATCAAGGATCAGACCTTCCTGGTGAGCCTCACGCATGACATCGATACCAATTGGAAGATAACGGCTCAGGGCTACTACCTGCATTATGACCAGGTCGGCTCGTCTATGTGGCCTTTATCTAACATGACGGATGATGGGAAGATTATCCGTGGAGTAGGTATATGGGATGCGCTTAGCGAAATGAGCTTGGGGCAGGTATTTGCCAATGGGAAGCTGACCACGGGCAATGTGCAGCACCGTATTTTGGTGGGCATCGATGTAGGCAAGAAAAACTACCTCGCCGATTGGGGCCAGACGCATGCGCTGGATTCTGCCAACGGGGGTGAGTTTGATATGCACAATCCCAATTTGGGCATACCTGTTAATGGTTATCCTGTATTTGACCGGACGACCAGCATCGAAGCCCGTGCAGCATTGGCTGGTGGTGCGATTACGCAGGAATATAAGGGCATTTATATACAGGATGAGCTTGGCTTTTTTGAAAACCGGCTACGCCTTACCTTGGCTGGGCGCTATTCATCGGCAAGCCAAAGTGCATATGGCGGATCTCCGTATAGTGCCAGTCGTTTTACGCCTCGCCTTGGCCTGAGCTGGAGTATCGATAAGCACACGGCAGTATATGCCCTGTATGATCAGGCATTCGTGCCGCAGTCGGGGCGGATATACGGTGGTGGCGAAGTGAAGCCAATTACCGGAAATAACCAGGAACTTGGGTTCAAGCGCGATTGGGCGGATGGGGCATGGAACACGTCAATTTCCGTCTATCGCATCCTGAAAGAAAATGAACTCACTACCGATCCTTTGCACAGTACACCCAGCGAAAGCTATAGCATCGTATTGGGACAGAAGGTGGCCAGGGGGATAGAATTTGATGTGCACGGCCGCTTGGCACCCGGACTTGATTTGGTGGCTAACTATGCCTATACCAATGCGGAAGTTACCGAAGTAGCCGAAGGGGTGACGGACTACGAAGTGGGCGATGATCTGCTGGGGTATGCCGCCAACACGGCGAATACGTGGCTGACTTATCGCATTCAGCGGGGTGCCCTGAAAAATTTGGGCGCTGCAGCAGGCTTCACCTGGCTCTGGGATCGGAAGACCGATAGCTGGGACGTGAGTGATGTGCGGTTGCCAGCTTATTTTAAGTTGGATGCCGGGCTGTTTTGGGAGAATGACAAACTTCGGATCACGGCAAATGTCTTCAACCTCCTGGATGAGTACCTCTATTCCGGCTCGTATTATTCATTTAACAATGCATTCTATTGGCAATCGGAGACGCCCCGTAATTTAAGGCTCAGTATAGGCTATAAATTTTAATGTGGAATAATAAATAAGAAAGGGGCCCCAGAGCCCCTTTTTTTGTCAATCAGATGGCGATTGATGTATCCATCACGAAGTCCTCATCCCGGAGATGCACAATCTCTGTTGCTTTTTCATAGTTGGTTGATTTCTTGGAAAAGAAATCATGCTGGGTTGTTTCAACGTTTAGCCCATTCAATACGATTGGATTCACCCGTTTGACCTCGAAGGCGGGTTCGAATCCCAGATTCATGAGTGCCTTGTTGGCGTTATAACGTACATACTCTTTCACCTCAGCGGTAAGTCCCACATCGGTGTAAATTTCTTCGGTATATTTCAATTCATTTTCGTACAGGTCGTTGAGCAGGTCCAGCAACTTTTCTTTGGCTTTGTCTGGATTAGGCAGTTTTTTATAAACATCCTGCGCCAATAGACCTACAAACACCCCATGTATTGATTCATCTGCGATGATTTTTTTGATGATGTCTGCACTGGCCACCATATGCCCCTGCCCGCATAACCACAACGGAATGAAGAAACCGCTATAGAACAAAAAGGATTCCAGCAACACCGAAGCGCATAGCCCCATAAACAAATCTTCTTTGCTGATATCCGTATCGGCAAGTTTGCGGTAATACTTATCAATCATCGAGGCCTTGAATTGCAGGTACTTATTGTTCTGTACCCAATTAAAGATGTCTTCGATATCTTGTGAAGTAGCTACCGTGGTGAAGATCGTCGAGTAAGATTTAGCATGGATGGCTTCCATCATGCACATGTAGGCCAACACCGATTTATTTTGCAACGAATCGATATGATCCATGATCTTGGGCATCCCGGTATTGCTTTGCAGGGTATCAAGGAGTGTAAGGCCGCCCAATGCTTTTTTGTAGCATTCGCGCATTTGCGGCGACAGCGATTTCCAGCTGTCTATATCCTTCGAAGGAATGTATTCCGTGTCAATCCAAAATTGTTTGATGTTCTGTTCCCAGAACATCAATGCATAGTCATTTTCTGGCTCATTCCAGTTGACGGCTTTATATTGTTTCATGGTTTGGTAAGATTAATGGTACGTTTGATGTTAGACAAAAATACGAAGCGATTCTTGGTGGCCAAGCAGCGCTTCGCATTTTTGTCGTATTATTGATTTTCTATGTTTTATGCCGAGCATGATACACACTCATCGATGGTTGATTTGCGTGTACGCGTATAATACAGTGATTTCAATCCCACTTTATGGGCGTAAATATAGTACCGGGCCAAGTCGCGCGTATTATCCCGGGAGTTGGTATGCAGGATGGTGGATATCCCCTGATCCACATGCCGTTGGATGACCGAGACAAGCCGGAGTACCTTCATCTGATCCATATCATAGGCCGATTTGTAGTAGAAGTAGTTTTCATTGGTGAGGTATGGCATTGGATAATAGGTCGTACTATCACCATATTCACGTACTTCGATGGTATCCACTATCGGCATCACCGATGCAGTAGCATTCATGATATACGACGTCGACTGGTTAGGGGCGATGGCGATGCGGTAAGCGTGGTAAACGCCGTGTTCCACGACCTGTTGTTTCAACGCTTTCCAATCGTCTTTGGTAGGAATGTCTATACCGGCAAACAATTCGCTTACTTTAATGGTTGTGGGGAAGTAATCTTGGCTGACATATTTGTCAAAATAGGTGCCATCGGCATAAGCCGTTTTTTCGAATCCCTCGAAGGTAGTTTTCCGCTCGCGGGCAATCTCCATGGATGCCTGTAAGGAATAATAGTTGACCATCATGAAGAATACGTTGGCAAAATCCAACGCCTCTTCGCTTTCATACATGATGAAGTTCTTGGCAAGGTAGCCGTGCAGGTTCATCGCACCCAGACCCACACTATGTAATTCGCGGTTGGCCTTTTGGATAGATGGCACCATGGCTATGTCTGTGACATCCGATACCATGGTGAGCGCGCGCATTGCTGTTTTCACAGCTTGCTCTATCCGTTGGTTGTCCATTACCGTAGCAACGTTTAGCGAGCCCAGGTTGCAGGAAATACCATAGCGGATGGTGTCTTCCTGCCCGTATATATTGATGTCGGACACTTCGGACACTTGCATGATCTCCGTACATAGGTTGGAGAATTTGACTTTCCCGATCCCGTTCAATGCATGCTGGCGGTTGGCGTTCTCCTTAAAAAAGATATATGGATATCCACTTTCCTTTTGCGTTTGGGCGATTTTGACCAACAGGTGGCGGGCATTGATTTTTTTCTTCTTGATTTTAGGGTTGGTGATGAGTTCATCGTACATCGCATCCATATCCAGCTCATCAAGGTATTTGCCGTATTCTTGCATCACCGTATGCGGATGGATAAGGTAGCAAGGCTCGTCTTTCGACGCCAATTCCATGAATTTATCCGGTACAATCACACCAATGGAAAGCGATTTGATCCGGACTTTCTCATCTACGTTGATTTTCTTACAATCCAGAAACTCTTCGATATCCGAGTGGAAGATATTGAGGTATACGGCACCGGCTCCCGGACGTTGGCCAAGCTGGTTGGCATAGGAGAACGTATCTTCGAGGATTTTCATGATGGGCAGCACGCCACCGGCACGACCTTCCACACCTTTGATGGCTTCGCCACGTGCGCGTATTTTGGAAATATTGAATGACACCCCGCCACCGATAGACGAAAGTTTCATCGCTGAATCCACCGCATATCCGATGCCGTTGAGGTTATCGCCGATTTCATCGAGAAAGCATGAAACCAATTCTCCCGAACGTTTTTTGCCTGCGTTGAGGAAGGTGGGCGTAGCTGGCTGGTATTCCTGGTTGATGAGCAGCTCGGCGTATTGCAGTGCGCGATCTACCCCTTCATGGCGGGCAAGAAACAAAGACACCGCCGCGACGCGATCTTCATAGCGCTCCAGAAACTTCTCGCCAGAATCATCGCGCAGGGCATAGCTCTGGAAAAACTTGAACGCACTCATAAACGAAGGGAAACGGAATTTCTTGGCAGCGATGAAATTGTATACCTTTTCCATTTCTTCGAATGTAAACCACTCATAGAAATTGATGTAGTAGTTGTTTTCGATGAGATAGTCTATCTTTTCCTTTAATGTATAAAAGAAAACGGTGTTTTTATTTACATATTCCAGGAAGTAAGCGCGTACAGCTTCCTTATCCTTATGCAGGCTAAACTCATCATCATGTTTGATCATGATTTCATTATTGAGCAAAATCCAGCTCTTTGCTACGTCGTTTGTTATCATGGTGTTTCCTTGCTTTAATAATAGCGATAAATTCATTAACATCCTCGTTGGTTCCCGATAGCTCAAATTTCAACGCCAGCGGTATCCCATATTCGGTTGCAATTTTGTCCCCGGCCACAGCAAAATTCCGTCCCCAGTTCTGGTTCCCGCTTGAAGATACAGAAAGCAGGTATGAGCTTGCATGCTGCAGGAAAGCCTTTGTTGTGTCCGGTATTTCCCCAAACCGTGTGGTGAATGTCACCAGGTGCCCTGCCTGCTCCACATCCATTCCCGGTTGTATTTTTTGGACGGTCCATCCGGTCAATTCGGATACTTTCTGCATAAACCGCTCCACGTTCCCCGTTTTGCTGTCATAATATATCCGCTCCATTTGCAAACCTTTTTAGATGGTAAACCCCCACAATATCGAGGGGGTCCGTATGTTTTTGTTTTGTATTCCGTTTTGGTCTTCGGCTCCGATCCTCCGACTTATTGTACAACCAATGCTGATAACTCGTCAGGCTTGAATCCGATGATGCGCTGGGTCTCCTGATTCTGGTTCAGTACAATGACCGTGGGCACGGTACGTACTTTATACTGAATGGCCAATTCCGGTTTGTCAAACGGATTTACTTTTTCATAGGCAATACCCTTGCGGTCGAGAAATTCCGACACTTGGTTGCAAGGTGCACAATCATTTTTTTCGAATTTAATAATCCGTGTCATAGCAATAAGAGTTTAATGTTCAAAACTGCCGGATTCTGAAATGGTAGAACTCCGATAATTATTGTCGTGATGGTTGGTAAGTTGTAGCCTTAGAACAAATATCAGCTATTTCGGTTCAGTTAGGTAGCAATTGTTATCAACAGATGTTGAATTATTCACATTGTGAATAAATATTGTGGGCTTTGTTGATTTTATATTTCTGTTAATCAGTATGTTATATCAATTATGAGGGTTGTTTGACCTGTGGATGTGGATAATCCAGGGTATATTTCGGTATGCTTCTTGATAAAACAACAGGATCTACGTGCTGCTGCTAAAACTGTCCGAAAGACCGGTGTCAGTACCAGCCCTTCGGACAGTCTTATTAAAATTGAGATTTAATTGCCTTCTCCAAATCCGGGTGCAGCTTTATCATACCATACGCGTTCCTGGCTCAGCGTCTGGGCGTCCATCGCGCGTAGCGTAAAACCTTGATCCTGGTAGGCAGCCTCCCAATTTGCACGGTTTACCTCCCCGGGGTCATTGATCCAGAAACGCCGGGGGATCGGTTCATTAAAGGGTTCCATGGGGTAATAGGCCGAGGCTGTCCGGGGATAGCCCGTTCTCCGGCACAATACATAGGCTTCATTCGGCAAGCGGAAAAATGCCAGGTATTGCTGGATGTAAATACGTTCCAAGTCATTAGCTGCTCCCAAAGCTACCTGGGGATGCTGTTGGTAGGCGAGGATTTCCGCTTCCCCATCGCCGGTAAACGCGGTTGTCGAGCCGGCCTCTTGCGCTACTTCATTCATCGTGCGGATGGACGAGGCGATACCTTTGTCATACCACTCCGCAGCAGATCCCTTGGTATCTATGCCTGTGCCATAGCCTTTCTGGATAAATTCCGCAATGTAAAAACAAGTCTCTGCATACGATACCAGCACATGTAATGCATTGCCCGTAGCCCCATTGAGCTTTGGCGATAAAAACAGGCGGTTGACCGGAGAAATCAGGAAGTAACGGCTGTACTGGCTCACCTGGAAAGAATTGCCCATCCATTGGGCTACGTCTTGGTCCGTTGTCCAATCCGCAGGGCCGCCCTGGTACATGATGAGCGGGTCGTTGGGTTCGATAAAGTCAGGTAACTGCACGCTGTATTTTGCAAGCGTATCCCGGAATGCGCCCACCAGGTCATTTTGGTCGAAATATATCCGGATACGGGGATCGGCGGCCCGTTTCATGAAACCCACCATTTGCCTGTTGGCGAAGCGGCGGCTCCGGTAGTCTACATCGGCGCCCAGGAAAGCCTGTGTGGGATTCATGTATTGCAGCTGTTCATCATCCCCATCTATCGGTCCAGTGGCATCTTGCATCACTTCCTGGAAAATCCGCCTTGTTGTTTCGCCATCCTGGTTCTCAAGGCGTACGGCAATTCGCAGCTTTAAGGTATTGGCCAGTTTTACCCATTTTATCCAGTCGCCTTGGTAATAGATATCAGCATCTCCGTAACTTTCTTGATTAGGGATGTTGGGGTCGGCAAGTACCTGAATGGCATTGTCCAGTTCACTGAGCCATAGGGTAAACAGCTGTTGTTGCGGGTCAAATACCGGATTGAACTTGTCTTCGTAACGTGCCAGGGCAGCTTCGGTATAGGGAATCGAGCCGTTTAGGTCGGTCACCCTGATGCCATAGTATGCACCCACGATGTAGGTAAGTGCCCGCATTTTCTGGTAGCGTTCCTTATCAGTCTTTTGGTCGATCTGATGCCTGATTTCTACCAGGTTGGGGAGGACATCGGCATAATAGTCGCGGTAGCGGCTGTTTACATTGCCCGATAGTTCGTATGGGCTTGCGCTGACCTGTTGCGTATACCGCATCAGCTGTTCCAGGCTTTCCCATATCCATTCCGTAGTGGAGGAAGGGAGCCTATCGGCTGCGTAGGTAAACAAGAATTTCACATCGGGCGTGGTAACCAACTTGGGATCGGTATTTAATTCGCCAAAGTTTTTGGTACAGGCATTCAGCGCGAACACAGCTGCAAAGAGGCAGATGGCGGTTTTATAGTGATTGATGATTGTTTTCATGGTTGCTAACGATTTAAAATCCTACCTTCAACGTAAATGCCCACGACCGCATCATGGGTAAAAATCCCTCTTCGCCATAGAATGCCGTGTTATTGGAATTGTTTGAGGCCGGGTTGTAATTGTAGGGTAAGCTGTTGTACAGATACAGCAAATCACGGCCCACCACAGCAAGACTCAGCGCGTTTAATTTTAATTTTTGGCAAACGGCTTGCGGAAAACTGTAATTGAGGGCTACTTGGCGTAGCGATACCCATGAGTTTTCAAATACCCAGTAGTCTGACACACCCGTAGACGAGGAGCCATAGCGGTAATAGTAATGCGGTGCATGGGTGGGCTCTACCAACCCTTGGTCATAAGCCTCTTGGTAAGTCATGCCGCCAACATTGGCTTGTCCACCCCCGGCAACGGGTACTTGGAAACCTTGGGGAAACACACCATCGGGAATAATCCCGTCATCATATTGCTTGCCATCCCAGGCGCTCACCCAGGTAATGCCGCCATATTCTGGGTCCCTGCCAGCCAGTGTATTGGGCAACACGCCGGTATGTGTGCCATAGCGGTAGGTAGCCAGCACGAAATCCCCACCTATCTTGGCATCCACCAACACGTTGAGGCTAAAGTTTTTGTAGCGAAACGTGTTGTCCCAGCCGCCCCTGAATTTGGGGTTGATGTCGCCGACGTCCTGGATGGTGTTGCTGCGCGCAGGGAAAGCTGCGCGTGCATCGGTACGGTATTCCAATACGTCCTTGCCATTATTGGGATGGTCTATCGGGTTTCCGGAAGCATCTGTCGCTTGGAATTTACGAGCCTGGATGGAACTTCGCAGGGTGCCGTACGATTTCCCGACAATGGCCCAACTGCTGATTTCCGCTATATTGGCGCCGAGGTTGTATTCACTCCGCCCTTCATACAATTCTACAATCAGGTTGCGGTTTCGCGAATAATTGAGGGCGGTAGACCACGAAAAATTGTCCGTACGTACGGGTACGGCGTCTACGGCGATTTCAATCCCTTGGTTTTGGATATTTCCAGCATTAATTAGAATGGCGTCGACGCCCGACTCAAACGGCGTGGTGATGTCAATGATCTGGTTATGTGTATTGTCCCGATACCAGCTGAAGTCAAAGCCGACGCGGCTATTGAGGAAACGAGCCTCCAAGCCGATTTCTTTGGCAATCTTCCGTTCAGGTTTCAGGTTTGCTGCCCGTACCCGGCGGTCGCTAAATGTAGATATGGGAAGTGTCTGGCCATTGCTATTGGTATAGCCGGAGAATGCAAACCCCGGGTTGAGCACAAACGGATCGGCACCGCTACCCAGCGCCGCAATATTGGCCCTCAGTTTACCGTAAGAAAGCCACTCGGGAAGCTGGAAGGTTTCCGTGAAAATCCACGACAAGCTTGCCGAAGGGTAATTGAAAAAGTTGTTGCCCGTACCGTTTGAATACGTCAGCGCGGAAGCCCAGTCGCCGCGCCAGGTTCCCTGCAAATAGAATTGGTTTTTGTAGGACAAATCTACGCTGGCATATAACGAATTGAACGCCCGGCGGAATGTTATCCCCCCCTCACTGCGTGGCTGGTTCACCGAATTGGCGAGGAAATAGTTGCCGGGATAGCTCAATCCACCATCTGTGGTGCCTTTTGTGTACGAGTTTTCCGCCCGTTGGATTTCACCGCCGATATAGCCGCTAAGCGCAAGGTCGGGTGTGAGCGAACGATCCACGGTAAGCATGCCTTTGAGGAAATAGCTTTCTTTTACCTCATTGCCCAATGCATATAGGCCACCGGTGAAACCCCGTCCTTGTCCCAGCTCTTTTTCTTCCGTTTTGGTATAAATGTTATTGAAGTTTCCTTCGAGTATCAATTTTGACCAATCGGTGAGTGAGGCTGTCACGGCGAGCCGCCCGCGGATCATCTGCTCGCGCTGGAGGTATTCGTTTTCAAAGAGGTTAAACCAAAAGCGGCTTTCGGGGGCCCTGTTGGTTTCTTCAAGGTCGCCCCGGTTCGGGGCGCCACCGAAGGCACTGGTGTAGTGCTCACGCTGCATCCAATAGTTGGTGTCGTAGTTGCGGGGCATCATCCAGGTGAATAGTTTTCCGTAGTTGTAGGAGGCAAACGCATCAAGGCCGCCCAACCGGGGCGGGTTGAGCCCTTTGAAACTGGTATAGTCGGCGCTGCCATCCAAGCTTATCCAATCATTGAGCTCATGGGTAGCCCGTAGGCTGAAGGCATGTTTTTCGAGGTTGTTGTTATAGACGACCCCTTTACTTTCGTTGCGGTTATACGAAAAGCGGAGTGTGGAACGATCCGAGCCGCCGCTTACGGCTACATTGGTGTTATAGCCCGCCCCATTGCGGAATGCATCCAGGAAGTTGTTCGGCTGGGGCAGGTAGCGGGTAAGCGTTCCGTCGTAGTTCAGCACTTCCTGCCCTTCCATCCGTGGCCCCCAGTTTTCCAGCTCACGGTTGATGCCGGGGTCGATATAAGGCCGGCCTGTAGTGGGGTCGGTTGGAAATACCTTGGTGTAGTACGATTCATCAGCCTGGTAATTCGGTTCGCGGTAGTCGGTAAAAAACGGGCCGTTTGTTCCACCGCCAAACACATTCTGGAAATCCGGCCCCGCATAAGGTTCGAATATATTGACTGTCTGGCTGAACTCCACGCCTAATCCAGCGCGTTTTTGCCCCTTTTTGCTGGTGATGAGTACAACGCCATTGATGGCCCGCGATCCATATAATGCAGCAGCAGCCGATCCTTTCAAGATGGATACACTTTCGAAATCCTCCATGTTGAGGTTTTTCAAGTCATTACCGAAATCACGACCATTTCCGTTAAAGGTGTCATTATCCATGATCACACCATCAATGACGAAGATGGGCTGGTTGTTGTTGCGCAAGGTAGAATTCCCGCGGATCAGGATTTTGGAGTTGCCGAACAATCCACCGGCCCCTTGGTCAATTTGTACCCCCGCTACTCGGCCTTGTAGTGCATTGATGGGATTTACCTCGTTGGTAATGGCCAAATCGCTCCCCTTGATATCCGTCACCGAATAGCCCAGGCTTTTCTTTTCTTTCGTGATGCCCAGTGCCGTCACGACCACCTCGCCCAATTGGGCTTGGTCTGCCTGCAGCCGGATGGTTAGCAAATTTTGCCCATTTACGGCAATTTCCTGCGGGAGGTAGCCCAGGAAAGAAAATGATAAGGTAGCGTTGCTGGCTGCCGTGAGGGTAAAACTTCCCGATGCGTCGGTGTTCGTGCCGGTATTGGTGCCTTTCACCACGACCGAGACACCGGTCAGCGGACTGTTGTCGGTAGCATCAAGCACCCGACCGCTAATTTGGATGTTTTGGGCAAAAAGGTCTGCGCCTAAACTTAATCCTGCCAGCAACAACAGGATTTTTGGGGCGAGTACCCATCCAGGGAGTAAAGCCTTTTTCATAACTTGTATTTTGATGGTTAATCTTTAACAAAAGTATACAAATTACGAGCATTAATCCAACTACTTTTTATAAAATTTTAAAAACTTCAGAAAAGTTCAAAAAAAACAGGCGTAACTCTGGTGGAAGAATTGAGTTAAAACGATTTAGGGGTAGCAATTAGCTACACCAAGTATTCAAACAGGGTTGAATCGTTGTTTACTTCCTTGAATTCAAAGCGATGCTCATGCAGGCGTGCTATCAATGCGGGATAGTCGGAGGCTGTTTGTAATTCGATGCCCACCAGAGCCGGACCACGTTCGCGCTGTGTCTTCTTGATAAACTCAAAGCGGGTGATGTCATCGGTTGGGCCGAGTACTTCATTGACAAAGAGCTTGAGTGCACCGGGGCGCTGCGGGAAGCGGACAATGAAATAATGCTTCAGCCCTTCATACAGTAAGGAGAGCTCCTTGATTTCGCCCATCCGGTCGATATCGTTGTTGCCACCACTTAGGATACACACCACGTTCTTGCCTTTGATGTCGTCTTTATAAAAATCAAGGGCAGCGATGGCCAGTGCTCCTGCTGGTTCGGCAACGATGGCATCCTTATTATACAATTCCAGGATAGTCGTGCATATTTTGCCTTCGGGGATAAGGCGTACATCGTCCAGTAGGCGGCTGCAATATTGGTAGGTGAGGTCGCCGATTCGTTTCACGGCAGCACCATCCACAAATCGGTTGATTTCGTTGAGGACTACAGGACCACCATGGGCCAAGGCGGCTTTCATGGAAGGCGCACCTTCGGGCTCTACACCATAAATCCGGATGTCCGGCGTAGTTTCCCGCAAGTAGGAAGCTGCCCCTGATGCCAGTCCGCCACCGCCTATCGGTAGGATGACCACGTCGGTATCGGGTTGGTCGTTTATGATTTCCAGGCCCACCGTACCTTGTCCTTCGATAATATCCAGGTCGTCAAACGGGTGGACGAACGTCATACCCTGCGCGGCACAATATGCTAAGGCCACCTGTTGGCAATCGTCAAATGTATCGCCAGTAAGTACGATTTCAATATAGCCATTGCCGAACATTTCAGTCTGGCTGATTTTCTGCCTTGGTGTAGGGCCGGGCATGAAAATGACTCCATTGATACCCAGTCTTTTGCAGGAATAAGCCACCCCTTGGGCATGGTTGCCTGCGCTGGCACAGACTACTCCTTTGGCCCGTTGTGCATCGGTGAGTTTGCTGATTTTGTTGAATGCGCCCCGCAGTTTATAAGAGCGTACGACCTGCAGATCTTCTCGTTTGAGGAATATGGAAGCATGATACTTTTCCGATAGCCGTTGGTTATATTGCAAGGGGGTGTGGGTCACCACCCCCTTGAAGCGTTCAGCAACGGCTTCTATTGCTTGTTTCATTGAGCAGCTGTTGTCGTGGCCTCTTCGAGGAGGCTGACCTGGCTGGCCAGCCAATCACCCACTTCACTGGTTTTATAGGCCTTCCCCTTGCCGGCAAGATCTTCGGTTACAATGCCTTCTGCCAATGATTTATTGACGACCGCACGGATGAGGGCGGCTTCTTCCTTCAATCCGAAGGCATCTTCAAAGAGCATCGCAGCCGAAAGTACGGTTGCCAGCGGATTGGCGATATCTTTTCCTGCCGCCTGCGGATACGAGCCATGGATCGGCTCGAAAAGGGAAGTATGGACGCCAATGGATGCAGAAGGCATCAACCCCATGGATCCGGAAATTACGGAAGCTTCATCGGTGAGGATATCGCCAAACAGGTTTTCCGTGATGAGGACGTCGTAAGCCGACGGCCATTGCACCAGGCGCATAGCCACGGCATCCACAAACTCGTAGCTGACCTCTACCTCGGGAAAATCTTTCTCCATGTCCTGCACGGTTTCCCGCCACAAGCGGGAGCTTTCCAGCACATTGGCCTTATCTACACAGCACAGTTTTTTTCGTCGGCCCATGGCCATCTCAAATCCCAGTTTGGCTAGCCGTTTCACTTCGTCACGGGTGTATGTACAGGTATCAAAGGCCGTGTCGCCACCATCTTTGCGGCCGCGCTCGCCAAAGTAAATGCCTCCGGTGAGTTCACGCAGGATGATTAAGTCTGTTCCTTCAATGCGCTCACGTTTCAGAGGCGAATTGTCAATCAGGGAGGGAAATGTAAATGTTGGGCGTACATTGGCAAAAAGGCCAAGCTGCTTGCGCATCTTCAGCAATCCTTGCTCGGGGCGCACCGGTGCCTTGGGGTCGTTGTCATAACGGGGATGGCCAATGGCACCGAAAAGTACGGCATCCGCAGCCATGCAAATCGCATGGGTCGATTCTGGATAGGGGTCGCCCACCGCATCGATGGCGGCCGCACCCGTCAATCCGAACGTCCAGTTTACCTTGTGGCCAAATTTTCCAGCCACGGCATCCACAACCTTTACTGCTTGTCCAACCACCTCGGGCCCGATGCCATCACCGGGCAAAAGCGCTATATTCAATTCCATCGTATGTTAGTTATAAATCGTAAGCTATTAGCTAATGTCTGTTGTCTAATGTCTAATGTCTGTTGTCTGTTGTCTAATGTCCAACGCCTCAAATCCCATCGCCTGTTCCGCATGCAAGATAATATTCAGCATTTTTTGGGTAGCTTTGATAGCAGACACCGTCTGGTCGGAATCCAATCCGCGGGTCGAAAACGTGCGGTCGTCCGTCTCCCAGGTAATGGTGGTTTCGCAGAGCGCATCTGAGCTGCTCCCCGGGGCGATGCGCACGTTATAATCGATTAAACCGGGCAGATGGATATTGTTTTTGGCATAAGCCATGCTCAGGGCATTCATGAAGGCATCGAATTGGCCATCACCCTGCGCATGCTCTTCAAACAGCTCGCCGTTGATCCGCACGGCGATGGTAGCCGATGGGCGCAGGCCCTTGGCATGGGTGAGTACATACGATTCCACCAAGATTCGCTCCTCGTGGGCCTTAGTAGCGAGCACGTCCGAAATGATGTAAGGCAAATCTTCGGTGGTTACGGTTTCTTTCTTGTCACCGAGTTCAATGACCCGTTGCGTTACCTTTTTCAGATCTTCTTCGTTTAGCTTGAGGCCAAGTTCCTGCAGGTTTTTTTCAATGTTTGCTTTGCCCGAAGTTTTGCCCAATGCATATTTCCGTTTCCGGCCGAATCGTTCGGGGAGCAGATCGTTGAAATAGAGATTGTTTTTATTGTCGCCATCGGCATGTATGCCCGCCGTCTGGGTAAACACATTATCCCCTACGATGGGTTTATTTGCCGGTATCCGCACGCCAGAAAAATTTTCCACCAGTTTGCTCACGGTATAGATGGCAGATTCGTTGATACCGATTTCAGCGTCGGTCAGAAAATCATTGATGGCAGCTACGGCACTGGCCAATGGCGCATTACCCGCGCGCTCGCCCATGCCGTTTACCGTCAGATGCAAGCCATTTATGCCAGCCCTTACCGCTTCAAGCACATTCGCCGTGCCCAGGTCATAGTCGTTGTGGGCATGGAAATCGAAATGGATCTGTGGGTAGCGCGTCCGCAGCGTGGTAATATATTGAAATGTTTCACCGGGGGTAAGCACGCCGAGGGTGTCTGGCAGCATGATCCGGTTGACAGGTTGCAATCCCAAAAAATCGAGGTATTGCAACACATATTCAGGTGAATGGCGCATGCCGTTGCTCCAATCTTCCAAATATACATTCGTAGCGATTCCCTGTTGCGCCGCCTGCGCTATGGCACTTGCAATTTCATCAAAATGCTGCTCTGGTGTTTTCCGCAGTTGGTGGGTGAGGTGGTTTAGCGAGCCTTTGGTCAGCAAGTTTTGCACCTTGATACCCGCCCGTTGCATCCAGGCGATGGAAATGCCGTTATCGACGAAAGACAGCACCTCGATATGATTCAAATGCCCGTTATGGGAAGCCCAGTCCGCGATGGTTTTTACCGCTTCAAATTCCCCTTGGGAAACCCGTGCAGAGGCAACCTCCACCCGGTCTACCCGAAGCTCCTCCAGCAACAGTTGCGCAATGGTTAATTTCTCCGAAACCGAGAACGACACACCCGAGGTTTGTTCGCCATCGCGCAGTGTCGTGTCCATGATTTCTAATTTCCTGCTTTCCATGGCTACAAGGGAAGGGTCTTTGCAAATTCCTGGATATCCGATTTGATGTTGAGTAAATAGTCAATGTCATCAAAGCCGTTCATCATGTTACTTTTTTTGTAGCTGTTGATGTCGAACGACTCCTGCTCGCCGGTGGCCAGCAACGTGATGGTCTGCTCGGGCAGGTTTACCTCCAGATCGGTATCCGGGTTGGCATAGATTTCCGCGAAAACCCGCTCCAGGAACCCAGCGCTTACCTGCACAGGCAATACGCCGATGTTCAGGCAGTTATTTCGAAAAATATCAGCGAAAAAGCTGGATACCACGCACCTGAACCCATAGTCATAGATAGCCCATGCGGCGTGTTCACGGGATGAGCCCGAACCGAAATTTTTGCCGCCTACCAGGATTTTGCCTTTGTAAGTCGGGTTGTTCAGCACGAAATCCGCTTTAGGGGTATTGTCCGGGTTGTACCGCCAATCGCGGAAGAGGTTGTCGCCAAAGCCCACCCGCTCGGTAGCTTTCAAAAACCGGGCAGGAATGATCTGGTCCGTGTCTACGTTCTCAATGGGAAGCGGCACCGCCGTGCTTTTCAAGATATTAAAACTGTCGTATGCCATGGTATTATTGTAAAAGGGTTCTCGGATCGGTTACTTTTCCGGTGACGGCCGCGGCCGCCGCGACTAATGGACTGGCGAGCAAGGTACGCGCTCCGGGGCCTTGGCGCCCTTCGAAATTCCGGTTGGAGGTACTTACCGCATATTTGCCTGCGGGGATTTTATCTTCGTTCATCGCGAGGCAGGCCGAACATCCCGGCTGGCGTAGCGAGAAACCCGCTTCGGTAAGGACATCAAGGATGCCTTCCCTTTTAATCTGCTCTTCCACCACATGCGAGCCAGGCACCAACCATACGGTTACATCGTCGGCCTTGCGTTTCCCTTTTACCAAGGAAGCGAAGGCGCGAAAATCTTCGATGCGGCCATTGGTGCAACTGCCCACGAAGACATAATCTACCTTTTTACCTTCCATGGGTTCGCCCTCGTGGAAACCCATATACCCGAGGGATTTCGCAAAGGTAGCCTCTGCTTCTTCCGCCTGTTTGGCATCGGGTATTTCCTTGGTGATGCCAATCCCCATACCGGGGTTGGTGCCGTAGGTAATCATCGGCTCGATTTCCGCGCCCTCGAATACAAATTCTTTGTCAAAGACGGCACCCTCATCGGTTTTCAGTGTTTCCCAATAAGCCATCGCTTTGTCCCAGTCAGCGCCTTTGGGGCTGAATTCACGGTCTTTAATATAGTCAAACGTCACCTGATCGGGAGCGATCATTCCGCCACGGGCACCCATCTCGATGCTCAAGTTGCAAACGGTCATCCGGCCTTCCATGCTCATCTGTGCGAATACGCTACCTGCATACTCCACGAAGTAACCGGTAGCCCCCGACGTGGTAAGCTTGGAAATGATAAACAAGGCAACGTCCTTGGGCAACACCCCCTTGCCCAATGCGCCATTGATCGTGATGCGCATTTTTTTGGGCTTTGGCTGCATGATGCACTGGGAGGAAAGCACCATCTCCACCTCGGATGTGCCGATGCCAAAGGCAATGGCACCGAATGCACCGTGTGTAGACGTATGGGAATCGCCGCAGACAATGGTTGCTCCTGGTTGGGTAATACCATTTTCCGGGCCAATCACGTGTACAATGCCGTTCTTGTAATGCCCCAGGCCCCAATGCCGGATACCGTATTCCTTGGTGTTTTCTTCCAATGCTTTCAGTTGGTTGGCAGATAATGGATCTTGCACGGGCAAATGCTGATTGATCGTCGGCGTATTGTGGTCCGCCGTGGCGAACGTCCGCTCGGGGTACAATACGCGGATATCGCGCTGCCTAAGTCCCAAAAACGCCACCGGGCTGGTTACCTCGTGGATTAAATGCCGATCAATAAATAACACATCAGGCCCCCCTTCTATCTTACGCACGACGTGCGTATCCCATACCTTGTCAAATAATGTCTTACTCATTTTTATAGTTGTTGTTTCGTGTTATGCGTTTTATGCTACGGCTAAATAAACTTATTCAATGCATCCAAATAAGCATTTGCCGATGCCCGTACGATATCCGTGCTAAAACCGTAGCCCATATAGGATTTATCGTCATATACGACGCGCATATCTACTTTGCTGACGTCGTCGCTACCCCCATGGATGGAATGGATATTAAATTCTTTGATTTCTATATGTTTGCCGATAATCTCTTCGATGGCTTTAATCGTAGCGCTTACGGGGCCGTTGCCAATGGCAGTAGCGGCATGTTCCACGCCATTATAACTTAGCGTGATGGTTGCTTCCGGAGCCTCTTGGTCGCCTGTGGTGACCTGTAAGGTATTGATGGCTAACCCATTTTTGAAGTTCTCTTCCGTTTTGGCTCCCATCAGTTGCAGTAGATCATCGTCCTTCAGTTCTTTTTTCGCGTCGGCCAACTCCAAAAAGCGTTGGTATACCTGATCCAGGTCAATGCGATCAATGGTATAGCCCAGGCGTTCTAAGTGGTGCTTCAAGGCATGCCTGCCACTGCGGGCAGTCAATATGATTTCCGATTGGTCGATTCCGACATCTTCGGGATTCATGATTTCATAGTTCTCCCGGTGTTTAAGCACCCCATCTTGGTGGATGCCCGAGCTGTGTGCAAAGGCATTGCGTCCCACAATCGCTTTGTTGGGCTGTACGGGCATGCGCATCATGCGACTCACCATGCCACTCAGCGGGTAGAGCTGTTTGGTATTGATGTGGGTGTGTAAGCCAATGGATGGATGGGTTTTCAGGATCATGACCACCTCTTCCAACGACGTATTGCCAGCCCGTTCGCCGATGCCATTGATGGTGCATTCCACTTGCCTTGCCCCGTTTTGCAGGCCAGCGATGCTATTTGCCGTCGCCAGTCCGAGGTCGTTGTGGCAATGCACGGAGATGATGGCGTTGTCGATATTTTTTACGTTTTCCTTCAGGAACCGGATTTTTGCACCATACTGCTCGGGCAGGCAATAGCCGTTGGTATCGGGGATATTGACGACTGTTGCACCGGCGGCAATCACCGCTTCAATCATCCGGGCGAGGTATTCATTGTCAGCCCTACCGGCGTCTTCCGCGTAAAACTCGATGTCTTCTACAAAGCGCTTGGCATATTTCACAGCTTCCACAGCCCGTTCGAGGATAGCTTCGCGTGTGCTGTTGAATTTATATTTGATGTGCGTATCAGATGATCCGATACCCGTATGGATGCGGGGTCTTTTGGCGTGCTTCAATGCTTCCGCCGCACAGTCGATGTCGCCTTTATTCGCACGTGTAAGTGCGCAGATAACGGGTTCGCGGACCAATTTTGAAAGTTCCACCACACTGGTGAAATCTCCCGGACTGGATATCGGAAAGCCAGCCTCGATGACGTCCACACCCAGGGACTCCAGCGCTTCGCCGATGATGAGTTTCTCGGGGGTAGTCAGCTGCGAGCCGGGCACCTGTTCGCCGTCGCGAAGAGTGGTGTCAAAAACATATATGCGGTTTGGATCGTGTAACATGGTTTTCCACTATTTTTTATAAGCGGCACTTTTTATGAAAGTGCCGCTATTGGTGATATTTTAGCGCTATTAAACTTCCGAAGGCTGGTTTTCAGGACGCAAGCTCCTCACTGCGGCTCCTGCCTGCCACATTTCACTTTCCCGAAGCTCTTTCAGCTCCTCTTCCAGTTTTACCCGGTAATCCGGTTGGCTATTGCTATCGATGGAGCGTTGTGATTCCTTGCCGGAAGCAACGCTTTCGTAAAGTTCTTTAAAGACCGGAGCGGTAGCATCGCGGAATTTCTTCCACCAGTCCAATGCACCGCGCTGTGCCGTGGTAGAACAATTGGCGTACATCCAATCCATGCCGTTTTCGGCTACCAACGGCATCAACGACTGCGTGAGCTCTTCCACGGTTTCGTTGAACGCCTCGGAAGGGGAGTGCCCTTTGTCGCGGAGCACCTGGTATTGTGCGGCAAAGATGCCTTGGATGGCACCCATCAGTGTGCCGCGTTCGCCGGTGAGGTCGGAATATACCTCTTTCTTGAAATCGGTCTCGAACAAGTAACCGCTGCCTACGGCAATGCCAAGTGCAATGACGCGGTCACGTGCTTTACCGGTAGCATCTTGGTAGATGGCAAAGCTGGAATTGAGTCCACGCCCTTCGAGAAACATGCGGCGCAGCGAAGTACCCGATCCTTTGGGTGCTACAAGGAACACATCCACGTCGGCAGGTGGGATGATGTCCGTTTGCTCGTTGAAGGTGATGCCAAATCCGTGTGAGAAATATAGGGCCTTGCCTGCGGTGAGGTGCTCCTTTACTGTTGGCCACAACGCAATCTGTGCAGCGTCGCTCAGCAGGTAACAAATAATGGTTCCTTTTTCAAGGGCCTCTTCGATTTCAAACAACGTTTCACCAGGTACCCAGCCATCAGCAACAGCTTTGTCCCATGTTTTTGAATCTTTCCGCTGGCCAATGATGACATTAATGCCATTATCTTTCTGGTTCAATGCTTGTCCAGGGCCTTGTACACCGTATCCGATGACCGCTACGGTTTCATTCTTCAGTACTTCCTGAGCTTTTTCCAAAGGAAATTCTTCACGGGTTACCACGTTTTCCACGACTCCCCCAAAATTGATTTTTGCCATTTTCTGCTTTTTGTTTTTTTACTTATTTAAACTGTTGATTTATAATAGCAAGCACGTTTGGAAATGCATTGCTAAGGTACGATTTTTTTTAACTACTTCCGACCAGTGCCCGTCTGATGGCCATGGCGTATCCATAGTGGAGATTGTCATGCGCCAATGTGGCGGTAAAAACTTCTTCAATCGTGTTTATTTCCAGGCCGTAAGTGGATGTGGCATAAGGGCTGATGCGGGCAAATACCCCGTTGTTGTAGTCCGTTTCAATCTGTTGGATGGATGAAACAAGCTGCCCTTTCAGGGTATCCAATTCTGCTGCGCCTATCCACCTTTCGGGCTTGGTGCCTTTTCCATAATCGCTGGCGAAAGGGATGTCATAAGCAGGCATCACTTGTGTGCGCCGATAGCAAAGCCCGGGTGTACTCACCACGATGTGGCCAAAATTCCATCCGATATTGTTCCGGAATCCCTGGGGTATTTTATTGATTTCCTCCAGACTCAGTTGTTCCAGCAATTGGACGAACACCGCCCTGGTCTGTTTGATATAGTCAAAGATGATGTGTTGTTCCATTTGGGCTTACATCGTAAATACTTTATCCTGTTTGTCGAGGTACCTGTTTTCCACGACTTCTGCAGCAGGTTCGGCTTCCTCAAACTCTTTAAGCTTTTTGTGGAAGCCTTCACTATCCTTGATGATGGCAATCCGGGCACTGCGTACAAACTCGATGAGGTTGTATTCCGCCAATGCTTCTGTAAGCGCATCGATTTCCTCCCGGTGCCCCGCGGTTTCGAATACCGTATAATCATTGCGTATGACCACGGCACTTGCACCATATTGCCGCAGGAGCCGTTCTACAGGAGCCTTTTGGGTCACGATTTCCGTCGGCACTTTATACAGCGCCTGTTCCTGCCAGATGACCTCATCGTTTGTGTTGTAGTATGCCTTTAGTACCTCCACCTGCTTTTCAATCTGGCGGCAGAGTTTGCGTACCACATCTTCCGTTTCATGGATCACAATGGTAAAGCGATGGATGCCTTCCGCTTCTGATGGAGATGTATTGAGGCTCTCAATGTTGATCTTGCGTCGTGAAAAGATGGTGGAGATGCGGCCGATCATGCCGATGCTGTTCTCCGTATAAAGTGTGATGGTATATTCCTGCTTTTCCATGACTTTAATTTGCTATCGTTTAATTTTTTGTGGCCAATATGCGCAGCCGTTTATAATCTGCATACCATTTTCCATCGCGGAAGTGTGTGGGGTATAGGCGTTGCTGTACCTCTTCCAGGATGCTATCGGTATCAGTGACGCCGTCCAGGTAAGAAACGGCAAACATGCGCAACCAGTCCTTGATGCCATTTTCATTGTCTTTCAGCTCCGTTTCGCGGTCAAAATGCGAGGCGAAATTTACCCTGAACCCATGTTCTTCCAATAAGGAGCAATATGCCCCGAGGGTAGGGAAGTACCATTGCACGGTATGGGCCTGGTGGGTGTAGCCGTATGTTGAAAGGGTCTGTTTCAGGGCCGTGGTAATCCCGGCCACATTGCCAGCTCCGCCCATCTCCAGCACCAACCTTCCGCCTGTTGCCAGGTTGGCGGCCATCTTGGCCACAGCCTTTTCCTTCTCCAGTATCCAGTGAAGTGCGGCATTTGAAAAAACCGCATCAAACGGTAACACTGATAGGTATTCGGTAGCCGATGCCTGCACAAACTGTACATTGCGGTAAGTAGCTTGCGCCTTTTTGATCATGCTTTCCGAATTATCAATGCCAGTCACCCGGGCTCCGGATAGGCTGATTTCATGCGTCAACTGCCCACTGCCGCAGCCCAAGTCCAGGATGCGTTCACCCTGCTGAGGCTTCAACAGGGCTACGAGGTCTTCACCGTACTGGGATACAAAGCCGTGGCTTGTATCGTACAGATCCGGATTCCAGTGGATGGTTAAGCTACTCGTTTCGGTTCTTATAGCGCCCATGTCCGCTTATTTTAATCGTATTTCCGACACGCTGCTACCTTGTGGTACCATTGGGAACACATTGTTTTCCTTGCCCACCATCACTTCAAGCAAAAAAGCACCGTCGTGATCGACCATCTCCTGCAAGGCTTGTTGGAGATCGCTACGCTCCTTGACGCTACGCCCGGGGATATTATAGCCCTTGGCCACCGTCACGAAATCGGGGCTGGTGATGTTTACAAACGAGTACCGTTTGTCATGGAAGAGTTGTTGCCATTGGCGCACCATTCCCAGAAAGGAGTTGTTGAGGATAAGTATCTTCACTTTGGCGCCGAACTGCATGATGGTACCCAATTCCTGGATGGTCATCTGGATGCCGCCATCGCCGATGATGGCCACTACCGTCCTATCAGGGGTACCGTGCCAAGCACCTATAGCGGCAGGCAATCCAAAGCCCATGGTACCGAGCCCGCCGGAGGTGACATTGCTCTTTGATCGGTTGAACTTCGCATAGCGGCAGGCTACCATCTGGTGTTGGCCCACGTCAGTCACGATCACTGCGTCGCCGCCGGTAAGCTCATTCAGTATTTTGATGACTTCACCCATGGTCATGACGTCCGTTGTAGGGTTCAGTTCTTCATGGATGACCTCATTGATTTCTTCCTGCTCCAGCTGGCGGAAGCGGGCTAGCCATTCGGTATGCTCCCTGTGTGCTACCAGCTTGGTGAGCAAGGGGAGCGTCTCTTTGCAATCACCCCATACCGGCACCGTAGCTTTTACATTTTTATCGATCTCGGCGGGGTCGATGTCAAGGTGGATGACCTTGGCCTGTTTGGCGTATTTATCCAATCGGCCTGTCACGCGGTCGTCGAAACGCATCCCAATAGCGATAAGGACGTCACATTCGTTGGTCAGCACGTTTGGCGCATAATTGCCGTGCATGCCCAGCATGCCTACATGCAATGGGTGGTCGGTTTCCAACGCGCTGAGGCCCATCACTGTGGCGGCGGCGGGGATTCCCGCTTTTTCAATAAAAGCCTTCAAATCGGCTTCCGCCTTGCCCAGGATGACACCCTGTCCAAAAAGCACAAATGGTTTCTGTGCTTCGTTGATGAGTGCCGCCGCCTGTTCGACATATTCTTTCCGTACGATGGGTTTCGGCCGGTAGCTGCGGATATGGTTACACACATTATACCCTTCGTATGCAAACAGTTGGAGCTGTGCATTTTTCGTAATATCTATCAATACCGGCCCCGGCCTGCCCGTTCGGGCAATATGGAAGGCCTTGGCCAGTGCTGTAGGGATTTCACAGGCGTCCGTCACCTGGTAATTCCATTTGGTCACGGGTGTGGTGATGTTGATGACATCCGTTTCCTGGAAAGCATCGGTGCCCAATAGATGGGCAAACACTTGGCCCGTTATGCAGACGATGGGATTGCTATCAATCTGCGCATCCGCTAATCCGGTCACCAGGTTGGTGGCACCGGGACCACTGGTTGCGAATACCACACCCACGCGGCCTGACGTACGCGCATAACCCTGAGCGGCATGGACGCCGCCTTGCTCATGGCGCACAAGGATGTGCTTGAGCCTGTCATTGTAGTCGTACAGCGCGTCATATATCGGCATGATAGCTCCACCCGGATAACCGAATATGGTATCCACACCTTCTGCCAACAACGCCTCAAGCACCGCTTGCGAACCGCTTAATTGTGTTGTTGCCTTTTCTTCCTGTTGAGATGATGCGATGTTTGTTGTGATTTCCAGCGTATTCATCGTTTTCTGTATTTTTGTTTCCTGCTTATTGGTACTGCGTATAGTGTATGGCGTACTGCGTATTGCGACCTTCGACTTTTCCTAACACTCGTCCGTCACGCAGCCAGCGGCGGCGTCAGCTACTGTCTTTGCATATTTGTAGAGCACCCCTTTGGTTACTTTCAGCGTTGGTTTTTGCCATTTTGCCCGGCGTTCGGCGATGATCTCATCGGACACCTGAAGGGTGATGGCGTTGTTTACCGCATCGATGATGATCACATCATCATCCGCTACCAAGCCAATAAGCCCACCTTCATAGGCTTCTGGCGTAATGTGCCCCACCACAAACCCGTGTGTTCCGCCGCTGAAGCGGCCGTCGGTGATGAGCGCCACACTTTTTCCCAATCCTGCGCCGATGATGGCCGAAGTAGGCTTCAGCATTTCCGGCATGCCGGGTGCACCTTTGGGCCCTTCATTTTTAATGACCACCACATCGCCGCGCTTTACACGGCCGGAAGCAAGGCCGGCAATCAGATCTTTTTCCCCGTCGAATACACGGGCGGGGCCTACGAAACGTTCGCCCTCTTTGCCCGATATTTTGGCCACGCTGCCCTTTTCGGCCAAATTGCCATAAAGGATCTGTAGGTGGCCTGTTGGCTTGATGGGGTTGTCCAGTGTTTGCACAATGGGTTGGTCGATTTCATTAATCGGGGTTACACCCGACAGGTTTTCTGCCAAGGTCTGCCCGGTCACCGTCAGGCAATCGCCATGGAGCAAACCCTCATTGAGGAGGTATTTCATCACGGCAGGCACGCCACCGTATTGGTGCAGATCCTGCATGAGGTATTTGCCGCTGGGCTTGAAGTCTGCCAGCACGGGCGTGGTGTCACTCATCCGTTGGAAGTCGTCCTGTGTAATGTTGATGCCCACGCTTTTACCAATGGCAATGAAATGCAGCACCGCGTTGGTGCTTCCACCGAGCACAATGATGACACGCAGGGCATTTTCAAAGGCTTCCCGTGTCATAATGTCTGAAGGCTTGATGTCCCGTTCGAGCAGGATGTGGATATACTTTCCGGCTTCGAGGCATTCTTTGCGTTTTTCCTCACTCACCGCGGGGTTGGAAGACGAGTAGGGGAGACTCATGCCCAATGCTTCGATAGCGGCAGCCATCGTGTTTGCCGTATACATGCCACCGCAAGCACCGGCACCGGGGCAACTGTTTTTGACGATGCCAATAAAGTCTTCTTCCGATAGGTTTCCAGCTATCTTTTGTCCAAGTGCTTCGAATGAAGAGATGATGTTGAGGTCCTGGCCCTTATAGTGGCCGGGTGCAATAGTGCCGCCGTATACCATAATGGCAGGCCGATTGAGGCGACCCATCGCCATGATGGAGCCCGGCATGTTTTTATCACAACCGGGGATGGCGATGATCCCGTCGTAATATTGGCCGCCGCAGATGGCTTCAATGCTGTCCGCAATGATATCACGGCTTACCAGCGAATAGCGCATGCCGTCGGTACCGTTGCTCATCCCGTCGCTCACGCCGATGGTATTGAAGACGAGACCCACCAGGTTATTGGCCCATACGCCTTCCTTGACCACTTTGGCGAGGTCATTGAGGTGCATGTTGCAGGTGTTGCCATCGTAGCCCATACTGGCAATGCCCACCTGGGCTTTTTGCATATCGTCATCGGTTAACCCTATGCCATAAAGCATTGCCTGGGCAGCAGGCTGGGTTTTGTCTTGCGTAAGTACCTTGCTGTATTTGTTCAGCGTTGTTGTTTGTTCGGTTAGCATCGTTATATAATCACTTGATAATTTTCTTTTTCCAATGTCAGGTTTTTATAGGCCCGTTGTATGGTGGCACCGAGTGTATCCACCCAATTCTCGGGGAAGACCGTGCCGTCTACCGCTGCGATACCCACAATGCCCGTGGCAGTACCGGTAAGGAAGGCGCTGTCGGCAGCCAATAAATCTTCTGGCGAAAGTGGTTTCTCTACGATGTCGATATTAAGGGCCTTGCCGAGTTCCAACACGGTCTGCCGGGTAATGCCCGGAAAAATATGCCCTACGGAAGGCGTATACAACGTTGCGTCCTTTTCGATGAATAGGTTGTTGCTTGACGCCTGTGCCACGTAGCCGTTGCTATCCAGCAGGATGGCCTCATCAAATCCCCGTTTGGTAGCTTCGGTAGTCGCGACAATGGAAGCCACATATTGACCTGCGATTTTGGCATCGGGGGGGATGGAGTTGGGATTTGGCCGTTGATGTGGAGACAAGGATACCCGGATAAGATCCGTACCAAGAAAAGGCCCCCACTCCCAGGCAGCAATAATGATACTTGATTCCGTGGCCGGTGTCAGATACATGTTGTGGCCTGTGGTGACCAATGGCCTTACGTACGCACTTCTCAGGTTATTCTTGTCCAGCAGTTGGTAGGTTTTCGCTACGAGATCGTCGGTTTTCCAGGGGAATGCAATCCCTACGAGCTCACATGATCGGCGGAGCCGATCATAGTGCGGCTCCGCTTTAAAGAGACGGGTGCCGTTGTGCGTGTTATACGCCCGTATGCCCTCAATGGCTGAATACCCATAATGTAGCGATTGGCTGAAAAAGTCCACTTTCGTGCTGTCGGCTTTCACGAATTCGCCGTCCAGATAGACCCATGTATCGTTGCCGAAATATCGCATATCCCTTTGCTTGAGCGTTGCCTATTTGTGCCTTTTTTACCGTCGGATTTCTTTCTCAAACCCACTATAGGTTCTTGTCTTTTTTTGACTTTATCAAGGTAGGATCTTTCTTTTTAACAGGCAATAGCTACTCCGTGTTTTTTAAAAAAATAATAAAATTCTGTATTTATTGTATTTTCAAATTTTTATTTCATTTATATATGTGATTTTAGAATTATATTGTTTTATTAATATACTAAAATCAATTTTGGTATTCGGTTCATTTTAGTGTGAAGGTACAAAGCTTGGGCAAATTCTGCGTAAAACGGATCCAACGGGCTGAAAAGTTGTCAAAAAGTTGTCAAAAAAAAGCCCCCCGATGATGCTTACCGGGAGGCTCTGTTCGTTGTTTTTTTATTTTTTTTATGACGTTGTTATTCCCTCGGCGAGCACGGTGACCTTGTTGCGAATGACTTCCACAACACCACCAATGATGTTAATAATCTCTTCGCTTTTGCCGGTTCGGATAATGACTTTTCCGTCTTCCAACGTGGATACGATTGGGGCATGGTTCTCTAACACTTCAAAGGAACCTGCTGTGCCGGGTACCGTCACGGATGTGACTTCACCTTCGAAAATGGGCTTATCCGGGGTAATGATTGTAAGCTTCATTAGACAGCCTCCGCCAACAGTTTCTTGCCTTTTTCGATAGCGTCTTCAATGGTGCCTACCAAGTTGAAGGCTGCTTCGGGATATTCATCCACCTCGCCATCAATAATCATGTTGAATCCTTTGATGGTGTCCTTGATATCTACCAATACACCTTTGAGGCCGGTAAATTGCTCCGCCACATGGAAAGGCTGCGACAAGAAGCGCTGTACACGGCGTGCGCGATGTACGGTTAGTTTGTCCTCTTCTGATAGCTCGTCCATCCCCAAAATAGCAATGATATCTTGAAGCTCTTTGTATTTCTGCAATAACATTTTGACTCTTTGGGCACAATCGTAATGGTCATTCCCAAGTATAGCCGCAGTCATAATCCTTGAAGTAGAATCAAGTGGGTCAACAGCTGGATATATCCCTAATTCAGCTATTTTCCGGGATAGGGATGTAGTAGCATCCAAGTGGGCAAATGTAGTTGCCGGAGCAGGGTCTGTCAAGTCATCTGCTGGTACATACACTGCCTGTACGGAAGTGATGGAACCGCGCTTCGTGGATGTGATACGCTCCTGCATAAGGCCCATTTCGGTAGCCAGCGTAGGCTGGTAACCTACTGCGGATGGCATCCGTCCCAATAGGGCTGATACTTCCGAGCCCGCCTGGGTAAAGCGGAAAATGTTGTCGATGAAGAACAGGATATCACGGCCAGCACCCTCGCCATCGCCATCACGGAAATATTCAGCAATGGTCAGTCCGGAAAGGGCCACACGGGCACGCGCTCCGGGAGGCTCATTCATCTGTCCGAATACGAAGGTAGCTTTCGAATCTTTCAATTCTTCGGCGTTTACCTTTTCTAACGGCCATTCGCCTTTTTCCATGCCCTCCATAAATTCCTCGCCATATTTGATGATTCCGGATTCCAGCATCTCGCGAAGCAGGTCATTGCCCTCACGGGTACGTTCACCCACGCCTGCGAATACGGAAAGTCCGGAATACGCTTTTGCAATATTATTGATGAGTTCCTGAATCAACACCGTTTTACCCACACCCGCGCCACCGAACAAACCGATTTTACCACCTTTGGCATAAGGTTCCAACAGGTCGATCACTTTGATGCCCGTAAAAAGTACTTCGGTTTCCGTGGAAAGATCCTCAAATTTCGGCGGGGTATTGTGGATACTGCGTCCTGCGGATTTATCGAGTTCTTGAATGCCGTCAATAGCATTGCCCACCACATTAAATACACGTCCTTTGATACCCTCGCCTACGGGCATTTTGATGGGCGCACCGGTATCAACCACTTTCATACCGCGGGTCAAGCCCTCCGTGCCATCCATGGCGATGGTGCGCACGCGCTCTTCACCCAGGTGTTGCTGAACTTCCAACACAATGCGTTGACCGTTTTCTTTCTCGATTTCCAACGCATCGTAAATCTTCGGAAGTCTGGCGTTTTCAGCGAAACTCACATCGACCACGGGGCCGATAATTTGGGCTATTTTTCCAATATTGGACATATTATCAGGAACTAAAATTTTATAAACCAATGTAATAAAGGCAAAATACGGGCCTTAATTTTGGACTGCAAAAATACGCTTTAAAGAATTAAAAGCAAATTTAAATGTAAAGAAATGTTACATAAAACAAAGCGTCCGGCTAAGGGATGCCGGACGCTATAACGGGGGAAATGTGTATTGTCAGTCCGCTTGGCGATCCGCTCCTTGCCGCGCTAGCATCCAGCCCGGATATTCCGGGGCAAGCTTGCTTACTTCGCCAAGCTGGTTTAACTCTTCCGGAGTGAGTACCACGTCTACAGCGTTCAGGTTATCTTCCAACTGATCGGGTTTTTTGGCACCAATGATTACCGAGGTAACTACGGGCTGGTGGAGCAGCCAGGCGAGGGCTATCTGGGGAATACTGGCACCCTTACTTGCCGCAATTTCGCGCATGGTTTCTATGACATCAAAGGCTTTGTCCTTATCAACGGGTGGGAAGTCAAAGCTGGTTCGTCTGCCGTCGTCAGGGCCGGTATGCCGACCATACTTCCCGCTAAGCAGCCCTCCGGCCAACGGACTCCATACCATCAACCCAAGGTGTTGGTCGGCTAATAAAGGGACGATTTCACGTTCGATATCCCTTCCGGCAATCGTATAATAAGCCTGCAGGGATACAAATTTGGCGAGGTGCTCTTTAGCCGATATACCCAAAGCTTTCATGATATGCCAGGCTGCCAGGTTGCTGCAGCCGATATAGCGTACCTTGCCGGAGCTCACCAAGCTATCCAGGGCAGCTAGCGTCTCTTCTAATGGTGTCAATGCGTCATAACCATGGATTTGATACAAATCAATGTAATCAATATCCAACCGCTTGAGGCTTTCGTCGGCTTGCTGTAAAATATGTTTGCGGGACAGGCCTATCTGATTGGGGCCATCTCCCATCTTTCCCCTTACCTTGGTTGCGATGACGAGATCATCCCGGTGAAGGCCGAGGTTGCGGATGGCCTTGCCGGTCAATTGTTCGCTCAGCCCTTCGCTGTATACATTAGCCGTATCGATGAAATTAATGCCTGCATCGACGGATTTTTTAACCAACAGGTCTACCTCCTCCTGAGGCAGTGTGCCAATGGCGGTCCACACGCCCTTTCCTCCGAAGGTCATTGTGCCAAGGCAAAGTTCAGATACTTTCAAACCCGTGTTTCCTAATAAGTTGTACTTCATGTTTTTAATGTTTTTACGTTGATGATAATAAACGCTGGGCTTCCGCCATTCCGATTGGTTTAGCAGGTTGTCGTTGGGCAACGACGTCGGCTGTTGCATACAAATATACACGTCGTATCCGCAAATAACGTTAAGCGGACGTAAAATTTTGGTTAGGGATAGTACCGCCCGATGCGTTCCACGATGGCTTTCCGGAGCGCCAAGGGTTCAATAATACCCATCTGCCGGTATACGATTTCACCCGCAGGTGAAACAAGTATCGTATAAGGCAGGGCGCCTTGCCATTCGGCATCTACGGCTTCGATAAGATCATATTTGTTTTCGTCGCCAAAAAGGAGGTTCCGATTACTGGCGTATTTTTGCTGCAAGAATGCACGCACCTTATCGGTGGATTGCTTGGCATCCAATGAAACCGTGATAAAATCAAAATCACGTTGGCGGTACATTTTGTCCGTTTCCACAAGAGCCGAAAATTCGGCAACACAGGGTCCGCACCAGGTGGCCCAAAAATTAATCAAGCGGTATTTTCCAGAATTATTGCTGAGTACGGCTTTCAGCGTATCCAACGTAGCCGTTTCCAGTGTCACTGGCTCTTTTTTCCAGTCCGCTACTTCGCGGGTTTTCCAATCCGTTTTGGATTTCCATTTTACCGAGCATCCAAATGTCCTTGTGGTAGCCGTAGTGACCGGTTTTTCGGCAAGCAGTTCGTCCACCGCATTTTTTAGATCAAATGTCTTGGCCCTGCCGATGTGTTCGTCGTCGTCGATACGCCCCACATACCGCAGGGTACGTTCCTGATCGAAAACAAACGCGTGGGGAGTGGTAGCGGGGCCGTACTGCGTCGATACCTGCTGGGTTTCGCCGTCATAGAGGTACGGAAAATTATAGCCCTTTTCCTGATGACGCATTTTCATCTCATCGAAACTGTCACTCAGATCGGTGTAGCCCAATTCGTCTAACCGGATGGCAGCGTCCGAATTGGGGCTGATGGCAACGACCTGCACGCCCTTGGATTTGTAGGCGGCTGTAAATTCGATGATGCGATCTTCATAAGCCTGGGCTGTAGGACAATGATTGCACGTAAAAATGATGACCAACAACTTGGCGTCCTTAAAACTGGCTAACGTATAGGTTTTATCGTCCACGCCCTTCAGGCTGAAGTCGGGTGCTTTGGCACCGATAGGTAGCGGCTTGGGGTCTTCCGCACGGACCTGAACAATCAGCATACTTAATAACACCAATAGCAAAATAGTTTTTTGGAGCAGCTTCATCATCACATACGGTTTATAAATAATGGATACACTGTTAATTGTATGCAAGTTACAAAAGTGGCATATAAAAAGCAAATCATCGGCCACTTAGCTGCACTCAAAATCGTTCACGCTTTACGCTTACAACGACCAAAGAAAGACCAATGTGCTACCAATTGCTCATATGCCCTGATAGTTTCCAGTAGCTACTACATAAGTAATAGGAAGATTATAGGGATTTTTCCCTATAAAGTCCCTACTATTTCCCTAGTATATCCCTATAAAGTCACCATAACAAGGAGCGTTGATAAGAAGCAAATGTGAAGGATTTGCATGGTTAAATGGTGGCTGGCTTAGCCCAATCGTTTGTTGATCTCGTCCTGCAATTGCCGTTTGAGTTTCTGCTCTTTTTCCATTGCCTTTTTACGGTGTTGGTCAAATTCTGTTTGAAGCTCTTCGATAGCTTTTTGGATATCCTGTGTCACCACGTGGCTTTGGTTATACCGATAAATATAAAGGATCAAGGCAATGGCTAAGATGAGAACAATGCCCCACATGATTAAACTGTAGGTGTTTTTCTGAAGTGATATGCCCACAACGGAAAAACTGTCTTTTTGCTGCTGGGCACTGCGCAGTTCATCCTTGACCTGTGTAAGTGAATCAGCTATCGCACTTACCTGGGCTTCCTGACTGTCGTCTTTGGCTTTCAAATCGGCAATGGCTTGGGTCAGCGTCTTGATGGTGTCAGCAACATTTTGCCGTATCCGATCCAAGTTCGCTTGGCGCACATGCTCAAATCCATCCTGCGTCTTTGAAATTGCGTAGAGGTAAACAAACTGGCTATCAATGGTTCCACTTGAAAGCGAGCCCTTCGGTGGTTCTCTTCGTGCTGGCGCCTGGCTAAACACATCTCCTACTGAAATTAAAGCAACCAGCATGGTCAGCAATGCAATGTTTTTCATGTTCGTTAGCTGTTGGTAAATTCTATTTTTAACTATAAGAACACGATATTACGGTAATTATTGTTAAATCGGAAATCGAATAGCACAAAAATGGAAAATGGCAGCGATAAACATGACAGCCCATAACAGTTCATTTTTTCATCTTTTCTAACTTGCGCCGTCATTAATGCCAATTAACCATATTGTTATGCAAGTATTAGCGGGGGTAGTTTTTCACTTCATAGGCGGCTTTGCGTCGGGGAGTTTTTACGTGCCCTATAAAAAGGTAAAGGGGTGGGCCTGGGAGAGTTTCTGGATTGTCGGGGGCGTGTTTTCTTGGCTCATCGTTCCTCCGTTGGCGGCATACCTTACTATTCCTGGTTTCGCTGCCATTATTCGGCAAGCGGATAGTGATACGATTGGCTATTCCTACCTTTTCGGTTTGCTTTGGGGCATTGGTGGGCTTACGTATGGGTTCGGCGTACGGTATTTAGGTGTATCGCTTGGCAGCAGTATCATCCTTGGACTGACCATGGTGTTCGGTTCGTTAGTTCCGTCGATATTTTATTACTTCAATGGCACGGAAGGCAAGGAGACCATCGATTTGTTTTTTTCCACGGCCCCGGGCCGGACTATTTTGCTGGGCTTGGCCATTTGTGTGCTGGGCATCTACCTATGTGGCAGGGCGGGTGTGCTGAAAGAGAAAGAACTAACGGGAGCAATAGCGGATGCCAGCGGCAATAAAGACTACCAATTTGGTTTGGGATTGATGGTGGCCATCGTTTCAGGTATATTGAGTGCTTGTTTTAATTTTGGATTGGAAGCCGGAAAACCCATGGCACACGTAGCCAGCGATCTTTGGAAGTCCGGGCATCCCGGACAGGGGGAGTTCTTGTTCCAAAACAACGTGACGTATGTTGTTGTGCTTTGGGGGGGGCTTACGACCAATTTTTTGTGGTGTATGTTTCTCAACACGAAGAACAAAACATTTGGCGATTACGTAAACCCCAGGGTACCCATTGCCCGAAACATTTTTTTCTGCGCATTGGCGGGCACAACCTGGTACCTGCAATTTTTCTTTTACGGTATGGGAGAAAGCCGGCTCGGAAACGGCGCGAGTTCATGGATATTGCATATGGCGTTTATTATTCTGATTGCCAATGCCTGGGGGGTTATTTTGAAAGAATGGAAGGGAGTGAGCAAAAAAACCTATGCGACGATTATCGGAGGCATTGCGGTCATTACCTTGTCGATCCTGTTGGTAGGGTTTGCGCGGACGTTGGAGCCGTAGGTCATAAGCCGGCAGCCGAAAACGAACAACAATGAAGTAAATTAATGAAAAAACAATATAAAAGCGTATGTCTGGAACTATCGGAAAAGAATCATTCAAGCATGTCAGTTATTTGTGGGATGATGCCAAAGCCGCTGAATTAGCGGGGGATGAGGTAGCACTGTTGCTTTATCGCTCCAACTTACTGGGGGCCGATTTAAGGCTTACTAACTATGGCGGCGGCAATACGTCGTGTAAAGCCATCGCCAAAGATCCGTTGACAGGGTTGGATACGGAAGTGATGTGGATTAAAGGATCGGGTGGCGACATCGGCACCCTCACGCGGAGCGGACTCGCCGCGCTTTATGTCGATCGGTTGAGAAGCCTTGAGCACATCTATCGGGGTCTTGAACAAGAGGATGAAATGGTTGAATTGTTTAACCATTGCATCTATGACCTCGCCTCCAAAGCGCCATCCATTGATACGCCACTGCATGGCTTTTTGCCTTTCAAGCACATTGATCACCTGCATCCGGATGCAGCGATAGCCATTGCAGCAGCCAAAGACGGCAAGCGCATTACCCAAGAGCTGTTCAATGGCGAAATCGGTTGGGTGGGTTGGCAGCGGCCAGGGTTTGATCTCGGCTTGCAGTTGCGGCAGTGCCTAGCTGAAAATCCCGGTATCCGGGGCATCATGCTGGGCTCGCATGGGCTATTCACCTGGGGCGACACGGCTTACGAAAGCTATGTCAATACGCTTACCGTCATTGAGCGCTGTGCGGAATATTTGGAAGCAAATTACGGCAAGGAACGTCCGGTTTTCGGGGGCGCTAAAATTGTCGCCACTCCTGAAGCAGATCGGAAAAAACAGGCGGCTGCATTGGCACCCATTCTTCGGGGTTTTTGCTCGTCTGAACGTGCTATGGTAGGGCATTTTACAGATGACGAACGGGTACTGGAATTTATCAATTCTAATGATTTGGAGCGGTTGGCACCCCTGGGTACCAGTTGCCCTGACCATTTCCTGCGCACCAAAATAAGCCCGTTGGTATTGGATTTGGCTCCCGATGCCGATTTGGCGGATGCGGAGTCCGTGAAAAGCGGGTTGGCTCCTGCGTTTGAAGCGTACCGCGCCTTATACAAGGAATACTACGAAACCTGCAAGCATCCCAACAGCCCCGCCATGCGCGATCCCAATCCGGTCATTATCCTTTATCCTGGCATCGGTCTGTTTTCATTTTCCAAGGACAAGCAGACCGCGCGTGTTGCTGCCGAATTTTACATCAATGCCATCAATGTGATGAAAGGTGCGGAGGCGATATCCGAATACACCGCATTGCCCCGTCAGGAGGCCTTCAATATTGAATACTGGCTGCTGGAAGAGGCCAAGTTGCAGCGTATGCCCAAACCCAAGCCCTTATCGGGCCGGATAGCATTGATCACGGGCAGTGCCGGCGGTATCGGCAAGGCCATTGCCCGCAAGTTTGTCCAGGAAGGGGCCGTAGTTGTACTTAATGACTTGAATGCAGAAAGGCTGCAAAGTACCGGTGACGAGTTTAAGACTGCCTTTGGAAAAGATGCCTATGCGACGGCGGTTTTGGATGTGACCAATGCCGAACAAATCCAGCAAGCCTTTGACACGGCAGCGCTCGCTTTTGGCGGGGTAGATATCGTGGTGAACAATGCCGGATTGTCCATTTCCAAATCCATAGAAGAGCATACCCAACAGGATTGGGATTTGTTATATGATGTATTGGTCAAAGGGCAGTTTTTGATTACCCAAGCTGCGGTAAACATATTGAAAAAACAGGCTATTGGTGGGGATATTATCAACATCGTCAGCAAAAATGCGTTGGTAAGCGGCCCGAACAATGCAGGTTATGGTTCGGCAAAGGCCGCCCAACTGCACCTTAGCCGATTGAACGCTGCTGAATTGGGCGCTGCCAAAATCCGGGTAAATGTCGTAAACCCGGATGCCGTGATCAGCGATAGCAACATTTGGGCTGGTGGATGGGCTGAAGGACGTGCCAAAGCTTATGGCGTCACCGTGGAGGAATTGCCGGCATATTACGCCAAGCGTACGCTGTTGAATGAAATGATTCTTCCCGACGACATTGCCAACGCTTGTTTTGTGTTGGTCAGCGGGTTGATGAACAAATCCACCGGCAACGTGCTCAATGTGGATGGCGGGGTAGCGATGGCATTCGTGCGTTAGGATTATCTTTTTTTAACAGAATTGTCAATTAAATCGTCCCAAAGGATGCGAGTTGGCAATTCTGTTTTACCTTTGACAAGTAGACCTGTTATGCATATTGATAAACATCAAATCGCGCAACATAATCAACGGTTGGAGGCTTCCCATGGGCGCAGGTTTGCGCAGCTGGCGGAAGATCTGCCCAACGTTGAAAAGATTGTACAACAATTGAACGATTTTCAGGTGGCCATTCCCAGCTGGGCGCTCGGCACCGGCGGCACACGGTTTGGCCGCTTCTCCGGCGGGGGCGAACCCCGCAATCTCGAAGAAAAAATCGCCGATATCGGTATATTGCATGCACTCAACCGATCTAGCGGTTCCATATCGCTGCATATCCCATGGGATATCCCTGAAGATTATGCGGCTATCCGTACCTTGGCGGCGCACTATGGTTTGGTATTCGATGCCATGAATTCCAATACCTTCCAGGATCAATCCGGACAGCCGCTCAGCTACAAGTTTGGCTCCATGCAGCATGTAGATAGGGCCGTGCGTCAGCAAGCCATCGACCACAACATCGACGTGATTAAACAAGGCATGGAACTGGGATCCAAATCACTCACCGTGTGGCTGGCCGATGGATCGAGTTTTCCCGGGCAATTGAATTTCCGCAAGGCTTTTCAAAACACGTTGGAATGTTTGCGGGAAGTATACGAAGCATTGCCTGACGATTGGAAAATGTTTGTCGAATACAAGGCCTTCGAACCGAACTTTTATTCCACTACTGTGGGGGACTGGGGGCAGTCCTTGCTGTATGCCAGCAAGCTTGGCGAAAAAGCCTATACACTGGTCGATTTGGGGCATCACCTGCCCAATGCAAATATCGAACAGATTGTCGCCTTGCTGCTGATGGAAGGCAAGCTTGGCGGATTTCATTTCAACGATTCCAAATATGGAGATGACGACCTGACCACCGGAAGCATAAAACCCTACCAGCTATTCCTCATCTTCAATGAATTGGTGGAAGGGATGGATAGCCGTGGAATGGATCATACGAAGGATTTGGGCTGGATGATTGACGCTTCGCATAACCTCAAGGATCCCCTTGAAGATTTGGTGCAGTCCGTGGAAGCCATTCTTGTGGCCTATGCACAAGCATTGCTCGTTGATCGTGAAGCGCTTATCGAGGCACAAGCGAGCAATGATGTTGTACAAGCCCAGGAGGTATTGCAGCACGCATTCCGTACAGATGTGCGGCCGCTGGTTGCGGAGGCACGTAAGCGTGCGGGTGCAGCATTGGATCCGTTGGCACTATTCAGGGATCTGGATGTGCGCGGCAAGTTAATTAAAGAGCGAGGCACGAAAGCCGTAGCTACGGGGTTATGAAAACGCCTGTCATAGCCATATTCGACGTAGGGAAGACCAACAAGAAACTGTTCCTCTTCAACGAGCAGTACAAGATTGTCTTTGAACGTTCGGCGCGGTTTACCGAAACCGTGGATGAAGATGGCGATCCTTGCGAAAATCTTGAAAGCCTGCGTTTATCGGTATTCGACTCCTTGCATGAAGTATTCCGGAAAGCCGAATTTGAAGTACGGGCGATTAACTTTGCGGCGTATGGGGCAAGCTTGGTCTACGTCGATGAAGACGGCAGGCCATTGGCACCGTTATACAACTATTTGAAACCCTATCCGGAGGCATTGCAACGCAAGTTTTATGAAGACTACGGCGGTGCGGAGACCGTGGCTTTTACCACGGCGTCCCCGGTATTGGGCAGCCTTAATTCGGGGATGCAGCTGTACCGTACCAAATATGAGCATCCCGAGCTTTTCGATCAGATTCATTACGCGCTGCACCTTCCGCAATACTTGAGTTTCCTTGTTTCGGGCCGCATGTATTCCGATAAGACGAGTATTGGCTGCCATACTCATCTTTGGGACTTCACGAAAAACGACTACCACGAATGGGTATACCGGGAAGGCATCATCGACAAGCTGGCACCGTTGGCACGGACAGACGAGCTGTATCCGGCATCCTTTCCCGGCAACGGGTATGGTGTTGGTGTCGGATTACACGATAGTTCGGCCGCACTGATCCCTTACTTGGTCAGCTTCTACGAACCCTTTGTGTTGATTTCAACAGGCACGTGGTGCATCAGCCTCAATCCGTTCAATCATTCGCCGCTTACCAAAGCAGAGCTGGAGGCCGATTGCCTTTGTTATATGCATTATCAGGGTACACCGGTAAAGGCGTCCCGCCTATTTGCCGGTTATGAACATGAACAACAAGTCAAGCGGATTGCCGAGCATTTCGGGCAACCCTCCAGCCGATACCGGAATATGGCCTATGATCGGGGCCTTGTAGATAGGCTGCGAAAAGGGGGGGATCCGGAGCCGATCGGTGGCAAGGTATCTGCCTTTGCGCAGCGCAAGCTATCGGACTACGCCTCCTTCGAGGAAGCTTATCACCGCTTGATTATGGATTTGGTGGCTTTACAGCAGGTATCCACCCAACTGGTCATTAAAGGCTCACGCGTAAAACGTATTTTTGTAGATGGCGGATTTAGCAAAAATGCCCTTTACATGAACCTGCTGGCTGATGCTTTTCCGGAAATGGAAGTCTTTGCAGCGTCCATGGCACAGGCTACGGCAATAGGCGCCGCATTGGCCATCCACCAATCGTGGAACAGCAAGCCCATACCGAATGATCTCATTGAATTGCGGTTTTACGCACGTCCAGACGAAAAAGAAAAAAAAGAAAATAAATGAACCCTGATTTATTAAAGTACAACCCGCAATACCCCTCCGTACAGGATTTGAAGCGTAAAGCCAAACGCCGCATTCCGAAATTTGCTTTTGACTACCTTGAAGGCGGATGTAACGATGAATTGAACCTGTGGCGCAACGAGGCTGATTTCCAGGATATCCAACTCATGCCGAGGTACCTTAAAAAGCATCACGGTGTAGATATGCGCACCGAATTGTTTGGCCATGTGTATGATGCCCCCTTCGGAATATCACCCATCGGCTTGCAGGGATTGATGTGGCCCAATGCGCCGGAGATATTGGCGAAGGCAGCATTGAAGCACAACATCCCGTATACCTTGAGTACCGTCTCTACCAGCAGCATTGAACGCATCGCAGAGGTGACCGAGTCGCAATTTTGGTTCCAACTATACCATCCCACTGAAAATAAACTACGGGACGATATCCTTCGTAGGCTTGAAGCCGTGCATTGCCCGGTATTGGTCGTATTGGTAGACGTACCGTCGTTCGGGTTGAGGTACCGCGAGATCAAGGCGGGACTTTCCATGCCACCCCGGATGACCATCAATAATTTTCTTCAGGCGGCGGCCCGCCCTGCTTGGTCATTCGAAACCCTAAGGGTAGGCATTCCCGAGTTTGCCACGCTGAAACCTTACATGAGCAAGGATCTCAACCTGAGCCAACTGGGCAAGTTTATGAATGCCACGTTTACTGGCCGGGTAGACGCTGATAAGATAAAGGCGATCCGTGATCTGTGGAAGGGCAAGCTGGTCATCAAGGGCGTAGTGTGTGAGGAAGATATGGAGGAAAGCATCCGTTTGGGCGCAGACGGGATTATCGTTTCCAACCATGGCGGACGGCAGATTGATGCTGGTGAGTCTACCATCAAGCCACTGAAAGGTTTGGCTGACAAATATGGTGATAAGCTGAAAGTAATGATCGACAGCGGATTGCGCTCGGGTCCCGATATTGGGCGGGCATTGGCTTGCGGCGCCCACTTTACGTTCATGGGCCGCCCGTTTATGTATGGTGTATCGGCATTGGGCCAGCAAGGCGGGGATCATACCATCGGCATGTTCAAGACGCAACTGAAGCAGGTGATGGAGCAGGTGTGCTGTGAGCAGGTGTCGGATTTTCCGGCAGCGCTGATCTAAGGCGCTAAACTACTTTTTGACGAATACCCTTTTTTGGAGGCGGGTAGCCTGTTCCTCCCATTAGCGAATGCCGAGCCCTGCGACGCGGATGTGATTGCGGGGTATATTCCGATTTCTACAATCGGAGAAAATCCATGTCCATGGACTAACGAGGCAATACGGTTATCCGTGTTTTTTGCTTAAATTGACACCGTCTAATAAACCCTATTTTTAAATTGAAAACACAAAGATTAGTTTTATCTTGGGTCATCGCATTGTTATGCTGCCTAAATAGCTACGCCCAGTCTGGGGTGGAAATCTACGATTTGCGCTGCGAATACTTGGTTGATCCGCTTGGCATTGATGGCGCCGCCCCCCGGCTTACTTGGAAAATAGCCGACAATCGCCCGGGCGCCAGGCAAACGGCATACCGTGTCATTGTAGGGGTCGATTCCTTGGCAATAGCCCGGGGAGAGGGGCAAAGCTGGGATACCGATGAAGTGGCCTCGGAGGCTAATTTGGTAGTTTACGGCGGGGCGCCGTTAAAACCATTTACCCGTTATTATTGGATGGTAGAAAGCAAAGGTATCCAAGGCGTAAGCTACCGGCCACGGAAAGTGGCTTTTTTTGAGACCGGGATGATGGGCACAGGGCATTGGCAGGGCGCTTGGATCGCCGATGGGCAGGATATCCACTACCGGCCGGCACCTTATTTCCGGAAACAATTCGATGCTGCTAAGCGGGTAAAGGAAGCCCGTGCATATATTGCCGTGGCGGGACTATACGAGTTATATATCAACGGCATGCGCGTAGGTACCCATCGCTTGGATCCGATATACACCCGTTTTGACAGACGGATACTCTACGTCACGCACGACGTCACCGAGTTGGTTCAGCAAGGGGCAAATGCAATCGGTGTTGTGCTTGGCAACGGGTGGTACAACCATCAGGCCATGGCCGTTTGGAATTTTGATAAAGCCCCTTGGCGAAACCGGCCAGCATTCTGCCTTGATCTGCGCATTACCTACGAGGATGGAACGGTGGAAACCATCGCTTCAGAACGGGATTGGAGAGCAGGCAGCGGGGCGATTACCTCCAATAACATCTATACTGCGGAGCATTACGATGCCAGATTGGAACAAGCCGGATGGAATAACGTGGGATTTGACGACAGCGATTGGCGGCACGTTTCTTATCGTTCGGCACCTTCCAGCCATATCGTGGCACAGACCATGCATCCCATCCGCAATGTGGAGGAAATCAAGCCAAAATCACTGATGCGCGTCAATGATTCGACTTATTTATTCGATTTGGGGCGCAATATTGCGGGAGTTAGCCAGTTGACGGTATCTGGTGCCGCAGGCACGGTACTGCGGCTCAAGCACGGCGAACGCCTGGGCAAAGACGGGCGGGTGGATCTTTCGAATATCGATGTGTACTATCGGCCGGCAGACGACCAAGATCCCTTCCAGACCGATGTCATTACGCTCAACGGGGGTGGTTCCGAAACGTTCATGCCGAGGTTCAACTACAAGGGTTTCCGGTATGTCGAAGTAAGCAGTAGCCAGCCTGTACAGCTCGATACGACCAGCTTGGTAGGTTATTTCATGCACAGTGATGTCCCTGCCATCGGGCAGATCCATTCGTCCAATCCGTTGGTAGACCGCATCGCGTGGGCGGCCAATAATTCCTATTTATCTAATCTGTTCGGCTATCCGACAGATTGCCCCCAACGGGAGAAGAATGGCTGGACCGGCGATGGGCATTTTGCCATCGAAACGGCGCTGTACAACTTTGATGGGATTACCATATACGAAAAATGGCTGGCGGATCATCGCGACGAACAGCAACCCAACGGTGTGCTGCCGGATATTATCCCAACGGGTGGCTGGGGTTACGGGACGGCCAACGGAACGGATTGGACGAGTACCATTGCCATCATTCCGTGGAATCTGTATCTGTTTTATGGTGATATCAAGCCCCTTTCGGACAATTATGAAGCCATCAAGCGTTACGTCAACTATGTCACGCAGATCAGTCCAGCTGGGTTGACCACCTGGGGCAGGGGCGATTGGGTACCCGTCAAATCCAAGTCGTCGTTGGAACTTACTTCGTCCATTTATTATTATGTGGATGCGGTTATCTTGTCGAAGGCGGCCGATCTGCTGGAAAAACCGGAAGACCACGAGCACTATAGCCGGTTGGCCGTCTTTATCAAAAAGGCCATTAATGATAAGTATCTAAACCGTGAAACAGGCGTTTACGCATCGGGGACGCAGACCGAGCTGAGCATGCCATTGATGTGGGATGTAGTACCGGAATCGTTGGCCGGAAAGGTAGCTGCCCGACTGGCCGCGCGTGTGGAGGCCGATGGAAATCATATCGATGTAGGGGTATTGGGAGCGAAGGCTTTGCTGAATGCGCTTAGCGAAAATGGTTATGCCGACCTTGCCTACAAGCTGGCTGCACGGGATAGCTACCCATCTTGGGGCTGGTGGATAGTAAACGGCGCAACCACCCTTTTGGAAAACTGGGACATCAATGCTACGCGCGATATTTCGGATAACCACATGATGTTCGGTGAAATCGGTGCCTGGTTTTTCAAGGGACTGGGTGGCATCAAGCCGGATGAGCACCGGCCGGGATTCAAACATGTGCTGATAGAACCGCACTTTGCGGAAGGGCTGGAGCATTTCGAGGCGGCATTCGAGGGCCCCTATGGAGAAATCCGGTCGTCATGGAAACGTACCGGTAGTGACGTGGCGCTTGCCATCACCGTGCCAGCGAATAGTACGGCCACGTTTAACTGGGATGTGGAAAAACGGAGCGGTGCAGTCTTTGCAGGCAATACGTATCGGACGGGAACGGTTCTTTTGCCTGCTGGGCGACATGAACTGGTATTAAAAAAATAGCGGATTGCGAAGCATGAAAAAAATGCTTTTCCTATGTGTGTGGTTAAATATCGTTTTTAACGTGGATGCCCAGGATATCAGGGTGTCCAAGCTTATGGTTGAACACCTGTATCATCCGGATTTGCAGGTGATCAATGGATATCCGGCAAGTGATGGCAACATCCAGCATGGTCAACATGTGCGCATCGCGAACAAAAGACCCGCACTAGGCTGGGAATTGACGGGCATGGGACAAGGCGCAAACCAATCTGCATACCGCATTATCATGTCCGGCAGCCGGGATAGCCTCATCAACGGTGTTGGCGATGTGTGGGATTCCGGCATGGTGACGTCGGATGAAACCACCAATGTGCTATATAGCGGACCGCCACTGAAATCCAATACCTACTACCTATGGCGGGTAATGGTATGGGATGGGGGCGGCAGGCCATCGCCGTGGTCGACTATCAGCCGGTTCTGGACGGCCGATGCGTTGGTAAACTATCAAACGGCTTTTTATCCGCTACTGAAGACCGATGAAGTCCCCAGACAGGCAACGCATGCCGGAAGTACCATGCGGATAGACTTCGGTAGGGCGGCCTTCGGCCAATTGCGCCTGACCTTGGAGTCCCCTAATGGGGCCGGTGCCGTAGTCGTCAGGCTTGGAGAAGCCATCCATCCCGATGGCAGCATCAACCGCAAACCTGGCGGATCCATCCGATATGCTGAATATCGGATATCACTGAAAAAAGGAAGGCACATTTACCATGTACAGTTCCGACCTAATAAACGCAACACCGGATCGCAAGCCATCAAAATGCCCGGGTACATTGGAGAGGTATTGCCCTTTCGTTATGTGGAATTGGAAGGTTATCAGGGGAACGTGAAGGGGACAGACATTGTCCGATCCACCGTGCACTATCCGTTTAACGACGCTGCATCCCGGTTCGAGAGTTCGGATGCTGTACTGAATGCAGTATGGGAGCTAAGCAAATACAGTGTCAAAGCTACCTCGTTTGCCGGCATTTATGTAGACGGCGATCGGGAGCGCATACCCTATGAAGCGGATGCTTACATCAACCAGCTTTGCCATTACAGCGTGGACAATGAATACAGTATGGCACGCCGTTCCCACGAATACCTGCTCCACCATGCCACCTGGCCCACCGAGTGGATATTGCAATCGGTGCTGATGGCATACAATGACTACCTCTACACGGGAGATATACGATGGGTGAATCACCATTATGGCGATCTACGGGCCAAATTATTGCTTCCCCTGCGCGAAGCCAATGGCCTCATCAGTACCAAGAGTGGCAAGCAAACCAAGGCGTTGATGCAGGCCGTTCACTACCCGGGCGATTCGCTGCGTGACATCGTAGACTGGCCGCATACCGGGGACTTCGGTATGGCGGGCAACGGGGAAACTGACGGATTTGTATTTACTGCCTACAATGCCGTGGTAAATGCGTTTCATTACAAAGCGTTAACGGACATGGCCAAATTGGCCGGAGCGCTGGGGCGACGGGATGATGCCGCCTTGTTTTCAGAAAAGGCGGCCCAGACTTACCAAGCATTCCAATCCCTCCTTTGGGATAGGAGCAGGCGCGTATTCCGCGATGGGGTGGATACTGACCATGCCGCTTTGCACACCAACATGATGGCGCTGGTCTTCGGCTTGGTGCCGGAAGAACATAAACGTGCGGTAATGGATTTCATCCGATCACGAGGTATGGCTTGCAGCGTGTATGGCAGCCAATTTTTGATGGATGCCACCTATGAAGCGGGTGATGGCGATTACGGACTTTCGTTGCTCACGTCGCAGAGCGACCGCAGTTGGTACAACATGATCCGGGCGGGAAGTACCATCACCATGGAAGCTTGGGACAACAAGTATAAGCCCAACCAGGATTGGAACCATGTCTGGGGAGCAGTTCCTGCCAATGCGATTCCGCGCAAACTGATGGGAGTTGAGCCATTGGAGCCGGGTTGGAAGCTCTTCAGGGTGCGGCCCCAGCTGGGATCGCTGGAATGGGCAACCGTCAATGTTCCTACCATCAAGGGTACTGTTGTAGTTTCGTGTAGGCGGGAAAAAGCTGCTTACACCGTGGAACTTTCGGTGCCGGTGAATACGAAGGCAGTAGTGGAATTGCCGTTAGAATTAGCAATCGAGCCGAATATCACCATAAATGGTGAGCCCGTAAGCACCAACATAAAAGACGGTCGGATACAATTTCCACCCTTTGTTGCCGGAACCTATAAACTTGTTGTCGCGCTCCCATAGGATGGGAAGCCGTTCATGGTATTTGGGGCATATGAGGTTTCTTTCGTTTTCCCTTGCTACCTTTGAGCATGGAACGTCCTTTGCAATCCTCATCGCGGCTATTGTACAAAACCGGTATCGCCGTTATCGGCGCTGGCCAGGCAGGCTTATCCTCGGCTTACTACCTCAAGAAACAAGGACTTGAAGTAGGTCGTGATTTTATTGTACTTGACCAATCGCCCTATCCGGGTGGTGCTTGGCAATACCGGTGGCCGTCGCTCACATTGAGTACCGTAAACCGTATCCATGATTTGCCCGGACTTTCCTTTTCGGACACCGTAAGCGGCAATTCACCGGAAGTACAGGCCAACATTGCCGTACCCCACTATTTCGAGGTGTATGAGCAGACATTCGGCCTCACCGTCTACCGTCCCGTGAAAGTAACCGTTGTATGCGAGCGTGATGGGCGGTTCCGCATGGAGACCGATCGCGGTTTCTTTTCGGCACAGGGCATTATCAATGCCACGGGCACATGGGAAACTCCCTATATTCCAGCATATCCGGGGGCGGAGCTGTTTGGGGGCATTCAGCTGCATACCAAAGATTACCAAGCGGCCGATACCTTCATCGGTAAGCATGTCGTTATTGTCGGCGGTGGAATATCGGCCATCCAGCTGCTTGACGAAATTTCACAGGTGACCACCACTACGTGGGTCACCCGAAAGGAACCAAGTTTCCGCAGTGGCCCATTTGGAGAAGAAGCAGGCCGTGCCGCGGTGGCCATGGTGGAAGACCGTGTACGCAAGGGGTTGCCACCCGGCTCTGTAGTGTCCGTCACCGGACTGCCGGTGACCCCCGCTATTGAGGCGATGAAAGCCCGGGGTGTGCTGAATAGGCAGCCGATGTTTAGTGAAATCACGGCACACGGTGTGCGGTGGCCCAATGGTCGCGAAGTGGCGGCGGACATCATCCTGTGGTGTACCGGGTTTCGGAGTTCATTGGATCACCTCATGCCGCTGATGTTACGGGAGGAAAACGGGGGTATCGTCATGGGGGGCAGGCTGGCCACTATGGTTGCGAAAGATCCACGGATCCACTTGGTAGGTTACGGCCCTTCGGCATCTACCATTGGGGCCAATCGTGCCGGGAGGGCTGCAGCAACAGAACTGATGGATTATTTGGGGTTAAGGAGTGCAGGGAAATAAACGTTATAGCTCCTCTTCCCGCTCCAGCATCAGGATAGCGCTCTGTGGTACGATGAAATACTTTTCGCCCTGATATTGGATTTCCGTGGACGCACCGATATGAAAAATGGCTAAATCACCTTCCTTGGTTTGTAAAGGGATGTATTTCACTTTTTCTTCTTGGGGTTTCCAAGCGTCTTCCTCTTCCGCAGGTACGGGCAATGCATATCCAGGGCCGGTCTTCAGCACGTATCCCCATTGCACTTTTTCTTTCTCTTGTACACCGGGGGGGAGGTACAGTCCGCTTTCGGTCCGTTCGTTGGGCTTGGTTGGTTTAATCAACACACGGTCGCCCACAACGATGAGTTTTTTTAGCTTGTTATCCTGTGTGAGTTGAATCGTCATAAAAATGCTTTTGCAACTCATAACAAAAGCTGTGCAGCAATGGTCGTTCGTGCCAATATGGCATTTTTTGTATCAGTATATCATAATTTATGGCTAAGAAAAGATTTCCCAATGCCCATGAATAGCGGTAAAAAAAGAAACGTTCCGAGGGTAGAAACTGTCAACCCCCCAATTGTGCCCACAGCTAAAGGGAACCAAAAAGCCTCTTTTGAATCGCCTATCAAAAAGGGAATAAATCCCAATATGGTGGACAATACCGTGAGCAAGATGGGGCGGGCTTTGGCATTCCATGCTTTTAGGTATATCTTCATGTTAGGGAGATAGTGTTGCATCTTTCTGATATTGTTGTACTCGTTGATGATATAAATATTGGCATTAATCGTAAGGCCGGACAATAGGATAAATGAGGCAAATCCTCCCTGATCAAAATTGAGCCCAAATAAATAAAACGACAAAAAGATACCGATAAAAGAAACCGGGATAACGAAGATGATGTACAGCGGTTGAGTAAGCGAATTGAACAGTATACTTGATACAAAATAGATGATCACGAAGATGAGCAACAATAACCAATATTGCTGTGATTTCCCATCTCCCCACCAATCAAAATCATATGCATTTGCATTGATTATGGTATACCCGGTAGGCAATTCTTCACGATATTCTTCGATATAGCTATCCAGCAACTTTTTTCCCTGTTCATTTGCCCCAATATACTCGTATTGCAAACAAAGACGGTATTGTTGATCTATCTTTCCTACCTCGCGGGGCAGTTGCCCTTTATTTATCTGCGCGAGTTCGGCCAACTTGTATATTTTTCCATTGTTTTCAACGGGCATATGGAGCAAACTCCATCTATCGTAGTTGTCTGATTGTGTCGAACTTAAATAAAGCCGTTCAGGCCCTTTTGGCATCATGAGACTCCCAACATTGATATCCCGCCCGAAAACCAAACTCAGTTTGTCATACAATTGATAAGGTTGGATATCTTCCTCTGCGAGTTTTTCCTTATTGAAATCAACGCGAAACTCCTCGTACTCATCCTTGAACCAGCTAAATTCGGATTCGATGATTACGTCCTTAATCCGGCGGTGTTCCAACAGCTTACTTTTGAATCCCTCTGCAAAAGCCATCAGATCATCGTAATTAAATCCATACATCTCAACGCGGAATGATCCGGCACTCTCCCTTACATCATTGCTAAATCCGTCTCCTAAGCCATACACGCCCCAACTGCCGCCGCCCAACTCAAGGGATTTAGTGATGAGTCTGGCCTTCAGCATGTGCGGAAAGCCGCTATTGGCGTATGCTTCCGTGAAAAGGATATTAATCGTCGCTTGCCGGGCATTGTGGATCTGGGTCTGGAATTGTTTGATTTCTGAAAACTGGCTCAGAAAACTCTCCATTTGCTGTATTAGGCCATTCATTTCCTTGATAGTGGAGTTGCTTGGCAACGAGGCGCTGACCAATAAGGTAGTTTCTTCTTGCCTGGAAAAGTAGGATCCATTATAGACCTTTTGGACGAAAAGCCTCAATGTACCGCCTAAAATAGTATTCACGTATGTGCTTAAGTTCTCTTTGTAATAAGCGCTTCCGAGACTTTTATTATATAATGCTGTCCATTTTGACTCGCCTTCCATTTTATCGGGTATCAGAAAGACAGGCAGGCCAAACGTAAGGACAAGGACCGCAATAACGACTGCTCTCCAACGCTGCATGAAGCGGATGACATTGCTATAAGGGCGGGCAAAATAAACATAGACGCTCCTTTTCTTCCTGAAGAACACTCCGTTTCGGCTATGCCGAATGCGTTTTGATTTTTGGTTCATCTTCAATTTATCGACCAGTGCAGGGACCAAGAACAATGCGATCAATAATGATATCAGTAGGTTTATGATGATCACGGCTGCAAAATCTTGCAGGCTGAGACGTAGTTTTTCGTCCAAAAAGAAAATGATTGACAACGAACCAATGGTTGTCATTGTGGCCGCCAGGACCGCCATGAATGAAAGGCTGTTGTTCTTGCGGATGAGGTGATCCGCCATCACGATGGTATTGTCAATAATCAAGGTTAGTGAAATCGTAATGCCGGCCAAAGCGTAGAGTTGTATTTCCAGTTTCAGCAGGTAATAGCCTATCATCGCAATCGCCAGGTTGCAGCCCAGCGTTACGACAATCAGTACCATGTATTTCAGGTTGCGGTAGCTTACGAAGATGAAGATCAGGAGTATAATAAGCGTCAAGCCAGCCCTGAAATAGATTTTTTGCAATTCAGACTTGATATATTCCGTAGCGTCATAAGCCGTATGCACTTCATAGCCGGATGGCAGGGCCGTGTGCATTTCTGTTATTTTTTTGTGTATTTTTTTTCCTAATTCCAGTTGATTACTACTTTCATCCGCTGTGATAGTAAGGTAGATGGAATTAAGTCCATTTATCCGATAATACGATTGGGGCTGCGATTCGATCCTGTTGATTTTAACAATTTTCCCGAGTGGGACAATTACACCATCAACGCGTTTGATGCCAACGCTTTTTAATACATCCTCCTGATGCGTTTCCGATGGGCTTAGCATCACGCTGATCCACGATTTATCGTCTTCTCCTGATTGTGCAAAGGCCATATCCAGGAAATCTTTTTGCAGCGAATTCGTGATAGCCTCCTGAATATCCCTTATAAGGATGCCGTGGGTGTTTAGCTGGTCGGCATCGTATAGCAGTTGCCATACCATTGGGGTTGACCCGCTAACGGCTACGCTATTTACTCCCGCTATCATGGAGAGCTGGGGTCTGAGGGTGCTCTCTACCAGATCTTGTATGTCTTGTGGCGGCGCCGAGGCATTTATCGTAAAACTCAAGAATGCTTTTTCTGCATTTTGATCAGCCCGGCTTTGTGATATACGGGGATAGGAGACGTTCTCCGGCAAGCGTGGCCATAGCTGCCTCACGATGGTAGACACTTCAAATCGGGCGATGTCCATGTCTGTATGCTTATCAAACTCAATGCTGATTCGGCCCCATCCATTTCCAGACGTTGATGAGATATGTCTGATGCCACTCATCCGATTGAACATAGCTTCCAGTTTTGAAGTAGCTTCGATTTCGACGGTCCGTGGCCCGCTGCCATACATCGAAAACTCAACGCTTATCTGAGGCAACGTTTGAGCAGGAGATAGTTTGACGGACAGCATGGGAAGCAGTGCCAACCCGACAAACGAAAGGCAGACAAAGGTCAGTATGATGGAAAATGATGATATTTTCTTTTTTATTTCCATCAATAGACACCATTCATTTTATCAAAAAGATAAGAAAGCGGAGCTTGCTGTTCAAAGTCGTACAGTGTCAATTTCCTAATCCGGTAATAACTTAGCCAGTAATTTTTCAATACCGATATATAGTTTTTCTGGGCATCCTTCTGCCTGTTCAATGACAACGTCAAGCTATTGATGTCGGATTTGCCGATGATAAAGCGCTGTCTGGTGGCGTTGTATGCAGCCACCGCCAAATCCAATGCTTCCTCTGCACTGTTTATCATATCTTGTTGGATATTGAAGTCGCTGACGGTAACGATGACCTCCTGCTCCAAGCTCTGCTCTTTCTGTTGCACGGATATGCGTGCCACGTTCAGGTTATTCTTCGCCATATTGACCTGCCCCTTTCTTACTCCCCAATCCAGGATGGGTACACTTAAACCGATACGGACAATGTTTTGCTGCAGCGGATTTCGGTAAGCAGCACCTATTGTACTCGCTACTTGGTTAAATCCTGCACTGAGCGACAGGTCGGCATTGAATGCCGCTCCTTTGCTGGTCCGTTCTACTTCCATCTCGGCTTCCATGATTTCTTGTTGATTGCTCAAGTAATCGGGATTGTTTTCATAGGCCTGATCCAGCGCTTTTTCAATCGGTATGGACAGGTTCCTTGGCCGCTGGGGAAGGACGATTTCGATCGGGCTCTCTTCCTTTAGGTTAAGGAAAGAGGTAAGGCCAAAAGTTGCTTTCTTTAGTTCGATTTCGATATTCTTTAACGTATTCTTGGCATTGATGGCATCCAGCTTCAACGTCATCATATCCGCTTGCGATATTGATGCTATTTTGAATCGTTCCTGTCCGATATGGAAAAGCGTATCCGCAGATTTTACATTATCGATGGCCATTTCGTGTTCGGCTTGCGCCAAGGCAAGTGTGAAAAAGTATTCGATGACCGACTCGGAGACTTCCTCCCTTGAACGGATGTATTGCTTTTGCGCTTTATCGTATTTGAGCGGCGCTATCTTTTTTTGCCAACGGAAAGTATTGAACCCCATTAGTGACTGTATATATCCCACTCGGATGGGTACAGTGGAATATTGGGTGAAAGCCGCCTGCCCGAAATTACGGAGAAAGCCCAGTTCAGAATCGATGAAAAATGTTCCACCTGTAATATCCAGGTTCTGATTAATGGCAATATTAGCCGACGAGTATAGCGATTGCTGCGTCCTGTAGACATCAATATTGTTGTCGGGATCATAGCGTTGAATAAATTCGCGATTGTATTGAAGCGGCGTCATGTTTAAGACCAGCGATGGGAATCGGGCCGCCCTGAATGCCCGATATTCCCAAAAGCTGGCCAGGTAGAGATTTTGTGCGCCGAATGACTGCAAGGAGCTGTCACTTGCAATTTGAATGCTTTCCTGAAGGGTCAGTCTTTGCGTGGTTTGCGCTTTAGCCAACACAGCCAAGAATGATGCGATCAAAACGATTAGCCATTTGTACGTCATATGTTATACCTTGTTTTCCTTTTTCCTATATATAAACCAGTACACCAAAGGCACTACAAAAAGACTAATGGGCGTGCCGATCAACATGCCACCGATGGTGGCGATAGCCAGTGGTTTTTCTAATTCCGATCCCATATCATGGCTGAAAAACAGCGGCAGCATGCACACAATGGATGTAAGACTTGTCATAAGAATAGCATTGAGGCGTCTTCTTCCCGCTTCGTGTATGGCCGCTATCAATTCGATCCCTTGCCGACGAAGCTGGTTCATGATGTCAAGTTTGAGGATGCTATCGTTGATAATGATTCCACAGGTGACAATGATGCCGATGGCAGACATGAGATTCAAGCTATGTCCAAAAAGAATTAGCAGGCCCAATGCGGCAGCGATGGCTATCGGAATTTCCAGCAACACGATGAGTGGCTGTATAAAGCTTTCAAATTGAGCGGCAAGTATAAAATACATCAATAGGATGGATACTACTAAGATGACCAACAGCTCGTCCAGCATCTTTCTGTTTGAAAAAAACGACCCCGATAGCTGGATGTCCCGCTCGTTGTTGGGTGTTATATTGTCTTTAAGCAGCGCCAGTGTACGATCAGGATCCTGCACCTCGTGAAAATCAAAGGGAATGTATTCGCCATTACGGCCCCCGACGATTGTTTTCATGCCCTGGGCCGGATAGGTAGAAATAAATGTATTAAGCGGCAATTTCCTGGCGCGGCCATCACCGCCTGGTGGGGATTCCTGAATCGATGTATGGTTGATGACTTCACTGACTTCGTTGTTTCTCTGTCCGATGATGACAGGCAAGTACTGTTGATAAGACCGCAGTGTTGTGATCTCTTCTTGTTTAAAACCCGCTTTCAGCGCTTGATACACGTGATCATACGATACATCGTACAACAGCAACTTTTCCTTGTCGATCCGAAGATCCAACTGTTTTCGAAATGATATACTTTTCGGATGATAGCCCGTTATTTTATATAATTGCGCTTGGAAGGCTTGCACGGAGTCCATGGATAAGATATCCTTTCCTTTTCCGGTATAGTATTCCAGTCTCAGATCAGGGTCTGCTGTCACAAAAATCCGCTCAAATAGTGTCCCCGCAGGGGCATACGAAACGATAGACAGCGGATATTGCTGCCGCATGTAAGCATCGATGATCTTTTTCAGTTTAGGGATGTCCTCCGTTTGTTCGGTTTTCAGGTAAAACTCCGATTCCGAAAATGTCTGTTCGCCTTTTCTATTGAGCACAAATTGCTGCCGGCCAATGAGCGCAGCATTTTCTTCGACGTGCGCTTGGACATGCCGGAGGAGGTCCGTAGACCGTTGCTGATTCTCCCAGAGATGAATATTTTCATTCCACTCCACGTTTACGATCAGTTCCTGCTGGCTTATTTCCGGCATTTTTTCCTTGCGGATGCCAAAGAACAGGAACACACAAAGTGGAAAAATCAATAGCACCCCTGCTATGGTGAGCATCTTATTGCCAAATACCCAATCAGCAACGTGATGATAGACCCTTTCCGGGAGAGACTCCGAAGATAGCCGCTTAGTGCGTGCTTGGGGAAATTTAATCGAATAGACAAGTTTATACAGCACAGGTAATAGCATGATGCCCGTCAAATAGGACACCAGCAACCCAACAGTCACCGAAAACGCTTGGTCGAAGAAGACGGCTCCGGCTATACCACTCATAAAAATCAAGGGAACAAAAACAGAAATCGTGGTAAACGAAGAACTCAGCATTGGCACAATGACTTCATTGGTGCCTCTGATGCACGATTCGTCAATATCCATCCCCTTTCTTCGGTGTTGCCCGATGTTATCGGTGACGATAATGGAATTGTCAATCATCATGCCCAGCGCAAGTATCAGCCCCGTCAGCGAAACGATATTAAGCGAGACGTTGCACACGAAAAAGAAAAGTAGGCTTACGATCAATGAAACAAACATACTGACGCCGATAATCAACGGTGATCGTACATCCCGCATAAAAAGCGCCGATACCAGGCAAACGAAGATAAAAGCCAGGATGAGGTTTTGTTGTAAGTTTGAAATGGTGTATTCCAACAACTCAGTTTGATTTTGCGACTGGGAGAATTCGATCTCAGGATATTGGCCTTGCAGATTGTGGAGCGTATTGGCCATTGCATCGGCTAAACTGGACATGTTCTCGTCTGCCTGTTTGATGATACCCAAGGTAATGGCCCGCTTGCCGTTGTAGAGCGAAATTCCTTCTTCCGGCCTGCTCACTAAACTGATATCGGCAAGATCCCGGAGTTGGAAAATCCGACCATTCTTCTTGAAATAAATATCCTGCACATCTTCCAATGTACGTATGACGGAAGAGAAGCTGATGTTATACTGATAGTGGCCGTCTTTTACGATCATTGTGCCGGGCTCGATGTTGTTGTTTTGTAGGACAGCACTGATGTCTGACAGGGTGATCCCGGTTATCTCCAATGTATTATTGTTTGGGATAACCTGTATCTGCTTGTCTACTACTCCTGTCATATCGACCATGGCGACCTGGGGGAGCTGTTCGATCCGCCGCTTGATGATGGATTGGGCGAGTTCGCTTACGTTGAGGAAGTCACTTTCCTGACCTTTTTTAAAGGGTTCATCGTCCTTTAAAGTCAGATGGAGAAAAAAAACTGGAATATCCGTTGCGCTCGCTTTCACTGCACGGGGACGCTCGATTGCCCTGGGGAGATTGTTCATGGCGGCGTCTATCTTTTCATTGACTTCGATAAAAGCCAGATCCGTATTCACGCCATATTCAAAGCTTAGGCGAACTACTGCACTGCCATCACGTGTCTCGCTGTGCATATCACGTAATTTAGCTACCTGCAGGAGTTGCTGGCGGATAGGAGATACCACGGTATTTTCCAGTTCCCGGGCGGAGAGATTCCCTCCGGCCACTTGTACAGTTATTTCCGGTATGGGAATATCGGGCAGTAGAGACACAGGAATATTCATGTATGTAATGATGCCCAATATAAAGAACGCCAAAAAGGCCATCGATACCGCCACCGGCCTATGAATGAGAAATCTGATCATGTAGTTGTATCCCGCAATTCGTGTTTAATTAAAGCCTGTCGGTAGTTTGTGCTACCCGTATTGGCGTTTCATGGGCAAGGTTCAGGTTGCCGTCATAAATTACGCTATCGCCCGATTGCAAACCCTCCGTGATGACATAGCCGGTTGAGTTTTCAATACCTGTCTGGACATAATTCCAAAAGGCTTTTCCATTCTTGACCGTAAAAATCACCTTTCTGTTGTTTCTCAGCACTAATGCCGATTTAGGTATTACCAATTGTTTTCCCATGGAGCGCTGTATCCTTACTTTTATATTCATGCCGTCGTATAAGCTATCCGTTGCCCCATGAATACGCGCCTTTATCCTTATCATCCCGTTTTCATCGACTACCGGGTTGATTTCGTCTACCTTTCCCGCTATGTTATAATTGCTGAGGGCAAATGGCGATAGCTGGACCTGATCGCCTTGGTTGACAAGGCTGAGTTCGCTCTCCAGTACCTTAAAATCAGCCTCCAGTATATGACTGCCGATAACGGTACAGAACGGGTCTGAACTGGGAGGCATGTTGTATTTTTTTGAAAAAAGATTGGCAACGACGCCATCAAAAGGTGCATAAAGAACCGACTGACTCAGATTATATCGGGCCAACTCATATTGGATTACACTGTTTTCATAGTTACTTTTGATTTTGGCGATTTTCATGATGTCCGCTGGTACGTTCAGTGAGTCCTTTACGGCGTATCCTTGGCTAATCAATACATCCTGCAATTCCAATTTGGATTTTTCAAGGTTATCGTGTGCCTGACGCATGGCATTCTGTAATTTAAACTGGACCAGTGCCGCTATTTTTTGCCCTTTTAAGACCCGTTGCCCATTCCTGACATAAATTTCCTCCACGACCTCAGGGGTTTCAAAGTGTAGATCAGCTTTTTCTGCGGCAGCTATTGTTCCATTTGAAATCAACTCATGGCTAAAATCCGCACGTTGCAGCACTATAGCCTTTACGTAGCTACTGTCGCTGGGGAGTACTGTTTGCACGTGCTCCTCCGTTTGCCCTTTTTCGGCGGTGGTACAGGCTATCAGTGTGATTGCGTACAGTGCCACGCCTATCCATAAAAGCAGTGTCGTATTTGTCAATTCATTCATCATCATTTACTGGTTCTATTGTAGTATTTTCAATTTCCATGCTATCGATCATGGCTGTCATTTCTGCTTTCATTTCCCGGGTGGCTGGAGAATCCACCTTTACCTGTTTCGCGAGTACATGCGTGGCCATTCGCTTGGCTTTGTCCAGATCACCCGCTTCTTGGTAAGCTTTGGCCATCATGTAGTAGGGATAGAGCCTATGGGGCACCCTTTGGGCGGCCCGTTTGAAATAAATATCGGCATACCTGTAATCGTGCATGCCCATGAAATTTTTTCCCTGAATGACAAAAAGCATGGGATCTCCGCTAATCCAGGTGGCTTGGTCAATCACCTCGATGCTTTCTTCATACCTTGCTGTTTTTGAGAGCGCTTGGCTATACTCAAAGAGGTAATGTACTTGATCGCCAAGGTGCGGCAACAAGCCGCGGTAACGCTTCACCGCCTCTTCATAGGCGTTGGCATGATAGTATATTCGTGCTTGGCTCCATTGTTTATGAGCGAGATAGACCGGATATCGATTGGATAAGCAATAGGCAACTACGACCCAGCTTGCCAACAATGAAATGATGATCGCCGCACTGTTCCAACGCCGCCGCAGGCGGTAATCAAAAAGGTACATATTCCTAAAGTCATTGATATAAGTAAATTGGTAGCTCACCGAGACGCAACCGGTGATGAGCAAGGTCAGCGCCACAAGAAAAGGCAGTAGGCTGAACGGGTAGGACATCGAAGAAAAAACAAGCAGAGAACCGAGGCTTGCAACCACTGCCAATTTTCCTCGCCGGACACCGACAACACACGCGTAGCTAAAGACAATCAATAGGAGGAGAAATGGGAGTACGCCCAGCTCTACTGCGATCTGGATAAACTCATTAAATGCATATTCAGGCTCCCCGGCAATGAATTTTTCCGGCTCCGTAGCACGGCCCGAAGCGAAATATTTGCCCTGCGCCTCGCCATACCGGCCCGAAAAATAACCAAGCCCCACACCAAGCCATTGCTCTTCGATGATATCCATGGACACTTTCCAGATTAATGCCCGGCCATCGGCCGAATCTTTCTTTAAGTGATATAATCCCACCAGTCCTATCCCGATAACTAACGCAGCGGTGGCCAATACAACGATACCCTTCTTGGTGTACAAGCTAAGGTAAGCGCCGATAAGGTGTTTTTTGTGCTTGGACAAGTGGCTCAATATCACCACGATGCCGCCTATCCCTCCGGCAATCCAGGCGGCCCGGCTCATTGTAGCCGGTAAAATCAGGACGATGCCAATCAAGGTCGATAGCGCAAGCTCCCATCGAAGATAATAATACCGCATTCTTCTTCGGAATGGGGCATGGATTACCTTGCTATCCCGTATGGCATAGTACACCGCCATGGGCAGTATCATGGCCAAATAACCGGCATAAGGACCTGGATTAAAAAACGAACCGGTCACCCGAAAAAGCACGTGCTGGGACGGAACCTGCCCGTAAAGCTGCAACAGCCCCCAAAGGGCTTCGACGAGCCCTGTACCCATAAAGGCCAAAAGCAGCACATGCAGGTTGGCCTTATGCTGCACCAGAAAAATACGCAATGAGAAGTATAGCACCACCAGTAGCACCAAGGACACCATCTTGGTATTCCATACCGGATGATTGAGATACGTGATTGCAAGGCCCAACGCTGCGAATAGCGGAACCAACCAGTCCGTTGTGCAGTATTTCAGGCTCTGTCGGTTGTTCCAATAAGAAAGTGACGTTGCCAGGGGAATCAATCCCATGATAGCGTAAAAGGCAACCGTCTTTCCTGCACCTGTGCCATCTGTAACGTGTTCATCCAAGACCAATACACCCCCCAATAGACCGATGAAAGGCAATAAGCACAGGCAGTTGATGAATGTCTTGAATGTGTTTTTCATAAGGATTATAGGGGTTTAAAAAATCGGTCGAACCGGTATTTTTTGGTGTCGGGATCCGTAGATCGCCATATGTAAGCGGCCTTGCCGACAATATGATCTTCGGGCAACAGGCCCCAGTAGCGTGAATCTTCGGAGTCTACGGCATAATCCCCCGCCATAAAGTAATAGTTTTGCCTGAATGAATGATAGGGATACGGCTTGCCATCGAGATAGCACCTGTTAGCGGAAAAAGAAACTTCCCCGCCGGTCTCATATTCGATTAGGTTTTCATAAAGGTATATATTGACGGAATCCAATCGGATTTTGTCTCCTTCTCGAGGGATGTAGGCCGGGCCCAAGGAAGCCAGTGTCCAATCCAATTCCTTAAACCTATCCGGCTTTTGGCTATCCATCCAAGCATCTACCAATTTGTTCGCCGGTACTGAAACCTTGAACGCGCCTGCCTTATTTTTTATCCAATACGCATTTTCTTTTATCTGTAGCGTATCACCGGGAACCCCCATACAGCGTTTGACGTAATAGATTTCCCAATTTTTCGCTATTTTGTCAGAAAGGTGATAAGGTGCGTTGAATACCAACACATCCCCACGTGTGACGGGCCTGTGTCCTTTGATACGATAACGATGGTTATCGCTGACGTCTGCCGCGTTGCATAGCCAGTCCATACGCGGGCCTGGTACCAATTTATTAATCAATATATGGTCGCCCGGTAGGATGGTAGGCTGCATAGAAGGTGTTGGGATACTAAACGAAGCAAATAGAAATATGCGTAGGCTTCCGACAACGAGTACGGTGAAGATGGCCGTTAGCGCAATCCCTCGCGAGGTTTTCCATATTTTACGTAGCCATACACCCATATCACTTTATGCCATCGCCTCTGATTGGTTAACCTCATTAAATTTCATCATTATAAATCAACAGCTGATCCAGCGAAGCGTATAACTTGCTTGTTTTTTCTCAATCCAAAGAAATAAAACCAGAGGGAGCTATGGAAAGGAATTGGGCTAACAATTCTTACTCAATTCTTTTAGGGATAATCGGATATAGCGTTTGTATGTTCAATTGCCGGTGATGAATGAGATGGAGTCATCATTTTAAATATACAACTTGTAAAATAGGATTGGCATCATCTGTCAGTGTGTTTTCCATTTTTGTATAAACCGGATGAACTAATTGTACCACACTATTTTTTTGATTATTAGAAGACAACATTGGCCAAAATTTTCCAGAATTATTTAAATCGTTGTCAATGCCGCCCCCTGCTCTCGGATTTTCTATTTCTTGATTATAAACTACCTTGTTGTTGTCTTTGTCAACGATAACACCATTCAGTTTTTCATTCATGATTATGAGTAGAAACAGATAGTTTTCAGATTCGACAATATCAACTATTTGCGCGTATTTTGACAAGAGCTCGTTTTTCTTATCTACATTTTCAATCAGATCTCTTGAAGGAGAAAGTCTCCCAAGATTTAAAATTTTGTGAGGGGTTAATTGTAGCTTATTATAGCTAAAGAGTGTGTCATTATATAAGGATTTGAATTTAATGCTGTTGTTCGTGTTAAACATTAAGGAAACGGTTTGTAATGATCGGCTAAAATTTAAATTGTCTTTTTCTATTTCAATTTTTTTAATTACAGCACCGTCTTTATCAAATTGAATTAATGATGAACGATAACTATCATTGTAATCTCTAACTTCGCAGACAAACGAATTGTCATTGAGGCTATTTATGGCGCTAATCTCCCCTTCAAGGTGAAGTTTCTTAACAAAATTTCCGTCGTAGCCATATATATAGACATGCCCACTTTGGGAAAGCAATAAAAGCTGTTTGTTGTAAGGGTCTATTGACACTTCCTGTAAGCTAGGGTACTCTTTAGGGCCCATCCCTACTGCCCCTATTCGATTTAAGAATTTTCCAATACCGGAAAATCTATACACATAATTTCCACCTCGAACAAATATGTCGTTCGAATCAAGGTAAACAATTGCACTTATATTAGGTAACAACGAATTATCGCTCGTTTCTAAAAAGATATAAGAAATAGAGTCCGCAAGGTCACTAAGCGTGCATCTCTGATTACTTTGTAGCTGATTCTCTAAGTCTATCAAATAGGGGTTGTCATTTTTGTGTTGACAGCTTATCAAAACAAAAATGAAAATAATTGATTTCCACCAAATTTTCATCTGTTCTCCTGATTAATTAAGTGCTCAAGTTTTGCAAAGGTTTCAGGTGAGTCAGGGCTTTGATATTGAATGTCTTCAAAATCTCCATTTTGGAAATAGAGTACGGCAGGATATATGCCCCACACCCCACGGACGGCATTATTATACAAATCTCTACCTCTTCTGGTATTTCTACCCCCCTTTTTTCAAACTCTTCCGTTATTGTATTCGTAGGCTTTTCTTGACAGCTGTATAGCAAAAGTATAAATAGGCTGTAATAAATATATTTCATCGATTATATAATTGTAAACACTTCAAAATGGATGATATTTTCGTCTTCTGTATATTTTTGAACCAGTAATCCTTCAGGAGCTATGTGCATATTGCCTAAATTGTATTGTTGAGGATTTTGAAACACGGGTGTTTCCGAAAGAATCTTCCCAGACTCGTTTATTGTTATTATAGAGAAAGGCTTTTCAAATTTACTGTCTGTCGGTTTCCAGTTGAGGAGAGGTATCGTGGCTATTCGGTAATATACTCTTCGATATTTATCGTAGAGTATGTTAGCATAGGAAGGTTGGCTTATGAAATACTCAATTCTCTTATTTTTGTCCTGAAATAATTCAAAAAAATTGTCTGAGGATGACTGTATTTCATTAACGTAACGACTGCCGGCATATATCTTTTCTTTTTTTGAAAAACCTGCATCATAGCTGTAAACATGATGATCCGCAGGAAAACTATAAATAGCTTTGCCGTTGTATGAATCAACAGTATGGTATACAGTATTGAAGTATAGTCCTCCAAAATTCCCCTCTCTGTACTGGTTTGGATAACCCACACGATAATCAACTGCTCCATCTTGGAGATTGATAAGACAGCTGACTGGTTTATTATCTTCTGTAGCATCCTCAGGTTGTCCTAAACTTGTTCCGGACAGTAAAATTTTGCCTTTAATACAAGAAATGGGGGATGATGTCAAAGCTTCAATATCTACTGGATATTTTGCTAATGTGTGGTCAACGGTATTCCACGTCTTTTTGATGGCAGACAAAGAATCTATTAAAAAGAGATTTTTAGATTTATAATTGTAAATAAATATAGAGTCGGGTGAATGGTAATAAAATCCGGAATAATTATTTAATACTCCGCAACCTTTTTCCTCGGATGAATTAATGGATATTCTTTTTTTTTGAAGACCTGTATTATAATCAAAAATATTCAAGTCATTTCCGTCAAGAAAAATATAATACAACTGTTCACCTGTTTCAAATAATTGAGACACTAATGGGGCTGGTGTTAATTGCTCTCCTATAGAAATATATTTGGGGAATTCTTTTGCGACAAGTAATGTTGAATCCTTAGTTGATTTTTCCGTAGGGTTCGTTACTGCAACGATTTTTTCCTTACAGGAATAAGTGATCAACGATATTACGGATAGTGTTGTTATAGAAATAAGTCTTTTCATTTCTTTCTATTTTTTATAGTGTAATCTGCTCAAGGATTTTACAATCCTGAACAGATTACTAAGATTATTCTACATCTTACAGTCTATAAATGAATCCCAACTGTCTGTTTTACAAAAGTAAGTTCCGCTACTATTGCTTACACAATTTCCATCATTGTCCCACCAGCCTACGCTTTCGCAAGCTCCTAAGGCTTCTACCTCTCCTAAAAAATTCAACAGCTTGTATCCTTCCTCAGGACATGGTCAATAAATTCTATCTTTGCCGACGTACCTCGTTCTGCCGCCTTTATCCATTCCAAAGAAATAAAACCAAAGGGAACTATAGAAAGGAATCCCGCTAGCAATTCTTACTCAATTCTGCTGGCAACTTAGCTTCCATTATCGGACTGGATGTTTTTTTGCTTATAAAAAATGAGAATAGGATTGTCGTCTTCCTTGATTTTTAAAGGAGTAGCGCTACTCTTTGGATTAGATTGCATATGTTGTGTATATACTTCAGCCGGAAGTATGAACATGATTTTGTCATCATCTCCATCATGTGGATAGTAGTAAGTCAGGTCCATGCCTAATAAGGTTTCTTCAACGTAACTATCCCAATAAATCTTGTTTTCATTTTTATTAATAATGAAAATACCCCCTTGATTAGAGCGAAAGACTAAATGATCGGTTGTTTCTCGGATGGAATTTACAGCATAAATAAGGTTATTACCCGTCACCTCTTCGAAAAATCTTTGCGGATTGGATGTTGATTCTTTTATCAAACGCTCGTCTGTAACAGTGTTAGAAAGGGATAATTCATAAGGGATTTGGACTTGATTTTTATTGAAATGGAATAAATTAAAGTCAAGTGGCGCGGTAAACCATAATTGTTTACTCTTTACCATTTGCCTTCCAAGGGTTCTTATTGGAAAATCTACCCTTCTATCGTGGCCTATCTCTCGCCATGTATTGGTCTTCAGTCTTAAAATTTTAACAAGATATGGATAGCAGGAATAACCTTGCAATTTATTATGGAAGAATACTTCGCCATCATACCAACTGATCCCCTCATACGTCCCGTCCACCTTTATTTCAGACAAGAATTTTCCCTGGATGTCAAAAAAGAGGAGTTTGTAGTAATCGTTGTAAATCAATAACTGCTCTGACGATTCATCAAAGGAGATATCTATTATTGTTTTAGATTCCCCGGGGCCTGTGCCTATCTTGTTTATGCGTGTTTCAATATTTCCGTTTTTTGCATTGATAATAAAAACAGTATTATTCGTGCCTGAAAATAAAATAACGTTGTCTTTATGCCTGATTAGCTTTTTGATATCTGATATAAGAAAATCATCGCTTGTCTGAATCTGGATGATCTCGGCTAGTTCGAAATGATTTTTGAAGTAACCTGTTTCAGAAGGTTTGTCAGGTGCGGTCAATAATTGTTTTTCGCTTTCCAGAATCGCTTGATTCGATGTGCACGACAGCAGCAGAAAAAATAAGGCACAGAAAAAAGTAATTGTTCTCATAATTGAGTTTTTTCTTGGCAAGTTGAAAATGGCAATTTAGAAGCCGGATGTGCATCACAAGCGCGTGCTATTAGAGGCGATCAATGTATTACTCTTACGATAATCAAACAATACTGGTCACCTCAGGTCGCTGACTGTCTAGCATTCTCTTGACTTAAACAGTTCACTATTGTATCTCATCTAAGATGTGTTTGATGTCGTACTTGTATAATTCGTCAGCGTGAACGTCAAATGTATAAAGTTCCCCCTGATTGAAATCAATATCAAAAGAGGTGATATGATGGCTCAGTTTAAGTTCTGCCAGCGGGTTGCCGTCCCAGTCGAAAAGTAATATAGTTGGAATTCTCTTACGCCCAGTTTGATAGGTTTTCTCATCTTCATTTATATACACAACTCCAAAGAAGTTATCAAATACTCTTAGGTCAGCAAATGTATATATCCGGTTCCATCGAAACTTATCTTGTATATCGCTTAGCTTATCTGATTGTTCTCCGATATTGATGGTTCTTGAAAAAGTTCCATCGAGTGAATAAATATTTATATGCCTAAGGCCAATCGGCATTTCGACAATGCGGTTTATCTTATCATTTCGCTTGGCAATTGTTGATAGAATGTTGATATCTTCGCCATCCCTAATTTGGGCCCTATTTAAAGGAGTAAGAAATGTAGGTTCGATCTTACTATTAAGTTTCTTTATATACCTAATTTGTTGCGTTAGGTGAGGACTAGTCTCTTTACAAAAGAACGTCGTGCTATCTATCATAATAAAATTGAATAAGAAAGGTGGGAGAGAATCGTTGACGACATTGATATTCAGCTTGTTCAATTCTAAGGATCTCGCTATATTTAATCGCAGTAGTTCTCCCCTTTGAAAATCATAGATATATGAGACAGTACTGTCATTTTCGTTCGTAAATATTACTTTATTGCTAACGCTCGGTGATTCAATAAACTGAAAAGGCCCCTGACCCCTTGTCAAGAAGCTGCCTAGATATTTGCCTGTTTTTAAACAAATAAATGACCACAAGCCATCCGCATTGCTTGTAGAAATAATCAGTAAAGAATCATGAATTGCGAAATTTTTCATCCCAATTAAATCAATATTGGTTTTTTTCTTATTCTTAAGCGTATATGTACGAGAAAATTCATCCACGTATTTTACATCTTGGAAAGACATATTCCCCGATAGATCGGATGGGTGAAAAAATTGTTTGCAATTCGTTAACGAGCAAACAAATAGTAGCGCCGTAATTTTCGAAAATAGCTTTAATTTCATATATAATTTGTTAATCTGCCACGATCCGATAGAATCGCGGCAGATAATTTTAAGAAATAGCAGACTATACTAACATGTTGAGGACGGAGCATACCAAGGATCCGTCCCAGAGACCCAGCTACAGGTTGGGGCAATACATTACCTGGCTTCCCTCTTTAGAAGTCACTGTATTATAACATGTTTTACCACCACCCCCACTTTCACTCTGTGCCAATGCCTCTACATTCGCAAGGCTTACAGTAGAAAGTTCATTACTTTCATTCATATTAAAATTGATGTTAAACGTGGTCACGGCAGCGATGGTTGCTACAGCCAGACCACCTAAAATTTTCTTTTTTACTTAATTTTAATCGTTCAAAAAAATTGTTTTCACTGTATTTATCATTTCAACAGTCGATATCCCACCCTGAGGATTTCGTGCCTAATCGTTATCTTTGCCAATATACCTCCTTTCTTACTAAGGTGGATACTGGGTGGATAGGCTGTGTCTCACGGAACGAAGTGTACAGCCTGCCGCTTTTTCCTCGATCCAAAGAAATAAAACCAAAGGGAGCTATGGAGAAGAATTGAGCTAACAATTCTTACTCAATTCTTTTAGGGATAAGCGAATATAGCGTTTGTATCTTGAGGATTTTGAAACACGGGCGATTCCGAAAGAATTTTCCCAGGTTCGTCTATTGTTATTATGGAGAGAGGCTTTTCAAATTTGCTATCTGTTGGTTCCCAGTTCAGAAGAGGTACTGTGGATATTCGATAATATACTTTTCGATATTTATCATAGAGTATCAGAAAGATGAAGTCGTGGGGGCGGCAACAGATATGCTGTCGTTGCGACCGCCAATAAAATGGCGCCATCTATTACAACATGGTCAGGGACAAGGTTAAATTCATCCCGGACAAAATAACCCATATGGAAAAGAGACTGGCAGAGTTCAAAAGAACAACCCGTGTAATTCGTTAATACATAACGAAAATATTTTAATTATATGGCGGTTTGTATTTAATTCAAGATTATATTAATATTATCTATATAACACACATTATAGCCGTAACTATCCTCCTCATATCCGATTAAGTACAAAGTATCAGATCCTATATTATATGATATAGATCGAACCTTTTTATCAAGATTTAATACCCCGATAGGATCTCCTTCCCAATTATAAACCAATATTTTATTCGATAAAAGACCTAAATCTTTGGACATCATTATTTCCTCTAATGTTGATCCATTATAAAGAGCGAAAATATACCTATCACTTTTTGTTAAAGAGGTTATACCTATTTTTGAGTCTTTGTCAAATACATATCGCTCATTGACTAAGGGCAGTGCCCCGGTATGTTGTTTCAAACAATGTACTTTTGTTGTGTCACTATAATCATAGAACTCCGCTGCTTCACCATAAAAAGAAAACCACGCAATTTTTTTTGTTTCAGGTGAGCCTACACACAACCCCTGCAAAATATTCGATGCCATGTCTTGGGAAAATGATCCGATGTTTTCTCCAAATTCTTTTTTGTATTCGTTATTGTCCAAGTCAGAAATAGTAAAACGACTTTCTCCTTTACTTGAACCTATAATCATGCTGCCGTCAACCGTGACAGAGACAAAATCTGATAATATCTCTTTAATTGCAGTCGAGGCTATATCTTTATTGCGATTAGTTCCATAAAGATGGAGTTTACTTCCAGATGTACTTTTAACGAAGAATCTATTCTCATCCATGGCACCTAATTGTTGTATATCAATCAATTCATTTGGCCCTCCTCCTTTTTCAATGAAACGATAAAACTGATTTGAATCAAGATCATACGCGGAAAGTAAATAGTTGTCAATAAGATCAGACACAATAATATAGTTTCTCCAGCTATATATGTATTCGGGTTTTCCCAAAGAGTCAACTGGATATTCATTAAGTACTTTCGGAGAACAGTTATAGTGGTTAGAAAATGAATCTAAAAAAGATTCCTTTTGGTTATCTTGGCAAGATACCATACAAACCAATAATAATAAAAGGGAAAATGTACGTTTCATATATATGTGTTTTTTCACAAAAACTCCCTCTAATGGATCAAGATTATAAATCAAGAGCAAAAAATATAAGCATTCACGCACTTACAACAGCATAGCGGTAAATTGAGTCATGCTTACTCGTTACAAAAGATTGGGGAAATTGTTGTTGCTTAACTTATGCTTAAAATTAATTCCTTCGATAGAATCAGTTCGCAAATCTGCGAACTGATTCTAGTCGTTAGCTAGTTTGGTCTTACACAAACAAGCGGAGCTTTAGCAGTAGCCCCAGTTGATGTAGTACAGTCCCCCCAAAGCGCCAAACAAGTTTCTACACATACGCCTCCTTCACTCTGTGCCAAAGCCTCTACATTAGCAAGACTAATAGTAGACAGTTCATTGCCTTCATTCACGTTAAAATTGACATTAAATGCGGCTACGGCGGCAATAACAGCTACTGCGAAACCGCCTAAGATCTTCTTTTTCATTTGATTTAATTTTTTTGAATCATAAAAATTGTTTTCACTGTATTTATCATTTCAACAGTCTATATCCTACCCTGAGGATTTCGTACCTAATCATTATCTTTGCCGCTGTACCTCCTTTCTTGTAAAGGTGGGATAAGAGGCGGACAGGCAACGTTCAGGCATCGAAGCATATAGCCTGCCGCCTTTCCTCCCATTTACTCATGCGTGCTCGTAATCACTTGTTTATATACCTCCCACATTTTGGTGTTCATGACCGGATTCCCGACGGATAGCACGTTATTTTCACGATCCAAAAGAAAGCTTTGGTACTCCATCTCTTCAGGAAAATTGTTGATTTGGCTTATTTCGCCTTTCTCGTCGATAAATACGGTGTGTTCAAATTTATCGCGTTTCAAAAGATGATCCAGCTCCTTTCGGTTCTTAGGTTGAAAATAGAACAAGAAGTCTACCTTTCCGGATGCAAGAGTGTCTATTTCTTCCATATACGCCTTCCATACGTGCAGGTTGAGCCTACAGCTTGTACAACCGACCGAATCGGTATAGACCAGCACCTTATATGGGGTGTGGCTAAGATTGGGACAGGGTGTATCTTCCCCCATTTTGGAACAATCTGATCCGGGGGGAAAGATGATTTCTTTTCCAATCCATTCCGTTACCAGTTTTTCTGCGGAGGCTTTCTTGCTGTCCTTACATGCTGCGAATCCTACGAAGAGTACAACTACCGTCCAACTTATATAACCTATCTTCATTTTTTGGTGTGTTAATTTTTAGCTAATGTTTGATATTACGGTAAATAGGTATATTCAACGATGGGTTGGTCTGCGTTCACATCCAGCCCGATAATCTTTCTATTCTCTTCATCAACATGGAATCCCGTGATATACCTGTCCAATAGGTATTGTCTGATCGGGTTGCCCTGTAGGTCAAAAACATGAATGTATCGCCCGCCTTCCTTTGTCTGTTTTTGCCGCTTAATGTCGTCAAACGAATGTCCCCAGAATACGGCGTAGATATGCGCTCGGCCTACGTGGATGTCGCTGTAACCCATGATTCCCGTGGGTACAGCATAATTTCCCTTCGTCACGAAATGTGGCTCCATCCCAATTGGTTTGACGATATTGACGATACGTTCGTTCCGAATATCATAGATTTCCAAAACTTGCCCAAGTTGTGTCACCAAGACTGCGATTCCATGCTGAGAATTATACCTCAAAAAAGGCCGCCACGCCTGCGCCAGTGGAACATTGGAATCGCTCATATCACCGCCACCCGAGGAAGCAGGAATACTGAACAAATTGCGGACAAACTTGCCGTCCAAATTAACCAAGGACAAGCGATGCAATCCAGTGTAGTCCGGAACAATAAAGGTGGAGTCATCCAATAAGTCGAAATCCAACGTCCGGATGAATGCTTCATCTAACATAATGGTTTCCTGCGGAGTAGATGTGTTATCCTTACCGAAATGAACTATTTTTTTTCGATTGGCATCTAATACCCAAAACCGTCCTTGATGATCCAAGCGAATATTCTCAGCATCCAGAAACTCATTGGGAGCTTCCCCCCGTTTTGCAAAACTGCGCTTGTGTTCCATAGCGGGATAGCTAAACTCATGGCAGTAGTAGTCAATGGGATGGATATCCATCACATAAAGGGAAGTATCGTTGAGCCGTACCCGAAATGGATATTTAAGATATACATCGGGCATTGCCCTTTCTTCGCTTACCAATGGGACTGTTTTAGGGAATTCGATCGGGTTTGAGCCGATAGCCCTACTGCACGAAACCAAACACAGCAATGGAAATACGGCAAATACATGGTTGATAAGGATTCTCATTTTAGAATAGGTATTGGACTTTTATTGTTGATACCGGGCAATCAAGACTCCCAGCATACAAACACTTGGTATTAGGATCCTCTGTATTTGCCAGCGCTTCAATGTTGTCCAAGCTGATTTCGATTCTGTTTGATCGTGTTTTATTGTGTTTTAGATTCACGTTTAGACTGATGCCAGCCACTAAACATACAATCAATACAATCAGGTGTTTTTTCATGTTTCTATTTGGTTTTATGGTCATATATCTCTTGCGAAAATAAACCGAAGACGTGCGACTCAACGAAAATAGGCGGCTCTCAATTCTTACTCAAATCTTTTGGAATAAGCTTCAGCCTCATAAAAAGGCTATTCATAAATCGTATTAGCTGCTTATTATTTTGTACCTTTACATTGGCGATTGAAAACCTGTCACAATTTTAGTGCAACCATGAAGTTAGGCCGTTGGCAAGTAAGATTAAGTATCGTGATAACCCTCCTTATCATCATTATCGGACAAGGAATATGGGTATATAACATGGATCGGGCATATCGGTCGCAAGTTGAAATATCCATCAACAAATCCATTGAAACGTCCATATTGAGAGAGGCATCCAGCCGGCATGAGCAAAAAGGAGGATATATTGCATATGTGCCGTTGACCGACGCCAAAGATACCGCACGATACATTACCAAAACACTCCAATCTCAGGATACATCGTTTCAAGTGACCTTGGACCGTTATGACCCCAATTCTGAAAAAAAGCTTATCCAGTTTTTGTTAAGAGACATTTTGCCTGTAAATGTGGTGAGTTTAGATAGTATATTTCGGGAAGAACTCCAGTCTAATGCGCTCCCTTTGACAGAGACGGCCGTTGAATATATTGACTTAAAGACTAATAAGGTATTGGACCATTCTTATAAAGGAAAAAGGAATATAGAAATGATTTCAACCGAGTTGATTCCCATAGATATATTCAATACAATTGGAATTAAAGCTTACGCACAAATTCCCGCTCTGCTTATTTTGCAAAGGATGACCTTTCAGCTCATCTTATCCGCGATCCTGATTTCAATATGCGTATTTCTTCTTTTTATTGTCATCCGAACATTCTTTTGGCGAGAGCGGATAGAATTGATGCGGCAAGATTCGGTCAATGCCATGACGCATGAATTCAAACGGCCTATTTCCAGTGCCGTGGCCCAAGCGGCATTGATTCCTTATTACTTGCAAAAAGAGCAGACGGAAAAAGTCAAGCGGTATGCAGATAATGTGCTCCTGGAATTGAATAAGCTGACAGCCTATACCGAAAGAGTACAGAAACTGAGCAACAACAGTGGGGAACGTATTCCCCTGAACAGGGAAAATATCGAGATTGGGGACTTTTTTGAGGCTATTATCAGCAAATATCGTGGAGCCGAGGAAAAACAGGTAGATGTCACGCTGTTGCTGACGACTACTCAGAAATATATTGAGGCTGATAGGATTCACTTTTCCAACATTATCGAAAACCTCATCGAAAATGCTATCAAGTATTCAGCGGAGGCGGTATCCATTGTGATCACTGTATCGGAATCCAAACATGCCGACAAACTGAAAATCAGTATAAACGACAATGGCCTTGGTATACCGGATGCAGATATCGCTCATATTTTCGACAGGTTTTATCGGAGTCCTAATAAGGTGATTCAGCAACGGGTGGGCTTCGGACTCGGGCTCACCTATGTCAAAGCCATCGTGGTGGCCCATAATGGAGAAATAAAAGTGGAAAGTAAATTTGGCATAGGCACTGAATTTACCTTATATTTCCCTGTAAAAAACAATGCGCAATAAAATTCTGCTGATAGAGGATGACTGGGGGCTGGCGACGACGCTAAGGGATTTTTTTGAGGATAATGGTCTTGAAGTACGCCATGCTGCAACAGGTGACGAGGGGCTATCACTGTATCGAGAGCAATCTCCCGATCTGATTGTCCTGGATATCGTGCTGCCCCGTAAGAATGGTTTTGAGGTCATATCCGAAATCAGGGATACAGACCTCAAAATACCCATTGTATTGATGACCGGTACGGAGGTCAGCCCGGAGAGCCAAATAAAAGGATACCGATTGGGAGCCATAAACTACATGCAAAAACCGATATTGCCGCAAGCGTTGCTATCCTTGATTCAAAATATCCTGTCGCTTCCCATTGATCTCAAGCAATTCCATTTGGAGGGGCACCGTATCCGTATTCATTCGCAAGCGGTAGATATCGATGCGGAAACGTATACGCTAAGGGATAAGGATGCGATTTTATTGGAGTTGTTGTTGAGAAGGAAAAATCAAATTGTTGCGCGATCAACCTTGCTTAAACAGATTTGGTATGATGACCATCCCGACAGAAACAACCTGTTGGATGGGGCCATACTAAGAATCCGGCGTGTGCTCTCAAGCTATCCCACGCTCCAAATCAAGACCGTCTATGGTGAGGGGTATATCCTTGAAGCAAAAAACAAGTAAGGCTAATGCCACACCTGTGTATTATCCACATATTGAAAAATCCGATGCTCCCTTCCTTTCTCTGCATTTTTTAAGAGATATAATGCGCCTTCGGGTGCCGTGTAGGTAAGGTGTGTATCGGTAGCAATCTTTTTTCCTAAAGAATTCCAACCCTCGTTGCCCCAATAAAAGAGCTCGTAGGTTTCGCCAACGTTGATATCGTTGTCATCCGTCCTTGGACTAATCTCCAGGCTGGCAATATCTTGCTCGGTGCCGAAATCCAGCCCTACCCAAAACGGTTGATTGTCCGGAATTACAAGGCTCTCACCATCGTAAAACTGCTGGAAATCCGCATATTTTTTTGCCAAGAGGCGTACAAAGGTAAACGGCGAATTGTCAAATACATGCCTGTAGAATGTTGGTGATCCCGCGATAGTGCTTACCGGTGTGCCTTTCAATTGTGTTCCTTCCGTGTTATATAGCTGTATTCCGCCAAGGGCTTCGTTTTTGCGTTCAATGTCCGCAAAAACAAACCGTATATACCGATAGCGGGCATGTTCGACGGATTTATGCATTTTATGCAGGGATGATAGGCTGTCTATTGTCCAAAGTGTCGCGGCATCACTGAAATCGGCCCTGTTGGCCCCTTGGAAATAGCTTCCAGCCAAGGTAGGAACGAAGCTGATCAACTCTTCATTGGGTGGGTATTTCCGATCCAACGTAAGTGTGATTTGGCTATCCAATGCATCGAGATTTACCGTCTTTCCTTCGTCATTCAGCAAAAAGGGTTGTCCGTGTACGGTGAGACTGCCGTCTTTGAGGATCCCTTTCATATAAACGACACCCTTTCCAACCGCAGGGAACCGTATCCCGCGTCCGGATAAGCTTTTGCATACGATAGGAATCCATTCCGCATTATTGAAAACGCAAAGGCATCCTTGGCTGTTTGAGCGCGGCGCGTTGAACGAAACCTCCACATCCGACACTTCGGCGACAGATCCGGTCGCATCCTTGTAGTGTTGTATCATGGCATATTGGCCTCCCGATACCCCAACCGCGCTCGTTTCTTGATCATAACTATACGTTTCGGCAAAGGCCTTGGCTATTTTAAATTGCCGGGGAGGGACATATCGATCAGGGTTCGTGCCCTGAGAAAGGGGAAACCATTCTTTTTCCAAGGTAAGCACACCGTTGATATCGTGACCGGACCCCCAGTTACCCCAATTGGGAAACCGAAGTCTTGCAATTGGTATCCCCAATGCTCTCAGTCGCAACATCACACCTCCTGTTTCGTCTTGGCATGACGTAGTGGTATTGATCCGGATCAAATCGAGCGGCTTGATGGCGTTCCCCAGTGCCTTTAGCTCTGCTATCTCCGAGCGCGTGATGTCATGTAATCCCTTAATCGCCATGCATACGGGCAACGGGTCACGTTCTTGTTTAAATGAATCAAGGAGATGGAGGTTTTCTTCGAAATAAGCCTTTCGCCAGGGGGTTAGTTCTTCGTTTCCATATCGGTAAGGGAGGATGTACTCACAAAAGTCGGAGAAGGATAACGTTTTGTTCCAAGGCAAGTCCCAGGCCTTGAAGGCATATTCTATGTTTTCGATGAGGTAATCTGCCGTAATTGTTTTGATATCTTCCTTAATGAAATAGGGTAGGTTTCCATCCAATTTAATGCTGTGACTTCGCACAAAATCGTTGAATACTGTGTGTTTATAGTATTTATAGAACTCCAGGTTTGTGTTATTTCCTCCATATTCGTAGGCTTCGTTTAATGCGGCCAGCGTGTCAAAGGCAGGTTTGAAACTGTCATAAGCTGGAAATATCTTTGCAAATTTCCCTGGCATATAGTTAATGAGAAAGATTGCTGCTTCCTTTTTGAGCGAATCCGCCGGGCTGGCGTAATGCTGCAAAACTTTCTCAAGCGCTGTCCTATTCTCTCCGGCCATTGCCAATGCATGGGTCAAAAGAGAACCGTTATCCTGCTTGCCTGTCTTGCAAGAACCAAAAAATGCAATCAGCGCACAAAAGTTGAACCACAATATCAGTATTTTCATCGTTAAATGATTGGAGTTTTAGGTTTGTATGTACGGCTATAGTGCTCTTGAAAATTCCTAATTTTTTGTTTATAATGGTCACTAAAATAAAAGAATGATGGTGTATCTGTCAATTATGATACACAGTCAATTCTTACTCAAATCTTTCGGGGCAATCGCTTACGCTCAAAACCGGTTACAGATAAAGGAAATTTTCGTTAGCTTTATACACAGGATACAGGGCTGTCGTCCGGCGTGTTACGGAAGACCCTGTCTTGAAAATGAAGGGCACTATGGCAGAAATAAAAACCAAACAGACCGATGCGGACGTGGATGTATTCATCAATGCGTTTGCCGATACCGAACAGAAGCGCAAAGACAGTTTCGAACTACTGGAGCTGATGCGGGACTTCACGGGCTATGAACCACGGATGTGGGGCCCATCCATCATCGGCTTTGGCTCTTATCACTACAAATCTGACCGGAGCCGACAGGAAGGGGATATGCCGCTCGTCGGCTTTTCACCACGGAAGGCAGCGATATCGTTGTATGTCTACACGGGCGCAGCGGAGCACGAGCATCTGCTCAAGGATCTGGGGAAATTCAAGATGGGCAAGGCTTGTATCTACGTCAAGAAGATGGTAGACATCGATCAGGAAGCACTCAAGAGGCTGATGAGAGCGACCATTGATTTCCTGCAATCGAAATATGGGAAAAATTAACCGAGGAAATCAGGGATAAGGCTTCTTTTTCTTTAAAATTTGCCATAAGTTTGCACAAGTGAAAAGTCTATTCACATATCCATTGCTGATTTCCATCACGTTCAATGTGTTTTTACTTGAACAGCTGTTGAAGATTCCGGTGTTATTTGAACATTTTCAGGAGCACCAACAACGTGAGACAGACATTTCATTTCTGAATTTTCTCACGCATCACTATTCCTTCGAAAAGCATACGGATAAGGACGAAAGCCGTGACATGCAACTGCCTTTCAAAAGCCACACGTCCCATGCAGGCGGTTTTGACTTCCACGCTGCGACAAGATTCACTTATCTTCCAAAAGCGGCAGAATTGTCCGGTGGTTATTCGTTTTCGTATTATTATTTGCTCCACATCCCTACACCTTACCAGCAATCCCAGTTCAGACCCCCACGGGCCTAACCGTTTCTTCTTTTCATGATATACGTCTGGTTTGATTCCTCACTTTTTGAAGGTTTCGCACGGTCGGTTGTATGTAATATCATTTAAAATTAACGGTTATTGAACTATGCTGAATAAAATCATCGGCTTTTCTATACAGAATAAGCTGATAATCGGGCTATTCACCATTGCCCTTATCCTTTGGGGTGGCTATGAGGCCACCCGCCTACCCATTGATGCCCTGCCTGACATCACGGACAACCAGGTGCAGGTATTGACGGTATCACCTTCCCTGGGCGCCCCCGACGTGGAACGCCTCATCACCTTTCCCATTGAGCAGGCCTGCAGCAGCATCCCTGGCCTGCGGCAAATCCGGAGTTTTTCGCGTTTCGGGCTATCCTTGGTTACGGTAGTCTTTGACCAAGATACCGACCTCTACTGGGCCAGGCAGCAGATCAGCGAACGGCTCCAGCAGGTCACGCGTGACCTGCCGGAGGGCATTGGCACGCCAGATCTTGCGCCAGTTTCCACGGGGTTGGGTGAAATCTACCAGTACGTGGTGCGCCCCTTGCCGGGGTATGAAAAGCAATACTCCGCCATGGAGTTGCGCACCATCCAGGACTGGATCGTGCGCAGGCGACTATTGGGTACGCCAGGTGTAGCCGATGTCTCCAGCTTCGGCGGCCACTTGAAGCAGTACGAAATCGCCATCCGTCAGGATCGGCTCAAAGCCCATGGTATGGGTATCACCGACTTGTTCGACGCCTTGGAGCGGAACAACCAGAATACCGGCGGTGCCTATATCGAAAAAGGACCCACTGTGCTGTATATCCGGAGTGAAGGGTTGACCGGTAGTCTCGAAGACATTGGGGACATCGTCGTGAAAACACAGGACAACGGCATGCCGCTGCTGGTGCGCAATGTAGCGACAGTGGGCATCGGCTCAGCCATTCGGTATGGCGCCATGACCTACAATGACCAAGGCGAAGTGGCCGGTGCCGTGGTGATGATGCTGAAGGGCGAGAACGCGGCAAACGTCGTAAAACGGATCAAAGAACGCGTGGCCGAGATACAGCAAGATCTCCCCGAAGGCGTTACCATCGAACCGTTCCTCGACCGGACAAAGATGGTGGACAATGCCATCTCCACGGTGGAAACCAACCTTATCGAAGGGGCGCTCATCGTGGTCTTTGTACTGGTCTTTTTCCTGGGCAGCCTCCGGGCAGGACTCATTGTCTCCTCGGTTATCCCGCTGTCCATGCTGTTTGCCATTATCCTGATGAACCGCTTTGGCGTGGGTGGCAACTTGATGAGCCTTGGTGCCATCGACTTTGGCCTCATCGTGGACGGATCGGTTATCGTCGTGGAGGCGATCATGCACCGCCTATCACATTCCAAGCTGTTCAGGGGGATATCCCGCATCAGCCAGCAGGATATGGATCGGGAGGTCGGGCATTCCGCTGGCCATACCATCAAATCTGCCGTATTCAGCCAGATCATTATCCTCATCGTGTACCTGCCCATCCTTTCCCTGCAGGGTATCGAAGGTAAGATGTTCCAGCCAATGGCGCTCACCATCGCCTTCGCGATACTGGGCGCATTTGTGCTGTCAGTCACCTACGTGCCGATGATGAGTGCCCTATTCCTCCAGAAGAAGCTGAACCATAAGCAGACCGCCGCAGACCGGATGATGACCTGGCTGGAGCGCAGGTATCAGCCTCTACTCCGAGGAGCGTTGTCTCGTCCGAAGGCCATTATCTTGACCGTACTGGCACTATTCGCACTGTCGTTATGGATACTCCGCGGGATGGGCGGCGAGTTCATACCCGAAATCGAAGAGGGTGATTTTGCCGTGGAAACCCGGTTGCTCACGGGAGCCAGCCTGAATAACACCATTCGTACGACCCAGCAGGCCAGCGGCATCCTGCTGGAAAAATTCCCCGAGGTGGAAAAGATTGTCACCAAGATAGGCAGCGCGGAAATCCCCACGGATCCCATGCCGTTGGAGGCAGGTGACATGGTGGTTATCCTAAAGGATAAAAAGGAATGGACTAGTGCAGCTTCGTTTCCCGAGCTGGCGGATCGGATGACCGAGGAACTGCGGGCCGTACCGGGCATCACCGTCGGGTTCCAGTTTCCGGTGCAGATGCGTTTCAACGAGCTGATGACCGGAGCCCGTCAGGACGTGGTCTGCAAAATATTCGGTGAGAACCTGGATTCCCTCACCCACTATGCCCATCGGCTCAACCGCATTATCCAGACGGTGCCGGGGGCCATCAATAGCTACGAGGAAACGGTGACGGGCATGCCCCAGGTGGTCATCCGCTATGACCGGAAGGCCATGGCCACCTACGGGCTGGATGTGGGCAATGTCAACCGGGTGGTCAACACGGCCTTCGCGGGGCAAAGCGCCGGACAGGTATTTGAGGGGGAGCGGCGCTTCGACATGGTCGTCCGGCTGGAGGGAGAAATCCGCAAGAGTATCAATGACATCCGCAACCTATTGGTCACCGCCGCCAACGGGCAGCAGATACCATTGTCCCATGTCGCATCCGTAGTCGAAGAGGAAGGTGTGAACCAGATCCAGCGCGAAGATACCCGTAGGCGCATCGTGCTGGGCTTTAATGTGTCCGGCCGTGACGTGCAGAGCATCGTAGAGGAATTGCAGGCCAAGGTGGCTCGCCAGCTACCGCTGCCCGCTGGTTACAGCATTGTCTACGGTGGTTCATTTGAAAATATGAATGCCGCCAAGGCCCGCCTGGGTATCGTAGTGCCCGTGGCACTGCTGCTCATTTTCCTGCTCCTGTATTTCGCATTTAATTCGGTGAAGCAGGGTTTGCTGATTTATACCGCCATCCCGCTGTCGGCCATCGGTGGCATACTGGCCCTTTGGGTGCGGGGATTCCCATTCAGCATTTCGGCAGGTGTCGGTTTCATTGCCCTCTTCGGGGTGGCCGTGCTCAACGGGATCCTACTGGTCGCCGAGTTTAACCGGCTGCGGAAGGAAGGTTGGGACGACCTCACGCGGGTAGTCATCCATGCCACCAAGTCCAAACTACGGGCGGTATTGATGACTGCGCTGGTTCCCTCCTTGGGTTTCATCCCGATGGCCATCAGCACTGGCGCGGGTGGAGCCGTACAGAAGCCGCTTGCCACGGTGGTCATCGGCGGACTGATCGTGTCCACGCTCCTGACCCTGTTCGTGCTGCCCATTTTCTACATCCTTTTTGAACGGGGATTCGGTCACTTCAGACCGAAGAAAGCACTGTTGCTGCTTATCGGTTTTTTTGCCTTGCCGTTGGCACAGGCACAGCAGCCGATTACCCTTAATGAAGCCCTTGGCATGGCTCTTTCCAGACATCCGGGCATGGAAGCAGCGCGGTTGAATGATGCCTATTACCGCGAATTGGTCAGCAGTGCCTACGACATCGGCAAAACTGATTTGGGCATGGAATACGGGCAGTTGAACAGCGGTGCCAATGACACGCGGTTCAGCATTTCCCAGGGCTTTGAGTTTCCCACGGTTTATACCCGGCAGAAGGCGGTCTACCGGGCACAGCTTGAGCGGAGCATGGCGGGCACGATGGTCTGGCAGAAAGCCCTTGAAGCCGAGGTGAAATCGGTGTTCTATGAGTTGATTTTGCTGCAATCGAAAAAGCAGGTGCTGGAACAGGCAGACAGCGTCTACGGTGCCTTCCTCCGGAAGACCGAAGATCGCTTTGCCGCGGGCGATGTGGATATTCTTGAACGGACAACCGCCGCCAACCAGCGGCTGCAAGTGCGGGCACAGTTGGAACAACTGCTCGCCGAGGAACAGGTACAGTCCAACAGGCTGGGATTCCTGCTGCAATCGGACAAAAAGTTGCTGCCTGTTGCAGATACCCTGTGCTACCGCAACGCGCTGCCCGTTGCAGACACTGCTGAGGTGCGTTCGGCTCCGGCTGTCCTGGAAAAACAGGCGGAAACCATTCTTCGGGAAACGGCCCTCGCGCTGGAACGGAGCAAGCTGCTACCCACCATCCAGCTTGGTTATGGCAACATGAGCATCATTGGCTGGCAGACCGATGATCAGGGTACCGAGACCTACATGGGCAGGAGAGATCGCTTCGGTGCCGTCAGCGTGGGCTTGGGCATACCCATCTTCACTGGTGCCCAGCATGCCCGCATCAGGGCAGCGAGGGTAGCGGTGCGCGGCGCAGAAAAAGCGGAAGAAACTGTACGCAAGTCGTTGTACAATCAATGGGAAAATCTGCTGCTGCAATACCGCCAACTGCGCGGCCGTCTGGCATTGTACGGCGACGAAATACTGCCCAACCAGGATGAAATGTTGGCTGCAGCCAGCAGGAAATTAGAAGCCGGGGAAATCGATTACCTGCAATGGACGCTGCTCACCAACCAGGTATTTACCACCAAGGCCGACTACCTCGAAACCATCCGCGAGCTCAACCGGGCAGCGATAGCAATAGAAGCATTAACAGCCATCAACAATGACAAGAAATAACATGAAAACAGAAAAAACCACGGCATTTGCGTTCCTGCTTGCACTATCCTGTGGCATATGCGCCTGTATAGGCGAAAATGGGCCATCGGCAGAGCAGGACAGCAAAACTGTCACGGCCGACAGCACACGAGGGCAAGAAATCGTCGAACTCACCGAAGCTCAACTGCAACATGCCGATATCGAGACAGGCAAAGCAGCACAGAAGGCATCCTCTGCGGCCATCACAGTGAATGGCTTGGCGGTGGCCCCGCCGGAAAACCGCCACACCGTAGGCTTCCCCATGGGTGGATACCTAAGCAGCGTCCGGCTCGTCAACGGTGCCCCGGTTCGAAAAGGGACGGTGATGGCCACGTTGGAAGACATGGCATTTATCCAGCTTCAGGAAGACTACCTGATGGCCAAAAGTCGGTTAGTGGCAGCGCAGGCGGACTACAAACGACAGCAGGTGCTGAACAGCACACAGTCTGCCAGTGACAAGGTTTTCCAGCAGGCACGTGCCGAATACGAAAACCAGCGGATACTGGTGGCCTCACAAGGCGAAAAGCTGCGGCTTATCGGGATAGACCCAGCCACCCTGGATGAAAGCCACATCACGCGGGAAGTGGAACTGCGCTCACCCATCAACGGGATTGTGAGCAACGTACTCGCAAATCCCGGTAAATACACCGCCCCGGAAGACGTGCTGTTCGAACTGGTGGATCCCTCAAAGGTCTATCTTGCCCTTTCCGTTTACGAAAAAGACGCCCGGTTATTGAAACAGGGACAGCGGGTATCGTGTTATGCCAATACGGATCCCCGCAAGCGATACGAGGCGACTGTGGAACTGATCAACGGGAGTATCAACGAAAACCGGGCTGTGGAAGTGTGGTGTTCATTCACATCCTCCCCGGCACCATTGATGCCCGGGACATTCGTGACGGCGGAAATCCAGCTAAGCGACGAGGCCGGGCAGACCTTGCCCGAGGAGGCGGTGGTGCGCTGGCAGAACAAACATTACGTGTTCAGCGCCGAGGGAGAACGGCGGTTTGCGATGCGGGCCGTTGAGATCGGACATACAGCAGATGGATACGTCCAAATCGTTTCCGGGCTGCCGGAAAACGACATCGTGCTTAAAAACGCCTACTCGCTGCTGATGATGCTGAAAAATGGGGAAGAAGGAGGATAAGATTCAAAAAACATTTCTAGTAGGGCATTGTTAAATAATGTAACTTATTAATAATTAATTTTTTAACTATTTAATGCATGTAAGATGAAAAAATTGATCATTGTTATGACCGTCGCGATATGCGGACTATTCGTTTTCCAATCCTGTGGTGAAGCAAGCCGGGACACGGATATTGTTGAATCCGGAACTTATCAGGGCGTTGCTGAGGAAGTGGATCCCGGTGAACAGGAAATCTACGTGCGAACTGCCGACGGCAAGCTGCTCGAACTGTACTTCACCGAACAAACAACCTTGACTCGGGCAGATGGCTCGTCTGCGGAATTCGGCGAGCTTACCGAAGGCGGAAATGTCGAGGTACAGGTCGAGAAGACAGGAAACAAATTGGAACCCATCGCGGTCAAAATCCTGTGATACCGTTGCAGCAGCTACCGTCCATGTGGCGGAAAGAACTGTGGCACCCGATGGTAGTCCATTTCCCGATTGCCCTATTACTGTTGGCTGCATTGGTCGGGATTTTTCTGCTGTTCAGTACGAATAAAGAGAACGGGCCGTTTCTGGTCCGTTCTTTTTCATGGCTGCTGGGTATCGGTACCGCCATGGCATGGCTGGCCATTTATACCGGTCTGTGGTCTTACAATACCGAGGTACGCCGCATCTGCGATCCTGATGTACTGAAGTCGCATCTGTGGTGGGGGTATTGCGCCGCTATCCTGTATACCGTAGGCCTTGGATTGTACAAGCTACGGCACTTGGTACCCTTTAAACGCCTGTTCGCTTTGCTGGCTATTATCTTTGTGCTGGGCGGTGCGGGTGCGCTGGTTTATACCGGACATCTCGGGGCCTCCCTTGTCTACCAGCAAGGTGCGGGCGTACGGCAGCCCGCTGCCGATTGCGGGGAGTTTAGGCGGTGATTTGATAAAAATTCAAATTCACTGCCACTTATTTAACCGGATGGCAAGTAAAAGATGACGACTATACTATTAAATTCAGCACCAAGGGCGCTTCGGGTACATTGAAAGGCTTGAAAGGCACCATCGATTTCGACAGGACGGATTTGCAGAACTCCCGGTTCGATGTCACCGTCGATGTGAACACGATCAGCACAGGCCTTGGCCTTAAGAACAGGCACGCGAAGGCCGAAGACTTTCTGGACGCGGAACAATATCCGACCATACGATTTGCTTCCTCCAAGATTACTCCTTCCAATGACGGTTTCATCGCTCAAGGCACACTCACCATAAAGAATGTCTCGAAAGAAATGACAATACCTTTCACCTTTGATGACACGGGTAGCGAAGGCGTTTTCAGGGGGAATTTCAAACTAAACAGGAAAGATTATAATCTGGAAAAGAACCGGATTGGCGAAGTCATCGATGTTGAACTGGTTGTGCCGGTAATAAAACGTTCATATTAAGCCATAGATTGCCCAAAGGTCAGCAAATTATTGTCCGGGTCGAGCATCGAAAATTCTTTTTGCCCCCAAGGCTTTGTCTGTAAATGTCCGGCGGGGTGTATACTTAGATTTTTGTCCAGCATCGACTGATACAACCCGTCAATATCATCCGTTCTGATATAGACCTGCCCATAATTTTCTTTCGGGTCAAGCGCCTCGAATAGGAAGAAATGGATTTGGATGTTGTCCCGTTGGATCATCAGGTAGTCGTTGTAGTCGCCACTGCCGAACAGTTGGAAACCCATCTGGTCGATGTAAAAGTCCAATGTCGCAGCCTTGTTGCGCATGGGCAATTTGGGGATAATGTCGCTAAGCATGTCTGTCAGGGTTTAATAGCTATTGTTTTATGTTCATCAGTACATTAATCACAGTCATTGTCAACGTGCAGCTCCATCAGCGGCAAGACACCACGTTATTTTCACTCACGATCTCGGCGCATAATAAATAATGCAAACGCCCAGTAAAGCTACTAAAGCGCCGACGATGTCGTATTTATCTGGCGAATAGTTATCAAACTTCATGGACCAAAGAATAGACATGACAATGAAAAATCCACCATATGTCGCATATACCCTCGCGAAGTTCGAGGTTTGCCAAGTCGCCACAATACCGTAACATGCAAGTGCCAGACCACCAAGCAAGCCAAACCACCACGGCTTGCCTTCCTTCAGCCAAAGCCACACGAGGTAACCGCCGCCTATTTCACATAGTCCCGCGAGTATGAAGATTGGTATTGATCGAGCTACATCCATTCGTGTTATCGTCCAAGTTCCGCAGGCCTGGAAATGCTTACTTTTATCAGCGCTGACGGATAAGCCAAAGATAAAGAAATCGCAGCATTCCTGTGTTGGGATATTGCGACCGATAATGAAAGCATCACAGGATTTGCCCTAAAACAAAAAATCATTACATTTGCCTGCAATGAATAAGCCTTTTGCATTGATTTTAGCCCTTGCCATGCTTTCGCAGAGCCTTTCGGCCCTGTGGGTTACAGCGGGTTTCTATGCAAACCGGGATTTCATCGCCAAAAACCAATGCGAAAACCGCTTTGTCCTGGACAGTCCCTGCAAAGGTCAATGCGTGCTAATGAAGAAGTTGAAGGAACAACAGGAGAAAGAACAGCAGCAACCTGACCTCAAACTCAAAGAGATCATCTTGTTTTCGCAGGCTTCGGAACGCATAGACACGGAAGGGCTCCCCCATTTTGAGCATATCGTCCGCTATTATCCACAACCGGAGCCACACTACCTGTTCCAAACGGAACAAGCCATTTTCCACCCCCCGATTTCCTGACAGACGCCAACCTTGCAATGCCGTACTGATCTGCAGTTTTGGTTTCTCCAAAACAAGGTGGATTCGTGGGCTTTATGATTATTGAGAAACTGCTCAAATAGGAGTTTGACAAAGACTATTTCCATACTGATTCTGCTTTCACTGGTGTACCAATGCCTCGGCTGCCTTGGTGTGTTCGCCTGGTACGGTGCCAATAAGCAGCGTATCGCGGAAGAACTGTGCGAAAACCGTGGCAGGCCCGAACTGCACTGCAACGGCCAGTGCATACTGATGGAAAAACTGAAGGCGCTGGAAGACAAGGAAACTCAGCGCACGGGTGACAGCCACGCGAACCCCAAATCGGAAACGGTAGCTTTCTTGCTACCGGAATCATTCGTCCTCCACGCACCCACTGTATCCAGGACCACTACACCCTTCCCGCGGGAAGCATCCTACCAATACCTATATTCAGCGGACAATTTCCGTCCCCCGTGCCCATCATCTCCATTCGCCTGACAAAATAACCCAAGATTATACACACCGTTGCATTTGATGCGGCGGAAGAGGGAAGGTATGCAGGGGATTCAAGATGGATGCCGTCGGTTGACGGAGAACTATTCAATTAATTGAAATAAAAGAAACTGAAAAAACAAGAATAATGAAAGCCAATGTAATGCAACATTTCTGGATTTATGGGATAGCCGGCATGGCCCTCATCGCGGTGTCCTGCGAAAAGACCGAATACGTGGAGGCAGAACCCATCCACCAGGAGGGTATGACGACACTCGTCTTCGATGCGCGCTACGGTGATGCCGATTTCGAACTGAATAAAGCCTACGACTACAAGCTCACCAATCCGGATGGGGAGTTTGACCTGCAATACACCTTCACGAGGCTCCGCTACTGGGTGAGCAATGTAAAATTCATCAATGCAGCCGGAGAAGAGGTACTCATTCCCGATTCGTATTACCTTATCGAGGAAAACAATGAAATACCCGTGCAAGACGGTACCCATGGCAAGATATACCCGGCCAACAAAAGGGAAGCTATAGCGATACGGGGTATCCCCGCCGGTGATTACGTGGGAGTGAAGTTTTCCATAGGCGTAGCCCCAAAGTACAACGACAACCTGACGTTGCAGGCTGGGGAGCTCACCCCGCTGAACGGCATGGCGTCCGATAGCTGGATGTGGTTTACTAGCTACATCTTCACCTCGCTGTCGGGCGAGATGACATGGGTAAAGGAAACGCCGGAATCCAAGACGTTCTTCTGGGAGACGGGATCAAACGAACAGTACAAGGAAAAGACCGTCACGTTCGAATCGTCCATCACCATCAATTCGCAGGCAGCATCCAACGTGGAACTGGAGGTGGACGTGGAGCAGCTCATCGGCTTCGAATACCCTTGGAGCAACAGCGTGATAGGCGCAACCACGCCGGATTTGATGGAAGAATTGACAGCCAACTACCTCGACAAAGCCATCAGCCTGCGCGCGGCGGTTTCATCGGCCAAATAGGGAGACGGTGGGGATGGCAGTTAAACGGAACCGGAAAAAGGAGTGGGTATATCCCGTCGCGGCGGCACTATTAGCCATGCTGACCGCGCAGGGCTGCCGCAAGGAAACGCCCATGCCCGAACCGGAGCCCTTCGGCCGGGAACCTTATACCCTTGCCATCCCTTCCCATTTCCCGTTGCCGGAATCGGCTGCCGACAATCCGCTGACCGTGCAGGGCGTGGCGCTGGGCCGGAAACTCTTTTACGACGGTTTGCTGTCGGCCAACGGCAAGGTTTCCTGCGCCACCTGCCACCGGCAGGAGCTTGCATTTTCGGATGGTGTGGCCATTGCCGCGCATGGCGTGTCCGGCAAGCCGCTGGAAAGGCATGCCCCGGCGCTGTTCAACCTTGCCTGGCATGACACCGGGTTGTTCTGGGACGGCGGTTCCAAGAACCTCGAATCGCAGGCATTTGGGCCGCTCACCCATGTCGACGAGATGGGCATGGATCTCGGCTTGCTGGAAGCAAGGCTGCGCGAGGATGCCACCTATCCCAGCCTTTTTGGAGAGGCGTTCACCGACGGGGTTACCGCGGCAAATGTTGCCAAAGCCCTTGCCCAATTCCAACGGACGCTGGTATCGGGAAATTCCCACTATGACCGCTATATCCTGAATGACACAGGCACGTCAGCACTCAGCGAAAAGGAGCTTCACGGACTATCCCTCGTCAGGCAGAAATGCGGGGGGTGCCACAGCGGTGAATTGTTCACGGACAACGGGTACCATAACAACGGCATAGATGATGATTTCAGCGACGGCTCCCACGAATGGATACACCGTGGCCGCTACCGCATCACATTGAACCCGATGGATCTCGGTGCGTTCAAGACGCCGTCCCTGCGGAATGTGATGGTCAGTGCCCCCTACATGCACGATGGACGGTTTGCCACCATCGGGGGGGTACTTGATCATTACGCCAAGGGGATAAGGGACACGGAAGTGACCGATAGGCTGCTGTACCAAAACGGTGACGGGCCGGGCATCCCGATGACCGGCGAGGAAAGAACGGCCATCATCGCTTTCCTGCACACGCTGACAGATGAGGTGTTCCTCAATAACAGGGATTTTTCAAATCCAAACAACTAAGAAAAAATGAAAACGAACAGAAAAATGAGAATTATAGGAAAAGCGGCACTGCTTATAGCTGCCGTGCTGATGGCTACGGCTTGCAGCAAGAAGGATACTCCTGAACCGGATGCCGGAAAGACAGGGGCGTTTTCCATCGAATTTGACAACATCGCGGGCGAGGAAACACTTGGCTTCCACCCGCGTGAATACACCAATGCAAAGGGCGAGAAATTCAGCATCAAGCTGCTGTACTATTTCATCAGCAATATCAAGCTGTACAAAGCGGACGGAAGCGAATACACGGTGCCGCAGGAGGATAGTTATTTTCTGGTCAACGGCGGAGATCGCACCACGCGGTTCACCAAAGTGGAGGCGCCGGAGGGCGATTACACGAAGGTGTCCTTCATCCTCGGCGTGGATGCCGAGCGCAGTAAGATGCCGGTCGAAGAGCGGAAGGGTGTGCTTTCCTTCAACCCGGATGAGGGCCACGAGGGCGGCGGTATGTACTGGGGGTGGAACAGCGGGTATATCTTCTTCAAGTTCGAGGGATATTGCAACCTGATTTCGGACGACCAGCAGGGCGACCCCACGGGCAACAAGCAGTTCAAGTACCACATCGGCGGTTTCGGTGGGTACAGTGCGCCCACTATCAACAACATCAAGGTCATCACAGTGGACCTTGCGCAGGCAGGAACCGCACAGGTACGCGAAGGGCTACGCAGCAACGTGCACCTGTTCGTGGACATCATGGAGGTGTTCAATGGGCCGCATACGTTCAGCATCCCTGAACACCCTAATGTGATGTTCAGCGAATACAGCGTGAACATTGCGAACAATTTCCCCTCGATGTTCACCCACGACCATACGGAAAACTTCGTCCGGAGCGAAGACGAACTTTAAGGCAATGGAGACTACTAAACGGAAACAACGATGAAAAAGCTGTTGGTACTGGGGATACTGGTCGGGCTGGTATTTGCGTGCAAAAAGGGAAATGATGTGCTGCCCGATATTTTTGGCGGTTTCGCAAGACCGGCCAACTTCCCCGAACCGGAATACGATTTTTCCCGCAATCCGGTGACGGAGGCGGGCTTTGAGCTGGGCAAGCGGCTTTTTTACGAACCCCGGCTGTCGCGCAACAACACGATTGCCTGCGGGAGCTGCCACATCCAGTCGGCTTCCTTCACCCACCATGGGCATGACGTGAGCCACGGCATCGATGATCGGCTGGGCACGCGCAATCCCATGCCGATTGTCAACATGGCATGGCAGCGGGAGTTTTTCTGGGACGGTGGCGTATTCGACCTCGACCTTTCGCCCATCAATGCTATCACCAGCCCGGTGGAAATGGATGAGACGGTACCCAACGTCATCCGTAAACTGCGCGAGCATCCTGACTATCCGGCCCTGTTCAAAAAAGCGTTCGGCACGGATGAAATCACCGATGCGCGGATGTTCATGGCGCTGTCGCAGTTCATGCTGATGGCCGTGAGCGCAAACTCCAAATACGACAAGGTGATGCGGGGCGAAGATGGGGCAGCCTTTACCGAATCAGAGCAAAGGGGGTACCTGTTTTTCCAGGAAAACTGCGTCGCCTGCCACAGCGAACCGCTGTTCACCGACCGCAGCTACCGCAACAACGGAATCGGGCCCAACCGGATGAATGACATCGGCCGCGATTCGGTGACGCTCAACCCGCAGGACAGGTACAGATTCAAGGTGCCCAGCCTGCGCAACTGGCAGTACACCGCGCCGTACATGCACGACGGGCGCTTCCTCACCCTGAACAGGGTATTGGAGCATTACCGCAACGGCATGGTCGATTCGGAGACGCTCGACCCCGTGTTCAGGCAACCGGACGGAAGCATCGGCATTCCCATGACCAACGCGGAAAAAGAAGACCTCACGGCCTTCCTGCAAACATTGAACGACCGGGAGTTTGTCACTAACCCATTGTTTGCCGAACCCGAACTGGGCGGGGACATGATTGTGAATTGATGATTAATAATTGGAAAATAGATGAAATACACTCGGAAAATAGTTATTACATGCATATTGGTGTCGGCAACAACGCTTGCCACCAAAGCCTGCGACATCTGCGGATGCGGCGTGGGCAGCTACTACCTCGGCATACTGCCCGATTTCAACAAACGTTTTATCGGATTGCGTTACCAGCACAAGCTGCTCACCACGCACCTCGGCGCCTCAGGCAACCGTACACCCATCACTGCTGACGAAACTTACGAGAGCATGGAACTCTGGGGAGCATGGAACTTCGGCACCCGCTGGCGGGCGATGGCCATCCTGCCCTACAACTTCAACACCCGCCATGTGCCGGGCAGTGGACAGACCGGACATAAGGACGGTATGGGCGATGTCGCGCTGATGGGATTCTATAAGATCTTCGAACAGGCGGCTGCCACGAACGGCAGCAAACTGCTTGTGCATTCGCTTTGGGCGGGTATCGGTGTCAAGGCGCCCACGGGCAAATACGACGATGGTGAACGGACATCGGTATCGCAGGATGCACCGAATAATTTCCAGTTGGGAACAGCCAGCACGGACTTTATGGCCAACCTTGCATACGACATCCGCTTAATGGATTTGGGTCTGAATGCCAATGTGAGCTACAAGATCAATACGGAGAACAGGTATGAATACCGCTACGGAAATAAATTCACTGCCAACGTGCTTGCGTATTATAAATTCAATATCAAGAACAAGGTGCGCATCGCGCCCAATGCGGGGGCAATGTATGAAACACAGACCAAGGACGTGATATACGGCAGGTATGATGTGGCACAGTCCGGAGGTAATTCGCTGACCGGCGTAGCGGGTGTGGAAGTGAATGCCGGGCGTGTCTCTTTCGGGGGCAATTACCAGTCACCCCTGTCACAGAACCTCGCAGATGGCAGGGTCAAGGCAGGTGACCGGTGGATGGCACATGTTTCATTCAGTTTTTAAACTATTCAGGCAAGCGCAAAGATCTATACCCCAAAGCCGTCCATCCTTGGGCGGCTTTTTGTCTTTCCAAGCCAAATCATTCTTTTTACAGCATTATCCTTTTGTTTTTAGCTGATTAACCGCAACGTTGGTGCCGTAATACTTCTTCCTGAACCAGAAAGCGAGGTTGACCAATGCAATCAATGCCGGTACTTCCACGAGTGGGCCAATGACCCCCGCAAAAGCTTGCCCACTGTTGATACCAAAGACACCGATGGCCACAGCGATTGCCAGCTCAAAATTATTGCCAGTTGCTGTAAAGGCAATGGCCGTATTTTTTGAGTAATCCGTGCCAACGCGTTTCCCGACGAGAAAACTGAACACGAACATGAATACGAAATAGATCACCAATGGGATAGCAATACGTACCACGTCCATGGGAATCTGAACAATCAATTCCCCTTTGAGGCTGAACATCACAACGATGGTAAATAGCAATGCAATCAACGTGATTGGCGAGATAAACGGCATGTAGGTTTTGGTAAACCATTCTTCCCCTTTCCAGGCAATGAGTGCATACCGGCTGATTACGCCCAATGCGAAAGGGATTCCAAGGTAAATGCCCACGCTTTCCGCAATCTGTCCAACTGTAATGTTAATCTCCGTGGTTTCGATGCCAAACAGGGGAGGCAGTACCGTGATGAATAAATAAGCAAACACACTGTAGAACAAGACTTGGAAAATGCTATTCAAGGCAATCAGGCCCGCTCCATACTCCCGGTTTCCCTCGGCCAGTTCATTCCACACCACCACCATGGCAATGCATCTTGCAAGCCCAATGAGTATCAGTCCGACCATGTATTCCGGATAGTCCCGCAGGAATGTCAAGGCAAGGATGAACATCAGTATGGGGCCAAGTACCCAATTAAGCAACAATGAAAGACCAAGGATTCTAACATCCTTGAAAACCTTTCCCAGCTGTTCGTACCTGACCTTGGCCAATGGAGGATACATCATAAGGATGAGGCCGATGGCCAGGGGAATATTTGTAGTCCCACTGGAAAAGGAATCAATAAAATCTGCAGAAGCGGGGATAAAATAACCTATCCCGACGCCAAGGGCCATGGCAAGGAAAATCCATAAGGTCAGGTATCTATCCAAGAAGCTCAATTTTTTTCTTTTTGCCGCAGGCGCATAGTTATTTGCAAACATATTCTTCTTTTGCGTGATGGCTCTTCGTCTATGTTAATTCAACTGTTCTCGGACAAAGCGTTCTGCATAATCCCGAATCATATCCCTCACATGATGGAATACTCCATTTATTTCCTCTTCAGTACCCACAGCTTTGGCCGGATCGGGGAAATTATGATGAAACTTTTGCGCCTTTGTGGGGAAATAAGGGCAGCTTTCCTTTGCGTTGTCACATACCGTAATCACATAGTCGAAATCAACGTCACGATATTCATCGACATGGTTGGAGGTATGGCCCGAAATATCTATCCCATCTTCCGCCATCACTTGTACGGCCTTTGGATTGACACCGTGTGTTTCGATACCTGCACTGTAGATGTCAGCACGATCGCCAGCGAAATGCCGCAGGTATCCTTCAGCCAATTGGCTTCGGCAGCTGTTGCCAGTGCACAATACCAGGATATTCTTTTTCCGTTCCATATTAGCAGTTGCCTCCCGGGGTACAGCAAGAAGATGCAGCCACCGATATCTCCTTAAAATTACCACAGGCGTCCTGCGCCAAACAGGCCGTAGTCTTACTTTTCAATACGAAATGACTGCCATTGAAACTAAGATCATACCTGCCTATCGTATTGCTTTGGTATTCTACTTCCACTTCGGCATCCTTTATGTCCAGTTTATCCTCCGAAAGCGAGATAATCCGGAGTAGTTTTGCAGGCTTCAGCCGATGCTCGTAATCCTCGGCATTCCACAATTGGAAATTGACCGCTTCCTCACTACGGATGATCCCGCCACAGTCGATGAAATGTTTGGTTGTCACCCCCACCTCGGTGACATGGAAATGTTCGGGGACAAACGTACCGTCTTCCAATTGAAACGCTACATTGTCCAACGTGGGCAAAAGCTGTTTTACTTCGGATAGTTTCATAATTTAATGGACTCTATTTATTGTTTTAATGCTTTATTACGATGAATCAGAATAAAAAAATCAGCAGCACTTTTCAACGGATACATTCTGCGAAAAGAAAGCAGTTAGCTCGTTTTTCACGGAATGCCATACCACTTCGTCAATGCAGTAGCATATACTGGTGCCCTCAATACTACCCTTGATGATACCGATATTCTTCAATTCGCGGAGATGCTGCGATATGGTTGGCTGGGCCAATCCGAGTTCCTGCACCAAATCATTGCAGATGCAGGCTTGCTGCTTGATAATGTGCTGCAAAATGGCAATCCGTGCGGGATGAGCCAATGCCTTAAATGTGATGGCCAGCTCATTTTGCTTTTCGCTGAATATTTCTGTTTTGGTAATCCCCATTACTATATAAATGTATTGCAATATTACGATTAATAATTAATGCAAGGAAATTTTATAATAAATTGTGAGCTTCCAAATATATCGGGCATGATTTTACCGCCTTTCCCGGTCATTAATTAACACCTACTTTCCTTTACACTTTTTAGTTGAATAAATACCATTTAGTGTATGAAAAATAAACTAATAAGTTTAAAAAATTGATAAAATATTTTATAATTCAACTTATTAGTTATATTTTTGTGACCGCATAAAAGATGTAAAAACGTCTATCGCCAAACAACCTTATCACGAATAAGTTGTTTGTTTGCGAAGAGATGGGATAATGTTCGATGTATTTATTTAATTCCGTATTGCCGTGGCGACAAGAGACGACGTTTCCCATTTCCTACAAGCGTTCTTTGCCAAGTACCGGGTATTTGATATCATTTTCAGGGACAGCAGGCCAAAGAATGCACAGACACTGTTGGGTTTGGAAATCACTCCGGTCAAGCGGCGCGAAATCGTGGAGTCCATTACGATTACTGACTATAGCGAAGGCCCGCTGGACGATCAGTTGTACGGAATAGCCAGCATGTGGGTATTCGGCAAAATATATAAGGATAACGAACTGTATATAAAAATATCAATGGGGACATCAGGCAATCCGGTCATTTGCATCTCATTCCATCCGGCAGCGCATCCTATCAGCTATCCCTTCAAAAAGGAAAAAATATGAACAGCCCAATCACAGGAAAACCAATGAAATTGGTCCGCGAGGCGGACACCCTCACGTTCCGTAAGGAAACGTTCAACATCATGTACCATTATTACCTGTGCGAAAGCAGTGGCGAGCGGTTTACCGACGACCGGCTGGATGCACTCAATACGGTGCAGGCCACCAACCAATACCGGGAAAAATACGGTATCCCGTTTCCGGAGGAAATCCGGCAGATCCGCGGGCAGTACGGCGTATCGGCCAGCAAGATGTCGGAGATATTGGGATTGGGAGCCAATACCTACCGGCTTTACGAAGCGGGGGAAATGCCCACGGTAGCCAATGGGCGGCTCATCCTGTCCGTACGCGAGCCGGAGGAATTCATCAAGCAGGTAAAGGCAAGCAGCCATTTTTTAGAAGAGCAGGAGGCAAACAAGTTTATCGCAAAGGCAGAGGCATTGATTGAGCGCCGTCGTGATATACTATATGATATTGGACTTTCGCAGATTGTGTTGCGTGAGGAGCCCCCCAATTCTTACAATGGATACCGACGCCTTAGCCTGCCGCGTGTCGCCCAAGCCATCGCCTATTTTGAACAGCACATCGGCAACCTGTATAAGACCAAGCTCAACAAGCTGTTGTTTTACATGGATTTTTTTGCATACAGGAATCATGGCTACTCTATTACCGGTTTGCAATACCGTGCCATCCCGTTCGGGCCGGTGCCAGCCGAATACGGGCGGCTTTTCCTTCGGCTACAGGATGAAGGAAAGGTTTCCATAGAAGAACGCAAGGGCAAGGATGACCAGTACGTGGAGGTTTATCATCCCAATATCTCGTTTGACGGTGGTCAATTTTCGGAGGAGGAGAATCGCATTCTACAGTCCGTTGCCAAGCTGTTCAGCGACAAGAATACTGGCGACATTGTTCGCCTTAGCCACGAGGAGCAGGCATGGAAAGCTAATGAAGGCGACCGGCAGCTTATCGATTACCAGCGTTATGCGTTTGGCGTACGCGGCAGTGGTGGTTTGTCGGATTAACGAGCCTAACTCGACGCCTGCATGATGTTGCTTTAAGCAAAGGATTGCTAACGGCCCGATACGGGTCGCATGTATCGATCACGATAGTTGGCGGGCGACAATCCCGTTTTCTCCTTAAACAGCTTGGAGAAATAAAAGCATGAATCGAATCCCAGGTCATAGGCTACTTCCTTGATGAGCTTATTCGGAAATGTCAGCAATAATTTGGCTTTTTCGATTTTGAGCTGGATCAAGTATTGTCCCGGGGAGATGCCGGTGTATTTTTTGAACACCTTCCTGAACTGGGAATAACTCAAGCCTAAATCTTGGGCAACTTGCTCGGCTGATATGGAAGTCTCGACATTTTCGCGGAATATTATCCGGGCTTTATTTACTATGCTGTCTTCATAATCCCTATTGGCATGCAGTGCATTTTCTTTGGAGATGGCATGCACGGATCCCAAGAGATGCAGGATTTCCCCGGAAATGAGTGGTTGGTAGCCGGTAAGCTCGGTATTGGTGCGCGCACAGATATCATTGAAGAAAGCAACGATTTCTTCCCGGAACCCGATGCGTATAATCGGGTTTTGCCTACTAAAAAATTTATTTTTCACCAGTTGGTCTGCTATGGGGCCCTTGAACCCAACCCAATACTCATTCCACCCCGTGTTTTCATTCGGTTTATAACGGTGCCATTCATCCGGAAACAACAAAATGATGGAACCTTCCTGGATGGCTATTGCTCCACTGGTTTTTGATTCGAATAAGCCTTCACCGTGTGTGATGTAAATCAATTGGTATTCATCCAGTACACGGCCGTGCTGCCAATCGAAATAATAAGTAGCCGGGTGGTCTCTACTGGGGTAGGCAGAAGACAGTGGGATTTGGCCGAATCCCGTATTTAACGTATATAAACCCCATTGCTCATCGCGGGTGCTCACGGGTAGGTATTTATGGTATGTCTTCATATGTTATCATTCCTAATTGGTTCAAAATGTACATCGATAATGTCAAATCGTGTATGGATGTTAAAATTATAAAAAATAACTTAGCCTACCATTAATACAGTTATAAGCACGTATAAAACATCATTTCAATGCGGTTAAAGATAGGTTTGTTCGGCATAGGGCTCGACGTTTACTGGGAGCAGTTCGAAGGGTTGAAAAATCGGTTGCTGACTTATTTGCATCAGGTGCACCATCGCTTGGAGGCTTATGATGCAGCTATCATCAACCTGGGCCTCATTGATACCGTCGGTAAAGCCATGGATGCAGGCCATCGTTTTCGGCAGGCGGATGTGGATATCATTTTTCTGTATGTGACTACCTATGCATTATCCGCCACAGTGCTTCCTGTGGTACAACGCGCCAAGGTTCCTGTTATCGTATTGAACCTTTCGCCCGAATCGGCTATTGACTATCGATATTTCAATAGCCTCGATAGACACGACATGACGGGTGAATGGCTGGCCTACTGCTCGGCTTGTCCGGTGCCCGAGCTGGCCAACGTATTTAACCGGGCCGGTATTCAGTTTTATCAGGTGACGGGCTTGTTGGGTGAAGAAGATGAATGCTGGCAAGAAGTGGCGGGGTGGGTGGAGGCCGCGAAGGTAGCCAACACGATGGCGCATAACCGACTGGGTGCAATGGGGACGTATTATTCGGGTATGCTGGATATTTATACCGACTTGACCCTCCAGCTATCCACTTTTGGAGGCCATATTGAACATCTTGAGGTAGACGAGCTGTCATCCCTACGAACCTATGTAACGGCGGCGCAAATCGAGGAACGGGTAAGGGATTTTTATGCGGCTTTTGATGTCTGGCCGGATTGCAGCCTTGCTGAATTGGAACGGGCTGCCCGCACGTCTGTGGCGCTTGACGAGTTAGCGGCCAAGTATCACTTGGGTTCGTTGGCCTATTACTACAAAGGACGTGGCATCGCCGAAAATGAAAATACCATGAGCTCGATTATCCTCGGGAGCACGTATCTGACGGCCAGGGGTATTCCGGTGGCGGGTGAATACGAAATCAAGAATGCCCAAGCGATGAAAATACTGGACGGTTTCGGTGCCGGAGGGTCATTTACCGAATACTATGCCATGGATTTTGACGCTGATGTGGTACTGATGGGACATGATGGTCCGGGACATTTCCGGATTGCTGAGGGAAAGATCAAGGTAAAACCATTGCAAGTTTATCACGGAAAGGTAGGCAACGGGCTATCCGTGGAAATGTCGGTAAAGCATGGGCCGGTTACCTTATTATCGGTGGTGGAAGATGGCAGGGGAAAACTGGCTTTTCTGGTAGCTGAAGCCGAATCGGTATCAGGCCCTATCCTGGAAATCGGCAATACCAATAGCCGTTACCGTTTTCCCATCGGGGCCCGCCGATTTGTAGAAAACTGGAATACGTATGGCCCGGCACACCATTGTGCCGTGGGGACTGGCCATGTTGCAGGCAAGATTGAAAAATTGGGAAAATTACTTCGTATGGAAACCATTAAGATTTGTTGATTAGCACGATGAAAACACAACGTTATACCAGCGGGATGTGCTGCTTGGTGATCCTTGCAGTATTATGCCATAGCCAATTGGGGCATGCCCAGCAAAAAGCGGAAATCGCTACCATTCGGCAATTGGCAGAAGCGTTCAAGCAACCAGATAAGTCCTTTGGGAGTGCCCCGCTGTGGGTATGGCATACGGATGTCACCGAAGCCATCATCGATAGCATGATGCAAGACTTCAAGGACAAGGCATTTGGTGGTGTGTTTGTCCATCCGCGCCCGGGACTCATCACCCCGTACCTTTCCGACGAATGGCACCGGCTTTTTACCTATACCGTGGCCAAAGGAAAAGCATTGGGGCTGCACGTATGGATTTATGACGAGAATTCATATCCCAGCGGCTTCGCAGGGGGACATGTGCCGGCGGAAATGCCCGAATCTTACAACCAAGGGCAGATGCTCAACCTGACAAAGACGGATCGGCTGCCGCATAACATGAGCCCGTATTTCGTTGTCCTCCGCGAAACTTCCAACGGCTACCTTGATATTTCAGGCCGTGCTGATCGATATGCGGATAGTTTGGGGACGTATTTTTTGTTTAAAAAAGCTTTTTATGACCAGTCTCCGTGGTATGCCGGGTTTTCCTATGTGGATTTGTTGAAAGCAGGGGTGACGGAAAAGTTCATTGAAGTAACCATGGCCGGATATGAACGGCATTTCGGAAAGGAATTTGGACATACTGTACCCGGTGTATTTACGGACGAACCCAATATCGAAGTGCAGGGTGAAAATAATATCCGCTGGACGCCTGACTTATTTGAGCAGTTCAAGCAACGGTGGGGATACGATTTAGTGCCTCATCTTCCATCCCTGTATGAAGAGGTGGGCGCATGGCGGAAAATCAGGCATAATTACTACCAGGTGCTGCTCCAGCTGTTTATCGACCGGTGGTCCAAACCATGGTACGCCTATACCGAGAAGAACGGCTTGGAATGGACGGGGCACTATTGGGAGCACGGCTGGCCCAGCCCGAACCATGGCGGCGATAACATGGCGATGTACGCCTGGCACCAACGTCCGGCAATCGATATGCTATTCAACCAATTTGACGAGACAAGTCCCAATGCCCAGTTTGGGAATATCCGGGCAGTCAAGGAGCTGGCCAGCGTAGCCAATCAACTCGGGCGGAAGCGTACCCTGAGCGAGACCTATGGAGGCGGAGGATGGGAGTTGACGATGACGGACATGAAACGCCTGAGGGATTGGCAGTATGCGCTGGGCGTCAATACGTTAAACCAGCACTTGGCTGACATGACGCTATTGGGTGCCCGCAAATATGACTATCCGCAGTCATTCTCCTACCACAACCCGTGGTGGCCGTATTATTGGGTGCAAAACAGCTATTTCGCCAGGCTGTCGCTGGCGCTTTCGGCGGGCAAGCAGATCAACGATATCTTGGTTATCGAACCGACCACCTCGGCTTGGCTGTATTCTGCCTTCCAATCGGCCAATCCCCGCCGGGATACGATTGGCCGACAATTCCAGGCGTTTATAACCACCTTGGAGCGCGCCCAATCGGAATACGATCTCGGCTCGGAAAATATCATCAAGGATCACGGGAGCGTGCGTGGAACGCGGTTCGTCATTGGCGAGCGTGGATACCGTACCGTGGTCATCCCACCGGGCATGGAGAATATCGACAGGTCTACCTTTAGCCTGTTGCTACAATATGCCAAGCAAGGGGGGCAAATCTTACTTTTCGAAGCCATGAGATACATTGATGGCGCAGCTGCCGAAACGGAAATTGCACAACTGCAAGCCTTTGGCGATGTGCGTGCGGTTGAAACGCTGGACGAGCACGTGATACGCGATTATTTCTTGCCGGAAGATGTGGTATTCAAAGGGAAAGATCTCCTGCAACCGCAGCTATACCACCACAGGAGGAGGCTACAAGATGGGCAATTGCTGTTTTTGGCTAATTCCAGCCTGGATGAAGCCAGGGACGTTGCCGTAGCGGTACAGGGCAAGCAGGTGCTTTTTTTGGATACGGAAACCGGTGATGTGCTCGATTTCCCGGGTGCCCGCTCGGATTCCACCCAACTGCTACGGTATCATCTTCCGGCGGCTGGCAGCGCCTTATTTTTTATCGCAGACGAGGCCCGGGATGCCTATCCGGCTTGGAAGGCCCCGGCAACGCAGGCACGGGCGATTGCCACCCGGCAGAGCCGGGTGAAGCGGCTACGGCCGAATGTATTGACCATTGACTTCTGCGATGTTGCTATCGGCGATACGTTGCTGAAGGACGTCAACACATTTTATGCGGCAGATACGGTTTTCAAGCATTATGGGTTTGCGGATGGCAATCCGTGGAATACATCCGTCCAATATAAAGACCACACTATCCGAAGGGATACCTTCGGCCAAGGGACGGGTTTTGCCGCAAGTTACCATTTTCAGCTGGCCGCCGGAACGGCGACGGTTGGATTACAGGCCGTGGTGGAACGGCCACATCTTTGGCAGGTGGCTATCAATGGGCAGGTGATCCATCCAATTCCCGATCAATGGTGGCTGGATCGTGATTTTGCCGTGTTTGACATCGGCAGGTATGCAAAGCAGGGAATAATACCATTGAACTGCGGGCAAACCGGATGAGCGTCCATGCGGAAATCGAACCTGTATATGTCTTAGGCGATTTTGCACTCCATCCGCTGGAGAAAGGGTGGGGCCTATCGGCCAGTACGCCGCTGTCATTGGGTAGTTGGAAGGAAGCAGGCATGCCGTTTTATGGGCATGAGGTGTCCTACACCAAGCAGTTTGAAGGCAAAGCCGGCGAACACTACCTCGTGAAGCTCGGCGCGTGGAAGGGTACTGCTGCCATCGTCAAGCTGAATGGCAAAACGGTTGGTTACCTGCACTACCCTCCCCATCAACTGGAATTAGGCAAAGGCATACGAGATGGTAGGAATGAGCTGGAAATTATCATCGTCGGTAGCCTCAAAAACACATTAGGCCCCCATCACGGCAGTCCACGGCCGGGCATGGTATCGCCATGGCATTGGCGCAATGTCAAAAACTACCCTGCTGGCGATGCGTATGATAGTTATGACTATGGGCTAATGGAAGATGTAGAAGTATATTTGTTCTACGAATGAATCATTTAACGGAGGTAACGTCGCCCACGCAGGACAGCACAGGTTGCCTCTTTGTAAGAAAGCTAGTAGTATTGCAATACACCAGTTATTGCAATTTGGGTTACCTATACTCCAACTTATAGCGCTGAATAGACGATGCAACGAAGCAGATCCGGCTTAATGATTTTGAACAAAATCCAGGATGGTAACCACTGCCAGAATCGTTACATTCGCATAAACAAAACAATTGTACTAACAGATATATGCAAACTTTTATGAAAAAACCCGCCGGTCTAGTAGCAGGACTCCAGCTATTGCTGCTCGCTTCGGCATGCCAGACCGAAAAGGAAGATGGATCGGCTAACGTAGATACGGGCCCAAAAGTGGAAAAAATCACCATCGCCCCGGATTTCGTTGTGGAACACCTTTACAGCCCTTCTGAAAATAAAGAGGGTTCGTGGGTGGCGATGACATTCGATGACAAAGGACGGATGATCGTATCCGATCAGTATGGATCCCTATACCGGCTGGATATGCCCGAAATCGGGATGGACACGCTGGCGGTTAAGCCACAGCGGCTTGCTTTTCCGGGGGACGAGTGGAAGGATGATACCACCCAGACCAAAGTGGGGATGGGGTATGCGCAAGGGTTACTTTGGGCGTTCAATAGCCTGTATGTGATGGTGAATCACAAGAGCGATACCACATTTGAAAAGAGCAGTGGGCTGTATCGGCTGAAGGATAATGACGGTGATGACCAATTTGATGAAATTACGTTATTAAAGTCGTTCGAAGGGGAAGGCGAGCATGGGCCGCACAGCATCATTTTGGCTCCCGACGGGCAGTCAATCTACCTTGTATGCGGCAACCATACCGACGTACCTAAGATGGACAGCTACTTGCTGCCCTCTAACTGGGATGAAGACAATGTGTTCCAATCGATTAAAGATCCGCGTGGCCATGCCGTGGATCGCATGGCTCCGGGCGGATGGATAGCCGAAACTGATTCGTTGGGACGACATTGGCAATTCGTGGCCGGCGGATTCCGGAATACGTTTGATATCGCGTTTAATGATGAGGGCGAATTATTTGCCTATGATTCGGATATGGAATGGGACTTCGGGATGCCTTGGTACCGGCCAACCCGGCTGTTGCATGTGACGAAGGGAGCAGAGTTTGGCTGGCGTACGGGTACGGAAAAATGGGCAACCTACTATCCGGACAACCTGCCCCCCTTGCTCAATATCGGGCAGGGATCGCCGACGAACCTGGTTCATGCCGGCAAAGCCGCATTTCCGGACAAATACCGCAACAGCTTGCTGGCCTTTGACTGGAGTTTCGGCATCATCTATGCCGTACACCTGGAACAGCAGGGCGCAACCTATCATGCTTCAGCGGAAGAATTTCTCTCCGGAGCTCCCTTGCCACTTACCGATGGTGAAATTGGTCCGGACGGTGCCCTTTATTTCCTCACGGGTGGCCGGAAGCTGGACTCTGATCTATACCGGGTATATTACCGCAATCACGGTGAAGTGAAGGAAGAACCAAATCGGGAAGCGGGTGATATCACCGAAGAGATGGCTGTGCGTAGGCAGCTTGAGGGATATTTTGAACACGCGGCTGATTCCAACGTAGTCAATGGAATTTGGCCCTATCTCAACCATGATGATCGGCATGTCCGGTATGCGGCAACCGTCGCGCTGATGCACCAGCCGCTCAAATTGTGGGGAAGGAAAGCCTTCCGCGAACGGAATATTCGCACGGTGACACAAGCCATGATTGCCATGGCCAAGATGGGCGACCCGGCACTGCAATCCGTTGTTTTGCGTAAGCTCATGACGGTGGATATCAATCGGATTTCAAGGGAAAACAAGCTGGGCTTGTTGCGGGCATTTGAGCTGGCCTTGTACCGCATGGGGGATCCCGAACCTGTGCTCGCGAACCGATTGACGGCTTATCTATCGGATTCCTATCCTGCAGCGGACAATGCCCTGAACCGGGAACTCAGTAAAATATTAATTCAGGTAGACGCCCCTTATGTGGTAGCGCGCACATTAGCCTTGTTGGACAGCGCAAAGGATGATTCGACCGTGGTGGCCGCAACATTAACCAGTTCGTCCGATTTGATACTGCGGAATCCGCAATATGGGTTGGACATTGCCAATACATTAGTCAAGACACCTCCGGCTCAGCAGATTTATTTTGCGACGGCATTGAGCAAGGCAACGACAGGATGGACCCCGGAGTTGTATGAACGTTATTTCAAGTGGTACTATGATGCGTTTGGCTACAAAGGCGGCAACAGTTTCATTGGTTTCCTTGATGCAGCGCGGAAGCTGGCGTTGGAAAACGTGCCCAAAGAACAATTTGCCCATTATAATGCCATATCCGGGGATTCGCTCCTCGCCGAGTCCGGTAAAGCCTTGCTTGAAAATGTGGAGCCGCCCAAAGGACCGGGTAGAAACTGGGAAATCGATACGGCGTTGAAAGCCGTCGAAAAAGACAAAGGAAAGCGCGATTTTGAGCGTGGAAAATCCTTATTTGCAGCTATACGCTGCATTTCATGTCACACCATGCGTGGCGAAGGCGGAGCGATAGGGCCTGATCTTACGCAACTGGGCACACGGTTTTCCGTGCGCGATATGCTGGAATCCATTATTGAACCCAACGAGGTGATTTCCGACCAATATGAATCCAAAGTTTTGGTGTTAAAAGATGGTTCGTCTGTGTTGGGCAGGCTGGTGAGTGAAGAGGGCGATGTATATTCGGTATCCCAAAATCCTTATGCACCGCAGGTATTGCGGGAGATACCTAAAAATGATGTCAAGGAAATGCGGGTATCTAAGGTTTCTACAATGCCGCCGGGGACGCTGAATGTGTTGAACGAAGAAGAGCTGAAGGATTTGATAGCCTATCTGATGGCCGGCGGAAATGAGAGCAGTCCGGCCTACAAGACAAAATAAGCGTACAACGATATGGGTGACTGGAAAGATAAATTATCAAATCCCTTGCAGGTAGGTGGGATAGAAACCGCCATCCTCGACAACGGACCGGGCAAGGGTACACGCATCGCCTGGATAAATACCGGTACGGGCCTCCGATACAAAGTGATTATCGATCGCGGGCTCGACATCGCCGAGGCATTCTACAATGCCCATGGTTTAGCATGGATAAGCCACCAGGGGGTGACAGCACCCCGGTCCGGCGGATATCGCGGCATTGAATGGTTGAATGCATTCGGCGGCGGGTTGGTGACTACCTGTGGACTGGATCATGTGGGTGGCCCGGAGTCGGATGAATATGGTGAAAGAGGCCTTCACAGCCAGTTCAGTGGGTTATCGGCCACGATTGAGTCTATTGTCCAGCCGGATCTGCTGACGGGGCGTTTGGACATGCATATCACCGGTATTGTCAAACAATCCCAGCCGTTGGGCGCACAGCTTGTGCTGAAACGCACGATTTCGGGTAAGCTGGGCGAGTCGACGATTCGTATCCAAGACGAAGTCGTCAACTACGGTAACATACCTGCTCCCCATATGCTCCTTTACCACATCAATTTGGGTTGGCCGTTGGTTGACGAGGGGGTGGATATTTGTTGGAAAGGGCCATGGACTTCGAGGGAAGGGGACGACAAGGCGCGAATTTTCCGAGAAGGGCAGCCTTTCCGGAAAGGGCGCCCACCGCTGGCAGATCATGTGGGAGACGGTGAAGAAGCGGCGTTCATTGATGTGGAAGCCGATGCTGAGGGAACATGTCTATGCGGAATCCACAATCCGGAGCTTGGCATCGCCTTGACGGTTGCTTTTGAAAAAGCGCAGTTGCCTTGGTTGACCAACTGGCAGCATTGGGGGCCGGGGGAATATGTGGTGGGGTTGGAACCCGGCACGCATCCCCCCATCGGCCAGTCCCAAGCCCGGAGCGATGGCTCCCTTATCTTCTTGCAGCCGAAGGAACGGCGGGATTACGGTGTGACCATCCAGGTATTGGATCAACCGGCCGACATCGCTGCTTTTTTACGTGTCACCTGAAATAAATAATACCGATTGAAAACCAATAATTTATGATCATATGAAGAGGAAAAATCGAATAGTATCATTACCGCTGCTACTGGCTGCACTCGTCAGTTTTGCCTGTTGCTCAGCGACAGAACGCCCTGAGGTATCCGAACCACAATGGGTTACCTATACGGGTTATGAGGGACCTGGGAAGGGCAAGCATATCGTGCTGATCAGCGGGGACGAAGAGTACCGCTCTGAAGAAGCATTGCCCATGCTGGGCCAGCTCCTTGCCAAGAAGTTTGGGTTTACCTGTACCGTGCTTTTTTCCGTTGACCCGTCGACGGGAGAAATCGACGCCATGCAGCAGGCCAACATACCAGGCCTGGCCAACCTGGAATCCGCCGACTTGATGGTCATGTTTACGCGCTTCCGCGAATTGCCGCCTGACCAGATGCGTTATATCGACGACTACCTGAAAGCAGGGAAACCCGTGGTAGGCTTACGCACTGCTACGCATGCTTTCCATTATGCGAAGAATCCTAATGATGCCTTGGCTAACTATGATTTCCAGAGCAAGGTGCCCGGCTGGGAAGGAGGATTCGGCAAACTGGTGCTGGGGGAAACCTGGGTAAGCCACCACGGTGACCATGGCAAAGAGGGGACACGTGGTGTTTTTAACGAAGAGCACGCAGCCAATCCCATCCTGAATGGTGTGAAGGACATCTGGGGACCTACCGATGTCTATACCGTGGGCTCATTGGCCGACGCCGACATCCTGATGTATGGCCAGTCTACCAATGGGATGACGGCTGATTCGCCCATCAATGAAAATAAGGCTGCGTTGCCCGTCGCTTGGACCAGGACCTACAAGCTCCCGGAAGGTAAGGAGGGAAAAGCCTTTACCACAACGATGGGCGCATCGGTCGATTTGTTGAACGAAGATTTAAGAAGATTACTTGTGAATGCATGCTTTTGGGCCATGAACCTTGAAAATCAAATCCCTGAACGTGCTGATGTGGCATTCGTGTCCCCTTATGAACCTACCATGTTCGGTTTCAATAGCTTCAAAAAGGGAAAGCGTCCGGCAGACTACCAGTTGCAAGAAGATTAATTATTTATTAATAAAAAAGACTATGTTAAAAATCGGCGTCAATACATTCTTACTTACCTCTCCGTTTACCAACGAACGCATTGATATTATCCGGCAATTCAAAGCATGGGGCTGCGATGCAGTGGAAATTGCGCTTGAGGATGCCTCGCATATCGATGCACATTTAATCAAGCAAGCGTTGGATGACAACGATATTGTTTGTTCTTCCATTTGTGCCGCTATGGGGCCTGGACGTGATCTCCGTGGCACCAAAGCCGAGCAACAAAATTCAATAGATTACATCACTCAAGTATTGGAAGCCATGGCCATCTTGGACTGCCCGGTCATGGTAGGGCCGCTTTATTCCACGGTAGGCCGGGCAGAGCAAACGGGGGAAGATGCGTATAAAGCACAGTGGGATACCGTGGCAGCACATCTGAAAACACTGGCATCCCGCGCGGATAGCTTGGGAAGAAAACTGGCAATCGAGCCATTGAACCGTTATGAAACGGATTTTATCAATACCTGCGACCAAGCTTTGGAGTTAATCCAAGCGATAGATCACCCCGCAGTTGGCCTGCTTTTGGATACTTACCACATGAATATCGAAGAAAAAGACTCGGCGGTAGCTATCCGTAAAGCGGGCAAACACCTGTTGCATGTTCATGCGTGCGGCTGCGATCGCGGTGCGCCCGGGGGCGACCATATCAATTGGGAGGGCATCCGGGATGCGCTGCAAGCGATCGATTATTCAGGTAGCTTGGTCATTGAATCGTTTACGCCCGAAGTCAAGGTGGTAGCCAAAGCGGCATCCATCTGGCGTAGCTTCGAACCTTCACTTGAAGCCATCGCGCTGAAGGGGATCCCTTTCCTGCGATCCCACTTCGGTGGATAGTACCGCGTTTTGCTTAAAAAAAGGAAACCGGGGAATTCGTTGCATTCCCCGGTTTTTTTATGGTTTTATTTCGGTTTCGGTCACTTCGATAAGGGGTGTTCCTTGAGCAATTCTTCGGGTGTATAGAAGCTCTTTTTATCCGCTATCGCAGCTCGTATTGCCTTCACCTTTTCGGGATCCACGGCCGCCCCCTTGTTGCCAAAGGAGTTTTTTACGTAGGTGAGCACGGCGGCAACTCCCTCATCATCCAGCAGCCCCCCAAACGGCGTCATCGGTACCTGCCCGGCATATTGTTGGCCCGATACTTCCATGGGGCCCTGGAGGCCGTTCAGTGTCAGCTTAATCAACCGCTCGTCGTTATCCAACCACGGGCTGGCAGCCAGGGGTGGGAAGCCGGAGCTGGGTAATCCCTTTCCGTTTGGCTGGTGGCAGGTGGAGCAGAACCCATCTTGCGCATAGAGCAGTTGGCCTTTTTTGTATAGTTCAAGGTCGCGCCCCTTTAGGTCGGTCACCGTAGTTTCTTCCTTTTTCGCTACAATGACGTCTCCGGTCAAACGGGCGAGTGCCGCGCCGTAGGCATTGGCCATCCAATCATCAAGCGGTTTCTTTGCCGCTTCTTCCAAAACGGGCAATCCCTGATCCTCGTCCAGCCAGGATGCCGCTACCAGCGCTTCCAGGCGGACACGCCCATGTTCATCCGTGGCAGCCTCCTTCAGCAGTTGAGCCTGGTCCGCGACCTGGTGACCGGTATAGCGCACCACGCGGACGGCTGCGGCACGCACACGGTAATCCTTGGCATGGAGGAGCTGGCGGAGCAACGATTGGTCGACGTGGTTGAGCCCCCAGCTTACCCACAGCCCTTCCAGGAGGTGGTGCTCATAGTGGGGATCGGTTGCATCCAACTTCCCGATCCAGGTTTTCAGGTGTGCCAGCACTTCCGATGAATCCCGCCCGCGGAGTTCGCGGCGCGTACGGTACCGGGTGCGGTATTCCGGCAGCTTCAGGTTGTCCAGCAGCGTGTCGATTGGGGCATCGGCTACCTGGGCGGGCTTTACCAATGGCCGGGAAGGGTAGGTGACCCGGTAAATGCGCCCATGGGTATGATCCCGCAGGGGATCGCGCTGATTATGTTGCATATGGCCAATCAGCACATTGTGCCAATCAATCAGGTAAAGGGAGCCATCGGGGGCAAATTCCAGATCCACCGGCCGGAAATTGGGGTCTTCGGAGCGCAGCAAATCCTGGCGGTGGCGGCTTTTGTACCCCGTCCCGTCGTCTTCCAGCGTATGCTCCTTGGTGCCCAGGAAGCCGATGGTGTTGTTGATGAGGAAATCGCCCTGCACCTCGTCAGGGAAGTGGCGGCTCGAAATGAATTCCAGCCCCGATGTGGGGCGTACCCGGTGGGCATCCTCGACGAGATTCCTCGATTTCGGGGTGAATTTGCCGTATATGGGTTTGACAGACCCGGGCATCATCCAGCTCACGTCGGGACTGGAGGTTTCGGCATAGAAATTCTGGCCCCAGTCGTCAAAGGCGATGCCCCATGGGTTCGGGATGGAAAGCTGCGTGAATTCCAGCTTGCGGCGGTTAGGGTCGTAACGGAAGAAGCCACCGTTGGTGGTGCGGACCGTGCCATAGGGTGTTTCGACGTCGCTGATGAGGAACACGCCGGTGCCCATGTAGATGGCACCCGATGGATCTACTGTATAGGCATGGTGGGCATGGTGCGTGTCGTGGTCGTCAAAACCGCTGAGCAGGACTTCCTTTTTGTCCGCCTTGCCATCGCCGTCCGTGTCGTTGAGCAAGACGAAATTGGTGCCCTGTGAGACATAGACCCCCTCGGGGGCTAATTCGAACCCGACGGGCAGGTGCAAGCTGTCGGCAAACACCGTTTGCTTATCGGCCTTGCCGTCGTTGTCCGTATCCTCAAAGATGAGGATCTTGTCATTGGGTTTGGGATCCCCCGGTTTCCAGTGTGGGTAGGTGGGCATGATGGCCACCCAGAGACGCCCTTGGTTGTCAAAGGATAGTTGCATGGGTTTCTCCAGATCGGGGAAATCTTCTTCGGAAGCAAAGAGTTCTATCTTATAACCCGGTGCCATCCGGAATTTACTAAGTGCTTCCTCCCCGTACAAGTACCTTGGGTTACCGTTTTTGTTGCTCGGCACGTAGTTTGTCTCCACTTCGGGGAGTTTGGACGTCAGCGCGTCGGCGCTGTCCAGATCCATGCGTTCGCCCTTGAGCGCCTTCCAGATAGCTTCGTCGCGTACGGCGGTCATTTCCCTGATTTTAGTGATTTCCGCTGGATAATTATCGGGCCCGAACGGATCGTAGCGGCGGCCGTAAGCCTGCACACCGTTAGGCATTTTGAAGTCCTTGTGCCACATCCAGTTTTTTTCCATGACCGCTTCGTGCACCAATGTGCGGTGGGAATCATCCCGCACCTTTTCCTTGCCAAAGACCGCATCGGTCAGGAGCAACGAAAATTTCTGGTAGCCCTCGTCATTGAGCTGCAAGCCGTCAATGGTCCATTGCTGGTCGCCCTTGTCGAACAATTTCTTGAACGGCGTGTACATATCCACGAAAAGCACCTTGTTGGTTTCCGCGACTTCCTTCATCGCTTGGGTATACAGAGCGAGGTTTTGGTTTTCGCGTTTGCCGTCTGGCAGGTCATATTTGGCTGAAAGGTCCTCGAAAGCGATGGGCGAGACGATGGCCAACTGAGGCGCGGAGACTCCGTTGTAATGCTGCTGCAAGGTGTATTTGATAAATGCGTCGAGCTCGTCTTTGTAGCGCTGGAGCCCCGCTTCGCCATCGAACGACTCCACCGATCCGAAAAAGGCGATGATGATGTCCGCCTTGTGCCGTGTGATCCACTGGTCGGGCGTCTCAAAGTGTCCCTGGGTATTGGGGTCATTGGCCAGTTCGGTCTGGAACTTTTCGGCACCAGGGAATGCCCAGGGCGTACGGCGGCCGGAATGGGGTCGGAATCCAGGCGTGTTGCCCCCGTCGCTCATGTTGCGGATATACAGCAGGCTGTCCGGGTACCTGAGCTGCATTTCCGTTTCAAAGTAACCGTAATCCATCATCCTTGAACCCAGGTTATTGCCAATCAGGATAATGTGCGCATCTTTTTTGATTTTTAATGTGTTTGAGTTTGAAGTACATTGAAGCGCATATACCAGGGTCAAGGTTGCTCCAAATAAGGTAAGTAATCGAACGACGTTCATTCTTGGATGTCTCTTTTTCATAGTACCTATTTAAAAAAAGCTGTTTGTTTAGTGGATAAACTACTTGTTGTATTCTTGATTTTCTTTAAGGTACCTAAATAACTAAACAGTTGCGTAGAGTTCATTAGGTTATATCATAATTGGCCGTTATTAAAACTGAAGCCAATGTTAATTATTGTTTTCTTGCTAACCATCATGGTCTGTCCTTATCTATCCTTAGCCGTCGGGTATGGATTTGTGTAGGTAAATGCCGTTTCCTTTTCAAAAAGGGCTTTTTTTATACCCGAATTTTTTTTTATTTTGGGCTGCCATGAAAGTTCAGGATAGGACAGGATAGCCGTGTATTGCCGATGCGATATCTTTGTGTACGTTCCATGGAAGACACGGGACGAATCGGCATTTGAATATCCGAAATGGTTTTTTAAAATATTCGGCTTTTTTGGCAGACAAGGGCAAGACAGAAAAACGAAGCATTAAAACTATCGATACAAATAGCTAATTATAAAACCAATTAAAAACCTTTAGTACTATGAACGAAAACATTAATAGGACTGCTTTGTTCAACGGGTCATGCTTTGCCCTCATTACCACTGCATTTACATTTTCCATCCGGGCGGGGATTTTACCGCAACTTGGAGAAGAATTCGGCTTGAGTGCTACCCAGCTTGGGGTCATTAATTCCATGTTCTTTTTTGGGTTTCCTATTTCCATGATTATTGGAGGGATAGTCTACCATTCCTTTGGTGCAAGAAATATCATGCGGGTGGCCTTTATAGCACATACGATAGGAATTATCATGACCATTTATGCTGGAGGCTACTCAACACTCCTAATTTCCACATTGTTTATCGGTTTCGGGAACGGATGTACAGAGGCGGCCTGTAATCCGATGATCGCAGATATGTATTCAGGGGTGAAAATGGACAAAATGCTAAACAGGTTCCACATGTGGTTTCCCGGGGGTATTTTTTTGGGCTCCCTGCTTTCCCAAGCGATGACAAGTATCGGCTTCAGCTGGCAGGTCCAAATTTGGGTGACCATGATTCCTACGGTAATATACGCTATTCTGTTTTACGGGAAAGCCTTTCCTAAACCTAAAATTGAAGGGGTTACTTCTCTGGCTGAAAACTTCCGGGCGATGTTCACGCCTACTTTTGGGTTTTTGTTTGTTTGCATGTTCCTCACGGCGATTTCGGAGTTTGGTCCAAACCAATGGGTCAGTGTGATAATGAGTAACAGCGGTGCCCAACCGATGCTGATTTTGGCGTTAACAAGTGGTCTGATGGCCGCGGGAAGGTTTTTCGCCGGACCGGTTGTCCGGGTGCTGGGACAGACAGGCGTGCTTTTGGGCGGCGCTATCTTGACCGCGATTGGTATCTACATGTTTAGTACAGTTACGGGTCCGTTAGCTTACGTGGCAACGGTTATATTCGCACTTGGAATTTGTTATTTCTGGCCCGTGATGGTAGGAGCGACGGCGCAACGCGTTCCCAAAAGCGGTGCACTGGGCATGTCAATTATCGGGGGTGCCGGCATGTTTTCTTCCGCGATTTTCCAACCCATAATTGGTGGGTGGATTGACAGTGCGCGGGCAAAAAATATGGCTGCGGGACTAACAGATTCTGCTCTGGAGCTTGCTACAGGACAGGATGCCTTAGTCAAGATGATTTCATTCCCTGCGATTTTGATCGTATTGTTTATCATTTTCTTCTTTTGGCAAAAGCGTTTAAAAGATAAAGCTGCACCAACGATAGCAGCGCAGCCGTTGCATTGACACGGCCAACAGTAACACCGTTTTCATGAAGTATAGCTAGGGAGCGTATGCACTCCCTAGCCTTGCCGGACATGCTTCAGAAATGGGGTGTGTGACTAAGAAATAAATCTGACATCAGGAACTATTAAACATTAATCGAATCACCGGGCGAAATAGCGCTATCGTGATTCAAGGGAAATCACATGTCTATAATTAACTACTACAATAATATGTAAACTATTTAAAAAACAATCAATTAACCAATTAATTTAATTAACCAAGTTATGAATATGTGTAATGATAAACCAATCAACCAACATGGTTCTGTCGGAAAAAGACGGCAGCTTCGAAGGGTTGCGAGCAGCTACCTGCTTGTGACATTGATGATAGCGATGGTTCAGACGGTATGGGCCGGACCCAACCGCCAACAAACCGTTAACGGCCGGGTGACCGATACCGGGCAAGTGCCAATCAGTGGCGTGACCGTGACCGAGAAGGGGACGAATAACAGTTCCAGCACGAATGACCAGGGCGAATACACGATCACCTTACAACAAAGCCAAGGGGCTATCTTGGTGTTCAGCGGTGTAGGTTACGACTCGCAGGAGGTGCGTGTTGCCGGTGCTTCGCTAAACGTAGTGATGGAGCATAGCCAAACCGACCTGGATGAAGTGGTGGTAGTGGGCTATGGAACCCAGCGGAAGTCCGACCTGACCGGTGCGGTAGGGACGGTGCGTGCCGAAGCCCTTCAGGAACGACCTGCATCCTCGCTGAATCAGGGATTGGCAGGCCGGGTAACCGGTGTCAACGTTTCGTCAAGCTCTGGACGGCCTGGTGGAAGGACCAATGTCCGTATCCGTGGGGCCAGCTCCGTCAGTGTGTCCAACAACCCATTGTATGTCATTGATGGAGTCATTTTAAACGCGGCCGGACTGCAAAATGGCAGTACGCCCATTGACTACCTCAACCCTAACGATATTGCTTCCATCGAAGTGCTGAAGGATGCTTCCTCAACAGCTATTTACGGCGCCCGTGGCGCAAACGGCGTTATTTTGGTGACGACCAAACGGGGGACGTCCGGCGGCGGTGGATTGACCTACGATGCTGATTTCAGCATGGGGACGGCTCCCAAATTGTTGCCCGTGCTCAATGCAAGGGAATTTTTGGAAGTGGAGGAGATTGCTTACGCCAATGCGCAGAAATACGACCCGGTCGGCTGGGCAACGGGCACGAAATATGTGGATCCCCGTACTAAACGTACCAACCCCCTGCTTTTTGATGGGCAAGGAAACCCATTATATGACATCAACTGGCAGGAGGAAGCGTTCCAGGATGCTTTTACGCAAAACCATCAGCTCGGTTTTACCAATGGCAACGAAAAGGGAACCTATGGGGCATTCCTGAGCTACCGTAACGAGAATGGCATTATATATGGTTCGTGGCAAAAACGCTATGCCGGGCGCTTTGTATTCGACACGGAGATTAAGGATTGGTTGAAAGTAGGTGGATCGCTCAGTTATAACGACCAAGATGAGAAGCAGGTGGATCAGTTGGATGGTGGCGGCATCACCATGGTGCGACAGATCCTGGAGGCCTTGCCTATCATACCCGTGCGGTATGCCGACGGTTCATGGGCAAGCAACCGGGATTATCCGGGTATGGAGGGGGGTGATAATCCTTTCCGCATAGCCGAAGAACGGCTGTATTTTCTGCGTACACAGACCATGCTGGGAAATATGTATGCCAATATCCGGTTGATGGAAGGCCTCGAACTTCGGTCTACGCTTGGAACGAACATCATCAATCAGCGTAATGATTATTTTGCCGCCGCGGGGCTGCAATACATTTCTACCAATGGTAATGCATACGTTGCCAACAACCGATTTAATTCGTGGCAGTTTGAAAACTACCTGACTTATAATAAGGAATTTGGGAGTATCCATTCGTTGAATGCAATGCTGGGCCTTTCGTGGCAGCATGTTGGCAGTTTCAACAGCCAAGCCAATGCCGAGGGCTTCTCCGATGTGTACTTCCAGTATAATAACCTGGGTGCCGGGGCTACGGCATTGGCTCCCAGCTCCGGGGCGTCAGCCTATGGCTTGAACTCCTATTTTACGCGGATAAATTATTCCCTCATGGGCAAATACCTCGTGACCTTTACCGGACGGATGGACGGATCGTCGAAATTTGGTGAGCAAAACCAATATGCGTTTTTCCCGTCGGCGGCATTGGCGTGGCGGATAAGCGATGAGGAGTTCATGAAGGATATACCCGCTATCTCAAACCTGAAACTCCGTACAAGCTACGGGGCTACCGGCAACTCCGAAATTCCCTCATACCGGGCGTTGGCTGGCATGAGCAATTATTCGGTCATCTTTAATGGGGCCCGCGAAATCGGAATCGGATCGGGACGGATGGCTAATTCGGCACTTCAATGGGAAAAAACCCATCAAGTAGACGTCGGGCTGGAACTGGGACTTTTCGCAAACCGCGTAAACCTCGAAGTGGACCTCTACCGCAGAAAAGTGGACGACATGTTGTTGGATGCACCGCTGCCGCTGAGCAGTGGATATGGAAGCATATTCACGAATATTGGCAGCATGGAAAACAAAGGGATCGAGATTGGTTTGAATACCACCAATTTGCAGTCGGACAATTTCTCCTGGAGTACGACATTCAACATTTCGATTAATAAGAACAAGGTGCTGGCACTTTCCGGGGGCAGCGATATTTTTCCGGGAGCAGCCACGATCATCCGGGTAGGCGAGCCTGTGGGATCGTTCTTCGGACGGGAACACTTGGGCACATGGTCTACGGCCGAAGCCGAGCAAGCAGCAATCTATAACAAATTGCCGGGCGACGTAAAGTTCTTGGACCTGAATAATGATGGCATTATCAATGACAACGACCGTACAATTATCGGAAAAGGTATCCCGGATGGATTTGGCACCTTCCTGAACACATTCCAATACAAAGCCTGGTCGTTGACGGTAGATTTGCAATACATGTACGGCAATGACGTGCTTGACCGAAGCATCCACTCGATCGAGGACCGGCAGGGTATTGCCAATAGTTACAAAACGGTGCTGAATGCGTGGACCGAAACGAACCAGAATACGCCCATTGCACAGGTACGGCCCATTCCAGCCGGTTATGACACGTATGACGATAGCCACAAAGTGCAGGATGGGTCATTTATCCGGGGCCGGAATCTCTTGTTGGCTTACGCATTCCCCGCACAGCTCGCTTCGCGATTGAAATTGCAACGGGTGCGGTTGTACGGATCGGTACAAAACTTCTTCGTATCCACCAAGTACCGTGGTTTCGATCCCGAAGTTTCCAATTCCGGATCCGCCTTCGGTCAGGGATACGGCCTCTACGATTATCCACGGCCAAGGGTATTTATGTTGGGCGTGAACATCGGGTTGTAGGAACAAGGTAACAAGGTACTATCAAAACTAAGAAGCGATGAAAACAATAGCAATAAAATACATGACAATGACCCTCAGTGTTGGGGTGTTATTGACCAGCTGCTCCGAATTTCTGAATGAGTCGGATCCCAGTAACTTTACCGTAGAGAATTATTTTACCCAACCGGCGCATGCCCGAAGCTCGGTGAATGCGATTTATGCGAGCATGCGGGATCCGCTATCAAGCGGTTTTGGGGGTGGTGCTTGGGCAATGACCGAGTTTGCCACCGGTCTGGCTGCTACAGATTTAGGGCAAGCGGTCAACAGTTATTTCGTCAAGGATTTGAACAATACATCCGACAATGGATATGGCCAGACTTTTTGGGCATCTTATTATCGGGGAATAGGCAACGCGAACCTGTCCATTGCCAAAATCCCGGAGATTACCATGGACAGCGAAGAAGCGACGAGGCTGTTGGGCGAAGCCCATTTTTTGAGAGCCTGGTATTATTTTGAGCTGATCAGGATGTTTGGCCACATTCCATTGGTCACCGAACCCATGTCCTTGCAATCGGAGCAATTGCGTCCGGCACAAGCTGATCCGGAGGCGGTTTATAACTTAATCATCGATGATCTTACCATCGCAGAAGCTGCGGGGTTGGCATGGAAAAACGCATCGGGAAGGGTGAGCCTGGGGGCTGTAAAATCATTGATGGCGGAAGTATACCTGACGATGGCAGGCTATCCATTGCAGAAGGGCGAAGCTTACTATAGCCTGGCGGCTGAAAAGGCGGAAGAGGTTATCAATTCCGGGGAGTTTGAACTGTTTGATGACTACGCTGCATTGCATGACCCCAGTATGAAGAACATCATCGAGAATATTTTCATGATCCAGTTCAAAACCCAGCTGATTGTCCCGAATTGGCAGGTATTGATTATCCCTTACAATAAAAACATTTCGCAATATTCCGATGAAACGGGTGGCATTTATGCGACGGCAGACTTCGTGGAATCGTATGAACCGGGTGACTTGCGCGCCGAGGAAAAGCAATTTTTCTTTACCCAATTTACCCACGAATCCAACCGGAATCAGGTGGTGGATCTTGGTGGGTATTTCATCTGGAAGCTTTTTGACGAGGTGGCCCAAACCACCACGGCCAACAGCGACCTGAATTGGCCGGTAATACGCTACGCCAATGTGCTGTTGACGTATGCGGAAGCATCCAATGAGGTGAACGGGCCTACAACGGCAGCGTATGATGCCGTCAATGCTATCCGGTCGCGGGCGGAATTGGACGATCTCGAAGGCCTCTCGAAAGAGCAGCTACGGGAAGCCATTTGGCGGGAACGCTGGTATGAGCTGTGCTTCGAAAACAAAACTTGGTATGATATGGTGCGCTTACGCAAGGCGTATAATGTAGCAACCAAACAATTTGAGGACTACGTAGGACATCGGTTTACCTATGGGCCGGTATTGAAGGAGCGGGAGTTGCTGTTTCCCATACCGACCAGCGAAGTGCGGAATAACACAAACTTAACACAAAATAGTGGCTATTAATCAAACAATTTAATGCCTGTTTACGGCTGAAATTTTTAAATTTGAAGGTAATAACCAAATATCAAATCAATCAACATATGGAAACAAGCAAGCTATCGAAGCAAGCAATTGAAGAGGGCGAGGGCATTTTACGGTTGGCACCGACGTGGGTCCCGCGTTCGTTCTGTGTGCCGGGGCGTCGGATCAAGCTCCACCCGGATGATTATTATGTATTGGGGGGCATACGTGGGGGTATAGACGAACGTTGGCTATCCTCCACGACGCCTGCGAAGAACGGCCCGCTGACGGGGGAAGACGAGGGCTTGAGCAAGGTGGTGCTGGGCGCCGGGAGTGGGGAGCAGCAATTTTTGCTGCGGGATGCGGTGGATGAGCTGAAGGGCGAACTCATTGGCGCGCGCCTGTGGGAGGCCTACGGGGCCTGGCCGATGTACTCGAAGTTTTTCGACAACATGGGGCCCTTGCCACACCACGTCCACCACAACGACGAGAAAGCGGCGTTGATTGGGCAGCAGGGGAAACCGGAGGCGTATTATTTTCCGCCGCAGCTGAACAACCACGGCGGGGATTTCCCATACACGTTCATCGGGATTGCGCCTGGGACAAGCCGGGATCAGATAAGGGACTGCCTGGTGAACTTCACGAAGGGGGACAACAAGATAACGAACTACTCGCAGGCGTACCGCTTGGAGCCAGGAACAGGCTGGGACGTCCCACCGGGGCTGCTTCATGCGCCGGGAAGCCTATGTACATACGAGCCCCAGAAGGCTTCGGACGTATTTGCGATGTACCAGTCGCTGGTAAACGAGGCGGTAATACCAGAAGAGCTGCTGTGGAACGGTACACCCCAGGACAGGATTGGGGACTACGACGAGCTGATAGCTGTGCTGGATTGGGAGCTGAACGTGGATCCGTATACGATGGCGAACCGTTTCATGGCACCGCTTCCCGTGCGTTCGGAGTTGGAGATGCTGGAGTCAGGTTACGTGGAGAAGTGGGTGTGCTACAAATCGGAGGCGTTTAGCGCGAAGGAGCTGACGGTGCTGCCGGGGGCGACGGTGACGATCCATGACGGAGCGGCCTACGGCCTGATCATGATGCAGGGCCGAGGGAAGCTGGGTGTATGGGACATCGAGACACCGTCGCTTATCCGCTACGGGCAGCTGACGCACGACGAGTATTTCGTGAGCGAGGCTGCGGCGGTGTCGGGTGTACGGATAACGAACCTATCGAAGACAGATCCCATCGTGATGCTGAAGCATTTCGGCCCGGGCAACCCGGACCTCGTATTGGCATAGCCTACGGAAAAGCATGTGTAATCAATAAAAACAGTGAATATGAGTACAACGAATAATTTCCCGAAACTGCACAACGCCACTTGGCCTGGTATCGTGGGCAAGGGTCCGGATTCCGAACCCGTGATACCTTTTGACGATTTGCTGGCTTATACGGCGGCAGCGGAGGTCAATGGTGTGAAGTTTGACGGCGTGGATATTGGCCTGTTGGAGCCACACGTCAACATCAATGGGGGCACGGACGAAGTGAAGCGATTGGCCGACAAGGTAGCTGGGCATGGCTTGAAAATCGGTTCGCTGGTGGCACCTATTTGGGCTGGGTCGGCGCTTGGAAGCAAGGAAAGCCGGACGGTTTTCGTTGACATGGTGCGCAAAGCCTGCCAGTTCGGTCAGCAGTTGAGGGAATTGGGTATCCGCCCCTATGGGGTGGTTCGCATCGATTCTTCCTGCTCTCCTGCCGCTTGGGCGGAAGACCCTGCTGGAAATACCAAAATTATTGCCGAGACATTCCGCGAAGCATGTGACGTGGCGGCCGATTATGGGGAGCGATTGGCAGCGGAAGGGGAAATCTGCTGGGGGGGTATGCACAGTTGGAAAGCCATGATAGCTACGCTGGAAGCGGTAGACCGGCCGAATATTGGTTTTCAGGCTGATATGTCCCACACGTTTCTTTACCTGCTCGGCTACAATAAACCAGAAGATCGTATCCTGCCTGAAAACTTCCAATGGGGCGATCGCGCGGCAATTACCGAAGGGCTACGGGTGCTTACCAAGGCATTGCGTCCATGGACGATAGATTTCCACGTGGCACAGAATGACGGGACGGTTTTCGGCTCCGGCTCGCACGACAAGACCGGTAGGCACTGCTTGCCCAATGATCCGAACGGCAAATTGGATATTCCCAAAGACGCCGGGCATTGGCTGCGTGATGAGCAGGGGCAGCTGACCAAGGCGTTCAACCACATCTGCTGGGATGGGTGCATGTTTCCCAATGCGGTATTGAACCAACAACAGACATGGAATGATATTTTGGCAGCACTAATCAGTGTTCGTGAAGCGCATGGATGGCAGGAATAATCACAGCACGATATAATAAAGGAGAAAAATATGAGTAATAAGCAGAAACTGAGAATAGGATTAATTGGTTGCGGCTTCATGGGCCGTACCCATTCAAACGGATACAATCGAGTGCCCAATTTCTTCCCCGAATTGCAGTACCAACCGGTTTTGCAGGCGGTATGTTCGCGGCGGGAGGAAAAAGTAAAGGCCTTCGCAGACCAATGGGGCTTTGCCTCGTATGAAACGGATTGGCGGAAGCTCATTGCCCGTGACGACATCGATGCCGTGGATATTTGTACGCCCAACCACCTGCATGCCGAAATCGCCGTGGCAGCTGCTGAGGCCGGAAAAATGGTGCTTACGGAAAAACCACTCGCACGGAACCTGGACGAAGCCAAAAAGATGGTTGACGCCGTTTCAAAAGCGGGTGTGACCAACACGGTATGGTATAATTATCGGCGCCTGCCTGCTGTCACCTTGGCCAAAAAAATCATTGCCTCGGGCAAGTTGGGCAAGATTTTTCACTACCGCGCAAATTTCCTGCAAGATTGGACCATCAATGCTGACCTTCCGCAAGGTGGGGATGCCGCTTGGCGGATGGATGTCGACGTGGCGGGATCTGGCGTAACCGGGGATCTGCTTGCGCATTGCATCGATACCGCGATGTGGCTGAATGGCGGAATTACGGAAGTTTCGGCCGTTACTGAAACATTCGTGAAACAACGTGTCCACCTGGATACCGGTAAATTGCAGGAAGTGGGGATAGACGATGCGTGTATTTTCCATTGCCGCTTTGCAAATGGCTCACTGGGATTGTTTGAATCCACCCGCTATGCGCGCGGACATAAGGCCCTCTATACCTTTGAAATTAATGGAGAACATGCCTCCATCCGTTGGGATTTGCATGATTTGAACCGACTGGAATATTTCGATAACGGGGTAGACTCGGATGTCAAAGGTTGGAGTTCCATCCACGTGACAAATGGGGACCATCCCTATATGGAAAAATGGTGGGTTCCGGGCTTGGGCATTGGCTATGAACACAGCTTCGTCCACCAAGCAGCCGATTTCCTGAAAAGCCTGGAGACGGGTGAGCCTTGTCAGCCCGACTTCAAAAATGCATATGAAACACAAAAGGTCTGTGAAGCGGTCATCGAGTCGGCCAAATCGCGCAGTTGGAAAGATACAGCGGTAGAATAAGATGTTAAGATCAGGAAATTGCCTCCGGAGCTGGATAAGCGCCGGAGGATTTGTGTTGTTGGTTTCGGCGTTCATAAGCTGTACTTCAGGGGGCAACCAGCAGGAGGTGAGCACAATGGGCCAAGAGGAGTTTGTAGCGCTCTTTGACGGAACCAGTCTGGCTGGATGGCGTGGCGATTCGACACTTTGGCGCGTGGAAGATGGTGCCATCGTCGGCGAAATTGTACCGGGTAAAGAACTGGAAAGAAATTCATTTATCATCTGGGAGGGTGGTCGGCCAGCAGACTTTGAATTGATAGCCGAGTATCGTTTGACCGGGCAAGGTAATAGCGGGTTTAACTACCGGAGCGAAGAGCTGCCCGACGTCCCTTTTGCCTTGCGGGGATACCAAGCGGATATTGATGCTGCGAATACGTATACCGGACAGAATTATGAAGAACGTGGCCGTACGATATTGGCCTTTCCGGGCCAACAAATGCATCTCCCACCGGTAGAAGGGGAAATCAGTGATTATGCCAAGGGCAATATTTGGACGGCAGGGGTAGAAACCGGCTCATTAGGGGGGCGCGATTCGCTGAAGACACTTATCAAACACGAGGACTGGAATGAACTCCGCATTGTGGCAACAGGAAACCGCTTACAGCATTACATCAATGGAACATTAATGAGTGAAGTGGTTGACGATGACGAGAAAAATCGTAAATTTGAAGGCTTGATGGGATTTCAGGTGCACGTTGGTCCGCCGATGAAAATTGCCTTCAGGAATATACGATTGAAAAACCTTTAACAGGAATCTCATAACCCCTATGAACGATGTAAACGCCAGCTTTGCCAATCAAGTGGCTTCCTATGTCGCTGACGGCGAATGGAAAGCTTTGCGCGATCAGGTAGGCCATTTTATTGCCGACCCGCAGCCAAATACCTTGGCAAGGATCTTTACAGCGATTCCCCGAACGGTCAAATCCGCCGGTAAAGCGGAATTTATTACGTTGGATGGACCAACCCATACAGAAACCGCTCCATTGCCTTTGGTGGTAAAGGATTGGCCGTTGGTACGGCTGGTACGGGTCTGGGTACTGACGAGGGTTCCTGCGTTGGAACAGCCAAGCTACCTATCGCTGATAGAGCGGCTGTTTAGCTACGGCGACGTGGAAGAACTGGCGGCGCTCTATGCGGCATTGCCTATCTACCACTATCCAGCGGCATGGCAGCTTCGTTGCATGGAAGGCATCCGAAGTAATATGGCTCCGGTAAGGCAGGCTATCATCGTCAACAACCACTACCCAAGCCAGTTTTTGGATGAAGGGGCATGGAACCAGCTGGTGCTGAAGGCATTTTTCACAGATGAGGACATCCCCAACATCATTGGACTAAAACGACGTAACAACCTTCGGCTGGCGCAGGCGTTGGTAGACTATGCCTATGAGCTCCATGCTGCCAAAAGGAATATCAATCCCATGCTATGGATATTGGCTGCCCCATACCTGGATGACCGTGCGCACCAGCTGATGGTGCAGATCTTGCAGGAAGATATGGCGCTTTTGACGCACAAGGCGATTGTGTATGCTTTCCGGCAAAGCAACTTTGGCCCGGCAGCTGATTTTATAACAAGGAATAGCGAATTAACGGATTTATTGGATACAGCAGGTACACCGTGGGATGACTGGCTGGATCAAACTAATTGAAGCATATGTGTAATTATAACGAGCGCGATCGGGCATCGATGGGACAGCGGGTAGCGTTGGAACTGGATTTGGTGAAAGGGCTGCGGTTTTTCGATCCGCACATCCATATGGTTTCGCGGACGACAGACGATTACCAGGCGATGGCCGATGCCGGGGTAATTGCGGTCATCGAACCGGCTTTCTGGGTAGGACAACCCCGTACGGGTATTGATACTTTTAGGGATTATTACAGCAGCCTGATTGGCTGGGAGCGGTTTAGGGCTTCCCAGTTCGGGATAAAACATTTCTGTACGATTGGATTGAATTCCCGCGAAGCCAACAATGAAGCATTGGCTGAACAGGTCATGGAATTACTGCCTTTTTTCATTTACAAGGAGGGGGTAGTGGGTGTCGGTGAAATTGGCTTTGATGACCAGACTGCGGCTGAAGAGAAATATTACCGGCTGCAACTGGAACTTGCCAAAGAAGCGGGGCTTCCCGTACAGGTGCATACCCCCCACCGTGACAAAACCAAAGGCACTTCCCGGAGTATGGATATTGCCCTCGAACATGGGCTGGATCCAGGAATGGTGATCATTGACCACAATACGGAAGAAACGGTCAAAGAAGTATTAGATAGAGGTTTTTGGGCTGCTTTTACGATATACCCCTTTACCAAGATGGGCAATGAACGAATGGTGGAACTTGTCAGGCAGTATGGGCCGGAACGTATCATGGTCAACTCAGCGGCCGACTGGGGAATCAGCGACCCGTTGGCGGTACCCAAAACCGCTGCACTGATGGTCAAAAGCGGGATACCCAAGGAAACCATTGAGCAGGTGTGCTACCAAAACGCCTTGGCAGCATTTTCCCAAAGCGGGCAGCTGGACGAAGCCCTGCTTGACGAAAAGACAAGCATTGATCAGGGCAAGAAGTTTGCAGGCAACTCGATACTGCGGGGTGGGCAACAACCCCGGCGGGATACCGATTCTATTATCATCTCCTAACCGTGCAAATGGGCATTGTGTGGAAAGCATATATCCAGCTTGCGCGGCCTGCAAATGTCGTCACGGCCGTATCGGATGTGATAGCAGGGGCTGCTATTGCTACGCTTTACCTGGCTGATGGTGCGTGGCAACACCCCGCTGCGTCATGGATGCTGCTTGTATTGGCTACGATAGGGCTATACGGTGGCGGCGTAGTATTCAACGATGTGTTCGATGCCAAGCTGGATGCCATGGAACGGCCGGAACGCCCCATCCCAAGTGGAAAGGTACCGCGGAAGCACGCTGCTTTGCTTGGCGTTGCCTTGTTTGCATTGGGGGTGTTTGCAGCGGGTTTCTTGGGCTGCATTTCATGCTTGATAGCGATCTCCATCGTATTGATGTGCATGTTGTACGACAAATGGGCCAAGCACCACGTCGTGGTAGGCCCTATTGCTATGGGATTGTGCAGGGGATTGAATCTCCTATTGGGGATGAGCCTGTTTTCCACTGCCCTGCCCGAAACCTGGATGCTGGCGGGCATACCGGTCATCTACATTGCGGCAGTCACCACCATCAGCCGGGGAGAAGTGCATGGCGGCAAAAAAAGTCCGCTGTTGTTTTCGGCCGTGCTATACGCCGTCGTCATCGGGCTCATTGCCTATTTCGGCATCCTGAAAAGCGAGCGTTGGTTAGGCGTGGTCGTGCTGATGCTCTTTGCCGTGATGATATACCTGCCATTGCTGAAGGCTATCCGAACGACCGCCGCACTGGATATCCGCAAGTCCGTTAAATATGGTGTGCTCGCACTGATTTTCATGAATGCTGTTTGGGTCGCTGCCGCTGGTTTATGGGGGCTTACCGTCGTCGTATTGTCACTTTTTCCGATATCCATTTGGTTGTCAAAAATGTTTTCGGTTACTTAACGGACTTTTTTGGGGATTTGAACGCAATAAGCGTGATGAATAGTGAATAATGTGTCATATGATTAAGGAATCGATTAATCAATCGTTTACGGTGGCCTACCGGTATCAGGTACATTTTACCAAGGCCTTGTTTTCCATAGCCAATCCTGTGCTGGCCCGTTTTTTTGCAAGCCATGCTACGGACATCATGGCCAAAGCCCTGGTGGTGGTGGATGATGGCGTGGTGGAGCACCATGTAAATCTTTTGCAGGAGATCCGTGCGTATTTTGAATCGCTGCAGGGCATCGTGTTGGCCGATGAACTGATGGTGGTAAATGGTGGGGAGCAGGCTAAAAATGATCATACCCTTGTCGACCGAATTATCGATGCGGTAGATAGGCATGGTATAGACCGTCATTCTTATGTCATCGGCATCGGCGGCGGGGCTGTATTGGACGCGGTAGGCTATGCGGCTGCTATTTCCCACCGGGGGATCCGGCATATCCGTATCCCGACTACGGTACTGTCCCAGAATGACTCAGGGATAGGCGTAAAAAATGGCATCAACTATTTAGGTAAAAAGAACTTCATCGGTACGTTCAGTCCGCCGTTTGCCGTGTTTAATGACTTTTCTTTTTTGCAGTCTTTGTCGGATCGGGCATGGCGTTCGGGGATATCCGAAGCGGTAAAAGTGGCATTGATAAAGGACGCCGTTTTTTTTGAATGGATTGCCGAACATGCGGGCGCATTAACTAACCGGGATGCCGACGCGATGGAATACCTCGTCTATCGGTGTGCAGAATTGCACCTTCAACATATTGCAGGTGCAGATCCGTTTGAGTTCGGCTCATCCCGGCCGTTGGACTTTGGTCACTGGAGCGCCCACAAGTTGGAGCAACTCTCCGGTTTTGAAGTCATGCATGGCGAAGCCGTGGCCATCGGCATCGCCTTGGATAGTAGCTATTCCTATTTAATGGGCTACCTGACCCATGCCGATGCACAACGCATTGTGCAACTGCTGCAAGCCTTGGGCTTGCCGGTGTTCCATCCGCTGCTGGATGCAGAAGGTACTGATCATCCGTTGCTTATCGGGCTGGATGAATTTAGGGAACACCTGGGGGGAAGACTCACCATTATGCTACTGCAAGGCATCGGGAAGGGGATGGAGGTCCATACGATGGATGCCAGCAGGGTGCTTGCCGCTGCTTCTATGCTGCAAAACGATTTTGAAGTTCAATTGTAAAGCCATGCTGACGAAATACGGACACCTTACCTATTGTACCAATATCCATGGCGGGGAAAGCTGGCAAGACCATTTCGACATCCTGAAAGCAACCTTTCCGCTGATCAAGCAACAAGTGTCGCCAAGCGACCCCTTGGGAATCGGTTTGCGGCTGTCGGACTTGGCGAGCCGGGATTTGCAAGAGCCGTCGCAATTGCGCGCTTTCAAGGATTGGCTTTTGAGCCAGGATGCCTATGTCTTCACGATGAATGGTTTCCCTTTTGGTGCGTTCCATGGTGACGTGGTGAAGGCGCATGTGCATACGCCCGACTGGATGACAGCGGAGCGGCTGAGTTATACCCTGAGGCTGTTTGACATCCTCGAACAGCTGGTTCCCGGTGGCATGGATGGGGGTATTTCCACGTCGCCTTTGGGATACCGCCACGGGTATGCGGACACGGCAAGCCAGTGGACGGATATGCGGAAGCGTGCTACGCAACAAATCGTCGATGTAGCGGCTTACCTGATTGACATAAGGCAACGATCGGGCAAGACCTTGCATTTGGATATCGAGCCGGAACCCGACGGGGTGTTGGAAACCGGTCCGGAATTCATTGCCTGGTTTACGCAGGAATTGGTCCCCATGGGCGCGGCCAGCCTGACGGAACGACTGGGGATGACATACGCTGAAGCGGAAGACGCACTGAAAGACCACATAAGGCTCTGTTATGACGTTTGCCATTTTGCCTTGGGGTATGAAAGCCATCAAGAAGTTGCTGACCAACTCCACCGCCATGGCATAAAAATAGGTAAGTTCCAAATCAGCGCAGCCATCAAGGCCGAGTTGCCAGTGGATAAGAGCGAGCGGCTCGCCATCGGCGAGGCATTCATGGCTTTTGATGAGCCTACCTACCTCCACCAAGTACTTGCAAAGCAGCGGGATGGCAATGTGCACCGTTTTAGGGACTTGCCTGAAGCACAGGGGGCTTTATACGAGGACGGTGCCGTGGAGTGGCGGTCACATTTCCATGTGCCGGTATTTCTGGAAGACCTTGGGCTGCTAAAATCTACGCAGTCCGATATTATCGAAGTGTTGCACATGCAGCATGATCGGCAACTGACCCACCACCTGGAAGTAGAAACCTATACGTGGGGCGTGCTGCCCAGGGATTTACAATTGCCCATTGCGGATTCGATCTCCCGGGAGTTGCTTTGGGTGATCCATGAATTTGAAGTAGTATGAACAAAACCGTTGTTTTGGATGTCGTAGGCCTGTCGTCGGCATTGATTGGCGATAAGACTCCTTTTTTGACAGCCTACCTGAAAAGAAACCACTTGACGAAGATAAGGCCGATGTTGCCGGCAGTCACTACGGCTGTGCAATCTACTTACGTGACAGGGCGTTGGCCAGCCGGACATGGCATCGTGGGCAACGGCTGGTATGATCAGGCAGACAGTGAAATAAAATTCTGGAAGCAATCCAACAAACTTGTGCAGGGGGTATCCATTTGGGATGAAGCCAAGCGGCTTAATCCCGATTTTACCTGCGCACAGCTTTTCTGGTGGTACAATATGTATTGCGGGGCCGACTATTCCGTGACGCCCCGCCCGAATTACTTGGCCGACGGCAGGAAGATCCCCGATTGTTATTCGTATCCGGCGTCGCTGCGTGACGAGTTGCAAGCGAGGTTCGGTCCGTTTCCGCTGTTTAGTTTTTGGGGGCCGGGAGCGAATATCGCGTCGTCGCAATGGATTGCCGAGGCAGCGATGTATACCGAGGAGAAATACAACCCCACCCTGAGCTTGGTCTACTTGCCGCACTTGGATTACTGCCAGCAAAAGTTTGGCCCGGACTTGACGAAGATCGGTAAGGAAGTGACGGAAATCGATACGTTGCTGGAGCGGTTAGTGAGTTTTTACGAGCGACGGGGGGCAAACATCATCATCCTTTCAGAATATGGCATCGTACCGGTATCGCGCCCGGTGCACATCAACCGGATATTGCGTGAGGCAGGCCTTCTGGACATCCGTATTGAGCGTGGATTGGAATTGTTGGATGCGGGAGCTTCACAGGCGTTTGCCGTATCCGACCACCAGATCGCCCACATCTATACCAAGGATGAGAAAGTGAAGCAGCGCGTGATGGCGCTTTTAGCAAATGTGGAGGGTATTGACCAATTGTTGGACAATGCCGGAAAAAAAGCGGAACACATTGACCACGAACGGACAGGAGACCTGGTTGCCATTGCCAGGCCCGACAGCTGGTTTACCTACTACTTCTGGCTGGATGACAACCTTGCACCGGACTATGCCCGGGTGGTGGATATCCACAAGAAACCGGGCTATGACCCCGTGGAGATGTTCATGACCTCCAAGCTACGGGCAGCATACAAATTGCTGCGGAAAAAATTAGGATTCCGCTACGTGCTGGATGTCATTCCTTTGGATGCCACGTTGGTGAAGGGTTCGCACGGGACAACGCATATTCCGGAAACCTACTATCCGGTGCTGATCACAAACACGCAACAGGAAGGGGGCGAGATGGAGGCGGTCGCTGTTAAAGATTTGATTTTGAACAGCGTTTTTGCATGATATCCATCCCCCATGTAAGCACAGGACACTTCTTTCGGCTATCCTCCCTATCTTGCGTACTATTGTATGCCACACAGCATTACGATGATTAGGAGGTTATATAGCGGCAATGGCCAAGCCGACTTGACCAATGTCAGGACGCGTGAAATTAACTAAATAAATTAATGACAATATCGATTTAACGTTTTATTTTTAACGATGAGAACGCTATAGCCCCTGTCCTAATTTATGCTACGAATTAAATCGGTATGAAACTTTCAGGCATGTTTGAGCACATTCACATTAACGAATATTCCGCCACCCCGAAATACCTGCAATTGGCGAATGCGATTGTCACGGCAGTAGAAACGGGCAAGATCAAAAAGGACGATATGCTTCCGTCCATCAATGAGTTGAGTTACGTATTGGAAATATCCCGTGATACGGCAGAAAAAGGGTATAAATACCTCAAACAACTCGGCGTGCTGGGTTCAGTCCCGGGCAAGGGCTACTACATCACCAATGCAGATTTTAAACGCAAACTTCAAATCGTGTTGTTTTTTAACAAATTGAGTGCGCATAAGAAGATTGTTTACGATGCGTTTGTACAAGCTATTGGCAGCGATGCCGCTGTAGACTTTTATGTATATAACAATGACCTCTCGCTTTTCAGAAAATTACTGCAAAACCTCAGGCAGGAATATACACATTATGTCATCATCCCTCATTTTATTGAAGGGCGTGACAAGGCTTCGGAAATTATTAATACAATTCCCAAAGATAAGCTGGTATTGTTGGACAAATTGGTGCCGGATGTCGATGGCGAATATGCTGCTGTATATGAGGATTTTGAAAAAGACATCTACCATGCGTTGGAGCAGGCAAAAGAACAGCTTAGCAAATATCATACGCTGAAACTCATTTTCCCCGACAAAAGCTATTTTCCTAAGGGCATCATTAAGGGGTTTTACCGCTTCTGCCAACAATATGCATTTAATCACCTATTGGTCAGCGACATTTTGGAAGAGCCGATATCGGAGGGGGAAGTTTATATCAATCTTATGGAAGATGATCTGGTAAAATTGCTCGACCGGGTGATATCCCTGAAACTGCAGATTGGCAGACAAGTGGGGATTATTTCGTACAACGAGACGCCATTAAAAAAATTCATTCTCAATGGCATTACTACGATATCCACGGATTTCAAACGCATGGGTGAGGTGGCCGCGCAGCTTATTCTGGACAATTCCAAGCGCCACGAAGGCGTGCCCTTTTACCTCACCCTGAGGCCTTCGATTTAGCGATCAATCGCCTTTAGAGGAAGCTGGTTCATCACGCCGGTGATTACTTCAGGTAATTTATTGATTGCCTGTTCGGGGTTTCTCACTTCTCCGGTGCCACGCGCTTGCCAGATCACGGTATTCGTTCGCCTATCTTTCGCTTCAATGATGATATGGCCAGCCCGGTAGCGTTCTTGGCCAACCGGCCGGTTCCAGCCATATCCGTAACCGAAGCCCCATCCCGGGCCCCACATCCACGGATTATAACCCCAGAAGCCCCATGGTCCGTAAGGGTATCCGCCGTATAGCGGACGGTTTTTGTTGTTTACGATGGCGATATACCGGAATAATAAATCCGGATTATCCTTTGAATAGGTCAATCCTCGGGCTTCCAACTCGCGGTTTGCTGTCTCCATAATGTTTGCTTGCGCGATGTCGTTATCGAAATAAGACTTAGACAGTGAATCTACCGGAGGAAGCCATCCGTATGTGTGATATTGGGAAAAATCAGTGCCCTGTATTTTGGTCGTATGGTACTTGTAAGACGAACAAGATGCCAATACCAATAAAGGGACAATATATAACAATGACCGTTTCATGGCTACAATCTCCTATAATCAGTTTTTATAACTATTAGACTGTGGATTGGGGCGATGGTTTAATCAATAGAGGCCTTGTTTGTCGACTACAACGGGTATTTGGCTACCAAAGGCATGGCCCGCCCGGCACCGAAGGCTTTACTGCTTACGCGCAATATCGGAGGTGCTTGGTAGCGCTTAAACTCGGCTTTATCTACCAGGTTGAGTACCCGGTGCACCAGCGTTTCATCAAACCCCAAAGTGATGATTTGCGCCGCGCTTTTTTCATTTTCAATGTACTGGAAAAGTACGGCATCCAATAGTTCGTATTCCGGTAGCGAGTCGCTATCCTTTTGTCCGGGGCGTAATTCTGCAGACGGTGGTTTACTAATGGTATGTTCGGGTATAACGGTCTTTTCGCGGTTGATATATCCGGCCAGTCGATAAACCTGCGTTTTATAGATATCGCCAATGACACCCAACGCCCCGGCCATGTCGCCATATAAGGTGCCATACCCCACGGCAGCCTCGCTTTTGTTGGATGTATTGAGCAGGATATAACCCAGCTTATTGGAAAACGCCATCAATAAGGTCCCACGGATGCGTGCCTGGATATTTTCTTCCGTCAGATCAGGAGCCAATCCACCGAACGTTTTTTCAAGGCTGTCGTTGAATGCATCTGCCATGGGTTGGATAGGGATGACTTCGTGATGGCACCCTGTATTGCGCACCAACTCCAAGGCGTCGGCAATGGAGTGGTCGCTTGAATAAACCGATGGCATGAGCACGGCCATTACATTTTCAGGGCCGAGCGCTTCGCACGCAAGCGCGGCCACTACGGCAGAATCTATCCCGCCGGATAATCCAACGACGGCTTTTTTGAAACCCGATTTGCTGAAATAATCACGGATACCCAGCAACAGGGCCTGGTGGATGAGCGGCGTATCGAGCGGGGGCTGTACCGTGTGCGTCTCATGCAAGGGAGTGATGGTCTTGCCCTTCAGTTCATAGCATTGCAGGTCTTCTTGGAATGAAACCATCAGATCTACACATTCACCGGACGCATCGAGTATGATGGATCGCCCATCAAAAATGATATCGGCATGTGCCCCTACATGATTGAGGTATAAAAGCGGCGCCTGTGTTTGCTGTGCATGTGCAGCCAATACGGCCATGCGCTCACGCAGGTGGTTATACGAAAACGGGGAAGCGGCAATATTGATGATAATATCCGGATTTTCCTCGCGTAGCGCATCCATAGGGCTTCTGCGATACAGCTTCGGCGTGGCAATGTTCCAAAGATCCTCGCAGATGGTGAGCGCGATGGTATGCCCGCCGTAGCGGATGCATCCGAATGTTTCGGCCGGCTGGAAATATCGGTACTCGTCGAACACGTCGTAATCGGGCAGCAAGCCCTTGTGCACGATGTGTTGTACCGTACCCTCGGCGATGAACAGCGCCGCATTGAAAAGCGGCTTGCCCTTGCCCGTGGTGTTGCGCACTGGGGCTCCGATGATGCAGGCAATGCCTTGGCAATGGGCAGCGACTTCGGCAACGGCCGCTTCGCATCGATCCAGAAATGCGTCCGAGCGCAGCAGATCTTTTGCCGGATACCCACCGATGGCCAATTCAGCGAATACGACGATGTCGGCACCGTGGTCTTTGGCTTCCTGTATCGCCCAGGTAATGGCCGAGGTATTGCAATCAAAATTGCCGATGTGGTAGTTGAGCTGAGCTAAGGCGATGATCATGCCGTTGTTTGCGTTTGGTACGTTTGGTAATACTTAGAAAAAGATGCCGAAATTGAAGGCTACGTATGAATTTCGTGGATCACCTTCCTTGATGGTGCGGGTAAATCCGTTATTGAAACTCAAACCGGTCATCATAGTCAAATTGTGATCGAGCTGCCATTCTATCCCACCTCCGATCTGTAAGGCCAGGCGGAAGAAATCTGCATCGTCGCCCATGGAAGTACGGCGTGAAGCATCTTCCGGTTTTTCCTTCGCATTGAGCTTGACCCCACCTGTGAAGCCAAATTGTCCGTAGTAGCTACGGAAATACCGCATGGTGCTCTTCAGCTTAAGGGATAGGGGGATTTCGACATATTGGAGTCGGTATGCGGTCTTGATGGTGGTATTCGGGACACTTGATATCGGATTCGGATAGGAGGCTTCGCTATTGAGGGTATTGATGAGCAGCCCCGTGGAAAAATAATAATTCTCCGTAAAAGCAAAGTCGGCAAGCAAACCATATGCGTACCCGAATTTGGGGCTGCTTTCGTAGCCGTCGTTATCGCCGTAGCGCATCCAACTCACGTTGGGCGAAAACGTAATCCCCAAGGATACGGGTTTATACTGATAGGTAGAGCTGTAGTAGTCCTGCGCTAAACTTTGCTGGTTGAAAGCAAAAATGAAAAACGATAACGCCCAAAAAAAGCGTGGTAAAATCTTGTGCTGCATATTGTCTGGTATATCCGTATAAATCTGTTCAATCCGCGTCATCCGCGTTCCATCATACCCACTAAAATCATTAACTTCGCTGCCGGCTAACGAACAAAAATAATGCTCAAAAACCCTGCACCGCAAATTTATTGCTTTTTTTTGATTGTCGTGCTGTTTTCGTGCAGTAGGCGCGAACGTGTGGATGTCAGTCACATCAATGTTAAGGTCAGTATCGAACGGTTCGATAAGGCATTGGACAGCCTTAACTCCGGCAATATACTTCAAAAAAACAGTGAATGGCTTAATTATTATGGCACTTTCTATGCCGATTACATGCAATATATACTGGAGGCGGGCGATCCGCGGGACACTGTTCAATTGGCGTCGGTGCTGGAACGGGTAATTGCAACGGATGATTTTAAGGCATTAAAAGCCAGCGTGTATGATACCTATCCAAGCATGGAGGCACAGGAAACTGGGTTGACCGATGCATTCAAACACCTTAAGTATTATTTTCCGGCTATCGATATCCCGCGATTTGTCGCTTTCTTTTCCGGGTTTGCGGTGCAGACCCCCATCGGCGAGGATTATATCGGCATTGGGTTGGATATGTTTCTTGGGGCCGATTCAAAATTTTATCCCGCTCTGCGGGAAAGTATCCCTTATTACCTTGCCCGGCGGTTCACACCGGAAAATATCGTGCCGAGGGTGACGGAGAGCTACATTCGTGAAGAGCTGTTTCCCCAGCAAGAATTGGATGTATCCCTGCTGCAGCACATGGTTTACCAAGGCAAAGTGCTGTATGTGATGGAAAGGGCGATGCCCGATGTGGCAGATAGCCTGAAAATCGGTTATACAAGCCAGCAGTGGGAATGGGCCAATCGTTTCGAACGGGATATCTGGGCGTGGATCCTACAGGAGAACCTGCTCTACGAGACCGATTATAACCGTATCCAAAAGTATTTGGGTGAAGCGCCTTTTACACCTGAACTGGGCGATCAAAACGAATCGGCCCCTAAGCTTGGTATATTTATCGGCTGGCAGATTGTGCGGAAATACATGGAACGACATCCGGAAACGACATTGACGGAATTGCTCGGTATTACGGACGCCCAGGCTGTGCTCGATGGGGGGAGGTATAGGGGAAGGTAAATGAAAAAGCCCACGGGGTGTTAAGTCCGCGGGCTTTAAGGTTCTTTTATTTTTTTGTTTTATTCGTCTTTCACTTCCACTTCGAAATCAAGTGATGCATATGATGGAATATTGGAAGATCCTGAAGCACCGTATGCTTGTGTACTTGGTGTAAAGAAACGTATTTTGCCACCTTTATTCAACAACGGAATAACTTTGTTCCACGCTGGAATCAAATCGGTCAATTTAGCCTCGTAATCCGTGTTGGATTCCGCTATGCTGCCGTCTGGCCTTTTTAGTGTGTAGTTTAAGGTGAGTGTTGAATCAACATGAACTGCGTCTCCTGTGCCTTGCGTCAATATGTTGTAGTAGATGCCGTCTTCCGTTTTTGTGAACTCGTCAATAGCCAATCCAGCACGTTTGATCATATTTGGAATAACCCAATCGTCCTCGAAATCCTCAAAATTATCATGCACAGTCACCACATAATCCAGCGATGCATTTGGGGGAATCCCTTGGCTGGGTACGCCATTACGGCCATACATGATACGGGAAGGGACGATAATACGGATTTTACCATTTGTCTTTTGGAGGATTTCACGGATGACTTCCTTGAAATCGCCTGTCCGTTCTACAGTGGCTGTACCAGCAGCAGAAGATCCGAACGGAAAGTACCCGAAATAGTCTGCATATCGGTTATTGAAGCTCAACGTATCGCCCGAATTATACGCGCCATCCAGGCTTTTTACGGTATACACTACTGGGAACGTTTTAGTGAAGTCAATCGGATTGCCTGTACCTTCCTCCAATACTTGGTAAAACAAGTCAGTCTCCTTGTATTGGCTTACGTTGAGGTTGTTTCGTTGGATATACTCAAGGATATTGGCATTGTCCAGTTCTTCAAACGATTGGTATTCTTTCTTTTCGCACCCCATTAAAAATGCGATGGCGGCGAAACCTGCTACAAGACAAGGAGTTGATTTGATCATCAGTATATAAGGGATAACTATTTTATGTATCGTAAACGATTTATGGATTGTTTGAGCTTGGTTCGCTAATGTCAAGGACAGTAATCTCAAAATATAATGGCGCATTGGCAGGCACTGTTCCTTGTCCCCTATTTTGGTAAGCCCATCTCGAAGGCGTCACGATACGGAATACTGCACCAGCCTTCAGGCCATCCTGCGTAATTCCCCCAAAATCAACAGGTTCGTCCAATAATTCTCCGTCTTCACCAAAGATAATTTCTTTCGGAAAAAAGATAGCTTGCCATGCAAGAATGACATTGGCTAAGGAAATTTCTGCGCCATCTTCATCATCGTTAGAATCAAAGACTGTGTTGGTCTGAACAAGCCTCCCCGTATAGTTTACATGTACAGTAGGAGCTTCTATGACCAATTGAGAGGGATTGTCTTGACGTGGTACTACTTTATATTGATAGGAAGCTGGATCGCCAGGTTGGATAATTTCATACCATATTCCCGTTGGTTCATGGAATCGTGGTACATTCAGGTGTTCATTGGCATATGCTTCTATGATGGGTTTTTCAATCTCTTGTTGTGCAGCAGGGTCGAAATCATCCTCCCGTAAGCATGAAGACATTCCAACTGCCACCAATCCCACCAGTAATACGTTTATCTTTTTCATAATTTTCACATTCAACCTTGCGAGCTGCAAAGTTATTTAAATAAATCAATTAATTAATTCCTTAACACTATTTAACAAACCATGGAAACAAAGGTTTGGCTAACATATTGACAACCAATGAGCCATAAAGTCTACTTTTCCTAAACGGAAAAGGGCGGCTGGTTGCTACACGGGAGGGAAAAATTTCGATGGGTTTTACGGTTTTATTCCCTCTTTGCGCCAAAGACCTGTACCCAATAGTTGCCATCGTGAGCGATGGCCATTTCTTTGTACGTGTCACGCATGAGGTTTGCACAGTGGCTCGGGCTTTCAAACCATTTCTGTACGGCTGTTTCCGTATCGAACTTGCCAAAAGCAATGTTTTCACCATAGGCCAGCACTGCGCTGCTCGTGGAGATGTAACCTGCTTTGATGAGGCGATGGTATACATTTTCACCGGATGGGCTGGTGTGGTTGAAATAGTCGTTTAGTTGCATGTCTTTTGCGTGGGCTAATGCCGCAGCGTAAAGCGCAGCATTCCAGGTCACCTTGGATGTGGACGGCATGGTTTGATCTCCACAATTACAGCCTTTTTGCCGTAATGCATTGACCTCAGCTAATGCTAAAATGATGGTGGAATCGGTTTCTATTAACGTATCTGATGAGTCATCGTCTTCCTTTCCCGAAGGAATATCCTTAGGCTCCGTTGGAACAGGCTCCAACGATTCACTACTGTTCGGCTCGCAGGCAGACACCAATACAAACAAGCAGATCGCTGCTTGCGTCAAATATTTTAACATAGGTAGCTGTTAAATTCGTTGCAAGAAACGCAATTTTTCTCTTTATTCCAAATATTTGTTTTATTTTTTATCGTTTCGCGTTAAATTATTGCTTTGTGCTTGTGAAATGGTTATGGCATCAAGCAGGCTATTCAGGTCTTCTGGATTTAATAGACCTGGATATTTGAGGCGTATTTCAAAATTTTCATCGATAAGTACCCAAGTAGGGAGTGTTAGTTTGTTAGCCAGATTTCCCAAGACAAAAGCGAGATCGTGGGTTCCGGTAGCTATCCCCGTGCTTTTAAACCGGTAAGTGGTGCCGTTGAACGGAATGTCTTCTTTAAACTCGGCGTCAAACTCCGTAAAATAGAATTGACGGGAGGCGGACTGGAAAGCCTTATTTTTTCGTAACTGCGCTTTTTGCATCTGGCAATAAGTGCACCAAGTGGTGGAAATCAGGATAAGCGCCGGTTTCGGATGGAGGCGCATGCTATCAGTCAATTCATGAATAGGAGTCGCAATGATTTGCCCCATTGCGTGGTCCGCAAAGGGTATGTAAAGTAGCAACAAAATGATTTTTTTGATGAATAACATGCGCCTTTTTCCGATGTTGTTTAATAAAAACTATACCTGATGCCCACGAATCCTCTCGCACCTTGATTTGGCCCAAAGACATAAGAAGGGTCGAAGGTAAGGCCGTAAGGATTTTCGGGCGTAATCAAGGCCTGTCCGCTTTCATCAAATTCGACCGATTTGTCAAACGGATCGTGCGAGCGGGCGATGATAAATGGATTGCCTTTGTTGGGCGTCCAGTTTAACAGGTTTTTGATCCCGCCATAAAGCTCGATGCCATTGCGGAATGCCCTGCTCACCTGAATATTCTGGATGCTCCACCACGGCGATTTGGAACTCCTTGGATCGTTGTCGCTTAATAGGGGCAGGCGCATCGGTCCATACAAATTTCCGGTGTAATCGATGGTAAGACCCGTACCTTTGTGGGTGTAGCTGGCACTCCATACGCCGGTAGACCGTTCGGTAAACAACTGTTGGATTTTTTGGCCGTCTTCCTCGCTATAGACGTCCATGACGGTAGCGCCGGCCATCAGCTTGAGGCCATTCATAAAGGCGAAATCTACATTAAGCGAGATACCCTGTGAAATGGCATGGCCATCCAGGTTATCATAGATGACCTGATTGGCATCGGTGTCGTAGTCGGCAATGATTTTATTGCTGAAATAGGTGTAAAATACCGTCGCGTCGAACCCAACGATGCCACCGTTTGAGAAGGGTACTTTCTTCACAAAATTGAGGTTGCCGTTCCAGGAGGTTTCTGGGTTGAGATCTGCCGCAAAAACCACTTCCCGTGCCCCTGTTAGGGCCGAATGATCTTCCGTAAACACGTTGGCTACACGATAGCCGTTTCCGAAGCTGAGGCGAAGGACGTTGTTGTTGTTTAGGGAGTTCCATTTGTAGTTGACACGGGGGGTGAGGATGCTCCCGTGGATGGAATTGTAGTCGTACCGCATGCCCAACAGCAATTTGTTGTTGTCGTTGAGGCTGATTTCATCCTGCACAAATGCACCCGGCAACCGGGTGTGCGTTGGCTTATTGATGCCCAGATCGTTCGGATCGGCTGTAACCGGCGTATTATCGTCGTAGTAGGTGTACCGATAGGTCAGCCCCGCCAACAAATCATGATTGCTAAGCGGTTTGTTCCATGTCAATTGCCCGAATCCGATGTACTGGTCGGCCAGAAAAGGCGTGTCTCCATAGACGCTGTTTTGGTCATGTCCGTTTGCGCTAAACATCAATATAATATGTTCTTTGACAGGTAGTTGATAGGTGCCAAACAATTCCCACCTACTGGTATAAATGCTTTCACCGTATACTTCATCGCCGCCCCGGTATTGTGGGCTCCAATTCATCTCGCCGCCCCAGCGATCTTCATAAATGTAACGGGCCGCAAATGAGAAAACACGGTTGTCCTCGCGTTCGATGTTCCATTTGTTGAACACAGATATGCGATGTTGCAGCGTCACATCAGTAAAATTGTCGTGGTTGTTGTCTGTAGGATGCTGGTAGTTGAAGTAATTGGCTCCCAGTAGCGATTGCACTTTCCGGCCAGCGTTGAGCTTTACAGCGACATCCGCATTGATTTCGCCCCAACTAGTTCCGAATGCATCCACGGCAAGGGTAGGAGTGGTCCTCGGGTTTTTGGTGATGATATTGATAAGGCCACCTACGGCTTCGCTACCATAAAGCGTTGATGCAGGGCCTTTGACGATTTCCACCCGCTCGATGAGCGATTGTGGAATGCCACTTAGACCGTATACCGTAGATAGGCCGCTGACGATAGGCATGCCGTCTATCAATACCATGGTGTAAGGGCCTTCAAGGCCATTGATGTGGATATCCCCCGTATTACAGATGTTGCAGTTGAGCTGGGGGCGCACGCCGTTGATGTTTTGCAGTGCGTCGAACACGGATGGGACCGGATTGGCCTTGAAAAATTTGGCAGTGTATACTTCCACAGGTACAGGGCTGTTCAGCTTTGATACCTCCTTCATGGTGCCGGATACCACCACTTCATCCAGTGATGAACTTTCATCGGTCAATACGATGTCTTTCGTGGCCGGTGCGGCGCCGTTGGTATGCACTTTTGTGCTATGCGGCTGGTAACCCACATATTTCACTTCCATCTCCCAGTTGCCGGCGGGAATCCCGGTTAATAGATAGCCACCCACACTATCCGCTGTGGTGCCGATTTTCAGTGAAGGGATGGCGACAGTGGCATAAGGAACGGCGTTGCCGTACCGATCAGTAATGGATCCACGGATGGTTGATGTCTGGCCATAGGCAATGGCGGTAAAAAACGTCATTGCAAGGATATATATAAGCGTCAATTTTTTACGCATGGGAATTAAATTATTAAAAACGTCTAACCTGTTATAGCGCCATGGCATGAAGTTGGTGATCCATTGATGACCAAGTTTCCACGAATGGCTTATTGCCCCGGAAATAGCCTGCGGGACAAGTTTCACATTAAATTTTATGTAAGAAAAAAGGTATAGGATTAGACGCTTTGGGGAGGTCCCCTCAAATAAGCATAGTGCAGCTTATTGAACTGCCAACTTGGTGTTCGGTAGGGAAGGTAAACCAAACAGGCAGGGGTAAATACGGGCTGTGTATAATGCACGGGCTGCACCTGGATGAGGTTGCCATGGAAGGCAATATCCAATAAGTGTATTTCGGTATCCGATTGATGGTGCCTATTGGTGTCCGGATCTTTTTTTAGGTTGTAAGGGTGTGTGTGGATAATAATCCGTCCGTCAGCCGTCTTATGCTTATGCATGAAGACTGTTCCACTTGCAACAAGCAGGCAGAACAGGATGGCTTGAAACCGGGCAAGCCTCGAACGGATGGTGCTATTCCACATCGTAACTTATTAAAGCTTGTTTTACCCTTATTGGATACGATGTAGCAAAGTTAATCGAAAAAGTTTGATTAATCTAACATTTTTTTGGATTTCCGGCAATGACACTGCTGCGCAGTTGTGAACTATATTAGCTGGTTATTTTCATCAGGGAATACCAATATCGGTTCGTATTTCTTGGCTTCCTCAAAGTCCATGAGCGCATACGAAATGACAATGATTACATCGCCTACTTGCACCAAGCGTGCCGCTGCGCCGTTAAGGCAAACCGTGCCTGAGCCTCGCTCACCCTTGATGACATAGGTTTCAAAACGTGCGCCATTATTGTTATTGACGATTTGCACCTTCTCATTGGCAATGATATTTGCCGCATCCATCAAATCCTCATCAATCGTGATGCTTCCCACATAATTCAATTCCGCCTGTGTGACACGCACCCGATGAATCTTGGATTTTAATACCTCGATAACCATGGTGCAAAGATACGGAAAATAAATAAGGATTGTTTTTGGTTTCGGTGCCGTTTACTTATCTTTACGCTATCCTGACGGCCATTCCCTCTTTATCTGCATAGAGCACTTATCTGAATACGCACCGGACGCGTACCCTGTCCTAATCCTGTTCGCCATGACAAAATGGTGACACCGCTTTGCGTCCATAATGAGTCCATCTTTTTATCGGAAAACATGGGCTCATTATGGACTGTTTATGGACTCATCCCGAAGAAGGTATGAAATAGATATGGAGTCGGTATTTAATGTTCCCGATTTACAACAACATATTGTCAATCAGTCGCACGCCGTCTACCCAAGCGGCTACCAATGCCACGAGCCGTTGCCCGGTTACGGTGCTGTCTGCTTCCACGAACGTGTCTGCATCGTAGACGACGAAATACTCCAACCGGATTCCGGGGCTGTTTTCCAGCGTTTGACGGGCGGCTTCCTGCAAGCTGTGTATGCCCTCTTTGCCCAAGTCGGCTTTGGCTTGTAATAGCGTACGATAGAGGGCCAGGGCTTGTGTCCGTCCCTGCGGTGTCAGCCGTATATTGCGTGAGCTCATGGCCAGGCCATCCGGCTCCCTTACTGTTGGGCACATCTCCAATGCCACGGGCAGATGAAGACTGGCAATCATGTACGCTACCACTTTGTACTGCTGGAAATCTTTTTGGCCGAAGCAAGCGACATCAGGCTGTACGGCATCGAAGAGTTTTTTCACAATCTGTGTGACGCCTTGGAAATGTCCCGGACGGTGGAGACCTTCCAGCACATCGTCCAAACCGCCCAGCTCGATATGCCAGTGCTCGCCCGGTTGATACATCTCCGTCACCTCCGGGAGGAAAAGCACATCGCAGCGTGCGTCTTGCAGTAGGGCGATATCCTTTTCAATGGGGCGGGGATACTTCTCCAAATCGGCGGGATCATTGAATTGGGTAGGATTGACAAAGATACTGCATACTACGACATCGGCTAGCTTTTTTGCATGGCTAACGAGCGCTATGTGACCGGCATGCAGTGCACCCATGGTGGGGACAAATGCAATGCGCAATTGCTGGGTACGATAATGTTGCAGTTGGCTGCGCAACGAATGTTTGGTCTTAACGATTTCCAACAGACTAACTCCTTTTTTGTTTGGCAAAAATGATAAATTTTTAGGTTATCTCATTGATGAATTGGGTAACTAATTGGTATAATGATAAAAAATGATTATCTTTGCAAACCGATTTTACTTTTCTAATAAAAATTAAAAACAAGAAATTGGAGATGGCAAAAACGAAGATTCTGTTTGTTACCCACGAGATGTCGCCTTTCCTCGAACTAAGTAAAATTTCTGAAATCACCCGCCAGCTGCCTCAGGCCATGCAAGAAAAAGGTTACGAAATCCGTATCTTGATGCCGCGCTTCGGGAACATCAACGAACGCCGAAACCGTTTGCATGAAGTAATCAGGCTTTCAGGGATGAATATTGTTGTAGATAACAATGACAACCCGTTGATTATTAAAGTCGCTTCTATCCCGGCGGCACGTATGCAGGTGTATTTCTTGGATAATGAGGAATATTTCCAGCGTAAGCATGTATTCTGTGATGAATGCGGCAAATTTTTCGAAGACAACAATGAGCGCACGGTGTTTTTCTGCAAGGGAGCCTTGGAGACGGTGAAGAAATTGGGATGGTCCCCTGATGTGGTGCATTGCCATGGATGGATGAGTGCGTTGGTTCCGGCGTATATAAAGACGGCTTATAAGGACGACCCGACTTTCAAGGACGCTAAAGTAATCTATTCGCTCTATAAGGAAGATTTCGGTGCTTCCCTGGGGGCGAATTTTGCGGAAATTGCCCGTACGGGCAATATGACTGCCGATGATGTAGCAGCCTATGGGGCCGGTGATTATGCCGACTTATATCAAGGGGCTTTGGCCTATTCTGATGCCGTAGTTTTGGCGGGTAATGATGTGGATGAGCAACTGTTAAATATTGTTAAAAAGAGCGATATTCCTGCATTCGAAGTGGAAAACAATGCGGAATTCGAAAATTATTGCAACCTTTACGAACAATTTTCAAGCGTAGAACTTGAAACGGAATTGGAAGCGTAGTTTTGGATTGGCTGTTTCCATCAGCTTTTTAAATTAACAATATTCAAATGAGATGTCATATTAAGGACTTATTGACACTGTTGATAAGTCTTTTTGTTTTAGGAAGTTGTACGAATCCGTCGGGGATTGGGCTGGATGTAAATCCGGAAGATGAGATCGTGGGGGTATTGACAGATACACTTACGCTACAGGCAGTGACGGTATTGGATGATAGTGCCCGTTCTTCCTCCTTCAATCAAACCGCCTTCGGTTGGTTTGACGATCCGACAATCGGGAAGACCGTTGCTGATATCGCATTGGCTATTGGTAGACCGGCAACGGTACCCCGTATCCGGCCCGATGCAACGATTGATTCGGTCATTCTGGTGCTTCCCTATGGAACGGAATATTTTGGTGATACGCTTAATGCTTCCTTTTCCTTGCAGGTGCGCCAATTGGATGAAGTCTATACCGATGGTAATTTTTCCTCAAAACAATGGGCAGTACGGGAGCCAATCGTTGGCGCTAAAACCATTAATCGGTTTGCTTATAAACAAACGGATAGCGTAAGCATCACTAAATACATCGATGGCAAGGATTCGTTGGTGAAAGAAATCCCCCAATTGCGCTTGGCCCTTTCAGCGGAGTTTTTCAAGGAATTGCTCAGCGAGTCGATCGACTCAACGACCCTTTCCACTGAAGCTGGGTTTAACAATCATGTAAAGGGGCTTTACTTAAGTGTTGATGAGGGAGCAATGACCAGTGTCGGCGGTTTGGTTACCCTCCGTGGTATAACCAATATGACCGGTATCGAACTTACTTACCGACAGCCGAACGGTGAGGAGGGGGATGACGCCGGTATTGATACGGTACGCGCATTTTTGCCTACGACAATACAAGATAGCTATAGCGGAAGTACCTACCAACGGCTGTCCACAAGCATTAAACGGACGTATACGGCCGACGTACAGGCCCAATTGGAAAACCCGGGAGGCAATTATGAGCAATTGTATCTCCAGGCACCTACTGGACTCCGTGGCCGGTTGCGCATTCCGTATATCGATGCATTGAAAGGCCGCAATATCGCGGTAAATAAGGCCGAATTGGTGTTATATGTCGATACGGAAACGCCGGATGGTGGTTTTTCGCTCCAAGCGCCACGCCTCACGTTATATCGGGAAGACATCGCGGGGCAGCGCCAACCGATTCCTGATGGGGATTCCCGTACGAGCAGCAGCAACTTTATCGGTGATGGGCGTAGCCTGTGGTATCGGTATGGCAACTGGCGGGCTTTTGGTGGCAATATCGATGAGGATAAGCAGCGTTATGTCTTCCATCTGACATCATTTGTCCAGGATTTGCTTTTGGGGAAAATAAACAGCAATGAATTTTTTATTGCCCCAGCGGCCGTTTCTGACAATACAGTGCCTTATTATCCCCTATTGAACGCAGGTGGCAGAACAATCATCAGCAATATGGATAACCCCAATTTGAGGATGAAATTGAATATCTATTATACGCAGGTGGGCGATTAGTATCGCGCGCTTTATCGTATATATATATCGGAAAAGCATCCGCAGGCTTGTGGATGCTTTTCTCATTTTAATAAATTATCGTATGTTTGGCGGGTAAATTATAGCGATATTATGTGTGGAATTGTAGGATACATCGGCCATAAAGACGCTTGGCCTATTATTGTCAAGGGGTTGAAACGCCTTGAATATCGGGGATATGACAGTGCAGGTATTGCACTGGTTTCCCAGGAGATAAGCTGTTATAAGAAGATTGGAAAGGTGGCCGATTTGGAGGCCTTTGCCAAGGGTAAAACATTGGCTGGCCGTGTAGGAATCGGCCATACCCGTTGGGCTACGCATGGCGAACCTTCTGATCGCAATGCCCACCCGCATCTCTCGGGAGATGGGCGTCTGGCCATCGTGCATAACGGGATCATCGAAAACTATGCGCCCCTAAAGGAGGAGCTGGCAAGCAGGGGCCATGTTTTCCGTAGTGATACCGATACGGAGGTCCTCGTTCACCTTATTGCGGATATCTTGAAGGAAGAGAAAACGGATTTATTGGAAGCTGTCCGGCTTGCGCTTACCCAGGTGGTGGGAGCCTATGCCATCGTCGTGGCCGATCGGGAGCATCCAGATCAATTGGTTGCTGCACGCAAGGGCAGCCCGATGGTCATTGGAATCGGGGAGGAAGAATATTTCATTGCTTCTGATGCTTCCCCGATTATCGAATATACCCGCAATGTAGTCTACCTCAAAGATCAGGAAATCGCATTTATCAATGCAGATGGAATGCTGATAAAGACCATTCATAACGAGGTGCAAACGCCTTACGTGCAGCAACTGGAAATGCAATTGGAGATGCTTGAAAAAGCGGGGTATGACCACTTCATGCTCAAGGAAATCCATGAACAGCCCCGTTCGATACGGGATTGCATGCGTGGGCGGATCTATCCACAGGCGGGTCAGGTGCAGTTGGGCGGGATAAAGGAATATGCCGAGAAACTCCGCAATGCTGACCGGATTATTATTGTAGCCTGCGGTACATCATGGCATGCTGGACTGGTGGGCGAGTATCTCATTGAGGAATATGCACGTGTACCGGTAGGTGTGGAATATGCTTCTGAATTCAGGTACCGTAATCCGATCATTACAGAACGCGATATTGTCATTGCGATTTCGCAATCCGGGGAGACAGCCGATACCATGGCTGCCATAGAACTTGCCAAAGAACGTGGCGCGACCATATTGGGAATATGCAATGTGGTGGGTTCGTCCATTCCCAGGCTGACCCACGGCGGGGTGTATACCCATGCTGGCCCGGAGATTGGAGTGGCATCTACCAAAGCTTTCACGGCACAGGTGACGGTATTGACCTTAATGGCACTGTATATTGCACAATTGCGGGGTACGCTGCCTCAAAGCAAGCTCGTGGAATTGCTGTCCTCCCTTCAGGACATCCCTGTACTTGTTGAAAAAGCATTGCAATGTGACGGTGCTGCTAAGTATATTGCTTCTGAAATAAAGGATAAAACCAACGCGATTTTTTTGGGCAGGGGTATCGGGTTTCCCGTGGCCCTGGAGGGTGCATTGAAACTTAAGGAAATATCTTACATCCACGCAGAGGGATACCCAGCGGCCGAAATGAAACATGGCCCCATTGCGCTGATTGATGAGGAAATGCCTGTGGTCGTGATCGCTACCCAAAACTCATCCTATGAGAAGGTCATCAGCAACATCCAAGAGGTGAAAGCCCGCAAGGGGCGCATCATAGCCATTGTCACCGAAGGGGATACCGCAGTAAAGGCTTTGGCCGACTATGTGATTGAAATTCCTGACGCTGATGAAGCATTCCTGCCATTGCTGGCTACTATCCCACTTCAATTGCTGTCGTATTATACGGCATGCATGCGGGGATGTAATGTGGACCAACCCCGTAACTTGGCCAAATCCGTGACCGTCGAATAGGCTGCTTGTTAGCGGTCGGTAATAAAAGAAATGGCTGCGTTCCTTCTGGGTACGCAGCCATTTCTTTTATTATTGATATCCCGTTCAGGGATTAAAAGATGCCCAGTATTTTTTTGTTATTGCCTTGTGATCGGGTTCGGTTGGCCGGGAAGCTTGGTTTTGTTTTGGTGTAAACCTCCGGAGAACCAACCAATGTCATGGCACAACGGAAACCCGTCATGGCGCTGGATTCGTCTTGTTGCATAAAGCGCCTTGTCGCGGGGTTCAACCAGTAAGCACGGTCATTCCAGGAGCCTCCCTTATATACCCGGGATTTGTCATTGATCAAGGAAGTAACGCCATACAGCTCATTATTCGTCTCATCGGCATGTCCGCGTACATCGTGGTCAAAGCCTGTTTGTGCGGAGTCCGGAGCGGTGGACGCAGCTTGTAATTCCTCCCATGTCTGTTTTCTGGGGGACTTGGCCGGCACCCGGATGGGGCGGCCATATTTATCTTTGGCAATGACACCTTCTTCGGCATCTTCATATTGTTTGTCCAGGTATACGTTGCCGCGGAAAGGGTTAAAATCCTCAAAGTCTTCGAAGGACAGTTGCCTGTATACGTCACTCACCCATTCATTGACATTGCCGGCCATATTATAAAGCCCGTAATCGTTGGGAAGGTAATTGGTGACGGGCACGGTAATGTCCCCTGCGTCGTTGAGATAACCAGCCACGCCCATGTTGTCCCCACTGGTAGGTTTGAAGTTGGCCATCATCAAACCCTGCGTGCGCCTCTTGCCTGAGCGGACACCCAACCCATTCCAAGGATATACCCTGCTCGTTTCTATGTTTCCAAATTCGGTATTGCCTACTAATCCCAGTGCTGCGTATTCCCATTCTGCTTCGGTGGGCAAACGGTAGGGCTGTTTAAGCACACCATCTTCCATCCGTACGGGGCGGCGCGCACCATCTTCAGCGCCGGGTCTATTATCTTCGGGCATCCGTTCACCATCGATGCCTTCGCCACGATATTGGCCATTGAGGTAAATGTCCGTGTTAAACGGTTCATTTGGACGCGCTTGTGCCTCAGCCAGCTGACGGTAGTCTACCAAAGCCCCGCGCTGGCGAAGGATGTGTTCATTGACGCGATCGGTACGCCATACGCAATAGCCATTGGCCTGCTCCCAGGTGACGCCTACCACCGGATAATCTTGGTAGGCAGGATGCCGCAGGTAAAGATCCACATAAGGCTCATTGTAGGAGAGTGGCTGACGCCATACCAGCGTGTCCGGGAGGGCATTATAATAGGCTTCTTTGTCGTCTGGGAAACTTTGGCGAATCCATTGCAGGTATTCCAGCCAATCGGCATTGGATACTTCGGTCTCATCCATGTAGAATGAGGCCACCGTTACCCTACGCTTGAGGTTGTCATGGGCGTATGTGATGTCTTCGTTAAGGCTACCCCCCATGACGAAGGTACCCCCTTCGATAACAACCAAGCCCGGGCCGGGCCCTTCTTTCACTTTCCGGTTGATTTGCAATCCGCCGTTATACGGATCGTTATAGGCAACCCCGGTTTTTGATGAGACTCCGCTTCGGTTTCTACAGGAACTCAATAAGGCCCCACAGCAGAGCAGTACGAGGCAATAAGAGAAATACGTAGTTGTCGTTTTCATTCGGTACATCAGAAAGACACAATTCTTTTCCAAGAACCAAAAATAGATAAATTATCGAAGTTATCACAATCAAAATAAAATAACTTTTGTTTTTCGGCAATTGAAATACGGCGTATCCTTTGAGATTACGGGGGCATTTGCCTAAGTTTGGCTGGTGATGGGTGCTCAGTGATGGGGTTGATACCAAAAATACGATATGAAGATAAAAGTAGGATTCGGTTTTGATGTACATCAACTTAAAGAAGGCCATCCCTTTGTTTTGGGTGGGGTACTTGTACAACACCATGCTGGTGCATTTGGGCATTCCGATGCCGACGTGTTGGTGCATGCGATATGCGACGCGCTGTTAGGGGCGGCAAATTTGGGAGATATCGGGCACCACTTTCCCAACACGGACGACCGTTGGAAAGGGATAAGCAGCCTTATATTGTTGGAGGAATGTGTAAAACTGCTGGGCGAACGTGGCTGGGTATTGGGCAATATCGACGCGATGTTATGCTTAGAAGCGCCGAAAATAAAACCTTATCTGCCGGAAATGAAACAAAAAATTGGCATTGCTGCCCGTATCGCCGAAGATGACATTTCCATTAAGGCGACTACCAACGAAACAATGGGTTTTATCGGCAGAAAAGAAGGTGTCGTGGCGTATGCTGTTTGCCTGATTGAACGAAAATAGGCGAATAGCAAAGGAAAATGATCGGAATGTTGTGAATTTAAACGTAACTTGATGGTTACCCTGGTGTATTTTACTTGAAAAAAAGGCATATTTGACAGTAATACGTTGAATAGCTATCGCATTGAACAATTATTTACGCATGAAAAGAATATTTACCCCATTCGGCGGCATCTTGGCGTTATTCCTGTTGCCATTTTTCTCAGCAGTATTCGCCCAAGACAACCTGGTTTATCAGGCACCGCCAGCAAGTATCCGCGAATTGGTGGATGCGCCTACCACACCATCGGTGTTATTTACTAAAAACAGGGATAAGATGCTGTTGCTTGAACGGCCGGATTTTCCTACGATTGTGGATGTTTCGCAGCCCGTATTGGGGCTGGCAGGCATACGGTTAAATCCGGCCAACAATGCAGCGGAAGGTGCCGGCTTCACGGGCATTACGGTAAAAGATGTAAAAAGCGGCCAGGAAAGCCCTATCACTGGGCTGCCACCTGAAGCACGCATTGGCAACGTGGCCATAAGCCCCGATGAAAAATGGGTAGCTTTCAGCAATAGTACGAAGACAGGCGTTGAGCTTTGGATAGCGGATATGCAGCAGTTCTCGGCGAGGAAATTGACAGAAGCGCCGCTAAACGATGCGTTCGGCGCTACGCTTCTCTGGACGCCAAGCGGGACACACATCTTAGCCAAGTTTATCCCCGACGGACGAGGAGAAGCCCCCAAAGCAAGCGACGTGCCGACTGGGCCCGTTGTGCAGGAAAGCCTCGGCAAAACGGCCCCATCACGAACGTATCAGAATTTGCTGGAAAATCCGCACGACGAAGCGCTCTTTGACTATTACATGACCGCCCAACTGGGGTTGGTGGATCTACAGGGTGGCATCACCAACCTCGGCGCTCCGGCTGTATATCGTTCGTTGAACTACTCACCCGATGGAAATTACCTATTGGTGCAACGGACAGAACATCCTTACTCTTATCTTGTGCCGGTATTTTCCTTTCCCTACCACGTGCTTGTTTGGGATAGCAAGGGCAACGAAGTAAAGAAATTTTATGAAGCTCCCTTGGCAGACAATGTACCTATTGGTTTCGACAACGTTTCTCCCGGTCCACGGGGATATAGCTGGCGTCCGGACAAGGCGGCCACCTTATATTGGGTGGAAGCGTTGGACGGCGGCTTGGCTCGCAAAAGCGCGGACAAGCGCGATGCGGTGTATCAATTGGATGCACCATTTACGGCGCAACCTACCAACCTCATCAGCACCACATTGCGGTTTGGGGGCATTACGTGGGCCGATAAGGAATATGCCATCCTGAGTGAGCGGTGGCGGCAGTCGCGCGCCGAAAAGATGACGTTGTTTGATTCGAACAACGGCGATACCATCAAAACCATTACCAACCGCTCTTCAGAAGACACGTACACGGATCCCGGTCGATTTGTATACGCGCCCAATGCCTATGACCGTTCGGTGCTTTTGCTGGACAAGGGCAAGCAGCCGACGGTATTTACCATCTCCGAAGGGGCATCTCCCGAAGGGGATCGGCCTTTTTTGATGCGTTGGAATTTGATTTCCGGGAAGACAGATACGCTGTTCCGGTCACAGGCGCCCTATTATGAGTCACCGGTGTTCTTTGATAATACGGGCACGCTTATCGTTTCCCGTGAATCGGTTGAAGAACCGCCAAACTACTACGCTGTCAATCTCAAAGACCGGGCATTGACGGCCATTACGGCATTTCCGCATCCGTATCCGTCACTCAAGGGCGTCCAGAAACAACAATTGTCATATCCCAGGAATGATGGATTGACGCTTACGGGTACACTTTACCTGCCGAAAGGCTACAAAAAGGAAGACGGCCCACTCCCCATGCTGATGTGGGCGTATCCAAGGGAATTTAAAACCGCTGCCGCGGCAAGCCAGATTAAGGGGTCGCCATACCGTTTTACGCGGATAGCATGGGGCTCGCCCATTTATTGGGTGACCAGGGGCTATGCCGTGCTTGATAATGCGGACATGCCGATCGTTGGCGAAGGTGATGATGAGCCCAATGACACCTTTGTGCCCCAGGTGCAGGCCAATGCCAAGGCCGCTATTGACTATGTAGCTTCGTTGGGCGTGGCTGATCCAAAGCGGATAGGCGTCGGCGGGCATTCATACGGGGCATTCATGACGGCCAACCTGCTTGCGCATACTAATTTATTTGCCGCTGGAATTGCCAGAAGCGGGGCCTATAACCGCACATTGACACCATTCGGCTTTCAAGCGGAACCCCGCACGTATTGGGAGGCTCCTGAGGTATACTACCAGATGTCGCCATTCAGTTTTGCTGATAAAATCAAAACGCCGATTTTGCTTATCCACGGCATGGATGATGACAATTCAGGAACGTTTCCGATCAACAGTGAGCGCCTATATGCCGCCATCAAAGGGCACGGCGGCACCATACGCCTGGTGTTCCTTCCCAAGGAACTGCATGGCTACCGCGCAAAGGAATCGGTATTCCACACCTTATGGGAAATGGATCAATGGCTGGAAAAGTATGTAAAAAATAAAGCCGACTAATCGGTGGAAGACGTAATGCCGTCTTGCCATTCGATGTGCAACGTTTCTTTATAGGAAAATTTTAGAAGGTGTCTCACAAGGACACCTTTTATTTTTTCGACATTTTCGGTGTCGGATGCGGTAATATCAAAAATAAGTTGGTCGGGCATAGCCAGCATTTCACATGTCCCGGATGGGAACACGGCGCGTCCCGTAGTCGGCGTATACTCGGCTTCGATTTTATGCCGGAAGTGGCGGCATAATTTGCCGATGTAATTGCTGGCTTCCTGTGTCTTGATGGTGCTTGTTGATTTCTCCACGATATGCTCGTTTTTTATGGGCTTATTCGCCACCATGCCGATGCATGATGCCTTTCGGACGATAGCCGTAATATTTTAAGAATGCATTTGAAAAATGGGAAATATCCCGGTAGCCGACTTGGTAGGCAACTTCGCTGATGGTATAGTTTCCTTCTTTCAGCAGCGAAAGGGCCAGCCGCATCTTTTTATGGATGACGTATTGATAAACGGTTTGTTGATAATAGGCTTTAAAACCTATTTTTAGCTTGTACTCATTCAACATAACGGTCTTGGCCAGTGTTGGGATGAGTGGCGGCTTGACGAACTGCTCATCAAGGATACGCTTGGCTTCGGCCAGTTTGGGGACATCGGCGGCTTGGAGGGGAGGATTGTCCAATACCGGCTGATCATTATAAAGAAACTGCTCCAGCTGGACAACTAATATCTCCTTTATTTTGGTTTCCAAAAGTAGTCGTGGCAATCGGCCCTGCTTGTTGGCGGCAACGATTTCGGAGAGCACACATTTCACGCTGGGGGTTACCTTCAGCGGTCCCGGTGAAAAATAAGTGTGTTCTTTTTTCAACATCTTATGGACAAAATCTTTGTGTAATGTCGATTCTTTGCTAATCAAATTGAAATAAAAACTTTCTGAAAGGATAATGCAAACATAGTGAATTTGTTGTTCCGCGGGCATGAGGAAGCGCCCGTGGAAGTACGGTGTATACGATATGGCATGGTTGGTCAAGACTGCCGGGTGCAACGGGATAAGCTTATCCACTTCAAATGCGATTGAACCGCTCAAACCAAAGTTGAGCATGATGTTGCTTCCTTCAATCCGGAAGAGATCTTCGGTATCCTCGCTGAAGCTCATCCGGCAATTGGCAATGATAAGCCCGGATGTCGTTAGGTAATGTGCCTCCATATACCGGATGGCTGGATGATCAATCGTGTTAACCCCTTCTTCCAACACGCTGTCGGGCTGATAATCATCTCCAACCTCCAGATCGTAAATCCAGCCCGGTATGCTCGTTATGCGTGACGTCAACTTCATGTTCGCGATGCTGATTCCGTGAGTGGAATGCCCCAGCTAATCCAACTTTTTTTACCAATAATAATACCGATGACACAAGCGCAGTCTCTCCGTAGCGCCTATTTTTGCAGCAAAAATATTTATAATTAGTCTAAATAGTTAATGATAGCTGAAAAAATTTACATAAACCTTTTTTTGCAGTATGCATTTATAGCCACGTTTGTCTTATGCGTCACCACATTTGCCGCATATGCGCAACAGCCCGTGGTCCATTTGCGTGGGGTGGTAACGAATGACGATGGGGAGCCGCTGCAGCAAGCTACGGTATATATTGCAGGCAGTTCCTTTTCAGCAACCACTGATGCAAACGGGGCATTCCAATTACGGATATCCACAGGAAGGCACCGCGTGCTCTGTGCGTTGGTGGGTTACCAATCGCAGGAGGCTAATTTGGTCGTCCATGACGACAGGGATTACCGGCTGGATTTCCAGCTGGTAAGGGGTGACAATTATCACTTGCAGGAAGTGGAGGTAGTGGGAAAGTCGGCCATTACGGAGGTGCGTGAATCACCGTTCAACGTAGTGGCGCTTGACGCCAAATCGCTCTATAACTCCACCTTGGATTTGGGGCACATGCTGGATAGGGCATCGGGCGTGAAAATCCGGGAGACCGGCGGCATGGGGTCGAACATGTCGATTTCGCTGAACGGCTTTACAGGTAGGCACATCAAATTGTTTATGGACGGCGTGCCCATGGAGGGATTCGGATCGGCTTTCCAGCTCAATAATATTCCCGTGAATATCGCTGATCGCATCGAAGTGTACAAAGGTGTCGTGCCCATCGAGTTTGGCGCGGATGCCATGGGGGGTGTCATCAATATCGTGACCAACCAAAGTGCCAATAGTTATTTGGATGTTTCGTATTCCTACGGTTCATTCAACACGCATAAGACCAACATCAGCGTAGGGCATACGACCAAAGCGGGCTTTACTTTCCAGCTCAATGCGTTCCAAAACTATTCAGACAACGATTATAACGTGCGTACCAACGTGCTGGATGTGCAGACCGGTAATTTTTCGTGGGAAGAATATTGGGTACGCCGTTTCAACGATGCTTACCATAATGAAACCATTATGGCAAAGGTAGGCGTTGTCAATAAACCTTGGGCGGATCGGTTGCTACTGGGCATTACACTCGGACAGGAGAAAGCCGAAATCCAGCATGCCAACCTGATGAAGATTGTTTTCGGCATGCGGGAGCGGAGCGGCACCACCGTATTGCCCTCGTTGTCCTATGAGAAGAAAAACCTGTTCGTAGACAACCTGCATGTACGGCTTACAGCCAATTACAACCGGAATTACAACCATAACATCGACACGGCTGCCCGCCAATACAATTGGTTTGGCGAGTACCGCCCTACCCGGTATCTTGGCGAATCAAGCTACACCCTGGGAAAGTTTTATAACGACAATGCATCGGCCACTGCCAACGTGAATTACCGCTTCAATGAAAAGCATTCCCTGGCGTTCAATGATGTCATCACGGGCTATGAGCGTAAAAATGCCGATCGCGTGGCGGTTACTGATGTCTATTCGGCTATCGATACCATGCGGCGCGCGAATCTTAAAAATGTTTTGGGGGCTTCATATCGCTACCAGCACAATAAAAATTGGAATACCAACCTCTTCGGCAAATACTACTACCAACGCGTCATCGGTCCGGTAGATACGTCAAATGTAGCGGGCAGTACCGCCTATACCGAGCGTACGGAATCGTTTAGCACCACAGGGTACGGGGTAGCCTCTACCTATTTCTTCCATGATTTCCAATTCAAAGCTTCCATCGAGAAAGCCTTCCGGCTGCCTGCGGACAATGAATTGTTTGGGGATGAAGTGCTGGAGACGGGCAATACGTCGTTGCGGGCTGAAAATTCCCTCAATTACAACGTGGGCGTTACATTGAACAGCACCATTCAGGATGACCATACGCTGTATGCGGATGTAAACGGCTATTACCGCGATATCAATGATTATATCCAACGGCTGGTCGAGCAACGCTATGGTACGGCTGGATACAGCAACCACGGTAAGGTACGCAATATCGGTGTCGATGCAGAATTGCGCTACTACTACAAAAACCGGTTGATGGTAGGCGGCAACGTGACTTACCAGGATATGCGGAATAAAGAGCGCTATGCTTCGTCTACGGGCGATCGGCTGAGTGTAACCTACAACAACCGCATGCGCAATGTGCCTTATTTCTTCGGCAATGCTGACGCGGCCTATTATGTGCACGATTTATGGGGCATGGGCAACGTCTTGAGCTTGGGGTACACGTTTAATTTCGTGGGCGAGTTTTTCCTCGATTGGGAAAGCTTGGGCAACCAGAACACCAAAGCAACATTGCCCCAGCAGTTGTACCACGATTTCAACATGTCATACATGATGGGAAATGGACGATATAACGTTGCTTTCGAAGCACGCAACTTCACCAACTCGATGCTGTATGACAATTTCAGCTTGCAAAAACCGGGAAGGAGTTTCTCGCTTAAACTACGCTATTTCCTAATCAAGCGCAACGGATAAATCAGCAAATAAAAACAGAATGGATATGAAACACTTAAAAACAATGAATGGCAGCGCATGGGCCATGGGCTTGGCGCTTTTGGCAGTCGTGGGCTGCAGCAAAAATGATGGTCCGGGGCCGGATGATGGCAATGGGGGAAGCGGTGAAAAGTATTTTATCGCCGCTACGGCAGGATCCAGTACGTACTTGCTTACGGCAGATGATTTGGAATCGGGTACGGCGACCATCGTGGGGCAGGGTGTCGAAATTCCCCGTAGCTATACCATGTGGGTCAACAACGGCACCAAAGCATCGGTAGGGCTTATTTACGCACAGGGGGATCCCGGTATTGGCATCTCGTACGGCTTGGATGCCAGCGGCAACTTGGCACCTGTCGGCAATGAATTCCAAATCACCTCCCGCTTTACGACCTACGGGGCATTTGACAAATACGTTATCACGAGTGTGAGCGGCCAGACGCTGACCGACGGCAAGACCGGGTCTATCTTTAATTTCATCGATCTGGAAAACCACAATACCATGACGCAAAAGGATATCGTAACGGAAAACTTTACCGGCAATGGCCAGCTTGCGACGTTTTCCGGTATCGTTGACTTAGGCAATGGCGAGTTTCTCACGGGATTGGTGGTATCGGAGCCGAAAGATCCCAGCCAGGGCGGGGGCGGTAGCACAGGCCCGGTCACCCATCCGGATAGTGTGTGGGTAGCGGCGTTGGATGCCAATCTCAACGTAAAGCGGATCTATCGTGATGATCGCATCAGCTATGCTTCTGGCCGTTTCCGCTCGCAATATTACTCGCAGATCGATAGCGATGACCAAGGCAATGTCTACGTATTCTCCGGTGCATTCGAAAGCAGCACGACCAAACCCGCTGGTGCATTGCGCATCAATAAAGGCGCTACGGATTTTGACCAGGGCTACTACTTCAATATTCAGGAAAAATCAGGTGGTTATCGCTTTCGCAAAGTGTGGCATATTACCGAGGACTATTTCCTGTTGGAAGTATACAACGATTTGGAATACGGTTCGCAAACTCCTGCTACGCAATATGCCGTGGTGAAAATGGAAGATAAGACGTTCAATTGGGTGACTTCGGGTTTCCCCGGTAAGGATGAAATCACGGCTACCGGGCTTCCTTTTGCTGATAACGGCAAGATATATTTCCCGGTGACGACGGCCTCTGCACAACCCACCGTGTATGTCATCGATCCGAAAACGGCAACGGCAAAAGCAGGGCTGGTGGTAGAAGCAGAAGGGGTAGCAGCCTTATCGAGGTTCGAATATTAAGAGGGATGATTATGCAACGAAATACCTTTATCCAAAAAGTGGCGGGCATTATGCTCGCTGCTTTTATTAGTATGTCCAGCCTCGGCATGGCGGATGGCAGGGATGAACTGGTGACGATTAAGCACCGGCTCGGTGAAACCCAGGTCAAGAAGAACCCCCAACGGGTAGTCGTCTTCGATATCGGTTCGTTGGAGACGTATCACGAACTGGGCATACCGGTTGTTGGTGTGACCAACAGTGTACCGGCCTATCTGGCTGAATACAAAAGCGATAAATATGCCAAGTTAGGTGGCATCAAGGGCCCGGATATCCAAGCGATTACTGCATTCGCACCTGATCTGATCATCATCTCCGGCAGGCAGTCGAGCGCCTATGATTCGCTATCAGCTATCGCGCCAACGATATTCCTCGGTGTGGATACGGAAAACTATTGGAGCAGCTTCGAGACCAACGTGCGCCATATTGCCAAGATACATGGCAAAGAAGCGCTGGCTGAGCAGAAGCTCGCCGCATTGCGCCAGAAACGGGATTTAGTGACCGCCAAGACGAAAGATGATGACCACACAGGTTTCGTTATCTTACACGTGCGGGGCGGCCATACGTCATATGGCAGCGGATCGCGGTTCGGTTTCATCCATGATGTGCTGGGGGTGCGCCAGTCATTGACCGACTTGGATGATGCCACCCATACCGGCCACCGGTTTAAAGAAGGCGACGGATTGGTGAAGAAAGCAAATCCGGATTACCTCTTCCTGATCGACCGTGATTCAGCAGTGGGTGGCGAAGAGAAGCAAACCGATGAATTGCTGAGCGTTGAATTGAAGCAGACACCGGCTTATCGGAACAAAAAAGTTGTGACGCTGCCCGGGAATATCTGGTATGTATCCGGCGGGGGATTGATCTCAGTCGACAAAAAGATTACGGATGTGGGCGAACAATTGTACGGGCTGACATTCTAAGTACAAGGAGAGATCACCACGGTCTCTCCTTTTTGCTTTCGTCCGAAATTCACAAAAAATAATCCGTTTATTGAAAGAAAGGACAACCCTTACAATCGTACTTTAGTAGATGAGCCGAATATAAAGGGATTATGGAAGGATATACCAATGTAGTGGATAATGATGCAGGGCTTGCCGCCCAAATCTGCTCCCTCATACAAGCCAGGGGATTGCACCTGAATCCACCCCGCAAGGAAGTGATTTGTGCACTGTGCCGCCAACAGGAGCCTGTTACAGCCGAGACGCTATGGCTGGATATCTGCGCCATGAAACGAATCAGCATTTCGGCTGTATATACCAACTTGAATATGCTTGTCCGCGAAGGGATAGCGAAACGGATCCATCGCCCGCGGGCCAAGTCTCATTACGCCCTACGCTTGCAAACCAGCCCAAACAGCTCCGGCAAATGCTAACGCATTGAAGACGCTGCGGATCAGGTGAAACCGGTTCCAGGGTCCTTCAAAGGCCAGCCGTTGTTGCCGGATGTCCGCTTCGGTCGCTGCCTCGATATCGAACTGCGCCAATGCGTCGTTGAGCGGCACATTGCCCATAGCCGTGACCAGAAAGACACCAAAAAAATACAACAGACTGCTGACCAAAAGCCCATAGAATGTATTGGTAGTGCCCACCAGCCGGAACTCCAGCCATGTCACAACGGGAAGGAGCACCAGCGTGCCAAAAAAGGTGAGGAAAAACAACGGATTAAGTACCGCGCGGTTAATGGACTGCATGGCCTTGAGGTAAACAGCGTCGTTGAGCCGGCCGAGTCCGGTATTCACTGAACAGGAATAAGCGTAGAAAAATCCGCTTATCAATCCGGTAGCCAAGATCGCAAGTAGTAAAGCAAGTTGTAATACCATAGTTGCGTTAAAGATACGCGTTTGGTGCCCGATTGCAACTGTTTTTTTGAATTACAGCTCCCTATCGACGATCAGGTTGGGCAGTCCCAATGAACAGGTTTCCACGCGTATTGCCACGCCATACACCTGGGCGATGATTTCGGGCGTGATGGCCGCTGTGGGGCGGCCGTGGCTGGCAATGATTCCTTTATCCATGACGATGACGTGGTCGGCCCATCGCAACGCTAAGTTCAGATCATGCAACACCATGACCACGATGCGGCCATCGGCAGCAAACGATCGGGCCAGCCGCATGACCTTCAGTTGGTGGTTGAGGTCAAGGGCGCTGGTCGGTTCATCCAGCAACAGCACCTTCGGCTCACGTACCACACTACGCGCCAAACTGGCCATCTGCCGTTGCCCGCCGGAAAGCTGGTTTAGCGGCTCCAATGCCAAGTGCGCTATGCCGATGCGTTCAAGCACCGCAATTGCACGTTTGTACAACTGCTCATTGCCGCTCGTAGCAGCATCTAAGGGGGAGGCTTTCAATGCGCTGATTACCGCTTCGATGACCGACAGGTTGATGTCTGTAGGGACACTTTGCGGCATGAAGCTGACCACCTCAGCCCGTTTTTGTGAAGATAATGCTTCCAGCTCCTGGCCTTCATAGGCCATGGAACCTTTTATGCGGAGTAAGCCCGCTATAGCACGTAGCAAAGTAGATTTTCCCGCAGCATTCGGCCCCGTCAGTACCGTTACCTCGCCGCTGGTTAAAGGCGGGAGGGTAAGCCCGCTGATGATGGGTTTCCCTGGGTAGCCCGTGTGGAGATTATCGATGAGTAGTATTGCCATGATCTGCCTACGGTTAGCGTTTCCGCTTGTTTAAGATGAGCGCAATAAATACCGGTACTCCGATGAGGGAGGTGACAATCCCCACCGGAATGATGGCGCCGACCACAATGGCCTTGCTGGCCAATGATGCCAGTGACATGATGAGTGCACCGGAAAGGATGCTTGCTGGCAAGGAAAAACGGTGGTCTTCGCCGATCAAGAGCTTGGCAATGTGCGGTCCCACCAGCCCGATGAAGCCGATGGTGCCCACGAAAGCAACCGATCCAGCCGTGAGCAGACTGATGCGCAGCAAGGACAGGAACCGGAGGCGCCGTACGGCCACACCAAAGCTCCGTGCACTATCTTCGCCCAATCGCAAAGCGGTGAGCGGCCATGCCGAGGCTAACGAGAAGGGCACGATGATCACAAATAGGGCAAAAAGCAAGGGAATATTGTCCCAGTTGGCCTTCGTCAGCGAGCCAAGGCTCCAAAAGATAAACTGCTGCAAAGCTTCGGCACTGGCGATATATTGCATAATGCCCGTAAAGGCATTGAAGGTAAACACCAACGCAATGCCGAAGAGCACCAAACCTTCCGGTCCTGCTCCGCGTGTGGATGAAAGCGCTTGCAGGAGAAGTGTAGCGCCGAAGGCAAATACAAAAGCATTGACGATGACCATCCAATCTCCGGCTACGCCGGGGAGGCTTACCCCGATGATGATGGCGAGCGCTGCTCCGAAAGAAGCAGCCGCCGAGACACCCAGGGTAAAGGGGCTGGCCATGGCATTGTTCATGATGGTCTGCATCTCGCAGCCAGCGAGGGAGAGCGATGCGCCCACCAGCAGCGCCATGATGGAATACGGCATGCGTACTTCCCAGATGATGATCCTGCTGGATAGTTCTACGGCATCGGGCGAAAAGATGGCTTGGAAAACCTCCGCGACGGAGAGCATGGAGGGCCCAACAACCATATCAAAGAAAAAGGATAACGTAGTGGCAAGGCCTAAGGCAACGAGTAATACGATGCGTTTGGCAAATTGCTTGCGATATCCTTTTTCAATGGCCGCGGTTGTCGTCGACAAATTCTGCTCCTTATTGTTTTAATTCGGCAAAGTAAACACCTTTCAGCGGTACCGCCAAAAATCTTTCATTTATTTCCTTCAGTACCCCATGCGGTTGCAGTTTGCCGAACAGTTCGGGGTGGGTCCATTTGGCAAGGGCCTCTACAGCCGCAATGTTGAGCGGGGAGTCGTAAAAGAGGTGCCACATGCCGTAGACCTTGCTCTGCTTGATGGCGTTGAGCGGGCTCACCACGGGGCGGGCGGCCAGCTGCGCTAAGCTTTGCTGGGTTTGGGGGGTATATACGTCTTGTCCGATGACCAGCCCCGGCTCACCGGGTGTCGCAATGCCGGTAGCGATGTATACATCAGGTTGCTCGCTGATGACGTATTCCATGTTGAGTGTGCCCACTTCACCGGGCAGAATGGTGCCGATGTTGTTGCCGCCTACAAACTCAATAAACTCGCCCAGATTGCCTTTACCCGGTGATCCGGGAGGCGCCCCGCCGCGAATCATTTCCATATACACTTTGGGCTTTTTCAGGTCATTTTGCCTGGCTAATGTACCTTGGATATGGTTCATCCGACGGTTGTAAAATGCTACGAACTCAGCTGCTTTTTGTTCCTGGCCCAACACTTTGCCCAGCACTTCGATACTGGGAACCGTATTGGTAAATGGGTGTAGCCGGAAGTCGATGAATACAATAGGGATGCCCGCCGCTTCCAGCTGGCGGATGATGTCCGTAGATTTTGCATCCGGTCCGTGGGAGCCTGCGCCGAAAATCGCCAGATCGGGCTTCAATGCGATGATTTGCTCCGTGGAGACGGTTTCCTTGCCGGAGGTGCCTATCAGCGGGATCTTGTCCATAGCCGGGAAACGTTTGCGGTACTCATTGTACAGCAGGCCGCCGGATTTGGCAAAATCACCCGTCCAGCCGGCGATGATGGCTACGGGGTCAGGTACAAGCAAGCCCAAGGTAATCAATTGCCGTCCTTCGCCGAGGATAATCCGTTTGGCTGGGGCGGGGATGGTCACCTCACGACCTACGACATCCGTCACGGTGATAGGCTGGGCGTATAGCTGCATGACGCCAAAGACGCCGAGAAAGACGGCAATCCATTTGGTTTTTATGTGTCTGTTCATGGAGTTTTTTCTACAAAGTTTGAAAAATGGGCCGTGGCTACAGTTTGATGAGGCTCACGGAGTCCGCGTTCGGTGCAGGTACCGGCTCCGGCGCGTTTTCACCGCGCTCGCTTACCGCTTCTTTATTGGTGACATATACATCGCCCGTTTGGTGGTTGATAGCCACCGTGTTGGGCAGGGCACCGATTTCAAACGTTTTGATGATTTCCAGCGATGTGCCATCAATTACATTGACAGTGCGTCCATGGCGATTGGCCACGTAGATACGGTCGCGCTGGGGGTCGTGATTCACACCTAAGGCACCTGCCGCTGTCGGTATAGCCTTGATCAGTGCTCCGGTTTCGGCATCCAGCACGGTGATGTTTTCCGTGGTCTGGTTGGCTACGAAAAGTCGGTTGCCTTTGGCGTCATGATGTACGTTGGTAGGCCGTTCGCCATGGGCAGGGAATTTTTTGAGCACCTTGCCGGTGGCGCCGTCTACGACGACGACCTCATTGTCGCCCATTGCCGTAGCGTAGATGATGTTGTTTTGCTCATCAATGTAATGGCCGGTGATGGCATTGCCAAGGTCACCGTAGAATTTCAGGAATTTGTTGGTCTTGGCGTCGATGACCCACAAGCCACGTCCACGCACGCTGCTTGCATACACCAAGTCACGGGTTTCATCCACCCGGATTTCACGCGGTGCCCGTCCTTCTCCGTCAGCCTCAATGAGGGTTTTCTTTCCGGTAGGAATGTGGATAGCCACTACAAGCCCTGTCCGGCTGTTGGTGGTATAAAGCGTTTGCGTGTTCTGGCTGATTCCCAAGCCCATGGGGGCAGATTCGGGAGTGGATATACTGTCTACCGCCTTTAGCGTCGTCGGATCCAGTTTATACACCATGCTGGTGCCCGCAGACGAGATGAAGACAGATCCATCTTTTTGATTAACAACGGGCTGATAGATGTTGGCACCTACTTTTTCGGTCTTTACAAGCGTCTGTGCCGCAAGCGGGGTGATGGAAATTGCTGATAAAGCGACCGCGGCCATGGTCAACACCGCCGCAGGACGATTGGTTGTTACTTTCATTTCTTTTTACTGTTTAACGTTCTTCTGTTTCAGCTAAGGGGTGATTAAACTGACCGTATCGCCATTGGGTAGAGGAGCCGGAGGAGTTTGTCCTTCACGTACCCGGGTGCCCACTTGTTTATTGGTGACGTACACCGCGCCGGTTTTGGGATGTACAGCCACTGTATTGGATAAACCTTCCGTAGGGAGGGTCTTAATGACCGCATAGCTACTGCCATCAACCACAGTAAGTGACTGGCCTTGGCGGTTGGCGGTATAAATGCGGTTGCGCCCGGCATCGAAGCTGACGCCGATGGGGTTTTCGCCAACGGTGACTTTTTGTAGCAGCTCCCCGGATGAAGCTTTCAATACGGTGAGTACGCTGTTTTTGGAATCGGTGACAAACAGCCTATCGCCCTTTTTGTCAAACGCAATGTTGATGGGGCTTTCCGATCCAGAAGGGAAAGATTTTACCTTTTCGCGGGTCTTCGTGTTGTATACCAGTATTTCATTATCCCCCATGGCCGTGACGTACAACAACTCGTTATCACCGTCGACTGCCAATCCGGTTGCTGTTTTTCCGGCACCTTCCAACGAATATAGGTATTGGTTGGTTTTGCCATCGATGACCCAGATGGTGCTGGGGTCGCCTACATCAGAGACATATACTTTGTTGGCCTTTTCATCCACGATCACTTCCCGCGTATGGCTACTTTCGGCACCATTGGTAATGGTAGCCAGTATGCTGCCTGTTTTCAGGTCGATGGCATGAACGGAGTTTGACCGCGTATTGGTGGTATACAGGGTGCGGGTCTTTTGGTTGATGCCCAGACCGAAACCCGGAGCTTCACCCAGTGCAATGCTATCGACAGCGGCCAACGTCTGTGCGTCGAGCTTGTAGATGAACGGACCGGGATTGCCTTGCTGGCCTACCGAGGCTACATATACGGCGCCATCGCTGTGATCGACTGCGATTTCATATAAGCTGGCGCCTACTTTGGCAGATTTGGAAAGCCTCTGGGCATGCGACATGCCGGTAGCAGCAACGACAAGGGCAGCCAATGCCCCGGCTTTGAAATGTGAACTGTGGATTTTGATAGTAGACATGTGAATAGAATTTAAGGGGTTAAACATCCTAATTAATGAACACTCTTTTGGGTACCTGCTATGAACCAGTCATAAAATGCGGGAAAGGCTTCGCGCCAATACAGCGCGCCATGCCTACCGTCTTCCCGTGCTGACAGCTTGATTTCGGGGTCGGCCGCTTTTTGCAGCAGGCCGATCGTCCGTTGTACATCATCATGCATGTGTACAAAGGTGCTGTCGGGCTTGAGGCGGTTTTCGCTCATGCCGGCATAGAAATAGTACCGTTGGGTATGGATGTTTGCTATGGTTGTTAGTGCAGTTAATTCCTTTTCGATATTGCCGTAGTCCAGCCAGATGGAAGGGGAGAAGACCCCAAGGGTGCCAAAGACATCCGGGTAAGCCAGTCCACCATAGAAGGTGATAAGCCCGCCCATGGAGCTGCCCGCCAAGCCCGTGTGGGCTTTGTCGGGCAATGTGCGGTAATGGCTATCGATGTAGGGCTTCAGCGTTTTTGCAATGAATTCCAGGTAGCGGGGGCCTTCCACTTCGGGATATTCCGCGTTGGTGTGGAAATAATATTCCGGCACACGGTCTTTATAATCTGTTTGGTGGTTGATGGCCACCACGATGCATTTTTCTTTCGCGGTGTCGATGACTTCGTCCACACCCCATTCGATGGGGCCAATGCGGCCTTGAGAGGTAGCTTCGTCAAAAAGATGCTGCCCATCTTGCATGTACAGCACCGGATACCGCTTGCCGGAAGCCGCATAATCTTCCGGAAGGTATATCCAGATTTTGCGTTGCCGATCGAGCTGCGGGATGTAGAATGCGGAATCAAGGAGATGTACATTGGGTGATGCGGTAGAAGCCGGGAAGTCATCGCGCCAGCCCTCGATTTGGCAGGTGATGGTGGTGTCACGGTCGAGCGTTGCAAGCCGGGGACCTTCTAAACGCCCCTCGGTTGTACATTCGGAAGTATGCCAATCGCCACGGGTAAATTTAAACTCCAGCCGGTCACTGGGCACATCCTTGAGCAACACGCTGATGCCGTAAGTGCCATCCGTGTTTTTTTTCAATGCCATGGTTTCCTCGGCGGGATTCCAACGGTTGAAATTGCCGGTGATGTAGATAGGCTCTCCGGCATGGGCGTTGGGAATGTTCGTCACCTGCACGGTAAGGGTATGTTGCCCGATGGTGCACAAAGGAAAAACCAAGCCCAATATCATCAACAAGCGAGTCATCACGGATTAATTGTTTACGTTGATTTTGGTAAACCCTGCGGCATGGCCTTCGGCCACGCGGAACAACTGGGTGGCGGTATTGCCATTCAGTTCATAGAAACCACTGATGCCTTTGCTGGGCGCATTTACGCGGAGAATGGTCTTGCCATCCAACTCGAATGCGGCGTAAGATCCCCCGGCATTTGTAGAAAGCTCTACACCTTCTACCGCTGTAAAGGCCTTGCTGGCGATGTCGACGGTATAGAATTTCCAGATTTCGCCGGCATTGATGTTGCCAGTGGGTCCGCCGACCAACGGCTCCTGATTGACCGTAAGAATAAGCTTGCCGTTTTTGGCAAATACACCGGTAAATTTACCAGCATCTGAAGCATTATAATCGGAGAATTTAAGTTCCCAAGATGCATCAATATCGGTTTCGTTAGCTTTGATACGCGCAATTTTGGACAATCCGCCCAACGCTGTCCTACCTTGGAACACAATGTATAAGTCTCCATTGGAGTCAAAAGAAAACATCTCGTTGTCATTGATGTAGGCAATACCTCCGGTATTTTCGACGGTAATGGTTTTTTCATAAGTCCCGGTGTTGAGATCGATGACGGCGATGTAAACGTCTTCGAAAAAATCATTGAACATGCCGCTTTGTCCACCGCTACCTTTGCTGTATACAATGTCTGCATAAAGTTTTCCTTGCTTAATGGCTAAGAAATGCTGGCCTATGCCTTGGAAATTAATGCCCTCGTCATCCCGTTTTAATGCACTTTCAAAATCATCATCCAACTGGCCCGTCCGTTGCATGGTGGTCGGGTTGAATGTCTGGATGATCCATGGAGCATCGGCATCCCAATAGTAACCCCTGGTATCGCTTTCGATGACAAAATTGCCGGAACCATTGATGGTATTGTTGGTTTTGATGGACGAAGGGTCATAAGAAATCCGTCCGTCTGCTGTCACATTCAACTTGTAAATGCCCCGCTCAAATGACGCATTGAACATTTTGAATACCATCCCATTATATGTACGCCAGCCCTCATTGGCTGAACCCTGTAAAGCATTCGGTTGAGAAACATTAGAAATCGTTCCTGACGGAAATTCAGAATAGGCAGCCGTGAATCCCGGTTTTACCTGTTCAATGGCACTCATCGTTTGCACAAGGTATTGGGCGGTAGCGTTCTCCGGTGGGGTAGGATCGTCGTCCGAACAGGCGGCGAACGCTAATAGTGCAGTCGGTATCACTGCGAAAAGAAATTGCTTTTTCATGTCTTGTCTGTGATTTGGTATGTCAATTTTAAATGGAAACTCCTTCCAGCGCGTTGTACGCGGAAATAATCGTATAGTCGTGTGTTAGCTAAGTTTTTTACTTCTATGCCCAAGGTATATCGGTTTGCTGGAAACTGGTAATTGATGCCGCCGCTGAGCAAATGCTGATTGGGAATAATTACCGCCGATTCGACGCCTGCTTCTCCCCATAGGCCCAGAGGACCGTCTGGTTCAGCGTCTTTCGGTATAGTCTGCAAGTAAAACTCCCTAACGAAGTTGTAGTGCAGATACGTGTTGAGCTGGCCGTGGTTGGCAAATGGTTCGAGCCGGTTCATTAGGCCAGCATTGGCAAAGAAAAAGGGAGTGTTCTGCAGGCGGGTGCCGTTGCGCCACAGGTCTTGAGGTGAAGTAAAGCCAAATAGACGTAGGCTTTGCCACGTGACATTAGCCGTAGCTTGGAGGTAATTGGTCAAGGTTACCATAGCGTCGGCTTCTACACCAAAACCACGCACGTTGTTAATATTGCGATATTGCGCGTAGGGGGCAATGGTGGGGACCAATAGGATGAGACCCTTGGTCTCCCGATAGAAGGCGTTGACCTCATAACGGACAAGGCGTTGCCGTGTGTTGAAACCCAGGTTGACATTCAGACTCCGCTCGGGGTTTAACGAAAAGTTGGGTACTACCCACATGGCATCGCCAAACAATTCCTCGCTTTCGGGAAGCCGATAAGCGTATTCTGTAGAAAAGCGGGCAAATGTATTCGGCGCATATTGGTATTTTAATGAGCCGCCCACCCCACCGTAGGTTTTTGATACGGAAGCCTCTTCATCAAGGTTAATGGGCCTGTTGGCCCAGGATTCGGTACCGCGCGACTGATAACGGTAACCTTTACCCATTATCGAAAATTGCAATTGGTCGGTAAACGCCCCTGACCAATCTACGCCTACTACCTGTTTAGCGTAGTTGGCGGGAATGGATAGTACGTCGATGTCCGTACCCGAGAAACGCGGACCATACGGATCTTCACCTTCACGCCTGCTGCGCATATACACATAATTGATGGATAGTGCATGGCGTTCGTTGAAGCTCCACCTGGCATATGTGCGCGATGTGAGCTGCCAGATATCCACATTAGATAGGGACGGACGTGAGCTTTCGCCCACCCTGCCCGTTACGGGTGTGAACTGCCCGAACCAATCGTAATAACCACGTGCGGTATCGACCGTATGAAGATCTAAATTATTTGCTACCGCAAATTGGTCGATTGTTAGCTTATCATTGAAGAAACTCGATTGGTAGTGCAATGAAGGCACAAATGACGATTGTTTGCCCAGCACAGCACCATATGGATCGGTCATGAGTGCGGGATGCTGTTGCTGACGTTCTGTATCGAAATAAGCAAGGCTAAGACGGAGGTCGTCGGCCCAAGGACGGTTCCTTAATCCGATATGTCCTTCAGTATAATATCCTTTATAGGCATTATGGAACAATTCGATGTTTTGTTCCGTTTGATTTCGGGTATCGGGGTCGGTCACCATCACCGCCGCGGTGTAGTTGTTTTTGGAATAGTTATAAAAAGCTTCCACACCACCGTACCAACCGTGGTTGAAGTCGGCACCGGCATTCACCGTCAACCGGTGCGTATTGAACGAAGCAATTTCGTAGCTGGCGTTAAGCTGGTTACCTGTTTGCCTTTGCGATATCAAGTTGACCGCTCCACCAAGTGCATCGGCGCCCAAAGCAATAGGCAATACACCCTTATATACTTCCACGCGCTCCAAGGTATTTACAGGGATATTGTGTATGCCGTAGCCTGCCCCCAAGTAGGAGAGGGGTATGCCATCTTTGAAATAGCGAACCGCACGTCCTTGAAAGCCGTTCATGGAAATATCAGGCTGGCTCCCCAATCCGCCACTCTGCCTGATTCTCACACCCGGTGCCCGGTTCATCAGTTCAGCCAGCGTAGCGGGCTGTTCGGCTACGGCGCGGGTATCTACCACCACCGCCCGTATGGCCTGCTCACGTGCTTGTTGGGTTTCGGTCTTTCCGGTGACGGTTACATCGTCCAGTATGGTCGATTGGGCGATCAATTGGATGACGACACTGGTCTTTGGGCGCTCCAACGTGATCGCCTCGGCGTATGCAACGTATCCTACATGTGTTACCTTCAAGGTGTAATTGCCAAAGCGAAGACCGGAAAATGAAAACCTACCGGATTGATCAGTAATTTGTGAGGCGAATTGATTACCAATGCTCACCGAAGCTCCCGGTATTGCCTGTCCCTGCTCATCCTGGACAACACCGGACAACAGAGCGGATTGCCCATAGACGTGCATGGTCATGATCAATAAATACGTAAACAAACGAAAGTGCTTTCCCACCGTGGACGATCTGTAAAACCGCTGCTAATTTAGATTAATTATAGATTAATACCAAATTACAGGACAAAAAGGAGCGCACTTACAGGAATATGGCCGGGTCTTTATGGTTTCCGGCGGCGGGTAAGGTCAATATCTGCCGAAATGGCTATACCCGATGAATAAAGTTTAAGGTTGCCGTTGCCGATGCCGGTCAGGGGTACTTTTACAAACGGTTGTACCGTAAGTGCCAACGAGGGCATGAGCTTGCGGCGGTAGCCTACCGACAGGTTGCCGATACCCAGGATATGGCGGTTTTGGTTGTATAAGGTAATCTGCTTAGGGTATCCATATTCGTGCGGTGGATAAATATAATCATACGTTTCGCGTAGCATGAGGTAGCTGGATATGCCAGCAGACACAAACCAAGATGATTGTTCAGCCCGGCTGATGTCAACCCCGATATTAAGGGGAATATCGAGCACGCCACAGTCAGCTATCACAAGGCTCGGTGAGCCTGTGCCGCCGCTCCAACGGAGGCCGGGGCGATAGTTGGCAAAGTCGGTTTCATAGCGTTTTTTTGCGTAAAGGGCACCTGTGCTTGCCGTGAGCCAGTGGTTGAGGCGATAGGTCACCATCAGGCCCGCGTTGCCACTGAGCTTACCACCCAGCGGTTGCGTACCGGAGAAGTCCGGGGCGGCCAATATGCTGAACGTCCAACTGCGTTCGCGCACGCTGGTGAGGGCGTCACGGTCTTGTCGCAGCGTGGCATTCGGACTGGCCACGTGTGCAAAGGAGATGCCGTGTAGGCTATCTGTATATGGAGTTAGGTGAGGGGCTATGGGTCGGGTGTATAATGCGTATGGCAAAGCTGTGTTTGGGCGTGGTAGCGCTGGAGTCTGATTACGCTCCGGCGGTGTGAGGGATACATGTTGCGTAGCATTGACCAGTCGTGGGGTTGGCTTGCCACTTCGGCCTTCGGCAGCAATAGCCGGTACACCATGCTGTTTGTTATTGGGTGTTGTCGTGGAATCATCGCCTGCCGCCGCCGATGGTGCAGTTCGCGGTATTTCCCGCGCATATTCTGCAGCATCTTCCGTGGGCGTCTGGCGATCCATAACTAATAACATGGCAACAAGTATCACCGCTGCAACTGCACCGCTTCCTACCCAAATCCACAGCGGTATTTTGCGCTCCTTACGTACATGTAGTTTTTTTGACAGCGCCCGCCATTCCTTTTTTTCAAAAGGGATATGCGGGTCGGCAAGCCCGTCCTTGAAAAGTTTATCTATGGGGTGTTTATCTTGCATTATCCATTCCTTTTACTTGGTTACTCACCGCTTGTCACCTGTTTTTGTGCCCGGGCGGTCCCTTCCGTTTTGGCCGCTTCATCCAATAATTCCTGAAGCCTTTTGCGTGCCTTATGCAGGTTTGACTTGGAAGTGTTTACGGTAATGCCCAACAATTCCGCGATTTCGTTGTGGCTATACCCATCTATTGCATAAAGATTGAATACGGCTTGATAGGCTGGGCTGAGTGATCGTACCAACGCCAATAAATCGTCGTAGGCTAATTTACCATAGACGCTTGCTTCATCACTGATGTTTTCATGGTCTTTTACATCCTCCTGCTGGCTAAATTTAAGGTTTGCACGGTAAGCGTCAATCGCTGTATTGGTAACGATTTTCCCAAGCCACGATTTGAAAGGTTTTGAGGTGTCATAGTGTTCGATATGGTTGAATACTTTCAGGAAACTTTCGCTCAAAATGTCTGATGCTTCGTCCGAATTTTGGGCATAACGCCTGCATACTCCCATAGCATAGCTATAGAAATGCTTGAACAAAGCATATTGACTTTCCTTATCGTGTTTTTGGCAACCGGCAATATACTTTTGTATTACTTCTTCATTAACCGTCGGCAAGCGTTTCTCTTTATCTAACAATAATACGGAGGATCGTCGCTAAAGGTTGCCTTGATGCAACTAAATTTTTTATTCTGCTAGCTGTGGCAACCTCCTGCTGTTTTTCCCCGTATTTCCGATTATAACATAAACAACAATGAAGGATCTTTTTCCCACCCGAATGATTGGAGTGGTGACCGTAGCGGTCTCGCTCTCCATCCTTTCCTGCAATGACGATGAGCCCGAGCCGGAACCGGAAATCACCGGTATCCGTTTGCAAGCCCACGCAACTTTCGGACAAGTGCTGACCGATGGAGCGGGGCGGGCACTTTATTTTTTTTCGCTTGATGCCGATGGTACCTCAGCCTGTAGTGGCAATTGCCTGTCGCTGTGGCCACCCTATCATAGCGAGGCGGCATCCGGCGAAGGTATCGACAGCGAAGATGTCAGCACGATTACCCTTGCCAATGGTTCCTTGCAGACCACGTATAAAGGCTGGCCGTTATATTACTATTCAGGCGATGACAATCCGGGTGAAATCACGGGAGATGGCGTAGGCGGCAATTGGTTTGTAGCTAAGCCCGATTATACGGTCATGTTGGTGAGCCATCAGCTTGTCGGCGGTGATGGCACGGCCTATACCGCTGATTTGATACCGGGTGAGGGACTGACCCCTTATTTGGTCGATGCATACGGCCGTACGTTGTATGGGTTTCGGAACGATCGCTACAATACAAACAATTTTACGAATCCGGATTTCAGCAATGATGGCGTCTGGCCGATATATGGAGCCACGCCCGGGGCTGTTCCGTCAGCTGTCACCCGAGATGATTTCGCTGAAATTACAGTGCACGGCCGCACACAATTGACTTATAAAGGGTGGCCGCTCTACTATTTCGGACAGGATGCTGTAAGGGGGGAGACGAAGGGAATCAACTTCCCGGCAGTGGGCGTATGGCCCGTATTGGGCCCCAATTCGCCGGATGCCACAGCACCGTAACCAATCGATATGCATATTATTTTATTAACTAGCTATACGAATAACGAACACAACAGTATGAAACAGTATGTATCGAAAGCAGCATTACTTGTGATAGTGATGCTTGGTTTTGCCGGATGTGGAAAGGACAATGACAGCCCCACGCCTGAGCCGCCGCCGCCGGGGGGTGGAAATGATGTCACGGTGGAGAACGTGACTTATGCCAACTTTGTGGGAGGATTGTTCCAATCGCGTTGCAGCAGCTGCCACACGGGTGCCGGTGCTGGCACCTCCCGATGGGTCTTTTCGGGCTACGCTTCCGTAAATGACAACCTGGATCGCATCAATGATGTGGTGGTTGTACGTCGGATCATGCCACAGAATGGGAGCTTATCCGCCCGCGAATTGCAGTTGCTTGAGGCCTGGATAGACAAGGGAGCACCCCAAAATTAAAAAGGCTGGTATTTGATGTATCAATAGTTATGAAGAGATATTATGTTTGGTTTTTCGTTATGATCCTGTGCTTCCATGCGGAAGCGCAGGATATATGGGTTGATAGAGGGAGCCACATTTCTTTTTTTTCGGCAGCTCCTTTAGAAGATATCGCAGCAGCCACCGAACATGCAAGCTCCGCGCTTCATACAAAAACCAATGAAATCGCTTTTAAAGTTCCCATAAAATCCTTTGTGTTCAACAAGCGCTTGATGCAGGAACACTTCAATGAAAACTACCTGGAAAGCGACAAATTTCCTTACGCCACGTTTGGCGGCAAGATTACTGAGCCGATAGACTGGAGCAGCGACGGCAGCTATCCAGTGACCGTCATGGGTTTTTTGGAAATCCATGGCGTGAAGAAGCCGTATGCGGTGAAAACGACCGTCGAAATCAAAGGTACCACGGTGACAGCCCATGCCAAATTCGACGTGAAGCTGGCCGACCATGACATCAAGATACCGCGAGTGGTGATCAAAAACATTGCAGAAGTAGTGGCGGTGGACGTCTCATCTACTTATCAAAAGCAATAAATTATTTCATTTATGTGTATTTCAACATTAAACGGGCGTAAATTACTTATGGTGGCAGCCATGTTGGCCATCGGCTGCCGATTGCTGGCGCAAACCGATTTGGAAAAGGCATTGGCCGGTGATAGCACAGGTCTTGAACGTGAAGAGGTAGCGGCTACATTCAAAACAACACGGATCATCAATGGCCAATCCATCGAGACCATTCACAAACATGAACTTGACTTCAAGGTAGATCACCGCTTCGGTGATATTGCAGGAGCCAATGGCGGCGGCAGGAACTTCTTCGGGCTGGACAATTCCACGGATATCAAGATTGGCTTTGAATATGGAATAACGGACTACCTGAATGTAGGCATTGCACGTGCCAAGGGAGCCACGCGGGTATCGCAATTGTACGAGGCTAACCTGAAATACCGACTACTGCGACAGACACTTGATGGGAAGGCGCCACTTTCCATCACGTTCTATACCAGCATGACCATCCCCGGGGTCGAGGCCGATCGGCAGAATGAAGGTGAAGCCATATCGTATCGACAGTTTTCGGATAGGTTAAACTTTGTGGGCCAATTTATCCTTGCGCGTAAGTTTGGCGCTAATTTTTCCTTGGCGTTGCATCCCACATATATCCGGCGCAATATGACTGCGTACTACGATGATAGCAATGACCTGTTTGCCATGGGGATTGGTGGGAGACTGAAGGTAAGCAGGCGTATGGCGCTTGTGATGGATTATTTCCTGCCTTTCCGCTCTACGGCAAGCAAGGAGAGGTATGCGGATGCCATCACGGCGCTATACAACCCATTGGGCGTGGGCCTTGAAATCGAAACGGGTGGCCACGTGTTCAACCTGAACTTTACCAATGCTACCGCGATACAGGAAATGCAGTACATCCCCGAAACCACCTCGTCATGGACGAAGGGTCAATTTAGGTGGGGATTTACCATTTCGAGGCGGTTTTCACTAGGAAATAAAGTGGAAAAGCACCCTTGATGCAACGGCATATTCAAGGTATTGCCCACAGTAGTAGCCATCAGTTGCTGCTGTGGGCATTGGTATGGCCAAACCACCCTTATTTTCCCCTGCGCGTCAGCGCACGTATCACGGTATAGATGCTAATGCATACACCTGCCAGTGCAAACAAAGCGGTCCAAAGGGAGTTTTCGGTATTTCTCGATTCGTCTATACGGTACCCCACATAAGTAAATATACCAATAATGGCAAGCATTTGGAATCCCACACCGGTAAAATAGGCATACTTGCTTAGCTCATTATCGGGTAACGGCCTGTTTTTTTTCATAGCCAATCAATTTCACTTCCGGCAGGTGATCGGGCAGGCTTAAACTTTTGCTCGTTGTGCATCTTCCATTGATAGATGCTCCGTCCTCAACAACAAACCGCATGGCCTTGATGTCTCCTTGTATCGTCGCCGATTGATTGAGCTGGAGGATCTCCTTCGCCACAATCTGTCCCTGGACGGTGCCTGAGATTTCACCGGAATGGCAATTGATATTACCGTTGACCTCTCCATTTTCGCCAATAATCAGCTTGGCGGTACAGGTGATATCACCGATAATTTGGCCATCAATGCGTAAGTCACCCGAGGTATTGATGTCTCCGGTGATTTCTGTGCCATTGGCAATCAGGTTAAAGCTGCTTCCTCGTTGTTCCTGTAGTTTTTCATTTTTTTTGTTTACAAACATGCTGGTTTTGCTTAGGTAATCACGGTTTTTCAAAAAGCGATGTAGTCGGTAGGGTTTACTGGATTGCCGTTGTACCACAGTTCGAAATGAAGGTGTGGGCCTGTACTCAATTCTCCTGTATCACCGGCAAATGCAATAACTTCCCCGCCGCGTACAAAACTACCAACTTTTTTGATAATCGAGGCGCAATGTTTATAAAGTGATAGTAAATTATTACTGTGTTGGACGATGGCAACGTATCCTGTCTCGGGCGTATAGGAGGCAAACACCACATTTCCACTTAACGTAGCCCGCACGGGTTCGTTCAGTTTCACGGCGATATCCACCGCATAATGTTGTTCTTTGGCGCTGAAACTGGAACTAATGATGCCCTTGATGGGACTATAAAATGTATAGGAAGAAATGCCGGTACTGGTGTTTCCCGGATTTTCAGGCAGGTCATAAGGGGCACCGGATTCGACCAGTTCACGGAGTGCCAGTTCATCTTTGGAAAGCCCGATGTCGGCCGTGGCGGGGATCACGGCATTTGTCGCTTTTCCAGCGGCCTGTTGCCCTGCGGCTTGTTCCAAGGTCTCACCAACCTGGCCGCCGATAACTTGCTGGAGGTTGGTGAGGTAAATGGTATTGGCTTGCGCTGCTTGCTCCATGGAATCAATGCGTGTGTAGGCCTCGATAAGGCGGCTCCGCTCAAAACCATTCAACGACATGCCCATCACATACTCGCGCAGTGGCGTGGCACGGATAAAAACAATCGTAAAAATTATCAATACAACCGCCGCCGAGCTGGCTCCGGTAATCCAATACCACAATTTTCCGGTAAATGAAGCTTTTTCTTCAAAGGTTTCTTCCTGGAGTATGACGACCTTATAGCGTACATTGAGCGCCTTGGCAAGTCTCTTTTTCTGTTTAGTCAACGCTCCTCCTTTTTTTATCATGTGGCTGGTAGCCAATCCTTGTTGTTCGCATTGCTTTCCAATGAAAGTATAAAAATAAATGATATTTTTGCAGATGTGTTCCCAGCAAAGATATTTATTTTTATGGCACATCCTCTAAGAAATAGCGGCATTGAAACGTAATCTATATTCTCTTTCATTTTTTCGCCCAGCTGCTTTAGCCTTGTTGTCTTTCGTGATTGTAGCCTGCGCCGTAAACAGGCAAGCAGACAAAGGGCCTGAGTATGATATGATGGAGAACCTTACCGCAAGGTATAATATTGTTTATCATGGCCGCAAAATCATTGCTGACGTCGAACGTGATAATTTTGAATCGCATAAAGAAAACTACCAGCAATTGCTTCCCGTGCTGATTGAGCCTACGGAAGCTACGGCTGCGGCCAATGTTCAATTGATGGATTCGGTCATCGAAAAGGCGTTGAACATCATCAATCGGAAAACGAAAAGCAAGTACATCAATGAAGCTTACCTGCTTACGGGTAAAGCCAATTATTTAAAGGGGAATTATTACAATGCGGCTGAGTTTTTTACCTATGTTGCCGAGGCATTCGCTGATATGCCCGCATACCGGCAGGCTGCCTTGGTTGAGAAGGCCCGCTCGCTGATGCAATTGGGGAATCTGCATGAGGCCGGATTGGTATTGGATACCGCGTTTATGCAACTGGAGTCGGATAAAAAATCCCAAGGGCTGGCTTTTGCCTCGCAAGCCAAGTACTACCTGCTTAACCATGATGAGGAATCCGCAATCTCCATGCTGCAACAGGCCATAGCACATACCCGGCATAGGCCTACCCGGCTGCGCTGGCACTTCCTGTTGGGACAACTTTTGCAAAAACATGACCGAGCAGAAGAAGCATACCAACATTATAGCCGGGTAGTAAACAGCAATGCACCGTATGAAATGTCGTTTTATGCAGACTTGAACCGTATCTTCCTCGCGACAGCAGGCAGCACAACGGGCGTGGATCGCGTAAAGTTGCTGCGGCGCATGTTGCGTGATGGCAAAAACGTAGCGTTCAAGGATCAAATTTATTATCAGATCGCTGACGTGTTTTATGCCGAGGGCCACCTGTCTGAAGCCTTGGCTAATTACGATTTGGCATTGCGCCAGCAAAGCGATAATCGCTATCAAACGGCACTCACTTACCTGAAATTGGCTGATCACTATTTTAACGTTGCAAATTACCAAACGGCCAAGCACTACTACGACAGCGTAGGCATGTCGCTGCCTGCGGATTTTCCCGACGTAGGGGCTGTACAACGCAAAATAGCCAACCTGGATGATTTGATAGCTCAATTGCAAGTGGTGGCCTACCAAGACAGCTTACACTATCTTGTTGGATTGGACGAAGCACAGCGCAGGGTAGCGCTTGACAGCATTATCAGCCATGCTTATGCCCAGTTGGAGACCAATAAAAGTGAGGTAAAGGAAGCCGGGCGGCAATCCGCGCAGCGGCTGCCGTTTGATGATATGATCACCGAGACAGTCACGTATACGGACAATCGGTTTTACTTCAACAATCCGGATGCCATGGGTATGGGGCAAGCAGAATTTCGGCGACGGTGGGGCAATCGTCAACTGCGCGACAATTGGCGGTTTAGCGATATGCTGAGCCAGCCATCGACCACGGGCGGCAGCGGCCCCGCAGCTTTCGGGGAGGGTGCGGCCGTATTGGCAGATACCCTGGCATTTGACAGCACGGCATGGGCATCGAAGCTTCGGGAACGTTATGTAAATGCATTGCCCGATACCGAAGAGAAACTGGCCGCTTCGCATGGCCAGATACAGGATGCTTTGCTCCGCGTTGGAAACACGTATCGCGATGAATTGCGCGATACTAAAGAAGCTGCCAATACGTATGAAGACTTATTGAAACGCTATCCGGATAGCAAAGATGCGGCACTGCTTTATTACAACCTGTACCGGCTATACACGGATGTGGATGAACCGCGCGCGGCATATTACAAAGACAAATTGTTGAAGGACTTTCCAGATGTGTTGTATAGCCACCTGATCCGCGATCCTTCATACATGGCGAAGCTCGAACAACAAAAGCGGGTGCTGGATCAAGCGTATGAAAAGATATATACGCGATACACGCAAGCGCAATACCGGGAGGTCATTGAAGAGGTAGAACGGCTACTTCGCCAAAAGCCCGAGCGGCAACAACTCATCAGCCAATTGGGCTATTTGCGGGCTTTGGCGCTGGGGCGCACCGCACCGCTGGATACGTTTGAAAATGCGTTGCAGCAGCTTGTCAACGATTTTCCCGCTGATAGCTTGATTACGCCGTTGGCCAACCAGCACCTTGCCTTTATAGCAGCAAACAGGGACACGCTGGCGGCCCGGACGTACGCGTTGCAAGCTGCCGACGAAAGCCGGGAGCGGTTTGTAGACGAGCCAACGATGACCCTATGGCCGCAATTGGTGATCAATAGCGGGCCGGAACGGCCCAGGCCACGTAGGCAACTGGCCGTCAATGCCGCCGGACAAACCGGAATAAGTGGCCGGAATGCCATCGGCAACACGTCTGGCGTATCCAGGCAGCAGCTGGCAAGGACAGCCGAAGTTGGTGAGATCGCGCCGAATGCCTACCGGGATATTGAATTGCTTCCCGATTCGGCTACCTATTATTTTGTTGTCAATGTGATGAATGAACGGGTGAACCTAGCCCCCTCGCGATTCGGCATTGGCCAGTTCAACCGCACCCGGTATACGGGGAATGCCATCAGCCACCAACTGAAAATCGTAAATGGCGAAAATCAATTGGTCTATATCGGCCCATTTTACAGCTATGATGAGGTCAGGCGGTATGAAACACAATTATTACCATTGTTACCCGATGTGATGAAAATCCCGGGAGATATCTATAACACATTTGTAATTACTGAAACGCATTTTGGCACGTTATCTGATTTTGATAAAATTGATGATTACCACGCCATTTACCAAGAACAGCGCGAACGGGGCAAGGAGTAGCTCAGTACTTAGTACTAGAAAATAATGAAGAAACAGACAAAGAAAACGAATACGTTAGCAAAAGCAGAAGTCAGCCGATATACCCGCAATTTTTGGAAAATACTGATAGGCCTCATCTTATTAGGCTTTTTATTCATTTTCAGTGTCGGGATGGGGCTTTTTGGAAAACTACCAACTTTCCGTGATTTGGAAAACCCGAAAAGCAACCTTGCGTCTGAAGTGATCTCGGATGATGGTGTGGTACTGGGTACCTATTTTGTACAAAACCGTTCCAATGTGCGGTATGACGAATTGTCACCCTACTTGATACAGGCGCTCATTGCCACGGAAGACAAACGCTTCTACCAACATTCCGGCATTGACTACCGGCGCACCTTTACCATTATTTTTTATAACCTGGTGGGCAATCGACAGGGGGCCAGTACCATTACACAGCAATTGGCGCTCAACCTGTTTTCGGAAGGCCGCGCCCGCAATACCGCCAAACGTATCATCCAGAAATTCCAGGAATGGATTACCGCCGTACGCCTGGAGCGCAATTACACCAAGGAAGAAATCATTACGATGTACTTCAATACCGTGGATTTCGGAGCTTATAATACGTATGGCATTAAATCGGCGGCACGTACTTATTTCAATACCACGCCGGATAAGCTGAATGTGCAGCAAGCGGCCCTATTGGTGGGGATGCTCAAGGGGCCGGGTATTTATTCCCCGGTACGGTACCCGCAGAATGCCATTGCGCGCCGTAATGTGGTCATCGATAATATGCGAAAAGAAGGTTTCCTTGCCCGGGAGGATGCTGAAAAGCTGAAAAAGGAACCGTTAGTTACGGATTTGAGGCTAATATCGAATTACGGTGAGGGGCTCGCCCCTTATTTAAGGGCGGTATTGAAGCGTGACATCCAGCAGGAATTTAACAAGCTGTCAATTACCAAGGCAGATGGCACGCCGTGGGATCTGGATAGGGACGGGCTCAGAATCTATACCACCATCAACTCCAAAATGCAACAATATGCTGAGGAAGCACAGAAAGAATGGATGAAAACCATTCAGGCGAATTTCGATCGGCAATGGCGCAACCGGAATCCGTTCCAAGGTGACAAAGCCAAGTTATTGGAAACGGGTATGCGGCGCTCCGATCGCTACCGGGTGCTTAAGCAGGCTGGCAAATCGGATGAGGAGATCCGGAAAGATTTCGATACGCCCGTGCCGATGACGATATTTACATGGGAAGGCAATAAGGACACCACCATGACGCCCATGGACTCCATCCGTTACAACAAACTCGTCCTCCGGAACGCATTCATGTCCATGGAGCCGCATACAGGTTACGTGCGTGCTTGGGTGGGTGGCATTAATTTCGAGCACTATAAATATGACCAAGTAAAGATGGGTACCCGGCAGGTGGGCTCTACGGCCAAGCCATTTACCTATGCGGTAGCGATTGATAATGATTTTTCACCATGCTTTCAAGTCCCGAATGTGCCGTTGACCGTAGGTACTGGCCAGTATGCATGGACGCCGCGTGGCGAATCCGTGGGGAGCCCCATCACGTTACGCAAGGCATTGGCCAATTCGCAGAATTTTGCCACGGCCTATATGATCAATGAAGTGGGTGCCAGGGCAGTCGCTACACTGACCAAGCGCATGGGGATTACTTCCGAAGTACCGGAGTACCCGTCCATCGCGCTGGGGGCTTATGAGGCCTCCGTATACGACATGGTGGGGGCTTATTCCTCGTTTGTAAACCAAGGCGTGTGGGTAGAACCTACGTATATCCTGCGCATAGAAGACAAAAATGGAATGCCCATCTATGAAAAGGCGCCCCGTGTAACCAAGGTGCTGAATAGCGAGAGTGCCTACATTATGGTGGATATGCTGCGGAGTGTGGTGGACGAAGGTTCAGGACAGCGATTGCGCTTCCGGTACAACTTTACGAATCCCATCGGCGGGAAGACCGGTACGACCAATGACAATGCGGATGCCTGGTTTATCGGCATCACCCCGGAATTGGTGAGTGGGGTGTGGACGGGTGCTGAAGATCGCGGCATCAGTTTTTATTCGATGGCCGAAGGGCAGGGGGCACAGGCCGCATTGCCGGTTTTTGCTATCTACATGCAAAAAGTCTATGCCGATACCTCACTCCACTACTCCAAAGGTGATTTTCCCTTACCGGAAGGGGGGCTTACCCGCGAACTGGATTGCAGCAAATTTGAGCGGTTTTTAGGGGAAGACGAAGAAAAATTGGACGACCGATTGGGATTTTGAGTTGGTTTAGTTTGGGGCTATAAGCGATGACCAAATTTGATTACCGTAAGGCACTTGAAGAAATACCGCATCGGCCGGGCGTATACCAGTATTGGGACGCCAGCGGGGAGCTCATGTACATCGGTAAAGCCAAGGATCTCAAAAACCGGGTTAGTTCTTATTTCGTAAAGACCAACCTGCTCAACGGAAAAACCCGCGTGCTGGTGCGCAAGATCAATCGCATCACATTTACCATCGTCGATACCGAAATCGATGCATGGCTGCTTGAAAATAGCCTCATCAAAAAGCACCAGCCCCGGTATAACGTCATGCTCAAAGATGACAAGACGTATCCGTGGATTGTCATTAAAAACGAGCCTTTCCCGCGTGTTTTCCCTACCCGGAAATACATCAAGGATGGTTCGAAATACTTTGGCCCTTATGCGTCGGTGGGCATGATGCACGCGATCATGGAAACGATCCGTGAGCTTTTCCCATTGCGTACCTGCAACCTCGCGCTTACCGAGGAAAATATCAGCAGGGGAAAGTTCAAGGTGTGTTTGGAATACCAGATAGGCAATTGCAAGGGGCCATGCGAGGGGTATCAAACGGAGGATGATTATGAGCAAAACCTCAATGACATCCGCGATATTCTCAACGGCAAAATCGGCGTGGTCATCCGGCGGCTGAAAGATCAGCTGGATGGTGCCGTAGTCGGCTTGAATTTTGAATATGCCCACCACCTGAAAAGCAAGCTCGACCTACTGGATCGTTACCAAAGCAAGTCCACCGTGGTCAATTCCTCCATCACCAATGTGGATGTATTCAGCATTGCGTCCGATCAAGGCCATGCGTTTGTCAATTACCTCAAGGTCATGAATGGCGTGATTATCCAAACGCAGACCGTAGAACTTAAGAAAAGGCTTGACGAAGCCGATGGCGAGCTGCTCAGCCTGGCTATTCCTGAAATCCGGAGCCGCTTCAACAGTACATCCAAGGAAATTATCGTTCCTTTTGCCATTGGCATCAAATCGGAGGATATCAAATTTACCATACCCAAACTGGGTGAGAAGAAAAACCTGTTGGATCTTTCCTTGAAGAATGCGCTTTATTTCAAAAAAGAACGGCTGGACCAGTATGAAAAGCTGAATCCTGAACTGAAGACCGAGCGCATCCTTACCCAGATGCAGAAAGACCTTCGGATGAATGTGCTACCACGGCATATCGAGTGTTTTGATAATTCCAATTTCCAAGGGAAATATCCGGTATCGGCCATCGTGGTGTTCAAAGACGCCAAGCCGTCAAAAAAAGACTATCGGCATTTCAATGTCAAAACGGTTGAGGGACCCAATGACTTTGCCACCATGGAAGAAGCGGTACATCGGCGATATCGGCGGCTGTTGGATGAAGGGCAGACCCTCCCGCAACTTATCGTCATTGATGGCGGTAAGGGCCAGCTTTCCGCTGCACTCAAAAGTCTCAAGCTATTGGGTATAGACAAGCAGGTCACCGTCATCGGCATTGCCAAACGGTTGGAAGAGCTGTATTATCCCGGTGACCAGTATCCGTTGTATTTAGATAAAAAATCAGAGACATTGAAAATCATCCAGCACCTGCGGGATGAAGCCCACCGCTTTGGCATCACCTTCCACCGTAAGCAACGCAGCCTGAAAACCTTCCGTACCGAACTCGAGAATATTCCCGGCATCGGCAAGACCTCTGCTGAAAAACTGCTCAAAGCATTTAAGTCGGTCAAAAAAATACGGGAAGCCACTGCGGACCAATTGCGGGAAGTACTGAACGAACGCCAAACCCGTGAGATCATTAGCTATTTTGCTGGTTCAGCGTTCCAATAGCCCTCGGTATGTTTTCCAATAATCTTCCCGCCGGTACCACAGCCATACCTTCGTTAGCCAGCAGATCACCAGCAGCGCCATGTAAATAGCACGCCAGTATAGCCGCCTCTTCGGGCGTGTAGTGCTGTGCGAGGAATGACGTGAGCATTCCCGTCAGCACATCGCCCGTGCCTCCGCTGGCCATCGCCGGATTACCAGTGGGGTTGATGTATACCTTGCCATCAGGCGTCACGATAAAGGTATAGCGATTTTTCAATACCAAGATGATGTGGCGGGCTTCGGCCTGTTCCCTCGCCGTGCATAGCCGGTCCCACCAAGTGCGGTGCGTGCCAAACAAGCGGTCAAATTCTTTCATGTGCGGGGTGAGGATACATTGCCCGGGGAGGCGGCCCATCAGTGGGGATGCTCGGGCAAGCAGGTTAATGGCATCTGCATCGATCACCAGGGGCTTCGCTACGTATGTCAGGCATTCGGCAAGGAGTTTTTCCCGCTGGCCCAACCCCGGCCCGATGCCCACCGCGTCAAACTTGTCCCACGCCTCAGGCAAGTCGGCCGCCGGGCAGTACATCACTTCCGGATGGCTTGTATTTAGTGCCACAAGCCCTTCTGGCGGGATGCAAGCCGAAGTAAGGCCAGCGCCGCTGTATAGGCTTGCCCCACAACTCAACAAGGCGGCGCCCATGGTACGGCTGTCTCCGGCGATGAGCAGGGCATGCCCATACGTACCCTTATGGGTAAACGGTTTCCTTTTGTGGTAGATCCGTTGGATGTCCGCTGCGGTGATGAGGCTGAAATCGCTGGGCAACCGCTCAATGAAGGACTCGTCAAGGCCAATGTCTACGACGTGGAAACGTTCGATGGCCTTTGCCGATTCTGGAAAAAAAAAGCTCAGCTTAGGCCGCTGAAACGAAATCACGTCGTGCGTATACACCGTATATTGCGCTTCTGGGATGATGCCATCTGGCGGTAGTCCAGTGGGAATGTCTACAGCTACCCTTCGGCTTGCTGCCTCATTGATATGTTGCACCAGCCGCAGCCAGTCCCCCGTTAAGGGTTTGTTCAGTCCGGATCCCAGCAGGGCATCGATGACGACCGCTTGGTGAATGACGGGAAGCTCGTCACCCGGAAAAAACTCGGTGATGGGGATAGGAGTGTTATGCAGGCGGGCGAGGTTTGCCGAAAAATCGTCACTTTCCCTGTCGCTAAACCGCGCTATCCATACCGCAATCTCGTCATACCCGTGCGCTTGCAGGAGGCGTGCGATGGCCAGTCCGTCGCCACCGTTATTGCCTGTGCCGCAGCAAACCAGTATGCTGGTGTTTCTGTCGGGATACAGCTGCATGAATACCGTTACAAAAGTGCCGGAAGCCCTTTCCATCAAATCGATGGAAGCAATAGGATCGGTTTCGATGGTATGCCGATCGGCATCCCGTGTCTGTGCTGCGGTAATAATGTTCATCTTCTGATATGGATGGTTAGCTAAAGGTACGGCTTTGCGATGGCAATGTCAAGATGAAAGACCAACTGCCGTTTGTGCAAAAAAAGCATTAACTTTGTCTTATCACAATTGGAGGAAAATGATGATTATCAATGATCCGTTGAATCTCGCGCCGGCCATTACGGAGGTGCTGGAGACCGTATTTGATCCGGAAATACCGGTCAATATCGTAGAGTTGGGCTTGGTATACGAGATCATTACGAAAGAAGACGGCTCGGCCAAGGTGGTCATGACGCTTACTGCACCTGGCTGTCCCGTGGCGGGCAATATCATGGATGAAGTTCAGCGCAAGGTAGAAGGGGTGGATGGTGTAAGCCGGGCGTTGGTAGAATTGACCTTTGACCCACCATGGGACAAAAGCATGATGAGTGAGGTCGCCCAATTAGAGCTCGGCTTTATGTGATAGCGCTCCTATACCCGTAGCTATTCCGCAAAAGCATGGACAATTTGCGATCGGTATTGCGCGTTCTTTTCTTGGAATTGCACAAGGTGTTTGTACGTGTCCAAGGTAAAGAACAGCTCACCGGGAATCGGTGCCTCCTCATCAAAGAACAGCTTGAAATTATTGGTAGAAGGCTTGTCCTCATTAAAAGCCTTCTTATTGGACGAAAATACCAAGGGTTCGATGGCTGATTTCATGGCGGCTACATCGTTGACTTGCCAAAGTTCGCCGAGCGCAGCTACAAAGCGATCGCTTTCGGCACCTGATTTTATGAATTTAATGGCCCCCTTTTTGAACCCGGCCGCTTCATTTACCGATCCATCCGCGTTGATGCCCGCAGGGATGTCTTTATCCACTTCAATAAGCAAGCCTACCGTGTCATTCTTGTAAATACCCTTTGCCACGTAGGAGATGGTGGTCGCATTCACTGTCTTATCGAGCAAGGTGAGGAAAATTGACGTGGGGTTTTCGGTGTCATGGGTCATTGATGACAGCTTCTTGGTGCGCTCGTCGCCCGATTGGGAAACGTTGTTGCAGGAAGCCATCAGGCTTACCGAGCACAGCAGCATGAGGATAGAACGGTTCATTGCTTTGTTTTTTTAAGTGTATACCCTGGTTTACTTACCAACAACCTCGCATGGAGCTTGTTCCCCAAAAATCCACAATATTTTCAATGCCTGCAACAAAAGGGACAACAATCATCGGAATAAGTGACCAATAGCACGTCACCCTTGCCGATTTTCCAGGTCGCTGAGTGTTTTCACCGGTTTCTTTTCCACCTTGTCTTTTCCAAATAGCGCATTCCAGATTTTACGCGATTCCTTGGTCAATAGCGGTGCCACGATGGACAAAATCAATACATACACCACCACGAACGATTGGATGACGGGCAGCAGTTTGCCCGCTTTGCCAATGTTGGCCATGATGATGGAAAATTCGCCCCTGGCAGCGAGCGTAAAGCCGATGTCTACGGAATTCCGCTTTTTTAATCCAGCGAAGCGTGATGCAAAATAGCCGGATGCTACATTGCCCGCCACGGTGACCACTGCGGCGATGGCTGCCCAGCTAACGGCTCCTCCCAATGTCATGGGGTCAATCGACAGCCCGAAACTGAAGAAAAACATGGCACCGAAGAAATCCTTGAAAGGTAGCACGAGCTGTTCGATACGTTTGATGTATTGCGAATCTGCCAATACCAATCCGGCCATTAAGGCACCGATGGCTTCGGCCACATGGATGGTTTCAGAAAAACCGGCTACGATGAATAGGAGGGCGAATATGACGAGGATAAACAGTTCGGAAGACTTGTCCTGGAGTACCTTATCGATGGCCGGAACCAATCTCCGGCCCAAGATGAGAAAGGCCAAAATGAATCCTAAGGCAAGCAACGATGTGCCCGCCACTGTCCAGAAAGAGCTACTTCCAGTCAAGATAAGGCCCGAGAGAAACGAAATGTGCATGGCAATGAAGAGGTCGTCAAACATGATCATGCCCATGATGACTTCCGTTTCCGGATTGGCGGTGCGTTTCAGGTCGGTAAGTACTTTGGCCACGATAGCCGTAGAAGAGCTTGTCATGATGCCGCAAAGTACCATGGTTTCCTTGAATGGCAAGTCCATCAACCAGCCCATCAGCAAGCCCGAGCAAAAGTTGAGGACGACGTAAAAAGTACCCCCCGTGAGGATGGATTTTCCGGACTTGATAAGCCGGCCTACCGAAAACTCCAATCCCAGGTAGAAAAGCAAATACAATACGCCAAGCCGTCCCATGAAATCGATGAAAGGTTTGCTTTCCGTAAAAGCAAGGTCGATATTGCCGATTTTAGGGGCATGTTGGCCGAGCACCATCCCGATGAGAATGAAGAAAGGAATGACCGAAAAGCGGAGCCTATTGGATATCAGTCCAACGGCGGCTACCAACCCTACGGCAATGCCTATTTCTAATATCAGGGTATGTGACAGCATATGGTTCTGCTAGCGTTATGGAATGCTACAAAATTTCTTTCAACAGTTTAATGTGGCTTCTCTTGCCTGCCACTACCAATGTGGTGTCTGCCGTGATGACGTATTCCGGTCCTGGATTGATGATGCTATCGCCACCTTTGATAGCAGCGATGATGGATGCACCGGTACGTTTACGCACTTCCAGTTCGCCGATGGATTTGCCAATGCTGGAGGCATTGGCTTCCACCTTATACCATTCGATGATCAAGTCGTCCAACGCAACTTCAATGGTTTCAAGGGCCTTTGGCTTGTAAGACAGGCCACCGATGATGCCAGCCACTTGACGCGATTCTTCATCAGACAAAGTCATCACACATTTGGATTCACTTTCTTCCTGGTCATAGCGGTAGAGCTCCCGCCGGCCGTCGTCGTGAATAACCACAACCATGTAATCCCCGGCTTCGGTCTCAATTTGATATTTTTTACCGATACCAATCAGGTCTGATTCTCTAACAATTGACATAGTAGTCTCTCCCTATAGTTAAAAGTCGCACAAAGGTACGACTTTATTCACGAAGTGCGCCAGGCAGCTTCATGACCGATGAAAATAGGTAAACAAATTTTAATGAAAAAATTACAGCATCAATTGGCGCAAACAACCGTTCCAACACTTATCTTTGAATCCGGATAAAAACAGCCAGCGGCAATTCACTACATTAATCAGACTTAATATGAAAAAAACCATCTCATCGATACTTTTTGTTGCAGCATCATTATTGGCGTTTTATGCGTTTACACGGCCAGCAGCGGATGTGTTCAAGGTTGATGCCAGCAAATCAAAGATAGGTTGGATTGGGTATAACGTAGCCGGTGGCAAACATACCGGTGAAATCGGTGTCAGCCAGGGCAGCCTGGCATTTGATGGTAATACGCTTGTAAGCGGTAGTTTTACCGTCGATATCAACTCCATCAGTGTGACCGATTTGACGGGCGACCGTGCCACAAGACTTGAGACTCACCTCAAGAGCGAAGATTTTTTCGATGCCCCTAAGTTTGGGACGGCCGTATTTAAAGTGACCAAGATCAGCGGAACGGGAAGCAACCTGTCCATCACCGGTGATTTGACCATCAAGGGGATAACAAAACCCATCACCTTCCCTGCAACAGTCCACCAGTCTGGCAGTACGGTACATGCCACAGCGAAGGGCATTAAGATCGACCGCACACAGTTTGATATCAAATACCGCTCGGGAAACTTTTTCAGTGGATTGGGCGATAGGGCGATTTCAGATGAATTCCAGTTGGATATCGAAATCGTCGCCGCGAAATAGATCATTCAGGAATGCGATGACGGAATCTACGATTACCATTATTGGATGGCTGGGATTTGTTTTTTGCACGGTGGCTTACCTGCTGTTGAACCTCCGGAAAATACGCTTTGATGGCGTAGGATATCAAGTATTGAACGCCATTGGAGGTTTGGGGTTAGTGATAAGCGCCATTTATTTCCGCGATCATCCCAATATAGCGGCCAATAGCGTGTGGGTGCTTATCGCGCTATTCGGAATACTCAGCTATTCAAAAAAATCACGTAGTTTGCGGAAAAAGCGAAGCGTCACGGATTCCCAATAATCGATAAGCTTCCATTTTATAATCGGCAATCTTCAAGTCAAATTCCTTATTGTTGTCGGCCAGGCTTAGGTAAAAATAAGCCCCGTCTACCAACGCAAAAATAAGGTCTGCCGTGCGCCTGGGGTTTGGCACATCCAATTCGTTTTCCTGTTGGCAGCGTTGGATAAGCACCGTCAGCTTTTCCCGGAGCGAGTCCGTCAGGTTTTTGTACATCGTCTTTACCTTGTCCTCACGAAATGCCAGCGCGTAGCAGCTGTAAAATAAGCCATCGTCAAACAATTTATTCCATTTCTTTGAAAAGAGGTCATCAATGACCGTAACCAATGCTTCATGCAGCGGCACATTGTTGTCACGGCTTATTTTATAAATAAGCAAGTACTTTTCCAGGATATAATCTATCAACGCATAAGTAAGTTCCTCTTTGGTTTGGAAGTAGTGGATGATCAAACTCGGATTAATATCCATCACCTTGGCTATTTTGGCAATGGATGTGTTTTCAAGCCCCTCTTTCTTGGCCACTTTATAAAAAACCTTCACAATTTCACGTTGTCGGATTTCTTTTAAGCTTTTCCTACCCATAATGGATTTTTAATCGAATTGACGAAAATAATCATTTGTTTCGAGATAGAAAATTGATTGCATTAATTGACTGTACAGTTATTCAATTTATTTAATTAAATATCTGATTTGTAACAAATTATGTTTGTTTAGGCTTGCAGTGTATTCCCTGCTTTTAGTAAAGCTTAATGAATAGATAATACTGCGGTTAACTAACCTTTAACCCGCCTTACTATTTTTGTTTATTGACTAAATGTTCAATTAATATATACATAATAACCCTAAAAAATTAATTATGGAAAAACAACGACAACGAGTCACATGCTGCCGTCACCTCCCACAGTTGTTGGTGAGCCTATTAGTGGCGCTATTGCTGATTCCTGTTTTATCAGCTGCCCAGGGCAATCAGGTGACGGGTACGGTCACCGATGTATCGGGCGGGCCCTTAGCGGGTGTGAGCATTCGGGTGCAGGGGAAATTAGCCGGTACATCCACAGACGCCAACGGCTTGTTTCAGCTAATTGCAGAAGCGGGGGATGTGCTGAGTGTTTCGATGGTTGGCTATGTACTTCAAGAAGTGGAGGTCACAGATACCATTACCTATCAGATAGTTCTACAGGAAGACAGCGAGAGTCTTTCAGAAGTTGTGGTGACCGCTTTGGGTGTAAAAAAGGAGAAAGTAAAATTAGGGTATGCGGTACAAGAGGTGCAAGGATCCGATCTGAACAAGGCAAGAGAACCCAATTTAGTCAATTCGTTGACGGGTAAAGTCGCCGGTCTTAATATTCGGAACACCACCGATCTTTTTCAGGATCCCGGTATTTCATTGCGTGGCCGTACACCGCTGATTGTCATTGACGGTATTCCTGACCAAACGGCCGACCTTTGGCGGATTAATGCGGATGACGTCGAAAGCATGAACGTGCTTAAAGGCCCAACAGCTTCTGCGCTCTATGGCTCCATTGGTCAAAACGGTGCCATTATGATCACGACAAAGCGGGGTAAGGGAAAAGCAATCAACCTGGAAGTCAATTCATCTACCCAGTTCCAGACTGGTTTTATTCGGGTACCGGAAGTGCAGACTATTTATGGCAATGGCAACTTTGGGCAATACGCTTATGTTGACGGTTCGGGGGGAGGTACGGAAGGCGCAGGCTGGATTTGGGGGCCGAAGCTAGATCAGCCGGATCCCACTACGCCCAGTGGCTATTGGGAGACACCGCAATTCAACAGCCCTGTCGACCCTAATACCGGCGAATTAGTGCCGTTACCCTTTTTGAGCCGTGGAAAAGACAATATCCGTAATTTTTTCGAAACAGGATTGATTTCCACGAACAACGTGAGTCTTACGCAGGCCTCCGAACGTGGTAGTTTCCGGGCTTCAGCGTCCCATATTTATCAAAAAGGAGTTGTTCCCAATACGGATTTGAACAATACGTCATTCAACGTAGCGGGAAACTATCAATTGACCGAACGCTTATTGATGGATGCCCGCATCAGTTACAATAAAGAATACACGGAAAATTTTCCGGTGGTAGGGTATGGGCCTACCAATTATTTGTACAACCTCGTACTGTGGACCGGCCCTGATATCGATGTGCGCGACTTGCGGAATTATTGGCGGGAAGGACAAGAAGGCATACAGCAACGGCACTATAACATCTCTTGGTATAACAACCCCTATTTCCAGGCGTATGAATATTTGCAGGGATACGATAAAGACAATGTGTTCGGCTCGGTATCCTTTGACTATAGGTTTACCGATCAGTTCAGTGTGAGCCTCCGCAATGGTATCAATGAGTACGGCCTCCGGCGCAATTGGAAAGAGCCAAAAAGCTATGTTGGGTATAGCAGCTTCTCCCGTGGCAACTACACCGAACGCGCCACCAGCTATTTTGATATCGCGAGCGACCTGATCTTGAAATACAATCAATCTTTTTCCGACAATTTTGCTATCCATGCAGAACTAGGTGGATACAATTATTACCGGAACATACGTCAGTTAGAAAGCAATACGGATGGGCTCAATGTTGCCGGGTTCTACAACCTGGACAATTCCATCAGCCCGATATTGGCTACCAATAGTATCGAACAGCGGAGGACGACCAGTGCTTATGGTTTTGTGGATTTTGAGCTTTACAATGCCCTGTACCTGACGGTCACAGGCCGGCAGGATAAAGTGTCTACCCTTCCGGTGCAAAACAACAGCTATTTTTATCCATCAGTAGCGGGTTCATTGGCGTTGTCGAGGTTTTTGCCCCTGCCGGAGTGGACCAATTTCCTCAAACTAAGGGGTTCATGGGCACGGGTGACCAGCGGGATTATACTGGATGCCAGCGATAATGAAGATCCGTACGGCTTCATTGCCTCATACGATAGGGGTACCATCTGGAATGGCAGGCCCGCTGTCAATTTCGGCAATGTTCAAATCAATCCCAATATCAAACCCCAGACGTCAGACACGTGGGAAGCCGGTCTGGAATGGCGACTGCTTGCCGACAGGTTGAGTATCGACGTGGCTTATTTCCGTTCGAATGATTTTAATCAAATCGTGCGGTTGCCCACACCCATCAGCAGCGGCTATCTCGAGCGCCTTGAAAATGGCAACAGGTACCGTAGGGAGGGGTGGGAGTTTATGGTCAATGCCACGCCCGTGCGGGGCACCTTCACGTGGGACATGTTGTTGAACCTGAGTACCTACCGGCGTACGCTTACCGAAATCTATGGTGATGAACCTTACTTAGATAGGTTGCAGGTAGGCGATCGGGCAGATGCCATCTATACCAGTATGTTTGAAACATCACCTGCTGGCGAAGTGGTATACCAAAGCAACGGCATGCCCAAAAGTGACCCATTTTCAAGGCTTATCGGCTACAGGGATCCAGACTTAGTTTATGGTTTCACGAACAACTTCAGGTTCAAGGATTTTTCCTTGGGCATTCAGGTCGATGGTCGCATCGGTGGATCCATGTTTTCAGAGACCAACCAAAAAATGTGGTGGGGTGGTTCCCATCCAGGTACGGTCAATCCATTCCGGGAGGATGCCAACGACGGCCTATCAAATTATGTAGGGCAGGGGGTTGTCGTTACTTCGGGCGAAATCACCTACGATAGTTATGGTAATGTGACCAGCGATACCCGGCAATTTGCACCCAATACACAGGAGGTTAGTTATATTGATTACATGACGACGACCAGCAATTACGCACATACCAACTACAGCTACTTCTCGCAAACGTTTCTGAAATTGCGCGAGGTCAGCCTCGGTTGGCAGTTGCCCCGCAAATGGCTTAATGAGATTGGATTTGTCAGCAATGTCGGTGTCAATATTGTGGGGAGGAACCTCTTACTGTTTTCCAAATTGCCCAATGTAGATCCGGATTCAGGAAGAGACAATTTGCAAACCCCATCGACCCGGAATATTGGGTTCAATATCAATGTTCAATTTTAAACTACCACGAATTTTGCATATGAAAAGGTTATATATTCTCCTCGTACTGTCAGGGCTTTTCGGCGCCTGCAAAAAATTTGATTCGTTCGGTACGGATCCCAACAAAACGACCCAAGCCTCACCGGATTTGCTGCTCAATACCATATCCCAGCATGTATTCAATCAAGTCGACTTAAATGTTGCGCTTGCCTCACGCCAGATGGTCTATACCGATGGGGTGAGCAATGTCCAGTATTATGGATGGCAGCGTGGTGGATTTGATGAATATAATGATTTGCGGTTGGTTTACCGAATGGAGCAAGAGGCAAATCGTGTCGGCAGGCCGGAGTACGTCGCGCTGGCCAAGTTTTTCAAAAGCTGGCTTACGTACGAGCTTACCTTGCGGTTCGGCGATGTGCCCTATACCGATGCGGCCAAGGGCGATGAGCAGCTTTATACGCCGGCATATGACCAGCAAGCGGATATTTTTGCGGGTATCCTGGCGGCACTGGAAGAAGCCAATGCCATGTTGGGCACGGAATCTTTGCCTGTACTGAATGACATCATCTATGATGGGGACATCATGAAATGGAAGAAACTCATCAATACGTTTTCATTGCGCGTGCTGATGTCATTGTCCCGGAAAGAAGGCAGCATGACACTTAATATCAAACAAAAATTTGCACAGATTATCAATAATCCGGGTCAATATCCGATTTTTGAAAGCAATGCGGACAATGCATCCTTGCGGTATTATGATTTGGTCGGCAACCGCTATCCGTATTTCAACAACAATGATATCCAGACCGCTGAATACATGGAAGAGTCGTTTGTCAACTTGCTCAAGGAACTCCGGGATCCGCGATTGTTCCGCTATGCTGCAAAAACACCCAATGCGGCGGCATTAGCTGATGACGATTTCAACGCGTATGCCGGGGTATTGGGAAGTGGCATATTGAGCGCTAATCGTGAAAAAGTTATCGCCGGAGATGTTTCTAAAATCAATGCCCGTTATTACAACAGCGCTACAAACGAACCTTGCAAAACCGTAAGCTATGCAGAATTGCAATTGTTGATTGCCGAAGCGATTTTGCGGGGATGGGTTGGTGGAAATGCCAGCGATTATTATATCAATGGGATTGCAGCGGCGGTGGAAGAAATTCAGGTGCCAGCCGAGCAGGCTGCGGCCTACGTTGCATCCATCGCGCAGACCGGGCTGGTTGCAGGCCGGGAAATCGAACAGATTATCATGCAGAAATACATCGCGTCGTTCATGAACAATGGTTGGCATCCTTTTTATGAGCAGCGCCGTACAGGCTTTCCGGTGTTCAACGTAGCTGGTGGAGGCGTGGTAAACAATGGACGGATCCCCAAACGATGGATGTATCCAGATGGTGAATTGACCAACAACAGTGAGCACATCATGGAAGCCATCACGCGCCAGTTTCCACAAGGCGATGATATTAATGCGGAAATGTGGTTATTGACAATCGAATAATGAAAATTAAAAAAGCGAACATGTTGAAAATGAAATTTCTTTTTGTATCCATACTCGCTGGTTTATGCAGCGTTCAATTCAGCCCAGCCCAAGAAAAGTTCAGTTTCGCTTTTCTTACGGACATCCACATGAATGTCAATCCGGTGAGCCGGAGTGTAGAAGGGTTCAAGCAAGCTGTCAGCCATGCAGAAGGGAGCGGAGCCGATTTTATACTCACCGGCGGGGACAATGTAGACGTGGATGGCATCAAGCACGATCAGCGGGAGATTGCTTTCCAATTGTACCGCGATTACAAAGCCATTACCGATGCGGCTCGGCTGCCCTTCCATTATACGATAGGCAATCATGACCGCTATTGGGCTGATGGGCAGGAGAGCGAACTGGCGGGCAGCGGCCTATTCCAGTCCCAATTTGGTGATTCGTACTATTCCTTTGAATACAAAGGTTGGCTTTTCATCGTGCTCAATTCGGTGCAAATCTGTGATGGCAAATACTGCGTAGGCGACGCCCAAAAAAAATGGTTGGCTGATTTGCTAGCTGCTACACCAACAAGCCAACCAATTATCGTGTCTACGCATGTACCATTCCTGTCATTGTATTACCCTGTTTTGGAAGGCCGCTACACCGATGCGGATACCTTTGTAAACCAAAAAGAGATCTTCGATATGTTTGCCGATCACAAGCTGAAACTTGTCCTGCAAGGCCACCAGCACCTATACGAAGAAATCAAGGTAAAAGGAGTGCAATTCATTACCGCAGGTGCCGTGAGCGCCAATTGGTGGAGTGGCGCATTCCATGGTACAGAAGAAGGGTACTTGAAAGTAACCACGGATGGTGATGATTTCAGCTGGGAATACGTGGATTATGGATGGGAGGTAAAACGATGAAGGGTGTTGCAATTTTGATTTTTTTCTTACCTTTGCATTAGGTTTAGGTTGATAGCCCCTATCCCCATTGGGGCGGAACCCCGTTTCTTTTTTATGGAACGGGGTTCTTTTTTTGCCGGATATTCACCACTGTGGATAAGACTGTTGAAAAATACCCATTTTGGTGTATTTACAACGTTGATTTGTATTACGAAATTTGTCACCGAACAGCTATAAAAAACTAAGTTATGTGCTTGACCCTATTATCTACTTCACTTAAAGAAATTAATGCTTCCTCCGGCAATTGGGAGGTTTGTTTCACATTTTAAAACCAATATGATGATAACCGAAATTCAACAACCTTATTATACCTTGACCAGCGAAGAAAAACGATACATTCGGGAAATGGTAGACGATGTTGTCATTCCGTATAGCACGGAAAATTTCGATGCATTTATACACAGCTGCCAACAGGCCGCTAAACTAATGCCAGCGCGTTTGATCGGATGGAAGCAGGAAACCGAACAATTCGATTTGGGGCTACTGCGCAATCTCCCAACAGAAGACTTCTTGGTGGATACGCCCAAAAGGCAATTTGTCGCCGATCACATCCCGATGTTTTCTGATGGCCTGGTAGGAGCCATCGCCGCATTATTCGGACAGACTTATCTTTTTGAAAGACCGTGCAATCGGCACATCCAGAATATCTATCCGGTTCGCGGCGAGTCCGCTGCTCAGTTTCCCTACAGCACCAATGAGCTGGACTGGCACGTCGAAAATGGAGCCTATTCCGCACGGGCAGACTGGGTGGGGTTACTCTGTATCCGGGAAGACAAGCAGGCCATCACCAAGATTGCACGCTATGACGATATCGAATGGTATCAGGAGCAGTTATCCTCATTGATCGGGACGATTTATAGCCATGGGATTGATGGTTTGTTCCATGAAGAATACGCTGCTTCTGCTAAAATGGCCATGCTGGATAACAGCTGGCAAGAGTCCGCAGAGCAAGTGTATATCCGGGTAGTGCTCGAAAAGGGAGATATGCTCATGTTTAACAACCGGAATACTATTCATGCGCGATCTGCCATCACGCCCAAGATGGATGGCACAGATCGGTGGCTCAAGCGTGTTTTGGTAGCCAGTGGCACCATTTAGATCACATAAGGCGTCAGTTTAAGGCGTACACAGTTGGTTTATGACAATTCTTGGACGAAATATGTGCTATCAATTGCGCACTTTTGTCAATCGTTATAACTAATCACGCCTTAAATGAAGAAAATTACGTTTATCCTGCTCGCTTTTGTAATTTGTGGCATTGCCAAAGCCCAAACAGTCAGTATAGGAGCCCGTGGAGGCCTCAGTATACCCAATCTTACATCAAGTGGTGATGATGCTACACCGTTGAGTGAAGGCTACAGCTCCAGACTCGGCCCCGGTTTTGCCGTCTTTGCCGAATTTAAGCTGTCCAAACGGTTTTCCTTGCAGCCTGCCATTGAGTATTCGGCGCAGGGGGGAAAAAAGGATAAGTTCCAAGCGCTTGAAGTGCCCGCTGAATTAGCCCCGCTCCTGCAAGCCGGCCTACCCGAGGGCGTACCCGCTCCTTCCTTGCTCTATGCCGATTTCAAAAGCGAAGCAAAATTCGACTACCTGTTGGTGCCCGTGCTTGCCAAATTCGGTTGGGATTTAGGGGCTAATAGCCCATTCCGGGTCTATGTGGATGGGGGGCCGTTTGTAGGCTTCCTGCTCAACGCCAAGCAAGTGACCACCGGCACCAGTGAGTTGTACCTGGATGAAGGCGGTCAAATGCCGCTTCGCATGGATCCCTCCACACCATTCCCGCAAAACCTTACGGATGAGACAGACATCAAGGATCGGCTGAACAAGGTCAACGTTGGATTCGAGGGCAATGTCGGTATCGCCTATTCATTTGGTCGCAGCAGCGTATTCCTTGAAGGGGGTGGCAATTATGGTTTCATCAAGATCCAAAAAGGCGATGGTGTCATTGGCAAAAATAACACCGGAGCCGGTACGGTCATGCTTGGGTACACCTTTTCGCTATAATATCTTAGGTTGCAAGTAAGGTTGCCTGGTCATGTTGGCATGACCAGCATGGGTATTTCTTTATAGATTACCGCTTCTTCGGTGGGATGTTCCATGAAGATGTGGCCAAAGAAATGGTGCTCACGGTGTGCAACGGCCAATACATCTTGTCCATGCTTCACAAAAAGTTCACGGATGATCATTTCGGGATTACTGCCTTCATTGCGGATCAAAAACCGCGGTGCCTGGCCGGGTATATTGGCCATGAAATCGTTGAATAGCGATTGGGCATGGTCTGCAGGTAATTCCGGACGACCCGAAACCCCTACGTGCAATACCGAAAAATTGGCCCTTAATAGCTGCACGAGCCGCATGAGGCGTGCAATCACTTGGGGACTGGCATAGCGGATATCCGTCACATAAAACACATTCTCGATTTTTTTGAAGCTTGCCGCGGGCGGCACCAGCAAGATAGGGTGGGATACCCAGTCGATAATTTCTCTCACCCGTTTACCAAATAGAAAACCCGTCTTGTTTTCCCCATCAGTAGCACCGATGACCACCAGGTCGATTTCTTTTTCCTTTAAGACTTTTGCAATGCCTTCCTTCAGTTGTCCCTTTACAATGATATCCATCAAGACGGGTTGGAGGTAGTCCTTGCCAGGGTTCATTGCGCTGATGCTGTTTTTCAAATCGTCGAATTTGCGTAAGGTATCGTTAGCGATGGCCCCATCGCTGCCGACATCCTTTACGTGCAATAAAATTAAATCAAACCCAAGCTGCCAGGCGAGTTTCAAGGCATATGCTGCAGCGTTATTGGCTCCCACTGAAAAGTCCGTGAGCAAAAGTATATTTCCCATGCTTAAAGCTACTTAAAGGATAAGAATGTTCCAAAAATAGTTTATTTTAGGCAACAACTTGTCTCAAATCCCCATTGAATATGTCGCATTCCGCATCGTTGTTTTTCCTGGTGACCAGCTAATTTTGTCTATAGGTGCTGTAATGCGCGACGAAAGCATTGGGCACATCATCAAACTTCAGACGATATGAAACGATTTTTCATCTTATTCATTGCAACAAGTACGGCAGCTCCCCTCCTGGTTGGACAATCGGCTGCACAAGAAGCCCAGCACGACAAGGCCTTTTTGCTCAACTATTGCCAGCAGACGTATGACGATCTGGAGAACGCTGTGGCTGGGCTTAGTGAAGAGCAGCTTAAATTCAAATCCGCACCGGACCGTTGGTCGATAAGCCAATGCCTGGAGCACATTATCCTTACCGAAAAAATGCTACTTGGCTTTAACCAAGAGACCCTGTCGCAGGCACCAAATCCCGAGCGCAGGAACGAGGTCAAGCTGACGGATGAAGACATTATCAACGGAATAACAGACCGGAGTTTCAAGGCGCAGGCATCGAAAGAATTGACGCCTGCGGAGGCGGGCAAATACACGGATGCGGCAGTGGCACTAGCGGAGCTGCGCAGCCAGCGTACCGTGCTGATTGATTACATCAACAGCCTCTCCGAAGAAGATATGCGCAATCGGGTTACCGACTCGCCCTTCGGGCCTGTGGATGGTTACCACTCCCTCCTTTATATTCCCGGCCATACAGCCAGGCACACCCTACAAATAGCCGAAGTAAAGGCAGATGCACACTTTCCCAAAGATGAATGACAAAAATACCCGCTATGACAATCAGGCTTTTCATCCCTGATTTCAATTGAAATTATTTTTATTCATTCTAAATAAAGTATATTTGGAGCGATTACCAAGTCGGTCCAAGAAAGTGAGTCACCTCAAACTAGACGAAAAGACATTTGTGCAGGCCTATGAAGATCATTGGAAGGCATTGTACCTAACTTGTTTGCGTGATACCGAAGATGCGGAGCTCGCCAAGGAACTGGTGCAAGAGCTTTTCCGTGATTTATGGGAACGTCGGGAAGCCTTGACCATCCGTACCACGCTAAAAGATTATTTACATGGTGGATTGCGGCTCAAAATCTTCGAGTATTACCGCAAACAGGCTGTTCGTATCAAATACTTAGAACAGCACCTGCTCGCGGATTTGCCTCATGAGCGCAGCGCTGAACATTATGTGGAAGGAAAAGAGCTTGTGCATCACATTCAGCAAAGCATCGGTGATCTCACCCCGCGTTGCCGCGAGGTGTACCGCCTGAGCCGTGAGGATGGCCTGAGCAATAAAGCCATTGCTGGCATGCTGGGCATCTCCGAGAAAGCGGTAGAAAGCAACATCACGCGCGCCTTGGCCTTTCTGCGGGCCAGGCTCAGCATTTTTCGTTAGCCAACAAAAAAATCATTTTTCAATATAGGGTTACCGTTACCCAGCGCAACTTAATACGTATACAGCGTTTGCTGGGGATTGGGACAGTTTATATGAAGATTACACCTGCATTACTTACAAAATATCATTTAGGCTGCTGCTCTGCGGCCGAAGAGGCTTTTGTAAGGCAATGGCTGGATGGGGCAGTAGACGCGCAGACTTCGTTGTCATTTGGTGACGAAAATGAAGAAGATGTGCGACGCCAGCTTTGGAAAGGGATAGCACCGGTCATGTACCCGAGCGATACCATGCCCAAGAGGCGATCGCATATGTGGCGAAGTATCCGGCTGGCCGCGGCTGCAAGTATGATCTTCGTGATGGGTGGCATCCTGGCAATAGCTCATTATGCGCATAGCCGGGTGGTGATAGACAACCGTTCGGGCGAGTCTGCGCAGCTGGTGTATGTTGGCGGGCTACAGATTGAGGTGGCTGCCCACAGCAGTTGTGCCGTATCCCTGCCTTGGTTTGGCAGGGAGGGCAGCTTGGATTTTCAGGGAGCGGTGGCTGTGACCAACCCAACCTCACGGTCAAGGAACCTTCGCATCTCCACCGGCATGGAAAATGGTGACCGCCAGGGCAAAGATCGGGTGCATCTCCATGGAGGGCAGCGTTATTTGGCGGTAGACGATGTAGATTGCCAGTTTGTGGCAGCGACTGATGACGAACTCCTTGATGGCATACCCATGGGGTTCAAGTCGAAGCTGGCGCAGCGATTTAGTTTATAGTGATAAGCTTACAGGTAAAAAAAGGGGTACATAGTGGCGCTACGTACCCCGGATCCCTGCAAGCAGGAAATGCTTCATGTGCGATTACACGAAAAGCGATGCAAATTAGGGAAATTTTTCCGATAGGCCTCCTATGGATGCTCAGTTTTTATGCCGTAGCCCAGCCACCTCGCCGGGATACCCGGGCTGATACAGCCATACGCTCTGTACAACTGGATGAGGCCGTGGTAGCAGGCAAGCTGGCGACAACGCTCCTGCAACAGCAACCCTATGCGATAGATGTGGTAGACGTGGGGGCTATCCGCGGGCAGAATGCCGCACTCAATCGGCTGCTCGATCGCGTGCCGGGTGTGCGTGTACGGGAAACGGGCGGTCTGGGCTCCGATGCGTCTTATACCATCCATGGCCTCTCGGGCAAATCCGTGAAGTTTTTCATAGACGGTATTCCCGCCGAACAGCTGGGCGGCGCTTTCGGGATTTCCAATTTTCCGGTAAACACCGTGGAGCGCATCGAAGTGTATAAGGGTGTAGTGCCCGTGCACCTGAGCAGCGATGCCTTGGGTGGCGCTATCAATATCGTTACCCGGCAAGACCCCCAGCCTTATCTCGATCTGTCTTATGCTTACGGGTCATTCAATACCCATCGGGCTGCTGTTTCCGGCAAGTGGTACCACACCGCCAGTGGCTTCACCGTACAGGGCAATGCCTTTTTCAACCGATCGGACAATGACTACCGTGTGTGGGGCACGGGTGTAGAGGTGGCTGATGTGACGGGCCGGCCGATACCGGGATTCTCCGCCAGGCGGTTCAACGATGATTATACGTCCTACTTGCTGCGCACCGAAATCGGTGTTGCCGGCAAACGCTGGGCGGACAAATTGCTGTTCGGAACCAGCCTTTCGTCCATAGACCGCGGCATCCAGACGGGCCGTACCATGGCTTTCGTATTCGGTAGCGTACGCTATGATGAGCAAACGGTAATGCCCTCGCTCACCTACGCCAAGACAGGCTTGCTGCGGGGAAAGCTCGATGTGGAGATTTACGGCTCATACAGCCATGTGGAAGGCCATACGCTCGATACCAGCTCGGTCAAGTACAATTGGGAAGGGCGTGGCATCAGCACGGGCGTGCACGGTGAGATGGGCGGCATCTATGCCCAGAAATCCAGTTACCGCTTCCGTGATGGCACCGCGCTATGGCGGGCGTTGGTCACTTACCGGCCCAGTGAGCGCCAATTGCTTCGGCTGGCCTACAACAGCCAGGCACTTTCACGGCGCGGCAGTGATGCGCTGGCCCTCGCCGAGTGGACCATTCCGCTGCGTTTCCCGCAGCACCTGTACAAGCAAGTGGCCGGTGTAGCCTACGAACTCAATCATGGCCCGTTCAAGCACATCCTCGCTGCAAAATACTATCACTATAGGGGGCGGTCAAACGCGTACGATTACGTGGATACCGACCAAAGGGAATTGATACCTGTACACCGTGCCGCACAGGATTGGGGTCTTAGTTATGCTGGCCGGGCGATGCTGGCCTCGGGGACATTGCTGAAAGCCTCGGCCGAGCAGACCATGCGCATGCCCGACCCGGTTGAACTCTTTGGAGACGGCACCAGCATACTCAATGCGCCCGGCTTGCAGCCGGAGCGCAGCTTCAATGCAAATGCGGCCGTCCAGCATCATTTTCTCCTTGGCGGCGATATGCTGAGCATCATGGGCGGATTGTTTTTCCGCGATACCAAAGACCTGATCTGGCTGGGCGAAGGCACCCACCTGGGCACGGCACGCTATGAAAACCTCAGTAGGATCCGTACCGTGGGCACCGAGGCTTCGGCAACCTACCACCTGGCGCAATTGCTGGAAATTACGACCAACGCTACCTACCAGGATATACGCAATAGGCAGCGCTATACCGCTGCTGGAACCCCCAACCTCGTTTACAACGATCGCCTGCGCAACATGCCGAGCTTCTTGGCCAGCGGCGAAGTGCGTATAAAAAGCACGGGTGGTCTGCTGGATGCTGGAGCAGCATCGCTCTACCTAAGCACACACTACGTGCCGGAATACTACTTGTGGTGGCCGAGCCTGGGCACCCCTTCCCTCAAAACCACCATACCTGCCCAATTTGTGCAGGATGTCGGGGTATCCTATCGGCTGAAGCGGTTGCCCTGCCAGCTTACGGCAGACTGCCACAACCTCTTTAATCGCCAGGTCTATGACAACTACCTCTTGCAAAAGCCGGGGCGGTTTATCAGTATGAAAATTAATTATCAACTCACATCAAAATAAGTAATACACGATGACAATGATTCCATTCAACACAACAATGCAACGTTTCAGGAAAAGAACCGCCATGGGCATGCTGGCCATGACCGTAATGACCATCATGGCCTGTACAGTTTCCTGCAATAAGGACGATTCCGGCACACCACCGCCAGCCAGCGAACAGTACTATACCCTTGCCGCGTGGGCGGATGAGCCGCAATACCTGGCTTCTGCACCTTCGCTCACCGAAGGCACGCTTTCGTTCGTGGGCAATGGGCTGGAGGCCGAAGGCTCCCGCTACCTCTGGCACAAAAACTACGTCTACCTCATGAACCTTCCGCAGAAGCGCTTCATCCAGTACGAGCTCGGCACGGACGGCAGCATTACGGAGAAAGCCTATATCCTTACGGATGGGGTGGTACCCAATTACTTTCAATCCTTGAACGTAGTGGATGACAATACCCTGCTGGTGCTTGGTGCCGTGGATGGCAACCGGGGAACGGCCGGTTGGGCCCGCATCAAGGTGCCGGAGTTTGAGGTGGTAGATAAAGGCACGCTGGAAGTGCCCTTTGATGAAGCCAACCCGGGCGTGGAATTTTTTGTAGGCCGTGGCTATGCGGACAATGGGCACTTCATCCTCGGCGGTTATTTCTATGACAATGCAAGCGGCGCATATGCCTCCGATGGTGTGAAAGCGCTGGTGTACGATTATCCAGCGATGACCAATATGCGTGTCATCCAGACGGATGTCACCTCTGGAGGCATCGGCTATGACTACCTGTCTTCGTTGGATACCGACGAAGCAGGCAACCATTATTTTGTGGCCAGCGCTGGCAAGTACTGGACCGGCAACGGGGGCAATTCAGGGATAGTGCGCATCAAAAAGGGCGAAACGCAGTTTGACCCCGATTACTTCTTTGATGTGACGAGCCAGGTTGGGCGAGCGGCATGCCTAATGGGTATCAACTACGTGGGCGACGGTATCGCCTTCGGTACGGTGCAGTACGAGGAGCTGATGACGCATGTGCGCGATCGCCTGCAAAACGTAGGTCAGGTAGTGAAACTCGACTTGGTAAATAAAATCGCAACGGTAATGAATACACCCCTCAGCCCCGTAGCCATGGTTCGTTCGCCCCTTGTGCAAGACGGCAAATACTATACAGCACTCTGCATTGCCGATGGCGAAGCCGCCTTGTATGAGTTTGACCCAAGTGGCGGTGCCGATTCGTTTAAGAAAGGACTGGCCTTAGATGCCGGAGGTTGGGTTCAAGTACAGCTTATCGCACCACACCCGGCCAATTAAGCAATTTTTATGTTGAGGCGTGTTCGCGCCTGCCGCTATCCGATAGCCTGTCGGCGTCGGGTAGCGGTATCTTACTTTATCCGCGTGATGACCACACTGATTTTTCCCGAGTTGTTGAAATAAAATCGTGGTGCATCATTTGCATACAGGTATAAAAAGCCTGAAGCTTTCATTTCCACCGTGTTGGTCTTCCCGATTTCGAAGTCGCGGCTTTTGTCAATGGAGCCAATCAATGAAAACCAATTGGCGTTTTGAAACCGTTTATAGCCATCAAATAGCCGCATATAAGATGCGGTATACCCATTCGCCCCAGTCTTGACGATAAAATCACGCCAGCGGCCTTTTGCGACAAATCGATAGGTCTGATTGGCGGAAACCTCCAGATCCGTTGCGTTCCACAGCTTCTTCGCTTCAACTTCTATTATCATGGCTTGGTTTACGGACAGTATCATAGTTGCCAGTTTTTCGGTAAGAATGCAAGGTTTAGTTTAATTTTACTGCTAAAATAGCAATACGAATTAAAAAATCAATGTATAAATTGAAAAAGTGTACAAAAGTGATAAGGTATGTAAGAAAGTAGTTAAAAAAATTACGTTTTTTTAATAAAAAACTAACCTTGGGCAAGGTAATAGGTTACGAACCACAAGTCAGCAAGCACCTTTACCGATTTGAAAGACGAGCGACCGAACTGCCTGTGAAAATTTTCGGGCTGTACCTCAGGATATTATCAACTATTTTTTGCTAAATATATTAGTATTTAGTAATATTGTACGCTGGATAAAAAGGAGGTTAGCAGTCCATGGAGCGACATATCATACATTGTGATCTGGATACGTTTTTCGTATCGGTGGAGCGGCTGCTGAATAGCGAGCTCGTGGGCAAACCGGTGCTGATCGGCGGAAGCAGCGATCGGGGTGTGGTGGCTTCCTGTTCGTATGAGGCCAGGCGTTTCGGGGTACATAGTGCCATGCCCATGAAGCTGGCATTGCGGCTATGCCCGGAAGCGGTGATTGTGCGCGGCGATCACGATAGGTATGCCAAATATTCGGGCACCGTCACCGAAATCATCGAAGAAAGTACGCCGGTGGTCGAAAAAGCCAGTATCGACGAACATTACCTCGATATATCGGGCATGGATAAGTATTTCGGCTGCTGGAAGTGGGCGCGCGAACTCCGGCAGCGCATCATGAAAGAAACCGGGCTCCCGCTCTCTTTTGGCTTGTCGGCCAATAAGACCGTCAGTAAGATTGCCACGGGAGAGGCCAAGCCCTGTGGCGAGTGGCTGGTCGAAGGGGGTACCGAAAAGCCTTTCCTGGCTCCGCTATCCATCCGCAAGATCCCCATGGTAGGCGAGAAGTCGTATGTGTTGTTGCGCAACATGGGCATCCACCGCATCCACACGTTGCAAGCGATGGAGCCATTCACCATGCGTCGCGTGTTGGGCGAGAATGGGGTGACCATCTGGCGCAAAGCCAACGGGTTGGATGATAGCCCGGTGGTGCCGTTTCGCGAGCAGAAGTCCATGAGCAAGGAGACGACCTTCCAGCAGGATACCATCGATGTCGGCATGTTGCGGCGCATCCTGATCAGTATGGTTGATGCGTTGGCATTCGACCTCCGCACAGACCAGAAACTTACGGGCTGTATCACCCTTAAAATCCGGTACTCCAATTTTGACACCCACACCCAGCAGGTGCGCATCCCCTATACCAATTCCGATCGCGCCATCACCGATAAGGTGATGGAATTGTTCGGCAAGTTATATAGCCGCCGGATGCTGATACGGTTGGTAGGGGTCAAATTTTCCAACCTCATCCATGGAGCCTACCAGGTTGATCTATTCAATGATACCCAGGAAGAAATCAACCTGATGCAGGCGATGGATCGCATCCGTCTGCGCTATGGTGAGCAGTATATCGGCAGGGGTATCTATTTGCCGGAAGGGGACTGCGACGGGCAGGCGAAAGGAGGGCACCATGCTGCTCAACCTGCATAGCTATTTTAGCCTTCGGTATGGCACCATGAGCTTGGATGACCTCATACAGGGCATGCTGCTCGGTGGGCATGATACGGCAGTACTCACCGATATCAACAATTCTTCCGGCTCGCTGGATTTCCTGCGCAAGGGACGGGAGCATGGGCTGAATATCTTGGCCGGCATGGAACTGCGCAATGGGGACACCTTGTTGTATGTAGGTGTAGCACGCAACCAAGCGGGCTTTCGTGAGCTGAATGAGTTCCGCACCCGTTACAATCAGGAGGGTAGGCTACTGCCCGATCGGGCACCCGAGTTTAAGGATGTCTTTGTAGTATACCCACATGGGACGACGCCTATCACGGCGTTGCGGGATTTCGAATACATCGGTATCCGACCCGCTCAATTAAACCAAATCCGCATGGAGCCCGTCGCCAATTTCGGGCGTTACGTCATCCTGGCCCCGGTCACCTTTGCACCGCAAGATTACAAGCTGCATCAGCAGCTCCGGGCCATCGACCACAACCTGCTGTTCTCCCAACTGGATAAATCGATGATCGCCGCGCCGGACGAAGTATTCGTCCCCCATGCCCAGCTGATGGCTTGGTATCGCGATTTCCCGCAGCTTATCCAGCATACAAACCGGTTGCTGGGGCAATGTTCCTTTGATTTTGATTTCAGCGTGGTCAAAAACAAGGCAACCTTCACCGACCACCACCAGCGCGACCGGGAGATGCTGCACCAATACACGATGGATGGTTTTGGCTGCCGCTATGGCAAGCATGATCATGCTGCACTGGAGCGCGTGACGCGCGAACTGGCGATCATCGAGAAGCTGCATTTTTCAAGCTATTTCCTCATTACCGACGATATCTGCCGCCATGCCCGTGGGCGTGGGTTTCACTACGTAGGGCGCGGCAGCGGTGCCAACAGTGCCGTCGCGTATTGCCTGGGTATCACCGATGTCGATCCCATCGCATTGCACCTGCCTTTCGAGCGTTTTCTCAATCCCAAGCGGCAGCGGCCGCCCGATTTCGATATCGATTTTTCCTGGAACGAGCGCGACACCATCTATGACTACATTTTCAACCGCTATCAATCGGGTCATACTGCACTCATGGGTGCCATGAGCACCTTCCGCAGCCGCAGTATCCTGCGGGAGTTGGGCAAGGTATACGGGCTTCCCAAGGCCGAGATAGACCGCTTGGTGAATGAGCCGGAAAACATGCTCAACAAAAACGAGGTGACCGATACCATCCTGAGCGTATATAACCGCATGACCGATTTTCCCAACCAGCGCACCATCCATGCATCCGGGGTATTGATTGCCGAGCTGCCGCTCACCAATTATTCTGCCATGGACTATTCCGCCAAGGGGCTGCCCACCATGCAGTTGGATATGCATGTGGCCGAGGATATCGGCTTTGAGAAGTTTGATATCCTCTCGCAGCGGGGGATCGGCCACATCAGGGATTGCCGGGAGATTGTTCGGCAGCGCACGGGCCAGGTTATCGATACGTCCAATCCCAGCCGGTTTTTTACCGATCCGAATATTGCCGCACAGCTCAAGTGCGCCAATACCATCGGTTGTTTTTACCTGGAATCGCCCGCCATGCGGCAGTTGCTCATCAAACTGCAGTGCGACAATTACCTCACGCTCGTGGCCGCCTCATCCATCATCCGGCCGGGGGTGGCCAGCAGCGGCATGATGGCCGAGTATATCAAGCGGCATCATCGCCCCGGCGACGTTGAGTACCCACATCCGGTATTCAAGGAGCAATTGGAAGAAACCTATGGCGTGATGGTCTATCAGGAAGACGTGATGAAGATCGCCAATGCGTACGGGGGCCTGGATATGGCTGATGCCGACGTGCTGCGCCGCATGATGAGTGGCAAGTCCCGTAGCCGGGATCAGCTAATGGAGATTGAGGGCAGGTTCTTTACAAATTGCCGGGCACGAGGATACGACGAAAAGGTGAGCCGTGACATTTGGCGGCAGATGGAAAGCTTTGCCGGCTATAGCTTCAACAAGGCACACAGTGCCAGTTTCGCCGTGGAGAGCTACCAGAGCCTCTACCTGAAAACCTACTTCCCTAAAGAATTCATGGTGGCCGTATTGAACAATTATGGCGGTTTCTACAACCGCAAGGTCTATGTCAATGAAGCCAAAAGGGCAGGTGCCCGGGTGGTCCTACCCTGTGTCAACCGCAGCGCCTTCAATGCCACGATCCATGGCGATGACATTTACCTCGGCTTCGATTGCCTGCTGCACCTGGAGGAAAGGCTGGCCCACCGCATTCCGGAAGAGCGCAAGGCCAATGGCCCGTATACCAGCTTGGAGAATTTCCACCTGCGCACGGGAGCAAGGCTGGAGCAGCTGGTGATCTTGATACGGGCAGGTGCCATGCGCTTCATGGGCACGGGCAAGAAGGAGTTGCTGTGGGAAGCACACCTGCTCTTATCCGGCGACAAAAAAGCCGTACGCAGCCCGGTGCTTTTTGAAACCATGAGCAGCAAGCCCGTGCTACCCAAGCTGGATACCTCGCCCATCGAGGATCTGTATGACGAGTTGGAACTCATCGGTTTCCCCGTGTCGGGCAGCTTGTTCGATTTGGCCAAGAGCACCTACCGGGGCGAAGCAGGGGCTGTTGATTTATTGCAGCACAAGGGCAAGACGATACGTATGGTAGGCGATTTCGTGATGGACAAGACCTTGAAGACCAAGCGTGGCGACGCCATGAAATTCGGTACCTTTCTCGATAAGGATGGTGTGTTTTTTGACACCGTGCATTTCCCGCAAACGTTGGGTCACTACCCCCTGCGCGGGGCAGGCCTGTACCTGATCGAAGGCAAGGTCATCGAAGATTTTGGTTGCCTGTCCATTGAGGTTGCCCGCTGCGGCAAGATGCCCCTCAAGCTGGATCCCCGGAGCGAATGAAATACAGGTTTTTATGTAACGTGCTGTAAAATACCTATTTATAGGTATTGCTATTCCTGTCCTTGGCTACTACTTTTGCTCTATATAAACAGCTACCAGTTAGACGCACTGCTGATACTACGGTTCATTACACGAATCACACACATATAAAATAGTAGTATTAACGTATAAACTCCAACATACAAGATCATGGCAAAAACACCCCAACCCCATATTTTGCAGCAGCTACTGCACAACCTGGATGTTTCCACCGGAGCCACACGGCAATCCGTCGCCGAGTTAGCCGGATTGCTGGAAAAATCTGTTGTAAACCGCCGTTCCGTGCAAGTCCTGGAACCCGGGGAAGCCATCGAAGTCGACTCGCCGGAGTATGAAGTCCTGAAGCGGGAAGTTGCTGTGCCGTCGCTGGGTGCCATCCGCGACTTCCGGTTTGCCGATTTGTCCGTGAAGCCCGACCATTCGCTGGGGCCGTTTATCACCGATTTGGGCCAGCAGGTATGGTTTGATTTCGTGAAATTCATCAAGGTGGGCAGCATCAGCGTGGCGGGCGACAGTGTGCCGATTTTGTATCTTTCGCTGAATACCTTGCTGTTGCGGTCCGTCACCGAACTAGCAATACCCAAGGGCAGCATTTGGATCCGTGCAAACTTATTGAACACCCAGGCACCAACGGATGGTTTTATCGGCTTTAAGATAAAAGGGGGTAAGATCACGTTTCGGACAGCTGTGCGACCATCGGCCACGGGCATCACCCTTACCGGCCAAAACACGTTTGCGCTCAGCCTCGAACTGGACAACGAGGTAGCAGCCACACCGGACGATACCTATGGCAAAGATGCGCAGCATGTGGAGTTGGATTTGCCCGAAACGTTGAACTTTGCCTATGCCGGCAAAAAACTTACCCTCAATCCCTTGGCATCGGGAATTGAGCTGACCGCTTTTGGCGATAAGCAGGCATTCTCCATGGCCAATACCACCTTTGGATACGACAGTGCGGAAAGCCTCCTTTACCTCGGCATTGCCCCGGTGGGCGAAAATGATTTTGCAATCGTGGAAAGTGCCTCGCCGTTTTTCTCCTTACAGGGCAAAACCAAAATCCTGAAAAGCTACTGGAAATTCAATAGCAGGCGGCTACCTGAAAACAAGGCCATCCCCGTGAGCCACAACGGCTTCCTGGAGGTGCAGTTTGCCGAAGGGCTTTCCTGTAGCTGGAGCGGACTGGAAAAGGCCCCTGAGCGCGTGCTTTTGCAAAAGGCGGTAGCCTACTTCCTGAAAGGAACGATACAAATCAAAGATTCGGCGGCCAAATTCGGCCCGCTGAGCGAGACACTTTACCTGTGGCAATACCCGGGCGACGACCGTTATACCGAAGAAAATGAGCCGCTGAATACCGAAGTCCGTGCCGATTTCGGTAAGCATCCTGATTTTCTCTTGCTAAGCTTGGGCCAGGGTACGGAAATTGTCGCGGCAAAGGCCGATCTGGATTTTCACATCAATAAACCCTTGCGTGCAGACGGCACACCGCTTTCGCCCGAGTCGCAGGGCAGTATGTATGTCAAGATGGTCAACAAAGCCAATAAATCGGTATCCCTCTTAGCGTATCCCGATGGTTTCAAAGACACCGCCGAGCAACAGCACCAGTTTGCCATTGAAAATGCATTCTTCACGACGGGTGGCCTAAACGGCCTGGCGCTTACAGGTACTCTTGATGCCGATAACCACGTGACGAAAGGAACCCTGGCGTTGAATTTTGACCTGTACCGACTGATCCCGTCGCTACCCCATCCCTATACAGGACGAATCAATTTTACCGATAAACACCAGTGGGACATTTACAGAAACCAATACCGTGGGATACCATCTGCCAACGGGTCGCTGCAAGCCATCTGCAGCTGGGAGCCTGCAGCAAACGGACGGGAAGTAGACGTCGATTTCACCATCAAGGAAAAGGTTTTACATCCAACTAACCTGGATAATCACCGCTTTTTGCTGGCCAAAGACGAACAATTATATAAGCTGGATTTCCGGCAGCATCAGCAGCTATTCCTGTTTGAGGATGAAGAAAACAAAAGGAGGAGCACGGAAGCTTTCACGCTCTTTGACGTAAGCACCAATTATGACCACCTTGGCATTTCCATGTCGTTCAACAACCTGCGGGCGCTACGCGAAAAACGGGCCGAAGGGATCAGTGTAGATGGTGAAAACATCGTCACCATCAGCCGGATGAACCTACAGGCACCGATGACCTTGCTCAACGGGATGACGCTGCCACACATCACCTGGGAGCCGTTTATCAACGAAACGGAAATACGCAATCCGGACGGAACCCTCAACACGGCGGAGCCCGTGCCCGGCTACCTGACGCAGGAGAACAACAGCTACCCGACGGTCTTCTCGCAGGTAGACAACCTGCCGGTTAACATCAATCCGCTGGATTACATCACCCGTTTCAAACAAAACCTAAATCCAGAGGAAGGCACATTTTACAATCAGGAAGCTGCGGACAGCCGGATATTTTTCACCTTGCCCAACGGGAAATTGTCCATCGCGAGCATCGAAAAATTTGACCCGGATAACCCTACGTTAGCGCAGAAACATTTGGAGTTCATTGTTCCTACATTCAAATCCGGTACACCGGCAGCGTTGACAGGGGGTACGCAATTCCGGATCGCGGCGTTTCAGCCGGAGACTGCGTTTGCGCCACCAAAAATGACCGGCTATACCCGGCAACTAAGGAGCATAAAAAATGATGCCGGGAAAACCGTACTGGGCGAATCGGTGCACTACATCTTCAACAATGTTTTTGCAAAGGACATCCATTATGAGCTGGGTGTGCCGCTCACGCATATCGACTTTTCGGGCTATGGTGCCTCCACATACAGCGATTGGCGTCGGCCATTGGCCAAATATGCATCCATCGCCCAAGCCAAATTCGACATCCTGCGTGGCCGCACGGCGCATGAGATCGTGCAGGCCGTGAGCATGATTTATCCGTATGGCATCTGTGCTACACGCACCATTTCATTTTTCAGGAAAAACAATGCGGTTATCTACCGGGAAGACTCCGGCTGGATAGCCCAAAGCGACGGCTTGTTCAGTTTTACGGTGCAGAATGAAGAAGACGGCACGAATTTGCCGAGCCGCTTTTCGTTTCACCCCGGCCTTTTCCTTGGCGCATACAACGTCAGGAATATTCAGGAAATCCAGGGTGATTACATCGATTTCGATTACAACCTGAGAGCGGGCGACTATTATAAGTTGGATACCGACCCGCTGAACATTTTTGAATACCAGCCGGGTGACAGTGTGCCGCAGCAACATGCACGCTTCATCGGTGTCACGTTTGACGCCGATGCGGCCATAGACGGCGTGGCCAATGAAGACGGCAGCAATCGCGTCGTCGGCAGGAAGTTCAAAGGCTATTTGCAGCTTGCTCCCGAAGGGGTGCCCATTCCTGCACACGCCCTGCGGGAGCTGATGCAGGGAAATAACGCTTCGCTTGGTGGAAATGTGGATTGCTTGGTAAATATTGCTGGAAGTGGGCAAATCCTGAAAGCCAGCCGCGTGGATATCACGGCTTCCTACCAGGAAGATAATGCCGCCGATCCGGCATTCATCGGTACGGTCAGGGGGTCGGTACAGTTGCCCGATGAAGGCAGCTGGAGCATGGTGGAGGTAGATGCCGACGGCGATGTAGGCACACTGCAAAATGACAAAAACATTTCGGTCATCAGAAAAGGCTTGAGGCAGCGGGGAGAAGACAAACTGATCATTGTTTATGCAGACGATCGATCCAAAATCGCTTTTCCCGATGCATTGCTTAATAATGGCTTCAAAAAGGTATATGGCATACTGCAAAATACCGGCACGCAAAAGATGTTATTCCGCGACCCGCTGCTGAAAAAAGGGCAACCCAGCAAACTATTTGCTGCTAATCCCCTATTGGCCGATGCATTCCGGCTGCTGGACAGCAAAGGACCATTCCCGAATATCAGCAAAGGGATTGAGATCCTTGATTCTGATGGCATCAATCCCGAATCCGCGATTGACATCCTACCCGGTATTGGCGGGCTGAAGAAGAAAATCGAAAATTACGAACTGCCCGATGCGATGAGCTTCAACATTTTCGGCGATGAGGACAGCGGCTTCAGGATATACGTCCACTATAAAAATGAAACCAGTAATCAGCAAACCAAAAAAACGCTCATCAATTACATCACCGATTCCTCACAGTCCCCTGCGGAGAAGATGAACAACCAGCTGGATAACCTGAGTATTTTGGTGGATCTGGCGTTCTTCAAACCGCTGCTTACCATTACCGGAGACTTCAAGTCCGGCATCAGCGTGAAACCGTCCTTGGACAAAGGGATCGGCCCACAGCTAAAGTTAGCCGAACCGCTGGAGAAGATAGCCCAAATACTCGAATTCCTGAGCGAGCTGAACATGAACAAACCCGTGGAGGCGATCCAAAAGGGCCTGAAAATCGCGATGAGCAACAGCGCCGATTCCTGGGAATACAAGTTCAAAGCCGATAAAGAACTGCCCGTTGTGCAATTTCCGTTTGATCCGATCAGTTATAATTCGCCTACCACGCCGCTCAAACTGGACGCCTACTTCAAGGTCGGTTGTTATTTCAACCAGCCCATTACCATTCCCAACACCATCAACCAGCTGGTGCCATCCGTTGGCGCATACCTGGAGCTTGGCGCAGAAATCAGGGTGATGTGTGTATCGCTTGCCGCAGCCACGATATATGCGGTGGGCAAAGCACAGGTGGGCCTTGCTGCCGACCTGAACAACCCGCCCACCCTGTACTTCAAATTCGGCTTCGGTGTAGAACTGGCCGTTGGACTGCCCGTCATCGGCAGTGTAGCCGTCACCTATATGGTAGGCATAGACATGGCCATCAACAGCGATGCGCTCGTCGTGGGCGCCTTCCTGTATTTCAGGGGAAGGGTAGAAATATTCGGTGGCATTGTCACCGTCACCATCGCCATTGAGGCCAAAGGAAGCATTGAAAAACAAAGTGGCAACGCGCCGACCAACATGGTGGCTTCCTGCACCTTTGCATTGGACATCAGCATCGCATTCGTCATCAATATAGACTTCACCGAAACGTGGACAGAAACCAGACAAATCGCTTAAAATCCTTACAATTATGAACAACGCATTGCTTAGCATATTGACCTTTCCGCAACGGTTTGAAAACGGAAAACTGTACTTCAACGTGCTGTTGATACCGCGGAATGTCAACCCATTGGCCAATTCCTTTGGCAGCGCCTTCCCGGATTTACCGGCATTTGCCGATGCGGAGGTATCCTTCACGGCCAAAATCATCGACAGCCTGGACGGATTGCCAGCGGCTACTCAGGTGACCGCCGAACGGTCGCCATACGCCGAATCGTCACATGCCGATTTCAGACCGGTATGGGAAGCCCTGAAAGCGCAAATCGAAAAAAGCGAGCAGATCACCGTGGATGACGTGGGCAACACGACGGAAAAAAAGTTTGAAGACACACGGGACAAATTCAAAAACGTTTCCATCAAAAAATATTTGCCGCTGAGCTAACTGAAATCGTTCAATTTCACCAAACCGAAAACCCGGTTTGCCATCATTGACGACGAATACGAATGCGCCATAAAAAACAAATCCATATCGCCCCAAGACGCATCCAGCCACCGCAACAGCATTTCCTGGGGGAAGCTCATTGCCTACTGCCTGAGAAATCCGAAGTTGGCCGAAAAAGCAGGGTTGATTTACCGATTTTCCATTGATCTCAGCCAGCACGAATTCGATGGAGGCGGCTGGTTATACACCGAACTTGCCGACACGTCAGACCTTTATGTCCTACAGCAGCCCGGATCGGGCAGCGGGTCAGCCATTGGCCATGTACTGCGGTATGCCACCCGGATTCCTGCGCTGAAGGCATTCCGTGAGGCCGCAGATCCCGCGGCGCGGAGAAGAAACCTCTTCGCCGCCGTGCTTTTCCCGATAGCTGATGCCAATCCCACGGCCGGTTACGACGAGCTAATCGCCGAATCCATCTTATATGACGATGGGTTTGCCAAGATTGTGCATGCCAACCAGCCGGTCAACCAAGACCTGTTGCAGGAGACGGACAAAACCAACCCGCCCATGAAAGACGCAGGCATCCGCCTTGGCTGGGACGATGAGCAGCTATCCATCTGGTACAACCGCCAGCTGGACCAGAAAAATGAAAATGGCACCGCCGTGGATTCGCCACTGGGCGTATTTGCTTATGCGGTAGATGTACGGAAAGCGGATGACACAACTTGGCATCCGCAAAACCGGGTGATGGCCAATGCCAACATCCTACTCAACGGGCAGGTGGCTATCCTGGCGGCCGGTGACGATCTCGAACTGGGTACGGAAGTACACCCCGTATCGCATGGCCATGCCGCAGCAGATGGCTTCTGGCTCCCGATGTATTATGCCGGCTGGATTGGCAAGTCGCTGGCCATTCCCGACAAGGATGCCGAAGAAATCTCGCAGCTGCCGCTCAAACAAACCTTCCATCCCTATCGGCAACATCCGGATGACCGGGTTGAACTGTTATACGGAAATAAGTATCATTTCCGTGTGCGCCTTTTGGACGTCAGCGGCGGCGGTGCCACGGCGACGGACGAACCCCTGAATGGTGGGCAAAAGCCCGAAGCAAGCCTGCATTTCAAAAGGCACACCGCCGCTGGGACCTTGCATATCCTCAATGTAAAAGAAACTTTCGCTAAGCAACATTATGAAACGGATGCCGACGGCCAGATCATCGATTCCCCGGCGAATGTTTCCATTGATACGGGCGTGTTGGAAAACCTATTGGATGCTGATCAAGTGCTACGTATCAAACGGCCGTTGCTTTCCTATCCCGCCGTAGCCTTCACTGGCAAATATGCGCAAGTCACGGATAAATTGAAGGCTATTTTGCAGGATTTGGATCCAGCAGTAAAATCGGTCGAACTTGGCTTGCCCGACCCCGATGTGGATTATTTCAAGGTCAAGGTGGAGGTGAAATCGCTGGAAATGGACAATGTGGGAAAAGAGCCATATTTCCTCTTGTACGAAAAGCTGTTCAGGCTGGATGAAGCACCGGATGATTACAGCCAGACCTTTGGATTGGAGATCGTTTACAAAGACTTCGCCCAGCTGACATATGCAAGCTTTGACGATACTGGCTCTTCCCGCCAGCTCGTGCTGCCCACCTCCCGCAATCTACGAATTTCCCTCATCCCCGTCATCAGCCAAGCCCAAGCCGGTGAAGGCGCCGCAAGCCACGATTATGCAGACGAGTCCGTTTATGAAGGAAAGGCAGTCCTGTTGTCGGCATTCAAGGCCGCTGCCGATGAGCGTCACCTGCTATCGCCCATCAATGGCGGTTTCCGTGCCTTTTACCTGCAGCCAGACCATCATACTGAAGCCCATACCGTCGGGCAAAAGAAACAAACAGCGATTGGTTATCAAGCCATCCCCCTTAGCATCCAACTGCCCAAGACATCCGTGGAGCTGGCCAGGCTTGCCAATCAGCTGGATTTGGTGGCCAGGAACCTGACGCTGGAAGCACCACGCGGGTACCGCATACAGTTTGGCTGCTCCAAAGAGATCCGGCATTCGCTTGCTCCAGAGGCCTCTTCACTGACGCTTTCTGAAAATTCCGAACTGTTCAACCAATGGATTGTCGCCGTGGATTTCAGTATTTTACGGGATTGGGCTTGGGACGCGCTCGACGTCAGGTCTATCCACATATTCCGGAAATTAAAAAACGAAAAAGACGAAAAATTTGGGGATGAAGCGCTTGCCGGCACAGTAGATTTGATTGACACGGCAAACATCAAATCGTTGCTGGATGACGTCCAACGGGATCACACCCGCTTCATATTCCTGGACGCCATCGACCCGAAGAAAGTCAATAAAACATTTCCCGATGAAATTTTAGCTACCTACCGGATTCAACTGAACTTCAAGAAAGGATACGAACATACGCAACTCGATGACGATATCGCAGCAACCCTGCATCTACCAATCACCATCATCCCCAGGCAAGTTCCGAAGCTGGTTTCCGCTGGGACGGCCTTGTCGCCGTATACCTATGATGAGGCAAAGTATACCTATACCAACCCCAGGCAAAAATTCCTTTGGCTGGAGTTTGAAGAGCCACCACAAGATCCGGACGATGCCTACTTCGTCCGGGTGCTCAACCATGCACCGGATCCCTTGCTATGCCGCGTAGATGCCGAGCTGCTGGGTGTTGACTACCAGGACGCGTCTTTCACTATCGATGATGAAAAAATACGCACCATTATTCCGGGGATGAACAACGACTATGTCGGCATGGGCGCCATGCAGGAAATGATTCCCGAAGATACGGTGGACGGAAAGCCGGGCAGGATATACATGGTGCCGCTCCCGCAAGGATTACATGCCAATAGTGACGAACTATTTGGATTCTTCACGTATGAAATCCGGGTAGGGCACAAGCGGACATCCTGGAGCACCGCCCAGGGCCGATACGGCAGGCCCTTGCGTGTCAATGGCGTGCAGCATCCCGCTCCGGAGCTTGTTTGCAGTGCTTTCAGGCGATCCAAGGTGGAAAAGCTTGCACCCATGTTTAGCGAAATCGTCATTTCAGCACCCTTTGCCGCGGCGGTGTCAAATGGGAAAAACGTTGCCGCCTATCCACCCCAGACGTCCCTATGGTACCTGTTGTATACCCAAGTCGTGCAGGCAGACGGTAAAAGCTACCGCAACCTGCTGATCGAATCCGGCCACCTTCCGTACCAGGTCAAGCTGGACAAAGCCACCAACCGATATCTTAAAGCCGATCACGTCCGCTTGGGTTCTACCATGCTGAACTTAAAAACAATCCGTGAAAAGCTGAAAACACTCGGTTTGCCCACCAACAGCAGCCTGAGTGTACTTGCCGTAGAAATGTTTCCCTTGGAAAACGAATGGCAATACAATGTGTACCGGGAAAAGATTCATAACGATGACGAGCTGTTTGTCAATGAACACGCAAGGCGCACGATCGCCAATCCGCTGACCGATCAGCTGTCCAAATTCAGGATTTACCGGTCGTCGGCTTTGGTGTCCATAGCTGATTTCTGCTGCGATGATTGCTGATCGTGCCGGAGGCAAATGGTGCGGGCTATTTCTCAGGAACGTGCAACATCAATGTTTCGATAACCGCTTCAATGTGGGCATACGGGTATTTATGCGTTAAAAAATAGTGCTCCTTGTTTGCCAATGGATTCCACGTGTTGAATCCGTTGTTATCCACAACAAACTGTCCCGGTCCATTGACATAGAAATAATCTTCCGGATTGCGCACAGCGGCCAATACGGTGGTTTGATCCCACGATGGCCGGCTCGTTTTCGCTTCGTCTTCGTAGGTCTTCAAATTATAGGCATAGGCAGCCGCTACCGGACCTGCTTTATCGCCCTTTTCGTTCAATGCACCACCGGTGAAGATTTTTGATCCGATTTCAAAGCCGCTGATCAATAGCGGTTTAGGCCATTGGCTGACGGCATCATAAGCGGCCTGTGCATCTTCGACGACGTTAAATTCTTTGCCTTCGGGCAGGTTCCCTGCCATGGCCACCCATTGTTTTACTTTCGCTTTTACCAATTCCATGCCGGTCAATGCTGAATATGCATCCGGGGGAGACGCCAACAGGTCACTGATGTTCGATAAGAAGCCCACGGTGACGATGACTACACTGTTGTCCGGCTGTGCGGCAAGCACCTTGCGGTACACATTCACGGCGCCGGGATAGGTACGGTTGATGAGATCCGGTGCATACTGTTTTAAGATCAATTCATTCCAATTGTTTTTGGCGGTATAGTCAGGGGCATCGTCAGCAGGTATCCCTATTGGTAGTTCAGGCCGACCGAAATACCGGTTGAACAGTTCAATAGTCGGCGCAATGGTGGCATGCCCGGCACTGGCCACGGTTGCCAGTATTTCGCACTCGCCACTATCCGCCAGGGCGTGTAGCACAGCAATAGCGCCTACATCATCATAATCCGGACCCATATCGGTGTCAAAAATAATCTTCGGGATTTCCTTTCCTGGTTTGATCTGCGCTGTCCCTTGCAGGGATACACCGGCCATCGCTATTACCACGGTTAGGCAGTACGGTAAATAAATAATTTTGTTCTTCACGTTTAATAAATTAAATAGTAAACAGTAATTTTCTTAATTCAGCACATAGTCCAACATCAAAACCCAATCATTTCCGCGGCCCCGGGTTGGCGGAGAAAATTTGGTCACTCCATGGGCTGCCATGCGTCCCGCATGTTCCTGATCGCCCGTGCGGGGATTAAACCAGGATGCACGGATCTCCTCGGCATCGCATAAGGCTAGATTCAGCAGGGCGTCTGAGCCGGTAGGAATGTATACCAATACGTAGTTATCGCCGCGTGCCGCTACAATCCAATCCGTTTCCGGCACGTACGTATTGGTTATCAACTCGGGAAATGGACGCATTTGGCTGACCGGCCGCGACGACAGCAAGTTGCGTGCGTGAATAATATCCCAGGCACCGGGCAAATCCAAATCTTGGTGCCAATAACTCCTTGCCAGTCCTACGGGTTCTTTCGTTTCGTCCCGCATCTGCCAGATGGAATGGCATCCGTAGGTATAGCCGAACCCCCCGGAAAACAGTGACCAGTACAGCGTTTGCCTGACGTCTGCATCATCAAACCATCCGAAGACATCCGGTGCCCAATTGACGGGATGGTTTTCGTATCGGGGTTCCGCATCCATGACGGGTTTAATGGGGGTACGGTGGTAGTCCGGCAGGAACAACCGTTTGTAGATTGCAAAAGACCGCTGTGCATGACCGGTTTGTACCATGTTGAAATCGAGCCAATCCGACTCGTGGAACCATTCGGCAGAACTCCGTTCACCCTGTGGATGGAAAGTCATCAGATGTACATTATCCACCGACCTGATGCCGCAGGCCATTGCATCCCAGATTTCGAAATTCTTTCCTCCGCCGGATCGGTCGCCACCGATGATCCAGATGATGTTCGGGCAAGCCCTGTAGCGTTCGCCAAGGAATTTTCCGTATGCGAAAGCATTTTCCGGCGTGAAGATTTCCGGGCCTACGCCCCATTGTTTGTCCACTTTATCGCCCCATGTAGGCAGCATGCCGATAAATAATCCCTTTTCCCGGGCTTTTTGCACCACCCAATCCACATGGGCAAAATACGGTTCGTTGGGAAATAAGGGATTATTGTCCATGAGCGGAGTAGCCCCTTCTGGGGTAGGTGTACCAAGACCATCCAATTCGGCTAATACGACGGCCTGGATGACCGTAAATCCCTTTTCACGCCTGTTTTCAAGGTATCGTTCGGTATTTTTCTTGTCCAGCCGGTGGAACAGTTCCCACGCCGTATCCCCAAAATAGGGGAAGGGCTCACCGTTTTCAAATACGATATGCCGTTTTGATGTATCGACCATCAACCTTCCGTGGTTGAAATCCACAGAAGGCCCAGTCCACCTGGCCTCCTGCGCATGGAGTTGCTGTGTAAGCGAGCAGCACATCAACATAAAAGCAAAAAATAAACTATTGGTTTTCATCTTCTTATAGTTGATTAATCGGGTAATGAATAGGCTACATAAGCGTCGCCCTTCGGTGTGCCCAGTTTCGTTCCACCCGCCGCGACGACGATGTATTGTTTTCCGTTTACGGCATAGGTACTGGGGGTTGCAAAGCCGGGAGCAGGTAGGCTCGCTTCCCAGAGCAGTTTTCCGGTTGTCTTATCAAACGCCCTGAACATGCCGTCTTTTGTTGCGGCGATAAATAGCAGCCCGCCTGCCGTGACCACCGGCCCGCCGTAGTTTTCGGTTCCCGTTGGGGCATATCCACGGGCGGAGAGTTCCTTGAATTCCCCCAGTGGCCGCTGCCACACGTGCTCGCCCGTATTCAGGTCAATGGCGGTCAGCGTTCCCCACGGCGGGGCTATCGCCGGGTAACCCTGGTTATCCAAAAACTTGTTGTAGCCATCAAATCGGTATGGCGATTGGGACTGCAGCGCGCTGGTAACAGTTGTTGCCTCTTGGGCTTCTTTTTTTTCAGCGCCGAGTAAGAAATCAATAATCGCCTGCCTGTCCAAAGCAGTTAAGTGGCCGAATCCGGGCATCATTCCCTTTCCATTTATTACGATTTTTTCGAGTTCCGGGCGCCGGAAGGATTTCTTCACATCCACTAATGCCGGGTATCCGCTGCTGGGATAACCTGTTAAATCCACGCCATGGCAGGCTGCACAGTGTTTATTAAATAATAGGTTTCCGGTCGTAAGTCCAGCAGATTCGTCGTCTTCTTCCTTGGGCGACAAGCTGAACAGCCAGGCCATCTCATTGGCGTTGACGTACATTATGCCCTGGTCATCCACTGCCGCTCCGCCCCACTCTGCGCCGCCATCCGCGCCCGGAAACAAAATCGTCTGCTTACCCACCGCCAGTGGCTGAAATACTCCTTTGTTTGCGGCATGGTAGACGGCCACCAATTCCTCCCGGTTTTCGGCCAGGCCGCTGATATCCGTTTCAGCCAGTTGCTGCCTGGCAAAGGGCTTGGGCTGGGTAGGGACGGGTTGTGTAGGCCAGGCCGTCTCGCCCGCCACGCTGGAAGCGGGGAACGCCTGCTCTTCAATCGGGAATATCGGTGTTCCCGATTCCCGGTCAAACACGAATACATGGCCAGACTTCGTCACTTGGGCCACGGCATCCGTTTTTTTGCCCTGGCGGCTCAGGGTCACCAAGTTTGGCGGAGCGGGCAAGTCCCTGTCCCAAATATCGTGGTGGACAAACTGATAGTACCAAATCAACTTTCCCGTGCGCGCTTCCAATGCAAGCAGGCAATTGGCATACAGGTTTTTCCCGTGCCGTCCGCCGCCGTAAAAATCGAACGCCGGCGACCCTGTAGGTACATAAAGGATACCGCGTTTGCGGTCTACTGCCATACCGGCCCAACTATTTGCTCCGCCGATGGTTTCGTGTTGTTCGAACCCCTCCGGCCAGGTCTCATACCCTGGCTCGCCCGGCCGGGGAATCGTGTGGAACACCCAGGCCAATTCGCCGGTTTTTACGTCAAAAGCCTGGATATGGCCCGGCGCGGCGCCATCCCCTTCGCCCACGCGAGTGGGCATCACGATCAGGTTTTCGTACAGCGTGCCGGGCGTGGTGGAACCCACGAATTTGTCTTTGGCTGCCGGTCCGAGACCGGATTTCAAGCTTACCCTACCGCCTTCGCCAAATGCTTGGACAACGGCACCGGTACGCGCATCCAGGGCCGTCAGCCACTCCCCGTACGCAAATAGGATCCGTTTATCGCTGCCCGATTCCCAGTAGGTGACACCCCGGTTTACATTGCCCGAGAAGCCGGTGCTGGATTTGTTGATCCACAACTCCTGTCCGGTGGCTGCGTTGAGCGCAAAGACAAAGTTTGACGCGGTCACACCATACAGCACATCGCCTACGATGATGGGGTTGCATTGCACTTGCCCCGAATCGCCCGTGTGGTAAACCCATGCTGGCTGCAAGTCGGCCACATTGGACGTGTCTATCTGGCTGAGACGGGAAAAGTGGTTCCGTTCCGGGCCGCCCAGGTACTCGCCCCACTCGATATAGTTGGCAGGCGTATGTCCGCATCCCGCCACAAACAGCTGGCAAATGCCTAGTACCGTGGCGATCGCAGGAACCGCTAGTTTTCCAAGTTTTTTCATTACATTTTCGGTTGGATATTCCAAATGGTTAATGAACCGACATCAATCGTCCCGGTACTGCAGAACGGCCGGATGGCAATCGTGCTGCAATCGCCGTTGAGTACCCCCGTGCAAGACTGTCCGTTGACAAATACCTCTATTAATGAACCGTCAATAATCACGCGCATAGACGCTGATCGGCTGTCTTGCGGCAGGAAAGCGGGTGCGTCTCCCAGTTCGGGATAGTCCACCGGTACCTTTATACCACCCTTCACGCCGAATCGGTTTGATGTCAAATCAAAAAAGACGACCGCGGTATCCGCCGAATTTGTACCCGAGGCAATGTGAAACCCAAAAATCCCTCGCTGGCCATTTGGCACTTCGATCACGACATCTGCCCTTCCGTCTTCCAATGTTACGAATTTTTTCTGGACAGCCGCATCCAGCCGAAAATTAACGCTGCTGCTGTGGAGTTTCCGTAACTTATCGAGTTCAGGAACCGGCGTTTGTGTCAATCGCCCATCGACGAGCTCCAGCACCCGCGGTGTAACGTGGGTGCCGGACCACCGGATGCCGCCTACTTCGCCCGAAGCATAGAGCTGCAGCGCGTGGATAATCCGCCGTTGGCTGCCTTGTGGCCCGGCGGCATCCACCGTCAACGGATTGAAGCAATGAAACGGATTCAGGTAATCAAGTAACATGCCCTCGGCATTGTCCGGTATAAATGCCGGCTTATCGCTATCAAACGTACCTACCCAGTATCGTGCAGGTCTGGTGCCCAGCATCAATACGTATTTATCACCAAAAGGCAATAGATAGGGGTATTCCGCAAAGCCCCATTGCTGTTGGTTGTCTTTCGGTTCGCGGTGTTTACGCGCATTGAATATGGTCCCACGCGTTTCCCAACGCAACAGGTCGGTCGAGGCCAGTAGGACGATATCATCGCCTAAGCTGTCCGCAGATCGCCCCCAGTGCTGCCGTGTGGTCAGCGCGTAGTAGGTATCTTCGTCTTTCCACACATGGCCATCGTGATGTTCCATATCCGACATGACCAGTTTCTTGTTTCCGAAAGTTATCAAGTCATCGTCGCTTTCCGCCATTACGCCATATTTTCCTGTTTGGCCTAAAGCCGTATAGAACATCCGGGGCCGCTGCTGGTCCGCTAGCCATATATTGCCAAGCCATATGCCGTAGGTATCCAGCGAATCGTCCGGCCAAAGCGCTATTGGATAATCATCCCAATGCAGCAAGTCGTCGCTCACGAAATGCGCCAATGGCGTATAAGCCAGTAGCGATATCATATTCCGGTAGCTGTACAGGTGGTATTTTCCGCCATGGTATACTGCTCCGGCAGGATCCAGGATAGCGTCCATTGGCGCCGTAAGGTGAAAAGACGGCCGCCGCGGATCCTGGGCCATGTAGTGCCGCATGGTCTTTCCAATCTCGCGTACCTGTTTCACGTCACCTGCACGCGATCGCTCAAAAAATGCATCGTAGTGCCTGTACATCGTGCTGGCCGCGTCTTCTTGGGCTCCATCGATGCGCTGCACATGGCAAAGGTCGGCTACGGCGCGCTCGCTGAACGGGTAATCCCAATAGGCTACATAGCGTATATAGCCTCTGAAACGCCTTTCGAAGAGAAAGTCCTGCACGGCTTTCGGAAAATTCCCGACCGGCGGATCAGCCGCTTTCCATGCACCGATGAGTACCGCACCCGGCACCTGTGGCTGAATAACCCCCTGTAGCTGTTTGGTCAACAACCGGACGCCATTGACTACCACGTCCAACTGCCTGTCTCCATAGCTGACCACCACCTGATGCCATTGCCCCATGGCCATCTTTCCGATCGGTATTTCCCGGTACATACTGCCCCGCTTGTCCCCTACACTCGCCATCAGTACCAGGGTGCCGCCATCGGTGATGGCCATGGACAGGGTGGGGGTCCAAAAAATCCCCCCGGCCTGCTCGGGCTTAATTTCCAATGCAAGTGTGCCGGATACCGGTAGTCGGCTGCCAAACCGGCGATGGGCTACCTCTAAGTAGCCGTTACCGGTGAATAATGCGCCGTCGTTGCTGTCAAAGCTTATCCCGTCGCCAACGAACCTGTCCCATGCCCGCTCTTCGGTATGCAAGTTGGTGAATACACACCGGTATGTGGCTCCGGCCAGTGCATCGGACGTCGTAAGACCTGCCCATGCATAAGCGTAGCCACACACCAAACAAACGATCAACGACGTCCTCACTTAATACCCGGGATTTTGTATCAGCGTCGGCATTCCACCGATCGAACTGTTAATGATTTCCGTCTGTGGCACGGGCAGGTATTCGCTCTTGCCCGGTGTGAATGACGCGCCGTTGAGGTACGTCCGCTTTTCTTTTTCAGCTTGGAGGTAGGTGTTCAACACCTGATCGGCGATGTCCCAACGGACGAGGTCGTAAAACCGGTGGCCTTCCATGGCCAATTCCAACCGCCGTTCAAACCGGATGGCCTGGATAGCGTAGTCTTTCGAAGGCCAGGGTGCAGTGTACGGTTCGACATGATAATTAGCCGCTGGGGCAGCCGTTTCCATACCATTCGCATCCAACTTTTTGACAGCACAACCATTCTTAGCACGATTCCGGATTTGGTTGACATACTGGCGTGCTTTTTCCAAATCACCCAGTTCGGCTTCGCACTCGGCAGCCCATAGCAACACGTCCGCAAAACGGATGACCGTGTAATTATTCGCGTTAGGGCCACCAGCCCATCCCGTGGTAGTCGATTGCGTGCCCTGTTCCTCTTTTCGGTACGAACGTTTTTTTGGCGAATAAGGCCCACCGTCTCCGGCTGGATTTACCCAGGTTTCGCCGCCGTGAAGCCCCCAGTCGAGGTAGGCGATACCCCGTCTCCCAACGGTATGATCCAGCCGAGGGTCAAGGGGTGTCTCCCCGTCAGGTTCGAACGGGTCGGAAGACCGGATGCCCTCATCATTTTTCAGGTCATTGTTATTAAATGAATCAAACATCGGAAGGCCGTCGGCTGAAGTTTTAAAGGCATTCACCAGGTTTTGTGAGGGCTGGAAAAAACCACAGCATTGGCCCGGCCCCACCAGTGGAAAATTCAGATGCTCGCCATAGTTGGCATTCAACGGTCCACCGCTGCCATCATTGACCGACATTTGCACGGCGAATACCGATTCTTTTGAATTTTTGGTTGCAATGCGGAAATTGTCATAGTAGCAGTCATTCAGGCCGTACTTCAGGCCATTGGCCGTAATCCCATTGGCAATAATATCATCAAGTAATGGCTTCGCTTCCACAAATTTACGCTGGAAAAGATAGCATTTGGCCAGAAAAGCTTTGGCTGCCCATGTGTTTGCCCGGCCCACCTCCGCCTGGGTTGGCGGTAGGTTATCTGCTGCAAACTGCAGGTCGGCCTCAATGAACGGCCACGCTTCCTGATCGTTTGCTACGCGCGTATCAAACATCGTTTCGTCGATGATCGGGACGCGGAAATAGATTTTCCGGAGTTCAAACAGGTAATAGCCCCGCAGGAAACGTGCCTCGGCCGTTTTGCGGCTTGCAAAATCCGGGTCGAGGCCTTCCGTTTTGGCGATTACCCGCAACACTTCATTTGACCGTGAAATACCGTCATAAAGCGCAATCCACTTATCCGGAACGAAATTATTGGCAGGCAAGATGCTGTTGCGTTCGAATGCGTTCATCTCCGCCTGATCGGATTGCGTAGATCCCTTGTATGCATCGTCGGATGCGACATCGCCAATCAACCAGTTGGTCACTGCGGAGGCCCTGCCTTCGTTTCGACCGGTCCACCCGTCGGTACTGGCCCCCACGCCATCGAGCAATGAATATGCACCGATGAGCAATTTGTCAATACCTTCGGGGTTCTGCATCTGTACCTGGCTGGCTGTTCCTAATGGTGGTGTGCTGAAAAAATCTTCCGAACACGCTGTAAATAGTGCCGCTATCAGGATTCCTTTGCCTACACGGCTTATATTGATGAGGTTGTACTTCATTTTTATGATATGTTATGCTAAAAACCAACGGTTAAACCAAAATTAAAAGATTGAGCAAGCGGATAAATCCCACGGTCTACGCCGATATCGCGGTCGGCGCCGCTGCCGTATTGCGATAGGTTAACCTCCGGATCCAAACCACTGTACTTCGTCAATGTGAAAAAGTTGGTCGCCTGTATGTAGAGGCGTAATTGCTGCATGTTGAGCCGGTTTGTCCACTTGGAGGGAAACGTATAGCCAATCATCACGTTTTTCCCGCGCAGGTACGACCCGTCTTCGATGAAATAGGTCGATGCCTGCGATTCGAAACCCGTAGCGATTGAATTCGTCTTTGGCAGCATGGCATTGGGATTTTCTGGGCTCCAGCTGTCCAGCATCCGGACACTCCGGTTGCCGGTGAGGTTCTGGAAATCCGTCCACCACTTTTGGTAATTGTAGATATCGTTGCCCTGTACGCCCTGCACAAACACGGACAGGTCAAACGACTTATAGCTTACGCTGATATTCAATCCATACGTAAAATCGGGGTGTGGGTTTCCGATAAAGGTTTGGTCGTTCGCATCGATTACACCGTTTTGGTCCACATCACGGAATTTAAATCGCCCGGGCTGGTTGTACAACGCCCGATCACCGCCTTGCGTGGCATGAGCGTCAGCCTCTTCCTGGGTCTGTAAGATACCATCGATGGTGTATCCGTAGAAAGCAGAGATTGGTTTGCCCACCGCCGTGCGTGTAAAGGGAGCCTGTCTGGTGGAAAATCCCGGGATGAATGTTTCCGGTCCGCCATACAGCTCGGTTACCCGGTTGCGGTAAACCGACCAGTTGAGTCCCACGTCATATTGCCAATCGTTGTTTTGCGGCCTGCCACGGTAATTGAGGGCAATATCCAGGCCTTTGTTTTGAATTCCACCGATATTTACGGCAGGCCTGCGGTTCTGGCCATCCGTAGCCGGGCTTGGTATCACCAGCAGCAGATCGGAAGATTTCCGGTCATAGGCATCAACAGTGACCGCGAATTTACCGTTAAAAATACTCAGGTCTACACCCAGGTTAGTCATGGTCTGCGCTTCCCAACGTGCATCAGGATTTCCTTGCGCTCCGATGTAAAATCCGGGTACCAGCGCGTTATTCTGGCCATCAATAGCGTAGGACGAGGTATGTAGGTTTGTTGCATACGTTGTAAATTGATTATAGCTGTCCACCTCTTGGTTGCCGGTTTGTCCCCAGCCGCCCCTCAACTTCAGTTCGTCAATAAAGGCCACCGTTTCCAGGAATGGCTCTTCACTGAGCCGCCATCCGACACTGAAAGCCGGAAATGTACCCCAGCGGTGGGAAGGCGAAAAACGGGATGAGGCATCCCGTCGGATTGTTGCCGATACCAGGTACTTCTCGCCATAATTGTAGTCTACCTTACCGAAATAGGAAAACAGCCTGGAGTCCGATCCGCCGCCCGTGGCATTCAACAGCGTTGTCCCGGCGCTGAGGTAGCGGTAGTCGATATCTTCGAAGGCAAAGTCCGCTTTTTCCGTAATCGTATTTCTGAACGTACTTTTCACCGCTTCGGTGCCTGCCAGCACGTTCAGGTTATGTTGGTCGCCAAATGCCTTCCGGTAGTTCAGCGTATTGGTCCATATCACGTTCGTCGTATAGCTGTTGGTCACGCTAAGCTGGGCTTGCTGCGGCAGGAGGAACGACTCGGGCGCGCTGGGCGAAAAGTTGGAAAAATTGAAATTAGCGTAGTCAATACCTAAGCTGGTTTTAAGCGCAATGCCATGGCCCAGGTTCGCTTCGGCAAAGGTATTGCCAAACAACCGCGCATTGTAAGCATGGTTATCCTTATTACGGTATTGCCGGGTGTAGGGATGATCGGCCAAGGCGCGCCCTCCCGCAAAGTTGCCCCCCACATCATATACCGGCATGAACGGGGCCATTTGGTAGGCCAATGCCGGACTATTTTCTGCGCGGATGATGGCCGACACATTATCTGTATAGGCGAATTGCAAGTTTTCACCTACCGTAATGATATCCATGATGTTAAATGTCGTATTCGCCCTTGCCGAGTAGCGCTTAAAGCCCGTATGCTTGAAAATACCTTGCTGGTCATAGTATCCGCCGGTAATGGCATAGGTGTTTTTATTGCTGCCTCCTGATACACTGAGGTTGTGGCTTTGAATATGCCCGAGCTGGGTAACCACGTCCCACCAGTCGGTACCTTGTTTGTTTGTTTTAGCAAACATGAATCTTGTGGTACCAAATCCGGGAACGGTCGGGTCATTTGTATAATTTTCCAGGGCCACTCGTGGGTCGCCTTCCATGGCACCTCCCTGCAGTAGCAGGTAGTCCGGTATGACCGGATTAGCGCCGTTGCCGAATGTGGCGTCGGCCGGATTTCCCGTTGTCGGGTTTACGTTGCCGATATTGCGGTAATTCTCCCATACCAGGTCAGCAAACTGTTGCGGTGTGAGCATACTTGGGCCGGCCGATGGCCGCTGGACGCCATAAAAAGACTCAACAGTCAATCTGGACTTTCCTTCCTTACCTTTTTTGGTCGTTATGATGACCACCCCGTTACTGGCGCGCGCACCGTATATGGAAGCCGATGAGGCGTCTTTCAAAATCTGCATAGACTCGATATCGTTCGGATTGATCTGATTCAATCCCCCTTGCGTGGGCACGCCGTCTATGATATATAAGGGGTCGTTGCCTCCTGTAATCGACCCCACTCCCCGGATACGAACCATCACATTGCCTCCCGGTGAGCCATCGTTTCCGATAGTTACACCAGCTACCCGGCCCTGTAATTGCTGAGCAAAGTTGTTGGCAGGCACCTGCTTGAGGTCATCGACCGCCACCACGGCGACAGCCCCTGTGATGCTCGCCTTTTTTTGGGTGGTATAACCCACGACCACCACTTCATCCAGGTCGCTCACTGTAGCGTTCATCGTCACGTTTAAAACCCGTTGGTCAGCTACGGTAAGTTCGGCCGTTTCATACCCCAGTATGGTAAATAGGAGTACCGAAGCCCGGTCAGGTACGGTGATCCGGTAATTTCCACCGGCGTCGCTTGTCGTCGCGGCCGACGTGCCTTTTGCCGTTATCGTCACGCCCTCCAGTGCTGCGCCGGATTGGTCGGTCACCCGTCCGGAAACCTCCCTGTTTTGTTGCGGGGGCTCACGTTGAAGCATTGCCGGCGGCTCATGCGCGATAACGATGGTCCCTTCTTCGATGGACCAGGCAAGGCCATGGCCCGCCAGGATTCTATCCATCACGTGCCGCAGTTCGGTCTGTTTTACGGCCACATTGACACGCGTAGTAGCGATATCGTCGCCGCGGAAGAAAAACGAGTAACCTTGTTGCCGTTGGATTTCTTTCATTACCTCACGCAGTGTGGTATTTTTGACGTTGAGCGTGATCTTTTGCGCTTTGCTCTCCCCGATTGCGTGGAAAGTAAACGCAATACTCAAGAAAATCACTAATTTCATAATCAGCAATAATCGATAAATCATATATTTGTCTTGTTTGGATGGTGAATAAATGGATTAAAGGGAGTGTTTATTACACTCCGTAGCACTAGCCAGACAGTATATTCGGATGGTGTCGCGAGCATCATCCGTTTTTTGTTGGTCTGGGATACACATTAGTTTTTAATTTGTCATATTGTCATTGTTGTTTTAAGGTTTAATTATCAATTGGTTATTCACTTAATACGATTAATTGGTTTCTGCCTTTGACTTGGTTTACTTTAAACTGGACACCACTTTTTTCCAGAATCGTCAGGATGGAGGCCAGCGATTTATCCCGTCCAATCATACCGAAGAAACGTACCGTGGGTATACGCCCCTCATACACCACATCGATATCATACCATCGGCCCAACTGGGCAAATGCTGCCTGCGGTGATAAGCCATCGAAGTAGAATAAGCCGTCTTTCCAGGCGGTAAACAGATCGGTGTCTACTTGCTGAATATCGATAGCAGCCCCGCGCCTGGTGACCTGTTCTCCGGGAGCAAGTCGATAAACAGTGTTGCGGGCTGTCCGGTTACCTGTTGCTGAAAGATTGGTTAGTTGGATTGCCCCTTCCACCAGCGTAGTTTTCGTTTCGGGATCATCCGGGTATGCGGAGATATTGAACGCTGTGCCGAGTACCTGGATTTCCTGGCCTTCACTGATCACCTTAAACGGCCTATTGACATCTTTTGCTACGGAGAAATACGCTTCACCGGAAATAGCTACGATGCGTTCGTCGCCGACGAATTTACTGGGATATTTCAGCGTGCTATTGGCGTTGAGCCATACCGCCGAACCATCCGGAAGGATTACCTGATAGGTGCCGCCCCTGGGGGTAGCTAAGATCAGTGGTTCAGAAAGCGCTGAAGCTCCGCTGCTTTCGACAGCACGCATGTCGATCGCCGTAGTGCCATTGGTGTAGGTGATGTTATCTTCGCCGACAACGATTCCTGCCTGTGATTCGCTCAGCGTAATCTTTCTGCCGTCTGCCAGGGTCAGGGTAGCCCGGTTCCCACCGGGATTTATCGCCTCCGGTATCCCATCCGCAACGGCTTCCGTCCGTTGTTGCGGCTGTCTGTCGGGGAGCAGTCCGTCACTGAAAAAGGCCAAGGCACCAACCAGTCCGATGATCAGGGCCGCCGCATAAGGTAACCATAGCCGCCTGCGCGGACGCGCATAATGCTGGTTTCCGGAGCCAACGGCTTCCTGTATCCGTGCCAGCATGCGCTGCCGCAGTTCTTCGGCATCGGCAGCAAATGACGTTTCCAGTTCATACGAATCTTTGGCCATCTGCTCATTAAGCCATGCATTAAGCTGATCCTGCTCCGCAGACGTGATGCGGCCATCGATCAGTTTTGCAGCCAGGGTTTCTATTTCAGCGCGAGACAATGCCATTTATAACCGGTTTTGGTTATATAGTCGCACATTTTTGGCAAACGGGTGTATCCGCTTAAAAAAAATTACAGATTGCGCTCCACCATCAACGCAAGCATGACGGGCAAGAAGGCCAATAAATCATCCCGGAGCTTTTTATTGGCATTTTTCAGGTGCATCTTTACGGTGTTTTCAGACAGGTTTAGTGCCTCGGCGACGGCCTTTACGCTCATGTCCTGCTCACGGCTCATTCGGAACACAAGCTGGCATTGCGGGGGTAGGCGATTAATGCTCTGCTCGATACGCTGTCGTAATTCCTTGGCCATAAACGCGCTTTCCGGAGATAGCAGTTCCACAGGGTCTGTCCACTGTTCGCCGCGCGCAGCCTCCCTGCGCCGGTGGTTCCTTGCCATAGCGCTCAGCGACTGGTACTTGACGGCAACCGAAAGATACGTGTTTAAGGTGTGATTGATTTGGAGGGTTTCCCGGCGGTTCCACAGGCCAACAAATACGTTTTGTACACATTCCTCGGCTTCTTCTGCACTACCTAACAGATTGGCCGATGTGACAAATAGCTTGTCCCAATACCGGTTATAGATAGCTGCCAAAGCTTGTTGTTTGCTCTGTCTCAGCAGCACCACCAGCTCATCATCATGATAATTGGTATAGTTATAATCGGCGTCCACACCCTCCAATTTGTAGCGCAAGTTAATCATATTTTAGAAATGAACAAACGTTGCCCGTGCTGAAGCACGGAGTGCACCTTCTTTACCGTAACAAAACAGCACCAACGTTGTCTAAACCGAACAGCCTCAATTGGATGCTATGGCGCTATTTTCAATCCGGTTGCATAGCGCCGGATACAATATTAGCCTCCTTTTTTTCGCCGTCCACCTCATGTTGCTGGGCTATTTGGTTTACCGGTCGGCATTGTTGCCAAAAATAGTAGGGGTGTTGCTAGTGCTGGCAGGACTTTGCTATGCCATCAACAGCCTTTCGGCCTTTCTTTTCCCCGCCTTTGCGAATGCAATTTTCCCCGCGATTCTGGTACCCTGTTTCTTGGCAGAGCTGTTGTTTAGCCTCGTATTGCTTATCCGGGGCGTCAGGCACAACGAGTTGCATACACATTCTTGAAGTTGTAGCCCTGCTTAATAATATGGCATCTTTCCCGTCGATTTTCAAAGTATATTTCGGCGTTTTCTTTGTCCAGCCGGTGGAACAATTCCCAAGCCGTATCCCCAAAATACAAGAACGGCGTACCATCTTCAAAGACGATGTGGCGTTTTGAGGTATCAACGACTAACTTTCCATGGTTAAAATCCACGGAGGCACAGTCCATCTGATCTCCTGTGCATAAGGGTACTTTGCAACCAAGCAGGGTTTGATGACCTTTTTTTTATCCACCGATAAGATGGTAGCTATCCTACGATGGGATGCGATTAACTGCATTAATCCAAGTATATTAAGATGAAAACCAATCGAGTACTTTTTTTTTATTTTTTAGTGAGCATTTTGCTCGTCGGGTCCTGTAAGAAAGATCCGATAGATCAGGATGATATTGCTGACCCGGTCAACAAGGAATACGTATGGGTAGATGCCAAAATAAGTCTTCCAGGCAATGTAAATTATTCACTTGCTGACCACGAGCTGAATGCGGTAGGCGAGGTGGTGGCTATCCGCAGTGACGGAACGACGAAGGTACCCAAAATGACGCAGTCAGTGTCGGTTTATTCCGTGACAAACGGATCGGAAGCGCCCGTCATGCTGGGATTTTCGACACCAAACAAAACGGAAATATCGCCAGAAGCCACTGCCAAAGTGACGTTGTTTACACTTTATCGAATCGCTGCATTACCTGTCCAAGCGCAGATTAAGTTTTTGGAAGGATTTGATACAGACGGTGCAGCACAATCGTATATCAGCGAATTTGTGAAACTGTGGAAGACCGATCAGCACATTTTGGTAAATAAACGATATGTTGATCTACTGAAGAAATACCATGCGGCTTACCATAAAGCTGTCCCGACACCTTCCTTGGCGATGGCAACATCGACGGCAGCGGGCGGGCGCTATTATTTCGTGGAAGCCGAAACGGGCGAACTGGAAGATGGTTATTCGTTGGAATTGGAAGATCCCAATAAATTCTATATGTTAAATAAGGGACCACGTACGGCTACGGCATTCATTTATAAAACACAAGTCAAAAGAAACAATGCCGTGCAGCCGCAGACGCTGATCAGCGCCTTCGAGCGCGCCACAAAATCAGACAAGCAGTGGTTTGTGGAAAACGGCACCTATATCCCCCAGCAGCATCCGTTTGGCTTTGAAGTAGACTACAGGAAGTTTCTGCTGGGTAAGACACTTTTTGCTGAAGTTAAAAGTGGTCCGCATGAATTGCCGTTGGCAGACGACGAGGAAATGGCCGAATATACCATCAGGCTTGTAAATGCAGGTGTGAATGTGCAGGAGGATCTGCTCACCGATGACGAGCGAGCCGCTTATAGTAAACATATGCATGCAGCGCTTATCGTTGATTTTTACCTGCCATTCATGGGAATCAACCTGGGATTGGATATAAATGACTTTTACGCAATGGGAGCCGAGGAACGGGCGGATAAGCTCGATGCCGCGGTTCGCGAAGCAGGTGTGCACACCTTGATAGGCGGGCATCTCTCAGGTGGGCGCTTGCATGAACTGCTGAAAACGCTGGAAACGTATTTCCAATCCGAATCGACCGGCTATGGCCTGAAACTGCACGAGGCCGTTTTCAAGGCGGTAGGAAGAGCGGTACCCCAACGTCTTGCAGGCGCCGCGAAGCGAAATGGTTATTTAAGTTATTACTTTGACAGTGAGTCGTTCTGGAATACGGAGCGGGAAGAGCGGTTGTTCATGGATTACTATTGGGAGACTTACGGCCTGATCACGTTGAAAGCTACGGCCCGCGCTGGCGTGGTGCGCGTTTCACCCCGCAGGGCCAACATTACGGCGTTGGCGCCGAACAATTCAGTAGCATTGAGTGCGGTCATCGAAACCGAGGAATTTCATCAGCTCGAGGTGACCTATCGTTGGCGGACACCGGGCAATTTCGGAAGTCTCAGCACGGATGGCTACAGTGGTACAAGCCAGCTGGAAACCAAATCGGACAACGTCGTATACAAAGCGGATTATGCCGTGGGAAGAACCACTTCGGTCGTTGAACGTGTCTACGTAGATGTGCTTAAGGACAATCAGGTCGTCGGGACGGACTCTGCAGAAATAACAATCGGCCCATCGAATTACCGGATTGTGCCCGATGGCATTACGCTGACCGGCAATGGCGATCGCGGACCGAACATCGCTAATCTGCGCATCGAGAAGCGAAGCCAAGAGGCTCCCGCCATCGGAAATCATCCAGACTATGACTTTAAAGTGGTGTGGAGAACCGCCGGGAAGCACGGTGGGCTGCGTTGGGATGGACGCTACGCTTCTTATTGGACGACGGAAATGGAGGCGTTTAACAGCGCAAATGCGCAGTATAGGTGTTCAGATGAAGACGTAAAGGAAAGTGTGGAAGACGTAGAGGCCACGATTTTTTCAAAGCCTAAAGGGGCACCCGAAAGTGATTATGAACTAGTGGATATTATAAAAGGCTCGATTAATATTAATAACGATGAGAACAAGCGCATCATCCATCAGCCCATGACTTACTACAGTGGAGCGTGGGCGGAAGGCAACTGGTTTACGTATCCGCTGGTTATTTTCCCGGTCGATGAAGATGCGAAGCGGTACAGCGTAAAATTCTATAATTTCAGCGGTACCGCTGCGAATCCGCCGGAAGGGGCTACTTATACATGGAGCGCTGGACAAAGTCCGCCTACTTATTACGCAGTTTTTCCGGATACCAAAGACATTTCCGGAGGCAGCTATTATGTATCACTCAGCCGTACTTGGTGTGCTGGTCCTCCGAGTGGCTGCAACGCAGGCAACGCGGCCGAATGGGAAGCGCGTTACCGAGAGATGTATGGCACAGGGGTGATGGCCGAGATTATTTATTTTTATTAATATCCTTCTACCTACTTGAAGTTGTCATCTGTGACTTCAAGTAGGTTTCCTAAGCAATACCATCACGTGCTGTTTGGATGCATCTTGCAAGGGTATCGCTATATACAATATTTTGCTATCAGTTTTTGTTCAATTCCGGTTTTTCTCGCCAAGGCTGCAAATAACTTGATAAGCGGGGTCGTGACAGCTCCTTTCAGGCCGGTGAGTCGCATATCGCTCATTGCACCGCAGACCGCCATGTGAAAAATGTTTCTAGGAATGTGCTGCTTGTTGTTGTATAGGCCGTCCGCAGCGAGACCGCATAAAATCCGAAGGGTATTTTCTAATCCCGTTGAGCCCGGCGTCACCTGGTTGGTGAATGTAATGCTGGAACTGCCTGGATTGAAAAAGCGATGCACTTCCCCTTTCTTGACCAAATAGGATTCGCCGGGTTTAAGAATTAACTTTTTTTTGTTTTTAAGTTCAAGGCCCAACTCGCCGTTTACTGCGGTAAACAGTTCGGTATAGGAGCGATGAAGATGCAAGGGATTTCCTCCTCCGGGCTCCAAAGAAATTTTCAGCTCAGAAAAAGCCCCTCCAGTCTCCAGCGAAGTTTTGACGAAAACGATTGTTTCTTTTAATGCAGGGTTATAGATTATCTGATTCATGTTCTTTTTTCATGCCGCAAATTAAAATAATTTACCCATTCTAAGTTCTTTTTTAATGCCCAGATGATTCCGGGTGGCCAAGAAAACTGGTTTGAAGACAACAAGTAATGAGATAGCCGCAGAAGGATTCATGACAGGCTATAGGCGACAAGGAAGATTACGGACCATGAGTTGCGTCAACCATTGACCCATTTGATGATTGTCACTTTCGTCATCACAGTCCATCGTGCATATCAGCTTGACGTAAACAGGACCGTTTTCAAAAACATTTAGGACACACGTCGGTTGACTAAAGACTATATGAGCAAGAGAACTAATATTATCGGTCTGATGGCGATCGCGATGCTTTATTCGTGTGCGAGCATCCCTGAAAATGTCCAGCCTATAAAACATTTTGAGGTTCGCCGGTATTTAGGGAAATGGTACGAAGTCGCGCGCTTGGATCACAAGCAGGAGCGAAATCTTAACAACGTAACCGCTGAGTACCGTTTCAACGAGTACGGAACGATAAGCGTGTTCAACAGCGGCTATAACTACATCGATCGCAAATGGGAGTCGGCTACGGGAAAGGCTAAATTCAGCGGGGATAGCAGCGTCGGTGCACTGAAGGTGTCTTTCTTTGGCCCATTCTATTCGGGTTACTATGTAATCGCCTTGGGCGAAGGCTATCAGTATGCCCTGGTGGCTGGAGACAACCTAAAATACCTTTGGATTTTATCGAGAACGACGACAATTCCCGACAGTGTCAGGAAAGACTACCTTCAAAAAGCCGGGCAAATCGGCTATGACACGTCGCAACTCATTTGGGTCGAACACGACAAACAGCATACGGATCACTGATGGAGCATACCGTTGTCATATTCTGGTTCAGACGCGACTTGCGCTTGGAAGACAATGCGGGTCTGCAACGTGCGCTATCCTCAGGGTACCCTGTTTTGCCCATCTTCATCTTTGATACCGACATGCTCAATCGCCTGAATAACCGATACGATCGCCGGGTCGATTATATCCAGCAAGCACTTGCGCACCTGCACTTACAATTGCAAAAGCAACACGCGGGGCTGAAAACCTATTACGGCAAACCGATAACCCTATTCCACGAAATAACGGCACACTATGCGATAAATGCGGTCTATTGCAACCGGGATTATGAGCCGCAGGCAATTAAAAGGGACAACGAGGTAAAAGCCTATCTGGCGGCAAAGGGGATTGCTTTTTACCACATTAAAGATCAGGTGATTTTCGAGCAATCGGAGGTCATCAAGCAAAACGGCACACCGTACACGGTATACACACCATATTCGAATGCATGGAAAGCAACCTTACAGTCGCAGCACTATGCACCGGTGCCGACGGCCCAGCACAGCTTTGAGTACTTGCCTTTTGAAGAAATACACACGTTGGAAGCTATCGGTTTCCGGCCTACAGATATCCGATTCCGCCCACCGGAGCTCGATGTCGGGATCGTAGAGGCATATGACCGGTATCGCGATTTTCCGGCAATGGACCATTCGACACACCTGGGCATGGCATTACGTTTCGGTACCATTTCCATCCGGCGTTGCGTTGCTTTCGCATTGCAGCACAACGCGGTCTGGCTCCAAGCATTGATATGGAGAGAATTTTTTATGCAGATCCTCTATCATTTTCCGCACGTGGTTAGCCATAGCTTCAAACCAGCGTACGACCTAATCCAATGGCAGAACAACGAGACCGAATTCAGGCGATGGTGTGAGGGACAAACGGGCTATGCCATGGTTGACGCGGGCATGCACCAGCTCAATTCAACGGGGTTCATACCCAACAGAGTACGGATGATTACCGCAAGTTTTCTATGTAAACACCTGCTGATAGACTGGCGGTGGGGAGAAGCGTACTTTGCGGATAAACTGAACGACTATGACCTGGCGGCAAACAATGGCAACTGGCAATGGGCTGCGGGTTGTGGCTGCGATGCGGCACCCTATTTCAGGATTTTCAATCCTACCGTTCAGGCGCAGAAATTTGACAAGGCGCAGCACTATACCAAAGCTTGGATTCCGGATGTAGCTACCCGTACCATCAAACCGATCGTCGAACACCGGTACGCGCGTGAAAGAGCGTTGAAGGTCTATAGCGAAGGATTGAACCGAATGCGGTCACTTGATCGGCTATCGTGCTACATTGATAAAAGTTCGAAATTTTGATGGCCTAAATTAGTCTTCAGACGGGCATAAGTAACATCGATTCACAAACCATCACTTGTCCCCATTCCTTGATCGGCGAAATACGAAAATAACCATTCCCAATAGCATGGCAGTCGCAAGCCCGGCCGTCCAATAGTATGTGGTGACACTGCCGTACACCGGCGCGTTATCGCCTATCAACGCCAATCCCGCCCAATAGTACGGATGGGCCAGCCGCTCGTCACCCTTTTCCATCAGGTGCAGCTTGGCGTTCCGCAGCGCCGTACTTTTGCTGTCGCCCTTGGCGAGCCGATCGTAAAACCGGGCGATGATGTCCATGCTCGCCTTTTCGTCAATCTTCCATAGGCTCATCACCACGCTCGGACAACCGGCATGCATAAAGCTGTGAGCGAGTGAGATCACACCTTCCCCATTACGCCACGCGCCGGCACCCGTCTCGCAGGCGGTCAGCACGGCCAGTTCGGCCCGTAGTTGCATGGCATAGATTTCGTAGGCATGCAGGTAGCCATCTTCCCTATTCAGCGTGTCGCCCGGAGATGCCTTGGCTAGGAACAGCCGTGACAGTAGCGGCGCCTCATCGTTCAGCTCGGCATGGGTACCGAGGTGCAATATCCGGTAGTCGGGAGCCACTTGCTTAAATACTTGCTCCTGTGCATCCTGTTCGGCATATAAGTCATGCGCAACCACACTGCCAATTTGCCGAGCGGCCTGCAATGCAAAAGGTTGCCGGTAGAGGTATAGGTAATCGCTATCTTCGAGCCCATGCTGCTTGAGGTTCTTCCGATACATGGCCTTCATCTCGTCCGTGAATACCGGGGTAAAAAGCAATGCCCGCTCCTTCGTCTTAGCACGATGAGCAGCCTTGAATTGTACGGCACTTGCCGCAGACAGCAAGTAGGAGAGGTCATAGGTGTGGATGAGATAAGGCATACGCGAAAACCGTTTCTCCTGCTGGTCAGCCAGTAGCACTTCAAAGTTGAGTAGATACAGTTCCGCGTCCGGCACAATAAGCAGCCGGTTGGAAGTAAAATAAGGTTCCACCGGTTTGATGAGTGCTTGATACAATCGGTGCGCGGGTGCTACGAACGCTGCGGCCGTGAGCCCATGAAGCTCCCGTAGGCTTTTGGCATCGTCGAGTACTTCACGGCCGATGCGAAGGGCGCGGAAGGTCTGGGGCGTCAACACGAATATCAGGATAGCTTGTTCGGTCACCGCGTAAGCCACCAATGTTTCCTTGTTGGTGAGCAACGTGTTCCGGATATCCGCAAGAGAAGGCGGTTCGAGCGCATGCTTGGCCCAAAACAAGTCGTTGCGGGTTTTTTTGAGGCTATCCTGAAAAACGCGGTAGCCCTCCATGGTGGCAGACAGTAGGGTCAGTAACGAATCATCACGACGGCTATTCAAGTATTGCAGGTTTAGCGTGTTTATCCGTCTGCGGAAGTCGTGGTCGCGCCGGGCCACGATATCTTTTTCCGTTTGCTGCGCATCCACCAGCATGCCATTGGCCGCCAGTCGCATCAGCAGGGCTTTGCTGCGCTCGGCGTAGGCGAATGCCCGTTCGAGGTACGATTGATCGCCGTTTGCTAGTTCCCAGCTCACCTCGATGGCCACCGAATAGATTTTCTTATTGATGGCGGCCAAATCAATCAGGGCAGCCTGCGTACGGAAGGCATGCAGATTATCCGATACGAAACGGGTATATTGATCCGTAAGCGCCAGCACCTCATCCAGCCGGTGCCGCTCACTGGATTGGCTAGCCAATTGATACAGGATTTGCGTCCGCTGCTGGATGTATACCATGGTAGCGTAGCTGAATGGTAGATGATGAAACCAGTCGGCGACGTTCAGCGGCAACGGCGTATGCAATGTGAGCTCGGCGAAGACACTGTCCGAAAACGCAAGCGCTTGCTCCGTCTGGCCCATTTGCAGGTACAGCATACTGAGGTGATGCAGTTTATCCGCAATGGCATCGTTTCCGGGCGGGTAAAGCTTGCGGAAGCTGGCCAAAACCGAGCGCTGCATAGCAATCGCCGCTTGCTGTTGCCCCGTGGCGGCCATTATTACCGCCAAGTTGCGTTGGATCAGCAAGGCCAGTTCCAAGTGCATTGCATTGGCTCGTTTATACCGCTCCAGCGCCCGGGTATACCAGTCGGCCGCCGCTTCGTACCGTTGCTGGTCGAAGTACAGATCACCGAAAAAATTCTCCACATAAGCCATGCCCATCTGGTCGTCGGGGGCATGCTGCTTTTGTAGTGCATACGCCTGTTGGAAGCGCTTTTCGGCCTCGTCATACTGCCCGATTCTGGATTTGTTTACCGCTAAATCCACCAGTACCTTTACCATGCCCAGTCCGTCTTCGCCGTAGGTTTGCATTAGCAACCTACTCCCTTTGCCCAGGTACTCTTGCGCCAAGAAGGGTTCATTGATATAACCATAGAGGTTGCCCAGATTCTGGTAGGCCGCAGCCAGCGAAAAGCTGTTGTCGACATGAAGGTAATTGTTGAATTGGATATTCACCGCCTGTTGGCGATGGTAGAGGGCCTCTTCGTAGCGGCGCAACGTCTCGTAAATAATGGCCAGGCTATTGTGCATGGTACCCACATTGGGATGGTCTGGCGGGTAAAGCCGTTGGATGGCCTGCTGAAAAGCCAACCCATCCACCAACGCCTGTTCATAGTCCTCGCTGTACCGGCTGATGAAATAGCGGGTTTGCAAGATACTGGGCATATCCCAGCCATTTATCCCCTCCAGTTGCAGGTTTAGCGTATAGGCGCGCTGGGCATATTGTTTAGCGGGTTCATAGCCCTCCAGCATGAGGTGCCGGATGGCTATGTAGTTGTACAGCAGCACATCATGCCTACTGGGCGCTCGTTTGGCGTCCATGACAGCCTCTGCTTTGCTGAAGTAGCGGGCTGCCGCCTCAAATGCATATTGCTGGGTGAGCAACTGGCCCATTCTGCCGTAGGCTGCTACTACGGCTGCATGTGATCTGGGCAGTTGTTCAGCAATGGCCACGGCCGTGTCTGTCAGGCGTAGCGCCTCTTCTAAGCCGTGCTGTGACCAAGTGATGAGTGCCTGCTGCACATATGCAAAGACCAAACTATCTCGCTGGTCGGTTGCCCGATAGCGGTGCAGGGCGTTGCCAATATAATAAGCCGCACTATCCAGCTTATTCTCCCGGTAGGTACGGGTAGCCTTTTCATAGTCGTTTTCCTGCCGCGGGGCCGAGAAGGCAAAGCAACTGATCAGGCATACGGATAGTAAGGTTAGTTTCATGGTTCATTCCAGCTTTTCCAGCAGTTGACGCGCCTGTTCGTGGTCCGGTATACGCCGCAGCAGCGAAGCCACGGTCTTCACTTCACCCATTTTCAGGTAGCACAGCGCTAGGTACCAGGTAGCCGCTTCTTCGAATGCCGATTTCCGTTCATTTGCCACAGGCAGCAGGTACTCCATCGCCTTTTCAATATCATCAAGTCCCATATACGCCATGCCCCGGTAGTATAGGAGCGTATCCGTATCGGCTATATCGCCGGTTACCGATGCCCATTTTGTCAACGCCTCGGTATAGTTTCCCTCTTGGTAGCTAATCATGCCGTCATAAAATAGATAGCGGCTGGTATCCCCCGCACTGCTCATTGCTACGGGTAGTCCAGCATCAGGCACAAAGTACGTGCTGTACAAACGATCAGGAGCAGGCGTGGAAGACAGTACCCACCAAACGCCAAAGACCGCTACTACCATTGCCGCCGCTACCCACCACTTGCGGTAAAGCGGGACGACCTTACGCGGCACATGGCCTGACGGCTGTTGCACGTCCACCGCCCGATGGAAGCTATCGAGCTGCGCTGCAAGGTGTACCTCCCTGACGCCCGTTAGCAATGCATTTACCTCCTCCACTTTCAGGTGTAGGTCCGGCTCCAACGCAAGTCGTGCTTCAAAGCGTTCGCGGTCCGCTTTCTCCAGTTCGTTTTGTAAGTACCGGACGATGTAGCCCAGTTCATTCTCGGGCAGTTCATAGGATGATTTCCGTGGCATTAGTTCCCTCCTTCCTTGATTACCAGTTCGCGCAATTGCTTGAGACACCGGTATTTGTTGTTCTTTGCGCTCGCTTCCGTCCAGCCAAAGTCATCGGCTATTTTCCGGAGGCGCTGCCTCCGGAAATAAAACCGGTGGAGCAATTCCCGGCAACGCGTACCCAAGTGCCGATAGTTTCTTTTCACAGCATCAATGTAGGTGTCGATTTCATCGGTAGTGTCCGGCACCGCACTAGCTGACGCCTGTTCGTCCGTTACCGGCATGCGCCTGCTCCGTCGCCGTCGCAGTTCGTCTATCCACTTATTTTTGCACACACGCGCAAGGTAAGCACCAAATTCCTGCTCATCGGCCGGCACAAACCGTCCCAATTGCACATTGCGCCACACCGCGAGAAATGCCTCTTGGTAAATATCTTTGGCATCATCTTCAGACCCCGCATGTTGCAGCACATAGTGCACCGATGTCCGGTAATATTGCACATACAAGGCATTTAAAGTCGCCGTTTCATCATACCGCAATCGTTCAATTATCGTGCGGTTCATTTGCCGAAAATCAGATTGATCCATCAGGAGGCCAATTGCTTTCGGCTAATTTAATGCATTATATCTATTCTTTAAATTTTATGGCACAAATAACCAATCAATCACCGGATCATCAGAATTGATCGATATCCTGCCAGGGAATAGTTTCCTCGAACGCGATGTAATTGATGATGTTGATGAAGCCATACAATCCGTTTTCAGGCGTCGGTTGCCGACGCCCGTTTGCCGCTGCGGCAATACAAATGCCATTGCCGTTGCGATATAAGATGGCAAACGTGCCGGGCAGGCTTCCCCACCAAAACCATTCATCGCCCTGCACGACCCAGCCACACCCGAAGTCGAATCCAAATCCCTTGCTTGCCGGCGTCACCGTGGTCATCGTTTCAATGGTCGCTTGGGTTAGGATGTCCGGCCGCGTACCTGCGCCATCCACCGCTGTCGCAAAGCGGAGCAGGTCCGTCGGTGTACTCAGCCAGCCGAACGCGCCGGCTGCCCGGGCAAACTGGGTGTAGTCATACACAAAGTTGACGTCGCCACCTTGGCCGTAGTACTTCACCTCCTGTTCCAGCCTACCGGCCAATGAAGTACTAGCGATGGCCGTTTGCGTTGCACCCACTTCATTCAGGATTTCTTCCTGCACATACTGTGCATACGGCTTGCCACTGGTCTTTTCGATGACGCTGGCCAGCAGCATATAGCCGAAATTGCTATACGCAAAAGCACTGCCAGGCGCATTGGCGAGCGGCAGATTGTCGACGGTCCAATTGATTACACCATCGGCGTCCAGGCTGCGATCGAAAAAAGCAGGGTCATTATCCTGGCCCCAGCCACCAATCGTGTGGTGTAACAGATCACTCAAGGTGATATCCGTGATATAGGGCTTATACGGTTGTGTACCATAGTCGGTAGCCAGTATCCCATCCGGTCCGAACACTTTTTGGTCCATGGCCAATCTACCATCCTGAATCAGTTGCATTACCGCCACCGAAGTAAACAGCTTACTCACGCTGGCCACGCGAAATCGCGAGTCGGCGGTTACTTCCTCCCCGCTCTCCACATCTGCCTGGCCGTAGCCTTTGCGGTATACCAGTTGGCCGTCCTTGCTGACCGCCAAGGATGCTCCCGGAAAACCATGGTCGGTGATGAAATTTTCCATCCGTTCGTCGATTCCGCTGATATCCTCTTGTGTCAGTTCAGGTGGTTCTGGCTGCGGTTCATCCGTATCTTTCGAACAAGCAGCCGTCAGCGCAAATACTACAAGATTAATTACGAGCCATTTTCCAACATACATTTTTTTCATTGTTCAATTGTTTTAAGCGACTATTCAAGTTTTACCGGCAGACCGATTGCACGGCTTTTACTGTTAAATCGAAATGAAAAGAAAAAGGTCATCAAAGTGGATGAAGCCTTTATTCACGTTAAGATTTAATGCCCGTTTAATTCTGGTTTAATACGCCGTTCTTTGCTTTGAAGTATGAAACGATTCATACCCGTTCTACCCCTTCTTTTTTTGGCTAACTGGTTGACAATCGGCGTACAAGGCCAGCCTCGGGAAGATTACCGGCTTATTGCCGGCACATCCTTTACACAAGCTAAAAACGTTTACTTACTTACCTTGATTGAAGCAGATCAATTAGTGAGGAAAGTCATCGAATCGGATGCCGTTTTGGCTGGACTCGGACAGGCAAAGCGGCAACGGTTAGCCGAGTCATTGACTGCCTGTGGCGATAGTGCAGCGTGTTATGCTGCTGCCATGCCGTTTACGTCCGCAGAAATAGATAGTGTGGCCATGCGGCTGGCTGAGCTCGCTCGGCGTGAAGCGGTGCTGCAGCAATTGGTTGAAAATCACCTCATGCCTTCGGGTGCTTATCAGCGTTACGTGAATGACGACCTCGCAGAATGGTTTGCAGCCGCTTGGCGTCAGGACGCGCGGACCGTAAACCACATCATCGCCGTGTATGCACAGGGGAAGAAATCTTGCTTAGAAACTGGAAAGAATTAGTCCCTTGGTCTCACAGGGTGCTACAACCCGTTACCTGGAATTCATGAAAAAATATCCAAATCTGGCAAACCGGATTCCTTTGTCCTACATAGCGTCATATTTGGGAATAGCCCCTCAATCCCTAAGTAGGATACGGAGAAATATACGGTGAATGCTCTTTTAACAAATGTTCAGTGGTTTCATAGCGGCGTACGCGAACTTTGCAATAGCAAATAACTAATAAAGATATGAAATCAGCATTAATTACAGGTGCCAATAACAGCATTGGGTTTGAAGTAGCCCGGGCGTTGTTGAAACGGGGATACTTTGTTTTTCTTGGAAGCAGAAACCTTGAAAATGGTTTGAAAGCGGTTGAGAAACTTAAGTCCGATGGGTTGACCAAAGTGGAAGCTGTTCAACTGGATGTAACCGACGAATTTTCCATAAAAGCCGCCCATGAGCATTAAACATGTATACCATCGTTTTAGCATATGAGTTGTGTGGTACGTCCTTTAAGATTAATGCGGTTGATCCGGGTTTCACCTCCACAGATTTTAACAATCATAATGGGACTGGAACTGCCGAAGAAGCCGCAAAGCGAGTGGTTAAATATGCCACAATTGGGGCTGATGGCCCCAGTGGAAAATTTTTCAGTGACGAATATAACCCGGAAAACGGCGAAATACTTTGGTAAGGGATTGAAAGTGCCTGACGTCATTGACGTGTGCCTTTAATGATAATCATTACCTTTGTAAACGATTTATGAAGAAAATAGGATTTTTATCGTTCGGACATTGGTCCAATCATCCGGCTTATAAAACCCGTACAGCAAGTGATACGTTGCTTCAGTCCATCGATTTGGCTGTTGCCGCTGAAGAAATTGGTTTGGATGGGGCGTATTTTCGGGTGCATCATTTTGCGGCCCAGTTAGCCTCGCCATTTCCCTTGCTTTCGGCTGTTGGTGCCAAAACAAGCCAAATAGAGATCGGAACCGCTGTCATTGATATGCGTTATGAAAATCCACTGTATATGGTGGAAGATGCCGGAGCAGCTGATTTAATTTCGGAGGGGCGATTACAGCTGGGCATCAGTAGAGGTTCGCCAGAGCAAGTAATCGATGGCTGGCGCTATTTCGGTTACGAACCAGGAGAAGGAGAAACCGATGCCAATATGGGACGCCGCAAAGCGTTGGAGTTTTTGGATAAGCTACAAGGCGTCGGATTTGCCCAGCCAAACCCGTACCCTATGTTTCCGAATCCACCGGGCCTGTTACGGTTGGAGCCACACTCCGAAGGGCTGCGCGAACGTATTTGGTGGGGAGCTGCTTCCAATGCAACAGCGGTCTGGGCCGCCGAAAACGGCATGTACCTGCAGAGCTCCACCCTGAAATACGACGAAAGCGGTAAGCCTTTCCATGTACAGCAAGCAGAACAGATCAGGCTGTACAAAGAAGCGTGGAAAAAAGCAGGGCACCAGCGCGAGCCAAGGGTTTCGGTGAGTCGGTCTATTTTTGCGTTAGTCACCGAGCAAGACCACTATTTCTTTGGTCAGGAGACGGGTAGGGTAGATAAAATCGGATTTATTGAACAGGATAAACGCGCCATTTTTGGAAGAAGTTATGCTGCTGAGCCGGATCAACTCATCAAGGAACTGGCCCAGGACGAAGCCATCCAGGAAGCGGATACCCTGCTGTTGACGATACCCAATACGTTAGGTGTTGATTACAATGTACACGTGCTCTCCGCTATTCTGGAGCATGTTGCACCCGGACTGGGCTGGCGTTAAAAAAATATTTTTTGAAAGGCCTAAAAATTGATTGATAGGTTATGTTACGCCTTTCTGTTACAATAATAAGGCTTTACTCATCATAGCGAATGTACTGTTATCTGAATACATAACCCAACAGGTAGTAAAGTATAATGAATACGATGATGGTTCCGATGCACCCCAACCCGAGTTTTCTCGCTCCCCATCCTGCAATCAATGCCCTGAATAATTTGTTCATAGCCTTCTTCTATTTTTATTTCGAAACTTTTGACAGGTTTACAACAAGATAGGGCCAGACAATGTTTTCGGGCGCTCACCATTTCCGTAAATTCATCATGAACTTTATCCACCCAAGAATGGAAGAATATAGGTAACTTGATTGCGCATACACCCCTAATTGGGTGTTTTACCACTCTGTTGTTCCCTGGCATGCAGCTTACGGAGCAGGGTATAATCAATATAAAAGGTGCCGAATGGAATGAAACAAGCTAAGAGCACCTTCCACGTGGTTTCCCTGAATTTCCATCGCTGTTCCACGCCGACTCGCAGCGCACTAAATACAAATAGCAGGAACAGTGCGCCATGGATTGGACCGATGGTTTTGACCAACGCAGGCTGGTCAAATCCGTATTTCAGCGGCACGGCGATAAAAACGAGGACAAGCAGGGATAAGCCCTCTATGAAGGCACAGAGCCTTAGCCGTCCGATGGTGGTGGTAAAAAACGTTTTCATGATTAAAATGTTCGAAGATAGGGCCTGCCCGACAGGGGCGAAAATGGCCAGGGAATAGCAATGAAAATGATAAGTAGCGCGACGGAGAACCAGACTAACATGGTACGGAATTTCTCTACGTCGGTGGGTTTCCGTTTTGCCATGGCCGAGCCGATGGTCAACAGGACAATGGCGGCCAGCATAAGGGCGGAGTGGATTAAACCGTAGAATGTCAGGTTCAAATCGTGAAAGGCGGTTCGGTAGTGGTGCCAAAAAGACGACACGAGCGGGCTTTGCGTGTAAAGCAGCATGCCGATCATCAACTGGATGTGTGCCGCCGTCGCCGTCCAATGACGGAAGGCATTGTCGGTTTTAGCGAACGGTCGGTTACTAATCAAGCCAGCCGCTGCCCGGTAAATGGAATACACGATCAGGATCAAGACCGCCCAGCGGGCAAACGAATGCAGTAGCAATAATGTCGGATACATATGACGCGGTGATGATTTTTCTGCGCCAAAGGTAATCTAAAAACATACTAATCGGTATGTTTTAAAGGGAAAAATTAAGATAAACTATGTAGGTAGTTTTTAAGCTCCTGTAAGTAAGGTAAATAGATGGATTTGCTGTTTTCAAGTTTCCCGAAATTCCGGATTCCCCAGTAGCCCGACATGACGAATAGTGTGACCTGTTTGCTATTGACGTCCTTCCGGATGAATCCCTTTTCCTTCCCGTTTTCCAGGGCTGTAGCCATGGCCGTTTCCCATTCCCGGGTGATTTCGTCCAGTACCTTTCGGAAATCCGCGTTCCAGGGAGTCATCTCATGGGTGAAATTGGCAGCCGGGCAGCCGTACTCCACTTTCAGGAATTCATTTTCCATCAGAAGCCCGTGCATGAGATCGTATATAGCAACTACCGGATTGGCTTGGAGCTGCAAGGGTTGGATAAAGCTGTTGGCGAGTGCAGGCTTCAGGATTTCGTGCAAGATGGCAAGTCCCATTTCATCCTTGGTTTTGAAATGGTAATAAAATGCTCCCTTTGTCACTTTCGTCGTCGCAATGATCTCGTCTACACTTGTCGTTTGGTAGCTCTTGATGTAAATCAGCTCGAAAGCTTTCTCCAGGATCATCAATCGGGTCGCTGCTGCCTTTTTCATAGAAGATACCGCTCGGTCTGTTTGCAAAGAAACGAAAAATCGGCGGGTATTCCACGTGCAACCCGATCCGTTGCCGGAGCTTTATCCAGTGAGTTCCCGTGAACGGACCTGAATCATCCTTGATCCTAGCTCTTTTTCGCAGCAGTCTCCTTTTTCTTTTTGGGGACTTTAGCACCCTCTTTCCGGGCTTCCGATAGCCCGATGGCAATGGCCTGTTTCTTGGAGGTCACTTTCTTCCCGCTGCCGCTTTTCAGCGTTCCTTCTTTCTTTTCATGCAAAGCCTGCTCAACTTTCTCGCCTGCTTTTTTCGAATACTTTGCCATAATTCCATGTATTAATTTGCCTGTGATATTTTTGATAACAAACCTCGTATCAAATGGTTCTTAAGGTTTAAAAAACTAAATAAATTAGTTTTTGTTATGTCTGCCGTATGCCTAATGAAAAGAATAAGATAATCGAAGCCACTATCGACCCGGGATTGGATGATGTGGCTACTGCAGGAGTGGCCGAGGTACCAATCGATTCTGTGCAAAAAATTTGCGCTGATCTGGACAAGAGAAAGAAATAACGGAGCCAGTTTACCAGTAACTGATAACCGCATAGGCGGACTTGTTGGCATTGGTGATTCCTAATAAAAAATTAATCAAGGGATTGGATTTTTGGTTTAAATTGTGTTATTTTGATCAGGTAGTTACCGTGCCGGTCGGAAAGAGTTGTTTCATATTGTCGTTCTTTCGAATAAAATCCAATAACATCCTAAAAAAATCAACCTAAAATGAATTTTTTATATTCCACAGTCACTCGGTTTGGTGGTTTTATATTGATCTTATCACTCATCCATTCGGTCAATGTCACCTGTGGCAATGACCTAATTCGTTTTCGCATTTCGGATACCATCCGTATAGACGATAGCAAAAAACCGACGATTCTGGAAATTCCCCTTTTACTGAATCCGGCAATTACTTTTAAGGACGTTGTACTCAAATATAATAGGCCTTCATATATCAGCCATAATAACTACTCGGACAAAAGCTTTGTAGACGCGTTCAAAATCACCAAATCGGAGGGGGATATCCCTTGTATCACCGTTGAGGTCAATGTTGGCTCCCTTCGGAAACATGGGACATATAAGGGAGAGATTGTTTTTTCGGTAAATCAGGTAGATATCCCGGTGCCGTTTACTATCATAAAACCTGCGGTGGCCTTGACTTTTATTGATACTGTTCGCGTGGAAATCGTAGCAGGGAAACTGAAGCTCAACCCGCTGCTGATTAAGGAAACCGGATTGCAAGCAGGAATCGACAGCCTTATTATAGCAGTGCCTTATTTTAAAAAAGCAAACACCAGTGCCACATTGACAGTTACAAATCCTCACCGAATCCCTGCGGGTTCGGTTATCGGGGTGACATATGATGTCCCAGACGAGTTTAAGAAGGATTTACCCTTGGGTGTGACAGTCGGTAGTTTTGAACTCTTTTCGCCGGAGATGAAAGAGCAATTGGTTGTCCCCATCAAAATAGTCAAAAAACGTGGCGGTTTTTGCTTGTTATTCTGTTTGTTTTCCGGCCTATTGTTGGGATGGGTGGTAAGGCACTATTTGCAAAATAAAAAGGACTCGGAAGAGTCAAAATTAAGTGCCTTGGCGTTGCTGGAGAAAATGACGCAGGAAAAGGATCGTGTAAAGGATGGTAAATTCAGAACAGAGGTAGCAAAACTGATAAATGATTTGGACACCAAACTACAGAAACATACCTTCTTTGCGGATATGTTGAAGTCTACCAACACCCTTGAAAATGAAATGAATTCGACTCTTCAACAGTTTGAAGCGTGCAAATCGGATTTTGAACAAAGAATAGCCGGAGCGAAAAAGGAATGGATGGAAATTTCCAGCTGTTTTGAGTCCGTAGGTTATGCGCCTTTTATAAAAGAAAAGCTAGCTGAGGCTGAAAACGACTACCATTCGGCAAAAGCCAACCTGGAAGAGGGGGATTCGGAAAACGCGAAGGCGAATATCAAAAATGCGACCAATAGGATGAAAGGATTTCTTAGCGAATTTGCAGGTAAGCTTGACGGGTTGGTATTAGCAATTGAAGAGTATGACGTATATCCGCAAATAAACCCTGATCCGATCAAGGATAGCATATCACCTGCTATGCAAGGGATCAAAGCCGATTTGACACAGCTCCTAACGGTTGAAACCCCGGTCTCCATCGGAGTAGCGTTGGCAGACAAGATTAAGCGAAACTTTGACAATATATTACAACTTATAAAGAGAAGATTGACCAAACGATTCTATGAACTGGAAATCGAGAGCGGAGGATCCGGGTCATGGCAATCGTTTTACCAAAGTTTTGAAGCTTGGAAGCAATCAATTGATGGTATCTTGAGAGACCCTTATCGCGAAATGGACAGCAACGTATTGGTGACATTGGCTAAACATTGGAGCGTATTCGAGCAAGAACCAAAAGTAGCCTTATTAGATGGGACAATGACTGGGGTCGACATGGAAGTGTTGACTGTTTATGAGCATGATCCATTACCGGTCGGAATCCAATTTACAGGCCAAATCCCAGGAATTGCACCGGTTTCCGTCAGGTTGCACCAGGCCAGGAAGCACTGGCTTGTTTATTCGTTAGTGCAAACATTTTTACTGTGGTTTGTTTTGGCGCTTATTGCTTTTAAGTTTTATGCCCCTGATTTTATTGGTAAAACAGATGAATTGATTGTGATCTTTCTTTTCGCCTTTGGCGTTGACATCACGGTAGACAATGTCATGCAGCTACGGGATAAGATAAAGTTCCCTTAAGGGAGGAGGTGCATTATGGAATTAAACCCGGCGTTGTTTATACCAGCAGAAATGGTAGGGATCGGAAATCGATCGGTCACCTTGCTTGATTTTCCGATTGAAAAACAGGGTATGTCAAACTTGTGCTGGGCAGCTGTGACAGCAAGCGTGTGCAAGTATTATGGCAGCCCATCGCTGAGTCAAAAACAAATTGTGGCCAAAGTAACCGGTAAACCGATCTGCGCCACTAGTCCTCCTGTTCCTTATTGCAACGACACCGCTGATCTTGGCGTAGCACTCAATTCAATCAATCACTTGGGACAATCGTTTAATGGTTCCTTGTCGCAGGAGGACGTAGTCAGTTACCTGAATGACGGACATCTTATCGGGTGCCAGTTATACCTGCCTCACCTTGGAGGTGGCCATGCAGTTATTATCTATGGCGCGTTCAACGATACCACCGGAAATTTGATGCTACGGATTGCAGACCCAAATGATCCAATTTTATTGTCGATGACTTATCCGCAGTTTTTGAATAATTACAGAAATGTTAAGGGGCAATGGATTCGTTCATACCTCACTGTATAATTCTTTTAATTATGGCTATTACCTCCGACCAGTATCCGCCGGCAATTATCATCCGCTTAAAGCGGCAGACACGCGGATTAATCAAAAAGCAGGCAATTCCTTTACCCCAAACGGAACACAAACAGTTTTATATCGCAGGCGTCATCCAAATACAGCAGATTAGAGATTACAATGAGCCTGAAATCAGCGCTTCGGATCCGGAAGGTTACCGCGTGTTAATCAGTCAGGGCAAGGAGGTGGTTCAGGGCCTCGATTTTTATTTCCGGGGCCAACGCCTGTTTTTTTTACATGCCTTTTCCGGTGCTAAATTAGGGGAATTTGTCGAAGCGCTCAATGCAATAGAAGAAAAGTACAGGCATAAACGAGGTAAACAGAAAATTTGTTTCGTTGAATTTCTTCATGCCGAGCAAACCTATCTGTCTGTTTTCACAGATTTAGGCCTTTCCTTTTACACTTATCGGGATCATCAACTGAAGAAAACCAGTAACGCGCAAATCAAAAAAAAGTTATTCAAGTTGCAGTCAAACCTCCAGCCATTGGCCAGCATAGACAAGTTATGAAATCACCCCTTTACTTCTGGATTTTATTGGTCCATATGTTTTTTACCGGGCCTTCGGCACTTGCGCAGCATAGCCAGTCCGCCATATACGATGCCATTGCACTGATGAATGCTAAACACGGCATAAATGTCATCATGATGCCCGATGCGAGAGGTTATCACACCATTGATCCATTGACCGGAGTATTAGGGGGTGTCGGGCAAACAGCACCGTTGCCTGCTACGTTTACAGATTCTGCAGACTCAGAAGGAATCATTATTAGGATACTCGCCCGCAATGTGGGCCTGCCAGACACGGCTTCCCGTGACGAAATTAAAACCGCATATGCGAGCAACCCCTTTTTAAAGGATATCTTGGATGTTGCTCCAAAGCGTTTTGGATCTGGCTCAATCTTATTAAACCAAATTGAGAAGCTTTTTGTAGATTCCCAATCCGGACTTGGGACGACCAGCGTATTTAGCAACCTGAGTAATGGGACAGCAGATTTCCTCATTAAACGTGCCCAAGGAGAACTTTCGGTGGCCGTCATCCAGCGGCTGAAAGATTTCACGAAACATTATTCCGAATTTGATGTGCTTTTTCCCCGGACAATGAATCTGATTAAGCCAGTTGCAGCGTATGACTATGCCAAAACCCTGAATGCGATGAAGAGCGCCTTGCAGGAAGATTTCAGCCACTTTCCGGCGCATTTACCGGGGTTATATTCGATACCCAGGTATCAGGAGTATAATAAAAGGGTTCCACTGATGACCTTGCTGTTTACCGCATCGGAAATGCTGACAGCGCTGGATGGGAAAAAGAACATTAGCAGAAGCATCCATGATTTGGATACCTGCCGGTTTTTGGAAGCACAGAACAATTATTCAGGTTTTGTACGCGTGGTGGTGCTAGCTTCTGATAACCTGCGTAAGAAAACGCTGGCACAGGCTGAGGGTAGCGAGTTTGATTATATTTCAACCAGTGAGATCGAAAAAATAACAAATGGTAAATTAGCCAACAAAGCCGAATTGGCCCGTTACTTTTTAGGGCTATTATACCAAAAGGGTAAGAATATTCCGTTCTGGTCCGTTTCCGGGAATGTGACGGCGTCGGCGTTACTAGAAGGGTGGGAGGGATCCAGTGATATTGAATTCGGTGATTTGCTTGATAAGGTTTCGGTTGCATCCGAAACCATTCAGAAACTAGCGATGGAATTACCAAAAATTAAAGAGGCTGACAACGGAACCAGCCCGTTGTGGGGCAAGCCGTTTTTTTCTCCGGAAAGATATGTCATCTACAACCAGGTCATTATGAATACGATCTTGCTCTGTGAACCGTTTATAGCAGATCGAGGAACCAACACGTTGGTTCAACAGGAACTACAGCGGATAAGCGGATATTGGCCAACCTTTTCCGGGCATACGATCAACATGATTAAGGCACTCTCGCAGCAAGAATACAGCCTTGCTATTGACGACTTGGTTCATTTGCTGGATCTTGTTAGCCGGTATATGGAAGACAGAAAGGGAGAAGCCGATTTTAAGAAGGATTTGGTTAATGACGTTAATGGAAGGATAGATCAGGATGTCAAAGCAATCAACAATCGCATTATGACTATTAAAAAGGAACTCAATGCAATAAACGGTTTAAGCCCCACCACACTTTTGGAAAAGGCAACGGTTTATGACCAAAAGGAAAGCTTATCGCGTGAGCAGGATTACCTGGAGCAACAGCTGAAAGAATTGGATTGGCAGAAAAAAAACGCAGATAAATATGTTTTTAAGTTGTACAAGGTGACTGAATATTATAAACTTTTTGCAGCACTGGGTCAAGCCGAAAATGGGCAGCAGGTAGAGTCGTTACTGGAATCTTATGCACTCCCATCCGGCAGTTCCAGAATTAAAAAAGAAACAGATTTCAATCTCGCATTCAATGCGTACGTGGGAGGTTACTTCGCCAGAAATAAGACAGGGGGTACTGGGTTCAGTAATCAATATGGATTGACCGCACCGATTGGACTCGCTTTGAGTCGCGGCTGGCGGAAGGCCGGTAGTGCAAGTCTGTTAGCTGGAATGTTTGATATCGGCGGTATTATCCGTTATAAGCTGGACAACGAGGGAGCGTATCAGCAGGATGTAAACCTGGTGGGCCTTATTTCCCCCAGCCTTCAAGTTGTCTATGGATTTCCGTTCTACCTGCCCCTTTCCTTCGGAGCGGGTTGGCAATGGACGACACCGGTAACAGCCAGTAGTAACAAAATCCATTTAAAACCGCACTTCAACCTTTTTCTCGCTGTCGACATTCCGATGTTTAACCTGAGTGTCGTCCGGAAAAAATGAAAAAGCTAACTTTTTTTAAAGTTTTTCACGAAGTATATTTAGTTCCAGTTGCAAGAGATACTGTGACCTTCCCCTTTCTGTCGGGCCGCTATTGAATGTCCTATTTTTTTGTGAACCTAATTCAACTTGTCCACAATATCTTATCTTACACCCCCAAGGTCGTCGATAAATTAGCTAGCTGTATGAAATTAAATGAGCTGATCGGAAGTTTAAAACATTTTGTTCAATTGTATTTATTTTGCTAATTTTGTTATCATATATATAGCAAGTAAACATTGGAAATAACGGAAAAACTCAACATATTAGCTGATGCGGCCAAGTACGATGTATCCTGCGCATCAAGCGGCGGCACAAGGAAAAACACCAAAGGCGGTTTGGGAAACAGCCATATTTCAGGCATATGCCACAGTTACACGGAAGATGGGCGGTGCGTGTCATTGCTCAAGATCCTATTGACCAACCATTGCATCTACGATTGTGCATTCTGCGTATCCCGCCGGAGCAATGACATCAAACGGGCGGCCTTCAAGGTACAGGAGGTCGTCGATCTGACCATCAATTTCTACCGCCGCAACTATATCGAGGGGTTGTTCCTCAGCTCGGGTATTTTCAAGGATGCCGATTACACCATGGAGCGCTTACTGCGCATCGTCAAAAAGCTACGCACCGAGGAGCGGTTCAATGGATATATCCACCTGAAGACCATACCCGGCGCGAGCGAAGCGCTCATCCGCGAGGCCGGGTTATATGCCGATCGGATGAGCATCAACCTGGAGATGCCCACCGAGCAGGGCCTCAGACTGCTCGCGCCCGAAAAGTCGCATGCGCCCGTAAAGCATTCCCTGCAATTGGTTAGCCAGTCCATTGCCCAATTCAAGGAAGAGCGCAAGCTCCTCCGGCATGTGCCACGCTTCGTGCCCGCCGGGCAGAGCACCCAGATGGTCGTTGGGGCCACCCCTGAAACTGACATGGACATTATGCATACGGCCCATCATTACTACAAGACATATAACCTGAAACGCGTGTACTACGCCGGTTATATTCCCATCAGCTACGATAGCCGGTTGCCAGCCATGGGTACACAGCCCCCGCTGCTGCGCGAAAACCGGTTGTACCAAACCGATTGGCTGATGCGGTTTTATGGTTTTGAAGTGCATGAACTATTGAATCCCTTGCATCCTCACCTGGATGTCGAAATCGATCCAAAGCTAAGTTGGGCACTCCGCCATATGGAGCAATTTCCCGTAGACATCAATACGGCCGACTACCGCCTCATCCTCCGTGTGCCCGGCATCGGTGTCGGATCGGCAAAAAAAATCGTGCAAGCCCGCAAATTCGGCAGCCTGCGGTTTGACCAACTGAAGCAAATCGGTGTAGCGGTGAATCGCGCGAGGCATTTTATCCGATGTGCAGACAGTCCCTTTTCAATCGGCGACCCCACCGCCAATGTTATACGCGCCCAGATACTGGCCTCAACCACCAGCAAGTATATCGAAAAGTCCGTGCTTCAACTATCCTTGTTCTGAGATGTGGGTATACCTGTTTGACGGCACGTTCATCGGTCTGTTAACCGCTGTTTTTGAGCGCTACGACCGGAAGCAACATCCGGTACGGATCGCGCCGCAACAGCGATATGCCCCGGGGCTGATGGATGAGCCCGTTGCGGTCGTGTCTGATGATACGAAAGCCCGCCGGGTGTGGCAAGGCCTTGGAAAACGGCTGAACACGGATTGGATGTCGCGTCTTTATGCCGCCTTTTTGGGCGAACAGCCGGAAGGGTTTCAGCATCTTTTTGATTTGGCCTGTTACATCATCAACCATGGTGGTGATGTCATTGCCAACTACGGCAATCCACATGTGCTGTATGTGGCCCAGCTCCACCGGAAAGTGCACCGCGAAAAGCACCGTATGGAAGCCTTTGTGCGGTTTCAGCAATTGGCTGACGGCATATTTTTCGCGTTGGTGGAGCCTGATTTCAACGTATTACCCTTAATCAGCCGCCATTTCAAAAACCGCTACGCAGACCAGCGATGGACGATTTACGACCGCCGCCGCGACTATGGCATCCACTACGACGGCAGCGGCGTGAGCGAGGTGACGATTGATTTCATCCAGCACACAGGCAAGCATCGAGGCGTACTCCCCGCCGATCTCCTGGCAGAACAGGAAGTCTTGTACCAAACCCTGTGGCAAGGTTATTTCAAGAATGCCACGATCCCATCGCGCAAAAACACCACGTTGCACATCCGGCACGTCCCCCGGCGATATTGGAAGCACCTTACCGAGAAGGCTTTCCTCCCTTTAGCGCTTTGAGCGGTAGGCCGCTAAATCCGTCCAGTGGTTCCGTGCATCATACCTTTAACTCGCCTTCCCGGCCCTCGTCGTTTTTAGCGCCGGTAAACGCGCTGAAAAGTGTTTTGGCGTAGGCAATCATCTTGTTGCTTTTGGTATCCCAGTAATGAGCTTCTTCGGGATTCACCTTGAGCAGAATGATGTTGGGGTCGTCTATGCCTTTTTCAAACCATCCCTCCACAAACTTGTTCCAGTATTTTTCGATGCGCCGCCGATCGTACAGCGCTTCGGCCCTGCCGTAGACCGTGAGGTACTTGAAATCGCCCGGCGCAGCGTAAAAAAGCTGTACGTGCGGGTCCTTATGGATATTGCGGTACTTCGTACTGTCTTTGCTGGCAAGAAACCAGCAATTGCCGTCTTCATCCACCTCCTGCGTACTCATGGGTGACGATTCGATGGGGGTCGAGGCGAGATCGGTGCAGAAAATGCAAAAATCGATGTCTTTTACCAAGCGCATCAACTTTTCGACAGCCTCTTGGCGGTCATGGATGTGTTCTGTGCTCATGATGCTACGTTTGTGGGAGAAACAGCCGATATGGAAAAAAGTTTTCGGCCCGTTGAGTGCGGCTGCAAGCGGACCACTTGCAGTAAGCGCCTTTTAATAATCAGTGAATCGTGCGGTTCTTTCTTTTAAGAACGCGATAACAGTCTCCTCTGACGCAAATCGGTTCCCGATGTTCACAAAATTCCTGGCCAACGGATCATATCGCTTTGCGAGCAAGAGCACGGCAACCATCATCAATTTTTTCCGGTTTCTCTTTTTCAAATAGGCAGCGAGGTCGTATAACCAAGAAGCTCTTCAGCGAGTCACGTTGGTAAGACATGGTGGAGCTTTTGTCGTCTTTGAGATTGTTTTCGGCATGGTGCATACCCACATGGTGCGCATAGTAGGTATCGGCCATATGCCCGAAAAAGCGGCATTGATTAGCATATAAAAGATTGCCGCTGCCAGCCAGTCCCACCAGCAAATGGCTAAACAATAATACGGCATACGGAATCAGGAACAAAAGAATTGTGGATAGCGGTTTACAATGACCCGGTGTTCCTTGTAATCAGCAATAGTTTTATCCCTAAAAAAAACGAATTATTATTCAACGGGGGTCGGATTAAACAATTTAATGAACCGTTACCAACTTCTATTTGCCCAGCATATCGTCATCGAAAAAAATTCAACCCTATTTACCGTAAAGTTGCCAGTGATAAAGTCATGAAAATTTTGATCATAGAAGATGAAATAAATGCCGCAAAAGAGCTGGAAAGGATCTTGCTTGATCAGGATAGACCAAATGAGGTTCTTGCTATTCTCGACACCGTTGAAACGAATGCGGTCAGCTATATATTGAAACCCATCACGGAAGAGGCGATGGCGCGGATTATTACATCAAGCTCAGGGAAAAATAACAAAGTACCGATTACTGCCATTGCCATAAAGTAGGATATTATCGAGGACAATTGAAGCTATATTTTTTTGAAAAGCTGTAGGAATTCTTGTTTTTTATGGCGGCTCAGCGTGATATAAGTGCCATCTTGCATCACAATATCACCTCCTTCGCCACGGATGTAGTTTTTGATGTAGGTCAAATTGACCAGATGCGATTTATGGGCGCGAAAGAACAGGCCGTTATCTTGCAGGATCTCTTCAAACATGGATATATTCTTGCTAACGAGGTATTTTTCTGCTGAAGTCATCATGACGTGCGTATAAGAGCCGTTAGCCTCAAAATAAAGAATGTCGGGTATCTTGATAAAGTGTAGGCCTTTTTGCGTGGATAAAGCAAGTGTATCTGGAATCTGGCCGTTTTTAAATTGACTTACTTGGGCAATTTGTTCCCACGTAGCCAGCAATTCTTTGCGTTCATACTTTTGAATGGCTTGCGCCAATTCCTCGGCGTCAATAGGTTTTAAAAGATAGTCCAGCGCGTTTATTTTCAACGCGCGAATGGCGTATCGGTCATAAGCGGTGGTAAAGATTACCTGAAAGGGAATTTCATCGAATTGATTCAATACCTCGAAGCCATGCATATGAGGCATTTCGATGTCCAACAACAATAAATCGGGTTGTAGATTTTCAATCTGTGCTTTAGCCAATGTGCTATCTTGTACAGCGCCCACCAACTCTACTCCCTCGAGTTGTTCCAGTAGATAAGTTAATGTGACGATGGCATGTTTCTCGTCGTCAATAATCATTACGCGCATAGTTCAAATCAAAATAAATATATAAAATCACTTTGGTGCCCATAGGCTCTTGCTGCTCATTGTCATACAGATCGTGAATTTCCAACCGATTGGCCGGATGGTGCAATAGGAGGCGCTCTTCGACAATTTTTATACCGTGGGAAGGTAAATTTTTTTGAAACGACTGTTTCTTGGCTTTTGCTCGCCCGATACCATCGTCGCTAATGACGACAGTCAAGCGACCTTCTTCTTCCGATGTGAAATAAAGCGCTATGGTACCCTGTTCTTTCTTTGTGGCTATCCCATGCCAAATGGCATTTTCGACGAAAGGCTGGATAAGCATAGGGGGAAGACAGGTGTTGGACAGATCCAGATCGGAATCCATTTTTATCAGGTAGTCAAAACGATGCTCCAGTCTGACAGATTCAAGTTCGAGATACAAGCGCAATGTCTGTATTTCTTTTTCTAAAGGTATAAGCTGCTTGGTCGAATTATCCAAGATATTCCGCATCAACTTGGAAAAGGAAGTAAGGTAACGGCTTGCATCCTGGCTGTGGTTTTGAATGATATAGCTGTTGATTGAGTTCAGCGTGTTGAACATGAAATGGGGGTTCATCTGTGCCCGCAGCATTTGCATTTCCCGTTCCTTGATTTGCCGCTTGTAGGCTTCCTCTTTTCTTTGGCGATTTAGCAGGTAGCGATGGATGGCAAGTGCGAAAGCAATCAAGAGCAGGATAAGTAGGCCATAAAAGAGTTTTGATTCCACAAAGGTGGGGGGGACGATAAGGGAAATATGCAATTGTTTTTGTTGTGTAAACCCCAGGTTGTCATAACATAAAATATCAATGGTATAGTCACCGGGCGATAGTTGATTGAAGGATATTTCGGGGTTGTTGCCTATCGTTATCCATTCGTCGGCCGGCGAAATACGATACCTGTAGAATACCTTGTTTGGATCAGTATAATTTAGATCCGAGAAGTACACCATGATGTTTCGTTCACGTTGGTTCAGCTCGATGCGGTCGCTTTCGGGATAGCGCCACAGCCCATTGACCATAATCTTGGTGATCGCTAAGCGATTGGACAGCGTCCTGCTTAGCATATCTTTTGGGGTGATTCGGACCAGTCCATTCGCTATGCCCAAAACGATGTCTTTATTTTGTAAGACCTGATAGGCATGTAGGAGATCGTTGGTCGGCAAGCCATCCCAAAGTGAAATCTGGTCAACCTTGTCTCTCGATGGCAGATAAATATGAAGCCCTTCGGCGGTAGCAAAGAAAACGTTGCCCAGGCTGTCTTCTGAAATACCCTGTAGGTGGTTATTGGCAAAATGGTATTTGGTAGCATCTATTTGTTGGACGATGTGTCCCTCGTGGTCTACCGCATTCCAGCCGCCAAAGGCGGTGAAGAGAATAGCCGGCCGGTAAGGCGATACGAATATCCGATTGTAATAGTCGCCCACGAACTTGTTGTGGTCGGGGTTGATATGGCGGTCAGAAACCTCCACGAATGTTTCTTGCCGATCATCATAATAAGCGATGCCATATCCTTTCTGCACCCATCCCCCTAGCCATACACGGCCATTGCCATCCACTGCGATGTCGTTCCAAAGGTTGTCGGACCAAAAAGATTGCTGGTTTTTGAAGGGCCGAGAGATGGGACGCAAGCTAGGCCATTCATAGCGCACGATGTTGTGCGGAAAAAGTAACCAGAATTCGTTGGTCGACGCCAGGATGCTCTTTATTGGAGCGATGTCGGTTGCTGACGGTTCTATGGGAAGCCGAACCGGGTTTCCGTTTTGCCATTGAAAGATTCCTTGGTTGGACAGCAACAGCAGCTTACCATCTACTTGCTGGAGCGTCGTATAGGTCCTGTTTTCGCGGTTGCGGTAGATTTGCTCCCAGGAGTCCCCGTTCGTCGTTGTTCGCCAAAGCCTGCCTTGATTATCCAGGCATAGCAGGCTTTCTCCGTCCTCAACAATGGACTGGACAACTGCCGGACGGACTCCTTCTTGGTTATCCCATCGGGATATCCGGATACCCCGGCGGGGCGGAATGAGCTGAATCAGGCCCGAGGAACATCCGACCCAGAATTGTTGGGATAGGCTATCCATTTGTACATGGAGGATGGGCTGGTCGAATTGATGGACGGGAACAAAATTACCGCTTCGCAAGTGAAGTTCCCAGATGGTGGTTTCAGAATGACTATACAAGTGACTTTCATCGTGTTTGATAAAGCCCGTTATGGTTTCTTCATGAGGGCTTTGCAGCACGGTTAAGATTGATCCCTCCTTTGGGTTTATCCAAATCAATTTTTTATCCGTTGTAGCAAGGCATACTTGCCCGGCAGGGCCAAGGGACATGGAGGTCGTCAGTATGGCATGAATGTTTAAGTTAGGATGGGGGAAAACCCGGTTTGATGCCGCTGTCCAAAGAAAAATACCCGCCGGCGTGCCGATCCACACTTCGTCGGGAGCGATTTCCAAGAACGTGACCGTGTTAAACAGCCGTTTGTTGTCAGGGAAAAGCGGGTAAGTATACAGCTTGCCCTGCGGGGCAACATATTTTACCTGTGTAAAATCATGGCACCATATCCTGTTCTTACTGTCTACATACAGCGCATGGAAATGATCATTGTCAGGATCTGCATCGGTGTAATTTTTGGCCTGTACGGTAATGGGCTCGTCCGATAGATTCAGTACGCTCACTTTCTTTAGCGCTTGGCTATCTTCAAAATAGAGGGTGTCGCCTTTCACAAATTGAGCCGTGATTTGATGGCTTACGCGTTCTACGGGCGAGAAACGATACCCGTCGAACATGGTGAGCCCCTTGGAGCCGACGCAAAACAGAAAATGGTTTTCGTTGAAAAAGCTGTGCTGTATAAAATTGGAAGGTAACCCTTCGAAGTAGGTATATCGTTTTTCCCGATAAATAGACTGACCCGTGGTGTGCAGAGACAGGCAAACTAAAGCGAAAATCAAGCTGTACAAACATTTCATTTTCAGTCTGTAATCGGGATTTGTGTTGGTCAAATATAGGGATAAAAAGAAATGGATTCAGTTGATGTTCCCTGAATCCATTTTTTTCTGTCGGCCATTCGGGTTAATCCTGAATCCTGAAAAAGCGGGATAGTTGAGCTTGGTCCGTGACGTCCACCCCACTGTTTTGTGCCATCGCTACTGCCGGCCTGGGCACGATAACCACTCTGAATTGTATCCCCGGCGCGGTAGGTGCGGCATTGGTGCTGTAGTGCATTCGTAGGGTTACACTTCCTTGCCTGATGCCGTAGGAAAAATGCACGGTTCTGCCGGATTCAAAATAAGAGATGGGCAGCGCTGACCACGGATCTCCCCAAAAAAAGCCGCCGTACACAGCCACCAATCCGTTGTTGACCACGTCGGTTGTGATTTCGGATGTTGAAAGCGTAGCGGTCACATAATTTGTCCCGAATAGGGTTGTCTGGCGCCACGTGATATTTCCGGGCGTGAAAACAATGGAGGTTACATTCGCATTTCCGGTATCGCCTTTGGGCCCTTTTAGGCTGACTGGCGTACCCCACGCGTTATTGGTTTTGGGACCATATAGATTACCTAATTCCCGATCGATGTAAAAATCCCCATTGGCGCCCAGGGAAGCTGCCGGGGCGGTAGTACCGCTTAGTATCTTGCTGCCGGCGGCACCTGTCGCACCCGTGGGGCCTGCGGGCCCTGTTGCGCCTCGAGGACCTGCGGGCCCTGTTGCCCCCTTGGGCCCTGTTGCCCCTGTCGCCCCCTTTAAGTTGAGTGCGGTGCCCCATCCATCAGCTGATTTGGGGCCATACAACAGGCTGTTTGTGCGATCGAGGTACATGTCGCCGATTTTTCCGAGTGCTGTGGCAGGCTGGCCGCCCCCGCTGTAAAACATCGATCCATCTTCGCCGGCGATGCCTTGAATGCCTTGTTCTCCCTTTTCGCCTGGAGGACCTTCCGGGCCGTCCTTGCCACAAGCTATTATGGTGATACTGAACAACAGAAAAAGATGCTTAAGCAATGCAGATGTTTTCATAATTAAGTAATTATTGTGAATAATAGTGCGAAGGTAGGCGTAGGTAGTATCGTCTTGTGACGGAATTTTATGAACGGCGGGTTTGGGTTATTGACTGGCAGTTTCAAACTTAACAGCGGAGGAACTCATGGCGTACAATGCACGCATATAAGCCAAGTGAGATTGGAAAAACGCGATGAAAACTTTCGGTTTTTATGTAGATTCGCCTACGATTAGTTAATCCGATAAATTGTAATGGAAACAATGAAAGCAAAACTTATTTCCCTGTTCGCTGCGGCCGCTATTTTCGCCGCTTGTGGAGGCAGCAGTTCTAATGATGATCACAACCATGATGGTCACGATCATGAACACGCTGACCATGACCATGACCACGCCGATTCCACCAAAGTGGAAGACCATGAAGGACACAACCATTAGTTGTCCTGCGTTTTGCTTTGTTTGGCGAAGGCATTTTTAATACACTCAATTTCCAACTTCAGTTCGGTGTGGCCTGTTCGCTTTTCAATACGTTGTAGAGCATGAGAATGCCGTGTCCGGCGAAAGCCAACGGCAAGTATTTGGAATAGTACCATGCCCTAAGGTCGCAATTTCCGTTGGATGCAGTTAAACTTTCGATTGGAAATGAATTGGATTATATGACCCGGATCACCTTCATAAACCGGTTTTTGTAGCTGCCTTCCAGCGCCGTTTCTGTAACGGCCTTGGCCTTGCCTGAGCTGGCGTGGATAAAGCGCAGCGCCTTGTCGTTGTTTGACAAGACAATGCCTACATGCCCGATTGTCCTCCTTGCAGGATTGGTGCCGGTAAATAGGATGATATCGCCTGCTTTGGCGTCCGATAAAGGGACGTTTTGCCCGGTCTTACCGATGGCGGAAGAACTTCTTGGTAACGTAATGCCGAACCGTCCGAATACATAGTGGACAAAGCCGGAACAGTCGAAACCCCGGGACGGGTTCGCCTCGCCATATTTGTATTTGACCCCAAGCAGTTTCTTGGCAAAAGAAATAAGATCCTGCTCAGACCAGTCATCCACGGATAGTAAAGAATTTTTCCGAAGGGGAACCCCTTGATCGCTATCGGTTTTAGTGATAGGGATAGCCTGTAATGAAATGGTTGTGATCAGAAGAAAAACCATAAGGCAGGAGCTCCTTACACGTTTGGCTGCATTCATGTTGGCAAAGATACGGAAAATAAGGTAACTGTTACATAAAGTGGATCTACAGGCAATAGCGGCAATCCATCAAATGATATCGAGCCATACCTTCACGGGTATGGCTTTTTCATTAAGATATCTGTTTTTACTGTTTTCCAATGCGATGAATTTAATAGGGCGAAAAAAGAGAAGCCAACGACTTGGCTGGAATACACCGGTTCCATCGGCAATCGTCAGTACGATCTACCGCCCGATTTAGTATCAGAAGCCACGCACATAGCAGAAAAGACCAAAGCCGAAACTATACAGTTTGAATTGAAAGTAAACAACACTTTGGTACATAAAAGCCGTGTAGAAAACAGGAAACCGGATATTGACGGGCTAAAAGTTCCTTCTTGGGATGACGTGATCAAGCGGGAGTATGAAGAATGGGATATAAGCTTGGACGGGTAACACAATGAAATTGGGTTTACTACTGCGTGGCATGATAGCCAACAATAACGCCGACCATTGGTGGGAAAAGATCAATGAAATCAATAGTAATAAAGATGATAACATCCAATTGACCGCGCCGGAAGACCGCGCGTGGGGAATACGGGACTTTACGTTGCTAGACCCATCGGGCGTAATGTGGAGGATAGGAAATCGACTCAGGCTCCTCAAGGTAAAATTCCAAGTTCATTCCCTGTTCGGTTACAATTCGGGCGATAAAATAGGCCACGCCGAGTTTTTGTAATTCCATCGAGAAGAGCCTTCAATATCACCCATATCTCCGTTTCCGTCGACTTTTATTGAAGTGGCTTCTTGATTTTCCTAGCTTGTTTATGTAAGTTTTTTTTCGCCTTCGCGACTAATGCGGTATGATGATTAGAAAAATAACATGCGCTGCCTTACTAATGCTGGTAGGGTTCATGGGGGTTGGGCAGCCCGTCATTGATACGGCTGCTGTACATGCCTATTTTTCCATGCAGCAGGAGCAAATTGGATTCAATGGTGTGGTTCGTATCACGCGCCGGGATCGTGTCCTCTACGAAATGGCCTACGGGTTGGCTTCCCATGAGTTGGGAACGCCCATGAAGACAACGGATGTTTTCAGGATCGCCTCCATCAGCAAACCTTTCACAGCCATACTTACATTGCTCGCATGCAAAGAGGGGTTGCTCCGCGAGGATGATTCGATTGGACGGTTCTATCCGCAGTTTACCGATCCGGTTTGGCAAGGAATTACCATCCGGCAGTTGCTTACCCATCAGTCAGGGATTCCGCACAATGAAGGTATCGCTGATTACTGGCGAGAAAAGGCATTCTTGCCGCTGGATCGGGAACGGTGCCTTTCCGAACTTTTTGCTATGGAGCTCCTGTTTGCCCCCGGTGAAAACAGCCACTATTCCAGCCCTGGTTATTTCCTGCTTGCCGATATACTGGAGCAGGTTTATAATCAATCATACGCCGCATTGGTAAGCGAGAAAATTACCGCCCCACTGTCAATGGGCAGCACAGGTGTGTATGACGGGCGTACCATCGTTCCCGGTATGGTCACCGGATATCACCAGATTGGCAACCGTCTTATAGCCGCTCCCTACCGCGACCCCAGCCTCATGAAGGGTTCGGGCAACCTGTACACGTCGGCAGCAGATCTTGCCGATTGGCTATTTTCATTGGGCAATGGCCGATGGCCTGAAGACGTGGTTTCGAAGCTGTTTGAAGTAGAATCTACTGTACCGATGGCAAATGCCGATCGCTATGGCTATGGATTTTACTACCGTCAAGGGGCAGACCACCAAAAAGCAGCCTGGTACCATGGTGGCGGTACGTTTGGCTGTTCTGCGATCGCGGTATGGTACCCGGAAGACCAGGCATCGATTGTGGTGCTCAGCAACGTATCCGTCCTGCCCGTCAATCGGCTATGGGTAGATTTAGAGGGCATCCTAAGCGGGTTCGTGCCCGACATGCCCCGGCAATATAGCAATATCCAGCTAACCGATTCGGCGCTGAATCGGTTAGCTGGTACATATGCCGCCCAGGGGGCGGAGCTATCCGTTATCGCTCACCAAGGTCAGCTGTATGCGAAGCTCGGTGCCAATCCTCCTTTTGAACTTAAAGCCACGGGAACCATGACGTTTTTCGGGCCCAAAGCGGGTGTCCGTATCACCTTCCGGACTGGTCCACTCGGGAACATCACCGGCTTGATCGCCGAACGCGACGGCAAACCCCTTACCTTTGAAAGAAAATAGGCTGATGGACGAAATACAATTTTCGGCATTGATTGATCAGCACCAAGCGATGATCTGGCGGGTGTGCCGACTCTATTGCAACCACGCAGAAGACCGCGAAGACCTTTTCCAGGAAATCGCCATCAAGCTTTGGCAGTCGCGGGCATCATTCCGTGGAGACGCCAAATTCACCACGTGGATGTACCGCATCGCACTGAATACCGCCATTACATCACTGCGCCGCAGGCACCCTGCCATAAGCTACACGGGTGAAATGCCTGATGTCGCAGCCGAGCAGCCGGATGAAGAAGCGGCTGGCCGGTATGAAAAGCTTTCCAGCGCCATCCGCCTGCTGGATGACACGGAGAAAGCCCTCATCACGCTTTATCTGGAAGGGCTGAGCTATGCAGAGATGGCCGAAGCGTTGGGTATCACGGAGAATTATACCGGCGTAAAACTCAGCCGGATTAAAGACAAACTGAAAACGATGGTTAACTGTTAGTATTATGGATTTATATGAATTGAAAAACCTGCTGGAAAGTGAGGAGCGTCCTAAAAAGGACCGTTCGGAAATCCGAACCCTATTGAGCGCCAAGCCCCATCCCGTGCTGCGCAATGTACGCAGGCAGGTCATCATTGAAGCGATAGCATGGGGTGGTTTTCTGTTCTTGGTTTACACGGCATTTGATGCAGACACGAAACCGCTTTGGCTCGGGTTATTGATCGTATTGACGGTATCGGCTTACCTGATTCACCTCTTAGCAGGCTACGCCCAGATCGTTGCTATGCCGGCCGACAAACCGCTTGCCGAGTCGTTGTCATTCGCCTACCGGCGAATGCGGCGGTTTGCCATGCGCAATTTGTTGCTCAGATCCCTATTGCTTGCGGCTGTGCTGTTCTTTTTTGGCTACGGGATCAGCTTCACCCCCGGAAAATATGGGGCGTTGCTTGGAATTGCCGTTGTTTTTATTGTCCAGTTACTACTCAATCGTGGGCTGTGGCTGCGGCGATTAAGGCGATTACGTGACGCCGTCGCCGGTTTGACGCTATGGAATAAACAATTTTGAATATCAATCTTGGAAAGAGAGTGAGTGCCATCGGGTACAGATACCCCCAAAAAGGTCAAGTCGACCGGAATAGATGATAAGATAATTAGTATTTCTGATTTCTTATTTTACTTTGATGAGCATCCAAACAAACTATAGTACTCCCCATGCTCTGTGAACACATATGGTTCGTTCCGTCGTTCTCCCCAACTTGCGGTCACAATTTGTGACCGCAAGTTGTCCCGTTCCTCCTTTGTCAATTGAAACATAAAGTCGCTGGGAAATCGCTCTTTTTACAGGATACTTTTCAATATAGTCTTTCATCATTTCATCCGGCTCTTTGCCGGCAGCCTTTTCTATAAGCAGGAACTCGTAAGGCTCCAGTGCGTCGGTGTTGAAATAGATGTATTTCGATCGCTGCTCCGCAATTCCTGTCTTAGCACGAATATTTTCAAAGCTATTTTCGTTGTCTATAATAGCTATGTATATTTTGTAAAGATGGGAATTTAGGATCCCAAAAAACTGTTGGCGGATTGGAAAGATAAAATAATTAGCAATTTCCGGCAGTTTGTTTTATATTTGCCTCCGCATCGACTATGAAACATGGCTGAACCTAAAAAGACCAACGGCAATGGCAGGCAGGATGATCGGCTCTGGAAAGCTGTGCTGGAGCATGTGTTCCGCTATTTCCTGAAATTCTTCTTTCCAGGTGCGCATCGGATGTTCGATTTCAATAGGGATTTTGAGTACTGGGACAAAGAATTGGACGAGCTTTTTCCCGAACACCGGCAGGGGGGCAATAAAGGCGTTCGTTACGTGGATAAGCTGGTCAAGGTTTTCCTCAGGGATGGCGGCGAGCAATTCATCCTTTGCCACATAGAGGTCCAGTCGCAGAAAGGCAGGGGTGATTTAGCCAGGCGCATGGCAGATTATTACATCAAACTCAGGGAAAAGTACAGGGTACCCGTCACGGCCATTGCCATACTTGGGGATGGCAATAAGGACTACCGGCCATCGGGTTACGAGGAAGGGCTGCTGGGCACCAGGCTCACGTATGAGTTCACCATGAACCCCTTTGCTGTGGTGGTGCTTACGGCTTTGATGGCCATCAAGCAGAAGGATGCAGACGACGATACACTGCTGGGCGTCAAGCGCGACCTGTATTCCGAGATGAAGGCCCGTAAGATGCCAAAGCACACGCGCGCAGGGAGATCCGAATCAATTCGTTATGTTTCATCTGTCACGATTTGTTTTTAATGGCAGATGAGCGATCGAAAAGTTTGCTTTCCTCTTCAAACTTTTCTAAGTTTGAAAGTGAAACAGCTCAACTAGAAGGAAGGAGCACCGAAACTATGGGAACAACGGAATATTTACTGGACAAGGCTGAACGGAAAGGTATCGAAAAAGGCATTGAAAAAGGCGCAGAAGCCAAAAGTTATAAGGTGGTGGCCAATCTAATCCAGCAATTGGGATTGGATGATGCGGGTGCAGCAGGAGTGGCTGAAGTACCAATCGATTTCGTGCAAAAAGTCCGGACCGATTTGGCCAAGGAAAAGAAATAACGGTAATGTTTTACCAGTAACGATAACGAGCCATACCTTTACGGGTGTGGCTTTTTCCATTACTTCTTCTCCGCCGCGATATCGGTTTTCCCGCGGAGATCCGCATAGGCGGCTTGGTTGGTAGCTTTCTCTATGAACCGAATCGCCACGACAAGAATTTGCCGTTTCGCAATGTTACGGCGATTTTACCGATTTCAATGCTGTGTTGGCCCAGTTCAGATTCAGGGGTGTCAGGATTTAGTTTCATGAAAGTGTCTTTTCCGGTTCGTGGCTTTTTGAAGAATCCAGCGGATAGGAGCGCATGTAACTTTTCAGCTCGGTTCGGTACACCTTTCTCTTTATTTACGTATGCGTAATGAAAAGAACAAGATACCGATTTGGCACCGATGGGAAAACCTTTTATTCATATCCTTTTTCATGAATCATACCGCTTTGGCGCTCAGTATCACTTTGCAAGCAGCTTTAAGGGCCTTTGCTTATGAGGGAGACCAGCACCGTGGTTAACAACAAAAAAATTGTCAACTATTTTGGCAATAAAAATTTTGTCATTATATTTGGCAATAAATTTATTGTCAAATGAAGAATAGTTTAGGGAATCCGGCAAGAGGCGATGCATTTTATCCGCGGGGCGTCGAGGTCAGAAAGATATACCGAGTGTTGGGTAAAGGAACAAGTATTTATCTCTCTGCTCCAAGAAGAGTTGGCAAAACATCCATTCTTAAATACATCGAGGAGTTTCCTGAAGATGGCTATTATTTCATATACGTCATTACTGAATCCGTTGATTCGGAAAATGAGTTTTTCAAGGTGATTTTTGAAGAGTTGGTTCGCAGTGAAGCAATTGGCCGGTTGAGTAAATTGTACGATGCCATTAAAGGAGGGTTTGAAGCTGTATTAGGTAAGGTCAAGAAAGTTTATAATATCGAATTCCGAGAGACGGGTGAGACAGATTATCACCAGATATTAGTCGATCTCTTTGGGCATCTCAAACCAGAATACGGACATGTGGTCGTACTTATTGACGAGTTTCCACAAACCATCCAGAACATTCTGAACAAAGACGGGGCACAAGCTGCCGAGCATTTTATTCAACGCAATCGGGAGTTGCGGCATCATCGGAATGTGATTGATAAAGTCCATTTCATTTATACGGGATCCATGTCGCTCTACCCTATGGTTGAAAAAGTGACAGCGCTTACAGCGGTAAACGACCTGCGGACAGTAGAAGTGGCGCCTTTGTCCTACGGTGAAGCCTTGGATTTCATTACCAAGTTGCTTGGTACGGACGACGTTGTTGTTGAAGAGGAAATACTTAAGTATACGCTTGACAAAATGCGTTGGCTTATCCCATTTCACTTGCAGCTTATCGCGCAGGAAATCGTGGAGGTGTACGAGACAACCGGCAACAAAGTTGATCGGGAAGCTGTTGATCAAGCGTTCGACCAGATTGTACACTCCAGGAATAAACCCCAATTCGAGCCATACTTTGCAAGGTTGGCTACGCTATTCAAGGGAGGTGAGCATGCTTTCGTGTTTGAAGTGTTGGAGTACATCGCCGAAAATGACAACATTGATCATGATGTATTGAATGATAAGCGTGTTAAGCATCATGTTGAAGAAGTAAAACGCATCATGGATATATTGGAAGGAGATGGGTATCTGTTTAAAGGAGAAGGCCATATTTATCGCTATACTTCGCCGATTCTCCAACTATGGTGCCGCAAACATATATGCAAATAGCTATGAGTGTAAAAACGTTATATAATCCGGCGACATTGTCAAAAGATGAGTTGGTAGCTAATTTTGTCGTTCGAACTAAGGTGTTTGACAAGATATTCAAGGATATCAAATCGAGCACCATGAAATATCCGGAAAAACACTACCTCATACAAGGGCAGCGTGGGATGGGAAAGACGACCTTACTGCTGCGACTAAAATACGAGATAGAAAACACTCCGGCGCTAAACAGTTGGCTTATACCGGTATTTTTCGGTGAAGAGAATTATGATTTAACTTCACTTTCAAGGCTATGGGAGAAGCTGCTGGAATATCTCGACGATGAATGGGACACTGGAGGTATTCACTACGAGCATACCGAAGCCTTTGTTGATTTCGATGACTACGAGAAGCGATGCTTTGAATACCTGATAGAAACATTAAGGGCCAACGAAAGAAAAATCATTCTATTCTTTGATAATTTTGGGCAATTGTTTTTGGACAACCTTAAAGAGAAAGAAAAAAGGCGGTTACGAGAAGTGCTAATGCACTGCAAGGACATTCGAATAATTGGAGCATCTGCTATTGTATTGCAGGATTTGCATAACTATTCTGAACCGTTCTATGAATTTTTCGACATCATTCACCTAAACGGTCTTAGCAAGGAAGAAACCTTTCAACTTATCGAGCGGCTACAAGAGCATTGCGAAAATAAAATAGATCTGAAGAAGAGTAAGGCAAAGATCGAGACGCTCTCCGTACTTACCGGTGGGGTGATCCGCACATTGATGATGGTCTATCAGTTATTATTAGATGACCAGGACGGATCCGCATTGAACGATTTGGAGATAGTACTTGACCAAGTAACGCCCCTATACAAGCATCGCATTGAGGATCTGCCAGTGCAACAGCGTCGAATTGTAGATGTTATTGCGAGACGTTGGGACGCGGTTAGTGCTAAAGATATTGCCGGTCAGATTCGCGAAGATGGCAAATCGATGTCTACTAAGTTGATATCAGCACACTTACAGCAATTAGAAAAAAACAATGTCATAGAAAAAAAACAGACTGATACGAAAAATAATCTCTATCAGCTTAAAGAGCGTTTTTTCAATATTTGGTATTTAATGCGGAATGGTGATCGCAGAGACAAAATGCGCGTCATCTGGCTTACAAAATTTTTGGAATTGTGGTATGAAGATGAAGAAGCATTAGATGTCTTTTTGCAACGGCATTTAAAACAATTGAGGTCTGGAAAATATCATGCGAAATCTGCGCTTTTGATAGCTGAAGCACTTTTCAATTCTGACAAATTAAATCTAGAAAGACAAAACTTACTTTACAAAGAAACCGCGGCCATCCTGAATTCGAAGGAAAAAAAACTATTAGACAGTCCTAGGAAACGTAAAATGCTAAAGGCATATGCATATTATAAAAAAGGTCAATTTATCGAAGCAGCCAAAGTTTTAGAAGAGATTAAAAACAAGAATGTAGACGAAATTGCCCTGTACGCATGGAGTCTTGTAGGCAAGCAAGATTACGAAGGTGCTATTAATACGATTTCTCAAATAAATCCAAGTGAGAAAGAAGATGTTATTAATATCGCTATTTTGTATTTTGTAGCTGGAGCGCCAGAAAAGACTTTCCGTTTGCTAAACGAAAAATCGATTAAAGATGAGCCTAAAGTAGCCCTCTTAAAAGGAGATGCATATCTTAAACTTGGAAACATCAAATTGTCAGAAAAATACTATCGATTGGCCGCAAAAGGGGATTCAGATTATAAGGTATTTGCCCTAGAGCACCTTTCATCTATTTTAATCGAAACGAAACGTTATGAAGAAGCGGAAAAAGCATTGTTAAGTGCTTTGAAGCTAACGCCACAAATAACATTATACAAAAAGTTGCTGGATTTGTATTTGTTTGTCAAAGAACGGGATGAAGCTAGTTATAAAAAATCGGCAGCGATTTTGGAATTAAATACAATTCAACCTGAAAAATCTAAAGACGCCGATCTGTTATTATATCAAGGAATTGTGGAGTTATATGAGACAAGTGCTAACAAATACAGTACCGAAGCCTTCAAGCGAGTAAGTAATATATTTGAAAAAGCGTGTGCAGCCTATATAAAAGGGGGATTAGAGAACTATAATCCGTCAAACTTGTTAGTTGCTTTCTATGTCTGTATGATGTTTTATAAAGATTTTTTAAGGGATAAAGGGAAGGCGATTCACTTGTTCAATAGTGGGGAGGCGCTTTTCGATACCTTGTTGTGGAAGCTGTACGGCCTATTTATTAGTGTTTGGACAGGTGAATATGAGAATATTGAAAAAGAACTAATTGATATTCAGAGAGATGACTTATTCAAAGATAATGGGAGAGAGCATTTAGTATTTAACGAAATCCTTTTGTTGTTAATGTCTAGGAAACAATACCATATCGCACTAAATGTTTTTAACAATTTTAAGAACTTGGAAGGACTTTTTAAACCCACATATTATGCTTTGATGACGTTTTTGAAGGACGAGTACCCTAATGAAATCATAAAAATGGGGAATGAACTTAAGGAACCAGTGGACGATATTTTAAAAACCATATCAGAGATGGAAAACGACTATAAGTAGAACACTAAGGCTGATTTATCTGCACAACTGTTAAAAACTTATGTCACTAACTTAAGACAAAATATAAGTATATTTGTACTAAGTAATTTGGATTACAATCAATTGATTATATTGAGGTAATAAAAATACAATAAAAATAATAGTAATGGATAGCAGTTAGAATAGATGGGATGGTTTTATAAAAAATAAGGTCCGGGTGTTGGTAGCGCCCGAACCCTATTAAACCATCTGCACTTGGGATGAACCAAGGCCACTGATGTTGAATATTTACTTTTAGAACGGGCGAAATTAAGAATTGTTTTAAATAATACGGTTTTTATTTCGTCACAATATCGTAGCCTTACCTTCCTCCGTGCTGCAGGGTCGGTTTTTGCCCTGCGCCTCATGACCATCAAAAACAAGTTTTTGGATTTAACGCGACCGATCATCGTCAGCCATTGCTATTGATCCTTTCACTGGATCTGGTGGATTCATGGTAGATGCTTGGTCGGGATTGGAAAAATAACGAAAAAATAAAATGGCAGTTTATATTGTAAGCTACGACCTCAATAAAGGAGGTCAAGACTATGAAGGACTATATAAGGAGCTTAAGAATTCGCCCTCCTGGTGGCATTATCTAGATTCGACATGGTTGATTTCTACTTCCGAGACCGCTGAGCAGCTTTATGCCAGAATAGGAAAACACATCGATAAAAATGATTACGCGCTCACGATTGAAGTCCGGAGAAATTATGAAGGCTGGTTGCCCAAAAAAGCATGGGAATGGATTCGGGAACATATAGGATAACGATAACAATAACTAAGAAGAAAAGAATGAAAAGAAATAGAACTTTTAAAATACTTTCAATAGACGGCGGGGGAATCAAAGGTTTATATTCGGCATCTATTTTAAAGAAATTCGAAGATACTTTCGGATGTATGATACTCCCTATTTGCTGGACAACTTTTGCACTAAGTTAAGATATAATCACGACACATTTTTAATTTGCTGATAGAACCTTTCATCGGGTGT
>NZ_FNZR01000008.1 GCF_900109365.1 Parapedobacter koreensis | reverse complement strand
AAGTTAGGGCAGCAGATGGAGCTTTTTAGCCAAAGGTATAACTCACGGCTTATTCTCATTGCTTGTCTTTATTCTTCTGAGTACAAACTAACGATACATTTATAGCCGCTGTTTTTCCTGTAGCTTCATTCCGGCCGGATCGACCCATTTTGTGGGCCACGGCCGTCGCCTTGGGCAATTGCCCCTTTAGCTGATTGCTCCCTGTTCTTTTTATCAGGAGAATTCCCCATTCATCTATAAAATCCGGCTTTTGGTCTAAAGCATTTACCGTTGGTCGGCTCCTACCTGCCGTTCGTCTAAAACCACCTAACTGCGCTGCAACGTTTCGGCCATACCGTCGTCATATCTACAAAAAACAAGAAAAAACAGTAACAATGATTTATTCACCATTAAAAGATATCATCATGAAAACGTTCGTATTAAGCACCCTGATTAGTGTAGCAGCCCTTGGAAACAGTTTTGCCAGCACACCAAATGACCCGTCAAACGACAAGAACACCGTCACCACGCTGAAGGAAACCGCAGCCTTCCACCAGCAAAACATGGTCGTACTCTACAACCAGTATGACCTGGCTGAAGCACGCATCAAAGCCAGCCGTGGCAACCATGCCGAGCTGGAGCGCGATCACAAATTTTTCGTGGGCGTGTACGAGCAGGACATCGCGGACGGCATTCGCGTGGAGCAGAGCAAAAAAGCCATTGAGGAAATAAATGCCCGCTATGCCAAGCTGCACGCCGAGCGCGATGCCTACGAAGCCAAGGCGATTGCAAAATTGCAGAAGCACTTGCAGGTAGCCCTCAAAAAAGAGGAAAAAGCTTACGCCAAAGCAAAGGATGCGCTGGCCGAAACTGTCACTGCGGCACGCTAAGGCAACACTCCCCGTTGGGATTCAATATATCACAAGCAGCCTTCCCTCCGCCGGGGAAGGTTTTTCCTTTTTCAGGAGCGCAGCTGACTACCTTAGTTGGTCCAGCTTTATTTCATACAATCCTCCGTCGTCGCCGCCTGCATTATTGTGGATAAACACATAAGCATTCCCACCCAACACAAATGCACTGCTGACCTCACCATAGCCCTCGTAGGGATTCGTGCTTATCGGTGTAGAAAGCGGTGCCCAGGTCTGCGAGGTTGGGTCAAACTGGAAGCAGGTACGTGAACTATAATCGTAATTGAAAGATTCACCGATAATGACATAGCCCTTGCCGTTGGCTACGAAGGCACTACCCCCCTTTCCTTCGATCGGCCCCCCAGCCGCCACGGACGTCCAGCGATCTGCGATACAATCATATTTACAAAACCTGCCACTACCAGTCATCACAGCTCCTGCACCAAGGTAGATATTATTCCCAATGGCAAAGGTAATGGGATAACCGATATCGAATCCCTCAAACAATGCATGGGGTAGTCCTGATTTGGAAGTCCATTGCTTTGTCTTGGTGTGGTACGCATACAATGCGAACGTCGCTTCGCCAGCTAAGAAGTCGGCAGGCCGGCAAAGCAGGTATACCTCATCGCCGACTGTAAAGAGAGCCGATATACTGGAACTTTTTGCCGGATCGGTGGTAAGCGGAGGCAAGGTTTCCCACGTGTTATTGCCTGGATGATATGCGCAGAAATAATCGGACTGCCCACTGAAGGCACGATATTGATAAATCCGCTCCCCGGTTGCCGCATAAAGGCCTCCGGGGCGGTCAGTCTTGGTATTGACTGCTCGCCAGCTGTAATCTGCCTGGTTGAACCGGTAGATCCGTATCTTTTCGTGATCGGCTACAAGCGCGTAGGCTACACCGCCGATGGTGAATACCCCGTTGGGCGTACTGTAACCAGTGGCCGTATTGAAGCCTTTGGAAACCATGGCCCACGGATCGGCAATAGCAATATCGCGATCGTGCGAATCACTGACATCCATAAGCTTTACCTGCAGGGTGGCCTTCCGGCGGGGATATGGCCCCGGAGGCACTTTCACTTTTAGTTCCGTAGCACTGCCACTGATAATTTCTGCCTGGACACCCTCAAAAAACACCTCGTTTCGGTGATATTGAGGGTGCAGGTACCGGGCTTTGATGGTCACCTCTTCATAGGTGGTGACGACTAGGGGCGCAGACTCAATAATAGGTGTTATAAGCTTGAAAGCTTCCGCAGACTGCACCGTCTGGGATTGGGCGGTCACCGTTAGCACATTCGATGACGCGGTAAGTTCCTCAGGAACCCTCACTTGTAGTGCCTGCCGTGTGGCCGATAAGACAGGTACACTGAAATCTCCGATACGTACAATGTTTTGCGTGCTATCGGTATCGAAGTGATCACCGAAAATGGTAATCATTTCGTTGAACGTAGCTTGGGGTGTGAAGGAGCTGATAACAGGTGTATACAACGCGAATTCGTTTGTGACCGTAGCAGAAAAATCCTCATACTGCCAACGGATGATGGGTTTCACCTCCTGAAGGTCTGCTGGTACGTATACCCTCACGACGCTATCATTTAATACGTTTGACTGTGCATAGGTATCACCAAACATGACCTGGAAATACCGAGATGAAAAATACTTGCCATAGATGTGCAGGCTATCCTTCAGGTGCGCCCGAAGCGGCGCAATCGAATCAATCTTGGCTGCTTTCGACCCCGTCGAGACAAACGCTTTGACATTATACGTGCTTAGCTGCGTGCTGTCATTCACAGTGAATACGCTGAAGTAGTATTTCCGATTCTTTTCGAGCTGCGTATGGAGATCAAACCGGATGATCCCTTTGGAAAGCGGCTTGTTTTCGATATAGTGGTATTGAGTTGTATAAGGTGAAAACAAACTATCCATTGATAAGACAAATCCATATTTGAGGGTAGCCCATGGAACTTCAAGCACTTCAGCGACAAGCTGTACACCGCCATCCTGAAACACATGGGCTTCACTCGCAATGATGGCCACCTCGTCTTTCTTGGGCGGATTGACGTCGTTCTTCTTGCAGGCGACTATCGTTACGAGCAACGTCAGCAAGCCAACTGTATACAAGCTTTTCATCGTTGAATGACTATTGATTGTCCATACTAAACTCCCAGACTTCTTTGCTTGCGTAAGTGGACCATGAAGCGTTGTCCATAGCGCCGCCAATGATATAAGCCTTCTGTCCGATTACAAACGATGAAAAACCAGAGCGGGCGGCTGAAACGACTTGCTCTACCATGCGCCAGGAGTTTGTTTCCGGCGTGTATTCCCACACGTCGCCAATCTGGCCGTAATCATAATACCCGCCATAGACGTATCCTTTGCCGTTGAGCACAAATCCCGTAGAAGACCTGCGGAACGTGCCGGGGAAAGGTGCCGCTTTAGACCATTTCTTGGCCGCCGAATCATACACGTCCATGTCATTGTTGTAACCCGCGTCGTAATCATGGCCCGTGGTTAGGTAATACTTATCGCCTATCACGAATGAAACGCCTTCATGATGCGCCTTATCAAGCGTGCCACGGTACTCCCAGCGGTCGCGGTTCATTTTATAGTACTCGACGACGCGAGCCTCATTCATCGTTACACTGAAAGCTTCCCCGCCTATTGAAAACCCGCTGATAATCCGCTCTATGGGCGCTTCCAACCAGACAAATCCCTGTGACCAGCGGTTGTCCGATGGTGTATAGGTGTACCAAGCTTTTCCAATGCCGTATTCGTTACTCATCCCACCTCCGACATATATCTTGCCGTCATGAATAAAATTCAATGATGAGTACATGTCGTCATTTGGGAACGTGTGATTGAGCAGTTGCCACTGATCAGCAGCAGCGTCGTAAGACCAAATATCATCCGGAGGGGGCAATCGCTCGATATCTATACGGCCCAGCGCTCCGAGTCCGAAATATCCAACACCATCCAACGAACTGGCAAAGGTATAATAGCGGGCAGACCCAGGAAAGTCCCGAAGTTTCCGCAGGTGCTTCAATACGGCCACCTGAAATTCGGAAGTAATGGGTTCACCAATGGTAGATACCGCCAAGGGCGCTTTGGTAGACATCGGCAGGTCGCCGACGACAAATTCAAGCCGGTGGCGGTCTACGGACACCACTTCAAACGTACGCCCGTCGTGCATGACTTTATTGAATGATGCCTGAGGATTAAAATTCTTACCGTATAACACAACGCGCTCGCCTACTGCCGGATAATAGTTAGACACCGAGTCCAAGCGAGGCAACTCAAAATACCATTGCTGCACATTCGTGGAACCATTGACATTGATTTCCACATCGGGCCGCTCCAAAACAACAGCGTCGGGTATTACAAAGCGGATAGCTTCTTTATCGGAATAAACAACAGTTGCTGGCACGCCGCCCACACTAACGGAAAATTGACTCGATGAAGAAGGAATATTTTGTATATGCACGGTAACGGTGTCACCCCATGTACCGAACGATGGCGTGACCGTGCGTACGACAGGTCCCCGGCTACCTTGACCTACAAACTGAATGGCCCGGCTGAAGTGCTGCTGACCGCCAACGACAACATAGGCGACGACCTGATAGGTGACACCCGCTTCGATGCCTGTCTCGGCCTTAAGCGTAAAGTTGCCATCAAGGTTGGGGCGTTCCGTATCAACGCGAAAAGCAGCCTCAGCAGTCTGCGGGTCTGCGCTTGCTGACCATACGAACCCCACCTGATCGATTTCCTCCCAGGATAACCCACCCAGTTGAGCAAAAAAGACCGCACCGGTCTCATCGACGGTCGTAACGGAGATATCGGCAATGTATTGTGATCCCTCCGGCATTTTTTCCTTTTTACAGCCTACAAACGCCAACAAGCCAACCAGTAGGCAAAAACGGTATATTATCTTCATAGCTTATGTTGAGAAAATCAATACTTTACATAAAGCCTGTTGGCCGATTGTAAGATGAAGCTGCCGTCGGGCTTCCGGTAGTACCCTTCGATGGGTTTGTCAAATCCAAGGTCAAGCATTCCCCAATTTGCATTTTTGCTATAAATGCCGTGCTCATCGTGCCACATGACGAGATACAGAACATCATTGCCCACAAATTGGATACCCTTGACGTATTGGTGCGACGCATTCCACTTGTAAATACTATGGGCCATACCCTCATAAGTTTCGGGGGATATAACCGAAATCGTGGCATCGCCCGCACCGATGTACAGCATCCCATCCGGTCCAATCTTAAAATCTTCAACTTGGTACTGCTTGTATTTATAATCTATCGGCACAAGTTGCCAAGTATCTCCCTGATCACCGGATACATACAGGTCGCTCCAATCATCAAAAAGATAAAGTTTACCGTTGGGATGTCGATTCAGCAACCTATAACGCTGAGACCGACCATTATTAACGACCAATTTACGCCAAAACTTGCCATTGTCCGTACTTCGGTATGGACCATCAACGTAAAAACTAACAAATAACTCATCATCAAATACATTGAACATCGTCGGATCCCGGTGATCCAACAACCCATCGTTTATAGGCACCCAGGTTACGAGATCTTCCGAATAATATACCCCGTGTTCCCTGGTGACCATGTACAGCCAGCCCTTGCTATTGAACTGTGCAGCACGCACATCTACGCCAACAGGCAAGTTTGAAAGCGGTTGCCAATTGATCCCGCCATCTACTGATCGGGAGATGGTCTGATCAATAAGGTACAGCACACCGTCGCGGCTAATGATATGGGCATTGAGGTAATCATTCAGTTGGCAACCGCACGCATGCCCCCACCCTTGCGGCTTCACACCACTGGCACTGACCGTAACGGAATCATCGGCTGGCCGCTGGTCATAATAAGCAGGGTCTGCCCGATACATGGAATCAACATAAAGCAGGATATCCATCTCCTGCACCGCATTGTCGCACCCCAGTTCCCACTGTACCCTGATATAACTATCCAGATCAACGGGCACCAAATCATCCGTATAGTAATAATGCTGGTCGATAAGATTGGTCGCTCCGTTGCCTTGGCGCTTCCGGAATCTGACGAGGTACTGGTAATGGGGAGCGTTGCCCTTGCCATAAATCTTGAAAACAATGGAATCTTTTAAGTACTCACCGAAGACTCCCGACTGGTTGTTGCCACTGATCAGTTCGATGACGCCAGCACGGCCATCCTGATTCCAGTCAAGCGGTGGCCCGGCACTTTCCTTCTTGCATCCGAAAAACAGGGCACCAAAAGCTGCTAAGCACAGCCAGTGCATAATAGGTGGTTTATTCATGCATTTTTACTGATTGCTATCCGTTGTAAGTGTTTTTAGGTCATAGCGCACCAACACGCCCCCGCCGTAGGCGAATACCGTGTGCTCATCCAGAAAATGGGCGCCAGTAACCTGATTCATACCATAATTGCCAATCAAAATGGTCTTCCAAGTATTTCCCCCGTCTCTGGTCTCAATGATTTCCCCTATCGCGGAAATCGCGTAGCCGTGGTCTGTGCCGAAAAACCGGAGGGCTACAATGTCATAAAATAAACCGGTGGATAACTTCGTCCAGGTATTCCCGCCGTCCCTAGTCCGGGTGATACCACCTTGTTGTCCACCGAAATATACTGTTTGCTCACTTACCGCATGACCAACGTACCACATATTGTTCATCGGAGACTCCTGAACATGCCAGGTGGTTCCTTCGTTTGTCGTCTTCAATAAGACACCAGCCTCACCGCCGACGTAGCAGGTAGCTGGAGGGATGCATGTAATGCAATAAAATGAATGAATTAGATCCAATCCTGCATACTGCTGCCAGTTTTTCCCGCCATCGGTGGTTTTGCTGAGCTTACCATTTATACCCACTGCCAACAAGGTATTGCGATCCAAAAAACCATAGCCCTTCGTGCTCAAGTGTCCACCAATGGGCGGTGTCCAGTCCTCGAAGGTAAATGTCTGGCCCCCGTCATGCGTCGTGTATGCATAGTCATTCGTGACGAACAGGTATCCAGTAGTGCGGTCATAAAAGGTAATACCATAAATGTCATCACGATTATCATCGACTATCGGACTTTTTGATTGCCACGTATATCCGCTGTCTGGAGAGTAGAGGACACCGACACCCGGACCCACGGCATAGGCTTCGCCATTGTCAAAGAAATGAACATCCGAGATACCAGCGTGAGCATGGAGGTACACGGTGTCCCATTTCGGAATGGCGCTAGCAGCAACGACGATAGAGTCAAGCACCGTACAGCCACCGATGGCATATATCCCATCGTCACAGTTGAAATATGCTTTTAGCGTTATCCGGTGTTCAGTCTTCTCGGCAGGAAGTATCCATAGGTATTTATAATAATTACTTTGCCCGTCATTTGCTTCTCCAACCAAGCGCAGCCCCTCTTGGGGAAAAAAATGTTCGGCTGTAACCCGGAGACGGTATTTAGCCAGGTCATTGGCGTTGTTGGGCGTAACCTTGATAACCAGGGTATCGGTGAGTTGGTGGCCAGCGAATCCATGTTGATGATCTCCTGAGATAGCAGATAAATTAACGGTGAAATCGGAAACCATTTCTTCCTCTTCCTTCTCAAGGGGCGATGCCTCTTTTTTGCACGAATAAGCAAATAAAAGCGACATTATGAGCACTATACAAACAGACAGGCGATGCTCGGTCATTGGCTTTAGGTTGATAATTGACTTGCTAACTATATATTAATGTTACAAATTTGCGTGAAACTGCGCAAAGGTAAATAGTTTAAGTGTCTTTTCAAATATTTTCCCTTTTCTCATATTCGTAGAAATACTCCGACACAGACGTCAAGGCACCGTCGCCTTGATAGCTTTCTATTCGTGAGGCCTTCCGCTGCTTATAGGAATAGCGCAAGTAATTTAACAATTTCAATCCGTCTCCAGCGTTGGAAAAAAAATGGAGTGTATGCGGCAATGACGACGGCAAACCACTCTCCTCCGAATCATAAACATGGTCTGTTATTTGACGCGGTTCCTTTGCCGTGCTATTGGCGTATTCCAACGTTCTAACCAAGCGGTAGTCCCCCTGATCAGGTTTATCCACCTTGTTTTTCCTGCATCCGGTAATGCAGATTGATACAAGGAAGCAAATGGCAAAACAGCGGATACGTATGTTACACATGGCGGTTGAAGGCTTTTAACATATGGAACACAGCCATTTTAAAACTACCTTTGACATTACAAAAATTACTGTCATGAAACAGGAAAAAGCGATGGATATCATCATCAAAATTGAAGAAGCGGCTATAACAGCAATTGCAATTTATTTTTTAGCTGCCTATAACCTCGGCATATCCATTTGGGTGTGGATATTGCTATTCTTCAGTCCCGACGTTTCCATGCTGGGCTACGTGGTAAACAGCCGTGTGGGAGCCTTCACCTATAATCTATTTCATCACCGAGCGGTGGCGCTAGCCGTATTAACCGTCGGTTATTTGATGCATATGGATGTCCTGATCACTTGTGGGCTGTTGCTGTTTGCACACGCTTCGTTTGACCGCATGCTGGGTTATGGCCTGAAATTCCCAGATGATTTTAAGCATACCAACCTGGGCTGGACGAGGAAGGCTACCGGTTAATTGGCATGCTCAACGTCTTGAGCTGGCCTTGGCCTGCGCGTTATAGGCAAGACATAATTCCAGCCAATAGCTAAAGTCTTCCGGTTGGCCGTACCCCTCAGGGCCGACATAGCAATATCCCGCAAGATTTTTTCCCTTCATGACCATGGGCCGGTATCCCCTGCGCTCAACGATCTCATCAAGATTGTCCGGATCAAACCGGCACATCAAGCTGTCTCCGCTGACGTTGATGCACATCTTGCCATTGACCAAGAACGCCAAGCCGCCAAACATTTTCTTTTCCTCGATAGCCATCCTGGGAATTCCCCTGAGGTATGCCCTTACTTGTTGAACCAAATCGTTGTCGTATGCCATATCTGTCAAGCCGATCAAGACCAAAGACTGTTTTATTTATCAAACTTATGCAAAAAAAGCTGAATTTGTGTTGCTATAGCGAGTCCGATGAGCTATCCCCTTACCGGAATCCATACTTCGCTGTAGGCATAATCTTTTTTCTGCCTGTCCATTTTGGTAAACGAAAATGAAGGTGCATCGATTACCTCATAGTTGGAAGAAGGCAGCCATTCTGCGTATATGCTGGCCATGGTCTGCTGCAAGGTAGCCGGGAATGGCCCTTCGTTTGGAAACACGGCCCATAAGCCGGCTTCAACGGGCACTTTTTCCAATCGGTCGCTTAGTTGGTTTTCGGTTGTCAAGACACCGATTAAATGCGTCAAATCGCCCTCTTCTTTCATAAACTTGGCATCCGCATCATAGGACACATTGACGACTTCATACGGTGCGATGTTTTGTAGAGCATGCATTTCAGCCTTTTGCTCATCCGTGATGCTTCGCGCAAGCGTTACAATCTCGTTGTTGACGCCCTCAAATTGCATGGGGACGCGTTTGCTTACACCGACGAAGTTAAACGCCGGTTTGTTTTCTATGCTAAATTCCATAGTAGTTCCTCCTTTGACCGTGATGATAAATGAAAGTTTGGGAAATGATTTATGGGTCTTCTCTTTAATGACGTCCGAAGGCAGCATCCCGCTCCACTTTTTAAATGCCCGGGTGAAGCCGTCCATTGACTGGTACCCGTATTTGAAGGCCACATCGGTTACCCGCTCTCCAGCCAGTAAATCCTTATTGGCTTCCGACAGTTTCCTGTTTTTGACGTATTCGCTAAGCGTCAGCCCGGAAAGGTAGAAGAATACCTTCCTGAAGTGAAAGTCCGGAACTTTGGCATATTCGGCAATAGCTTCAAGTGATAGATCCTCCGTGATGTGGTCTTCAATGTAATCAATTACCCGATTCAATTCGTTTAGCATTTTTCCTTCGTTTGATGCAGCAAAATTACCATTGCTTTTTTTCCGCTGCTCGACTTCTTTGCATAAAATATGTCGAATCGTTAGGCAAAAAATCGTATCTTGCTCTCACATTTACCTATCAAGCCAGCCTAATGGAAAAGAAAAACCGCCCGATAGATGTCTGTCTTCACTTTCCGTCGCTTTCGCTTCATCGCGGCAATCTGCAAGTTTCGCACACCTCTTCCCCTGCTATACAAATCCGGTTGAAGCAGCGCCGGATTATCCACTACCTATTGATGGAATTGCATTTGCATCCAGAAACCTCCTTGCGCATGGAGATCAATATCACGGAAGTAGGGCTGTATTATTTCCTGATTTCCGAAGGTAATTTATCAATAGTGCGACAGGGAGCTGAGGATATCAGCTGGCAGGCCAATACTACGGAGTGCCAGGTATTCTACCTAAAACCCGGCCAATACTACGTTCAACTTGAATCTGGAAAACATTCGATAACTTGTTTTGCAGTGCCGGTTGCCTGGTTTGAGCTGCTAAGCCAAGTTTTGCCTGTGCTCAATAGCTACATCCAGCAAATGCATCGCCACCAAGTTGCCATTATTTTCCCAAGACACCGGCTCGCTGAGGCTATGGCTACCTGGATCGCCGATTTAAAAAACCTAAGGCTAACAAGCCGACTGGATCTTAATGACTTCCATTCACTTAACAATATCCTGGCACAGTACGACCAACATTTGCAGGAGCTGCTGGACAAATCGCCACGGAAAACGTATCAACAAATTGTTGTTGACTTTTATACCTATAGTATGCGCCATATGATCGGCGGCCCATTTCACACAGTAGCACAAATTGCAGCCGAAATCAATTGCACGCCCAAAACACTGGCAAGGGCATTTGCTGCCGTCACAAATCGTGAAATGACCCCTGCAAAATTCTATCATACGCTTCGGATGAAGACGGCCGTCCGGTTGCTGACAGCGGGCGAACCCATAGCCCAAGTCGCCGAACAACTGGGCTACGCCGATACACCTTCATTCTCCAAGGCTTATTTCAGTTGCTTCGGGCACAACCCTTCATTGGCTAAAAACAATCCAAATGCTGTCCCAAAATAACAACTCCTATTGCCGGAAAATGACAACGGGCAACGCACCATCTCCGCATAATTTAGCGAGGTGCCACAAGCCTTCCATATCACCTTTCCGTTTGAAGTCGTCGAGCGCCGGTATCGGCCTGGTATACATGCTCCGCTTTGCACCCATCCCATCCCCCTTGCGTTTACTATCGCCTACCATCGCCCTACCTTATCTGACTTCCGGTTTGTACGTCAGTATTATGCCAATACCCTTCTGACGGTAGATCTGTTGGAAGGAAAATGTCCCGATCCGTTTACACTCATTATACATCAGCAAAACACACCGACTTATGTATTTGCTGTCATGCTTGAAGGGTCGGCCCGCTATGATCATAAGGGCAGCCAAAAATCTGAAACCCTGCTCCCCGGCACGGTTTATTTCGCCAGGCTATGTGCCACAGCATATCCCATCCGTCTTCTTGAAAACACCTGCAGGATGTTGTTTATTGCTGTCCATGCCGCGCAACTGGCCGTTATCGGAGAAGATTTTGACGAGCTGGCCGACCTTCTGGGCGGTAGCGCCTTGTCTGTAGGCGACCATTTCAGCCCTCCGATACAGGCAGATAGCGTCTTCATGCGACGCCTTATCAGGCTTATCAGCCCCGAGGGTATCAAGCGCCGTAAGGATTTCAATGAGCATCTCCAACAACGGCTGTCCGGTGTCTGCTCGGCCATCAAAGGCTTATTGCGTGGCAAGGGACAACACCACTACGACGACGAAACATTGGAAAAAGTCTTGGCCCATATCAGCGAGCATGAGTACCTGCATGGGCAACCGCCCACGCTGAGGGCCGTGCTCAAACACGCGCGTGCATCGGCAGATAAACTCGAACAGCTCTTCGGCGAAAAACTGGGCACCACGCCCTCGGCATACCTTCTTGGCCGTAGGATGGAGGCCGTCCGAAAGCGATTGCTCCAAACCGATGATCCCGTATACAAAGTGGCAATGGATTTCGGCTACAGCGATGCGGCCGCACTCAATAAACCCTTCAAAAGACATTTCGGAATCAGCCCAGGGCAACTGCGTAGGCAATATCGAAATGGTTAATTTCCCGATCAAAACCCAAAATAACTATCGGTATTCTAACAACTAAGGAGGGCCAGGCCCACCCTACCTTTGGGTCATGATCACTATTAGAAAACATATCGCATTGCTCCCCATGTTCGTAATCCGGCTTTCGCTTGTGGTGTTGTGGCTGCCCGTCGCAGCGGAAAAGCTGTGGGATTTGCAAAAATTCCACGGCACCCTGCTGCGGCAGCCCTTCCCCGCCTGGTGGGCCGATACCCTGTATTGGCCGCTGCCGGTGCTGGAGCTGGCCACGGCCGTGCTCATTGCCTGGCCGGATAGCCGCAGGCGAGTGCATCACGGTATGTGGCTTTCGGCATTGCTCATGCTTGGCTTTACGCTTTTCATTCTCTTCGGTGTGCTGGGCTGGTACGAAAGGCGTCCGTGCGGTTGCGGTTCGGTCATCAGCGGATTGTCGTGGGAGGATCACCTGTGGTTCAATACGGCATTCCTGCTGCTTTCCATCTTTGGCATTTGGCTCACGCGGCCAAAGCACCCGGCAGGCCATCCACACCGTAGATACCGCAAAGCACTCCGGCTTTTCCGCCGCAGGCGCATTGCCCGCCAATTATACCGTTACCGTGCCGTTGCCATCCGGCTGCGTTTTCCAAGGAAGATGGCCGTATTCCGGCGTAGGGCCTGATGACAAACCCCTACCCTGCCTGCGTCCGTTCCAAGGCGAACGGATGAGTGCACGTGGCCGGAATCTCCACGTCAGTGACCGGACGAGTGTAACGGCTTTAACCAGCCATTAAGTTAAATCAAACCTTTTTTTGGGGTGCTTTTTTTCCAACTGCGAAAGAAAAGCCCATAACATGGTAAATAAAACCATCACATACTTTAAACAGTATTTTTTCATGCTGGCCTTAGCGGCCACATTTGTAGGGTTCTCGGCGTTTAAATACGTACATCGCACAAATAACCATCAGACAGAAAAATGGTTCATGTACGACGGTGAAGGGCCAATCAACGAACCATCCAGCTATCAATTGGGCGACGGTAACGGAGAAACAGAGCCGGACTGCGGCCCTGCAGGCCTGATCCGGTGTGCGGTATTTGTTGAATCAGATGGGGGATCTCCCGAACTTCCCGATGAAGATGCCCTTGCTACAGTTGGTTCTTCAAATATCAAAACAAGGACAGCTGGCTAAACGGAATTACTTCCAACATTAGTTCAGGGGGCGTCCGCGGAACGCCCCCTTTTTATTTTTCACTATTTATTCTGAGGAATTCCACTTGACTCAATCACTTTCAAAGGTATTGGGAAAATGTAGCCGCCATTATCGGGTGATAACCGATACGCTTGTCCATTGACCGTGCGCATGATCTCGACTGCGAATCTTGGATCATTGTTCAACCGTCTCAAATCCGTCCAACGCAAACCACGGAAAATAAGCTCTTTACGACGTTCCTGAAGCACTATATTCAACGCTTCTTCCGCATCAGCGGCATCGAAATCTATAAAGGAGCCCTCGATATACCGCTTTTCCAGCAGTTCATTCAGGTCTTCCATTGCTTCCTTCCATTGCCCCAGCCTTGCACGGCATTCTGCCCTTATCAGATACAATTCATCGGTTGCAATGCCGGTGAATAGCCCCCTCGCTCCGTTGTAACTTCCCCTGAATTCGATGTCGTCGGATGCATGAGGCTCGAAAAAGAGCGTTTTCCGTAAGTCATTGTCTGCATAGCTTCGGTATAGCAGGGTATCGACCTTGGCCGATGGGTAACTCAGTCCCGGCCACCCAAAAGCTGTACTGTGGTAAACAACTTCTTCATTGAATTGCTCAATTGGATTGGCAAGAGACACGTCCTTTGTGTTGAAATCCATCAATTCCGAATTGAGCCCCAAAAATTCATTGGCATATTCAAGCGCTTGGCCATATTCGCCCATCACCAGATAAGTTCTGGCCAATAGGCCCAACGCAGCTAATTTTGACGGCCTTGTCACGTATTCCGTATGTATGGGCAACAGTGGCACTGCCCCTTTCAGATCCCCGACAATCTGCTGATAAGTCTGCTGCAGGGAGGCCCGCACCGAAGGCTGGTCGATCGCCGGCTCCAACCGCAGTACAACGCCGAGGTCCGTCTCGGCCGCTGATGCGTCATACGGTTTGGCAAACAGTTGGGCCAATTCATAAAATGCCATTGCCCGATGGAACAAGGCTCCCCCTTTTACCGCGTCCCATTCCATTCCGTTAACTAATGTCCTGTCTACCCTGCCGATGCCATCTATAATCACATTGGTGTGCAGCAATGCCGCATAGGTATTGGTCCAGTCGTTCGTATCGAAGTCATTGAATACATCACGCTGCCATGTGTATGCATTCTTAGAAGTCACGTCGTATAAAGCGTTCCAATCCGCGTCTTCAATATACAGATTGTCTGAAGCGATCATGTGGGCTGCCGGCCGGCTTTCATTGAGGAAGCGGGTGGCGTCCAGCAACGCCTGCATATCACTTAATCCATTGGGTACGGCCAACGCCTTGTCCGGCTTCATCGCCAAATAATTTTCACAGGAAGATAATAAAAAAATGGCCGCTATGGCAATAGCTATTATGTGTTTCATCGTCATTTCTATTGAAGTTAACCTGATTTGCCTAAAATTCCATATTCAATCCCAGGGAAAAGCTTTTCCCCATAGGTATCCCCAGCCCATAATCCGGGTCTATCGCTGCATCGGTTGCTTTCCAAAGTGTCCCCAGATTCTTTGCATACAGGAACAGCCGGATGGAGGAGAAATGCCGTTGCCGTACATCGGAAATATCATAGCTAATCCGTACATCCTGTAGCCGGATGGACGAAGCACGATCCACCAGTGTTTCCGCATAGCGGTAAAATTGGTCGCGGTTATTATTCAACGGGTAAACCATGGAGGGCACATCTGTGTGCTGTTCATCACCCGGCCGTTGCCACCGATCCGCAAAATCAGCGTGCCCTTCCCAATTATTAAACAGGGCACCGTATGAGATAGACGGCCTTCTGAAATAGTGGCCGAAGCGGTAGCCGATGTTTACGGACGCCGACAGTTGCTTCCAAGAAAATGTATTCAGCAGATTTCCGAATACCGGCGACAGCGAAGGGCCGTGATATACGAGCCCTTCCAACGGGGTGTTCCGGGTGATGGCCGAATAATCTGTACTGACCACCCCGTCTACCACGCCAAGAGGATCCCCACTGGCTCCATCCAATCCCCTCCATCGGTAACTCATCAGGTTGTAAAGCGGTTTCCCCTCTATCGGGACAATCCCTATCCCTGATCCCAAATACCGGCTTCCGCTGGTTGCATCCGTGTAGTACTTCGTCAGCCTGTTGGTATTATAATTGAAAATCAACCCGGTTTCCCATCGGATATAACGGTCGATCCACTTTCCGTTCAGCTCGATATCGATTCCTTCTCCCGACATTTCCGCAATATTCCTGCGTATCAGGCCGCTGTAGATTCCAACGGTCGGATCGATCGGTGCATCACCGATCAAGTCAGTGCCCCGTTTCACATAGTATTCCAGGCTTCCGGAAACCATGCTGTTTTTCAACGCGAAATCGACCCCTAAGTTTATAATCCGCGATTTTTCCCACCGCAGGTCCGGATTCGGATAACTCCGTAATGCCGCATAGCGCCCATTATTCAGGTTGCCGTTAAAATAGGTAACGGTAGAATAAGCGGATAGGCCATTATCAACGTTTCCGCTGAAACCGTAGGTCGCACGCAGCTTCAGGTATGGTATCCGGTCACTGCGGTAAAAGGGTTCTTTATGAAGGTTCCAGCTTATCCCGGCTGACCAGAGCGGCACCCCTTTTTGATTACTGTTCACACCGAACAGGTTGGACGCATCCTTGCGTATACTGCCGGATGCCGTATATTTATCCGCATAGGTATAAGCGGCATTGGCGTAAGCCGAAATAAACCGATCCAACCGTTCGGAAAACAACGTTGACCCTGAGCCGACCGGGATGCGGGCTCGCGTATTCGGATTATGGTACTGCGGGAAATTCGTGACATAATCCACGGCTACCGACGTCAGCACATCTTCGTCGTACCCGTATGCCTGCGACGTACTGCTTTGATTGCGTATCTGCCTTATCTCAAATCCGCCCAAAGCTGTCACCTGGTGGTTGCCTTCGAGTTTCTGATAACCAAGCTGAGCCCTGCCCGAATGCGCATTCAACACACCGGAAACCGTATTGAATATACCGCCCATCGGAACCGCATATGTCAGTCCCCCTTCGCTATCGGCCTGTGTAAACCGGTTTACCATATTCCGAGTATAATACGACTCCAGGCCCGATAGCGTAGCATCCACGTCGTTTCCTGTTTCGTACCGGTATTTGAGTTGAAAAGTAAAGTTCTTCAAAAAGATTTGGTCCACACCGAAATCAGCCAAAAGATGCCGCCCGGTCTGGGACACATCGGTATGCCGGTAGTCGGAAAGTGGTCGGTACATCCAATCCAATAGCCCAGATTCTTCTGCCTGCCCGGCAAACGGAAAACGATAATCCTTCACGATGGGGAGCGCGTTGCCGTTTTCGTCCGCGAGCCTTGCGTAGGGATAGAGATTCTTTGTTCCTCCGGGTGTAATGGAAAGGTGCGACGGGCGCCCGGCGACGTTCTTATTACCCGTGTAGACCAACCCGGCCCGAATTTTCAGGTATCGCGTAGGTGAGAAAACCTGATCCATACGCAAAGTCACCCTGTCCGTTCTATCGCCGGTGAAACCCGTGTTGCGATCGTATCCGGCAGAAGCGTAATACGAAAACAGATCGCTTCCTCCCCTGTAATTGAGGGCATATTGCTGGTTTACACCCGGTTCATAAAGGTATTTCCTGAAATCCTGCCGGACATCCTGTTTGGCGAGCAGGTCGATAGCCGCATCGGTCTGCTGCTGCGTCGCCAAGCCATCCCGTTGCCGGATGAGCAGCTCCACCACGGGCGAGAGTGGCGGTCGGTTGCCGTTGTTTTCCTGGTTGTTATAAAATCCCTGTCCGAAGAGGAAGCGTTCTACTTCGATGAAGTCGGCAGACGAAATCACAGGGCTGTAAAAGACATCCGGCTCGGCTATGATAGTAGCATTTGCCGAAAAACCGAAGACAGGCCGCTGACCGGCCGCGCCCTGCTTGGTTGTAATCACGATGACACCGTTGCCCGCCTTTACGCCCCAGATGGAAGCTGCTGCGGCGTCTTTCAGTATAGAGACACTTTCCACATCATTCGGGTTGATATTGTTTATATCCCCGTAATAGGGAAAATTGTCAAGTACTACCAACGGGGCCTGGCCTGCATAAATGGTACTCCGCCCGCGCACCATCATTACGGGCTGGGTAGACCGTCTGTCAAACATCAACGAATTGGTCACCCCTTCGAGCCTTCCAAGCACGTCCATCCCGGTTGCCCGGTTGAGCCGCTCATTGTCTATCTTGGTAAACGATCCGGTTGCCCGCTCCAGCGGCAACGATTCGTATCCCGTGGTTACCACCACCTCTTCCAACAGTTGCGTGGTGTCCTGCAGATAGATCCGGATACCATCCGGAATTGGGAGATCCATTTTATGTTGCCATGGGCTGAACCCCATTGCCCTGCAGAACAATACGGTGCTGTCATTCCTTACGAACAGTTCAAAAAAACCATCTTCGTCCGTGACTGCCTCGCCCCCAGACTCCCCGTCCGTTATAACCGCCCCATCTATCGGGGTATTGCGTGATGATGAAAAAACATGCCCATGGATGCGATGGATTTGTTGAGAAAATGATAAGGGCACGCATCCAAAAATAAGCAGTATAGGTAAAGCTAAATATGTCGAAATTTTCATGATATATTAGAGGGATAAGGTTTCTATGATTATTGGTTTGCCATTTCCGAAAGCACGAACATTTCAATATCCCGTGTTTCAGCCTGCAGCCGCAAACCGTATAGTCCAAGTGCGTCCTGCAACTGGTCAATATCTGAGAATGAATCGATTGATAAGCTGATGTCGATCATTGCCGAAAATCCCGTACCGTCTACAACAGGACGGGCGGAAACATCGTTGATACAAGCTATCAGGCTTGCCATCGGACGATTCTTTATTTTCTTTACGGCCCCCTTCAAATCCACGTATCCCCTCCCTTCATTGTCCGATTCCATGGATATTTCCCCACGGCCTGTTTCCCGCAATACCCAGCATGCGCTGGTGCGTATCTCCCACCTTCCATGAAGCCCGAGAAAACGGTCAAGATCTTGTTGCATCCGCCCTTTGGCGAGTGTATCTGCCACCGCGGCCACGGACTCATAGCAATAGCCATGTTTTAAAATCCACTCATTGAAGTAGCCGTATGAAGGTCTGTAATGATAGCGGGATGAGTCGGGAACCTCCCACACCACCCGGTTTTCGGGTATCGGTCCCACGCATTCGCCATATAGTTTAATCACCGGATAGTTTGTGATGGTTATCCGCCGGGTGTTCGATAGGGTATCCTTTGTTTCGATGTATTCGGTGGCGCCACCCGGAATACAGCCGCTGACCCCGGCATATCCCCGCACGGACACCTCCTTCATCCCCGATGGCTCCACGCTGAAAAGCGGTGTGTCCCCCAGTGAACCCCTGTCATTTTTTGCCAGCCAACCGACGTTGCCGTCGTTGATGACCTGATGGACGTTTCCCATGGTGAGGTATTCCGCCGGTGTTACGGCTTTGACCGTCCCCTCTTTACCGATCCATATCACGTGAGGGATGTATTTATGGGGAAACCATTTTTTTAAAAACACATCGTTGACCACGATTGGCAATTGATTATTTTTCATCAATGCATTGCGTTTCTCAAATGCTTCCACAATTGAAGGCTGCTGGTAAGTCACATAAATCATCTTCGCTTGCCCATCAAATTCATCAGCCAATCGATTCACCTTTGGCATCCCTGCAACACAGCCACTACACCAGGTACTCCAAAAGTCCAGGATGATCAGCTTACCCTTATAATCGCCAAGCTTGACCGTATCCTTTCCTTCCGGATGATTTACTACCTGCAGGGGCAGGTGCCACAGCTCTTGGGGAATCGTATCGCCTATCTGCAATGGCTTGATGCTGTCTGTTGGAAACGGGGGCTGAGCCTGCTGCCCTGCCTGTAAGCCCATGCTTACCGCCAGCACGAGCAATGCCGATACCCCAATTGCGCGGCCCCGCCCGGGGAGGGCAAGGGCCTGCGCATGGGTCTGCACACATAGAAAGTTTTTCCGGAGACGGCTTCGGAGCTTCCGGCACCCTCCGAGCAGGTTCGTGGCACCCTCCGCCGACCTTCGCAGCCAAGAAGGTGACGCAGACCACGGTCGGTGGTGCATCCGAGCTTCCCGTATCTCCGAAGCCGACCCCAAGCGGGCTCCAACATCGCCCCGCCCCATTCCAACTCCCTCCGTATATGCCTTTCTACCACTACATAGCCGCCATACCTTCGCTAAAATGCCGCTGGCGGGTACTTTTACCGGGACATATGCGGGGAATACGCGGATAGGACCCGAAGGAAGGGTAAGGGAAGGTGGGATTTGGGGTAAGGCAAGCCCGGCTTCACCCCACGGGGATTGGCCGTTGGGATTGCCCGCTTCTGCTCTGTTTATCTTCCGCTGGAGGTCATTACCCGCGCTATACCTGCTGCGCACCTGATAGGTGTCCACACTGCTGGTTTTCCGCTTCCTGTCCGCCTGTTTTCCGTTCTTTCTCCGCTTCTCAAGCGGAGGAGCAGCGGAGAAGCACCGAAGGAGCAGCGGAGAACAAGCGGAGAACGAGCGGAGGAGCACCGAAGAAATAGCGGAGAACGAGCGGCTCAGGTACGGCTCAGGTACGGAGCGGGTATCCAGCCGCAGCGGAGAACGAGCGGAGGATGAACGAACGTCGAGCGGAGAACGGCCTGTTCGTTTATGTTTTGTATCGTTGGTTGCCAACAGGGCATAGTATTCCCCTAAGCGTAAATTTTGCTTCATTTTGTTGTTTGATTTGGGTGTAAGAAAAATGGATTAATTCAGATTGCTTACACAAAATCAAACAGGCTTTGCTATTATGTTTTTATGAAGATTTGACGTAGAGATTACCCACGCCTTGGATAAAATGGTTCCCCCCTCTCCTATCCGAGATGGAAAACTGGCGGGTTGTAGAAATAAAAAACTCGTTTTCATAGTTAGATTTGAAAACGAGTCTCCGGTTATCTAGTGGGGTCGTAAACACGAGTAGCGCTGTGAACCCTACCTACTACCGTTCCACAAGGCTCTAACCCCTTCTAAGACAGATTCAGTAGAGCCCACAGCGCTACCTTGACGCACCAAAAGTACGCAAAATATCACCATGGGCATTAACCTACCATCTCGCTTAGAATTAATTGTTAGAGTTTGTGAACGAGACTCTTGTTGTTAATACCAATGAAATAGCCACATTCGCTATCTCATTGCAATATTACGAAATCAAAATGATTTGTCCAAATATTAATCATTTAATACCCATTATTTAAGCATTAATATCAAGCATGTCATGCTTAAACTTTGGGATTTTTGTTTCATGGACGAAAACAAAGATTTAGGCCGTTACCTTCAGAAAAAATTAAGAGATAAAGGGATTGAAGATAAAGCAGTTGCCGATGCGTTAAATATTTCTTCACGATCGGTACGGAATATATATCCGCTTAAGGATATTTACACAGACCGTTTTGCAAAGTTCTGCGTGCTCCTTAATGAGGATTTGTTTTTGCAGTACTATGGGCAAAGTGAACCGCTTAAATCCATCTTGAACCGCGAAAAGGTTGCTTTGGAGCAAGAGGTTGCTCGACTACGAGAATTAGACGAGGAGAAAGAACGATTGATTAGTTTCTTAAAAGAGGAACTAGAAGAAAAGAAATCATCCATCAAAAATTTACAATCCGAGCTATTATCCAAAGTTGACGAAATCCTCAACCTACTGAAATCCAAGTAAACAGTCTATAGCCAATCTGTTTTATCCAATACTTTTCGTATTTTTGTGTGTGCCTTTACTCCTTGCTGATAGGTTGGCAATGGATGGAAACACGGAATATTAAAGGGTAAATAGAATTATGACAACGCTAACTGTAAATGTCGATAATGAAAAAGACCTACCAGTATTGAAAGAAATCCTTAATCGGTTTGGTTTGAAATATAAAGTAGACAAACAAGCGGAGCTAAACGAAGAAGGCGAAGTCCTCTATAAACGATTTAAGAAAACGTTTAAGGAGATAAAAGATTGGGAAGCGGGAAAAGTGAAATTACAACCAGCAAAGGAAGCATTAGCCGAAATCGAAGCCGAATTGAACAATGGGGTTTGAGGTATTTTTTTCTTCCGCTTTTAAAAGGGAGTTAAAGCGAATTGCTAAAAAACATCGGCAAATCCTTAAAGATATCAACCAACTGATTGACGACCTTGCCGAAAACCCAACCCTTGGCAAAGATTTAGGACAAAACGTTTACAAAATACGGGTGGCCATTTCAGGCACTTCGAAAGGGAAATCCGGTGGCGCAAGGGTTATAACCTACATTAGATTTACCAATGAATCGGTGATACTTGCTGAAATATATCTGAAAAACGAACACGACACGGTGGACGTGGATACCGTCATAAATCGTTTAAAAAATGAGGAGCTTTTGTGACTATTGCTTATAGCGTTTTTTTGCTGCGAATAACCAAGGTGTATATTTGCGTAAAAACGGACATACTCCGCCATGGGTAAACTATTATTCTGGTAAAAAGTTTCTATTAGGAGTACGCATAAACCAAGGGCACTTATATCTTTGCAAGAGACGGCCAGATTAACGTCAAATCAGTAGAAGCAATAGGATGAAATCGAGATTTCAAGATATTTCAAAGCAATAAAAAAATAATCTTTCTTCCATACACAATTATTCTGAAAACCATAATCAATAAAGGTTCGAAGTCATATACGAGATGGTGTTGTACGGAGATTCCTGAATAGGCCTACAAATTTTTAGATAGATTTGAAAAAAACTGCAACTGCAAAACATGAGTTACAAAATTCCAATTTTCTTAAGTTATCCTAAACCATACCTCAAGAAACAAGATGATTTTATTGATCAGATAAAGCTTTTGCTTGATAATAAGGGTTTTTTAGCAAGAACTCTAGGGGTTACCGATTATGACATGGAAGAACCACTAACGGCTATAAGAAGGTTAATGCTAGAATGTAACGGGATAATTACAGTAGCTTTTAAACGGACTTTAATCGTACAAGGGATAACAAAGCCAAATTCGGATAATGGCGATGCGATGATTCAGCTAGAAAACATGTGGACAACAAGCCCTTACAGCCATATTGAGCCAGCTATGGCATTTCAAATTGGGTTGCCAGTTTTAATAATTAGAGAAAATGGAGTAATTGCCGATGGTGTGTTGGAAAAAGGGGTGATTGGGACATATTTGCCAGAGTTTAATTTAGAAGGAGATATTGGAAAATATCTAAACTCAAATGAATGGCGTCAAATTTTAGGTAAGTGGGAAGGTTATGTAAGAAAAGTTGTAGACAATAAAGGTAGGCCACCAAAACTTTACTGACTATAGAATTCTTTGGTAAACAACCAATCAAATAGATCCCGAATTAATGGTTCATTATACTACTAGACGGATACAACCAAAACCTTCAAAGGTATTTGACACGTATTGGCGCTTCGCGGCTGAACGACAAGAGGTTTTTTTTAACCGCTTGGCAAAGCTACCATTTTTAACAGCAGACCCTATACTTCTGAGACATAAATTTACCAACGCATATCGGGCGTCGGATCGCGTAAGCCAATATCTTATAAAGAAGGTGATCTATAAGGGTGACCAAGAGGCTAATGAATTACTATTTAGAATATTACTATTTAAGATATTCAATAAGATTGAAACTTGGGACTTGCTGCAACACGAAATAGGGGAGTTGACTTGGAGGAACTATTCGTTTGACAGCTATAATCAAGTATTACATGGGGCGCTAAAAGCGGGTGAATCTATTTATTCCGGCGCATATATAATGGCCTCGGGTAAGAGCTCTTATGGTTTTGACCGCAAGCATGAGAATCACCTTAAATTGATTGAACAAATGCTTACCAGCAAGCTGACTGAAAAAGTAACGGCTGCGTCATCAATGGAAAATATCTATCAACTATTGCTATCTTATCCTAGTATAGGTTCATTTCTCGCTTACCAATACACAATCGATATTAACTACAGTACATTGACTAATTTCAGCGAAATGGATTTTGTCGTACCCGGACCGGGAGCTAAAGACGGTATAAAAAAGTGTTTTTTAAATCTGGGGGATTACTCGGAGGTTGATCTGATACGGTGGGTTACCGAAAAACAAGACCAAGAATTCGAGCGACTGGGTATAAAATTCAAAAATCTTTGGGGTCGTCCTTTACAATTAATCGACTGTCAAAACCTTTTTTGCGAAACTGACAAATACGCTCGTGTCGCACACCCAGATGTCAGCGGCATATCCGATCGAAAACGCATCAAACAAATTTACCGGCCTAACAAATCATTGATCGATTTTTGGTATCCTCCTAAGTGGGCGCTTAATGATCGTATCGAAACCTCACATTTTTACTAACAAATACCTTTTCATTAAATCATCTATTTTTTTCTTCGCTTAGTATAAGAAGACCGATAATTCCATAGCCTATGATATCTTTCAAGGTATCCTCTATACTTTCAAAATTAGGCACGGAATCACCATTTTTTATGCTATTTTCCACCAAAGTCCGAAACCTCCTCACTTTATCCCAAAGATGTACCATGTTTCCATTCAGCCCTAGATCAAAACTTGCATTTCCATAATCCTGGTTCTTTCTTAGGAGAAGATCAGTCACTTCTTCCAAAATTAGCCGAACTTTTTCCTCGGTCATAATTGCTTTTTCTTTTTTCATATTAATAAAGATTTACAATTTGTTAATAACCACCTTTTGTAAAACTGGGTTTTCAAAAATTATCTCCTTCTCTGGGAAATAATGAGCATACAGAACCCGAGCCCAGTCGTTAAAATAATTGCTTTCGAAATCTGGAAAATAGTTTAACTGATTTAGACGTAAACCGCGTTCAAAGTTCTCAAGCTTAGCCAATGCGGCATCAAAATCTTCAAGCGAAGTAAACGGCCTATCATAAACGTGAAATTCGTTCTCCACATTTGATATTGAAGCTAGTACTTCCAGTTTCTTCTTATGTCGGTCGTAATAATGGAAATTATTTGCAATATGATAGTATGCCCCCAACTCCATTCCTAATAAATAGCCAAAAATTTCTTGCAAATAAGTGAAATTAAAAATATTTACACCAGTTGCACCCCACATATAATCGTTCGAACGCATGTGGACATACACATCAAGCTTACCATTATTGACCATGAATTGGATATTTTGAGTACACGGATAATCTTTCGTGATTTTCACTTCTCCATTTAGGTCGAAAAGATCCTTGCTTGGGTCACCTATTGTAATGACGGCCCTCCTACTACTTGAATCGCTATTAAGAAGATTAACAATAAACTTAAACTGGTCCACATATGCACTTCTATTAAAATCAGCCCGAAAAAAACCCACGTCATAGTCCTTGCGATCCGTTTGGAAAAAACGGAACCTAGGGCCATATCCCGCGCGCATAGTTTTTCCGTCATCGGAAAAATCGCCCATTCTTTCCAAATAATATTGCACCATAGCCAGATCATTCCTGCCGGAACAAAGCCAAAGAGATTCCACATAAGGCAGTATATTTCTCCATTTCCGTTCGGGAATAGTCACTATTCTCGCCAAAGGGTTATTGAGTTTGAAAACTACGGGATACGGAATTTCGTAGCACGTATTTCCTCTAGTTTTCCGCTCTGTCCCCTCTTCTAGTAAAAATTTAGCCAATCCAATGATGGCAGAATTTATTCCTTCAAATTCGTGGACTTTCATATGCTACAGACCTATATTCTCCCCAAGTATTGACGGTTTATAGTTTCTTAAGACCCTTCATAATGTAGAAAACAATTTCATGTATATTTTTGCTTGTGAACAAAATCTCGTTCTCATCCATGGTTAAACCGTTAAGCTTGGACAATGCATCGATATTGTAGAAAAGAAGCTCTGACTTAAGGTTTTCGTAGTTGGCATAGCTACACTTATCGGCTACAAAATCTTGATATTTTTCTAGAAATTTACCTACATATTGGTAGTTGTTACTCAATTCATGAACTTTATCACCCTTCAGAAGACTTATTAGCTTTGCAGTGGCACCTCCAAACCCGCCCACCAAAAAGACCGGTTTGTCTTCTTTCAATGTCAACAACGCTTCTTCTATAACCCCCGGAATATATCCTAAAAATTTTGACACCTTACCTCCCACCAATATCCTAGCATCACTATCTTTAGCCATCTGTAGCCGCATTTCTTTAAAGCATTCACAATAAACGTATCGATCTTCAATACTTATCCAAGGATAATAGTCTCTCTCCTCTTCAACCTCAATAGAGGGCGGACTTTTTACTTCTTTGATTTCAATCTTTTTTTGATGAAATTCAATTCTTACTTCTGGTGTTATCGCCTTTGTATTGGGAAAAACAAAATAATTAACAAACCTATGCGATTTGTCACTTTCGCGTTGATATTGATTTGATAATTCAGAAAAAAAATAGGTGAAGCCACCAACTCTCAAGTCACCGCCATACATAGCTGTAGCACCATTTGCAGTAATATACCTCGCTATTTCAATTGAGACATCATTCAAATGCTGATTTGTAAAACCTAATAACTCCAAGTCTTCATTTTCAGAAACAGAAATGGCTATTTTTTTCCCTTTAAAGACGACAGATTCCTTGATTCCCTTCACTTTCTTAGCAAGAAGACCTGGCTCTACACCAGAAATGTCTATTTTTTTTTCCATAGTACTGACTACACAAGATTTATTGGCGTTAGGAATTGGACATCATCATCTAAATCACTTAATACCATCAACTCTTCTACCCCTAATGGTGGATCAGGGTATAGCATAGTCAATTTCTTTTCACCTAAAGATTCCTTGTAACGCTTGATATCGATGAAATTCAACAGTTCAGGAGGAGTTGATATTGATTTAATTATGGCGTTTTCCTTTGCGTAAAGATTACTATACTGTTCAAGAAGCATAAGTTGGTAGGCATTATTCAAAACCTGATAAAGTGTGAGATTTAATATTCTGTAAAACCCTATGACTTCCTTATCTCCAATCACTGTTGTTGGCATATTCCCCAAATACGGGAACGCTCTTTTTTCACCCTCAGAGATATTATGAACGACCACTATCGGAGATTTATGCTTTTTCGCTATTAATACCTCCCTTCGACACCATTCCCGATTAGAATATTCATCAGTATGAAAAACAACTAAAGCGGAATGTTTAACCTCTCGCTCAAATTGCTTCGCAAAGTCATACCCGTTAGCAATATCAACCGTATCAAAAAACACGTCCAACTTAAGATTTTCTTCGATGAAGCGCTTGAACCTTTTTGTTATCTCTTCTCCATCTTTCTTTGCATGGCTTAAAAAAAGCTTTACTGGAGAACCTATACGGTCACTTTCACCATCTTCCTCTCTTGGCTGAAAATTCAAAATCAATCTTGCACAGTCGTGCAACAATTCAGTCCTAATTTTTCTAATCGCCTTTGTGAGATGCTTATCCTTATCCAAGGATATTTTTTTGCCTAAAAACTTAGTCGCATCGGTAAATTGGAGGTTGCTCAAATTACAACCGATTGAATAAGCCTTGTCGAATAGTGCTATTGGGTAAACCCTATTGTTGTCATCTATTCTCGATACAATTTCCTCAGTGTACTCCCGAAAACCATCGTCTAAGTAATACTCTTGATCTATCAATAACACTACCGCATTCTTCTCAGCGTCTCTAAAATCAATTCCTAGTGGCCTATCACTTTCCAACTTCTGAAACCGAAAATAAACGGGAATTCCGATACCCCTAGACAATGGATTCTTATAATCACGACAAAAAGTAGAATACAATTCTTCGGCAACTTCCTTACCTACTTTAGATGAAGGATGCCAAACTATATACATATTTAATGGATAACTTATTCTAGTCATTGGTGTTCTTTATCATTTGGGTTCTTGAATTATATATAGATTTATAGTGGGTAATTCTTTATCAAACGCTAACTCGATATACTCTTGATTTTTGGCTCGATCTTCAGTCCAATCCCTAATAACTGCATATTCAGTCTTCAGGTTGTCTGATAAGCGGCTTGGCAAATTATTATAGTTATGTTGGCCCGAGCCAAAATTTGGGTGAGATGGTAATTTCAAGCCTAGTAGACCCGCATACCTGTCTCCAACTTTTAAATTTAATGCACCTGATATTTCCCAATCCACATGTTTTCGGTGTTTCGTATTCGGACCAAGTAATACAATTAAAACCGTAACATCTGTTAGGTAATCCTTTTGTATTAATTGCTTAATGTACCCGTCTGTATTATCCGAATCGATATCTCCATCCTCAACCGATTTATGGGTAATCAAATCCTCAAAAAGATTCTTGAAAGCTTCCTTGTACCATTGATCGTCATCATGATAATAACTGATGAAAGTTTTTCTTTTTGGTAATTCTTCTGGAAGGGTCGTGTTCCAACTAAACCCACCAGTAGTCTTGCGTTTGAATAAACACACTCTTGACCAACCTCCAATTTCTCTTTTAACACAGCAAAATGTTCGTCCTGCATTAGTTTGGTCTACCAACCACCGACGGTTCTTAATTATACCAGCACCTATATGCTCTTCAAAATCGTCATGGACAAGAACTCTATCAATTGTGTTCCCTTCTTCATTAAAGGATATTTTCGTAATTACATAATCCTCCCATTTGGCCATAATACTTCTCTTAGATTAGCTATATGAATCATTTATCAAAGCATCCATCACATTCCGAAGTGGGTTTGTTTGATTCCCATAATCACTCATCATTCTTTTTTGGAGTAAAATCTCTTTGTCTACTTTTGAAATTCTACTAATAAGGTTATTTAAATCATAAATATCTCTAATAATGGTAGCAGACCTTACGTACTCCGGTAACCCCCTATAAGGTATTCCCTTTAAGCAAAGTGCATACAAGTCCGTTTTATCATATCCATACCCAATTTCAAAAGGTACCCAAGTAGAATATAGCGTATTAGGAGAGACAACCACAAGCATGTGAGAACTGTTGTTAATCCCTGTTCTTATTGCATCAGTTACAGCTTTCGGATTATTTGACTGATGATGAATTTTCAAATCTTTATCATATTCATCAAAGTAGACATCAATACCTGCTGCAATCAAGTAATCCGTAATTTTTTTTGCGGATTCTTTGTCTTTTTGTTGATGAGAGATGAATACGCATTTAATACCTAACGCGAGAAAACTATTACGTGAGATTTGTTTTGTGCTGTAAAATCTATTTATTGCCATACTCCACTTTCTACCTTAATCATATTCCTTCCAATTGACTGGGTCTCCTATTACCCCAAGACCATAATTACCCACTGTATATTGGAAAAACTCTTCAGCTAATTCAGTATTTCGGATGGTTATATAATCTCTGTGTTTTATACTCGGACATAACTCTCGATACTTTTGAGGAACCTCCATATTTTGGTCGCCTAAATAGACAAAGCTATTGGACAACAGTATATATTCGCCACGTAAATCTTGTTTGAGATTACCTTCATTAACTTCGCCGCCTAAACGACTATGATGGGAATCCAATTGACACCAAACATCGTCGACGTTATGGTAAATATTATCACCGTGCACTTGCTTACGGCTGCCATTTAATACTGGTTTTTTATAGGCGAATCTTTTGTCTTCCCAATATTCTTGAAAAGTTAACTTTTCAGTTACCCTCATTATAAAAATGAGATGGTATAGAAGATCGTTCGCTTTTGCTCCGGTACCAATGATTAAATCGCCGGCAGCCGCTTTCTTTCTTATATTTGGTTTACAACAAGCCAAGGAACAGTACTCACCGAATGGATTTGGTGCAAATCCGTAGTCACGAGTTATTTTGTATGCATACCCTCCCATTATTGACATTCTATCCGTTTAACTACAGTAACAGGCTGTCTTGTTTCTCCGCTTGAAGTACACCAGCCTACATCCTCTCCTTCTAATGCAGAAATAATTTTTCCCGAATTCCATCCGATCAATCCATCCCCGTACTTTTCCAAATTTTCCGGAATATCTGCATCTTTTCCCCCATGCATGAATACACCGATAATCCGTTTTCCTAGATTCTTTGCCTGCTCAATTTCCCAATTCACCCATTTTCTTGAATGTGTTTGCGATCCAATGAGTACAATCATAGTACCCGCCCACCTGATTTTCATCCTCAATAACCTCTCTAAAGTTTGTCGAGGAACTTGTTTGTTCTCAAGGCGTTCCCTGTTCTTTGCATTAACCCTAATTGAACTGTTACGAAGATTGTAATCTTTTCCACTTAAAAGGGCGGTAAAATCCGAAACGGATTTATCATCTTTATGATGATGACTAATGAAAACGTTTTTTGTGGAACTCATAACTTTAATAATTAGTTTTCATCAAAATATTTGTCTCTCTTTGTTTTCTACCATTCATTATCCATATCATACTTTACACGCCCCATACCCATTCTTCACAGCCTCCTTCTTCGTCATCTTAATCCGGCTCCGCGACAGATACCGGCACCCCGCCCGATGATACTTCTCTTCCGTTTTGGTGATGTACACCACCGTGTCCTTTTGCTGCGTGGCCGCATAAGCCACTGCCCTACCCTGCACGCCCGAAGCCGCAGGCAACAAAAATCCGAAGACAAGGAATAGATAAAGGATACGCTTATGCATGGCGGTTGAATGAATGGTTAAGATTGATTTGTTTCTTTTCTTTAATCGTTTTAATCCGGTACTGGAGTTTATATTGGTCGTTGCGAAATCGAAGATAAGCCATTGTGATGAAAATTGCAAATGCCCGCTACACAAAGGTAATCGGTGCAAAACAACGGCCTTACGGTATTCCGTAAAGCGATGGCTTTTCCTGCGCTTCGCATAAGCGAAGATATCGCTCAGAAGCCACCGCTGCAATACCTATTTTGGGGTATTTTTGAGATGTGAAATTTTTAGGTAGCGTCTGTTATTTCTAATAGTTTTCGTATTTTTGTATGTATCCCTATTTTTCCATACGTCCGAAACCCTGACAGCGAAAGGGATGTGAGGGAGATTAAGGGAAGGTAAATTAAGTAAACGAGAAGAGAAAATAACATGGCTGTTATCACCATACATCCCAAGAATAAGGAAGAAATTACACTCTTCGAATACTTAGCCAAACGGTTAAATACCCCTTATGAAATCAGTAAGGAAAAGCCTGCGGATGTCAAAAAAAAACCTTCTGACTTTTTCGGCTCCATCAGTGAAAAAGAAGGAGAAAAGCTTCATACCCACGTCAACAAAGGCCGCGAAGAATGGCAACGGGATATCTGATTGACACAAATGTGCTAATCGATGCCCAAATGAATCGGCTACCACCAGACGGCAGTCAACTTTTGGCTGAGATTATTGATGAAGATTTTACGGTATCTTTCGTGACTTACATCGCTTCCACGGCCCTATCACGTAATCTCAATCTGATTACTCGCAATGTCGATGATTTCAAGAAAATTAAAGGCTTGAAGGTTATCAACCTATATGAGTTGTAGCCAATATTACAAGATCCTGCACATAGGAACGGTATAAAATATCCAAAGGATTTTTTAGAAGTTTTGTTTTAATAAGTATAGTGATGAAAGGTGGACAGCTATACAGACTAATGGATCTTATCGAAGATATCAGAAAGGTGGACGCGATGATTCTCCTGCACAAAGGAACAGCCGAGGATTCATTGCTAATAGACCAATACGAAGCCCGAAAAACCAAGCTGATGGGGCAATTGATTGATGAACTGGTTTCTCCCGAAATTCAGTCCCCCAAAGCTTTTCGTTAGTCCAGCGGATTATATCGAAATTTTATCCTTCTTCCGGCCAGCCGGATACGCTTGATGGAGATATCAAACGCTTGGCTGAGGGTATTTTTTAGTTCACTCTTATTGATTTATCGCTTCTTTTGTCGGGTCTAAACTGTCCTCTGAAAATTTTGTGCTGATTTTGGTGACACGACAGTTCGAGGCCGTCGTTCTGCTTTTATCCTCTCGCAAATGAACCCTATCATTCCGCCCAAAGACCAAGTTTTTCCTGCCTTGCTTGCTGCTGTAAATCTGCAAATAAGTCTACATATTTGACGTTTGGTGGATGAGTATCCAAGATTGCATATCCGTTGGCTACCAAATGGGCATTCAGGAAAGTGCCGTCTTCCAAATAAACGTAGGCTAATAACCGCTGATACCGGTCGCTCTCCTGCACATCCAGTTCCAATTGCACCCGTTTGTGCAGCGTTAGTTGCGTGACATACGCCTTGGCCGCTTCACCGAAAGCACCTTTCTTCTTTCGGCCTGTATTGCGCGTCTCCGGAGCATCGATACCAATGAATCGGACTTTCAGCTCTTTCGAACCATCTTTGACCCAAAAAGTGTCCCCATCAATTACTTTGGTGACATAGACATACCGCTTTTTCTGACCGATCCCTTCAGCGTCTGGACGGCGACGCCAATGACGACAAGTAAAATTGTGACAATAGAAGCTTTCTTAATCGACAGCATAACATTTGACCGCAGCGCTGGCAGATCCCCGCGAACACTTTCCTAAAACACCAAACACACCGGCGATCCCACGGCAATCCGATTCCCCGTATCCCGCAACAACCCCGTATCCGCATCCCGCGTGAAAACCACCACCTCATCGGTATTCTGGTTGGCTACCAACAAATACCTGCCATCCGGTGTAATGTTGAAATTGCGCGGACCACGGCCCAATACCGATTGGTTGCCCACCTTGGTCAGCTTGCCATCCGTTGCATTTACCCGATAAATAGCCAAAGTATTGGCATCCCCCCGGTTGGAGGCATAGAGGAACTTCCCATCGGGCGACAGCTTGATATCGGCCGCACCGTTTTTGCCGGCGAAGCCGTCTTCATTCATCTCCACTTCCTGGATAGGCTCCAGTTGGCCGTTTTGTTGCCGATAGACCATCACCTTGCCGGTCATTTCCTGCACGAGGTAAGCGAAGCTCCCATCGGCCGACTGGGCAAGGTGCCGTGGGCCGCCGCCGGGTGCGCTTTGGGCAAAGGGCTGTACTGAGGGTACCAGCGGCTTGTCTGCACTGGCGGGCTGGAAATCGTAGATATGCACCTTATCCGTCCCTAAATCTTGTATGTAGACGCGCTTTTCGTCTGGCGTGAAAAAAGCAGAGTGCACATGTGGTGCCTCCTGCCTGCTTTTATCGGGGCCGCTGCCTGTATGCTGGATAAACTGCTTGATGGGGCCAAGGCTGCCATCCGGCTTAATGGGGAATACGCTGATGCTGCCACCCATATAATTGGAGGCGATGACGTGCGTACCCCGGCTGTCCGTAGCGACGTGGCAGGGTGCATCCCCTTGCGTAAGCTGTTCGTTCAGCAGGGTAAGCTTTCCGGTAGCGCCGTCATAGGCGTAAGCACTCACCGCCCCTTTGCCGTCCACATTTTCATTGGCTGCATAGACATATTTCCTGTCGGCGCTGACCGCCAGGAAGGAGGGGTTTCCCGACTCCGTCGTGCTTTTCAATGTGGCACTGCCCGTTGCCGGATCAAAGGCATAGACGTAGATGCCCTTACTCTTTCCATTATTCGTATAGGTACCGACGAACAGATCAATCGGCTGGTGTTGTGCAAAAATCATGGCAGGCAGTGTGATTAACAGGAACGTGGCTAAAGTCTTCATCCGATAAGCAAGTTTATAATATTTGCCAATAATAAAAAAAATTATGCACATTGCCTAACCCACCCGTGCTGCTGATTTCACCACGCCCTCCATCAATCCCCGCATGTAGCCAAAGGCAAATTGGGCACCGATGGTGCTGTACCCCGGATGGTCGTTGCTATCGCCCGCCATGGTAGGTACGTGATCCGGGCGGATAGGGCCACGGAAACCGATGTCATAGTAGGCCTGCATGGCGGCATACATATCGATCATCCCCTCATCGTGGAACGTCTCCACGAACTTGGTGCTGGGCACCTGGCCACTGAGGTCCTGCACATTCCGGAAATGTACGAAGTGGATGAGGTCCCGCTGGCCGAACTCCCGTATCAGCGCCGGGATATCCACGCCCATCAGTGCAAAATTGCCCTGGCACATCGTAATGCCGTTGTAGGGGCTCTGCACGATATCCGCCATCTTCCGGAAATTATCCACGCTGTTCATAATCCGCGAAATGCCCCGGATGCTATCCACTTGGGGATCATCGGGGTGCATGGCCAACTTCATTTCGATTTTTTCGGCTTCCGGCACCACGGCTTTGAGGAAATACGCAAGGTTTTTCCATAGCGTGTCCTTGGAGACTTCACCAAATTCGGTCAGCGGCAGGTCTTTCACATCCTGGTAATCAAAGGCCGTCATCAGCGCGCCGCCCCGGCCGGGCCAGTCATTTTGTGTCCGCGCCCAACTGATCACGGGCATCCAGTTGTAGCAGATGATGTCGATACCGGTCCGTTTCAGGTTTTTCATGAAGGCGATGAAATTGTCGATTTCTTCATCGCGTCCCTCCAGGCCAAGCTTGGTCTTGTTGCCCAGTGCGGGCGGCCCCTCGACGACGTTGAAATTCAGCCCGAGCTTGGCCCAGGCAGCTTTGACGGCTTTGATGGTTTCGTACTTCCAGGGGACGGCCTGCTCCAAGCCAGCCACGCGCGGATTCACCCCGGCCACGGCCCCGAATACGTTCAGTTGCTTGGCCAGCGCTACCCGCCGCTCATCCGGCCCCCAGAAATAGGCTTCGCTCATTTCCATGCCGGCGTCTTTCACCGTTTCGGCCAGCTGCTGCCGCTCGCGGCGGGTAGCACTTCCCGTTTTGAGCAGGCCGATTCCCGCTGCCGTGGCGGTAACGAGGGCAGTACTTTTTTTAATAAAATTCCTACGGTTGTCTTTCATAACAAAACGGATTTACTCTGGTAAGGCAAAGGCAATGTACGACCCACCCGACTTGCGCCCGTATTTGGTGCCCCCGGCGGCGATGACGACGTATTGCCGCCCACTCACCTCATAGGTGGCTGGCGTGGCGAAGCCTCCTGCGGGCAGCTGGTACGCCCACAATACTTCTCCCGTGCGCTTATCAAATGCCCTGAACAGTTCGTCCTGCGTAGCCCCGATAAACAGCAGCCCACCCGCCGTCACAATGGGGCCGCCGTGGTTTTCCGTACCTGTAGGCGGTATGCCCTTGGCTTTCAGTTCGGGAAATTCACCCAATGGCACTTGCCACAGGTATTCGCCCGTATTGAGGTCAACGGCATTGAGCGTACCCCAGGGGGGCTTTACACCGGGATAGCCATCGGGCGTGCGGAACTGCACCTGCCCATTGTTTACATAGGGTGCTACGTAGGGGAAATTGCCGCTATCCTGCTGGCGCTCTTCCTGTCCGCTGTCCGGACGGTCATTGTGGGGGTCGTCCGGTTTTTCCGACTTGAGCAGAAAACTGACGATGGCTGCGCGCTGCCGTTCGGAGATGTGCTTAAAGGCGGGCATCATGCCTTTTCCCGTAAGCAGCAGCGTCCCGATTTCGTGCCTTTCCATCCGGTTTTCGATGGCGACCAAGCTTGGATAGGCTGCGCCGCTGCCTTTTCCATCGGCACCATGGCATGCTGCGCAGTGTGTCAGATACAGGGTCTCGCCCCATGAAACCTGCCGCTGGCGCTCTTCCCGCAGGCTGGTCTGCAAGTCCATCATGCGCAAGTCCCACGGCATCTCGTTGGAATTGACGTAGAAGACCCCCTCCGGGTCTGCTGCCGTACCGCCCCACTCCGCACCGCCGCCGATGTGGAAGACCAATGTGCCTTCAATGCTGGGCGGGATAAACTTATTGCCGGAACGCGTTTCCAAGAAGCGCTTTCGGACATGGTGATACGACACGGAATCCAGGTCGTTGATATCCGCTTCGGTAAAGTATTGGCGGGCAAACGGCGCGGGCTTCACGGGGTAGGGCTGCGTGGGCCACGGCGCTTCGCCGGGCACAGCACCCTCCAGCGGTACGGGGCGCTCCTCTACGGGAAACAGCGGCTCGCCGGTATCGCGGTCCAGCACATAGATGAGGCCGTCTTTGGTGGCCTGCGCTACGGCATCGATGAGTTTTCCTTGATGCCGTACTTGGATGAGGTTGGGCGGATTGGGGATATCCCGATCCCACAGGTCGTGGTGGATGGTCTGGAAATGCCATTTCCGCGCTCCGGTAAGTGCATCCAGCGCCAGGATGCAGTTGCCGAACAAGTTTTGGCCGTGCCTGCCCCCGCCATAAAAATCGGTGGATGGCGAGCCGGTGCCGAGGTACACGACGCCCCGCTTGCTGTCCAAGGTCATGCCCGACCAGTTGTTGGCCCCGCCCATGTATTTGTAGGCGTCCTCGGGCCAGGTGTCGTAGCCGTATTCACCGGGCTGGGGAATGGTGTGAAACATCCACCGCAATGCTCCCGTATGCACGTCAAATGCCCGGACATGTCCCGGGGCGGCATCGCCAAACTCCGACACGCGCGATCCCATGATCAGCACGTCCTGATAGACGATACCCGGAGTGCTGGCCGTGACCATCAGGTTGCTGATGTCGTGGTCGAGGTTGTTGTCCAACCCGACGTATAGACTCACCTTTCCGCCGTCGCCAAAGTCCGGAATCAATTGGCCGGTACGGGCATCCAGCGCAAACAGAAACGGCCCCGCTGTGTAGAAAATCCGCTGGTCATCGCCCTTGCGCCAATAGGCGACTCCACGGTTTACATGGTACCGCGGGTCCATGTCACTGAATGGATCGAATTTCCACAGTTCTTCGCCCGTATCGGCCTTCACGGCAAAGGCTTTCAATTGCGGTGTGGTGCCGTACAGGATGCCATCGACGATGATGGGTTGGCACTGGATTTCATAACCCCGCTCCGCCGGATCGGCATTCTCACCCGTATGGTACGTCCAAGCTACCTCCAGCCGATGCACATTGCCGGTATCGATCTGGATAAGCGGCGAATAGCGGTTGCCCCCGTTGTTGCCCCCGTATGCCGGCCAGTCCGCGCCGGTACGGTCGTTACGTTTTTCGATAGGCGGTGCGCATGCCGCAGCAATCCCGGCAAGTACAACCACCAAGCCGTATGGCAAAACCAACCGCCTCATAAAACCGGTACGGGTTGGGGTCGCTTCCGCTGGGGCGACTTCACTACAACGATGGTAAGCACGGCAGAAGCCAGCAAGGCAAATGCCATCAGGAGATACGAAGCGCCGAAGCCGCCGGTGGAACCATTCAGGTAACCGACGATATACGCGCCGACAAATGACCCGAGCGCTCCCATGCTGTTGATAAGCCCTAGGGCTCCTCCGGCCACATTCTTGGGCAAGACTTCCGTGATGACGGCAAAGAACGGCCCGTATGGTGCGTACATGGCGCCGCCAGCCACTACAAGCAGGATGAACGACCACCAGAAATGGTCGGAGCCTACGAGGTAGGAGCCATACAGCGCCAGTGCGCCCAGCAGCAGGAATGGCCAGATGAAGATTTTCCGATTGAGTGTTTTATCCGAAAAATAGGAAGCGCCGAGCATACCGATGATCGCCAGCAGGTACGGTACGGCCGCCAGCCAGCCAGTAGTCACGATGTCCATATCGGGTGCGGCATTGATGATCGATGGCAGCCACATCACAAAGCCGTACAGGCCCAGGCTCCACAGCAGGTATTGCAGGCACAGGAGGATAACGGCCCGCGACCGGAAGGCCTGGGCATAGTTTTTCACGGGCTTGATCTCCCGCTGCTCTGCTTCCAACTGAGCCTCAATGGCTGACTTCTCCGCTCCGCTCAACCAGCCTGCCTCCTTGGGCCGCTCGTCTACCACCTTCCACCAGATGAAAGCCCACAGGATGGCCGGCGCCCCTTGGATGATAAACATCCAGCGCCAGCCCAAGGCATCAATGAGGTATCCGGAAAGTACCGACATCCAGAGCACCGTGGCCGGATTGCCCAGTATCAAAAAGGTATTGGCCCGCGACCGCTCGGCTTTGGTAAACCATTGGCTGAGCAGGATAAGCATGGCGGGCATCACCGCACTTTCCACCACGCCCAGCATGAACCGGATGACGACGAGCCACCCGACACTGCTCACCATCCCCGTGGCCGTAGCCAATCCGCCCCAAAGCACCAGCGACCAGAATATCAGCCGCTTGGCGCTTTTATGCGCAGCATAGTGGGCACCGGGTATCTGGAAAAAGAAATACCCCAGGAAGAAGAGCGATCCCAATAACGACGACATGCCCGGCGTGATGTCCAAATCACGGGCCATGCCGCCTGCGGCGGCAAAGCCGAAGTTGGCCCGGTCCAGGTAGGCGAGGCTATACGTGATGAAAACGATGGGAATGATGCGGTACCACCGCGACTTGGCTAATTGTCTCTCCATGATGCCCCCATTATATTTTCACCGCCTGGCGGGCAAGCAACTGCCAGCCTTCGTCACCTTGCTGCCATACCTGCAACACGTGCAGGGTCACCGTGCCGGGTTCTTTTCCTTCATCGTGGGTGTGGGCAAAAAAACGGTGCCGCACAATCGCTGTATTGCCCGAAAGGGCTACCGTCTGTTCGGACAGCTCCAGGCTCAGGAACTTGTATTTGCCCGTCACCATCGAAGCTATGCAGGTTTCCCGGTCTTCTATCAGCCCATTGGAATGCCCGTAGGTCAGCTCGGGCGACGTCAGTTTGTAAAACACGGATTCGTCGGGGGCGACCATGGTCTGCCGGAATAATTCCACGGCGGCTTCCACGTCTGCTACATCGTTTGGCCCGTGTTCGTTTTCATTGCATCCTGCTACCATCATCATACACGTGATAAGCATAAATAGATTACGCATTGATATCCAGTTTAATATAAATCAACTCCAAGTCCGGTCGTGTGAACGCTTGTCGTCCCATTGCGGGGTGGGCTCAAAGTAGCTCTTATCCTTGTCGATGAGGTATTTCTTCACGACGTCATCGTTCAACTCAATACCCAGCCCCGGAGCGGTAAGCGGCACATTGGCGTATCCTTTCTCGATGAGCTTGCGCCCGTCGGTGGTGACCACCAAATCTTCCCACCAGGGCAGATCTACGGAGTGGTGCTCAAGGGCAAGGAAGTTCTCCGTGGCTGCTGCGCAATGCACGTTGGCCATGAAGGATACGGGCGTGCCTGCCTGGTGCATGGCCATGGCGATGCCGAACTCTTCGGCGTAGTCGCCGATACGCTTGGTCTCCAGCAGCCCGCCCGATGACGACAAATCCGGATGGATGATGTCTACCGCACGCTCATGGATAAGCGGTTTGAAATCCTTCAGCAAATAGATGTCCTCGCCCGTGATGGTGGGTGTTTCCAGTGCTGCTGTGATGGTCTTCCACTGCTCGGTATACTGCCAGGGCACCATGTCTTCCAGCCAGGCCAGCCGGTATTTTTCCAGTGCACGGCCCAGGCGTATGCCGTTGTTCAGATCGAAGTGGCCGTAGTGATCGGTCGAGATCGGCACCTCATAGCCCGTGAGGCTCCGGATATTGGCCACAATCTGCTCCAGGTGTTCCAGCCCTTTGTCCGTGATCTGGATTTGGGTAAACGGATGCATCCGGTTGGCATAAGACATGTAGCCATAGTTGCCCCACTGGGCCAGACGGCCCTGTTCGTTTTTCCAGAAGTCGGCATTCACCACGGCATCCGGCACATCCAGCACTTCCCCGATGGAGACGTCCATCTTCAGCCAGGTATACCCCTGATCGTTTACCCGGTAGGCAATCCGTTTTTTCTGTTCTTCGGGCGATCCGCCTTCCGGTGTGTCGGCGTAGAGCCTGATTTTATCGCGGTACATGCCGCCGAGCAGTTGCCAGGCGGGCACACCGTATGCCTTGCCGCAGATGTCCCACAGGGCCATTTCCACGGCGCAGACCCCACCGGCCTGGCGTGCTGGTCCGCCGTACTGCCGGAGCATCTTGAATATTTTCTCCACGTTGCAGGGGTTTTCGCCGATGATGCGGCTTTTCAGGAACAGGGCGTAGCGCTCATCAGCCCCATCGCGCACCTCGCCCAACCCGTAGATACCCTGGTTGGTATCGATGCGGATGATGGCCGTACGGCCCAGCACGCGGGTAACGCAATAGCGCATGTCCGTGATTTTTAAATCAGAGGGGGCCGACCGCCGATTGACCTTCGAGGTGGTATGTGCCAGCGTGTCTTCAATGGACAGGTTCATAAACCCACCCAATGCCAGGCCGCCGAATGCTGCTTTTTTCAAAAAATCACGCCGCGCAGAGGAGGTGGCCGGGTTGGCCAGCTCGGCCTGCATTTCCGCGCGTTGTTGTTGTTCTGCTTTCCTGCTTTGTGCTTTCAGTTGTTGTATGATGGTTTTCATCGTTGCTGTCGATTATCGTATGTTTAATGATAAAGTTAGTTGTCTACCAATTGCGCTGTTTCATGTAATTATCCAGTTCTTCCCGGCTCATGGGGAGGTCTTTTTTTGCTCGCAGCCATTCCAGGAAGTCTTCCCGGATGGGGGCCGTCCATCGGCTGTCTACATCACCGGCGGTATACTTCTTCTCCTTGATGCGCTGCTTCCCGAATTCGTCGCGCAGCATGATGAACTCTGCACCGAGGACAATGTCATGGAGCAGGTGAGCAGGGATGAAAATCGTCCCGTACTGGTTGGCCAGCACGGCATCTCCGGGCATCACCGTGGCCCGGCCGACGCGGATAGGCAGGTTAATCGATGTAAGCATCATCTGCTGGATGTAGGAGGGATCATAACCTTTGACCCAGCCATTGAACCCTTCTACTTCCCGAATCCCTTTCAAATCGCGTACGCTCCCGTAGAATACCACGCCCCGCTTGGAATTGGTATAGATGGCATTGGCCAGGATGTCGCCGATCAAGGTACCATCCACCACTTTGTCGTAGCCGTCGGCTACGTAGACATCCCCGTCTTGCAGCACATCGATGGGCCACGAATTGGTACCCCCGGCACTGTTTCGGCCTTCCTTGATGCCCGTAGCGCGGATGGTGCTGTCTACATCGGGCCGCAATGGCATGTACTGGGCCGTCACTGCCCGGCCGGTCATCACCTCATCGGGGTTGACGATCATCCAGTCGGCCTCGAACTGGTTGTGATAGCCCCGGGCACGCAGCCCGCCCCAGGCTTCTTCGATGGACACTTTTTTTAATCGTTCCAGCAGTTCGTCAGGCACTTTGGGGCGGCCATCGGGAAACCGCTCGCCTTTCCACAGAGGCGTGAGGCCGATGATCGTTTCACGGGATGGCGATACCTCCTGGCCGAAAACCGTGATGGCCGAAAAGAGCAACAAGAAATAGAAAATGGTCGTTTTCATTAGCATAAATATTTAATGGCATAATCTGTTTGTGGTTCAAAAACTGCATTCTCCCACCGTTTTACCGATCCCAAAATACTGGTACACCCAAATTGTCACCCCCCATGCGGCTGGCGGCCTCGCTTACGTTGGCGCTGTTGACGGAGACTTCACGCAGGGGATATACCAAGCGCCGGATAAACCCACCGCCTGCAGCGACCGACGGATCCTGCGAGGGGAAATTGATCGGCGACAACTGCGGATAGCCACTCCGGCGGAAATTGGCCCAGCCTTCCGACCAGTTCCGGAAAGAGCTCACCCAATACTGCTCATTGATCTGCTGCAGCGCATTGGCCTCATCAAAGGCTACGCCCGCCCCGCTCAAATAGTCCGTCTTCTCCGAGGCGGATATGGCGGGCATGCTCCCGTAGGTATTGGCCTGCTCCATGTGGGCTACGATAGCGCTTTCATAATATTCGGCCGCCGTACCGGTGGTGATGAATCCCCGGTAACGTGCCTCGGCCAGCAGCAATTGTGTTTGTGAATAACTGACCAGGTACTCCGGGGCGTCGATGCGCATCACGGTAGCCCGGTTGAACTGGGAATACTGGAATGCCGAACCTATCTTGCCCGGGAAACCGGGGGCATCTTCGATGGAGCTTTCGTCATACCCATAGGGCATCCCCTGCTGATCAGCTGGATTGGTGTTGGCACTGCCTGCCGTGGCCAGCGGATTGGAAGGGTTTTCGTACTTGACGGCGATATACCGCAGCCGTGGGTCATTGTGGGTTTTGAGAAAATCGACAAACGCCGCCCCGATGTAATAATTCGCGCGTTCGCCGCCGAGCAACGCATTCGAGGTGGCGTTGGTATAGGTGGCGTTGAACTGGATGAGCGCATTGTCGTCATTGGAGAGCAGCACTCCGCCACGGGCGGGGTCTACCGCCTGAGCGACCAGTGTGCGTGCCCTGCTTTCGTCTATCTTGGTATAGCGCATCCCCGCTCGCAGCAGCAGGGAATTGCCCAGGCGTTTCCACTTGGCAATGTCTCCGCCGTAAAACAAGTCGGCCGTACCGATGGAAGCCTTACTGGCATCCAATGCATTGGTGGCATCGGTATATTCCTGGATGATGGCGTCGTATATCGTCTCCGACAGGTCGTACTTGGGCAGGAAAATCCCGCTGATGTACCCCTGTCCCGCTTCGCTGTACGGCACATCGCCATACGTATCGACTAATATTTGGAAACAGTAGGCTTTCCATATCCGCGCCATGTTGTGCAGGTTGCTTTCGTCCGGGTTGTCCTGCGTCTTGTTGATGACCTCAATCAGGTACCGGATAGACTCGTTAAACAACGTGTTGAACGCCGCATTGGCGTGCTGATCGTTGATGATGTTGCGGTTACCAGCAGCAAGTATACCACCATACGGCGTGTTAATTTGCTGGACAATCTCCCCTTGGTAATGGTAAGACGGAATGGCCGAAAGCCGCTGGGCATTTGAAAATAAATAGACCGGATTCAGGTCGTTGGCCAGCGATGGATTGATGTTGATGTCCTCGAAATTCTTGTCGCAACTGTTCATTGCAAACACCAGCATCAGCATTGTGGCGATTAATAGATTTCGTTTCATGTCTGGTTTGTTGCTAAAAGTTAACGTTTAAATTCAGGCCATACGTCCGGGTTGTCGGCAGGGCATGCGTTTCGAGGCCCGACCGCAGATCCGACGCCGAATATTGCACCTCGGGATCCAGGTTGTCAATGGATTTCCGGATGATAAATGGATTGTTGACAAAGAGATTCATATTGACTCCCCTGACGAACGTCTTGCCAAAGAACCTTGAAAAATCATAGCCCACCGAAAGTGTCCGGCACCGGATAAAACCGGCATCGTAGACAAATGGGGTGGCTACGTTGGCCGAACGGTATTGGCTGTAAAACAACTCGGCTTCCACGGCCGTACTGTTGGCTGTCCCATCGGTATTCACGCCGGGGAAGACGACTCCGTTTTCCCTCCCCACCAAGCTACCTTGATGTAGCCCATGCCTCATCAAGTTGAAGTTGGAGTTGGAAATCATCTTGTGCCCTGCTTTGAAATCTACTTGGGCAAAAAACTTGATGCCTTTATAGGTCACCGTATTGAGCCAGCCGCCCGTATGCGGGGGGATAGCACTTCCGTACGTCACCAGGCTGCCCGGCAGGAACAGGCCGTTTGACGTGATGATTTCTCCCTGATCATTGCGCAGGTAATCTACGCCCCGCAGGGAAGCCATGGGCGATCCCACTTCATGGGATACAATGCCGATGTATTCGCCGGTACCGACGTCAAACCGCTGCTGGTTGTCTGCCAATTGCAGCACCTTGCTTTTATTCAGCGCATAGTTAAATGCGGTTTCCCATTGGAAATGCTCATTCCGGATGGGCACGATATTCAGCAATACCTCAACCCCACGGTTACGCAGCCTGCCCACGTTGACCAAGGTCTGGCTGTAGCCGGATGCGTTGGAAATATCCACGTTCAGGATTTCATCTTCGGTGAGCTTATTGTATACCGCGGCATCCACGGACAGCCGGTTGTCAAACAGCTTGAAATCAATCCCGATTTCCGTCTCCTTGACCGTCAGTGGCCGCAAGTTGGCGTTCGGGCTGATGGCCGATGTGATGATACCCAGCGGCACGCCATTGAACTGGTTGTTTTCGATGTTGTAATACAGCGTGTTGGTATAGGGATCGGTATCCCCGCCCACTTCGGCATAGGATGCGCGCAGCTTGCCGAAGCCAAACCATTCAGGCAGCGATTGGAAAAGCTGGCTAAATACGAAACTGGTGCTCACCGATGGGTAGAACGCGCTGTTGGATTGGGGGTTCAGCGTGGAAAACCAATCGTTCCGTCCGGTCAGGTTCAGGTACAGGTATTCGCCGAGGGAAAAGTCCACCGTACCGAACACTGAATTGACGCGTTTATGCCAGAAGGAATAATTGGGGTTTTTAATCTGGCCATTGTCTACGGTATACAGGTCGCGGATAAAAAAGTTGGTCACCGAGGTACCCATCCGCTCGGATTTCTGATCCATGGAGTTGGCACCGAAGGTGGCATCCACACCAAAGACGCCCATGGTATGGTTTACACCCAGCAGGAAGTCGACGTTGCGTTCGCGGAATGTGCCGGTATTCTGGAAATAATTACCGTTGAATCCGCTGGGTGCCACGGGTAGCATCGCCGTGCCGGTAGGCCTATTGGCATGCCGCACATTGGTGAAGAAGTCCTGGCCCACGCGCCCTTGTACCCACAGCCATGGAGCGATATCGTACCGCAGGGTCACATTGCCGAATAAGCGGTCGCGCTTCTGCGTCTCGAACCGCTCGTTGATCGTCCAATAGGGGTTTGTCCTATCGGTAAAGCGGGCCGGGTTGATTTCATTGCCCGTCTCGGGATCTTTGTAGGCATTTTCCAGCCAGCGGATGTCTACGCTATTGGCGATGGTATACACCGTTTGGTTGACGTTATACGCCTGCTGGTTCAGCGCCGGGGGATTGTCGTTAAACTCATTGGAATAGTTGGCATTTACCTGTACCGATAGTCCTTCGGTGAGCGCGTAGTTGAGTCCCATGTTGAGGATTTTCTTGTCGAAATCCGAATTGGGCACGATGCTATTGGCGTCGGTATTGGCAAAGGATACCCTGAAATTCCCTTTTTCATTCGCTCCGGATATCGCCACCGTATGGGTAAACGTGTTGCCCGTGCGGTAGAAGTTTTTTACCCGATCTTCATTGGGCAGGTAAGGCCGTTCCACGCCGTCGTGCTGCATCACCGGCAGGCCATCAAAGCGGGGGCCGAAGCTCCACACGCCCGTCCGCCGCACGTCGGCTACCGTCTCGTTGCGGATGCCGTATTCGCCCTGCCCGTATTCATACTGGAAATCCGTGTAGTCCAACGGTTGGTCGCCCTGGTAGCTCAGCCCGTAGCTGATGCCGATGCCCCGCTCCTGCTGGCTTCCCGATTTGGTGGTGATGATGATGGCACCGTCCTTTGCCCGGAAGCCGTACAGCGCGGCGGCCGCCGCGCCTTTCAATACCGTCAACGACTCGATATCGTCGGGGCTGATGCTTTGGAGGCCATCCCCCAAATCGGTATTGATCTCCCCCGTATTACCCTGTCCCGAAGCATTCGCCCCGCCCTGGGCTGCATTGTTGATGGGAATGCCATTGACCACTATCAGCGGGGAATTATTGCCACCGAACGAGGATTGCCCACGCAGCCTGATTTTGGACGAACCACCGGGGCCGCTGGGAATGCCGGATACATTCAGACCCGCCACCTTGCCCACGAGGCTGTTGCCCACGTTGGTGGTGCGGCTTTCGGTCAGCTGGTCGGTATTTACGGCAGATGCCGAATAGCCCAGCTTCCGGTTTTCACGCCGGATACCGAGGGCCGTCACAATCACTTCGCCCAATTCCTTGGTATCTTCCTGCAATACGGCATTGATGGTGCTGCGCGAATTGACGGGGATTTCCAAGGGGAGGTAACCGACATAGGAAAATACCAACACCGCATTCGGCGGCGCTACAATCACAAATTGCCCGGCCTCATTGGTTGAGCCCCCTGTGGATGACCCTTTTACGGATACACTTACACCGCTTAGCGGCTGCCCGCCCGCGCTGGTCACCCGCCCATTGATGGTGATGTCTTGCTGCACGACTTTATTGCGCACAACCACCAAGTTATTATCCAATGCCCTGTATTCCAAGCTGGTATTTGCAAGCAGCATTTCGAGTACTTCCAGTACGGGAGTATTCCGCACTTTAATGCTCACGAGTTTATCCAATGCACGGCTATCTTCGCTGTACATCAGCCGGATTTTTCCCTTTTGTTCCAACAAGGGAAATACCGTCTTCAATTTAGCATCCTGTACAACCAAATCGATTTTCTCGCCTTGGGAGTACGTCTTGGCTGCGACGTTCAACGTCAGCATCAGCGTCAAAAGGACCGTGTAGTTCAAGCGAGCGAAAATTGGTTTTAATTGGACAAAGAAATGATGATAAAGAACTCTTTTGCTTAGTTCCTTTTTTTTCATAATTTTGGCTTTTATCGTTAAAAAATCTGACCCGAGCAGTGGCTGCTGCTCATTGAAGGTTTGGATGAGAAGTGTTGGCGCACTTCTCATTTTTTTTAATAAATCGTCACGTCATGGTTTTCAATTTTATAGTTAAACGAATGAATGAATTGCAAGGCTTCCAATAATTGGTGGATGTCATCTTCCTCGGTGATGGTAGAGGTATACCGGTAAGCCATCACATTGGGATTGGTCACGTTGACATTGACATTGTACCACCGCTCAATCTTCGGTACCAGCTCCGCTAAGGTTTCGTTTCTAAACACCAGTTTATCGTCCACCCAAGAAGTTTCCTGGATATATTCCCCATCAGCCACCTGCACTTTGGAGAGGCTTCCGATAGTCAGCGTAAGGGCGCTCTTCTGGTCGCCGTCATCCGGGTTATCAACTGGCGTATAGTTGGAAATGGCGACTTTCTCATTGGGCTTCATCACGATTTTTTCATGCGGCCGATCATTGACGGACAGTTCTATCGATCCCCGGATAAGCGTGGTCTCCGTTTTATCGTCATCCGGATAGGCTTTCACGTTGAACGCCGTACCCAACACCCGGATGGAAATCTTTTCCGTGGAGATGATAAATGGCCGTTTACTATCTTTTTCGACATCGAAATAACCCTCCCCTTGTAGCTCCACGGCCCTTGTCCCGTTGGTCTGCATCTTGCTGTCGTACCATAGCCTGCTGTCTGCATTGAGCCACACCTTCGTGCCATCCGGCAATTGAAATTGCTTGCGCACGCCTTTTTCAGCCACGATTTCTATCCTATCGGGCAGTACCTCAGCCTTGTTGCCGATGAATAACCAAAGGCCTGTGGCACCTATCACCAGCACCAGCGCATAAAGCACCAGCTGTTGCCTGCCGAGGCGTCTCCAGAACGCTCCTGTTGAGGTACCGGATAGCGGCTGGGCCACAGCCTCTTCTTCTTCAAAAAATAAGGCTTTGCCGTGCCGTTGCTTATGCCAATCGAAAAACTGTTCGACGTCTGTTTCCTGTTCGGGCGCTTTCCACAGTTCCTGGACAAATTCCTCATAGTATACGGTGTCTGGATGATTTGCCAACAAATTATCCAATTCCGCTGACTCACTAACGCTGATTTCGCCAGCTGCCCTACGTGCCAACAACACGATGATTCGCTTACCATCCATAAAAATCGAAAAGACTTTATTGGTTTATAACTGTAGTCTTTGATCGTATAGACAATAATTTTCAGGAATCTCCCTAATGGGAAATGAATTTTTTTTACGGGGGGTGATTAGTGGTGGGTGATCGGTGATAAAAGGCCAGTGGTGCAACGCTCGAATTCAAACGTTGCGCCCCACTGGCCCGTTAGTTAGGGTGGTGGCTAATCAAGCCCCAGTAGCCGCCTGTTGCTGGCTTCGTCTGCCTTTCCGCCTGCAAAATCATCGAAGGTCTTCTCCGTGACGCGGATGATGTGATCCTTGATGAATACCGCGCCTTCGCGGGCCCCATCTTCCGGATGCTTCAGCGCGCACTCCCATTCCATCACCGCCCAGCCCTTGAAGTCATAGGCCGTGAGCTTGCTGAATACCGCTCCGAAATCCACCTGCCCATCGCCCAGCGAACGGAAACGGCCTGCACGTTCTACCCAGCCGGAGTAGCCGCCATAGACGCCCTGCTTGCCTGTAGGATTAAACTCAGCATCCTTCACATGGAACATCCGGATACGCTCGTGGTAATAATCGATATAAGCCAGGTAATCCAGGCACTGTAATACGAAATGCGATGGGTCATACAGCAGGCATGCCCGCGGGTGGTTGTCTACCTTCTCCAGGAAACGTTCATAGCTGACGCCATCGTGCAGGTCCTCGCCGGGGTGGATCTCGTAGCATACATCCACGCCGTTTTCGTCAAACACATCCAGTATCGGGCGCCAGCGCTTGGCCAGTTCCGTAAAGCCTGTGTCTACCAACCCTTGTGGGCGCTGCGGCCACGGATAGACGGTATGCCACAACAGGGCACCGCTGAACGTGGCATGTGCGTTCAATCCCAGGTTGGCCGAAGCTTTGGCGGCATATTTCAGTTGCTGTACAGCCCATTCCGTCCGTGCCTTCGGGTTGTTGTGATATGCCGCAGGGGCAAAGCCGTCGAACAATTGGTCATAGGCCGGGTGTACGGCCACCAGCTGGCCCTGCAGGTGCGTGGATAGCTCGGTGATTTCCAGCCCGATTTCATTCGCGAGCCCCTTGATTTCGTCGGCGTAGGTCTTGCTCTCCGCCGCTTGCTGGAGGTCAAAATAGGAGGTTGCCCATGTAGGGATTTGTATCCCTTTAAATCCCAAATCTTTGGCCCACCGGCAGATGGACTCAAATGTGTCGAATGGCGGTTGATCGCCTAAAAATTGCGCCAGGAAGATGCCTGGTCCTTTTATTGTTTGCATGGTTATGTCATTAAAATAAAATAATCATTAGACCGTAAAGGGTGTCCATTTCTCATTGCTTTCATTGCTGCGGACGACATTGTCCAGGAAAGCCATCCCGCGCACGCCATCCTCCACGGAAGGGAAGTCGTGCCCACCAGCTTCGGGCTGCCCGCCCCCCAGCTTAGCGCGCAATGCGCCGCCAAAGATTTTATACAGGTTGGCAAACGCTTCCAGATAGCCTTCCGGATGTCCTGCCGGTGTCCGGCACAGCGACGCCGCTTCTGCCGAAATCCACCCGCCGTTGTTCGACCGGTAGATCTGCGTGGGCTGATCAAGCCATTTCACCAGCAAGGTATTGGGTTCCTGTTGGTGCCATTCCAAGCCACCGTTTTCTCCATAGACGCGGATTTTCAAGGCGTTTTCCTCGCCTGCGGCCACCTGCGATGCAATCAGCACGCCACTCGCTCCACCTTCGAAGCGCAACAGTACATTGCCGTCGTCTTCCAGCTTGCGTCCCTCCACGTAGGTGTACAGTGCGGCGCAAAGGTGGGTAGTCCGCAGGCCCGAGATAAACTCAGCGAGGTGCAACGCGTGCGTACCGATGTCGCCCATGCAACCGGCCTTGCCTGATTTCGCAGGGTCCGTACGCCATGACGCCTGTTTGTTGCTGTCGTCCTGCTCCCGGCTCAGCCAGCCTTGTGGATACTCCACATAGATCTTGCGGATCTTTCCCAATGCACCGTCGCGCACCAACTTCCGAGCCTGCCGTACCATCGGGTAGCCCACGTACGTATGCGTGAGCAAAAATAGCAGCCCGGTTTCGTCCACCTTCTCCTTGAGCTGCTTGGCTTCAGCCAGATCAAACGTCATGGGCTTGTCCAATACCACATGGAATCCATGCTCCAACGCCAGCATTGCCGGCCCGAAATGGACATGGTTGGGGGTGACGATACTCACGAAATCCATGCGTTCGCCTTCGGGTAATTGCTTTTCTTGCTCAATCATCTCTTGGTAACTCCCATACACGCGATTGCTGGGCAGGAAAAGCGATTCCCCGCTTGTCTTGGACTTTTCCGCATCCGAACTGAACGCCCCGCAGACCAGCTCGATTTGATTGTCCAATTGTGCCGCTATGCGGTGTACTTCGCCGATGAAGGCGCCTTGCCCCCCGCCTACCATACCCATCCTGAGTTTACGATTGATGCTCTTGTCGACCATAATTATTTGATTTTATAAGTTTTCTAAGGAATGCTATCGTTGGCACTGCCAATACCAGCTTCGCAAAAATATTATTAATGTGGTAAAAATGTATGGGATTGTACCAATTATTTTAAGCCAGTTTAAACTCGGCTTTCAGGATCGTGGCTAATTTCTTCATGGCATTCACCAAATGGGCATCTACGGTTTTGGGAGAAACGCCGAGCATGTCGGCCACTTCTTTATAGGAGAATCCATCTTCTTTTATCAATTTGAACACCAGCTTGCACTGCTTGGGCAACGACGCGATGGCCCCCTCCAGCTTATCCCGCAATTCGCCCTGTAGAAAAATCGCTTCGGGTGACAAGGCAACGAGCCGGATATCTACTTCCACGTCATTCAGCGAGATGATTTCCCTGCCGATTTGCCTTTTAAGTAGGTTCAATGCCTGATTGCGGGCTGCTACATAGGCATAATACTGGATATTGTTTACCTCCGCGAGCCGTTCGCGTTGCTGCCAAAGCATAAAGAGTACGTCGCTCGCTATTTCTTCGGCCGCTTCCCAGGATTTGACAATGCCGTATGAAAACTTCCGGATGGGAAGGAATAGCTGGTCAAACACCTGCCTATAAGCACTTTCCGAATTCGAGGCGGCCATTTCGTCAACCAAAGCCTTTAGTTCCGCTGGTTTCATCGACATGGTTTTATAATTGGTTAAGCCAAAGGTAATCATTAAAATTTAATATTTAATCGTGTTATATAAAATGTGTTAAAATTGGTTAAATCCATGCCACATTGGCCACAAATACGTATTTTAGCCTTTTGAAAACAAGCAGGTTGGTTTTGGGCAAGCACAGAAAAACTAATGATTAGGGTATACATATTGGTAATCATCCTCCTTACGTCGTTATTTGTGTCTTGCCAGCGCGGAAAACCGGTACCCGTAGCGCGGTCGTTTGACCAATACCTCTTCCCGGAAGATCTGCAAGGTGTGGTGCCCAATGGGGTCACCGGTGATGACAGCATCCAGCTTGTGCGGGCATATATCGAGCAATGGACACGCCAGCAAGCTTTGCTGCACCATGCACAGCGAAATGTGAGCATGAATACGGAGCGCCTCCAAAGGCAAGTGGAAGAATACCAAAATGGCCTCATTGTCTATGAATATGAGCAGGCATTGATCAACCAAAAATTGGACACATTGGTCTCCGATGAAGAAATAAGTGCATATTATGACTCGCGGGAGGAGCTATTCACCCTCAAGCAGCCTATCCTTAAGACTTCTTATATCCGGCTAAAAAGGGATGCGCCCGAACTGGATAGGGTAAAACGGTTGTTTCAATCCACAGATTTCGAAGAGCAGGATCTCCTGGAAAAATATTGTGCGATGTATGCGTCGCAATATGCCCTGCACGATACGGCATGGTACTACGTGAATGATTTGATCAGGAAATTTCCGATTGCCAAAATCAACGAAGACGATTACGGCAAAACGGGGCGAATTTTTGAAATAATTGAAAATAATGAATTATATCTGATAATTTTGCAGGATTCTAAATTCAGGGATACCCGTTCACCGCTATCGTTGGTGCAAAACAATATCCGTAACCTGATTTTGAATAAACGCAAAATTGATTTGATTGATCAGATGCAAAGGCGCATCATGGATGATGCCCGCGAAAAAAATAACATTGAAATATATAACTAAATGAGTAGACATAGCTGCATTTTTCTTATTCTGGCAATAGTGGGTGCGTCCAATTTGTCCATGGCCCAGCAAGCCCAGGTCATCGATAAGGTCGCTGCGATGGTGGGATCAAACATCATCCTGCAATCGGAGATCGAAATGCAATATGCCCAGTACCTTGCCCAAGGCAATAAGGCCGACGAAGATTTCAAATGCTATATCCTCCAGCAGCAGCTGACACAGAAGCTGCTGGCCCAGCAGGCCGCCATTGATTCCATTGATGTGGGCGAAAGCGAGGTGGATGACAACATCAATTCACGCCTGCGCTACATGTCGAGCCAGGCTGGTGGGCAGGAACGGCTTGAGCGCTTCCTCAATCGCTCCCTGCTCCAATACAAAGAGGAGATGCGGCCCAGCGTATACGAGCAGCTGAAGGCCAATAAGATGCAGCAAAACATTGTGTCCGGCATCGATGTGACCCCACTGGAGGTCAAACGTTATTTTGAATCGCTGGAGAAAGACAGCCTCCCCTATTTCAATACCGAAGTGGAAGTAGGCGAGTTGGTGGTATACCCGCAGCTCACCCGTGAAGAAAAACAGCAATACCGCGACCGTGCCGAAGAATTGCGCAAGCAAATTGCTGACGGTGCCGACTTTGCCACCATAGCGCGCCTTTATTCGCAGGACGGCGGTTCGGCCCCATATGGCGGCGATCTCGGATTCAGCACGCGTGATCGGTATGTCAAGGAATTTTCTGCCGTCGCCTTCCGGCTCAAGCCCGGCGAACTTTCCCAGGTATTCGAGTCCGAGCATGGCTTCCACTTCCTGGAGGTGCTCGAACGGCGGGGTGAGGAAGCGCGGGTACGGCATATACTCATCCAAATCAAACCGACCCAAGCCAGCTTGGATCGGGCAAAAAAACACATTGACAGTATTTATGAAAACGTAGCAGCCAAAAAGCTTGACTTTTATACGGCCGCTACGCTGTATTCCGACAATAAGGAAACCAAGTACAATGGCGGCATGCTGCTGAATATGGAAAATCAGCAAAGCCGGACGACCTTGATCCCGGCAGACAAGCTCGATGCGTCCGTTTTTACAGCCATAGACACCTTGCAGCCCGGCCAATATTCAAGGCCCGCATCGTTTACGGATCAAACGAACAAAACCGGTTACCGGTTTACCTACCTCAAATCGCGCACCGCACCGCACCAGGCAAACCTTGAACAGGATTTCGCCAAGATCAAGGAAGCCGCCCTTGATGACAAAATCAACCGCAAGCTCAGCGAGTGGTTTGAAGGCCGCCGGAAAGTGACCTTCATCAACATCAATGATGCATACTACGACTGCGATGATCTGAAAATCTGGCTGAAGGATAGCGGTGGAGAAGCGGTAGCCCAACAATGAGGTAAGAGCAACCGCTTGAATCTAAGACTCAAACAGCATTTCAATGATGACACGCCATTGGAAATCTGGCTGTAGCTGCCAAATGCGCACATAATTGCATTTGAACTGCCCATCGGCTGTCGCTACCGTAGCCCTACCGTACGAATAAGCAAGCTCGCCGCTATACGAACGGCTGGAAACCAAGGACTCCGCCTGTATCGCCAAATCCTGCTTCTTCGCAAAGGCAATAATGTCACTTTTTCCCACAATCGGTGTTTTCCAAGGAAAATAAAACCGGGCGTCGTCTGCTAAAAATTCCTCGTAGGCAACACCCGCATTTGATTTCAGTACGGCGGAAAGCAGCTGGTCATTGCTGCTGACGATTTCCTTCCGTTGCTGTATCCGCTCTTTGGTACGAAACTTTGTATAGTCTTTGTCATCCGGCTCGATGTACTGCAGTTCGGGTTCGGTACTCCCGCCATGGTGCTCCACCTGTGCACGAAGGTCAATCTTCCAATTGCCTTTACGGTCGCGGCGCCATACGGCGAGGTATTCCCCATACCGTTGTATAGCGCCTACCCGCTGGAATGTCATCGATCCCGCAGTCACCCCCCATTCCATGCTCTTGGCTACGGCAGCAAAGGTAGGTTTCCACGTCAGCACGTCAGGAATATTCGGTCGATTATTCAGGTACTCCTGTGCCGGTGTAGGTGCAGGGGTAAAGAAAATGGAGTTGCGATCTACGATAGACAACAGCGCGGCATGCGGGCTCTCCGTGGCTGACAGCCGCGCGGCCGCGCGATCTGCCGACAACAGGCTACCCACTTTGCCCAATACCTGTGCATAGGTATGGAAGGAAACGATGGTCAGGAAGAAAATAAGGATACTTAATCGGACAATATACTTCATCAATGGTGGACTGATATCAAATCTTATTCCAAAGTGTACCTTCTTTGCTATCTTTAAGCTGGATGCCGATGGCACTGAGCCCCTCCCGGATTCGATCCGAGGTTGCATAATCTTTATTCTGTTTGGCACCGTTCCGCAGGGCAATGATCATCTCCATCAATTGCTCAAAATCATCAGAGCCGGTATTGTCATCGATGAGGCCCAGCACATCATGCACAAAATGCTGCATCAACGTTTTCAGTCCAGCAAGTGACGGTTCGTCAATAGCCAGTTTACCGTCGTATACACTATTTACAATGCGCACAGCCTCAAACAATTCAGCGATGAGCACCGGACTGTTGAAATCATCATCCATGGCCGCATAGCAACGCTGTTGAAGCTCGTCTACCTTGAATTCCGCTTTTTTGGCTGTTGCCTTCAGCTTGGGTAGCAGCGCCATGGCATTCATGAGCCGCTTGAATCCCTTATCGGCAGCATCAAGTGCTTCATTTGAAAAGTCGAGCGTACTCCGGTAATGCGCTTGCAGCATGAAAAACCGCACGGCCATCGGCGAGTATCCGCGGCTAAGCAGCGAATGGTTCCCGCTGAACAGTTCATGCGGGAGGAATCCGTTGCCGGCAGATTTTGACATCCGCGCACCGTTTACCGTCAACATATTCGTATGCATCCAGTATTTAGCGGGCTGGGTATGGTTGCAGGCCTGCGATTGGGCGATTTCATTCGTATGGTGCGTGGCGGCCAGATCCATCCCGCCACCGTGTATATCGAATTGTTCGCCGAGGTATTTGCTGCTCATGGCAGAGCACTCGATATGCCATCCCGGAAAACCTACCCCCCAAGGCGAAGGCCAACGCATGATGTGTTCGGGTTTCGCCTTGATCCACAGCGCAAAATCAAGCCTGCCACGCTTCTCGTCCTGTCCGTTCAGCTCACGTGTATTGTTGAGCATGTCATCCAGCTTGCGGTTGGTGAGGGTGGTATAGTCATATTCCTTTACATACTTCTCCACATCAAAGTACACCGTGCCGTTCACCTCATATGCATAGCCTTGCTCAATAATTTTTTTGACCATCTCAATCTGCTCGGAAATATGGCCGGTAGCAGTAGGCTCGATGCTCGGTGGTAAGGTATTGAAAAGCCGCAGTACTTCATGGAATCCCAAGGTATATTTCTGTACGATTTCCATGGGCTCCAGCTTTTCCAGCTTGGCCTTCTTGGCAAATTTGTCATCGCCCTCGTCGTGATCCCCTTCCAGGTGGCCCGCATCGGTAATATTGCGCACATACCGGACTTTATAGCCGAGATGCAGCAGGTAACGGAAGATCAGGTCAAAAGAGACAAATGTACGGCAGTTGCCCAGGTGTACATCGCTATATACGGTAGGCCCGCAGACATACATCCCCACAAAGGGCGGATGCAGCGGCTCAAATTTTTCTTTCTTCCTTGTTAATGTATTATACAGCACCAATTGGTTGTCCATGGCCGCGAAAATACGAATTTATTTCTGCCGGAAATAGACTTGCACGGGAACCCCCTCAAAATCGAAGTTTTCGCGCAACTTATTTTCTACGAAGCGCCTATAAGGCTCCTTAATGTATTGAGGAAGGTTGCAGAAAAAGGCAAACATCGGGGATCTGCCCATTATCTGCGTCGCATACTTGATTTTAATGTATTTGCCCTTGGTAGCTGGCGGTGGGTAGCTTTCGATGATGGGCAGCATCACGTCATTCAGCTTCGAGGTGGATATTTTCTTCACCTTATTTTGATAGACCTTCGATGCCGCCTCGATGGCTTTGAAAATCCGCTGCTTTTCGGTGACCGACGTAAAAACAATGGGTACATCCGTAAACGGTGCAATTTTCTCCCGGATGAGATCCTCAAACACCTTGGTGGTCTTGTGGTTTTTCTCGATGAGATCCCATTTGTTGACCAAGATGACTATCCCCTTACGGTTTTTTTCGGCCAGGTGGAAAATATTGATGTCCTGTGCTTCGATGCCTTCTGTGGCATCCAGCATGAGGACCACTACATCCGATTCTTCAAGAGCCTTAATGCTACGCATCACGGAGTAAAACTCGATATTCTCTTTCACCTTGGTCTTGCGCCGTAATCCGGCTGTATCGATGAGGATAAAATCGTGCCCGTATTGGTTGTAGTGGATGCGTATGGAGTCACGCGTGGTGCCTGCGATGGGTGTCACGATGTTGCGCTCCTTGCCCACCAATGCGTTGATTAAAGAAGACTTGCCCACATTGGGCCTGCCTACGATGGTGTATTTCGGGCGTTCGTCCTCTTCCTCCTCTTCTTGCTCAAAATGTGTCACCACTTCGTCCAGCAATTCACCGGTGCCGGATCCCGTGATGGACGAAACCGGATAAATCTCACCCAGTCCAAAGCTGTAGAAGATAGTTGCCTCCTGCTGCAGGAGCGGATGGTCTACCTTGTTGACCACGACAAATACCGGTTTCTTGCTGCGTCTCAGCATGTCGGCAATCGCATCATCCAAGTCCGTAATGCCGGTGGTCACATCCACCATAAACAGGATGACAGACGCCTCCTCTATGGCAATAAGTACCTGCTCCCGTATGGCCGACTCGAACACGTCTTCGGATCCATGTACATACCCGCCGGTATCCACAACGGTAAATTTCTTTCCGACCCACTCACCTTGCCCGTAATGGCGATCACGGGTCACGCCGCTAAAGTCGTCCACGATAGCCTTGCGGCTTTCCGTCAAGCGGTTGTACAGCGTGGATTTTCCAACGTTAGGCCGTCCTACAATTGCAATAATATTTGCCATAAGGCTACAAAGTTACGGATAAGGAACGGGAGTCCAATGATTTTTCTATGGGCAGGCGCAACACAAATGTGGTACCGACACCCTCACGGCTGTCAAACGTAAGCGTTCCGCCCAACGTTTCCGCCAGTTCTTTGCACAGCAATAGCCCCAGCCCGATCCCTTTTTCATTCGCTGTGCCCACTGTTGTATGCGCCTTGAGCTTGAAAATAAACTGCTGCTGCGATACCGGTATCCCCACGCCCGTGTCAGCCACCGCAATGGAGACATGGCCATCGCTTTCCTGCAGGGTCACGGCCACCTTACCGCCTGACGGCGTGAATTTCAAGGCATTGTTGACCAAATTGCGGACGACTATCTGGACTACCGCTTCATCCGTCATGACGATGACATCGTTTGCGGGCAATTCCAGCGCGACGGACTTGCGTTGGGCCGCGCTTATCTCCATCTCCAGCGCGTTGCAGATACACGTGTTCAGGCTTACCGATTTTAACGTGATGTTGACACCTTGTAGCTGTTGCTGGGCCCATAGCAACAGATTGGCCAGCATATCGGAGGTGCCGCCCATCTGCCGAAGCAATTCCTCTTCGATAAGGTACCGTTTATCCGGATCCAAGTTGGACTTGAAGAGGATATTCATGTAATTGTAGATGCCACTCAAGGGGGTGCGCAGGTCATGTGCAATGATGGAAAACAGCTTGTCCTTCTCGCTATTCAGGCGTTCCAGCTCTTCTTTCTGCGCATTGATTTCCAGGTTCTGCCTGCGTATCGATTCTGCACGGTTGGCGGCCGACACGCGTTCGTATTCGTAGTTTTCGATCAGGTACGAGGTGCCGTAGTACAATACGGCTGACAAAATCATGTATTGCAGCAAATGATCCACAAACCTATCGGCACGCCGGACGTACTCAAAGGATACCAAATCGGGGTAGGTATACTGTGCATAGAGCAGCGCAGCCAATAATCCTACATTGACTATGCTCCAACCTATCTTTGCCCGATTGCTGGGGGATATGATGATCATGAGGAACAGCGCGATGAGGAAGCTGAGCAGGTTGGGCCCATCTATCCCGCCGGCAAACAAAAAAATCAGCACAAAGAAAAGGTTGCAGGAGATGCCGAACATCCACGTAGCCAGCGACAGCCGCCTTGCAAGGCGCGAAAGCAGGTAAAACGCAAGCAACAACGTGATGGATGCAAATAAGATGTACGTCGCTTCATATTGCCCCATGAAAAGATTGATGGGTACAGAAATGAGCAATCCCGCCATCCCGAATACGCACAGTGAATGGAATATCCGCCCCTGCAAAGAAAAATCCTTCGGCGACCCTTTTAGTATTTTCCATATGTTCGCAAACCGGTTATTGCTCATGACAGACGGCGGTTAGCGGGACAAAAGTAAACGTATATTCAGCGGATAAGCTTTAAGATATCATCAAGATAAGAGCGTTCATTGGCCAGTCGGGGCACCTTGTTTTGCCCGCCAAGTTTGCCCCGCGATTTCATCCATCGGTAAAACGTACCTTTGGGTGCATTGTGGATGATGGGGAAGCGCAGAGCCATATCGTTGAACCGCTTGGCATCGTAATCCGAATTGATTTCACGTAGCGTAGTGTCCAGCACCTTGCAGAAGTTATCAAAATCATCGGGTTGTTCTTCAAATTCGATGATCCATTCGTGTGCCCCGGCTTCGCCGGCATTGAAGTAAACAGGCCCTGCCGTATAGTCCCGGATGGAAGCCCCTGTCTCCGTGCATGCCTGCTTCACCGCATCATCCGCGTTGTCGACGATGACTTCTTCACCAAATGTATTGATGTATTGCTTCGTACGCCCCGTAATCTGGATACGATAGGGATGCAGGTTCACGAATTTAACCGTATCACCCAGCATGTAACGCCATAATCCAGCATTTGTGGAAATAATGAGTGCATAGTTTTTTCCCAATTCCACTTCATGGAGTGCCAATGTCTTCGGATGTTCATCAAATAGGTTTTCCATGGGAAGAAATTCATAATAAATCCCATAGTCAAGCATGAGCAGCAAATCTTCCGAATCCGATTGATCTTGCAATGCAAAGTATCCTTCCGATGCATTGTAGTTTTCCAGGTAATACATGGTATCGGCGGGAATGAGTTTCTTGAACTGCTCCCGATAAGGCTTGAAACTTACGCCCCCATGGCTGTAAAATTCGAGGTTGGGCCATACGTCCAGCAGGTTATCTTTACCGGTGATCTCGAGGATGCGCTTGGCCAGCACCACATTCCACGTGGGTACACCCGACAAATTTGTTACGTTTTCATGAATCGTAATCTGGGCTACGTTTTCTATTTTTTCTTCAAAATTAGGGTTTAGTGTGGTTTCCACGTCCGGTATCCGGTTAAACTCTGCCCAAAAGGGAAGATTCCGGATAAGGATAGAAGAGAGATCGCCGTAATAGGAATCGGAATTGAAGCTGTTGATTTGCGAGCTGCCACCCAATACCACCGCCTTGCCCGTCAGGATTTTGGTATCCGGCCGGTTGTGGCAATAGACCGAGTACATATCTTTGCCGCCTTGAAAATGGCAGTCTTCCAAGGCTTCTTCACTCACGGGGATGAATTTACTGCGGTCGGCCGTGGTGCCGGATGACTTGGCAAACCATTTGATATCCGAGGGCCACAGGATATTTTGTTCGCCTTTGATCATGCGGTCAATATACGGTTTCAGGCTGTTGTAGTCCTGTATGGGCACACGCTCCTTGTAGGTTTCCGGGGTGAGAATGGAATTGTAGCCGTATTTTCTCCCCCATTCCGTGGCTTCGGCGGTAGCGATGAGGCTTTGGAACCATTCGTCCTGCACCTCATGCGGATATTTCATGAAAAGCTCAATCTGGTGGATGCGCTTTTTCATAATCCAGGTAAATATCGAATTGATAAAGGCCATGAATTAAAGTTTTTTCCTCCGTAGCTCAAAATTCCTGCCCAGGTAAAATTTGCGGGCCATCTCATTGACGGCTATTTCTTCCGGTGTACCCGCCAGCATAATTTTACCTTCGGTGAGCAAATAGGCACGATCCGTAATGGACAACGTTTCCTGTACATTGTGGTCGGTGATTAAGATGCCGATGTTGCGGTGTTTGAGCTTGGAAACGATGGTCTGTATTTCTTCCACAGCGATGGGATCTACGCCAGCAAACGGTTCATCCAGCAGAATGAAATTCGGGCTGGCAGCCAGTGCCCTAGCGATCTCGGTACGGCGGCGTTCGCCACCGGACAACAGATCCCCCCTGTTTTTCCGCACCCTATTGAGGCTGAATTCAGCCAGCAACTCCTCCAGCTTTTCCTTGCGTACAGCCTTGTCTTTATGGTTGATTTCCAATACCGCCATGATGTTGTCTTCCACCGACAATTTGCGGAATACCGACGCTTCCTGGGCAAGGTAGCCGATGCCCTTCTGTGCCCTGCGGTACATCGGATCTTCGGTGATTTCTTCCCCATCCAGGTACACGTGGCCCTCATTGGGCTTAATGAGTCCCACAATCATGTAAAACGACGTGGTTTTGCCTGCGCCATTCGGCCCGAGCAACCCCACAATCTCCCCTTGTGATACCTCAAACGACACATCGTTTACCACCGTACGCTGCCGGTATTTTTTGATGAGGTGTTCTGCTTTTAAAATCATGTTATTCAGCTATCGGCTTTGACTATCAGCTGCCAATTCAACACTTGATGTCTTTTAAATTCAATTGGATGCTCCGTTTGTCGCGCCATACGTTTTCTTCCACCGTGTAGCAAATGTCAAATGGTCTGTCTGCATTAATCGCATCCGCATATGCTCCCAATCCAAATCCGATGCAGTCAAATGCCACCGTATTTTTCTGCATGACGGTCATCTTCAGGTGGCTCCCACCAACTACCGCCGCCATCCCACAGACCTGCACCTTTTTGCTCACAAAAAGCGGCGCTTCATTATGCGGCCCGAACGGCTCGAATTGCCGCAAAATACGGAAAAATTTCGCATCGATGTCCGATAAGTCCAATATTGCATCGATGAGCAGTTCGCGCTGGAGCATACCCGGCAGGATACTGGCCGATACCACCGCTTCGAAACGTTGTTCAAATAGCGGAATATTTTCGGATTTCATGGTAAGCCCCGCAGCGTATTTGTGCCCGCCAAACTGGTCGAGCAGGTCGCTGCACGCGTTCAGCGCCTCATAAAGGTCGAAGCCCACCACCGAACGTGCCGAGCCGGATACATGCCCGTTCGTTTGCGTGAGCACCACCGTGGGCCGGTAGTACTTTTCCGTCAGGCGGGTGGCCACGATGCCGATGACCCCTTTATGCCAGTCGGGCCGGAATACCACGGTGGTCTTCCGTTGCTTCAGCCCTTCATCACCATCAATGATGGCGAGCGCCTCTTCCGTGATGCGCAGATCAAAATCTTTCCGCTGGGAATTTTGCTCGTCGATGCTGCTGCTGTATACCGCAGCCTCCTGCTGGGATTTGCAAGTGAGCAGCTTCACCGCGTCCTTGGCATGGTCTATCCGGCCTGCAGCATTGATGCGTGGGCCGATTTGGAAAATAATGTCATTGACAGTAAACTGGCCGCTCCGATGGGTAGACAAGTCAATCAGCGATTGCAGCCCGCAGCACGGATTGCTATTGAGTTTCTGGAGGCCGAAGTGGGTGAGTATCCGGTTTTCGCCGGTAATGGGTACGATATCCGAGGCAATGCCCACAGCCACCAAATCCAGGTATTGGTAGCATTGGTTGATATCCATGTTGTTTTTCTGGATAAAGGCTTGGATGATCTTGAAGCCAATGCCACATCCGGGCAATTCCTTATACGGATACGGACAATCCGGGCGCTTAGGGTCGAGCACAGCTACCGCATCGGGCAAGTGTTCGCCCGGCAAGTGGTGGTCGCCGATGATAAAATCAATGCCCCGCTCGCGCGCATGAGCAACTTTGTCCAACGCCTTGATGCCGCAATCCAGCGCGATGATGAGCGTAAAACCGTTTTCGGCCGCATAATCAATCCCTTGGAAGGATATGCCATACCCTTCGGCATAACGATCCGGCAGATAAAACTCCAGCCGCGAATGAAACTGCCTGAAAAAACTGTATACCACGGCTACCGCAGTGGTACCGTCTACGTCGTAGTCGCCGTAGACAAGCACCTTTTCCTTATTGCCAATAGCCTGTTCGATGCGCGCAATGGCCTTGTCCATATCCCGCATGAGAAACGGATCGTGCAGCAAAGACAAATCCGGACGGAAAAACTGGCGGGCTTCCTCAAAATGCGCTATTCCCCTATTCACCAGCAAATCAGCTAATACCGCACTTACGCCGAGTTCCTCGCGGAGCTTTTGCGATGTTGCCCGGTCGCGGCAAGAAGTGATTGCCCATCTTTTTTGCATATGTTTCCTCTATAATAATTTGTCTCCCAATGGCAGCCGAGTAGATCGATAAATTTGTAAAAAGGGCAAATTTATCTAAGTTTGTGCACTACGAAGCGGTAAAGATAAAAACATGCAAGCACATTCCTTATTCGAAGGTTCATTTTCCGTAGATTCATCCAAAAAATTCATTCCATTTGATGCAAGTAAAGACAGCAAGAAAGATCGCCCGGGATCGTTGTTTATCCATGTGCATCCGTTCCTGATCGAATCGGCAAACGGGTTGCTCCTGCTGGATACCGGCATCGGCCATACCAACGCCAATGGAGGGCTACAGCTCCATGACAACATCCGTAAGGCAGGCTTCGACCCCAGCGACGTGCGGTACGTGCTGCTGTCGCACCTCCACAAGGATCACGCAAGCGGAATGGTGGCGGAGCAGGACGGTGCATTCCGGCTGGCCTTTCCTGATGCCGAATATGTGGTGCAAGAAGGGGAGTGGGAAGATGCGTACAGCGGCAAATCCGACTCGTACAAGACCGAGATTTTCGACGTGTTGCAGCGCAGTGGCAACCTGCTGCTCGTGGCGGGCAATGGCGTGCTGAATAATGAAGTCAGCTATGAAGTATCGGGCGGCCATACACCCCATCACCAGGTATTCCATATCCATACTGGGGGCGAACATTTCTTTTTCGGCGGCGACGAAGCGCCCGAACCCGAGCAATTTTTCCGGCAGTTTGCCGCTAAATACGATTATGACGGACGCAAGTCCATGGCTTTGCGCCAGCAATACTGGGAGCAAGGGAGCGTTGAAGGGTGGGTATTCCTGATGTACCACTCTACCAACATTGCCATCGGCCGGCCCCAACTGAAAGAAAACGGCGATTACCGGCTGGTGGATGCCGCAGATTAAAAAAACGATAAATCAACATGAGCACATATCACTATTATTTCCGGGATGACTACAGCGAGGGATGCCACCCCAATATTTTAAAGGCACTTCAGGAAACTGCTTTATCGCAACAAATCGGCTACGGCAATGATGACTACTCCGCCGAAGCAAAAAACCTGATCAAGCAACTACTCCCCGGCCATGAGGCCGATATCCACTTCGTTTCCGGCGGCACACAGGCCAACCTCATCGTCATCGCCGCCGCACTGCGGTCGTACGAGTCGGTCGTATCCGCGCAAACTGGCCACATCAACGGCCATGAGGGAGGCGCTATCGAAGCTTCCGGACACCGCGTGGAAGCCATCACCACAATCGATGGCAAACTGCGCGTAGCACAGCTTTCGCCATTGCTCACCCAACTGGACGTAGTAGGCAGCACCCAGCCCAAGATGGTTTACATTTCCAACACGACGGAGTTGGGCACGGTATACAGCAAGGCCGAACTGGCAGCGCTGTCTGAATTTTGTCGTGCGCAGGGTTGGTACCTCTACCTTGATGGCGCCCGCCTCCCCGCAGCGCTTACCGCACCGGGCAACGACCTGACACTGGCAGACGTGGCCGAACTGACGGACGCTTTTTACATCGGCGGCACCAAAAACGGCGCGCTGCTGGGCGAAGCCATCGTCATCACAAATCCCGAGCTAAAAACCGGATTCAAACATTACCTGAAGCAGAAAGGGGCCATGCTGGCTAAAGGTAGGGTATTGGGCTTGCAATTCCGTGAGCTGTTTCGCGACAACCTCATCTTTGACCTTGCTGCCCATGCAAACGCCCGTGCGTTGGCCATGGTGGCGGCCATTGAAAGCCTGGGATATACATTTATGGTGCCCCCCGCTTCCAACCAGCTGTTTCCGGTATTGCCGGAGCCCATCATCCAAGAACTGGCAAAAACCTACTTATTCCATCGCTGGCAAGCGGTAGACGAGCGGCACACGGCAATACGTCTGGTCACTTCTTGGGCTACACCGGCCGCTGCATGTGATCGGTTTATCGACGATTTGGAGCAATTGACACAAACTTATCAACGGTAGTCGATAAACGTAATGGCTTTCCGCGAGTTCTCCGGGAACTTGATCCGGTTGATTTCCTGGACGGAAACGAAGACAATCTTCGGGCTGACGCGCAGTTTGGCCCGAAAGCGATCTTTGATCCGAAGCAGGAGTTCATCGGAAATGGCATGGCTTCCGACCTTCACCGTGATTTCATCTTCGCCAAATTCATCCAATGAAATTTCGATGAGGTAGTTTTCTACTTCCTCCACATCGTTCAGTAAATCGAACAGTGCAGGGGGATAGAGCGTGGTTCCTTTGTATTTGACCATCTGGTTTTTACGCCCAATGACCGGCCCCAGCCGCATGGTCGTGCGACCGCAGGCACAAGGTTCATAATGCGGTTGCACAATGTCTCCCGTCTTGAAACGGAGCAGCGGCATCCCGGCTACGCCCAAGGTGGTGATCACCAATTCCCCAGGTTCGCCCTCCGGCACGGGATTGTTGTCCTCGTCCAAAAATTCCGCGATGATCAATTCCGGGTGATGGTGCCCTCCCACCCCATGCGCGCATTCCGTAAACGCCGTGGCCATCTCGGTAGAGGCATAGGTAGAAAACAATTGGATATCCCATTTACTTCGTATCCGTCGTGCAAGGGGGTTGAGCGCAAAATCCGGTGTACGCAAGGGTTCACCGATACAAAGCGCCTTCTTGATGCTGCTCTGCTGGTAGTCGATACCATTGGCCTCAGCATATTCAATCATCTTAAGCAAAAAGGATGGCACACAGACGACGGCATCCGGCCGAACACGCGCAACGGTATCCCATTGCAATTCCGGCACACCCGATCCCACGCGCACGATGCCTATACCCGCCATACGCGCACCGAGGAAATAGGCCAAACCCGCCATGAAACGCCGATCCATCGTCGTGGTGAGTTGGATAGTTTCTCCGGCACTCATGCCCATGCATTGATAGGACAGGCTTTCATTGTAAGCGAGCCGATTCAGATCGCTATCGGTAAGTGCCAGCAGCACCGGGTCGCCGGAGGTACCCGAGGTGGTCACATAATCCGCCACCTGCGAACTATCCACACAACGGAACGCTTGGTTCTCACGGTGCAGGTCGTCTTTGGTGGTCACGGGTACCTGTGCCAGATCTTCCAAAGAACGAATAGCGTCCCATGCGATACCATGGGCGCTGAATAGCCGCTGGTAATAAGCGGAATGCCGTCGGAGATAGGCCATCAACTCCCGTAACTTTTCCTCCTGGAACCGTTTGATCGTCTCCCGATTGGCTTTTTCGATTGCTGGTATGGGTATCATGATTTTTTTTCACACATTTTAATCCGCTTTTCAATCAGCCGCCTGTCCGGCGCGGTGGTCACTTCCTTACTCGCGGCCTGCCGGAAATAAGACAGCGCTTCGGCATAATGCTTTTGCTTGAAATGATATTCACCGATGAGGAAGCTGGTTTTCCAAAACTCCGGGTTGAGCCGCAACAACGCAGCGATTGCGCTATCCGGCACCTGCATGCCGGCAGCAATAGCAACCTCCAATTCCTGCATTTGCATCCTAAAGGACTGATAGTTTTCAAAATCGGCCGAATGGACAAAGGGATCTTCCGGAATGTTCAAGGCATTTGTAGCCCATATCGTATCACTATCGGCCAATGACGCCCGCTGGAAGACCTCGTCCAGCTGGTAAGCTACAAACTCACCCAATTGGTAGGGATTTGCCGATACCCACATGATACGATCTGCGGGCTGGAAGATGACCCCATGGTGCGCCAGCAACTGGTTGATGGCCATTTCATTGCCATAACCCAAAGGTGTATCCCCTTTTCCCTCACGGTTGCGCAGCATGTCAGCTGCCGCCGATGGTGTAAGCCGCGGCGTAGCTGCAATAAGCTCATGCATGCGGTCAAAACGGTATTTCGAATGGCTTTCGGCCAATTGCCGCAGGTTGTTCTTGTCCGATTGGTAGGATTCGCTTTGGAAATGATTGGCACAGACCAATAAGTCAGCTCCATTTTTCACCTCGAATACACCGAACTTCTTTGGTGATACTTCGATAATCACAGCTTTCCCATCTACGGCGCTACCTACAAGAATGGATTCCGAAACGAAGACATCGCGTCGCCTGGCAATGTCGATAGCTTCATCAAGCGTGGCCGCATATTGAAGGATTTCCCGGGTGAGCAGTGAAATGGGTGTTTTGGCCTTTAGCGGCATTGCTGATTTGCCCGCATTGATGGTGACGGTAAGCCCTTTTTCGTTCATACCGGAAACCGCACCAACCATACCCGCCCAGGTAACCATGGCATGGTTGTATCCGCTGTCGGGCCGGATAAAGGCAACCATCTTCTCCTTGGAAAAATCATCCCCGACGTAAAAATCAAAATTGCGCCCAATCAGCAGCTTCCCGTCTGCGGTATGCCGACCCCAGGCGGCGAAAGAGGTGCATCCAACCAATGCCAGATCCTGCAACGCGTGCCCAATATCATGGGCACCGTGGAAATACAGCAACCGCTGGTAAGGCGGAGCAATGAAATTGAAGGTATCTGAGGCCGAATGGGAAAGGCCATAGATTTCCACTTGATATTCTTCGGGTACGTGATCAGCGAGCTGTCGGTTGAAAAAGCTGAGGAAGCCGCGCAGCAGGCGTTGGCGGAACCGTGATGGCACGAGATCCTGCACCTGTGAGACAAATGCCGATTCTTGTTGATGGAGCAGCTCTTCCGTGAGGATACCGTTGGTCAGCCCACGTTCCAGTGCATTGCCCGATACATAGAGCTCCCATAGCCCTTGGTCATTTTTACGGAGCTTGCCATGCGGCATCACATAAAAGTCCGGTGAAGGTGTTTCCCGTTGCCCCACTTGGCTATGGTACTGCGCCATAGGAGGCAATTGCCTGATACCAGCACAAGCAGCCACCATCAGCATTACACAACACCCGATAACGATGCAAGTTTGATATCGAAATGGTTTTGCCATATGCATTAACTTCGACTTTCGGCTTCGAATCCCGGACTTCCGGCTTCTTACGGTAGCAAATGGGTCACGGCCTTCACCGCGCGGTCGTGCTTCTTCACAAATGGGTTTTCCTTGTCCCATACATAGCCCGCCAATACCGAACACACTTTGCGGCGCACGTCTTCATTCACCTCCTTATGGAAGAAAAACTTCTGCAAATCGCCCGAATACCAATCCCGTATGTAGGAACGGAACACATTGACTCCCCATAGCATGTGTTCTTCATATTCATGCTCCCAATCCACTTGCCCACCAGCCAGTTGCTTAGCGGCCAAGTTGGCCGCCAATGCGCCTGATTCGGTCGCAAAACAAACGCCCGATGAGAATACGGGATCCAAAAACTCCGCACTGTTGCCCGTGAGCGCAAAGCCATTGCCGTATAACTTTTTCACCGCCTTAGCATAGGATACGATTTGCTTAGGCTCGAAAAGAAAATCCAAACCATCAAACCGCTGGCGGTAATAGTCGGATTGCTGGATGATACGCTGGAAAGTCTTGGAATTATCGCCCTGATTGATGGCTTCCAAATGCTCCTTGGGACATACCAGCCCCAAGGACGTCCGCCCATCCGAAAACGGAATGACCCAAAACCATATCCGTTGTTCCAATACGTCAAATGTGATGCGTGTGCCTTCTATCCCTATGGGGCGACGAAGATCATGGACATGCACAAATGTGGCGGCCATGGGCGCAAACGTAGAAGGCTTGTCCAGATCCAGCAACCGTGGCAGTACGCGGCCGTAGCCGCTGGCATCGATAAGGTAGCGTGCATGGATTTCTTTCCGGTTTCCCTGCTCATCGCGTACCGTAGTCAAAGAATCGGTACCAGCAAACACCACATTTTCCACTGTGGTACCAAAAGCGATATCAACACCCCTGTGCTGCAAGGTGTCCGTAAGCGTCTGATCAAACTCCGCGCGTGGCAATTGCCACGTCCAGTCCCAGCCGGGGGAAAACTTCTGGCTGAAGTCAAACCAGCATACATCTTCGCCCCGTAAAAAACGGGCGCCGAATTTCTTTTCAAACCGCTTGGCTTCGACAGCCTCGATGAATCCAGCCTCATCGAAGTGATCCATACAACGGGGAATCAGGCTTTCGCCAATGACAAAACGGGGGAAATGCTCCCGTTCAATGACTTTTACCTTAACGCCTTTCTGGTGCAAGATGGAAGCCGCTACAGCCCCGGAAGGGCCCGCTCCAATTACTAAAACATCAACGTGCTCTGAAATCATGTAAATAGCGAATGGACGCGCCAAACTTAGACAAAGTTGCCTATAAAAGCAAGGTTTATTCCCTGTCACGGTAGTGCTCAGCAACTGTTTCCCAACTAAATTTTTATAAATGATTAATTTAAATAGAGTAAACTTTTATATACCATCGTATTTTAATCGTAAATTCATCGTATTTTTATCGTATTATATACGATGAATTTACGATAAAATATGGTTCAATATATCATAATTAGTAAATGTCATTCCGTAATTTATAAATCTTTATATAAGTTTTATCCAGGAAAAAGTAAATAGCCAGGGCGTTGCCGGCTTGGTGCCTGACGTCGCATTGCATATGCCCATAGACAGTTGGATATCAAAGCCAATTTAGCTAAGTTTGCAACCACTTTAATTGACGTATTTCTCGAATTAAATGATAGAACTAACGAACCCGATAGCGTTGGCCGATTTTTACGCGGTGCTCTTCGAAAACCAAAAAATCAAGTTGACCCAAAGCACATCGGATAGGATAAACCAAAGCCATCATTTCCTGAAAAATTTCGCCAAGGATAAAATTATCTATGGCGTAAACACGGGATTTGGCCCCATGGCACAGTACCGGATAGCTGAAGCAGACCAAATCCAACTGCAATACAACCTCATCCGTAGCCATGCGACCGGTATGGGCGAGGTGTTGGATCCCATCTACGCCAAATCTGCACTTTTAGCCCGCTTGCATACCTTGTCTTTGGGCTATTCGGGTGTGCACCCCAATGCCGTGGCACTGATGACGGAAATGTTAAACCGTGACATCGTGCCCGTCATCCACCAGCATGGTGGCGTAGGTGCCAGTGGCGACCTGGTGCAGCTGGCCCACCTGGCATTGAACATGATCGGCGAAGGGAACGTCTGGTATCAAGGCAAAGAAACCGCTGCGGCGCAAGCGCTCGCCAGCGAAGGGTTGGAACCCTTGCAAATCCACATCCGCGAAGGGCTTGCCCTCATCAACGGCACGTCGGTGATGACCGGAATCGGTATCGTAAACACCATCTATGCGCAACGGTTGCTGTATTGGTCAATCACTTGCTCGGCCTGGATAAACGAACTGGTAAGGGCTTATGATGATCACCTCTCCGAAACGCTCAACGGTACGAAGAAACACCATGGCCAACAGCAGGTAGCCGCATTGATGCGGGAAATTATCGCCGATAGCAGCCTGATCCGCAAACGGCACGAACACCTGTATGACCGCCGGGTAGAAGAAACCATCTTCAAGGACAAATTGCAGGAATATTATTCCATCCGCTGCGTACCGCAAATCCTCGGGCCAATATGGGATGCCCTGCACCATTGCACGACCACACTTGTCGAAGAGGTCAATTCGGCAAACGACAACCCCATCATCGACGTTGCTTCACAAAATGTCTTCCATGGTGGCAATTTCCACGGCGACTACATCGCCTTTGAGATGGATAAACTGCGCATTGCCACAGCCAAACTGACCATGCTGATGGAACGGCAGCTCAACTACTTGCTCAACGTCTCGCTGAACGAAATCCTGCCTTCGTTTGTCAACTTGGGCAAGCTTGGGCTCAACTTCGGCATGCAAGGCGCACAGTTTACCGCGACATCTACGACCGCAGAAAACCAAACGCTGGCAACGCCCATATACACACACAGCATCCCAAACAATAAGGATAACCAGGATATCGTAAGCATGGGCACCAATGCGGCGTGGCTCACCAAGAAAGTCATCGACAATGCGTATGAAGTGCTCGCCATCCAATTGGTCACGCTGGTGCAAGCCGTGGACGCGCTGGATTGCCGGGATAAACTTTCCTCAAAAAGTGGAGAAGTTTATACGAATATACGGTCAATTGTCCCTACCTTTAAAGAGGATATCACCTTGTCGCCTTACCTGGCAAGGGTAAAAGATTATATCAAAGCACATGATGCTATTCATTTAAATTTAAACACGTTTACGTCATGAAACCGCTATTTACCTGTTTACTGGCATTCGCTGTTTGCCTCTCGTACGCCCAAGAGCTGGCACTGGTCAAAACGAACAAAAAAATCGGCTACATCGACACCCAGGGCAACCTAACCATTGCGCCACAATTCGACAAGGCTGGTTCGTTTTCCGATGGCCTCGCCGCTGTGTTCGTCAATGGAAAGTGGGGCTATATCAATGCCCGTGGTGAAACGGTCATTGAGCCGCAATTTGATGCCGCGAAGGCATTCAACAGCGGCCTGGCCATCGTGGAAAAGGACAAGCTGTGGCAATACATTGACAAAACAGGCACTGCGGTTGAAATGCCAGCGTCCGACAAATTGTATGACTTCAATGAAGGTGTGGCGTTTCTCCGATCGGGCGATTTGGTAGGTTTGATAGACAATAAAGGTCATGTCATCCTGAAACCCTCCTATGCCGAAATCCAATCCTTCACGAATGGGCTGGCCAAGGTGCGGCAGAACGGCAAATGGGGTGTCATCGATGTCGGCGGCTCAGCCGTAGTGGAGCCCCGTTATGATGAAATTGATATTTCGGACAATGGCATCGTCATCGCCCGCGAAGGCACGACATTTGGCCTTATCAGCAAGGGTGGGCCCTTCACGCCGGTGGATGGGGCAGACAAAATATGGACATTCCTTGGCGATGAGCCGCTGACCTACGCACGGAAAAATGACAAGCTGGGATTCATCAACCAACAAGGCGAATGGGTAATCGAGCCACAATATGACAAGGCACGGGCTTTCCGGAATGGCTTGGCTCCGGTATATGTGGACAAAAAATGGGGCTATATCAATGCGCAGGGCGAATTGGCAATCCAACCCCAGTACCCCGATGCGGAGATTTTCAGCCCGGACGGCCTTGCGCCTGTAAAGGTGGGCAAAGAATGGGGTTTCATCAACGCCACTGGCCAACTGGTGATCCCTGCTGAATACGGCATATCGGTGGCGCTGATCGGTTTCCTGACCGGTGGTGACGAAAAAGGCTTCATCAACGGCCTCGCCCGTGTCAAACATAACGGCAAATGGGGCTTTATCGACACCAGCGGGAAGGTGCTGGGCAACGAATGGTTTGACAACGCGGAGCCTTTTGAAAAAGCGAATTAATGGCAGATAAGAAATACGCACTGGTGACCGGCGGTTCCCGCGGCATTGGCCGGGCAATCTGCATTGCATTGGCCAGCGAGCTGAACTACCCAGTCTTGATCAACTACCAGTCCAACATACAGGCGGCAGAAGAAACCAGGGATATCATCGTGGCAGGCGGCGGCGAAGCCGAACTGATCCAGTTTGATGTAAGTAATGGAGCAGAAACCCATGCTGCGCTGGCCAATTGGAAAGACCAGCATCCGGAAAGCATCATTGAGGTCATTGTCAACAATGCCGGTGTGGCGCGCGATGGTTTATTTCTATGGATGGAAAACGACGACTGGACTACGGTAATCAATACCAGCCTGAACGGTTTTTACCACGTGACAAAGCCGCTCATGCAGGACGTCCTGCGCCAACGTTACGGCCGGATCATCAACATCGTCTCCGTATCGGGTGTAAAAGGCACCCCAGGCCAAACGAATTATTCCGCCGCCAAAGCTGGCCTTATCGGGGCCACCAAGGCACTGGCACAGGAAATAGCCAAGCGCAATGTCACCGTCAACGCGGTGGCACCGGGTTTTATCGAGACGGATATGACCCACACACTGGACGAAAAGGAACTCAAAAAATTGATACCGTTAAACCGGTTTGGGAAAGCCGAAGAAGTAGCTGACCTGGTTTGTTTTCTGGCTTCAAAGAAAGCTTCATACATTACCGGAGAGGTAATTAACATCAATGGGGGAATTTATTCGTAAAACATGCAACGCAGGGTCGTCATCACCGGAATGGGCATCTATTCTTCGTTGGGGAAAAACCTCGATGAAGTAAAGGATTCGTTATACCATGGCCGTTCGGGCATTGTCTTTTCGCCGGAGCGCAAGGATTTCGGCTACCGTTCTGCGCTCACGGGATTGGTGGAAAAGCCCGACCTGACGAAAATCCTTTCGCGCAGGCAGCGCATCAGCATGGGCGAAGAAAGTGAATATGCCTATGTAGCCACTCGGGAGGCCCTGCATAACGCGGGGATTGGCGAGGGCTTTTTTGACGAGCACATCGTGGGCTTGGTATATGGCAATGACAGTGTATCGCAAGCAGTGATGGAATCCATCGATATCGTACGCCAGAAAAAAGATACCATGCTGGTCGGGTCGGGTGCCATCTTCAAATCGATGAACTCATCGGTGACCATGAACCTTGCTACCATCTACCGCATCCGGGGCATCAACATGACCATCAGCGCGGCATGCGCAAGCGGCTCGCACGCCATCGGGCTGGCCTACCTGTTTATTAAGCAGGGGTTGCAGGATTGCATCATCTGCGGTGGCGCACAGGAAACCAACAAATATGCCATGGCCAGCTTCGATGGATTGGGGGTATTTTCCGATCGGGAAGACGAGCCCACAAAAGCTTCCCGCCCGTTTGACAAGAGCCGCAACGGCTTGGTACCGGGAGGCGGTGCAGCCACCATCATCCTGGAGGAATACGAGTCGGCCATACGCCGCGGGGCACCCATATTGGCGGAAGTGCTGAGCTATGGATTTTCGTCCAACGGCGACCACATTTCCACCCCCAACGTAGAAGGGCCGACACGGGCAATGGAAATGGCAATCCAACAAGCAGGCCTCTCCCCTGCCGATATCGAATACATCAACGCCCATGCGACATCCACGCCCATGGGCGACGCCAACGAAGCCCGTGCATTATCCCAGCTATTTGGCGCAGGCCCTTACATCAGTTCCACGAAATCCATGACCGGGCATGAATGCTGGATGGCCGGAACCAGTGAGGTCGTCTATTCGCTCCTCATGGCACAACATGGCTTTATCGCCCCTAATATCAACCTGGAGGAAGTGGACGAAACCGCCAGAAACCTGAGTTTGGTAAAAAATACCATAAACCAAAAATTTAATGTATTTTTGTCAAATTCTTTTGGATTTGGCGGAACAAACTCCGCATTAATTGTAAAAAAACTGGAATAGTGTAGCTTAACCATGAGTAGGGACGAGATAATTGACATTACCAATAAGTTTTTAATTGAAGAGTTTGAAGTAGAATCCGAGGTTGTCCAACCCGAGGCAAATCTAAAGGATTCGCTTGATTTGGATAGCCTGGATTACGTGGACTTAGTGGTCATCATCGAATCAAATTTTGGCATCAAACTGGAAAGCAAGGATTTTACCGACGTCAACACGTTTAACGACCTCTATGATTTAATCGGCAGTAAGCTGCATGCCATCGCCTAATCAAATCCAATGGCTGAATGGGAAGGAAAATCAAAAGGAACGGTTTCCGGATACAAAATATTTATTTTCCTGATTAAACATGCGGGGATAAATGTTGCCTATCTCCTGCTGGTATTTGTCTCCCTTTATTACTTCTTGTTTTCCCGCCGTCAAACCAGTGCCATCTACCGATATTTTCGCAATCATCGCCGTCATGGCTTCCTGATAAGCCTAATCAATACGTACCGCAATTATTTTGTCTTCGGGCAGACCATCATCGACAAGGTGGCCATTACCGCTGGTCTTGCCCACCGATACACCTACGAATTTGATGGCATCGAGCACATCCGTCAATTGGCCAAGGACAATAGCGCAGGTATCCTTATCAGCGCTCATGTAGGCAATTTCGAAGTATCGCAGTATTTCATGGGCGAATTTGACAAGCCAATCCATCTGGTGACCACCGACGAGGAGCAACGGGCCATTAAATCCTACCTGGCCAGTATCATGGCCAAACCGAAAACCGGATTCATCGTCGTCAAGGACGACCTGTCGCACGTCTTTGAAATCAACCGGGTCATCGACCAAAAGGACATGATATGCTTCACCGGGGATCGTTTCGTGGGTGGGGCCAAGACATTGACAGCCAATTTTCTTGGCCAGCCGGCGCGTTTTCCAGCAGGCCCTTTCCTCATCAGCTCACGCCTGAGCACACCGGTGCTTTTCGTTTATGTGATGCGCGAACGGCATAAACATTATCACCTGTATGCGCGGACGGCCGTATTTGATCATCGCGATGCCCAATCGCTGCTCCATGCTTATACGCGCAGCATCGAACAAATTTTGGTAAAATATCCGTTGCAATGGTTTAATTATTATGATTTTTGGGGTGCTTAACGTTGGTGATCGGTGACGGGTGATCGATGGTCAGGAGTCTGTTGTCTAATGTCTATTTTCTAATGTCTAATGTCTAAAAAAGTTCTTATCGTATACTACACCCAAACGGGCCAACAGAAGGAGATCCTGGACAATATCCTTAAGCCATTGGCGGCCGATAGCGATATAGCACTTACCTTTCATCGGATACAACCTGTCCAAGACTATCCTTTCCCCTGGGATGGCTACAGTTTCTTCGATGCTTTTCCAGAGTCATTCTTACAGATTCCCTGTGCCCTCGAACCGATGGGAGCGGACATCCTCCGGGAGGATTACGATCTCATCATCCTTGGTTACCAAGTGTGGTACCTCTCGCCGTCCATCCCGTTCAATTCATTTTTGAAAAGTGAGGAGGCAAGGGCCCTTCTGAAGAATAAGCCCGTCGTTACCATCATCAACTGCCGCAACATGTGGGCAATGGCACAGGAAAAAGTGAAGTGGGCACTCCATGGCATCGGCGCCAACCACGTGGGCAACGTGGTCTTGGTAGACCGGCACCTCAACCATATCAGCGTCATTACCATCGTGCACTGGATGATGACTGGCAAAAAAGATTCGTACCTCGGAATATTCCCCAAGCCGGGGGTCGCTGAAGAAGCGATCCATGCGTCCGAGAAATTTGGCGTACCGATACGTACTCATTTGAAAAACGGCAACTATGATACCCTCCAGCGGGCACTGGTGCAGCTGGGGGCTGTCCATGTAAAACCTTTGTTGGTATTTACTGATAGAAGGGCCAATTCGTTATTTGCCAAATGGGCCAGCCTCATCCGAAGCAAGGGGATACCGGGGGATCCAGCCCGCAAACCGTGGCTGAAGGCTTTCAACTATTACCTGATTTTTGCCATATGGGTATTAGCACCTATCGTCAGTTTATTATTTTTAATACTACATTTGCCCTTCCTTCCCCTTATCCGGAAGGAGACGCGGTACTTTCAATCTGTTAATATCAAAGAATCCCGGTAATGCCAACGGTATACATCAATGCAATAGCGAAGTTCCTACCTAATGATCCCGTTTCCAACGACCGCATGGAGCACGTATTGGGTGTCATCAATGGCACACCCTCCCGTGCACGCGCCATCGTGCTGCGAAACAACCGGATCACGGCGCGTTATTATGCCATTGGTGCCGACGGGCAGCCAACGCATAGCAATGCCGAGCTGACCATCGAGGCCATCAATAGGCTGCTGGAACAATCGGGAGCCGACAAGCGGCAAATCGATGTGCTTTCCTGTGGCACCTCCACGCCCGACCAACTGCTACCTTCACATGCCAGCATGGTACATGGACTGTGGCAAAATGGCCCCATGGAAATCAATTCCGCTTCGGGCATCTGCACTTCGGGGATGAACGCGCTCAAATATGCATACATGGCCGTGGCCACGGGAAGTACCAGGCAAGCGGTGTGCACGGGCTCCGAACGGGTATCATCCTGGCTACGCGCGGATAAATTCAACAACGAGTCCGAGCGGCTTGCCGCGCTTGAGCAAAACGCCATCATTGCCTTTGAAAAGGATTTTCTCCGCTGGATGCTGTCCGATGGCGCAGGTGCCATGCTGCTGGGCGCGCAGCCCACTCATCCGGGCCGCTCATTGGCCATCCATTGGATTGATGGGATCTCCTATGCCCACGAGCTGGAGCCCTGCATGTATGCCGGAGCGGTCAAAGCCGACGGAACATTGATCCCCTGGAGTGATACCGCACCGGAAGCTTGGCTCGACCAATCGATATTTGCCATCAAACAGGACATCAGGTTGCTGGAGGCACACATCATTCCCAAAGGGGTACAAAGCATCCAAGCGGTGCTGCGCAGGCACGGGGTACAAGCAAGCGACATCGACCACTTTCTTCCCCACATCTCGTCTTACTTCTTTAAGGATCGGCTGTGTGAAGCGTTCAAAAAGGCAGGGGTTGACATTCCTGAAGAAAAATGGTTCATCAACCTCCATAAAGTGGGCAACATGGGCGCGGCATCAAGCTATATCCAGTTGGAGGAGCTGTTTAATTCAGGCAAACTCCAACCGGGTGAAAAAATTTTGCTTTCCGTCCCGGAAAGCGGAAGATTTTCTTATGTTTATGCGCTATTGGAAGTCACCTAACGATATGAGCCTTGTTTCATCAAAAGAAGCTATCGGGAAGCTCATCCCCCAACAGCTGCCCTTTGTGCTGGTCGATAAGCTTATTGAACACGGAACCGACCATATTATTTCCGGTTTTGAAGTCCCGGCACAGCATGTGCTGGTAGCTAGCGACGGCCGACTCACGGAGGCGGGGGTCATCGAGCATTTTGCACAGACCATTGCCTTACACCAAGGGTATGACTATTTCTTGCGCAACTTAACCCCACCGACGGGGTATATCGGATCCATCAAAAATTTCGAAATCTACCAGCTGCCCCGAGTGGGGGATGAACTCCGCACTACCATCAAGATACTCCAGCGACTATTTGGCGTCACCATGGTGAGCGGCGAGGTCACATGCAGGGAACAACTCATCGCCATCGGCGAAATGCGAACCGTCATAGCTAAAGAACTTGGATAACCGTAGGCCATTCCCCGATATTGAAGAGCTTATCCCCCATAGGCCGCCCATGGTCATGGTAGACCGTGTGGTATCCGTGGACGGACTCAAGACGGAAACATCTTTCCTCGTGAAATCGGAGTGCTTATTTGTGCACCGGGGTACCCTCTCGGAAATGGGAATGCTTGAAAATCTTGCGCAGACGAGTTTTATCTTTCTCAACTATTTTTTTATCCGACCCAACGAGGCCCTATGGGATAAGGAGAAAGACAATTTGGGAGTCATCAGCACGATCCTTGACCTGGAGGTCGTTACATTGCCTAAGGTGGGCGACCGATTGCTGACCTCCACCCATACCGAGCTTGTTTTTACCTCGGATTTTTTGAAAATTTGCAACATTCAAGGCCAAGTGTCCGTCAATGGAACGATGGCCCTCACAGCAACCATGAAAATGCTGTTGCAAACCAATGACTAATGAGGTATGAAGAAAGAAGAAGTACCGCAAGACAACGGGAGCCTGGCCAAAAAGAATGTGCACGAACTGTGCTACGCGGTGGACGAAAACGGCCGCTATACCACCGTACCGAGTACCGGGTGGGAGGCGAAGACATTGGCCTTGAATGAATCGCTTGAACTCATCGACGAACGGATAGCTGCCACAAGGCAGGCCGTCCTGGCCGGCGAAGCCAGCCCCATCGCGTACTACATGGAGCTGCACCGCATGGATGTATCGCTATTGGCCAGCTATGTGGGCATACACCGTTGGTTTGTGAAGCGGCATTTCCAGCCGAAGCGCTTTGCCAAGCTAAGCGACAAAACGCTCCGAAAATATGCCGATACCTTTGGCATCACCATTGAGCAATTGCAATCGCCCTTTCCCCATCCGAACACATGAAGATACCTTTTGAGCACCGCCAATCTGCCCATTGCGAGAATGGGGTGATTTCGAACCTGTTGAACCATCGTGGCGTTCCTATTTCAGAACCATTAGCCTTCGGCATCGGCAGTGGCCTGTTTTTCACCTACCTACCGTTTATCAAGGTCAACTTCGCCCCGGGCTTCAGCTACCGCCCCATGCCGGGTTATATCTTCAGGAAGCTGGCCAAGCGGCTGGGGATCAAGGTAAAGCACCAGCGGTTTTCGTCGACCGAAAAGGCAAAGGCTGCCTTGGATGAAAAACTCCGGCAAGGCATTCCGGTAGGCCTGCAGGTGGGTGTATACCACCTCACGTACTTCCCCGATGAATACCGCTTCCATTTCAACGCCCACAACCTCGTGGTGTATGGAAAAGAAGCCGGGGAATACCTCATCAGTGATCCGGTAATGGATTATACCACCCAGCTCAGTGAACGGGAGCTTGAACAGGTGCGCTTTGCCAAGGGGGCTTTAGCTCCGAAAGGACACCTCTACTACTTAGAACGGCTTCCAGACCACTACGACCTCCAGCGGGCTGTGAAAAAAGGCATCCGGCAGACCTGCAACGATATGCTGGCCCCCGTACCCATTGTAGGGGTAAGGGCCATGAAATGGGTGGCCCGCAATATCCGCAAATGGCCGAAGACCATCGGCATCAAGAAAACGAATCATTACCTCGGCCAGCTCGTGCGCATGCAGGAAGAAATCGGCACGGGCGGTGGTGGATTCCGCTTTATCTACGCTGCCTTTCTCCAGGAAGCGGCTACGCTGCTGGATAAACCGATACTCCGGCAGCGGGCAGCAGAAATGACGTCCATCGGTGATGCCTGGCGTGACTTCGCGCTGAATATCTCCCGCATCTATAAAAACCGTAAATCCGGCAACGACCGGTATGACCAGCTCGCTGAGCAGCTCACCGCGATAGCCGAACGGGAAAAACAGTTTTTCACGCAGTTGAAACAGGACATTTAAAAATTAGTATAGCCAAAATGGGCCGCAGGAGCTTCTTTTGCGTTTGCCCGCAGGGCTTTTCGTCGCTGCCGCGACAGGGCTTTTCTCCGCTCAAGCCGCGGGGGCTCCTACTTTCTTCCGCAGAAAGTAGGCAAAGACTCGCCACTTGGGTCTTTGCTACGGCTGGTAGTGCATCAACCTGCTTGCCGCAAATCCCCTATGTGGCATTTAATGGTGTACGGAGGGTTGCTGCTGAAAGCCGTGCGGGAATAAATTCGTGGCCAGAGCGGCCAGCCGAAGCGCTTTGGTTACTTTGGCGCGACAAAGTAACATGCCTGCGCGGCATAGCGCGCAAAGGGGGTCGCTTCCAGCGACAAAGGCCTGCACAGCCTCATGTGCATAAACAAAACCTTCGTTTTTTTTAATGCGATAACCCTGTATATCGTAAAATAAAACCGTTAAAAATTATTTCCAATATACCGTACGCCCCCCTCGCCCCGCGGCGTTGAACACGCGGAAGGCCACGGTACCCGTTGCAGGCAGCGGCTCCGTATACACCGCGCTCTGCGCCGTAGGTTCGCTGCCGTCTGTCGTATAGCGGATTACGAAACCCGGAAACTGCACATTGGCAGCCAGCTTACTGTCGCGCTGGGCGACGCCTGCCGTAGGTATGCGGTATTGATAACCACCGCCATAGTGATCCAAACGGGACAGCTCGCGTTTGCCCAAGGCATTCAAAAATGCCGACCAATCAGCGGCATACAGCGCCTTGGTCTTACGTTCATTGGATTCGCTGGCCCAAGCAGGGTCAGCCGCCCATGCCCGCTCGGCAAAACCGAGCAGCTTGGGCAGCAGCAGGTATTCCATCCGCTCGGGCGACGTGATGATTTCGCTCCATAAAGGGGCTTGCAACCCGACGATGTTAGCCCTTCCGGCAGCGGTCAGCCGTTCACCGCTCGCTTTTTCCTCCAAGCTCCGGTAGTAGTCGTACGGGACGAAGCGGAACAGCTTTTCAATGTCCACATAACCGCCCCAGTACTGGCCGGGCTCGTAGAAGCTCTCGTTGTAGGCCAGGTCAATATAAAAATTCGTCACGTTGGTAAGTACCACCTTGTAACCCGCATTGGCCAGCCGGTAAGCCAGATCAACGTTTGCCCCTTGGTTGGCCCATACATCCGTATGGAAATTTTCACGTGCAAAGCGCGGTTCCACGACCATGCGGGGGCGGCCGTTTACCACGGCCTTCTTCATGCCGATTTCTTCCCATCCTGAAAGGTAAAGCCCCCGTGCGCTGAGCAGCTTGTTGATACGATTGAAATAGTAGTGCCACAAATCATCAGTGTGCGGGACGCTGCGATCCGCAGCCAACAGGCGGCGAACGGCGGGTGAGCGCTCCCACACGCCATTGGGTACCTCGTCGCCACCGAAATGGATGGTTTCCAAGGGTGCCCCCGCTTCCTTGTATATGGCGATGAGCTCATCCACCACCTTTTCCAGAAACACATAAGCACTCGGCACCGCAACGTTGATGACGTTGTCGTTCCAATGTTGCACCGAACGGTACGCCGACTGGTCTTCCAAATCGCGCAGCAAGTATTGCGATGCTGCGGCACTATCGCCCTTGGCCAGGTAGCTGGCGTATCGAGCATCCATGGACTTGATGGCGGCCCGTGCGTGGCCCGGGGTCTCGATTTCAGGGATGACGCGGATGTGGCGTGCCGCAGCGTACTGGAGCAATTCGATGTAGTCAGCCCGGCTATAAAATCCACTTCCGGTGGCATTGTCCGCATCAGGTCCCGAGCCATACGACGGCATGAGGCGCCGCGCATCGTCCAGCGTGTGCCCGCGCTTAGCCCCTACATCGGTCAGCTCCGGCAATCCCGGTATTTCCAGCCGCCACGCCTCATCTTCGGTGAGGTGGAAATGCATGATGTTGACCTTATACAGCGCCAGCAAATCCAGGATCTTCATCACCTGCTCCTTGGTCTGGAAGTTGCGTGCTACATCCAGCATCACGGCACGATGGGCAAACTGCGGCGCATCTGTCAGCGTGATTCCGGGAATAGCAATGGCAGGCTGCTTATCCGCCCATGAAGTGGGAGGCAGGAGATTTTTCAGTGTCTGGATGCCATAAAAAGCCCCTGCACGCGTCGCCGCCTCTATCACTACACCGGTGGTATCTACCGTGAGCGAATACCCTTCGGCGTTTCCGCCTGCTTTTTGCCGAAGCACCAAGGCCTTGCCTTGCTTTGCTTTAGCTATTTCGGGCACACGGTCAAGCACCTTGGCCAATTCGCTTTGCAGGTACGATGCCTCGGGCTCAAAAGCTGCATCCGTGATAATCGGCACCGTGGGATCTAGTTTGAATACACCGGTCGTATACGCATAAGCCACGGGTGTAGGAAGTACCGGTAGCAAGGCCGATACAGATACATCCGTGATGGTTTCATTTTGAGCATATATGCGTGCCGCAAGGCCGATTTCGAGGCTGTCGGCCTGCGCAAATGGTTTGATCACCAGGGGCAGGGCGGTACCCTCCGGATGGCCATCATCCACGAGGTAAAAGCCTTTGGGCAAATCCGTCATGTTCTTGAGCCGCCGTGACAATACACGGAGCTGTACCGAATCACCGGGAGCCAGCGGCTTCCATCCCTGCCGTGGGGATAAGGAGAAAAAGTCGCCATTAATAAAACCGATACCGGCCAACGCAGTATCTGGCCCGGTTATTTCCGCAGTGCCGACATTGTTGAAATAAATCGTCCACCCGGTTGCATCCAACGTGTCCGTAGCCTGGTTGCTAATGGTCAATAACGACAGGGTTTGATTGGTACCCGAATAAGGCGAGGCCACAATTTCCCATTGCAGCGACAGGGGTGCCTTATCCGCTACTACCGCCGTTGGCGACGAGGCACAGCCAACGAGGCCGCACAGGACCACGAACTGGAAAAGGCGGCTATAGGATACGATGCAGCATTTCATAGCATTCTTACGCAACATTTTTTTTGCAATATACAACATTTCCCGTTTTTTGATAGCACGGTGATATCCACCGCTGCAACGGCCTGTTACTTTTGGATTTTTTACCTTATTTTCGTCCCATGGAGGAAATCATCCGCATACACCAATTGTCCAAACATTATGCGGGCAGTGAGCGGTACGCATTGAAAGACCTGTCGCTTTCGATTAAGAAAAATGAGATTTTTGGCTTACTTGGCCCCAATGGGGCGGGGAAAACAACTTTGATTTCCACGCTGTGCGGCATGATTAAACCCACATCAGGCGAATTGCGTTTCAACGGGCTCAGCTATCGGCAAAACCGCAGAAAAATACAACAGCAAATCGGGATTGTCCCGCAGGAGTACGCACTCTACCCTACCCTTACCGCTGTGGAAAACCTTTATTACTTTGGAAGCCTGTATGGTTTGCCTTCGTCGGAATTGAAGCGCCGCATCAGCGATGGGCTGCATCGCGTCGGACTGACGGACTTTGCAAAGAAACCCATCAAGACGTTCTCCGGCGGCATGCAACGGCGGGTCAACCTATTGGCAGGCATCCTGCACCGGCCCAGCGTGCTCTTCCTGGATGAACCCACGGTAGGAGTGGATGTCCATTCAAAGGAAGTCATCATGGCCCTGCTCCATGAACTCAATGCGCAAGGCACCACCATCATCTATAGCTCGCACCACCTGAATGAAGCCCAGCACTTCTGCACTAAAATCGCCATCATCGACGCAGGGAAAATCGTGGTGGAAGGCGAGCCACAGCAGCTCATTGCATCCGTAAACGGGGCGACAACCCTTGAAAATGTATTCATCCATCTTACCGGAAGCCAACTTAGGGACTATGCATAAACTATCCGTATCGGCGTATAAAGAAGTATTGCTCCTGCTGCGCGACTGGGGCGGGCTGGCCATCCTGTTTTTTATGCCATCGGTGCTGATCATTACCATCACCCTCATCCAGGAAAGCACCTTCAAAGCCGTGGGCGAATCTACGCTACCCATCCTCTTGGTCGATGAAGATCGGGGAGAAATCGGCCGGCTGGTGGCTCAAAACCTTGCGGAGGCACCCAACGTGCAATTGATTACCGCGGTGGATGGCAAGCCGCTTTCCCAAACGGCCGCCAGCACATTGGTGGGTGATGGACAATACCAAATCGCCATCGTCATCCCCGAAGGGCTCAGCGATGAACTGAATGAGAAAGTGGCGCACAACGTGGATAAGATATTGGGGGAATTTGCTTTGACCGAGGCAGATAGCACCAAACAACTGCAGCGCAATGAACAATGGGATCCGAAAGAGGTCATCATTTATTTCGATCCCGCAGCGGGACAGGCTTTCCGCAATGCTACGAAAAACAACATCGAAAAGATGCTTTCCAAAGTGGAGGTGGAAAAAATCTACGCGGTATTCATTGACCAGATGGAGCTCGAAGAAGACCCGGGTCTGCTGGATAATGAAATCATTGCGTTTAAAGAAACCATTGCGCAAAAGGGTAATGATGGCATCATTCCCAACGCCGTGCAGCATAATGTACCGGCCTGGATCCTGTTTGGTATTTTTTTCATCGTGGTGCCACTGGGCATCAACCTCGTGAAAGAAAAAAATCTGGGAACATACATCCGCCTGCGGACGAGCCCGGTTTCTTACCTGGTCATCCTCGGCGGGAAAATCCTCACGTACACGGTGATTTGCCTTATCCAGTTCGCGCTGATGCTGCTCATCGCCCGGTATGTTTTCCCGCTCATTGGGCTAATACCCTTTGAACCCGGTACGCAGTTGCCCCTGATGATACTGATTGCCTTCATTTCGGGCCTTGCCGCCATTGGACTCGGTATCCTTATCGGTACCATTGCCGAAACGCAGGAGCAGTCGGCCCCCTTCGGGGCCATCTTCGTCATCATCCTTGCCGCACTTGGCGGTGTATGGGTACCGACGTTCATCATGCCGGAGGTGATGCAAAAGGTGTCTGCCTTCTCGCCGATGAACTGGGGCATCTCGGCATTCTACGATGTGATCCTGCGCCATGGTACCGCTGCCGACATCGCCCAACCGCTAAGCTTTCTGCTGCTGTTTTTCGCTGCCACCTTATTGGCTGCCATTCTTTACGACAAACGACACCAATCGAATTGATGACTCAACAACTCCAACATACGACCAGTTTCCGCGTACGCTTCAATGAAACAGACCCATTAGGCATCGTTTGGCATGGCCACTACGTCACGTATTTTGAAGATGGGCGCGAGGCCTTCGGGGAAACTTTTGGTATCTCTTATCGCCATATCCGGGATCAGGGTTTCCTTGCACCGGTGGTCAAATGTGTGTGCGAGTACAAATCACCTTTACGCCATGGCGACTGGGCCGAGGTGGAAACCGTATTTGTGCCCAATCCCGCAGCAAAGATGGTTTTCCGCTATACCATATTCAACCGGGCACGGCAAGTGGTGGCCACCGGGGAGACCATCCAGGTGTTTACGGACATGAAAGGTGAGTTGATACTCACCAACCCACCATTCTTTGCGGAATGGAAAGCAACATACGGATTGTGATGAAAGCAGCTGTGTTTATCGCCGGAGATCATTTGATTACCCCATTGGGCTTGGGAAGCGCCGCCAACTTCGGGCGAATCCTGGCCGGGGATGTGGCCATCCAACCCATTGAAGATACCGACCTTTCGGATCACCGCATCCATGCCGCGCGGATTGATGAAAACGTTTGGTTGGATAACATCCACCACCCGCAACGCTATACGCGCTTGGAGCAACTCATTATCCTGGCCTTACAGGCCATGATTGATGCATACCGCATTCCGGTAGACCACAGTACGTTGGTCGTGCTATCGACGACCAAAGGCAATATCACGTTGCTGCATCGCTCCCAAACGGCTATTCCGGCAGAACGGGTGTTCCTCCCTGTGATGGCCGATGCGCTCCAACATTACTTCGGCTTCGAAAACCGCTTTATCACCCTTTCCAACGCCTGCATATCGGGTTCGCTGGCCATTTCGGTGGCACGGCAGTTGCTGCAGCACAACGATAAGTACCAGCAAGCGATTGTCATCGGTGGTGATGAAATCTCCCGGTTCATTGTCTCGGGTTTTGATGCGTTCCAAGCCTTGGCCGATGAGCCGTGCCGCCCTTTCGACCGCGACAGGAAGGGCCTGAACCTCGGCGAGGCCATTGCGGCGGTCTACCTGTCAAAGACCCCAACGATAGGAGCCATCAACATCATGGGGATAGGCTCCTACAACGATGCCAACCACATCTCGGGTCCTTCCCGTACGGGCGAGGGACTGTACCGCAGTATCCGGGAAGCCATGCGCCAAGCTGGCGATCCCGCGCTTGATTTTATCTCGGCGCATGGCACTGCTACGGCCTATAACGATGAGATGGAAGCCATCGCATTGCAGCGCTGTGGCTTGACTGCCGTTCCCGTACACAGCCTCAAGGGGTATTATGGGCATACCTTGGGCGCAAGCGGACTGCTGGAAACCGTACTGGGTATCCAATCGCTCAAACACGACCAACTGATCCCATCGATGGGATATGCACAGCAAGGCACCAATCACGCGCTGAATATCATCACGCCGGAGAACCAAGGTACGGAGCGAAACACGACGCTGGGGACCTTCCTGAAAACAGCCTCGGGGTTTGGCGGCTGCAACATCGCTACGGTATTCCAAAAAATATAGCCATGGACAAACATCGCCATTCCATCCAGTCGTATTGCCTCATCCGCGACCGTACCATTACCGTAAATGGGCAGCGCTACCTGGACGTGGAACCTACAGCGGCGCTTCTTGATTTCCTCAAGACGGCTTATCGCCAATTGGATATCGACTACCCCAAGTTCCATAAAATGGATGGACTCAGCAAGGCCATTTTCATTGCCGTGGAACTGATAGCACGGGAATCCGGGCCTTATAACGACGATACGGCGCTGGTTTTTTCCAACTATTCGTCCAGCTACCTTGCCGATAGCCGCCATGCCATGGACATTTTCAATGGGACGCACCCCATGGCAAGTCCTGCGACATTTGTTTATACGCTGCCCAATATTGCGATGGGCGAAATCAGCATCCGCCATCAATTGCATAGCGAGAATGTTTTCTTTATTTTTGACAGCTATTTGCCGGAATTTCTCGTACCTTATGGCACGGCAATGCTGGACGACGGGAAAACCAGCGGTATCCTCAGTGGATGGACGGAAGTAACGGATACGCGATGCGACGTATTTTTGTACCATATTGGCAAAACAGGCGGTATGCCACATACTATTGAGCATTTGAAACGATTATATCAAGGATAAGGAAGAAAATGAGTGAATTGACCCAAGAGCTGAAAGCAAAAATCATTACCCAACTGAATTTGGAAGACCTCACCGTGGATGATCTGGACGACAATACCCCGTTGTTCGGTGATGGGCTGGGGTTGGACTCCATCGATGCGCTGGAGCTCATCGTCATGCTTGACAAGGGCTATGGCATCAAGCTGGCCGATCCCAAGGAGGGCCGGAAGGTGTTTGAAACCATCCAGACCATGGCCGACTATATCGAGGCAAACCGCAAATGAATCCGCCAAGCCCGATAGCCATCACCGGAATGGGCGCCATCTCTGCCATCGGGGAAGATGTGGCTGCCAACTTCCGTTCCCTCGTACAATCACGCCATGGCATCGGGCCTATCACACTGCTGGACACCTACCACCGGGATAAATTGATGGTCGGTGAAATCAACATCACCAATACGGAATTATACGACCGGCTGGCCATCCCTCGTCACGAGGCTTATACCCGCAGCACGCTGCTGGCCATGGCCGCTGCAAGGGAAGCGATGGCCATGGCGGGTATCGATACCAACGACGATTACCGGACGGGGCTTATCTCGGCGACTACGGTAGGCGGCATGGATGCCACGGAGCGCTATTACGACGACTACCTTGCCGCTGAAACAAACCGGCATTTTATCCCCACGCACCCTTGTGGGTATGGCACCGAACAAATGGCCCGTTACCTGGGGGTGAATGGCTTTATTACCACCATCAGTACGGCCTGCTCCTCTGCGGCAAACGCCATCATGCTGGGTGCCCGGATGATCCGGGCCGGGCTGCTCGACCGTGCTATCGTGGGTGGCACGGATTGCCTATCAAGGTTTACCATCAACGGCTTCAATTCGCTGATGATCTATTCTCCTACCCATTGCCGGCCTTTCGACGAAAACCGCGACGGGCTGAACCTGGGCGAAGCAGCTGCATACTTGGTACTGGAAGCACCGGATTTGGCTGCCCGGCAATCAAAAAAGCCGCTGGCCTACCTAACAGGCTACGGCAATGCCAACGATGCATTCCACCAGACGGCCTCATCCGACAACGGCGAGGGGGCTTTCTTGGCAATGAAAACGGCCCTCGAATTAGCGGCACTAAAACCCTCCGACATCGATTACATCAATGCACATGGCACCGCCACACCCAACAATGACTTGACGGAAGGCCACGCCCTGCTCCGTGTATTCGAATCTCCGGACGCCTTGCCACCATTCAGCTCGACCAAAGCCTTTACCGGGCATACCCTGGCAGCGGCGGGCGCTATTGAGGCGATTTTTTCCGTACTGGCGCTACAACACCAGGTGGTTTTTGCCAACCTGAACTGCTCACAACCCATCGCATCGTTGGGCATCCGGCCGCAGACCCGTCTGGAAACGAAACAGATTAACCATGTGCTGTCCAATTCGCTCGGTTTCGGAGGGAATAGCAGCGCCCTGTTATTTTCAAAAGCAGATGATTAGGCCCATTTACATCCACGGCAGTGGCTGCGTATCCATCCAGCCTACCTTTGAATCGGGTTATCACTTTGAAACCCTTCGGGCGTATGCCCAAAACACCGTACCTGCGTTTGATCCCGACTATAAAACCTACATCCCGCCCATGCAATTGCGGCGCATGAACAAAAGCATGCGCATGGCCATCTTTGCTGCCCGCAGCGCCTTACAAGAAGCCGGGAAAGACACCGCAGATGCGGTCATCGCCGGCACCGGGTTGGGCTGCTTGCACGATTCTGAGCGTTTTGTGGAAACCTTGCTGGCTGAAGAAGGCCAGTCGCTGAATCCAACACCGTTTATCCAATCGACCCACAACATGGCGGCTGCGGCCATCGCCCTCTCGCTCGGGTGCAAGGGGTATAACATGACGTATGTAGCTAATGCCAATTCGTTTGAATCGGCCTTGCTGGATGCCCAAATTTATTTGGCTGAGCACCCCGAACAGGCGGTACTGGTGGGTGGCGTCGATGAACTGGGCGTAAGGACGGTGCAATTCTGGGACATCGCGGGTTACCTAAAGCACGACACCCCTGCCATTCCCACCCCGTTGGGGGCCATGCCATCGCCCGGCGAAATCGCCGGCGAAGGTGCGTCCTTTTTCGTCGCGTCCCATCAGCCAGGACATGAAGCCCTGGGAAAAGTTACCGCCGTGGAGACCTACTTCGATGCGACTGATGCATCCGTATTCATCAGCCACTTCCTGCAACGCCACAATCTGGATGCCAGCGCCATTGATGCGGTGCTACTGGGCTATAACGGCGATGACCGCTACGACCAGGCGTATGCGACGGTTGAACACACGTTGTTGGCTGGAATACCACAGATCGGATTCAAGCATGTCCTGGGTGAATACGATACGGTGATGGCCAGTGCGCTTTTCCTGGCATTGCGCTTATTCAAGCGGCAGGATATCCCACAATCGCTCCTGCTTAATGGCACCCAACCCCGTTCGTTGCAGCGGATCCTCATCTATACCCAACGGCGCGGGAAAAACCATGGATTGATTCTGGTGGAAAAAAAATGAAGTCGAATATACAGCAATAGTTACAGTCTATATTAATTTTGCATTTAAACACGGCTTTTGCTATCTTTACATAAACTGGAGCATCTGGAGAAATGCAAACATTAATCGTCCAACCACAGAATAAAGAACAGCTTAGGGCGGTGGAGTCCGTTCTAAAACTGCTAAAGGTGAACTTTATCATACAAGAAGATACACTACCTGCTTATGTGATAGATGGCGTAACGGAATCTATGCAGGAAGCGAAAGCGGGTGAACTTACCCCTTTTAAGAGTATTCGGGAAATGCTTGATTTAGAATGAGCCTTGAAATACATTATACGCCTAAAGCAAAAAAGTCACTTAAGTTTTTATACGCTTTCATTGAACATAAATTCGGGGAAACCACATGCGGATAAGTTCCTGCAAAATGCAGAAAAGACTATATTTTTAGTCGGAGAACAGCCCTATATTTTCAAAAAAAGTGAATTTGGTGAGCAGCATATCAGATTAGGTTTGATAGCCAGGCAAACTTCATTTTTGTACGAGATAACCGACGATAAAATCATTCTCCATTTCTTCTGGGATAACCGGCAGGAACCTTTCTACGAGCACAACGATCACTAATGTCTCCTCTTTCGTGCAAGTCTTTCACAAGCATATTTCTTCCACTCGCGATGTTACTTATCATTGTGACAACACTTATCTTATCTGCCGATTTACCGTGGCAAACGATATTGCTCCCATTGGCAGTTGGCTTAATCTGCATCGCCATCGGCGCATTCAACATCCAATGGAACTTCTTTATCAAAGCCATCCATAACGGCGATGCTTCCCACCGGCAAATCGCCCTTACGTTTGACGATGGCCCGCATCCGGTATACACCCCCCAGGTGCTTACCCTATTGGAAAAACATGCTATCCAAGCCACATTTTTCTGCATTGGCAGACAGGTAGATCAACACCCGGCGGTGGCCAGGGAACTCCACAAACAGGGGCATACCGTCGGCAACCATTCCTACACCCATGGAGCGGCCATCGATTTCAACACGAAAGCCCAATGGCTGGAAGAAATCCAGCGTACCGACACCGCTATCACGAATTGCGTGGGCCGCAGGCCACGTTTTTTCCGACCGCCGTATGGGGTGACTACCCCTCATCTGGCAGGCGCCCTAAAAAAAAGCGGCCATTCCGTGATTGGCTGGCGCGTGCGCCCTTACGATACCGTGCAGCGCTCCCCTGAACGCATCGTGCAGACCATCCTGAGAAAAACCAAGCCGGGTGATATCATCCTGCTGCACGATACGCACGACCGCATTGTCCCCGTTTTGGAACAGTTGTTGCCCGAACTGAAAAGACGCGGATTCTTTTTGGTGACCGTAGAAACATTGACCCAACAACAGGCTTATGCATAAATACGTTATTGCCACAATTGCATTATTGATGACCTTCTCGGCGGGGTTTGCCCAACGGAAAGCGCTGACACCCGCAGAAGTGGCAGCACTCAAGGCAAAGGTAGCCGCCAACACCAAAAGCCTGCAATCGCTGGAAAGCGACTTTACCCAGTCCAAGCAGTTGAGCTACATGGATGATGCCATCAACGCATCCGGCAAGCTGTATTTCAAGGCTCCCCGGAAAATCCGGTGGGAATACCTTCAACCAACGGGATATGCGGTGGTTTTTGACAACCAAACCATGCATGTGGACGAAGGCGGTGGAAAGCAAAGGCACCTTGATATGGCTTCCAACAAGCGGTTAAAGGGCTTAAGCGACTTGTTGGTGGGTACCGTCCAAGGAGGGGATCTATTTGATGATAGCCGCTTTGCCATCACGTACTACCGAGAGGGCATAGGGTATGTAGCGACATTGATACCGAAAGAAAAAGCACTCCAGCGCTATATCAAACAAGTGGAATTGACATTAAATGGCAACAATTTTCTATTAACGCGCGTCAAAATCACCGATCCCACACAGGATTATACGTTAATTGATTTCGAAAACCAGCGGAAAAATGCGGCGATACCCGAAGATAAGTTCATGATCAAATAGCCCAGTTTGTCACCGATATGCGGTGGATTTTTTACTTTTGCTTGCTATGTCCCTTTTACCCAATTTTTATTCGTTAGTAGCGTTCACGGCTCATGGCCAAAAGGTATCGGCCTCGATTGCCATAAACAAGGCACATCCGGTATTCCAGGGCCACTTTCCGAACCACCCAGTGACACCGGGAGTCTGCATGATGCAAATCATCAAGGAGCTGGCAGAAAAATGGGCGGATTGCGCCTTGGTACTGAAGACGGCAAGGAATGTAAAATTCATGGCCATTATCAACCCGGAAGACCATCCAAACATTCAGGTGGAGTTGGATGTTGAAGAAGAAGACGGCCTGCTGGCTATCAAGAGTACCACCTCCTTCGAAGATACGGTGGCACTCAAATTCAGCGGCGTCTTCCAAAAAGTTTAGACTATGAAGAACTTATTTTTTTTCCTTGCGGCATTAGTATGCGCGGTGCTCGTACGGGCACAGGATCTAACTAACATCCGGCTCTTGTATAAAGATGCTACCCGATCTGAGGAACAAGCCCAAGCGTTCTACGAACCGCTAAAAGCGGTATCCAAGTCAGCTAAACCGGTATTGGTGGCTTACAAGGGATCGGGGCTCATGCTGCTGGCCCGGTATGAAAAACTGTCGGAACGGCGTGCAAAAGTCAAAGAAGCAGCACAATGGATTGAGCAGGCGGTGGCTGCCGAACCGAATAACCCTGAAATCCGGCTTATCCGCCTCAGCGTGCAGGAACACCTTCCAAAATTCCTCCGGTATAACCAAGATATCGAAGACGACCGCAAGTTTGTGCAACAAGCGCTCCCGTCGTTGGAAGATGAGGGATTAAAAGCCATGATCAATGGTTATTTCGACGAGTTTTCAAAAAAATGAACCACGAACCTAAATGACTTCCAACGAGGTATTGGCTACTATCAACGCTTGTGTAATCATCCCCACCTACAACAATGCCAAAACGCTCAGACGGGTGCTGGACGGTGTGCGCCAATATACGTCGCATATCATCGTGGTCAATGATGGTTCTACGGACGACACCGCATCCCTGCTGGCTCATTATTCGGACCTGACCATCATTCACCTGCCACGCAATAAGGGTAAAGGATGGGCACTCCGCATCGGTTTCCGTGCGGCCGGCAGGCAAGGATTCAGCTACGCCATTACCATTGACTCGGATGGCCAGCATTTCCCGGAGGACATCCCGCGGTTTGTGGATGAAATCGAACGTCATGGATCAGCATTGCTTATCGGCGACCGCAACATGAACCGGGAAGGTATCCCCGGCAAGAGCAGCTTCGGCAACCGGTTTTCCAATTTTTGGTTCCGGTTTGAAACGGGCATCGCGCTCGCCGATACGCAATCGGGTTTCCGGCTCTACCCGCTTAACCGGATACAGGGGATCCGCTTCTATTCCACCAAATTCGAATTTGAGGTGGAGGTCATCGTCAAAGCGGCCTGGCGGTGTATTCCCGTGCGCAATATCCCCGTAAACGTATTGTACAACCCCGCAGAGCGGGTATCGCATTTCCGGCCGTTTCGCGACTTTACCCGCATCAGTATCCTCAACACCTGGCTTGTGCTGGTCACGCTGCTTTACATCCGCCCGCGTGCGTATTTCCGTTCATTCACGGAAAAGGGATTCAGGCGTTTTTTCCTCGAAGACCTGCTGCATAGCGATGATTCGATTTTGAAAAAAGCCTTGTCTGTGGCTCTGGGCGTACTCGTGGGACTCTCCCCGATTTGGGGATTCCAGACGATTACCGTATTGTTCCTCGCGCTGGTGCTCCGGCTGAATAAACTGATTGCCTTTGCTTTTTCGAATATCAGTCTTCCACCGCTCATCCCCTTTATCATTTATATCAGCCTGCAAATCGGCGCGTTACTTTCAGGGCAACCCGCGGGTTCAAGTTTACTTTTTCAGTGGGCAGAAATTGGCACATATGGGACGTTTATTCAACAACATCTGACTGAATATGTCGTGGGCAGTTTTGCATTAGCTACCGTCAGTGCCGTCATCTTCGGCCTCGGCGCTTATTTACTGTTGAACATAAAGGATAGGCAAAAGGTGTAGGAGCAATTTATAATTCTATTACCTTTGCTTACCTAATATAATGGATGAATTGGCTTCCTTTTTCTATACGATATTCCGCTACTTTCAAAAGCACCGAACCGCGTTCTTTCTTTCCGTCCTATTGTGCTTTGCCTTGGTAGGTTATTGGGGCAGCCGGATACGCTTTGAAGAAGACATCATGAAGCTCATTCCGGCAAGCGAAGATGCTGAGCAATTAGCCAATGTCATGCAATCGGTGAAATTTGCCGATAAAATTGTCGTCAACATCACGACACCGCATGCAGACCATGTCGCTGTACTGCAAGCCTATGCCGATGCCTTCACCGAAGCCCTGGAAAACGATGCCTCATCGTATATCCAGCGCTTGCAGGTACAACTGGAAGACGATCAACTGCTGGATCTGATGGATGTCGTCAGGCATAATTTACCGCTCTTTTTGGAGGAAAGCGACTACCAACGGATCGATTCGCTGCTGGTGCCCGATTCGGTAGCAGCCAGGGTACAGGAAACATACCGGACAGTCACCGCTCCCCAAGGGCTCATCACGGCATCGCTGGCCAGGCAAGATCCACTGGGGATGTCCTACATGGGGCTTCGGAAGTTCCAGCGCCTGCAATCCGGTGAGCAGTTTACCTTGCAAGATGGCTACCTGATAGCCGAAGGCGGCAAAAACCTGCTGGCCTTCATCACCCCGTCCATGGGCAGCAGTGAGACCGCGCAAAATACCCGGCTCATCCAAATCCTCGACCGCACCATCCAGACACTGAACACCCGGTTTGAAGGGCAGGCCACGGCATCGTATTTTGGCGCAGCGGCAATGGCCGTAGCCAATGCGCAGCAGGTCAAACGCGATATCCAAGTCACGCTGTCCATTGCACTGGTTGCACTGGTTGCGCTTTTTATCTATTTCTATCGGCGCGCATACATCCCCTTGATTATCCTGGTACCCGCTGCTTTCGGAAGCCTGCTGGGGATAGCTGTGCTTTATTGGCTTAAGGGCACGATATCCGCTATCTCCATTGGCATCGGCTCCGTGCTGCTGGGCCTGACGCTGGACTACTCGCTGCACATCCTAAGCCACTACCGTGGCACGGGCGATGTAAAAAAACTATTCGACAGCACCACAAAGCCCTTATTGATGTGTGCGATATTCACGGCGGTAGACTTTCTCTGCCTGATGTTCCTGCATTCGGATGTGCTGAAAGACCTGGGCATCTTCGCGGCCGTCAGCGTATTGGGGGCGGCATTGTTTGCCTTAGTCTTTATCCCGCAGGTATATGCGCCACGCGAGGCGATTACGATGCGGCGCAACACCTTCATCGATGCCATCGCCCGCTACGATTTCAGCCGCAACAAGTGGGTGCTCGGTATGGGGCTCATCCTAACTGCCATCAGCCTATTTACCTTTCAGCGGGTGGGTTTCAATGATGATTTAGCAGCACTGAACTATCAGCCCGAGCAGTTGAAGCAGGCCGAGCAAGCCCTCGACTCCCTCAATGACTATGCGGCCAAATCCATCTACTTCGTAGCCTATGGCGACACCTATGACGAAGCGCTGGAAAGGAATCGTGCACTGTACCGCCGACTGGAACAGCAGGAAACCCAGGGGGCAATCCATGGTTTTCAATCGGTAGGGAGCATCGCCTTTTCAAAGGCACAGCAACAGGATAAAATCAACCGCTGGAACCAATTTTGGTCAGGCCGGAAAAAAGAGCAGCTCACACAGCGACTCATTGCGGAAGGCCGGAAAGTCGGTTTCAAGGAAAACGCCTTCGAACCGTTCTTTGAAACCCTATCGCAAGCTTACATGCCACTGGACACGGAAGACGAAGCCTTGCTAAACAACCTGTTTCTGGATGAATTCATTGCCGTGCGGGAGCACCTGACCACCATCACGACCCTGGTGAAAGTCGGCGACGACCACACTGCCCAATTGGTGCAATCACTGACCGACAACGAAGCGGGGTTGCTGGCCATTGACCGCAAGCATTTACAGGAAAGGCTATTGAGTAATCTCGAAACCGACTTCAACAACTTATTCTTTATTGCATCGGTAGCCGTATTTGTTGTCATCTTCCTGTTTTTCGGCAGCCTGGAACTCACTTTGGTGACCAACATTCCCATCTTCCTCGGATGGCTGGTGACACTGGGACTGATGGGAGCGTTTGGTATCCACTTCAACGCATTCAACATCATCATTACCACGCTGATTTTTGGGTTGGGGGTAGATTATTCGATCTTCGTGACGAAAGGATTGCTGGAACACTATACCTATGGCAGCGAGGATATGCCGGCGTATAAGTCGGGCGTGGTGATGTCTGCCCTGGCCACTATCCTATGCTTCGGTATACTGGTCTTTGCCAAACATCCAGCCATCCGATCGATCGCGTTCATTCCGCTTATCGGGTTGCTCGTCGTGGTACTGATGTCTTTTTCCATCCAGCCCTGGCTATTCCGTATTTTCATCAGCCGCCCCCAAGAACGGGGCAATACGCCCTGGCGCGTGACCAATCTCCTACTCACCGGCTTCACCTTCGGTTATTTCTTCCTCGGCGGTTTGGCGGTAAGCCTGCTGGCACAAGTACTGATTCCCATCCTCCCTATCCGTAAAAAGAGAAAATTCAGGTTGCTCCACCGCATCATACAACTGTTTTTCCATAACCTGATGTTCCGTACCCCCGGCGTGCGGATGACCATCATCGGCGACCGGAAGGCGGCTTATGGACGGCCAGCCATCGTTATCGCCAACCATACATCCATCCTGGATACCCCGACGATGGGTTTGCTGCATCCCTTGCAAATCTTCATGATGAACGACCGACAATTGCGCTCTCCCTTTTTCGGGCGGCTGATGCGCATGGTAGGCGCGCATCCGGCATCGGAAAACAATCCGGGAAGCCTGGAAAAGCTTCGGAAAAAAGTGGAGCAGGGCTATTCCATCATCATCTTCCCCGAAGGTACGCGATCGCTGACCACCGCTATCCAACGCTTCCATAAGGGTGCTTTTTTTCTTGCGGAACAGCTGAAGGCTGATATACTGCCCGTATTGATCCACGGCAATGCCCTCGCCTTGCCGAAAAACGACAACATGCTAAAGACCGGCCCCATCACGTTGAAAATACTCCCGCGCATCCGGCATGACGATGCGGACTTCGGGGTGGCATACCGTGAACGCGCCAAGCGCATTGCTGCGCATTTCAAGCAGGAGTTTAGGGCCTTGCGCAACGAACGGGAAACCGCCGACTATTTCAGGTCAGCACTCTATGCCAATTACCGTTACAAACCAAAGGCTATCCAGCGGGAAGTGCGGGCCATTTTTAATAGCCGCAAGGCCAATTACCACCGGCTGGCACGGTTGCTTCCACTCAACGGCGGCTTTTTCCATTTGGGCTGTGGCTATGGCGTACTGGATTTTTTGCTGGCATATGACAGCGCTGAGCGCCATATAGCCGCATGGGATACCGATTTGGAAAAAATACATGCCGCACAGCATACGTATACGGTAAACAGGTATCCGCTTCGGTTCCTGGAAGATCCGCGGCCTGTGGACGACTACCAGGTACTGATGGTATCTGGCCATGTGGCTTTGGACTGGACAGCTTATCTACAAGCCGCAACATGGTTGGTATTCGAAAACGTAGAAACCATAGAATTAAGTATCTTAGCCGAACAAGGGTTTGAAGGGATTTTTGATCACGAAGGAATAAAAGTCTTGCGAAAAAATGCGCGAATCATATGATGTCATCGTCATCGGTAGCGGCTTAGGTGGACTCGTATGTGCCACCACCTTGGCCAAAGAAGGACTCTCCGTGTTGGTACTGGAGAAAAACAACCAATACGGTGGCAACTTGCAGACATTTGTGCGTAACCGATGCATCTTTGACACCGGCGTGCACTACATCGGCGGACTGGACAAAGGGCAAAACCTCTACCGATACTTCCATTACCTGGGTATCGCCGACAAGCTACGCCTCAAACGCATGGATCGGGATGGCTTTGACATCGTGACCTTCGACAATGATCCCAACGAATACCCCTATGCCCAGGGCGGTTCCAATTTTGTGGAACAACTTAGCCGATATTTTCCCGAAGAACGCAACGGCATCGAACGGTTTTATGCCACGATGAAAGCGACCTGCCAACGTTTTCCCCTGTATCGCCTCGATGCCACTGAAACGTACCAGTGGAACGAGGAGACACTCGGCCTTAAAGTAAGCGATGTCATCAATAGCTGCACCTCCAATCCCAAACTGCGGGCGATACTTGGCGGCACGAACCTGCTTTATGCAGGAATTGAAAATAAAACCCCATTTTATGTGCATGCATTGTCCATCAACTCATACATCGACAGTGCATGGCGATGTGTCAATGGCGGGGGACAAATTGCCAAATTACTTATCAAAGAACTGCACCGGTATGGAGGGGAGACACGCAAATGCCAGGAAGTCGTGCAATTCCACCTGGAAAATGGGGTGCTCCGCTCGGTTTCTACGGCGGATGGCAACACCTACCGTGCGGCATCGTTTATCTCCAACGTCGATCCCAAAAAGACCCTCAACCTGATTGGCGACTATCCGGTACGGAAATCCTATGCCAGCCGTATCCGCGAGGCCGAAAATACCATATCATCCTTCAGCTTGTACATCGTGCTGAAACCACGGTGCCTGCCCTACCTGAATAGCAACTACTACCATTTCAAGGACGAGGCGAGTGTATGGAGCAATGCGCACTACCGGGTAGCAGACTGGCCAAATGGCTACATGGTATCCATGAATGCAAAGCACGGCCACGAGCGCTGGGCCGAGACGATGACCGTATTTACCTACATGCGCTTTGATGAGGTAAGCGAGTGGGCCAATACGTACAACACGGTAGCGAAGGCCAACTATCGGGGAGCCAGCTATGAGCAATTTAAACAACGGAAAACCGAAATCATGCTCAACGAATTGGAAAAGAAATTTCCGAACCTGCGCGAACATATAAACGCCATCTATGTATCCACGCCACTGACCTACCGGGACTATATCGGTAATGAGACTGGGGGCATGTATGGCTTCGTGAAAGACGCAAATCACCCCCTCCGAAATTCCCTGCCCCCCCGCACTAAAATCAGGAACTTATTGCTCACTGGCCAGGGTATCAGTATGCATGGCATCTTGGGTGTGACCATCAGCGCTATGCTGACCTGCACGGAATTATTGGGCAAAGAATATCTCTTGGGAAAAATCAACACGTATGGCAACGCTGAATTTACAACCACTTGAACGCCTATCATCCATCGGCAAGGACGCATTTATCAACCGTTATTACCGCCCACAGCGGCCTGTACTCATCGAAGGGCTCACCGATACCTGGAATAGCAAATGGACATTTGAACATATCAAATCGTTGGCCGGCGACCAAATCGTACCGCTATATGACAATAAGCCCGCCCAAGGAAAACAAAGCGTGTATGATCCGGTGACGCAAATGCGATTTGGCGACTACATAGACTTGCTGCAAACAACGCCGACCGATCTCCGCATTTTTTTCTATACCCTGAAAGACCATTGTCCGCAACTCCTTGAAGATTTCGACTATCCGGAGATTGGCTTAAAATTTTTTAAACGGTTGCCTGCCTTGTTTTTCGGGGGCGGCGAATCGAAGGTCTTTGCCCATTATGACATCGATTTGCCGGACAACTTGCACATCCATTTCGAAGGCAATAAACGGGTGATGCTCTTCGGCCCGGATCAAAGCAGGTACCTGTACAAGGTTCCGTTTTCGATACACAACATTGATAAAATCGACATGGACAACCCCGATTTCCAGCGGTATCCGGCACTGCGGCACGTCCGGGGATTCGAGGTATACATGAAACATGGGGATGCCCTTTATATGCCCAGTGGTTGGTGGCACTACATCACCTACCTGGATGGCGGCTTTTCCATGACCCTGCGTGCCCTTCCACGTACGCCCAGGCGGGTGGCTGGCATGCTGTACAATGTATTCGTCATGCGCCTCATTGACAACACCATGCGAAAGATTAGGGGCCAGAAATGGCTGGATTTCAAAGAAGAGTGGGCATACCAGCGCACACAGCGTTTGGTAAAAAAAGCAGCGACCAGCTCATTGCCCTTCGAAGGGTAATTTGCAAGCCGCTGCTGCATGCATTCGATCAGCTATCCAGCATTGCGTTCTATCATATTAAGGAAAAGACCGGATCTGTCGACATACATGGAAAAGGTTAAGGTCGTATTACTTTGGATGTTTATATTTATTAATCAGTTCTGCACGGCTGTTGATCTGTAATTTGCCGTAAATATTACGAATATGAAATTTTACCGTATCTACGCTAATAAAAAATTTTTCGGCCACCTGCTTGTATGAATCCCCGTTTTGGAGCATGGCCACGATTTCAATCTCACGGGGGGTAAGCCGTTCTACCTCCGCGGTATCTTCTTTGTCGAGAAAAGGATTGAAATGCCCAATCACCATCCGGGCTACATGCGGGCTCATGACAGAACCACCATTCAATACCTCTAATAATCTTTCCTCCAGCTGGGGTAATGGCGTATTTTTTAGCAGGTAGCCCGAAGCACCTGCACACAACGCTTGAAATATGGCATCTTTGTCTTCAAATACCGTGTACATCACCACTTGGGTTGAAGCTGATTTCCGTTTGACATACCAAGCCGTTTCAATACCCGATTTGCCTGGAAGCCCTATGTCACAAAGCAACAAATCGATGCGCTGCTCCTTCCACATATCCATAAAATTTTCTGCGGAATGGGCGGTGAGCACAAGTTCAAAAGACTTGGATGAATCAAAAAACTCTAGCAATGAATCAAGAATAACTTGCCTGTCTTCGATGATGGCCAAACTATACCTTTCAAGCTTCATACAATACGTTATTCCATTTGATTACCTTACAAAATTATCACATTGAATGTTACTTTTTCCCGCCCAAATGGGTGGTTTTTTTAAACGCAGATACTTGCCCAGTCGCCTAATTAGGAGACGACTGGCAAGCCGCTGCAAAGAGACATATATCCAGCAAAAAACAACCAGCGTTGCGTTCTACCACCGCAACATGGGGAAAACTGGTCAAGGCTATGATATATGCAAAGCGTTTAACACGATTACGCCCAAGTCTACTCATTCCTGAACATGGCAAATGTATTTCTTTTTACTTTTATGATTTCCCACCCAAAAGGGTGGTTTTTCAGAAATATTCGGTTAATATTTATTAATGAGTTCGGATCGCGAATTGATTTGCAATTTGCTGTAGATATTACGGATGTGGAACTTCACCGTATCCACACTGATAAACAACTTTTTAGCCACGGTTTTATAGGATGCGCCATGCTGGAGCATAGAGACTATCTCAATCTCCCGCTGGGTAAGGCGATCGGCTTCTTTTGCTCCTTTTTTATCCAATAACGGGTTGAAATAACCAATTACCATACGCGCTACCTGTGGGCTCATCACGGATCCGCCATCCATCACTTCCAGCAACTGCTCCTGAATTTTGCTCAGTGGCGTATCCTTGAGCAAATAGCCTGAAGCACCGGCACACAACGCCTGAAAAATGGTATCCTTATCTTCGAATACCGTAAACATAACCACTTGTGTAGAAGACGATTTGCGTTTTACATACCAGGTGATTTCTATTCCCGACTTGCCTGGAAGACCGATATCACAAAGCAATATATCTATCCGTTGGTCTTTCCAAACACTCATGAACTCTTCAGCTGACATTGCAGTAAACAAAAGTTCAAATTGCGCAGAAGCCCTGAAATACCCCTCTAATGCTTTATGTATAATGATGTTATCTTCAATGATAACCAATTTAAATTTATCATTTCCCATAGGTAGTGAAATAACCCCAACGTGTAGGAATAGCTGTTTTTCAAAGATTGGGTGTAAAGGTAGCCTATTTTGTTCACGGTTAGCCTACCCTTTTGGGGTAGTTTTCGAAAAATAGCAAAGCCATCAGGTCCGGTGTGTTCGCGCACCAAAACAAATCCAAATGCTGAAGATCAAATACAATGTGCTTAACCATATGAGCTGGCTAGAGTCCTTGAGGATATACGCCGCTTGAAGCCTATTGAACAGGATACTGAGTACCATACTTACTTGAATTACAATAAATAATGAGTAGATAACTGTTAACAAATTTAAGAAAAAAAGCAACTTGGAGGATATATCTCCTTCTGTAGTATCTACCATAAATAACAGCCGCCACTGTGCCAGTAAATACACAAAAGCAAGGGACAACCGGATAAGGTAATGCCACTGCTGATCAATAAAACCATAGTCATGCTGAAAGCCGATACTGATATTTTCGACCAACTGTTGCATCAGTGCATTTTTTTCAGCATCAGTAGCCAATGCATAAGGCATAATATCAACTAACCCGAAGGCGAATGGAAGGGCGTGCAGGTACCAATACCGGGGCATTTTTTTTGCAGGATAGAGTTTGAGCTGCACGTAAAAATAAAAACAGGGAGCAATAAGATAATACAGTGGAATCCCTTTATTATAGCAGTTGGGCAGTTGTTGGATGTATCCCGTGATAATCATCATGTAGACAAATACATACCACATAATGGCAAACAACCCCACATTGAACAAGATATCAGCGGGATTGCGCCGGGCTTTCACATCGGATAAACGTAGCACGATAGCCAGTGCGCTGAAAAAAATACCGATGGTAGCGAAGATGATAACCAGGCGATCCATGGTCAGCTAATCTTAAAAAAAGAAACGAATTCCTTGTATCCGGAAAAAAGATAGCGTCGGATAGGTACGCTCACGACTACTTCGTATCCGTTTTCTGTGAAGCCGGATTTCAGTGTAGCACCTATCTGGGTGGCACGTAAGTGCATGTTCTGTTGTCCCTGCCCCTTGCGGCCCATCCGCAGCTTGTCAGTTGCCATACCCTTCTTCTTGCCATCATCCTGGATGACCATTTTAATTTCCTTGCCGGTATGGTGCAACCTGATGTACACGGCGCTCGCCTCCGAATGCTTACAGATATTGTGTATGGCTTCTTTAAAAATCAGATACAGGTTTTGCCGTACCGTCTGCTTGATCAACTTACCTTCTTCCTGATCCATGTCAAAGGTAATGGACATGTTTTTGGGCTCAAGCAGCTGACGAGCAAGAAATTTCATCCGATCACTTAAATTCCCCTGTTGGTTGTTGCGCGAATCAACAGCCCAAATAATGTCATCCATCATTTGGATGGCCTCACGGCTATAACTGCCCAAGGACTCGACGGATCGCCCCAGTATTTGGCCGGGCTTCAGGCGGAGCAGATCGGTCTGCATAGCAATACCGGTAAGCAAACCGCCGACTTCATCATGCAAATCGCGCGATATGCCCCTCCTCAATTTGTACTCGTCTTTAATCTTACGCGAACGTTCGTAAAGGATGTAACATAAAATACCACTGACACCGAGAATCAGCAAGACATAAAATCCCAGCGTTTCTGTAAATACGGGTTCTTTATGAATTACCCACGTGTGTATTTGTTCTGCTTCGGAGGCGTTGATGGCCTGGATTTTTACGGACACATAATAATTGCCTGCCGAAATCCCGGACAAGTTGATTTGGGAAGACACCGGCATTTCCTGGTATTCTTCCATCAGTGGAGCTATCCTAAATAGCATCCGATAGGCTTGCCTGTAATAATTCGGACGGGCAAAATCCATGGAAAACCACACCGCATCTGACGGCAGGTAAATGGTATCCTGTAATGTTTTCCGCGCATAATCATCCACATAGCGATTAGTCTTGAGTCCCATGCGGGTTCCCGACAACAGTGGTTTGTCCATATAAATGGGAGAAGCATGCAGCAATTCGGTGGGTGTAAAGCTGATGTATCCGCCTATCCCCCCCATGAATAACAAATCCTCTTTTTTATCATAAAAGATTGCCTGGTGGTTAAACTCTTCGAAGGGCAAGCCATCGGTGTGCTGATAATTGTACAGCCGATTGTCTTTCAGTATGGATAACCCTTCATGGGTTCCCATGAACAAGGTATGGCTTACATCCATCAATTGATACACGGTATTGCTGGCCAATCCATTGTCTACGTTGACCATACGGCTATGGGTTCCCTTGCTATCGAGGATGACCAATCCTCGCCCTTTGGTAGCCAGGTAAACCGAATCGCCCGACAGCGCGTGCGCATACACATTCAGTTTGGTTTCGTCAGCCGGGTACACTTTTCGAAACGAGCCTGGCTTCCACGAAAAGAAACCCTGATCCGTTGTATAGGTGACGTCTCCCCCCGAATAGGAAATGGATTGCACGCGCATACCCCGACTAAAAAAACCATACGTTGGGCACATCAGCGGACGGACAATACCTGAAGAAAGCGCATATTGCCATATGCCATTATAGGTGCCTACCAGCAAGGTATCCGGCGATTGGCGAGCTATGCAGTAGGCCATGCCATTGAACCGTTCCTGCGTCGTGTCCGGCAGGTGCAAGGGGGCTGCGGATACTTTTCCATTTACGAGGAAATTGAGGAAATCGCCTTCCATAGCAATGCAGGTCGTATCATTGGACAATGCAAAAAACGTATAATAATTGTTTTCAGGTGCCGCGGTATAAGGCTGAAGATCGCTGGTTTTTGACCAGCTGTCCAAATAACCATAACCCCCAAAGTAATACGTGTCTTGCTGACGTACCATACCCCGCGCACTTCCGCAAGCGATAAAATTAAACGGTATCTTGGCCGGAAATACGCTGTATACGCCTTGATCGGTACAAAGCAGCCATTCATCCTGCCCTTGCTGCCAGCCATTGAGCCGTTTATGCAATATGCCTTCGTCAATGACATGGGTATCTTCATCAAGCAGCCTGAATGCAGTATCCCGGCTAAATTCGAAATATTTATCTTCATGGAATACGATTACCTTATCGTCCTTTACGAAAGACCAATGGTTCCAGTTTGTGAAATCATTCGTTGGAAATTCGCTGCGCGGCAGGTAACGGAAACCATCGCCATCAAACAGGTAGTAGCCCTCGGAATAAATCCGAAGCAAGACACCGCCATCAACGGGCAGTAGATCTTCGAGGTGGTCAAATAATCCTTTCGGAAACGGTACAACCTGCTTTTTGCCGGTATGCAGTGCAATGCCGTAAAGCTTATCGCCGAAAGCCAACCAGGCATGCTCATTATCCACCACCAACAACTTGCCCAAGGGTTTCCGATCAATGATGGCACGCGTATCAAAACCGGAGATACGTTTTTTGGTAGACTCATCGATCTGCCATATTGTGCCTTCCCCATCGGCCAGAAAAAATGCATCGCCCCGATTGAACAGGGCAAAAACAGATTTGCCAATCAATCCATTGACGTAGGGCAGTTGGGTTGGAAAAGACCAGGTATTGGTATCAAACACAAAAAGCCCATTGCGGGTGTCAATCCATAGCCGCCCCCAAGAATCGGCAGTAACGGCGCTGACCTCGTCAAAGGGCAATTGTTGTTTATAAAGCCTGGAAAAAGCGGTTACATTCACCCCATTGTACCGATATAACAGCCCGCCGGACACCACCCACACCATACCCAGCTGATCTTTTGCTGCGCTGCTAATCATCTGGTGATGATTGTCGATTCCCGTAAGCACCTGTGCATAATGGTATGGGGAGGCCGCTGCACGGCAGTAGGGAAGCAACAGGCCAACCAAAAGCTTGATGAACATCAAGCACCATATCTTTCGGTTGGGGCTAGGGCTTTTCATTGATCACTGGGAAATCACTGCAAGCTCTTCAGAAACTTGTGCAATTTGGGGGCAATTACGGCCGAACAATAGGCGTTTTGGGGATTGTTGTTGAAATAATCATGATGATAATTTTCGGCGACATAAAAGGGTTGTGCAGGAGATAGCTCCGTCACAATGGGATCGTCGTATACTTCGTGGGTGGCCAGTTGCCTGATAAATTCTTCGGCCTCGATACGTTGCTGTTCGTCGTGATAGAAGATAACCGAGCGGTACTGTGTCCCCACGTCATTGCCCTGCCTGTTTAATGTCGTGGGATCATGCGTCTTGAAAAACACTTCCAGCAGCCTCCTGTAAGGAAGCACTGTTGCATCATAATCGATCTGCACGACTTCCGCATGCCCCGTAGCACCGGTACAGACCTGTTCATAAGTTGGGTTTTCGCGCTGCCCGCCCATATAGCCCGGCAGCACACTATTCACACCCTCTAATTGCTTGAAAATTACTTCGGTGCACCAAAAGCACCCTCCTCCAAATGTCGCTATCATTTTTTTCTATTTTTTTTCTTCCGGATTTCAGCTACCGGGTATCAGCATTGCCTATCATCAAGAGCCTGGCAGCTGATTACTGGTAGTTTTTAAAGATAGGTGTTTTACTCCCAAAAATCAATACACGCTTGCTCCCGGCAATAGCAAATCTTGCTTTTGCCCGTCGCACACGGCATACGAAAACCCTTTTTGCAAAGAAAAGGCACCGTATTCCCCGTTTTTATTCAATGCCAAGAACCCGACTTGGATTTGTTTGGCGGTATCTGGTTTCTTTTCGATAATGCGTTCCACCGCTTCCTTGCAGGCATCTTGCGGCGATCGGCCTTGCCGCATCAACTCCACTACCAGAAAGCTACCCACCGTGCGTATAACCTCCTCGCCCACGCCGGTGGCTGTAGCTCCCCCTACCTCATTATCCACGTATAGCCCGGCCCCTATAATTGGGCTGTCGCCGACCCTTCCACGCATCTTAAAGGCCATACCGCTTGTCGTGCAGGCACCGGAAAGGTTGCCTTCGGCATCCAGAGCCAATATGCCGATGGTATCATGGTTATATTGATTGCCTGGTAGCTTTTCGGTATTAAAAGACTTATTTTCGATATTAACGACGGGTTCATATTTCTTTTCCTTGAGCCATGCTTTCCATGCTTTTTCTCCTTCGGGGGTAAGTAGCACTTCTTGCTCAAATCCATTTTCAACGGCAAACTGCAACGCCCCTTCGCCCACCAGCATCACATGGGGTGTCTTCTCCATGACCATGCGGGCTACCGAGATGGGATGCGCAATGTTTTCTAACGCGGCAACCGACCCACAATTTCCTTTATCATCCATGATGCATGCATCCAGCGTGACGTGTCCATCCCGATCGGGATACCCCCCCTTACCTACCGTCAGGTTTGCCAAATCCGCTTCGGGCACCCGCGCACCCGCCTCCACGGCATCCAAGGCCCTGCCCCCTGCTTTCAGCACCTCCCATGCCGCTTGGTTGGCAGCAACGCCAAAATCCCAGGTGGATAGGACAATGGGTTTGTTGATTGTGGTGCTTTCCCCTGCCTGATGGGCACAGGCCGCCAACATATCGGCCGTTGAGAGCAGGGAAGCGCCCATTGCTCCTGCTTTAATAAATTTTCTCCTATTGATCATGTTAAGCGTATTATTTGATGCCAAATGCGTATTCGAAAACGCTATTATAGTAAAAAGTTGCTATAAATCACGCATGCGTAGTTTTTGGATTTTTCGACACTGCGCAACCCGTACGATTAAAAAAATTGCACAATAGTGGATTATAGCTTACCTTAGGCAGAAACTTGCCGCTATGAAAACCTTCAAATATATAATACTGTCCCTATTTTGCTGCGCCACAGGCTTAGCTAGCCCAGCTCAGGCGCTTTTTCCCGATTCTGTCGTATACCAAAGAATCGAACAACTGGCCAAAGAGACCGAACGGCGTTATGCGCCGGACAAACGGACTGCTATTTTTGAACTGCATGTTGCCGACAGTAATGCCCGTCTATTCCGGATAGTCACGACAGAACCAAAAGCTGGTGAATATTTCAATCAATTATTGGCTGGAAGCACGATTTCCAGCACAAATGTAACGATAAATCTGCTACCGGACAGCAGTATAGGAGGGAATATCGCGGGAATTGTAAACCTTTCCGTGGCTAATCTTCGCGTTGAGCCCAGCAATCAGGCCGAATTGGCTTCACAAGCTTTGCTGGGCACCCAGGTAGATTTGCTGCAGGAACAAAATGGCTACTACCGCATACGCACACCGGAAGGGTATATTTCATGGGTAAGTACCTCATCGGTAACGCCCAAGTCCACACCGGAGCTGATCCAATGGCGGGAGGCGAAAAAGGTGATTTTCATTGCCGACTTCGGGCATGCGTATACGATGCCCGATGAACAATCATTGCGGGTTTCGGATTTGGTAATGGGCAATATACTCCTCGCTGGACAGCAAGCTAACGGTTTTGTGCAAGTGCGGTATCCCGATGGCCGTGATGCATACATCAAACAGGATCTGATCCGGCCTTTTGATGAATGGCTCGGCACGGTAAACCCAACGGCTGAAGCCGTCTTGAAAACAGCAAAGACCATGATGGGCGTCCCCTACCTATGGGGAGGCACCTCGGTAAAGGGGGTAGATTGCAGCGGCTTCACCAAAACGGCCTACTACATGAATGGGATCGTCATTCCCCGAGACGCCTCGCAACAGGTGCTTGCCGGCCAATTTGTGGACATCTTATCAGCCGATACCTTGGATACCCAAAAGGCGCTCCAGAACCTACAGCCTGCCGACTTGCTTTTCTTTGCTTCGGGCAAAAACCGGGATCCCAACGCACGGGTCACCCATGTGGCACTTTACCTTGGCAATGGCGAATTTATCCACTCAGCGGGGACGGTACGCATCAACAGCATGCTGCGTGACGCCCCGAATTATGAAGACTTCGAAACACGCACGCTGGTAGCCGCCCGCCGGTATATCAGGCAGTCGGATCCGGCACTCCAGCCCGTTGCACAACATCCCGCTTATACCCTGCCTACTGAAAAGCTACACGAATGAAAACACCTGCAACTATACGCAAATCCGGAAAATTTACGCTACGCTACCGTCCTTATACCTTAGCGCTCAAACATGTCTTCACGATTGCCTCAGGATCACGCAACACCACACCCGTGGTGCTCACGGAACTGGAATACGACGGCATTGTCGGCTACGGCGAAGCCTCCATACCGCCTTACCTGGGCGAATCGCATGAAAGCGTGTTGGCCTTTTTGGACAAGGTGGATCTCGCTGCGTTCAACGATCCATTCCTCACGGCCGACATCTTGGCCTCTGTAGATGGCATTGCTCCGAAAAACACGGCGGCCAAAGCTGCCGTGGATATCGCCCTACACGATTTGCTCGGCAAACTCATGAACCAACCCTGGCATCGGATATGGGGTTATGCTCCTGCGAAAGCGCCAAATACTTCATTCACCATCGGCATGGATACCGCAGACATCGTGCGGCAAAAAGTACAGGAAGCCGAACCCTATAAGCTACTCAAGGTCAAGCTGGGGTTGGATACCGATAAGCCAATGATAAATACCATCCGTGAAGTGACGGACAAGCCGCTTTGCGCTGATGTAAACCAAGGATGGAAAAGCCGTGAACAAGCATTGGAAATGGCTTATTGGCTTGCTGAACGGGGTGTCGTTTTTCTTGAACAGCCCATGCCCAAGGAACAAGTAGACGACAACGCCTGGCTCACCGAAAACAGCCCCATTCCCACCATAGGCGATGAAGCTGTACAACGGCTGGAAGATGTCCATAAAGCTTTCGGTGTATATACCGGCATCAACATCAAGCTCATGAAATGCACGGGCATGCGCGAAGCGCACCAGATGGCCGAGCTTGCACGAGCGTTGAATATGAAGGTGATGCTGGGTTGCATGACAGAAACATCCTGTGCCATTTCTGCGGCGGCGCAGCTATCTCCCGCCGTGGATTGGGCAGACCTGGACGGTGCCCTACTCACCAGCAACGATGTATACCAGGGCATGAAGGTCGTAGACGGCAAGGTGGTGCTGCCCGATGGGCCGGGTATCGGCATCTCGCCGAATGCTGCTGTGGTACAGGGGTGACCAGCAAAGGAAGACGGGCTTCGCCGGGCGAAGCCCGTTTTGTTTATTAAGGCGTTACGGTTTGGGCCTCTTCCAGGGCTTTGGTTGTTAAGTAATATTTCGCAATCATATTGGGCACTTCCCAGTCGGGCATGCTGCCTGATTGCAAGAATGAAAGGTATTTTTTGGTCACTTCGGCAAAATGCTCTTCGTGCGTGGTCACTAAAGATGAGGGAATATTGATCCGGTAACGTCCATCCCCCAAGGATTCAAAGGCTACGCCTTCGTAGGTTTCCCCCAATTGTTTAATCGCAGCGGCCAATGCCTCTTCGAAGGCCTGGGCGGTCCGCTCACCCGTTGACTCCACATACAGTACGGGCTTATATTGTTCTTCTGCACCCTGCCGGATGATGAGATTGGCATACTGCCCCCGCATAATGGAGTAATGGGTATCCCCCGTACCCTGGGGCGCTTCGAAGTTCCAAATAACCGATACTTTGGCGTGAACGCCTTTGAGCACATAGTTAATCTCGCCATTGGCAAATACGGCTACGTTGCCATTACCGTCTATTGTTTCAGATAGAAATGCCGGCACCACATCAAGCCCCGTCGAACGGGTGAATTGCTCGGGGGTGACCAGGGTAGGCCACCGCTTTGCCCCAACGAGCTGGATATCGTTTTGGTAGTCGATGGTTTGGTCTGGAAAACTCTCCCATTGCACGAGATCCACCAAATGCGTGGTCACATCCACCAAGCCTTCTCCTTGCTGTTTGGTATCATAAAACCATGCCGGCCGTATCAGCGGGTTGCCAGACACTTCCTTAAAAAAATGGTGCACACTTTCTTTGGTGATGGCCGGATTGTCTGCGCTGCCCGTTGCCAAGCCGCCAAAAAAATCCGGCAGTTGCGACAGCGCTTTCTGCAACATCGTATTGATTTCATACCGTTCGGTCATGATATCATAAAGCAGGACACCGTTTTTCGATGCATTGGCAAATGCCGCCTCCAGTGCTGAAAAACCCGCCTGATTGATGACCATCGGTTTATCGGCCAATACGTTTAGTCCGGCGTCGATAGACTGGCTGATATAATCGATTTTATGTTGGTTATTGCCCGCTAAAACAACCACATTGCCCCGCCTTTCGGTCAGCATTTTTTCAAGGAAATCATCTCCCTGGTACACGACCTCCTCCCAACGCGTGGGGTCATCGGCACGGGTGTTATATTGGTCGATGAGTGCAAGATGGGCATTCAACTCCGACCCCTCCGGGGCATAGACATGCACGATGCTGTCTACTTCCGGATACATAGACTTCTGCACCAGTGCAGCATGGAAATGGCCCGGTGCCAATGTAACCAAACGGATATCCTTCTGTTGCATGTTGTCCTGGCCCGTCTGGCATGCAGCAAAGCAGCCAACGGCTATTAAACTAATCAGTGTTCGTTGTTTATTCATCCAATTTATTATGTTTTATTTAATCCCGTGATTTATAACTGCCGATTCGCCACTATAGTAGTAATTGGAGCCAATAAAGTTATCAAAATTCCAATCAAGATGCGAATAAAAACCGATGTTGGTGCAATCGAGCATCGGCCTATCCATGATTTCGATACTAATCAACCGTTATACTAAAATCTAGATCGCCGTACACGACACTTTATTGCGTATCTTTGGCTAAGAAGATATCAACATGAGCACAGTCATTAAATCCCTCCGTCGGTTGTCGGTATTATTTTTTATGCCCTTCAACCTGACGTATGCACAAATGGATACTACGCCAAATCGTATCCTGAAGGCGCTGCCAGCTGTCGACAGTATCTACCAAACCTTCGCTTCCCGGTACCATTCACCGGGGTTGGCCTATGCCATTGTTTACCAAGGCAACGTCATGCATGCCGGCACGCTGGGGCATACCGATATTGAAAGGAAAATGCCCGTTACCCCCAAATCTGTATTCCGAATCGCTTCCATGACGAAAAGTTTTGTTGCAGCAGCCATTTTGCAATTGCGTGATAGCGGACTGCTCAAGCTGGACGATCCCGTAGCGCACTACCTCCCTGAGCTGAACAACCAGCGTTTGCTCACCACCGACGCCCCGCAGCTGACCATCAGGCACCTGCTTACGCACTCCGGTGGATTTCCGGAAGACAACCCCTGGGGCGACAGGCAACTGGACATCGATGATGAGGCATTTAGGACGCTTATCCAGGATGGATTTACGTTTTCGAATGCGCCCGGCATTGCCTATGAATACAGCAATACCGGTTTCGCATTATTGGGAGAAGTCATTAAGCGGGTATCCGGCCAGCGGTATGATGCCTATATCAACACCAACCTCCTGAAGCCATTAGGCATGAATGAGACGTACTGGGAGTATAGCGACGTACCGGACAGCCTGTTGGCTAAGGGATACCGGTGGGTCAACGGCCAATGGGTAGCGCAACCCATGCTCCACGACGGTGCATATGGCGCCATGGGCGGCCTGATGACCTCGCTGGAAGACTTTGCTAAATATGCTTCATTTTTCCTCCAGGCATGGCCTGCTCGCGATGAGGGGGATCATGGCCCGCTGAAGCGTTCATCGTTGCGGGAAATGCAACAACCTTGGACGTTCAACAATTTAACTGCCGGGGATGGTTGCCCGGTGACTTCTGCATATGGCTATGGGCTCCGATGGAGCCATGACTGTGATGGCGTCACTACCGTCGGACACAGCGGCGGCTTGCCCGGCTTCGGCAGCAATTGGATAGTCTTGCCCGACTATGGCCTGGGCATTATCTGCTTCAGCAATGTCACCTATGCGCCTGCGACATCCGTAAATCTGCAGGCAGCGAAATATATCATCAGCCAATCCGATCTTACGCCACGCCCAAAAGCTGTAAGCGTGGTACTCAAGCAGCGGCAGCAGGAGCTCATGGGATTCCTACCGGACTGGGAGGGGGCCGAAGGTAGTGATAGCTTTGCCGTGAATTTCTTTTTGGACAATTACATCGATATGCTCCGGTCGGAAAGCAAAGCCCTTTTCGATAAAGCCGGAAAAGTGCGCAAGGTCAACGAAATTGTAGCCGAAAATAATTTGCGGGGTACATTCGTCATCGAATGCGAGCACCATGACATTGCTGTCTATTTCACCCTGAGTCCGGAACAAACACCACGCATCCAGCAATATTCTATACGATTGCTGGCTGGTGAACGGTGATCGGTCACCATACATAGTTCTTAAACTCCTCTCGGGGTGTAGTGGCGAGATCGATCAGGTAGCCATTAATAACCGCATAGGCCGGTACGCCATTCCGCGCGAGAAAAAAATTGGCGTCCCGGCCAAGGTTTGGGCTTGCCGGGGTGGGCGGGCGCTGGTGAAAGACCACCAAGGGTAGCCCATGCAACCGCTGATCAGGTAGCTGCTGTACTTGAATGGCATAATAGCCCTGCCGCAAATAGTCCAGGGCCCGCGCCAACGAAACCTCCCCGACATCGCCAAACACTTTTGGATGGATTTTGCCCTGCATGAAATGGTAACCATCGGCGTCCAACTCGGTGTAACCGTAGTTTTCTTTCAAGTCGCCTACATCGGTAATATGCGATCTGACATAATAGTCGTTTTCCTCGGTCTGTTCATCCCGGTTTATCGATAGGTCTATTTTATAATCAACCGAATCACGCGATGCACCCACATTGCGTAAAAGCACATCCGAAAGCTTCGAATCGCTGAATGGAAGAGCCTCGTACTCGTCAATATCATATTGGTGGTAGCTTTCCTGTGCAATTTCGATTAAGGCATTCAAAATAATGATGAAATTGAGCTTGCGGATAAATTGCTTTTCGGGGTCGCCCTTATACCCGCCTGACTCTATCAACACCGTACTTGCGCCCCAGCCCTGGAAATTATCACCAAAGCCCCTGGGTGTATAGGTGTCGTCGTATTTGGCTACGCCACCCGGCACATAGCCCTGCAAAATACGGTTTATGCCAGCAGCAATCTTCATGGCATTGCCCCGTACTTCATTGATATCCCGCTCAGCATTATAGGCCGGAGCTAACAGCGCGACGGTCACCGGGGTGGAGGTACTGGGCACATTATAATAGATATTCATGTCGTGCAGGTTAAAACCATACTGGGGTTGCACGGTCTTGGCCGCATTAATCAACAGCCGGCCTTCCACTGTGGCGCCAGCCCGCGCATCACGGTTCAAATCCACATCCATGGCATTGCGACGAGTATACACATCGGCACCGTCGGGATTAAGCATGGGGATAAAATAAAGGCTTGTCTGTATTTTCAATAACTGACGGATGCTGTCCATACCGTCTCCCCCGGCTTCCAAAAAATTGAACAGATCCATCAACGCCATGGTAGCGGTGGGTTCGTTGCCATGCATCTGCGACCAAAGCATTACTTTCTTGGGGCCGGAACCATATTTCAGCTGATAAATGGATTTCTTAAGCACCGAAATGCCCAATTGGGTTACTTCAAAGACCTGGCCCGCCTTGCGCTTGAGGATAAGCGGTTCGATATCTGCATGTTTAAAACGACGATGCGTAATGGTCGGCTCGCGATAGGTCTCAAATGCGTTAGCCAGCATTGCCGTATCCGGCAGGTAAGTAATCCGGCGCTGTCCGTTGCCCTGGCAAGCCGCTGAAACCAAGAGTAAGCTGAATAGATAAGCAAAATGCTTCATACCATTGAAAATATGTTTTCCAATACGGTAATACTGCCATTTGCGGCGTTCATGCGTACCCTTGCGCCGATAGGCAGGATAAACTGCTCATCGATATGCCCGATAAGTGCGCCTTGGTATGCAGGTATTCCCAATGGTACAACATAATCATCCAATATTTGTTGCAATGTCAATGATTTATCCGGATGCTTTGCTTCGCAATCCGAACATTTACCAAAGATAAGCCCTTTGATTTTACGCAATGCTCCCGACAATGCCAACTGGCCGAGCATGCGATCGATGCGGTAAGGCTCTTCGCCCACCTCTTCCAAGAACAAGATGCTATCTTCAAAATCCGGGTAATAGTTTGAACCGGCGATGCCCGTCAATACCGTAAGGTTTCCCCCCAAGAGCTTACCTTCGGCCACCCCGGGCGTAATGGTCCGTACAACATCTTGTGGATCTGCTTTGGTAAAAATGCACTTTCCCAACTGTGCATAATTAGGCACACTTCCATTAAAAAAAAGCTGCTCAAATTGGTTGATGATTATTGGCGTCCATGGGCTATTGGCTACAGCACCGTGGAAGGTAACCAATCCCGTCTGGGTGTGGATGGCTTGATGAAACGCCGTGATATCACTATAGCCCAGAAAAATCTTGGGATTGCGGGCAATGAGATCATAATCCAGCTTGTCCAGCAGCCTCACCGCACCGGAACCACCCCGTAGGCATACAATAGCTTTCACGGTTGGATCGGCAAACATGTCGTGTATATCAGCAATACGCGCCTCATCTTTGCCCGCCAGGTGCCCATATTTTTCCCCCACATGCTGCCCCCATTTGACACGAAGCCCAAGGATACTGAAGTTTTTATCGGCGATGGCATATCCTTCGGTGTCTACCAATGCGGATGATGGTGTGATGATACCGATGGTGTCTCCCCTTCGGATCAGCGGTGGATAAACCGTGGGAATATGGCGGTTTACCTTAGTTAAAGCCAAGTTTGATCCGGGTAAGGCAGCCATCCCCATACCCAACGTTTTGATGAAGGTTCGTTTGTCCATGTTGTCTATAGGGGAATATGTTAGCGGTTGAACAGCAGGCGGTGCCCACTACCACTTTCCAGCACAGCACCGTGATCATACACCAGGTTGCCCGATACAAATGTATGGGTGATGGTCGATTGGAACGTGTGCCCCTCGAATGGCGACCAACCGCATTTTGACAGGATGTTCTCCTTGCTGACGGTATAGGGCTTATTCAAGTCGACCAAGACAAGATCTGCCCAGTACCCCTCACGGACAAAACCGCGCCTATCTAACTGGAAGCAGGTCGCGGTATTGTGGGCCGTCTTTTGCACCAACTGTTCTAACGTCAGCTTGCCATCGTGGTGCATATCCAATAATGCCTGCAAAGCATGCTGTACCAATGGGCCTCCAGAAGGTGCCTGCAAATACGGCTGTGATTTTTCGGCCAACGTATGGGGGGCATGATCGGTGGCAATCACGTCTATCCGTCCGTCAAGTACCGCTTGAAGTATACCTGCACGATCTTGCATGGTTTTCACTGCGGGGTTCCATTTGATAAAATTGCCTTTTTCAGCATAGTCGGCATCGCTAAACCAAAGGTGGTGTATGCAGGCCTCTGCGGTGATTCGCTTAGCCGCCAATGGTGTGCCGCTGTCAAAGAGATTGGTTTCCTTGGCGGTAGAGATATGAAGGATATGCAGGCGCGTACCGTGCCTCTTTGCCAGCGTCACAGCACGGGAAGACGATATGTAGCACGCTTCCGCCGATCGGATAAGCGGATGCATATCCACCGTGAGGTCATCGCCATGCATGGCTTTATACAATTGGAGGTTTTTCCTGATGGTGGCCTCGTCTTCGCAGTGCGTAGCGATGAGCATCGGTGAATTGGCAAATATGCCTTCCAACGTATGCTCATTATCCACCAGCATGTTGCCCGTGGATGATCCCATAAACACTTTAATGCCGCAGACCTCGCGGGGGTTGGTGCGCAATACTTCATCAAGGTTGTCATTGGCCGCTCCCATATAAAAGGAATAATTGGCCAAGGATTGGGTAGCTGCGATGTCGTATTTAGCTTGCAGCAATTGCTGCGTAAGCGTATTGGGCACCGTGTTGGGCATCTCCATGAAAGATGTCGTCCCGCCGGCTACTGCCGCGCGGCTTTCATGCCAGATATCCGCCTTGTGGGTAAGCCCAGGCTCCCGGAAGTGCACTTGGTCATCGATTAAGCCGGGTAAGAGGTGCAAGCCTTCGGCATTGATTTCTGTTGCCGTGGGGTGTGCGATTTCCGGTGCAATTCGTTCGATTACACCATCCACCATCAACACGTCCGAACTATAGACCTGCCCTTCATTGACGATTGTCGGTGCCTTAAGGAGTATCGTTGATGTCTGTTTTGCCATGTCCTATCCGATTCGGTATCCTTGCTCAAACACAAAGCCCCGTACGTGCAAATGAACGTAAAAAACTGAAATAAACAAAGACTGCCGTTTCGCTGAGCATAACATCAAATTCATTAATCCGTTTTCTGTATGACTACCGAAATCATGCCAACGTTTAACGAACGGCTGGCAAGGACGTAACAGCTGCTACGAAAAATAGAACTTAATTTTTCAACAACCGTTGGATCTCATCCAGTTTCATCAAGGCCTCCACGGGGGTAAGGGTATTGACGTCAAGGTTATTGAGCATATCACGGATTTTCACGAGGATGGGGTCATCTATGGAAAACATCTGCAATTGATAAGCCTGCTTCTGGATTTTTTTGATACTATCCTTGATGCGCTCACCGCCGGTACGCTCCTGTTCCAGCCGCTTGAGGATCTCGTTGGCCCGTTGTAGCAGCTTGGGCGGCATTCCGGCCAGCTTAGCCACATGGAGGCCAAAACTATGCTCACTTCCACCGGGCACCAATTTGCGCAGGAAGATCACTTTGTTGTTCACTTCCTTTACGGAAACATTATAGTTTTTAATCCTTGGGAAGGAAGTCGCCAATTCGTTTAACTCATGATAGTGGGTGGCAAAAAGGGTTTTGGCCCTCACCGTGGGGTGATGGTGCAAAAACTCCGCAATGGCCCAGGCAATGGATATGCCATCGTAGGTACTGGTACCGCGTCCGATCTCATCGAGCAGGATCAGGCTCCGCTCGGAGAGGTTATTCATGATGCTGGCGGTCTCATTCATCTCCACCATAAATGTAGACTCTCCGGACGACAGGTTGTCCGATGCGCCCACGCGGGTAAATATTTTGTCGACCAGCCCAATCCGGGCTTCCTTGGCCGGTACAAAACACCCCATCTGGGCCATGAGCACAATCAAGCCTGTCTGGCGCAACAGCGCCGACTTTCCGGCCATATTAGGCCCGGTGATGATGATGATCTGTTGGGTCTCGGTATCCAGGAAAACATCGTTGGTAATGTAGTCTTCACCTACCGGCAGGTGCTGCTCGATCACCGGATGGCGCCCTCCTTTGATGTCAATGGCCGTGCCATTATTCACTTCCGGTCTTACGTAGTGGTTTTTTTCGGAAATCACCGCGAAATTAACCAGCACATCAAGCTGGGCCACCAAGTGGGCGTTGTGCTGGACAGGTTTGATATACTCGGCGACAGCCGCTATCAACGCTCCGTACAACCGGGTCTCCAGCGCCTGAATCTTTTCCTCCGCACCTAATATCTGCTCTTCGTATTCTTTAAGTTCTTCCGTAATGTAGCGCTCTGCATTGACTAAGGTCTGCTTGCGCACCCATCCGGCGGGTACTTTATCCTTGTGGGCATTGGTCACCTCCAGGTAATATCCAAACACGTTATTAAAAGCAATCTTCAATGAAGGGATACCCGTAGCTTCTGATTCCCGTTTCTGGATTTCCAGCAGGTAATCTTTACCGCCGTAAGCGACCTTCCGTAGTTTGTCCAATTCCTCATCGACACCGGCTGCAATGACATTGCCTTTGCTGATCAATACCGGAGGCTCGGGATGAAGATGGGTTGCGATACGCTCGCTGATGCGGGTACAGGGATTCAGTTGCTCGGCGATAATGCCCAATGCTTCCACATCTGCACCGCTGGCCAATGTTTTCAGCCTGTCAATCGCTTGCAGCGCCCGCCGGAGCTGGGCAACTTCCCGGGGATTGGCCTTTTGGAGGCCAATCTTGCTAATCAGCCGCTCCAAATCACCGATCTGCCGGATTTCGCGTACCAGCTCTTCGCGAAGCTCGCCATGGCGGCATAAATAATCAACCACGGCAAGCCGTTCGTTAATGGCTGCCTGATCTTTCAGCGGCATCACTATCCAGCGCTTAAGCAGCCGGGCCCCCATCGGCGATGAAGTTTGATCCAACACGTCTACCAGGGTCACGGCATTTTCATTGGCCGAGCCCACCAATTCCAGGTTGCGGATGGTAAAACGGTCAAGCCACATATAGCGGTCTTCCTCAATACGCGAAATGTTGGATATATGCTGCAGGTTGCGGTGTTCGGTTTCGTTGAGGTAATGCAACGCTACACCTGCCGCTACGATGCCCGATGACAACCGGTCAATGCCAAAGCCTTTCAGCGATTTTACTTCAAAATGCTTAAGCAACGTTTCCTGAGCGTAATCACCACTGTATGGCCATTCATCGAGCGTATAGGTATAAAAATTAGCGCCAAATTCGTCTACAAACGCTTTGTACTGGCGCTTACCCATGATGACTTCCGTGGGCTTGAATCCCTGCAGCAGTTTATCGATGTATGCTGCATTGCCCTGTGATACCAAAAATTCGCCCGTGGAAATATCCAGAAAAGCAATGCCTATTGCGCTTTTATCGAAGAAAACAGAGGCAAGGTAGTTATTAGCCTTTTGCTGGACGATATTGTCATTATAGGATACACCCGGTGTCACGAGCTCGGTCACACCGCGCTTTACAATAGTCTTGGTGGTTTTCGGATCCTCCAACTGATCGCATATCGCCACACGCTGCCCGGCACGGACCAATTTGGGCAGGTACGTTTCAAGCGAGTGGTGCGGAAAACCTGCCAAAGCCGTCTCCGATTCGCTGCCATTGCCCCGTTTGGTCAGCACAATACCCAAAATGCCAGCGGCTTTTATTGCATCTTCGCCAAAGGTTTCATAGAAATCACCCACACGGAATAGCAACAACGCACCGGGGTATTTCACCTTGATGCTGTTGTACTGCTGCATCAATGGGGTCTCTTTCTTTGCTGCCTTTGCCAATGTAGGTTATTTTTTTGCGTGGGCGTAAAAATAGGATTATTGCAGGGATTTGACAAGTTTCTATTTGTATATTCGCATCACGAAAACAATGGCAGCCAAACGAAAACGCCGAAAACTGACGAAAAGCATAGTCCGGTTTATCCCTGTAATCCGGAACGTATACCTCCGCTGGACATTGCGGATAGTGGCCTACTTTTTTGCCGTTACCCTTGGGTGGGTACTCCTACTGTGCTTTATCAACCCGCCCATCACTTGGCTGATGGTACAGCGGGGGTTCGAACGCAAAAGCGACGGCAAAGCATGGAAAATCACGAAGCAATGGGTATCGTATGAAGATTTATCCGACAATTTGAAACGGGCGGCCATTTCGGGTGAGGATGCCCGCTTCATGGAACATTGGGGGTTCGACCGCAAAGCCATTGCCGACGCCTTCCGGCGCAACCAAGGGGGCGGCGCACTCCGTGGGGGGAGCACCATCAGCCAGCAGACTGCCAAGAATGTATTTCTCTGGCCCGGTCGCTCCTGGATACGCAAAGGATTCGAAACGTATTTTACGGTATTGATCGAATTGTTCTGGAGTAAAAAACGAATCCTTGAGGTCTACCTGAATGTCATTGAAACCGGAGATGGATTGTATGGCGCTGAAGCGGCAACGCAATATTACTATGGCAAATCTGCAAGCAATCTGACGAAACGCCAAGCAGCGCTACTGATAGCGGTACTACCCAATCCGAGGCGTTGGTCGCCGGCAAAGCCCACCGCGTTTATCAATCGGAAAACGAATGTGATTGTGCGCTATATGGGTTACAGTGACATCCCATAATTTGATATGAAACAGCAATTTTACCGCTGTAACGGCATCGGTCAAAAAAACAGAGAGGAAAAATAATACCTTTACCGCATTAACAATATGCTGCTATTATGATAAAAAATTATTTACTCTTAACGGGGGTAGGATTGGCGGTACTACTTGCTGCCCCTTCCTGTTCTTCAAAGAGAAAAACAGCCCAAGCCACTGCCAATGCACCGAAGGCACCCCAAGCGGCGGCACCTCGCGATTCTACCGCACGCACAGCACGGAGCGAAGGCCCAAAGAAAGTGGCCCCGAAGAAATTTGAGGATTTTATAAAGTCCAATGCCGAGATTGACAGCGGCCTCTTCAATATATACGTACAGGAAGATAAGCATTATTTCGAACTGCCGGATTCGGTGTTCGACCGGGATATCCTGGTCGTTACTCGGATCTCAAAAGGAGCCGCTGGCCTACGTGCCGGCATGAGCGGATATGCCGGTGATCAGATAAACCGTAATGTCATCCGTTTTGATAAAGGCCCCAACAACAGAGTGCTTCTCCGCAAGATTTCCTTTGCCGAGCGTGCAGATAGCACACAAGACATGTATCAGGCACTGTTGAACTCCAGCCTGCAGCCAATTGTCAACAGCTTTGATGTCGTCGCTTTCGGGAAAGGCAACAAAAGTACAGTCATCGACGTGACCGCTTACATCAGCGGAGACAATGATGTGTTCTTTTTTGATGGACGTTCAAAAACCTCCCTGCGGCTGGGCCAATTCCAAGCGGACAAGTCTTATGTAGGTACGGTACACTCCTATCCGCAGAATACCGAAATAAAAACGGTGAAAACGTACAACCTTTCCCCGCCACAGGGGGCGGGCGGGCGTCCAGCGGGAGGCGGTTCGGGTGGCAATACGGAAGGAACGGCTACGTTGGAGCTCAATACGTCTATCCTCCTACTGCCGAAAGTCCCTATGCGGGGCCGGTATTTCGACAACAGGGTCGGTTATTTCGCTGTCGGCTATACCGATTTCGGTGCCAACCCGCAAGGTGTAAAACGGCAATCACTGATCACTCGCTGGCGGCTGGAACCCAAAGAAGAAGACGTGGAGAAATACCTACGTGGTGAATTGGTGGAGCCAAAAAAACAGATTGTATATTACATAGACCCCGCAACACCAGAGAAATGGATTCCTTACCTTATTGCAGGTGTCAACGATTGGCAAGCGGCATTCGAACAGGCCGGCTTCAAGAATGCGATTGTGGGCAAACGGGCGCCTACACCCAAAGAAAATCCTGAATGGTCCTTGGAAGATGCCCGTTACTCGGCCATCGTATACAAACCATCCGATATTCCTAATGCCAGCGGACCCAATGTGAATGACCCACGCAGTGGCGAAATCATTGAAAGCCATATCAACTGGTATCATAATGTGATGTACCTGCTGCGCAACTGGTATTTTGTACAAGCTTCGCCAAACGACGGCCGAGCACGCAGGCTGACGTTTGACGATGAACTGATGGGTCAGTTGATCCGTTTCGTTTCCTCGCACGAGGTGGGTCATACGCTGGGACTGCGCCATAACTTTGGCTCCAGCTCGGCTTATCCCGTAGAAAAACTCCGTGACCCCAGCTGGATCAAAGAACATGGCCATGCCGCTTCCATCATGGATTATGCCCGGTTCAACTATGTGGCGCAACCGGGAGACGGTATTTCGGGAGCAGATCTTTATCCCCGTATCAACCATTATGACAAATGGGCTATCGAATGGGGTTATAAACTCATCCCACAGGCGGCATCGGCGACTGAAGAGCTTCCCATCCTTAATCAGTGGATCACGGGAAAGGTTACCGATCCCACCTATTGGTTCGGTACGGAAACCAACCCTGACGACCCTCGGTCGCAGAATGAAGACCTTGGCGATGACGCCATACTGGCCAGCAGCTATGGCATCAAAAATCTCCAGCGCATTGTGCCTAATCTCGTCGAATGGACCAAACAGCCCAATCAGCAGTACAATGATTTAGGGACCATGTATGGCGAAGTGATTACCCAATTTGGCCGATATGCTGGTCATGTGGCCAAAAACATTGGTGGAATCTATGAGACACCCAAGACGGTGGAGCAAGCAGGAGACGTATACAGCACCGTACCTACCGATAAACAACGACGGGCTGCCAACTTCCTCAACAAAGAAGTGTTTGCTACGCCCAAATGGCTGATCAGCCAAGATGTCGCGAACAAATCCGGCGCAGACCCTATGGCTTTGATCGGACGGGTACAAAACGCGACAGTCGATCGGATTATCAGTACACGGACAATCAACAACCTGCTGAAAGCCGAAGCAAAGCTGGGCACGAACACCTATCGGGTAACCGATCTTTTCAACGATCTTGATAAAGGGATATGGAGTGAATTGGCTAAGGGGCAGGCAATTGATATCTATCGGCGAAATCTGCAGAAGCATTATGTAGGCAGTCTTGCGGACCTGCTGACACCCCCTTCGGCAGAGATGAGAAGCCGCGGCGTGCCCGATCCGACCCAGTCGGACGTGAGCAGCGTCGCACGCGGACAACTGATCATCCTCCGTAACCGTGTCAGCACCGCCATCCGCGCTACCAAGGATAACTTAAGTAAATTTCATCTCCAAGACCTGCTTGCGCGGATAGATGCGAGTCTCGAAATAGGAAAGGATTAGAGGTAAACAGCGCCTGAACTGAAAACGGCTTGCCAATTAATAACAAAAACGTTGTTTGGCAAGCCGTTGTTATTTGCAGGCATATCCTCTTGCCTGCTAACGTGAAAATATCGTAGCATGCCAACTTTGCCGCAAGGGAACTTCCCATTTGTCTACCAACTCGGGATAGGAAGGCACGAGATTATTGAATACGATGGTATCGTCTGTCACCTCACCTGTGGCAATAAGCCGTTCGAATTCGGTGCGGGACACCGCTTTGATTTCATCTGCATGGCGATAAGCAACCTGCATGCGATCAAACAGGCTGAGCCCCGTCGCTTGCTCAATCTCCTTGAGGAGGTGCACGGATTTATCGATTGAGCAACCGGTAGGTGGTGCCACCGCATCATCAACCATGACAATAATAAATCGGTTATAACGGATTTCGGCTTTAGCGGCTAACGCCTTGCCATGGGCTTTCCATTGGGAGGTGAATCCCTCCAATTTCCCTAATATATAGGCTTTCTCACCGTCGGTCAACTGCCGATCGGCCTGGTATATCCAAATACGTTCCATCGTAACGCAAAGATACGGAATTTTCCATCCCCGTTAACCTCCGTAATACGGCGATATCATCAGGTACACGACCACGCCAGTGACGGCTACATAGAGCCAAAGCGGGAATGTAATCTTCGCCAGCTTGCGGTGTTTGGCGAAATTGCCAGACAACCCCCGCACATAGGTGACCAATACAAACGGGATAATAATAATAGATAATAAAATATGGGTAATCAGGATAAAGAAATACACATAGCGGATAACCCCTTCCCCACCATACGGTGTGGACTCGGAGGTCATGTGGTAAGCAACGTACATCACCAAAAATGCGACCGAACAGCCGATGCAAATCTTCACCAAGGCTTCGTGCAGTCTACGATTGCCCCCGCGGATGGCAACGACGGCCCACACCAGCAATACCGCTGTCACGCCGTTGATCGTTGCATAGATGGGCGGCAAGAATGTGAGCGGCCTCACATCATAACCCAAATCACGCAAATTAACACCAAACAGAATGGCTACAGCCACCGGGATAGCCACAGACAAAATAACGATCCACTTGTTATATCGTTTCTCAAGCACCTGTTCCATAACTACAAAAATGTAAAATCCAACCTCATTTATACGGGCTCTTTTCCCGAATTTCTTCTACCAATAACAGCTTGACCTCATCGATCAGCCGATCTACTTCCTTTTTCTGACTAGCGTCATAATACCCCCGGATACGCCGCTGTGAATCCACAAGGATCAGCGAAGCACTGTGGATAAAGCTGGCTGCTTTGGTCGTATCCTGTACAGCATCCACCAGAAAACCATTGCGAGCAATATGGAATACATCATCCTTACCCGCGGTAAGGAAATGCCATTTTTTTGTCTCCGGCTGATATCCCTTTGCATATTCCCGCAGTACTTCCGGTGTGTCATACAGCGTATCAACGGTAATGGTATAAAAGTTGACCAGCTCATTGTTTGCAAACCGTTCTGCCACCCGGTTCATTTCATCATTCATCTGTGCACAAAACGATGCACAACGGCTATAGAAAAAATTGACAACCACTACCGTAGAGTCATTGGCTAATACAGGTATCTCCTTCGCTTGCTGATTCACCAGTGAAAACGGTGGGATATGATGGAACAACGTATCGGGGATTTCTTTCCCCATCCGCCTACTGGATGTGCCTGTCAGCACTTTCTCTCCATAAATCGGCAATGTTTTATACCGGTTTTCGCCTTTTTTCTCCAGTAGATAATATAAAAATCCTGGCAATATCAAAATAGCTGCCAGGATTATCAATTTCTTTAAGCCACCGCTTTTTCGCTTGACGGTATTCATTAACTATTTGGCCAAAAGGGGAACGGGTTAAAATGCCCCTTCATATACGTTCCTTCTGTAAGCATCAATGCGATGAAGTAGATGATAAACAGAAACACGACAGTAATGGACATGATCAATCCGAATGTCTCAAACTTGAGGTGCATGAAATAAGCCACAATGTAATAGGCTTTAAGCAACGTAAGGGCTATATATACCATATTCACGCCCAGCCCCTTGGAAACCACCCCACCGTGTACCAACACCAAGGCGATAAAAAATTCCAATGCTGTGATGGCTAAGAGGTAGAAAAATACGCGCCAAATCTTGCCTTTGGACATACCTTCATGGTGCTGCCCGTCTTCATGTCCTACCGCATGATCGTGATGTTGAGAAGCCATAGCTTAATATTGCGTTTAATTATTGATTATACCAAATAAAAGAATGTAAATACAAACACCCATACCAAATCCACAAAGTGCCAATAAAGCCCTACTTTTTCCACCATGAGGTAAGAACCACGACGTTCAAACGTATTGGCCAATACCATGCCCAGCACAATGATGTTCAACAGTATCCCAACAGAGACGTGAAACCCATGGAATCCGGTTATGGTAAAGAAGAGATTAGCAAATTGCAAAGCCGACACTTCGGAGATCTCCCTGGAGAAAAAGGGCGCAAGGGTGACTTCGGGAGAAACGCCTTCTTGGTAAGGAATACTACCCCACCAAAAGCCTTCGTGGTGCAAGTGTGTCCATTCCATGGCCTGGCACCCTACGAACATCAGACCACCGATAATCGTAGCAATCATCCAATTGACCACTTCCTTTTTCGAATTGCGGTGTCCTGCTTCTACTGCGAGCACCATCGTCACCGAACTCATGATGAGGATAAAGGTCATAATACCCACAAACACCAGCGGGTATCCGTGATCGGCCACCATCGGAATAGATTGGAATACCTTATCCGGATCCGGCCATGTAAGGTGGGCAAAACGCTGTGTCCCATAATAAATCAGGAAGGCGGAAAATGTAAAAGCATCCGAAGTAAGGAAAAACCACATCATGATCTTACCATACTCCACATTGAAAGGCGATCGGCCCCCGTTCCAGCGTCCGGTTTTTACCTTATCCAATTCCGTTACAGTTGTACTCATTGTTCAGTGTTATTGATTCAAAAGTAAAAAAACATAAATATAAATCCACAAAAAGCCCAGAAAATGCCAAAACAACGCGGCCAAATCCATCCGGAAGACATTATTCACCTGGGGAATATTGCGAATACGCCCCACCAAAGCTCGTACTAATACCAGGATACCGGCAATGATATGCGCAAGGTGCATACCGGTAAACACATAGATAAATGACTGTGATGCATTGCTGTTGACAAATACCACACCCCGGGCAGTCAACACCCCCCATGCATAAACCTGCATGAAAAAAAAACCGACGCCCAATAAAATGGTGACTGCCAGTAATAATTTCTGCTTATCGAACAACGTTCTCCTCGCCGCATTATAAGCCAATTGTATCGTCACGCTGCTCACGACAATCAAAATCGTGCTATAGACAAATGCCTCGGGCAATATGGTCTTGATACCCCTATCTATCCCGCCGGCTGTATAAACAATAAAACCGCTGGAAAGAGCTGCAAACATCATGAACATCCCGATCATTCCCAGCCAAAGGTTGAATTTCTTCGCCTTCTGCTGGGTCAGCTCCTCTTTATCTTGCGTATATTTGGCCATGGCTATCATAAGGCATTAAAATCAAACAGCAGTATCAACTGGATGAGTGGCAAATAAAAAAAAGACGTAAACATCACCCGCCGTGCCGAAGCGAGGTCACGTTTCAGAAAAAATTTCAACCCGTACCAACTAAATAGCAGTGCACCAGCAATGGAGGCTATCGAAACCACAATGCCCCCAAACCCGAAATAATAGGGCAATAAGCTTACAGGGAACATGAGCAGTGTCGAAAAAAGCACCATAAATGCAGATAATTTATCGCGCTTCATCGTGGGCAATAGCCTAAAACCGGCACGTTTGTAGTCCTCGTCAAGCACCCACGCGATACTCCAGAAGTGAGGGAATTGCCATACAAACTGGATGAAAAACAACACCAATGGTATCATGACGATTGCTCCGGCATTGTACTGGCTGTAGGCAGCCAAATCATTCTGGCTAAAGGCGGCATAATAGCCAATCAACGGTGGCAATGCCCCTGGAAATGCACCAACAAATACGGCTATCGGGGACTTCCGTTTCAGCGGTGTATAGATAAATGCATAAAGTACGATCGAAAAAACAGACAAAAGCCCGGCGATAAAATTCAGCGAGACCAATGTATAAGTACCGGCAATCCCCATGATCAGGCTCAATACGAGCGCCTGCCCCGTAGTCATGCGGCCCGAAGGGATAGGCCTATCAGCGGTCCGCTTCATCAATTTATCCAAATCCCGCTCAATAATCTCATTGAACCCATTGGCGGAACCCGTAACCAAAAAACCACCAAACGTAAGAATCAACCAATTTATCCAATTGATATCTCCCTGCTGCTTGCTGCCAATTAAAAAAGCAATGGAAGCAGAGAAGACCACAGTCATGGTCAAGCGGATTTTGACCAATTGTTTAAAATCAGCCACAAATTGCATCACTTCGGCAAGCTCCCCCTTGCCGCGCTTCTGCACGGCCACGTCGCCACTAGCCATCCTTTTGGCTTGCATATCACGCTCAGCTATCTTCATCAACTAAACTTTTCTAATATATCAATCAATTCACTTCCAAGCCACTTTTCCAAGCAACAGCATCAAATAATACTGATTGCCAAACAACAAGCTCGCCAGCACCAAATGTGCCGTCTGCGCATACGGCGGAATATCAAAATAAGCCAATAATACGGCCGTTCCAATCTGTAATGCCAACAAGAGCAGGAGTACGTTTGTAAACCTGCTTTGGTGGCTACTCGGGGCAAACCGCGAGCGTACCACGAAAAACAAGAACACGATCACTACCGCGGAGACCACCCCCAAGCTACGGTGTATATCAAACACCTGCCCGACTTGTTCCAGCCATTCACCTCGGCCAAGTAGATGGCCTGAAGCCGAAACCAAGTCTATTTCCTCCCGTACCCCTGTACCTATCGCCACCTGAACAATAATCAACAGGAGCGAACATGCCGCCAGCACTTTTATCCCACTCGACGTGTGATTGATGAGCAGGTCCTTATCGCGCAATGACCGGGCCTTGAAATACGTATAAATACTAATCCCTACGATGACCAACGCCAACAGCATATGCACCGTAATAATCCAAGGCATCAAATTGGTAGAGACGACAATCGAACCCAACCAGGCCTGGTAACCGACGGCCACTACATTGATCACACTCCAAATAAAAATGGACTTCTTCGTTTTAAAGAACGTAAAGGAAAAAATGGCACAAAGTAAAAGCAAAAACCCTGTAATTGCCCCAACCAATCGGTTGATATACTCTGTCCACGTTTTCGCCGCATTGAATGGTTCATGTTGGAGGATGCTCTCGTCGTTTCGTATACGATCGGCCAGCTCATTATTGCCAAACCGATCCAGCATCCCCGCAAACCGCTCATTTTTTTTTTGCCTTCCCGCAATATACTTTTCCTCGTACCCTTCCGGCAACTGGGAAACTTCTGTAGGTGGTATCAACCGATCAAAACACTTCGGCCAATCGGGACACCCCATTCCAGATCCCGTACTTCGTACTACCCCACCTGCGAGAATCAACACAAACAACGATACTATCGTAATTTTGTTGATCAATAAAAATCTTTTTTCAGCAGGTGGAAGCATGTCCTATCACTCTGTCTCCTTCTCGGTCTGTGGATTATTATTGGCCAATTCCCACTCCCGTTGGATGCGCTCGGCCTCCGCGTTCCCTTCGAAATCATGCGGTAAATTCGAGCTCATTGTTTCCGAAAAAGGAACCGTTTGCGGGATAAAATCTTCATGATGTCCCGGCTTACTATAGTCATATGGCCAACGGTAAACCGTTGGTATCTCACCCGGCCAGTTGCCATGAATATGCTCCACGGGAGTTGTCCATTCCAACGTATTGGAACCCCAAGGATTCTGGGTAGCGCGCTTGCCAGACCAAATCGATGAAAAGAAATTCCAGATAAAGGCCAGTTGCCCCACGGCGGCAACGATAGCAGCCCAGGTAACAAATACGTTTACCGAAATCCATTTTTCCATGAACGGAAATTCCGTGAATGCATAATACCGACGTGGAACCCCATCAATGCCCATAAAGTGCATGGGGAAAAACACCAAGTAAGCACCAATGAAGGTCAGCCAAAAGTGCAGGTATCCCAATTTCTCATTCATCATGCGTCCGAATAGCTTCGGAAACCAATGATAAACCCCGCACAACATACCAAATATCGACGCCGACCCCATTACTAAGTGAAAGTGGGCTACCACGAAATACGTATCATGCAAGCTGATATCCAGCGCTGAGTTACCTAAATAAATCCCTGTAAGACCACCGGAAATAAAGAACGATACCATCCCGATGGCAAACAGCATGGCCGGCGTAAACCGGATATTGCCGCGCCAAAGCGTAGCCAAGTAGTTAAATACCTTAACCGCGGAGGGTACCGCAATAATCAACGTCGTAATCATGAATACACCACCTAAGAAGGGATTCATTCCGGTGACGAACATGTGGTGTCCCCAAACGATGAAGGACAAGATGGTAATACCTATCAACGAATATACCATCGCATGATAACCAAATATCGGTTTACGTGAGTTGGTAGAAATGACTTCGGATGTCAAACCAAGTGCAGGCATCAATACGATGTATACCTCGGGGTGCCCCAAGAACCAAAACAAGTGCTGGAATAAGATAGGGCTACCCCCTTCGTTTGGTAAAATCTGGCCTTGAACCACCAAATCCGATAAATAAAAGCTTGTGCCGAAACTCCGATCGAAGATCAGCAATACAACGGCAGATACCAATACTGGAAATGACAGCAAACCGACAATAGCAGTAAGGAACAACGCCCATATCGTCAACGGCATTTTCCAGAGATCCATCCCTTTGGTACGCATGTTCAGCACGGTACTGATATAGTTGGTACCACCCAATACCTGTGATGCAATGAACAGCGTCATACTGATCAGCCACAAGGTCATACCCGTAGCAGAACCACTGATTGCCTTGGGCACTGCGGAAAGCGGTGGATAAATCGTCCAACCGGCACTTGCAGGACCACTTTCTACAAAGAACGAAGCGATCATGATGATACATGCCACAAAGAAAAACCAATATGAAAGCATGTTCATGAAGGGTGAAGCCATATCCCGTGCACCCAGCTGATAGGGAATCAGCAGGTTAGCAAACGTACCGCTAAGTCCGGCCGTAAGCACGAAGAATACCATGATGGTTCCGTGTATCGTCACCAATGCCAGAAAAAACTCTGGATTGATGCGTCCGCCCTCGGCCCATTTTCCCAAGAAAACTTCCAAAATCGGAAATTCCTTGTCGGGCCAAGCCAATTGAATCCTGAACAAAATGGACAACAGCATGGCCACAACGGCCATGATAATACCGGTAATCAAAAATTGCTTAGCAATCATTTTGTGGTCTTGGCTAAACACATATTTAGTCCAAAACGATTCATGGTGATGGCCATGATCACCGTGATGATCCACGCTATGAGTGCCTGCGTTTGCTATTGTTGACATATCTGTGATTAATACGTTATTTTTCTAACTTAGTTGGCATTAGCCAATAATTTCTTCTCCGCAACTTCTTCCTCCGATGACACCTGTGAGGCCTGAAATTCTTTTCGCAAATCCTCCGTAAAGAAATACGGCTGCTCATTGAGCCAAGCTTGGTATTCCTCTTCGGTCACCACCCGTACAGTCTTCTGCATATTATAGTGTCCACCGCCACATATCTTGGCGCATAACATCACAAAATTATAATTGTAATCGCCCAATTTATCGCGCATTTCTTCGGTTGTCACGGTAGGTGTAAACTGGAAGTAGGTCTTCATACCCGGTACAGCATTCATCTGCACCCGGAAATCCGGAATATAAAAACTGTGCAAGATATCCTTCGAACTGATTTGGACACGAACAGGTTTATTTACCGGAAGCACGATTTCACCGCCCAATTGGTCATCCCAAGCGGTCTTGTCATTGAAATCAATTCCAAGGCTGTTCAGTGGGGTGGTCAGCCGATAATTACGCTCCCCAATTTGGCCATCACGCCCCGGATAACGCACGGTCCACGCAAACTGCTCACCAATCACCTCAATATGCAGTGCATTCTTCTGATCCTCTTCGGACACATTGGTTATGCTCCGCCATGTAAAGAACCCAAACAATACCAACACAGTCAATACGACGGCAGGCACGATGGTCCAAACTTTTTCAATCGTGTTGTTATGCGGATAAAAGTAGGCCTTCCTGCTGGGTGTTGCCCGGTATTTGAAAGCAAAACCAAACAGACCAATGTGGGTAAGCACCAACACGATAGTCGTAATCACGGTTGTAATCATAAACATGGTGTCTATACGTACGCCATGCTCAGTGGCCGCATCCCTCATGGATTGCGCACCATGATGCGCATAAGACCAATACACCCCGTAAAGGCCCACTACCAAGCACACCAAAAATAAATTGGCATGCAAATTATATAAGTAATAAGTCGTATCACGCCCATTCATCCGACGGGTCAATTCATAGACTTGCACGATTTTACCTACTACCGCCACCAACACACAAACCAAGAACACAATTAGCAGGTAGTAAAAGAAATTGGTATATACCTGCGGGTCGAGGCTCACTTTGCCCTCTTCTTGAGTTGTCGCTGTAGGGGTAGCGCCGACACTGCTTGTCGCAGCTACCGAGTCTGTTGCTACGGCAGTGGTATCAGAAGCAGCCGACGTATCGGCAGGTACAGCCACATCGCCAACTGTAGCTGCTGTGTCTGTAACCTGGCTGGAAGTGTCTGCTTGCTGTGCGAACGCCACCGTAACCGGCAATGATATACTTATCACCAGCGTCAGTAAAAAAACTATCTTAAGATTACTATTTTTTATAAAGCCCATCTCTATTTATAACGATTGTCCGTGTTTCTATATTTTAACGTCGGCCTGCCCTATCCAGCCTTCAAATCTCGTATATCAAATCTGGTGGTGCAAGCTTTCTTCCAAAAAAGGATGCTTGGCCGGTGCCAACGCATGCCGACTCAATTTGCTGAGCACCAAGAAAGAGAAAAGCCCTACAAATCCCAGCGCCGTACCAATTTCTATCCAACCGAAGCCCCGGTGCAACTCCACTGTACCGGGCATAATCATGATGTAATAATCTAACCAATGCCCCAACAGCAGCACGATACAGACAGCCATCAGGCTATTCATCTTCCGTTTAGCATCCCTATCCATCAAGGCCAGGATAGGCACAACAAAATTGATAAACAGATTGACCCAAAACCAGGGTTTATACTCAGGCTCCCAACGCTTATAAAAATACACTGTTTCTTCAGGGATGTTGGCATACCAAATCAACATGAACTGTGCAAACCAAACATACGTCCAAAAGATGGAAAAACCAAAAATCAGTTTTCCCAAATCGTGCAGGTGATTTTCATTCACCCAAGCCAGGTAGCCAGATTTTTTCAACAAAATCAGGATTAATGTAATCACGCATAAACCACTTACCCACATGGCAGCAAAATTGTACCAACCAAACATGGTCGAAAACCAGTGAGCTTCTAATGACATCACGGTATCAAACGACCAAATGGGCGTTGTGAAGCCAAATATCACTAAAAACAGCGCCGACAATTTGAAGCTCTTCTTATAGGAATTAAGGCCGCCATGGAGGTCTTCGTTATACGAGTACTTTGCCAGCAACCAAGCGCACGTGCTATAAGCACCCATAAATACAACCTGACGCAATAAAAAGCCTGGTGCATTCAAAAACGCGGATTTTCCAGCCACCAATGCATCATAATGGGAGCTTTCCGGATCGGTAAGTCCTTCGGCATACCAATGATGGTACAAGTTGTGCGAAAACAATCCCGTTGCTGTAATAACCAGCAGGATTATCGATGCAATAGGCAATACACTGGCCATCGCTTGTGGAATCCGAATCATACCGGAAGACCAACCCGCCTGTGTAACGAATTGTAAGGCTAAAAAGAATCCACCTGCAGCACACACGCATGTGAAATAATACCCCATCAGCAACAAATTGGCGTATGTACGTTCCACGATGATGTGTTCACTGGAGAGCAAGCCCAAGGCTACGGCCACTATGCCTACCGCAAGGGCGATCAAACTCAATATCCTCGCCTTCGCCGTAAACGTAAATTGCTCGCTAAAGTTATAATCGTGATGATGACTATGAGTTCCCATTTAATATAGCTGATATAATATTATTTCTTTTGTAATTCTCTGACATACATGACCACCTTCCAACGTTCTTCGGGAGACAATTGAGACGCATGAGATCCCATCATATTCAGTCCGTAAGTAATCGTATGGTAAATCTTACCATCCGTTAATTCAGCCATCAGGCCTCCTCTTGAAGAATTGATCCCATCGGACTTGGCGTATGATGGCGGTGGAGGAAAATTCTCCAACTGCCGCGATTCAGACTTAGATTCCAACCGCCTGTCTTTGGTAATCGAACCATCACCGTGACCTTCGGGTCCATGGCATACCGCACAATACACTTGGTAAAGGGCCTCGCCCTGAGCAAGGGTTGCCTCCGTGCGTTGGAGGGGGTTGAACAGTTCAGCACCGGCGCGCTCATAATCTTCCGTGCTCGCCGTATAGGGAAAGCGCTCAAATCCCACAGGTGTAGTACCCGGTGGCGGCACCTGAGCCGTTTTGCCGTCTTTGAAGTTGGCATTCGGTTGGTCAGGATTATATCCTATCGGATCATACATATTTCGCGAAAATTCCCAGCCCGTGCTGCGCGTGGTATTGTCACCACAAGCTACTACAGCCGCAATCGCTACGACTGCACCTACAGCGCCAAGAAATCTCATCTTATTCATAGCTAACATATTTGCGTTCATTGTACTTCACTTCTACGGCTCCAGCTTCTTTCAATAGGTCTTCTATTTTCTCATGATCCGTATTATCATTGGCATCGACAGCAATGACGAACCGATCGTCCGTGGCGCGCAAATCCATTACCCGCGGAGCCCTGCCCGGGAACAAATGATTGCGATAAAAAAACGTTGCTACCATGCCTAAGGCGGTGATCAAGATGGTACATTCGAAAGTAACCGGTACAAAATCAGGCAGCGGCAGCGCAGGCTTGCCCCCGATATTCATGGGCCAATCATAGGCCATTGTATAATATAAAAGACTAAAACCCAGTGTACCGCCCAATAATCCAAAGCAAAAGGCTGCTATGGGTAGCCGCGACGGCCGCACGCCCAACTTAGCCTCAATACCATGGATGGGCATCGGCGTAAAGCAATCATAGATACTAATGTTATTGGCTTGCAGCTTGTCAATCCCGTGCATCAGCTCGTCCGGGTCTGCAAAACTTCCGATGATATATTTGATATTGCTCATTGCTACTTGGTTTCTAATTCCTTAATGTCTTCTTCACTGACTGAATCGTACTTTGAAAGTGAATTTCTGAAGAATTCCACATGCTCGGGATCCAAATGCCCCTCTTTAACCAGCTTGGTCTTCTGTTGCAAACTTGCGCTCTTCAACAATAATTTCACTTCGGCAATCGCTATACCCGGCAGGAACCGGAGGAACAGCAAGAATAGGGTGAAAAACAGGCCTATGGAGCCCACAAAAATACCGACATCCGTCCAAGTAGGATAAAACATCGCCCAGCTCGAAGGGATATAATCGCGGTGCAAGGAAGTAACGATAATCACGAAACGTTCAAACCACATCCCGATATTGACCACGATGGAAAGCACCCATGAAATGGGAATGCTTGTACGTATCTTCTTGAACCAGAACAATTGCGGCGAAATCACATTACACGTCATCATCGCCCAGTAAGCCCAAGCGTACGGGCCTGCAATCCGATTGGCAAATGCATACATTTCGTATTCCGAACCGGAATACCAAGCGATGAATAACTCGGTCAAATAAGCGATACCTACGATGGAACCGGTGACCATGATAATCTTATTCATCGACTCGATGTGGAACATCGTGATGTAGTTTTCAAAGTTGAGCACCTTGCGCATGACCAACAGGAGTGTCTGCACCATGGCAAAACCGGAAAAGATAGCACCCGCAACGAAGTAGGGCGGGAAAATGGTGGTGTGCCAACCCGGAATCACCGAAGTGGCAAAGTCCATGGATACAATGGTGTGCACCGAAAGCACCAGTGGTGTAGAAATGCCCGCAAGGATGAGCGATACGATTTCAAAACGCTGCCAGGTTTTAACCGAACCGTTCCATCCGAAGGAAAGGATGGAATAAATGCGGCGTTTTAACCCGGCCGCACGGTCGCGTACAGAAGCGATGTCCGGCAACAGACCACAATACCAGAATACCAACGATACCGTAAAATACGTCGAAATCGCAAAGGCATCCCATACCAACGGTGAATTGAAGTTTACCCACAGCGAGCCAAACTGGTTTGGCAAAGGGAAAATCCAATAGGCCAGCCAAGGGCGTCCCATGTGGGCCACTACATACGTAGCGGCGCAAATCACCGCAAAAATCGTCATTGCTTCTGCCGATCGGTTGATGGAATTACGCCAGTTTTGCCGGAACAACAGCAATACCGCCGAAATAAGCGTACCAGCGTGACCGATACCTACCCACCATACGAAGTCGGTGATATCCCACGCCCAACCAACGGTCTTGTTCAATCCCCAAGCCCCGATACCGGTCCAAAATGTGTAGCTGACACTCACGACCCATAGCAAAGCGCCCAACGCCGCCATGGTGAACCCTATCCACCAAGCTTTATTAGGTTTATTTTCTACCGGCAGCAAGATATCGTCCGTCACCTTAGCATAGGTGATATCTTTTCCGGTTACTAATGGTTCTCTTAATATTGATTCGTTATGCGATGACATAGTCTATTGTTTCAAATTGATTAAGCCTCATACGTATTTCTCACCTTCGTCATGTAACCGATTCCCGGCTGCACATTAATTTCCTCCAACACGTAGTATACACGTTCGTTCTTCAATGCCTTGGATACTTCGGAATTAGGGTCATTGGCATCGCCAAAGATGATGGCGTTAGCTGAACATGCAGAGCCACAAGCCAGGGTGATATCACCATCCCGCAGCTGCCGTTTTTCCATTTTTGCTTTCAGTTTGCCCGCTTGGATACGTTGGATACACATCGAGCATTTCTCCATCACCCCACGCGACCGTGAGACGACATCCGGATTCAACACCAATTGTGTAAATTCATTATTCAAGTAATTATCAAAACGGGAATCATTCCAATAGTTAAACCAGTTGAAACGGCGCACTTTATACGGACAGTTGTTCGCACAATAGCGTGTACCAAAACAACGGTTGTAAGCCATGTGGTTCAACCCTTCAGAAGAGTGTACGGTGGCCAGTACCGGACATACGGTCTCGCATGGTGCGTGCTCACAGTGCTGGCACATCATGGGTTGGTGTACCACCGATACGCTTTCCATATCATCCAAATCGCGGATGTCATCTTCTTTGGTATACGATTGGCCATCTTGCTCAATAGCGTAATAGCGATCTATCCGCATCCAATGCATCTCGCGGCGGCGGCGCACCTCATCACGTCCGACCACAGGGATATTGTTTTCAACATTACAAGCGACGATACATGAACCACACCCGGTACATGCATTGAGGTCGATTGCCATCACCCATTTATGCCCGGGTTGCTCATATTTATTCCACAAATCGTACGTCTTGTGCTGATCCGTCCACTTTCCGGCATTATGCCCCGGATTTTCCTTATACTGTGCAAAAGTCGTCTCGCGGATAACATTACGGCCCTCAATCGTATGGTGGGTTTGCGTTTGTGCCAATTCGTAGGTGCCGCTGGCCTTGGTCAACTTAGCCGTTGTATTGAATTGTAATGTACCATTTACCAACTTCGCAAACGGGTAGGCATTTTGTCCCACATTGTTACCCGCCTTACCAACTTTGGTACGGCCATAACCTAGGGCAATAGAAACAGTACCCATGGCTTGGCCAGGCTGCATCAGTACGGGCAGTACGACCTTGTATCCGCCTTCTCCTTCTACGGTGACCAAACTGTTTTCCCCAAGTCCCAATGACTCGGCGAATTTCGGATTAATGGCCGCGTAGTTATCCCACGTCACTTTGGATACCGGATCCGGCAATTCCTGCAAATAGGCATTGTTTGCCTGTTTGCCGTCTTTCAGCGCCACGCTTTGGTAAAGCTGTACCTCTACTTCGCCAGCCAATGCTTTGCTATTCGCTACAATGGTATTCGCCACCGTAGTGAGTGCGGCCGCGTCGACGCTGTAAGTCGATGCAGGCTGGTCTCCCTTATATTCAAAACCAGTCTGTAGCACATCTTTCCAGGTCTTGGTGCTGCCGACAAGGATATTTTGCTCCCAGTTGTTCTTAACGAATGTATAGTAATCGGTCTTTTCGCCTGCCCAAAGCAAGAGGCTATGTTCAGCCTGGCGTGTATTGTATACCGGATTAATAGTGGGTTGCACAATGGTATAGTAGCCTCCACGCGGATGCGCATCGCCCCAGGATTCCAAGAAATTGTGATTCGGCGCAATGGCTTCCGATTCCGATGCCGTTTCGTCTTCGCGGTCAGCAAATGACAACTTAAACTTGACCTTGCTCAACGCTTCTTTCACCGCTTCAGCATTGGGATAATCATATAACGGATTGCTGTCCAAGAAGAACACGGCATCCACATCACCCCGGTTTGCTTCAGCTAAAAATGAAGCAAACGCCTCGTCATCCCCTTTATGTTGGTAGGACGGATTGTCCAAATCAATCGTGCTGCCGTAGCTTTGCAATGCCACATTGATAGCATTGGTGAGCGTTTGTATCGCCATGTCATTGGAGCCAGCGACCACCACCGCACGGCCCCGTGCCTGTTGCAACTCCTGAGCCACCAGCTTTAATGCCGTTTGTGCCTTTTGGTTTGTGCTCAACGCACCGGGCAAACTGCCACCCGTGATGACGTTATAGAGCGCAATCAATAGCGGGCCTTCTTCGGAAGGCTTGATGGCTATCCGCACGTCTGCATTGGAACCTGTAAGGCTCATGCCGCCTTCAAATTGAATATGGCGTGACATTTTGCCATTTTGCAGACTTTTGTAATCGCGGTTTGCGATGTATTGTTGGGTGTGTTCTTCCCCGCTCAACCACGTGCCGATAAAATCAGCGGCTACACTCACAATCACATCTGCATTATCAAAACGGTAATGCGGTACTACAGCCTTTCCAAAGCTATGCTGGTTGGCCTTGATAATTCCACTATACGATACAGCGTCCACTTCAACTAAGCGGGCTGTGGGGTATTTTGCTGAGAACTGCGCTATCGCCGCCAGGGTTGACGGGCTATTTATCGTTGACGCAACAATACGGATTTGTTTGCCGGCAGCGCTGGCAGCATCCAAAGCGGTCACAACATGGGTATCCAGTTCGTCCCAAGAAATATCAGCCCCATTGAACTTGGGCCCCTTCAGCTTGGACATATCATACAGGTCCAACACCGAAGCCTGAGCAGCGGCATCCGTACCGCAATTGAGCCCTACAGCTTCGGGATTAGCTTCCAGCAGGATAGGCCTGCCTTCGCGTGTTCTCACCAATACGCTTTGCCCCTTGAAGCTAGAGGCATAGAAGTTAGGAATGCCGGGAGTCACCTCCTCGGGTTTAATCAAGTATGGTACGGCTTTATGTACGGGTGTACGTTCGCATGCTGCCAACGTAACGGCTCCCAGTCCAAATCCCAGCGCTTTCAGGAAATCGCGGCGGGGGGTTTTCGTGCTCAAGCCAGCTTCATTCAATACGTCTTCTACAGGAATCGGTTCGGCAAATTCACCCTTGCTTTTTGACACAAAAGCAGGCGTCTGATGCAATTCTTCCAACCCTTTCCAATATTTCTTGTTGCTATCCATTTAAGCTATATATAAGATTGCGTATGTCTATATTATGTATTTATCTTAATAATGGCATTTGCCACATTCCAAGCCACCCAACATCGCGGCGGTTACTTTCTCGCCTTTTTTCAACTTCTCATGGGCGGCTATTAACTGATCATAGTAAGCATTGCCTTCATGATTCACTTCCGTCTCTTGGTGGCAATTTATACACCATTTCATAGTAAGTGGCGAATACTGATAGATTTCCTCCATCGTTTCTATTGGCCCATGGCAAGTCTGACATTCCACACCGGCTACAACGACGTGCTGCGAGTGATTGAAATAAGCAAAATCAGGTAGATTGTGAATCCGTACCCATTCAATCGGCCGTTGGTTCGGCCCGTATTCCATGGTTTCCGGATTGTAATCCAATGCCCGGTATATTTTGGCAATTTCCGGCGACAACTCCCCGTCATATTTATCACTTGCTGTGATCGCTTTGTGACAGTTCATACAGACATTCGCCGAAGGAATAGAAGCATTTTTTGATTTAAAGGCGCCACCGTGACAGTATTGGCATTCAATCTGATTGACCCCCGCGTGCAACTGGTGAGAAAATTTGATGGGTTGCACGGGCTGATACCCTTCATGAACCCCTACATTCCACAGTGTCTTCCACCCGGCGGAGCCAAGGAAAATGGCCAACATCAGCACGGTAAAAAACACCAGCTTTTTATTCTTGGCCAGCTTTTTTAACTTGCCAATATAGTCCTTCTTTGGCCCTTCAACCAATACAGGTTCTGGAATAAGGTTTTTGTTGCTTGCGATAACCCGTTCCAAGGTACGGATGACCTTGTTGAGCACCAAGATAACCACAAAGGCCAGGATGATTACGGCTACCAAGCCCACGATCATAAAGCCGCTGGCATCACCGCTTGCGGCCGCAGCACCGCCACCAACGCCAGTAGCCCCTCCTGCTGCATCTGCGGTCGCTTTCTTTTCCTCTTCGGCCTTGATGTAAGCCAGGATGCTTTTTATTTGGCCCTCACCCAATTGGGGGAAGGCGGTCATTGCAGCCGAAGGGAACTGGGCATCCAATTCCAAAGCAATCGGATCACCGGATGCAATCACAGAAGGTGCATTGTGAATCCATTTCAACAACCAAGCCTCGTCACGCCGCTCATTCACTCCAGCCAGTTCTGGGCCCAAAAACTTACCAAATACCTTGTGACAAGAAGAACAATTGGCCTTGAAAATCGTCTCACCTTCCTTCGCATCCTGCGCCTGCAACGAAGAAACCGAAAACAACAACACCAATGCTACGGATATTGGCTTAGCAATTCTTTCAAAAACTAATGAGATATTTCTCATATTGAGCACTTTATACAGATTATGATGAATGTAAAAATTTGGGTTATCTGAATCAATGGAACTACACCCCTTTAATAATGCCACAAAAGTATAACTTATTGGCGTATCGGTGACAATTGGATGACTGAATTTAATAATTTATAATCGTTCTAAATTGATCAAAATATGCGATTAGAGCGCATAGGGCATATTTTATGGTGATACGCAACCGATCACTGGAATAAGTACAATTTTATGGATTTTGTTTTTTTTATATAATTTTTTATTATCATGTAGTGTATGGTGAACACCTTGGCCACCGACGTGCACACCTCCAATTTTGTCATCCGTCATGAAACCTTTTGTTAAAAATTATGTATATTCGCATAGGGCAAATTAATTCAAATTGCTTCAAGAAAAAAGATTAATTATGCGTTATGTTAGCCTTGTATTAACATCTTCGTTTTTTTATTTGGCATGTGGGCAGACCGTCGCACAACGGGATGTTCAACATCAGTCCGATCATGCCAATCATACTTCAATTGAAAACACCATGGATACCACGAAATACAACAAATTGACCCCCGAGGAAGAATACGTCATTATCCACAAAGGTACCGAAAGGCCATTCACTGGCGAATTACTCAACAACAAAGCGCAAGGGCTCTATGTATGCAAGCGCTGCAATGCCCCCTTGTACCGCTCAACGGACAAATTCGAGTCCCATTGCGGCTGGCCGAGTTTTGATGATGAAATCGAAGGTGCCGTGACGCGCATCCCTGATGCCGATGGGCGACGTACGGAAATCGTTTGTGCCAACTGCGGCGGACACTTGGGCCACGTTTTCCTTGGCGAACGCTTCACCGAAAAAAACACCCGCCATTGTGTCAACTCGTTATCAATGAAGTTTGTGGCAGCGAAGACTCCCTGATGATTAATTCCGATGGCAACATGATTTGTTTCGTCTCTTTCACCTTACCATCGAGCTGGTTGAGCAGCACATTGATAAGCTCGTCCGCTATGGCCTCTATGGGCTGGGATACGGCGGTAATCGTGGGCGAAAACAACTTAAAAAGTGTGTGGTCATCATAGGAGACAATCCCCGGCATCGGGACAGGGGAGTGTTTCAATGCTTTTAAACCCGTGATTGCGATATAATTGGTAGCAAAAAAGACAGCGTCTGGTTCTTGATCCGCTAAAAACGAGTAAATCGCCTGCATCGTCGTTGCCTCATCATCGCCCATATTGACCTTTTTGACGTAGGGCTGCAATTTATACGTATCAATGGCCCGCATATAGCCGTTCATCCGATCTTGCATTTGTGTCTGGGATGAATATAAGGTAACCAGCGCAATGCGTTTATATCCTTGCTGTGCAAGATGGGCTGTGGCATCGTATGCGCCCCTTACGTTGTCAGAAACCACATAATTGGTCGTCAAACCCGGAATATAGCGATCAAACAAAACCAACGGGAGCTGGTTGCTGAGCAACGCCTGAATCGTATCACGTATCCCTTCAGATGGCGTAATGATATAACCGTCTACATGGCGATCCCTGAAAAGCTGGATAAGTTCGATGGTTTTATCGGGCTGGTTGTCCGTACTGCAATAGATAATACGATACCCTTTACTGTACGCCCTCGTCTCAATGAGGCGGGCAATGTTTGCAAAAAAAGGATTGGAAATATCCTCGATAACCAAGCCAATAATTTTTGTTTTGCCGGTCCGCAAGCTTTTCGCCAGTTCATTAGGTTTATACCCTACTTTCTGCACGTATTCCAATACGCGCTTGGTCAAGCCATCACTGATGCGCTTTTCTTTAGCTTTGCCATTAAGGATAAAAGACACGGTAGTAACTGACACGCCCAAATCCTTTGCAATGTCGCTGATAAGTATTTTTTTCTTCATTTTAGCAAAAAAAAGCTTAATGTTTAGCTTCGAGACAAACGTATGGATTTTTCAATGAAGTCCACAAAATAATTCGCAAAATTATTTACCGTTTTGGAATAAAAAATTAGCTTTACAGCGAATTGGAATAGTAACTTTTTTGAAACAAACATGCTAAAGCGCTTAAGCACTTCCGTAATTTTCATTGCCCTATGCACCTGGTCATGGGCCCAAGATTCACTGATTTCGTATGTCGATCCATTCATCGGCACGGGCGGGCATGGCCATACGTTTCCGGGGGCTACTGTCCCTTTCGGCATGGTGCAATTGAGTCCTGACAACGGCCGCAGCGCCTGGGATTGGTGCAGCGGTTATCATTACAGCGACAGCTTAATTGCGGGATTTAGCCACATGCATTTAAGCGGTACGGGCATCGGTGATTGGCTGGACATATCGGTGATGCCGTTGATAGCACCACTTGACGATACCACCACTTTTGTGCAGACGCAGTTCAGCCATGACAACGAGCGGGCGTCACCAGGCTATTACCAGGTCACACTGGAAAACGGCATCCACGTCGAACTTACGGCCACTGAGCGGATCGGTTACCACAGGTATACGTACGCACAACCAAATGATACGCCTGTGATACGTTTTGACCTTTCATTTCACCAAAATTGGGATACACCCATCGAAACCCATATCAGCGTCCTCAACGACAGCACCCTGATAGGTTATCGCTATTCTACCGGTTGGGCTAATGTGCAACGCGTATATTTTGCGGCCAGAACCTCCTTCCCTTTTGTAAAAACCATCCTCAACAACGGGCTATCCGCGTCGGCCATGATCGATATGGCCGAGACGTATGACCGCGGCAAAGGCGTATCTGCCCAACTGATCTTTGACGGCAGCCTACCTCATAACACTGTTGAACTGAAAGTAGCCCTATCAACAACCAGCTATGAAAAGGCATTGGAGGAATTACATCTTGCCGAGGATGAGGGCTTCAATGATGTACATCAGGCTGCTAAAGACAAATGGGAAGCCGAGCTGCAAAAAATCAAAATCAGTTCAGGCAATGATGAAATAAAGCGCGTCTTTTATACTGCACTGTACCACACCGCCCTGTCTCCTACCTTATACGCAGACCGTGATGGCGAATACAAAAACGCCCATGGCGATATACACACCATGCCCAACGGTGCCAGCCGCTACACGCTCTTTTCACTGTGGGATACCTTCCGTGCGTTGAACCCCTTATTTACGCTGACGCAGCCCGAAAAATACACCGATATACTCAACAGCATGTTGGCATTCCACGACGAAAACGGCTTACTCCCTGTATGGGATCTGAGCACGTGGGAAACCAATACCATGACAGGCTACCATGCCATTCCCGTATTGGCTGATGCCATCCTTAAAGACTGGCCCGGATTAGACGCCGAACAGGCCTATCAGGCCATGCTGAAGAGTGCATATCAGGATATCCGTGGCGTACCGGATTACATTGCATACGGCTATCTACCCCAGGATAAAGCTGGCGGAAGCGTGACCATCACATTGGAATACGCTTTTGACGATTGGTGCATTGGCCAAGTTGCCAAAAAGCTCGGTAAAACAGCCGACCACGCTACGTTTATGAACCGGGCAAGATCTTACACCAATCTATTTGACAAACAAACTGGTTTTATGCGCGCCAAAAAGAGTGATGGACAGTTTGTAGAGCCTTTCGATCCTTTTTGGTCAGAACACGACTTCGACAAAAGCCAATATATCGAGGGCAACGCTTGGCAGCATTCCTTCTTCGTACCCCATGATGTACAAGGGTTGGCCAAGCTATATGGAAGTAATCAAGGCCTGAGCAGCAAACTTGATGCGTTGTTTGCCGCTCCTTCGGAAATGCACGGCGAGAACATCTCGCCAGATGCGAGCGGTTTCATTGGACAGTACGCACACGGCAACGAGCCCAGCCACCACATCGCTTATATGTACAGTTATATCGGTGAATCCTGGAAGACCCAGGAACGTGTCCGCCAAATCGTAGACTCCATGTACCACGATGGCCCGGATGGCTATGCCGGCAATGAAGATGCCGGCCAGATGAGTGCCTGGGCCGTCTGGAACATTGCCGGGCTTTATCCTGCCAACCCTGCCAGCGGCGAATATGTGTTTGGAAGTCCAATAGCGGATGAAACGACCTTTACCTTACCAAATGGCAAACTGTTTGTCATCCGTGCTCTCAATAATGGTAGCCAAAACAGTTATATCCAGTCGGCCACACTAAATGGCAAACCTTATGAGGGCACCTACATCCTACACCAAGACCTGCTCAACGGCGGCGAGTTGGTGCTCAAAATGGGGCCGAAACCCAATAAACGTTTTGGCCGCAAACCGGAGACCTGGCCGGGCACTGCCGGTAATCAGTAAGGGGACCAGGTGATCCGAAACAAGAAAGGGGGCTGTCTAAAAAGGTAGCCCCTTTTTTTATGGCGAACTCGATATTGTCGGTCGGATATTTTGGGTTCGGGTTATTTGCTATGCAGCCTGCCGGTTATGACTGTAATGGCGGCAGAGCAAAGGGCATAGTTTGATAAGCGCCGGGTTATAGGGGGTGTTTGTGCCGTTGTTTTGCCTGTTTTTGGCTTTTGCAACCATTTTCCTCAGGTTGTGCCCGATGGCCATGAGGGCGAACTCGATTCCGACACCCGCCAGGCCTTTCAGGGTGAACCTGTTGAAGTTGTTGTTGCTTTTGAGCTGCCCGAAAGCCGCTTCCGGTTCGATGGGTCTTTTGCTCCGGTGCATCACCCCCCGGTCGGATGCCAGCAGCTCCCGTGCTTTGTTCCTCAGTTCATTCAGCCGGCGGTTGACCATGATTATCCGGTCTTCTTTACTGTCATGGCACATCCCCCGCATCGGGCAGCCTTCGCACCGTTTTGCCCGGTAGTAGCCCAGCTGCGAGACATACCCGTTGCTGCTTACCTTTCTGCCCTGTCTGTACTGCTCCATCCGCTGTCCCATCGGGCATACATAGAAGTCTTCCTCCGCGTTGTGGAACAGGTTCTGTACAAGGAACGGGTTGTTTTTATAACTGCGCTTCTGCTCCCTATGGAAGTAGTTGTATTTGACGAAAGCCTCTATCCCCCTGGATTCCAGCATTTCATAGTTCTCTTCGCTGCCGTAGCCCGAATCGGCAACCACCTCCCTGCTCTGGGTGCCGCATTGCTGCTGGAACCCCTCCAGGTGGCCTGCCAGCGTGGTGGTGTCCCCGGCCGTTTGGTGGATGCTGCAATGGGTGATGAACTGCTCCTCGGTGCTGATCTGCGCATTGTAGGCCGGTTTGAGTTGCCCGTTCTGCATATGGTCGTCCTTCAGACGCATGAAAGTGGCATCCGTGTCGGTCTTGCTGTAGCTGTTGCGCCCGCCTAGCATTTCCAGTTGGTATTCGTACTGCTCCAGACGGGGGAGATGTTCTTCCTGTAATTTCTTAAGCTGCTTTTGGGTGGTTTTCCCCGTGTCTTTCAGTTTATTGTTGAGCTCCGAGAGCTTCTCCTTCAGTTCCCTGCTGTCGATGGGCTTTGCCGTATCGGCATGCTTCAGCCCGGATTGGTCGGCCTTGATCTGGCTTTCGATATCCGAGAGCACCGAGGATATCTTCGCTTCCAGCTTGGCCTTGTTCTTCTCCACCGAACCCTTCCATACGAACGTGTAGCGCCCGGCCGCCGACTCGATCTTCGTGCCGTCTATGTACTGCACTTCAAGGCTCACATAGCCCAGTTCCTGCAGCATCCCCACCACATCGGCAAAAAGCCGCTGGATATGCCCCTTCAGCCGCTTGCCCCGGAAATAATTGATCGTACGGAAATCCGGCGTGCTGTTGCCCGAAAGCCACATGAAATGGATGTTCTCCCGTAAGGCTTTCTCGATCTTCCGGCAGGAATAGATATTGCTCAGGTAACTGTAAAACAGCACTTTGACCAGCATCCTCGGATGGTAGCTCGATGTACCGCCCCCTTTGTAGCGCGAAATAATGTGTGAAAGATCAAGTCCGTCGACAACCTGACTGACAAGCCGGACCGGGTGGTCAGATGGGATCCGACTGAAAATATCCTCCGGAAAAAGGACCGGACTGTTGGAAGGCAGGGGTTTGAATCGTATGTTTGCCATATTGTTTGGGTGCACCTAAAGATAACAAATCTTTAGGACAAACAATAAAAATCCCCGGCCGATTTTGGCCGGGGATTTTCTTTAAAGGAACTTTTTAGACAGCCCCCTTTTTATAGGAAACTGATTTTTCTTATACTTCTCTTTTCTCAGGCTTTGGCAATAAGGCTTTGCGCGAAAGCTTCAGCTTGCCTTGTTTGTCGACATCCAACAGCTTTACGGTGACCATATCACCCACGTTGAAGATACCGTCCATCGTTTCAAACCGCTTCCAGTCGATTTCCGAGATATGCAACAGGCCATCTTTGCCCGGCAGGATTTCGATAAATGCCCCAAACGGCATGATAGACTTTACCTTACCCTCATAGATTTCACCGATTTCCGGTTTAGCGGCAATCGCTTTGATCCGGCGTACGGCATCATCGATGGAAGCTTTGTTTTCAGCAAACACCTGTACCACACCTTTATTGCCCACTTCTTCAATGGCAATGGTAGCACCCGTTTCACGCTGCATCTCCTGAATGATCTTTCCACCGGGGCCGATGACGGCACCAATGAACTCCTTGTCAATGGTAAAGCTGACGATACGAGGCGCATGTGGCTTATAATCGGCGCGCGGCTCGATAATGGTCTTCGCCATCTCACCCAGAATATGCAACCGGGCTTCCTTTGCCTGTTCCAATGCTTGCGTAAGCACTTCCCATTTCAACCCATGGATCTTTAAATCCATCTGACAACCGACAATACCATTTGCCGTACCCGTCACCTTAAAGTCCATATCACCCAAGTGATCTTCGTCTCCCAGGATATCGCTTAAAATCGCATACTTGCCCGTTTTTTCATCGGTAATCAACCCCATAGCAATACCCGATACCGGAGCCTTCACTTTCACGCCCGCATCCATAAGGGCAAGCGATCCAGCACATACCGTAGCCATGGATGACGACCCATTCGATTCCAGGATGTCCGAAACCACGCGAATGGTATACGGATTTTCGTCACCGGTAGGCAGTACCTGTTTCAGTGAACGCATGGCCAAGTTGCCATGCCCTACTTCACGGCGGCCAGGCCCCCGGTTAGGGCGCACTTCGCCCGTGGAAAATGCCGGAAAATTATAATGCAATATAAACTTGTTGTACCCGTGGATAAACGCCCCGTCAATCATTTGCTCATCATCTTTCGCACCCAATGTCACCGAAGTCAAGGACTGGGTTTCGCCACGTGTAAACACAGCCGAACCATGGGCCGCTGGCAGGTAATCCACCTCACTCCATATTGGACGTACCGTACGCACGTCACGGCCATCAAGCCGAATGCCTTCGTCCAATATCAAATTACGCACAGCATCATACTGTACATCGTGATAATATTTCTTAATTAAGAACGCTGTTTCTTCATCGATTTCCTCGTCGCTGAACGCCGCCAGTATAAATTCCTCGCCAATCTGCTTAAACTGTTCGCTACGCTCATGCTTTGCCGAAGCCGATTTGGCCACTTGATAGACCTTATCATAGGTAGCTGCAAAGATTTGCTCACGCAATTCAGGATTGCTCGGTTCATGGTTGTATTCGCGTTTCGCGGTTTTCCCAACCCGTTCAGCAAGTTCGATTTGAGCCTGCACTTGCTTTTTGATAGCTTGATGGGCAAATTCGATAGCTTCCACCATTTCGGGTTCGGAAATCTCCTTCGCTTCACCTTCCACCATGACGATATCCTGCGCAGAACCTGCGACAATAAATTCGAGCGTAGCCCGCTCCAATTCGCTCAATAGTGGATTGACAACCAGCTGGCCATCAACTTTAGCTACCCGTACTTCTGAAATGGGGCCGTTAAACGGAATATCGGACACAGCGATGGCAGCCGAGGCAGCCAAGCCGGCCAAAGCATCCGGCATAATGTCTTTATCTGCGGAGATCAAAGAAATCATCACTTGGGTATCCGCGTGATAATCCTCGGGGAATAAGGGCCTTAAGGCACGATCCACCAACCGTGAAATAAGGATTTCATAATCTGATAAGCGTGCCTCGCGACGTAAAAACCCGCCCGGAATGCGTCCCGCAGCAGCATACTTTTCTTGATAATCTACCGAAAGCGGTAAGAAGTCCGTTCCGGGTTTGGCTTCCTGTGCAGAAACCACGGTAGCAAGTAGCATGGTTTTCCCCTGCTTCACGACTACCGAACCATCGGCCTGTTTGGCCAATTTTCCGGTTGAAATCTCGATTTGGCGATCTCCGCCCATATCGATTGTTGTTTTGATTTCGTTGTAACTCATTTGTTGTTTCCATTCGATGTGCCGTTCGTCTTTTAGAAGCACATCATTTTTTTATAATAGACCTTTTAAATTTGCACAAACTTAGCTAAAATGCGCAGTATTCACGAATAAAAAAAGCCACCTCCATGATAAATGGGATGGCTTCATAGAAAGTTTTACCTGAAAGCTATTTAATAATGTCACGCAAGCCCAATGCTTTGATGATGGCCCGGTAACGTTCGATATCTTTATTGAAAAGGTACTTCAATAAAGAACGGCGTTTACCTACCAACTTCTGCAAAGAACGTTGGGTAGCAAAGTCTTTCCTGTTTGCTTTCAAATGCTCCGTCAAATGAGCAATCCGTTTGGTGAATAAAGCCACCTGACCTTCAGCAGAACCGGTATTGGTTGCGCCTCCGGCAAATTCAGCGAAAATATCCGCTTTGTACTCTTTACTTAAATACATTACTTGAATAATATTAAAGCGTTAAAAAAAATATTGGCTGCAAAGGTACGCTATTTTTTGATACGCTCCAAATGAAGTTTTGGCGCTGTTTACCCCAGCCTTCCGATAAATAGCCTTGTTTTATACGAGAGCCGTACTTTGCCTTCCTGCTGGTGGCCAGCAAACAAAACAGCAAGCGAGTCCAACAGTTCATTCAATACCGTGGAGGTTTCATCCGGCATAAATGAATAAGAACGTGTCCGCCCGCACAATTGCTCAAAAGTTAGAAAATCCACATGTTCAAACACCCGGTATTCCGGCAACGCCGGGGCAAAGAAAGCAAATACGTCTGCCGTGTCGATTTTACGTTGGCTCACATTCATGTAATCCGCTGCATAGGTACGAATCAACGTTTCATATGCCGCTTCAAAGGCACTATCTGTATTCCTCAAATTCCACACGATGGCCACAAAGGCATGTTCCCTGCCTATCCGTGCAAACTCGGTTTTTGTTTGTGCGAGGTCAAACCAATGGAAAGCCTGAGCCGACAAAATAAAGTCGACCGATTGATCCGGCAGGCCAGTGGCTTCGGCTGTACCATCTACAAATATACACCGCGGATATGCCGCCAATCGCTGTATAGCTATGCGCCTCATCGCTTTATTGGGCTCCACCACATAAATGGAATGCCCCCAATCGGCCAACTGTTCCGTAAATATACCGGTTCCCGCAGCGATGTCGGCAAGCACAGGTTCAGGAATTGACGCAACAAATTCAGCGAGAAACGCTATCAATTCGAGCGGATAGTTAGGGCGGAAAAGATCATAATTTTTCGCCCTGCGCGAAAAGCGGCTGATACTATCCTTCATCATAAAATATGATAGATTAAGTTGACATGTTGTTTTAGCCTATTCTTGTCGACGTAAAAATAAGCAAATAGTTCGGAAAAAACATCATTTATCAAACGTTTGTCAATCAAAATTTGAATTAGATAATAATATTTATTTGATTTATAATCAATATATTAAAAAATCTTAATAGTTTTTTTTAAAAAGTAATTGCATTTATCGTTATTTATTTATTAAGTTTGCCTAAACAAGGAATTATTAACCATTTATACATAAAATTGTGAAATACGATCGGCAAGACCAATTGAAACAATCCGTATTCAAGTTACTTTATTATAATGACACATTGTCCTTAGCTGAACTAAGCACATACACCAAAAAAAGTGTGCCCAATATAACGAGCATTATTAATGGGCTGGTCAAGGAAGGCTATGCTGTAGAACATGGTTTGGCTCCATCTACAGGAGGTCGTCGACCGGTTAAATACCGGCTCAACCCTAAAAAGAAGCAATATATCCTTGCTGTTGCCATGGATCAATTCGTAAGCCGAATAGTAGCCTACAACTTGGCCAACGAAGCCATTCATGCTGAAACTTCGATCACCTTGCCATTGCAAGATAATGACCACGCTTTTGAGCAGCTTTGCCAATTCATCAACTCCTACATCAACGAAGCCGGTATTAAACATGAACATATCCTGGGCATTGGCATCGGTATGCCGGGATTCATCGACGTTGAAAAGGGTATAAACGCTTCATTCCTGCTTACCGAAAATGGGGAATTGGGGCTTCGCGACAAGTTGAGCCGGTCTTTAGGATTGCCTGTATACATCGAAAACGACTCCAGCGTCATCGCTATTTCGGAGTTGCATTTTGGCGCTGCCAAAGGACTAAAAGATGTGATGGTCGTCAATATGGGTTGGGGCATTGGATTGGGCATGATAGTTAATGGCAGCCTGTTCAGGGGACATAATGGATATGCTGGTGAATTTAGCCACATCCCGCTATCGCACACCAACAAGCTTTGTTCATGTGGCAAAAGAGGGTGTTTGGAGGTAGATGCTTCATTGTTGGTAGCGGTAGAAAATGCCAAACAGGCCATGGCTGAGGGCGCTACGTCCAGTCTGCACAAGTCATTTGCCGAAGAAGGCAAAGCCGAAGGGGATCTGCTCATCGAGGCAGCACAGTCCGGCGATCAGTTGGCCGTTTCCACACTTTCAGACGCTGCTTTTATGGTAGGCAAAGGCATCGCCACCCTTATCCACATCATGAATCCCGAACGTGTCGTGCTGAGTGGCAGGGGTGCCGCCGCAGGAAAACTTTTGCTCGCACCTGTACAGCAAGCTATCAATGAATTCTGCATCCCCAAACTGGCAGAACAAACCAATATTGCCATTTCCGGCCTCGGCTATCATGCCGAACTACTGGGTGCCGCCAGCTTAGTTATCGAAAATTGTGTCCTGCACCGAAAAGAAAAGGGCGAACTTGACACACTTAATTCCTAATAAACCGACCGCACTAATCAACGTTATCCAAGCAGAAAAAAGAAATTCCAAAAAGCGCCATATGATAAAAAACAACTAACTAACAATCAATCCTTCTTCAACACAATCAATCAAATTATGGATTTAAACCAACTTGACAAATGAGAAACTTGTACATCAATTGTTGCATGGTAATCATGGCACTGCTTGGATCGGTGCTTCTGGTTTATGCACAGCCATCCATCACAGGTATTGTGCGGGATGTTGACGGCCCCATTGCTGGCGTAAGCGTACAAATCCAGGGCACCAGCCGCGGTACGCAAACGGATGCCGAAGGGCGTTACACCATTAGTGCTTCGGCAGGAGAAACGCTCCAATTCAGCGCGCTGGGATATGTTACCCAAAACATTGCGGTAGGTAGCACCCCCACGATCAATGTAACGCTCGAATTATCCAGCGGCGAAATTGGTGAAGTGGTAGTCACAGCTTTTGGTATCAAACGTGAAAAACGGGCTTTAGGCTATGCTACACAAACCGTTTCGGGCGGAAATCTCACCGTTACCCAACCTTCATCCGTTGCCCAGGGATTGGCTGGCAAAGTGGCTGGCTTGAATATCAGCCAAGCCTCTGGCGGTGTAGAAGGCGGCTCGTCGCGGCTGGTCATCCGGGGGAACACCTCCCTCACAGGTGACAATCGTGCGCTGATCATCGTAGATGGTGTCGCCATCAACAATGATCCGGTAAACAATAATGCCAACAACGGTGGCGGCGGTGCTGTGGGAACGCAGTTGGGTGCCGACGTAAGTGGTTATAACGACTGGGGAACAGGGCTTAACTTTATCAATCCGGAGGATATCGAAGACATCACCGTATTGAAGGGCCCGGCAGCGGCTGCACTGTATGGCGCACGTGGTGCGAACGGCGTCATTTTGATTACCCGAAAAAAAGGAACGAGCCGTAAAGGGTTGGGTGTGGACTATTCCTATTCTTTCCGGGGCGTCAATGCATATGAGTTTTTGGATTTCCAGAATGAGTATGGCTCTGGGGGAGTTGCCGCCATGTGGACGGCCGATAACGATAAAATGTTTCCGACGAACGCAGCGGGCCAGCGTGTGCAAATCAGCCTCGACAATGGGTACAATTTTCCAGCTGGCGACTATACATCGTCTGCTTACGGCAAATTTCCTTACGACAATACCACAGACTATTACAACCTGCTATCGTTTCCAAGTGGATTATCATGGGGCCCACGATTTGACGATCAACCCATTCTTTGGTATGATGGGGTGCTCAGGCCTTATTCGGCACAGCCGGACAACTGGAAAGCTTTTTTCCCGAATGGCTCGGTAGGTCAGCATAATGTGGCTATCTCCGGCGGCGGTGATTTCGGGACGGCACGTTTTTCATACACGCGAAGTGATAACAAAGCCAACGTCCTGAACAGCAATTTTAACACCAACACCTTTAACCTGGGAACCACCATTAAGGTAAGCAGCCGGGTTACTGCAGAAATCACGGGAAGCTATACCAGCTACGAACGGCTCAATACGCCGCCGGTAGGCGCAGGCCATTTCCTTGCCGGCTTTTCCTACGCTGTCCCACGTGATTACCGATCAGATGTAGAAGAGCTGAATAATTTCGCACCCGACGGATCGCGGCTTGATGTGACCAATTCCAGCAATTTCCCAGCAGGATCCCCCCGCTATCCCTATTACAGTTACATGGCCAACTCTTTCTGGAGGCAATACAAAAACAACACGACATTCGCTCGTGATCAACTCATAGGTGGCGCGAAAATCATTGCTGATGTAACCGACTGGCTTACGCTAACCGCGCAGGGCGGCCTGGATAATTCCAGCGACAATACGGAAATCAAAAATTATCCGACCAACTTAGCGGGCACACAAGATGGCTATTACGGACAGGCCATGGCGAAGAGTTTCAACCGCAATTTGAATGCCTACGCCCGCTTGCATAAGGACAACCTCTTTGACCAAGCGATCAGCGGTAGCTTAACAGCCGGAACCGAAGCGTATCATCGCAACGATTACACCGTCAGCAACAAAACGAACGGGAACTTTGTGAAGCCGTTTATTTTTGCCTTGAACAATGGCGTCAATCCACCGACCGCCGCAGAAGAAACACGATATGGCAAAAAAATCAATTCGATTTACGGGTTTCTCGATTTGTCCTACAACGACAACCTTTTCTTGCAGGTCACCGGAAGGAATGACTGGTCATCTACACTGGCCGATGCTTATAACTCCTATTTCTATCCATCGGCTAACTTGAGTTATGTGTTCAGCGATGGGATCAAAGGCATGCAGACGGCCGCTCCTTGGCTAAATTTCGGGAAACTGACGCTGTCCTATGCAGAAACCGGCAGCGATACGGATCCCTACACCATTTATGACATCATCACGACCGAAGCGTATAATGGTCAGGCGGCACAAACCTACCCCAACACCTTGAAGTTTCCGGGCATTGAGCCGCAGCGTAGCCGGGCTTATGAGTTAGGGTTGAGCTTGGGGTTCCTGAAAAATCGGCTGAATGTCGAGTTAACGGCATACACCATGAAATCCTCCAACCAAATCCTCACGAATGCCTTGCCAATTTCCTCCGGATTCAGCAACATTCAAATCAATAGGGGGGAATTGGGCAACAAAGGATTCGAGTTTATCATCAACGCACGCGCCATACAAACGCCTGACTTTTCGTGGAATATCAGTGTAAACGGTGCTACGTCAACGACAAAGGTCCTGGCCTTGGACGAAGGCATTGATGATCTGACCCTCGGCTCTTTTTTTGGTGGAAGCGGTGTCTCACAACGGGTAAAGGTGGGCGAAAAATACGGCACCATATACGGCAGGGATTTCGTCTATGCGAATGGACAGAAAGAAGTGGTAGATGTGGTCAATCCGGATAACGGCCTACCCCTTACGTATACAGTGAACGGCCAAACCTACATCGCCGGAACACGGTGGAAGACTACTGACACCGAAGTACCCATCGGAAACGCATTACCGCTGTTGACCGGAGGTATCAGCAATACGTTTAGTTACAAAGGCCTCTCCCTGTATGCCATGATTGACGCAAAAATCGGGGGCGATACTTACTTTGGTACCTACGCAGCGGCGATGGGCAACGGCTTATTACAAGAAACAGTCAAAGAACGCAATGGTGGCGGGCTCCCGCTCGTCTATCCCGATGGCACGACTGCTAATACCGGTGTTGTATTTGACGGCGTATATGCCACTTACGGATCCGACGGGGAGTTAATAAGCACGACACCCAACACGAATGTAGTCAACTACCAGTGGTACTACCTGAATACCTTTACGTCATGGAACCACTTGGGACACATTCCGCGGTCAGCCTCGGTCTTTGAAAACACGTGGGTAAAACTTCGGGAAGTGGCGCTGACGTATCAACTTCCTGTGAATTTTGTCCAAAAAACAGGCTTTCTCCAAAACCTCAGCGTTTCACTGATTGGACGTGACCTGTTTTACATTTACACCAGCATCCCCAAGGGATTGAATCCCGAGGGCGTAAATGGCATCGGGAACATGCAGGGCATCGAATATTCGTCTGTACCCCGTGCACGTTCCTTCGGTTTTTCCATCAAAACATCGCTTTAAACAGACTGTCATGAAAAGCACTCAAAAAATCATATACAGACTACTGGTTGCAGGTTTAGCAACCGGCTTAGTATCCTGCGAACAGGGCTTTGAAGAGATCAATCAGCCCTACAAAGATGCCAGCGTAGCGACAACATCCGTACCGGGATTGTTCAACGGACTGGCAAAAAACATCACCAACGAGGACAACACACTATACGTAAGCTTGTTTTACCCCCTTACCAATCAACAGGCCGTACAGAACACATTGGCCCCCTATCTTAATTACACGTCCAGCCTGTGGAACAGCTATTACCCAAGCCTGTATAATTACAAGGCGTTGATCCGAAAAATAGATGAGCAGGAAAATCCGGCGTTATTCGACAACGTAAGGCATATGGCCACCATCCTCATCGCCTCCAAAACGTTGCACATGCTGGACTACTATGGTGATATCCCTTACAGCCAAGCCGCATCCGCGGATCAAGGCGTTGAATATTACCGACCCGCGTACGATAACCAAGTGGATATTTACAAAAGCGTATTGGCAGATTTGAAAGTGGCCGTTGATGGTGTCGGGATGGCAGCCAATCAAACCAGTATCGGTGCATCCGAATCGTTCCTTCAGAACGACTTTGATGCGTGGAAGAAGTTTGCCAATGCATTGCGCCTTCGATATGCCGTACGGTTATATGATAAAGAGCAAGCGTTGGCGTCGGAAATCATTACCGATGTCATCGGTGGAAACAAACCCCTACCAAACAATCAAAATCCTGCCAGCTTACTGAAGGACAACTACGGCTTTTGGCCAATGTCGGTCTCTCCGGCTATCGTGACCGAACGCCAATGGTATACGTTCCGCGAGCGATCAGTGTCCCGTCTGCGTTTGGGCACAAATATGTGGAACCAGATGTCCAGCAGCGATGACAAAGACGGTACAGGCATCTATGATCCACGTTGCTACGTTTTCTTCCAAACCAACAACGCGGATGAGTGGATAGCGCAGCCGCATGATGGTTCCTCCACGGACGGTGGCGATCCCTACAACGGCAGTTTGACCGCCAGACAGCCCATCGGTGAAGATCCAGACAACCGTTATTCAACGTTCAACTTTTACCTTGCGTATGATCAATGGTATTTCCCCTACCTCATCATCACGGAAGCGGATGTGCATTTCCTGAAAGCGGAGATCTACCAACGCGGCATGGGAATAGCCCAGAACACCACACTGGCTAAACAGGAATATGAAGCTGGCATTACTGCATCCGTCGATTTCTGGTATGCCTATGCGCAAAATTCGCAAGCATGGGGCGTCAAACCCACTCCGCCTACTGATGCAGAAATGGAAGCATTTTTGACGAATCCCGATGTGGCGTATGATGGATCGAACAATGCTGATGCACTGACCAAGATCGCTACGCAGGCTTGGATAGCCACGTTGTTCGAACCGGCTGAAGCATGGGCAATTGTACGAAGAACAGGTCTAACGCCGCTTGCACCCGGCACGACACGTTCCACCATTTACAAGCTACCTTATCCTGATGCAGAAAGAATAAACAATAACGCAAATTGGATGGCTGTGACCGGAGGGGCTGAAGCACCCGAACAAACAGCAACGAAGGTATATTGGATGCCTTGATAGTCAATCCGGCAAATCAACATGCATAACAAACAAGATGGCGGCTGTTCTTAGCCGCCATCTTGTTTTTGATAAGACATGTAGCATTCTGCACCATTCCTTCGTTTAACTAAAAAACCAGTTTACGCGATAGCTTAAGCTTCCTCCGACCGACCGCCTATTACCCTGCCCGGAAATGATCCGAGATTATCTCAAGACTTTTCGTAAATGCGCCTGTGATAATGCACGATGAGCTACGGCAAGTCCACGATTTGGCAGCTTGATCCGTTATTTTATGTTGAAAATAAGCATATTAAAATATCTTATAATTTCTTTTTAAAAAGTCATTTCAAAAAAATCAATATTTTATTAAGTTTGCGTTAGCGATATGCTATTCAGCAGGTTATTCGCAGTTATTTCCAACAAAAAACCTAGCGTTTCAGTTGATAGCTAACAAGGATCATCATTATGAATTATCATTAAAAACACATATCAACGAAGGATTTCATCAACCAATATAAATACTGACCATGAGAATAACTCGCAACTATTTCTTCCCGGCCGCCATGGCGTTAATTGCGTGCCTTCCTTTTTTGGCTACAGCCCAGCACCACGACGTGTCCGCCAACTACATTCCACCTACCGATCCGCTTGTGCAGAAGAACCTGGCGGAATGGCAGGATCTCAAGTTCGGGCTTTTCATGCATTGGGGCACATACAGCCAATGGGGGGTTGTAGAAAGTTGGAGCCTCTGCCCAGAAGATGAGGGCTGGACCGTTCGGCGCGGGCCCCATGCCCAAAGTTACTTTGACTATGTAAAAGCCTATGAAAACCTGCAAACTACGTTTAACCCCACGCAATTCAATCCCGAAAAATGGGCCGAAGCGGCCAAACAGGCAGGCATGAAATATGTCATTTTCACCACCAAGCACCATGATGGCTTTGCCATGTTTGACACCAAACAAAGCGATTATAAAATCACTGACAGCAAAACCCCGTTTTCCAGCCATCCACGGGCAAACGTAACCAAAGAAATTTTCGACGCCTTCCGCGGGGATGATTTCAAAATCGGCACCTATTTTTCGAAACCGGATTGGCATTCTGACGACTACTGGTGGCCCTACTTCCCGCCAAAAGATCGCAATGTCAACTATGACCCGGTGAAATATCCCGAACGCTGGGAAAGTTTCAAGAATTTCACTTATCATCAAATCGAGGAGTTGATGACTGGCTACGGCAAGGTCGATATCCTCTGGCTGGATGGCGGCTGGGTGAGACCCTATTCCACCATAGACACCACCGTGGAGTGGCAACGCACCATCAAGACCGAGCAGGATATCGATATGGCTCGCATTGCTGCCATGGCCCGCACGCATCAGCCGGGGCTACTGGTGGTCGACCGTACCGTAGCCGGCGAATTTGAAAACTACGTCACCCCCGAACAGCAGGTACCCTCCGAACCGCTTGACATTCCCTGGGAAAGCTGCCTCACCATGGGCAATTCATGGAGCTACGTACCAGACGATATATACAAACCCGCGCGCCAAATCGTACATACGCTTGTCAAGATCGTCTCCCGGGGAGGCAATTATTTGCTGAATATCGGTCCGGGGCCTCATGGCGACTGGGATCCGGCAGCCTACGACCGCCTGAGGGCGGTAGGCGAATGGATAACGATCAACGGTGAAGGCATCTACAGCACTCGCACGGTAACGCCTTATGCACAGAGCAACATCTTTTATACGCAACACAAGGATGGCAACACCAGCTATGCATTCTTATTATCCGAAGACGACAGCGATCAAGTCCTGCTTCCTGCCACCATTCAGCTGGCCCTGCCTGATGGTAAATTGGTAAAACAGGTGGAAATACTGGGATTGGGCAAAATGAAGTTTAAAACCAACGGAAATACATTGGAAATCACCGTTCCAAACAACAAACGTACCCTTACAACCTTGCGTTACGCAGCCGCCATCAAATTGAGTCACTGATATCAGAAATCGTGCTATCATGCTACAACGTGAATAGTTCGCGCTTTCATTACCAAACTCCAAGATAGTTACCGAATAATTGCATTTACATTTTAACATGATACGACAAACAGATCCTACAAAACTTCGTTTCCGCACCGTAATTACATGCATTTGCCTTTTTTTATTACCAATTTCACTGGCACAGGCACAGACCTACAAAAGCGAATCGTTATCGTTATCCATCGGCCCAAAGGGCAACATCACTTCCTTAAAGGCCATTTCTTCGGGCAAAGAATATGCTATCGATACCGATCGCAATTTTTTGGTACAGCTCATACACGATGGGCATAGCATATCACCCGTGCAAGCGCGGTTTGACAAGCAACTGATCACCTTCGATTTCCCGGGCGACCTGTTTGTGCGAATCCGCGCTACCCCGCACAAACAATACCTTCGGTTTGAAGTGCAGGACATCAGCAAGGATGTGGAGGCGCTCGTCTGGGGCAACATCCATACGTCACTCAAGGACAGCATCGGCAACACGGTAGGTGTAGTGCGCGATGCAGCATATGCCATCGGCATGCAGGGACTCAATACCAAGACCTCCGGCGGAAAATGGGTAAATCAGGAAGGGGCTATTTTCGACACCGGTACTGCCGCGCTTTCCCGTCCTTCCGGATCGTCTTTACAGGCCTTTACAATTAATCGGTCAGTAGCTCGGAATATCAAGGTATGGGATCGCTGGCAGAATGTCCCGGTGCCGGCCATACCGGACGGACAGATCGAAGGTTCAGCGATTGCCCTGTTCGGTTGCAAGCCAGCCATGGCCCTGCCCACGATCCTTTCCATTGCCAAAGCGGAGAAACTCCCATATGCCATGTGGCAGGACGAGTGGATTCGGACGTCCAAAGAAGTAGGCAGGCCTTACCTCATCACCTCGTTCAACGAATCCAATGTAGACACTTTCCTGAACCTTGCCAAGCGGATGGGAATGGCGGGCGTGTATCACGAGGATCCGTTTGATACGTGGGGTCATTTTGTGTTGAAGGCATCGTTATTTCCCAACGGGCGTAACGGCTTTAAAACAGCGGTGGACAAGGCGAAAGCACTCGGACTGCGGCTGGGCTTCCACACGCTGACAACCTTTCTCACCACCAACGATGCTTACGTGACACCGGTTCCCAGCGAGCACCTCATGACTGCCGGATCCGCAGCGCTCGAACAGGCCATTTCCGAACAGGAAACCGAAATCACTGTCAGCTCGTCTGAATACTTCCAGATGCGGAGCGACCTGAACTGTGTACGCATCGGCACCGAACTTATCCGCTTCCGCGAGGTCAGCCAAACGGCACCGTACCGGCTACTGGGATGTGTACGTGGGGCGTTCGGCACCATGGCACAGAAACATGCCGCCGGAACTGCTGCACATCGGCTTATCGACCATCCATACAAAGTGCTTTTTCCGGATTGGACACTGCAACGCGAAGTCGCAGACAACATCGTCCAATTCATCAATGAGACGGGTGCCAACCAAATGGATTTCGATGGACATGAAGGCACCTATGCCACCGGCATGGGTGATTTATCCTTCAACACCTTCGCCGAGCAGGTATTCCGTGGCGCGAATCACCCGGTCGTATTCGGATCCAGCAGGGCCAACCATTATTTCTGGCATTTCAACCATTACCTCAACTGGGGTGAACCCTGGTATGCCGGTTTCCGCGAGAGCCAAGCGGATGTGCGCTTTGCCAACCAGCCGTTCCTGGAAAACAATTACCTGCCCAACATGCTTGGCTGGTTCCTAATCACCGAACACACTACGGTAGAAGATGTCGATTGGATGCTTGGCCTTGCGGCAGGTTACCATGCCGGCTACGCTTTGGTGTTGAGGGAACCTGCTTTGGCAAATCCGAATCTGGAAGAAATCGTCAACCAAATTAACCTGTGGACAGAAGCACAGCGGTCAAATCTCTTTTCTGACGAGCAGCGGATGTGGTTGAAGGATCCAGCCAATGACATGCACCTGTACCGCGAATCGAACCAATGGTTCGTCCAACGATTCCGCAAGCATGTCTTTGAGCACGAAGCGCAAGTACTGCAACCCGGCCAGCCTACGTCATCGTCTTGGGTATTTGAAAATGCCATGGTGCCCCAACAAGCACAATACGTCCTACTGGCAAGTGGCAAGTCAGGGGAAATCCGTAATCCTACCATTGAATTGGACAATTCATTTAGTATGCAGATCCCTATCGTATTGGCGGCAGGCGAAAGCCTGGTATTGGATGACACCGATGCCGCAAAGCTGTATAACAATAAAGGACGCTTTATCAAAACCGTCCCGTTGCCAAGGGCTTTGCCTGAACTGACTGTGGGGTCACATGACCTATTGTTCGATGCGGTTATGGATGCAAGTGAGGACGTCAAAGCTGTGCTGAGTATCAAACTGCTGGAGAGTACCGCGCAAATCAAATAACAAGGCCAAAAACTAATAGTGTCAGAACTGGTGTTCCATAATACGGCTTGTTGTCCAACGCAATGTTCATCACGGTGGTTATAGCGACCGATTGAAGCTGCTCATCATCCAGAAATTGGCCAGCAAAGAGACACCCTTCAAAAGTTAACAGTTTATTGGTGCACAACCCGATCTATCGCGTCCACCATCCCTTCCCTTTCCTTGTCTAACGTCAATTCCCAAAACATGATGCCCCCAAGGCCTTTATCCAATGCATAGTGGGTCTTCGCCGCTACCGACCGAAGGTTATCACCGGTGGCATATCGCTTGTCCCTCGCATGGTACCAATACGGTGCCTCTGCGGCTTCGTCGTAGTAATACTTCCAGCCTTTCTGTTCAGTCAGTTCGGTTTCGTACTGCTGGAAACCATAGCCATTGGTATGCTCACCCGGCTGATACCTTCCATTATTTTCCGGGGCCACATCTTTCCAGACGCGGGTGTAAAATGCAGCACCGATGACCAGCTTGCTGGACGGAATACCGATATTCAACAAATACGCCACTGCACGGTTGGCCGACTCCTCATCCGCGCGCACACTGTAAATGGGGGTGTGATGCCCCGTGACCGTCGAATAACCATGAACCAAATCGTAGCTCATGATATTTACCCGATCCACCAATGGCATTACCTTATTCCATTCAATGGATTGATCAAGGAACTTCTGGAATCCACCGGCGGCAAAACTCAGCTCGTTTTTGTCGCCCAATACCTGCCTTAATGATTTGACCAATTCCGTAAAATTCTCACGGTCTTCCGGTTTATAGGGGTGCCCGGGAAAACCAGCAATCGCCGGATACTCCCAGTCCAAATCAATACCGTCAGTCCCGAAATAATCATTTACTTCCTTCACCGATTTGGCAAACAATAACCGGCCCTCATTGGTTGAAAACACATCCGAACACGGTTCGCAGCCACTCCACCCACCCAAAGAAAGCATGATCTTCAACTGTGGGTATTCCTGCTTCAAGCCTACCAGGTGTTTGATGGTCGTGGTATCGCGCGCATTACTGATGTGGAAACGGCCTTCCTTCAGATGCCCAAAACTGAAAATGATGTGCGTAAGTTTATCCAACTCATACGCATCAATCTTTTTGTCATCTCCAGTGTAATAAGCAATCACCGAGAAATCATGTGACGGCTGGCTGATTCCTTGCAGGATTGCGAGGAATATACATGCCACAGCCGATAATGTTTGTCTTTTCATTTTAGTATTTGTTAAATTATTTTACCTAAGCCTCCCTGAAATTGGTCATATTGGTTATTAACAGCAAACTTCATAAAAAGCATATAAAAAAAGAAATAACTTTTTAATATTTTTTTATAAGTCAGCCGAAAAATCAGATTTTCAAGCAGAACAACAAAGTTGAATAATAAGAAAGCCGGGTTGAGGCCCAGCAGTAAAGAACCAGCTTACCAAAAATACGGCATATAGGAAATTTTTATCAGATAGGCACCGATATATTTGGACGACATCATTTCAAACACGTAAGCACAAAATTTATGAGTATGATTAGAAGCCTTGTCATGGTTTTATTTTTAGCAAGTTCCTGTTTTGCCTGTGACCCCGGCGAATCTGCAAAGGCGGAATCCCAAGGACAAGTTAAACCGGACACCATCCCGGCACCACGTATAACAGCCCCCATCCAGGGTACGGATGGCCAATACCGGATTGCTTGGAAAGGAATTACCTGGCTGGTGAAACATGCACCCAATCGGGACGAACCAAAAGGCCCCGGCGAAAATATCTGGAGCAGTAGCAATGTTTGGATAGACGAGGAAGACAAGCTCCATTTAAAAATCACCCGTCAACCGGACGGCAGGTATTTATGTGCTGAACTAAGGAGTGAAAACAACTACCAATACGGAACGTATACGTGGAAAGTCACCTCCGATCTCGATGGCTTGCATAAAGACGTTATCTTCGGCCTATTTCAGTATGGTGGGACAGATTATATCAATGAAATAGATTTTGAATTTACAAGGTGGAATAAGGCGAATAATAATTGGTGCAACTATACCGTATACCGCAAACAAGTGACGACATCAAATCCTGAAACGAACTATGCGCATACTGACTTTTCGGAACCCTTGGATGGGACGTACTCCACGCATGTTTACACGCGCCAAGAAGACCAGATAATCTTCAAAAGTTATCATGGTCATGATACCAATACACCATTCCTAAATATGCCAGGCGGCGTTACGGGGTGGGTTTTTGATGAACTGGATAACGTACCGACCAAAGCAATGCCCGTGTATATCCAACTATGGACAAAATACAAAAATGTAGGCGACTATGCATTAAACAGTACGGAGACCGAGGTGGTTATAAACGATTTTACATTTATCCCATAGCCTACCTGCAACGTGGTATGCCGATATTTTCCTCTATATTTGTATAAATCTTGCAATGAATAGTGTGTTGTTCCGTTGTTGCCTTATTTTTGCCTGCCTAAGCAATTGCTGTCTTGTCAGGGCACAATGGGACTACCTGAAGTTCAGACAACTGAAAACGTCCGACGGCCTTTCTCAGAATACCATACAAACCATCTTTGAAGACGATCTGGGTTTTATGTGGTTCGGAACACAGGATGGAATAAACAAATACGATAGCTACAAGTTCCACATCATCAGAAAAACCCCCGATGCCGAATACACCCTTCATTCCAATGACATCAAAGCAATCATCCAGGATAAGGATAAGCAGCTTTGGATCACCACTTCGGATTCCGAATACCCCAATATCTTAGATCCGGTCACCGGGCAGATCAAGGGAGCGAATAGTTATTTAGCCGACAAAAACACCGATCTGTCCAATGTCATTTCTTTTTCGACCACAAGGGACGGTGACGTTTTGCTTTGCAGTCGATCATCCGGCTTGCTGATTTATAACCATCAACGCAGGGAGATTACGGGTACAGGGGTGAGTTTTCCGGTTACCTGCGCCGAGCAGGATCAGCAGGGAAACCTGTGGATAGGCACCTACCAGCAAGGCATTGCCATGACGAACCGACATGGCGAGATACTCCGTAAGTACGCTATTTCCGATGATGGCCCGATTACGGATATCCATATTGATAAGTCAGGACGGATTTGGGCAAGTTCAGCGACATCCGGAATTTATTATTATAATCCGATAAGCGATAGCTTTACAAACGAACACCTCAATTTTGCCGGTAAACTCGTGGACCGGACAAAAGTCTTGTGCATCGGTGAGGATATCGACGGCCAAGTCTGGTTCGGCACGGAGAATGAAGGGTTGTATATCCTGAATCTGCGCCAGCGGAGTTGTAAAATTTACCGCACAGATAAACAGGATGCCAGAAGTATCGCCAGCAATTCAATCAATTGCATACGCCAGGATAGAAAAGGCAACATGTGGATAGGCACATCCGGCGCAGGTATTTCGATGGTCAATATTGACGAAATCAATATTTTACATTTCAGGCACACAGACAGCCCCAGCAGCCTGAACAACAACATCATCAATTGCCTCTACCAGGATTCGCGTAATAACATCTGGGTGGGCACGGATGGCGGAGGGCTCAACAAGTTCGACAAAACAAACAACACTTTTGCCAACGGAACACGTATTCCCTTCCAGCAACTGGGTGTCGGATGCTATGTTGTTTCGATCACAGAAGATAATAGCGGAGAACTTTGGATAGGTACCTGGGGGAAGGGGATCTATCGCTATCATCCGGAGAAGAACAGTTTGAAACAAATAAATACAGCCAATACTCCAGCCTTAAAAAGCGATAACATCAACAGTTTGCTAAAAGACAGGAATGGCCGCATCTGGATTGGGACATACGGCGGAGGGCTGACCCTGTATAACCCGTCTACTGCCGGATTTCAGCATTACGGTATCAAGGAAGAAGGCAACCGGATCAACAGCAACCATATACTTTCGCTTTTTGAATCATCCGACGGGACGATTTGGATAGGCACGGAAGGCAGCGGCGTAGGACTATACACGCCGGCAAGCGGGTCTTTTCATTTTATCACCACAGATTCGGATATGGCAGGAAGCCCGCTTTCTAGCAATACCATTAAGAGCTTCACGGAAGATCGCCATGGGAACATTTGGATCGGAACCGCATATGGCCTCAACAAGCTGAACCACGTGCATAGACAGAATAGTGTCTATTTTACATCCAATTCTGCGATCCAAAGTGATATCGTCAATGCCGTAGCGATGGATAATTATGGCCACATTTGGGCAGCGACCAACAAAGGAATTACAAAAATCGACGATCGCACCCAAGCCATGGTCAATTACATGCCATCGAATGGCCTGCAAGGAGACGAATTCAGGCGGGCGAAACTGGTAGACCGGGAAGGCAACCTCTACTTCGGTGGGGTCAACGGATTGAACATGATTAACAAATCGGGCATCAAACCCAGGAGCTATACGCCTTCGCTCGTATTTACAAATTTCCAATTGGGCAATATCGATGTGCCTATCAGCACGCCGGAGCATGCGACCCCGTTGGCGCAGGACATCAACTATACGGAGACCGTCACACTGGATTATACACAAAACGTTTTTTCGCTTGAGTTCGCATCGCTTAATTACATCGATCCGGCCATGAAAACCTACGCCTATAAGCTTGACGGCTTGGATCAAAAGTGGCTGCCCCTTGGCAATAAAAATGTACTTTCTTTCAATAACCTGCAGCCCGGCACGTATAAGCTGTTTGTCCGTGGTACAGACAACAGCGGCAATTGGTCAGACAACCTGGCCAGCATCCGGATACTGATTGCCCCTCCTTTCTGGCTGACTTGGTGGTTTAAAGCAGCTATCGGATTGCTGGTACTGTGCATCATGGTATCCATTTACTACTACCGGTTGAGGACGATCCGCCGCCAGAACACCCTATTGGAACAAAAAATCGCCGAAAAAACCGTGTTGTTGCACAATGCCAACAACGAACTACTGGCGACCAATAATGAGATACGCCATCAAAATACTACGCTTGCTTTAAAAAATGATGAAATCAGCCAGCAACAACGGCAAATCATTGAGCAAAACAACAAACTGGAATCCGTAATCAACGAGCTGGAAACAAGCAATCAGATGAAGGATAAATTTTTATCCATCTTGGTGCATGATTTAAAAAACCCATTGTCGGCGCTCACCGGTCTCACGGATTTGCTGAAAGAAAACCTAACCCATTTGTCCAGAAAAGAGATCACAACGTATATCGAAGACCTGAGCGTGTCATCCAATTCATTGAGCAACTTGGTCGTCAACCTGCTGGAATGGGGAAAAACAAAAACAAATAAACTGCATTTTTCACCAAAATCATTTAATCTCTATGATCTGATCCAAAAGAATCGCTACCTCTTTGCCTTGCAGTTGCAGGCCAAACGCATCACGTGCGATGTACTGCTCGACCCCGGTATCCAGCTGTTTGCAGACTATCAGATGATGAATGCCATCATCAGGAACATCTTGAGCAATTCCATCAAATATACAAACGAAGGAGGGCGGGTGACCTTTGCCTGTACCATTGAGCATGGATATATACGCATTACGATAGCTGACAACGGCGTAGGTATGGAAGCTGCCCAAATAACAAAAATCTTTCATGGCCAATCCGACTCAACTATAGGTACCAATGGCGAGACAGGTACAGGTTTGGGATTTCAGATATGCCGGGAGTTTATCAAAGCCCATAACGGCGAATTGGCCATTGAAAGCACCAAAGGACACGGATCCGTATTCACAATTTCAATACCCGATGCGCAGGCCAGCACCAATGGCCAGCAACTTGATCTTGCCAGCCCGACGCCGATAACCGTTGAATCGTTACAGCAATTTGCAAATGTACGTATATTGGTCGTAGATGATAACCAGAGCATACGTTCGTTGCTCAAGCATACGTTGGAAAACTATTTCGAGGTGGATGAAGCCTGCGATGGGCAGGAAGGGTTGGATACCGCCAGAAAGACCCAGCCTGATTTGATCATCACTGACCTCATCATGCCGGGCATAGACGGCATATCCCTCACCAAATCGCTCAAAAGCGATATCACAACGTCCCACATCCCTGTTTTGCTGCTGACGGGCGAAGATCAAGAAGCGAGCCAGTTGCGGGGATATAAAGCAGGGGCAGACAGCTACCTGACGAAACCAATACGTGCCGATTTGCTACTTGCCGTCATCAGGAATTTTTTAAACAAACCCAAGCCGATTCAAAAAGATTCGATGGGCACGCCGGATAACGCCGAAGATGCCCTGGCATTGTCGGAGTTGGATAAAGCATTCATGGCTGATGTGCGGGATTTTGTCGTGGTACACATGGCCGAATATGACCTCGATTATAAAAGCCTATGCCGCCAATTTGGAATGAGCCGCTCCGTCCTGTATGCAAAATTCAAGGCAATTACGGGCAAGGGAGTACACGACTACATCAAATCCATCCGGCTATCCGAAGCGGAAAAACTCCTTCACGAAGGCAAATTGAATATCAGCCAAATTGCCTATACGGTAGGATTTAATTCCGTATCTTATTTTTCAAAGTCATTTTCAAAACAGATGAACGTATCGCCCAAGACGTATCAGAAAAACACCAAACCATATGATTAAAAAAAGAGTGATATGGCTCTTTGGATTGTCAGGAGCTGGCAAGACCACCTTATCCCACCTGCTTGCTGAAAAGCTGGAAAACCTTGGCCTCAACGTCGTCCTGTTGGATGGGGATGATTTAAGGGCAGGATTGAATGCAGACTTGGGGTTTTCGAATGCAGACCGTGCGGAGAACATCCGGCGGGCAAGCCATATTGCCAGCTTGCTGGTGAAACGCGACATCGTCTGTATCGGCAGTTTTATCACGCCGCTTAATGACCACCGGCAACTCATATCCCAGATTGTGGGGGATGAACTCCTGCTTGTCTACCTGGATTGCCCAACATCCGAATGTGAGCGCCGGGATGTAAAGGGGCTCTACAGGCAAGCTAGAAACAATGCCATTGCTGATTTTACGGGGATTTCCGCCGCTTTTGAACTACCAAACGCAGCTGTACTATCCATCAACACACAGCACCATACACCGGAGGAATGCGTGGATATGCTGCTCCGGGAATTGACCGGATAGGTCTATTCCCCAGTCAGGACGCTACAAATAAAACTACCGTTTACCAAATTGACTTTGTTGTAGGTAAATGCGCTTCCGTCCGCATTGGTCATCCGCGCTCCACTGTTGACAGCGATGGCATGTCCCGCAGCAGTATCCCACTCCATGGTGGGTCCATGCCGGTAATATACCTGCGCCTTACCCTCGGCTATCAAGCAAAATTTCAGGGAGCTTCCGATGCTGACTACCTGCTGAATCCCCCGTGAAGCCAGAAATGTACTTTCCGCTGCTGTCTTATGGGATTTACTACCCACAGCCACGGGGGGTTCACTGGTCCGTGCCTGTATGTTACGGGCTTCACCGCTGCCCACGATTTGGAAACTGCCGTGATCGTTTAAGCCGTAGTACACCGTATCGGTCACGGGCACGTAAATAAGGCCAAAAACCGGAGCGTTCCCAATGATCAAGGCAATATTGACGGTAAACTCCCCATTTCTGGAAATAAATTCTTTCGTCCCATCAAGCGGGTCTACACACCAATAACATTCCCAGTCTTTCCGCTGTGCATACGGGATGTCCCTCCCTTCTTCCGATAATACCGGAATTGCCGGAAAAAGGTTCGTCAAACCCTCGCTGATTATCCGATGGGATAAGGTGTCTGCCACAGTGAGGGGCGAAGCATCGCTTTTTTGGAGGATATGCCATTCGTCCATATCCGTATGGTACACCTTTAGAATTGCTTTTCCGGCTTCCTTGGCGATGGCTATCAAGGCAGGGATATCGTCCGGCAGAAAAGGAATATACATCGTTTGTCCGTTGCTTATTTCATTCATATACACCCACCGCTGCTTCTTTGATGCGTTTAATCAGATCAAGCTGCGGTAGTCTCTTTTTCACATCGTCACCTTTGGCTTGAAATGTACGTTTCAGTTGCTCATTTCTTTCACTAAAGATCGCTATTTCTTCTTTGGTAAACTGTTTGAGATCTTCATATGCCGTGATCGGTTCATAACCCAACGACACCAAACTATCAGCTGCCACGGATTCGAAAACACGGATATCTTCGGCCGGCATTTCCCGGAGGAATTTGTTGAAGTTGTCTTGCATGACGGGCTTCGTCAGGTTTGTCCACATATCGCCTCCTTCAGCGGTTCGTTTGGACTCGTCTGAGGTATAGTAGTCCAGCATCGTACCCTGGAATGCGATACCCAAGAATAAACACAATTGTCTAATCGTTTGTTCGGGATGTGTAATAAGCTGTTCATAATTGAGCATGAAGAAGCGTTCAGGGGGTACCCGATCGCGGAGTTTCAGGCAAGTTTGCTGGTCATTATGCCACTGCTTGGCAATATGATAAGCATGTTTCTCCCCGACAATAGCCTTCTGAAACGATAACGCCACGTCCCGCCCATCACGATAAAGATAAATATACTTAAGGCCGTCCGATACTTTTTCTAATTCGTCTGAGAAGTACATGTTGCCCATGCTTTTGCAACACCAATGGGAAGCCCCGCATTGGCGGGCAAGAAATTCATAAATGTTTTTATTCAATTCAAAAAGGCTGAATTGTGTTGCCATCCGATAGATTTCCTCTTTGTCCAAACGGATACCCCAGTCCACAGGGTTGACGTGAATATAATCCACTGCGTCATCTACGAGCCGCTTGTAGGAAAGTACATCAAGCGGATGGTAATAAGGCAATAACGGAGCGAAATTGGTCAATAGGTGGGCTGGATGAGGAGAAACCAACTGGTCGGACTGGTTGAGAATCACCCGTAGTAAATTAGAGCCCGACCGTTGGGTACCGATAATTTGTATGCCTTGTATCTTCATCATCAAAAAATAAAATCTATAAAAAATCCTATTAAAATAAGATAGATCGGATTCAGCCTCCCGAAGGATAGCCAAGCAAACCCAATCAATCCAAATAAAACGGCAGGTAATGAAAAACCTGGCGTTGCCATCAATAGCTGTATGCCTGCTGCCATGATCATCCCGATCACTACGGGCCGGATACCCCTGAATACTGCTTTGATACGGCCATGCTGGTAATTGATATATTGGGCAAGAATGATCATAAGGCTAGCCGAAGGGAGAAAAATCGCCAATGTAGCCAATACCGCACCAAGGATACCAGCCACTTTGTAACCAATAAACGTGACACTCACGAGTATGGGGCCTGGTGTAATCTGCCCAAATGCAATGGCATCTACATACTCTTTTGTTTGCAACCAGCTCAGTTCGTCGACCAAAATCGCTTGCATATACGGTATAATGACCATACCCCCGCCAAAAAGCGTGAGGCTCATGCCGCTGAAAACAGAAACGATTTGCCAGGGTCCGTGGGGAGCAAACCGATAGCCACCAAATAAATACCCAAGGAAGACGACAGCCAGCAACAGGATAATAAGCAGGTTTACACCTAATTTGGGGACGATGTATTGTTCGGCAACGTGCGCGTCTGATGACGTTCGATAAACGGAATAACCAATGATTGCTCCTGCCAGAATTAGCGCGATGGATACGACAAAACCGCTGAAAACCAATGTGCTTACAAACGCCAATAAGCATAGCGCCAGCCCGGCGGCATCCCTATGAATCTGTTTTTTATACAACGTGAGTCCAGTAGACAGGATCACAGCTGCGACGGTAAGCAACACAAATGTATTGGAGCCACCCGTACCGAATTGCCCCCCTGCTTGATAGTACCAAGCGGCGATGATGACCATTAAGATGGTGGGTGGTGCCGCAATCGCAACAAAAAAAACACCTGCACCCAACCAGCCGTTTAGCCGGTAGCCTAAATAACACACTACATTGACGGCCATTGGCCCCGGCAAAAGTGTCGCCAAACTCATGGCATCCAAGATATCTTCGCTACTGAACAACTTTTTCTGAACAACCAAATAGCGCTCTACCATGACGACCAAGGCGGCATGGCCCCCGAAAGCCAGGGCACCCACTTTAAAAATACCCCACGAAAGTCGCAGGAGTGAATAGGTGGCTGCCTGTGCGCGATTATGAGTCATCAAATGGCTATTCATCCTTCATGCTTGTTAGTAAGGGCACTTCTTCAATGCGATAGGGATCCCCGCCTACACTGACTTTCCAAAGGAGGTTGCCTGCATAGTCGGAAAGCAAGAACAAGCGTGGGTCGGTCAAACAAGTCAACACCTTATCTTCGCCGAGAAGGGCCGAATTGCCTTTTACTGACGAGAAGAATGCAGGTGGATAGTTGATTTCCAGCATACGGCGATATTGCTTGGTTGATTCATTCAGCTTAAAAGACAACGTTCTTGATTGTTTGCGCTTTATCCCATTATCCAACAACATGAGCTCGCCATTGCGGTTCATGTGGGTATAATGCTGGGCGAAGAAAAAATCTGCTTCCTGCATGGGGAAATCCCCTTGCTGGCCGAATTTCCACACCACTTCCCCGGTCGTCTTATTGATTTTCCAAACCTGGTTCAAATCCCGGAATGACAGCAGGAAATACCCCTTTCCATCGTCATATAACGCATTGGCATGTACAAGGTCGTCTTTGTCTTTCAATATCGTAGGGTAATGCAATACATCAAGATGATCCAGTACCGACCATTCCCAGATTTTCTTACCCTGTGGGTTGAATACGACAATGCCATCTGCCTTGACTGTATCGCTGTGGCCGCCACCCACGGCGCTCAGGTCAAACACTTTGCGGTCAAAGGTAATGGCGTAAATATTACCTTCGGTATCTTTACGTACCTCATGATGCACCAGCTTGTCCATATCGCCCTCTCCTACCTTGAAATGCTTCAAGTATTCACCCTTTAGGTTTACTTCGACGATTTCGTCCCCACCTGATGACGGTATATCTTCCGATCCCACAATGCATAGTACAGTACGGTCTGGCGTCCACGAAGACACCTTTACACCTTTCGCAAAGGGCTCATACCACACCATGTCGCCAAGCCCATTGATGATAACCGCGGCACCGGGTTCGGTAAGTATTTGTGTGAGGAAATGCCGGGATTGCATGTCTTCCCTTAGCGAGTCGGCAATACTGTCCAATGTAAAATACGGCGTGGTATGGTAGATAGACTTGGTCTTAATGGCATATACCTTGCTCCAGTCTGTATGGGATCCCCGCTGCGCTTTCACCTGATAAGCATACTGGCGATCAGGCAATAGGTTGTACAAAATGATGGTTTGCTCAGCGCCATCGGGATAGCGATCCGACCATAAGGTATCCCTGCCGCCATCGAGCCAATACTTAACCTGCACGGCAGATGACTTGTTTGTCGAGACGTCAACCCGTACACGCAACCGATTTTCAGGTAGGTAGTGCAACGCTATCTTTTCGATATTCAATGGCTGCAATGCCTTGTAAAGGATTATGGTGCCGACAGCAATCAGCACCATAACAATAATATATACAACGGCAGGGATTTGTTTCATTCCATTATTGTCTTACCCTGCCTTGGTTAATGCCGACATTCAGTGACGTATTTGCCTGTATCTCCTGAATGGGATAGGGAAACAACGCATAATTAACTGCATCGGAATAGGTATTCTGATCCCGTAACAGCGGCCTGACACGCTCCTTGAACTTCAACAAGGGATCCGCACCGTTTGTCGCGCTGCGCCCCCAGCGGATCAAATCGTCCCGTCGGCGTCCTTCCATAAATAATTCCAGCCCACGTTCTTCAAAAATAAAATCCCGCAAAGCTTCCGTGGAAGAAAAATTCGACACATCTACCGATGAGGCATTGCTTCGTTCCCGGATCTCGTTGATCAAGGAGATAGACTCGTTATTGGGGCCATTTAACTCGTTAAGTGCTTCTGCCCTCATCAGCAGGATATCCGAGTAGCGGATGATGCTGACATTGTTGTATCCCGCATAGTTGTAATTGTTTGTATGGGGATATTTAAGGCCGTAGGTATATTGGGCTTGTATCGTATCGGGCAGGCTACCACCTTCACCGCCAAATTCTTTCGGCAGTGTGACGATCTGCCCATACAATGCTTTATAGGTACCCAGCAAGAGTTGCCGACGCTGATCCTGCGGGCTGAACTCTGCATAGAACTCCCGGTGTATGGGGAAATTGCCCCACCCCCGATTATAATCCCATGGCACCGATTGGATACCGAAGCTATTGGACAAAATACCATAAGATCCCGGCTCGCTGGAAGATTTCATCACAAAGATAAACTCATTGTCTGATCGGTTCATGTTATCAAACAAGGCAACCACGCCACCTTCGCTGGAAGCGCGTAGGTCGTAAATGCCGCCCGTGATAATCGTTGCACATTTATCGGCTGCTTTCTGCCACTCCCCCTGTCTCATGTACAACCTGGCCAATAGCCCTTGCGCTGCGCCTTGCGTGGCCCGACCATTCTGTTCCACCGGATAACTTGACGGGAGGTATTGTTCGGCAAATTCCAGATCGATGATAATCTGTTCTTCAATGGTGGACTGTGCTACCAATGGTGGATTCTCATCGGCTTCAACAAACTCCGCTGACGATTTGAGGTTCAGCGGCACGTCGCCCCATAGGGATGTTGCATCATAATAAGCCAGCGCCCGTAAAAACCGTACTTCCGCCAGGTGCTGCATTTTGACCTCGTCCGATTCGCCATTGCCTACGTAGTCGATTTTTCCAATGAGGTATTCCGATTCGTTGGCTCTGGAGATCAACCTGAAAATACTTGTCCATACATCATTGATGATGGAATTGCTGGCATCGTAGGTCAGCTGATCCAATTGGATACCTTGCCGGCTATCCGGTTTTGTGGTCACGATATCGGACGGATATTCAGTCAATTGGTGCAAGTAACCGGCATAGTACCCATTTCCCCCATTATCCCGAAGTGCGGAGTACACCCCGCGCACACCTTGCAGGCCGTTTTCAGGCTTGGTCAATGTCGTCTCGTCAAAAACAGAATAGGATTCCTCTTGCAAGCCGTTCTCACAGGCCACCGGCATGAGTGAGCAGAGCAAGAGTGCATATAAGGTTGGTTTTTTGTAGTGTTTCATTACTGTTAAATTTATAGGAGTTAAAAAGTCAACCTCAAACCAAAGATATACATTTTGGCAAGCGGATAGGCATTAAAATCAAGGCCTCTTCCCACATTTCTATTTTGTTGGTCATTGGTTGCCAAATTGCCAATTTCCGGATCCAAGCCCGTATAGGAAGTCCATGTATGGAGGTTTTGCGCATTGGCATAGACCTGTAATTGCGAAACACGGATTTTGGATAGCAGCTTGGATGGAATTTGATAAGCCAATGTTACGTTTTTCAAGCGCAAGAAATCAGAACTTTCTACAAACCGGGAATTCACCCATCCACCGTGGCTCGTACCATAAAAACCCCGTTGGGGTAGGGTACCACCTGGATTATCCGGCGTCCAGGTATCCGTTTCCGTTTCAGCTAGTACATTTCCAGTGGTCAGTGGATTCATCATGTCCAGGTTTTGCACATTGACCAGCTTACCTCCGGCCTGGCCCTGGAGTACCACGGTCAGGTCAAACCCTTTGTAACGCAAACTATTAGTCATGCCAAAAAAGGAAGTGGGCACACCCGTTCCCAGTATCACCCGGTCTTCCGTGTTGAGTATTCCATCACCGTTGACATCCACATATTTCGGATCGCCGACCTCGGCATTGGGGTGTGTAGTCGTCAATGCTGGATCATCAGGTAGCAGAATGCCATCATAAAGGTATCCATTTATGGATCCGATCGGCTCCCCTACCCGGATAATGAAGGGATCTTCGAAATTAGCAGCACCGTCAGGTTTTACCGACCCAACATAAATGTCGGCATCATTGCTGCCCAACTCGCGGACGCGATTGCGGTTATTGGAATAATTGAAGGATGTGCTCCATTCAATATGCTCATTCCGCACATTGACGGTTTGCAGTGAAAATTCCCACCCTTTATTGGACACCGCTCCGGCATTGCCCGTCCGGAATATAAATCCCGTAGAAGGCGATATGTTTCTATCCAACAAAAGATTATCCGTATACTTATCGTAATAGTCGGCCACCAAAACAATCCGGTCATTGACAAACCCGAGTTCGACACCCAAATCCAACGCCTTGGTGCTTTCCCATTTCAGATCGGGATTGGATAGCCTAACTACCGCTATCCCGTTGACCGAGGTGAGGCCATCTTCCGTATACCGGGTGGAATTGTTGCTCGCATAGGTAGCCAAGGAGATACCCGGACTGATCCGGTCGTTGCCGGTGAGGCCGTAGCTGGCCCGTAGCTTGGCTTGCGACAACCACGTTAGATCGGTTGCAAAGCTTTCATGTTTCACGTTCCACGCGGCAGCGACCGATGGAAAATAGCCCAACTTATTCGACCTGCCAAACACCGAAGAACCATCGATGCGATAGGTCGCCGTCAGACTGTAACGCGTATCGTAGTCATAGTCGACACGGCCAAACCAGCTCGCACGATTGGTACGGTTACGGGCTGAGTAGCTGCTAAAATTCTGGGCCGTACCCAGGTTGTTGTACCCCAGGTTGTCGCTGCTGAAGTTTGTAGCAGTAGTACCGTATTCAAAATACAGATAGGTCTGGTAATTATAACCAGCCAATAAACCGATATTGTGTTTTGCAAAGGTGCGGTTATAGCGCGCTGTAGGGTTGAAAATAAGTTCCTTGGAATCAAAAGAAATGATAGAACCCCTTCCGTTGGTTGCCGATGCATTGGGTACAGTGGAAGGTGCGAAATAAAATTGTTCTGTTTTATTGATGTCGGCCCCGAAATCCGCCTGCAAAAAGAGGTTGTGGATGGGCTCATATTTCATGGAAAAATACCCATTGGTACGGTAGCTGGTATTCTCCCGGTCTTCCGCTTCTATAAAATGTAATGGATTCTGTGCATCGAGGCGTGCGGATACTCCCGAGTCAAATGTGGATGCCGGATTGGCATGCAGCACCTGCTTCAGAAAACCGTTGATGGTTGAAGGTGCCAATGGAAGATCGTTTTGTATCCCATAGTTTCCAAATACACGGCCTGAAAGCGTGAACTGATCGCTGACACGATGGTCCACATTGATACGCGCCCCAATCCGGGAGTACTTGGAATGGGTGACGACTCCTTCTTGATTGAGGTAATCAAAAGAGGTATATACGCCGGTTCTGTCGGTTCCACCGATAAAATTGAGCGAATGGTCATTGACATGGCCAACCTGAAAAACTTCGTTTTGCCAATCGGTACCTAATATCCCTGCCTGCAATGAATCCAATCGACCTTCCGAATAAGGCGGTATTACGCCGTTTTGTTCGGATATCCGGTTACGCCGCAATGCATAGTCATATGAACCTAACAAATTGTAGCGATCAATGATACGCTGGTATCCGACGGAGCTGTTGATGTTCAAACTGCTTCTTTTATCGGTACCCTTTTTGGTCGTGATCAACACCACACCGTTTGCACCACGCGCACCATAGATGGATGTCGAAGCTGCGTCTTTCAGGATGGTAATACTTTCGATATCTTCCGGTTTTATCGTCATTCCGATGCCTTCCGACGACGGGAAGCCATCGATGACATATAGCGGCTCACTGTCTGCGTTAATCGAGTTTGTACCCCGGATACGGATAGATAAGCTAGCGCCTGGTGTACCATTATTCTGGCTTACCTGCACACCCGCGGCCCTTCCCTGAAGCATGTTTGCCACGGAGATGGAAGACCTATTTAAATCTTCTGCGTCTAACGAAACCGCAGCACCCGCAAAAAGGCTCCTGTCACGCGTACCATAGCCCACCACCACGACTTCATCTAATGTCTCTTGTTCGCTTTGCAGCGTGATGGTAAGTGCGTTGACTGAGGCGTCACCGGTTTGATACGTTTGCCGGGCATAGCCCACCCGCGAAAACACCAGCGAACTGTTTGCCGGAACCACGAGCGTGAACGTACCCGTTTCTGTTGATTTGGTTAGCGTCGACCCACCTGTTACGCCTACATTGACGTCACTAAGCAAGGTTCCGTTTTCATCGATGACAGTGCCGGAAATGTTGATTTGTGTCTGGGCGCTTACCAATAAGCTATTTCCCATCCATAGCAACAATAGTAGGCTTGTCAATCGGATAAACTTGGGTTTACAATTTACCATAGTTGTTCAATTTACATTAAGTACATTTGGAATTTAGGATTTTGTTGGTTCCATACCAACAATGAAGTACAAATTTATCGACCTAAGTCTCAAGTAAAATTCCTATAGTCCGTATTTTTTGTCCATTTATCCGAAAACCAAGGTGGACTACAGGCCAATTTTTCAGGAATATGGAAAAAAGGCTTTCAAAACGGTCAATTAACTTTGCCTCCAATATGAAAACAAACGCACCGATTATCCTATTCATCTTTACCGTTATTTTTTTTGGCTGTACGACAAAAGAACGAGCACAGCACGGCTTGACGTACAACGTAGAAATTCGCACGGATGCCAGCCAACAGTTGGTACCGGTTTGTTATGTCAGCTTCCACCTTTCGCGGGAACATGATTTAAACAAGAAAAATTGGAAACTCTATTTCAATTCATATAAAAAACCCCAGGTAGACAGCACGGATGCTGACCAGTTCAATATTGTCCATGTCAATGGAGACTTAAACTACATAGAACCTACTGCCCATTTCAGCCTGCAGCAGGATGCGGATAGCCTCACCATACCCATCCGGCAAGCACGGCTGCGGAATATCTCCGATTTTCCTACCGGCTTCTACTTGGTTTATGACGATAAACCGGATCAATATTATCCGTTCATCAACGAAAACCCGCTTTATGACCATATCGTTTTGCCTGAAAATGCGCTGGCTGAGGAAATTTACGAAAGCAACCAACGGCTGGCAGCCAATATACCAATCAAACCGGAAGATCAGCTCTTACCTTCTCCAAAGGCGATTAAATCCAATGAGCAATACTATACACTTACGGACGGTCTTTATATCATTGCAGACAATCCATTCATGGGGCAAGCCAGCTACTTGATTGATGAAATAAAGAAATATACCAATCTTAATCTTCACGTGATCAGCGACCCAACCAAGGGTGGCATCAAGCTGAAGTACTGGAATCTGGAAGAAGAAGCCTACCAGCTCCGAATCGAAAATACCGGTATCGAAATCACTGCGGGTACTGCTTCGGGAATGTTTTACGGCATACAGACACTGAAGCGATTGATTCTGGATCATTATCGTGATGGTAAATGCGTGCTGCCTGGCCTGGAAGTGGATGACAAACCCCGCTTTAAGCATCGATCAGTGATGCTGGATGTTGCGCGCAATTATTTACCGAAAGAAAAACTGCTGGAAGTGTTGGATATGATGGCGGCCTATAAAATCAACACCTTGCACTTTCATTTCAACGACGATGAAGGATGGCGGCTGGCGATCCCTGGATTGCCGGAGCTCACCGATTTTGGTGGATATCGGGGGCATACCACCGCACAGCAAGATTACCTCCCACCGTCGCACGGATCGGGGCCGGATTCGGCCTCAACGCGAGGCAGCGGGTTTTATACCCGGAAGGATTTCATCGATATCCTCACCTACGCAAAAGACCGCTTTATCACCGTCATCCCAGAATTGGAAACACCGGGGCACGCACGTGCTGCTATCAAATCGATGGAGCACCGATACCGCAAATACCTAAATTCGGATACCAGCAAAGCAATGGAATACCTGCTTAACGATGTAGGGGATCAGTCGGTATACCGCACCGTACAAGGCTGGAATGACGACGCCATCAATCCGGCACTGGAGTCCAGCTATCATTTTGTCGAGAAGGTAATAACGGAATTAGCATTGATGTACCAGGATGCCGGAGCGGAGCTCCGGATTATCCACATGGGCGGAGACGAAGTACCCGCAGGTGTATGGGAACGGTCAGCAGCTGTACGACGTTTTCTGGCCGACAACCGTTCATTTGACACCGCAGACGATCTTTGGGAATATTTCTATGGCCGCGTAGGCGGGATTCTGGCCAAGAAAGATATCCGGATGCAAGGATGGGAAGAAATCGGCATGAAACGCATAGATGTCAATGGGCGTAAGAAAATGGAAATTGTACCTGCACTCCGGAAAAACGGATACCTGCTGGATGTGTGGAACAATGTATACGGCACAGGGGCGGAGGATCTTGCTTATCGGCTGGCGAATCAAGGATTTGACATCGTATTGTCAAATGTGACTCACATGTATCTTGATTTGGCATCGACCAGAAGTTTTTATGAACCGGGCATGTATTGGGGTGGATATGTCAGCCCTGAAAAAATATTCGGATTTGTTCCGGAGAATTATTACCGTACGTTCTTGCGTGATGATATGGATCATCCCATCGATTCCGCCTCCCTGCGCGATAAGATAAGACTGAATTCGGAAGGACTAAAGCACATCAACGGATTGCAGTGTGCGCTGTGGTCGGAGACCCTCATCAATAAAGACAATTTTGATTATATGCTGTATCCAAAACTGATTGCGTTTGCCGAGCGGGCGTGGGCTCCGCAGCCTGCATGGGCTACGGCCCCGAACGAAGCATTCGAAACGCAATACAACGATGCCTGGAGCCGGTTTAATGCTATTTTATGGCACGATGAGTTGCCCCGTTTTGATCGGTATTGGAAAGCGATTCTTTATCGCATACCTGCGCCGGGCATCAAAATCGACAACAACCACATTCACGCAAATACGGAATCTGAAGCGTTGACGATACATTATACTGTCAACGGAGGTATTCCGTCAATCACAGATAAGGAAGTCAAAGGGCCATTGAAGGAAAAAGGAATCTACCGGTTTAAGGCATTCCACAAGAAGACAGCCCGTTCCAGTAGGATGATAGTAGTCAATAATTTATAAACGGCCGGTTAATTGGAGCGATATCTTTAAAAAACGCCTCCAATCCATGCAAAAAACAATTTAACATTTTTTAACGATGGATATTTAAATTTTATTGTATGTTTGCATCAACGGTCAACCGATAAAATAAAGAGGTTTCCCATCACAGACCCTGAAGATTCAGCATATCCTTGATGGAAACTGCGTACGACATAAAAATTGATGTTTTGACGATATATAGGTCTTGATAGATCGATAAGATTTTGGTTTGTTTTAATAGGTAGGAAGATGCCGATTACCGCCCTGGTAATCGGCTCTTCCATTTTTATGTCTTGTGGTGCCGTTAGATGATGGCTGTTTTATCGGCCAGCCATAGTCGTTCCTGTTCATCCAAATAAGGTGCAAGCCTTTCATATACCGTTGCGTGGTAGCTATTCAACCAATTGACATGCTTGGCATCAAGCAATGACTTGTCAATGAGCTGCGTATCGATGTAGCATAATGTCATCGTCTCGAAAGCCATAAAGGAACCAAACAAGGTATTCTGATGAGTGATGCTCAACACGAGATTTTCAATGCGGATGCCATACTCGCCTTCACGGTACAACCCCGGTTCGATGGAAGTGATCATGCCCGACTCGATTGGCACATCGATGGCTGCCGCATTAAACGTGTGCGGCCCTTCATGTACATTCAGGAAAAAACCAACGCCATGCCCAGTGCCATGCCCATAATTGCGCAGATGATCCCATAATGGTTTGCGTGTGATAGCGTCGATTTGGTATCCGCGTGTACCTTTGGGGAATAAGGTCGCCGCCCCTTCAATCATGCCCCGCAGCACCAACGTATAATCCGTCCGCTCCGCGTCTGTAACATGACCCAACGATATGACGCGGGTGATATCTGTGGTGCCTGTACGGTATTGCCCGCCGGAGTCGACCAGCAACAAGCCATCCGGTTGTAACGTGCTGTTGCTTGTAGGCGTAGCCTTGTAGTGTGGCAACGCACCGTGTGCCTTATATCCTGCTATGGTATCAAAACTCTCCCCGACGAACCCTTCCTGTGCTGCACGAAACTGGCGCAACTGCATAGCCAGGGAAATCTCCGAGATAGGCTCCCGGCCAATGGTTTCTTCCAGCCATTTGAAAAACCGGGTGAGGGCCACACCATCGTGAATCATTGTCTCGCGAGTATGGGCGATTTCAACCTCATTTTTTATCGCCTTGAACGAGGTAGTAGGATTCGTCTGCGCGATGACGGTGACCGCATCCGGCACCCGGCTACGCATGGCAAAGCAGGTGCGTTTGGTGTCGATGAGCAACGCATTGCCTCCGTCCAGATTGCGCAATGCAGTTTCCACCGATTCATAGTCCGCCAGCACTACGCCTGCAGCCTCCAATGCGGCCCGGTCGGCGGCCATTAGCTTCGTATTGTCGATAAACAACGTGGCCGCAGTGGCCGTTATCAGCGCAAAGCCCAAAACCACGGGATTACATGACACATCACTACCCCGGATGTTGAAAAGCCAAGCCAGATCGTCCAGCGATGAAATCAGGTGGGCATTCACCCGCAGCCGCGCCATCTCCTGGCGCAGGCGTTGCAGCTTGGTTATGGTTGATTCGCCGGTCACGGCCACATCCAATAGGTAGGCCGGCGCAGTAGGCAATGCCGGACGATCCTCCCAAAGCGGTGTCAGCAGATCCACCTCTCCTTTCACGAGTATCCCTGCGGGCATCAATTTATCTTGCACGGTGTTGGCCAACGCTACCGAGGCCAGCATACCATCGAATGCCACCACGGCTCCTTTTGGAAGCTGTTCGGCCAGCCAATCGGCATATTCGGGGGCATGCTGCACGACCAGTTTGACCAATTCGTATCCGCTGCCCGACAATTGTTCAGCAGCCTGAACGAAATACCGGGAGTCCGTCCATAATCCGGCAAATTCCTGCGTAATGGCCAGTGTGCCAGCAGAACCTGTAAACCCCGAGGCCCAAGCCATGCACTTGTAGCGATCGGGCAGGTACTCACTGATGTGCGGGTCGGACGAGGGAATGATATACGCATCGATATGTTGCTGTCTCATCAGGCCGCGGATAGCGGCCAGTTTTTCCATATGGGTCATGTTCCTTTACATTTTGAGGGATGCAAGTTACAAAACTTTCCGGTACGCAGATCCCGGGTGGGGTATTCGCTTAGCAACAGTATTTTATACGGAATGTTACATCCTTGTTGCAAACCTTTATATCGGCTGCACGTTCTTAACATATGAGTTTTATATTATTTGCACTACTTTCTACACCTTTTACCCAGCATATTATTCAAAAGGAATTGCTCGCCTACAAATGCAATAAGGTAATCCCCGCTGTTATTGAAAAGCAGGTATTGATTGCTTTATCCCATTATCCGGAATTGAAAGGCACCCAGATCCGCTTTACCTTCACCCGAAAACTGAAAGGCTCAATCATGGCAGCCCGGCCTGTACCGGGATCGTTGTTCAAAAAGCGTAAAAACCGCATATATGACATTTTGATCAATCCGGTTTTCAAACTTGAGCACAGTTTTGAAACTATCCGTCAAATTCCTGACAGTGTGATGGTCGGCTGGATAGGCCATGAACTCGGCCACATTATGGATTACGAAGGTAAGAGTACATGGAGAATCATGGGATTCGGACTTTCGTATTGGCTATCAAAAAAATACATCCGCAAAGCCGAACGTATAGCAGATGCTTTTGCAGTCAACCGTGGAATGGGCAGATACCTGCTGGCCACCAAATCGTTTATTCTGGACCACACGGAATTGCCTCAAGCCTATAAAGACAAAATTGCAAGCTTATACCTCTCGCCCGACGACATTGTTGAGCTGGTAGCCGAACTGGAAAAAGAAAATGAACACAAAAAAGAAGAAATACTTCAGGAAGAGGAAGAAGTGGTGCGCGAAGCCGATATGGAGTTGCGAAGCGGGGGTTAAACACGGGATAAGTTTTCAACAAAGGCTTCAAACTCCCTGAACTCTTCTTCTTTCATCACACGAGGTATCTTCGCCTGCCCACCCATCTTTTTTGTCGCCTTACTCCATTGATAGAAGACATCCGCCGGCACGATCTCAACCTCCACCCCTTTCAAGGCTTTGTTGCGAGCTACCTGATAGTTTTTATTGTTTCCTGCCAGTTCGCGGTCCAAAAAAGAGGTAACGGTTGCCGGTTCCATGGCTTTGTTTGTTCCAAGATACCATTTATTGATATAGTTTTCCCCTTTTCGGACAGCTGCCACGGTAAACTCCAGCACTTCCGCATCAAATTGCTCGCCCAGTCTTTTCATGGCGGTATTCATCTGATGTACTGAAAGTTGTTCGCCCACCACATTCAAAAAATGTTTGGTTCGGCCCGTAATGATGATCTCCGCCCTATCGATATCCGTGATCATCACCGTATCCCCTATCATGTATCGCCACGCACCCGCCACGGTAGAAATCAGCAGTACATACTGGACATTAGGCTGCGCATCTTCAAGCGTCAGTACCTCGGCGTCTTGTCTCACACATCCCTGTTCGTCCATGTTTTCTTCCGTAAACGGGACAAACTCAAAAAATACACCGTTGTCTACAATCAATGCCATGGACTGGGTATCCGGTCGTTTTTGTGTAGCCAAGTACCCTTCTGAAGCGAGGTACGTATCGATGTAGGTAAGCGGCTTGGCCACCAAGGTTTCGAAACTTTTCCTATAAGGTTCGAATGCCACGCCGCCGGAGGTATATACTTGGAGGTTGGGCCAAATATCGTGTATCGTGTCGGCTTTATTGTAGCGGATGATTTCCTTAAGCAACAATTCCGACCAGGAAGGGATGCCGGTCATGCTGCCGATGTCCCACCTCGGCGCATATTTGGCAATTTTTCGCACCCGTTCATCCCAGTTTTTCGTAGCAGCGATACGCGCACCGGGCTTATAAAATTGCCTGAACCAAAGCGGAATATTCGCTGCGCTGATTCCGCTGATTTCGCCTTCGAGAAATTCACCATTGGACGTCAATGCCGTACTGCTGCCCAGCATCATGATTTGCCTTTCAAAGAAATCGCCCGGCAAATCAAAATTCTTGAGGCTCATGATCTGTTGGATGCCTGATCGCTTAACTGCATCCAACATGTCATCTGTCACCGGGATAGCCTTGCTATTGGTCGTGGTACCGCTGCTCAATGCAAAATAACGTTGTCCGCCGGGCCATGTCACATTCTGGTGGCCTTCACGTAGGTAATGCCACCATGCTGCATATAATTTGTCATAGTCATAAATCGGGACAGCCTGCTGAAAGGCCTTGACTGGATCATCGCTAGCAAGAATCGCTTCAAAGTGATACACCTTACCAAATGCCGTGTGTTTGGCGTTATCCAGCAAGTGCAACAATACATTCCGCTGTGCTTTTGCTGGTAATGGGTCGTTACTTATGTAACCCGTCACGTCAATTGCTCGCTTAATTAATTCACCAATGATAGCCATTGTCATTTTCCTCCGCTTGTTGTAAGAAAACAGTACAACTGACTTTTTGTTGGCTCATTTATTTTCATGCATTTTTTGGCTATTTTAGCGCTGAAAATTGACTGCTGCTGATGAAACGAACATTACTCACATCCTTTGTTGCTTTTATACTCGCACTCCACGCCCACGCCCAAACGTTGCCCGCTAAAATTGCTGCCGCTTTCCGTGCATTTGAAACGCATGAAAGCCTGGCTAATGGCGTGGCCTCGTTCACCGTCATCAATGCCAAGACCGGCCAAGTGATCTTTGCTAAAAACGAACAAGTGGGCATGGCCCCCGCGTCTACACTCAAAACCCTCACCTCCGCGGCAGCGTATCATGTCCTCGGCCCAGCTTACACCTTCGAGACGACCTTGTCGTATACCGGCCAAATCGATGCCTCCGGCACCCTGAAAGGTGATATCATCATCCATGGTAGCGGCGATCCCTCACTTGGCAGCGACCGTTTTCCCCAAACAACAGACACCCTCTTGCTATCCGCATGGATACGGGCTATACAAGCCGCGGGTATCCGTAGTATCGATGGCATGATCATCGCCGATGACCGGCAATACAATGGCCATACGGCGCCGGGCGGCTGGACGTGGCAGGATATGGGTAATTACTATGGCGCAGGCATATCCGCACTCAACTGGCGTGAAAACGCAGTGGGTATTAATTTCATCGCCGGCCCCACACCCGATGCCCTTACCCGCATTGCCAATACGACCGCCGACATTGCCTATCTGCAACTCATCAATGAAACCACTACCGGAAACCGGGGAACAGGCGACCATGTATATGCGTTTTCCGCTCCGTATTCATCCCGCATATACCTCCGGGGTTCATATGGTATTGACCTCAAAAAGACGATTTATATCGCCCTCCCCGATGGCGCTTATGATGCTGCCTATCAGCTGCACCGCAAATTGGAACAGGCAGGTATCCAGCAGACCAGCACACCTGCTACCACACATTTACTGCTCCTTGCCGGGAGTGAAGTCCCCAGCGGCGGTTCCATACTGCATAGTCATCGATCACCTGCGCTTGGTGAATTGGTCTATTGGTTTAACCAAAAAAGCATCAACCTTTATGGCGAGGCGCTATTAAAAGCTGTGGCTGCCAAGACAGACGGCAAGACCGATACCCGTGACGCCGCGGAAATGCTACAGAAATTCTGGACAGCCAAATTGGGTATCCCGGCCGGGGAACTTAAAATCATGGATGGCAGCGGCCTTTCCCCTGAAAATCGTGTGACCACCCATGCTTTGGTTCGTATCCTTGCATTTGCAAAACAGGAACCCTGGTTCGCCAGTTTTTTTGAAAGCCTTCCCGTGTACAATGGCATGAAAATGAAAAGCGGCACCATTGGTGGCGTATTGGGTTATGTAGGTTATCAGACATCCAAAGACGGCACCCCTTTGGTTTTCGCGCTCCTCGTCAATAATTACCAGGGCACCGCAACCCCGATGCGGCAACGGATGTTTAAGTTGTTGGATACACTTAAATGAGCGCTTTTTCTTTTCATCCTTGTTCTTTGTTCTTTTTATCTTTCTTCTTCCATAAAGTATTACCTTTGCACTGGATTGCTGCTGCATAAACCAAAATAAGAAATGAGCAAAACGAATCGAAAGCAAGATGCCTTGGACTATCATTCAAAAGGAAGGCCAGGCAAAATCGCCGTTGTACCCACAAAACCGACGCAATCACAACGTGATTTATCATTAGCTTACTCTCCGGGCGTGGCTGAGCCCTGCCTGCGAATAGCTGAAAACAAGGAAGATGCATACAAGTACACAGCAAAGGGTAATCTGGTAGCGGTCATCAGCAACGGCACAGCCGTACTGGGGCTTGGAGACATCGGTCCTGAAGCCGGCAAGCCCGTCATGGAAGGCAAGGGATTGCTATTTAAGATTTTTGCAGACATCGACGTGTTTGACATCGAACTGGATACCAAAGATGTCGATGAATTTGTGCGCATTGTCAAGTGCTTGGAACCTACCTTCGGCGGTGTCAACCTGGAAGACATCAAAGCTCCTGAATGTTTTGAAATCGAACGCAGGCTCAAGGCAGAGATGAGCATTCCTGTCATGCATGACGATCAACATGGTACAGCCATCATCTCTGGTGCGGCACTCCTCAATGCATGCATCTTGCAGAAAAAGAAACTCGAAAAGGTCAAAATCGTAGTCAACGGTGCCGGTGCGGCAGCAATCTCCTGCACACGTATGTACGTAGCGTTAGGCGCCCGCAAGGAAAACATCGTGATGCTTGATAGCAAGGGATGTATCCGTCACGACCGCCCAAACCTGGATGCAACGAAGGCTGAATTTGCTACCGTACAAAGTATCGATACGCTGGAAGAGGCCCTCAAAGGTGCCGATGTATTCATCGGCCTATCTGTGGCTGATGTGGTGACGCCCGAGATGCTCAAAAGCATGGCTAAAAATCCCATCGTATTCGCCATGGCCAATCCCGATCCGGAAATCGAATATCCCCTGGCCATCGAAACCCGCAAAGATGTCATTATGGCCACCGGTCGCTCCGACTATCCCAATCAGGTGAACAACGTCCTGGGATTCCCCTATATTTTCCGGGGCGCATTGGATGTGCGGGCAACCACCATCAATGAGGAAATGAAAATAGCCGCAGTAAGGGCAATTGCCGAATTGGCCAAAAGACCCGTACCCGAAGCGGTAAACCAAGCATACAATACGCAAAACCTAAAGTTCGGACCAGAATACATCATCCCTAAACCTACAGATCCACGGCTCATTACCGAGGTGGCCCCGGCGGTAGCCAAGGCAGCCATGGATTCAGGTGTCGCACGGAACCCAATTACCGATTGGGACAAATATGCCGAAGAATTGCGCCAACGCTTAGGACAGGATGATCGCATCATGCGTAACCTCAGCGAAGCCGCCAAACGCAACCCCAAACGGGTAGTCTTTGCCGAAGCCGATAACTACAAGACACTCCGTGCCGCCCAGATTGTAAAAGACGAAGGCATCGCCATTCCTATCCTATTGGGCAATAGGCAAAAAATACAACAACTTATCAACGAAAACCTGCTGGAATTGGGAGAGGTCACTATCATCGATCCCCTGGAAGAGAAAGCAAATCCTCGCTTCCTGAAATACGTAGACTTTCTGTATACCAAACGCCAGCGCAGGGGCGTCTCCTACCTGGATGCCCAAAAACTCATGTTGGACAGGAACTACTTCGGTGCCAGCATGGTGCAATTTGGAGAAGCCGACACCCTCATATCGGGGCTTACCAAAAATTACGGGAACACCATCAGACCAGCGCTCCACGTCATCGGCAACCAGCCGGGCAGCAAGATTGCAGGCATGTATATGATGCTTACAGCAAAAGGGCCTGTATTTTTTGGTGATACCACCGTCAATGCTAATCCTTCTGCCGAAGAACTGGTCGCTATCACCTTGTTGCTCCATGACGCTGTCAAGAAGATGAATATATCGCCCCGCATCGCGTTGCTTTCTTACTCCAACTTCGGCTCGAACGACGGAGACGTGCCCCTCAAGGTACGTGAAGCGGTACGCATCCTGCATGAGCAATACCCCGATGTTTTGGTGGATGGTGAGATGCAGGCCAACTTTGCCGTGAACAGCGACCTGCTCGCTTCCAACTTCCCGTTCAGTGCATTAAATGGCAGTCCAGCTAATACACTGGTATTCCCCAACCTGGAATCGGGTAATATTGCTTATAAATTGCTTCAGGAAATCGGCAGTGCGGAGGCCGTAGGCCCCATCTTGCTGGGCATGAATAAACCTGTGCATGTGTTGCAATTGGATAGCTCGGTGCGCGAGATCGTCAACATGGTGACCATCGCCGTGGTTGATGTGCAATCACGGGAGCCCATTTCCCGCAAAAAGAAATAATATTGCGGCATGTACGAATACCTAAACGGCAAATTGGCTTACAAAGCGCCAACACACGTGATACTCGATGTCGGCGGAATCGGGTATCACGTGCATATTTCCTTGCATACCTATTCGCAAATCAAAGACCAGGAACAATGCAAGCTCTATATCAGCTTCCAAGTGCGTGAAGACGCCCATACGCTTTACGGATTTGCGGAAGAGCGCGAACGACGCTTGTTTGAACACCTCATCTCCGTCTCCGGTATCGGCCCCAACACGGGTAGGATGATTCTTTCATCCATTACGCCGGAAGAAATTCAAGCTGCCATCATCCACGGCAACGTGCCGCTCATTCAACGCATCAAAGGGATAGGGCCTAAAACAGCTCAGCGCATGGTATTGGAGTTGCAGGACAAGCTCAAAAAGCAGGGACCCGACGCACTGACTACGACGTATAGCCAACAAAGTGTACCCGATGAAGCGCTCAGCGCGCTGGTCATGCTCGGATTTGTGCGCACGCAGGCAGAAAAAATATTGACAGGCATCTTGCGGGAAAATCCCGACCTGACCGTGGAGGCACTTATCAAGGAAGCACTGAAAAAATTATAAGGAATTTTATATAAATTGGCAACGGAAAAGAACATCATCTCAGCTATTTAAAAGAATCTTACTTGAAAAGAACGATACCGCCTCGCTTTTTTTTGATGCTTTTGCTGTCTTTGTTGGCCATCGTGGGAAATATCACCGCGCAGACGCCTGTTGATTCATTGAAGCAGGATAGCATCAAACTCCGGTATCCGCTCCGCGATCTTCCTTTCCTCAATCTGTATCAAAAAAAAAGGCCGCTTGATCTCGGTGTGCCTTCCAACATCAGCCGCGAAATTATTTTCGATCCGGTAACCCGCCAGTACATCGTCCGTGAAAAATTGGGAAGCCGCCTCTACCGTCCCCCACAATACCTCACCATAGACGAATACCAGCAATATGAAAGCCAACTGCTGAAACGCAGCTACTGGCGTGAGCTATCGGATAAGCAGCTGACGGATTACCGCCAGGATCGTCTTATACCGACGATTTATGTGCAAAGCGAGGCGTTCGAGAAGATTTTCGGAGGCAACACCATCGATATCATCCCACGCGGCAGCGCCGATATCAGTATCATGGCGCAGCACAATAAGAATGCTAACCCGATGTTCAACGAACGGCAGCGTAGGCAATGGGGGTTTGACTTCGACCAGCGTATCCAGATGAACCTCACCGGACAAATCGGGGATCGCCTGAAGCTGACCACCAATTACAATACCGAGGCGCAATTTGATTTTGAAAACCAGATTCGCCTGGATTACACGGGAAAGGACGACGACATCATCAAGCGGATAGAACTGGGCAACGTGAGCATGCCGCTCAATACCACCTTAATTAGTGGCACACAGGCGCTGTTCGGACTCAAAACCCAATTGCAATTCGGGCGGCTGAACGTGACGGGTATCTTCTCCCAACAGCGGTCGCAACAGCGGGAAATCACTATCAAAAACGGCGCGCAGGAAAGTGAGTTTGCACTGAAAGCCGACGAATACGAGGACAATCAGCACTATTTCCTCGCACATTATTTCAGGGACAATTTTAACCGGGCGATGGCCCTGGCTCCCATCCTCACTACGGATGTCAATATCACGCAGATCGAAGTCTGGATAAGCAACCGCAGCAATTCCGTAGACGATTCCCGAGATGTGTTGGCACTGATGGACTTGGGCGAATACCAACCGTATAATACGATGCTCGTCAGCCAGGGCAACACGCGCTACCCTTCCACCGGCATTCCGGGCGAGCCTGCCCAATTTTATTCCAACACGCTGTTGCAGGTGCTACCTGATGGTGCGCGCTACACGCAGTCCAATGAAGTGCAACAGTTTTTCCAGGGCAGCGGTGCCAATGACAACTACGCCAAGCTCACTTATGCCCGCAAGCTACGCGAGGGCACCGAATACACCGTAAACCGACGGTTGGGTTTCATCTCGCTCAATATGCCCCTCAACAACGACCAGATACTCGCCGTGTCTTACCGCTACACCGCTGGGGGACGGGAATACCAAGTGGGCGAATTTTCAACAGACGTGCCGGTAAGTCCTTCGCAACCGCAGATGCTGGTAGCTAAGCTATTGAAGAATGAAATTCTGAAGACCAACCTGCCGATATGGGATCTCATGATGAAAAACATCTATTCCATCGGTGCATATGGTGTAGGTCAAACCAACTTCAGGTTCAATATCTTCCGCATCGAAGATGAAAGCGGTGTTGAGCGCCCCGTCATGTATGAAGGGCAAAACACCCAAAACAAACTATGGATACAGCTCACCGGGCTCGATAGGCTCAACCCGCAGAATGCTCAGCAGCCGGATGGCTTCTTTGATTTTCTTTCCGGCATCACCATCGATCCCGAGCGGGGCCGCGTCATGTTTCCGCTGGTAGAACCTTTCGGCAGCGATCTGGCCAGCCAATTTACCCCCGGCGCCGAACAGGTATTGATCGACAAGTATACCTACCAAGCCCTGTATGACTCCACCAAAGTACTCGCTCAGCAGTATTTTCCCAATCAAAACCGATACCTCATCAAGGGGTCCTACGAATCGGAGGTAGGCACTGAATTTCAACTCGGTGCCATCAACGTACCCCGCGGATCCGTGCAGGTATTCGCAGGTCCGGCGCCACTTCAGGAAGGGGTGGATTTCATCGTCGACTATGACATCGGAAGGGTACGTATCCTCAACCAGGCCTTGCTGCAATCGGGCCAGCCTATCCGCATCAAGATGGAAAACAATCAGCTATTCGGCCTGCAACAGCGCACGATGGTGGGCGGTAGGCTTGACTACCTGGTCAATGACAACTTGCAACTTGGCGGTACCATCATGAACCTAACCGAAAGGCCGCTCACCCAAAAGGTAAACATCGGTGAGGAACCCATCTCCAATACCATGTGGGGATTGGATGTCACGTACAATTCGCCCTCACGCTGGCTCACCCGTATGGTCGATAAAATTCCTTTTTTGGATACCAAGGAACCTTCGTCTATCTCATTCTATGGCGAATTTGCCCAGTTGCTACCCGGACATCCACGGGCATTGAACTTTGCCGGTACGCAGAGCGGTATCACCTATATTGATGATTTTGAAAACAGCCGTTCGTTTGTCGACCTCAAAGGGGCTTATAACTGGCAGCTTTCGGGCACGCCACAGCTTTTTCCGGAGTCCCAGCAACTAGACGATTTGCAATACGGTTTCAACCGTGCACGGTTGGCTTTCTACAACATCGATCCGATATTTTACCGCAACATCAACCTCACGCCCAGCAACATCAATAGCACCGAACTATCGCAGCATCGCGTGCGGGAAGTGCTCGAACAGGAAGTATTTCCCTACCGGGAGTCTACCACGGGCTTGCCGCTTTTCCTGTCAACGTTGGACCTCGCCTTCTACCCCACTATCCGTGGTCCTTATAATTATGCCCGGACGGGTCTCAATCCGGATGGCACGCTCGCCAATCCGCGCAGCCGTTGGGGCGGGATGTTCCGCAGGATAGATGCGCCCGACTTCGAGGCACAGAATATCGAATTCATCGAGTTGTGGATGATGGATCCCTTTCTCACCAATCCAGAATCGAGGGGAGGGGATCTGTATTTCAACCTCGGCAATATTTCTGAAGATATCCTGAAAGATGGGCGTAAGGCAATGGAAAACGGCATGTCGCCTTCGGGAGACCTCTCGCAGATTGACGAAACCAATTGGGGAAGGGTACCCCGCAATCAGCCAGTCATCCAAGCTTTTGATAATGATCCCGTAGCGCGTGCCCGTCAGGATATCGGACTGGACGGCCTCGATGATGTGGACGAACGCGGTTTCCATGGCGATTTCCTATCCCAAATGCAAGGCCTGCTCAATCCTACAGCCTCCCAAGAACTGGCCAATGATCCTTCGGGCGACAACTTCCAATATTTCCGGGGCCCCGAGCTCGACAACCAGAATGCTGGTATCCTGAAACGTTATGAGCGCTTCAATGGCCCCGAAGGAAATTCACGGACACCCGAGCAATCAGTTGGCGTAGAGACCTCCGCATCTACGCTCCTTCCAGACGGTGAAGATATCAACCGGGACAACAACATGAACGAAGCGGAAGAATACTATCAATACCGGATATCGCTCCGGCCACAGGATATGCAGGTAGGCCAAAATTACATTGCTGACATGCATACCACCGAAGTGGTGCTGGCCAACGGTCGCACGGAACAAGTAAGATGGTATCAATTCCGTATACCACTCGCCCAATACCAAGAACGTGTGGGCAATGTACGGGATTTCAAATCCATCCGTTTCGTCCGCATGTTTATGACCGATTTTGCCGATACTGCAGTGGTGCGCCTTGCACAAGTGCAATTGGTAAGGGGTGAATGGCGCAGGTACAATGCAGAAAATAATAATGCTAAGGTCATTGCAGACCCCAGCATGGGCAATGTACCCTTGGACAACTCAACCGTTGAAGTGGCGGCATTTAACATTGAGCAGAATGGCAACCGGCAACCCATCCCCTACGTGGTGCCGCCCGGCATCGAACGCCAGCTAGACTGGGGCAACCTCAACAATAATGTACAGCTCAATGAGCAGTCGTTATCGCTGGATGTCAAAAACCTCCGGGATGGCTACGGCCGTGCCGCATACCGCACAGCGACCAATGACTTCCGGGCATATGGCCGTTTGGAAATGTTTATCCATGCTGAGGGACAATACCTGCGCGATGGCGATTTCAGGGCTTTTATACGGGTAGGTACCGACGATCAGTACAATTACTATCAATATGACGCCCCGCTGAAAATCACCCCACCCGGCACCAATGATGCCGAGCTTATATGGCCCCAGGAAAACCGGATGAATATCCGTATCAGCATCTTCCAGGATGCCAAACAAGCTCGTAACCGGGCTACGCTTAATGGCCAGCCTTGGCCTGTGGACGTACCCTTTACCTTCTTCGACGGTGAAAACCGTGTGACCATCATCGGACAACCCGATATCAGCAAAGTGCGCTTCTATATGCTTGGCGTGATGAATCCCCTGCGTGGCACGGATGTGAGTACAGGCAATGACGACGGACTCGACAAATCGGGATTATTCTGGTTTAACGAAATGCGGCTTACAGACTTTGACAATAAAGGCGGCTGGGCGGCCACCGCCAGAATGAACGCGCAATTGGCCGATTTTGCGAATATTACGGTATCCGGAAGTAAGAGTACTGTTGGCTTCGGCTCCATTGAACAGCGGATTGGCGAACGTAGCCGTAGTGATGATGTGTACCTCGACCTGGTCACCAATGCCGAACTTGGCAAGTTTTTTCCCGTAGACTATGGCATACGTATTCCGCTCTTTTTCAGCTATACCCGGCAGGTGGGCACACCGGAATATAACCCGTTGATGCCCGATATCGAGCTCAATAGCGCGCTGGCCAATCTTTCACGCAACCAGCGCGATTCGTTGCTCCGTGTAACCCAGGACTTTACCACCCGCAGAAGTTTTAACCTCACCAACGTACGCAAGGTACGCACCGACATCGACAAGCCCGTACGTCCATGGAATATCGAAAATTTCAGCGCTACCTACGCATATTCGCAAAATTACCACCGCGATTACCTGACGGAAGTAGCCCTTCAGAAAAACTACCGTGCCGCACTGGATTATACCTTCAACGCCAACGACGATCTGACATTCGAGCCTTTTAAGAAATTCATCAAGAATAGGCACTTGGGCATCCTCAGCGATTTCAACTTCAATCTGATGCCGTCGCTGCTCAACTTCCGTATCGATGTCAACCGGATATACAACGAAAATACCTTACGGGTAAACAATTCGGCAGACAATTTCCTGCCAGCCATGGGCACCTTATACAACAAGAATTTCACGATGAATCGCATCTATGGCATCAGTTGGAACCTCTCCAAATCGTTGAAACTTGACTTCAATGCCACCAACTATGCCATCGTAGACGAGCCGGATGGGCGCCTGAATGGGTTAAAGCGCGATACCCTCTGGGAGAACTTCTGGCGACTAGGCCGTACCACGGACTACAGCCACATGATGAACATTACCTATACGCTGCCTATCAATAAGCTGCCGGGACTGGATTGGGTAAATGTGGATGCACGTTATGGTACACAGTTCAACTGGCAGACAGAGCCCCTTCTATCGATGCGGAGTGCGGATATCAGCATGGGCAACAGCATCCAAAACTCACGGAATATCCAGGTAAACCCCACACTCAATATGGCGGGACTCTACAACAAGTTTGGCTTTATCCGCAACAATAGCGGGCTGGATGCCAGCGGTGCGGCAGCATTTTTCACCGGCCTGCTTACCAGTATCAAAAACGTGAACGCGGCTTATACAAGGGTACAAAACACCTTCCTGCCCGGATACCTGCCGAAGACCAATATGCTGGGGTACGACTTTGATCACAATGCTCCCGGATGGGGCTTTCTCTTCGGTAGCCAGCGCGACATCCGCGAACGGGCCGCCGTAAACGGATGGATTACGACGGATACGCTGCAAACCCAGCTTTACATGACGTCATTGACGGAAGATATCTCCATACGGGCCATACTCGAACCGCTCCGCGATCTGAATATCGAGCTGACGGCCGTAAAGCTCAATAACCGGAATTACACCACCTCGTTCCAGTATTCGGCACAAGACAATGCCTTCCAAAGCCTGACCCCGGTCACTACCGGCAATTACAGCATCTCCTACCTGGCCATAGGCACCGCTTTCAAAGACCACGAAGCACTCTTCCGGGAGTTTGAACGCAACCGTCAGGCGGTATCACAGCGGCTTGGCCAGTTGAACCCCAACTCTTCCGGTGAAAACGATGGTTTTGCCGATGGCTACGGCAACACGGCCCAAGATGTCGTGGTCAATGCATTCCTTGCAGCATACCGCGGCCAAGATGCCGGGCGCGTGAAGCTGGGAAGTTTTCCCGAAATTCCGATTCCCAACTGGAATGTCACTTATAACGGATTGGGCAAGCTTCCGCTGTTCAGTGAAGTGCTTACCTCACTCACGCTTCGCCATGGCTATAATACGCGCTATTCAATCAATGGATATAACTCCTTGATACGGTACAATGAAACCAATGGTTTCCCTTCCGAACGGGATGTCAATGACAATTTCCTGCCCGAATTCCAGTTTCAGCAGGTATCTATTTTCGAACAGTTTGTACCCTTACTCGGCCTTGACGCACGGTTTAGAAACAACCTCACCGCCAACGCCGAATATCGCAGAGCCCGTACACTGAACCTCAGCCTGCAAAACAGCCAACTCGCCATGCTGAGCGACCAGTCCTTCATATTGGGCGCAGGCTACCGGGCCACTGGTTTCCAGATGCCCTTCGGATGGTTCAACAACTTCAAAATGAATAATGACCTGAATTTCCGGTTGGATGTTGCTATTAACGACCTCAAAACATTGGTGTACCGATCGGATGTCAACGAATCGGAAGTATCCGCCGGCAACAAAAGCATCTCCTACCGCCCGTCAGTGGATTATGTGATCAACCAGCGGTTCAATATCCGGGTATTCTTTGACAGCAACGCTGTACGCCCCTATACTTCCCAGACGTTCGCTACGTCGTATACCAATTTTGGCTTTAACCTGCGGTTGATGTTGCAGTAATCTCCCGTTCAATCATCATACTCACCCTGCAGTGCATACCATCCGAATATGCAGAGCCCGCCCGTGATGATTGGCATCAAGATAAACGTATAGATAATAGCAGGTACTAAGTCTTCCGACTTACCGCTGGTAAATTGTGGGATAGCTTGGCTTCCAATCAAATAATAACCAGCGGCTAATCCAAGGATGATCCAAACTACACCTAAAACTCGTTTGACCGTATTCATAGCTTATTGGACATTTTGGTTTTTATTCTTGAGGTAGCACAATCCAATCACAAAGCTAACGCCAGCAATGATAATAGGATACCATAGCCCTGCCAGGTAAGGTCTGTCGTGCGGGATTGCTGCCGATGTTTGCACAACTGCTGCATTGGCCACTTGCGCTTTCGTCACGAGGTAGGTGGCCACCGCAGGAAGCAAGCCGCCGAATATCCCATTGCCGATGTGGTAAGGCAGCGACATGGATGTGTAGCGAATCCGTACGGGAAACATCTCTACCAGAAAGGCCGCTATCGGGCCGTAGACCATCGTCACATAGAGCACCTGAATAAACACCAACAATGCTATCGAAAAAAATGTCCCTGCTCCCACGCGTACGGTTTGCTTGATGGTATCACCGGTCTTAGTCAATGTGGCCGTACTGCCATCGTCATACATTTTGACGACAGTTTCTTCCGCTATCCGCTGTTGGTCTACCAGTTCGTGCTTGTTCGTCACATCGGTGAGCTGGTAAATCCGGTCATAGATGGGCCGATAAGTCAGGATAGCCAGCAGCATACCCGCTAACATGATCGGTTTGCGTCCGATTTTGTCAGAAAGCCATCCGAATACGACAAAAAATCCCGTGCCTGCCAAAAGCGCGGCGCCGATGATGAAGTTTGTCTGGTCAAAGTCCACATGGCAAACATTCTGCAGGAAAGACAGGGCATAGAATTGTCCGGTATACCAAATGACTCCCTGTCCCATGGTTGCCCCGAATAGGGCAAGCAGCACAAATTTGAAATTATACTTTTTGCCAAAGGACTCCTTGAGCGGATTGCTGGACGTTTTTCCCTCGTTCTTGGCCTTCTTGAATAGCGGGGATTCGTCCATATTCCGGCGAATGAAATAGGACACCACCACCATAAGCGATGAAATCAGGAAAGGCACCCGCCAGCCCCAATCGTCAAATGCCTCGGCAGACATGCTGCTTTTGGTCAGCATAATGACAGCCAAGGAGATGAACAACCCAAACGTGGCGGTTGTCTGTATCCACGAGGTACGGAAGCCCCGCTTATGCGGTTCCGAATGCTCAGCCACATAGGTAGCCGCGCCACCGTATTCACCCCCGAGGGCCAACCCCTGCAATAGCCGCAGTACCAGCACCAGAATGGGGGCGGCAAACCCGATGGTCTCATACCCCGGTACCAGCCCGATGGCACACGTAGCCAGCCCCATGACCAATAGGGTGACCATAAAGGTGTACTTACGGCCAATGATATCGCCCAATCTTCCAAAAAACAAGGCCCCAAACGGCCGTACCACAAATCCCGCAGCAAATGTGGCTAGCGTGGAAAGAAAAGCTGCCGTGGGGTTGTCCGGCGGAAAAAACTTGGTGGAGATGACGATGGCCAAACTACCGAAAATATAAAAATCATACCATTCGATCAACGTGCCCAAGGAAGATGCGCCAATAACTTTCCATAGGTTTTTCTTGTCGGAAGACGCAACAACAGTTATCGTTTCTTGCATAAATTAGCAGTATTTCCAAATTGGTTAATAGCGCCCACTGCCGGGTCGACTGTGGCACTAAAGTAATCACTATTGTTGAATTTCCATTTAGAAATACCAAAAACTTTGCGTCACAGTGCTGACGCACTGTCGGCATCAAGAAACAATACAGCCCTCGGGTGTTCTCTTAAAACAGTAGCTGGGTGTGCGGCTGTGATTTCCTCATTTAAGGTATGGTATACTGCCGGGGCCTTATTGATACCGGGCACCATGCAATAGACATACTGCGCGGCCATTAATGCCGGCACCGTCAGCGTCAAGGCATACGTTGGCACCTCCTCCAATGCCTTGAAACAGCCATCATTTACCTGCTGTTGCCGACACGCCAAATCCAGGTCAACAATCTTGACCCAAGCTGGGTCATTAAAATCCGCAATATGCGGATCATTAAAAGCAATATGGCCATTTTCCCCGATTCCCATGCAGGCGATGTCGGTCGGGTATTGCTTCAGCAAATCGGTATACCGCTGGCATTCCCTTTGGGGATCGGTAGCATTTCCATCCAGGTAATTGACTGACCGGAAAGGCAGTTTCGCAAACAGCCGTTCTTTCAGAAAGTTGCCGAAGCGCTGGGATGCAGCTATCGGCAGACCGATGTATTCGTCCATATGAAAAGCATTCACACGGCTCCAATCCACCCTTTTATCCAGAACAAGGGCTGCCAAAAATTCGTTTTGGGAAGGAGCCGCGGCAAAAACGACGTTTACAGACTCCCGCCGCTGATCGAGGAGCTCATGCATATTGGCGGCCACAGCAGCAGCGGCTGCCCTTCCCAGTGACGGGCGGTCGTCAAACCTCGCGATGGTCAACGAATCAATTTTATTTATTGTCATTTCGTTCAAATGGTAATCTTTTCCTTAGTAATATCTGTGCTGGTACGTTCATCCCTATCATAAACGATACGGCCTTTGATAAGGGTCATCATGATATTGACGCCCTGATCAAAAATCACAATGTCTGCATCATTCCCGGGAACTAACGAGCCCATGTAACTATCCACACCGAGGATACGTGCCGGAGTTGCAGTCATCATACGTACGGCGTCGATGAGCGGGATGTCCGCAACCTCCGTAATGGTGCGTACTAATCGATCCGCCGTGGCTGTACTGCCTGCAAATGCACTCCGGTCAGGCAATTTAGCCACACCATCTTCCACCAGTACATCCATGCCATTGGTGGCGCTTCCAAGGATACTGCGCCCTTCGGGCATGGCAGCGGCACGCATCGCGTCCGTGATCAGCGCCGTGCGGTCAGCACCCTTGATTTTGTACACCAGCTTGAGTAATTCGGGCGGCAGATGGCGGCCGTCGGCGATGATTTCCACATCCATTTCATCAATAAGATAAGCACTTTCAATAATTCCACCATACCGAAAAGCATTTCGCCTCGTAACACCAGACATGGCGGAATACAGGTGTGTAACCAGCGAATAACCATTTTCGAACGCATGGACAACATCGTTGTACAATGCATCAGAATGTGCAATTGAGGGCAAAATACCACGCTCACGCAGCAATTGCCCAAATGGTAATGCCCCTTCTTTCTCGGGTGCCACACTCCACCGTTTGATTGACGGCGAACTTTCCAATATCTCGAAATATTCAGCTGGATCCGGATCCCGTATATACCGCGGATCCTGTGCGCCCCGTTGCTGCATGGAGAAATATGGTCCTTCGATATGCACCCCCAAGAACCTCGAACCGCGTACCGTGCTTGCCACAACCTGATCATACAGTGCCAGGGATCGGATAATTTCCGCTTTGGTACTCGTCAGTATGGTAGGCAGCATCGCTGTAGTGCCATACCGAGCATGGGTCTCTGCAACCTGCACAAAAGCATCCGTGCTACCATCCATGAAATCGGATCCTCCTCCACCATGCACATGGATATCGATAAATCCAGGTGCGATATAGTGGCCATTCGCATCGATGATCTGGGCATCTTCCATGTCAGCTTTGCCTTCACATACGGCCTCAATCTTGCCATTCCGTATGAATAGCTCCCCATTTTTAATCACACGGTAAGGGGTGATGATATGACCGTTTATAATCTTTATATCGTTTTTTGACATCAGTATTTTAACTATTGTTGTGCAATAGGACTTTTGCTTTTACCACTTTTTAAGCTTATGCCCCCACATTGCATAATAAATCAAGTACAGGTAACACGGCAACAGTATCCAATAGGCTTCCCGTAGACCGAACTTATCCGCGAAATAGCCATATACCAACGGCAGTATCGCATTGCCGCATAGCCCCATGATCATCAAGGAAGCACCCACCTTGGTAAAGCGACCCAAGCCATCCATGGCCAACGGCCAGATGCCTGCCCACGTCAGCGAATTCGGGATTCCGAGCATCACGATGAACCAAATGGAGACGTCTGTCTGATGCCCGAACAGCCTCACCTGCCCATGAGTAAAAACAATCAGCAACGAAAGTACCGCTCCCATAAAGGTCACGAGGCGCAGCATGTTTTTCTGGCTGATCCATCGGGGGATAACCGAAATACCGAGGAAATAACCCACAATGGCCATCCCCAACGTGTACGACGGGAAGACTTTCGCCTCAATCAGGGATATGCCCATTGAACCGGCATAGTTGATGACCGTATCAATGGAGATGACCTGTGCGCCCACGTGGATAAAAATAGCCACCGCCCCAAGCACCAGATGCGGAAACTGGAAAACGCTCGTTTTCCCGGTATTAGCCCGGGCAACGTCGTCTTGTTCCTCGGCCGTATCAATTTCGGGCAATGGGGAGTAACGCACGCCAATGCCGACCAGCAGCAATATACTACCTACAACGGAATAAGGTACGATCACCCGCCTAATCAGTTCATCGAGCGTAGCCGCACGCACCTCATCCGCCATGGATGCCAGGCTATCGAACAGCGCCTGGTCCGTGGGCCGCAAAACTGCCGCCGCAAACAGCAGCGGCGCGACGATTCCTGCAAACTTGTTGCAGATGCCCATGATGCTGATCCGCTGCGCCGCCCGCTCCTTCGGGCCAAGGATAGTGATGTAAGGGTTGGCAGCCGTCTGAAGGATTGCCAGCCCTACCCCGATGGTAAAGAGCCCCAGGAGGAATACCCCGTAAGTGCGTGTCATTGCGGCAGGCACAAAGATAAAGGCTCCCAGGCTCAATGCGAAAAATCCCACCATCATCCCCTGTTTGAACCCCACGGCTTTCAGCAGGTAGGATGCGGGTACTGACATGACAAAGTAAGCGATATAAAACGCAAAGGCCACGAGGTAAGACTGGAAATGGGTAAGTTCGCACGCTATCTTGAAATACGGAATGAGGATGGCATTTATCCAAGAGAGGAACCCGAAGATAAAAAACATTCCTGCAATGATGATGATCGATACCACGGTATCGCGACGCGACAGTGATGCTACACTTACCGCTGCCTGTGATGCTGCCATTTGTATGCGGTATTTTTCATTAAATCTTAGGCTCCCATCCCTTTTCGTATTCGCGGCTCCATAGCGCCTGGGCTTCCAGGTTGTCAAGGATATAGCCGTTTGACGGGTCAATATCCAATAGTCCACCACTGCGTTGAGCGATATTGCCCAATTGTACCAGCAACGTGCTAATATGCCCGCTTTCGATGTCTGAAGCGAGTTTTTGGCCATTTTTTATACCCTTGAAAAAATCCTGGATATGGATGGCATCCAGCGATTGCGACGGATTGGTACGGTTGCGGGGATCGATGGTTACTTCATTCTTGACATCTTTGACCAGCTTGTTTTCTAAATCATAGACTTGATAGGCATTGCCACCACCAATTTGAACCGATCCCTTTTCACCGTAGAAGACTACGCCTGTCGACTCACCTTCGTTCACACGGCCATTGCAGCTCCGGCCTTCCCATGCAATCATACCCCGCTGACCAAAATCCAGGGTAATCAGTTGTGTATCGGGTGCCTCCCAATCGTCTTGATAGCGATATCGGCCCCCGGTGGAAGTCACCCGCTCGGGGTAAGCTACTTGCAGCCCCCAGCGCGCAAGATCCACCATGTGGGTACCATTATTAAGCGCCTCGCCAGTCCCCCAGTGCCAAAACCAATGCCAGTTGTAGTGAATGAGGTTATCTTGGAATTCCCGGCGTGGGGCAGGTCCTTGCCATAGGTCAAAATCCAACCAATCAGGAACAGGCGCGGGCTTGCCGACACCGATAGAGGCTCTATTGTTTGTGTACCAGGTTTTGGCATAATAGGGTTGGCCGATAATCCCTCCATGAAGCGCTTCGATGGCCTGCTTGACATTGGGCCATGAGCGCCGTTGGTTGCCCATTTGGATGACATTACCGTATTTTTTGCTTGCAGCCATCAACAACTCTCCTTCGGCGGGATTGTGGCTGCATGGCTTCTCAAGGTATACATGTTTACCCGCTTTGGAAGCCAGGATAGCTGCCGGCGCGTGCCAATGGTCGGGCGCAGCGACGACGAGCACGTCTACGTCCTTATCGTCAAGTGCCTTACGGAAATCCGGTTGCAACTTAGGCTGGCGGGATTGGTTTTTGACGACATCCCTCAGGCATTTTTCAGCAGCACGGCGATCCACATCACAAATGTAGGTAACCTCACTATTTGGCTGGGAGGAAAAATTATTGGCCAGTGCAAATCCCCTGGAATTGACCCCCATCATCGCTACCTGGATCCGCTCATTGGCTCCGACGATACGTCGATAGCTGGTGGCAGATATGCCGTTGAAAATGCTACCGGCAGATAATGCCGCTACACCAAATGAGGCTTTCTTAAGAAATTCCCTCCTTGTATTATTTGTTTGTTCTTTCATTAGCTATGTAGTTATATATGCCTGTTTTCTGAAGTTTTTCCCGCAGCCAGTCCTCAGTCTACCTCCGACAGGGCAACCACTGCACCGCCTCGGGACTTGCTCACATCAGCCGCAGCCATAAACCGGTAAATTTCCAATGTTTCTTTCGCCGCTACCGGAGATTGGCCAGTGTCAAAAAAACGGATAATCTCACTCAATAAGCTATCATATCCCTTATAGGGCCCCAAAGTCAGATCCCCGTTTTCACCATATGCTGTACCACCATAGGTATGTTTACCCGTGCGATTGCCTCGGAATGTACCGATGCGGCCATCCGACCACGTACCAACTACCACATCAGTCCCTTCGGTATGCGTGCGCGTCACCTCTTTGCAACCGACACCCATTAGTGCGACTAAGGATTCCACGCCGTGGATGCCGTACCAAAAAAAATCGGAATGATGCGGTTCAAACGTTGCTGGGCTGTATGTATCGGCCCCCAAAATCTTTCCGATTTTGCCGTTGATGGCATCTTGGATGGTATCCATATAGCGCAAAGAAGATGCGGAAAATATCGGGACTCGCCGTGCCTCAGCCAGTGCATAGATTTTCCGGACATCTGCCAAGGATGCTGCGATAGGTTTATCTATAAAAACGGGCTTACCAGCCTCAATGACTTCCGTTGCCTGCGCCAGTCTTGGGTTGCCATCATTAGTCTCCAACAGCACATAGTCCACCTCCGCCAACAATGCGCTGACAGATTCAACGATTTTTACCCCATACGGCTGGATGTCCTTGATGTAGCCGGGAATACGGCTCGTACTGATCGCGATCGTACTCCCGTATGGGTAAGCGGCGGTGACCCGATAGCCGGAAGTACTTAATGCACTCGACGGATCGTTTAATCCCTCCGCGAAAGCCAAGCTATGCGATGTGTCCAAACCAATGATCCCAACACGCTTCGCCGACCCCAAAGGCTGCCTGCCGCCAGCCATCGCCGCGTCGATCCCCGCTCCGATACCGACCATCGCCAAAGATGTATTCGTAATAAATTTTCTTCTATTCATATACCCAATTTTTAATAGCCAGCCCTTTTCGGGTACGTACCCGAAAAACGGTAACGTACCCGCTAATTACGTAATTTCGTATTTCACTTCCAAATGATCTGAAAAATTTAATGTTAATTCTTATAAAACTCGAAATTCTCCTTGGTAATGATATCGATTGGCATATATTGGTTCTTAATGACCGTACTACCAGCCACGACATGCTGAAACAAAGCCATGAGACCTGCATATCCCTGTTCTTCCGGTTTTTGGCCTATCAAGAAATCAATCGTACCATCTTTCAGGTATTTTATATTCTCTCCCGATAAATCATAACCGATGAGGATCCGATGCGGTGATGCGTGCGTTCGAAGGTATGTGGCGACGCTCCGTACCCTCGAATTGGTCACAAAAAAGGCATCGATATCTGTATGGTTTTTCAGAAACGTATCAAGCGCAACGCTCACCGATTCATCCGTTGTGTTGGTAATATCCATCTTTTCAATCGCGATATGGTTCGCTGCGGTATTGCTATCCTCAATATAGTGGCGAAAACCATCTTCCTTCCTCAACAAGTGATGGTAGCTGTCTATTTCCCTGGAAATATTGATAATGAGTACTTTCCCCCGCTTCAATCCGAAACGAACCAATTGGCCCGCCTGGCACCCGCTTTGGTATAAATGGGGGCCTATGTAAGCAATGTTGTTCTTTCCCGGTATATCCGAATTGATAAACACATAGGGAATTTTCCGGCTTTGGCAGCGCGCCGCCAATTCAGTCGCCTCCTCGATGAATGAAGGAGCCATGACGATACCGTCATAGTCACCTTTGGCTATTTCATTCACGTTCTTGGTAAATGTCGCTTTGTCATTCAGATCGAACAGGTATTTGTCGAGCTGGATTCCATATTGTTTAATCTCCTGATGGGCGCGTTCTATGCCTTTCAACGAAGCATCCCAATAGTCGGTTTCGTTGGCATTAGGGATTAGAAACGCAAAGCGGTTTGTTTTTTTTGACGCAAGACGGCTGGCGAGGATGTTGGGTTGAAACCCAATCTCCTTGATAATCCCATTGATCTTTTCCTTTGTCGCTTCCGACACGCCCTTTCTGTTATGAATCACGCGGTCTACGGTAGCAATGGATACATTTGCTCGCCTGGCTATTTCCTTTACACCGGAAAGTTGGCTAACGCTAGGTTTTTCTTTCATTCAAAAATCGCTAAACTCCCAAAATAGTTGACCTAAATAATGCTCGCCGCATCGGCACTACAGCAACAAGCTGTACAGCGGTTGCTTTTTGAACCTCAATTATACATCAAAATTCGTAAATATACCTTTTTAAAATTAGTTTACTGCTCTCACAGCTATTGCGTCAAGATGACAAACACCAACGGTTTTCTCCGTAGTTTTGCACTCCATTTGTATGGATTTCAGTTCTCGTTAAGATTTGATTTATGGCAGAGGAATTATATATTGCCACAGGCAGCAAGGAGGAACAGTATCGATCACTGCTTCCACAGCTCGAAGCATTAGTTTCAGGAGAAACGGATCTTATTGCCAATATGGCCAATGTATCTGCCGTGCTCAAAACGCAATTCGATTTTTTCTGGGTAGGCTTCTATATCGTGCGGGACGCATCATTGGTGCTTGGCCCATTCCAAGGACCATTGGCCTGCACCCGGATCGCCAAAGGAAAAGGCGTATGTGGTACGGCTTGGGAACGCAAGGAAATAATCACAGTACCCGATGTGGACGCTTTTCCCGGTCACATAGCATGCAGTTCGCTTTCGAAATCTGAGATTGTTGTGCCACTCCTAAAAGAGGGTCAAGTGGTAGCCGTTCTGGATGTTGATAGTGAGTACCTTAATCACTTCGACGAGATCGATGCTGCATACTTGGCGCAAATTGTAGGCTTGCTTTCAAGCGAGGTTACTACGCTTGGTCTTAGAGCGTAATATCCCAAACCATCGCTTGCTTATCATCACTGACAGACACAAGCTGGTTTTTATAACCATTCCATGCCACGTCATTAATGGACAAGAGATGGCTATCAAACCCACGTTCAATACTGATCACCCGCAGTAACCGGAAATCCGTTCCCGACCAGACCTTGATGCTTTTGTCCCGGCTACCTGTCGCAAAAATAGGCAATGTAGGGTGGTATTTGATGGCGTAGACGGTAAAGAGGTGCGGTGTAAATGCCTTGGCAAGCGAAAATCCCCCGGTAGCGTCCAACACGTTCAACTGCGCATCGCGGCCGCCCGTAAGCAAATATTGCCCATCTGGCGAAAAGCAAAGCGACGTAACGGGCATGGTATGGCCAGGTAGCGCTTCCACCAACGAATAATCAAGCGCATTGTACAATTTGACGTTACCCTCCTTTGTTCCAAAGACCACCCATTGTTCGTCATTGCTGATGGCAATGGTTCGTACAGTCTGCTCGGCTACTTTAAAATGATACAAAAGGTTAAAGGTGTCCGTATTCCAAATAGAGACTGTACCATCTTCCGATGAAACTATCATTTCGGGTTTGGTTGTAAAAGTTTTGATATCGAAAACAGGCCGTTGGTGATATTGAAGCTTGGCCGCTAACCGCTGTGAGGCAGTGTCTACGATCAGGACGTTGCCATCCCGCATCCCGATAGCCAACAGCGGCGTATGCGCAATTAAATGAAGTACGTATACGGAAAACTGCACAGGGTACAAGATGCGATCGAACGCCATTTTCTCTAAATCCCACTGTACCACCCCCTTGTCATTGCCCGCTGTGAAAATGACATGAGGTTCACGGCCATTCTCCACGGCAAAAATCGGATTTTGGTGCCCCGACAACGTACCTGCTTTATGAATCTGAAGCTTATTCATGATGAACAAGGATACAGCAGCTGATTGGGCTTAAAATTATTGATGCCTGCTTTCCAGGTTTTTGGTAATGGTCTCCAGGGATACCGCCTTTTCCCGCAGCAATACCAGCAGGTGAAACAGCAGGTCAGATGCTTCATTGACGAAATCCACCTCCCTTTCAGCTAGCGCAGCTATCACCGTTTCCACCGCTTCTTCGCCAACTTTTTGGGCGATCTTATTCAACCCGCGTTCGCGCAACCGATTGACGTAAGAGTCTGCTGTCGGAAATTCGTAGCGGTTATTGATAATATTTACCAGTTCGAAGATAAAATTTTGGTTGTAATCCGTATTAAAGCAGCTTCGGCTTCCTGTATGGCAGGTCGGACCCTTGGGTTGCACCTTGATTAATAGCGTATCCCGATCGCAATCGATATGTGTGCCCACCACTTCGAGGAAATGACCGCTCTCTTCGCCTTTTGTCCACAACCGGTTCTTACTCCTTGAAAAAAAAGTAACGCGTCCATCGGTCTGTGTTTTCTCCCAAGCTTCTTGATTCATGTAGCCCAACATCAGTACCTCCAAGGTCTGCGCATCCTGTATGATGGCCGGGATGAGGCCTCCGCTTTTTTCAAAATCCAACATATCCAAAGAAATTACCTTACTTCAATCCCATGCCGCCGCAGTTCGTCCTTCAAGTCGGGAATCAGTATCTCGCCATAATGGAATACAGAAGCTGCCAGCGCTGCATCCACATTGCTTTGCTGGAACACATCCACAAAATGCTGCTTGCTGCCTGCCCCGCCCGAAGCAATCAGCGGTATGGACAAGTTATCATTAATTTTTTTCAAGAACACACAATCGAATCCATTTTTGGTGCCATCGTGATCCATGGAGGTCAGCAAAATCTCCCCTGCCCCCCGATCCTCGGCTTCCTTGATCCAATCTTCGGTTTCGATGTCGGTTTTCAAACGGCCACCATTGAGATGGACAAAGTTTTTGCCATCCACATGCCGCGTATCCACTGCGACCACCACAAACTGTATACCGAAAGCATCAGCCAATTGATTAATTAATGCGGGATTCCGTACAGCAGCCGAATTGATGGATATTTTATCCGCACCAGCGTGCAATAACACATCCGCATCGGCCAGTTCATTAATGCCGCCGCCGATGGTAAAGGGGATATTCAGTTGCCGCGCCACAGCCTTGACGAGTTCTGCCGTGGTTTTGCGCCGTTCGTGCGTAGCCGTAATATCCAGAAACACCAATTCGTCAGCCCCTTGCCTCGAATATTGCCAAGCCAGTTCCACCGGATCACCCGCATCGCGCAGGTCAACAAAGTTGACGCCTTTCACCGTCCGCCCATCTTTGACATCCAAGCAGGGAATGATGCGTTTGGCCAGCATGATTAGTTAAAAACGGATAAGGGATTTCAGGTTCCACTCCTTAATTTGCTCAATGGTAATGCGGTTCTCGTAGATAGCTTTACCTACTACGCATGCCTCCACCTTGATGGCATCCAACGCATAGATATCCTCCATTGAGCTGATGCCGCCCGATGCAATGAGTTTAATAATGGGCGAATGGTCCAGTAATTTCTGATACAGGTCTACCCCTGCTCCCCCCAGTTTACCATCTTTATTGATATCGGTACACAGAAAGCGGAAAAAGCCCAAAGAGAGGCATCTGTCAATATAATCCAGCAATTTCACGGGAGAGCTTTCCATCCAACCGGAATATTTGATCACTTCATCCAGCACATCAATGGCAATGACTACATGGTCGGCATATTTACGCTTGCCTTGGTTAAGTTTGCTGAGCTCATCCAAAAATTCGGGATTTGTGATCGCTTGCGTACCAATGACCACCCGATGTATCCCCGCATCCACCAATTCTTTCACCTTATCTATACTGCGTACACCGCCGCCATATTGCACCTTCATATCGGTATGACGGACAATATCCAACAGGTAGGTTTGATTGGAAAGATCACCTTTCGCACCATTGAGATCCACAATATGGACAAATTCGGTACCGTTGGATTGGTACTTTTCAATCATTTCTTCAAGGCTTACGCCATATATAGTGGCATCGTCGTAATTGCCTTCACGTAAGCGGACGACCTTTTTGTCCAATACATCTATTGCTGGAATGATATACATACTTTTTTTAAGGTTGATCGTTAATATAAGTTTGAAAAATTCAACAATAACTGTTCACCCGCTTCCCCGGATTTTTCAGGATGGAATTGTACCCCATAAAAATTCCTATCCTGTATGGCAGCTGAAAACTTCAGTCCATATTGAGCGGAAGCGGCTGTAAAAGTAGCATTATATTCAATAAAATAAGAGTGTACAAAGTAAAAGTAGGCATCTTTTTTTATATTGTCGAATATCGGACATCCATTTTCATGAAACACCTTATTCCAGCCCATGTGAGGCACCTTTTCAGCAATACGCTTGTCAAAATGCAACGTATTCAAGGAAATAATATCCAACAAGGGACTATCACCCTCCTCCGAATAGGCCGTCAGCAATTGCATGCCCACACATATCCCCAAAACGGGTTTCGTCAGCTGGCCAATCGAAGCCGCAAGGCCCGAAGCTGCTAATTTCCGCATCGCTGCCCCTGCGTGTCCTACTCCCGGGATGATGATACGGTCGTAGCCCGCCAATTCATCTACCTTATTGACCATTCCATAGGGGATATTCAAACGGTTTAAAGCAGCCGTAAGTGAAAAAATATTCCCCGCTCCGTAATTGATGATGCCTATCATTTTAGTATCATAAAACGCCTTTTGTACTGGGCAACTCCATGTGTTCCGCATCGCGCCTTACGGCCTTTTTGATGGATTTGGCGAACGCTTTAAAAATTGCCTCTATTTTATGGTGTTCATTTTCACCCTCGGCCTTGATATTGAGGTTACATTTGGCCGCATCGGAGAATGATTTGAAAAAATGGAAAAACATTTCCGTGGGCATATCCCCTATTTTTTCCCGCTTGAATTCAGCATCCCATACCATCCAGCTTCTCCCACCGAAATCGATGGCTACCTGTGCCAAGCAATCGTCCATGGGTAGCGTAAAGGCATAGCGTTCGATGCCTCGCTTATCACCCAGCGTCTTGGCAAAGGCCTCGCCCAAGGCGATGCCGGTATCCTCAATGGTATGATGCTCATCAATATGCAGATCACCCTTGGCATGTAGGGTCAGGTCGATCTGACCATGGCGGGCAATTTGATCAAGCATATGATCAAAAAAGGGCAACCCGGTATGGATATCAGCTTTCCCCTTTCCATCGAGATTTAGCTTGACATAAATGTCCGTTTCGTTGGTTTTGCGGTGGTGTTCGCCTACCCGGACGCCCAATTTCAAAAACTCGTAAATGGTTTTCCAATCCGGGGATTCCAATGCCACCACGGATTCATCAATTTGGAGAGCTTCCGAAGCACCAAGTGCATCGTTATTACGCAACCAGATGGCTTTAGCCCCAAGATTCTGGGCCAGCTTGACGTCATTGATGCGATCGCCAATCACAAAGGAATGGGCGAGGTCATACTTTTCCCTATCGAAATAGGCCGTCAGTAAAGCAGTACCCGGCTTGCGTGTAGGTGCATTTTCGTGGGGGAATGTACGGTCGATATGCTGTGCCGCAAACACGACGCCTTCACCGGCAAAAGTATCGATGACAAACTGGTGCACGGGCCAGAAATTTTCTTCGGGGTGCGAAGCCGTCCCCAATCCATCCTGGTTGGTCACCAACACCAATTCAAACCCCAGTTCGCTCGCAATGCGTGGCAAATAGTGCAACGCTCCCGGATAGAACTTCAATTTGGCGAAGGAATCAACCTGCTCGTCTTCCGGTTCGGTAATCAGCGTACCGTCCCGGTCTATAAAAAGTAGTCGTTTAATTGTATCAGGCATCGATTTATTATTTGCCTCTATCTATACCAAGGTCGTGTTGAACCTGCCAAACTTAGGAAAAATTGTTAATGCAATAAAACAATTTTATTCCTTTCGGCATGTACTTCCCTAACGATTCAGTTTTCCGGGTGATAGTGCGCCAGCGCTTCCACCAACAGGCTATTTTCTTCCGGCGTCCCCACGGTAATGCGCAGGCAGCCCGCGCACAACTCCACCTTCGAACGGTCGCGTATTATGATGCTCTTTTCCACCAAATACGTATATAAATGCCGTGGTTCGACCGTTTTCACCAATATAAAGTTAGCATCTGAAGGATAAACATGCACGACAAACTTCATTTGGCGCAATACCTCCGATAGCCGTTCCCGCTCAGCCACAGCTTCCCTAATCCATGCATTCACCGTTTCCACGTTATCCAAAGCCTTCAATGCCAATTCCTGTGTAGCCTGATTGATGTTGTAAGGCGGTTTTATTTTATTGAATACCTCAATAATTTCCTCACTTGCAAATGCCATCCCCAGGCGCAAGCCCGCCAAGCCCCAGGCCTTAGACAGGGTTTGCAGCACGACCAAGTTGCTATATTCCGTCAGCTCTTGGATAAATGTTTTCTGCCTGGAATAGTTGATATACGCTTCATCAATGACTACCAGTCCACCGAAATTCGCCAAGATGGTCTCCACATCTTCCCGATGCAAGGAATTGCCCGTCGGGTTATTGGGCGAACACAGGAAAATCATCCGTGTATTGGCATCAATGGTCTCTGCAATGCCCTCCAAATCGAGTTGGAAGTCTGCTGTAAGGTTTACCTTCTTGATCGCTACATCGTTGATATGGGCAGACACCTCATACATGCCATACGTAGGGGGTACCAGCAAGACATTGTCTATACCCGGGCGGCAAAACGCCCGGTATAGGATGTCTATCGCCTCATCGCTCCCGTTGCCGAGGAAGATGTTTCGGGCGGGGACACCCTTGATTTTGCTCAGTTTCAGCTTCAGCTGTTGTTGCAGGGGATCGGGATAGCGGTTATAATTTCGTTCCAACGGAGAGCCATATGCATTCTCATTGGCATCCAATAAAACAGAAGCCTCACCTTTAAATTCGTCCCGTGCAGAGGAATAAGGGATCAATTTCCGGATATTCTCCCTCAATAAATTCGTTAAATCAAATGAATTTGCCATTTATAACTTTCAACCTGAATTTTATACGCTATACCAATTGCCTTCCTGCGCTAATTGCGTAGCCTCAAATGCCGTTTTGCTTTCTTCCAATAAGGGATTCAGATCCTTATATCTCGCTGAATAATGTCCGATAAGCAATTTTTTGGCTTGTACCTGAGCCGCTATTTCCCCGGCCTGCAATGCCGTCGTATGAAACGTCTCCAGCGCCCTATCAAGCATATTATGCATAAACGTAGCTTCGTGATAGAGCAGATCTGTCTGCTGGATATAAGGGAGATAGCTTGCTGTCCTTACGGTATCCGAGCAGTAGGCATAGCTTCGCGGAATAGGCGATGCAAAAGTCAAGTCCTCCCAGCGGTATACCGTTCCATTGGGAGCCACGTAGTCATGCCCGCGTTTAATAAGGGGCAGATAATCATTGGGAATACCAAGCGCTTCCGTCTTTTCCCGATCAATTGCAGGCAGGCGCTTTTTTTCATCAAACCGGAAGCCCGTGCATGCGATACGGTGATCGAGTGGAAAGCTGCTCACCTGCACATGTTCATTCTCAAAAATCATTTCCATCGTTTGATCTTGTGTGGCATGCACATATAACGGATACCTCAATACGGTTTGGGAATGCAGAAAATTCAAGTCAATGATTTCCTTCAATGCAGGAGGACCATAGACATGTACCGCTTCCTTGCGCCCGATCAGGTGCATCGAAGAAAGGAGGCCAATCAGCCCCAGGTAATGGTCGCCATGTAAGTGACTAATGAAAATATGTTTAATGCGGTTGCTCCTGATGCCATACTTAATCAATTGTACCTGCGTACCTTCGCCGCAATCGACCAAGTACAATTGTTCATTGATATTGATGAGTTGCGCTGTCGGGTGGCGCCCGTATATTGGCGTGGCAGAGCTACTTCCTAAAATCAATACATCAAACCTCATCCCTCTTCTACGGCGCCCCTCAAATCCTTCTCCAGTTCTTTTGAAAATATGAGGTCTTCAGCATCAGCTGTATTTGGCGCCACCGTCAACACTTCGTCCAATTTACACATTGAAATCAGATTTTTGATTTGTTGGTTTGCACAGGCCAGGATAAATACGCCGCCCGCCGCTTTGCATAGCCGATGGGCCAGCAGCCCGGTACGCAAGCCCGATGAGTCGGCCTCCTTTACTTGGGACAAATCAAATACAATATTGCGTTGCCCACCTGTATTGCGCAGGAGAAATTCAGCTTTAATTTTTGGTGCCGAGTCGCCATCCAATACTTCCACGTGTGGCTGGATGACTACATATTTTTCGTGTTTATCAATTGTAAATTTCATGACGGCAATAACTTTTTTATAATACCCCTAATTACCTAACTGTTGGAGGGCAGCTGCGGTATTGCGTTCCACCCTTTCCAATACATCAATACCATCCGGGTATACAAATCGTTCCCCCGTAATGTGTTCGAAGAGCTCGATATACCTTTCAGCTATCGAAGATACAACTTCATCTGTCATTTCAGGAACTTTTTGATCTTCTTTTCCTTGAAAACCGTTTTCAATCAACCATTTCCGCACAAACTCTTTAGACAATTGCCGTTGCGGTTCTCCGTCTTGTTGCAGCTGTTCGTAACTATCCGCATAGAAATAGCGCGATGAATCCGGCGTATGGATTTCATCGATGAGGTATATTTTTCCATCCAGCTTACCAAATTCATATTTGGTATCCACTAAGATTAGCCCACGTTCGGCGGCTAATGCTGTACCGCGTTTAAAAAGCAGTTGGGTGTATTGTTCCAGTTGGGTGTAATCCGCCTCCGATACGATACCCTGTTTTAAGATATCCGCTCGCGAGATATCCTCATCGTGGCCGACGGCCGCTTTTGTAGTTGGTGTGATGATAGGCGCTGGCAAGCGATCATTTTCCCGGAGTCCATCGGGAAGCAATTCGCCGCAAATTTCGCGTTTGCCTGCCTGGTATTCCCGCCAAGCGTGGCCGGACAGGTAACCCCGGATGACCATTTCCACTTTAAACGGCTGGCATAAGCGACCAATGGCCACACAGGGATCAGGTACTGCCATGATCCAATTAGGCACAATGTCTTCCGTAGCCTTAAGGAATTTTGCTGCAACCTGGTTGAGTACCTGGCCCTTGTAAGGAATAGCCCGTGGAAGCACCACATCAAACGCCGAAATACGGTCTGTCGCGACCATTGCTAAGTATTTGTTGGCGATGGTGTATACATCCCGCACTTTACCCCGGTAAAAGGCTGTCTGGCCCTCAAAATGGAAATTTGTTTCTTTTATGGTATTCATTTTTCTGCTTTCGACTTTTCGGCGTCCAACTATCCGTTTTCGGACGCCCGACTTCTGACTCCTTTCAGACTCCCGACTAAATATCCCCGTACGCCTCCAAGATACGTCTCACGAGTTTGTGCCGCACGACATCCCCGCCGCTCAGGTAAATGATATCTATCCCTTCAACGTCATCCAGTAATCTCAGTGCAGTCTGCAATCCCGATTGTTGCTTTTTGGGAAGATCAATCTGTGTAACGTCTCCGGTAACAATAAACTTGGCCGTAGGTCCCATCCGGGTCAGGAACATTTTCATCTGCATATCGGTGGCATTCTGAGCTTCATCTAAGATAACGAAACAATTGTCCAGCGTACGGCCCCGCATGAAAGCCAGGGGAGCGACTTCTATCGTCCGGTTTTCCAAAAAAATCTTCAATTTTTCAGCCGGAATCATATCATCCAACGCATCGTAAAGTGGCCGTAAGTAGGGATCTACCTTTTCCTTGAGGTCGCCGGGCAGGAATCCCAGGTTTTCACCCGCCTCCACCGCAGGCCTCGTCAGGATGATGCGCCGTATTTCCTTATTACGCAATGCCCGTACAGCCAATGCCACTGCGGTATATGTTTTACCTGTTCCAGCTGGGCCAATGGCAAATAAGATATCATTCTTAATGATACTTTCCACCATCCGCCGTTGGTTCGCCGTCCGCGCTTTGACAACAATACCGTTGGGCCCGAAGACAATGGGCTCCCCACCGACATGGCTGCTTGCCACAGGATGATCCATTTTTTTGGATATATCCGACGATACCGGAGCCCCAAGAATCGTCTCCACATCGTTAGCGGTCAAGCTATTATATTGCTCAATATGGGCAATTACTTTGTCAAAACTTTCCTTGAACAAGGAGATTTCACGCCCATCCCCTAATAGTTTCACCTCGTTGCCCCTGGCGACAATCCGCAATTTCGGAAACTGCTTTTTGAACACCTCGAAGTGTTCGTTTTGCGCCCCCCATAACACGGCGGGGTTCACATATTCTAAGGTAATGTTTAATTCGCTCAAATTCTTCAGTTAGCTATCTGCTGCCAGCCATCGGCCACCAGCATTTCCCTTTTCTTCTATTTTATATCCAACTCCTGCTAGCATTCCCCTCATTCCGCTTCTTACTGCCCTCAAATATAGCGATAAATTGCAATTCGTATCGGCGAAATAAAAAATCTACTTTACGGACAATTTTTAAATGATGCCAAGTTTATCTAAGTTTGCATCGATTGCAATCAAGGCGGGTATGGGTGTCATTACCTTAACAACAGATTTAGGGAATAAAGATTTTTATCAAGCTGCACTTAAGGGCAGTATCATTAGCCAATTCCCTGCTGTGCAGTTGGTGGACATATCCCATGAAATCCCTCCCTTTGACATTCAGTATGCGGCATTCGTCTTAAAAAATGCGTATAGGTATTTTCCGGAAAACACCGTCCATCTCATTGGTATCGATTCCGTATTCAACCAGGACACCCGTTATCTTGCTTTACAGTACAATGGCCATTTTTTTATCGGTGCAGACAATGGTATTTTTTCATTGATATTGGAAGGGCCGCCTACAGACGCTGTAGAACTGAATATCATCCAGGATTTGAAGTACCTGCATTTTCCGCTGACCGATATTTTTGCCAAGGCGGCATGTCACCTTGCAAAAGGCGGCAGACTTACCGACATCGGAGATCCGGTAAATGCAGTAGTGGATCGCACCTTGGTACAGCCCGTAGTAGAAAAAGACAGCTTGCGAGGCAATGTTGTATTCATCGATTCATTTGGCAATGTAATTAGCAACATCAGCAAAGAACTATTTAACAAAGTACAGCGCGGCCGTAATTTTGTCTTATATTTCAGACGCAACGAGACGATTGACCAAATGAGCTGGCATTACAATGAAGTGCCTGAAGGCGAAAAACTTTGCCTCTTCGGCATCAGCAATTACCTGGAGATAGCCATCAATAAAGGCAATGCGAGCGGGCTGCTCGGGCTTCACAAAGGAGATATCATCCGCGTGGAATTTCGTAAATGAACACATATGATGAAGTTTTCCCCCATACGCCTCCTGTTAGCAAGTTGTGCCTTGCTGCTCACCTTTACCCCATCCATGGCCCAGCGCCAAGCGGCTGACACTTTGGGCTATGAAAACCAACGCCAAAAGGTAAACGAACTGTTGACCCAGCGCAGCCAGCGCTTTGGTCAATTTGACGAAAGCCTCAAAAGGCGCACCGGCATCTTTGGCCTGAAAACAAAAAAAGACATGCAGGCATCCATTGACATCCTCAAGCAAATTGTATTGATGGACAATGACATCTTCCGCGAAACAAAAATGCTGTTAGACTATAAGGACTTTGAAAAGTCGCAGATAGCCGATCAGGCGTCCGAATTTGATGGCCGTATCAATGGCTATATAAAGACCATCAGCAAGCTACAGCTTCAGCAGGAACAATTGGCCAGCGAAATCAATGGCCTCGAAAAAACCAATCAAATTTATGAGGGCATTGCCGTATTGCTGGGGCTAATACTATTGGGCGGTATCACGTATGTGTTTATCAACCGTCAAAAATTGACGAAAACGTGATATGCTAACGCATTATTGTCTATACTTTTGCCCTTATAGTTTTTAGTTATAGGACATGGCAAGACAACGGTTAAATAGTGGGGATACGCCATCGGAGGATCTACCCAAACCAAAGCTCACCAAGACAACGCTTAGGAAGGCTGCCAAGTTGCTGGCCTACCTCAAACCATACCGGATGAAATTCATCATCGGCATGGTCTTTTTGTTTTTATCCAGCTTGACAGCGCTCACCTTTCCCGCACTGTTGGGTGCCATGATCGATGCCGCCCAAGGCAAACAAGGTTATGCATGGATTCCGGCAGACATCCGCACCATCGGAATAATTGCATTCCTCATCCTATTTGCCCAATCGGTTGTGTCGTTTTTCCGGATACGCCTCTTTGTGGAGGTAGCCGAAAAATCCCTCGCAGATATCCGCCGTGATTCGTACTATACACTGATCACGCTGCCACTTGATTTCTTTGCCAACAGAAGAGTAGGTGAATTAAACAGCCGCCTTTCCGCCGACTTGGCACAGATACAGGACACCATGACGACGACGTTAGCGGAAATCATCAGGCAGGTTGTCCTGCTCAACGGCGGCGTATGCTTACTATTCATTGTTTCAGGCAAGCTCACCTTACTCAATCTAAGTATTTTACCTATACTGGTGGTGGTAGCCGTTGTCTTCGGCCGATTTATCCGCAAGCTATCGCGCAAAGCACAGGACAAGTTGGCCGAGTCAAACACCGTAGTACAGGAAACGCTTCAGGGCATCAGCAATGTGAAAGCATTCGTCAATGAAGCCTACGAAGCAGCACGCTATTCCAAGACACTCCAAGCTGTGGTCGATATCGCCGTCAAGGGGGCTACATACCGCGGCATCTTTGCGTCTTTTATTATATTCTGCCTCTTCGGCGCAGTAGTAGCTGTTATCTGGTATGGCTCGGCATTGGTGGCTTCGGGTGACATATCCGTCGGCGATCTGACCACTTATATCCTTTACTCCATATTTGTGGCAGGATCGATGGGCAGCTTTCCGGAGCTATACGCCAACATTCAAAAAGCGATAGGTGCCAGTGAGCGCGTCATCGAGATTTTGGATGAGCCGCAGGAGGATATCGGTTTATTACAGGAAGATAAAACCATCAAAAACCTGATAACTGGGCATATTGCATTTGAAAATGTTACGTTTACCTACCCGTCCCGGCGCGAAATCACCGTCTTGAAAAACGTATCATTCGAGGTACAGGCAGGCAAAAAGATCGCCATTGTGGGGCCAAGCGGTACAGGCAAATCTACCATCGCTGCCCTGATCTTGCAATTTTACAAGCCCGGTAGCGGCCGCATTTTATTTGATGGCCATGAAGCGGGCAGTTACCCATTGACTGATATTCGTCACCAAGTGGCCATTGTACCACAAGATGTATTGCTCTTTGGGGGTACTATTCGTGAAAATATAGCCTACGGAAGGCTGGATGCCGATGCGGGTGAAATCATTACTGCCGCCCAACGGGCCAATGCGCACGACTTTATCATGGATTTTCCCGAGGGATATGACACCGTGGTTGGCGAACGTGGCGTAAAATTGTCCGGCGGCCAGCGCCAGCGTATCGCCATTGCCCGGGCTTTACTCAAAGATCCCGCTATTTTAATTCTTGATGAGGCCACCTCTTCATTAGACTCCGAGTCCGAACGGCAAGTACAGCAAGCGCTGGAGGAATTGATGAAGAATCGCACGTCCATCATCATCGCCCATCGGCTTTCTACCATCCGGGAAGCCGATCAAATCGTCGTCGTCGAATGCGGCCAGGTGGTCGCTTCAGGCACCCATGAAGAACTTATGGACAAAGGCGAAGGATTATATCATCATCTCTATAAGCTCCAGCTGGCGGATAAATGGGCCACGTAAGAAAACTTTTTTTGCATGCCGTTGTTCTTAAGGTATAAAAAGTGAAAGCGAAACATAATTAAAAGGACAACAAGATGAACACAAAAAACAGTATCGTTACGTATGCGTTGGTAGGATTGGCAGCCGGTACCGTAGCTTGGCTACTGTTGGGCACAAAGGAAGGCCGCAAACAATTGGACCGCGCAAGTGATGGCATACGTGAGCTCTCCAGTTCCATCCGGAAAAGTACAAAAAAGAGCATACGCGAAGCCTCTAAATTAGCCAACCGCGCTGCCCATGAACTCGACGATTTACGTGCGCAGGCACGGAGCAAAGGCCAAGCAGCCATCCATAAGGCCGATCGATTGGCCAAGGATGGCATCGATAATGCAAGCAAAGCCGTCAAAACAGCGAAGCAGAAGGTCGAAGAGGAAATTTAGATTTCGCTTCTCCCACAAAAATGCCTTGCGAATCGTATCTTTGCGGGAATGAGTTTGCTCAAAGAGGTCAAATCCCTCGTCCACAAAGACGTCGTATTGGAATGGCGTTCCAAGTATGCCATCAATAGCATTTTACTTTATGTAGTATCCACGGTTTTTGTATGCTATCAAGCATTCAAATCCGTGGATCCTACAACATGGAATGCGTTGTTTTGGATTATCCTCTTATTTGCGTCAGTCAATGCCATCAACAAAAGCTTTGTGCAAGAGAGCCACAGCCGCCAGTTGTATTATTATACCTTAGCAAGCGCAAAGGCCGTTATCCTTTCGAAAATCATTTACAATATGCTTGTCATGCTATTGCTTTCAGCGATAGCCTATTTGGTATATTCCGTAATCTTCCAGAATCCCCTTGGTGATCCTACACTCTATTTGCTCACTGTCTTTTTGGGGAGCACGGGGTTCGCCTCCGTCTTCACCATGGTTTCAGGAATAAGCGCAAAAGCAGGCAACAACAGCACGCTGATGGCCGTGCTAAGCTTCCCTATCATTATCCCCCTGCTTCTTGTGCTTATCAAGGTTTCCAAGAACGCAATGGACGGCTTGGATCGCAGTGTCAGCTATGACGAATTGGTTGTACTTCTTGCCATCAACATGATCACCATTGCTATTTCTTTATTGTTATTTCCTTACCTTTGGCGAGACTGATTGGTGAGAGGGAGGAACAAGGATATTAGGAACAAAGACTTTAACGTTCATTTCCTATCTTTGCTCCTTAATCATTATATCGTTGTTCAATATCACTTTCAATGAAACACTATTGGTGGAAAATCCTGGGTATTTTGTTGCTGCTGTACAGCATTATCATGGGTATATTGGGCCCAGTACCGGCTCTTCCCATCGTGCACGAAACCATCCGCAATGTGTATTTCCACGTACCCATGTGGTTTACCATGTTTACCCTCTATTTCATATCGGTTGTCTACAGCATTAAATACTTAGCTGCTGGCAATCCACAACATGATTTAGTAGCCGTTGAAAGTGTCAATGTAGGCATCGTATTCTGCATATTTGGACTGGCCAGCGGTATGTTATGGGCCAATTTCACATGGGGCGATCCCTGGCCCAATGACCCCAAGCTTAATGGATCCGCCATTGCCACCCTAATGTACTTAGCCTATTTGGTGCTTCGCAATGCCCTGGAAGAAGAACAAAAGCGTGCGAAAATATCCGCTGTTTATAATGTCTTTGCCTTTCCCATCATGATTGTACTGATGTATATCCTGCCCAAGACGACCGATTCGCTCCATCCGGGCAGCGGTGGGAATGCTGGGTTTGGACAATTTGATCTCGATGGTTCAATGAAAGCGGTCTTATACCCCGCATCGTTGGGCTGGATACTCATCGGCACCTGGCTGATGACCTTACGGTTTCGCATCCGCAAATTGGAATACCAACATCAAGCCACAGCGGCATAAACTTTGGTATAATGACAATTGTAAAACGATTAAACAACAAAAATTGACAACGTTTATTGCAAAACACTATGAAAAAGATAATTCTTTCTTTGCTATTAGTTATCAATGGGTTAATATGTAGTTTTGCGCAATCAAACACCGGGGTCGAAATGGCCACGGGTTTACGCAGCTCAGGCAAAATTTATGTAGTGGTGACCGTATTGGTGGTACTCTTTTTAGGACTCGCCATCTACCTGTTTACCATCGACAAGAAACTTGCTCGCTTGGAAAAACAGCAAAAACACTAGTACATTCGTGAAACACCGTTAAGCTGCTTGTTCATTTAAAATTACCGATTATCTAATAATAACTATTGTTATGGCTAAGTCAATAGCAAAAACAGCGCAGGAACCCCATTTTTTTGACGATGTATCCGCATTTTTTGATCATGCAGCGCAATTCACGAAGCATTCCCAAGGCTTGCTCAACCAAATTAAGGTGTGTAATAGCGTTTATCGTTTTAGTTTCCCTTTCCGAAGAGGCGACACGTTAGAAGTAATCAACGCTTGGCGGGTTGAGCATTCGCAACACATGTCACCCACCAAGGGGGGTATCCGGTACAGCGAAATGGTCAATGAAGATGAGGTGATGGCGCTCGCTGCCTTAATGACGTACAAATGTGCCATTGTCAACGTACCATTTGGGGGCGCCAAGGGCGGAATTGCCATAAACCCGAAAAACTACTCCGTTGCCGAGTTAGAGAATATTACCCGGCGATACACTGTTGAATTGATCAAGAAGAATTTTATCGGCCCTGCTATTGATGTACCTGCTCCCGATTACGGCACCGGAGAACGGGAAATGAGCTGGATAGCCGACACCTATACGACAATGAATCCGGGGCAGTTGGATGCTTTCGGATGCGTGACGGGCAAACCGATTTCATTGCATGGCATCAATGGGCGCAAAGCCGCCACCGGACGCGGTGTGGCCATCGCCATACGCGAATGCGTGGATGTCACCGAAGACATGAAGGAAATCGGCCTTACGCCCGGCATCACAGGAAAAAAGGTAATTGTACAAGGGCTGGGTAATGTTGGATACAATACGGCAAAGGTACTGATGGAGTTTGGTGCTGTCATCGTGGGGATATGCGAGTACGATGGCGCACTGTACAATCCGGATGGCTTAGACCCGGATGCCATCCTCGAACACCGTAAAAATACGGGTTCGATATTGGGCTACAAAAAAGCTTCCAAAGAATTTAAGACATCGGCAGAAGGGTTGGAACAGCCTTGTGACATCTTGGTTCCCGCAGCATTGGAAAACCAATTGACCGAAGAAAATATCGGCCGCATCCAAGCTAAAATTATCGCCGAAGGTGCCAACGGCCCCACTACTCCCGGCGCCGAAGCTGCATTCGTCAAAAAGGGAGGGATTATTATCCCTGATATGTATTGCAATGCAGGAGGTGTGACGGTATCTTACTTTGAATGGCTGAAAAACCTGTCGCACGTGGCCTTTGGCCGCATGGATAAACGGTATGAAGAAATGGCCAACCTCAATTTAGTAAACACTGTAGAGGCCATCACGGGCAAGTCACTTACCCCAGCCCAACGGATGACCATTGTAAAGGGCGCAGACGAATTGGAGCTGGTCAACTCCGGGCTGGAAGATACCATGATACGCGCTTACCACGAAATCAGGGAAATTAAAAACTCAAACAAAGCCATCGATACGCTGCGGACTGCCGCTTTCGTAGGTGCCATTGATAAAATCGCCGGCTCTTACCAAAACCTGGGTATTTGGCCGTAATATTTTCAAGCTTAACGGGGTATCCAAAAAAACAAGTGCTTTTTTGGATACCCCGATAGCTTCATTTCGCTGTCCATTCCAGTATTCCACCACTAAACCTTCATGAATATTTTATCTGTTGCCGCCTGTTCGATAGCATGCATGCCTCGTCCTGATCCTTCGCCTATCTACTGCGACAAGTTTATAGCTGAAAAGTTAGGATTTTAATAAAAAAGGCATTAACTTTATTTCCGTAATCGTAAGATTGCTCAATTAAGGTCTTTCTACTCGTTCAAAAATAGTGTAATATTAGTTCACAGCTATGATAAGCGAAAAGCATTATTCAGCGATGTTTGAGGCTTTGCCTACACCATGCTTGATTCTGCTTCCAAATGCCCCCGTATTTACCATCATCAATGCGAGCAATACCTATTTGGCGCTGAGTGGTACTATCGAACGGGAAAAAATCGTTGGCAAAGGCTTTTTTGACGTATTCCCCCGCAACCCTTACGTGAACCAACACCAATGGCAGGCTACTTTTGACCAAGTCCTTCACGAAAAAAAAACCGATAAAGTAATAACACAAAAATATCCCTTTCCGTTGCCGGGATTATCCAATGGCGTCGATATCAAATACTTCGACGTACTGAATACCCCTGTGCTCGATGAACAGGGAGCAATCATGTTTATCATCCGATCGATGACGGATGTCACCGAGACTATACGGCATGAGCGCCTTCTCGAACAAACCCAGCAGATGGCCCGGTCTGGTAATTGGGAAGTAAGCATGGTGCATAGGACTGTTACTTGGTCACAACGGTTAAAAACGATCTTACAAGTGGATTCGGCATTCCAGCCCGATTTTGAATCCGCCTTGTCCTTTTTTGATACCATAAGCCGCAAGAGCATGTTGCGGGCTTTTCAGAAGGCTAATCGGCACGGCACTTCTTTCCGCCTTACGCTCCCTGTCATTACCGCCAAAGGCCGTGAACGCTGGTTGTCCACTGTAGGCAAAGCCGACATGGTAGACGGTGTATGCGTCCGGATTTACGGGATTTCAAAGGACATCACCGATAAACGGAACACTGAAAACGCATTGGTTTCATCTGACCGAAATTTTCAGAACCTCATCCAAACGATAGACGGGATTGTTTGGGAAGCAAGTGTAGAACCTTACGAGTTGACATTTATCAGTAAAAAAGTTGAACGGATGCTGGGCTACACCGCTAAGGAGTGGTTTTCCGAACCCGATTTCTGGATGAAACACATCCACGAATCCGACAGGGAGCGTGCGACCAAGTACCATCGCCAGCAGACAAAAAAACTAGCCAACCATACCTTTGATTACCGGGCAATCAAAAAAAACGGGGACACCGTCTGGATCAAGAATGTAGTATCTGTCATCTCAAAATCCGGCAAGCCAAGATGGCTGCGTGGTATCATGGTAGACATTACTGAAACCAAGCGCCTTGCCGACCTAGACCACCTCGAAAAAAATATATTAGAATTGACCACCCACCGGAATACGCCTGTCAAGTTGATTTTATCGGAATACCTGCTTGGTATCGAGGCGCTTTTTCCAGGCTTATACTGTTCTATACATCGGGTTCACGACGGCCGATTGTTCAACTGGGCGGCACCTTCGCTTCCACAGGCCTATTCAGCGGCCATTCACAATCGGCAAATAGGTGATAACACCGGATCATGCGGTACAGCAGCCTACCTGAAAATTCCGATCATCGTCAGCGATATCGCCACAGATCCGAAATGGTACGGTATCTCACAGGCGCCGCTCTCGCATGGCCTCAAGGCCTGTTGGTCGTATCCCATCATCGATTCCGAAGGCAGTGTAATGGCTGTCCTTGGCCTTTACTACAAGCAAATAAAAGCCCCAAACGCGGAGGAATTAGCAATCGTTGAGCGTACAGCCACCCTGTTGAAAATGATACTGGAAAACCGCCGGAATGCCGATTTGGCGCAGGAGGTTTCCGCCATGATTGATCAAGCGCAAGAATTGGCCCGTTTTGGCAACTGGCAGTGGGATGCCGAAACAAACCGTGTGCGTTGGTCAAGTGTCCTTCGTGATATTTACGGATTTGCCAATACCGATTATCATCCTACCTTTCAGGGATATTTGGCGGCCTTGCATAACGATGACAAGGCGCGGAGCATCGAAATCTTAAAACAAGTACGCAAAACCGGCAACGACAGTGTATTTGAAGAACGCATCGTACGTCCGGATGGTGAGACGAGGTATTTAAAAACGTGGGTAAGGTGTATGTTTGACGAAGAAGGGATACCGATAAAAATGATAGGTGCCTGTCTGGACATCACCGAAATGAAGCATAACGAGCTAAAACTAAAACAAATGCACCGGCAGCTGGAGAAACACCTTAGGGAAGTGGAAGAATCCGAAGCCAAATATAGCAACCTATTTCACCTCAGTCCACAACCCATGTGGGTATATGATTTGGAAACCTACCGTTTTTTGGATGTCAATGTTGCAGCCATCAAACATTACGGGTACACGCGAGAAGAGTTTTTCTCCATGACCATCAAGGATATCAAACCTTCCCAAAAGCGGCTGAAATTAGGGGGGAGCTATGAGTTTTCCAAAGAACACGACGAGCTCTTTAATCAAGACGTTTATATCCACCGCAAAAAGAACGGGGAAATCATCCATGTGGAAGTACAGAGTGTCATCATCAACTTCCACGGCCGGACAGCGGCGCTTATTTTGGCGCAGGACATCACCGAAAAGCTGAATCATATCGAAGCTATTGAAACACAGAACAGGAAACTGCAAGAGATTGCCTGGATGCAATCGCACGTTGTGCGGGCACCTTTGGCCCGTATTATGGGACTTGTCGATCTCATCCAGAATTTCCCCGAGTCCGGCGTCGAAAATGGCGAACTATTAGACTCTATAAATGGTTCAGCAATAGAACTGGATGATATTTTAAAAGCAATCACCAACAAAGCCGAGCAAATCAATTTCACCTAAAATCTTAGCTATACAATGGATCTGCATGTTATGGTTATTGATGACGACAAAATGTTTAACACGATGGCAAAGGTCTTGCTCAATGACACCGGCATTGCTGTTGAACCGGAGATTTGTACGAGTGGCGAGGAGGCGCTTGCGCGCTTAAAGCAGCACATTTCAAGAGACAAACGATTCTTGTTACTTTTAGATATCAACATGCCGATCATGAACGGATGGGAAGTACTGGACGCATTGAAAACACTCCCCTACGGCAATAATATCCGCGTGGTCATCGTTACTTCTTCCATCGATAAGGCTGATAAAGAACGTGCATTTACCTATGAACAACTTGCCGGTTACCTGGTAAAACCCATAAAACGGGAAGATCTTTCAGCACTAAAGACAGCCGAGCCCCTGGTGCATTTTTTTTCAGATTGATCGCCCATCGATTGGCATTCAGCGTTTCAATGCCTCCCAAAGAATTTCAACGGGATGATAAGCCTTTCTTCCTGCGCCATCTTTGATTTGGTGGCGGCAGCTTGTGCCGGGAGCGGCCACGAGCGCTTCGGCATGCATGCTCCTCACCGCAGGGAGCAACACCAATTCAGCCACCTTCATCGATACCTGGTAATGTTCCTTTTCATAGCCAAACGAGCCCGCCATACCGCAGCAACCGGAAGGAATGGTCTCTACCTCATAGCCACCAGGCAACGAAAGGATCTTGGCTGTAGTATCCACCAGATGGAAGGCTTTTTGGTAGCAATGGCCATGCAGTTTGATTTTACGGACCTCATCCGTAAATTGCGTGGAATCGATATTCCCATCCTCCATTTCCCGGAGGATAAATTCATCGATGAGCAACGCATGTTTAGCCAAACGGTAAGCAGATTCCACCCATTGCTTATCAACCAATTCGGGATACTCGTCACGGAATGTCAAGATAGCGGAAGGCTCAATACCAATTAATGGGGCTTCTGCAGAAATAAGGTCTTTGAGGTATTGGACATTGCGGTTAGCGATGTCCTTCGCTTTGCGTACCAACCCCTTAGAAAGATAAGTACGCCCACTTTCGATATGTTTGGCAAGCCGCACCTCATATCCCAACGTGGTGAGCAGGCGATATGCCGTTTGACCGATACCTACATCATTGTACTCCGTAAACTCATCACAGAATAAATAAACTGGCTTTTTTCGTTTAATGTGCCCATTATCCGATGGATGGATTGTCTGTTGCCGTTCAATCCATTTGCGTAGGGTGATATTGCCCACCTCAGGCAAGGATCGGTCCTGTGCGAAACCGATGACCCACTTCACCAAAGCAGCCAGCGCTTTGTTTTTAACTACGGCATTGTAAAGTCGTGGAAAAAACGAAGCCATTTGTTGGGACTTGGTAAAGTTGGCGATCAGCCATGTCCTGAAAGGCGTACCATTTGCATCGTGATAATGTTGCAAAAATTCCGCTTTCATCTTCGCAACATCTACGCCAGAGGGGCACTCCGTCTTGCAGCCCTTGCAGCTCAAACAGAGATCCATGACTTCCTTGATTTCCGGGTGGTCAAAGCGATTGGCTTTGGGTGAATTCGTAAGAAATTGCCTGAGCATGTTGGCCCGTGCACGGGTCGTGTCCTTTTCCTCACGGGTAGCCATATACGACGGGCACATCGTCCCGCCGGTGATATGCGTCTTACGGCAGTCGCCAGAGCCGGAACATTTTTCGGCTAAGCGCAATATGCTTTCTTGTCTGCTGAAATCAAATGTGGTATCCACCTTGATGGTCGAAGTATCCCGTTCATACCGCAGGAATTTGTCCATCGGCGGCGTATCCACAATTTTGTTCGCATTGAAGATGCCATGTGGATCAAAAATTTCCTTCACCTGTTTCAATAAGGCATATACCCTATTGCCCAACACGTTGCCGATAAATTCCCCACGTAGGCGACCATCGCCATGTTCACCGCTGAGCGATCCGTTATACTTTTTCACCAACCGGGCCGTTTCAGCGAGTACTGCCCGAAAGGTCTTACGGCCATCGGCAGTCTTCAGGTTGATCAACGGTTCCACATGCAATTCGCCTGCCCCCGCATGTGCATAGTAGGAAGCCTTCAGGCCGTGGTTATCCAAAATACCCTGTAAATCGGTGATATATGCCGGCAGATCCTCGGGAGACACCGCACAATCTTCAATAAGATTTACGGGCTGTGTATCGCCCGGCAGGTTGCGTATCAAGCCCAGCCCCGCCTTACGCACATCCCACACCAGGTTGGTTTGTGCACCAGTTATCAAGGGATAGGCATAGCCCAGGCCCTTTGCCGTTAAGTCAGCTTTCAAGGCTCCTGCCTTGCGCTCAACTTCGGCCAAGGTATCACCCCTAAACTCCACCATAAGCATCGCTTCCGGATCCCCCTCAATGAAAAACCGGTTGTATTGGTAAGTCGGGTGTCCCTTGGTAAAGTCCATGATGTATTTATCCACCAATTCAGAAGCTTCAGGATGATGTTGCAGTGCTATCAAATTGGCATGCAACGACTCAATAAGCGTATGGCAGTGGATACACAGCAGCCCGATTTCCTTAGGCGGTAGCGGCAGCAGGTTAAGCTTGGCTTCGGTGAGGATGCCCAATGTCCCTTCTGATCCGGCGAGCAACTTACAGAAATTAAACGGTTGGGAAGGATCGCTGAGTATATCCAATGCATAGCCTGTATTCCGCCGGGTGAGCGATGGCTTGGGGTAGCCGGTTTTGATAGCCTGCTGATTTGCAGGCGCCGATAGGAGATCAGCTATCCAACGGTAAATCTGCCCCTCACGGTTGTCCAATGTCAGCTTGCTGAACAATGCTTGCCCCTCCAACGCCTCGAATACCACTTCCGAACCATCGTCCAGCAATACGTTGGCCGATAGCAAGTGGCTGCGGGTATCGCCCCATACGATGGAATGGAGTCCGCAGGAATTGTTGCCTATCATCCCACCCACCATTGCCCTGCTGGCCGTGGAGGTCTCCGGGCCAAACATCAATCCATACGGCCGGAGGTAGGCATTGAGGTCGTCGCGTACGACACCGGGCTGCACACGTACCCAACGTTCTTCCTTATTCACCTCCAGCACACGGTTGAAGTGTCTGGATACATCCACCACGATGCCATGGCCTACTACCTGCCCGGCCAATGATGTGCCTGCTGTGCGCGGGATCAGCGTGACGCCGTGATTCGAAGCAAAGGCGATGAGCGCCTTCAAATCGGCAATGTCCATTGGGATTGCGACAGCCAACGGGCGCTCTTGGTACACCGAGGCATCCGTGGAATAGGCACGGAGTACCGTTTGGTGCTCCGCGCGTTCGTCATAGTAAAATGAACCTGCTAAGGTTTTCTCCAATTGGGATAATCCAGTCTGTATAGCTGCTGCTTTCATTTTCACGTGTTAAAGATACACATCAACCTTTATTAATTACGGCTTTACTAGCATCTTCCGTATGCCTTTTTTCATACTGGGCTTACGGCAAAGTCCGTGTTATGCTACTATCCTGTTATAATTAACACGGTAATCCATAGCAACATGACAAGCATCCCACCTGATACGGTTTTTGTATTGACATCACATGGCATAAAGCTATCATTTCAAAATGCCTTTACGCAAAAAATAATAGTACGGTGAGCATGGGTTTTTTAAAATCTTGCATGTGTGCAGTGTTTCTGCTCCATATGCTGGCTGGGTATGGGCAAAACCTGGAATTGACAGGCCGGGTCATGGACGCGCAGCATCGCCCACTTCCGCACGCCGCAGTGTCGTTGCTTCGCCTGCCGGACTCCAGCGCCGTCGTTCAAACCATTACGAACAACAACGGGACATTTGACATCACTTTCCGGGGCAACGGATCGTACACCCTCAAAATAAAGCATCTGGGCTACAAAGATTACTATAGCGCAACGCTGGTAACCCCTGCCACCAAACACATGGGTGATATTCCATTAGCCGCGGATATCACTACGCTGGCCACAGTCTCCATCACAGCCAAGCGGCCTACCGTGACGCAACAAATAGACCGGATGACCATAGACGTGGGTGGCAGCGTGCTTACCGAAGGCAATAGCGTATTTGAACTGCTGGAACGTACCCCCGGTGTGACGGTAGAAGGCGACGGGGATTTTGCCATCCAGGGGCGCCGGGGCGCCAAAGTGATGATCGATGGGCGGGCCACATACCTATCCGGCAGCCAGCTGGCATTGCTATTGCGCGGCATGCAGGCCCATGAAGTAGCCAAAGTAGAACTCATGGCCAGCCCTTCAGCCCGGCAGGATGCCGAGGGCAGCGGCGGCATCATCAACATTGTCACCAAAAACCAATCGCCATCCGGTATCGGAGGCGATATGTTTACACGGGGCTCCCATGGAAGGGAACCTCAATACGCATTGGGCGGAAATATCCATGCCAGGGCAGGCAAATGGGTTGCACAGTTGAGCGGCAGCTATGGCCGCGATGAAAACCGCTCGTCTGCCTACGATGAACGCACATTTTTCACTGAACAAGCTGTCGGATTGATCACCCGACAATGGGAAGCAAGCCGTACGGATCCGGGGAGAAATTATGGATTGCGTGCCGGCATCGACTACACGGCAGACAGCACCAGTTCGGTGGGCATTAGCTTTGATTGGATAAAGGGACGCTACCAAAGCTACTCCGATGCGTTCCTGCATTTCCTTGCGCCGGATGAAACCTTGCAACAACAAAACACGACACAAAACCATTTCGATGAAGGCTACAACAACCTGACATTCAACGCACACTACACCAAGCGCTTCCGGGACGATGGGCACACGCTCAACATCAATGTCGATTATGCGCCGCACGGCAATGACTATGACAATGGCTTCCATACGAACTACCACGATGCCACCGGTCTACCATCGGGCTATCCTGCTGCACGGCGCAACATACAGGACTTGGCTAACACGACTTATCTTGGCACCATCGACTATAGCCGCCCGCTGGGTGCAAACAGCAAACTAGAAATCGGGTGGAAAGGAACATATCTTTGGATAAACAACCTCGCCCTCAATGATACGCTCCAAGATGGCACTCGCTGGGTATATGATGCCCTTACCAGCAACCGCTTCCAGTATGGCCAGCATGTGGAGGCTGCCTACGCCATTTATCATACCTCCTGGAAGAAGCTGGGTATCCAAATGGGTATTCGGGGTGAATATACCGGCACCGAAGCCAGGCAGGTGACACTGGAATCGGTGGTCAAGCAGCATTATTTCGACCTCTTCCCCAATTTGTTCCTGAGCTATCCATTGTCGGAAAGGCACCAACTCCGGCTGGCGTACAGCCGCCGCATCGAGCGGCCGGGCGACCACGATGTCAATGCCTTCCGGATATATGCCGACCCGTTCAATTACTTCGAGGGCAATCCCTTTTTGGCTCCCTCGAAAACACATGCACTGGAATTGGGGCATAGCTTTGCCAACAAGTGGTTTACCACACTCTCGTTCAACCGAGGAAGCGATGTCATCATGGATATCACGGGCAAGGGCGAACAAAGCGGGCAGACGTTCAGCCGCCCGGAAAACGTAGGCCATTTTACCAACTATGGCATTAGCATGATGTACAACAGCCCTTTTACCGCTTGGTGGGAAGGTAGCCATTATGCTAATGCGTTCCACAACCGCTATGAAGGCTCGTTTCGCGGTACCGTGTTGGACAACGCCAGCTCCAGTTGGGCCATAAACAGTAGGCATACATTCAGGTACACCGCTTGGCGGGCAGAACTTATCGGATATTACCGATCAGGCATGGCATCCGGTGCTGTCCGCACTGCTCCGAACTATGGGTTGGACATCGGCGTAGATCGGTCGTTCTGGAATAAGCGTGCCAATGTAAAGCTATCGTGTACAGGATTGGTGCGCAATGCTAAGCCCGAAAGCCGTGCTTCTTTTGGCAGTATGGAAACTTATTCGTACAGCAGGCCGGACAACCGGCGGGTAACGCTATCCCTGACTTATCAATTCGGAAGCTGAGGAGCCATGGTCGCCGATGGAAGATTTATTTAATCAGTGTTTTATTTAAAATAAATCTAAATAATTCTATCTTTGTCGCGTTGCTGCTCCAGGCAGCGCATTTATCATGCTGAAACTCGATAAAGACGTGTTTGTAATCACTAAAAGTAGCTTTGAGCAACTGTATCTGCAACATTGGGAACGTTTGTACGTGTTTTGCTACAAGACCATTGAAGATGAGGAAACAGCTAAAGAGGTTGTCCAAGACGTCTTTAAATCGTTATGGGAGCGGCGCACTACCCTCCAATTGCATGAAGTGGAGCGTTATTTAATCCGTTCGGTAAAATTGAGAACCTACGAGCATATCCGTAACAAGGTCATCCGGACACAGCACCATGAAGTCCTTCTACAGCGTTCCGCGACCCACTATACCGATGACTATATCGGCACACAGGAGCTCTTGTCACGGATCAAACAACTGGTCAATACCTTACCAAAGCAATGCAAACACGTATTCCAGTTGAGCCGGGATCAAGGATTGACCAACCGAGAGATTGCCAGCCAGCTGTATATTTCCGAGCGGGCGGTCGAATATCACATCAGCCGCGCATTGCGCACCCTGAAGACCCACTTGTCCGATTACATTGGTTAAGCAAAGTTGTCATGCCATTGCTGGATTTTCTTTATCTTTGTGGGGCAACAGTTTGTCATGAATATCGATAAGGAGCTTCTGGAAAAATATCATTTGGGATTGTGTTCGCCAGAAGAGCAGCTTTTTGTTGAAAAATGGTTGGCCGATGATACACTGGATGTCGATTCAGCCCTCCCAATAACGAATCGAACAGCCGTGCAGCACGAGATATGGGCATCTGTACTTCCGCATATGGATACACCGGTCGCTCCATTGCCGGAAAAACGACCTAAAATCGTTTCATTAGTCTGGCGATTGGGTGGAGTTGCAGCATTGGCGGCGATGCTATGGAGTTTATGGCCCCGAAAGGCTGACCTCCAACGGGAAATGGTATTTGACAATTCGAAGAGTGTTTCCCCGCTTTGGATCAGGCAAGCGAATTATGACATCCTGCTCGGCGAAGCATCAAGCGCAAAAATCAATATTGGCACCGGGAAGCTGGAAGTAGCGGGAAACCTTTTATTCAAACCAAAACGCAACATTGAGATTCTCAAAAGCGGCGTGCCCATCCTGTTGAAACAAGGGGAAACCTATATCGTACTGGAATCCACTGATGCCGAAACACAGTTTATCTTCACCAAAAGTGAAATGACGTTTCTCCCGCCAGCGGTACAACGTAGGTTGAAACAGCAACTTAACCTTTCTTAACTCCGGGAGCCCCATGAGGAAATACGTCCTTTATTATGGTCTGCTGGCTTGTTGGTTTTTAGCCTGCATGCCTGCTCAGCATCCTGCTCACCACACCAAACAAACTACCGGAACCTATTCGCTGTACATGCTCACCAAGGATGATGGCAACTGTGTTGTCATTGCCAACAACCTCGAACAGGATAGCTTATCAGCTGAAGTGGACGGTATCCCCCTTTCTACGGAGACTTTTGACCGTTCCATGATGGTCAAAAACGGTCATTACTACCACATCGACAAGGCCATTGACCAGTTGGTGAAATATCGGCTGACCGCGGATAGCCTGCAAGCCCTTGCTACCTTACCAATGGCGGATAAGCACATTGAAAACAGTTACTGGAGCGATGATCATACACTGATACTTTTTACGCTTGATGACAAGACCTATGCTACGCTGGAATACCACGTCATTGATGTAGATGCATTCAAACTGATCCGTAGCGGTATCATAGACCTACCAAAGTCAATAGGCGATTATAACACGCTCTCCATTGGTTTCAGCAATTTCCGACAGCATGAAGTCATCATCGGCTATTGCTACCACCAATATACCGGGATCACGGAATACACGACCATCGACACGCTTTACACCGCTATCCTGGCCTATCCTTCTATGGCCTTAAAGGCCATCCACAAAGATGCCCGCTCTGCCTATCCCGGCGGAATCAATACGGTGCAAAGTTATAACTTCACGGATGAAAAAGGGGATTTCTATTTCATGAGTTGCCCCGGTATTGCACTCGGCAATATGCCAGACCTGCCAACGGCGATCTTTAAAATACCGGCTGCAGCGGATACGATCGATCCGGATTATTGGATCAATATCTCCGAGCAAATCGGCAACCATGCCTACGGCATGTGGTCAATCGGATACGGGAAAGCCATCATCCGGAGCGAACGGAAAGATAAGTACACGAATTTTTCTGATCACCACAGCACATACCAGTTTGAATACTATGTGGTGGATTTGACCAAGCAGTCACTTACCAAATTGGATTTGCCACTGGATAAGGGCACGCGCAAGGAATCGGTATTGGTCCAAGGCGACAAAGCCTATATTGCCATTGACGATGCCGCAGACAACCACCAGTTGTGGGTATATGATATCCCCTCGGGAGCCATCAATCCGGGATTAAAACTAACCGGGGGTACAGATTATATCCTGCGTGTAGATTTCCAATAATATTTCTTCTTTTTTTTCGTACCGGACTTCGGTAAAACTCGCCACGTGCTACATTTCCTAAACAAGTAGGTAAATATGTCAAAATTAAAGATAGCGGGATTAGCCATCGGGCTATTCATGTCTGTTTTTTTAGGTTATGCACAACAAGTCGGGCAACTAACGGGCCATATCGTATCAACAGCAAACCAAGGAATACCGGGAATTACCATTCAGATCCAACATCACACCTTGGGAACACTATCCGAAGAAGATGGTTCCTTTTCGCTCCACAACATTCCGTATGGCAAGCATATCTTGGAAATTTCAGGTGTAGGCTACCTCACCCAAACGCAGCAGTTGGTCATAGGGCCACAACCTATTGCAAACCTGACCATCATTTTGGAGGCCCAAAACAATGCACTGGAGACGGTAGATGTCGTCGGCAAAACAGCGAGCAAGCAACTCAAAGAGTCCGGTTTCCACGTCAATGCCATCGAAACCCGACAATATGCCAACACCACAGCCGACCTCAACCAGATACTGAATCGGAGCACGGGCATCCGCATCCGCGAAGCCGGAGGCTTGGGATCCAACTTCAATTTTTCCATCAATGGACTTTCCGGCAAAGCGGTAAAGTATTTCATCGATGGCGTACCGATGGAACTGCTTGGCAGTGCCATGAGCCTCAATAATATTCCCGTCAACCTGGCGGAGCGGCTTGAAGTTTATAAAGGTGTAGTGCCCGTAGACCTGGGTGCCGATGCTATGGGCGGTGCCATTAATGTAGTTACCAACCAACAAGCCCGGAACTTCTTGGATATCAGCCACAGCTATGGTTCTTTTAATACGAATCGCTCGGCCCTGCATGGGCAATATGTACATCCCGAGACGGGCCTGACCGTCCGTGGCAGTGGCTTTTTCAATTATTCGGACAACAACTACCTGATGAAGGAGATTGAATTGCTGGACGGTGCTATTCTGGATGGCGACCGGATTGTCGACGATAGCAAAGCCCAGTTTGTGCAAGGCACGGCCCGGCGCTTCCACGACCAATACCGATCGGCAATGGGGCAGTTGGAAGTGGGCGTAAGCCAAAAGAAATGGGCCGATGTGCTCTTCGGTAGTATTGGCTATACCACCATCGACCAAGATCTGCAAACCGGATTTGACCAACGCACCGTATACGGCAATGTAACCCGCGAAAGCAAAGCCTACAGCGGCTCGCTGCGCTACAAGAAGGATAACCTTTTTGTAGAAGGTCTCCATACCAACCTCTTTCTATCCTATTCGCACGATCATTTCATCACAGCGGACACACTGATGCGCCAGTATTTCTGGGACGGCACCTGGAAAAGCGGCCGTGCGACCGCCGAAATGGGCGGCATCCGATCGCTGGGCAACATCATCAGGCCACGTATCTACGGACGCGTCAATGCCAGCTACCTCCTCAATGAACAGCACAGCTTTAACGTCAACTACACGTTGGACAATGTCAAAAATGAATCCTACAATGCACTGATCACTTCCGGTGACGACACGCCCGGCATACTGCGGAAACAAATCGCCGGGTTGGCTTACCAGCAAACGCTTTTTCAACAAAAATGGGTCAACACCTTTTTTGTCAAACAGTATCTTCTTGGCATGGAGCAGGAAAAATACCGTGATGGTGCTTATGCAATGGCAGATACAAGTTTCGCCAAATACGGATATGGGTTGGCCAGCCGCTATCGGATTAATGACGCCCTGGGCATCAAATTTTCGGTAGAGCATGCGTATCGCTTGCAGGAAACGGAGGAAATGTTTGGCGATGGGCTCAACGTCCAGCCCAACCCTGATTTGCTTCCCGAAAGCAGCAATAACCTCAATTTAGGGGCATACTACCAGCGCCAAATCCAGCAGCACCAGTTTTTTGTAGAGGCGTCCGGTTTCTACCGGGATGCCAAAGACTTTATTTATACCGTGCCCGACCAACGTTCCAATGCACTCAAAAACGAAAATAAATCCAATGTGCGTGTACATGGTTTTGAAGCCGAAGCACGCTACCAGTATGGCAGCCTGCTGACTTTCAACGTCAATGCTACCTATGAAAACGCCATCAACACCACCAAATTCAGTCAAGGCGGAACCAGCGTACCCGAAGCTACGTACAAAAACAAGATCCCTAACCGGCCTTGGTTCTACGGCAATGCCGACCTCAGCATCGGGAAAGACAACCTACTTGGTAAGGATACCCGACTGACATTCAATTGGTACAGCCAATATGTGCACTGGTTTTACTTGACGTGGGAAAAATACGGCAACGTCAACGGCAAGTCAAACATCCCCACCCAACTGGTGCACAACGCCATGATTACCTATTCCCTGCAAAATGGCCGATATAACCTATCTGCCGAATGCCGCAACCTGACAGACGAACTGGCCTATGACAATTTCCGCCTGCAAAAGCCGGGCAGATCGTATGCGGTCAAGCTGCGCTATTTCATCCATTAAATGAGTCACTCAATCGTTCACTAATTAAATCATTAATATAACACGATAACAGCATGAACAAATTCATTTCAACCACATCTAAGGCCTTAATAGTGCTTCTATCTGGCTTCTTCGTTGCCGCCTGCAATGATGATGATGGCCCCACACCGACTCCCGAACCCGAAAGCGGACAGTATTCGCTCGTGCTCTGTGTAGGGAGCTGGCCCAATACAGCTTACTACATTGCCGATTTGCCGTCCCTTACCGAAGGACAGGTAAGTCTCGCAGGCAACGGCGCGGAAATGACCGGTAAGGTCTATGCACAAGACGTGATCCAACGGAACGGCTTCTACTATCACGCCAATTCCGGCAGTGGTCGCTTCGGCAAGTATCACGTTGAAAACGGTGCACTCGTCACTGACAAAGAAATCCCTTTCAGCTGGCTTGATTGGAGCTCCTATGCCTGGATTAATGACCAGACGTTGGTTATCTTTGGTACGGGCGACAACGAGGGCCGCTATGCAAAAGTCAACGTTGCGGACATGAGCGTCACCACGGGAACCCTTGACCTGGAGGGCTTCCCCGATGGTTTTGATACCTATAGCATCGGTTTTGCCGAATACCGTGACAACAAGCTATTTGTCGGATATGGTTTCATGTCTTCGGACTGGAGCTTATACCCGGATATGCCCGTATACCAGTCGTTGTATATCGCCGTCATCGATTACAACACCATGCAGACCGAAAAGACCCTGAGCGATACCCGTTCTACGACACCTGGCGGCCCCACGGTCTATGCACCCGCTTCCTTCATCGATGAAAACAATGATATCTATTTCATCACTGACCCGGTATACAACTACGATTACAACTCACCATCCATGGTGTATCGCATTAAAAGCGGCAGTACCGATCTGGATGCGGCGTATGCCTTCAATTTCTCCGCAGCTACGCAGAATGGTATGGGCCCTGCGATGTGGCATATCGGCAACGGCAAGGCCATCGTGCGTACCCGCGTTGCCGGCCAATCCATCGATGCCGAACATTCTTTCAGCGTCATTGATGTAAGGAATGGTAGCTTCATCAAAAAATTGGATTTGCCTGCTGACAAAGGAGAGCGCATGGTGCAAGCCGTCATCGTTGAAAACGGCAAGGCATATATTGCCGTCAATGCCGACCGCGACTTTATCTGGGAATATGACCCTGCTACAGACCAATTGAAACAAGGTGCCGAAATCGTGGGTGGTGTGGATTTTGTCTTGCGCTTAGAAAAGCTGAACTAATGCGTATCCGACGTAGCGCGATGGCTATCGTAAGCTGGCTGCACCGCTGGCTCGGTATCGTATCCGGGATGGCGGTACTCATCATCTGTATTACCGGATGCATACTGGTTTTCGAACAGGAAATAAACCAGCTGCTATACCCTTGGCTACGTGTAGAACAGCAGGCCGCCAATGACCAGCTGCCTCCATCTGAAATCAAAGCCCGCGTAGAACAGCAATTGCCCGGCACGGAAGTACATAGCCTTTGGTACTATGGCCTCGATAAGTCTGTAAAAATCAGCACCGAAAACAACGCTGTTGTCTACGCCAGTCCTTATACGGCCGAGGTATTAAGCACGGTCGAGCACGAGGATCTTTTCCATTGGATTGAACAAGGCCATCTCTATCTATGGTTTCCGCCAGCCGCCGGAAGGCAAGTAGTGGGCTGGTCCACATTTGTTTTTTTCGTATTGCTCATTACCGGACTAGTACTGTGGTATCCCAAACGATGGACCAAAAAGACGGTGGAAAGCAGCTTTACCATCCGATGGAAGGCCCGGCTTAAGCGGCTAAACTACGACTTACACAACGTACTGGGTTTCTATGCATTGATAATAGCGTTGGTGATGACCATTACTGGCTTGGTAATGAGCTTTCCTTGGATGAGACAAACAGTATTTTGGATGGCCGGAGGAACCCGCGTAGCGCCGCCAGCGGAAGTGGCCATCCCTCCTGTTGCGCATATGGCTACCCAATTGGATATGGCCCAAGCTGTAGACGCTGTATGGCTAAAAGTACGTAAAGAAATCGCCCGTCACAACCGGGAAGCTGTCATCGTACATTTTCCCCACGACGAGCAAGAGCCGATATATGCGTGTACGGATATGTATGGCGGATCTTGGCGCGACCTGCTGTTCGACCAGACGACCCTTCAACTGCTGCCGGACAGTCAACGCCCGATTGGCGAAGAACATATCTCGCGGTGGCTTATGCGTGCTAACTATGGTCTGCATGTTGGCGAAATCGGAGGCCTCACGACCAAAGTCATTTATTTTCTGGCCAGCCTCGTCTGCGCCAGCCTGCCTATCACCGGGTTTTATATCTGGTGGGGCAAAAGGAAAAAAAGAAAAAGAAAGCCGGGAAAAATGGCGATCAAGCAATCATTTCGTACTTATTTAAAGACATAAAGACTATAATTTGCCTCCTGGTCTATCGCCGGGAGGCTTTTTTTTGGCAGCAAGCGCTTGCAAAAGTCATCAATTTAATGCACCTTGTATCCGAATACTATCCTATTATTGGACCACGATGAAGAGAAGAAATTTCATCCAGCATGGGATGTTAGCTGTGCTGCCTTGTACAAGTGCGTTTAACTGCCTTCAGCGTTTCTTAGCAGCAAACGATTACCTGATGACGGTCAATGGCCCGATACCGCTCATGAAGGCCGGTTTTGTACTGCCGCATGAGCACATTCTGGTTGATTTTATCGGCGCCGACCAAGTGAGCCCTTCGCGCTATGTAGCAGACGAAGTGCATGATGCTGTTCTGCCCCATTTAAAACAAGCTCACCTCCACGGTGTACAAACCTTTGTGGACTGCACGCCCGAATGGCTGGGTCGTGATGTCAAACTCTTACAGCGGCTCTCAGACGCCTGCGGGATGCATATCATCACGAATACGGGCTACTATGGAGCAGCCAAGGAAAAATACCTTCCTCCTCATGCATATACCGAATCGGCAGAACAACTGGCCGCGCGGTGGACAACCGAGTGGAAGGAAGGCATTGGCGACACACCGATAAGGCCCGGAATCATCAAAACGGGGGTAGATAACTATCCGTTATCGGAAGTACAGCAAAAGCTGATCAAGGCGGCAGCGCTTACCCATCTTGAAACCGGACTGACGATTTTCGTGCATACCGGAGATGGGAAAGCCGCACTTGAACAGTTGAAGCTCATCGAAGGCGTGGGCGTAAAGGCCGACGCCTGGGTATGGACCCATGCGCAAAACGAATCGGACACGGCTATACACGTTCAGGCTGCAAAGGCCGGCGGTTGGATTGCTTTTGACGGGTTACATCCGCAGTTGGCAGACCGGTATGTAGCCTTTCTAAACGACATGAAAAAGCAGCAGTTGCTGCATCGGGTTTTATTATCGCACGATGCCGGTTGGTACCAAGTAGGTACTCCGCGCGGGGGAGTTTTCCGACCGTATATTTCCGTGTTCAACGATCTCATCCCCGCCCTGAAAAAAGCGCGGTTTACCGATAGCGAACTAACCCTGCTTTTTAAAACGAATCCTGCCAATGCATTAGCGGTAAAAGTCAGAAGAGCTTCTTATCCAACATAAAATATGCCTGATATCATCATCTACGGATCGACGGCAGGTTAAACGGCGATTGGATAACCATGCAGCTCAGGCAATCAGAATAAAAGAAGTAAGAATTCAATAAAAAACGCTTATTTTTCGCCCATGAAAGCACCTATTCATTGGATATTACTTCTTGTGGCTGCCTTTGTGGCCCATAGCCAAGAAACAATTGGCCAAGCCGCTTATTTCCCTCCGGCATCTACCTGGCAGCACCAGTCCCCGGCACGCCTGGGATTGGACGCACAGGCGATGGATCAAGCGGTTGAGTTTGCAAAAGGACATGAAGCAAAAACAGTTCGCGAAGGTCTATTGGGCCAAATTCAAAGCTTTGGAAGAGAACCATTAAGCGATCCGATTGGCCCGCTTCAAGATCGCGGCGGGGCTACCGGACTCGTGATTTATAAAGGCTATATTGTGGCTGAATGGGGTGATCCTTCCCGCGTAGACATCACACACAGCGTCACCAAAAGTTTCTTGTCTACCGTGGTTGGGCTAGCCGTTGATCAGGAGCTGATCGGCAGCACAACAGATACAATAGCCTCAGCGATCCCTCCGATAGAAATCTATCATGCAGAAGGCAAGACACCCCCTGAACTCATCCGTCCCTTTGAATCGGCACACAACCGCAAACTCACCTGGGAGGTGATGCTGAGGCAAACCAGCGATTGGGAGGGTACCCTATGGGACAAACCCGACTGGGCAGATAGGCCACAGGGCGATATCGATCAATGGAAAACCCGAGAGCGCCATGAGCCCGGCACGGTCTGGAAATACAACGATGTCCGGGTGAATGCATTGGCGCTGGCAGCTACCGCCATCTGGCGGAAGCCCCTCCCGCAAGTGCTGAAGGAATACATCATGGATCCGATTGGCGCATCCAATACGTGGCATTGGACAGGGTACCATAATTCATGGATTGTCCTTAATGGCCAGCTTATGCAATCGGTAAGCGGCGGCGGCCACTGGGGCGGCGGCCTGTTTATCAATGCATATGATATGGCACGGTTTGGTTTGCTCACCCTACACCATGGCAATTGGAATGGCAAGCAACTCATCAGTGAGCAATGGGTAAAACAGGCATTGACGCCCACAACAACCAATACAGGCTACGGGTATATGAACTGGTTTTTGAATACAGACAAAAAACTACTCCCCTCAGCCCCAGAAGGCGCTTGGGTACATATTGGCAACGGTACAAACATGATCTACTGCGATCCGGAACATGATCTGGTCGTAGTAGCCCGCTGGATCGAAAACAAAGAAATGGACGGTTTGATAAGCAACGTGCTCAAAGCAGTACGCTGACGGCACAGCGCTTTTTTCTCACAACCGCAAACAATTTACCGCTTCCGCTGTCTACGATACAAAGTTAGACTTAAGTTATCGAGGTATGAAGGCAAAAGTATATGCGTTGTTGGCGATTGTGATGTTATCATTCACATTCAGTACACCGGTAGCCGCCAAGGTAATGGACGAGCACCCCGGCAAGAAAATGGATATGACCGAGGCCGCAGCGGAAGCCAAACTGGCCGAAATGCGCGCACGGGTGGCCGAAATCAAGGCCATGGATAAATCGAACCTGAGCAAAGGGGAGCGCAAAGCTCTTAAAAAAGAGCTGCGTGATATGAACAAAAAGGCGCGTGCCTTGGGTTCAGGCGGAGTTTACCTGTCCGTAGGTGCTATCATTCTCATTATTTTGGTGCTAATACTCATTCTTTAGGCCGTCTACTCGGCATAGCATTAGAAAATGCGTAGCCAGCGCTACTTTGCAAAACAATTCCATTTCAACTTGCAAAGAAACTGGAATATTCACTACTTTTAGCCGTGACAAAAGTAAGTGAAAAGTAAGCTACGGCACCTTCCATACATAACCTGAGCCTCGCCAACGGTTTTTGAAAGGAATTACCGGGGCTAATACGACCTCTTGAACCATGAAAAAGACAATCCTTCTATTGGCGTTTGCGCTGGCAATGACCCATGCCCAAGGCATGCAACAAGAAACCGACAGCCTGAAAAATCTACTGTTGACAGCAAACGAAGACACGGCAAAAGTGGATATCCTGCTGCAATTTGCTCCCTATTGGACAGGATCCAAACCCGACAGCGCATTAATGATGGCGCAACGCGCCCTTGATCTATCCCGGAAGCTACATTATAAAAAAGGTGAAGCCAAAAGCCTGAACTACGTGGGGCTTGCATACAGTGTCATCGGCAATCTCCCCAAGGCGCTCAGTCACTACCTGGAGGCACTAAAATTGAACGAAGCACGCAATGACTTACTCGAGATGGCCAAAAACATGGGTAATATTGCTCAAATATATCACCTGCAAGGCGATGGTCGCCAACAGGTTGACTACCTGTTGAAAACCAAACATATACTGGAAACCATCGACAACAAAAACGTTTTGATTATCGCACTTGCCAACTTGGGCGGGTCTTATTTGGGCATCGAAATGTTGGATTCGGCGCGGATATACACTTCCCAAGCATTTGAGCTTGCGGAGCAGTTGCAAAATACATACGTAATGACCACCTGTATCGCAAACTTGGGCCATATTAATAAAGAGATGGGCAATCTGGACATTGCATTGGCCTATTACCGAAAAGCATCCGCTTATTACGAAACGCAGAATGAAGACGACGGATTCGCTCAGATACTCCTTGCCAAAGCGGAAATTTTCCGTGATATCAGTCAGGCAGATTCCAGTCTGCGGGATGCCAAGAAGGCATTCACGTTAGCTGCAAACGGTGGATTTATCTCGGAAATTTTGACGACCAGCAAGTTTTTGGTAGACCACTATAAGAAGACGGGGAGACTGGACAGTGCCCTCCATTACCAGGATCTATACGTCACCGCCAAGGATAGCCTGTTTAGCCAGGAAAAAATGAAAGAGATACAAGCACTTTCCTTTGCAGAGCAGCAACGCCAGGAAGAACTGGCCGAAATGAAACGTCTCGAAGAAGCAGCCAGAAAAAAAAATATACAAATGGCAGGTATCGCGGTATTTCTCCCCATCTTCTTTCTGTTCACCTTATACCTAAGCCGCACCAACGTCAAACCACGGACAATAGAGTTTTTGGGGTTGGTCATCTTGTTGTTGCTGTTCGAATTCATCAGTACCATCATTGGCCCATTGGTGGGGTATATGGAACACCTGACAACGAATTCCGTAGCAATGAATATGCTGATTCATATTGGCGTAGCGTTATTGTTGGCTCCCATCCGCAAACCTATAGATCGCTGGGTAAAAGCGAAGCTGTTGCATAAAAATTACCGAACTGCTCCCGTTGCTTCCCCCCTAAAATAAAAAATCCCTGTTTCACTGCTGAAACAAGGATCCGCCCCAATGGGGTTAGGGGCTATCAACCTAAACCTAATGCAAAGGTAGCAAATTAAATCCATACCCACCAATAGAACGATAAAATCCGGGCATGTTTAATGCCTGATATTTTTCCTGCCATTGTTATTTCGGTTTGTCTCAACGACTTAAAATATGCATCTTTACGGCGGTGTCGTGCTATACAGTAGGCAAAGCGGCATGACCGAAACTATTAGTTATTCAGCAATACTTAAACGATAAAATTTGTCATTTTCAAATCTAAATCTTGCCGAATCCTTATTAAAGGCGTTGGAGGCATCGGGATACCAGCAACCTACCCCTATTCAACAGCAGGCTATCCCTGCTATCCTTAGAAAACGAGACGTGCTTGCCTGTGCACAGACGGGAACAGGCAAGACAGCGGCATTTGCACTGCCAATCATCCAGCATTTACTGCGCTCCACGCCGAGTGCACCATCAATAGGACCACGAGCACTTATCATCGCTCCCACAAGGGAACTGGCTATCCAAATAGACGAAAACATAGCGGCTTACACGCGCTTCACATGCATAGGCCACGCGGCGGTGTTCGGCGGCGTATCGTTAAGTGGCCAAATCAGCGAATTGCAAAAAAAACCTGAGATGCTGGTTGCCACACCGGGTCGGCTACTCGATTTGCATGCACAGCGGGAGTTGTCTCTTCAAAATGTGGCTTTTCTTGTATTGGATGAAGCAGACCGGATGCTCGATATGGGCTTCATCAAGGATATCAAAAAAATTGTCAGCCTCATTCCCACCGACCGCCATACCTCGTTATTTTCAGCAACCATGCCCATTGACATAACGAACCTGGCAAATACAATGCTGAGCAATCCAGAACAGATCGCTGTGACACCCGTTGCATCTACGGTGGATAAAATTTCACAAGCAATCTACCCGGTTGCAAAAACGGATAAAGCCAATTTGTTGATTTACCTGATCTTAAAAGAAGATCATGCTGCAAACATCCTGGTCTTTTCACGGACGAAGTACGGGGCGGACAGAATCGCGAGAAAGCTTAAAAAAAATGGCATTTCTGCTGAAGCCATTCATGGTGACAAAAAGCAGCAGACACGACAAAACACACTGGCTGCCTTCAAAAGCGGGAAAATCCAAGCCTTGGTGGCTACCGATATTGCCGCCAGGGGCCTTGATATAGACCGCCTGCAGTTGGTAATCAACTACGACCTGCCCAATGAGCCGGAAACTTATGTGCATCGAATCGGCCGGACCGGAAGAGCTGGTGAAAGTGGTCGAGCGCTCTCATTCTGTTCTCCGGAAGAGGAGGAATACCTATCGCAAATTATCAAGTTGATAAAACAACAGATCCCTTTGGTGGCCGACCACCCATTTGTGGCCGTAAATGAGGAATCCCACCAGGATCAGGTGAACAAGCCCGTGCCCCCCAAACCGAAAAAAAAGAAAAAACGCAAACGGCCTAAGGCCCATACCCCCGCATAGACGGCGGCATAGCGTCTGAAGGGGGAACGTCAAACAGTTTCAATTGCACATCGCTTGCTTTTTCGTGACGTTCAGTTTCAGACGTTTCAAAATTGGATATGCCTACACCCAACAGACGCACTTTTCGATCGTGCAAATCCGCTTTAGCCACCAGTTGCTCCACCACCTGGAAAATATCGCCTTTGTCGGCGATGAGGACCGGAACCGTATGACTGCGGGTCATCAAGGCAAAGTCATGAAATTTGAATTTAACGGTGACCGTCCTTCCCTTCAATTGGGTGCTTTGCAGCCGGGAGGCCAACTTAGCGGTGAGCCGATCCAATGCTACCAGCATCTCTTCGACAACCGCGATATCTTGCTGATAGGTATCCTCCACACTTACGGATTTCGTCTCCCGATGGGATTGAACCTCCCGGTGGTCTATTCCCCGCACAATTTGGTAATAAAACCGTCCCGGCTTGCCAAAATGATGGATCATGGCTTCTTCGGAAAGTTTCTTAAGGTCGGCACCGGTATGGAAGCCCAACGCGTTCATTTTTGCGGCGGTGACCTTGCCCACGCCAAAAAACTGCTCTACCGGAAGTTTTTCCATAAACGCCTCGACTTTGGAAGGGCCAATAAAGGTAAGTCCGTCCGGCTTTTGCAGATCCGACGCGATCTTGGCCACAAATTTATTAACGGAAATACCCGCCGATGCCGTCAACTGCAACTCCTCGCTGATGGCCTGCTTTATCCGCTTGGCAATATCGATAGCAGAGCCTATGCCCTGCTTGTCTTCCGTGACATCTAAATAGGCCTCATCCAATGACAGCGGCTCAATGACATCGGTATAACGGCGGAAGATTTCCCGGATATGGCGAGATGCGGCTTTATATGCGTCAAAACGCGGGCGCACGAATAGCACTTCCGGACAAAGACGGAGCGCGGTTTTGGAAGGCATGGCCGATCGGATACCAAATTTGCGCGCTTCATAACTTGCCGTGGCCACCACGCCGCCACGCCCCTCAGGCGAACCGCCGACGACAAGCGGCTTGCCCCGGTATTCGGGGAAATCCCGCTGCTCTACCGAAGCATAAAACGCATCCATATCGATGTGAATGATTTTACGTTGTCTCGCCATATTTCCTTGTCCGTCGTATAGCTAAGATAGGAAATTATTTACTAAGTTTGATACGATACTTAACGTCATAAAGCTATGTCATCAAAAGAATCGTTTAACATAAACGGCGAAAATCTGCTTAAAAAAGTAAAAGAACTGATTGCCGAAGGGAACATCCGCAAAATCACGATTTCGGATAAAGCAGGGAAGGAAATCATGAGCTTTCCACTCACCATCGGCGTAGTAGGTACACTGTTCGCCCCGCTTTTTGCAGCGATAGGTGCCCTTGCGGCATTGATCGGCGAATGCTCCATCACCGTCGAACGGGAAGAACCCGCCGATGATGAGCCTCGTGTTTAATTGCTTCGCAATAAGTCATTACCTTCTTCTTACTTCCTCCATTATTAATGAAGGTTTGATAGAGGGTTAATAGGGGGTTGACAAAGGTTTGACAGAGGTTAAACCCTTATTAACCCTATATCAATACTTTGTTTGACCATTATCAATACTACTTTAATAGCGACCCAGCCATGAAGCAGGTAATAAGGAGGCACGCATATGAAAAAATTAATCCATCACTAACATTCACGTAATATCCAGGCTTTTACTTTGCATATAATATGGCATACCTGTTGGAAATAACGATTTGCGCCATCATCGCTTGCTTAGGTGGATTGTTGTATTTATTTACCAAGTACGTCGACGTACGATTTGAAGACAGGGAAGACTGCTAACGGAATTATGTATGAATAAACGGGATGTAGACCTCGTCATCATATCAGATGTACACCTCGGCACCTACGGCTGCCATGCAAAGGAGCTTTTGCGCTACCTGAAAAGCATTAAACCAAAACAATTGCTCCTTAATGGCGATATCATTGATGTCTGGCAGTTCAGCAAACGATATTGGCCCGAATCCCACATGAAGGTTGTTCGGAAAATTCTCAAATTCGTGGCCGAAGGTGTTCCGGTAACGTATTTGACCGGCAACCACGACGAGATGCTCCGCAAATTTACGGACTTCCAGTTGGGATCGCTTACATTGACCAACAAACTTTCGCTACAAATCGGCAAAAAAAGGGCCTGGATTTTTCATGGCGATATCTTCGACGTGACCATGCAGCATTCCAAATGGCTTGCCAGGTTAGGGGCTATCGGATACGACAGCCTCATCTTATTGAATAGCTTTGTCAATTGGATGCTTACCAAATTCGGTAGGGAAAAGATGAGCCTATCTAAAAGGATAAAAAACAGCATCAAAAATGCAGTGAAGTTCATCAACGATTTTGAAGTGACCGCAGCCGAATTGGCCATGGAAAAAGGATACCAATATGTCATCTGTGGTCATATCCACCAGCCTGAAATCCGGCAAATCGAAACAGAAAAAGGCACCGTGACTTACCTGAATTCCGGCGACTGGGTGGAAAACCTTACGGCATTGGAATACCATCGCAATGCCTGGCAGATATACCGTTATCAAGCGGCCGATTACGTGGCGGCCGATATCGACGCCGATAACGCTGAAAATGATGACCTCGATGGCAAACTAGACGTCAAGCGGTTGCTTGATCTGTTTAAATCCGAGCCGACAGTTTGAATGGATGGCTGAAAATCCAAATCGTCTTCTTATTATTGTAGCGTCGATGTGGCGCATGCAATATGATTAATCAATTTCGGAAATACACGCCTTTAAATATTTTTTTGCTGTCTATCATCGGGCTTGTCCTTTGCCTTGGTGTATTCACACATCTACCGGACAACCTGATGCCGATATTCTTCGAACCTGCTATAAGCAATTTTACGGGTAAACTGTCTGCTGAAAATATCTCGCCGCAGGCCAACGTAATCCTTACATTGGCACTCACAATCATCCAAGCCCTGCTCATCAACACGGTTGTCAACCATTTCAACCTTGTAGGACGCTCCAGTTTCTTAGCTGCCTTGATGTACATGACACTTGCCAGCCTGATATTGCCTTTCCTGGTATTATCGCCCATTCTAATCTGCAATTTTCTCACCATCTGGATGCTTGATAAACTGCTCAGCATCCATCGCCGTACAGAAATAAAGTCGCTCATGTTTGATTTGGGCATGATCGTGGCGCTGGGCAGCTTGGTTTATTTCCCTTTTATCATCATGCTGCTGCTACTTTGGTGCAGCTTGATCATTTTCCGCCCATTCGACTGGCGCGAATGGCTGGCAGCACCTATCGGCTTTACGACAGTATATTTTTTATTGGGTGTGGTCTATCTCTGGCTGGATAGGATGGATGCATTTTATGAAATCTGGCTGCCGCTGACCTATCCGTTTCCCACATCGTTGCACATCGACATTTATGATTACCTTGTACTGTTTCCCGTGGTGATCATCATGATATTGTTTTTCTTCTCCCTACGGCAAAATCTCTTTAAAAGCGTTGTACATATCCGCAAATCTTTTCAATTGCTATTTTGCATGTTTGTGCTGTCCATCATTTCATTTTACCTTAACGCGGATTTGGCTGTCAATCATTTTTTGCTGGCCGCACCCCCAATAGCCATATACATGACTTATTACTTCAATTATGCGACCAGGCGATGGTTTTACGAAAGTGTATTTGGTTTGCTATTGCTCACCATCATTTATTTTCAGTTTTTTTAATCGGCTTGCAAGCTTCTAACCGATTTACAAACAGCGTTTTAACCTTTTTTAACAAAAAGGATGTCCCTCGGCAATTAAAATTTAGATAGCTTTGCATACTTTTTTAGCGGGATAATCCCTGTGGATGCAGGTTTGACCAACAAACAGTAGATTACTTAGTTACCGCATTTATTTAGTTGTTTGTATCAATTTTAACAGATTTACATGAAGTTCGGTGTGGTTATATTTCCAGGTTCCAACTGCGATGAAGATATCATTTATGTGCTGGAACACATAATGGGCCAGGAGGTCGTGCGTCTTTGGCACAAAGATCATGATTTGCAGGGATCCGAATTTATCGTACTGCCCGGGGGCTTTTCCTACGGTGATTACCTACGGTCAGGTGCAATAGCACGTTTCTCGCCGATTATGCAAGAAATCATCGCTTATGCAAACAAAGGCGGTTACCTATTGGGCATCTGCAATGGTTTCCAAATCCTTGCGGAAGCAGGGCTGGTACCAGGCGCATTATTGCATAATAAACGACGAAAATTTATTTGCGAGAATGTCTACTTAAAGGCACAGACCACAAATTCCCTGATTACTGCTCAACTGGATCTTGACCGCGCATATAAAATCCCAGTTGCCCATGGCGAAGGCAATTATTTCGCGGACGCGGATACACTGAAGTCCTTAGCCGACAACGACCAAGTGTTATTCCGATATTGCGATGCCGCGGGCAACATTACCGAAGCGGCAAATCCCAATGGCTCTATAGAAAATATCGCAGGCGTATGCAACCGTACACGGAATGTATTCGGCATGATGCCTCATCCCGAACGAGCAGCAGACTGTGTATTGGGAAATGAAGACGGATTGGGCATTTTTGAATCCATTCTTCATACTGCACTATCGTAATCAGGTTTAACTTAGCACATGCGGCACCGCATCCCAAAGCACTCTTATCGTACCATGCATCATCTATTAAAAGTTATTATTTTCCCCACTCTTTTCTTAACTGCTACTTTGGCATATGCGCAACGCTCGACTACTAGCTCACCGTACTCGCGATTTGGGCTTGGAGAAATCCGTGGAGACCTTTTACCACAAACCCGTGCTATGGGAGGAATCGCTACCGGTATCCGCTACTTAAGTGGCTATGGCAATATCAATGTTGGCAATCCGGCCTCATACTCCGCGTTGCAGCTTACTACGGTAGACGTAGGCGTATTTGGCAATATTACCCAACTCAGCCGGAGCCAGCTTTCGGAAAATTCATACAACTTTTCGCTTAGCCACATCAACTTTGGCATCCCGCTGGGACGTCCGGGAGGAATCAGCTTTGGCATTATGCCCTTTTCCGATGTCGGTTTCAGCTATGCTATTCCCGGCACCATTGACACGACCGCCATCCGTACAGTATATGCAGGGGCAGGTGGTACAACGAAGGCCTATTTGGGCTATGGTATAGCCATCACCAACAACTTCAGTGTCGGAGCCAATGTATCGTATATTTTCGGCACATTGGAGAACATAACTTCGGTTGAATTTCCGGATGATATAGGTGCATTAAACATACGAAAAGACAGCAGCCAATATGTCAATGGATTCAGCTTTGACTATGGTGCCCAATATTTCCAGCCCTTAGGCAATAATGTGAGCCTCACGGTCGGTTATACCGGAACTGCCGGCACCCCGCTTAATACCAGGGCTTCCCGTGTGGTCACCCGTACGCCGACCAGTGTTGAAGACGACGTCGAAAACTTACCTGTGGACTCCATAGACACCTATGAAGGCCAGAAAGAACGGATTACGATGCCCATGAAACACAGCTTGGGATTCAGCGTAGCTAAGGGAACCAATTGGTTAGTAGGAGGCGAGGTGAACTACGCCCAATGGAGCAACTTCCAAATTGGCGATCACCATCCCAATCTCACCAATAGCTATGGTTTTGCGGTAGGTGGGCAGATTACACCGGACATCACGTCTGTCAATTACTTCAATGTTGTCGACTATCGGTTGGGCTTTAAGTACAATAAATCGTACGTCAACGTTGAGAACCAAGACATCAAACAGATGGCGGTGACCGTAGGGTTTGGTTTCCCACTGCCCGCATTGTTTAGCGGCGCATTTTACAAGATCAATTTTTCCTCTGAGTTGGGGCAGCGGGGTAGCCTGTCCAATAACTTAGTACGCGAACGGTATATTAATTTCAATTTAGGGTTTACCCTTAACGAACGCTGGTTCATACGCAGGCCTTATGATTGATGGATAGAACCTTCACCTCATGCTAGCTGGTCATGAATGCATTTAGCAACAGGAATTTCCGCTTTGCCGTAGCCGTACTCATGGGTATGGTGATCGTTGCTTCCTGCGAAACCGATTTAAAGGAGGTCGACCGTATTGCTGCCATCCAAGCCGAAGAGCCTGTGGATATCTCACAGGGTGTAACCGTCGTTTACAGCGACTCCGCCAAAGTGAAGGCAAAAATGACCGCCCCTGAAATGAGGCATTACAATGTGGAAGAACCGTATTATGAATTCCAAAAAGGGGTAACCATTATTTTCTTTGATGACAACGGCGCAGAATTGCAACGTATCACATCAGACTATGCCATCCAAAAAGAGGTGCAAGAGCTTACCGAATTTAGGGGAAACGTGGTCATCACACGCGCTGATGGATCAATCATCAAGACCGAGGAACTTATTCATGACCAAAAAGCCAATACATTTTACAACCACGTGGCCATTGAAGCATATTTCAAAGACGGAAGGGGAAATTTCATGGGATCTTCCTTCCAATCGGACGGCAATTTTGAAAACATCGAAGTGCAGAATTCTACGGGATTGTACCTATTCGAAGATGGGCAAGGCCCGGCATTCCGGCAGTGACGATTTATCGAAGTTTTTATTCTTTTTTTGATAAAAGTCGTATCTTGCGCCTCATTTTGAAAAAAGGTGGAGGCAACCATCTGAAAACAAGGATTTGACATAATAAAATAACAGCTTAAAAGAAACAGTTTTATACAGGCTATGGGATTTATGAATTATTTGCGTAACCGTGCGGGAGTGATTATCGTTGTTTTTATCGGTTTCGCGATTTTTGCGTTTTTGTTGGGAGACGTGATTAACTATGGAACACCATTCTGGGCACGCCATCAAAACCAAGTTGGCAGCATCAATGGCGAATCTATCGATATCAATGACTTCAACGCACAGGTGGACCAGACCTCGGAAATGTTTCGCCAGCAAATGGGTGGAGGCACATTGAGCCCCCAAATGAAGTCATGGGCGGTGCAACAAGTATGGGGCCAATACCTCAACCGTGAGTTATTAAAAAATGAGGTAGAACGAATTGGCCTGTCCGTAGGGCGCACCGAGCTGAATGACCTTGTCCAAGGTGATAGCCCTGCCATGCAAATCCAGCAAGCCTTCCGAAATCCGCAGACCGGACAATTTGACCGTACCCAACTCACCAGCTTCATTTCACAGGTGGGTACGCTGCCCCAAGGCCATGAGGCGCACGGCCAATGGGAAGCCTTGTTGCAAAATATCATTGATGAGCGCCTAAGCGCCAAATATACCAACCTCATCAACAATAGCATTTACGTTACTTCATTAGAGGCCACGGAGGAATACAACCAGCGCAACAAGCTGGCCAACTTTGAGTACGTGCTCTTGGATTACAGCACTGTAGCCGATAGCGCAGTCAAGGTTACTGATCAGGATTACAAAGAATATTACAACGAGAATAAAGGAGTGTTTAAGAATCCTGAAGAAACCCGTAACATGGAGTTCGTCGTATTTGACGCAAGCCCTACGGCACAGGATACAGCGCGGGTGAAGGCCTCTATTGAAGATTTGAAGGCGCAATTGGCCGAATCTACCACAGATTCTTTATTTGCCGCTGTAAACGCTGACACCAAATATCCTTATATCTTCCGCAAGCAGGGTGAATTTCCACCTGCTTTAGACACGTTGGTATTCAATGCCCCTATAGGCACGGTTGTGGGTCCGGTACGTTCTAATGGGGGATTTGAAATCGCGAAGGTCATTGAAACGAAGGTCGGCCCCGACTCGGTAAAAGCCAGCCATATCCTGCTCAATCCGGCAACGGAAGGTGGTATGGATAAGGCTACAGCGAAAGCCGATTCCATTAAGGGGCTCATTGAAAAAGGAGAAAGTTTTGCTGCATTGGCCGTGCAATTCAGCGTCGATGAAGGCAGCAAAATCAACGGTGGCGAACTGGGCACCTTCGGCCGTGGCCAAATGGTTCCCGCCTTTGAAAATGCCGCTTTTGATGCCCGCAACGGTGATGTGGTCGTGGCCACCTCCCAATTTGGCATCCATATCATCAAGATTGAAAATCAAATTGGGTCTTCCCGTGTAGTGAAAGCAGCCATCGTGGACAAGCAGGTAAACAGCGGCCAGGAAACCATGGATGCCGCCTACGGTAAAGCTACCCAATTCTTTGGTGCAATTAATTCAGCCAATTTCCAAGAGACTGCCACACAGCAGGGCCTATCTGTTTTGCAAGCCGATAATGTCACTGCAATGGAAACGATGTTGTCGGGCACTGAAGTGCCACGCGAACTTGTACGCTGGGCATTTGAAGCCGATAAAGGGGATATCAGCGATAAAGTATACGAATCCGAGACGAAATACATCGTCGCCAAGCTTACAGATGTCCATAAAAAAGGCCAATTGCCCCTGGAAGCGGTAAAGGGTGATATTGAAAGCATTGTGCGCAATCGGGTAAAAGCCAAACAGCTGATTGCACAGGCCACTGAAGCTGCCAACGGAGCTACCGGCCTTGCTCAGGTTGGCCAGAAATTAGGTAAAACACCTACTTTGGCAGAAAATATTGTGTTCGCAAATCCGGTAATACCGGGAGTAGCCCAGGAAAATGCGGTTGTGGGTACTGTCTTTGGATTACAGCCCAAACAACCCTCAAAACCCATACGCGGCTCGCAAGGGGTATACATCGTAGAGGTCACCGGTTTTGTCAATCCAGCAGCACCAACAGACCTAAGCGCCCAAAAACGCCAGATCACGCAATCGCTGGCACAACGCACCTGGTCCATGGCTTTCCGCGCATTGCAGGACAAAGCAGACATTGTGGATAACCGCGCGAGGTTCTTTTAACACATCCGCACCAAACGTTATTTTTCGTAACTTTGTATCCGGATAACGGCAGACGTTATCCGGATTTTTTTATGGTTATGGAAATACAGGAAACTATCGTCAATAAAGTTGCACAAAGTGGCTTGGTCACCGTAGACCTTGCCCATTTTGCTCCACAGGGCGATCGGGTACTTTACGATATCAAAGACAACCTATTCCAGGGCCTCATCCTACGGGAAAAGGATTTTAGGGAGTTTGTGAAGGCACACGACTGGACACAATATACCGGAAAATACGTCGCCATCACCTGCACAGCGGATGCCATCGTACCCACCTGGGCGTATATGCTGTTGGCCAATCGCTTGGAACCTTATGCCAAGGACGTTGTTTTTGGTGATTTGACAACATTGGAAAATGTGTTGTATGAAAGGGCATTGGAAGATCTGGACGTGGAAGCATATCGGGATCAGCGGGTGGTGGTCAAAGGATGCGGCGACATCCCGATTCCCGAATCTGCCTTTGTCAAATTTACCGTCTTATTAAGCAAGGTTGCCAAAAGCATCATGTACGGTGAGCCTTGTTCCACGGTACCTGTATTCAAGCGCAAGGCATAGCATATAGTCAAAAACGGCATTTTATTTGCACGGAATAGCGCATGAAGAAAACGCTCGCCTTTATTTGCTTCTGTTTTGGCGCGGCGCTGTTGGCCAATGGGCAATCCCTCCCTTACCTCAAGGAATCCGCTTTTCAAGCAGGTGAGGAATTGCGCTATCGGCTACGCTATGGAGTAATATCCGCCGCTGTAGGTACATTGACTGTTGAAGACTCAGAAATCAAGTTTAGCAGTCCCCACAGTTTTCACTTATCGGCAAGGGGGCGCACGTCCAACGCGTTCAGCATCTTTTACACGGTAGACAACCGTTACGATTCGTATATCGATTCCCGGACATTTTTGCCCCACTATTACACGGAAAACATCCGGGAAGGCAATTACCGTCGTACGGATATCGTCCGCTTTGACCACCGAAACCGCACGGTGCAAGGCAATAAAGGTACGTTTAAAAGCAAGTCTGCCCAGACATTCGATTTACTGTCTGCCTACTACTTTTCGCGCAACCTTGACCTGGCTAACGTCAAGCCCGGGCAGTCTTTTACGATGACGTATTTCCTGAATGACGAAATTGCCACATTAGGCATTGAGTACGTTGGTATTGAAAACATCAAGACCCCCTTAGGCACGCTCGAATGCTTGAAATTCAGTCCTGAGATCACGCCAGGTAGAATATTCAGGAAAGATAGCCGCCTCTACCTATGGGTGACGAATGATGGGAACCGCATTCCGGTAAAAGCCCAAGTGGAAATATTGATAGGCTCGGTCACGTTGGAATTGAATGAAGCCACTGGGCTGAAGTATCCACTGGGGCAAAAGGTGAACGGCATATCCAAATAATAGAAGTTAATCGACCATGATGATTGAAGTAGGCGCTGTATTGGTAAGCGAGGAATTGATTAAAGAGGAATTTGTGTGCAACCTCAGCAAATGCCGAGGAGCCTGCTGCGTGGAGGGTGATGCCGGTGCTCCATTGCAACAAGACGAATTGGCTGTGCTTGCAGCCATCTATCCAACGGTGAAGCCCTATATGACGGAAAAGGGAATCGCCGCCGTTGAGGAGTTCGGCACACATGTAGTTGACGCTGACGGCGATCTCACGACCCCTTGTGTGGATGGTCATAAGGAATGTGCCTATGTAACTTGGGAAAACGGCATCACCAAATGCGCCATTGAAAAGGCCTATGAAAAAGGCGAAATAAACTGGAAAAAACCCATCTCCTGTCACCTATATCCCATCCGTACGACGGTGTACCCCGAGTTTGACGTGCTGCATTATGACCGTTGGCACATTTGCCATGCAGCCTGTGCGCTTGGCCGCGAACTTCAGGTACCCGTATATGCCTTCTTAAAAGAGCCCCTCATCCGCAAATACGGGCAGGAATGGTACAATGAGTTAGAAGAATCGGTAGCGCTGCTATAGGTTATTCTGAAAATATCTTAGTATCTTGCGCCGATTTATTCAAACAGGTTTTATCCGTGGCTGCCGACCATTTTTCATGCTCAAACTAAGCGAAATACAAAAACCCATTGCCCGGGAACTGGCAATTTTCGAAGATAAATTCAAGGAATCGATGCGCAGTTCGGTTCCATTGCTCGATCGCATTACGCACTACATCGTCAAGCGTAAGGGCAAACAAATGCGACCCATGTTTGTATTTTTTTCAGCAGGGCTCTGTGGTACCATCAACGATGCTACACATCGGGGAGCTGCCTTGGTCGAACTCTTGCATACTGCTACATTGGTGCATGACGATGTGGTGGACAATGCTAATGTACGCCGGGGCTTTTTTTCGGTGAATGCATTATGGAAAAATAAGATTGCCGTATTAGTGGGCGATTTTTTGCTTGCTAAGGGATTGTCGCTTTCCATCCGCAACAGTGATTTTAACTTACTTGAGGTAGTCACCCATGCCGTCGAACAAATGAGCGAGGGTGAATTGCTCCAAATTGAAAAGGCCAGGCGCATGGATATCGAAGAGCCGGTGTATTTTGAAGTCATCCGGCAAAAAACAGCCTCGCTGATTGCCTCGTGTTGTGCCTGTGGTGCTGCATCTGGTGGGGCCGATGCGGCAACGATCAACCAAATGCACCTTTTCGGCGAAAAAGTGGGTATTGCTTTCCAAATCAAAGACGATCTGTTTGATTTTGGCATCGATGATGTAGGAAAACCGTTAGGCAACGACATTAAAGAGAAAAAGATTACCCTGCCATTGATTTACGCTTTAAAGCAAGTAGGCAAATCGGAAAAGCGCTATATCATCAATTTAGTGAAAAATCATAATGAAGATCATCAAAAAGTGAGTGAAGTGATTGCCTTTGTCAAGACAAATGGTGGCATGGAATACGCCACTTCGCAGATGTTCGCTTATCAACAGGAAGCATTTGATATCCTCTCCGGTTTCCCCCCAAGTGCATATCGTGATGGACTGGAACAACTCGTGAGGTATACAACAGAACGAAACAAATAACATAACATGAGCAACGAACTACTATTCTTTGGTGGCTTTTTACTTTTCATCATACTAATGCTGGCCATCGATCTGGGCCTTTTTAGCAAAAGCAACAAGCCGGTAAGCTTAAAGCAGGCTGCGATCATGAGTGCGGTATGGGTAAGCTTTGCGCTCGGTTTTTATGTCGTACTGCGCATTTGGGGACACGAGTTGCATGATATCCAAGACTTCGATCGATTAGCTGAAATCACGAAGCGCCACCTGCATAATATTCGCCTCATACCGGGCGACTTTGTTGCCGGCCTGGAATTGTACAACAAGAACCTCGCCCTCGAATATATCACTGGATACGTAGTAGAATACGCTTTATCCGTAGACAATATCTTTGTGATGGTCTTGATTTTCACCTCATTTGGTGTGCCTGCACAGTATTACCATAAGGTATTGGTTTGGGGTATCATTGGTGCTATCGTGCTGCGTTTCCTATTCATCTTTCTGGGAGCAGCATTGATCAGCCAGTTTGGGTGGATACTTTATTTATTTGGTTTTTTCTTGGTGTATACCGGGGTAAACATGTTTTTGCATCGCAGCGAAGAGGATGAGATTGACCCGCAGAACCATAAGGTCGTCAAATTTGCTTCCAAGTATTTTTCCGTCTATTCTACATTTGTAGGCGGCAAGTTCTTTCACAAAGAAGCAGGCAAGAAATACATCACGCCGCTTTTCCTGGTGTTATTGGTCATTGAATTTACCGACCTGATATTTGCTGTAGATTCCATCCCGGCAATTTTTGCCGTCACCAAAGATCCGTACATTGTCTTTTTCTCCAATATTTTTGCCATCTTGGGTCTGCGTTCCATGTTTTTCCTGCTGGTCAATATCATCCATAAATTCCATTACCTCAAAACGGGACTTTCCTTTCTTTTGGTATTTATCGGGGCTAAGATGTTGTTGCACCACTGGTTGGACGAGTGGGGTTTCACCACATCCCATTCGTTGATCGTGATCGTCTCGATATTGGCTATTAGTGTGATTGCGTCACTTATTTTTCCAAAAAAAGGAAAAATAACCGCTTAAAACAGTAAATTCGTAACCAAAATCTAACCAACAGTATGCTTAACGGTTATACCATGAAAAAATACGGCTTCCTACTGCTTTTCTCTTACTTGCTTTGCTGCCAACGTTTAGCTGCACAGCAACAGTTCGACTTAGAAACTGTATTTAGGCAAATCAATGCAGAAGTACTCAGCCACTCGGAAGCTTATACACGCCTCGGTGAATCCATCCAGCAAATTGGCCACCGCCTTACCGGCTCGCCCAATGGCTCCAAAGCTGAGCAGTATGCTTTTGATTTGCTGAAAGCTTATGGATTTGAAGATGTTGCTTTTCAGCCATTCACCGTTAATGGCTGGGCACGCGAAAGTCTCGACCTACGTATCGGATCGTCCGGAAATATGCAGCCCGTAAAAGCCGTAGCATTAGCCAGTACCCCCGCATCAGCCAGCGCCGCAGGTGAATTGGTGGATATGGGTAATGGCCTCGAAAGCGACTACACGGCTAATCCTGACAAGGCCAAAGGAAAAATTGTACTTGCAGCATTGAACCTGCTTCCAGGCTCTCCCGAGGGCGCCAAAAACCTACATCGCTCTGCCAAAGCCGCGTTGGCGATAAAATATGGAGCCAAAGGTATCATTCTATTCAATAGCGTAGCGGGTGGCACGCTGCTTACCGGCACGGCGTCTATTACAGGCGATCTGCTCACGATCCCCGCGTTATGTGTGGGTCTTGAAGACGGCAATATGCTCAAAAGCCGTATTGCCGAAGGCAAGCAGGAAGCCGCCATTGAGATGAAAAATAAAGCCGGCAAGATGCAGGCCCGTAATGTCGTCGCGCGGATTACCGGCAGCGAATATCCGAATGAAAAAATCGTAGTAGGTGGTCACCTGGATAGTTGGGATCTTTCACCCGGTGCCGTAGACAACGGCTTGGGAGCCTTCTCGGTAATTGACATGGCCCGTACATTCAAAGCGCTGGGCATTAAACCAAAGCGTACCATTGAGTTTGTGCTGTTCATGGGTGAAGAGCAGGGATTACTTGGCTCCAAGGCTTATGTACAGCACGCTGTAAGTGCTGGCTCACTCGATCAAATCCGTTTTATGCTCAACTTCGATATGACCAATGATCCCAAGAGCTACCATGCTACCCTCGAAGGAAGCCGGACACTATTTGAAGAAATCGGCCGTAGTGCATCAATGGTGGACACTACATTTAAGGGCACTTTTGCTGCAAGCGCAGGGTTATACAGTGACCACCAGCCGTTTATGTTACAGGGTATTCCCACAGGAGGGGCTGGCGGTGCCCTCAGCCGTGAAGCGCTCAATTGTTATCATGCCGATTGTGACATCTTCGCGCTGATAAACGAACAGCAAATGAGGAATACTGTCCGTTTTTCCAGCATGTTGATTTACGGATTAGCGAATGCCGATGCAATCCCTGTCAAGCGGATGTCAGATACGGACATAAAACAGTTAATGCTTGACAATAACCTGGAGGAATCCTTGCGCTTGGGCGGTGACTGGCGGTGGGATTAGAACAACACGTCCCTTATAGCGGGTACCCTGTCAAATACACTTTTGGCATACGTACATAGGGGCATGATGTGAAGGTTATTATCCCGTGCAAACGCTACGCCCGCCATTACCAGTTGTTTGCCTACCCCTTTACCGGAAAAATCAGGGTTTACCTCCGTATGGTCAATGATAAATTTATCATTGCCAGCCCATGTATACGTCATTACACCGGCTTCTTCACCATCGATTATTGCGCTGAATTGCCCCTTTTTGCCATTATCGTCCCGTTGGATTTCCATGATGTTGCTACTCAATATAAGAAGTTCCCGTATTTTGGAATAAAAATGCCCATTTATCAGTCTGCTCGGAAATAATCATCGCTGTGGGTTTGCCTGCTCCGTGGCCTGCTTTGGTTTCGATGCGTATCAGCACCGGATTCGAGCCGGTATGATATTCCTGTAAGCGCGCGGCAAATTTAAAAGAGTGGGCGGGCACCACACGGTCATCGTGATCCGCCGTGGTGACCAACGTGGCCGGATATGCCGTACCTTCCTTCAGTGCCTGATAGGGCGAATATGTATATAAGTACTTAAACATCTCTTCGTTATCATCAGCCGTACCGTAGTCATATGCCCAGCCTGCACCGGCCGTAAACTTATGGTACCTCAGCATATCCATTACACCCACAGCAGGGAAAGCCACCTTGAATAACTCCGGACGCTGCGTCATGGCCGCTCCAACAAGCAATCCGCCATTGGAACCGCCAGCAATGCCCAATTTCTCCGATGACGTGTATTTTTCGCTGATCAAATATTCAGCCGCTGCAATAAAATCATCAAATACATTTTGCTTTTGGAGCTTGGTACCTGCCAGGTGCCATTTGTCACCATATTCCCCGCCGCCCCTCAAGTTAGCCACGGCATATATACCTCCCTGTTCGAGCAGGATAATGTTTGACGTGCTGAATGAAGGCGTAAGACTGACGTTGAACCCGCCATAGCCATATAATAGCGTCGGGTTGTTGCCATTCAATTCCACTCCCTTTTTATGGGTGATGATCAGGGGTACCTTGGTGCCGTCTTTTGATGTATAAAACACTTGCTTGGATTCGTACTTTGTCGGATCAAAATCCACCCCTGAAGCCTTATACAATTCCGATTTGCCTGATGTAATGTCATACTTAAAAATCGTAGGTGGATACACATACGAAGTAAAGGAATAATACAGTTCCTTGTCTGCTGTCTTGGCACCAAATCCGCTCGCCGATCCGACATCTGGCAACTCAATGGTACGCTCCAGCTTACCAGCCCTGTCATACTGCTGCACCAGTGACGTGGCATCTTTGAGGTAATGGGCAAATAACTTACCCCCACCGGTTCCCGGATTAAGAACATTTTCAGTTTCCGCAATCAAATCCACCCAATTTTCAGGGCTGGGATTGCTGGCATCCACGGTCACGATCTTGCCGTTTGGCGCATTGAGGTTGGTGTAGATAAACAGCTTATCACCATCGTTGTCAATAATGGCGTGGTTTTTCTCGAAATCGCCTACCACAGTCACGATCGCACTTCCGGGTTTGGTCAGATCCTGGATATATAATTCACCACCACTGGTGGTATTGGCCGCAGAAATAATGAGAAAACGCTCATCTTCGGTAAGGTATCCTCCGATATAACGTCGTGGAGTTTTTGGCCCGCCAAATACCAGCGTATCGGTGCTTTGGGGTGTATTCAATTGGTGGAAATAAAGTTTGTGCTGATCGGTAATGCCCGAAAGCGCGCTTCCTTCTTTAGGTTTGTCATAGCTGCTGTAGTAGAGCCCTTCATTACCCCGCCAAGCGAGGCCGCTGAACTTTACATCCACCAGCGTGTCTCCTATCACCGTCTTATCTTCCGCGCGGACAGTCACAACTTTCGTCCAATCGGACCCGCCTTCGGACAGCTGATAAGCCACCAGACTTCCGTCCTTACTAAACGCAATGCCAGCCAGGGAAGTGGTGCCATCTGTTGAAAATTTGTTGGGGTCAAGAAAGACCTCCGCCTCCCCTTCTTCTCCTTTTTGGCGGTACAAGACACTTTGGTTTTGCAGGCCGTCGTTTTTATAAAAGTACGTATAGTCCCCCTCTTTGAATGGAGCGGAAAACTTCTCGTAATTCCATAATTTCTCCAACCGCTTATAAATAGCATCGCGGAAGGGAATCTGTCCGAAGTAATTGTTTGTAACTTCGTTTTCCGCTTCCACCCAGGCTTTAGTATCGGCTGCGGTATCATTTTCAAGCCAACGGTATGGATCGGGTACTTGTAACCCAAAATGATTGTCTACCACGTCACCTTTTTTGGTCTCCGGGTAGGGCAACAAGGTAATAGATGGAGCAGGGTTGATGGCCTTTTGGTCTTGGCAGGCTGTTACCAGTGTGGCCAGCACAAGGATGTGGATATTTTTGTTCATACGGAATGGGTTAAATCTATCATTTATTCTGCTATCGCAAACTTAGCTAAAATGCGCAACATTCACGAACACTTTTTTGAGCGCCCCCATCTTGGTCAATCTTTTTGCGTATGCCCCCATTTTTAGCTATGTTTGGCTGCACATGGCAATCCGCGACAAGATATATTTTGCTTCTGATTTTCACCTGGGTGCTTATCCCCGTTCGGCAACGCGTGAGCGGGAGGCCAGGATAGTCCACTGGCTGGAGGTTATCAAAGCCGACGCAAGTGAGCTCTACCTGATGGGTGATATCTTTGATTTCTGGTTCGAGTATGCTACCGTGGTACCCAAGGGGTATATCCGCTTTCTTGGCAAGTTGGCAGAATTAGCCGACTTAGGTGTGAAAATCACGCTCTTTAAAGGCAACCACGATATGTGGATGTTTGGCTATTTAAAGCATGAAATCGGCGCTGACATCGTAGACAACGAATTAATTATCGAGCGTAAAGGAAAAACATTTTACTTGCATCATGGCGATGGATTGGGGCCTGGCGACAAAAAATATAAATTGCTGAAGAAAATATTCAGAAGTCGCGCATGCCAATGGCTGTTTGCCCGGTTGCACCCCAACTTGGGAATAGGCATTGCACAACGGTGGTCCGCCCATAGCCGCCTTGCGTCGGGGGAGCACGAGGTATTCAACGGAGAAGACAACGAGTGGCTCGTGGTGTATGCGAAGTCCATCCTTGAAAACCAACATTACGATTATTTCGTCTTTGGACACCGCCATCTTCCTCTGGAAATTGACTTGCCCAACGGCAGCAGGTACATCAACCTTGGCGAATGGATAAACCATAATACCTATGCGGTATTTGATGGCCAAAACCTGGGATTAAGAAAATGGTTAACCTCATTGTCATAATTCATGAACTGGATAATCCTTATCATCGCAGGCCTCTTCGAAGTAGGCTTTACAGCAAGTCTCGGCAAAGCAAAAACCACCGCCGGCATGGAATCTGTTTGGTGGTATGGCAGTTTTGTCTTCTGCCTTACGATGAGTATGTCGCTGCTGATCAAGGCCACGCAAACATTGCCTCTTGGCACGGCCTATGCTGTGTGGACCGGCATCGGGGCGGTGGGTACCGTGTTGGTAGGAATTATTTTCTTCAAAGAACCGGCCACGCTTTGGCGCTTGATCTTCATGGTTACCCTTATCGGCTCCATCATCGGGCTTAAAGTGGTGTCCCCGCATTAAGCCTGAAGCCACCACATTTTCCCCGCCCAAAAAAATCGGTAAAAAAACGTACTTTTGTACACATTTTTGTGATTTCGTTTTCCTGTCCTATCGCATTGCCTACATGACGCAAAGCGCGGAGACAAGAGATGTAAATGCTAAACACCGTACATATGTTAGAAAAGTTAAAAGCCATAAAAGATCGTTGGGAAGAGGTGGAGCGTGAATTGAGCAGTCCGGACGCCATCAATGATATGAAACGATTTGCCCAGCTCAATAAAGAATACAAGGATTTGGGACGAATCGTGGAGCAATACCATATCTACAAAAATATCGTTAGCAACATCGAAACCAACAAGGATATCCTTGCCAATGAAAAAGACCAGGAGTTGCGTGAAATGGCCAAAGAAGAGCTGGACATACTCTTGGAACAAAAGGAAGTAAAGGAAGAAGAAATCCGTTTGATGCTTATCCCGAAGGATCCCGAAGATGCTAAAAATGCCATCCTCGAAATCCGTGGCGGTACCGGGGGGGATGAAGCGGCCCTATTTGCTGGCGACCTCTACCGGATGTACACCCGCTATTTTGAAACGAAAGGATGGCGGGCCGAGGTCATGGACGTGACCGAGGGAACGGCAGGCGGCTATAAGGAGGTTATCCTCAAAGTTACCGGCGAAGACGTATATGGCCAATTGAAATATGAATCCGGCGTACACCGTGTACAGCGTGTACCGGATACCGAAACCCAGGGTCGCGTGCATACATCAGCCGCATCAGTGGCCGTGCTTCCCGAAGCGGAGGAAGTGGATGTAGAAATCAATCCTGCAGATGTGGAGATGCAGACTTCCCGATCGGGCGGTGCCGGTGGACAGAATGTGAATAAGGTGGAGACCAAAGTGCAGCTCACCCATAAGCCTACCGGTATTGTTGTGGTCTGCCAAGTTGAGCGTTCGCAATTGGCCAACCGTGAATTGGCCATGGAGATGCTTCGCTCAAAGCTCTATGAGCTTGAAGTGCAGAAAAAACATGGTGATATTGCGGCCAAGCGGAAGACCATGGTCTCCACGGGCGACCGATCTGCCAAAATCCGAACCTATAATTTCCCACAAGGCCGGATGACCGAACACCGCATCGGACTCACGATGTATAACCTCCCTGCCATCATGGACGGTGATATCCAAGAGATTATCGATGCACTCCAATTTGCTGAAAATGCCGAGAAAATGAAGGAGGGAGCGACACTTTAAATATTTTGAAAAAAATGTTTGCAAATAGAGAAAACACGCTATATTTGCAGTCCCGAAAGGGAAGCAGGTTCGGTAGTTCAGCTGGTTAGAATACATGCCTGTCACGCATGGGGTCGCGGGTTCGAGTCCCGTCCGGACCGCTGAAAAACAAAAAAGGGTATCCAAGATGGATGCCTTTTTTTGTTTTTGTTAACCCGAGAGGGGGATACCCAGCGAAGCATAAAATAAAAATTATGAAACCAATACTTATTTTAGGCGTTCTAACCGTGGCGATAGCCTGCAACAATACGCAACAATCCGGACAAATGAAGTATAAAACTACGGGCCATATCGAGCGCCTTGACCCGGCATTGGACGCCATTATTGACACCAACGCAAAAGCCGAAATCATTGCGGAAGGCTTTGATTGGAGTGAAGGACCTCTATGGGTAGAAAGCAAACAAATGCTGTTGTTTTCAGACGTGCCTGCAAATACGGTTTATAAGTGGACAGCAGAAAACGGCACGGAAGTCTATCTACAACCAAGTGGCTATACGGGAGCAGCGCCCAGCCAAAGCAAGGAACCGGGCAGCAATGGGTTGCTGCTGGACAATGGCGGCAATCTTGTGCTGTGCCAGCATGGCGACAGGCGGATGGCCAAGATGGAAGCCCCTTTGGACAAACCGGCAGCTGCGTTTATTACCTTGACCGATAGGTATGGCGGCAAGCGCTTCAGCAGCCCAAATGATGCCGTGTATAATCGGTCCGGCGAACTGTTTTTTACGGATCCACCTTATGGACTGCCTGCGCAAAATGACGATGATCCTGCAAAAGAAATTGCTTTTAATGGGGTTTATAAGGTAAAGCCGAATGGTGACATCGTATTGCTGGCCGACAGCATTACACGGCCGAACGGGATTGCATTCTTCCCCGGTGAAGAAAAATTATTGGTTGCCTGTTCTGACCCCAACGCGGCCAACTGGTACATACTTGATGCCGGTGATACACGAGCAACTCCCACCTTATTTTACAGTGCCACCAACGAACGCAACGGATTAAATGGCCTACCCGATGGATTGAAGATCGCTAAAAACGGAACCGTATTTGCCAGCGGCCCCGGTGGTATCTGGATATTCAACCCCGATGGGAAAGTGCTGGGAAAAATACGATTAGAAGAAGCGGCATCCAATGTGGCCCTATCTACCGATGAAAAAACAATTTATGTGACCAATGATACCTACGTGCTGCGGATCAAACTAAAAACCTAAAAGATATAGTCCGTGCTCAGGAAGTTGGAATCGTGATCCCTGACGATGGTATTGAACAGGTGTTTATTCGATTCCGTCACCTTGGTCGCTACCAACGAGCGTATAGAGAATGACCGCAAAGCGTCAAATACCGAAAGTGTGCCTTCCGCGCTATCTTTTCTTCCCGTAAACGGAAAAACGTCAGGACCACGCTGCGCTTGGCAGTTGATATTTACACGGCTGACAAGGTTTACAAAAGCATCGATGAGTTTGGCTACTTCCATCGGATCTTCACTGAATATGCTCACTTGCATGCCATGCGAAGCATTTACCTGGTAATTGATGGGCTCTTCAATGCCATCGAATGGCACCACTGGAATCACGGGTCCAAACTGTTCTTCATGATATAGCCTCATCTGCTCATTGACGGGATATACTACAGCCGGAAATACAAACGAAGCTTCGCTATACCCGCCGTTTTCATTGATGACCTGTGCACCCTTTGCAATAGCGTCATCTATGCACTCCCGGAGATAAGCCGGCTTGGTAGGCTCGGGAAGTGGGGTTACTTTCACATCTTTTTCCCACGGCAATCCCGGTTTCAGCGCAGATACAGCCGCATTTAATTTCGCGGTAAACTCAGCCGCTACTTCATGCTGCACAAATATCAATTTCAGTGCGGTGCAGCGTTGCCCGTTAAATGACAGCGCTCCCAATATACATTCGTTTACCGCCACATCCAGGTTTGCATGTTTGGTGACTATTGCCGCATTTTTTGCATCCAGGCTCAATATCGCACGCAAGCGGTTGACTTTGGGATGTAATTTCTTGAGCCCATTGGCGACTTTACTCGAACCGATAAACGCCAGCACGTTGACCTTGCCGCTCTCCATAATAGGTGAAACAATTTCTGATCCTTTGCCGTACAACGTATTCACCGTTCCTTTGGGAAAAGCTTCTTTAAACGCATTAAGCAGTGGATAATGTGCCAGAACACCATGCTTCGGTAATTTAAACAGTATGGTATTGCCCATGATAAGCGCCGGTATCAGTGTCGTGAATATTTCGTTCAACGGATAGTTGAACGGCCCCATACTCAATACCACACCCAGTGGTGCCCTTCTTATCTGGGCAATTGTACCTTCAGCCTGTTGAAAGCGGGACGACTCGCGATCCAAGTCCTTCAGCGCATCAATCGTATCGTTGATGTAATCAACCGTACGGTCAAACTCCTTAGTGGCGTCGGGGAGTGTTTTACCGATTTCCCACATCAGCAGCCTAATGACCAATTCGCGCTGTTGGATCATCAGGTATACAAATCGCTGCATGCAATGAAGCCGTCCTTCCACGGACATCGTAGGCCATTCACCAAGTCCGTTGTCATAAGCCGCTACAGCGGCATCCAGCGCTTCCATTGCTTCTTTTGCTGTGGTGTCCGGTATGCTGCCGAGCAGTTTTCGTTCGAGCCCCTTTTCAGTAGGTATACATACCGGAGAGTAAATATTGGCGACGGCACCATTCCACGGCACCAACGCTCCATTTAGTAAATATTCCCGCTGATGGATTTCAGGGACGTTATATTCTGTTGGTATGTTGCTCTCCGTTTTAAATATTCCGGACAAAGCGCCTGCCGTGGCATGTTGTTGTTCCATGATTTGATGATTTAATTAAAAGAAGCCCTGTATTGTCGGCCTGCTTCTTCATTGTATTTTCCGTATTCCAAACTTAGCTAAATTCGCTTTTATATGCAATACAATCGCGTTGCATATAAAAGCGGTTTATCGGTCTCTCCGCTGCCGCTGAGACACAATTACTCATTCAACCCGCGGATTCGCTCAATCGGGTTCGTTCTTCACTCACTATAAACCATGGGAAAGGAATCGCTTATTATTTTCGTCACAGAAATATACCTGTTAGTTATGCGTCTTATTAATCAATTATTAGTTATCACGGCGGTTGCGATGGCCACCCTGTTGGGTAGCGGCTGTGAAAAAGGGGATATTGGTCCACAGGGTCCGGAAGGCGTAGAAGGAGAGAAAGGCGATAAAGGTGACAAGGGCGAACGGGGCGAAACCGGGCCGCGCGGCACCACTGGCGCACAGGGTGCAACCGGCCCAAGGGGACCTCAGGGACCCAAAGGAGATAAAGGCGATCCGGGCAATGCCAATGTCAAATCCCGCACATTTACCGCTTCCCAAATTACCTGGAGAAATACCACGCTATTTGGCACCAACTATGTCACCGCTTCACTTGACATACCCGAGATTACTGCGGCAATCGTAAACAATGGTATAGTGATGGTATATGGAGGTTTCTTTTGGGGAGAGCCTTGGAGTGCGTTGCCCGTTTCCTACTTTGAAAGCGGGCGAACGGTAAATTTTTCCTACGGTGTAAAAACAGGCGGTGTGACATTGCGAATGCACTATTCAACCAATACGGCACCTACGGCACCAGGCATTCAGTTTAAGGTTGTCGTCGTTGAAGGGCAGGCCATGGAGGCCGCAAGGCTTCAGCAAATTCCTTTCGAAAACTATGACAAAGTAGCCACATTTTTTGGTCTGGAACTGTAATCCACCACATTGCTGCTCAACTCCTCCCCGATTATTCACTACCAAGGTGCATTCCATCGGGAAGGAGCATAAAAAGTGGCTTACGAATGGCTTTTCATTTTATCCGTGCGTGTCCGCAGGAGTTGTATCACTTTGTCAGAAGCTTGTTTGAACGCTACGTCAATGTTGTCTGCCGTTGCGGTCACTGCCTCCGGATTTAAGCTTTTAATACGTACCTCTATGGTACAGCGCTTGTCGTCACTCCCCTGCTTGCCGCTGTTTTCATCAGCGAGAAAGACTTCCAGCCGGGTAATGAATTCGGCAAAACGTGATAACGAATCGTTTAAGCTTTCTGTAATCTTGTTAATGAAGCTGTCGCTTACCTGAATGTTCTTGTCGGAATTAACTTGTACCGTCATAACTTGTTTTTTTGCGATTATACGAATAAGAATCTTATTTGGCGCCGCTATTCTTCACGGCACGGTCAAAAAAAGATAAACAATCCCTATCTTCGTCTTGTTTGAAATTTTGTTATGCTACTACCCATTGGAGATGAAAATCACGACCGGAGATCGTTCCCGTTTGTCAATTATTTACTGATCGGTTTAAACATTTTTGTCTTTGTGTATTTCCAGGGTCTCGGCTACAACATCCAATTCACCTTTTCGTATGCGACCATCCCTGCGGAGATATTGACTGGAAAAGATTTGGTGACAGAAAGCCAGCTTGTGGTCGATCCGATTTCGGGCAAATCGTTTGAGATGCCCGGATTGCAGCGTACCGATATACCAGTCTTTCTGACGCTTATTACGGCCATGTTTATGCATGGCGGGGTAGGCCATTTAGCAGGAAACATGCTTTACCTTTGGATATGCGGAGACAACGTAGAAGATCGGCTGGGCCATTTCCGGTACCTGATTTTCTATTTATTATGCGGCATATTGAGCGGCCTGAGCCACGTATTCGCCACGCTGTTTTTTGGGCAGAATCTATTGACCCCATGTTTAGGTGCATCGGGTGCTATTTCTGCCGTTCTGGCTGGGTATATGGTGCTTTTCCCGCATAAACGCATTACCATTTGGATGTTTTTTTTGGTTTTTTCCGTCCCTGCCATTGTCGCTATTGGCCTGTGGTTTTTGTTTCAAGTAAGCAATGGGCTCGGTGCTTTGGGTGGCGAGCAGGCTGGTGGCGTTGCCTATGCAGCCCATATCGGCGGGTTCATCGCCGGGTTGCTGTTGGTCAATCGTTTCAGGCTACCGACTCGCCGTTAGCCCAGCATCGCAACGGCGACTGCCAGCATTAGCGGAAAATGTTTTCGCAATTCATCAAGGGCTTTGGCGATAAGGTTATAGGTGGATTTGAGGCTCAACGACATAATATCCGCGACCTCTCTGAAACTCATCTTGCCAAAAAAACGCAAGAATATCGCCTCGCGCTGCCGCTTGGTTAGCTGACGCAGCGCCTGCTGAAGTAGGGCCCGCAGCTCGATATCGGCTTGGTGTTTAATCAGGGTCTGTTCAATGGAATCTTCGGCCGCACGCCGATCAACGGTGGTTTCATGAACCTGCACCGTCCGTTGCTGCTTTGAGATGGCATCGATCAGCCGCCGCCGCAGGGCTTTAAAAAGGTAATGACGAATATTATCCGTATCACCTAAATGGGCTCTTCTTTCCCAGATGTAGATAAACAACTCCTGGACCGCATCGGCCACTAAGTCTCCGTCGTCAACCAGCTGTTTTCCAAAACTGTATAACGCGCGAACATGCTGCCGATAGATCGACGCAAAACTGGAAGGATCTCCAGCCTTAAAACGGCTCCATAATTCAATGTCATTGAAACTCCGATCGGCCATGATTGAAATACCGCGAGTTTTTAATTAGGCTACGAAATTATTGATCAGTCCTTATTACTTCGCGACAAAGGTAAAGAATTAAATAAATGAACATTTTTTTATTTTTTTTAATTTTTTTTGATGGACTTTTCTGTATTCCTCCCTTATGTAGATAAAAGAACCAATTTAATCAGGTTATGACAACTGCAAAGAAAGCGAATTGGGTAGGGAAAGTGCTGATGCCTATCGGTGATGCTTCGGAGACCGTGGATACACTGTATCCGTATTTCCGAATAGGTGAGGAAAATTATGAAACCGTTGTAGCCGGGCCCGAAGCGCGCACTTATGCCATGGTGCTACACGAAATTCCGAAACGAAAGGACGTAAAGTGGGACATTACTGAGGAACGTCCCGGATATCATATCGAGGCCACCGTGGCATTTAAAGACGTAGACCCGGAAGCGTATGACGGGATTTTCATTTCTGGCGGACGGGCGCCGGAATACATCCGATACGACACGGATCTCATTCGAATTGTCAGGCATTTCTTTGAGCAAAATAAACCCGTCGGCGTCGTGTGCCACGGCATTGAAATCGTCAGTGCAGCCGGTGTGATCCATGGCCGCACCGTGACCACTGTAGCCAAATGCGCGTTGGACGCAAAACAGGGAGGAGCAACCTACGTCAATCAACCGGTCGCGGTAGATGGCAACCTCGTAACCACCCGGACATGGCATGATTATGCCGAATGCTTGCCGCAATTTATGCATCTACTACGCAATTACACGCAAAACTTCCGCTAATTTCGTGTTATGGACTATTCGAAATATCAAGCAATCGATTTTATAAAAGACGAATCCTTCCAAGAATGGTGCTTGCATCCCGAGGGAGAACATGCCCATTTTTGGGAAAACTGGGCAAGCCAGCACCCGGATCAACAGGGAGAAATCCATAAAGCGAAGCAACTATTGGCAGCGTTTCAGGGCTTGGGCGAGGAACTGTCCGATTCGAAGATCGATTTGATGTGGAGCACCATTCAGCACCGTACACAAGAAACGACGGTAATCACGCTGCCAAAAACACGACAATCAACAATCAGACGCTGGAGCCGAATAGCGGCGCTTTGGGCAGGTGTCATCATGGCGATTTCGATAGGTATTTATTGGCTAGCCAATCAGACGACTACCGTATCCTTTACTACGGCTTATGGCGAAGTGAAATCTATCGCCCTGCCGGACGGTTCGCGTGTGGTGCTCAATGGAAATTCGACATTGAACTACCAAGAAAAAGATTTTGACGCAGCCACCCGTGTAGTAAGCCTGGTAGGTGAAGCCCATTTCAGCGTCATACATACCCCAGACCACCAGCGATTCCTCATTCAGACAGCCGATGAAATGGGTGTAGAAGTACTGGGCACCAAATTTACGATGACTAACCGACCGATGAAGAAACAGGTCGTGCTGGAAGAAGGTAAGGTAAAGGTGAGCAATACAGCAGCATTCAATGAAGTAGATCACGATGCGGTGTACATGCAGCCCGGGGAATTGATTGTATGGGATGCGCAAAAGAGCGCGTGGCATAAAGAACAGGTGGAGGAACCCAGCCGATATGGCTCATTCAGGGATCACAGACTCATCTTCAAAAAAACGCCTTTACAGGAAGTGGCGCGTATATTAGAAGATAATTATGGATACCGTGTCGTCTTTGACGACCCAACACTCGCAGGAAAACATTTTACGGGCTCCTGCGCTGCTAATGAAATCTCACTACTGTTGCGCTCCATTGGCAAGGCCTTTGGTGTCAATGTCCAGGAGCAGGACCAACACGTGACGATAGGAAATACCAATTAGATCGAAATAACCAACGGTTTGGCAGTAATTGGCCAAACGACCGCCATGTGGTCGTAAGGGATGATTTTGCTGCTTAATCACAAAATAAAATGAAAATAACCAATTAATTACCAATTAATTACAAAGCAACAGATTGAATGTTGAATGTAAACTTAACTAATGTAAATCTAAATGTGTAGCACTATGCAAAGAACTACTTGTATCTTTTGGCTGGCCGTCTTTATCGCATCGGCCGCGCCCAGTAACGATGCCAAAGGACAATCCATGGCATCGATCTCCGGTAGGCAGCACCGAACGGCTACCACGATAGACAGCCAAGCCCTTATCGGTGTACTGACTAAACTGGAAACTCAATTCGGCGTCAATTTCAACTATGACAACGATTTGCTGGAAAACATCAAGGTGGCTTTTGACGAAACGAAGATGCGCACCGTCCCACTCCATCAACTTCTCGGGGAACTGCTGGACCCTGCCGGGCTACGATTTGAGCGGACAAATGGACAACACATCATCATTATGAAAAAACAGGTTACGAAAGGTAAGTCGGCCGGTGACAATAAGGCTCTTGCCCGCGATGGGAGACCAATTGGGCCTATGCAACAAACGATTAATGGCACAATCACAGACGAAAATGGCCTACCATTGGAAGGTGTGAGCATCCTTCATGCTGAAAGTGGTGTCACCACAAAAACGGCGACAAATGGTTCATTCGTGCTGTCACTGGCCGAACGGAGCGGCCTGCTCACCGTTTCGTTTATCGGATACGTGAGCCAGCAAGTAGCGATACCAGCCTCCGGCAATCTCATTATTCGTATGGAACCTGAAGTAACAGCACTCACCGAAGTGGTTGTAACGGGCTACTCCAAAGAGCAAAAGAAAGACATCATCGGTTCGGTATCCATCGTTGACACCGAAAACCTGCTATCCATCCCCTCGGGCAATGTGAAAACGCAGCTACAGGGCAATGCAGCAGGTGTGACGGTAAGCTCAAGCGGGTCGCCCGGAAGTGGCGGCAAGGTACGGATACGAGGTTTTGGCTCCTTCGGCGGATCAGACCCGTTATATATCATAGACGGCGTGCCGGCATCACAAAGCGGCGTAGACAACCTCAATGCCAACGACATCGAATCCATGCAGGTGCTCAAAGATGCCGCATCGGCGGCCATCTACGGTGCCCGTGCAGCAAATGGTGTCATCATCATCACCACCAAAAACGGGAAACCCGGAAAAACGAAATTGAGCTTCAACTCCTATTATGGTGTCAATTTCATTTCGAAAAGCGATTTTCCGGATGTATTAAATGCCCAGGAAAACGGCGAGCTGTACTGGAAATCCATGATCGGTGCAGGCCGGCAAGTCGGTGATCCCGATTGGGGGCATCCACAGTACGGCAATGGCCCTGAGCCTGTCATCCCGGAATACATCATGGTTGTAAACAATGGTGCCCGTATCGGCGGTGCGGAGCTTGAAGCCCTCAAGCATGGAAATGCCAGCCAACAGGCATTATTTGCCGCATTGGTAAATCCGGATAGCTACGACTTTGCCACGCACCAAATTGTCCGTTCGGCAAACACCAACTGGGCCGAAGAAGTATTTAAACCCGCAGCGATACAGACCTATCAAGTCGGGTTGAGTGGTGGCGGCGAAGCGGGTAATTATGCCATTGGCCTAAACTACTTTAATGAGGGTAACACCGCTTCGGAATACAACAAATTTGACCGGTATACGCTGCGGGCCAATACCCAATTCAATTTGGGGAAACGGGTGCGTGTAGGTGAAAATGTACAACTTGCCTACCGGACCAACGACGCATCGAGCATCTGGGCATCGACCGTCATGACCATGCATCCACTGGTGCCCGTATGGGATGAGTTTGGCAACCCTGCCGGCAATGCCGCGCCAAGTACAGGAGGCGAACCCGAATTCAGCACCAACCCCGTCACCCAGCCGTGGCGCAACCGTTTCGACAAGTCGAATCGGATTGGCATACTGGGCAATGTATTTGCAGAAGCCGAAATTTTAGACGGCCTTTCGCTCTACACCTCTTTCGGCGTCGATTATGCCAACTCAAGGACGCTAGACCTAACCCAAGTGACCTATGAGCACGCGCAGAATACCAATCCACCGAATTCCCTGATGGAAAGCAGGAATACGGATAATACCTGGACTTGGACAAATACGGCAAACTACAATAAATCTTGGGGTGACCACACGTTTAAGGCATTGGTAGGCTCGGAAGCCATCAACACATTCGGCAACAGTTTATCCGCCACCCGGTTGAACCTTGAAATCGACGATGACGAAGACTTCCTGGTCATCTCGGCAGGTACGGGTGCACAGACGAATTCGGGATCGTTTTCCCGCAGTTCACTGTTTTCGCTCTTCGGTCGTTTAGACTATACATTCAAGGATCGTTATTTCATTAACGGCACGCTCCGCCGGGATCAATCTTCCAAATTCGGCAGGAACTACCGCACCGGCTATTTCCCCTCCGCAGCGGTGGGCTGGCGGATAAGTTCTGAATCGTTCATGGCAGACGCCACTTGGCTTGATGACCTGAAACTAAGGGCCAGTTGGGGCGTCATCGGCAACCAGAATGGCCTGGACAACAACAATCAATATGATGTGTACGTGACATCCGATCCGAATTCATATGGCATATCTGGTGATAATGGCTCGCGCATAGTGGGCTTGGTTCCCTCACGAATTGGCAACCCGGACACGCGTTGGGAAAAAAGTGCGACGCTCAACCTTGGGTTTGATGCGACGTTGCTGCGCTCGACATTGGACATCAACTTCGACTGGTACGTGCGTAGAACGACCGATCTCCTGGCCGTAAATCAGGCCCCTTTTACCGGACCAAGCATCACCCAACCGTCGGTCAATGTAGGTGAACTGACCAATAAAGGCATCGACCTTGGAATTACCAAACGCAGCAGGCCCGGCAATTTCCAATACACCGCATCGTTGATTTTCTCCATGTATCGGAACGACGTTATCCGTGTACTGGACAATCCCTTGGCTGTGTTGGCTGGCGGCAGCACACGTATAGGCAACGCGGTATTGACACAGGCAGGCTATCCCATCTCCAGCTTCTACGGCTATCAGATTGACGGTTTTTTCAATACGCAAGAAGAGGCTGAGGCTTATGCCGCCGAATACTCGACCTGGCTGACGCCTGAAGTCGGCAGGTGGCGCATCAAGGACATCAATGGTGATAAACGCGTTGATGGCAACGATCGGACCATACTGGGTAGCCCGCATCCCGATTTCCAGACCAGTCTGAATCTTTCGTTGGCTTATAAAAACTTTGACTTCAATTGCTTCTTTTTCTGGAATCAGGGTGGAACGGTTTTCAACTATACCCGCTACGTCATCGATTTCCATACCTTCACCACCAATCGGAGCACACGCATGCTTTATGAATCGTGGACACCCGAACTCGGGGATCGTGCCAAACTTCCCAAGCTCGACCTCAATGACAGCTATTCGTCTTCCAACATCACGGATTACTTCCTCGAAGATGCGTCTTACCTTCGGATGAAAACGGTACAACTCGGCTATACGCTGCCGAAGGCGTGGAGTAGCCGCATCGGCATGGAGAATTTCAGAATTTATGTGCAGGGACAAAACTTACTGACCATCAGCAAATCTACGCTGATGGATCCCGGATACGCACAGGCCAGCGGCGGCGACACCTCCATGGGCGTGGTCAACAACTATGTCCCTACCCCGAAGCAATTCATCTTCGGACTATCGGTGAATCTTTAATAGACAACGTAAACACAAAAGAAATGAAACGATCAACAATATATACATTCTTGGGTGTACTGACGATTTCGGTTACATCGTGCCAAGATGAATTTCTCTCACAGAAGCCGGTAGGTTCATTCAGTGTGACCAACGTCGCTACCCGCAGTGGCATCCAACAAGCACTTATCGGAGCGTATTCGCAACTCAACGGGACGCGGGATTGGGCGGCCTATGGCATGGCCACGCCCGGTATGGCCATGGCCGAAATGATGGGTGGCAACGCCCACAAGGGATCGACGCTGACCGATCAGGCCTGGATGAACTTCATGGTACGCTACGAAGTGAACACCAACAGTTCAGGGGTCAATTTCAGGTACCTGTATAATGCTGTTTTCCTTTGCAATACGGTATTGAATTTGCTTCCACAAGTCGCTGAGCTAACACCTGAGGAAACCGCTCAGATTGAAGCGGAAGCACGCTTTCTCCGCGGACATTATTATTTCCTGCTGAAACGATGGTATAAGCATATTCCATGGATCGAATCCATCAACGAATTCCGCGTACCCAATACCGACGAATCCGGCAATTATGTCAATACCTGGCCTCAAATCCAAGCGGATTTTGACTTTGCACGGAAAAACCTGCCCCAGACCCAACGTGACCTGGGCAGGCCGAATAAGTGGGCTGCCGAAGCGTATTACGCAAAAATACTGATTTACAGAGGAAGTGAGGGAGACCTCCCCACAGGCTTCGACGAAGCCTTACAGGTGTTGAATGACGTGATGGCCAACGGCATCACCGCCAGCGGCCAAAAATACCAGTTGGAAGAAAATTTTCACTACAACTTCGACGTCACCCGGGAAAACGGCCCGGAGAGTGTCTTTGCCGTACAACATTCAGCAAACGACGGCACGAACAGCATTGACAACGGCAACCAGGAAATCCGCGGTGCCTCTGGTAAAAATCCACAATCGCCGGGATGGGGCCGTGGATCAGGATTCTATACGCCCTCGCAATGGTTTGTAGACCATTTCCGTGTAGACGACAACGGCCTCCCCTACCTCGACATGTACGATACCAATCCCAACAGCGTAAAAAACGACGACGGATTGCGATCGTCAGATCCCTTCGAACCAGAAACGGCCCCGCTCGATCCCAGACTGGATTGGAGCGTAGGCCGTCGGGGAATCCCTTTCCTTGACTTCGGTATCAACCCCGGTGCCGATTGGGTATACACCCCCATCGAATCCGGTCCTTACATCCAAAAAAAGGGTCATATCCGCAACGATCAGGACGGCATTTACGTGATGCCGGGACAAGCATATAATGCCCTTAACGTCAATATTATCCGCTATGCCGATATTATTTTATACGCTGCGGAGATGGAAGCGCGTGTAGGAAGCCTGGAGAAAGCCCGGGAATACGTCAATCAGATTCGCACCCGTATGGCACAGAATTCGGGAAGCCCCGACCATTGGGTACAACGTATCGACGGAACGGGGTCAGCGGCCAACTATAAAATCGGGCTGTATCCTGCGGGCCATCCAGCCTTTGCCAATCAAGAGGTGGCATTGCGAACCATCCTTTTCGAACGGAATCTCGAATTGGGGTTGGAAGGTGGCCACCGCTTCTTCGACCTCATCCGATTCGGGCTTGATGAAGAATTATTGAATGAGTATATACGACACGAAGCCCCGAAGCGCTCCATCATCCAAGGGGCGGTATACTCGCGGATGCCGGACATGATCCTACCCATTCCTCAGACCGTCATCGACAACAGTATGGTAGATGGGGTGCCTACATTGAAGCAAAACCCCGGTTATTGATATGAGTCGCTATCCCTCTTTCGTTTGGTCCCTGGCAGCTGCCGTACTCATGGCATGCTGCCAAGGGCCATCCATTTTGAAACCCGGCCATGATTACCTGGAGTGGGAAGCTTACGCAGGCGCTAAAGACGGTAACCGCTATTCGGCCGGCGACCAAATTACGGTGGAAAACGTGGCCCAGTTGGAGGTAGCGTGGACATTCAGCACAGCGGATAAGGATCCGAGGAACCGGAGCCAGATCCAGTGCAACCCCATTGTAGTGGATGGCGTACTATACGGGTTGAGCCCAAAATCAAAACTATTTGCACTCGATGCCGCTAATGGTACATTGAAATGGATGTTCGATCCCGAACGTGTGGATACAGCCGAAGCAGAACGGTCGTTTTACCAAGTTATCCGAGGCGTGATGTATTGGGAAGATAGTACACAGGCTGATAAACGAATTTTTTATGGGAGCGGTCCATATGTCTATGCAGTGAACGCAAACAACGGCCAACTCATCCAATCCTTCGGGAAAGATGGTAAAATAAATCTACGGGAAAACCTTGACCGAGAAGGTTTGGAAAATGCATTTTTGGCCAGTACGACGCCAGGAGTGATTTACAAAGACTTAATGATTCTGGGAACGCGGGTGAGCGATGCGCCCGGCCACATCCGGGCATATGATGTACGAACAGGCGAACGAAAATGGATTTTCCACACCATACCGCACCCCGGGGAACTGGGCTACGATACTTGGGAAAACCCCGATGCATGGAAAACTTTCGGTAAGGTAAACAGTTGGGCAGGCATGGCGCTGGATGAAAAGCGAGGGATCGTTTATATTCCTACCGCTTCCCCAAGCATCGAGTACTATGGTGCCAACCGGAAAGGCATGAACTGGTTTGGCAATTCCTTAATCGCACTGGATGCCAATACCGGGCAGTATATCTGGCACTACCAATTTGTCCATCACGACCTCTGGGACCGCGATCTACCGGCCAATCCCAATCTGGTTACCTTAAAAATTGGAGGCAAAGAAGTAGATGCCATCACCCAAATTACCAAACACGGATATGTCTTCGTTTTCGACCGTGTAAGTGGTAAGCCCCTTTTTCCCATCAACGAAGTACCGGTGCCTACCGACGGGTTGCCCGGCGAAAAACCTTGGCCCACGCAGCCGATTCCAGTAAAGCCAGAACCTTTTGCCCGGCAGCAATTCGAGCCCGAGGATGTGAGTGACCTCACCCCTGAAACCCACGCGTACTTAATGGAACGGTACCTAAAAATCAAGCATCGCGCAAAATTTTCGCCACCCAGCATGGAAGGTACGTGGGTATTTCCGGGATTCGATGGCGGTGGCGAGTGGGGTGGCGCAGCGATAGATCTCGAAAGCCAGATCATGTATGTCAACAGCTCGGAACTGCCTTGGAGTCAGGTGATGGCGGAAATACCCGTCGGCGCCAATAACGGCAACGGCACCGTTCCCGAAGTAGGGCGTTCGGTATACCTGACGAATTGTGCGACCTGCCACGGGGCGTCCTTAGTGAGTCCGGATCCCTCCTTCCCTACACTCAAAGGGATTGGCCGTAGGCTGAAAGAGCCGGAAATCCATCAAGTGATTGACAATGGGCGCAACATGATGCCGGCCTTTAAACACCTCAATGAAGGAGAAAAACGAGCACTGGTCAAATACCTCCTCGCCCCAGATCAGGCAGCCAACATGGATACGAGCACATCTCAAAAGGCCTCCGATCGGGAATCGCCGCCGCCGCAGCCTTCGACAGCCCCGCAAACGCCCTATGTCAGCACAGGCCTAGTCCGTTTCCTTGATCAAAACGGTTATCCGGGTATCAAACCGCCGTGGGGAACGCTCAACGCTATCGATCTCAACAAGGGCGAGGTGCTTTGGAAGGTAACGTTGGGCGAACATCCAGAACTCACGGCAAGAGGTATTCCGCCTACCGGAACCGAAAATTACGGTGGCCCGCTTGTCACAAAAGGGGGAATCGTATTTATCGCCGCTACACAAGATCGCAAAATCCGCGCATTTGACAAACGCACCGGAAACGTGCTTTGGCAGCATGATCTGCCCGCAGCCGGATTTGCTACGCCCGCCTCCTATTCCGTAAATGGCCGCCAGTACGTGGTCATCGCCTGTGGAGGCGGGAAAGTAGGATTGCCGTCTGGCGATACGTATATATGCTTTGCTTTACCTCGTCACTTATAATACGCAACATGAATACAACAATCCGTATCAAATTGTCATTGATGATGTTCCTCCAATTTTTTATCAAGGGGTCATGGTTCGTCACGGTGGGAACATTTTTAATCAAGAACCTACAAGCGTCGGGTACGCAGGTCGGATTGACCTTCATGGCCCAATCCATCGGTGCCATCCTTCCTCCTTTTTTGATTGGCCTGCTTGCCGATCGCTATATCGCCGCACAACGGCTGTTGTGCATCCTGCATATCATTGGAGGCATTTTGCTTTGGTGTGCTGGATCGACGGACGTATTCGGCAATTTTTACATCATTATCCTGTTATACATGATGGTCTATATGCCGACGATGGCATTGATCAATACCATTTCCTTCCGGCAAATGAACAATCCGGACAAAGAGTTTCCGCCAATACGCGTTTTTGGAACTTTGGGATGGGTCGTCGCGGGACTCATTATCGGCTATACGGCATGGGAACAAAGCGGACAGTTACCCAATACCTTTAAAATGGCGGCTCTTGCTTCCGGAGGCATGGCCGTTATGACATTTTTTCTACCCGCCACGCCGCCGCTAAAAAGAGGGGGGCAAGTATCATTGGGTGATACGCTTGGGTTGGATGCCCTCCGATTACTCAAAGACCGCTCTTACCTGGTTTTCTTTTTAGCTTCCATCGCACTATGCATTCCGTTAGCATTCTATTACAGTTTCACCAATCCATTTTTCAATGAAATCGGTGTCAAATCGGCGGCTGGAATCCAAGCAATGGGCCAAGTGTCCGAATTGCTGTTCATGCTACTGATGCCCTTCTTTTTCGTACGTCTGGGTGTCAAATACATGTTGGGGCTCGGCATGCTGGGCTGGGCCATACGTTACGCGTTATTTCGATTAGGGTACCTGTCGGGGAGTGAATGGCCGTTGATTGCAGGTATCCTCATCCATGGCATTTGTTTTGATTTCTTTTTTGTAACCGGGCAAATCTACACCAATAACAAGGCGGGCGACCAATTCAAAAATGCAGCCCAAGGGCTGATTACATTGGCAACTTACGGCGTGGGGATGATGCTGGGATCCGTATTGGCCGGTTTTATCGTAGATGCCAATGTCACGGAGGATGGATTCCACCATTGGGAAACCATTTGGATGGTACCTTCGCTGATCGCAGGTTTGGTGCTCGTCTTATTCCTCTTTCTTTTTAAAACCCAAAAAACAACAAATCTTCCAACTAAATCATAATTATGAAAACGTTCAACTTATCAATAACCTTGTTTATCAGCTTATTTACCGGATTACAGGGATACGCACAACCTGCCGAAAACAACTATCCCGAAGAAACGATCGGCTGGAAACTGGCGATGCAGGCCTCGACGTATCGACCGCTTACCTTTGCCGAAACATTGGACAAGGTGATCGCTTGTGGTTTGCGATACGTCGAGGCATTCCCACAGCAGCAAATTGGTGGTGGGATACCGGGTGCTACTGATTTCCGAATGGATGCGCAGACACGCCGACAGGTCAAGCAAATGCTTGAGGACAAAGGCATAAAACTAATAGCCTACGGCGTGGTAAATCCTGCTACCCGTGAAGAATGGTCCCAGTTGTTTGATTTCGCCAAGGATATGGGAATCGAAACCATTGTCTCGGAACCCAAAGTGGAGTCTATGCCTTTATTGGATGAATTGACAGCGGAATATGGAATAAAGGTAGCCATACATAACCACGCCATTCCGAGCCCTTACTGGAATCCAGAAACCGTACGCTCAACGGTTATTGACCACAATCAAGCCATCGGCGCTTGTGCCGACATCGGCCACTGGATGCGTTCAGGACTAAGCCCACTCGAAAGTCTCAAATTATTGGAGGGCAGGCTGATATCAATACATATGAAAGATCTGAACGCTACCGGTGACCCCGATGCACATGATGTGTGGTGGGGGCAGGGCAAAGCAAACCTGAAAGCCGTAATCCACGAAATGCAGCGGCAATCTTTCCGGGGAGTGATTGCTGTGGAATACGAATACCGGCGTAACGATCCCGCGTTTGACAGCGTACCCGCCATCCGGGAAAGCGTAGCCTATCTTCGGTCCACCCTACTCCAATCCCTGCAAAGCCGCTGAATTCCTCAGCAGCAACGCATATTGGAAATAGTCCGTGGTGGTTTCATGTTCAGATTTAGGCATGAAGTCGGCTCCTACCTTGATTATTTTAATGCTGATCAATTTCTGAGATGCAAGGTACGGCGATCCGTTAGCGTTCAGCTTAAACAGTGTGGTACTATTAGGCAGGGAAGCAGCCTTTAAGTCTTTGATTCCTTTGACCAGTATAAGCGGTCCGTCCGAATTGGCGATCCCGACGCGCTCATTATCCGGCGTGGGCATACCCAAACCTTTTGGCAAGTACATATCGCTGTCCAGTGCAAATCCAGCAATGCTGCATACGGGGTAGTTAGCTGCCTTCAACCGCTGGGCGAAGGGGCGCTCCATACCCACGGGGTCGGATTGCAGTACATGGAAGAAACCGAAAAACCCATAGAACTTTTCACGCTGCAACCCTTTTGCTGCCAAGATGTTTACAAAATTGACCATCATGGCCGAATCCCGCGGTATGCCAGACACCGTGTCATCGATGTCCTTGTCTATCCCCAATACGGATATTTTCAGCGAGTCGTCCAGTTGCTGGTTGAACTGATGAAGCCGGCTCCATTTGTCATAAAGCTCACGGCTTGCCTGCTGTGGGATTCGTGTTCTATAAGCGTTGACAAAATTTTTAAGCAATAGCGTATCCTGCTCCGGCGCCGCCAAAAACCGATTCAATAGCCCAGCAGTGGCACTATCCACCTCCGCCAAGTAATACCGAATACCATATTGTTTGTTAAGCGACAAGAATAGCTGTTCATCTGCCAGCTGATTGCCTGCAAAGCCGTGGTTTTCTCCAAATAAATATACGGTCGATTCGTCATCAAAGGTGCCGGAAATCGGCATTTCATGCTGGTCGAGGTAGCGAACAAACTCGTCATCAACGGAACCGATAAAGGCATTATTGCTGATAAAAAAATAAGCTACAACGAGCAGGGCGATGCCCAGCACGCCTGCAATCAGGTACAAAACAACTTTAAAAAAGGTTTTCACAACGAGCTACCAAAATGACAAATACGATTATTTACGTAGGCGAAAATACGCAAATCATCGGTAGAAGCGTCAGAAAACAGCAACTTACATTTTAATTGTAATAAAAGTTGTTACGATTAAAAACAATACGTAGCTTTGCAATGATATGAACAACACCCGGTTTGCGACGGTAGTACACATTTTGGCCATGCTGGCCGATAATGAAGGCGAATGGTTGAGCTCCGATTGGATTGCAAGCAGCATCAACATCAATCCAGTGATGGTAAGGAAAGAATTGGGTTTACTGCAAGAACGGGGGTTGGTCGTCACCCGCAAAGGCAAAGAAGGCGGTTCCATGCTACAAAAAAACAGTGCGGAAATTTCATTGGCTGATGTCTATGCCCTGGTAAAAAATGCCGACGTACTGGGCAAGAAAAACCTCCATACCAATCCAAACTGTCCGATTGGAAAACAGATCAATAGCGAATTAGGCGGGCTTTTCGCAAAAACAGACGGATTGGTTTCGGCTTACCTCCAAGGGATCACGTTGGATGAATTCGTCAGGCAATTCCGTTGATTTTTTTTGAATATAAATGTAACAAAAATTATTACAATAAGTATGGCAAAAATAGGAATAACAGGTGCGACGGGACAACTGGGTCGTCTGGTCGTAGAACAATTGAAAGCAAGGACAGCCACAGACCTCGTAGCATTAGTGCGAAGCCCCGAGAAAGCGGCTGACTTGGGTATTGAAGCCCGCGCGTTCGACTACAATGAGCCTGCGTCACTTGTCGATGCACTGCAAGGAGTAGAACACTTGCTATTGATATCTTCCAATGAGATCGGCCAGCGCAAAACACAGCATGAGCATGTTATCCAAGCTGCACAGCAGACCGGTGTTACCTGGATCGTGTACACCAGCGTACTACGCGCCGACACCTCTACACTGAGTTTGGCGGCAGAGCACTTAGCGACCGAAGAAGCACTGAAAACATCGGGTATTCCCTACACGATACTACGCAACGGGTGGTATACCGAAAACTATGCCGGTTCAATCGCCGGAGCAATCGCTAATGGCTCCTTCATCGGCAGTGCCGGTGTCGGTAAAATCGCTTCCGCTACTCGTGCCGACTATGCCGAGGCCGCTGCTGTGGTATTGACCAGCGAAGACCACCAGGGCAACGTGTACGAACTGGCAGGCGACGAAGCCTACACGCTGGCGGATCTCGCAGCTGAAGTATCCCGGCAGACGGGAAAAGATATCCACTACAATAACCTTCCGGAAGGCGAGTACGTCGAAGCCTTGAAATCGCTTGGTTTGCCCGGCGGGTTAGCCCATGCCATTGCCGGTTGGGACGTGAGCACTGCTAATGGCGATCTGTTCGACGACAGCCACACGCTCTCCCGGTTGATTAACCGCCCAACTACGCCACTGGCAGCGTATGTAAGGAAAACCATATCAGTGTCTGCATAGGCTCACGCGTATATACGGCATTTAACAAATATTAACATTTCGCCCTATAACAAAACGGCACCGTATACGTTTAATAATTAGTTAGTAAAAATTGTCTTTTCATAATTTAGGTTTATAATTGGTTAGTTTGAAAAGCCCCGATTCTCCCCGTTTCGGGGCTTTTTCTATTGTGTACTGTTTTTCATCAGAATAATTTGCTTTTTAAAGGCCATGAAGCTTGCATGAATTACTCATATCCTTCTGTGAATGGCAATTCATGCAGGGTTCATTCGATTTTTATTCGACACTTAAAAACTAAATTATTAGTTTTGTATACAGATTTGTAAGACAAACAAACATCACATTAAGCGTACGCGATATGAAACATCATCGATTTGCCTGCGTGGTCTTCGGTTTTACCATGCTTTTCTCAGCCCCCCAGCAAGAGGAAACCGTAAACGAAACGAAGCAAATAGACTTAAATTCGGGCTTCTACATCCAGGAACAAAACTATGCGAAACTGGCACGAAAAGCCCTTGAACTGGGGTTTAAATTGGTGTCCTATGAAAACACAGACAACACCAAAGAGCGCGAAATGGGATAGGCAGACAATCTTTACAACAAGACATTCAAAATAGACAGCGATGCCAAAGTATTGGTGCTTGCCGGGATGGATCACATTCTTGAGCAGCCTACTCCAAGTGGCCAGCCTCTCGTTCGCTAATCAGCCCAGCACAAAATTTAGATGACCAGATCAAAAATTGTAAATCACACTCGCTTTACGTATATTTCCTCTATAAATTAAAAACACAAAACAAACCACTCTCTGTACTAAAGAGAGATATAAAAGAATTTCCTCTACGAGCTTAAAGACTC
>NZ_FNZR01000009.1 GCF_900109365.1 Parapedobacter koreensis | reverse complement strand
CAGAGCCGATGGTATTGCCGTAACAGGCGTGAGAGTAGGTCGGCGCCGGATTTCATTCCAGCCCCCCGTTTGTACACGGGGGGCTTTTTTTGTTTTTGACCCAAGCCTATTCCCTTTTTTCTCCCTCGCATCGCGCAAAAATTTTCCAAAAAATTACACCAAAATAGGTATTGTTCTGTTTTTCAAGTCTTTTGATATTTGTGATGTTCAATCAACAACACACGTAGCAATGGCACAAATCAATGAGGTAGCGGTAGGAACTCCGGGGGTATACGTAGATGAGATTGCGTTTTTCCCACCAACGGTGAATCAAGTGGAGACAGCGGTTCCGGCTTTTATTGGTTATACACGAAAGGCAGAAGATGACCGGGGTGAGTCACTAATCAATAAGCCAACAAAGGTATTTTCCCTACAGGGGTATGAAAGGTATTTCGGTGGTCCTGAAAATCAATGCGGCATCCAAGTAACGGTACATCAGACCGCGGTAGGCTCGTCATTGACGTCCCTTTCTGTACGGGCTGAACTGGCCGCGGATAGCCCATCAAAATTTAAGTTATATGATAGTATCAGGCTTTATTTCGCCAATGGAGGTGGTCCCTGTTATGTCGTGTCAGTGGCTTCCACGGATACGGGCATTGCTGTTGGGCCTATGGAAGCAGGATTGAACGCATTGACAACATGTGATGAACCGACAATCATCGTGTTGCCGGATGGTCTTTCATTGACGAAGGATGAATATTACGGATTGATAGGTACGGCGATTGACCAATGTGCATTGCGGCAGGATCGGTTTACACTGGTCGATGTGTATGCTGAAGCTAACGGTGCTATGGAGACTATCGCTGCATTTCGATCCGACTTTACTAAAAGTGATAACCTAAATTTTGCTGCGGCTTACTACCCTTATCTTAAAACAACGCTAACATATACTTATAACGATACTGATGTAGCTGTCGTAATTGTTACTAATGGCATTGCGGCTGATGCAGTCCCCTTGGGATCGTTGAAAATAAAGCACACGGCTATCTATAACCTGTGTGTGGAAACCATTGACGATACCTTGCATCCTACATTAGCCCCCTCGGCGGCAATGGCCGGTATTTATGCGCGAGTGGATGGTTTGAAAGGAGTTTGGAAGGCCCCAGCTAACGTCATGCTGAACGCAGTATCGGGTTTAAGCGATCCTATTTCTGAAGCTGTACAAGGGCTCATGAATATTGATGCAGTTACCGGCAAATCGGTGAATGCTATCCGTGCGTTTCAAGGTAAGGGTTATCTCGTATGGGGTGCACGTACGCTGGCAGGTAATGACAGCGAATGGCGCTATGTGAACGTAAGAAGATTGGCAATAACGGTGGAGAAATCAGCGAGAAAGGCGGCTATGCAGTTTGTTTTTGAGCCGAATGATGCCAATACCTGGACAAAACTAAGAGCAATGCTTGACAATTACTTATTGTGCTTATGGCGACGAGGAGCCTTGGTGGGCAATAATCCTGAACATGCATTCTACGTGCGTTGCGGATTACACCAGACGATGACCGTTCAAGATGTCAATAATGGCAAGCTGATCGTTGAAATAGGAATGGCCGTTGTGCGGCCCGCCGAATTTGTTATATTGAGATTTGCCATCCGTATGCGAACGCGTAATAGTCAAGGCGTCAAATAATGTAGACAGCGCTAATTTATCAGGATATGACAATCTATTGGGAAAGACTTACGGACGGATTGCTGTTTCATGAAACAGCGATGTTGGCATTTGGAGCATTGTCATTGCTGACACTCTTTTTTTTAGTGGTATTCTTTGCGCTTGGGAAACGGCCGTCCAGACCCTTGTTATTTTCCTTTATATTGCCCCTAACCCTGCTGGGCTGGCCGTCGATTGTGAAGATACAGCTGACCCGAGAGCGTGTGGCCTTGGAATGTGAGTTGAAGGCTGTACAGAAGAATCCCAATGATGAACAGGGGAAGCAACGGCTTCAAGAATACCTCAACCGTTTAGAGCATCGAAATATGGAGGATCCTGAGATCTTGGTGGATTTGGCATGGGGCAAATATATGCTCGAAAAGGACGAGGAGGCACTGAATATCTTGGATAAGCTATCAAAGGATAATGCGGGCGCCAACGAAATAAGGGCGGCTATTTTGAAGGTGCAGGATATCCAACGTAAACTTGGACAGGCAGAAAAAACGCCTAATCAGCAAAATCTTGAAATACTGGAGATATCTAAAAATCAGCTTCTTAGTCGTGATAAGGTGACTGAAAACAGCCGTATACAGAAGTATATATCAAAATCGGATTCGCTAATTAAAAAAGCAAATCTTTGAATAACATACCTGTTTGCTATTCCTCTGGGGCGTCCTTTGTCTTGCCCGTTACTCCTGGTTTGAACCGCGGTTTAAATCCCGTAGGTTTAGCGGCGGTTGTGGGGCTGTCTGGGGACTGATCTGTTGTAGTTTCGCCCTGCGGCTTTTCTAGGTTGGACGCTGCTATTTTCGCTGTGTTTGTTTGAGGGGGTATAGCCCCTGCTTTAAAACGTGGTTTGAAACCTGTTGGGGGAGCATTTTTTTTTGGATCTCCGTGTTCAACTGGTTTGGGCGACGCCTGTTCAGTTGCTTCGGCGGATTGCGTAACGGCTGCCTTGAAGCGCGGTTTGAACCCTGATGGTTTTGAGCTGTTAGTGGCAGCCGATCCTGTGGCCAAAGCTTCGGATGTGGGCACATTAGCGACGTTTGCTTCTGTTACCACGGCTGCTGCCTCTGTTAATGGATATTCCTTACGGAGCCGGTTAAACCAATATTTTTTAGTGTGATCGAAACTCTTTTCGCCCATTAGCGTATAATGGCTGCGGAATTCTTCATATAAATCGGGTTTGGCACATTGTAGCTGTACCAGATCAATTCGCTTTTTAATGAAAAATTCTTCAAAAGTCATCAGGCCATATTATGGTATACCGCTTGCACGTCGTCGTCTTCTTCGATCTTATCGATGAGTTTGAGCACATCGGCAGCGTCTTCTTCGGATACTTCGGTGTTTGATAGGGATATACGCTCCAATTTAGCACTTTTTACCTCGATCCCTCTTTCTTCGAGCAGGCGTTGCATGTTGCCAAAGTCTTCAAATGAGGTCTGTGCAACTACAATGTCGTTTCCTTCTTCATCTGCTTCTACATAGAGTTCTTCCAGTCCGCCGTCAATGAGTTCCAATTCAAGTTCTTCTAAATCTGCGTTTTCGTCAATAATAAACCGGAAAATCGATTTCCGCTGGAAAATGAAGTCAAGCGAACCTGTCTTGCCGAGCGTGCCTCCGGACTTACTGAAATAGCTGCGTATATTGGCTACCGTCCGATTAGTATTGTCAGTGGCAGTTTCAATGAGAACGGGTACGCCATGTGGCCCGTATCCTTCGTACACATGCTCTTCATATCCTTTAGCATCCTTATCTGAAGCTCTTTTGATAGCCGCTTCAATGCGATCTTTAGGCATGTTTACGGCTTTGGCATTCTGGATGGCGGTACGTAGGCGGGAGTTGCCTTCGGGGTTTGGCCCGCCTTCTTTGACGGCTATGGCAATTTCCTTTCCTAAACGTGTGAATTGAACGGCCATTTTGGCCCAGCGCTTAAACTTTCGCTCTTTTCTGAACTCAAATGCTCTTCCCATCTTATTAGTTATGTATTTTGTTAAGGTTTGTAATCATATCGGATGTGATATCAGCAAGTGTAAACTGGGGTTCCCAACCCCAGTCCTTACGGGCTTCGGTATCATCAACACTATCTGGCCAAGTGTCGGCAATGGCCTGACGTGGGTCATTTTCTTCGTAAGTCATGGTGAAACCCGGTAGAATTTTGCCGATTTCGTCGGCCAGCATGGCTGGTGTAAAACTTATCCCTGTAAGGTTGTAGCTCGATCGGATATGCAGGGCATCTGCTGGTGCGTCCATTAATGCCAATGTGCCACGGATAGCGTCGTCCATGTAAAGCATCGGCAATGCGGTATCTGCCGAAAGGAAACAGGAGTATGTATTGTTTTTCAGCGCTTCGTGGAAGATATGGATAGCATAATCCGTGGTTCCCCCACCGGGGGCTGCTTTCCAACTGATAATACCGGGATAGCGGATGCTCCGCACATCCAAACCATAGCGGCCATGGTAGTATTCGCATATCCGCTCTCCGGCCAGCTTGCTGATGCCGTATACCGTATTGGGGTCCATTATGGCATATTGTGGGGTATTCACCGTGGCCGAATGAGGGCCGAAGACCGCGATGGAGCTGGGCCAAAATACTTTGTTGACATTGTATTCAAGTGACAGATCCAGCACATTCAGCAACCCATTGATGTTGAGATCCCAAGCCTGACGCGGATATTTTTCGCCAGTGGCAGATAGCATGGCGGCCAAGAGATATACTTGCGTAGGGCGGTATTTGGTAAATAGCAGGCGTAAAGACTGCTTATCCAACACGTCGATAGTTTCAAAAGGACCGCTTGAATCCGGTATTTGGGGATCACGTATATCCGAAGTAATTACCTGTTTCCCGCCAAATTTTGCCCGTAAGGCAATCGCCAACTCTGTTCCGATTTGACCGTTCGAACCAATGATGATTATCCGTTCTTCCATTGGGTGCAAACTTAGCAAAATTTATAGCTTCATCACAGCCTGGTGGCTAATACAAAACTTTTGCGGTATACTTTTCGTATTCCCTGCGCGTTGTAGATTTCAATAACGGCGATATAGATTCCCACAGGAAGCCGTTGGTTGGTGTCAGATAGCCCATTCCATTTGATTGTGCCGCTGATCGCCATGCTTTGATTGCGCTGTAACTGCTTTGCTAATACTCCTTTATCGTTATAAATGTCTATATTGGCCATGAAACCATGTGCTGGAAAGCGATAGTTGATGATTAACTCATCTTCAAACCCGTCGTTATCTGGTGAAAACGTTTTCGATGTCAGGAAAATGCCGGTTGCGGTTTCCAAAGGCTGCTGCTGTGTGTTTTGATACCCTGGTGTGGCGCTACCTGCCGAAGTAGCAGCCGATTGAAAGTTGTTGGGATCATTGGTTGGCATTGAAAAATACTGCCGCTCCAAAGAGATGCCTTGATGGTTAGTGATGAAAGGCGATCGCATAGCCGGCGTATAGAACAGGCTGTCAATGGTTAAATCGCCACTATAGAGTACAGCTCCCCCTAATTCGTTGTTGAAATCGGGAAGCGTAGGTGTTTCGATAAAAGCACCGGGATCGCTGCGTGGGTAATGTCGTTTTACGATACCAGGGTCAATGGTCAAAACTTTATATTCATTTGGATAAAAGGAGATAGGAGTATCACTAATTTGTATGCGGCTACCTGTGATTCCATTTGAATTTACACGGGAAATGGTAATATGTTGGAGATTGATTGTTTTGTTTGAATAGTTGTAAATTTCAATAAAGTCCACGCCGTCCGGTTTCGGATTGGCAAGAATTTCATTAATGATAATGTCATTAGGTTGAATCCCGCCTGTTTGTATCGAATCTGCTGCCGGATCAAAGGATTTGATTAGTAAGTAATCAAGCTTGTAATCTTGTGTCCGTGTCGGCGAAAAGTTGATGAAAAATCCGGTATAATCGCTGCTGGGGTAGGTAACATCGGTTACGACAGTTGTATCGTCTTCTTCGCGAATAGCCGTAAATACGCCACTGTCGTCTTCATCTGCAAATAATTGCCATTGGCCTTCATGATTGCACACTACCCGTATACGGGCGCGGAATTTATTGCCTTGATTGGGAATGGCCTTGCTGTGAAAGATAGCAGAGCGAGTATTGCCATTCTGCCGCCACAGGCGGTAGGTGTGCACGCCATCAGCTCCGTCGATTTGCAGGTGATAGCCTTGCTGTGATTCATTGAGCGATGGATTAGTCGATGCCATATGAAGTTGAATGTAATTCGATATACTGAGTGGGCCATCGACCTGTATTCCTGCCTCCCATATGGTATTTTGTATGCGCATGGAAGAGGCTGAGATGAACGCTGGGGCGCTAGTTCGTTGAACAAGGTGCAAACGGTTGTCGATTGGAATAAACGAAGCAGTATGACCTAACCAATGGTCTTGCAAACCACTGGAAAAATCATCAAAAAAAATCGCTCCCAAGGTATCGTCGGGCTGCAATTTAGGATCTTCTTGCCTCAGCGGGATTCGTAGGTACCCTTCAATTTTGGGGATTTGGCTAGTGAAAAGCAAGGATAAGAAGTTACATAGTAAGAACAAATTGTTTTTCATTGAATAACCTGTTTTAGGGAGCAATGAAGCTTGCATGAATTAATCATCAGTTGGAGACTGACAGACAATGGTTTCCGAGCAAAGGTTTTTAAAATTCCTTGCCGCTAAGTTGAGCCAAAATTTGTATGTTTGGCAGCTTTAAAAAAGCTAAAATTAAACAATATTAAATTTATTCACAAAAACAAGAAAACAAAAATGAAAGTGGCAGTAGTCGGCGCGACCGGGCTCGTGGGTTCGGAGATGTTAACCGTGTTAGCGGCGCGTAATTTTCCCGTAACAGAATTGATTCCGGTAGCATCCGAGCGTAGCAAGGGTAAGGAAATCGAATTCAAGGGAAAGCAATACAAGGTGGTCACACCCGACGAAGCCATTGCGCTTAAACCTGATGTGGCACTGTTTTCGGCGGGTGGTGGCACTTCGTTGGAATATGCACCAAAATTTGCAGCAGTAGGGACTACGGTGATTGATAATTCTTCGGCCTGGCGAATGGATCCAAGCAAGCAATTAGTCGTACCCGAAGTCAATGGGCACGTACTATCCGCAGCGGATAAAATCATTGCCAATCCAAACTGCTCCACCATTCAGATGGTGGTGGTCTTAAAACCATTGCACGAGCAATATACCATCAAACGGGTTGTTGTCTCTACTTACCAGTCCGTAACAGGGACCGGCGTAAAAGCTGTGAAACAATTGACGGACGAACGTGCGGGTATCGAAGGCGAAAAAGCATATCCTTATCAGATTGATTTGAATGTCATTCCGCAAATTGACGTATTTCAGGAAAATGGCTATACCAAGGAAGAGATGAAAATGATAAAGGAAACGAACAAGATCATGGGAGATGACAGTATTCGTGTCACAGCTACGACGGTGCGCATCCCGGTGATTGGGGGGCACTCAGAGTCCGTGAATATTGAATTTACCAATGATTTTGACATAGATGATGTGCGTGCGTTGCTGGTTAAGCAGCCCGGTGTGGTGGTGGTAGATGACCCTGCCCATCTCAAATATCCGATGCCCAAAGATGCACATGGCAAAGACGAAGTGTTCGTGGGCCGTATACGCAGGGATGAAAGCCAACCCAAAACCCTTAACCTTTGGGTGGTTGCCGACAACCTGCGCAAAGGCGCTGCTACCAATGCTGTGCAAATCGCAGAAACCCTGCTGGAAAAAGGATTATTGTAAGAAACGATTTTTCTCGCAAGGAAGCATCTGTCCCAGGCAGATGCTTTTTTTTTAAGTCCATACCTTATTGGAGTAAGGGTAGTACACGTCGTTGTTGTCTCATGCTGAAACGAGAACAACAATGAAAAAAAAGAAGACTACCCCTATGACCATCCAAGCGATGGGCTGCATAATGCTCATCCTAACCACCACGGCCGATCTATGGGCTCAGACCGGTAGAACTAACCGAGCACATCTCGGCATTATCTACCCCTTGAGCACGAATGGCAGAACAGCGCCTACTGACACGAATAATTTTTCATTGCACCTGATTGCAGGAGTCTCTCAGCAGGAAAATGCCTGTTTTATTGCTGGGATTGCTGGCATTGTCAAAGGCGGGGCTTATGGTCCGGTGATATCTGGTGTGTCTAACCATCTTGCTCATGCGAGCGGCGTACAAGTGGCGGGCGTTTTGAATCATATTAAGGATAGCGCGCAGGGCGTGCAGATAGCCGGGCTAGCCAATGTGACGGGCAACGCAAAAGGGATCCAGGTGGCGGGATTGGTTAATCGGGCTGACGATGCTACGACACAGCTGGCAGGCTTGATTAATATCGCAAAAAAAGTAACCGGGGTTCAAATGGCAGGCTTGATTAATGTCGCTGAAAAGAGCGATTACCCGATAGGTGTGCTCAATTTCATTAAAGAAGGCGAGCTGCAATTGGGCCTGACCGTGGACGAAGAAGGAACCACATTGCTGGCCTTGCGATCCGGTGGGCGGGTTTTATATGGTATTTTGGGAGTGGGCTATAATTTTCGACATGAAGAAGCACGCTATATGCTTGAAGGCGGCTTAGGAGCCCATCTTATTTCAGTAAATGCATTCCGTCTGAACGCTGAATTGGCAAGCGCGGTGATGACCGGTTTTGAAGATGGCGTCTATGGTAAGCAAAGCTTTCGCGCGCTTGCCAATTATCGGATAATTCCCGGGATGGAATTGTTTGCTGGCCCTACGTTCAATCATCTAACGTTTAAGACCGATCAACCAGCTATCCGAAACAATCGTTACCTGTGGAAATATGAAGGATCGGATTATTTTAATGGGTTTTTTATCGGTGGAATTGTCGGATTGCAAATTGCACTTTAATTGAGTTTATCATTTTTTTTGTCTAAGTTTGTTTGTCATAAATCAGAAAAATCGGTATTATGAGACAAAAAACAGGCTTAGTCACCACGGCTATCTTCAGCGTTATTGCTTTTTCATGCAACCAAGGGGACCAAAAAACGGATGAAACGGCGACCGCTATTGAAGAAACAGCTATAACGGAATGGATTTCGTTATTTGACGGTCGGAGTCTCACTGGTTGGCACGGATTCAACAAAGGGGATTCTGCGATAAACAATTGGGTAGTGGAGGATAGTGTACTTACCTGTCTTGGTAAAACCGGAGGTAAGGATACCGGGGGCGATATCGTCAGTAATACTTCATTTGGCAATTTCGAATTGGAATGGGAATGGAAAATATCCGAAGGGGGAAATTCGGGCTTGATGTATCATGTGGTGGAGGATCCTAAATACAAAGGACCATATGAAACGGGGCCGGAATATCAATTGATCGACGACATTGGTTTTCCAGGTACGTTGGAAAATTGGCAGCAAGCTGGGGCAAATTATGCGATGAATCCGGCTGATAATGCTAAAAAGAAACTGAGCCCAGTAGGTGAATGGAATAGCAGTAAGATTGTATACAACAACGGCCATGTGGAGCATTGGCTAAATGGCCAGAAAGTCGTAGATTTTGAGGAAGGCACTCCTGCATGGGAAAAGGAAAAAAAAGAGGGTAAATGGAAAGATTTCCCTGACTACAAGATTGTTAATGAAGGTAAGATAGCCCTACAAGATCACGGTGATCGTGCGTGGTTTAGAAATATGCGAATTAAAAAATTGCCCTAATTTTAACTTCGATGCGTGCACTGATCATCGTAGATGTCCAGTATGATTTTCTCCCTGGAGGGGCACTGGCAGTGCCGCACGGTGATCGAATTATCCCGGTGGTTAATCGATTGCAGCGAGATTTCGACGTGGTGGTAGCGACACAAGACTGGCATCCTGCAAGCCATAAAAGCTTTGCTTCGGCCCATGTTGGCAGCAAGCCTTTTGATATCATTGATTTGGAAGGATTGGCACAGACACTGTGGCCAGACCATTGTGTGCAAGGTACAGCCGGTGCCCAGTTGAGTGAAGCCTTGGATATTCGGCTTGTTGAAGCCATATTCCGGAAAGGAACCGAACTATCCATAGACAGCTATAGTGGTTTTTTTGATAACGGTAAGCGCAGGAAAACAGGCTTAGCAGGTTACTTGTGGGATAGGGGAGTGGCCGACGTGGCGGTGTGCGGTCTTGCCGCCGATTATTGCGTATATTTCACGGCAATGGACGCTTTGCAATTGGGATTTGGAACAAGTATTGTTGAGGATGCCGTGCGTCCGATTGATGAATCCGGATATGCTGCCAAACGGGCGGCATTTCTTCAGCAGGGAGGAAAGCTGTTGGCTGTCGGGGGTTAGAAACGCCAGCCGCCATTTTATGAGTACTCCCTGAAATGAAACTGTCTGAATTCCTTATTTCTTGAGTGATTTTCTGAATAAGTTGTCTTCTTTTGTCTATTATCCTCGCTTAACCACAATTTTGAATAATATATTTGCATTCTATTTTGCATGAAGCGATGATAAAGCAAAAAGTAGAGAGCAGAAAGGAAAAAATATTGCAAGAGGCACTCTTGTTGTTTGCTGAAAAAGGCTATATGGATACGTCTACGAAAATCATTGCTCAAAAAGCAGGGGTCTCCGAAGCACTTATCTTCAAACATTTTGGCAATAAGGATAACCTGTTGTCCTATTTGATTAAATCGGGGTATAGGCGCGTGTTGCAACACCACCGTGGGATGCTGACCTATCAAGATGCTAAGAGTTTCTTGCGCAGCATGATTAATCTTCCCAGGGAACTGGTAAGTGAAGAGCCGTTGTTTTGGAAACTACAGGAGCGACTATCTCATCATGAATTCTCTCGTCAACAACATGAGGTTTTCATGAAGCCGGTCTATCCAACTATTCAGCGTGCGTTTTCTGAATTGGGCTATCAGAACCCCGTATTAGAAACACAGCTTCTATTATTGATCATCGAAATCCTATGGAAAAAGGAAGCCAACGGGGACTTGACTAATTCAGCTGAATTGGCCAAACTATTAGAAGATAAATATGGATTATAAGCCAATTTGGCTGCCACACCATCGGTATCGTTTTTGTAGGTTTAGCTAATATGCGCAAGAAAGCTATTGTTGCATTCAGTTTGATGTGGGCACTGCAGCTTACGCTACTGGCTCAGCAACGCGATGCATTTATTCCCTTCATTAATTCTCGGCACGCATGGGTAGATTCCGTCTTTAGTACCCTAAGTGATCGGGATAAGGTCGCCCAACTATTCATGGTGCGTGCACATAGTGATTTGGGTCAGCAATACATTGATTCAGTAGCTGGTGTAATCCAACGCGAACAATTGGGGGGAATTGTATTGTTTCAGGGCGGGCCGGTGCGCCATGCACAGGTAATCAACCGGTATCAAAGGTTGTCCAAGGTGCCATTGCTTGTTGCTTTCGACGGTGAATGGGGACTGGGTATGCGGCTAGCGGATTCTACCATTTCTTTTCCTTATCAGATGGCATTGGGTGCGGTACAGAATGAGGCACTGATTTATCAAATGGGGCTGGAAGTCGCACGGGATTTCAGACGGCTAGGGCTGAATATTAATTTTGCTCCGGTGGTGGACATCAACAACAATCCGCGTAATCCAGTTATTAATTTCCGGTCGTTTGGCGAAGATAAGCAAAACGTGACCCGCAAGGGGCTGGCTTATATGAGGGGTATGATGGACGGAGGGTTGGTGACGACATTGAAACATTTTCCTGGGCACGGGGATACCGATGTGGATTCACACTATGATTTGCCACGACTCAACTTCACAGCGGGACGGCTGGACTCGCTGGAGATGTACCCTTTCCGTGAATTAATCAAGGCGGGGGCTTCTGGTGTAATGATCGCACACATGAATATCCCGAGCCTGGATAAAACACCTAACCTACCTTCTTCGCTGTCCCAGCATATCGTCACCAATGTGCTTAAAAAGCGACTTGGCTTCCAAGGGCTCACTTTTACCGACGCAATGGATATGAATGGTGTAGTGAAACACTTTCAAAATGGTGAAGCGGACGTAAGGGCCATCATTGCCGGCAATGACGTGCTTGAACTTTCAAAAAATAGTGACCGTGCCATTAAACTGGTTTTGCAGGCAATTAAACAAGGGCGTCTGGCTCAGCAGGACATTGATGTACGTGTGAAAAAGATACTGGCCACCAAGTATTGGCTCGGTTTGGATAAGTACCGTGCTGTAAACCTCTCCAATCTGTATCGCGATATTAATAGGGCCCAAACCGAAGCACTTAGCCAGCGCCTGGCCGATGCATCGGTAACCCTGTTGGGAAGTGATAGCTTAATAAGGACCATGGACTATACAAAGCGGACGGCGATTATCAGTGTGGGGCTTACGCAAATCTCGGAATTCCAGGATATGCTTGGATGGCGTTTTGATAATCATATGTATTATGTGCTATCGCCCCAAGCCACAGCGGACGATGTATCGGCCGTGGCTAATGAGTTAAGTACGTATAGTCAGGTAATCGTAGCGCTTCACGATGATCGTGTCCGCCCGAGAAGTACGCTGTCTTATAACGGAACAGTACGCCTATTCATCAATGAACTGGCTAATATGAATAGCGTCTTTTGCCTGTTTGGCAACCCATACAGCCTCGCCGGATTGCCCGGCATTGAGCAAGCAAAAACTATGCTCGTAGGTTATCAAAATGATGATATCATGCAGCGGGCAGTGGCGAAAGTCATCCTGCGAAGATTGACACCCACAGGAAGACTGCCAGTCACCATCAATTCGTTTTTCCATCGTGGCGATGGAAAGTAACAAATCATTCAATATAAAGCTCCCGTATATTTGAGGGCATACTTTCATTTTTTAGCCGGTCTATTGCGGTCACGATATAACGGTAATGACCATTCCGGCGCACCATATTGTCGGTATATGTCAATTGGGTGTGATCATAAGTAATATGCAAAATATGTTGGGGGTTGTTCAGATCGAGTTCTTCGCCCTCATTAAAGCGGTATATGACGTAGCCGTAGGCTTCATCTCCGTCTGTGGCCGGGGCCGAGGGCTGCCAATGCAAGGTAATGGATGCCGCGTTTTTTGAAGCCTGTGCTAACAGGCCAAAGGGCGGCTCTGGTGGGACGCTATCCAGCCAAGGCATGCTTGGTGGTAATGACTTATAGCGGTACAAATTATACTGCAAGGAATCCCGCAGGCCGGCGGCATTATTGGCGATATACTTGGAACTGTAATAAATGCTCCCCTGGGCGTGGGCGTGTTGCCTGGCGTAACGCACTTGATTGGGGATTTGGCTGCGATCACGCCAGCCTTCCCTATTTTCATTGACGCGATAGGCTGCATGTCCAACATAAAAATGTCTTCCGTTGGCATGTTGTCCCCACCAATCGGTGAGAACCTCGTAAGGAGCGTTCGTATTGCCAAATGGAAAGTAGATTTGCGGGTTGATGTAGTCTATCCAGCCTTCTTCAAGCCATTTCAATGCATCGGCATATAATTGGCGGTAACCACTGAGCCCTGACGATGCAGAGCCCCGGGGATGATCTTTTTTATTATCCCAGATACCGAATGGGCTTATTCCAAACTTGATGTATTTCTTTTCGGCACGAATACTATCCGAAACCATGTGGATAAGTAGGTTGACATTATTTCTGCGCCAGTCGGCTATATTGCGGAAGCCATTTGGATGCTGTCGAAACGTCTCGGCATCGGGTATCGGTTTTCCACCTTCGGGGTATGGATAAAAATAATCGTCGAAATGTATGCCGTCAATATCATAATTGCGTACGACATCCATGACGATGCCCGTGATGTAATTTCGTACTTCGGGAATACCTGGATTGAATAATTTTTTGCTGCCATATACAAAAAACCAATTGGGTTTTTGCTTCGTGATGTGGTCACTTGTGGTATTGGCGGTGACCAAATCAAATGTAGCTCGGTAAGGGTTCATCCAAGCATGCAGCTCCATGCCGCGGTTGTGTGCTTCAGTAATGGCAAATTCAAGAGGGTCATAAAACGGTGAAGGTTGCTGCCCGGGTTTGCCGGTTAAGAAACGGCTCCACGGTTCCTTGCTTTTGGCATAGAATGCGTCAGCCGCAGGCCGTATTTGCAGCATAATGGCATTGATACCTGCACGCTGATGATTGTCTAACTGCTGAATAAGTTCCTGCTTTTGCTTCGCTACGTCAAGACCTGCGGCAGAGGGCCAGTCAATATTGACCACAGTAGCAATCCATACACCGCGAAGTTCACGTTTGGGAAGTATATCCAGGGGAGGATTGGGGCGACAATGGCCAACGGAGCAGGTAAGCAATAAGACGGTCGTCATTAGGCAGGCAATGTACACACGAATATAGCTCATCTCCAATCTGATAATCCGCGGTAAAGATAGAAAAAAATCAGATTATATGCGGGTTGCAATAAAAGCGATACCTTTGTAGCGTATGCACATAATTTGTTTGCGATGGTGAAAGAGCAGATTTCTGTGTTCGATATGTTTAAGATTGGTATCGGACCGTCAAGTTCGCATACACTTGGCCCTTGGCGTGCTGCCCAACAATTTACCCGGAGGTTGATGCAAAGTGGTCTGCTTGAACAGACCGCTGCTATCCAAATATTGCTCTATGGTTCGCTAGCCAAGACTGGTATAGGTCATGGTACTGATGTGGCCATACTGCTGGGGCTGAGTGGTGACGATCCAGAAACATTTGCCGTGGATCAAGTCACTCCAAAAGTAACGCAGATTAAGCAGCGACGGCTGTTGCTATTGGGTGGTGAGCACGAAATACCATTTTCTTATACAGACGATCTGCTGTTTTTGTATGCTGAAAGCTTGCCGTATCATCCCAATGCAGTGACCTTTCAGGCATTGCTGGCCCATGGCAAGGCCATCAGTGAGACGTATTACTCCATTGGCGGAGGGTTTGTATTGAAGGAAGGCGATGATGATTACCATAAGCAGGAGGTTGATCTTCCTTTTCCGATACAAAATGCCAAGGAATTGCTGGTGTGGTGTATACGTACGGGACTAAAGATTTCGGAAGTCGTACTGGAGAATGAACAGGCATGGCGACCGGAAGAGGAAACGAAGGCGGGGATCCTCCGGATATTTGGGACGATACGCGATTGCATTTACCGGGGTTGTCATACGACGGGCACGCTGCCGGGGGGACTACATGTAGAACGGCGTGCTTACAAGCTTAATAAACGCCTGATTGGCGGACGTAACTATACCGATTATGAAAGCTGGGTTGCAGCTATCCGCGCCGGGGGCGACAGTTTCCAATATACCTTGGATTGGGTAAGCTGTTTCGCGCTGGCAGTCAATGAAGAGAATGCTTCATTTGGTCGCGTGGTCACTGCACCTACTAATGGGGCTGCCGGAGTGATACCGGCAGTATTGCAATATTTCATCGTATTCCATGACGGCTTCGACGACGATCAGATCATCCGATTCATAGGTACCGCATCGGAGATTGGAAGCATTTTCAAGAAGGGGGCGACCATTTCTGCTGCCATGGGAGGCTGCCAAGCCGAAATAGGGGTGTCCTCTGCCATGGCAGCGGGCGCACTTACTGAACGTTTGGGGGGCTCACAGCGACAGGTATTGATGGCCGCTGAAATTGCCATGGAGCATCACCTCGGCCTTACCTGCGATCCAATAGGCGGTCTTGTACAGATACCCTGCATTGAACGAAACACCATGGGCGCAATTAAGGCGATCACAGCGGCACAGCTGGCGTTGCAGTCCAATCCGGACAAAGCCAAGGTAAGCCTTGACGCGGTCGTGAAAACGATGTGGGAGACCGCCCAAGATATGAATGCTAAGTATAAAGAAACTGCTGATGGTGGCTTAGCCGTAAATATCCCCTTGAGCCTACCGGAATGTTAGTAGCAAAATATGTAACTTTTTAAGGGCACTTATTCTTTTTTTTCCGTTCTTTGTGTTATGCCGCTTTTTATCAGTTCGATAGCTTCGGGTAGCAATGGGAATTGTTATTTTATCGGCAATGGGCACGAGGCCATATTGGTGGATGCGGGTATCTCTTGCCGGGAAACCGAGAAACGCATGGCGCGGCAAGGGCTATCCATGCAGCAGGTGAAGGCAATATTTGTCTCCCATGAACATACTGACCACATCAAGGGATTGAGTGTGCTGGCAAACAAATATCAGCTCCCTGTATTTCTTACTGACGGTACGCGAAGAGCGTGCAAACTCGCGATCCCTGATAGGCTCCTGCATCCGCTTGCTGATTTGCAGACCGTTGGTATTGGTGATTTGGCTATTACATCGTTTCGTAAGTACCATGATGCCATTGATCCGCATAGTTTCTTGATTGAAGGCGGAGGCCACACAGTGGGGGTCTTTACAGATATTGGCAGGGTGTGCGAGCGGATTGATGATTTTTTCGGTCGTTGTGATGCTGTATTTTTGGAGACCAACTACGATATGGATATGTTGATGCGCGGCCGTTATCCATTTTTTCTAAAAAACCGCATTCGAGGCGGCTATGGCCACCTGTCGAACGCAGAAGCGCTGGAATTGTTTGTTAAGCGACGTTCTCCGCGGTTACGCCACTTGTTTTTGTCACATCTTTCGCGGGACAATAATGATCCGGATTTGGTGTATAATTTGTTTGATGAACACCGGGTTGATACTGAAATTGTCGTTGCAGGGCGTTGTGCAGAAACGGCCGTGTATCATTTAGGCGCCGAAACTGCGACCCCGTACCAAAAAATAGATGTCCAATTAGGCATCCAATACAAATATGATCTGTGCTGAGCAGACATTCAACAAAATTTCTTTTCGCTTCGTGGAATTTTTTTAATTTTGATTTTATCTTAATGCTTCTCCCATGTATACAACGTTTTTCAGTCGATTGAGGAACATCAGGCCTGCTGCACTGTTGTTTTTGTTTTTTGTGCTGGCTGTTGCCTGTAAGCGGGATCCCGAGCAAGGGGAGATCCAACTTTCAGAAAACGAGCTTACCAATAGTTGGGTAATCAGCAACATGCGCGATATTTATTATTGGAATACGTCTATTCCCCAAGATAGAAACCTGGATTTTAATCTCGATCCAAGAGAATTTTTTAACAAGATCTTGCATCCGGATGATAGGTTTTCAGTAATTGCATTGGCGGATGAGCTGCAAAAAGAGCTGGCTGGAGTAACGACGACTGTAGGACTGGGGATTGGTTTGATCCAACTCAATACAACTAATGATGTGATAATTTCGGTTCGTTATGCGTTGGAAGGATCTCCTGCGGATGAAGCGGGTATAAAACGGGGAGACATTATCACGAGAATCAATGGGGAGGCACTGACGACCGACAATTACACCGATGTGCTGTCAGCCTATTATGGGGCTAGTCCCTTCACGGTTCAATTGGCGCATATTGATGAAAATGGCGTAATTACGGATGATCAGGAGTTGGAGTTAACTCCAGTAGAAGGGTTTCAGGAACAGGCCATACATATGGATTCGGTCATCATTACGCCGACAGGTAAGAAAGTTGGTTATTTATTTTACAACCGATTTTTAAATAATCAATCCAATGAGTTATTGGAGGCTTTCTACAAATTTAAGACGGAAAATGTAACTGACCTGGTGCTTGACTTGCGGTATAACGGTGGCGGGGGTATTTGGATAACCAGTGTATTGGCCGGGCTGATACAGGCTAATTTTAATAAAGACGAGGTATTCATCCAATATCGGTATAATAGCACTTATGGGACGGCCAATGAGACTTATTATTCATTGTTAGGTGGGACATCAGAGAATCCGGTCGAAGTAGGATCTGCAGATGCCTTGGTTGAATCCATCACCTCGCTTAATCTAAATCTGTCTCGCGTATACATCATTGCTACGAATTACTCAGCCTCAGCCAGTGAATTGATTATCAATAATTTGCGGCCATTTATGTCGGATGCCAATGTCGTACATATCGGTAGGACTACTGTGGGGAAAAATGAAGGATCAGTGACGATAGTAGACGAGCAAATACCCCGGCAAACCGAGTGGGGTATTTTACCCATCATTGTCAAATTGGCGGACAAAAATGGATTTGGAGATTATCCCAATGGATTGGATCCGCAATACGAGGTCAACGAGACAAACTACCTGCCATGGGCACCCATTGGTTCATTGGATGATCCATTATTAGCACGGGCAATGAGCATTATTGATCCAAGTATCCAACCGCTTGCATTGAAGTCCATGGGTTTAAAGCAACAAACAGCAAAAAAACTGAATGCGATAGAGCTCCCCGGGTTTGAAGATAAACTCAATAAGCCGATACCCGTTGATATTGGGAAGCCGGAAGGAGGCTTAACCCTCAATCGGTAAATTCCATTCCGAACAAGTCGGCAATATGGCCTTTGAGGCAATTCTTTAAGGTGTCGATATCCTGAGGATGGCCTAACTCGCGTTGCATGGAGGTCACATCTTTATCGTCGATGTTGCAGGGAATGATATTGCGAAAATAGTCGAGGTCGGTATTGATATTGAACGCGAAGCCATGCATGGTGACCCAACGGCTGGCGCGAACGCCCAAAGCGCAGATCTTGCGGGCACGGTCGTTGTCTGCATCCAGCCATACTCCGGTATACCCGGGATAGCGCCCTGCTTCGATACCATAATCCGCCAACGTACGGATGACCGCTTCTTCCAATGTGCGGAGGTATAAGTGGATGTCGGTGAAAAAGTTGTCCAAATCCAGGATTGGATAACCTACGATTTGTCCAGGACCATGATAAGTGATGTCGCCACCACGGTTTATTTTATAAAACGTAGCCTGCTTCTCCAGTAATTCACGATCGTCCAATAGCAAATTTTCCGGTTTGCCACTTTTGCCGAGGGTATATACATGCGGATGTTCGGTAAAAATCAGGTAATTAGTTGTAGGGGAGGCTGCCCCTTCCTGACGATTGGTAGACTTCTGTCCCACCACCTGTGCAAACAAATCCTCCTGCCTATTCCAAGCCTCTTGGTAATCCAATAGCCCCCAATCCTCGAAAATGACTTTTTTGTTCATGACCTCCTAATACAGCAAATTATCGTAAGGATACCTTTCGGTATGCATGTTGACCACGGTGTCATAAAGCAATTTTCTAAAAGCCTCCACATTGGTTTTATCCGTGGCTGATATAAATACGGCCGGGCTGTTGTGCTTGGCCATCCAACTGCTTTTGAATTCCTCCAAGGAGGTTGGTCGGGATTCAGTATCCATCTCATCCCCATGCTGGTGCTCTTCAGACCGATAGGCATCAATTTTATTGAATACAGTAATGGTTGGCTTGTCCAGTGCACCAAGATCTTTAAGCGTTTCATTCACTGCGCGAATATGATCTTCGAAGGTTGGATGTGATATATCGACAACATGTACCAACACATCGGCTTCTCGTACTTCATCCAATGTCGATTTAAAACACTCCACCAAATGATGGGGCAGTTTGCGGATAAACCCTACGGTATCCGAAAGGAGAAAGGGCAGATTATCGATGACGACTTTGCGAACTGTAGTGTCTAATGTAGCGAAGAGCTTGTTCTCAGCAAACACATCTGACTTGGAAATCAAGTTCATGATCGTGGATTTACCAACATTGGTATACCCCACTAAGGCAACCCGGATAAGCTGGCTCCGATTTTTACGTTGCGTTTCAGCTTGGCGGTCAATGGCCTTGAGGCGCTCTTTAAGGAGCGCAATTTTATTGAGGATCATCCGGCGGTCACTCTCGATTTGACTTTCACCCGGTCCTCGCATTCCGATACCGCCTCGCTGGCGTTCAAGGTGTGTCCACATGCGGGTAAGTCGAGGAAGGAGGTATTGCAATTGAGCCAATTCCACTTGTGTTTTGGCTTGTGCCGATTTTGCCCTACGGGCAAAAATATCCAAGATGAGGTTACTCCGATCGAGTATTTTGACCTTCAATTCACGTTCGATATTACGTAACTGCGAGGGGGATAGCTCATCGTCAAATACTACAATATCGATTTCCTCGGCGTCTATATACGATTTGATTTCATCCAGCTTGCCTGTGCCCACAAATGTGGCCCTATCGGGATGGCTAAGCCGCTGCGTAAATACAGCCTTTGTAATACCGCCTGCGGTATCTACTAAAAAGGCTAATTCTTCCAAATATTCCTGCTCCTTTTCCTCACGCTCATTCGGTAGGATTATACCGACCAAAACAGCGGTTTCGGGTTGTATAGCGGTTTCAAAAATTTTTTGCTTTGCCATGTATTATCAATGAAATGTAAATAGTAAAAAGGTAAAATCTAACGGCGCTTGTCACAAGCGTCTGCTACAAGGGTGGCGTTGTAGTGTAGTGTTGTATTACATGGCTTTATGCTAAATTAACAAAATACAAAGGTAAAGGTTTTTCGTCAAAAATCATCAAAGGTAGCTTTCACCACGTAAAGCCGCCTTCCAGGATGATTAAATGGTGAGCACCGTTATAGGCTGTTTTTTGTCTTTGTGCAACGGGAATGACACGAAAAAGGTAGATCCTTCGCCAAGGGTACTTTGTACCCACATTTTTCCTTGGTTCAGTGTAGCCAGTTCTTTGGATAAATAGAGGCCAAGGCCGATGCCTTTTTCGCTTTCGGTACCGTATGTGGATTGTACATTCTTGTCAAACAATCGCCTCAAATCTTCATCAGCAATGCCGATACCATTATCTTGGATCGCCAGCGTGCACGTGCTATCATCCGCATTTTTATATAATGAGATCGTTATTGTACCATTTTTTGGTGTAAATTTTAGTGCATTGCTTATTAAGTTGCGAATGATCAATTCCAACATATCCATGTCTGCCCATATCTTCACGTCCTCTTCAAGGTGAGTCCGTATGGTTATCCCTTTTTTGTTTGCAATAAATTGCTGTACTTCCAGTACGTTGGCGATAATGATTTCCGGTTCTATTTTGGTAGCGATTGGTTTCAGGCCCTTGATTTGGCCAGTGGTCCACGAAAGCAGGTTGTCAAGCAGTTCGGAGGTGTTGCGGGCTGCCGCCAGCAGTTCTGTTTTCATGGCCTTCCGGACTTCGTCGGGCAGTTCTTCTTTAGTCAAAATCTCCAGTACCCCGGTTATTGCGTTCATGGGATTGCGTAGATCATGGGCCAATATGGATATCAACCTCAATTTTTCGCTATTTGATTCTTGAAGGAGCCTGTTTTGTGCGCTTATTTGATTGTTTTGTGCTTCAATTTTACGGGCATGCTGCTCAGCCGTAGACTTTTCCCGTTCGTAATTGCTGCGTAGGTAAATCGTGATGCTGTAGATGCAAACTACGATAATAATCAGCGTAGTGGCAATGTCAAAATAACGATACCCCGGTGATACATAATTATCTACCAGCATATAAGGCATGAAATATTCCAGCCCGAGCAACGTGACGGGTATCAACAAGTGTAATATCGTCCAAACACGGTGAAGACGGGGATTGGTAAAAGCTATCAAAAATAGATAGGTCAGCAAAAAGAGGTACAATGCAGGCCCTTCGCTTCCGGAGTTATACAGGAACGTGATGGTCACAACGATATAACTCGCTATGGCATAAAATAATAAGCTGAAGGTGTACTTGCCATATATCCTTGATCGAAGAACGAGAAAGACCAATATTGCTTCAATAATTACCAGCATCCCAGACACCACCCACAATTTCAGCGCAATGTTTAATGGGATTAGGATAAGCAACAACACGATGGTGATTAGCCCTATGACGTTGAAAGCCCGGTGATCTAAGGGAAGGTGCTCGGGATTCCCAACAAGTTTCCACCAAAAATTTCGTAACCGCAACAGCATTTAAGGATGTTCGTTAACTAATTTGTGTTATACAATTTACAAAGTTAACAAGTATAATTAACATCGTAGGTCTCTTTTTCTCTTGAGCAAACGTAATAGTTAAAGAAATTAGGCGGCGGGTGCGCCCCGAATGAGCAATAGCTTAATGGCGGTTGAATTGCCCAATTGCAGGGTTGGCATGCGCCTAGGTGATTGGGTGCATAGCTAGGTACGTGGCGAGATCCTTCGTTGTAATATATTGTATCATGTTTGGGTATTTTGCTATGAATGCTTGTTTGCGTTCTTTTTGAGGTATTAGTAGTAATTCGGATCGGTCTTCCAAGAGCTGATACCATCCATGCATCCAAGCCTCATAGTGTTGATGCAAATCGGGAAACGCCACAGCGAGTTTGTCCAACTCCTCTTTACCAATCCAAAGCAGTCTGCAGGGCAGGATAGCCTTCAATTGTACGCTATCACCCGTGTTCATGGGTATGGTGGTGCCTTGTGGTACAAAACGTAATATAGTAGGTGTTGTATCGGCCTGCCGTTTACACTGCATCATTAATCCTTCGGCAAGGTAACAAATACCGGGCTGTACAGAAAGTGGTCGTTCTGCGGGGCAGCCAATTACGGAGAGGTGTCTTGCCAATGCTTCCCAAATGATGGGATTCATCGGGGTAAATGACAGGAGTTTTTGCCGAAATTGTTGAAGGTGTTGTTCCATGCCCATGATAGTTAAGTGGATTTACGGATTTGCCAGTCCATTGCGGAAGGCGTAGTTAGTCAAATCGTTTTTTGTTTTTAAATTGAGCCGTTGAGTGAGGGCCTCACGGTATTTCTCAACGGTGCGTCTGCTTAGGCACATCGCATCTGCGATTTTTTCATCAGACAGCCCTTGGGCGCATAACCGAAGATATTCCAGCTCTCTGTTGGAAAAATTCAATAAATGGTGTAAGGACGGCTTTAAATGCGTGGTCAGTGAAGGTGCCAATGCACGGTAAGCCCGGTCACCCGTATAGAGATAACGGATGGCCGCTACCAGCTCAGCATTGCGTACGTCTTTGGAGATAAAGCCTTTTGCACCAAGCATGAGCATACGGCTGGCCGCATGTTCCTCACTGTGCATGCTTAGGGCCAGTACCTTTACATTTGGTTGATGTTGGTTTAGCCATTCCATAGTCTGATAGCCATCCATGACGGGCATGGAGATGTCCAGCAATATAATGTCAGGTGGCCCCAAATCTCCGATTTTGCGTTGCATTTCACTGCCGTTTGACGCATCAAAATGTAGTACGATGTCGCTGTGCTCCTCCATTAGGGACGTAATGCCTTCTCGGATGATGCGGTGGTCGTCTATTAAAGCATATTTGATCATGTGCAGCGCAATTAATGTATTGGGCATTTCAAGCAGGCATAAGTGCCACTACCCGGCGTTGAGTGGATGGTGAATTCACCTTCCAATTGGCTCATGCGCTCGTGGATTGAGGTGAGCCCCATCCCTCCGGAAGAAGTATTTGTTGAAGGATAGAATCCTACCCCATTGTCTTCCACATAGATGGCCAACTGTTGGGCGGTATGATGCAGCTGCACATTGATGACGCTGGCTTGGGCATGTTTGATGGCATTGCCCAGTAGCTCTTGAAAAGACCGGAAGAGCAGAATGGCCTGTTCGTGTGAGATTTCCGGGGGAGGGGAGGCAGGGCTGTCATAGCGCACAGCGAGTACTTTGCTATCGCGGACCCATTCGAGTTCCTTTGCGATGGCTTGCTGCAATCCGCCGTGGAGAATTTCTGAGGCTGATATCAAGCGTGCAAGCTGCCGAAGCTCGTGTATGCTTCGTGTGATGAGCGAATAGACCGTTTCCACCTTACTCGTGGCCTTCTCCGGCTGATTTACATCTACGGTTGACAGCGTCAACGCCGCTAAGCTCATCACTTGGCCAATGTTGTCGTGCAGATCGCTAGCGATGCGCTTCCGTGTGCTTTCTTCGGCTTCGAGTTTTACCAGCAATTTATCCCGCTGGTGTTGTGCCTCCTGCGCCGCCTGCGCTTGGCGATGTGCATGAATACGCCGTTGGTAAAAAATCATGAAAACCACCAATGCCGTAGGCATAATGAGAAAGATCAGCGTGCCGTAGAACAATAACCGATTAAGTTCCGCTCCCGGTACCTGCAGTAGAATGCATAACTCCATATGCTATATAAGATGATGTTCAACATGATCGTGATCGCATAATATAACGATCCTTGGAAACGGGGCTCCTCTAAATCCATCAATTGCTCAAACAGCAAGTTGTTTACTGTGCTCCCAAAATAGAAATATAATGCCCCTACAATCCACCAGAAAGGGGCATGGGTAAAGATATTGGCAATATGGGTGTCATCCCAAATCAACCAAAAATAATATACACACCCTATCACAAAGATTACAGACATCCCTGTCGTCGTCCGATGCATAAAGCCCTCTCCCTTCATATAAGCAAATTCTATGAAAAAGGCGCTGCCAAATAGTGCTACCCAATACCAGGGCCAACGCTTGGTTTTTATATGCGGCCGGTATAGATAGGATAAAAAACTTCCAACAAAAGATGCTTCTAACCACAAGAAAACATTATACATCATGTGGTTGCTGCTGCTTTTTGTAAGCATAAGATGGCCGCATAATTCTACAATCACCACGATGGTGAGATACCCAATATGGAAACGCCAAAACAATGAGTGATCCTTCCAAAGAAACCATATTGCGGCTAATAGGCAGATAAACTCTATAGTTGGCGTGTAGAGGGCAAACACGATTATTTGCTTAACAGCGTCGCGCCCTCTATGTTGCAATTTCGAGGAGGGGGACAGATACCACCCCTATTCATCACCCCTACTTTTTCATCCAGATCACGCCATTTACCTTGTGGGGTAAACTGGTGGATGTAGTGATCCCAATGAATATGGCGCCCAGCTACTACGGTGTCTATCGTAGGTACAAACACTAAGGTGTTCATACCGGCATGGTCGGATATTTCAGGGTAAGAAAGCGTTTCTTCTTTGGTGCCGTAAGTAGCAAAATAAATGCGTACGCCGTCTGAACCAACCTTTTTGGCGTCATCTATCAATCCTTCCAGTGCGTCGAGCGCTATCCAGACAAATTGCGTCTGTAAGCTATCCGGGGTAGACGTTTGCAGACTTCCGCGTTGCTTTTGATTATAATTGTGCACCATTTCACGCCCGGCAACTACGGGGATAATCATAGAGTCCGGCAGATGTTCATGAGCAGTAAGTGCGGATGACGAATCATTGGCAGGTTGACAGGCGCTAAGTGCCAGCAATGGGATTACGGAATAGAGAAGGACTTTTTTCATGTATAAGTTCTTTTAATGGTGATGAAGCCTGGACAAACCCCCATACAGCCTCTTTTCGAATGGTGGCTCAAACAGGTTTCATTGCCGTTTTACTGAGGTAAAAATAAAAATGAATAATTTTGAGTAAATATAGTACCCAGATAGCGTAATGCAAAGGGTAATTTTACCCTTTTTGCAGGATGGAAAAACAAATTCCGCTGTTTCATGTGTGGATTTTACTGTTATCTTTGCCAATATCGCAGTGATAATCGTAGTAGTGGATATTGGCGAATGCTACTGCTAAACAAACCATTTTTTAAACGATGAAGAAGCATACAACCCTTTTTTTATTCATAGCCCTAGCCATGGTTGGCATATCGGCGTGCAATCCTTCTGATGAACAATCTTCCAATGGTGATTCATCGGCCGTGCTGACTGTATCGCCTGCAGATTTCGAAGCAAAAGTTGATGGTGATTCGGTGAAACTCTATACCCTGACAAACGGCACTGCCGCTGCTGCTATCACGAATTATGGCGCACGTGTGGTTAGCCTGCATGTGCCTGACAAAAACGGCAACTTGGTAGATGTCGTGCTCGGATATACAGATTTGGCTTCCTATCGGCAGCCAGGGGAAGGCTTCTATGGCGCGGTAGTGGGGCGCTATGGCAACCGCATTGCCAAAGGGCAGTTTGAGCTGGAAGGGCAACAATACCAATTGGAACTCAATGATGGACCCAATACATTGCACGGAGGCACGAATGGATTTTTTGCAAAGGTGTGGGAGGTAAAGCATGTCACCGATAGCAGCGTGGAGTTTCAATATGTATCCCCGGATGGAGACGCAGGCTATCCCGGCAAGCTTGAGGCGACTGTGGTGTATACACTTACGGCTGACAATGGATTGGATATTGCCTACCGGGCCACCACGGATAAAGCTACCGTGATAAACCTGACTAACCATGCCTATTTCAACCTCAGCGGAGAGGGGGATACTACCATATTGGATCACTTGCTTACCATTCGTGCAGATGGCTACACGCCTGTTGACGAAACGCTCATTCCTACAGGGGTGATTACTCCCGTGGATAACACACCTTTCGACTTTAGGCAACCTACGCCTATCGGTGCGCGCATCGATACTGCTGACACCCAATTGGTACTTGGCAAAGGCTACGATCATAATTTTGCACTAAAAAAAGAGCCCGGCTTACAACTGGTTGCCACAGTAGAAAGCCCTAAGACGGGCATTGTGATGGATATCCTCACCGAGGAACCCGGCTTGCAATTTTACAGCGGAAATTTCATGAACAAGGTACAAAATGCCAAAGGCGGAAAGATTTATGGTTACCGTTCGGCATTCTGCTTAGAGACCCAGCATTTCCCCGACTCGCCAAATCAGCCGGATTTCCCATCGACGGTGTTGGAACCGAAGTCCGAATACCGGACGCGGACGGTATACCAGTTTAGGTAAGCAATGCCGCTTGCTGTCATTTTTGCCGGTATTGCTGAGGGGTAAGCCCGACTCTTTTTCGAAAATAAGTGCCGAAAAAAGATGGATTGGCAAAATTGAGCTCATTGGCTATTTGGGCAACTGTAAGGTCGGAACTCTTCAGCAGGGCTTTTGCCGCCATGACGACCATCTCGTCTATCCATTCGGGCACTGACCTACCGTTGGCTTCTTTGATGACTTTTGAAAAGTATTTGGGAGAGAGGTACAATTTGTCTGCATAAAATTGTACGCTCCGCTCGGTTTTATAATGTGTAAATAACAACGTCATAAACTTCACGTAGACCTCTTCCTTGTGGTTTAATCTACTATCCTGGCCTTTTGCCTTGTTAATGGCATACAATTGCAGTATTTGGTAAACCAGCGCATACAAAAGGTTTTTGACGACTTCCTCCCGGTAAGCAATTTGTTTCTGGTATTGCTTGACGATAAGGCCGTGGACACTTAGCAATTCACCGAAAGCAATTTCGTCTACATGCAGGCAGGCCTGCTGTTCGATTGTTTTTGCCACGTGCCCTATCTCGGTGGTAAATCGGATGGTAGAGATGAAGTCAAAGGAAAAGAAAAGGAATTCGATTTGTAGATCCGCACTTTGCGCTACTATTTGAATGATATAATTCGGCATAATAATAAGCACTGAGTTTTCAGCAACGTCGTACGCTGTCAGGTTGATTTTGACTTTCGCTGTTCCCCGGATGCAAAAGGCAAAGGCAATACCTTCAACAATATGTGGGTGCTTAAAATCAAATGAATATTCTCCTGTTGCTGCGGGTTTTTTTGACACAATGAAATCATCGAGTTCAGCGATTACATTGACGTGTCCCTGCTTGGCAATGGTTTCTATGGAAATCTTGCCATAATCTTCCTTCTTCATGCCCGATTGGATCTTGGGTGAAGCGCAAATATATAAAAAAGCGACTTTTTGAACATTATTACCGTGCAATTAGTCGCCTATAGGACATTCCATATATTGAACTTTGTGCCGTTTTAATCCAACATCAATAACATGAGAGATATAGGCAGATCAATACTCCTTTCAATGAAATCTTGGCGTATTTTTTTATTTGGCGTATCCATGATTTTGTCATGTACTTCCCAAAAGGAAGAAAATACCGCGATGCAGGCAATACCGGTAAACATACAGCATATTGTGTATGACACCACAGTGCATCATCAGGAATATATCGGGACGGTTGAAAGCGAAAACGCGGTCGATGTTAGCTTTCTCATTGCTGGAACTATTGAACAGATGCACGTTGCTGAGGGACAGCATGTGGACAAGGGAGCGTTGCTGGCAGCGCTGAATACCGTGTCGCTGGGAAAGGCTCACGAATTGTCCCTTTCTGCATTGAAGCAGGCACAGGATGCCTATAGACGCCTTTCGGCCATGTACGAAAATAAAAGCCTCCCCGAAATCCAGTATATCGATGCCAAAACGAAGTTAGAACAAGCCCAAGCGGGTGAAGCTATTGCTCGGAAAAACTTACAAGACGCCACCCTGCGTGCACCTCAATCGGGCGTCGTGGGTCGGCGTTATGTCGAGCCCGGCACCAATGTCATGCCCAGTACGGCAGTTTACAATATTATGGATATCCGTAGTGTAAAAGTGCGGGCCGCCATTCCTGAAGGAGAAATTTCGGCTATCCGAACAGGAGCCGACTGTGAAGTGGAAATTTCGGCATTGGGTGGTGAGACGTTTCGGGGAGAGGTTGTCGAAAAAGGGGTATCAGCCAACCCGATATCCCACACGTACGACATTAAGATAAAACTCCATAATCCGGCAGGTAGGATGATGCCGGGCATGGTGTGCAGGGTGTATCTCAAGCAGGTAGATGAATGGGGCAATGGACGTATCATTGTCCCCATCCGAGCCGTACAGGTAGACTACTCCGGGAAGCGGTACGTGTGGGTCAAGGATAATGCAGGTAAAGCTGTTTACAAAGAAGTGACGTTGGGCAAGCTGTCCGGTAATGGGGTGCAGATCACCAACGGACTACAAGAAGGCGACGAGGTGATTGTGGATGGGTACCAGCAAATCAGCGCAGGAACATGGGTGTCGGACAACCAGCTATTAAAGCAATAAATACAAGGCAGCTTATGAGAGAACAGAACGGACTCATCGCCTTAGCGATGAAATACAATAAGATTGTCCTGCTATTGGTGGCTTTAGCGGTGCTCTTCGGGGTCTACGCGTTATATAAAATGCCCAAACAGGAATTTCCAGTATTTACTATACGTCAAGGCGTCGTGGTGGGCGTTTATCCTGGAGCTACATCGGCAGAGGTGGAAGAGCAACTGGCCAAACCCTTGGAAAAGTTTCTTTTTACCTATAAAGAAGTCCGGAAATCCAAAACGTATTCACAGTCCAGGGACGGTATGGTATACATTTTCGTAGAGTTGAATGACGAAGTGAATAATAAGGATGAGGTTTGGTCCAAAATCAAGCATGGCTTATCCACGTTCAAAGCGCAGCTGCCCCCGGGAGTACTGGCATTGATTGCCAATGATGATTTTGGAGACACTTCGGCATTGCTTATCGCGTTGGAGTCGGATACCAAAACCTATCGGCAGCTCGATGCTTATCTGGAGGCGTTGGAAAATCGGGTTAGGGCCATCGAGTCGGTGTCCAACCTTAGGCGCTACGGCGAACAGCATGAACAGCTCGGTATCTATGTAGATAAAGAGAAGGTGGCCAGCTACGGCATCAACTTGTACAGTCTTTACCAAACGTTGCTTACAAAGGGGATGGTAACATCGTCCGGCAAGATTGACAACAATGAACTAATCATTCCCATTCATATCACACGGCCTTTTGCCTCCGAAGGGGATTTGGAGGAGCAGGTTGTTTATTCTGATCCGCAAGGCAACCACATCCGGTTGAAAGATATCGGGCAGGTGGTCAGGGAATATCCAAAAGCATCCAGCTATACCCTGAGCAACGGCAAGAAGAGCCTTATCCTCTCTGCCGAAATGCGGGAAGGCTACAACATTGTCCAGTACGGCAAGGACGTAGATGAGGTATTGAAGGGCTTTGAGAAAACGTTGCCTGATGACGTGAAGATCTACCGTATTGCCGATCAACCCCAAGTGGTGGGCGCTTCCATTGATACCTTTCTCAACGAGCTGGCTATCGCGATCGCTGCAGTGGTATTGGTCACGGTAATGCTGCTGCCGTTGCGTGTGGCGGGTGTAGCGGCAGCCACTATCCCTATCAGCATATTCATATCACTGGGCCTGATGTATGCGTCTGGGATGGAACTCAATACGGTGACGCTGGCAGCGTTGGTGGTGGTACTGGGCATGATTGTAGACAATTCCATCGTCATTGTAGACAGCTATTTGGAAAAACTGGATCACGGCATTCCCCGTTGGCAAGCTGCCATAAGCAGTGCCAGCGAATATTTCAAAGCGATTCTTTCAGCTACATTAGCTATCGGCATCACGTTTTTCCCGTTTCTCGTCACGTTTACCGGACAGCTTTATGATTTTGTGCAGGCATTTCCATGGACTGTGCTGATTACCTTGGGCATTTCATTGGCAGTAGCCGTGCTGTTTGTCCCTTACCTGCAATACGTATTTATCACCAAAGGGTTGCATAGCAAAGAGCTGGACGCCACCGGGCGTAAGCAATCGTTTTTGGATCATGTACAATCCTTTTATAATAAGGTGCTTGAAAAGGTGTTCCAATTTCCGAAGCTGGCAATTTCCCTAGGAACCTTGTCTGCCGTGGCTGGTGTTGTGATGTTCCTCAACCTGCCCTTGAAGCTGATGCCCGTTGCAGAGCGCAACCAGTTTGCTGTGGAAATCTTCCTGCCACAGGGAAGTTCGTTGGCACAGACGGAAACGGTTGCAAAAGATTTGGCAGCGGTGCTGAGTAAAGACGAACGTATAAGGTCCATCACCACATTTATGGGAAGCGGTTCACCGCGTTTCCAGACGACCTACGCCCCGAAACTCGGTGGTTCCAATTTTGCCCAGTTCATCGTCAATACCGTATCGAATGAAGCCACGATAGCGTTGCTTGATGAATATGCTACGGCATATGCCTATCGCTACCCTGGGGCTTTTGTCAAATTCAGGCAACTCGATTATCAGGCTGGCGTAGACGCCGATATCGAGGTGAGGCTCAGTGGGGAGCATATAACTGATCTTAAAGCGGTGGCTGCCCAGCTTCAGCGCGCCATGAAGGAAATGGACGCCCCCTTGCGTGTATATACCAACTACGAAGAGGTGCTGCCGGATATTCAGATAGCCGTGGATCCGGTCGAATCCAATAGGCTGGGCATCAATGAAGGGATGCTGGGCGTGGCGCTCACCTCCCGGTTTGGTGGGCTACCCATTACCACCGTATGGGAAGGTGACTACCCATTGTCGGTAGTACTTAAGTCCAAATGGGCGGGCGTTGATCCGTTGGTATCGGATGTGGCGGATGAATACGTCTCGGGGTTTTTTTCACCCGCGGTGCCGCTGAGGCAAGTTGCGGCAGTGCGTGTTGGATGGAACGAAGGGCAAATTGTACGCCGCAATGGCGTACGTACCTTGTCGGTCTATGCCGACCTAAAAAGAGGGGAGCGCGTAGAACCCGCACAAGTGGTTGTGGAGGCGTTGGTCGATAGCCTGTCTGCAACGATCAAGGACAAAAAAATCCAAGTATCTTATGGTGGCATCAAGGAGAATACCGCAGAAACGCTCCCCAAAATCGTTGGCGGACTATTTATTTCTGTAGCGATCATCTTTTTTATCCTGGTATTCCATTTCAAGAAGGTGAGTTTGGCGTCATTGGTGTTTGCCTCGACGCTGTTCAGCTTTTTCGGTGCCGCTTTGGGTATTTGGCTGATGGATATGGAATTCAGCCTGACGTCCGTATTGGGGTTGGTAAGCCTCATTGGCATCATCGTGCGCAATGGAATCATCATGTACGATTACATCGAAGAACTTCGGGCAAAACACCGCATGCCAATCTTGGAGGCTTGCCTCGAAGCCGGAAAGCGGCGGATGCGCCCTATCTTGCTTACGTCGGCTGCCGCCTCCATGGGTGTTATCCCCATGATCATGAGCAAAAGCCCGCTATGGGCCCCTATGGGTACGGTTATCTGTTTCGGGACGATTATCTCCATGGTGTTCATACTGACGATGCTCCCGCTGATGTATTGGCTTGTCTATAAATACGAAGACCGGAAACCAAAGCAGGCAGTAGTGGCTTAATAGGAAACCATCATTTTTAATGTAATTCTCTTCAGCATGAAAAGAAACCGGATATATGCAATTTGCTTTTTTGTTGTCGCAATGGGGATGTCTGCACGTAGCCAGACGCTGACCTTGGAGCAATGCCGCCAGTTGGCCATCAACTATAACTACCAGATTAAGAACAGTACGTTGGCATTGGATGCCGCCCGCGCAGTCAGGAAGGAAGCTTATACCCATTATTTCCCCAACGTGAGTGCGTCGGCCATTGGCATGCAGGCTTTAGATCCCTTGCTACGAATGAAAACGGCAGGAGGAGATATGGGATTGCTTAATCAACTGGCGCTGGGCTATCTGAACGTTGTACAGCCGCTATACAGCGGGGGCAGAATCAAAATGGGAAATAAGCTTGCTGTTCTGAACGTTGAGGTACAGGAGAGACGGCAACGGCTGTCCGAAAACGAAGTTTTACTAAAGATGGAACAGCAGTACTGGCAGGTCATCACCATCCGTGAAAAACAACAAACATTAGCAAGCTACCAACAATTCCTAGATACGCTTTATAAGCAGGTAGACGACGCTTATCGAAACGGCATGATTACCAAAAATGATCTATTGCGGGTGAGCATCAGGCACCGCGAACTGGAAGTGAATAAAATGCAGCTTGAAAACGGAGAAAAACTGGCCTTGATGCAGTTGTGCCAGACGATAGGAATGGAATACCGATCGGGTATTGTTTTAGCTGATAACTTGGATACGGTGTATGCGCCTGATGCATATTTTGTGATCGGTGCTGCGGTACTTGCCAAACGGCCAGAATACCAATTGCTGGAGAAGTCGGTAGATGCCGCTACACTGGAAACGAAAATGAAAAAAGGCGATTATCTGCCGACGGTGGGCATAGGGGCCGCAGGATATTATCTCAACCAGTTTGAACCTGGGCAGCAAGGTGTTTTTAACGGCATGGTCTATGCCTCGGTTTCCATTCCCATTTCGGATTGGTGGGGTAGGAAACCTAAACTCCAGGAAATGAAAAACAAGGAACAAGCTACCCAAAATACGTTGGAAGACCATAAAGGGCTGCTCCTCTTGCAGGTGGAACAGGCATGGACGGATCTGAACGAAGCTAGCGAGCAGATACGCCTTATGGAAGAAACACTATTGCAGGCCACTGAAAACGTAAAAGTCAATCGGGATAGCTACAACAATGGCCTCGTTGCACTATCCGATCTGTTGGAAGCGCAGGCATTGAAGGCAGAAACAATAGACAAACTTACCGAAGCAAGAAGCCGTTACAAGCTGGCCATAACGAACTACCAGCAAGTGACGGGTCGGTAGGCTAGCTGCCTAACAGTTCATTTTTTACATAATCGTAGCTTTTGGCGATGCTGTCAAATGGATCAATGGTGATGACATCTTGTTCGACAATGGCATACTGCAATCCTGCTGTTTTTTCTTCGACCAATATTTTCTTGAAATCAATGATTCCTGTCCCCACTTCGGTGTAGGTGATGGAGGAAGTTATCTCCATCATCGGTTTGCTGTCGTAATCAGGACCTGTGACTATCGTAGTATTCGATTTATCAATGTCCTTGATATGCCAAAGAGGGAAGCGGCCGGGATGTTTTTCAAAATAAGCAGCGCTGTCTGTACCTGATTTTTCACTCCAGAACAAGTCGAGCTCAAATACGACTAGGTCCTTGTCGGTGTTCTCAATCAGGATATCCAATCCCTTACGTCCGCCTTCTAGCGTTCTGAATTCCCAGAAATGGTTGTGGTAACCGATTTTTAGGCCAGATTGTACGGCAAGTTCTCCACCCTTGTTAAGTTGGTCTGCCATAAAACGATAATCGTCGGCAGTTAGCTTGTCGATAAGCAGCATCGGTGGGGCAGGTGCAATCACGTATTGTTGCTGTAGACGGGCCGCCATATCAATGGAAACTTTTAACACCTCTTCATCACCGTTCCCTGGCGTTAAGAGTTCAGACAAATCGTAATGGCCACTGTAGGTTTTTAATCCATATTGATCCAGTAATTTGATTACATTTCCAGTATCCATTCCCCAGAAAGCGGTGTCTTTGCCATTGTTGATTTCAGCCCCGAATGTCTCCACATAATCATAGCCGATTTCGGCAACACGCGCAAGCGTTGCAGACACATCGTCGGCCAATTGCTCGCGAAGCGTGTAAAGCTGTAAGCCAATTTCCTGCAGCGTGGAAGCGGGGACCTGCTGCGAGGAGCAGGAAAGCAAGGAAGGTGCGAAATAGGCTGTTGCGAGGCCAACTCCGGCGTGCTTCAAAAATGTACGTCTATTGGTATTCATGTGTTTCTTATTATATTATAGGCTAATGTAAGCCTTCCGGATTGAAAATTCAAATCTTGTCGTCACCGCCAGTAGTAGTGACGCTTCCCAAGCACACAAAGAAAAAAATATTTAGCTGATTTTTCGGAAAACAACGAGGAAGTATAAGTGTTTATCTAACGATAAAACGCTATCGCGGGCTTTCAATTTACTCCATTGTTCACGCGATGTGCATTTGCCTTTAAAAAAGAACCAAAGTTATGAATTTCAGACACACCACGGTATAACCGACATCGTTTATTGCCTTTTTATAACTTGTTGTTCCCTTTGGGATACATCTGGCTGCTTTATCTTCAAGAATCACAATTAATACTTATTAAATAACCATTAGTTAACTTATTAAAACACATAATTATGATGGAAATGTTAGTTGGGCATGTTCCTATTCGGGTGGATTCTTGGATAGGTGCCGCTGTATTGCGCCGATTTCAGTGCAAGCTGCATAGTCGTTGCCATAGGCTATTGCTGCTAATGCTTGCTGTTTTATTATGGGTAGCGTTGCCCATTTTCGGAAACCGCTTATTGGCGCAGGAAGGCACGTTGACGGTTCAGGGGAAAGTGACGGATGCACAAGGAATGCCTATTGGCGGTGTATCTGTCGCTGTGGCGGGCAGTACCACGGGCACGGCGACGAATGACGAAGGAAACTATAGTTTGGAAGTGGCAAAGGGGAGTTCGCTGGTCTTCTCGTTTGTGGGCTATACATCCCAAACCCTTGTCGCGGATAGGGAACGAATAGATATACAGTTGGAACTGGACGAATCCATGGCCAACCTTGAAGAAGTCGTGGTGGTGGGGTATGGTACCCAGAAGCGGGAGAACATTACGGGGTCCGTTGCTTCAGTCAAAAGTGCCGAATTGATGAAGTCACCTACGGTAAACGTATCTAATGCGTTGGCAGGACGCTTGCCGGGCGTAGTAGCCACCCAAGGTAGTGCTGAACCCGGCTATGACGGAGCAGCTATACGGATACGGGGCACCAACACTTTGGGAAACAGCGATCCATTGATTGTCATTGATGGTATCCCAGCACGTGCCGGAGGATTCGAGCGGCTCAGCCCGGCCGATATCGACAATATATCGGTACTGAAAGACGCTTCAGCAGCAATTTATGGTGCCCGCGCTGCCAATGGCGTTATCCTCATCACCACCAAGCGGGGGCAATCCGGAAAACCCTCCCTGTCTTATACCTTTAATCAAGCCTTTTCGCAACCGACGGTCATCCCAGCGCTCGCCGACGCTGCACAGTATGCCGAGATGCGGAATGAACTGGAAATTTTCAAATTGCCCGTATCAGAATGGTCCCCGGCACAAACTGCATTCCGGGAAGCGGGCTCTTATACCAGACCTGATAACACCGTGCTTACGGCACCATTTTCGCCGGAAGACTTCCAACTGTTTGCCGATGGCTCGGATCCTTGGGGACACCCTAATACCAACTGGTATGACGCTACGTTGAAAAACTGGTCGCCCCAATCGCAGCACAACCTGCAAATCAGTGGTGGGACAGAGGATGTCAAATACCTTACCTCCATTGGCTATCAAAATCAGGATGCTTATTACAAAAACTCGGCAACAGGCTATTCGCAATACGATATCCGGGTCAATCTGGATGCGAATATCAATAAATACATCAGCACAAAGGTAGGCATCTTAGGCAGGCAGGAAGATCGGGAATTTCCCACAAAAACGGCAGGCGCTATTTTCCGTATGTTGATGCGTGGCATTCCCACGGAGCCAGCTTATTGGCCCAATGGACTCCCGGGGCCGGATATCGAATACGGAGAAAATCCGGTAGTCATCACTACTAACCAAACAGGATATGACCGGGATAAACGGTATTATTTCCAAACCAATGGACAGGTGGATATTACCGTCCCTTGGGTAGAGGGCTTGAAATTCAGCGGTACAGCATCCATTGACAAGTATGTGCGTAAAACCAAGCGCTGGGAAATCCCATGGTATCTCTATACCTGGCAGGGCGACTATGAAGATGATGGTGTGACACCTTTATTAGTGCGGGGCGAACGCGGTCCGGCGGATCCCCGGCTTACCCAAGGGGATGAAGACCAGATGAACGTATTATTAGGTGGCGTATTGACCTATGACCGCACGTTTGGCGATCATACCATTAACCTATTGGCCGGTGTAAACCGTGAAACGATTCGTAATGACAACTTCAATGCATTCAGGAGGTACTTTATTTCTGCGGCTATTGACTACTTGTTTGCCGGAGGTGATGCCGAGAAAAACAATGATGGCAGTGCATGGGAACGCGCGAGGCTCAATTATTTTGGGCGTGTAGGTTACAACTACAAGAGCAAGTACATGGCGGAATTTCTCTGGCGGTATGATGGCTCGTATATGTTTCCTGAAGACAGCCGATACGGTTTCTTTCCGGGCGTGATGGCCGGCTGGATGATTTCAGAAGAAAATTTCTGGAAAGACAACGTGCCATTTGTCAATTACTTCAAGCTCCGCGGATCATATGGACAGATGGGGAATGACAATATTTACTACGATCATGATGACAACGGAGAAGCGACCTTGCAAGAATATCAATATTTCTCCACTTATGGTTTTGGTACCTATGTCGTCAGCAATGAACTGGTCAAAACCCTGTATGAAAGCCGGGTTCCCAATATGTTCATCACGTGGGAAGTGGCCAACAACTATAATGTAGGGCTCGACGGGCAACTGATGGATGGGAAGTTCAATTTTACTGTAGAATGGTTCAGGAATAAACGCGAAAGTATCCTGTGGCAAAGAAACGCATCTATCCCACAGAGTACGGGGATGACACTGCCCGCTGAGAATATAGGCATTGTCGAAAATAAAGGGTGGGATTTTAGTGCCGGATATACCAATCAATTTGGTGATTGGAACTTGAATGTGAGCCTGAATGGCGGTTATGCCAAAAATGAGATCCTTTTCTGGGATGAAGCACCGGGTGCACCCGAATGGCAGCGGTCAACAGGCAGGACTATCAATTCCCAATTGTATTACATCTATGATGGTGTATTCCGTGACGAAGCCGAGATCGCGGCCAATACCATAGACTATGGTGCCGTCACTAATTCGCTCCGGCCGGGAGACGTGAAGTTTGTGGATTACGACGGCGATGGCGCTATTACACCGGATGATCGCGTGAGGCGCGATAAGAATACCATACCTACCTTCCAAGGTGGATTGAACCTCGGACTGCAATACAAAGGGTTTGATCTGACTGTGCTCTTCCAAGGTGCCACGGGTGGCGAATTGCGTGTGGGCACGGATGAATCGGGGGCCATTGGTAATTATTTGCTTGATTTTTATGAAAATCGTTGGCGGGTAGACGCACCCAGTGGCCAGCATCCGCGGATTACCGACCGTAGCGACCAATACTACTCATCGGGCAATACCTACTGGTTGCGGAGCACCGATTACATCCGTTTGAAAAACCTCGAATTGGGGTATACCTTCCCTGCGCAATGGATGAAACCTGCGGGCATCAGCAATTTGCGGATTTATGTGAGCGGATTTAATTTGCTTACATGGAGCAAGATCGGCGTTTACGATCCGGAATCGACCAACTCAACGGGACAATATTATCCACAGGCCCGACTACTGAATACGGGCATAGCGGTGACATTTTAAACGTTAAAAAAACAAAGTGATGAACATACTTAAAAAATATCATACGGTAGTACAGGGGTTGTTTTTGATAACAATCTGTGCGATGGGCTGCAATGATGACTTTGTCAGCACGCGGCCGCTCAACGAGGTGCCCGAAGAAGAGACCTGGCAAGATGCAGGACTTGCGGAGGCGTTTGTGACGGAAATATACAATGGCTTCGGGCAAGGCGGATTTGACGAGGAGATGTTGGCCTCTTTATCTGATGAAGCCATGTTTACCCACCCGGGACGAGGTATTAATACCATTACGGAGGCCCGTTCGAACGATGCTGACCAAGGCTGGAATAGCCAGATCAGCGGCGGAACACACAATTGGGGCAATTTATACCGGCGCATCCGTGCTGCCAATATCGCTATCCAAAACCTGGCGAACCCCCAGTTTGACAACTCGTCAGCTATCGCCAGCCAATTGATGGGGCAAGCTTATTTCTTGCGCGCCTTTTTCTATACGGAGTTGTTGAGGTATTACGGGGCGGTTCCCCTGGTAGACAGTGTTTATGGGCTGGGTGAGCAAGACTACACGATTGCCCGGAATACCTTCGAAGAAAACGTGGAATTTATCGTGGCAGATTGCGACCAAGCAGCTGAATTGCTTGCTGATGCACCGATAGTGGATGGCCGGGCTTCTGCGGCCGCTGCGCTTGCATTGAAAGCTCGTGTGCTTACTAAAGCAGCGAGCGACCTGCACGACATTCCAACCGCGTCTACTCATTCAGAGACTATCGCAAATTATTCAAATCCGGAGTATGTGGGCTATACCAGCGGCAGCCGGACAGAGCGGTGGCAACGTGCCCAGACAGCCGCAAAAGCTGTGATGGATGCTTTCGGTCCGGGATATATGCTGGATTTGACCGAGCCTGTGACACCAGAAGAAGCGACGGCCAACTACCTGTCCATCGCTATGGCCGGCGGTAGCAATACCGTGCCGGCAGACGGCAAGGCAGACCTGATATTGGGTCGTTTTTTCATTGACCTCAAAGACGAAGGGGGCAACTACGTGGGGCGCAACAATGGCCCGAATGGGTATCATAATTGGGCAGGAAATACGCCTACGCAGCAATTGGTAGACGACTATGGCATGGTAGATGGTTCGCCGTTTGACTGGAGTGACCCTGCGCATGCCGCTGCACCCTATACAAACCGCGACCCGCGTTTCTATGCGGCTATTCTTTATGATGGTGCCGATTGGAAGCCACGCACGGCAGACGTGGCAGGCCGCGATCCGGCAAACCAAATCCAGACCGGCCAATATGAGGTGCGGCAAGGGGGAAATACGGTGATCCATTATGGCCTGGATACCCGAAACAGCAGTGTGGAAGATTGGAACGGATCATATACCGGCTATTATATCCGTAAGTTTATCGATCCCGACCCAACCGTAGTTGACCAAAACACACGTCAGTTTATTCCCTGGCCGGTATTGCGCTATACGGAAGTGGTACTGAATTATATCGAGGCCAGCATCGAATTGGGAAATGAGGCGGAGGCAAGGACTTGGCTCAACCGCATTCGCTTCCGTGCGGGGCTGCCGGCCATTACGGCATCGGGGGATGCATTGCGGGATGCCTATCGTAATGAACGACGTATCGAACTGGCCTACGAAGAACATCGGTTCCACGATGCACGCCGCTGGATGATTGCTGCCGAGGCGTTGGGGAGAAAGGTGGGCATCATGCGTGTATTCGGCAGGCTGAAAGCAGGCAGCAATGTCTCGACGTACCGCTATGACCCGGATAGCTATGACTATACTTATACGGTGGGTACCATTGATCCGGGTATCGAAAACCGGCAATGGCTGGATAAGATGTATTTCATTGCCATTCATCGCGATGAGATGAACCGCAATGGACAACTGGTGCAGAATCCGGGTTATTAAACGCTATGGCAGTGCGTTTCAGGCTTTGGTTTGAAACGCACTGCCGTTTTATATCTTTGTGTACCTGCACAGAATAATGTGAAAATTTATTATCTTGGCCCCTAAAAATCACCAATTGACTATTGAATTATGAATACCAGCAGAAGAAAGTTTTTGGGTACAATGACAACGTTGGCAGCCGCGGTTGGAGCGGCATCGGCTCTTCCGCGTACATTTTCCATCGGAAGCCACCAGCAAGCTGTGCGGGTAGGGCTGATTGGTACGAACGGCATGGGGTGGGCCAATCTCAATGCCATGCTGAAAGTGCCTGGGGTGCAATGTGTCGCGCTTTGTGATGTCGATGCTAATGTGCTGAATAAACGGGCCGAGGAGTTGAAAGCCCGTAGCATCACGCCTAAATTGTATGCCAAGCATGAAGATCTATTGGCCGATCCGAATGTCGATGCCGTCATCATCGGTACGCCAGACCACTGGCACTGCTTGCATCTTGTGGATGCTTGTGCGGCAGGAAAAGATGTGTATGTGGAGAAGCCGCTGGGCAATTCCATTGCAGAGTGCAATGCGATGGTAGCTGCTGCTCAGAAATATGGTCGGGCTGTACAGGTAGGACAATGGCAGCGCAGTCAGCAGCATTTCAGAGACGCAATGGATTTTGTGCACTCGGGCAAACTCGGCAAAATCCGCTTGGTGAAGGCTTGGGCATATCAAGGCTGGATGAAGAGCATCCCAGTGAAACCTGATGGCCCCGCGCCCGAGGGAGTCGATTACACGCGTTGGCTGGGACCGGCAAGGCAGCGGCCATTCAATCCCAATCGGTTTCATTTTGAATTTCGGTGGTTTTGGGATTACGCAGGCGGATTGATGACCGACTGGGGGGTGCACATGCTTGACTTTGCGTTGATCGGCATGAAAGCTACGACACCGAAATCCATCATGGCTACAGGAGGGAAATTTGCCTATCCGGATGATGCTGCCGAAACGCCGGATACACTCACCACCGTCTATGAGTTTGACGATTTTACGGTACAATGGGAACACGCCAATGGTATAGACGGCGGCCCTTACGGGCGCAACCACGGTACGGCATTTATCGGCAACTATGGTACCCTTGTCGTAGATAGGAGTGGATGGGAGGTTATCCCAGAAGGGGATCGGATGGAGCCTGTATCCCTACAAAAGAGCCAGGACAACGGATTGGAGAAGCATACCGCCAATTTTATAGACGTCGTCCGTTCGCGGAAACTGGAGGCTTTAAATGCGCCGATTACTGCTGGTGCGCATATCGCTATTTTTTCGCAGATGGGCAATATCGCTTACCGTACCGGCGAAAAAGTTTATTGGGACGCACAAAAGGGGCGATTCAGCAGCGATTCAGCAAATAAACTATTGGCGGCGGAGTACCATAATGGATATAAAATCCCGAAGGTATAATGCTGTTTGGAAACGCGGAACAGTGGTGGGAGTTAATGCCCACCTTCTTCCACTTCCTTTGCGCTTTCCTCTACTTTCTTAGCGAGGTCAGCCTTGAAATTAAGTAAGTTTTGTGCGATTTGCTTGTCAGACACCGCTAAAATCTGAGCAGCAAGGATGCCGGCATTCTTGGCTGCGTTAAGGGCCACGGTGGCCACAGGGATACCGTTAGGCATCTGCAGGATGGATAGCACCGAATCCCAGCCATCAATAGAGTTTGACGACTTCACGGGCACACCGATGACAGGAAGGTGCGTAATGGAAGCTACCATGCCCGGCAGGTGGGCAGCGCCACCAGCGCCAGCAATAATGACCTTCAGACCCCGCGATGCGGCGCTTTTGGCATAGTCAAACATGCGGTCGGGTGTGCGGTGTGCCGATACGATGGTCACCTCTGCATGGGCCCCCAGTAGTTTTAATACTTCCACTGCGTCTATCATCACGGGCAAATCCGATTTACTGCCCATGATAATACCTACTTCGGGCATAGTTGATTTCATTGTCATCACGTAATCACTTTAATGGTCTGTTGCACCTTTCTTGCCGTGTTGATGGCCATCTCGCGATCTTCATTGACCACGCATACATGACCCATCTTGCGAAAAGGTTTGGTGAATTTCTTGCCATACAGGTGCAAATATACACCTTCCAGAGCTAAAATTTCTTCGATGCCTTCATAACGGGCCAGTCCTTCGTGGCCCGCTTCGCCCAGCAGGTTGACCATTACGGCGTTGCTGCGTGCGGCGGTATCACCCGGAGGAAGGTTAAAAATGGCGCGCAGGTGCTGTGCAAACTGTGATGTAAAGTTGCCTTCAATGCTTTGATGCCCGCTGTTATGGGGCCGTGGAGCGAGCTCGTTTACCAAGAGCTGGCCATCTTTGGTGAGAAATAGTTCTACGGCCAGCAGTCCCACGATTTGTAGGTCTTCGGCTATCTTCTTGGCCAATAGCTCTGCCCGTTGCTGGATCTCGAAGGGTAGCGAAGACGGGGAGATAAGAAATTCCACCAAGTTGGCCTCCGGATTGAATTCCATTTCCACGCAAGGAAAAGTAGCCACATCGCCATCGTCATTGCGCGATACGATAACAGCCAATTCCTTTTCAAAATCGATCCATTGCTCGATGAGACTAGGGGCTTCAAAGGCTGTTTCGATGTCCGCTTCGCTGATGATTTTTTTTACACCGCGGCCATCGTAGCCATCCTTACGCAGCTTTTGGATATAAGGTAGTGGGATAGCAGTGTTTGCCAAGTTTTCCTTGTTTGAGATCAGCTGGAAAGGGGCGGTAGGGATGTTGTTTTGCTTGAAAAACTGTTTCTGCAACCCTTTATCTTGGATGAGCCGGATGATGCGTGACTGTGGATATACCGTCACTCCTTCCTCTTCCAGCTTTTCGAGTGCATCGACGTTGACTTTTTCGATCTCGATGGTCACCATGTCAAGGCCCTTACCAAAGGCATATACCGTATCAAAATCATCTAATGCACCATGGACAAAACGGTTGCAAAGGTTACGACATGGTGCATTCTTGTCGGGGTCGAGAATATGGATGTTTACATTGAAATTGATGGCTTCTTGAATAAGCATGCGGCCCAGTTGCCCGCCGCCAAGGATACCTAATTGTAGTTCGCCATAAAAATCTTTTGCCATAAACAAGGTCGAATAATTGCTAAAGGTTATGCTTGTGCCGATTGTAATTTGTCGGCTACGATATGTTCATCCGCTATCTTTTTCTGTAATTCCAGGAAAGCTCCGATAAGCGCCTCAGGCCGGGGCGGACAACCCTGCACGTAAATATCCACGGGGATGATGCGATCGACTCCTTTGACGACGTGGTAGCCGTGCTGCCAATAAGGGCCGCCACAGTTGGCACATGAGCCCATTGAGATGACGTACTTCGGATCAGGCATTTGTTCATACAATCGCCGTATGCGGTCGGCCATCTTGAAGGTGACCGTACCGGCAATAATCATGACATCCGATTGCCGGGGCGAAGGCCGGGGAAACACACCAAAGCGATCCAAATCATAGGTCGCGGCCATGGCACCCATCATTTCAATGGCACAGCAGGCAATACCGAAACTCATTGGCCACATAGACGACAGCCGTGCCCAGTTGAGCAGATCGTCCAGTTTGGCAACGACTACGCCATTACGTTCCAGTTGTTTGTTGATACTCATGATGATGGGGTCGCCCCAGGTTTTCTAAATAAAGGTTTGAAAGCAGGTTTCTTTACCTCGGTGCTTATCTCCGAGCCGCTGTGCTTGTCAGCTGTTTGGGGTGCCATCTCGAATGGTCGTACACGATAAGATTCGCGATTGAGTCTATCGTATGCCGATTGGGGAATGTTGACATTGACCCGAGGCAGCACAGTACGTGGTTTCACCCATTCGAGGTCGCCTTTTCGCCATACATATACCAATCCGATAATCAAGATGCCCACAAAGACGGCCATTTCCGCTAAGGTAAACCAACCCCAGCGTGCATCGGCGCCTATTAATTCAGGGCGGCCAAAAATCGTTGCCCATGGAAAGATGAACACCAGCTCCACATCAAACAGTAAAAACACCAATGCAATCACATAAAATCGGGAATTGAATGGTATCCATGAGCTACCCACAGCTTCTTCACCGCATTCATAAGTGCTCAGCTTTTCGGGAGTCGGTTTTTTGGGAGAAATGAGCTTACCCAGCAATAAGGTAAATAGCACCAATAGGATACCCATTACTCCGATAAGGAGTATTTTGCCAAATTCGGTTATTTGTGCCGGGTTATCACGCCAGTAGTCGGACACATCCATGGCTCAAAGATAACGAAATTATTAATTTCTCGGATAGTCTACATCATCTCCATTTTTTCTCTAAATTGCAGTCACTAACTAACCTCGGTATGAAAAGATATATTTGGCTGTGCATGCTGTATGCCGCATACTTATTATGCCCAAGTTTCAACTGTTTTGCGCAGCGGAGAGATGGCAAAGTGGGTGTAAGTATCGTATTAAAGCCAGTCCAGATGATTTATATCGGTGGTAAGTCAGCTGATAGCCCGTTGCTTACTGACGGTTCAAAGAAGGAGGATGATCGAAGGGAACTGATTCAGGTCTTTGGTACCTCCGTGTTTGAAATCACAATGACTAAGCTTGATCCCCCATCTTATATGCCTTATTCCAATCTGGAAAGCAGCAAGATCCTGACGAGAAGACGAACAATCTCGCCACGCCCCTTATATTTATATAGTATTCAAGTGAAATAACCATAAGTCTATAAGAGCCCCTCATTGTACATCATCGATGTGGTCGTTGGTACTATGGCATTTATTTTGCCTTGACGTTAACAAACGATCAAACAATATGGCAGAAATTGACTTTGGAATCTATCAAGTAGAAAAATTATATCAACATCTTCCTACCATGTATGAGCCATCACGGCAAAATATTTATATGGTCATTCTTTCAGGCCCTGGGGGTGCTAAACACCACGTTGGTGGAAAAGAAATCGATTTGCCACCACATACCTTATTATATGTTGGGCCCGACCGGCTTTCCTGTTTTGACAAGCGATTGACTATAGGAACTTATGTGCTCCTGTTTTCAGAAAAGTTCTATAATCGGTCACAACGGGATACTTTTTTTCTCCAGCATTTGCATCTATTCCATGATTTCGATCAGGCTTATTACGGTGAACTACCGGAGGAAGGATTGCAGTATAGTAAGGTTATTGTTTTTCTTTTGTACGCCGCACGAAACAACTTTGCCGGACTGCGAAAAGATCTTGCCCACAATTTGGTAGAACAGATTTTGATATTGGGTTCTATGTATTTTAAATCCATTAACATCGTTGATTTTAAGGAAGGACAGGATAATTTTCTGGTAACACAATATAAATTGCTTATTTCCAAACATTTTACTGCCGAAAAATCGGTTCACTTCTATGCTGATAAAATGAACATCACTGAACGTCGGCTGCACCATGCCGTTGAACATGTAATCGGTATGGGAGCGAAGGACTTGATAATTGCACATGTCATGCGTGAGGCCAAATGGCAGCTTATCCATTCTCCATTAACCGTCAAGGAAATAAGCCTGCAACTCGGCTTCAGCGGAGAACAAAATTTCAGTACGTTTTTCCTCAATCATGAAGGCATGAGGCCCACGGAGTTTCGAAAACTGAGCCACTACTGACGCCGTTGTCGGATTTTTCCTACATAAATGTCGCAACATATATTTTAAGTGCGCTTTTTGATATTTTTTAGATGGTACGACACTCCTACCTTTGTATTGTTAATTTCATAGTAAGAAATAACAATAGTTTGAAGGATAAAAAAATGTTAATTAAAATGGAAAGCGTAATTAAAAAGAAAGGAAGAACGGTATTAATAAGTACAATGTTGGTGGCAGCAGGCCTGCTCGTCAGCACAGCGGATGCACAGACAACAGGTGCATCAGGCAACCAGATAGGCCCAGTAGGTGATGGTAGCCCCGCTCAAGTTGCATTGAATGTAATATTGAAACCGGTAAGAACATTGACAGTGAGCCATGACCAAATCAATTTGGTATACGAAACGGCAAACGACTACGAAAATGGTGTAAGTTATACGACGACCGGTGGCCATCTGCATGTCACAAATATCGGCGGAGGATACAAGCTCTTTGTTAAATCGTCAACGCCAAATTTGCTTGGTGAGAATGGCAACCAAAATACGATTGACGGTAGTACGGTCACGATAACAGGCTTAGCCCAATCCGGTGTCTATGCATATTCACGGAAAATCAATGATATCAATGGCGGAACAAATGGCGCTGAATTGTTTCATCACAGTGAAAATGCAAATGTTGTGGATAAGGCCTATGACGTAGAGTACAAAGCCGCTGGGGATAACGCATATATGAACAAATTATTCAACGGGCAACAAACAAAATACACAGTAAACGTTGTATATACAATAGTCAGCGAATAGTGCCTGCTGAGATATCTGAGAATCTTTGGGGTTGTATCTGATCAAGGATGCAACCCCTTTGCTACCTGAAAAACATGATGTGCTATGAACAAAATACGGTATCTTATACTCATTTTTACTACAAACTCATGGTACCTGTTGGCTGAAGGTCAAACAGGGATTTCTATCAGTCCGCCACGCGTTTATTATGTCATCGGACCAGGGCAAAGCCAAACGGAAAAAGTGCTGGTGGCAAATCCCAGCAAGGACTACACATTGGATCTGGCTGTGACATTTGAAGATTGGGAATACGATTCCTATGGCAATAATGTGATGTATGAACCGGGCAAGCTACCGACATCCTGCGCAGCGTGGCTTACCGTACCGGAAGCATATTTTTCTTTGGCACCCGGTGAAAGCAAAGAAATCGATGTACAAATGACTGTGCCTGCGGCTAATCAAGATGTCGCCGTACCAGTGCATACGGCTGTCCTGTATGTGACCCAACTCAATCCGCGGGAAGGGGTTGACCACGAAGGTGCGAATATCCGGATAGCGGTGCGGACAGGTATCAAATTATATCAACGACAGCCGGGCAAATATAACCCGGTGCTGGAGATCACCAATTTCAGGTATGAGAAGAAAGAAGCGGCCAGTCTGGTACTGCATTTTGATAATATTGGAGATGTTTGGGGAGACGGTCGAATTAGTCTGGAGTTGCTTAACCAATCTACGGGAACTAAGCGGATATTGCCAGATGTGCTGTTTTATTCGATGCCGGGAGACAAACGGCAACACTATTTGGAGTTGCCTGCCGATTTGGAAGTGGGGCATTACATCGCGACGGCTATCATCAATTATGGTGATGCAAACACGGTAAAAATTGCAGAGCTTGAATTTTCCCATGAAATTTAGTCCATTAGTCTGGATGGTGCTGATGGTGTTTTTTCAGTCGGCGAATACCGCAAATGCTCAATTGCGGTTCAATGTATACAGTGGCGGTTATTTCAATATTACGGAGTACTCGGGCTATATGACACCGGAAGGAAGCCATCAATTTCACATCCAATATGCCGGCCAGCAGATCAACGAGGAAAATTGGTCTATTAGCGCGCGTATAAATGGCCCTATCCGGCCGATGTCCGGTGAAAATATGTCGGGGTTGCCCTTCCCCGCGGATCGAATCCGTTTCCGGTTTACACACGATGACGGCAATCCGCCTACATTGGCCGAAATCGGTGTCAGTACGTCCTTTATCCCATTTAATGCCATCGGTGAGACGATAATTATTCCCAAATCCAAAGCGCCAATTGCTTACCAAAGCCAGTATGGTGGAAGCATGCAGTTTCATCTTTATTTTAGCATGCAGGTCGTTGGCGGAACTTATCTTGATCAATTCAAAAACCGGATGCCGTATCAGATTATCGTGTACACCGTGCCGGTGACCTTCACGCTGTATGACCATAAAGGGGTGGTTTTGGGGTATCAAGATGTGCAGTACAGTATCCAGGTAAACCAGTCCCTTTCGGGTACCCCACCTGCAGAACCAGCTTATAGTATCGAAATACTTGGGGATGCGCACGACAGCCGCCTGGAATTTGGTAACATAAATAACTATGTTGAGGGAGTCACAGCGACCTATATAGATGCGCTTAAAATCAATGCCAATACAGGGTATACCATCACTGTGAAGGCCATAGCGTCGGCAATGACCGCCGTTTCAGACGGGCAGGCTACGATGCCGGTTTCGGTAATCTACGTCCGGCTTCAGCCCGGCAGTACTTCGGTGCCGAATGGCAATTATGAGGAGATTGCCCTGTCAAATAATTATCAACCACTGTTTACGACAGCTGACAAACGTGAAGGACCGCAATTCTTTAACATTACTTACCGGACGGCAGGTAATGATGAGCGGCTGTTAAATGCCCGCTCAGGAGTATATGCCACGACATTGCTGTATCAATTAGTGCCTCAATAAAGCCGATAAGCATGCGGGGTAATGGTTACATCATGGTATGGCTTGTTTGACAATAAGTTGGGCCGGATCTACAAGACCGGCAGTGGCACAGCAATCGGTAGTGCCGGCTCGCCAAAATGATTACGCATTGGTGATAGACTCGTTGCTGCCCGCGGAAAATGGGGATATTGTCGGATTGACGGGAGGCCTATCCAACGTGACTACAGACACCGTAAAGGGGAGGTTGGAAATCTCGGTTCCATCATCAATAGTGATTTTGGGCAATCTGTCCCCCAACGTCACCATAGCGCCTAAGGGAAAACAATTTTTGCCTGTCAAGTTTCAAGTAGGCGCAGATGCTGCTGCTGGCCGCCATACGATCACCATTCGGTGGATTGGGCTAGACAACAGCGTGTTGGCCAGCGCACAGACCACACTGGAAATCCAACCCAAAAGAGCAGTGTTGTTGCAGGCGCTGAATCCGAATGAACTCATGCATCGTCAAGGCGACTCACTGGTCATCCATTTAACGCTCCGTAATGCTGGGAATCAACCAGAACAAGTTAAGGTAATCGTATCCATGCCTGATCAGTATGGTGGGCGGCGTTTTGCCGAGCGCCAATTGAAATTGATGGCCGCGGATGATACGACAGTGGTTTTTGGCTATATCATTGATCGGACGATGATAAGCCTTGAACGTTTCACCGTAAACGTAGCAGGCATGTATAGTGATGGGGAGTTATTTGGCAATGCATCCATATATGTGCAGAATGCTTCCTCACATAGGCAGTATAAAGATCCGAATCGATCGGCAAATAGGTCGGTCTATCAGCCCAACCGGATTGTCTTCATGGCCCGCAATCTTTTTCAGGACAATCAATCCTGGCAGCTAAACGGCAGCGGAAGTTATCAGCTTACAAGGGGAAAGCTTGATTTCAGTACGTTTGCTTACCAGTGGGGAGGGTGGGGAAATCGGCCGGTTCTGAACAACACATGGATTAATTATGAATATAAAAATAAGGGAATCACAATTGGCAATATAGCAGAAAATCTCGAAACATATGTCAACGGAAGGGGTATTAAAGTTTACGTTGCCGATTCGCTGAAATCCAAATACATCGAAGTCGGTGTGGTAGATCGCACTTTTGACCTGTTGGGATCCGACTACCGAACGGATTTTGGAAATGGATTTACGGCCTATTTCCGCACACGGCTCGGAGAGGGTATACCTGAACGAAAGCGATATACCGGCACAGCTATCTATGAGCGCCTGCCTGCAGAAAATAGCGAGAGTATACTCTATATGAACTCATTTGATCTGGTCGGCCAAGGGCTTAAAGACAAAATACAGTTGATTGCCGATCTCGGGCCTGCGATAATATGGCCTTTGTATCGCAGCGGTGGGCCTGTCGATACGTATCAACCCGCATTGGCATCGGGGCTTCAACTGAATGCCAATATCGCTGGTTATACGTTAAACAGCGTCAACTACTATAGCACCGGTTACTATCCGGGGATCCGCAGGGGTGCCCTGCAACTCAATCAGCGGGTGAGCCGTCGGATAAACCGTGCAAATGCATGGATAGGGTACAGCCTTTACCGGTATACGCCGAAGTATTTTGAAGTACAACCGCGTTATCGCACCAACGTTCTGGTATCCCGGGTAGAAGCAGGGGCTTCCTTTCCGCTTACGGATTTTTTGAGCCTTTCAGTAACTCCGTTTCATGAATTTGAAAAAGGTGCGTACGCTTTTGGTACCCTTGCCAATACGCCATTATTGTATGCCCGATCTTACCGTCTCAATGGTACACTCAATTGGAGAAGCCGCCATTATCAGCACGCCGCATACCTTACGATGGAAAGCGGAATGATGCAGTCTGCATGGATTGAGGGCTACCGTTGGCAAATGCGGGCCAATTTATCTTATAACTACGCGTGGTTTCATGCCAATGCTAATATTCAGCGTGGTAATTTTTCATTAATCGAAGCGGCCAACAACTGGTATTTTGGTCGCTCAAACGCTTATCGTGTCGGCGCGTCAGCGGCTGTGCGTAAAGATTTGATGCGAAAACGAATCCAGGCGGAAGCCGGATTGAGCTATTATAAAGATAGCTTCTCCGGCGAAAACTGGACAGGCAACGGGAGGGTACAATATGCGGTAAACAACAAAACGGCATTCTTCCTGGTGGGCCAGGTGTACCGATACAGCACCGCTTATTATCCTGGTTTTTTCAACACAAACTTCCAATTGGGCATCCAGCAGGCGCTGCCAGAAAATCGTGGCCGTGAAGGACAGAAACGGGGTAATATCAGTATCTTTGTTTATTACGATAACGACACCGATGGGCGCTATAATGAGGGAGACGTTCCTGCCCAGAATGTGACGGTATTGATAAATAATACCATCTTTATCACAGGCAATAACGGACGGATTGCTTATGATCGTGTCCCTTACGGGGCACAGCACGTTAGTGTCCCTGTACAACACGGATGGTATGCCCCGGTGACTTCCCTGCAGCTTTCGGCCAGGCAGGTCAGTGCCACCCTTGCATTACAACAAGCGGGCACAGTGACGGGGCACGTAAAATATGTATTTGATGAGCGTATCAGCTACGAGGCAAATACGGTGCTCGGTGGATTTACTATTACCGCAAAAAATACGGCAACGGGCCAAACCACCCGCGCGGTGACGGATAGCCAGGGGAATTATGTGTTATTTTTGCCTGCTGGGAGCTATGAGTTCAGCATGCTGGACAATAAAATGCCCCAGTATGTGTCTGCTGAATTGCCTGTTCAACAGGCTGAGGTAAAGGCCGGAGAAATTAATTCAGGGCCACTGTTCATCCTGAAAGTGGAGGAGAAGAAAGTCGAAGTCAAGCGGTTTTCGTCGCCTTGATCAACTGCTCAGTATATATCACTGTATAAATTCTTGTAGGACTTTGTTAGCCCCAATCGGGCTAAAGCCGAATTTTATGCAAGCTATGTTTATGAGTTCTGCAAACAAGCCAGATCCGTACATATCGGGCACGTCAGTTTCCCGGTAAATTTGCACTAACTTTTTTACTTCTTCACTGTTTAAATAGTCCAAAACTTGTTGAGCTTCTTCCTTGGTAGTGATTTTCCGTTGCTTAGCAAGCCCATGCCAGTAAGGTTCACTGAAATAGGTGAGAAAAAATTTGTCACCTAAACTTTCAATCGGAAATTCGTAATGCCCCAGTTCTTCCTTAGTGAGATTTCCCTGAATAGGTAAATAACCTATTTTATCGTCGGATATATGTTTTATTGCTAATATTAAGAAGCGATTCGCTGGAAAAGGATCGGTTGTCAAGGGTATGGAATCAAGGTGTTCCAGCTTTAGCAAGGTGAGATTGTCTGCGTCTGTCGTGGCGATGATTCGGTAGCGATTCTTGGGCTCATCATCAATTGCAATTAATAATTCCGGGTCGATGGCTATGATATTGCCATGCCATTGATACAGTGTATCATTTCGCTGACTAATTTTAGCAACCTCCCCGTCTGAAATAATGAAAGAATAAGCCTGTTCCAATACTTGGTTAGGCTGGCTGAAAGCAATGGAAGGAAAGAAGAAAGCGAAAAACAATAAATTTTTCATGATTCGATTCCATACTAAGCATGTGATTATCGCATGAGGTTTTTTTCAAACAGTACCATTTATTTACCTACCCATAGGCATTTTGGGCATGCCGCGCATCATGCGGGCCATGGCTGCGGGGTTGGACATCTGCTTCATCACCTTGCGCATGTCGTTGAATTGTTTCATCAGTTTATTCACTTCCACCAAGTCCGTACCTGATCCTTTAGCGATGCGCGCACGGCGCTTCTGGTCGATGATATCCGGGTTTTCCCGCTCGTAGGGTGTCATGGAGTTGATGATAGCTTCAATAGGTTTGAACGCATCATCGTCGATATCCACATCTTTGAGCGCCTTACCTACACCGGGAATCATGCCCATGAGGTCTTTCATGTTGCCCATCTTTTTGATTTGCTGGATTTGGCTGATGAAGTCGTTGAAATCAAACTTGTTTTTGCGGATTTTGCGGTGCAGTTCAGCAGCTTGCTTCTCATCAAATTGTTGCTGGGCACGTTCCACGAGGGAGACGACGTCGCCCATTCCCAGGATACGTGAGGCCATCCGATCCGGATGAAATACGTCAAGCGCATCCATTTTCTCACCGGTACCGATAAATTTGATGGGCTTATTGACCACCGATTTGATGGAGAGAGCCGCACCGCCGCGGGTATCGCCATCGAGCTTGGTGAGCACTGCTCCGGTGAAATCTAGTCGATCGTTGAAGGCCTTAGCCGTATTTACCGCATCCTGACCGGTCATGGCATCCACGACAAAAAGGATCTCATGAGGCTGGGTAGCTTCCTTCACGGCTGATATTTCGTTCATCAGCGCCTCATCAATAGCCAAGCGTCCGGCAGTGTCCACGATGACCAAATTGTAGCCCTTTTGCTTGGCTTCGGCCACACCGGCCTTGGCGATTCCGATCGGATCCGTTGATTCCCTGTCGGCATATACTGGTACATCCACCTGTTGGCCCAGTACCTGCAATTGGTCAATGGCCGCTGGGCGGTATACGTCGCCGGCTACCAGTAATGGCTTCCGACCTTTTTTCTCTTTGAGGTATTTCGCCAGTTTGCCCGAAAACGTGGTTTTACCCGCACCGTTGAGCCCGGCAATGAGGATGACCGTAGGGTTTTTGGATAAGTCCAATTCGGTAGCCGAGCCGCCCATCAGTGTGGTCAGCTCGTCGTTCATGATTTTGGTGAGCAACTGTCCCGGCGATATGCTGGTAAGCACGTTCTGGCCGAGCGCTTTCTGCTTTACCTCGTCCGTGAATGCCTTGGCGGTCTTGTAATTCACGTCAGCATCCAGCAACGCCTTGCGGATTTCCTTCATGGTCTCCGCTACGTTGATTTCGGTAATATTACCCTGGCCTTTTAATACTTTAAAGGCCCTGTCTAACTTATCTTGTAGATTCTGAAACATCGTCAGTTGCTATATAAAAGATGAACGAAATGCAAAGGTACAAAATCTGTCATAAAAAAGCCCGCCCCGAAACGCTCGGAGCGGACCCACCTAAACTTAAACTATGAAAATTAATCTCTTCTCCCCAACAGCATACTGGCGTAATAAAGCAGGGTGACCAAAGATGATAATGCAGCAACTACATATGTCATAGCAGCCCACCATAAGGCGTCTTTGGCACCGTCGTGTTCCACACTGCTGTGCGTAATGCTCTTGTTGTCCAACCAAGCTAATGCACGCTTGGAAGCATCAAATTCCACGGGCAGGGTCACAAAGCTGAACAGCGTTGTGATGGCTAATGCCGCTACACCGATAGCCAATACCCAAAGGTTGCCTGAAAAGGCCATAAACACACCAATCATCAATACCCAAGTTACAAGCTTGGAAGCGACGTTTACCGCAGGCACCATCGCCGATCGGAATTGCAGCCACGAATAAGCCTTGGCATGTTGGACAGCGTGCCCGCATTCGTGAGCGGCCACCGCCGCGGCCGCAATGCTGCGTCCACTATACACTTCCGGACTCAGATTCACTGTTTTATTCGCTGGGTTATAGTGGTCGCTGAGCTGGCCTTGTGCTGAAATAATCTGTACATCATAGATGCCATGGTCATGCAACATCTTTTCGGCGACATCCCGTCCCGTCATTCCGCTACTTAGCGGCATTTCGGAGTAATGCTTGAATTTACTTCTGAAACGCCATTGCACAATCATGCTGACCAACATGATCCCGATAAAAATAATCCAATATCCTGCCATCATAATTTATTTTTCACTGTTTGTTTTTTCCTAAATAATTATCGTGTTGATTATTACAAAAAGCATACCGAGCATCTTCTACTGACGATGTGGCTGCACCGATTCCACGAATATAACAAATCAGACGAAGCCCTGCAAATTCGTCTGGTTATCCTGATGCTTTGGTGACAATGTTGCAGGGTGGATTTGTGAACAAAAAAAACCACCCATTTGTTTAGGGTGGCTCTTGAATTTTATTTGGAGATACACGACTACACCGTCATAATATCTTTTTCCTTCGCCTCCGCGAGTTTATCCACGTCGGCGATGTATTTGTCGGTCAGTTTCTGTACTTCGGCTTCTCCGGCCTTGATTTCATCTTCTGAGACACCTTCACTTTTCAGTTTTTTAATGCCGTCGTTGGCTTCCTTGCGGAGATTACGTACTGCTACACGGCCTTTTTCGGCCTCTTCCTTCACTTTCCTTACCAAATCACGACGACGTTCCTCCGTCAGGGGTGGGATGTTGAGCCGGATGACGATCCCATCATTTTGGGGAGTAAGCCCAATATTGGCATCCAGAATAGCCTTTTCGATGGTAGATAACAGGTTTTTTTCCCAAGGCTGGATCACCAATGTGCGCGCATCGGGCGTATTGATGTTGCTCACCTGTGCGAGCGGTGTGGCAGCACCATAGTAGTCTACATAAATACCGTCAAGCATGGAAGGCATCGCCTTGCCTGCCCGGATCTTAGTGAGTTCGGATTCGGTATGTGCCACGGCCTTTTTCATTTGCTCGGCACTGTCGTCCAATTGTAAGGATATCAATTCGTCCATGGTAATTCGCGTTTATTGGTTTTGGTCAAAGATAATTATTCTCGTACTAAAGTTCCAACGGGCTCGCCATTGGCAAGTGCCGCAAGGTTGCCGGGTTTGTTCATGTCAAACACGATAATGGGCAGCTTATTCTCCTGGCAAAGGGTGAAGGCCGTCATATCCATCACATTGAGCCCACGGTTGTATACATCCTGGAATGTGATTTCATCGAAGCGGGTTGCCGTGGGATCTTTCAGCGGGTCGGCTGTGTAAATGCCGTCTACGCGTGTGCCCTTGAGCACCACATCGGCATTGATTTCGATGGCACGGAGCGATGCGGCTGTATCCGTAGTAAAATAAGGGTTGCCCGTACCTGCACCGAAGATGACCACCCTTCCTTTTTCAAGGTGGCGTACTGCACGGCGCCGGATGAAAGGTTCGCAGATTTGTTCCATTTTAATGGCTGTGAGCAGACGCGTTTTAATGGCCCGTTTCTCCAGCGCATCTTGCAGCGCCATGCTGTTGATGACCGTCGCCAGCATGCCCATATAGTCTGCCTGCACGCGATCCATCCCGGCCTTTTCGGCGCTGAGCCCGCGGTAGATGTTGCCACCTCCGATGACGATAGCTACTTCCATGCCTTTGTCATGAATTTCTTTGATATCCTTGGCGTATTGAGCTACGCGGTTGATATCAATACCATAGTTTTGATCGCCCATGAGGGCTTCTCCGCTGAGTTTGAGTAGGATGCGTTTGTATTTCATATAACTTGCTGTCTTGGAGAGGGACTTTCCAAGCGGCAAAGATAAAAGATTTTTTTTAACTGTCGGATTTGACTTTACAGGCAATCAGGCATTTTGCTGTACACTATCGATGACTTCTTGGTAATATTGCTCATATAGCGGCATGATATTGGCCAATTTAAAGTCCTTGGCACGCTCCAAGGCGGCTTCCTTGAATTGCTCCAAGCGCGTGTTGTCTTCAAGGATATGGATAGCATTATTGGCCATGGAATCCACGTCGCCGACGTCGCTGAGGAAGCCTGTTACGCCATTCACATTTAATTCGGGCAACCCTCCAGTGTTGGACGAGATAACGGGTACTTTGCAAGCCATGGCTTCCAGTGCCGCAAGGCCAAAACTTTCCGAGCCTGAAGGGATGATGAAAAGGTCGGACACCGACAAGATTTCCTCGATGGCGTCCTGCTTGCCCAAGAAACGGATATCATTGGCCACGCCGAGCTCACGGGACAGTTGTTCGGCAGCTGTCCGTTCCGGCCCGTCACCCACCATGAGCAGCTTACTGGGTACTTTTTCCTGTACTTTCTTAAAGATGCGGATGACATCAGTGGTGCGTTTTACCTTGCGGAAATTGGAGGTATGTACCAAGATGCGCTCGTCTCCTGGAGCAATGGCTTGTTTAAAATGCTGGCGAGGTTTGAGGCTGAAGCGATCCAAATCGATAAAGTTGGGGATGACGCGGATTTCCCGCGTTACGTCGAAGTAGCTTAACGTTTCTTCCTTCAAATTGTGGGATACAGCGGTCACACCGTCCGATTGATTGATGGAAAAGGTCACTACCGGACTGTAGCTGGCATCTTTGCCCACGAGCGTGATATCTGTGCCGTGCAATGTCGTCACCACAGGAATATGAATGCCGTAAGTGGCTAAAATCTGCTTCGCCATGAATGCCGCCGATGCATGGGGGATGGCATAGTGTACATGAAGCAAATCAAGCTTTTCAAACCGAACGACATCCACCAGCTTACTGGCTAGGGCCAATTCATAAGGTGGAAAGTCAAACAAGGGATACTTCGATATGGTCACCTCATGGTAATAGAGGTTCTCCGAGAAAAAATCCAGCCTCGCAGGCTGGCTATATGTAATAAAATGGACTTGATGGCCACTGGCCGCCAAGGCTTTACCGAGTTCTGTAGCCACCACACCGCTTCCACCAAAGGTGGGATAGCACACAATACCTATCTTCATTTGCTCCCTTCAATTTGCTTTACCACAAAATACGGATAAATTTTCCGAAGGGATGTTCACGAGAACGTAAAAAGATTGGTATGATGGCGTTAAAAAAATTTGGATTTAGTTGCGAAACTAAATTGTTAGTTTTATATTTGCTTATAGCTCATGCAAGAGAGGTTAACCAACGACAAAATCATGAAAGAATTAAAAGAATTGACACGTGCCGAGGAACAGATTATGCAGGAATTGTGGGATCTTAAAAATGCTTTTGTAAAAGACATTATTGACCGGCTGCCCGTGCCGAAGCCTGCTTACAATACCGTATCTACCATTGTACGGATATTAGAGACGAAAGGGTTTGTTGGCCATGAGGCTTTCGGTAAAAGCCACCGCTATTATCCCTTGGTATCTAAGGAAGAGTACCGCACGTTTGCTACAGGCAAGTTATTACACGGCTACTTCAATAATTCGGCGAGAAATATGTTATCCTTCTTTTTGGAAGAGGAGCAACTCGATCTTAAAGATGCTGACGAACTCTTAAAGTTACTGGAAGAAGCACGGAAACAACGGAGGTAAATCATGATGATGTACTTACTACTGGCCAATTTTTACCTGGTCATTTTTTATGGCTTTTATTACTTATCCCTGCGGAAAGAAACGTTCTTTCGGTGGAATCGGATTTACCTGCTTGGAGGCATGGTGTTGGCATATACCTTGCCTTTTATGGAATATTCAGCATGGCACGCTTATACAGGATACCGGCCTTATTTGCCTGTAATACAGGCCAACGATACCGTGGTAGTTCAGTATACAGCTGCTGAGGAAGTAAATCTGACGACCGCTACGCGCCAATATATATTGGTTTATGGCTATGTAGCCGGATGCGCAGTGGCGTTCCTGCTGTTTGCATTTCGCCTGCTCGGCACACTCCGCCTGTTAAATGGGCGATCCCGAGGCAAAGCTTTTTCGTTTTTTGGAGCCATCCGCATAGACCGTGCATTAGGCGGCCACGAGTTGATAAACCGCCATGAACAGGTACATGTGAGCGAGTGGCATAGCATAGATATTTTACTGATAGAGTTGGTTAAAATTTTCAACTGGTTCAACCCTGTAGTGTATCGTTACGAACGTGCTATCAAATTACAACACGAGTACATCGCGGATGGAAAAACAGCTGCCGGTGATGATATTGGCTATGCCGAGTTGTTGGTATCCCATGCCATGGGAGTGGAACGCAGGCTATTGGCCAATACATTTTCGGACAAACGCCTGTTAACGTCCCGGATAAGCATGCTCCTGCGTGATAAATCGCCTCAACAACGCTTATTCAGGTACGTGTGGCTGCTGCCCATCGTAGTTGGGTTGGCTGTTTTTTCGATAGCATGCAACCAAAGCGGCGGAGACAATGGCAAGGAAACAGAAATGACCGCAGCCACCGGATTGGATACGAACGATTTTAGAAAAGCCCTTGGGCAGCAGGTCAGCTATAGCAAAGATGCCCTAGCAAATAATATGCAGGGAATGTTGGCCGTGGCTTATGAAAAAGTAGGCAACAGTTTTGAAAGTATCCAGTTCCTGAATAGGTTGGGGCACGGTCAGGAAGCTGAGGTATTGCGCGTGATGCAGCAGGAAGAGGTGGAGCGGCTGGCTCCCGAAGGGAAAAATATGTTTACCATCACCTTTAAGATACAAGGATTAGCATCGACGGACTTATCCTCGCCACCTCCTCCGATGTCACCGGATCATACGCAATTGGGAGATTTAGTCATCATCGGATACGCTGCCGAACCCCCGCCTCCCCCACCTGTGGATCCGCGTTCGGCTAAGACAGATAAAAAAGCGCCGGAAATCGTTGTGATTCCAAAGCCAAAAATACAGCAACACCTTACCATTAAGGTGGAAGATACGCCACAGGATGCCGCCGCAGAAGAAGGTTCCGATGCGCTTTTTCAATCCGTAGAAGTTAATCCAGAGCCACCGGGTGGATTGCGGGCGTTTATGGAGTATATCGGGAAAAATTATGACTATCCGCAAGAGGCCATTGATCAGGGGGTGAATGGCCAGGTGCAGGTATCCTTCATCATCAATAAAGACGGTAGCCTTACGGACCTGAAGTTGGTTCGGGATTTAGGCTATGGTACAGGCGATGCAGCCATCCGCGTATTGCAAAAGAGCGCCAATTGGTCTCCGGGCATTCAGAATGGCAGGCCCGTGCGAGTGGCTTACACCTTGCCCATCCGGCTGAATCTACAGCAGTAACATGCTGCTATTACGCGGTTCTGGCCCTTAGGGTGAAACCAATTGCATCAATATACCACATAAATAGCCGGCGTAGGTGCCGACAGCATAGGCACATATCGATAGGATCACACCCACCGATACTAACGATGGATGGAAGGCTGCAGCGGTAGCAGATGCTGAAGCGACCCCACCGATATTTGACATGCTTGATACCGCGAAGAAGAAAAAAGGAGCACGTATAAGCCATCCCACAATGGCCAGGAATACTACATGAAACAGCATCCAGATGATGCCGACTAAGAATAGCCCGGGGTTATCAAATATTGAGAAAATATTCATCTGCATGCCAATACTGGCGATAAGCACATAAAGAAATACCGTTCCTATTTTGGAGGCACCAGCTCCTTCGAATTGCCTCGCTTTAGTGGCAGAGAGCAGGATGCCAAGCACGGTGACAATCAGAATGATCCAAAAAAAATCGGATGTAAGGCTGAATTTATCAAGATAGGGGGCATGGGCATTGATCCATTTGGCGATTGAACTGCCGAAGAAATGAGCGATGGCTGTGGTACCGAAGGCCAACCCCAACATGATCATTAAGTCCTTTATTTGAAGAGTTCTGGTGTTTGTGCTTTGATAGACCTCCATCCTTTTTGTCAATTCTTCCACAGCACGGTTATCAGCACGGAAGAATCTGTTCATCCGTTCGGCTTTACCTGCGCCAAAAAGCAAGAGCGCCATATAACCGTAGGCAATGAATACATCAACGGCGATAGTTGCTGAAAATAATTCGGGAGATGGCTCGAAGATCCGGTATAAGGCAGCTTGGTTGGCACCACCTCCTATCCACGAACCTGCTAATGTGGCTAAACCCCGCCAAACTTCGTTAGGTCCTGTTCCGCCCACTACCTCAGGCGCAAATAATCCAACTACATATACGGCCAAGGCACCACCAAACATCACGCTTACTACCGTCGTTGCAAACATTATCCCGGCGTGTTTGCGTAGTTTCCACAATTCGGGAAGGTTGAGGCTCAGCGTAAATAACACTAAACAAGCGGGCAATAAGTAATTTGAGCTCACGCCATACAATGCTGAATTTTTCCCATCAATAACGCCAATAGAGTTTAATAAGCCCGGAATGAAATAACAAAGCAAGAGGGGAGGCAATACGGAATACAACCGTTTAAAAAACCAATGGTTTAACGATGAGGTATAAAATACGCCAGCGAGGACAACCATCAATACACCGAAGACTATCGCATCGTTTGTAATCAATGGTATGGCTACGGCGATCATCATCGGTGTTACTCTTTGTTTGAATCTACCACCAAACGTTTATCCCGGTTGGCGACTTCCCATGCAGTATAGAATACCAGCTGGGCACGCCTGGCCAGCATCTCAAAATCAATTTTATCTACCGTGTCTGCAGGGGTGTGGTAGTCCGGGTGTAATCCGCTGAAATAAAACACCACCGGGATACCATGCTTGGCAAAGTTGTACTGGTCTGAACGGTAGTAGATACGCATGGGATCTTTCGGATCGTCATACATATAATCCAGTTCCATATGCGTGTATTCGGCGTTGGCATTTTCATTGATGGCCTTCAGTTCGGAACTGAGTTTATCTGATCCAATCGCATGCACATAGTTGTGGTTGCCGCGCAGGTGTTTGTCATCTATCCTGCCTATCATATCCATGTTGAGGTTTACGACCGTGCTTTCCAATGGAAAAACAGGATTTCGCGCGTAATAGTTTGAACCCAACAATCCTTTTTCTTCGGCCGTAAAGGTGATGAAAAGGATGCTTCGCCGGGGGCCATGGCCTTCTGCTTTAGCTTTGGTATATGCGCGCGCAAGTGTTAATACACCCGTTGTGCCGGAGCCATTGTCGTCCGCACCGAAGAAAATGGTGCCGTTTTGATTGCCGTCATGATCGTAGTGGGAGGAGATGACTACGAGCTCACCTTTTAGGTCTGTACCTTCGAGGTAGCCCAATACATTGGGGGAAGTAAAAGGCGTTATGACAGTGCCAAAAGCCGTATGGAATCTCCCGCTATACGTTTTCGTTTGCGGTTGCTGCGTATTGTTGATTTGTTGTTCCAATGCCGTTATGGTCATTTTTGCCCCTCTCAGAAGCAGGTCAGCCATTTCTGTGCTGATGTTGGCCACGGGCGTGGTATTGATCACTGGCTGGTTGGCACCCTCTTCAAGCGAGATACGGGGCTGCACAAGCCGTGCGCCAAAGCGTTCGAGCGATTCTTTGATGGTATTTGATACCGCGATAATAAGCTTGGGTTCTTTCGCTGTGATATTCTGCAACCGCTTGGTGCGTGACGTCACCCACTCAGATGGTGTATCGGTGCCGGTGATCAAGGAGTTACCTTGGGCGTTTTTGGGTTCGCCTTCACTCAGCAGCAAGACAACTTTGCCTTTAATATCGATGCCTTTGAGGTCGTCGTATTTCCCTTCGCTGATACCATAGCCGATGAAGACGATTTCTTTTGCGTCCACGCTGGTCTCAGGCCCGTTGCCTACAAAGTAAAAATCCTTACCATTGACAAAGGATTTACCGTCAATAGCAAAATCCTTGACCTCAAAGCTTGTCCTTACTAGCTTTACAGGCTGGAAATATGAGCCATTTACAGGAGCCGTCAATCCCAGCTTTTCAAATTCACTGGCGATATAGGCCGCAGCTCGTTCGCCTCCGGCCTCACCGGTACCGCGGCCTTCAAATGCTGCCGAAGCCAAAATGGAAAGATGTGCCTTGGCCGCTTCGGGGTTAATTTCGGCAGCATATCTTTGTCGTACCGGATCTTGCGCTACAATGCATCCGTAAAAAGCTGGGATTAGGAAAAATAAGGATAAAAATCGCTTCATTTTGCTACTTTTTTATAAACTTGAGGGTGAGTCACCAGGTAGGAGCTGCCAGGCATTGGGCTTCTGGCTCCCGACTTAACACGAGATCTTGTTTACGCGATTGGCATGGCGTCCGCCTTCGAAGCTGGTTGCCAGAAATGTGCTGACGATAGTCTTGGCCAATTCCACGTCGATAAACCGGGCGGGGATACATACCACGTTGGCGTCGTTATGTTGGCGAGCCAAGGAGGCAAGCTCTTCCAGCCAGCAAATGGCTGCCCGGATCCCTTGATGTTTGTTCGCTGTGATGGCCACGCCGTTCGCACTGCCACAAACCAATATTCCACAATCAAACTCGCCGCTTTCCACCGCTGCTGCTACGGGATGGGCAAAATCAGGGTAATCAACCGATTCGGCTGTATACGTGCCGAAGTCTTTGACGGAATACCCCGCATCTTTGAGGTAGCTTATGAGCGCACCCTTATGATCAAATCCGGCATGGTCGCCGCCAATGGCAATCGTTTTGTTGGCTGTCATGGTATGTATGTGGTTAGTCATTTTTCCCGCTATAAAAATCCAGCTCGGTTTTCTTCCGTCTTTTTTCCACCCTACCGGCGACGATGATACTCACCTCGTAAAGCAAAAACATGGGAAAGCTTACCGTAAGCATGGTGATGATATCCGGTGTAGGGGTGATAATTGCGGCGATGATCAAGATAATGACAACAGCATACTGGCGTGACTTCCGCATAAATTGGGGAGTCATAATGCCCAATTTGGAAAGGATAAAGATGACGATGGGCAGTTCGAATACGATGCCACATCCGAGCGCAAGCGTCGCCACGAAAGACAGGTAGTTGTCAATGGTGATGGTGTTTGAGATGTCTGCGCTGATGGAATAATTGGCCAAAAAATTCATGGCAAGGGGTACGACCACAAAATAGCCAAATAGCAAACCAAGTATGAATAGCATGCTGGCATAGAATACGAACCCACTGGCTGATTTACGCTCGATGTCGGTCAGCGCAGGTTTGACAAATAGCCATACCTCATACAATAGGTAGGGAAAACCCAATACGACGGCCATGATAAGCGACGAGTTGATCTGTAAGATAAACTGCCCAGCCATCTGCGTATTGATGATGGTACCCGGCACTTCAGTCACGCAGAAATCAGGGGCATTGATCCATTCCGCGATTTTGCACATCATCCGATAAGTCCAGAAATCGGGATTTTTAGGCCCCATGATGATGTCATCAAAAATGAAATCGTAAAATGAAAAGGCCAGCACCATAAAGACCGCAACTGCGATGGCCGATCGGATAAGGTGCCAGCGCAACACTTCAAGGTGGTCAAAAAACGACATTTCGGCTTCTAGGTTCTTGCCTTTATTTTTGATGGTATCAATCAGTTTCTTTCCGGATAACTTGCTCATGGTGATATAAAAAACAAAAATACCATTCTAATTGATAAGAATGGTATGTACTTCACGGTATCTTGCATTTATTCGCTCAAATCAAACGTTTCCATAAACTTGGTGGTGAAGTTGCCCGCCCTGAAATTGGGGTCACGCATCAGCCTTAAGTGCAGCGGGATAGTGGTCTTGATGCCTTCAATGACAAACTCACTCAACGCACGTTCCATCGTGCAGATGGCTTCCTCGCGGGTCTGCGCCACGCAGATGAGCTTGGCAATCATGGAATCGTAATTAGGTGGGATCACGTAGCCGGAGTATGCATGGGTATCTACCCGTACACCGTGGCCGCCGGGCGAATGGAAATTAGTGATTTTGCCCGGTGATGGCCTGAACCCATTGAATGGGTCTTCAGCATTGATGCGGCACTCGATGGCATGCATCGTCGGCTCATAGTTATTGCCTGAGATGGGGATACCGGCGGCTACTTTAATCTGTTCTTTAATAAGGTCAAAGTTGATGACCTCCTCGGTGACGGGGTGCTCTACCTGAATCCGTGTATTCATTTCCATGAAATAGAAATTACGGTGCTTGTCTACCAAGAACTCGATGGTACCCGCTCCCTCATAGTTGACGGCTTTGGCTCCCTTGATGGCTGCTTCGCCCATGGCCTTGCGTAGTTCAGGCGTAATAAAAGGAGAGGGGGCTTCCTCGATAAGTTTTTGGTGGCGCCGCTGGATGGAGCAGTCACGTTCTGAAAGGTGGCATACCGTGCCATACTGATCACCGACCACCTGTATTTCAATATGGCGCGGATCTTCCACGTATTTTTCGAGGTAGATCCCATCATTGCCAAATGCGGCACCCGCCTCTTGGCGTGCGGAGTCCCATGCAGGCTCAAACTCTTCGTCTTTCCACACGATGCGCATACCGCGTCCGCCACCGCCAGCGGTGGCTTTGAGGATTACAGGATAGCCAATGTCATTGGCTATTTTTATGCCTTCCTTGATGTTTTTAACCAATCCTTCTGAGCCGGGGATGGTCGGTACACCGGCATTTTTCATGGTTTCCTTGGCCGACGATTTGTCTCCCATCTGTTGGATTTGCTCAGCGGTAGCACCGATAAACTTGATGCCGTACTGGTTGCATATCGATGAGAACCGGGCGTTTTCGGAAAGAAACCCATATCCGGGATGTATGGCATCCGCGTTGGTCAGCTCAGCGGCAGAGATGATGTTCGGTATATTGAGGTACGATTCTTTACTGGGGGGGGGGCCTATGCATACGGCCTCATCGGCAAAGCGTACATGCAGGCTATCGCGATCGGCGGTGGAGTATACCGCTACGCTCTTGATACCCATTTCGCGACACGTACGGATGATGCGCAATGCGATTTCCCCACGGTTGGCTATTAATATCTTTTTGAACATGAATGTCAGCTTTCTTCTATGGGTAGTATATGCTTAATTATACAATTTATACAATTTGATATAGCAAATGGATTTGACGCAGCGCAATTATTTAGGCTCAACCAAGAATAACGGTTGATCGTATTCTACAGGTTGTGCGTCGTCTACCAACACTTTGACTATCTTACCTGAAACTTCAGATTCGATTTCATTGAAGAGTTTCATGGCTTCCACGATACAAACTACCTTTCCGGCGGTAATTTCATCACCTACATTTACAAAAACCGGTTTGTCAGGCGATGAGGAGCGATAGAATGTCCCAATCATTGGCGATTTGATGGTCACGTAGCCAGACGTGTCATCCGTTTTGGAGGTGGTCGGAAGCGGTGTTTCTGCGGGTGCGGGCACGGATGCAGGAACAGCCGGAATCGGAGCTGGCGTCGGCACCGTAGCCGTCACATAAGTGGGGGCTTGGTTGGTTTTTATGGTGATTTTGAAATCTTGTTCTTCTATAGCTACTTCGTTCACCCCTGATTTAGCCACAAACTTAATCAGGTCTTGAATCTGTTTGATATCCATGCTCATTGCTTAGTAGGTTTGATAATAAGAATCAAAAAATATAGTCTAATCTATTAATTAACAATTAAATTGGTGTTTTATTGCCCATACGCCCATTTCAAGTAGACCGCTCCCCATGTAAACCCTCCACCGAAGGCAGCGAGAATGAGGTTGTCGCCTTTTTTTAGCTGGTTTTCCCATTCCCATAAGCATAAGGGAATGGTAGCAGCCGTTGTGTTGCCATAGCGCTGGATATTCACCATCACTTTTTCTTCAGGGAGGCCCATGCGGTCGGCAGTGGCGTCGATGATACGTTTGTTGGCTTGGTGCGGTACCAACCAAGCCACGTCATCGGCAGTGAGGTGGTTGCGTTCCATAATTTCTGCAGCTACATCCGCCATATTGGTCACGGCAAATTTAAACACGGTACGGCCTTCTTGGTAGGCATAATGCATATCCGCATCTATCGTAGCATGTGAAGCGGGATAAAGCGAGCCCCCGGCTTTGATGTTGAGGTAAGGACATCCCGAGCCATCGCTCTTGAGAATGGCATCCATCACGCCCAACCCTTCTTCATGCGGTTCGAGCAATACGGCACCGCAGCCATCACCAAAGATGATACAAGTCGTGCGGTCTTTGTAATTAATTACAGACGACATTTTATCGCCACCCACCACAAGCACTTTTTTGTGCATGCCGGATTCAATGAATTTGGCACCAGTGGTGAGGCCGTAAATAAAACCCGAGCAAGCAGCTTGCAAATCGTATCCCCAAGCATTTACCGCACCGATTTTATCAGCTAAGATATTCGCCGTCGCAGGGAATGGCATGTCGGGCGTGCAGGTACAAAAAATGATCAACTCGATTTCTTCTGCGCCGATGCCCCGTTTTTCAAGCAGTCCTTTCACAGCAGGTACAGCCATGTCAGATGTTGCTTTACCCTCGCCTTTCAATATCCTACGTTCCTTGATGCCTGTACGTGTCGTAATCCACTCATCATTGGTTTCGACCATGGATTCGAGCTCCTGGTTGGTAAGGATATAATCCGGTACGTACCCGTTTACAGCCGTGATGGCAGCATGTATTTTTGACATATAGTATTTTAGTTGAAAGCAGATTTGATTTTTTCAATAATATTGGATTCAATCATGCTTTTGGAGAGCAGTATCATGTTTTTAATAGCTTCCGGACTGGAAATGCCGTGCCCGATAATTACAGGGGCATTCACGCCCAATATGGGGCTTCCGCCATACTGCTCGTAGTTGAATCGGTCGAAAAATGCGTCACTGAATCCTTTCTTCCGAGTGAGCACATAAAAAGATTCGGCAAGTTTGAGTACCACATTACCCACGAACCCGTCGCATACGATTACGTCGGCCTTATCGTCAAACAACTCACGCCCTTCAATGTTGCCGATGAAACGGATGCGATCGTTTTCCTTCAGGAGCGGATGGGCAGCCAGGGTAAGCATATTGCCTTTTTCTTCTTCCTCACCAATGTTAAGCAGGCCTACGGTGGGCGCTTGAATGCCGTAAATATGTTCGGCAAAGAGGCTGCCAAGCAGGCCAAATTGGGGAAGCATCTCAGGTTTGCAATCCGCATTTGCCCCTACGTCCAGCAGGATACCAAAGCCGCTTTTAATTTTGGGAACATTGGTTGCAATGGCAGGGCGGATAACCCCGGGAATAGTCTTCACACTGAAGACCGAACCCACCAACATAGCCCCCGTATTGCCGGCGGAAGCAAAGGAGTCGATCGCACCTTCCTTAAGCAGTTGAAATCCGCGGCTAATACTCGAATCGGGCTTTTGCGCAATTGCCTTAGTCGGATGTTCGCCCATGCCGATGTTGTCCGGGGCGTGTACGTATTCAAAAAAAGCAGGGTCCTCGCCTGCTTGTTCAACGTGCTGCTTCGCAATGTCTTGGTCGCCTATGAGTACGATTTTCTGATCTCCCGAAAGCAATTTCGAAGCCAGAATGGCCCCTTCTACCGTTGCTTTTGGTGCAAAATCACCACCCAGTATGTCTAACCCAATCTTCATCCGTTATTATTTTTCTTCCGCAAAAGTTTACTTTTAAAGGCCGGAAGGAACCGCCATGTCGAATTTCCTTTCGTCGCTATGCGGCAGTTTCAATCCAATAATACGCAAAAACACCCCAAAGTAACGTATAAAATATCGGTTACACGTTATGGGATGTTCAATTTTTTGAAAGATCAACTTTAGGCGGAGGCAGCGTTTTCGATGATTAGCTTGCCGTTGTAATAAAGGTTGCCATCGACCAAATATGCGCGGTGAGGTAGGTGCACAGCACCCGTTTCCTTACAAGTTGCCAAGGTAGGCCGTTCAGCTTTGTAATGCGTCCTTCTTTTGTCTCTCCGTGCTTTGGAGGTTTTACGTTTTGGATGTGCCATCTCGTACTGTTATTTTAGTTATATTTTATGTTCTTCAATGCATCCCAACGGGGATCTGCCTGTTTTTCTTCGTGTTGTTCCGGCGCAAGGTTATTCAACTTCGCTAGCACGGACTCATCGCAAGTAATATTATCACCTTGTTCGCTGCACTTGATGTAGTGCGGTACAGCGACGTTGATGTATTCATACAACAACCCCGCGATATCCACTTCATGCTCATGCCGTGCAAGCACCAGGATTTCTTCACTGCTTTCTGCCATGTCATCGCTTTCGTCGTCTGCGAATTTGACGATGAGCCGCTCCTCAATAACCGTTTTTGATGGGAATGTGGAGAGGCATACATCACATGTCAGGTTGACGGTGCCTGCAATATGGAACCAGAGTATCATCATGTTTTCTTGCTTGTGCAGGTCTACCGATACTTTAAGATTGCCATCTTTCACAATGGAATAGTCATAACAATCAAAGAACGCCTTATCCACATCAAATTCGAAGTCATGCGTACCCAAACTCAACCCTGTAAAAGGTATCCGATATTGCTTCAAATAATTCACCGTCCCACAATTGAGCCTGCAAAGGTAAATATAAATTATAAGATATGAAAGTTTTTGTGTGGATAAGTGGATAAAGTGTTGTTTGACACAGTGGTACCCTTCTAATAGCCGGGGTTCTGCATCAGCTGTAAATTGGCATCAAGTACGACCATGGGTATGGGCAGTAAGCGATGTTTTGGTTCACTGTATCCACGTGCGGCAAGGAACTCGGCAGCGCGCTCCCAGCGAATCAGGTTGGCAAACTGGAGCCCCTCCCGCTTCATGTCGCTCATCCACAGATCTTAGTACTGGGTCATGAGCGCTGCCGTGGAGATGCCGGGCGTAAGCGGGGGCATACCTTTCAGTGATAGCAGTACGTTACAGGCATTTGTTGCTGCTTCCATGTTTCCGATAGCGACATTGGCTTCGATGTTCATGAAGTAGGCTTCGCGTAACCTTAAGAAAGGCAATTGATCCCGTTGATAGAAGTATTCCTTGATTGCGCCGCCCAGTACTACAGGGGAAGCCCAGATGATTTCGGCGCTATTAGCACGGAAAACATTTTGGTCAGGGAGGAGGGAATAATACCCAGCCGCAATGATTTCCGTGGTCATATGCAGGCGTATTATTGGTATAATCGGTTTGGGAAGCATAGAGAAATACCTGCGCTTGGGCAACAGCTGTCCCTTTGGGGTGGTTGGGTTCCCATCCCATTGCATCCCATACGGTCACTTCAATCGTGGTTGTCTGGAGGGCGTCGTCCACGGTTGTGCCAGTCAGGGGCTTTTTCACAGTGTAGATGACTTGGCGACCGTCAGGAGCAATTTCGCCACTGATGGGAACGCCATTAATCCAGATCTTATTCCCTGTTTTGGTCACCAATAGGGTTTTGCCGCTAAGACTCGTCAGCGTCTTCCCATCCGTTAATCGTCCAAACCGAAGACACCTTTAACCAAGTGATCCATCAATACAGAATCCGTAAGGTCATCGCCCGAGAAATCATCCAGTGGCTCGGTTGCGGCTACCTTGCTGATAGCTTGTATGTCATTGTCCACAGGGTTCAACGGCGCGAATACGGTTCACCCTTCAGCAACGTCTTCTTGTTGAAGGGTTAAGGATTTAAGGGCATCGACAAATACGCTGATGCTGTCTGCATTGGCCATGCTATTCGTGATGTCTTCGATTACTTCAACGGGCGTGCGGTCTTCCAAGCCATCATCGTCTGGTACAGGGTCGTTTTTTTACAGGCCGAGATAAGACCTATACAGATCAGGGTCGTTAAACAAGGTTTAATCCAGTAGTTTTTCATAGTAGTCCGATTTTTGATGTGGTAAAGATATAGGTTCGGTAAAAATGAAAAAATACTCAGTAGAAGGTATTTTAAGACCATGTCTCAGGTTATCTTTGTATCATTTTCAATGAACCGTATAATAAATAGGCTTAAAAACGTTACTATAATAAACTTTAAGTAAAAGCCATGAAACATCAGTATGTAACTGGGCTAGCGCTTTGCTTAGGCATTATCGCAGAGGCAATTTGTTCGCCGGCGATGGCCCAGCAATTGACAGGGGGTAATTCGTCCACGACTATCACCATGCGGGGTACACCGGTGCATACGGTTGGGACCTTACCAGCAGTAGGATCGCAGGCAAAAGATTTCACCTTAGCGAATGTGGATCTTGCCGATAAGACGTTAACGGATTTTTCAGGTAAATACATCATCCTCAATATTTTCCCGAGCGTAAATACGGGAGTGTGTGCACTATCTGTACACAGGTTCAATGAGGATGCAGCAAACTTGCCCAATACCACGGTGTTATGCATTTCCAAAGACCTGCCTTTTGCGCAAAAGCAATTCTGCGGTGCGGAAGGTATTGATAAGGTGGTGATGTTGTCCGACTTCCGATCAGACTTTGGCCTGCAATACGGCGTGCAATTGGCCGATGGCCCCATGCGGGGCTTATTGAGCAGGGCTGTGGTCGTCATCGACCCACAGGGCAAAATCGTGTATGAAGAACAAGTGTCTGAGTTGTCACAAGAGCCCAACTATGCGGCCGCTTTGGCAGCCGTAAACCCTTAATAAAAACCGACGACGATGGATCAGAAAATCATTAATCTCTACGACCAGTACACACACAGCCAGCTTACCCGGAAGGAATTTATGAAACGACTGGCTATGCTTGCTGGCAGCACGGCTGCGGCGACGGCATTGTTGCCGCTCCTGCAAAACAATTACGCGGAAGCAATGCCATTTCAAAGTGACGATATTATTTCCGAAAACATCACCTACCCCGGTGTAGATGGCGATGTAAAAGCTGTATTGGCCAAACCCAAGAATAAAACGGGCATCGGCAGTGTAGTGGTTATCCATGAAAATCGGGGGCTGAACCCGCACATCGTTGATGTCACCAAGCGCGTGGCTGCCGAAGGCTTTATTGCGTTGGGGGTAGACGCCCTTTCGCCTTTTGGTGGTACGCCTGCCGATGAAGACAAAGGGCGGGAACTTATCGGCAAGCTGGATATGGAGAAGACCGTCCAGAATTACCTGAAAGGGCTCGATTACTTGCGTACTGCGGACGGAGGCAATGGCAAAGTGGGCTGTGTAGGCTTTTGCTGGGGTGGGGCGATGGCCGGAAGGCTTGCCGTAAACGACCCACAATTACAGGCTTCCGTGGCTTACTATGGCAGCCAGCCCAATGTGGCCGATGTGCCAAAGATTAAAGCCAGCCTGCTGCTACATTATGCCGGATTGGACGAACGTATCAACGCAGGTATTCCGGTGTATGAAGGAGCATTAAAGGCAAATGGCGTCGATTACCAGTTGTTTGTCTACGATGGGGTAAACCACGCTTTTAATAACGACACCTCACCCACGCGGTATGATGAGGCGGCTGCTAAGCTGGCTTGGCAGCGGACAATTGGCTTCTTTAAGAGCAAGCTGGCGTAGCACCTTCATCGCCATAATAGTTCTTGCCGATCTCAATCCGCTCGCGGCCATGCTGAAGCCGCCAGTGGTTCGTATCGCGCAAGGAGTAGGCACAGCCGCAATACTCTTGCATGTAGAAGTGTTCGCGTTTGCTGATTTCAAGCATGCGCGAGGAGCCGCCTTTCTTGCGCCAGTTGTACGTCCAATAGGTGATGCCGGGATAGTGCCCGGCAGCACGCTCACCACAGTCGTTTATCTGTTCAAAATTTTTCCAGCGGGAGATGCCCAGTGAGCTGGTGATCACCGGGAATCCGTTTTCGTGGGCATATAGGGCCGTGCGCTCGAAGCGCATGTCGAAGCACATTGTGCAACGGATGCCACGCTCCGGCTCATGTTCCATGCCTTTGGCACGGGCAAACCAGTCGTCTACATCATAGTCGGCATCAACGAAGGGGATGCCGTGTTTTTCGGCAAACTTGATGTTTTCGTCTTTGCGCAGGTCATATTCTTTGCGGGGGTGGATGTTGGGGTTGTAGAAATAGATCGTAAAATCAATATCGGATGCAATCAATGCTTCCATCACCTCACCCGAACAGGGCGCACAACACGAGTGCAACAGCAATTTGTTTTCGCCGTTTGGTAGTTCCAATTTTTCGCGTTTGATTCCCGTAGTTTCCGTCTTCATGCCCACTTTTTTGAAAATGCAATATTACTGATTATAGCACATTGTTGCAAATGGTTGGTGGAGTCCATTTTTTATCCGTATGTTTGTTTAGATCCCATTACGCAAATAAGATTTCTCATACCATGTCAAACGTAGGAATGATCATCGAGGAGCGGCCTGCAGATATCGGCAACTTCATGGTGGGAAGGCTGTTGCCTTTCCGGGGCAAACGCATGGTAGGGCCGTATATTTTCATTGATCATATGGGGCCTGCCAAGCTCAGTGATACACAAAACGTAGATGTACCACCCCATCCACATATCGGCTTATCCACGCTTACCTACCTTTTTGAAGGTAGCATGATGCACCGCGATAGTTTGGGCACCGAAGTGGAAATACAGCCTGGGGCAGTCAATTGGATGACGGCTGGGCGCGGCGTAGTCCATTCTGAGCGGACGCCTGAATACCTGCGTCATTCCGATAAGAACCTGCATGGCCTGCAGATTTGGGTGGCTATGCCCAAAGATCTTGAAGATGAAGAGCCTTCCTTCCATCATGTAGAGGCCAAGGATATTCCCTATTGGGAAGAAGGCAATGTGGCTTTCCGGCTCATAGCAGGGGAAGCCTTCGGCCGTCGATCGCCCGTACCGGTATATAGCAGGCAGTTCTTTTTGGAGATACATAGCACCATTGATCAGCCGCTAAGCATTGGCCAGCAGCTGTTCGGCGAGTCGGCCTTGTACATCCTCAAGGGCAGCATTGAAAGTGAAGGGCATACCTATTCGCCGAAGCAGATCCTGGTGGCCAAAGAGGCCACATTGTGTACATTTACCATCCATGCGGATACCAGCATTTATATTTTCGGTGGTGAGCCATTTCCCGAAGAACGCCATATCTACTGGAATTTTGTGTCGACCAGCCGCGAAAAGATAGAAGCAGCAAAGCAGCGTTGGCGGGAACAGCAGTTTGATCCGGTACCGGGTGAAACAGCGTTTGTGCCATTGCCTGCAACCTCATGAGGTTTCTCCCCCTAAAAATTCATAACTTTGCCCAAAACCCTGTTGGATGAAGAAGTCGTTTGGTTTTCTTGCCGTAATGGTCGGTGCACTGCTCGCCCTTGGTAGTTGCATGCGCAATGACGATGAACCGCCAGTGCCCATAGTACCGATATCAAGGTTGTACGTATCGTTTCAGGATGTCACCGAAAATGACGTTGAAGTACCCGTAGACAATATTGCATTGATTGACCCCGCTGATGGCGAGGCTATGGAGATCGATTTCGATTTCAATTCCGGAGCAGTGGGCGGGGCTGGTATCCACTTTAGTCCGATTGGCGGACTGGTGTTTCAGTCGGGACGTTTGGATACACTTATCCGTATTATGCGGGTCAATAATTTAGGCCAATTGGCGACCGCGGGTAGACTTGGCAATCGTTCATTGAATCTTATGCGGGGGTTGGCCTACCACTTCCCATCCGAAATGCTGTATGTAGCCAATATCGGAGAAACCTCCCATCTTTATGGCTTTCATCAGCCGGTAAACAAAAACGGTTTCACCCGTCCAAGACGGGCGTTGCAGTTGGAAAGTGGGATTGTCCCTTGGGCTGTATCGCTATGGAATGGCAAACCATCGGATGACAGCTTATTGGTATCAAATTCCGGACAAGACGGCGGGGTATTGCTCTATCGCAACTTAGCGCAGGGGGATTCCGTAGAGACAAACTTTGCAGCACTCTCCAACGTTCGCGTTGAAGGTGCGACTAGTATCCGGGGCATTGCTTTCGTCGACTCGCTTGATGTGATGGTTATGGCTGATTTTGGCACCCAACAGGTGCCGGGCAAGGTGTACATTATCGAGGGTATAAAAGCATACTTGGCCCAGCCTTCGGCTACCGTGAGGCCCACACGTATAATCTCCGGTGAACTGACTGGCCTTTCGGGGCCAATCGACGTAGCCATCGATCCCCGGACAGATAGAAAGACCATTTATGTAGCCGATCAAACAACCCGCAAGGTATCCCGGTTCAAACTGTCTGATAGTGGAAATGTAGCGCCCGAGGCGACGATTACATTTGATTCTCCCAACCGGACACCATTTAGTATATTTCTGGATGCAAGGGGAATACCGGTACCGCAATAATTTACAGCGGAGGCAGGTTTTTATTACTACACGCTACTAAGCAAGCGTATCCAGCATGCGGCCGATTTCTTCTGTTTTGACCGTGTTGCCTGCTTGGGAATAAGACGTAACCAAGTTGCGTAATACACGCATGACAATGTCGAGATTACTACAGGGCAGCACAAAATTGTCGCTCGGGCTTAGGTTGAGCTGCTTGAGAAATGCAATCACGTCATGCCTGCCAAATATTTGCCCCCGGTTAAAGGCATTGATGTAAAACAAGATGCCGTGCCTGCTTTCCACTGGGGCATGATCTTCAGTATAAGCGAGAATAAAATGCTTCGGTAGATTCACCCCATAAATAGGGATATCGAGCTTTTGAGCCACAATGCTGTAAATACAAGCCAGCAGGATGGGGTTGCCCCTGCGACTCTCCAATACTTGGCCGATGTAAGAGTTTTGCGGATCGTGGTAATTGCTTGTATTGCCTGAAAACCCGTAGGCATTGTAAATGATATTGTTGAGCAAGCGCACTTTTTCCACGGCACTCATGCTGTAAATCATTTCCAACCAAGCATCGCGTTTAATGGCCTCGATTTGATTGACGACCTTCTGCTCGTCCATATCGGGGTACTGGTACTTATTAACGATAATCAGCCCTTGTAATAAATCAAAAGAACCACTTAACTTCCAAAGTTCGAGTTCCTGCAATACGTCTTCAAACTGTATCTTATGAATGAGGTTCTCGATGCGTGTTTGCAGCATGACATCGAAAGATTGCTCCCATACGGATTCCAGTCGGGTGATAACCTCCGGCCCCAGCGTGATGAGCTTTTGTTCCACATGCCGGAATACCTCGGCGTCTGGGTCGTCGAGCAATTTGATAAGTGAATTTAACTCTTTCTCGTTCATTATGACAAAGCTACGAAAAAACTATTTGATTTCCATATTACGCCATGGTAGCGCTATGACAGATGCGATAGGCTATACCGTTGTGAGCAATCTGCAAAAAAATCTTTTTTTAAATAAGGGTAAAACAGACCCAAGTTGTCAGACTAAGCAAATGGAAGTAACTTTGGCCAAAATAGACACATTGGTACATCCCGGTCATGAGCGCGCCTTTGAAGAGGCCTTTAAAACTAATTTTAAGGCATTGCATGCCTATGCGTATACGATGCTTCAGGACGAAAATGTAGCTGAAGAAATTGTACAGACTGTTTTTTTGAAATTGTGGGAAAACCGGGAGCGGTTAGCTATCCACACTTCATTACGGGCTTACCTGTATAAATCCGTCTACCATGATACCCTCAATCACTTAAAACATAAAAAGGTTCAACGGAAATATATAGCGGAAGCGATGATGGCCCATAAACAAGAGCAAGCTGCTGAAGTAGCAGCAGATAAGGAATTGCAGCGGCAGTTGCAAGAGGCGCTCAGGCAACTGCCCGAAAAGTGCAGGACGGTGTTTCAATTGAGTCGCTTTGAAGAACTGAAATATCAAGAGATTGCCGATAGACTCGGTATTTCCCTGAAGACCGTGGAAGCTCATATGGCAAAGGCGTTGAAATCGCTGAGGCTCCGGCTGGCTGATTTCCTGCCTTTACTGACTATCATATTATTTAATATATGACGTTATGGATGATATTTTGCTTACCAAGTACGTATTGAACGAAACGGATGCGGCGGAGGCTGCTACCGTGCGCAAATGGATAGCTGCGCATCCTGACAACGAAAAGTATTATGCACAATTTCGTTTTGTATGGGAAGCTAGCCAACGGCTTGCAGATACGAACGATATCGATGAGGAAGAGGCTTGGCAACGTTTTGTACAGCGGCGGGACGAGGCTGACCTTCGAGGGCGAACTTCCCCGAATATACTTCGAACGATGAGATGGCTGCGTATCGCAGCTGTATTGACCTTGGTGTCAGTTGCAATGGGTCTAAGCTATTACCTTTTGGTGCCGAGCGATGGCCTATTGTTGGGTACCACCTATGAAGCCACTAACTATCCCAACACTGATACGCTGGCTGATGGTTCTATCATTACCCTGGGCGCACGCGCATCGCTGCGATTTTCCCAAGGCCCACTCCAGCGCCAGCGACTGGTGAAGCTGCACGAAGGCGAGGTGTTTTTCAACGTTGCCCCGGATAAAAGCAAACCATTTGTCATCCATTCTGGAAAAGTAACCATCACCGTACTCGGCACCTCATTCCATGTGAAGCACAATGGCGACGAAACAACAGTCATCGTCGAAAGCGGAAAGGTGAAGGTCGAAGGGCTTAATCGAATGGTGGAGCTGACAGCCGACCAACAAGTAACGGTCAATACCCAGACCCAACAATTTGAGCAGACGGCCCGCAAGGGTTTAGTGTTGGATCATACGCCGCTTTGGCGCATTGCAGAATTATTGGGGGAAGCTTACGGCGTAACCATCGTGGTCGCCCGTGGTGAAATACGTGATTTGCCAATGACAACCACATTACGAGCAGGTACGTTAGATGAGCAGCTGCAGCTCATCGCCAAGACGTTGGGGATAACCGTGGCGAAACAAGCCGATACCATTGTATTCAAATAGCTGCTTCGCGTATGACCATAGCTAGTTTCTTTGGAAGATCGCTTTTGAAATGGTTATTGATTGTGGCGTGCGTCATGGAGGCTTCTGTATGTGATGCGCAAAATTACCTCATGAATGACATTGCCATTAATGACTCCAGCAACCAGCGTGTCGGTGATTTACTGGATCGCATAAGCCATAATCAAGCCTTTTACTTTGCCTATAACAGCAATACCGTCGCCGTCGATAGCGTGGTTAACGTGCCAAACTATCGCGGTACATTGATTGGGTTTCTCGAACGCATATTTGGCAGCGACTACGAATTTAAGGAGACCCCGGGCTATGTCATCATTCGTTATGCGCCGGGTGCGATGAAGCTTATCCTCCGCGTAGAGAAAGAGCGGGGCAGGCCATTGGTGATAGCGGGCCAGATCAGGGATGCCAATAATGACAATGGGATATACCTGGCCAGTATTTATGAACGTAATGTGTTGGTATCTACACTATCGGGGCCTACGGGTAATTTTAAACTGACCATCAAACGGCCGGACGAAACCATATGGCTGACGATCAGCAAGGAAAATTATCGGGATACCACTATTGCATTGTTGCCACCTGTGCAGGTCGGTTCAAAACACAAAGAAAGGCGTTATTGGCTTTTTTCGGCTGATGGCCATGGTGATGGACTGGATGGCACGGCCTTCGGACGCTTTTTCACCAACTCCAAGCAACGTATCCAACGCATCAACCTGGGTGGATTTCTTGCTTACAACCCTTACCAAATTTCTTTGATGCCGGGCTTGAGCTCACAGGGGCTCTTCAATAGCCAAGTCGTCAATCAAGTGTCACTGAATATCGTTGGCGGCCATACCGCCGGGGTAAACGGTGTTGAAGTAGGAGGTGTGTTTAACATCAATCAACAGCATGCACATTATTTTCAGGCGGCAGGTTTATTCAACCTGGTGGGCAGCGATGTCCGTGGCGTGCAGTTGGCTGGGGCATTAAACAGGGTAGTGCGGGATGTTGCTGGTTTGCAGGTTGCAGGGGTGAGTAATCAAAGCGGTAATGTAAAAGGCATGCAATTGTCCGGGATATTCAATGTTGCGGAAAGTCTTCGAGGGGTGCAAGTCGCGGGAGCGGTCAATGTAGCCGATAGCATAAAAGGGTTTCAACTGGCGGGGCTGGTGAATGTGGCTGGTAAGGTAGCAGGTGTCCAATTTGCCGCCTTGGTGAACGTAGCCGATAGCAGCGATTATCCACTGGGTATCATCAACCTGATTAAAAACGGGCGCAAAAGCATAGCGATAGGGATAGATGAGTCGAGCATGGCGCACGTTGCTTTTCGCTCCGGTGGGCGGCGATTGTATGGCCTGGTTGGCGGTGGCCACTACATGGATAGCAGTCCAATGAAGTATGCGCTTGAAGTGGGATTGGGTATTCATATTGTGCAGCACGAATGGTTCCTGTTAGATGCGGAGGCAGTCAATAGGATTAGCACAAATTTCAAAACGGATAGCGAAGATCAGTCGTCGATCCGGTTGCTACCGCAGCTCGGGATCGGTCGGCACTGGGGTATTATCGCCGGCCCCACAATCAATTATACAAATCGTGAAAGCAATAGTCTTTCAAATCCCATCAATGGGTGGAAATGGTATCATAATAGTAAAACAGGCCAGACAATCCATCTTGGGATAGTCAGTGGCATACGTTACCAATGGTAGGCCATTCACATTACGTTTTCTTGCAGTTGTATAAGGGTAAATCCGGTTTATGTTGTCTTGCTGTAAATGCCAACGATTTACAACATGAACACAATAAAACGTATGAAAACAATGGGAATGAGTATAGTCTTTTTGGCTGTACTGATGAGTGGTGGAGCCACGTACGCCCAAATGATGGATTTGGGTATTAAGGCCGGAGTCAATTTCGGATCGCTGCATAGCAGCTCCGACGCTGTACGAAATGTATCTGGAAAGCGTGGGCTGCATGTCGGTTTTTTTGCCCGTACTGGAGGGGACTTTTATGTTCAGCCTGAGGTTAATTTTTCTACGTTGCGTGCCACATACAGCTATGGAGAGACGCCATACGCGCCTACATTCCGGCAGTTGGATGTACCTTTGATGGCAGGCTATAAAATCATCAATAACGGTAGCATGAACCTACGGGTGTCTGCGGGACCAGCGGTAGCCCTCAATCTGAACAGCCCGCTCGCACCTGCTCGCACGGCGTATAAGCGGGCTAACGTGGGGGGCGTGCTGAATGCGGGCGTTGATGTAGGACGGCTGACATTTGATGCACGGTACGGTTTTGGTCTGACCACGATGCATGATAGGCTGGAGCAAAAACCACGTACATTCAGTCTTTCTTTGGGATTCAATATTCTGTAAGTGCTAAGTAAACTTGGATCGCTGTCATTTGCCTGTTGGTGCGCTTATGAAAGCCGATTTCTGCTATCTTTGTCGGAGTGTACCTCCGCTTTTACCTCGATCAGCTCATCCATTTCTTGTCGGCCAACTCCCGACATGGTACCCACTCGCCTTTCCTATACCACTTGGTGGATGAAGTCATCTATGCCAAACGACAGACAAGCGAGCCACGTGACCCTTTCAAACGGTTGACCGCTCGGCTCATCGAACGTGTTAAGCCAACCCAGGTATATGTGCTGGGCGATGAACGACTGGAGGGGCCGTTGGATTTTGTCATCGCCGAAAGCGGTGATGCAGATTGGATAAGCCTCCAAATAGAAGGACTTTGGTCTGCATTGCATCCCGGGAGCGTGGTTGTGCTGGAAGGTATTCACCGCAATGACGGGATGAAGCGGCTATGGCGTGCCCTCAAAGCCGAGCCTGAAGCAACCGTGACGGTAGACCTATTTCATGCCGGATTGGTATTTTTCCATCAAGGCCAAGCCAAGGAAGATTTTAAAATCAGGCTTTAATGCCCGGACGCAGCTAATTTATCCAATGCTTCTGAAGCATTGCACAGGCTACGTTGCAGATTATTTAACTATTGGAAGGTACTTTTCACGATTTTCGTAAATTATCCATAGCAGGATTACCCAGATGACGATAGCGGTGATCAATCCACTGGTGTCGACAAAGATATGCGTTAGCAAGACGCCTACCATGACGGGAAAGATCACCAATGCCCCCAATGCCCTGGTTTTTGGAAAGATGATGAGGACACCGCCTACTAATTCTGCCAGACCAATGAGCGGCATTAGCCATACGATTTCCATAAGGGCGCCGAAATCTTTGGCCGTGGCTTCCGGGATATCTTCCGGGACAGGCATGTAGTTGAAGAATTTGTTCAATCCGCCATTAATAAGCAAAAGTCCAAAGAGGACGGATAAGACGGTTAATACCGTTCGTTTCATGGTAAATCTATTTATTTAATTATATCTTTCTTTTGCAACTAATTGGTGGTGAATATAGCTGCAATTATCCGGTTGCGCAAGTTTTATAAAAAAACGCTAAGGCTGCAGTGCTTCCAACTTGCTGATTTCGGCAGTCAGTTCCTCATCGGTGAATGAATGGTTTTGGAGCTTGCCGTCAAAGTAGTCTTGGTATGCAGCCATGTCCACGAAGCCGTGTCCACAGAGGTTGAAGAGGATGGTTTTTGCTACCCCTTCTTCCTTGGCCTTGTTGACTTCCCGAACGACCTGTGCAATGCCATGGTTGGCTTCGGGGGCTGGTACAATGCCTTCGGCTTTTGCAAACAATACGCCGGCCTCAAAGCATTCCAATTGCTGGATAGCCTGTGCCTCAATAAGACCATCTTTGAGCAGCTGGCTGCATAGTACGCTGGCACCATGGTAGCGCAATCCACCGGCATGAATGGCGGCAGGCGTGAAGGTATGGCCAAGTGTATACATGGGTAGGAGCGGTGTATATCCTTGTGTATCGCCAAAGTCGTACATAAATTTCCCTTTGGTGAGCTTTGGGCATGAAGCAGGTTCCACTGCAATACAGCGCACGGGCTGGCCTGCGATTTTGTCTTTCAAAAAAGGAAATGAAAGACCGGCAAAATTAGAACCGCCACCTAAAGGAGCGATCACAATGTCGGGATAATCGCCCGTATATTCCAGTTGTTTCTTGGCTTCTTGGCCGATGACGGTTTGGTGGAGCAGTACGTGGTTCAATACAGAGCCCAACGCATACTTCGTCTGCTCGTCGCTAATGGCCACCTCGATAGCTTCTGAAATGGCCAGTCCGAGACTGCCCGGCGTATTGGCATTGGCTGCCAACGCGTTTCGTCCTGCCTGGGTTTGATTCGTTGGCGATGAATATACCGTTGCCCCAAAGGTGTTCATTAGGATTTTTCGATAGGGTTTCTGGTCGAAGCTGATGCGCACCATATACACTTCGCAGTCGATGCCGAATTGGCTGCACGCAAAGCTCAGGGCTGTGCCCCACTGGCCTGCACCGGTCTCGGTGATAATGCGCTTCACACCTTCCTGCTTGTTATAATAAGCTTGTGGGATGGCTGTATTAGGTTTATGGGAGCCGCTGGGACTGGTACCTTCATACTTATAATAGATTTTACAGGTTGTCCCGAGCGCTTTTTCAAGGTTGGTGGCACGTATGAGTGGTGTAGGCCGCCAGATGCGGTATGCTTGCTGCACCTCTTCCGGTATATCGATATATTGTTCGGCGGCCACTTCCTGTTTGATGAGCTCCATCGGAAAGAGTGGCGCGAGGTCATCTGGCCCCACGGGTAGCTTTGTGGCTGGGTGTAGGGGTGGTAGGGGTTTGTTGGGCATGTCAGCGACAATGTTGTACCATTGCGTGGGCATATCCCGTTCAGTTAAGAGAATTTTCTTTTCCATGCTTTATACGTTTTGTTGTTGAATTAGGTGTGCGAGGCTAATCTACAAAACTTTGATTGATTTTGACAGGTATTGATGTCACGATTTCGCGTCTTTAAAATAGGAGTTTTTACAGCTACTTAATCTCCAGTTAATATTGTACCGATAATTTGGCACCGCCTACATTGTACCACGTAGGCGGGGATCGAATATGGGAAGCAGGCGCTATGTTGGTTGTTCGGACGAGCAATTGATGGATTATATACAGGATGGGCATGAGCATGCTTTCGAAGCCCTGTATGATCGCTATTGGCATGAACTTTACCGGTTTGCATGGAACGTGTTGCGTTCCGAAGCTGACGCGAAAGATGCTGTTCAGGAAGTTTTCGTCAGTTTTTGGATCCGGCGCGAACAAATCGAAATTACGACGACCCTTGCTGCGTATCTTCATAAGGCTGTCCGGTATAAAGTATTGAACAGTGCTTCACGATTATTGGAAAGCGACCGGATTCATCAGCCCCTTTCCTACGAGCTGGTGAATGCTTTCGCTGTGCAACTAGATCCCATTGCACTGAAGGAACTGGAAACCACCCTGAACCGGCAGATGGCCAAATTGCCACCCGCTATGGAAAATGTGCTGCGCATGAGTGTTGAGGAACAGCTCAACGTAGCAGAAATAGCACAACAGCTTGGGCTGTCCGAGCAAACGATAAAAAATCAACTCACCGCAGCACGTAAACGCATGCGTATTTTATGTCGCGATATGGTCTTCGCGGTGCTTTTCTTCATGTTTTTTTAATAATTTCTTAATTAATCCCGATAGTACGATCCCTTCCTTTTTTGGATAGTATGGCAAAGATAAAGGTATGAAGCCATTACTATTCAAGGAACTTATTGATCGATACCGCAATGGGGAGGCTACTCCTTCCGAAAGAGAACTTGTGGAGCGCTGGCTTGAGCAGCAACGGGAAAAGCCGTTGTCGCTCGACACAGCGGACGAACAGCGGATAAAGACGGAAATGTTATCCGTTATACGGAAACAATTGCGTGCTACACGTATACGAAGGCTGGGGATGTTGATCCGTGTCGCAGCTGCAGCCGTGTTGGTTGTTGCGCTTGCCGCATTGGGGTGGCGCTTAGGGCCTTTGGGCGATACAGCGCCCACAATGTATGCGGCACAGACAAACTCCGGCGAACGTAAGCAGGTGATATTGCCAGACCGCTCGGTTATCTGGCTGAATGCAAATTCGCTGGTGGAATATCCGGAAGATTTTGGCCGTGGCGAACGTACGGTGCGCTTGATACGTGGCGAAGCTTTTTTTGAGGTGACGCCAGACCCATCCAAGCCCTTTGCGGTCAAGACCGAATGGTTTGAAACACGGGTACTTGGTACGTCCTTCAATGTGCAGGTGCAACCAGATACCGATGAAATGGGCGTTGCCGTTGAGACGGGGAAGGTGGAAGTGAGGCCTGTAGATACTGCTCGTAGACAGGAGGTATTCAGGTTGATGCGAGGGGAGGGCGTACTATACAGCCGGGCGACCCATGCGATGAGTCATACAACGGGCTCGGAAAAAGCGGGCATCTGGCGCACTGGAGGGCTGAGTTTCATGCAGCGTTCGCTGAATGACGTAATACGGGCACTGGAAGACAAGTATGCAACCACCATCGTTCTTGACGTAGATCCAAACCGGGATTACCGCTTTACGGCTACCCTTACACCACAAACCACACTGGATGAGGTTTTAGCATCTGTCTGTCTGGTCAATAAACTTGTCCGGGTAGATGGCGGCTCAGCCATTGTCCTGCGCGAACGCAATTTTTAATCAAGATTATTCACGACATATATAACACATCAGTATGGAATCAAATCGACAGTATTTAACAAAACGCGCATTGCTGTACGGGACATTTTTGTCCGTATGTTGGGGGCCGGTGGCTGCCCAGCAGTATGCACGAGCCAACCATGTGCCGGCACAACATGTACGCACGGGTATTTTACTCGAACAAGTATTGAAAGAAATTGCTTCACGCATCAATAAGAAATTGGTATATGATGCCAGGCAATTGGAAGGCAAGCAAGCACATACGGCGCGTACCGGATTGCCGCCAGAGCGATTACTGGCGGAAGTGCTGTCCGAGACGGGGCTCACCTATCGGATAGAAGGCGATTTGTTGGTAGTCTTCCCCGGAGATGTGGCTGACGGAGCCAGCAGCAATCCCGTGATCCATCAGCAAATGACGGTGCAGGGCAGGGTCACATCGGGAGAAGGGGAGCCATTGGCCGGTGTCTCGGTGAGCGTGAAGGGAGTGGCCACTACAGTGTCCACAGGAATAAACGGCCAGTATACCATTGCTGCGCCTGAAGATGCCACGTTGGTGTTTTCGCTTATTGGATATGTAAGGCAGGAAGTACCGTTGTCGGGCCGTGCCCAGTTGGATGTGGTGTTGCAAGAAGACAACCAAGCATTATCCGAGGTGGTAGTGACCGCCCTGGGCATTAAGCGTGAAGAGAAAGCATTGGGCTACGGCGTGTCGGTGGTGAAAGGCGAAGACCTCACGGATGCGATCTCAAACAACTGGTCGGACGCTTTGAAGGGTAAGGTAGCGGGTTTGAACCTTACGCAGACCGGTTCTGGACCGCTTAACGCTACTCGGATTAACCTGCGGGGGGATCGATCGCTGGATATAGCCGGTAATGAGGCATTGGTAGTCATAGACGGCATCCCGATGATCAATGGAAGGGTCAGCTCGGGCGTAGACCAAGCTTATGGTGCCGGAGCAAGCGGTGTCGATAAAGATATTCCGATTGATTTTGGCAACGGGCTCTCGGACATTAATCCCGATGATATCGAATCCGTAACGGTTTTAAAAGGCGCAGCAGCATCGGCGCTCTACGGCAGCCGCGCCGCCAACGGTGCGCTAATTATTACTACCAAAAGCGGCCGTAAGCGGGAGGGGGGTATTGGTATCACCATCAACTCCAATACCAGCATCCAGGATGTGCTGCGATGGCCAGACTGGCAGTACGAATATGGACAAGGCAACAACAACCGTAATGCAGACGGTGATTTGTATTATTCCTATCAATTGTCGGAGGATGGCGCCAATACAGGGTCAACTTCCAGTGCTTTCGGTCCAAAGTTTGATGGTCAATATTATTTCCAGTATGATCCTACCGTAGAAGGGCAATCTGCCGAACGGCAGTTGTGGCAGCCGTATACCGACAATATCAAGGGGTTTTGGCGTACGGGACTCAATTTGACCAATAGTGTCGCGCTGGATGGGGCGACAGACCGCTTTTCGGCACGGGCATCACTTACCCATACAAAAAATGAGTGGATCATGCCCAATACGGGATTTGAACGTATCGTGGCATCATTAAATAGCAGCGCCCATCTTTCGGAAAAACTACAGGTGAATGCCAAGATGAGCTATACGTCTAAAAGTAGTGACAATCTACCGGGTACGGGCTACAACAACCAATCTATCGGCTATTTCATGATATTCCAGAATCCAAACGTTGATCTGGAATGGTACCGTCCCACCTGGAAACAAGGTAGGGAGCAATTGGAACAAATTCACCCCTTCAGCTCGTATATTGAAAATCCCTACCTCATAGCCTATGAAATGACCAATGGGTTGAAGAGCAACACCGTGGAAGGCAACTTGCAGGGAATCTATACGTTTGATGACCGATGGAGCCTCATGGTGCGGTCGGGCCTAAATATGCGGCAGGACAAACGGGATAACCGCAGACCCTACAACACGGCAAATTTCCCGCAGGGATACTACAAAGAACAAGATGTCTATTTCTTCGAATCAAATACCGACATGTTGCTCACTTACCAGAATAAAATTACGCCGGCTATCGATTTGCGCGCCTCGTTGGGGGCAAATGCGATGCGCTATGAGTCCAAGACCAATAACGCCATCGCCCGAGGATTGTTGCTGCCCGGTATTTACAAGCTGTCTAATGCCTTGGAACAAGCCTTGGCCGATAATGATTTGCAGCGGCGTCGTACAAACAGCGTATATGGCTTTGTCAACTTCTCGTACCGCGATTTGGTTTTCTTGGATATCACCGGACGGAATGATTGGTCTTCTACATTACCCAATGGCAATAATTCTTATTTTTATCCCTCAGTAAGCAGCAGCTATATCCTGAGCGATATTTTTTCACTGCCTGAAGCGGTCAGCTTTGCTAAAGCCCGCCTTTCATGGGCAATGGTAGGCAATGACACCTATCCTTACCGCACGGCAAAGTATTACAGCAAGACCAGCTTCCCGGGTTCTGCTGAAGCCCCATCGGTACTCCATAATGCAGATTTGAAACCCGAGATATCACGGTCATGGGAAGCTGGTGTAAACGTAGCATTGTTCAACAACCGTATTAATACCGATGTGAATTTATATGCCATTACGACCGAAAACCAAGTGCTCTCGGTGCCTTTAGATATCACAACGGGTTATAGCAGTGCGTTCATCAATGCCGGTGAAATCCGCAATAAGGGTATTGAGGTGATGTTGAGCGGAAGTCCGGTAAAAAACGATCTGTTTTCGTGGACAGCTACGGCTACCTGGTCTACCAATGACAACAAAATCCTGTCGTTGAGCGATGATGTGGAAGGCGAAGAACAAATTATCGCTACCAGTGGTACGGCCACGTTGTTAGCTACCGTGGGCGGTAGTATCGGCGATATATGGGGGTATGGGTTGGTGCGGAATTCCGATGGGCAGGTCGTATTTAACGGCACAACGGGGCTGGCACTACAGCCCAGTGATATCACCAAGATTGGCAATGCCTATGCCGATTGGAAAGCTGGCCTGGTCAATGAATTCCAATATAAGAACTGGCGGCTAAGCGCTACTGTTGATGGACAATACGGTGGGATATTGTATTCGCAGAGCCACCACAAGATGACCGAACAGGGAAAACTGCGGCATACCTTGCTGGGCCGGGAAACCATGACCGTCATCGGCGAGGGTGTCGTGATGAATGACGATGGTAGTTATTCGCCCAATACCATGCCGGTTCCGATCCAAACGTGGTATGCTGATTATTATCGGCGGGCCAATATCGAGACGAACAGCTTTGATGCGTCTTACCTGAAGCTGCGGGAAGTCCGCTTGGAATACAACCTGCCGGTATCGGTGGTGTCGCGCTGGCGCTTGGCTGGGGCAAGCATTGCCGTGTATGGCCGGGATCTGGCGATGATTTCGGACTTTCCAATTTTTGACCCCGAGACGGCAAGCCTTAATGGGGCCACCATCGTACCCGGGGTAGAGATGGGGCAGTTGCCCACGCCAAGGACATGGGGCGTAAATTTGAGGCTGCAATTTTAAAGTAAAAGGACTTACAACGCTTTTGAACATGAATATTTTGAATCGCAATACGCTAACGGGAAGCTTGGTAATCATGCTGCTGGCTACATCATGTACGCATGAATTTGAGGAAATCAATACCGACCCCAATAAGATTGAGAAGGTAACGCCGGGTAGTATGCTCACCCCGACGATTTATGGAATGAGTACCTATTTCACGGTGAGGAGCTATGATTTTACGTGGCAACTGATGCAGGTTGCACTGCCGCATCCCAGCTCGGGCAATGCCGTGCACTGGTACTATATGCAGGAAAATTCCGGTAATGGCACATGGAACACGTGTTACCGCCTGTTACGCAATCTACGCGAAATGGATGATGCCGCCGATGAATACGGGCAGCCGATATACAAAGCGGTGGCGGCGACGCTGCGTGCTTACATCGTAGGGATACTCACGGACAGTTTCGGGGACGTGCCGTTTAGCGAGGCCATGCAAGCAGAGGAAGGGCTCAACCAACCACGGTTTGATACGCAAGAGGAAATTTACCTCAGCCTTATCGACCAATTGGAGGAAGCAAACCGCGTCTATGCGGCCGGTGGCAATATGGCTGGCAATGACCTGCTTTATGGCAATGACGCAACGAAATGGCGCCGGTTCAATAACTCCCTGTTGATGCGAATGATTCTGCGGATGTCCAAGCGCACCGAACAGAACAGCTATGTGCGCTTGCAGGCAATAATTGCTAACCCGGACGAATATCCGGTGTTTACCTCCAATGAAGACGCGGCGTTGGTGCCTATTTCTGGGCTGACGCCTTATGATTATGCCTGGGGAAGGCGGCAAGATTACGTCAATTTCGAAGCAATGGCGGAGTTTTTTGTAGACATGCTGAACGAATTGGAAGATCCACGTCGACCATTGTTTATGACCCGCGCCAGGCGGTTGGAAAACGGTGAATACGTGGATTTGGGTTATCGCGGCATACCGAGTGCACATTCGGGAGATGCGTCGCAATATAATTACGATCCCAGCACGCCTAATGGTGATTTGATGGTATACACGACCTTGGGTACGGAGATCATTGAGGTCATGATGAGCTATGCCGAGGTCGAGTTTATCAAGGCCGAAGTGGCATTTTTCCAAGGGGATGAAACAGCCGCGGAAGCGGCATATCAGCGGGGAGTGACGGCAGCGGTTACACAGTGGAAAGGCGGAGTGATGCCGGACAATTATTTTGAGAATGAAGCAGCTCGATTTGACGGAACCTTTGCCCGTATAATGAATCAAAAATACTTGGCGCTATTTTTCAACGATTACCAGCAATGGTTTGAATACCGGCGTACGGGATATCCTGAATTGCCAAAAACACCTTACATGCTGTATGAGGGCCGGATGCCTACACGTTTCATGTACCATACGGACGTGCGTCGGTTCAATGCCGAGAAATATCAGGAAGCTGTACAGCGCATGGGGGCGGATGATTTCCATACCAAAGTATGGTGGGAGCGGTGATCATTGAAAAAGGGACATTTCGGTGTCCCTTTTTTATGCAGATGGCTAATGATTAATCACCCATGGATATGCTCTTTCTTGCCGTATGACTTAATCAGTTCCCCTTCGAATTCCAGCCATTCCTTCCAACGTTGTTCGATATTGACGTCAACGGTATAGCGGCGGGCAAAATTCAAAAAGGTGGTATAATGGTTGGCCTCTGACACCATCAGGTCATGATAAAATTTGGCCAGTTCTTCGTCATGGATGTTTTGGGAGAGTACGCGGAACCGTTCGCAGCTGCGCGCTTCTATCATGGCTGCAAAGAGCAACCGATCAATAAAGGCGGTATTGCGGCTGCCGTCTTTCTTGGTAAATTTCATGAGCTGGTTTACATAATCGTCTTTCCGCTCGCGGCCGAGCGTGTAGCCGCGCTGTTTGATGATGTCAATGACCATTTCGAAGTGCTGCATCTCCTCGATGGCGATGGCCGTCAACTCATGCACCAGATCTTGATGCTCGGAATTTTGGGTAATCAACGAGATGGCATTGGAGGCTGCCTTCTGTTCGCACCAAGCATGATCCGTCAGGATTTCTTCCAGGTTAGTTTCAGCAACATTGGCCCAACGTGGGTCGGTCAACAATTTGAGTCCAAGCATAGCGGTATTGTCTTTTAAGCAAACTTACGTATATTTTCCAACAAGAATGGCAGCCATCCTTGTTGAAAAGGGGCTGCCATATGAGCTATATGATGCCTTGGAGGCCTACTTATCGTGCCGCAATAGCAGTATCCGAGGGGAAGCTATTTGCACGATCGATAGCCTTTGCAAAATGTTCTTCTGCTTTACGCAATAGGGGCAAGGTTTCTTCATTGACCAAGCCAGCATATTTTTTCTTGGCTTTGTCGAACCTTTTTTTCTCGCCATTCAATTCGGCTTTCAGCTGTGCTTGCAACCGCGTCACTTCTTTTTTCTCGTACGCATCCCGCTGGGCGTGTTTTTCAGTGTACATTGCTTTAATTTCTTCGATGGCTTTCTTGCTTTCATCTACACGGATGCCTTTGTTGATATCTTCTTGGTATACACCCGTGAAGAAGTCTTTATCGCGATCCAATTCGGCATGGTTGCCCCGACTTTCCCGGATACGCGCCTCAGCCAGCCCGTATTGTTCCCATAGAACATCTACATTGCGTTCGTGAAATCCGATTGCCTGTTTAAATGCCTCGACACTTTTTTGGTCATTTACGAGTTCTTTAACATGACCTTTCGTTACATCATTAGCGGCATAAGTGCTTGCTACACTATGTCCTACTACTGTTGCGCAAATCACGGCGCTCAATACGATTGATTTCATAACTATACTTTTTTACGTTGTTTTCTGTTGATAAGACGACAGATCGCGAAAAACGTTGCATGGAAATAGGTGATAATAGACCAAAGGCCCGTAATTGTCGACGAATGGATAAGGCATTAGACGAAAGGCATATTTTCGTAGACGAAAGATACACCCGGAGACGCACCTTTGAGCTGTAGCAAAAATTCGGTATTTTCGTCTACTAAGAAAAGGATAATGGGTATGTATAGAAAGTTGATATTTCTGACAGGGCTGTGTACAATAATGATCGCATTGGCATGCGAAAAGCAGACCCTCATGGGGAGCCCTGAGGCAGAAAGTCTACAATTGGAAGCCCTGCGCCAAGAGGTTGATTCGCTGGCTGCCCAATATTCCTGTGCGGATGTGGAGCAATGGCGTTTTACAGCGATAGGCGAGAAGGCTTGCGGCGGCCCTGCTGGGTTCATTGCTTATTCCACGCAAATGGATACGACAGCATTTTTAATAAAAGTAGCCACCTATACCGAACTGCAGAAGGAATATAATCGCAAGTGGGATGTGGTATCAGATTGTATGCTGCTATTGCCGCCGGACCGTATTATTTGTGAAGGGGGTAAGCCAAAATTGGTTTGGGATGAACCGGTTACCGAAGAACAATAAGACGCTAAGATATTTTTTCCCAAGCGACGGTCGGCTCGCGCTCAGTAAGGTATTCCCGCAATCGTGCATTTTCTGGCTTGGCCAGCTGGCCGTCAGCTTCGAAAATACCAATGACGCTATTGCGTACCTCGGTCAATAAAGCCTGGTCGGTGGTGAGGTCGGCCAGCTTGAGATCCAATACGCCACTTTGCTGCGTGCCCGCGATGTCGCCGGGGCCACGCAATTGGAGGTCTACTTCGGCGATCTCAAAGCCATCATTGGTACGCACCATGGTTTCTAGGCGAAGTTTGCTTTCTTTGCTCAGCTTGCTGCCTGACATCAGGATGCAATAGGATTGCTCTGCGCCGCGCCCTACGCGACCGCGTAGCTGATGCAATTGCGACAAACCGAAACGTTCTGCGTTTTCGATGACCATTACCGAAGCGTTTGGAACATCCACCCCCACCTCGATTACGGTAGTCGCAACCATAATTTGTGTCTCTCCCTTGACGAATCGCTGCATCTCAAATTCCTTATCCTTTACGGGCATTTTACCATGCACAATGCTGATGCGGTATTGCGGTAGCGGAAATTCATTCATCAGCGTTTCCAGTCCGGCTTCGAGGTACAGCAAATCTATTTTCTCGCTTTCCTTGATGAGCGGATACACAATATATACCTGCCTTCCTTTCGTGATTTCTTCTTTCATGAAGCCAAACATGCGCAAACGACTGCTTTCATAAAGGTGCAATGTCTTGATGGGCTTGCGGCCAGCAGGTAGCTCGTCGATCACGGAGATATCCAGATCACCGTATAAGGTCATGGCCAACGTGCGCGGAATAGGGGTGGCTGTCATCACCAGCATATGGGGGGGCGTACTGTTCTTGCGCCAGAGTTTAGCCCGTTGCTCCACGCCGAAACGATGCTGCTCATCAATCACGACAAAGCCAAGGTTTTTAAATCGTACGGTATCTTCAATCAAGGCATGGGTACCTACAAGGATGTCCAATGTGCCATCCTCCAGTTGTGTGTGGATAATCCGACGGTCTTTTTTGGCAACAGAGCCAGTAAGCAGCTGTACGGAAGCAATACCTTCGCCCAATAATTTTTTGATGCTGTGGTAGTGTTGCTGGGCGAGTATTTCCGTAGGGGCCATTAAGCAGGCTTGGAAGCCGTTGTCTACGGCAAGCAGCATGCTCATCAGCGCTACCACTGTTTTCCCACTGCCTACATCGCCCTGTACAAGCCGGTTGAGCTGCGCTCCCGAAGCCGTATCTTTCCGGATCTCCTTGATGACCCGTTTTTGGGCATTGGTGAGCGAGAAGGGAAGGTGTTCATTGTAAAACGTATTAAACCTGTTGCCTACCACATCAAAATGATGGCCCTTGAATTTATGGGTGTTGAGCAGCTTGTTCTTTAAGAGTTTTAATTGGATGAAAAACAGTTCATCAAATTTGAGCCGATGGATAGCCTGAGCGAGTTCCTGTTGGTCGCGGGGAAAATGGATGGCTACCAGTGCGCTTGGCAACGGCATGAGACGGTGCTCATGCAATAAGTAATCAGGCAATGCTTCCTGTAACTGATGGGCAATACTTTCCAGCAATGCTACCTGTAACTTTTGGATCCCCCGACTGTCAAGCGTAAATTTTTTTAGCTTCTCGGTGGAGTTGTACACCGGCTGTAAGCTCATATTGCCGGCCTGCTTGACGCCCGGATGATAAAGTTCCATTTCGGGATGCGTCATCGACAGCTGATTATTGAATACGCTGGGCCTTCCATAAATGACATAAGCAGCGCCCACCTTCAACGATTTTTTCAGCCAACTGATGCTTTGAAACCATACCAATTCCATGATGCCCGTATCGTCTTTGAAATGTCCTACAAGGCGTTTCCCCTTACGTTCACCGATTTCCTCCAAATGGGTCAGCCGTCCGATGACCTGCGCGGCAGGCATATCGGGATGCACCTGCTGGATTTTGTGGAATTGTGTGCGATCGATGTAACGGAAAGGGTAATGCTTCAGCAAGTCGCCGAACGTATGGACATTCAATTCGCTTTTGAGTACTTCGGCACGGCTGGGGCCGACACCTTTGAGGTATTCAATGGGAGTTATGGAGCTGAATGGTGCCACACCAGTCTTTTGATTTCAACGGTTTTTATGCGAATTTATGAAAAACCTTCCGAAGTGTACCCCAATTAAATAAGAATACCGCTACCAACAATACCATATAGGCCATTAATTGATGCGCAGTGATATGTTCCTGAAAATAGACAACCGCTACGATGAAAGCAATAATGGGATTGATGTAAATCATGATGCCCACGGTTGTTGAAGACAAACCATTAAGCGCATACATGCTCATGTAGAGCGGAATGATAGTAAATAGAATGGCGATGATGACAATATTGGTCCAAAATTTTGGATCAAGTGGGAGCGGATGTTGTTGCCAGAGCAGCAATGGTAAGATGAGCAGGCTACATAGGGTCAGCTGTGCTGCCAACACGTTCAGTTTATCTACTTGCCGGATGATGCGCTGGGCAACTAAGTATAGGGCGTAAAATGACGCAATGCCTACCGACCATGATACTTCATAAAAAGAACCTTGGGCCAGCATGGCAACACTGACAAAGGCGACACCGATACTGATTTTTTTGAGGGTAGACAGTTGCTCCTTGAGAATGGCAAATCCAGCCAGGGTAGTAAGCAGCGGACAGACTAAGTAGGCAAAGGCAGCTGATTGGATGCTCACATGGTTGACGGCATAGATAAATGAAAACCAATTGCCCATGATGAGTAGCGAGGCAACCACGGTGAGCCAGGCCAATTGTCTTCGCTGTATTGGCGGGAGCTGCCTGACATGCCGAACATCTGATCGCAACTGGCTTCTACGGAAGGCCAAAATGAATAACCAAATGAATAGCGTCGAAACAAAGATGCGGTAATAAAGGATATCTCCCGCCGGCCATGCTTGGATGGCCCGCAAAGGAATGGACATAAAGCCCCAAAGTGCCGCAGCGAAAAAAGCTGCGGAGAAATACGCTATGCGGCCCTGCATTTATGGTTTATAGGCAATGACGGAAATTTCTACATGGACGTTTTTGGGCAACCCCGCCACGGCAACGGTTTCCCGCGCAGGCGCTTGCTCGATAAAATACTCCCCATAGACGGCATTGACTGCGGCAAAATCATTCATGTCGCGTAGAAAGATGGTGGTCTTCACAACATCTGCAAAGGTATATCCGGCAGCACTTAATACCGCATTGATGTTTTTAAGCACTTGATGTGCCTCATCGGAGACGGTACCTTGGATCAATTCTCCAGTATCGGGTATAAGTGCGATCTGACCAGACACATAGAGCGTATTGCCCGCTTTGATTGCCTGGTTGTAAGGCCCAATGGGGGCCGGTGCTTGTGTGGTGTTGATGATTTCTTTGTTGATGGACATCGTTTTATGGTATGTACGGGATGAATTTTTTAGTTCATCTTCAGGCGAAAAAAAAAAGTGATATAATTTTGTATAAGATAGCCAGCAAAAATAGGATGATGGCTGTTGCGTTTATCGCATGCATGACCCGAAGATTGAAGCTGTCAGGCCTATTGGGATCTTTTTTTCTGAAAAAATACATGATACTACGAAGTTACGGCAGTTAGCGGAAAAAAACAACCATCCCGGAGGCCTCCGGGATGGTTGTTTTTTCCTTATTACTTGGAAAGGCCTATTTCGTCCTTCGCAGGGCTTTTTCGGCACGCCTGTTTGCAGCACTAATTTTGTAATTAAACCAGCGATCTTTGAAAATCTTCCGCATGGTATTGTCAAAATTACGGGTAATGACCAGATTGCGGAATCCACGCCATTTATCGTATGCTTTCGAAGGCAGTGCCCTTACACTGATGGAATACCCTTCCGTGACGTATTGGATATAATGCCACCATCCCGAAGGCATGAATAAGGTTTCACCTGGATGTATCTCTGCTTCATAACCATTCAAATACTTCAATGCCGGAAACTTTGCATAATCCGGATTTTTGAGGTTGGCAATGCTGTGGAAATTGTAGGGCAATTTATACATCAGATCCGATTGCTCCAGTGGAAATAACCAAATTTTCTTAATCCCCTTGTATTGGGTAATAAAGACATGGGACATATCAATGTCAAAGTGATTGCGGGTGCTGGAACCTTCTCCCCCAAAGAAAAGATAAGGTAGCCATTGCAATACTTTTCCACCTGTCACATCGTTGTAAATTAGATCATGGTTGAGCTCCGGCTTCAACTTCATCAGATTGAATAAGAAAATACGCAAATCCGTTGGTTGGCGTTCGATCAGATCCAAATATTCACTGAATTTCATCTTTGTCACAGGAGCACTGGCCGCCCGATCATTCGAAGCGTCTTCCCGTCCGTGGAGGGAAATTTGGGCATCTCCGGCTATTTCCTTGAAATAGTCATAACTCCACTTGGTCCAAGCAGGGCTATCCTTACTAACAAAGTCGTCCATAATGACAGGGACGCCTTTGTCGAGGTAATTTTTGACAAAGTCAGCCGAGCTTATCCCGGAGATTTTTTCTACTTTTTTTAATTGCACGACTTAATATTTGTTTGTAAAGCTAATTGTTAACGCGTTAATGCAAACTTAGAAAAACTTCATATGCTCCAATTTCGTATACACCAATTTTACATTCGCATTATAAAAAGGTAATAACGATTTACGTGCCAAAAAGTAAAAAGCCAGTGCTATGTGATGAAAATCATTTTTTTCCGCTATTCCTAATAAGACCACAGGTCTTGTTCAAAATCAACCAAACCCTTTTTAATGCGTTCAGCTTCATATAAGCGGTTCAGCCCATTATCAATGTAATCCCGAATACGCAAATCTTCGGGATTGGACTGTTTAACGATATAACTGGCAAATAGACGTTTAATGAATACGTCGTCATAACTCAACCCCGTTGCATCATTCTGGCGAGATGTTACCTCCTTATTTATAAAGACGTGCCTGGCTTCTGGAAAATAAATCCAAAAGGCTGGGTAGGCATCTGCTGCGATAGAAGGATTATCTGCCGCACCCATGCTGGGGACGTCCGCGGGTGCACCTGCCCCGATATCGTCAGTAGCCCCACCCATGATTTCATCAATTTTTGGTGTAATCAGTGGAGCGATGCCAATGATACGGGGTTCGAACACGGAGCGTTGTTTGTCGAATATCCAGTCTTCTTTGATGCGAAAACGAACGATGTCTTCAGGGTTGAAGGTGGCTGCCTCAAAGTGGGAAGCAACCACGTTGCCATTTTCATCAAACTCTTCCACTAGCGTACTGTCCGTACCGAACCTACCTAATACCTGGTCAGGGGCAAGCCGTGTCTTGAAACTATCACCAGTAGGATCGTCCTCGGTGGGTGTCGGATCATATGCCGTAAGCTCACCTGCCAATACGGCCTCCATAATTACGTCTATCAGCCTGGACTTTGGTGAAGCATAGAGACTGTTCATCTTCTCACGGATATCAAACTCACGCCATATCCGCTTTACATAAGCCACATCCGTGGGACGTATGATGGGGTAAGGAATGACCTCCCTGCCCAATATGTCCGATTTGACGTAATAGCCGTCTACAGGGGGTTCTTCCGCCGTAATTGGAGTTGTGCTATTAGAAAGATTACCCTGTTGGGCTGACGTGGTAAGCACAATGAACATTGAAACCAAAAAAACATACACTTTCATTGTCATAACCTCCTTAAATCGCTAAATTAATTAATTCTAAACGAAATTGGATCTAATTCTTGCTGTACACCATCAGGTCCTACAGCAATGATGCCATAAAAGAATACAAAAGAGCCTTGTGAGACAGAACCTAAAGCGTTTTGCATGGGGGCGGAAAGCGTTCCGTCCGTGCCTTGGTACGGCCCCATCGGATCGACCCTCGGTTTCTGTATCAGCATTGAAAAACGGGAAATGTTAAATTTGGCATCAAACTCAAAATCGTCAAGCGCCGCAAAAATACGGTTCTGTCCTTTGATTTGAGCTGCAGCCACAGTTCCCCCTGACCGGCCAGCTACGCGTGCCTGCGGTTTCGGAATGCGCTTTACACGGAAATTAGTAGAACCAAGGGATTGTGTTTTATCGCCTATATTAGCAGATACATTGATACTTGCCGTGCCAGTCTGGGTTACGCGGGCTACATATTTGCCACCCGATCCAGATACACTTACGCCCTGTCCACTTACGGACAAACTCTCTTTGGGGATACCTGGTGCAGACACGGAAATGGGGTTGTCGACACCGATATAAAGGACGTTCATCGCATCTGGCGATACCACTGCCGATGGCCGGGCTACTTGATAGGTCTGGGGTTCGGTGACGTATTCTTTGACTGTACCGTCGGTCTGTTTTACGCGGATGGTGCCTGTCCAATTGAAAACACCCTCGCTGTTTGTGTTGACGGAGTAATTGGCTTGCCCATCAGTCACAGGCAATGGACTATTCCCCACGTAAATTTCAGGATTGGCCTTGGAATCATAGGCCGTCAGGAATACTTTGGCCGTATACGGCTGCCCTTGTATAATATACGACGAAGGGGCCACAGCTACCGCGGCAAACCTGTCCAGGTTTACAACAGCCATGTCCATTTCACCGAAGATGTGTTTGACTACGGCTGCTTCCGCATTTTTGACGTCGGCCTTTATTTTTTCCAGCGAGGTAATAGCTGCCGTGAGCGGTATACCATCACCGAAGTTGGATTCCTCCCAATTTTTCTTTATACCAGCACGTGGTGGCGGATCCTGGGCATCTAATGAAAATCCAACCTCGTTATTTGATATAGCCAGCAGTTTTTCGCGCGTTTCGCTGATGAGCGCACGTAGCTTTTCAGCCCGTTTTCCACGTACCATCAGCCGGAAACTAATGTCCGTACTGCTCCTGTTCCTTAGATCACCTGTAGCTTCATTTTCTCCGCCACCGGCTTCCGTCAACAGCGCCTGCAGCGAATCTACATGGGAAGAAAGGGTATTCGCCAATTGGCTGGCCTCCTCTGCTTTGGCCAATATGGGAGTTGCTCGTTCAGGTTCGTCTTTGAGTTTAGTTTCCCGAAACGCACTGAACATATTATCTATACCCGTCTGGGTGTTCTGTGTCGATGTGCCCAAACTTGTTGCTAAGTTCTTAAAGGCATCAAGTACGGAATCACTTACATTCAATGCTACCAAACCCAGTAGCACCAAATATAAGATTCCGATCATTTTCTGCCTTGGGGTTTCTTTTCCGCCTGCCATTGTAACAAATTATTTTTTTTTAGATTAACTAATTTTCTTTATAATTTGTTTATGTTATACACGGGGTTGGTTCATTGCGGCCAGCATATTCCCATAGATGGCATTGAGTGAAGCGAGGTTCTTGTTCAGATGGCTTACATGCTCTTTAAGCTGATGGGTATCTGTTGCCGATTCATTGAAATTTTTCAACGTCTGCGCAATGCTGTCGTAATGTTGGGTGATGCTTTTCAGCTTCGTTCCGGATTCCTTGAGTTCCAGCTCGTATACGGTATTGAGTTGTTGCAGGTTATTCGCAAGTTTGCCTACTTGCTCTTGGTAAGTTTTTGCATCGGCGCTGGCACTACCGATATTGGCGAGATCATTGGACGCCTTTTCAAAGGCGGTGTTCAGTTTATCAAATCCGGAAGTAGCTACTTTTAGTTTGTCTGTAAATTGGGTGGTAGCCAACGAAGCATCCGATACGTTGGATATGGCAGCCACCTTATCGCCGAATGAGCGAAGCCCTGTGCCCAGGTTTCCAATCAAATCGGGCGTTATTTGTACATCTTGAAGCATTTTGTCAAGTGCAGCGGTGGTACCCACGCTGGCGCCTGACCTGGTAGATGCTTTCGGCAATTCGCCTTGGTAGCCATCCGCCAATTCGGGATATACGCGTGTCCAATCGGGTTCTTTAGCTTCGGCTTGGAAGCCCAAGACGAAAAATAATAATGCTTCTACAGTCAGCCCTATAGCAATCATCCATTCTCCTCCCTGGAAATGTAATATCTTGAACATCAAGCCAACGATAACCACAGAGGCTCCCCATGAGATGAGTGTGTTAATGCCGAATTTTAATTTGCGTTTTTCTGCCATGGTAGTGATAGATAATAAAATAAATTATGTGAAAGTTGATTGTAAAATTTCTTAATTATTCATTGGGTCTACTCCCGGATAAGCCGACACACTTCTGAAACCAATGTAAGATTTGGCAGTGTCCTGGTACTCATAAGCACGTGCAGAATTTTGCAGGAAATACCCGACATCTTTCCAAGAACCACCCCGTATGACCTTACGCTGCAAGGATTGGGGATCCCCGGGTTCGGCGTCATATCGATAAGTAGGATTCATGTCATGGACAAACGAAGAAGCAGACTCGTTGAAAGAGGAAGAAGTCCATTCTGCCACATTGCCAGCCATGTTATATAAGCCGAAATCGTTAGGAAAATAGGAGTAAACAGGAGCCGTATAACCAGCGCCGTCATCGATGTAATTTCCCCTTCCTGGTTTGAAGTTTGCCATCAAGCAGCCTTTCGCATTCCGTGCGGATGGACCGCCCCAAGGGTATTGCGAACCTACGCGGCCGCCCCGTGCTGCATATTCCCATTCCGCTTCGGATGGAAGCATATAAGGCTGTCTGATTTCCCGGTTTCCTCCCCTTCGGCTCCGTTGGTGATTTTCGAAAAGCCGGGAACGCCACGTGTTGAAGGCTTGGGCTTGGCGCCAGGTGACACCCACTACCGGATATTCATCAAACGACGGGTGCGAAAAATAGCCCTCGACCATGGGTTCATTCTGTGCATAGCTGAAATCATTGAGCCATACAGTCGTATCGGGATATACCAGGATAGTATCCCGCCTGATAAAATCGGAGCGTGTCTTCGTAGGATCGTTTTTTGCTGCGGTAGCAGCGCGCAAATCGTACCACTCATAGTGATAGCGCAATAGGCGTACGTCGAGTTCTTCTTTGCCGAAAATACGGTCTTCACCTTGATAATACATCTCCCGTGTACGCTCACGGACGGCCTGATCCCTCGAATTCCATAACGATCGCTTGCCGTTGTTTACCCTGGACCAATCGATGTATCGTTCATTGGTGCCTTCTACTTCGACAAAGTAACTGTCATCTTGTAAAAAATTGTATATCAAGATGGAATCACGTACCCAATTGACGAACTGCCTGTATTCACTGTTGGATATTTCGGTTTCGTCCATATAAAACGACGAGATGGTCACCTGTCTATTCTGAGCCACTTGGGCAAATGTAATATCCTGATCGGATTGCCCCATAATAAATGTGCCTCCGGGAACAAGCACCATCCCGTAGGGAGCCCGATTGGTTTTTAGGCGCTCACGTTTTACCCCAACTAACTCGCCTCCCCCGGAGTTGCTACAACCAACTGAAAAAATCGTTAATATAACAATGGATAGTAGCGGTAAATATCTTTTGTTCATTTAGATTTCATGATTGTGGTGCGAAATTACATGATCATTAACCATTTTCCCCGATTTTATAAACAACTTTAATGATTTATTCATAAAGTCCATGATCAATAACGCTTTGTGATAGCAAATTTCAAACCAAAATTATAGTTAAATAGCTTGCTTGCTCCATTCGCACAAATGTAAATATCTTTTTTCCAATATGCTCAAAAATAACGTTTTATAAGTAGATGAAATTCTCCGCCATTCCTTATCGGAATAACGGCATAAATTTATTAAAAGAAATGATATTTCTTTATGAAGAAAAAGATAATTTTAAAAAAGTCATTTTCAGCACGGCTTAGCACAATGCAAACGGACTACTTGTTTGCCGCTTTAATATATTGCTCAACCGCCATGGTCATGCTTGGGGCCTCCGGTGTGGGGGCTGCAATATCCAAAATCAAACCCCTGTCCAGTATAGCTTGGTGGGTGCTGGATCCGAAGGCGGCAAGACGTGTGTTATTTTGCTTGAAGTCAGGGAAGTTTTCGTACAAGGATTGTACGCTGGATGGGCTGAAAAAGACGATGATGTCATAAAAAACATCTTTCAAATCCGATAAATCGCTGACGACGGTACGAAAAAGTACTGCAGGTGTGACATTATAGCCATTTTCCTGAAGCCAATTATAAGTTTCTTCGTTGGCCACGTCCGAACATGGGTATAAAAACTTCTCTTTGGCATGTTTTTTCAATACATCGGCCAAATCTTTAGCCGTTTGCTTGCCAAAGAAAATTTTACGCTTACGGTATTGGATGTATTTTTGCAAGTATAAGGCAATGGTTTCAGAGAGGCAGAAGTATTTCAAGTCTGCGGGCACTTCATAACGCATCTCTTCACAAATGCGAAAAAAATGATCTGCAGCATTCCGACTGGTGAAGATGACCGCGGTGAAATCTGCGAGATTGACACGCTGTTCTTTTCGCACCTCACGTGCAGGAACCCCTTCCACATGGATAAAGGCTCTGAAATCAAGCTTTAGGTTGTATTTTTGCGCCAAAGCAAAGTACGGTGACTTCTCATTTTCGGGCTTAGGCAACGTTACTAAAATGCTTTTTACTTTCTTTGCTCTATCTGCTTCTGACACTTGCATGTTTTTTACGTTAATTGTTGAGTACTTTTACCAAAATAAGTACCGGAGCGATTTCGAGGCAGCAAAGATACATAAATAAATAAAATTTTGAAAATCGATGATTGGTCAATAGGTTGGCGACCGTTTTTGTAAGGCGGAAAAGAAACAAACACAACACAATGGTAAGTGATAGGGGGATAATCCAAACCATTTGGTTTTGTGGGACTAAAGTTAATGCCAATATCGTGGGCAAAAACACCAAAGCAGCATTAAAATAACTTAAATATAATATAGAGATGTACTCACGCACGAGGCGCTGTACATCAAAAACGAATCCCAAAAACCGTGTGGCTATGATTTTCAGGATAAACAGCAACATCACGAATATGGATATCCCCAAAAATGATTCTATGCCATTGTTGCGGCTATGCGTGACATAGTATAGGTTACATACATAGAGAAACAGGCCGAGCGCAAAACCAAATAATATATATAGAAAAACGAATGGCCAAGAACTGTATAAGGTGTCTTCCTTGTTGATTTGCAGCAACACGCGATCGCTATAAAATGCGTGAATAATGGATACCACCTCATTGGGAAAAGCAGCCCGAATGATCCCGAGGAAAAGTAGCAACAAGCCCGCGGCAATGATCATCCAAGGCTCCCGCGTGGCTTTCTCATTGTCCATTTCGGTGTGTTTTTCAAGCGAACGAGCGAATGCGATCCACCGGATAAAATCTCCTTTTTCTACCACCACCAGCTTCCGCAAACTATCCACAAACTGGTTGGGCCGCCCAGGATCCGGCAAACCGATGTACTGCATGCGTAAGGCATCTTGTATGCGCGCTACAGAATCCGCCATCCGTTTTTTTTCGGCCAATTGTGCTTGCCTGATCGAATCCCGGACGGATACGGCAGATGGATTTTGTGGCAAAAAAGCTGAGGCACTCGCAAAAACAGCGGTTGAATGGGCACACCACAAGCCGATTACCAATACAAACCACCACTTTATTGCCATAAGTCGAATTAAGGCAGTAAAGTTAGTTAAAAATCAATGGTTTTATAAGCGCTTGATTTTTATGTTGCGGAAACTTACCCTATTTCCATGATCCTGCAACAAAATATGTCCGCTGTCCGCTTGGCCGAAATTGTCCCAGTTTTTATACTTGCTTTCGCTGACCAGTTTTTTGTATTCATCCGAACCTCGTTCATACTGCAATACCTTCTCACCGTTTAGGTAGTGGGTTACCGTGTTGTCCGGTGCGACGACAACACGGCCTTTGTTCCATTCCCCGATCGGACGTGTTGAGCGGTTGGTTTTCTGGGCAGGGATCAAATCATAAAGCGAAGCCAGTGTACGGTTGCCGTCTTTGCCCATCTTGGCATCAGGGTGGCGTTCGTCATCCAGTACCTGGTATTCAAGCCCGATGGCCGACCCGGTATTCTGTTCGCTCAATGTGACGAAATATTTCACCCCGCTATTGGCACCTTCAGTAAGTTTAAATTCGAATGACAGGTCAAAAGCGCCGAACTGTTCCGTGGTCACGATATCACCTCCGTTGGTGGATTCGCTGCCATTGGCAGGTAGTACGGTGATGTTACCATCTTTTATTTCCCACCCCTTCGTTGGGAACGTGTCTTGGTATGCGCCTATCCAGCCGGCATTGCTTTGCCCGTCAAACAGTAGTTCATACCCGCTTTGCGTTTCGTAGGCCGTGAGGCTATTTGGTGTCAAGTTTACCGTATAGATACCCTGGGGGAAATCCTGCGGTTGCAGGTTTTCGGTCTGTATCCGTATGTTTTTGAAATATACTTTTTTCCCCGCCAACGCAGAATCGCCGATACTGTGCACCTGTAAGCCAATGAATCCGGTGGCGTCGATGGTGTCCACCACATGGGCTACCGGGATGTCATTCACCCAGGTTTTCATTTCGTTGCCAATGGCTTCGATACGGATATGGTTGTATGCTTCCTTTTTATAAGCCGCCTTGGCTGCTTCATTCAGATCAAGCGGATAAAGCCAGCCACGGCGGGCTTCATCATAGATGCCACCGGTCCATGCACGGGGTGCAGGGTCTATCTCCACCTGCCTGCCATATACACGGCCCCGGCCGTTATTGGCCGTTTCGTCGATGTGGCTACGCGTCTGGACGCCAGAATTGGTCGTTTCGCCTTCCAGCTTGATGTCCAATTCAAGGATAAAGTCGCCATACTCATTTTCGGTAATCAGGAATGAATTGGGGGTGCCCGCGGTCATCGTCCCTACAATGGCGCCATCTTCGATTGCATAAGGAGCATTGCCTCCTACAGATCGCCATCCATCCAGTGTTTCGCCGTCAAATAGGGATTGCCATCCATCGCTTGCCTCGTTGGAAGTGCACGAAATAAGTACGGTACACGCCAACGTGATCGCAACTAAGCCCGTTAATCGTAAACCTTTGCTGTATAAAGAAGTGCTCATAACGCTATCGGTAAGTTAATCAAATAAATAGTTAGCTTTGCTGTCGTTGATTATAATTGATTTTTTCAATTATAACGATTTTTCGAGGCAAAAGTACAAGTTGTGTAGCGTTTTTTTACGAAAACGATGTCGTAAGCAATATGAAGGCAAATAACGAAACCAACTTCTTTGAGTGGGTGTACGAAATCGTCCGGCAGATTCCGGAAGGGCGGGTCACCTCCTATGGCGCAATTGCCCGTGCATTGGGTACTGCGGGTTCTTCGCGTATGGTTGGATACGCGATGCGCGCGGCACATCGGGCCAACCCACCCATACCGGCTCACCGGGTGGTCAACAGGATTGGCGTGCTGAGCGGAAAGATGGCGTTTGGAAGCCCATCACTGATGCAGCAGTTACTGGAAAATGAAGGCGTGGAAGTGGTGGATGACAAAGTGGTAAACTTTAGTGCCGTTTTCTGGGATCCTCAAGAAGTGATTTCTTTGTAGATATCGGGCAAAGTCCGTCCCATACCTTGGTAGTCAAGGCCATACCCAATCACAAAGTCATCGGCGATTTCGAATCCTACGTAGGCGATATTGTCAAACGTATACTGCACCGAATTGGGCTTCATCAATAATGTGCACACTGCCACCGAAGCAGGCTTTTGTTTATTTACCAAATCAAGTGTATGCTTTAAGGAGTTGCCGGTATCTACGATATCTTCGACAATAATGACTTCCCGGCCCTCAAGGTTGGTGTCCAGGCCGATAAGCTCATCCACCTTGTCCCGCCGTGATGAATCGTCGTATGATGAAAGTTTGATGAAAGACACCTCACAGGCCATATGGATTTGTTTCATCAAATCGGCCATAAACATAAAACATCCATTGAGCACGCCGATGAAAACAGGGTGCTGGTGCTCATAAGTCACATTCAATTGGATACCGATGAGCCGAATCCGCTTTTTGATTTGGTTGTAATCAATGATGCGTTCGAATGTTTTTTGATTGATGGTTACTTTCATGGGTGATCCGGTGGGTTTTCTTCTTGTTTTTTATCCTTGCCGAATATACGTTCCAATAAGCCGCGGACTTCCTCCAGTTCTACTTCAAAATCAGTAGCGGGCATTTGCAGTTGCAAGGTATCTGCGGAGGCGGGTTTCTCGGGGCGCAGGGCATCGCGCAAGCTTACTGCATAAAAACCATAGGCTCCCGAAGAGTCGGCAGGGGCTAAACCGCGCCTGGCCATAATGTCACCTATATAATTAAAATAGGGCGAAATATACGGTTTAAGGCGGCCATCATAATCGAAAGAATACAAGCCGGTCTTGGGCCTGGGCACAATGCTTGCTAAGTAAATGCTCTCTCCCAATGTGAGCTGCGAGGGGTGCTTGCTGAAATAATAGCGTGCTGCCTCACTAATGCCATATACATTGCGCCCCCATTCAATGATATTAAGGTATACCTCATACATTCGTTCTTTACTTACGGCCCGTGTACTTTCCATCAGCCAGACAATGAGTATCTCTTCCAGCTTGCGCACTATCGTTTTATTCCGGTTCAGAAATACGTTCTTGACGAGCTGCATGGAGATGGTGCTGCCACCGCGCTTGAACGCTTTTTCTTTATAATTGATGGCAATTGAGCTGCGTATGGCATCTTCTACAAAGCCGTGGTGGCTAAAGAAAGAAGGATCTTCTGTCGTAAGAACGGCATGCTTAAGATTGGGTGAAATCTCCGCAATCGGAATGAAATTTGGATTTTCCGGGCCTACCACAATGTCGCGTACGGGTTTTTCCTCTTCATAGGGTGTATACACAAAAGTTGTGTTGATCTTTGGAATGTTGGCCTTGCCCCATGCGTTGACTTTAAAGTCCTCCTGTTCCATCTTGGAGCTGAATTGGACGCTATCCGGATTGCTGGAGTCAAGAAAAGCCTCCAGTTTATACTGGATATTGCCAGATACACGTATGCCGTCCAATGACTCGAAAAGCCCAGCGGGAAATGCGTCAAATAGATCCTGTGCTTCCATTTCCGGAGTTTCCAGCGCGACGGCGTAGGTCTTGCTGGGTGAAGTGGTATAACGGACATAAGGATGGATTTGCAGTTTTTTGACGGTTACCGTTGATTCGTTAGAAAGCTCCACATAATTGTTGCCCACGATTACTTCGGCATCAATATGTGCATCGGGAACTGCCACATCTTTTTGGGCAATTCGCCAATGGTTGACGTTTAGGTTTTTTACAGCCCATTCGCCTTTAATGTGCAGTAATTCATTGTTAGTCCAGTAGACCTCCCGTAGGCGCGTTTCAATCGTGTCGAAACTCAATTTCAATCCGAATTTTTCCTCAAGCAACGGCAACGCGATTTGCTGCCCGTTGGCATGGATCTTTACATAAAGCTGTCGTTTGCCCGGATTGAGCTTCCCGGATACCTGCCAAGCCGCTTCGCTGTCGTTGAGAAATACAGCAGAGGCAAGATTACCGTTGTCGATATCCGCTTTAGGGACACTGATACGCTGCTGGATGCTATCGTCGCGATAGGTCAGCAAGAAATTGCGCAACTCCATGTCTTCGGGAATTTTATAAAGGATGTTGTTGAGCATACGGTTGGCAGTTCTGGCCATATTGACGTTGGACTCTTCCGTATGCTCCATAAGTTCGGCAGTATCGATGGCTAAGGTATCTGTCGCTTGGAAAATGAAGTCATAATTGCTGATGCTGTCTTTTTTGACAAGCTGAATATGGGCATCCTGTACACGTAAACGGCCAAACCTTACGTCGCCCGTAATCAGTGGAAACAATTTTACGCTCACAGAAACTGCCTTCACGCCAGCCAGCTGATCCTTGCCTTTGGGAATCGCTTTGACATCTTCGAGTGTCACCGTGGTCAGCCCTGAAAAATAGGCGCTTCCTATCGTGAGATCTAGCTGGTGGTTTTCAGCCAAGGCAGCTTGTATTCGGGCAATAGTAGATGCCAGCATCGCTTCACGTTTGTTGTATGCAATCGCAAAGGCGATAATGATGCCCACCACTAATACAGCCACTATGCTCCCCCCGATGACAAGCTGTCTTTTGGTGATTTTACTTAAAAGTTCCCTAAACATATAATTCGCAACAATGCCGGCTTATTCTGGCGCCTAAATACGGGATAAATATCATTAAAAACAAAGATATGACAAGTTTGTGTTTGGCTTTCCGTAGTTTTGCGTTGCAAACAGTGATAGGAGCGATGATTACGAAAGAACAAGTGTTGCATGCGCTGAGCCATGTAGACGATCCCGATCTCAAAAAAGATCTGGTAACGCTCAATATGATTAAAAACGTGGAAATCACGCCATCGAAAATTCGTTTCGATGTGGTGCTTACCACACCGGCATGCCCTATGAAAGGTCCTATTGAGCATGCTTGCCGCAATGCCATCGCTTTATTTATAGATAAAGATATCGCCGTAGAAATCAATATGACATCCCATGTGATTGGCTCCAAGCGCAGCCAACTATCCAATATCAAAAATATCATCCTCGTTGCATCCGGCAAGGGTGGCGTAGGCAAATCTACCGTTGCAGCCAATTTGGCACTGGCATTGGGTGCTACGGGTGCCCGCACGGGACTTCTTGATGCCGATATCTACGGACCCTCATTGCCCATCATGTTCGGGCTGGAAGGGGCGCATCCCAGGGCTTCCAAAACGGCGGATGGCAAGACAAAGATTGAACCGATTGAAAAGTATGGGCTGAAATTATTATCCATCGGATTCTTTACGGATCCAAACCAACCCGTTCCATGGCGTGGCCCCATGGTAAGTACCGCTGTCAAGCAACTGTTTAATGATGCCGACTGGGGTGAGCTGGATTACTTAGTAGTGGATTTACCCCCCGGTACGGGCGATGTGCACATTACCGTAGCACAGGGCTTCCCTATCGCCGGGGCTGTGATCGTGACCACACCACAAAATGTGGCACTGGCTGATGCCGTGCGTGGCATCGGCATGTTCTTGATGGACACCATCAACATTCCACTCCTTGGTGTGGTAGAAAATATGGCCTACTTCACGCCGGCTGAATTATCGAACCACAAGTACTACATCTTTGGTAAAGACGGAGGCAAACGCTTAGCTGAGCGCTTCAATGCGCCATTTCTCGGTGAGATACCGTTGGTAAAAGGCATCAGTGATTCTGGTGACAACGGCCTTCCCGTGATGATGGACGAAGATAACCCCGCCGCTGCCGCATTTTTAGACATTGCCGGAAAGGTAGCGCAGCAATTGGCCATTGCGCAAGCTGTAGGGTAATCGGCGTCGCCCTTTATTCCGATTGTTGTTGTCGTAAAACGAAGGTTTTATTTATGCACGTTGAGCCGTACACGCTCTTTGTCGCTGGAAGCGACTTTCTTTTTGCGCGATGCCGCGCAGGTCTTTTGCCCTCACCGCCGGGCGGGCTCGGTACTTGGAAGCACCCAAGTACCCAAGGTGCTCGGCTGGAAAGCCTATCTTGCAGTTGTTTGCAGCTGGCCCGGCGCATCCCGCAGCCGCCCTCCTGCACAGGCATCTGCCCTTCGCTTCGTCGGTCTGCTTATCTTCGGCATGCCTCCGGCAATGGAATAAGGTTGGTGCCATCTTGCTGCTCACTGCGGCGATATACTTTCAGGCCGGTCCGGCTTCGAATGAAGATTTCCTGCCAGTACGGAGGATCGGTCCCGCTCCGAACGTAAGTCTATGCGGCTGTGCGCAGCAACCCACCGTACACCGTCAAATGCCGCATAGGAGATTTTGCGGTAAGCACGTTGATGCACTACCCTTGTAGCAAAAGATCCAAGCGGCGAGTCTTTGGTTACTTTCTGCGGCCAGAAAGTAACGCCAAGTCGCGGCGAGCGACAAAAAGCCCTGCGGCCAGCAGAAATTGCCAAAATAAAACCTTCATTTTTCCCAATCAGCGATTAATATTATCCAAAAAAAACCTACCTTTGACTCCAATGCTTTAGGGGTGCTTTCCGCATGTGATTGCGGAGGCTGAGAATAACCCTCATAACCTGCTCAGGATAATGCCTGCGAAGGGAAAAGTACCGGAGTCCTCACACCTTTTGGTGGCTTCCTAAGGCATGAAATTAATGAACATGCCGATATGGAAATCACTATCAATCAGCAAACAGTCAGCGTTAATCAGGGAATCTCACTTGCAGCGGTGCTGTCTGACTATGGCGTGCAGGAGCCCAAAGGCGTGGCGGTAGCCGTCAATGAAACCGTTGTCCCCCAAAAACATTGGCATGCCGCATTACTTCAACCCAATGATCGTCTTACTATCATCAAAGCGGCCCAGGGAGGGTAGCGCAACTTCTTCAAATAAACACAGTTATGAAAACCGAAAAACTCCCCAACGAAACAACGATTACGCGAATGCCGTTCCCACAGTCCAGAAAAATCTATGTGAATGGCAGCACCCCGGATATCCGTGTACCCATGCGCGAAATTTCACTATCCAAAACAACCGATCGCTTCCACAACGAGGTGGAAGACAACTCCCCGGTAACGGTGTATGACACAAGTGGGCCATATACCGACCTTGATATCGACATTGACGTGCGGAAAGGACTCCCCCGCATCCGCGAACGCTGGATTGCCGAGCGAAACGATACTGCGTCAATGCCGGGCATTACTTCCCTGTACGGCCAAGCGCGGCTTTCTGATCCTACATTAAACTACCTACGATTTGAACATAGCGCGAAGCCTCGTGCGGCCATGGCAGGGAAAAATGTGTCGCAAATGCATTATGCACGGCAAGGTATCATCACGCCAGAGATGGAATTTGTGGCTATCCGCGAAAACCAACGATTGGAAGCATGCTATCGCAACGATAATGCGATGTGGCAGCAGCACAAAGGCCAAAACTTCGGAGCCTATGTCCATGACGGTTTCATCACGCCCGAATTCGTTCGGCAGGAAATCGCCCTGGGTAGGGCCGTATTGCCTGCCAACATCAACCACCCGGAGACAGAACCCATGATCATCGGCCGCAATTTTCTCGTGAAAATCAATGCCAACATCGGCAACTCTGCCGTGACGTCCAGCATCGAAGAGGAAGTGGAAAAGCTGGTATGGGCGATTCGGTGGGGGGCCGATACGGTGATGGATCTTTCCACCGGCAAAAATATCCATGAGACTCGCGAATGGATTATCCGCAATTCGCCGGTGCCCATCGGTACCGTACCCATTTACCAAGCGTTGGAAAAGGTCAATGGCAAAGCCGAGGAACTGACATGGGAGATTTTCAAGGATACGCTCATCGAGCAGGCCGAGCAAGGCGTGGATTATTTTACCATCCATGCGGGTGTGCGGTTGCCCTATGTACCACTCACTGCCAAGCGCGTGACCGGCATCGTATCCCGGGGCGGGTCTATCATGGCCAAATGGTGCTTGGCCCACCATCAGGAAAGTTTCCTATATACGCATTTCGAAGACATCTGCGAAATCATGAAACGGTACGATGTGGCTTTCTCCCTTGGCGACGGTCTGCGGCCCGGTTCCATTGCCGATGCCAACGACGAAGCACAGTTTGCCGAACTGGAAACCCTCGGCGAGCTCACGGACATTGCCTGGCGGCACGATGTGCAGGTGATGATTGAAGGGCCTGGCCATGTGCCTATGCATATGATTAAGGCCAACATGGATAAACAGCTTGAGGCATGTAAGGAAGCTCCCTTTTATACCCTCGGCCCGCTGACTACGGACATTGCGCCGGGGTATGATCATATCACATCAGCCATCGGTGCTGCAATGATTGGCTGGTTCGGTACGGCCATGCTCTGCTATGTGACACCCAAGGAGCACCTTGGCTTGCCCAATAAGAAAGATGTCAAAGATGGGGTTATTACCTATAAAATTGCGGCGCATGCCGCTGACCTGGCCAAAGGACATCCGGGGGCACAGCACCGCGATAATGCGATGAGCAAGGCGCGGTTTGAATTCCGATGGGAAGACCAGTTCAACCTCGCGCTCGACCCGGATACGGCCCGCGAATACCATGACGAAACCTTACCCGCAGAAGGGGCTAAGACGGCTCACTTCTGTAGCATGTGCGGCCCTCATTTTTGCAGCATGAAGATCACGCAGGATGTGCGGAAGTATGCTGCGGAAAATAAGGTGGATAGTGCCGATGCGGTAGCAAGAGGGCTGGATGAAAAGGCCAAAGAATTTCGGGAAAACAATTTTGAGCTTTATTCTTAAGGGAAAGGTATGCAGCTGTCGGTCATCACGCGGGAGGATTTTTTCAAAGGGGAGGCAGATGCACTCAACGATCTATTTGAAGCGGGTTTAACGGGGCTTCACCTCCGCAAACCGCATGCAAGCCGTTATGAGATGCGGGCGCTGCTACGCAGAATCGATTCCTGTTTTCACAAATGTATCATTATGCATAGCCATATTACATTATTTGACGAGTTTGATCTATTGGGGGTACATCTTCCTTTGGGTATACTGCTTGAAAAAGGAGGCATGCAGAATAAGGGACAAATTTCCTGCTCGGCGCATACCCAAGCGGAGGTCGAGGCCGCTGCTCAGGTAGCCGACCGCACATTTATCAGCCCGGTATTTGATAGTATTTCCAAAAAGGGGTATGCCGGCAATGTATCGTTACTCACCATCCCAAGGCCTGAAGGAAATACGCTGTGGGTGGCGTTGGGAGGGGTCACGCCCGAGCATTTGCCTACCGTGTATCGGCATGGCTTCAAAGCTGCCGCTGTCATGGGATATATTTGGGAAGCCGGGCGATCTCGGCAGCGCTTTGAGGCATGCCAGGCTGCCGTCGCAGACCTGCCGTTGGCCTCTTCGGCATGCTAACCGGAGGTTTAATCACGTATTTGATTGCAAAAGAAAAATGGAACATATCAATAAAATGCATTATATCACCCATTCGCTGGCCGATTATCCCATCGTCCAGCAGGTGGAAGATGTTTGTAAAGGCGGTTGTATGTGGGTGCAGTTGCGTATGAAGCAAGCCAGTACGGACGAACGGTTGGCCACTGCGCTGGAAATATATCCGCGGTTGAAACGCTATGGTGCCAAATTAATCGTTAATGACGACGTATACGTAGCCAAGGTAGTGGATGCTGATGGCGTGCATATCGGCGCGGAAGACATGCACCCCGCGGATGCACGGCATATACTAGGCCCCGGGAAAATCATTGGTTGTACGGCCAATACCTTGGAAGATGTGCTTCGGCTTAGCCGATATGATATCGATTACATCGGAGTGGGCCCTTTTCGCTTTACGTCGACTAAGGAAAAGCTTAGTCCGGTTTTAGGACTGATGGGTATCCACCGGATCGTTGCCGCAGCGAGGGCTCAAGGCGTCCATGTTCCTCTAATTGCCATTGGCGGGATTATGTCCGGGGATATCCACAAGCTGAAGGAAACCGGAATATATGGCGTGGCGGTCTCAGGAGCGATACACAACGCCGCGGATAAGGTAGCGGCATGCCAAGCTATTGCGGCACTACTGGCCACTGATCACCAGTTACTGACCACCGATCACGCATTATCAAAAAAATGAAAGACACACTGAAAATAGCCGACAAGATTTTTTCGTCACGCCTGTTTGCAGGTACTGGGAAGTTTGGCAATCATCGAATCATGGAAGAGGCGCTGCTGGCTTCCGAAACGGAATTGGTAACCGTAGCATTGAAACGCGTGGAACATGCTGCGCAGGAGCAAGATACTTTATTGAAGCACTTGGCGCATGGTCACATGCACCTGTTACCCAACACATCGGGCGTACGCCATGCCAAAGAAGCGGTATTTGCGGCCCAATTGGCACGGGAAGCGCTGGAGACCAACTGGCTGAAGCTGGAAATCCATCCCGATCCCAAATACCTGATGCCCGATCCCGTGGAGACCCTAGCCGCAGCGGAGCAATTGGTGAAACTAGGTTTTGTGGTCTTGCCGTATTGCCACGCTGATCCGGTGTTATGCAAGCGGCTGGAGGAGGTAGGCGTGGCCGCCGTGATGCCATTGGGGGCACCTATCGGCAGTAACAAAGGGTTGGCCATGCAAGAGATGTTACGTATCATTATTGACCAATCCCATGTACCGGTCGTGGTAGATGCGGGTATTGGTGCGCCCAGCCATGCCGCTCAGGCGATGGAGCTTGGGGCGGATGCGGTGCTGGTCAATACGGCGATGGCTACGGCGGGCGATCCAGCAGGTATTGCCGAGGCATTCAAGTGGGCCGTAAAGGCCGGACGGCAGGCTTTTATAGCAGGGCTTCCCGGCCAGCAGGCCGCCGCCATAGCAACAAGCCCGCTCACGGCTTTTTTGGATTAGTGATAAGCAATAGGCTACAAGCTATAAGCCGTAAGCTTACAGCCTGCTGCCTAAAGCAAAAGAAAAAACATGTTTACACCGATATTCAATCAATACAACTGGGACAATGAGCTGCGATCCATCTATGGGATGACGGAAGGAGATGTGCAGCGTGCATTAGCACGGGAGCAGCGGACATTAACCGATTTCAAGGCACTAATTTCACCTGCTGCGGCACCTTATTTGGAACAGATGGCTTGGCTGAGCCAACAGGCTACACAAAAACGCTTCGGTAAGGTCATCCAACTGTATGCGCCGCTGTACCTTTCAAACGAATGCCAGAATATCTGTACGTATTGCGGCTTTAGCCTCGATAACAAGATTCCGCGCAAAACGTTGACAGCGGTAGAACTCCTTCAAGAACTGCTTGCTGTGAAGGCGATGGGCTATCAGCATATTCTGTTGGTGACGGGTGAAGCCCAACAACAGGTGGGTATGCCTTATTTCCGCCAGATGCTACCTTTGGTGAAGCAGCATTTCCAACACATCGCCATGGAAGTACAGCCGCTGGACGAGGCTGACTATGCCGAACTGCATACGTTGGGGGTAAATACCATTTTGGTCTATCAGGAAACCTACCACCGGGAAGATTACCGGACGCACCATCCGAAGGGCAAAAAATCAAACTTCGATTACCGGCTGGAATGTCCCGATCGCATCGGCCGGGCAGGCATCCACAAAATTGGTATCGGTGCATTGTTGGGGCTTGACGACTGGCGGGCGGACAGCTTTTTCGCGGCACTGCATTTGCAGTACCTGGAAAAGACCTATTGGCAAAGCAAGTTTTCGGTGTCGTTTCCCCGCCTGCGCCCTCATGTTGGCAGTTTGCAGCCTAAGTCGGTCATTACCGATCGCGAATTGGTGCAGCTGATCTGTGCGTGGCGGCTGTTCAACGGCGACGTGGAGCTATCCATGTCTACGCGGGAAAGCCCCCGCTTCCGCGACCATATCATCAAGCTGGGTATCACGTCCATCAGTGCGGGCTCAAAGACCAATCCCGGTGGTTACGCCGTTGAACCCCAAAGCTTGGAGCAGTTCGAAATAGATGACGGGCGAAGCCCGGCCGCCATCGCGCAAGTCATTAAGGACGCAGGGTATGAGCCCGTATGGAAAGACTGGGACCACGCATTGCAGTTGTAAACGAAATCTTATCTTTGTATCAATGGCACAGCAAGTACAACCGCTCACCCCAACGGAAGCACATTATTTCGATCGCCACTTGAAGCTGGCCGGCTTTGGCCGGGAGGCTCAGCAGCGACTAAGGGCTGCCCGTGTACTGGTGGTGGGGGCAGGAGGGTTGGGGTGTCCGGTCTTACAATACCTCGCTATGGCAGGAGTAGGCCATATTGGCGTCATTGATCCCGATACGGTAAGCTACCACAATTTACATCGACAGGTGCTGTTTTCACCGATGGATGTCGGGAAAAATAAGGCAGAGACCGCCGTGCAAAGGCTATCGGCTCAGCAACCTTTGGTGCAGTTCACCGCCTATATAGACGCTTTGTCCGTGGACAATGCGCTGGCGCTCATCGGTGCGCATGATTTGGTAGTGGATGGTACGGATAATTTCGAGACCCGGTACCTGGTCAACGATGCTTGCGTCATCCAGCAGGTGCCCTTCGTCTCGGGAGCGATAGACCGCTACACCGGACAGGTATCCGTGTTCAACTACGCAGGAGGCCCTACCTATCGCTGCCTATACCCTGAGCCGCCCGCTGTATGTGGTTCATGCGCCATCGATGGTGTACTCAATGTGCTGCCCGGCATTGTCGGCACGCTGATGGCCAACGAGGCACTAAAGGTGCTGGGTGGCTACGGTGAGGTACTGGCAGGCAAGCTGTTGTTGATAGACGTGAGCGGCAATGGTTATCAACTGTTCAGCTTTTCGGCCATGGAAGAAAATAAGCACATCCAGGCACTACAGCCGCAAGATGCATTTTCGCAGGATGAGGTGGCGGCAGACAAGGTGGTAGCCCCAACGGATAATGCGTTGCTGATAGATGTACGCGAACCGTGGGAGTACGCAGAAGGTCACGACGGCGCCCACATCAATATCCCATTGTATGAGTTGCCGCACCGTATGGATGAATGGGTGGTTAGCGGGCGCCCGATTGTCTTTTTTTGTACTTCTGGCAAGCGGAGCCGTTTGGCGGTAGAGTTAGCCAAACAACATGGCGTCACGGCATATGCGGAGCGGTTGGGGTGAGCGACTATCCGTGTCGGTGTAAGGTCGTAGCATTATTTTAGGGGTAGGATCCGGATTCTTTTTTTATGCTCATCAATGATAATCAATGCTCCCTTTTTCAGAATCGCTTGATAATCGTTTATTGTTGTAATTACTATTCGACTTAGGTACTCCACAGTGACGTTCTGCGTTCGTACTTGGATGACACTGGGTTTTTCGGCTTTAGTCAACGCTAATGCTGTACCAAAATCCAAGTCGTGGGTAAAAACAATGTGCTGATTTTCACGGGCCCAATCCATCAACATGCTATCGGGAGCATCAAACCTGCCTACAGTTGTCCAATGTACAGCTTCTATCCCATGAAGGCCAAAAGCTTGTACCCAGTCGGGTGACAGGTTCATGTCAATCAGTACTTTCATGCAATAATGAGCGGAGCTTCAAACTCCTCCGATCGCCATGCGGCATAAGTCAGCGCTTCGCGCAGGTCTTCTTCTTCCAAATAAGGATACATTTTCAAGATATCTTTATTAGAATAACCTGAAGCAAGTAACCCTACGAGCGTGCCCACTGTTATTCGCATGCCTCTTATGCAGGGTTTACCTCCCATTACATTCGGATCAAGTGTGATGCGTTCCAAACCCTTCATGGTGTTCTCCGTTTAACTGCTTGAGATAAAGTTAATGATTTTTTTCAGAAATTGAAAATAAAGGCTTCCGTTTAGTTAGCTTTCGTCGTTATCGAGCATTTCCTGTCCGATAAACTCCCGGTAGGGGTCATTCGGGTACAGCACCGCATCAGGGTTGTGCCGGAAGGGCACGTCCGGATCAAACAGCTCTTCCAATGTCCGGCGCAGGAAGGCCACAAACTGATCCTTGATGTCTTCCAATGCGGCTCCCTCAGCAAGGAAATTGCCCCCTCGACCGCCCATGTAGAACAATGACCCCTCCTTGCGAAGCTTGCGAGCAATGTACAGGTTGGGTTCTACCCCGCGTTTGCCCGTCACCTGCTCGTACACATAGGTATAAAACAGCGTTTGGATCATCGCCTTATTACTCTTGGCCGAGGCGGGCGCAAACAGCGTGTCCAGCCCTTGGAACTTCACCTCATCCCGTCCTGTCTTATAATCCACGATGCGCGTCTTGTCATTTACCTCATCAACTCTATCGATGATGCCATAGAGCTTGACCGTCCGAAGTTCACCCTGCACCGTAATCGGAAATTCGACGGAATAGTCGCGCTCGTTTTCGAGTTCCACAATGCGCAGCGGCGCTACATGCGTCGCGTCATAATGCAGGAACACTGCGGCATATTCCTCGGCGACCTTGAGCAGGATGCGCTGCATGCTGTTAGGAGCCTGTATCCTTCCTGCTTCGCCGTATAACTCCTTCGACAACGCCTGCAAACAAATTTGGGGCAGGGTCTTGATTTTCCGGTGGATGGCGGAGGCCGTGATGGTGTCGCTTTCTGCTTTTAACTGCTCATAGGTGTCTTGCATCGCTTGGTGTACGACGCTACCCAGCCTATTCATCTCAAACTCTTCGGCCACCCGGGGTGGTTCTTTGATGCCAGCGATGTATTTAAGGAAAAAAAGGAGCGGCGATTGCAGGTAAGTGGTCAATGCAGAGGCCGACAATTTTGGACGGTCGGTGTTGGTATCATTCAGGTAGCGACTCAATTTGTGTCCTACTGCTCCGGTTTTGGGCACGCTGAGCGCCGACGGTGCAGGAATGGTTTTGATGGGTTGCTGCTGGCTGCGGCGTACGAAGGTAAACCGGCTTTCAAAAGTCAACTGGCGGATGAATCGACTCACTTCGCCGCTGTTATTGTCGTCTACCACAGCGTTGTATACGACCGTGATGTGCCGAGGATGTTGCAGCAGACGGTAAAACAAATAAGCCGAAAGCGCGTCCTGGTTTTCCAGCACGGGCAGGCCATTGGCGCGCCGGATGGAGTCGGGGATGAAGGTTGGCGCTGCCGTGATGTTGGGCAATGTACCCTCGTTGGCGCCAATGAGGTATACCTCATCGAAGTCGAGGCAGCGGCTTTCGAGCAATCCCATAACCTGGATACCCTTCAGGGGTTCGCCTTCAATAGGCGCCGATATGCTTTGAAGTGCTTTTCGGATGAGCGCGCACAGGAAAGGCAAAGACAGTTCGGAATAGTGAGCTAGTCCCTCCTGCAACAGGTTAAGGGCTTTCTTCACGGCAAGGATGAGCACCGCTTCAATGTGCCGGAGACTATGGGTTTCCTGGCGTTGTCGGAGCACGCCATCCAACAGTATATGCAGGGCTTGAAGGAGTGCATCATTGCTGGTCTGTGGTACAAAAAACGCAGGATAGCTGCCTGTTTCAAATTGGAGTTCGCTTGCAGGTACTTCCAGCCATTCATTGGCGACCATTTTTTTCTGCAATGCGTCGCGTTCGTCAACTAATACACCGCTCAGTGGATGGGTGAGGACGGCTTCTACGTCGAGGTGATGCACAGTGCGGCCTTGGTTGGCAGCCAGTTGTTGTTGGACACCCAACCAAAGGTCTACGAAACCGAAGAGTGTCGACTGTATCAAGGGATAGCCCATGGTGACATTAAAGTCAATGCCCTCGGGCAGGCTTTGCAGCACCGGAATCAGCAGGCTTTCGTCGGCCAAGATGATAGCCGTGCTGGTGGGGGCATCCCTGTCGGCAGGCCGATCCGCAATCAAAGTAGCTAACAATTTGGCTTGCGCCACTTTGCCGGAAGTAGCACGGATGTCTATTGGCCCGGTTTTGGCGGCCAATAAGGCTGGAACATCACCCAAAGCTTGCTTCAATCCATATTGCCGGATGTTTTTGCGTAGAAACAATCCCGCCTCCTGCAGGTCGTCATCCAGGTAATAACTGTCTGCATCAAAATAGAATAATGCTTTACCGACCTCCTGCCATTGGACGAACAGACGCACTTCGCAGCGGTTAAGCGCGTTGAAACCGATGAATGCCACCTGCTTGTATGCAACCATAAAATCGGGATTGGTGGCACGGCCTTCCACGAGGTCGCGGTAGATACCCGCTGTAGTAGCCAGCCCTTGCCGGATAAGCTCATCCTTAAACCGTCGGTAAAGGGTCGGCAAGCGCCCCCACAGCTGGAGGAATTTCTGTTGGATAGCCGTTTGTTTACCGACAGAGAAAGACTCCCAGAACTGCCGCATGAAGCGTTGCTGCTCGGCAGACAGGTGTGGGAATCGTTGTTGGAGCAGGGCGATGTCGCGCAGTTCGGCATAAACATCTTCCGGTGCTGCCAGATCGTAATCCAATTGGGCAAAGTCGCTCAGGATGGTTTCGGCCAATGGATAAAACTCATCCGGTGTTTCCTCCGGGCGACCCTCCTCGCGGAGCAATGCATTATGCAGTTGGTGCAGGATGAAGAATTGCATGAGCGAACTGGCCTCCGGTATAGTCGTAGATTGGCGGAGGAACTCCTGTATCGTGAAAAACGAAGGACTCCAAAGCGGCTTACCCGCCAGATCGGCTAAGTGCTTGCGCAGGAAGACAATGGGTCGTTTATTGGTCAGTACCACCGCCACGTCCTTCAGGTCATCATCAAACCGGGACAATAAATCTGCTGCAACTTGTCGGAGAAATGGGGGCATGGTTATCGGATTATGGTGCCGTGTTAAGCAATTCCCTTGCGGTCATAACAGGAAGATTGGCGGTTTTGAAGTCCCTTTTATTTCTCGTAATAATCGCATCCATATCATGAACTAACGCCGTATAATGTTGGGTAGCATCTTCAAAATCATCAAAGTCAGATCCCAACGCCAACTCGATAATCCGGTCATCGGTGGTAAGTATATTGACCAGAACTTTAAATTGGACGAGGATACCGCGAACTGCCTTGGGCTTATAATGTTTCAAAAGCAGGTAGTTCGTATTGGCAAAAGTCAGCGCGGATATATAGAGTGTGGTGTCGCTATAGTCCGGCAGGGAAAATAATTCCTGTGCATCTTTATAAAAATCCGCACGCTTGGCCAACAGGTCTATCACGATATTTGTATCGATGAATAGCTTCTTCATTAAGAATACTTCTTCGATAAATATTCATAATATTCACTTCTATAATCTTTCACGCCTTCATCAGGTATGATGCCAGTTAGCCTTTCGACTAAGGGGCTAACCTTTCGTTTGGCTTTTTTCTCAGGATTGACCGTCAGCGAGCTTAAATAATTTTCGATTAGTTGCGAGAGGCTTGTCTGATTATGCTTCGCATAATCCTTCGCCCTTTCAATAACGCCTTTATCCAATTTGAGTGTCAACTTTGTGTCCATGGCAATTCTTGTAATACGTACAAATATATTAAAAGTATCCGTATAATTACGCAATCAATTGTCGCAAGCCGTGTTATTGCTCGGCGTGGAGCCCGACCCTGTTTCCTTCGGTGTCAATGATGATGGCAATAAATCCTGCTGGCATAGCGCTGAGAATTTTCAACAAAGGTCAAAAATATAGCTGAGTTCATCCTGTGACGATCGTCACAGGATGAACTCAGCACGCTACGTTTTCTAATCCGGCTTAACGTTTCTCTTGCCACCCCAAGAAAAGAAGCTAATTGAGAAAGTGAAACCCGTTGTAAAATTTCAGGATAGTTGGCCGCTAAATATTCCAATCGTACCTGTGCTGAAAAGCGCTTGAACAATGTTGAAAATTCTTCTTGTTTCGTCGCAAACAGGCGTATGCAGTTTCGTCCCAAAGTTTCTATTTCGCTGGCTTGCTTGGCTGCCTGAAACAATTTATCCTTGTCAAAAACTACGGTGCTTAGCGGTTCACAAGCCACGATGTTAAATTCGGATTTTTGTCCGCTACCAAAGCTGCTGATGTTTGTTGCAATCTCATTTTCAAAGAAAAAGCCAGTATTTTTCACGACTCCGTCGATTTCGTAATAACTTTGCAGTAACCACTGTCGATGTAAAACAGTGAATGGCAAATCTGGCCCTGTTTTAATAAGCATTCATTTTTCTTAAATCCCCGTTTTGTCAATGCAGGTTGCAGTAGATTCCAGCTTTCGTCAGAAAAATCTGTTAGCGAATGAATGTATTTTAAAAGGTTGTCCATTGTTTTAACATGCTATTACACCTCCACCAACTTTTCCAGCGCTCCATAATACACATACCCTTTTACATTGGGCATACCCATTTCACGGAGGAGCAACTGATAGTTGACCACCTGCTTGAGGTGCGCTTCATCTTCATGTTGGGTGAATTTGAAGTCCAGCACAATGGTTTCATCGGGGCGTACCAAGACCTTGTCCGGGCGCAATGTCTTACCACCGGGCAGGATGATACTCCGCTCATTCCAGTGTGCATAATCGCCATTGAGCCACTGCGCCAATTGCGGGTGGCTCCACGTGTTTTGAGCAAGGGTCAGTACGTCCGCACGTTCTTCCTCCCGGAGCAATCCCTGCGCTTGCAGGGCATCCAATCGGCTTTCCAGCTCCATGGCAGAAGCCGTATCTGCCATTAGCTCATGCAGCAGTTGCCCATGGCGTTTAGCTGCATCCAGCCGCACGATGTCCAGTTCGGCCTGTATTTCCGGTCGAGCCAACTCTTCCTTCATGCGGGCGGAAGCGGGATAGTGACTAAATGACCAGCCAGTTCGGCCAGGCTTATGCTCCGTGTGGATAAGTTCTGGGGTGTCTCCCAGTTGTATGCCGCCATGAAAGACGGTGTGCAACTCATCTTCGATACCGGGCAGCACTTCCAGGAGCAGGTCGCCGGCAAGTAAAGCATTGATCTCTCCGGTGCCTTTCTTACCGGGTGCCGTGATGTATAAGTGTTTGCGTGTTCGGGTGGTCGCCACATAGAGCGTATTCAGGGCATCCATATAGTTGAACAGCATCTCTTCAAAATATGCCTGATAGAGACGTGACTTGCCGAGATCGCTTTTATACTTCACCGGTGTTTTGCGTAAAAGAGCATAAGGGGTGTCTTCCGTACTTACCCAAAAATTGCCGTTGGTGCGTCCATCGATGGGCCAACTGCAAAACGGAATCATGACCACATCAAATGCCAATCCCTTAGACTTATGGATGGTCAGCACTTCTACGGCATCGGCTTGGCCAGTGGCAGGAAGGGCCCTGTCGATCCCTTCCTCTTCCCAATAAGCTAAGAATGCCGGTATCCCGCGTTCGCCGTTGGCGGTGAATGCGGCAACGAGGTCACGGAAAGCCAGGAGATAGGGGATGCTTTCGTCATTCGTTTGGAGCCTGTAGGCCACGATGAGCGATTCGATGAGCTCCGCCAGCGGCAGCTGAGCCCACATTTCCCAATTGCTGCACAGCGGCTCCGGCAGCAGTCCGGTCAGTTCGGCCGGCTTACAGGCGCTTAGCCGCACCCATTCATCCGGCGAGACCGTTTCCCGGCGCAGCAGTTGGTTATACAGGTGGACGCAGTTGGCCATGTACAGCACCGCATCGGGCAGTTTGCCCACCAGTGCGCGCAGGGTGTCGATCAGCAGCCGGATAGCAGGATGGTTGGTCAAGGCCAGCGCATCACCCGAGATGACGTCAAAGGTAACGGAGGATTCCCGCTGCCGATCGAGCAAGTATTGGATGACTTCGCGGGCCTCGTTGTTCGTTCGTACGAGGATGCTGATTTGGCCAGGGCGGTAAGTGCCCGAAGACACCCATTCCAAGAGCGTATCCGCAAAACGGATCAAAGCCTCTTCCTTCACCGCGCTGGCGCGGTGGTTGTTGCTTTCCACGTCGATAAAATCTACTTGCACCGTGCCGCCTTTCTTTTGTGTGGTCGGCGGCAAGCGCTGGCGACTGTCTTGGTAGGCCCGGACGATGGTGTCGTGGTTGCCGGAGGTTTTCCACCAGCGTTCGTATTGTTCTTCGCCCAGCTCGTTCAAGATATGGTCATTCAGCCGTTGCTGCAACCATTTAGGCGCATGATCGAAAATGGCGTTATTGAAAGCCACGATGTTTTCATGGCTGCGATAGTTGACTTCCAGTGTTTCACTTTCGATGAGAGACGAAGTGTAAGCTGTGTTGAATGCCGTACCGATTTGCTGCTCTGCGCGGTCGAGCAGGATGCGCCAATCGCCATTGCGCCAGCGGTAGATGCTTTGTTTCACGTCGCCCACGATGAGATGTTCACTTCGTTTACCGGAGGCATTGCCCATGGCGTTGATGAGTAGGGGCCGCAAATTGTCCCACTGTTTCCGGGAAGTGTCTTGAAACTCATCAAAGAGAAAATGCCGGAAGCGGTTGCCGGTCTTCTCCCAGATGAAAGTCGGATCGCCGGACTCGTTGGTGCCGATGTTGTTGAGCAGGATTTGCGCATCGCTGATGAGCTGTGCCGCATTATCCCTGCGCCATTCGGCCAGCAAGGTACTCATCTCTTTGAGCAAGCGCAGGTAGTACAGGTTTTCGTCGATAGCTTTGGCAAGGTAATATGCTCCGCTTCGTTCGGTATATAGCGTATACAAATGTTCGAGTAGGGGATTCAAATCGTGGTATAACACGGCCATCTGCCCGGACAGCCTGCCTTTCTGCCATTCATCCGGCATATGGATGTATTTTTCGAGCTTTTTGATGGTGTCATAAGGATTTTGGGCGGAGAGACTCGGCAACTTGCCCAATTGGCTGCGCGATTTGCCGGCCAAGTCCATCACATCTACGCCTGATGCCGCAAAGGTGTCGGCTGCTGTTTTGAGCTGCTGCTCAAACGCCTCTTCAAACTGTTTGACGGTTTCCTTGCAATAGCTGTCTAAGCTGGCGAAAAGTTCCTGTTCGGGGATGTCGGACACCGCCTTATCAAAGTCCTGGAAATCCTCCTTGAAAATTTCCGAGGCGAGGTCACTTAACGCCCAACGGTAATTCCAGTTTTCATCCCGATCTATCCGCGTCTGTGCGTAGTCCATAATCCATTGCAGCAGGTCGGGCCGTTCGTCGAGCAAACGGTTGAGGCGCAGTACGAGATCGGCTTTCACCTTACGGATATTCATCTCCAGCTTGTATCCGGCATCGATGCCCAGTTCAAATGTGAATCCACGGATGACTTTTTGCGTAAAACCGTCGATCGTGCTCACCGAAAAGCGACTGTAGTCATGCAGGATTTTGCGGTATACCTCCGCCGCACGCTGTTGTAGGAAGAAGGTATCCCATTGGGGATAGGCTCCTAGCAGGATTTCGCGGTAGCCGGAGGCATGGTCTTCCTGTTGGCCATCTCCCGTGGCCAGTGCCACCAGCACTTCCAATATCCGGCCTTTCATCTCGGCCGTGGCCTTGTTGGTAAAGGTAATAGCGAGTATCTCGCGGTATTTGTTTTCACCCGAAAACAACAGCGTGAGGTAATGTGCCGTAAGGCTGAAGGTCTTACCGGAACCAGCCGAGGCTTTGAGTATTTTCAGTGGTGGTACAGTGGGCATCATCGCGTGTTTTCAGGGATGAAGATAGCAATTTTATGAATTAAACGGGGATATCAAAGAAATTGGTTATATTTGTCTCACCAAAACCTACTATGCTTTTTCGATTCATATATTCCCTACTTTTCTTCGGTTACGTCCGAACCGACTAGATACCCTATTCGTACTTGCTTCGGAGTGAATCCAGGGTGAGTCCACCTTGAGTCCAGGGTGAGTCCACCTTTTTGCGGAAAAACCTGGACTCACCTTGGATGCATGGTGAATACAATATGCCTTCACGGCGAATAAGGTATGAAGCAGGTACGACGTTGGTACGGGCAGGTTATAAAAAGCTTACGGAAAAGGTTAATAGATAGGATTGAGTGCTAAGTTAAGGAAGATTGGATATATTTCCAAGCCTTTTATTCCTTCTTCTTTATGGAAACAGCGCTTGTTGCTTATATGGACTTTCGTGTTCCAACAACCACTTCTTGCGCCACAGCCCGCCTGCATAGCCAATGAGCGAGCCGTCGCTGCCAATGACCCGATGACAGGGCACGACAATCCAAAAGGGGTTTTGCCCGTTGGCTGCGGCCACCGCACGGATAGCTTTCACGTCGCCGAGTTTTTTGGCAAGTTCTAAGTAAGAACAGGTTTTTCCAAAGGGAATGTCCAACAACGCTAGCCAAACACGCCGCTGGAAGTCTGTGCCCTTGAAATCCAATGGAAGATCGAATGCGCTGCGCTTACCTGCAAAATACTCCCGTAGTTGTTCCACGGCTGGTCTCAAATCATCAGGGATAGCAGCAGTAGGTTCCACAGCACTTGTGTTTAAAACGGAAATGGAAACAAGGCCATGTGCATGACCTTTAATGGCCGTGATGCCGAGGGGCGTGCGCAGGAAGGCTTCTTGATATTCCATATGCAATGATACGGAAATTCCGTCAGGTTGCTGGATGATTTCCTTAACTTTGCCGCCACCATGCAGCACCTTTCGCATCCCATCTATAACGTCCCGTTTGCCTTGCTTTGCCTCAGCTCCCTGCTGTTTTCGGCGAGCTTCAACATGCTGATACCGGAGTTGCCCGCGTACCTGAGTAGCTTGGGCGGTGGAGAATACAAGGGGCTTATCATCGCGCTTTTCACACTTACGGCCGGGATATCGAGGCCATTCAGCGGGAAGCTGACCGATACGGTTGGTCGGGTGCCTGTGATGGCTGTGGGTTCTATCGTATGCTTTGTATGCGGATTTCTTTATCCCGTGTTGGGCAGCGTAGCGGGGTTCCTGTTTTTAAGGCTTATTCATGGTTTTTCCACGGGTTTCAAGCCTACCGCTACGGCCGCCTATGTAGCCGATATCGTGCCACGTGAGCGGTGGGGGGAGGCTGCGGGTATTCATGGGCTGTGCTTTAGCATGGGGATGGCTATCGGCCCTGCGGTAGGCAGTGCTATCAGTCAATATTATTCCATCAACGCTTTGTTTTACTGTTCGTCGGCTTTTGCACTGCTTTCCATCGTCATTTTGATGAACATGAAAGAGACACTGCCTCAGCAGCAACGGCAGCGGCTACGGTGGTCATCTTTCCGTATCGCGCGGACGGACATTATTGATAGCCGAGTGATGCCGGCAGCTGTCGTCACGCTGCTGTCTTACGTGGCTTATGGTGTCATTCTCACCTTGATTCCCGATTGGACGGGCCATTTGGGCGTGACTAACCGGGGATTGTTTTTTGTTGCTTTTACGGTTGCCTCATTGTTGATTCGTTTTGTCGCCGGGCGGCTGTCCGATCGGTATGGCCGGGTAGTGATCATCAAGTACGGACTCGTCATTCTGGTACTGTCGTTGTGTGTGCTGGGATGGGGTGATAGCCTGTTTTGGTTAATGGTGGGGGCTGCCATCTATGGTATTGCCACGGGTATCCTCTCTCCGGCGGTGAATGCCTGGACGATAGACCTTAGCCATCCCCAACATCGTGGCAAGGCAATGGCGACCATGTACATTGCGCTGGAGGCAGGCATTGGCGTGGGAGCGCTGATGGCGGGCTGGATATACCACGATGTGATTATCCGTATACCCTTTATTTTATATGGAACTGCAGGTATTGCTGTTATGGCTTGGTTATATTTGCTGAATTATCGGCGCAGCGACGGTCAAGAAAAAATAACCACATAGTGAATCCTACCAATTCGCTATGTTTGCATTATGATTGTTTATAGTTCCAAAGACTGGTTCCACGCCACGTTTACGCTGCATAAATCGGATACGATACGTAAGCTATTTCCCTTGCTATTGCTTATGGGGCTGTATTCAGGAGGGATTGCTTATTGGGAACTGGAATACCTGAAACTTTCTGAACGGAGTTGGGTAAGAAACATCACCATCTTGCACAATTTGCTGGGATTTGTGATGTCCATTTTACTGGTATTCCGCACAAACACGGCGTATGACCGCTGGTGGGAGGCACGGAAGCAATGGGGTGCACTTACCAATGCGAGCCGCAATATGGCCATCAAGCTAAATGCATTCCTTACGCCGCAGGATGAGGCCAGCCGGGACTTTTTCCGAAAAACCATCGCCATGTATGCGCACACCTTATTTGAGCACCTGCGTTCGAATAGGACGAAATTTATGCTGGATGAGAAACACCATCCCGAATTTGAGGGGTTGGACAATCGCAAGCACGGTCCCAATCAGGTGGCTGCGCTGATGTACAGCCGTGCCAATCGGTTGTATAAGGAAGGGCTGCTCACAGGCGACCAGTTGATTGTGGTCAATAACGAGCTGCTGGCATTGACCGATGTCTGTGGGGCTTGCGAGCGGATAAAGAATACACCCATACCTTGGTCATATAGCTCGTTTATCAAGAAGTTTATCATCCTTTACGTCGTCACGCTGCCGCTGGGTTATGTGTTTTCAATGGGTTATTTTGTGATAGCGGCCGTGCCCTTCGTATTTTATGTGATGGCATCGTTGGAAATCATTGCCGAATCCATCGAAGATCCATTTGGGGAAGATCCGGATGACCTGCCCATCGACAAGATCGCGGAGAATATCAATAAACATGTAGCGGAAATCATCCGCTGAGAGGCGGCGCTTATTGCATATCAAATAAGTGTTTCTCGGCGTGGTAAGACGATCGTACCAGCGGGCCGCTTTCTACGTACTTAAAGCCCATGCGTAGCCCTATCTCTTGGTAATATTTGAATTGGTCGGGCGTAATCCATTCCACTACGGGGTGATGTGCCTTGGTGGGTTGTAAATATTGACCGAGGGTAAGGATATGCACGCCAGCTTCATAAAGGTCCGTCATTGCCTCGATGACATCAGCCTCGGTCTCGCCGAAGCCGAGCATAATGCCTGATTTGGTGCGCAGCCCGGCAGCTGAAATGCGGCGCAGGCACTCCAGGCTGCGATCATATTTGGCTTGTATACGTACCTCACGGGTGAGGCGGCGCACGGTTTCCAGGTTATGCGATACGACCTCCGGCCGTACGGCAAGTATACGATCCAAATTATCCCATTGCCCCTTGAAATCGGGGATGAGGGTTTCCAGCGTAGTACCGGGACTTTCGCGACGGATGGCATTGACCGTCTCCGCCCAAATGGTGGATCCCCCATCTTTAAGGTCATCGCGATCTACGGAGGTAATCACGCAGTGTTTTACCTGCATGAGCTTCACCGATTGAGCCACCCGGTTGGGTTCATCCAGATCGACTGCTAACGGTCTTCCTGTAGCCACGGCGCAGAATGAGCAGGAACGTGTGCAGATATTGCCCAATATCATGAACGTAGCCGTGCCAGCGCCCCAGCACTCACCCATGTTCGGGCAGTTGCCACTCTCGCAGATGGTATGGAGCTTATGTTCATCTACCAATCCGCGGACATGCCTATATTCTTTGCCTACCGGTAGCTTGACGCGCAACCAATCGGGCTTGCGCTGCAATTGGTGTGCTGGGATGACAGGAAGTTCAATCATAAAGGCAAAGTTAGGGATTAATCTTGAAATTTGGGTACGGGCATTTGTTGGTTTTGTCTCATAAAACGGGGCAATGCTCAATACGGTTCCTTGGAGAGTAAACCTTCCTGTGCTGTGGCATCCAGCGCCGCGTATTCGCTTGGCGATTTCCCGAAATAGGCCTTGAATGATTTTCCAAAGTATTTGGGATCGCTGAAGCCAACGTGATAAGCTACTTGGCTTACCGGGAGATTGCCTTGCGCAAGCAGTTGTGCCGCTTTTCTGAGCCGTAGGACATTGATAAGTTCAATGACGCTTAGGTCTGTCATTTGTTTCAGCTTGCGGTATAATACGGGGCGGCTCATGCCCAGCTCGCTGGCCAATCTGTTGACGTTGAATTGTGTTTCCGAGAGATTATCTTCAATAAGCTGGATAACTTTTTGCAGAAAGCGTCGGTCTGCCGACGGTTCATCAAGAACCTGCCGGGGCGTCAATACATAATCCCGGATAAATTTCTTGCGAAAGCGTTCGCGCGCGGCAAGGCTATTGCGGATTTTCAGTGTCAATACGTCGAGGTGAAAGGGCTTCGTGATGTAGTCGTCGCCTCCGTATTGCAGTGCCTCAACCACATTTTCAATCGATGTGCGCGCCGTGAGCAACAAGACCGGAATGTGGTTGGTTTCCACGCTCTGCTTGATATTTTTAAGCAGCGATATGCCGTCTGCTACCGGCATCATGATATCGGAAATCACGAGGTCGGGCAATTTGGCTTGGACGAGCTGCCACCCTTCGTGCCCGTCGGCCGCTTGCAATACCGTATATGTGCCGTGCAATGCTTGAGCAATCAGCGTGCGTATCTCTGTATTGTCTTCTACCACGAGGATAATCGGTTGATGTACGCTGGTCTGCTCGGCAATAGCTACCGAAATCGCCGGGTAGGTATCGCCGTCTGCTGTATTTTCCGAATCGGATACTGCTGCCTTTTCGGATGTTTCGATCGGTTGGCGTATGACGTTCTCCCCGTTGAAATGCGTATCACCCAATGGTAGCTCAACAGTAAAGCAAGTGTAAGTAGGTTTTCCTTCGCCATATTGGCTGTCTACATAAATCGTTCCGCCATGCAATTCCGTAATGTTTTTGACAAGTGCCAGTCCGATGCCCGAACCAAGGTGTCTCCGGTGCTGCTCGCCGCCTGTACGAAGCTGGTAATAAAACTCGAAGATGGAAGCCAGCTTATCGCCCGGTATTCCTTCGCCATTATCCCACACCCGCAGGACGGCTGCTCCTTGGCTGTATTTTTCGGAGGCGCCGATTTTTTCAATACTGAAACGAACGTTGCCGCCGACAGGCGCGAATTTGAAGGCATTTGATAAGAGGTTGTACACCACTTTCTCTAATTGATCGGGGTCAAACCACACGTCAATGGGTGATGCCGGCTTACGGTATTCAAAACGGATGTGCTGTTCGTCGGCATAGGGGCCGAATTCGGCGACAATGCGGTCGGCGAATGCCACCAGGTCATGGGCTGTCACGGCAAGCTGGAAATTCCCACTTTCCTGCTTGCGGAAGTCCAGCAACTGGTTGATCAGGTTGAGCAGCCGCAACGAGTTATTTTTGACGGTGCTCATCATCGTCCGTGCGTGTTCTTCCAGCTTTGCATGTGTGAGCAGGTGCTGTACAGGCGCGAGGATCAGTGTGAGCGGCGTGCGGAATTCATGGGAAATACTGGTGAAAAAGTTGAGCTTGATTTCGTTGATCTCCCGCTGCCTTTCGTTTTCCAGGTGTTCCAGTTCCAGTTGATGTTCAAGACGGCTCCGGATTTTGGTAAACCGGATAATCAAATAAATGCCTACGGCCACTAATGAGGCATAGCCAAGGTAAGCCCACCATGTTTTCCACGGCGGAGGCAATATCTTAATCGTAAGGCGGGCAGGCACCTCATTCCAGATGCCATCGTTGCTCGCTCCTTTGGCCAGGAGCGTATACGTCCCGGCATCGAGGTTGGTATAGGTAGCCGTGGGCGTCTGGACATAGTTCCACTCGCTTTCCAAGCCTTCCAGTCGGTAGGCATATTTGTTTTTTTCGGGAAGCACGTAATTGATGGCCGAAAACTCCACTGTGAAAATGTTTTGGGCGTGGGAGAGCACGATGGTGTCCGTCATGGACACTGGCTTGCTCAGCACGCTGTTGCCGCCGGGGGTGACGGGTTTATTGAAAAGGCGGAAATCCGTAAAGATAATAGGCGGCACGTATGTGCTCGCGCTGAAATCGTGTGGATTGAAGCAGGTAATCCCGTGTGAGCCACCAAATATAAGTTGGCCGTCTGAGGTCTTGCAGTACGCGCCGATGGAAAATTCATTGCCCCCCAGGCCATCCTTGGTATTGTATGATTTGATATCCCCTGACGTGGGATCAAACGCACAGATGCCATTGTTTGTGCTCAGCCATAGCAGTCCCTCGTTTTCCAATATGCCGAAGATATTATTGCCCGGCAAGCCGTCGTCCTCGGTTAGGTGGGTAAAGGTTCCGGTATCGTAGTGGTACTGGTTGAGCCCGTTTTTGTAAGTGCCAAACCATATCCGATGTTCAGCATCTTCAAATATACTGATGATGATATTGCCACTGATGCTGCCCGGATCATCCAGCGAAAAACGGAATACCTCGAACTGATCCGATCCTGCGCGTCGGAGATTGAGCCCATCTTCGGTACCGACCCAGAGATTGCCTCGGCTGTCGATAAAAACGGTCCTTACCAGATCGGAGCTGATGTGGTAGCGGCCCGTTTTTCCTGCGCGGTAGCTTTCAAAGTGCATGCCGGCCCTATTTTTTTTGAGATTCAGGCCACCGCCATAAGTGCCAAACCACATATTACCCTGTGCATCTTCTTTAATGGCATAGACGTTGTTGTTTGACAAGGAGTGAGCGATTGCAGGGTCGTGCTTGATATGCTGGAAGTAGGATGTCCCTTTTGTCAGCAAGTTAAGCCCGCCGTTGTAGGTACCTACCCAAAGGTTGCCCTGTCTGTCTAGGTGTAACGACTTGACATGGTTGTGGCTCAGCGAACCCGGTATTTTGGGGTCGTGCTTGAAATGGTTGTATACGTTGCCGGCACGATCCATGTAGTTCAGGCCACCGCCTTCCGTACCTATCCAAAGGTTGTGGGCCTCGTCTTCCAGTAGGCCACTTATGACATTATAGCTGAGGCTACTTACATAGGGACTGTGTGCGTAGTTCTGAAAAACGGGAATATGCCGGTCGTACACGCATATCCCACCGTAATAGGTCCCGATCCAAACAGAACCCCGCTTGTCTTGGAAGATGGGCCGGATGGAATTGTTGCTGAGTGAAAATTGGTCATGGTCATTTGCCGTGTACGTGGTAAAGCCCGTTTCCTCGGTGTAATAATTGAGGCCATTGATGGTGCCAATCCAATAGCCGCCGAAGCGATCATTGATGATGCTTCGCACGTCGTTGTTGGCCAAGGATCGACCGTTGGCATCCGGTTGATGTTGGAGGTAGGTAAAGGTTTTTGTATGTGTGTCATACACATTGATGCCACCCTGTTTGGTGCCCATCCAGAAGATGCCATCGCCCACTTCCTGTACCACCCGTACATCTTCACTATTGAGCTCCCCGGGAACGCGGCGAAAATGTTTAGCGAGCCGTAATGGCTGGCGTGACTGATACGGTGCAAATATCAGCACGCCATTTACTGTACCAAGCCAGATGTTACCTGTCGCATCTTCATAGAAAGACTGCACATTATTACTGCCCAGCGGGACTCCCCGATTGCTGTACATGTTGGCATCAAATACTTGTATAAGCTGTTGTGCATCAGCATGCTCGTCCCAACAGTATAGCCCGTGAGAAGTCGCTACCCACACGCGGCCATGCCGGTCTTCGACAATAGCCGATATGATAGGCTCGGACGTGGTGTTTCCCGATTGGTTATTGGCTAAGGGAAACCGTACAAACCGATCACGTTGCCGATCATATTGGTTGAGCCCGGCAGCGGTACCGACCCACAGGCGCTTTTTGCTGTCTTCGAGGAGCGACAGGATGTAATTGTCTGTCAACGATGCGCTATCGGTGGGAATGTTGCGGTAAATGTTGATGTTGCGAGCGTCATAACGATTAAGCCCGTCACGCGTACCCACCCACATGAAGCCCAGGTAATCCTGACAGATGGAGAAGACGCTGCTTTGTGAGAGGCCGTCCCTCAAGCCAATACGTGTAAACCGCAGGTTTTTGTCAGTCGCTTGACCAAAGAGCAACTGGCCCGTAAGGAGTACAAGGGCAAGCATTAAAAAGTTAGCCGGACTTATCCGCATGGTCAATTGGTTTGTTAAAAGCCCGCAATATCAACAATTATCTTGTCAAAAGCAACGCCAAGGAAGGATCGCCTGACCGCTCCAACCGTTGCTTGCGCGAAAGTGCTTCCAGAAAGTAATAGTCGGCATAGACGAGGGGCACATCCACCTCTGAACCTGCCGGCTTGGAGCCGGTACTGTGCAGCAATACAAATCCATGATGGGTGTCGGCATCGGCTTTGTAATGGGTAGCAAGGCTATGGACTACATGGTCTGCGTATTGCTTCAATGCCAGCGAATCGGTGGTGAATGTACAGAGTTCGTACAGGCCCGAGGCGATAACGGCCGCAGCTGAAGCGTCACGTGGCTCATCGGGAATTTTTGGAGCATCGAAATCCCAGTAAGGGACGCCATCCGCGGGCATGTGCGGATGCCGCATCAGCCATTGTGCAATGGCCAGTGCTTTATGCCGGTATTTTTCATCCTTCGTCTCGCGATAGCACATCGTGTAGCCATACAGCGCCCAAGCCTGTCCACGCGCCCAGGTCGACTCATCGCTATATCCCTGATGGGTATTGCGGTGTGCTACCTCGCCCGTTTCAGGATGGTAGTCGATGACATGGTAGGAGCCGCCATCCGGCCTGAAATGGTTCTTCAAGGTGGTATTGGCATGGGACACAGCTATGTAATAAAATGAGGAATCGCCGGTAAGCTTGGTAGCCGCAAACAACAGTTCGAGATTGAGCATGTTGTCAATGATCACGGGAAAATCCCAGCGGTGGCTATTGTGGTCCCAGGAGCGGATACAGCCGACATTGGGATTGAAACGCGTAGCCAAAGTTCGTGCGGCCTGAACGATTACGTCCCGATAGCGGGGATCTTCCGTCAGGCGATAGCCCTGTCCATAACTGCAGTAGATTTTGAATCCCATATCGTGTGTGCGGCCATTGAATTTTTCATTTTCCAGCTTGGTGGTCATTTCCCGGGCGGCATCCAGCCATTTATCGGCTTCCGTAAAGGCGTACAACTGCCACAAGATACCCGGGAAAAAGCCACTGGTCCAATCGGTGGGTGCTACCAGGTGTAACCGGCCGTCGGCATCCAGCGTACGCGGGGATACCCGTCCGTCCGAAGAAGTCAGCAACCGCGTTTCTTCCAGCAGGAGTCCTATTTGGCCCTCACTGAAACGGATTACCCGCCCCACATCGAGGTCTTGGGAAACGCCGATGCGGGACAGGAGCAGCAATCCGGAGATTAAACTTGTTTTAATGAGGTGTTGCATCAATCTATGGTTAACGTCCGCCTGAAAGCGGTGGAAAAAATATCGACCCGGTACTCCGGCGTAATGTGGTCTTCGAAGTTGATTTCAACCACACGGCTTCCCGGCTCGGGGTTATTGAGGAGCTTCACATACACCGTATCCGTTGCTTTTCTGGCCTGTGGGAATGTCAGGGAAAATTTTCCCTGACTGTTGGGCTGGATGGTATTCCCATCCCTGTCCACGATTTGAAAGTCTTCGCCAAGCACAGCCGGATTGGGTACATCAGGCGTCACCACGGCATAGTGGGCCACCGCATCGTAATTGCGTGTAAATTCGGAATAAAACTGAACGGGAAATTTGACCAAATCGGTTTGTGTCCTATTGATCGTTACGCCGCTGTTGTTGTTGGGTACGTACACAATATAGTAATGGTGTTCATATTCCGGAAGTCCGGCAGGGTAATCCTTATCCTCGCAGGCAAAGAACCATCCGCTGGATAGCAGCAGCAAGGTAATGAATATATTTCGTGTTTTCATGGTTGTCTATCTTTTTGATTATTGCCAATTGGGGTTTTGTATCACGTTGCCTCCGCTCAGGGTAATTTCATTGAACGGGATGGGGTAGAGGTAGTCGCGTGCAGGGTTGAATGCGCGGACGTTAGTATCTTCGACAATGAGGATTTCATTTTCGTTGAGGTTGAGGCTGGATTGATCAGCTCCCAACCATTCATCTGCATTGAACTTGGCTCCCAGCAACTGGCTGGGAAGCAGGTTCTCGGCGGTTTTCCAGCGTATAAGGTCGTCATACCGGAATCCCTCCAACGCCAACTCCACGGTACGTTCCCGGCGTATTTCTTCGCGCATGTCCAATCCGTTGGCCGAGGCAAACGCATTCGTAAGGCGCGCGTCAAAACCTGCACGTTGCCGTAAGGCGTTGATGGTGAGATCGAGGTCGGCATCACTGATAGCGCCATCCAGCTCATACTTGGCTTCGGCATACGTGAGCAATACCTCGCCGTAGCGGATGAGTATTTTATCCACGGTAGCTGCGCCGTTTACCTGCCTATCGAGAATGCTGAATCCTTTTTTGGCGGCATAGGCCGACCGTGATCCAAGGGATGTGCGCGGGATCCAGGGCCCCAGGTAGGCTTCTTCGCCGGCGCGGAACAGGGTCATGCTCATACGCGGATCGCGGTTTTCGAAGATGGTGTTATAGCTCGTCTCCTCACTTTCTTCTACAAAGAACACAGACCGCGTATTGGATGGCGTGTTTTCGGCGGTGAATGCAGGCAGGCCATCGGCATAGAGGTACTGGCGCAGGAGGTTGCGTGTGGGCGCATTGCGGCCGTTTTCCATATCGCGGGACGTGTTGTGCCCCACGATGAGGTTGTCCGAGCTGACGCCATAGATTTTGACGAAGATGTTTTCCGTGTTGTTGGGCCCTTCGGCTTCGTGCTGGAAGAGCGCGCCGTAGTCTGGATACAGAACATGGCCTTGCCCCATCACTTCACTCGCTGCCTGCACCGCCAAGGTGAGGTGTTGCTGCCAATCACCGTCGTTGTGGAATTTAGCCCGCGTGCCCTCATATAAGGCGATACGCGCTTTCAACGACCAGGCGGTGCTTTTGGTCACGCGCCCGTATTGTGCGGCGGGCAGTTCGTCGCGCGAGGGAAGCCATTGCGCGGCGAAATCCAGGTCGTCGTAGATGGCCTGTACCACCTCAGCCCTGGGTGTACGGCCCATGTTCAGTGCTTCATCGGTGATGTCCAGCGTTTCCAGCAAGAGGGGAACGTCGCCATACTTCTGTACCAACCTGAAATACGCATAAGCACGGAAAAAACGCGCTTCTCCGAAGTAGCGATTGCGGACAGCTTCGGATACCTGCGCTCTGCCGCCTTTTTCCAGGATATTATTGGCCGTGAAAATATCACGGTAGGGATGGTTCCAGTCGTCGCTCGTGTTGGGAATGGTACGGCTTCCGTTGCTTGTTTGGTTGGGCGTCTGATTGACGTTGTCTTCAGCCCGACTGTCTAACTGAAAACCGGCAAGCAATTGGTAATGTCGGTTGGCAGCGTTTATCAGATCTGACTCGGTGTTCCAAAAATCGGCATCTGAAAATTCGCTCTCGGGGAACCGATCTAGGCTGCAACTGCCGAAGCAAATCGCTAGACTCGATAAAAACAGGATATTATGAATGATTCTTTTCATGACATTTTCAACTTAGAAGGTGACATTTAAACCAAAGGAAAGGGTACGGAAGAACGGATAGGCTGTAGCCTCTACGTTATTTCCTACTTCCGGATCAAAGACACTCAGTACCTTGGTGTATTCCCAAAGGTCCTGGCCGGAAAAAAAGACCCGCATCTGCTGCACATAGCTGCGGTTTATCGGGATGTTGTAACCCAGTTGCACGTTTTTCAGGCGGATATAGCTGCCATTTTGCGCCCACTTGTCTGAAGGCCGGAAGTTATGTGCACTGGTCTGGTACATCCGTGGGAATAGCGCATCGGGGTTTTCGGGCGTCCACCGATCCATATGGATAGTCCACGGCATGTCGGCCGTACCCAGCATGGGAGATAGCGTGCCTTCATCAATCAGGAATGCCCGTTTGGCCGCTCCCTGGAAAAAGACGGACAGGTCGAAATTTTTCCAATTGAGCCCCAGATCCAGTCCATAGGTATAACGAGCATTGGTGGTGCCTAAGTAAACCAAGTCGCCGGGGTTTTCGGGTGTGCCTTCGCCTGCGGAGATGACGCCATCGCCGTTCAGGTCGAGGTATTTTACGTCACCAGCGCCCGCGTTGCCGGGAAAGAATGGCGTGGATACATTGCTTTTGTAGGCATCGTATTCTTCCTGTGTTTGGAAATAACCATCGGTACGATAGCCCCATACGCTATTGAGGGGATAACCTTCCAGAAGACTAACGGCTCCGCCGTTGCCTATCGAATTGCGGCCATCGTATTTGACCAACTCATTCTGATTGTCCGAAATGTTGAACCCTAAGCGGTAGCCCAGGTTATTGATGTTGTCGCGCCATTTGACATCCAGCTCCCAGCCCCAGCTTTTCAGCTCGCCGATGTTCACGCTGGATACACCTACACCAATGATATTCGGTACATTCAATTGGGCCAGCATATTTTTATTGCGGTTTACGTAATAATCGGCGGTGAGTGTCAATCGATCCCGCAAGAAACCCGCATCAATACCGACATTGGCTTCCTGCACGGTTTCCCAGGTTTTTTGGGGTGAGGCCAAGGTGTTCTGGAAAAAGTATTGCGTCCGTAAGTCATTGAAAACCAAATTCGATTGGTTTGTCACAGTCAATCCGCTAATCAGCAACGGAATATAGTCGTACAATCCTAGGACAGAACCGTTACCCAACCGCCCCCATGACCCCCGAAGCTTAAGTGCAGAAATAACGGATTGGTCCTGCATGAAGTTTTCTTGGTCAATACGCCAGGCAGCGGAGAATGAGGGGAAGATCTCCCAGCGGTTTTCGGGTGCCAGGCGTGAGCTGCCGTCGTAGCGGAAAGAAGCCTCAAACAGGTACTTTTCCCGGAAGTTGTAGTTCAACCGCCCGAAAAAAGAACCCATAGCCCAGGTTTCCACCAAATCGCGGTTGGTTTTGGTGAGCGGGTCCGCAAAGTTGAAACTGAAGAAATCGTTTGTAATCATGGATTGAGCGCTTGCTCCAAATTCATCCTTGCGGTATTCTTCAAACGACGCGCCGCCCATCAGCGTGAAATTATGGCTGTCAGCCAACTGGAGGTTGTAAGTCAGGTAGCCTTGCAGGTTGTTGTGGTAACCCCGGTTTTTGGTCATGCTCATGCTGTTGGGTACGTTTACCTGGAAACGAGTGGTATTGGTTGTCCGACCCCACCACGTAATGCTCCGTCTATTGTTTTCCATGGAATAATAGTCCTGGTTTCGCCAGCCTACCAGATCCAATGTGAGTCCTTTCACGACGTTTTTTACTTTGAGGTTCAGCCTACCCGTGAAAGTCTCATAGTCGCGTGTTTCCAAGCCGCCGTTCTTCTGGATGTCAACGGGATTGATTTGAAGGTCGCCGTTGTAAGGCTGCCCGGTCATGTCCTCTTCGGGTGTATACAGGCTTTGGCGCGTCCTACTTCGATATAGCCGATTGATGATTTGTTCGGTTCCGAAGGCATTCCGGTTGATATAAGAGCCGATGTAACCCGCAACTACTTCCACGCTCAGGTATTTGTTCAGTTCCGCATTGATATTGGCTTTCAGGTTATAGCGGGAATTGTCGTCAGGGCCGTAACGCAATACCCCGTCACGCTGGTAGTAACTTCCGGAGACGAGGTAATTGAGCCGATCGGTTCCACCTCCTACGGAGAGGGAGTAGTTTTGCATGGTATTGACCTTGTCCATGCCTTCCTTCAGCCAGTTGTTGTTGTCAAAATATTCCCAGCGATCTTGTGCAGGGTTGGGCCGATAGGAGAAATTTGGGTTTTTTAACCATTCAATTTGCTCCTCGCTGAACTCAGGGGTACCTGTGGCGTTAAAACGGGATTCGTCAATGAGCGTTTGTTCATCCCACGAGTTGAGGCGCTGGGGTTGGCGGGCGGTAATGTTTATCCCATAATAATTGTTGAAGTTGATACGGGTGCGGCCTTCTTTTCCCCTTTTGGTGGTGATGAGGATGACACCGGCTGCGGCCCGTGCGCCATAAATGGCTTTCGCCGAAGCATCCTTTAGTACCGATATCGACTCAATATCGTCGGGATTCAATAGGTTCATGTCCATTTGGATACCGTCTACAAGCACCAAGGCTTGAGCGGTATTTGCCGAGGTAAAACCGCGGATACGTACATTTAATCCTTCATCGCCAGGCTGGCCGCTGCCGCGGATAACCGTAACACCCGGCAGCACACCTTGCAGGGCGCCGGTAAGGCTGGGTGTGGGTCTATTGGCAATCTCCGCGCCGGTTACCTGGGCTACGGCGCCGCTCAGGTTCACTTTTTTCTGTGTACCAAACCCGACCACCACTACTTCATCGAGCGTGGAGACGTCTTCTGCCAATGTGACGTCGATAACGGTACGGTTGTCGATTGGAATTTCCTGCGAGACACTGCCCAGTTGCGTAAAAACGAGGATGCCGTTGCCCGGTGCGTTGATACGGTAGTTGCCTTCGGCGTCCGATGCGGCAGCTGTACTCGTGCCTTTAACGGATACACTGACACCGGACGCCTGTGTCCCATCTTGGGAAGTGATTTTTCCTGTCACAGTAATGGGCGTCTGTGGGTAGGCGATGCTTGCCCAACAAACCAGCAGTGTGATTACGAAGGCGTAGCTTCGTCTTGTTGTAGAACGTATGCTCATCTGTATAGGTTTATATGAGTTTATAAAATAGTTACAGCGAGCAAAAGTAAGGGGTGGCGACGCGCCCCATGGGGTAATTATTGTTTGAAAGTGGGGTAAAAAATGTTCAAGGAAGCCACAACAGGGGATAACGCAAGGGTAGATTGCGAATGACTTCGTCTTCCGATGGGCGGTGCTCTAATGCAACCCAGGTGTTCAACAACTCCGTATGGCCGTAGGCAAGCGCGCCCAGAAACAGGAACGGCTGAGCAACGGGCCATTCATTCCAATACATGACGTCCCGGCTATACGGCCACCTGTTTTTATCCTGTACATACGGAAGCATATAATGGATTCCTTTTTCAATGGAGCGGCCGTCGTCTAGTTGGTACGTCCAGAGGTTGTTTCCGTTGTCTGACAGCAAATGGCAAATCGTCGTCATGGCGTCCAAATTGAACAGTGAATACCCGTAAGGTTTGGTACGTTCGGTTTCGAGTGGGAAACTTCCATCGCTTGCCATTTGCTGGGACAGCAGAACGGTCTTATACTGTTCGGCGCATCGGCGGAGCAAGACGTTGTTTTGTGTATAGCGGGCAAAGGCGGCTACCTGCATTACCCAGCATGTGCCATGATTATTTTTGGCATTCATCTCCTCAATCCCGTAGGGATGGGTGGACAGCCAGAAGAGGTAATCGCTGAACCATTTTTTTGTGCCATGCAGGATATCGTCATCCAGTAGTCCGGCTTCTTCCAGTAACCGTAAGGCTTGAGCCACCTCGATAAGGTGGATGGTATCAATGATGCCGATTCCCCTTCCCGTGACATGCCCATTGATGGCCTGCGCATAAAGCAGGGAAGGGTTCATCCGGGTGCGCGGGTCGATAAACCATGCTATGATATGCTGGAGGGCATGACGGATATAGTGTTCGTCGCCGGTCAGTTTCCAGGCAGACACCAGCGCCCCGACGATGCGACTGAAGCGGATCATGGCCAGCCTGTGATCGACGAAATTGTCCGGATTGGTGAGCCCATCCCTGCGGATGTACGGCCCATCGGGATTATTGGGATCTGGCCACCAATAATCGCCTTCCGAGTAGAAATCATGTTTGCTGCCTGCACTGCGCTTGGCGATATTGGCGGTAACAGTTTCGGGTTGTTGCGTGAGCGCCCATTGGGCGTCCTGTAACGTTTTCTCCCGCAAGGTATGGATGATGGTGGCTGCAATCGTATCCCGTGAATAGGGAGTGGGAAGCGGCAATATCGCCGTTTCCAGTCCTTCGACAGCGGCGGTGGCTATCACGTGGCTGCCCGTGCGTTTCAGCCGGATGAGGGCGCGTCCATTGTAGGCTTGTACCTTGCGTGAGCCGTCCGATGTGCCCAAATCAGCAAGCAGGTAGCCATCGCCTGCGGCAGAGAAATGGATGTTGTTTACGGCATCGAGACAGGGTACGCCGTTTTTGTCTACCAGCAACGCTTCAATGGTTAGCGTATCTGCGTGGACGTTCAGTGTGCGAAGCCGTACAGATGATGGGGCATCCCATTTGGCTGTCTGGTAATGCTGGATGATGCTGTCTGTCACGGTGATTCCATCTTTCTTCGCTACGACCTCCAGTTTGTTTTCACCTTCTTGGAAGACGACCATCCACCGTAGACCCGCTGCGGGGAAATCCGGACTGTCACGCTTACGGATACCGTGGCTTACACCATTGACAAACAACTCGGCTTCCGTGCAATTGGAATAGACCTTCACCATCTTTTCTTCCCCTTGCTCACCCCAGCGGACAGGCCAGCTATGGCCATAAATATGGGCCATAGGTTTTTCGGTCCAATAGGACTGGAAGATGTAGTACGATTCCTTTTTGTTGAAATTGCGCTCCACAACACCTTTTTGGTTGACATAAGGCACCGGGTTTTCCGGTCGGATGGGGGTGGAGAAATCCTTGAATGGCCAGTAGGCGGTACCGGTGAGCCAAGGCATGGTTTCCTGCTCCTTGAGGTGCCAATCGACGAGGTTGCAGATGTAGCTTTCACTCCAGTCGCCGTCTTTGGATACACGTGCAGGACCACCGAATAGCGACGCGTCGCCCGCCCGCTCATCAGCTGTGGTGCTGTGCATGACGGTTGATAGTCCATTGTCCGGGTTTTCGGAATGCCGCCGGGCATGGCTATCGCCGCCCCATTCCACGTGAAGGAAGTGATCAACCTTGTCAAATTCAGCTTCGGTAGCGGTTTTGTAATCCGTATAGATACCCCGGTACCAACCCGCCCAGATAGAGGGCGAGTAGACATCCACGATGTCCTTACAGAAATCGCAGCGCCTGATGGCCGTCTTGCGTGAAGGGTCGATCCGGTGTGATAAGTCGTGTAACTCCTTCATGAAGGTGCGGATTTGCTGCTGATCGAACACCTCGAAATCGCCGGGCCAATCGTTTTCATTGCCCAACCCCCAGATAATTACCGCGGGATGGTTGTAATGTTGCTCAATCATGTTGGTAAGCATCCGGCGGGCCTGCTGTTTGTACTGCTCGCCGCCGAGACCGCCGCGGCACCAGGGGATTTCTTCCCACACGAGGATGCCAAGGCTGTCACAGGCTTCCAGCACGATGCGCGACTGCTGATAGTGGCCCAGGCGGATAAAATTGACGCCCATTTCCTTCATCATGTGCATTTCCTGCCAGATCAGGTCTTCCGTCATGGCTGCAGCCACACCGGCATGGTCTTCATGGCGATGGGTACCCCGGAGCAGCAGTCGCTGGCCGTTGAGGTAAAATGGACCTTTGGTAGCAAACTCGAAATGACGGAAGCCAATGCGTTCGGTATGGACGCAGGTATCTTGGCCGGACGCTACGACGATGCGGACAGTGTAAAGCTGTGGCTGCGCTGGCGACCACATTGCGGGGCGTTTTACGGTGAACCCTGAGAGGTCAATTTGGTCGTTGAATGCCGTGAGGTGCTGCTGATGGGTTGCAACGACCATGCCTTTTGGGTCTACAAGTTGTGCCGTGATAGCGGCTTCCCGTACTTGGCTTGGATTATGTAAACGGGCATTTAGCGTGACCTGGCCGTTGGTGCCATCGGCCTCCGTCGTGGCCGAGGCGAATAACTGAGCTATGGATAGCGCAGGGACGTACACCAGGTTGAGGTAGCGATAGATGCCACCATAGAGGTTGAAGTCCGACAAGTCGGATGGGATGAGCTCCAGATCGCGGGAATTGTCGCAACGGATAACCAACGGCACCTGTTTGTTGAATTGTTCGGTAAAGGCCTTAGAAGTTTTGAATGCCGCGACAGCATCGGTAATGTCAACCGTCCATTCATCGTAGCCGCCGACATGTTCGGCGACTTTCTGGGTATGGATATAAACTTCCGTTTTTTGTCCGGCACCTTCGAAGTGGAGCAGGACGCGACCGTTTTCATAAGGGTTGTTGATGGGGAGCGTCGTACGGTACCAACCGGGCCCTTGGTAGTAATTGACATCAGGAGCTACGGCATCCGTGGCATTGAAGCAATGCGGTAAGGTCACCGCTGTCCAACTGGGGGAAGCTTCCGGATCACCCGGTTTGTAAGGCCTTACAGCCTCCCAGGTGCCACCGAGGTCCTGCCGCACGAACTCCCAGTTTTCATTCAGGCGGTGTTTTTGTTGGGCCAGGGATATAGAGGCAACGCATAATAGGAGTAAAGATACGGTAATGAATCGAGCGCTTTTCACAATTAACTAATGCTATGTTACAGGTTATCATAATTGAAGCGTAAAGATACGCTGGCGCAAGCATCTTTTGGGGTAGTAATCGATTGAATAGGGGGTGAAAATTGTTCATACCCCCCATCAGTCAATCAGTATTTTGGATAAGCGATGATCGGTTTCCCCTGCAACATCCGTAAATATCGGGTCAACGCCTCTACGTAATAATAGTCGGCATAAGACAGCGGCACATCAATTTCGCGGTTCGCGGGTAGGTGGCCTGTGGAATGGTCGAGGATAAATCCTCCGCAAGCGCCCGTTTCGACACTATAGGGCGTTTGCGATAAGCTGAATATCATCTGTTCCGCAGCTTTTTCATAAGTTTCTTTTTCTTGCTCCGCTACGTAGCCGGACAACTCCAATAATGCAGAGGCTGTAATGGCGGCGGCGGAAGCATCGCGGGGCGTATTGGCCTCCGGTGCGATACTTAGATCCCAATAGGGTACTTTATCTGCCGGCAAGTTGGGATGATTGAGGATGAAATCGGCAATTTTTTTGGCCTGTTGACGATAGCTTTCTTTCTGCGTATCCCGATACATCATCGTATAACCATAGAGCCCCCACGCCTGACCGCGTGCCCATGCCGATTCGTGATGGGCACCTTGATGGGTATGTTTATGCCTTACTTTTCCGGACAGCGTGTCGTAATCGATGACATGGTAGGAACTGTTATCTTCGCGGAAATGATTTTCCAGCGTCGTATTGGCATGTCTTTCGGAAATAACCTGATACGTTTGGTTTCCTGAAAAGCGTGATGCCCAATTCAGCATCTCGAGGTTCATCATATTATCAATGATGACCGGAAACTGCCATTGGTCGGTTGCGGCATTGGTATCCCAGGATCGTATACAGCCCGCCTTCGGATGATACCGCGAAGCCAAGGACTCAGCGCCCGTCAACAGCACCCGCTCGTAGTCCGGACTACCCGTAAGGCGTAGGGCATGGCCAAAGCTGCAATAAAGCATGAAACCCAGATCATGTGTGCCCGTGTTGTTTTTTTCTTTTTCCAATAGGTTGAGCCGTTTGGTAGCTTCCGCGAGTAAATCGTCATTCCCGCTGTATTCATACAGGTACAGTAAGGTGCCGGGGTAAAAACCCGACACCCATGATTTGCTTTCTACCAATCCTAATGAATCGTCATCCTTGCGATAAGTGCTGGGGAAAAATCCATCAGGAACCTGCGGAATTAGTATCCGATATTGTTGTATGGCGTCATCCAGCTTTTGCCTAACAAATGTTTCGGACAGCCGTTGTCCCACTTGTTCCTGTGCCAATGAGTCAACCGAGCAGAAGAAGATTGCCAATATTAAACTGAACATACTATTTTTCATTGTTGGTATTTAACTACGTAATTCGTTTCAATATCCTTCGTTTTGAGGAAGGAGGTTTGGATTCCGGTTCAGCTCGTCCTGTGGAAGAGGCAGCAAAGTATGGTGCTTTCGGAAATTAGGCCGTGGTTCGTACGAATCTGGCCCGGTGAATGCTTCCTCGGCAATATCCCAGCGCACGAGGTCATACCATCGTTTCCATTCAAACGCAAGTTCTACGCGCCGTTCTTCGCGTACGGCCGCGCGGAACGCTTCCTGCGACATGCCCGGCTGCAGGTCTGCCGGGAAGGCGGCAGGCGTGCCACCAGAATTTCTGGCTCGTGCCCGTACGGCATTGATGTATGCATAGGCACTGGCATTTGGCCCGCCTTGTGCTTCATTGATCGCTTCCGCCGCAATCAACAAGACTTCTGCATAGCGGAAAATCGTGTAATTATGATCTGACAAGGTGCCATCTTCGGTAGCGTTGGCGCCCGGATACAGGCACCACTTTGCAATGTGTATTCGGGGCCATCGCCATTCGGTATAGGGCGTCATTACACCGTTGACCGGCGTTTCCGTTAAGAAACTGACTTTTTTGCGATAATCCCGGTCGTCGAAACTGTCATAAACACCCGGAGAGGCTACCACAACACTCCAGCCGTTCATGTCGGCATCGCGCACGCCTGTAATTGGAGCCATGAAATCAACATTTTGCGGATAAGTGGAGCCCTGCACACTCCCTTTGAAATCTACCGCCCAAACCTGCTCCTTGTGGTCGCCCAAATCCGCTCGCCATAGGTCTTGGTAATCTTCCATCAGTCCATATCCATAAGTTCCTGCGTTACTGATGATGTCCTCGGCATGTTGCTGGGCTTTGCCGTAATCGCCAATGGTGAGGTATACGGAAGCCAGCAGCGTCTGGGCTGTGCCTCTCGTGGGCCTACTCCTGATGTTGTTGGTATACGTGTTGGGCAGGTACTGCATACCGTCTTCGCAATCGGCGATGATATGCTGGTAAATCGTTGCTGCCGGCGTTTTCGAGATAGACGAAATCTGACTGGGGTCGGAAACAAATGCTCCGATGTAAGGGATGTCACCCCAAAGCTGCACCAAATGGTAGTAACATAAGGCACGCAACATCTTTGCCTCAGCGATTAACTGGTTTTTATAGTTTTCGTCCATGCTGACGGCGGGGATACCGTCTATGGCTGCATTCGCGGCGCCGATCACCTGATAAAAATAGGGCCAAAGCGTAGTCACAATTCCATTGTTGCCATCGGTCTGGAAGTTATTCATTTGTACCCGTTCGGAAGCGGTACCGATATCGCCGATGTCACACATATCGCTCAGGAGCTGTAGTCCAATCAGTAGCCTACGGCCATACAGGTATTCACTGGCTATCCAGGAATACCCACCCATCACCGCAGCTTCGGCATCAGCCTGGGTCTTGAAAAATGATTCGGGTGCCAAGATACCTTGTGGGTTTTCCTCCAAGTCAGTACAGGCCACGGGTACCAACGCAGTCGCAATGATAAATAAGTAGGTTATAATGCGTTTCATTTTTTTCGTTATTTAGTTGACTAAAAACCGATACGGACTCCTAATGTCCATGATTTGACATTGGGATAACTCCCATAATCTAATCCCACATTAATGTTGGAATCTTGGAAACTTACTTCCGGGTCATAGCCCGAATAGTTGGTGACCGTCCAGATATTTTGGGCACTGACGTATACCCTCAGCGTTGACACGCCCAAATGCCGCAATTTTGGTTCTTCTATGTTGTATCCAATCGTCAGGTTCTTCAACCGAAGGTAAGACCCGTCTTCCACGCTGCGGGATGATACTTCCGATTTGTTGGCGCCCGAGGCTCTTGGGATATCTGTGTCTGTATTCGTCGGCGTCCACCGGTTCAAGGCATCAATTGTTGCATTGCTCTTGCCCGCCATCCAGTCCAGTTCCAATCGGGTATAGTTCATCATGTCATTGCCCACACTCCCTTGGAAAAAGACGTTGAAATCGAAGTTTTTGAATCGGAAGTCGTTATTGAACCCGAACACGAAATCGGGATGTGGATTGCCGATAATCCGGCGGTCGTCATTATTCACCACGCCATCGGGAACACCGGTAAGGTTGCCTTCGGCGTCCCGGCCTGTGATATCCAGGTACCGGACATCTCCTGGATTTTTGTGGGGTTCCGCACTGAAATCGTCGTTTGTTTGATAAATGCCGTCAAATACCCAACCGTAGAACGCCCCTATAACTTGCCCTTCACGTAGGATCTGCGAATCCGTAGAAAGCATATGCCCCGGGGCGGTAGAGTATAGCAAATCACCCCCAGCTAATTTCAGGATCTTATTGCGGTTGAAGGAAATATTGAAATCGGTATTCCACTTAAAGTCGCGATCCAAGTTTATGGTAGACAATGCAAATTCCCACCCTTTGTTGCGCAGGCTTCCTATGTTTTGCAGTGAGGTTGTATACCCGGAGTATTCAGGAAGCGGCACGTCATAAAGCAGTTGCATGGTCTTCTTATTATAGTAGTCGGCTGTGAAAGACAACCGGCTGTTGAAGAAACTTACATCTATCCCGATATCGGTCTGTTGGGTGCTTTCCCAAGTCAGGTTGGCATTGGCCACATCGGTAGGCAAGACGGCATTGACGGGATTGCCATTAATAATGGTAAACGACGGCGAGAATTTGGCGAGGGATCGGTAAGAGCCGATCTCTGTATTCCCCGTCTCCCCATAGCTTGCCCTGATTTTGAACAGCGATAATATGTCGGCATCCCGAAGGAAGGGTTCTTCCTTTATGTTCCATGCGACGGCGCCGGATGGGAAAAAAGCCCATTTATTGTTAGCGCCGAAACGGGAGGAGCCGTCGTATCGTCCGGTGAAGGTAAGCAGGTACCGGTCCTTGAAGTTGTAGTTTAATCGCCCATAGAACGACGATAGTACCCATTCGGTAAGGCTCGATGCAGCGTTTTGGTAGTTAGAGCCGCCGCCCAGGTTCCAATACGAGAATGAATTGGTGACAAAATTCTGATTGGAAGCCCGCCAGTATTCGCCCCGGGAAAACTGATAGGAATAGCCGCCCATCACCATGAGCCTATTTGACTCGTCAATGCGTTTGTCATAAGTCAAATAATTTTCATTGATGACCATCGTTTGCTTATTTGCGGCAATAGAGCCGATCCCCCCGTAATTTCTTCCCGCATTCAACGTGGTAGGGATATATTCGCCCGTTCGGTAATTGTTGGTCTGGATACCAAAAGTCGATCGAAATGTCAGGTCACGCCACAGATCCAGCTCGGCGTAAGCATTGCCTTGGAACAAATCGGTTATCCTGCCGCTTTCGCGTTCCCTGGCAACCGCTACCGGGTTGTCGTGCGGGTCGCCAACCTGAGACAGCGTATACGTCCCGTCCGGGCCAAAGATGTCCTGGACAGGCTCGAACTTTAGCGCGGCCATAATCACACCGGTACCCGTAGACCCGCCGCTGGGTTCTTGTGTCAAAACGCCATCGCTCTTCGAACGTAAATAGAACATCTTCGTGCCGAACCGTACACGGTCATTTAGCTTGATGTCCAAGTTGGACATACCAGATATGCGATCGAACAGCGAATTGGTTATGATCCCTTTATTGTTGAAGTAATCGACGGATGTATAAAATTTGATTCCGTCGGTACCTCCGCTGGCAGAAAGCTGGCTATTCCCCAATCCACCCGTCCGGAAAACCGCATCTTGCCAATTTGTACCCGCGCCATATTGCTCGGGGTTGGGATAAGGTACAATGGACGATCCGTCATTTTGATAGATTTCGTTGATGTATTGGGCAAACTGTTCTCCGTTGAGCAGTGTCAACTTCTTGCCTATTTCTTGGATAGAATAGGAGCTGCTAAACCCCACTTGGGTTTTTCCGGCTTTACCGCTTTTTGTTGTAATCAGTACAACGCCGTTGGCTCCGCGAGATCCATAGATCGCTGTGGCCGAAGCGTCCTTCAGGATGTCTATGGACTGGATGTCTTCCGGAGGAGGGGGCGAACCGCCTGCAAAACCGTCAACTACGTACAGCGGTTCGCTGCTTGCGTTAATTGACGTACCTCCACGAATGCGGATACGGGGGGCTTGGCCTGGCTCACCGTTTACACTCGATACGGCCACCCCCGGGGCCCTTCCCTGTAGGGCCTGAACGGCCCCTGCCGTGGGGTATGCCGCAAGCTGGTCAGCGCCAACTGAAGAAACCGAACCGGTAAGATCTCGCTTACGTTGGCTGCCATATCCTACCACCACCACTTCGTCCAAATCGCTCATGGATGCTTTCAGCACAATATTGATGGTGTGTCTATCACCTATCGGTTGCTTTAGGGCTTCAAATCCCACAATGGTAAACACCAGGATAGTGCCGGTTTCAGGCACTTGAATGCGATAGTTGCCCTGCGCATTGGTTGTGGTAGCTGCCGACGTACCGTCGACGGTGACGGTGACGCCTTCGAGCGGACTGCCCGTTTCGTCCGTCACGGATCCGGTGATCAATCGTTGCTGGGGCAGCTGCGTAACTGCTTTTTCAGGATTGATGGATAGTGCCGTTGCCGCGGGCCTATTCGTGACCAAAATGGTCTTATCCTCAATTGTATAGGTAAAAGGCTGATCGGAAAGGAGTTTGTCAAGAAACCGGTGAATATCCATTTGGGTCGCCGAAATGGAAACCGGTTTAGCGCGTTGCAACTCGTTGTAGTTGTAAAGTATCACATAACCGGTCTGTTGCTCAATCGCTTTAAATACATTTTCCAGCGATGTCCGCTTCGTATTCAGGGTGATGGTCTGTGAATACGTGCGGGCCTGCAATTGCATGCAAGTAATCAATAGCAATACATAACTCACTTTGATGACCATGACAACTTGCCGTAAAATAGATTTATTGGTGTGGAGCTTAGGAGGTAGGCAAAAACCTTCCAAGCCTCGCTTTTTTTTCATAACTTTGTGATGCTAAGGTTATACTTTGTGAAATAATCCGATTATCGTATCAGGGATAGCCCATGGCATATGGCGGGGAAAGTGGCGTCAACACTTCCCTGCTTTTTCTATGGTATCCCGCTGGGGTTATGGTGGTGGTCTCCTCATGATTATTCAATTTAAGTTTATTAATCAGTTATTAGATTCTTTCGAAACGAATAAGATAAGTGTACGGTCTGGTTGCAATTCCGATTTAATGTGGAAATCTTTCTCTAAAAAGCTGAGAAAAGTAGCTAATTTCACTCCGCGGCTCATTTTTCCGCCCAAATAGCCTTCAGGTTTTTTGCCTTTATACACGACATGAATATCATACCAACGCTCAATCTGTTTCATCGATTCATCGATGCTTAATCCGTGGAAGTTGAATAATCCGTCTTTCCACGCCACAGCGGCACTTGGGTCGATGTGGTTGACCGTAATTTTATTATCCTGATGGTTCACGACGCTTTGTTGATTTGGGTCAAGCATCTGGCTGTTTCCATTTGCTTGGGCCCCTTCGGATGCTTGTATACGTACCGATCCGGTTAACAGCGTTGTCTTCGTGGCCGTTTCATTTTCATAGGCGTTGATATTGAATGAAGTGCCAAGTACTTCCACGCGTTGTTTGGTGGTATTTACGATAAATGGCCTGGATTTGTCTTTTGCCACTTCAAAATAAGCCTCTCCTTGAAGAGAGACTTCGCGCTTACCGCCTTCAAACGCGACAGGATAGGTGATCGAACTGGCCGCATTGAGCCATACCCTCGTCCCATCGGATAAGGTTATCTGGTATTGGCCGCCTTTCGGCGTACTTAGAGACAATAGACGCGAGACATTAGACATTGGACTTTCCTTTCCGTCTGCCCATCTGTCGTCTAAAATATCAGTTCCGTCTGCATAAGTAATCCCATCTCCAATGACAATTCCACTTTGCTCTATGTTCAGATCAATGGTTTGCCCATTGGCAAGTGTCAGCGTCGCACGATTACCTCCCGGAAGAATTTGTTCCGGTGTGATGGCTATGGGTTTGTATTGACGCGATCTGTCTGTGAAAAAGTAAATACCCGCAAGCAGGAAAATGAGGATGGCGGCTGCGGCAGACATACTCCACCAGATTTGACGGGTCGATTTTTGTGTATCTATTGGATCGGCGATTGCCTCGGGAAGTTTCTTGATTTTCGCATGAAGCTGTGGATATAATTGATCAACGCGCGCTTGGATGAAATCGGTATCGCTCAAAGTAGATTCGCTGTCCAACGCATCAAGGATAATCTCCTTGAAGGCCTCGTCTTCCAGTGCAGCGAGCTGCGTGAATAATTGGTCAAATTCTTCGCGGCTGACTTGCTTATTTAAATAGGCCGTCAATAAATCGAGTATTGCCTTGCGATTCTCCAATGATAATGCGGTTATAATTCGTTTGTATGTATATACGTTCGAGCAGACCAAACACACTATTGGAAAATAAAAAAATAGTGAGCTATGGTCAGGCGATATGAAAGGCCAACAAAAGATACAAGATAACCGCTTGCTCATCACGGGTCGATTGGAGCACGTAACTTTTGATTTCCTTGATGGCTTTTACCAATTGATTGCTTACGGTTGAAACGGAAATTCCCATCAGTTCAGCTACTTCTTGGTAGCTCTTTTCTTCCAGTTTGCACAGCAAGAGTATTTGCTTGCGCTTTGGTGGGAGCCGATCGATGGCGGCAGAAATGAGTTGACGTTGTTCCTTGGCGATCAACGTCTCTTCGCTGTGGAGATAAAAACTTACCGTACTGGCCCACAGCTCTTGCTGCAATGCCTTATCACGGCTTATTTTACGGAAAAGGTCAATGGCCAAATGGTCTGCAATGCGATATAGGTAGGTCTTGAATCCCTGTTGGGGATCAATTTGCTCTCGCTTTTCCCAAAGTTTCAGAAAGGTATCTTGTAAGATTTCTTCCACCGTGTCGGTGTCTTTCAGCAAGCGCAGTAGACGCTGGTAGAGTACAGGAGCAAAGGTTTTGTAAACTTCGTCAAAAGCCATGTTATCCCCGTCACGTAGCCTACGCACTACATCGGCATCGATCGTTGGTGATGGGTGTGGCATAATTGGTTTTTTTCCAAAGATACGTAATTTTTGGAAAATGCAATTAGCCACACCCACTGCTTAGTTTAGCTCCTCCACATAATCCAAGTCCTTATGGAAGGTTTCTTTCATGCCCAGAGTCGCCCAGAAGGCCAGTGCGAGCAATAGGACACCGACGGTGAGCCCGCCGGTAACCATGGAGCCCGTCCACTGGGTCACCAGGTGGAAGAGGATGGTGGATGGCACAAGCGCGCCGCGGGCGAAGTTGGGCGCGGTGGTGGTGACCGTGGCGCGGATATTGGTGCCGAACTGCTCGGTGGCTATGGTCATGAAAATGACCCAGTAGCCCACGGAGAAGCCCAGCAGGCCGCAGAGCAGGTAAAAGGCGCCCAGGCTTTGCGGGGTAAGGAAGAAGTAAATGCCAATGCTGGCGACGGCGATGCCCAAGAAGGTATAGACCACTTTCAGGCGGCTGCGGAGCGCCTGGCTGAGCAGGCCGCTGGCAATGTCGCCGAGTGTCATGCCGCCGTAGCACCAGGCGATGGCCTGCCCGCCGCTGATGTCGCCCCTTACGCCGAGCAGCCTGCCAAACTCGGGTGACAGGGTGACGAGTATGCCCACCACGTACCACAGGGGCATGCCGATGAGGATGCAGCGGAGGTACTTGAGCAGGTTTTTGCGGGAGCGGAACAGGCCGAAGAAGTCGCCGCGGTTTCCCACGGTTTTTTTGGCATGGTCAAACATGCCGGACTCGGCCACGCCGATGCGGAGCAGGAGCAGGGCCAGGCCGAGCCCACCGCCGATGAAGAAGGAGGTGCGCCAGTGGAAGAAGTCGGACACGAGGTAGGCGACCACGGCACCGGATATGCCCACGGAGGCGACGAGCGTGGTAGCAAAGCCGCGTTTTTCGCGGGGCATGAGTTCGGCCACGAGGGTGATACCGGCACCGAGCTCACCGGCCAGGCCGAGGCCTGCGATGAAGCGCCAGATGGCGTATTGGGTGACGGAGGTGACAAACCCGTTGGCAACATTGGCGATGGAATACATGAGGATGGATCCGAACAGGACGGAGAGGCGTCCTTTCTTATCGCCGAGGATACCCCAGGCGATGCCGCCGATGAGCATGCCTGCCATCTGGATGTCCAGCAGGAGGATGCCGGTGTTGGTGAGCTGCTGACCGCTGAGACCGAGGTCCTGGAGGGATGCCACGCGCACGATGCTGAACAGGAGCAGGTCATAGATGTCTACGAAGTAACCGAGGGCCGCCACGGTGACGGCGGCAATGAGTTTGGTTTTTACATTCATGGGTTACTTGTTGGGTTTTGACAGTACTTGCTGCTGTTCCAGCAATGCTTTTTCCAAATCGGCGTAGTCCACGTCCTGCACGGCCATATCGCCATCGATGGCCAGTGAGGCCGCAAGAGCGGCGCTCTGGCCGAGGATCATAAACACCGGCTCCATGCGGATGCTGCCGAAGGCGATATGTGAGCTGGATAGGCATACGGGTACCAATAGGTTTGCACATTCCCCTTTCTTGGGGATGATTGAGCCATAGGAAATGCGGTAAGGCCCTTTCTTTGTGCTGACGCCAATGTCGCCTTCATTTTGTACAAATCCGTCCGGCTTTATGTAGCGCTGTGCGTTATGCGAATCGAGCGTGTACGATCCCATGCCTATAGGGTCGGTGATTTCCCGCTCGCTGAAGGTGTCGTGCTCGGTCATCACGTATTGACCTACCATGCGCCGGGCTTCCCGGATGTACAGTTGGTGTGGCCAGTTGCCATTGTCGGTAAATTCGTCTTTGGCCAGCCCCCATTGTGCCATTTCCTCCCTGACTTCTTCGGGCACTTTTGGATCGTTGGCCAAGAAATACATCAAGCCCTTTTGGTAATCCTCATGTTCTTTAATGATTTCCCGGCGCCGTTCATAGCTGGCCTCGGGATAGTCGTAGTTCATGCCAATGAAGTCCGTGCTGAATGGGCCGTGGTTATTGGTGTCCGTTTTGCGATTGGGAATGGGGTCGAACTTCTCGAACGTCTCCCGCCAGCCCGAGGCAAATACGCGTGCCAACAATTCATAGTGCGCTGGATTATAACCATCCGGTTTCGGAAAAGCGACGCGGTTGTCCGGGTGATTGCTCAGGCACATACGGAAACAGTAGGCTTGCAAACGATGATCGCCCTGTCCGTATTCACCCGGCGGATCCGTCGATACGCCGTACAGCAAACCGCTGGTGCTGTCGCCGGGGACCTGATAGGGGCTGATATCCGATGCAAACCAGTGTTTGTGATGCAGTACACCGGTCTGGATACCGTTCCACTGTTCGTCGTATACGCTGTTTGCCTCCCGTCCTACGTGGTAGCTGACTCCGGCCGCGGCCATCAAGTCGCCTTCATAGGTGGCATCGATGAACATCTTGCCCCGGTAGGTCGTTCCGCTCAACGTCGTGATGGAAACGATTTGGCCGTTTTCCACTGCCACACCTGAATCACGGTCCAGCCACTCGTCGCGGCGCACGTCTAGGCCATTTTCGTCCACATAGCTTTCAAATACGCTTTCGGCTACGTGGGGCTCGAATATCCACATTGTGCGGGCATTGCCATCAATAGCCGGTGTGCCCTGCCCCTTGTTGCCATACTCCGAATGTTGCTGCCAGCGCCATGCCGCACTGTCTTCATAATGGAGGTAGACCCGGTGGTAGAAGTCACGGGCGAGGCCACCGATGGTAGACTTGTCCCCTGTGTCGGTAAAGCCCAGCCCACCCGAAGACAGGCCGCCCAAATGGTTGTCGGGCGACACCACAATGACCGATTTACCCAGTTGCTTAGCTTGTACCGCCGCGGTGATCGCGGAGGCTGTGCCACCATAGATAATGATGTCGGCTTCAGCGTGATCCGTGGCTGGAGACGAACAACTCGTAATGGTTAATAGCGCAATTAGCGCAAACAGTACCGTTTTTAGTTTTTTCATAACGTTGTTAATATAAACAATTTACGTAAATAAGCCGGATAACTTTCTTTATCCACCGACCCGTCGCCACGGGTGATGCTATCACCGAAACAGACGATTCGCCTCATCGGGAGCTGGTGATATTGGATAAATTGACCGACGGCTAAGGCGAGGAAGCGATAGCCGTTCGGTGTGGGATGGACACCGTCGGTCCGACCGCTGTTAGCTTCGTTGCGGAGCAGCGAATCGTTATCCAGCCCGATTTTTCCGATTCTTTCGAAGATCTTCCCGATATCAAAAAAGGCAGTGCCGCTTTCATGCGCCACCTTTTCAATCACGGCATTGTATGCGGCCCGTCGTCCCGATGGACCCTCGGGCTGGAAGAACTCCTCCGGATGCCGGGTCAGCAGATAAGGTTCATAAAATGGCAGCATACTCAGCAATAGCAGCCGACTCCCACTGGCTGTTAGTTGATCGGCAAGCTTGGTGAGGTTGGCTTCATATTCGTTGAGTGGTACGTACTTGCCGTGGTTCATGTCGTTTGTGCCGACCATGAGAATGACCAGATCCGGCCGGTGAGACAGGCAGTCTTGTGCTACCCGCGCCAGCAGGTTCCGTGTATTGTTGCCGTTTACCCCGGCATTCACGACCAACGGCTCGTCTTCACTGCTTTGATTGAGATAGGAGGGGTGCCCTGCCCAGCTCAGTCCGGAGAAACCGGCGGTCAGGGCACCCAAATCCCAAATAAATGTTTTCCTATTCATCACCGAGCCAGATCCATTTTACTGCATCTACAACGACCTGTCCGGTGGTTCCTGCATTGCTGATTTCCACCCAGCCCGATTCGCCTTCCTCGAAGCGGAATTCCCCCAAGGGCTTGTACACAAAAAGGGTACTGGCCGTAGATTGGTCCAGCGTAACGTTGCTGGTGCCGTCGCTATGCTGGATGGTGACGGGTACATTCGTCGCCCGGTTTTCACCCGGTGAATAGGCAACCGAAACCATGTACCGGCCGGTTTTAGGCAAATCGGGGACAAACCGCGTTTTTTTCCCACCTTTTTTCGTGTCGCCGTCGATATACAGCAGCCGGAAATCATAATTTGGCGAGCGCGAGCGGATCCATTCGCCTGTTATTTCGCCGTCTTCGGCTTCTACATTCACGTCACGGATAGCCGATTCGCCGACAGGGACTTCTGCCTTGATAAATGGCGAACGCAATCCGTTTTCGTCTTCCACCAGTAGGGTAATCTCGTTGACCTTCGCTGAAGTGAACGTGTGTTTAACCATTTTGTCAGTGGCGTTGATTTCTCCCGTTCCGTCCAGGCTCCACCAGATTTTTTTGAGTGGAGCGCGGACATCCTTTTCCTCCACGGTAAACGTTACTTCTTCGCCCACTTTGGGTTCGGCCGGCGTGAAATGGATGGCCACATCCGGCAGGTAAGGGGCTTTCAATATGGCACCTTGCTGGGTCAGCAGGGATTGTAGCTGCTTGACGGCTACATCCTGCACCGCGCTACCGGATTGCAGGGCAAGGTGTGCTGCCAACCCTCCAGCATGGCCCAGCATCATGAATACGGGCTCCATGCGGGCCGATCCATAAGCCACGTGGGTGGCCGAAAAACCACCAATGACCAGAAGGTTTTCGTTGCTGTGGGGTACAATGATTTCATAAGGGATTTCATAGGCATCGCAGGGTTCGATGAAACCGCCTTCGGGCACGATTCCTTTTGCTGTCATGAGGTAATCTACCACATGGCAGTCCATGTTGTAGCTGCCGACACAGATGGTTGTTTCCTTGTAGCGGTGGGTGCGGATATCATTTTGGGTCAACACATATTTGCCCACCATCCGCCGGGCCTCACGCACGTAAAGTTGTGGCGTGATGTGGTTGTTTTCGGGGTATTCATCCGAAGGCAAACCCCATTTTCGCGCATCTGCACGGAATGCCTCGGGAAGTTCAGGGTCATTTTGGAGCATGTAAAAGAGGCTCAGCCAATGGTCGCGGTGCATGGCGTAGATCTGTTGCCGTTCTTCCCAGTTTGCCTCGGGATAGGCAAAGTTTACGCCCGGCAAATCGCCATCATTGTTATCGTGTTTGCCATTGGGCATTTCCGCACCGATGAGATGGGGCATCAATTCTTCCAGCTTCGTATAGCCTTCCTGGAGTATTTTCTGTTTCATCGCCTCGAAACGTTCAGGCGTGTAGTGATCCGGCTTTGGAAACAACACACGGATGTCTTCGCGCCGCGTGAGGGTACCCCGGATGTTGTATGCCTGTAGTTTATGGTCACCCATTCCACGGATTTCCTTGGGGCCGTAGTTGACTCCGGCAAAGGATTCGTTATATTCCCATTGGCTCTCCCGCCCCACGCGATAGGGTACGCCTGCTGCGGCCATCAGATCGCCTTCATAGCTTGCATCGATAAACATCTTCCCCGAGAGGGTTTGCTGTTCACCCGATGCGACGCGTTCAATGGCGATGGAAGCTATTTTCTGCTGTTGTATAGCCACGTCCACCAATCGGTGACGGGTCAGCACGGTGATGTTGGCTTGTTCCTTCACCATCTCATTAAAGATTTGTTCGGCTACGTGGGGTTCGGTAAAATAACCTTGGTAGGATTTTTCAACCTGCTTGGATCCTTCGCCGTATTGCTTGACGTAGTAGGCCAAATTGCGGTTGAAAAACTCCTTGGATAGCCCGCCAATGGTTTCTTCATCGCCCACGTCCGTACGGATAAGCCCACCTGAGGTCATTCCACCGATCCGGACTTGTGGCTCAACGATGATCACCGAGTGGCCCATCCGTGCTGCAGCGACTGCCGCAATGACGCCTGCTGGCGTGCCTCCATACACAATCAAGTCAGCAGATGTGGGTTCATGGCGAGCGGTATGGGCGGCGGCATGCCGCGAATAGCCGGAGAAGACCAAGAAGATACTGATGATGAAAAAAAAGCGTGCAGCGGTCTTGCCGAATGTATGATTCATGGTGAGCTTAATGATTTGATTCCTGTTGTATAGCATGTGATTGGATATTTTTTAGTAATTCGGATTCTGTTGGAAACCTTCCGGATTGGTGGAAAGGTCGATCTGGCTTTGGGGTATCGGGAAGAGGTAATGTTTGGCCGGATCGAAGTTCGTGCTGGTATTGACGATGGTCGTAAACGAAGCCGAACGGGTTTTTTCGAGGAAATACTCAAACATGCCGGTACGCGCCAAGTCAAACCACCGCTGGAATTCAAAGCATAGCTCCCGCGCGCGCTCCATCATGATTTCTTCCATATCGATATCCGAGGCCGTGTAATTGAGGAAGCCGGGAGTCTCCGATTCGGGAATCGGCAATCCGTTGGCACCCAGTCCACGCGCCCGTTGACGCACCTGATTGATGGCTTCGAGCCCTTCGTCCGAAATCACCCCGTTTTTCTTATAGTCCGCTTCTGCAAACATGAGGAGCACATCCGCAAAGCGGAGTACAATCACGTTATTAGGGGCATTGGAATAGAGGTAATCCGAAGTCTCGCGCCAGGAGTCGCCCCAGCGGTATTTTGTCACCCCGCAACGACCCATGACGACCTGGTTGTAGTTGTCGGGTGAATAGGCAGTCCCCCAGATATACGTCAGCGAGTCGGGAACGTTGTTGATCACGTTGACCATCGAATCCGTGAGGTTCCAGAGCCGCCTCACATCATAGTCCGGCGCATCAAGCGAGGGCTTGTAGTAGGTGTAGAATTTGGGGACATACACGAGGTTGCATTGCCCGATCATCGCGTTGGTGTGATAGGCTGGATTGCCATTGATGGTGCCCGAGGCAATCATGCCGTATTCTTTGGTCCATTGGGTGCCGTAGGGTACAACGGCACTGAACTGGAGCTCAAAAATAGATTCTTTGTTGACGTTTTTGTTTTCAATTTTGAATACGTCTCCGTAAACGGGCAATAACTCGGCTCCGCTATTGTCTTTTACATCCTTTAAGGTCTCCCACGCCAACGTATACAATTCATCGGAAGGTTGGGGTATTCCGGCATAACCCGGTACTTTTGCCGCCTCCTTGGCCGAGGCCATGGTGAGGTAGACTTTGCCCAGCAAGGTTTTGGCAGCCCAGTGGTTAGCATGCCCGTTATTCGTTTTGGCGGTCGTGAGTATGCCTTCGCCGGTAGCAAAACGCAGGTCTTCCAGAATAAAATCATATACTTCGCTAATGGGCCTGCGGGGTAGTCCATAGTCAAACTCACCGGTAATCGGTTCGGCGACAATGGGCAGTTCGCCAAATGCCTGTACCAGCCGGAAGTATACAAATGCACGGATAAACCGTGCCTCGCCAAGCACCTCATTGCGCTGGGCTTCGGTAATCGCTTCAACCTTTTGCGCGGCGTCTATTAGTACATTAGCCCGCGCAGCAATCTCGTAATGCCGGAACCAGTATTCGCCGACAGCACCTTCGTTGATCGAAAACGTATACCGGTCAAAATTGAAGCGGACGCCCGTGGAACCCTTGAACATGGCTTCGTCGGTACCCAGCTCCGTCATAAACAGGGGCGTGTTGGTGTATACGCCAAACAAGTCCTTTGCCGACGAGTACATGCCGACCAAGCCTGCATCAAGCGTCACTTTATCGACAAAAAAGTTGTCTGCTGTGTATTGTGTTTCGGGTTCTTCAGCGAGGAATTTTTCACAGCTCGATGTCATAAAAAGCAAAGGCAATGCGATCATCCAAAGCTTTGTGTTATCGATTTTCATCCGTATGGTTATTTTTTTCATGATGAAAGGAATTGACTAATTAAAAACTCAACCTAAAACCAAGGGCATACATCCGCGACCGCGGATAGGAAGCATAATCCAGCGATGGCATCAGATCTCCGAAATTTCCCTGGCGGGTATTTACTTCGGGGTCATAACCGGAGTAGTCGGTCCATACCCACAGGTTTTTCCCGCTGGCAAACACGGTTAAACCTGAGATACCAAAACGTTTTAGCTTGGCTATCCCATTATTCCCCAGGTTGTAGGACAAGGTGACATCCGACAACCGGATGAACGATCCGTCTTCGACCCAATCCGACAGCATCAGTAGCTCTTCCGGCCCACCCGGCATCCGGTATACATTGGTGGGATTCCCCGTTTCAACCAACGCACCGGTATTTAAGTCATACAAGCTTGGCCGCCACGCATCGGCAGGCCCTTTGGACATGTTGTTGATGTTGCGCCCGTGTTCCAGTGCGACCCGGTTGGCGTTGTAGACCTGATTGCCGTAGCTGTAGGTGATGACTGTATTGAGGCTGAATTGCTTATATTGCAACAGGTTGGTGAGCCCGCCCATAAAATCGGGTTGTCCGGTACCCAGTACCACCCGGTCGTTGGCGTCAATGACGCCATCGCCGTTTTGATCGATAAACCGCCGCGTACCCGGCCGTACGGCTGCGATGGCTTGGCCGTTGATGGACCGGAGCCCGGATGACAGAATCTCTTCGTACGATTGATAAATACCGTCGGTGACATAACCATACCACTGGCCTATGGGTTGTCCATTGCGGATAAAGGCACTGTTTCCCACGCCGGGTACCACGCCGGGATCTAAGCCCAGATCTGCTCCTACTTCTAGGGCCTTTGAACGGTTGAAACCGATATTGGCGTCGAGATTCCACGCAAAATCAGGCTTGTCGAAGATGGTCGTCGATAAGGTCAGTTCAACGCCGCTGTTTTGGATGGCGCCGAGGTTTGTCCAGGTACTTCGGTAGCCACTGTAACCCGGGGTCACCTTTTGGATAAGCAGGTCCCGGGTTCGCTTCAAATACCATTCAGCGGTCAGGTTTACCCGGTTGTCCAGTAAACCTACGTCAAGACCGGTATTCACCTGGGTGGTGGTCTCCCATTTCAACGCGAGGTTTTCGGGGCGCTCGACGACCACACCATAGTTGGGTGTATTGCCATCCATGGGCGAAAAATACGTACCAATGGTAGATAGCGTGAGGTAGGAAGGTATGGCCGTATTTCCGCTTTGCCCAATGCTTGCCCGGAGCTTAAGATTCGATATGGCGTGTACATTTTCCATAAAATCTTCTTGGAAAATGTTCCACGCGATGGCTGCGGAGGGGAAATACCCCCATTTGCTGCTTCTGCTGAAACGGGAAGACCCATCAGCACGGAATGTTCCCGTCAGGAGGTATTTTCCCTTATAGCTGTACTCTGCCCGCCCAAAAAACGATGCCATTGTCCATTCCGTGATGTTATAGGTGGGGATGATGGGTACCGTGCCGTTTTGAAGGCCGTAGACTCCCAGGATTTCGATGTCGTAGTTTTGGTTTTCTGCCGTGACCAAGTTGATTCGTTGCCGTTCAAACGTGGCCCCGGCGACCGCATTAATCCGATGGGAATCGCCGAATTGGTTTTTATAATACAGCAGATTTTCATTCATCAGTTTGGTGGTCGTACCCCTGGACAGGTAAGCGCGACCATTGAACCGCGAACCCGAGCCGGTGAACTTCGGATAATAGGCATCCGTATTTACATTGGTAGTCGAATAGGTACCGGTGATCTTATAGGTAAACTGTTTGTTGAGTTTGGCATCGAAACTCAATCGGGCCAGCCAATTGGTTGGATACCGGTTATTGGTGACATACTTTGCCAAGGAATAGGGATTCGTGGTGATGTAGTCATCGACGGCGACATTGTCTTCCACGTCGCTTTGCGTCAAGGGCTCCGTCGGCGGCTTGGCGAGCATGGCCGTAACGATGGTATTGGAAACGACGCCACCATTTAGGGAGCCGGCGATGAAGCCGTTCGTCGCGGAGTGATCGCCCGAAAGGTTCAAGGTCATATTAATGGCTGGTGACAATTGCTGTTGCAGGTTGAAACGGCCTGTTAGCCGTTCGTAGTCGCTGAACACGACAAGCCCACCTTGCCCCAAATAACCACCCATCAGGGAAAACTTCGTTTTCTCGGTACCGCCGGAAATGTTTAGCCGGTATTCTTGTACCAAGCTATGCTGGAACATGGCATCCTGCCAGTTGGTATTGATCGAGTCCGGCGACCCGTAATTTTCCCAGTCGTGGTATAGGGCATCCTGAGCGACTCCCCAGAAACCTCCGGGCTCGCCGAGCGGGGTGTCCCGAAAGTAGGTAAATTCAGGCAGGACGTTGGCAGGAACGTTGGGGTCGCTTGCGCTCGGAGGAGAAAATACGTATGCCGATGCCAGGAAACGTGCTCGTGCAAATTCCTGGGCATCCATTACCGGAAACTGTCGGCTTGGTGTCTGGACGGTAAGGTTGGAATAAAATTCCGCATTTGTCCGGCCGGCTTTCCCGCTTTTAGTGGTAATCATGACCACCCCGTTTGCCCCACGGGCGCCATACATCGCTGTACCGGATGCATCCTTGAGGATTTCGATGGACTCAACATCCCCCGGATTGATGTTATCTGCATTGTCTTGCAATACGCCGTCGATGACGAACAAGGGCGTACTGCCCGCACTGATGGAACTGGCTCCCCGGATCCGGAAGGTGAAGGCTGATCCCGGTGTGCCGTCATCCTGTGAGATTTGTACCCCAGCGGCTTTACCGCGCATGGCGTCGGCCAGTGATACCATTGTCCGTTGCCCTAATGCTTCCTGCGAAATGGAAGAAACGGCGGCCGTGAGGTCTTGCTTCGTGGTCGTACCGTATCCAATGACAACAACTTCATTGATGTCACTGGTCAACATATGCAGGGTGGCATTGACCATGTCAGATTCACCGATGGCCAGTTCCGTGGGTTGGAAGCCTACCATCGAAAAAACCAGTGCATTGTCTTGCGCTGGTAAGGTAAGGCGATAACGGCCAGCGGAATCGGTGGTAGTGGCCCGGCTTGTTCCCTTGACCGTGACCGTAACACCCTCCAGCGGACTATTCAGGGAATCCACGACGGTCCCTTGGATGACACGCTGCTGCTGAACCACGGTAGGGGGGGCGGGCCGGAGGATAATGGTTTTGCCTTTCAATACCCATTCCAGTCCTAAATCATCGGTGAGCATATCCATGGCCTCACGAAGCTCAACCTGTTGGATACGCGCGCTTACCTTCATCTTCGCTAATTTTTCCCCTTGCAGGAAGAAAAGATAACCACTCTGTGCCTGGATGCGTTCCATGACTTCGGGCAAGGGCATGTCGCGCACTTCGAGGGAAATCGTCTGTGCGTTTACCGCAGCGCTTACCTGCAATACCGTCATCAGGGTCAGAAAAACGGTTAGTTTCATAGTTAGTAATAATCGGTCTGTCAAAAGCCAAGGACGGCTTTTAACACATGAACAAAAAATCATATGTTTGTACTGTTTGGATTACGTTATTAATTGGTTACATCAATGATCGCCTTGTCGATAGCGGTATATTCAAGCGTTACGGCCGGACGGTGGCTTCAACACCATCCGGTCTTTTTTGTTACGAACAACCGCCACCTCTGTCAAGTTTTTCTTTTATTTCTCATCATCGCTTTTAGTTTGGTAAATTAATAATTGGTTATTTATAAAAAGGACTACTTATGGCATAACAACGACTCGGTTAATCTTTTCCCGCTGTTCGATCCGAAAATTCACTTTTCCCGCTTTAAGAATATCAAGTACTTCAACCAGTGTATCGTCCCGACTGATTTTTCCAAAGAATGGTGTTCGCGGAATGTTGCCTTCATAAATGACTTCCACCTTATACCAACGGCTCAATTGCCGCATCGCATCCCGTAATTCGGTGCCATTGAACACAAAATAACCTTCTTTCCAGGCAACTACGGATTGGATGTCTGCCACTTGAATGTCGATAGCCGTTCCGCGAAGCGTGGCTTGCTGGCCGGGTTTTAGCGTGAAGTCCGATACTTTTACTTTACCTTCTACTAACGTAGTTTTGGTTTCCACTTCGTCTGCATAGGCCATAATGTTGAATTGAGTGCCTAAAACTTCTACCGTCTGTTCCTTCGTTTTCACGAGGAAGGGTATTTTTTTGTTCGCGGACCTGCTATCGGCTGCAGACCACTGTTCACTGACATCAAAGTACGCTTCGCCCTCCAATTCCACAATCCGTTCTTTCCTGTCAAACCGCGACGGGTATTTCAGCGTGGAGGCCGCATTCAGCCACACTTTGGTGCCATCGGGCAAAGTGATTTGGTAGGTGCCGCCTTGGGGAGTGGTTAACGTCAGCAGACGAGATTCGTCATGGTTAGTCTTCGGGGGCTGTTCCCCGGACCCCGAACTAAGCACCAAGCTTCCATCAGCATACGTGATCCTGTCTCCAATGATAATGCTGCCTTGCGCCTCGCTCAAATCAATGGTGCGCCCATCGGCAAGGGTCAAGGTAGCTCGATTTCCTCCGGGAGCAATATCCGCATCATTAATCGCTGACCATTGGTCGCCAGTTATCGACCACTGATCACCAATTACCAAGGCACCCACAGCCAATGCAATAAGTGCGGCAGCGACATAGGGCAGCCATTTGCGGAGGCGGTATGTTTTTGTGGGATGCTGTGCGTGTAAATTACGTTCCAAACGTAGCCGAATGTCCAACAGGTCTTCCAGTAGCTGTGCGTCGTTCAAATCCAGTGGACTGGTAACGCCGTGCAATATCCAGCTTTCTACTAATTGCTGCTCAGCTTCGGTGCAGTTGCCGGCGCGATAGCGTGCTAAGATATTTTCAGCAGTTTGTTTGTCCATAATGGTTAGCCTTTAGCCTGTTGTATAGTAAGACAGCTAAGCGGGGGGTAGGGGTGAGTGAAAGGTTAACTTTTTTAAAAAATGATCAGAATACCATAAGAAACAGGTCTCCCAATCGGGCTTTTAATAGCTTTAGTGCGTTGTGCATATGGCTTTTGACGGTCTCTTCGGAGATACCTAATTTTTCGGCGATTTCCTTGCGGGATAAATTGGTGTTGCGGCTCAGTTCGAATACCTCCCGCATACGGGGTTGTAGGCTATTGATTTCCTTTTGAATAAAAGCTTGTAGATCATTATTCCGCACAAGGTGATCGGCCGACTGGTGATCCACCTGCTCAATATACGAAAGGAAAGAATCGATGTAGCGGGTAGCTACCTGTTGGTGGGCAATGGAATTGATGATGCGGTTGCGCGCGGCAGCATACAAGTAGGCTGAAAGGTGGCCGGTGATTTCGAGCCTATCCCTATCGGTCCAGAGCTTGAGGAACAATTCATGGATAATGTCTTTTGCCTCTTCCCGATCGGTTAAGCGTTTGTAAGCAAAGATGTAAAGAAGGCCATGATAGCGGTTGTAAATTTCGGTATAGGCGGCTTTGTCGCCTTTCTGTAGTAAAGGCACCAATGCTTCATCCGTATAGTTGGAGTATGCGGCCATCGTTGGTTTTCCCTGCGAAGGTAGTAAATTCAGGGAATATCAAGAGGCCTTAATACGGGGTTGTAAGTGTTGGATTAATCTGATAGACGACGGGGCCAGCTGAAAAAAACAAAAAAGGAGCTTTTACAGCTCCTCCAGTTTCTCTGCGGTTACTTCCGCTTTGATTTTGGTTTCAAGTTCGTCCATGAGGTCGGGATTGTCAAGGAGCAAGTTTTTCACGGCATCACGGCCTTGGCCGAGTTTGGTGTCTCCATAGCTAAACCACGAACCGGATTTTTTGATAATATTGAAGTCTACCCCCAAGTCAATGATCTCGCCAGCTTTGGAGATACCTTCGCCAAACAAGACGTCAAACTCGGCAACACGGAAAGGGGGAGCGACCTTGTTCTTCACAATCTTCACCTTTACACGATTGCCTGCTACCTCATCTGCATCCTTGATTTGTGCCATGCGGCGGATGTCCAGACGCACGGAAGCGTAGAACTTAAGGGCGTTTCCACCGGTGGTTGTTTCAGGATTGCCAAACATGACACCGATTTTTTCGCGTAGCTGGTTGATGAAGATGCAGCAGCATTTGGTCTTGGAAATGGTGCCGGTGAGTTTCCGCAAAGCCTGAGACATCAAACGGGCTTGGAGGCCCATTTTGGAATCCCCCATTTCGCCTTCAATTTCACCTTTAGGAACAAGCGCAGCGACCGAGTCGATGACGATCACATCAATGGCTCCGGATCGAATCAAATTGTCCGCAATTTCCAACGCTTGCTCACCATTGTCAGGCTGGGAGATTAATAAATTTTCGATGTCTACGCCGAGTTTTTTTGCGTAATATTTGTCAAAGGCATGCTCTGCATCAATAAATGCCGCAATGCCGCCTTTTTTTTGGGATTCGGCAATGATGTGTGTGGCCAAGGTAGTTTTACCGGAAGATTCGGGGCCGTATATCTCGATAACCCTGCCTTTTGGCACGCCACCGATACCTAATGCGATATCCAAACCAATGGAACCAGTGGAAATAGCGTCAATAGGTTCTACCGCAGCATCACCCAACTTCATGATGGTGCCTTTTCCGTAAGATTTTTCCAGTTTATCTAAAGTAAGCTGTAAAGCTTTTAATTTTTCTTGGTTGCTCATGGTTTTAGTAATTATTCGGTCAAAGGTAACGCTAATTTTGATTAAATACTAATTTTTTTCGATTTTTATAGGAAATCAGCTATTTTTTTGTTTATGACTTCCGATCCCAATATCACTGCCGTTTATCAGGGCTTCGCCCCGAAATTCTTCAGGATTTCGCTGCGCTCAATTTCCGATTCTTCTCATAATACCTACACATTCCTGTAATCGGGCATTCCTCGCACTTGGGCCTACGGGCTACACAAATGTATCGCCCGTGTAAAATTAGCCAATGATGGGCAATCGCCAAAGTATCTTGAGGTAAATAGTTGACCAATTGTTTCTCGACGGCGAGCGGTGTTTTTGCGTTGTCGGTGAGCCCAATGCGATTTGCTACTCGAAATACATGCGTATCTACGGCAATTGCTGGGGCTTGATACACTACAGATGCAATGACATTGGCGGTTTTACGGCCCACACCGGGTAATTTTTGGAGATCTTCAATCTTTTGTGGCACTACGCTGTCGAAATCATTGACAAGCTTCTGTGCCATGCCTACCAAATGCTTTGCTTTGTTGTTGGGATAGCTTACGCTTCGAATATACGTATATACTTCATCAGGGGTGCTTGCAGCGAGGCTTTCTGCATCGGGAAAACGGTTAAACAACGCGGGGGTCACCTGATTGATTCGCTTGTCTGTGCATTGCGCAGAAAGAATCACGGCAACGAGCAACTCATAAGGATTGCTGTAGTTTAATTCGGTCTGTGCATCTGGGTTGTGCGTGGAAAAATAGGCCACAAAAGCCTGATACCGTTCCTTTTTGCGCATATGCTGTTTCGCTCATGTCAACGGCGTACGCCAAGCCTTGGAATAGGAAGAAATTTTCGTGATGCTTCCCGGATGTGGCTGGCGGAGGATGGTGTCCATTTTACTTTTGATCAACTCATAGAATAGTTGATCATCAACATCTAACCGAATAGTTTCCTTGTCTAGTCTTTTGATGATCCCGCGAGCGGGGCTTTTGGTGGTATACGTTTCTGTCATAAGCATCCGTCATTAGTTGCTATATGTATATTATAACGTCCTAAATGGTGTATTAGTATGGTACTGGGAATGCGCCTTCGGGATTATTTCTTTTTTTCGGATTCTGTCGCTTGCGCTGCGGCGAGTTGGAGTGCTTTATATGCATTTACGATACCTCCCGTTACGCAGACGTCGTTCATGGACACCCGCATAGTCCGGCCGTCAGGCCCCGTTATCTTCACCCGTTGGTCGACGCGTGTGACCGATTGCATGATGATGCGTTTTACTTCCATAGCAGGGAGCTGTGGATAGTAGGATCGTATTAGCGCGGCAAGACCGGCTACAACAGGGGCTGCCATGCTGGTTCCTTGCTGGTCTTTGTACGTTGAGCCCGGCATGGTGGAGTGGATATCGACACCGGGAGCGCAAACATCCACGGATCGGCGACCGTAATTGGAAAACGAGGCTAGTAAATCGCCATCGTTTTTCCAAGAGGTAGCACCTACTTCTATCCATGCATCGGCTTCTCCTTTATTGATACCTAAGCTGTCTACATAGTTGCGGTTGGGGAAGTTGGGATTGGCGTCGTTGTCCTGTCCCTCGTTTCCAGCGGCGTGTACCAAGAGCACATCATTTTCCATCGCAAATTGTACGGCATCATCGACGACCTGTTTGTCTTTGGCAAAGGCTTTGCCAAAGCTCATGTTGATGACTTTAGCGCCGTTTTCCACAGCATATCGGATGGAATTGGCTACGTCCTTGTCGCGCTCGTCACCATCCGGCACGGTACGTAATACCATGATGCGTACATCGTCTGCCACGCCTTTAATGCCAATGTCATTGTTGCGTACAGCGCCAATGATGCCGGCTACGTGGGTGCCGTGCTCAGCATCAGGTCCAACGACGTCTGGGTTGCCGTAATGACGTTCCCGGCTGTTTTCGTAATCGTCACCGACAATGGAACGGGAGTCATATGCTTTGTTGAGGTGGTAGTCAACTTGATTGTTGAAATGGGTTACCCCTTCTTCCAATTCCTCGTAAAACTTCGGGAAATCCGGTTTGTCTTTCAATTCTTTTCTGACAATTCGCAAGGCCATTTTTTCGAAGTCGCCATCCGGCCGATAGCTGTCAAAATCGGCAAGTGTGGGGTTTTCCTTGCCAATGCGGGTGACTATCGTGTCTATTGTGCGCTTAAGGCCGGTGTAACTGATTTGACCAAACCGGGCCTCCTGCATTTTGTTGGCATAATAAGTGACCATTTTTTGGTATTCCTGAAACTCACGGCGTTCTTCTCCATCCATGGGAGTAGTGGGAAGGACAGATACATACTTAGGCTCCAAGACCCGAACTAAACGCGTTACTTCCAGGTTGTCATATTGTACGTTTTCGCCATTGGCATTACCCAAAAAATTCCAGCCATATTTGTCGTTAATATAGCCGTTACCATCTGCGTCGTCGCCCGTTGAGGCGCTGTCTTTTTCATTTATCCAGATGATGTCTTTCAGGTCTTCGTGGTTTACATCCACACCGCCATCGATTACAGCCACGACTACCGGGGTACTCTTTTTGTCTTTCAATAACAACTCATAAGCTTTTTCCGTACTGATACCCATTACGCCATCCTGCTCATAATCCAGGTTGAACCAATTGGCTGGCGGAGTGTCTTTCGCTTGTCCGAAAGAAAATAGGGGCAACAAGAAGATGAGGAATGCTTTGAGCAGTTTATGAAACGCCATATAATGGTTTTTTTAAGTGTGCGGGCAAATATACTGTTTATTGCTACGACGTAATTGTTAAAATTTGATAAATATCGAGACGAAAAGTTTAATTGAAGAATTATAATTCTTTCATTTGTAATGGAAGTAGACGTTATGTGTAATACGTTTGCTTATGTATTTTGTCTTGAATTGGTACTTTTGACAGCGATTACTGCCATGGATAAAAAATTTACTTATATATTGCTAATGAGCACGATAGTTACTTCCTGTACGCAAACCAACGTTAGTCGGACACCCTATGAATGGCCGGATGCTGTTGCACCGGTAGCGGATGTGAAACCCCATATCCGGGCGCTGCATGGTGATACAGTAATGGATAATTATTACTGGCTGAACGATTATTTTAAAAAGGGCGCAGATTCGACGGCGGTCGTCGCCTACCTTCAAGCGGAAAACGAGTATACGGATACGATGATGAAGGCTACGGAGCCGCTGCAAGCCAAGCTGTTCGATGAAATGAAAGGTCGTATCAAGGAGCAGGACGAGTCGGTGCCTTATTTCAAAAACGGCTATTATTACTACACCCGTACCGAGGAGGGCAAGCAATATTATAAATACTGCCGGAAGAAAGGCTCGTTGGAAGCGGCTGAGGAAGTGCTTCTTGATGTCGATGCCTTGGCCGCAGGACATCCGTATTATGCTGCGGGTGGATTCAACATAAGCCCGGATAATAAATTGCTGGCTTATGGCGTGGATACCGTATCACGACGCCAGTATACCATCCATGTCAAAAATCTGGAAACCGGCGAACTATTGACGGATGCTATTCCAGCCACATCTGGCGGATCGGTATGGGCCAATGACAACCGGACGCTTTTTTATACCAAAAACAACCCGTCTACGTTGCTCACCGAAAAGATTATGCGGCATACATTGGGCACGGATAGCCGGGAAGATGCTACGGTATACCATGAAACGGATAATACAAACTATATTGGTGTGGGGAAAGCCAAGTCAGGTAAGTTCATCTACATCTATTCGGGTGGCACGCTGTCATCTGAAACCCGTTATTTGGAAGCGGACAATCCATTAGGTGCCTTTAAGGTGTTTCAGCCCCGCATGAAGGACGTGCTGTATAACGTGACGGCACTGGAGGACCGTTTTCTCATTGTGACCAATCAAAACGCTACAAACTTCAAATTGATGGAGTGTCCGCTGGACCAAACGGGCGTAGCGAACTGGAAAGAGGTGATTCCTCATCGGGAGGATGTGTTGCTGGAAGACGTGGATGAGTTTAAGGATTTCTTGGTAGTGTCCGAACGGAAGGATGGGCTTACCCAATTGGCTATCCGCAACTTGAAAGATGGTAGCGCACATTACCTTGATTTTGGTGAGGAAGCATATACGGCATATCCTTCCACCAATCCGGAGTATGAAACGACTACGCTGCGCTATGGTTATACGTCGCTCACCACACCATCATCCACATACGACTATGACATGCATACCCGTGAAAAGACCTTGCTGAAACAACAGGAGGTAGTGGGAGGTTATCAGGTAGCGGATTATGTGACCGAACGTTTGTATGCCCGCGCAGAAGACGGTACCCAGGTGCCTATTTCATTGGTATACAAAAAAGGATTCAAGAAAGATGGCAGCGCACCCTTATTGTTGTATGGATATGGTTCGTATGGGGCGACAATGGATCCGACATTTAGTTCGAGCCGGTTGAGTTTGTTGGATAGGGGTTTTGTGTATGCCATCGCGCATATCCGGGGCGGGCAGGAAATGGGGAGGCAATGGTATGAAGATGGAAAAATGATGAAGAAGGAAAATACGTTTACCGATTTCATTGCATGTGGACAATTTCTGACGGAGCAGCAGTATACGGCTCCCGAACACCTATATGCAATGGGTGGTAGTGCTGGTGGATTATTGATGGGGGCAGTGGCCAATATGGCACCCCTCCTTTGGCACGGTATCGTTGCGCAGGTGCCATTTGTGGACGTAGTCAATACGATGCTTGATGAAACGATACCGCTTACAACCAATGAGTATGATGAGTGGGGAAATCCCAACGAGAAGGCGGCTTATGACTACATGAAAAGCTATTCGCCGTATGAAAATGTGGAGGCTAAGGATTACCCGAATATATTGGTAACTACTGGTTTGCATGATAGCCAGGTGCAATATTTTGAGCCTGCTAAATGGGTAGCCAAATTGCGTGCTATGAAAACCGGCAATAACGTACTTCTCCTAAAGACTGAAATGGACTTCGGACATGGCGGGGCATCCGGACGGTTTGACTACCTCAAGGAAGTGGCGTTGGAATATGCATTTTTATTAGCACTGGAAGGGATTACGGAGTAGGAGAAGGGGTGCTTTTTCCTTGTGCTTCTTTTTTTTGTAATTCAAAATTTTCAACAGCGTTCCGACTGGCCCTTGAGGAAGCGAATATGGCTCCGGCGGTGAGGATGATAACGATGATGATACCCCATATCCCTTTACGCTTATCCTGTTTCATCAGCCAAACGAGGAAAGCGATGAGCGGTATGGCAAAAATAACGATAAAAAACCAACTGGTTCCAGTCATAGTGCCGCAAAGGTCGGAAGAAAACCCATGGAATGCAAATATGGTTTTTTAACTTTGCTCAAATGAAACAGGACAGTACGACAAGATTTAGTAGCCGCGTGGAGGATTACGTGAAGTATCGGCCACACTATCCCGCAGAAGTTATTGCTTTTCTTCAGGAAACCTATGGCTTGGCTGATGGTCATGTGATTGCAGATATCGGTAGTGGAACGGGCATTTCCGCTGAGTTATTTTTGAAAAAGGGATATACGGTAATTGGTGTAGAGCCAAATCAGCCAATGCGTGAGAAATCGATTCAGCTCCTTCAGGGCTACCCACGTTTCACCGCATTGGATGGGACGGCCGAAAATATTCCTTTAGCCGATCAAGCAGTAGATGCCATCCTGTCCGGCCAAGCCTTCCATTGGTTCGATCGGAGGAAGGCCAAATCGGAATTTAAGCGAATACTGAAGGCTAATGGCTTCGTGGTGCTTATTTGGAATGAGCGGCAGGAAGATGACGATTTTGGGAAGGCTTTTGAAAGATTGGTTATTGACCATGCGCAGGACTACCAGCGAGTAGATCACCGGAATATCAGCGAAAAGGAAATAGGAGATTTTTATAGCCCTAAAGCTTACCAGCTAAAGGCGTTTCCTAATGCGCAGCAACTTGATTATAACGGATTGGAGGGTAGGTTATTATCCTCTTCTTATATGCCCCAAAAGAATAGTGAGGGATATTCAGCCATGGTGTCAGCACTTCGGGAGTTGTTTGATAAATATGAAGTAGCTGGACAGGTAACTATTGCCTATCTAACCAAAGTTTATGTAGGGCAAATGTAAATGTAATATTAATTCGTCAAAAAATATACAATGAAAGAAAAAAAACCTATATTTGGCACCCAAATTGCAATAGGGCTGCAATAGCTTTAATGATGAACACAAAAACTATAATCGCAGTATCTACCATGTCGTGCTTCCAGCATCGCATGATGTGTTTTTTGTGTGAAAACTCAACTGCCGAGCGACCGGTACTTCGATTCCGACGACCCATATTGCCCCGGGCTTAATAGTGGGGCATCCCTTTCCGAAAACGTACAGTAATTAGGTCCGATAACTGTACATCATCAATGACATTTAGCGTTTTTTAACATCATTAAAAACATACAACTTCGGTTGGCTGTTTTCAGTTTTTGGGGTCCTTCATTCAATGGAACTTTCAGATTTTTTGGTAATTCCTGCAACCGAACAGCATGTTGGTTATGCCGAGCAGATTTGCGATGAGATGGCTGAGTCTGCAAAAGCCAGGGGCACGGGCATCGCCCGCCGCAGTCCGGAATACGTGGCAAACAAGATGCGCGAGGGCAAGGCTGTGATTGCATTGCGCAAGTCAGACAATGCATGGGCTGGTTTTTGCTACATCGAGACGTGGAGTCATGGAGACTTTGTGGCTAATTCGGGTTTGGTGGTCAATCCCGAATTCCGGAAGGTAGGCTTGGCCAAGGCCATAAAAAAGCGTATCTTCGACCTCTCTAGGGAAAAATATCCTAAAGCGAAGATATTCGGACTGACCACTGGATTGGCAGTGATGAAAATCAATTCTGAATTGGGGTATGAGCCGGTGACTTATTCGGAACTTACGCAGGATGAAGAATTTTGGAAAGGTTGCCAAAGCTGCGTCAACTATGATATTCTGACCAGTAAGCAACGCAAGAATTGCATGTGTACGGCCATGCTGTGGGATCCCGTGGAGAAAGAAAAAGAATTGCGTGAACGGATCGAGATGAAAGCCAAAGCAAAAGAACGGTTGAAACAAATTACCAAAAAGTCGTCGCTCTTGAAGCGCATCGAGGCAAAATTGTGGAAATCCACCAAGAAGATGGTTACCGCCTTTATCGCCCGGCACCCGAAAGCGGTATAGTCACATAACTCAATAAATAATAATGAAGAAAGTCGTATTAGCATTTAGTGGGGGGCTTGATACCTCATTTTGTTGTATTTATTTATCCAGGGATCTGGGTTTAGAAGTGCATTCGGTCATCGTCAATACCGGTGGATTCTCATCGCAAGAACTGGCGCAAATTGAGAAGCGGGCTTATTCCCTCGGCGTCAAATCGCACGCCGTGGTAGACGAAACACAAAACTATTACGACAGCAGTATCAAATACCTTATTTTCGGCAATGTATTGAAAAATGCCACATACCCGCTTTCAGTAAGCGCCGAGCGGGTGAGCCAGGCCACGGCTATTGCCAATTATGCGAAGCAAATAGGTGCGGAATACGTGGCGCATGGGAGCACCGGGGCCGGCAATGACCAGGTGCGGTTTGATATGATTTTCAATATTCTAATTCCGGAGGTGGCAATCATTACACCTATCCGTGACCTGAAATTGAGCCGAGAGGAAGAAATCGAATATTTACATAAGCATGGTGTGGAATTCAGCGCCGAAAAGGCGAAGTATTCAATCAATAAAGGTATATGGGGCACTTCCGTAGGTGGAAAAGAAACGCTGACATCCCATGAGACGTTGCCGGAGGAAGCGTGGCCCACACCCGCGACTTCAAACGAACCCCGCCGCATCACCATCGACTTCGAAAAAGGTGAGCCCGTGGCATTGGACGGTGAACGTATCGGCGCGGTAAGGGTGATTCAGGAATTGCAGGCCATTGCCCAGCCGTATGGTATCGGAAGGGATATCCACGTAGGCGACACCATCATCGGTATCAAGGGCCGGGTGGGCTTCGAGGCTGCGGCACCCTTGATCATCATAAAGGCGCACCATACACTGGAAAAACATACGCTGACCAAGTGGCAGTTGAGCTGGAAAGACCAACTGGCTGCATTTTATGGTAGCTGGATGCACGAAGGGCAGTTACATGACCCCGTTATGCGTGATATCGAGGCGTTCCTGCAAAGCGCCCAAGAAACCGTTACCGGCAAAGTCATCGTGGAATTGCACCCTTACCGGTTCGTTGTAATCGGTATTGAATCGGCACACGATCTGATGTCCAGCAAATTTGGAAGCTACGGCGAAATGAATAATACTTGGACAGGCGATGATGTGAAAGGTTTTTCGAAAATATTTGGCAACCAGGTGTCCATTTGGCATAAAGTAAATGCGAAGTAGGATGGAACGCGGATTCAAGCTCAAAATAGGCATCATAGGTTCGGCGGGTTATACCGGTGGCGAATTGCTGCGCATCCTGATTTATCACCCTGATGTCGATATCGTATTCGCACATAGTGCCAGCAATGCAGGCAACAAGGTATCAGATGTGCATGCTGACTTATTCGGTGATACCGATTTGCGCTTCAGCGATACCTATCATGATGATATCGACGTATTGTTTCTCTGTGTGGGGCACGGTGACGCGCGGAAATTTTTGGAGGCCAACGCCATTGACCCGCGTGTCAAGATCATTGATCTCTCACAGGATTATCGATTGAGTACCCATACAGCATATCAAGGGGTGTCTTTTGTGTATGGCTTGCCCGAGCTGCAACGTGAGGCCATCCGTAATGCACAGTACATTGCCAATCCGGGGTGTTTTGCTACTGGTATCCAACTGGCCCTATTGCCGCTGGCAGCTAAGGGATTGTTGCCAAACCAAATCCATATCAATGCAACAACGGGTTCTACAGGTGCTGGACAAAAACCTTCCGCTACCTCGCATTTCAGCTGGCGCAACAATAACCTGTCAGCCTACAAAGCTTTTGCGCACCAACATCTGCAGGAAATAAGTGAGTCGTTGGAAAAACTACAGCCAGGTTTCCTGCCTGAAGATGAAAGCGTATTATTGAAAAAAGCGCAACAACGCATCAATATCATCCCCCAACGAGGTGATTTTACACGGGGTATCTTATCCGCCATTTATCTGGATAGTGACCTCGATGAAGTGGAGGCTGTTGCCTTATACGATGCGTATTATGCATTGCATCCCTTTACCCACGTAAGCGGGGCAAACATCGATTTGAAACAGGTGGTGAATACCAACAAATGCATCCTGCATGTTGAAAAACATGGCAACAAGCTCTTTATTGTGAGCATTATTGATAACCTGCTGAAGGGGGCCAGCGGCCAAGCCGTTCAGAACATGAACCTGCTATTCGGGCTTGAAGAGACCGCAGGTTTACGATTGAAAAGCGTAGGATTTTAGCATAGGCTGGGCACAAGCTTGCGGATCAAACCGCAGGCTTATGCCGAAATACTTCATCCAGACTTTCAAAAATCGCGCGCTTGGCTTTTTCTAATTCGATTTTACTGTGCGCAGCAGAGACAAATCCGACCTCATAACCTGAGGGGCCGAGGTAAATGCCTCGGTTAAGTAATTCGCGGTGAAAGGCTTTATAATACTCCATACTGGCCGGATCGATATCACCTGCAGCCCGGATATGTGCTTTATCTGTAAAGGCAAACCAGAAAATTGAACCTACATTGAAGATATTGACCCGGTAGTTTTTGGCTTTTACATACCGCTGGATGGCTCCTGTGAACTCTTCTGCCTTGGTATTGAGGTTTTTATAGAAGTTGCTCGTACGCAGCTCGGTGAGCTGTGCGATCCCAGCCGCCATGGCTACAGGATTGCCGGATAGGGTGCCTGCTTGGTAGACGCCGCCATCTGGAGAGATAAGACGCATCAACTCGGCAGAAGCGCCATAAGCACCTACAGGCATACCGCCTCCTATGATCTTGCCATACGTGATGATATCTGGTTGTATGTCATAGTGAGCGGCGGCACCCTCAAAGCCCAGGCGAAAGCCGGTGATGACCTCATCGAAAATAAGCAAAGAGCCATTTTCCTTGGTGATATCCCTCAGAAATTGGATGTATTCCTTTTCTTGGATAAGCAGGCCATTGTTGGATGGAATCCCTTCGATGATGACCGCTGCAATCTGCTCCTTAAAATCCGAAAAAACAGTTTCTAATGCTGTCCGGTCGTCCAAGGGGATGACGATGGTTTCATCTGCAAATGCTTTGGGCACACCAGCAGAAGACGTTTCGCCAAAGGTAACCAACCCTGATCCGGCTTTGACCAACAACGAGTCTGAATGGCCGTGGTAGCAACCTTCGAATTTGACAATTTTATCGCGGGCGGTATATCCGCGGGCCAAGCGAATGGCAGACATCACTGCTTCGGTGCCGGAGCTGACAAAACGGATTTTTTCGATGTATTTGTTATGCTTGATAATCAGCTCGGCAAGTTCGTTTTCCAAGGCAGTCGGGGCACCGAAACTTAGTCCTTTTTCCAATGCTTTGGTCACCTTTTCCCGTATTCTGGGATGGTTGTGCCCCAAAATAAGCGGGCCCCATGAACAGCAGAAATCGATGAACTGATTGCCATCTGCATCCCAAAGAAAACAGCCATCGCCGCGCTCAATGAATAAAGGCGTGCCATATACCGATTTGAATGCCCGCACGGGCGAGTTGACCCCACCGGGAAAGTAAGTTTTGGCCTTCTCATAGAGTTCGGCAGACTTCTCTCGGACTATATCCCCTTTTTTCCCGGACGAAGGCCGGGGTTCGTCGTTTCCGCCGAAAGCTTTTTTGAGTGAATTTAGCATTATAAATTTGATCGTGTTTGTCCTGAGATTCTTAAAGCCATTTCTTTGCTAACACTTCCTTGGCGTGGTAGGTGAGTATGGCGGTGGCACCTGCCCGCCTTATGCCCGTGAGGACTTCCATGGTGGCCCGTTGTTCATCGAGCCAACCGTTGCGGGCCGAAGCCTTGATCATGGCGTATTCGCCGCTTACATTGTATGCGGCTATTGGAAGGTCAAAATTGTCTTTAAGCAATTTGATGATATCCAAATATGCCAACGCTGGTTTCACCATGAGGAAGTCGGCACCTTCTTGCGTGTCCAATTCGGCTTCAATCAAGGCTTCCCGCTGATTTGCCGGATTCATTTGATACGTTTTTTTATCCCCATGTTTTGGGGCCGAATTTAGGGCATCGCGAAAGGGCCCGTAGAATGCACTGGCGTATTTGGCGGTATACGACATGAGGGATACGTTGGCAAAGCCGTTTTCGTCCAACACATTGCGGATGTAACCAATACGGCCGTCCATCATATCCGAGGGAGCAACAATATCTGCGCCGGCTTGTGCATGGGCCAGAGCCATCTTGGCTAGGATAGCGAGGGTTTCGTCATTAAGGATTTCGCCCTTCTCGACAAGGCCGTCATGGCCGTCGCTGCTATACGGATCCATAGCCACATCGGTGATGATGCATGCTTCGGGGAAATGCCGCTTTACTTCGCTGATGGCACGGAGGTACAAACTTCCTTCCCTGTAGCTTTCCGTAGCATACTTGTCTTTGCGTGATTCATCGATGTTGGGAAACAGATCAAATGCACGTAATCCGAGATTCATGCACGTTTCTACTTCATGCAATAGCCTATCAATGGAATACCGGTAAATACCAGGCATAGAAGCTACTTCGGTCTGTAAATTATTTCCGTCGATGATAAATAGAGGAAATATGAAGTTGGCGGCGCTTAACTGCGTCTCTTGCACCATATCGCGTATAACCGACGATTTGCGGTTCCTTCTGGGTCGTATCAACATGTGTGTTTAGTATCTTTTTTTAATCCGTAACATCCCTGTCCTTTCCAACATCAATAGTCCAGCCCAAAAACCGCCTCGGCCAATCCAATTTCATCCGGCGAATAGGGGAGGGTATATGAAAGGCCCAGTTCTTCGATCCGTTTGCCTGTGGAGCGCCCTATGCAAATGATTTTTTGCCCGGGATCGACTAAATTGTCCACGAAATAAGCTTCTACATTGGTTGGGCTGGTAAAAATGAGGACATCAGCGTTTGATTTATCTACATTGGTGTCCATCCGGGTTTGATAGACTGGTAGATTAATCGTCTTCGTATCTGTTGTCAATGATTTTTGTATCGTTTCAAGCGAATCCTTGGCCCTTGGGATCAATACGGTAGTTCCTGCCGCTACCTTGGCAAATTCAATAGCTATTTCATCCATATTGATGCCCAGCTGCTCCCCTGAAAAATCGGGTGCATAACCAAATTGCCGGAGCATTTCTTCAGATCCGCGGCCGATGACAGCAAACTTTGTCCGCTTGCTGAGACGTGGTTGGAGCCGGAAGAAATTTTCAATGCCATTTTTGCTGCCAAAGAAAATCCAATCTACATATTTGAGGATGTAGGGGTCAAGCTTATTAATAATGGGGAATATCCGGATGAGGGAACGACCTTCCACCGCTATGCCGTGTTTGGCCATAGCCCTGTGGAAATAGCTTGTTTCTGAAATGTCCCGCGTGATAAACACCTGGGAGGGGAATTTGCGGTTTTTGTCAAATTTGGCGGCAATCCGTTCGGCCAAGCCTTCCGTACTGCTTGATGAAAGGTAGAGGCGATCTGGAAATTCTTCCTGCTCATCCGCCTTTGACGTCCACACCTCATACTTGCTTTCCTGCTTGCGGCAATAACAGCCGAGGGGAGCATGGCATCCTGCATCGAATAGGTTTAATACTTTACGCTCCACGGCAATAGTGTCGGCTACGTCAGCATCATTTATGGTTTGTAAGATGTCATACAGTTGCTTATCGTTTTCACGGATTTGCACCGCCAATACGCCCTGAGCTGGAGCAGGAATGATTTCTACGGGGGGCAATTCCTCCACATGGAAATCACTTAAATCTGCTGCTATGCGGGTAAGGCCGGCTTTGGCAAGCATGATAGCGTCATAATTTTCATCCCGCAACTTTTCGACACGTGTAATAACATTGCCCCGCAGGTCATCAAATTCCAAATCAGGACGTAAGGCCAGCAGTTGCGCTTTTCGGCGATTTGATGAGGTGCCTACAATGGCGTTATGCTTCAGTGCCAGCCTTTTTTTGAGATCTACGCAATCTTTGTGAATAATGAGCAATTCGGAGGGATCCTCGCGGGAACTCACGGCAGCAATAATCAACCCCGCCGGATGCACTGTGGGCAGGTCTTTATGCGAGTGAACGGCTAAATCAATACTGCCATTCAGCAATTCTTCTTCCAATTCCTTTGTGAAAAAACCTTTCCCTTCAAGCTTGTCTAATCGTAAATGCTGTACAATATCACCCTGAGTTTTGATGATTTTGAGTTCGGCACTGACGCCAATATCAGCCAGCTTGTCTTTGATATAGTTGGCTTGCCACAAAGCCAGCTCACTGCCACGAGTGCCTATGATGAGTGTTCGGTCTGTTTTTTGTGTGCTTGCCGCAGTTTTTACCAAGGGTTCTTCTATTAGCATAAGCAAATTTAACGAATAAAAGTATTACCCGAACGGATATATCAAAAGAATATCCATGGGCGGATGAATGAAGACAGAATGAAAGCAGCCAATCAATTTAATTGATGTCTATCGGATTTGTTTTTACCAGAATGTCTTTTGCCATGACCATGGGTACCTTGATGTACTTTTTTTCCATGTAATCGATCACTTTTTCAAGCACTTGACGCGAATTGGCGTCCAATGCATTGACCTCAGTGGCGAAGACTTCATTAAGTGCAAACGACCGAATTTCCTTTACTTTTTCGGGGACTTCACGCATGGCCAGTTCAACCCGGCGTTGCTTTAATAGGGGAATAAACTCGCGGATGTTTTCAGCAATGATACGTTCTGCATGAGCCAGTTCTTCATAGCGTTCCTGCAAGTTTTTGGAAGCTATGGCCTGTAAACCACTTACCTCAATGTAGTGGATAGGATGGTGTTGGAGCACATCTGGATGGACGTCGTTTGGAATTGCTAAATCCACAATGACCTTTTTGTCCGTCTCTCCATTGAGGAGTGATTGATAAAGGGCAATGTCTACGATGGCTTCAGGGGCACCTGTACAAGTGATCATCATGTCGAAACCACCTTTATAATAAGGCAACTCACTCAATGGGAAAGCTTTGGCATTGAGTTCGGTACTCAATGCGAGTGCATTTCCTAATGTACGGTTAAATATTACGAAATTGGAAAACCGATGCTTCTGTAGGTACTTAGCAATGTTTTGATTGGTTTCACCGGCACCGATGATGAGGATGCGCGGATTGTCATGCAATTTGATTTCCCGCAGTTTGCGATAAGCAAGCGAAACTACGGAGACCGGATTACGGGATATCCGCGTGTGGGTATATACCTCTTTGGCCGTTTTGACCAGGCAATTCATTACCAACCGCAAAAAATCGCCTGTAAACCCGCTTTGTCGGCAACGTTCGTAAGCCCTGCGCACCTGGGCAAGGATCTCCTTTTCGCCAACCACCAAGCTCTCCAGGGAACAAGACATGCGCAGCAAATGATTCAGCGCATCAAGGCCTTCATAGGTGGTTACCTGTCCGAGGAAACATTCCAGCCGCTCCGATGGAACACAGAAATTGAGCTTGTGCATAAATTCTTTGACAAACTCCGGCTTCAACTCATGCGCTCCATAAAAGACAAACTCCACACGGTTACAAGTGCCGATGTAAAAAATTTCAGGGATGTCAAAGCTATTTTTTAAACTAATTAGCCGACTCTCCAGTTCCTCGTTGCAAATAACAAGGTTGCCTAAATCCTTTAGATCCACATGTTTGTGGGTGAACGCTATGACTTTGAGATTCTTCAAGGTTGTACTATACTCACTAATTTCCGGTAACAAAAGTACAATATCTATCTGCTGACCTGTGTCAGAAACGTGTAAAACACAGATATTTAGAATGGTTATAAATTAGGGGGTTGTTTTGAGAAAATGAAGGTTTAATTTATGCCCGTGCGGCCGTGCGGGCCTTTGTCGCTGGAAGCGACCTGCTTCTCTTCGCCTCAAGCCGGCGGGGCTCGCACTTGGAGGCAGCCAAGTGCGCAAGCTGCTTCGGCTGGCCGCTCCGTCGCCATCCGTTGCGGCATTCCCGGACGCATCCCGCAGACGCCCCCAAGTACAAGGCCTACGCTTCGCTTCGTCGGGCTGCTTAACCACGTCCGCTGCGCCGATGATTTCCGTCGGGGGATGCTTCGCTGCCGATGGCTTCCTCTGCGGCCTAAGCCGGTCCGGCCATGAATTTATCCGCGTGCGGCTGCGCGCAAGAAATCTCCGTACACCATTAAATGCCACATAGGGGATTTGCGGCAAGCAGGTTGATGCACTACCAACCGTAGCAAAGACCCAAGCGGCGAGCGACGGAAAGCCATGAGCGCAAAAGCAAATAAAAAAGCCCCTGCGGCCAGCAGAAATTGGCAAAATAAAATCCTTCCATTAACAACAAAAATACACGATTTGCTATAGCGTAAAAAATAACATAGATTTGCTCCATCAATTAGGGGTGCCTTGTTTGTACCGACAGACACGAATAAAGGCTGAGATTATACCCATTGGCGCGTGGCGCCAAGCACCTGATCCGGATAATGCCGGCGTAGGGAAGGTAAGTTAAATAATTGGACTGCCATGGGCCCCTTATGACAGTAAGGTTTAACTAAAATTACAGGTTATAGATGTTTAAAAAGTTAATTGCAGGAATCGCATTTCTTGCGTATGCAGGAATTTCCATGGCGCAGCATAGCCTAGCAGTGATGGTATCCAATGCCGATAGTGGCGAGTCCATGCCAGGGGCTTCCGTACGTTTGGAGGGAACCATGTATCAAGGCCAGACCGGTGCTAATGGTGAGGCCATTATCCGCAATGTGAAAGCGGGTATTTATACCGTTACAGTGAGCCACCTGGGCTACCTGTCCGCAGTACAGGAGGTCTCGCTTGACGGTGATCAACAGATCCATTTGTCGCTGAAAAGGACCGCGTTCTTGACGGAGGAAGTAGTGGTGCAGGCTACACGTGCTACCGAAAATACGGCTACTACCTACAAAAATCTGAGCAAAGCGGATATCGCCAAAAACAACCTTGGGCAGGATATCCCCTACCTGCTCGACCAAACACCGGGTGTGGTGATATCGTCTGATGCTGGCGCTGGTATCGGATATACAGGTATGCGCATACGGGGGAGTGACGCGCAGCGTACGAATGTAACTGTCAATGGCATCCCATTGAATGATGCAGAGAGCCTCGGCTCTTTTTTTATCAACTTGCCGGATTTTGCTTCTTCAGTAGATAACATACAAATACAGCGTGGGGTAGGTACGTCTACAAACGGCGCGGGTGCTTTTGGTGCCAGCCTCAATATCCAGACGAATACCCTCAATGCGGAGCCGTATGCTGAACTGGATAATTCTTTTGGTTCTTACAATTCGTGGAAAAACACGGTGCGGCTGGGGACAGGGCTTATCGATGATAAATTTAGCTTTGATGGACGGCTGTCCCGTATCAAAAGCGACGGTTATATCGACCGTGCCACCTCCGATCTACAATCGTTTTTCCTATCGGGTGCTTGGCATGGCAAAAACAGCTTGCTGCGTGCCAATGTATTTGGTGGTAAAGAGAAAACATACCAAGCATGGTATGGCACGCCAGAATCCCGGCTTACAGGCGATGTCGCTGCCATGGAGGCCTATGCGGGAGACGACGGATTGACCGACTATGAAATTGAAAACCTGCTGCGCTCGGATCGGCGGTATAACAAATATCTGTACGACAATGAGACCGACAATTACCAACAGACACATTACCAATTGTTGTTTTCCTCGGCCCTGAATGAACGGCTCACGTTGAATACAGCCCTCCACTATACGCGCGGTAAAGGGTATTATGAGCAATTTCGTGATGGAGATGACTTTGCCGATTACGGGCTGTCTCCCATTGCTATCGGTGACAATACGATAGCAGAGACAGATCTCGTGCGCCAACGGTGGCTGGATAATCATTTTTACGGGGGTACTTACTCGCTGGTATTTGATAACAACGCTGGTGTTGAGCTGATGTGGGGCGGTGGGTATAATCAATACAAAGGTGGGCATTATGGTGATATCGTTTGGTCCGAATACCCATTGGCTACGGATAGGGTATATCCTGCTGGGCCGGAAGGGGTATTCCAAACCGCATATCGCTACTATGATGGAGAGGCGACGAAAAAAGACTTCAATACGTATGTGAAAGCTTCTTATCAATTAGACAACTGGTTTTTGTTTGCGGATGTCCAGTACCGGCATATCGACTATGCCATCGCGGGTATAGACAACGATCTGCGCGACATTACGCAGGATGCTACATATGATTTCTTTAATCCCAAGGTGGGGCTTACCTACCATTTGTCGGCTGCAAGCAATTTATATGTTTCCTATGCATTGGCCAACAAAGAACCGGTACGCAGCGATTTTACGGACTGGCCTGTTGATCAAACGCCCAAAGCCGAGCAATTACATGATATTGAGGCGGGCTACCGCATCCGATCACCGCGGTTTACTGTTGGGTTAAATGGCTACGCCATGCTTTACAAGAACCAGCTGGTGCTTACCGGGCAGCTCAATGATGTGGGGGCAACTTTGCGTAGAAACGTCGATGATAGCTACCGTATCGGATTGGAATTTGACGGTAGGTGGGCACCGGTGCGTTGGCTTACTTGGGGAGCGACACTGGCTTATAGTCAGAACAAGATCAAAGATTTCACGGAAGTGGTGGGCGATGTGGAGAATTTTTATGAAACCACGGCTATTTCATTTTCACCGAATTGGGTGGCGTCAAGTGAATTGGGTATTAAACCGTGGAACTTCGTTGAACTTGCGCTACTCAGTAAGTATGTGTCTCGGCAATACCTTGACAATACAGGCAATACCGGCCGAAGCATCGACGGTTTTTTGGTGAATCACGTCCGATTGGCATACAATACCTCATTGTGGAAATTAAAGAACGTGGGGGTAACGTTGCTGGTCAACAACGTTTTTAACGAAAAATATTCATCGAGCGGGTATACCTGGGGGTACTATTTGTCTGAAACGGATAGGGTGGATTATAATTTCTATTATCCACAGGCGACAGCAAATTTCCTGCTGGGACTGAATGTTCGATTTTAGCCCAGTGTGGCCTTAAATGGATGATGATGAGTGCACTATTGTAAAAATAATGGTGCACTTGCTTTTTTGTGTGTGGGTCTGCCATTGACTTTATGGCCAAAATGTCGTTATCTTTAGGGAAAATTTTCACTATGCAATACACACTAAGAACAATAGGCGCATTTGCAGGACTAACCTTGATGGTTGCTGCGTGCGACTCGTCTGCGTCCAAGGAAACGGACCAAACACAAGCAGACTCGACTTATGCACCTGTAGAAACTAAAGCAGCCAATTCGACTTACAAGCCGGCTTTTGAGGGGCAAACCCGGATCGCTGGTGTAAAAACCAATTCACCCTACAACGTAAAGGTGTTGAGTGAAGGACTCAACAGGCCATGGGGTATTGCCGTTTTGCCGGACGGACGGCTATTGATTACCGAGAAAGAAGGAACGCTTCGGATTGCTACGGCAGACGGTGGGTTAAGCGATGCGATTACAGGTATTCCTGCAGTAAATGCTGACGGCCAAGGTGGCTTATTGGGTATTACCATTGACCCTGCTTTTGAAAGCAATCGCATGATCTATTGGGTGTTTTCCCAAGACACACCGAATGGAACGCTTACTGCTGTAGCCAAGGGAAGCTTAGCTGCCGATGAAAAGACCGTTGAAAATGCACAGGTGATTTACCAGGCCACTCCGGCCCACAAAAGTAATCTGCACTATGGTGGGCGTATTTTGTTTGATAAAAATGGCAACCTATTTGTAAGTACGGGTGAACGCTCGGATATCGTGACCAGGCCACAGGCTCAGGAGTTGAATTCGGCATTGGGAAAGGTGCTGCGGATTACGACGGATGGCAAACCCGCGGCGGGCAATCCCTTCGAAGGTAATAGCGATGCCCGGCCCGAGATTTACTCCTATGGACATCGTAATGTACAGGGGCTGGCCATCCATCCGGTCACGGGGGATCTTTGGGAAACCGAATTTGGCCCTCGCGGGGGTGACGAGGTGAACCTCATCCAGCCGGGCAAAAATTATGGCTGGCCAACCATCACTTATGGCATAGAGTATAACGGCAACCAGGTTGGCGATGCTATCCAGCAACAAGAAGGAATGGAACAGCCCGTGTATTATTATGATCCTGTGTTGTCACCCAGTGGTATTACATTCTTCAAGGGAAATTCAATCCCCGAATGGGAAAACAACTTATTTATATCAGGACTGAGCAGCGTGCATATTGCGCGGTTGGTTATCGTAGACAATAAGGTGGTAGGCGAAGAACGGCTGTTGGAGGATCAAGCCCAACGTTTCCGTGATGTGAAACAAGGTAACGATGGTGCACTTTACGCGGTTACGGACGGCGGGCGGCTTTATCGGATTGGCAAATAAGTAGCTCGCCAAGGTGTTCTGAATGAAATGAGGGCGGTTATCCAACGGGTATCTGAAGCTTCATGCAAGGTAAATGGCGACATTACCGGAGCCATTGGGCCAGGGTTTATGGTATTATTGGGCGTTGAGGAAACCGATGACCATGAAGATGTGACATGGCTGGCCCAAAAGATTGCCGGCTTGCGTGTGTTCGGGGATGAAAACGGATTGATGAACAGAGCCATCCACGATATCAGCGGCGATATTTTGTTGATATCCCAATTTACGCTATTTGCACAGACAAAAAAGGGTAATCGCCCGTCATTTATCCGTGCGGCGAAACCTGACAAAGCTATACCGCTGTATGAAACAATGGTGGTGGAACTTTCAGCTCATTTGGGCAAACCGGTAGCCACCGGGATATTTGGCGCTGATATGAAGGTTTCACTCGTCAACGATGGGCCTGTAACCATCATTATGGATACCCGGGATAAAGACAACCATTAAATAAAAACCGACGAAGCTTTTGCTATGACCATTAAAGAAGCGCAGGAACAAATTGATCGCTGGATCAATACGACAGGCATCCGTTATTTCAATGAGCTGACCAATACGGCTATCCTCATGGAAGAGGTAGGGGAGGTAGCCCGCATCATGGCGCGCAAATATGGTGAGCAATCTTTCAAGAAATCCGATGAGCAGGTAGACCTTGCTGATGAAATGGCGGATGTACTTTTTGTGCTTATCTGCTTGGCCAATCAGACGGGTATTGACCTTACGGAAGCGTTAGCTAAAAACCTGGAAAAGAAAAATATCCGGGATGCAGATCGACACCGGAATAACAATAAGCTTCACGACCTGAAATAAAAAACGACTAAAATAAAAACGGTACATCATGTGATGTACCGTTTTTGCGTATATGATAGTTCCCGACACATATCGGGACAATTCTTACATCATTCCGCCCATGCCTCCGCCCATCGGGGGAGCACCAGCACCAGCTTTTTCTTCTTCTGGCTCGTCTGCCAATACGACTTCGGTAGTCAATAACATGGCAGCGATGGAAGCAGCATTTTCCAATGCGATGCGTGTCACCTTGGTTGGATCGATTACACCTGCACCAATCAGGTTCTCATAGCTATCTGTACGGGCATTGTAGCCAAAGTCAGCTGTGCCTTCTTTCACTTTTTGTACCACTACAGCACCTTCGATACCGGAGTTGTTGCAGATTTGGCGCAACGGCTCTTCAATGGCACGTTTGATGATTTCGATACCGATGTTTTCATCTTCATTGGCGCCTTTAAGGTCTTTCAATGTTTCGCTGGCGCGGATGAAAGCAACACCACCACCTGCAACGATACCTTCTTCCACGGCAGCACGGGTTGCATGCAAAGCGTCGTCTACGCGGTCTTTCTTCTCTTTCATTTCCACTTCGGTAGCCGCACCTACGTACAATACCGCTACACCGCCGGCCAACTTAGCTAAACGCTCTTGCAATTTTTCGCGATCGTAGTCGGAAGTGGTTGTTTCGATTTGCGCTTTGATTTGGTTTACGCGACCTTTGATGTCCTCAGGATTGCCAGAGCCGTTGATGACGGTGGTGTTGTCTTTGTCAACAACCACTTTTTCCGCTTGTCCCAAGTAAGAAAGGTCGGCATTTTCCAATTTGAATCCTCTTTCTTCAGAAATAACTGTACCCCCTGTAAGGATGGCGATGTCTTCCAACATGGCTTTACGGCGATCGCCAAAGCCTGGAGCTTTTACTGCAGCTACTTTCAGTGAGCCACGGATTTTGTTGACTACCAAGGTTGCCAAAGCTTCACCGTCAAGATCTTCTGCGATGATTAACAAGGGTTTGCCCGTTTGTACTTGTTTTTCCAAGATGGGAAGCAATTCCTTCATGTTACTGATTTTCTTGTCGTAAATCAGGATGTAAGGGCTCTCCAATTCGGCTTCCATTTTATCCGTATTGGTCACGAAGTAAGGCGAAAGGTAACCGCGGTCAAACTGCATACCTTCTACTGTTTTAACCTCTGTTTCCGTGCCTTTGGCTTCCTCAACCGTGATAACGCCGTCTTTACCGACTTTCTCCATCGCTTCTGCGATCAATGCACCGATCACTTCATCGTTGTTTGCGGAGATACTGGCTACTTGCTTGATTTTGTTGTTGTCTTCACCTACCGTTTGTGATTGTTTTTGCAGACTTTCAACTACCGTAGCAACAGCCTTGTCGATACCGCGCTTCAGATCCATTGGATTAGCACCAGCAGCTACACTTTTCAAGCCGGGAGCGATGATGGCTTGCGCCAACACCGTGGCGGTGGTGGTACCGTCACCTGCTTGATCAGCAGTTTTTGAAGCCACTTCTTTCACCATCTGTGCGCCCATATTTTCAAGCGCGTCTTTCAATTCAATTTCTTTTGCAACGGTAACGCCGTCTTTAGTGATTGAAGGAGAACCAAATTTTTTCTCAATAATCACATTACGTCCGCGTGGGCCTAATGTCACCTTTACCGCATTTGCCAACGTGTCCACGCCTCTTTTTAGCGCATCACGTGCTTCTACATTATACTTTACTTGTTTCGCCATTTTTTTAATTGATTTGAGATGTTAAACTTGTAACTTTTAAGTTTACCATTAAATGATTAAGTACCCATGAATGAAGAAATACACCACAGGTCCGATCGCTACTTGCTTATACGATAGCGTAGATATCGGATTCCTTCATGATTAAGTATTCTTTTCCTTCATAAGTGATTTCGGTGCCGGCATATTTGCCATACAACACTTGATCGCCTACCTTTACAGTCAAAGGTTCATCCGTTTTTCCTGCACCGACAGCCACTACTGTTCCGCGCTGTGGCTTTTCTTTGGCGGTATCCGGAATATAGATACCTGATGCGGTCTTTTCCTCTGCAGGGGCGGCTTCCACCACCACTCTGTCTCCGATAGGTTTAATACTTAACGCCATAATTGATCTTATTTTTAATTTAATATGTGTTTTAATTTTTCCTCCCACCTTACCTCATCAACTATGCCAACTCTTGATTTTCCAGTATAGCCTTGCCATTTTTTCATTTTTACAACCCGATATTGGGCGGGGTTTTCGTCATCATGATGTCAGGATGTCAGTGTAGATGGCAGCATGCAATCCGGAATAAAAGAAAAAGCCTCGCGGTTTTTACCGGAGGCTTCAAGCCTTGAGCAAGTGTCAATGGGAATTATATCCTTGTATTTTATTGCGTAGTGTCTGTATCCTGTACGGTGCCCGGGATTTCTGCCGGAGGGACAGGGGAAGTTGCAGGAGCTGTAGGCGTGATCTGATCGGTCAAACCACTGCCGCCTGAACCGGAAGATGGGCCCATGATATTTATAAGCAGTGAGAATACCATAATGGCAATCACCAATCCCCAAGTGCCTTTTTCCAAGATGTCGCCCGTACGTTTCACCCCCATCAGGTTAGTGCCACCAGCAAAACCGGCTGCTAACCCACCGCCCTTGGGATTTTGGATGAGCACGAGGAAAGCCAATAGGATACAGGCCAAAATAATCAATATGATCAACAACGTTTGCATTTTTCTTTATTCCGTTACGTTAATTTATTCGCTAACTCAGCTATTTGGGTGGCAAAGTAAGCACTTTTTTCGGGATATTTCAAACTTAATTTTTTATAGATGGCTATGGCTTTGGGATATAAGCCTTGTTCCACATATATTTTTGCCAAGGTTTCCGTAACCAGTGTCAATTGATCTTCGGCGCTTTTCCGTGCTTTATTTTCCAAGTCAATTTTATCTGCGGGAGGAGGCTTGATTTGGGGTTCTTCGCGGATAAAACGTTCGATGACAGGATTTATCTTTTTGGGGATTTGGAAGGGCACGGTTTGGGCCCTGTGCTCAGCGCTCAACTTTTCCTCCGGAGATTGCAGGTGGAAAATGTGCTCCTTGATTTGTTGGTCTAATACCTGTTCCTCTTCCAATTTATCCGCATCTGGTAATCTGTCGTCCAGCGGTGCATAAGGTTGGTACGTGTGTGCAAACTCAATACGGGTTTTGTGAAGCCACCAAAGAAAACTATAAGGCATATGCTCGTCATTATAACGGCTCACCCGTTCGTGCGGCGTCGCCTGTGATAGCGGTACCACTTCTTGGGAAGCGTCTTCGGTCTCCTCTCCCACGGGTTTATTGTCGGTTTTTTCTTCGAAAACGAAATAATCAATGCTTGACGGGTGCTCGATTAGTTCGGCTTCATTGCCTGGCTGGTCAATCGCATCCGGATCGTCACCTGTGGTTTCAGACGCAGCAGTTATTACTTCTATTGCTGGTGGTACGACGTCTTGTAATGCTGCTTCGTCTTGTAATGCTACCTCGTCATTCAAGTTTGCATCACCTGTGTCTCCTTCATCGGAAATTACATAGGCCAGCAACCAATCGGTAAACGAGGTGTATAATAATGCGGTGTCACCATTGGCTAATCCCTGCTCCTGATAGTCCTTTCTCGCCTGAATATAACGTAAGGGCTGCGAATAGGGATACCTGTCGATCAGTTTTGCCAATGTTTCCGCATCGGCATCCAACGGATTGGACAATACTTTGTTGTATAACGTTTTGTAATCTATATGCTCCACTACCTATTCTTGTTAAAGACAACCAAAGTTATTTATGGCGCTTGTATTTAGCCTGTTTACCAATTTGCAAATGCTTTGTTGAAAATATCTTCGGTAAGCATGACGTTTATATCGCGTATCAGTGATTCTTCTTGGGCCGGGATGGATCCCCCAGCCGAGGAAAAATCCTTAAAACGGGTGAATGGCTGTTCAAAATTATCTTCAGGCTTCTTATTGTTTGTGTATTTTACGTTGACCGTAATTGAAAGCCGGTTGAGTGCAGCGCGATCGGTACCGGCTTCCACGGCGGCTGGTGCAATGCTATAGCCCGTGATCCGCCCTTCAAAAATAGCATCCCCATCTGTGGTTACCTGGCTGAGGCTTGATTGGCTTCGGATGCGTTCCTTGAGTGCCTCGGTGAATGTCTGGCTGAGTGTAGGATAAACTATCGGTGCGGTATTTTCAAAGAATTCTACGGTATATGTTGTGGTTCCTTCGGGGATAGACCCGCCGGTAAAACCATATTTGACGCCACACCCTTGGATGAGTAGGGCCGAAAACAACAGCAATACGTAACGGTTTCTCATTGCCATAATTTTTGATGCCATCATCCTGTTCAATTAAGGTTTAAATCCTTTATCTTTCTGTATAAGGTCCGCTCAGATATTCCGAGTTCTTGTGCGGCGGATTTGCGCTTGCCTTTGTGTTTTTTGAGTGCTTTTTTAATTAAATCAGATTCTTTCTCTACCAATGAAAGCGATTCTTCTTCTATTTCTTCAGCCTCCTGGGTATGGAAATGAAAATCGTCATTTTGTCCCGCAGCAGGCGAATGGTGGATGGTCAAGGTAGAAGGCGGTACCAACTGCTCCGGTGTAGAACTATCAACTTCCCGGTATAATTTATTGATATAGGGTGAATTATCCTCGACTATCCTCGAATTAATCCCATTTTGAATGATTTCAACGACCAATTTTTTTAACTCCACCATATCCTTCTTCATATCGAAAAGCACTTTGTAGAGCAGATCGCGTTCGGAGAAATCATCGTTTCCCCCAGATGCTACATGTATGGGCAAGGTATTCCTATTGTCCGTTGGCAGGTATTGCTGGAGTATCCGTGCGTCTATTAGGCGTTCTTTTTCCAGCACGGCAACTTGTTCGGCAATATTTTTCAATTGCCTCACATTGCCGGGCCAAGGGTAATTGGCCAGCAGCTGTTGCGCATCTTCGGTTAGCTGCACATTGGGACTGCGGTATTTATCCGTGAAGTCTGCGATGAATTTGCGGAAAAGCAAGTGGATATCTTCCTTGCGATCACGCAGGGCAGGTGTACGAAGGGGTACCGTATTGAGCCGATAATAAAGGTCTTCCCTGAATTTGCCTTTTTGGACAGCGTCATAGATGTCCACATTCGTAGCAGCCACCACACGCACATTGGTTTTTTGTACCTTTGACGAGCCGACACGTATGTATTCTCCAGTTTCCAGGATGCGCAGCAGCCGGGCCTGTGTGCCTAATGGTAATTCGCCTACCTCATCCAAAAAGATCGTGCCGCCATTTACGACTTCAAAATAACCTTTTCGGGCCTCATGCGCACCGGTGAAAGAACCCTTTTCGTGCCCAAAAAGTTCAGAATCTATTGTGCCTTCTGGTATTGCTCCACAATTGACGGCAATGAAAGGGCCATGTTTGCGTGCGCTGAGCTGGTGGATGATGTGTGAAAACACTTCCTTGCCGCTGCCACTTTCACCGGTGATGAGCACAGATATGTCGGTAGGAGCTACTTGCCGGGCTATATCGATGGCCCGATTCAATAAGGGCGAATTGCCTATGATCCCGAATCTATTTTTGATGTCTTGAATATCCATTTTCTATGTCACTAACCGATAATCCTACCAATCAACGTTGCCGAGGTACATGTCTCGGCATAGACGCGTACATAATCACCTTTTTTATAGCGTTCGTCCACAGGGAAAACAACCATGGTGTTCTGATCATTCCGGCCGCAGTAATCTTTGTCCGAGCGCTTGGACGTCCCTTCGATCAGTACGTTATGCACTTTGCCAACGTATGTTGTCAGTCGTTCTAAGCTATGCTGCCGCTGCCGATCTACTACTTCTGTCAGGCGCTGTTTCTTTACCTCTTCGGGTACGTCATCAGCGTAGCGTTTGGCTGCCAACGTGCCCGGGCGCTCAGAATAAGCAAACATATAGGCAAAGTCGTATTTGACATAATCCATCATAGATAGGGTATCCTGATATTCCTCCTCCGTTTCACTGCAGAAACCGGTGATGACGTCGGTTGAAATCCCGCAATCCGGAATAATCCGGCGGATGGCATCTACCCGCTCCTTGTACCATTCACGATCATAAGTGCGGTTCATCAACTTCAATATCCGGGAGTTGCCCGATTGTACCGGCAAATGGATGTACTTACAAATGTTGTCATACTTCACCATGGTGTACAACACCTCGTCGGTGATATCTTTGGGATGTGACGTGGAGAATCGTACACGCAGCAATGGATTTACCAAGGCCACCATTTCCAGCAAGTTGGCGAAGTTTGTGTTTTCATGGTTATAAGAATCCACGTTTTGTCCCAAAAGCGTCACCTCGCGGTACCCGGCATCGAAGAGATCCCGCGCCTCCTTTACGATGGATTGTGAGTCGCGGCTTCGTTCGCGACCGCGCGTGAAGGGCACTACGCAAAATGAACACATGTTGTCACAGCCGCGCATGATGGAGATAAATGCCGTCACGCCGTTCGTGTTGAGGCGTACCGGGCTGATATCTGCATACGTCTCTTCGCGGGACAATAATACGTTCACGGCACGTGAGCCTTCATCTACTTTTTCAATAAGATTAGGCAAATCCCGATATGCATCAGGCCCCACGACTACATCAACCAGCCTTTCCTCTTCCAGAAATTTGGATTTCAGGCGCTCGGCCATACAGCCAAGCACACCCACCACCATGCCCGGATTCTTGGCTTTGGCCGATTCAAATTCCTTGAGCCGATTGCGTACACGTTGCTCTGCATTTTCGCGGATGGAACAGGTGTTGATAAACACCACATCCGCTTCCTTGTAGTCGCGTGTGGTCTCAAATCCCTTATCCAGCAATATAGAGGCAACGATTTCACTATCGGAAAAGTTCATCTGGCAGCCATAGCTTTCAATATAGAGCTTGCGGCCATTGCTTTTCTGTGGATCTTTTTCCAAGAGCAGCGCCTCTCCCTGCCGTGATTCGTCGTGTTGTTTCGTACTTGTTGGTATTTCAAACATCGTCGTTTGTTTAAAGGCTACAAAGTTAGCAATAATATTTTGAATGGATGACAGTTTGGCAGCTTGCCGGAAGCTAAAACAGCGGAAAAATAGTTTAATTGAAAATTAAAAGTTATCTTCACGACGTCAATGAGGGCTTTCAAAATTTTTCTATATGATAAAGACATACTGGTGGTTTTTGTTAGGTGTTTTTAGTGTTGCTTGCTCAGGGGAGGATACGCCGGATAAGCGGAGTGATAATCTACTGTATCAATATTCCACGATTGACGCGCTGTTGGGCGGTGTATTTGAAGGTGATTTGCATATGTCGGATTTGGGTGCGCAGGGCGATTTTGGTATTGGGACATTTAACGCCGTAGATGGTGAACTATTCATGAATGAAGGTGAGCTATATCGTATTCGCCATGATGGCAAAGCCTATCCGGTAGCACCTTCAGAAACCTCTCCTTTTGCCGTTGCCACATTTTTTCAGCGCGATACTGTTTTTGAATTTAATGCCGCTGATGGCCCCATTAGTTACGAAGGGCTCCAAGATCGCTTGGGCCGCCTGTTGAAAGCAAATCATATTTACGCCATCCGCATCATTGGCGATTTTGCGCAAGTGCGTACCAGGGCCCCAGCTCCAGCCCACCGCCCATACCCAACATTGCTTGAACACCTGAACGATCACCAACATACATTTACGCTAAATGAAGTAAAGGGTACCATGGTTGGTTTCTTTGTGCCCCATTTTCTTAAAAACATCAATGTTGACGGTTTTCATTTCCACTTACTTACTGCAGACAAGCAGGCCGGCGGGCATGTTTTTGGATTTGAATCCCGTGCGCTAAAAATAGAACTTAGCCGAATGCGCAACATTACGGTAGAGCTACCGGGCACATCTGCTTTTCAGCATGTAAATCTGACCATGGATCGCAATAACGATGTCCGCATCGTAGAACAAGGCAAATGATATCCCACCATCATATGGCTGTGGTATAAGAAAAAATTAAGATTTTTGCCTCATGGCATTTTCTGATGAAATCATTACCTGGTATAATCAGCATAAGCGGGATCTTCCTTGGCGTCACACCCGTAACCCTTATGTTATCTGGCTTTCTGAGGTTATCCTGCAACAAACACGTGTGGAGCAAGGACTTCCCTATTTTTATCGATTTTTGACGCATTACCCTGACGTCATATCTTTTGCCGGTGCCCCTGAGGAGGAGATACTACTCCATTGGCAGGGATTGGGTTACTATTCCAGGGCGCGCAATATGCATAAAGCGGCTAAGGCCGTGGTGGCGGAATATGATGGTATCTTCCCGAAGAAATATGAAGATCTTATCCGGCTAAAAGGAGTCGGCGAATATACGGCTGCCGCTGTCGCTTCGTTTGCTGCCAATGAGGCCAAGGCTGTAGTTGATGGCAATGTATTCCGCGTATTGGCCCGTTATTTTGGAATAGACGAACCCATTAATTCGTCTAAAGGAAAAAAGCTTTTTCTGGGGCTGGCTGATGACTTGCTGGACAAGGTAAACCCTGGTCTTTATAATCAAGCAGTGATGGAGTTCGGTGCGATACAATGCAAGCCTAAGCATCCGGATTGTGCCAACTGTGTGCTCCGTTTGGATTGCCGTGCACTTGCAGAAAGGCGTGTAAACCAATTGCCCGTCAAGATAAAAGGGAAAGCTAGCCGAAACCGCTATTTTAATTATTTCGTGGTAACGATGGGCGACCGTTTGTTGATGAATAAACGGGGGACGGGAGACATTTGGGAAAACCTCTATGAGCTGCCGTTGATAGAGACTCCCTACCTCATGGATGTGCGGGAGCTTGCCAGTATACAAGAAGTGGCTGAATGTTTCGGTAAGGGCGCCGATTTGCGGTTAGTGGCTGGTCCTGTGAAACATGTGCTAAGCCATCAAAACCTATTTGCCCAGTTTATCGCCATTGATGTACAGGATGAAATTATAGGTAAAAAAATGAAATGGAATTATGTTTTTATGAAAGATTTAGGTACATTAGCTAAACCGAAGCTAATTTATTCTTTTTTAGAGGAATATATGGTTGAATAGAAGTATCCAAATATACCTAAATTATTATGTCAGGCATCAATAAAGTTATTTTAGTAGGTCACTTAGGTAAAGATCCAGAAATCCGCCATTTGGAGGGAAACGTCACGGTAGCAAGCTTCCCATTGGCCACTTCGGAAATGTATAACAAGGATGGGCGCAAAGTTGAACAGACCGAATGGCATAACATCGTCATGTGGCGGGGGCTGGCGGAAGTAGCAGCAAAATATTTATTTAAGGGTAAACTGGTGTATGTAGAAGGTAAGCTGAGGACAAGGACTTATGAAGACAAAGAAGGGATAAGGCGCTATACAACAGAGGTGGTGGCCGAAAACTTTACCTTATTGGGTCGCAAAAGCGACTTTGAATCACCAAGTGGCCAGGGTGGTACAAGCCAACAGTCTGTTAAGAAAGCAGAAGACGACAGCTCCGTCGTAGACTTTAAGGAAAATGACGGAGAAGAGGATGCCTTGTTTTGAGCAACCGAAAATTGTACTTTGTGAGTGGATGGGCGAAAGGTGAACCTCAAAAGCTAAAGAGAAATTTCCTATCTTTGGCGTCATGTTGCAAGAGAAAATACAGCAGTATACAAAAGAGATTGAGCGGTTTGTGCCTCAATCTCATGAAGACGTAGAAGCATTTAGGCTTAGGTTTTTAGTAGCCAAGGGTATCGTGCGTAATCTGTTTGAAGAGTTTAAGGAGGTATCCGCTGATCAAAAACGTATTCTTGGGAAGGTTCTTAATGAATTTAAGCAAGCGGCAGAGCAAAAATATCAAACACTACAAGAACAGTTTGCATCCACCATACAGACCTCCAAAAAGAAAGCAGAAACCGATCTTACCTTACCTGGCGAAGGGTTTGTGTTTGGTTCGCGCCATCCCCTATCGCTGGTCCGTAAGGAAATCGTTGAAATATTCAAGAAATTAGGGTTTACCGTTGCTGAAGGGCCGGAAATTGAAGATGATTGGCACAATTTCACTGCGCTTAATTTTCCGCCTGAGCACCCCGCGCGTGATATGCAGGATACCTTCTTCATCAAAAAGCAGGAAGGCAATGACATCGCGTTGCGCACACATACCTCTTCGGTACAGGTAAGGATGATGGAAAACGGTAAACCGCCTTTTCGGGCTATTATGCCAGGGCGGGTGTACCGCAATGAAGCGATATCTGCTCGCGCACATTGTTTTTTTCACCAAGTCGAGGGGTTATATGTAGATGAAGGCGTCTCGTTTGCCGATCTTAAACAGACGTTATATCACTTTGTTCAAGAGTTGTTCGGAGAAGATACCAAAGTGCGTTTCCGTCCGTCATATTTCCCGTTTACTGAACCTTCGGCAGAAATGGATATCAGTTGTACCATCTGTAAAGGAAAGGGATGTGCGATGTGCAAGGAAACAGGTTGGGTGGAAATATTGGGCTGTGGCATGGTTGATCCGAATGTGCTTGAAAATTGTGGAATTGACAGCACGACGTATAGCGGTTTTGCCTTCGGTATGGGAATCGAGCGGATTACCAATCTCAAATACGAGATCAGAGATCTGCGGTTATTTTCCGAAAACGATGTACGCTTCTTAAGCCAGTTTGAAGGGGAACTCATTTAGATGATTAAATATATTGCATTCATCGCTGTTATCGTACTGCCTGGGGCTTGTAAGAAAGGTGGATGTAATGTAGTGCAGGATGTGTCGGTCATGGAGCAGATTTCCATGGTCCAGTATTCCCAACTTTACACACCCGGAGGGTATGCGGTGACCCAACGGGGTGGTGTAGCTGGTTTAATAATAGTGAATACCGGACAGGGCTATGTGGCATACGATCGATGCAGCACGGTAGATGCCGGAAGACGGTGTGCCGTAGAAGTGGAGGAGGGGGGGCTTGTAGCCAAGGATCCCTGTTCGGGTGCACGTTATGTATTAGTTAATGGATCGCCTGCTGAACTCGCAGAATGTCCGCTTAAGCCTTACCGGGCACAGCGGAGCGGCGAAACCATAATCGTTTCAAACTAATGGAAGCCGATAAAGTAAAAGAATCGATAAAAAAGGCAGCGCGTGAACTATTCAGACGCTACGGTTATAAAAAAACCAGCGTCAATGAGATTGCCCGCAAAGCAAAAATCGCCAAAGCAACGATATATAAGTATTTCGATAGCAAAGAGTTGGTCTTGCATGCTATCTTAATGGACTATATCCGCGAAAGTGTAGCGGATTTATTAAGCAAATATAGTAAGCAGGCAGATCTCGAAACCTACTTGGGGAATACTATTCTGCGTGTTAGCAGACTTACGTATACCATCTGTAATGAATTTTTGGGTTGGGATTTTATCCGTGAATCTGCCAACACACAGGAATATCTTCGCACACTGTCAGATGATTTGGAGTTTTTATTGATCAGCTCCTTTATCAATAACGCGGAAATCGGCGAAGCCGTAAAACCTGAAAAGCTAACCTTCCTTATCAAAGCCAGTAAAAATATTGTATTTTCTTTTGCTTTCACGTCGGTCAGCGAGGCGGATGTGCGGAAGAATTTCGTTTCCTTCCAAAAGGAAATCCTGCCCTATTTGGTCAAAGCCACGGTAGATTAGGTAGTGGTAAAAAAACGCCGTACCTTTGCATCCTTATGAGTAAAAGAAGGATTTTGCCCGAAGAGCGGCAGTTATCTGATATTTCGATTATCGATATTGCCGAAGAAGGCAAGGGTGTAGGCCGGGCAGGCGAGCTGGTGCTCTTTGTAGACAAAGCCATCCCCGGAGATGTGGTGGACGTGGAGGTGATTCGCAAGAAAAAGAATTTTGCCGAGGCCAGGGTGAAGCGGTTCATCAACACGTCGTCCCATCGGGTTGCGCCTTTTTGCCAGCACTTCGGTGTATGTGGGGGCTGCAAATGGCAACATATGGATTATGCTGCCCAATTGACCTACAAGCAGCAGAGCGTGAACAACGCGCTTACCCGCTTGGGCGGCGTAGACATCTCTTCGATGGAAATCATTTTGGCGGCACCGCAGACCCAATACTATCGCAATAAGCTGGAATACACATTTTCCAACAAGCGATGGCTTACTAATATCGATGACGAGCAGGCGAGTCTGGAGATGAATGCGCTGGGATTTCATGTGCCCTCCCGGTTTGACAAAATATTGGACATTGAGCACTGTTATTTGCAACAGTCCCCCTCAAATGATATCCGCAACAGACTGAGGGCTTTCGCCCTGGAACATCAGGTTTCCTTTTACGACCTCCGGCAGCATGAAGGAGCACTGCGCAATCTGATTATCCGCACAGCATCCACGGGCGAGTTGATGGTGATTGTGGTGTTTGCTTACGTTGATCAGGATACCATCGACAACATGATGACCTTTCTCCAACATGAATTTCCGGCCATCACATCATTGCTTTATATCATCAATCAAAAGAAGAACGATACGATCTTTGATCAAGATATCCAGGTATATGCGGGGCGCGATCATATTTTTGAGGAGATGGAAGGGCTGCGCTTCAAAATCGGCGCGAAGTCGTTCTATCAAACCAACTCGGCACAGGCCTATGAACTGTACAAGATAGCCCGTGATTTTGCTGGCTTTGGTGGCCATGAACGGGTCTACGACTTATACACGGGGGCAGGCACCATTGCCAATTTCGTTGCACGGCATGTGCATGAAGTCGTCGGCGTGGAATACGTGCCCTCAGCCATTGAAGACGCCAAGATTAATTCCGCCATCAACGGCATTCGCAATACGCGGTTTTATGCCGGGGACATGAAAGATGTGCTAACACCCGAGTTTATTGCAGCACAAGGGAAGCCCGATGTCGTCATTACCGATCCACCCCGCGCCGGTATGCATGCCGATGTGGTGGCCCGTCTATTGGAGATGGAGGCGGCAAAAATCGTATATGTGAGCTGCAATGCAGCTACACAGGCCCGGGACCTGGCATTGCTTAATGAAAAATACGAGGTTGGTCGGATTCGGCCGGTCGATATGTTTCCGCATACACAACATGTTGAAAACGTAGCTTTGCTCACACGGAAAGGATAGCATTATGGAATTACAAGATTTGCTTGGCGCGCAAGGTGGTGATGATGGGCAATCGAAAAAAGATAGTCCACTAAAAAGCCTTAAGGTAGATTTGGATTTTTACAGTGAGTCCATCAAGGAAATCGCCGTAGAAATTATGGCGGAAGGACTATCTGCTTATCCCATCTTCATTGCCCACCAGCACGAAGTTAGTTTGGGCGAGCTGATATTGGATAGGAAGGAATTGGGTACGGAATGGTCTGTCCATGCTTCCACATTGGAAGAATTTGTAGAACGGGGGATTATCAAGGAAGAACGTAAGGCCCATTTTATCAAGCAGTATAAGAAACCTGAAAATTTCATGTGTTTATTTGTTATTGTACCCGAAGGGGCCAATTTTGTATTCTATCCGTATAAAGCGTAAGGTGCCGTATCGACAAATAAGAAAACGAGGCCTTTAAACGTTTAGTATAAAAAGCAGTCAAATGGAAATGCATAGGAGTCGTCTTGCTAAAATCATGCTGATTATTTCCGTCTGGTTGCCGCCGGTATGGCTTTACGCCCAAGAATCAGGGACGATTCGGGGTATTGTCGTCGAGGCCGGTACGAGTAATCGGTTAGGGAGTGTGACGATCACCAATAAAAAGACAGGCCAATCCACGGTTTCCAGTGGTGTAGGTACTTTTGAGCTAAACGTTTCGGTAGGGGATACACTTACGGCAAACATCATGGGATACACGCCAATATCCACCGAAGTGAAGACATTGAGTGATATACTCATCGATATGCGACCGGGGAGCATCATGCTTGATCAGGTCGATGTAAACCGGATGAGCAAAGAAGCTGAACTCAATGACGCCATGCGGGGTTATCGGAAACAGGGTGTTTATTATAATGGCAAGCCACCCGCTTTAGCGTATGTTTTCAATCCCATTACGTCACTTTATGAGCTACTGGGCCGTACACCCCGCAATGCACGGCGTTTTGGCAATTATATGGAAAAAGAACTGGAAGAAACGGAAGTGGACAAAAAATTCAGTAGAGGTAAAATCCAGGAGCTGACCGGTCTCGATGGTGACGACCTGACCAATTTTATGATTTGGTATCGCCCTTCTTACGAAAAAGCACAGTATTGGGCTGACTACGACATTACTGCTTATATCGTCCAGTCATTTAAGCAATTTGATCGGGATGGTCGCCCGGTAGCGCCCAAACTGCCGAAATTAGAAGCCAATCCCGCCCAATAGCTACTGATTATAATTCCCGATGTAGTTTTGGCATTGGGTTTGTATCTATGCTGTAAAATAATCAATGTTATGGTAATGATGAATAGAAAAATAGCCTTACTGGGGCTTTCGATAGCGACGTCAGCTATGCTGTTGGGAAGTTGCAGTACCATTCAGTCAATGAGTAATACACAGAAGGGGGCAGCCACAGGCGCTGTAGCAGGGGGTGCATTAGGAGCCATCATTGGCAACAAGGCCGGTAACACCGCCGTAGGCGTGCTCGCCGGGGCGGCTATCGGGGGAGTGGCTGGTGGATTGATTGGTAAAAAAATGGACAGACAGGCTGCGGAGATCGAGCGGACAGTAGCCGGTGCAGAAGTGATTAAGGCTGATGAAGGTATTATTGTGAAGTTTGATTCGGGCATTTTATTTGACTTTGATAAAACAGAGGTCAAGCCTGCTGCCCGGGAAAACATCGGTAAGTTGGTTGCTTCGCTCAATGGAGAACCCAACACGGATATCTTGGTCGTAGGGCATACCGATAATAAAGGCACCGATAGCTATAACCAGGGATTGTCCGAACGCCGGGCCAAAGCGGTAAGGGACTATGCGGTGTCACAGGGACTTGCTACCCGCCGCATTAAGACGGAGGGGCGTAGCTTCCATGAACCCATAGGGGATAACAATACAGATGCCGGGCGCGCTGAAAACCGCCGGGTGGAAATCGTCATCGTGGCCAATGATCAGATGAAAGAGGAAGCACTGCGTGAAGCTGGCAATTAATAATAATTGTAAGTGGATGATCAGCCGCAACGGACATGTCTGCTTGCGGCTTTTTATTTTTATGCCCCCCAAGCCGTGATCACCAGTCGCCTGCTACCACCACGATTGCGATGCTCGCAAAGGTATACCCCTTGCCATGTACCCAGTGCCAATTGTCCGTTTTCGATGGGTATGGTCAGCGAAACGCCCATCATTGAGGCCTTGATGTGGGCAGGCATATCATCAGCTCCTTCGTAGTCGTGGAGATAGTCTGGATCGTTTTCCGGAACGGCCTTATTAAAATAAGTTTCGAAGTCCCCCCGTACCGTAGGGTCTGCATTTTCATTGATAGTGAGCGATGCCGACGTGTGCTGGATAAACACATGGCATATCCCCGATTTCCAATGGGAAATGGCAGATAACCGGTCATTTATTTCCGCAGTGATGAGGTGGAACCCCCTTGGCCGTGCCCGCAATACCAGCTGTTGTTGGAAGATTTCCATGGTTGAAAGATAGGAGTTTTTTCTTTTTGTAATGGAAAGGAAGGTTTAATTTATGCACATGCGGCCATGCAGGCCTTTGTCGCTGGAAGCGACTTTCTTTTGCGCTCTATGCCGCGCGGGCATGTTACTTTGGCGCGCCAAAGTAACCAAAGCGCTTCGGCTGGCCGCTCCGTTGCCATCCGTTGCGGCATCCCCGGACGCATCCCGCAGACGCCCCCGCTGTGCCCTTACTTCGCTTCGTCGGTCTGCTTAAATACGTCCGCTACCGCGTTTTATTCCCACAGGGGGATGCTTCGCTGCCGATGGCTTCCTCCACGGCCTAAGCCGGTCCGGCTCCGATGATAATCACGTCCGGCTTTCAGCAACAACCCTCCGTATAGCTTGGCTTACCGCATAGGAGATTTTGCGGCAAGCAGGTTGATGCACTACCTTTGTAGCAAAAGATCCAAGCGGTGATTTTTGGGTACTTTTGATCGCAAAAGTACCACGCCTGTCCGGCATGGAGGACGAAAAAGCCTTGCGCACAAACGCAAAAAAGCCCCTGCGGCCAGCAGAAATTGCCAAAATAAATCCTTCAATTATTTAATAAAAAGCTAACTATCTTTGCAGCATGGCCGGCATTTATTTCCATATACCTTTTTGCAGGCAGGCATGCCATTATTGTGATTTTCATTTCAGTACGTCATTGAAGTACAAGGATGAAATGCTGCATGCTATGCAACGGGAGCTTGCCCTGCAAGTGCCGTATTTGAATGGGCAGCCGGTGGAATCCATCTACTTTGGTGGCGGCACGCCTTCGTTGCTTGAGGCGATTGACATCCTGCAACTTATTGATGAGGTTGCTGCGCGCTTCCACATTCAGCCTGATGCTGAAATTACCATCGAGGCTAATCCGGATGACCTCAGCAGTACGAAACTACAAGCATTAAAGAAAACGCCTATCAACAGATTCAGCATCGGCATACAATCGTTTTTTGAAGAAGATTTACGTTGGATGAATCGAGCGCATACTGCAGATGAAGCAAAGCAAGCATTACAGCGTGTGCAGGATGCGGGATATACGGATATCACTGCCGACCTCATTTACGGCTATCCATTGCTTACGTCTGGCAAATGGCACGATAACATTGGCAGGCTGCTGGATTTCGGTATTCCGCATATTTCAGCCTACAGCATGACTGTGGAACCGCAAACCGCATTGGCCGCTTTTATCCGTAAGGGCAAGCAATCTGCTATGGACGAAGGGCAAAGTGCAGCCCAATTTGAATACCTGATGGAGATGCTCACTGCCAACGGTTATATACACTATGAAATATCCAATTTTGCCAGGCCGGGACATTACGCACGCCACAACAGTAATTACTGGAAGGGCATAGCCTATCTCGGCATTGGCCCATCGGCTCACTCGTTCAACGGGCACAGCAGGCAGTGGAATGTAAGTAATAATGCTAAATATATCCGGGCCCTACAGGCTGGCGTATTGCCCTATGACAGGGAATCATTGAGTGAGCAGGATAAATTCAATGAATATATTATGACGGCCTTGCGCACCATCTGGGGAATAGACCTGAACCATGTGGAACAAGTGTTTGGTAAGGACTGCCGCGACGCCCTTTATTCAGGGCTACAGCCTTTTATGTCAAATGCTGCCGTGGTACTTACAGGGTCGGTAGCCACCCTTACCCAAAACGGCAAGCTGCTCGCAGACCACATTGCTGCAGAACTGTTTGTTTAACGTGTATGATTAATTATCGCCATCCACGTTTAAGTGGCTAAGTATCCGGGCAGTTGCCCCTGCATGATCCTGTACATATTGTTTTGCAGTATTTCCCGCCTGCTCCCGCAGCTGTGTATTGCACAATTGACTGAAGGCGTTTACTAATGCCGCGCCGTCCGGTATACTGAAGCCTGCTCCGTTCGCAATCAAGTCTTTCGCTTCCTGGAATTTGCGGTAGTTGGGTCCGAAAATTACGGGAAGCCCGTATGCAGCTGCTTCCAGCGTATTGTGGATACCTACACCAAAGCCTCCGCCTATGTAAGCTATCGTGCCATAGGCGTAGAGCGAAGAAAGCATACCTATGTTGTCAATGATGAGGACACGGGCTGGCGATCGGTGATCGGTGGCCAATTGGCTGTCGGAAAACCGAATGGCTTGTGGAAACAATTTCTCAATGGCACAAAGGTGTTCTTCATGGATTTCATGCGGAGCAATAATGATTTTCCATGAAGAAAACCGCTCCTGTATATGTGTTAATAATTGTTCGTCGGCCGGCCAAGTACTACCCGCTATCAGCACCGGATTGCCATTGGCAAACGCTTCGATTTCAGGGATGTGTTTCCGTGTTTCCGGTAATGTTACTACGCGGTCAAAACGGGTATCACCAGCTACGCTCGCATGGGTGAAACCTAAGCGATTCAATAGTAAACGGCTTTCCTCATTTTGGGTGAAAAAATAGGTAACATAACCAAGCGTTTGCCGGAAGAAACCGCCGTACCACTTGAAAAACACTTGGTTCGGCCTGAAAATGGCCGAAATCAGATATAGCGGTATGCCTTTGGAGGCCAAGGTTTTGAAATAAAAATACCAATATTCGTATTTCGTGAATATGGCCATTTCAGGGTTGATTAGTTGGATAAAGATTGCCGCGTTTTGTGGGGTATCTTCAGGCAGGTAAAATACATGTGTAGCAAGGGGTGTGTTTTTCCGTATCTCATATCCTGAGGGTGAGTAGAAGGTAATGACAATGGGTTTGCCTGGCCGCTGTAATTTGAGCATTTCCAATACAGGGCGCCCCTGTTCAAACTCTCCCAAGGAAGCAAAATGGAACCAAATACAACCCTTATGACGGTCGACTTCCCTGGCGACCTGTGCGAGTAATCCTTTCCGTCCATGGATCCACTTTTTTGCCTTGTCGTTGAAAGGTGACAAAATCCAAATTAACAGCCCATAAATTTTTATTCCGAAGAAATAGATCACCCACATCTTGACGATAAATCGTTATATTCGCAGCAAATATATCAAAAACCGTTTCCTTAATCGGTTATACTGCGCAATTATGTCGAGAAAACGCATACTCATCACCGGTGCCGCAGGTTTTTTGGGTTCTCACCTATGCGACCGTTTCATCAAGGAAGATTACCACGTCATCGGCATGGATAATCTGATTACGGGGGATCTCCGTAACATCGAGCACCTTTTCAGCCTGGAGCATTTCGAGTTTTACAACCACGATGTTTCCACGTTCGTGCATGTGCCGGGCAAGCTGGACTACATCCTTCATTTCGCATCCCCGGCCAGCCCGATAGACTACCTGAAGATTCCCATCCAGACGCTGAAGGTGGGCTCTTTGGGTACCCACCACCTGCTGGGATTGGCCCGTGCCAAGGGGGCCCGCATCCTGGTGGCCTCCACCTCGGAGGTGTACGGCGACCCCACGGTGAGCCCGCAGCCGGAGGAGTACTGGGGCAACGTGAACCCGGTGGGGCCGCGGGGCGTGTACGACGAGGCCAAGCGCTTCCAGGAGGCCATCACCATGGCCTACCATACCTTCCACGGGCTGGAGACCCGCATCGTGCGCATCTTCAACACCTACGGCCCGCGGATGCGGCTCAACGACGGGCGGGTGCTGCCGGCCTTCATCGGGCAGGCGCTGCGCGGGGAGGACCTCACGGTGTTCGGCGATGGCTCGCAGACCCGTTCGTTCTGCTACGTGGACGACCAGGTGGAGGGCATCTACCGGCTGTTGCACAGCGACTACCCCTACCCGGTGAACATCGGCAACCCGGATGAGATCACCATCAGGCAGTTCGGCGAGGAAATCATCAAGCTGACGGGCACCACCCAGAAGCTGGTATACAGGGATTTGCCGGTGGACGACCCCAAGCAGCGGCGGCCGGACATCACCAAGGCCCGTGAGCTGCTGGGCTGGGAGGCCCGGGTGGGCCGTGCCGAGGGGCTGCGCATCACCTATGAGTATTTCAAGTCCCTGCCGGATAAGGAGATAAAACACAAGGACTTTACCTATTATAACAAACAATAAATGGCTAAAATAGTAGTGACAGGCGGTACGGGCTATATCGGATCCCATACTGTCGTAGAATTGCAACATGCCGGTTATACGCCCGTGATAATCGATAATCTATCCAATTCGAACGCTGGCGTACTGGAGCAAATCCGTAAAATCACCGGTGTCAAACCCGAGTTCTACCAATTTGATCTTTGCGATGAGGCAAAGGTCAGGCAATTTGTCGCTAATCACCCCGACATTACGGGCATTATTCATTTTGCGGCCTATAAGGCAGTAGGAGAATCCGTTCGTGAACCACTGAAATATTATTACAACAATTTTTTTTCACTCATCAACCTGCTGAATGCCTATCAGGGAAAGCCGGTGAATTTTGTGTTTTCATCAAGCTGTACCGTATACGGCCAGCCCGATGCATTGCCCGTCACGGAGGCAGCTCCGGTAAAGCGGGCAGAGTCGCCTTACGGCAATACGAAACAGGTCTCGGAAGAAGTGTTGTCGGAAACTGCCGCGGCGTTCCCTAATTACAACATCGTATCCCTCCGGTACTTCAATCCGGTAGGGGCACACGAAAGTGCGCTCATCGGTGAGCTGCCATTGGGTATTCCCCAAAATCTTGTGCCCTTCATTACACAAAGTGCGATCGGCAAACGCGGGCCGATTACTGTATTTGGAAATGACTACAATACATCGGATGGATCGGCCATCCGCGATTACATTCACGTGGTGGATTTAGCCAAAGCCCATGTGGCGGCTATCAGGCTGCTCGAGAAAGGAAATCCAAACGGCAACTACGATGTCTTCAATATCGGTACGGGCAAGGGCAATTCCGTACTGGAGGTTATCAAGGCTTTTGAAGCATCTACAGGCGTGAAGCTCGATTACCAGATAGGCCCCCGCCGCGCGGGCGATGTGGAGCAGGTATGGGGTGATGTGTCCAAATCGACCGATGAACTGGGATGGAAAGCTGAATTGGGTATTGAAGAAATGATGCGTTCGGCGTGGAAATGGGAGCAGTATTTGAAGGATAATCCACTAAATGATTAATTTCGCAAGGTGAAATAATTCAGGTAAAGATGAAGAAAATAATCATAACAGGTGGTGCTGGTTTTATCGGTTCTCATGTCGTGCGTCGGTTTGTGAACACGTATCCCGGATACCAAATCATTAATCTTGATAACCTCACGTATGCCGGTAATCTGGCCAATCTTCGGGATATCGAAACACAACCAAATTACCGCTTTGTCAAAGGCGACATTACCGACGCGCCATTTATCGACAGCTTGTTTGCCTCGGAGCAACCGGATGCCATTATCCATCTTGCCGCCGAGTCACATGTAGACCGCTCTATTAGCGACCCCATTGATTTTGTGCTGACCAACGTGGTGGGCACCGTTGTGCTCCTGAATGCTGCCCGAAACTATTGGCAGGGTGCATACGATACACACCGATTTTACCATGTCTCTACCGATGAGGTCTATGGCGCTTTGGGGGATACGGGCATGTTCACGGAAGACACCAAATACGATCCGCACTCACCTTATTCGGCTTCCAAGGCCTCGTCAGACCATTTTGTGCGTGCTTATCACGATACGTATGGCATTGATACGGTCATCTCCAATTGTTCCAACAACTACGGTTCGCACCATTTTCCAGAAAAACTTATTCCATTGGCCATCAATAATATCAAGAACAATAAGCCTGTGCCTGTGTACGGCAAGGGAGAGAATGTGCGTGATTGGCTGTGGGTTGAAGATCACGCCCGTGCCATTGATGTGATTTTTCATCGGGCGGCCGCAGGAGAAACTTACAACATCGGTGGGCATAATGAATGGAAAAATATTGACCTTATCGGTTTGCTGTGCAGCATCATGGATCGTAAACTGGGACGGCCAGCAGGCGAATCGGCCCAACTTATCACCTTCGTTAAAGATCGTGCCGGCCACGATCTCCGCTATGCCATTGACGCGACCAAGCTGAAGCGCGAATTGGGGTGGAAACCTAGCCTGCAATTTGAAGAAGGGCTGGAAAAGACGGTAGACTGGTACTTGGCCAATGAAGAATGGCTACAGGACGTTACTTCCGGACATTACCAGCAGTACTATGAAGAGCAATATGCAAGTCGTTAACGGATAAGGCCATTTTTTATGAGCAAGTCGGCATCTACCTGTTTATCTATACGGATATAGCCCGGATAGTTGATTTGCTTGTTGCCCAGGGCAAGGGTGGGTTTGATATTGAATGTTAAATTGATTTTTTCGTCCGCAGTCCCGCTTTGTGCACGCTGAATAAATGTAAGCAACCTATCAAGTGTTTGCCCGTCTGAAAGAAATTTATATACGTTGGTCTGTAGTTTTACCGGTACGGTGATGGTTTGTCCGGGAGGCACTTCTATTGGCAAATCTGAGGTGCCATCGATCACTTCCTTATCTTCGATGGCTATTTTGTAAGCAAACTGACTGATTCCCGCCAAGTTGTCCGTAGGATTGGTGATTTGGATGCGTAGGATGCCCGAAAGTGGGATATCACGGTTTAGGAAACCCAGTGCGACACCAGGGAGACGGCTGATGTCTAATCGCCCATTGGCGATGAATTTGTTTATATCTGTACCGGCTAAAAACACACTGTCTGCGGAGACAAATTCATAGCGGCATTTTTCAAGGGCCCTTAGTGCTTTGGCCTGCTTGTCCAGCGTGCATGAAACCAAAAAAAACGCTGTACCAATGGTAATCAACAGAATAAAGCTGATGTTACCATTTTTTGCCTTTGTCCATGTTTTTGTTCGGGTTGTCTTGCCTTGTTTACTTGGTGTCACACTTTCCATACGTTTCTTATAGGCCCGCAAAATAAGAAAAAAGGGGCGATCGTCACCGGTCGCCCCTAAAATTAAGTATAATTATCGGCTGCAATCCGCAGTCCACGTGCCTTGGCCGTTTGTTACCGCTATGTTGAGTGAACTTGCCGTAATCCGGATGCCTGTAAATCCTTCACCAATGCCGACATAGACATTGTCATCACCTTGTTCGAAACGAACGCCCGTGATATCCGGTATGCCGCTACCGAAGATAAACGAGTAAGAATCACCTACTTTCGTTACCGTCACTCGGCCATCCTCGTCCGTGATTGTTCGTTCGCTGTCATTGAAGGTAATTGTCCCTTCATAGGTTCCTACGAATACGTCCCTATCTGCAGGATCAGTGTCCTTGTCACATGAAACTACAAACATCAATGAAGCTATCACTAACGCCCCAAATACTTTCATTTGATTTTTCATAATGATATAGTTTTGTTTTACAAGGTAAAAAAGGCAAAGGCCATGCCAAAGGGGGCACAGCAAAAATCCATTGCCATGTCAACGTACTGAACACAGCAATGGATTTTTGGCCGCCGGTATAGGGCCGAACAAGGAATAATACTTAGTTGTATCCCGGATTTTGGTCCTCTTCGTTGATCATATCATTCTGTTTGATTTCAGATTCCGGAATTGGATAGCGGTTGTGGAATTCCCGTATTGCTCCCTCTGCTTTAGCCCAGGGATTGCGTTCGGAGACATATTCCACCAATTTGCCGGTACGGATGAGATCCATCCTCCGCCATCCTTCGAAGCCGAGTTCGCGAATACGTTCGTCCATGATCCGCTCCCGTAATTCTTCTCTTGAAATGCCTTCCCAAGAGTATCCTTCGGGGATGGTGCCGCCAAATGCGCGCCTGCGTACGGTGGTGTTCAGTAATTGAATAGCTTCAGCGGTTTGATTGAGTTCATTCAAGCACTCCGCTTTACATAGTAGGATATCCGCTAAGCGCAAATAGTGAATCAATCCACCCGAATACCAGAAGTTTTGTACGCCTTGGGTCCTGATGTCTTCAAATTTACGGGTGTGAGGGCCAAGTTCGTCCTGTTGCCCCGTCCAGGTGATGGTCGGTACACGGCCGTCGGGCAAGGTAAAGTCATAACGGATGCTCGCCAATTTGCGTGTGTCACCGGGCTCCCATACGCCGCCGTTTGTCTGATCATTGGCATAATAATCTGTCGGCATGATCAGGTCATAGCCACCGAAATACGTGTTTCCATCCAAATCAGCCACCGCCCTTGAGCCGGCATGGTGCTGGGCCATGTTGTTATCAGGAGAGAGATTGATGAATTGGAAGGCATATATGGACTCCGATGAATTTTGGTTTAATGTCGTGTTGAATAAATCGGCATAGTTATCCAGGAGTGCATACTGCGGAATGACCTGGTCAAAATAGGAGATGGCCCGCTCATAGTCGCGGAAACCCGTTTCTTCCGGTGCGGACAGGTATACTTTCCCCAACAAGGCCAATGCTGCCCCTTTTGTAGGGATTTTCTTGTCGGATTGCGTGTCTTCAAGATACTCTGCGGCAAATTCCAGGTCTTTGATGATGAAATCAAAAACATCCGTCAGGGGCTGCCTGGCCTCCCGCATGTTCTCTTGGTCGATGATCGGGATAGGGCCCCATAACATAGCCAATTCAAAGTTGATGGTCGCCCGAATGAAGCGGGCCTGCGCTTTCAAGCTATTAGACTGCGCATAATAAGCGGCTTTTGCGGCAGCAGTGACTACGGGCCACCGTTTATTCCACTGTTCGGCCAGTGAGGAGTTGGGAGCATTCAGTGCGTTGCTGTACTTATCCAGCGCAGCCTGTACGTTATTTTCCTGTACTTGCTGTCCGCCCTGCTTGGCTTCGTCAGTACCCAATGTAAACATGAAACCACCCCTATCTTGCTTGGTATTCCGCCATTGTGTATACAATCCGGAAATGAGCAGTTGGATGTTCTCTTCATCCCCAAATACCTGTTCCTCCGTCAAACTGGTCTTGGGTAGCTCATCCAAAAAGTTTGAGCACGCACTGATCGTACCCAACGCTACGAAGCAGCAAATTGCCTTTATAAATTTCGTTTTCATAATATATCGCTATTACTTTTTCTATAAACTAACATTCACCCCCAGCACAAACATCCTTGCAGTAGGATACCCATCGCCATTTTCGGGATCGTATCCTTTATACTTTGTTACCGTGAATAAGTTATTACCAGACACATACAATCGGAACCCGCTCAGCCCTGCTTTGGAATAGACCTGCTGAGGCAAACTGTATCCCAACGAAAGGGTAGCCAAGCGCAAGAAAGATCCATCTTGTATGCCCCAGGAAGTTTCTCCGCTGGAGAATCGGACAGGGTTATCATACGTAGCTCTTGGAATATTGGTGTTGGTGTTGGTGGGCGTCCACCGGTTTAACATGTCCTTATGGGTGGGGCCGTAGCCTGTTCCGCTCATGAGGCTTTCGTAATATCCACTTACGCGTTTTGCGCCATACGAATACACAAATACCGCATTCAGCGATAAGCCTTTATAGGCTATGTTGGACGAGAAACCGCCATAAAATTTGGGGTCCTTTTTGCCGATGATCACGCGATCATTTTCGTCAATGACACCATAGCCGGGCTCCCCGGGGTTTTGTTGGTCCTTCGGCAGGATATCACCGGGCTGTAATTGTTTCCCCGGAAGCACCAGGCTGTTGACATAATCCATATCGGATTCCTGGATGATACGGTCAAATTCCCACATATAGATGGTGTTTAATGACTCGCCCAGAAAGAAATTGCCTTCGCGCTGAATATCCGTGCCCGTGAAGCCGCCAAAGGCGTAGATAGCATCCACGTCGCCATACAATTGGGTGATCGTATTCTTATCGGTAGAAATGTTGGCAGACAAGTCCCAGTTGAAGCTGTTGTTGCGGATAATGTTGGCATTCACCGAGAGCTCGACACCCCTGTTGGTCATCTCGCCGATATTGACAATGGCCTCACGGTATCCCGTCAGCGTAGAGAGCGACCGGCGCATCAGCAGATTGGAGTTTACGATATCGAAATAGTCAGCTGTCAAGGTCAGCCGATCTCTGAAGAGTCCAATATCCACCCCTACGTTCAACTGCCGCTGATTTTCCCAGGTCAGATCCGGCGAACCCCGGAGTCCGGAAGAGTTGAATGAAACCTGTCCCGAAGAATATGCCGGATTATACAAGCTGTAGAATGCATAGTCAGGAATCCGTTGATTACCTACGTTGCCATAACCAAACCGGAGTTTCAGTTGGCTGATCTGTTCAACGTCTTTCAGGAAATCTTCCCGTGCGATGTTCCATCCCAAGGCCACTGAGGGGAAAAAGCCCCATTGGTTGCCTTTTGCAAATTTGGACGAACCATCAAACCGCCCGGTCACTGTTGCTAAGTACTTGCCTGCATAAGAATAATTGGCCCGCGCCAAATAGGAGAGGAGCGTGGAACTAACGAAATCCGAGCCCAACGCAAAGTTTGGCTTGTCAAATGCAGCGCCTAAATTATAATACCGAAAGTCATCAATGGGGAAGTCGCGGGCGGTTACATTGGTATAGTTAAAGGAATTTCTGCTCATGCTGGTGGCCACTAACCCACTGATGGAATGTTCGCCGATGGTTTTGTCATACGTGATGGAGTTGTCCCATTGATAATTGTTCCGGGAATCGATGTTGTGAATAGCCCTGCCGCGATAAGAGTCGCGTTTCGCTTGTTGGATATCGCTGGGGATATATTCATAGTACTTTTGTTCCAGCACATCAATAGAAAATGAAGTACGGATATTCAATCCTTCAATCGGATTGACATTCAAGTAATTTGCGGATAGTACTTTATTTCGCGTGCGCTCACGGTCGATGGTCAAGGAGCGCAGCGGATTTTCCATGTTGATATCCCAGTTGTTGCCCCAAGCCAAGTATAGCGAATCAGCGCTGATGGGTAATAAGGGATTAGCCGCACGGGCCACCCCAAACACTTTATCATCGGCATAGGCGTCACGTCCGCTGGTATATGACGTGTTTGTCCCTACTTTCAGCCATTTATTGATTTGTTGCTCGGCATTAATCCGCCCGGAATAGCTCTTATAGTTGGAGTTTTCTACCAAACCATTTTGGTCATTCAGCGCAAAGCTCAGGTAATAGGAGCTGCGGTCAGTACCCCCTGAGAATCCCAGCGCATGGTTTTGTTGTACCGCCCTGCGGGTCACTGCATCCAGCCAATTGTAGCTGTTGCCATTTGCATAAGCGGTCTTTTCATAATCGGCAAACCACAGCTTGCCAGGAGCGAAAAGTTCTTGGTCGAGAAAATCCTGGTGGGTGGCTCCGGGATTATTTGCATAAAAATTGCCGCCTACCGTGTTGGAGTTTTCCAGTGCTTCGATGCGCAGCTCATACATGTCCTTGGCACCCAAGGTCAATGATTCATTGACAAATTCCTGGACCCCCACCCAGCCATCATAAGTCACCTTGCCCTGTCCCGCGCCGCCTTTCTTGGTCGTGACGACGACCACGCCCTGCGCGCCCCGCGATCCGTAAAGTGCGGTAGAAGAGGCGTCTTTCAAGACGTTTATCGACTGCACGTCGTGTAGGTTCAATAGGTTGAAGTCACCTTCCATCACGATGCCGTCTACCACATAGATGGGGTTGCCACCGTATTGCATGGAGTTGTTTCCCCGGATTCGAATGGAGGCATTTCCACCGGGTTGCGGCGAGTTTTGGATGAGCACCCCGGCAGCTTTGCCTTGCAGGGCTTCGTTGATGCTCAGCACGGGGCGCTCTTTCAGGGTAGCCTCGTTGATGTTGACCACCGCGCCTGTCAGATCACGTTGTTTCAGGGATGCCCCTACTACCACCACTTCGGTCAATGAAGTCACGTCTTCTACTAAAACGACCGTAATGGATGTCCGGCCATCGACGGCCACATCCTGGCTGATGAAGCCTACATTGGTGAAGCGAAGCGTCCCGTTTGAAGGGGCCGTGATTTGGAAGCCACCATCCGCGCCGGTGGAGGCACTTGCCGGATTCCCGACGACGGTAATGTTTACTCCTTCCAATGGGGTGCCGATACTGTCCGTAACACGTCCTGTGATACGGATGCTTTCGCCAACTTGAGCCTTGGCCACCATGCCCCACAACGGCAAGAGCACCATGAAAAGCGCAAGGTATCGCACAATAATTGATTTGGTGTGTAAATTGGAATACATAAGCTGCTTATAATTGATTAAAATTGGTAATGAACAATCAAACAAAATTAGCGGGTTGCCGGATCGTTATCCATAGACTTTTTTATCAAAGAAATGGATTAAGCCCTTACGCAGGGGCCGTCTAGTTTCTTGAAATATGTAGATATCCGAATCCATTTTATTTTTGGTTTACAAGGGGCCTTCTGATGTACAGTGTCGCATCATAATAATTAGCTTGGTTTTTGAATTGGTATCACCCTCAATCTATACTATACTATACTATACTATATATATGCAATAGTAGAAAAAAATAAATCAATGCCAAAATAATTTTTAACTTTTTGTGGGTATAGGGTTCATATGGCCCAAAAAAAGCGACAGCACTCTTATTCCAGCGACTAAAATCTGTTTGAAGTATTTGATTCTATAAATAATATATTATTTTTGTTCGATAGAACAGAGTAGAATAGCTATGGGAAAGTATTATTCTTGATGTCTGCTCGACCGCTGGATTATAAACTAAAACGAACATTGAAACTTTTATTCATGATGATGCAAAAAAAACGTGTGCGGCTGCTATTGCTGACTAATCTGATGATGTGTTGTTGCTTTTATGGCATTGCTTTTTCACAGGTTCAGACTATTCCATTGGAAACGCGGCGCCACGCACTAGTGCTCCAGGTGAGCGAACAAAAAGACGTCAATATTATTTATTTAGGTCGCCGGTTGGGTAAGGCGGCCGAATATGGGGCTATCCCGGGTACATATCGGCAGGCCACTGATTATACAGGTCTGCTGTCTTCGGCCTATACGCCGTCGGGCTCCCGCAATCTGGTAGAACCTGCCATCACGGTCACCCATGCCGATGGCAACAAATCGCTGGATTTGCGGTATGTGAGCCATGAACTGGAGCAGGTCGGAGAAGGGATATCCCTGCTGAAAATCCTATTGAAAGATCCAGCTTATCCCTTTGAAGTGCGCTTGTTTTACAAAGCCTATTTCAATGACGATGTCGTGGAGCAATGGAGCGAGATCAGACATGAAGAGCAGGGAACGGTTACGCTGCACAAATTCGCATCGGCCAACCTTCACCTGAAAGCAGGCGAATACTGGCTTCGGCAGTACTTTGGCGACTGGGCCCGTGAGATGCAGCCGGAAGAAGAAAAGCTAACACATGGTATCAAAGTGTTGGATTCCAAGTTAGGCACGCGGGCCAATCTGTTCCAGCCGCCTATTTTCATGGTCTCATTGGACAGGCCGGCAACGGAACGCGAGGGGGAGGTGTTGCTGGGCTCCCTGCAATGGAGCGGCAATTTCCGCACCGACCTCGAATTGGATCCGCAAAATAACCTGCGGATTATTTCAGGTATCAACAATTACGCATCCGATTATTCGCTGGAAGCTGGGGAGGTGTTTGCCACGCCGGTATTCATGTATACGTTTTCTGCTGAAGGCAAAGGACTTGCCAGCCGCAACCTGCACAATTGGGCGCGCAACCACAAGCTGCTGGATGGCAATGGGCAGCGGCTTACGTTGCTGAATAATTGGGAAGCTACCTACTTCGACTTCAACGAAGACAAGTTGAAAGCGCTGTTGAAGGATACCAAAAAGCTTGGTGTAGATTTGTTCTTGCTGGACGATGGCTGGTTTGCCAACAAATACCCCCGCAACGGGGATACGGCCGGATTGGGCGACTGGGCGGAGAATCGGACGAAGCTTCCTAATGGCATCGGTACACTGGTGAAAGAGGCTTCCGCCAACGGGGTAAAATTCGGTATCTGGATTGAGCCGGAAATGGTGAATCCCAAGAGCGAACTGTATGAAACACATCCAGATTGGGTCATTAAGCAACCCAAACGCGATGAATACTATTTTCGTAATCAATTGGTATTGGACTTGAGCAACCCCGAAGTGCAGGACTTTGTATTCGGCGTGGTGGATGATCTGTTTACCAAAAATCCGGATTTGGCGTATATCAAATGGGATTGCAACGCGGTCATTTACAATGCCTATTCCGCGCATTTGGACAATCAGTCGCATCTGTATATCGAATATGTACGCGGATTGTACAAGGTATTGGAAAGGGTACGGGCCAAGTATCCCACGGTGCCCCTGATGCTCTGTTCGGGCGGTGGCGGCCGGGTTGATTATGCTGCACTGCAATATTTTACTGAATATTGGCCCAGCGATAATACCGACCCTATGGAACGTATCTTCATCCAATGGGAAAACTCCTACTTCTATCCAGCGATTGCCAGCGCAAACCACGTGACGGATTGGGGAAAGCAGCCCATCAAATTCCGCACGGATGTCGCCATGATGGGTAAACTGGGTTTTGATATCGTCATCGACCATTTGAATGACAGCGACCTGAAATTCTGCCAAAACGCCGTACAAACTTATAATGGCATAAAGGGGATCGTGTGGCATGGCGATCAGTACCGGTTGACCCATCCGCGTGAAAGCAGCGTGGCCAGCATGCTATTCGTAGACAAAGAGAAAGCAGCGGGGGTGCTATTCAATTACCTCGTAAATAACCGGTATGATGAAGGCAGCCACCTTCCCATAAAATTGGCGGGACTGGATCCTGCACGCAACTACCGGATATCCGAGCTAAACCTGTATCCGGGTACATCGTCACCCATACACAGTGAGCAGGTATATTCGGGTGATTTCTTAATGAAAATAGGGTTTAATCCACAGGTAAGGAAAGGCCGGGAAAGTGTCATCCTCCAGCTAACAGCGGAATAACATGGGCAGAACACCTTTTTTAATCACCATCGCGATGGTAACCGTCCTGTGGGTAGGAACTGCGCAGGCCCAATTGAAAGCATCCTTTGGCAAAGCCAATGAGCTGACGTATGACCTACAAAGCGGACGGTATAGTGTCCGCTACGGTGATTTCCCGGTAATCAGCGATGCGGCGGCAGCCGTCGTCATCAACGGGACGACGTATGGCAGCGGCGATGCCGTTGAGCGCACGTTTAGCCAGGCTTCATTCAGCGATGCCGAGGGATCCGGCGTGAAGTACACGGTGGTGTGGCAGCTTAATGGCGGTCTTAAGATTAAGCAGCATTTCTATTGCTACACCAACCGGGAGTTTTTGATGACGGAATTGGAAATAGCAGGCAAGCAGATCAGTGCAAATTACATGGCGCCGTTATTGGCCCGCCGGGCAGCACTGGATACCCAAGGGGAGGTACATACCCTGTTTGTACCTTTCGACAACGATACGTTTATCCGGTACGAAGCCAAATCCCTTAGCGATACCGCCAATACCAGTGCAGAAGTAGGTATCGTCTATGATGACAAGACCAAAAAGGGATTGGTAACGGGTTCCTTGGTACATACCGATTGGAAAACCGGCGTACGTAGTGCAGGTAAGGGAGGGGCGTTGACGCAATTGGATGTATGGGCTGGCTATACCGATGTGGCGGTGACGCGCGATTCCATGCCGCATGGCATAGTAAAAGGTGACACGGTTTTTTCACCCAAGATTTTCATTGGCTATTTCAATGACTGGCGCGATGGCATGGAAATGTATGCCCGGGCAGCAGCCTTGAACGGCCGCTACATCGCCGCGTGGGATAAGGCTACGCCCGTAGGGTGGAACAGTTGGGGCGTCATCAAAGAACACCTGACCTATGAAAAGGCTACAGGTGTGGCCGATTTCTTCCATACGGAGGTGCCGGATTTCCGGAACGAAGACGGAACGGCATACATCGATTTGGATTCGTTTTGGGACAATATGGTACAGGGGGGCTTTCGGGGTGATTTTTCCCGGCTGAATGAATTTGTGGCCTATTGTGAGGCCAGGGGCCTGCAGCCGGGTGTTTATTGGGCGCCTTTTACCGATTGGGGGCACCGCGGAAGAAAGGACAGGGTTGCCGAAGGCAGCACATACCGTTTTTCCGAGATGTGGACACGCACGGCTACCGGTTACCACGATCTGGATGGCGGTCGTGCCTTGGATCCCACCCATCCGGGCACCCGAAAGCGCATGGAGTTTGTCCTCAACAAGCTGAAAGCGTGTGGTTTCAAGATGATTAAGATTGATTTTCTGGGCCATGCCGCCATTGAATCCACCGGATTCTACGACAAATCAGTGACTACCGGAATGCAGGCATACCGCGTCGGCATGGAATACCTGTGTGACCTGCTCGACAATACCATGCTCGTATATGCGGCGATTTCCCCTTCGCTGGCCTCCGCACGTTATGTGCACATGCGTCGTATCGCGTGTGATGCCTGGAAGGCTATCAAAGACACGGAATACACACTTAATAGTGTTTCCTATGGGTGGTGGCAAGATTTCCTGTATGACTATATCGATGCCGATCACCTCGTATTTGAGCAGGAAAGTATCGGGGCAAACCGTGCCCGGTTGATATCCGGGCTGGTCACCGGACCGGTTATCTTGGGAGACGATTATTCCATTAGTGCTCCGTGGCAGCAGCATGTCAAAAACTGGCTGCAACGGCCTGCGGTAAAAACGCTGATCCAAACCGGCCAAACGTTCCGGCCCGTGGAGGGAAATACCGGGGTGTCCGCCAGCCGGGCATTTATCCGGCATGAAGCTGGGCAAACCTATTTAGCGGTATTCAACTATCGTAAAGTATCTACTAAGCAACGTTTGGACGTATCGGCTTTGGGGCTTGATCCGGAGGCTACTTATCAAGCTACGGAGTTGCTGGATGACAGTGGCACATCGTTTAAGCAACATTTTGTTGTGGATTTTGACGGAGAAGGTGCCTATATTTACCGGATTACAAAAGAAAACTAACGTCTATGGGGATAAACCAGGTCGATCCTGTCACTTTTGTCATCCAAAAGATCCGTGCGTTGGAAAATTTGCAGTCGCTCTCCAAGCATGAGCAGCTGGTACAAGGTGTTTTGGATGCCATTGATGAGGGCGGGCTGCGCACGAATGCCGCACTGCCTTCCGTCAATACGATGATCAGCGAATTGGGGTACGCACGCGAGACCATCGTAAAAGCCTACAAGGAGTTGATGGAGCGGGGTGTCATCGCTTCGAAAAACCGCAAAGGCTATTTTGTCATCAGCGGCAATATCCGTCAGCAGCAAAAGGTTGCGCTACTGATGTATGCTTTTGACACCTTCCAGGAAACGCTCTATGATAGCCTGAAAACCCATATCGGAAAAGATATCCACATAGACCTATATTTCCACCACAATAATCCGGATGTGTTCGAAGCCATCTTCAACCGGATTGCAGGCCATTATGGATTGTATATTGTGGCACCGATACCTACCGATCGCATCAAAGCGTTGTTGACTACCATCCCGCCGTTCAAGCTGTTGGTGATTGACCGTCATGTGGCACTTGGCGAAGATTATTCCTATATCACACAGGAATTTCGGTTGTCCTCCTACAACGTGTTTCAGCAGTTGGCACCCAAGCTGGCCGCCTATGACGAAATCATCTTTTTCTTCCGGAAGCATACGGCAGAACCCCCTGAAATCCTGCAATCTTTCCGTAAATTCCTGAAGGACGCTGGCTTGAAAGGTACCGTGAAAAAGCACTATGAACCTGGCAGTATTGAGAAGAATAAGGTGTATTTCACCATCCACAATCCGGAGCTTTATGCCATCCTGAAAGATGTGATGGGCAAAAAATGGAAACTGGGTAAGGATCTCGCCGTGTTGGCACATAATGACGACGTGGTCAAAGAAATCATTGCGGGTGGCATTACGACTTTTTCCGCCGATTTTGCGGAAATGGGTAGACTGGCAGCCAATTATGTGCTTACCCGTGAAAAAATCCAGCAGGTGGTGCCCACGGCGTTGTACCTTCGTAAATCACTTTGATTGAATGCTACAGTTGCCATAAGTTTTGTCGCTTGTACCGTACTCGTCGCGGTTATCTCCTGGTATAAGACCCGTTCGGTCAACCTAAGGTCGGTTTCGGGCCTTTTCTTGGCGGGAAAAAACAACAATTACCTGGTCGTTGCTGGCTCCCTGTTGCTTACCAACCTCAGCGCCAATCAGTTTATCGGCGAGAACGAGTCGGTTTATGTAAATAACCTGTCTGTCATGGCGTGGGGAGTCACGTCTGTTGTGGCGATGCTCCTGGTGTCCGAGTTTTTGCTGCCGGTCTATTTTAAGGGTGGTATGGTTACGACGCCTGATTTCCTTGCCGATCGGTATGATGAAGGGACAAAGCGGCTGGTATCGATCATCTTTTTACTGAGTTACATGGTCAATTTGCTACCGCCGGTTCTTTATGGCGGTGCCGTGGCCATGACGGGCATGTTCGATTTGCCCACCTGGTTTGGCGTGTCGTATTGGCAATGTATCTGGATCATGGTTTGGATACTTGGTTTGGTGGGAAGTATCTACACCATTGTGGGCGGGTTGAAGGCCATCACCATTTCAGATACCGTGTTGGGCGGCGGGTTGCTCATTATCGGTATCTGCCTACCTTGGTTTGCATTGAAGACCTTAGGCAACGGCAACATCGTGGGGGGACTGACCGCGTTGCTCACCAAACACACCACGCATTTAAATGCCATCGGTTCAGCAACGGATGCCGTACCTTTCAGCACCTTGTTTACGGGTATGTTGCTGGTCAATATCTATTATTGGGGCATGGAACAATATATTGTCCAGCAGGTGCTGGTCGCAAAAAACCTGGCACATGCCCAGAAAGGTATGGCGTTTGCCGCTGTGGGCAAGCTGGTGACCCCGGTACTCATCAATTTGCCTGGACTTATCGCTGTGCACCTGTACCCCAGCATTGAAAATACGGCATCGGTATTTTCGGTGCTGGCTGCCCATGTGCTCCCCAGTGTGTTGCTGGGCCTGACAGCCGCCCTGGTTTTCGGGGCGGCCATGACCACATACAACGCCGGCCTCCATGGTAGCAGTACCTTGTTCGTGCTGAATATTTACAAGCCCTATCAGGCCAAACGGAGCCACGTGACGACCGACGGCGAACTTGTTCGTGTCGGTAAGCGGTTTGAAATAGCCGTCTCGCTGCTTGCGATGTTTACCGCACCATTTATCCTGTTTGCGCACAGCGGTTTCTATACCTACTTGCAAAAGGTGTCAGGTTTGTTCAGTATCCCCATTTTCACGATAGTAGTCATCGGGTTTCTTACCAAACGGGTGCCACCCTCCGCCGCCAAGGCAGGCCTGTTGTTTTTTATGGTAAGTTATTTTACCTGCCAATATGTGCTGGATATCAGCCTCCATTTCCTCCATGTGCTGGCTATCCTGTTTGGGGCAACATCGTTATTGATGTTGGCCATCGGCCGCCGATGGCCCATGCAGCGGCACCAAACCGCTGAATTCGTGCCAGATGTTGTTGGGTTGGCACCATGGAAGCGTCGGCATTGGGCATCGCTGTTGCTTATATTGGCAATGCTGAGCCTTTACGTCGTTTTTTCTAAATGGGGTGTTGCCACATAATATGTTTACATCGATTCCATGTTTAGCGGACGCATGCTTACTTTTTTCAGTTGCCCGTTTACCTTCACATCCACGCTTCCCGGATGGGTAGCGTAGACTGCATAGTCGGTCACTTGGCCGTTTTCCCAAGCCACATCGATGGTCACGTTGCCCCGTGCCCTCAGCCCACTGACGGAACCCTTTGCCTGCCAAGCACGGGGGAGCGACGGCAACAATTCGATATAGCCGTCCTGGCTTTGGATGAGCATCTCCGCGATGGCAGCCGCACCGCCAAAATTGCCATCAATCTGAAAGGGCGGGCCAGCAGTAAATAGGTTAGCATAGGTGCCGCCACCCGCCCCATAATTGATATGGGTCTCCACGCGGGGTGTCAATAGCTGCCTAAATAGTTTATAGGCATGTTCGCCGTCCTTTAGCCGTGCCCAGAAAATCATCTTGTAGGCAATAGCCCAGCTCGGGCCGTCGTCGCCGCGCACGGCCAAAGATTTGGCCGCCGCTTCTGCCCATTCGCCAGTACGGTCGGTTGAAATCTGGTTGGCAGGAAATAGGCCGTACAAGTGGGAAATATGCCGATGCTGCGGATCGACCTCTTGGTAAGGCTCCAGCCACTCCATGATACGCCCATCAGCAGCTACCTGCACCGGAGGCGGAAGGCGGCGTATCTTTGCACGTAGCGTGTCGCAAAACGGATCGCCCAAGCCTAATACCTCGTCTGCATGGATGAGATTCGTGAATAACTCACGTGTTATCTGGTTGTCGATGGCCGGGCCCATGCACACATTGGCATGATTTCCATTGGCCAGCTGGAATGCATTTTCCGGAGATACCGAAGGCCCCGTTACCAACCAGCCCGTTTCCGGATGCTCCATCAGGCAGCTGTTGTAGAATTGGGCCGCACCTTTCAAGATCGGATAGATATCGTGCAGGTAGTCGGTATCGCCACTGTATTCGTAGTGCTGCCAGAGGTTATTGCATAGCCATCCCGACCCTGCATTGGCCACACCCCAGGAAGCTGATTCCCCCGGCTCTGTAAAACCCCATACATTGGTAATTACATGCGCCACCCAGCCGTCGGCCTGATAATAAGCTTTAGCAGTCCGGCTTCCGTTTTTTACCAGTCCTTTTACCAGTTCCACCAGTGGCAGGTTCAATTCACCGAGGTTGGCTGCATCAAGATGCCAGTGATTCATCTGCACATTCACGTCCAGGTGGTAGTCGCCATTCCAGGGGGTCTGCAACTGGTTGGCCCAAAGCCCCTGCAGGTTGGGAGGCAAAAGGCCTATCCGTGTGCTGCTGATGCTCAGATACCTACCATATTGGAAAAACAACGCCGCCATTTGCGGATCGGCGTCTGCATTTTCCACAAATCGAACCAGCCGCTCGTTGGTAGGCAATTCATGAGCGGTGGATTCCCCGATATGGATATGCAACCGTTTGAAGATCCGTTGGTAGTTTGCGGTGTGCTGCCGCAACTGGTCGGCATAGGACTTGCGCATCGCTTCTGCCAACGTATTTGCGGAAGCATTTAGGTAGTCCGTTTCCCTGAAATCCGTAGCGGTGGTCAGGTAAATTTCGGCAGCGTCAGCCTGCTGGATGATCAAGGCATCCTCTGTCATTTGCAGCACGCCGCCCGTTGCCTTTGCCCGGATGCGGGTGATAAACCGCATGCCTTTTCCATCCATGCCATTATCAAGTTGTCCGATCAGTTGAAGCTCTTCGCCCACTGTCTGGGTGGTCGCACGTTCGGGGCGGCCCACGGTAATACGCACATTGATTTTTCCCGACTGGTCGGCCTGGAGCTTAATGACACCTACGTCATCCCCAAAGCTGGTAATGTATTCCCGCAAATAACGGGTACCGCCTAAGGAAAAAGCCGTGGTGGAGCGCGCGTCATTCAGATCAAGCCGACGCCTGTAGCCGGTTGGTTCGCCGACTGCCGTCTCATCATAGCCATATGCCAGTTGCAAGGTTCCCATGGTTTGGAAGCATCCCCACTGTTTCCCGCCAGAGCCGGAGCCTTCGCAGATAAAATGAGCATCCACCAGTTGCTGCGCTTCATCATTTTTTCCCTCACGCAGCAGTTGGCGTATACGCGGGAGGTATTTGTGCGCTTCATAGTTGTTGGCATCCTGCGGGCTACCGGACCACAGCGTGATATCGTTCAATACGATGGCCTCCTCACGCAAACCACCATCCGGCATCATGCCGATTTTACCATTGCCCAGCGGAATAGTTTCTTCCCATTGCTGGGCTGGCTTGTCGTACCACAATTGTAGATTTTCGTCTTTTTGCTCATAGGCAGTTCTTGCATTTGTGGTGCCAAATGTGGATAGCAACCACAAGATGCCCATCGATCTGCCCAACCATTTGGTATTTAACATTGTCGATTGATTTGATTTTCCTCAGTCCCCCGGCGTAATGATTTACAACTATTGCGCGGGGCACTTTTTTGGCAATGGTACTAAAATTTTGAAAATTTATAGTTAATGGTATGCTTATAATGTTCGCCAGGTTCAAGTATCGCCGAAGGAAAATGGCTATTGTTCGGTGAGTCGGGAAAGTATTGCGGTTCCAGGCAAATACCTTGACATAGACTAAAATACCCACCCAGAAAATTGCCGAAATACAGCTGCATGCCCGGATAGTCTGAACTAATGGTGAGCATCCTGCCGGATTCCTTATCGGTCAATACCGCCATTACGGCGAGCGTGTTTCCTGTATGATCGAAGGCGTAGTTGGTGTTAACGATGCAGTCCATCACCTCATTCACATCGCTTCCCTGTCGGAGGTCAAAGACCGTATCTGCTACTGATGCGATTGCCCCTATGGGGAGGTTACGCCCATCCAGCGGGGTGAATTTATCCGCATACACGCGGACAGTATGCCCTTGGATAGATGGTGCGTCCTTACTCAGGTTAAAATAGCTATGATTGCTCAAGCTCACTACGGTTGTTCTGTCCGTTTTTGCGGCATAATGCACTTCCAGCACATCTTCATCAGACACCCGGTAGGTGACCTCCGCTTGTAAGCAGCCGGGATATCCCTCCTCGCCGTCATGGCTTTCACAACGAAGCACGATTTCTTCAGCGGTGTGTTTGGCCACTGACCACCATTTTTTATCAAACCCGTGGAGTCCCCCATGGAGGTGATTGTTGCACCCCACTTCATTCACGGTAAGCTGGCAGGCAGAGTCGCCCAGCATAAAACGGCCGTTGGCAATCCGGTTGGCATACCGTCCTATTGTTGTACCCACGTAATAGCGGTCGGTAAGGTAGTCTTCGGGCTGTGGATAAGCCAATACGGTATTGACCCGCCCGCCGTGTCGGGTAGGCAATGATAGTTCGGTAATGGTAGCTCCCCGGTTGAGGATGCCCGCCCGCATTCCGTTGCGGTTTTCAATGACATATTGCTCCATCATGCTATCTCATGCAAATAATTTTCATTTCTGAAAAAAGGTTCATAATATTGTTTGATAACAAATATATTCCTTGCGGACTGCTTGATTCATAGAATTATCATTCATTATAATGGATTATATTCTTTTTTGACCATAGGTATAGACGAACATGACAATGATTTTAAAAAAAGAAGAAGGTTTTGACGGTGAACGGCGAATCATTGTGCCGCCTGTAGTCGTAGAACAATACAAAGCTAACCCGATTTCGAACAGTTTCAATATTACCGATATCGGGTACTATCCAAAGGCGATGCACCATTTTTGCAAACGTACCCGTGGATGCAGGGAGCATATCCTGATTCATTGTGTGGATGGAAAAGGTGCAGTCATCGTGGACGGCCAGCGGCATCACCTTGCCGTGAATGAATTCATCTTGATTCCGGCTGAGAAAAAACACTTCTACAAAGCCGATGAACATTTTCCGTGGACCATCTATTGGATGCATTTCGGCGGTACCCAAGCGCCAGTGGTTGCTGATCGGATTTACGGCAAGGTGCTGAAGCAGAACAACACGTTGATCATGGGTGAGCAGCATATTGAGTTGTTCAACAGGATGTACAACCTGCTGCTTCAGGGGTATGCCAAGGAAAACTTCGAATTCATCGCGCTGTCGCTCCCTTATTTCCTTAGCGGGTATTTATTCTCCGAAAAATTCAATGATGTAAGCGGTCTGGCAGAGCACGACGTGGTTGAAAAAGCCATTGCTTTTTTAAAGGCAAACCTCAGCCGGAAGATAACACTGACGGATATTTCAAGCCACGTTTGTTTGTCGGTATCCCACTTTTCAAAGCTATTCAAGCATAAGACCGGCTATTCGCCCATTGAGTACCTCAATCACCTGAAGATACAACGGGCTTGCCACTTGCTTCAATTTTCGGACAAGCGTATCTCAGAGATTTCCCTCGAAATCGGATTTGATGACCAGTATTACTTCTCCAGGTTGTTCAAGGAACACATGACCGTATCCCCCACGGTATACCGCAATAACTTGGAGCAGCGTGCCTGATGCACCTTATACATTGAGTGCCTCGATTTGCTGCAGGAAGCCAATCATTTCCAAGTGTACCTGTGCACCCATATGGCTATTGTTCAATCCGAGCACCTCCTCAAAAAGACGCTTGGCTTGCTGGTAATCCGCTTTTCCAAGCGTGGCCAGTCCGATCATATACAAGCAGTGTATGCGGTTCTTCGCTGACAGATCTTGTTCAAAAACAAGGAGGTCCGGCAACGAAACGGCCATGTAGTCAATAGCTATCTTGTCATCCATATGACGAGTGCCAAAATCATGTAATTTTTGGAAGATTTCCGCCGCTTTCTCGATGTTGCCAAGTTTTCGCCAAGCCAATCCTTGATAAAAAATCTGGTCGGGTTGCGGGTCATTGTAAAAGATGGCTTGGACCGGCTCGTCATCGCCTTTTGTCGCTTCTCGCAGGTGATTGGCGGCATTGACTCCGTCGCCCATTCGTTCAAAAGCAGTCGCCATCAGGTAATGCAGGTCGTTTTCAGGAGCGTTGGGCAGTTTTCCTTCACCCAGGTTGTGCGGATAATGTTGCAGCGACTGGAGCTGCTGGAGCGCTTCCATTGGTTGGTTGTCCAGTAGCGCTTGCTTAGCCAGTGCAGTTCCGGCAATCAGGTATTGCCCCGTGACCTTGCCTTCGCCACCTTCCCACGGATGGAAATTGCGGGCGGTGAGCAGTTGGAAAGCCTCCTGGTACCTTCCCAGCCAGTTTAACAGGGTGATGCGCTCCAAATACAGGTCGTCACGCTCGGCCACCAATGCGGGGAGTTGATCCAGTTTAGCAAGCCGCTCTTGCGGGCTTATTTGCTGCAATTTGTACAGCTGGTCGAGTTCCATCAATATCCGGGCATCTGTGGTATCCAGGTTGAAGGCCTCTTCCAATAGCCGCTTGGCTTCCTGGTAGTCCTGTTTCTTGTTATAATAAGCCAGGGCGAGGTTGCGTTTCGCCGTGGGGTAGTGCGGATCCCGTGCGGTGGACTGCTCCCATGCACGGATACCTTTATCATGCATGCGCTTACCATACCAATAGTTTCCCAGGTAGTGGTAAGCCTTGGCATCCTGCGGCTGGTCTTGCAAGGCGGCTTCCAGTGCCAGCATATCCTCCACGCGGTTGGGGAAGCAAAAGTCCGGCGGGCAGGCGGCAGCACGTTGGTATGCAGCGGTTGCCTTCTCGGCATTGCCGACTTTGGTATGTAAATATCCCAAGTGGTAGTGGAGTAGGGGATGCTGGGCTTGCCTGTCGTCCTCGGCTGCCCAATCCAAAAACAATAGCGCTTCTTCATAGCATCCCGCGCAGTCATAGTCAAGCGCATATTCAATATAGGTGGCTGTTCTATCCTGCATAAGCCCGATGGCCGTATGTTTCGCCTGTGTGGCCGACTCCACGCTGCCGCAAGTCTCATGCAGAAGGTAGCACTCCACATAGACCCCGTAGTTAAACGGATCGAGATCCAATGCCGCGGCCGCTAGCGCCAAGGCCTCGTCGTAGCGCTGTAACTTTCGGAGCGCCACAAGCCTGAGGTGGAGGGCCTGGCTGCTATGCGCATTGCGCACGAGGGATTCGGCAATGTGCCGGAGTGCCCATTCATAGCGTTGCAAGTGCAGATCGATACGGCCCAGCATGAGGTAGGCACTGTCTTTCCATGCGGCGTTCCATGCGGCTTTATAAAACAGGTCGTAGGCTTCTGCCCACGCCTCGTTATAAAAGCGCGTGTAGGCCAGGTTGTACAGCACTTCGCCATCATACGGGTTGGTGTTGCGCATCGTGAGCCGGGCAAGCGCTGTTCTGAAATGCGCTTCTGCCTCATCAAACGCACCCCGCCGCAGCAACCACAATCCGATGGCGTTGTTGTTGCGCAGATCCCCACTATCACGCCTTAGTGCCTCTTGGTAGTAGGCAAGCGGATCGAAGGTTGCATGGCGGTATTGCTCCAGGTGCAGGCCATGGAGGTAAAGCTCTTCGGTGGTACCCACCTCGGTGGGAGGTGGTGCCGGAGTCGCCGGATCGGGCAGTTCTTTTTCTTCGTGTTTTTCCGGCTGATAAGCCAGCAATAAATTTCCTTCCTCATCATACACTTCCAGCGCATACTGGTCCCATTCGGGCACGTCGGAGGGGACGGTGTCGATTTGCTTGACATAGGCGTTCGCGGGCGATAAGGTTGTCGTTTCGCTCCAATAGGTCGATCCCTTTTTCGTTAAGCATATGTGTGCCTCGGGAAACGTACCTGTGGCGTATATACCAATGACGAGTTTTCCGTCTTGCATTTCCAGGTTCAAGGCAAAGTCTTTCGAGGCATTTTTGACCATGCCGATTTCGGCATAAGGCATAAAGTACTGCACGAAATTTTTCGCTTCATTGGGTTGTAGCCAAGAGAAGTCAGGCTGGTTATCGGTATAAGCCCCGGTCATCAGCTCGATATAGGGCCCGTCCGCGTCCGTGAGATTGCGATCCCAAGCTTGGCCGAAGTCCGCATTGCCCCAGGTCCATTGTTTTTTGCCCGGCACGGTGTGGTGGTTGGCCACGTGCAATACACCTGCTTTAACGTCGTGTTCATACCCCCCCATGAAATCATATTTGGAGCCTACGGCCATGAATGAAGTAGGCACGGGGATGTTTTTATATTTCGATATATCCGTGCCGGGGGAATAGTCCATTTTGTAATACGTGCCCGTGGCTATCGGGAAGCTGGAAACATCCCGCTTGCCATGATCAAATACCGCATGTACATCCGGCGGGAAGATCGATTGGTAATGATCATTCACCTTCACCGCCGGGTTGGCCCACCATAAGAACGTCTGCGGGAAAGGCGTGCGGTTGCTAAGCCGTGCTTCGATCTCCAGGTAGGCTTTATCAGGATATAATGTAAAACCCGCCATTCCCTTGGTACGAAACATGATTTCCACCTCATTGACCCATATGGTTTTGGCTCCGTTTGCATGTTCCTGTATGGTGTAATCTACCGGCAAAAACGTGCTGGGCCGATGGTGCTGAGGCCAATTGAATTCGATGCCGCCCGATATCCAGGGGCCCGTGAGGCCCACTAATGCCGGCTTGACCACCTGGTTGTAATAGATAAAGTGGCGTTGGCGGATTTTATCATAAGCCATCTGCACACGCCCCCCCAATTCGGGCAGGATCATGATTTTCACATAGTCGTTTTCCAAAAAAAGTGCCTGGTATTGTTGATCCACTTTTTCATCCTCGATTTTCTCGATGACCGGATAAGGATACACCACGCCACTACTGCCTTGGTATACCCGTTTTTCCAGAAACATCGGATTCTTTTCGGGCTTGCCTGAGGGATATGTGGGGAGACTAATGCTTTCGGTCCAAATCGTTACGCCGGTATTCATAAGTTTATAAGTGTAGTTATATGAAGATTCAACGCAAATTTAGGGGTTATCCTATCACCCAAAATGGATAAAGCTGGATTAAAGCTGGATTATTTTCTTTCAGCCTTATGCGCAAAAACCGATGATAAGAAAGTCCATTGTTTGTAAGGTATTTTCCATTTCGGCGTGTAGCCGATTTCTTTATTTTAGCCCCATCCAAAAGATAGACCCTTCCAAGCATGAATACAACATACCGCCAAGCATGGCTCATCAGTTTGGTCGCCGCATTAGGTGGCCTGTTGTTCGGATTTGACATTGCCATATTCTCCGGAACCATACCGTTTATCCAGCCGCATTTCCAGTTGGATGCGGCGGCTTTGGGTTGGATAGCCAGTAGCCTGTATGTAGGGTGCATGATTGGCGCGTTGATTACCGGCTGGTTGACCAAGCGGCTGGGCCGCAAACGGCCGCTGATATTTGCTGCCGTGGTATTTGCGGTTTCTTCCATCATGATGGGGCTGGCGGCGACTTCCCAATCCCTCATCGTATGGCGTATCCTGGCCGGCATTGGCGTAGGCGGTGCTTCGGTACTGTCACCTTTGTATATCGCTGAGGTTAGCCCAGCCGCCGTCCGTGGCCGGATGGTCTCCATCAATCAGCTGGCTATCGTCATCGGTATTCTCCTGGCCTATACGTCCAATTACTTGCTTGCGCCGCTTGAGGGCAATTGGCGCTGGATGTTTGGAAGTGGGGCGGTACCCGCTACCTTGTTCTTTTTAGGCGTATTCTTCATTCCGGAAAGTCCACGGTGGCTGATCAGGAAAGGGCATGCGGCGCGTGGCCGGAAGGTGTTGGAGCGACTATTGCCCCCTGGTGAGGTGGATCGTGAAATGATGTTGATTAGCCAGCAGGCCAGCAACCCCGTGAAAAGCGCACCCATTCAGGTGCTTTTTGCAAAAGGCGTATTACCCTTGTTGGTCATTGGTGTTACCATTGCCATATTTCAGCAGATATCGGGGGCTAATGCCGTCTTGTTTTATGCACCCATTATTTTTGAGAAAGCGGGGATGAGCATCAGCGATCAGCTTTTCCAGCAGTTGCTCATTGGCTCGGTCAATTTGCTCTTCACGCTGCTGGCTATGCAACTGGTCGATCGCGTTGGCCGTAAACGGCTGATGCTTTCCGGAGCCGGGCTGATGGCCTTTTTCCTTGCGCTCATCGCTTATTGTTTTTATCAGGAACTGTTTTCGGGGTACCTGCTTAGTGCCAGTGTATTGGCATTTATTGCTACCTACGCTGCTACATTAGCTCCGGTCACCTGGGTACTGATTTCGGAAATATTCCCGGCAAAAGTGCGTGAGCTGGCCGTGGCTGTATCCTCTACGATGCTTTGGGTAGCCTGCTTCGCATTGACGTATGCATTCCCCGTCATTGTGGATCGATTTTCCACTGCGCAGACATTCTTGCTCTTTGCCTGCATCTGTGCTGTGTATTTTGTATTCCTCTGGCGTTTCGTGCCGGAGACGAAGGGCAGAAGTCTTGATGAAGCGGGTTGAGCGCAAGGCCAACACCATCAGGTATCTACCGCTTCCTGATAGCTCACACAGCCAAGGTGCTGTCGGCAGGCTCGGCGAATAGTTTCCCTCTATTTAATCTTTTTTCCGGTTTTCGATAATACTTATATCACTGCTACCGTCTAATGCCGAATTACCTCCGACGACCACATCAGTCAGCATCATGGACACATTATGGCTAGCGACATATATTCCACCACCATCGCCCGCCGAGTTGTCCCTGATAACTACATTGGTCAACGTGAGTGAAACGTTGCCAGCATTAAACAATCCACCGCCATTCGCGGCCACGTTGCAGCGGATAATCACATCATTCAATACCGGGCTTGCATCAGCATGGTTGCTCATCCCGCCGCCGTTGCCATTCGCCAAATTGCCGGTAATGGTTACTCCGGTCAGCACCGGGGAAGCACGATCAGCATTGTAGACACCCCCGCCATCATTCGGCACGGCGTTGCCTTTGATAGTCATATTAACTAATGTCGGTGCGGCGCAAAACGAATTCGCCATTCCGCCACCGTAGTTTGCCAAGTTGTCGCTAATTGTCACGTTTGTAAGCACTGGCGAAGCGCAGCGGTTGTCCATCCCACCGCCACCACCCACCGTACTGTTGCCGTTGATGACCAGGTTGGTCAATATAGGAGAAGTATAGTGGTTAACTATTCCGCCACCCCGCATCCTACTTATATCCAACCCGTTCACCTGAAGGCTGTGTATTCCATTTCCATCCGCATTGCCTCCCGTCACCGTAAAACCATCCAACCCGGCCGTACCAACGTTCCCGGCCGAGACCACTATGTGGTAAGCATTCTCTTCATTACCGCTCATCATCCAGCCAACCGCCTCGTCAAATAGGTCATCGTCATTGAAATCACCACTTAAGATCGTCCTATTAGCTTCCCAATCGCGGTCGTCCATGCCCGTGTCATTGGTAGCGTCAGCAGGAAAACCACCGTAAAGCTTTACGTGTGGCACCAAAACAAAGGCATTGTCACGCCCTCCATCAACCATATATCGATCATCTCCAGCATGGTACAACGGTTTATAAATACCCGCCGCCACCCATATTTGCAGTGGATTTGCTTCATCCCAAGAGGCGCAAGTCCCATCTTTTCCCCATTGCTCGCGTGCCCACCGCAAAGCATTGGCCAGTTCAGAGATGGCGTTGGTCCATGAATCGCCTGAGCCATTGCCACCTGAGATAGCATGATTCACATGGATAATGTTAGCCGAATTTGGGGACAGAACGTAAACAAAGGTCTTGTCCGTTTGCCCAATTCCAACCGATGAGCTAATCAAGAAAAGAAATACGAAAGCCAGCTTTTTCAGCAGTTTTAGATGCGTCCACCGTCTTGCGGTGTTCAGATGTCTCTTAATAGGCCTGCCTTTCGTCATAAAGTGTATTCCTCTTCCGTTACTTTACCCCCATCCGTAGCAACAATTCGTGCCGTCTGGCTCGTGATACATTCAAATATTCGCCATTGGTTAGTGCTATCACACTCGTTTTTAGTTTCCTTAAGTGAACGATTTTCTTGATATTCACTACCGTCGAGTGGTGTATCCTTACAAAAAACCGTTCAGGCAGTAACTCCTCGACTTCTCCTAATGCCTTGGAAACCAATATTTTACGGTCATCGGTCAATTTAAAAAGTGTATACGAGCGGTCTGCCTGACAATAAATGATATCATGGACACTAATAAATTCGTAACCGTTCCGATTGGGCAATGCGATGTGCTGTTCGTCGTCGCGCTGGATCTGGCGGAGTAGATTGCTAATATGCTCATCTGTATGCATAGTGGTTTTTAAATGCCGCTCAACCCGACCTACAGCCTGTGTCAACTCCGCTTCGCCAATGGGTTTCAGTAGGTAGTCCACTGCATTAATGCGGATGGCTTTCAAGGTAAATTCATCATAAGCACTTGTGAACACAACTTGAAACCCACGGCCTTCTCCTAGGGTCTCCAGCATATCAAAACCATCCATCGCCAGCATTTCGATATCTAGAAAAACGAGCTCGGGATTGTGTTTCCGGATTGCGGCGATACCTTTCTTACCCGACTGGCACGTGGCGACCACACGGATCTGTGGACATAACCGGGCCAAGTCGTGTAATAAGGCTGAGACGCAGTGCGGATCGTCGTCAATGATAATTGTCTGGATCATAGCGGGGATTAATTGTAAAAAAGTTATAGCATAGATTAAATGCCTCCTCAGCCTTAAATCTTGGTACTTTGTCTGATAAATTCACTAGGAGTCATGCCATACAGTTCCCGAAAACATTTGGTAAAATAGGCCGGGCTGCTGAATCCGGTTTTATTAGCTGCTACCGTACTGGATAAGCCTTCTAAAAGAAATACAGTCGCTCTTTTTAACTTATAATTGCGGATAAATTCGCTGGTTGTAAGTCCTGACAGGGCTTTCACTTTCCGGTGAAGACTCGTTCTGCTTATTCCGGTCAGAACGACCAATTCCTCAACATTAAACAATGAGTCATCTAAATTATCTTCTATAAATCCATGTAGCTTGGAGATAAACGCGTCATTATCCTCCGGGTTTTCCAGTTGTATGACCGATGCCGGTGAGGTCAGTTGCTTTCGAAGATGTTCTTTTAGCTTTGCCTGCCGTTGTAACAGATTTTGTATTTTTAACAGTAATTCAGTCTCATAAAATGGCTTGATGAGGTAAGCATCGGCCCCACTCGCTAAACCCTCCATACGATCTTCCTGTGAATTTTTTGCGGTTAATAGGATGATGGGTATATGACTCGTTCGTATATCTTCCTTCATCTTTTTGCAAAAATCATAGCCGTCCATTACCGGCATGAGAATATCACTGATGACAATATCAGGGAAGTTTTTCACCGCCAAGTCAAGGCCTTCCTGGCCATTCACTGCTCGTTGTATGTTAAACATCGGGGAAAGGCGCCCAATGACGTAGTTTGCAAGTTCATCATTGTCTTCTACCAACAGGATATTGCATTTGGGTTGATCAGCGTCGTTTTTTCGTATCAGTATTCCATGCTTAACGGAACCCCCTTGAGCCAAGTCCTCACCTTGACTGTCGGCTTTTTTGTAAGGCAGACTGATTAAAAATATGGTCCCAGAGCTACCGTTGTCCGTTTTGCTTTCAACAGTAATTTTGCCGCCCTGTATATTAACAAGTTCTTGTACCAGCGCAAGACCGATACCGGTGCCTTTTGATAAGGTTTGCTTTCCGTTTGGATCCAATTGATAAAAACGTTTAAATATCAATTGCTGTTGCTCCGCAGGGATTCCTATTCCGTTGTCCCGGACGATCAGTTTTACGCCTGTTGCCCCATTGAGCAGGTGCAATACAACATGTCCCCCAAATGGCGTAAATTTCACGGCGTTGGAAATCATATTATAGGCGATCTTTTCCAGCATGTCACTGTCAAAGCGGTACAGCTGGCCTTCGGTCAAATCGGTAAAGGAGAGTTTAATGCCTTTTTCACGCCCTATTGCCAGAAAAGAATCCAGTGAAGCCCGTATGACGAAAGCGGGGCTTCCCGTCTTTAGTATCGGTCTTATTGTGCCTGACTCTATCTTGGCAAAATCCAGAAGCTGATTGATCAGTTCAAGTGAACGTTCAGCGTTTTTTTTGATCACCATCGCCAGACTTTCCTGCTCGGCACGGCTGAGATTTACGGTACGGAGTCTCTCCGCGGGGCCTAATATTAACGATAATGGAGTTCTAAACTCATGGGTGATGTTAGAAAAGAATGTATCCTTCATTTTATCCAGCTCTTTTAGCTGGGCTGTCTCCTGTTGTTTTAAGGCCAGCTCCCGACGGTAAACCTTGCTATTGACACGGTAGGCGATAAATTGCCAGATGGCACCGCAACCGATAATCAGATAAATCAGGTATGCCCACCAGGTATTCCACCAAGGCTCCTCAATGGTGATCAGCAATGACTTGGTATGCTTGCTCCACATACCCGAGGTATTCGAAGTGTTTACCTGGAAGACATATTTTCCGGGCGGAACCCTGGTATAATGTGCAAACGTGGCATGGCCGCTTGGCACCCAGTTTTTATCATAGCCAATGAGCCGGTAGCGATACACCAGTTCGTCCGGCAGATTATACTGAAAACCTGCAAAACTGAATTTGAGTGTGTTTTGGTCATAGGGCAACACCAACCGATGACCGTCATTCAAAGGCTCCGCTATGTGGGTTTTGTTATTGATCTGTAAATCTGTAAGACCCACTTGGGGTTGATAACGGTCGTCCGTAATCTTTGATGGATCGAATACCGTCCAGCCGTATGGCCCCCCAAAAGCAATCCTACCGTCAGGCAATTTGAAATGGTGAAACCTGTTATACTCGTTTCCCGGTAGTCCGTACGTAGTCTTAAATATGCGGACACGATGGGTTACCGGGTCAAATCTGCATAACCCTTTATTGGTTGTCAACCAAAGAAAACCCTGTGTATCCTCAAGTACAGAATAAACGTTATTGTCTGGCAGCCCTTCATCTAAAGAGAACACGTTCACGGATAGATTTTTTTTGTTGAGGCAAACCAGTCCCTCATAGGTGCCAATCCAGATATGGTCAGCTTTTTGGCGTTGTGGCAACAATCCAAGTAATTGATTTGAAGGAAGCCCGCCTTTGGCCGCTTTTATTTGTTTGATTTTGTCCGTTTTAAGGTCGATAATTATCAGTCCGTCATGCTCCGTGGTTAACCAGAGTTTATCGTCGTCATAGCACATATCTTGCGGCAAAAGATCGGGATTAACTAATTTTCTAAGCTGGCCGTGATCCCAGAACGGGTGCCATACGCCGGCTTTCTTGTCAAAAAACATTAGCTGTCCCTTAGAGCTGATCACCCATATACAACCAATCGGATCAATGGTTAACCCCTTGATGGTAGAAGGCAATGATGCCGCGTCGTCCAGGAAGGGGACCACCGGCAATTTAATGCATCTTTTTGTCCTCGGATCATAATAGCAGACCGTTTTCTTAAGTGCCATCCATAACCGACCGTTAGGTTCATAAAAGGACCGAAAATGGTATCCGGCATTGGAAGTCGACTTGTCCTGAGCGGTCCAGTTAAATTCCCTGGAGAACGATATATTCAACTGTTGCAGCAGCAATTCTGACGGAAACTGCCTGTCCCCTTGAAAAGAATCAAAATGTGGTGCAGACACATCGAGTCGATAAATTCCCTGCGCATTTGTTCCCACCCAAATAAGGCCCTGGCGATCAACCAAAAAGGAAGTGACATCGAGCGGGTGCGTTTCCTGTTGAGTTGATATATGTATTAGATCGGGATCATCAAATCGAAACACGTCCCCGCCTGTTTCAAAATACGCTTTGCCGTCCGGACCGCTTCGTATCCACATAACGACTGATTTATATATTTTGGGCAACGGAATATTTCTGAACCTCTTCTTCTGTGTATCAAATAGCCATAGTGCCTGCCGATCTGCCCACATTAATTCGCCGTTTAAACGCTGATGAATATCAACGATCTGTCCGAATGTTTCCAGCGCTGGAGGATATAATTGTTTTCCCGGGATGGCGTAACGCTGGAATCTTTTCTGTTTCCTATCAAATAAATAGATAGCCTTGTGCGCTAAAACCCAGAGATTGTTCTTGGAATCCTCAAAAACCCCGCTTAAGGTTTCGCCTGCAGTAAATTGATAAAAGCTTGGTTTTTTGCCATTTTCCGGGATGCTGGTTAATTCATTAGTCGGAGTAATGGCCCAAAAAGTATGATCGGCATCAATGGTCCACGCTTTGCGGATATATCGGGGTTCGGTTTTTCTCAAAAAATTTATCGCTTGAAAATGCGTGATAGTTCCGGTAGACGCCGCTAATTGGTCAATCTGTCCCGAATCATGCTCTATCCAAATATCGCCGTGACGATCTTCTTTTAGGGAAATGATTAGGTTAGATGCGATGGACCGCGGGTCGTCATGATGATGCTGGTAAATCTTAAACTGGTGTCCATCGAATCTGGCCAATCCGTTAAGGGTAGCTACCCAAATAAACCCTGTAGTATCCTGCACTAATCCCGATACGAAGGACTGGGGTAGTTCGTCGTTTTTTATAAGCGGCTTCAGGGACTGGCCGGGAGCGCTGGTTTGGACAAATAAAAAAAATATCAAGCAGCTTAATTGAATGGTTTTGTACATAGTCTCATTTCTATTGAGAGACGTATGGCAGGATGATTTGGGGTGAAATGTAAGTAATAAATGATACTTGTTATCCATTTAAGTAATCTGCTTTATCCGTAGGCATAATTAATCTTACTACTCGCAAAAAGTCTTTGCAATATTGGTCTTTCTATCTTTTATAGGCTATAAAATATGTGCAATTTCCTTATCGATATTGTTTCAATCAGGCAGAGCGCTCAATGAGTCTTCGCTACCAGTGGTGCATGTTTAACCGTGTGTTCTTACCAGTAATTTAAAAATTCTCATCCTGCCAGGTGTTGGAATCAGTTTGTTATAAGACGAGCATCAGCTATAAGAGTCATCAGCGAAACAATATTTATATACTGCTGAAACAAACCTTATGAGCCCCCTTTACACTGCGGGCTACTTTTGCGATCAATTCCATTAAAAACACAATTTATCTGTCTATGACTTTTAGCATTACGCATTGGCCTATAGTGGATCTGCTCGCTATATGTTGTTTTGTTTCCTTTTTGCTTTACAAAATCCAGAAGCATCGGTCTGGACGATTAAAAAATTCAGGGAGGGTAGCAGATATCATCCGATCCAGACAGCTTCAAAAGTCTTTCCTTGCATTTGCCTGGATATCATTTGCGGGAATTGCGTTGTTTTTTTTGGTGGATACCATCTAATTGAAACATGATGATAGAGCTTAAAAATATGGCAATGCTATGAATCAATCTATTAATCAACGCGTTTTTACGGTTGATATTATTCGTGGAATCGCACTTTTAGGCATCCTTATCTTTAATATCCAAACGTATACTTTATTTGCTTTTCTCAGGCCGGGACAGGTGTACGCATTGCACTTGGATCGGCCGGAAACCTATGCGCCTGTTCAGTTCCTGATCCATGTATTCATCAAGGGACAGTTTTATACGATATATAGTTTCCTTTTCGGCCTGAGCTTCCATTTGATGATGCAAAAATCGGTTGCCAACAAACTGGATGGCGACGGTTTATTCAAACGGCGGTTATGGTTCCTGCTATTTCTTGGGCTTGTTCATGCCTTCATTTTCTGGTTCGGTGATGTGCTGCACAAATATGCGCTCCTTGGTTTTACACTGCTGTACTTTAATAAAAAATCCGTCCGGTCATTGAAAAACTGGATCATTGCCATCAGCCTGGCCAGCGTTGCATTTCAAGTTTTGTCCACGATTTTTTTGTCCCCGTCGGCGGCGGAAAATGCTGCTCATGTTCGGGAAACGGATTCAGTGGTGATGATGATAGTAGAAACGTGGCAACACGGTACGTTGATCGATATCCTTCGTTTACAGAAACTGGGTGTAGCAATGTTATATGTATTGCTGGCAAAAAGCGGCCTTTCGAATCTGGCACATTATGAGATCATGTTTTTGCTCGGTTTGATTGCCGGAAAACTTGACCTGTTTTCGCAAATTGGCAGATATCGGCAACAAATGAAAACGGCTGCAGTGCAGCTGTTGCCGCTCGGCCTTGCCCTGAAATGTATCAGTTGCCTCGAATTTATACTACCATTGAGTCCAGGGAAATACGCGAAGCTGTTCGGATCACTGTGCACATTTGTCGGTACCCCAATACTTACTATTATTTACCTCATTTTTCTGGTTATTGCTTTGCAAAATATCCGTTCTCGGTTCTGGCAATGGATCGCTAATGCCGGACGCCTTGGACTGACGAATTACCTTTCGCAGACCTTGATCTGTATGGTCTTATTTTATGGCTACGGCTTTGGCCTTTCGGGTAAACTCACGTTGCTGGGAGCGACAATATGTGCGGTGGTTATCTATGCTGTTCAGGTCATGCTGAGTACCCTCTGGCTTCGGTATTATCAAAGTGGCCCATTGGAAAGACTGTGGAGGTGGTTCATTTACCGGCAGCACTACCAAAAGACACATGAAGCATAGCGCCAACCTATACATATGTCAAGAAAACCAAACCGCAATAAGTCAGAAAGCTATCCAATTTGCCACTATGAATAAAAAGTTCTACCTTATTTTTTCCACCATCGTATGCCATACCTGTTTGGTTTCTTCCGCAGGTGCAATGCTGCTTTACGATCTTAAGCCAAAGGTCGATTTTGCAACGGGAAGGAATCCTGTGAACGTTGCCATTGCCGATCTGGATGGAGACGGCAAACCGGAAATGGTGGCACTAAACAAGGATGATAATACCGTTTCGGTCTACCGGAATATTTCGTCGGCCGGCACGATCAGCGTCGGCTCTTTTGCTGCCAAAGTTGATTATGCTACCTTAAGCGGGCCGAGGGCTGTGGCTATCGGTGATTTGGATGGTGATGGAAAGCCCGATCTGATCATAACAAATGACGCCGATGGCGCGGTTTCGATATTACGCAATAAGACGCAGCCAGGCGGCATAACCGCGTCGTCGTTTGCAGATCAAGTAGATTTTACAGCGAGCGCCAGCCCCGCCGACGTGGCAGTTGGTGATCTTGATGGTGACGGAAAGCTGGATTTTGCAGTTGTCAATACGTTCAACAATTCGATCTTCCTGTATCACAATATTATTTCTGTGCCGGGAGCTATTACACAAAGCTCGTTTGAACCTCCTGTCGTGATCAACCTGGCACTGGGAACAGTGCCGGTCAGCATAGCGATTGGCGATCTGGACGGTGACGGAAAGCCGGAGTTAGTGATAACCAATAGAAATAGCGACACCAACCCCAGCCTATCCGTATTCCGAAACACGGCGTCTGTGGGTAGCCTTTCCGTAAACTCATTTCCTGCAAATGTAGATTTTGCTGTCCCAAGTAATGCTAGCTGCATAGCTATCAGCGATCTTGATGGTGACGGAAAGCCGGACCTGATCTCGACTGATTACGCTACTGCACAGTTGTCCATCTTCCGGAATACCGCCACGCCGGGAACCATTAACGCAGGATCGTTTGCGCCGAGAGTTGATACCAGGACGGCAGCCCGTCCGCGAAAAGTTGTCATCGGGGACTTTAACGGAGACCAACGCCCCGACCTGGCGGTGATAGGCGAGGCCGCGACGAACATGTCGGTCTTCCTCAACATATCTTCAAAAGGAAGTATCAGCACCAACTCATTTGCGCCGAGGGCTGACTATACTGCGGGCAGCGGACACTTCAGTCTTGCCACGGGAGACCTGGATGGGGATGGAAAGGCAGACCTGGTAGTAGCCAACGGCGGCGTAAATAACCCCATAAATACACTTTCTGTCTTCCGCAGCGAGCTGCAACCCAAAGTGTATTATGTAACGCCCCGCGGTACGGGCGATGGAAGCAGCTGGTTGAATTCGTCAGGCAACCTGCAGGCCATGATCAATGCGGCCTCGCCGCATGATGAGATCTGGGTAGCTGCCGGCACTTATCAACCGACAGCTAACACCTCTTTCAGCATGGTTGAGGGCGTTGGTATATACGGCGGTTTTGCCGGAACAGAAAGTTCACGAAGCGAACGCAACCGGAACACCAATGTAACTACTTTGCAGGGTAATGGCAGTACGGTGGTTGTCAGCAACAATGTATCGAACCTGACCGTTTTAGACGGCTTCACCATTACCGGAGGTAATCTTCCTACCGGTCATGGCGGTGGTATTTCTAACCAAAATTCATCCCCGGTTCTTTCCAATCTCATTATAAGCGGCAATAATGCGAATGATGGCGCAGGCATTAGCAATGATAACTCCTCGCCGCAGATCGTTAACTGTCTAATTATTAAAAACAATGCCACCTGGGCTGCCGGGATATTCAATTTTAATTCCAGCTCGCCGGTGATTACGAACTGCACGATCACCGCAAATATTGCCAGTCAGCAAGGAGGTGGTATCAATAATGCCCAAGGAACTAATAGTATAATTAATAACTCTATCCTATACGGTAACAAGGATAGCGGAGGCTACTTGTATACGATGAACATGAGGACCGAGTATCGCGCTAACACCACTGTTAATTATAGTTTAGTTGAAGGTGCTTCTACTCCCGGCACAGGCAATATTTTTGGCGATCCGCTATTTACCAATGAAACAGCCGGCGATTATTCGTTACAATCAGGAAGCCCTGCTATTAATGCCGGTGATCCCGAAACAAATACTGCAGGTTACGCTGTGCAAGTCGGAAATACGGACCTTGCAGGCAACATGCGGGTTCAGGCCGGTCAGGTAGACATGGGCGCATTTGAATCTTCCTTTACACCTGTAATCCCTGTAATAAACATCACGCCAGACAACAACAGTATTCTGTACGTCAATAGCGCTGTTCCGGATGGCGATCATTCTGGCAATAGCTGGGGTAACGCAATACCAGAGCTGGCTGATGCATTAAAATGGGCAAAACAACATGCCAGTAGCTGGACTGCCGCCCCTTTGCAGATCTGGGTGGCAAAAGGCACTTATAAGCCACTATACAGCCCATTTGATGGCGATGACGATAAAGACAACACACGCTACAACGCCTTTCAGATGGTTGCAAATGTGGAGGTCTATGGTGGTTTTGCTGGTACAGAAAGCGACCGCAACCAAAGAAACTGGCAGCGGAATGTCACCATACTTTCCGGGGACAGAGGGGTGCCACATGACAACAGCGACAATACTTATAAAGTGGTTATCGCGGTTAATAACATGGGTACCGCTACGCTGGACGGATTTACCGTTACCGGTGGGAATGCTGATAATAATATTGCCAATGGAACTGTTTATGGTTGGCTCGGTTACAATTATTCTGGCGGAGGCATGGTGATTTTGGGGTCTGCCCTGGAAGTAGCGAATTGCATCATCTCGGGCAACCGGGCCATGGATTATGGCGGAGGTGTTTATAACGTAGCGAATGACGCAAGTCAGCATCCTACATTCATGAATTGCCTCTTTACAGGAAACATAGCCGGTAGATCCGGTGGTGCCATCATGAACGATGGTCAGGCATGGTGTCACATTTACAACTGCACCATAGTGAGCAATCAGGCCGAATGGGATGGCGGCGGTCTGTACCAACTTGATAATCCGGAGCTTACGATTCTTAGCAACAGCATCATATGGGGCAATAGCGCGGGGGGAAACTCACAAAGCGAGTCTGCTTCTTATTACTATTGGGGCGAGCAACCTAATTTCTCCTACAGTATAGTCGCGAACATGTCACAAAGCGGCAGCAATTTAGTTGCCGATCCCTTGTTTGTCAATGCGGCCAATGGCGATTATTCGTTAATGAAAGGCAGCCCGGCGGTGGATGCTGGCGACCCGCAAACCAATAATGAGGGGTATGCCCTACAGGCCGGAGCCAGGGATTTGGCGGGCAATGTCCGGATTCAGGCAGACCAGATAGATATGGGCGCCTATGAATTACCTTATCATGCCACGCCTACTGTTCAGGCAAGCGGGATCACGTTCGTTGATACAAAAAATACGTCTACGGGCATCAACTGGACCAATGGTAATGGTGAGGGCCGTGCGGTATTCATGGCCGCTACTGAAAATGGCACGCCTGTTCTGGTAAATGGTTCGGCCTACGAGGCAAATAGTGCTTTTGGAACAGCAGATACGCAACTAGACGGTTCCGACTGGTACTGCATTTATAATGATATAGGCCATACTACTCCGGTCACCGGCTTACTGCCTAACACCGTTTACCGGGTAATGGTGGTTGAATACAACGGCTCCGGCACCGATCTGTTATATAACCTGACAACAGCTACCGATAATCCGGCGAATGTAACTACGTTAAAAACCGATCAGACCATTACCATTGGCACACCGATAGCTGACAAGACCTACGGTGATCCTGATTTTGATATTTCTGATGTAGCCACAGCAAGTTCAGGGCTTCCGGTAGTCTACAGCATTGTGAGCGGCCCGGCCACCATCAGCAATAATATCATTACGATTACCGGCGCCGGTACGGTTACTCTGGCTGCCGATCAGCCGGGCAACAATGAATTTAATGCTGCGCCGCAGCATACAACCGGCTTTATAGTCAACAAAGCCACAGCCACGCTTGCGTTAAGCAACCTTACGCAGACGTATGATGGCACGGCAAAAGCCGTTACGGTAACCACAACGCCAACCGGGCTGGGAAGCTCCGTTACGGTAACCTATGATGGCTCAGCTACTGCGCCAACGGATGCGGGAACCTATGCGGTAGTTGCCGGTTTGGATAATCCGAACTATACGGCTGCGGATGTGACCGGTACTTTAACCATTACTCCTGCAACGATCACTGGCATAACGCTAGCGGATGCAACATTCACGTACGATGGCCAGCCACACAGTCTGTCAGTTGCCGACTTGCCGCAGGATGCAACGGTTAAATACACCGGCAATGACCAGACCAATGCCGGCACATATACGGTAACCGCTGTGGTGAGCCAGACGAACCACGATGACCTGACCTTAACGGCCCAACTGGTCATCAACCGTGCAGTGGCTGTCATCACGGCCGACCTGTACCAGTCCTTCGTGTATGGCGGGCAAGATAAATTCGCCACCGGCGAACTGAACCATAATGAAACACAGCTGATCTATACGCCGCAGCAGAGTTACGTAGATGTGGGCGTTTACCCGATCACCATTAGTGCGGCTCAAACGCAGAATTATGAAGCGGCAAGTGTTACGGTAACTTTCGAAATCCTACCTGCCCAGTTCCATGGTATTAGCCTGGCGGACGGTAGCTTTACTTACGACGGTACGGTCAAGTCACTTGCTGTAGCCGGAGCACCAGCAGATGCGACGGTAAAATATACCGGCAATGACCAAACCGATGCCGGCAGCTACACGGTAACAGCGGTGGTCAGCAAGCCGAACTTTGAAGACCTAACCCTGACGGCTAACCTTGTAATCAACCGTGCAGTGGCTGTTCTTTCGGCAGACCGTGAGCAGGTCTTTACCTATGACGGCACGCCGAAGTCAGTAATCGCAACGCTGAACCACAGCGAAAGTACGTTGGCCTATGACCCGCAGCAGCGCTACACCGATGCGGGTACCTACAGCATTACGGTACGTGCAGCGCAAAGCCAGAATTACGAAGCGGCCTTTATCCGGGTAACCCTGGTCATCAAACCGGCGACGATCGCCGGCGTAACGCTGGCCGACGGAACGTTTACCTATGACGGCAGCGTTAAATCGCTGGCTGTTGCGGGATTGCCGCAGGATGCAACCGTGGCATACACCGGCAATGACCAGGTAAATGCCGGCGATTATACAGTCACTGCAACTATAAAGCAACAGAATTACGTGGATAAAGTACTAACCGCAGATCTTATTATCAACCGGGCTCAGGCCGTTATTACGGCCGACCCAGTGCAGACATTCGTTTACGACGGCACGCCCAAGTCGGTAATCGCAACGCTGAATCACAGTGAGAGTCCGCTCACCTACGATCCACAGCAAAGCTATACCGACGCGGGTACCTACCGTATTACCATCCGTGCTGCACAGAGCCGGAACCATGAAGCTGCCAGCAGGATCATGGCGCTTAGGATCACCGGCGTGCGTACACCGGTGATCACTTGGTACCCGCCCGCAGCCATCACCTACGGCACGGCCTTAAGTAGCGTTGAGCTGAACGGCACGGCGGATGTGAAGGGCAGCTTTACGTATGCGCCAGCCGCCGGCACATCCCTGCCCGCAGGAAGCCATACACTGAAAGTAACCTTTATACCGGATAATGCGGCCTATGCAACGGTCAGCAAAGAGGTGATGCTGACGGTGAATAAAGCGGAAAGCAGGATACTGGGAGAAACCACGCAGCTTTTCATCTACGATGGGAAACCGAAGGAGCTGGCGGTGCGGCTAAACCATCCGGAGTCCGATCCGGTTTATCTTCCGGCACGTTTCTATACGGATGCAGGCACTTATACCGTGTCGGTAAGCGCTCCGGAAACCCGGAACTACAGGGCAGCGAGCAGGACATTCACACTCCGTGTGGAACCCGCATGGCGGTCACTGGAATTCCCCGGGCTGCCGGATAAAGTATACGGCGATGCGGACTTTGATGCCGGGGCTGTGTCAAGCAGTGAGGGGGAGGTGATCTACAGCAGCAGTGATCCGGCGGTGGCCACCGTATCGGCCGCCGGACGAATGCACATTACCGGGGCGGGTATCGCCACGATTACGGCTACCGTGCCGGCAAACGCAAACTACGAAAACAGGCCGGAAGTGTCGCAGGTGCTCACCGTTGGGAAGGCTAAGCAGACCATCACGCTGTCCGTGCCGCCGGAAGTCCGCTGGGATGCGGGAAGCGTGGAAATACCGGTGTCGGCAACGAGCGGCCTGCCGGTTGTGCTGTCGGTGGACGATCCACTGGTGGCAACCGTAGAGGGCACCGCATTGCACATCCATCGGCTGGGCACGGTGCGGATCACGGCCACACAGGCGGGCGATGCCAACCACGAACCTGCCGAACCGGTAACGGCCACCGTGCGTGTGGCCGATCCCTCGGCTAAGCTACCCGTAAAGGTACACCCTGCCGTGTCGCCCAACGGCGATGGAATCAATGAATTCCTGATCATCGAGGGGATACGCGACTATCCGGAAAACAAAGTGACGCTGTTCAGCCGCAACGGGACCATCATCTACAGCGCCGAAAACTACGACAATGACCGGGTTGCTTTCCGCGGGGTGGGCACAAGTGAGAAAAAGCTTCCCGCCGGGACGTACTTCTACCTCGTGGAGGTGCAGGTGAATGGAAAAATGGCGTATGAGAAGGGATATTTTGTACTGGCATATTGATGCTTTACAGGGAATAAATTTATGAATAAGGATATAAAAAACATTGTATCGACAGTCCTGTTGATTGCGGCCGGCCTGACCGCAAACGGCCAGCAGCCATTGACCCCCACCCATTACGGACAGTTGCGTACCGCATTGAACCCGGCGGCCAGCTTAATACGCATGGAGGGCGAGGTTTCCTTCATCGGCCGCAGGCAATGGATAGGCGTGGAGGGTGCCCCTACCGTGTTCTGGGGCAGCGGATATATGGGGATTAAAAACCTGGGGGCGACGGCAGGTGCCAACATACGCCACGAAAGCCTCGGTGTGGAGAAGCTGACGGAAGCAAGTGCATTTTTCGCAAAATCGGTACGGATATCCAGTAGGGAGTTTGTGGGGCTGTCGCTGAATGCCGGGGTGAGTTACCTGAACGGGCGTTTCTCGCAACTGGATCCCTCGGATCCGGCATTCCGAGCGGATGTGATGGAGACGGACGCACTGGTGGGATTCGGGGTGGTCGTTTTCCGCCCCGAACGCTACTATGTGGGTCTGTCGCTGCCGCGCCTGATGCTGAGCAGCCTGGGGATCGGCAGGGAAAACCGTTACAGCTTCCGCAACGTGTACCATCTGACGGCGGGTGCGGTGTTCGCGTTGAATGCGGACTTCCACCTGCGACCATCGCTGCTGGTGACCCATTCGGAGAGCCTGCGCCCACAGGTGGAGGGCGGGGTACTAATTTTTGCGAAAAAGGTGTTCGGCCTTGGGATGAACATACGGAACTACGGGGAACTGGCGGGAATGGTGCAGGTAAATGTGAATGGCTTCGGGGTTGGCTACAGCTACCAGTTCAATCCTGGGAGCAAATCGCTGAGCCGCGGTATCAGTAACACCACGCATGAACTGGCGATCAGCTACCGCTTTGGACACGCATCCGGAATACTTTAATAAGCTGTTCAATATTTTAAAGACTTCACTTACCTCATGAATACGCATCCGCTCCTTGGAAATCAGCTTTTAATACGGTTACGCCCTATCTTTTTGATCCAATGAACAATCCATTTATTAAAGAAGAAAAGAAGTTCTTGAAAGGGGCCCGCGGCCGCTGGATAGAACTCAAATATATAGGCGGCGTATTTATCCAATTCCTCAGAGGGTTCAGGGGACTGCACTTTATCGGCCCCTGTGTCACGGTATTCGGTTCGGCACGCTTTAAAGAAGACCATCCTTACTATGACTTGGCGCGACGGGTCTCTGCAGAGATCGGCAAACTGGGATTTGCCATTATGACCGGCGGCGGACCGGGTATCATGGAAGCCGCCAACAGAGGTGCCCGGGAGGCCGGTGCACTGTCGGTGGGGTGCAACATTGTTTTGCCGCATGAGGAAGGTCACAATCCGTACCTCGACCGGTTTGTGACCTTGGAATATTTCTTTGTCCGTAAGGAACTGTTGCGGAAATACTCTTTTGCCTTTATCGTACTACCCGGGGGCTTCGGCACGCTGGATGAATTTTTCGAAACGCTGACGCTGATCCAGAACGGCAAGATAGACCGGTTTCCGATGGTGGTGATGGGGGTCAGCTTCCATGAGGCAGCCATTGCTCACGTCCGGCATATGGTAGCGGAAAAAACCATCAGCCCCGAAGACATGGATCTGCTGCTTTTTACCGACTCCGTGGAGGAGGTGGTGGCGCATATCAGCAAACATGCCCGGATATCGCCGGGTATCAAGCTGGAGCCGCCACGGAAAGCGGCGTGGCTGTTGGGTGAGAAGAAACTGAACGGGGCTTGATGACGGAAATCCAGCGGATATGGCTGAGCAGGTTATCTTCGGCAATTGCACATCTGTCAGACACACGTTATTTTAATTTATGAAACTTATGATCAGTCTACACATCAAGGCCACGACCATGGCTGCACACTTGGAACTCGAAAAAATCGTGGTCCTTAAACTTGAAGCCATCCGCAGCGAAGTAAATTACGCCGGCTTGCTCGGCTATTTTTACAGCTACTTCAGCGCACTGGAAAAGGCCATTGCCCCGTTTATTAACGAAACCGTCTTGCCAGATTTTGCCCAAAGACGTAAATCGGAACGTCTGAAAACCGATCTTGTGGAACTCGGGGGCAGCAGCGAAAGCCTACCCCAACCAAAGCTGCCGGAAATTTCGAGTACCGCGCAAGCCCTGGGTGCCTTGTACGTCATGGAAGGCTCTATAATGGGCGGCAGCGTCATCGTGCAGATGCTGGCGAAGCATGGCATCTGCAAAGGAGTGTCTTTCTTTTCCGGTTACGGCCCGGAAACAGGAAAGATGTGGAAGGCCTTTCAGGACGCCCTGGAGGCCTACTCGGATGATCCGGAAGCGGCTTCCGCACTTACCGCTTCCGCACTGGCTACTTTCAGCCGGTTTAGCGAGTTTTTCGGTGAACCGCAACACGCTGTTACATGAAAGCACTATATACGAAATACCATTCCCATTACCGGGAAAATCTACGGCTGGCCATTCCGCTGGTTATCTCCCGAACCGGGAACATTTTAACGCAAGTGAGCGACAGCGTGGTCATCGGTCATTTTGGAGGCATTATCCCCCTAGCCGGCGTATCGCTTGGTAATAGCCTGTTTATTATCCCGCTGATGATGGGCCTCGGTGTCTGCTATGGCATTACACCGCTGATCGCTCAATACAGTGGCGCGGGGCGCAAAGATAAATGCGGCAAGCTTTTGATCAATAGCTTACTGCTAAATACTGCGGCGGGAATTATATTGTTTACGGTCGTATGCGCAGGTGTGGTGTTGACCCTGCCTTATCTGGGACAATCTCCCGAGGTGATTAAGCAGGCCCGGCCATTCTTGTTCATTATGGGTGTATCGCTCATCCCCTTCATGATCTTCAATACTTTCAAACAGTTTGCGGAAGGATTGGGCTTCACGAAACAGGCCATGAAGATCTCCATCTGGGGTAGCATCCTGAATATTGTTTTAGGGATCATCTTTGTAAAGGGGCTATTCGGTATTCCTCCGATGGGTATTCGAGGTACAGGTTACAGCACATTGATCGAACGTGCCCTGATGGCTGTCTTCATGGTTTTTTATGTATTTCGTTCAACGCACTTTAAGGAATACTTAACCAAATTTTTATGGAGACATATTGATCGGCGTAGTTTTCACGCATTGTTACGAATCGGCTTGCCGGTATCGATGCAACAGCTATTTGCGGTAAGTGCTTTTGCCGGAGCCGGTATTCTTGTTGGTGCCATAAGTCCGGTAGCGCAGGCAGCCCACCAGGTTGCGATGAATATGGCATCACTAACTTACATTATGGCCAGCGGAGTTGCGGCAGCGGCCGCTATCAAATCAGGCAATCATTTTGGTGCCGGGAACGCTGATCTTTTGCAGCGGTCGGCAATTTCGACCTACCATATTGTGATCATCTTTATGAGCTTCACCGCTATTATTTTCGCCTCTTTTAATCACCTGCTGCCGTTGATGTATACTTCAGACCAGGCGGTTGTATCTCTGGCTGCGCAATTATTTATTATAGCAGCAATTTTTCAGTTGTTTGACGGGCTGCAAGTTGTCGGCCTGGGTATTCTGCGTGGTATGGGAGATGTGAATATACCAACCTTTATCAATTTCCTGGCCTATTGGATATTCGGTATACCAATCGGCTTTGTTTTGGGTATTGTGTTTCATTGGGGCGCTCAAGGTGTCTGGTGTGGGTTAACACTTAGTTTAATGACAGCATCATTACTGCTCTTTTTACGTTTCAAAAGGATAAGTATGAAAATCCTTAAAGTAACATACTAATTACCAAAATATATGAGCAATTTTCCAACACGGCCCAATGGTTCCGAGGGTATCCGTATCGTCAGTATTGATGTGATACGAGGCATCGCGCTTCTCGGCATCCTGATCTTTAACATCCAGACGTATGCCTTATTCGCCTTTCTGCGTCCGCAGCAGGTCTACGACCTTCAACTGGACCAGCCGGATACCTATGTACCAGTGCAGTTCGTTATCCACCTTTTTATCAAAGGGCAGTTTTACACGATCTATAGCTTTCTTTTTGGACTGGGTTTTTACTTAATGCTGAAAAAGAACAATCGCCTTGGGCTGGACGGGATAAAAATTTTCAGACGCAGGCTCACGGTGCTGCTGGTTTTTGGCCTGGTTCACGCTTTCGTGTTTTGGTTCGGCGACATCTTGCATAAATATGCCCTGTTGGGTTTTACCTTGATCTATTTCAGCAGAAAGAGCGTAGCTATTATCCTGCGCTGGATCACGACATTAGTGTGCATACAGATCACTTTCCAAGTGGCAAGGCCGGTTATTTTTTCACCCGCGGATACCGCTGTCCCCGACCCGGAAATGGATAAAGTAATCATGCAGGTCGTTCAAACTTGGCAGCACGGCTCGTTTATCGGAGTGCTCAGTCTTCAAAAATTGGGCGTGGCCATGCTTTGGATAATGTCGGTCATGAATGGCCTGCTGGGTTTTATTCATTATGAAATCATGTTCCTGTTGGGGCTCATTGCGGGCAAGTTGCACTTGTTTAGCCGGATAACTGAATTAAAGCCAAAGCTGGTCAAAGCTGCAATAATTCTTTTACCGGGCGCGCTGGTTTTAAAAGGCATCTCCTGCTTGGATCTGCTGAATGTACAGTTGCTAAGCGGAAGCGCTACGAGGTACAATGTGTTATTGGCTACGCTGGGTGAATTTATCGGAACTCCGTTACTGACGGTAAGCTACCTGTGTTTTCTCGCCACTTCCCTGGAATCCCGGTCGGGCACATTGATCCGCTGGGTCGGTAATACGGGAAGGCTGGGACTTACCAATTATTTAATTCAGACCCTGTTTTGCATGGTCTTATTCTACGGCTACGCATTTGGTTTGTCTGGAAAATTAACTCTTTGGCAATCAATGATCGTCGCTGTGATGATCTATTGCTTACAGATCGCCCTCAGTAACTTTTGGGTGAAGCGTTACGGAGCAGGGCCAATGGAAAGATTATGGCGGTCGCTTACCTATGGCTGAAACCCGTATAAATGAGCAGATATTATCAAAATAGACTTAGAATTTAACGATTAATGAAATACTTATGCAGAATCAGACAGCTTCTTATTTGAACGGTCAAATTCATATAAGAAAGGCAATAAAAGAGGATTGCCGGAGATTACAGCGGTTGATATACGAACTGGCCGTCTACTCAAAGGCACCCGAGGAGATGACAGTTACACTGGCGGAGTTTGAAGATGCCGGCTTTGGTGCAATGCCAGTTTGGGATGCTTATGTAGCAGAGGATAGCGGCTTAATCATTGGGTACGCCTTATATTATGCCAGTTACAGTACCATGACGGGCCGCCAGCTTTATCTTGAAGAGCTTTATGTGTGCGAAACCCATCGTAGCGGCGGTATCGGAAAATTACTTTTCGAACGTATAATCAAGCAATCTATAGAAGGTGGGTATACCGGCATATCTGGGCTGGTGCTGCGTTGGAACGAATCAGCGATTAGGTTTTATAAAAAGTATGACGTCGAGCTGGATTCCAAATGGTTAAATGCTTCGTTTTCGAAAGAAACATTGAGTGCAATTTACGAGCAAAAATTGCTCAGTTCTATAGATTGATTATGCAACGTTTCCTTTTTGTGCATTCATTTACCTATTGGCGTGTGTGCGGTTAATAAGTGTAATGTTTTTCGTGCCTAAGTAGTTACCAAGCTTTTTGCAGGTATTGTGGCCAATCTTCCTAGTACCTATCAACAGAATTCGGCTGTCGGCAAAAACTTCAGTTTTTAAACCGTATCATCACTTAAAGCCATTTCATTATATAAACGTTGTTTCCGGTCTTGGATTTCTGAAAATGATAAAACAATAAAAGGGATCGCCCTGCTTTTTGGCATGGACGATCCCTTCTGTTTTTCGTCAATCAATGCCCGGCTCCTGCGTGCCGCTGGATTGGAGTTGCCTGCCATTCACGATAAAGAAATAAATCAGGAACCCCAATGCAATGAAAGCCCCCTCAATGCCGTAGGGCAGGGGAGATTCGTAATCATGAGGCACATACTCCAGCACGATAAGTCCGATACCGCTGAATAACAGGATAAGCCCCCACTTTAGTGAGCTGAATTTATTATCCACCTTGCTGGAAAACAACCCCTTGATGACTCGCTCATCGGTAAGGCCTGAAGCAACAATCCGCGAGCGTAGGCGATATTTCAGTATGGTTTCGATGATGTAAGCGATGGTGAAGAAGATGATTCCCACCACCATGATTGATTCAACATGTCCGTTCATTTTCTTTAATTTTTAAATGTTGCCCGTGTGACGGTCTTTGGCGTCCGAAAGTTGCAACTATTTTAATTTTCTTTTTTTGAAACCTGTAGCCATCGCCCATCGTCTAATCAGGCAATGATGTATTCGGACCACGAACTGATAGCCAAGATAAATGCGGGGAACCTGCATGCCTTCAGGTTGCTGGTCAATATGAACGAACGGCTGGTGCTTAGCATGGTACGGCGCGTGATTAAAGATGAGGAAAGTGTGAAAGACGTCTGCCAGGAAGTATTCATCAAGGTATATAAAAACCTGAAGCATTTCAAGCAGGAGAGCAGGCTTTCCACATGGATCGCCCAGATTGCTTACACGACCAGCCTGGACTACCTCAAAAGCATGATGCGGAGGCAGGCGGTCACTGATCAAGTAGATGACTACCAGAACAAGCTGGCCGGGGAATACCATCCCGGACATGCGCTGGATCAAAAGGAAATGCGTACCTTTATCTTGAAAATGATTGACCAGCTGCCGGAGAATTACCGGTTGGTGGTTAGCCTGTTTCACATCGATGATTATTCCTATCAGGAGATTGCCCAAATAACGGGGCTGTCTGAGGGCACGATAAAGAGCCACCTGTTCAGGGCGCGGAAATTGCTGAAAGAAAAATTGGCCAGCTTGGTATAACTAGGAGGGAACTCATGAAATTGACAGACGAACAATTGAAGAAATTGCTGCAAGAGCAAGCCGAAACCGAACAATCGCCGCTCACGATGGCAGACATCGAAGCATATACCCTGCTCTTTGAATCGCTGGATAAGGAAAAGGCAACGGCCAGCCAAGAACCATACCTGGGGTTGGCAGACGATGTGATGGCTGAGATTATCCTGATCCAGGACAAAAAAGACCGCCGGGCAGATGCGATTCACCTTGCGCTGGGTATCTTTTCCGGGCTCTTGGCCCTTACCGTATTTTACTACCTGGTCGATCTCCCGCAGCTCAAAGCCGCGTTGTTGTGGCTCAAAGCCTATTTGCCCATCATCGTTTTTGTCACTATCGCGGTATGCGCCATCCAGTTTGCAGACCGGAAATGGGTATGGAAAAGGTAATATAGTTTTATAAGCCCCAATTTTTCCGTACCTTTGCCCCGTTTTTCAGACAGTGGGTATAGGTGATATTTTAGCGAAGTACCAGGAAAGCGACCGCACACGCGCTTTGGCAAAGGCATTGCAAGGCAAAAATCCGAAAGTCCAGCTTCGTGGATTAATCGGATCGGCTGATGCGATGGCGGCTGTGGCATGCTATCAGTTGCAGGAGCGGCCCATGATATTTGTGCTGCCCAACCATGAGGATGCTTCCTATTTCCTCAGCGATTTGGAAGGCCTGTTGGATAGGCAGGTGCTGTTTTTCCCGGCATCCTACCGCAAGGCATTTGACTTCACACAGACGGACAGCGCGCATGTATTACAGCGTGCCGAGACGCTCAGTACGCTCAACCATACGACTGAGCTGCCCAAAATGGTGGTCACCTATCCCGAAGCGCTGGCCGAAAAGGTCATCAATCGGAATGATCTGGAGAAGAATACGCTTGAAATTACCCAAAACAGCAACCTCGATATCGACTTCATCAACGAGTTTCTGCAAGAATATGAATTTGAGCGCGTAGACTTTGTGTATGAGCCGGGCCAGTACGCCATACGGGGCGGCATCGTGGATATCTTTTCGTTTTCCAATGACCTGCCTTACCGTATCGAATTTTTTGGCAATGATATTGAAAGCATCCGCACCTTTGATATCGAAAGCCAATTGTCGGTAAGCAAGATACACACCGTCACGATTGTCCCCAATGTGCAGGCCAAGTTCTTGACGGAAGGCAACATTTCGCTATTGGAATACATCTCGGCAGATTCAGCCATCTGGTTTGAAGATGTACAATTCACGCTGGATGTCGTAGCCAAAGGTTACAAGAAAGCAAGCGAACTATGGAAGGCGCTCCCTGAGGCTGATAAGCATCAGAATCCCGAATGGGTAAATCCCCGGTATAATTTTATTGACGAGAAAAACCTTGCCGCCATGCTGTATGATTTTGCCGTGGTAGAATTTGGGAAGCAGTTTTTCTACCAACCTACCGAAACCATCCCGTTCGATCAGCGCCCGCAGCCTTCATTCAACAAAGATTTCAACCTGCTGATACACAACTTTAAGGAAAACGAAAAAGCACGTATCCACAATTGCATTTTCAGCGACTCACCCAAGCAGATTGAGCGGCTGCTCACCATCTTGGATGATTTGGATAAATCTGTCATGTTCACGCCCATCAATACCGCCCTGCGCGAAGGGTTTGTCGATGTGGAACTGGGCGTTGCCTGCTATACCGACCATCAGATCTTTGACCGCTATTACAAATACAAGCGCAAAAAAGGCTACGAGCGATCGCAGGCCATTACGCTCAAGGAACTGCGCGATCTGAAGCCCGGTGACTATATCACCCATATCGACCATGGTATCGGCAAATATGCTGGGTTGGAAAAGGTGGAGGTCAATGGCAAGATGCAGGAGATGATTCGGCTGGTGTATGCCGATAATGACCTGCTGTATGTCAATATTAACTCGCTTAATCGTATTTCCAAATATACAGGCAGGGAGGGTACGGTACCCAAGATGAACAAGCTGGGCACCGACACCTGGGATAAGCTCAAGAAAACCACTAAAAAAAAAGTTAAGGACATCGCCCGGGATCTGATTAAGCTCTACGCCCAGCGTAAGGCACAGACCGGCAATGCATACAGCCCGGATACCTACCTCCAGACCGAACTGGAAGCATCCTTTATCTACGAAGATACGCCCGATCAGGAGAAGGCCACCCTGGACGTGAAACGCGACATGGAATCGCCCCACCCAATGGACAGGCTCGTGTGCGGCGACGTGGGCTTTGGCAAGACCGAGGTAGCTATCCGGGCAGCATTTAAAGCCGTAGCCGATAGCAAGCAAGTGGCGGTATTGGTGCCGACCACCATCTTGGCCATGCAGCATCACCGCACATTTTCCGAGCGGCTTAAGGGTTTTCCTTGTTCTATTGATTACATCAACCGATTCAAGACCACCAAAGAAATCAAGGATACCCTGACGCGGTTGGCCGAGGGCAAACTGGATATCATTATAGGCACCCACCGCTTGGTAAGCAAGGACGTCAAATTCAAGGATCTCGGCCTGATGATTGTAGACGAGGAGCAGAAATTTGGTGTGGGCGTCAAGGAGAAGCTCAAGCAGCTTCGTGCCAACGTGGATGCACTTACGCTTACGGCTACGCCGATACCGCGTACGTTGCACTTTTCGCTGATGGGTGCGCGCGATTTGAGTATCATTAATACCCCGCCGCCCAACAGACAGCCGGTGCAGACCGAGCTGCATGTCTTCAATGAGACGTTGATACAAGAGGCCGTGTCGTATGAAATTGACCGTGGTGGGCAGGTGTTTTTCATCCACAACCGCGTGGCCGACCTGCCGCAATTGGGCCTCCTCATCAAGAAGCTCGTGCCGGACGCCCGCGTAGGAGTAGCCCATGGTCAGCTGGAAGGCGATGCGCTGGAAGACGTGATGCTCAAGTTCATCAACCACGACTATGATGTGCTGGTGGCTACCACCATCATCGAAGCCGGACTGGATATCCCCAATGCCAATACAATCATCATCAACCATGCCCATATGTTTGGCTTGAGCGATCTACACCAAATGCGCGGCCGTGTGGGACGAACGAATAAGAAAGCGTTTTGCTACCTGCTGAGCCCGCCGCTCTCCACGCTCACGTCAGAGGCCTATAAGCGGCTCAGTGCCATCGAAGAGTTTTCCGAGCTGGGCAGTGGCTTCAATGTGGCCATGCGCGACCTTGATATCCGTGGCAGCGGCAACCTATTAGGCGCTGAACAAAGTGGTTTCATCGCCGAAATCGGCTTTGAGATGTACCACAAGATCTTGGATGAGGCCATACAGGAATTGAAGGATGACGAGTTTGCGGACCTTTTCAAGGATGTAAAACCGCGTGACTACGTATCATTCACCCAAATCGATACCGACTTGGAAGTGCTCATCCCCGATGAGTATGTGACCAATATTTCCGAGCGGTATAACCTGTACAACGAAATCGCCAAGCTGGAAAACGAGCAGCAGCTCGATGCCTTCAAGCAATCACTGCGCGACCGCTTTGGTCCCGTACCCCGTCAGGTGGAAGAGCTGCTCAATACCTTGCGCCTCCAATGGCTGGGCCGTGAAATCGGCTTCGAGAAAATCTCTTATAAAAACAATTTGCTGCGGGGCTATTTTGCCACCAATCCCGGCTATTTCGAAAGTGACCGCTTTGGCAAGGTGCTCCAGTTCGTGCAGCAAAATCCTACCATCTGCAACCTCAAGGAGGTCAAAGGCTCGCTCCGTATCGCCTTTGAGCAAGTGCATGATATCGGCGTAGCCATCGGTATCCTGCGGGATATGGCGGCTTAGCGCCGACTGGCATTTTTCTTCTCCATCACTTCAGCCCGTAGGCGTTCATTGATGTCTATCTTGGCTCCGGTGAATACCATGACCGTGGTACCGTATTCCCGAGCATAGCGGTTGTTTATCGCCCCTGTAATGTTTGCACGCTCAAAATACGGACTGGTCTTTTCCAGTTCGTCTTCGACTTCCCAAGCACTTTTTACCCGTATATAGTGGCTATACGGCTGGCTCAGGTCCATCCAATTGATATAGTCGGCATTGAATGACACAGCGCGTATCCCGCGCTCCGAATAATAGTTGATGGCCCCTGCCTGGCCATAGTTGTCGCACATCACCAGCGTCCGTGTGGGATCGGGCACCTGTGCATAGGCGCTATCCACCTTGCGGGCCAGTTCCTTCCAACCCAGCATATCGGCAAAATCCTGAGGGAGATCGTGGTCTTTGCCATCTTCCCACCGCAGCAACCCTATCTCACGGTAGCTATCGTGGTGGGCCATGATATATGCTGGCGATCTATTTGGGAAGGCGAAGCGGTACATTGGTATAAAAAACAAGAGCGGTAAGAGCAGCAGCACAGGCCTAAGCAGCCGCTTCCAGCCCGTGTCCAATACGTCGGCGAGAAAGACCGCCCCGAAAGCATGATATATCGGGTAAAGGCCAATGGCGTAGTAGTCCTTTGCCCTGAAATAGATAAACACGGCCAGTGTGGCAAAAAACGACCAGAAAAACAGGCGGTACCGTCGTAGCGGCTGGTAGGCAAGCAGGGCATATAAACCCGCGAGGATGAGCACCACCGAGCCTAAGAAAAAAACGAGCTGTGCCCGCAGAAACCCCCAACGGTCTACATGTACCAATTGGCTATCCGCGAGTTCGCCCAAGTGTTGCACCACCGGAAAGCCATTGCGGTATTGCCAGATCAGGTTGGGCGATATGAGCAGTAAAGCGAGGCCCATCGCGGCCCAAAACCGGCGGTTGGACAGTACGCTTCGTTGTGTCGTGAGCAAGATGGCGGGAAGCAGACCGACGACCAGGAAAATGATATTATACTTGTTCAGGAATCCAATGGCCAGCACCACTGCCCCGATGAACAACCATCTTGGCCGCTCGGTGCCGATATACCGGATTACCGTGTAATAAAAAGCTGTCCAGCACAGCACATCCACCGAGTTGGGCTGGTAGAGCGTATTCAGGCGCAGCAATACCGAAAACAGCACGCCGGTGGCAGCCAATGCACGGGCAAACAGTCCGCCGCCGAGTGCCGCTACAGCTTTCCAAACCACAACGAGGGTCAGCGCACCGAATAACGCCGGAAAAAATTTCACCCACCATACTGAATTGCCCAAGAGCTTGATGAGGTAAGATATCCACGACGTCAGCGGTGGCACGGACAGGTACCCCCAAGCCAGGTGATTCGCTTGGTCGAGGTGAAGGTACTCGTCGCGGTGCAACTCGTATGCTGGACTGATCAGTATCGCTTGCAGGGCAAATTTTGCGAGGATGAAGCCCGCGAGGAGCGCAGCTTCGGTGGTCATGTTTATTCTTTTCAGCATTGGTTAATCGTCTTGGGGCTTTGACGCACCAACGCTGTATACGTTACAATTTAAACGGAGGTAAGGTACTCGTTCAGCGATACTTCGGTTTGCAGGCCCAGTTTTTTCCGGAGCCGGTAGCGGTGTATTTCCACGCCGCGTACCGAAATGTTTTGAAGCTGCGCAATCTGTTTGGAAGAAAAATTCAATCGCAGGTAAGCGCATACTTTGAGATCATTGCGCGACAAGTGGGGATGCTGTGCTTTCAACCGATTGAGAAAGCCATCGTTCAGCTCATCAAAATGGGAGGCAAACTGATCCCAGTTGGCACTATTCTTTTCGATATCCTTGAGTAGCGAAGTGATTCGTTTCAGGTCGCTTTCGTCCTCTGGGCTTAGGTGTAATTTCTTCAGCTCGATCTTGACTTTACTCAAGGCATCTGTATTTTCCATGAGCTGCATACTGGTATTAGCCAGTTCCTTTGTTTTCACCCAAACCTCATTTTCCAGCTTTTCATTTTGCAGCTTTACGATCTCCTTCTCGTTTTTTTCGATTTCCAACTGGTGGATGTAGCGCAGCTGTGCCAGTTGTTCTTCGTATTTGTTCCGTTGCCGACGCCACATACGTTGTTGCCATCGGATGAGCAGGTATATGCCGATTAGGGCAGCGATCACATAGCCCAGCACGGCCCATCTCGTTTGGTACCATGGCGGGCAGATTACAAAGGAGAAAACCGCCGTTTCAGACTCGTCGTTCAGGTTATTGCGCGCCTTCACTTTAAACGTATACGTGCCGCTCGGCAGGTTGGTATAGTCTTTTTCGGTATGGGCGCTCCAGGCCGACCATCCGGTATCATAGCCTTCGAGCCAATAGCTATAGGTAAGCTGGTGCTGTATGCCATAGCTCGGTGAGCCATATTCAAAATGGAACGCATCAAACGACGCGTGCAGTCGGGGTATCTGCTTCTTGTCCTGGATGAAGGAGCCTGTCCCGTTTTTGGGGAAATAACCACCAAAGATGGTGCTGTCCTTTCCATTGGTGGTATTCACGCGCGAGAGCAGTACCGAGGGCCGAGGCGTGTTTGCTTGGTATTTCTCGTAGTTGATGTGGATGATGCCCGTTTCAGAACCAATATAGACATTGTTTTTATCGTACGGATAGATGTTTTCAAATCCGGAGGTGTTGAGCCCTTCTATCTCCGGAAAATAGGTGATGCCGGCAGCGATCTTCCCTGAGGCAAACTTGGCCACGCCGATCCGTTTCCCACTGCAAAACCACACATTCCCCTCGGCATCGTCCTGTAAGTACTTTATCGGGATACCCGTAAATTGCCCAAACGATTCCGACGGGATGAAGCGGTCGGTCGCCCTGTCAAATTCATACACGCCCGCTTCGGTAGCAAATACGATTCGGTTTCTGATGTTGAAGACAAAATTCTGGAAAGCAGACGGCAGCCCGTCTTTGTTGGTATAGAGGCGTACGGTGTATTCCGTGCTATCCGGCGATAAGGTGAGGCGGTAGATGCCCCGATACGGGTGTGATGCCCAAATGGTACCCTGCTCGTCGCGTTCCAGGAAGCGATACGAATCAGCTTGGCCTGCAAGTGTACCAGCCCGCTCAAAAAGGCCGTTTGCATAACGAAGCAGATCGATGCCACGGTACGTGCCTACCAGAACGTCTCGCGCCGGCGGCGATGATAGCGGCAGGAACATCCAGGAGCCCGTACCCGTCGAAATCGGGCTGGCTATGCTGTCCGTTATGGCAAAGACCCCTTTGTTATGGGCAAGAAGCAACTGCCCGTTTACTTCCTCCAGCCGCCAGGCTTCACCCCTGTCACTGACGCTGACCAGCGAAAAGGTGCTTCGGGAAAGGCTATGATCGGCTACGTCAGGAGTCAGCGGCGCTACATATACGCCGTTGGAGGAAGAGACGTAAAGGTTATTCTTGAAAATCCGCGTCGAGAACCCCGTGACATCGTTTTCCAGATTTGGACGGAAATACTTGACCGCACTGTTGTAGCTGATCACGGCGATGGCATTGTCGATGCCTGCCCATATATTTTGGTCTTTATCGATGAATACCTTGGAGACATTATTGTTTTGCAGGCCTTCCGCATTGGCGATGTGCTGCATTGCGCTACCGTCCAAGTTGCGAATGATACATCCCGCCGTAGCAGTCGCCGCCACATAAGTGGAATCACTGATTTTTGCAAACGACGGCGTGTATAGATCCTGCCATGGTGCGGTGTCCATACGTTGGAGCGTATTACCGAGCAACAGGAAAGTTTTATTGGTTATCGTCGCCACGAAGATGCTGTCGCTGCCCAGGGAGAATACCGAAGCGATATTTATCCCCTCCATCAGGTTTCCGTTTTCCAACGATGTCCACTGGTTGTTCCTGAATTCCAGCAGGCCTCGGTTTTTATCCTGGGCAAACAGGCGTTTGCCTGCCCGGCCCAGAAACAGCCATTCGGCAGCAGGGGTATGCACGGCGATACGGCCGTCCGTCAATTGGAAAATCCGATCAGTGGCCCGAAAGAAAACCGATTGGCCGAAAGTAGCCGTGTTCCAGACATCCGCAAAATTCCGGTGGTTTTGCGGCACGAGGTCATTGAGCGAGGTATAATGCAGCGTGGTACGGGGGCTCCCTTCAAAATAGCCGAACTCCCCCTGTCCGCCTACATAAATCCGATCGTTTTCATCGATTTCGAGCGATCGCAGTATGGTGGTATTGGGTAGGGGATAGGTGCTCCAATAGTGGCCATTGAACGTGATTAGTCCGTCGTTGTTGGCAAAGTATAGGATACCCCGGCTATCCTGCTTGATATCCCAGGTACGGCTTCCACCTTGGAATACGGCCTTGCTGTAATTAAACACCAGCGGAATCCCCAGGGTATTTTGCCCCCATAGGACGTAAGGAAGCATTACGAATAAAACGGATAGCAACCGCCAGCTATGCATCATGAGTGTCTACAACACGCAAATATAGCGAAAAACAAGGATTACGGCATGTTGATGTAGAAATGATGTAGTGGGTCTTTGTGTGTTTTTTGGGGCATCACACTATTTTTGACCCCACTAGTTGTAAACAAGATCCAAATTTAACAGATGGCTAATGAAACCTGCATGAGTTGCGCAAGCTTCATGGCTTTAAAAACAAAAATTATGCTAATGAAAAAAGGTGTATTATTACTTGGTATGATAGCACTTTTGTCCTGCATGCATGGATATGTATGGGCACAAAGTAGGGCAGTGACGGGCAACGTCACTGATGAAGCGGGCAATCCGCTGGTGGCCTCGATCACCGTAAAGGACTTGCCCGGTGTCGGAACCACCAGTTCCGAAGACGGGACCTTCAGCTTGTCCGTTCCGGCGGCAGCCGATTCGCTGATCGTTTCTGCCGTTGGCTACACGCGGCAGACGTTGGCGATTTCCGGTACTGCGATGAATATCCAATTGATGCCCGACGTGGGCTTTAATCTGGACGAAGTGGTGGTGATTGGGTATGGTACGCAGCGCAAGGGTGATCTCACTGCGCCGGTTGCCACGGTCAATATGGAGAACGCCGCGAAGCGCACCATCGCTACCCCGATGGACGCCTTGCAGGGCGCCGTGACGGGCGTGCAGGTAGTAAGCTCCGGCGCGCCGGGCGCTTCGCCCACCGTGCGTGTGCGGGGTGTGGGGTCATTTAACAATGAGAGCCCCCTGTATGTGGTAGACGGGATGTTTATGGACAACATCAATTTCCTAAACCCCAATGACATCGCCGACATGTCTGTATTGAAAGATGCCTCAGGTGCAGCGATTTATGGCGTAAGGGCAGCAAATGGTGTGATCATCGTCACCACCAAAAAAGGAAGTCTCAATATGAAGCCCCGCGTCACCTACAATGGTTACGTCGGTTTCCAGACCCCGAGTAATGTGCTGAAAATGGCTGATGGGGCACAATTTGCAGCCTATTCGCTCGCCAAAGGCGATAACTATGTCGTCGAAAATTCGGTAGCGCAGTTTGGCGGGCAAGGCAACAGCCCCACCATGAATACCGACTGGTATGGCGAGCTGCTGCGGTCACAGGCGCTCATCACCAACCACAATGTGGACGTGCAGGGTGGTAGTGATAAGATCACCTATACCTTCGGCGCGAACTACCTGGACCAAGATGGTATCATGGATGCGGAAAACTATTCCCGTAAGTACAATATCCGGATGCAGACCGAGGCGAGGGTGGCACCGTGGCTAAAAATCGGTATCACCGCCCACTTGAACAATTTCAATGAGTTTACGCCGAATAACGTTGCCTTCCGGCAGGCCTATTTTGCATCTCCGCTGTATCCGGTATACGATCCCAATTTGGAACTCGCCGATCCAATCAAGTTTGGAACCAGCGCATCCATAGGCATTCCCTCCGGCTTCTGGTTCAACAACCCGATTGCCACGGCATACTACAACCACAGCGAAAACAAAGGATTCCAGATACTGCCCACGGCCTATGTAGAAGCCGAATTCTGGGAAAAGAAACTCACCTTCCGGTCGCAGCTGAGCCAACGCTACCAATCTACGCATGCCATTGGCTACACGCCGGTATACTATATTGACAACAACCAGCGGAGCGATAGGTCTTACTTACGATCGGCCCAAGCGCGGAATAATAATTACATTCTCGACAACCTCCTCACCTATCGGGATAATGCCGGAGCGCATCACTGGACGGTGCTGCTTGGGCAGTCTACCCGTGAAGAGCGCTGGCGGGAGACGTGGGTATCTGCCAACGACGTGCCGGAATCGTCCGAATTCTGGTATGTAGGGCAGGGCGCACAAGGTATCGGATCGGCTACCGGCTACGGCGAAGGAGGCTTCCGCAATGCCGGGGTTTCTTTCTTTACGAGGGGCACGTATGACTATGACAATAAATACTTGCTCACCGCCACCTTCCGTGCAGACGGTAGCTCCAAATACCAGACCAAATGGGGGTATTTCCCCTCGGTAGGCTTGGGATGGGTGCTCAGCCGTGAAGGTTTTATGGAGAGCCAGTCGCTGTTTGACCTGTTGAAGATCCGCGGAAGCTGGGGTCTTCTGGGTAATGACGGTATCCAGCCCAATGCCGGGTATGCCATCATCAACTCGGGCAACAACAATTCTGCGATATTCGGCAGCATTGGTACAAGCTACGGAAGCCGTATTCCGGGTTACCGGGTGAGCAGGTTCTTCACGCAGGTCAGCTGGGAAGTGGTAGAAGAATGGGACGGCGGTATTGACTTTGCCCTGCTGGACAACCGGCTGAACGGTACGGTAGATTATTACTACCGCCGCACGAAAGACCTGGCCTTCAGCCGCCCGATACCCTTCCTCTGGGATCGCGTGTACGGCAACTGGGGCAGCGTAGCCAACAGCGGTTGGGAAATCGGATTGGACTGGAAAGATGAGGTCGGCCAATTGGGGTACTCCATCGGCGTAAATGCCACCACGCTTCGCAACAAGGTCACTGATCTCGGTGGACTTGACAACATCATGAATGGATTCCCGGAGTGGACGGCTGAATTCCCGGCACGCATTGAGGAGAATGAACCCATAAATTATTATTACGGATATGAAGTGGCGGGCGTCTATCAAAACCAAGCGGAAATCGATGCCGATCCGATTGCAAGCCGATACAATGCTGTCAACCCGGGCGCTCCCATCCAACCCGGTTATTTGAAGTACAAAGACCAGAATGGCAACGGCGAGCTGGATGAGGAAGACCGTGTAAACTTGGGCAATTACCTGCCTAAATTGACTTACGGTCTTAATATCGCGCTCAATTACAAACGGTTTGATTTCAGCGTGGCGTTGCAGGGCGTGGCCGGCAATAAAATCCACAACCTCAACCGGGCCATGCGGCGCAAGTACCCGCAGATGAATGCCGATGAAGCCTTTATCAACGGGCTTTGGACGGGCGAAGGGTCTACCAACACCTATCCATCGGCCCAAGGCAGTGTCGCCGCGTGGAACCTGCAGGCGAGCTCCTTCTTTGTAGAAAGCGGCGCCTACCTGCGCGTTCAGAATATCCAGGCAGGATATAGTTTCAACATCCGCGAAACCATACCCGTACGCGTGTTTGCTACGGCAGATAGGCCGTTTATTTTCACCGGTTACAACGGATTTACGCCGGAGGTATCCGGCATGGGGTATGATGCCAACGTGTACCCGGTATCGGCCACGTACAGCTTGGGTCTGAATGTTACTTTCTAAGTGTGAACGACATAAATATGATAACCATGAATAACTATAAATATATCGTGCTAAGTGGATGCATCGCCACGGCATCCTTGCTGAGTGGATGCGAAAAATTCCTGGATAAGCCGCTGGAAAACCAGCAGCGATCTGAAGAAATCGATTATACCAATCTTTCGCTGATGTATGCGCCCGTATCGGGTGTCTATCGTGCCGCGTCTGACGACAACCTGGTACACTGGATAGACCTCTCCATCCGGTGCGTACGCGAAGACGACTACGAGAAGGGAGCACCCAACCCGAATGACAATCCGGAGCTGATGAGCATCAAAAATTTCCAGCGCGATGTGACGATACAATCGTACTGGGGGCTCAATCAATCGTGGATCAGCTACTACAGCCTCGCGATCAGCGCTAACAATGCGTTGATGGAATTGGAACGCTTCGCCGAGACGATCCCTTCAGGCAATACCGCCGATGCCGCGCTCAACAGGCAGTATCAGGCTGAAGTGCGTTTTTTGCGGGCTTATGCCCATTTGATGGCCACGCGCCTGTTTGGCGATGTACCCATCCTGTCAGACAGCGGTGATATCGCTCGGCTTACGACTATTGAAAAAAGCACGGCCGCAGAAGTCCGCCAGTTTATCATCGCCGAGATGGACGCTTGTATTGCCGATCTGGAAGACGCCCGGCCGAATGAGTCCGTACATATAGGGGCGGTCACCCGGTATTCGGCCCTGTTGTTGAAAGCCAAAGCAGCGGCTGATCTGGCTGGAAACGACAATGCGAGCCCATACTGGGACACGGTGCTGGAGGCCACCGATGCGATCATCGCCAGCAACAAGTTTTCGCTCTACCCGGATTTCTACCAGCTTTTCAAGCTCCCCGGCAGGCTGTCAAACGAGTCGCTCTTTGAGTTGCAGTATTCCGATTTTGGTCTTCCGGCAGGAGACATTGTGCGTCCCGGTGTCGATTGGGGTACCTTCTTCCGCTGGCAGGGACCCGCAGGCGATCAGCGCGGGAGTGCCATCTCCGGAGCGGGATGGGTTCCACCATCGCAAAATATCGTTGATTTCCTGACGAATCGCGGCGACGATACCCGGTTGCGCACCACCATTTTATACTGCGGTGTGGATGGCAATCCGACGACGTTTGTCGAAACGCCCAGCGGCGACCGTGTATACGGCAATGATTTCGGGACAAAGTATTTCAACGGCAAAACGTACCTGCCTACATCGCAGATGACCGAGGGCCGTTTGGAATATGGGGCCAACAACAACGTGCGTATCCTCCGCTACGCTGATGTGCTGTTGTTGAATGCCGAAGCCAGGGTGCGTAAAGGGCAGAACGGCGATGAGCCTTTCCGGCTGGTGCGCGAACGCGCTAATATGGAGCCTATTACGGGCGTCACACTTGATCAGATCCTTGATGAACGCCGGGCCGAATTTGCCTGCGAGTGGTGGGGCGAACGTTTCAATGACCTCGTACGCACGGGAAGGGCACAGCAGGTGTTCGGACCGGACTTCGTACCCGGGCAGAGCGAATATGTGCCCATACCGCAGACACAAATAGACGCGAATACAAATTTCAGGTAACAGGAAACGTTTGGACATTAAAAACCGATTATCATGAATTTTTCTAAGTTGACAACGTGGATGCTTGCTGGACTGTTCTTGCTGGCACTCCACGCATCAGCCCAGACAAGCAAACCCATAAAAACCGAGATCGTCAAACAAGACGGGGGCTACACGTTGCTGCGCGACGGGAAGCCTTACTTCATCAAAGGAGCGGGCGGCACCAGTTATATGGACCGATTGAAAGCCTACGGCGGAAATTCCATCCGTACGTGGAGCACCGCTAACGGACAACAGGTGCTGGACGAGGCCCACCGGCTGGGACTCACGGTGACCATGGGCATCAGCATGGGCAATGAGCGCCATGGTTTCGATTATAACGATGCGGGAGCCGTGGCTGAGCAATTGCAGCGCGTCCGTGCGGAAGTGCTCAAATACAAAGACCATCCGGCGTTGCTTGCTTGGGGGATAGGCAATGAGCTGAACCTGCATTACAGTAACCCGAAAGTATGGGATGCCGTGAATGCCGTGGCCGAAATGATCCATGAAGTCGATCCCAACCACCTCGTCACCACGATGCTTGCAGGCATCAACCAGAAGGAGATAGATTACATCAAAGCAAAGTGCCCCGCGCTCGACCTGATTGCGGTGCAGGTATACGGCGGGCTCGCGTCGGTGCCGGAGCAGATCAGGACCACCGGCTGGGAAAAAGCCTACATCGTCACGGAATGGGGCCCTACCGGCCATTGGGAAGGCCCGCAAACACCCTGGAAGGCCTCGGTAGAAGAAACAAGCAGTCAGAAGGCAGCGGTCTATAAAAGCCGCTATGAAGCTTCCATCGCAAAAGACAAGCATTGCCTGGGCTCTTATGTGTTTTTGTGGGGGCAGAAACAGGAACGTACCCCTACGTGGTACGGATTATTCACTGAGACCGGCGAGGAAAACGAAGTGGTAGACGTGATGCAATACCTGTGGACGGGCCAATGGCCCGAGAACCGCGCGCCTCACCTGGACTCCGTATTGCTGGATGGCAAGCAGACGCTGGACTTCATTTACCTCAAGCCGGGGCAAACGTACACGGCGGCTGTATACGTCACCGACCCGGACAACGACAAGCTCACGGCGCGATGGGAACTGCTGCCGGAAAGTACGGATTTGAAGGAGGGCGGCGACCGCGAGAGCAGGCCTGAAGCCATTCCGGGGCTGGTGAGCAGTACAGCCGTGGACAAAGCTACCCTTAAGGCTCCGGCCAAAGGCGGCGCCTACCGGCTGTTTCTCTATGTTTCGGATGGCAATAACAATGTGGCCACCGCCAATATTCCTTTCTTTGTAAGGGACTAAACGTTGCGTGACCATGCTCGGTGCGTAGCCCCGGCAAATCCTCGCTTCCATCTTGTGGGGCGGGGATTTGCCGTTTTTAATGCTTCGGCGGCGGGAAACATTTCCATCCATAAAATATAAAGATGCTCAATTGCTACAATGCCAACCAATATTTTAGATAACATGATGATGAATGGTTCCATAATGAAAGTCCTCAAGCCGTTGCCATGGGCCTGCCGCTTCTCGACCATTCGCTCCACGAGCCGACATAGAGTTTTGGAACATCAAAACCTGCGCTGGCCATGGCCAACAACGTATGGCATGCCGTCACACCCGAACCGCAATGCACGATGGTTTGGTGGGCCGTTTTTTTGCCCAATATATCGGTGTACAATGCCCGTAGTTCGGTAGGCGATTTAAACCGGCCATCCGGAGTAAGATTAGTCGTATAAGGCACATTGATGGCACCCGGTATATGCCCGGCTATCAAATCCAGCGGCTCGGTCAATCCCTGATAGCGGTCGGCATCGCGTACGTCGATGACGATGTGGTTTGCGTCTTGTGCGGCGTCCGCTACTTCGTCAATATTGGCCTTTGGCCAAAGCCAATCGGTTGCCGCATAGGGCTCAACTTGTCTGCGCTCCACCGGACTGTTATTTATCGGCAAGCCGTATTGTTCGGCGGCTTGTAGGCCGCCGTCGAGTACCTGTACCTGCTGGTGTCCGATGGCCCGCAACATCCACCAAAGGCGGGCTGCGGCATTTGAACCGTGCTTGTCGTCGTAGATCACAATATGGCTCGTTTTTGTGATGCCGAGCTGGGCAAGTGTATCGGCAAACTGGCTGGCCGTAGGCAAAGGGTGCCTGCCGCCGGTGGCGGGATCGCTTTTGGTATCTGCTAACTGCGTTTCAAGGTCTGCAAACAAGGCACCGTCTATGTGCCGTTGCTCATAGTTGTGTCTGGCCTCCTTTCCGCCGCTGGCGTCAATGACGATGAGGTTGGGGTCATGAAAAAGCGAACTTAGCCCTTGAGCATCGATAATAGGAGGGAGGTGATTGTCCATTTGGCTGCTATTTAGGATACAAACATACATAGGATTTTGAGAACTAACGGTATCATTTCATTTTCCTTGTTTTCGGGGATTGTCTGGAATCAAAGCGCCGTATACCTTTGTTTTCATACAACTTGAGGTATTATGAATACGAAAATAAAGGCTATTGCGCTTGCTTGGGTTGCTGCTTTCGGTGTGTTGTCATGTAGCAAAAACGATGATACAAATCCTGACGGGAATGGCGGTGGCTCGTCTAAACAGTTAGCGGGAAAACTGATTTACTCTTTTACCGGCAATGTGTACCAGCTGGACTTAAAAACAAACCAGCAAAGTGTCTTCTTCACCTACAATACGTACGGATTCAACAATTGGGACATGAGCTTGGATGAGCAGTTTAGGCTAACCAGCGAACGGGAGGCCGGCGTGTTTGATGTGGCCAAAATTACATTGGTACGCAATGAAGATGGAGCTATCGTAGATGAATTTGACTACGACTCGCCGTACGGGACAGACACCGACATAGCAGCTTTGCTGTCCCCGGACAATACGAAAGTGGTGTATAACCCGACTTTTGACAATGGGATTGTCATTACTGATTTAGACGGAAACGTAATCACCCATTTGGAAGCTGTAAATGTCGGACAGGAACCTGTGGCGTTTGGAATCAGCGATGAGGTGCTGTGGCTTCCTGATAATAGCATCCTATTCACGCTGGACGACCGGTATATACTCAAGTCCGCTCCCCCATATACGAGCCTATCTTTGGTAAAAGACATGCCATACACCCAATGGGGCAACCTAAGGGTGAATAAGCAGGGCACCCAGCTTTCCATGATGGTAAGCAATCATATCTATGTGATGGACGTAGACGGCAACAATTTGCGGCAAGTAACGGAAAGCAGTGATGGAGAAATTCACGCCGACTTCTCACCGGATGGGAAACACTTGCTGGTAGCAAAAAAAATCGGGCCGACATTCTTTTATTGGAACCTCGCCGTAGTCCCGAACGACGGACAGGTTTATAATATGGACAATAGTGCGGATGTGATCATTATAAAGCCCGAAGGCGAGAATACCCTGCCAGCGGTTGACGGCGGTACATTCTGGATTAATTAGTGTTTAAATATATTTCATCTCCGAAGCTTTATAAATCAAAGCGGCGACATTGCTTGCATTGAATTTTTTAAGCAACGTCTTTCTATAGCTTTCAACAGTCAGATGACTGATGAAAATTTTTTCTCCAATCTCGTATGAATTGAGACCCTGGGCAAGCAGTTCAAGTACTTCTTGTTCCCGATGGGTCAGTACCGGAAATGTGTCTTTCGCCTTTGGATGGTTGATCAGCCGGTCTATTTCTTCACTCAGCCCGGTTTTGCCAGCTATCGCGGAATGGATACAGGTTCGTATTTCTTCGGCATTAGCATTCTTCAACACGTATCCCGATGCACCGGCATCGAGCATGCGCCGGATGATACTGTATTCGTTGCTATTACTGATTCCGATGATTTTTATAGCAGGATTGGACTTGACGATTTGGTTGCAGGCTTCAATTCCGCTGATATCGGGCAGGCTGATGTCCAGCAGGACTACGTCCGGTTTTTCCCTTGCTATAAATGCCATTGCTGGCTTGGCTTCGTTAAAATCTGCCAGCAGCTCAAATTCGGGGATGTGCTGTAGCATGTAAGCAAAGCCTTGCAATACGACAGGGTGGTCATCTACCACGATGAGTTTGATTTTTCTGGTCATAACGGAATTTCTATACTGATGGTAGTACCCCGACGCAGCTGTGAATCTATTTCCATCCGGCCGTTTAGCAAGGCGACCCGATTTTCGATGCTTTTCAATCCGATTCCTTTGGATTTCAGATTTAATGTATCGAATCCCTTTCCGTCATCTTCCACGGTAAGAAATAGATGGTCTTGCTCATCGCTGCATTGTACAATGATTTGAGAAGCGTCCGCATGTTTAAGTGCATTGTTAAGTAACTCCTGAACGATGCGGTAAACATTTATCATCACACGATTGACATACGTTTGTTTCAGATCCAATCCTTGAAACAGAATGCGGGTACGGGAGGAGGCGAGGAATTGGCACAGGTCGGAAAGCGCATGCTCCAATCCGATGTCTAACAGCGCCTCGGGCATCATATTTCGGGCGATACGCCTTAATTCATTGGAGGCTTGGTTTAAATCCCCAATGATAAGCGACATATCTTGTTCTTCCTCAGCCTGTGAAGCAACGCTTAAACTGCGTGCATTCAGCGTGGATAGGCGAAGTTTTATTCCGGCCAAAAGGCCACCTAAGCCATCATGCAGGTCACGAGCGATACGGTTTCGTTCTTCTTCCTGTACCTGCAATATGGTTTGGTATTGGTTTAATCGCTCTTTTTGCGCTACGGATTGGAGTTTTTGCTGATGTAATTGTTCTTTCTGGATGAGCCGCTTCCGGTTGGCCCTTGTCAATTTCCATAAAAAGAATGCAACGACCAATGCCAATATACCTAACGATGTCGATAAAATAGCCCACATGCGATTCTTATCCAACGCGAGCCGCTGTTTTTGGTTAGCGTCTTGTAATCGGAGGATTTCGTTTTCTTTTTCCAGTGTTTCAAACCGCTTTTCAAGTGCTATGATTTCATTGGTTTGGTCTGCGCGATAAAGGCTATCTTTCGCCAACGCGTATCGCTGCATTTGTTCAAATGCCACGCTGTAATTGCCGAGTTTGTAATCGATATCGGCCATTTCGCGCAAATGCAATAAGGTGTCTGACCCGATTACGCCGGCATTGTATTGATTGGATTGGCTGAGCATTTTTTTTGCTTCGGAGTAATTGCCCTCATCCCGATACGTTTGAAACAATTCATAATAACTATCCCGGATGGCTTTATCGTCATAGCCTGTTTTGCCAAGTTCTATGGCTTTCAAGAGGTAATCTCTCGCCGTGTCGTATTCTTTTATATGACGATAATAACGGCCTTCTGTACGGTAATAGTACGGAATATCTATGGCGTGGGGCACGGACTTGCTCAATGTGGAAGCGTCGTCGAGATAGTGCCGGCTTTTTTGCAGGTGGCCCCCCAGTACGGCGGCGTTTGCGGCATAGATATATGCCGTAAAAAGATTTCTTTTATCTCCTTCCGAATGTTTTAAAGCATGGATTGCCTGACTGAAATAACGGTCGGCCTCGTCATATAACAATTTGTTGGTGAGCAGCAAGCCGATATTTGTCAAACCGTTGGCTGCCGCTAAGCTGTCTCCGGCAAGGCGGGCATAGGGAATCACTTTGCCTATGATGACCTGCATGTAGGCTTCGGGGCGGTCTGCTAATTGGTAAAGGATCCCGTAATTATTCCATACTTTCGAAAGGTACTTATACGACGTGGGTGTTTTGTATGTGGAAAGTAATTTATCGGCATGCATATAGGCCTTTCTGGCACGTTCAATATCGTGGTGGAAAATCACATTGGCTGTATAAAGCTGGATTAATCCTTTTTGAAAATCAGACGGGCGATCTGGAAGCAGCTTTTCTGCTTCATCAATAAAACGATAAGCCTGTGTTGTGTCAATTTCGCTCCAGTAAAGGCTTAGATCAAGATAGCTGGTAAATTTTTTGTCTTTATCCGTTATACTTCTAATGACCGTAAGAACACTGTCGGTATATTGATTATGGGGTGTTGCCTGCTGTGCTAAAGCCTGATAATTAATACCAGCAAGCAGTAAACATAGACCGATGATGCGATTATTGTGAGCCATTAACATGTAGTTATACCCGTCGTGAGGTATCGCGAATTTCGAGAAGATAGGGCAGATTTGCAAATCTGTTAGTAATCATTTGGCCGCGGCGATCGACGCCGGCCAAAGGCGGTGCCACCACTGGGGACGTGGGGCTGTAATGCAATTGCGTATCTGTCGCGGACTAAATATAAAAATGCTAAGGGAAGCGCCGGTAAATTTCTCTTCGGTGGGCGACGACAACGAAAGTCACCTCATCAGGTTGTCCGGCTTCGATGCCAACACGGTAATCACCGATCTTAATTCGGTAATAGGATTTATAACCTTTTAACTTTTTGAGTTGCTTAATGTCGCTCAGATCTTGAGCGGATTCCACATCATCGATGATATCCGCAATTTTCTGTTTTAGTAAAGCATCCTTAATCTTCTCAACGGATTTCAAAAAAGATCTGTCAAACTTTTAGGTTCATGGAGGGTTAGGGTTGAACTTTAGACTTTAGGCAATACTTAGGAACGTAATGCGCTCATTACGTCGACTTTGTCTACGTATTCCCCGGTCTTAACCGAGTTCATCAAATCCCCTAAAAGCAAGTCTTCCGTTTCCGTAGCACTGATGGACTTCACGCGATCACCCAGTCTTTTGGCCAATTCGGTAAGCAATTTTACATTTTTTGGATCGGAACTCTCAATAATCAGTGTTGCCATTTGATCAATTTTTATTATACAAACTTACATAAAAATCGGGAATTATAATCGCGTTCAATAAAAATGGCGGCCACATCGTCCCTCCTTATTATCTTTATAATGAACTAAAGAATA
>NZ_FNZR01000023.1 GCF_900109365.1 Parapedobacter koreensis | reverse complement strand
AAACAAAAAAAGCCCCCCGTGTACAAACGGGGGGCTGGAATGAAATCCGGCGCCGACCTACTCTCACGCCTGTTACGGCAATACCATCGGCTCTGGCGGGCTTAACTGCTCTGTTCGGGATGGGAAGAGGTGGACACCGCCGATATAGGCACCTGAATACCTTTATGACATATCATCGGAAGAAAACAAGCGCGAGAGTCCGAGCAAGGCAACAGCGCCTCCTGCGCGAGAAAGCCTTCGGGCTATTAGTACCGCTCGGCTGTGGTGTTGCCACCTCTATACCTGCGGCCTATCGACCCCGTAGTCTACGGGGACCCTCAATGGAACACTAATCTCGTGGCCGGTTTCGCACTTAGATGCTTTCAGCGCTTATCCTAACCCGACATAGCTACCCAGCCGTACACCTGGCGGCATAACTGGTTCACCAGCGGTCGGTCCAGCCCGGTCCTCTCGTACTAAGGCCAGCCCCACTCAATATTCCAACGCCCGCAACAGATAGGGACCGAACTGTCTCGCGACGTTCTGAACCCAGCTCGCGTGCCACTTTAATCGGCGAACAGCCGAACCCTTGGGACCTTCTCCAGCCCCAGGATGTGACGAGCCGACATCGAGGTGCCAAACCTCCCCGTCGATATGAGCTCTTGGGGGAGATCAGCCTGTTATCCCCAGAGTACCTTTTATCCTTTGAGCGATGGCCCTTCCATGCAGAACCACCGGATCACTATGTCCGCCTTTCGGCCCTGTCCGGCTTGTCGGCCTCACAGTCAAGCAAGCTTATGCCATTGCACTCCTCGTACGGTTACCAAGCGTACTGAGCTTACCTTTGAAAGCCTCCGTTACCTTTTTGGAGGCGACCACCCCAGTCAAACTACCCACCAAACAGTGTCCCCCGAGTCTTCGGGGTTAGGAACCGGATACGCAAAGGGCGGTATTTCAAGGACGGCTCCGCGGATCCTGGCGAACCCGTTTCGCAGCCTCCCGCCTATCCTACACATCACGCACCCAGTCCCAATGTTAAGCTATAGTGAAGGTTCATGGGGTCTTTCCGTCCCGTTGCGGGTAACCGGCGTCTTCACCGATACCACAATTTCACCGAGCTCATGGCCGAGACAGCGCCCAGATCGTTACACCATTCGTGCAGGTCGGAACTTACCCGACAAGGAATTTCGCTACCTTAGGACCGTTATAGTTACGGCCGCCGTTTACCGGGGCTTCGGTTCAATGCTTCGCCGTTGCCGACTAACATCCCCCCTTAACCTTCCGGCACCGGGCAGGTGTCAGGCCTTATACATCATCTTCCGATTTCGCAAAGCCATGTGTTTTTGTTAAACAGTCGCCTGGGCCTTTTCACTGCGGCCCCGCGTCTTACCGCGGGGCGCCCCTTCTCCCGAAGTTACAGGGCCATTTTGCCGAGTTCCTTAGCCATGATTCACTCGAGCACCTTAGGATTCTCACCCCAACCACCTGTGTCGGTTTGCGGTACGGGTTCTGCATGCCTGAAGCTTAGCGGTTTTTCTCGGAAGCCTGATTACCCACGCTATCGGCGCCCCCGGGGGTTTGCCGTACTGTCGGGTTTCAGCACCAACCACGGATTTGCCTATGGTTGGTATACCTACGCCCTTCAACGCACTATTCCGTCAGTGCGCGGTGGTGTCACTTCTCCGTCCCCGCGTCGCAGCATGCAAAAGTACGGGAATATTAACCCGTTGTCCATCGGAATCGCCTTTCGGCTTATCCTTAGGCCCCGACTGACCCTGATCCGATTAGCGTTGATCAGGAAACCTTGGTCTTTCGGTGGGCGGGTTTCCCACCCGCCTTATCGTTACTTATGCCTACATTTGCTTTTCCAGAAAGTCCACGGCCCCTTACAGGACCGATTCGCCCCCGCTGGAATGCTCCCCTACCGATATAAATATCCCACGGCTTCGGTAACACGCTTGATGCCCGTTCATTATCCACGCCCGGCCGCTCGACTAGTGAGCTGTTACGCACTCTTTAAATGAATGGCTGCTTCCAAGCCAACATCCTAGCTGTCTGTGCAGCCGGACCTCGTTAGTCCAACTTAGCGTGTATTTGGGGACCTTAGCCGGTGGTCTGGGTTCTTTCCCTCTCGGCACCGGACCTTAGCACCCGGTGCCTCACTGCAGCGTATATCCGATGGCATTCGGAGTTCGTCTGGATTTGGTAGGATGTGACTCCCCCGCACCCAATCGGTAGCTCTACCTCCATCGGACTCTCCGCCACGCTGTCCCTAAAGACATTTCGGGGAGTACGAGCTATTTCCCAGTTTGATTGGCCTTTCACCCCTACCCTCAGTTCATCCGGAAGCTTTTCAACGCTTATCGGTTCGGCCCTCCAGTACCTGTTACGGCACCTTCAGCCTGACCAAGGGTAGATCACAAGGTTTCGCGTCTACCTCCACCGACTGCACGCCCTGTTCAGACTCGCTTTCGCTTCGGCTGCCCCACTGAATGGGTTAACCTCGCCGGTGAAGTGTAACTCGTAGGCTCATTATGCAAAAGGCACGCCGTCACAGCATACGCTGCTCCGACCGCTTGTAGGCACACGGTTTCAGGTTCTATTTCACTCCCCTGTTCGGGGTTCTTTTCACCTTTCCCTCACGGTACTGGTCCACTATCGGTCTCCCAGGAGTATTTAGCCTTGGCGGATGGTGCCGCCGGATTCCCGCAGGGCGTCTCCGACCCCGCGGTACTCAGGATACCATTAGGCTGCACTTGCTTACGTGTACGGGACTATCACCCCCTATGGTGCCGGCTTCCCTTCCGGCTTCCACTTAACGCATGCTTGCCATGTCATGGTCCTACAACCCCGCATATGCCGTAACATATCCGGTTTGGGCTAATCCGCGTTCGCTCGCCACTACTTGCGGAATCACTGTTGTTTTCTCCTCCTACGCCTACTTAGATGTTTCAGTTCAGCGCGTTCGCGTATATATACGGTGTACCTTCAGTACACCAGGTTGCCCCATTCGGAAACCACCGGATCAATTCGCATTTGCCGATCCCCGGCGCTTATCGCAGCTTGTCGCGTCCTTCATCGCCTCTGGGAGCCTAGGCATCCCCCGTGTGCCCTTATTTACTTTCTTCCCCCCGCGGCCCTTTTGCAAACCGCGGCGGTGCCTGCGGCGCGCACCGTAATGCGCACCGTGCTGTTGCCTTCTCTCTTCTCTTTCTTGTTTTCTTCCAATATGTCAAAGAACTTTTTGCTTCATAGATACGAGACGACAGACGTGAGATGCCGGACCTGTTACCGTCCCATATCTCTTATCTTATGCCCCCAATCCAAAAACATCGTGGAGAATAACGGATTCGAACCGTTGACCCCCTGCGTGCAAGGCAGGTGCTCTAGCCAGCTGAGCTAATTCCCCTCAACCCGTAGTCCCGAGCAGACTTGAACTGCTGACCCCTACATTATCAGTGTAGTGCTCTAACCAACTGAGCTACGGGACTAGCTTTATTCTTGCCTCTCCGGACCGGCCGTGTAGGGAACGGTGTCCTATTCTTCTTCTCTTATTCATTGATAATCCATGGCGCAACGAGTACCAAACGGGTACCCTAGAAAGGAGGTATTCCAGCCGCACCTTCCGGTACGGCTACCTTGTTACGACTTAGCCCCAATCACCAGTTTTGCCCTGACACGCTCCTTGCGGCAACATGCTTCAGGCACCCCCGGCTTTCATGGCTTGACGGGCGGTGTGTACAAGGCCCGGGAACGTATTCACCGCGTCATTGCTGATACGCGATTACTAGCGAATCCAACTTCACGGGGCCGAGTTGCAGGCCCCGATCCGAACTGTGAACGGCTTTGCGGGATTGGCGCCTCATCGCTGAGTGGCTGCCCGCTGTACCGCCCATTGTAGCACGTGTGTAGCCCCGGACGTAAGGGCCATGATGACTTGACGTCGTCCCCGCCTTCCTCGCTGCTTGCGCAGGCAGTCTGGATAGAGTCCCCACCTTTAAATGCTGGCAACTATCCATAGGGGTTGCGCTCGTTGCGGGACTTAACCCAACACCTCACGGCACGAGCTGACGACAGCCATGCAGCACCTAGTTTCGTGTCCCGAAGGACTCACCCATCTCTGGGTGATTCACTAACTTTCAAGCCCGGGTAAGGTTCCTCGCGTATCATCGAATTAAACCACATGCTCCTCCGCTTGTGCGGGCCCCCGTCAATTCCTTTGAGTTTCACCCTTGCGGGCGTACTCCCCAGGTGGATGACTTAACGCTTTCGCTTGGACGCTCGCCGTGTATCGCGAACATCGAGTCATCATCGTTTAGGGCGTGGACTACCAGGGTATCTAATCCTGTTCGATCCCCACGCTTTCGTGCATCAGCGTCAATCGCGCCTTGGTAAGCTGCCTTCGCAATCGGTGTTCTGTGGCATATCTATGCATTTCACCGCTACTTGCCACATTCCGCCTACCTCATCCGCATTCAAGCGCGCCAGTATCAAAGGCACTGCGATGGTTGAGCCACCGTCTTTCACCCCTGACTTAGCGCGCCGCCTACGCACCCTTTAAACCCAATAAATCCGGATAACGCTCGGATCCTCCGTATTACCGCGGCTGCTGGCACGGAGTTAGCCGATCCTTATTCTTACGGTACGCTCAACCCTCTACACGTAAAGGGGTTTGTTCCCGTACAAAAGCAGTTTACAACCCGTAGGGCCGTCCTCCTGCACGCGGCATGGCTGGTTCAGGCTCCCGCCCATTGACCAATATTCCTTACTGCTGCCTCCCGTAGGAGTCTGGTCCGTGTCTCAGTACCAGTGTGGGGGATTCTCCTCTCAGAGCCCCTAGGCATCGTCGCCTTGGTGGGCCGTTACCCCACCAACTAGCTAATGCCACGCGAGCCCATCCGTCCCCTATGAATATTTGGTTGCCTTACGATGCCGTAAGCCAACGTCATGCGGTGTTAATCCCTCTTTCGAGGGGCTATCCCCCTGGGACGGGCAGGTTGCTCACGCGTTACGCACCCGTGCGCCACTCTCATGGGGAGCAAGCTCCCCAATCCCGTTCGACTTGCATGTATTAGGCCTGCCGCTAGCGTTCATCCTGAGCCAGGATCAAACTCTCCATTGTAATAATGAATCGTTCGAAACCGACCCGATTTTCTAACCGGAATCAATCTCTGTATTGTTTTTGTCTACGACCCGATTGACCTAGGTCTGTCTTTCTCAACTTTCGCCTTAAAACAGACTACTCGTTGCGCTACATGAATATCAATATCTTTCAAGAACTATCTCGCCCCCGCTCGCGCTTCGGCTTCCGTATATCCTGCCGGCATTAAACCGGCCCAATAACCTCTCTTTTTCAATCCCCCGGGCTTCGCGCCACGGGGCCGGAACCTTTATCTTAAACCCCGTTCCGTTTGGGACTGCAAAGGTAGGAACCTTTTCCGTATTTCCAAAAATTATTTTTTTTTATTTTCCCCCAGGAAACCGCGCCAAACAACAACCTTCCGAACACCACCCTCAAAGCGCAAAAAACCTACCCGTATCCCTTCAAAAAACTATCCCAACCGACAGGAACACTAACCGTCCCCCCGTTGCGGGCTGCAAAAGTAGAATAGTT
>NZ_FNZR01000024.1 GCF_900109365.1 Parapedobacter koreensis | reverse complement strand
CCGCCCGTCACCAGAATCGCCGGCAGCACCTCCACCGCTTTCCGGAATCCCGCCATCAGCACCACCAGGTACAGCGGGACCAGGAACGACAGTACCGGCAGCGTACGCCCCACCGCCTGCGAAATGGCCATCTCCGGGATACCCGATACCTGCGATGCCACAATGATGGGCGTGCCGATGGCACCGAAGGCTACCGGGGCCGTGTTCGCTATCAGGCAGATGCCCGCAGCGTACAGCGGGTTGAAACCCAACCCAACCAGCATCGCAGCCGTGATGGCAACAGGCGCCCCGAAGCCCGCCGTTCCCTCCAGGAACGAACCGAACGAAAACGCTATCAGCAGCGCCTGCAGGCGCCGGTCGTCCGTCACCGAGGCCATGAAATGACGGATGACCTCGAACTGACCGCTCGAAACCGTGATGTTGAACAGGAAAACCGCCGTCACCACTATCCAGCAAATCGGAAACAGCCCGTAAAGTATCCCGTGTCCCGCCGACAGCACCGCAAGGCCCGCCGGCATCCCGTAAACCGAAACGGCGATAAGCAGCGCCATGCCGGTTGCCGACAAACTCGCTATATAGCCCTTCATCCGCCGGATAATCAACGCCCAGAATAGAAATAATATCGGAACAACCGCCAGCAACGCCGATATCCAAACACTGCCAACAGGATTCGTCTCTTGTGTCCAAGTCATCATGTTTGCCTACAATGATGTGTCATTCGCTACCTTGATGACTATTTTCTTCACCGGTTGTTTTTCATTTACCTGAATCCCCGGACGATGAATGTCCGAGGGAAATAGAATAAAGAAAACACCGGGATGCGCAAGATGACTGTGTTGATCTTGTTCGTTGTAGAAAATAATATCCTTTTCTGGATTGTAAGGGTTTTTTACGGTTAAACCCGTTGTGTCCCTGATATCGATGTATTCTTCCCCGCTTATGGTATATTGTATATCCGTATAGTTTTTATGGGATTCATAATATCCATCTTTACTTTCCTTGGTCTGGTATTCAGAGACCAAAGCAAATAAGGCTTTTCCGGCTAATTCGTGCGTACCGACTTCCAGAGAAGCCAAATCCGCAGTGGCGAGAAACTCAAACGCTTGATCCCACAACGCTTTATTTTGATGATACCTGGTATAAAACTCATGCTTGTTGATGGAGGAATCGGGTGTCAAACGCACGACCCCAAGCCATTCCCCTTGTGCATACCAACTGTCTATGTCAGCATCACTGCTATCAGTGCTTCTTTTTTGTTCCTGATGGCACGATATGCCAACAGCCGTTGTTGCGATTGCAAGGAGCAAAACGATGTATTTTTTCATTCCGATATAGTTAACTGTCTATTGCATTGAACCAAATTTATCACCGCAGGTCAAGGTTTTCGATGATGCGGCTGTTCTTTTCATTGAACGTGCGGATGTACAGACCTATCCGTTCCCGGGCCGTC
>NZ_FNZR01000025.1 GCF_900109365.1 Parapedobacter koreensis | reverse complement strand
CAAACTTACATAAAAATCGGGAATTATAATCGCGTTCAATAAAAATGGCGGCCACATCGTCCCTCCTTATTATCTTTATAATGAACTAAAGAATAAAGTAATATGGGAAGCTTTTGTGGCCTTGATGTGCATAAAGATAGTGTTTTTATGTGCATATTAACTGAGTCTGGGGAAAAGATTGAGGAAGTTTTCGGAACCTTGACACCGGATCTGGAACGTCTCCGGGATAGATTGGTTGAGCATCATGTCGGTCATATAGCCATGGAGAGCACGAGTATTTACTGGGTGCCTATATGGCGTATATTGGATACGGATTTTGATGTAAAACTGGTCAATCCGTATTTTGTCAGGCAGCTGCCCGGAAGGAAAACCGATGTAAAGGATGCGCAATGGATAGCCACAGTCCTTCAGAAAGGGCTTATCAAGGGCAGCTTTGTGCCTGAGAACGCTATACAGGAACTACGCCAGTACAACCGTAGGATAACCTATCTTAACAGGAACCTGCAAAGGGCAGATCAGTGTATAGACCTTATTCTGCAGCGCTGCAATATCAGAATAAGCAATTATGTTTCCGATGTTGGTGGGAAATCCATGCGTAAGGTGGTAAAGGCTATTTCACAGGGACAGACTGATCCCGAGGTTCTGGTGACCTTGGTCCACACCAGAACAAAGAACAAGCATGGTATACAGACCATAAAGGACGCCCTTACCGGCGTGCTGTCCCCAACGGACATAGATGTTCTTGCCATGGCATTGGAAGAGGCCGGGTTCTATGAACAACAATTGACCGCCTGTCAGCAAAAGCTAGTGGAACTATGCGGCAATTATTACAGTGAAGAACTTGATCTCTTACAGACTGTGCCGGGTATCAAAGAACAGAGCGCAGCTAGCATAATTTCCGAGGTTGGAACGGATATGGAATATTTCCAAAAGGCATCTAACCTGGTTGGCTGGGCCGGACTGAGGCCCAGAAATGACCAGAGCGCAGGAAAAATAAAAGGGAGAAAAACCCTGCATGGCAACAAGTACCTGCGTATTATGTTGGTGCAGTGCGCATGGGGAGCCTGTAGAACAAAAAACAGCCCTTTTTACTTAAGATTCAACTTGCTGAAAAAAAGAATGAACCACAATAAGGCATTGATTGCCAATGCCCGTAAAATGTTGGTGGTCATCTGGAACATATTAGCCAAAAAGCAGGCCTACATGCCTATAGCTGCGTAGGAATGCTTTTAAAGTAACATACTAAGGCCCTTATATTTGTGGTGGTTGTAACCCCGTTTTTCAAACTGGCATGCTAAGTATGTTATGGCAAGAAATTGCGTTTGAGTCTTTAAGCTCGTAGAGGAAATTCTTTTATATCTCTCTTTAGTACAGAGAGTGGTTTGTTTTGTGTTTTTAATTTATAGAGGAAATATAC
>NZ_FNZR01000027.1 GCF_900109365.1 Parapedobacter koreensis | reverse complement strand
TATAGTACTCCCCAAATATTGGACAGCTGCTTAAATGTTTAACTTAGCAGTTGTAAAAATGAAAAAAGAACGTAGGAAATTCAGTGCAGGCTTCAAGGCGAAGGTAGCCATCGAAGCGATCAAGGAGCAGCAGACGATCCATGAGCTGGCTGCCAAATACGAGGTTCACCCCACGCAGATCAACACCTGGAAGCGGGAGTTTCTGGATAACGCCGACTCGGTATTCAGCAAGGACAAGGCTGTATCCAAAGACGATTCACAGGAGAAAAAAGAGCTGTATTCAAAGATCGGGGAGTTGCAGATACAGGTTGATTTCCTAAAAAAAGTATTGGGCAAATGAGTTTGGAAGAGAAACGCAGGCTTGTTTGCCCGTCCTTCGATAAAATGAGTGTTTTTGAGCAATGCAGGGTCATCGAGCTGCCGCGCAGCAGTTATTATTTCAAGCCCAAAGGGGAATCCCTGTACAACCAGCGGGTGATGAAAGCCATCGATCGGAAGTTCCTGGATTGTCCATTCTATGGCGTTGAGCGGATGACCGCGTACCTGAAAATGGATCTGGGTTATGCTGTAGGGGAAAAGCGTATCAGGCGATTGTATAAGGTCATGAACCTGAAAGCCATCCATCCCAGAAAGAATCTCAGCCGGGCAAACAAAGGTGATTATAAGTTCCCCTATCTGCTCAGAAATCTTAAGATAGGAAGCCCCAATCAGGTCTGGCAGGCGGACATCACCTACATCCCCATGTTCCGTGGGTTTATGTATATGTTTGCTATCATTGATGTCTATAGCCGCAAGATCATGGGGTGGGACGTTTCCAATACGATGAGCGCCGAATGGTGCAGGGACGTCATGAGGGATGCCATGGAAAGACACGGGAAACCGGAAATCTTCAATACGGACCAGGGTTCCCAGTTTACATCCTCGGTATTCATCGAAGCACTCAAAGCACGCGAAGTAAAAATATCGATGGACGGCAAGGGCCGGGCTTTGGACAATATCTATATCGAAAGGTTCTGGGGCTCGCTCAAAAGAGAAAAAATCTATCTCAACCCGCCCAACGGCGGGGTCAATTTATACCGGCAGGTGAGGGATTATGTGCGGTTCTACAACACCGAAAGAAGACACAAATCCATCGGTAGGGTAACACCCGATGAAAGGTTCTATCAGCAAATTAAAAATGTGTCGTGATTATATCTTAACTTAGTGCAAAAGTTGTCCAGCAAATAGGGAGTATCATA